>NZ_JAFMZP010000010.1 GCF_024436435.1 Desertivirga xinjiangensis
AGGCGCCATCCATGATCATAATAGGCATGTCGTGTTTTGCCAAACAGTCTGCACAGTGTAGCTATTCCTTTGCTGGGATAGTCCTGTTTCATTTTTGAGACTGCCTGGCACCAGACTTTTTTCTGATATTGATTTTAAGTTGCTCTTCGGCAATATCAATCAGAGTGTCAAGGGCTTTAATCTTTAGTTCTGCCTCTGCCAGGGCTTGTTGAAGTGCCTGCACCTGATCATTGTCGCTTTTCTTTGATGGTTCAGCCATAAGGGGTGTAGTGGATTTAGTTAGGCTAAGGTCGGCATTTTCTTGTTTAGCTTCTCTAACCCAAGCCCGAACCATATGGGCATTGGTTATCCCAAAAGCAATTTGTACTTCTCTGGCTGTCATTCCTGACTCAATAGCCCGTAAAACACTCCGCTTTTCTGCCGGCTTGTACGTACGCCTTTTATTCGTCCGATACTGATCCGAGCCATAGATCTTCATCCACTCGCTCAACGTTCCTTTGCTCATTCCATAGCGCGCTACTGCTTCTCTTCGTGGCAAGCCTTCTTCAACCAGCTTTACAATCTCTTTGATTAACCGTTTATCAAACGGCTGACCTTTGTTCTCTCGATTTACAAACGTTTCTTTCTGTTCCATACACTGTTTTTGTGTATAGCTTTTTTAGGAAGTGACAAAGTGACAGGTACGAGAAAGTGTGACACAGGGCCACGGGTATACGCCTGTAATTACCGGGATAATAGTAAAAAATGGATTTACGTGCAGACCATGTAGAAATTTGCATGGTCACTGCGAATCATCGGATAACGATTATGCAAGTTAAAAATATCTTCATTATATAGGGTAGAAATACTAGTAGAATGATTTAATTAAAACAACTCGCTAGTTCCGGATTCTCTGGCTGTGCTGTTACCAGCGTCTGACTTCTCCGTATTATTCATTTCCACTATTATCCCATTGATCTCCGCCTCGGTAGATCGCAACTTGTCCTGGCAAAAATTAATAAGCACGGCAGCTCTCTTCACCTTAGTGGCTAGCTCGTCAATCGAGACCTGCTCGTTATTAATCAGGTCGTATATTTCTTCCAGCTCCTGGTAAGCCAGCTCATACGTTAAATTCATTTCCATTATAATCAGTTTTATTTTTTACTTCAGTATCTATGAGAAACTGTTGGTGTACAATCTGTAATGAATCTCCTGGGTTAACATCTGAAGAGTCAGATATAATCTTTCCATTTTTTTTTATAAGCGCAAATCCGCGCTTTAGTATTTTTTCGGGACTTAAATTCTGGATATTATCCTTTAAGCTATTTAATTCCCGTTTCTGAAGATCTACCACCTGTGGTAACCTGCTAAGCAATTGCTTTTGAAATGCCAGTGATCTTTGCTTTTCTGCACGGATGATCTGCTTTGGTATAAAGGTAAAGGTCAGCGCTTTTTCGGCGAGCTCTTTTTCATATCTGTGAAGGAGCAGCTGCGATTTACTGCTTAAGTACAACTGTTTGTTCTTTAACTGATGTTTTCCAGATACTAATAGTTCGGTGGCCTTGTGAAATATAGTTCTTTGAAAATTACTGAGCTTTACTTGCTTGTTCCTTACCAGACCCTCTAATGCGAAGTTAAGTTCCCTCTTCATTCTTTGAAAATCATTTCCCTCTTTCCCAAGGAGCTGAATACCCTTGCTTTTAATGCTGGCCGATAAGGACAGCAATTGCTTTTCGAAGGAATGGTTACGATCAATGATAAACTGGGCAGCGATACTTGGTGTTTTGGTATGTACACGGGCAAAAAAATCACATATTCCCTGGTTCATATGATGTCCTATGCCGGTGATCACAGGTATGGGCATACGAGCCAGTTGCAATGCCAGATGATAATCGTCAAAAGGAAGAAAATCTGCAGGAGCTCCACCACCACGACTGATCACCACAGCGTCATATCTCATACCGGACTGAGTAAGTTTATGCAGCGCCTGGGCTAGGGAAGTGGCCGCACCATATCCATGTACTAAAACACTATAGACGTCAACATGAAAGTTATATTGGTACGAATTGCTTTGCAGGCAGTGCATGAAATCGTTATACGCATCCGAGGTCTCTGAAGTCAGAAGGGCGATGTGTTGAATTACCCTGGGCAAAGGCAAGAGTTTGTTCGGGGTGATATAATTGCCATCCTGTAGCCGAATAATGCCGGGATGATCGGCCAGCAGCTTTTCAAGCGTCTGTTTACGTTGAAGTTCAATTCCTCCGAGAGTGAGTTGAGCGTCAATCTCACAAAGTACCAGGCTTAGGCCATATACAGGATGATAGTTAACGGATACCCTTAAGCCTATTTTTATTCCCTCGATAAACTTCTGTCCTGTTACTTTTTCGAAGTCGGAAATAGCTGTAGTTCCCTCGCCGTAGAAGGCACAGCCTTTGACCTGCGCAACCTTAACACCGCGCTCCAATTCGAGCAGCTCAAAATAGATATGAGAACCGGTTCTTCTTATGCCAGCAACCTCGGCTCTGATCCAGTAAGAAGCGGGAAAACCACCTCTTAGCTGATTCTGAATGCGCAAGAGCAGCTGCTTTAAACCTATGTAAGATTGAACCGGCATTTTTCAAAGATAAACGATAAGACTATTGTTCCTGCATTTCTCCTGAATCCATTTTAAGCAGATGTTCCCTTAGTTCTAAAAGATGCCAGTAGCATGGATTTGTTGTTCCCCTGGCTTTCACCTGCGCAATACCCGTTGTTAAAAAAAGCTGAACATCCGTAATCCTGACAGCCCTGTTTATCTGTACTTCTTTAGGTAATTCGCGGCCTTTAAAAAATTCTTCTAGTTCCTCAATAGTCATCTCACAAATTTAAAAATCTTTATCGCAGTTCGCTTGCCGAGTTTCAAATTGCGTTCCTTTTCAAAATGAGAGATAATAAACAGCTGCACTTTACGTCATTGGAATAGAAAACAGATTTCAATATTATCGTTATGTTAAAACAAAATGCGATGTTTGTCATTCTTCTTTCTCGAATCAATTAAAGATCAATACAATAATGGCCGAAACAATTACCTCTATAATGAGTGCTGTCACTTTAACTGCCGATAAACCGGTTGAAGGGAATAGTCAGCTCAGTGAGGAAAAGGTATTTGAAGAGCTGTTTAGAAAATACTACTCCAGGCTTTCTGTCTTTGCCAATAAGTTCGTTAACGATCTACAGGTATCAGAGGAAATTGTGTCTGATACTTTCACTTATCTTTGGGCTCAAAAAGACTTTTTGAAATTTAACAGTTCTGCCAATGCCTATCTATATAGGATGGTTCAGAATCGTTGTCTTAATTACCTCAAACACAAAAAGATTGAAAGCGAATATGTAAACTATTTGGCGAGGCATAACATGCTCTCAGAAATTCCGGAAGTAAGTAGAAATCCTTATCAGGAAAAAGAGCTGGCTGAACAGATACAGAAGGCTATCCAAGACTTACCGGAAAAATGCAGGGAAGTTTTTAAACTTAGCAGGTTTGAACAACTAAAAAATAAGGAGATCGCTCAGCAACTGAATATATCACCTAAAACAGTTGAACGTCACATGACCATAGCACTAGAAAGAATGCGAGCCTGTTTGAAGCATTTATTTGTTTTTTTGCTGATGGTATTCGGGGGCGTATAACTTACTATGCATCTCAGACGCATACGTAAGGCGTTTGAAGAAGATCGAAAAGATAAAAAATCAATTTTTTAAAAGAATTTTGGGGGTTTTGGTCTTTTTAATTGTCTTATAGACGTTAATGAACGAGACCGTTAAAAACCTATTAGTAAAATACATCACCGGTCAGGCCGACGAGACTGAATCTGCTGAAGTAAAGGAGTGGATTAGGAGCAAGCCTGAGCATGAGAAGTATTATATTGAGCTTTATGAAGCCTGGCATAACAGTTTTTATGCCAATCAGGATCTTATCGATGTTGACCAGGCCTATTTATCTTTCCTGAAAAAAACAACAATACCTTTTTATAAAAAAACAACATTCTGGTCAAAAATGGCCGTTGCAGCTTGCCTTATGCTGGCTTGTATTGCCGGTCTCTATCGTTATCAAAAAAATAGAGCATTTGACTCGATGGTGACGCTGAGTGTTCCCAAGGGTGCAAAAAGAAAACTAACGTTACCTGATGGCAGCCTGGTTTGGGTAAATGCGGGTAGCCAGATTACTTACTCGAAAAACTTTGGAGAAAAAAACAGAACTATTTACTTGAAAGGGGAAGCCTATTTTGATATTGCACCTGCCAAAACGAACATTCCCTTCCTGGTTAAAACAGATCGGTTTACTATAAGAGACGTAGGGACAGTGTTTAATGTTAAAGCCTATCCTGATGAAAACGTGTTCGAAACTGCTGTAGTCGAAGGTAAGGTTTCGGTTGAAGGCAAGATAAATCAAAGATCAGGATCTGAAAGCAAGGTTTTCCTTGATGCAAACCAGGTGCTGAGTATAAATACTCATCGTGTAAACGCTCAGCACTCAAGTCCTGAACTTAATAAGCATTTGCATGCTGAACCTGTGAAAGTATTACAGATAGATCCGCAGGAAGTAAACGAGTATAATGGTTGGAAAGAAGATGTACTTGTATTTGACGGGGACACTTTTGAAGATATTATGCGGGTTCTTGAAAGGCGTTATGATGTAAAGATTTTGATTGCGGATGAGTCGCTGAAAAATTTGAAATATGTCGGAACTTTTAAAAACATACGAAGTATTTCGGCAGTTCTAAAAGTAATAGAAGAAACAACTCCAATAACCTGTCACACAGAGGGATCACAGATCACAATCGATAAAGACCAATAATCTTATTTGACTAATTAATCATAAACTAAACAATTAAGTATGACTTAAAAAAAGGAAAACTAAAAAAACCGGGATGCGCTAACACCCCGGAATCTTCTAAAAATTAAATAGCTAATACCCAGAGCTTGGGGAAGCACAGTATTAACTAATAATTCTCAAATCTATGATTTTTTCGTGTAGAATTTCTCTATTCGCTGTTCCTGCATGGCGAAAAATATTAAAAGCTATGAAGCTTATTACTATTTTGATATTCACCGGCATCATGCAGATACATGCCGCTGTTTATTCTCAAAAGAACTTTAACCTCAATGAAACCAGGACAACGGTTAAAGAAATGTTTAAAAAGATTGAAAAGAGCAGTGACTATACGGTTTTTTACCGTCAGGATCAGGTCAATCTTAATCAGCAGATTTCTGTGTTTGCAGAGAATGCCGGTATTGAGTCGGTTATGCAACAGGTTCTCAAAGGACAGCCGCTTGCCTTTGAGCTGATAGAGCAAATGATTGTTATCAAAGCGGCTAATAGCGAATCTAAGGATTATACGGTTACAGGTACAGTAACGTCAACCACGGGTGAGCCTTTGCCTGGTGCAAGTGTTATTGTGAAAGGAACTACTCGTGGAGCTTCAACAGATATCGACGGTAATTTTTCTTTGAGTATTCCGGGAGATGCGCCGGTCACTTTAGTTGTTAAGTATCTAGGCTTTACTGATAAGGAGGTTTCTGTAAGTCCGGGACAGGCGAGAATTGGTATTACTTTAAGCGAAGATGCTGCTGCACTTGATGAAGTAGTGGTAATCGGGTATGGCGCTGTTAAAAAGCGGGATCTTACGGGAGCGGTGTCTTCTGTTAAAGCTGAAGATATTACTCGCGTTCCGACCCATAACGCTGCAGAAGCTATACAGGGAAGGATATCGGGAGCTGATATAGTTAGGTCTTCCGGCGAGCCAGGGGCTGGTACTAATATTGTTATTAGGGGGACTCGATCCATCGCAGATAGAGATGATTTGAATGAGAGGAATGCTCCATTGTATATTATTGACGGTTTTCAGGGAGGGGATATAAGCACTTTGGACCCGAATGATATTGAGTCGATTGATGTGTTAAAAGATGCATCTTCTACTGCAATTTACGGCTCGCAGGGTGGCAATGGTGTGATCATTGTGACTACAAAGAAAGGTGTGGCAGGTAAAACTAAGGTTAGTTACAATGCTTATGCAGGTGTTAGCGATTACCGTTTTCCCAAATTAAAAACTGGTGACGATTATGTTCGCCTTAGGAGAGAAGCCGGGGTTACCAGAGGAATCTGGGCCAGTCCGGAGGATGACAGGAATGTATTTGCTGAAACTGGAGAGTTCGATGCCTATCAGAATGGCCAGTGGATCGACTGGCATGACCTGATCATCCAGAATGGCTATCAGCAAAGCCATAACGTAACAGTAAATGGCGGTTCTGAAAGAACAAGAATCATCGGTTCCCTGGGTTATTTTAAGGAGACTGGGATGTTGCGTAGCAGTGATTTTAACAGATATACCGGGCGCTTCAATATAGATCAAGTTGTAAATAAATGGGCGAAAGCCGGTGTGCAAACTCAAATAACTTATTCAAGACAGCATCTTAGAAATGATCCTCTTGGACAAGTGATGTCCGTTGCACCTTTGGGTACTGCTTACGACGAAAACGGACAAGTAGACCTTTATCCACTTTTGTCTGCTGGTGAGGCGGCCGGTTCAATAAGCCCCTTGGCGGATGAAGCTTCTGATTTTGTTGCCAGAGATCAAAATTTGCGAACGAACATCAGGGCTAACGGTTATATTGAATTGACACCAATTAAAGGCCTGACGTTCAAGTCCAATCTAGCCACCGTATTCAATTTTAACAAACGTGGTATTTTCAATGGAGGAGAGTCATTAGACAGATATACCACCGGGTTTTCTGAAGCATCTGTCACCAATGAATTCAATCGTTTTATAAACTGGGATAATGTCTTGACATACACCAGGGAAATGCAGGATCATACGGTTACCTTGACAGGTATTACAAGCTATATACAAAGTGACGCAGATGAAACCTTCGCGCAGGGTGTAAGGCAAGTGCTTTCTTCTCAATTGTTTTATAACCTTGGTTCAACAAGCGCGGACGCTGGAGCGAGGGATATTTCTACTGAATATGTAGGATGGACCAATATGGCTTACGCAGGAAGGCTGAATTACAGTTACAAAGGGCGGTACTTATTTACAGCTTCCGGTCGTTTTGATGGTGCATCCCGTTTATCTGCCGGGAAGAAATGGGATTTCTTTCCTTCTTTAGCTCTAGGCTGGAATATCAGTGATGAAAGTTTTTTCAGCCCGCTGAAGTCAACCTTCTCAAACCTTAAACTTCGAGCAAGTTATGGCGCTTCGGGTAATTTCAATATAGATCCTTATGATACCCAAAGCCTTTTAACTCCGCTAAGCAGAATGGGATTTGGAGACGTTGCAGCACCCAGTTATCAGTTTGAGGGCACAGTAGCAAATGCGAATCTAACCTGGGAAAGATCAACTTCCACCAATATTGGATTAGATCTTGGGTTATTGAATAACCGGGTAAGTGCTTCAATGGAGTTTTACAATACAGTTACAAGCGATATTCTGCTTCCGAGAAATCTTCCCTTCTCATCTGGAGTTGGTAGTATATTTCAAAACATAGCTGAAACTAAAAACAGAGGTATCGAGCTCACTATAAATTCTACCAACATCCAGAAACCAGATTTCCGCTGGTCCTCCACCCTTACATTTGCCAGAAACAAAGAAAAGATCACAGAGCTAATTAATGGAATAGATATTATCGCAGCCTCAGGACAGGAAGAGAATTCGCTCTTGCTAGGTCGACCAATCAGCTCATTTTATACTTACCGCAAGTTGGGAATTTGGCAGACGGATGAATTGGCTACGGCCTCCAGTTATAAATTTGGTTCGACAGCTTTTCAGCCAGGGGATATAAAGCTAGCCGACCTCAATGGTGATTTTATTATTGATGCTAAAGATCTGACCTATATTGGCTCGACAGTGCCTGACTGGATCGGAGGTTTCCAGAATACATTTAGCTACAAAAATTTTGATCTGAATCTATTCCTGATTGCAAGGGTGGGACAGACTATTGATGCAGAGTTTCTGGGAAGATACAATCCATCGGGCATAGGCAATACCTATGCTGTGATAAACTATTGGACGCCTGAAAATCCAAGTAATGATTACCCTCGTCCTCTTTATGGACAACCTTTGACTAATTATACGGGCTATCAGACTCTTACTTATGTTGATGGATCGTACTTTAAACTCAGGAATGTGACCCTAGGATATACCTTGCCGAAACGGATAACTGATAAGATATCTGCAGGAAGAGTGAGGATTTATGCCACGGGTTCTAATATTTTCACTATTGCAAAAAACGACTTGTTGAAGGGATATGATCCAGAAGGAGGAGGTTCAGAATCATCACCTTTAAGCCGTCAGTTTGTACTGGGTGTAAACTTTGATTTATAGTATGCGATTTTATGATCTTAAACTTATATTATAGAGAATCTTATGAAACTTATTAAATATATATATACTGGATGTATGGTTGGCGTTTTAATTTCCGGACTAAATGGCTGCCGAAAATTAGAGGAATATAATCCATCAGGTGCTACTGCAGATGCTGCCTGGAGTACTCCGGACGGCTTTATTACTCTTGTAAATGCGGCGTATTCAGACCAAAGAAACTGGTACAGTAAAGAAGACGGCATTTTCATGGGTGAAAGCGGAACAGACCTTTGGTTTAACCGCGAGAAGAATGGTTACGCACAACAGCTTACGAAGTATGTCGGACTTAATTCTTTACAGGGTAACCCGGTCAGGGCCACTTGGAGGGAACTATGGAAAGGTATAAACCTATGTAATGCCGGAATTAATCGGATTGGAGATGCTGGTTTCACGGATATTAATGAACGGAATAAAAGGGAAGGCGAATTACGCTTCCTAAGAGCCTTCTATTATTGGCACATTGTAGAAACCTGGGGAGGCGTCATGCTGCGTACTCAGGAGACTAAAGAGCCTGAGTTGACTGCTACCAGGAGTTCGGTGAACGATTTTTATAATTTAATTATATCTGACCTTGAGTTTGCTGCAGCTAATCTTCCAACCCAACAACAATGGGGACTTGAATACAGCCGCGCCAGCAAAAAATCTGCATTGGGATTTTTAGCGAGAGCCCTACTGTCAAGGGCTTATTACTCTTTAGCTGCTGGAAATACAACTGAGGCTAACGGTTTTTTCAGCCGGGCACGGGATGTGGCTCAAGATGTAATTAACAGAAAACTTGAATTTGGAATCGATTTGCACGCCAATCCTACTGCATTATGGGATTATACTAGTAATGAAAATGGCCACAACATAGAAGCGCTTTACACGATCAGTATCTCCACTAATACCGGTTTAAACATTGAAGACAATGCAAACCGGGTGTTTATGACTTTCCAAACGCCTTATACAGGAGACCTAAAACCTGCCCTTCAAGCAAGCCTGGAATATGGGCTGGATAGCGAACGCAGGCTAATGCCGACCTTGCAGTTATTGGATTACTTTGATGAAACTAAGGACGCCAGGTATCAGGCATCATTTCAGGAGATATGGATTGCCAACTCAACTGACCCGTTTCAGTGGACGCCCGCAAACATATCTAAGTTTCAGAAAAATCCGGTTCTTACAGGAAGTGTGATACGTCCAGGTATTGATACAGCCTTGTACATCACCAAAAAAAGAATAACCAATGAAGCTTTCCGTCCTTACATTGTAATTGACCGTGACAGCATCTATGATGCCGAAGGCAAAATCAGAGCAGGAACGAGGGATTATGTAACGTTGAAAAAGTTTATGGACCCTGGCCGTGCAGCAGCTAATTCCAGAGTTGGTACAAGGGATATAATCGTGATGCGTTTGGCTGAAATGTATATGATCATTGCCGAAGCAGAATTTCAATTAGGTAATTCAGATCGGGCAGCAACGGCGATAAATGTTCTAAGAACCCGTGCGGCATTGCCAGGAAAAACTGCAGACATGCAGGTCTCGGCGGGTGATATAACAACTAATTTTATATTGGAAGAACGTGCAAGAGAGTTTTGCGGCGAATATATGCGTTGGTTTGACCTAAAGCGTATGTTGTATGGCAACAATGGACAAGAATTTGTAAATTTTATTAAAGAGCGAAATCCTGACATTGTAGACGTTCAAAATTTCCACCGTCTGAGACCTATCCGTCAGGAAGAGCTTAATGCTTTGCTTAATGGAGTAGAGTTCGGGAATAACCCCGGTTATAACTAATACAAAAATTCAATACTACCTATGTCAACAAAACCGTCTCATATCAACTATGAGGCGGTTTTTTATTTAAACGCCTCACTCTTTGTAAGGAACGGGTGTAAAAGATGAAATTCATCACCTTAAAAATGAACTTCATCAGAAATTCAAGAGATTGATCGTTTACCTCTCAGGGAAACTCTATTTTTGAAATATGGGTCGTATTAAGAACATCGGCACGAAAAATCTTCTAATCTTTTTCGCTTCAACACTTATTTATGCTTTGTGTCAGATGCTGTTCAGCATTATCCTGATGAAAGAGGATTTATGGAGTAACTTCCATGTTCAACTATCTGCCCATTATGCAGTCATCTTTACGATGTGTATAGCTGATTATCAATTGTTGCTATTCCTGAATAAGTACTTACCCTATTCGAGGAATATTTTTTACCGAATTATGGCAGGCATTGCAGGGATAATCGTAATCTGCCTGATATTGTTATGGTTCTTCAATTACATCATATATAATGTGCTTAATATATCTAAAGAAGGGATGCCACCTTTCCTGGTAAAGTTTGCTTTCGGGATGGCTGCGAATATTCCTATCCTGTTGGTATTCGAACTGATCTACTATTTCCAGTCCGAACAAAAAGCAATTGCCAATTCTGAAAAAGCGAAACGGGAAGTACTATTATTCCAGCACGAAACATTAAGAGCACAAATAAACCCGCATTTCCTCTTTAATTCACTCAATGTATTATCTTCTTTAATCTATATAAATCCAGACAACGCGAATAAGTTCACAAAAGCGCTGTCAAAAACGTATCGGTACGTGCTTTCACTTACCAGGCAGCCGATTGTGTCTGTCGCAGAAGAATTAGACACCCTGGACTCCTATATATTCCTGATGAGAATGAGGTTTGAAGACTCCTTCTCTCTTACAGTAAGTAAAACTGCTGGCTTCGAAAAGAATAAGATTATTCCGCTTACCCTACAGCTGCTGATAGAGAATGCCTTTAAACACAATATCGCAATAGAAGAAGCATTATTGAATATTAAAATTACGATTGACAGCGATTATATTACGGTCGAAAACAATATTCAACCGTCTAACGATGTGGATAAAAGCGGCATCGGGTTGAAGTACATTACCAAACAGTATAAGTTATATGGAAAAGATGTCATCATTGAGCACACTGACCAGATGTTTATCGTGAAAATTCCTTATATCAAACCATGAAGTACCTCATTGTAGAAGATGAACGTTTCGCATACGAAGAACTGAAACGGATGATGAGCAAGTTACGTCCTGGCTACCTGTTGGAAAAGCATACTAAGACAGTCGTCGACACCATCGATTTTTTGAAATCATCTTCGGTAGATTTAATTCTGTTGGATATCCGCCTTGCCGATGGTAATTGCTTTGAGATATTCCATTATGCAGAGATTACTACACCCGTTATTTTCACTACGGCCTATGATGAACATGCTGTTAAAGCGTTTAAGCTGAACAGCATCGACTACCTGTTAAAACCATTCGATGAGAAAGAACTTGAGGAAGCATTGCTCAAATTCGAAAATCTCTTTCATTATCCTTATAGAAAGAATAACCCACAGAATTTTGGGCAATTTCTATCTCTTAAGACCAAAAATCGATTCCTGATATCGAAAGGAGAAAATTATCATTACACAGAAACTACAGATGTCGCTCATTTCTATAGCGAGGAGGGAGTCGTTTTTCTTCATACCTTCCATGATAAGCGCTATATCATTAACTATACGTTAGACCAGTTGGAGCAGCAACTTGATAGTCGTTTGTTTTTTCGTGTTTCGCGTAATTGCATCGGGAATTTAAAAGCTATTGAAAATGTTGCGAAATACTTCAATAGTCGACTAAAACTTTCTTTTTCACCTGTATGTCCACACGACGTTTTAGTAAGCCGGGTACGGGTTCCAGACTTTTTAAAATGGATGGACGGGATCGTGGAATAGTTGAATGTTTGGTATTCTGTTGAACCGGGTCAAAAATTCAGTTCATTTTCCTCCACCTGCATTTCATTCAATCGATTCTGAAGTCGATCGCCTATTGCTTTCGATTGTGTTCTATTCGTCATTCTTTTGCTCGTAAAAAAAAGAATAGACGCAATGAAAAGTCCAAATCACATGAAATTAATATTATTATTCTCAGCAACATTGGTAACGCTATTTTACCAGGAAGGAAAGGCACAGGAAATTACGTTCAAGACAGAGCACATTGGAAATTCTGGCTACTACTATCTGCCTCCAGGCGAAAAACCTAGGGAAAAAATTGGAGATGGCAAAGGTTCTGCTACGATCTACCAGGGAGCGTTCTCCATGCCGCTATCCATAAAAATGAACGATAACAACCGTCCGATAGCCTGGGGAATTGGTCTTGGCGGGGCATACGTTTCGTTGAAAAACCAAAACTTCTCAGACTACATGGTCTCTGAAATTATGAATGTGCAGTTAGGAATATATCACCTGCGTCCCTTGAATGACAGATGGTCGATGAAGGCGAGTGTTGGAATGGGCGTATTTACACGCTCTGCGGATCTCTCCAAAATCAGCTTTAACAATATGCTCGCAAGCGGCAGCGTCGTTTTTGTCCGCCACCTGAAATCCAATCTGGATATAGGAGGAGGTTTGGCCATAAACAGCTCTCTAGGTTATCCGATGGTATTTCCCGCTGTTTACCTTAAATGGAAAACCAACGGAAAGTTCGATGTGAATATTGAACTGGTCGACGGCCTGGACGTGTCGGCAGGTTATGATTTCAATGACATGTTCAAACTATCCTATGCCATGGAAATGAACGGCCAGGCCGCTTTGCTTAATAAAGACGGCAAGGATGTGATATTCTCTCATCAGTATATTGTCACCGGCTTTCGTCCGGAAATAAAGTTTGGCGATATAGGATTGTCCCTGACTGGTATGGCGGGATTTAATCTATACCGACCTGCTTCTTACAGCGACAGGACGTTGAAAGGCGTTTTTGCTGCCGATAATGATTATTATTTCACCGCTTCTGCATATGCGTCGCTTGGTTTGAAAATGAAATTTTAATCAATGAAAATGAAGCCATTCTTGCAAACTGTAACATATAAAGGTATCTATGTAGTCATCTATGCCCTAAGTTTGCTGCCTATGACGGTTCTTTATGCAGTTGGATCTTTTGTTTTTTTTCTTAGCTTTTATATGGTTGGATATCGGAAAGAGGTAGTCGTTCAAAATATTACACGCTCTTTTCCGCAGAAGCGATATGGGGAAATTCATGCTATCATCAAAAAGTTCTACATGTGCTTTTCTGCCTATTTTGCGGAGATTGTAAAGGGGGTATCCGTTCCTGCAGAAGTACTTGACAAGAAAATAACATTTAAAAATCTAGGACTGATAGACCAGTATATAAACTCTGGTCGAAATGTAATTGCCTGCCTTGGCCATTGTGGTAATTGGGAGATGCTGAATTTCATGCCATATAAAATGCACCACGATACCTATGCCGTCTACAAATCGTTGAAGTCGCCAACGATGAACAGGTTGATGATCAAACTTCGTTCACGTTTTGGCATGAAGTTGATTACCGATAGATCGGTGATACGGCATATATTATCTAACCATTTATCCCCTGCTGTTTATCTGTTCCTTGCCGATCAATGTCCCGGGATAAAAGAGGAAAAATACCGGTTTAATCTTTTGAATCAGGAAACATATGTTTTTTCTGGTATGGAAAAAATTGCCCATAAAAGCCGGTCGGCTGTCATTTACCTGCATATTTCGCTAGTGTCAAAAGGGAGCTACCAAATTACCTGCCTGCCGGTAAGTTCTAAGGCAGAATCTGCGAATGATGGAGAAATTACCCGAAAGTATGTAGAGCTCTTGACAGAAAACATTGAAGAAGAGCCCTATGGTTGGCTATGGACGCATAGAAGGTGGAAGAGATAAAAAACAAAAGACTGTCCTTTTGAGACAGCCTCCTGTTTTTCAAAAAACTACTAAAAACTAAAAAATTACTGTGCTACGCTAGCACTACTCTTTAAAGTACGAACTTCTTCTTTAAGTTTTTCAATTTCAGCTTGCTGCTCCTTAATAGAACTAACTAAAAAGGGAATCAGACTGGTCATATCTACCGTATCAATGGTCACTGTCTTAAAGGCATTTTTTCCTGCAGGAACCATCTTGTTTTGCGATTTTACAATCCCCGGAATCACTTGCTGAACTTCGCTTGGCTGAAAACCGTATTGCGTACAAGTAGGAAGTTTCAGCTTCTTGGAATCGGAATTGTAATTAAATGATATGGGTGTTAGCTTTGATAATTGCTCAACTGAGTTAGTAATAGGGCTGGTTGTTTCCATCAGCGCTTTGTCGTCGAGTTTTTGTGCGTTTACGTTGTTTGCCAATAAAAACACGGCAACAAATGATAATGCCGCAGTCAATTTCGAATTTACTGTGTTCATAACTAGAAATTTTGGTTTAAAATATATGTGAACACTTCTCTTTATAAAGAAAAGCGCATAATATCAATAGGATAAATAATCGCGAAATCGATTAAGAACGTTTATCGGGCGGAGGTGAGGGTACTGAAGGCTTGTGTAAAGAGTAATCAAGATTACTTGTTACCCGCTTTTTTTGCTGGCCAGCTTCCAGGATTAGAGAATCAGCAATAAGCTGGAAATCGCATACCCAAAATTCTTTAAGCGTTTTTTCTTTGTTTTCAGATTCCTGGGTAGAACTTTCTGGCTGGTTTAATAACATTACAATGTTCTTGCTGCCACTTTGAGAAACTATAAACGAAATCACGGAAACTCCTGTTCTCTCAACTATTGTGAAAAGAAACAGGAAAACGAGCATATGCTTCACAAATTCCGACTTCATTGTTTACATTTGACTGTTAGGTACTGCAAAAGTATTTATTGTTTACAACAATGGCGAATTATCTGCGGCTTTTTACTTTTTAAAGATTAACGGGATTTTTCAATAAATGGTTTGAAACCTAACGCAAGATAGATCGTACAAGAATCCATCCTGACGATTTGTTTGATGATGATTTAAAATTGGGGAATATGCATTTTGGTAAAATAGTTAAAGAAGTGGCGCATGCTCAGGATCTGTCAGCAGCAGAGTTTTCTGCCCTGTTTGGTAATACGGAGCGGGAGATGTTAGAGTTATATGAACAGGAAGACTGGAAGTCGAGTGATATTAAAACAGCCTCTGTAGCTCTTGAACATAATTTTGGTAAGTATTTGGACAATGCCCTGCCTTTCGATTTTTTGAATACTCCTTCTTCCATGGATAAAAGCGAATTTTTGTTCACGATAAAATATCCCAAAGGGAAGGAGCAATTGCTAAAAACCTGGCTGAGTAAGATGGCCATGATTGCCAAGGCAATCGGGCTTGAAATAGGTCGCTAAACACGTGTCAGCTGGTTAAAGCCGCAACAGGATACCCTGCTACGGCTTTTTTTTGTGAATTGTGGTTTTAGGCTCGCAAAGATTCCGCACTATATTCAACCATTTCTGAATACCAGACAGTTTTTCTTATAGTATTTTAACCTGCTGAGTATCTTTATTTTATATCGTATTATTAAAATGCTTATATTTGCGTCATAATCCCGGTTTTTGGTTTTCATCTTCTAACCCTTGATAAAAGCTCATTTTAATGAGGTGGATATACAAATAACACCCCCTTGTATATATCATTTGGTTGTTAGCATTAATTAATTTAAAATATTTATAATTTGTCTTTTAAGAATTTAAATCTTATTGAGCCACTTTTGGCGGCACTTAAGACGGAAGGATACGAAAATCCTACACCCATACAGGAGCAGTCGATCCCTGTTATATTACAAAAGAAGGATTTACTGGGCTGTGCACAAACAGGTACCGGAAAAACTGCAGCATTTGCCCTTCCAATTTTACAATTGCTTTCTGAAAATGCACGTCCACGCCATGAAAGGTCTATTGGTGCTCTGATATTGAGTCCCACACGTGAATTGGCGATACAGATCGGAGAAAGTTTCGCTGCATATGGAAAGCACACTGATATTCGTCATCAGGTTATTTTTGGCGGTGTATCGGCGTTTAATCAGATCAATGAATTAAAAAAAGGAACAGACGTACTAGTTGCTACTCCAGGCAGATTGTTAGACCTCGTAAACCAGAAAGTGGTCAATTTACACAGGATACAACTTTTTGTATTAGATGAGGCCGACAGAATGCTGGATATGGGGTTCATCAATGATGTAAAAAAGATTATCACAAAGATACCGGTAAAAAGACAGACACTGTTTTTTTCTGCCACCATGCCGAACGAAATTGCCGGTCTGGCAAATTCTATCTTAAATAATCCGGTAAAGGTAGAAGTAACCCCGGTTTCTTCTACTGCAGAGAAAATAACGCAGGCTGTATATTCCGTGGATAAAAAGGATAAGCCAGCTCTTTTAATTCACTTATTGAAGGATAAAACCCTGGATACCGTTTTGGTATTTACACGTACCAAACACGGGGCCGACAAACTGGTGAAGTCGTTGCAAAAAGCAAATATTACTGCAGAAGCCATACATGGAAATAAATCTCAGAATGCCAGGCAAAATGCACTGAATGGCTTCAAAGCCGGCAAACTACGTGTACTGGTCGCTACAGATATCGCTGCTCGCGGAATTGATGTTGATGAACTTAAGTATGTAATTAACTTTGAGCTACCCAACCAGCCTGAGACGTATGTACACCGCATTGGACGTACAGGAAGAGCCGGATTGAGTGGCACTGCATGGTCTTTCTGCGATTGGGAGGAAAAACCATACCTCGCAGATATTAACAAACTTACCGGTCAGTCTATTCCCGTTGTCCAGGATCATCCCTATCCTTTGCCTTTAAGGTTCCATCCTGAACCTGTAGTCTCCCAAGGTAAAGCACCAGTTTCAAAGAGGTCCGGGCATTCGGCTAATAGTTCAAACGGCAAGAAAAAAGATTATCGCTCACGGCGTCCGGCCAAAACAAATAATGCTTAAATAGGTATATACATTATTATAAACTTATTTATATGGCTAAAGCGAAGAAAGAAGAAGGCAGCGGAATCACTGCATATTCGGTTAAAACAAAAACCAAGAATGTACCCATGATTGATCCTGTTATCAATATCAAATCTGGCAGATACATTGCCATTGGTAAAGATAGTGAAGGGAATAATATGTCGGCGATATTGGGTAAAGATAAAGCCGAAGAACATATTAAAGCGGGTCATGCCAAAAAAGGCGAAGGCTGGTAAACGTTATTTCTATTAAAAACAGGTAGTTTTCCATAAGGGAACTACCTGTTTTTGTTTTAAAGCCCTATGGAGATTGCAACTTGTTAATAAAGCCTCAACCGGCTGCTCTCCTAAGGCAAGAATACCACCATTCCTCGCAACTAATACTCAAAAATCCCGTAATACTGCCATATAGTTAAACATGGCTTTAAGAGGTTTTCAGCATTCTTTAGATTTAGTATTTTGCCTTAACCGAGACGGGGGCATTGAAGATGTTAGCCATGCGTGTCTAAGTCTGCTCGGTTTTCATCCTGATGAACTTATCGGAACTAAGTTCTTTAATCTGATTGTCAGCGAAGATAGAGAGCCAGTCAATACCTTGTTGGCTGATTTGATAGGTCGACAAGGCGGTTCCCGTTTAGAAACCATCTATATTCACAAGGACGGCGAAAGTATTCCATTTAGCTGGTCTGCTTCATGGTCAGAGGCTGACAACCTGGTGTTTTGCATAGCTCACGACATACGGGAGCTGCATGCCGAACGCCAGAAGATAAAAGAAAAAGAAGAATTTTACCTTACCTTGCTTGAGCAAGGTTCAGACATGCTTATCCTGTTGGATCATGAGGGAAACTATCAATATATCAGTCCTTCTGTCCTTAAGATCCTCGGCTATCAACGAAACGAGCTCTTAAAAACGGATGCCCTGAGTCTTGTTCATCCTGATGATATGGACCGGGTTAGAAGTTTATGGGAATCTTTAGCCGTCACTACAACTATTCAGACGAGCTATCGCTATAGAATAGCAGGTGGTGAATGGCGCTGGATAGAGACTACGGCCAGTAATCACATCAATAATCCCCTGATCGGTGCTGTTGTAATAAATTCACGTGATATTACCGATCGCAAGGAGCAGGAGCTGGCTGTTAAACAAAGTGAAATTAAATACAGATCATTGTTTGATAATAATCCAGACATGGTGTATTATCAGGATAGGGAAGGTTACATTCTAGATATTAATGATTCAGCCACACGACTATACAATCTGCCCCGTGAGACAATAATTAACAAACACTACTCACATTTCTTACGTCCCGAACAAAAAGAGTTATCAGAACGACAGCTGAAACGGGCCTTCGAGGGTTATCCTGTGAAGTTCGAACAGACTTTATTTTTGCAGGAAACCGGAACAACCCATCACATCGATATTACTAAAGTACCTGTAATTGTCGACGGAGAAGTGATCGGAATGCACACGGTATCGAAAGATATAACCAAGATAAAAACAGCCATGGAAACCATCAGATTGCAATCTGAGGAGTTACAGGCCTTAAATGAAGAATTGCAAGTCCAATCGGAGGAACTAAGTGCGCAGTCGGAAAACTTGCTGATGTTAAATAACGAGCTACAGCAAGAACGCGACCGCGCCGAAAAAGCGAGCCTGGCTAAAAGTGCTTTTCTGGCAGCAATGAGTCATGAAATCAGAACCCCCATGAATGGAGTTTTGGGAATGGCTTCATTACTCGACAGCACCCCGCTAAGTCCTGAGCAACGAGACTATACCAACACCATTCTAAATAGCGGTGAGGCTCTTTTAAGTGTAATTAATGACATTCTCGACTTTTCAAAAATTGAATCTGGTAATCTGGAGATTGATATACATAATTTTAACTTGCGAAAATGTATCGAAGAGGTACTCGATTTATTTTCCGCTAAAATTGGTAGCGCTGGCCTGGAGCTGCTATTTGAAATAGATCATAAGATTCCATTTAACGTGATGGGAGATAGCCTGCGTTTAAGGCAGGTATTAATTAATCTTATAGGCAATGCCATTAAGTTCACCCCGCAAGGAGAGGTTCATATCCAGGTGCTTCTCGCCGAAAAAAGGGCTGATGGTTCACTTTCTGTTAACTTCAGTGTTAAAGATACCGGTATCGGGATACCATATGATAAACTTTCGTCCTTATTCAAAGCTTTTTCTCAGGTAGATTCAACAACAACCCGCAAATATGGAGGGACGGGTTTAGGCCTGGTTATCAGTAAGAAGCTTATTACATTAATGGGCGGGGATATATCGGTTGTGAGTGAGCCAGGTAATGGTGCCTGTTTTTCCTTCAATATTGAACTTAGGGAAGGGCAGACAAGTGGCTTTAGTCAAGGTACAGGAAAAAGTAATGTTGACTTGAAAGGAAAACGGATACTTGTAATTGACGACAACGAGACAAATCGCAGAATCTTAAAGGACCAGCTCGAGCTATGGGAAATATGTGTAGTTTTGACATCTTCGGGGATTGAGGCTCTAAACTTCTTAAAACAGGATTCTGCATTTGATCTGGTAATAACTGATATGCAGATGCCAGAGATGGACGGCGTTGAGCTGGCAGGTAAACTAAAAGATATCACCAATAGCATACCGGTTATACTTTTAAGCTCTATAGGAGATGAGAATAAAAAGCATTACGCTCACTTGTTTTCTTCTGTATTGAGTAAGCCGGTTAGACAGCAGGTGCTTTTTGATGTAATAGCCGAAAATCTCAGCCAAAAACAAAAAGTAATGACTAATACTAGTAATCCTGCTAAAATACTCAGTAAAGAATTCGCTCTTGATCATCCTCTTAGGATTCTGGTAGCCGAGGACAATCTGATAAATCAGAAACTGATACAACGCATTTTAGAGAAGTTAGGTTATACGAGTACTCTCGCTTTTAATGGTAAAGAGGTTTTAGCCGCATTAGACAATACAGAATTCGATATCATTTTAATGGATATTCAAATGCCCGAAATGGACGGTTTGGAGGCAACCAGGATCATAAGAAGCGATTATGACGTTCAGCCATTCATAGTAGCTCTAACAGCTAATGCGATGGAGGAAGACAAAGAAACTTGTTTAAAATCCGGAATGAATGACTATTTATCAAAACCAATTGACGTAAAAATCCTTATGGATATATTAAGAAGTACTGCCGCCCTGCAAAAACAAACTTAGTTGAAGACTCGTTGATCGAGTTGTTACCATTACAGGTCTTTCACTACTCAATTAATATCGAATGAATTCTGACATTTTTAAGTTTTTTGTTGATCACTTTCCTCATGCTCAATGTATATTAGATCTGAAGCAGGATCGAATCCTCTATACTAATTTAGCATTCAGGAAAATGGTAGATGTTAATGAGCATAGTAGTTTGGATCGTGAATATTTCACAGAAAGGATACCTGCAGAAGATCTTGATTATCTAAAGAAGAAATTTGAGGGACTTAACCAACCTGGCTCCAGTGTTGAGGCGGATGTAAGATTTGGGTTGGACGAAGCCGAGCTTAAATGGATAAGGTTGACACTCCTTCTTTATAGGTTAACTGAAGGACCAATTGTCCTGGTCACCGTTGCTGATATCACTGCGCAAGCGTCTAATTTGGATCACTACAAGAAATTTTCAAACAAGAAAAACTCAGTACTTAATATCATTGCCCATGACTTAAGAGGATCCCTGGGTGTCGCTCAAATGGCCAATTCTGTATTGCTTAAAAAGATCCAGGATCCGGAGCTTACTATTTTTACCAATACCATTTCCAAAGTGACAAGGCAGGCCATCGATCTTATTTCTGATCTCACAGAAAGAGAGTTCCTGCAAACGGCTGAAGTAGTCCTTGTAAAGAAGAGAATAAATATATCCGCCAAGCTAAAGGAAGTGGTCGAGGAATACAAGAATACCGAAGAGTTAACAAACCGGAGATTTGAATTTATCAGCTTACCTGATGATATTTTCCTGAATGCAGACGAACCCAAGTTCATCCAGGTAATCAATAATTTGATGACAAACGCATTAAAGTTCACCAAAGCCGGAGGGGAGATTATCATGCGCATAGAGGAAAAGTCTGATACAGTGCTTTTCTCAGTATCAGATAATGGTATAGGCATCCCTGAAAAATATCACGCTACGTTGTTTGATAAGTTCACCAATGCCAGCAGGAAAGGCTTACAAGGTGAACCTTCGGTAGGTTTGGGTATGTCTATAATGAAAACTATCGTCGAATGGCATAATGGGAAGATATGGTTCCAGTCCAAAGAGGGAGACGGTACAACTATCTATTTTGAACTACCAAAAAACTAGGTGTGCTAGATAGTAGATGAGATTCTGCGGCTCCCTAACACATGTGTAATAAAAAACCAGCTGGCACTTTCTCCAGATCACACATTTATTTCTAAATTTAGAAGGTTTTTTACTCGAGCACACATGATACATGATCCTGAACAGTTAGAAATTAATGGCCACCTGCTAAACCTTCAGCTAACTGAAGTTGAAGGACAATATCAATCCAGAATCAAAATCGAAGTACTTAAAAACTCCGGGATCATTCATGAAAAGGAACTCCTGGTTCACGGAACATCTTTCTTATATGATTTGAAAGATAACCAGGAAGGCGGCACCATCGCTGGCTTCGATGACAAACTTTTAATCAGTTGTGGTGATTCACTTATGTGCTATTCTGTACCTGACTTAGACCCGGTATGGATATTTCAGCCAGATCAGTTCGATCTCTTTGAATTTTATTCAATTGAGGACGATTTTCTAATAAGGGGAGAAACCAGTGTTTACAGGGTGGATAAGGAAGGTAACAAAGTTTGGGATTTTGCCGGGAAAGATATCTTCGTAAATATGGAAGGTAAAAAAGAAGTTAATATAAACGGAGACCATATCTTGCTTACGGACATTAATGGCGACGAGTACAAATTAAGTTATCAGGGTGAACTTCTTTCTCCAACTGACTATAGATTTCTCACATAAATTGTATTTTGTTTAGGACAATATTTTGATTATTTAATTTGAAAACTGTTGTCATTCAATAATTTAAATTCAATTCATTTCAGGCATCAATATTGAATAATAGTTATAACTATTGTTCGGAACCTTCACGTGAGGTTCCTATTGTTTAACTAAATGAATCATTATGAATTTTAAATATTTAATTTTGACTGCCACTGCACCGCTTTTTTTGTTCTCATCATGTTCGAAAAAGTTAAAAGAGGCGGAGCTACGGTATAATAACCTGAACACCTCCTACATGGCCCTTCAAGGGCAAATGGCTGCTTGTCGTGATTCCTCTGCTAAATATCTCGATAGAATAAAAGCGCTGAATGATCAGTTGAGTAATCAGCAAACAAGTAATTCACAAATGCTGCAGCAATTGAAAGACCTTTCAGTAATCTCTGGCTCTCAGGCGGAAAGTATTAAAAAGTCGCTCGAAAATATAGGTGCTAAAGATGCTTATATTAAAGACCTTCAATCTGCTATTTCAAGAAAGGATTCATTGAATATGGCTTTAGTTATGAACCTGAAAGGCGCGATAGGTAATTTAGACGATCAGGATATTAATATCAAAGTCGACAAAGGCGTGGTTTATATAGACATCTCCGATAAACTCCTTTTCAAAAGTGGTCGTTATGAAGTCAATCAGCAGGCAAAAGTAGTCCTTGGAAAAGTAGCCACAGTGTTAAAGAATCAACCGGATATCGAGTTTATGGTTGAAGGTCATACAGACAATGTTCCTTATAGGGACGGTGTTTTGTTGGATAACTGGGATTTAAGTGTTAAAAGAGCCACTTCAGTAGTTAGAATCCTGCAAAGCGAATACGGAGTTCCGGCGGCCAGGATGACAGCCGCCGGCCGCGGTGAATATATTCCCCTTGCATCGAATGATACCGACAGTGGAAGGGCGACCAATCGTCGTACACGTATCGTAATTCTACCGGAACTTGACCAGTTCTTTAAACTGCTCGAAAGTCCTCAGCGTAAATAATCCGCAGGATAAATGCAGGGAAGCCCGTACCCCAAAGTGTTACGGGCTTTCTTATTACTTATTACTCTATACGTTCTGCTTCTATAACTAATAGCCTGCTGTCAGCAGCCATACAAAAGAACAGAAAAAGCTCCCCGCCATCGCTGATCTTATGCTTCTTTTTTATCTGCTCCGGAGAGTAAGGAAAATTCCTTGAGATCACGTTGGCTTTCCTTGCCTGTTTCAATTTTGAGAACTCGCCGTAATTGGTACTTCTATTTACACGGTACACTTTACCGATAAAAGATAGACCTGCCTGATCGGATGTATACAGATGAGTGTTGACATGAAGCTTTCTAATAGTATACCTGTTGGCAATCATTTTAAAGCAGCCCGCTTTTAAAAGGGCCACATCTGGTTCATAAAGGAAGTTAGCCGGGGTAGAAGCCTCTGGTAAAGCCAGATTTCTTTCTTCGCTAAAAAAAAATGAGAATGAGCTTGTGTTTACCAGCTGGTGTTCCTGTAAAGCAGACGCTATAATCCGGGCTTCTCCATTGAAGTTTTTATCGATCACCCACAACAATTCCTTACAATCATTTTTGACGCTTATTACATGAACTTCCCTGACATTACTTAATTCTTTTAAACCCGACTGAATATCAAAAAGCGGAGATGTTTTGATAATGATCCTTGAAGCTTTACTTAGTAACAAGGGCAGGTTGCTCACAACATCGGGTTCGGTATCTTTTAGAAGGAACACTTTTCTGGTTTGTACCCGTCGTGCAGGATCGACATAAATGGTATCAAAACTAAGCTGTGTATCCCGCAGATATTCGAGACTGTCGCCCTTTACAAAGTGAAGGTTCTGGGCAGACAGCAAGCGGCTGTTGTGCGCAGCAATATCCGAGAGTTCAGCATTTTGTTCAACATGGTAAACCTGCTTTACTCGTTTGGAAAAGTAATAGCTGTCAACACCGAATCCACCCGTAAGATCCACCAAAATATCGCCCTTTGCAAGCTGACTTTTGTATTCAGCGGTGCTCTCAGACGATGTTTGTTCCAGATTCAATTTTGGGGGAAAGTAAATTCCCGATGTTTTAAACCATAGAGGGAGTTTCTTTTGACTTCGCTTTTTACCATCGATCTGCGTAGCCAAATCCCTTGTACTGACCGCTTCGAAGGGGCTCTTTTTTAATAGTATCTTATTAATGTCTTCATTTAGATTAGAAGCGATAAACTCCTGTATTTCATGTTTTAATAGTTGAGTATTCATATTTAACCGGCCGGCAAGTTTTTCATTACCATCTGACACGTGTGACGGCTCTTAACTTCAAGCAGGACGGATTTATTTAGAGTCACCCTGTCTATGGTTTGCTGATTGTAATAGCGAATGGTAACCAGCTCAAGTCCTTCATTAAAAACTACTTTGTAGGTAGAGGATAGTCGAGAGATCAGTTTTTTGATCTTCTCCGGATCATTATCAACACAAATGGAAAAGCTCAATGCAGAATTTAGCATGGTGTTAACCTTAACGCGGTTTGAGTGCAGGATATCAAATATATGGCTCAGGCTTTCCTCAATAATAAAGGAATAATCCTTCGGCAATATAGATATTAATACCTGATCGACTTTGAAGATGAAAGAGGGTATATGCCGTGCTTTCTCATGATCGCTTATCACAGTGCCCGGTGAACCATGATGAATAAACGACCGGACATACAGAGGTATAGACTTATTTTGTAATGGCTTTATGGTTTTAGGATGAATGACGGTAGCCCCATAATACGTTAGTTCAATAGCATCGTGGTAACTTATGTGTGGCATTAATTCGGTTTTATCAAACCATTTAGGATCAGCATTTAATACACCTGGAACGTCTTTCCAAATGGTTACTGCATCTGCCTTTATGGAAGATGCAAAAATAGCTGCTGTATAGTCAGATCCTTCGCGGCCTAATGTAGTGGTGAAGTTTTCGGATGTGCCGCCAATAAAGCCCTGAGTAACTGCCACCTGCTTTTCCAGGATTGCGGGCAGCTGGCTTACAATGGCGTTTTGCGTTTTATCCCAGTTCACCTTGCCCTCGCGGTAGGTGTTATCGGTATGTATAAAGCCGCGGGCATCCAGCCACCTGCTGCTGATGCCTGTAGAATTAAGGTAGGCATTTACGATTTTTGAGGATACAACTTCTCCCAGAGACACAATCTGATCATAAGTGTAATCAAAATCATCATGAGGATCTTCTTCCAATATCCACTCAATTTCTACGAATGCATTGGCTACATCATCGAACGCTGCCCGGTTTTCATTACCAAACAGCTCCAGCATTATGTTTTCGTGGTAGTTCTTGATCTCTTCGAGCATTTCATGTGTATCCTGGTGCCGTGCATGGTAAGCCATGGCAAGAGCCTCCAGGGCATTTGTGGTTTTACCCATTGCAGAAACTACTATCAGCAGTTGTTTGTTGGTAGCCAGCCGGATGATCTCTGCAAGATTCTTCACTCCCTCTGCATCCTTTATGGATGCACCACCGAATTTGTAAACTTCAGACATGTCGACCCTATATTTTTGTTTCACGATGTCCGAAAATTGTACTGCCGATACGAACCATAGTACTTCCTTGTTCTATTGCAACTTTATAATCTCCCGACATCCCCATGGAAACTTCTTTAAAAGCCTCGTCTTTCCGGAAAAAACTTTGTTTTATTCCGTCAAAAAAGGTTTTTAATTCATAGAACTCTTCTTTAATCTGTTTTGGATTGTCTGTGTTTGTTGCAATCCCCATCACGCCAACTAAACGCACATTCTTTAGATTTGCAAAATCATCTGAACGTAAAAGCTCTATAGCCTCGTCAAAACCCAGACCAAACTTGGTTTCTTCGTCCGCGATATATACCTGCAGCAGGCAATCTATGATCCGGTTATTTTTCTTAGCTTGTTTATCAATTTCCTGCAACAGCTTTAATCTATCTACCGAGTGTATCAGTTTTATGAAAGGAGCAATGTATTTAACCTTGTTGGTTTGCAGGTGGCCTATCAGGTGCCACTCTATATCTTTAGGCAGCTCTTCATACTTATCAACCAATTCCTGCACCTGGTTTTCACCAAAAATCCTCTGACCAGCCTGGTAGGCTTCCATTATTTCCTCTTTGGGTTTCGTTTTTGAAACAGCAATTAACTTAACGTGTAAACGGTCGGTTTCTTTCTTTAATTCTGTTAGGTTGGCTGCTATACTCATTTATATGTATTTTTGTCGAAAATCACGGCTAAATTAAGAAATGAGGCGTTTACTGGTATTGTTTTTTATTTTCATTTTTTTTGAGGCATGTAATTCGGGCAAAACTCCCGACGGCATAATACCTCAGGAGGCAATGATCGATGTGTTAACAGATATGCACCTGGCAGATGGTTACACCTCATCTCTTATCGACACACCACAAATTGTGGCGGTATATCAATCTCTATATAAAACTCACGGTATTGACTCCCTGAAGTTTATGAAAAGCCTTTCTTTCTATTCTAAAGATCCTGTTCGTTTAAAGGAAATGTACGGGCAGGTAGAAAGCAGACTTTCTGTGATGGAAAAGGATGAGCAAAAGAAAGAAGAAATAAAACGTAAGCAGCAGGAGAAACGCGATAAGCAGATAGCTGACTCGTTAAAAAGACAGGAAAAACTAAGAAAGGACTCTCTGAGAAGAGACTCCATAAAAATGATTTCAATAAAAAAGGAAGCTCTCAGAAAAGATTCGCTGAAGAAAGATTCTGTGAAGAAAGCAAAGATGGAGCTGAAGTTGAAGAAGGAACGAAAAAAAAATGATTTACCCGCAAAACGCAATAGATAAACTAGGGTTTACAGAAATAAAAACACTTATCCAGCACCACTGCCTGAGCGATATGGGCAAACAAATGGTGGCCCGGATACAGATGATGACCAATTATGAACAGATTAATAAATTTCTAAGACAAACCAGGGAGTTTAAAGACATACTGGAAAATGACGCCCAGTTGCCCATAAGAAATCTGTTTGATATCAAATCTCTTGCTGAGAAGATCAGGGTGGAAGGTGCCTTTTTATCAGAGGCGGAGCTTCACCAGGTGCTTTTATCACTGCAAACCGTGTTTGCTGTGATAAGCTATTTCAATGAAAGGGAAGGGCGCTATCCCAATTTAGAAGCTCTGTTTGAGCACCTACCCATTGAAAAGAAGATCATTAAAAGTATTGAACTGGTTATTGATGATAAAGGTAAGATAAGACCTAACGCTTCGCCTGAACTCAATAATATCATTCATAGTATAGCAAAAGCGGAACAGGAAGCACGTAAAAAGATTGACCAAATATTCAAGAATGCGCAGAATAACAACTGGACAGCCGATGGCAATTTGACGGTCCGTGATGGTCGTTTATGTATCCCCTTGCTTGCTGAAAACAAAAGGAAGGTGAAGGGATTTGTGCATGACGAATCGGCATCGGGGCAAACAGTGTTTCTTGAGCCTGAGGACGTGTTTCAGTTGAACAACTTGGTGAGGGACCTGGAATTTGACAAACGACGTGAGATCATAAGGATACTAACCGTTCTAAGTAATGACCTTCGGCCCTATGTGCCTTTATTGTTAGCTTATCACAGCTTACTTACCAAACTGGATTTCGTTCGTGCAAAAGCGCTGTTTGCTATACAAACAGAAGCAGTGATGCCTGTGCTTTTAAATACAGCGGAAATGAACTTGGTAAATGCACAACACCCGCTGCTCTTATTGAATTTAAAAAAAGAAGGTCAATCGGTTGTACCTCTTAATATTAAGATCGATGAAGTACAGCGTGTAATTGTTGTTTCTGGTCCGAACGCAGGCGGCAAGTCTGTGTGCATGAAAACGGTAGGTTTATTACAGATCATGGTCCAGGCCGGTTTACTTATCCCTGTCGACGAAAGTTCCAAACTGGGTATATATAAACAGGTTTTTGCTGATATTGGCGATGACCAGTCTATCGAAAGCGACCTGAGTACTTACAGTGCTCATCTTTCAAAAATGAAATACTTTGTTGAGAATGCCGGTGGAAAAACATTGGTGCTTATTGATGAGTTCGGTACTGGCACCGATCCGCAATTTGGCGGACCTATCGCTGAAGCAGTACTGGAGACACTTAACCGGAAGAAGATACGCGGTGTAGTTACTACTCACTACTCCAATTTGAAGAGTTTTGCTAATATCACAGAAGGAATCGAGAATGCTTCCATGATGTTTGATAATCATGAAATGCGTCCTCTTTACATTCTGGAAACAGGAAAGCCGGGTAGTTCGTATGCCTTTGAAATTGCACAGAAGATTGGTTTGCCGGTACCGGTGTTGAACGCTGCTAAAAGTAAGATCAGTGGCCATCAGAAAAAAGTAGATACTCTGCTCGTAGACCTGGAACGGGACAAGAAAGAGTTACTTGAAAGCCGGGTATCGGTTGAGAAGCAGCAGCGCAAAGTTGCTGTGATGCTCGAAGAAAATGAAAAGCTAAAGACTTACCTGGAGGAGAACCGGAAAGCCATACTTAAAGAAGCGAAAAAAGAAGCTCAAAATATCATTCTGAACGCCAACAAGCTGGTTGAAAATACTATCGCAGGGATTAAAGACAGTAAGGCGGATAAAGAAAAAACACAAAAACTCCGGCAGAATCTTCAAAGCGAGTTACAAAAGCACCAGGTGAAAGAAAACCCTGCGAAAAAAGCTGAAACAGATACTTCTGAACTTGTTTCCGGCGATTGGGTGAAATTTGCTGACTCCGAAACCGTAGCGCAGGTTATGGACGTAACAAAGGACAATGTGATTCTGGCAATGGGAGACCTGCGTTCGGTAGTTAAACGCAAACGCGTGGTAAAAATTCCAAACAAGGAAGTTCCGAAGGAAATACGCCGCTCTGCTTCCTCAAATGTTACCGATGCAATCGCCAGCTTTAAGGCCGAATTGGATGTCAGGGGAATGCGCGGAGAAGAAGCTTTATACGAAATCGAGAAATATCTTGATAAAGCGATTATGATGAGTTTCCCAAGCCTGAAGATCATTCACGGAAAAGGTGACGGCATTTTGCGCAAACTGATAAGAGGCTACCTCAAAAAATACGATCAGGTCAGCCACATGGAAGATGAGCACCAGGACCGGGGAGGTGATGGTATTACATATGTTTATTTGAAGTAATGAGGGTGTCCAAAAATTAAAGTTTACGTCATCCTGAACTTGTTTCAGGATCTCTTGCCTAAGCAAGGGATTCGTAAGTTATTCAAGAGATGCCGAAATGAATTCGGCATGACGTACTACGGTTTTTTGGCCACCCTCCGCAACAAAAAACACTGTCCTAGTTCGCGACAGCGGCTCTACGGATTAACAAATGAACGGGAGCCTCCAGGCTCTCCCTTACAATCTCTATATCAGATCAAACGCCCTCGCATACTCACTTAGTTCAAACATCGAGTTCGTTTTGAGCTTACTTTTAATATTCCTCTTATGGGTGTCAACCGTATGCTCTGAAATAAAAAGCTGATCTGCAATTTCAGCAGAGCTTTTTCCCAGCACAAACAGCTTCAAAATTTCTTTTTCCCGTTTACTTAATCTGTCAAACTGATGGTAGTGCTTACGCAGGAAGTTATTTTCCCTGAGCAGCCTCTCGGCCTTGGAAACCATATGATGCATAGAATCAATAGGAAAGGCCATGGTTATAGTATAGAGAGGGCGGCCTTCGTCGTCTCTCATAAATATTTTTGTACTCGACATGTGCCAGGTCCAATCTGCCGTCTGGGAGAGTCTTACCTGTTGAAAGTAGGTGCACATATTTTCGTCGTTATTACTTTCAAGCAAGCTTAATATTTTAGGAACATAATCTTTAGCATCTTCTGCATTGAAGAAACGGGAATAATACTCATCTGCGCTAAGCTCTCTAAGCTGCTCAAGAGTGGTACCTAACTTAGCCAGCCCGTTTTCTGACATCCAGACTACTGCCCCCCGTAAGTCATGAATAATTATCACACCCGGAAGATTATGTGCATAATTACTGAGTTCACGAATCTTAAGTTTAGCTTTTTCCTGTAGTTTTTCTGTTAGCATAAATGTGTCAATGTGAATTGTGCATGATCAGTGTGCGGTTTATTTATGATTAATTGCCTTCTAAGATACTAATTTAAGTATGTAAACACAATTGGTCGTAAAATGCCCCTCAATTGTCGTTGCTGCACAGTGCATATCTTTACTATCGCTCGTACATTTGTATTATCAAACTAATTAAACAATCGATGGAGACAATGAACAAAACCGTTATTACTGTCAAAAATGTAATAAACGCCACTACACAAAAAGTCTGGGACCAATGGAATGAACCTGAGCATATCAAACAGTGGTGTAATGCCTCAGAGGATTGGCACGCACCGCATGCCGAGAATGATTTAAGGGAAGGTGGCACCTTTACAACCACTATGGCTGCTAAAGACGGAAGTTTCAGTTTCGATTTTGGTGGAACCTACACCAAAGTTGAAGAAAACAAATTGATAGAATATACCATGTCTGATGGTAGAAAGGTTAAAGTGGAGTTTATTGACCAGGGAAATGAAACCGGACTTGTGGAAAGCTTTGATGCTGAAAATACACATTCAGAAGAGATGCAAAGGGCGGGATGGCAGGCGATACTAGATAACTTCAAAAAACACGTTGAATCAAATTGATATTAATTAATTTGTTCTGTTATTAATTTTGACCTGCAGGGATTGAATCCCTGCGGGTACTTTCTAAGTGTGTGGTATAATGTATGCGCGCGCAGTAACCCTATCGCAAATTTCCAATTATTTGCCTTGATGTATTTGGCGCTTGTTTACATGATAGAATCACCACAGCTGAAAAAAGAATAAAGAGCAATGTTAATGCTACTGATAATCTCAAACGTATATTCATATTTCCCCCAAAGTTTTGATATAGTATATAGACGTAAGAACAATAAGTTTTGTAACAGTTTAATTCTAAAAAATAATTCGCGTATCTTTTTCTCTTTCAGGTTGCCGGGCTCTTTCATCTCTGCATTATTCCTCATGAATTCTTGACTATCTTTGTAGCCCTGGAAAGCATGAAATCAAATTTCGACCCTCTTCAAAGCAATTTGCCCGTTACTGAAATAATACCTTCTGTAAGGGCTCATCTCACAAATCATAACAGACTTATTATCAGCGCTCCGCCAGGTGCTGGAAAAAGCACACTGCTACCCTTAGCGTTGATGAACGATTTATGGCTTAATGGAAAAAAGATTATTTTACTTGAGCCCCGCCGTTTGGCGGCCCGTAGTATTGCTTCCAGGATGTCGGACCTTCTTAACGAACCTGTTGGAGCTTCCATAGGATATCGCATACGTTTCGAGAGCAAGGTTAGTCCTACAACCCGCATTGAGGTAGTTACAGAAGGAATCTTAACGAGGATGCTTCAGGGTGATAATGCGCTTGAAGAAGCAGGCATGGTTATTTTCGACGAATTTCATGAAAGAAGTATACATGCAGATCTGGCCCTGGCATTGTGCCTTGAAGCACAGCAGGTGCTACGGCCTGATCTTCGGATTGTGGTGATGTCAGCAACCCTGGATACCGGTCAATTAGCTGATTTGCTTGAAACCACGGTGGTTGAAAGTGAGGGAAGGATGTTCCCTGTTGAAGTGATCTATACCGGTGAACAGGATCTACAACGTTTACCGGAACATTGTGCAGCAACGGTAATACGGGCATTGAGCGAGAAAGAGGGCGATATACTCGTCTTTTTACCGGGGCAGGCAGAAATAAGGAAGTGCGAAGAAATACTTAAACGAAAAATCAAGACTGAAGTAATACATACATTGTACGGCCAGCTATCTCAGTCCGAACAACAGGCTGCTATCCTTCCAGATCCGCATCAACGCCGAAAAATAGTACTGGCAACCTCGATAGCTGAAACAAGCTTGACCATTGAGGGGGTGAGAATAGTGGTGGATAGCGGTTATGCCCGAATTCCAAGCTTTGATCCCGGTTCAGGCCTCTCAGGTTTAAAAACTTCGGCTATTTCACTCGATTCTGCAGATCAGCGTGCTGGTCGTGCCGGGCGGCTAAGTGAAGGCTCCTGTTATCGCATGTGGTCGGCGGCAACCCAGCAAAGAATGCAGCCGTTTCGTATACCTGAAATTTCGGAAGCTGACCTGACTCCCATGCTGCTTGATCTGGCAAAATTGGGTGTTTCTGATATCGCCTCGTTATGCTGGCTCACAATGCCTCCAACTGCTGCAGTATCGAGTGCTAAAGAGATCCTCGAAAACTTGAATGCGCTAAATAATGGGTTTATCACACAACATGGTAAGCTCCTCCACGAATTACCGTGCCATCCACGCCTGGCGAACATGCTTATTATGGCACAAGATAGTGGTAAACTTGCGCTGGCTACAGACATAGCCGCCATCCTGGAGGAACGCGATCCGCTTTATAATCTTACAGGTGTCGACATTAACTTCAGGATAGAGGCCCTGCGCAGGTATCGCCGTGATAAGGTTTCAGACAGAAAGTGGGATAGGATTGAAAAGGTTGCTGATAGCTACCGGAAATACTTCAAGATTCCTCAAAATAACAATATTCCCGACCACTACGCCACAGGCCTTTTGCTAACATATGCTTACCCAGAACGCCTTGCAGTAGCCAGGGCAGGATACCCAGGTCAATATCAACTGGCAAATGGCAAAGCGGCAGTACTGTCTGATTCTGATGATCTGAGCTCTGAGCAATGGCTGGCTATCGCCCAGATGGATGCACGGAAAGGTACCGGTAAAATATTTATGGCAGCTCCCTTGAATCCAGAAGATCTTATATCAATGGCAAAAGAGGTTGATGCCGTTTACTGGGACTCCAGGAAAGGTGGTCTTATCGCATCACGGGATCTCAGAATTGGTAACATCACTTTACAGTCAAAACCCTTAAAAAACCTTTCTGAAGAAAGAATTATTGAGGCGGTTTCTGATGCAATAAAAGCTGAAGGGGAAAGTCTCCTGAACTTTGACGAAGAAACGGAACAATGGCGGAACCGTGTATCATCGCTGGCTAAATGGAATCCTGATGACGCCTGGCCGGATGTTAGCAAGGGACATCTGCTGCGACACAATAAGGAGTGGTTGTGGCCTTATTTGGGCCAAGTTAAACGGGTCGATGAGCTGAAGAAAATAAATCTTGCCCAGGTGCTGCAGCAAAGTCTCGACTACGAAAAGCAAACAGCCCTGGAACGGTTTGCTCCCGGCAGTATTTCCGTGCCGAGCGGATCAATCATTAAAATTAAATATTCGCCTGATGGCGAAAGTCCGGTGTTGGCTGTAAGACTTCAGGAAGTGTTTGGAATGCTGGATACACCGAGAATTAATAATAATAAGACTCCGTTGGTGCTTCACCTTCTTTCTCCCGGATTCAAGCCTGTACAAATAACTACGGATCTGAGGAGCTTTTGGGATAAGGCATATTTCGAAGTAAGAAAGGAGCTGAAACGAAGATACCCGAAACATTCCTGGCCGGAAAATCCGTTACTTGCTGAGGCCGTAAGTGGTGTCAGGAGGAAGATTGCTAATAGCTAAGGCACTACTTCTTTCAATAAAATGTTGCTCCAGATAGTTTAATTGGAATTTTTTAGTATTTTTCAATCGTTGTAACCATTCCTCTTCCACGATTGTATGATTTTGATTGTTGATGACATAAAGGATAATTTGTATTCACTAAAAAGCGTATTAGAGCATAATGATTTTTTGGTTGATACAGCCTCTTCAGGGCCCGAAGCACTAAAAAAGGTTTTAAAGACCAATTACGTCCTGATCATCCTTGATGTTCAGATGCCAGGTATGGATGGATTCGAAGTAGCGGAGATCATCTCTGGCTATAGTAAGGTAAAAAATACAGGAATCATCTTCCTTTCAGCAAATTATACAGATTCAAGCTTTATCCTCAAGGGTTACAATCAGGGAGGTATAGACTATATTACAAAACCCGTTGATCCGGGGGTGCTTTTGTTAAAGGTAAAGACACTTTATCAGCTGTATGAAAGCCGTATGGAAATTCAAAAACAGCAACAGGAAATCACAAGCCTATATTCTAAAGAGAAGTACTTAAACCTTGAGCTCACTCAAAAGAGAAAGAAATTGCTTCTTACCCAGAAGCTTGCAAAGCTTGCTAGCTGGGACTTCTATGTTGATTCTGAGACTTTAGAATGTTCAGCGGAAGTTTATGTATTACTAAGGCTTAATAATGTTAAACCCATCACGCTGCAGTTTTTCCTGGATAGTCTATCCGTAGCCGACCTTGATAAGTTTAAAGGTATTTGCCAAAGCTATAGAAGCAGGGGAGGACGTCTTGAATACGAACATGCGTTTAAGGGTGAGGATGGTAAGATCCGGTATTTCAAACAATATGCAAAACTTGAACGCCGAAATGGTGTACCCTACAAACTGACAGGAACTCTACAGGATATCACAGATGAAAAACAAAGAGAATTAGAATTCCTAAAATTATATGAGCGTTTTACCTTAGTGAATAAGGCGACAAATGACACTATCTGGGATTGGGACCTCGTCAACAATACGATGGAGTTCAACGATAATATAACCCACGTCTTTGGATATCCGAAAATTGAAGATGGACGAACAGAAGAATGGTGGAAGAAAATAGTACATCCATCCGACTTAAAATATGTTACTGCATCTTTTGAAAAAGCCATTATTCAACACACCGCAAAATGGTGCGTTGAATGCCGCTTAAAGTGTTTTAACGGTGAATACAAGGATGTTTTCGCGCAATCATTTTGCCTCTATGATCATTCAGGCCAGCTGATTCGCATGGTCACCGCAACTAAAGATCTGAGTCCCTTGAAGAAAATTGAAAACCAGCTGCACTTATCAGAGCTCAAGCTTCTTCAGACGGTTGAAACAATTAACGAAGGTTTTTTTACTTGTAATAGAAGCTGGGATGTAACTTACTGGAATAACAGATCCAAGGAACTATTAGGTATAAGCAAGGAAAACGCCTTAGGGCAAGGGTTATGGGAGCTGTTTCCTCAGGCAAGAGAGTCCCGGTTTTATGAAGTGTATTCTGAATGTATTCGATCAAAACGACCTTCGTCTTTTGAAGAATATTATGAACCGTTCGAAAAATGGTTTAGGGTAAGTGTTCATCCCAGCGATGAAGGTATTGCAGTTTACTTTGAAGATATTACCGGGGAATTAATGCGTGACCTGGAATTGAATGATGCGAAAGCAAAGGCAGAACTGATCAAAGCGACTAGTCACGATGTGATCTGGGAAGCTGACATCAACAGCAATTATGTACACTTTAATAAAAACTTATTCCTGCACTTCGGATACCCTTCGGGCACCCTTACAGATAAGGTCTGGTTCAGGCAAAGGGTCCACCCCGAGGACATAGAGCGGGTGACTAAGAGCTTAAATAAATGCATTGAAGAAGGGCATTCTGTCTGGGAACAGGAATATCGGTTCCTTGATGCGGAAGGAGTGTATCACCATGTGCATGGAAAAGTTTATTTTACAAGGAATGAGAATAACATTCTGATTCGAATGACCGGTTCCATCACGGATATGCAGCCTCTTAAGGAAAAGGAATTTAAGCTGGCTGAAATTGCTTTTTCGAACTCTCATTTGGTTAGAAAACCCCTGGCAAATATACTAGGGCTGATTGATTTGCTTAGTCCTGATGATAGCTGCGAATATGACGAAGTATTGCACCTTATCAAGGCAAGCGGGCTGGAACTCGACAATGTCATAAAACACATCGCTAATAAAACCACCTGACAATCTCTTGACCTTAATCTGATTATTATCCGGGCTTTAAATTCTTCTTATCGTAATGTATTTGTAATTTTGCGGAATCTAAAACGTTGGTTTTAAATACACACTGATTCATGAAGAAAAGTTCAATTATAGGAATTATCATTATTGCCATTGCTATAGGTGCAATAATGAGTACCTACGCTGATTCAAGCACTTATGGCACATTCTCCGAAGCCCGGGAAACTCAGGATGAATTGCATGTGGTTGGTAAATTAAACAAGGAAAAAGAGTTAATTTACAATCCACAAAAAGATGCCAATTACTTTGCCTTTTATATGCAGGATAATAACGGAAAAGAATGTAAAGTTGTTTTCAACGGTAGTAAGCCGCAAGATTTTGAGCGGTCTGAGCAGATCGTTCTAACCGGAAAAATGGTTGGCTCTGAATTCCACGCTTCAAAAATTCTGATGAAGTGTCCGTCCAAGTACAATAAAGATCAAGTAGAAGTTCAGGAAGTTACTACTGCTTCAGTTAACTAATAATCAGCATTAATGGATATTCAATTTGAAGGTGAACACCTTCTGCCTGGCAGTTTAGGCCAGTTCTTTATTATATTGTCTTTCGGTACCGCACTTCTTTCAACCATTGCTTATTATTTTGCAACAACAAAAGAAGTTCAGGACGACTCCTGGCGCAATATTGGCCGTGTTTCAACCTGGCTGAACTTTCTTTCTGTAATTGGTATTGGGGCCAGTCTTTTTTATATCATCTATAATCATCTTTTCGAATATCATTATGCCTGGGCGCATTCATCAAAGGCGCTGCCTACTCATTATATCATTTCGAGTTTCTGGGAAGGGCAGGAAGGTAGCTTCTGGCTTTGGATGTTCTGGCAGGCTCTTTTAGCAAATATATTGACCTGGAGAGCAAAAAGCTGGGAAAATTCGGTAATGAGTATTGTGATGTTGTCACAGGTTTTTCTTTCATCTATGCTTTTAGGAGTGGAGATCCTTGGCACACGTGTCGGCAGCTCCCCCTTTATACTCTTGCGTGAAGCTATCGAAGGACCAATATTTTCGCGTCCTGATTACCTCACGCTAATCCCTGATGGAAACGGATTGAATCCGCTGTTGCAGAATTACTGGATGGTAATTCATCCGCCTACTTTGTTTTTAGGTTTCGCTTCCATGATCGTTCCTTTTGCTTATGCAATTGCTGGTCTTTGGGAAAGGAGATTTAAAGACTGGACATCGGCAGCGCTTCCATGGGCCTTATTTGCTGTGATGATATTAGGTGCAGGAATTATTATGGGCTCTTTCTGGGCGTATGAAGCGCTAAACTTCGGTGGTTTCTGGGCATGGGACCCTGTGGAGAATGCTTCGATCATTCCATGGCTTATCCTCATTGCAGCGGTTCACGTAATCATAGCCTACCGTCATTCCGGCCACTCATATTTTACCGCTACCTTGTTGACAGTTTCGAGCTTTATTCTGGTTCTATACGCGTCTTTCCTTACCAGGAGTGGTATTCTGGGTGAAACTTCAGTACACTCATTTACTGACCTTGGAATGTTCGGGCATTTGATTGCTTACATTGCCGTTTTTGCGGTGATTGCTATCGGCTTCATGATAAGCAGATGGAAAGTAATGCCCATCACGCAAAAAGACGAGGAAACCTATTCGCGCGAATTCTGGCTTTTCATAGGTGCCCTGGTATTGGCAGTTTCCTGTGTGCAGGTCTTAGCAACCACCTCCATACCGGTATTCAATGCTATTTTTGGCACCAAAATAGCGCCTCCGGCGGATGTTATACAACACTACAATAAATGGCAGGTTCCGTTCGCTGTAGTTATCGCCCTGTTATCTGGATTCGGACAATTCCTCAAATATCGCAATTCTGATACAAAGAAGTTCTTCCGTAAGGTAATTCAATCCTTTGTGATTGCACTTGTTGTAACAGCAGGATTCGTATATATTGCCAAAGTGTATAGCAACCTGATGTACATCGTGCTCACTTTCGCTGCTGTATTCTCTATTATTTGTAACGGACAGTTGCTAATCGATTCATTAAAGGGGAAGTGGCGCCTGGCAGGTTCTTCTGTGGCTCATATTGGCTTTGCCTTCCTTTTAATGGGGGCACTGGTTGCTTCAGCAACAAGCAACGTGATCTCTATTAATAATACAGGTGTGGGTTATGGCGAAGAGTTTGCGAAAGAAAACAATCCCCGTGAAAATATTATGCTTTACCAGGACGAGCCTGTGAAAATGGACAAGTACACGGTAACCTATATGGGGGATTCTATTGAGGGGCCTAATACTTTTTATAGAGTAAATTATAAAGTACTGGACGGTGATAAAGTTAAGGAAGAGTTCGACCTGTATCCTAATGCGCAGCAAAATGTTAAGATGAAATCTATTGTAGCTTCGCCGGATACCCGGCACTACATGCTTCACGATATTTACACGCACGTTAGCAGTGTACCTTTACAGGAAGAGAAGGAGGGGCATGATCACGAGCATGAGGGGCATTCTGAGGAGGAGCACTATGATGCACCGACCACTCATGCAGTATCTCCCGGCGACACCGTTAAATACAAAAGTGGTCTTATCGTAGTTAAATCAATCAACAGAAACGCTAATATTGAAAAGATTCCTTTAAAGCCAGGCGACCTTGCTGTAGGTATGGAGCTTGAGGTTTTAACACAAGGCAAGACCTTTTCTGCGCAACCTTTATACCTTATCAAGAACGGCAACGTGTACGATTTTGCGAAGAATATTGAAGAGGCAGGTTTGAGATTGCGTTTCTCGAAAATTGATCCTGCAAATAATAAACTTGAGCTGATGGTTTATCAAAAACCCGTGGCAGAGAAGAAATGGATTGTTCTAAAAGCTATCAAGTTCCCTTATATTAATTTGTTATGGGGTGGAACTATCCTGATGGTTGTGGGCTTCCTGCTTTCCATTTTCAGAAGGAATAAAGAAATCAAAACAGCTTAACATGAAAGTAGCTAGTTCTCATTTTATTTATAAAATAAAACCTTTCAAAGCATCTTGATATGAAAGTAGTTCTTCTCGGAAGTGGTAATGTTGCAACACATCTTGGGAAGGCCATGCATCAAGCCGGTCATAAAGTACTGCAAGTTTGGAGCAGAACAATTCAAAATGCGCTCCAGCTTGCAAAATTACTAGATGCAAGTGCAACAGATTCGATCAGCCAGTTAAATAATGACGCCGATATCTATATCGTGTCTGTTTCTGACGATGCTATAGCTTCCCTGGTAGATCAATTTCGTTTTCCAGAGAAAATGCTGGTTCATACTTCGGGTACCGCTAGCCTGGAAGTCCTGGAAGCTGCTTCAGCTCAAACTGGTGTATTTTACCCCCTGCAAACCTTTTCAAAGGTCAAACCTGTAGATTTCAGCAAGGTGCCTGTTGCGATAGAAGGAAGCTCAAAGCAAGTGGAAGAAATACTATTGACTCTGGCAGCTTCACTTACGAAGAAGACAGTGGTTTTCGACTCTGAAAAGAGAAAGTCATTACATGTGGCGGCCGTGTTTGCTTGTAATTTCAGCAATCATCTATATACTATCGCCAGTGAGATCTTAAAAGAAAGCGGATTGGATTTTGATTTGATCCGTCCTCTGATTGCTGAAACTTCTGATAAAGTTCAATATTTTTTTCCGCATGAAGTGCAAACTGGTCCTGCTGTTAGGAGAGATCAAAACGTTATAAATAAACATCTTACATTTTTAAATAGTAAGCCAGAGCTCAAAGAACTCTATGAAAGCTTAAGTCAGAACATTATCAATTTCCACCAAAAGCCTTAATGGGGAAACATTTTTTTTAATTTTGCGCAGCGATGGACGTTTTTAACATTAAAATAAACTTTGAAGAGGCCGGTCACGAAAGTGTTGTCCTTCAAATTGCAGAAGGGGAATCGGTTCTAGATGTATGTCTGGATAATGGCATAGAACTTCAGCATAATTGTGGTGGGGTATGCGGTTGCAGCACTTGCCATATCTACGTAAACAAAGGAATGGATAACCTGCAGGAAATCTCTGATAAAGAAGAAGATTTTATTGACAGAGCTGTTAACCCAAGGATCAATTCCAGATTAGGCTGTCAGTGTGTAGTTATTGACGGTGATATCGAGGTTACTTTACCAGACCAAACTCAATTTTTAGGACATTAATATTCTTTTATGAATCAGGATAAGTTTGCTTTACCCTTCCGCTGGAACGACTATGAAGATATCGCCATGGGTTTATACGAAAAATTTGGCGATGATTTTAGCGAATCCAAAATTTATCGGATCCGATTTACCGATCTTATGGAGTGGGTGCTCAGCCTTCCAAACTTTGCGGGTACCCGTGAGGGATGTAACGAAGGGCACCTGGAACAGATCCAATCAGCCTGGGTGTACGAATGGCGCGACAATCAGTAAGATCTTAGGTACAGGAAAAAGCTATAAATCCAGCTTTTCCTGTTCTTCTCTATAACCTTTTCCCTAGACAGACCTGGATTCATGTTCCTTTCCAAATTAAAAGACATCAAAGCGTTCGTACTGGATATAGACGGGGTTTTAACTGATGCCACAATTCTTGTAACCGAATCTGGCGAACAATTACGCCGCTTCAATGTTCGCGATGGTTATGCTATGCAGCTCGCTATCAAAAAAGGCTATTTAATTTGCATTATTTCAGGCGGAAAGTCGCAAACGGTTGTTCATCGCCTGAAAGGACTGGGAATTACGGATGTATATCTGGGTATTGATAAGAAAATTGACGTTTACCATAATTTCCTGGAAAGACATCAGCTGTTGCCAAAACAAGTGCTATACATGGGAGACGATATTCCGGATATCCCTGTCCTGAAAGCTGTTGGTGCACCCGCATGTCCGGCTGATGCTGTGGATGATGTTAAAGCAGTTTGTGACTATGTTTCAGGGAAGAATGGTGGATTTGGCTGCGTTAGAGAAGTGATTGAAAAAGTATTGCGGGTTCAGGGACAATGGTTTGACAGCAACCCCTCTGGCCAGGAAGAAAGTATCCCATCCCTTTAATCGTTCAGAAACCAGACATTCATAGTTCATCACTCATCATTCTAAATGCAACTCATACTCGCCTCCAAATCTCCGCGCAGACAAGAACTATTGACTTTAATGGGAGTCGATTTCAAAGTGGTTCTCAAAGATGTTGACGAATCATATCCGCAAAATCTTAGCCCGGCTGAAGTAGCTGTGTTCATTGCAGAAAAAAAGGCACGTGCTTTTGACGAAAAGATTGAGGAAAATGCGATCGTGCTGACAGCTGATACAATAGTTTGCGTGGACGGCCTAATCCTGGGCAAACCAGAAGGAGAGGAGCATGCCTTCGAAATGCTTTCGCTACTGTCTGGTAGAAAGCATGAGGTGATAACCGGCGTAGCCTTGCTGCAAAACCAAAAGATACATTCCTTTTATGAAATATCTGAAGTGTACTTTAAATCTCTGGAGGCAGCAGACATCCGAAAATACATTGAAGATTGCAAACCGTTTGATAAAGCAGGTGCATATGGCATACAAGAATGGCCAGGTTTGGTAGCGATAGAAAGAATAAATGGCTCGTATACCAACGTTGTCGGTCTCCCGACTCATCGCGTATACCAGGAGCTGCAGAAGTTAAAATGACTAGAAAGCATTTGCTTTTTCGATAGCCTGAACAAGCAGGCCTTCTTTTAACGCAAATCGTGAAAGCCGTATTACGGGGAAGTTCATCTGTTCTATCAGGTATTTGGTTAGAACCGAAGCCACCACGATCATATCGGTCCGCACAGGAATAATAAGTTTATTCTGCACTCTTTCCCGGTGTGTTGATACTAAAACAGTAGTTAATATACTCTTCAGCTCTGAAGGCTCAAAGCTATAGTTATCTAAATTCAGGATTTGCTGATCGCCCTTGTGTTTATCAGCCACTAGCGCTGCGAAAGTTTCAAATGCCCCGGCAGAACCAATTAATTGCTGTGGCTTGTATTCTCTGGCCCTATCTTTAAGCTCCTCCACAGGCTCCTGCAAATATGCCTCAATTGCATTCATGTTCGGAATCGATATTGGGTCGGAATGGTGGAACATAGCCATCAGGCGGGCTGCACCGATTGGGTAGCTTTTCTTCCAGAAGATCTGAGCCCCATTACAAAAAATAAATTCAACACTTCCACCGCCGATATCCATGATCAGGGTAGAGCTCCTGAGGTCGCTCACCGCCCTGACTCCCTTATAGATCAGTTCAGCCTCAACGTCTCCCTCAATAATTTCTATACAAATCCCTGTTTCCTGCATCACTTCATTAATGAAGTCAATTCCATTAACCGCGCTTCGTAGTGCGGAGGTACCCGAGGCCTGGATAAGATCTACATTGTAGTCTGCAATTACAGACTTAAACTCGCGTAGCGCTTCAATGCCTCTCCTGAATGCCGCATCCGTAATCTTTCCCTCTGTAATACCTCCTTCGCCAAGCTTTACGTGTCTTTGTTCCTCGATAATTTTGTTGAACTTGTTGTTGTTTACCTCCGCCACTACTAAGTGAAAAGTATTGGTCCCCAAGTCAAGTGCAGCTATGCGTTTATTCATTTCTTATTCTTTATACATAAACCATTTCGCCAACTCCTTATAACTTGGTTTTTTACCATACATCAAGATCCCGACCCGGTAAATGCGTGCAGCAATCCAGGTGATCAGCAGAAATCCGGCGACTAACAAAGCCATCGAAAGGAGAAGCTCCCAAAGCGGAACACCAAAAGGAATTCTGATCATCATGGCAATGGGAGAGGTAAATGGTATTACAGACAACCAGAAAGAAAGCTGACTGTCGGGGTTATTAATTACAAAATTTATGGAGATAATGAAAGTGAAAATAAGCGGCATCGTGATGGGGAGCATAAACTGCTGCGTTTCTGTTTCACTGTCGACAGCCGACCCAACCGCTGCAAAAATAGAACTGTATAGCAGAAAGCCAAAAAGAAAGTAAAATAGGAAAGTACTTAAGGTGTAAGTAACTGGAATAGAATTCAGCGCTTGGAAAATTTCCTCCGTGTCACTGAGCTGTTGCTGAACCTGCTGTTTGGCCTGTTCGGTCTGTTGAAGCTTGCTTGCTGTTTGTTCCGTAATAACTTTATCAGAACTTTTAGTTCCTAATAGAAATGAGCCTGCCGCAGCGGCAATACCCACACATAACAGTATCCACAGAAAGAACTGAGTCAGGCCAACCAGTCCGACACCAATGATCTTGCCTATCATAAGCTGAAACGGCTTAACCGACGAAATGATCACCTCAATAATACGGTTGGTTTTTTCCTCAATGACTCCTCTCATCACCTGCACACCATAAATAAACAGCGACAGGTAAATAAGAAAGGCCGAAGCAAAGCCCACGCCATAGGCTATCCATGAGCCTGCATCTTCTTCTCCTTCTTCGGTAAGCTGTTTAGTATCCAGGCGTAAGTGATTCGTATTGGCGTTTAGAATTGCAGTATCAATACCTGCGGCAAGTAACTGATCGTTCCGGTTTATATCATTCAGCTGGCTCTCAATAGTTGAAATATCATTGATTCCTGGCTTTCGTTGACTCAACAATAGGACATTCTTTCCATCTTTTGGTATATGTAATAGAAAATCATTATCCGATTCCTCGAAATCTCTTCTGGCTTTAGCTAGAGGGGCATCCGAATAAGCAAAATCCAAAGCTGGCGTATTTTTAAATTTACCGTTGTTCCGGCCGCTTTCGTCAACTACAAGCACATGTTTGACGTCCCCGAGCTCATCTTTTTTTATAAGCATATACCCTATGAGGGCATACATGCCAATGAAAAGCATAGGCACCAGGAAAGTCATCACTATAAAAGACTTTTTCTTGACACGACTCAGGTATTCCCGTTGTATAATGAGTAGGATCTTATTCATGTTAGTCGGTACCTGTTACTTTTTGAACGAATATTTCATGAATAGTGGGAATGACCTCGGTCAGGCTGAGAATCTCAACCTTTGGTAAGAGAAATGCGAGAGCCTCGTTAGTTGTTTTACCCGCTTCGAGTTTTAAGGTAAGTTCCGTGTAGTCGTCATGCACAGATCGCTTTAGGATTTCGAAAATTCCATTCTCTTGGGGAATTTCATCGTTTGGACGGCACTGTATTTTATAAGTATCGTCTCTAAATGAATTACGAATATCTTTTACTTTACCTTCCAGTATTTTCTTTGACCTGTGAAGCAGTACTATGCTATCACATAACTGTTCAACCGATTCCATTCTGTGAGTGGAGAATATGATGGTTGCACCTCTCTTATTTAGCTCGAGTATTTCGTTTTTGATCACATCAGCGTTTACGGGATCAAAACCCGAGAAAGGCTCATCCAAAATAATGAGACGGGGCTCATGGATCACAGAAGCAATAAACTGCACCTTTTGCTGCATTCCCTTACTCAAGTCTTCTACCTTTTTTTTCCACCAGGTTTGCATATCCAGCTTTTCAAACCAGTACTTTGCGCGGTTCAGCGCCTCAGGCTGACTAAGACCCTTTAGCCGGGAAAGATAGATCACCTGTTCGCCTATTTCCATTTTTTTGTACAATCCGCGTTCTTCGGGCAAGTAACCGATAGATGAAATGTGCGAAGGCTGCAATTTTTCGCCATCAAATAATACAATACCTTCATCAGGTGCGGTGATTTGATTAATGATACGGATCAGCGAGGTCTTTCCTGCACCATTTGGACCCAATAATCCAAATATGCTTCCTGTTTGAATATCAAAACTTACATTGTTTAACGCCCTGTGATTGGCGTATTGTTTGACAATATTTTTAACGCTGAGCATAATGGGACAAATATATTAGATGCTGCCGAACAATGTATGTTACGGGAAGAGTAAACATCGAATTTTGCGAAATGTTACGGCGATAAGTGAAGGATGTGACACGTCGCACGGAATAACTTATAGTTAAGAGCTTCTTTTTACTACAGCTTAAGGGATCAAGTGGAAAAGTTGGGGGCGGCTAAGCGCATTAGTGCCAAACTTTTTAAAACGGTCGTCAGCCGTTCCTGAATCAAGTTCAGGATTCGGCAACTCTTGGACTATAAAGGACATGCTTAAGCAAGAGGTCCTAAAACAAGTTCAGGATGACGAAGGAAAGAACATCTACCAACTTTTCCGCTTGATCCAGCTTATGTCAGTAATTATAGTACGGGACGTGGAGTGTAAAACGAAAAAAGGGCCCAGAATGATCAGTAGCCCTTTTTTGTACACCCATCAGGATTCGAACCTGAGACCGACGGTTTAGAAAACCGTTGCTCTATCCAGCTGAGCTATGGGTGCCCTTAGTGGCTGCAAATATAGAAAAGCTTAACATATTACACAAACTTTTATTGATCGGCTTCGTGATTTGTGATAATTGTAACATACTAAACTCTTTTACAGGTAATTATTTTTAATAAAAAAGGCTCCTTTGGAAAAAGGAGCCTTGCTATATCGGAGAGATCTTAAAATTTCGAAAGATGCTGCTGGGTGATATGTCCAAGCCTGATCAGATTGTATTCTTTTTCTGAAATAGCACCCTTCTCTTTTAATTCATAAACCTGGTTCAGGTTATGACTAGGTAAACTTTGAACTCTCAGCTCAAGTGCTTTGGAAAATAATTCAGGATCCGCAATGTTAGAGTGGCTGAATCCAGAACAATCGTCTGCGCGACGGCGTGTATTTATGTTTCCAAGGTTGCTGAAATATTTACTCAAACGAGTGTTATTTGTATGAGTTTTATAAATGTCATGAACACTTACTTCCTCATATTTTTTTGAAAGAATTCCTTTTTCAATTACCAGGTAATGATCGGTAAGATGCCATTTTTCATTAGCTTTTTTAAGGATCTGATAAAAGCCAAAAAGCATAACTGCAAGGCCTGCAGCCTTAAAGAATGTCGTGTCGTTGTTAACCAGAACGATGCCCGCGCAAACAAATAAAGTAGGAACTATATAAACGATCCAATGTTTTTTAGCAGTTACTACCGGCTGGTGATTGTGTTTTTTTGCTTTCTTTTTTTTGTCCTTTTTCATAAACGTTTTTTGTGGTATGGTGGTCCTTCTACGTCGCAAAGAAATAAAAAGGTTCAACAAATAAGAAATATTTCCCAATTCGATGGTTTTGAAACCTATTTCCCCCTTTTTCAGTAGAAGTGAGCTTTAACAAAGGAGTGGGGAATGACTAAGGTGTTTAGAGTTAAAAAGGAAATGATCACTGTTGGACTAAGGACAGGCATATTTCTTCTTATTGTATTAACAGCAGGATTTGGACGCCGGATCGATTATTTAACCGGCAGAAACACTTTATACAAGGCAAACAAGGTTTCACATTCGAGGTCTCAGCCGGACTTACTTAACACCACTGTGTTACTGAATAATCAATCAGGCCTTGTTCCATTAACAGCTTTGAAGAACAGGAGAATTGCCAGTGTAAACGTAGGTGCTTCAGGTTCAGCAACAGCATCGTTCTTTAACAATATGCTAGCCAGATATACTGAGATAGCGAAATTTGACCTGTCAGCCTTAAAGCACAATGATCTGGACAAATTTACAAGCGTTATCATACGGCTTAATGCTGACTCTCTCTATAGTAACCGAGTACTCTCATTCATAAGAAAAAATATAAAGACCAAGGAGGTGCTGATTGCAGGATTCGGGCAGTCAGCGGCACTTAGGAATCTGGATGGTCTAAGTACTCCAATTATTTGGAATCCGCTAGACAACGAGGAGGGTGCAGAGTTTTCCGCTCAGATGATCTTCGGCGGTATGGCAGCAACAGGTAATTTAAATTATACTATAAGCGAGTATTACCAGGCAGGAGCCGGGTTTCACACAGTTGCAAGCCGGCTTCGGTACTCTGCCAGTAAAAATGCTGATATAAATACCACAAAGTTAAGCAGAATTGATGCAGTTGTGGGGGAGGCTATAGCACAAAGGGCCACGCCCGGAGCTGTAGTGATGGTAGTGAAAGACGGTAATGTAGTTTTTAATAAGGCTTATGGTAGCCACACTTATGAAGAGAGCACGCCAACTAATACCAGTGATATTTTTGACATCGCTTCTGTGACCAAAACAGCGGCAACTACTATGGCTGCCATGAAGTTGTATGAGCAACGGAAATTGGATTTGAACGCTGCTATAGGAAACTACCTTGCTGAGGTAAAATATACCAATAAGGCTAACATCCCGGTGCGGGATGTGTTGCTGCATCAGGCTGGTTTTGTAAATCTCGATTTTTTCGGAGGATTAAAATCCACGGATCGTAGCAGGGACTCTTCCACATTGTTCCCGGTTAAGCTTGCAGACAACTACTACCTGAGAAAAGATTACTACAAAGACGTAATGTGGCCAAAAATGCTCCGTACGCCTTTACCTACGCGAGGCCAGTATGTCTACAGCGATATAAGTATGTATGTCATGAAAGAGCTGATAGAACATCAGTCAGGTCTTTCACTCGATAAATTTGTTTCTTCAGAGTTTTACAAACCACTTGGAATGCAGACTGCAGGATTTATTCCTAGCAGGAGATTTTCAAAAGACAGGATGGTGCCAACAGAGCGTGATACCTATTTCCGGCAAACGCTTTTACATGGACATGTGCATGATTCAGGGGCTGCAATGGCAGGTGGCGTGTCTGGGCATGCCGGACTGTTTGCAAGCGCAAACGACCTGGCTATTCTGAATCAAATGCTTTTGAATGGTGGTTCCTATGGTGGCGAAACTTATTTTCGCCCGGAAACGGTCAGGCTTTTTACCTCAAAACAGTCCATGGTTAGCCGGCGAGGGCTAGGGTTCGACAAGGGAACGGGACGTGGATATCCTTCATCTCTTGCGTCCTCTGAAACTTATGGTCACACCGGCTATACAGGTACCTGTGTATGGGTAGATCCTAAATATAACCTGATCTATATCTTTCTGTCGAACCGGGTATACCCTTCAGCCAGTAATAAACTGAACAGTCTCCGCATTCGTCCAAGGATACATGATATTATTTATGAAGCAATTCAGGGTAGTCGTCCGGATATAGCCTCTGTCACAGATTAAGTGCCCGCATAAGTAATCAGGCGATATATATGGTTTTGATATTGACGAATTCTTTGATGCCATACACTCCAAGCTCACGCCCATAACCAGATTGCTTTACCCCGCCGAATGGAAGCCTGGGATCTGACTTAACAAAGTCATTTACAAAGCAAGAGCCAGCCTGAAGTTTGGTAGCGGCTATATTTCCCGCCCTGGCTGTGTCTTTGCTAAATACCGCAGCCCCAAGGCCAAAAACGGTATCGTTCGCAATCTCTATGGCATGTTGCTCAGTTTCTGCGGTAATAATTGCTGCAACGGGACCAAATAGTTCTTCATCGTAAGCCGGCATTCCTTTTTTTACATTTGTAAGAATGCTTGCCGGATAATAAGCATGGTCTCCTTCGGGTATAAAGCCGCCTAAGATACACTTCGCACCAAGCTGTATACTCTTTATTACTTGTCGGTGTAGATCGTCCCGGAGGTCTGTCCGGGCCTGTGGTCCGATTTGAGTTTTTTCGTCGAAAGGATCTCCGATTATTCTGGCAGATATATTCTCTTTAAAGAGCGCTGTAAATTCCTCTTCGATCTCTTTCGCAACAATAAATCGTTTGGCAGCAATACAGCTTTGACCACTATTGATCAGACGACTTTCGGTACACATATGCGCGGCGAGCCTGAGGTCTGCATCTTTCAAGATGAGGTAAGCATCACTTCCGCCAAGCTCCAGGACCACCTTTTTAAGTACGGAACCTGCTTTTTGCGCAACCTTCATGCCCGCTCCGGTACTTCCTGTCAAGGTAACAGCCTGAATTAGTTTGTTTTCAATCACTCTATCTACAGAACTACTGCCGATCAGTAGTGTACTAAAAACTCCTTCAGGAAAGCCGGATTCTCTGAGGATCTCTTCAATGGTGATAGCGCAACCGCTGACGTTAGAGGCGTGTTTAAGCACTGCGCAGTTCCCCGCCATTAGGCTGGGCGCAATAAAACGAAACGCCTGCCAAAAGGGGAAGTTCCAGGGCATTATCGCAAGAATAACACCCAGTGACTCGAAGCTTACATAACTTTTGCTGGCTTCCGTCTCAATAGGCTCTGGCTTTAAAAAGTACGCAGCATGTTTGGCATAATAGTCACAGCATACGGCACATTTTTCAATTTCAGCTTCACCGGCTTTCAGCGGTTTACCCATCTCAAGAGCCATTAATTCAGCCAGAAACCGCTTCTTACTTCTTAGTATCCGCGCTGCCGCCGACATCAATCCTGCCCGTTCTTCAAAACTGGTTTCTTTCCATAAAAGCCAGGATTGGTGGGATTTATATATTTTTAGATCAACCTCTTCATCAGAATGAGAAGGGTAGGTTTTTATCAATTCGTTAGTTGCCGGGTTTATTGATTCCAGTGCCATTATTGTTTAGTTTGCGAACTGTCCGGGCTGTCTTTATCCAGTTTGTCTTTTATTTTGTCAGCGGCATTATCAACCTTTTCTCCGAGGTTGCCAAATCCTTTTTTTACTTTTTGATTAGTACTGTCCAGCCAGCCAGCCACTGAATCAAGACGTGCTTTCGGAGAGGTCATAATCGAGTATACGGTGTCCGCCCGGAATACTACCGTCCGGCTTGAGTCTGTATAATCCCATATCTCCGTCTTATTGACTACATCTTTTTTCTTTGGCTCACCAATCATATTCACAACTTCGGTTTTTGTCATACCAATGGTTACTGAAGCAAGATCTTTCTTAGGGCGGTTGCAGGCACTTAATACAGCTAACGCTGATAAGGATAACATAATAAATCTTTTCATAAAATTACATTTGTTCAGCCAGTTAACAGTATCAGAAAAGTATTGTTTACATCAACGACCTCAGCTTCTGTTCCAGCTCCATTAAAATAGGTAACTGTGATGCATTAATCTTTAGCCTGGCCTCTTCCATGCTGAACCAGTCGGCCTTATCCGTTTCAGGAAAACTTTGCATCTTCCCCGACTTAGGCGGCCATTCGATTTCAAACATATTTGATGAAATATAACACTGTTCGAAATCTGCTTCAGTGGCCCATGTTGTAATTAATTTTCCTCCCTTGGAACGAACAGGCTCGAGAGGGATAAAAAGGCTTGAAGCAATAGTGTTGCCTGTTTCCTCAAAAAATTCCCTTTTTGCAACTTCCAATGCGTCTTCCTGGTCAGGATTATATTCGCCTTTTGGAACAGACCAGACCCCGGCGTCTTTTTTTGCATAAAAAGGACCTCCCGGATGTACAAGTAAAATTTCGAAATGATCTGACTTGACCCGGTACGCCCATATTCCCGCTGTATGTTTCATGTGTGTAATGCGCTAAAAAATAAACACTGTATAAAAATTAAGTATTGAAAACTCTACAATTAAGATAATAATATTTTTTAAAAACTATTTAGTTGCAATTATATGACTTTATTATTTGCAAATTTTTAATAATCAATATAATTTAGTAGAAATTTTTCAGGGGATAGTCTTTTTGGCTTAGTATTTGATAATTGTTAGCTGAAAAGATGCGAATTCGCAATCCCAAAGATTTTATCAGGTCTTTTTATTTCTCTAAAAACAAAGGAGGCAACATGCAATTAAAGGATTTATTACTTAATGGTTTCAGTTTTAACGAAATTTTGAGACAATTTTCAATTGAAAAATCAGATTTCATAATTCAGGATGAAGACATGATCCTGTCGAGAAAAGACCTGGCGAACAAAGAAGTGTTAAAAGAACGTGTTTTAATCCAAGGTAAATCAACTAATGGTATTTTTAATTTCTTTGGAACTTTGCACTGCAATTTCTTAAATCAGCTTGCTGTGTTCGAGCTGGATTCTGTTGAGCAACAACAAGCCTCAGCAGCAGCTTAACCTTTAAGCTAAGAGAGCGGCGAAGGCAGGCTCTCAAAGTAAAAGAGGCTTCTCCAGAAAGGGAAGCCTCTTTTACATTATGCTAAATAGTAGCGATATGGGTGGCTACTCCAGACGCCTCTATTTTCAGATGCTCTTCCGAATAGCCACTTTCGTGTGTAACGGGACTAACGTTACCTATTTCCGCTACAAAACTGCCTTTTATACTGAGAAGCTCTTTGTGTTCGATTAGGCTGTTGAGAGATACTTTTCCAATAATGTAACTAAAGTCGGGAGAATAATATCTTTCTGTAATACTTTCAAAATGAAGTTTTTGGATCAGCGACTCATCTGTGTATCTCAGGTAGACGTTCAGAGAGTAATCACCCGTGAGCCGAAAGCCTGACTTTTGATGATATTTCTTATACTCATATTTATAGTCGTACCGAAGAGCTGCGATATCAGATAGAACAGCGGAACCCGTTGGGTGACCTCCTGCGCCTTTACCAAAAAAGAACTGCTGATCGGCAAAAGCGGCCTGAACAATTACCCCATTATACTCATTCTCTACATTATAAAGAAAATCATCACTCTTTACTAGCTTAGGCAAAACATAAAGTACTATCTGTTTCTCAGCAAATTCAAGAGCTGTTGGAACGAGTTTAATCTTATAGTTTTTTTCTTTAGCAAATTGCACATCCTGCGATGTGAGATTTTGAATACCAATGTTCAACACTTCATCAGGATTTGCGAGGACCCCATAAGCATGCGCAGAAGCTATGACTAATTTATACTTTGCATCATAACCCCCAACATCGAGGATCGGGTCTGATTCGGCAAATCCAAGATCCTGCGCTTGCTTCAGGGCCACATCATAGTCCAGATCTTCATTGAATACTTTTGACAAGATGTAATTGGAGGAACCGTTAAATATCCCCCTGACAGAATAAAGCAATTCGTTATCATAATATTCCTCTAAGTTCCGTATAATAGGAATACTGCCACATACCGACCCTTCGTAAAGTAATGATGCCCCGTACTCTTCCTGCAGATCCACTAATTCTTCCAGGTGAGATGCTATAAGCTTTTTGTTTGCAGAAACGACATTTATTCCTTTCTTGAGGGCGCTGGATACTATATACCACGCCGCCTCTGCATCATTGATAAGCTCAACGATAGTATTTATTTCCGGGTCGTTTAGAACGGCATCAACATCTGTTGTAAATAACTCTGCAGGCAGCGAGCGTTTTTTCTCAGGATGTTTAATGGCAATTTTTCTGATTTCAAGGTTGAGATCCTTTGTACGTATAATATCATACAGGCCCTGTCCCACGACACCGAACCCAAATAAACCAAGACTTAATTTTTTACTCATGTTATATATTAAATTAGCAGAAATCTATAGCACACGCGACACGCGTGCGCTAGCAGGCAACGTATGCGGGCATACGCGTGCCAAGTGTGAATGAACTGTTTGTAGACAGCATAAGTCGCCAATTTTTCATCAGGTCAGAAAGTTGCCGGTGCCAGCGACGGTGGCATAGAAAAGAATACATCAACGAGATATACAAATAACCCGTACGAGGAGAAAAGATTACGTGACTTTGCTTCATGTTTTACAATTTATATGTTTCCTGATGTTACCATCGGGAACAGGATTTGGCACCTTTTCCGGTAGTTCCGGTTAGGTTGCCAGCGGGTCGTTGAGCCTGTTCTCTCACCGCTTCTTTATAAATCAAAGCCTTTTAAAGGGGATTGACAATCCAATACTGCTATTGGTCGCTTCAAATATAATACGATTTTAGAATACAGTCCAAAAGAAATTAATATAGAATAGCAATTACATTATAAAAAATTCAAAGCTTGTTCAAGATCCTCAATCAGGTCATCAATAAATTCTAAACCTACCGACACCCTTAGAAGGCTGAAAGGAGTGGTGGTCTGCGGACCTTCCACAGATGCGCGATGTTCAATCAAACTCTCAACACCCCCAAGGCTGGTAGCCTGCGTAAACAGCTTTAAGGAATTAGCCACTTTTCTGGCAGCCGTCTCCCCGTCTTTAAGTGTGAAGGATAGCATTCCGCCGAAAGCGCTCATCTGCGATCTCGCAATTTCATAACCGGCATGAGAAGGCAAACCGGGATAAAATACATGCTCCACTTTGGAATGTAAATGAAGATATTCTGCTATTCGTTGGGCATTAAAAGCGTGTCCCCGCATCCTGTGAGGAAGTGTTTTAATGCCTCTAACCGTCATATAGCAATCAAAAGGAGCAGGCACGGATCCGGATAAGGTTTGAATATTCCTTATCTTCTCCCACAACGCGTTACTTTCTTTGGTAATCAAACCGCCGCCAAGTACGTCACTATGCCCCCCAAAATATTTCGTTGTGGAGTACATAACAAGGTCAGCTCCGAGTTCCAGTGGCCGTTGGAATACAGGGCTAGCAAACGTATTATCGCAGCAAACAATAATATCTGTTTCTTTGGCCACAGAACAGATTGCCCGGATATCAGAGACTTTAAGCAGAGGATTCGATGGAGTTTCAATCCAGATAAGCTTTGTGGTATAAGGTATAATTGCCTTCTTTATTGCTTCAATATTTGTGAAATCAACGAAACTAATTTGCAGAGTATTTGAGAATACCTCGGCGATCAAAGCTTTAAGCCCATGGTACATATCGCCTGGCGCTATAACATGACTTCCCGGCTCAAGAGATTGAAATAACGCTGCCCCGGCAGCATTACCTGAAGAAAACGCACAAGCATCCTCTCCTCCCTCTAGTTGGGTCAATACATTTTCAAGTGCCTGCCGGTTAGGATTTGACGCCCGCGTATATGTAAAGCCACCGGGATAACTGCCGTCATCTGAGCGCTCAAAAGTAGTAGAGAGTGTTATTGGCTGAATCACTGCCTTTGAGTAGGCGTCGGTGCTGTTTCCTGCGTGAATGGCTATAGTGTCTAGTTTCATTTCAAAAGCTTGATGTACCGCTGAAAATTATCAATATTATTTGATTTAAGATGCAATAAATGCATTGTTACACGAAAATGATAATGCAAAGTCGGCCATTATTGTATTTTTGCCATACATGGATGCAGTACACAAACTGAATACACTTTTCAGTGATACCAACCTTGATCAGGATTTAAAGAACATTGCCGGCAAGGTAGCAGAAGGACAGAGGATCAATTTTGACGAAGGGGTTTTGTTATATGAGAAAGCTGAACTATCTTATCTTGGTATTCTTGCAAATTATATACGCGAACGGAAACATGGTAATATAACTTACTTCAACAGGAACTTCCATATTGAGCCTACTAATCTTTGTGTCTACGATTGCAAATTTTGCTCTTATTCTCGCTTAATTAAGCAAAAAGAGGAGGGCTGGGAATACTCGATGCAGGAAATGTTTGATATCGTAAAAAAATACGATGACCAGCCTGTAACAGAAGTTCACATAGTAGGAGGGGTTTTACCTCAATATGATGTGGATTTTTATTCGGAGCTATTCACAACTATCAGAAAGCATCGTCCGCAATTGCATATCAAAGCCCTTACCCCGGTAGAATATCATTATATCTTCAAAAAGGCAAAAATTGATTATGCTACTGGTATGAAATTAATGAAAGATGCCGGATTGGATTCAATTCCAGGGGGAGGAGCAGAAATTTTTCATCCGGAGATTCGTCAGCAGATTGCAAAAGACAAATGTACCGGTGAGCAATGGCTGGCTATCCATGAAGAATGGCATAAACTTGGTCAACGTTCGAATGCTACGATGCTCTATGGACATATAGAACAATACTGGCATCGTGTGGATCACATGGAGCAACTTCGTGCTTTACAAGATAGAACCGGAGGTTTCCAAACCTTTATTCCATTGAAGTTCCGCCATGAAAACAACCAGATGTCACATGTACCAGAGGTTTCTGTAATTGAAGATCTAAGGAATTATGCCATCGCAAGGATATATATGGATAACTTCGAGCATATCAAAGCTTATTGGGCAATGATAAGCCGGAGCACGGCTCAATTGTCGTTAAACTTTGGCGTAGACGATATAGATGGAACCTTGGACGATACTACCAAAATATATTCTATGGCTGGTGCAGAAGAACAAAACCCTGCGATGAGTACCAGGGAGCTGGTAGAACTGATCAGGCAGGTTGGCCGTCAGCCAGTGGAAAGAGATACACTCTATAACGTCATTACTGACTATCAGGACTATCAATTTGAAGAACAGCCTAAGACCGGATTCTACAGGTTGCCGGTTGTTAATTAGGAAGGAATACTTTTTTTATGGGTATAGAAAAGAATATATACATCATACGTCACGGAGAGACAGATTTGAACAGGAGAGGTGTGATGCAGGGAAGGGGGATGGATACTGACCTTAATGACCATGGAAGAAAACAGGCAGAGGCATTTTACCAGGTGTACAAAGATGTTCCTTTTGATAAAATCTACACATCATCCTTAAAACGTACTCATCAGACAGTTCAGCACTTTATAGATGCTGGAATTCCATGGACACAGTTTGCGGGGCTCGATGAATTGGCCTGGGGCATATACGAAGGAAAACAGGCAACTGATGAATTAAAACAAGTGTTCGAAAGGCTTATCAATAGCTGGACCGCCGGAGATCTGCACTTAAAATTCGAAAATGGCGAAAGCCCTCTAGAGGTCAGTAACAGGCAACTGGAAGTTCTGGAAAAATTGATAGAACGTGATCATGCCAAGAACATCCTTGTTTGTATGCACGGCCGGGCCATGAGACTGTTTTTATGTCTTTTGATGAATCTTCCTTTGCATGAAATGGATAAATTCCCTCATCAAAACACAACCCTTTATCGTCTGAAGTACGACGGCAGTCAATTTGAGATCATAGATTTTAACAATACGGACCATCTACATAAGTACATTGAGCAAAATTAAAATTTCAGCAGTTTCCTACACCAACACCAAACCTTTTTTATATGGACTACAGCATTCAGGCATACTGAATGAGGTCGACTTAACCCTCGATGTTCCTTCAGATTGCGCTGACAAACTTATTAACAATCAGACTGATATAGGTTTAGTTCCGGTAGCAGCATTGCTAAAGATTTCCAACTATCACATCGTCTCTGATTATTGTATCGGAGCGGTTGGCGCTGTTGATTCCGTGTTTATTTTTAGCGAACGTCCGATACACGAGGTTCGCACTTTGCGTCTCGATACGCAATCGAGAACCTCAAATGCTTTGGCCAGAGTTTTATTAAAAAACTATTGGAAAACCAGTCCTAAACTTATTGAAGGAACGGCCGATGCTTTTGTGGAGATTGGCGACCGTACGTTTGGGAAAAAGAATACGTATCCATTTGTTTACGATCTTGCACAAGAATGGATGAATTTTACTGGTTTGCCATTTACGTTTGCTGTATGGGCGGCAAATAAACCCGTTGACGAAAACTTTATTGCAGAATTTAATAAAGCTTTGAAGTACGGTTTGAATCATCGCCGCGAGGTTATTAAAACATTGGAAAAGCGCGACGATTTTGATCTCGATGATTACCTCAATCATAAAATCGATTATCCTTTGACAAGGTATAAGCGCGAAGCTTTAGCGTTATTTCTGAAGTACGTAGAGAATCTTAAATAAGTAAGTTTACGATTTAATGCAGAATATTAAGGAGGCTAAACACACCCCCTTTTTAATTCTCCCTTTATTGTTATAATTCATATTATGTTAAATAGGAATTATAATATATGCTCCCTTCTTGCTCCTAAGTTAGAACCAATAAACATCGACACTTTCCTTAAAAGAAAAACTAATGTATTTCTAACTGTTTATCAATTGGTTCTCTAAAGGAACTAACGGAAAGCTTCACACAAACTATTTTTTTACAGAAATGTTGATAATACAACCAATCCATCTATTATGGAACAATATCCAGAAAATTACACTAAGCAGCTCCAAAGGCTATTGGCGCTTGTGTCTGACAGTAAAAAACACTATCAACATGCGGCCGAAAACTTAAAATCTTCGGAGTTCAAAGATCTCCTGAAGCAATATGTGGTTGAAAGGGAAAATATCATAGTTGAACTCAAGGAAAAAATTGCGAGTATGGGTGGCGACCCGGACGAGGATGAGCATGGATTTCTATCCATATTACATCGTGGGTGGCTGGAAATGAAAGCTAAGGCAGCGGGTAAAGGCGACCAGGAACTTCTTGAGGCTTGTAGAAACACAGATCAGGCTCTACTTGACGGATATGATGATGTTCTTCAGGGTACCCTTCTGGAACACAGTGATTTAAAAACATTTGTCTCGGGACAACGATTAGCTGTGAACGAATCGTTCTCGGAGCTTGACCGCCATTATTTTAATCTGTTCAATACAAATAACTCTCTTTAATTATGAGATCAATCTGGAAAGGCTCTATTGGCTTTGGACTGGTAAATATCCCGATAAAGTTATATTCGGCGGTACAAAGCAGTTCGCTGGGTTTGGACATGCTTGATAGCCGTGATCATTCCAGAATTCGTTATCAGCGAATTAATGAAAAAACCCGGAAAGAGGTACCTTACGAAAAGATTGTAAAGGGCTACCCTATCAATGATTCGTACGTCATTCTTGAAGATAAAGATTTTGAGGATGCCAGCCCTGAAAAAAGTAAAATAATCGAGATTGAGAACTTTGTAGACTTAAACGAAGTTAACCCGATGTTTTATGAGACATCGTATTATACGGAGCCAGAAGCCCAGGGTAAAAAGGCCTATGCTCTTCTGCTTAAGGCACTGCAAAAATCCAAAAAGGCCGGCCTTGCACGATTTGTTTTGCGAAGCAGTGAAAATCTTTGCATCATTCACCCAGTTGACAAAGTAATTGTTGCATCAAAGATCCGGTTTGCCGATGAGATCCGTTCCTCTGAAGAAATTCTCACTCCCGATAATGTTGAAGTGAGTAAAAAAGAACTGGATATGGGACTCGCATTGATAAACCAGTACAGTGGTAAGTTTGAAATTGAAAAGTTTAAAGACGAATATCACAGCGAACTATTGAAAATTATCCAGGCAAAAGCTAAAGGTAAACGTCCAACTATCAAGAAACTTAAACCTCAAAAGGCTTCCGACGATAATCTTTATGATATGCTGATGCAGAGCCTTGGTTCTAAGAAAGGAGCATAATGGGCTTAAAGGAATACAAGAAAAAAAGGAATTTTCAGGAAACCTCCGAGCCGGATACTGATGAAAAGAAGTCGGAAGGCAACCTATCCTTCGTTGTTCAAAGACATCACGCTTCTCACCTGCACTACGACTTCAGACTGGAAATGGAGGGTGTATTAAAGAGTTGGGCTGTACCAAAAGGTCCGTCCCTGAATCCCAAGGATAAGCGGCTGGCTATGATGGTTGAAGATCACCCCTATGATTACCGGACGTTTGAAGGAGTGATTCCTGAAGGAAACTATGGTGCAGGACTTGTTACTATATTCGATGAGGGTACTTATGAATCGTTGGGTAGCAAAAACCATGAGAAAGAGTTAAAAAAAGGCCTTTATGCTGGTAATCTTAAATTTCGTCTTTTTGGGAAAATACTCAGAGGTGAATTTGCTCTGGTGAAGCTTAAGGGATCAGACGAAAAATCCTGGCTTCTGATCAAGCACAGGGATGAATATGCTGTAGACAAGCAGTTCGACAGCGAAGATCTTATTCCTGAGAAAGTGAAAAAACGTGGTTTGGATCGGAAGAAACTTGCTAAAGTGGAAAAAAGCAAGGCGTATTCGGAAGAGGCGGATGGTCTGTATAAACCAATGGTCCCGCAATTCTCGAAAAAAATGCCTGATGGCGACGGCTGGATCTTTGAGGAAAAATTAAAGGGCCAACGGTTAATTTCACATACTGGCGATAACCATAGGATCCTTTCGGAGGACGGTGTAGATGTGTCCGAAGAATTCGTTTCCTTAACTAAAGCACTTTCTTCGCTCGACAAAGAAGCCGTTATAGATGGTGTTTTAGTAGATGGGAAGAAATATATTGCGTTTGATCTGCTTTCTTTAAATGGCCATGATACCCGCGGCCTGGAACTGATAAAAAGGAAGGAATTGTTGAAAGCACTATTGGCAGATGTCAAAAAAGATTCAATCTCGTACCTTGGGCATTCGACTGACGGTGACAAACTGAAACCTTCAAAAAAAGACGTGTCGGGTTTTATAGCGAAAGAAAGTAGCAGCGTTTATGAAAATGGCTCGAAATCAAAGCAGTGGCTGGAAATTTCAATCGCCGACTCCTTTCAGGGCGTAGAAAAGAAAGCTAGCCCCTCTCCTTCTAAAAAAATGAAAAACATGGCCCAGGAAACTGAATTTCCCGATGAAAAAGAAGAAGACTTTGGTAAAAAGAAACTGAAGCTTACTAATCTCAATAAATTCTACTGGAAGAACGAAAAGATCAAAAAAGGTGATCTCATCGAATATTATCGCAATATTTCTGATCATATATTACCATATTTAAAGGACCGGCCGCTATCGTTAAACAGACATCCTAATGGAATCGACGGTCCAAACTTTTTCCAAAAGGACCTTGATACTGACCAGATTCCTTCCTGGATAAAGTACCAGCCTATGTTCTCAGAAAGCAATAACAAGGATATTGACTATCTTATATGTAATGACCTGCCTACTCTTCTTTGGATGGCGAATTTGGGCTGCATTGAAATAAACCCCTGGCTTAGCACTTATAAACGTCCGGAAAACCCAACTTATGCGGTGCTCGACCTGGATCCTAACGACGTTGATGACTTCGATGATGTAGTGCGCGTAGCTCTTACAGCGAGAGATATTCTGAAGAAAATGGGAATCCGCCCTTTTATTAAAACTTCAGGTTCCAGAGGGCTCCATATTTTCATTAATGTAGGTGCACGCTACGATTATGAGGTGGTAAAGAATTTTGTAAACTTTCTTGGGAAGCTGATACTGGAACAATATCCTGATCTGACTAGTCTGGAGCGTAGTCCCTCGAAAAGAAAGAAGAAGATATATCTCGATTTTCTGCAGAACAGACGGGGACAGACTATAGCAGCCCCTTACTCTGCGCGGCCAAAGCCTGGGGCAACTGTTTCAACACCTCTTGCCTGGGAAGAAGTTGTTGAGGGACTTGATATCAAGCAGTTCACGATCTTTAATATCCTGGACAGGATTAAAGAAAAGGGTGATCTGTGGAAGGATATAACCAGCGAAAAAACAGATTTGAAAAGAGCTCTGGAGATGATGAATAAAGCTTGAAGTCCGCGCTTAAATTTATTGGGAAGCACACGCGGACATGCGTGTGCTTTCTAACTCGAAGTTAATACGCTCTTGCGAATAGTACGCGTTGTGTGGATGGTTTACCACTAAAGATACAAACGCCATCTTCCTGAGTATTTTGTAGAGGAATACATCGAATAGTTGCTTTAGTTTCCTCTTTGATCTTTTGTTCGGTCTCCGAAGTGCCATCCCAATGCGCCAGAACGAATCCACCCTTTTCGTCAAGTACTTGTTTGAATTCTTCGTAAGAGTTTACTTCAGTAGTATTTTCGTTCCGGAAACTTAAAGCCTTTTGATAGATATTCTTCTGGATATCTTCAAGCAGCTGTTCGATCCTTTCGGCAAGGTCTTCCCTGCTTACTGTTTGTTTTTCCCTGGTATCTCTTCTGGCTATTTCAGCAGTTCCATTCTCGAGATCCCGGCCTCCGACGGCTACACGTACCGGCACGCCTTTCATTTCGTACTCTGCAAATTTGAATCCCGGACGCTGTGTATCCCTGTCATCATATTTAACGGAAATGCCTTTTTGTTTCAGTTGAACGATCAAATCATCAGCAACAGCTGTAATTCTGGCTAATTCTTCCTCTCCTTTATTGATAGGTACAATAACCACCTGTATTGGCGCTAATTTAGGGGGAAGCACCAATCCGGAATCATCGGAGTGAGCCATGATCAATGCGCCCATCAAACGGGTAGAAACACCCCACGAAGTAGCCCAGACATGATCAAGTTTTCCTTCTTTACTAGTAAACTTTACATCGAAAGCTTTCGCAAAGTTTTGTCCGAGAAAGTGTGAAGTTCCCGCCTGCAGGGCCTTGCCGTCTTGCATTAATGCTTCAATGCAATACGTTTCAACAGCGCCGGCAAAACGTTCGTTAGCTGTTTTAATACCCTTCACTACTGGTACTGCGAGCCAGTTTTCAGCAAAGTCTGCATATACCTCAAGCATTTTTTCAGCCTCAGAGATAGCTTCCTCCGAAGTTGCATGTGCTGTATGTCCTTCCTGCCATAAAAATTCAGCAGTTCTTAAAAACAAACGGGTGCGCATTTCCCAGCGCACAACATTAGCCCATTGGTTTACAAGAATAGGGAGGTCACGGTACGACTGGATCCAACCTCTATATGTGTTCCATATGATAGTTTCTGAAGTCGGACGCACAATCAGCTCTTCTTCAAGTTTGGCATCTTCATCAACGATGATATTACCGTTACCATCGTTTTTCAAACGGTAATGAGTTACAACAGCGCACTCAGTGGCAAAGCCTTCAACATGTGACGCCTCCTTCGAAAAGAAAGATTTAGGGATAAAAAGCGGAAAGTAAGCATTACTATGTCCGGTATCCTTGAACATTTTATCTAGGGCAGCCTGCATCTTTTCCCAAATGGAGTATCCGTAAGGCTTAATTACCATACAGCCTCTGACTGCCGAATGTTCGGCGAGATCTGCCTTTGTAACAAGTTCGTTATACCACTGCGAATAATCTTCGTTTCTACTTGTAAGACCCTTACTCATATTACTTTTTAAAAGAATTTTTTGTAACTTTAAACACAAATACTAATACCACAAAGTTATAAAACTAAGTGAGGTATTTACATTAATGATGCAACCATTTCTCCCTGGATTGCGTCATAGTAAGGGAAAGCAGAGATTGAAGATAAACACACACGCAATGAAAAAGTTAATTTTACCTGTACTCGCAGCTTCAGCACTGTTGCTGGGGGCCTGCTCGACGACTCAGCTTGCTCAGCAGAGCACTGCGGAGGATGATGTGTACTTTACAAAAGCAAAGGCCCGTGAAGTGCAGAATCCTGTTGTCAATACTGAAAATACTCAGAACAATCAAAACGAAAGAACTTACCGTACTGATGAGCAGCTATACGGTGGCGGTAATTATACCGATGAGTATTATAATGATTATAACTACGACTATGGATACGCCTCGAGATTGAATCGATTTTATGATCGTTCGCCTTGGAGGTCAGGATACTATGATTCCTGGTATTCTTATAGCTATATGCCATGGTATACCTACAGATATGATCCGTTCTTCTACGATCCATGGTACTATAGTCCCGGTACCTCGGTATGGATTGGTATAGGTGCTTATCCGAGATATGGCTGGTATGATAACTATTACTGGGGACTTTATGGTTCACCATACAATAGTCGCTATTGGGGGCCATATTCTTATTACAATGTATATCCTGGATATTATGGTGGCGGATATTATGGCGGTGGCTACTACGGTGGCGCGAACCAGCTTCCTAACAGGCGTCGTCCAAACTATACGGATCCTAATTACAGGAGCAGACCAGGTTCTGGCGGATACAGTAATCCTCCAAGAACAGTGGGCGTTGATGGCCAGGGTCGGGTAATGACTGGAAACTCCCGTGGAGAGCGCTGGGGGAATGCAAATTCAAGGCCAGCACCTTCGACTGAAACTTCCGGCAGGAACAGTGGCAGAACATCAAGCACTGCTCCTTCCAGAACAGAAAGAACACCAAGCTCAAATGAAAGAACAGGAACTTCCAGGGCTGCACGTCCGGAAAGAGCTGAGCCCGCTTACAGACCTTCACGCGAAAGTTATTCACCTCCAGCTTCTTCGGGTTCATCAAGAAGTTCAGGATCAGGTAACAGCGGCGGCAGTGGAGGTTCTTCCAGGTCATCGAGACCATCAAGAGCCGGAGGTAATTAATTATCAATCTATCTATTTATAAACGAATAAAAATGACCATTAAATATATTACCCTGCTGGGCGCCATGATGGCGCTCAGCTTGCAAACATATGCTCAATTTACAGCTGACGCCTTGAGATTTTCACAAATAGACCAGTCATCATCTGCCAGATTTAAAGGGATTGGTGGTGCTCAGACTGCTGTAGGAGGAGATATGAGTTCATTAAGCGGAAACCCGGCCGGTATAGGCCTTTTCACCAGGTCCGAGTTTTCTTTAACACCCGAATTAAATAGCTATAGTGATAAAGCTACCTACTTTAATAACGAATCCATAGGAAAAAAAGACAGGCTGAACTTAAGCCAGATCGGCGTCGTTTTCCGTGCCCCTACTTACAGGCGGGCTGGCCAGGACACCGAGAATGGCTGGTTAAGTGTGAACTTTGGTATCGGTTTTAACCGCTCACACGATCTTGGGAACAGCTTTACCTTTGGGGGTGTTAATCCAAGTAGTTCAATTACAGATTTTTATGCTGATCAGGCGAATTTATCCGGTTTAAACCCGAGTGCACTCATTGATGACTACAATGACTTTGGAGACAATGCGGTGGCTGCGGGAGCGTACGAGAATTATCTAATTGGATATGATTCGCAGGATGGGTACTATCCTGAACCTGATCTGAATAGCATGCAGCGTCTTACGGATAATCGGAAAGGGTCTCAGAATGAGTTTAATTTTGCTGTCGGTGCTAATTATTCGAATAAACTATATATAGGAGCGAGTCTTGCCTTAACTTCGCTGAATTATCGTTCTGAGTCCATATTCACTGAATCTGGCTACAATCCTTTCCAGGAGAATGATTACCGTACAAACTTCACGCAAATTCAAGACACAAAAGGCTCAGGAGTTAACGGAAAGCTTGGCGTCATTTACAAGGCGGCCCCTTTTCTAAGGATTGGTGCCAGCTATCAAACTCCGACCTGGTACACTATCGACGATGATTACAGCCATGAAATGAGCACTCAATTCGGAGCTTCCCGGATTGATTCCCAATTCTTCAGTCCTCAGGAGGTTTATTCATCTTCCTATAAAGTAAGAACACCTTCCAGGATCAATACAGGTTTGGTATTGCTAAGCAAATTTGGTTTTATCAGTACTGACGTTGAATTTGTAAATTATGGTGGTATCAATTTTACTTCAGCAACCGGAGACGATCTGAATGAGGTCAGGGATGATAACAATATTGTTCGTGATCGTTATGCTAACGCCATTAATTACCGGATTGGTGCGGAAGTAAAACTGGATAACATATACGCAAGAGGTGGTTTTGGACAATTGGGAAACCCTTACAAAGATAAGGAAAATGAAAATTATCAGAATACCACGATAAGTGGAGGTTTGGGATACCGGGTGAGCAATTATTTTATTGATCTAACCTATCAGAATATATCTTACAAAACTTCATACACGCCATATAGTGTTGATGGAATAGATAGCCCGGTTGCCAGCACTAAAAGCAATACGAGTAACATGTTCCTGACGTTTGGAGTTAGGTTTTAAGAAAAAAGAAACAGGGATCTATTTCAACCGTTATCCTAAAGACACACACGCGTGCGCCAGCAAGCTATCTAAAAGGTTGTTGCCGGCGTACGCGTGCCGCGTTGTCTAAATCGCATTGTAGTCGCCGGTTAGATCAATCCATGTAAAGAACCACCCTTCTCTCCTAGTTTGTCGACTCGTCTTTCAACACCGGCATCCTTTATCAGTTCTGGTGCATGGTGCGGCTTTTTTCTTGCGTCGATAATCAAAGGTCCTCTACATCCCCAGTGTTTATGCTCTGTGAAACTATCTATTCCATGGATATCATGGGAAGGATTGCTCCTCGTAAATGTTACCCAAAGAAAATTATTTATTGAGTCGGCTGTAAAGCCAGCGTCATCGCACAAAATAATCAAAGCAAGACCCGAGAGGTCCTGTGCTCGTAATTGCTGATTCAGTATCTCTACTTCGGCCTCCGACTCCAGCGCGCTTTTATACGGTGAGGCATCCAGTGCAATAATTCCAGGCATCACAAGCTTAAAGCCGCCAAAAGGACGTGGAATGTTCAATGCCGGTGTTTCCTTCCACAAAGTTCTTATTTTGTCGCCTGCAGCTGCGAATACCACTTTGGAACCACTATTTAAGCCATCGCCGCTATAATCGAGGGTGTCAATTGTGGTTTGAGTATGGAAATGCAAGTCTCTTTTGAAATCAATTCGCTCAAATACGTGCATAAGGAACCTATATTCATCGTGGGTATGAAGTGAAGGGTCGTCCTCTTTTGCTGTAATGAACAGGTATTTAGCGAGGCTCAACTGATTCTTTCCAAGAATGTGGTTGGAGATCGTTAATATCTCCTGTGGTTTCCGGTCCCTCAAGTAAGGAGTATATCGTTCGCTTCCTATTGCGAAAAGCAATGGATGAACTCCCGCTGCATCAACGGCATTCACCTCATGCAAGCCATGGATCTCCTGAGGCAAAGCAGAGCCGGAGATCTCGTGGATAAGAGCGCCGAAACTCGTATCCTCCTGTGGTGGCCTGCCAACAACAGTAAACGACCAGATAGGATCCTTTCGGTGATAAACCTGATGGACCTTCATAAGGGGAAAGGGATGTTTAAGGCTATAATAGCCCAGGTGATCGCCGAAGGGCCCCTCTTCTTTATTTTCATGAGGATAGACTGTTCCTGTGATTACAAAATCGGCATCCGCCGATATACAAAAACCTTCTTCGTCATAAAAGTATCTAAACCTCCGGTTCCCCAATGCACCTGCAAAAGTTATCTCCGACAATCCTTCCGGAAGAGGCATAACTGCTGCCAGGGGATGCGACGGAGGGCCGCCAATAAAAATACTGACTTTAAGCGGCTGGTTCCTTGCATTAGCTTTGGTCTGGTGAACACCGATGCCCCTGTGAAGCTGATAGTGTAATCCTATTTCTTTATCAGGTATATAGTCATTCCCTCCAAGCTGAATCCTGTACATTCCCAGATTTGCATTCATAATACCCGGCCTGGTGATATCTTCAGTATAGACCTGCGGCATAGTAACAAAAGCGCCGCCATCCATCGGCCAGTTGACTATCGGCGGAAGCTCCGAGATCCTGGTTCTTCCAAACGATATAGGAGCATTCCGCTTTACTTTCAATGGCAAGGCGGACAATGCCGTTAAGCCCACATTCATATACCTAAAAGGGCTCTTTAAAGCCTTAACAGGATCAGACTTAAGGTCGACTAGAACCTTAATCTTCTCAAGCGTGTCACGAAAGATAAATTTTGAGCGCTCAAGTGTCCCGAAAAGATTGGAGACAGCCGGGAATTTGGAACCTTTAACGTTTTCGAAGTAAATTGCCGGTCCATTATTTTCAAAGACTCTTAAATGTATCGCTGCCATTTCAAGGATGGGATCAACCTCCTCCTTTATTTTTACCAACTGATTGTTCCTTTCGAGATCCTCGATGCATGCCCTTAAGCTGGAATAGCCCATAAAATAATTTTTGATCAAAAGTATCGATTTAAGGATAAACTAATGTCCTGATCATGAAAAATCATGTATCGGAATTTCTAAAGTCTTAAAATTTAAGCATCTGCCACCATTACTTTTAAAAATATCATAAATCAAACCCTTTAATGAATAAATATCATAAAATTTAAACTATTAATATTAATTTAATACAAAATCTTTACTTTTGTTGAGTAATTAATAATGTCGCTATGAAAAAGGCTCTACTCTCATTAATATTTTTTGGCCTATTGGTTTCTGGTTTCGCTTCAACGAATAAAGGAGAGGACGACTCTCTTAAGATTACACCTGCAGCTATAAGCTGGTTTAAGGCCGAGTTTAAAACTGCTGTAAATGTAACCTGGGTGCTTGGTTCTGACTATCAGAAGGCTATGTTTACAATAGATGGTAAAAAACTTACTGCTCTTTTTGACCTTAAAGGGAATTACCTTGCTTCTACTCAAACGGTAGCTTTTGACGAAATTCCTGAGAGCGCAAAAGCAGAGATTGCAAAGTCATATAAAGATTATAATTTTTCATCTGCACTGCTTATAGTTAAACGCTCTGCAACCGGCGTTAAGAGTTCTACTGACGCAGGAACGTACTGGATAGATTTGGCAACGGATAATAAACAAGTGTACCTTAATTATTCGTCCAATACCGGAGTTGTCCTATACAAAACGATATTTACACAACAAAACGCAAGTAACTAGCAAAAAGCAAGTACGCTTATAGTACGCTAGTAATATGTGCTATAAGCTACTCTAAAGGTGTTGCAGTGCGCTTCAACAATATCTGAGATTCGAGCGCTATAACCACCACCCATACTCACCTGCACCGGTACCTTAAATTTCTTGCAATGTTCAAAAATGAGCCGGTCGCGTTCTTTGCATGCTTCTTTACTTAAACTGAGATGTCCAATTTTGTCTGTATGGAGCACATCCACTCCTGATAAATAAAACACAAAGTCAGGCTTAACTTTCTCAAAAAGACTTAAAAGCGACTTTCTCAAAACATCAAGATATTCTGTATCCCCTGTGTTATTTGGCAGGCCTATGTCCCAATCTGAACGTTCTTTTCGGAAAGGGAAATTGTTTTCGGCGTGCATTGAAAATGTGAAGACATCTGAATTATGTTCAAATATCTGTGCCGTGCCATTGCCCTGGTGAACATCCAGGTCGATGATCAATATCCTGGAGCTCAGCTTGCTTTCTATTAAATAATTTGCAGCAATCGCCTGATCATTTAGGAGGCAAAACCCTTCCGCCCAGTTCGTACCGGCATGATGTGTTCCTCCCGCAACGTTAAATGCTACTCCATACTTCAGTGCGAATAAGCATCCGTCAATCGTGCCTCTTACGATCCTCATTTCCCTTTCGACCAGCTTTTCTGACAAGGGAAAACCACTACGCCGTATCTCTTTCTCAGTTAAACGGAGATTTCGCAGTCTTTCCCAATACTCTTCATCGTGAGTAGAGGTAATGATTTCCTCGTCTACTAATTCAGGCGAAAACAAGTTATCCTCAGTTATGAGTCCCTCGTAAAGCAATTGCTCGGGGATTAGCTCATATTTGATCATCGGAAATCGGTGGCCTTCCGGAAGCGGATGAGAATATATGGGATTATAAGCTATTTTAAACACTACAATATGATTGCCGGAGCAAATATATCGATTAGCAAAAAAACCTACTTGGGTAAATTGTGCTTTAAAGTGTTTCTTCTTTCCGCCAGAAACTTTTCGATAACGGTTGAGTCCTCGTATGTCAGTTCTACATTGTTTTTATTGATCCGAAGTGATATAAGAGCCTTATGTTTGTTTGACAGAACGGATTGCCAGGTGCAGCTATAATTTGCAAAGCCTCTTCTTATTGCAATAAGTTCAACGCCATCACCTTCTTTATAAGGTAGTATAAATTCCTTCTTGAATTCACCTCTGCCGTAAACGGTGTCTATATCGTTTTTAGTATGTAGAAAAAGGTCAAGCACGCTTATGCTGTCGTTTTTTAGTGTGGCTGAAGCTTGGTATAGTGTATCTTTTTCGAACAGAAACACCACAGATAAGGCTTCCCGGTTCCTAAAATTTAAGTTCGACACTACAAGCTTTTGGTCGGTGGATCGCTGTTTATCGATTTCACCGCCACGTTTCAGTATTGAATTAGTAATGTCTTCCCTGGTAGAAGAAAAGGGAATTTCATAAAAGGCACGTGTGATCTTCGATTGCCCAAGGCTCAGCAATGGTAATACCATTAGCATAAGTAATAGTTTTTTCATAGCAGTTTTCTAGGTAGATGTAAGTAGATACTGCAAAATTAGTGAAGTGAAAGAATGTATCAATGCTGATTAACAGTCATTTACACTGATCGTATACTTAATACATAGTGCTTTACAATAAATGAAAGAACAGGCTAACTTTAAAGCCTGTCAAATGCCCAGTGTAAATAAAAGCGGGAAAGAAAGTGTTCGCCCTTATCACGATCTTGTTTTCTTTGATACAAATGTTAACTTTGGATTAAAATTCAACAATCAAAGTCAAATAAAATGAGAAAAAATTTACTCCTTACATCAGTTTTCGGATTACTGTTGTTTACCTTTTCAGCATGCGACAAAGTGAAAGATGCGCTTGAAAAAGATGTTAATATCCCTACAACCGTTAATTTCACTATAAATCAGTTGGGTGTTGGAGCAGCCGAAACCATTGGAGAGTTCGAGGTTAAATACAATCTTGATTCGGCAGTTAAGGCAAATGCACCTTCCCTAAGCGCTGATAATGTCAAAAGTATTAAATTGAAAAGCTTCAAGATTGAACTGATTGATGAGAATGCAGATAATAATTTCCAAGCCTTTAAATCGATATATGCCTCGGTATCTGCACAAGGGCTGGATACTAGAGAAGTAATTCGAATCTCTGATTTTAACCCCGCAAATCCAACCTATTCTTTAACCATTCCGGTAACTGGCGGTGGTATTGAGCTTAAAGATTATCTGAGCAAAAAGATTAAATATTCCATTAAAGGGGAAACACGTAAAACTTTTACAGGCCCTATTAGGGCGAGAGCAAAAGCTGAATACGAGTTTACTATCGGTTTATAAATAGAAAAATCACAAGGTGGGGTATTTAAATAATACTCCGCCTTATTTTTTCCTCAGGATTTATTTTCCAGGCATTATTTTTAATAGCTTCCCCGGTCCTTCTGTAACTACGTAAATAAACCCATCCGGACTTTGCGCAACATGGCGTACTCTGCCAACGTTCTCCAACAGTTTTTCCTCGCTTTTGAACTTTGTTCCATCTAAAGTGATGCGCCCTAAATATTTAAAGGAGAGATTTGCAATAAGTAGACTTCCCTTCCACGATGGATATTTGTCACTTGTTACCAGCGCCATTCCACAAGGCGCTGGAGAAGGCACCCAGTATTTGACCGGGTTTTGTACTCCTTTCATTTCTTTCTTATCAGATATAATTGAACCATCATATCCGATTCCGTAAGTTACAATGGGCCATCCGTAATTCTTTCCTTTTTCAACAAGGTTCAATTCGTCCCCTCCTTTTGGCCCGTGCTCAACTGCCCAAAGCCTGTTATTGGCAGCATCGTAGGCCAATCCCTGAGGATTTCTATGTCCATACGACCAGATACTTGCTTTCGCATTTGCCTGACCAACAAAAGGATTGTCCTTGGGCACCCTTCCATCGTCTAAAAGGCGGTGGATCTTCCCGTGGTCGTTACTTAAGTTCTGAACCTTTTGGTTCGTTCCGCGCTCCCCTGCTACTACAAACATATATCCCTCTTTGTCGAAGGCTATACGGCTTCCAAAATGATGAGAAGCAGAAAGCGCCGGCCCGGCTACAAAAATATCTTGTTTTTCAACCAATTGATTGCCCTGAAGTTTCGCCCGCAATATTGCAGTGGAGTAAGCACCACCCAGCGGCTTTGAGTAAGCAAGATATATCCATCCATTTTTGCTATACTGTGGGTGTAGCTGAATGTCCATTAAGCCTCCTTGTCCTCTGGCAGCTATTTTGGGAAGGCCGGTGATCTTCTCGCCTGTATATTTGTCATCCTTAAAAATCAGGATCTCTCCGGATCGTTCCGTGACCAACAATCTTCCATCCGGTAGCCAGACCATGCCCCAGGGATTATCGAGTTTATCATAAAGTGTTAATGTACTTACAGCCGTGGCTGAATTTACGATCTCTTTATCATTGCTGGCCGAAGAGTTTTGCTTACAAGTCGAAAGTGCAAGTATCGACGTAAGCACAATACCTAGTTGAAACATAATTAGAGCTTATTTATTCTGATAGGTTTTCTTTATACGCTTTAAATGCCTTACTTACAGTTTCTTCTAATTCACTGATATTAAACGGTTTTTGCAAAATGAAATCAGCGCCTGCCTTTTCCGCTAATGCATCAATGTCATTGTTTGCTGTAAAATAGATCACAGGTATTTCCTGGTGTTCGGGATGACTTTTAATTATCTGGGTAGCCTTAATACCCCCTTCGTCGGGGATCTTATTATCCATAAAAATCACAGAAGGATTAATTGATTCAATTTTTTCGATAATGTCATTGCAATCAGGTAAAGTATAAACCTCCCAATCTGCATCTGTTAATACTAGAGCCACTATTTCTGAAATAGCAAGATCATCATCACATACTAAAACGCGTTTCATTAGCTGGTTGTTCAGGTAAATATGTAACATATTTATGTACAAGTAGTTTGTACACATATGTTATTTATACAAGTAATTAGTAGAGAATAAAAGCGGAAAGGGTAAGGATAGAGCGGAAAGCATAAAGGATGAACGACTCCATCCCTTATGCTTCTTATGGTATATAGCCTAAACTAATCTGGCGGCCAGAGTAATATCAACAGCACTTAATGCCTTACTTACCGGACATCCGGCTTTGGCTGCGTTAGCTAGTTCTGAAAACTGTTCTTCCGAAATACCAGGGATTTTAGCCTCCAGTTTCAATGTTATAGAGGTGATGCTAAATCCACCTTCCCCGGGCTCAACCTTAACTGCGGCCTCAGTTTTTAATTCGTCGGGGGTAAAACCTGCACCTGCTAATTGGAAGCTGAGTGCCATTGAAAAACAGCCAGCATGTGCAGCCGCTATAAGCTCTTCGGGGTTCGTTCCGGCTTTACCATCCTCGCTTTCAAAGCGTGCTGCAAATGAATAAGGGGTATTACTAAGAACTCCGCTGGTGGAAGTTAAAACTCCCTTTCCTTCTTTGCCTGTACCGTTCCATACGGCAGTTGATCTTCTTATCATAACAATTGAAATTTATTGTTGAAATTAACAACTCAACAGCACATTGCCAAAAGAGGTTTCAAATAGTAACAATAAATTAACTGCTGTTTACAAAAGGATCTTACTACTGATCTCTTTGTCGATGGTAATGTATCCCGGATATTTAATCATTTTGCCGCCCAAACCGATAGTTGGTTTGATCTTGATGGTGACAATGCCTTTCTTTTCTTCTTTGCCTTCTCTTCCCGCAAGTAAAAAGTCGGTAATGGCATTCTGAGCCTCCTTATCCGACAGCAGACTATATAGATTGGAGTTTACTTTTATGGGAACAAGTGTCTCACCGCCATTAGGTGACACTGAAATAGTTCTGTCAACTATACCATTTGCGAGTTCATGATTTTTGAATAAAACTTTATATTCAAACTGATTTATCCCCGCGAGTTCTGAGGAGGGGTTCTTTATCAGCAGATTTAGCTTTGCAGTAAAGGGAACATCCTTACGCAATAATGCCAGTGCTAAACGGGGAGTACCCGACAGGTCAAAACCGTTTTTATTGATAACATCTGCAACTCTAATATTAGCGATGTACATGCTATCAGCTGATTTAAGCTCATACTTGCAGTCTTCAAAAGCTTTGAGTTGATCAACTTGCTTGTTCAGGCCGCATGCCGATAATAATAGCATCGAGAAACAGATATAGGCTAATTTATTCATGTGTGTATAACGCATTGTAGTAGTTTTTGGTGTGAATTTACTTTATTAAGACTCTGCAAAGTCGATATGGATTAATTATCCTTCGAAAACTACAAATTATCCGGCTCCTATCTTCAATTAAAATTCTTTATTTTAGCCCGATGCTGAATGAACATCTCGATCCTAGTGCAGAAAGGCTCTCTTCAAGCGAGCGTGATATAGAAAAAGTTCTCCGTCCGCAGGCTTTTGAGGACTTTACCGGGCAGCATAAAATACTAGAAAACCTCCGGATTTTTGTGCAGGCAGCCAAGTTACGGGGCGAAGCCCTTGATCATGTGTTGCTTCATGGGCCTCCGGGACTTGGGAAAACTACCCTTTCACACATCATAGCGAACGAGATGGGGGTTAATTTGAAAATTACTTCCGGACCCGTATTAGATAAACCCGGCGACCTGGCCGGACTTCTTACGAATCTTGAAACCGGAGATATATTATTCATAGATGAGATTCACCGTCTTAGTCCTTTAGTGGAGGAGTATTTGTATTCGGCAATGGAAGATTTCAAGATCGACATCATGCTTGAATCAGGACCTAACGCGCGTTCCGTCCAAATTTCACTGAACCCTTTTACCCTGGTTGGCGCTACCACCCGTTCTGGTTTGCTAACAGCCCCTTTGCGGGCGCGCTTTGGAATTAACTCAAGGTTACAGTATTACGATGCCAAACTTCTTACAACCATTGTATTGCGATCAGCATCGATTTTAAGAACCCCCATCTCCGATGAAGGGGCTTACGAGATAGCACGCCGCAGTCGCGGAACACCCCGTATTGCAAACGCTCTCCTTCGCAGAACGCGGGATTTTGCACAGATCAAGGGTAATGGAAGCATCGACACCGGGATAGCACAGTATGCATTAAATGCTTTAAACGTTGATAGTCATGGCTTGGATGAGATGGATAATAAAATTCTCGTAACCATTATTGACAAGTTTAAAGGTGGTCCGGTTGGCTTAAAAACCATTGCAACTGCTGTTGGCGAAGACGAAGGTACGCTCGAAGAAGTATATGAACCCTTCCTTATCCAGGAAGGCTTTATGATGCGGACCTCCAGAGGACGGGAAGTAACAGAGTTAGCCTACAAACACCTGGGGAAATTGAAACCTGGCGGTACACAAACGTTATTCTAAGCACTAAAACTGAAAGCTAAAGTTTAAATATACTTCTAATACAAAGGTTAATTAAAATCATCATGGGAATAATCAAAGAGTTTAAGGAATTTGCTATTAAGGGCAACCTGGTAGACATAGCAATAGGCTTAATTATTGGTGCCGCTTTTGGGAAAGTGGTTACTTCTTTTGTCGAGGATATAATTATGCCGCCAATTGGCTTACTTATCGGCGGAACAGATTTTTCGAACCTGAAAATAACTTTAAAAGAGGCTACTATAGTAAACAGTAAACAGGTGGCTGCTGTCACTCTCAACTATGGTAACTTCATTCAGATCATTATCGACTTTTTGATCGTTGCCATTTCCGTGTTTGTGGTGATAAAACTGATGAACACCCTTAAGAAAAAAGAACAGGAACAAGCGGTTACACCAGCACCTGACGTGCTTACTAAAGACCAGATTTTGCTGACTGAAATCAGGGATTCATTAAAGAACAGGCCCTAAAAGCCAAACTTTTCCTCTATACCAAGACCAAACAAGGCGAAGTCATATTTAACAGGGTCTGAGGGATCAAATTCCCTCAGTCGCTCTGTTAATTCAAGAGCGGCCTGCCAGTCAACCTGCTTTCGCGTGATTAGATTAAGCTTTCGTGCTACCCTTTCTACATGCACATCACATGGACAGATAAGCTGAGAGGGAGAGATCCTCGACCAGAGTCCAAAATCAACTCCATTATTATCTTTTCTCACCATCCAGCGTAAAAACATATTCAAACGTTTACAGGTTGACTTCTGCCTCGGAGAACTCACATGTTTTATAGTCCTGGAAGGAAAATCCGGTAGACTGAAAAAGTAAGTTTTGAAAGAATTAAGCATGGCTTCCACACCTACCGGCGTCCTTATTAGTTCACCTGAGTAACATACGGGTGATGCGCTTTCAATGTCACCCTGGTCAGTTACCGACTCGTCAAAATAATCGGCACGAAATGGCGCATCAGTTTTTTTTGGAAGAAAAGCGTCTTCTAAAGATCCAAACTTTTCATAATGCTGCTTGAAAAAATGAACAAAGTACAGGAGGTCGGTATCATTAAAAGTGCGATGCTTGAAGCCAAGTAAGGATTTCAAATCGTCTTCCTGGTGGTTCAGGATAAAGTCGAAAGGTGCAGTGTCCATTCTTTCCATCAGTTCACGGCATTTATTGATTATTGTTTTCCGTTGACCCCAGGCTAACATCGAAGCAAAAAAACCGCTGATCTCTATATCTTGTTTAAGACTGAACTGATGAGGAATAACTACCGGATCGTTTTCTATAAAAGCTGGTTGATTGTACTGATCTGCCTTAGAGTCAAGAAATGTTTTAAGATCATTTATCATTTCAGAGCCTGGTCTAAATCATTCAACAGATCTTCAATATCTTCAACACCAACACTTAAACGCAGCAAATTATCTACCACACCTACCGCTTCGCGGCTTTCCTTGGGAATAGAAGCGTGGGTCATGGTAACCGGATGATTTACAAGTGATTCAACACCGCCCAGTGATTCGGCAAGCGTAAATACTTTGAACTTTGAGGCTACATTAAAAGTTTTCTGCAGATCAGCATCTTTTAATGTAAAAGATATCATGCCGCCAAAGTCTCTCATCTGCTTTTTAGCTATACTATGGTTGGGATGATCGCTGAAGCCTGGCCAGTATACCTTGTCAATGGCAGGGTGTGTTTTTAAATATCTGGCAACTTCACGGCCGTTCTCACAATGCGCTTTCATCCTTAAGTGAAGTGTTTTTATACCTCTTAATACCAAAAAGCTATCCATAGGGCCTGGCGTTGCACCGCAGGCATTGTATATAAACCAGAGTTGTTTATACAAAACTTCATCATTTAGCATCAGTGCACCCATCACTACGTCTGAATGTCCCCCTAGATATTTTGTCACTGAGTGCATCACTATATCGGCTCCCAGGTTAATGGGATTTTGTAAGTAGGGAGATGCGAAAGTATTATCTACAGCCAGCATTATATTGTTTGCTTTCGCGATAGCTGATACCCCCATAATATCCACTATTTGCATAGTTGGATTTGTAGGAGTTTCCAACCATATCAATTTTGTATTGCTATTAATGTATTTGTTGACGTTTTGAGGCGTCGAAAGGTCAACAAAATGAAAAACAATGCCATAATGAGCGAAGATCCGGGTGAACATCCTGAACGATCCGCCATATAGGTCGTTTCCTGTGATCACTTCATCACCAGGCTTCATTAATTTTATTACAGCTTCCGTAGCGCTCATTCCGCTGGAAAAAGCCAGGGCAAATTTTGCATTTTCTAAAGAAGCCAGGCAATTTTCCAGTGCTTTCCTTGTAGGATTTGTACCGCGTGAGTACTCATATCCCTGATGATCTCCCGGAGATTTTTGCCAATAAGTAGAGGTCTGATAAATTGGCGTCATTACCGCGCCCGTACTTGGATCAGGTTCCTGACCTGCATGGATGGCTTTTGTGGCAAATTTCATAAATCAACAATTGAAAAAGATGTGAATTTAGTTAGCAAGAACTTCCTCAGTACTTGGCAGCTCAACAAGATAGGTGTTAAAACTAGCCAGCTCCTTTTTTCTTCCAGAAATTTCAAAAACGGCATTTAATTTACACAGACTTTTAGAGAGTCGAATCCGCCGAGATTTTAATCCCCTCTTTTCGGCTTCTTGCTCCAGTTGCAAAAGATTACCCAGGTCGTCATTTTTGAAAGTTACATTAAAGGTTTTTTGATGATTGATATAGTCAATAAAACTTTCAACCTTGTTAAAAACTGATAATATGAGAAGGACTATAAAGGTAAGGATAATTGAGAGTGAATAGTGAAATAGTGCAATCACCATACCTAAGGCTGCTACAACCCAGATCACGGCAGCAGTAGTCAAACCTTTAACATTCAGGCCGTCCTTGAAGATAACTCCCGCACCGATAAAGCCAATACCTGTGATAATATTCGCAGCGATACGATCATCACTTTCTCCTGATGCCCTCTGCGATACAATGGTAAAGATCGTAGAGCCCATGCATATTAATATCAAGGTTCTAAAGCCGGCTGATTTATTTTTATATTCACGTTCAAAGCCAATAAGACTTCCGCAAAGAATAGATAGTATTACCCTAATCAGATCATGTTGTTCAAAATCGAAATCCATTCATTTATCTTTAAGACCGGTAATCTGCTTTAAAATATCTTACCCGGATTTAATATACCATTGGGATCAAAGACTTGTTTGATTCCTTTCATCAGGTTCATATGAAGATCGGAATATTTCACTGACATAAACTCCTTCTGCACTAGACCGATTCCGTGTTCTCCAGAGATTGTTCCGCCAAGGGCAACGGTTAGCTCAAATATTTCACGTATACCTTCTTTTAGTTTAAAATTCCAGTCATCATCACTCATATCTCCCTTTATAATATTTACATGGAGATTTCCATCGCCAGCATGTCCATAACATACTGAAGAAAAGCCATATACAGCCCCGATATTTTTAATTCCTGTGATCAGCTGTGGCAAATGTGCCCTGGGAATAACAGTGTCTTCCTCTTTATAAACAGAGTTTGATTTTACAGAAACCGGCAGTACGCGACGTATGCGCCACAGATCATCTTTCTGTTCTGCATTTTCAGCGAAAATAACTTCAAGGCAGTCGAATGATGCTAAAACTTGCCTGATCTTCTCACAATCGGACGACAGCACATCTGCACTATTGCCATCCAGCTCAATTAAAAGAAATGCTGCAACCTCATCTTTTAAGTGGAAAGGAATCTGTCCATATTTAATTACCCACTCCACTCCTGTTCTTTCCATGAATTCAAGCGCCGAAGGAACCACGCCGGCTCTAAATATTGCTGAGACTGCAGCACATGCCTGTTCGTTACTTGTAAAGGAAGCCAGCATCAATGCATCCAGTGAAGGTTTGGTAATCAGCTTTACCACTATCTTCGTAATAATTCCTAATGTACCTTCTGCACCGATCATCAGCTGAGTTAAATTATATCCTGAAGCATATTTCAATGTATTGGCACCTGTCCATATTATTTCTCCTGTTGGCAGTACTACTTCCAGGTTTAAAATGTATTCTTTTATCGTGCCGTACTTTACCACTCTCGGTCCGCCAGCTCCATGGGCAAGATTGCCCCCCATCAGTGATGTTCCCTTACTAGATGGGTCTACAGGATATAACAAGCCTCTTTCTGCAACTGCATTTATAAAATCCTGGGTGATCACTCCTGACTCAATAGTAGCCTGTAAATTGCTTTCATCAATATTAACGATTCGGTTAAAGCGTTCCATTGAAATAAGCAGACCTCCGTAAACAGGCAGTGCCGCACCCGATAAACCAGTCCCTCCACCACGTGGAGTTACAGGTATGGTGTGTTCATTGCATATTTTAAGTAGACAGGAAAGCTGATCAGAGGTGCCCGGGATAGCTACAACTTCCGGATAATACCGCAGATCTTCAGTTTCATCATGGGAAAATTTGCTTATATATTCTTTTTCAGATTTGATGTACTGTTCTCCTACACATCCCACAAATAGAGCCAAAATTTCAGGACTAATTTTCTTAAACGCCATTCAACCCCTAAAAATTAATTGAACTAATGAGTTTTTTACCTCACCTTTCATTGGTAAATGCAGCTTACGGATACTTATATCGATGGTATTTACAAAGGAAAACTCTTGTTGTATTTTATTAAGTATGCCGTGAGCTACTGTTTCAAGAAGCTTCCTCGGCCGGCTCATCTCATCTGCTGCTATCTCGTATAAACGCTCATAATTTACGGTATTTGACAGCTCATCGTCTCCGCTGCCTGATACTGTAAACTCTGTTATCACATCTATTATATACTCGTTTCCGGTCAGGTGCTCTTCCTCGTAAAAACCATGAAAGGCAAAAAAACGAACTCCCTCGAGCCCTACCTTCTGTATAATCGCCATGAAGGTAAAGGTAGTAAGTAAGTTTTAAGTTTTAAGTGGTAAGTTATAAGTCGTACGTTTTAAGTCTGCATTCCTAGTTACACTTACAGGTCATTTTATTCCGAAAAACAGGCGGCTTACGGCTGTTCGCTTAAGCAGAAACTCATATGCCATAAACATTAAAAGGAAAGCTATGATGCAAATAGTACTTAGCTTAATACTAATGGAACCATTCCATTGAACTATATAATATCCAATAATGACGATTACTGTTTGATGTAGAATATAGAAGGGATAAACGGCCTGGGTGGCATAATTTAGACGTCGTGAGCCGTAATTAAAGAATCGCATAGCCATACCGAAAATTGTTAAAACCCAGAACCATAGGTTTAGAGACTTAAGTATATAAATTACTAAAGATCCTACCTCGGCAACGTTAAGAAAATACATCCTTAACTGACCGTTAGACACAGCTAACAGATACAAACTAATTGACGCCGACAGCGCAATTCCTAGAGAAACTTCCGTTAGTTTTTCTATCGAAGCTCGGATATGCTTATCCGGCCAGAGCACTGCACCGCAAACGAAAAATGGAAAATAATAAACAAAGCTAGACTGGTAGGGATCAGCATGAAAGCCTTTCAAAAAATAATACGGAGCAGTTAGAAACAGGCCCAACGAAAGAAGACAAGCAGGACGACTAATAAAAAAACATAGCTGGGAAACAAATTTGGATACTTTTTCAGTTCTTAGAACTTGCAAAACCGGCAGCATGATGATGCAATAAATAAACACAAATGCCAGATACCACAAATGAAGAAAGTGGATGTTGCCTTTTGGGGACCAGTGCCAGTCGAGCAATAGAAAAGATCGGTAGAATGTCCAGAAACTTTCCTGGTACCCCAGGTATAGTTTGATAAAATATATCTGGGGGGGGATAATAAAAGCTACTGCAAACAGTAGTGGAATCAGCAGGCGAACAGTTCGCTCGAGAATAAATGCAGTTGCAGTCTTTCTCTTAAACGACAATGTAACGGCAGCGCCTGAAATGAGAAAGAGAAGCGGCATCCTCCAGGGCAGGAAAAACGCAGTAAGATAACTGAGGCTCACAGATGTCTCCGGATTCTTTATCCAGAACTTCCAGTCGACAAATATTTCAGCACTGTGTTCAAGCAACAGAATTGAAAAGGCCAGAACTCTCAAACGGTCCAAATCATAAAATCGCACAGAAGTGCCGAAAGTGCTAGAAGGTGTACTCATGGGGTTTAAACAGGCAAATGTTTTTCTCGTATAAAGATAAAGAACTACTGGTGTTTAAACATTTACATACTGTTTCACAATATGAAACAAAAAAACAAGGCTCTGTCAATATCAGACAGAGCCTTGTTAATTCCAATACTATCGTATAATAGTTAACGTAGGATTACTTTTCAAATTCGATCATTTGCTTATGATATTGAACAAGCCCTTCGATTGGCGACTTAATGATCTTTCCTGTCTTCATTCCGTATTTCTCAGCGGTTGCTGCTAGAATATCCTTAAAGTAAAAGCCAACAGATCCAACGGAGTTGAAAGTGTATTTTTGATAATCAGGGTATAAACAAACTAATTGAGTGAAGAACTGATCAAAAGAGGTTTGAACGAGATTATAGATATGTGGATCATCCAGGTTATTTCCAACGAATTCGCTAAAGCTTGCGCAAAAACGGTTAGCTAAAGGTTTCGTATAGATCCTGTCGAGGATGTCGCTCGCTCTGTAAGGATAAGTTTCTTCAAAATTGATTCTCACAGTTTCAGGAAGTGTTCCCCTTAAATAATCCGTAAGCAATTTTTTACCAATATGGCAGCCACTGCCTTCATCGCCAAGAATATATGCTGCAGACTCAACCTTATGAAAAATTTCTTTCCCGTCATACAGGCAAGAGTTGGTGCCGGTACCTAGTATGGCAGCGAATCCAGCTTCATTACCTAGCAATGCGCGACAAGAAGCTAAAAGATCGTGGTCTATTGAAATTTCCGCGTTAGAAAATAACTGTTTAAAAGCAAGTTCTAATACGAGAGCTTTCTCCTTATTATGAACTCCGGCCCCATAGAAATATATTTTTTCTACGGCGTCTGTTATCAGGTCGTCAGGTACAGCCTTACTCAAAGACTCAATAATGTATTTTCCATCAACGAAATATGGATTATACCCTTCAGAATAAAAATCTTTAGTACTCAGATCTTTGTTCACTAAACTCCAGTGAGTTTTAGTAGATCCGCCATCTGCAATCAGTATCATATCAAAAATTTGCCTTAAATATATAAACATAGTGTTAAACCGACACTATGTTTCTCCATTATTGCGAAAATTTGCAGAGTTTAATTTACAGATACAAGCTTCATAAGCTCTCAGCACGGTTAAAGTATCCATTCCTTTTCGTTCATCTGGATAATTACTTAACAAGACTTTCGCAGCGCTCAGCTCAAGTCCTTCGAGATGCGCATTGGCTTCCGAAGCAGAAAAGTTAAGCATGACTATTATGGTAGTATCTTCCCAATGACGGATATAACTGTAAACATGTGGATTATCCCTGTCAAGCAGAACATATCTACCATAGACCAACGCCAGCTCTTTTTTTCGTAGCTGAATTAAGTTCCTGAAGAAATTAAGAGGCGATTGGGGATCCTCCTCCTGGGCAGCCACATTTACAGTTGTATAGTTTGGATTAACCTTCAGCCAGGGAGTACCTGTACTGAACCCTGCATTTTCAGTGGCATCCCACTGAAATGGTGTCCGGGAATTGTCTCGCGCCGTGATTTTTTGGTTCTGAAGGAATCGACTCAGATCTTCTCCCCTGCTTTCCATCTGCCGGTACATATTGATCGTTTCAATGTCGCGGTAATCATCAATTGAGTCAAATTTTATATTACTCATCCCCAGTTCATCCCCGGCATAGTAATACGGAGTTGCACGCATGGTTAATAAAAAAGCCGACAACATCTTTGATGACACATTTCTGTATTCCGGACTATCGTTACCCCATCTGGTTAAAATACGCGGATTATCATGATTTCCGAGGTAAATTGTCCCCCAGCCGTTCTCTGCAAACACAGCATCCCATTTACTATACAAGTCTTTGAATTCAATCAAGCTGAAGCCATTCGGATCAGCTGCTTTAAATTCGTACGGTAACAGGCCAATGCCTATTCCTTCAAAATGATACAGCATATCAAGCTCCTGCCTGTCAGGCGCTACATATTCCAGAGCTTTGTCGGTTCCAACACCGATGCCTTCGGCCACACTCATCACATCATACCTTGATAATACCTCCCGGTTCATTTCATGTAAATATTTATGGAGGAACGGACCCTCGGCGTAATATTTTACAAAGTTCCCGTGATATTCTTCAGGCAATTCCGGAAATGTAATATCTTTTGAGATAAAGGGAATTACATCCATTCTAAACCCATCGATACCCTTTTGAAACCAGAAGTGCATCATGTCGTATATTTCTTTCCGAAGTAAGGGATTTTCCCAATTCAGGTCGGGCTGCTTGACTGAAAAGTAGTGCAGATAATACGAGTTAGTTGCATTATCATATTCCCAGGCGTCATTATTCACGTCAAAAAAGCTGAAACGCTTTTTAGGTATACCCTGTTCGGCAGGCCACCAATGGTAGTAGTTCCGATAGGGGTTGTCTCTCGAGCTTCTGGCCTCTTTAAACCAACGGTGTTCATCACTGCTATGATTCACCACCAGATCCAGTATCAGGCGTATCCCTCTGTCGTGCATCCCCTGTAAAAGTGCATCGAAATCCTCCATAGTGCCAAATTCGCTCATGATACCCTTATAGTCACTAATGTCGTAGCCATTGTCATCGTTGGGGGAGCTAAAAATAGGGTTTAGCCAAACCACATCAACACCAAGGTTTTTGATATAATCAAGCTTCGAAATTATTCCGTTAAGATCTCCAATGCCATCCCCGTTACTATCTTTAAAACTTCTGGGGTAAATTTGATATACCACCGCTTCTTTCCACCATTTTCTCTGATTTATTGGAGCTGCATTCATAGAGGTTTTTTTGCTACAATATCAAAAGAGCCTTGTAAGTTTTGCTTAACGTACATTTAAAACTGTTTCATTAAGAATTTTTCTATTTTTGACAAGATGTTTCACCTGCTTTCAAAGCTCCTGCTTATTTTTATTCAGCCACTTACCTGGGCGCTTCTTCTAATACTTGTCGCTCTACTGGCTAAAAAAACTAAAACCCGGAAAGCATCTCTTATTTTATCGGTACTTGTGTTGTTAATATTTTCGAATGGTTTTCTATTAAACAGGCTAGCTACCGCCTGGGATATTACCAGCCAGCCGCCTGCCGGTACTAGATATAGTTGCGCCATCGTCCTTGGTGGCTTTTCATCCAAAGGACCTGGGAGCCAGTATGGACATTTTAATGCTTCTGCCGATCGCTTTATTCAGGCCCTGGTATTATGGAAGCAAAAAAAAGCAGACAGGATCCTGGTAAGCGGCGGAAACGGGCACCTGACGAAAAGCACTTTTCTTGAAGGTCAGTTTGCAGTGGAACAATTAAAAAAGCTGCAGGTGCCTGACAGTGTTATATTAATGGAATCGGAGTCAAAGAACACCTTTGAAAATGCCTTGTACAGCAAACAACTTTTAAAACAAAAGAATTGCAAGGGACCTTTTCTATTAGTCACATCAGCATTTCATATGCGCAGAGCTCTCCAGACATTTAAAAAGGCAAAATTAGATGTGGTACCTTATCCCTGCGATTTTAAATTGAACACTGGTAATGTTCAGGCAGATGATTTTTTACCCAAAGCGGAAGTACTATCGCTCTGGAGCATGTACATAAAAGAAATTATTGGAGTCATTGCATACGACTTAAGATCCTGAGTTTGGACTAAGCATCTTCATTATAAATAAAAATATTATATTTGGAAGAATGGGGTGGAGATTTTCAGTCATTTTTATTTTTGCTTTATCATTCCTTCTGTTTTGCAAACTCTTTGCAGATCAACCTCTTGCTTCACTAAAAAAAGATAGATCTGAGCTGAAAATTGCATCAATTCTTAAGTCAGACCATAGGACTGAGAATAATTTTCATAGCAATAACAATGCTACCCATCCCATATTACATCATATCGTAAAAGGAACTTTCTATAAGTTGTTTTTATCAGGTAAAGAGCAAACGTTCCGGTGTCCTTTTAGCCAATGTATGGTGATCTTGATAGGTGCCGGGATTATCATCTCCTGCTTCATCTACAGGCTTATTTATCCCTCTCATTTTTTTTGGTGAAAGCAAATCTGCCGACAATATTTCCTGTTAATTAAAACAACGTTCTTTGTCAATATTGAGTTCCGGCTATTATCGGCTGGATCAGTATTTAACAAGACTTTTCTTAAAATTTTATAGATGATTCATATACCACCACTTATCTCAGACCTTGGTCTGATATTAACTGCGGCTGCAATTACCACATTATTATTCAAAAAGATTAATCAACCGCTTGTTCTCGGCTATATCCTGGCTGGTTTCCTTGTAGGTCCGCATTTTTCTTTTCTGCCAACCGTAATAGACAAAGAAAGTATCAATATATGGGCAGAGATTGGTGTTATATTCCTGTTATTTAGCCTCGGACTTGAATTTAGTTTTAAGAAGCTCGTAAAGGTTGGAGGATCTGCCTCTATCACAGCAATAGTAGAGGTTGTGGTGATGCTGATATTCGGTTATGTTACTGGAATGCTGATGGGATGGTCGACCATGGACAGCATTTTTTTAGGCGGCATCCTTTCGGTTTCTTCCACAACCATCATCATTCGGGCATTTGAAGAGCTTGGCTTAAAACACAAAAAGTTTACAGGTCTCGTTTTTGGAGTACTTATTGTAGAAGACCTGGTCGCCATCCTCTTACTGGTACTCCTTTCTACGCTGGCTGTAAGCCAGCAGTTTGCGGGCGCCGAAATGGTAAGTTCGGTACTAAAGCTGGTATTTTTCCTGATATTGTGGTTTCTTGCCGGTATTTTCCTGATTCCCACATTCTTAAAACGTACCCGGAAATTAATGAATGATGAGACCCTGCTGATCGTTTCCCTTGCTCTGTGCCTGTTGATGGTGATGTTTGCCACTAAAGTTGGTTTCTCACCGGCATTGGGTGCATTTATCATGGGGTCGGTGCTAGCTGAAACCCCTCAGGCAGAACGTATAGAACATCTGAGCAAATCGGTAAAAGATCTCTTTGCGGCAATTTTCTTCGTATCCGTGGGCATGCTTATCGATCCACTTACGCTTAAGGAACATTTTTGGGCTATTTTACTCATTACCGCAGTAACTATTTTTGGTAAGTTTATAAGTTCCGGAACAGGTGCCTTGCTGTCTGGCCAGACCTTAAAAACCTCCGTACAAACAGGTATGAGCCTTGCGCAGATCGGCGAATTTTCGTTCATTATTGCAACATTAGGGGTTAATCTTAAAGTTACTAGCGATTTTCTTTATCCTATAGCAGTAGCTGTATCTGCAATTACAACCTTTTCGACGCCTTATCTCATCCGGCATTCTGAAGGGTTCTACAATACCATTGCAACACATATGCCCCGAAAATGGCTTCACAGCCTTAACTCCTATAGCTCCAGTACCGAAAAAATAACTACTACAACCGATTGGCAGATAATACTGAAGGCGTATAGCACTAACCTTATCATCCATTCAGTCATTCTAACAGCTATCATTTTCTTGTCAACACGGTTTTTACATCCATTTATTATTAATTATACAGGCTCAGACAATAACGCAGATATCGTATCTGTGGTGATCTCTTATGGTCTGATGGCCCCTTTTCTATGGGCTTTAGCTGGAAGAAGAATAGAGAAGAGTGCTTATACACACCTATGGCTTAAACGGACCACACACCGCGGACCGCTTATCGCTCTGGAAATTTTCAGGATTGTACTGGCGGTATTCTTTGTTGCTGCAACCTTTTATTTATTCTTCAAAACCTGGCTGGCTATTGTGATCGCAATAATATTGCTAACAGTGCTGATCCTGCTCTTCTCAAGCAGGTTACAGCAGTTCTATGAGCGTTTGGAAAAACGCTTTCTGTTTAACCTCAACGCTCGGGAAGCTAGTAATGAATATTCTGACATCGTACCCTGGGATGCGCACCTTGCAGAGCTAGAAGTTTCACCAGAATCTACTCTGGTAGGAAAAACACTTATGGAGCTTGCTTTCAGAGAAAAATATGGTGTAAATGTCGCATTGATCGAGCGTGGCAAATTGACCATACCTACACCTGTAAGAGATGAACGGCTTTTTCCAAGAGACAGGCTTACTGTAATTGGAACTGATGAGCAACTGGCAATTGTAAAACAGCAGCTTGAAGTTTCAAATCAGATAAATGAGTATGCTCAATACTCTAAAAAAGATCTACAGTTGCAAAAAGTAAGGGTGCTGCATGAATCGCCTGTTTGTTACAAAACGATTAAAAATTCGGGTATTCGCGAAAAAACCAATGGATTAGTAATTGGTGTTGAACGTGATAACGAGCGAATCCTTAACCCGGAATCAACGTTTGTGTTTGAACCCGCAGATATCGTGTATATTGTTGGTGACAAAAGCCGGATAAAGCAATTGCTGGCGCCAGAGAAAAAGAGCGAATAAAATCACTTCATAAACAACTTATACTTATAATTTACTTACGTATCACGTACAAGTTAACATTAGTATATTTGCGCTACTGCAGGTCTTATATTACCTGCTTTGAAATATGATTGAAATCGGAAAATTAAACAGACTAGAGTACCTTAATAAAGTAGATATAGGATTAATATTGGGTGATGGAGACAGGGAGGTTTTTTTACCTGCTAAATACGCTCCTGAAAATATAAAGCAGGGAGACGTCCTGGATGTTTTTGTTTTTATAAACGCTGAAGGCAACATGATTGCTACTACCCGCATACCTTACGCTTGTGTAGGTGATTTTGCCTGCCTCACCGTAACAGACGCAACAGAACGTGGTGTTTATATGGATCTGGGAGTAGACAAGGATGTTTATGTATCCGACCGGGAAATGAAACGCCCTATGCATGTGGGAGAAAAACATGTAGTATATATTTATCTGGACGAAAAGAATGATCGTCTCCTTGGCTCTTCAAAACTGGTAAACTTTGTGGAAGAAGATGAGTTTGACCTTGAAGAAGGAGACGAAGTTGAGTTATTAATTGCCGATCAAAGCGATCTTGGATACAACGCTATCATTGAGAACAAATATATTGGCCTTCTCTACCAAAACGAGGTATTTGAAGAATTGCAGCCAGGTGACATCAGAACAGGCTATATAAAAAGGATCCGTCCGGAAGATAAGATTGACCTAAGCCTTCAGCCTACCGGCTTTAAACATATTTTAAGTCTGCGAGACGATCTGTATGCCTATCTCAAAGAAAACGGTGGCTTTTTAACATTGGGAGACAAAAGCTCACCGGACGATATAACCCGGCGTTTGAAAATCAGTAAGAAGGCATTTAAAAAAGCGATCGGCGGACTTTATAAGGAAAGGCTGATCGTGATTTCGGATTATGAGATACGACTAGTGGATCCTTCTGAATCAAAATGATAATTTTTAACCTAGGAGGAACTAAAAGCCGGTGTTCTTGTTGTTAATGTTAAACAGAATTCAAATATGGAAAATACACACGAGCAACACAAAGCAGAAATAGCACCTCAAACAATTGAAACTGATTACAATAAACATCAGGAGAATCCGGGACCCGCACCAGAAGCTGTTTTCGAGCACGACGATGAAGGCGCCGGTCAGGCACTTAAATGGATCTTACCACCAATAGTGTTATGCCTGTTGATTTTCTGGTTAATCTTTAAATTATAAAAGAATGGGTTGCAGCATTAACTCGCAACCCATTCTTTTGCTCGCTCATATTCACTGGTCGCAAAGCCCTTGGCTTCGCCAGGAGCTACAAAGCTGAATGCGTCTGTAAATGTCCTCACCCCTTCCTGATCACTTACTATAGCCATCTTATGCCATTTCGAAAAGTGTTTTAATCCCAACAGGCCATCTTCCAGCCAGGCTCCCGGGCTGAAGTTAGCTACATCCGTTTCAAGGTACAGCAGAAAATGGATTTTACCAGCACTTTGCAGCTTACTTTCAACTACCGGCTTAACTACCGTTTCATAATCATCTTTGGTAACTCTGCCTTTTGCCCTGAAACCAGCGACATTTGAGGCTACATCATTTTGTACTTCAATCATAGATTTATAATTATAAATGCTTTAAGTCAGAAATGTGAATTATGTTTGCCCGACATCCTGTAAATTGCAGCACTAAACAAAATTTGACACCTGGATAAATTAATTAACATGAAGATTTTAAGTACCCTTTTGCTAAGTAGCAGTATTGTACTGTCGGCAAGTGCACAGAAGCACCAGTTAAATAAACTTTGGGAAGCGGGAGATCTGGCGGTGCCGGAGTCTGTTCTGCCAGATCTGAAAGAGAAGATATTATATGCCTCCCTGATTGATGGCAGTGGAACTGGTGTTGATGGCAAGGGCGGAGTAGCTAAAGTTAGCCTTGATGGGAAAATTATTGATGCCGGCTGGATTACTGGATTAAATGCTCCGAAAGGTCTGGCTCGCCATGGAAATAAACTGTATGTGGCTGATTTAACCGAGCTTGTTATTGTAGATATTCGTGCAGGAAAAATCGAGCGTAAAATTTCCGTTGAAGGTTCTGTTTTTCTGAATGACGTAGCTGTCGATTCCAAAGGCACTGCTTATGTATCTGATACCAGAACAGCCAAAATTCATAGGATCGTTAACAACAAAGCGGAGTTATGGCTTGATAATATCGCTGGAGTCAATGGCTTAAAGTTTATTGGAGATGATCTTTATATCTTGTCGGAAACAAAACTAATAAAGGCAAATAAGAACAAAGAAATCAGTACCGTTGCTTCCGGATTTGCCAAAAATGGCGACGGAATTGAACCCCTTCAAAATGGTGATTATATTGTTACTTGCTGGAGTGGTTTGATCTATTACGTGTACAAAGACGGCAGAACGGAACTTCTTTTAGATACACAGGGACAAGGTATTAATACAGCCGACTTAGGAATCGATCCTTCCAAAAACATTATTTATATCCCAACGTTCAATAAAAACAGCATTATCGCGTTTCAGTTAAAATAACATATATCATGAACAGATTATTTTCCATTGTTTTAACCGTAGCTATGTTCAGCGGCCTGACGGTTTCTGCTCAGCAGGATAAAAGTAAGCGCGTAAGTCCTCCGGCACAGGTAAGTCAAACCCTTGGAAAAGGGGCAACAGTCACTATTGTCTATAGCCAGCCATCGCTGAAAGGCAGAAAGGTTGGGACTGACCTCGCCACTTATGGAAAAGTGTGGCGTACTGGTGCCAATGAAGCAACGGTGTTTGAGGTTAGCAAGGATGTAAAAGTTGAAGGGAAAGCTCTTCCAGCCGGAAAATACAGTTTGTACACCATTCCCGGTGAAAAAGAATGGACTATTATTTTCAACAAAAGCTGGGACCAATGGGGAACCAAATATTCTGAATCGCAAGATCAGTTGCGTGTCTCCGTGAAACCTGAAAAAACCGAATCCTTCAAGGAAAAAATGATGTTCGAAATTTCAAAAGATGGAGAAGTTTCTTTGGAATGGGGAGATACTGAAATAGAGTTTGAGGTAAAGTAATTTACAGCGCTTTGTATAGCCTGTTCTTGGCACACGCGGCACGCGTGCGCTAAGAACAGGCTACATACCGTGCACTTGCTAGCGCACCCGTGCCGCGTGTTCTGTTATATCCCCAGCGAAACCTCTATTAACTCTGTATAGAAGTCTTTAATAGTCCTGCCAATACACCTTACCTGTTGCGGGATAAGACTGTTTTCAGTTTGCCCTGGCACCGTATTTACCTCGATAAAATAGAATTTACCAGAACCTTCCTCCAGAATGTAGTCTATCCGAACCACTCCCCTGCAATTGAGTTTAACATAAGCATCTTTTACCACTTGTTCTACAAGTTCCTTTTCTTCAGCGCTCATTCTGCCGGGAGTTATTTCTTCCGTTATTCCCGTAGTGTATTTCGCTTCAAAGTCAAAAAACTCTTTAGAACTGACTATTTCCGTCGCAGGAAGCACTTTAATACCATCCTTACCTTTATAAACTCCGATTGTAAATTCCCTGCCTTTAATAAACTCTTCAACGAGCACCTGGTTATCTTCTTTAAAAGCTTTTTCAAGGGCATCAGTAAGTTCGGATGCTTCTTTTACCTTACTCATGCCGATACTGCTGCCACCGTTATTCGGTTTTACAAATAAAGGCAAAGTAAGCTTCGCCAGCACCTCTTCAGCTGCGTTATCGCTATTGGAAAACAATTGTACCGACCTTGCGATATTCAAACCGGAAACTCCATCCACTACAGCCTTGGTATAGCCCTTGTTCATGGTAATTGCGGATGTAATGGCATCGCATGTAGTATAAGGTATCCCAACCAGATCAAAGTATCCCTGCAGTTTTCCATCTTCACCCGGCGATCCATGCAGGCCGATAAAGACTGTGTCAAAACGAACTGTTTTATCCTTAAGAGGAATGGAAAAATCATTTTTATCAATAGTGTGTTTTACGGCATTTTCGTCTACATAATACCAGCTTTCGCGTGTGATGATTATTTTATATACATCGAATTTATCTCTATCCAGATTGCTGTCAATTACTTCAGCACTTTTTAAAGAGATTACAGACTCGCCGGTAAATCCGCCCGTCACAAGAGCTATGGTTTTCTTCATAAGACAAACTTAATAAAAATCGAAAACTATAAACCTCACGCTGACGTTTCACAAAAACAATTAACTTCGAAATCTAATATTTGATAAGTTGCATGTTTTTGCCAAAAGTTCAAAAACCAATAAACCGCTCTGCGGGTTCACAAAAACAATTAACTTCGAAATCCTGAATATTTGAATTAAGTTTGGGGCTTATTTGCCGAAAGTTCGAATTAATGAATAAGTTTTTAGCATACCTGCGCACAAGTACCTTCCGTAGAAACCTCATCATCGCTATATTATCGATAGCTTTGCTTTTACTAATTATATTCTTCAGCTTGCGGTTCTATACCCGCCATGGTGAAGGTCAGCCGGTTCCTAAACTTAAGGGTCTGTCAGTTGCCGAAGCAATTGAAATTTTAGATGCCCAGGGATTCAAATACCAGATCGACTCAGTATATCAAATGGATAAAAAACCCGGATTGGTTGTTGAGCAGGACCCGGACGCAAACACTAACGTTAAAGCTAACCGTACAATCTACCTCACTATCATTACTACAGAGGCACCGGACGTTGGTTTTCCTGATATCTTTGAAATGACTTATCTCGAAGCACGGGCTGTTCTAAGCAATTATGGAATAAAGATTGGTGATACAACGTATACCTCTGATATTGCGCGTGATCGAATTCTGGAAGCGAGCTACAAGGGACGTCAGATTTCAAGGGGACAACAAATTCCTAAAGGTTCCGTTATTAGCCTTGTCCTCGGCGACGGAAAAGGTGCCAGCGAAGTAGATCTGCCAGACCTGATCGGAAGGACATTAACGGAATCTGTATTCGTACTAAAAGGCTCTTCACTTAATGTTGGAACAGTCAATTACGAAGGAACAATAACCGACAGTACAACCGCCAGGGTAATCAGGCAATTCCCTGCATTAAGCGATTCGTTAAATAAAGTGAGCATCGGAACACCTGTTGACCTAACTCTATCAAATGGAACACCCGTTGAATGATATATCAGCTGCTGAACTGAAAGAAAGATTAACAACGGACAAGTTGCAGATCCTGGACGTCAGAGAACAGCTGGAGTACTTTACCTATAACATCGGTGGACAAAATCTTCCTCTCGGCGATCTGCCAGAGCGGATAAAAAGCATTGATTATAACAAAGACGAGGAAATTGTTGTTATATGCCAGCGTGGTATACGCAGTGAAACAGCCCGGCGCATCCTGGCTGCTTCAGGATTTTCAAATGTGAGGAACCTTACCGGCGGGCTACTGGCCTATAGAAAAATAACAGAACAAAAAGAATACTAATGACTGATCAGAAATCAGGTAAAAAATTAAGCCAGAAATCAAAAATTATAATCGCGCTTACCGCGGTACTTGTAATAGCTCTTGGAATAACCTTCTTTAATTACTACTTAAAGTACTTTGGACCAAGTGTTACCAATACAGAAGAATATTTATATATACGAACGGGTTCAAACGCAAACGATGTTTACCGGGCTATTGAAGAGAAGAACATAGTGAAAAAGCCTGAAGTGTTCAAATGGGCTGCAGAGAATATGGATTATCCCTTGTCCGTAAAACCTGGTAGATACCGCTTAAAAAAAGGAATGAGCAATCGAGCGTTCATTAATATGTTAAAAGCGGGAAATCAGGAACCTGTACAACTCAGGTTCAGAGGGCTCAGACTTAAAGAAAACTTTGCTGCTTACGTGGCTACGCAGATAGAAGCAGACTCTCTATCTCTTATCCGTTTGTTGGATTCTGCTGCTTATATAAGCAAGTACGGCTTCAACAAGGATAACGTGTATGCCATGTTTATACCTAATTCATACGAACTATACTGGAACACCTCAGCAACAGAATTCTTCGAGAAGATGAATAAGGAGTATGAAAAGTTCTGGACTGCCGAACGCAAGGCAAAGGCAGAAAAAATAGGACTCTCTCCCATTCAGGTTAGCAATCTAGCTGCTATTGTTGACGCGGAGGCGCTTCACGACAGTGAAATGCCAACAATTGCAGGCTTGTATATGAACCGGTATAAAAGAGGTATCAAGCTGCAGGCTGATCCAACGGTTATTTATGCCAATAACGACTTTACTATCCGCAGGGTGTTAAACCGGCATCTTGTAAAAAACTCACCGTACAACACGTATATATATTCTGGATTGCCTCCGGGCCCCATTATGATGCCAAGCATTAATGCCATTGATGCAGTGCTTAATTACAAAAAGCACAATTTTATTTATATGTGCGCAAAAGAAGATTTTTCAGGCTATCATAATTTTGCGGTTACCGTTGCTGAACACCAGGCAAATGCCCGCAGATTCCAGCAGGCCCTTAATGAACGAAATATCAAAAAATAATGTTTAGCCACGAAACTAAGATACGTGTACGTTATGGTGAAACAGATCAAATGGGTTACATGTATTATGGAAACTACGCAGAGTTTTTCGAGGTAGCGCGGGTGGAAATGCTTCGAAGTCTTGGAATGGATTACCGTTCTATGGAGGCTGCCGGTATCAAAATGCCAGTTTTGGAAATGAAATGCAAATACCTTAAACCAGCCTTATACGACGAAGAAATAAGGATCAGAACTACTATAGCTAAAATGCCCGGAGTTCGTATCCATTTTCGGTATGATCTATTCAATGAAAACAATGAATTGATCCATGAAGGAGAAACAACTCTTGCTTTTGTTGACATGACGAGAAATCGGCCATGTTTACCCCCGCAGGAGTTTCAGGATAAAATGAAAGCTTTCTTTAACTAATTTTTTTTAATGAACTGGCTGCACAGATTTCTTTTAAAGACTAGGCCCTATCGTTTGCTGATAGAATGGTCAAAAGTGGTCGTAGTTCCAGGCTTCAGCACTTTACCCCTGTACACTGTTTGTTCATTTTTTTTCCAGGAGATAGGTAAAGATTCATTGGTGAACAAAGCATCGTCTCTGGCATATAACTTTATGCTGGCAATATTTCCCACAATTATCTTCATGTTCACCCTTATACCGTACATTCCAGTTGAAGGCTTCCAGGATCAGCTTATGGAGCAGCTGAAATTAATTTTTCCTGAGTACACTTATAAGGCTGTTAAAACAACGCTGGAAGAAATAATCAAAAAGCAGAGCGGCGGGGTTTTATCTTTCGGATTCTTTGCTGCATTATTTTTTGCGACTAATGGTATAAGTAACCTGATGGCAGCTTTTAATAAATCCTCGCTCATCATCGAATCCCGGGGATGGATCAAACAGCGCCTGGTTGCTATTACCCTGACTTTTGTTCTCTTTTTCGCATTGGTGTTTGGTATCAGTATCATTACTATCGGCGAGTACATAATTTCCCTGATCCGGGAAGAATTCAAGTTCAAGGACACTTTCTGGGTGTTCCTGATAGGAACCGTGCGCTGGTTTATATTAATAGCTATTTATTTTATTACCATTTCGATCCTATACCGTTATGGACCGGCCCACACCAAAAAATGGAAGTTATTCAGCCCAGGTGCCTGGCTTGCAAGTATTCTGGCCATGATCACCTTCTATGGTTTTGGCTTTTATATCAATAATTTCAGCAATTTTAATAAGATCTACGGGTCTATCGGAACGCTTATAGTTGTTATGATCTGGCTCTACTTTAATTCCCTCATCATACTTATCGGATTCGAATTTAATGCGAGTATAGATCTGTCAAAGCGGAGTATTAAGATTGTAAAACCGCGCTTTAATACTTTCAAAAGCGAAAGTCATACAGAAAAATTGCATAAACGCAGTTAAACTAAAAATTATTGATCTGGTTTTCAGAAGTCTAAACAAATTATCAAAAAAAACATTTTTCCTGGTTTGCAGATGCACTTAGGATTTGTACTTTTGTGGCGGAGAGTTGGCAGAGTGGTCGATTGCGGCAGTCTTGAAAACTGTTGACTGTAACAGGTCCTGGGGTTCGAATCCCTAACTCTCCGCTGAAAAAAGCCCTTTAATGACAGTTAAAGGGCTTTTTAATTATTTTGGATTTTATCTTTCGATGAAAATGGAGGATCAGGCGGAAAACTTTGGGCACTGGTCCAAAGTTTTGGCTGTTATCGGGACTTTGCATTGATTTGTAACCAGCCTATCTCCTAAAATTACTCTTGATCCTGAAAATTTCTCAAACCATTTCGTAAATCAAAGGGTTTTAAGGGCATGGAATCAAACCTAAGAGCTTCACTTGCTGTCGAGTTAATCGAATTGATGACTAAAGGCAATGCACATATGTCTTTTGAGGAAGCCATAGCGGATATTCCTCCGCATTTGAGATTAGTGACACCTGATAAACTCCCATACAGTATCTGGTCCCTGGTTGAGCATATTCGCATAACGCAATGGGATATTGTGGAGTTCTGTAGTTCCGCTGACCATGTCTCCCCGAAGTGGCCTGATGAATACTGGCCTGCACCCCTCGAAACTTTAACAGACTCCGCCTGGGAAAATTCAATAGATCAGATCATATCCGACAGAGAACGCTTCTTCGAATTACTGAAGGATGAAAGAAATAATCTTTTCCATCCATTTGAGTACGGTACCGGTCAGCATCTTTTTAGGGAGGCAACGCTAATAGCTGATCATGCCTCCTATCACATCGGTCAGATTATTCTTATTCGTCGATTATTAAATAACTGGAAATAAGATAGAACTCCTAAAGTAAAACCGGGCTCACACGCCTTTGTAACCAGTGCCATGGACTCTCTATAGAGTTTTCGGCAAATTTATCGTTTTTATCTTCCAGGCTATTCGATTTATCTTCATAAAATGTTATTATTGTCCGATCCTAATGTCTTATAACAATGAAGATAAAAATAATTTTAGCCCTGGCTTTAGTCAGTGTTAGATTGCAAGCGCAAGAGAATTCTATTAAGATAACTCTTACCCCGAATAACGACAAAAGTGTCGACTTTAAATACGATAAACAGACGCCTGGCAGTTATTACGTCCAGGTAACGCTGAAAAACCCAAGTAACGCATCCGACGGACCTGTTTTCGATGAGACAATAGAAGGTATCCATGGCAAGCTTTTCACTCTAAAGCCACAAGATCCGCAAAGACCAATAGGGTTTAGTTACACTTACAGGTCGGCAATGGGTGTTTACAGACCTAAATTAAAAACTGATTTCTTGTACATTTTTCCTTATACTAAAAATACAAAATTCAGGGCTTTGGAATCGGGTTTCGTTGGATCAAAATATCTGGGACAGGCAACCCCGGCCGATTGGAAAGCATACGCATTTGTGACCAACAAAGAAGATAGTATTGTAGCGTGCAGGAAAGGCCTGGTTACAGAAGTTAAAGATCTGTATAAAACCGAAGGTAAAGCTGGTTTAGTGTCTTATACCAGCCAACGCAATGCAATTTACATAGAACATGCCGATGGAAGCATTGCCCGTTACCTTGGCTTCAAACATGGCAGCATCGCGGTTAAACCTGGCCAGGTGGTTTATCCAGGCACTTTTTTAGGTATGAACAGTAACATTACTGATGTCAGGAGATACAGTTTCTCATTAATGCTTATGTATATCAAAAGACCTTTCGGTGAAACCGGCGAAGATGGTAAGGAACTGAATGTTTACAGCTATATCGATCCGGTATTTTACGACCCGAAACTGGGAAATATTAAACTGACAAGCGGAACAGAGTATACAGCCGATACTAATGAAGGTATTTATAAAAAAGAGCTGTCTAAAAAGGAATTAAAGCTTTTCGGCTTAAGCAAATAGTGGCCGAAGCCTGAAAAGCTTATGTACTTCATGCACTTAGGTAGCTCACAACTTTGACCCGGCTTGAGCCACCGGGCTGTTTCTGCACCTGTATCTGTGTGCCAATACGTTCTTTCAGAGCCTCAACATGCGAAATGATGCCAATAGTTTTTCCCTTCGACTGAAGGTTTTCCAGGGCTGAAATAGCAATATCCAGTGTTTCGGCATCGAGGGTACCGAAGCCTTCGTCTATAAATAAAGAATTTATTTCGACCTTACGACTCGCCAGATCAGATAAGCCCAAAGCCAAGGCCAGACTTACGAGGAAGCTCTCCCCTCCTGACAATGTAGCCATTGGACGTACCACATCGGCCTGATAGGCATCCAGAATCTGCAGTTCAAGGTCTTTTTCAGCTGTCTTTAAGATCCTGTAGCGGTCGCTTAGCTTTTTCAGGTGATAGTTGGCCAGTTCTGTTAAGCGTGCCAGGGTAAGGCCCTGGGCAAAACGGCTGAATTTCTTGCCGTCTGCTGAACCTATCAGGGATGACAATTTCTGCCATCTCGAAAATTCCTTTTCTTGTACAGCAATTTGCCCTGCTACTTCTGCAAACTTAAGTTTTAACTTATCATCCTCAACGATAATCTGGTTTAACTTCCCGATCTCCTGGTTTAAGGAACTGAGCTGCTGATCGAGAGTTTCAAGTTGCACCTGCAAGTGACCCACATCTTCGTCGCCCATATTCTTACTTAGTTCCTGGTTTAGTTCGAGCTGAGTATCATGTCTCATCTGCCTTAAAGTATCTAACTTTGATTCCAGTTCCTTTTTTAGCTTCGTAAGCTGCAGTGTAGTCTCTTCAGGTAAAAAAAGCATTTGCAGAGCTGCTATGGATTCGATATTACAGTACTTCAATTCAATAACCAGATCATTGTTAAGCTGCGATAGCATGTTTTTATTATCATCCAGGTCTGCCAGCAAACGATTGATTTTTGATTCAATGACTTTCAATCCTGATTCCTTTTCCTGCAATATATTTTGAATCTTATCCTTAAGATCGCGGTATGTCTGTAGTGTCTTGTTCAGTCGCTCACGTTCCTGCCCAGGCTCCTTATCGCCAAATAATGTACGCCGCTCAGTTAACAGCCTTTTGTACTTTTCCTCTTCTTGTTTTAACTCGTTTTGTTGTTTCAACAAACTACTTAATTTATCAGCCAGCATTTCGCCCGTTTTAGCGAGGTCCGTCTTTACCTGAATAAGCTCCAGTTCCATTTGCTGGAAGGTATTCAGTGCTTTTGAGTACTTTTCGGCTCGCTCAAGCAAAGCAGGTTCAATAAGATGAATGTGCTGAGGATCGAATTCAATATGAAATGGAGATAGCAATCTGGATATATCCGAAAAGACACTTTGCTGTTTCTCCTTCAGTTCGTCAATAGTTTTGCTGATCCGGATGGTTTGTTCTTCGATAGATTGCAAGCGCACCGATACAGATTCATTTTTACTTCTTGCCTGGATCAGTGATTCATTTTTCAGCGTAATCTGCTCCTGGATTTTAATAGCATATTCTTTGGATTGCCGTATCTCTTTTATCTGTCCATGCAATAAATTCAAGCGTTCTTTTTTCTTCTGAATAATTGCAGCTATGATGTCGGTCTTTTCAATATCCAGCGGCCTTGGCAACAAGGTGTTTGTGTTCAAAAACTCATCCCTAACACTTGTAATCTCAGAATTCAATTTAACAAGTTGCTCCTGTGAAGACTTTAGGTTTAGCTGTAATGTATTTAAACTAATAGATTGACTGTTGAATGTTAAAGTTAAATCCTTTAAATATTTATCTTGTTCATTCCGCTTTCTTTCCGCATCGGTAAGGGCTGATTGGTAGTTAGTTTCAATATAAGGATGATGAAGAGAGCCGCAAAGAGGACAGGGCTCTTCAGGTTGAATCAATAACCGGTCGGCCTCATATTTCTGGATGCGCTGTTGTAGCTCTACCACTTGCCTCAGATCATTTAAATTTGCTTCGGCTGCTTCCTTTTCGGAGCTGAGTATACCGAACAACTTTTGCTCTGCAGCAAAGTTTTCCTGAGCTTTTTTGGTCGCTAAATCAAGTTCTTTGTAACTATCCGAAAGGCTATGAAATTGCTTCGATAACCTATATTGTTGTTCACAATAGCCTAAGATCGCCGGAATTTCGTTCGCCTCCTCCTCCAGCTCTTCCAATGTTCTACTTTCAAGGATCTGTTGCTGCTTAAGCAGGCTTAGCTGGAGCTTCTCTCTATCCTTCCACAGGTCCTTTTCTGCCGCTTCTATGTCAACAGTGTTACTTGCAATAAAAGTTTCAGCCTCATTTTGCTGCTTTTTATACATAAGCAGCTCAGAATTTCCAGTCTCTAAAGCGTCTGTATTTAACTCGTACTGTTTATTTAATTGAGCGAAAACAAGCACCTGTTTTTCAATATGTTTATCCTGGTTGTTTTCGCGGATCCAACGGTCCAGATCTGTAAGTTGAGCCACTAGTTTACTTACCTGCGCCGCTTTAGTCTCTTCGACTTTTATTACACTATTTACATCTTCCTGGCTTAACTGACAGGCTGCGCCGTAGCGTTCAATCTGACTTTTTAAAGATGCCAATCCGGAGTCCATCTGAACCACTCTCGCTAAAAGAGGTTCGGCTATCGTCAGTTCTCTTGTGGCTGTTTCAACGCTTAATTTGACCTGCTCTAGCTGCTGACTGGCCCTGTCAACCTCCACGCTGATTTCAGGATAGTTTTTTTGCAGAATATCCAGCTCCTGACGTTGCTTAGAACGCTGCTCCTGGTAACTATTAATTTGAGCAAGTGCTGGCTTAAATTCAAGGGCCTGCACATGAAGTCTTAAACGCTCAAAATCATCTTTTTTGCTTTCAAACACCGCAGACTGTTCTTCAAGCTCAACATTAAGCGCTTGTATTTTGATACTTAGTTTCTCAATATTATTTAGCCAGCTGATCTTGTCTGTGATACTGCTTTGATCAGTTTTTAACTGTTTGGCTTCCCGCTGCAGCTCGCTTAGGCGCAACTGATATCCAGCTCGCTCCTCTTCAGATAAGAGATGTACACTTTCCAGCCTTGATTGAAGGTTCTCTAAGCGTTCCCGCTCAACTTTTTGCCTCTCGAATGTAAAACGAGATATTTCAGAATAAATGCCCGTATCTGTTATTTTCTCAAGCAACTCACTTCTTTCATTGTCGTCAGCTTTGAGAAATCTTGTGAAATCCCCCTGGGATAACATAACGGAACGGAGGAACTGGTTGTAGTCCAGGCCGCAAAGTTCTATAATTGCCTGCTTAACTAATGTGGTGGTATGCCCACCTATAAACTCTCCGCTGCTGAGTTCGGCGAGTTCCATCTTTTCGTTCTGAATGGCACCGTCTACACGGCCCCTGCTCCTTCTAAGTGACCACTTAGACCGATAGAATTTCTTCTTTACCTCAAATTCAATTTCTGCGAAGCATTCAGCAGTATGCCTGGACATGATCTCTTCCACGTCCTTATTATGCCGGTGAACTTTTCCGTACAAGGCGACAGTGATTGCATCTAATATGGTTGTTTTACCAGCCCCTGTCGGACCAGTAATAGCAAATAATCCGCTTTCATTAAATGGAGCCTGATCAAAGCGGATTTCATGTAACCCTTTTAAAGAATTTAAATTCAGGAATCTGATACTTACAATGCGCATACCCAATCAGCTTTCTACCAGTTCTTAGTTTTCTTTCTGGCCCATTTGTTCCAGAGCCTCTTCAAATGTCTTTACCAGATCCATGTAGTCTGCTTCTCCAAATTCAGCTTCACATCTTTTCAAAAAAACCGTTTTGGGTTCCAGATCAGTTAATGCTGCCACTTCCGCAAGCTGCTGATCCAGATTCATCAAAGGCCGGCTTCTAACCTGCCGGGAAAAGAAACGATCAATAAAAGCTTTGTTTTCCCTTAGCTTATTTAACTGTTCATCAAGATCATGAATAAATTTATCCGTCTCTACCTGAACCTCTACCCAGGCGGGATATTTCAGCTGGTGATCTTCGAGGATCAGCAATTTACGCTTTACCGTATCCAGATCACCTTTAATGCGTATCAGTTTCCGGCAGCAGGGCACCTCATGTTCTTCAAGCCGGCTTAACTTGCCGTCTTCAAACTCGAGAATGATCACTTGCTTTTTATCCTCAGTCTCCGAAAAGCTCAATGGAACCGGCGAACCCGAATACCTGATATGATTCATCTTATTGACTGTTTGAGGCCGGTGAATATGACCTAAGGCAATGTAGTCGAATTCCTCCGGAAACTGATCTCCATATACCTGTCCCAGGTTACCAACATGGATTTCCTTTTCGCTGTCTGAGGTACTAGACCCCGCTGCAAAAAGGTGACCGGTAGCGATCACAGGAATGCCTTCCGACTTGAAAGGCGCTATATATTCCCTGAACTGGTGATAATGATCGCGGATACCTTGTTTGATCCGTATTTCGCGTTCTTCACTGGTTTCTCCGGTAATCGAGAGCCGTATGTCCTTATCCCGGAGAAATGGAACAGCGCATACTACTAATTTCAGATCGCCCTTTTTATCATGAACCGGAATGATCTGTTCGGTGAATTCATCCGGCACACCTCCGATGATATGAACATTGAAATATTTCAGCAGGTCTTTAGGTGCATTAAGTGTGCTGATAGAGTCGTGGTTCCCCCCTATAATGATCACCTCCCTGCAACACGTGTTTTTCACATGCCGCAGAAAGCGATAATACTGTTCGAGAGCTGCATTCGACGGTGTTCCGGTGTCAAAGATATCGCCGGCAATAATTAAGACCTCTATACATTCCTCATTGAGTTTATGAATCAGCCAGTTTAAAAAATCCTGATGCTCGTCAGTTCGCTCACATTGCTCTAATTTCTTTCCGAGATGCCAGTCTGCAGTATGTAAGATCTTCATTAGCCGGTTTTTTTGCTAACAAAAATAGCAATTTAAAGCAAACAATATGAGCCTGGCTCAACTTATAGCGCTTCTTTTTTTCAACAGCGCTTTATAAAGAAGGAAAGATCAATGGTCAGCATCATTGATCCCTACTGGCTTAATATTGTTCTTCTTCTTCAAGAACTAGCTCCCCTTTGGGGTCCTGACCATATTCGTTTTCTCCTACGGTGCCATTGGTACATGCCAGCACAAGATTATAGATGGGAATCAGTAGATACCAACCACTTTTTCCTACATCATGCATTCTTCTAACGCCAACAGCTATACTTGGTATAAAGGCAACAAGCTGGTAGGCTGTAACCAGAATTGTGAGGAAAGTTGTCTCCTGAGCTGCATTCAGAAGTGTCAAACCGTAAATGATGATAACATGAAACAGAGTGAAGTACCAGTACTCGCTGCGCCTTGCCCTGCCTGAAAATACAGCATAATTTTTAAAAGCACTTAAATAATAATTCATAACTTAATTGATTTAATTGAACGTAAGGAAAGCCTCTGTACAGTTTCACCCACTTTCATAAGTTCCGGGAAGGAAATATGGCAGTTAAAGAAATTGTGATCAAGGTATTCAAATCTAACAGAGGGAAAGAAATAAAACAATACCTCGTGCTATTATAGACGAAAATATTATTAACAAAAAAGAGGCTGCGAAACCATCATACAGGCCTGCAGCCTCATCATCTATTCAAAGGATTCAAATTGTTGAAATATTTTGATCTGAATTTATCTGACCAATACTCTGATGATAGCATAAATTGCAACAGCCAATAAGGCAATTTCAGTGCCGACTGTTAATTTTAAAACGGAGTCTAATATTTTACTTTTCATGATATTGAGGGTTAATTGTTTGATATAAATATGCGACCTGATGTATTGAAAAGAAATGAGCTTCGTCACAGAAAATCAAATCATTAGACACATAACATCTGTATTTAGATCACAAACAACCTCAGGGAGACGCGATTGATAGGCGGGGCGGCTTTAGACTATCAGGAAAAGATTAGAATACCCAATAAAATTCCTGCAATCATGGTGATATACAACAATACTTCGGTTCCTGCAAAACGTTTGTACTTCGTCCAGAACGAATAATCACTTTTTTTATCGGGCATAAAAAACCGGAGCTTGATTAGCTCCGGCACAAAAATAAGATTTTCTAATTCCCCTTCAAGCATAAGAGTCCGATCGAGAAATTAAGCACCTTGTTTTTTCCATTTTATGGTACATCCGATTGCCTTTGTAGTAGTGACCGCTGGCTTTCTACCTGAAGACAGGGCATCGACAGCCGCTTCAACATATTTAAGTTTTTCTGGATTATTTCCTTCAGTATCGTTATCTATCGCACCAATATACTGAACAACATTCCCCGTAGGCGACTTCTCTACAACAAACACATGAGGCGTACGACTGGGGCCAAATTGCCTGGTAACTACTTGATCCGGATCAGTTAGGTAAGGGAATTTAAAGTTTTTCTCCTTTGCCCGTTGCTGATTTTTCTCATACGAATCAGCAGGCTGCACACCGGCATCGTTCGGATTGATGGCAATTACAGGATAACCAAGGGGAGCGTATTTTGCGTTCAGAGCAATAAGCCTGTCCTGGTAAGCGATGGCATAAGGGCATGTATTACAGGTAAAAACTACAATGTACCCTTTAGCATCTTTATAATCGGCCAGGGAAACTTTATTGCCATCAACATTTTTAAGACTGAAATCAGAAACAGCATCTCCTACTTTGTACCCGGCAGTTTGAGCGCTGGCAAAGAGTACCAGGCACGACAAAAAAATGGTTATTAGTGTTTTCATAGCATTTATTGTTTATAGTCTTAGTTTACAGACTGATAGATTTTCTCCAGATCATTATACGTGAATTCTTTCTCATAAAACTCCCGAACATTTTTTTGTTTATTTACTATCAGTGTTGCAGGCAGCGCGCCTGACCATTCTTTGCTTATCCGGTCGATATACTGTTGAGCATTACTTTCATTCAACAGAAACACTTCGTTTTTGAGTTGCTTTTTCCTCACAAAAGGAACAACGCTCGAATTCATCTTTGATTTAAAGTCGAGACTGATCAGTAAGACCTTTAGAGGCTGAGATTTATAGCTTGCCTGCAATTTTTCAAAGTGAGGTAATTCTTTGATACAGGGCGCGCACCAGGTGGCCCAGAAGTTTACGACATAAATAGTATCTTTACCTTGGTTAATTCGTTTTTCAAGCTGATCCACCGTAAGCAGATTTACTGTCTGCGCTTTTACCGGCGACATCGAAACTATGAACAATCCTATTGTAATGAATAATTTCACAGGCTGCTTTTGTTCCTATAAAATTAAGATGTTTATTGGGCATCTGAAAATAAAAGATCGTTTTTTATACTACCCGCGCGTGAGAAGTATTTGTAATACCATGGATCTTTTAAATAGCTGATAATAACACCTTTGCTCGTTGATACATGAACAAAGCGATTGTTCTTAAGATACACGCCAACATGACTGAATGGCTGGCCGCTAAAATCGAAAAACACGAGGTCACCTTCTTCCAGCTGTTCCTCGTACTTTCGTTTAACCGTCTGTGCCATTTGCCTGGCCACTCGCGGCAGGTTCTTGTTATAAATTTCCCTTTGAAGTAATGTAGTAAAGCCAGAACAATCAACCCCTCTCTTATCCATTCCGGCATTTTTGTGAGGAACCCCCATCCACTCGTCAATGAACCTATAGAGTTTTTCGTTCTTTATTTCCCTTTCCGACACATCAAGTAGTTCTGCATATCGCTCTTTTACAGAACCTTTAAAGGTTTTACCTCTACTTTTAGATGCATCTGTAAGCATCTTTTTACTGTTGCAGGATGTTAAGAGCGTTGCAGCTATAAACATTAAAGCAGCTATTTTACTTAGTCCCTCGAATCTAACCATAGTGCCAAGGTCTCAAAACTTACTTTTTTAAACTAACAGAAGTTTTTAACACCTGTTAGTTTAGCCCGATGCTTTCATATTAATTCTTTATCACCCGCTGTATCTCATCCAGCTTCATCAAAGCTTCTACCGGTGTCAGAGTATTTACATCAAGGTTGTTAAGAAGATCCCGGATCTTTACCAGCACCGGATCATCGATGGAAAACATCTGCAGCTGGTAAGCTTGTTGCTGGACTTTTTTGATGCTGTCTTTAATATGTTCACCACCTGTGCGTTCCTGCTCCAGTCGTTTTAATATCTCATTTGCGCGGCCGATAAGTTTTGGGGGCATTCCCGCCATTTTTGCCACATGAATGCCAAAACTGTGTTCACTGCCGCCAGGAACCAATTTTCGCAGGAAAATGACTTTATTTCCAACCTCCTTTACAGATACATTGAAATTCTTTATGCGGTTAAAAGAATTGGAAAGTTCATTTAGTTCATGATAATGCGTAGCAAACAAGGTTTTGGCTTTTGCTACCGGGTTGTTATGAAGAAACTCTGCTATAGCCCAGGCTATAGAGATCCCGTCATAAGTGGAAGTACCCCTGCCTATCTCATCCAGCAGGATCAAGCTCTTATCCGAAAGGTTATTCAGGATACTCGCGGTTTCATTCATCTCCACCATGAAGGTTGACTCCCCGGAAGAGAGATTATCTGACGCACCTACCCGGGTAAATATTTTATCTACCAAACCTATCCTGGCGGTCTTGGCAGGCACAAAGCAACCGATCTGAGCCATTAGCACGATCAAACCGGTTTGTCTCAGTAAGGCCGACTTACCAGCCATGTTTGGTCCGGTGATGATAATGATCTGCTGGGTTTCGCTGTCAAGAAACACATCGTTGGTGATATACTCCTCTCCTGCCGGAAGGTTCCTTTCTATTACCGGGTGCCGTCCTCCCTTGATGTCAATGATCGACTCGGTATTGATCTCAGGCTTGACATAATAGTTCTTGATGGCAGTGCTTGCAAAGCAAAGCAGCACGTCCAGCTGGGCGATCAACTGTGCATTAAGCTGGATAGGCTTGATGTATTCAGATAAGGCAAAAACCAGCTCATTATAGAGTCTTGTTTCGAGTGCATGGATCTTCTCTTCTGCACCCAGGATCTGCTCTTCATATTCTTTCAGCTCTGGAGTAATATACCGCTCGGCATTCACCAGCGTCTGCTTTCGGATCCACTCAGAAGGAACCTTATCTTTATGGGCATTAGTAACCTCGAGGTAGTAGCCAAAAACGTTGTTAAAAGCCACTTTCAATGAAGGGATTCCCGTAGTTTCCGCTTCTCTTTTCTGGATCTCCAGCAAATAGCCCTTTCCGCCAAAAGCAATTTTTCTCAGCCGGTCAAGTTCTTCATCGATTCCTTCTGCTATTACGCCACCCTTTATTACCATTACAGGAGGTTCAGGATGTAGTTCCCTTTCGATCTTATCGCGAATGATCGAACATGGATTTAGCTGCTCTGCTAAAGTTTTAAGAGCAATATTATCCGCCTCTCCGCACTGTTTTTTTATAGCTTCAATGGCAATTAGTGCCCTTTTTAACTGACATACTTCGCGTGGATTGGCTTTAAGCAAACCAATTTTGGAGATCATTCGTTCCAGATCCCCTATCTGTTTAATTTCCTGTGCCAGCGATTCCCTTAATTCGTCATGCTGGATGAAATATTCCACCACATCCAATCGGTCCTGAATAGGCTTTTTTTCCTTCAATGGCATCACTATCCAGCGTCTCAGCATCCTCGCTCCCATCGGAGAACAGGTTTGGTCCAGAACATCCACCAGCGTTATCGCATTTTCGTTGGCCGAGCCTACAAGTTCGAGGTTGCGGATAGTAAAGCGGTCGAGCCACATATAGCGGTCTTCCTCAATCCTGGAAATATTCGAAATATGCTGAAGGTTCCGGTGTTCTGTTTCGTTGAGGTAATGCAAGGCAACTCCAGCCGCTGTGATAGCCAGAGGCAAACGTTCAATCCCGAATCCTTTCAAGGATTTAACCTCAAAGTGTTTCAGCAAACACTCATGAGCATAATCACCGGTATAGGGCCATTCGTCGAGACAATAGGTATAAAATCTATCACCAAAGGTCTCTGCAAAGTCACGGTTACGGCTCTTCTGAAAGATCACTTCACTCGGCTTGAAGCCCTGCAGCAACTTATCTATATACTCGCAGTTTCCCTGAGCCACCAGGAATTCGCCGGTAGAAATATCGACGAAGGCGATTCCTACGGTATTCTTTTCAAAATATATAGAAGCAAGGTAGTTATTGGTCTTTTGCTGAACAATATTATCACTATAGGCTACACCAGGAGTAACAAGTTCCGTCACCCCCCGTTTTACAATAGTTTTGGTTGTTTTAGGATCTTCAAGCTGATCACAGATTGCCACCCGTTGGCCTGCCCTGACTAGTTTAGGAAGATAGGTTTCCAGCGAATGGTGAGGAAAACCTGCCAGTTCGATATATGCAGCGGATCCATTTGCTCGCCGGGTCAAAACAATACCTAAAATTCCCGAAGCTTTTACAGCATCTTCACCGAAGGTTTCATAAAAATCGCCAACCCTGAACAACAACAAAGCACCAGGGTATTTAGCCTTGATGGTATTGTATTGCTGCATTAAAGGGGTCTCTTTAGTCGCGGTTGCAGTTTTTGCCAAGCCTTTTCTAATTTTAACCTGCGAATTTAAATCATTGTATTTGCTTTAAGACGTGTTGTGGAAAAAGAAGGGAAATGTGGATAGGTTTGTTTTGAGAAACCACAGAGAACATGGAGCAGGCACAAAGGTACACGAAAATTTCTTCTCTGTGTACTCTCTGGTTTAACTTTGTGCCCTATGTGTTTCAAAAAAATATTTATATTTCGCCCTTAAAGTGATCAATTTACTATCAAACCAGATATACTTCCATATTCATGAAAACAAACAACTCTAACAGAAGAAACTTTTTACAAAAAGCTTCACTAGGCACCCTTGCGGCTCTGACTATGCCACAGGTAATCGTTTCTTCCTTTGCTTCAGAAAATGCAAAATCAAAGAAAATTTCTCTAAAAGCGGATGATGTCATTCTGTTTCAAGGCGATTCAATAACCGATGCAGGCAGAGTACGCACAGAAACTGCGTTCAACAACCAGAAAGCGCTTGGAGGCGGTTACTCATTTCTAGCAACGGCAAGTCTTTTAAATAACCACCCTGGTAAACGTTTAAAAATCTACAATAAAGGAATAAGCGGCAATAAAGTTTACCAACTGGCAGAGCGATGGGATGCCGACGCCCTGGAATTAAAACCCAATGTTCTTAGCATACTTATCGGCGTAAACGACTACTGGCATTTCAGGAATAAAAAATACGATGGTACAATCGAAACATACAAGAATGACTATAAAGCTCTGATTGAAAGAACCCTGAAGGCTTTGCCTGATGTTAAGCTGATCATTGGCGAGCCTTTTTCTATCATTGGCAAATCCGTTGATGCCAGCTGGGCTCCGGCACTAAAGCCCTATCAGGAAGCTGCCAGGAATATTGCAGATACTTTCGGAGCTGCGTTTATTCCTTATCAAAAAGTGTTCGATAATGCTTTGAAGGTTGCGCCTGGCGACTACTGGGCTCCAGATGGGGTGCATCCGAGCATTGCAGGTGCCCAGCTAATGGCAAATGCCTGGCGGGAAGTGATAAGTGGCTAAAGTCCTCTCCTTCGTGTAACATCATTGTAGCTTTCACAAGTTTCTCAATTTGCGTAATATTGCCGGCTAATACATCAGGCATCAACCGGTAATATTACGCATGAAAAAATCAATCCCCCATTATAAATTTCAACTTCTTTTTCTCGGTTTCCCTTTGTTGATAAACACATCCTTTATCAGCCTGCAAAAAACCCCTCCAGGATTGAAAAGTATAGTGCTCGATGCCGGGCATGGAGGTGTCGACAGCGGCACTCGTGGCAAAAATTCACGCGAAAAGGATATTACTCTGAAAGTTGCACTTAAACTAGGTAAAGCGTTGAAAGCCAGATATCGCGACCTTAAGGTGCTCTATACAAGAACGAGTGACGTGCAGGTACCTTTATATAAGCGAATTGCATTAGCCAACAACGCAAAAGCAAGTTTATTTATTTCTATCCATTGTAACTCATTACCCGCTAACGCAGCCAACAGGGCTAGTATAAAAGGTACCGAATCCTTTGTTTCCGGATTTGGACGCTTGAAAGAGCAGGACGTTGCCTTACGTGAAAACGCATCCATTTTGCTTGAAAAAGACTATAAAAAGAACTATGACGGATATGATCCCCGCGACCCGGAGAGTATCATCATTTTTTCTTTGATAAAAAATGCTAATCGGGATCAGAGCATAAATTTTGCCCGTATCATGCAGCAGCAATACAGGAAGATCGGCCGACAGGATCGCGGCTATAAAGAGCAAAGCCTGGCCGTCCTTGCACGAGCGGCCATGCCTGCGATATTAACCGAGATCGGCTTTTTAAGTAATAGTGCTGAAGAAAGATATCTGCTCTCAGCAGCTGGACAGGATGAGATTGTATCGAGCCAACTTAAAGCTGTTGAAGCCTATAGCAAACTGGTCGACTAATATTAGTTTTTCTTTACAACTCCACCGCTACCGCTGATATTTGAATCTATCACCGGGTTGCCGAAATAATAAACGTTTCCACTACCGCTGATTTTCACCTTCAGACTTTCTGTCGGATTGACCCATACATCTCCGCTGCCTGAGATTTTAACATCAGCTGAGCTGCTATAAACTTTACTCAGATCAGCGTCACCTGAGCCTGAAACGGTGACGTTCACTTTCCTTGCAACAAACTCATCCTCTACCACTATATCACCCGAACCACTTATCCTCACATCGAAATTTTCCTGATAGTCGAAATTTCCGGAGATATTCAGCTTTCCGCTTCCGCTAAGCGTTGCCCCGTTAATGAACGGCATGGTAACATATACTTCGATGTCGTCGTCCTGCACATTTACACGTTCATAGCCAAGTTTAAGGGTGCCATTAAATACTTCCGTTTTAAAGTGCGGCAGGAGATTAGATGAACCACGGAGTTCCACCTCGTAGTCTGGTCCATAGCTAATACGGATGTTATTGGCTCCGCTGCTTAGCACCTGCCGAAAATCGTTGGGTCTGCGAACTTCCGTAGTCCGGTTACCATTTGCTTCCAACCTTTCCTTTGTACACGATACAAAGAGAAATCCTAAAATTGATAGATAAAATAAAGCTTTCATATGTTTAAATGGTGTTTTACTAAAATGATATGATTAAAAAATAAAGTTTAGTCCCGCCTGATAGCCTATATAAGTAGCATGAAAATCTTTACCCCAGCGATTTTGATGTTCCCACATATAGTCGTTGATTAATGCCTTACCCTCCAGAGTATTAGTATTAATATAATTAAAGGAAGGACCGCCGAAGAGTTCCAGTTTTTTAGTAAATCTCACAGAAGGCATGAGTTTCAGTGATGATTTAAAGTAATCGCCGGCTGTAAAGTTTTCCAGCATCTGGAAGGTAGCTTCGGTGTTTAGTCGAAAAAATCTGGTTCGAAAAAAATGCGCACCAAATCCGGCTTCCATGGCATAAACATGATCTTCGTTTTCAAAGTTATAACCCGCTCCAAGTATTCCATAAAGTACCTTTCCTCCGGAGCGGAAAGTAAGCAGGCTGGTTTGATTCTCATCGACGCTAAAGCCGATGCTTTTTTCGCCATTTTTTATAATATTGATGATCCCGACAGGATGATCGCTGCTATCAGCAATATTAATAAATCCAGCTATTTGTGCACCCTTCACTTTTTTCGCGACATTAATAAAACCGGCCACCTGCGACCCCGAAACTTCTTTAGCCACATTAATAAAGCCGCTTAACTGCGAACCCTTCACTTTTTGCCCGGTCACGTTGCTAAATCCCGCAAACTGCGAGCCGCCGACGGCTTTTGCAGTATTGGCGAAACCAGCAAACTGAGATCCGGAAACTTCCATGGCATGATTTGAAAAACCTGCTATCTGAGTTCCCATCAAGTTATCTGCTTTGTTTAAAAATCCTGCGAACTGCGCCCCTTCAACATTATCCGAAGCCACATTACTGAAACCCGCAAACTGCATGCCTCTGCCTTCGCCATAAGTATTTGCAAAACCAGCAAATAACATTCCGTCCGCTTTTTTCCCTATATGGTTTGAAAATCCCGCAAAAGCAACTCCCCTGATATTATTCCGAACCACGTTTGCGAATCCTGCGAAAGCCAAACCTCTCTCTTCGGCAGAAACGCCTCCCAGAAGGTGAAGTGAAAAATCATTTGTATCTAAGGGCGCATCAGTGCCGTGTGTGCTTATAGGATAAAGAATACCCAGGTGTACCCGGTCGCTGTTGTGTGTTTGAGCTATTCCCTGCAATCCCGTAAATGCCAGTAATGTTACTATTATTTGTTTAATCTTAGTGGTGTAATTATAGATCCTCATTATTGTCTTTTGAGAATATGACAAGACGACAAGCTTTCACCCCTATGCCAGATCAATTTATTTTTTCGTATAACAATACATTATCTTTATCATAACATGGGAAATGTATCTTTACTCATATTTTTTTCACTACAGATATGTTCAAAACACTTACAACTAACATTATCTTATTGTTAATGGTTATCTTCAAAATTATGGGCCAGGAACACAAGACAATCTATTTATCTGACTATACGTTTTCTGAAAGCAAGTCTAAAGTTGGCTTCATAAAGATTAATAAAGAAGGCGCTGCTATTCATTCCGCCAGTGTCACAGGCTATGAAGGAGATCTGTTCAAAATCGGCAAAAATAACGAGCTGTCTATACGTAAAACTAAAGATCCAAAAAGCTGGTATGATGTAACTGTAGTTGCAAAGACGGATATCGGCGAAATAACAAACACGTTCAGAGTAGTAAACGATCAGTTTATAAAAAACAAGGTTATAGCGCATCGGGGTGCCTGGAAAAACACCTCCTCCCCTGAAAACTCAGTGGCTGCGTTAAAACACGCCATATCTATGGGCTGCGAAGGAAGCGAATTTGATGTTCATCTTTCTGAAGACTCCAGGATCTTCGTTAATCATGATGCGACAATTCAGAATATAGCTATTGAAAAAACCGGGTCGGAGGTACTCAGTTCTATTAAGCTGTCAAACGGCGAAAGTCTTCCTACCTTGGAAGATTTCCTTCGTGAGGGTATGAAACAAAATAAAACCAAACTTATCCTGGAGCTTAAACCTTCCGCCGTAAGCAAAGAACGGGGAATTGCCTTAAGCCATAAAGCTTTAGAGATAGTGGAGCAATTTAAAGCTCAGGGATGGGTAGATTATATCAGTTTCGACTATGACATTTGTAAGGAAATTATCAAGTTGGCTCCATATGCAAAAGTTTCGTACCTGAAGGGCGAAAAGACCCCTGAAGAACTGGCCAAAGACAAGTTGTATGGACTCGATTATCATCATTCGGTGCTTAGGAAAAATCCCAATTGGATTAGGGAGGCACATCAGAACAAATTGACGGTTAACGTGTGGACGGTTAACAGCGAAGACGACATGGACTGGCTATTAAAAGAGAACGTGGATTTTATAACTACGAATGAGCCTGAATTATTACTGAAGAAGGTTGCCAAGAAATAAAAGAAGCTTCCTAAGAGATTACCTGCCTTTTGTGCTGCAAAATAATAGTCTGATAATGTGTCTGTTTAGGCGAATCTCACAGAAAAACGACAAAAAAAAGCAGTTCAGATTTGCAGAAGCACTTAGGATTTGTACTTTTGCGGCGGAGAGTTGGCAGAGTGGTCGATTGCGGCAGTCTTGAAAACTGTTGACTGTAACAGGTCCGGGGGTTCGAATCCCTCACTCTCCGCTTAAAAACCCCTGATAATCAGCATAGAGATTTTGCGTCTGACAAAAACCGGACAAAAATTAATATGCCAAATTACAAGTTGCTCAAAGCTTACGATGCAGGGGGTGATATTTCAAAAGAGTGGTTTGTTCAATACCATTACTTAAAACCAGAAGCTTTACAACGCCCGGATGAACCATTATACGAGCGTTTTAAAGTTGGTTCAACAATTAACTGCTTACATACTATCCCGGAACGTAAAAAGCAACTTAGGATAGTTTTGAAAACGATGAAACAGCTTCTTGAAGCTGGATTCAATCCATATCAAGCGTACAGGGCCGCTGACAATGTCCAGTACCAGGGATATAACATTTGTCGTTGCATAGACAAATATCTTTCAGAGGTTGAACCAGACCTTAGAATCGGCACATTTCGAAAGTATAAGGAGCGTCTCGGATTTTTCAAGATGTGGCTTGAATCTAAATCACTGGAAAACTTAATGATCTTCCACATTACCAAACAGCATATTTTTGAATTCCTAAAGAGTAAGCAGTTGACAGAGAGATGGAGTAACAAAACTTATAATCACTACCTGCAGGCGATTCATACATTCTTTGAGCATATTATCTCTAACTATGATGATTTTGTAAACGTCAACCCATGCGAGAAGCTTAAAAGACTCCAGATTACCAGAAAGGGAAATCGGCCACTTGACAATCAATCTTTTTCTGAGGTCTTGCAACATTGCAAAGAGAATGAACCATACCTATATCAATTTCAAAGGTTCATTTATTATACATGCTTCAGGCCTGATGCAGAGTTAAGACTATTAAAAATATCTGATATTGATCTGATCGATAGAAAAATTGCTGTTCCGGCCAATCATGCTAAAAGCAAGATCCGGCAGTATATTCCAATTGATGATTCTTTGTTTGAAATCTTAACTGAAATGAACCTCGAGCAGTATCCAAGGCATTATTTTCTTTTCGGAAAAGCTGGCCGCCCCGGAGAGTTGGCCGTATATCAAAAATATTTCAATAAGCTTTTTAGGAAGGTGAAAAAAGATTTAAAAATCGACGTTGAGATAACTCTATATGCTTTTAAGCATACCAGAGTAATTCATATGGTTCAGGATGGTGAGAAATTGCCAAATATAATCAAGCTGACCAGACACAGGACGCTGGCTGAACTAATGGACTATCTTAAAGATATGGGAGTAATTATTGGGGAAGAGGTTAATCTTAAAAGCAGGAGGATATAATCCTCAGCTCCTGCTTTTAATTAACCAATACAAAATAATGATTATAACAGTACCGGATATAGCCGAAATTACCCAGGCTTTGCCGGTGCTCTTATTTTCGACATTCTTATCTTCAGTCTTTACGACAGATGTACTATCCCGTTGAGATCGGATATCAGTTTTTGAGGACTGGTTGATTTCAACATCGGTATTTACTTGGGTTGAACCGGATGTGTTCTTTTTGCCTGTCAAATTGATCTTTCTGGTCATGGGCTTGCCGCCAGTGTAGATAATCAATGTTCCGTCTGGATGCGATTTTATGCTATCTACGTTTACTGACGTTTCCTCAACTCGTGAGTTCTCCTCAACGATCGCCTGAGCTGTTGATGTAATCGTCTTGTCAATAACATTCGTGTTAGTCTGGTTTGAAATCGATTCAGATTTGTTACCATCTGCTTTTGTTTTTGTCAATGACTTTTCTTTGGCCTTGCATGAACAAATAAATAGGGTTGCTGCCGTTAAAAGCAGAAATGTACTTAACAATTTGATGGTTAGAGTTCTTTTCATTCTATTTTCCCTTTTACAGTTATTTCATCGCCTTGTTTAATTGTTTCCGGCTCTTGGCTCCGACCTCTTAAAGCCCTTATCCCCTCATTCACCTGCTGCGCGGTGACAATCCCAAAAATGACAAGTATGGTCAGGTTGTAGATCACGCAAAGCCATACCAAAATCTTAAGGGCCGCAATTGCCTCTTGAGTTGGTTTACGTTGATCTGATATCCTGTAGGCTAAAACTACAATGGAAATCGAAATGCCTGTATTCAATAAGACATACCAGAAGTTTGTTAAAGCCCTGGCCGATGATTTGCCATCCGGCCCCTGGAGGGATGGCGCGAGCCATTTTATAAGTTTGCTCATTACGCAGATAGTTTATTAAGAACTTGAAGGGTTTTGGGGCCGACAATCCCATCGGGTACAAGCCCATAGGCTTTCTGAGATGCAATCACTGCAGCTCTTGTCTGTGGCCCGAAAATCCCGTCGACTGGTATCTTTAGTTTCGCCTGAACGTATTTTACTTGGTTCTTGTAGATATCTTCAACATTATCAATTTTCGGTTTGGCGTCAGGGGTAAAATACAGCGCTGCCTCACGCTTTCTGCGGCCTAAAAGGATAGGCTTACCACCGGCATTCTTCCACATCTCGAAGGCGGCTTTAATCCGTAGATCGTTAGGATCCTGATTAACCAGTTTAACTACTGTCGACCCTTTATACCCGTTCACGCCAATATTATACGTCAGGCTGGCCATTGCATCAAACTGGTTATGATTGATATCATCCCGGGTAACAGAATAAACGGCCCTTTCATAAGTGCGCAACATATTCTTAAAAAGTGATATTGCCCGCTCAGTAGTAATTGCAGGATCCGTCATTTTAACTTTCCGGCCATCTTCATAGTAAGTACAACCTATTCCAATTGTGGGAATACCTACACTATCCAGGTAAGGACGCTTAACAAGCCCCTCCTCTTTTATCAAAAACTGTATTCCTGTCGTAGAAACCTCTCTTATCTCCATAGTTATTTGTTTTTTAAGGCCCAAATAGCTTCTCTGAGCTCGTCTATTGCATTTTTCAATTCAGAAATTTCAGGGCTAACCTTTCGTTCGACGACATCTTCAATAAACTTAGCCTGCTGCTTAAGCTTGTAATCGAAATAGCGGTCAATAAACTTATTGAAGCTGAACATTGTAGCAAATGATCCACTAACCCAGGCTATGCCCCATTTTATAAATTCAATCCAGTCGTTAGGTTGGTCTGTATTCATTCTCGTTCTTGATGTCGCTTCCATGATATCTGTTTATCAGGGATGTCATCAAATTTCGATCTTGAATTGTAAAACAATAAGAGTGATCCGTTTACAAATCAGTTTATTAATGATATAGCGTTAAATTTCACAGGTGGGAAATTCTTGCTACTTTTGATTTATGAAAAAACTTATACTCTTATCATTAATTGTGTTTCCAATATTAGCTTTTTGTCAAGGAAAAAAAGATAGGACGCCAATTGTTATTCCTATTAAGGATGGTAAAATTTTTTACGAACAAATAGTGACTGTGGATAGCGCTTCAAAGAGTGACTTATATGATAAATCCCGGAAATGGCTCGCCGAGGCGTTTAACGATTCGAAAGAAGTAATAAAAGTTGATAACAAGGAATCTGGTAATATAGTAGGATCTGGAATATTCGACATCGTCACAAATACTTTCTTTGGAAGTGCAAGTCGAATTTCTTTTATGATCGACATAACTATTAAAGACAGTAAATATCGGGCCCAGGTGTATCAATTTTCTTATAGACTTTTAAATAATCAATATGCTACTGATAAATTTTCACCGCTTGAGCCAGTTTGGAAGAAATTCAATGAGGGAAATTCCATGACCCCAAACGACGATCGACGGCTTTTCAAAGGGATAGATGATAAAATAAAAGCATTGCTAGAGGATCTGAAAATATCAATGACAAAAGTATCGAACGATAACTTTTAAAAATGATAGTGGCGAGTTTGTTCCGGTTTATATCCATAGCTCCAAATACACTCTCTTAAGCTTATACAGAACAGGTTATCAATTATATAAGGAATCGAACAAAAAATAATAATTAGTAAAATTGACTCTATTTATTACTCCACCCTCTTAAACTGAATACTTATTGCGGAGTCATCTCATCCTCAGAGAAAATTCTTTACATTTGTGTATGAAAAAACTTATACTCTTATCACTGATTTTATTTGTATTCGCGGCATGTAAGAAAGATGAGGATGATGAGAACTCAGACCCTAAGCAAACCCAAATCACAATTAGAACATATAAAGTACTTGACGCCGAATCCGGAAAAATTGATACAGTTTTCCTTAATGGGTCAATCTATCTTTGGGATAATAGTCAAGGAAATTTAGAGATTAACAACTTGGGGCAAGCATTGGAAGGATTCGCATATAATAAATCTACCAACACCTATGTTAAACATACTGCGGAAAATAGGCATGGAATTTTAGTAACAAATCAGCCTAAAGGCAAATATCTTGTTTTTGCTATTGATGATGTTACAACTGAATCTGGCCGACTAGCTTACTCTCATAAATTCTTTGAGGTGAATGACCAACCAAAGCTGTTTATGGACAAAACTTTCAGCCTGAATGCACAAGCCGAAAGTTTTGAGGAATGGAAGTAACCCTTAACTTACAGATACTAGTATCCCATGCACGAATTTTAAAGTAGTTCCATTTATTACTACATCCTGAGTCAATCCAGGGCTTAAGTCATCTCCAGTCCTGATACCTCCTTTTATGTCAGCAACTCCGCTCAAGAAAAGTCCACTTTGACTCAAGGTAGAGAATCCGTTTGAATCGGTTGTTCCTTTTCCTATGCTTATTCCAGGCCCTGTATTATAGAAATAGCTACGCCATTGAGAATTAATTAGTCTTGTATACATGTAATTCGGAGGATATTCTGGCCCATCAGGAGTTTGAAGCGGAGACCAGTCTACTATGTAATACGAAGTTCTTAACAACGCGTTATCATCGTCAATTCTTAATACTTCATTTCCGGATCCATCGAATAATTTTAAATTATTTTCAGACCCGTCTATAGAAATCCTTTTCCCAGTTTCTGAGCTTTGAATTGACGCATTGCTCATAAAGACCTTTCCATCCTTCTGCACCCTAAACACCGCACTATCTCTATTAGCAAAGGAAGCCCCTGACCAGATCATAACACTTTCAGGATCTTCTCCTATGCCGGTTATTCCTGTTTCAACATCGCCACCTTCAGAACCTAATAGCATTGTCCCGGAGGTTATTAAGTTCCCATCTACAATAGAAGAAGTTCCATTGTTACCAAACCTTATACGACCAGCTACAAAGTCTCTGATAGTTCCATCAAGAGCCCTGACCTTATTTATGTCGTTGATCTTTGAAGTGTCTACAGCCTTTTGTATGCGTTCCTGGGCTGCTACCTGACGAACGATCCTTTGTATCTGCGTAGTTTCTGCCAGCTCCAGGTTATAATTGTAATAGTCTTGAATATCGCGTGAATAGCCATTGATCCGGATAGCCTTGTTTAAATCAAAATCAACATCTTTAAGAGTCACATAATTACCCAGGATCAATGCTATGTTTTCCCTCCTGAAATACATTTTATCGCATTGAACGATGTAATTAATGATTGGCTCCTTTCGGCCATCAAGGAAAGCCTGAGCGCGATCCTGAAGTTCTAATTCTGCAGCTGTGATATAATCGACAGGCATTGTAATATCGACCAGGATATATTTATCCTCTACAGCTGGTCGAATTAGTTCAGACGGTATTTCAACTGACTTTTCATCCTTTACCACATTAACTGTAAAGGTCTTAGTAGAATGATTGTAAGACTGCAGTTCAATTTCATAACCTGCCAATTGCCCCGTCTGAAAGATCACTTTTGCTACTAGCCCCGAAATCAGATAATCATTCACATTGAACTCCATTGTAGCGTCTGTAAACTTTAACGGGTTCAACGGATCTACCTCAGTAACCGTTCCTGTACGATGAGGATAAACATCGTCAAAGATTTCCGTATGTTCAATGATTCCAAACTTATCAACGTTATCTTCCAGGTAGTTAATACCTACAGGCATACGCAATCTTTTAGCAAATAACCCGCGATAGTTTGAGGGTAGATTTTTATCAGATCCAAACGCGTACAACCTTGTAATTACATTGCTGTTTGCTACAGATTGCCGGGTGATATTGTAAAGTCCTTTATTCCGGCCATACTCAAAAGTGAAATTCTGAACACCTTCGCGTTTGCTTAAGTGGATAACCTGATTTTCTATCCACCATTCAGTTTCAAATGCTTCTGCGAAGTCTGATAAAGCTGACAGGCAGTTTTGATTACTGAAGGTTAGATTCTTAGCTATGGTGGCATCGACAACGCCCTTCGTCCAGCCAGAAGAAACCCGGTTAGCATTCGTAACAAGCAGATCAATAAAGGTTTCTGCATTAGCCATTAGGCTAAAATCACCCTCTTGTAGTTCATTATTTGAATCGTACATGAAGAACTGTACCTCGGCAAGATCATACTGCTTTGACTTTAATTCTCCCTGGTATTCCCATTTGTTATTTGATACCTTTTTTACAGTCGGTAGTTCCTTGAAATAGTACCTCTGACCGTCATAGGTGATGTAATCGCCAATAAGTACGTTAACATACGTAAATAGGGAGAAAGCGACAGAGAGTGTATTCTCTGCCATTATTCTGCGTTGCTGTCTACCCTCTGGCCTGATGGTTGCAACTGTATTTGAGCCTCGTTTTATCTGATACCTCATAATTAACTCCTTACCCCTGTTGAATTAATATTAGCAAGGAAATCGCCCATGCCAGTTGCTTTCACATTATTAGCGTTCACTTTGATCCGGTAAGTCCTGAAGTTATATTGCCACCATAGAAGTTTTGGAATTGCAGATTTCTTATTATTGATCTCCACGTTATCCATGTTAAGGATATAATCCTTTCCTGCTGTATAGTTATTCAGTTCCCTAAAGAAAATCATTCCACCACCCGCAGGCGCATAGCTCTCCGAAATATTGAACCGGCAATTTTTAAATGATAGCGCATTAGTGAATGTCGCAGCAGTAGTGATCGGCGGATAAAGCTCAGTATCTTCAAACGAGCAATCCTCATAAGTGACATTTAAAACGGCCGAAACAATATTATCGGCTAACAGTCCTGTAAAGGTACATTTTACGAAATTGAAGCCTTTGATAACCGGCAAGAACGGGTCAGCAGCGCCAGCAAAGGCATCACCCCAATACAGCCTGCAGTTATCTATCTTATTATTGCTACCTTCTACATATCCGTTGAAGTATAACCTTACGTTATTAGGGGCATTAAATGCGGGCCATCTCGTGATGAGTCTGTTCCCGTGAATGTTCCTGATATTGGAGAGGGTTGAATACGAGGCTCCAGCAGTTCCATTGTTTGAGAAGTACAACACGTTATTAACAAAGCTGATATTGTCGCCTCCATCAATAAGATATATCCGTCTCCCGTAAAATTCATTGTTTTCTATTCTTATCTCCGTATTAATTAATTTAGAGGCTGACAAATCAATCATAATATCCCCAGACTCAAACTTGTTTCCGTAAACTGCTATCGACCTTATATTACCTCGTGTACCATTCCCATCAAACAGATTAAACGGGGGTAAAATACCTCCATTAGCAGAAACTTTATTATTGGCAATTACAGCCGAGCTGCACCGGAAAATTACTATCCCGCCAGTATTAGATAGCTGATTGTTATGGATTTTAATAGTTTCAGAACCAATCAGAATTCCATGATATCCAGCATACAGCTTGTTGTTCTCAATTGTTACGTTAGCACTATAAATATCCTCTATGTTTATTTGGTAACGGGTTGTCCCTGGGAATAATGGTGCTCCAATCCCACTGTCAAGTCCATTATTATAGATCTCATTATAATGAATTATACAGTCATCAGGCATGTTCGATATACCGCCCCTGTGATTATCGTGTATCTTACAGTCCCTGATCTCAACATGTCTTTGATTTGGAATATTGAGGTGCAGGGAATACATTCCATGCGTAATTGATGCCTGGCCGTCCACCTCGTTGAATATCTGCATCCTTACTTTAGCAGCATTTCTTGGTAGCTTGATCAAGTCAAATGGAGTATATAGGTCCCTGCTAATCATTGCACCCGCAGCGGTAAAGAAGACAAGCTCAAACATAGGGTTCGCCAGCATAGGCGTACGGTCAACACCGCCCATTCTCCTAACCTGAACAACTCCGGGTGAATACCTGTTATTAGCAGCCTCTTTAACCAAATCAATATCAATCAAATTGGTAACATAACATCCCGCTTTAGCGATAACAGAAGATCCGTTAAAATAGCCAGGGTAATACGTTCCTATGTCCGCTAAGACATTGTCCTCAGCTGACGGCCCCCGACTTGAAAACGCATCTCCCATGAACCCGTAGAAATCACAGTCAAATACCCTGACGTTATTTGACAGGGTGCCAAAGTCAAAGGCATACGTCTGCTCTTCATTTTTCTCATTAGTGTTGGCAAACGACCGAAAGAAGATGTCTCCTTTAATCTCAAGGTTTCGCAGGATAACATTATTTGCCCCTTTACTTGTGATCACCCGCCCGTTTAGCTGATAGGGATTGGTGAAATTGTTAACCGTGGTATGATAAGGGGATTTGTTCGCGCTATCGAACATCATTTCGATTTTGGAAAAACCGAAATCATACTCTGTGTTGCTACGGAGATTGATTAAGTCAGCACCATTGCCAGCAAATGCAGAATCTACCGTTAGTTCATAACCCAACGTCAGCTCACATTTTTTAAAAGACACCTTTGTATACCCTTGATTGTAAGCTGTATCTATTTCATCCTGAATAGCAATGCGGTTATTATGAGCATTTAGATATTCCTGTGGGGTGTATGGCGGAGCTCCAAAAAAGCCGAGAGTTACCCCGGGAACTGTACTCAAATCAATAAATTTTTCCATTATCTACCGTAATAATTTTCGATGTTATAAATATTTGACACACTGAGTCCCTGCTTCATAAATGTGCCGGTTGTCTGAGCAGTATCGGCTATAGCGGCATCTTTAATCGCCACAAGTATTTCACCAGCGGCATTCTTTGCCTGATCACCCGTTTTATAGCTTTTAACAGCTACGGCAGCCGATGGAAGATTAACCCGTTTCCAGATTGTTTCGGGAACTATGCCTGGTTCCTGTCCTGCAGTAGTGTTTACAACGGCCTCATAGAAGTTGCCATTCCTGTTAACCTGAAGCCCTGCGGTATAAACCTGAGCTTGCCATGCAGGTATTTTTGGCGGCGGAACTGTGACTGGCACTGATTTGCTTAATACCCAGGTAGCGCCATCGGAACTTAGCACATTCAGGTTTTCGGTGGTCACGATTGTTCCGCCTCCGGGCTTGTTGAAAGTTCCCGGGCCAACGAACATAAACTCTTTAGTTGTCGTTGCAGGAAGAGTACCACCGCTGCCAACTACGGTCGGGTTAAAGCCTACAGCACCATTTAGTATCAGCTCCCTGATTTCAACCTTTGACAGGGAACTGTATTCTGTTTCAGAAAATCTAGCCCCGTCAATAAGGGAAACTTTCATTTTTACATCTTCACCATCCTTGACAAAGATCAGTTCGCCCTTTAATAATTGAGGATCAGCAACCAGCCATTCATTCTCGGTAAAGAGTTTATTTTTAATTCTTCCGCTTAATATAGTCATGGGAATATTATATCTACAGTGGTTGTATCAATTATTAATGTGTCAAAGAATGGGTCTATCACTTCTTTTAGTGTGAGGGCAACTTTTACATATACTTTATTGCCACCCTTCATCCGGGTAAGGCGCTCTGTTTGCTGAAATTGCTCACAGAACACTAAAACAGTTTCTCCGATCTCAATCGCTTCAATTTGCCTGGCGCCACCTAATTGCCATAATGTTTTAAAGGCGTTCCACTTAAGTTGAAAATCAAGTTCATCACTACCCTCAATAGTTCCTTCAAGCTGTAAGGTCCTGGGTTCAAATGTTGGATCAGCCAAATCATACTCAACGCCATTTTCATCCTTCCAGTCATACTGATCAGGAGCCTTGCGTTTTCGAGGCTGAAGGAAAGTATCAGAGCCTTTGGAAACGATAAACCTATAGGTTTCATAAACATCCTGGGTGTCTATTTTATAAAGTCCTTTCATGTCTATCCTCCTATTTTCCCGTTAGCTGCAAGGGCGTTGCTGTTTTTATCCATCTTCTCAGAAATAGACTTAAGCGAACTTTCAATCGACTGCATTCGGTCAGTATTATTGGCAGTTCGCAAAGTGTTGGCCTCGATGGCCTGCCAGTGTCGTATTCCAGCCATGGCGATATTCAATTGATCCTGAAGGATTCCCTTTTGACTGGTCAGTATGAGGTTTGTTTGCAACTGTGCCAGTCTCATTCCTCCAGTCTGACCAGCTAATAAGTCGATGCTTTCTTGTGATGCTGACTTGTAAGCGCCAGAAAGGGAGTTTGACGACGAGGCTGATTCACTTGCAAAATCCATCCCTGTTGCTTTCTCCAATTCTTCAAACTGTTTCTTGGAATTGGCAATTATGGCATCATACAAGGTTTTGAGGCTGCCTAATTCACCCTGATCTAGTCCTCCACCTGATTCCGCTTTGGCTGCAAAATCCTGATAGAACTTCTGCAGCTCTTTTTCAAGTGAATTGCGTTTGAAAGAGTTCAGGATTGATTTTTTCATTATCTCCTCGAAGTTCTTCCCGAAGTCTTCAGCCGCTGCATTCCCCCGAGCAAACATATCAACGATGCTATCAACTACTTCATTGAACCCTATTCCGGTCGCCTCTTCACGCATCGCATTAAGAGTGTCTTTATATTGCTGCTCAAAGGTTATGAGATTCTGTACGGCGGTTCTGGTAACCTCGTCCAACCTGCCAGAATCCAATAGTTGAGTAAGTTCTTCTACGGTTTTACCCTGGAGGCTTGCGGCGCTCTCGGCGATATCAATATAGTATTGAGTGACATCCAGGTTTCTTTTTCTGTTATCAGCCTGGAACTTATCCATAGAGCTGTATCTATATTCCAGGCCCTTTTTCTTTAAGTCGTCTAAATACTTCCTATCATTTTCAACCTCCTTCGCGAGCTGGTCGCGCTCTTTTCGCATTTCATCCAGGTTGAATTGACCCGAATTGAACCGAGCCAGTACATCGCTGTCGGATTTATCATCGGAAAGCATGTATTTACCGTTTAATGAATTTTGAAGTTCTTCCCTCTTGCGGGTTATCTCTTCAAGCGATTGTCCATATTTTTCCAGACGTTCAGCGCCATAAAGGTCTTTTATCACAGAAAGTTGCCTCTCCATCGCCTTTGTTTGGGCTTCAATGGCTTTGATCTGAAGATCCTGGGAATATGCGCGTTGTTCTTCGGCTTTTCGTCTTTTCTCCTCTGACTTATCGAACAAGGAAACAATGCCTTTCACGACACCTATCGCTGAGCCTATAGTATTAAATCCGGATAATATGTTATCAAAGCTTCCCTCTGTTGCCTTCGCTGCTTGCATCGCCTCGAGGCCTTTGGAAACATTCCCGATTCCGTTTGAGATTTCTCCGATCTTACCCAGAACTTTACTAAACAAAGGATCAACGTCATGTAGCGCCTCTGACCAGTACCACAGGCCATCAGCCACACCATAAGCTTTGTCTCCAAGCTCTCTGAATCTGGTTTCCGCACTCTTTACTTTAGGCAGAAATCCCTTAGTGATTTCCTTGTTTATATTTCCTACAGTTGCCTCAACATCTTCTCCAGCCTTCACCAGATCTTGAAACTCTTTAACCGACTGCTTTGCCTTATCCTCTAATTCTCTGGCATCAACTCCTATCTGGAATTTGTTCCCCTCAATGGAATTCAGTTCCTGATTGAATTTAAAAATCTTATCTGTAACATCGACTATAGCCCTATCTGTGGGCTTAATCCCATTGTCAAGTAAAGATTTAAGAAGACTCTCATAGGCATTGATCTTTTGTTCATCAATCTCTTCGAGCGAAAGCTTTTTGTCGAGATTAATAAAATTCAAATCACTCTGAAGTTTATTATAAGCATTAGAAATTCTTTCTAACCTCCTTTCCTCATCTGTCTTTCCATTTTTCGAAGTTCCGAAATTTGAATCCGCCTTTTTGTTCTTATTCTTTACATACTGAACTGCACTATCGTTAATGATCTTTTTAGCTTTTTGATATTCAGCATCAATTGCCTTCCTTAAGTTTGGATCATTAACTCCTTTCAGCGCAAAAGCTCTTTCCTTTTCAAGCTTTTTATATTGCTCCTGATATTGTCTGAAATACTTAGCGTTTTCTAAAAAGATGTTATTTTGCTCGGATAATCCCTTGTTTAACTCTTGAACAAATCCAGCTTGATCAGGATTGCTATTAAGAAGAGACATTAGACCAGAGAAAGGGCCTCCAAGTAATCCTGATGCATTGGGCTTCGAACTAGACAAATTATACTTGCTGGCTATATTTGCCTTATCAACATACTCTGTAACAGCATCAAGCATTTTAGATAGAGCAGTGATAGCTGAACTAAAAACACCATCCGTTCCCTCTCCTATTGTTTTTAGAAGTTGATCCCAGTTATCTTCAAGATTAGATATCTGCCCTCCCAATGTACCAGAAATAGCGGCCATGGATCCTGAAACACCTTCAGCATCGCCTAAGGATGTGATATAGTTCCGAATTGAAGAAGATGTTTTATCAACTTCAGTTGCAACACCTTTAAAAGTGAAAACAACTTTATCTCCTGCATCTTTGGCTTTAATACCAAACTCCTTCAGCCTCTCAAATTCGCCTGTTTGAGCGTCGAGGATAGCTTCTGCCAACTGATTGAAGTCTTTGCCGGTAGATGAAGCTAGGTCTCCCAGCTGCCGCATTTGCTTTCCTGTAGGGACAAAGCCCTGATTGGCAAGCTTCACAAATGCATCAGTGAGCGTTCTGACAGAAAAGGGGGTTTTTGCAGCAAAATCCTGAATCTGACTCATGGCAGAATCAGCGAGAGCTTCGGATCCTAAGGTATTGGTTAATACAGCCTGGAACTTTTGAAATTCGGCGGTTATATCAATTACCTTCCTCGAAAAATCAGTTAAGGCCTGGACAGATAAATATCCGGCAACGGCACCTCCGATGATTTGGAAGTATCGGTCCATTTCAGAACCTCCGTTTTTCATGTTTCTGGAGAAGTTGTTTATATCATTCTCCATTTTTCTTATCTGACCATTAAATTGAGACCCATTTATTATGGCATCCCATTCTAACTCGCCGCCTGATATATTTACTCCCATTTTTATTTACCGCTTATAAGTCTTCTTATTTCTCTTTCTTCATCTTCTGGCGATACCTCGATAATATCATTTTCTTTTTTGTCAGGTTTATAGGTTGGGATTGTTGCCATATACATTAAGAGCTTATTCCAGCTTAGCTTCCATAGCACATACTCATCGGTCCATCCAAAATATTTGCATACGCTTCCTATTAATCCAAAAGGGCTATTATCTCCCTTTAATCTGTCGGGCTCACTTTTTTCTGACTCAGAATTTCTGCTCCCAGAATCAATATGATAGATTTCATAAAAGCTTGGACATCTATGGTTGATAGGGCTTTGTCCAGGAGTACCGCTAATGTTTTGTCATCGACCCATCTCAACTCCTCTAAAAGCTCCTTAGAGGGCTCGTTTCGGTCATTTTGAATAGCAACTGCAGCAATATAAATGAAGTCATCTGTGTGATCATGAGACCCTTTCATGATAGCAGTCATAATCCCAGATTCTAAAATTGAAGATGGGATATTCAGAGCTTTACAGGCTATTTTATACCTGTTACCGACCAGAATCGGGCGTAACTCATAAGACATGATTTGCTTCTTTTTTAACCTGAGTTTAACCAAAAGCTTGTCTAAAAATGTCTTGGGTTCTATAGTGAATTCTAGCCTATCTGATGCGCTATCGGTAAGGATGCCGCTAGCATTAGACAGTACATTTTTCTCTTCCATGCCTTAAAATTACCGCAGATAAAACGAGTAAGGCTGCCATCTTAACCGCAAGACATTAATATTCAAAGATGTTTATAGAATAATAGAAAAAGCCCCCAGATGGAGGCTAATTCATGAAAGGAAAGAGTATAATACTAAGCCGCTACACCGAATACAATATTCCATGGAGCTGTTGCAGCCTTAGTTGGAATTAATACAGTACCGGTCCAGTTAATTTGGCCTAATCTGGTCTTGTCAAATGTCGCTTCCAGCGCACCTGAAAGCTTCATACGAACAAAGTTGAACTTGATACCAGACTTAGTTTCCGCCACAACAGACTTCTCTATGCTGGGTACAACTCCATCAACAGGTGCCGACCAGGTTTTATTTTCTCCTGTCCCTGTTACGGTGCCTCCAAACAATAGAAGCATCGTGTCCGCGCTAATATTGTAAGTGCTAGCCCTCAGGGTAAAAACAGCCTCTTCAGTAGTAATGCTATCAAATGGTAGGGAACTTTCCTCAATGGGGATATTTTCGACTACTGGTTCAGTTGATTCAAGAACCGCTGTTCCTGCAACTGTTTGGCCGAATATTTCAGTCAATGTAGTTCCCATGCCACCATCGACAGCGATATCTCCTATAGTGATCGCTTTTAAGCCGTATACTTTTTTTGCCATGTCTTTATTAATTAGTTATTAATGTTTGCTGAATAAAATTCCACTCTGAAATTCACGTAGTGCTGATTGTACTCGTCTTCGAAAATGTTGTCTTGCTGTATTTTAAAGCAATAGTCTCCATGTTCATCCCAAACCTCATTAAGAAAGTATCCATTGAATATGTCGGCTAGCTCCTTCAGTCGTATTAAGTTCGGTTGTGAATTGTCAGTAACCTTGTTGACCGTTAACCTGAGATTAGGTACATAAATATTTACGTTTAGTACTCCTCTCTGGATATCGTCCCTGTTCAATGGCAGCCCATTAACCACAACATCTTCCTTTCGTGAATTAAGAGGCCTCTGTTGCTTATAGATATCGCCATTAGGTTTACTGGTGTTGTAAAACAGCGCATTCTTAGTGGTGATATACAGGATTTGAAGTGCGTCTAATGATGTTTTCATAAAGATTTCACCTTTCTTGATATCTGCGCCATCGCTTTTTTTAACGATTCCTCGGCTTGAATACCAGAGTACGTCAGGACATCTTTACCCCGGCTTTCAACAGCTGCGGCATATTCCATCCCGGCGACAACAATTAGAGCATAGCCACCTTCAAACCGCCCTTTAAGCTCTGCTACAAATTTCTTTGCAGACGTTACACCTGGTGTCTTTTCAGTACCTGTAGCAGATTGCTCGAAATTCTCACTGACAATTTTCCCGTTTTTCATGACGATGTAGCCGATGGAGCTTCGCAGATTCCCGGTGACGTCATTATAGTTCCCGTTTTCGCGGGCATTTTTAACGAACGTTTCACCGACAAGGATAAGCCTGCTGATGATAGCCTGTTCAATCCGTTGTATCCGGTCTTGAAACATGCGATTAACATCAGACCTGCTAAATTTTGGCTTCATACCCATAGCCTGGCATTTAACTGTCCACGCCTAAAATCTTTAGCCTCGCTTGAGATAATAACCTTTTCAGGGTCGTATATCTCAAAAGCTTTTCCTACCGAGATGTCGGGGTATCCTAAAGGCATGTAAGCAATGCCTGTGTAGACAATCTGCCCGCCATCTGCACTGGGAATCACCTTGCCGGCTTGATTCTTTTCATACCGACATGGGATCTCAATAATTTGAGGATCTATCTCTGGAACAACCCAATTACCAAGCACATCCAGAACAGCATCCTGCTGTACGGAGATGTCTAACTTAATGATATGGGGATATTGATTTACCATAAATATGATCCATCCCTTATCGTCGGAACGGGCTTTACATCGAAGCCTCCGTTAGTTAGGAAAGCGATTCTCTTCTCGATAGCGTCTTGATCTAATTCGATAGAAAATTCGCCCTCTGTGATCCGCTTTACCCCTCTCAGTTTGAACAATACAGCCAGGGAAGCATCAGTTATGGCAGCATCATTATTCATAGAAAACTCAGCCTCAGGATCCAAGCCTTTGCGCATAAGCTCTAAATCAGCAGTTCTACCTTGAACTCCCGGAATAAGAATTGTGTCTAATAATGCTTCCCTGTTTTTCATTTCAAAGAACTTTCAGTTATGCCTCTTCGATCAACCCTTGTGCAAGTAGGTTTTTAAGCCTTTCTTCGCCCAGATGGGTTACATTTTCGCCTGCCAAATACTCTTTTTCAGGATTGTTTTTATCAACGATCTTTCGGCCTTCAACAACCCGATATTTAGCTTTAGTATCGATGACAATTGCATCATTGACTTGTCCAGCATCGTCGTCCGATTTGGGCTTACTCGCTTCGATAATCCGATCAACAAGCTCGCCGCCTTTTTCCCTGAAAGCTTCAACAGCAAATACAACTCTTTCATTGGATTCTGCTAAGGCTTGATTGCCGTCGACCGCTCCTTTGTTTGAGGTTAATACTTCATCCAACAGCTCACTAAGAGCTTTAAAGGAATCACCTAAAGACTTTGCCGCGTCAATAACAAGTTTGTTAGATTCGATCACTAACTGAGCTGAGTCCAAAACCAATTGCACCCATTTAGGAGTGTCTTCTGAAGAAACAGAAGCGCCTTGCGCCCCTTGTTTCTCTTCTGTTGCTTTAGTCCCGCCCATTATGCAGCTACTACGTCAGTTTGAAGAATGTAAATACCATCGATTGATTCTAATGCAGGGAAAGCGTTCAATTCAACGTTTGTATACTCTCTCCATGGATCGTTATCCCTCCATTTACTCAATAACGCCCGATCGTATTTAGCATAGTTAATCCCTTCGACCTTTTCCCATTCTTCAATAGCAATGGCATTGTGAACGATTCCCAATTTGCCGTCAGGAATAAACACAACGTTTTCTTTTTTGAATGGGTTGATAGCATCAATAATACCATCCTTCTCAATACCTTTTCTGATATTGAGTATCTTGATCATGGGCAACTTGTTAGATACCAAATACTCATTAACTGAGGACTCAGTAACAACAAAGTTTTTATTCGATCCTGGGTTTTGATAGCCTGAGATCGCAGACTTCACAGCCGTCAATTTCTTCATTGACAACCACATTTCCAGATCAATCCAAATTTCCTTAAAGGAACGGCCGAATGTTGCTGCATACGCAACTAAGTCCTCAATGTCTGTGAACGGATCAGCAGTAGGATCAGTCCAGACTTTTGCAACACCTCTTTTCTGTGATGGCTTTGCTAATAATGGAATAGATCCATATGCTACACCATCAGGATTGTTTAACAAAGTGGCATCAATCGCAAATGTCGATACACCTTGGAAGAACATGATATCCAAACGCCTGTCTGTTGACAACGCGGCATTCTTCATGTCATCCCAAAGGGCTTTTATAAGCGCTTGTTTCTTAGATTCATCGCTAATAGGCAATGCTTCTAAGGCCTTTAACTTACGATAATCATCCTGATTAAGCGCAAATTTTTCCTTCATGGTCGGGATCTTTCCATCCAGCTTTTCAAGAGCATTTCGGCTTCTTAATGGAGCTGGTGCGTCAGGATCGACTAAAGAAGCGGCAGCTTCAATACGTGCACGGCCAATAGCAGTTGAGAATGTGAGTTCGGTTTGAGGCAAACCCCACTCTAAATAAGTTCTCCAATACGACTCTGCATAGAGTTGCTCCAGCATGTCATCGATTAGAGCTTGTAAGTTCTGGCCCTGGGCCAAATCTCCAAATAAAGATGCTACTATAGCCATCGATTAATAAGATTGAGAATAAATCATTCGCGGTAAAGCGGCAGCTAATTCTGCAGAATACGGTACGCGCCTTGCGTAAACTGTACCACGAATTACGATACTCACACTTTCGCCGTCACCCACTTTGACTTCACGGTAGTTTAATCCGTTCACGCCGCCAAATGAGCTGTTTGATGCACCAGTTGCACTTGATGCGAACACCAACGCGCCAGCAGTTACAGCTCCAATTGTTGTACCGACTGATATTAAATCATAGTCAGCATTAGAAGTATTAATTGCTGTGATTGGATACGCCTTATCTGAAGGCTTGGCTGCAAAATTATCACCTACTTTTAAGGTGTGAGTTCCTTTGACTACCTTGTAATCTGTAGCAGATGCACCGGCATTCTCATAAATAACGCCCGTTGCGAGCGGCTTTGCTTTCCTGGTAGATTCATCAAAAATCATCGGGTGACCAGCCTTTATGATAGAACCAGCAGTTAAACCAGTAATATCTAAAAGGAAGCCTCCCTGAGCTAATTGAATATCTTTTCCAGTTCCCTGAAATACCGGGATATCACCGGTAGAGTAGGCACGTTTTAATCCTAAACCCATTTATTTAACTGTTTTAATTACACACTTTTTGCTTTCGCACCCTCAGCTTGCGCTTTCATACTTTTCGTGAAGTTTGAAATTTCGGGTGCAACTTTTCCTTGTTGTTGCTGATGCTGTTGCTGCTGTCCATTCGGAACTTGTCCGTTTCCAGCCTGGCTATTTGCAGCAAACTGTTTTTCTCCGGTCCATTCAGCCTCCAATTCAGCCAATGCATTCGCTTGGTCGTAATCTTCTTCAGATACATAAGACTTTGCATACCTCTCGGAGATTATGATTCCTTTGGCTTTAGCAGCGGCAATAAGCTCAGATGCAGCGTCTTTGGTTTTCTGACCAGCTAATTGTTCCTTTAAAGACTTAATTTCGTCCTGTACACCTTTGAACCATGCTGGAACTTCGTCTTTTGGATCCGGATTTTGAGGTTCTGGATTCTGTGGATTAGAGTTACCCCCTTTTGCTTTAGCAACTGCTGTTTTAACTCTTGAATCAACTTCTCCCTGAACACCTTTCAATGCTTCAACGACCCCTTCTGCTTCGATGGCGGTTTCGATGTTTGCTTCATCTGTTACAGTTATTGCCAGCATTGTAGCAATCCCTAGAAGCGCTTTGTCTGAAAGCCCGTAATTAGCATACTTGCTCCTGAGGGCTGCCATGATCTTTTCCTTCATGATAATGATTTTAAAAGCTTTTAAATTCAGCTTAAAATTACATCGGCACTATATTAAGTCGAACCAATGCCATAGAGGATTCAGTAAACAAAACCACTTGTTTATTCAATTTCCGTTTTATCACCATTTTAGAAAACTTATTTCATAAATTACTTTTATTATATATATGTTTTTATATACATTTGTTATATGAGTGTTCAAGAGATTTTAGGATCAAGAATTATCAATCTGTCCGAGTTATCAAAGAGATTATGGCCAGATATTAAGGAAGTATCTGCCGTCATCAAACTGAAGAATAAAATTGCAGGCACCCAGGGCCAGAGGTTGACTGAAAAAGACCTTGAATTAATCGACCGGGTACTGCTTGAGCAGGCAGCGGGTTTAACTCTACCAAATCTTTTGGAGAAATTCGGGTTTAAGATGATTCTCGGTGTTTATGAATTTAAACACGGCACTACCCACCTAGCCCTTGAGTTGGATGATGAAAAATATTATCTGTTCGACGGTCGGCCAGAAGTCCAGCATAATTACCAGGAAGGCGACATCAACGATTTGAATATAAATAGCCTTGCAAAGATGCTGGCTAATTATGGTAGGAATTTATTAAGAAGTTATTAGATTTAGATTATTATGGTTAAAGCAAAGAGCCAAGATGGAGTCATTAGAAAGATGGTATTTAATGAAGATGTATTATTGGCAAACCCCTATGATGAGTTAACCTTCAGCTTAGAAGGTGAACTTAACTTAAATATTGTTTTTGAGTTTTCAGACGAAGGTAAAGAATACACAGCATCCGGAGGTATAGTTACGAACAATGAATTTAAGGTAGTTTTACATAATTGGTACCATGATCATGGGGTCGAAAACACCATGCCAGTTTCACTTAAACTCAAGAACGGAAAATCCATCTGGATAAAATATAGAACATCCGGAACTAAAGCTAATTCATTTAGAAGGTTTCACTTGACAGTCTGGATGGAGGAATAAGTATGGAGATCAAAAATCAGCAAACACCTGTGATGGGCGGCAATGTTAACCATACCAGCGGAGAACCCGTCAGCCGTGTAGACTTCTTTACAGGCAAACATACAACAAGCATTTTAGTAGCTATACTATTTGTAATTACGTTTATTGGTTTAATAGTTTTAGTTTGCGTCAAAGATAAGGTTCCGGAAAACCTTCAGACCGCGTTAGTTGGCATATTGGGTATGCTGGCGGGCTTTTTTGCGGGCACGAATACTAAGAGTAAATAACATGAATTGGAGATCAGTAAAAGACGAGTTACCTACCCCCGGCAAAGAAGTTCTAATATATCATTTACACGGCCAAAGGCAAGTCGGCGAATTTGATATAAATAGAAAATGGTCTGTTTATTACAAAGGCCATTTAGTTGAACAGGGAGGAATAACACACTGGATGCCATTACCCGAGCGACCTAAAGAAGGATAAATAACATGGATACACGAGATACATTAGTCTCTGAGTTTAGAACACATCAGCAAACATATATTTACTATCTCATAGGTTTATGCGTAGCTAGTATAGGTTTTTCGGTGAACTTGACAATAGGACAAAAACTTTCTTTTGTTCATATTCCTTTGGGAATATCGATCATACTTTGGGGAATCAGTATTTTTTGCGGTCTAAGATTTATGCAATGGGTAGGTAGTTCACTATATGCGAATATAAATTTATTAGACGTTAGGGCGGGAATTCATAAAGATACTGGAAATCATATACAGAAGAAAGCAATAGCTGAAGATGTTATTACGGGGATTCTTGAGAAGAACTCTGACACAGTTTCAAGGTTACAATCCTGGCAAAACATATGTTTCTACAGTGGAGTAATTTTCTTTTTAATCTGGCGAGTGCTGGACATGATGCCCAAACAAATTATTGATTCAATAAATAGCTATTTATGACAGGAAAACAAATATTTGAAAAACACATCGGCGAACAGGGCGAATACGGTAGAACCCTATTCTTCATGGTTCGCAATGTTGGCGATGATCTTTTCCCGCTTCTGGAAAAAGCAGAAGCTGAAGGAAAGAAACTCGAAATAAAGCCGCTAAAAGGCGATCTCTTAACCGATGAGATAACTATCGACGATATTATTTTGGTGTGACCTTAGCGATGATATCATCAGCCAGCTTGATCATATCATCATACAGGTCTGGCATGAGCTCTTTAAACCAAGGATTACCGGAGAACTTGTTTTCGAACATATGAGCAATGAACTCAGCCTCCTGATGACCAGGTACATCGAAGTAATCCACTACCCTGCCATTCGGCAACTTCACTTTATACCCATGCCCCGTGCCGTAATTCTTATTTAAAGACATTAGGGTATCAGCAGCTGAGGTAACTTGATTCATTTTATCGAAATCATTGTTAGCATAGGAGCTATAGCCGTGGGTTTCGAGCTTGGTATGTAAATTCTTGTAAAGCGCATTGCCATTTTCTGAATAAATCTTCCGATACTTATCCATAACACCTTTCACTTGCGGCATTTCCTTGATAAGGTGCTGCCAGTCTGCAGCATGTCCGTATTCATGATAAACCACGGCTTCAGCATACCATTTACTTTCCCGGCGTCGGGCATCAAACGGAATATTTACATAGTTATCATAGGGATTGAAATAAGCTCCTCTTCCACCTTTGTTTGTTAAAGGGGTTTCCCTGTTAAGGAGCTGGAATATATCATCCTTTACGTTTATTCCGAGCTCTTTCTTGTACGTATCTATATTGGCAGGCCTGAAAGGTATCGCATCTGCGGTAGGTTGAGCAGCAACGATTGATTTAACCTTCAAACCGTTGTTTATATCGCCTTTTTCAAAGTTATCTTTGACCCATGATGGCGGTGTGCTCAAGCGGTTCAGGGAATCTTTATTACGATTCACATAGTCTGAAAAAGCTTTTGGTACGGCGTCCACCTGGCCGGTAAACTTGAAATCATCGCCCTTCCCTGCCAGCAAAGCGTCTTCATATTTGTCATATTCTTCCATATCCGGAAGAATCGGCACTGAATAACAGAGACACTGTATGTGCCACTTACGCCAAACGAATGTTTTGGGATACTTGCCTTTCAGATCATCGCAGATATCTCTTCTGGGGTGATTGTTCGATAGCTTAACCTCAAACCCCAGAATGAACTTTGTATTTGCCCACCGGACGTTGTCCGCGGTTCTGTAGGCATCATTAGTTACATCTCTGGTTAATCTCATAGCATTCTTGAAGGAACTTCGATAAATGCCTCTACCTGGCTTATACTCCTTGGCTGCCTTACTTAGCTTTAAATTACCCTTTGCATCCCTTACCCGCCTAAACAGCTTATCAGGTTGCTGCAAATATTGCTTTTGATCTCTGGCCATGGCAGCTGAGGATCTGCCATCCTTTATACCGGCGTACAAATTCTGTTCGATTTCGGCTCTGAACTGGTTGGTGTACTTCCAAACCCGGTCAGATAACCCTAAGCCTTTTGTTTTCTGATTTACGAACTGCTCAAGGGCTTTATCATTCCGCTGGAATAGATCAGCTCTGACCTTCCTGTTAACCTGGCGATTATTAAGGTGCTGGTTGATAATATCATCATTCTTCTGGTCGGATAGCTCCCACTGTTCCTTAGAGCCGTTTATTAAGGTTACTTCAACCTCTTGATTGAACTTTAAAAGAGCCTTTTGAACACGGTTGTTTAATTGTGGGTAGTCAGATAGTTTAAATGGTTTTCCCTCTTTGAATTTCAATGATCCGGCGGATTCGAAGACCTTATCAATAGCATCCAAATAGGCTTTTCTAACTCTTTGCTGATACTGTGCAATCGCCTTAAGGTGCTTTCTCTCGTATTGCTTGTTAAGGTCCTTTTTTGCCATATTTTAGACTTAAAATATCAAAAGCATAATAGCTTACTTTTGTCGAACTATGACAGAACAACAACAGTATTTCACTTCATTATTGGAAAGCAAAGAATTGCAATCAATTTCATTCATTAACCAGTTAACCACCACAAACCAACCCATAGTTATCTGCATTGACACTGACTTTGAAATAAAGGAGACAGACGCAAAAATTCGATTTGTTGCTTTCAGGGAACCAGGTACAGATTCAGCGGCTAAAGGTGTGTATATAACTTTAAAGTACGATTTCATGATCTGGTCACATGGTCAAGGTGCAGTTTTCAGTAACCTAATATTTCAGAGCCATTTCGGGCATGATTTTATCGTCTATAAAACCAACTCCCGGAAGACATTTATCAAATTGTAGAGATCTAATAAAAACCCCCAGCTGCTTAACGCTGGCCGGGGATCATGGAAACCATCCAATAGAGCATCTACCTATAAAAACTGAGCACTAAGGTAAGAATATATTTTACTTACTCACCAAAATAGACAATGTTTTTCTTTTTAACATCTTTAGATGTATCTATTAACATATATAATTTAATCTTCAATTGTTGCTGACAGAGCCTCTTTGGTTAACTCAGCGGTTTCTTCAACTGCATCCTTAACCAACGGGTTTAAACTAACAGCGGTCTTTTGGCTCATAGTAGCCTTCCCTCCTGTTGCGGTGCTCAACATGTCGATCAGACCTTCAACATTATCAGGAAGAGGATTACCAAACTCAAACGCTACCTTCAGTTTCTTTACCTGTTCTGCCATCTTAGGGGAAACGTCAATGATATTTGTGATAAATGCTTTGAGAATGTTTATTTCTCGATCAAGCATCTCTGCAAATACTTCCTGCTTGCTTAATGACTTAAGAATGGTATTGAAGAACATCATTTTCAAGGCTTCCCCGGAGCGCTGATCTATGTTCTTAAGCTTATCGAAATCAGGTGTATCTGTCATGTAGTAGATGATATGATCAAGATCTTCACGTTCATCCTTAACCATATCTATCGCCATTTGAGGCGCCAGGTATGAAGCTTTTCCGCCTTCGCTGAGTATAACAACCTTAGCAGTGTCTGCCCTTTCAGGCAAAGATATCGGTGTTCCCTCAAGTAGCAGAATAGGGTCACCAGTTGCAATATTATTGTCAGAACGGCGAGATGTAAGCGTTTCACGGGTTTCTATTGCCGGCTGCACATCATGCCACTCAGATAACTTTTGGCAATAGTACACAAGTTGTATTTTCTTAATCCTATTTTCTACAGGAACCACATCCCAATCTTTATTGTTATTCTTAGTGCATAGGTAATTGTACCCAGAGGTATAAATATCGAAGTGTTCAATGCTTTTACCTTCCACAATAATGGTGTAGCCCCTTGCTATTGCTTCTAACACCCCAAATTCGTTAAAACGAGTGTAAAGGGTATCTCCCTTGGACCGGGCCAATATCAGGCACTTAACTCTAACCGTCCCTGGCTTTTTTAATTCCTCCGGATCAGTGATATTAGGATCCCGATACTCAACAAACAGCTTCGCGCACTCAGTTTCAGAGAAAAGCAATTCCGCTACTTCCCTATTTTTGGAATCGTTGCGCATATCCTCCCATAGGCTCTCAATCAGCGCGAATGCATCGTCAGTATCTTTTGACTTCTGAATTAGCTTCACTGGTTTGCCGAACAGGAAAAACTTTGCCGCGAACACAATTTTCTTTTGAAACGGGATTGGTATCTTGGCCTGCGGGATCTCCTGTTGTTTGTCGTTGTACTTCTTAGGTCGCTTATTTATCTCATGCCCCTCAATGTTATATTGTTCCAGTGCTTTGTCTACAACCTTTGTTCGTTCAACGAACTTAGTTTTCACCTTATCGACATCGCCAGCCAAAATGAGATCAATGAGAGGATTACCTGTTGACTGTGGCTTTACATCCTCAACTTGTGTAGTTGCTTTTTTCTTTGCCATTGCTATATGAATAATACTTTATACTTGCTGTTATCTAATAGAAGCCGAGGCTTTCTTTTGTTATCGCTGCACTGACCGCTACCATCGGCACCTTTCCGAAGTTTTCAGCCATACCGGTTAACACGTCGGCGGCATCATCATGCTCGTTCCCTCCCTGGGCCATGTGCTGTGTAACATGTTTATGGAATAGAGGCCAGCGTTTATCCCACCCTTCCGGCATAATTATCAAATTAGTAACCTCTGATGAGTGGGTATATATCCTAACTTCTTTGTTCAAAGTCTGTGTAAACCAATCCACGACAGTCTTTTTATTGCCCAGAAGCCTCATTTCCCGATCGACATTCCTTGCGAATCCTCGACCTCCGTTATTGCTCTCAAATTTAGAATATTCTGTCTTAGTTTTTGTCAGCTGAACGGCTACTGCAGGTTCTGTGTCCTCCATCGGATCTTGAGTGTAGATTACATCGGTAACATACATTGCAAACTCATTCTCATGGTATGTAATTGAGCATAAATAGTCGGCGCCCGTATCCGCAGTGTCAATGTATGCTTTTTTAAGCTGCTTGGTAGATGCAGGAATCGTCTTGTATTCCTTGAATGGCGAATAAAGGAGCCCGACCTTGGATTTAGGATCCTGCTGATAAAGACAGTCAAAAACATGCTCATTACGAGATCGGATTTTGTTAAGCTTTTCAAGGTTATGTTTCTCCGGATATAGAGCTTCGCCTTCTTTCCGGGGGTCATATTCATTCGGAGGGCCTATTTTAATAGCTGGGTAAATAACCACTTCCCAATCTTCGCCGTCTGTTTCGAGCAAATGGCCAGCAAGATCATCTGGATGCCAGCGAGTAAAAACAAGCAGCTGTTGTGAATCATTATGCAGTCGAGTTTCAGCCACGGTATCATACCAATCCTGAACGTTTTCCCTGATCGTCGGAGACCAGGCTGACATAGCATCCTTGTACAGGTCGTCCATGACCAATATATCGACGGTTTCCCCGGTTAATGGCCCCCCAACGCCCACAGAGCGAAGGCCACCGAGATGACCAACCATTTCGAATTCGTCATTGGTACGAGCATAACCTTCGGATCCGGTTGAAAGCCGAGAATTAGGAAAGAGTTCTTTATATTTCGGATCATCTATGATCCTCTGAATCTCTCTATTGAATTTACGGGCCTTGGTTGAGTTGTAGCAAACAACAGCTATCTTTTTATCCGGATTCTGCCCCAGGATAAAGGCAGGGGTTCTACGTGTTGAACCTTCAGATTTTCCATGCTGCGGAGGCATGAACACCATCAGCTTCTTTATTTTGCCGGTTATGAAGTCATTGAGTTTACTGTAGTATGATTCATGCATCCAGGTAGCATTGAACCTTCCGGGATACGTGTACTTAGTGAAATTAAAAACATGAGTAGTTGCTTTGCGCCTATCAAGCTCCTGCTGAATAGATAGCAATTCAATTAACTCCTGTTTACTCAATGGGTTATTGTGCATTATTTAAATCGTTCCGACAGTTCTTTTGCTCGCTTCAATAGTTCCTCTTCTGATAATGCTTGCAGTCCCTTATTAAGACTTTCTCCTTTGGTGGTTACGTCCATCTCCTGTTTATGCTTCCAGTTATCAGGATCCCGATTTGTTAAAGCAAAGATAACAGCGGTAGCATTCGGCATTACCTTTTTCTTTACCCTCTTTTGGTGTTTGACAATAGGCTTTCCGTCGGGATCTGTAACGTATTCAGTCGTTACCTCCTCATATTCATGAACATCAAGGAGTTTTGCAAGTCCTGACCTGGCCATAATTGCATAATTCTCCAATCGATCATCTTCCAAGCCTTTTAAACGGTCGGAAAAGTCTGCATTATTCTTTTTCCACTCAAAAAAAGTGTCCTTGCTAATACCCGCCATTTTGCAGATATCCTTAATCGAATGCTCTCCTTTAGCGTACAGCTCGCAGATAACATCAACCAACTTCTTACTGTACTTCGTTTTTGCCATATTATTTTGCTTTTACCGTGGCTGACGGATACTTCGCATCCATCAGCTCTTTAATTTCAGCCAAAGCCTCATTATACTCGCTTAGGCTGCTGAATTCAATTACCAACTTAACAACATGCTCTTTAACCTTACCCAGTTCCTCTTCAGGTGCCTCATCATCGAAAACAGGCAACTCGAATCCCCAGTCCTTTAATTCAACATCATCCCATTCATTAGCCAGGACATCAAAATCATCTGATCCGAAAGCGATATTATCCTTTATGGTGTATTCCCGGAGCTTTTCTATCGGTGTATCTTTAGGCAATACCTTACATGGAACCGCCTTTGATTCTCTCAAATCAGAGATAGCCTTAAACCACTCGTTAAAGTTAGCATCATTTTGCTTTTGTTCAATGAACTGGTTTAATTCCTCTTCCGGCATGCCGATGACATAAATCGAGGCCCGGAGTCTCATATTACCCGCTATGGCAACATAGGCATTAGCATACGGTGTCACCAGAAGCTCTCTCAAGGCGAGCATCTCAGGAGCATCGATAATAGATTTAACCAGCTTTTCAAAGCGCTCATCCTTGATGAAACGCGGATTCTTTGGCAAACCGGATATCTGACCTTCATTGGGCCAGATATCAACGGTTTTAATAAGCTTTAATTCTACTTCCATCTTAGTGCCCGTGAAACTTTAATACGTCATCTACCGCGGCCCTCAAATCATGAGCTAAATTATCATCAGCGGAAATATTAATACTTAATGTGGTCAGCGCCGTACTGCTGTAAACAGACGTTCTGATCTCATTCTGTTTACCGATTTCGCTTTGCAGTTCCCGATCTGCAGGGAACTTGGTTTTGTTCTTCTTTGCCATGTTGAAACTATTTTTATGTTAAAATACTAATTTATTTAGTAATTTCGTTTTGTGAATATGAAAGTGATTAGAGATAAAGAAGGATTTGATAGAGTACTGGCGTATTGGAAAAATAGAGGCGCTAACATGTTTAAAATTGATAAAGTCGGAGATCGTTTGGTTTTGGTGCTTATCAAACAATCGGCCTCCTCTTACTTTTACCGGAACACCTGGAAAAGCAGGATCGAAGATTACCCAATGCGTACTCTGGAGGTGTCGCCTGATCTTCCCTTGCCTAAGGACTATTTTAAAGGGATTCATACGATTGCAGCTTAAACTCATATGCCTAAGAAGTACCGGTTTCGAAAGATGTTTTTTGTTTGCGAGGATAAGAAAGTAATATCCCCCGATACCCATATGACCTCCGCATACCAATTTAAAAGCACAGCTGACCAGGTTTGTAGTGACCGGACTAAGCGCACTACTCATTTTGAGTGGGAAGATAAAACTAAGCCAGTTAGAGTTAGTACTGTTGAGGGATTTTACCTGGTGCATGAGTCTTTTTATGATGAGGTGCTGAAAAAGTATGTAGAGGGTGATTAGCCCTCATACCGATAGCAGCTCGGATAAATCATAACATTCTATATCCATTTTTTTGAGCGCCTTGATCCCCTGAGTGGCGATAACGAATTTGCCAATTGCCAATTCCCTGCTGAAGGCATCGATTTGGCGGACTACATTCGACATTGAAATGCTTCGAGTTTCTTCGTCAATTACTTCACTGTCGATTTGCATTTGAATTACTATAAACTTAGGCATATGTTATTTCTTAGTGATAGTGTAACCTTCCCAGTCAAGGAACATTAGTAATGAAGCAGCCATTTTAAAATCCTGGCCCTGTTCATCGCACCACGATTTGAATTTTTCAACTAGCTCTTGTCTGCTTTGCTTTTCTCCTTCCTCTGTATTGGAGGGGGAAGCTTTGAGCCTTTCTATTTGAGCCTTTAAGGAATCAATCTTGTCGGTTATGGCTTCAAAAATGCTTTGGCAAGGTTTTCCAACTTTGTTTTTATCGTCAAATACATAATCTCTGATCTTAGCAGTCTCCGATCGGTAGAATGTGAGTTTCTTTTGCCAAGTTCGCCGAGCGGATTCATGCTTTTCATAAGCATCCAGATCAAAAGCTGTGAACTTAAAGTATGGCTCTTCACTTTCCTTAAAATCTCCTGTCAACGAGAAGTGAGTAGCATTCGGCCATCCGCCCTTAAGGAGTTTGTTCACTCCGATACCACAATGGTTAGATAACAGGAATTTATAACCCGTACTTGTTGTGACCTCCACGGCTGGAATTAAGGCGAAGTATTTACCGTTTATAGCGTGGGATTTACGATCTTCATAAGACCCGTCCAGTTTCTCCTCATTATGACACTCGAAATTATACCAGAATAAAGGTTTTTCTGGATTCTCTTCCTGATAAGCATAGCCGAAACGTACACTTACCGGTTCACCCTGCCATTGGTAGTTGGCTTTCTCTTTCATTTGTGGTTTTTCCATGATTTTGTTATTTAAAAAATTGATTTTCGTTTTTGATATGCTCGTAGATTTCATTTACCTTTTCGCGGAACTCAGAATACACTTTGAACGCCACAATCCCGCGGCTTATGCTCTGAGATATACTTGCCGGCTTCCAACTTAATTCGCTGGCCACCTTCTGAACTATCCCGTTTAGGGTTCGTTTTTTATCAAGGCCCATAATCTTTTCCGGGTGATAGAACATCAATAGAACGGCACATAGCACGTCCCTATCTTCCGTGTCGGCAAATACTCCCCCGTTGCCCGTGTGCAGACTATAACTTTTAATGATTCTGTTTATTTCCTCAGGATCAGTAAGCCTGTCAGACGGTAAAACATCTTTAAGTTTTAGATTTATGCACTGAGCCACATCTGGATAATCTTTATTCAGAATGGTGATCATAATTTCTGCTGGATATTGATTTACCATATTTTACTTACTCACCGATTTGGAAAACCTTACACAATATTACAAAATATTTTATATTCATTTTAGTATATATTTAAATTCTATCTTCGATCGTTGCTTTGATCAAGAGCAGGGTTTCCTTGGTCCTCATTTGTTCAGGAGTCCGTGAGATAATAACCCAACCATTTGAAGCAGCGAGTGCGACCTTGTCCATGTCCCTCTGAATCCCGGCACCGGAGGAATGCCCAGACTTTACCTTCGCCCAGATTCCGCCGTTCTGCTCAATGCCTATTTTCAGGACCTTTCCATCTTTGGATAGTGGTAGCGCATAGTCGAGACGGTATTGCCTTTCGGTGCTGAAATAAAACTCCGGCCATGCATCAATGCCGAACTCAAGTTTGATTAGCATCATGAACGGATCCTGGTATTTATCCTTGTTTTTCAAGTTTCGGTGATCATCAATCCAACCCGACCTAATTTTGGCTGTTTTAAGCGATTGTTTATCTTTTCTGGCCTTACTACTCGTCTGAGACAAAAATAATTCAGCCTCTGGCGAATTAGGGGGATAATAAGTATCGCTTATGAGTACCCACCCTCTCTCAACGACTGATTTTATAAGTGCGGCTGATTCTTTGGGTTTCATTTAGTATTTTCGGAAAATTTTTTAATTATGAGATATTTTTTAATTTCAGTTGGCGGCAGTGCCACATCCGATGGTCAGTGGCAATTAAATTCATTCCTACACCAAAACCCCGCTTTTCCTCAAAAGAAGTGGATAATTGAAGAGTGTCAGAAAAACTTTGACTATGAAAGTGCTGTTGTTATATCTGTTTGTGAATTCTCCGAACAGGATTTCAATACATACAGATCATAATCATGGGAACTTATGTTCCCTTCACTTTCCTCAAAAGCCTACCTATCACTACCGTCACCCTACCAGACTCAATAAACTGAACCAAAAAATTACCATTCCTTCCCCTAATGCATTTTCCGTTTGATTTTCTCACGGCAATGCAGACTTTCTTTTTTAGTTCTGGATCAGTTAGCTTATCACCATGATAAATGTATTTTTGAGCTTCCATATCGCAATTTATATGTTTCTTTTTGACGTTAATAATTTTGGCCCTTTTAATTCTGATGTTTGGGGCTCCGTTTCTGACTGGTTAATGCTCGGCGCAACTGTGCTTACTGCTATATATCTAATCAGGACTTTCAAGTCTCAAGAAGACGTTCAAAGACAGCAGCAAACAATCACAAACATTGAGATAAATAGACACAGGCTTGAAATATTGCCAAGATTCGAAGTTGATTTGAAAAACTTTAGCGATGCCGACAACCCGATAGAAGAGGATGGTGATATGCTGATGATTCATATCGATTTAATTTTTGATGTTGTGGATCCTAACATTGCGTATAATGTTGAGTTCCGATTCGAAAGATTAGAAGAATCATGGAAGTTTTTAGGTCGACCTGAGTTCAAATACCCAGAAGTAAAACCTTCCGACCACCCTTCCTTCACCCTTGAATATAGGGACAAAATCAAGCCTAATGAAATTTTCAGATTTAACACATATTTTGACATAATAATTGAATATTATGATTTTATTGGCAATAAATACAAACAAAAAATTACTTACACTTCATACGAAACGGACCACGGCGTTAAGGCTGATTTTCCTGTATTAATTGCAAGAGCTATGGCTGATTAGAAATCTCGAGCCAAAGCATCCTCAATCTCCATTTCCATCTCGATCAAGTTGTCAAACCAGTGCAGCAATCCCAGGTACTTTGCATAATTTGTTACCGATGGATGATCAACTCCAAGGGACATCAGTTCTTCGGTTTTAATGCGAAAAATTTCATTCTCCCACTTGGAAATAGCGGTGACCGGACTGCTTTTTGCCCTCAAGATGTCGAATGCCTTTTGCTTGAGCTGCAGCCTGATCTCATCGGTTAGACTTATATACCGCTCCCTGTATAGTTCAAAGAAGTAAAACGCCCCCTCATTTTCATTTATCTGGCCTTTTGCCTTATGAGCAGAAAAAAGCTGATTTAACCTGACAAAAAATCTTTTTGAGTATTCTTCCGCAGTAGGTTCTCTTTTCACATATTGTTGCTCATGTGCTTTTTTAAGCAGCAAACCGTAATGTTCCTTCGCATCTTCAACTTCCTTTGATGCCAGGTATCCTTTGATCCATCTGGAGAATGAAGCAGCTGTAATGCCGTGGTTTTCGCCATAGTCGCCACGAGCCCCGTTTGTGATAATTATTTTCAGCTCCGTTAATGTCAGGTTTCGATGCCTATCGATCAGCTCAGCGTAGCATTGAGCACTTAAAATCTGAATGTGGAGAACAGATCTGTCCAGACCATCTCTGGTCTCTCCCTCCGGAAGTTTATACCCTCCAATGTCAAAAGCGACAAGGAAACTATCTTCGAGGATGTTTTTGGCATTCTTAGCCGAAGATTCAGAAACCCTCACATCTGTGAAAGCTGCTATCAGCTTCTTCTCCTCTCCGGTTATACTTTCCGGAATGACTATTTCCGGTCGCTTATAGATTTGTAAATTTTTATTGGTTTCCATGTAGTTCTTCTTGTTGACGTGCTAGTTGTAGTTTCTCATATGTGCTTAGGATCTTTTCCGAACGGCCCGGGCCGCCACTATTCTTTTCTTGCTGAGCTGCTTGCTTTATTTTTTCCTGAGTGAGCTTTTCGCCCCAGTTGGCATCATCCCAATGACCGTCAGAGAATTGGTTTTCCTGTTTTCCGAAATACGAAAAGAAGTTGTGTTTTTGTTCCCCGGATAAATCCTTATATTCCTTGTAAGAATTAAATTGATTTTCGAAATACTCGAGCCGGCCGGAATTTTTTTGAACATAAACAAAAGCCATTATGATCCGGAGTTTGTCTATGTTGGCTATCTCATTGAAGCCAAAATATTTCAAAATATCTTTTTCAAAATTCAGGTCCTGAACCTCCGCGGAAAAATCCTCACACGCGTCATTTACTTTACTTTCCTTTACTTTACTTTCCTTTACTTTACTTTGCGGATTTTGCTGCGGATATTCTGAATTGTTCCGCGGAAGATTATCGTTTGTTCCGGGGAATATACCCGGAAGAATCAAAATGTTCACATCTGAAGGCAAAATTTTGATCAAAAGATAGTCTTCTTCCATCTCAATAGAAGTTCCTTTTCTCCGTCTTTCCCTCGTGGCATCGAGGTAAGTCTCCTGCATTCCATCACTGGTAAGGATATGATGTTTGTCAAACATCTCTTTGTCAAAAAGGTCCCTCCTGATACAGGCCTGAATCACCTTCTTTACCAGATCAAGATCCTTCTTACATGTCTCAGTTGCAAACAGCTCCACCTCATCCTCATCATTTAGATCAAAATAGTACCCTTTCGTCGCATATGCCGTCGATAAAATACATTTCCATATCCAATATCCATCCGAGTTGAATTCGTTAAACAGGAGCTTTATTTTCCTATTCTGGATATGTTCGCACTTGGTGTAGTAATAGGAAATGCCAGGTTCTGCTTTCCTTCCCATATTTCTATTTATAAAATAACCTTAAAAACAAATTAAAACGATTCCATTATCATGCAGACGGCACAATTCGGAGATTATCAGGGTGTATTTATGATTGAATTAAGAGTCACTAAAGTAAAAAGTTAACTTCATATTTCAAGAGTTATTTTATGATCGTTAATCCCCAGCTTGCGACAAAGGCTTTCAACAGTGACCCGGGCACATTGTAGCATCTTCCCCATTTGATAAGTACTCATTCTTGAATGATTCTGGATGATGAACAGTATCTCTGCTTCATTGAATTCTCGCTCATATTTTAGCGAGTATCGTTTCAAAACCTGCTCATACTTCACCTTATCAATTTCTAATACACATATCCCCTTGTGAAGCAGCCTTATTCTTGCCGACTCTACATCATTGTGATTGAAAAAATCAAGAGACTCTACCATCACGATATCTGCCAGGGTTTGTGCATCTCCTGCCTCTTCAATCATCCTTTTTACCGCCCGATGTGCTGGTGATGCGTTTTCCATCTTTGTTCGTGTTGATCGTTGCTAACTCTTTTATGATTGTTCTGACAAGAGTTTTTACCTCATCCTTATGAAACCAGGCGGAATGACCGCGCTTAGCTTCCGCTTCTATAAATTCATCTATATTCATCAGTTACCAAATTGAATAAGCGGCTGAATTGATCCATCTGGGTATACAGTGTCCATCGGAGTGTCCGCCGTCGGTTCATCTCCTGTCCACTTGTTGGGCCATAAGTTTTCAGCCCAGCATTTACGGATGAACGCCTGTTCTTCTTCGTTAAGAAGAGATATCATAGGCATACCTTCAATAATCGCCCGCTCGTTTATCTCATTTTGTATTTTAATTATCTCGTTGAACGCCCATTCCCTGGCGCCCATAGTTAGGGGTCCCATTCTCTGTTTGTTTCTTTCGTTAGAGTTCTCAAGACCAGTTTTCCTGAGACGGTTTTGTGCTTTCCTTAATTCCCTAAATACCGGCCTTAAACGCTTTATTGGTGCTAGGTACTGCCATTTTGGTTTCTTTAAGATATTATCAATTGCAGTATCTTTATCGGTAAGAGGACAACCAGAACATCCGGTTCTTGCATTTATCTCTTCTGCTTCATCACCACCGTAAACTTCTGCAATTAGCTCGGTCGAGAAATCTCCAAATTCTGTAAGCGGCGCCCAGTGTTTCAACCATTCCCAGACATGACAGACCCGCCAATGCAGGATTGGAGCTAAGGTGTCACAAAGAGATTTAGGTAAGGTTTCTTGAAACCATCCTTGACCACACTCTGCACCGTTTTTTCCGCAACTCATTACAATTCGCTTGTCACGAATAGCTGATTCGCCTTGCCGTACACCAGTAAGCATCAATACCTTTTCGCCAAGGTCTCCTACCAGTTTTTCAAGAGCCTTTTCCATAGGCTCAATCTTGATCCGAGACGTACACCACCTGAATGTTGCATTATTTGGAGGTGGCACCCCTCTGCCGAGCATATACGTCAAAAACCTGTTTTCCAGCGAAGCCATTACCACTTGCACCTCAAAACCATGATCAGCAAGCTCCTCCATGATCGTCTGGGCCGCTACATACAATGGCAGCATTTCGAGACGGGTATCTGCATACATTATGTATATCTTTTTGGGGGCCTTAATTTTTTTAGAAATAATCAGATATACAACTAATGTTGCCAGGGTAGTACTATCTTTACCGCCACTCCAGGCAATGCACCAATAATTATAGCCGGGGCCGTAAGCGTCGATCGATTGTATTGTCAAATCAATGCTCTCATTCATTTGAAGGCGTTTTGTTCCTTCAAACAGATTTGTTTGAACAGCTTTCTTCATGTTCTATTTCTGATTTTAAAATCATTATTACCTTTTGGATTTTTTCCCTCTTTTTAAGATTGAGCCTTACCCTGCAGTGATCAGGAAATACTGACGAGCAGTTTTTTAGAAATTCTCCTGACCGCCCGGTATAGGATCCGGAGACCACCTTTACTCGATCTCCTGAATTAAAGACTGTCATGATGCACCCTCCTTGAATCTTTTAATTTACCTCCAAGAGCCTCACACCAGCTTTTAACAACATGGGGCACGACTGAATTACCAATGAACTTCTTGGCGTCGCCCTGATTTCCCTCATACTTGTAATCCTTTGGAAAACCTTGAATCGGCAATAACTCAGACACCTTCAGCATTCGCATTTTGATATCAGCGATGCCATAAAGCAGCATGAACTCAATGATCTTTACTCTGATCGACTTTTCGATGGTTGGGCCGTATTCAGTTTCAATCTCAAACCACTCATCAAGCAAAGCCAGATCGATCTTAGTGAAGAAATTATCAAAGCCAAACTCGACAAGTCCAGGGATAGCTTGAGCAAGATAAAGCGGCGCCTTGTCTTGTCTTGCAACGATCACCGGGCACGGAGATTCAGTTGAAGTGCTATGCCCCCCATGCGACGGGTTAACGATGTAATGATGTCTACGGCTGGCTAATAGTGTCGGAGCAGGCTCATCTACTGAACGTCCTTCGTTTCCGTAACTGGTGTTCATGATAAAAGGCTTAGTTTGTACAAGCTGAAAGTGATTGTTGGTCATTACAGCGCCTGCAGGTTGCTCGACGGATTGATGATTATGCTTTCCTGAATATGTTTTATCAATCCAAACTGGCTGAACCTTCGTTAGCCGGTCTTTAGTTGTCAGAGTTCCAGCAGGTTCATTAATAGAAGATATATTATCTCCGTTTCCATAGTACTTCGCTATGAATGCAGGATTAACCACAAACTTAGGTTGCACTAACGTCTGGTTACCAACTGTCGTTATTGTTCCAGCTGGACCATCAACCGGTATGCATTTCCCTTCAGGTCGGCCGCTGAAATACTTCGTGATGAAAGACGCGTTAATAATGGAATGATGATCTTTGCAAAGAATTGCGTCAGCAGGCGACTCTATAGATTTTATTTGACCATTAGGGTCCCCGCTGTAGTATTTCGCAATAAAACATGCGCCGATTCTGTTTTGAGTTGAAACAACTGGGCAAGGATCTTCTAATGATGGTGCATAATACCTCCCATTTGCGCTCATGCTATTCCATTTCACCAAAAATGCATCTTTACCACCTGCTACGTATTTTACTAATCCTGCATATATCCGCTCCAGAGTCTTATCTGAAAGTGGCTTTTTGCGAGTAAATATGCTTTGACCCTCATCGTCAAAATCAAGAACATCCTTAACAGCTTTCCACTTTTTCAATCCGCCTCCGAACAAATCTGCTTTTTCAGGCTTCTTTGAATGAGTCGGTTCGGGCCATATGATAGGTAAGCCAGGTTTAGCAAAGCATCCGAATAGCCTGTTACGGGAAGTGTAAGCCCCAAAATCAGCGCTGTTCATCTCCCGCCATTCATTGCGATATCCCAGTGAATCAATATATGCACACCACCGAAGCCAGTCGGCACCGGAACGTTTAGAGACAGGTTTTCCGTTTTCGTCCAATGGCCCCCAGCTCATAAACTCGACTACATTTTCAATCATGATGTAATCCGGATTGAGTGCCAAAATGTACCGATCTAAATGATCTGCCAAAGTTCGACTGTCTGCATCACGCGGCTGGCCTCCTTTTGCTTTACTGAAGTTGGTACATTCCAGAGAAGCCCAAAGGATAATCTTTGCGTTAGGATAAAGCAGGCGGTACTTAATCAGCAGTTCGACTATCGGATGGAGCTCTACCGTCCTGATATCCTCCTCAAAATGTACTACCTCGGGATGATTAAGCCAATGCGATTTGATGGCTTTTGGATCATGGTTGATACATGCGATAACCAAAGCGCATTTTTTGCCTTTTAGCATTGCCTGGTCAAATCCGGTAGTAGTTCCTCCGAATCCGCAGAACAGGTCGATGATCACAAATTCTATCTCTTCGGGATTAGCTACAACCTTGGGATTAAAGCCCCCACCTTCGGAATACAGGAAGTTTTGTTTATTTATCATCCTGATACCCCCTTTCTAGCCAATACTCCTTAAACCTTTTCCCGTTACGCTTTACCCATCGATCACTTATATCAAGATCCTTCCTTAAGATCGCTACGTAGTGCCTTAATTCTATAGTCCCGACAGATCGTAACACGTCCAGTACAGTAAGAATTGAACCGCTTTCAAAAAGCTCCCTGATTGCCTTTAAATTGGCCTCTCCGTTCTTTTGTGATATCATAGCCATAGGTTTAAATCAGGTCAAATAATGTTGGCACATTGATTTTATATTCTATTGATTTTAAATAGAATAATCCATCGTCATAGTAGTCAGGGTTTAGCTCAGCAGCTTCAGCTTTGCGATTCATCTCAAGAGCCTTATAAGCCGTTGAGAATAGTCCGCCAAAACAATCATCAACTATATCTCCCTCGTTGGTGAATCGATAAATCAATCGTTCAATGATATCCAACTGGAGCGGGCAGATATGCTTTTCTTTTTTCCGGTTCACTTGGTTCGCATTTAAGGTGTTCATCCGGTTTATATCGGTCCAAACAAGATCATTTGAGCTGATAGGCGGAACGGTCATGAACAACTTTGAAAGACGACCAGAAGCATCTAAATCATTACACACTCTTAAATGCTCTTGAAAGTTGTAAATGTGGCTTTTATCATACTCCTTCCACATGTTATAGACCGTTTTCATATCGAGTGTGGCCAGTTCCTCAAAAGTCAAAAATCGATTGCCGGAAGATTTCCAGTAAGCATGAGCATCAAGCTGCCAGAGACTGAGCAAATACTCATCTATCTTCTTTACCACAGGATCATCTGCATAGGCATTGTTTGATTCAGTTGGCGCCTTGCGAAATAGATATACATACTCCGGCAACCCTACTCCCATTTTAGTTGCATCTTTTCTCTGTTCGCCCCAGGTAAGCCGGTATGTTTGGTTGTTTTCACGAACCACATCGGTGGTGATCGTTATTTTGCCTACCAGGTGAAATCCATGTTTACGGAAATGATGCGATACATCTGCACTGAAATCTTCAATAGAAGTAAATGACGTGCCGTTCTGGTAACTGTACCGAATTCTGTCTTTTATGTGCACTGCAGCTATTCGGCCAGGCTTTAAGGTTCTGAGTAATTCAGGAGTTAGGAAATCCATCTGTTTGAAAAACTCCTGATTTCCATGGTTGTGACCGAAATCATTATAGTTATCGCTGTATTCGTAATGATCTCCGAATGGAATAGAGGTAAGAATCATTCCTGAATGATTATCTGGCATGTTCTGGTGAACGAGAACCGTATCATCATTGTAAACAGTGGCTCCACCAATAACAGCACTGCGAGGCTGTGAAAATATTTGTCGCTTCATATCTGCTTTAATTTTATCTGTATTTAGGCCGTATTCTCTCACCAGATTAATCATCTCGGTGTTTAGCACTACATGGTTAGCCCACTTATTTTTGAGCGTTTTAAGCACTTCCCTTTCGTTGTTGGTAAACAGCGCCCAAACATTGCACTCAAATTGTTGCTTGAATCGGAATATCCGGTGTATAGCCTGAATGAAATCATTGAACTTATAATCAATTCCTACGAAGATCATGTTATGGCATGCATGCTGAAAGTTGCATCCGGATCCTGCGATACGTGGCTTAGTGATCAGAATATCATATTTGCCCTCGCTGAAGTCAATTAAGTGCTTTTCTTTTTCGTCATTTGGTTGTGAGCCATAAACCGAAACATAGTTATATCCCTTAAACTTCTTTTCAAGCGCAGTTCGTTCTGATTCAAGATGATGCCAAAGAATAAACCTTTTGCCTGGATTAGCTCGCACTATTTTATAAGCCCTCTCAACCCTGATATCAATACTCTCGGATTTCTCACGGCTAACATCTACAAGACTTTTGGTTGTATCTTTAAACAGTACGATATCACCTTTCTTATTCTGGATAACATCATCTGTGTAGTTTGAAATCTCCACCTCGTAAAAGTTGAGCTTTGGCAGATTATAGCCGGTATCGTCAAACCCTAAATCGGACGGTTTATTAATAAAAACCGCCCATGTGCTTACCCATTTCCAGAATTCTTCCTTCTTATTTTCGTACAGCGTTAATTGTCCTGCTTTCTCGCTATTTCGTTGAAAGAAGCGAGTCAGCGCATGCCCCCGGTCAATTACTCCAAGGAAATCAGCATAATTCAAGATCTCGATGAAGTCGTTCGGAGTAGGTGTTGCCGTAGCTACAAATCTGAAACTAATGTTCTTGAAATATTGAAGGACATAATTTGTAGTCTCAGTCTTAAGGTTACGGAGAATAGACGCCTCATCGAAACTTACACCACCAAATTTTGAAGGATCTATATCGCCCTTGCGTACCCGCTCATAATTGGTAACATAGATCTTAAGCTCGTAGTTGATAGTAACATCCGACTGTCGATCTAATGCATTACGATAATTATCAACAGCTCTATCGTACTCCTCTGAATCAAGATAATCAGGATCGTTTTCTACTGCCCCAATGGTCAAATCCTCAGCATGCTGAACTTGAATTGAATCCGTATCCCGGATATATTCAATTTCATACCCTGAATTTAGAAACTGATTGTCCCGCTTAAACTCCCCCACTACTCCGAGCGGCATACAAATAAGAAACGGTTTCCCCGTTATTTGGATAACCTGTTTTGCAATTTCCAGCTGCATTATAGATTTACCTAACCCAAAGCTGGCAAATATCGCCCGTCGACCTCCTGATATACACCAAGGGACAATGGTCGCCTGATGTGGCAATAGAACCTCAGAAAGCGAATTAGGATAGATATCTACTCCGTAATTTTCCGCTACCACAATCTTGCTTTCCAAGAAGTCTGTGTATTTTGAATTTGTAACCATCTTTTGAATTTTACTTTATCACCATTTTGGAAAGTTAGTGAGCAAATTTTTTTGAAACTTATATATTATTTGATATATAAACAGGGAATTGCTTGTACTCAACACCATCAAGTAAAGAACCTGACACCTTTTTGCCTGTTCTGTAAAAGTTGACATCCTTTCCTTTCCCTTCAGCGAAAAATCGCTGATGCTTGAATACTTCAAATCCGGCAAACGTGTTTATGTTTTCGCCTTGCCATTGGCTCAACGGCAAGTATTCTCCCCACTGCTTGAAAAAGAAAGGAACTCCTGCAGTTTCACATTGATCCTTTATAGATCTAATCCAGTCGGGATGAACAGGCCGAGATTTCGGACCGCTTTCACCGCCTGCGATTACCCACTGAAACGGCTGTTCTGGTAGTTCTTTAATCCCAAGCCTTGGGTATTCTACTCTCATATGTTTAAGTTTCAGACTGGAAAGAAGCCATCCTGTAGCGCCAACTTGCAAAAGTTCGTGTAACAAGCTAAGGGGGCCCAATAATGGTTCGCAAGAAAGAAATCTGACTTTGGCCGGAACTCGGATCAAATGCGGTATTCTTTGTTCAGCAGCCTCTTGGTTTTCTACAGACGTCCCTATCCACACATTGTCAGGCCATTTTTCAATTAACCATTTACCGGGAACAGAGGATCTAATATTTTCGGGCCTCTTGGTGAGCAATTGCCAGATAAGGTATGGGGTTGACTCTATCAGCCTGAAAAGTCTGACTCGGAAATCAACGACGTCCGGATGGTTTTCAAAAACATCGGCCATGCTCGCGCAAAATACTTTTGCTGGTTTTCCTGCCTTTTCAGCGTCCTTGTTCCATTTAATCGGTTTTTGCCAGTACTCATCACTCATTGGCTTACGACTGCTATCTGGCCCCCAGTGCCCACCTTTCCAGCGATTATCTAATACTTCCGCGTAGCAGTTTTTACAGCCAGGCGAAACCTTCATGCATCCCCACCAAGGATTGAAGGTGTGATCGGTCCACTCTATTTTACTATTTTCCATTTTCTTGTTATTACCATCCTTGAGTCGGAAACTCAAGATATACCTGAACTTGATTCCTGATTTCGTTTGTAATGCTCTTTACTCTGTCTGTATTTCTACTTACCCTGCCAAACCAACGCCATTCGTTGCCGACAGCTTTATCGCCTGAATGAAAAGTATCACAGTCGAAGTAAATGAGAAGATTAGAAGGTGCATCTATTTCTGTCAGCTTTCCGTTCTTTATATGATCCTTGATTTCATCATGCCATACCTTATAGATGACATCATCATTTACAGGAAAAGACACCTCACATTCACCAATTGCAAATTTAGTTGGGCAAATCTGGCCATTGATCAATCCCAGAATATGCTCTGAATGATATTCCGGATTATTATAATTAGGCTGGCCCGAATCAGTTGATCTGGGGATGTCGTCGTGGTGATAACCGGGGATGCAAGGATACCATCCAGGCATGAGCATATGAACTCTACTATCGAACACGACTTCGCCATGCCTCCAATCATTAGGAAGATTGTCTATGAAGCTTTTAGTGATCATACCGCCTTTGCTGTAAGCGAAGTCAAGATCTGAGTTAAAGAACATCGGCTCGTTCTTAATTATGGACGGATCATTCATCCCCATGCCGAATAACCCCTTTGTAGTGATATACGAGTTAAACTTTTTCATGCTATTGCTCTCCTACTGGCCTTTCATAATGATAATCCTTAGCACTGAAATGCTTCCCCTCCATTGTTGCGATATGAGATTGTATCTCTTCGCCCAGGTACATGCCAACGTCCTGCTTGCAACGCTTGAGAAGCCGCAAAGACTCTTCCCGTTCAGCATCTAGCTCCTGAATATGTTTTTGCACACGGTCAATGGACAATATGCCATTATTGGATATACCCTTCAATAAATTAAAAATACTCTTCATGCTTGTTAAATATAAATTCTGTTAAATTCTACTTTCGTTTCCGGCGTCATTGGTACTACCGGTATACCGAGCTGCAAAGCCAGCTCAACTTCCGCTTTCATGCCAGCAGAAATACGGGGGCCGTATAGCCTTACCTCATCAATAAAGCCTTTGTGAAATAGGGCGAAGTTGTTTTTCATCCCTCTATTCCTTTGATCCGGATCCGAATCATCCAAATACAACACATCGGTGATGTACGGTGAATGTGGCACGGTCTCAGGTTCTGAGAAATTGATTTGCTTAGCAATCTGAAGGATCGCCTCAATGTTTGCAAAGATATTACCCCCTACAGGGTGAGCGATATATGCTACTTTCATGTTTTTTGGTTAATTAGTCACCATTTAATAAACCTTCAAGGTCACTGATAAACTCTGATGCCATAACTCTTAAGCTTGATATTCTTGTTCTATCTTTTGAGAAATCAGAATACTTTCTTTTCAGGATCTGTATTTTCTTGTGGACTCTTTCTGAATAGTCCTGATCTTCTGGTGATTTATGATTTTTCAGATGGAATTCTACTTCCAGTTTAAGCTTGTTTTTAAACGTCAATTCCTCATTAATTTCCCTTATTTGTATTTCGATATCATGTAAGGCATTCTTCAATTTGGATCGGTCGCTCTTCACTTTGTTGAAGCCTTCACTTTTAAACTCGACGGACTTATACAATTCACTTAATTCGCCTAAGGACGTTTGCAAGCTAATTTTTCTATCTATCAGCTTTTGCTTTTTTGATTTAAGTTCTAAAATCAGTTCTTCAATAGTGAACAGATCTTTTTTAGTCGGATTAAATTCACCTTCCATATATCTATAAATTCCCCCTTTCAATAATTTCACCTAAAAAAATACGGACATCGCCAACATCAACAGGAACAATCAAACCATTCGAAAATTTAAGATTCTCCTTTTCTTTCGCCGCTGAATACCCATAGTATTTGGCAATAAAATAAGGCTTATCAGCCCCGTATCCGTTAATGAATTTGACATCATCATACTTTTTGCCAACTAGACGGCTAAGAATCCAGTCGGATGAATTGCGTATCTCAACTGGCTTTTCTCCGGTAACCATTACCTCGAATGGCTTTTTCGATAAAGTGAGTAGAAGCGTCGCCATATTTAGATTGATCCTGACAAATTTATCTTGTTGACTACCGATTTGTTTTTCTCGTGTATGGCATTCTGGATGTTCGGATTCTGCTTAATCCAGATATCGATGATCAAGCCGCTTTCCCTACTTTCATATATCACCAGGGCTTTGTCTTTTTTAGCATATTTCATATATGACTGCATCTGCCAGTAAACCTTTTTAGGCAACTTTCCATCTTTCGGAAGCCACTCATCAAGCAGAACACTTTTGCAATCGCCAGGGTAATCGTCAAAAGTGAAATCAGGATGCCCTTTAACCAAACCATCAAATGCGCTCAATTCAATATCAACCTTTACCCGGGGGCCATATACTGCCTGAATTCGATTCAGCAGATCCTTTTCCATTTGGTAACCTTTGTAGCATTTTAGCCTTTCCTTTTTGCCAGCCACAAAACCGTTAATATAATTGCTGTAAATTTCATCAGCATTAAGATGAGAATTTGAAAGAGAAACATAATTTCGCCTGTTTTCAAATGAACTATTTTGAACAGTATAATCTATTAGTGATTGTGCAATTGAATATTCCATACCTTATACCAATTGTTTTATGGTGTTATAAGCAGCCTTCACTTCGTCGATATTCTCTTCAAAATACTTATCAAACGAACCTTCGCCTCCGAATATCTCATCAAGCCGGTCTGAAATTTGACCAAAAAGATTTAACCAAGAGTCGCCCTCAATTTCATTGGGACTATATAGCGCTATTAAGTGAGCAGAACTACCATACTGCAGAATCATAGCGCAATATGCAGTTAGTTTATTTTTGGCTGTTACTTGGTATTTTGAAGACATAGCACCGTACTCAAACTTTTGCATCACATCCTCTTCTTTTACCTCAGTGACCATCTTGAAATCTATCTTCAGGCTGATGAACTTGCCAGTGATGTTGGCATTTAAGAATTTGCCAATGGACTCTGCTTCAACTGCTTTGTTTAATATATCTTCAGGGACTTCAGTATATATATACGACTTCCCGTTCTTGAACTGCACAAATAGCTTTTTGTGCTCAGGTTGAATACCGAAATAATCAACGTTTGATGATTTACGGCTCAGGATTCTAAAATCTGCAATCCGATCATCGATGGAAAGCTTTACGTTGTTAAGGAAAAATGATTTGCTCATGGTTTCTCTGATTTGTTTTTTTCACAAAGCCAGCATGGGAACAGTGACCCATGCAGCAGTGCTCATCTATTCAATTAATTATCTTGGTGAAAAGAACACACTGTTATTAAACCGCGGCAATGGCAGGGATCGAACCTGCAAGCAGTATTGCCCTTGTGGTTACAGCCCTCATATCTTAGGACATATCGATTCGGCTTGTCAGTAAAGAACTACCCACGCGTCTACCAATTCCGCCACATTGCCTTTTTTGTTAAAAATATTCCGGGAGTGCTAGGCCCGGAATGCTATACTGAATAAATCACCCCTGATAATCAGCAAAAAGAACGCATTTGCACGTTTATAAAAACTCTTTAAGTGTGTGGTGTAAAGGCGGCTGTTAACCAACCGCCTTTTGTTCTATTTTTCGATGATCACCAGGTCTGGAACTAATGACCTTACCTTACTCAGCTCGGCGTCTATCGCAGTATCTCTCAGAGATTCTGTAATATCATTCGCAGATGGTGATATCAAGGTACAAGTCAAGTCGTCGGAGTTGAAGTAAACTTCGACTTCAAATAGTTCCACTGGTTGACCTTTGAAGATTGGAAGTTTAAGATTGAATTTCTCAGGAACATTCGTTTTTGCAACCTGATCAACCAAGACCCTTTTGTTTCCGCGGTTATTGTCCGATAACTCGACAGCTTTATCAACTTTGGCTGTGAAGTTTTTAAGAGCTGTTACCAGATCCCCGGCAACCTGGTGACTTTCAAAGAAGGTTCGATTCATCTTAATTAAGTCGGCCATTTGAAACGGAGTTAGGTACTTTCCGGAATTAACTCCGAATTTTAAGAAGGTAGGATGCAGCTCAAGTGATCCTGATATCTTAGTGCCATAGTGATTCTGCTCGCCGATAACAAGATCGATACGCAACTTGTCACGGTCAACCAATAAGTGGGAATGCTCAACGGGAACCAAACCTTTTTGCTCGTGCTTAATTGCGACATTTACGCTATCATAGCGTTTTAATAGCCAGTTGTAAGGGCTGTCAAGAACTCCGGCAATCACCACAATTTTAGGCTCTTTAACCTCGGAAGCATCGCCGGTTCTCCATATAATCTCTCTGGCTTCCCCAGCAAGAACAGTTTCAACAATTGCCTCTACGGCTTTTCCTTTTACGTTATCTGTGTTTTCAGACATTTTATAATATTTAAAAGTGAATGAGATATTTAATTAATCGTTGGTGCCTTCCCGCAAGGGGAACATCTTTTGCTGCATCTCCTCCGGCAGTATTGGGCGGCTTTCCACCAACTCGCCCCTGTGATTATAAAACCCAACCTTGCGATTTTCATGATCAATCATTTTGTAAAGCGGCTCTTTAACATGAACTGCTTTCATCTTGATGTTTCGAAGTAGAGACACGACTTCTTTTTTCAGAGGCTTCAGCTTGTCGGTAAACTTTTTAGTCTCTTTGGCTTTTTCCTCCTCTATATCATTAATGTCGATACTGAGGGTAGATAAAGCGTCTTTCATTGCTCTGATTTCTTCTGGCGTGAATTTCTTCATGTACCATTGTTCCTCTACATTATCGCAATTGTCATGTAGATACTGAGCCCTTTGCGCTTCCGGCAAATGGTCAGCGATTTGATTTTCAAGCTTCATATTCTATTAAGTGAAAACTATTCTTGTTTCTCGACAGGTACTGTCTTATTCTCAACTGTTATCTGAGTGGCGCCAGCTCTGGCAGATATTACCGACTTGCCAACATCATCAAGCTTTTTTGTTTGATAGATCTTCATAGCTGTTGCAACGTCAATGGCCTGTCTCGTTTGATTGTCCAGATCGAATGTCAGCGTGATAAAATTTAACTTGACGCCCAGTTGCTCCAGCATCTTATTTGACTGGTTAAGTATTTCATTTTCCAGATCTGCCTGATCTGCTTCGACAATGTCTTCTTTGATTAAAAGACCTTTTACAACCTCTCGTATCCGTTTATCAATCACAGAATTTTCGGCCGTTTCAAAAGCTGCAGGATCCAGAGCTTCACTATCATCAACATTTGCATTTGCCCTACCTAAGTATTTTGCCTGCCTAATGAATGCCAATGGATCAGTGATAGAATAATCATAGTCAATGTGAATGTTAGCTCTAACTTTATCTTTAAAGTTGGAAACAAAGCGACTATCTCCCTGCATTGGGAAATTAGGAATCACTACTTTCATAAAGCACCTGTTCCCAGTAGCGACAGGAACGGCGTCGCCAATATTAATTTTACTCCATGTCATTCCACAATCAGTAGATATAACTACTTGTTGGTTAGATTTGGCGTAATTGCAGGCCTGCAACAATAGCACCGATATAATTATCAAAGAGCTCTTCCAAATTGATCTTATCGAGGAATATCCAAAAAAGAAAAGAGCGAAAACCCCAACAAATAATAATCCAATGGTGGTAAATGAAGCATGCCTGAACCAGTTACCGACTGCCATATTAAATACGCCGAAACATGTTGAAATTAGAACTAAGGCAATCAATGCCGTGGCTGTGATTTTTAAAAATTTGTCCATTTAGTTTTGATGTTAAAAAAGTGATTAAATGATTGTTTATATGCTTTAAAAAGGTGTTTTTAAAAATGGTATAACTTGATTTTTGTAGGCAACTGTTATGTTGCAGCAGCTGAGCTCTTGTATTTGATCACTGAATAGCCGTTCGTCACTATTGCTATCGGAAAGGTGAATCAGTACTATATTATTAACCTGGCTAAGATCATTTGCCCGAAGAAAGCCCTTACAGGTTTCAAGGCTCATGTGGGAGTTGATTACCCTGGTTTTTAACCATTCGCCGTATCCCCCGCTGTTCAGGATCTCTTCTGAATAATTCGCTTCGATTATAATATTGTTCAATCCATCGAAAGTGTACTTGCAATACTTCGTGTCAGTCAAAAAAAGAACCTTTCCGGTTTCTTCATGATTGATCAGGAAGCCAAACGGCTCGTTAGTGTCATGCATGATATTGAAAGGCGTAACCTCAAACGAGCCGACCCTAAATACCTTGTTTGCCGGAACTGGTTTGAACCTATGTGACTTGCATTCAAATCCGCTGATAGTACCTGCAGAAGCATAAACATTTATCCCAGCAGCTGCGATGTGTTCTACAGCCTTCGCATGATCGCCATGCTCATGAGATACAATGCAGCCTACAACCTTGCTGATATTGAAGTTTAGTGTCTGCTTAACAAGGGGGAACTTTACGCCCCCCTCAATTATTAAAGCTTCCTTGTTGTTTTCAAGGATGTAGCAGTTGCCGGCTGAATTGCTATTGATGATCTTTAAAACCATAATTAATATCCAGGTCCGTCGTCTTGTGGATTATTAAAACCTTGGTTTGGCTGCATACCTGCATTAGGATCCGGAGCTTGCTGTTTGTCATCAACAATCACAGCATCCTCAAAACGCTGGCTATTCGCGTTTTCTCTAATTTCATCCTTCACTGCTTCATTTGGGTTCACATAGTCTGAGTCACCGCTGATAGCTTCAGCCATTTCAACGGACATATATCCCCAGTGCACCAAAAGATTTCTAAGGACGGTTTTGATGGCCATCTTGTCGAACTCATCCCGCCAGATCTTATTGTTCCCTCTATATGAAGGACTGTACTTCTTTGCCCAGGCATGTACCTGATCAACCGTCATGTACAGAGTTTTTTTCAGGCCATACTTTAACTCGAAGTGAGCAAAGAAACCGATAACAGTATCCGACTTTGCTTCACCCTCGAGGTCGAACTCCCCCGTAAGCTTCTTTTTGCCCCGGTATTCTCCTTCATAAACGACATCTGCATTAATTATCGAATACTGCCCGGTCCTATAAGCAAGCTGGATATATCCCTTATATCCGATTTGCATTGTAGGAACGCCTTTGTAGGCAACGATATAAGCAAAGCCGAGGCTTTTATTAACGGGAAGTTTTAAGGAGGCTGCTTTCAAGGCCTCAAATACAACTGAATTAGGATTGCACTCCTGCAATGTTGTCTCGCTGTTATACAGGTCAATTATAGATGCCACAAAGGCCCCTGCATTTTCCTTTAGAACGTTGTTGAATTGCTCCATTACTGACGGAGCGGCCATGATACCTTTTAACTGAGTGATCCTGGCTTTTGCTAATGCTTTCGGATCGGGCTGTTGTTGAGTGGTTGTTGTTGACATAGTTGCTATTATAAATTCTTGAAATATTCTTTAGTTGTTTGGCTGTACTCTGGAATGAGTTTTTGAACTGGCTCTGCTCTGTTAATGATCTCCTGCGCATCCCGGTATATCTCATACATAAGGTCGCTTGATTTATATGCTTCAACAAAGAGCTTAAGTAATGAAAGCATTTCCGGTGCAAGTGAGATAATATTGAGAGCCTTTAGATCAACGGTTTCGCACACCAATTGCCCGCCATAATATGCATAGTCAGAGAAACGGCCAACGAAGGCTCCCTGCATATTTCTTGTAGGGGCGACAACTATACAGTTGCCGTTCCCTATTTTCCACCTCTTTTCCATTACGCTACCATTTCAGATTCTTCCTGTTCAATCCTTAACTTCTTATCAGACTCCGAAACATGAAGTTTAATCAATTGGGATTTAGAAGGAAGATAAGATGTGGTACTTTCAGCGGCATCGATGAAAATCGGCACATGTACCCCATAGTGATCAGAAAGGGTATTAATAATATCCAGACCACCGTTAACCCTTGCAGCGGTATTAGCACTGTTCCATGGAACAAATCCGGTTTTCTCTCTATTAGGTAAAAGAGCATCACAAACCTGAACCTCTGCACCATTTACCTGACGGTCAAACAAACGGAACCTTACGAACTTGAACATCTTATTTACGCGACCTTCGACAATGTCCATCTTAACATTGCTGAACTTTTCAAGAAGGAATTCTGTACGCTCGTAGGCTGCGATCTCATGAGATAGCTTTCTTTCTTCAGCTTCCAGCTCCTCTATACGCTTCTTATTGCTTTCAATGACCTCGTTAACTTTTAGCTTACCTTTATATATGTCAAGTTCGGAAACAAGAGTTGCTCTTTTTTGCTTAAGATCACTCAAGTCAATTGCAGGGTTTTCGGGCAACTGAGATTCAATGTCCTTGATCTCGTTTTTAATACGGATACATTCAGGATTTTCATTGATTACGGATTGAATATCTTTCTTTGTAGCAGAGTTCACCTCATTCCATGCCTGTAGATCGATTTTTGCACTATCCATCTGCTTGTTCAAAGCTCCAATCGCAGATGTAAGAGTTTCCTGAAGCGTTTTAGCCTCTTCGAATTCAGCTACAAGCTGCTTCCCGGTAGCGACGTTTTCTGAAAGCTTTCTTTGCTTTTCAGTGTTGAAATTATTGGTCATCTCCAGCTTTTTTGCTTCAACATCTTCAGGCTCTATGTGTCTTTTACAGGTAGGACATGTAAATTCATGATCATCGAATTTAACTGTTGAGGCGTTTATTTCCCTCCAAATCGCTCTACCATTTTCAATACGATCATGCAGAGAAGCGATCCTTTCTTTGGTAGAGGATAGCAGCGTAGATTTCGACCTTAAGTCGCGCTCAATATTCTCAATGGTATTAAGAATGTTGGAGCCAGTCAAACGGTTTGCATTCTCATTGCTCTGATTTTCAGATTTGATGAGAAACTCTATTTCTGACAACTTTGATTTTAGGCCGTGAATCTTATTTTGCTGGTCCTGAATTGATTTGAAGCTATTCTGATAAGCAGTTGATAAGTTTGACATCTCGGTATCAACCTCGACTATTCTGGCCTCCACAGCAGTAATAAGCTTGTTTGTTTCCTCCAAGTCGATTGCTTCCGGCATATTACGGCTAACCTCATCTATACGAGTTGGAATCTTTTCCTTTTGTTCATTTAGCTTCCTACGCTGAGATGCAATTTGAAGCTTATATTCATCAGCTGACTTTCCAGCATTTATGATGGCCATTAGCTCTGATATATCATGGGCGTTGTTATTATCGGTGATAGAATCCCAGATAGAACGATCATCTACCTTTCCAGCTATATCCAGCAGAATTCTCCGCCGATCATCAGGCTTTTGCGAATTAAAATAATTGATATTTGTCAGCAGCCGAAAGAGCTTTTCATTTAATAAGGCGCCTACTTTACTGGTGTAATCACTTTTTTTAAGAGGCACATCATTCCAAAAGAACTCATCTTCATGTCCGGTCATTTGAGGATATTCTTCGCCTCGCTTCTTGCTCCATTTTTCTCTATGGACACGCTTTAGGTTGATAACATCGCCGGGGACCTCTAGCGTAGCTGTAACTTCATGGTCTAGCTTGTTTTTTGACCTGTCAACAGTATTCTTAATATCAAAGTCAGTTCGATCATAAGAATCTTTGCCGAATAATAGCCAGGTAAAGGCATTAAAAAGGCGAGTTTTGCCGACACCGTTGTCAGCGAATACCTTTGTGAGTTGGGAGAAATCAACAGTTAGTTTGTCTACTCCCATAAAGTTGATAAGTGTCAGTTTTTTTAGGGTGATTTTCATGATTTATATGTTTAAAATTTAATGATTCGAAATTTCATTTACCCGCCCATCTGGAAAGGTTGAGGACTTAATTCTGATGGGACCTATATTCGATTTAGTATATATTTTGGAAGGCCAAATATTTACAATCACTACAATGAGTATTAATAAGCCTACTCCTGCCAGAATTAAAGTTGGATCTACTGGTATCATCATCGGCGATTAAAAGGTAACTCCCATTTCCTTAAGCTTTGACAATAGACCCATTCTCCGTTGCTTCTTTATAGCAATCAAGGTGCCCATAACCATAAGCATCTCTGTTTCCTCAAGACCAAAACTCAGATCAGAAGCATTTTTGTTCTGGATGTTTTCCTCTCCCCAACGCGGAACCTCAGGCGAAAATAAAAGGCCCGGGAAGAATAGATGTTGGCGTTCACCACTTCTGGACTGCTTAGCGTGATTTTTTGGCTTAGATTCAGGTTCTACATCAAACTCTAAGGTAATTGAAGACGTAAAGGCGCCATTAGCTATTTTTATAGCTTTCTTTTCAATTTGAATAATTTCCGCGTCCAAGGTTGTAAGTTTTTCTAAGATAGATTTAGCTTCTGAGATGGTTTTCAGTTTCATGCTCTTTTTCTTGTTAAGGTTTTTATTATTGATGTTTGAATTTTCGGATTCTGACTTTCGAACTTCCTGTTATGCTTTGCTATAAACTCAGCTTTAAAGGCATCGATAAGCATCTGCTCTGTTACTTTACCGGCGCGATTTTCTTCGCCATGCTTATGAGATATTCTAAGCACTTTTTTTCCTTTCTTTTTTTAATGTTTCCAATTGAAGTTTTAGCAGGGCGTTTTCAGCCTCAAGCTTATTAGCTCTTTCCTCTGCTTTTAACCACCACTCTGTCACCAGTTCAGAGTGAAGTCTGAAGTCTCTTTTAGTTGGCATTAAGGTCAGGTTTTTGCCCGGTTACAAATTCAATTAATTCAAGGAGTGCGTTAATGATCTCTTTATTATATAAAGGACGTCTGGACAATATCTCATCACGAACGTTTCTTCGGGGAATACTTAGCTTAGTAGCAACCGTTGCATAGCCGCCATGTGGTAAGTTTTCGATGATAAAGTTCACAACTTTGTCATCAACTTCTAAATCTCTTTCGGTAACTATTGTATTATTCATTCCTGTTACGTTATATTTGCGCTGTGCGTTTGTACAGAACAAATGTAATGAACAATTTGAAAATGTCAATGACTTTGTGAAAAAAGTTATCAACATTTCTAATCATATTTACAATGCATCAAGGAGAATTCATCAAAAGACTATTAAAGGAGCGGCAAATTACTCAAGATAAGCTGGCTGAAGATATTAACATTTCACGGGGGCACATCGTCGCCAGACTAAAAGAGCCCGAGCTAATCAACGATAAAGCCGATACAAGAAAAAAGATCCTGAAATATCTTAACTTAACCGATAATGATCTCCCAACTGTTTCAGCTGAAGAGAAAGCTGAATTTATTCTCAAGCAACACAATATTGATATACATAAACTCCAGGTAACAAATGAATTTAAAGTTACTCCCAGGAGGTCCGGATCAAATGCAACACTGATAGGAGATCTTAACGAGGAGGAGTTTGGAGAAGATACTAAGTTCAAAAACGTTGGCAATGGCTGGTTCTCCATGAAAGTTGAGCTAGTAACGGAAAAAGCTAAGGCTGGATTTCTTCGCGGTTTTGCGGATACTGAGTTTCATGAAGAACTCCCCTTCACGGAGGTATTAGTAGATTTTTATCATGCCGGTAAATACTTGGCTTTTGAATCCAAGGGGGACAGTATGGATAATGGGGATATAAATGAAGCGATTCCTGATAAGACTATAATAATAGGTAGAGAACTTGAACAACACAAATGGAAGCCTAGATTATATGATCATAAGTGGCCGAACTGGATTTTTATCCATCGTACCGAGGGAATTCTCGTTAAGCAAATAAAAGAACAGAATTTAGAAGAAGGATGGATTTTGCACACCTCTTTAAATCCGAATAAGAATTTGTACCCAGATGAAAAGATATATCTGAAGGACATTTATAAAATATACAATGTTGTAAAACGGATCCTGAGATAAATAATGAAACCTGAAGAATCAGACTTCGGCAAATCCGGAAAAACAACGATAAAAACTAAAATTGAATTTGAAATAACCGAGGTAGATCTTCTGAAAGATTTAGTTGAAAAAACCGAGGGCAATAATATAAAAGTTGATAATCCACCTGAAAATTAATCCTATGTCATGAAACCAAAAACTTACGGCGAAAAGCTCCAAGCCTTTCGAAAACACAAAAAGCTATCTCAAGAGGAAGTTGCTGATAAAGTCGGTAAAAAACACACAACGATTAGCAAATATGAAAGAGGTGCAGCTGAACCTCCACTGGACGTCATTAAGGCATATAACAAGGTATTGGGCATGAACCTGGAATGGTATCTTAACGATGATGCTGAGGTAGGAATGGACGACAAACAGAAGAGACCAAGCATTTCTACAGATATAAGCTCCCTGAAAGCTGATTATAAGATTCTACAAACCAAGTTTGAGAAGCTTGAGGCTACCGTAAAGGTACTTTTGGGCAAATTTGAAAAACTAAAAACCGGACAAAATCCGGTCAAATAAGTATAAAAAAACGCTAAAAATGGGTGCTATTAAAAAACTCAATGACCAGGAAATCAACGAACTAACAAAAAGACTCTTTGGTGGCCGGGGGTTCGAATCCCTCACTCTCCGCCGAATGCAAAAAGCACTGATTTCTCAGTGCTTTTTTTGTATATTGAGCCTGCAGAATAATTTTGGATCACTTCCAAAATCTAATCTTTAGTCCTTCGCGCGCTTAACCCAGGCTACAGACAAAGTGTCACTTCCTAAAAAAGCTATACACAAAAACAGTGTATGGAACAGAAAGAAACGTTTGTAAATCGAGAGAACAAAGGTCAGCCGTTT
>NZ_JAFMZP010000011.1 GCF_024436435.1 Desertivirga xinjiangensis
AACGGCTGACCTTTGTTCTCTCGATTTACAAACGTTTCTTTCTGTTCCATACACTGTTTTTGTGTATAGCTTTTTTAGGAAGTGACACCCTGTCATAAGACGCAATTACCCTCCTTTGTTTAGATCATGAAGCCTAAATTTGATGGACAAACTAAATCCAGGAAAATGAACGAAAACATCATCTGCTGGTTTGAGATCTATGTAAAGGATATCGAACGCGCAAAAAAATTCTACAATGCGGTATTAGGAACGGAGTTCAAGGATAGTGGTGCCCCGGGCGATTCGCCGGAGGGTATGAAAATGGCATTTTTTTCGCCTATGGAAAACCAGGGAGTATCAGGAGCCTTAATTGAAATGCCTGGCACCAAAGAAGGTGACGGCCACTGCGTAAATACTATGGTTTATTTCCCTTGCCAGGACTGTAGCGTTGAAGAAGGCCGGATTAAAGATGCAGGAGGAATTGTCAGCCGGTCCAAATTTTCAATAGGCGAATATGGATTTTGTTCCATCTGTGTGGATACTGAAGGGAATCCGTTTGGACTTTTTTCGATGGAGTAAATTGGTGAGTTTTCGACTCGTTAGGTGGTATGTTTTGCGGCTTTGAGTCGGAGACTCATTTTATCTATTAATCCTTAGACCCCGCTTCGCTCAGTCTAAGGACAGAACTAGAAAGCGAAAATGTTTGACGGCGTAAGAGTTAATTTGTAGCCGCTTTTAATGCCCTGTTAAGGCTTCTGATAGTGATCCCTAAATATGCGGCCATTTCTTCTTTTGAAAGCCTGATCTCCTGTTTGGATTGCAATGCCAGTAGTTTTGACAAATTGTGTTCGGTGGTATATAATTGCTGATAGGATGCCCGGCTGGAGGTGTTCACGATGCGTTCGGCGAAAACATCTATCAATAAATTATTTAATGCCAGGTTAGTTTGGAGAAGCGACTTAAAATAGGGAATGGAAATGGCATAAGCAGAAACATCTGTCATTGCTTCTATACTGCATAAGCAGGGGATGCTGCGGATCACCTCTATTTCTCCTACAATCTCTCCTTTACTCAAAAATTCGACAATATATTCCTTGTCGTTTTCTTCGGTAAAAAAGCATTTGGTAATACCCTCTTTGATCAGCATCACTTTCGTGGAAGCTTCGTTCTGGCTTAATAATCTTCTCCCTTTTGGGAATGTTCTTAGCAGAATGTCTTCTTTGCGTGGCTGCGTGTTGTAAAGCTCTTCTATATACGCCAGGAAGGATTGATTGGTTCGCAACATGTTTTGCCTGGGACAAATGTCCTTTTCTCAATTATTTACAATGGTGATTTTCGCAGCCAGAAAATTACAATTAAAATGGATAATCAGATTAAAACTATCGCATTTGATGCGGATGATACGTTGTGGGTGAATGAACCGTACTTTCAGGAAGCCGAAAGGCAGTTTTGTTTATTGCTTGAAGACTATCTGCCGCAGCATTCGGTTTCGCAGGAATTATTTAAAACTGAAATGGACAACCTTCAGCTCTATGGCTATGGGGTTAAGGGTTTTATGCTTTGTATGATCGAAACGATCAGCAGGATTTCGAATAATTTAGCTCCGCTGGAACTGGTAAATAGAACTATAAAAATCGGACAGGAGCTGTTGGAAAGACCCATTGAACTTTTAGATGGTGTAGCTGAAACTCTCGGGAGGCTAAAAGGGAGATATAGGTTAGTAGTGGCTACGAAAGGTGATCTGCTGGATCAGGAACGCAAGCTACAGAAATCTGGGCTGGAGCACTATTTCCATCACATCGAAATTATGAGTGAGAAGAAAGTAAGGGATTATCAGAAACTGCTAAAACACCTGGATTGCCGGCCAGAGAATTTTTTAATGCTGGGTAACTCGCTAAAGTCTGACGTTTTACCTGTTTTGGAGATGGGTGGGTTTGCTGGTCATATTCCATACCACACTACCTGGTTGCATGAGCAGCATGATCAAAGCCAACATATTTTGCAATACAAAAATTTTATTGAATTAAAGAAAATTGATGAAATTGAAGAAGTTCTTTTACAAGCTTAAACTGTTGTTTTTCAATAACCCGCTTTCAAGTAATTTAGCATAATATCTGCTCGAGGGTACTTTTTTTAACAGGTCGATTTGCTGGATTCTATGAATATCGGTCCCTATAAAATCGACGAGTTTATGGTCTGTCAGCTTTTCGGCTATTGCCCGTATGTTCTTGCCGTAGTGATCTGTGAGAGATAAAGCATTCACCTGAAACTCTACTCCCATGTCTTTTAGCCGGAAATAGTCATCAAAATTTTTGTGTAGGAATAAATACCTTTCAGGGTGTGCAAGTACTACCTGATAGCCCTTAATGGCAAGTCCGAAAAGAGATTCCTCGAGGGCATACGGACGAATAACCTGGCTGAATTCAATCAACAGCCTCTGTCCAGGTAAAAGTAATAGCTGTTGAGTGTTAACCAGGTGGTCAAAGTGTTCATCTAGATAGTACTCTGAAGAAAGCTCTAGTGTGATGCCATTAGGCAGTTTGGATTTGATCAGCTGATAGCCTGTTACTAGCGTGGATTTTGTGTTTGGATGTAGGCCTTGCATACTGTGAGGTGTTGTAAACAACCTATTAAAACCTAATTCAGCTAAGGCTTCTATCATTGACAGACTGTCTTCCATATTCTCGGCCCCATCGTCCACGCCGGGGATCAGGTGTGAATGCATATCTGTAGCTAAAGCCGAAAAATCACCAGTGTTTTTTTTTCGTTTAAAAAACAACATCCTCAAAAATCATATGCAAATATAGCGTTAGAGCTGGGTTCCACTTCATCGATCTAAGAAAATTGCGTATTATTGTGGCTGATTTCTATGGCATACCAGAGAAATTATTTTCTATTGCATGAAATACTTTTTATACATCTGCTTGCTGTGGTGCTTCAGCTCTTGCGGCGTTAAATACCAGTCTATCCCTTATTTTACAGATCTTTCAAAAGAACCGGTAGCTTCGACGGCTATAGTCAATCATAGGGAGCTTAACATACAAAAAGGAGATGCGTTCCTGCTGGAGGTAACCAGTTTGAATACCATGGCTTCGGCAGTGTTTAATAGCGGAAGTGCGGCTGTTGTTAATAGTTCAGCCAATAAAGAAGTTGGGTCACCATCCGGAAGCTATATGGTAGACAGTGAGGGTAATATCCGTATCCCGCTGGCGGGCTCAGTTAATATCGAAGGACTTTCCATCATCGAAGCAAGGAAAAAGATTGAGGAGCAATTAATGGCATATCTTAAAGAACCTGTGGTCAATTTGAAATTGGTTAATTACAGGGTATCTGTTCTGGGAGATGTAATGAAACCCGGCGCTTACCTTATAGATAGGGAAAACATTAATGTAGTAGAAGCCATAAGTCTTGCGGGCGACCTCAATATCACTGCAAAAAGGAACGATGTTTTGCTGATAAGGGAAAATGGAGAAAAAAGAGAATATATTCGGCTTGACCTGCAAAGTAAGGTATTGTTCGATTCACCCTATTATTATTTAAAAAGCGGAGATATTTTGTATGTACAGCCCGGGGAAGCTAAATACGCCAGTATCGACTCCAAATACCGTAATATTGGCTTAGGGCTGTCTTTAATATCGGTACTAGCTTTAGTTTTTTCACAGTTAAACCGCTAGAATGAAGTATAAGAAATTGGAAGATCTTGAAGAAGGCTTAAGCGGCGAACCAACTTTAAATCTGCGGGATATTCTAGCTCCCTACGTGTACCGCTGGCCGGTATTTGTAATAGCATCAATGCTTACGGTGTTTTTTGCATTTATTTACCTGCGCTATGCCAAGCCCGTTTTTCAAGTAGATAGTATGCTGCTTATTAAAGATGAGAAAAACGGAGGCAGCAATAATGAGATTCTAAATCAGCTCGATCTTTTTTCCAGTTCGAAAATTGTGGACAATGAGATAGATATCCTCAAGTCCAAAACATTGATGCGGGAGGTTGTAAATCGTCTCCACCTGGATGTAACTTTAAAAAGCGAGGGCCGGGTGATCGCAGTGGATGTATACAACAATAAGCCTGTCGTCATTAAAATTTTAGAGATTAAGCGCTCATGTTATGGCAGGCCTTATACCCTTTCTTTTCCAAATAGTAAGACCTTTTTATTGCAGGATCCCGCTACCGAGGAGACTTTTAAAGGCGAACTTGGCAAGCTGCAGCAAAATAAGTTGGGAAGCTTTATCATCTCTGCCACCCCCTATCTCAGAAATAATTTAAAAAACGATTTTCAGGTCATTTTTCTGAATCCGGAAGGTGTAGTGGCTCAATATGTTTCCCTGCTAAGTATTGAACCTTCTTCCAAGCAGTCTACGGTGCTCAGGATCAGCCTCAATAGTACCGTTCCAGAAAGGGGCAGGGATATTGTGAACACACTCATTGCTGTTTACAATGAGGCCTCTTTAAAAGATAAAAATCAAACAGTAAAGAACTCTATAGATTTCATCAATGAGAGGCTCAAACTGATCACCGTCGAATTGACCGATGTGGAGAAAAATGTCGAAGATTTTAAAAGTACTCAAGGCTTGACAGATATCAGCGGGGAAGCCAGCCTGTTTCTTGAGAGTGTAAGAACTACCGACGCCCAGCTAAATGAGGTAAATCTTAAGCTTGGGGTTATCAGAAATATCCGAAGGTCGATAAACGAAGGTTTTAAAGAGCAAAAGCTGCCCAGTACCCTTGGAATAGACGACCGTGTATTAGTAGAGCAAATCAGCCAGTTGTATGCGCTGGAGCTGCAGAAAGTAAATCTTCTAGCTACCTTGCCGGCTTCCAATCCGGTTTTTAAACCTATCGACGAACAGATTAAAAACTTCAAGTCTAATATCACTTCCAGTTTAGATGGTCTGGAAAATACGCTTGAAAATATGCGCAAAGGCCTGACTAATTACAACAGCCGTTACGAAAGCTCCATTAAAAAAATTCCTGGCCAGGAGCGGGAATTTATTACCATTAAGAGACAACAAAGCATTAAAGAGAATTTATATCTGTTCTTATTGCAAAAAAAAGAAGAAGCTATTTTGTCTTACGCTTCCGCTGCCGCAGATACAAGGGTCGTAGAGCCCGCAAGTGTGTCGCTTGGACCGATTTCGCCAAAAAGAAATACCATCTTGCTGGGTGCTTTAGCAGCGGGCCTTTTGCTGGCTTTTCTGTATGTATTTATAAAGGAGCTGCTCAATAACCGTGTTCGTTCAGTAAAAGATGTGAAGCGTCTGACTGAAGTCCCTCTGTTAGGAGAGATTGCACAGCAGGAGGCCAACGAACTAATTACGGTAAACAACCGTAGTGCCATGGCAGAGCAATTGCGTAGCATGCGAATCAATCTGCAGTATCTCGGAGGGCGTAAAGGCAAAGAAAGCAAAGGCGTGGTAACCTTGCTGACCTCCAGCATGTCGGGAGAAGGGAAAAGCTTTGTGGCCTGTAACCTGGCGGCCGTGCATGCTATTAGTGGGAAAAAGACTGTAATATTGGAGTTAGATCTAAGGAAACCCAAGGTTAGCCGCTATCTCAATTTGAAATCTAATATAGGCCTTAGCAATTATCTTATTGGGAAGGCCGAGATAGAAAAGATTATTCAGCCTTTGGATGGCTATACTAATATTTCAGTCATTGGCTCCGGCCCTCTGCCACCCAACCCATCAGAATTGCTGGCAGGAGAGGAAATGGAGGTGCTTATAAATTATCTGAAAGAGCACTACGACGAAATTATCATAGATACACCACCCATTGGTTTAGTTATCGATGCACAGATATTAGCCAGGTTTGCAGACATTACACTGTTTCTTGTAAGGCAGGGAATTACTTTTAAAAGCCAGCTAAGCAAGATTTCTGAATTGCAGCAAGAACAAAAGTTCCCCAAAATGAACGTGGTATTGAATGGTGTGAAACTGGGCGAGAATTATGGGTATGGATATTATACCAGTGATGCACACAAAGGGAATATGTTGATCAGTTTTTTTAGAGTTTTTAAGAAAAGGTTGATATAACGATAATTAGGAACGAATCAGACTTGTGGTGAGCCAGTTAAAAACAGGAGCAGTTTTATCCTACTTAAGTATCTTCCTTACTAATATTGTGGGTGTGGTTTTGACTCCCTTTATTATCAAAAGCTTGGGGGATGCTGAGTACGGTCTTTATTCCTTAATCGGGGCCTTTGTGGGTTATATCAGTGTTCTTGATCTGGGATTAAATGGCACTATCGTTAGGTTTGTAGCCAAATATAGAGCAGAAAATAGTCAAAAAGCTGAAGAAAATTTTCTGGCAATAACCATGTTGATTTATGGCGTTATTTCCTTGCTCATTGCATTGGTTGGAATAGGGCTGTATTTTAACCTTCATCATATTTTCAGTAATTCACTGAGCCCGGCAGAAATGGCGAAGGCCAAAGTAATGTTTGCTGTCTTAATATTCAATTTGGTCATTACTCTCCCGGGAGGTGCTTTTTCAGCTATATGTGCGGGATACGAACAGTTTGTTTATCCCCGGGTTGTGAGTATGCTGCGCTACCTTGTCAGGACAGTTCTTGTGGTTGTATTGTTGTTAAATGGTGGAGAAGCTATCGGTTTGATTGCTATCGATACCGTCCTGAATATTCTGTTTATTACATTAAACGGCTGGTACGTATTGAAAAAGTTAAATGTGAAGTTTAAACTCCGTCAATTGGACATTTTTCTCGTAAAGGAGATTTTTGCCTATTCAATATGGGTATTTGTTTTTGCACTCGTTCTTGAACTTCAATGGAGAGGAGGGCAGGTAATTCTAGGAATAAAGACAGATACTACAACCGTTGCAATTTACAGCGTTGGGGTGATGCTCGGCACGTATTATGCAGGTTTTGCAGGAGCGATCAATGGAGTGTTTTTGCCGAAGGCGATGCAGATGGTGGTAAATGGATTTAATGGTATACAATTGACAGATATGATGATCAAGATTGGTAGAATTGCCCTTATGGTATTACTGCTGATTTTAGGTGGTTTTATTCTTTTTGGCCAGGAGTTTATATATCTATGGATAGGAGATACATATAAAGACGCCTGGCTTATGGCATTGTTAATAATGCTAACAAGCACAAATATCCTAGTTCAATCTTTTGCCGATTCACTGCTAAGAGCAAAGAGCTTGTTCCGCTTTAAAGGATTAGTTTATATCTTCTTATTCGTTGTTGGGACCGTTATAGGTTATTTTTTTATTAACCGCTGGAAGGGGTTGGGAATGTTGATGGGTATATGCACTTGCTGGTTTATCGCTCAAATGATATTGAATGTTTATTTTGTAAAAAAGCTAAACTTACAAATAGTTAGGTTCTACAAGGAGTTACTATCAAAAAGTGTTTTTGTTTTTACAGTCACATTAATTGTCGGTTATGCAATAAATTTCATATTTCCTGGGTTTCAATGGGTAACCTTGTCAATTAAGATTATGACATATACTATAATCTACTTCTTAGCTATGTATCATTTAGTAGCAAACAACTATGAGAAAGATCTGGTGAGAAATGCATTTCGAATATATGCCTAAGATTTCTGTTATAATACCAGCATATAACGCTAAAAATTACATTTCAAGGTGTATAAGCTCTATTTTAGGGCAGTCTTTTAAAGATTTCGAGCTGATATTAATTGACGATGGTTCAACGGATAGTACTTTAGAGATATGTAAGAAATTTGCTGCTGAAGATAGTAGGATTAGAGTGGAGAATCAAATGAATTTAGGGGTCTCTGCGGCCAGAAATAAAGGGATATCGCTGTCAAGGGGACAATATGTCTCCTTCGTTGATGCAGATGATTACCTTGAGTGTACATTTTTGGAAAACTTTAAAATGGACGTTTTTCAAGATAGAGATTTCTATATCCAGGGAATGAGATTCGTAGATGGCGAAAACGTTTCTAGGTCGCCTGTCGGTGATATAGGTGAAATCGAAAGCCTTAAATCGTTTATTCTGGTAGCCGATAAAAAACATTTATTCGAGGGGCCTTGTGCCAAGTTATTCAAAACTGAACTTGTTAAAGCAAACAAAGTCTTTTTTGATCAAAGCCTTTCTTTTGGCGAGGACAACTTGTTTATCCTCAATTATTTGAAATATATTGAATCTTTCTGCATAACACCTTTTACAGATTATAACTACATATTACATCACAATCAGGCTTCATTGTCAACTAAAGTGCATGATTTTGATAAGATTTTGAAATATATCCAATTAACACATGCTGAAAGGATGTCGATCCAAAAACGAATATCAAGTGACGAATACCTTGTTTTTTTAAATAAGGTTAATAACAGACGATTGTTTACTTCGATACTTGGAGTTTTCAGCAATATAAGAAAGTTGAGTGCAAAGGATAAATTGTTACGATTTAGGGAACTGTTAGATTTAATAGACTTTAAGTTCGGGATTGATAGTGAATCGTCCAAGCTTGTTTATTTATTTAGGATCCTTGCAGTAACCATGCGCTTTCCGCGATTAAGCTATTTTGTGTTGTCAAATTTAATTAAGCTGAGATGACTCTTGTTTCTATAATTGTTCCTGTTTATAACGTTTCGGCCTATATAGATAGATGCATCAGTTCCATATTGAATCAAAGTTTTAAAGAGTTTCAATTGATATTGATTGACGATGGTTCTACCGACGATTCGTTTAGTATTAGCAAAAAGCATGCTCAAGAGGACAAAAGAATTGTTTTAGCTGGACAACCAAATAAAGGAGTTTCAGCAGCACGAAATAAAGGGATAGGGCTTGCAGAAGGGACTTACATCTGCTTTATCGATGCAGATGACTGGGTTGAACCCAATTATCTGGAGTGCCTGATTCCTTCAACCTTAAGCAATGACACTCAATTAGTAATTTCAAATATTAATTATGTGTATAAAAATAAAACAGTCCCTGCTAGCAAGCACAACAGAGAGATGTTAGAGGCAGACCGTTTTGAGCCGCACGATTTCTTCGAAGCCAATGAGTTTGTTTTAACCAACGCTCCGGTTAATAAATTATTTAAAACCGAAGTAATAGTAAAGAATAAAATTTCGTTTAAAGAGGACTTGCGAAACGGGGAAGATTTCATTTTTGTTCTAGAGTATGCCTTGCAGTGCCAAAAGATAATTTTCGTCAACGATTATACCTACAATTATAGGCGAACTGGTCAGGATAGCACTACTTTGGCATATAACGATAACTTTTATTCGGATGTTAAAAAGACCAAGGATGCTTATTTTGCCATAATTGAAAGGTATGAGGCAGTAACCGAAGAGGAAAGGTTGTATCAATATTTTAGAGTTGCATCTAAAGCAATTTTTGAAGAAGGTAGGAAGGGGAGTGGAAAATCTTTCATACAACAATATCATGCAATAAAAAGTATTCTTGACCTGGAAGAGATTTCTCTATATCGAAATAAGTACCGGTTGAAGGAAACGGGAAACGATAGATTTTTTATCCTCCTAAGAAGATTAATGATGACTAATTCAGTACTGCTAATAATGTTATTGCTCAGGATCAGAAATCTAAAAAAGTAATGGTTACATCAACATATATTGTTAAAGTATGGTATTTCTTCTTGTCCTTGTATTTATTTTAAGTTATTTACTGTTAAAACCTTTATTTAAACGAAAGTTCGGACCTGTAAAACTACTAGAGTTTAATGATTTAAAAGAAGTAGAACACCGACTGCGAAATGTCGCATTGCAAATGGCAGCATCAAAGACCGTTTACATGGCCTTCGGCGATGAGGATAGTCTTTATCGCGATTTGGCAAGGATAAAACAAAAGTTAAAAAGAGATAGCAGTCTTCAGAATTATGCATATTTCAATTTTCCGAGGGCTTGGTTGTTGATAGGTCTGTTCAAATTTGGAATTGAAAGGAACGATGAAACAATCTTGCATACCGTAGTAATTCAATCAAGCCATTTAATCAATGAAGTTGGTGAGCTAAAATTCAGATTTAACAAGATAGATCAGGCATTATTTGGACTGCTATTTTTGAATCTGTTCGAGCACACAAAGGAACTGAAGTATAGAAAGGCAGCAGAGCAAATTTATAGTCACATCCAAGTTTTTAAAAATAAGGAAGGGCTTTACCTATATCGAAAAACTGACAATATACTCTTTATTGATACCTTGGGAATGTTATTGCCATTTTTATACGAATATGCATTGCTGAAAGGTTGCACTTTGATAAAAGAAGAAGCTAATCTGCAAATTAAAAAGTATTTACAATATGCCTCAAATTCCGGCGAGATACTTTCCTTTCCGTCTCATGCATATGATTTGAATAAAAAGATGAAATTAGGCTCGGTAAACTGGAGCAGAGGGATGGGATGGTTTCTCATAGGTTTAGCATACAGTGTAAAATCTAATGAAGAGGACCTGTCATTCAAAGACATATTCGAAAACTACTGGCGCAAAATAGAAAGTTTAAATATAAATCATTATTGGCCGCAATTCTTGGGGCATAATTATGATTATTCAATAGATTCATCTGCTACAATTATGTTTTACTATGCTAACGCACTAGTCTATGGCATGAGGAACAATAAATTGAATTCAGCTTTGAGATCAGCTATAAGCACTAAGGGGTTTGTGGAACTGAATTCGGGAGACACTATTTATATCAACAACTATTCAAGAATTAAGGGCCGATCAGAGCTTAGTCAGGGGCTGTTGTTATTAACTCTCGCAAAATGAAAGTAGGAATTTTGACTTTACCATTGTGGAATAACTATGGGGGAATTATACAGGCATTCGCTTTGAAAGAAACTTTGAAGCGAATGGGACACACCGTTTTTCTAGTCGATTATCATCATCACAAGCTTAGCTTTCTGGCATCAAAAAATATACAGCTAAAGAGATTTATCAGATCTTCTCTGTGGAACAATGCCCCTTATTATCCTGATAAAAAAGAGAATGAAATCATATCTCAACACACGTTAGCTTTTATAAAAAGCGAGTTTGAATTTATAACAAAAAGAATAGACGGCGAAATTCTGTTAAAACAGGAGACTGAAATGCTCGATGCGGTGGTTGTTGGTTCAGATCAGGTATGGAGACCAGGTTATACCCCCAATATCTATAACTATTTCCTGGAATTTTGCCCGGCAACACAAATAAAAATTGCATATGCAGCATCCTTCGGAACAGAGCAATTCCTCTTCGACGAAGTACAAACGAAAAGGTGTAAAGATTTATTAGCGAAATTTAAAGCTGTTTCAGTTAGAGAAGACTCGGCCGTCAAGTTATGTAAAGATCACTTCCATATGGAAGCTGTACAATTACTTGATCCGACACTTTTATTAGGTGTGGAGGATTATTTACAAATTATCGACAGGCATAAGACTGAACCATCAGAAGGAGAATTATTTACTTATATCCTCGACATGGATGATCGGAAAAATGAAATTCTTAAAACTGTAGGTGCCGGGTTAGCTCTCACCGCATTTGAAACAATGCCCAGAAAATTCGATAAATTCTTTACACCGAAAGACTCAAATTACATCTTTCCACCATTGCCCCAATGGCTAAGGTCATTCAGGGACGCAAAATTCGTTATTGCAGATTCTTTTCATGGCTGCATTTTTTCGATTATTTTTAACAAACCATTCATCGCTCTTGGCAATGCTGAAAGGGGCATGACACGTTTCGTTTCCTTGTTGAAATTATTTAGTTTAGAGGAAAGATTAATAACAAACGCGGAAGATATAAATCTGGATTTGATAAACTCACCAATAGATTGGGTTAAAGTAAATGAAGATCTAGAGGAACAGAGGGCTAGATCTGTGAAATTTCTCTTAAAAGCCTTTTGTAATGAAAGCTGATATCTCCATTGTAATGCCGGTTTATAATGGAGGAGCGTATATCACACACGCTTTAAAAGATATTTCAAATCAGTCATTTCAAAACTTCGAAGTGATTATAATAAACGACGGGTCTACAGACAATACAAGGGAAGTGGCTGAAAACTTTATTGAGGAGGATAAAAGGTTTAAACTTTTCAACGAGAAAAAAGGAGGCGTGGCATCTGCGAGAAATTACGGGATTAAAAAAGCGAGTGGTGACTATATAATACATTATGATGTCGATGATAGGATTCCTACCGATGCGCTGGAGGTGCTCTATAAAGAAGCTGTTCTGTCGCAAGCAGGTATCATTCTCGGGGATTATCAAGTCATAGTTTCTTCCTTGGAAAGGTATGTAAGTCAAAATTTTAAGGGATCAGCGGATGATTTTATCCAGGGCTTACTATACCATCAATATCACGGGGCACTGTGGAATAAATTAATAAGACGTGAGTTGTATCGGGGGGTGATATTTGATGAGGATATCAATTTTATGGAAGATATGCACGCTTTAGTTCAAATTCTTTCTATGAACAAACCCGAAATTAGATATGTTCCCAAAATCGTCTACCATTACATCCAAAATGGTGACTCTGTTACAAATGCATTATCCGCAAATGCATTCGATAGTTTCAGAAAAGTCATAGAGTATTTAGAAAATACCTTTGCTCTCCGGAATGTTAAGTTTGACCTCGACTTACTGAAGTTGCATTACAAATTGTTAGCCTTACGTAAGGGTGATAACATAGAATATACAGAGGTTTTTAAAGAAGTAAATGATAAGGTGTTTAGCACTCCGAACTTGTCTTTAAAATATAGATTTTTTCTGTTCATTATGTTAACGTTTGGAGAATGTCGCCTGTTTTTTAATACCAGAAAATGAAAAGAGTTTTGCATGTAATAGGTAAAATGGACAGGGCCGGCGCGGAGACAATGGTAATGAATCTGTACCGGAGCATAGACCATTCAAAGTTGCAATTCGATTTTATAGTCTTTACAAATGAAAAGGGAAACTTTGACGACGAAATTAGCGAGTTGGGTGGTAGGATCTTCTATATCCCCGGAAGAAATGCGCTTAAACGAATGCTAGCTCTACGAAAGTTTTTGCGCGATAATCCTTCCTACAACATCGTTCATGCACACACGCTATTTAGTAATGCGTTTCATCTATATGCTGCAAAGCTGGCGGGCGTGAAACACAGGATCTGTCATTCTCATAATACAAGTGATGCAGGTGCAGAAAGGGGGAAATTCATCTCACTACTCTATCAATATATAGCAAAAAAGGTAATTAGAAGGTATTCTACTGCTTTTCTGGCATGTGGAAAAGAAGCTGGGACTTTCCTGTTTCCACGTGACGCGGAAGTACTTATTCTGCCGAATTCCATAGATGTCGAAGCTTATAGGTTAATCGCTTCGGAGTGTAAGGACTATTTAAACAGAACATTCTCTATTCCGAAGTCGACTTTAAAGATTATTCAGGTTGGACGCATGGAAAAAGTGAAGAATCATAAGTTTTCTATAAGACTGGCCGAACGTATGAAAGCATTGAAGATAGACTTTGTCATGCTTTTCTTAGGCCAGGGTTCTTTGAAGCAAGAGTTGGAAATGTTGGTGACGAATGCCAGTCTAGATAACTACATTCTGTTCGCCGGATTAAGAGAAGATGTTCCCCAAATTATGGCGGGTGCAGATGTGATGATTATGCCATCTTTGTTTGAAGGATTTCCCGTTGTGTTGGTAGAGTCGCAGGCCATGGGGTTAAAAGCACTTGTATCAAAGGGGCTGTCGAAGGAAGTTGATCTAAATATGGGCTTGGTAGATTTCCTGCCATTAGAACGACAAGAAGATTGGATAGAGAAATTAATTAACAGCAGGCAAGGTGATTTTTCCTGCTATACTGACAAAAGCCATCTCATAGAGAGAGGATTTGATATAAGGTCTAATGCTGAGTATCTACAGGACTTTTATAAAAAAATGAACTGATGTTTGAATGGGTCCCCGTCATATATTATACAAATATCTATTATATCACTTTATTTATCGTTGTCGCCATAATCTTCACGAAATGTTATATAACACCCATTCATTCTGTAGATAACAAGAGATTTACGAATACGATTGGATTGGGCTTTTTAGTTTTCGTGATTGTTTACATGGGGTTGAGGCCGGTCAATGGCGTATTCATTGATATGACTATGTACGACTACAATTTTCGCCGGTTTCAGCAGGATGGGTTGAAATACATTAATAGCACTGACGATTTAATGTTTAATTATTTTACGTATGTCTCATCTAAAATAATGACAGCCTCATTTTATTTTTTGATATGTAGTATCTTATATATTGTTCCTCTATATCTGATTTCCAAAAAGTGGTTTAAAAATTATTGGTTTTACTCGTTTTTAGCGTTGGTTGCGTCATTCTCGTTTTGGTCATATGGTGTCAATGGGATTCGGAATGGCATAGCAACATCGATGTTTTTACTGGCGGTTTCAAGAGAAAGGCTGGGATGGAAGCTGTTTTGGTTAATTGTCGCTGTCAACTTTCATAAGACGGTGCTTTTGCCATCAGTAGCTTTTTTTGTAGCTTGTATCTGTCCGCAACCTAAATACTTTTTGTTTTTCTGGCTCTTATGTATTCCAATGTCACTTTTGTTAGGCAACAATATCCAGGTTTTATTTGCAGGAGTGATGAATGATACCCGGGCTGTTGACTATTTAACAAATCGAAATATTAATGGAGATCAATTTTCAAGTACTGGCTTCAGATGGGACTTTTTAATTTATAGTGGATGTGCTGTTTTTGCTGGATGGTATTACTTATATAGGCTCAACTATGATGATAAATTCTACAGAATTTTATATAACACATATTTGTTTTCTAATGCATTTTGGATATTGGTGATTAAGGCCAACTTCTCTAATCGCTTTGCCTACTTATCCTGGTTTTTGATGGCAATAATCATATTTTATCCCATTATTAAGCATCTTGTCTTACCCTTTCAGCATAGAGTTATAGGATACCTCTTGTTTGCGTATTTCGCTTTCACTTTTTTTATGAACGTAATAATTGCTAATTAATGCTTTGTTCTGTAGTAATACCCATGTACAATGTTGAAAGGTTTATAGTGCGTTGCCTGGATTCTGTTTATTCTCAGGGACTCTCTCATAACGAATTCGAGGTTATTTTGGTAAATGATGGTTCGACTGATAATTCGGTTGCGGTAGCTGAACTACACTTAAAGGATAAAAACAACTGCAAAATAATCTCACAAAGGAATAAAGGACTCGGAGGGGCAAGGAACACAGGAATTCTGGCGGCGCGTGGTAGGTACATATTATTTCTTGATGCAGATGATAAAATTTTGCCCTCAGCTATTAAGTCTGTTCTAGATGTTGCCGAGCAAAACTCCCTGGAAATATTAGAATTTTCTGCAATAGGGGTTGACATCAACGACAACTCGGTATATAGAGTTCAGAATACCACATACTCTAGCGTCGTTGATGGAATAAGTTACTATAATTCGATTCGCTACCTACACTCGGCTTGTAATAAGTTATATCTAAGAGATTTTTTAATGAAGAACAATCTGTTTTTTCTCGAGCAGATTTTTATAGAAGATTTTGAATTTAATACACGTACTTTTTCTCTGGCAAAAAGGGTTCTAGCAACAGATTCACTTGTTTGTGCTTTTCTCCAAACGGACAATTCAATTACCAGAACCACCGATAAGGATAGAAAGCGTAAAATGATTAGCGATATCCTTTTAGTACTGAAGGAAACCCTTAACACCCAAAGGCGCATGATTAGCAATGCGTCTACAAACCAATTCTTTGAGGAACGAAAGGCGTTTTTAGTAGCGACAATGTTCTTTCAGTTAGTTAAGATCAGAGCTTCCTTTGTCGAAGTAAGAGCACTCAAAAAACAACTTGAGAAGGAAGGCCTCTTCTATGTGAACTACCGTATCTATGACTATAGAAAAAATTTATTCAGGTTATTCGTATTAAAACATATATGGCTGTACAGATTCATCAAACCCTGTTTTAGTTTATCTTAATTACATGTCTGTTAATATACAAAGCATGCCCAAGTTCTTCCTTATAACGACAGTCCCCATGTCGATGATCTTTTTTAAAGGGCAGATCACATACCTTAAGTCGTGTTTTGACATAAGTCTGATTTCGTCTCCTGGCGAAGAACTTTGCAACGCGGCGGAGACAGATAATGTTGCTTTCTACCCAATACCAATGGAAAGGGATATTAATGTTTTCAAAGATCTAATCAGTTTGTTCAGATTGATTAAGCTGTTTAAGAGAGAAAGGCCAGATATTATACATTGTAATACCCCTAAAGGCGCTTTACTTTCGTTAATGGCGGGATTTTTTACATCCGTTCCTCACAGGATCTACTTTGTGCACGGCCTCAGGTATCAGGGCGCTTTGGGTGTTAAAAGAAGAATATTAATTCTTTTAGAAAAGCTATCCTGTTTATTTGCAACGAATATCATTGCTGTAAGTCAAGGAGTAAAGCAGATACTGCAAAAAGAAATCACAAAAAAGAATATCGAAGTAATTGCCTTCGGGAGTTCAAATGGAATTGACCTTAACCTTTTTAATAAGGATCGTTACGATAGGTCTTCCTTGAAGAGGGAGCTTAATATTCCTCAGAATGACTTTGTGTTCGGTTTTATCGGTAGGATAGTGTCAGACAAAGGAATCAATGAGCTTGTTCACGCATTCAAAAATTTGTGTCTCACATACTCGGATATCACTCTTCTGTTGATTGGGGGCTTGGAGCAGAACCTGGATCCTTTGAAGCCGGAAACTTTGAAAGAAATAGCTGAAAATGGTAAGATTATACATTGTGGTGTTCAGGCAGATGTGAAGCCCTTTCTTTCAATTATGGACGTCCTCTCATTTCCAAGCTACCGGGAGGGTTTTGGGATGTCGGTTATGGAAGCTAATGCAATGGGTGTTCCAGCAATTGTGTCTAACATTACCGGATGTAACGAAATTGTCGAGAATGGAATAAATGGGTATTTAATTGAACCCAGAAATATAGTTGATCTAATAGAAAAGATGCGGTTTTGTATAACAAACAAAGAAATTCTTAATGGAATGTCGCTAAATTGCCGTAAAATTGTTCAATCGAAATTTTCCCGGGACATTGTTTGGAATGAGGCTTTAACTAAGTATAGAAGTATCGCAGGGATATAATTTACTTAAATAGTTTTACTAGTGTTATTAAGATATTTATATACTTCAGTATCAAAATATTGAACATTCCTCAAGAGATTTCGTACTAAATTCTAGATTTTTATTAGATGTACATTATAGGAGCCGGGGGGCATGGCAAAGTAGTTGCTGAACTTGCCGAATTAAACGGCAAAACAATTAAAGGTTTTATTGACGATGATAGCAGTAGGAATACAGTATTATCCTACAAAGTTTCAACTGTTTTTCCGGCCGAACCAGTCATGGCAGTGGTCGCAATTGGAAATAATATGGTAAGGCGCGAAAAAGCCTTGGAAAACAAGTTAGTTTTTTGCTCTCTGATACATCCTAAAGCATGTCTAAGTAGCCGAACTATCATTGGCGAAGGTACGGTGGTAGTAGGTGGCGCAACTATCAATATCGACGCCAGAATAGGAAGACATGTGATTATCAATACGAACTCCTCCGTAGGACACGACTGTGAGATCGGGGACTTTGTTCATATTGGTCCAAATGTTGCCCTGGCTGGAAATGTTAAGGTAGGCGAGGGCACGCATATTGGCTTAGGGGCTGCTGTTATACAGGGTGTGAGCATCGGGAAATGGTGTGTTATAGGAGCAGGCTCTGTGGTGATCAAAGACGTACCTGATGGCGCTATGGTGGTAGGTAATCCCGCCAGGATCATTAAAACACAGATTATAGAAACTGTATAGAGTTCTGGCTGATGAGATTTAGTGAATATATACGAAACAAGGCTTTCAGAGCTCTAGACAGAATGCGTAAAGAGCCGATAAACGGGATGATAAAAGAGTTAGACGCTTTTAATGCAGCCGGCAAACCGTATCAAGACGTTCTGATAAAATTAAACAGGTTCCTTAATGAAGTACAAACCTCTTCTGTTTTTTATGCCAATAATAATCCAGGAACGAACCTATCCGGGTATCCCATAGTAAAAAAACGTTTGTTAAAAGAACACATGGAGCAGGTGCTGTCTTCAAAATATACCAGGAAGGAATTGGTTCCCGTAACTACAAGCGGATCTTACGGCGTCCCTTTTACTTTTTATCTTACCCCGCAAAAGAAGAAGAGACAGCTGGCAGAGGTGATTCATTTCAGTTCCCGGGCAGGCTACCGGGTAGGTGTTTGTCATGGTTATTTTAGGACGAATTTACCTAAGAGCAGTCGTAAGCTGTGGTTTCAGAACCAGATTTTCATTCCCTCAAAAGTTCTTGATAAGCATTTTCTGGAAAACACCCGCTCTCTTTTAAAAAGTAAGAAGGTCAAGGTTTTGATCGGATTTCCTTCTGCGATGGCTTTATTAGCTACGTATTGCCTGGAGCAGGGCGACCGGCCGGAAGAGTTTGGAATTCAGGGTATCCTGGCTTTTGCAGAAAATTTGACTGCGAAGCATCGGGACTATCTCGTAAAAGCTTTTGGATGTCCGGTACATAGCAGGTATGCTACGGAGGAATTAGGAGTACTAGGCTATCAAACGGACAATCATAGTGGATTTGAGCTTAACAGTCTCAATTATATTATTGAGGTATTAGATCTCGACAAAGATGTGAGTGTCAAGCCGGGGGAAGTTGGGAGAGTAGTGGTGACGGACCTACACTCGGATGCTATGCCCCTGATTCGTTACGAGACTGGAGACCTCGCACAACTTGGTCAAGTGTTTGATGAAAACCCTAATTGGGCGAAAAGCTTGACTTCCCTGTCCGGCCGGTCTGTGCAATTGCTTTATGCTACGAATGGGGAAAGACTTTATCCTTTGTATATGGATCTCTTTATGGAAGAGTCTGAAATTTTCGTACAGTACCAAATGATCCAGGAATCAAAGAAACTTTTCACTTTAAAATTGGTTCCTAAAAGTAATTATGATCCAGCAGATTTTTCCGAAGATGCGCTTATTGCCGATTTGAAGAACTGGCTGGGGAGCGATGCGGAAATTAATATACAATTGGTAGAGGATATTGAAAAACTGCCTTCCGGTAAACGCCCATATATTATCAACAGGCTTGCAAGTGTATAAATTGATCTTTAAACGTAGCCTGGATGTTTTTGTTGCTATTTTGGGTCTAGTAGTGCTAAGTCCGGTTTTAATAGTAATTACTGTATTGCTATATTTTACCACTAGTGGCAAGCCGTTCTTTCTGCAGTTGCGCCCGGGAATAAATGGTCGCATTTTCAAGATTATCAAGTTCAGGTCTATGAATGAAAAAAAAGATAAGAAAGGTGATTTGCTTCCGGATAGCATGCGTTTAACCTCAATTGGAGCTTTCATTCGCCGGACTTCGCTAGATGAAGTTCCACAATTAATCAATGTATTAAAAGGAGATATGAGCTTGGTTGGACCCAGACCGCTATTGCCGGCCTATCTTCCTTTGTATAACAAAGAACAGCGCCGAAGACATGAAGTGAAGCCAGGGATAACGGGTTGGGCGCAGGTGAATGGACGTAATGCTATTTCCTGGCAAAAAAAATTTGAGTATGACGTATGGTATGTTGACCATCTTTCTTTTGCACTGGATATGAGGATTGTGTGTTTCACGATATATAAAGTATTTAAACGAGATGGCGTCTCAGCAAACGGCGAGGCGACGATGCAGGCATTTAAGGGTAATTGAATATGTTATATTTATATGGGGCCGGGGGACATGCAAAGGTGGTGTTGGAAACTGCGGAAGAGTTAAATATTCCAATATCAGGAATAATAGACGAAAAGATAGTGGTTGGTACATTGTTTGATTATAGGATTTTTGTCCCCGGCGAGGTGTCCTTTTCTCAGGAAACACTGATTTTGTCAATAGGAGATAATTCGGCCAGAAAACAACTGGCAGAAAAATATGAACAAAAAACTTTTACTTCTTTGGTTCACCCGCGGGCTTATGTCTCCAGGCGCGCAGCAATTGGAGCAGGTTCCGTAGTTCTGGCCGGGGTAAGTATCAATTCATCCGTTATAGTTGGTGAGCATGTAATTATAAATACAAATTCATCGGTCGATCACGACTGTACGATAGGTGATTATGTGCATATAGCCCCTAATGCCTGTTTAGCCGGTAATGTTACGGTTGGAGAGGGTGCCTTCATCGGAATGGGAGCTTGTGTAAAGCAGGGTATTAGGATTGGCAAATGGGCAGTTATAGGAGCAGGATCCGTTGTCTTGACAGATGTGCCTGATTTTTCTAAATTCTGGGGGAACCCTGCGAAAACCGGAACAAGAAAATAGATAAGAAAATTAATAGCTATGTGAAACATAGTAATGTTTTGACACATAGGATCAGTTATTGCTGTCATAAGCTACCTAAGAAATATTTTAATGAGTTTTATCAACTTATTCTCCAATTTATGAAATCGGAAATTTGGCTCTCATCGCCGCATATGGGTGGTATGGAAAAGCGGTTTGTAGAGGAGGCTTTTCTACAGAACTGGATTGCTCCGATGGGGCCTGACATTATTAAATTTGAAGAAAGTCTCGCCGATTATACAGGAGTTGGATATGCTGTTGCTTTGTCATCTGGCACTTCTGCTATACATCTTGGCTTACAGTTGTTGGGTGTTATGAAGGGTGACGAGGTGATTTGCCAAAGTCTGACTTTTGTGGCAACGGCTAACCCTGTTATGTATCTTGGAGCCACTCCTGTTTTTGTCGACAGTGAGAAAGGTTCCTGGAATATGGATCCTGAAGCTTTGGAGGCTGCTATAAAAGATCGTCTCGCAAAAGGAAAAAAAGTTAAAGCAATTATTCCTGTCCATTTATATGGTATGCCTGCGAAAATGGACGCCATTCTTGAGATTGCGGAAAGATACGAAATTCCGGTGTTAGAAGATGCAGCGGAATCGCTTGGTTCCAGGATAGGGGCTAAACAAACAGGCAAATTTGGACACTTAGCTGTCGTTTCTTTTAATGGCAATAAAATTATAACCACATCGGGAGGAGGCGCTCTCCTTTCCGATAGTGAGGAATATATTAATAAAGCGCGCTTTCTGGCCACCCAGGCAAAGGAGGAAGTTGTGCATTATGAACATAAGGAGATGGGTTATAACTACCGAATGAGCAACATCTCGGCTTGTATCGGTAGAGGACAAATGTTGGTGCTGGATGAGAGGATACAGCAACGCCGTAAGAATTTTGATTTTTATATCGAGCAGCTGGACTTTTCCGGCATTAGCTTCCAACATGAATCTGAAAAAGTTTTTTCAAACAGGTGGCTTACAGCGATACAAGTAAATCCGGAGTTGACAGGTGTATCTGGTGACGAGATCAGGCTTGCCCTGCTTGCCGATAATATAGAATCAAGGCCAGTTTGGAAACCGATGCATATGCAGCCGTTGTTTCAAGATTGTGCCTATTATGGCAATCAGGTAGCTGAGGAACTATATACCTACGGCCTCTGTCTTCCGTCTGGATCTAATCTCACGACAGGAGCGCTAAATCGGGTCGGAACGATTATCAAGGGCATGTTGAAACATCAGAATCCTAGAAAGCAATTTGATGAAGACGAGCGTAATCTAAGTTCCCAGTTAGTTTTTGCATCCCAATAGACATGACGATGCGTTTTAGAAAATTTATTAATCCGGCAAGAGAGCTTCAATCCAAAATGAGATACGGCAATCTCAATTCCTGCCTTTCAAAAATTATACTTTTCTAAAAGTAATACTTAGTTTTACCTACTTGAAAGAAAAGAAATTAATTTTGAGTATCTACCTGGTGCCATGCAGAAACTGAAAGTATTAATTACGGGTGCCAGCAGGGGCCTGGGGCTGGCAATTTCGAAAAAACTGGAATCGGAGTATAGCCTTATTTTACATGCCTCTAAAGAGGAGAACTTGGGGGAGGTCGGCCCTGACAGCCACATCTTATGTGCAGATTTTTCGGATGCAGAACAAATTAATGCTTTTTGTAAGCAGTTAAAAAAGGATCATGGCGACAGCCTGTATGCAGTGATCAATAATGCGGGTCTAACCTTTGATAAACCCATCACCTTTCAGCCGGAGCGCGAGATTGACGCTATGATCAATGTCAATCTGAAAGCACCCGTGATGATTTCTAAAACGGCCATGAAGATCTTTGGCCTGAACAAAAAAGGGGTTATTATCAATATAAGTTCAGTGGTTGGCGAAAGTGGAAACGCTTTTCAATCGGTGTATGCAGCTACCAAGGCCGGCCTGGTTGCGCTCTCAAAATCATTGGCGCAGGAAGCTGCGGCATTGAATGCCGGCCATGAAATCAGGGTGCTAAGTGTTTCTCCTGGCTTTATTGAAACAGACATGACTGATGCTATCCCGGAAACGGAAAAAGAAAAATATTTGAAGATGATACCGGCGCAGCGTTTTGGCAAAGTAGAGGATGTGGCCGAGGCTGTTTTATTTTTATTATCCGATAAGGCGTCTTATATTAACGGGACAAACATTAATATAAATGGAGGAATATTATAATTAATGGACAATCTGGTAGGGGTTTCTCCCCAAAACATGTTGCTTCATGGTCCCACTAAACTGCTTTTGGACACTTATCACTGGCATTCGCCAAAATTGGGTATTGTGGCAAGCTATACGCCTAAGGATAGGGATGTGGAAGACCATTTTGGTATTTTCAGAGGGGTGGATCAGATTGAGGCTTTTGCGCAGGCAACTATAGTTTCGTGCGGGACTTTCCTGGAATGCCAAAAACAAAAATGTGATCCCCTTGATCTTAAAGATCAGTTTATTCCAGCATTTATCAGTATCGGGGCAGTTTACTTTCAGAACTACCTGGAGAAAGGCGATACTTTTATAAGCATCGGCTCCATTAAATTCTATAAGTTCAGGCAAATGGTCTGCGATGGAAGAATTTATAAAGTGCCTCAAGGTTTGAACTTAGATGAGTATTTTAGCCATTTCAATGAAGATCGCCTTAAGGCATACGACCTTAGCGACGACTTTGGGCTGGTAGCAGAACTGAATGATATAACCGGCAGGGCATTGAAAAAAGAGCTTTTTAATAAAGATTAAAGAATAATGGAAAGACAAGAGATTATTGATGGTCTGGTAGAAATACTTAAAACAGTCAGAACCATAGACCAGGACAAACTGGTTGCCGTAACCGAAGAAACGGATTTTATTGCCGACTTAAACACTCCTTCCACTGAAATGATCAATATCGCTGCCAAGGCCGAACAGAAGTTTGATGTGGAATTTGAGGATGATGACATCGATGGCCTGGGTTCGACAGTGAAAGACATCGTTGATCTGATTTTAAGAACAAAAGAAAGAGCTTAAACATGCAAGTACCAGGCAGAAAGGTGGCGGTTGTCGGTATGGGAGGCGCTTTTCCTACCTGTTCTGATCTCAAGGACTTCAGCAATAAGTTGTTCTCTGATCAGAGCCTGATCAGAGAGTGGGATAAAGCTACAGCCTACGGCAAAAATATCCGTTCAAGTGTTTCGGGTTTCATCACGGAAGCGGAAATGGGTCTTGAGCCTATTTATTCTACACTGGTTGAAAATTATCCGGAGACTTATATCGATAAGCTGAACCGCATTCCTGATGCAAACCTGGCAACAGCCGATATCGGAAGTATCTGGGCGATGCTGGGTGCCCAGGAGGCCATTGCGATGGCTGGCTGGAGCGATGCTGAAACACAGTCGGAAGGCACAGGGGTGGTAGTAGGTTCCGGTGGAGGAGGTCATGAAATACTGCGGAATGCCTGGCATAGTTTCTTCCACCACAAGAAAAAAACACGGCTTGTGGGTTCGCATGCTGTAGACCGCGCCATGGTTTACCGCGATGCTGCCAATGTATCCTGCCTGATAAAGAACAAAGGGGTGTGCGAGTCAATAGGCTCAGCCTGTGCGACAGGACTGGGTAATATCGGGTACGCTTACCGGCTGATCAGTTTCGGATTACAGGACCGTGCCATTGCAGGTGGGGTAGAAGGTACTTCCCTGGAAACATTTATTGGTTTTGATGCGATGCAGGTGCTCAGCAGGGGCTTTTCTCCGGAGGAGAGCTCGCGGCCTTTTGATCTGCAGCGAAATGGCTTTGTTTGTTCTTTCGGAGGAGGAATCGTTGCCCTGGAAGAATACGAACTGGCGAAAGCCCGCGGTGCTGACATTATAGCTGTCATAGATAATTACTTTAATAATTCGGATGGCGATGGCGATATGTTCGCTCCTTCTTTTAGCGGTCAGCAGAGGCTCTGGAAAGGTTTAATGGCCGGCTCCGGTCAAAAACCGGATGTGGTTAAGGTGCATGGAACGTCTACGCCTGCAGGTGATGCGATAGAATTGTTGAGCGTAGTTGATGCCCTTGGGCATGACGGATATCATATTTCTGCACCTAAATCACAGTTTGGTCATATGTTGGGTGCTGCGGGTGCCGTTGAATTTATAACGGCTTTGCTGATGCTCAAGCATCAGAAAGTGCTGCCCTGCCTGAATTCGGCACATCTGAATCCTGAGCAGGAATCTTTTCAGAAAAGCGGTCATTGGTTTGGACCATTTGAACCTCTTGCTGCATTCAGAGATCTGATACCGCAAAATAGCTTCTCAAAAGAGATTAACCACATTGCCTGTTTAAACTATGGCTTTGGCGGTACCAATAGTGCAATTTCTATTTCAAGAGAGCTGTGATGATTGAGAATACGAATAAGATAGCTGTGGTTTTTGGCGTGAGGAACGAAAGTTCGATAGCCTGGGACATTGCGGTAAAGTTACAGCAATCGGGCTGTAAGATTGCTTTAAGCTATGTTAAAGACACCAAAGATGAAGTATTGTACCTGATGGAAAGGCAGGGTATGGATACAAGCTTTGCAGCTGAAGTGGATGTAAGGGACGAAACTGAGATCAATGCTTTTCTTCAAAAGGTTTATCAGGGTCTGGGACCGATAGATTACTTGCTGCATGGAGTGGCTTTTGGAAGTCAGCAGGTAATGTGTTACTCGCTGCCGGGAAGCCAGGACCCTGCACCTTCTTACCTGGATATCCCTTTCGAAGATCTGATGGATTCTTTTAATATCAGCGCTTATTCGCTGTTAAGAATCTGCCGGGTAGCCCACCCATTGTTTGCGAAAGGGGCCTCTGTACTCACGCTTACTTATAATGCTTCCCAGCGGGTTTTCCCCGGTTATGCAGGGATGGGCATTAACAAAGCTGCTCTTGAAAATATCATGCTCTATCTGGCCAGCTATTTCAGGGAGAGCCAGGTAAGGATAAATGCAATCTCGGCAGGCTTAGTGATGACAACGTCTGCCGGAGGGATAAATGGCGTTAGAAAATTACGGAAGCTTGGTAAGTTGACGGCGCCTCTGGGTAATGTAGACGCAGGAGATATAGGTGACGCGGCCTTGTATTACTTTTCAGCCCTATCGAAGAAAGTTACGGGAAATATTCATTTTGTTGATGGTGGGTTCAACATCATGGGAGTGCCGTATGATGGAGAGTAATTTAGATACAGATAGAATAACAGATAAAATTACTAACACAGTCAGCAGTGTGGCAGAAGGTAGAAGCTTTGTGGTTGGGAATGATCTTGTCTTTTTGCCCGATTTTAAACACTCCCTTACGGAACTATTCAAGCAGAGAGTTTATACGGAAACTGAACGGAACTACTGTAATCTGTTCGATGATTCTTTGTTGAGGTATGCTTCTACCTGGGCAGCAAAGGAGGCGGTCTACAAAGCTATCAAGCAAATAGATCCGGCACCTTTATCATGGAGAAAAATAGAGATCCGCAGAGACAAAATTGCCGGCAAGCCCAGCGTGGTTTTACATGACCAAGAAAACTTTTACCCTATCAGCTTAACTATTTCACACGACGGCGACTATGTGTGGGCCCTGGCTATCTTATCACTTAAATAATCATCAACAGATAATCATAAGAGATGACTCAGCACTTTTTTGATCATTCTTTGGCCACGCTTAGTTATTATAAGTTTGGCGAAGGCACGCAAAAAATGTTATGTTTTCATGGGTATGGTATGCATGGCAGGCAGTTTAGAGTGCTGGAAGAGGTTTTGGGCTCGAAATATACCTTTTATGGCTTCGACCTGTTTTTCCATGAGGGAACCAAGCTAAAACAACATAGTCTTGAGGTGGTTAAGGCTGGCTTGTCTAAGCAGGAGCTGGCAGGTATGATCATGGCGTTTTGTAAGCATGAACAGATAGATCGCTTCTCGGTAATTGGCTATTCCATGGGTTCTCACTACGCCACCACTGTGGTGGAAGAGCTGGCTCAGCTGGTAGATGAGTATATTGTAGTAGCACCTTCTTCTTTAAATCCAGGAAGGATGGTTCGCTTTCTGAGTAAAAATAAGCTGGGAAATGGCTTGTTGGAAAAACTGGTATTGAGTAAAAAAGCCCTGATCAGACTGCTCAAGGTATGTCAGGCCATAAGGGTTGTTGACCGTTCAGGTTATGAAATATTGTATAAGGAGATTGCCACAGCTGAATTACGTTTTAATTTTTACGCTTGTTTCACCTATCTTCGGTTCCTGGAGACCGATGAAGCCAGGTTATTTGAAGTCCTTCGGGATAAAAAGATCAGATCCGTCTTTATCTTTGGTAAACGGGATCTGATGTATCCACCAAGTATTGGCAACCGGTTTGTTTCGCAATTACAGCATGCCGAGGTACTGGTGCTCGACGAAAACCATGAAATGGTCAATCGAAATTTTGCACAGGTTCTTTCAAAAGCCCTTTTAGAAATACCGGCATGATCATCAAAGACAAACCACTTCCACCGGCTGTTTTGAATTTCCTTTTCAGGATGTTGTGCTGGTTTTTAAGGAAGCGATTCAATAAGATGCCTATTGCAGGCGTTCCTATAAAGGCTGATCATTCGTACTTATTAATGTGTAACCACTTCAGTTTCTGGGATGGCTTCCTGGCAGTATTTTTATACCGGGGTTTATTGAGTAATGCTGTTGGTGAGAAGAACCTAAAAGGTATAAAGATCATGGTGCTGAAAAAGCAGATGGAAATGAACTGGTGGCTTAAGTACTTTGGATGTTTTTCTGTTGAACCAGGCAGGGCTTCTATTGAGGAGAGCCTGAATTACGCAGCTGAAATACTAAATACACCCGGAAACGTTTTGCTGATGTACCCACAGGGAAACCTTGAATCCAGCCATGTGCGTCATATCCTGTTTAAAGAAGGCATTGGAGAGATCGTCCCCAGAGTTCAGGGCAACTGTCAGATATTATGGAGCAGTAATATTCCTGAATATTTTGAAAGCCTCAAGCCATCGGTGTATTTTAATGTGCTGGATTGCGGTACCAATCATGAATTTGATTTTGAGGAACTTCAGGATAGGGTAAATAAGCATCACCTGGAATCGCTAAAAAGAACCATCCGGTTTACGCGGAATGCCCGAACGCACTGAATTGAAATTTGCATTCGTTTCTTCGCCATCCTGAACTTGTTTCAGGACCTCTTGCCTAAGCTGGTGCTCCTTATATGGGTCAAGAGGTGCCGAATTGAATTCGGCATGACGACCGCCTTTAAGGTCTTTATTCTGCGGGTTCATAAATACCATTTTCAATCATGGACTTATCACTTCCCATTCACAACTTTCAGCCTTTCCTTCGCCTGGTTTTCAATGCTGCTTTCATATTCATGATCTTTCATCGAGATGGCCTGGTTGTAATAATACGTAGCCCTTTTATAATCCTTTTGCTGTTCAGAGATCTCCGCTATCTTGAGAGCTGAATTGGCCGCAAAATAGTAGCTGGCATTTTTTCCCAGGTAAATGGCCTTCTGATAATTGACAAGCGCTTCATTCAACTGGCTACTTTCTTCATAGATCCGTCCCAGGCGGTAGTGAAACTCGATTTTGTCCCTGAAGAAACTAAAGTCGTTTACATCTTTATCTTTCAACTGGGCAAGGGCTTTGGCGTAATCACCACCGTCGAAATACAATCTTGCTCTTAATAAAAAGGGATCCGGTGCCCTGTCATTAGCTTCCCTTAGCGCTTGTTTGTCTTTTTCGTTATTAGTATATCCCTTGTTTTTGACCATTTTCAGGAAGTACGCATACTTACCCGTATCGTTATTCAGAAAGTAGAAATAAGCCAGTTTTAAATAAGTGTCTTTGATAAAGTTGGTCCCTTTATAGTGCTGAATGTATTTAGTCAGGTATACATGCGCATTGCTATCCATGCGGTTGAGCTTCGCATTGCCCAGCAGGTAACTAAGGGCCGGAAATTTCTGCGAGTTTTCATTATTGGCACTGGCTTCCAGGAAAGCGATTGCTTCCCGGTTATGGCCCGTCTTAGCGGATACGTAGCCTTGCAGGTAAATTTTCAGCAGGCTGCCATTCTCCATTCCGGAGATGTACGAAATGAGTTTGGAATAAGAGTTTTTGTTATGAAGAATGTCAATATCAATATAGCAGATAAAGAAGATCACTTCATCTTTATAAAAGCTGTATGGCGACTTTTGAAGTTGCGTACGCAGGGAGTGGAGTTGGTTGATCCCAGCCTGACTGTCGCCTTTGATGCCTACAAGCTGAAGCGTTTTTTTTAAGTTGGAAGGGACTGATCCGAATATGACGTTTATCAGGGCGAGGCTCTTCTGATTAGGCAGGAAGTCGGGATATTTTTGAGCGTTTTCTCTGAGGAGTCCTTTAGCCTTGTTTAGGTCCATCGCAGATGAGAAATAATCGCCAAACCTGCCTTTTATAAGTCCCCATTGTAAATAGATCTCTGCCTGGGAGAAAAGGTAGTAGGGGGAATTTTTGTCTTGTTTTTCTAAGTCGGATATCCGGGAAGCTTTAAGGTCTTTTTGATTTTCGTACGCTGCTTTATTTTCAGAAGTTAATAGCTGGAAATAGCTTAGGTAATTGTCTAGCAGGATTGTAATTCCGTTCTGAGGGTTTTGCTGCTTTTCTTTCTGTATAAGTACTTTGGCTTCTTCTGCTTTTAAACTTAGAATGGCTTCGTAGGCCTTGATGCAGTTTGGGTTGAAATTGAAGGCTGCTTTCAGGCTGGGTTGTATGCTTAGCAAGGATAGGAGTAATAGAAGTTTTCTTCGGGTATTTAGCATAGATCCCAAAAATACAATTTAGGGGGCATAGCTGTTTGGGTTATTTAGTAAGTTATGTTGTTGGCTGTTTTAAAAAGCACACGCGGCGCGTGCGCTAGCAGGGGCTGTTCGGAGAACCTACAATAGGGCTTCAGATGGATATCTCGAAGACTATGGAGCCCGGGGGGGAATTTCGAAGAGCGTTGCTGTTACTAAATCCAGAGATTCCTTTCGGATTCTCTGGATAGTAAGGTTAACTTTTCGCTTTGAGCTTTTGGCTCTCCGCCTACCGGACGTCGCTTTCTACTTTCCTGGCGGTGCTTCTTCCGGGAAGATAGATCTGGAATCCTACACCTAAAACCAGCTGGTGGGCGTAGGGACTGCTGCCGAAGCCGACTGTGCCGTTATATTTGAGTAATGCTTCCAGGCCGATAGTAGAGGTAACAAAGTAACTAAAGCCAGGGCCAAAGCTAAAGCCGAGGCCATTGGTGGAACCGCCTGTGGATGGATTATATCCGGAAATGCCCACTGTAGCTTCACCAAAAAAGCGAGAGTTGTTTACTACCAGGTCGGCACCTCTCATGCCGTAATACCTGCCTAAAAGCCCTATACCGTAGGTGATATCAGATCCTGCATCTTTAGCTGTTGAGAGACCGAAATTGATATCTCCACCGATAGCCAGGCCATCTTGAATGAACCAAGCGGCCTTAGGATTAAGGTTGAAAGTAAAAGCATTGGGGTCATCCAGGCCGAAATTAAGGTTTGAAATATTCGTGCCGATCATCACATTACCTTGCTGGATCTGCGCAGTTGCGCCTAAAAAGGTCATTCCTGTTAAAAGGATCGTAAAAAATAGTTTTTTCATGAGCTTAGCGTTATGTGTGTTTTAACACCTCCCTCAGGCTATTCGTTTGTGATAATCTGTTATTGTGCATTTGCGAAATTCTTTCGCTGCCCGCCTGAGCAGCGTATTAGCCTCGGTTGTAGATCTGCACCAAGGTCCTCAGTTCTTTTTCATGTTCCTTCTTTACCTGGTCGGGTAATAAGCGCCATGTCCAGTTATTTTCTGTGGATGCCGGGATATTCATGCGGTTACCTTCATCCAGACCGATGACGTCCTGCAATGGAAGTATCGCCGTTTTGGCTACAGAAGAATAAGCCAGGCGGGCCAAAATTTTATGGATGTTTTTATCCTTAGGTTTAAGTCCGGTATACATCCTGATCCGCTTTTTTACAGCACTGTCAGCTTCCTGATGGAACCAGCCCAGCGTAGTATTGTTATCATGAGTTCCGGTATAAACAAAGAAGTTTTGTTTATAGTTATGAGGGATGTCGATAGAGTCGGGCAGGTTATCTCCAAAGGCGAACTGCAGGACCTTCATGCCTGGAAGTTTAAACTCATCGCGCAGATCGTAGACCGGCTGATCAATATCTCCCAGATCTTCTGCAATAAATGGTAGATTTCCTAATTGGGCCTCGAGTACTCTGAAGAAATCAGCGCCCGGCCCCTCCCGCCACTCGCCGTTTTTCGCAGTCTCCTCGTTTGCCGGAACTTCCCAGTAGGAAGAAAATGCTCTGAAATGGTCTAGTCGTAATAGGTCGAACAGTTCCATGTTTTTGCTGATCCGCCTGATCCACCACTCATAATTTTGCTGTTTTAATACATCCCAGCGAAATACTGGCATCCCCCAAAGCTGGCCATTGTCATTGAAATAATCAGGAGGTACTCCTGCAGTTCCGGTTTGATTGCCTTCATTGTCTAAAAGGAATATTTCAGGATGCGACCACACATCCGATGAGTCGTAACTGACATAAAAAGGGAGGTCACCGAAAAGTTGAATACCTCTGTCGTTTGCATAAGCTTTTAGCTCCAGCCATTGCTTCATAAAAATAAACTGAAGCCACTTGGTCTTAAGCATCGTCTTTCCTTCGTTCTCAGTAAAGGTTTGGAGCGCTTCCTTATTTCTAAGTTTGTAGGCCTCAGGCCACTGATACCATGGCTTGCCACCAAGGTGTAGTTTTAGTGCGATGAATAAAGCATAACTGTCAAGCCAGTAAGCTTCCTGTGCACAGAACTGGTCAAAGCCAGATTGCAGACGGCTAAAGTTTCCTGACAGAAAGGTTGAAAATGCTTTTTCAAAGAGCTTGTCTTTCAGTTTTTCTGCATGCTTAAAATCTGCCTGGCTCTTTGATGGCAGGGTATCGTTCAGGTCGTTTTTATTAAGAAGTCCTTCCTCCACAAGTAACTCGGGACTGATAAGCAAGGTGTTGCCAGCCATGCTGGAAATGGCGCTGTAAGGGGAGTAACCCTGACCTGCTTCCGTTGGGCTTAGCGGCAATATCTGCCAGAGCTTCTGTTTACTTCGGTACAGGAAGTCGGCGAAATTCTTCGCTTCAGGACCCATATCCCCCACCCCGAATGATGAGGGCAGCGAAGAAATATGAAGTAAAATTCCACCTCCACGGGTATTGATTGGTTGTTTTAGTTTTAGCACTGAAAATGGCACAGTCTCAAACAGATCTTTTACCAGCAATTCGCCCTCATTTTTTCCCTTGGTTTTTAAGAGCACATTTTCCCAGACAACCGGAGCTTCAGCTGGTAAGATGATGCGGGTGTTTTTCCACTTTAGGTTAGCGAGATCGGTTTTCTCCGCCTTGGCCATGGATGCCAGGTGCAGCGGCACTGCAACAACATACCATGTTTGTTTGTGCCTGCGGGCAAAAGCCATAACCTTGTCTTTATGTTTACCTTTTACTTTTAGCGGGATATAATCGGCTTTTTCAAAGGTGTCGTTTTCCAGTTTACGTTCATTCAAAAGAACGGAAGTAAGCCATAGCTTGATTTTGCCGTTATAGCGATTTTGCCAGAGCTCTGTATAAAGTTCCTTTTTGTCTTTTACAGAAGATATTTCTTCGAGCCACAGCCTTCGCTTCTCATAGTCTACCGGACGACGATTGTCGGGGTCAACAAAGCTAAGATCCCAAAGCTCGCAGCCTTGATACACATCGGGTACACCCGGACACGTAAATTTCAATAGGACCTGCACCAGCGAGTTTACTATTCCATAGTCCAGTATTTTGTTGCGGAAACTCTCAAAATGTCTCCAGAACGGCTTGTCTTTCTGTAGAAGTGCTGCAATGAAATTCTTTGTCGCCGTTTCGTACGCTTCGTCAGGTTTCGACCAGTTTGAATTTTGCTTCCCTTCGCGCAAGGCTTTCTCGAGATACTGTTGTATTCGCTCCAAAAAATCATCTTCTTCCTCTCCTGGCATCGGATATGCTCCTGCCAGGCTTTGATAGATGAAATATTCATCATTTAAGTCGGGGGCCTGATTCTGTTTTAAGGGCGCATTGAGGTATTGCCATAGCTTTACCGATTCAATCCATTCCTCGGGCAAGTCTGTCAGAACATTTAATCTGGCACGAACATCTTCCCCACGCTTGGTATCATGCGTGGAGGTGGCATTGGCCGAAAGGGGCCAGCGTGTCTGCCTTGCTTTCATTTTCTCATGAAAAACATCAATGCTGATACCGAATGATTCAGGCGCATCTCCCACTTCATTGTGCGCAATAAAGCGGTTATAAGTATACATAAGAGTATCTTCAACGCCCTTGGCCATTAAGGGACCGGTAAACTGCATAAGCCGCTGATAGAAGCGTAAGGCGACCGCATTGTATTCCCTGTTACCGAGTTTAGGCTTCTTCAATATGGCTTTTGAAAGCAGTTCAACTTGATTGTTCAGTTCAGGCTTTTTCTTTTTTACGAGTTTTAGTATCTCGGAAATTTCATTTTCCTCTTTACGGTCAAGAGGAAGCTGGTTGCCATAAAAGCGGTAAACGGGGCAATGAATAAGGAACTCGGCGATAGCTGTTTTAAGATTTTCACCTTCTCCCGCCTCGTATTCAGCCTCATCACCCAGGCCAAGATTAATAAATAGCCGGTAAAGGTTATCGAGTTCGCCTTGCATATGTTCAAAAAGGATATGTGCCTTCTTGGCAAGGATCTGTTCGGTTACCGGTGTTTTGTCGCCGGTCAGTTTCTGATAGTATTTGCTGAAATCCTTTTCGTATTCGCTATTGGTAAACAGGTTGTTAACGTCGGAAAGGAAATCGTAACCTGTATTTCCCTGAATTGGCCAGTCAGGAAGCTCTTCACCTGGCTCGAGTATTTTTTCAACCGTGATGTAAGTCTCATCGCCCATTAAAGCCCTCAGATCCTTCAGGTATTTTTCGGGGTTGTGCAGGCCATCGATATGGTCGATCCTTACACCCTGGAAGATCCCCTGGTCTTTGAGTTCTTTGATGTAAGAATGGAAGTGAGTAAATACGGCATCATCCTGAATGTTCAGGCAGATCAAACCATTGACCGTAAAAAAACGCCGGAAGTTGATCTTCTTGTCTGTTTCCTGCCAATAGCATAAACGGTATACCTGTTCGTTGACTAATTGTGTGATCTTGTCGTGATCAGCATTTATGGCCTGCAGCTTTGCTTGTACCATTGTTTTTACCGGCTCATTTTTCATCAATGAAGCAAGTTGTAATAAGAACTCATGCCAGCGTTCTGCATACATATCGGGCTCTTCTACCTGGTGTATGGCGGTCATTTGCGCCAGTAACTGATCAAGGGCCTGGTTGTTGCCTGGCCCGCTGCTTAGAATAGCCTGGTAGGAACGGGGAGTGAGGGGGTAAGAACTATCAAAATAGCTCAATACAAAGTGGTTGTCCTTATATTCCAGGGTTAGTTCTTTATTATTAATGACGTCTTCCAGGTTAGAACCCAAAAAAGGCAGCATGATCCGGGCCGGCTCTGTGCCATTTGTCCAGTCGATGTCAAAGAAGGAGGCATAAACCGACTGCCTGCCCTTCTCCAGAACGTCCACCAACCATGGATTTTCCGGATGAAAAGCCATATGATTAGGCACGATATCCTGTAACCAGCTAATCTTGTGTTCTTTCAGCTCTTTACTGATTGCTCTCAGTTGCTCTTCCGTGCCAATTTCCGGATTTATCAGATGTGGATTCATGCCGTCATAGCCGTGCGTGCTTCCCTTTGTGGAATGAAATACAGGGGAAGCATAAACGGTTTTTACACCTAGTTCTTGTAAATAGGAAATCACTTCAGTAAAATCTTCAAAATTGAATTCCTTATGGAATTGCAGCCTGTAGGTAGATATAGGGTTGTGCATGTTTTTTTAAAAGAGTGTCAATAACAAATTTAGCCCAACGCTAGGTTGGCTGGTTCAAACTACTTTGATAGATCAGGATAGATTCTGGTGGAAGCTCGATATTCGCATCCTCAGCAAGGTACTCGGGCGCATTAAATGTTCCGTTCCATTGCGGCGACGCAGAGTTTAGCACTTTTTGCCATTGTTCAGAATATGGGGGAATTAAAACCTGCTGGGCCCTGTCGGAAAAGTTCATCAGGCAGATCACATGCTGCTCATCCTGCCAGCGGTGTAAGATCAGTGTTTGGGCCGCTTCATTACATTCCACTTCAAGGTTTTTCCGGTCCAACCGGCTCAAAACCGGGTGGCTCTTTCTTAGTTCAATCAACTTTTTATAGTACTTAAGCAGGAATTGATGTGGCTCTTGCGTTAGCAATTGCCACTGTAGCCTGGAACGAAGAAATGTCTCCTCTGATACTGGATCGGGCGCCTCGCCTTCGGCGTGAAAATCGGCAAATTCTTCTTTGCGACCTTTCCTGACAGCATCTGCAAGCTCTTCGTCGGTATGACTTACGAAGTACAGAAAGGGGTTTGGCTCACCATATTCTTCACCCATAAAAAGCATGGGAAGAAATGGACTGATAAGAACCGCTCCGGCCATTAGCTTCTGCATTTCGAAACTTACCAGTGTGCTGCTGCGTTCTCCGAGCATTCGGTTGCCTACCTGGTCGTGATTTTGTGAGAAGACAACAAACTGCTGCCCAGGATTATCTTCAGCTTTGATGCCGAAATTCTTAAACCGGTGTTCTGAATATTGCCCATCGTAAACGTAAGCATCTGAATACGATTTAGCAAGATGGACCAGTCCATTGAAATCTGAATAATAGCCAGTGCGGCTTTCGCCGGCGGTTACACGTAAAGCATGGTGAAACTCGTCAACCCATTGGGCATCCATGCCAAAACCCTGCTCATTGAGGGGATTGATGAAGCGGGTGTCGTTCAGGTCGAGTTCCACAATAAGATAGTGTTTTCGGCCGGTTTCTTCCATCAGCTTATCGACATGAAGTTTTATATCACGAAGAATATGTACGGGACTAAAGTCTTTGATAGCGTGAACAGCATCCATACGCAGCGCATCGATATGGAAATCACGGAACCACATCAGTACATTTTCTATAAAATACCGGCGAACCCCATCACACCAGGCGTCGTCGAAGTTGATGGCATTCCCCCATGGGGTACTGTATTTTTCCGTAAAATAATGGCCAAAGTCGCCGAGGTAATTTCCTTCTGGCCCCATGTGGTTGTACACTACGTCGAGGATAACAGCAATTCCTTTCTCATGGCATTTATTTACCAGGTGCTGCAAGGCTTCTGCTCCGCCATAAGTATTCTGCACAGCGTAGGGAAGGACACCGTCGTAGCCCCAGTTTCTTCCTCCAGGAAACTGGGCAACCGGCATTATTTCGATGGCATTTACCCCAAGATCGAGTAAATATTCGAGTTTACTTTCAATACCCCTGAAGTTTCCTTCAGGGGTAAAGGTGCCGGTATGTAATTCATATAAAATATAATCTTCAAGCGCCACGTTGTTCCAGTTCTCGTCTGTCCATTGAAAGGCGTGGAGGTCGACGGCCACTGACTTGCCATGTACAGAATCTTCCTGTGCAAGAGCGGCAGGGTCAGGGCGCTTATGCTGACCATCTAGGATTAACTGATAAGTTTCACCTGGTTTCAGCCGGGTTGTTTTGATATGCCAGTAACCGTGTTCCTGGCGGTTTAGCGGGATGATGTTGTTTTCTGTGCGTTCAGTTTCTAATTCAACTTTTTTAGCTTTTGGTGCCCAGACCAGAACCTCCGCCGTATCATCTCCCGCATTAAAGTTAACACCTAGAGACCTTTTCTTTACGTCAGTTGAATTCATGCTATTCTTTGTTAGGACTGGGAGCCGCATGCACCCAGTCCGGGTTAAGTTTTATTCCTTTGTTAGTGGTTGTCTAAGTAATATTACTGAGCGGCTTTCAACGGTTATAGAGTCTGAAGCGCCGAAAGTTTCTCCTCCGTCGTCTCCGGTCACAAAGCCGGTATGGGTGTCCAGAATTTTTGTCCATTTGCTGCCATATTTCTTTGGTGGCAAAACGAAGGTTAGAGGCTCATAATGTGCATTGAAAACGATGTAGAAATTGTCGTCAACAATTGGTTCACCCTTAGGTCCAACTGTACGGATCCCCTTACCATTTAAAAAGATAGCCAGGGATTTGGCAAAGTCGTGATTCCAGTTCTCTTCAGGCATTTCTTCACCATCCGGCAGGAACCAGCTGATGTCTTCCAGACCGATCCCTTTAATAGGTTGTCCCTTAAACCATCGGCGGCGGCGGAACGTTGGATGGGTTGTTCGTAAGTGAATTAATGTTCTGGTAAAGTTCAGCAGCTCTGAATCGCTATTTTCCCAGTTTATCCAGGAAATTTCGTTGTCCTGGCAATAAGCATTGTTATTCCCTCCCTGAGTCCTACCGGCTTCATCTCCAGCGACAAGCATAGGTACTCCTTGCGACAGGAATAGGGTAGCCAAAAAGTTTCTTTTTTGTTTGTTGCGGAGCTCTATAATCTCCTCGTTGTCGGTATCACCTTCCTCGCCGCAATTCCATGAGCGGTTATGATCGTCGCCATCATTATTGTCTTCTCCGTTGGCTTCATTATGTTTTTCATTGTACGACACAAGGTCGTGCAGGGTAAAGCCATCGTGGGCAGTAACGAAATTAATACTTGCGGTTGGACGACGGTAGTCGTCTTTATATAGGTCAGAACTACCGGTAAAACGTTCTGCGAATTCGCCGAGCATACTGTCAGCACCTCTCCAGTAATCCCTGATGCAATCACGGTATTTCCCATTCCATTCCGCCCATCCCGGAGGAAACTTTCCAACCTGGTAACCACCTTCACCAATGTCCCATGGTTCGGCGATTAATTTAACCTGCGATATGGTAGGATCCTGGTGAATGATATCGAAAAATGCGCTTAACCGGTCTACTTCATGCAGTTCCCGAGCCAAGGTCGCTGCAAGGTCGAAACGGAAACCATCGACGTGCATGTCGAGGATCCAGTAACGCAGGCTATCCATGATCATTCTAAGGACATTAGGCAGGTTGGCATTCAAGGTATTGCCGCAACCCGTATAATCCATATAGTAGCGTTTGTTGTCGTCTGTCAAGCGATAATAGGAGGCGTTGTCGACTCCACGGAAACAAAGTGTAGGTCCATTCTGATTACCCTCTGCAGTATGGTTATAAACTACATCCAGGATTACTTCAATACCTGCTTTATGCAGAGCTTTCACCATGTTCTTAAATTCGGTTACCTGACCACCGTGAGTACCGCTGCTTGAATACCGAACGTCTGGAGCGAAAAATCCAATCGAACTATATCCCCAATAATTGCTTAATCCTTTTTCTTCCAGGTACCTGTCCTTGACAAAATGGTGCACAGGCATCAGCTCGATAGCCGTGATACCAAGCTCTTTCAAATATTTAATGGTTACAGGGTGTCCGATTGCAGCATAAGAGCCGCGTATGTTTTCCGGAATTTCCGGATGGAGCTTGGTAAAGCCTTTAACATGAGCTTCATAAATAATAGATTTATGGTACGATATTTTGGGAGCCTTATCGTTCTCCCAATCAAAGTTGTCATCGATGACAACACTCTTGGGAATATAGGAAGCACTGTCGCTTTCGCTATACGAAAGATCTTCCTCCGGATCACCGATATTGTAAGCAAATAAGGAATCATGCCAGTCCATTGTTCCCGTGATCGCTTTCGCGTAGGGGTCAAGCAAAAGTTTATTTGGATTGAACCGGTGCCCGTTCTCTGGTTCATATGGTCCATGAACCCGGTATCCATATAATTGTCCGGGCTTGAGTCCCGGAATATAGCTATGCCAGACATGATTCGATCGCTCCTTAAGTGGTATACGGTCGGTCTCGGTTGATTCGTCATTTGAAAACAAGCAAAGGTCAACACCAGTTGCGTTTTCAGTATATAGAGCAAAGTTAACACCCTCGCCATCCCATGTTGCGCCAAGTGGGTAAGGGTTACCTGGGTATATAGTTTTTATCATACTGGATAACAATGAAAATGCTCTTAAAATGTTTTGTCTTCATAGGTTTTTCGATAGTGTTTTTTTTCAGTTTTTTAAAACCTTTACAATAGTTGTGAACTTCTATATAAAACTTTGCAGAATGAATTAACCAATACTTTAACAGGAGATGTATGGAACGGATACTTGTATTGGATGACGACGAAGCCATTCTTGAAGCTTTGGACGACGCCCTCGCTTGCTTAAACTACCAGGTTAAAACGATCAGCGACGCAAAGCGTTTGTATGAGACAATAGAGGAATACAAACCGGATCTTTTATTGCTTGACTTTATGCTTCCAAGTGCAAACGGAGGGGCAATCTGTCACCAGATAAAAAGCAATCAGCAGATCAAGTTACCTGTTATTATTATGTCAGGGTATAATGATGTTATCGATCAATCCGAAAAATCCGGAGCAGATGATTTTATTAAAAAGCCGTTTGATCTGTTCGAACTTGATGAAAAGATAAGCTCTTGCTTTAACCGTAGAAGTAATGATGCGTTAAGTGAATATTGTTAGGAATTACGAATTACGATTTTTGATTTACGCCGTGCTTAAAACCATTAACAATTCGTTTGCTAGCGCACGCGTGCTGCGTGTGCTGAAACTTAGGACTTAGAACCTACTTATAACTCTTTAAAAAGCTCCCTTATCTCATCATTATCCAGCTGCAATAATAGTGAACCTACTAAAATTGCTGTATGATCCTGGGACTTGAAGCAATTACCTATAATCTTGCGAATGAAATTGTGATCAAGCTTACCGGCTGAATATGCTTGTTTGATGTGTTGCACCAAAAAATTATTATCCATCTCCTTCTGTTTGAAGAAGCCAGCGATTTGGCTTTTTACTTCCTGAGTTTGTATCATGACTATAGGGAGGTGTAAATAGCAAGTAACAATACAAGCATGAAAAAGAAGAGATACATAAATGCATCAAATTTTCTGTTTTCTGCGTGGGAGAACTTCGACCGGTAGGTGGTGTTTTCGGGGGTGTAAGGTTTTACTATCATGAGATCCGATTTGCTGCAAAAAGAACTTATCAAAATTCAGTCCATTAGCGGGTTATCAGGATATATTTTTTGATATACTTAAAATAATAGCCCGGTGAGTTACAGTTCGTTATGGATTGCCCTGAATATTGGTCGCACTTGTGTATGGGATTTTTACACCTGTACAAAATAAACGAAGAAATCGATGAACTTAATTCTCCGGCTTCCTCATTTCTGAACGGATAGCATCTTCCAGTTCTACGGGGCATTGGGTTCCTATGATATATTCAAGACCATCGCGGTCGGTGAGGGAAATAGCATCTTTCCCACTTGCATAAAACCTTATTTTACCCTTTTGATGCAGGTTATAAACAGGATTATTTATAATATATGGACTGTACGCCTTACGCTCGACCTTTACAATGCTATTTAAATCTATTTTTATAAGCTTTGTTGTCCATAGACCGTTTAAGATAACGCTTTTGTTTTTTACGGAAGTGCGGTAGTGTACCATGAACAACATTACAATTGAGGCGACAAAAATTCCGGCACCGACTATTAAAAACAGATCGCCATTTCTTTCCCGTCCTTCGGTGATGTAATAGGCCGCCACACAAAATAAGATCATAACCACTCTGATACTTATGCGATTATAATCTCTCCCGAGATATTGTTTTTCAGAAAATACAGGTTCAGTTGTCATGGTGCTTTAGCTTCTCGAATGTAATAACTTTTTTTGTTTGGGAACTAACTTTGTAACGGTTATCCGACCGGTAGCCTACCACCCACAGAATGTCGCCATTAGCATTTTCAAGTATAGGAATATTTTTCTTTTCAGTAAGCGGAATCTTAAGCTCCCTGAACAGATCACTCACCTTTTTCTTTCCCTTCATTCCGAAAGGAAAAAAATAATCCCCTATATTCCATTGACGCAATTTTAATGGGAACTGTAACAAGGAAAAGTCAAAAAAAGCTTTGTCCTTGAGCGGACTGATCATTGTGCTTCCAATTTCCCGGATGTCAAATATCAGCCTGGTACTTCCAAAAACTACATCATTCCCTTTTAAATCAAACAGTATTTCGGAAGAATGGTGTTGCTCGCTTTTTTTCTCAAGTAAAACCCGGTTTCTGTCCAAAAGCAAAGTATAGGTTTGCGACTTGAAGAGCTTTCCAGGCTGACTTTCCCAGGATTGTGCGAAGTCGGTCAAAACTGCCTCAGAGAATCCAAAAGGCTTGAAGAGCTCATATAGAAGGAGTTGCTTCGGTGAGAGGCTTTTCAGATCTTCTAACCGGATCTCGAATTGAGTTTTTGAAATTTGGATGAAGAGACGTTCTCTTAATTTCCCGACTTCAGTATTTAGGAAATCTTCCACCTGGATGAAGCGTCTGGCGTTTGCCTCAAAGGTTTCGTCCAATCCGGGGTTCAGATCTTTTAGCCGGGGTACTACTTCCAGCCTGATCTTATTCCGGGCATATTTAGATGAGAGATTGGAACTGTCTTCCCTGTAGGGAATATTTTCGCTTTCAATAATAACAGAGATCTCATCCCTGCTTAAAAATAATAGGGGACGTATTAAAAAATCCCTTTTGGGAAGAATGCCGTGCAGACCTGCTATTCCTGTTCCGCGAGTAAGGTTGAGCAGAACCGTCTCAGTGGTATCGCTTGCATGGTGAGCTAACGCAATGTACTGATATCCATAAGTTTGCCGTATTTCTTCAAACCAATTATACCTAAGCTCTCTGGCGGCCATTTGTGTAGAGATGCTCCTTGATTGGGCATAATCACTTGTGTCAAAACGTACGGAATAAAATGGTACTTTAAAAGAGTCTGCAAGATCTTTTGTGAAAAGTTCATCGGCATCAGATTCCTCAGACCTCAATCCGAAATTGCAATGTGCAATACCAAAATCAAGCCTTGCAGCGTTGAAAAGATGGCATAACAGAACAGAATCCCTGCCTCCGCTTACTGTAAGCAAAACCTTGTCAGTAGGATTGAATAACTTTTGTTGGGCGACAAATGATAAAAAGCGGCTGGTGGGCAACATTCATCAAAATTATTCAATTATCTTTAAAAAGCTTAAGGATGCTTATTAATACAAATTATATTTTAAAAGAGTAATTTTGCGGCGTGAGGAAAGTCTTTTTTCTTTTATTTCTAGTGGCTGCAGTGTTGCAGGCCAAAGCCCAGAAAGGCAAACCGGTGCAGCTGACATCTTCGGAAATCATCAAAGGGTTTTCAAAAGAAGGTGTGATGCGGGTGATACGCCCCATATTTTCTCAGGAAGGATCAACGCTTGCTGCAGACAGTGCCGATTTTAACCAAAATGCCAATACCTTCGATGCCTTTGGCAATGTAGTAATTACCCAGCCAAATGGAACAACTGTATATTCCGACTTGCTGAACTATAATGGTACGACTAGAATTGCGCTGCTTACTAATAATGTTCGACTGGTTGATAAAGAAGCGGTGCTTACAACCAATTTCCTGACGTACAACATGGGGACACGGATTGGTACTTATTCCGGGGGTGGTAAAATTGTTAACGGACCTGATGTGCTGACCAGCAAAACAGGGTACTACTTTGCCAATACCCGCGATGCTTATTTCAGATATGACGTTCTTGTAAATACCCCTGATGCGCTGATCACTACCGATACCCTGAAATACAATTCGGGAACCAGGGTTTCCTATTTTTACGGCCCTACAAACATCAAGGGAAAAAAAGATAAAACTAATTTGTATACTGAGAACGGGCGTTACAATACTCTTACCGATCAGGCATGGTTTGGGAAGAAGAATTTGTACACCGATGGCAGCAAATCTTTAAAAGGAGATAGTTTATATTATGATGGTAAGGCTGGTTTTGGTAAAGCGATCAACAATATTACTTTTATTGACACCACCCAAAAGATAACCTTGAAGGGCAACCAGGGCATTTATCGTAAGATAGATGAAAGTGCATTGGTTACGAGAAATGCTTACGTTGTCTTGCAGACGAAGCCAGATTCAGGGGCAGTGGATTCTATCTTTATGACTGCTGATACGCTGCGTACAAAATTAATTTTTCTTAGGGACCTGAAACCGGCTAACCAGGAGGAATTAAAGGCAGATGAAGAAATAGTAGACGATCCTGGAGTTGAGGGAGCTGATTTAGCTGCTGAAGGGGGTGAGGCGGGTGCTGTACCTATGGCAGCAGAAAGTCGCCCTGCTGATGCTGTGCCGGCAGGTACTGCAACTGCTACCGTTGCGGCGCCAAAAGAGGAAGCTTTGCAGGATACAAGTGCCAGGAAGGAGGTTGAAAAGGAGGAACCTTCTGCCCGCGAAAAGAGACGGGGGAAAAAGAAAGGACTACTGAGTGGTTTATTTAAGGGGAAAGAACAGAAGAAAGACGTTATGACCGAAGCTGAACCGGCAAAAGACGATTCGGACGATGTTATTTCTGCAGGAACAGAGTCAGCGGCAAAAGACAGCTTACAAAAAGATAGTCTCCAGAAAAAGCTGGATGTGAAATTGCCACTTGATACCACCCGAACCCGGATAGTCCTGGCCTATAATAAAGTAAAGATCTTCAAATCGGATCTGCAAACCAAGGCGGATTCAGCTTTTTACAGTTATGCTGACTCTATCATCCGGTGTTATGTAAATCCCATGATCTGGACCCAAGGTTCGCAGTTATCAGCCGATACCATTTTCCTCCAACTAAAAAACCAGAAGCTCGACAATATGCTCCTGCAAAATAATGGGTTTGTGGTGAGCACTGAACTGGATTCGATTAAGTTTAACCAGGTGAAGGGTAAGGTACTTACAGGCATATTTAAAGATAATCGCTTATATCAGATGTTTGTGGATGGGAATGCTGAAAGTATCTATTATACCGTTCAGGATAGTGCCTACTCGGGTATGAATCGTTCGCTAAGCAGCAGAATGAGGCTTGATTTTAAGGATAACAAGTTGGAAAATGTAGTTTTGGTTCGAAAACCCGAGGGTAAGTACTATCCTATTGAGAAGGTCGATAAGGATGTTGAGATATTAAAGGGGTTCATCTGGAAGCCCAACGAACGTCCCAAATCAAAAGAGGAAATTATTCCGACACTTGCTCCTAAAAAGTCTTCGAAGCCGACTGCTAAAAGAGCGATTCCTCCGGCACAAAAAGCGACAGGTAAAACAGCAAGTAAGAAGTAACAGGTTTATTTTAGAAAATTCAGAAATGCAAAGGAGTCTCAGACTCCTTAAAGCGCTATAATTAAACGCCTAACGAGTCAGAGACTTTCATTTATTGGTTAATCCTTAGTCCCCTGCACTCTTTAGCCGAGGCTACAGACTAAGGACAGCGGTGTGGCACGCGTGCGTCTTGTGTCTGGAATTTAGATGCAAACCTTTCAATATTCGTTATACCCATCGAGAAAATCGGTAAGTTTTTGTATCGCCTGCGCCCTGTGTGAGATTTGATTTTTTTCTTCTCCGCTCATGTCGGCGTATGTAATATTGTAGCCTTCAGGCTGAAAGATGGGATCGTAGCCAAACCCGGCATTTCCTGAGCGATCAGCAGTGATTCGCCCTTCGGCCCTTCCTTCGAACAGATATTCGTTCCCATCGAGGATCAAGGAGATCACACAGATGAAGCGTGCTTGCCGGTTGCTTTTTCCTTTCATATTATCAAGCACCAGTTGCAGATTAGTTTCAGGATCTCTCGAGCCGGAATATCGGGCGGAATAAACTCCCGGTTCCCCATTCAGCGCGTCTACTTCAAGCCCCGAGTCGTCAGAGAAGCAATCAAGTTTAAAGTGATCGAAAATATAACGGCTTTTTTGGGAAGCATTTTCTTCGAAAGTAGTCCCCGTTTCAGGGATATCTTCAAAGCAGCCTGCTTCTTCGAGGGTTTTCAGGTGAAACTTGCTACCCATCAGGGCCTGGACTTCTTCCAGCTTATGTTTATTATTCGTCGCGAATACGAGTGATTTCATATATAGGGGTTGATTTGTTGTACTGCAGCGCCTCAAAATCCTTTCATAACATTCCAAAAGATTTTTTTCTTTTCCACATCGTTGAGCATTTCGGAAAAGTTGAAGGTGTTCAGAAGTTGTATTCCCTCATGTTCCGAGATCTTGTTCGGGCTCAGTGCCGGTAGGCCAAATCTTTCCGGATTGAGTCCGAAGAGCACCACTTTACTGCAGGCAAAAAATGTCTTTAATTGTTGCAGGCTTGCTGCGGGGTTGGTCGCTACATTCATAACAGCCACGTCGCCCAAACTCATCTTTTTTGCGGTCAGGATACTTTGAAGGGCTTCCAGTTCCTTGGGGGCCATTACTTGATGGCCGGGATAGTCAACCAGCAGCAGGAAATACTTATTGTTTTCACCCAGATAGTCAAACGAAGGCTGGGGAGGAGGAGCGGGACTTTCAGCCTGGCTTTCCCGAATGTTAGTTTGGCTCACGTCTTTTACAGCCTCAAGGTCGATTGGATCAATAAGATAGAGTTCTTCAGTCATTAAATACTGAAGGGAAACCGGGTGTGTTGCTTTCAATCCACTCATCGTTCAAAACTACAAAAAAACCTGCAATCTGCGACCCTGATGCCCACAAGGCATTCTTGTTAAAAATAGTTAAAAACTAATTTTTTAGCGGTTTCCCAGATTAATCGGCTTACCTTTATATACGCAAAATGGCATAATTTCAGAAAATCAGTGAATAATAAATTATATCTGATAATTTTGCAAGATTTCTTAAGCGAACAGAAATCAAAAATTGCATGGAAATGCCTCTTTGGCAATAAAAATATAGGTATTAAGGATGAGAAAATTTTTTAGGGTACTTTTGGTATTGGTTACTGTGGGAAATACCCTTTATGCACAACGTTCAGTGAATAAAATAGTAGCGGTTGTAGGAGACAATATTATCTTACAATCGGATATTGAACGTGATTATGCCAATTACATTTTACAGGGGAATCCCGAAAATCCGGAGGTAAAATGTTACCTGGTTCAGCAAATGCTTACTCAAAAACTACTTTCTCAGCAAGCAGTAATTGACTCTGTGACTGTTACTGATGATGAGGTTACCAATGAGGTTGACCGCCGCATGAGAGCTTTTATGCAAAGGGCTGGTGGGCAAGAGCGATTAGAGCAATTTCTGAACCGTTCGGTAATTCAGTATAAAGATGAGATCCGGCCGGATGTAAGAGAGCAGCTGGTAGCTGAAAGAATGCGTGGAAAGATCACTGAAAATGTTGCGGTGACTCCGCTTGAAGTAAAGCGTTTTTTTGAATCAATTCCCAAAGACAGTTTGCCTTATTTCAACACAGAAGTTGAGATCGGCGAAATAGTAACTTACCCGAAGCTTACAAAAAAGGAGAAGGAGGCTTTCCGGGATAAGGCAGAGGCTTTGCGCTTAAGGGTTAAGGGTGGCGAAAGCTTTGAGACATTGGCGCGGCTGTACTCTCAGGATCCGGGTTCCGCGCCTGACGGTGGGGATCTTGGATTTTTTGACCGGACTGTGATGACTAAAGAATTTACGGCAATGGCCTTTAAGCTTAAAGCAGGTGATTTGTCGCCGGTCTTTGAGACTGATTTTGGTTTCCATTTTCTGCAGGTTATCGACCGAAGAGGCGAGCAGGTAAGAGTAAGACATATTTTGATTAAAATAGAGCCAACTCCTGCGAGTCTTGACCGGACTAAGGCTCATATAGACAGCATTCACCGTGACGTGGTTGCCGGTAAAATTCCCTTTGCGACCGCAGCCTCTATGTTTTCTGATAATAATGATACCAAATATACCGGAGGTATGCTGTTGAACACTGAAGGTGTTCAGAGCCGTACTACGTATATCCCTACTGACAAACTGGAGCCTCAAGTCTTTTTAACGATCGACACGATGAAGGTTGGGTCGTTTTCTAAGCCTCAGCTATTTACTGCGAAAGATGGTAAACAAGGCTATCGCTTTTTATACCTGAAGTCAAAAACTCAGCCCCACCAGGCCAGTCTGGAAACGGATTTTCCAAAGTTGAAGGAAAGTGCTTATGAGGATAAATTGAACCGGCAGGTAAGTGAGTGGTTCGAGCAAAGACGGAAATCTACCTATATTAAGATTGATCAGGAGTTTCAGTCATGTGAAGGTTTAAAAATGTGGGTTGCCAAATAAAACCAGATCTTAATGGCCTGCCAATCGGATATCGAAGCAATAGATGCCCTTGCTGCATCCTATAAAAAGATAAGAACTGAGATCGGAAATGTCATCATAGGGCAGGACGATGTCGTGAAATCTGTTTTAATCTCAATATTCAGCAATGGACATTGCTTATTGGTGGGTGTCCCTGGGCTGGCAAAAACTTTATTGGTACAAACGGTGGCCCAGGTACTTGACCTGAGTTATAACAGAATTCAATTTACCCCCGACTTAATGCCATCGGATATTCTTGGTTCGGAAATTCTTGGTGAGGATCGCGCATTTAAGTTCATTAAGGGGCCGGTGTTCTCTAATATCATACTTGCCGACGAAATTAATCGTACTCCTCCTAAGACACAGGCTGCTTTACTTGAAGCCATGCAGGAAAAGATCGTGACGGTAGGTGGACAAACTTATTCGTTGCCTCAACCTTTCTTCGTGTTAGCCACGCAAAACCCTATTGAGCAGGAGGGAACCTATCCCTTACCGGAAGCACAATTAGACCGCTTTATGTTTAATGTATTCCTTTCCTATCCTTCTTTTCAGGAAGAGCTCCAGGTTGTAAAAAACACCACTGCTAACAGGCAAATAGCATTGCAGAAAATATTAAATGCAGAAGAAATAAGATATTTTCAGCGCCTCGTCCGAAATGTTCCGATAACCGATAATGTGCTTGAATATGCCGTATCTCTTGCCGCAAAGACCCGCCCTAATACCGCTACAGCAACTGCTGAAGTAAACAAATTTCTGAGCTGGGGCGCAGGGCCGCGGGCTTCCCAGTATTTAGTATTAGGAGCAAAGTGTCATGCTGTGATATCAGGTAAATACTCACCGGACATCGAGGATGTGCAGGCAATTGCAGAGCCTATCCTTCGCCATCGTATTGTGCGTAATTATAAAGCGGAGGCTGAAGGGGTAACAACTGAAGATCTGATCAAGCGACTGTTGTAGTCCGCTTGATCCTGCTTAATCTTTGTTATTCTCCGGACTCTGTGTAGATCTGCAGAATAATATTCCATTTATACCCTGGCTGAACTTCCCAGATCCTTATGTAGTTGTATTTTTTGGGTCCGGTTTTTCCGACTATAGTTGAAGTGCCCTGAGTAAAAGCATAATCACCGCTGTAAGCTCTGTCAGCTTTTACCGGTATTGATATTTCCCTAAATTCGCGCTTCTTCCAGAAATTCATGATTGCTGCTTTGCCGATCACCGGTTCGTAATCCGGAAAAAGCAGCCTTGATTGAGGTGAAAGGAACTCGTTCATGGCAACTTTGTTATCGGCTTTCTGGATGGTGCTCAGTAACTTATCAGAGCTGAAAACAATGTCTTCACGCTCCTGTAATCGTTTTTGCGATCTTTGGTGAATAAAGATCTCATTAGCAGGGTTTGTGAAATCCAGTGCCGGTATTGTTTTCGGTTTTTTATGTGAAATGGGCATTGTGAGTGCCAGTTTCCAAATGCCTTTTTTGTTTTTTTTCCACACCGACAGATAGGAGCCGTAGTAAGCAGCGGGGCCATCGTCTGTCTGTTTGAAAGCGAACGGACCGGTTGTAAAACCCCAGTCGTTACTTTTAGACACCCTTGCAAATGAAGGTTCCCAACTTAAATAGCCCAGATTAATACTGTCAGGCTGTTTTTTATAATAGCGGACGGCGTTTACAGGGCTGGGTTTAAAGATGACCGTGTTAGCATCCGAAACCTTGATAAAGGCTTTTTTCAGGCCCTTTTCCTTAACCCTGGCTGCAAAGTAATTTTCGGCAGCGATGAGCTGGCCCACTTTATCGGCAGTTTGCGAGAGAGCTGGCCCTGCGATTGTCAATAAAAAAGATAAATAAAAAAGAAACTTCATTAATAAGGGATTGGATGAATATAATTAGGCCTTGCTCCAGGTTGTTCCTTCTTTGCCATCTTTCAGCTGAATTCCCAAAGCCTGTAAGCCATTGCGGATCTTGTCGGATGTTGCATAATCCTTATTTTCCTTAGCCTCCGAGCGCAGTTCTATAATAAACTCCATAAGTCGCGTTATATTGTCCGTTTGTGCCTGCTCTTCTTTAAGGCCCAATATATCATACACAAAATCGCTCATCAATGTTTTTAATGCGTCTATGTCGGCCTCTGTGGCCGAAGCTTTTCCATCATATACACTGTTAATGATACGTGCTGCCTCAAACAGGTGTGCGATAGTTACCGGGCTGTTAAAATCGTCGTCCATGGCATCATAGCACGCCTGCCTGATCGAAGCTACATCGATACTGGAGTTTGCAGATGCTTTAAGTTTATCCAATAGTCCGCAGGCATTCATCAGTCGTTTAAACCCTTTATCGGATGCCTCAAGTGCTTCATTGGAGAAATCGAGCGTGCTTCTGTAATGAGCCTGCAGCATGAAGAAACGAACCGTCATAGGTGAGAACCCCTGGCTCAACAAGGGATGATTGCCTGTAAAAAGCTCATGAGGCAAAAAGCCGTTACCTGCCGACTTTGACATACGTGTGCCATTTACGGTAAGCATATTAGTATGCATCCAGTATTTTGCCGGCTGAGTATGGTTGCAAGCCTGCGATTGTGCGATTTCATTGGTGTGATGTGTAGCTGCAAGATCCATACCTCCTCCGTGGATATCAAAGATCTCGCCCAGGTATTTATTGCTCATGGCTGAGCACTCGATATGCCAGCCGGGGAATCCCCAGCCCCATGGCGAAGGCCAGCGCATGATGTGTTCTGGTTTCGCTTTGATCCAGAGCGCAAAGTCAAGCCGGCCATGCTTTTCGTCCTGCCCGCCAAGCTCTCGGGTATTAGCAAGCAGGTCTTCGATGTTCCGGTTTGTTAAAACGGTATAATTATGGTCTTTTGAGTACTTTTCAACGTCAAAATACACGCTGCCATTCTTTTCATAAGCGAAGCCATTAGCGATGATATCTTTTACCATTTCAATCTGTTCGGCTATATGCCCGGTTGCAGTCGGCTCTATGCTTGGAGACAGGGTGTTAAAAAGCTTCATGACATCATGGAAACCAATAGTATAGCGCTGCACGATCTCCATAGGTTCCAGTTGTTCAAGGCGAGCCTTCTTAGAAAACTTATCATCGCCCTCATCCCTGTCGCCTTCCAAATGGCCGGCATCGGTGATATTCCGCACATATCGTACTTTATAACCTTTGTGCGATAAATAACGGTAGATTAAGTCGAAGGATACAAAGGTGCGGCAGTTGCCCAGATGAACATCACTATATACTGTAGGCCCGCAAACATACATGCCCACAAAGGGCGCATTTACGGGTTCAAAGTTTTCTTTTGTTCTTGTTAAGGTATTATAAACAACGAGGTTGTTACTCATGATGCAAACTTAATAAAATCGGGTAATATAAAATTCGGGAAGAATGAGGTCGATAAGAATTTATTGTTTTACCTCATGGTTTAGTTCTAAGTCGCTGCGTACAGGATAATGATCTGAAAGCTTCTTATTTATGATGCAGTAATTCATTACGTTAAATTCACCGGAGGCCAGAATGTAGTCAATCTGGAAGTTGGGAAAATCACCATTATAAGTCACTCCGAAACCGCTTCCTCTTTCCCGGAAGCTGTTTTTGATATTCTTAGAAAGCGTGTTAACCGTATATGAAACGGGTGTGTCGTTAAAGTCTCCAACAATAATATATGGAAGCTCGCTTTCGCGTGCATGGGCTCTTAGTATTTTTGCTTGTTCGCCGCGTTTTATAAAGGCTTGTTTCAGGCGGCTGCCAATGCGTCTCGGCGATTCAGAATCATCGGTATTGATCTGTTTGATCTCTTTCAGGTAATTGTAGTCTTCCTTTTGGAATTTGATTGACTGCAGGTGAACGTTATAAATTCGGAATGTTTGTTTGTTAACCTTAAAGTCGGCATATGTAACCTGATTTCCACGGTCGGTATTAGGGAAAACAATATTTCCTTTTTTTCTGATCCGGTATTTTGAAAAAATGGCCAGTCCGATAGTTTCATAATCGTTTCCCATATTTTCTTCAATATAATAGTGTTCCGTATTCAGGATTTCGAGGATGGATTTTCGGATGTTGAATTCGCCTTTCCTGCGTGAGTAGAATTCCTGGAGACAAATAATATCCGGCTGTTCGTGCCTTATAACATCGAGCATTTGGTCTTTTATCATCTTGTCGTTCTGCTCATCAAATTTTTTAAAGTAATGAGCATTCCATGTAAGCACCCTAATGAAACTTTGTGAAGATTTTGGAACCTGAATACCGGTTGATTCTCTGAACCCAATGGTGCTTACAAGAAACTTCCATCCAAGAACAATAGTAATTACAGAAAGCAGGGTGTAGAGGGGTTTCCGGAATAACCAGTAGGCCACAAAAAGCAGGTTTACTGCCAGCAGAAAAGGATAACCTAAACCGATAAATGCGAGGGGCCAAAATGTAGCGGGGCTAATAAAGGATGCGGCATAGCTGAGAAGTAAAACCAGGGCAGCGATCAGGTTGGCTACAAAAATGCTTTTACTAACAAAACTGAAAGGTTTTTTTGTTTTTTTCCTAGTCCTCATTCCTTATTGCTGGCTTTAAAAAGCTGCTCTTTCTCCTGCTTGGTTAAGCTATCGTATCCTGACCTCGAAATTTTATCCAATATCTGATCTATAATCTCTTCGTCAGGAGGTGAACTGACAGGCTTGCTCCTCGTCTGTGAGTTTCTGATAACCTTCAGTTTCTTCTTTCGGTCAAAGATCTTGCTCCAGTCATTTCCAGCTTGTAGTTGTTTGATATATATAAATCCCAACAGAGCGCCGCCCAGGTGAGCGATAGCGCCGCCTGCATTGGTCCCCGCAATAGAAACAAGATCTATCAGAACATATACCAGAGCCAGATACTTCAGACGAACATCACCAAACAGCAATAGCCTGAGGCTGTAATCGGGCAGAAGGGTGGCGGTAGCCACTATGATGGCCATAACACTTGCGGAGGCTCCTATAACAGGTGGCAGAAAGACGATATTATCTCTGAAGACAGGAAATACATTGCAGGCAAGAATGAAGAATAATGCGCCTGACAAGCCTCCGGCAATATAATTAAAGGTAAACTGGCGGGCATTTAAGAAATCCTCGAAAATCCTTCCGAACCAGTAAAGGCCCAGCATGTTAAATACAAAGTGCAATAAGGCCCTATGGCTGAACATGTAAGTAAAGGGCGTCCAAAATTTTTCCAGTAAGTCTGGAAGAAATGGCGGGGCTGATAAGTTCATCGTCAGCCAGTCAGACATCGGGGTTCCTTTCGTAAAAAGGAATTCTACTGTTGTGAATATGCCCAGCGTAAAAAAGACGATGCTATTAATGCCGATAAATAAATTCATCCGGCTCCCCGAATGAAGCATCTTATACGATAACTCTTTAAATATAGACCTGTTCATAAAAATCCTCCGGGACGACGAATTCCCCAAAGTTTAATTAAAATAAAACCGAACAATGCTCCGCCTAAATGAGCAAAATGGGCGACCGAGTCACCGGAAAATTTCGCCACGCCGAACACCAGCTCTAATATTACATACACCGGAATAAGGTATTTTGCTTTAATTGGTATAGGCAGAAAGATAAGAAATAATTCTGCATTTGGGAATAACAATCCGAAAGCAATTAAAATACCGAAGATAGCACCCGAAGCACCAAGCATGGGGCCGTAATAGATACCGCCTAAAGTCATAAGGTGCTCCTGGTTGGTTGACTGGTAGGTGTCAACATTTATGGTGAAGCCTCCGGTCATCATGTAAATTTCAACAGCCTGAACCGCCATTTGTAATACCAGGGCGCCCAGGCCGGTTATAAGATAAAAGTTCAGAAAACGTTTTGAACCAAGGATATTCTCCAGGGTGGATCCAAAGCTGAATAAAGCGAACATATTAAAAAGAATATGTCCGAAGTTCATGGGGCTATGCATAAACATATATGTGACCACCTGCCAAACCTTGAATTTCGGCGAATCGAAATAATACACGGCCAGGTGATCAACCAGGGGGAAACTGTCCCCTTTCCTGAAGAGCAGTGTAGCTATGTAAAAGATAACATTAATAATGAGCAGGTTTTTCACAACCGGCGTAATATTGGCAAAAGGTGAGGGTCGGTAGCTATTCATTAATCTATTCGCTTTCGCTGATTATTTTTCAAATTTTTGTAAAAGATCATCCAGACTATATGTTATTATCACCGGCTTTCCGCTAATCGACGAATTAGGCATCTGACATGCAAACAATTCATCAATTAGATTATTCATTTCCTCCTGCGATAACTTCGTTCCGGCTTTAATTGCCGTATTTCTGGCCAGTGTGCGGGCGAGATTGTCTCGCCTATTTAATTTCAATAACGTGAAATTGTTTTTAAAACCCTCGATCAAATGCTCAAGCATTTCTACTTCACTTACGTTCGAGCCAATATCTGCAGGAACCCCTTCAACAACTACCGTATTCTTTCCAAACTCACGTATCTGAAATCCTAAAGATTGGATATCAGGCAGAAGCTCTTTTACTAATTCAAAATCGACAGGGCTAAGTGTAATAGTTTGTGGAAACAAACTTTGCTGACTCGCTCCCTTGTGATTGTCCAGTTGTAGTAAGAAACGCTCATAAAGAACTCTTTCGTGTGCGGCCTGCTGATCGATCAGCATGAAACCAGAGCGGATCTGCGAAATTATAAATCGGTTATGAAGCTGGAATATCTGGCTCTCGCCTGTTTTTTTAAGCGGATTTATGCTTGCTTCGGGCTGTATAGCTATTTCCTGCTGTTCTGCTGCCGGATTTTGAACTATTTCGTACAGTGAGCCCCAGTTCTTGGAGACTTCAGGGCGGCCTTCACTAAAGTTCCTTGTATAGGACGAGCTGTCTCTTTGCGTTTTTGGTTCTGATTGAAAAGGATTAAAATCAGGATTGAAACTAATTTGAGGCGGCACAATGTCCTCAGGCGCTTTATGGGAGATCATCTGGCTGAATCCGGTTTCCTGATCGAAATCCAGTGTGGGGGTGATATTATACTGCCCTAATGCTCGCTTAACTGATGAACGCATAATAGCATATATTGCCTTTTCATCCTGGTATTTTATTTCAGTTTTCGTAGGATGAACGTTGATGTCAATTTTGGCCGGATCTATATCGATAAACAATACGTACAATGGGTAGCTGTCATCAGGCAGCAGTTCCTCAAAGGCAGTAAGTACCGCGTGATTGAGATACGGATCTTTAATGAAGCGCTTGTTTACGAAAAAGAACTGTTCGCCCCGCGTTTTACGTGCAAATTCGGGTTTTCCAACATAACCTTTAACGGAGATTATACTTGTCTCTTCTTCAACCGGTACGAGCTTTTGGTTGTATGCACTTCCAAAGAGGTGAACTATCCGTTGCTTCAGACTGGCTTTTGGTAAATGAAATACTTCATTTCCATCACTATGAAACGTAAAAAAAATCTCCGGATGGGCCAAAGCCACACGTTGAAACTCATCAATAACATGTCGCAGCTCTACCGCGTTTCCTTTCAGGAAATTTCGCCTGGCAGGAATATTATAAAATAAATTTTTTACAGAAATGCTGGTTCCTGAAGGGCAGGAGGCAGGTTCCTGTTTCACTACTTCAGAACCCTCAATACAGATCTGAGTGCCCAGCTCATCCTCATGTCGCCGCGTTTTAAGTTCAACCTGGGCAATTGCAGCTATTGATGCCATTGCCTCTCCCCTGAATCCCATTGTGCGGATCGCAAACAGGTCACTGGCTTTTCGTATTTTGGAAGTCGCATGGCGTTCAAAACACATGCGGGCATCGGTTACGCTCATGCCGCAGCCATCATCTATTACCTGCAATAAGGACTTACCTGCATCTTTTATAATAAGCTGGATCTTTCCGGCGCCTGCATCAATTGCATTTTCAATAAGTTCTTTAACCGCCGAAGCAGGTCGTTGAACTACTTCGCCTGCTGCAATCTGGTTGGCTACCGAATCGGGTAAAAGCTGGATAATATCAGACATAATCGTTTCAAAATTAATCAAAATATACCCTAATGCCAGACCCGCTTTGAATTGGCTAATCAATTAATTGTAAAAAACGGGTAATGCCGCAACAGCACATCAGCTTAATGTTTTTTATTCAGGTTTTTACAAATAATTATAGTTTCATACTTTCGTTACTTATTAAAGCATCCCTCCTACGAAATGAATAGAAAGTATATCAAAGACCGTTTTTTACTGCCTGTTTCAGCGATCTTACTTTCGCTGGTTCTGTTTGTATCAGCAGAAGTCCCCAAAAAATCCTCGAATGTTGAATGGCTTAGGCAAATGGAGGTTACGGCGGCTTCGATGGTTTTGCTTAATAATCAGGCAGGTGTAGTTCCCTTGGAGAACCTCTCAGAGAGCAGGATAGCGAGTGTAAATCTCGGATCTGTATATTCTGGTGAGTTTGACAGTATTTTAAATAAGTATGCGGAAGTCAAAAGCTTTTCGGCCCAGGCCTATGAGCGCCAAAGTGGAAGTCAGAGCTTGAATAAGTTGAGCTCAGACCTTAAATTTTATAATATCATTATCGTACAGGTAAATGATGTTGTTTTGAGTGATGCAGGAATACAGTCGTTTCTAGCCGACCTGGATTCAGAGAAAGACAGGCAATTGATCATCACCATGCAAGGTGATGCTCGGAGCTTAAAATATCTCGATTCTGTATCTTGTCCGATTTTGTGGACTTCTGACAAGTCGCCGGTGTCGGCTAACTATGGAGCTCAGGCGATCTTCGGAGGTGCGGAGATGTATGCGCGGCTGCCCTATGGGATTTCCGAAAAGTTTAAGCTGGGAGATGGATATAGCACCACTGCTACACGTCTTAAATATACGGTTCCCGAAGAGCTGGGCATTGATGGCTTTGAGCTTGAAACGTCTATAAACAAAATTATGGCAAAGGCAATAGCTCAAAGAGCTACTCCGGGCGCCGCGGTTATGGTAGTGAAAGATGGTAAAGTGATCTTTAATAAAGCATATGGCAGTCATACCTATTCTAATGATCCTGTGGCTGAGCCTGATAAAGTAGAAGATATTTTTGACCTGGCATCTGTAACCAAAGTTTCGGCAACAACTATTGCAGCTATGCGGCTCTACGAGCAGGGAAAACTCGATCTGGATGAGAGCCTTGGAACTTATTTCCCTCTCGCCAGAAGTACTTCAAAGAATAGCCTGAGTATCAAAGAGCTGATGCTTCATGAGGCGGGACTAACACCTTTTATCCCGTTTTATTCGAGTTTAAAACCCACAGATCATAGTTCGGATTCATCGTCAGAGTATTCGGTAAAAGTGGCTGATGGTTATTACCTGCGCAGCAACTATTATGAAGATGTGATGTTACCCCGGATGCTGACTACCAGGCTCGAGTCTCGTGGCAGATACGAATACAGCGATCTGAGCATGTATTTCATAAAGGAAGTAATAGAGCGCCAGTCGATGAACAGACTTGATCAGTATGTGCTTAATGAGTTTTATAAACCGTTGGGGATGCATACCGCCGGCTTTAACCCCCGTAACCGTTTTGATAAAAGCCGGATTGTACCCACTGAAAATGATACCTATTTTAGGAAAACCCTTGTTGCCGGTTATGTACATGACCAGGGGGCGGCAATGGCCGGTGGGGTTGCCGGACATGCTGGTCTGTTTGCCAGCGCAAACGATCTTGCCATTCTTTTCCAGATGCTGTTAAATGGCGGAACATATGGTGGCTTGCAATACTTCAATCCTAACACCATCAGCTTGTTCACATCAAAACAATCATCAACCAGTCGCAGGGGTTTAGGCTTTGATAGGTGGAATCCCGCGACGGGCAGCTATCCTTCAGAACTGGCATCGCCAGAAACCTATGGACATACGGGCTTCACTGGTACCTGCGTATGGGTAGATCCTAAATTTAAGCTGATCTATATTTTTTTATCAAACCGTGTCCATGAGCAGACGGCTAACAAGCTCTCAAGTATGAATATCAGGCCGGCAATTCAGGATGCCGTATACAAGGCGATTTTAAAAGCCCAATAATAAGGGTATCCTTACATATCATCGGGATATCATGAAAGTATCACGAGTGACACTTTGGGTATCAGATGCCTTAAGAATTGACGGCAGGTAAACAATCTGTTCACAAAAATCATGTTAATTTGTGCCATGAAGATTGGAATTGTTTGCTATCCAACGTTTGGCGGTAGTGGCGTTGTTGCAACTGAATTAGGAAAGGCTCTTGCCGGCAATGGTCATCAGGTGCATTTTATTACATATAGCCAGCCGGCAAGGCTAGATTTTTTCTCTGAAAACCTGTTCTATCACGAAGTATCAGTTCTAAACTATCCCTTGTTCGATCACTCGCCTTACGAGGCTGTGCTGGCAAGCAAACTTGTAGATGTTGTAAGGTTTGAAAAGTTGGACATTCTGCATGTTCATTATGCAATTCCACATGCTTCAGCAGCATTTATGGCCAAACAGATCCTGGCAACATATGGAATTCATATCCCTGTTGTTACTACCCTGCATGGCACCGATATTACCTTAATTGGGAAGGATTTAACTTTTAAGCCAGTGGTTACTTTCTCTATCAACCAGTCTGATGGCGTTACAGCCGTTTCTGAAGACCTAAGAAAGGCTACTTATGAGCATTTCGAGATCCATAAGGAAATTAAGGTTATTCCCAATTTTATAGATCTTAACAGGTTCAGCCTGAAGAAAAAAGATCATTTTAAAAAGGCGATAGCACCCCTTAATGAGGTTATCCTTATCCATACGTCCAATTTTAGGAAAGTAAAAAGAGCCACCGACGTAATAAAAGTGTTTAAGAAAGTGCAGGAAAAAATTCCTTCTAAACTGCTGATGGTCGGCGATGGTCCGGACAGGGTGAACTGTGAACAGCTTTCGAGGGAGCTGGAAATATGTGAGAATGTTCGTTTCCTCGGAAAGCAGGATGCCATTGAAGAAATTCTTTCTGTTGCTGATCTGTTCCTGATCCCATCTCAATCGGAGAGCTTTGGTTTGGCAGCCCTGGAAGCAATGGCCTGTAAAGTTCCTGTAATTTCGTCCAATGCAGGCGGATTGCCAGAGCTGAACGTACAGGGGGTAACCGGGTTTCTAAGTGAAGTTGGCGATGTTGATGATATGGCCGAAAAAGCAATCCATATCCTCGAGGATCCCGAAAGGTTAGCGGCTTTCAAAGAGAGAGCACTGCAACATGCTATGAAATTTGATCTAAGTAATATCCTCCCGGTATATGAGCAGTTTTACCAGGAGGTATTAGATGCCACTTTAGCTTAATAAGGCCAGCTTGGCTTTAAAATTTCTTGCAGTTCTTAATTACTGGCAAACTTTAAACATACCGGAGAACCGATCTTTAATTCTTCTCCGGTATGTTTTAATAAACCCGTTGTTTTATCGCGCTTAAGCACCACAATGTTGTCGCTATTTTGGTTGGCTACCAGTAAAAAATTCCCGCCTGGATCGATCACAAAGTTTCGTGGGGCTTTGCCCAGACTGGAATGTCTTCCTGCAAGCGTTAACTTCCCTGAAGATTTATCTATTTTAAAAATAACGATCTCGTTCAGTTGATCCCGTGTTGAAGTATATAGGAATTTTCCGTCGGGAGATACATGTATATCTGCCGACCAGATGTTGCCTTTGTAGTCAGCAGGTATAGACGAAACATTCTCTACCAACTCGATGGAGCCGTTGCCATATTTGAAAACGCTTACATTTCCCGACATTTCCTGTATAGAATAGGCAAATTTATGATTCGGATGAAAATCGAAATGCCTGGGTCCGCTTCCCGGAATAACAGATACAAAAGGTGTTCGTGCATTTTTCAGGGGCATTTCCTGGTTTTCTGAATTATATTTATAAATATTGATCTTGTCTGTACCGAGATCGCTTACGAATAAATATTCATTATCCGGAGACAAAACGGTAGAATGTACGTGCGGTGCACTTTGCCTGTCTTTATTGACGCTGCTGCCTTCGTACTTAATGTGCTGATTAGTATCTCCGAGTGAGCCATCTGAGTTTAGGGGGATAGCAGTAAGGCTTCCTCCTCCATAGTTTGCAAGAAAGATGTGTTTGTTTTGATCGTCGACAGCAATATAGCAGGGGCCATCACCTATAGATGGTTTGCTGTTGAGAAAAGAAAGTGCTCCGGTCTTCTTGTTGAATGCAAATGCACTGGCCCCGCCTTTACCGGGCCCGGCTTCACTTACCGCATACACATGTTTCTCATCTTTGCTGAGCGCCAGGTAGGAAGGGTTATTCAGGCCGGTGGCTTTATTTTTATAGGTCGTTTTACCGGTCTTGGTATCAAATTCATAAACGTAGATACCTTCGCTTTTTCCTGACTTTGTATAAGTGCCAATAAGTAAATTTAGTTTCTGAGCTTGTATTTCTGTCGCTGATAAAATCATAGTCGATATTACCAACAAACAAGAAAATCTCGAAGTGGATTTCATAATCAGTCTTAATTTTTTTGCAAAATAGTACATTATCCGTTAAATAACGCAGGCCCGTGGATTTTCGGAGCCTGTGTTATTTAACGGATCAAATGTTTCAGTTGAATGATTTCTTTTTCTTCAAGATATCTCCATCGTCCGCGAGGCAGATCCTTTTTAGTAAGATTAGCGTAGATTACACGATCCAGTTTAACGACCTCATATCCCAGGTGTTCAAAGATCCTTCTTACAATGCGGTTTTTGCCGCTGTGGATCTGTATCCCAATTTCGCGTTTACTTCCGCCCTGGACATAACTTACTACATCCGGTTTGATTAGCCCGTCTTCAAGTTCCAGTCCGTATTGTATTTTGTTGAAGTCCCCCTGGGTTAAATTTTTATTTAACTCAACCTGGTAGATCTTTGTGATGTTATTTCTTGGATGTGATAGCTTCTCGGCGAGGTCGCCGTCGTTGGTCATCAGAATCAGGCCGGTAGTATTTCTGTCAAGCCTTCCAACAGGATAAATTCGTTCCCTGGAGGCTTTCTCTACCAGTTGCATAACTGTGCGACGTTCCTGCGGATCGTCCGTTGTAGTGATATAATCTTTAGGTTTGTTTAATAGAACGTAGGTCATTTTCTCACGCTTAAGAGTCTCTCCGTTATAGCGGATAACATCCTTTGCGGGGTCTACTTTATAACCTAGTTCCGAAACAACTTCTCCGTTGACGGATACTACCCCAGCTTCAATCAATTCATCCGCTTTTCGTCTTGAGCAGATACCTGCATTTGCTATATAGCGGTTTAGCCGAATTAAGCCGTCATCTTTACCAACTTTAGCTGCCGGAGCGTTTTTTCGGGGCCTGGTCTGAGGTTTATGCTCTAAATTTTCTTCAGAACTCCATGAGCGTTTCTCGTCGCCAGGCTTCTTGTTATATGGTTTCCGTTCGTAAGAACCGGGACGGTCATTTTTGTCAGTATTGCGGCCTGCTGATTTAAAAGGTTTGTTATCAAATGACCTTCCACCTTCAGATTTTTCTTTGCTGGTAAACTTTTTTGCTGAATATGGGCGATCCTTGTCGCGTCCTTCGCCGGAAGCGGCTTTTGCGCCAGGTCCTCTGTCGGTTCCAAACGGCTTTTTAGTAAATGAGCGGGATTCAGGACGATTTTCATCTTTTCCTTCAAAGGTGCGTTTTTCAAAAGAACGTCCGGTAGATGGCTTGTCGCCGGCTCTGCCTTTTTCTTCAAAAGGCTTTTTTCCAAAGGGTTTTTCTGTCCTTCTGCCCGGATTATCCTGGGATTTTGAACGACCTGTAAAGCTCTTGTCTGCTTGTTGTTCAAACAATTTCTTTTTGTCAGTGTTGGATTTTTCTGGTTGTTCGTTTTTCGAACTTCCTTCAAAACGTGTGTGTTTTAAGGACTTGTCTTCGCGACTGTTCCTGTTGTTTTTGTATGCCATGATACGTTGGTAACCTCTCTTAAAATAGGGGTGCAAAGTTATGGAAATAACATGATACATCGATAATGTGTTTTTGTTTATTTCAGAGGAAAGGGGCAAAAACGATGACGTAACTGTCTGCAAATGAGTCTTTAAAATGTAACTGTTTGATTATTAACTATATATTGTTTACCTTTGAAATCTTTTTTATTTAACTTAAAGAAAGGAACGCATGATTAAGAAACATTTAATTGCGTGTTCTGGAGTTTTGTTACTACTCATAATTACTAAATTGTGTGTAACCAAAAGCCACCGGAGCAGCATAAATTCGTTTCCACAAGAGGTGGATTTCCCTTCTGAAAAAAAGGAAGAAGTAGTAGAAACTTCTTCAAGTCATCCAAAAGCTAAATATCATTTCGCCAACGAGGGCGTCCCTGTAAATGATAAAAAAGTGGCATGGCGCATCCATAAGCATCTTAAAGCTTATAACTATAAAAATCTTCAAACCAGCCGCCTCCATCAGAAGGCAGCCAGATGGTTTCCGGTAATTGAGCCCATTCTTAAGCGCCATGGAATACCCGAAGATTTTAAATACATTCCTTTGGTAGAGAGTGGTTTTTCAGAAGGAACTTCTCACAAAGGTGCTGCCGGTTACTGGCAGTTTATGCCCGGAACTGCCAGAACTTATGGTCTGGAGGTAAACAGTAATATTGATGAGCGGAAAAATGTTCGCAAATCAACCGTCGCTGCATGTAAATACCTAAGGTCTTTATTCGGGGAATTTAAAAGCTGGACCCTTGTTGCCGCCGCTTATAATACGGGTGAGACAAAACTATGGCGCGAGATCAGGCGGCAAAAGAATCGCAATTATTACAAAATGAAGCTGAACAGGGAAACAGCGACTTATCTGTATAAATTGGTGTCTGTCAAGCAGATCATCGAACATCCTCTAAAGTATGGATACGTAAGCAGGAAGCGTACTTTACTTGCAAAAAAAGCAGACCCGGCCCCAATGCAGGATACTTTCATAAGTGCTAGCGGGGAAACGGATTCATTGCAGGGGTTCTCGATTTTTAATAACTAAACTAGGGAGGCTGGATTCATTCCAGCCTTTTTACTTTATTTGGATGCACTTATAGAAACAATTTTTAATCTTTATGCATTCTTTCTTTCGTTTATATGGATAGTATTACCCCAGATCTTGGCGAGCAAAGTGAAGTTGAAGTATATGGCGCCAGGGTACACAATTTAAAAAATATTGATGTTTCTTTTCCAAGGAACAAACTGGTGGTCATCACCGGTCTAAGTGGCAGTGGAAAATCCTCACTGGCATTCGATACTATATATGCAGAAGGCCAGCGCCGTTATATGGAGACATTCAGCGCCTATTCGAGGCAGTTTCTCGGGGGGCTGGAACGGCCGGATGTAGACAAAATATCCGGGTTGAGCCCTGTTATTGCTATAGAACAGAAAACTACCTCGAAGAATCCTCGCTCAACCGTAGGTACAATTACCGAGATATACGACTTTATGCGTTTGCTTTTTGCGCGTATTGGCGAGGCCTTCTCGTACGTCACCGGCGAAAAGATGCAGCGTATGTCTGAAGATCAGATGCTCAGGAGTATTCTCGAGCAGTTTGACGGCAAAGCTATTAATGTTCTGGCTCCGGTTATTAAAGGACGTAAAGGCCACTATCGAGAGTTGTTTGAACAAATACGGAAACAAGGATACCTCAAAGTGCGGGTTGACGGTGAAATCCTGGACCTTAAACCTAAAATGCAGGTAGACAGGTATAAGATCCACGATATTGAGATGGTAATTGACCGCCTGATCGTTTCAGGAAAAGATCAAAAGCGCCTGTACAGCTCCATTCAAACGGCCTTAAAGGTAGCCAGGGGAATTATAAAAATTGCTGATCAGGAGAATAACGAATTCTTTTTCAGCCGCTTTTTGATGGATCCGGTTTCAGGTATTTCCTACGATGAACCACAACCAAATACATTTTCTTTCAATTCACCTTATGGTGCCTGTGAACGCTGTAATGGATTAGGCTATATTTTAGAGGTAGACGAGAATTCCGTAATACCTAACCCCAAATTGAGTATTATGCAGGGCGGGCTGGCTCCGCTTGGCGAATACCGGGAAACCTGGATGTTTCAGATATTAAAGGCTTTGGCTAAAAAATTTGAGTTCTCACTTTCGACTCCCATTGAAAAACTTTCTAAGGATATCCTGAATATTGTTTTAAATGGTGTGGAAGATATCATTACGGTGCCCGTAGAGTATAATAAGTGGAACGTTCAGAATTATCAAATCAACTTCGACGGCATTATCAAAATGCTTGAAGAGCAAACTGAAAGGAAAGGAGAGGGTGCTTCTGAGGATATGGAGAACTATAGGGTGCTTAAAAAGTGTCCTGTGTGTGAGGGAGCACGGCTGAAAAAAGAATCGTTGCACTTTAAAGTTGATCAGAAGAATATTTTTGAACTTGCTTGTATGGATATTTCTGTACTTGCTGCTTGGTTTGAAGGCCTTGAAGAACGGTTGTCTGAGAGACAGAATGTTATTGCCAAAGAAATACTCAAAGAAATACGGGCGCGGATTGGCTTCTTGCTGGATGTGGGACTAAACTATCTCACACTGGACCGTACAGCAAGGACCCTTTCAGGGGGAGAGGCTCAACGTATTCGTCTGGCTACCCAGATCGGCTCACAGCTGGTAAATGTACTTTACATCCTTGACGAGCCAAGCATTGGCCTCCATCAAAGGGATAATGCACGGTTAATATCTGCGCTAAAGAACCTTCGTGATATCGGAAATTCTGTTTTAGTGGTTGAACACGACAAAGACATGATCCTGGAAGCCGATTATGTTATCGATATGGGGCCGGCTGCCGGTGTGCATGGGGGAGAAGTGGTAGCTGCGGGATCTCCTGAACTGGTAAAACTAGCTTCTACCCAAACTACTGTTTATCTTAGCGGAGAGAAAGAAATCTCAATTCCGATACAAAGGAGAAAAGGAAACGGTCATTCTCTGATCCTGAAAAACGCTACCGGCAATAATCTTAAAAATGTTACTGCGGAGTTTCCCCTGGGCAAATTTATTTGTATCACGGGGGTCTCGGGAAGTGGTAAATCAAGCTTAATTGCCGAGACGCTCTATCCGATACTTAATCATCATTTTTTCAGGGCTAAGAAAGTTCCACTTGCTTATAAAAAAATTGAGGGTTTAGAGCATATTGACAAGGTGATTGAGATTGATCAGACACCAATAGGGCGTACACCCAGATCTAATCCATCAACCTATACCGGAGTTTTTTCTGACATCCGGGCGCTGTTTGTGCAGTTGCCGGAAGCCAAGATCAGGGGCTATAAGCCGGGCCGTTTCTCATTTAATGTCAAAGGCGGCAGGTGTGAAACCTGTCAGGGTGCAGGTATGAAGGTGATTGAGATGAATTTCCTTCCGGATGTTCAGGTTCCTTGTGAGGAATGCCAGGGCAGACGTTATAACCGGGAAACACTCGAGGTTAGGTACCGCGGAAAATCTATCAGTGATGTATTGGATATGAGCATTGAAGAAGCAGTTGACTTCTTTGAGCCTGTTCCATCAATATACCGTAAAATCAAAACCTTGTTCGACGTTGGTTTAGGATATATCAAGTTAGGGCAATCCTCTACTACTTTATCCGGGGGTGAGGCTCAGCGGGTAAAACTGGCTACGGAGCTGTCGAAAAAGGATACCGGAAAAACATTCTACATCCTCGACGAGCCAACAACAGGGCTTCATTTTGAGGATATCAATGTACTATTGGGCGTTCTAAACCGTTTGGTGGATCATGGAAATACCATCCTGGTGATTGAACATAATCTTGACGTGGTTAAGGTTGCCGACTGGGTGATCGACCTTGGACCGGAAGGTGGTTCAGGGGGCGGTAAGATCCTATTCTCCGGTACACCGGATGAGCTAATCAATGTTAAAGAAAGCCATACCGGTAAATTTTTGAAAATAGAGATGGGAAGATAAGGCTGCAAGCTGAAGGATGTCGCTTTTTGTTTGCAACCGTATCCAATTATATCTGAGAAACAATTATCGCAGGAGGCTAATTAAGACGATATGCTTAATCTACTTACTGCTGACCAGATAAGGGCAGCTGATGAATATACCATTCGGAACCAGCCGGTTACCTCTTATGACCTAATGGAAAGAGCATCCTCGGCATTTGTGACTGCATTTATAGCTGCATACCCAGATAGAAGCGAAGAAATTAGCGTTTATTGCGGAACCGGAAACAACGGCGGTGATGGGCTTGCAATCACAAGACTACTGAAGCAAAAGGGATATAATAACATCTCGGCTAAGATCGCCCGATTCTCTGAACGGTCAACCGCTGATTTCCTCAGGAATTATGAAATGGCCTTAAAAGCTGGAATCACGGTCAGGGATTTAAAGGGTGATGTGGGGCCCGAAAACGAGAATTGTGATGTCCTGATTGATGCATTGCTGGGAACGGGGCTCAATAAGCCCCTTGAGGGACTTTGGAAGGCCCTCGCGATTAAAATAAATGACCTTCAGAAAACTGTAATATCCGTAGATGTACCAACAGGCTTCAAGTCGGAGGGGAGCATGTCTGTGAATGATACTGTTATCCGTTCAAACCTGACGATAACTTTTCAACGGCCTAAAATAAATTTTTTGTTACCTGAGTCGGGCCATTTTATCAAAGAGTTTAAGGTCGTCGAAATCGGCCTTGACGAAGATTTTATTAACTCACATGGAAGTCCCTGCCTGGTACTTACTGAAGACGACGTAAGCGGCTTTTTAAAACAGCGGCAACCCTTTGATCATAAAGGGACTTTCGGGCATGTATTGATTGTTGCCGGAGAAAAAGAAACCATGGGTGCTGCATTACTGACAGCAGAAGCTTCTGTATTCACCGGAGCAGGATTAACCACTGCCTGTATTCCTTCCCAGGGCTTAATGGCATTAAATGTGCGGATCCCAGAAGTAATGGCTGTAGTGCGTGAGAGCGTCGGAGTCCCGAAGTCCTTAGAACTTAAAAAATATAATTCTATAGCTATTGGTCCTGGCCTTGGGACTTCGATGGGAAGTAAAGACCTGCTGAGCGATCTGTTGAAAAGTGTTTCTTTACCCGTTGTTCTTGATGCAGATGCTCTTAACCTGATCTCTCAACATTATGAAATGATGCCATTGGTGCCAGAAGGTTCTGTTCTAACTCCTCATGTTAAAGAGTTTGACCGCTTATTTGGTGAGCACAAGAGTTGGTGGGATAGAGTTGAGACGGGGATTGACAGAGCGAGCTCTCTGGGTGTTACCATTGTCCTTAAGAACCGTTACACCATGATTTTTACTCCGGAAGGAAAGTGCATCTTTAATACTTCAGGTACTGCGGCAATGTCGACCGGAGGAATGGGAGATGTATTGACCGGAATGATTGCTTCTTTGATCGCTCAAGGGTATAAGCCTTCAATAGCGGCGATGCTGGGCGTTTTTCTGCACGGTACTGCCGGGGACAGTATAGGAGGCTATGTGGTGCCTCCATCCAGATTAATCAAAGAAATACCTCTAACGATATCTAAGTTTTTGAAAACGAAAGGGACTCATTAAAATAAAGCCCTTTCGCTTATTTGAGTTCTTTACCTGGGTAAATCAAACAGATGCTTTTCGGCATGATATGACGAACGGACCAATGGGCCGCTTTCAACATATTTAAAGCCCATATCCATTCCAATTTCTTTATAGCGGGCAAACTGGTCGGGATGGATCCAGTCCAGAACGGGGTGGTGATTTTTTGTAGGCTGTAAATACTGACCTAAAGTAAGGATATGCACTCCTGCATCCGCCAGGTCCTGCATGGTTTCTACTACGTCTTCTTCGGTTTCTCCCAAACCTAGCATGATGCCTGATTTGGTGCGGAGACCGAATTCTGATATGCGTTTCAAGGCCTCAAGGCTGCGGTCGTACTTCGCCTGGATACGAACTTCTTTAGTTAAGCGTTTAACAGTTTCGATATTATGGGAAACTACTTCCGGCCTTTCTTCACAAACCCTGTATAAATTATCCCAGATACCTTTAAAGTCGGGTATAAGCGTTTCCATTGTTGTTCCGGGACTTTCGCGGCGTACGGCTTTTATTGTTTCAGCCCAGATAACAGAGCCTCCGTCTTTAAGGTCGTCACGGTCTACGGATGTTATCACTGCGTGCTTTACATTCATTAATTTAATTGAATTGGCAACACGGTTAGGCTCATCCAGATCGACTGCCAGCGGCCTTCCGGTAGCTACTGCGCAAAAAGAACAGGAACGCGTACAGATGTTTCCCAAGATCATAAATGTGGCTGTACCCGCTCCCCAGCATTCGCCCATATTAGGGCAATTTCCGCTTTCGCAGATCGTATGAAGTTTATGTTCATCCACTAAACCCCGAACATGAGCATATTCTTTCCCGACAGGTAATTTAACACGCAACCAATTCGGTCTGCGCTGTGGTTGTACCTCATTTGCAGGAATTACCGGCAATTCAATCATAATACAAATGTAGAGTTTAGATACGAGAATTGAGAAAGGAGATGTGAGAATTTGACGCAGAGGAGATATCAGATCCCGGCTTGATATCTCTTCTGCATTATCTGTGTATAGAGTTCCGGAGGTTTCTAAGGATTTAGTAATAAAAGAAGTCCTTCAACTTCGTGCTAAATTTAACGCACAACTAGTTGAAGAGGGATCTTGGATCAAGCGGAAAGATTGTGGGCTAAGCATGTTAAGGCCGATCGTCATGCCGTCCTGAATCAAGTTCAGGATCCGGCACCTCTTGAATTGTGTGCATGAGGCCCTGTTTAAACAAGAGGTCCTGAAACAAGTTCAGGATGACCAAGAAAGAAAGCCCCCAACTTTTACGCTTGACCCGGGACCTTGAATATCTTTTTACGAATTAATAGTCATTTGTTCCGCAGCTTCCTCTGCAGAAATTTCACTGTGCGACGTCTCGTATATGCAGTCGCTATCCTTTATAAGCAGCAACTGCGGCGATTCATGAGCTACTTTAAAGATCTCTGCGATAGAATTTGATATCTCCCGAAAACGGATCAGGTCCAGAAAATAGATCGGGGTATTATCAGGCAATGCATCCCATTCAAATTCAAACTTCTTTTTAGCCATCAGGCTGATAGAACAGCGGGTACTATGCTTAAAAATTAGGCTGTATCCCGGGGCAGATTGTATTTGTTTTAATTGCTCTATGTTATCAAGTGTGATCCAGTTCATTGGAAAATGTATTAAGCGTGGTCAGCTTTGCTTAAAGCGCCACACATGCCTGTTAATTAATAAAAATGAGTTTAAGATCTTCGGGCTTTAGGGTACGAATTATAAGCAGGACATACCTTTGAAGAACATGATTCACACACTATGGTAACCGAAAATAGAAGGAGTAATCCGATAGCAACTCTTTTCATCTGTATTTTTTTAGATTGTAAAACTCAGCACGCATCCTAATGATATTAATACCCGGCGCTTCACAATGTTTAAAATTATTATTTTTTTTAATACAATACGTGTTGTAAACTATTTTGTTTCAAGATTGTAACCCAAATCTGCCATTAAAATAGCAGTTGCTGCGGCCTCATCGCCTTTATTGCCGTGTTTCCCTCCAGCCCTGTCCAGAGACTGTTCCTGGTTAAGTGTGGTAAGAACCCCAAAAATTACAGGTTTGTTATGTTTTATACTCACATTTGCGATGCCATTCGCTACAGCGTTGCAGATATAATCGAAGTGAGGCGTTTCACCCTGAATAACGCAGCCGAGGCAAATAACCGCATCAAAAGGGTGTTTGCTAAGCAGGATGTCAGCGCCAGAGACTAGCTCAAAGCTTCCGGGAACCAGCACCGATGTGATGTTTTCCGGGGCAGCGCCTTGTTTAATTAGGAGGTCATATGCCCCTTTGTAAAGTACTCCCGTTATTTCTGCGTTCCATTGTGCGGTTACAATGCCGAAACGGAAGTTTGCAGCAGATGGAATAGTGGTGTGTGAAAAATCAGAGAGGTTTTTGAATTGTGTTGCCATAGCTTAAAAATAATAAATGGTTACCTAAGAATTCCGGTAACCATTTTCGAGCAAGGATATAAATTTTTGAAGGTTTACTAAGCCTAGAGACGTGCTTCTACCCTGGCAATATAAGCATCGATTAAAGATGCCTCCTGACTTTCCGGATACGTTTCTTTAATTTTCTTATATGCATCCAATGCGTCATCATAATTTTTCTGTTCTTCATAAACCAAACCCAGCTTTTTCAGAAAAACAGGAGCGGTAAATGAATTAGCATTTTTGTCAGCTGCCTTTTTATAATAGGAGATGGCATCATCATAGTTTTTTAATTCGCAATACGCATCACCTAACATTCCTGTAACTAAAGGATCAATTACCGGGCTTCCTGTGGAGCTGTAATTTTCTAAAGCTTCAATAGCTTTCTGATACTCACCCTTTTTCAAGTATAAGCCGCCAAGATAGGCATTAGCCAAATTTGCAGATTTCGTGCTTGAATATTCCTCAGCAATTGTTTCGAAGCCAGGGTAAGAACCCGATTCTCCTTTAATGGCTTTGTCTGTTAAAGAGTCTACCGCAGTGTACTCCTCAGCTTTAAACATCTCGTTTATCGCTTTCTCGGCTCTGGGAGCTAAATAAAATTTCTGGTAGCCGATATATAATAATACCAATGCTACAATTGCTCCACCAATTATTGCCAGGCTTTTACTGTTTTCCTGTACAAAATTACCCGTGTTGCCCAATTTATTTGGTTGAGTAGTGGTATCGATTTGATCTTTCGCCATTTGCGTTTAATTAAAGTCTGCAAAAATACAGTTTTACAGGTTACTGTCAACCCCCATTTCTCAAATAAAACGCGTTTCAATTATTTCTGAGAGAAGGGGCCTGGCTTAGCTATTCAAAAATTTATCTAAGTTTGCGAAGGTTTATGTGGCTGCAGAAGTTATCCCTCCTTAATTTTAAAAATTACGAAGAAGCAGAGCTTGCTTTTTCAGAAACGGTTAATGTGTTTACCGGTGATAACGGCGCTGGGAAAACGAATCTTCTTGATGCCATTCACTATTTATCGCTGTGTAAAAGCTACTTTAATCCCATCGACTCCCAGCAGATACAACAAGGCGCCGACTTTTTCATGCTTCAGGGAGTTTTCGATAAAGAAGGGATCAATGAAGTGATCGCTTGTTCCCTTAAAAAGAATCAAAAAAAACAGTTTAAAAGGAACAAGAAAGAATATCAGCGCCTTGCGGACCATATTGGCATGTTTCCACTGGTTATGGTTTCGCCCTATGATGTCAGCATTATAATAGAAGGCAGCGAAGAACGTCGCCGTTTCATAGACAATGTGATTTCACAGACCGATAATAACTATCTGGACGAACTAATAGCTTATAATAAAAGTTTAACCAGCAGGAATGTCTTGCTTAAGAAAATCGCGGAGACAGGCAGATATGATCCTTTATTGCTTGAGGTATATGATGAGCAGCTGATTGCATCTGGCAATAAGATCTTTGAAAAGCGAAGCGCTTTTATGGAGGAGTTTTTGCCGGTATTTAATAAGCACTATGAGTATTTAACGGAGGAGGCAGAGAAAGTAGAATTGCTTTACGAATCCCAGCTTTTAAAAGATCAGTTTGAAGAGTTGTTGAAGCGCTCTGCGGAGCGGGATAGAGTGTTGGAGCGAACCACATCGGGAATTCATAAAGACGATCTTGTGTTCTCAATACACGGCCTGCCTATGAAAAAGTTCGGATCCCAGGGACAGCAGAAGTCTTTCCTGATTGCCCTTAAGCTGGCGCAATATTCTTTCCTTCAGCAAAAAAAAGGATATAAACCCTTGCTTTTGCTCGATGATATTTTTGATAAGCTCGATGACAAAAGGATCAGGAAGTTGATGCAAATGGTATCTGAGGATGACTTTGGACAAATTTTTATAACTGATACTACGCGAAGTCGTGTAGAAAGAATTTTCACATCGATTAATGTCAGCATCCGTATCTTTGAGGTAGAAAAAGGAACGGTTAAATAGCCCCAGAATGAATCGGAATAATGATAAGACCCTAAAAGAGGCGATAGAACAAATGCTTAAGGTTTATAAGCTTAAGAGGAAGTTTGATGAGACCTCGCTTATTGCGGCCTGGCCTGAGATGATGGGGAAAGCAGTGGCGAACAGAACGGTTCAGCTTTATATAAGGGAGCGCAAATTATTTATTCGCCTCGATTCTTCGGTGGTAAAAAATGAGCTTGTGATGATCCGCTCTCAGATCCTGGATAAATTGAATGAAAGGGCCGGGGCGAATGTACTTGACGAAATTGTTTTTATATAGGAAGGGGAGATGTAAGCCGGACAGAGGTGTAATTCTGCCCGGATTTCATTAATTAAAATCTTTCGAAAGCAGAGAAAAAGAAGTTTCCTTCGATATCTGCATTTTCGTCAGAATCTGAACCATGAACAGCATTTGCTTCAATTGATTCAGCGTATTTTTGACGGATAGTTCCTTCGTCAGCTTTCTTAGGATCTGTAGCACCAATTAATTTTCTGAAATCTTCGACAGCATTGTCTTTTTCAAGGATCGCTGCAACGATTGGCCCAGAGGTCATGAAGCTAACCAGGTCATTGTAAAAAGGACGCTCCTTATGTACTGCGTAAAAAGCACCAGCCGCTTCAGTAGATAAATGGATATATTTAAGAGCGACTATTTTGAATCCGCCTTTAATGATATCATCTAAAATAGCACCAGTATAGCCGTTCTTCACAGCATCTGGTTTAATCATTGTAAATGTTCTGTTTGTTGCCATTGTTTTTTAAAAATCGCTGCAAAAGTAGATAATTTTTAATAAAATGGATGTTAATTGTTTACGTCTGGCGGGGCGGTCGAAATCAGCCGGCCGACATCCATAAATAATCTTTTGTAACATCAAGCTTTTTGATAGCTTTGCAGTTCTTTTTTTGAAGATGCAGGATTTAACATCGCTTAAAGATTTATTAGCTTATCCAAAGCATATTGTAATAACCACCCATCACAAGCCTGATGGAGATGCGATGGGCTCATCGCTTGGTTTATACAATTATTTGGCACAAAAGGGGCATCATGTGCGGGTTGTAGCACCTACTGATTATCCTATTTTCCTGCATTGGCTGCCTAATAACTCAGAAGTAATTATTTACACAGACAAAAAGGAAGAATGCGAAAAGCTTGTTCTTGAAGCTGAACTGATATTCTGTCTTGATTTTAATGCTCTTTCAAGAATTAATGAATTAGGTAATGTGGTCCGTCAGGCTGGAGGTGTAAAGGTGATGATCGATCATCACCTGGAACCGGAGGGTTTTGACGATTACCGTCATTGGACCATAAATGCGTGTGCTACAGCCCAGTTGGTATACGATTTTATCGCGAATGTAATGGGCGAAAAGGGACTTATCAATAAAGACGTAGCTACATGTCTTTATACCGGAATAATGACTGATTCAGGATCTTTCCGATTTCCAAGCACCACTCCTGAAGTTCATCACATCGTGGCAGATCTGATCTCTCGAGGAGCTGAAAACGCAAAAATTCATCAAATGGTATACGATAACTTCTCAGAAAACCGTTTACGTTTCCTTGGACATTGTTTGTTAAATAACCTCGAAGTGCTAACGGAATACAATACGGCGTTGATATCAGTTTCGCAGGATTTGTTGAGGCAATACAGTATCAGCACGGGCGATACAGAAGGGCTGGTGAATTATGCTTTGACGATTAACGGAATAAAGCTTGCTGCGCTTATTATTGAAAGGCCTGATCGCGTAAAGCTGTCATTGCGTTCGACAGGAGATTTTCCGGCTAATGAAATATGCAAAAAATACTTCGATGGCGGAGGGCACAGAAATGCAGCCGGCGGACACTCAGAGGGATCTTTAGAACAGGTAGTTGACAGGTTTAAATCGATATTGCCGGAATACAAAAGTTTACTATTAATATAAATATACAATAGAAATTGCCTATCATGGTGCCGGAATACAAAAGCTTATTATTAATATAAATATAAAATAGAAATTGGACTATCATGGTGCCGGATACCAGGCTACATTAAGGGCAGGTTCTCAACACGATGGCTTCATAACCACTCAAAAATTAAATTAAACAAATGAAAAGAAACTTAATTGTTTTAGGATTAGCTGCTCTTGCTTTTACAAGTTGCAAGCAATTCAAAAAGGGCGAAGGAGATTTGCAGTACATCATTCATGAAGACAAAGATGGCGCTACAATCAAAGAGGGAGATTTTTTATCGTTGAAGGTAACTCAGAAAACGGAAGAAGATTCTGTAATGTATGAGTCAGCTGCTTTTGACAGACCAGCATTGCTTGTACAGCAAAAGCCTGCGTTTAAAGGAGACCTTTACAGTGCGATTGGTATGTTAAGTGAGGGTGATAGTGCTACGTTTAAGATTAACCTTGACTCAATGCAAACCAAAATGGGTATGCCTAAGCCTACAAATACCAAAGGCAAATATCTGCTTTTCAGTATCCGTGTTGACAAAGTTATTCCAAAGGGAAAAATGAACGATCAGCAAATGCAGGCCAAAGTTGAGACGTACATGAAGGGGGAGACTGAAAAAGCTAAAAATAAAGAAGCTGGTATAATCAGTAACTATATTTCATCAAACGACTTAAAACCGACTGTAACGGCATCGGGCTTAAACTATGTAGTAACCCAGCAAGGCAGCGGAGCTAAGCCTGCTGTTGGGGATACAGTTGAAGTAAACTATACCGGTAAATTTATTACCGGAAAAAACAAAGTATTTGATACCAGTGTCAAAGAAGTGGCAGAGAAAGAGAAAATGTTTGATCCGATGCGTCCTTATAAGCCAATTAAAGTTGCTGCGGGCACAAACGGAACTATTCCGGGATTCGATGAAGCTTTGTTGTTACTTAATAAAGGTGCAAAAGCTACTGTACTCATTCCTTCGAAACTTGGTTACGGAGCGCAGGGAAGCCAGGTAATTGGCCCATACACTCCATTATTATTTGAACTGGAAGTTGTAAATGTTATTAAACAAACGCCTGGATCAGCTCCGGCAGGTTTACCTCAAATTCCTGCTCAGCCTCCTGTAACGAAATAATGAACCTTTCAAAATAAAGGATCTGTAAGATTAGCCCGCCTGAATATAAACAGGTGGGCTGTTTATTTTAAAAAAAATGAAATTGAAGAATGTTTTAGCCGTATTGCTGCTGGTAGCATCAGTGCAGGTGTTTGGTCAGAATACCGCTGATTTGCAGCGTTTACCTAATGGGGCATTTTATAAAATTTATACAAGCAGTACTGCTCCCAAAATTAAATTGAATGATGTTATTACCTTCCACTTTATTCAAAAAACGGATAAAGATTCTGTATTGGCAAGCAGCTATCAGATGGGGCGTCCGGCAACTGTGCCCGTTCAACCTGCCCGGAATATTGCCGACCTGATGGATTTTTTTCAATTGCTGGCTGTAAAGGACAGTGCATTAGTAAAAGTTCCAACCGACTCCATATTTAAAGGACCAGAAGCAGAGGCTGGCCGGCCTCCGTTCCTCCCTAAAGGAAGTTATTTGACTTTCATTATTAAGGTAGAAAAAGTGCAAACGATGGACGAAGCCATGGCCGAATATCAAAAGGAGATGGACAAGATGAAGTCGGACGAACTTGTTGTACTTAATAGATATGTTGCTGATAATAGCCTGAAACCTACAACCACAAGTTCAGGTTTAAAATATTTTGTGACAAAGTCTTCGGTTAAACCTAAGCCGGTGAACGGAGATACAGTACTTGTAAACTATATAGGAAGTACTCTCGAGGGTAAAGTATTTGATTCAAGCATTGAGGCAGAAGCTAAAAAAGCCGGCTTAGAGCAACCTGGACGTAACTATGAGCCGATCAGTCTCGTTTTAGGGCAAGGGCAGGTGATCAAAGGATGGGAAGAAGGATTACTCATGTTAAATGAGGGTGCTAAAGCTACATTTTTAATCCCTTCAGATTTAGGATATGGCCCTCAGGGCGCTGGTAATGATATTAAACCTTTCAGCAGTTTGAGGTTCGACCTGGAACTTGTAAAAGTCAAAAAAGCTAAAAAAGCACCGGCGACAACTTCTCCGACAATCAAAAAAACTACGCCGGTTAAAAAACCGGCAACCCCTGCTAAGAAACCCGTAGCACCTGCTAAAAAACCAGTTGCTCCAGTGAAGAAGCCGACAACTTCGAGTACGGCAAAGCCTTCGAAATAATCTAAGAACCTCCTCCGGGAGGTTTTTTTATGAAAGACTGATTTCATTATCGAATGTTCCGGGTGGTTTTCAGCTTCCCAAATGATCAATTCTGAAAAAATGACAGCTTGTCATTTGCATTCTCTGGAATTAAGCTGTTTTCGTGTCAAAATACTGTCAGCGTTGAGGTAGAGATATCTTGGCATAACGCTTGATAAGGAACAAACAGAATATTTGTTGAACAATCAAAAAAGTAAATATATCATGTCAAAAATTATTGGTATCGACTTAGGAACAACTAACTCCTGCGTAGCCGTAATGGAAGGTAATGAGCCTGTCGTTATAGCGAACAGCGAAGGTAAACGTACAACTCCTTCTATTGTCGCGTTTGTTGAGAACGGTGAGCGTAAAGTTGGTGATCCTGCAAAACGCCAAGCCATTACTAACCCTAAAAAAACTATTTATTCCATTAAACGCTTCATGGGCAATAGCTTTAATGAAGTAGGTAAAGAAGTAGGACGGGTTCCTTATAGTGTGATTAAGGGAGATAATAATACTCCGCGTGTAGAGATAGACGACAGAAAATATACTCCTCAGGAAATCTCAGCTATGGTTCTTCAAAAAATGAAGAAGACAGCTGAGGACTTCTTAGGGCACGAAGTTTCTGAAGCGGTGATCACTGTTCCTGCATACTTTAATGATGCACAACGTCAGGCTACAAAAGAGGCTGGTGAAATTGCCGGATTAAATGTAAAGCGTATTATAAATGAGCCGACAGCTGCCGCTTTAGCGTATGGTTTGGATAAAGCACATAAAGATATGAAGATCGTTGTGTTCGACTGCGGTGGTGGTACACACGACGTTTCAGTGCTTGAATTAGGTGACGGCGTTTTTGAAGTTAAGTCAACGGATGGTGATACTCACCTGGGTGGTGACGACTTCGATCAGGTGATCATTGACTGGCTGGCTGCAGAGTTTAAAGAAGAAAACGGAATGGACCTTGCTAAAGATGCAATGGCTTTGCAACGTTTGAAAGAAGCTGCCGAAAAAGCCAAGATTGAGTTGTCAAGTTCTACTCAAACCGAGGTTAACCTTCCATATATTACAGCCGATCAAAGTGGTCCGAAACACCTTGTGCGTACTTTAAGCCGTGCAAAGTTTGAGCAGTTAGCAGATAGTCTGATCAAAAGGACTATTGAGCCATGCCGTTCAGCCTTGAAAAATGCTGGTTTGTCTACATCTGATATTGATGAGATCATCCTGGTAGGTGGATCAACCCGTATTCCTGCAATTCAGGATGCTGTTAAATCTTTCTTTGGCAAAGAACCTTCGAAGGGTGTTAACCCCGATGAGGTTGTAGCTATTGGTGCTGCAATTCAAGGGGGGGTATTAACTGGTGAAGTTAAGGATGTATTGTTACTAGACGTTACTCCGCTTTCACTAGGTATCGAAACCATGGGTGGTGTAATGACCAAGCTTATCGAGGCTAACACTACTATCCCATCAAAAAAATCAGAGACTTTCTCAACGGCGTCAGATAACCAGCCTTCAGTGGAAATTCATATCCTGCAGGGTGAGCGCCCAATGGCAAACCAAAACCGTACAATCGGTCGTTTCCATTTAGATGGAATTCCACCTGCACCTCGCGGTGTGCCTCAAATTGAAGTTACCTTTGATATTGATGCGAATGGTATCTTACACGTGGGAGCTAAAGATAAAGCAACTGGTAAAGAACAGAAGATCCGTATCGAAGCTTCTTCTGGTTTGTCTGATGACGAAATCCAAAAGATGAAGCAAGAAGCTGAAGCGAATGCAGAAGCTGATAAAAAAGCAAAAGAAGAGGTAGATAAATTAAATGCTGCGGATGCGCTTATATTCTCAACTGAAAAACAATTGAAAGAATACGGCGATAAGATCCCTGCCGAGAAAAAAGCGCCGATTGAAAGTGGCTTAACCAAGCTGAAAGATGCTTATGCTGCTAATAACTTCGCGGATATCGAGGTAGCTCAAACTGAACTTCAAACTGCATGGACTGCAGCTTCTGAGGATATGTACAAAGCAACTCAGGATGCCGGTGCTCAACCAGGCGCCGAACAGTCGAATGGGCAAGCAGGTAATGGCGCTAATAACGCAGGAGATGCTGTAACTGATGTTGATTTTGAAGAAGTAAAATAAATTCATTAAAATATCTTTTTTAAAAAGCCGTTTCAGAGTCTGGAACGGCTTTTTTTTGATCTGGCACCTAATATTTTTGATTAGTTTGTTGGCGGTTGTTGAAAAAAAGCGATTTGCGGGAATATAGCCTGCTATTTTTTTTATTTTTGTAAAAAATGATGTTAACGGATACACATACTCATCTTTATTATGAGAAAGATGAGGCTAAGCGGAGGGAGTTGATTGATCGCTGTTTTGAAAATGGGGTAAAACGCTTATTCCTTCCGAATGTAGACGCCAAGTCTATTCCTTTAGTCATGAATCTGGCGGAAGCTTATCCTGATAACTGCTTTCCCATGCTCGGTTTACATCCTTGTGATGTGAAAGAGGGTTACGCCACAGCACTCGACACCATATTTGAATCTCTGGCTGATTATAAAATTTATGCTATTGGGGAGATCGGAATAGATTTGTATTGGGATAAAAGCACATTAAATATTCAGCAGGAAGCGTTTAAGAAACAAATAGCCTGGGCTAAGCAATTGGATCTGCCAATTGTGATACATTGCCGGGATGCTTTTGATGAACTTTATAAGGTTCTTCTTGAAGAAAAGGATGAAAAATTGAAAGGTATATTTCATTGTTTTTCAGGAAATACAGATGAGGCAAAGAAAGTCATTGAATTAGGTTTTTATTTGGGTATAGGGGGAGTAGTGACTTACAAAAACTCAGGATTGGATAAAGTGGTCGCTGAAATCGGGCTTGAACATTTGGTGCTTGAAACTGATGCGCCCTATCTCACTCCCGTGCCGTTCAGAGGGAAGCCAAATGAAAGTAGTTACCTGGTGTATGTTGCAGCTAAAGTGGCCGAGGTGAAGAATATATCCCTTGAAGAAGTTGCTGCAATTACCACGGAAAATTCAAAAAATATTTTTAAGATATAATAAAGGTATTCCTTTTCTATATTTATGAAAATTTAATGTGTAACGTATAAATGACAAAGGTATTAATCATATACACCGGTGGAACCATAGGAATGGTGTTTGATAAGGTGACAGGTGTGTTGAAGCCTCTGGATTTTGCTCACATTACCGATAATGTTCCTGAATTGCAGCGGCTTCCATATGAGATCACGGTGCATTCTTTTGCAGAGATCATCGATTCATCAAATATGAGTCCCGAAATATGGATAGAGCTGGCAGAGCTGGTTGAGCGGAATTATGATGCCTACGATGGCTTTGTTATTCTTCATGGCTCGGATACGATGGCTTTTACGGCTTCTGCATTAAGCTTTTTACTTGAAGGCTTAAACAAGCCGGTCATATTTACGGGCTCGCAGCTTCCTATAGGCGAAATCCGGACAGATGCGAAAGAAAACCTGATCACTGCTCTTGAAATTGCGTCAGCCAAATTAAACGGTACGGCTAGAGTTCCCGAAGTTTGTATCTACTTCGACTTTCAACTGTTCCGTGGTAATCGCGCATTTAAGTATAACTCAGCGAAGTTTGAGGCATTTCGCTCCCCGAATTACCCGGTGTTAGCCGAAGCTGGAGTGCATTTACGATATAATGATGCGAGCATCCGAAAATGTGAAGATTGCGTTTTCAAAGCCCATAAAAGGCTTAACAATTCGATTACTGTTCTTAAACTTTATCCCGGGATTAGTAAGGAAACCGTTGCTGCTATTGTTAATTCGAAGACTGATGCTATTATACTGGAAACTTTTGGTGCCGGAAATACTACCACGGAGAAGTGGTTTCTCGACTGCCTTGAAAGCGCTATTAAAAGCGGTAAAGTACTTCTTGATATATCGCAATGTAAAGTAGGAACGGTTGAACTCGGGAGGTATGAAACCAGCAGACCCTTAAAGAATATGGGTGTGGTAAGTGGTTACGATATGACCTATGAAGCGGCTGTTACTAAACTGATGTTTTTACTGGGCAGAGGTTATACTTACGATAGATTAACCCGTCTTTTAGAAACAAATCTACGTGGAGAGTTGAGTAAAACACTGCTTGCGGCTCCTGCAAAGTCGGTATTTTAAATTAATTTATACTTTAGGCGTATTCTCCGTCTTTTTTCAAATCTATTTCCTATTTTTGCGCACCTTAACGGAGAGTTGTCCGAGTGGTTGAAGGAGCACGCCTGGAAAGTGTGTATACCTCAAAAGGGTATCGAGAGTTCGAATCTCTCACTCTCCGCATAAAATGTGTCAAAGCACAGAAAAGCCTGCAATTTATTTGCAGGCTTTTTTAATTCAGGCCCCGCGAAAGAGTTTTGATTTTATACACCACTGATTGTTGAGAAGCAGTTATGTCACACGCGGCACACGTTCGTCAGCAGGTTGACGTAGCTAGCACGCGTGCGTCCCGAGAGAAAATTTATGGCAAGAAAAGGATTCTTGTCGCTCGGCCACTGCTGGAATCCCTCCACAGTTGAAGGGTGTAGATTTGCTTTTCCTATGGTCTTTTAAACAAAGGATATTCGGCCTTCTGAACAAAAATGCGTAAGAATATCTGCTCTATTTTTGTATCAACAAACAAAATCAACATGATACAGAACAACAATCAGGGAGCATTACAGCATCCGCTAGGAACCGGTTTCAACGCCCAATCAACAGCAGCAGAGGTTATCGAGGGAATAAACCTTACTGGCAAGATCACTATCGTGACTGGGGGCAATACGGGTATAGGACTCGAAACAGCAAAAACGCTTGCAGCCGCAGGAGCCACGGTAATAATACCTGCGAGGGATGTGGAAAAAGCAAAGAAAAATCTGGAAGATCTTACCAACATAGAAATCTATGCCCTGGACATTATGGATCCCGCCTCTATCGATAGCTTTGCAGAAAAGTTTTTATCTTCAAACCGTCCTTTACATTTATTGATCAATAATGCAGGAATCATGTGGGTGCCTTTACGTAAAGACAGCCGCGGTATCGAATCACAATTGTCCACAAATTACATCGGACAATTTCATTTAACTGCTAAACTGTGGCCGGCGCTTAAGCAAGCAAATGGAGCAAGAGTGGTAAATGTCTCTTCGCTTGGTCATCATATGGCAGCGTTTAATTTCGATGATCCCAATTTTGATCACCGCGAATATGAGACACTGCAGGCATATGGTCAGTCCAAAACAGCCAGCAACCTTTTTACCCTGGAACTGGACAACCGTGCAAGAGAGCACAACGTAAGAGCGTATTCAGTACACCCGGGATCCATTGCAGGCACCGAGTTGGGCAGGGAAGCTTCAACGGAGCTGTTTCAGAAGATGGGATTCCTGGATGAAAAGGGTAGTATGCGCCCGGAGGTTTTAGCAACGTTGAAAACAATACCCCAGGGTGCCGCTACAACCGTTTGGGCCGCTACCAGTGGTCTGCTCAAAAATATGGGTGGTGTGTATTGTGAAGATGGTGATATTGCGGAACTGTTGTTCTCTGATCGGGAGGTGAACGGGGCAAGGCTTCATGAATCAGGTGTGCAGCCCTATTCGCTTAATGGAAATAGTGCAAAGCGTTTGTGGGTACATACAGAAGAGATAACCAATATTCGGTTTCGAATAGCCTGAAACTCAGCAATCTTTTTTATCTGGGGAAATGGATTGTAAGATTCGAATTTAATAACCAGATAGCTTAGATTTGCTTATAAGAAGTGTCGATATGGAATATCAGGCTAAATACATTACCGAACATATTAAGTTGTCTTCTTTCCATGACAAGTTCTTTAAATCAGACGTCATGTTCGAGCATCACATGCTAATCTGGTTTGTCTCCGGTGAAACCAAAATAGTTCGTACGGAAGGATCCTACCTCTTTAAAAAGGGAGATATTTTCTTAATACCCAGGAACCAGTTAGCCACTATCATCAATTATCCCAAGGATGGACAGCCGCATAAAACGGTGGTAATGCATCTTACCACCGAATGGCTTCGGAGTTTCTATGCTAAGCTGGATGTTAAGCCGCTAGTTGGAGACGTTCAAACTCTAAGTTGTTATAACCATCACCCCTTGCTTGAAAGTTGTCTTTCATCGTTGATTCCTTATTTTGACATGCAGAATCTACCACAGGACATTGCCAACCTAAAAATTACGGAAGCTGTTATCATATTACGTTCCATTGATCCCAGCATTGACAATATACTGGCCAATTTCGAGGAACCTGGTAAAATTGACCTAGCCGGTTACATGGAAAGGAATTTTATGTTCAACATGCCGCTTGAGAAATTTGGCTATTTAACCGGCAGAAGCCTGACAACATTTAAAAGGGATTTTAAAAAGGCATTCGCTACTACACCGCAACGATGGCTGACTAAAAAACGCCTGGACCTGGCCCATTACCAGTTAGAGCAGAAAAATAAAAAGCCGACAGAAGTTTGCTATGAAGTTGGATTCGAAAACCTGTCTCATTTTTCTTTCGCATTTAAAAAACAATTTGGTTATGCACCTACAGATTTGTTGTCATAAAGAGTCTGATTAGAGAGGTTCCAGCCTGTCGACAAATCTGCCTCAAAAAACTCGTACTTTGAGCTTAAATGTTTAATTTTAGCCTTTAACCATTTTAATAAAGTAAAGCATTTTATAAACCGCTTTTTGTTAAATAATTCTGCAGCTTTATTATTGATTGATTTTTAGCAAAATTTGAAAAACTTCTTACTGACTGTCTTTTTGCTGCTTATCGCCTATTTCGCCTTTTCTGTAGATTATGCGGATTCTATCTATATGCGTCTTGACAAAGTTATGGATAACAGGCAGCTGTATATGGCCAATAAGGAAGCAAAGATTGTTGCCATTAAGCAGTTGCTGAATCTTGGAAACTTGTCGGCAGGCCAGATCTATGATATCAACCTCAAGCTTTGCAATGAGTACAAAAAATATAAGGCTGATTCCGCGGTATTTTACATCCGCAAAAATATTAAAATAGCCAACGAGCTGGAAAGCCAGTATCTGCTTAATAAGGCCGAAATACAGTTGGCATGGTTGTACTCTACGGAAGGTTTGTATATTGAATCAAAAGACTTACTGGAAAATATTGACAGATCAGCTCTGGCTAAAAGTCTTCTTCCGGATTATTACGAGTGCTATAATGCTTTTTGTAGTCACTATGGACAGAGTAATAATAACAACCTCTACTATACCAGAAGCGAATTATACCGTGATTCTTTATTGACCGTCCTCGATTCTGGTTCTCTCAAGCACCAGATTGTACATGCCACGAAGATCCTGTATAAAGGAAAAAGGAAGGAAGCCGAAACTGCCCTGCTCTTATTGCTAAATAAAACCACAGATAAAAATACGGAGCGAGCTGAGATTGCTTATTTATTGGGCCGGATGTATATGGATGAAGGGAATAAAGAATTGCAGAAGAAGTATTACGCAATCTCGGCTATAACCGACGTGGAAAATTCTATTAAGGATAACGCCTCCCTTCAAAGCCTGGCGCTTACCTTTTATAAAGAAGGGGATATCGACCAGGCTTTCCGTTTTATTGAAGCTGCCATAAACGATGCGCTGTTTTGTAACGTCAGATACCGGACTGTTGAGGGATCTACTTTCTATCCTATTATCAATGCCTCATTTCAGGAAAAGGAAAGAAACCAGAAGATGGAGTTTCGTATGTATCTTATTCTGATAAGCATCCTTTCTGTATTTCTGATTGCCGGTATAATTTACATTTACAAGCAGATGAAACGGGTTTCAAAGATTCGCCAGGAGCTATTTCAGACCAACGAAAAGCTGAGCAAGTTAAATAACGAATTACAACAGGCGAATGATAACCTCTTTGAATCAAATCATATTAAGGAAGAATATATCGCCCATTTTTTCGATCTGTGCTCTACCTATATTGACAAGCTGGAAAACTACCGTAAATCTTTACATAAGAAAGCTGCGAATAACCAGCTTGATGATTTATTTAAGACTTTGAAATCAACAGGTATTGTGGAAACAGAGTTGGGCGAATTGTATAAAAACTTCGATACGATTTTCCTGAATCTTTATCCCACTTTTGTGCGGGAGTTTAATGTTCTCCTTGTACAGGAGGAACATATCTATCCGAAGCAGGGAGAGTTGCTGAATACCGAGTTAAGGATCTTCGCCCTCATTCGTCTGGGTATTACAGACAGTGTTAAAATAGCTAGCTTCCTGAGGTATTCACTAAGAACAGTTTATAACTACCGGACCAAGGTTAGGAATAAGGCAATATCCCGCGATGATTTTGAAGAAATGGTGAAAGAGATCGGCACCCTAAAGCACGATTAAGCTATTAATTTCTTCCCAAACCAGTACTTTTTTGAGCTTATATTTATTTGCAATAGATTGTAAATGAATATGTTATGTTTTTATTTAAGTACTTTTTTTAATGCATCGAAAGTAAAGGGGATTATATGTGTTTACATTTGATCAGCCAATAAAATGCAATGCTAACTATTCATTGCACTTTCAAATACCGATTATTTAAATAACCACAAGATCAAAGATTATGAGGCCTTTATTTACAAAAAGACTTTTACAGTTTTTTATTTTTTTTGCATGTGGCATTTCTGCGCCTGCTTTTGCCCAGAACTTCCGGGTGCAGGGTACTGTCACTGATGCAGCCACGGGCGAGACTTTAATCGGAGTTTCCGTTGTCGTGAAAGGGACGAGAACCGGAACTTCGACAGGTGTTGATGGTCGTTACACCATTGCAGACGTACCACCGGGTTCAGTGCTGGTTGTTTCTTACATCGGCTACGATGCTCTTGAAGTTCCGGCAAATTCCGTCAAGGTTGACATCAAATTAAAGGCTTCCAACAACGTATTGGAAGACGTTGTGGTTATTGGTTACGGTTCCGTAAAACGGAAGGACGTTACCACTGCCATTTCCACTGTTTCTACGAAAGACCTGGAACAGCGTCCGATTGTGTCTGCTGCGCAGGCGATACAAGGCCGGGCCGCGGGGGTTTCAGTGATACAACCTAACGGAGCCCCTGGTGCTGAAATGTCTATCCGTGTGCGAGGTACAACTTCGTTTAACGGTAGCAATGACCCTTTGTATGTGGTAGATGGGGTGCCGGTTGATAATATCAGATTCCTGGCGCCGACAGATATTGAGAGCATGCAGGTTCTGAAGGATGCCTCTTCAGCGGCAATTTATGGTTCGCGCGCCGCAAACGGCGTAGTTTTGATCACAACCAAGACAGGAAAAAATGGCGATCCGAAGATTTCATTCAATGCTCAGTTCACACAAAACAAAGTCACGAATGAAATTGATGTGCTAAATACGGCGCAATACAGGGATTTGCAAAATGAGATTGGCCTTATCAATCTTCCTGCCGGATTGACTGATCAAACCAACTGGGCTGATGAAACTTATAAAACGGGGGAATTACAGAATTACCAGTTATCTATATCTGATGGTACAGAAAAACTTAGGTATTATCTTTCCGCAGGGTATTTGGGCGAAACGGGTATATTAACTAGTTCATTCTTTAAACGGTATAGTTTCCGAGCTAACATCGATAATAAAGTACGGAAGTGGCTAACTATAGGTGCCAATGTCAATTATTCTGATAATTCAAGTAATGGCGTATCAACAGGCCTGGGATCCGATCAAGGTGGCGTTGTTTTGGCAGTGATAAACACACCGACCTTCGCACCTGTACGGAATGCGGATAACCAGTATTATAATAATTTCTACGGAGCCAATATTGTAAGCCCGCTTGAAAACATGGCGCGAAGCAGAAATAATAAAGACAGGGAAAACCGGCTCATCGCTTCGGGAAATGCATTATTCACTTTTATTCCTGAATTGACCTTTAAAACCTCGTTAGCAATGGACAGGAGGAATGCCCTGAATACCACTTTCCTTGATCCACTTTCAACTAGCTGGGGCCGGAACCAGTTTGGTGAAGCTTCTGACAACCGGAACATGAACACGGTGTTGACATTCGACAATGTATTGAATTATAATAAGACATTCAATAAACATGGAATAGAAGCAATGGCGGGAACATCCTACACCAACTCAGATTATTCGAATAGTTATATCAATGCTTCGCATTTTAGGAACGATTTGATACAGACGCTTAATGTAGCCAACAGAATAGCCTGGGATAACACAGGCACAGGCCGGTCTCAATGGGCAATCATGTCTTACTTCGGCCGGGTAGCCTACAATTATGATAGCAAATACCTTTTAACCGCCAATATTCGTTCTGATGGGTCCTCTAAGCTTCATCCGGATCACCGCTGGGGTTATTTTCCATCGTTTTCTGCAGCATGGAGGTTGTCCTCGGAGGAGTTCATGGACGGAATAGACTGGCTGAATGATTTAAAGATTCGCGGGGGATGGGGTCAAACTGGAAATCAGTCAGGAATCGGAGATTATGCGTATCTGCAACGTTATAATGTTCGCCGCGTTGAGTGGTTTCAGACTGGAAATGAAAAAGCCGTTCCAACAATTAGTCAGGCAAACTTACGTACTCCCGATCTTACCTGGGAGACCACAACTCAAACAAACCTGGGCTTAGATTTTACTGCGTTCAAAGATCGAGTGACTGTTAATCTCGATTATTATTACAAGAAAACTAAAGATATGTTGATGAATGTGTCATTGCCATCAGGAGCTGCAGCAGCGAACACCATTGCAAGAAATGAGGGAGAAATGTCTAATAGAGGTTTTGAAGTTTTGGTGAATACCCGAAATTTCGATGGCCCATTTGCCTGGAACACTGATTTCAATATTTCCTTTAACAAAAATAAACTTGAAAGTCTTCAATTACAACAGATCTATACTGATGCTGTAACCAGCAACTTCAGTGACGAAGCGGTTGTCCGTAACCAACCTGGCCGCTCTTTAGGAGGATTTTTCGGTTATATCAGTGATGGGGTTGATCCTGAAACAGGCGAACTGATGTACAGGGACCTGAATGGAGATTCAAAAATCTCTTCCACTGACAGAACTTATATTGGAGATCCGAATGCTGATTTTATTTTTGGACTAACCAACTCCTTCTCGTACAAGAATTTTAATTTAAGCGTATTCCTGCAAGGGTCTTACGGCAACGATATTTTCAATGCTTCAAGAATTGAGACAGAAGGCATGTACGACGGTAAGAATCAATCGGTAAGGGTACTGGACAGATGGAGGGTTCCGGGGCAAATAAAAGAAGTGCCCAAGGCTGGTTTTGTATTAAGAAACTCCACGTACTTTATTGAAGACGGTAGTTATTTGCGCGTGAAGAATGTATCGTTGTCTTACAATGTTACTGGAGACCTTTTAAGAAAATTAAAAATAAGCCGTGTGCAGCCATATTTCTCTGCAAGCAATTTATTAACATGGACTAACTATTCAGGAATGGATCCGGAGGTTAATCAGTGGGGAAATAATGGTGCTGTACAGGGGATAGATTGGGGTACTTACCCACAGAGTAAATCATTTGTACTTGGTCTAAATGTTCAATTTTAAAAGCAACCATAATGACACTTAAATATATATATCAAGGCTTATTATACAGCTCACTTCTGATCTGTGCTTCATGCTCCTTAGTCAAAGATCCTTTAGATACCTATTCTGATGTAACAGAGGGAGTGACTGAGGATGGTGTACAGATTGTTTTCAAAGATAAGGCAGCGGCTCAAAGCCATTTGACAACACTTTACAATCAAATGAGGGACCGCCAGGAGCATTGGTATCTCGATTTGCTACTAATTGCAGAGTCACATTCTGACAATGCTTATGCCGGGACGACAGGCGCCGAGGTTGTTCCTTTTGAAACAAATTCAATTGAAGGTTCGAATTCTGTTATTGCGAGGGACTGGGACAGGTATATGGAGGATGTAGCGCGAGCAAACCGGCTGATCAATAATGTGGATTCAGTGGTAGATAATACCTTCAGTACTGCTGAAAGAGAACAAATCAAATCGCAGGGAAAGATCTTCAGAGCTATGGTTCTTTTTGATATGGTTCGTTTGTGGGGATCAATTCCTGTAATCACACGGGAAGGCCGTAATATAACTTCTGGAACAATTGGCGAGGTTTACGGGGATTATTTCCCTGCTCAAAATACTGAAGAGGAAGCTTACAGGCAAATCGAGAAAGACCTGACAGAGGCCCTCGTATCTGCACCGGATAATGATGCGACGAATAAAACGCTTTTCACCAAATCTGTTGCCCGTGCTTTACTCGCTAAAGTGTATGCAGAAAAACCGATAAGAGACTATGCAAAAGTTATTCAGTACGCAGATCAGCTTGCCGCTGATGGTTTCGATCTTGTCCAAGATTTCAGCGATCTGTTTGGGATGAATGCAGGAGGAACAGATGCTAAGATGAGAAACACAAAGGAATCGATCCTTGAAGCGCAATTCTTTTCCGGAAACGGCAATTGGGTAACCTGGATGCTTGGTCGCGATCTGACAAACTATAACAATAGTTTCACCTGGGCGAAATGGGTCACTCCCTCGCGAAACCTGATCAAAGCTTTCCAGGACGAAGGAGACCAGGAGCGTTTTGCCGAATCGGTTGTATATTACGAAACTACATGGAGCAATTATTATCCGGCTAACAATTATCCCTTCATGTACAAAACCCGCTCTGCATTTAACAGTATCATCAAGTTCAGATATGCAGATGTTCTACTATTAAAAGCCGAAGCTCTCATTATGAGGAGTAATCCGGATCTTGGCGCTGCTGCTGACATTATTGACAGGATTCGTGAGCGTGCCAGTCTTGGAAAGTTATCCAATTCCGTACGCAGTAGCAAGGATGCTATGGTAAATGCATTGTTGAAGGAGCGCCGTTTGGAGTTGGCTTTTGAAGGTCAGCGCTGGTTCGACCTGGTTCGATTAAATAAAGTGGAAGAAGTAATGAACGCGGTTTATGCAAAAGATTCAGGCAGAAAACCCCTGGCTTACCGTTTTAATCAAACATCTTATCGCCTGCCAATCCCACAAGCTGTAATCGACCAAAATCCTAAGATCATTCAGAATCCGGGTTATTAATAAAATGAACATGAAAAAATATATGAGCAAATTGAAAAGCATTGCGCTGGCCTTAACCCTTTTGGGTTCGATAGTCACCGCATGTGGGACTGATAAAAAAAATAGTGACACAGCGCAACCGGTTGATCCAGAGGTTCCTACCAGCGGCGATGTGACTATATATGTGACCACAAATACGCGGTCACAGGACTTCACAAAAACCTTTGTTGATTTCAGCGATAAATCCAACATGTCGCCTAATACCATAACATTAAACCCGGCCCAAACCTATCAGTCAATGGACGGTTTCGGATCGGCAATAACAGGGTCTGCCTGTTATAACTTGCTAAAAATGACACAGGCTGACAGAACGAAGTTCCTTAAGGAAACTTTTTCTGAAACTGAAGGAATGGGTCAAAGCTATGTTCGTATAGCCATTGGGTGTTCTGACTTTTCGCTGAGTGAATATACTTGCTGGGATACCCCGGGTATTGAGAATTTCGGGCTGCAGAACGAAGAGGTTCATTATGTTATTCCGGTTTTAAAGGAAATACTTGCTATCAATCCTAACCTCAAAATTATAGGTTCACCATGGACTTGTCCCCGCTGGATGAAAGTCAATAACCTGACCGACCTGCAGCCGTTTAACTCATGGACCAGCGGTCAGCTTAATCCGGCTCATTACCAGAATTATGGAACATATTTTGTGAAATGGATCCAGGCGATGGCTACAAACGGAATCAATGTTTCAGCCATTACGCCACAAAACGAGCCATTAAACAGGGGGAATTCAGCATCGCTTTATATGAGCTGGGAAGAGCAGCTTGCTTTTGTGAAAACAGCCTTGGGGCCAAAACTGAGAGGAGCGGGACTCGATACAAAGATCTACCTCTTCGACCATAACTATGACTATGATAACATCGCTTCACAAAACGATTATCCTGCAAAGATCTATGAGGATGCCGTTGCAGCAGGATATGTAGCAGGTGCTGCTTTTCATAATTACGGTGGAAATAGAGCTGAACTTCTAGATATTCAGTCTAAGCGTCCCGACAAGGAACTGATCTTCACAGAGACCTCCATTGGTACATGGAATGATGGCCAAAATCTGGCTGTCCGTTTAATGGATGATATGAGAGAAGTAGGATTGGGAACAGTGAACAACTGGAGCAGGGCAGTGATCGTGTGGAACCTGATGCTCGATACCGAGCGCGGACCTAACAGGGCCGGGGGGTGTCAGACTTGTTATGGTGCTGTAGATATAAATAAATCCGATTACAAGACGATCAAGAAAAACTCACACTATTACATAATCGGCCATTTATCATCTGTGGTTAAACCTGGTGCTGTCCGTATCGGCGCAAGCGGATATTCTGCAGAAGGTGTTACCTATTCCGGATTTAAAAATACCGATGGCACTTATGCCCTGGTTTTGCTGAACGAATCAAATGAAATTAAGAAAATAACATTAAGCGACGGAACAAAGTATTTCAGTTATGCTGTGCCATCAAAATCCGTGGTTTCATATCGTTGGAAATAATAAGAATAGTATTATGAGAATATTTTTAAGTATCCTGTTTATTGCAGTGGGAATGATGCTTTTCAATTCCTGCAAAAAAGATGAAGCCACTAATCCGGGAAATCCTGTTATAACACAAAAAACAGAATTTACGGCTGCGCATTTTGGTGACAGTCTGGAGTTTAAGATTGATGTTTCTGATGCGGAAGTTCCGCTCTCTACCTTGAAAGCGCGGCTTTATTATAGCGATGATATGGTTTCGGAGACAGTAATCCGTACTAAGACTAACGGCGAATATACCGGTAAGATCTATGTTCCATTTTACGTTAATGTACCTAATGGTACGGCTACATTGAAGCTCATTCTTCAGAACACCAATCTGACAATCACTGAAAAGGAAATTGATCTGCCATTGACCAGGCCTGATTTTCCATATCTGACACTAGTTACCTCAACCGGGGAACATCGAATGGACCGTGTTAATATGTACGAATATGCGGTTACAGAAGTATTTCCTTCAGCTGTTAATGGTTATATCAAGGCTCCCAAAGTCGGGGCTTCCGGAAATGAGTTGACATTTGGTTGGGAGGACAATGCAATCGCTCTTGGCTCGATGAACGATATTCCCTTTTCGAATCCGGCAGCAGGTTCGTATTCCATCACTTTCAATACTTTCAATTATCATGCATCACCTTTTATCGTTTATAAAGTAAACGGCATGCTGATGGACCGGATCGATGATAACCGGTTTAAAGCAGATGTAACACTAACCCAAGGGCAGGAAGTTACCATTGATGGCATCGAAGACCTTAGCAGCTGGTATATTGATCCGGATTACTTCAGCAAAGATGCAAGTGGTAAACTTACGTTCCTGCCAATAAGCGGAAAGTACCGTATAACTGCCAACTTTATCCTCAAATATTTCATTGTAGAAGCAATGAACGGAACAAATCTGGCCACTTTACAAGCTGATGGAACCGGTGCCCTCTGGATTATCGGAGAAGGTATTGGTAAGCCATCCATCGCCACAAACCAGGTAGGCTGGAATACGGATAATGCGCTATGCATGGCACCGGTCGGCAATAAAAAATATCAGATTACTACCGTGGCTGGTACATCAATTAGAACGGATAATATTAACTTTAAGTTTTTCCATCAGAAAGGATGGGGGGGTGAGTACAAGAACACCGAACTGAGTACAACAAGTGATGTCATTTTTGTTGGTAGTGGAGGCAGCAGTGGCAGGGATCCAGGAAATCTGGGAATAGTTGCTGGAAAGACCCTGGAAGCTGGTGCAACTTATGTATTCACGGTGGACTTAAGCGCCGGGAATGATAAGGCTGTATTGACTGTCACGAAAAAATAAATTAAGCCGCAAACACACACTCTGTTAATGATATATTATGTTTAGATCAGTTAAATCATTTCTAATCCTGTTGCTGATGGGGAGCCTAGGTGCTAAATCGACAGCACAGGAGAACCTGCCCATATATTTAAACGAAGCAAAACCCATAGAACAACGTATTGAGGATGCTTTATCCCGAATGACGCTCGAGGAAAAGGTTGCGATGGTTCATGCTCAGTCAAAATTCAGTTCGCCTGGTGTTCCCCGCTTAGGCATTCCCGAGAATTGGATGACCGACGGACCTCACGGAATCCGTGCCGAAGTTTTTTGGGATAAATGGGACCAGGCTGGCTGGACGAACGACTCCTGTATTGCATTTCCTGCCTTAACGTGCCTGGCGGCTTCATGGAACAAAGACATGTCAGCACTTTACGGAAAGGTGATCGGCGAGGAAGCCCGCTACCGTAATAAAAACGTACTTCTGGGGCCGGGTGTGAACATTTACCGCACTCCTCTTAATGGGCGTAATTTTGAATACATGGGCGAAGATCCTTTTCTTGCTTCAAGAATGGTTGTTCCCTATATTCAAGGAGTTCAGGCGAATGGAGTTGCTGCCTGCGTGAAGCATTTTGCTTTAAATAACCAGGAAATAGACCGTCATAAAGTTAATGTTACGGTGGATGACCGGACTCTTTACGAGATCTACCTGCCTGCGTTTAAAGCGGCAGTTCAGGAAGGTAAGGCCTGGGCAATTATGGGAGCGTACAATAGGTACAAAGGACAATGGGCCTGCCAGAACCAGTTTTTGTTAAACGATATCCTTCGCGGGGAATGGAAATTCGACGGGGTGGTTGTATCCGACTGGGGTGGTGTAAATGATACCAAACAAGCTATTTATCATGGTTTGGATATGGAATTTGGTTCATGGACAGATGGTCTTACTATGGGTGCCTCTAACGCTTACGACAATTATTATCTGGCTAATCCTTTCCTTAAATTGTTAAGATCTGGCGAAGTCAAAGAAGAAGAACTAAATAAAAAAGTGCGAAATATCCTTCGATTGGTTTTCCGTACCAACATGAACACTAAGCGGCCTTATGGGTCGTTTGGGACGGCAGAACATGCTTCGGCTGGTCGTAAGATTGCAGAGGAAGGGATAGTGTTATTAAAAAACAACAACAACACACTCCCAATTAACTTTTCAAAAGCAAAGAAGATTGCTGTAATCGGTGAAAACGCTATTAAGGTGATGACTGTTGGCGGTGGAAGTTCTTCTTTAAAAGCAAAATACGAGATCTCTCCACTGGACGGTATTAAAAATCGTATAGGCAAAGAGGCGGAGGTCGTTTTTGCAAGAGGTTATGTTGGGGAGAAGTCAAAAGCGCAGGACGGATTGAGCACAGGCCAGAATCTTGCAGACAATCGTTCCGCTGATCAGTTGATCAAAGAAGCAGTTGATTTAGCAAAGACTGCAGATTTCGTTGTGTTTGTTGGTGGCTTAAACAAAAATGATGGACAGGACAGCGAAGGAAACGACCGCAAGTCTCTTGGATTGCCTTACAGCCAGGACAAACTAATCAGTGCCCTGGCTAAAGCAAATAAGAACCTGGCTGTTGTGATGATCTCAGGAAATGCAGTGGCCATGCCATGGGTAAATGAAGTGCCATCCATTGTTCAAGGCTGGTACCTTGGTACAGAAGCTGGAAATGCCCTGGCCTCGGTTTTAGTCGGCGATGTGAACCCATCAGGAAAATTACCCTTTACCTTCCCGGCTAAGCTTGATGATAATGGTGCGCATAAGTTAGGTGTTTATCCTGGAAATGGCGAGCAGACCTACAACGAGGGTATCTTTGTAGGGTATCGTTGGGCCGATAAGCACGGCACCAAACCTTTATTCAGTTTTGGTCATGGCTTAAGCTATACAAGCTTTGAATACGGCAAAGTAATCGCCAATAAAAAAGATCTGGCTGAAGATGGCAAGATCACGTTTTCTGTTGAAGTGAAAAATACAGGAAAACGCGAGGGGCAGGAGATTGTGCAGTTATATATCAATGATGTGAAATCGTCAGTGCCTCGTCCTGTAAAGGAGCTGAAAGCTTTTGAGAAAGTTAGCTTAAAAGCAGGCGAAACGAAGACGGTTAAGTTTACTATCGATAAAACTGCCCTAAGTTTCTTTGATGCCGCTAAACATGATTGGGTTGCCGAGCCGGGAGATTTCAGGGCTTTGGTTGGTGCATCTTCAGCGGATATCCGCCAGTCAATTGGTTTCAGGTTAAAATAACATATAGCGGTCGCATTGACTGGGTTTATAACAGAAAAAGCCACTAGTAAGGGTGGCTTTTTCTGTTAGCGAAAAGTTTAGTCTATGTCCAGATCGCTGATCTGTTGCTTGTACTCCTGAGGGAGGATCATGTTCCTGATAAATCCCTGAAGTTTGAGCTTCCCCGATATTTTGTATATTCTTAATAAGGGCCTCAGTAAACCCGCTTTTTTCAGCATTAAGAGTTGCTGTACTGTTTCAGGAATTACCATGGCCTGTGCTTGTTTCAATAGCTCGTACCTTGAAAAGCCAAGATGTTTACGGTATTGCTTGTACAAATCGGTCGTTAATTTGCCCGCGACCAGGTCTTGCTGAAGGTGTTTTCTCCGGGCAATTTGCCATGCGGTATGATCTGCCGGCAAACCGGGAATATTCATTCGAAGGCCAACACGCTTAAATACCTCGAAGATCTCGGCTTTTTCCTTTTTTGTGAGTTCCCTTTCCAGTACCTCAAACGACCGTATGGAGTAGTCGATTAGCATAAACAATACATCCCGGTATGCCCAGTCTGGGATCCGGTCGGCCCTCGATGCTTCTACCGATTTATGGATCGCCGTGATTTTATCAATAGCGGCTAATGCACCGTTGTAATCCGAAAATATAATTTGCCTCGCATAGGATACTGTAGAAAAGAGCCTTCCCAACGGATCACCGGGCAGTCGACCCGTAAAATAAAGCCAGTCGACCGCTTTGTTAAAGGCAAACTCAGCCGAGGCACCGGCGAAAATGAAAAGGATGGTATCTCCTTTGCCCCAGATCCTGCGTATAATCGAATCTTTTTCTACAAAAAAAGTCATAGAGCTTAACTGTTTATGATCGCTTTTCTCCTGTGAGCCGCAGGCCTTTGCTTTTCGACCACCAGCACAATCAGAATTCCCAATGTATATGCCAGAATATCAATCCAGGTGAAATAATTACCTATGATAGTATTGGCGATTGTAGAATGTGCCAGTCCCAGATGCTGAACAATATTGAGGTACTGCAGCGTTTCTACCAGGTAGGAGAAAGCGAGGACGGACAGAGCTGTTCTGGTTATCGCCGAATTAAAGAAGCTTCTGACGCCGCAATACAAAAAGATTACAACCAGCAGATCTCCAATATAGGGCCTCACAATATCATCGTGAACAAAGGCAGTAATAATGATCTCGATAATGAATAGTGTGATGAAGAGAATAAAATAAGTTATTTTAAAAGTGATCATATATACAGTGTTTTACCGGAGCTAACCCGGACTTGATTAGAGAAGAGGCACAAGTTGGCAAGATTTCGTATAGGTTAAGTGCTGCCATTTAATCTTCAGGCAGCTTATGCTGCTTGTTGAAAAACTATTTTTTGACCCAGTCAATTTTGGCCGACAGATACATCATTACCGCTACCGTTATGAACAGGCCCACACTTCCAAAAAGTAAAGCCAGATCTTGTAATTGGATGATGACGAATATGAACCCATAAAAAATACTGAGTATACCTGAAAAGATGATTGCTGGTTTTTTGCTTCTGAGCAGGGCAGTTATAAACGAGCCGATAAGAAGCACTGTTGCTACGGAAGCGATCAGATACGCCAGGCTAAATCCGACCCGCTCTGAAAAGGACAGGAGCAAGGCATAATAGATAATCATGGCTGCACCGATAAGTACATACTGCAGTAAATGGACTTTTTTCTTATGAAGCAGCTCAGTAAAAAAGAGTGATATAAATGTCAGCAAAATGATCAGTATGGAATACTTTGCAGATCTCATAGTCTTCTGATACTGATCTACAGGCAATATAAATTTAACTCCAAAAGATCCCTCTTTCCCCGGCTTACTTAACACGGTATTTTGATCGGTCCATTGCTGCGGGAATGGCCGGTTGAAATAGGGCATTTTCCACAGCGCTGTAAACCCGTCAGGCGTGATTTTCCGGTTTTCTGGGAGGTAACGCCCGGTAAAACTAGGGTTGCCCCATCCTCCCTCGATCTTTACTGTAGTACTCTTGCCCAAATGCAGAAAATTAAGTTCACTGCTTCCCCTCAAATCCAAATCAAAACTAAAGTGGAGTGCTGTATGTTTTAAAGCGCTAAGGTCCGGCAGAATAATTAAGTTATTGCTGAACAGATTAAGGGAGCTAAAATCAGGTTCCACATTGTACACTGAATCGCCGAGCTTAATTGATGGATTGTTCTTCAAGCCTTTCAAATCGCTTAGGCCGATGGCTAGCTTGACTTTGTCCCACTGAATAAGTTCAGGGTTGATCCCTGATTTTTTTAGTTCAAGACGGCCGAAGTTTCCGGCAACTTTTATCCGGGTATTATAGACAACGGCATCAAATATGCCTCTTTTCAATAATTGAGGATCTGCCTTACTTGAGATGTCCAGGTTTTCGGGTAGAAGGTAAATATTGGTGAGGCCTTCCTTGTAGGAGATCTTTCCGGTGGCGTCCTTCTGGCTTACCAGGGTTTTATAAGGCAGCACCATAACCGGGCCTTCTACTAGCTGGCTTCCGGCCCATTTGTCTGAGATCTCTGCGATAACTTCATCTTGTCTGCCCTGCCGTTCAAGGATCAGATCCTGAAGCCAGCTAGATGGGATAAGGAGGAGTAAAGTAAGTATTCCAATTAATACTAATTTAATTAAAACTGCAGTCCCTGGTTTGTCGGGCCCATTCTCTGTTGTGTGGTGTTCAAATTTTATTTCCATGATAATGATATTAAAGTACTTTGTTTTTCAAAGTATTTGAATAAAAAAATATTAATGTTTCTGTTGTTTAATTAAGTTTTCCAGTGCCTCAAGATGTTTTTTAAAGGCTTCGCGCCCCAGCTTCGAGGCAATATATTGGGTATTAGGTTTGCGGCCGATAAAACTTTTGTTCACGGTAATGTATTGCTCTTTTTCCAGAGCTTTAAGATGAGAAGCCAGATTTCCATCAGTCACATTCAGCAGGTCTTTCAGTGAATTGAAATCATAGCTGTCGTTTGCAACCAGCACGCTCATTATCTGCAGGCGTATCCGGTTTTCAAAAGCTTTATCAAACTGTTCTAAGGATATCTTCACTGATTGTATTTAAAATGCATGATGGAACCGTACAAAATATGCAGTAAACCAAAACCGATGATCCAAAAAACAAGGCCATAGCCTGGAATTAAAGCTGCCAGTAAACCAAGGATGATTTCGCAGAAACCAAGCCACTTAACGTCGGAGAACGTATAATGGCTTCCTGCAACCAATGCAAGTCCGTAAAACAGAAGGCATGAGGAAGCTATCATTCCAAAATAACCTCTGGAAATTAAGATAATAATATACAAACCTCCGGTGATCAGGGGAAATGCCAGATTGATCAGTAAACGCCTGCTTACAGGGTTCCAAAAGTTTTCACCCTTTTTCCGTGCCTGTCGTACAGTTAACCAAACGCCTGTTGCCAGGGACAAGACAAGTACCACTGTCGCCACCAGAAACAAGGGCCACCATATCGTGGGATCGTTCACATAATAATCCCTGAATAAGAGTCCGCTGTTCTCTGTATAAACCAGTTTATAACCGATAAAGGCTCCTATCAGCGCATAAATACCCGCCATTATCCCAGATAACCCGCTTAATGATATAAACTTGGTAGAGCGCTCCATTAAATTTCTGATGGAACTTAGCTCGGAATAGATATCGTCTTCTTTCATGTAAAAGGACTTTGAACTACAAAGTAAGGAAGAATAATTTATACTTGCAATATTAAATGACCTGGGCCTCTGTATTTCTTACAATTTCGGAATCTGAATCCTAAATTGTAAGAAATACGTATCTTTGAATATGATAGAACGTACCGCTACAGCGGAATTAAAACTTCTCGCGCGGCAATTCAAAACTGTTGCAATCATCGGGCCGCGCCAATCAGGAAAAACCACCTTAGCAAGAGCTGTCTTTCCTGATAAAAAATATGTATCTCTGGAGAATCCTGATTTGAGATTGTTTGCTACAGATGATCCGCGAGGCTTCCTGGAGCAGTATCAAGAAGGTGCCATTTTTGATGAAGCTCAGCGCGTGCCTCAACTATTCTCATATCTTCAACAGATTCTCGACGAAAGCACAGAAAAAGGCAAGTTTATATTAACGGGATCAAATAATTTCTTGTTGCAGGAAAATATCTCACAAAGCCTGGCTGGCAGGATTGGATATTTATTTCTTCTTCCGTTCGCCACAGAAGAGATCGGGAAAGCTGCCAGATCGCCTCAAACTGTAGAAGAAGTCTTATTTAAGGGGGGCTATCCTCCGATATACGACAATGATATACCACCAAACAAATGGCTTCCCAATTATATTCGAACCTATGTGGAGCGCGATGTACGACAGATCAAGAATATCAGCGACTTAAATTCTTTCGAAAGGTTTGTAAAGTTATGTGCCGGACGGATCGGGCAGTTGCTCAATCTGAGCAGCCTGGCAGTGGAAACAGGGGTAGACAGTAAAACGATCTCATCATGGATGAGCGTGCTGGAAAGTAGTTTTATCGTTCATTTATTAAAGCCGCATTACAATAATTTCAGCAAACGAATTGTAAAAATGCCCAAACTGTACTTCAATGATACAGGATTAGCTTGCTCTCTATTAGGTATTAACAATTCAGAGCAACTGTTAACGCATCCACTGAAAGGAAGCCTGTTTGAAAACTATGTCATTACCGATTTGATCAAATCAAGATACAACAGGAATGAAGCATTGAACCTTTATTTTTGGCGGGATAATGCAGGTAACGAAATGGATATCGTAATTGACAAGGGCACGGAACTTTATCCCATAGAAATAAAGGCGGGTAAAACTATAACACCCGACTATTTTAAAAATTTCAAATTTTGGAAGAAAATAACTGGCTTTGAAGGGGGAATTGTTATTTATGCGGGAAAAGAAATGCAAAAAAGAAGCAATGGTATACAGGTAATTCCATGGAATGAAAAGCTACCGGTATAGATCTATGAAAGAACCTATTCACTCCTAGGTTGCATATTTAGTGTTCAATTAACTTTACCCTCTGGTTTTATTATGATCTTACTTAGCCCTCAGCAACTTTTAAACAGTGGTCTTCTTCTGCAGTCTTTAGTAATTGAAAAAGCCGGGAAACAGGTTTCTTATACCACCAGCGAATTAACCGTTCAGGAGATAAAAAAGCATTTTGCCGATGCCCCTAAAGAAGCGAAGAATGTGCTGAAATCATTTTCTGGTGCTGGAAATCAGGGTATTATTGAGCAGTTACACTTCATTCATTCCAGGCAGCGCTCTGGTGTCGAATTCGACACCTACCTGAAAAATGCTTTTCCGAGAAAGATACACGAAGCATGTGCCTCCCTGTTACCTTTTCTGGCATCGCTTAAATGTTATCACAAGATCAAAGATACCTCAGGCCGGTTTAGGACAGCCCCTTGTGCAATAAATACTTCAAAGCCCCGGCTATATTTTGAAGTATTGAAATCAGGTACAAACTTGCAGATCGGAGTTAAGATTGGCCTTGAGGGTAAAATATCCGGGCTGGATGATTTTAACCGGTATCATTTTTTTCTTGAGCAAAACAACGAATACTATCTGTTGGGCTATAAAGATTTCCGGAATCTGGAATGGCTGGAATCTGCAGACAGTACCCGGTTCGGAGCAGATGAAGAAGAATTTAAGAAACATATCCTTTTGCCGTTGGAGCAAAGTTACCAGGTAAACCGCAACGGACTTCTGAATAAAAATGTTATCGACTCAGTTCCACAAAGCCAGTTGATGGTTTCAGAGTTAAGCGGATCGTTCCTGATGCTTACACCACAATGGGTGTACGAAGGGATTTTGATTGAGGGGACATTTAAAGAAGTGCAGGAGCTGGTTCGTGCCGGGAAATCGTACAGCATTAAGCGAAACCGTGAAGAGGAAGAAAAATTTATCGAGCTTCTTAAAAATTTGCACCCATCCTTTGAAAAGCAACGTAACGGTTATTTCTATCTGACATTCGACGAGGCGAGAAAGAAGCAATGGTTCCTGAAAGCATATCACCAACTAATTAATCAGGATGTGCGCGTGGCGGGAATGGATTTACTGCAGCATTTCCGCTATTCAGAATTTAAACCGGAAACAGAATTCCTGATAAAAGAAGAGCAGGAAAGCGAGATCAGGATACAGCTAAGCGTGCGTTTTGGTAATGAAGAGGTTCCGCTTAATAAACTTCAGAGAATCCTGCTGGGCGGACAGCACCATTTGCTGCTGAACGATGATAAGATTGCTATCCTTGATGAAATATGGTTGGAAAAATATGCTACGATCATCAAACATGGCCGGGTCAAAGACAATGAGGTGTATCTTGAGCGTTGGATGGCTATCAGCCAGCATGAAACAGGCAACAGCGAAGGCCTGCTTAAACCTGCTTTCAATAAAGATTGGTGGCAACAATGGGAGCAATGGCAAAGTTCAGAGAGCTTTTTGCCGCTTCCGGCTGCAGTTGAGGTGCCCGCTCTGAGGCCGTATCAGCAGAAAGGATACGAATGGATGGTTCTGTTAGCGAATGCAGGTGCGGGAGCCTGCCTTGCTGACGATATGGGCTTGGGTAAAACACTTCAAACCATCTGCTTTCTGGCAAACAGAGTCGAAACCAAACCCGGAAAGAAGCATTTAGTGATCTGCCCCTCTTCTTTGATCTATAACTGGCAGCAGGAATTTCAAAAGTTTGCTCCTACGTTAAAAGTATACATCTATCATGGCGCAGGCCGGAGAGCTAACTTTATAGATCAAAATGATGTAAATATAGTTATCACAACTTACGGAACTATCCGCTCTGATATTGACCGGTTGGCCCAGCTTCGCTTTGGCGTGGTGGTATTAGATGAGAGTCATAACATTAAGAACCCCCAGGCACAGGTTACACAGGCTGTATGCAGGCTGCGTGTACAAACACGTGTGGCACTGAGTGGTACCCCGGTTATGAATAACACGTTCGATCTGTATTCACAGCTAAATTTCTTATTGCCCGGTATGTTCGGTAGTCACGATTTCTTTAAAAATCAATATTCCGACCCGATAGACCGCGATCTGGATCCTGTAAAAACAAAGGCTCTTCAAAAGCTGACCGCCCCTTTCATCCTGCGGCGAACCAAAGAACAGGTGGCTTCCGACCTGCCTGAAAAGACTGAGCTGACACTCTGGTGTGATATGGGAGCCATCCAGATGGAACAATATGACTCTATAAGGGAGAGTATCAAAAGCTCCATTTTTTTGGAGATTGAACGCGAAGGTTTAAGTAATAGTAAGCTTTCCATCATTCAGGGTATAACGAGGCTAAGGCAGGCTTGTAATTCGCCGTTGCTTCTTCCTGCTGAAGAACGGATCTGCGAAGATTCTGTAAAAACGGAAGTACTGATCGATGAACTGACAAACAATCTTAAAGATCATAAGGTGCTTGTTTTCTCCCAGTTCACTAAGATGCTCGATCTGCTGGCCGGTGAAATGGAACGTAATGGCATCTCCTTTTACCATTTCGACGGACAAACGCCAGCACAAAGACGAATGGAGATGGTGCAGGCCTTTCAGCAGGAAGACGATACCACTAATGTGTTTCTGATCAGCCTTATGGCAGGCAATGCCGGACTGACACTTACAGCTGCTGATTATGTATTCTTGTTTGATCCCTGGTGGAACACAGCTGTTCAGCAGCAGGCTATTGACCGTACGCACCGTATCGGACAGACTAAAAATGTTTTTGCTTACAAAATGGCCTGCAGAGATACTATCGAAGAAAAGATCATTCACTTACAGGAACGAAAAAAAGCACTGTCTGAGGAGCTGATCGGAGCCGAAACAGACTTTGTTAAAAATCTCACATTGGAGGATATTCGATATTTGTTTAACTAGATAGATAACTTAGTTATCACGTTTCCCTGTTAGTTCCATTTGTCTCCGGCGAGGCCCTTCTTTCGGGTAAGGTACCAAATATCACATCCCAAAGAGTAGAGCTTACTCCGAATCCTTTTTCAGGGTATTTGTAATGATGCAGGTGATGATTGCGCCAGAGAGCTTTTAAATATTTAGGAGGTGTAAAGGCATGGATAGCATAGTGCATTGACACATAGGCAAGGTAGCCAATGATAAAGCCTGGGAAAAAGACTAGAGCATCCTTTCCTGTACCATTAAACAGGTAAAATAATACCCATATAATAGATAAGAGCATACCCGCGAAAATGATGCTCGGTATAGGAGGCATAAATAGCCGCATTTTGTCGCGCGGGTATTCATGATGGTTTCCGTGAAAAATATAAACAATGCGCTGTCCCAGGTCGCTGCTGGCATGGTAATGAAACAGGTAGCGATGGGCAATGTATTCAAAAAGAGACCAACTGATCAGGCCGGAAACAAATAAGATAAAAATGGCTGATATCGAAAAGCCTAGCTGGGAGTAACTGTAATACACCATGAATGCACTTAGGGGGATGTAGATCGAATAGATCATCCAGGGTCTGGTCTTACTTAAGCTTTCGAGGACCGAGTTTTTAAACAGTCGCGCCTGACCTTTATTTTTTATTGCAACAGTTTCCATAATATCAATAATTAGGTGTTATTGACTTGGTACAAACGTATAAGGATTATGAATAACGTCTGTTTTAAAAAGGTAAAAATTGAGCAATTAAAGATGCTGTTCGATTAATTCTTTCAATTGAGCTGCCTGTATAACGCCCGACTGCCTCCATTTGGTTTGGCCATTTTTAAAAAGTATAAGGGTAGGGACGCCCTGCACATTATAGGCACTTGCTGCTGCGGGATTTTTATCGACATCCACTTTAAGAATAGTTGCCTTGTCTCCAAGCATGCTTTTTAACTGCGTTAAAATAGGCGCCATCATTTTACAGGGGCCGCACCATTCCGCTGAAAAATCTACTAAAACAGGTTTGTCTGCGTTGATTAAGTCTTTAAAGTTTGCCATTAATATATAACGGAATTTGCGGCTGGATGTTCTCTGGGCCTGATGTGACTCAGTTGTTGAGTATTTTAAGTGCTTCATTAGCAGTTACCTGCCCCGATATAATAGCAGGAGGAACTCCTGGGCCGGGAACCGTAAGCTGGCCCGTAAAGAGAAGATTGTGTATTTTTTTAGAGCGAATTCTGGGTTTCAAAAAAGCTGTTTGGAGCAAGGTATTAGCGAGTCCATAGGCATTTCCTTTATAAGAATGATAGTCGCTGACGAAATCTTTAATGGCATAACTCCTTTTAACGACCACAGAGTCGCGGATGTCTACGCCTATAATACTATTAAATCGTATCATTAACAGATTAAAGTACTTTTCCCGAACATCGTCAGAGTCTTCCAGGCCTGGAGCGACCGGGACAAGAAAGAACAAATTTTCAGACCCCTCAGGGGCTACTGTGTTGTCGGTTTGCGAAGTGCATGAAACATAAAACAAAGGCTTTGATGGCCACTGGGGATTCTGATAAATCTCTTCAGCGTGTTGGTCGAAATCTTCGTCAAAGAATAAGTTATGATGCTTTATTCCAGGGATAGTTTTGTTGATCCCAATATAAAATAACAAGGATGAGGGCGAGAGTGTCCTGCTGTTCCAATATTTTGGTGTGTAATTCTGGGAGTCTCTATCGGTCAGTACTTGATCAGTATGTTCATAATCGGCATTGGATATGATCAGGTCAGCCTCAAAATACCCTTTATTGGTTTCCAGGCCTTTGGCCAGTTTGTCCTTAACTACAATGCGTTTCACTTCGTGCCCAAAGTGAAAGCGTACTCCTTGCTGCTCTGCGATAGCGCTCATAGCCTGGACGATCTGATTCATTCCGCCTTTTGGATACCAGGTTCCAAGTACCAGGTCCGCATAATTCATCATGCTGTAAAGCGCCGGAGTGTTTTTTGCTGTACCTCCGAGGAACAAGACCGGAAATTCCAGGATCTTGATCAGCTTAGGGTGAGAAAAATATTTCCGGATGTGTTTACCAATAGAGCTAAACATTTGAATTTTAAAACTCTCAGCCAGTAAGCCCAGGTCAAGATATTCAGAAACAGAGAGGGAAGGCTTAAACACATATTTGCCCATACCTTTATCATATTTGTACTTAGCCTGCTTCAGAAATTCATCTAATCTGCCCCCTGAGCCAGGTTCAAGTTCTTCAAATAAGAGTTTCAGGCCAGAAATTGAAGCAGGGATGTCTGTATATTCCTCCTTTCCCCAGTAAACCCTGTATGAAGGATCAAGACGAACCAGCTCATAAAAATCGGATGAAGTTTTGCCAAATAATTTATAGAAATTTTCAAACACATCGGGCATCCAATACCAGCTAGGGCCCATATCGAAGCGAAATCCGTCTTTCTCCCAGACACGTGCTCGTCCTCCAGGCTGATCATTTTTTTCATAGACCGTCACTTCATGTCCTTCTTTAGCCAGTATAGATGCCGCCGCCATTCCTCCAAAGCCAGCGCCTATTATAGCTATCTTTCGTTTAATCATTTACTAAGTGATAAGTTGTAATGTACAAAGGGAATTAATAAATAAGAACCGTACAAGCTTTTTTTGCTTAGGTCAATTCTTGTACCCCACAGGCCGCATAAAGAACCAAGTTTTTGTTGCAGCAGTAAACAATAATGAACACATTCAGTTTTTTTGGTTTTGAAACATTAATTTCACGCCATGTCCTGCTTTAATTTTTTATTGCTTTTACTTGTGCCATTCTTATCGAACAATTACGACATCAAACAAGTTCGTTTAGATTACTATGAGGCCGTAAATAGTGAAAATGCAGCTGTTGAGCTTTATGAAAAACTGAAGAAAAGCGACCTGTCTGAACCTTTGCTTTTAGCATATTACGGCGCAACTGAGGCCGTAAAAGCCAAACATGCCTGGAATCCTTATAACAAAATAGCTTATTTAAAGAAAGGAATGAAAAACCTGGAAACTGCAGTTAGCAAAAGCAGGGACAATCTGGAGATTCGCTTCCTGAGATTTAGCCTGGAACATTATATTCCCGGCTTTTTAGGTTTTAGTAAACACCTTGAAGAAGACAGAAAAAAGATCGTTGAATTGATACAAAGAAAGCAAACCAGTTTGGTTGATAAAACGCTGCTTTCCAATATTGTTTCTTTTATGATAGAATCGAAAAGGTGTACAGCAGCCGAGATCGCAATATTAAGCAAAGCCTGATATGGAAAGCCGGTACACCTATTTGCTGATCAATTTCTTAACAGTATTGTTCCCTGTTATTCTCTCCTTTGATAAAAAGGTGAACTTCTTCAAAAGCTGGAAGTATATCTTTCCCGGGTTGTTGATAAGCGGAGCCATGTTTTTAATATGGGATTATGTCTTTACCGTTTATGATGTCTGGTCGTTTAATCCAAGGTATATCATCGGCGTTTATTTCTTTGAACTCCCTCTTGAAGAGATCCTTTTTTTCATTACCGTCCCTTTCGCATGTTTGTTTATTTACGCCTGCCTTAACTATTACATCAAGATCGACTATTTAGGAAGGATAAGCCTGCATATAAGTTATGCTTTGGCGCAGCTATCAATGGTGATGCTGTTGATCTATTATCAGCGGGTTTATACTGTGATAACATTCATGCTGCTGTTCGTGATCTGCGTTTACCTGATCCTAAAAAGACCAGTATTTTTAGGACGGTTCTACCTGGCCTTCCTGGTGTCGTTATTGCCTTTTTACATTGTCAATGGTCTCTTAACATCTATTCCCGTGGTGCTTTATAACGATCTTGAAAACTGTGGTTTCCGGGTAGGTACTATCCCTTTTGAAGATCACTTTTATTCTTTGTCTATGTTAATACTGAATGTTCTACTGTTCGAATACTTCAAAAAGGCTAGTGTTAAATGAAAGATGTTCCGGTTTATACGAAGTCTCAATTAGCGTTACGTAATGGCCAGGACAAGCCACAGATATGGATAGCATTCAAGGGCGTTATTTACGATGTTACTGACAGTCGTCTGTGGAAGAACGGCAAACATTATGAACATTGGGCAGGACAGGATCTTACCCTGGAATTAAAGGATGCTCCGCATTCCAGCTCCGTATTTGAACGGTTCAAAGTTATTGGTATACTGGGATGATTAGGTAGGTTAGCAGCCTGCTGTTTGTCAAACTGCTAACCTGTTTTAGATTATTCGATAACAAAGCTGCTTAGACTTACAAACTCTCTAATCCGGGCTTCAACTTCCTGATCGGTTAAGTCTTTTATCTTCTCTGTGCCGAATTTTTCCACGCAGAACGATGCCAGTGCCGAGCCATAGATCACGGCGTTCTTCATATTGTTGAAGTTTATAGTGCCTACTTTTGCCAGAAAGCCGATAAAGCCTCCCGCAAAGGTGTCGCCCGCTCCGGTTGGGTCGAATACTTCTGCCAAAGGAAGTGCAGGTGCCGAAAATATCTTATCCTCGCTAAATAGCAGGGCTCCATGTTCCCCTTTCTTAATAATCAGATATTTTGGTCCCATTCCAAGGATCTTTTTAGCCGCTTTGACCAGTGAAAACTCACCGGATAGTTGACGTGCTTCTGCATCATTGATTGTAAGCACATCAACAAGCTTTAAAGTCTCGAGTAAATCTTCAAGCGCGACGTCCATCCAGAAGTTCATGGTGTCAAGTACTACGAGCTTTGGCCGCTTCCTTAGACGGTTAATTGTAGTTTGTTGAATTTTGGGAGTGAGGTTTCCTAACAGAAGATACTCACAATCCTGATATGATTCCGGGATAACGGGATCGAAATCTGCAAGAACATTTAGCTCTGTTACAAGTGTATCCCTGCTGTTCATATCATTATGGTATTTGCCTGCCCAGAAAAAAGACTTTTCACCCTGTTTGATTTGAAGTCCTTCAACGTCTATTCCGCGCGTTTTAAAGTCTTCTATATCTTCTGTATGAAAATCGTCGCCAACCACCCCGACTATTTTTGTTTTATGGTAAAAGTAAGATGCAGCAAGGCTAGCATAAGTAGCTGCTCCGCCAACTATTTTATCTGTTTTTCCAAACGGAGTCTCGATGGCATCGAATGCCACGGTACCTATAATCACTAAGCTCATAATTTTTCAAAAAAGTTTATACAAATATTGCAGAAATAAATTTAAATCCCGAATATTGCAGTCCCAAAACATAGCAATATTCTTAAGCGAAAAACAAGCAATAGAGCTATTGGGACCGGAAAAAGATTCCTGAGTAGCTCAGCCGGTTAGAGCATCTGACTGTTAATCAGAGGGTCGCTGGTTCGAGCCCAGCCTCAGGAGCAAACCCCCACAAGCCCGTGGGGGTTTTTATTTTACAGGATTTCCGTAGCCGGGGAGAATGATTGATCAAGCTGATGGCAAAATGGGATCAAGCGGAAAAGTTGAGGGATGTTCTTTCCTTCGTCATCCTGAACTTGTTTCAGGACCTCTTGCTTAAGCATGTCCTTTATAGTCCAAGTGTTGCCGAATCCTGAACTTGATTCAGGATCGGCATGACGACCGTTTTAAAAAGTTTGGCACTAATACGCTTAGCCGCCCCCAACTTTTCCACTTGATCCGCAAAATGATATAGAGATTGGAGATTTTTTACAATAAATAACACCATTAAGATATATGTTTGATTTAACGGAAATGTAATGCCTGGAAAGTTCGAGATCACTGCTAGTAGTCCGGTTTCTATTAACCTATCCGGCAAGGGGTGTTCGTTCTCAAATTTGTGGATACTAAGAAGAATGAAACAATTCACCAGAGTAAGGTAATTCTTCATTAATAAATTTTAAGAAAGCCTCTTGCTTTTATAGGGCAAGGGGCTTTAATTTTTTTAGGAGTTCGCGGTAGTGAATTGGTCGACAGTCCTGAGTAGCTCAGCTGGTTAGAGCATCTGGCTGTAATCAGATGGTCGCTGGTTCGAGCCCGGCCTCAGGAGCTAAAGGCAAGTAGATGGAACGAAAAGTTTAACGGTTTATCGATAACAGACCACGTTTAAAGATACATACTGATACTGAAGATGATGCAGGTAAAACGAAAAAAGGTATTGGAATTTTAAATTATATTTCCGACTATTGCAATCCCAAAACAAAGCAGCCTTTTGAGTAAATTGGTAGCTTAAATTGGTCGACAGTCCTGAGTAGCTCAGCCGGTTAGAGCATCTGACTGTTAATCAGAGGGTCGCTGGTTCGAGCCCAGCCTCAGGAGCCAAAATGGGCAAGCACGGTAGAACGGTCGCTTGCCCTTCTTTTTATACCTACTCTTATCTTGAGAGCGCATATACTTAACATCAAGCAATTAGCCAAAGTATTGTGCCGGCCAGGGGTGGTGCAAATTTCGGCAGTTCTGTTGAACTTAACGGAAACTGGCTAAGAATTGGGCAGCTTACCCTGAGAAACCTGACGCGGCGGGTAAGAGTTTATTGATCGATGCCGGGGCGACTTATCTGATGGAGATGCACTAGTGCCGCAATGCAGGCTCAGTCTTCTTTGCAAACGTTGCACTGGCTGCAAACGATCGCAAGGTGTTAAAACGTTGCCCTGTTTTTAGCACTTCGACCGGCAATAGCTAATCACCGATAATAGTTCTGAACGTTAAATTAACCCTTGGGGAGGTCACTTTTTTCGATTTTGGAAGCGAATGAAGCCAATGAGTCTGGGTTGTTCCTTTCATAAGCAGCAGACTACCATGTTCTAAAACTATTGACCGGTTCTCCTTACTAACCTTGTGTTTAAATGAGAACTTGCGTTCGGCGCCTAAGCTTAGAGATGCAATATTAGTATCTCGGCCTAAGGTTTTTTCATCATCGCTGTGCCATGACATTCCTTCCTCACCGTTATGGTATAAGTTTAACAGGCACGAGTTAAATGTCAAACCCGATACTTTTTCCACCCGAGCCTTAAGTTGCAGAAGCTCATCAGTCCAGCCTAAGGCCTGCTTCGTGGTGTTCGAATAAGTATAGCTATACTCTGCATTACCGTACCAGGCAACTTTCCGTTTAGTTACTATCCGTTTGCCAAATATAACAGCCTCATCGTGTTTCCATTCAATGTCGCTGAGCAAGCGGTCTAAATAAGTCCGGGCCAGGGTAGGTTCAAATATCTTACCATAGTAAACAGCTTCACCGTCGTAAGGCAAAAAGTTTACGGCTTGTTCAATGCTAAATAGATCCATCTCGCTTAATTATCGTTATGTAAATCACTATCAATTACCGAAGCTTCCCAACCAATCATTAAAATTTTACGCTCACTACCCCAATGGTATTGTCCTGATTCTCCGTTAGATCTGATAACCCGGTGGCAGGGGATGAGGTAAGCTACCGGATTACTTCCTACAGCAGTGCCGACCGCCCTGCAAGCCAGGGGACTATCGGTGAAGCCAGCAAGTTTTGAATACGTAGTCAGATCGCCTTGGGGCACCTTTAACAGGGCTTCCCATACCTTAATCTGAAATGGAGTAGCTTTTAAGTGAAGTTTGATGTCGTTTAAGTTTGACCAATCCCGATCGAATAGCTTTAGCGCATCCTGTTGCATACTGTCTGGAGCCTCACGATAGCGGGCGTTGGGAAACCGCGCTTGCAATTTTAATAGGGCATCGTCTACACCCTTGTCTATAAATGCCGCATGGCATATTCCAATTCCAGTACTTGCAATCAGGATCGAGTTAAAAGGACTTTCAGCAACGCTGTAGTTTATCTGTAAGTTCTGGCCGCCATTTTTATATTCGCCCGGAGTCATGCCCTCCACTTTTATAAAGAGGTCATGCAGCCGGCTGGTACTTGACAGCCCAATTTCATAGGAAGTATCAAACAGCGTTGCTCGTTTATCTTTCAAAATGGATTTAGCTCTGTCCGCACTGATGTATTGCAGAAATTGTTTAGGACTTACACCTGCCCATTCTTTAAACATGCGTTGAAAGTGAAAAGGACTTAAGTGTACGTGTGCTGCGGCTTCTTCCAATGAAGGTTGCATTTTATAGTTTAACCTGAAAAACTCGATTGCCTTGGCTATCCTGATATAATCTATTTCTTTTTGCGAGTCCATTTGCTAATGTATATACAAAGGTAGCGGAGCCAGCTTATTTAAAGAACCCGGTTCTTGCTGTTATTTATGACTGTCCTGTCAGGCGGTAGTTGGATGATTTTAATTTTTGCTTGTTTAGAATTATTTTAAATACTTTTGAGGCTAAGTTTTATAATAGCCAGCTTAAAGACAACATATCTTACAAGTTAGCTTAAATTTTAATTTCTGATATTGCCACTATGAAAGCCTCAGCGATAAGAACCTGGTTCAATGTCCATAAATGGACAAGTTTGGTTTGCACGTTATTCTTGCTAATGCTTTGCGTAACCGGGCTGCCTTTGATCTTCTACGAGGAAATTGATCACATGCTGGGGAAAGAAGTGGAGGCCACTGCCATTCAGGGCGAATCAAGATATTCGAAGGACCAAGTACTGGAAGCCGCAATGAGGCATATTCCCGGCAAGGAAGCAAAGTATTTATTCTGGGATCAAAAGGATCATCCGGGCCAGATGTTTGTCACTTTGGCTGATTCATCTGAAGCTCCTATTGAAGCCGATCATTATCTCACTATGGATGAGCGGACGGCTAAGGTCCTGGACGCACCAGCGAACGAAATGGACTTCATGCTGATCATGTACTATCTGCATGTGGAGATGCTTGCTGGTATTCCTGGGAAGCTTTTTCTCGGTTTTATGGGCTTCTTATTTTTGATAGCCATTGTTTCGGGGGTAGCACTTTATGGCCCCATCATGAAGCGCTTTGATTTCGGGATGATCCGGACAGAAAAGTCGGCGCGTTTAAAATGGCTCGACCTTCATAACGTGCTGGGTATCGTCACCCTGGCATGGGCTTTTGTTGTAGGAATTACAGGAGTAATTAATACACTGGCCGACCCCGCATTGGACGCCTGGAGGGCCGGACAACTAGCTGAGATGGTCGCCTCATATAAAGAAAAACCGCCTCTGGAAGGTAAACTCAGCTCGCTCGATGCAGCTCTGGATAAAGCCCGGCAGGCAGCACCGGGTATGGATGTGTCTTTTGTGGCTTATCCGGGAACGCTTTATTCCAGCAAGCACCATTATGCGGTTTATATGATTGGGACAACACCTTTGACTTCACGGATCATTAAACCTGCTTTGATAGATGCTAAGACCGGCGAATTTACCGATATGAGAGACTTGCCCTGGTACCTGAACACAATTTTCATCTCGCAGCCATTTCATTTCGGCGATTATGGTGGTCTCCCAATGAAGATCATCTGGGCCATATTTGATATTGCCACCATTATAGTGCTGATCTCAGGACTATACCTCTGGTTCGCACGCCGCAAGGCGAAAGCAGAACAGCTGGCAAGACTTTTAAAAAACTCGGAATCACTCACCCTTTCAGCTGTTACTGAAAATGAAAACCAAATCTAGCCATTTTCTTAAACTATGGGGCATGCCGGTATTTTTGGCCGTGATAACCATTGCTGGCCTTTTGCTGGCAATCATGGGAACCGGAGTATGGCATTATTTGTCCTGGATAGCATTGTTTGTTCCTGTGTTTGTCATGACCAGACATTCGATTAAGTTTTTTAGATAGTTCAACTAACCGTAGCTCCATGAAAACATTCTTTCTGCCAGCACTGCTTCTGTGTTGCTTGCAACAAACCAATGCACAGAGTACCCTGGGGCTAACTGGTAGACGCGACACTTCTTTTACCTCGTCCTCGGCGTATCTAAAAACTCTTAAGCAGTACCCAAGTATAAGTTTGGTGAAAGAACAAGCCTCAAAATCTATAAAGGAAATTCGCAATCAGGTTTATTGCACAATTGCCGGCCGCGAACTACAGATTGATGCTTTTCTGCCTGTTCAGAAAAGAAAGTCAAAAACCCCGGCAATACTGATCGTTCATGGGGGAGGATGGCGCTCTGGTGACCGCCGACAGCATATTCCCCTGGCGCAACGATTGGCTGCAGCTGGGTATGCAAGCTACACGGTTGAGTATCGTTTATCCACCGAGGCTCTTTATCCTGCAGCGGTTCATGACCTTAAGTCTGCACTGAAGTGGATACGGGCCAATGCGCAAAAATTTAATGTTGATACTGCTAAAATCGCGGTGCTTGGTTTCTCGGCAGGAGGAGAGCTTGCTGCATTTCTTGGCGTGACAGCTTGTATGTCCAGGTTTGAAGGTAAGGATTGTAAACTCCCTTATTCATGCAGTGTTCAGGCCGTCATTGACATCGACGGAACTCTTTCTTTTGTCCACCCCGAATCGGGCGAGGGAGATGACAGCAAATCAACTTCAGCCGCAACTTACTGGTTCGGTTACCCAAAGAAGGATGTGCAGCATATAGTTGAACATTAGGCGCCAGAAATACATTTTTACCCAAAGTAACCTTTGCACAATCAAGTATCGTACAATTGAAGTTTATAAAAAGATTTTCACCAGCATAGATATTGCTTCCGTAGTCGCAATAGAAAGGTGTTTGAATATCTATTTGTTCACCTGTTTCAGCAAACAGTTGTTTAAGGATCAGTTTTCGTTCAAGCGTATTTTCAGCTAAAGTCTGATTGTATTTCGCAAACAGGCTGCGCGCTTTTAAGCGCATTTGTACTAGTTCAGGGTCGTTTGCATTATATAATTCCCCTGCAAGCATCTTTTCTAGTTCTGACTTCATAGAATTTTTTTCAAGCTTCCGTTAAGGTGTTTCTTATCCCTTTAGTTTCTAAAATCTCTGTTACAGCTCTCAATAAGGCTTCCGATGCTTCGATCTCTTCCTTGCGGATAGAGACACTTTCGATGTTCAAGCCAAAAGGAATGTTTTTCTCCTGGCAAAAATCGATGATCTCTCTGGCAATCTTGATGCACAGGTCTACAGATTTTTTAAGGATATCCTGGGAGTTTGCTAGTTCATTTGTCAGCCAGTCAGGTACATGTATTCCAAGCCAATCCAGAAACTTCAAGGTTTTAAGTGAACCACAAGGAGTAATGGTAAATATTAATGTTGGGACCGGTGTATTATGTTTTTGGCTATGAAAGTATACATCAGAGATTAGATTTTTGACGTATTCAATGTTGTAAACACATTGAGTAATGAAAAACCTGCAGCCGCTTTCCATTTTATGTACTAATTTGAGATGTTCATTCTTTTTAAGACAATGCCTTTCCGGAATGGCTACTGCTCCCAGGTAGTTATTTAAATTTGCCTGCCGCCAGATTTCGTATGCCCTGTATAATGGTAATTGGATGGGATGCTCTTTAGAAGGGACACCAACAAAAACGGTGGAGTTTTCGCCCGGATTATTTTTCAAGAGCAATAACAGTTGCTGTTCTGAAAGTTTTCCTACGGAGCAATAAACAATTTTTTCAACAGTTAAGCTCTTTAAATTAACATTGGAATAAGTGAAGGCGTCGATAGTTTGGTAAAAAGGGAATGGGCGCTCATTAGGATTTCGAGAACTTTCATCCTGCAGGTCATACACCACAAGGCCATCTATATTAAGTTTTTCGATCCGGCTAATTGTTTTCTGCGTTATTGTATCGATTTTTTCCTCTGAATTCTGCGATTTTGGAGGGGTGATACCATAAAGCAAAATTCCTGACTCCCGGTTTTCGATCTTATTTCTGAACATAGCGCTGCAATTTACTACAGTTCATAAGAATTTCAACGTGATAAATTAAAAAGTGTAAATAGATTATTGTAACAAAATTTCAAATTAGCTGTTATTGCTTTTAATCGAGAGCAGCGGGTATCAGGCTTAATTTATGAAAATCTGATATTAAATGTTTAAACATCTTTGAATATTTTTATATTTGGACAACCAGTTGGCCTATGGCAAGAGTTATTTTAATAGACGACGATCCCACGCACCATCACTTAGCTAAAGCGCTCATGCAGCACTACGAGTTTTTTGATGACTATAAGTGTTATACAGATCCCAGAACCGCACTGATTGATCTGATGGATGCCTATTACTCCTCAGAAGCTCTGCCTGATCTTATACTACTTGATCTGAATATGCCGGGAGTAAATGGCTGGGAATTTCTTGATATGTTTGACAATCTGAGAGCCATGGTTTCTAAGGATATCCCGGTTTTTATTGTCACCTCTTCTATTGACCCTAATGATATGCAACGTTCCAAAGAATATACTGCTGTTAAAGGCTTTTATTCTAAGCCAATTTCGCCTGCTATTTTCAAGGAAGTAGTGGAAAAAAGGTCTGCATAAGCTATCGTATTGCAGCTTCAGCTAAAATCTATTAAACGAAACACCCCGGCAGAAACATAGCTGGTTTCATTAAAAGCATTATAATTGCTACCTTAGCCGTCTTTTGTTATCAATTTGCGAATGAACACATCCTTTGATTTTGAGAAGCCAATTGCTGATTTACAGCAACAGATAGAAAAAGTTAAGCAAGTAGCTGAAAAAACAAAAGTGGACATGTCTGCTACACTTGCGGAACTTGAAGAAAAGCTCGATGCTTCAAAAAAGCATATTTATACTAACCTTACCGGTTGGCAGCAAGTACAGATATCCAGGCATCCCGAACGGCCTTATACGCTACAGTACATAGATATGATCTGTGAAGATTTTATTGAACTTCATGGTGACCGTACTGTGAAAGATGATAAAGCTATTGTTGGTGGTTTTGCGTCAATTAACGGTGAGACAGTTATGGTGATTGGTCATCAGAAGGGCACAAATACCAAAATGCGCCAATACCGTAATTTCGGAATGGCTAATCCTGAAGGTTACCGGAAGGCTTTACGCCTGATGCGACTGGCCGAAAAATTTAATAAACCGGTAATTACCTTTATTGATACGCCTGGCGCTTTTCCCGGTTTAGAGGCAGAAGAACGCGGACAGGGCGAAGCTATTGCAAGAAACTTGCTTGAAATGTCGGTACTTAAAGTTCCTATCTTATGTTTCGTAGTAGGAGAGGGGGCTTCGGGCGGAGCATTAGGAATTGGCATTGGAGACAGGGTATATATGCTTGAACATACCTGGTATTCGGTGATATCTCCGGAGTCTTGTTCTTCAATTTTATGGCGTAGCTGGGATTACAAGGAAAAAGCAGCGGAAGTACTTAAGCTTACGTCTGAAGATATGTACAAGAATGGCCTGGTCGACGGTATCATCCCCGAACCTTTGGGCGGAGCTCATTTAGATCCGCAGCAGATGGCCGATACTATAAAGTCTAAAATACTTGAGGACCTTGCTGTATTAAACACCAAAGATGCTGAACTTAGAATCACTGAACGGATAGATAAATTTTGTGCGATGGGCGTTGTAGTGGAATAACCTAAGTAGAGTATAAAAAAACCCGGAAGCTTAACGCTTTCGGGTTTTTTTATACTCTATTTGGAGACTAGAATCCTGAGGACATAAAGCGAGACTCTAATGCAGTGAATTTACTCTTAAGCTTATTATTAAGTGCCGTTTGTTTATTAGCTTCTGTTGTCTTTAGCATTTCATTCAACACAGAGATTCCCAGCTGAACATCGTTGGATGCCAGGTTTGGTTTGTTTGATGAAATATCACCCAGGTAATTAAGTTCAGCCTCTATAAAGTTCGCAGTGTTTTCGATAAGCTTGTTTGCTTCTGCAGTTTCATTTACTTTATACAAGAGGTCTGCCGTATAGTATTTGTGAAGAACGTAGTAGAATAAGTAGTTCTTCTCAGGGATCACTTCAAGAGCTTTTTTCAAAGTTTTACGTGCCTCTTCAGTTTTGCCTTCCTTTAAGAGTTTTTCAGCCAACGAGTTGAAGGTCTTAATCACCGTAGCTATCATACGGGTCGATTCAGGATCCAAGTAAGAAGCCTGCTTCATATTACCCCACTTGAATTTATTAACCACGTTATTATACATTGCTGTACTATTGATCAGGTCAGGTGCTTGTTGGGTGGAATCTACCTGAGCGGGTTTCAAAGGAACCAGGCGATAAGCAAAACCTTCATTATATAGGTACTTCTGCAGGCCGATGTAGTTTTCCGATGGAACAGTAACTGCAAAGTAAATTGGTCGTTTCCAGTTGTTATGAGCAAGGATGTCGAACATGGCAAGTTCAGCCTTGGTAACGTAGTTCTGGTTATATGACCACTCCATTACCGGAGCGATACTGTCTTTCATTGCAGGACTTACTGTCTTAGTAGCAAGAACATCGGCCGGATTAATTGTAAGTTTAAGGTTTTTAGTCGGCAGAATATTTTCCCTGCTTCCATCCTGAAGCGTTACCTTATCACTTTCGTCGTCTGATGTAATTACGTCAAAAACGTTTTTTAGCTCTACAGGACCCTCAATTTTATAATCATAATAATAAATCACATCTCGCACACCCTGAACAAATTTATCGTCGCTCATCGTGATAGGAAGCGCCTCAGCTTCATTCACTTTCTTTTTCATCTGGCGCACATACCAGTCGGTGCCTAAAAGACTAAGGTTGACTATACGTATGTCGGGACGTACACCTTCCACTTCCTGCACGTACCATAAAGGATAGGTGTCATTGTCTCCGTATGTGAATAATATAGCATTTGGTTCGCATGATTCCAGGTAGTCAACAGCGAAGTCGCGCGTAGTGTATTTTTCCGAACGGTTATGATCGTTCCAATTTTCTTTGGCCATTAACACCGGTGCTGCCAGCAAACAAATTACAGTAGCCAATACTCCGGCGTTGGTTGCCGATACTTTTGCTCTCAGCCATTCTGCAATAGCAGCAACACCTAAACCTATCCAAATAGCAAAAGCATAGAATGAACCGGCGTAGGCATAGTCACGCTCGCGCGGTTGCAAGGGGTTTTGGTTAAGATAAAGTACAATAGCGATCCCTGTGAAAAAAAAGAGCAATCCTACTACACCAGCGTCCTTCTGATTCCTTTTGAAATGCCAGAACGCACCAATAAGACCTATGATTAAAGGAAGAAAATATAAACGGTTATAGGCGTTGTTCTCCTTAATGCTAGGGGGAAGATGTTCCTGTGAACCTAATCGTATTGCATCCAGAGGTTTAATGCCGCTTATCCAGTTGCCCGAAGTGAAGTTTCCATGGCCCTGATCATCGTTTTGCCTTCCGGCGAAGTTCCAGAGAAAATACCTCGCATACATAAAACCTGACTGGTATGAGAACAGAAATCCAAGATTATCCCCAAATGTCGGAGATTGGCCTTCCGGGATTTTCATCCAATCGCGGTAAAAGCCTACATGCTGCTGGCTTCTGCTGTACATTCTTGGAAGCAAAGTGTTCCTGTCATAGATGGTTTCGTACTTCTTGCCGGCAATCTCATATTTATCTTTTCCTTTGCGGTAAATGTTCCCGCCTTCCTTGTTCTCTATAGGTTGTGAATCAAAATATTCGCCATATAACAGAGGCCGGTCGCCATATTGCTCGCGGTTTAGGTAGCTTAATAAGGCGAATACATTTTCAGGATCACTGTTATTTAAAGTAGGATCTGCTTTAGCTCGAATTACGATCATGGCAAATGAACTGTAGCCAACAAGGATAAAAGTGGTACAAAGTAAAGCCAGGTTCAATACTGGTTTTGCATGTTTAATAGAATGAAGTATACCGTATGTCAAGCCTCCGATGACGAGTAGCGAAAATACCACGACGCCGGTTCCAAAACCTAAACCAATAGTGTTAACAAAGAAAAGGTCAAAGTACGCGGCAAACTTTACGATGTATTGAATAATTCCGTATTGAATAACCCCCAGTATAATAATACCCACGATCAATGCAGTAATTGTTCCGGCACTGGTAACCTTTTTCGAACGGCGGAAATAATAAATAAGGGCGATTGCAGGAATCACCAGAAGGTTCAGAAGGTGGACCCCTATTGACAATCCCATAACATAAGCGATGAAAATGATCCATTTGTCGGCACCTTCTTCATCAGCATGATGATCCCATTTCAATATTGCCCAGAATACAATGGCAGTACATAATGACGACAAGGCATAAACTTCTGCCTCGACAGCCGAAAACCAGAAAGTATCTGAAAACGTATAGGCCAACGCGCCAACAATACCCGCACCCATAATAGTAATCAGCTTGCCTGTCGATATTTCTTCGCCTGTTTTTATCAATACCTTTCGGGCGAGTGCTGTAACTGTCCAGAACAGGAACAAAATGGTAGCAGCACTGGCTAGGGCAGAGCTCATATTCATCCAAAATGCTACGCGGCTTGCATCAGAGCCTGCAAGTAATGAAAATATCTTTCCGATCATCAAAAAGAGGGGAGCTCCCGGTTGATGAACAATTTGTAATTTATAGGCAGATGCAATAAATTCTCCGCAATCCCAGAAGCTGGCAGTAGGCTCAAGAGTAAGCGTGTAGGTAATTGCTGCAATAAGGAAGCAAAGCCACCCTAAAAGATTGTTGGTTTTTGTGTAATTCATAATGATATTAGGTGCAATCCTAAATTTATTGAAGCCGAAAATAGCGAATAGTATTTAATTAGCAATCTATTAAAAGGAGGTTTAACATATTTTAAGCATTGAATCAGGGCTTTAGTTAAATTTTAAAAATTCTTTTGTGGTTTTTGTTTTATACTTCTATATTTGCAGACCAATTCGGAAGGACGCTTTCGACGAGGAGATTGCCCGATAGTATAAAGGTAGTACGACGGTTTTTGGTACCGTTTGTCTAGGTTCGAATCCTGGTCGGGCAACTGAAATTTTGAAAGAATCGGGTTGTAATATGCAATCCGATTCTTTTTGTATAATACCATTTCAATAACAATCACAGTATGCCACTGCAATTTAATCCTGTTAAGTTATTTGCTGGTTCCGGAACAACGGATCTGGCCGCAAAAATTGCTAAAGCTTACGGTGCAGAATTAGGAGATGTTGTCCTTTCCCGGTTCAGCGATGGAGAATTTCAACCTTCATTTAATGAGTCTGTTCGCGGTTGTGATGCCTTCTTAATTCAATCAACAAGTCAGCCTTACGATAATCTTATTGAGTTGTTATTGCTTACAGATGCGGCAAAGCGTGCCTCGGCTCATTATATTACTGTGGTAGTGCCTTATTTCGGCATGGCCAGGCAAGATAGAAAAGACAAACCCCGCGTAGCTATCGGAGCGAAGTTAATTGCAAATCTGATCACTGCTTCAGGTGCAAACCGCATTATGACCATGGATCTTCATGCGGCGCAGATACAGGGCTTTTTCGATATTCCGGTTGATCACCTGGATGCCTCAGTGATTTTTGTTCCTTATATCAAAAGTCTCAATCTTCCTAATTTAACTATCGCTTCTCCAGACATGGGAGGTTCATACCGGGCCCGTACTTTTGCAAAGTTCTTTAATGCAGAAGTGGTGATTTGCGATAAAAGAAGAAAAAGAGCGAATGAAATTGAATCTATGTCGATTATCGGTGACGTCACGGGAAGAGACATCGTTTTAATTGATGATATTTGTGATACAGCAGGTACCTTAGCTAAAGCTGCTGAGCTGATCATGCAAAACGGTGCAAATAGCGTAAGAGCGGTTTGTACACATCCGGTTCTATCTGGTAAAGCCTATCAAACCGTAGAAAATTCTGTATTGACTGAACTGATCGTTACGGATACAATTCCATTAAAACAACAATCTCCAAAAATAAGAGTGCTTTCTACAGCTGAGTTGTTTGCAAAGGCTATTGCGAATGTGAACGAACACGGCTCTATAAGTAAATTATTTCAAGTAGACTAAGAACTTATATATTTTTTAATTTTTTAATTTTTTTACGATGAATACTATCGCTATTAGCGGTTCTAAAAGAGAGAACGTAGGGAAACGCGATGCCAAAGAGCTGCGTTACCAGGGAAAAGTTCCTGCTGTTTTATACGGCGGAAAAGAGCAAACTCACTTTGCTGTAGTTGCAAGTGATTTGAAACCTTTAATTTACAGTGCTGATGTTCACTTTGTTGAAATTGAGGTTGACGGTGTAAAAACAAAAGCAATTGTTCAGGATGCACAGTTCCACCCATTGAATGAGCAGATCATGCATGTTGATTTTTTCCAGCTTGATGAGAAAAAACCACTTGTTATGCAAATTCCAGTGAAGTTAACAGGTACTTCTCCTGGTGTTAAAATGGGGGGTAAATTAGTTCATAAATTACGTAAATTACGTGTTAAGGCTCTTCCTGCGGATATGCCTCAATATGTTGAAGTAAGCATTGAGCCATTAGAAGTTGGTAAATCGGTTCGTGTACGTGATTTGAAATTTGATAATTTTGAAATCACTAACACTCCTGAAGATACTATCGTTTCTGTAACTACATCACGTGCTCTAAGACAAGCAGAGCAGGAAGCTGCAAAAGCTGGTAAATAATCTTAGGCTTGAGAAAAATTAAGGACCTTACCACCCTTGCATTTGCAGGGTGGTAAGGTCCTTTTTCATTTCAAAACAATACGATAAATTGCACTGGATTAAACAACAAAATTATGGATACAGCATGCATGTATTGCGCCCAGGATCAAAGGCTTACAGATATTATGATCGAAGTCTGTACATTGGAATCTTCCACTCTCTACCTGTTTAAAGAGCAAACTTACAAGGGAAGATGTGTTATTGCCTACAATAAAGCACATATTCAGGAGATCTTTGAACTCTCGAAGGAAGAGCGGGCGACATTTATAGATGATGTGGCAAGAGCCGCGAAGGCAATCAGCGTCGCCTTTGGTGCCGGAAAGATGAATTACGGTGCTTATGGCGACAAAATGCCGCACTTGCATTTTCATCTGGTACCTAAGAACGAAAACGCTCCCAAATGGGGAAGTACTTTCGATATGATGCCTGATGAAAAAAACTACCTAACTGAGGCGGAATATTCAGAAGTAATTGAAGCTATCAAGGTGCATTTGTAAAGGCTGCATTCATCTTTCTGCCAGTGCTTTACCAGAAAGATGAATGCTTTATTTAAAAAGCTCTATAGTGTAATCGAGCAAATTCTGGCCGCCAGGTTTACCATGACCGGGAACAACGATTTTTACTTCCGGGAATCTCTGTTTTAGCTTTTGTACGGTTGAAGGCCATGCTTTTAAATCAGCATCATTAAGATTCCCCTTTTGGGCTCCCTGCTCTTTGATGAGGCAGCCCCCAAACAACACACTATCTGCAGCAAAGTATCCCACTACATTGTCTGGCGTATGGCCAGCTCCAAAAAATCCTGCATATACTTGTAGGTTGCCTACTTTAAGAATAAGTGAATCCGTAAAGGTGTATTCAGGCTGTGTAAGTTGCGGTTCCTTTGTTTTAAGTATATTAATTGTGCGGCTGTTTGCATACGATCTTATGTTATGGTCATGGAATGCCTTCAATCCTCCTACGCAATCTGCATGAAAGTGGGTAGCAACAACTGCAATAATGTCAAGCTTTCTTTTGCTTGTAAGGAAGGAAATAAGCTCTTCTGCACTTACGTCGTCTGCAGGCGAGTCGAAAACCACTGCTTGATTGCCGTTTACTACAATAATGCCGTTGCAGGGCACTTTTCCGAAGCTTTCTATCTGTAGAAAAGAAGTATGCAAATAAACATGCGGCGAAATTTGTGTGATGCTGAGAGTCTGTGATTGGTATACCGGTTTATCAGTCCCCTTTAAGGTATCTGATGTCTCAGCAGATAATTTTGAAAGTAATCCCAAAGAGATAAGTATAGTAAAGAAAGACCGGATCATCATGTTGTTGCAGTTTTCGCTAAGGTACAGTTCGGTGTTTAGACTTTGTAGATAATCGATTGTTTTCTGTTATCATAATTGTAGTTTATCATTTGCTCTTACAACTTCCGAATCACCCAATAAAACCCCACAGCTGTAAGGATAGACACCAGACCGGTTACAGACCAAAGGACATCAAAGCCAAAGTGGCTGGCTAGGCGGGTGCCTGCAAAAGGTGAAATGATGTGTGCCGCAGAAAAGGAAAGTGAGTTGACCCCCATGTAGGCGCCTTGTTTGTCTCTTGGCGATCTTTGCATAGTAAGAGTCGCCATAAAAGGCATCGCTAGTATTTCAGATAAACAAAGAAGCAGCATCCCAAAATATAACACTGGATATTTGCCTGGAAGTAAAAGCGCCAGGTAGGAAGCCCCGCAGAGTAGCGTACCTGTGATGATAATCGTAGAGGCACTCCATCTTTTTCCAGCAATATGAACGAGGATCATTTCAAGAGAGAATACCACAAAGCCGCTGAAAGCTAAGATTACGCCGATATTCCACTCACTTAAGTGATGGGCCGTGCGGTAAAAAAGCGGAAGAGTGCTTAATAACTGAAAAAAACATACGCTATACAGGCAACAAAAGAAACTGAAAATAAGAAAATAAGGGTCTCTCCACGGCGAACCCATTGCCCGCGAAGCTGATACTTCGGGCTTTGCCAGTTTTCTCTTCCCACGTCCCCTGAAATACAGATAAAAAAATAATCCAGCCAAACCAGAACTCAACGCATTGCCGTAAAATAACCAGTGGTACGACCAGGCAGCAAGAAAGCCTCCAAGGGCAGGACCGATCGAAAAGCCAAGGTTCATAGCCATGCGGTTGAGGGAAAACGCTTTGGTGATGTTTTCAGGCGTAGTATACGAAGCAATCGATACCGTATTTGCAGGCCTGAAAGTTTCGCTGATCACACTCAATACAAACACCCCGGCCGCAAGTGAGATGGGATCTTTTAACTGGGGAAGAAGGCAAAATATGGGAACTGCAAGCAGGAGGCATAGAAATTGGACTTTAAAGTTTCCTACTTTGTCACTTAGCCAGCCCCCGAGCGTTGATCCAAATACTGCTCCCACACCAAAACAGCTTAAAATTGTTCCTGCATCTTTCAGGCTAAAATTCAGGGCGTCTGTCATATAAACACCAAGAAAGGGAATCACCATCGCTCCGCTTCGGTTGATAAGCATGATTAGAGCCAGGACCCAGGCTGGCCTTGACAGGCCTCTGTAGGAGTTAAGATAGGTTTGGAAAAGTTTTCTCATGTTGCTGCTTGCCGATGGTAAAAGTACAGAATTGCTAAAACGTTAAAAATCCTGCTTATGCAACATGAGGCTAATACATTTACTGCCTTTAACCTTTAGACGTGCCGGATCACCGGATAATGTCAGTATCTATAGGGATATATCCGAGGTGCCTTGAGAGTGACAGTATCTGCCCTTTATGATGGAATTCATGAGTGATCACGTGACAGAAAAGTTTTAATGGACTAACAGTGCCTGGTATATTATCTAAGATCACATTTATCTCTTTGTGCATCTTTCCTGAATAAAGGGTAAGAAAATCTTCCAAAAGGTTGTCAATGCTAAGGAAGTAAGTAATGACAGCCGGAATGTTACTGATTGAAACATAAGCAGGAATGTCGATATCCCGGCCAAGAGCATGCTTGCCAATCCAAAATTCATAGGTGTTGCCAATGTGCACGAGCAAATTCCTAATACTTCCTTTGCCAAAAGAACTGTTTTCAGCAATGAAGTCTCTTTCCGAAAGGGTCGTGCAATAATTAAACAGAACATTGCGGGATGACTTAATAAACTCGTATTGTTGCTTTATTAACTCCATAAAGTCCGGATAAGATAGTATTTTATACAATCAGGCAGGCATTTCAGCCCGCCTGATTGTAGTGTTTTTTAAAGTCTGCGCCATGGCTTTGCGCCACCACCTAAGCATCATAATTTAACCGGCCACTTCTGCCAGCTCTTTTTTTGCCCCCGGAGCCTCATATTTTCCTGGCGTTGGTCCGAAGGATTTAACAAGCCGGTTCCATGAATTGATCTGAGCTACCGCGAGGGTGAGGTATGCAATTTCGTCTTTGCTGAAATACTTATTCAGATCTTCATGGATGTCGTCGTTTGTTTCGTCTGTGCGCATTAGTGTAAGTCTCTCCGCAAAAGCTAGCGCTGCTTGCTCTTCGCCATTGTAGTATGGCGCTTCCCTCCAGGCAGACACAGACATTAAGCGGAGAGGAGTTTCTCCAGCATGTATAGCTTCTTTATAATGCATGTCAAGGCAGTACGCACAGCCGTTGATCTGTGAAACACGCATCCGCACGAGCTCCAGCATCTTGTAGTCAAGACCGCTTTTGTCAATTACTTTTTGTACCTGCATCATTGATGCATAAAAGCCCTCAGGCAAATGGTTAAATGAAATCCGTTCCATATTCTATTTTTCTACAATGACAAACAGCGTGTTCTTTATGTGACAGCATCGCGATTTTTTAATAAAGATAATTTTTCCGGATTTCGTAAAATGAATACATTTTTAATTATACCTTTTTCAATATGAAATATCTTGCAGGTTGTAAGGCTCTCGCCCTCATAATAACAGAGGGCAGGTGAGTGATTGATAAAGCAAAAAGACCCGTCCCGATCCTGGTAAAACTTTTGATAGATACCAGATAAAAATGCAAGGCAGTCCTGTTTGCCGTGCAAGGGATTAACTGCAGCGCTGGCTTTTCCACCGCCGTCCGAAACAATGCTGATATCTTCTTTTAAAAGTTGTTCAAGCTGGCTGATATCAGCCCTTGCCATAATGTCGAGATACTTCTGCAATAAGAGGGTATCTGGCATAGATTGCGCTGGCGCCTGTACCTTTATCCTCTTTTTTGACCGGGCTAAGAGTTGGCGGGAGTTTTCTTCGGTCATGTCGAGAAGCCGGGCAATTTCTGAGTGATCATAATCATAAGCTTCCCTTAGAATGAAAACAGCGCGCTGGCGGGCATTTAATTTTTCGAGAAGAACCATCATGGAGTATGAAAGAACCTCCTTTCGGTCTATACGCTTATCGGCGGTGTCTGTTTCCACAGGTTCAGGCAGCCATTGTCCCGGATAGTTTCTGATTTCCCGCCGGTGTTTGTTTTTGAAATTAATAGCATGGTTTATCACCATCTTTTTTATGTAGGCCTCTTTGTTAAAAAGTGAGCTTTCATTAAGCTGCAGGTACTTTATATAAACATCCTGGACAATGTCCTTCGCTTCGTCAATGCATCCGGTGATATTGTACGCATACGTGGTAAGTACAGGCCTTAAATCTTCCATATTTCTAATTACTATGTCTTATCCCGACAAGTTGGCCAAGGAAAAAGTGACAAGCAATTTAAGGAAAATGTTTTTATACGAAAACAGGGTTAAAACAATCGCTTTAACCCTGTCTTTAAACTGAAAAACTTTAGTCGTCAGGAGTTATCATCAGCCCCCGAATTGCCGGATTTTAATTTATCCTTTTCATCGAGATAATCCATATCCATTTGTTCTTCGTGCCCATCGTAACCAATCATAGTGTCTTCTACAGCCATCTTATAGCCGTCCTGTTCGTGCAGATCTTCACTTACGGCGTTGGTGGTACCTGCAAAACCAGTATCATTTGTTGCTTCCGGATCAGGTTTGTTCGTTTGAGCACCTCCAATGGAATTGTCATGTCCCTTAGCCTGTTCTTTATTTTTTTCCTGCTTTTCCATAGTTTTTGTTTTACTGTTATCGAATAATTATTGTGCCAGTATTTACCCTGTATGAATCTCTTACTGCTGGTAAATACTAAATGTCAACGGAAAAAAACTGCATTCACGCTCGAAAATAATTTTTGAAACACCCCTTGCTGGTTTTTGTTGCCAATCTGATATGAGAAATTTGACTATACTGTGTATATTAATTTGTTCCCTGGTTAACAGGTCTTTTTCACAAGGATCTAAAGCAAAATTAAAAGCTTCTTTCAAACAACGGGTTATTACATCGAATTTAAAAGACCCCTGGGAAATTATATATGGGCCCGACGGTTATCTATGGATAACTGAATCTAAAGCTTATTCGGTAAGCAGGATTAATATTGCCGACGGGAAGAAAACGGAGATTTTAAATTTAAATTCGGAGAAAAACTTTGGCGACAAGCCATGGCCGCAGGGAGGGTTAATGGGCATGGCGCTGCACCCGCAGTTGTTGTCGGGAAAGCCTTTTGTATATCTGGCATTTGTCAACAAGTTTATCCAATCTGAGCCAAATTATGGTGGAAATTTCTTTCAGACGAAAATTGTTCGATATACCTGGAACCCTAAAAGAGGTATGCTTTATGATCCAATAGTTATTTCTGATTCAATTCCCGGAAGTAATGATCATAATGGAGGTCGTTTGATCATTGCCAGGGCTGATGGACGAGACTATCTATTTTATTCCGTGGGAGATATGGGCGCAGGTCAGTTCGATAATGGAGGAAGAGCAAATCATGCGCAGGACATTCGGTACTACGAAGGAAAGATATTGCGGTTTAATGCAGAACCCGATCAGGATCAAGATTCTGTAAAAAAATGGATACCCGGGTCCAATCCTTTTGAAAACGCAGTATGGAGCTTAGGGCATCGTAATCCTCAAGGCCTCGCCTCGGCTATTATAAATGGAAGCTCAAAATTATATTCATCAGAACACGGGCCATATTCTGATGATGAAATAAATCTGATAGAAAAAGGTGCCAATTACGGTCATCCATTTATTATTGGATATAGGGATGGGAATTATGACGGCCTGGCTGCTAGTGTAAGTGATCACGATAGTTTGCCGGGTAAGTGGAATACAACGTATCCGCTCATAGAAAGCGAGGCTAAAAATGCAAAAAGGATCGGCTCGTCGTACCGTGATCCTCTCAAGGCTTTTAACCCTAACCATAGCAAATTTTTAAATGAACTTTTTAACGCTACAATAACTAAAGCGAACAAACCCGACTGGCCTTCAGAAGCGCCGTCAAGTCTTGCGATATATACATTTGATGCGATTCCCGGCTGGAAAAATTCACTGCTAATTCCAACACTAAAGGGCGGAAAGCTGCTAAGAATGAAACTGGATAATGATGGAAGAAAGTTATCAGGCAAGGAAGAGGAGTATTTCAATTCAGATAACAGGTATCGTGACATTGCAATTTCACCCGATGGAAAGACCATCTATCTCATTACGGACCAAAGCGCTGAGACATCAGGGCCAACTAAAGAAGATCCGCAGGGAAGTTCACAAAAAGGTGCCGTTATTGAGTTTACGTATGATGGGATGTAAAGAATTCATTATTGGTTACCGGTTGTTGCATCGTCCCGTCTAAAAGGGCCTGAAGTACGGTCTTGACACTAATCCTGTAAATGGCCATGGAATAGAACTTAAAATAATCAGAAGGCCGATGGTGAACCAGATTGTCATTGTCTTAAACTTGTCGCGGTCTGTGTTCTTTCTTTTTGCTTTTGCAGAGCCCACGGAGATGACGCTGACAGCGACGAACATCATCAGGCTATGCTCCATTCCGAAAAAACGTATTTCTCTCAGGTGAATGGCCTCGTCAAAATTCTGCATGAAATATTTTACAATGGGGCTTATAAAATATAGAATTATCCCAAGGGTAAATTGAATATGGGCTATTGTAGCTGTGACATGTCTCAGTCGGTCATGAGAATCGGAAAACTTCTTTTCCTTGATAGAGCCATACCAGGCGATAACAATGGAGATGAGTAAGGATCCCAAAACGAACCAGCGAACGTAGGAATGTAATGTTAGCAAGATAAAATACACATTGCTTAGATGCAGTTGAAGGCGGAACGTTACAAAATAAGTTTTCAATAAAAACACCAGGACAGGCCTACGGCTTAAAGGTCCGGCTGCGAACCGGTCCCTGGTCTTAATTTAGTCTGTGAAATGGGAAAGAGGCTATTTCATAGAATGAAATCCGATGGAGTTGCCTTCACTATCTGTGCAGATTCCGCAATAACCATATTGGCCGATCGACATTTTATCCTGAATAACCTGGCCTCCTGCTGCGGCTACTCTTGAGAGTTCTACCGCACAGTCTTCACATGCAAAATAATTAAGTGTGCCCCCTGGCCCGGGTTTTAAGTTGTCTGACTTAACTAACATGCCGCTCATTCCAGGAGTGTCCATATTGCCGGGAAAAAATACCATTTCAAAGGATTCATCAGATCCTTCTTCAGCCTCCATGCCGGAAGGCACCGGTGCGGGTTCCATCTTAATATCTAAAACCGTTTCGTAGAATTTCTGGGCTCTTGCCAAATCTTCCACATAAATTTCTGTCCATACAAACGGGTTTCTTGCTGTTTTCATAGCTTAAAAATTAATCTATTTTAATCCAAAGATCATCAATAAAATTACAAAATTAGGGTGGCAAAGAAGAAGGACACAAGGCTGAATTTAAGATGCAATTTAGTGCAGAAATTAACCATAAAGCTCACAAAGCCAGTGCGCAATCCAGCTCGCAATCATAAAATTTATTATCTTTATTTGAACTTTTTGGTAATCTCTGCACATTAAACAACTCCATGATATTAAACCTTCACATTAGATTTTCTATGTTCCTCATTTTGTTCCTGATAGCAGGGTCTCAACTTTAATCGCAACAAAAAGCAGATCCGTTGCTCGGAAAATGGGAAGGGAAATTAGTCTTGCCGGGAGCAGAGTTGCGTGTGTTTTTTGAAATAAGCAAAGCAACAGACGGAACGTTGCAGTCGAAGATGGCCAGTCCCGACCATGGAGCAAGTAATATCCCGGTAGATCAGGTGGTCTGGAGAAATGACTCCTTGTTTTTAAGTGTAAATGTGGTTGGAGGTGCTTACTCGGCAAAGCTGTCGGCAGATCAAAAACAGCTGAGTGGCGTATGGAAACAAGGAGCCGGAGCCTTGCCTCTTACTGTCAAAAAAACTGATGAACTAACGTTCTATAGCCAACGTCCGCAGGAACCAAAGAAACCGTATCCTTATTTCGAAGAGATCTTGACTTATAATAATAAACGAGCGAACATCTCACTCGGAGGGACGCTTACTTTGCCTTCAGGCCAGGGACCGTTTCCGGCTGCCATTCTCATTTCCGGTTCAGGTGCACAAAACAGAGATGGAGAAATTATGGGTCATAAATGAGGGTGTATTCCCTTCCCCGACAGCAACGGGCTGGCAGGGATATGATTGTCCTACAATACTGATAAGTATGGAAGAAATTGTTTAGGAATCCGGAGAGCGCTGCGCTAACTCTCCAGACCGGGTATCGCCATATTAAGAAAGTTGTTCTTATCTGTTATAGCTATCAACGGCTGCTTTTAGATATCTTGGCGCTTTGAGGGTTTTGGTGTAACCGAGTATGGCGAATATTGCACCTGTGCCCAGTAGTATAAAACTTGGAGCAAAATTGGGAGTAGAGTGATTGTCCAAGGATGTATGGTTATGACTACTTATTCCCTTAGCTAAAAATGAGATAAATCCAGCAGCCATCGAAGCGCCGCCGGCGATGAAAAAGACTTTCTCCGTCTTTTTTACCGAATTATACTGGTTCAAGAGTTCAATGCTCTCTATGTTTTCAGCCATATCGGCTCTGAGATTTGCGTAAGTCGCTTTCTTTAAATCCTCAAATCCCAGGTTGTAGAAGTTCTTGGTAAATATCACTTCCGGTTCTTTGTATCCCCGGTAGCGAGGCCCGCGGCGATGGTCCCAGTCAATGAAGCTCTTTTCATAAACGTTGATCTTACCTTTTCTAATTCTCTCATAAAACATGTTCTCGCCGGTTATGCTTAGGTTGCTGCTGTTTGCGTAAAAACCTTCTTCGTTATTAAAGAATTTCACTTGGTCGGGATGAACTCGCCTGCCGTCTACACGGAAATACGGCCGGCCTGTAAAATCTCTTGTGAGATAAATGTCCCTGGCGAAGACTACTGAATCTGGATAGAGATAAAGAAAGTTTTTTGATTCGTCTGGTTGTGCGGATGCAGTAAGCGTGCAAAGCATGCACACAAGCATGAAAGTAAAGATTTTTTCCATTTGAAAAGGTTCTAAGTGTGTGTATTGGTTGGAATAAAAGAGAAGTGTTTGGTTTAATCAGGAGGTGAATTTTGGACTATGAAGCTTGGGAAGCTCACGCTCGATGACCGCCCTCGTCACGCGTGCGCTAGCATAGGATTTCTCAAATCTTCATATGCTGGCGCATTCGTCCCGTGTGTTCCATACGGCTCTTTTAATAAAATCACACTTATTCTCAAATCTTCTATAGATTTTCCAACCTTATTTATTAAACCGCGTCATGGTTAATTCCACTCCGGCAGTAACAAAACTTTCAATCATCTCAATGGACCGGTCTATTAAAGCAGGTAATTCGGGTTGTTCATCTTTATCGAAACCACTCAATACATAATCTACCTGACGCCCTTTTGGGTAATTGTCGCCAATGCCAAACCGTAACCTCGGGTAATTTTGGCCGCCAACGAGCGATTCAATGCTTTTGAGCCCGTTGTGCCCCGCATTACCTCCCTTGGGTTTTAAGCGGATGGCTCCAAAAGGAATTGCCAGATCATCCACAATAACCAGGATGTTTTCCACCGGGATCTTCAACTCATGCATCCAGTAGTTAACTGCTTTCCCACTCAGGTTCATGTATGTGGTGGGTTTAATAGTATATATCTTTTTACCCTTAAAACTAAACTCAGAATAATAGGCCAGGCGAAGGTTCGCGAAGTTTACACCGGCCTTTTTTGCCATAGCATCCGCAATCATAAAACCTATATTATGTCGCGTGTCTGCATATTCAGGGCCGATATTTCCCAGGCCAACGATCAGATATTTCATCATTTGATATGGACAAAGATAGACGCTTTTACATGAAAGACAAAAGATCACAGAATCTGAACATCTTTTAGATTTTGTGTAACGAAAGCTCGGATGTTACGTCTTTTATATATAACATTCTTTAACATTTCGGTTGAATGTTCTTTTGTAGCTTCGTACCTAAATTTTGGCTGATTGACTACCAGTACTGTGATTTGGATTTGCTGATTATTTATTAGACATATCACATAACAAACCTAATAATGCCACTATGAAAACCAACATTATGCAAGGGTGCCTGTTTGTTCTGGCCCTTGTTTTGTCCTTCCCCGCTGTGTCCCAGGAGTCTGAAGCATACTCAATCAAGGGTAGTATTATTGATTCCGCTTCCCGCAAGGCGATGGAATATGTTACTGTAGTTTTAAAATCGCAGGACAATAAACCGTTGAAAACGGCATTGACTTCCGCCAGGGGCAACTTTGTTATTAAGGATGTGGCAGCCGGGAAGTATAGTATCAGCATCGTTTCTGTTGGACATAAGCCAAAGGTCATTGCTGTAAATGCGAGCGGAAGTACGCTAGTAATCGATAAAGGCACTATTGAGCTAAGTAGTGCCGAGAATCAGTTGAAGGAAGTTACAATTACCGGTGATCGTCCTATGGTCAAACAAGAGGTAGACCGGATCTCCTATGATGTTCAGGCGGATCCTGAAAGTAAAGTTAATAATGTGCTCGACATGTTGAGGAAGGTGCCCCTTGTTTCTATTGACGCCGATGATAACATTCAGATAAAGGGCAGCTCCAGCTTTAAAGTTTTAATAAATGGCCGTCCTTCTTCATTGGTAGCCCGCAGTCCAAAAGATGTTTTTAAAAGCATGCCGGCAAGTGATATACAAAAAACTGAGGTGATAACCACACCTCCGGCAAAATACGATAGCGAAGGCCTGGCCGGCATTATAAATATCATTACCACTAAAAAAGTTGATCAGGGGTATAACGGGTCGGTTTCTCCACGTTACCGTTTTCCTCAAGGGCCTGGCACTAATGCACAGCTCACCGTAAAAGGAAGTAAGTTTGGTCTCTCTACCTATATGGGAGGCAACTTGCGTAACACACCAAACACTCTTTTTTCTATGTCGAGAATTGCACACCCCTCTGGAACAACCTTGTTCATGGATGGTGATCGCGAAAATGAAAACAGCTATGGTTATTCTAATGCCGAGCTGAGCTATGAGTTCGACAGCCTGAACCTGGTAACAGCGGAATTTGGTTATAATAAGGGCTCGGGCAATAATAACAGCTTTCAACGAGTGAGACAAAGTTCATTTTCGCCAGGGGAAAACATGTCTTATAGGATTGATAACTTAAGCGACTATGACTGGAACGGATATGAGTTAGGTTTAAACTATCAACTCGGTTTTAAGAGGAATAAAGAGCAGTTGCTCACTGGATCTTATAAGTTTAATAGTAGCGCCGAAGATAATTCCAGTAATTTTTTCGCTCAGGATAGGGTAAACTATCCCGTAGAACAACACGGTAATTATGGCCAATACAACAAATCAGGAACAAAAGAGCAGACCATTCAACTGGATTATCTTCATCCTATAAAAAAACTAAATATCGAGGGAGGACTGAAGATCATCTTGCGCAATAATTTTAGCGACTTTGAATACGGCGATTATAATGCATCCGGTACCTATATCGTTGACAACACCCGCTCCAACGAATTTGATTACCGCCAGAATGTTTACAGTTTCTACAATTCCTACCAGCTCAAAGTTAAAGACTGGGGCTTTAAGGCCGGCTTGCGACTGGAGCGTACGGTTATTGATGCGAATTTTGTCTCGACTAACTCTTACTTTAAAACCGACTACAATAATTTTATTCCGTCAATTTCCGTGCAAAGGAAGTTGAAAAATAACAATAGTATCAACCTGGGTTATACCCAACGAATCCAGCGGCCAAATATCTGGCAACTGAACCCGTATGTCGAACAGTTTAATGAGAACTTTACCCGCTCCGGAAACACGGAGCTGGATCCGGTTCTTAACCATAACTTTGATTTGAATTACAGCATATTTAAAAAAGGGTCGATCAATACCGGGGTAAGCTATTCATTCGCAAATAACACCATTCAATATGTAAACCGGCTGGAAGGTAATGTTAGTCGTGCTACGTTTGAGAATATCGGGAAGGATAAGAACCTCGGCTTTAATTTTAGCACCAATCAGGAAATCACCAAAATGATTAATTTCAATGTTAACGGTAGGCTTTCATATATCTGGATGGAAGGCGTTATTGACAACGATTTATTGAAGAACGATGGTGTGCAGGGTAATATTTATGCTTACGTAGGTTATAAACTAAAGAAGGACTGGCGTGCAGGAATAAACGGGGGTTTTTATAGTGCATGGATAACTTTGCAGGGGCAATCTAATCCGTACTATTACACATCTGCGAGTCTTTCAAAAGAGTTTTTGAAGAAAAAATTATCAGTATCAGGTTCGGTAAATAATCCGTTTCAAAAATTCAGAAATTGGAAGAACGATACCAATGGAGCGTCATTCAGTCAAAGCGAAAGCTTTCAGAACTATTACCGCAATTTTAGTTTGAACCTGACTTATAAGTTCGGCCAGTTAAATGGGGAGATAAAGAAAAATCGTCGCGGCATCAATAATGATGATGTAGCTGGAAAAAGTAGCTCAAACTAGAGGATATATCCATTTTAGCGCCTAGTTCGTCATGCCGAACTTGTTTCTGCACCTCTTGAACCAGGTTTAAACTCAAGAGGTCCTGAAGCAAGTTCAGGATGACGAAGAAACAGTTTCAGAGGAATGAACCAGGCCCTGAACACTTAAGGAAAGATGATATTCTGATTTTAGACCTGTTAGATATAATCTTTTCTTCTGATCTTAACCCTGATAGCATTTTCTATAGGAGTCTCCGAAACAAAGATGAGATAACCTCCTCCTCCTGCTCCGCTCAGTTTCCAACCGTCCACCCTGTCTTTGTACAGGTCGATCTGGTCAAAAATGTCTTTTGATACCATGTTAGGGAACATTGCGATCTGAGCTTCGAATGATTCACGGAAATGTTGCCCAAAGGCCTTTACGTCTTTCGCCTGAATAGCCTTCCAGCACTTCTCCGCTGCATCTGCCAGTGCTTTAGCTCCGGCCTCGTCAATTTTAGTGTTTTCTAAAACTGAATATTCCGATGTACGGGGGCCGAGGGTAACCAGGTATAAGTGCGATTCAATCCAGTTCAGAACGTCCTCATCGTTTATCGATTCAATATTGTCAGGCCAGTAGTTGCCACTGTAATTAAGTTTATTTAATCCCGGAAGGACAATCCCTAATGCATCCTGTGAGCCGGCAACTTCTTTTGTGCCGGGAGGATTTTCGTAGGTGAATAAAATTTTAGCAAGCTTTTCACGGTCGCCGGTTGGTATTTCCGTCCGCCATAATTCAATGGCTTTGTTTCGTGTGCTTGACGACATCCCGCTTCTGTTATTAAATTCAATAGTTGGCTCTATGGAGATCGTTAACACAGGGCCAGAGTGAAATTTAGAAACAAAGGGCTGATCAAGCCAGCCTCCTGCAAGATCAATTCTAAACGGGATCAGGCATTCTGTACGTAAGCTGGTGGTTGATCTTGCCGGCAAATTATCATGAGGAATACGTTGAAGTATGCGGTACTCGATGTTTTTGTTTTTGCATATTTCAGCTTTGGCAGCAGTAGCTCCGTCTTCATTTACAAGAAAAATGTCAGGTTTTACTTCTTCCAGCTCTTCCAGGAAATCTATGATTCCAAATCCTTTGTTAACCTTGCAAGCTGTTACACCCGACAATGCTTCGATCATATATCTTCTCTCAGCTTCAGAGTTTACCGGATATCTTCCCTTAAGTTGATATACGTTTTCGTCGTTTCCAATGCAAACATGCACTTCTCCCAGTTTGGATGCTTCTTTTAAAAAGGCAACATGTCCGCTATGCAATAAGTCAAAGCAGCCGGTTACCATCACTCGTTTGGGTGTACTCATAAAGGTTTTCTAAGTTCAATTATTATGCGGGCATAAAGTTAACTGAATTTGTAAATTTATGTTTGTTAAATATTTTTAGAATAAAACTGCCTGAGTCAGGCTCGCGAACGAGATGAATTAAATTACGTGTACTTCCAGATCTTAAAAGAAGAATAAATAGACCTTCAAGAAAAATGAAAGGTTATTATAAATTTGCATAATGGTAGTTTACGGAATTAAAAATTGCGATACGGTAAAAAAAGCGCTGAATTGGTTAGATGAAAACAAGGTAAAATACGAGTTCCACGATTTTAAGAAACTGAGCATATCAGAAGATAAGCTTAAAGATTGGTCGGATAAAGTGGGATACGAGGCGCTTCTGAACAAAAAAGGAACTACCTGGAAAAAGCTGGATAAAGAAGTACAGGATTCTATCACCTCCGCTTCTGCGGCATTTACCTTAATGCAGGACAAAACAAGTGTTATTAAAAGGCCCGTCTTAGAAAAAGACGGCAAAATTGTTTTAGGCTTTAATCCCGACTCCTTACAGGAATTATTGAAGTAAACAAAAAGATATAATTCCTCTTTTACAATAGGCCTTGAATTTTTAAGCAAACCAAGTATTACCTCTATGTACAGATTTAGTGCGTTTGCCAGTATCTTGCTGGCTTTTACAGTGTTTCATGGATCAGCGCAGCAAGCTAAAGATAAAGTAACCAGTATTTATAATTACGTTGACGCATTTTCTCCCAATTTCTATCGCAAAAGCGGAAACGAATATCGCTCCGCCAGCGGTAAACCGGGGCCGTCGTACTGGCAAAACCGGGCTGATTACCAGATTTCGGTACGGTTGGATGAGCAGAAAAACGAAATTTCCGGAACCGAATATATTACCTATACCAATAATAGTCCTGATGAGCTTGAGTTTTTATGGATCCAGCTTGACCAAAATCTTTTTAAAGCTGATTCAAGAGGATCGCTTATTGTCCCACTTTCTGGAAGCAGAGGAGGCAGCAAGGGGCAGGTATTTGACGGAGGATACAAAATTAAGGCCGTGAAGCTGGCTGTTGGCAATGCAGAGGCTGATCTTCAGTATGTCATTGAGGATGCAACAATGCAGGTTTTACTGCCGGATGCTGTAAAAGCACGGGGAGGCAAAGTAAAGATAAGAATAGACTACTCTTTTATATCGCCCGACTATGGCTCGGACCGTATGGGCGTTCTCAAAACTAAGAATGGGAAGATCTTTGCCATGGCACAATGGTATCCCAGGATGTTCGTATACGACGACATCGCAGGATGGAATGTGATTCCCTATACAGGGCCGAGCGAATTCTACCTGGAATATGGAGATTTCGATGTGAGCATCACCGCCCCGGCGAGCCATGCTGTCGTGTGCTCCGGCGAATTGCTAAACCTAAAAGACGTTTATAGCCATGAAAAACAAAAGCTTTGGCAACAGGCTGCCAACAGTGATAAAACAGTGACCATTCGTTCAGCAAGTGATGCTGCCAGCGCGGCCAAAAGCTCCGGCGGCGAGCTTACATGGCATTATAAGATCAGTAATTCAAGGGATGTTGCCTGGGCATCTTCGTCTTCATTTATCATTGATGCGGCAAGGATCAATCTACCCGGAGGCAAAAAGTCAATGGCTATTTCAGCTTATCCTGCCGAAAGTAGTGGAAACGCCGCCTGGGGAAGGTCAACTGAATATACTAAAGCGTCTATTGAATTAAATTCTGCAAGGTGGCTGGTATATCCGTACCCGGCGGCTACGAACGTCGCTGCGGATGCCAGCGGAATGGAGTATCCGGGAATAGTTTTTTGCAGTTATAAGGACAAAGGCTCTTCGCTCTGGGGTGTAACCGATCATGAGTTTGGTCATACCTGGTTCCCGATGATCGTTGGAAATAATGAAAGGGTACACGCCTGGATGGATGAGGGCTTTAACACCTTCATCAATACCCTGACAGATGATGGATTTAACCGGGGAGAGTATAAAGAGCCAAAAAAAAATATGCATCAGTGGGGAACGCTTTTAACAGCTCCGCATCTTGAACCCGTAACCACCAGTCCCGATAACATGAAGGAAGCGCATATCGCTTACCTCGCCTACTATAAACCTGCCTACGGTCTGGTTTTATTACGCGATCAGATACTTGGTCCGGAGCGATTTGACCGGGCTTTTAAAGCGTATATTAATCGCTGGGCCTATAAACATCCTGCACCGGATGATTTTTTCCGCACTATGGAGAATGTTTCCGGGGAAAAACTCGACTGGTTCTGGCGATCATGGTTCCAAAACAACTGGAAGCTCGATCAGGCTGTTCTTGGAGTAAATTATGTAAAGAACAATCCTAAAAACGGAGCCTTGATCAGCATTGCGAATCTTGAAAAAATGCCGATGCCAGTGGTGTTGGAAATCAAAACCAAAGGCGGAAAGACCTCAAGGGTGAATTTACCAGTCGAAATTTGGGCTAAAAATAATACCTGGACGTTTTTGCACGCTTCTGTTGAGGAAATTGACAGAGTAGTAATTGATCCTGATAAGGTTTTTCCTGATTATAACAGCGATAACAATACCTGGAAATCGAAGTAATAAGCTTCAGGTTGCAGGTACCGATTACATGCGATAAATATAAACTTTAACAAAAATTATATAAATACTGTATTGTCCTTGTTTGTATATTTGTGCTGTAAATGAACCACGTCAGGAAATATATACTCTTAACCCTTGCCTTGCTGATAACAATATCAGCTTCGGGCTTGAGTATATCCATTCATACCTGCTGTGGCAAGGTAAAGGATTTTTCCCTGCTTGGTACAGATACAAAATGTAAAATGCATACAAGGACTACAAAAGATCCTTCCTGTGCTCCTAAACATAGCTTTAACCCACTCCATAAAGGGAAACCTTGTTGCAGCGATCAACTGATCAGCATTCAAAAAACCGCTGACGCTACTATTTACAAAAAGCAGGTTCAGGAAAGGAATGCGTTTGATGTGCTTTTTGTTATCAAATTCGTTAAAAATTGGCTTGGCTTTAACTCAGAGCAAGACGAAGAGGATGAACCTCCAGTTTCTGTTCTCTCCATCAGTAAATCACTTACCATCCTTTTCCGGCAATTCAGGATCTGATTCTATGGTTTAAGCCTCTATCGGCTTTCGTTTTAATCATATTCTGTTTCATCATTTACTATTATTCTCATGATTGAGAAACTGATTGCTTTTTCATTACGCAACCGGTTTTTAATTCTGCTGCTGGCCGCAGGTATGTTTGCCTGGGGAATCTATTCAGTAAGAACAAGCAAGATCGATGCTATACCTGATTTGTCAGAAAACCAGGTGATCGTTTTTACTGAATGGATGGGCCGAAGCCCGCAGATCATTGAAGACCAGGTTACATATCCTTTGGTTACTAACCTGCAGGGTTTGCCCGAAGTGAAGTACGTACGGGCGAACTCGATGTTCGGGATGAGCTTTATCTACATCATCTTTGAGGACGATACAGACATCTACTGGGCACGTTCGAGAGTCCTCGAGCGACTCAATTCCATTGGTAGTGCCCTGCCCGAAGGGGTAACGCCAACCATGGGCCCCGACGGTACCGGGGTGGGCCATGTACTTTGGTACACCTTAGAAGCACCGGGCATGGATCTGGGAGAACAACGCGCGGTGCAGGACTGGTATGTGAAGTTCGCACTGCAGAATGTTCCCGGTATTAGTGAGATCGCTTCCTTTGGTGGGTTTCAGAAACAATACCAGATCACGGTTGATCCCGAAAAACTGAACTATTTCAAATTGACGGTAGCCGATATTATGCGAGCGGTTAATGCGAATAACAATGAAGCTGGCGGCCGTAAATTCGAAATGAGCGACATCGGCTATATTATAAAAACTACCGGTTACCTCCAGTCAATTGAGCAGATCGAGAACCTAGCTGTCCGTACCCAAAATTCTATCCCTGTCCGGATCAGAGATCTGGCCACTGTACAGATGTCGGGCGAAAGCCGTCTAGGTATCTTTGATTATAATGGAGAAGGGGAAGCAGTTGGAGGCATTGCTGTTCTCCGTTACGGCGAAAACGCTGATGAGGTCATTCAGCGTGTTAAAGCTAAAATGACTGAAGTTGCCAAAGGTCTGCCCGAGGGAATGAAGTTCAATATTATTTATGATCGGGGAGAGCTAATCGAAGAATCTATTTCTTCCATAAAAACAACGCTGATCGAAGAGATGATCGTTGTCTCTCTCATCGTTTTTGTTTTTCTATGGCACTGGCGCAGCGCTGTCAGTATTATTATTCAAATCCCAATCACTATTGCAGCGAGTTTTATTGTGCTCAATGCTTTTGATATCTCATCCAATATTATGTCACTTACCGGGATAGCTCTCGCTATAGGTGTTATTGTTGATAATGGGATCATCATGGCCGAGAATGCTTATAAACATTTGGCTATTCGGCAGGCAGAGCTCAGCGAGCAGAAGAAAGGAGGATCATCCCATGTGGAATAAAAAGAAGACAGATTACGTAAAGTTATCAAGCGAGGAGCGCCTAAGTATTATAGAAAAAGCCTGCAAACAAGTGTCCCGAGGCGTTTTTTATTCAACGGTGATCATCATTGCTTCTTTTTTGCCGGTATTTTTATTGACAGGGCAGGAGGGCAAGTTATTTCACCCATTGGCTTACACTAAAACTTTCATTTTAATCATCGATGCTATCCTTGTGGTCACTTTGGCACCTGTGCTGATCTCTTTCTTTATGAAAGGCAGATTTAAGCCGGAGCACGAACATCCATTGAACCGTGGGATGGAAAGAATCTATGAACCATTGATCAGGACCTGTATCCGCAACCGGAAAACCACTTTGGGGATAAACATTATAGCACTTTTAATCAGTGTGCCCTTGCTAATGAGCATGGGAAGGGAATTTATGCCTCCCCTGGACGAACAGTCCGTTCTGTTTATGCCTGTAACGCTGCCAGATGTTTCAAACACCGAGATCAAGCGGATCCTGCAGGTGCAGGACAAGATCATTAAAACTGTTCCGGAAGTTGACAAGGTGTTGGGAAAAGCCGGTCGGGCCAATACCGCTACTGATAATTCTCCGATAAGTATGATAGAAACGATTATCACGCTTAAGCCGAAAAGCGAATGGCGCCCGGGAATCACTAAAAAAGACATCATCAATGAGCTTGATCACAAGCTGCAGATTCCCGGTGTAGTAAACGGCTGGACACAGCCTATTATTAATCGTATCAATATGCTCTCAACCGGAATTCGAACCGATGTAGGTGTAAAAGTGCATGGACAAGATCTGAAACAAATAGACCTGGTTTCCCGGAAGGTGCAAGCTATCCTGAGCGACGTTAATGGCGTGAGCGATCTATACGTAGAGCCTCTTACGGGCGGTAAATACCTGGAGATCGACATCAAAAGAGAGCAGCTCGAACGCTACGGACTAACCGTCGACGATGTAAACTCCACCGTAGAAACAGCCATAGGAGGAGCCCCCTTCGCAAATACAATTGAAGGCCGCCGTCGCTTTAATATTCAATTAAGGCTGGGCGAAGATTACCGGAATAGTTTGGAGCGACTTAAACGTGTCCCTTTGAATTCTCCGGATGCCGGGACCATCCCTCTTTCTGCCGTAACCGAGATCCGTTTTGTCGACGGGCCTCCAATGATCACCTCCGACAATGCCATTTTAAGAGGGGCGGTATTGTTTAATGTCCGCGACCGTGACCTGGGCGCCACTGTACAGGAGGCCATTGACAAACTGAACAGCGAACTAAAATTACCGAAAGGTTACTTTATTGAATGGAGCGGACAATATGAAAACCTTATCCGGGGAGAGAAAACCTTACTGTGTATTTTGCCTGTTGTTATTTTAATCATATTCCTGTCCCTGTACCTCGCTTTTAAATCGGTACGCGAAGCATTTTTAAGCCTGATCACTGTGCCATTCGCCTTGATTGGAGGTGCTTACCTGGTCTATTTCTGGGGCGTGAACCTGTCTATCGCGGTAGCTGTAGGCTTTATAGCCCTGTTCGGAATTGCAGTGGAAACCGGTGTGGTGATGGTGATCTATTTGAATGATTCCATGAAGCAGTTAGTGGCTTTGCGTGGTAATTCAGGTGAAACCATAAGTAAAGAAGATTTACGGGAGTTTGTTATTGCAGGTGCTGCAAAACGCTTACGTCCCAAATTGATGACGGTATGCGTGGCTCTCTTCGGACTGATACCGGTTCTTTGGTCGGCTGGCGTTGGCAGTGACGTGATGCAACCTATTGTTCTGCCTATGATAGGTGGTGTGCTCACTTCCTCTACACATATTTTATTGGTTACTCCGCTCATTTTCTTAATGACTAAGGAATATGAGCTGAAAAAATTTGGAAGACTGGAGGTAGGTGATGAGAAATAAGACAATAACATGGGTAATGGCTGCGGTACTGTTTTTTATATCAACTCGTAGTGTGGCCCAAAATATAATGACCCTGGATCAGGTCCTGAAAGAAATTGAGAGCAATAATCCATCACTCAAGGCATTCGACAACCAGATCAAAAGTGAGGATGCAAAAGTTGCAGGGGCCGGAGGATGGATGGCCCCAATGATCGGTGCGGGTACCTTCATGACACCATACCCCGGAGAAGGTCCTGTAAGCGATATGAACAAAGGTGCTTTTATGGTCTCTGCCGAACAGGATATTCCTAACCCGGCTAAGCTTAAAGCCAGGAAAGAATATTTGAAAACCCAAGCGGAAACCTATTTCCTGGGTAAAACGGAACGCTTCAACGAATTAAGGGCAAAAGCCCGTCAGCTATATTTTGATCTCTTGATTGCAAATAAAAGGATCAGGTTTCAAAAAGAAAACGAGCAGATCATGCTAACTATGAAGAAGCTGGCAGAAATCCGTTATCCCTATAACCAGGGCGGCTTAAACCAGATCTTTAAAGCAGAAGGACGCAGTTACGAGGTAGAGAACATGGTCCTGATGACTGAGTCTGAAATACGTACTAAAAAGATTGCGCTAAATGCCCTCATGAACCGCAATCCGGCTAACGAGCTTAGTGTAGATACCGCTTATATCGTAACTTTTAATCCTGTGCCTAACCTGGATACCACTTACCTTGCTGAAACCCGCAGTGATATTCTACACATGCAGCATAATATCCATGCTATGGAAGCGAATATCAAGCAAATGAAGCAGGAAGCAAAACCTGATTTTCGGTTACGCTTCGATCATATGTCAAGTTATGGGGCGATGATGCCAAAGCAGTTTACAGTAATGGGAATGCTTTCAATTCCGATAGCTCCATGGTCGTCGAAGATGTATCGTTCAGAGATTAATTCCATGAACTATGAGAAAGCTGCCATGCATCAGCAAAAGGAAGCAATGTTGTCTGAAATGCTTGGGATGGCTAAAAGTATGGAAAATGAGATCAATTCTATGCAGAAACAGGTAGCGAATTATGAGAAGAAGATAGTACCTGCATTAAATAAGAATTTGAAAGTTTCCATGCTTTCCTACCAGGAAAATAAACTTGATTTAAGCGCTGTGATCGATGCCTGGGAGGCTTTAAATATGACGCAGATGAACTACCTGGATCAATTACAGAAGTATTACCAAATGATCGCTGAATATGAGAAGAGCATTGAAAGATAGAGTCATAGCAGTCCTCGTTATGATCAGCTTGGTAATAGCTTGTGCCCCAGGCGCAGATAAAGAGCCGGAGCATACGTACAAAGAGAGGACATCTGACAAGCCGCAGGTGAAGACGCTGAGGCCTCAGAAGGGTTCGCGTTTTTCAACAATTACGGTCCCTGGCATCATAAACTATAATACCAACAATTTACAAAGTATATCCAGCCGTGTTAGCGGACGAGTAGAACGCCTATACATCAGGTATAACTATCAGCAGGTTTCAAAAGGTCAAAAGTTGATGGACATTTACAGCCCTGACCTGGTTAATGCGCAGCAGGAACTTCTGTTCCTAAAGAAGAGCGGAGATATTACTTTAATGGAGGCAGCAAAAAGGAAGTTACGTTTGCTCGGGGCTACGAACCAGCAGATCCGTAGCTTACTGGGAACCGGAAAGGTCGATTATACATTTTCGATTTATAGTCCTTATTCGGGGTATGTTGCTGATGTACAAAGCACAGGTGGCACTCCTCAGGGTTCCGGTTTTGCTGGTACGGCCCTGATCAGTGAATCCGGAGGAGGAGATGAAGGTATGGGAGGAATGGGATCTTCGCCTTCAGACAATTCGAACCAGGTGCCAACTGTGAATTCAAATACACCAGTTTTAATTCGCGAAGGCCAGTACGTCTCTGCCGGCCAGAAACTTTTTGGGCTTGCTTCCATGAATTCTGTATGGGCAGAATTCTTTGTTTCTCCTGCGCAGTTGAAGGAGTTTAAAAACGGAACCAGCTTGGAAATTGAAGATGCTGCTGATTCCTCAAACAAAGTAAAGGCAACGGTAAGTTTGATTCAGCCATATTATAAAGAAAGCTCCTCTTTTTCTCTGGTAAGGGCAGTTATCGATAATCCTGGCAGAGAATGGAAGGTTGGCCAGCTTTTGAATGTGACCAAAGGAAAAAGTAAGATTGAAGGTAACTGGTTGCCAAGGGAGGCTGTGTTTGAGACCGGAACCCGCTATGTGGTTTTCGAAAACCATGACGGGACTTTTAAACCAAGGTTTATCGCTATCAAAGGAAAGTCCGGCGACTGGATAAATGTTGGAGATGAATTAGGGACAGATACCGAAGTGGCTGCTAATGCCTGGTTTTTGGCGGATAGCGAAAGCTTTATCAAATAAGACAGATATATGAAACTATATATTCTTAATTTACTTTTTCTCCTAATGACAGTGGTGGTGCTATCTTCATGCAAGGGAGAAAATGCATCGTCGGATCACGCACATGAACAGGGAGCAAAATATACCTGTCCCATGCATCCACACGTGGTACAGGATGCCCCTGGCACATGTCCTGTCTGCAAAATGGACCTTGTATTGGTAAAGAGTACCGGGAATAAAAATGGCCTGACGCTAACCGGGCAACAAATTAAGTTAGCGAACATACAAACTATAAAAGTTGGTAAGGGTAGCTTTAGTTCGGCTAAAATACTAAACGCCCGTCTGGTAGCTAATCCCGAACAATCTGAAATAATTTCAAGTAAATATCCCGGGAGGATAGAAAAACTTTTTGTAAAGGAAGCAGGGCAGGTGATTTCTAAGGGGCAGCCATTGATGCAGATCTACAGCGAAACGCTTCAAACACTGCAACAGGATTATCTGCTACAGGTAAAGCAAGCCGCAGCTTTTCCAAGCGAAAAGATCTACACCACCTTAAAGCTCGCGGCAGAGAGTAAGCTGAAGCTTTATGGGTATTCCACTGCTCAAATAAAAGCCCTGACTAGATCGACTGGAAAACTATCACCTACGGTAACCATTTTTTCTGGCGCCTCGGGTGTTATCAGTGAAATCAATATTACAGAAGGTCAATACGTGTCGGAAGGATCTGTGCTTCTTCGCCTCGAAGACTTTAATACCCTTTGGCTCGAAGCGGATGCTTATTCTTCCGAGCTCCCAGAGCTTAAGCCCGGAAAAAGAGTCAAGGCTGTGTTTGCCAACATAGAGCAAGAGGTAGTGATCGACTTTGTGGGACCTCAAATAAACCCTTCTACACGTTTATTAACAGTGAGAGCCTCTGTAAACAATTCAAAAGGCCAGCTGCAACCGGGCATGCCAGCGAAGGTATTTCTGCCGGTTGATAAAAGTGAAGGGCTGATAAGTGTCCCTCAGGAAGCGGTTATTCGGAATGAGAGTGGAGCGCATGTCTGGATCAAGACAGCGAATCATTCTTTTGAGCCTGTCCCGGTTAAAACAGGCGCAGAAGACTCTGATAGCATTTTGATAACAACCGGTTTGCACCCCGGCCAGGAGATAGTTAGCAGAGGTGCATATTTACTATACAGCGAGTTCGTCTTAAAAAAAGGAACCGAGCCTCTTAGTACACATAATTCCGCAAATAAAACACAACATAATCATTAATAACAATAAATCATGAAAAGGAATCACATCTCAAAATCAGTAGTAGGTTTAGCATTCATCCTCGGATCACTCAGCATGAGTGCTTGTTCATCCGAGGGCGATAAAACTGCCGGGCATGAATCTACAGCAGCTGCAGAAAGTACTTCGGAAGCGGGGAACCCCCAATTTAGTGATGAGAAGGTAAAGGAAGTTTATGTGCATTATATCCACGTGAAAAATGCACTCGTTAATTCTGATGCAAAGGAAGCGCAACAGGGAGCTGCGGCCTTGCAGACAGCATTAACAGATGCCGGAAGCAGCCAGGGGGCGGATATCGCTGGTAAAATTGCGAGTGAAGCAAAAATTGATGTACAGCGCACGGAGTTCAGTTTGTTAACTGCTGAAGTTGAAAAAACTGTGAAAGCTTCAAAATTAAGTTCCGGTAAGATCTTCAAGCAGTATTGTCCGATGGCTCATGGCGGCGACGGTGCGTATTGGCTGGCCAGCGAATCGGATATTAAAAACCCGTATTATGGCGATGAAATGCTTGAATGCGGAGAAGTGAAGGAAGAAATAAAGTAGGGAACCTGGGCTTCGTTCACAATAAGGTTTTATTCTCAGGCGGGTACTTTCGATCCTAAGAACGACCTTAGTTACTTTTTTCGTCATCCCCCGGATGGTCATATTTTGCAAATAAAGGATTGAAAAATGATCGGAATTTCTGCTGAACTAGTTTCAGCACCTCTTGCTTGAGCATTGCTCTACGCATATGAAGAGATGCCAGTCCTGAATCACGTTCAGGATTGGCATGACGAAAAAGTAAAAATAATTTGTTAGCTTTAGAAAAGTTGTCGCATGCCAACCGGCATTCCGCGGATCTAAAAGCCGCAGATATCCTCCAAGACATTTCTATAAAATACATAGTGAACGGGTCAATGCCAAGTCCCTATGGATTCTTATGGGCTTATGTACAAGCTTGAACCATGAAGGTATTTTCACTCCACCAAGACTGTCAGTTTCACGGTCTTGCCACGGTTTAATCACGGTTTTCATACGGATCACCATTTTCGGTCATGTCTCGTTGTCTCGTCCTAATTAGGCTATACAGGTTAGGGGATTAATAGTAATTGAGCTATACAGCTTGATTTGTTATTTCTAAAGTAGCTATAC
>NZ_JAFMZP010000012.1 GCF_024436435.1 Desertivirga xinjiangensis
GGACGCTAAAAGTAAAAGTTATGGAGCCGAATCTTTCAATCTGAGTATAAAAAAAAACGTCCCATAATTGCTTATGAGACGGCCTCTTTTTTTTGAGATCCGCTCTGTATCATGCTTGTTTCATTAATCAATAAAAAACAAGCTATTTTCCTTCCTATTGCTTAAGTTTGCCACAAGATTTTCGGAATTGAACTTTTACATCACATATGTTCTTGTAGCACTTTTACTGTTCTCTTTTACTGCAGTATTCGCCTTGTTTGCGGTGTATGCCGAGAGGAAAGTCTCTGCTTTTATTCAGGATCGTTTAGGCCCGATGGAAACAGGTAAGTTTGGGAGCTTGCAAACAATCGCGGATATTCTTAAAATGCTTCAGAAAGAGCTTATTACGCCTGCAGCTGCAGATAAGGTGCTGTTCGTGGCTGCTCCTGTCATTATTTTTGTTTCTGTATACATGGGCTTTGCAAGCCTTCCTTGGGGGCCAGGCTTAATTCCTGCATCTCTTAACCTGGGAGTGCTTTATGTATTTGCCATAGTTTCTGTTGAAGCAGTGGGTATATTAATGGCTGGCTGGGGATCAAATAACAAATATTCCTTACTTGGAGCCTTACGCTCCATTGCCCAGGTGATCTCTTATGAGATACCGGCTGGGATTGCAATTATCTCGGCTGTGATGATAGCACAGACGCTTGATCTTCAGGAAATCGCCATACAACAGGGTGTATTAAGTACGGAGGGTTCAAAGTTTTTGGGATTTTGGGATGTCAGTGAAACCGGCGGGATATTCGCCTGGAATATTTTCAGGGCTCCCCACCTGATAGTTGCATACGTTGTTTACTTTATTGCCTCTCTTGCGGAATGTAACAGAGCTCCTTTTGATATTCCGGAAGCTGAATCAGAACTGGTATCGGGTTTCCATACCGAATATACAGGAATACGGTTTGCATTTGTGTTCCTGGCGGAATACTCTATGATGTTCCTGGTAGGAATGTTTGGAGTAATACTGTTCCTTGGCGGATGGAATACTCCTCTGCCTAATATCGGGAACATAAAATTAGCTGAATGGACAACCGGAGCGGCCTGGGGTGTTTTCTGGATTGCAGCCAAAGTTTTGCTTGTTGTATTTGTTCAAATGTGGATTCGTTGGACCTTACCACGTTTCCGTGTAGATCATCTTATGGATTTGTGCTGGAAGGTTTTGACACCTCTGGCCTTTTTGTGCATGGCCATTTCCGGAGTTTGGCGATTATTAATAATGTAATTTGAATATAAAAAACACGATATCGGCATTTACTACAGCTTGTAAGGGTTTACTTCTTACATTGAAGCATTTTTTTGCTATTGCAAAAAAGCGTAAAAGCATTGATGTTAAGGATGATAACTATTTTTCACAACAGGAAGGGGTGGTTACCGTACAGTATCCCAAAGAAAAGATACCGGTACCCGAAGTAGGGCGTTACCAGCTGCATGTGGAAATCGATGACTGTATAGTATGCGATCTCTGCGCCAAAATTTGCCCGGTTGATTGTATTGAGATTGAAAGTATCAAAGGAACAGGACCTCTGGGCCAAACTTCGGATGGAACGGTGAAGCGCTTACACGCAGCTAAGTTTGATATTGACATGGCTAAGTGCCTGTATTGCGGTTTGTGTACTGTTGTATGTCCAACTGAGTGCATCACCATGACCAACCAGTACGACAGAAGTGTGACACAATTGTCGGAACTTACTTATAAGTTTTCTGAAATGACACCCGAAGAGGCTGAACAAAAGAGACAGGAACTTGCTAAGCAGCAGGCAGATAAACAGGCAGCTAAAGAAGCTGCAGCAAAAGCTAAAGAAGGTAAGTAATGAGCGTTGAACAAATAATATTTTATGTTTTCGCAGCAATGGTGCTATCGTCGGCTCTGTTTGTTGTCGCCACAAAAAACCTGGTTCATTCGATCTTTCTTTTTTTCATCACTCTTTTCTCAATGGCCGGCTTGTTTGTTTTTGCTTTGGCCGACTTTATTGCCCTTAGCCAGATCGTGATCTATGTTGGAGGAGTCTTGGTGCTGATGATCTTTGCCTTTCTTCTTTCGAACAAACAGATATTGGATAACCCTAAACCTATGCGGTCGAGGTTTTTGGGGATACATCACCTGCCAGGAATATTTGTGGCACTGGTGTTCTTTTTAGTGCTGATATGGACGATTTCTCTGGTAGACATTGGCCAATTGCAATGGGTCAAAGAATCGCAGGAAAATACCGTGAAGGCTTCGGATAATACTATTCATTATATCGGTATAAATTTAATGACCCGTTACCTGCTGCCATTTGAAGTGGTCTCGGTATTTCTCATGATGGCTTTGATAGGCGCTGCGCATCTCGCCAGAAAGGAAAGAAAGGTATGATTCCATTAGCGCACTTTATGTTTGTCAGTGCGGCTTTGTTTTGCATCGGCATCTACGCCGTGTTGTCAAAGCGAAACGCGATCATGATATTGGTAGGAATTGAATTAATGTTGAATGCAGCTATTCTCAATCTGGTAACATTTAGCAAACACGATAAGTTTGAAGCCAGCGGGCAAGTGTTCGCTCTTTTTGCTATAATTTTAGCTGCTGCAGCGGTGGCAGTTTCGCTGGCAATTATACTTAACGTATATAAATATTACAGAACGATCGACCCAACTAAAATTGATAATCTAAGGAACTGATTTGGATACGATTACACAGGAAACAACATGTATACTGGCTTTGGTAGCCACCCTGATGCCCTTGCTTTCGTTTGCCGGTATTCTGCTCGTTCCGGGAAGGACTGACCGCGGCGCATTTTTCTCCATTTTAAATATTTCTTTCAGTCTGCTTTTGTCTGTCCTTGTTTTTATTAAAGTATGGGACCAACCGGTTGTTCATCAGCAGCTGGAGTGGTTTACAATTGGCAACTGGCATTTTAAAGCTGGCATTTTAATCAACAACCTTTCGGCTTTAATGCTTTTGCTGATTTCATTGATCGCTGCACTGGTGCATATATACTCCCTTAAATACATGGAGGGTGATCCCTATTTGTTCCGTTATTGGGCATATCTCGGCTTGTTCTGTTTCTCCATGTTCGGCCTGGTTATTACAGATAGCCTGTTGCTTTTATACATGTTCTGGGAGCTAGTTGGATTTTCTTCCTATCTCCTGATTGGATTTTGGTTCACCAGGAAAGCTGCGGTTCAAGCCAATAAAAAGGCCTTTATTATGAACAGGTTAGGCGATCTGGGCTTCCTTACGGGAATCATGATCATCTTTACGCAGTTTCAGACATTAGATATCAGCCTTCTTTTTAGTGAAGGTGGCTTCGTAAGTCATGCTACCATTCAAAATGGCTTCTGGGTGTTCAGCTCTAACAAAATGCCGGATATTTGGCTTACCATAGCAGGGCTGGCTTTCTTTTTTGGTGCTGCTGCCAAGTCGGCGCAGTTCCCCTTACATACCTGGCTACCCGATGCCATGGAAGGACCAACCTCGGTGTCGTCCCTTATTCATGCTGCAACGATGGTAGCAGCGGGCGTATTTCTATTAGGCAGGATCTATCCCATATTTAACTCGGAGGTACTGCTGGTAATTGCTGTGATCGGGGCATTTACTGCATTTATGGCGGCTACGATAGCCCTCGTCCAAAATGACATTAAGCGAATATTGGCATTTTCCACTATTTCACAACTCGGGTTTATGATGCTGGCAATGGGCGTAGGCGCCTATGGCTCTGCTATATTTCATCTGATCACTCATGCCTTCTTTAAGTGTTTGTTATTTTTATCGGCGGGCGCGGTGATACATGAAATGCATCACCTGAAGGAAAAATACAAGCTGGATATTGATCACCAGGACATCCGGCTGATGGGAGGATTAAGGAAGTTTATGCCCCTTACATTTATCACCATGCTTCTTGCTGCTTTGGCATTGATAGGAATTCCGGGGACATCAGGCTATTTATCAAAAGATGCCATACTTATTCAGGCCTTTGAATGGTCGGAAGGGCAGGCGGGTTTCTGGAAAGTAATTCCCTACTCAGCACTCATTACATCATGGTTAACGGCTTTCTATATTTCAAGATTGATATTTAAGGTGTTTTTTGGCAGGCTCCGGCTAAATGATATTTGTGGTCAGACGTTTTCCCTGCATGAAGCACCGAAGATCATGACGTATGTCTTAGTAGCCCTTGCAACCTTTTGCTTATTCCCTTTTTTCTCTTTTAATCCACTTCATTACGAGCATTCATGGATCATTGAAGGCCTGAATGTGGTCTCGAACATAGGGAGAGTCAATATTTACCACACACTCATCCCGGCTGCAGTTAATCTTTTTGCAGTGCTTATCATATACCTGAGCTTTACCTGGTATGTAAAACGGGGGAAGTCTCCTGATCTTTCGAACTCTGCTTTATTCCGGTTCGCGGAGAATCAGTGGTACTTTGATAAAATATATCAGAATAGCTTTGTAAATGGTATACTGTTGCTATCGCGTTCGGTTTTCGCTTTTGACAAGGCTGTAGTCGACGGATTCGTCAATTTATTGGGAAGAGCAACGGTTCTTATTGCAGGACTTTCTCAGTGGCTTGACCGCCGTGTGGTAGACGGCGTTGTGAACGGAGCGGGCTCTGTCACAAAAATAATTGGTAATTTCGCGCGTCATTTTCAGACCGGCCGTTTGCAGCATTATCTGGTGACTATGTTGCTGATAGTTCTCTCATTTTTCATTATTAAATACTTTAGCCAGGCTATATGAGTTTGCTTTCTTTGTTGATATTTATTCCATTAGTTGCAGGGCTGATCATACTTCTGCTTCCATCGATATGGCAGCAGCATTATAAATATCTGGCTCTCGGAGCGATTGTTGTCCAGCTTCTCCTGAGTGCTTACGTATATTTGAATTTCGATGGTTCTGTCTATTCAGGGATTGACACTCAGAGTAAATATCAGCTGGTTGAAAGATTACCCTGGATACGTCTTGATCTCGGTTCTTTCGGAGCGCTTGAAATAGACTATTTTTTAGGTATCGACGGCTTGTCTATGCCCTTTCTGGTGCTAAGCTCCCTGGTAATGCTTGTTGCCCTCATATCCTCATGGGAAATAAAAGACAATCTGAAAGGCTTTTTTGCACTTTTCCTTTTGTTAGACACTGCAGTTATGGGGGTCTTTTGTGCGCTCGATTTCTTCTTGTTTTACGTTTTTTATGAACTCATGCTGCTTCCGCTATACTTCCTGATAGGTATGTGGGGAGGCATAAGACGTGAGTATGCTGCCATTAAGTTCTTCCTGTATACTTTATTTGGCTCAGTGTTTATGTTGCTGGTTATCATTGGGCTGTATTTTTCTGTAACTGACCCGCAAACCGGAAATCATACCTTTAACATGCTGCATATGATGAACCCTGACAATTACGTTCAGGGATCTATTTTTTCGGCTTTAGCCAATCAGGAGTTATTTGGTATTCCGGCACGGTTACTGGCGTTCATCGTGTTGTTTATCGCCTTTGCAATCAAGGTGCCTGTTGTTCCCTTGCATACCTGGCTCCCTGATGCACACGTGGAAGCTCCTACACCTGTATCCATAATACTTGCAGGGATCCTGCTCAAAATAGGAGGTTATGGCATATTAAGGATATGTTTCAGTATTTTTCCCGATGCGGCTATTGAATCTGCCTGGTGGTTGGGACTGATCGGCGTGGTCTCTATTATTTACGGAGCTTTAAACGCCCTGGCACAAAAAGATCTTAAACGGCTCATTGCATATTCCTCGGTATCGCATATGGGTTTCGTGATGCTCGGTATCGCGTCGGTCACTTCTGAAGGTATAAGCGGAGCCATGATGCAGATGATCAGCCACGGCTTTTTGTCATCCATGCTCTTCTTTCTTGTAGGAGTGATCTATACACGGGTGCACGACAGGCAAATCCCTAATTTCCGGGGTTTGGCTTTGATCATGCCTAAGTACACCACTTTTGTGATGATCGCTTTTTTTGCCTCGTTGGGATTACCGGGTTTTTCTGCTTTTATTGCCGAAGCGTTCAGCTTGATCGGTGCCTTTAACTCAGAAAGTATCAACGGATTACTTCCACGCTGGATGGCTGTTTGTGGTTCTCTGGGTATGCTGTTAGGTGCCGCATATTTGCTCTGGACCCTGCAAAGAATGTTTTTTGGGAAAACACGCTTGTGGGGAGGGGAGGATTGGAGGCAGAAGCTTACAGACCTGAACGGTCGCGAGATTTTCGCCCTTACATCACTTTCTGTTATGGCTTTATTGCTGGGTATTATACCTTCTCTGGCCTTTGATAAAATGAATGCTTCAGTATTGGAATTAATTCGTTTAGTGAATTTGAGATAAGATGAACGAATACCTGCCTTTTTTATCTGGTCTGCTAAAGGACACGCTTTCAGGGATACCTTATATCCTGCCAGAAATTGTTTTGGTGCTCACTTTCCTTGTTGTTATAGTCGCCGACTTATTCCTTCAGGGAAAACGATCGTCTGCCGCTTTCTGGCTGAGCATTACCGGGATTATTATCTCAGTCTTCTTTAGTTTCAAACAGATCGAGGCTGGTGCCGATGTCCGTTTATTGTTCTTCGAAAATATTCAGCTCGATCAGGTAGCTGTTTCCTTTAAGTTCATTTTTGCCTTTGTGGTTCTTTTGTTTGCACTGTTCATCAGGTACGACAGGAATTTACAAAGCCACGCAAAAGGAGTGGGCGACCTGTACATGCTTTTACCTGCGGTTCTTCTTGGATTAAATTTGATGGCGATGTCAACGAGCCTGCTGATGATCTATATTTCTATTGAAATGGTTTCTATTGGCTCGTACCTAATGGTCGGTTACGTATCTGCCGGAAACAGGCAAACTGAAGCTTCCATGAAGTATGCCTTATTTGGATCGGCATGTTCTGCAATTATGCTTTATGGCATTTCCTTGTTATATGGTTTTACCGGCACAATCAATATTAGCGATCCTGATTTTATTGTTCACTTAGGTGAGATCCCGGAACCGGCGACAGCTTTGGCGATTATTTTAACCATGGTAGGCATCGGTTTTAAATTGTCGTTTGTTCCTCTGCATTTTTGGAGCCCCGATGTATATGAAGGCGCACCTACTCCCGTCACCGCCTTTTTGTCTACGGCACCCAAGATTGCGGGCTTTGCTATCCTGGTCCGGTTTCTATTTCCGTTTTATGATCAGCAATCACAGACTAAAGAAGTGTTTGATTTTGAAACTACCTTCGCAGTTGTCGCTATCATCACGATGATCGTAGGGAACTTTGCTGCCCTGTGGCAAAATAACATCAAGAGAATGCTAGCCTACTCTTCAATTGGGCATACGGGCTTTGCTCTGATGGCGGTGGTATCAAATTCCGACTATGGAGTACAGTCGTTGGTTTTTTATTTCAGCATATATGCTATAATGAATATGGCGGCATTCATGCTCGCCGGAAGAATTGAACGGCAAACGGCGGCCACAGAGGTTGATGATTACAAGGGTTTAGGTAGTGTTCTTAAGGCAGAAATGGTCTGTTTTGTAGTGATCTTAATTTCGCTCACAGGCCTTCCGCCAACAGCAGGGTTTCTGGCAAAACTCTATGTCTTTTCTGCTGCTTTTGAAAAGTATACCTCGTCGGGCTCCATATGGATGGTAGCCCTGCTCATTACCGGAGCTCTTACCACAGTTGTATCTTTATTCTATTATCTGAAAATTCCATTGAATGCCTATTTGCGGAAATCTGCAAACCCTTACAATATTGAGAATGCGAAGGATCCACTCATTTTTATTATTGCAATTCTTACTTTTTGTGTCATTTTATTCGGAATATTCCCTTCATTGATCTCCTGGTGAATTTCCTTTAAATGTTATAACAATTAATTCGATTAAAACCTTAATTTTGCATACTCATAAACAGTCATGAGTGAATCGATAAAACATGAGTGCGGCATCGCCCTCATTCGTCTCTTAAAACCTCTCTCTTTTTATCAGGAAAAATACGGCACGTCGCTTTACGGCCTGAATAAGCTGTATCTTCTGATGGAAAAACAGCATAATCGTGGGCAGGATGGTGCAGGTATAGCTACAATTAAATTTGATGTTGCCCCGGGCAACCGTTACATCAGCAGACACAGAGCTATGGGCTCTTCTGCGGTGTCTGAAATCTTTGAATACGTTCAGAAGAAATTTGCTGATATCCCTTCCGACCTGATGCAGGATGCTGCATGGTTAAAGGAAAATGTCAGTTTCACCGGCGAAGTACTCATGGGCCACCTGCGTTATGGAACCCATGGAAAGAATAGTGTGGAGAACTGCCATCCATTTCTTCGTCAAAACAACTGGATGAGCCGAAATTTGGTAATTGCGGGAAATTTTAACATGACGAATGTTAATGAACTTCTTGAGCAGCTGTATGAATTGGGTCAGCATCCTAAAGAAAAAGCCGATACGGTTACCGTACTGGAAAAGATTGGCCACTTTTTAGACGACGAGAATCAGGAATTGTTTGATCAGTTTAAAAAGCAGGGATACAGTAATGCGGAGATCAGTCACCTGATAGCCGACAATCTGGATGTAGCGAAGATATTGCGCCGCTCGGCAAAAACCTGGGATGGCGGATACACCATAGAAGGCATTTTTGGTCACGGAGACGCATTCGTAATGCGTGATCCCTCAGGTATCAGGCCTGCTTATTATTATATTGACGATGAAATAGTAGTTGTTACTTCTGAGCGTCCGGCGATACAAACTGCGTTTAATGTTCCTTTTAGCCAGATAAAAGAGATTAAACCAGGGCATGCATTAATTATAAAGAAGAACGGAACGATTTCTGAAGAGCAGTTCAGGGAACCTGCCGAACATAAGTCTTGCTCCTTTGAACGTATTTATTTCTCACGAGGCAGTGATGCTGCTATTTATCGCGAGCGTAAGCAGCTGGGTAGGTTACTTGTTCCCCAGATCCTGGGATCTGTAAATCATGATCTAAAAAATACGGTGTTTTCTTTTATTCCGAATACTGCCGAAGTTGCTTTTTACGGAATGGTAGAAGGTTTGCATAAATATATTAAGCAAGTTCAGAAGGATACCCTGTTAAAAAGGGCAGATAAGATCTCCGATGAGGAACTTGAAGAAATGTTGAGTATGGCTCCGAGGGTAGAAAAGATCGCTATCAAGGATGCCAAGCTACGTACCTTTATCACCCAGGATGCCGACAGGCAGGATATGGTATCTCATGTTTATGACACTACCTATGGCCTGATAAAGGCTGGCCAGGATAACCTGGTGGTTATTGACGATTCAATTGTGAGAGGTACCACATTAAAACAAAGTATCCTTAAAATACTGGACCGTTTAAATCCTAAGAAGATTGTGATCGTTTCCTCTGCGCCTCAGATCCGTTATCCTGATTGCTATGGTATTGACATGTCGCGTATGGGCGAATTTGTCGCTTTCGAAGCAGCAATTTCCTTGCTAAAAGAAAGCGGCAGAGAATATATTATCTGGGATGCTTATGAAAAGTGTAAAGCCTCAGTTAATATGGATAAAAATATAGTGCCAAATTATATTAAGGCAATATATGAGCCATTTACAGATGAGGAAATTTCAGCGAGAATTGCGCAGATCATTTCTCCGAAGGGAATAAATGCCAAAGTGGAAGTGATCTATCAGAAGCTGGAGAACCTGCATACTGCATGTCCTGAACATTTGGGCGACTGGTACTTCTCAGGTGATTACCCAACTCCTGGAGGAAATAAAGTAGTGAACCGCGCATTTATGAATTGGGTAGAAGGAAAGAACCAGAGAGCGTACGTTTAGGTTTTATGCTCCAGGTAGGCGTGGTAGCTCGAAATTGCTTAATCGTCATGCCGATCCTGAATCAAGTTCAGGATGACGTTCTCGGCATCTTTTGAACCATGTTTGGATAACTTGCTTAGGCAAGAGGTCCTGAAACAGGTTCAGGGCGACGAAGGAATAAGTTTCCGTACAATGCTAAGAAATCATAGTGGGTCCGTGCGGAGGGCCTTCTTTGATTTTTTTATATCAAACTTTCCGTAAAAACCAGGCTCCAGATCAGTTTAAGTGCAAAGATCAATATCAAGCCTCCTGCAACCCTGTTCAGTAAAATTATTGTCTTTTCTTTAATGCGATACCTGAACTTATTGGCATAATAAGCCTTTAAGGTATCCATGCTGAATTGGGTGATGAGTATGAACCCGAAAAAAGGTATTATTTCATCAGCATCTAATTTACCTTTTACTGAAATAAGGCTGCTTGTCACACTTATCCAGTACAGTAAAAGTGAAGGATTAAATATGCACATCAGAAATCCTTTAAAAAAGTATCCTGTATTGCGTCTTGCTGAGGTCGTATTCTGATAGTTTATCTTAACTTTCTTCAAGAGGTAATAGCAGCCTATTCCAAAAAGCACAGCACTTCCGGCAATGCCTATTGGCATCCGGTATTGATTTTCAAATTTAATGAAGGAGGAGCCATAGATAGCAAGCGAAACATACACGAGATCGCTCAATACCACTCCTGCAGCCAGCCACATTCCTGCATGAAACCCCTTTTCAATGCTGGTCTTTAGCAAAGCAAAAAATACCGGACCAGTTGCAAATGATAACACTATCCCTAATCCAATACCTGATATAATTGATTCAAGCATACTTTGGCCCGTTGCAAATTTGCGAATATGCAATTTTAAATGATAAAATCATTAACATTAAACTTTAATGATTCAAAAATCCAAAAGTTTTGAAATATCCGGAAATTAAATCTATTTGCCGAATTAAAATCCAAATTTTGAAATGTTAGCTTTGCGAAAAGAAGGAGGACAAACATTGTTTAATAAACCGAGCTTTGAAGATATTTTCATGAATCTGGCATCAGATCTGGCTTTACGTTCGCACTGCGTAAAGGCTCAGGTCGGAGCAGTTCTCACTAAAGACACCAGAATCATTTCTATTGGTTATAACGGGCCGCCGGCTCATACGCATAATTGTGACGAGGAATGGCCAGAAACCGGATGCCCTCGTGACGCCCGGGGAAGCTGCTCCCTTGCACTTCATGCTGAAGAAAATGCTATTTTATATGCGACAAAAAATGGGGCGGATCTGGAAGGCTCCACCTTATACGTTACCCTTTCCCCATGTTTGCCGTGTGCCAGGCTAATCTTCTCTTCAGGAATAAAAAAGGTGATTTATAAAAAGTCGTACGCGCAGTATAAAGGCCTGCCATCAGACGAAGGAGTGGAGTTTTTAAATAAGTTCGGCGTCCAGGCTATACAAACACGGTCCGTCATCTCATAAGTCTGCACGACAATATCCTGCATAAACTTGAGAGTCTTTCAACTGGTTGTCGTTACTCGATCTAACTTAAACAAAAAACCTTATTGTGCAAGGCACAATAAGGCTCTAACTAAAAATCAACGATGGGTAACATGAACATTTATTTATACATAAGCAATTAAAGTTGTTGCGATCATTAAAACGTGAACAATAACGCTAAAGAAAAAGGTAGAAAGGCTCATCCTTATTCCCACACCGCCCATGTTGGCAACTATGCAGGCAAAAACGAAATCATACTGATTGCCAGAAATGGTGCAGTTGGCCCCCCGAGCGAATAAACCAAAAGAAAGGTCAGGGGTAAAAAGAATCCTCCGATCAGGATCAGCGATAAGAGCCACCATACAATGGATATTTTTTCTTGTGCGTCGGCGAAAGCATTAAATTTTTGCATTAAATTTAACTCTGTGGTGTTACCTAAAGAGAGAGCTTCGCTGGTTTGAATTTTTTGGATAGCCATGATGTTTTATTTTCTACATCAAAGGTCCGGAATAAGCTGCCTGAAAAGTATGATCTACATCACTGCATTTAAGGATATTAATTATCTTTTACGTTTAATCTGTTTATAACCGTGCTGGCGCAGGCGTACCACTTAGCCAACCCTAAGCTGATCCCAGCACAAAGCCTCATTGTAGCATTTTTGTACTAAAAACTAGAATAGGTCCTGTATTAAGGACATCTTTTGCTTTATAATAAGATTCTGGCTCGGCTATGTAAAATCCTAGGATCTTTTTTTGAAGCTAAGTTTTGAAAACCTGAAGAGCATAGGATGTTTTTAATATGTAAAAATGTTGTTGGAATACATTTTGCTGTATACAAGGAGATAACGTGTGTTTAAATATAGTGTGTTAAATAAAAGAAATATGAGAAACTTTGTGTCCCCCTCGCTAGAAGAAAGTTTAATGAAATTTAGTCCGACAGATTCTATCCGTCAACAACCGGAAACCACATATAAGGCTCAAAACGGATGGTTTGGTGTAGATAGCCTGAAATCTCCACAGCAGAAAACCGGATACAGAAGAAGGATAATCAAAGGGGCTAGAGCATAATCAAGCCCCTTTCCTTTTAGATCTTTTCGAAATCGTGCTCAGCTTTACTATACATTACTCAGCTCATCAAGCAATACAGTACCAATAGCGTCAATTGTTTGAGCTACTATCTCATCCGGAGTTCCTTCGAACTGGAACTTAGTTTTCCATGCCCTGTCTTTCACATAACCATGAACGAACATGGTTCCTACCGGTTTTTCTTCAGACTCGCTTCCCCCTTCGGATGCCAGGCCGGTTACCGCTACAATCACATCGGCAGGTATAAGCGTTTTTAACGATTCAGCAAGATATTGAGTCACCTCTGGTGATTCAGCTGTGTATTTGTCAATAACTTCAGAGGGGATGTTCATTAAGCCCTCTTTAACACTTCGGTCATAACAAACTATGCTGCCCTTTATTATCTCACCACAGTTGGGGACAGATGTGAAGTCATAAATTAGGCGTCCGGTGCTTGCGCTCTCCGCAAAAGCAATTGTAAGATTATGAGAAAGCAAGCTATGGCAGCAGGCAATTACTGATTTTGAAGGCATATCAAGTTTTTTTGTTTTGAAACACTTAATCTGCGCAAAGGTTTATGATTTTCGGTAAGTTTCAGTTTTAGCTTGCTTTTCCTTTTAGTTCCCAATGGTCCTTTATTACGTTTCCCTTGTCGTCCTTCTTCAATCGCCGCGCATATCTTTCGCCTTTGACAGTGCCTTCCGACGTCAATTTTCCAATGAAAAGCAATATAGCTTCACCGTCTTCGTTGGTCTTAATAGCTAGATCATTTCCTTTGAATGTTAAATTAATCATACTTGAAGGTTCATGTGTTTTATTGAGGACTTGCAGCAATGCGGAACTTAATTTCATAGTTTTTGAATAGTTTAGCAGTGTTCGATTTTTCTGATATATTTACCGAAAGCAAATAAATATGTTTAAAAAACTCTATTGTCTTTTAATGGCCAGCTTGATTACTTGTGCTTCGCTGGCTCAACAAACAAAATCCTCTTCAAAACTTCCGCCAAACATGTTCCAGAAGAAACTTGCCAATGGGCTCGACCTTCTGGTTGTGGAAGATAGCAGTGTGCCGCTTGCAACGATTGAGCTTGCAGTCAAAAACGGCGCTTATACCGAAACTCCCGAATACAATGGTCTGAGTCATTTGTACGAGCATATGTTCTTTAAAGCAAACAGGGATTATCCGAGTCAGGAAGATTTTTTGAACAGGGTAAGTGAGCTTGGTATTCAGTTTAACGGAACCACATCTTACGAGCTGGTCAATTATTATTTCACGTTGCCAAAGTTCAATCTGGTTGAAGGACTTAAATTCATGAATTCTGCGGTCAGGTACCCCAAGTTTGATAAGGATGAGATGGCAAAAGAGAATATTGTGGTCGATGGAGAATTCCAGCGCAACGAGTCTAATCCTTATTTCGCCTTAAACGACGAGATGAACCGCAGGCTTTGGGGCGATCTATACAGCCGCAAAAATACTATTGGTGACCATGATGTAATTCGCTCTGCAACTCCTGCGCAAATGGATACTATTAAAAATCGTTATTACTGGCCTAATAACTCCTTGATCACCATTGCAGGCGATGTAAAGCACGAAGAAGTATTTCGCAACGCCGAACTGATCTTTGGCGACTGGCAGCCTTCAGGCTTTGATCCGGCTAAGAAATGGCCGGTGCCTGAATTTAAGCCCCTACAAAAAACAGACTATTTTATCGTAGAGTCTAATTTGTCGCGGGTACCGCTCATTATGATGAATTGGCATGGCCCAGATACCCGTAACGACATTAAAGCTACTTATGCAGCAGATGTTTTCTCCTTCATTATCAATCAAAACTCATCTAAATTTAGCCAGGCGCTTGTAGATGCAGGGCTGGCTCTACAGGCAAACATTGGTTATCTTACGCTAAAACATACGGGGCCTATTAGTGTTTTTGTGGTTCCGAATCCGGCGAAGATTAAAGAATGTATTGAAGAAGTTAATAAACAGATTGCACTATGGGACACAGACAGCTATATCACCGATGCGCAGATCGAAACAGCAAAGAGACAATTGGAGATCAGCCAGGTCAAAGATGAGGAGATCACGTCGAACTTTACCCATACTATTTCGTTCTGGTGGGCTGCCGCTTCTATCGACTATCTTAACTCCTACATTGAAAATCTGAGAAAAGTAAACCGTGAGGACTTAAAACAATATGTGCGGAAGTATATTAAAAACAAACCGCATGCCTCCGGAATGCTGATCAGCGCTGAAGCAAAACAACAAATAAAGCCAGAGCTTTTTTTTAAAGCACCCTAGCTTAGACCTTGAACTACTTATAAATGAAACCAGGCTTGCTCACAAACATTGGCAGATCATTACAATAAACAAATTACCCGAATGAAACATATTCATCTCCATATATTTTTACTATTCATTTCTGTCAGCGTGTTTGGACAGAATACCGCAACTTCTTTTGACGTAGCGGGCATTAAAGTCATCCTTAAGCCTACCATCAAGGAGGTGATCGACGTGAACATGTATTACCGCGGAGGAGTAGCTAATTATCCTGCGGAAAAAGCAGGACTTGAAAACCTGAGCCTTGCTGCTGCCACAGAATGCGGCACAAAAAAGTATAGCGGTAACGCTTTCAGAGACCGGGCGGAAAGTTATGGTATCGACCTGGGAGGCTCTTCCAATTATGACTATGGTATAATTAGTATGACCTGTATTTCGCGCTTCTTTGACCAAGGTTGGGATTTGTTTGCCGAAGCCGTATCCAATCCCGTTTTTGATCAGCGCGAACTAGGTATGCTGAAGGATAAAATTGTGTCGGGTGTTAAGCAGTCTGAATCTGATCCGGATGACAGGATAGAGCAGTTAACGATGCAAAATGCATTTGCCGGCACCCCTTACGCTATTAATCCTGGCGGTGAAGAATCGACTTTGAACAAATTATCGGCTCAGGAGGTGAAGGATTATTATTACAATACACTACTCAACAAAAAGAGGATGTTTATTGTAATCGTAGGAAAGATCACCAAAGAACAGGTAATTAAAAAGATCCAGGCCTCGTTTGCCAACTTGCCTGTGAAGACCTATAAACCAATTGTTCTTAACGTTCCTGCCGCCACAGGTAAACTATTATCTGAACAGCGTCAGCTGGCTACAAATTATATTACCGGAAGCTTCAACGCTCCGCAAGTTAATAGTCCCGACTTTCTGCCATTCCGTTTGGCGATCTCTAATCTCAGTAATAAGCTTTTCCGCGAAATACGTACCAAAAGGAATCTTTCATACGCCCCTTATGCTTATGCATCCACGCGGCTTATGCCCCTTGCTGTTATGTACGTAAGCACTACAGAAGCTAAAGCCTCGGTAGAAGTGATGATCGAAGAGTTACGGCGCTTAAGAGAGACCGGTTTTACCGAAGACGAGCTTCAATCGGGAAAAAGCAACTTCATAACCAGCAACTATATGAAGGAAGAAAGCAGTGGTGCCATCGCTGCTGCCCTGGGTAATGCAGAAATTATGGGCGACTGGCGTATTGCTGAAGAATCGGCAGATCGAATTCAGAAAGTGACCCTGAAAGAAATGAATGAAGTATTAAAAAAATATGTAAGCGATATACGCTGGACCTTCCTCGGTGACGAAAACGTTTTAAACAGCAGCAGGGAAGTATTCAAAAACAAGATCTGATAATCCTTATGAAAACTATTCTTACCGTTACGCTTAACCCTACGGTTGATAAAAGCACAAGCATTGATAAGCTGGTGCCAGAAAAGAAATTGAGATGCGAACAGCCTAAGTTCGAACCCGGGGGTGGCGGTGTGAATGTGTCCAGGGGCTTGTCGCGGTTAGGGCTGAACTCCCGGGCCTTTTTTCCTTCCGGAGGACGCACTGGCCGCTTGTTGCAGGAACTCCTGGAAAAAGAAAGGATCAGCGCAGTGCCGATTGAAGTTAAAGGAGAAACCCGCGAGAACTTTATAGTGGTCGAAACCGGTACGAACCAGCAGTTCCGTTTTGGCATGCCAGGCTCCGGCATCTCAATCGAAGAACAGGATGCTATCATGAAGGCCTTACTTGAATTGTCACCCTTCCCCGATTTTGTTATCGTTAGTGGCAGTCTCCCTCCTGGAATAGATCCGTCTTTCCTGGGGCAGATGGTTAGGCAATTGAAAGTGAAAGGAGCAAGGATCGTTGCTGATACTTCGGGCGAAGCGCTGGAGCGAATGGTAGAAGAAGGGGTATTTCTTTTGAAACCAAATTTGGGTGAACTGGCTAAGCTGGTTGGAAAGGAGAGCCTTGACAATGATTCGGCTGACGAGGCCGCTCAAGAGCTTATACAGCAAGGAAAAACTGAACTCATCGTGGTTTCTTTGGGCCCTCAGGGGGCTTACCTGGTTACAAAGGATATTACAGAACATGTGCCTGCTCCAACAGTAAAAAAGCTCAGTACAGTAGGAGCAGGTGACAGTATGGTGGCCGGTATGGTATCTGTATTGGCCCGGGATGGAAGCTATTCAGAAATGGTAAGAATGGGTGTGGCCTGCGGCAGCGCTGCGACCATGAATTCAGGAACGCAGCTGTTTAAAAAAGAAGATGCATACAGGCTTTTTGAGTTTCTAAGCCGCAACAGCCAGTCATTTTAGGTGGAGTTTGCTGTTTTTATAGCTGTAACTGAAATAGATAAGCAGGCCTAATCCCAACCATACTAAAAAACGCAGCCAGTTGGTATAGCCTAGCTCGGTCATCAGGTAAAAGCAGCTTAATAAACCCAACACGGGTATCAGGGACAGGTTCTTAAGGAAACAAAGTACTGAAACCACGATCGCCAGTACAATAAACAGGAAGTAGGGGAGTACATCTTTGTAGCTGTGCCAGTCGCCTGTATAAACGAAAAGCTTAACCAAAGGCGACCAGAATACGAAGAACGCCGCCAGGGTAAGTCCCGGAACAATATACTTTGAATTGATATAGGGTATCCGGAATCTGCCAGGTCGCGCTTCCATGTCCTCTTCAAGTACTAATACTCCTGCACAAACTAAAACAAAGGCAAAGAGAGTTCCGATACTCGTCAAATCGGTCACTTCCGTCAGGTTCATAAACAAGGCAGGCACAGCCACCACAAAACCGGTAACAATGGTTGCAAAAGATGGTGTTTTATATTTGGGATGGATCCGGGAAAAAGCTTTCGGTAAAAGGCCGTCCCGGCTCATGCTCATCCAGATGCGTGGCTGCCCCATCTGGAAGATCAGCAATACGCTGGCGGTGGCTATAACTGCACTGATAGAGATAATATAGCTGATATTATCAAGTCCGATGCGTTCAAATACAAAAGCTAGCGGATCGGCAACCTGAAGTTCTTTATAGTTGACCATGCCCGTTAACACCAGCGCAATGAGGATGTAAAGTACCGTACAGATCAGGAGAGAGTATATCATACCTTTTGGGAGATCCCTTTGTGGATTCTCGCATTCTTCAGCTGTGGTAGAGATGGCATCAAAGCCAATGTATGCAAAGAATACACCCGAAACTCCTTTCATTACGCCTGAAAAGCCATTCGGTAAAAAAGGACTCCAGTTTGCCGGTGTTACATAGAAAAAACCAAGTATGATAACCGCTACCACTACCCCTATTTTGAGTAATACCATGGCGTTGGTCGCTTTTTTAGTTTCCCTTATGCCGATATAAACAAGCCAGGTGATCAGTGCTACAATCACCAGGGCTGGAATGTCAGCAATAAATTTAAATGCTCCGGCACCCGGCGCAGTATTCCAGGCCTCAGCCTGGTATTTCAGCGTTTCGGTTATTTCAGAGGTCTTTCCTGAGGAGGCAAGTAATGCGGTTTGTTCGCTTGCCCGGTAAGCCGACAAATAATCCATGGTGAGATACGCCGGGATATGAATGTTAAAGCCCTGTAGTAAATTAGTGAAGTACTTGCTCCAGGAGATGGCGACAGCGATATTTCCAATAGCATACTCCATCAGCAGATCCCAGCCAATAATCCAGGCCACCAGCTCGCCAAAGGAAGCATAAGCATAGGTATAAGCACTTCCGGAAACGGGGATGCGTGAAGCGAACTCCGCATAACATAAAGCAGAAAAACCGCAGGTGACAGCGGTTATTACAAAGAGAAGGGTGACACCCGGCCCTCCGTCGAACGCAGCCTGGCCTATGGTCGAAAAGATCCCGGCTCCGATAACTGCCGCAATACCCATAAAGGTAAGGTCTTTAACCCTTAAAACTTTATTTAAACGGGGGGCTCCGGATTCAGGGTTTTCGCCGTCACTAAATCCTGAACTGGCATCCGATAAAATTGCAGACAATGGTTTTTTCCGGAAATAGTTGTTCTGCATGTATAAGCAATTAGTATTTTTCTGGCTCAAACATAAAAAAATATAATCGTTTTCTAACCTGGCTTAGTGCCTCCTGCTTCGCCTGATCAAAAGTATCAGAACAATTATAATCACAAGCCCAATACCGCCGTAGATATAAAGAGAATTATCTTTATTGGCCGGGCTTTGCCCCGTAGTGTTTTCGGGATTGGTGAATTGTGTTTCAAGGCCGGCATCAGGCGGAATCTTCATTGAATAAAAGAAGATGGTGCTTTCCGGCAGTGCATATTCGGTATGAATGTCCTGGTAAAGAAACTGAAAGGTATAAGTGGCATTATTGACATGCAGTATCCGGATGTTTCTGTGCTGTTTCCCGCTGCCGCTATCGACGGATAGCTTGACGTCTTTCACTTTTAATTTCCCCACTAACGTATCTCGTTCATTGCTGATCGATCCATTTTTAGAAGAGCTTTTAATTTTGGATACGAAATTGTCGTAATAGGTCTCCAGTTGCTTCTCTTTCTCGATATCAGGAGTTGATTTGGTATTATCGGGGGAGATCGTGATCAGGATGTTTCCAAAGGAAGTACTCCCTGTAATCATTGTCTGGCCTACCGTATCTTTCCTTTCAAAGCCAGATGGTAAGGAAACCTGGACAGAATCGTCAATTTTATATGGCTTCCAGCTTTGCGCAAAAGCGGTAAACGAGAGTAATACGATTAAATATGTTAGGTGTATGGTTTTCATCTGTAAATAACTGGCGGTATCACTAAATGTTTTCTGTGCGTAGGGCCACGTATATGTCAATTTACGCTTCAATGCTCTAAACATTATTAATTTGTCGTTGTCTTTTATATTTTGGTCATATTATGAGTAAGCTTTTCAGCCCTTTAAGAATCAGGGAAATTGAATTTAAGAACCGAATAGGTGTATCGCCTATGTGCCAGTATTCAAGCGAGGATGGATACGCCAATGACTGGCATATGGTGCATCTGGGCAGCAGGGCCGTGGGTGGTGCCGGTTTAATTATCGCCGAGGCATCGGCGATATCGCCGGAAGGCAGGATAACACCGGCAGACCTAGGCATCTGGAAGGATGATCACATCCCGGGATTGACCAAAGTTGTGGATTTCATTCATGCCCAGGGAAGCGTAGCAGGCATTCAGCTGGCACATGCAGGCAGAAAGGCTAGTACTAATGAACCCTGGAACGGCAGCCGTTTCTTATTTGAGGCGCAGGGTGGCTGGCAAACTCTGGCGCCTAGCGCCATACCCTTTTCGGAAGGGCACCGTTTACCACACGCTTTGACGTCGGAAGATATGGAACGTATCTTAAATGACTTTTATACAGCGGCGAAGCGGGTATTACAGGCGGGATTTAAGGTGCTTGAGATTCATGCGGCTCACGGCTACCTGCTGCACGAGTTTTTATCACCGCTGTCTAATTTCCGGATCGACCACTATGGAGGCTCATTTGAGAACAGAATAAGGTTTTTAATAGAGGTAGTAGAGGCTGTACGTAAGGCCTGGCCATTGGACCTTCCACTGTTCGTTAGAATATCGGCCACAGACTGGGTAGAAGGTGGTTGGAATAAACAGGACTCTGTAGAACTTGCCGGTGTATTAAACACTAAAGAGGTGGATCTTATTGATTGCTCGAGCGGTGGGAATGTTCCTAAGGCTGCCATTCCGGTAGCACCTGGTTACCAGGTAGAGTTTGCAGAAGCGATAAAGAGTTCGGGAGTAATGACTGCAGCAGTAGGTTTTATTACTGATGCTGAACAGGCGGAGGAAATCATTTCCTCAGGTAAAGCAGATATGGTGTTGCTGGCGCGCGAAATGTTGCGTGATCCATATTTCCCTCTTCACGCCGCAAAAGTCCTGAGCGCTGAGATCGAATGGCCAATTCAGTATCAGCGGGCTAAGGCCTGATAGACGCTCGAAAGTTTGTGGAAAGAAGGCTTGAGTAAAATTAGTTAACCTGTAGAAAGGCCGGGAATTGTTTTGGTTTTTCCGAACCTGGTACGGGCTTGATAGGCTTTAGGTACGGGTTCGGTACCTACTCTTCCCGGCAACATTACAGCCCCTGCTTAACGCATCAAGCGGAAAAGTTTGGGGATGTTCTTTCCTTCGTCATCCTGAAAGTGTTTCAGGACCTCTTGCTTAAGCATGTTCTTTATAGTCCAGGAGTTGCCGAATCCTGAACTTGATTCAGGATCGGCATGACGACCGTTTTAAAAAGTTTGGCACTAATGCGCTTAGCCGCCCCCAACTTTTCCACTTGATCCTGCTTAACTTTTAGTTTAATTTACAAAAAAAGGAATCCGTAGATACGAATTCCTTTTTTTGAAAGTATTTCAAAATTACAAAGTAGCTTGTAACTGCGATCCCTGTCCAAAGTTTGTAAGCGCCAGCTCCTCATCCAGGTAAGTCGAGGCGTACTTCTCAGAGGGGCCATTAATGAACAAGGTTGTTTTGCCTTTGATAGCTTCAATAATGGCTGGAGTTAATGCAACGGGAAGAGCGGGGCAGCCGTGGCTGCGACCTAAGCGTCCGTGTTGTTTTATAAACTCTTCACTTACATATTCTGCACCGTGTACCACTACTGCGCGATCCAGGGCATTTGTATTATAGTTCGTATCCATGCCATTCAATTTCAAAGAAAGGCCATGTTTTCCAAAATAAGTATTACTTGTTACGTAAAACCCTAAACTGCTTTGATGCGAATTTGCGGTGTTTGAAAAGCTGGTTGCATAGTTGTTACCGCTGCCCTGACCATGCGCTACCAAAGTGTTAAATAATAATTTTTTGGCAGCAATATCGATGATCCAAAGACGCTTTTCTGTACTGGCTTTTGTAAAATCCACTATTGAGATAACTTGTTTTTCAGTGGAAATAAGATTTGAATTTTTAAAGTTATAATAGCCGGTAAGCGCTTTTTTGAAAACTTCGAAGTCAAGCGATGCTTGTTTAAGATTAGTACTTGTATACAGATCCTGTAAGTATTGGTCGAAAAGTACTTTTGATGAAAGTTTTACTGCATTTGTTTCTTCTGCACGAATTTCCGTATTGTGACTTGGTACGGTGGTGGATTTAATTTCATCACTATCTTTTAAACTCCAGCCAATTGCAGGTAAGCTTAATGTAAGAAGTATGAAACTTGCCCCACGAAAAATCCTTTTCTTCATAATCAATCCCTCAGTAAATAGATGTAATGTAGTAGTTTATACGATAGCGATGTCGATTAGGTTTCAAATGTTATACAAATGTACGGAGTATAAGCTCTAAAAAACAATAAAAGTTTAAATAAAATTGTCACTGTAGTTTAATATATGTCCTATAAATAATTATATGTGAGCGAATTCTATTTAAATGACGCAAAACATATTATTAAGTTACTCAAGTCATTTTTTATGGTTCACGCTTTAATTTCTTTTGAGCGATTAGATAATACCATTTTTTTGATTAAATAAAAGATGTTTTTATCTTTTATTGAAGTCTAAGTATTTTAACCATTAGAATCCCAAGATATGAAACTCAATTCTTTCTTACTTTTTATCACATCTATCATCTATGGAATAAGTTTGATCAGCTGCTCAAAACCAGCAAAAACTAAAGGTAGCGACAAGGTAGTTGGCGAATACGAGGCAGTTCTTACAGATGCTCCAAACGTTCCGAAATCCGCAGGATACGATTCACCTGAAAAGGTTGTTGTAAAGCTGGAAGTTATCGAAAAGGTGATGCGGCTTGCTGATGGGGTGGAGTATAACTTCTGGACCTTTGGGGGAAAAGTGCCTGGTAAGTTTATCCGTATCCGGGAGGGAGATGAGGTTGAGTTTTACCTCAGTAATCATCCCGACAACAAACTACCTCATAACATTGATTTGCATGCTGTAACAGGGCCTGGAGGCGGTGCTGAAGCATCCATGACAGCCCCGGGACATACTTCCCAATTCTCTTTCAAGGCTCTCAATCCTGGCTTATATGTTTACCATTGCGCAACTGCTCCGGTAGGTATGCATATAGCAAATGGCATGTACGGACTCATCTTCGTTGAGCCGAAAGAGGGACTGCCTCCTGTAGATAAGGAGTTTTACATTATGCAGAGTGAGTTTTATACAAAAGCGAAGTTTGGAGAGCCGGGCCTGACCTCCTTTGATATGGAAAAAGCCTTTGATGAACATCCCGATTATGTAGTTTTCAATGGCGCTGTTGGGGCCAGCTCAGGCGATCAGGCGATGCAGGTTAAAGTGGGAGAGACGGTGCGTTTATTTGTGGGAAACGGGGGGCCGGGTCTCATATCCTCATTTCATGTGATCGGAGAAATCTTTGACAAAGTATGGGTTGAAGGCGGGTCGTTAGTAAACAATAATGTTCAAACAACATTGATTCCGGCTGGCGGTGCTGCCATTGTCGAGTTTAAATGTGAAGTTCCTGGCACCCTGAACCTGGTAGATCATTCCATCTTCAGAACTTTCAATAAAGGCGCGCTGGCTCAGATCAAGGTAGTGGGGGAGGAGAATCACCAGTTATTCTCCGGAAAACAGAAGGATATGGTTTATCTGCCGGAGGGATCAGCCGTTCAGTCTATTACGCCTGAAAAGGAGGAAGTGGCGGTGCCCGAAAAGACGTTTGAAGAGCGCATAAGCCAGGGAAAAGTTTTGTTCGAAACAAATTGTGCTGCCTGTCATCAGAAAAACGGGGAAGGTCTTGGTGATGCATTCCCACCATTGGCTAAATCAGATTACCTGATGTCGCAAAAGGACAAGGGGATAGGTATTCTGCTGCATGGATTGTCTGGAAAGATAAAGGTGAACAAGAAGGACTATGATGGAGTGATGCCTCAAATGCAGTTAAAAGACGATGAGATTGCAAGCATATTAACTTATGTGCGAAATAATTTTGGGAATAAAGATGGATTAGTGAAGGCGGCGGAGGTAAAGAAGGTTAGAAATGGAAAATAAGTTCTTAACACAGAGAGCAGGGAGGTTTTTCACAGACAAGCACAGAATATGTCTGTTTATCTCTGTGCTCCTCTGCGAATTTTCTGTGAGCTCTGTGGCTACCATGAAGAGCTTCGCGCAGGGGGGTATGGTCAAAATTCCCACTGGCACCTATAAAGGGTTCTATGAGAATAGCCAGGCTGAAAAGATCAGAGTAAAAACCTTTTACATGGATGTCCATGCCGTTACCAACGCCCAGTATCTCGAATTTGTAAAGGCAAACCCTATATGGTCAAGATCTAAGGTTTCAAGACTCTATGCAGATGCCGGCTACCTAAAGCACTGGGAAAGCGATTTTAAGATCAGCAGGGATAAAAAGATGGATAATAGTCCCGTTGTAAACGTTTCCTGGTTTGCAGCATCTGCATACTGCAAATGGAAAGGCAAACGCTTGCCCGGTTTGGAAGAATGGGAATATGCCGCAAAGGCCAAACCAGATCATTCAGATATTGACAAAATTATTCTGAACTGGTACAGTAAACCAAATCCGGTTACCCTTCCGAACGTTGGTTCTGCTCCCTCAAATTCTTATAAGCTACAGGACATGCATGGTTTGATCTGGGAATGGGTATATGATTTCAACAGCGTGATGCTTGAGGGCGACTCCCGTTCTAATGCAGAACTTAACAGGAATATGTTTTGTGCTGCGGGTTCAGCTGGGGTGTCCGACCGGAAAAATTATGCCGCATTTATGCGCTTTGCATTCAGGAGTAGCCTGAAGGCAAACTATACCGTAAATAACCTGGGTTTCAGGTGTTCAAAAAACGTAGAATAGTATGAAAAAGATAATTGCATGTTTACTCACTTTAGCCTTTGTGGCTATCTATAGTTGCTCAGGAAATAAAGTGGATGTTGGGAAAGAGCCTGGCCCGGCTTTGCCTCCGGAATCCGTTTACAACCTTGAAACTACGTGGGAGGATCAGAACGGTGATTCCCTTCAATTGAAAGAGCTCCGGGGCAAAATACCCGTCATGTCCATGATCTTTACCCGCTGTGCCTTTGCCTGTCCAAGGATCATAGCAGATATGAAGGCTGTAGCGAGCCAGGTTCCCGGCGATAAGAAGGATAAAGTTGTGTTTGTGCTGGTGAGTTTTGATTCCGACCACGACAATGCCGCAAGGTTGAAGCAGTTTGCGTCTCAGATGCAGCTTGACGACCAATGGGTGCTTTTGCACGGGGATCCGGAGCAGGTCAGGGAGCTTTCTATGATATTAAATATTAAATATAAGAAACAGCCCGATGGCAGTTTCAGCCATTCTAATGTACTGAGCGTTCTCGGGCCAGATGGTGTGATTGAGGGTCAGTCGGAAGGCCTCGGAGTTAACCCGGAGATGCTCACCTCTAAAATAGAAGACTTGTAGGTTTTTATTTTTCGTTTGCAGTAACTGGAGGTAAAAATGCGAATCGTTTCTTCGTCATCCTGAACTTGTTTCAGGACCTCTTGTTAAGCTGGTGCTCTAAATATAGCTTCAAGAGATGCCGAAATAAATTCACTGTTGTCCGGTAAAAGATTTTCGTAAAATGTTTACCGGACAGCCGGAATCAAAATGGCTGCGATATTCTGCGATAAAAACCTTTGAAAGTGCTGTATGGCAACCATAAGCGGTCAAACGCAGAAAAAAGGTGTGATTTGGTTAAATGTTTACCGGACAGCCGAATTTTAAATACGATTGTAATTTTTAAGATTTCGGGGGCTTGGAATCTAGTATGAACAAAAAAGGCCTCATTGGAGGCCAGAATAAGGGTTTTTAAATGCTACTTAAAACTTTACCGGACAACAGTGAAATAAATTCGGCATGACGACTGCAAATCAAAAAGCTTGTGATCTAAAGTAAAAGAATTGTAGGTTTATGTTTTTAAAACGAAAAAGGCTTGTATACTCCTGTTCCGGTTGTTCAAGCGCAGCGCAAATGGCTAATTACCTGGCCATACAATTAGACCGCTCGCGGCTGGCGGATATGTCCTGCATTGCCGGTTTAGGGGGTGATGTAAAAAAGATGGTCAAAGCAGCAAAGCAGGCTTCTGAGATCATAGCCATAGATGGATGTCCCCTGGCCTGTGCAAAGGCTTGTCTGGATCGTCACGGGCTGCTCCCTGACATTCACTACCAACTTGGACATAGCGGTGTTAAAAAGAAGGATCATGAGGATTTCGATATCGTCCAGGCCCAGCAGATTTTAAAGAAAATAAAAGAACTTTTGAAGTAAGAGGCTAAGTGTTTTCGGTTAAAAACATAAACTAATATATAGGTGTATTATATATCACAAACTAATCAAATTTAATTTGCTTATGTTAACCGATCAACCAGTAGGTTTCAAATCTCACAAAATCCTTTTCCTTAATACTTTGGGTTTCCTGGTGTCTTTTGCAGCCTGGATGATCAATGGCGTTTTGGTCACCTATCTCACAGATAATGGTATTTTTGAGTGGACCATAGTTGAAATTGGCTGGCTGCTGGGTGTCCCGGTGCTTACTGGTTCGGTTTTCAGACTCCCCATCGGAATATTGACAGACAAGATTGGTGGGAAATGGGTTTTCGGGACTTTGCTTGTCTTTAGTGCTATACCTATGTTCCTCTTATCATTTGCCAACAATTATCTGAGTTTCCTGATATTAAGCTTTTTGTTTGGTATGGCCGGAACAAGCTTCGCGGTTGGCGTAGGCTATACCTCTGTTTGGTATCCTAAAAACTGGCAGGGAAGAGCCATCGGTATCTTTGGAGTGGGCTCTGCAGGTGCTTCGCTCACCACACTGATCGGACCTTCATTATTGGATAAGTTAACAAATGCAGGCGCAAATCCTGAAGGCTGGCGACAAATGCCGGTGATATATGCGGTTATTCTTCTGGGAGTGGGCTTGCTGTTTTTCTTTTTTGCTGAAAACATGAAGCCGGCGGCAAGTAGTAAATCTCTGGCACAGCTTCTTTCACCTCTCAAGGAAATCAGGGTATGGCGCTTTGGCCTCTATTATTTCCTGGTGTTTGGTTGTTTTGTAACGTTCTCGCAATGGCTGGTGCCATATTTTGTAAATGTCTATAACGCAGATCTGGTTCTTGCTGGTTTTTTTGCATCCTGCTTTAGTTTACCTACAGGACTCTTCAGGGCTGTAGGCGGATTTTTATCAGACAAATATGGCGCCCGGAAAGTGATGTATGGAGTTCTGGGAATATCTGTAATATTGAGCTTTTTGCTGATCATTCCCCGTATGGAGATAGCTTCTCCCGGCTCAGGGATCATGGCCACGAAAGACGGCGTGGTGACAGCGGTTGGGCCAGACAGGATAATGGTGGGAGATAAAGAATATAAGATCGTCAAGAAAAACAGGGTGTTTGAAAAAGTAAGGAATAACGTAATGGTTTTTCCGCACAAAGACAACTGGCATGAGGTGCTTGTGAAACCGGGAGATAAGGTTGTTAAAAAGCAACTGTTGGCGCAGGGAACCACGCGGATCTATTTTCAGGCAAATATGTGGATCTTTATTGGCCTGGTTATGCTCATTGGAATGGCCTGGGGGATAGGAACTGCAGCGGTATTTAAACACATTCCTGAATATTTCCCGACTCAGATTGGCCTTGTAGGTGGAATGGTTGGATTAATAGGAGGTTTAGGTGGATTTGTGGGGCCGATCCTGTTCGGCTATCTGTTAACCGGCACAGGTTTATGGACGAGTTCCTGGATGTTTGTATGGGTGCTTTCAGTGATATGCATTGTATGGATGCACCTGGTAATTACGAATATGATGGCTAAACGCTCTCCTGATTTAAAAGATAAGTTTGAGCATTTAAGCTAAGAAACTTGTGCAATTCTGACGTTTATAATCGTCGGAACTGCTATCTGTACTTCACCTTTTTGTTTCTTATGATTCCCGGCATAAAATATAGCCAGCCAAAACCGACCAGGAAAAGGCCTAACGAAGCCAGAAATGCGGGAAATGCGATATCAACATTTTCGTTTAGCGCGTTATTCAAAGCGGTGTAAAGCAACCAGATCTGGATGCTTACATTTAAGATCAGTACAACAATTAAGGCCACCATCAATGTACTGGTTTTGTTAGGATGTGCCTGATTTTGCGCTTCTCTGAAATTACTCATTGGGTTTTTAGTTGTAAGTTGTAAGTGATAAGTTGTAAGTAATAAGTTGTAAGTAATAAGTTATAAGGTTTTAGGACTCGTTTCGAATTCTCTAACATAGATGTCATCGCCCTTGAAGATGACATCTAGTCTCGGTAGCGGCCGCGGCGGCGGCCCGGCCAGCACTTCGCCGGTCAGGGCATCGAACCATCCGTTATGGCAAGGACATTCAATTTTGCCAGACTTTGGCATGTAGAACACTGCACAGGATAAATGGGTGCATTTTTGTTCATAAGCCCTGAAGTCGTCCTTTTCTGTCCGGATAAGCACATAGGGGATAGTGCTGCCCGGGATCACAAATGACTTGGTTCCACCCTGCGGAAGTTCGTCCTTTTTACATACAAAATGTTCACCCTGTACTTTTTCAGCAGGGAAGAAGTTTGCTTTTGCAGCAACGTAGCCACTTCCTACAGCCAGGCCTCCGGAAACCAGGCAGAGAAACTTTGCAAAGTCGCGCCTGCTGACCTGTGTTGCATCCAGTTGCTGAATCGGAAAATCTACCTTCCATTGATTATCTTTATTGTTTGTAGCCATATTTAATCGACTCTTAAAACTGTAGTTCCTTTTGGCATCATGATATTTACTTTTGTGCTTACCTTTTCGTTGCCGAAGATGAAGTTATTAACCGGAGAGCTGTTGGGACGCATCCTGGCAATCTCTTCCCTGGTTCCATAAAACAAGGCTTGTGTTGGACAAACGGTAGCGCACATTGGTTTTTTGCCGGCACTGGTGCGGTCATAACACATATTGCATTTCATCATCAGATCGTATGCCTCGTTCTTTTTGGGAACTCCAAAAGGACAAGCCATTACACAATTTGAGCAGCCAATGCAGCGAGCCGTATTTGCCGTGTGCACTACTCCAAATTCGTCTTTAGAAATGGCGTCTGCAGGACAAACATTTGCACAAACCGGGTCATCGCAGTGCATACACACTTGTACCGTGGTCTGGATGGTCACAGCCCTGTCAACATAATTAACATGGATCATGGAGTCATGTCCGTTTGTTTCACATTCGGCGCATGCCATTTCGCAGGCTTTGCAGCCAATGCATCGCTGCATGTCGACAAAGAATTCCTGGTTGGTCTGATAATTAGTTTCTGGCATAATTTCAATTTATGATAGATGGTTAAACGCTTGCAAAAGCTTGTGAATCGGTTGAGGGCGGCGATTTTATTCCGAGTGGTTCCAGTTTGCATGCACAAACTTTAAATTCCGGGATCTTTGAAACAGGATCTAAGGTTCCAGGGGTAAACTGGTTGGCCGACTTCTTTCCAGGCCAGTGATAAGGGAGAAATACGGTGTCCTTACGTATTGTCTCCACTATATTGGCGGGAAATTCATCCGAGCCACGGCGTGTTGATACTCTTACCATCTCATCCTGGCCGATACCATACTTCGCAGCCAGTTCCGGATGAATTTCAAGCTTAGGCTCAGGATACAGATCCACCAATTTTCCAATCCGGCGGGTCTGGGTTCCGCTCAGATACTGCGATACGACACGTCCGGTAGTCATCACAACCGGGTATTCCTCATCGGTTACCTCGCCGGGCGGGCGGTAAGCTGCAGCATTAAAATGAGCTTTACCATCAGCGGTCGCAAATTTCTTATCTTCCCAAAGCCTGGGTGTTCCGGGATGGTCCAGTGTAGGACAGGGCCAGAAAACTCCCATATTGTCTTCGATCTTTTTATAAGTGATACCGAAGTAATCTGCGGTGCCTCCTTTAGAGGCGACACGTAGCTCATTGAAAATATCTTCGCTGCTATTATAGGTAAATTTATCTTCTGCGCCCAGACGTTTTGCGAGCTCGAGGATAATTGAGGTGTCAGTGCGTGCCTGACCGGGAGGATCCACGGCTCTTTTTATGCGCACCACCCTGCCTTCGGCGGTGGTTACAGTACCCTCCTCTTCTTCATGCAGCGAACCGGGCAGAATAATGTCTGCATGGCGGGACGTCTCATTCATGAAAAAGTCAATGCAGACATAAAATTCCAGCTTTTCAAGTGCTTCGCGAACATAGTTGTTGTTTGGTAAGGATACCAGTGGATTGAAGCAAATGGAAAGCAGTCCCTTTACTTCACCCCGGTGAATCGCCTCAATTAGTTCGTACGCTGTAAGGCCTTTTCCCGGCATGTCTTTTTCGTCAATGCCCCATACATCCGCGATGTATTTCCGGTGTTCGGGATTGGTGATATCCCTGTTTCCCGGCAGCTGATCACATTTATGGCCATGTTCTCTTCCTCCCTGCCCGTTTCCCTGTCCTGTTATGGTACCATAACCGCAATACGGTTTGCCAATACGACCAGTCGCCAGAACAAGGTTAATGCAGCCAACAACATTGTCAACGCCTTTCGAATGATGTTCGATGCCGCGTGCATGAAGCAAAAAGCTGGTAGCGGCTTTTCCCCACCACTGGGAAGCAAGTTCGATCTTTTGTTTTTCTATACCGGTTACCTCTTCAGCCCATTCTAGCGTATAGTCCTTAACGGCTTCGAGGGTTTGTTCAAAACCGGTAGTATAGTTTTCAATGAAATCATGGTCAAGCATGTCATGATCGGCCAGATACTTAAGCATGGCTCCGTATAATGCAGAGTCGGTACCAGGTCTGATAGCCAGGTGAAGATCGGCAGTCCGTGCCAGGGGTATAACCCTGGGGTCCACTACGATCAGCTTAGCTCCGTAATCCCTTGCGCGCCAGATCCAGTGTGTAAGGGTAGGGAAGGTTTCGCTTACATTAGCTCCGCTTATCATAATAACTTCGGCCCGTTCAAGATCCTGGAAGTTGTTTGAAATGCGGTCGAGTCCAAATGCTTTTTTATTTCCGGCACCGGCACTCACCATGCACAGGCGGCCGTTATAGTCGAGGTTGGCAGTCTTTACAGCTACCCGGGCAAACTTGCCCATTAAATAACTTTTTTCGTTGCTTAATGACACCCCTGATAATATCGAGAAAGCATCATTACCATAGCTGGCCTGGATACGTTTAATTTCCGAAACCGTTTTTTCCATGGCCTCATCCCATGAGGTGTTTTGGAAGCCTACACCCTCCTGTCGCTGAATAGGCTGTAATAAACGGTCGGGATGGTTGTTTTGCATATAGCGCTGAACTCCTTTAGGGCATAAACGGCCTTCATTAAATGGGAACTCCATCCAGGGTTCAAACCCGACCACATGATTTTTCTTGACCAGTAATTTAATTCCGCACTGCATACCGCAAAAACAGCAGTGGGTATTCACTATTTCGTCCGGCTCGTCGCGACCAACGAAGCCTTCCTGCGGAGGGTAATTGCGATGAGGGCCGAATTGTTCAATTAATTTTTCTGGAGAAACAGGGAGACGCGCCATAAATGCTTTATCTGAATAATAATTTTAACCAAATAGTTTCCCGCCATTTTCCTGACGGGCTTTAAGATGAGCCATTGCCAAACGCGAGCGTTTACCTTCGGGACTAAGATCAAGATGGGAAGAGCCGTCTTCGAGGCGAAAATCAAATCCAAGTTCTTTGGTAACGATCTTTAAATCGTCAATATGCAGCTGAGTAGCAAATTCCTTTCCTGTGTGCGGGCAGGTAGCCATTCCTCGCTTCATGCCCTCCCTCTTATAGATATGGGCTCCAATCTGAGCCGGGCGTTGGATGATGTGGAAGAACTTGCCGAAGGGGATCCATATCAGGAACATAATAACTGTTACAGCGTGTGTTACAGCCATGAAGTCGTAGGCCATCCCTTTCATAAACTCATAGTCGTAGCTTAATCCCAAACCTGTGATAGAGATAGCTAATAACAGTATCAATGGCAATAGATCTCCCTCAAAAGTTTGTGTGGCGATCAATCCTGCCTGAGTGAGCCGCCGTCGCATAAATATCAGTACCCCTATAATAACCAGCCAGGAACACCAGTTCAGCGCGTGAAATGTTAAAAAAGCGATGAAAGAGCCCAGTTTGAATTCGAAGATCTTAAAACCGAAAAAATGGGCTTCATACATCCGGATACTTTCCGGATTAAGACTTGTTTCGGCATTCATAGTAAAGTGTATCCAGCCGAAGGTAAGCGGAAAAGTAATGGCAAAGGCCAGTGTACAGCCAATTGCCATAAGAAAATGCCCAATCCAGCGGGTTCTTCCACGTGGGTAGATAAATTTCTGAAAACCGATGTTTTGAACGAACTCTTTGCCGAAAAATAATAGATGAGCAAATACCTTACCCTTGAAAAAGAACTGCCAGGTGCGTTTAAAATACATCCAGGTAGGCGGGCGCTGCAACCAAACCGAGTACCGGTAAACCACTCCAAAAAAAGCAAACACAGTACCAAATAAGTAACCTATAAGTGCCGGATCAAAGTTCTGGAGTTCCCGTGAACCATAAAAAACCATGGCAATTACAAGGGCCGAAACCAAGGTCGCTATTATTAAGGCTTTTTTATTAAGGGAGGCAATCATATTTATCTCCTGTTAATTGGTAAAAATATGGTAGGTTATGTTTAAAAAATATGATCTAAATCATATTCCTTAAAAAGAAGATCAATGGAAATTGTTTTACACCCTCTTTGTACATAAAAACCTAAACAAGCCCTTGTTGCTTTTGTTTTCCTGAAGGTTACGTCTTAAACTTCGAACTTTTGATATGGACAATAGAAATGATTCCTTAACTCACCATCAGTTATCCCTGAAGATCAATTACCAGGAGTCCTTGCAGATCATCGATATTAGTGAAGACCTTGACCTGGCTGATCTTCCTTATCCAAACGTTTTGCACGTCCCGGCAAGCAAACTCCTGGAACTTACAGATCAGATTCAGCAAGATATCCCGGTAATACTGGTAGATAAGGATGAACGGCGAAGCAGAAAGCTTTGTACACTGCTTAATGAGGAATATGGATTTGGTAATATATATTATTTAACAGAAGTACCTGCGGGAGCTGATCACTAGTCATAGACTATCTTTGATTTTTCCAGCTACTTCAAAAAATACTTATTCTCTTCGAAATCTCTCACCATTTCAAATACTGATTTCTTACTGAATTCAATAAGCAATTGCGTTCGGATAGGTTTTATTTGATGATGCATTGGGCAGGGCTTTATATCGGAACAGGTTTTTAAGCCCATAACGCAGGCGCTGAACAGATCGTTGCCGTCAACAGCTCTCACTATTTCTATGAGATGAACAGTTTTAGGATCATCGATAAAAAAGCCGCCGTTGGGACCTTTAGCTGAAGAGATAACCCCTTTTCGTGATAAGGCCTGTAGAATCTTGCCTACGAAATGCATAGGAGCACCGATAGCCTCTGAAATTTCGATAATTCCGGCTTTGCTACCCTTGTGGCTGCGGTAAGCTATATAAACCGTTGCTCTGATTGCATATTCGCACGACTTGGAAAGTATCATAGTATAAATTGAAGGTGCCCAAAAAGTTAATTATTAGCACACGCGTGCACTAGCAAAACCTCACGCTCTTCGGGATGTGTCATCATGTGTCATCCCGAAGCCTCACTCTCTTCGGGATGTGTCATCCCGAAGCCTTATCATAGGTTCTGTGAACCGAAGCACATAGCGTTTTAGGGAGTCGGAGACTCCTTTTTTATTTTTGAATCCTTAGACTCGCTTCGCTCAAGTCTAAGGACAGACGCGTGCCGCGTGCCTGACAATGCATAGATCGTGCTACTCTTCTTTTTGGACACCTCTCGTAAATTAGTTTTCGAGTTTTTCCAGTTCTTGTTTTATAAACTTAGCGAGGTCGTGAACATATTCGGTACTGAAATCAAATTTGATCCCCGCCGTTTTATAAATTTCCCTGATCGTTTTGGTATAGCCCAATTTTAACGCAGCAAGGTAATTTTTCAGACCCAACTGAGGATTCTCTTTGTAGTTTTTCCATACCGCTATAGCTCCTAGCTGGGCAATAGCATATTCAATGTAGTAGAAAGGAACCTCAAAGATATGCAGCTGCTTTTGCCATAAGTTTTCAAGAGCTTCCTCGTAGCCTTGCCAGTTAGCGAAGTTATTACCAAAAGGCTTAAATATTTCTTTCCAGGCCTCTTTGCGCTGTTCAGTGGTATGATCCGGATTAGTATAGATCCAATGTTGGAACTGATCTACAACTGCCACCCATGGAAGGGTTTTCAGAACATCTCTCAACTGGTCTTTTTTTGCACGTATCAGGTCCTCCTGGTTGCTAAAGAAAACTTCCCATTTATCCATGGAGATCAGTTCCATACTCATGGAAGCAAGTTCTGCTACTTCAGATGGAAGGTGTTTAAAATCGTTTAATTCCAGATCGGCTGAGATGAACGTATGCACTGCATGCCCCCCTTCGTGAACCATAGTGGTCAAATCCCTGAAAGTATTGGCAGAGTTCATGAAAATAAAAGGTGCACCTGTTTCAGCCAGTGGATAGTTGTACCCACCCGGAGCTTTTCCCTTGCGGCTTTCCACATCAAACAAACCATTTGCTTTCATTATTTTTAAGCGCTCGCCTATGTAAGGATCAAGACCATCGAAACATTCTATCGACTTATCTACGAGTTCCTGTCCGTTGTTAAATGGTTTCAAAGCAGGTTTGCCTGAAATGTCTACATCCATATCCCATGGTCTTAAGGTATCCAGGCCTAAAGCTTTCTGACGTTTGTCGGCTTCTTTACGTAAGATCGGTACAATCTCCTTTTCAATTGCTGCATGGAATTTATAACAATCATGAGGAGTGTAATCAAATCTGCCCAGAGTATGGAACATGTAGTCGCGGAAGTTTTCAAATCCTGCATTAAGGGCCACCTGATGCCGAAGCTTCAACAGCTCATTAAACAGGTCGTCTAACTGTTGTTTATCCTGCAAACGACGAGCCGTAATCGCTTCCCATGCTCTTTGCCGTATACTTCTGTCGGTGTCTTTTAAAAATACAGATGCTTGTTCAAGAGTGTATTCTTTACCATCAATAGTGACGCTCATGGCGCCGGTGATCGACTGGTATTTTTGTTGCGTTACCTGTATCTGGGTTAATAAAGGCACATTCTCTTCACGGAAAAGCTCAAGAGCTCTTTTCGTTCCACGAATAAAAACAAAGTACTTGTCTTTGTCGAGTTTCTCGGTGTAAGGACTGTCAATAAATTTTTGATTCAGTTCGTTGGCAATAGGAGCTATTTTGGGTTCTATCTCGGTAGCAAAATACTGAAAATCCTGTAAGAGTTGTTCGCTCGCTGTATCGCAGGTCATACGGATATAACGCCATGCAAAATTCTCCTCCAGGGCGGCCTCCAGTTCGCTGCGGTTTCTAAGCCAGGTTTCCAGTTCCTCAACAGAGCTAATTTCTCTTTCTTTAAGATTATTGAAAAGGGGCTCAAGGTTTTCCCATTTTATTTCAAGATTTTCAGGAACAAATGTTCTTGGTTTTTTCTCGATAATCATGTCGCTTCGGTTTTTTTAAGATTTACGAAGTTAAATGAAATTCGGAGTATCTGCTTGTTATTCTCTCTGCACATTGTAATATGTTGCAAAAAGATGTTCAATTCCAGCGCGGTAAGTAACAGGTGTATAGGGAAACCTCTTTTCGAATTTGTCTGAAATGAAATTATAATCGTATTCATACTGGTAATACATTTCAACAGTTCCTTTAATTGCCTGATTAAATAAGCCAAGGGTTTTCAGCATCAGCTTATTAACCTTCATGAATTTAGGTTCTGTCTTAAATATTCCCGCCGCAAGCCGGATAAATTCATGTCCTGTAAGCGCTTTTGCAGTTGGCAGATGCCAGATCTGGTTATCTGTGTCGGGATTTTGTCCCAATAAAAAAACTCCCCGTGCGGCATCCGGGACATAGGTGAATGCATGCAATGTTTCCGGCTTGCCCAGCCATAATGCCTTTTGTTTTTTGGAGTACTTCTCCAGAACCATCATGTCGAAGAAACTGTTCATAGAGTCTGTAGCACCGTAAAAATCCGCAGCTCTTGCAATGCTGGCCCTGATGTTGCCCGCCTTAACTTCATCCATCAGCAGGCTGGCAATCTTCGCCCTTACCTCTCCCTTTACACTGATTGGCTTATATGGGCAATCTTCAGTTATTGGTCCTTTTACATGGCCATACATGTACACATTATCGAAAAATATAAGTCTGGCCTGCGTTTCCCGGGTTGCTTTAATGACGTTTTCCATAACCACCGGCCATTGCTGCTGCCAGACCGCCTTATCGTATTTCAGGCCGGCACATAAATAGATCACCTCCGATCCCTTAACCGCTTGTAAGACCTCGGGGTAGTTGAGAAGATCACCTTTCATCCAGGTGGTGTTGCCATGAGTTTGGATGTGATTTCTGCTCACAAGGCGGATTTTGAGGGATGTTTTTGCCAGTTCTGCTGCAAGGGCGTTACTTACCGGTCCGCCGGCGCCTAAGATAGTATGCATCTTTCAATTATTTGTTTTGATACAAATCTAGATACAAGCACTTGGGGAAATCGTTAACAAAAGATAAGTAATCAGGTCAGCCCTGAACGGTTTTTAGCTGGATGGGAGGCTGGATGATCCTTTTGCGTATCCGCGACAAAGAGACAGGAGTGATACCGAGATAATTTGCAACATAATGCTGCGGAATACGCTTTAATATGTCTTGACCACTTTTAAGCAGGTCGAGGTATCGCTCTTCCGGACTTTGTGTAACAAACGAGTGCACTCTGTCCTCATAACAGCAGATCAGCGCTTCCGCCACCAGTCGCCCGAAACGCTCCATCTTCAAGTTAATGCGAGGGTCCTGCTCTAAGCTCAGAAGATCGCGTTTGTTAAATACAATAAGCTGTGTGTTTTCCAGGGCTTCAATATAAGCGGTTGACGGTATTTCGGTAAGAAAGCTCTTGTATGCGCTTACAAAGTCATTTTCGAGCGTGAAATAACCAGTGATCTCGGTCCCATCTTTAACGTGGTAATATCGTATGGATCCTCTTAGTATAAATCCGACTTCAGCACAAACATTCCCAGCTTCGACAAAAAAATCTTTTTTTCTGAGCTTCCTGAGGTGCAGGTAAGTTTTGAAGATGCTCCATTCCTCCTCTGTAAATACAATAAATTGTTCCAGGAACTTCCTGTATACCAATAGTTGCAGTTCTGTGGGATAAGTGGCAGGCTTCATTACATGGTTCTACCTGGTTCTGAAATAAACATCCAGTAGGAAAAATACTGCAAATATTACGGATGCAATCCCATTTGTGGTTCCGAAAGCCAATCCTACTTTACTCAGGTCGTCGGGTTTCACCAGGCGGTGCTGGTAGATCAGCAAACCAATGAAAAAGACTATTCCAGTAATATAAAAGCCGCCCAGGTCAGTCAGGAAGAAGGGTACAATCAGAAATATAACGCATAGAACGTGCAGCAACGTTGATACCAGCAAAGCATTTTTCCTGCCTAAAACCGATGGGATAGAGTAAAGTTTGGCACCCTTGTCAAATTCATCATCCTGCAGGGCATAGATAATATCGAAGCCGCTTACCCAGCAAACAACCGCCAGCGAAAAGAAGATGGGCAGTAAGGCGAACTCGCCGGTGATACTTAAATAGGCACCAAGGGGAGCAAGTCCTAAGCCAATGCCAAGAATTAGGTGACAAAGAGGAGTGAAGCGTTTTGTAAAACTGTATCCCAGAATTACCGCTAAGGCAACAGGTGAAAGGTAGAAGCACAGGTAATTTATGAAATAAGTGGCGAAAACAAAAAGTGCACAATTAGTAAGAGTAAACAGCAGGGCGTTCCTGGCTGGTATCCTCCCGGAAGGGATATCTCGCACCACGGTCCTGGGATTCTTTGCATCAAAATCTCTGTCGAGGTAACGATTAAAAGCCATAGCTGCATTTCTGGCAAACACCATACAGAGGATCATTAATCCTAATTTTATCCAGCTAAAGGTATAGTCAGTGGTACTTAAGGCCAAAAAGAAACCTATAAATGCAAATGGCATGGCAAATATGGTATGGGCAAAGAGTACTAAAGACAGGTATTTCTTCATACAATTAAGCGTTATTATTTGAAGTAGGAGGGATAAACCTTGCGTTAATATCATGTATAAAAGCCAGGACCTCTTCCCGTCCATTTTTCGACTCAGACGAGGTAATAAACTGAGGTGGCACTTCCTCGAAATATTCGAGCATTGCTTTCTTAAACTTGCTAACCGATTGTTCCGTTTTTAACCGCGATTGCTTATCTGCCTTGGTGAACACAAGAACGAAGGGAATTCCATGCTCTCCAAGCCATGCGCAAAAGTCTTTATCGACCTTTTGTGGTTCGAGTCTGCTGTCGATCAAGACAAATACACATTGCAGGTTTTCCCGGTTCTTTAGATAATAGCGGATAAAGCGTTCCCATTCACCCCGGTTTGTTTTAGATGCCCTTGCATAACCATAACCTGGCAGATCCACAAGATACCAGTCTTCATTTATAAGAAAATGATTTATTAGCTGTGTTTTTCCCGGGGTTTGTGATGTTTTCGCCAGTCCCTTCTTTTGTGTAAGCATGTTTATCAAGGACGACTTGCCTACATTTGAACGTCCGATAAAAGCGTACTCCGGTAATTCGGGAAGCGGTAACTTATCGGTTCGGGTGTTGCTGCATTTGAATTCTGCTGAACGTATTTGCATTTGGGCAAAGTTAGGCATTTTGAAACAGAGTATCCGCTTAATAAAAGCTTCCAGGAGAGAATGGAATTTAAACAGGCAGAGCTGCGGCTGCGATTTGGTTTTCTGCAAGGCATACGCCAGCCCCGGTTTTAAACAGAGAATAAAGCCCCTGCTAGCGCAGGCCGTGCCGTGACTATTGCACAACTAGACAATTAACAGGCTTTCTGTCCATAGACTTAGCGAAGCGGAGTCTATGGATTAATCCAATAAACGAGAGTCTCCGACTCTCTGGACGTCAAGGACATGGCGCTTTATCGAGTCGGAGACTCTCGTTCATTGATGGATGACAGTACGGAACCTTTTAGGGCATGTTGAGCAACGGCCACGTGCAGCGTGTGCTCGGCGGAACTAGCAGCCCGGCCCGTATTTTCGACACCCGCCACCTCGGCCTAACATGGAGGGTGTCCGCACACGCGGCACGTAGCGCCTATGTGGTCGTTTTTTCGCATTTTCAAATAAATTCTTTATATTTTCCTTTCTGATGGAAAATTTTTAAATAACTAAGTATCTATATTGATACATTTGCAGAAAAATAGCATTAAATTTCTGAATCTGATGAGGGATAAGAATGTTCGGATAAAAGACATTGCTTTAAAGGCCAAAGTATCTACCGGCACAGTCGACCGCGTATTACATAACAGGGGGAAAGTCTCTGAGAAGGTGCGTGTACGGGTTCTTAAAATACTGGAAGAAATGGACTATCAGCCCAACCTTATGGCCCGGGCCTTGGGTTCAAACAAAGTGTATAGAATTGCCGCATTAATTCCTGATCATAAAAATGACTCCTATTGGTTTGCCCCTAAGGCAGGTATTGAGAAAGCCGAAAAGGACTTGAAACAATATGGCATCACTGTTGAGCAGTTTCTATTTAATCAGTATGACGGGGGATCTTTCATAACGCAGGCGGAAGAGGTTACTAAAAGTAATCCCGACGGCGTGCTGGTCGCCCCGGTTTATTACCGGGAAGTATTGCCGTTTTTTGAGAAATGGAAAGAGCTTAATATCCCCTTTGTGCTTTTTAATACTCAGATTCCCGACTTTGATCCTTTGAGTTATATTGGCCAGGATTCTTACCAGAGCGGCTTGCTTGCTGCTAAGCTCACGCACTTCGGTCAATCGCATCCGGGAACAGTGATGATCGCGCACATTGATGAGGAAATAAGTAATGCCGCTCACCTGATAAAAAAGGAGCAGGGTTTTCGAAATTACTTTATACAAAATAACCTGGACATGTATACGGTAATGCGGGCTGAATTAAAAAAGAACGAAACCACATCTTTCAACAAGCAACTGGACGATATCATTGAAGAGACGCCCGATCTTTCAAGTATTTTTGTAACTACATCAAAAGCGTTTGACATCGCAAAGTATCTGGAGGAAAGGATGATTAAGCACATCAGGCTCATTGGGTATGATCTCCTTTCACAAAATCTTTATTACTTAAATAGAGGAACTATCAGCTTCCTGATCAATCAGAACCCAAGAGGTCAAGGATATTGGGGTATTCATCAGCTAACCGATTTCCTGGTATTCAAAAAGGAAGTGAAAAGCATAAAGTATCTTCCTTTGGATATCGTAACAAAAGAAAATGCCAGTTATTATACTGATGAAGACAGTATCTATAATGACATTGTATAAGCTTGTGATCGTGCAGGCTGTTAAATTCAAATCAAGTTAGCTATTCAGCTAATAGGGATCCCTTACGATATTTCATTTTTATCAATTTTTGTTGACGCTCTGCCAAACCTGAAGGAAGACAAATCAGAAAAAATATTTTCAATTAAAATGTGTGCGAACACATTTTAATTTTTTAAGTTTGTAATGCGTTATATTTAATGCCGGGTGTCTACGTGCACGTGTTAGAACTGTGCCACACTTGAATTTGAATACTAGAACATCATTTCATGGATTCTAACACATCTTATAATTTCCCTGAGATCCTTTCCTCATTTGATTTGGAAGGCTCTGTAGCCGAAATCAAACCTTTTGGTTCAGGACATATCAACAGTACTTTTTATCTTAAAAATGCCATTGAGGATCGCCCGGACTATCTGTTGCAGCGTATAAACCACTATGTTTTTAAAGATGTGGCTGCATTGAGCAATAACATAAAGTTAGTTACCGACCATCTGCGCAAAAAGATTTCTCTTCAGGGAAATGCTGATCCGCAGCGGGAGGTGCTTAATATGCTTCCGGCAAAAACTGGCTTATACTATCATCAGGACGAACAGGGAAATTACTGGCGCATTTATCATTACCTGAAAGGCACCAAAAGTTACGATCTTCTGGAAACTGCGCAACAGGCGTATGAAGGAGGAAAGGCTTTTGGGAGGTTTCAGGCACTGCTTGCAGATATGGATTCCTCTCTACTTGCAGAAACAATTCCCAATTTTCACAATATTGAATATCGTCTCGATAATTTCGATAAGGCATTGGAGAATGACCCTCTTTCGCGATCAAAGGAGTGCTTACCCGAGATTGACTTCATCAAAGCACGTACACAAACTATGTGCACCATTCTAAATCTCGGACGCCAGGGCAAACTGCCTTTGCGGATCACTCATAACGACACGAAGTTCAACAATGTGCTTCTTGATCAGAACGATAAGGCACAATGTGTAATTGACCTTGATACCGTAATGCCTGGTTATACAGCCTACGATTTTGGAGACGCTATTCGTACCATCATCAATACAGCCGAGGAAGATGAAAAGGATCTGAGTAAAATTGGGTTGAATGTTGACCTGTTTAAAGCATATACACGCGGTTATCTCAGCGAAACTATTAACTTTCTAAGTTCGGAGGAGTTTAAGGCTCTCATTTATGGGGCGCTTCTGCTTCCGTATATGCAGGCAGTTCGTTTTCTGACAGATCACCTTGACGGAGATAACTATTTCAAAATTCACTTTCCGGGACATAATTTACAGCGTGCCCGTGCCCAGCTTCAACTATTAAAGAACTTGGAGGAGAACCGGGAGCTCCTGGAATCCTTAATATATGAGATCGCAGATGATCTTAGAGCTTCAAAAGAGCGTGGCCCTAACACATAATAAATATGCTGACAATTACTCATCAATCTTTCGATAATAATATTAAGGCTGCGTCCCTGCTATTGGACAAAGCACCTAGAAATTCAATTGATATTGCTCCCTGGAGAGAATATCCATATAAACCGGATGCTTCCTTTTCAATACTTTATACCGACGACAGTATCCTCCTTAAGTATTTCGTAAAAGAGAAAAATATTAAGGCTATACATTACGAAATAAACTCCTCAGTCCATAAAGATACATGTGTAGAGTTTTTCATCGCATTTGATAATGAGAAAGGTTACTATAATCTGGAGTTTAATTGTGCAGGAACGTGTCATGCTGCTTATGGGGAGGGCCGTAACGGCAGAGAGTTGCTACCTGTTAATCTGATTCAGAAAATCAGTTATTTGTCGGCTATAAATGGCGCAACTAAAGATGATGAAGATATTGACTGGGAACTAACTCTGGTGATCCCCATTGAAATCTTTCGCTATCATCAGATACAATCGTTAAGCGGGAAGAAGTGCAGAGTTAATTTTTATAAATGCGGTGACGATTTACCTGAACCGCATTTTTTGTGTTGGAACGACATTAAAGTAGATTCTCCGGATTTTCATCTACCCGAGTTTTTTGGCGAAGCTCTTTTCGCTGGCCGGGTTGAAGAACTTGTAAGCTAGCAGTATTTGTTAACAAAAAAATTAAAGAATATAAAATATTAATTTATTCATAGATTTATAAATATATAGTATGTCCCGATTAAACCTTCTGGAAGAAACCCGATTTGAAAAACTACCGGTAACGGTGTATCCTGACGAGCAGAAAGCATCTGTTGCTGTTGCCCGCAAGATTGCGAACCTTATACAGTCGAAACAAGCTAAGGGTGAAACCACTGTATTGGGCCTTGCAACTGGTGCCACACCGGTGAAAGTATACGCAGAGTTGATACGTATTCATAAGGAAGAAGGCTTGAGTTTTAAATCAGTTGTCACCTTTAATCTGGATGAATATTATCCGATGGCACCGACAGCTGCGCAGAGTTACGTAACCTTTATGAAGGAGAATCTGTTCAATCATATTGATATCGATATGAACAACGTACATATTCCAGATGGTACGCTGCCAGTTGAGCAGATCGCCGATTTCTGCCTTGATTATGAACAAAAGATCTCTTCTTATGGCGGACTAGATCTTCAGGTTCTTGGAATTGGACGTACAGGACACATTGGTTTTAATGAGCCAGGTTCTGCACCAAATTCAGGTACACGTTTGGTAACCCTGGATGATCTTACAAGGAGAGACGCCTCAAGGGACTTCGGTGGAAAACAAAATGTACCAACGAAGGCCATCACCATGGGGATCGGTACCATCTTTAAGGCCCGCGAGATCATCCTGATGGCCTGGAACAAGAAAAAAGCCGGGATCATTAAAAAGGCCGTTGAGTGTGAAATCTCATCAGACGTTCCTGCTACTTATCTGCAGCTGTCCGATAATGTTGAATTTGTACTGGATCAGGATGCTGCCTCAGAACTTACCCGCTTTGATACGCCATGGCTCGTAAAAGATTGCATCTGGGATGAAGCTCTGATTAAGAAAGCGGTAATCTGGCTGGCAGGTTTCCTGAATAAACCAGTTTTAAAGCTTACTGAAGAAGATTATAACAATCATGGTATGTCGCAGCTGGCTACTGAAAAAGGGCCTGTTTATAACATAAATATTGATATCTTTAATAAAATACAACGTACGATCACCGGATGGCCTGGCGGAAAGCCAGGGGCTGAAGATAACCAGCGTCCTGAAAGAGCAGAACCTGCAAAAAAACGTGTTTTGATCTTTTCTCCGCATCCGGATGATGATGTGATCTCGATGGGAGGAACTTTTATCCGTTTGGCAGATCAGGGGCATGATGTTCATGTTGCATACCAAACTTCTGGTAATACTGCGGTTTGGGACGATGATGCACTTCGTTTCGTGGAGTTTGCTATCGATTTTTCGGAGTCGCAGGGTAAAGAAAGTACTGATCTCAAAAACCTGTATGGCAGCATGCGTAGTTTCCTTGAAACTAAGCAGCCTAACCAGGCGGATACCAAAGAGATCCAAACGATAAAAGGTTTAATAAGAAAAGGTGAAGCCATTGCCGGTGCCCGCTTTGCAGGTCTCGACGATGAGCATATCCATTTTATGGCTCTGCCTTTCTACGATCTGGCTAAAACTCAGAAACGTGCTATATTGGAAGAAGATGTTCAGCAAACTATTGACCTTCTTCAAAAAGTTAAGCCTCATCAGATATTTGCAGCAGGCGATTTTGCCGATCCTCATGGTACACATAAGGTTTGCTTTGATATTATCCTCAAGGCGATGGAGAAACTGAGAGCTACCGAAGAGTGGACAAAAGATTGCTGGTTGTGGATGTACAGAGGGGCATGGCATGAATTTGAGACCTACGAAATTGAAATGGCTGTCCCTTTATCTCCGCAAGAGGTTGAAAGAAAACGCCTGGCAATCTTCAAACATCAGTCACAAAAAGACCGCCCGGTGTTCCCAGGCGACGATTCAAGAGAGTTCTGGGTACGTGCAGAAGATCGCACCAGGGAAACTGCGAAATGCTACGATCAACTTGGGCTTGCCGAATACGAAGCAATGGAAGCCTTCGTAAGATGGAAATTTAATAATTAAAAAATAACAGATAGCTTTATGTCTACACCTCAATCCGCAGCAGTGCAAACAGAGAAGAAAGCAATTAATCCTATTGTAATTATAGGTGCCTTGTTCTTTGTCTTTGGTTTTGTCACCTGGTTAAATGGTACGCTGATTCCATTTCTTCAGCTGGCTTGTGAATTAAATACCTCGCAAGCCCTACTGGTAACTTTTGCCTTTTACATGGCCTACTTTTTCTTAGCAATACCTTCATCATTTATTTTGAAGAAGACGGGCTTTAAAAACGGGATGTCCTTAGGGCTTTTTGTAATGGCAATTGGTGCCTTGATCTTTGTGCCAGCGGCTATGGTTCGTACATTTCCATTGTTCCTGGTAGGATTATTTGTGCAGGGGATGGGCTTATCCCTATTGCAAACAGCATCTAATCCGTACATTGCTGTGGTAGGTCCGATAGAAAGTGCTGCCAAGCGGATCAGTATTATGGGTATCTGTAATAAGATAGCCGGGGCACTAAGTCCGCTAGTTTTAAGCGCCCTTGTACTAAAAGGTGCTCAGGCTATTGAAAATCAGCTCACCACGATCACCGATCCGGCTCAAAAGGAAATATTGCTGAGCGATCTGGCACACCGGGTTATTATGCCTTATATCATTATCGCAGCAGTTCTGATTGTGCTTGCATTACTGGTTAGATATTCATCTTTGCCAGAGATCAACACGGATCAGGATGATATCGACGAAAGCGGAGCCGTGGTTGCGCCGAAGTCAAGCATCTTTAAATACAAGAACCTTAATCTTGGTGTGATCTGTCTCTTTCTTTACGTGGGTGTTGAAGTGATGGCTGGGGATGTGATTGGAACTTATGGCAAATCTTTAGGCATGAGCCTGGATCAAACAAAAATTTTCACTTCATACACGCTGGCTTCAATGGTAGTGGGTTATATTATCGGAATAATAGCCATTCCTAAATACGTTAAACAGGAGCAGGCTCTGTTGATTTCGGCAATAGTTGGAGTTGCATTTACCATTGCTGCTTATTTAACTACAGGCTTTACCAGTATTGCTTTTATAGCTCTGCTTGGTCTGGCTAACTCACTTATGTGGCCAGCTATTTTTCCACTCGCTATAAAAGGCCTCGGAAAGTATACCAAGTTGGGTTCGGCCTTATTAGTGATGGGTATTGCCGGTGGTGCTATTCTGCCACAGATATATGCTTCTCTTGAGGAATCCATGGGTACTCAACCTGCGTTCTTGTGGAGCATGTTGCCTTGTTACTTATATATCCTTTACTATGCAGTTTCCGGCCATAAAACAAAGAACTCTGCAGGCAGGAATACTCCGGCAGAACAAACTATCCTTACAGTTCCAAGAGATATTTAAGGATTAAAAATTGATGAGGTGGTGTTCTGCGAGTTTAGGCGCTTTTAGCACACGCGGTACCAATTCTGTCCAGAGAGTTCCGAAGGAGCTCTCTGGATTATTAAATGAAAAGGAGTCTCCAGACTCCCGAAACAAAAAGGAATTAAATTGATAAAATTTGATTCCTTTTTTATAACGACATATTCAACATAGGATCGCTGGCAGATCTGGCCGCAGCTTTGCTGACCACCACAGCTGCCCTGCATTCATACCGCTTACTCTTAACTATGGCTAAAGTATCTGACTTATGGTTTTTGTTGCACTTGAACCAATGATCTTTCGGATTGTACGAGACCGCAATGGTATCGCCGATCTTCACGTCCTTCTTAAGAATTCTATTTGAAGAAACAATTTCTTTGTTGTGTAAAAGCTTGACATACACATGTCTGGTGATAAGCTGAGCTTTAGCTGTATTAAAAAAAACGACAACAAGTATGAAGCTGAGCAGAGGTTTAATGTATTGGGGAAGAGCAGTCTCGTTTTGGGTTTTGCTTGCCCCGGAATAATTTATTACTTTTTCAGCGCAGCATGATCCCGGGAAAAACAAAGAACCTTTTTTTGCTCTGCTGGTAAATATTTTTCGAAATTTAAGTAAAAGCATAACCTTAGGTTTGTACAGTGTTGTACAAGCCAAATGCCATTTGCCATTCTGTAGTTTCTAATGTGAACCACTTTCACGCAGAGCAAGCCGTTTTGTATAAATTATTGTTTCCATTATTCGTGATGTGCACAGTACAAAAAGATCCTTTCTTTTGCCTGACCATTATCTCTGACACCTGCATGCTCACTATCAGCTACCTGTCACGTGGTGACTCACACAATAGAAATACAAAGGCCCGGAAGATATCTCTCCGGGCCTTTCTTATCTTGTTCGCTGATGATCAAAACTCAGCGTTCTTTGGCGTTCGTGGGAAAGGAATTACATCTCGAATATTAGTCATTCCTGTTACAAACAATACCAATCGCTCAAAACCTAGCCCGAAGCCTGCATGCGGCGCTGTTCCGAAACGACGGGTATCCAGGTACCAGCTGAGTTCTTCAGCAGGAATATGCATTTCACCCATGCGTTGTTCAAGCAGTTCTAAACGCTCTTCACGCTGAGAACCTCCAACGATTTCTCCGATACCAGGAAACAAAATATCCATAGCCCGAACAGTTTTTCTACCTTCGGCATCCACATCATTCTGGCGCATATAAAATGCCTTGATCGCTGCAGGGTAGTCTGTAAGTATAACCGGCTTCTTAAAGTGTTTCTCTACCAGAAAACGCTCATGTTCCGATTGCAGGTCAGCTCCCCATTCATCAATTAAATATTTAAACTGTTTTTTCTGGTTAGGCTTTGAGCTTTTAAGAATCTGGATAGCCTCAGTATAAGTGATTCGCTCGAAATCATTTTCCAGGCAGAAGTTCAGTTTTGCTAGTAAATCCAGTTCAGAGCGCTCATTCTGAGGTTTCTGTTTTTCTTCTTCCTGCAAACGGCCTTTTAAGAACTCCAGTTCTTCAGTGCAGTTGTCTAAAGCGTAACGGATCACATACTTCAGCAGGCTTTCAGCCAGGTCCATATTGTCATTCAGATCATAGAAAGCCATTTCCGGCTCAATCATCCAAAACTCCGCAAGATGGCGTGTGGTATTAGAATTTTCAGCCCTGAACGTTGGGCCGAAAGTATAAATATCACCAAAAGCCATAGCCGCCAGCTCTCCTTCCAACTGACCAGAAACCGTCAGGTTGGTTGGTTTGCCAAAGAAATCCTCTTTGAAATTTACCGAGCCATCCTCGTTACGCGGAATGTTATCAAAGTCGATGGTCGATACCCGGAACATTTCCCCCGCTCCCTCAGCATCAGAACCTGTCACAATAGGAGTGTGCATATAAACGAAGCCGCGGTCGTTGAAAAACTTGTGGACCGCGAATGCCAGTGCATGACGAACTTTGAATACGGCATTAAAAGTGTTAGTGCGGAAACGCAAATGAGCAATCTCACGTAAAAACTCCAGGCTATGTTTCTTCGGTTGTAACGGAAACTTTTCGGGATCACTGTCTCCAAGGATCTCCAATTCCGTTACCTTCACCTCCACACGTTGACCTTTACCTAGTGATTCGACCAGTTGCCCGGTAACAGAAACTGCCGCACCTGTAGTAAGCCGTTTTAACAAACTGTCTTCAGTGGTGTTGAAATCAACAACTGCCTGTATATTATTAATAGTAGAACCGTCATTAATAGCTATAAACTGGTTGTTACGGAAGGTCTTTACCCATCCCTTTACCGTAATGGTCTGTCCAAAATCAGTGGAGTTTAATAGATCTTTTATTTTAATGCGTTTTGGCATCTTCTAAATTGTTTTTTTGTTTGTGCGGATGTTGTAGAACAATCCCTAGTTTCACAAAAATACAAATCCCTTTAGCATTTTAAATTAAATGCTGTTTTTTCATGATTCCCGTCAAATAATTGCCAGAAAAAGGTGTGGAATGTGATTTAGCAATTACGGTTGTGTAAAACTTCCGCAGTTTCATCCTGTAGAAAGCAGTGTTGATGTAAATCTTTTTTTTTATTCAGGGGCTTTATGGATGTTTGTATCATTAAACAGTAGCTATTCTGCAAAAGCCTTAGGGGCGGTTGGAGAGAGAAGGAAAGAAGAAATTGAGGCCTAAACCTTATTCCTAAACCTTATACATCTATCTAAATAAAATTAATGCATACTGGTTAATTGGGTAAGCTGAATACAACGTATTCAGCTTTTTTTGCGCTTATGGTATCTTAAGGCACACGGCACGCGTGCGCCAAGAAAAGGGATCAAGCGGAAAAGTTGGGGGGATGTTCTTTCCTTCGTCATCCTGAACTTGTTTCAGGACCTCTTGCTTAAGCATGTCCTTTATAGTTCAAGAGTTGCCGAATTGAATTCACTGTTGTCCGGTAAAGGATTTTTTTGATAAAAGTTAAGGGGTAGTTTTTTGCTACCCCTTTGTTGTTGATATTTGAGTTACGACACTTAAATATTCAACATGGGCAAAAATACTTTTTTTACCGGACAGCCGGTGCTGAACCAGCTATTAAGTTTACTTGACCGTAATGGAATAAGATCGATAGCCAGGCGCGGTGACCATGACCGTTACTATCGTTATTTCGACACCTATACACACCTGGTAACGATGCTGTATTGCGCTTTCAATAAATGCACCAGTAGCCGGGAGGTTGTCAGTGGCATGCAGGCATGCCTGCATAAACTCGGCCATACCGGCATTGTTAAATGTCCGGCACGAAGTACTTTATGTGATGCCAATGCCAGGCGAAGCTTTGCGGTATTTGCCGATGTTTATGAGCAGCTATATCGTCGTCATAAGCATCTTTTACCGGACAGCCGGTTACGGATAGACCCTAAACTTTTTATTGCCGACTCTTCGACCATCACTTTGTTTCAGCGGATATTGAACGCGCCAAGTCCTGGTAAATCCGATGGCAGAAGAAAGGGCGGTATCAAAGTCCACACCTTGATCAACGCTGCAGACGATGTGCCCTTAAAGGTAAGCTTTACTGCCGCCAGCGCCAATGACATGCCTTTTCTAAAAGAGATACACCTGCAACCAGGATCATTCATCGTTTTTGATAAAGGATATGTAAACTATTCTCAATATGAAAGATTCTGTAAGGAAGGTGTATTCTTCGTTACCAGGCAGAAAAAAGATGCCCGTTATGTAGTGGAGGCTGTCAATGAATTAAGCGAACATAGTAAGGAACTGGGCGTAATAGAAGATAAAGCACTTCTGCAAGGAACACGGACACAAAAAGAAGGTATAAAGCTAAAGGTCCGGCTGGTTACTTTTTTCGACAAAGAGTCCGCCAGAACGTTTGAGTTCCTGACCAACAACTTTTCCCTGCCACCAGAATCGATAGCTGACATTTATAAAAAAAAGATGGCTCATCGAAATACTTTTTAAAAGAATCAAACAGAACTTTCCGCTCAGATACTTCCTTGGCGACAATGAAAACGCCATAAAGATCCAGATATGGTGTGCTTTTATTGCCGATCTGCTAATTAAGCTGGTACAGGTACAACTCAAAAGGAAATGGGCTTTTTCTAATCTGACCTCTATCATCAGATTACATTTGATGAGTTACATCCGTCTCTTTGACTTCCTGAATAACCCCGAACGGCTGTCCGCAACAATTGACAATGGCGGACAACTCAAATTAGGGGGCTTGGAAATCGGATTTAAGACATAAAACTTGTCGCAAACACTCAAATTACAGATTTTTCTTATCTATTGAAGATTTACCGGACAACAGTGAATTGAATTCGGCATGACGACCGTTTTAAAAAGTTTGGCACTAATGCGCTTAGCCGCCCCCAACTTTTCCACTTGATCCAAGAAAAGCCCGAACTTTTCCGTTTGATCCGTTAAAACCCAATAAAAGCCTCGCCCGGCCTGTTAATATTGCGTTTTGTTTTTAACAGCCTTTCGTTCAGCTTTAGATGGAAATTGTTGCGGTAAGATGCTCCAATAATAATTCTTTCACCATTGTTCAGGAACACCTGGTTACCGTCAACTGCCCTGATCTTATTGATGTTGACGATATATGATTTATGCACCCTGATAAACTTTTCACAGGGAAGATTTTCTTCGATCTCTTTCATAGTGAGATAAGCAAGGTGCTTTTCCTGTTCCATAATAAGAGAAATGTAGTTTAGTGAAGCTTCTACATAGATGATCTCATCGTATTTTACTTTGACAAACTTTTTTCCGCTGGAGTCTTTCTTTATGAAAAAGTGGTCGTTGGGATCACTTAGTAATCGCAAACTTTTCTCCATCTCCCTGAATCTGATCTTTTTGGACTTGATTATTGTTCTAAGGAAGCTTGAATACTCCACTGGTTTAATCAGGTAGTCGATCGCATTTAGTTCAAGAGCTTCATAAGCATATGCTTCATTTTCGCCTGTAATGATCACTGATGAAAAGTTGCTGTATTGAATCACATCGGTTGGATACTGCCTGGCAAGATCAATACTGATGAAAATGATATCGGGTTTGGTTACAATAAATCTGTCAAGAAGTCCCTTTGGTGTTTCAGATGAACCAATCAAAGTAATGTGTTCAACCAACGAAATAAAGCCTGACAGCGTTGAAATATCGATATCGCTGTCAATTATATGACACGTAAACATTAGTCCTCTTGTGTATTGTTCTCCCCCTCCTGCAATATGCGATGGTTTACGAAAATACGATTATGTTTTCAAACCTTCAACTTTTTAACTCTCGAATTTAAACTTTTACTTACAACTCATCACTTATAACTATAAATAGCACCCTAAGCTCTCCTGCCCGACGTCTCGGCTCTAACGCTTTACTCCAGGCTCTGCTCTTTCACCTACAATTTGACCGCTCTCAGCATTTCCCTTTTACCCGGAGCTCCTGGTGCTTTTTCAATCTCAAATCCGAGTGCCTTCATAATTCGCTTCAAATTTCCTGTAATGGCGTAGGTTACAAACACGCCTCCCTTTTTTAAAAACTGGCAGCAATGAGCCAACGCGTTTTCCGTCCACATTTCAGGCTGGTGAATAGCAGCAAAGGCATCAAAGTACAGTACATCATAGGATTGCTGTGTGCCGAATTTTAAAAGTTCCGTATGAGCGATTTCTAACCAGGAGTTTTCTCCAATATCGGTACGTGAGGCCAATGCCGCTGCATACCGATTCTTAAATGCCTGCCATGTATCATCAGCCACAAAGGCTTCATATCCTGTGCTTATGATAAGCTCATCGCTCAATGGGAAGGCTTCGATCCCTGTATAATTAAGTGAGATCTTACGGCTGGAGCAGTAATCGGCCGTCAATAGAAAATTGAGGCCTGTTCCAAACCCAACCTCCAGTATGTTAACAGTATTTGCGCTGTTCCATTCCAGAAAATAATGCAATCCTGAAGCCAGAAAAACATGCCTGCTTTCTTGTAAAGCGCCGTGTTTTGAATGATAATGTTCTCCGATCTGTTCATTCCAGATGGTATTGCTGCCGTCGGCTGTGCTAACCAGTTTCAGTTCAGTTTCCATAATCCGGCAATAGTACATAATATGTCTTAAATAATAAATGATAAAAACATACCTGTAAATACTTTCCTGTGATGTAATTTTGCCTCATGTATCAGCTAATTAAGCCCCTTCTCTTTCGCTTCGATCCAGAAGATATCCATCATTTTGTAACCTCGGCTTTAAAAACACTTAACCGGGTATGGGGGGTAGCCTCCCTTCAGAAAAAGGCTTTCCATATTGAAGATCCGCGGTTAGAACGGGAAGTGTTTGGTCTGAAGTTTAAAAACCCTGTAGGTTTAGGCGCCGGTTTCGATAAAAACGCTTCCATGGTTGAAGACCTCGCAAATTTTGGGTTCGGCTTTATTGAAGTAGGCACAGTTACACCGTTGCCGCAGCCAGGGAACGATCAGCCGCGCATGTTCCGTCTCCCGAAAGATGAAGCCCTTATCAATCGCATGGGTTTTAATAACCAGGGTGTTGATGTGGTAGTTCACCGCTTAAAGCAGATCAAACGTAATGGTCTCATCATAGGAGGTAATATTGGGAAAAACAAACTTACCCCGAACGAAGAGGCGGTAAGTGACTATATAAAGTGTTTTGATGCCCTGTTTGATGTGGTAGACTATTTTGTTGTGAATGTAAGTTCACCCAACACGCCGGGCTTACGCGAATTACAGGAAAAAGGCCCGTTAAAAAATATTCTGAATACCTTGCAGCAGCGTAATTCCAGAAATAATATTTCCCGCCCTATATTGCTCAAAATAGCTCCCGATCTGACCAACAGCCAGCTGGATGACATTGTTGAGATTGTGCAGGAAACCGGTATAGCCGGAATTATCGCAACTAATACCACCCTTTCGCGGGATGGACTTTACTCGTCTGAGAAATTGAAATCTCAGGCAGGGGGACTTAGCGGAAGGCCTTTGACCAGGCGTTCAACAGAGGTGATCCGTTATTTATCCGAGAAATCTAATAAATCTTTCCCGATCATTGGGGTAGGAGGAGTGCATACTGCTAAAGATGCGATTGAAAAATTGAATGCGGGTGCTTCTTTAATACAGGTCTACACGGGTTTTATTTACGAAGGCCCCGGAATAGTAAAAAACATTAATAAAGGATTGCTTGCCAACCCTTAACCAAATGACAATAAAAAAGCCCTGTTACAGTAACAGGGCTTTTTTATATGCTGAAGACAAATTATTTTGCCTGAGCTTCAATCTTAGCTAAAACTTCGTTGTTTTTTACAATCTGGCTTTTTGCAGATTCCTTTGAACGGCTGCCTATCTCAAGGTTACGTCCTAATTTAAGAAACTGAACTTCCAGGCGTGAAACAGTTTTGTTCTTTCTGTCTTTTCTTTTTAAACGTGTAACTCCCATGGTTTTCTTTTTATAATACTAATTATCCCGAGGTCGGAAGCGGATTCGAACCGCTGTAGAAGGTTTTGCAGACCTCTGCCTAGCCACTCGGCCATCCGACCCTTTGTTTTAAAGGAATGCAAAAATAGTAATTTTTAGTGTTTGACCAATAAATTTTAAGAATTTCTTTTCAACTCGGAACAAAAGATCGCTGCAGAGACCGCAACATTCAGAGACTCTGCCTTTCCGAACCGCGGAATCGTTACTGCGCGATCGATTTTTGAGACCACAGCCTCCGATATTCCCTTGCCCTCATTTCCTAAAACCAGGAATCCTTCCTTTTCAAAATTAGTTTGATATAGATTTTCCCCTTCTAGTAAAGCACCGAACACAGGTAATTTATAATGGTCAAACAATGCACAAAGATCGGTGTAATACACATTCATTCTGGAAAGTGAGCCCATAGTAGCCTGTACAACCTTAGGATTGTAAGCCTCTACGGTATCCGGCGAGCAAATGAGGACCGAAAATCCAAACCATTCGGCAGTACGGATAATAGTTCCAAGATTCCCCGGGTCTTGCACCCCATCTAATACCAAACTAAACTTTCCTTTAAAACTTTCCGCATCAATATGGGTTTTTTTAGGGATCTGAACTAAGGCGAGTGCATGTTGCGGGCTGGTAAGGGTACTAATTTTTTTTAGTTCATTTTCTGTAACTTCAAGAAGTTTTACTTTTTGTGTTATTTTGCTAAACTTTTGAAAATGTTCAGAAGTACAGAAAATAGTGTCAACGGTATAATCAGAGTCTAAAAATTCAGTTATTGATTTAATACCTTCTGTAATGAACAGAGCATGCTCTTTTCGTTGTTTTTTATGATGTAATGCATTTACAAAACTGATTTGCGATTTTGAAAGCATATTTTAACGTTAATTATTTATACGCTGCAAGTATACTGCTTTTACTATTTATATTCTCTGCCTGTTCCACAACCCGTTTCCTGGAAGAGAATCAGGCAATTGTACGGAAAGTGGAATTGGCAGGCATTGATAAGCAGTTCTCTGAACAGGCCTATATCTATATTCAGCAGGATATTAAACCCAACTCACGCCTTAATCTTGGTTTGTATAATTTGTTCAATACAAAAAATGGGAAGTATCGCACTGACAGGATTAAGAACATAGGTGAAGCCCCTCATATTCTCGACACACCTTTGGTGGAAATATCACGTAATGAAGTCGAAAAGTTCCTGAAAACTAAGGGATTTCTTAAAGCGGAGGTTAAAAGCAAGATCAAGGTTGAACGTAAAAAAGCCTATATCACTTTCTCTGCAAATCCAGGACCTGCCTTTAAACTTCGAAATTATACTTATACAGCAGGGGATTCAGCTGTCAAAAACATCTACGAACAGAACAGAGCCTCTTTTACAAAGCTGAGCCCTGGTATGCGTTATGACGAAGATTCGCTTAAAAATGAAAGCAAACAGCTTTTCGATGTATTAAAGAGAAAAGGATATTACGATTACCTGCAGCAATATATGCGTGGCTTTGCCGACAGCAATCTAAATTCCAGCCAGGTCGATGTAAAAATGATAATTGATAATCCTCCTAATCGCGACAAACACCAGGTTTATAAGATCAATAATACTTCATTCAGGATAAGGAACAGCGAAGGCCGTTTGGGGCGCAGCCGCCGCCCTATAGATTCGGCTGTTCTGGATTCTCAGTATTATTTCAAAGATCACTCAGGGCGCTTTAAATTTAATATACTCTCAAAATATATTTTCTTTGAGAAGTACGACCTGTTTGATATCGACAAGCGCGATCTTACCTACGATCGCCTTTATGATCTGAACATATTTAAGAACGTAGAGATCGACTTCGTTAAAAGAAAGGATGATACCACAGCCCTGGATGTTACTATTGAAGCCACTCCCTTGAAGCGAATGAGTAACCGGATAGAAGGGGAGTATACATTTAATTCAGGACGGAACGGTTTTAATATTGCTAATACCTACACTAACCGTAACCTGTTTCGCGGCGCAGAGCAGCTCGATATTAAGTTTCGCTATGGAGTGTTATTTGACTCCCGTCTCAGTGGCAGGCTTTGGAACCGGGTATTCAGCAGAGATATACAAATTGGTGCAAACCTGGTGTTCCCTAAGTTATTGTCTCCTTTTCCAATTCCCTCGTTAGGACGTCATGGTGTACCAAGAACTACCATTTCCAGTAGTCTTCAGTTATTTGATCAGCCCGGCTCTTTTTCTAACCGACTGTTCATTAATTCTATCACCTATAACTGGGTAGAAACCAGGTATAAGTTACATAGCCTTACTCCCATAAGTATAGAATACCGCGACGGACGCCTGGAGACTGCTTTCAGGGATACGTTGGATAGTCTCGGCTATCAGCTTTACATCATCACAAACGACAGGCGCTATGTTAATCTTGGTACCCAATACAGCTTCACCTTGAACAATATCAGGCTGAACACCTACGAGAACTTTATTTATTTCAGGACTTTCGTGGATATGGGAGGAAATACACTTGCTTTGCTTGCCAACACCCTGAAACTCCCGAAAGATAGCAATGGCGACAGAACTCTGTTTGGATTGCCTTATCTTCAATATGCCAAAACGGAGTTCGATTTCAGGATATATCGCACCCTGGGCGGTGAGCGGCAGTTTATAGCCAGGCTGAATCCCGGTATAGCGTATCCATTCGGTAACTCCAGGGAACTACCTTTCGAACGGAACTTCTACGCGGGCGGATCTACGGGTATACGTGCATGGCAGGCAAGAACCCTGGGGCCCGGTAACTACGACCGGGCATTTTTGGAGGACGCAGACACCCGCAGGAAGTTCACCAACCTTGACCAGTTTGGCGAAATTAAACTGGAGGGTAACCTGGAGTATCGCTTCAAGATCATAGAAAGCTTTTTTGGTTCAAAAGTTAAGGGGGCCACTTTTGTTGACTTTGGAAACGTGTGGCGACTGAACGAACTGGCCCTGCCGAACCGGGATATTGAAAGTAATGCACAATTAAAACTCAACAGATTATTCAAACAAATAGCTATTGGCACAGGAGCGGGTCTACGATTCGACCTGCAATATTTTGTGTTCAGGTTCGATGTGGGAATCAAGCTAAAAGATCCGCAATTTGGCGACGGTGATCAGTGGGTAATTAAACATCTGTTTAAAAACAACGAATTTAAGGAGCAATACTATCAGACGCACAATCCCGACAGATACCGCTTTTTGCAATATAATTTCGGCATAGGTATGCCGTTCTAATGTAACGATTCGAAACAGAATTTAGAGAAATGACTTGAGTCCATCAAAAATGGTTTCAAAAAATGTTGGGATATTTAGCCCGTTACTCGAATTGAAAAGGAAGATTCCAATAAGAATTATTATCGCGAATACCAAAAACTTACGAAACATGCTTCCGATAATGATCAGAAGGAGAGGAATCAATATTAGCATCTGCCAACTGATCTTAACAGGATTGAGACCGCTTTCTTTTTTTAGTACATAATACAATTTCGCTGTAGTAGTACTGTCGTTTATATGTTTTAAATAAACGAAGGTAGATTTTTCTATGGGTTGCGGAGCTACAGCGACCCCCTCATGAAATTTCAATTCCTGTTTAAAACCGTTTATATTAAACAAAAAAGTGCCTGAGATTTCCTCCATTGGCTTTTCAGCACTGTCGGCGGCGATAATGGCAAGCTTATCATTTTTCAACAGGTTCTCTTTTACTATGAAATTCTTCAGTATCATAGTTTGTCCCCTTAATCCCTTACAGGTAAAAATTAAAACAAGGGCCAATAAAAAAAGATAAGGTGTCTTCATCAAAATTCGAAACAGTACGGCGTAAATATAGTAAACCTGGAGGGCTTCAAAGCAAAAAATCCGTCCTGCTATGAGGACGGATTTTCAATTTAAATTTAGAGGTATGTTATTAAGATAATAAAGGCAATTAAAATGCGTAACCTAGGGAGAATGACCAAACGCGGTTAGTTTGTTTTCCATCACTGCTTCCATTATCTGGTCTCAGGTCGTTAATACCAAGTCCATAACCGGCAGAAACGTTTACTCCACTACCTAATTGGATACCACCGATGAAGTTAAAACCAAGGTCTAACGCTTTTAAGTCGTCGCCATCACTGTCGCCAAATTTAACGTCAGTGCTTACTTCGTCTCCATTGTCGGCGTTTTCAATTTTATTTTGTCCGGCAATTCCATAAGCAGCATAAGGTCCTGCCCCAACGAAAAGGTTACTGCCCCCAATGCCCAATGGAAGTTTAGCTACCAGGTTTATCGGAACTTCTATCCACATTGTACTTTGTTTGTTTTCTATGGTGGTACCTGCTACTTCAAATTCTGAGAACTTACCACCTTTTCCCTGCAATGACAGTCCTGGCTGTACTGCCAGGTGGGTGCCTAGGGGAAGATCGGCATATCCGGTTACGTGGAAGTTAGTGATCGTTCCGGTTTCAGGATTTTCACCATCATCTACGTGAAAACTATATTTCGGAATGTTAACACCTACTTTTAAACCCCATTTCGGACCTGTACCCGACATTGTGCTTGTAGAGGTTTGAGCAATTGCAGTTGTTCCTGCAAGGAACGCTACCGCTAGTAAAGCTATTTTTTTCATTTTAATTTCAATTTAATTGTAAGCGAATTGTGTGTTTTAATGCTGATTATTCAATAAGGAGGCCAAAAAAAGCTCGAAAATTGAAATATTTGAAAAACAAGCCTTTAGCGATTCGTTGCTCGGTCCGCTGTTGCTAAGGTTGTACCTAATAGTCTACAAATTGTATCAAAATTGTTATAATTCGTCAGTTGAGAACGTATCGCCCTGCCTCAGTTCGCCCGTAGTGAAACCTTTCCTGAACCATTTCACTCGCTGTGCAGACGTTCCATGAGTAAAAGCATCGGGAACCACATAGCCTTGAGCTTCTTTCTGCAATTTGTCGTCGCCAATGGCGTTGGCTGCACGCAAGGCTTCCTCAATATCGCCCTCTTCAAGTATCTGCTTCATCTTCTGGGCATGGTGTGCCCAAACTCCGGCATAGAAATCGGCTTGTAATTCAAGCCGGACGGAGAGCTTGTTATATTCCTCTTCACTTACCCGTCCACGCACCCTGTCCAGTTTTTCGGATGTTCCCAACAGGTTCTGGACATGGTGGCCAACCTCATGCGCAACTACGTAAGCCATGGCAAAATCACCTGGCGCACCAAACCTGTTTTGAAGTTCATCATAAAAAGACAGGTCTATGTACACCTTCTGATCAGCAGGACAATAAAAGGGGCCTGTGGCCGAGCTTGCAGATCCACAGGCTGATGCCACACCATCTTTGAATAGCACCAGAGCTGGCTCCTGGTAGCCGCCAGTATTTGCGAGAAGTGTATTCCACACATCCTCGGTGTCAGCAAGGACTACTGCAACGAAATGCCCGGCAGGATCATCCTTTTCACTGGTGCTTAATGGAGCTTCCGTTTGTTGTTGAGAAGCGCCACCATTCCCCGCCAGGCCGCCAATAAGATCCATGGGATTCTGACCGGTAACAAGTGATAGTATGATCGCGATGACTGCTGTAATTCCGCCGCCCACAGCAAGGCCTCCTCCTCCGGATCTCCGGTCTTCTATGTTTCCGCTTCCGCGTCTTCCAATCCAGCGCATATATAGTGTTTTACAAGCGAACAAGCCAAAATCCCGGATTGTTTTTGATGATAATTGAGGTAAAAGCAAATCAAGTTGGGTAAAAAAATCCCGACCCCGTTTTCTAAATATTCTCTCTCATGTTTCGGGTTGCTCTTAGGAAAAAAAATAAATTGGTCCAGAAATGTCCCTATGCCATATAATTACGATATCGCGTAGAACTGTCTGTACTTTGGTATGAAGTTCTCTTAGCTGTCGGAAACGTTTTGTTCACGTTAATAATAATTCCAGGTGAGTTTGCAAAATCCTATAACCATTGTTGCAGCTAGTGATAATCATTACGCTATTTTACTTGCAGCGCTGATTAAGTCAGTTGAGGTCAATCATAAGACTCCCGAAAAGATCGACTTTCACATAATCGATGATGGGATATCAGCCCGAAACAGGCAAAAGATCCAGTCTTCGGTAGATCCGCAAATAACGAACCTGCATTGGCATCCCTCAAAGTCTGTAGTCCCGGCCGATGTAAAGCTCCCTGTCGACCATACGGCCTTTCCCCTGACAACCTATCTTCGGCTATTTGGCCCGTACGTTGTTCCGCAGGATGTGAAAAAGATAATATACCTGGATGTCGATATGATCCTCACCACTGATATTTCCCGCTTATACCATACAGACATTGGAAATAACATTTTTGGAGCAGTGCAGGATGTGGGGAAAATTGTAAGCTGTTCCTGGGGAGGAGTGCCCAACTGGAAAGAACTTGGCATGCAAGCTGATTGGAAGTACTTTAACGCAGGGTTATTATTGATCAATACAGAAGAGTGGCGGAATAAGGATATAACCAACAAAGTGCTGAAAGCCATGTATGATAATATGGCACACGTAAATTTTGCCGATCAATACGGAATGAATGTGGTATTGGTTGAGAAATGGGTAGAACTTGACCCCAAATGGAACTGGTTTGCTAACGATTTTTGTGAAGATCCTTTTTTAATTCACTTTTTAGACGTTAAGCCAATTTTTAAAAATTACAAGTCTCAACCTGCTTTTAAGGACCTGTTCTATAAATATCTTGAAATGACCGCCTGGAAAGGGCATAAACCTGTAAGTGGATATTTGAGATTGTTCAGAAAAGCGGTAAATAAGTTAAAAAAACGAACTTCAAAACTTTTAACCTAAAAAATTATGCACTTTAAAGGTGTAACTCTTCTTGTAACTCACTACAATAGAAGCAGCTCGCTTGAGCGTCTTTTATTTGCATTTGCTACCCTTGGATGTTCTTTCGACGATATTGTGGTTTCCGACGATGGGAGCAGGCCAGAGCATTTAGAGCATATCAAGCGGCTCACGTCTCACTATAAGTTCAGGTTCATTGGCACACCTGTCAATAAAGGCCTGGGAAATAATATTAACAAAGGCCAGGATGCGGTTAGCACTCCATTTACTCTTTATGTACAGGAGGATTTTGTTCCCAAACCACTATTTGCAGAAAAATTTGCTTATGCCCTGAAATGTATGCAGCAGCAGAGCAGCCTGGATATGGTTCGGTTTTATGCCTATTTCCGTTATCCGTTTTTGCAGCCCGTCGAAAATGGCTTTTCAGAAATGATCTTCAGTACCCTGCCTTGGTATTTCGGCTATAGGAAATTTTATTATTACAGCGATCACCCTCACTTGCGCAGGACAAGCTTTTTTCAAAAGTTTGGCCGGTACCATGAAGGAATAAAGGTCGAAAAAACGGAATACAAAATGATGTTCGCTTTTTTGCAAAATAAGGGAAAAGCGTTGTTCTATGATGAATATCAGGATCTTTTTGAGCAGAAGAACTCTGCTGAAGAGCCTAGTACGGTCAGGCGTAACCTTTGGCGGGAAAGCGGCAACTTCCTGGTATCCGGACTGCGCGAGGTGTATCGCTATGTAAGGTTTCATTACGACCTGTTTTTTACGCCTTCGAGCTGCAGATATCCTGAAGAAACGTCTTTCATGTTTGAACAAAAGTTTAAACATCTGGATGAGGTGCATTTAACCCGGTATGAACTGACAAATAAACTTGAGGAGATTTTGTTAAGTATAAAAGAAATGCCCCAGCAATTTAGATTTTAATTGCTTCCTTTCTTGTCTGTAAGCCAGAACTTAAGACATTTAATAATTAATATCCTTTTGATAAATGCAAAATTGTCATTATTTCAATGGGCTGACGTTGTTAGTAACACATTATAATAGAAGTGAGTCTTTAAGACGATTGTTAAAATCTTTCAAAGACGGAAACTATGCTTTTGAACATATCATAGTTTCAGACGACGGAAGTCAGCCTGAGCACATCGAGCAACTAACAGAAATTCAAAAGGAATTCGGGGTTCAGTTACTGCAATCTGCTCAAAATCGCGGCCTGGGCAATAATATAAACAAGGGGCAGGACGCAGTTCGTACACCTTTTACTTTATATGTACAGGAAGATTTTATTCCCAAAGAATTATTCTTCGAAAAGCTTCAAAATGCGGTTCTGTTTCTAAACGAAAGGCCTGAAATAGACATTGTACGCTTTTATGCTTATTTTAAATATCCAACACTGAAGCCTTATAAAAATGGCTTTTCAGAAATGAAGTTTAGCAGCCGTAACATCCTGTCAGGTTACAAAAGGTTCTACATGTACAGTGATCACCCACATATCCGGAGAAGCAGTTTTTTTGACCGGTTCGGGAGATATACAGAGGGGGTAAAAGGAGACGTTACAGAATATAGAATGATGATGTCCTTTCTTAAAAATAAAGGACGTGCACTATTTTACGAAGATTTTAAAGGTTTATTTGATCAGGTCAACAGCGCACAGGAGCCAAGTACCATGAAACGGAATTTCTGGCGTGAAAGCAACAGCTTGCCGGTGCAGATCCTGCGTCATCTTTATCGCCATGTTCGCTTTAACTTTGATCTTCATTTTTAGGTGTAAGTATTTAAACCTTTTCCTTTTTATGTCGTACACAGCCAGGGTAGCAGTTCACCGCATTTTTACAAATCGATGTTTGAAAAAGTATTAAATAAGTTTCTGAGTCTATATGTGCTGTTAAGGCATGGAAGGGTTCCTGTAGAGTTAAAATATTTCTATAGAGATACCTACCGTTGCCAGTTGCAGCAATTGAAGTATTTCACAAAGGACTATATATTCAGGAAAAAATATAAGGTAGTTTCTTTTAACGGAGAGTTTGCGCCCGAGCTGCAGTTTGCGCTGCCTTTTGCTTACTGGCACTTCAAAAATGGCACTCTAAAAAGGACCCGCTCTTCGAAATACACCAGCGACCTGTATTTTTTCTCCCCTGAGCATGAAGAGGTATTTGATACCCGTACAAATGAGGGTAATTACAACTTTGAACTTCCCCGAATACTTTACAGCCACAATTATGATATGGCGAAATGGGAACCTGTTCCTCTGAAGGACAAGTACCGCAATGATATTTATGTATACAACAAACCCATACTTATTATTGCGAACCGTTATAATATGGAATGGGATGGGCCTCCGATCAGCTTTTTCAGTATCGAGACACTTGACCACATAATTAGCCAGCTAAAAGCAACTTATACTATAATTTATAACCGTCCGAGACCTCAAAATATTACTATGGATAACAGCGATGTTTATGATATGGACGAATTTGAATGGCTTGAAAGGGAACATCCTGAAGTCATACTGATGGAAGACCTGTTTAAAGAAAATAAGGCGGGTGCGCGTAATTTCAATCACCTCCAGCTTATGGTATATGCCAATGCCAGTCACTTTTTGTCCATCCATGGCGGAACAGCCACCCTGGCAAGTTACTTCGGAGGCATTAATCTGATCCTCTCGAAGAAGGGACCTGAACATCATTTTGACTGTTATCACAAATTATATCCCCAGTTTTCCGGTGCAGAGATCCTGCATGCTAAGAACGATGAGCAGCTAATGGATTACGTAGAGAGATATTTTGTCGTTGCTGAACCGACCGATGCATAATAGTTAACTATGAGCTCCCAAAGCATAAAGGACCAATACTGGCTTAAATCTGGTATAATCAATATCCTGCAGAATTTTTCGGGTACTATTATTAACCTGGCTACTTTTTATATCCTGGTAAGATTACTGAGTAAAAATGATTACGGGGTGTGGGGTATCTTCCTGCAAACTGTTGTCATCGCCGAAGTGATCCGTAGCGGATTGATCCAAAGTGCTCTGATCAAGTTCATGTCGGGTGCCGACAAAACGGAACATTCCAAGATCATATCGGCCTCCATTGCTATCAGTGGGACCTTAACTATAGTGATGATCCTGCTTAGCTTTTTATTTGCAGGATCTCTGGCCAGTCTTCTCAAGGCGCCGCAACTTGAAGAAATGTTTCATTTATATACCATTGTATTCTTTTTTTCCGGATTACTGACGGTATTTAATTGTATCGAACAAGCTAATTTTAGTTATTCCGGTGTATTTGCGAGTAACCTGGTCCGAAGTTCTATATTGGCAGTTTACCTGCTGGCAGTTTATATTTTTAAGCTCGATACCAGTTTGATGCAATTGGTTTATATTCAAATTGTCGCAACAGCGGTGAGCGCCCTCATAGCCTGGGCTTATGTACGCAGTTTTATTGAGATGGCGTTTAGTTTCAGCAGGGACTGGGCAGCAAAGATATTTCACTACGGTAAATATGCCTTTGCCACTTCAGTGAGCTCCATTTTGTCCGGAACAATAGATCAGTGGATGCTTGCAGGGATCATTTCCCCTTCGGCATCCGGGGCCTTTAATATTGCCGTACGTATTGGTAACCTCATTGATATACCAACCAATGCTATTGCAACGATAGTCTTCCCCCAAAGCGCAAAACGAATTGAGACAGAGGGGAAAGAGGCTGTAAAGTACTTGTATGAAAAATCTGTAGGTACTATCCTTGCTATCGTCATTCCTGTAATTATATTTTTATATTTTTTTGATAGCCTGATCATTGACCTTTTAGCGGGTGATAAATACGCAGATACGGTCCCCATTCTGAACGTGACCTTACTTTACTGCATTTTCGGTCCTTTCGGCCGGCAGGTTGGAGTTATCTTAGACTCCATGGGTAAAACCCGGACCACGTTTTTTATCGTTATAGGCAACACCTGCATTATTCTGATCCTGAATTATTTTCTTATCAGGAAGTATGGGGTTATGGGCGCTGCTTATGCTACCCTTATATCCAATATAATAGGTTTTGCCATCGGACAGGCCATTTTATGGAAAGAACTGAGAGTTAATGCACTCAATACGTTCATTTATGCATTCAAGTTTTATCCAGAGTTTATTAAAAAGTATATTTTAAAGAAGTAGATGATGGTTGGAATATATTTCAAGGGCAGGTTAGGAAATCAATTGTTTCAGTACGCCTACCTCTTATATCTTAAGTCAAAGCATAAGAATAAGGTCTTTTTCTTTCCCAATCCTCACCATGCTTACATCGCCAAATATTTTGATCTTGGAGCTTACCATAACATAACTCTGGGGTCGAAGATCTACTCTATCTTCATGCGTTGTATTCCGCGTATATTGCCTTTTAAGGATGTATTCTTTCATAATTTTGTGGCTCCAAGGGAGAAGAAATTAGAAAACTTTACTATTCATCACGGGTACTTCCAGTCCGATTGGTATTTGAAGCAAATAGAGGGCGGCTTGAAACTGCCATTGAAAAAAAAATATACACAGGCTTTTCGCGAGACGTACGGGGACTTGTTCAGTAAGCACAAAACCCTTGTGGTCCATATCCGCAGAACCGATTTCCTTTCCTACGGAAAAAGGGACATCTCTCTGCCTATTGAGTACTTTATCGAAAGGCTCAATACAATTGAAGATCTGGATACTTATAAAGTGATCTTTGTAAGCGACGATCTGCCGTATGTGAAGCGCTTTTTTCCTGAAAAGCCTAATTATATTTTCACCAGCAATTCAGAGATAATCGATTTTCAAATCATTCAGAATGCAGATGTTACTATTATCTCGAACAGTACCTTTTCCTGGTGGGCCTGCTACCTTAGTGAGAAGAAACAGGTAGTTTATGCTCCAAAGAATTGGATGGCATTTAACATTGGCAGGGAACATCCGCGCGGTATCATGACTGATAAGTTTAACTGGTGCGAGGTAATAAGTAATAAGGAGCTCTAAGGATTCAGAATAAAAAGGAGTCTCAGACTCCGGTAAAGCGCTATACAAAACGCCCGGGGAGTCGGAGACTCCCTTTTATTGGTTGATCCTTAGTCCCTGGTGCGCTAAAGCCCCGGCTACAGACTAAGGACAGCGCCGAACTAAATTTCTCCCTACCTTAACGATATTGGGCGCATGCCAGCCGCGTTTGCTTATGCTATTGCAGCTTATGCTCAGTAAACAAGCTTTTATACAAGCAACTTGTAAACCCTGCCCTGTCCAGAGAATTCCGAAGGGTTTCTCTGGATTCAGCAATGAAAAAGAGTCTCCGACTCGGTAAAGCGCTAAATTAAAATATCACCCAAGCGATTTGTAAACCTGAAGTGTCTTTTCAATGGATTTGTCGAGAGGGAATTCCCGCAAACGTTCTTTACCTTTCAGGGAAAGACTTTTCCGCAGACCGCTGTCATTAATCAGCATTTCAAGAGCAGTGATCAGGCTATCTTTGTCACTTTTTTCAAAAAACAGGGCAGCGTCTGCCGCAATTTCCCTGAAGCATTCCGTGTCGCTTAAGATCACCGGGCAACCAGCCTGGTAAGCCTCAAGAATAGGTAAGCCGAAACCTTCATGTAATGAAGGATACACAAACAACAGGGCATTCTGGTACAGGTAATTCAACTGTTCATCAGAAGCCTGGACATGCATAACTGAAGCTTGCAGGTCAAGCCGTCTCAGCAGTTCCAGATCAGCGATACCCATGCTGCCACCCCCGGTCAAAATTACTTTAAGATCCGGGTGTTTAAGGCTCAGTTCTTTGAAAGCATCGATAAAAAGATAGAAGTTCTTATAGCCACTTCTGTCGCCAACAAAAAGAATATATTGTTCAGGAACGTTTACAGCTGATGTCAGGAACGGTTCATCAAGATCCATCCCATGATAAATCACAGATATTTTTCCTGGATCAACCTTCGAATATTTGATAAGGTCATTTTTCGTAGTCTCTGATATCGCAATAATGTGATCAGCCCGTTCAACATTCAATCGTTTCTGCCTTGTGAGAGGGTCATGAGCCCAAAAATATTCGGGAAAGCGCTCGTAGGTCATGTCGTGGATGGTTACCACCACCGGCTTCCGGGTTCTGTTAATAAAATAAGGATCGTAATAGGTTGGATGGAAAACGTCAAAGTGCCCTGCATTGAGCAAGTTTTTACAGTAAATATCGTTGATCCTGTAAGCCAGGGAAGGCTCCGATAATAGTTTTCCGGCGAGCTGTAGCTTTAACTTTTCGTTTTTTATATAATAGTTATTGCTGGCAAGAACGCCAAGCTTATAGTCGAACTGCGGATCTTTCTTAATAGCTTGTATCAGATTGTTAAAGTAGCGGCTAATGCCACCAAACTTCTGTGTGCTAAACTTCTGATGATCAAATAATACTCTTAACGCCATGTTTTTTCGCAGTTTTATCCTTAAGACTATTTTCCAGCAGTTCTGAAAAACTGTTTAACCGGTTATCCCAGGTATTGTCTCCTGCAACCTGTAAACGGCGCGAAATCCGAACCTGCGAATCGTTAGCCAGCTCTTCTTCCATGGCCTTTATGAATGCATCAGCGTTGTTGCAGTAGCGTACTGTTTCCTTTGTGAATTCCTCCAGATCGGGGTTAAAGTCGGTGGCAAGCACAGGCTTTCCGGCGCCAAGGTATTCAAATAGTTTCAGTGGGAATATCGTGCGGCTTACATCATCTTTCTTGAAGGGGATCATCGCGATGTCGAACCCTTTTATGATCGAAGGCATCTCTTCATAAGGCATCCGGCCGGTGAGATGAACATTCGGACACTGGTAGAACCAGTCTGGAATAAATTCAGGAGATAGGGGGCCCACAAAAGCAAAGCTTTTATCGGGGTTTCTCGTAGTTACTTCTTTTAGCAGTTCAAAATCCATGCGCCTCTCTATATTACCAAAATATCCTATAACTGGTTTTGGCAGTACCGCAATTTTCTCAGCAACAGCGAGATTTTCGTCGAGGGCTTTACTGCTGTGACTGATGTCGGCAGCATTTGGAATAAAGTAGCTTGCAGATTTTAGCTTTCGTTTTTCTGTATGAAGCTCGCGGCTTGTGCAGATCACCAGATCACTTTTACCAATCAGAATAGGTTCGGAGGTTAGTCCATGTTTCTTATCGAATGGAAGGATCAATGGATCAACACAATGATAGACCGCCAGGGCCGGCCGTATATAGTCGGCAACATTTGGATAGTGGAAATTAAAGGAATTGATGTATACGAAATCTGAAATATTCTCCAGCGAAAGCACCTTTTTAATCCGTTTTACAATGATCGATTCATTGATCCGGAGCAACTGCCTGTAAAAAAATCCTTCAGGAAAGATGTTGATCGATAAAAGGGGAGGGGTGATCACTATTTTCAGATTAGGGACCCCGCTATCCATCAAGCCACTTGATGAAGCGTTAAAATAGTCCTTTCTTTTTGCAAAGGAGTCTGAACCTTTTTCCTTTAAGTAATCTTTCCAGGTATAAGGATTCTCAATATAATAAACGCTATTCTCCCTGGCGAGGTATTTTGCCAGGGTATAGGTGGTAGATTCGTATGGTCCGTCAAATTTAGTGGTTCCGAGAATGAAAATGCTTTTGCCTGTTAAAGCCATAGATTATACCCTTTCCCAGGTTCTAGATTCGAAATTATATTTCTTAATTATCCGCGCAGGATTACCAGCAGCTACGGCATAATCGGGCACACTTTTAGTCACCACACTTCCGGCACCAATTACCGAATGTTTTCCTATGGTTACGCCGGCAGTGATCACGCTGTTAGCGCCAATCCATACATCATCCGAAATAATAATCGCCTTCGTGCTTACCTCTTGTTCGGCAGGAGGCACGTTCACGTCTTCATAACCATGGTTTAACCCGGAAACAACTATATTCTGGGCCAGCATTACATTATTACCGATACTTACCGGGCCGATGATCACATTACTCATCCCTATGATCGTCCGCTCGCCTATGATCACAGCACCAACTCCATTATTCACTGTTGAAAACTCCTCGATAGCCGAGAAAGCGCCAATCTGAAAGTCATTAAAAGGAAGTAAGTCAAGCCGGGTATTAAACCGTATGGTTGAGCCCTTACCCCGCTTGTGCCTGAATGGATTTAAAATAAGCCTCACCCATAAGCGCGGCCTGTGTTGATTCTTAGGAATAAGCAGGCGGTGTGCTATTTTTTTAAGCAAAGGACTGTTTTTTACGGTTTCAGTGAACGACATGTGTGCAATCTAACTGGTTTATTTAGGATAATAACATATCCAACGTACTTTCTGATTCTTTTTTTGTTTCTTCTTTGTCCATACGGATACAGGCACTTACAATAGCTACAAAAAGATAAAAGAAAATATTTGAGGGAAACTGCACCAGGGCCTCCTGCGGATAATTGCCGATGTTTAGTGCAAAGATCACCAGGGTCATAGCCAGACAATAGGTTCGAAGTTCCGGATCCCTGATGTTGAAATAGCCGGTTATTCCCTGATGTAATATGGTGTACATCATGATACAGAACAACAGCAATCCAATAGAACCAAGCTCAACAGCTACCCGGACATATCCACTGTCGGGAGGAAAATTAGCCAGGAAGGAGTAAGGAGCAAAGCGTACGCCCCAAACACCCGTAGCACCTAAACCGCCGCCAAGGGGATGGGTCAATATGTACGGCTGGATCATTTTTTGATTCTGTTTACGGACATTAAACGATGCATCGTCGGAAGGTTTGAACGCTGATTGAAAACGGTAAAGAGTAGTGTTCGACGTCGGCATATTAATCAGGATCATAAAAAGTAATCCCCCAACAGCGGCAATAATGAAAGTCTTTTTACTGATGTTCATAACCACATACAGAAGCATCGCTGCCGGCACCAGTACATAAGCGCCACGTGTTCCCGAATATAGCATCACCGTTATGAAAAAGGCCGTTAAACATGCATAGATAATTTTGCTTTTCCTCTTAGCGTGTCCAAGTGCCATTACAATGCAGAAAACTGCGCTAGCCACCATATTATAGGAGAAAGCTACCGGGTCTGAAAAAATGGAAAATTTCCGCCAGCTGCCATTGATAAAAAGCAGCAGCTGAGCCAAAGGATCCTGAAGCTCTCGTTCTTCAAATTCAAAAAAGCCAAAATATTCCTGCTTTACAGCATAAATCGCCGCAAAAACAGCCAGGCTTATCCAGACCTTGAAGATAAGCCTGATATATTGAACTGTACGAATGTAGTAAGTAAAGATAAAGTACATCAGGGTAACTATGGCCACCGTCCTTACTGTGTATAACCAGGCCATCCTGGCTTCTGTGGTCGGGTTGGCAACCTGCAGAAGATTATATGCTATCCAGATGAGGATGACAGCAGAAATTGGAGTTTTTAAGATCTTCCAGTTCCTTTCATATTTTTGTCTGAGGAAGAAACCAAAGATCAGCAGCCACTGAAGCAAGTCCATAATAGTGCCCAGCGGCAGCCCCTGAATTATCCTGATCATGAACATGATGAAATAAGCAAAGATCATCAGGATGATAATGCCTAGCCGGGGGAAGACAATAACGGTGTATACGGTTGGCAATCCTACTAACACCGCAAGTGAAATAAAACCTGCGGCTGCGCCGAATGTGGCTATTGAGATAGAAACAACTGCCATCAGGATAAGCATGATCAACAAGCCAGCTGGACTCAGCAGCCTGTTAAAAAAACTACGGAATTTAGACGACGGGCTTTCGTCAACGAAAAGGTTTGGCCTTCCATTTAAACCTTCATATGGGCGCTCCGGAACATAACGCATCAGAAGAACAATATTTTAAAAAAGAAACCAAAGACACTACAAAAGGCAAGGAAGAGAGAAAGCCGCTTTTGAATGCTTTTTTCCTCTTCAACTTTCTCTTCTTCACTAAGGTTTTGCGGATGTATTCTCATGGTGTTAGCCTCTTATTTAACAGCGTTACTCTCCTGATTATGGTGATAGTGCTGTGTAGATACCGAACGTTTATTTGCTCTGAATATATTGGTTAAAGATACCAGCTGAAAGAACATAAATTTAGGAATACCCCCTAGCGAACTGTATATCCTTTCATCTGTGTCGGAGCTTTTTAAAGCTATGATAAATCCTGTCACGAAACAAAAGAATCCTGCAAGCCATAAGCCTGCAACGATTGGTGCCCAAAAGATATTTACCACCATGAGTATGAACGAAAGGATCAAAAATATGAACAGAGGGGGGCGCAATAATGTCAGTCCAAACAATACCTGATTCCAGCTTAGACTGATAAAGCCTTTTCCCAGCAATACGAACCCAAACCTAAAATATCTGAACCAGGTATTGATCCAGCGGGCTCTTTGATTTACGAGTTGATCAGAACGCGAAGTTTTTTCGTCATACACAAGGGCATCCGGTGCAAAAGCGATCCTCTTGTCCCTTTTTATGATCTCCGACTGAAGTATTTTGTCAAAACCGGCTCCCGTAATATCTTTCGCCTCGAGGCAGTCCCTGTACAGGCTTACTGTGAAAGCCATTCCCGAGCCGGCTAGAGTAGCCGATGAACCTGCTTCAAATAAAAGCTTGCCATCATAATAATGATAATAAATATCCCTTGCTGCATCCAGGCAGGCATAAGTAGTATCGAGGTTCTTGGCTTCCCTTACGCCCTGAACCGCCTCAAAACCCTGATCAAAAAATACATTTAGCTGGTTGAGGTAGTCAGGGTGCACCAGGTTGTCGCTATCGATGATCGTCAACCGTTCATGATCTCTTTTGAAGTTCCGGATGGCGTAAAAATGCGAACGAGTATTACTGGCCAGAACTGTTTCGGGGCGTAACAAAATTACCTTATCATTGTCGAATGAAAGACCGGAGGTATCGCAGTTATCCGCTACTATATAGATAAGGTAGTTGCTGTAGCGAAGCTTAGAAAGAGAGGCCACAACCGCTTTCAGGTTATCCGTGTATTGGTAAGCAGTAACAATGATCGCATAATCCGCTTCTACTGGCACAATACCGGTACGGCTACCTTTCCTGCCCGCAATAAATACAAATACCGCCAGCAAAAGAGGGAGTACAAGGTTGTATCCAATAATGACCTGGATCACTGCCCAGGCGCTGTTAGCTATGAGATCCATTGTTGTTCTTTTTGAACCAGCGCTTCTTAGCAGGAGCTTCTACCGGAACCTTATTTATCACCCAGCCGATGAACTTTTTGTGATTAAGGGCATGAAGATACTCTGTCTGTGCTTTTTGCTGATCATTTAGCTTCCTGTTAGCCTCAAAAATACCGATAATTTTGTCGGTAAACAGGAACCATTCCTTAGCTTTATCAAGATCCTTCAACGAAGGAGTTTCAACAATTATATAATCAAAGTTTGAGCGTAGCTGGCTGAACTTTTCTTCCAGAGATCTTTGCCCGGTTACTTCCAGGAGAGAAGTACCTATCCCTTTGTTGCCCAGTACACTTATTCCTGGCTTACTGAAATCAGCGATGGCCGTATGCCCGAGTAAGTAATCCTCGAAATGACGCTCAGCCTTGATAGACCTGCTTAAGGAAGGATCTGTAAAGTTACCGTCAATAAGGAGCACGTTTTTGTTAGTCAATGCCAATGCATAAGCCAGGCTGACAGATAACAAGGTTTTGCCCTCGCCGGGATTAAAGCTGGTTACAGACAGGAGTTTATTAGCCGTTGCCTGTGAAGCGGCCTCAGTTTCCTGCAAAGACCCGGCTGTTTCAGGTCCGCTGATTGAAATCAGCCGGGAGCTGTCCATTTCATTGCTTACTTCAAACCGTAATGCTCTCAGCTGGTCTTTAAACCCGCTAATTTTGTCCATTTGCCAGAGCGAAAGGATGTCGTTGGTTGGCGAGCTTAATTTTTCGATATATCCAAGTACCGGAAACCGGGTGGCGTTAGCCAGCTCTTTCGGGTGCGCAATTGTATTGTCGAGAAAAAATAAAGCAAACAGAACCGCTACTACAAAAGCGAAGCCTATTACGCCACTCAAAATAACAAGCAGCATTTTTTTCGAAGCCTGGGGCGTTCCCGGCATCGCAATCTGGCTTTGACGTAGTTTTACAGAGAAGTTGCTTTGAATATTACTTTGGTTATACTTGTCCAGTATCTCCAGGTATTCCTGACTTGCTGTCTCAATATCTCTTTCATAATTCTGGATACTTGCCTCGAAAGGAACAAGACGTGAAAACTGCGAACTTAGAGAATTAAACTCCTTTTCAAGCGAACCTACACTATGTTTGGCTATATCGAGCTGTGTTTGCAGGGTGATCTTTTGCGAAACCAGATCCTGTTTAGCAGATAAGGGATTATAAATGTTCTCTTCTACAGATTGAACGATCTTAGAACCGAGCGCTGCCTGAATTGAATCCATACTTTCTTTATAGCCGGAATCAAAACCCTCCTTTATATATTCAAGGTTCATAGCCTGTAACCTTTCGCGGTAAGCTACAATGTCTGAATTTACTCTTGTGGCCGTAGCTTCAAGATATTTCCTTTCCCGTGGCGAAAATTTGCTATTGATTTCATTTATTGCGCCTGCATAGGCAATGATCTGCTTGGCCGCCTCTTCTCTGCTGCTCTGCGTTTCAACCATCTTTCCATAAAGGATCCGTGCCTGTTCGGGAAGATTTAATACACCATTCTTTATTTTATACGACTTGAGCAAAGCCATCTTTTCATCAAGGTTCCTTTGTTTTTCTTTCAACAGATCAGAAAGAAAAGTGGCAGATTTTTGATCCTGAGCTTTAGTGTTTGCCGAATAATATTTAATGAACTCTTCACTGGCACTATTAGCGACAAATGCTGATAACTGGGGATTCTCCGACTCGAATTCAACGGTAATAAAATCACTCTGACCTACACGGTATACCCGGAGTTTTTCTTTAAGCGATTCAGCATCGTAATCCAGAGATGTCAAAATATCATTCAGCTTATCTTCTTCGGGAGTTGCTAGGGTTAATGGCTGCATATTTTGATAGTGAGTACGGAATGCTGTATAAGCTTTCCTTTTTTCCTCTGCACTAAGTTCATTCAAGTGCTTGCTAGGCTTCCTGTAGGGATTTTTGCTCTCCAGGTCATGCAGAATAAGCTTATAGGATACCATATCAAGCACTTGCTGCATTTGAACGATCTGTATCATATTGCTGAACCCTTGCTCGATCTCTGATAAAGCCGCAGGGGTTTGACCCGTTAAAAGGGCATCATCCGATTTATTAATTAAACCCGTTGAAATCTGTGCCTTGGAAATATAAGCACCGGGAAGGTTTCGGACAAGGATAAAGGTGATAACAACAGTAATGATAGGGATAACGACTAAAATAATACTGTGTTTGTACAAAAAATTTAAAAACTTCCCTAATTCCATTTATTTGATTTCTTCTAATTTAACTCCTAAAAGTTCTTCTAATGAGGCTTTAGTACTAAGCAAAGTGCCTTCTGCAGCAACTTTTGCCAGGCTGCTTGATCCTGCCCGGTCAAGAGCAGTGTTGTAACTCTCAAGGGCTACTTCTCCTCTTTCGAATTTATACTTCATATGTACCAGATTGGTTTCGGCGTCTATTGTCGTTCTTGACGCGATCTGTACTGTTTTTACAGCCTGTAAGTAGCTGAAATAGCGTCTTTTTACTTCGGTTGACAGAGTCAGGTTGTACTCGGCAATATCGTTCTTAGCAATTTTAAGCTCTTCCTTTGCTATTTTTATATTTGACGGGGTTTGTAAAATACTTCCAATATTCAGGAATACACCTACCTGGTAACCGCTAAAAAATGTTGGGTTGACTACGTTCAGGTTGTTTTCAGGCGAATGAACATACGACAAACTTACCGGTGTTAGCCAGTTCAACTTTGCCTTGTTGATATTCGATTCGGCAATGTTAATTCTGCTGGATGCGTTTTTAGTACGCGGATAATTTTCCAAAGCAGTGGCTACTAATTTTTCCAGGTACTCGTAAGAAACGTCAGTCATGATAGTCTCCTGAGACTTGGCCTGGCCCGCAAAAAACAAAAGAACTAGTAACAGAGAAGCCTTTATCGCTTTTTTAATCATAAGCATGTATACTCAATTAACAATGCCAAAGTTATTGTTAATCTTAATTTTTAAAGTGTTTTATTAAAACTCATCGTAGCGGATGCTCATAATCTATATCCTATAATTATGCCAAAACGATTTTCACCCCATAAAATCTCAATGTATACTTTGATCCTGTAGTGCACTTTCTGTAAAATAATGAGTAACAGCCCGCCATGGCTTTCCAGTATTTGAAAAAACAGACGGTTCATCTGGCAATGAATAAATGTAATTGCTGTTTAATTAATCGTTCTTGGGGAAATTATTACTCACATGCAGGGATGTTTCTGCTCGTAATTGGAAAATTCAATTAATTACCCGCAATGTAAGGTTCCTCTCTTCCGATTGTCATTTTTTTTCAATTTTCCTGCTATTTAGCTTGTATACAGTATGATCTCCGGTTTTTAATCAATACGTTTTTTTCCCGGCGACGAGATTGGAGTAATCTTTGACTATGAACTAAGTATCAGCTGCTTTTCCGAAAAGCAGACTATGATGAGTAATTTTTGCGATTCAGTTAAACTTTATAATCATAATCCCGTAAGGGGAATGTAATATGAGAAAACTAATACTTTTTCTTCTTCCTTTCTTTTTCTTAGAGTTCTTGGGCTTGGGGGCCCAGGCTCAAAGCACTTCACCCTTTCCCTATCAAGAAACTTTCATGAGATCAACAGCCCCGGATATGATCCTGGACGGTTTGCCAAAAGCATATCTTACAGCGGGAGCGCCCCTTAACGATGGGGAAGGCAAAGGTTACCTTCGCCTGACTGAAAATACTGAAAATCAAAAAGGCCATATTTTTAGCCAAACGAAGTTTCCTTTCGACAAAGGGCTTTCCATTGAGTTCGAATATTTCACTTACGGCGGCGGAGGAGAAGGTGCCGATGGTATTTGTTTCTTTCTTTTCGATGCATCCGTTCAGCCTACGATCGGGGGCTTCGGGGGCTCGCTGGGATATGCTGCCTATTCCGGACAAGGAGAAACATCACCGGGTTTAAAGGGAGCCTATCTTGGTGTAGGTTTCGATGAATTTGGCAACTTTGCTACAAATATTGAGAGCCGGAACGGAGGTGTACCAGAAGCTGATAGAAAAAGGGAAACAGTGACCTTACGTGGATCTGAGGCAAGTAGTTATAATTTTCTTACAAGTGTTGAAACCAACGAACTTACTCCCTCCTTTACAATAGGTGCCGGTCCACGTGTTACTAATACCGAAGACCAGGGATACCGTAAGGCGTACATCGATATAGCGCCACGGATTGGTGATGTTGGATATAATATCACCGTTAGAATTGAAGTTGGAGGGATGCCATCTAAAATGGTTACTGTAATTGACAAATATCCCTACCTGGAACAAGCGCCCCCTCAACTAAGCTACGGTTTTGCTGCATCAACTGGTACATACAGAAATATACATGAGATCCGGAACCTTCGTATCGACATTTATAGGGAGAATGCCGTAATCCCTCCAACTGCCGTGAATGACATTTCTGAAAGCAATCCATTAAGTGTATATCAGGGCAAGCCAAACACAGTAAATGTTTTGAATAATGACATTAAGGGTGATGAAGACATTGACCCAACTTCGGTGACAATTGTTACCGGGCCTCAACATGCATCAGAGCCTCCCACCGTAGATGCTAATGGAAATATTATCTATAAACCAGATCCTAACTATACTGGTCCGGATTTTTTAATCTATTATGTTAAAGATAAAAACGGATTGCAATCTAACCCGGCGTTTGTTTACTTTGACGTAAAACCATTACCTAAAGGTGTTGATGATGAGGTTCCCTTCATTAACAAAAATACGTCCCTAACGGTGCCCTTTAACGTTAAAACAAACGACGGTCCCGATGGAACAGACTCAGAAGCAATACAGATCACGCAACCTGCGCATGGGACGGCAGTTATTGCTACAGATGGATCACTTACTTACAGTCCGACCCTGGATTACTGGGGTCCTGATGAGCTTACCTATAAATTGAGGAAACCTGATGGCACAGAATCTTTGCCTATAACAGTTAAGTTAATAATCAACAATCCGCCTGCAGGACGCGATTCGACGATCCGTCTTCGTTACAATGCCCCGGATCCAATCATAGACCTGCCTACGCTGACATCCGATACCGACGGTACGGTAAACAACCAGACCGTGCAAGTGCAGCAGCCGGCCAATGGTACCTTAAGCCCTCTCGGCAATGGACAATACAGATATACCCCTAACGCCGGTTTTACGGGTATCGATGTGTTTACCTACACCATAAAGGACAATCTGGGAGCAATATCAGCTCCAGCTACGGTGACGATCAATGTCGATGATGTTCCCAGTCCTGTAATAGGTCTGGCGAAAGCCGTGAGCACCATCACACGTTCGTTAAATGGCAGCTATGATATAAAATACCTGTTCAGTCTTAAAAATATCGGAACGAAAAGTTTATTGAATGTAAGTTTGAAAGACGACCTGGGCCTTACCTTTACAGGCGCTGAGTTCATCATTAAATCGCTTACAGCAAGTGGAACCCTGGTAGCAGCGAATAATTTCAATGGATTTGCTGTCACGGAGATGCTCGACCCTTCAAGCACGCTGGCAGCTAACACCACCCAAACTGTGGAGCTCACGGTAAATGTGAGATTAACTACTAAGGAAGGCTTATTTCTCAACACTGCGTTTGCCAGAGGTGTCTCCGCAGGAAACAGCGACCCAACGGAAGATCAGTCAACAACAGGAACCAATCCGGATCCTTTTGTTGCAGGAGACGTTAGCCCTAAGGATCCTACTATAGTAGAAATGTTGTTTCCTGAACTCTTTATTCCTGAAGGATTTTCTCCCAATAACGACGGCACCAACGACACTTTTGTTATCAGAAATGCCAGGGGCGGAAAAATAGAGATCGAGATCTTCAACCGCTGGGGAAACCGGGTGTACAGATCAGCTGACTATCAAAACGACTGGGACGGCAGGTGCCAGGAAAAACTTTGCCTGGGACAGGATCTGCCGACAGGTACCTACTACTACATTATCCATTTGGGAGGTACAGATAAGTACTCAGGTTATATCACACTGAACAGGTAAGAACACTTGTAAAAATAATAATGAAGACAAGAAAAATAACATTAGGTTTATCAACCTTTTTAATAAGTCTGATACTTAGCGCAACCACTGCTTTTGCCCAGCAGGAGGCCATGTTTACGCAATATATGTTTAATACGATGGCTTTAAATCCCGCATACGCAGGTAGCCGGAACGTGATCTCAGCAACAGCCTTGTATCGCAGTCAGTGGACGGGAATGGACGGAGCTCCAGAAACTACCACCTTTACCATCGATGCGCCCATTAGTAATAAAAGGGTTGGGCTTGGATTACAGGTGTTTTCAGACAAGCTTGGAATCACAGCAACGAACGGCGCCGTCGCTACCTATGCATACCGTATACGTATGGATAAAGCAAGTCTTTCTTTCGGACTGCAGGGAAGTGTAAGCCAGTATAAAGCGGACTATACCCGTGCACGGCTGGAGCCTTCAGGTCCATCCTATGATAATGCTTTCAGCAGCGATGTTAACACTGTGCTATTCAATTTTGGTACTGGCGTTTATTACAACTCTGATAAGTTTTACCTGGGGCTTTCGTCTCCGCAATTACTTGCTAATGCCTTACCTGGAAATAAAGATTACCAGTCTAAGTTAAATAAACAGCATTTTCATCTCTTTTTTATGTCGGGATATGTGTTTAATCTGGACGAGGATTTTAAGTTAAAACCATCTGTATTGATAAAGGGAGTGAAGGGTGCACCTGTAGAGGGCGATGCCAACCTCAACCTCTGGATCAAAAATACTTTTTCGATCGGCGCTTCATACCGCACCAACGCTGACATTGCGGGATTGTTCGAACTTCAGGCCACACCGCAGATCCGCATCGGATATGCTTATGACCATAGTATCACCAATCTGAAATCTGTGAATTCAGGCGGTCATGAAATTATGCTGCGTTATGAGTTCGGTTTAGACAAAAATAAAGTGCTTTCACCAAGATACTTTTAAATTTAATGTACGTGAAGAAATATTATATCATAGTTCTAGTGTTACTGGCGGCATTTTTTGAAAAGTCAATAGCCCAGTCTTCCAAAATTAAACCTCAGCTTAAGATGGCTGAGAAAGAATACAAGAACCTGCGTTTCCTTTCAACAATAAAATATCTTGAGCCGGTATTAAAACAGGATTCTACAAACGTACGTGCGCAGGAGCTCATGGCTTATTGTAACCGCAACCTTCGTAATTACGACGAAGCTCTGTATTGGTTTGCCAAATTAAGCGCTCAGCCCGGACTTAAATCCTCCTGGGCCCTGCACTATGCAGAAGCACTGGCTAACAAGGAACAATATGAGCTATCAGAAAACTGGTATCGCAAATACCTGAAGCTGGTTCCAGGCGACAAAAGGGCTACTTCTTTTATAAAGGCGGGAGCATTTTCCATGGAAGATAATGCAGAATGGAAGGTTTCTAAAACGAAATTGAATACTGTAGCTGCCGAATATTCGCCAGTATACTATAAAAATGGCCTGCTATTTACCAGCAACCGTCTTGAGTCAAAGCTCATTACGCCGGTGTTTGGCTGGGATCAAACCCCTTATTCAAATCTATATTATGTAGAAAGCCTCGAGGCGGTCTCCGCGGGCTCGTCTTCAGCAGCCCCTGCTGCGAAAAAAAGTCAGCAGTTTATCTTTAACGATGATGATACTGCTCCTACAAGCAACGATAGTAAAACCCTTGGAGAACTTAACAATACCTGGCTGAAAAATACCATGGCCGATGAAAATCCTGGCCTTACTATTTTACCCGTAGCCGGAAAAGTAAACAGTAAGTTTAACGAGGGAGCTGCCGCACTCATGCCCGAAGGTTCCCTGATGTTCACCAGGAATAACTATCAAAAGGGTAATATTGGCAAAAGCGACGACGGTACGATGAAGCTTAAACTGTATACAGCAAGTGGTACAGACTGGACTAAGATTGAAGCTTTCCCATATAATAACGATGAATACTCAGTAGGACATCCGGCACTAAGCAAAGACGGTAATATTCTGATTTTTGCGTCTGATAAACCCGGAGGTTTTGGAGGTACAGATCTGTATTACTGCGTTCGCGCTGGCGAGGGAAGATTTTGGGGCAAACCGGTTAACATGGGACCTAAGATTAATACAGAAGGCAACGAGCTGTTTCCCTCATTTGCAAATGACGGAGTTTTATTGTTCTCATCTACGGGATACGCTGGTTTTGGAGGTCTTGATATTTTTGAAGTAATTATTAAAGACCTCAAGCCACAGGGAGTTCCTAAAAACCTGGGCGCGCCGATCAACAGCTTTGCTGATGATTTTGGGATGATCAGAAGCGCTGACGGCAAATCAGGCTATTTCAGCTCGAACCGGGATGGCAGTGATGATATTTTCGAGTATAGACGCCAAAATTACCACGTGAAGCTTGAAGGAGTGCTTCTGGATGCCTATACAAAGATCCCTCTTAAGGGACAGGTATACCTTCAGCATAGTTACGGTACAGATACTCTTTTTGTCAGGCGTAAGGGAGATTTTGGAAAAGAACTTGTAAAAGAAACGGATTATGAAGTGATCGGTATGCATCCCGGTTATGTAACCAAAAGAGTTTTCATCAGTTCTGCAGGCATAAAAGATGATAGCACGATTGTAGTCAATTTGTTGCTTGAGAGAGCCAATAAATCACAATTATGGGTAACCAGAAACTGCGACTCATTAAAAAAAGTATTCAAGGTGGAGAACATTTACTATGATCTCGATAAGTCTTTTATCCGCGAGGACGCCCGCTTGCCATTACAGAGATTAGTCCGCTTAATGCAGGACCATCCTGAAATGACGGTTATTACAGCCAGCCATTGTGATAGCAGGGCGTCTTCCGGGTATAATAAAGCGCTTTCACTGCGCAGGGGAGAGGCAGCCAAGGCATACCTCGTTTCTCATGGGATTTCGCCAAAACGTATCCGGGTAGAGTATTATGGCAAAAGCCGCCTGACAAACAGTTGTTACGACGGGGTGCCCTGTTCTGAAGAAGATCAGCAGCTGAACCGCCGGACTGAATTCGATGTCATTCTCAATGGGGTGAATTTGACACAGATAGATTGTGAATAATCTTTAAGTTTAATAAGCGAAAGGGCAGTACTGTAAATCAGTCTGCCCTTTTTTAATAAAGCGGTATTTACCCATCCGGATCACACTAATTCATGTTTCCAAGATCAAAACTTCTCAAATATTCTTCATTTAGCGGCTTGGTATAATCAAACTCCGGACTGTTTTTTAGCGAATGAACGGATTTGAGCAGATAAACCGATGTGCTTTCCCATTCAATCCTGTCAATGAACCGCGATGGGACCAATATCATTTTCCCTGCATACCAGTTTCCTGTATCAACTACTAGATAAGGCAGGGTCCACTTGTTGTCATCAATTAAAAAGTCTTCCACTTCACCAATTTCATCGTCGGCATTACGGATCTGATAACTTCTTAAATGCTTAAAACTCCTTAAGTGGTTTTCTTTTGCCTGACCGGTATCTTCTTTGTTTAACTCCTGTGCAATCTGGTCGTCAAACGCCACCTCTGGCGGAACTACACCGCCCACCATTCCGGTGGTCATAAAGCCGAGGCCTCCTTCAACGGGCCACAAATAGTGACTATGTAAACTAGCCTCCTGTTGGCGAGATACGGGTTTTTCTGTGTCAATATCAGGGCTGTGCTTAATCTGATCTTTCGTAAGATTAACTGGAAACGAATGCGTATCCCAGTCGGGGGCGTGCAATGCAGTTGTTGAAATAAGTACCTTGCGGCCAAATAGCCAGTTTCCGGTTTCAACTACCAGGTAACGGAGTGTCCAGGTCTGATCATCAAAATAAAAATCCTTGACCTTTCCTATTTCACCGTCTGTTGCCATCATCGTAAAGTTCTTCAAACTTTGAATGCTGCGTAACATAAAATTCCTCCTTTTTTTCTAATAATATCATTTCCGCAGAATTGTTTTAGAAGCAAAATAAACCCCGGACTGTGGGGGCAGCCGGGGCATTTTCATAGGTACATGGAGGGCATATCAAACATAGCACTTAATTAGCCTTCAACCAATGCTAAAGCGTTGTTGTAAAGGAAACTGTTTCTACTTGTAAACCCTTTATGGCAGGAATGTCTTCTTCCTATCCAGCTGCGGATTATGCGTGAGATTAATCTTATAATTAAAAATCCTATCTAACACTTTAATAATTATTAACAGATAGCAGCTTGCGGAATAATAAATAGTATTTTTGCCCAGCATACCTAGAGGAAAAGAATTCGATGCCAAAAGTGAGAATAGATTTAAGTAATTGCGCCACTGAACCGATCCATATTCCCGGAGCCGTTCAAACCTGTGGGTTTCTGGTAGTCGCACAGTCATCTTCTAATATTATAACTTATGTAAGTAGTAATATTTTAGATCATTTAAACATCGCTGCCGGCGAACTCCTTGGCAGAGGCCTTAACACACTGGAGAAATATCTTTCGAGAGATGGTTCTGATTCCCCTTTAATGACATTGGTAGAGGCAGCGAGAAAAAATGAAACGCAAACCCGTGCCATATCATTTAATGGAAAAAGCCTCGATCTCTCGCTTTATATTCATCAGGAATATATATACCTGGAATTTGAATTGCTTGAAGAACAAAACTCCATCGATATTCATAATGAAGTAGGAAAAGATATTTCCTTTATCCTTGCAGTGGATAATCTGCCGGATATTCTGAATTATTCAGTAGAAAAGGTTAAAGGGATCATTGGATTTGACAGGGTAATGATCTATCAATTTTTGGAGGATGCTCATGGAAAAGTAATAGCTGAAGCAAAAGAGGAGGATCTGGATCCTTTTCTGCATCTTCATTACCCTGCTTCAGATATTCCGGAGCAGGCCAGAAACCTCTATAAGATTAATAAGGTCAGGTTAATTGCAGATGTAAATAGCTCTGTTTCTGCAATTTTGTCCTTTCTCAATGAGCCGATTGATCTGACTTATTCTTCAATTCGTTCAGTGTCCCCAATGCATATCCAATACTTAAAGAATATGGGAGTGGCTTCAAGTTTCAGTATTTCTTTGATCTGTAAGGGGAAGCTGTGGGGATTGATCGCCTGCCATAACTACACGGCTAAACACATTAGTCGTAAAATCAGAGAAGCAGCTCTGTTGTTCGGCCAAGTCGTTTCTTCTCTTATCGAATTTAAAGAAGAAGAGATTGCTAATATTGAACAAAAAAAGTATAAGGCAGAATTTGACCATATTGTTTCAAAGTTAAGAAGAGAAGAAGGAATACTGCAGGCTGTGCTTAGCTCTTCTGGATCGTTTAAAAATATTGTACGTGCTGGTGGGGCATATCTTGTATATGAAGGTAACGTGGTTAAAGATGGTAATGTGCCTTCAGATGAGCAGATATCAGGAATCATAAATTGGCTCGCCAAAACTCAGGTTGACCCTGTGTTTTATACTACTAAGCTAAGTGAATTTATTCCGGAAGCTAAGGAATATGTGGATGTTGCCAGTGGAATTTTAGCTTGCGCGCTTTCAAAGGAATTAAAGGAGTATATCATCTGGTTCAAGCCGGAATATGTGCAGAGCATTGCATGGGCTGGAAATCCGGACAAGCCGGTGGAACCCGGGCCTGATGGAGAATTTTCTATTTCACCAAGAAGATCTTTTGAAGAATTTAAAAAGATCTTAAAAGAAACATCCGAAGCGTGGACAGTGTATGAGCAAAATAAAGCGGTACGTTTCAAGGAAGAGCTCCTTTATGTTATCAATAAAAAAGCCAGCGAAGTCAGGATCTTAAATGAAAGACTAAAGGAAGCCTATCAGGAGCTGGAAATGTTCAGCAGCACTATCTCTCATGATCTAAAAACGCCTCTTACGGTCATAAAAGGCTATGCTCAACTGCTAGAAAGAAACAAGTCATTAAATGAAGACGGCCGAGGGTTTGCAGCCCGCATCAGTGTGGGAATAACCAGAATGAATACCCTGATTGCAGAAGTACTCGACTACTCAAGAGTGGGACGGTCGGAAACTCAGTTTCAACTGATCAATATGAATGAACTTCTGGGTGCCATAAAAAAAGAAATAGTTTTAGCTTTCCGCCATCCTGACTTGATCCTGAACGTTAATCAAACCCCTGATATACATGGCGATCGCACTATGCTTTACCAGGTATTCGCCAATCTGATCAATAACGCAGTTAAATATTCCCGGCTTTCTAACCCACCCACAGTTACAGTGGAAGGGTTTGGCGGTGAATTTGAAACTCTTTATAGAGTTCAGGACAATGGGATCGGGATAGATACCGGTGATCATTCTAAGGTATTTGAGCTTTTTAAACGGGTAAACGTTTCTTCGAACTATGAAGGTACAGGCGTTGGGCTGGCAATAGTTAAACGAATTCTTGAAAAACATAATGCCAGCATCTGGATTGAAAACCCGGAGGAAGGTGGGACGATTTTCTGGATAAATTTTAGGAAGCTGAGTCATTAGGCGGCTCTGCAGAAGTAGCACCCACAACCCTAGGTATAGCAGTCGGTGAAAAAGCCTGCCATGCGAATGTCATGAAAAATAAAGGTTGCAACTCTGTTTTTGCCAATGCGTATACCGAGTATCTTTAATAAGAATTTCATAGTTTAGATTTAGTAGGGTTTGATTTGTGAAGGGGAGGCATTATGTACTCCCTTTCTTTTTTAATATGTTTTTCCCTTTCGCTGAAACAATCCATTGAATTGAGTCTTGTACTAATATCCTAACTCTAATCTCATCGAGAGCTTTTCCGTTCAGATTTTAGTTGGTGTTTATTGTACATATCTAACAGCAAATCGTCATGAGTAAAGGCAACGAAAAAAAAGCAAAGAAAGAAGACTCGGCATCAAAAAGCACATCGAGTTACCAAAATGACAAGAATACCAAGGATGCTAAATCAACCGCACCAGCCCTGTCAAAACAAGCAAAAAAGAAGTGATATTGCTATTACAGGATAGGGTTATTACGATAGATCTTCATTTTTGAAAATCCAAGGTAGTCAGCATACCATTTAATCGCAGAAAGGATAAACGCTTCACTTTCGTGCTGATAACCTATTGTCTCAAATGCCAGGACCTCGCCAAAGTTGTCTCCAAAGAAATGGACCTCTTTCCCGTTGGGTACGAATAATTCATCACTTTGATTAAAGACCTGAATCTTCAGATTTGTTTCCCTTTCCAGAATAACATCTCTTTGATTTGGCATTGCACCTTTACCACATTCGAAATCCATACTTCTTCTTCTTTGTAGTCTAACCTTGTAAGAGAAATTTTGTTTCTTTTTCAGGTCTGTCGGATTTAATCAAATTGCGGTAGTTAAATATTGCATAAACAAAGTATTTTTTTGCCTAAATGATCAATCTCCCGCTTACTAAAAACTTCTGAAGACTTAATACAGGCCTAAGACTTCCCGTGAGAATATTTGGGGGGAGTATCGAAACTTCATTTGCCCGTGGGGAGTCAAGTAGGAGTTAAGCTATAATTAAGGAATAATTATCAGTACCTCAAAACTAGTTTTCCTAGTTCCCGTTTTATGTAAACTTAATAATTTGCAAAATGCATACACAAGCATTCTGGTTAGAGTTCAACTTATTTGTGTTGTTAATGCTGGCTCTCGATCTGGGCATTTTCAACAGAAAGGTTCACATAATTACGATTAAAGAGGCTTTAATCTGGTCAGGGATTTGGGTCAGTTTGGCTTTGGTGTTCAACGTATTTGTGTATTATTGGTATGGGGAGCAGAAAGCACTCGAGTTTCTCACTGGTTATCTTGTTGAAAAATCTTTAAGTGTCGATAATATCTTCGTCTTTGTGCTGGTATTCAGATATTTCCAAATTCCTCCGATTTATCAACACAAGGTACTGTTCTGGGGAATCCTGGGAGCACTTGTAATGAGGGTAATTTTCATTTTTGCAGGGGTTGCTCTGATTGAAAAATTCCATTGGACAGTATACCTTTTTGGAGTTTTCCTGATATACACCGGTTATAAAATGTTTTCCGAGAAAGACAAGAAGCTGGAGCCGGAAAAAAACATATTTATCCGGTTAGTGAGGAGGATAATCCCCGTCAGCCAGGGGATACAGAGTGAAAAGTTTTTTATCAGGGAAAACGGTAGGACACATGCGACGCCTCTCTTTCTTGTGTTGCTGTTCATCGAAGCGACCGATCTGATTTTCGCGGTCGACAGTATCCCAGCCATATTAGCCATCACCCAGGATGAGTTTATGGTCTATACTTCGAATGTTTTTGCAATCCTTGGGCTTCGCTCTCTTTATTTCGCCCTTGCTCACCTGATCGACCGGTTCGTTTATTTGACGTACGGATTGGCTCTGATACTAGTGTTCGTGGGCGTGAAGATGGTTTTTATTGACGTATTTAAGATTCCCATTTTTATATCTCTGCTTGTGATTGCCTTTGTCATCTCAGCAAGTGTGATATTGTCGTTTTTAAAAACAAGACGGAACGCAAATTAAGCAACAGGGGCAAGGATTATTCCGTTAAAACAGAGCGGGTTGGGCATGTGCGGAATTCGCTGATACGCCTAAATATTATTTACTGTCAGCATGTGATAAATTCTTTACAAATATCCAGAAGGTTAAAGAGGCCGATCCTGAAAGTTTGTTCGTTCTTGACTATCAATTGAAGCATCTGTATGATAGTGAAAAGTTCAGCGAGGTTGAAGCCGAACTTGAAAAGCGTATTAGGCTTTATGGGGAAGATGAAACAACTTACGGATATAAGATTGGAATACTCAACCATGAGAAGAAGTACGAAGACCTGATCAAGCTTTCGGAAAAAATGTATCAGTTGTATCCGGAGAATACGACAGTCCTGAACATGATGTACACCATTAACAAAGAGGTGTATAAGAATAATAAGGCTGCGCTTTCTGTTTACGAGAACTACATGAAAAATAACTATAATAATGCTGCATGGGTTCGCTTTCAGGAAATACTGACCGATTTGGGTAAGCAGGATAAAGCACTGGCAATAAAAGAGATTATAGCCAAAAGTTTTCCGTACAGCCCATCCGGCTTTAGCGACCTGGCTCAGTATTACTATGGGATCAAGCAGTACAGTAAGGCTCAGGATTATATTAACAAAGCCCTTTCACTAAGTAGTTACGATGAGCGTTATTGGGCTAGTTTGGGCGATATGTTAAGTGAACAAAAAAATACGGCTAAAGCACAGGAGGCCTATGAAAAATCGTTGAAATGCGATCCAAACCAATATGATATCATCAATAAGATCAGAAAACTGGGCGGGAAGCCGGAGTTAAGGCTGCTGCCAACGGTTGATGTAAATCAGGTTATTAACGCTGATAAGATCGATCAGGCGAAGAATACCGACTATGGATATTACTATATACTCGACCAAAAAGATGTTGTGATCTACCCGGGAGGTGCTACGGAGGAATATATTAATACCGTACTAAGAATTATGAATCAGACCGGTGTTGATAGATATAAAGAAACTTCCATCGGCTATAACAACTCGCAGGAATTGCTGATCGAGAAAGCAGAGATCATTAAAAAGAACGGAGCCAGAATTGAGGGGGAGAAATAAAATAATGAAATTGTATTCACTAACCTGGAAGCTGGTGATATTGTTTATCTTAAGTATCGTTTACAAAGTTTTTATTATGGACGCTTCGCAAAAGAATTTAAAGACAAATATTATTTCGGTGGAAAAATATATTCTGCCATTACCCGCTACAATCTGCTGGCACCAGAAGATAAAAAGATCAATTCTTATTTTAACAAATCCGGAATCAAGCCTGAGATAAGTACTGTAGAAAACTTTAAAAAGTACGCATGGGGAATCTTAAATCCTGAGCCGGATAAAGATGAGCCTCTTATGCCTCAATCGGTTGATGTCAGCGACGTATTGCACATCTCCACTATTCCTGCATGGAGTGAGATTTCGGGCTGGTATGCTGATGTTATCAATAACCGCACTGAAGAAAATCACTATTTAAAAGATGTATATGCCACCATTTTTCCGGTCGGAGGAAAGCAGCTTACTGAGTTTCAGAAAGGAAAAAAGATTTACGATTATATTGAGAAGAATATCCGTTACAGCTCAGTGTCGTTCAGACAAAGTGCTTATATCCCTCAAAAGGCGGCTTTAACCTTAACCACGAGGCTGGGAGATTGCAAAGACTTGTCAAATCTTTTTGTCACCCTTGCAAAAATGGCCGGGATTAAAGCGCAGATGGTCCTTGTTGATACCAGGGATAACGGAGTTAAGGATCTGGTGCTGCCTGGGATGGATTTCAACCATTGCATCGTAAAAGCTAACCTCGACAATAAGGACTATTATCTGGAGCTAACCGACAGTGAACTGCCTTTCGCCAGTTTACCCAATAATTTGATGGGAGCATTATACTGGAAATTCCATCCAAAAATGGAATGCCTGCATCGGAGCTTACGGTTTTAAATCCCGTGTCAAAAACGAAGGACATTGCCAGGAGAAGAATTGATATACAGCCAGTAGGATCAGATCAAAAGATCGACGTCCAATTTGTGAAGTCAGGGAATTTATCCTCGTCTATAAGAAATACATACAAAACATTAGACAATGATAAGCGGCTTAAGGAAATGCAGGAGGCTGTGTCTAATCAGTATAAAAATCCTGTAAAGGTGCAGAAATTGTCATTTCAAGGGCTTGATAACCTGGAAGATTCGGTGGTTTGTAACTTTTCTTATCAGGTAAACAACGAGGTTGCTGAGATTGGCAGTATGCAAACCTTTAAAATTAATTATCAGGATGTAGTTGCTTCAGTAGATAAATTCAGTGCCGAGGAGCGTACTTATCCAATCGAGTACTGGAATTATGAAGATGCGGATCTGTATGAGACGGTGGTGAAAATCACCGCGCCTGAAGGGAAAAAATTTATTGAAGTTCCAGCCAGCGAGAATTTCTCATTTAAAAATCTGAAGTACTCGCTTCAATACTCTTTGAAAACTCCAACTACGCTGGTTGTTACACGTAATTTTATAAACGATCGTCCTCAGCAGATCTTGCCTGCAGATTACCCCAGCTTCAAAGCTTTTTTTGAGAAGATAGTAAAGCTGGAACAGAAGTTTATTGCGTATAAGTAAGAAGAGATTAAATATGAGATTAGGAGCCGGGCAAATGTCAGGCTCTTTTTGTATATGACTGGTCCTGTGTTAGGGTTAAGATTGTCCATGCGTTTTTAGTGTTTGTCCATGTTCATTTGGCATTTATCATGATAATTTTATGCAATCTAATTAACTAAGAAATTTAGAAGTAAACCAGGGATTTTTTGATACGACTCACCAAGTCTCGTTAAGCTTTTAACAGTGCAGAATTATCAGTTTAAACCGGTGTTGATTATTATGGCTTAGGCATAAACTTCATATTTGCTGGCAACTGATAGAAACATTACAACGAACACTTAGAATAACATGATCCGCAGAAAAACTATTAAGACCATTCTACTTATTGCCTGCCTCACGAAGGTTTCGGCAGGGCAGAGCCAGGAGTTAAAGCTCTGGTATGATAAACCGGCCAGCATGTGGGAGGAAACGCTTCCGTTGGGCAATGGCAGAATGGGGATGACTCCCGACGGGGGAGTGATTACAGAAAAAATCATCCTTAATGATATTACCTTATGGTCGGGAAGTCCGCAGGATGCGAATAACTATAATGCGTATAAGGTTCTTCCGGAAATCAGGAAACTCCTTATGGAAGGGAAAAATGATGAGGCCCAGGAGCTGGTGAATAAGGAATTTGTATGTAAGGGACCTGGATCAGGCGGCCGTCAATGGGGAAAATTCCAGGTAATGGGCCAGCTTGATCTTAATTTTCAATATTCTGACGAATCTGCTGGTGTATCTCATCCGGAAAAATTTGAGAACTATAACCGGGAATTAGTTTTGGATAAGGCAATAGCTTCCAGTTCCTTTAAGATCAATGGGGTAAACTATAGAAGGGAGTATTTTACAAGCTTCGATGACGATGTCAACATCATCAGGTTAACTGCCGACCGGCCGGGTATACTTAATTGTTCCCTTAGTTTAAGCAGGCCGGAGAGATTTAAGACAGAAACGCGGGGGACGGAGCTGCGGATGAGCGGACAGCTGGATAACGGAACGGACGGTAAAGGGATGCAATATATGGTGAAGTTACGTGCTCAGATAAAAGACGGGTCACAGGTGGCTACTGCTAATAGCCTCGTTATCAAAAATGCTTCCGAGATATTGATTTTCATTTCAGCCGGAACCGATTTTAGAGATCAGGATTTCACCAGAACGATCGATAAGGAGCTTGCTGTCGCAATGAAGAAGAACTATGAAACGCAAAAGGAGCGTCATGTCCGGAATTTCTCGAGGCTTTTTTCCAGGGTAAGCATCAATTTGGGCAATGGTGAGAATTCTGCTTTGACCACAGACAGACGTCTTGAAGCCTTTTACAATAACCCCCAGGCAGATAAAGCTTTACCGGCCTTGTTCTATCAATACGGACGGTATTTATCGATTAGCAGCACACGGCCCGGTCTTCTTCCTCCAAATTTGCAGGGACTTTGGGCTCATCAGGTACATACGCCATGGAATGGTGACTATCATCTTGATGTGAATGTGCAGATGAATCACTGGCCTCTTGAAGTTTCGAACTTGTCTGAGCTCAATCTGCCCTTAGCAGAATTAGTGCGAGGCCTGATTAGAAATGGAGAGAAAACCGCGAAAGCTTATTATAATGCCAGGGGTTGGATAGCTCATGTTATTACTAATGTCTGGGGATTTACAGAACCTGGAGAGAGTGCATCCTGGGGTGTAGCTAATGCAGGATCGGGGTGGTTGTGTAATAATTTATGGGACCATTATGTTTTTACGAAGGATCTCAAATATTTGAAGAGCATTTATCCTATCCTGAAAGGGTCGGCAGAATTTTATAATGATGCTTTACTTAAAGATCCTAAAAGTGGCTGGTTGGTGACTGGCCCTTCAGTTTCGCCTGAAAATACTTTCTATCTGCCAAATGGTAAAACTGCCAGTGTTACTATAGGACCTACTATTGATAATCAAATTGTACGGGAGCTTTTTTCTAATGTTATTTATGCTGCGGAGAAGCTTGACAAGGACGAGTCGTTCATAGAGGTACTTAAGTCTAAATTGCAGCAGCTTCCGCCTGTTGGCAGAATTTCGGGTGACGGAAGAGTTATGGAATGGTTGGAAGATTACAAGGAAACTGACCCCCAGCATCGTCATATCTCACATCTTTATGGCCTATACCCGGCAACTTTAATCACCCCTTCTTCAACTCCGGATCTGGCAGAAGCAGCGAAGAAAACATTGGAAGTAAGGGGGGATGACGGCCCAAGTTGGACGATCGCATATAAGTTGTTGTTTTGGGCAAGGCTGCATGATGGTAACCGGTCTTTTAAATTACTCAGGGAGCTTTTGAAGCCTACCTTACGAACAGATATCAACTACGGAGCAGGAGGGGGAGTTTATCCTAATCTCCTTTCAGCTGGCCCGCCTTTTCAGATTGATGGTAATTTCGGGGCGGCTGCAGGAATTGCAGAAATGCTGATTCAAAGTCACGAAGGCTACATTGCTCTCTTGCCGTCTGTTCCTGACCTGTGGAAAGCTTCCGGCGAAGTCAAGGGGCTTAAAGCAAGAGGTAATTTTACTGTTGATTTCTCTTGGAAAGAGGGAAAGGTGATCTATTACAAGATTTCGTCTCCTAAGCCTGAAAAACTAAAAGTGAAACTTAACGATCAAGTTATTGAAGTTCAATCCGAAAAAGCTAATTCAACGGATCAATCAGTTAAATATGAAGACAAATTATAGTTTATTTTATAGTTCATTGATGAATCTTTTATTGACCCCATTTCTTGTTTTGACGGGGCTTCTCACGGCGAATGCTCAGACGATAATGCCGGTTGAAACACGAAACACTGCGATGGTACTAGAGGTCGATCAGAAAAGGGACTGCCGTATTGCCTATTTGGGCGAAAGACTGGAAAATAAAACGGAATACCAACGTATATCATCTGCCAAAGAATTGGCGAATGATTATAGCGGCGTATTGAATTCTGTATATACTGCTTCGGGGTCACGGAATTTGGTAGAACCTGCCATCACAGTCACTCATGCGGACGGAAATAATTCGCTGGACCTGCGCTATGTAAGTCATGACTTGAAAAAGCTGGATGAAAATGTTTCTGAATTGCGGGTCCATCTGAAAGATCCGGTATATAATTTTGAAGTGACCCTGCACTATAAGTCGTATTATAACGAAGACGTTGTGGAGCAGTGGAGCGTTATCCGTCATCATGAGAGAGGTAATGTAATACTCCATAAATATGCTTCGGCTAACCTGGTAATGAAAGCAGAAAGCTATTGGCTACGTCAGTATTATGGAGACTGGGCAAAAGAGATGCAGGCTGAAGAGACGCAGCTCACCCATGGTATAAAGACCCTTGATTCAAAACTCGGCACCCGGGCCAATTTATTCCAGCCCTCCGTTTTCATGGTTTCTATGAATAAGCCAGCCTCTGAGGATGAAGGCAATGTGCTGTACGGCGCGCTTGAATATAGTGGAAATTTTCGTATTGATCTGGAACTTGATCATCTTAATAATCTGAGGATAATTGCTGGAATTAACAACTATGCATCCCCCTATAGTTTGAAAGCAGGAGAGGCTTTCGTTACCCCGGCATTTCTATATACTCTTTCAGGCAAAGGTAAGGGGGAGGCCAGCAGGCAACTGCACAGGTGGGCAAGAAATTATAAGCTATTAAATGGAAATGGGGATCGTCTTACCTTACTGAATAATTGGGAAGCGACGTATTTCGATTTCAATGAGAATAAACTTAGTGAGCTTCTTAAGGATACGAAAAAGCTGGGAGTTGATCTGTTCCTTCTGGACGACGGTTGGTTTGCTAATAAATATCCAAGGAATGATGACAGGGCGGGGCTTGGTGATTGGAAGGAAAATAAGACGAAGCTTCCTAACGGAATTTCTTCGCTAGTCAAGGAAGCAAAAAATAATGGAGTCAAGTTTGGGATCTGGATTGAACCAGAGATGGTAAATCCGAAAAGCGAGCTTTACGAGAAGCATCCTAATTGGGTTGTAAAACAACCTGTTCGGGAGGAATACTATTTTCGAAATCAGCTTGTATTGGATCTGGCTAACCCGACGGTACAGGATTTTGTTTACGGAGTTGTTGACGACCTCTTTACGAAAAACCCGGAGCTTGCATATATAAAATGGGATTGTAATGCGGTAATTTACAACGCGCATTCTTCTTATCTTAAAAACCAGTCTCATTTTTACATTGAGTACATGAGAGGGCTCTATAGAGTATTGGAAAGGATCCGGGCCAAATATCCGAAAGTACCTATGATGCTATGCTCGGGCGGCGGGGGACGTGTAGATTATGCCGCTTTACAATATTTTACAGAATACTGGCCTAGTGATAATACAGATCCTTTAGAACGCATTTTTATGCAATGGGAGTACTCTTATTTCTTTCCGGCCCTTAGTTCTACCAATCACGTTACCGACTGGGGAAAACAGCCGATAAAGTTTAGGACGGATGTAGCAATGATGGGCAAACTGGGCTTTGACATAGTGGTCAGTAAACTTCCGGAGAATGATCTGAAGTTTTGCCAGGAAGCCATAAGTAACTATAATGACCTTAAATCTATTATCTGGCATGGCGACCAGTTCCGCTTGTCACACCCGAAGGAAAGCAGTGTAGCGTCTATGCTGTATTTAGACGAACGCAAAGCAGAAGGAGTGCTATTTAACTACCTGGTCAATAACCGCTACGGGGAAAGAAGCAGGTTGCCTGTTAAGCTGAAGGGCCTCGATCCTAAAAAGAAATACCGGCTAACAGAGATCAATCTATATCCGGGAACTACATCGACCTTAAGTACTGACATTTCTTATAGCGGAGATTTTTTAATGAAAATAGGGTTCAACCCTGATGTAAATTCAGGAAGGACAAGCGTGATCCTAAAAATTTCAGAGGTTAAATAGCCTTAAATAAGGATAATATTGTCCATTGTTTGATGTTCTTTATCCATTTGAATCGCTTTTGTTCTCTGTAACTTTATACTATAGATAAGTATTAAAATACTTACCTGTTTCTTTTGAAGCCTGGCACCTGGTTAGGCGTTCTTGCTAAAGAAATAGGGTTAAACTAATTATAAACCGTATTGATTGAATTTTGAGAGGCAGTGTATGTGATTGAAATAATAGATACACGTTAAACTTTATTTAAATAGAAGGATTTAAACCAATTTTCAAAGGATTTTATGAGATGCATTATCAATTCTTAACAGGATAAGTAATTCTTATTTTTTAAACTATAGCATATCCTTGTCACACAAATTCGCCGCTGAACCAAAAAATCGATTATTAACCAAGTTTTATGAAGGCAATTTATACGCTCAAAACATTTTTAGCAACAGGGTTTCTGGTCAGGACGTCCAGTGCCTCAGTTATTTTATTGTTGTTTTTTTCAGGCATTTATTCTGAGGCTTACGCTCAGACGCCTCCAAAGATCATTGTTACCGGCTCTGTGAAGGATTCGGTGGGCGGGCCTTTGATCGGGGTTGCTATTGTTGCAGAGAACCAAAAAAATTTAGGAACCAGTACAGATGTGAACGGCCGTTTCGTTTTGGAAGTACCATCGGGAACAGCGCTTAAGATCTCTTACGTTGGATTTGTAGAACAACGGATCGTGGTTAATGAAGCTAAAAAAACACTGACTATAGTTTTAAAAGAATCTTCGAATTTGATCAATGAAGTTGTAATTACAGCTTTCGGGAAAAAGGAACGAAAGGAGGCTCTTGTGGGATCGGTCACGAGCATCAAACCAGGTGAGTTGAAAATTCCGGCCAGCAACCTTACAGCAGCTCTTGCAGGCCAGGCTGCCGGGGTGATCGCTTATCAGCGAAGCGGTCAGCCGGGACAGGATAATGCCTCATTTTTTATTCGGGGAGTCACTACGTTCGGTTACAAAAGGGATCCTTTGATCCTGATAGACAATGTTGAGCTGACGGCCAACGATTTGGCCAGACTTCAGGTGGATGATATCGCAAGTTTCGTGATCCTGAAGGATGCCAGTGCTACTTCATTATACGGAGCCAGGGGAGCAAATGGTGTGATCCTGGTAAATACAAAAGAAGGAAAGGAGGGGCCGGCGAAGATCAATTTCAGATCGGAGTTCTCGTCTTCTCAATCTACGCAAACACTTGATCTGGTTGATCCTATAGAGTATATGCATCTGTATAATGAAGCTACCCTAACAAGAGACCCAAAACTTCCTTTGCCTTTTTCTCCTGCGAAGATACGGAACACGCAAGCTACAATTGAGAGTGCTCCAGGGAGTAATCAATATGTTTATCCGGCGGTCGACTGGCTTGATCTGCTATTCAGGAAGACCGCCACAACCCAAAGAAACAACCTAAGCATAAGCGGCGGCGGCGGCGTCGCGAAGTACTACATAACGGGTACCTATAATGTGGACAACGGGGTATTGAAAACAGATAACCGCAATAACAACGACAATGGTCTGAAGTTTAAGAACTACCAGTTGCGGTCTAACGTGAATGTCAATATCACCAAAACTACCGAAGCTATTGTGAGACTCTCTGGTACCTTTAGTGAATATAACGGCCCTATCACGGTCGACGGCTCTTTTGCGTCCGATCTCTATAACGTGGCGGTTCACACAAGCCCGGTTCTGTTTCCTGCTTTTTATCCTGCAGACGAAGCAAATCTAAACTCTAAACACATTTTGTTTGGGAACAACGGTACAGCCGGAGGTACAAGCAATAATTCCATTCTATATAATAATCCTTACGCTGCCTTACTACGCGGTCACAAAAATTCTTCGGAATCAAGAATGTCCGCACAGTTTGAATTAAACCAGGATCTCGAGTTTGTAACCAGCGGGCTTAAGTTCAGGGGGATATTCAATACGAACAGGTATTCGTATTTTGATTCTCAAACAGCTTATAACCCTTTTTATTACAACATTGGTTCTTACGACAGGCTTGAGGATAAGTATACGCTTACCTGGTTAAATCCTCAGCCAACCGGAGATAATGTAGCTACTGAGTATCTTAATTATTCCAGGAATGAACCTAATGCAAATACGTTCGTGTATTTACAGGGGGCGCTGGATTATAACAAATCCTTGGGGAACCATAATATCAATTCAACCCTGATCGGTACGATGCAGTCTACTGTTTACTCCAGTGCTAAAGATCCCAGACTCAACATTACCACTTTGCCATACTCCCTGCCCTTTAGGAATATGGGGCTTGCCGGCAGGCTTACTTATTCCTTCAAGAATAAGTATTTCACAGAATTTAACTTCGGCTATAATGGGTCGGAAAGATTTTCAAAAGAACACCGGTTTGGCTTTTTCCCAACGATCGGTGGTTCCTGGGTCGTTTCTAATGAAGGATTTTGGAAACAAAACGGCCTGATCAGCCGCCTGAAGATCCGGGCAAGTCATGGTCTGGTGGGTAACGACGCAATCGGCGACCAAAGGTTCTTCTATCTTTCAGACGTAGACCTGGCTACTGGTCCCAACTATTCTCAATTTGGATTTAATAATCAATATGAACGTAAGGGTGTGTTCATAAGAAGTTATGAAAATTCTGGTATAACATGGGAAACGTCTAGACAAACCAATTTGGCCATAGAGGCTACTTTGTTAAACAATCTGAGTGTTATCGCAGAAGTTTATCAGAATCACAGGTACAATATCTTGCGCAAGCGCGATATTCCCGTAACTGAGGGGCTTGAATCTGATGTGTTTACAAATCTTGGTGTGGTAGATTCAAAGGGTATCGATCTATCGGCAGATTATGGAAGATCGTTCGCCAGTGGCCTTGGTCTTTCATTCAGGGGTAATTTCACTTATTCCACTAATAAGTATACTTATATAGAGGAACCGAATTACGCGGAGCCCTGGAGACATTTTATCGGGCAGCCTATCAGCCGGGGCTATGGCTATATCGCTGAGCGTTTGTTTGTAGACGATGAAGAAGTGGCCAATTCGCCTTCTCAGATCATGTCTGTGCAGGACGAATGGGGAAACAAGTATACGAGTACGCCTCGTGGCGGCGACATAAAGTATCGCGACATGAACGGAGATGGAAAAATCGATAATCTTGACCTGGTATTTCTGGGATATCCGCAAACTCCGGAGATTGTTTTTGGCTTTGGGTTTTCTTCCCGGTTTAAGGGCCTTGACCTCTCTGCTTTCGTTCAGGGACAATCGCGCGTATCATTTTTTGTTGATCCTACCAGGGTAAGTCCTTTTATTCCAAGTTTTCAAAAGTACATTTACGGTAATACCCAGGTTTTGCAGCAGTTTGCCGACAGTCATTGGTCTGAAGAGAATCAGGATCTTTATGCACAATACCCAAGGCTTGGTACCGATGCATCGGCAATCGCCAATAACTTACAATCGAGTACATGGTGGCTTCGCGATGCAAGCTTTCTACGGTTAAAATCACTTGAGATCGGATACACCCTTCCGAAACGGCTGCTAAGCAGAATGCACGTAAACAACTGCAGGCTATATGTTAACGGTCTGAACTTATTTACACTTAGTTCATTCAAGATGTGGGATCCGGAGCAGGGAGGAAACGGTTTCGCATATCCTATACAAAAAGTATTTAATGTGGGTTTAAGCGTGAATCTATAACCGCGAAAAGATTAAGCTATGAAATTATACTACAAACTGATCTGTTTTACAATGTTTTGTACGGTAAGCATATCATGTAAAAAATATTTAGACATCGTCCCGGATAATGTGGGTACTCTTGAATACGCCTTCAGAAATCGCAATGAGGCCGAAAACTACCTGTTCGGCTGTTATTCAACTATGCAGCAGCTGGCAGATGTAACGAAGAATCCAGGCTTTACAACTTCTTCTGAAATTATATATCCTATTCTTCAAACTCGTTTTTTCGATGAATCGGGATTTAACCTGATAAGGGGGATACAAACGCCGGCAGATCCGATACTGAATTATTGGTCAGGCAATAATGCACAGTCTATGTATAAGGCCATCAGAAGATGTAACATTATGCTGGAAAATATTGATGAGCCAATAGATCTGAAAGAGCCTGAAAAGAAGAGATGGATTGCTGAAGTAAAGTTTCTGAAGGCCTTTTATCATTATTATCTGATCAGGATGTATGGGCCGGTAGTTCTGATCAAGGAAAATAATCCGACTGATGTTAACTTAGAAGCTACCAAACGTAAGCGGGCTACCCTTGATGAATCTTTTGAATATGTGCTGTCGCTGATGAACGAAGCTATTCCTGACCTTCCCCCTGTAATTGAAAATCAGACAAGGGAGTTTGGCCGGATCACGAAATTTATGGCAATGTCACTTAAGGCAGAAATGCTTGCTACAGCAGCAAGTCCTTTATTCAATGGAAACCCTGATTATGCTAATTTTAAGGATAAGGTTGGACGAAACTTATTTCCTGTAGCTTATGATGCCGATAAATGGAAAGACGCTGCCGATGCCTGTAAAGCTGCAATAGAGGAATGCGAGGCACAAGGTCTTAAATTAAACAAAGAGGTTCCGACAACCAATGTCGCGGAGGCCTCGATTGAGATGAAGGGCGTTCTTGTTCTCCAAACTACAATTACCAGGAGATGGGAAGAAAACCCGGAGCTGATCTGGGCCCTGAACTATGGATTTAATTATCAGGGATATACCATTCCTAAATTGACATCCAAGGCTGTTAGTATGGCCAATACCTATCCGTCGAACTGGGCTGTTCCGATCTCTACAACAGAATTGTTCTATACCAATAACGGGGTTCCTATTAACGAAGATAAAAATTGGGATTATGCAGATCGCTTTACTCCTTTGCCGGGCGACGAGGCGAACAAGCATTATATTAAACAGGATTATCAAACGGCCAAGGCTCACTTTAACAGAGAAAAACGTTTTTACGCCAGTCTTGCTTTTGATGGGGGGATATGGTTTGGAAATGGCAAAACAAAAGAGAGTGAGGCGTACCATGTTGAAGCAAGAAGCCAGTTTGCGATTGCGGGTCCTAAGAGTTTAAACTCAACAAATATTACGGGGTATTGGCCTAAAAAGCTGGTTAACTACCTGACGAACATGGACGAGTCATTCACTCCGGCAGATTTTAAAATGCCTTTAATTCGTTTAGCCGGTCTTTATCTGCTTTATGCAGAGGCGCTGAATGAGGTTCAGGGGCCTGATGCAGAAGTCTTTAAATATCTTGATATGGTGAGGGAAAGAGCCGGCTTAAAAGGTATACAAGAGTCCTGGGCTGCTTATTCCAAGAATCCTGGTAAGCCCGAAACTAAAGAAGGCTTACGTCAGATCATTCACCAGGAAAGAAGGATTGAATTATGTTTTGAAGGCCAGAGCGGTTGGGACCTCCGTCGTTGGAAAGAATTGCAGGGTGTTTTAGGCAGGCCATTGCAAGGCTGGAACATCACTGAAGAGGATGCTGCGAGTTATTATCGTCCGCAAACAGTCCTTATACCTGTTTTTGGTTTGAAGGATTACCTGTGGCCTATTCAGACCTTCGATGTGATTGTGAATGAGAATCTTACCCAAAATCCTTACTGGTAGCAGACCGTTTAATTTTTGCAAATCATGAATACTAAGAATATAAGAATGAGAACAAGTACGAGCTTCAGATTTTCTGCTAACAGTATGCTAATCCTCATGATCATAGCATTATTTACATCTTGTAAAAAAAGTGAATCTCCGGTTGAAGTGATATCAACCGATAAAACAAAGCCAGATGGGGTTACTGATGTAAAAGTGGAAAATCTGAATGGTGCAGCTCAGATCACTTATAAGTTACCCGATTCAAAAAATATCTTATACATCCTGGCACGTTATAACATCAATGATAGCCGGGTAAGGGAGTCTAAGACAAGTTACTACCGGGATACAATCATAGCTGAAGGCTTTGCTGAGGAAAAGGAGTATGATGTCACTCTGTACACTGTTAGCCGGGCAAATGTCATGTCAGATCCTATTGTAGTCAAAGTACATCCGAAAACACCCAACTATATTTTGATCAATGAAGGCTTAGAAATTGCACCTGATTTTGGAGGGGCAAGTTTTATAGGATCTAATCCTAATAAGGTACCAGTCTCAGTTCATCTTATGGCGTTCAATGATGCCACCGGGAAGTATGAAGAGCAGGAACCCGAGTACATCAGTGGTGATAAGGTAGACTTGTCAATAAGGGGATTTGATCCCAGGGAACATAAATTTGGAGTATATACAACAGACAGATATGGCAATGTGTCCCCAACAAGATATACCACGCTTACGCCCTTCTTTGAAACTTTACTGGATAAGAGCAAATTTTACACCTATAAGTTGCCAAGTGATAGCCCCATTGGATATGGATGGGAGTTCCGGTATTTCTTTGACGGCAATTTAGGTGATCCGGGATGGCATACCTTATCGGCACCTACTAAACAAGGGACGTTTGGACTGGGTGTTACCGCTAAGATCAGCAGGTTCGTTCTGTGGAACAGATTGCCGGACATGTTTGGATACCAGAACCCTCGAAAGATCACGATTTGGGGATCATTGAAAGATAATCCTCAGGATTCGGCACTGCCGAAGAATTCAGATCCGGGGACAGTTGCCGGCGACTGGGTAAATATGGGAAACTTCACTTTTCCTGATCCACCGTCTGGGCTGCCAGGAAACCAGGCTAATGCAGCAGATAATGCCTTCGCCGCAGCGGGTATCAATTTTAAGATGCCTTCATCTTCTCCGCTGACTAAGTTCATAAGGTTTGAATGTACGCAAACGTGGGGAGGGCTGGACTATATAAACGCCATGGAGATATCAGTCTATGGAAGTCCTCAATAGTTAATCTTTTTATATATGAAAAAGTATAGCATGAAAAGTATTTTTTACATTACCAATCTTCTTTTTGGACTGTTTATACTAACTGGTTGCGAAAAGTATGCAGATGATTACAAAGATTACCTGAATGATGAGGAGATCGTTTATCCCGGTCTGGCTCGTAATGTGCGTTACTACGCTGGAAACCAAAGAGCGGTACTGGTTTGGAATCCCAGCCCGGATCGAAGTATTGAGAGATATATAATATTTTGGAACAATGGCGAGGATTCTGTGAGTGTCGCTGCTACCTCTTATGATCCGGAGGAAGACCTAAGTGTTTCAATACCTAATCTGAACGAGTATGCCTACAGCTTCCAGATTGTAGCAGTTGACCGGGAAGGCCGCAAGTCCATAGGTCAGGAGATCAATAACGTAAGAGTATATGGTCCAGTTTATCAGTCTACATTAACCAATCGTCCTTACAAGACAGCAAACCCTTTTGTAAGAAAAAACGACGGCAGTGTTGAGCTTAATTTCGGTAAAGCGGATAGCCTGAACTTTTCTACAACCATCCGTTATACAAATGTCAATAACCAGATAGAGGAACGCGAGCTTGCAGCTGAAAGTAATTCAATATCTCTTCCTAACTATAAGACAGGGACAGCTATCCAATACCGGTCTTCATATAAGCCGGAAAAAGATGCAGCCGACGCTATTAACGTGGAAGCTTTTGAAGAGCTGCCGGTCGAGCTTGACAGGGCTCTGATTGCGCCCTTTCGTTTGCCTTCGGATATTCGCTCAGAGTATGGCTGGGAGTTACAGTACCTGTGGGATAATAATACGGGGGAGCCTGGCTTTCACACGCCGGGAACTTCCATGCCACAATGGTTTAGTATCGACTTAGGTGTAAATGTGCCTTTAGTGAGCTTTTCGTTATGGCAACGAATCTCGGGCCTGTTTAATTATGGAAATTTAAAGAAGTTTGAAGTTTGGGGCAGCAATAACCCCAATCCCGACGGAAGTTGGGAAAGCTGGACCAAACTAATGACCTGCAACTCCTTTAAGCCTTCAGGTCAGCCAGTGGGTCAGAACAGCGATGCAGACCGTGCATTTGCAGAGGCGGGCGAACCTTTTGTGTTTCCTGCCGGAACTCCCGATGTAAGATATTTAAGGTTTAAAGTGCTGGATACCTGGGGAAATACAAATTACCTTCACCTTGTCGAGCTTAAGTTTTTCAGGAAGCTTGGTGTGACTAATTAATAGAACAATATTCAATCAGATAAACGCCTTTTATGGTTAACTTCCCGGGTGTAAAAAAAGCAGTCACCCTCTGTTTTATATTATCGTCTATAGTTAATGAGCTTTATGCGCAGCAATTACAGCGTTCGGCCGACAGCCTGGTGTTTTCCTCATTAACCGTAAGGGTGGTGCTGAACACGAAGCGAGGGACGGTAGACTTCAAATTTGCCCACGCTAATTCCTTTAATAATACTATGTGTTACATAGAGGAAGTAAATAGTGGCTTTTTCCGCTCTGTAGATTTTTCCTCTCATACCGCCCAGGTTAGGGAAGTAAATGATGCTTTAGGAAAGGGAAGTATCATTGAAATCACCCATCAGGGCGAGGGCAAACCTTTAAGGTTGTTACAGAGCATTACCGTCTATAAGGACAAGTCTTTTATAGTGGCAAGTTGCCGTGCGGAATCGCGGACCGGCCCTATCGAGTCAAGGAATATAAGCCCATTTGCTCTCTCTGCGGATGGAGGCAGGGCAATTGTTCATGGTCGTAACCCAAGGGTTCTGGATGTTCCATTTGATAATGATAATTGGGTAAAGGTTTTGACCCAAAGCTGGGCTAAACCGTTTTCCGGGACCGGCTATGAATTTATCTCTTTATATGATCAGGATTCTCATTCGGGCACTGTTATCGGAAGTTTAAGGCATGATTTCTGGAAAACCGGGATCCGGTACCATTCCTCTGATCGTTTCGGGCAGCTCGATTCGCTTGTGATTTTTGGAGGTGCCTCCAGCAGTGACAATCCCCGTCTTCCTGCAGAACAAGGAGGTTACGATGGTACCCATGACCTGGTTGCGCATGGTACTGCGATTGGACAGGCTATTGAAAGCCCTTTACTATTTATTGGCTCTTCAGCGGATGTAAGGAAGGTGTTCAGGGATTACGGAGATGCGAACTCCGCCGTATCCGGGGGATTGAAATGGAATAAGCCGGCGCCTTTCTACTGGAATAGTTTTGGTGTCGAAAATGTATTAGGCTGGTCGAAAATTATGATGCCTGATGGCGTAAATGCCATCTCAGACACGCTAAAAAAACTTGCTAATTTTAATAAGCAGCAACCGGTGATCAGTATTGACTCTTATGATCAGAGCATTTACTCTACCAAAGTTTTGGCCTCCATCAATAGTTACTTGCAGAAGAATAATCAGAAAATTGGTTTTTACTTCATTCCGTTTGCGTTATGGACATGGAAAAATTCTATATCAAACGACAAATTACAGGGAACAGACTATGCGGTTGCCGATGTGGTTCTGAGAGATGATGGAGGTAATCCCATAGCGTACAAGGACGGTGATTGGGCGGCCTATGCGCTTGATCCTACTCATCCGGCAGTGCGTCAATACGTAGTTCAGCAATTGAAAAAAGCGAAAACAATAGGCGCCACCTTTCTGAAAATTGATTTTCTGACTGCCGGAAGCCTTGAATCCAGCAGGCGCTATGATAAATCTGTACGAACAGGTTTACAAGCCTATAACCAGGGAATGAAGATGTTGAAAGGCCTGGTAGATTCTGTCATGGGACCTGATATCTTTATTACCATGGCCATCTCGCCTATGTTTCCTCATCAATATGCGCATACCCGGTTTATTTCCACAGACGTTTACTCGCATTTGAGGGATGATCAGCCCGGCTTTCCTCATTATGGAAGTACCGCTTCTTCCATGATCACAGCTTCGCACATGACCTGGACGCAGGGTACTTTATGGCCGTACACAAATATGGATGTTCTGATCATGAATAACTTTCAGAAGAATCCGGATTTAACGGAGCAGGAAGTGAAAGTGAGGCTGTATAGCATGATGACAATGGGAAGTATTATGGGTGATGGCTCGGATCTGAGAAATAAAACAGCGTCTGGGCGAGCTGCTGTCTACATGAATAATGCAGATGTGTGTGCATTTTTTAAGCAGCCGAAAGCATTTACCCCGCTCCGGTTCGCAGACGGTACAGTGCAGGATCAGCAATTGTCTTTTTTCCTTCCCGGGAATACGGTACTTGTATCCGTGTTCAATTTTAAGAAGGATGGGAGTTTCAAAGAGAGCTTTAATTGCAGCGATCTTGGCTTGAGAGAGGGAGACTACGAGGTCAGAGATTTTCTAACAGGCAGAGTGCTTGCCAGTATCAGGCAGGGTGAAACTTCTTTCAGCCTTGTGGTGCCACAAAAAGATGCTGTATTGGCAAAAATAGTTCGCATATCGAAATGAAAGTAACGGCCTTAAATGTCAGCATCAAAAGCTGGGGACTCTATAATGATCAGGAGATATTCCTGGTTAAATGGGAAAATAGTGATGGAAGCTATGTAGAGTTTACTAATTATGGCGCCACCATTGTATCGGTCGTGGTGCCTGATGCCGGTGGAGATCTTAGTCAGGTAGTATTAGGGTTTAATAAGTTCGAGGCCTATCTCGCCGACACCTGTTATATCGGTTCTACCGTTGGACGTTTCGCAAATCGCATAAGCAGAGCACGTTTCACCCTTGATGATCGGGAGGTACTCCTTGAGGCAAACGACAACTTAAATAGCAATCATGGCGGCTTCAGTGGCTTTAATTCAAAAGTGTTTAATATTGATATTACGTCAGATGCGGTTATTTTTTCTCTGATCAGCGAAGACGAAGAGGGCGGCTACCCAGGAAATCTCGAACTTAAAGTAAAGTATACCTGGACCGAGAGTTATGAACTATCAATCACCTATCAAGCTATTTCTGATAAAAAGACCATTGCTAATTTTACTAATCACTCTTACTTCAATTTATCCGGGATTAATAATAATATTACAGATCATAGCCTATTGGTAAATGCCGGGAAAATGCTTGAAATGAGAGAGGACTACCTGCCAAGTGGTAAAGTGATTCCATGTGGTGCCGGGCGATTTGATTCCGATAAGCTGAGCGATAAGTTAGTTATGAACGACGGCAGACTGACAGGTGTAAATAACTATTACATCCTGGATCGCAGGCCAGGACCAGGTGAGTTGCAGCATGCCTGTACTTTAAAGGAGGAAACAACAGGCCGGAGCCTCGAGGTTTTCACAAGCTATCCCGGGCTAATGGTTTATACAGGCGATTACCTTTCTAGCAATTTCCCAGGGAACAGAAATGCAGCTTTAACGGAATTTGGTGGAATCTGCCTCGAATGCCAGCATTATCCTGATAGTCCTAATCAGCCGGGTTTTCCCCAGGCCATCCTGGAGCCGGCAGAACTTTATGAAGAAGTTATCCTTTTCAAATTTTTTTATAACAATTGATCTTTAAAAAAATCAATTGTTCTTCTTGTGCAGCTTTTTATACTGGGAAGGCGACATTCCAATCACCTTCTTAAATAACCTTGAAAAGTAAAAAGGGTCGTCAATACTTAATTCACTGCAAATTTCCTTAATGCTCTTATCCGTAAAATACAAATACTGACAAGATTTCTGGATCTTCAAATAATTGAAATAATTGATCGGGGAGGAGCCTGTTTTCTTTTTGAAAATACGGCAATAGTGCGGAACCGATATTTTTTCCTGTCTGGCGAGTCCTTCGATGTCCAGTTGCAAATGCAAATTAGCCTTCATATACCTGATAGAATTACTCACCGGGTCGGTATCATAGATCGATGGATTAGCTTCCTTATAATAGATAACTGAAGTAACGAAATGCAGAAGATTGAGGTTCATTATTTCAAGCTCTTTCTCTTTGTAGCTGCTGTCGATGATCGAGTAGATCTGCTCAAATTGTGTGATCCGGCTCTCCTCAAAAGGGATTGCCCTTACTTCAGGCACATCATTGAAGAGAAATCTCTTGTATATTAAATCTGCAATCTCTCCAGTGAAATGCACCCAATAAATGCTCCATGGAGATCTCAGGTCACTCCTGTAACTGTGTTTTATATTCCTTGGAATTATAAAAAACGTATTGGGTTCAATCTTATACTCAGTCTCGTTCAGGGTGACGAAGCCAATTCCTTCGGTACAATAGATAAAAATATATTCATCGCAGCCTGATTCCCGTTCAATTTCATGCTGACTAGCGCGTGGGTAATGGCCGATCGCGGTGAGGTAAAACCGGTTAATTATTGGGTTTAGTAAGATGGTTTGATGAATTTCGGGCGGCAGCACAAATAAGCGCTGTCCCAGAAAGCCTTCTTTAATTCCTTTCTTTTGATCCTGCACGTAAAAAGAGGTTAAAATTAGTTTCGTTGAAAGACCTAAGTATTTGTCTTTATGTTTTCCTGAAGATAAGTAAAAACGATAATATAATCTATATCGTCTTTTAGTTTTTAAATATTTATGTCGGAATTATTTAAATAGGGGCTTGGTTAGAGTGTAGTATAAATTCAATTGCTACAAATGTGGTGGATGCCTGTCAAGCTGAACGTGGTTTTATTTATCCGGTGTTCCCTAAGAGAATATTGTCCATTTTTTATTACTAATCGTCCATGTGTCAAAGCCGTTAAAATAAGCAATTTTAAAAACCAATTATTAGATATGATCAAACAGGAAAAATTCGATAATAGTTATATTATCGGTATCTCATTTATCTCAGCTCTTGGAGGATATTTATTCGGATTCGATTTCGCCGTGATATCCGGTGCGCTTCCCTTCTTACGGTCCCAATTTATGTTAGATGCGGTATGGGAGGGGTTTCTCACAGGATCACTTGCCTTGGGCTGTATAGCAGGATGTCTACTGGCAGGGGGCCTGGCAGAAAAGTACGGCAGGAAGCCGGGACTAATGCTCGCAGCTCTGATATTTACCCTTTCCTCTTTAGCCATAGCCCTGGCTGGTAGTCTTACTTCCTTTGTTGTACTGCGTTTCATTGCGGGCATTGGGGTCGGGATGGCTTCAATGTTATGTCCCATGTATATCGCAGAGATCTCGCCTGCGGAAGTGCGCGGAAGGAACGTAGCTATTAATCAACTTACCGTTGTTATCGGTATTCTGGTAACTAATCTTGTAAACTACTTCCTTGCCGATTCGGGGCCTGATGCCTGGCGATGGATGTTCGGCCTTGGCGCGGTTCCGTCCATTATTTTTATAATTGGAGTTATATGGTTACCGGAAAGTCCGAGGTGGCTCATTAAGGTAGGGCAGATAGACAAAGCTAACCAGGTATTGCATAAAATAGGTTCTGAAGAATTTGCTTCATCTACCCGTGCAGCAATAGAACAATCTCTCAGAGGAGCGAAAAAGCAGTCCTTTAAGGCTGTATTTGAAAAAGGAGTAAGGCCGGCTGTAACGGTTGGGATCATCCTCGCGGTGTTCCAGCAGTTATGCGGAATTAATGTGGTGTTCAACTATACTTCGACGATTTTTGAATCGGTAGGGGCAAACCTGGACAGGCAGTTGTTTGAAACCGTGTCTATAGGTATTGTGAACCTTGTTTTCACGCTTTTGGCTATGTGGCAGGTCGACAAGCTTGGAAGGCGTCCCCTGATGCTGATCGGTTCTGTGGGTTTATCGGTCATATACCTGATTCTGGCATTTTTTCTTCAAAATCAATTTCCGCCAGCAGCGGTATCTATCTTTGTACTACTGGCGATCTGTATGTATGCGGTTTCCCTGGCCCCTGTAACGTGGGTCCTTATTTCTGAGATCTTTCCCAATAAGATCCGGGGAGCAGCTTCATCTGTAGCTATTATTTCGCTCTGGGGGGCTTATTTCATCCTCGTATTTACGTTTCCCATCCTGGCAGAACAGCTCGGAACTTTTGGGCCCTTTTATCTGTATGCGGCCATATGCCTGGCAGGCTTCTTCTTCGTGCTCGCCAAAGTGAAAGAAACCAAGGGGCAAACGCTCGAAGAACTTGAACATAATCTGGTAAGACATTAATCAATCCTTACAATAAATAATGGAAAACTTATATGTAAATGTTTGGGAAGAGAAAGTTATTATTCCCACTTATGGTATTGGTAAGCCTGACAAAAACCCTATGTTTTTTGAGAAAAGGGTTTATCAGGGAAGTAGCGGTGCCGTTTATCCAAACCCTGTAATTGAAAAGATCTTTGATGAAAAGGAAGATAAAGAATACCATGCTCTTTATCTTGAGAATAAGTTTTTGAAGATCATGATCCTTCCGGAGCTGGGAGGGCGTGTTCAGATGGCTTATGACAAGATAAAGCAAAGGCATTTTATCTATTACAACCAGGTAATTAAGCCTGCCTTGGTTGGCTTAACAGGACCGTGGATCTCTGGGGGAATTGAGTTCAACTGGCCTCAGCATCATCGTCCGAGTACTTTTGATCCCATTGATTTTAAGATCGAAGAGAATACTGACGGCAGCAAAACAGTGTGGGTAAATGAAGTGGAGCAAATGTTCCACACGAAAGGAATGGCTGGCTTTACCCTGCATCCCGATAAGGCTTATCTCGAAATTAAAGCAAAGTTGTTCAACAGAACAGCGATGCCTCAAACATTTTTGTGGTGGGCTAATCCGGCAGTGAAGGTTAACGATGATTATCAATCTGTTTTTCCGCCCGACGTAAACGCTGTTTTCGATCACGGCAAACGGGACGTATCGACATTTCCTATAGCAACGGGAACTTACTACAAAGTTGATTATTCGCCGGGAACTGATATCTCCATGTTTAAAAATATCCCTGTACCTACGTCCTACATGGCCATTAATTCAGAATATGATTTCGTAGGAGGTTATGAGCATGATTCCCAGGCAGGTGTATTGCACGTAGCGAACCATCACGTTTCTCCCGGGAAGAAACAGTGGACATGGGGGCACAGTGATTTTGGTCAGGCATGGGACAGGAACCTTACGGACGAGGATGGTCCTTATATCGAGTTAATGACTGGAGTTTTTACGGATAATCAGCCTGATTTTACCTGGTTAATGCCGTACGAAGAAAAGTGTTTTACCCAGTATTTTCTTCCTTATCGTGAATTAGGCGTAGTGAAAAATGCTACCAAAGATATCCTTCTGTCAATTGTTGCTGAAAATGCTAAGGTCGTAGTGAAGGTATTTACCACCTCTAAACACGAGGAAATTCGCTTAATGACCAGTTATAAGGGGAAGGTTTCTGAAGCGGTTATAACGGTAAGTCCTGAGGAAGTATATGTGAAAGATATCGAAGTTACAGGATCATTTCAAGAGAGCGAGGTGTTTATAGCGATCTATTCAGCTTCGGGAAAGGAACTGATCAAATATGAGCCGGCCAAAAATAAGAAAAACCCGATTCCTGAGCCAGCAAAACCTGCTTTAGCGCCAGATGAGATTGAAAGTAACGAGCAACTGTTTTTGACTGCGCAGCATCTGGAACAGTATCGTCATGCCACTTACAGCCCGGTTCCTTATTATGAAAGGGCTTTGGAAAGGGAACCCGGGGATATCAGAAGCAATAATGCTTTTGGTTTGTGGCTCTTAAGAAGAGGGCAGTTTTCAAAAAGTGAGGCTTATTTCAGGAAGGCGATAGAAACCAGCACGGAAAGAAATCCGAATCCTTATGACAGTGAGCCCTATTATAATTTGGGAGTGTGTCTTCATTATCTCGACAGGCATGATGAAGCTTATGAGGCTTTCTATAAAGCAACCTGGAGTAATGCCTGGAAAGACAGCGGTTATTTTTCGGTAGCAAGAATTGATATGCGCCGGGGGAACTATGAAGATGCGTTACAACATATAGAACTGTCTTTGGATCGAAATGCGAATAACAGCAAATCGTATGTGATCAAAGCTGCAGCTTTGAGAAATTTAGGAAGAGATGAAGATGCCCTCACCGTCTGTGATGAAGCGCTTAGACGCGATGGGTTCAATCTTGGAGCGCTTTTCGAGAAGATGCTGATTTTCAAACAACGCGGTCAGCAAGCAGAATTCCGGAAAGCTCAGGAAGAACTTTTGGCCTTATCGCGGGGATATGAGCAAAATATGCTCGAATATGCTTTTGACTATGCTTCAGCAGGCCTGTATTCTGCAGCAACGGAACTGTTGGTACTTGCAGTGAAAGAGGACTCTTCAAACCCGATGGTTTTGTATTCTCTTGGAGCGTTCTCTTATTATTTAAATGATCAGAAGGAAGCATTAAATTTCTTCAGGAGAGCGTCTGCAGCCAGTTCTTACCTATGCTTTCCGAACCGTTTAGAAGAAATTAAAGCGTTAACACTGGCTCTTGATGTGAATGAAAATGATGCGATGGCATTATATTACCTGGGTAACCTTTTCTATGATAAACGGCAGTACGATGATGCGATCAAGTACTGGGAGCGATCTGTGGACCTAAACCCTCTTTTCCCGACATCAGTCAGAAATCTTGGCATTGCTTATTTTAATAAACGGAACGATGCCGAAGCTGCTTTAAGTTGTTTTGAGAAAGCCTTTGATCTGGATAGAACAGATGCACGGGTATTGATGGAACTAGACCAGTTGTACAAACGACTGAACAAAGATCCCAGGCAGCGTTTAGAATTCCTTGAGACGAATCTTGAGACAGCATATCAAAGAGACGATCTGTACCTGGAGATCGCATCGCTCTATAACTTCCTTGGCGAGCACGAAAAGGTCCTGGATCTAATTATGCAGCGTCAGTTTCATCCATGGGAAGGGGGAGAAGGAAAAGCTTCGGGACAGTACTTATACAGTCTCAAGGAGCTTGCTAAAGATAAGATCGCGAAAGCTCAGTTTGCAGAAGCAATAGTCCTATTGCTGCGGGCGCAAACGTATCCGCATAATCTTGGTGAGGGCAAACTATTCGGAGCTCAGGAGAATGACATCTTCTATCACCTGGGCTGCGCTTACGAAGGTTTACAGCAACCAGATCAGGCACGTGCCTTTTTTATAATGGCAACAGAAGGATTGGATGAACCGTCAGCCGCCATTTTCTACAATGATCAGCAGCCAGATATGATCTTTTATCAGGGTTTGGCCTGGAAAAAGCTAGGGGACCAGATCAAGGCTGGAAGCATCTTCAGTAAGCTGATTGCTTATGGGGAAAGTCACGACGGTGATGAGGTGAGCATTGATTATTTCGCTGTATCTCTACCCGATCTGCTAATTTTTGAAGGAGACCTAAAGCTGAAGAATAAGATTCATTGCACCTTCATAAAAGGACTAGGACTTCTGGGAGCAGGGAAATCTGCGCAGGCACAAGAGGCATTTACTGAAGTGCTTAAGCTCGACACCCAGCATTTTGGAGCAAAAGTACATCTGCAGCTAGCTGATTATTTGATCAATACTTCCGATGATGAAGTAGTACCTTCTTAATTAGGGTAGAACACACTAAAGGACCTTTTGCTGCTGAGAAGCCAGCTTCAATCAAATTATAATGTGATGAGTAAATATTTAATATTTCTTTATTTTTTATGCAATGTATTTGTAGCCCTAAGCTTGGTTCCGCAGGCCCAGGCTCAATCACGTGTCTCGTTGGGAAGTGAAGCGGGGCAGAGCTGGAAAGTAAAACCCCAGGCAGATGCAGGAGATAATGTTAATAGCTTTTTTCAGAGCGGATCGCAACAAAACGGCTGGGTAAAGGCGACTGTGCCGGGAACAGTTTATGCTGCCTATGTTGATCAGGGTCTCGAAGTGGACCCGAATTTTTCAGATAATATTTGGAAAACAGACAGGGCAAAGTTCGACAAGCCCTTCTGGTACATTACAAGTTTCAAAGTGCCTGTTTCTTTTAACAAGGAAAAGATCTGGTTGAATTTTAACGGAGTTAACCGGAAGGCTGATGTTTATCTGAATGGTGAAAAGCTGGGTACTGTTGACAACTTTATGGACAGGAAAAAGTTCGATGTAAGTAGTGTGGTGTTAAAGGACGGAGAGAATAAGTTAGCGGTATTGATCGATATCCCGAGAAGACCAATGGCAAACCAGGCAAGTCCGACTTATGTGTCGAGCGGAGGCTGGGACTGGATGCCTTATATCCCTGGTCTGAACTCGGGAATAACGGACAAGATCTTTCTTACAAATACAGGAAGTTTAAGCATCGGGAATCCCTGGATACAAACAAAACTGCCAACAAATGCCCGTGCGGATCTTAGGGTCTCTTTTGATATCCTGAATCATTCCAGGAAAAGCCATACAGCGTATGTTAAGGGATTAATTACCCCTGGGAATATTGAATTTACTCAGAAAGTGGCTGTCGAGGCAGATGTACCTTTGGCCGTAACCTTAGATAAAAGGCAGCTTTCGCAATTGGTTATAAACAGTCCCAAACTTTGGTGGCCAAACGGATATGGGGAGCAGAATTTATATACCTGCAACCTTACACTTCTGGACGGTACGGGGGAATCTGATAGGGCTGTAGTGAAGTTTGGAATTAAACAATATAGTTTCGACACCATCGGTAACGTCCTCCATATTTCCATCAATGGAAAACGAGTTTTTGTTAAAGGCGGAAACTGGGGAATGTCTGAATATATGCTGAGGTGCAGGGGGAAAGAGTATGATACAAAAGTCCGGCTTCATAAAGAAATGAACTTTAATATGATCAGAAACTGGGTAGGCTCTACCACAGATGAAGAGTTTTATGAGGCTTGCGATAAATATGGGATCATGGTTTGGGATGATTTCTGGTTGAACTCAAATCCAAATCTGCCCCGGGACATTAACGAATTTAATACAGCGGTGATTGAGAAAATTAAGCGGTTCAGAAATCACCCTTCCGTTGCCGTTTGGTGCGGAGACAATGAAGGATGGCCTGAGGCACCTTTAAACAATTGGATTAAGGAGAACATCAGGAATTTTGATGGTAACGATCGGTATTACCAGGCTAATTCACATGACGACAATTTATCAGGCAGCGGTCCCTGGGCCAACAAGGATCCAAGATACTACTTTACACCTTATCCAACGGGTTTAGGAGGAAGAGATGGTTGGGGATTCCGGACAGAGATCGGTACCGCGGTATTTACGAATGTAGAAAGTTTCAAAAAGTTTATGCCGAAGGAAAACTGGTGGCCGCGAAACGACCTTTGGGAAAAACATTATTTTGGACCATGGGCATTTAATGCGAATGCAGATCAGTATGAATCAGACATCAACACGCGTTATGGCAAAGCAAAGGGCATAGAAGATTTCTGCCGTAAGGCTCAGCTTCTCAACATTGAGACAAATAAAGCGATGTATGAAGGCTGGCTGGATAATATGTGGGAAGACGCTTCGGGGGTTATGACCTGGATGAGCAATGCTTCAATCCCTTCCCTTATTTGGCAGACCTATGACTATTACTATGATCTGACAGGAGCCTATTTTGGAATAAAAAACGCTTGCCAGCCCTTACACATCCAGTGGAATCCGGTAAGTAATTCGATTAAAGTGATCAACACGACTGGAAGTGATATTTCCAGCCTCATAGCGGAAGCCGATATTTACAATCTGGATGGCAGCCTGGTGAAAAAGTACAGCAGATCAGTAAAAGTTGCTTCAGCTTCAAATACCGCGGTTGAGGCATTTGAACTTGCTTTGAATCCTGAAAAGCTTGATCTCGCCCTAAATAAACCTGCTGTAGCTTCTTCGTCCGCAAGCGGTGAACCAGGCCTTGTTACAGATGCAAAGGAGGATACCCGCTGGGCAAGTAAATACACGGATAAAGAATGGATCTATGTTGATCTGGGTAAGGATGAGATTATCAGCGGTGTAGGGCTGAACTTTGAAGAGGGATATGCGAAATCTTATAAGATCCAGGTTTCAAGTGATGCAGTTCAATGGAGGGATGTGTACACTACAGATAAGGGTAGGGTAGGTATGCAGGAGGCCTTTTTTGCTGAGGAAATAACTGGCAGGTACGTTAGAATGCTGGGTATGCAGCGAGGCTCATGGTGGGGCTACTCGCTGTGGGATTTCAAAGTATATGCAGGGAATCTGAAGGAAAAGGACTTAAGCCCGGTACACTTCATTAAACTCCGGCTGAAGGATAATGCTGGAAAACTGGTCTCTGATAACTTTTATTGGAGAGGCAGTAACAGGAAAGATTTTACGGCCCTTAATCAATTAAAAAAGGTAGATCTAAAAGTGAATTCAAAGACAAAGAAGGCAGATGGCAAATATTTTATTGATGCTCAGATCACTAACCCTGCATCTTCTCCATCGGTAGCATTTGGAATCCGTATACAAGCACTAAAAGCAAGATCTCGCGAACAAATACTTCCTGCTGTTATCAGTGATGGTTATTTTTCACTACTTAAAGGTGAGACAAAGACCGTTCGTATTGAATTTGACGAGGATGTTCTTGGGAACGACACTCCTCAGCTGAAAGTTGAACCGTATAACAATAGGGATTGAATCAAGCCGCCTGAATTATTGGGTGTTCATAGAAAATGCAGATAAATGCCAGGATGAAGGTCATATCTGATTATACTGATATAGTAGATTTTTGTACATTTAAATCGAATTAGCACACTAGAACAATTATGAAACTAACAAAATTATTCCTCCTTGTTTTGTGCAGCGTATTGGCCTCTGCTGCCTATGCACAAGTTGGAGTTGGGACTAAGCCTGCGAAAGGAGCTGTGGTATTATTTGACGGGACGCGGGAAATGCTTGACAACAAATGGATTTACTGGGAAGGGCCCCGTTTTTCAGCTACTTATCCGATCAAATGGTATATTGTGAAGGATCCCGCAGGTAATGGTACCGTACTTAATGGTAATGATCCGGCCTCGGCAGGCGGTAAGTACGGAGCGGCAGACATCGTGACACGAGATACCTATCGGGATTTTCGTTTACATGTTGAGTTTTTAATTGCTAATCCCCGGGGCAATAGTGGCGTCTATCTGCAAAACCGGTATGAAATTCAGATCCTCGATGGTGATAGTACTTCGCATGGGATGGCGGCGGTAATTAACGATTCCCAATCCCCTTATTATGCCTATAACGGACTTGGGAAATGGAACGCTTATGATATTGTTTTCCGGGCGGCAAGATTTGAAGGAGGTAAACTTGTGGAAAAGCCTTTATTGACGATGTATTTTAATGGAAAGAAAGTGCATACCAATCAGCGTATAAGTCAGGTTTGGGGGGGCGAGAACTCAGGATTAGATGGTGGCAATGACGGAGGTAAGGGTATCACGGATGTTCCCGGAGGTTTAAAATTACAGGCAGAGGGGCACAACGTTCACTTCAGGAATATCTGGGTAAAGGAGTTGAAGCTGAACAAGCCGGAAACTGATTTCTAGAGCTCAGTGTGCTTAATAAACGTTGGGGGTAGGTTTGGTGGCTTCCGATAGACATCAAAAATTAAAGAAAACAATCTGTCATTAGAGCTCTTGACTAAATACATCTAATATTAAAGGTTATGGAAAATCAAAAACAGCAGGAGCTTATTCAAAAACTTTTAGATTGTGCTCTAACATGCGAACATTGTGCAACCTCTTGCCTCCGGGAGGAAAATGTTGCTATGATGGCCAACTGTATCAGCTTAGATAGAGATTGCTCTGATATCTGTATACAGGCTGCGAGGCTATTGCAAAGAGAATCACAAATAGCAGGTCAGTACTTGTTGTTATGTGAAGAGATTTGCCGCATGTGTGCTGAGGAATGCAGCAAACATGACGATGAACATTGTAAGAGATGCGCTGAAACCTGTACCATTTGCGCGGATGCCTGCCATGAGAAGCATCAACTTACTTGAGCAAGACTGATAGTCAAACCGGGAAGCTAATTGGCTTCCTGGATATTGTCTTAAATTTTTCTGGTAATACCTGATTCCGCTTTTTTAAGGCTATCTTTTATAAAAGAACTTTTTGGCCTTATGGTAGTTCCTATAAAGAAAGGAAGAGTATGGTGCAAGGAATATTAAAGTGGCTACGGACTGTTTATAAACAAACCATTGCCAGTATAGCATTTATACCTGCCTTAATAGCCATTTTCTTTTTATTGCTGTCTTTCTTTATGGTTCAGTTTGACTTTTCCGAATTTGGAAAAGCTATAAAATCAAACGCATACTGGCTTACACTTAAAGACGCAAGTACTGCAAGGAGCATAATATCTGCTATTGTTAGCGGGATTATTTCCCTTACCGTATTTAGTTTTAGTATGGTGATGATACTGCTAAACCAGGCAGCATCGCAAATGAGCAATCGCGTAATTGATAAACTGATTGGTAACCGGTTCCAACAAACCGTGCTGGGTTTTTATATTGGGACTATTGTGTATGCTTTATTCTTACTTAGTACCATTCGCGAAATTAATTCGGGAATCTATGTTCCCGCAATTAGTACCTATTTCCTTATTGGGCTTACAGTAATCGACATTTTCTTTTTCATCTACTTTCTCCACTATGTTACGCAATCGGTGAAATACGAAACCATTATTCATAGAATACACGATACTACCAGAAGATCTATGGAAAAAACCTGTGTAGCAAAGAGTGATACAGAAGGGCATTCTAATCTAAACGAATGTACAATTATTACTGCTTACAAGTCTGGGATCTATCAAGGGTTTGTACATGAGGGACTATTGTCTTTTTGCCAAAAGGAAGATATTGTTATTTCATTTCTTTATCCTTCAGGTACATCTGTTTTTCGGGGCAATCCTTTACTGGAAATAAAGGGCCATAAAAGCTTTCCTGAAACCTTTGAAGACGATCTTAGCAAGTTCATTAATATTTATAGAGGTCAAGAAATCAAATCTAACTATTACTATGGCTTAAAGCAATTAATGGAAGTTGCGGTAAAAGCCTTAAGTCCCGGAATAAACGACCCAGGTACTGCTATTCTAAGCCTCCAGTCCTTAGGTGAACTCTTTTCGTTTCGCCTTCAAAATCATCCTGTTACCCATATTAGAAATAAAGAAGGTATCGTTAGGGTAATTTCAAAAGAAAGGTCATTCAGTGAGATGTTTAAAGACTGCATTTATCCTATTTGGGACTACGGCAAGGCGGATCGTTTAGTTCTGAAAGAGTTGCTTCACATCTTGTCAGAGCTAAAAAGGCTATGTGAACATCCTTTAGTAAACGAGCTTTTAGAGTTGGTGCAAAAAGCCATAGCAAAGCAAGAGCAGGAGCGTGGGTAAGTTTCTTTTAAATAAGGCATTTTCCGTGCTAATTTTATATAGTAGTGTTGTTCTCAAGAATCGTCCGGGGATTGAGTCTTGAAAAGGTAGTAAGATCCTTGAAATAAAGACCCTATCAATTTACGATTTGGCTCAAAGCCAGCCTCGTTTTGTAAAGTGTCCCTAAATTTTCAACTTCTGCAGTGGATATAATTTCGTTTTTTTCATAGTTATTAAGTGAGGCCCGATAAACCATTAGGACCTGGCGGAAACCTCTATGTTCGGCTACAAAAGTGAATTGCTTTACTTTTTCAGAAGAAACCACCTATTGCTGGAACTCAGCTTTCGGAATGTTGTATCTTATAAACAAAGTTCCAAGTCGATTATTAAATCCCATAACTGGGCTTGTCATGCTTATTAAGCTATCCTGCTGTGTTTGGACATTAGTACTGTTAATTGCTAAATCAGAGTTATTACCAATAGTCGAGAAAGGTTTACCCTCGTCCTTTTTATTTGTTGATGAGACAATAATTCCTTTGTCGTTAATTAAAGCAATACGCTGAAAGTTCTTTTCTTTAACCATTTCATTCATATACAGGTTAACCTGACTCATATTGCCCTGCATCATTTCGGTTCGCACAGCCCATACAAATGGTTTAGCTAAAAGCTTCAAATGTTGTTCGTGTGCCTGGACTATCAAGCCTTTAGCTTCTTGCCTCAAACTGTTCTGTTTTGTTTCAGCATTTTTTCTGAGGTTGCTGGTTTCAATGGATTTCCAAATCCAAAGACCAACAATAAGGAGTAAAGCAATAAGGATTGCAATGTAGAAAGTCTTCCTTGAAACAGTAGGCGTATTTGCTGGGGTATGACGAGTTACCTCATCTTGTTGTGGTTTGTCGGTATGATCCATACAGGTATTTTAAATTAATAAATTATTCTCTTAGCTCTTTTGCGCTTACCAGTATCAAATTTCCCCCAATCAATGATGTTAATACTCTGCGGAGGTTATTAGATATAAGAACTAATCAAGTATTTAGTTTTCTTTATGTTAAACAGACGTTCCTCTCCGTGCAAATATTTCACTGTGCAAACATCTAACCTGGGAAACACTTTAAAGTCATGAAACCTGAAGATAGGAACCCGGAAAATTTGTTATACGAACCAACTCGGCTTTGAAATCGGTGTTTCATCAGGCGAACCTGACGGCAAAGAAACTGATATTTGCTACTGGCATTAAAGATTTGCTTGGGGATATAGAAGGGTTCGCGGCCTGTTGGGCATTAGGGCTATCCATTGCCCTTATTGCCATGGATATGAAGTGAGGAACGAAAAAACCGGAATTCTGGGGAACGGTGAACATATTTTTGATTTCACAAGGCTCACTTCCAATTGGACAAAGGACCTTACTCTGTTTACTAACGGCGCTTCAATTCTGACCGCCGAGCAAACAAGGCAGCTTGAAAAACACCAAATCAAAATAGTAGAAAAAGAAATGGAACGGCTAGTGCACAGCGGGGGACATCTCCAAAAAATTGTTTTCCATGATGGCTTTGAATCATCACTAAAAGCGCTGCATACGCCTTCTCCTTTTGAACAACATTGCTCCATTCACGAAGCATTGGGATGTGATCCTTCCAGGAAACTAACGTAACTGGTGTCTTTGCCTTTGGCGATAACACAACCAGAATCCGTGCTGTAGCAAATGCTGTTGCGCAAGCACAGCTGGAATGGCGGCGAGCAAAAAAATGATTTTGGAAGTGTTTTAAAAATTACTATTTCGTATCACCTCTGCCACATTTCTTAACCTAGTTTAAGAAGATTCTTTGATGCAAAAGCTTCCTTTGCTTTATAAAATTATCAAATATGTTACTGAATAGAATTAATCACATCAACGAGCTGGTTTTACAAGGTAAAGCCATGGAAGCATTTGAATTATATTACGATGATAATGTTTCGATGCAGGAAAATGAATCAGAGCCTACAGTAGGGAAAGATGCAAATCGTCAGAGAGAAATTGATTTTTTTGGAAGCATCACAGAATTCCGGAGCGCAGAAGTCTTAAATGTAAGCGCTGGCGAGGATGTTACTATGGTCGAATGGCATTATGATTATACCCATAGAGATTGGGGAGTTAAAAACTACCGGCAGGTTTCCGTCCAAAAATGGAGAGACGGAAAAATTGTGGCGGAGAAGTTTTATTATCCTAACTGATTTTTTTAAGTTTGAGTAGCATGTAGGGGTTACATGCTACTTTTTTAGACTGATGTTTACCCTTCTCGTCAAACATATAACTAATGTAGTTTCTTTAAGCAACGAAGAAATTATATTACTTACCTCTCACTTTAAACACAAAACACTTAAGAAGAAGCAATACCTACTCGAACAGGGTGAAGTTGCCAGGTACGAATATTTTATAATAAAAGGATGTCTCAAAACTTTCAACGTCAACCAGGCAGGGGAAGAAAGCATTTTGTCTTTTTCCACCGAAAATTGGTGGGTAGGTGATTTGTATAGCTTCTGGACCGGCAATCCCTCTTCTTATAGTATCAGTGCACTGGAAGATTGCGAGCTATTGTACATCGACAATGACGTGCTTGAAACGCTTTATCTTTTAATCCCGAAACTAGAGCGCTATTTCAGGATATTATTGAAGAATGCATACGTTGCATCCCAGCGCCGGATAATACTGACTATTAATCAGACCGCTGAAGAAAGATACATCGATTTCATTAAACGCTATCCCGATCTGGAACAACGCATACCTCAATACATGGTTGCTTCTTATCTTGGAATTACTCCTGAGTTCTTAAGCAAGATCAGACGTAAGATCGCTCACAAACCCGTTGCTGTTGCGGCGGCTGAATAAATTGCTTTCATTTTTATCAATTTTTTAATATTCTCTTTAATTTTCCCCTATCTGGTGGCAGCGGTTGCATCCAAGCCTGCCGCTATTATTTCTAATTCAACCATTGCCCCGGTGTCGGTTACTTTTATTGGATGCCCCGCATCGGATAATTTTTCTGCAAAAATGCTCCTATAGCACCGGTCCCAACGATCCCTATTTTCATTATTTTTCTATTGTATTATATTTTACTAAAAGCAGGGTGGGGCAACTCCAGATTGCCTCGAAGTGTATCAGATTCATACTCGGTCCGAAATATGCCGCGTTCCTGCAAAATCGGTACGACTAAATCTATAAAATCCCGCAAGCCGTGGGGATGGTCCTGCCGGAGTATCAGCATATCCATTGCGCCTTTTTCGTACCATTGCTGTACCTGGTCGGCCACTTTTTCGGCGGAGCCAAAAAACAGGGGGCGTGGGAGGCTGTAATAGGGAATCAGATGTAGAAGTTCCAGGTATTTTTCCTGTGCTTCCTGTTCTGTTCTGCCTACGATGGGGTTTTGGGATATTGATATAATAAAATCCTGCGGTCTTCTGCCTTTCAGGACTAACTGCCGCCTTAATTCCTGGGAAATAGCTAAGGTTTCCTCCAGGGTATTGCCATGGGTAAATACGCCGTCGGTATAACTGGTGGCGTGGTCGATAAACTTTTGCGACATACCAGCTGTATACAGCACGGGCCGCCCCTGAACGGAACGGCTCAGGTTTAATGGCCCTTCTACCTGGAAATATTTTCCCCGGTAATTCACCTTGTGCATTTTTCGTGGAGCCAGGAATATGCCATTTTCTTTATCCCGGATAAAGGCATCGTCTTCATAGGTGTCCCAAAGTCCGAGAACTATTTCCATAAATTCCTTATTCATGGGGTATTGGTCTGCCTTGCCTAAATGTCCGCGGCTGAAATTCACCATCCCTCCCGGATTGGAAGTAATGGCGTTTAAAGACGCACGACCTTTGCTTATTTTATCCAGCGAAAGAATTTGCCGGGCAGCACTGTATGGGTCGGCATAAGAAGTGGAAATGGTAACCGAAAGTCCTATGTTTTTGGTGTGCATACTAAGGGCCGACATAATGGAAACTCCTTCAAACATACTCAGGTAGTGCGGAATGTTTCCCGGGCCAACGTGGCTCACGTCAACTAAAAAGAGCGTATCAAACTTGGCTGCTTCGGCCAGTTTTGCCTGTTGAATATAAAAATCGATATTCTCACTGGCATCCGCCGGCATTTCAGGATGTTGCCAGCCTACATGATTCCATCCCAGCCCATCAATGTTAGCTGCAAGCTTTAACTTTTTTCTTTTCTCCATACCATGTAATGTTGATGGCTCATGCTACCTATTTAAAAATATGTCCTATGGGTATTAGTAATTTAAATTGCGTGAGCGCTTTTCGTTTCAAACTCAGCAAAACCATTTCGGTAGGGTAAGCCTAAATGCTCCCGAAGCGTGGAACCTGTATACTCCGAACGCAGTAAACCTCTTTTTTGTAAAATAGGCACTACCTGTTCTACGAAATCAGCCAATGAACTCAATCCGGAGTCCCCGATGATGTTAAACCCTTTTCCTACGCCGGCTTCAAACCACTGCTGCAATTTATCCGCGATACTCTCGGGCGTACCCAGGAATACGGGATGGTAATTGATAGGGCCGTGTGCCAAAACCTCCCGGATAGTAAAACCCTTCATAGCCAAATCGTAGGCATATTGAGAGCGGTGATCTGTACGGTTAGGACGGGCGAGTTTTAATAAGTGGTCTGGGATGGGGGCATCAATATCAAGTCCGGCTATCGGAATACTTAGCATGTGGCTTAAATACTGCTGCCGCCTGACTGGTTCTCCTAGTTCATCTAGAGCAATTCGTCTTTCCAGCGCTTCTTTTTCAGAGGAAGCAATGGAAACTCCGATTCCATTGAATATTGTAAATTGATCAGGATTGCGGCCCGAGTGTTTGATACTTGCCGATAGCTGCTGCCAAAATGCGGCCGCATATTCCAGGGTAGGCGGGTTACCGTACATAGCATCGGCCTTGGTGGCCGCAAAATTATAACCATACTCTCCGCCACCGGCGGTAAATATAACGGGCATGCCCTGCGGTGATGGTGGCAGGTTAATTGGTCCTCGGGATGAGACATACTCTCCCTGGAAGTTTATGGGTTGGATCAGCTTATCATCCGCGAAAACCCCGGAAGCTACATCTAATTTTAAAGCCCCTTCGGGCCAGCTGCCCCATAGGCGGAGTACAGCTTCCCATACTTCCCGGGCCCGGCCATGTTTTTCCCCGTGTTCCGGCGTGCCGGCAAAGTAGTTAAGCAAAGCCCTTGGATTACCGGTTGTCACAACGTTCCAGCCCATTCTTCCTTTGCTCACCAAATCAAGCGTCCGCATGGTACGGGCAATACTATAAGGTTCCTTGATGGAAGTGGACATGGTGCTGATAAGCCCCACCCGCTCAGTCGCCTTGGCCATTAGGGCCATCAAGACAATTGGATCTAAGCTACTTCCCTGCGGGGTTTTGGCGATATCGTCGCTTATTGCCGGAACATCTACTAAAAAGAACCCATCTAACTTTCCTTTTTCCGCGAGCTGTGCCCCGTTAATAAAGACATCCTCGTTTATAAAGGCGGCTTTATCTTCTCCCGGCCAGCGCCAACCGCCCGGCTCCAGCCCTTGCCCAGCAGACAATTGCGCAATGATGTGCATTTGTCCCTTATTATTTTTATTCATAACCTTAACTTTTTCTATTTTAAGAACCAGACCGATGCCTTGACTCTCGTTTATGTTTTTACAAAAATTTTAATTGCGTTTTATGAGATTCGCGCTTTGGCTACCTTGTAATCAACTTGCTCAGTTTGCTACCTCGATCACTACCTTACCAATATGGTTTCCACTTTCGATGCGTTGATACGCAGCCTGGTATTCCGCAAAAGGAAACACCTGGTCAATGACGGGTTTTACTTTGTGCATGGCCATTGCAGTAAGTAGGGCGTCGAAATTCGTTCTAGGACCAATGCCCGTGCCATGGACACTTAAGGCGCGGGAAAGTATGTCAATCGGAGGTATCCCGCCACCAAAGCCGCTAACGAAACCTACGATGGTTATATCACCGCCTTTTCGGGTTGAAGCTGCCGATTTTACAATCGTTTTGTCCCCGGCAATATCGACCACTTTATCTACGCCTTTACCGCCGGTAAGGGAAAGTATCTCATGTTCCCAATCTGGATACCTGCGGTAATTAACGACCGCTTCTGCTCCTAATTCCTTTAGTTTTTCCGATTTTTCATCTGTAGAGGTAATCGCCAGGACGCGGGCGCCGAACATGCGCGCTACTTGGAGGGAAAACAGGGCAACTCCACCTGTGCCTTGGACCAATACTGTTTGACCCGGTTGCAGCGGCGACCCCAGGTTAAGGGCAGTCCAGGCTGTAACGGCGGCGCAAAGCAGCGATGCCGCCTCGATATAAGACATATAGGCAGGTATCTGAACGATTCCATTTTCATGCACAAGGATATATTCAGCTAACCAGCCATCTGTGGCCATACCCAAGCTGTCGGCCTGATATTCCGGAAGATTACCTCCTCCAATCCAGTGAGGGTGACAATTGGCGCTAACACGGTCACCAACTTTTGCCCGTGTAACGCCCTCTCCAATAGCAAAAACTTCCCCAGCACCATCTGATAATGGCACCCCGGTCTTCTGAAATGGGCCGCCATACTCACCATCCAATATCGCCTGGTCCCGGTAGTTCAGGGAAGCAGCATGTACCTTGATCAGTACATCATAACGGCCCGGCATAGGGATGGGCTCTTCATTCAAAGCCAAGCTTCGGCCTTCATTCGTAAATCTGATAGCTTTCATTTTTAAAGGTTTACTGGTGAAATGTTACACTACTGGCAATCGAATCCCGGCCCATCCTAATAGAATTGCCAGGTGCATCGGGATCAGCGTATCCGAAAGAAATCCCCATTAGCAGCTTAAACTCGTCCGAAATATTCAGTACTTGCCTTGTCGTCTCTGCGAAAAAGCCTAAACCAGTTTGTGGAATTCCGGCTAACCCGTGATCCGTAAGGGATAGAAGAAAAGTTTGTGCAACATACCTATGTCGGATGCTACCCGGACATGATCGCCGAAGGAAGGCATAAAGAGAAAAGCCGCTTGTGGCGCATTATAAAATTTCCAATTCAGCGCTTCGACTGCTTTGCGACTTTGCTTATCACCCCGCGCTACCCCCATCCCTTCATCATATGCCTTCCCTTGCGCCTTCTGACGATCGGAGTAAGTACCATAGAAATGATTATTATCAAATGTAAAGTCCGGGGTGAAATTACCGGCTTCAAGTTCCTGCAATAAAGCTGCTGAGAGTTCTTTTAATTTCTCTCCGGAAACAACGTGTGTACTCCAAGGCTGCGTATTGCAGTTAGAGGGAGCCTGCTGCGCATCCTCCAGAACCGAAGTAATTATTTCCGCAGGAACAGAGGTAGGTAAGAATCCCCGGCAGGATTTCCGCAGTCGGATAAGCTTATTAAATGGCACGCTTTCCTTTCTGTTTTCATCTATTTTATCAAACTTTGTCAAATCCATAAGCCATCTCAAATTTCTTGCAAAGCTAGCTTATTTGCACTTTCCAATGTATAGTGCTTTCCCAAAGGAAAGCACAAAATGACATTGGAAATAGATAGTGATAAATTCTAGTGCAACAAATCGAAATGCCATCATTCGAAGTTCCTTTGTCCTTCGTTAATTCATTCACTGATTCTGCGAATGATCTTGTATGTCTCAGTGGCGTAAGTGCATCAAGTCGGCGACTTTTTTCTATAAGGCAGTTGCTAAACCTGTTGAGAAAGGTCTAGCTCGTAACGCCAATGTCCTTTAACAATCATTATATTGAAATACTACTCAATTTGCTGTATTTTGTATAGTAATTTACTGGAAGAAAGTAAATTTTGAAATAATGGCGGTTAAAAAAGAACATAATGAATGCCTTGATACCATTAAGCCTGTTCGTGATGCCCTTGATGTCATCAACGGAAAATGGAAATTGGCTGTCATTATTTCAATTGGGGTAGGGAACGACCGTTTTACAGATATTCAGGAAAGTATCCCAGGTATTACACCTAAAGTATTAGCTAAAGAGCTGAAAGAATTGGAACAGCATCAACTAATCAAAAGGATCATTACCGAAAGCTATCCCATCAAGATCTCCTACAATTGGAGAGTTATGCAGATACCTTAGCGCCCGTTATCTATTCTTTAAAGGATTGGGGATTGAACCATAAAAAGAAAATTACAGATAGGTAATCCTAACTTGATGGCGAAGAGAAACGGGTGCGATACCTGCAGAATTTCGCGCTTATATACGGGAGATGTGCACTGAAATAGATGTTTTAGAACTTCAAAGTTAGGTTCAAAAAGTCATGACTTTTTGAACCTAACAATTTATCACGGAGCCGGCTTCATTAGCTTCTTGTATAATTCATCCCTGCCTACCTTTGATAAGGGGATCTTAACCCCCTGAATAAACACCTCGTTTTTCTCCAACTTATTGACATGAGCTAACGAGACAATATAAGACTTATGAACACGCGTAAAGGTAGATGCAGGTAATTGTTCATGTATTTTGGAAAGCGTAATACGTGACAAAGTTCTCCTGTTACTTTCAATTATGCTCACGTAGTTGTCTTCAGCTTTTATGTATAGTATGTCATCGCAGTCAATCCGAATCCAATTATGACCATCCTTAATAAATAAAGAGGGTCTTTGTTTAGGATTGTTAACTGTATCTTTCGATTTCACCTTTTCCTGCGTTCGGGTACAAGCATCGAGAAATCTCGGAAAACAAATAGGCTTTAAAAGATAGTCGGTTGCTGCTAACTCAAATCCTTTTAAAGCATACTCTGAATAAGCAGTGGTAAAAACAATTTGACAAGAATCTTTTAGTTTAGTGGCAAGTTCAATACCTGACATATCGGGCATGGAAATATCAATAAACGCAAGATCTATGGTGTTGTGTCTGATGTAGGTTAATGCTTCTGAAGGACGGATAAAGCATGCTTTAAGTTGCACAAAGGGAACTTTCTCTGCATAGACTTTTATTACTTCTAACGCAGGAGGTTCATCATCTATCGCAATCGCCTTTATCATTTTAATTCTTTCAAAAGTAATTCTCTCAATTGTTTCGGTTCAAGTCCCTTTGCAATAATCTTCCCAGCCGCGGAGATCAAGTAGGTTTGGGGAATCGCTCTTATTCCATACAGCTTTGCAACTTCATTTTCCCAGTGTTTCAGATCAGAGACATGGTTCCACGTTAGATTGTCTTTTTCTATGGCCTCGGTCCAACGGCTCCTGCCATCCTTCTCATCCAGAGACACTCCTAAAATAGTAAAGTTTTTGTCTTTGAAGTCTTGATAAATGCTTACAAGTTTTGGGTTCTGCTCTCTGCAAGGTCCGCACCAGGAAGCCCAAAAGTCAATTAAAACGTACTTTCCTTTAAAGTCTGACAGCTTAATCGGCTTTCCGGAAACATTATTTTGTGTAAAGTCCGGAGCGTAGGCTCCAGGGAGAAGTTCTTCCTTGACCTTCCAATACCTTTTCATATTTGCAGCCAGGGCTGTATTGCGAACCTCTACTGACAAAGATTTAAAAAGAGGTTCAATAATGGAAAGCTTCGGGGAGGGGCCTGCATACTCTTCCATTGCAAATAGGGATACATAACTTTGCGGGTTCTTTAAAATGAAGTCCTTATGCAATCGGTTTTTTTCCCCATTCAAACTATCCGAAATGACTTTCCATTTCCATTTTTCTGTTTCCGATTTCGATTCCTTTTGACGCCTGGCGACTTTCATTATATTCTCCTTTAAATCAGTGAAGATCTCCTCATATTTTATGTAGTCTTTGTTGATTGAGGACGAGATTATCTCAGCTTTGTTTAAAGAAACAGGCACATTAAGCTCAAGGTAACCTGCATGAAGAAAAAGTTTAAAAGTTTTCACCTGAACAGGGCTTTTTCTGAGAATTTCTCCGAGACCTGCACTTGTCGAATCAGCAACTAAAGTCGCCCGTCTTGGCTGATCTATTGTTCCATGAAACAAGTACGCTCCCTGAGACAGCTCTGCCGAATCCATAATTTTTTTCCCCTCCATTTGGTATAACAGGTACAACTTCGGATTTCGGGCTTTCGAAGCGTGCACTTTAAGAGTAAATGCGCCAGAACCCATTTCTTGCGCCACGGCTAATAGAGGGAACGATAATATAATAGCTATCAGTAATTTCTTTCTCATAGTATCTATAGTTTATGATTTAATTCAGTATCATATCCAGTTCGACTTCGAACCTTTGATGGCTGATATGGTGTTGTAAGCGGTGAGTGTTTGGATATAGCAGCTTTAAGCGTTGCTGGCTATTCCAACTACCAGTTTTAGTGCCTTCTACATTGGAGGTCGAATTAACGATATAATTAGAGACTATCATTTTCAAGTTCTTCTCTTTCAGCTCAATGTTTATTTCCAATGGCATGGGGTTTTCGATGCTTATACCATACTTGAAGGCATTTTCAATGAGCGGAATTATCAGGAGTGGTGGAATCTTTAATTGATTGTGACCGACGTTAATACTAATTATGATTTTGTCTTGTATGGATTTCGGCATCCGATCCAAAAACAGTTTCAGATAATTTTCTATAAATCGAATCTCGCTATCCAGATCGACAAACGTCTCTCTTGCTTCCTGCACTGTATGCCTCATCATTTCCGATAAAGTGGATATTCCTTCAGCAGTTGACTCCGCCTTTTCTAGTAATGCTGAGCTGAACAGGTAATTGAGACTGTTGAAAAGAAAGTGAGGATTGATCTGAGCCTGAAGTGCGTCGATCTCATTTTGAAATTGTTGCTTTTGAATAATTGTCTGGAGTTTTTTTTGTCTGAAATAGGCTCTTATAAGTGAAAATGCAAACACGTAAGCTCCACCTAATAAAACAGGTTGCAATAGAATCAAATAACTAAATGAATCGTACTTTCTTGGAAATAGAATAATTGAAAACAAAGCTGCTGTAAGAGAAGGTAGGAGACAAATGAGAAGATAGTAAATCAGGGAAACCCTATTATAAACAAATTTGTAAGTTATTTCCGTCAGAAATAGAAAAAGGCCAATAATGGATAAATCTCGCAGGTGAAATCTTGAGTACTCCAGAAAAGAAACAGAGGAGCCATCAGGTTTAAATATATAGGGACCGGTGGTTAGCGTTTTATAAGCATAAGGCACTACTGTAAAAAGAATAATTAGCAGCCAAGCCGTTATAAAATGTATACACCAATTGCGCAGAAGTTTCATAGAATGTCGTTTGATTGATATTCAAAGGAATTGATCTAGTATGATATTTTCTAAAGTATGTGGTGAAATAAAACTTTTCTGTGGTGAAATTGGCGATAATAGTTTATGATCCAGCGTTAAAGTGATTGAAAAGAGACTTGATTATAACGAAATGGCGACAATTAGTAAATCTAATTTGTGAAAGGCTAAGATGTTATACTGGACCGACTTGTTGGCCTTAAGTTTTACCGCTTCATTCTAAGGTCCAGAAAGTCATAGCTTTCTGGACCCTTACAAATGCTCATACAATATCAACTTAAGTGGTGAAAGCTAGGGTTCAAAAAGTAGGCCAGGAAGCATTGCAAATTTAATTTTTGACACCAACTTCTTGAACCTTATTAAAAGTTGGATTTCCGGCCTCTTAATTTATCTATTTCCTTTTCAAGTTCCCTTCAAAATCTGCTCTCTGACGGTAAATACAACTCGTATTTACTTGCAACCTCGGGTAAGAAAACTTGACAACTGCATTATTCTTCTCTGCACGCAGGAGAATTCCGATTGTTCTATTCTCATGAGCAGCAATACCTACTCGAACAGGGTGAAGTTGCCAGGTACGAATATTTTATAATAAAAGGATGTCTCAAAACTTTCAACGTCAACCAGGCAGGGGAAGAAAGCATACTGTCTTTTTCCACCGAAAATTGGTGGGTAGGTGATTTGTATAGCTTCTGGACCGGCAATCCCTCTTCTTATAGTATCAGTGCACTGGAAGATTGCGAGCTATTGTACATCGACAATGACGTTCTTGAAACGCTATATCAGTTAATCCCGAAACTGGAGCGCTATTTCAGGATATTATTGAAGAATGCCTACGTTGCATCCCAACGCCGGATAATACTGACCATTAATCAGACCGCTGAAGAAAGATACATCGATTTCATTAAACGCTATCCCGATCTGGAACAACGAATACCTCAATACATGGTTGCTTCTTATCTTGGAATTACTCCTGAGTTCTTAAGCAAGATCAGACGTAAGATCGCTCACAAACCTTGCCAGTTACCTCGGATTGATGACCCTCTCAAATGTTAGCTTGTGCTCAGTGGAGCCTCCCGCAGATTTGAAAACTGCTGAGCTGTTCGGCGAAAACATCGCCATGACTGTTCACCGCATAAGCAAAATATAGAAGACTCTAAATAATAAAGGCAATTTCTTTCCGAACAGTTACCCTCCCATCTATGATGTAGTCAAATAAGTGTAGCGGACGAAACTGAATAATCGTCTTACTATCTAAAAAATAGATTAATGAAACGTATCGCCAAGACTCTGTTATTTCTATCCCTAACCATTTTAATTAGCTGTAAAAAAGATAACAAGAAGCCTAATTCAATGAACCCGAATGAAACAGGTAAAGTAATGATTTCGGGACTAGAATACCCGACAGAAAAAATCGGCAATTTGGATATGGACAAGTGCTTTTACTTACTATTCAGCTAACAATTCCCGGTAATCCTTTTCAGTAGTGGTCCTGCTTGCAAAATTGCTGACAGATACTCCTACAAACTTTTTGAAATTCTTTGAGAAGGTAAATCGGGAATTAAATAAACATTTCTTTCCAAGGGAATCCACCGTATACTTTTCAAGATACCCCTCATTTATCAGTGACAGTGCATAGTCTACTTTAACCAGATTACTAAAATCGTTGATGGAATAAAGACAATAGTATTTAAATATAAAGTCGAGGTGCCGTTTGGGTATTTTTAATTCTTTGGCTAATGTTTCAGCATTTAAGGTAGTTTTAGAGATAAAGGGAATGGATTTCTGAAGGAGTTTGATTTCTATAATAATAGAATCGACCCTGCTGGATATTGTATTATACACTATCGCGTCACTCTCGTCTATTGCTTTTGAAGGTTTACGGCTCCAGACCTGAAAATTCTGCAGATCATTTAACTGAATGTCCTTTAACAATGAGTATTCCCCGAATATTATTACCGGGTTTTTGAACATAAAGAAGAGAATTAAAAACCAGAATAAAGATGTATACCTGTAAAAGGCATTTAAATGAGCAGATATGCCAACAAGCAGAAAGCAGTTAGAATAAATTACCAGCAGAACGGTTAAAATAAGCATCGATAGCACCCAGCTCTTTTTTGCCTGATAACTTATTTTATCAAGCATAGACAATCTCTTTTTATAGATAAATTTCTTTACCGTAATAACTATAAGCACTAAATAAAGCAGGGAGTAAGCTAGATATACCAGGCCGTTAATTCTATAATCCACTATCAATAAATTGATCAGGAAGAACACGGTTGGAAAGATAAAATGCAGTACCTCTTTTTCCAGTCTACCTATATCATAGATGAGTCTGCTGAAAAACAAGTAATAAACCGGGACGATGTAAAAGGCAAGCAGAGGTTTTATTCCTAATGGATTGTAGGTAGCAGTGGTGAAGCCTAAAGCTTTAACAGCGTACAGAAAACGCTGCAGCCCAACTACCACTAAAATAGCGATCAGATAGCCGTTAGTTTTGTGATTTGGTTGAGAATTGAAGAGCATCAGAACAACTACGAAGAGGCACAAAAAACCAGCGAACAGCGATGTTATGTCTAAAAACATGTGTCAAATATGCCAAATATGTAACGAATATAAAAAATTAAGCAGGGCCTGTTCTTACTTTTCAAATCATTTATGCCTCTTTGCATTCGACGTAAAAATAATCAGAGATGAGAAAAATCTACTCAGTTTTATTAGTGGTTTTAGTACTTCTTTCATCCAAAAATGTAAGTGCTCAAACCAATGTAACATCTTCCGGAATGTCCATTCAGGGCATTGCCCGGGACGAGAACAACGCTGCTTTGGCTAACATTGATCAGCTGGCCCTCGTATTTACAGTTTACTATTTAGGAGCGGGCAATAGCGAACACGTTATTCTAACCAAATCAGCAAATGTTAAAACTGATAACTTTGGTGTATTCTCGTACGTGTTGGATATAGATCAGTCGCAATATAGCCAGATCAGTTCGCAGCCGGCTTATTTGAAGGTGGTTCAGGGAAGCGTGGTTTTCTCTAATGAGAAACTTCAGGCCGTGCCGTATGCCATTTTCGCGCAAAACGGAGTACCTACTGGGTCCATCATGCCTTTTATCGGGACAGTTGCGCCAAAAGGCTGGTTGCTTTGCGACGGCAGCTCTTTTCCGGACAATGCCAGCCATGCAAATTTAAAAGCATTACTGGGTGGCACTAACACTCCTAATCTTCAGGGCATGTTTTTACGTGGAACTGGTACTGCGGCCAGTGGTAAATCAGGTCCGGCATTAAAAGCAGTACAGCAGGACGATATCAAATCGCATTTGCATGCTGTTGATATTAATACAAACACTGCCGGGGCACACAATCATACTGGTGCGAATGGTTTTAACAGGGTTTTAAAAGAAGACGGGGCATCAACGGCTAATAGCACTGATCATTCAAGCCATGAGCCCAACCTATATTTGTCCTCACCAATTGCAACTGATGGAGCACATACTCATAGTGTAAAAGGGAATACAGGAGCCACCGGAACTACAGAAACCCGCCCCATCAACTACGGAGTGAATTATATTATAAAAATTTAAGCTCCTGAGCTTTTAGTGCTTTTTCTTAAATCCTAATCATATTTCCTCATGAAGAAATATATACTTGTACTATGTGTAATGGTATTGAGCTGTAGCACCTTATTTGCCCAGGAACAAAAAGGTGTGGCTACGGTAATTGGCGCAGCCGCTTCTGAAAAGGATAACCTTGGACTCACCTTAACTCAAAAGGTGAATGGAGAAAATAAAACTTTTACCATACAAAAAGTAAATGTGCTGGTAGGGTTGCCTTATTTGGGGGTTATTGATGCGCCGCATACTAATAATCCTACGCAAAACTACCGGCAGGACTTAGGTTTCCCCTGGGGGATCCGTTACCGCTACAATACTTTTGCTGAAGACGCTTTTACGGTTTCTAAGGGCTATTTCAGCGACAGGATTGAGCTTAACTGGGATATTAAACAGAACCGCGATAAAATTATCAGTATATCTGTATACCGGACAGAAGATATAGACAGCGAGAATCCTAATTGGGGCAATGCATTAAAAACACTACCGGCAGATGCAGGAACCTTTACGGACTATAATGTGGAGGGCGGCAAATTATATCGCTATAAAGTGGCTGCAAAGGGGGTGGAGGTAGATGGGTTGGATATTTTATATACCACTTACATTACAGGGATCGGCTACAGGAATCCCACAGGAGTGGTCACCGGTAATATCAGCTTTACCGGGGGCAACCCGGTAAAAGATGTACTGGTGGTAGCCAATCCGACTGGCAGCTCCTTAAAGTTTGGCAGCTCCTTAAAAGTTCCCGGCGGAGGGTATATTGCTGTGTCCCATTTGCACAAAAGTTTAAAAGACTCCCTGACCTTGCAAGTCTGGGTGAAACCTGAAAGTGTTTTCAATAATGATTTTCTGAACTTATATAAATTGGAAAGTGATGCCAACGCAACCTTAGATTTCAAGGTGAAAATGGGTCAATCAGTTGGAAAATCGACACTCACCGTATCCGTAGGATCTCATACCATCACTTTAAGTGATTATATCCCAAGTGGCGAAATTGACAATAAAGGTGATGACATATTTATACCTCTTGCGAATATTAACACCTCATTCACTCATTTCAGTACCGTGATCCGGGATAACAAATCTCCTGAAATTTACATCAATGGCCGCTTGATCTCAGAAGATTACGTGACTAAAATGAATCGTATCCTGGAGCAGAGCGGAACGCCTGCAGCCGCAACTTTTACGAGCACAAATACAATTATCCATCTAAACAATACCCCTGACGGGCATCCGCAAACCTGGACGCAGTTTAAGATAGGTGGTGGAAAAACATCTTATTTAGATGAATTCAGGGTTTGGGAATCGGCCCTGAATCCTTCTCAGATTCAGCGCGACTATCGTCGTTATTTAAAGGGAAATGAGGCTTTCTTGCACACTTGTATAAGCGCCAATGAGAAGATAGGCGATTATGCGTATGACCTGGCCCATACCGGATTTAATTTTCATGGAAATAATGCTAAACTGAGCAACTCCTCATTGACAGCTGCACAAACGCCCACATTCGACAATAGCGGCAGCAATATACCCACCACGAGCCAGTTGGGTGTTTTAGGGGTGACCGATGAATTTGGTAACTATGTAATATCAGCAGTGCCTTACAGTGGCAATGGCGATTCTTTTACTATTGTACCTTCACTGGGGAAACATGAGTTCAGTCCAAAACAACAGTTAGCCTTTTTAGGGGTAGGTTCTACCGTAGTTAATAAGATAGATTTTATTGATAAATCTTCTTTTGTGTTTAAAGGGATTGCAGTTTATGATAGCAGGGGAGTTTTTCCGCAGACATCTGATGCCGCAATAACCGGCGATATCAAGGATAACGAGGCTTATAATGCCTATATCAAAGACAATATAAAATACCAAAAAGGAGAATATTGGGCAGAGAAGGACGCCAATGGGGACATTAGCAAGCTACACAGGTATGCACCGATACCTGTACCAGGCGCTTACGTAAGTATTGATAATGTACAGGCTATGGATGCTAACAATATGCCGGTACAAACAGATATCAACGGAAGGTTCACCATACAAGTGCCCATAGGCAAACATGCTATTACGTTAACTAAAAGCGGGCATACTTTTGAGTTTGATGGCCGCTACCCTGCCAATGAAACTTCTGTAACCAACGGAACCGCTTATACAACGAATATTTATGAAGACTTTTTTGAAGACCGCGATGAACCTGTAACTTTTATTGATAATACAAAGGTAATTGTGGTGGGCCGTGTGGTAGGTGGGACGGTACAAGCAGAAAAGAAACTTGGCTTTGGGTATGATGGAAAGAAAACCTATTCTTACAAAGATTCGGAAGGCGTAAGCAGAACAACCACCTATACTTCTGAAAACAATATAGGCAGAGCGCAATTAACCCTGGGCTATCTTCCGGCAGGAGCCACCAGTGTTACTCCTGAGTATAAAACCACTTTTTTAACCAATGCAGAAACAGGAGAATACCGGGTTGCTTTGCTGCCCTTAAATTACATCCTGTCCAAGAACGACCTGGAATTTACAAGTGGTAAGAATCCGGATAATAAACCCCTTTTAGACGCAGACCGGACCATAAATTTTACTGCTATCAAAGGCTTACAGTATCCAACCTTTATTCAGGGAAAAGACACCATTACCGGACAGCCATATCAGGAGGTGTTAAAGTTTGCGCACATTGCCAACCCGGTGCAAAAAGTACTGAGCCAGACATCAGACAAAACAATCGTTTCGGATGGAATTACTTACACCATTTCACCACAGCAAAGTACTCCCGTGTATACCCAGTTTGCTGATTATACCATAGAGGTGCAAGGTCAGGAATTGTATTATAATTACGATAATAGTTTAACTTCCCCTGAGGTGAACATTGTGCCTGTAGAAGGAGGAACTTTAATTGCCACCAATAACTTAGCTCTGGAGAATAGTGAAAAGATAGCGGTATCGCCTAAGGATCCCAGCATACTGATATACACATTTAAAGGAGGAACACCCAATACCGATGCGGCTGCAGGGTTTAAAAGAACGCTAGATCTGAAATACAGATCCAATGGGGTTGATTATCCTCTGACTGGCTATAAAAAAGATGGTATTTTGATGGGAGGAGTGGCAGATGGTTCACAAACCTTTGTTACTGCCGGTCCGGAATTACCGGATATCATATTAAGAGATCCGCCGGGATCAGGCAGTTCCGCCAGGATAGAGAAAGGCTCTTCTTTCAGTTTTTCTAAAGAAACTTCTTCCGGTTCAAGTAATGGTATTGATATGAACACTACTGTTTCCCTTGGTTTTAAAACAAGTATAGGTGGCGGACTGGCCGGTCCGGTTATGGAAACGGAAAATACCAATGATGTTAAAACGGGAGTGACCACGTCTGTATCCTCTACCAACGGTCAAAGTGTAACTACAACATATAGTTTTAACCAAACGATCTCTACCAGTGATGAGCCCGACTGGACAGGGGGGGACGCCGATCTGTATATCGGTACTTCAGCTAATCAATATTATGGTACTTATGATGAATTGGTTGCTTCAAAAACAGCAAACGCGGCACCTATTGCGGTAACCTATATCGACGGAACGGTCACCAGATCGTCCACTTTATATCCAAAAGTTAATAAGGCCATGTACTTTAATGAGTCGCCGGAAAAAACGGTATTCATTTATACACAACATTATATTTTAAACGATCTTATACCGGGTTACCTCGATATTATCGCCAAAATTGAAGACGGTACCCTGACTGAGAACACTAATGGTGTACTTACCAAAAGTGATTATAAGGCTTCTGTTAATCTCTGGAGACAGATCATCTTAAAAAATGAATTAACAAAATACCAGGCGCTTAAAGACAAAGACCAGCTAAAAGCTTCTTTAAATGCAATCATAGAAAGTTTAAGAGACCCGGTAACCAAAACCTTATCTGAATCTGCGAAGCAATTAAAGAACCTGCTAAATGCTACCTTCTATGAAAATATCTCTTTTGATTCAGGAATAGGTGAAATTACCAAAGGATTTGAGATAGGTCGCTTAAGCGGTACTTCTTATTCGTATGAATTACAATTGGATGAATCCTTTGTTGCTACCATCGGAGCTAAATTCAATGAAACCGGATTCAGCATGGAGACCAGCACAACTAATGGATCTACCACAGGGAATTCCAGTCAGGATGATAGTGAGGAAACCACTAATATAAGTTATACACTTAGAGACAATGATCCCAATAACCTGATCAGTGTTGATGTAATTAATGTTTTTGATGGAAACGGTCCTGTCTTTATTACCAAAGGCGGGCAAACATCCTGCCCTTACGAAGGTGCAGAACTTTCTCACTTCTACAATCCGGCGCATCCTAATGTCACCAATTCTTCGGCTACTATAGTCGATCTGCCGGAGTCGGCACGCGAACCTCTGACCGTTGCGACAATAGCCTTAGAAAAACCAGAAATAATGGTTGAAGATGCAGATGTTGCAGGTGTGTTTGATGGTAGAAATGCAGAATTTGTCCTCTACTTACGCAATACAAGTACTGCGAATAAAGATGCTTCTTTTAGGCTCCTGGTGGATCAGACAACTAACCCTGACAATGCAGAGATTAATATCGAGCCTAATGGAACGATCATAAATATCCCGGCGGGAAAAACGGTAGTATACACCATGACGCTTAAGAAGGTGAAGCAGGACCAGTTTGAGTATAAAAATATAAGGGTTTCTCTGGAATCGCTTTGCGATGGAAATGTAACCGATACTGTCCGGGTATCTGCAACGTTTGTACCGGCATGTTCTCCGGTAGCTATTTTGGCCCCCTCAAACAACTGGTTGATGAACAGGAATACTGCAATTACCAGCACGGGAACCAAGCCTTTAGATATTAAGCTGGGCGACTTTAATACCAGTTTTGCGAGCTTCCAAAAAATTAATCTGGAATACCGTTTAAAGGGTACACCAGACTGGATCAGTTTAAAAACCTATTATAAGAACCAGCAGGATTTTGATGTTGCACGGATCAGCGGAGATACGAACATTGAATTGATAAGCGGTACTGAGTTAAACTACTCCTGGGATATTGCCGGTCTGGGTTTAGCCAACGGGCATTACGAATTAAGGGCCCGCACCAGCTGCAATAACCAAACCGCCTTTGAGTCTAAAATTGTAGAAGGTGAGGTAGATCTGACCGCTCCAGTTTTGTTCGGGACACCTACGCCCAAAAATGGAACCTTGAATTTAGGGGATGATCTAACCTTGAGGTTTAATGAGCCTGTTAAGACCAATGGTACGGTAACTAAATTTGAATTCCTTGTTCAAAAAAATCAAAGCCCTGTGAAGCATGAGGTATCGCTGGCTTTCAATGGATCGAACAACACGGCAACCATTAATAAACCAGCTATTAATACCGGAGATTTTAGTATCGAATTTTGGTTGAAGAACTCCAGTCCGGCCGGAACTTCTACTTTATTAAGTCAGGACAACGGGATTAAAATTGAATTGATCGATAGTGATCTAAAGTATACCATTGGCGGCCAGAGCATTCGTGCCACCATTTTCAAGAACGGCACATTCAATCACTATACGCTCTCTTATGATGCCACTGCCAATAAAGTGAGCATCATAGAGAATGATAAGGAGAAACAGGTACTTACATTTGCCGCAAGATTAAATTTCACTAATGAGAACCCGGTTGTTATTGGTGGCAATACCTTTAAAGGAAATCTGCATGCCCTGAGATTCTGGAAAAGAAATATAACCAGGGAAGCATCTGTTGCTGGAATGAATACCTTATTGAATGGTAATGAGACAGATCTTTTAGGTTACTGGCCAATGAATGAAGGCAGCGGACTAATTGCTAACGACCTGGCTCGGTTTAAACATCTTGTTATTACCCATACCGACTGGGATATTACGCCAAAAGGCACGGCTTATGCTTTCGATGGAACCAATTATTTAACGCTTTCGGAAGCCTCAAAAGTTATTATTTCCAAAGAGATGGATGCTACACTATCTTTTTGGATGAAAACCGCTCAGACTGGTGTTTCGACATTATTTTCCAATGGCTACGGTGATGATACAGACAATGTGGAAAGTAACGGATATAGAAATAAATGGGCGATAAGCCTAAATGCTGACGGTCGACTTGAGTTAAAAGCAGAAGCCAAAACACTTTCGTTTGGAAATGTAAAGGTGAATAATAATAGCTGGCACCATATAGCTATGAGCTTAACAAGAAATGGTACCCTAAGAATGTTTATAGATGGAAACCTGCTGGAATCTTATTCAAGCGCAGAGATAGGCGGGTTTTCTTCCGGTAGCATTTTTGTTGGCAGCAGAGGCAGAATCAATTCCTCTATTGCAGATCAGCATTATGTTGGTTTACTAGATGAACTATGCCTTTGGGAAACGGCTCGTAATGCGGAACAAATAAGCGCTGATCGATATCATGAGCTGGATGTTAAAAGTACCGGGTTAATATTATATGCCTCGTTTAATAAACCAGAAGTGGCAAACAGTAATGGCCCCGCTTACTATTATCCGCTTAATGCAACAGAAAAGGTGAGCAGTTATGCCATGCTAAATGGTAAACCGCTTGCTTTTACAGAGGAAACACCAGCCATTAAACCCTTCCGTCCTTCAGAATCAATCGTAGTTAACGCAGTTATTAATACCGATGAAATAGTATTAAATCCTCAAATTACAGACTGGGCAAGTGTGGAAGGAAAAGTGGCTTACATTACTGTTTCCAACCTGAACGACATGGCCGATAACAGGCAGCAATCACCAGTTACCTGGAGTGCGCTTATCAACCGAAATCCAGTTAAATGGTTTGTGGAAGGACATAATGAGGTGGTTAGCTTAATGAAAAGAGCAAATGAAGGCCTCTCTTTTGATATCACCATTATTAACAGGGGAGGTACAGTACAACCCTATACTATGGAGCTGCCCGCCTGGTTAACAGTATCAGCAAGTTCGGGTAGTATTGCGCCAAATACAAAGACTACATTAAAAGCAACGGTTGATAGTGACCTGGCAATAGGGAGCTATAATACTGTGTTATCCATTTCAACAGCCTATGGCTATAATGAAAAGATTCGCCTGGATCTAAGAGTACTGGAAAAAGAGCCAACTTTAACCTTGGATGCGAGCAAGTTTAGCCAATCTATGAATATCATTGGAAAAGTAAAATTAGGGGATGTTTTTACGGATGATCTTTATGATAAAGTAGTGGCTACCGTTGGAGGAGAAGTCCGTGGGATAACAAATGTGGTTTACGACCCGGCCTTTAAAGAGTATTTTGTTTACCTGACGGTGTATAGTAACGAAGTTAGTGGCGAGGATCTTTCATTTTATATATGGGATGCTTCTGACGGCAAATTAAAAGAGGCGCTTTTAAATGAAAAATTCACGCTTCCTTTTGTGCCTGATCAGATCTCAGGGACCTATACAAGTCCTTCAATTTTCACCAATACAGAAGTAACCGGTCAGCAGATCACATTTAACCAGGGCTGGACATGGACCTCTTTCAATGTTACCGATGCGAGATTTTCCAGTTTGAATGCGCTTACACAAACGCTCAGCTTAGCTACCTCAGATTTAATAAAGTCTAATGCACCGGCATTGTTTGATACTTATCAGCATAATGCCCTTAATCCTGCGGAAAGCGGGTGGTTTGGGACGATATCAGCTAACGGAGGGATCTCGAACGATAGAATGTATAAGATCAAACTGGAAACCGCACAGAAATTAAATATAAAAGGGGGTCCGGTAGATTTGAATACATGGTCAGTTGACTTAACTACCAATTGGAACTGGTTGCCCTATGTTGTGTCAAAGAATATCCCGATAGGCGATGCTTTGGCAAATCTCACAGCGAGCGAAGGTGATGTCATTAAATCACAATCAGCATTTGCAATTTACAGTACAGTAGCCGGATGGAAAGGATCTTTAACTTACCTACGGGCTGGCGAAGGATATATGTTGCATACCGCTCTTGCTCAGAAATTTTCCTATCCCGAATATTTGAATCGACTAAATGCTAAAACCACTTCATCGGTCAGTATAAAACAAAATAATATAGTAGTTAGCAGTAAAAACGAAGATTTTACACCTGTTTCAAACGACTATGCAAAGTTTGCCAATACCATGAGTGCTGTTGTACAGCTACCGGAAGGATTTAAAGATCTCTCATTTTACAATAAGTCCGGGGAGTTAAGGGGGAATATTCGGACTCAGAATATCGATGGGAAAGCTTTGGCATTTATAACGATTTATGGCGATCAACCGGAAAAGCTGACCGCTTATGTGGGTTTTGGTAGCAACATCCGGGCTACCGCAAAATCCATCGACTTTTCCGCAGATGCTGTCTTGGGCAGCATTGCCCATCCGGTAATTATTGATTTGTCAAGAGAAAAAGTAAGTGTTTATCCAAATCCTTTTTCTCGCGATTTCGAGGTGTCCTTTGACAGCGGGCAAGGAGGAGAGGCTACCGTTCAGATCAGTAATATGTCCGGTCAGATAGTTTTTGAGAGCACTTCCAAAATAACTATTGGAGCAAATGTACTAAGAGTACATCCGGATGTGCCCGCCGGAGTTTATATCCTTCGCATAAAGATGGCTGATAAAATGATCTATCAAAAAATAATAAAGAACTAAAGTTATATTCTTGCGAAACAGTATTTCATGAAAAAAATTGTAGTCTTTTTTGTCCTGTTCATTTCGGTTGGCCTGGCCCTGGCACAGGCGCCCAATTGGGATGTAAAAGAGAATGAGTATCAATATACCATGACCATTGTTGCCAGGCTGAATGTAAATGGCAAAGCTTTGGTTAAGTCAGGTGATAAGGTGGCTGCTTTTGTCGGGAATGTTTGCCGCGGAGTGAGTGGCGTTACCTATGTAGCAAGCGAAAAAAAGTATTATGCTTTCCTTACGGTGTTTTCAAACCAGCAGAACGAATCCATCAGTTTTAAATTATATGATAGCTCGGCCGATAAAGTTACAACAGTAAGCAAACCACTTGTATTTGTAGTGAATGAACATAAGGGAAATCTTTTTCAGTCGTATAGCATAGCAGAACCGGCTCTTAACCATTTATCTGAAATACTCTCTTTCAGTTTTAAAGATATCAACAGTTTGTCATCAACAGTTAGCAACGGATTGGTGAAAGTGAATATATCAGAAAGCTACCCGTTGACAAACCTGAAACCGGTATTTACGTTAAGTGCTGGCGCAAGTCTGTTTAAAAACAAGGTGCTTCAAAAGTCCGGTGATGTTACTGATAATTTCTCTTCTGAAATAACCTATCAGGTATTGTCTGAGGATGAATCCAGTTTAAAAACCTATAAGGTCAGCGTAGGTGCATCTGTAGACCTCACCTTGTTCTATAAAAAAGATGCTGTATGCTACGCCGGGGGAGCTATAAAAGTTGTTTCTAAACGGGAAGGAGCTCTGGTTCAGGTTACCAGCAACGGAAAAACAGTGGCAACCCGGCAAATAATAAATGGCGAGGCATTATTCCCGGATTTAAACGCAGGTTCCTATATAGCTACATTGGGAAACGAGTGGAAGATCATTAATATCCGTGTAAAAGAAAAGTAATCATAGTAATTATATAAAGTTTATGAAAAGTATGAACAGCTTAAAAATTGTTTTAAGTGCGCTGGCGTTGGTTTTATTGTTAGGATGTAAAAAAGAAAATTCTTGTAAAGACGTGGTTCAGGGTGATTTTGAGTTAGTGGAATAGAGGCTGGGTTATAACTCGTCTGAATGAGTCTCGCCGAAAAACAGACTTGCACTTTTTACTTACGTTGTTCTTGTAGTAGAATTAATTGTAAACCGAAGGGGGATGGTTAATAATGCCTGGAAGTGTCGGATCAGTCCGGAAAGTTGTGGAGGGTGATAAAAAAGGATTAGTTTTGCGAGCAAAAAAACTTGGAGAAAGAACTCTTATCGCTATTGC
>NZ_JAFMZP010000013.1 GCF_024436435.1 Desertivirga xinjiangensis
ACTGCAGTAACATGTGGGAGAGTAGGTCGGTGCCAAATCTTTATTAAAAACAGAAGCTCGTTAGTTATACTAACGGGCTTTTTTGTTTTAAAAGAAGCTTCTTTTGGATAGTAGTATTGGATCAAGCTGAAAAGTTGGGACTAAGCATGTTAACGCCTATCGTCATCCAGGATGACGGGGAACATAATGTGTGTGAACTTTGGGCTTAGTTTCAAGACCTTTCCTGTCCTCTCTGGACAGAAACAAAAAATTGCTTGCCACTTATAGCTCTCAATCAAGCTTTATTATCCTAAACTCCGTGCGGCGGTTTTTCTGCCTGCCTTCCGAAGTCGTGTTGTCGGCGATTGGTGCGTTTTTGCCGAGGCCTTTGTAGCTTAGGCGGCTGGCAGGGATCTTGTTGCTGATTAGGTAGCTTTGTACGGCTTTAGCTCTGTTTTCGGATAAAAGTTGGTTGGCTTTATCGTCTCCGGTGTTATCTGTATGACCACTTATCTCGATGGACAGGGTTGGATTATTGTTGAGGAAACGGATAAGGTGGTTTAGTTCAGTCTTTGATTCTTCGAGGATTGTGGCTTTGTTGGTGTCAAAAAAGATGTTGTTAAGCACGACCATTCGGCCTGCTTCGATCTTTTGAAGAGGAATATCAAGCAAATACGGCTTGTTCGCTGTCATTTGCAGCAGAGAAAAGTTTTCTGAATAAAACAGATAGCCGCTCTTTTCTACAGAAAGTGCATATTTATTGCCCGCTGGCATTGTTGCCAGGAATTGGCCGTTTGTAATATCGGAAAGGTCATCGAAGATTAAGGAATCTTGCTTCAGCTCGGAGATCTTTACGGTCGCTTCCAGGAGTTCTTTGGTGTGCGCATCGAATACTTTCCCTTTTACATAAGTGACCAGACCGGGTCTGAGTGCTTTGGGAAGTTCAAAAGAATAGATATCCATGTTTCCCAGGCCTCCCTGAATATTTGAAGCAAAGTAGGCGGTGTGGCCGTCGGAGCTAATGGTTAGCCCGCTCTGTTCTCCTGCATTGTTAAGAGGGTAACCCAGGTTAAGAGGGCTCAGCCATTTTCCGGACTCATCCCTTCTGCTTATGAAGAGGTCATTTTTGCCGAAACCAGGCCATCCGTTTGACGCAAAATACAGAGTTTTCCCATCATGATGGATAAACGGTGAATGTTCGTCGTAGGGCGTATTGATGTTGGGACCAAGGTTAACAGGTGAAGTCCATTCGCCGTTGCCTAGCAAGGTGGTCTTCCAGATATCGTTGCCTCCGATGCCTCCGGCGCGGGCACTGACAAAATATAGCGTTCGGCCATCGGCACTTATAGAAGGCTGAGATTCCCATCCGGATGTGTTGATGGGAGGACCAAGATTGAATGGCTTACTCCATTCCCCGCCTTCACGTTTGCATACGTATATATCACAACGGCCCAGCCCGTCGGGACGGTTGCATCCGGTGAAAAACAGGTACATACCATCAGGTGAAATACACTGTGCTCCTTCATTAAAGGTTGTGGTGTTGATGTTGGGTCCCAGGCCTTTTGAAAGCGACCATGCGGCATTTGTTTTTTGGCTTTGGTAAAAATCCTCGTTATTATTGGCCCGTCTCGTAAATATGATCGTCTCTTCGTCCGCAGTAACAACCGGCAGATACTCATCTGCGGCGGTATTTATTCCCTCTTTGAGGTTTTGTGGTTTAAATGAAATCGGTTTTTTAATAGCCTCTAAACTGAATTCGCAGTCGGCGATATATTTGGATGTAATTTTTTTGCTGCTCTCCGGTAAGTTTGAAAAGCTTGCATATTTGCGAAAATGCGCTAACGCTTCTTCGTATTCGGCCGAGTACAACTCTGATTCGGCGAGACCAAAATATGTGCCGGGATGAAAATCAGGGTTAATTTCAAGTACGCGCAGGTAATTGCTTTTTGCCAGCGGATATTGTTGCAATCTCCTGTATATGTCGCCCAGCTGCTGATATGCTGCTAAAAACTGCTTGTCGATACTTACGGCAATTTTAAGCTCTTCGATAGCTTTTTCATATTGATTGTAAGTGAGGAGTTGGTTTGCATCGTCGTAATGCCGTTGTGCACCTCTGTTTGCTGACCTGATATTCTGTTGTGCAGTTGCAAAAAGCGACAAAACACAAAGGAATAGGGAACATATAAATTTCATACTGTATCTGAAACGTATTAATTGCGTTTCAAGTTACAGTAAGTTACGGGATATTTAGATATTTATGTGTCTGTAAAGATATCTCCCATTTGGGATTTTGCATTACATAATCAATGATGAGGGGCGTGATCTCTTTGGACTTTGACCATTCAGGCTGTAAATAAAGCTTACAGTCCGGACCTACCATCTCAGCATGTTTTTCTGCCCATTCGAAATCACTTTTATTGAACACGATTACTTTTAGCTCGTGAGCCGCCTGTCCAATAGAAGGGACGGGCGCTTTAAACTTCTTAGGTGAGAGGCAGATCCAATCCCAGGAGCCTGATAGTGGATATGCGCCGGAGGTTTCAATAAATGTCTTAATTCCTTTTTGCTGTAATTGGGCAGTTAGGTAATCGAGGTTATAAATTAAAGGCTCGCCGCCGGTCACTACTACAGCTTTTCCAGGAAACTTTGAGGCATTTTCGACAATGAGATCAGCGTGTGTGAGCGGGTGAAGTTCGGCGTCCCAGCTTTCTTTAACGTCGCACCAATGGCAGCCCACATCACATCCGCCTAAACGAATAAAATAAGCGGCTTTACCAGTGTTAAATCCTTCACCTTGAATAGTATAAAATTCTTCCATTAAAGGAAGTTGCGTTCCGTCGTCTGGTACCTGATGTGACATCTTAAAAATTAATCCGCAAACTTAGATAAAATTCTAAGGTTAAATCTACGTCTAGTGTAATAATGAATAAAACTTATCTGTGCAGATGGCAGTTATAGAATAATTGAAAGAATCGTTATAGATTATTTCTAGATTATTCCGGAGCTATAATTATAACCAGATATGACTAACGAAGAAATAGATAATCTGACCCGTACTTTTTACGAATGTGTTTGTTTTCATCCTGAACATTTTCCAAAATATGACCAGTTGCAAAGCTTGTTTTACGGCGATGGTAAGCTGATCAATAGTAATTTTGACAGACCTATGGAGTTTACCGTGCAGAGTTATATCCAGGCCCTTATGCATCAGATTGAGGAGGGGAATGCCAGCTTTTATTCTCAGCAGGAAATTTCGGATATTACAGAGGTATTTGGTAAAACGGCCCAGCGATTAAGTGTGTATGAATATTCTTTTACAGCAGAAAATACTGAACCGTGGAAGCGGGGAGTTAACCACATTCAATACATTTTGGTTGACGGGCACTGGAAAATTGTTTCGATGTTGTGGAATGATGAGAAGGTAGATCAAAAGATACCGGAGGAGTATCTGGAGTCATGAAATGAGGATTACGAGTGATTGCCGGGCGCTTTTAGCGAGCCGGATAATCTATTTTATTGATGAATCCAGAGACACCCTTCGGAGATCTCTGGACAGGAGGGAGTAATTAGTTGTGAGTTATGAATTTTACAAGCATTCATCATTCATAACTCATCATCCATAATTATCTATAGATTTCTTTCTTAGCTGATGCTAAGGTGTTTTTTAATAATCCGATGATGGTCATCAAGCCTACGCCGCCGGGTACCGGTGTGATCCAGGAGGCTTTGGGCGCCACGTTTTCGAAATCGACATCTCCGTATAGTTTGTAGCCTGATTTTGTAGTGGTCGAAGTTTCGCGGTTGATACCAACGTCGATGATCACGGCACCGTCTTTAACCATATCGGCAGTAACAAAGTTTTTCTTTCCGATAGCGGCAACGATGATATCGGCAGAGCGGGTTATCTCTTCCAGGTTCTTTGTGCGGCTGTGGGTCAGAGTAACCGTGCAGTTACCGGGGAAAGCGTTGCGAGCCATTAAAATGCTCATTGGACTTCCCACTATATTGCTTCTTCCTATTACTACACAATGTTTACCCGAGGTTTCTATTTTGTATTCCTCCAGCATCAAAAGTATTCCATAAGGTGTTGCCGGAATGAAACAGGGGAGATTGCGCATCATCCTGCCCAGGTTCACCGGATGAAAGCCGTCTACATCTTTACGGTAGTCTATTTTTTCTGTTACTTTTTCTGGATCAATATGTTTAGGTAAAGGTAATTGAACAATTAAACCATCCACATCTTCATCCTGGTTAATCTCTTCGATTTTTGCAAGCAGCTCTTCTTCAGACACTGAGTCATCGTAACGGAACAAGGAAGATTTAAAGCCTACCTTTTCGCAGTTTTTCATCTTACTGGCCACATAAGTTTCGCTGCCTCCGTCGTTGCCCACTAATATAGCAACCAGGTGAGGTTTACGACCAGTGCTGGCCAATACAGCAGCTGCTTCAGCCGTTATTTCTTCTTTTAGTTTTTCTGATACGAATTTACCGTCAAGTAATTGCATGAGAGATGTTATTTTGATATTGGTTTAAGCTTGAATTATATTCAAGCTGCTCGTTAGTCTAATTTCAAAACTGCCATGAACGCCGATTGTGGGATTTCTACGTTTCCAACCTGACGCATACGCTTTTTACCCTTTTTCTGCTTTTCTAATAGCTTACGCTTACGGGAGATGTCACCACCATAACATTTCGCGGTAACGTCCTTTCTGAGGGCCTTAACCGTTTCGCGGGCTATGATCTTGGCTCCGATAGAGGCCTGAATGATGATCTCAAACTGCTGACGAGGTAAAAGCTCTTTAAGCTTTTCGCAGATCTTCTTACCGAAGTCGTAAGAGTTGCTTCTGTGGATCAATGAAGAAAGTGCGTCTACGGGCTCCGCATTTAAGCGGATATCCAGACGAACCAGGTCTGACTGGCGGTAACCTATCTGGTGGTAATCAAATGAAGCATAACCTTTGGAAATAGTTTTTAACCTGTCGTAGAAGTCGAATACGATCTCACCCATTGGCATTTCAAAAACGAGCTCCACACGGTCAGAAGTAAGGTACGACTGATTAACTATAACACCGCGCTTTTGAATACATAAAGACATCACCGGACCAACGAATTCTGATTTGGTGATGATGTTGGCTTTGATATACGGTTCTTCAACGAAATCGATCTTACTTGGGTCGGGAAGATCGGAAGGGTTATTTACCGGAATTTCCTCTCCCTTAGTTGTAAAGGCCTTGTAAGAAACGTTGGGAACCGTGGTGATCACCGTCATGTCGAACTCGCGTTCCAGACGTTCCTGGATGATCTCCATATGAAGCATTCCAAGGAATCCGCAACGGAAGCCAAAGCCTAAGGCTGCTGACGATTCTGGTTCGAAAACTATGGAGGCATCGTTAAGCTGCAACTTGTGCATACTTTCACGAAGTTCTTCATAATCTTCTGTATCAACAGGATAGATGCCGGCAAAAACCATCGGTTTTACCTCTTCAAAACCTTGAATGGCTTCTTTAGAGGGGCGATCAACATGGGTGATCGTATCACCCACTTTTACTTCCCTGGCTTCTTTGATACCGGAGATGATATATCCAACGTCCCCCGTTTTTATTACGTCTTTGGGTTGTTGCTGGAGTTTTAAAGTACCTACTTCATCCGCAATATACGTTTTGTCGGTAGCTACGAATTTTACTTTATCGCCTTTACGGATCTCGCCGTTCACAACCTTGAAGTAAGCGATGATACCTCTGAATGAGTTGAAAACTGAATCGAAGATCAAAGCCTGCAGTTCTCCTTCAGGGTTACCCACTGGAGCAGGAACGCGTTCGATGATCGCTCTGAGAATATCAAAAACGCCCATGCCGGTCTTACCAGATGCCGGTATGATATCGTCACGTTTACAACCGATCAATTCAATGATCTGATCCTTAACTTCCTCTGGCATTGCGCCGGGAAGGTCCATTTTATTAAGGATAGGAATGATCTCAAGATCGTGTTCCAGTGCAAGATACAAGTTAGAAATTGTTTGAGCCTGGATTCCCTGAGCGGCATCAACGATCAATAGCGCACCTTCGCAGGCGGCGATAGAACGGGAAACTTCGTACGAGAAGTCTACGTGTCCGGGAGTGTCGATCAGGTTTAAAACATAATCCTGTCCATCCAACTGATAGTTCATCTGGATAGCATGGCTTTTTATAGTGATACCACGCTCGCGCTCGAGATCCATATCATCAAGTAACTGGGCCTGAGCTTCACGTTGAGTAATGGTTTTGGTATATTCTAGTAAGCGATCAGCTAATGTACTCTTTCCGTGATCGATGTGTGCAATTATGCAAAAATTACGAATATGCTTCATTGAACGGCAAAGATAGTTTTTTGGGAGGATAAAAATGTCATTATTTTTCGGGCTTAAGCATCCTGATTTCTTCGGTTAAACTCTGATGTGGTATGAAACTCTACTTCAGGAAAATCCCTTTTCGCCGTATTGATCACCCAGTCATTATCTGCCAGGAATACGGCGTTGTTGTCTTTGTCGTAGGCAATGTTTGAGCCTCTTCTGTAGATGATCTCTGTCAGATCTTTTTTGTCTTTGGAAGTGATCCAGCTGGAGCGTTTAAAGTTGAGCGGACGAAAAGCACATTTGGCGCCGTACTCTTGTTCCAGTCTGAAACTGATCACCTCGAATTGCAGTTCCCCAACCGTACCGATGATCTTCCGGTTACCGGGTTGCTGTATAAACAATTGAGCAACACCTTCTTCTGTAAGTTGTTGAATCCCTTTTTCCAATTGTTTGGTTTTCATAGGGTCGCGATTCTCCACCTCTTTAAAGATCTCGGGAGAGAAGCTAGGAATTCCTTTGAACTGAAGCTTTTCGCCTTCAGTCAGTGTGTCGCCAATTTTAAAGTTTCCACTATCATACAGACCTACTACATCTCCAGGCCAGGCTTCTTCTACGAGGCTTTTTTCATTGGCAATGAAGTCCATAGGATTCGAGAACTTCAGTTTTTTATCCAGGCGGGTATGGTAGTAGAACTTATTACGTTCAAATTTTCCAGAACATATCCTCAGGAAGGCAATCCTGTCGCGGTGATTCGGGTCGAGGTTGGCATGTATTTTAAATACGAAACCAGTAAAAGCCTTTTCGTCCGCTTTAACGTCCCTTGTTTCAGCTTCGCGGTGTGAGGGGCTGGGGGCGATGCTGATAAAAGTGTCTAATAGTTCGCGGATACCGAAGTTATTGATGGCGCTGCCGAAGAATACAGGCGCCAGTAAGCCTTCCTGGTACATTTCTTTGTCGAGCTCGCCATATATTCCTTCAACCAGTTCGAGGTCTTCTTTTAATTTCTCAAGAGGTTTCTCTGCAAGGTATTGTTTCAATAAGTCGTCTTCCAGGTTTTTTACCTGGATAACGGGTTCGGTAACCTTGCTCTTATCTGACTCAAAAAGGTTCAGCTGATTTCCATGAATGTTGTAAACTCCTTTAAAGGTATATCCCTGACCGATAGGCCATGACTGCGGGCATACACTGATCTTAAGGATATCTTCCAGTTCGTCCAGCAAATCAAAAGGGTCTTTCCCTTCGCGGTCAAGCTTGTTGATAAAGATAATTACCGGGGTGTTACGCATCCGGCAAACCTCCATAAGTTTCTGTGTTTGCTCTTCCACACCCTTAACACTGTCGACCACCAGGATAACGCTATCCACTGCGGAGAGCGTGCGGTAGGTATCTTCGGCGAAGTCTTTGTGACCAGGAGTATCCAGGATATTAATACGTTTACCCTTGTATTCAAAACCCATCACCGAAGTAGCAACAGATATACCACGCTGCTTCTCGATCTCCATGAAATCGGAGGTAGTATTCTGATTAGCCTTATTCCTTTTAATGGCACCGGCGGTGTTAATTGCTCCACCAAACAAGAGAAATTTCTCTGTTAATGTGGTTTTACCAGCATCGGGGTGACTGATGATCGCAAAGGTTTTTCTTTTTTCTATTTCGGGATGAATGCTCATGATATTTTAATGTACGACGAAGCGCAAGGTATTATTATAATGAAAATAAAGGTATTAGAAGAAACTTAGTGGATATAAAACTGGATATAAATATGCAGATTGGTTTTTCTTCATTGCGCCTGCAAAGGTAATAAATAGATATAAGATTTTGAACTATCGTTTTAACTCCGAATAGCCCAGAAGTTCGTCCCAGCGTGCTCCCGGTTTACGGTAGTAAAAGAAAAACTGGTAAGTGTTATTGGTTTGATAAAAGGAGCCCTCGAATGTCGTATGGTCCACTACTGGCTTTGGTATTGTGCGGTCGACCCAAACGTATTGGTAGTCGTAAACGCCCTGTTTTACAAACATGCTGCCAATGAAGTATTTTCTTTCGGGAACATAAGTTAAGCGATTCTCAGGCTTTAGATCGTAGTTGTTAAATTTGCCAACTACGTAAGCTTCTCCCTGCTCTGAAGGAGGTTCCGAGGCCAGGATCAGGTTTACATGCGCATAGTCTGCATCGGTACGATTGTCCCGCCCTTCCTGGTTCCGGATAAAGAAACTTCCGTTTTCATCGTAGTTGAATGTATATCCTGCATTGCTGAGGATGGGGTCGGGGATGAGCTGAACGGTATTAATGGAATCGCGTGTAATCCGGGCCACCCGTTCAGACTGGAATCGCAGGCTACGGATATCAAAGTGCCTGAACTCATTTCCGGCAGGAAAGTCAAAAGTGCGGATGTCGTTGTACAATAACTGATTTTGCCTGACGAAGGTTGGCCGGTCTGCAAAAACAGAGATATCAAATCTTCCGTTTTGCATCACCAAAGCCTTAACATCGAGATAGGGATTTTGAATAGCCACCTGCTGGTGATTTACCGAGAAGTTAATCTTATGATTCCTTTCTCTGCTGGCCACCTGGTTTGATGCAGTAAGTTCGGGTATAATGCTGACCCTTGGATCGACCACAAAGAACCGGCGGCTTAAGATAAGTTTTCGCTGGTCGGCATCCTCATAAACTTTGAGAAGGTAGTTACCCGATATTTTAGGTTTCACGCTGTAATTCGGAAGGATCAGTTCGTAATGTGTATACTTTTGGAGGGTGTTAAAAGAGAAACGGTAGTCGTTGATCCTGTCTTCAGTAAAGTTCTCTAAATAATCCATAGGAGAGAGACGGCTGCTGTTCCACTGGTTGTCACAATGTTCAATGGTATAATAGAAATTGCGGCTATCCGCCCTTAGGTCATCAAAAGCCAGTGTTAATTCATCGTTCGAGCCCAGAGTTATTACGGGGAGTGACTGCTCTTTACTTCGGTTATAAAACTCTATCGTTCTTATTTGCGGCACATAAACCCAGTCGGCATAGACCAGCTTCTGATCGGGAGTTCCGCCAGAGGGAGCCTGTTTGTTTCGCTTTTGGGCCAGACAGGTAATATTTATGAGCAATAAAAGAACAATGGAGCCGTATTTCATATCGTTTTGATACCTTGTGAACGTTTAACGAAGCCTTAAGCGCTCTCCAGTTCCATAATTTGTTCGGCTAGAGCCTCCCAATCTGCCTGCACGGCCTGAAGTTCCGTTTTGGTTTTTTGATAACGTTCATTTACCTCCGCCAGTTTGGCCGGGTTAGCATATAAGCTTTCGTCACCAAGTTCTATTTCGCAACGTTGTAGGTCCTTTTCTAAAGTAGTGATCTTCTCTTCAAGCTGCTGGAGGGTTTGATTAAGTTTTTTCAGTTGCCTGCTCTTGTCCTCGGAAGGCGGAGTTTTTTCTTTAGGCTTCTCTTCTTTTTTAGGCTGAGGAGCCGGAGCTGGCTTAGTAGCTGAAACCACGCGTTTAGAGGCCCATTCCTCATACTCCTGGTAAGTGCCAGGATACTGTTTAATTTCTTGATCTTCAATGTACCAGATCTTGTTAGCAACATTATCCAGGAAGTACCTGTCGTGAGAAACCACGATAAATGTTCCTTCAAACTGCTGCAGGGCCTGGATCAGGATATTTACCGATTGAATGTCAAGGTGGTTGGTAGGCTCATCCAGGATTAAAAAGTTAGCGTCAGCGGTTAAGGCTTTGGCTAAGGCAACCCTTGATTTCTCACCTCCAGACAGGACCTTGATCTTTTTAAAGGCATCGTCACCTGTGAAGAGAAAGCAGCCCAGGATCGAACGGAGCTCTGTTTCGGTATGTTTCGGCGCAAATGCCTGAAGCTCGCGCAGGATCTCATTCTCCAAATGCAAGGATTCGAGCTGATGTTGCGCAAAAAACGTAGTTGTTACATTATGTCCTGTTTCAGCAAGGCCTGTAAAGTCCTTATCGGTTCTGGCGATTATCCTAAGCAAAGTTGATTTACCGCGCCCGTTAGCTCCGATCAGGGCAATCTTGTCACCTTTTTCGATCACTGCATGGGCATCTTTCAAAATCTCAAGACCAGGATATGATTTGTTCACATGCTCCATCCGGACAACATGGCGCCCTGATTGCTTGCTAAATTTAAAGCTAAAGTTAACCGTAGGATTGTCATCATCGACGTCATCAACCCTTTCCATCCTTTCAAGCGCCTTAATTCGCGACTGCGCCATCTTAGCTTTACTGGCTTTCGCCCTGAACCGTTCAATAAGACGTTCTTCCTGGCGAATCTTAGCCTGCTGGTTCTTATATTGCCCGCTCTGAATTTCTTCGCGCAGGGCCTTTTCTTCCAGGTAAAAGCTGTAGTTTCCTGCATATGGGATCAATTTTCCTTTGCGCGATTCAACTATCTTGTTTACAACGCGGTCAAGGAAATATCTGTCGTGTGAAACAATAACTATTGCACCCTCGAAAGCCTGAAGGTAAGTTTCCAGCCACTTAATAGAAGGTAGATCCAGGTGATTGGTCGGCTCATCCAGCAATAATATGTCAGGTGCCTGAAGAAGTATCCTGGCAAGCATTACACGCATTCTCCAGCCTCCGGAAAACTCAGCGAGAGGACGGTTTTGCTGGTCCTCGCTGAAACCTAAACCGGCAAGGATTTCATGAGCCCTGAATTCAATATTGTATCCGTCAAGAGCCTCAAACTCATGCTGTTTGTCACTTAATTTATGAAGTATATCTTCGGAATAGTCTGTTTCCAGCTTTTTAAGAAGAATTTCGATCTCAGTATGAAGTTGATTCTGACGTTCAAAAGCCTCCATAGCAACATGAAGGATGCTTTTGTCGGAATGATAAGAAAGAAGATCCTGGTTAAGGTAGCCTATTTTCAGGTCCTTCGCCATTGAGATGGTTCCGCTGGTAGGCGAGTAGGCACCTACAATGATCTTTAGTAAAGTGGTTTTTCCAGTTCCGTTAGCTCCAATCAGGCCAATTTTTTCACCTGGTTTAATATGCCAGTTCGCGTCGTCGTACAATGCTCTGGCACCAATCTCGAACGTAAGGTTGTTAATCGCAATCACAGCTGCGAATTTACGTTTTTTAAGTAGTAAGTAGGAAGTTTTAAGTCGTAAGTATTGGGTGTTAAGTAATAAGTTGGAATTACTCAGTTAAAATTTAACTTGAAATGTCTATGGAAAGGTCTTTTCCTGTTAAAAACTGATATCCGTTCTGAAGCTCATGGACGAATTCTACAGGATGAGAGCCAATTAAGACACCGTTACTGCTGAATTTTTTTTCGCCTCCCTCGGTAAAATGGAAGCCGATATTGTTGTCCGGAGTATTCCATTGGCCGTTATTGTCGCTGTTTTTTATAAAGCCAGCCTTCTCGAGCCATTTTTCTGTGATTGCAATGGGCATAATTTCATAGAATTTTATACGGAAATGATAACCTTGCCGGGGGACAAGCATTTCGCCGATAATATTATCTTTCTGTATTTCCTGAATCGCTAACAGCCCTTCTTCGTTTTCCCTTGGGCTGATTTTTATGAGACTTCCTTGTCTTAGCGTCCTGATGTTCATTATTTGATTTTATTTTAAGCTGTCAAAACTATATTGCGCGTCATTCCAAAATTCATCGAGAGCAATAATCCGTGGTTTAAAAAACGAAATTAAAGCTGGCCAGTCTTGTTTATTGTAAACGTTAACTCCTTGCAAATCTTTATAAATTCTACTTATAATTTTTCCGTTTTCATCTTGTGAATTTAATTCCCATTCCCAGTTTTCGTTTAAATAACCATTTAACAGGGATTTAAGTTCTGTAAACTGTTCAAAAAACAATTCGCGAATGCCAGGATCCGCGTGTGTTATTTCTATAGCAACAGATGCCCTGGTTTTATCAGCGTCTAACCTGAAGTATACGTTTTTTAAGCCGGTTTTATAATTGAGCCAGTTTGTTTTTAAGCCTTCGGCAGACAGAGACATGGACATGTAATTGCCAAAGGTAGTCCAAAATTCTTTTCTGATCTGCGATGCCTGGTCTTTGGTATACATGAGTTGATTTTTGTAGATAGCTTCGTTTACAAATGTAATAAGCGATTTTCGGTTTGAGCGAGGTAAGTTTATGTTTGCGCTTTAGCGAGTCGGAGACTCTTATTTATTTGTGAATCCGTAGAGATCCTTCGGAACTCATCGGACAGTGTGTCTCAAATCGGTTGTTCGCTCAAATCGTAAATCTATTCTTTTGCTGCTTCCGGTATTTTGAATTTGTAGTAAATTAGGCCGCTTAGGCTTAGTAGAATACCTAAAAGTGAAGGGATAAATGCAGTGTATAACGTGGTGAACATAAAAGCCAGCTGTATGAGCAGAACAATAATGAGGGTGTATGGATATCCCCAGGTTTTATAGGGCCTGACGGCATCGGGGAACTTTTGACGCAGGACAAAGACTGATGCAAAGGTTAATACATTGAACACCGAAGAGGTGAACGAAAAATAATCGATGATCGCTTCATAGGCACTTTCGGCCAGGGTTGAAAAGACTATAAGAACCGAAGCCCACAATGCCTGAGCCACTAAAGAATTGTTGGGAGTTTTATACCGGGGATGAATGCCGGCCAAACGTTTAAAAAATAAACCATCCTTAGCCATAGCATACCAGGTGCGGCTTTTTACCAGCAACTGAGTGTTTACGTTTCCGAAAGTACTTATACTTATGGCTACTGTCACTAACAGTGCTCCAACAGAACCGATCGCCGCTTGCATGGCATCGGAGGCAACAACTTTTGATGTTCCCATTTCAATCGGGTCTAACATATTTATGTAAGCTGAATTAATGAGCAGATAAAGAAGCATCACAAATCCGATCCCTATGAATAGCGAAAGGGGCAGGTTCTTTCCCGGATTTTTAACCTCTTCAGCTACGTAGGTTGCGCCTTCCCAACCACTGTAAGCAAAAAAGCCATACCTCATGGCTGTGAATATCGACAGTATTCCGGCCCAGCTTATAGGATGATCTATGGGGTCGGAAAAATTAGCAGTCTGGACCCCCGAGGAGAAACTGATAATAACGATGATGACCAGAATAGATATTTTTAAGAAGCTGAAGATGTTTTGAAGAGTGCCACTAAATTCAATACCAAAGCAATTGGCTATTGTTAAAAGGAAAACAAGCAGGATAGCTATAACAGCCACAAAATAATTATCGGATCCAGGAAATAACAACGTCATCGCCGTTTCGGAAAAAAACAAGGCGACAGCTGCAATTGCCCCGGTTTCAGATACAAAAAACATTGCCCATCCCCTCAGGAAGGTTATTACCGGCGGATACGCCGCTTTTAAGAAAACATAAGGGCCTCCTGATTTGGGCATCATCGCAACAAGCTCCGCATAGCAAAGAGCACCAAGTATGGTAGCGATTCCACCCAATATCCACACCCCATAAAACATACTGACCGAAGCAGTGATCAGCATTATAGGAGCTGGGGTTCGGAAGATACCTGAACCGATGATCCGGTTGACTACAATGGAGAGGGTTTCGGTAAGACCTAACTTTCTTTCTAAGTCGGTTTTTTCTCCAAAAAGCTGTGATTTATGCATATTAAAGGCAACAGATAAAGAGGCTGGTGTGTTTAAAGGTATCGATTTTATGGAACAACAAGCAAAGGGAGTAAAACTATTGGGCCTGTGAATGTGTTGAGCAAGAAAACCACACATTGAATAAAGTAAGTATTTTTCTTCAGGTATCTGCCGTTGTCACTATTTTGATGTCTGTCATTCCTCTAATAAGGAATGATTACTGGATTTTCCGTGTCTTTGAATATCCGCGCTTTCAAAAATTGATGATAAGCATTTTTCTGTTTGCGGGACTTTGCATTATGGAGTTTGCGGATCCCAATACACTGAATAGGGTAATTACGGCGCTGCTGGGCCTAAATATAGGATATCTTTTCTACCAGGTATATCCGTTCTTACGGATCGCGAAGAAACAGGTGCTGCATGCCGGTGAGATCATAAAAGGGCAATCCATTGTATTGTTAACAGCCAATGTTTTTCAGTATAACCGGAATGATAAGATGACGCTGGCTAATATTGCTTTGGCGGATCCCGATGTGATCTTGCTACTGGAGACCGATAAATGGTGGCACCAGTCGACGAAGACATTAAAACAAAGATATCCGTATTCGGTGGAGGTGCCCCTGGAAAACACCTACGGAATGTTATTGTATTCGAGGTATAGGATTGAAGAGTCCTCCGTTCAATACCTTGTTGAAGCTGATGTCCCTTCCATTCATGCGGTTATCAAACTGCCATCCGGACAAGATGTACAGCTTTATTGTGTACATCCCACGCCTCCAGTGCCAAATGAAAACCCGAGGTCTACCGAACGTGATAAGGAATTGCTGCTTATAGCAAGGCGGGCCAAAAACAACCGGCTGCCGGTGATCGTTATGGGTGACCTGAATGATGTGGCCTGGAGTTATACTACTAAATTGTTTTCAAAAATAAGTGGTTTGCTTGATCCCCGTAAGGGAAGAGGATTTTTTAATACTTTTCATGCCAGGTATCCGATACTGAGGTTTCCTCTTGATCATATTTTTTGTTCTAATGAGTTTAAGCTCATGCATATCAGTAAGCTACCAGCAGCCGGATCAGACCATTTTCCAATGTATGTGAAGCTTCAATATGAGAAATCGGCGCCTTCGGAACAGGAAGAGCCGCAAGCGGATGAAAAGGAAGAGCAGATTGCTGAAGAAAAGCTGGAAAAGTGAGTTGTGAGTGATGAATTATGAGTTATGAATGATCTGAAATTCCTTATTCATAACTCCTAATTCATCCTTCAGGACTTAGCTTAATCTTACCTTATTGCTGTTTAGAAGATAAGAATAGACAGTGGATACCGCGTTGCTGCCTGAAAATTTGACGGCGCTTTTAACGGTTTCTCTGGTTACACCCCATTTGGTAGCCCAGTAATTCACTTCATCGTCAGCAAACATGCTAATTAATTCTTGATCCAATTTTGGTGTTGCTTTTGTGTTGTTCATAAAGGGAGCATTTTAAGAGTTAAGTTCAAACGGCTGAAAATTGTTTTAGAAAAAAAAATATTTTTTTGGTTCTAATGGGCTTTTGCTGCTGATCAAATTAATTAGTCATTAATGTAAAAATGTCAAGCTTTTGAGTAATTTTGGCCCCAAATAATTTCAGGATAATACCTGTTAAAACTAATTAGCCGTAAAAAATGATTCGCCCATACGCAGTAAAAGGCGACAGGGAAGAGTCAGAGTACTAAAACATAATTTAAATGAAGATCTTAAAATTTGGAGGAACATCTGTAGGTAGTCCGGAGCGGATGAAAAAATTGCTTGACATTATCCGTCCTGAAGAGAAGCAAATAGTTGTATTGTCGGCTGTTTCTGGCACAACTAACAGCCTTGTGGAAATTTCACAAGCTTATTTAAACGGCGATAAGCGCTTAGCCAAACAGCTCACTGATGTTCTTTACGATAAATATAAAACTTTTGTACAAGAACTTTTTAATACTGAAGAAGGAAAGAAAAAAGGTAATGAACTGATCGCTTATCATTTCACTTTGATAGGCAGCCTTGATACAGAGTTGTTTACACCGGTTGAAGAAAAGATAGTACTGGCTCAGGGTGAATTATTGTCGACTACTTTATACCATTTCTATCTGACTGAACTTGGGGTGAAATCAGCCTTATTACCGGCTTTGGACTTCATGAAGATAGATGAAGATAATGAGCCTTTGGTTGAATATATATGTAATCACCTTCAACCTCTTATTGATAAATTTCCGATGGTTAACTTGTTCATTACGCAAGGTTATATCTGCCGTAACTCTTTCGGCGAGATTGATAATTTGAGACGCGGAGGCAGTGACTATACGGCGTCCCTTATAGGAGCGGCAATTTCTGCTGAAGAGGTTCAGATATGGACCGACATTGACGGCATGCACAATAACGATCCAAGGATTGTTAAGGGAACCAGGCCGATTGCTCAATTGTCTTTTGATGAAGCAGCTGAGCTAGCGTATTTTGGTGCAAAGATCTTACATCCTCAGAGTGTGTTTCCTGCACAAAAATATAAAATTCCTGTACGCCTGTTAAATACCATGGAGCCATCGGCTCCCGGAACTCTGATCACTCATGAAAGTGAGAAGGGTAAAATAAAATCAATTGCTGCTAAGGATGGTATTACCGCTATTAAAGTGCAATCGAGCCGTATGTTGCTTGCCTATGGATTCTTAAGACGTGTATTTGAAGTATTTGAGCGGTATAAAACTCCGATCGATATGATCACTACATCTGAAGTGGCGGTTTCTGTAACTATTGATGAAACCAAATATCTTGAAGAGATCTTAAAAGAACTTCAGGATTTTGGAACAGTAGAGGTTGATCATAACCAAACAATCGTTTGTGTTGTAGGAGACTTTTCTTATGAGGCTCATGGCTTTGCTTCACGGGTTTTTGACGCATTGAAACATGTATCCATCCGGATGATCTCTTATGGAGGAAGCAATTATAATATCTCATTGCTCATTAACGCGGATGATAAGACGGAAGCACTAAGAAGTCTTCATAACCGTTTATTTTAAAAGATCTCATCTAATCCCCTCTTTAAAGAGAGGGGAATTAACAAAATTAAAATGTTTAATTCTTCAATTCTATCCACTTTTCAGGATCAGGAAACACCTTTTTATTACTACGATCTTGCCCTGTTGCAAGAAACCCTTGACGTTTGCAAACAGGCGGCTGATAGATACAACTTCCATGTGCATTATGCCATGAAGGCAAATTTCAATCAGAAAGTAGTTGAAAAGATCAAGGATGCGGGATTTGGTGCTGATTGTGTTAGTGGAAATGAAGTCAAGCAGGCCATTGAAATTGGTTTTGCCAAAGACAAGGTAGTTTTCGCGGGGGTAGGAAAATCAGACAGGGAGATAAATGAAGCACTCGAAAACGATATTTTCTGTTTCAATGTCGAGTCTGTTCAGGAGCTTGGTGTTATTAATGAGCTGGCTGCAGCCGCAGGCAAAAATGCTGGTATCGCCCTAAGGATCAATCCAAATGTTGATGCGCATACTCATCATAATATCACCACGGGGTTGGAGGAGAATAAATTTGGCATCAATCACTGGGAGTTACATGATTGTGTGGAAGCTTTGAAAGAACTACCAAACATTACTTTGATCGGTATTCACTTTCATATCGGTTCTCAGATCACTAATCTGAGTGTGTTCAAAAGTTTGTGTGTTAAAGTTAATGAGATTCACAGGTGGTTTGAAGAAAGAGGGCACAGCATAAAGATATTAAATGTAGGTGGCGGCTTGGGTATTGACTATCATCAGCCTGATGAAAAGCCGGTTGCTGATTTTGAAGAATACTTCCGGATCTTTGATCAGTTCCTTGAACGTAAAGCCGGGCAGGAGGTTCATTTTGAGCTGGGACGGGCATTAGTGGCCCATTCTGGTACTCTGATTAGCAGGGTTTTGTATGTAAAGAACGGGATAAAGAAACATTTTCTGGTCCTGGATGCTGGAATGACCGAACTAATGCGGCCAGCACTGTATCAGGCGTATCATAAAATTGAGAACATTTCCAGAGTTGAAGGTGATGTTGTGAAATACGACATCGTTGGACCTATATGCGAATCGACGGATTGTTTTGGAAAAGAAGTGGAAATGCCACAGTCTTTCAGAGGGGATATGATCGCTATCCGGAGCGCTGGGGCATATGGCGAAGTAATGGCTTCTAAATATAACCTGAGAGATCAGGTGAAAAGTGTTTATAGTAAATAAATTTGATTTTGTATCAGATTAGTTAAGCGCACGCGTGCCGCATGTGCTAAGAATTATTGCCTGACCAGGATTAAACTTGAAGGCTTAGAAAGGCAGTCTGTTGATGAAACCAGCAAGATCTGCCTTTTTCATTATATGGGCAGGAGTCAGCTTTAAGAGTGCCTGATGGGGCATATAATTGATCTCGGCATCTGCCGGATCCTGAACAATTGTGATACCACCAGCGTTCTGAACAGCTACAAGCCCTTCGGAGCCATCTGCGTTAGCGCCTGATAACAAAATAGCTACCAGAAAGCTCTTATAAACATCGGCAGCGGTTTGAAAGGTAACATCGATGGCCGGGCGTGAGTAAAGGATCTTTTCAGAGAAATCCAGTGAAAAGCTACGGTCGTTTTCCACCAATAAATGATAATCCGGTGGCGCGATATAGATTATCCCCGGAAGGATCTTTTCCTTTTCCTCGGCTTCTTTCACCATTAGAGAGGTGCGGGAGGAGAGGAGGTCGACCAGTGTATTATCGACAGTTGTACTTCGATGCAAAATGATGATAATAGAGAGGGATAGATCGCGTCTCAGATCAGGAAGCATACGCAGGATCACATCGAGACTCCCGGCTGATCCTCCGATCAATATCGCTTCAACTTTTTTTAAGCCATCTTTCTCCATATTTTTTCTTTTGCACTTACTTGTTTGAACTTTGAAGCAATTGCAGAAAATCGCAGCGTCTCTTTAGATCCTAACGCCAAAAAGCCAAGGTTATCGAGGCTTTCATCAAATAACTGAAATACCCTGGCTTGCAGATCCTTATCGAAATAGATCAGAACGTTACGGCACAAAATAAGCTGGAACTCATTAAAGGAACGGTCGGAGACGAGGTTATGAGTAGCGAAAATCATTTTTCCGGTTAGAACGGTATCAAATTTAGCCATGTCATAATTGGCGGAGTAATAAGAAGAGAAGTCGTTCTTGCCTCCTGAACTAATGTAATTCTCCGAATAATGCTTCATCTGGCTTAAAGGGAAGATTCCTTTCCTTGCACGTTCCAGTACTTCCGGATTAATATCGGTAGCATATAGCAGGGATTTGTGAAGCAAATTTGCTTCTTTCAACATAATCGCCATCGAATAAACCTCTTCGCCAGTTGCGCAGCCCGCATGCCAGATCCGGATTAAAGGATAAGTTCCCAATATCGGAAGGACTTCTTCACGCAGTGTCCGGTAAAACGCCGGATCACGGAACATCTCTGTAACAGGAACAGTGATCTGCTCAATAAATCTCCGGAGGTAACCGGGGTCGTTTTTAATGCGATACCTGAATTCAGCAAAACTGGGGAAGCGGTCAAGCGAAAAAAGCCGGTTCACCCGCCTTTTAATTGAAGCCTTTGAATAGTTTGTAAAGTCATAACCATAAAGTTCTAACAGATCATCCAACAAAACCGTAACTTCTTCGTCTTGTACAACTTTATAGTCTATCATTGTCCTTATAGATGTTCTTTTAAAATTTCCATTAACAAATCCACATTGATGGGCTTGGATATATAGGCATTCGCTCCGGCATCAAGGCATTTTTCCTTATCACCAACCATAGCCTGGGCTGTCACCGCTACGATTGGAAGAGATTGAAATTCCTTGTTTTTCCGGACCTCAGCTATTGCCTCATAGCCATCCATGTCGGGCATCATCATGTCCATAAGAATGATGCCAATGTTGTTAGTATTGGAAAATAAAAGTGACAGACCGTCACTGGCGGCGGTAGCGGTCAAGCATGAAAAACCTTTGGCTTTAAGGACTGCTTTTAAGGCAAAAATATTTCTGGAGTCGTCGTCGATTAAAAGAATCTGTTTCATTTTCACTTAAAAGTGCTTGTCGTATAGCCATACCCTTAGCAGCGATACCAACTGGTCTATATCTACTGGTTTTGAGATATAATCGGAGGCGCCTGCTTTAATACATTTTTCACGGTCACCGATCATGGCCTTTGCGGTAACCGCAAGGATAGGTAATTTTTTGAACTTAGGATTTTGTCTGATCAAAGCAGTGCTTTCGTAACCGTCCATTTCTGGCATCATCATATCCATAAGGACGACATCGGTCTTTGGATTTTCTTCCAATATACGCAATGCTTCTTTGCCATCTGTAGCTGAAAGCACTTTCATTTTTACTTGTTCAAGCGCCTTGGTAAGCGAAAAGATATTGCGCACATCATCGTCAGCGATCAGCACTGTTTTATCTTTAAGGATCTCATTCAGCTCTATCAAATTCTGCCGGTTCCGCTCCTTTCCAGAAACATTTTTTTCCTGGACAAGGTGGAGGAATAAAGCTACTTCGTCAAGAATACGCTGGTAAGAGTGAGCTGTTTTCATTACAATACTGTCAGCATATTGCTTAAGCTTGCTTTCCTCTGCGGTACTCAGGTTCTTGCCCGTAAAGATGATAATAGGGAGATTTTCAAGGCCCTTGTTCTGCTTCACCGTTTCCAATGTCTCATAGGCATTCTGATCCGGAATTCCCATATCGAGTATCACACAATCCAGACCGTTTTCCTTTAAGGCTGTCACGCCGTCTTTTACCGAGCCTTTAATTTCGGAGCTGACGTTAAATGTGGACAGAAATGAGGACAGTGCTTGTGCATGTTTGGTGTTTTCTTCAATTATCAAAACCTTTTTTGGATGCCTGTTCAGTGCGTCTTCCAATTTCTGGAACATAAGCTGCATTTGTTCAAGGGCAACCGGTTTATTAATGAAGTCGACAGCTCCTTTTGTAAGACTTTCTTTTTTTACCTCCATCGACGACATGATATGCACCGGTATATGCCGCGTATCGGTATTTGACTTAAGCTCCTCCATCACTTCCCAACCATCTTTCACAGGCAACTGAATGTCCAATAGAATAGCTATTGGTTTATATTTTAAAGCCAGTTCAATACCGAGGTCGCCGCGTTCGGCCACCAGGCCTTTGTATCCGCTTTTTCGTGTAAACTCTAACAGGGCTTTGGCAAAGTTTGTATCGTCCTCAATGATAAGCACAGGCTTCTCTCCATTAATGATTTCATGGCGGTCGTCCGGAATAGGCTGGGGGATATCAGATACTACGAACTTCTTAGGTCTTTCCTCAGGTTCTGGTTTCGGAGCTAAGCTTGGGGCTTCGACAACATTCCGGGGAATAACTACCTGTTCGTCTTTTAATTGTACCGTATTCGGATTTACAGGAACGGTCACGATAAATTCGCTTCCAATGCCCGATTCACTTATTAAGCTTATCTCGCCGCCCAGAAGTTTGGCTAACTCGCGGCTGATAGAAAGACCTAAACCCGTACCGCCATATTTTCTCCGGGTAGAACCGTCAGCCTGCTGGAACGCTTCAAATACATGCATTTGTTTGTCGGCAGGAATACCTATACCCGTGTCTTTTACACTAAATACGGTAAATGCACTGTTTTCACCAGGTTTTACGGTTATGGTTACGGAGCCCTTTGCCGTAAATTTCAAAGCATTGGAAAGGAGGTTTTTCAGGATCTGCTCTAACCTCATTTTGTCGGTAACAATCTTCTCAGGAGTATCCGGTGCTGATTCTGCAATAAATTCAAGGTTCTTTTGTTTGGCAATAGGAGCGAAGAGTGACTTCATATCACCTATTACATCTTTGATGTAGGTGTCAGAAAGCTCAAGGTCCATTTTGCCAGCTTCGATCTTAGAGAGATCCAGGATCTCGTCGATAAGAGAAAGCAAGCCATTTCCTGAGTTCTGAATAACTTTTGCGTATTCTATCTGGTCTTCGGTAAGGTTGTTTTCGGTGTTTTCAGACATTAGCCTTGACAGCAGCAGGATGGAGTTAAGCGGGGTGCGCAGCTCATGGGACATGTTGGCAAGGAATTCTGACTTATATTTGGTACTAAGCTCCAGCTCTTCAGCTTTTTTCTGAATATCGAGGTTCCGCTCCACTATCAGCTGGTTCTTCTCCTCTAAAGATTTACTCCGTTCTTCCAGCTCCTGGTTAGCTTCCAGTAGCTCTTCCTGCTGAACTTTCAATTCTTCTTCTGAAGCCTGCAGTTTTTGCGCCTGGGCTTCTAGTTCTGTATTAAGATTTTCGAGTTCTGAATGTTGAGCCTGTAATTCTTCAGACTGAGCCTGAGTTTCCTCAAGCAGTTCCTGCAACTTAGCCCTGCTTTTGGCTGCGTGAATGGCAATAGCAATATTGACTGATCCGTCTTCAATTAAAGCTTTAGCTGCAGAGGGAAAAGGTTTAATTGAGCCAATTTCAATAACCCCTTCAATTATATCGTTATGTACCAGAGGTATGATGGCGAGATAACGGGGACTGCTGTCGCCGGAGGCTGAAGTAATTTTAACATGATATTCCGGAATATTTTCCAGGAACAGGATCTCTTTCAGCTTTGCACTCTGGCCTACCATTGTTTCCCCAAGCTCGATCTGGTTTTGCGCCGTGTATCCGGGTGGGATAGCATAGCCAGCAGTGTACTGCAAGGTGTCGCTATAGGAGATGTACAATAAACCGATTTGTCCTCCAAGGTATTCTACCAATGCATTCAGGGAAGAATTGCTTAAGGAGGAAATCGTTTGTTCACCCTTGACGCTGTCATTTATTAGGGTAAGGCCTTGCTGGGTCCAAAGTTTTTGCGCACTCTCTGCAGCAAAGATCTGAAGATCATTCTTCATTTTAAGGATAGCCGACCCAAGAATATCTTTCGAACTGCGAGGGGTAACTTCAATGTCAAAGTTTCCTTTACCAATAGCGTCTGCGGCGCGCGACAGATCCTGGTTACTGCTGTCGATAGTTTTGATTGATCTTGCCAAACTGCCTATGGCATCTGAGGTACTGATGTCAAGACTGATATTACTTTCTCCAAGGGATATTTTCTCTGCAGCCATCCTTATTTGCAGAAGCAGTGAAGTAATGCTTTTTATTGTGTAAAACACTATCAGCACCACGAGCAAAATCACCATGGTTAAAAAAAAGATGTATTTATTTAAGGTGTCTTTTTCATTTTTCTGTAAGAGCTCCGCATGTTCCCTGTTTTTAATGATCAGTTTGGTGTGAACTTTTTTCATTTCGTCAACAACTTTTTCAGAAAGCTCCCACCATTTGTCGGCGTCGAAGTTTGCGGGAATAGCTTTGATATCTGAGATCTGCTCTAAAGTATTTCTGACATAAACAGCCTCAGGAGAGCTATTTACTGCAGAAAAACCAGGGATGGTGCCTGAGTCTGATTTTGCTAAAAACTCATCCCAATAAGAAGTAGCCATCTGCGAGTTTTTGGTGATGTCTTCAAATGCAAGGGTAGAGGTCGTTCTTGTAAGTGCTGTTGAATAGACAGAAGAACGCATTAAGCCGTAATAGTTAGTCATTTGAAAAATAATCCCCTGGCTTTTGAGGTCTTTGCTGATGGAGCTTAAGTAAGGAATGTTCTCTACAGAGTTATTTGAAACGGAAGGGATCCTGGATAAGATATTTGAATAATAATTTAATATTTCGTTCGGAGATACTTGCTTGCTGATTATTTGTTTTCTGAGCGGCTTGAGAATGTCCAATAAGGAATATTTTCGATAATTACCGGTCGTCTCCGGAAGCAGGTTATCGATTTCCAACAGAGCATTATCCGTGTTTGAGAACTGGGTGGTAAGCTGGGCTGGGACTGTTTTGTCGTAGGCATATGAAAAAGCTAGGCGACGCTCAAGGTGTAATTGGGACGCCACCTCCATAACAGCGAGAGAACTGTTGATGTCTTTGATGACATTATTAACTACCTGTACCCGGTCATTTTTTTCATTGATGATCTGCACTGCAAAATATATCAGAAAAATAAGAGGAATCAGGCCTATAAGCATAAGCTTAACAGGAAACGTGAGCTTCTTGAAAATTTTATTCATATGTACTATTTTGTGATAACAGGTAAGCTAAAGTAAAACTGCGAGCCTTTGCCAACTTCACTTTCTACACCGAAAGTTCCGTTATGCCGGCGAATTATTTCAGAACAAATGTATAATCCGATTCCTAATCCCTGAAAGCGATGTGAATTTTCTTCTACGCGGTAGAACTTCTTGAAGATATCATTTATTTTTTCAGGAGGAATTCCTACCCCTTTGTCGGTTACAGTTACTTTTATGTGACTGCCATTGACTTTAGTTTCCACGATAACTTCTTTGCTGTCCGGAGAGTACTTGATAGCATTGGTGAGGTAATTTACAAGTACTTGTTCGATGCGCATCTCATCACCAAGTATTTCGGGATTATGAGCGCCCTTACGAATTATATTAGAATCAGGATTGGTCTGTCTTATAATGTCCAGAGCAGAATCGATAAGGGTGCCAAAATAGAATGGCTTTTTATTGAAAACCATCTTTCCGCTTTCAATCTTCGATATGTCGAGGAGGTCGACAATCAAACTGTGTAATTTATCCAGCTGGGATTGCGTTCTGCTCAAATATTTGTTTACCTCATAGTTCTCGTTATTTGGGCCATCGCCGATAGACCGCTCTAATAATTGCATATAAGCTTTAATACTGGTGAGAGGGGTTTTAAGTTCGTGGCTGGCAATACTTAAAAACTCATCTTTTCTTTTTTCGGCTTTTTTCTGTTCTTCGATATCTGTTAGAGTCCCTACCCACTTTACAACTTTGTCGCCTTCTTTAATGGGAGTAGCCCGTAACAGATGGCAATAATATTCCTGATCCTTGACCCTTTTTATTCTGGCTTCCATATTTAATGGAATACCTTCTGCAACAGCTTCTTCCCATTTTTCCTGGATGTTTACATCTTCGGGATGAGAAGGCGGGAAGGTTTCCTCGTCTTCTGCAAAGTTTAGCCACTGTTGATTGACAAACTCGATGCTGCCGTCATGTTTCGCTGTGAAAGCAATCTGCGGGATAGTTTCCAAGGTAGATCGTAACTCCTGAACCCTTTCTTTCAATTCCATCTGCGCCTGCTTTCTGAATTCAATCTCTTCACGTAAAGTTTTTTGAATCTCATTCAGTTCTCGGGTTTGCTCATACAACCTCGAAAAGGTCTTTACTTTCAAGAGGAGAATATCGGGATCTATAGGTTTGGTAATATAGTCAATACCTCCTGAAGCATAACCTTTAGTAATAAAGCGTTTATTGATGTTAACTGCTGAAAGGAAAATTATTGGAATATCCTTTGACTTGCTATAGCCGGAAATGATCTCAGCAACTTCAAATCCATCCATACCAGGCATTTGTACGTCAAGAATAATCAGTGCATAGGAGTTCTTTAAAATCTTTTTTAAAGCTTCTTCTCCTGATAAAGCAGAGTCAACGTCGAAGTTATTTACTTCCAGTATCTTTTTTAGAGAAAATATATTTTCAGGTTTATCATCAACTATAAGAATCATTCTTAAGCGTTAAGTTTCTGATTTGACAAATATATTATTAGCAAATCATATATCAGATTAAACAGTTAATTTCGAATATAAAATCCGAATCTCATCATAGAACAAAATACTAGCAAACCATTTAACCGGGAAATTGTTTTGCAGTGTTGATATTATTCTGAGTTAATCTAAATAGAGTATTTTTCAATCATCTCAGAGGTGATCTTCATGCCGCGCCCCGTTTTAATATCAATAAGTACATAGTCGAACCAGCCGTCGCTGCAGATCTTTCCGGTTTTTAAACTCTTTATTTCAAAGGCTACTTTGCTGCTCTTTTCATTCATGGATAATATCCCGGTAGTTACGGTAAACCGCTCTCCGAGAGTGAGTGGTCGTTTAAACTCGACGTGAGCGGTTTTTACCACCCAACCATAACCAAGCTCCATAAATTGTTCCATAGACATACCATAACTGGTCTCCATTTGTTCATAACGGGCAGCAAGGACGTAATCGAAATATTTGCTGTTATGAACATGGTTGAACATATCAATATCATCTGGTCTCACTTTCAACTCTGAACTGAATTTGCTATAGGTTTTATCTGAGTGCATTTATAGTATTGCTGTTTGTGCAAAGGTTGCTAATATAAGTATTCATTAACTAAACGCTAATAATTTGGTTTTTAATATATAATCAGTACTTTTGCGGTTTAATAAACAAATTTTTAACAGCTTTAATATTATTCAGGTAATGTATTTAAGTACAGAGTACAAGGCAGAGATTTTTGCCAAACATGGTAAAGGCGCTACAGACACAGGTTCTGCAGAAGGTCAGGTAGCATTATTTACAGCTCGTATTGCCCACTTAACAGGGCATTTGAAGAAAAACAAGAAAGATTTTTCAACTCAGCTTGCGCTTCAAAAATTAGTAGGTAAACGTCGTGCGTTGTTAGCTTATTTATATAAGAAAGACATCAACAGATACCGTGCTATTATTAAAGCGTTAGAGTTAAGAGATATTATCAAATAATTCTTCTTTAAAAAATTAAAAGCCATTCTCTGCTGGGAATGGCTTTTTTAGTTTAATTTAGCCAAAAATAAAGTAAATAATAGGCTGCTTCTTAAAAGACGAAAAAGCGGCCGCAATGAACAAAAAATGAGTTATAATGTAATTAAAAAAACATTCGACCTGGGCGATGGCCGAATAGTCGAAATCGAAACCGGTAAGCTTGCTAAACAGGCTGACGGTTCTGTTGTAGTAAAAACCGGTGATACCATGCTTCTGGCAACCGTTGTCTCTTCCAAGGAAGCAAAAGAAGGTGTTGACTTTTTGCCTTTATCAGTAGATTACCAGGAAAAATACGCAGCTACCGGCAGAATCCCGGGAGGCTTTCTTCGTCGCGAAGCCCGTTTGTCTGATTATGAAGTATTAATTTCCCGTCTGGTTGACCGCGCATTACGTCCTCTATTTCCTGAGGATTATCATGCCGATACGCAAGTGATGATTTCATTGATCTCAGCAGATAAAAATATAATGCCTGATGCATTAGCGGGTCTTGCTGCATCTGCTGCTTTGGCAGTATCTGATATCCCTTTTAACGGTCCGATCTCGGAAGTTAGGGTTGCCAAGATTGATGGAAAGCTGGTGATCAACCCATATCGTGACGAGCTGGAAAGAGCTTCATTAGAATTTATTGTTGCGGGTTCTGAGAATGATATCGTGATGGTGGAAGGTGAATCGAACGAGATCTCTGAAGAGGAAATGATTGAAGCTATTGAGTTTGCACATAAAGCTATTAAAGTGCAGGTTCAGGTTCAGAAAGAATTAACCGAAGCTACAGGCAAAACTGAAAAACGTGTTTATTCTCACGAACACAGCAATCCTGAGCTAAGAGAGCAGGTGTTTGCCGCTACTTACGATCAGGTCTATGAAATTGCAAAATCAGGTTCATCTAAACATGAGCGCTCTGATAAATTCAAAGAGATCCAAACTCTTTTTATAGCAAGCTTAGGTGAGGAAATAGATGAAATTACCAAATCACTTGCTAAAAAATATTTCCATGATGTTCAATACGATGCTATCCGTAACCTGATCCTTGATGAAGGTATACGTTTAGACGGACGTGATGTACGTACTGTACGCCCAATCTGGAGTGAAGTTGGTTATTTACCGGCAGCTCACGGATCGGCTGTTTTTACCCGTGGTGAAACACAGGCACTAACTACTGTTACATTAGGTACTAAACTTGACGAGCAGATGATCGACGGTGCTTTCATCAACGGATATGAGAAGTTTATCCTGCATTACAATTTCCCGGGCTTTTCAACCGGAGAGGTTCGTCCTAACCGTGGTGCTGGCCGTCGTGAAATAGGTCACGGTAACTTAGCACAGCGTTCCTTGAAAAAGGTATTGCCTTCACAAGATGAGAATCCATACACATTGCGTGTAGTATCAGACATTTTAGAGTCAAATGGTTCTTCATCTATGGCTACTGTATGTGCTGGTACTTTGGCCCTTATGGATGCAGGGGTTAAGTTAAAAGCACCTGTATCTGGGATTGCTATGGGATTAATCACTGATGAGAAAACCGGAAAATATGCGGTTCTTTCTGATATTTTGGGTGATGAAGATCATTTGGGTGATATGGACTTTAAGGTTACAGGTACTGAAAATGGTATCGTTGCCTGTCAGATGGACTTAAAAATCAACGGTCTGCGCTGGGAAGTTCTTCGCGCTGCGCTTGAGCAGGCTAAAGAAGGGCGTCTTCATATCCTAAATGAGATGAAGAAAACGTTGGCTCAACCTAATGTTGATCTTAAGCCTCATGCGCCACGTATTGAAGTTCTCAAAATTGATAAGGAATTTATCGGTGCAGTTATCGGGCCAGGTGGAAAAGTTATCCAGGAGATGCAACGCGAAACTGGTACAACCATTACTATTGAGGAGAAAGATAACCAGGGTATCGTAAGTATCTTTGCTCCGGATAAAGAATCCATCACCAAAGCAACTACCCGTATTAAAGGTATTGTTTCAAAACCTGAAGTAGGCGAGATCTATGAAGGTAAAGTGAAATCAATCATGCCGTTTGGGGCGTTTGTTGAGATTCTTCCAGGCAAAGATGGCTTATTGCATATTTCAGAGATCGACTGGAAACGGTATGAATCTATGGATGGAATCTTCCAGGTAGGCGATGAGGTGAGAGTGAAATTGCTCGATGTTGATAAACAAGGTAAATTGAAATTATCACGTAAAGCACTTCTTCCGCGTCCTCCGCGTCCGGAAAGCAAAGAAGAGAAACAAACTGAAGGTACTACACCGGCAGAATAGTGTCTTGTCCGAACTTAGTTTTTTAGCACACGCGGCACGCGCGCTAGCATAGCAAGACTAGACTTGCAAAGTAAATTGAAGCCCCGAAAGGGGCTTTTTTTATGAAAGCTTAATCTTCTCTTAACATAGCAGTAGATATCTTTAATGGTCAAAATGATCTAAGATGAAAGCTTCTGAAATCCCTCCTAAAAACACGTCATTTTTATTTGCATGTAAAGAGAACTATTTCGCTGGTATCCTCCCGGCAGATATCAAAGGAAAAGAGGCTGAAGGATATAAAACGGTAGTGCAGATAGCAAAATCTTACTTTGAAGCCAATATGTATGATCAACTTGCTGAGTATATTTCTGAGAGCAGGTATCTGATCCGTTTATGGTCGGCCTATCTTATCCTGGAATATGGCAGGCCTGAACCCGATTTGCGAGCAAGGTGTTTAGAAATTATAAAAGTTTACCTCCAGTCTGACAGTGTTTCTGAAGAGGCATTGGGCTTAGGTGAGTGGTACAGAAATTATCTTAAGTCTGATTTGATTTAAATTTGGAGAGTGAAAAAATGCTTTCTATATTTGAAAATAACATGAGCACCAAAAAAGTAAATACTATCTATGTCGCAGCGGTCGCAAAAACGACTGTGGAGGGATAGTATTTATTAAAAAATATGAATAAAGAAAGCCCGTCAAAAAACGGGCTTTCTTCGTTTATTGGAATATGAAAATACAAGCATTATATATCAGTTTATTCGTTGTCGTTGCGGTAGCTATCGCAGTGGCAGTGGCTGTCGTGAATAAGCGGCGGGTAGATTGATAATGCTCAAATAAGATAATTATCAGCCTCCCGCTAACCGGGAGGCTTTTTTTTTGACTAAAATTTATACTCAACATGATTATTCAGACCAACAGCCAGCAATTTGCAGCACGTGTTCAGAATGTGCCAGCTTCCTTTATCCGTGAGATCTTAAAAGTAGCCACCGATCCCAATATTGTATCGTTTGCAGGGGGATTACCCAGCCCGGCTTTATTTCCTGCAGAAGCTTTGGGAGAGTCGGCTAAACGGGTGTTTAGCAAAATGGGAGGGCAGGCATTACAATACTCATCTACAGAAGGCTATTTGCCTCTTAGGGAATATATTGCAGAACGATACAGGCGACGGTTTAAATTAAATATCTCTGCAGAGCAAATCCTTATCACCAATGGTTCTCAGCAGGCTGTCGATCTCATTGGTAAGATATTCATTGATCCCGGAGACAATGTGATGCTCGAGCGTCCGTCATACTTAGGAGCACTTCAGTGTTTTTCCATGTTTCAGCCGGTATTCAAAGAGGTAAACCTTGAGCACGACGGAATTGATACCGCAGAACTGGAAGATCTCCTGAACGAGACGTCAGTAAAGTTGTTCTACTGTATACCGAACTTTCAGAATCCGACCGGAGTTCAGTACAGTCTAGAAAAGCGTAAAATGGCAGCTCTGATCTTAAGAAGGCACAGGACGATTGTCATTGAAGACGATCCTTACGGAGAAATCACGTTTGACAAACATCACATGCCGCCATTATATTCTTTTTATCCTGAGAAGACGATCATGTTAGGATCTTTTTCTAAGATCATTGCACCTGGCCTACGCCTGGGATGGATGGTGGCTAACCGGGAGATCATCAAGAAAGCTACCGTGATGAAGCAGGCTTCCGACCTGCAATCTGGAAATCTATCGCAATATATCCTTTACGATTTTCTGCAGAATAACAGCCTGGACAGGCATGTCGAAAACCTGATAACGGCCTATAAGGAAAAACGGACGACAATGATGGGCTGCCTGCAAAACTATTTTCCGGAGTCGGTTAAATTCACGCGATCAAGAGGGGGAATGTTCACCTGGCTTACCCTGCCGGAGGGAAATACCGCACGCGAACTGCTTCAGGCAGCATTGAAAGAAAAGATAATATTTGTTCCGGGAGATTCCTTTTACGCATCTGATCCCGACTACCGAACACTCCGGCTCAATTATTCAAATGTAGATGAGCCGGTAATGAGGGCGGCTATGTATAAGTTAAGCCGCCTGATCATTTGATCAATTTACACTTACTGGTTCTAGATACATTTTTTCTATAGCATCTGCGTACTTTTTTTCAATAACTTTCCGCTTGGCTTTCAGAGAGGGGGTAATTTCCCCCTCTTCTATAGTGAAAGGCGTTCGTTTCACCTTGAAGTTCTTAATACGCTCGAACTTTGCAAGTTCAGCAGAGAGGCGCTTAATGTCCTGACTAACCCAGTCTGTAATTTCCTGTTGTTCGACGAAGATTTCAGGGCGCTGAAAGAATTCCTCTGTGAGGTTAAATGTCTCCATTAAGGTATCTTTTGGTGGTATAATTATAGCGGTTACGTATTCGCGTTTATCGCCGATCAAAAAGATCTGCTCAATTTTCGGGCTTTTTAAGTAGGTGTTTTCTACTGGTGTGGGGTAAATGTTTTTGCCAAAAGAGTTTACCAGCATGTTTTTAAGACGATCAGTGATCTTCAGATTGCCTTTGTAAAACCGGCCTATATCGCCTGTATGGAACCATCCCTCGCCGTCAATCACCAGTGCTGTTTCTTCCGGTTTGTTCCAATACCCTTTCATTACACAATGACCACGAACTACAATTTCACCTTCTTCACATTCGAAGTGTTCATTGAAGGTGTGATGTGTTTGAATGGTATAAAATACTTTTGTCTCCACATCCTGGATACCCACTTCTATGCCAGGGATAATCCTTCCTACCGTACCATATATCTGCCGGTGATATTCTGTAACAGACATTACCGGCGATGTCTCGGTCAGGCCAAATCCTTCTAAGATTTTGATGCCCAGGTTTCCAAAGAATTCACCAACGTTTTGCGGCAAGGCAGCGCCACCCGAAAGCATAAATTTTAGATGGCCGCCTGTTTTTTGTTTGATCTTGGAAAAAACTAGTTTGTCTGCCAGCTTTTGTTGTAATGATAGATAAAGGTTAGGTTGTTTGCCTGATTCAAATACTTCGCGATAACGCTTACCTGTATTTAATGCCCATAAAAATATTTTTGCTTTGGTACCTCCGGCGTTGGTGCCACTTTTTATTGCCTTGTCGTGAATGCGTTCAAGCAGTCGCGGTACACAGCTCATTACCGTTGGTTTTATTTCTTCCATGTTGCGGGCGAGCAACTCCAGACTTTGAGAAAAGGCTATTTTACAACCGGCTGTGCAACAGACATAATAGGTGGCAGTTCTTTCAAAAACATGAGAGAGCGGAAGAAAGGATAAAAAAGTTTCGTCTTTGGTGACAACCGGAATCTGTTCTAAAGAGCATTTGACGTTTTTGACAAAGTTATCATGTGAAAGCATGACGCCCTTCGGGATTCCTGTGGTTCCGGATGTATATATTAGAGATGAAAGGTCGGAAGGAATAACAGCTTCTCTGGCAATATCAATTCTAACCTTATAATCAGGCAGGCATTTAAGGCCTTCCTTCACCAAAGATTCGAAGTCGATCACTCCGGCATTCAGGTTTATATTTTCTATGTATTTTTTGTAGTCTTCAAACACCGGAATGAGCCGTTCGAGTGCAGGGCAATTGTTAGCTATCTTAACAACCTTTTTAAGGAGGAAGGGATTGCCTATAAGTACGGTTTTTACTCCTGCGTCATTCAGGATATATTCCATATCACTTTCTGAAAGGGTAGGGTATATGGAAACGTTTACAGCACCTATTTGCTGCAGGCCCTGGTCGTAAAAAATGTATTGCGGTGAATTTTCAATTATAAAACCGAGACGGTCGCCCTTTTGAATGCCCATTGCGAGCAGGTATGCAGAAACTGCATCGGCTGTGTCGAGTGTTTGCTGGTAAGTGATCTCCTCCCATTTGTCTTTAGGTTTATGGAGTAAAAAGGTGTGGGAAGGGGAGTGAATGTTTGCTACCACATTCCTTAGCAGCTTAGGTATAGTATTGAATTCGCTTTTCAAATTCATTTGGTATAAATGGTAAGTTTATATTACACAATAATAACGGGGGGCCAAATTTCCCTTTTCGTCATCCTGAACTTGTTTCAGGATCTCTTGCTTAACAGGTCCTTCTGTGCATATTCAAGAGATGCCGAAATGAATTCGGCATGACGATTTGCACTAAACAAGAACGGTATGATTATGGTCCGTTTGTATCTCTCTTTGTTTACAAACTTAGACAAATTTTTGAGCAGGGAATAGTTTTAAACGAAAAATGGGGCAATAAGCCCCATTTTCGTTATTTATTTAAGATCCTGTTATACAGAAAAACTTTCACCGCAACCACAGGTACGTGTGGCGTTCGGGTTATGGAAGTTGAAACCTTTCCCGTTTAGTCCGTCTGAAAAGTCAAGTTCTGTTCCGGCAAGGTATAAAAACGACTTCATATCTAAAGCCATTCTTACTCCTTTGTCTTCGAAAAACTGGTCACCTGGTTTTTCTTCGTTATCGAAATCAAGATTGTACGATAATCCAGAGCAACCGCCTCCTTGTACAGAAACTCTCAAAAAATAAGAAGAATCCAGACCCGCATTACGCACCAGATCTTCAACTTTTTCTTTTGCTTTATCTGTTACTGTTACCATTGTTATGAAATTTGAGATTTGAGACAAATGATCGCTTTATCGAAAACCTTCTCTCATCAAATTAGTGATGTGCCTTTTCGCTTACAATTGGCTCTAAGCCATTCTTTATACGGTAATCGTTGATGGCTGCTTTAATAGCATCTTCTGCTAATACAGAGCAGTGGATCTTTACCGGAGGCAAAGCAAGTTCTTCCACAATATCCATATTATCGATACTCATTGCTTCGTCAATGCTTTTACCTTTTAACCATTCTGTAGCTAAAGAGGAAGATGCGATTGCAGAACCACAACCGAAAGTTTTAAACTTTGCATCGGTGATTACATTTTCCTCATTAACTTCAATTTGAAGACGCATAACGTCGCCACATTCAGGGGCGCCCACTAAACCTGTTCCCACCTTGGTGCTGCTTTTGTCAAGTGTTCCAACGTTGCGGGGATTAGTGTAATGATCAATAACTTTATCTGAATAAGCCATAGCTTTTTGTTTTATTTATATTAATGAATACTGTTAAATCTTTTATCTTGGATAAGGCCTAGTGTTCTACCCATTCTACTTTATCAAGATCAATTCCTTCTTTGAACATTTCCCAAAGAGGTGACAGATCGCGAAGATGATTCACAGCTTTTTTGGTTTGCTCTATTGCGAAATCAACCTCTTCTTCAGTTGTAAATCTTCCTAGTCCAAAACGTATCGAAGAGTGTGCCAGATCATCCGACAGTCCTAAGCTTTTTAATACATAAGAGGGCTCTAAAGATGCTGAGGTACAGGCAGAACCGGAAGAAACAGCCATGTCTTTCATTGCCATCATCAATCCTTCTCCTTCAACGTATTTAAAAGAGATATTAGCGACGTGAGGAAGTCTGAACTCTCGGTTACCGTTTACATAACTTTCTTCCAGTGTGGTTAAAGAAGCCTCTAATTTATCGCGTAAAGCAGAAAGTCTTTTAGACTCTTCAGCCATTTCCAAGCGGCAAAGTTCACACGCTTTTCCAAAACCAACGATTCCCGGAACGTTGAGTGTTCCTGAACGCATGCCACGCTCATGACCACCGCCATCCATTTGGGCTGTTACCTTAACCCGTGGATTTTTACGACGAACATACAGAGCGCCAACACCCTTTGGCCCGTACATTTTATGGCCAGAAAACGCTAAAAGATCTATTCCGTCGGCAATAACATCAACTGGTATCTTTCCAACCGCCTGAGTAGCATCGGTGAAGAACAAGGCACCATGTTTGTGTGCAATTGCAGCTATTTCTTTGATAGGTTGTATTACGCCGATCTCGTTGTTTCCATACATGATAGAAACTAATATAGTTTTATCAGTAATGGCATTTTCCAGTTCCTGAAGGTCTATTAAACCATCTTCTTTAACGGGAAGGTAGGTAACAGATGCTCCTGCTTTTTCAAGGTGTTTGCAGGTATCAAGAACGGCTTTATGCTCAGTAACACAAGTAATAATATGGTTACCTTTCTCTTTATACATTTCGAACACACCCTTGATAGCAAGGTTATCGGCTTCTGTCGCTCCGGATGTGAAGATTATTTCTTTTTCGTTTGCGCCAATAAGCTTAGCAACCTGTTCGCGGGCATAATCAATCCCTTCTTCTGCGGCCCATCCAAAGGCGTGGTTTCTACTTGCTGCGTTCCCGAACTTCTGAGTGAAATAAGGAACCATAGCATCCAGCACCCGTGGATCCATCGGAGTTGTAGCATTATTGTCTAAATATATTGGAAGATTCATATCAAATGAAATTTTTACTAATTCTAAATACAAAGATAGTAAAACTTTTAGCGGATAGGTATTGAGATTGTCTATGAGCTATAGATGGAGCGTCATTTTTTTGCCATATTGAATCCAAGGTGATTTATGTCATTTTTTACAAGGCTTATAATAACGATAGAGGTTAAAATATGAGCGGCTTAGGGGAGATTTAAAAAGTAGGCGGTAAAGCTATTGAAGTCATTGAACTTTAGATCATATTTTTCAACATTTCCAAACCCAAAACTAAAGTACACAAAAGGAATTCCGGCCCGCTCACTTTCAACTCTGTCGCCCTCTGTATCTCCTATGTATACCGGATTTTGGAGCTGATATTTATCTATAAGATGTTTAATATTGTGGTTCTTGGGCATGTTGTTTACGCCATAAGCCATTTCATCCGTGATATACTCTGTGATGTTAGCCCATTTCATGAAAAGAGTGATCATGCCTTCGGGGCAATTGCTCACAATGAACAGCTTGTATTTTTCGGACAATTTCTTGAGTCCCTCAACAACTCCATCATACAAAGTTCCGCCAATGGTTTCAACTTGTTCGGCCCTGTGCTGATTTATGGTCTTGTAGATCCTATGTTGTTCTTCGCGACTATACTCAGGAAGTATTCTGTCCAACACTTTCTGCGAATCAAGTCCCATCATCGAGCTGATCTCCTCTGCGCTTACTTTTTTGTCAATATTTTCTTCTACTAATCCGCTGTTCCAGGAGTTTACATAAGTATTAAGAGCATCCCAGAGAGTACCATCCATGTCGAAGATCAGGCTATCAGGTGTTTTCATTTACTATCTTTTGCTATTTATTATTTTGAACCGTGCCGGGCATATTGCAAGTTTAAAAAAAGAAAGAGAATTTTTTCAATAATGTTAAACAAGGGTGAGCTATATTTATTGTAATAAATTAATATGAAACAGAAACTGGTAGTACTAACCGGAGCAGGCATTTCTGCAGAAAGCGGTCTCCAAACTTTCCGCGATTCTGACGGCCTGTGGGAAGGATATGATATTTATGAAGTTGCCACGCCTGAAGCCTGGCAAAGGAACCCTGTTTTAGTACAGGACTTCTATAATATGCGCCGTAAGTCTGTTTTGCAAGCGCAACCAAACGCTGCTCACTACGCTTTAGCGGAGCTCGAGCAAAAATATGATGTTACTGTTATTACTCAGAATATAGACGATCTTCATGAACGTGCCGGCTCATCTAACATCGTACACTTACACGGGCTCATCACGAAAGCCCAGTCGGACAAAAATCCGAATCTGCTATATGACATAGAAGGCTGGGAGTTGAAGATGGGCGAAACCTGTGCCCTAGGTTCTCAATTGCGACCGCATGTTGTTTGGTTCGGTGAAGCTGTGCCGATGATAGAAGCCGCCGCAAGTATCTGTCGCACTGCAGACTTGTTTCTTTTAGTAGGGACGTCCCTGGCCGTTTATCCAGCAGCAGGTTTGATAGATTTTGTGCCATACGATTCGGAGAAAATTGTTATAGACCCCAAGGCAGAATCGCTTTCTGTAAAGAATATGCGGGTATTGGCTCTGAAAGCTGGAATCGGGGTCCCTTTGATTGTTAAGGAGTTGCTTAGCCGCTAAGAAAGATAAGAGGTCTCCTGTTTAGCGTGATAGTTTGTTACAAGATGATTTTGAAAATGAATAAGATCGCTAAAATCAAGATCATCGCGATGCTCACAAGATTCAGGGGGAGTCCTGATGTTGTTTTGTTGCTCCTAAATAATTTCATGAAGTAAATTTTTGTAAAAATAAAGGTTGGGTCAGGATTTTGAGCCCGACGTTTAAGTCGAATGTACCCGAGAATTACGTCGGATTGCAGGGAAATGAGATTCATGCAGCATAGCCAGACAGTAGGGTGTTTGATTGAATAGACGGGCATACTTGCAACATATGTCCTTAAAATTTTAGGCTGATATGGGTTCCTTTACATATGGAAAACCAATTAGTAACCGAAGTGCCAAAGACCAAATCCCGTGTTGGCAATTATAGATGGACAATCTGTTCATTAGTATTTTTCGCTACAACCATCAATTACCTCGACAGGCAGGTGATCAGTTTGCTTAAGCCAATACTGGAAAAGGAATTCAGCTGGACCGAATCTGATTATTCAAATATAGTTATCGCTTTTCAACTGGCCTATGCCATAGGAATGCTAGGCATCGGCCGTATAATCGATAAAATTGGCAGTAAGCTTGGATATGCACTTTCTTTACTCCTTTGGAGCATTGCATCAATTCTGCATGCATTTGCTACCAGCACACTTAGCTTCGGAGTTTACCGGGCATTATTAGGAGTTACAGAATCAGGTAATTTCCCTGCAGCTATTAAAACTGTAGCTGAATGGTTCCCACGAAAAGAAAGAGCTCTTGCTACAGGGATCTTCAATTCAGGCACAAATGTCGGCGCGATTGCTGCTCCGGTAGTGGTTCCCTGGCTAGCCGTTAACTGGGGCTGGCAAATGGCTTTTATCGTCACCGGGGCTGTAGGTTTGCTATGGCTTGTGTTCTGGTTTATCATGTATGAAGTACCAGCTAAACATAAACGCTTGTCTGAGGCAGAATACAATTATATTCATACCGAAGATGAAAAGCATGCAGAAAGCATACAAGAAGAGGGGCCAACCGTTTCCTGGACAAAACTCCTTACGTATAAACAAACCTGGTCTTTTATCCTGGGCAAATTTCTCACTGATGGTATCTGGTGGTTCTTTTTGTTCTGGCTACCAGCTTTCTTAATCGCTGAGTATGGTCTTGGGGGGATGCAGATCAGCTTTCCTATCGCGGTAGTATATACAATGACTTGTTTTGGAAGTGTTCTGGGGGGATTTCTGCCGATGTGGTTCGTAAAAAATAAAGGATGGAACATTGTAAGAGCCCGCAAAACTTCTATGTTTATTTATGCTTTGTTTCCCGTATTGGTAGTCTTTTCACAGCAAGCAGGCAGCTACAATATGTGGTATGCGGTGATCATCATTGGAATCGCAGCTTCAGCACATCAGGCCTGGTCGGCTAATATTTTTACGACCGTATCAGATATGTTTCCCAAAAAGTCGGTAGGTTCAGTTATTGGAATGGGCGGAATGGCCGGTGGTGCCGGAGGAATGGTCATGGCAAAGCTGGCGGGGATTCTATTCGATCATTACAAAAGTCTCGGTCATATACAAACGGGCTATTATATCATGTTTGTTATCTGCGGTGCGTCTTACCTTATAGCATGGTTTGTAATGTTCGGCTTACTGGTTCCTAAAATGACACCTATTAAAGCTCAATAGTATTGTTATGAATTTTAAGACAATTTCCTTTTGGCTTCTTCTCATTTGCGCTCAATATTTATCGTCTCAGGGTGCTTATGGCCAGACCCTTGCAAAGTTTGAAGTTGAAATTACTAAGCAGACAATTGGCGCAGCTATACCGGTTTATTTTAACCTGGATGAGGTAACTCTATTGCCTGATTCTGTTTTAAATCTTGTGGAATTGAGAGATGGGAAAAGAATTGAAGTAGATCATCAGCTCGAAAACAGGGGACAGCGGTTCATGTATTGGATGGTAAGCGGCGTTCAAAAGCCTCAGAAAAAGATATTTGAACTTCGCAGGGAATCACCGGGAAAGCCAGCAGAGAGTATGAATGTGGCGGTTCAGGATGGCGCTTTGACAATAAGTTTTAAAGACAAAGACCTGTTAAGATATAATTTTAAAACCATGTATCCCCCAGCAGGCGTCGATACTGTTTTCAAAAGGAGCGGCTTTATTCATCCCCTCTGGACTCCAAACGGGCAGGCGCTTACCAGGATAAATGCCCGTGATCATTACCATCATTTTGGTTTGTGGAACCCATGGACTCATGTGGTTTTTGAAGGCGATACCGTGGATTTCTGGAACCTGAAGCTCAAGCTGGGAACTGTTCAATTTGCAAAATTCGTTTCCGTGACAAAGGGACCTGTATACGCGGAATTCCAGGCGCTGCATGAACATGTAGTATTTAAAAAGGATGGCAGTCGTGTAATTGCGATGAATGAATTGCAGACAGTCCGGATCTATGAGCCTCAAGATAAGCAAGATCATTATATCATGGACATCACCATCCGCTTAAACTGTGCAAAGAATAGCCCTGTACTACTAAAAGAATACCGGTATGGAGGTTTAGGCTGGCGGGCAACTGAAAAGTGGAACAGGGAAAATAGTGAAACGGTAACATCGGAAGGGAAAACACGCAAAGACGCGGACGGCAGCAAGGCGCGCTGGGTACTGGTACAGGGAAGCCTGGATGAGGATTTTGGAGGTTCGGTGATGATGTCTTATCCAACGAATTATAACCATCCCGAGCCCTTGCGAATATGGCCTGAAACAGCAAACAAGCGGGGAGACGTTTATGCAAATTTTTCACCCACACGTGATAGGGATTGGATGCTCAAACCGGGGCAGGATTATACACTCAAATACCGCTTCCTGGTTTTCAACGGACATAATAATAAAGAAAAAGCCGAAGCTGCCTGGCAGGCCTTCGCAAATCCACCTGTGATAAAAAAAATCTTAAAATAAACCAATGAATACTTTAATTTTTAAAAGCAATTGCAGGCGACTACTATTGTCGCTATTAGTATCAGTACTATGTTTTTCCGGGTTAACAGCTAAAGAAAAAGAGCCTAAATTGAAGAATGTAAAAGTACTGGTGTACACTAAAAACGGCAAAGGTTATGTGCATGATAATATTCCTTCGGCAGTACAGAGCATCCAGAAGCTCGGTAAAGACAACGGCTTCAAGGTAGATGTAAGTGATGACCCGGGAGTTTATACCGAAGAAAATCTTAAGCAGTATACCATGCTTGTATTTACGAGCACTAATAACGATGTGTTTGATACAGATGCTCAGCGATTGGCTTTCAGGAGATATATCCAGGCCGGAGGCGGCTTTATCGGCATTCATTCTGTGACTGGTACAGAGAGGAAATGGACATGGTTTAAACAAATGCTGGGAGGGACTTTCGCCTGGCATGCAAAAAACCAGAAATTCAAGGTTAAAGTGATCGATCCCTCACATGTGACCATGAAGGGGCTTCCCCTGGTATGGGAAAGAAGTTTCGGCGATGAATGCTACTTTACAAAAGAACTGTATCCGGGAATCAAAGTGACGATGGCTCACGACCTTACTACACTGGATTCACGAGATCCCGAGAAAATCGCCCAGTTTTCGAGTCCGTTTAAGGACCTGTATCCGGCAGTATGGTATCAAAAGTTTGATGGCGGCAATATCTGGATCAGCACCCTGGGGCATAATAAAGAGTATTACCAGGAACCTGTATTTATGAAACATATCCTCCAGGGAATCAAATTCGTTGCGGCGGAAACGAAAAAACTCGATTATTCGAAAGCATACGCAGATTCAAGAGACACACCAGTACGATATTAATAAAAACATCCATATAAACAAACTTATCGATTATGAACGAAAAACCAAATTATAACAGGAGAGACTTTGTGAAAACTGCGGTTAAAGGCGCAGTTGTGTCTACTGTAGCCTTCGGTTTCCCAAGTATTGTTCCCTCTTCAGTATTCGGTAAAAACGCACCCAGCAATAAGATCAACATAGGGCAGATAGGCTGCGGCAGGATCGCGCGAGGGCATGATCTTGCCGAAACATTTAAATACGATGTGGCACGCATCATTGCTGTTGCAGATGTTGACCGGGGCAGGCTGCAAAGCGGAAAGACTTTAATTGAAGGCTGGTACGACCAGAAAATGGGTAAGACCGGATACCTCGACGTGAAGACTTATGAGGATTACCATGAATTACTCGCCAATAAGGATATTGATGCCGTAATGATCAGTACTCCGGACCACTGGCACGCTCAACCGGCTATGGAGGCTGCCCTTGCAGGGAAGCATATTTATCTTCAAAAACCAACCTCCCTAACAATTGAGGAGGGACGTGTAATGAGCGATATTGTGCGTAAAACAGGTGTTGTTTTCCAGCTCGGAAGTCAGCAGAGATCGGTAAATCCCTGGCCGCAGTTTAAAAAGGCCTGTGAGCTGGTACGAAACGGAAGGATAGGTAAACTGCATACGGTGCATGTAGGCCTGCCATCGGATCCCGCAGGTGGAAATGTAATGGAAATGCCCGTTCCCGAAGGGTTAAATTATGACATGTGGCTTGGCTCTACGCCATATATTTATTATACTGCCGACCGCGTTCATTCGCAGACAGATCCGACATCCAGGGGAGGATGGTTGCGGTGTGAGCAATTCGGTGCAGGTATGATCACTGGCTGGGGCGTACATCATATAGATATCGCACACTGGGGTATGGATACCGAATATACGGGCCCTATTGAAGTTGAAGCGACCGCTGAGTTTCCAAAAACCGGTCTTTGGAATGTACATGGTAGATACCAGGTCCAGGCGAAATACGCTAATGGAGTAAATATGCTGATGAGCAGTCAAAATCCTAATGGTGTTAAGTTTGAAGGCACTGATGGCTGGATATTTGTGTCGCGGGGTAATGTAGGGGTAACCGCCTCAGATCCGGGAGCAAGCGCAGCTCCGAGTAAAGCATTTAATGCCAGTGATCCGAAAATACTTAATTCTCAGATCGGACCAAAGGAAATACACCTCTATGAAAGTCTGGAACAGCATGGGAACTGGCTTGATTGCATACAAAGTAAAAAACAAACTATAAGTCCTGCAGAGGTTGCACATCGTTCATGCAGTGCCTGCCTGGTTGCCCATGCAGCAATGAAAATACCGGGAAAGTTGTACTGGGATCCTAAAAAAGAAAAGTTTAAAAATAATGAGGAAGCAAACAAGCTGTTGTCTAGGCCTCAAAGGTATCCGTACGGTACTAGTTATGTTAAAATTTAATATCTTGCCAATGAAAAGTATATGGCCCATAATGTCGTCTAAATTAATATTGCTTATTGCGCTGGCGGCTTGTAACAGCCGGGCAGAGAAAGGAGCTGCAGATAGTAGCAAAGTTCGCCTTGTAACATTGGATCCGGGGCATTTTCACGCAGCTCTGGTGCAAAAAAAGATGTATCCGGATGTTGACTCAACGGTATTCGTTTATGCACCTGAAACGCCGGACGTACAATTGCATCTTGAAAAGATAAAAGCGTACAACGAGCAACCTGTTGATCCTACCCGTTGGAATGAACAAGTTTATACCGGAAGCGATTTTTTTACAAAGATGCTGGAGGAGAAGAAGGGTAATGTTGTGGTGCTGGCCGGTAATAACAGGCAGAAAACCGAATACATTAAGCGTTCGGTTGATGCCGGACTAAATGTTTTGGCTGATAAGCCTATGGCCATAGACGGGAAATCTTTCAAGGCGCTGGAAGCTGCATTTGAAACAGCAAAGAAGAAGGATCTGCTCTTATATGATATCATGACCGAACGTTATGAGATCACTACAATGCTGCAGCGGGAGTTTTCTATGTTGCCGGAGCTTTTCGGCTCCCTGGAAAAGGGAACACCCGACAACCCTTCGGTAACGAAGGAAAGTACGCATCATTTCTATAAATATGTGTCAGGAAAGGTATTAACACGACCAGCCTGGTTTATGGATGTAACCCAGGAAGGCGAAGGGATCGTAGATGTAACCACCCATCTTGTCGATCTGATTCAATGGGAATGTTTCCCTGATCAAATCATTAGATACCAGAACGACGTTAAGGTAAACTCTGCGCGACGTTGGTACACTGAAATGACCCTGAGCCAGTTTAAATCCATCACTAAACAAGATAAATTTCCGGATTATTTAAAGAAGGATGTGGTTAATGACAGCGTTCTCCGTGTTTACTCGAATGGGGAGATCAATTATCAGCTTAAAGGAGTTCATGCCAGGGTTTCTGTTAACTGGGCTTTCCAGGCGCCTGAAGGCACAGGGGATACCCATTATTCGATTATGCGTGGTACCAAAGCAAACCTGGTGATCAGACAGGGCGCAGAGCAGAACTACAAACCTGTGTTGTATATAGAGCCTGCAAGTGGTTCTATATCTGAAGATGTCGTTAATGCGCAGTTGGCTAAGGTTCAGGCGAAGTATCCGGGTATTTCGGTGAAAAAGCTTGGCAAGGGCTGGGAAGTTGTGGTGCCCGAAAAATACAAGGAAGGTCATGAAGCGCATTTTGCCAGGGTTATGGAAAAATTCCTGGAGTATCTTAAGAATAAGAATATTCCGGAATGGGAGGTGCCAAATATGATCGCTAAATATTATACTACAACTAAAGGGCTGGAGTTGGCAAGGGCGCGTTAACAGGCCTTAATGATACTCCTATAATAAGTTTTTAGTTTAAGTTCTTGTAAGTAGTTCGTAGCCTGTTCCCTTAGCATCCCTTAGGAAAGCTCGATAGACAGGTTTCTAAGCACACGCGGCACGTGTGCGCTCAATGTCGTTATTTAAACTTTTGTCTGTCCGCTGGCGCACGTGTGCCGCGTGTGCCGAACTTACCTAAGACAGAACAAGATCCCAGAAAGAGTCCAAATAAAAAGCCCCGGTTTTGCCGGGGTTTTGATAAACAAAAACACAAAAGAACACAGGTTTTTAATAATCTTTATTGTTCGGCATTTTCAGGTCTATGTTCGCATCGATAACAGCTTGCGGTATTGGATACAACAGATCCCGTTCAGTAACTTTTGGTCCTGCGAGTACATTGTGGGCCCTTACCCGTTCCAGAAACTTTCCTGTGCGTAACAAGGTATATCTCCGCTCTTCTTCTGAGAATAATTCGCGGGAACGCTCATCCAGAATAAAGTCCAGAGTAACATCAGCTTCGCCAATTTCAGGTGCGTGAGCACGTCTGCGTAAAGCGTTTATAGCCGATGCAGCGTTTCCAGGTTCCCCAAGTTTAAGATACGCTTCTGCTAACAGCAGATAGGTGTCTGCAGCACGTAAGAATACCTGATCGTTATAAGCCCTATCAACATTTGGGTCCACGGGACTTGCATAATCCCATTTCCGGGTGGAAGGCCAGTTAGGATTCAGGGTTTTTTCATTGGATGTTCTGTCAAGATGTACCACATCCCCCAAATTGTAACCCGTAGGAACCCCCTTAGGGTTATTTATAGTATATGAGAACCGCCATGCAAAGTCTGATCCACGATCATCTCCTGGAGGGTAAATACTTAAAGCCCACTTTGTCGGTCCATAGCGGCCTATGCCCCGGCCTCCAAATTCCTCACTTACAATGAAAGGACTTTTTGCGACATTGTCGGTACCTCTCATTGTAAATGAGTAATACCGGTTTACCCAATATCGACGCATCACATTATGAGATTCACCACCTAGTACATTCAATTCAGATTGTAAAACCCATAAGGCTTCAGTATTTCCCTGGCTGCGGTTGGAGTTTCCGTTCAGGAACATATCGGTAAAGGCAGTACCTGGCTTGCTTGCGTTCACCCCGTAGCGGGCAGTTACCAACGCATATTGCGGATTGGTAGTCACTTTTAATGCGAAATCTCTGGCTTCTTCATCCCTGCCTTGTGCTAGATAAAGTTCTGCAAGGTAATGTTGAACTACCCCCTTAAGCATTTTGCCATTAAGTGTAGACGTTACAGGCAAATGCTGTTCTGCAAATAGCCAGTCGGCTTCCATTGCAGCTCTCACCTCCGCGACTGGGGTTCTTACCCAATCAGTTTTGATCTTACTTTCCGAAGATTCTTCAAGGGTAAGTGGAACATCGCCCCACATATAGGTAAGGTGCCGGTAACACCAAGCCCGTATGGCCCTTGCTTCGGCGAGGGTCATGTTTTTCTCATCGCTCGTCCAATTTACAGCCGGATTTTCAGCCCTGTTGATGATCGTATTTGCAGCGTTTATGGTCTCATAAAGCCAAGCCCATTCTAATCTGAACTGTTCGACCGTGGGATTATTGATTGCGCCCCATTGATTGTAAATGTCTTCTAAACCGTCTCTCCAGTTTGCATATGCATTGTCGGTTCCAAGATAGGCCGGACCTGTCATCATCGCATTTACTGCATTCAGTGTGTTTCCGGAACGTGAGCGACGTACTTCGTCGTATAAACCGTTGATACCGGCATCGAAACCGGCTTTATCTTTATAAAGGTTATTTGCTGATATTTCGGCCGGGGCATCTTCTTCAAGCATATCTTTTGAGCAGCTTGAGAAAGCTAGAGCCATAATCAGGGATACTATAATTTTTTTATATGTTTTCATAATTTTTTACCGATTTATTTATAAGCCAATATTTAAACCGAAGACAAATTCTCTTTGCAGAGGGATAGAGTTCTGTTCATTTAATTCGGGGTCTGTGCCTGTCCACTTGGTTATTGTCAACAGGTTGCGTGCATTTGCATAGACCTTCAGGCGGCTAATTTTTATTTGGTTTAAGATCTTTGCCGGCACATCGTATGCTAAAGACGCATCTTTCAGCCTTGCATAACTATCGCTTTCAAGTATACCTACGCCATGAATATTTACGCCCAATGCATTTGCATAATATTCGTTTGTTGGATTGGTTGGCGACCACCAGTTTTTCCTGGTAGTATTGTTACGCACGCCGGATTGTACATTGTCAGATAAAAGGGGGTTATTTCGGCTGGTGCCCTGTACCCCCTGGAAGAACAGATACAGCGAAAAGTTCTTATATCTGAAGTTATTACCCAGTCCCCAGATAAAGTCTGGCTGCCTGCTGCCAAAAATCACATTATCAAGGTCATTAATTTTTCCATCATTATTCTGATCGACAACCTTCGCATACCCGGGTTTTACATCGGGTTGCGGTGATGTACTAAGGTCGTCTGTCAGTTGCCATACTCCTCCAAATATCTTACCGTAGTTAACATCGATCGGATGGCCTATAAACCATTTGTTGGCAATGTCGTCCTGTCCGTTGCCATACAGATCTTTGATTTTATTGCGATAGAATGAGAATGAGAGGTTGCTTGACCAGCTGAAATCCTTCAATTTCAGGTTAGTGCTGTTAACCCCAAGATCAAGTCCTTTATTTGAAGTCTCACCAATGTTTTGAAGGACTTTGCTTACCCCATGAACGGATGAGATGGCTCTGAGCAGGAGCAGATCATAGGTGTTTTTGGTGTAGACATCCAGAGATCCCTGGATCCTGCCGTCGAGTAATCCGAAATCCACACCTGCATTCAGCTGGTTGGTAGTTTCCCAACTTAGATCTTCATTGGCCAGCGATGTAGGTACATAGCCCGGCAAAGATGTTGCCTCTTCAACATAACTGCGTGTGGACAGTTTAGCTAATGTGGAGTAGGCATCTACGGCCTGGTTTCCGTTACTTCCGTATGAAAGCCGGAGTTTAAGGTCGCTGATTATTTTGTGGTCCTTCAGAAAATCTTCCTTAGCTATATTCCAACCTAAAGCAACGGAAGGGAAGAAGGCGTACTTGTTATTGTCTCCGAATGCAGAGAATCCGTCTCGGCGGCCAGTAAGAGTTATGAGGTACTTGCTGTCATAACTGTAATTTATACGAGCCATTTGTGAAAGAAGTGTTTGTTTCGCGTACCCAGCTGCAGGTATTATTCCTGAAGCTACCTTTGCCTGATAAAACGTTAACACGTCATTCGGAAAGCCCGTAGCATCTAAGGTATCCGTGCGGATCTTGTCGGTTTGCATGCTGTATAAAGCAGTTACAGCAATGGAGTGTTTCTTTACAGTATGGTTGTAGTTAACGATATTTTCGATCAGGAGGTTCGAGTTGGTACTTGCTCTCATGGCTAGGTCGCCTTTTGCCTGTAAGCCTGTCCTCGTGTTTCTGCCGTAATAAGTATTCACGTCCCTGGTAGTATGTTCAATACCAGTGTTCAAGCGGTATGAAAGTCCTTTTATAAAAGGGATCTTTAAATCCAGATAGTTATTTGATATGATCTTTGAGGTTCTATCCTCGTTATTAGCCAGAGTTGCTGCCAGTGGGTTTCCGAAAAACACATCTTCAGGCCATGGATAAATCCTCTGGCTTCCGTCATCCTCGAAAGGAGTGGTAAGGGGGTTAAAGTTATAAGCTCCGGTTTGACCCGCAAAAGTAGCCGGAAGTCCGTCACGGTTGCTATACGCTAATTGGGTATTCGTTCCAAAAGTAAGCCAGCTTTTTATATTCGTTTCCAGGTTTATCCGGGAAGACAATCTTTTAAAATCGTCATTTACAGCAATTCCCTTTACATCAAGGTAACTCGCAGAGACATAGTACCTGGAATTTTCTCCTCCTCCGCTTACGCCGAGTGTATGTTGCATCTTATTACCCTGACGGGTAGTCAGATCAAGATAGTCAGGGAAGTTTTTCGAATCGTACACTGCTTGTTCTGAGAGAGTGATAGAGTTGGGCTCACGGATCTTTTTAAACTCGTAAAATTCTTCCGGGGACAAAGTATTTGGCAGGTTTGCTAGGTTTTGCACGCCATAGAAGCCATCATAAGATATTACCGGTTTACCGCGGGTTCCTTTTTTAGTGGTCACCAGAATCACCCCATTTGCACCTCGGGAACCATAAATTGCAGCGGAAGAGGCATCTTTTAGTACATCAATTGATTCAATATCTGTAGGGTTAATGTCAGAGATGCTGCCATTATAAGGTACGCCGTCCAGGATGATCAATGGGGAAGTTTCAGCAGAAATGGAGTTCCTTCCCCGGATACGGATAGCGTTGTCGTTACCCTCGGCACCGCCGGCGTTTTGATCGACACTTAAGCCCGGAACGGAGGCTTGCAAGGCCTGGGCGAAGTTTGTATTAGGGACTTCAGTAAGCCGCTTTTTATCAACGGAGGCGACGGCACCGGTTACATCACTTCTTTTCTGGGTACCGTATCCTACCACTACCACCTCGCTCAGTTTAGCGGCATCTTCCTGTATGGCAACGTTCAGGACGTTGCCGTTCGCTTCAGAGACACGGACCTCTTTGTTGGAAAAGCCAATATAAGTAAATACAAGTACATCATTTTGGCCGGCAGCAATCCGAAAGTTTCCGTTAATATCCGTTGCCGCCCTGGTAGTCGTTCCTTTTACGGTAACAGTTACACCGGGCAGAGGAGCTTTATCCCGCGATGCGGTTACTTTCCCTGTAATTGTTCTTTCTTGAGCCGAAAGAGTAAGCTGAGTCATAATACAAAGGATCAAGGGTAAAAGCCTGATCCAATTTTTACAAAATCGTCTCATACGTGGTTGATTGGGATGTTGATTATTTGGTTAATTATTGGGTTTTTGGTACAGTAGCCGGTTAGGTAGCTTTTGTGACGTCTAATTTAGGTCTATAAACTAATATCGGTGCCTGTCATTTCAGTCAGAAACACATGCGGAATAGTGCAGGCTAGAATCCTGAAACAGGGCCTTGAATGAAAGCTAGCTTGTGGCCCTATATTCACTTGTCATGTATTAAAGTCGAATTTGGCAGGTCTTTTAATTTCCATGGACTAGGGAACACATTGGAGCTTTCCGCATAACCTAGCCACATTTGGGCCATTTGTTTCACTAGCTCAGGGTGCTTTGATGCCAGGTTATTAAGTTCACTGCGATCTTTTTCCATGTCATATAATTCCCACGGATCATTGCTGTAATATTCCCTTCTCCTTTTTTTACTATCTATCAATTTTCCTGAAGCTACCAGTTTCCATTTACCCATTCTGACAGCTCTGTTCATTTCATGTTCCCAATAAAGAGCTTTGCGAATCAGCGGAGAGTTTGCAAACGAAGGCACCAGGCTTATTCCTGCTTTTGGTGTAATTGTCTTGTTGCCGGCCTTTATAGGATACTTGGCACTACCTAGTTCCTGTAGAGTGGGAAGAATGTCGATAATATGCGCTGTCTGATTTCTGATCTGGTTTTTATCACTGATACCAGCCGGCCAATGCACTATCAATGGGCTAGCAATACCGCCCTCATGAACCCAATGTTTATAAAGCCTGAATGGTGTGTTGGATACATTGGCCCATTCCTGCATATAGGATACATAGGTGTCGGCGGGGCCCGCCATCACATCCTTACCCTGCATCACAATTTTGCCGTCCCGGGTAAGAGGCGGGTTATTCATGTATTGTATCTCTCCCTTTGCAGGTGGTTTTAAGGAAGGTGAGTATGCTGCAAGTGCACCAGTAGCGCCGCTTCCAATAAGTTCTGCGCAGCCCCCGTTGTCCTGCAAATATATAATGATCGTATTTTCATAAATCCCTTCTTTTTTTAATTCATCCACGATCCTGCCTATCCCCTGGTCCATTACGTCGACCATAGCAGCGTAAGTCTCCATGCGCCGGGCCATTGCAGGTTTATGTTGTTCAGTCTCCCATGGTTTTTGTTCCGATGGTGATAGTCTGGCATCTGGACTTATAACTCCTAATTGTTTCATTTTTTCAAAGCGATCTTTTCTGATATTGTCCCAACCCTTGTCATATCGACCCTTATATTTCTTTATAGCATTTTCAGGTGCTTGCATCGGCCAGTGCGCAGCGGTGTAGGCCACATACATAAAGAAGGGTTTGTCAGAATTATGCTCTGCAATGTATTTGACGCTGTTATCCGAGATAGCGTCGGTGAAGTAATAGTTTGTGGGTTTATAGACAGGATCGGTTTCTGAGGTGATCAATTGGTTGTCGCGACAAAGAGCTGAAGGGTCGTAGTAGCTGCTTGCCCCATGAAGTATACCATAGTATTTATCAAAGCCTCGCTGCAGGGGCCAGTTGTATTTTTCACCTTTTTGAATTTCTTTGGCAACATGCCATTTGCCGGTCATATAGGTTGAATAACCAGCGCTTTTTAATACCTCAGCAATGGTGACGCAGCGATCATTCAGCTCTGCTTCATAACCGGGAAGATTATAATCTGTACCATTCATCCATCCCACACCGGCCTGATGGGGATAGAGGCCAGTCAACAATGACGCCCTTGTCGGGCAACAACGTGCTGCGTTATAGAACTGAGTGTACTTCAAACCGCCTTTCGCAAGACGGTCAAGGTTCGGTGTTTCAATTTCGCTTCCATAAGTTCCTATATCCGAATACCCCATATCATCGGACATGATCAGGATGATATTAGGTTTCTTATCAAGGTTTTTTTCCTGCGCAGACAAAGAAAAGAAAGCTGTTATACTCAGCGTCAGCGGAAATAAAAGTTTCATGATAATGTGGGTTATAACCAGATTTTATAAAGTTAGCTCTATGTCTTTTAATCCCTGGAGACGTTTCGTGCACATTTGCATGTATATTGATACAATCGCTAAAACCCACCTCATACGTTTGTCCGGTATATGTGAACCATTCATCCTGTCTTAAAAGGAAATCAGTTTTATATCTTGCCTCAAACCAAAAACTTCGATAAACCATGAGGTATCTGTTTCTGATCTACTTTCTAATACGATTTGTTTCTGCGCATTCGCAAGATGTTCCCCGGCCCGAATATCCTCGCCCCCAGTTTGAGCGAAGTTCATGGATAAACCTTAACGGTGTCTGGAGCTGTACATTTGATCCCGGAAATTCGGGGAAAGAGCGGGGGCTACTCAATAGTCGTGGGCTCGATTCAAAGATAACGGTACCCTTTTGCCCGGAAAGCAAATTATCCGGCCTGCGACACACCGACTTTATCAAGTACATGTGGTATCAGCGGCAGATCAGTGTCCCCGAATCCTGGGCTGGAAAGCAAATACTACTAAACTTCGGAGGAGTAGACTACAGTTGCGAAATATATATAGACAGTCTGTTTGCCGGATCGCACACAGGTGGCACGGCAGCGTTCAGTGTGGATATCACACGCTTTGTAAAGCCTGGATCCTCAAACAACCTGGTGGTTTATGTGAAGGACGATGTCCTTTCCATGACGCAGCCGCTCGGAAAGCAGTCGTTCAGGTATGCATCCAGCGGCGCAAGATATACACGTACAACAGGAATATGGCAGACGGTATGGATGGAGGCAGTGTCATCCTTCGGTTTAAAAACTTGTAAGATCACCCCGGATCTCGACCAGAAGCAATTTATTATACAACCGGAATTTTATAACCTCGCGAAAGGCAATCTGATTGTCAGATTGAAAGCAGGTAACAAAGTTGTAAGTGAAAAAAAGGTTAAGGCCAGTCATTCTTCCTTTGTGATATTGCCTGTGAAATCTCCAAGGACGTGGTCTCCTGAGGATCCTTTCCTCTACACGTTGGAACTAGAGGTCCGGGGAGAAACAGGACAATTGCTTGACCGGGTTATTTCCTATGCTGGCATGCGCAAAGTTCACATTGAGGGGAACTGGGTGTATCTCAACAACAAACCGTACTATCTGCGTTTTGTGCTTGATCAGGGATTTTACCCCGACGGAATTTGGACGGCACCCACGGATGAAGCTTTAAAAAGAGATATAGAGCTTTCTATGAAGGCTGGTTTTAATGGTGCAAGGTTGCATGAAAAGGTTTTTGAAGAACGCTTCCACTATTGGGCCGATAAACTGGGATACCTTGTCTGGGCCGAGGCGTCTGATTGGGGACCCGACCGTACAAAGACAGAAACCAGGCGAAATTTGACTGATGAGTGGACAGAAACCCTCAATCAACGCATTAATCATCCTGCTATTATTGGCTGGACCCCATTAAATGAACTTTGGAATACAGACAATACAGATTATATCCACTTCAATCAGTCGATCTACAAGCTGACGAGACTTCTTGATACGAGCAGACCGGTTATCACAGCTGCGGGAGGAGATATTTATCTTTCTGATATCTGGACGGTGCATGACTATGCACAGAACGACTCCCTTCTATACGAAAATTTAAAGCTGAAAGATAAAGTCCCGGATTTTAGCCCTTATCATGTCGTAAAGCAGGCTCATTATAATGGACAGCCTTTTATGGTGAGCGAATATGGCGGGATTAAATGGGCGACGGATCCTGCTTATAAGAATTCCTGGGGTTACGGTAATGCTCCGAAAAATATAGAAGAGGTGTTCAAGAGAATGGAAGGACTTACTAACACCATACTAAAGTTTGATCATATCAGCGGTTACTGTTTTACTCAACTGACCAATGTGGAGCAGGAGCAGAATGGTATTTATAATTATGACCGAACGCCAAAGTTTGATATGGAACGTGTAAGGGCGATTTTCAGTAAAGATCCGGTATGGTTGCGAAGTAAAGCTGGGAAGTAGCAAGGTACTGACGAATAGCCTGAAAGAATTTTTAATAAGAGCGTTGCTTTTTTCCCGAGCAACCGGGATATCAGTATTTATGGCGTGCTTACAATCCGCGTCGCAATTTCGCTGCGGCCCTTACGTTCTTCCCTTTTCTCTGTGTAAGGTCATCACCAAGATCCTCGCGGGCGATTTCCGCAAAGCGGAGGATCTTTTTTACGGTGTCAGGGTAGAGTTTCTGAACATCATATGCCTCCCCCGGATCATGAGCCAGATCGTAAAGCGCCTGTGGTACCGTAACTTTTACAGTCGAACCCGAATGCCTGTCTTTGGCCCGTGTACCCAATGCATACGACCTCGAGTCGTGAGGAAATACCAATTTCCAGGTCTTGTAACGTACCGCTTTCAAGTTGTTCGCCTCGTAATAGTAGTAAAATACGTCCCGGGGACCTTTTCTAGTCTTCCCGAGAAGCAAGGCCGAAAAATCTATTCCATCGATTTCTTTCACAGGTAAACCTGCGCCGGTAAATGAACATATGGTAGGCAAGAGATCCATATTCGTGAGTAATTGACTGCAGATTCCGCCTGCTTCAACCTTACCGGGCCAGCGAATGAGACATGGAACTCGTGTGCCGCCTTCCCAAATCGTGCCTTTACCTTCCTTAAAACCACCCGACGAACCAGCATTATTTCCATAGATCAGCCATGGGCCATTATCACTGGTAACGATCAAAATCGTCTTTTCAGAAAGGCGTTCCTTGTCGAGCGTATTGATAATTTCCCCAAGCGACCAGTCAAGCTCCATGATCACATCTCCGAAGGTGCCCAGTTCGCTTTTGCCCTTAAACTTCGCTGAAGCCGCCAGGGGAATATGGGGCATTGGATGTGCCAGGTAAAGAAAGAATGGTTTGTTCTTATTGTTTTCTATAAATGAAACAGCTTTTTTGGTTAAGGTCGTAGTTAACTGTTCCTGATCTGCAAATGTTCGGATAGTTCCTACTTGTTTTTCTCCGTCAATAACGGGCAGCCATGGAAATTTAGCCACTTTCTGGCTGCTGTCTGTTACCGCATTTCCATCAATGTCCACCGGCCACATATCGTTAGAGTAGGGGAGGCCATAAAAAGAATTGAAACCATAATAGGTCGGGAAATATGGAGGTTTTGCTCCGAGATGCCATTTGCCGAGCATGCCGGTTTCATAACCTGCTTCTTTAAGCAAGGATGCAATAGTCTCTTCGGAGGGGTTCAGTGCTCTATCCGACCAAGGCATAAGCGCACCGTGAACGCCGATCCGGTTAGGGTAACATCCGGTGAGCAGGGCCGCTCTCGATGCCGTGCAGATAGCTTGGGCTGCATTAAAATGCGTAAACCTCATTCCCTCTCTCGCCATACGATTAAAATTAGGCGTACTGATTCCCGTCATCCCATATGGCTCTGTGTCGCCGTACCCCATATCATCCATATTTATGATTATGACATTGGGACGAATAGCTGCTTTATTTTGAGAGAAGGCAGCTTCGGCATACAACAGCACTGAGTATAAGAAGAAAATGCGAATACAGCTCATTGAATTAGGATTTGAATAGTGTTCTTGCTATAATTAAATGTACGGATAATCGACCTGGAAAAACCTGTCATTTATATCGTAAGTACCCGAAGAATGCGCTGTTAAAAGCTTATGTAAGACGTTTTACAGTAGGCCCTGCCCTAATATGATGATTTCAGGCCCGTTCATTTTGTACCGTATTTCTGCTTCATTTAGCCCGTATTCTTTTTTGTTATTGGGTATAACTTGCGACATCTAATCAACTAAAACCGTTTTATATGATTTTGAAGTTCCTGGCAGGCTTGCTTCTTGTTAATCTCACTTTAAATTCTTACTCACAGAGTCAGCCTGCGAGGATACAATGGTCTGCGAACGACAGCTGGAGGTTTTTACCACAGGGTGCCGATTTTGTACACCGGCCTAAGATCGATGACGGCAAATGGGAACTGGTAAGATTACCACATACCTGGAATGCATTTGATCCCTTTGATGATGATGAAATTTCGAGAAGAGGTATTAGCTGGTATAGAAAGAAACTGGTATTAGATAACCGGTTTAAGGGTAAAAACCTTTATCTGTATTTTGAAGGTGCATACCAGGTTGCGGATGTATATGTAAACGGAGTTTTTGCAGGCCAGCATAAAGGCGGTTATACTGCTTTTTGTTTTGATATCACTAAACTGATTAAACTAGGAGACAAACCGGTTGAAAATCTCATCGCCGTGCAGTTAAACAATGCCCAGGATAATTTCATTCCGCCATTGTCGATCGGCTATGCTTCGTATGGCGGTATCTATCGGGATGTCTGGCTTCTTGCAACTAATAAGATCCATTTTAAAACGCTTGACCACGCTTCCAAGGGTATCTATATATCAACGCCCGAAGTATCCGAAAAGACAGCACAAGTAAAGATCAGAAGTATTCTAAGCAATGATACCGAAGTTGAGAAGAAAGTTGAACTGATACATCAGATCTACGATGCCAACCAGAAGGAAATAGCGAAGTTGCGTGAGGAGGTTCGCATTCCGGCAGGGGGCGAGATTGAAGTGAGTATGCTAAGCAGCAGGATCAATGAGCCTCTTCTATGGTCTCCGGATCATCCGAACTTGTATAAGGTAAAAAGCAGGATCACTGAAAAAGGACAAGTAACGGATGAACTAATAAATCCACTCGGGTTTCGCTGGTTCAGCTTTGATCCTGACAAAGGATTCAGCCTTAATGGCAAAAGACTCCAGTTGAAGGGTACAAACAGGCACCAAGATTTCAAAGAGCGGGGGGATGCTTTGTCTGATGAAGATCACTATCGTGATCTGAAGCTTATCAAAGATATGGGCTGTAATTTTTTACGGCTGGCCCATTATCCGCAGGATCCTGAAGTGTTGCGCCTGGCAGATGAAATGGGTTTGTTGATATGGGAAGAAATACCACTTGTTAATTACATGAACCCTGTACCTGAGTTTCTTCAAAACTCTGCCAATATGATCCGCGAAATGATCAGACAGAACTATAATCACCCTTCTGTGATCATATGGGGCTCTATGAATGAGGTCTTGCTATGGAGCGACATGGCAGAGAGGATTCAGGTTCAGACCAACGCAGAATATCTAAAAAAAGTGAGGACGTATGCGCTTCATTTGGATAGCATTGTAAGAGCCGAGGATCCTCTCCGCTATAGTACCATGGCCATGCATATGAGTGATGATTATGATCGGTATAAACTTTCCGGTATTCCTGCCATTTCAGCTTATAATATTTACGACGGCTGGTACAGCAATGTAGTGGAAGATTTCGGGAAAGCCATGGATGAAAAACACCGGGTCAACCCCAAACAGGTTCTCTTTATCAGCGAATACGGAGCAGAAGCGGATAACCGGGTGAACTCTGAAAATCCGGTACGTTTTGACTTTACAGGGCAGTATCAAAGGTATTATCATGAATCCTACCTATCTCAAATTAATCAAAGACCATATCTGGCAGGTACAGCTATCTGGAACGAGTTCGATTTCTCGCAGCCTAACGTGGGTGGGGTCAGCAATAATATGAACCAGAAGGGTATGATCACCTGGGACAGGAAGCCCAAGGATTCTTACTATTTGTATAAAGCGAACTGGAATCCTCAGCCGATGGTCTATGTTGCGAGTCGCGACTGGCAGGACAGGGCAGGGCAAGCTGGTTCTAAATCTACTATTGAGGTTTACAGCAATTTGAACGAAGTTACTTTAACTGTAGATGGAGAGTCTTTTGGAACAAAGAGCCCGGACGCTATCAAAAAATGTATATGGAAGGTCGCTTTGAGGGAAGGAGCCAATATTGTCCATGTATCAGGAAAAGTGGGAAACACCGTTGTGAGTGATCAGCTGGTTATAAATTACCATACTTATTCTTTAAATCTTAAAGATCCGCATGCGCCTTTTCGTGGTATTTTCATCAACGCAGGCTCAAACAGTCAATACCTTGACCAGGCCAAAAACATTTGGATTGAAGATCGTCCCTATCAAAAAGGCAGTTTTGGGTATATAGGTGGTGCCCCGGCAACCCTTAATATCAAGACGGTAAAAAAGAACACCGAAGACATGCCGCTTTTTTATTCTTATCATAACGATATTAAGGCTTACCGCCTGGATGTACCAAACGGACAGTACGAAGTAGAGCTTTGTTTCATTGAGAATGATAAGATAGCCGGAGGAGAGAGGATATTTGATGTGGCCATTAACGGCGACAAAGTTCTGCAGAACCTCGACCTTTCTTCTGAATGCGGTTTTGCAGTGGCGCTGAAGAAAAAATATATGATCACCGCGGACAAAGGAGAAGGGATAAATGTGACCTTCGAAGCCAAAAAAGGAAAAGCCATTTTAAGTGGTATAAAGGTAAAAGCAAAGTAATATAGATAGCTGAATATGAGTTTAATAAAAAATCGACTAGTTGCTAAATTCCTTACTGTATCCCTGCTCTTTTCCTCGAATGTGCAGGCTCAGGATAAGGATAGAAATATTGCTCTCAATAAGCCCGTTTCTGCAAACTCTGAGGTTCCGAAGAATCCGGCAAAGAATGTAGTCGACGGAAAGATTTCGAGAAATTCCAGGTGGGTTGCGTCTACTAACCGGGCTCCGCATATCCTGGAGATTAATCTCCAGAAATACCATGTCATAAATGAGATCAGGGTTCACAGCGGTATAATGGACGCCGAAAAGCGACCAGATGAAATGTCTCAGGCAGCTGGCTTCTGGTCGCTGAAAAATTTTAAGTTGCAGTACTGGGATGATGCCAACTGGAGTGATTTTCCAAAAAGTGAGGTGCTCGAAAACCGTCTTACTAGTGCAGCCTTTAAATTCAGTCCCTCTGTAACCACCTTTAAAGTGCGTTTGATCTGTGACGACGGAGAGCCGGTAAACATCATGGAAATTGAAGTCTTTGGAAGAGAGGCGTTAAATATGCCTGCTCCTCCGGTATTAGGCTCAGAAATGCGCAAAGCGCCTGCTTTTACAGGTTCCCGCAAAGCCACCGTAACCGTTAATAACAAGGAGGCAGGCAAAAGCATGAAGTTTGTTGGCTACAATCAAGGATATTATTTTCCCGGCAGCAATGTTTCGGGCTGGCTGGAGTATAGCAATGTAAACAGCGTAAGGGTATGGGCCACTTTGAATTCGTTTGTTCCGGAGAAGTCGGTTCAGGTAGATAAGAATGTGAGAACGGTTGAGGAGTTTGACAAGCGGAAGACGCAGCTAAGGTCTGATCCGGAAAACAACAGGTTCATAAAGTGGACGGAGCTGAATCCCTTATATGACAAGCCTGATTCGTCCTCTACGAACGCTATGATCTATAACTATGCTATTACTGAATTAAAGCGCCTGGGCATACAAACCATCCTTCAATTAGGTTCTACGGATTTTAAAGATACCTGGGAAAATAAATGGAAGCAATGGCAGCGTTATTACGCTATTGCATATCATTCGGCCAAAACCGGAGACGTAGCTATGTTTGCTATGCAGAATGAGCCAAATCACCGGCATTCAGGTCCAATGAAGCTCGATCAATGGATCATGGGTATGCAGGTTACTTCTGACGCCATACATGCAGCAGTAGAGGATGTAAATAAGAAATATGGGAAGAAACTGGAAGCAAGATTTGTAGGTCCCGTGACTGCCGGACAGAACACGGATTGGTGGGCTGCGGTATCTAAAGCCATCCGGACAGACTATCATGGCAAGACCGTCGATAAAGACCTGTTGAATATCTTTTCCACGCACTCCTACAATTCGCCTGCAGCTGGATACCAGTCAAGGATCAATAACATCCGTAAAATAATCACGGACAATCATCCGAAAGGGCAAGCATTGCCGATCGTCTACACCGAAATAGGTCGTTGGATGAATGCTTACCTGATCGACAAAGAGGAGACCATGGATTCACCTTCCTTGTTTACTGAATGGGCAGGTATCTATAGCAACAATATGAAAAACGGCGGATATGGAATGTGGGCATTTAAGTTCGCCAATACCGCCAGCAGTACTTATCCACGGGGGATAAAATCGGGTCATCATTATATTTGGCAAGGTAAACGTATTGTTGAAGATGCTTATCGTAATATAGCTTTAAATAAACCAGTTAGATCGAATCAAATAACAAATAGTGCTGGGTTGGTCACTGATGGGGACAAGTCGGATAAGTCGGTATGGATAGCCGATTCTCTAAGTACAGAAAAGTGGGTTGAAGTTGATCTGCTGAAGGAGCAGCTTATCGGCAGTGCTGTGGTTTATACAGGCTCAGCGTATGGGGTATATACCAGCCCCGATCGAATCAAAAACTTCAAATTGCAATACCTGTCCGCTGGCAGCTGGAAAGATATTCCAGGAGCCTCAGAAAAAGAATGCAGGTATTCCCAGGTATTTACAGTATTTAAGCAACCCGTAAAAGCCAGTAAAGTCCGGTTCATTAGCACAGATAAAGGAAGGTTAAAGGTTCGTGAAATAAAGCTGTTTGCAGCGGGCGATGGCCCTAAAGAAACATCAAACTATAATGTTTCCGGGATTCAGCGTACAGGTGAGGTGGTGCGCTTGTTCGCTAAGGGCTTTAAAAATGAAAGGCCTTTACTGGAGACTAGGGTTTCTGTAAGTGATCATGATCTTGACACTTATACCTCTTATGATGAGAAGTCAGGAAACTACTATATGTGGCTAGTTCAGAGGGGTTTATTTGATTATAACTTAAGTGTTAATCTTGCATCGCTGAACGTTTTCGCGGGAACGCCGGTTACTGCCGAGACTGTTAGTGCCGACTATTATGGTGAGCTAAATAATATCGACAATTTAGGTTCCGACAAGACTTTTAACCTGATACTCCGCCCTCAGAGTGTTGTGTTGCTGACCATTCCATCCGGTAAAGTGAAGAAAGAAGTCATTTCAGCTCTGGCAGAAAAAACGGTGTTCGGAGCTAGGAATTCCGTAGCAAACCGTGCTGGTGATCGCTTGCAAGTACAGCTCGACGCTTCAAAACCAGAGGACAACAAAGTATCTTACATTTACTTTGATATGTCTCCTTCTCAGATCGCCGCTTCGAAAAAGATCGTACTGGGCGTTAACGGCCAGAACGACGGAGGCGAGAGACCCTACCGGCTGCATGTTTACGGGATTCCATCCCAGTTTTTCAACCTTAAAGAACTAAGTGAAACAAGGGCACCACTATTGGATGTTCAGCAAGCTTTGATCAGTGAAGTAGGGCGTAAAGCGTTTGTGGCGGGTGAGCTGGCCTTTGATTCAGTCGCTAAATACCATCATCTGGATGTGACAGATATGCTTAAGAAACATGCGGGCGAGGGTGTAGCCTTTGTATTCATCCGTGAAACACGACAGTTGGGTGATGATGAAGATAAAGGCAGGAAAGTATTCTTAAATTCTTTGAAAAGTGATGCCAAGCCGATGCTGGAAATATGGACCGCCTCCAAATAATATGAAAGATCATTTGACAAATATTTCGGCCGGTTTAGTATTACTGGCGTTTCTCTTACTAAGTACTAACAAGGGACATGCGGCTGAGGTTAATCGCGTCCTGCTTGCAAGTAAAGGGAAAGCAATGGCGGATATTATTGCTGAAGGATCTGTTAAAAATCAGTTATATGCCATTTCTGAGCTCAATAAATACTTGAGTAAAATCAGTAAGGCAAAGTTCGATCTAAAAGACAAGTCAGACCGGCCCTCAATTCGTTTGGTGTCCCGCAACTTTTCAAATCCCGAGGCTTACGATATTGAAATAAAAGGAAAGGATGTGGTATTGGCGGCTGGCTCTGATCGGGCCACCTTATATGCGGTTTATGATTTCCTGGAAAGGCTGGGATGCCATTGGATCGCGCCCAATTTCGAATATTACGAGCATTCGGGCGAGGTAATCCCAGTAAAAAATAACCTTGTTTTTACTCTCAACCATAAGGTGAGCGAAAGTCCCGACATGGAGTACAGGAAGCTGGATGTTGCGGGCAGCAGGACACTTGCGACTGAGAAGCTTAAAAAACTCATCGAATGGATGCCTAAAGGGCGTTATAATACCCTGAGGTTTGCTATGGACAGGGAAAATGGTAAACCGGTAAAATGGGACAAGTATCGCCTGGAATTGACTCCGGAGTTAAAAAAGCGAGGAATCTTAATTGAAGTAGGCGGTCATGGCTATCAGCATTTTTTAAGTGGGAAAATGGAGAGTGGTGAGCTTTTTAAAAACCATCCCGACTGGTTTGGAAAGGACAGTACTTGCAAGCCAAGCCCTTCTGACAGGCTGGTATTTAACACAGAGAACCCTCAGGCTGTCAAATATTTTACTGAAAAGATCATACAGGTTGTTAAGAACAGGCCTGAGATAGATATTTTCGACTTATGGCCGCCTGACGTGGGTCACTGGCAGGATTGCCCGGACCAGGCCAAGTTTGGCACTCCGCAGGAGCGGCAGGTGCGCCTGGCTAACCATGTATATCAGGAAATCAAAAAAGTGCGGCCAGATATCAGGATGGAGATCATCGCTTATTCAAATGCCTTGTTCCCCCCGGAAAAAACCACTCTTCATAAGGATATCCTTCTGGAGATCTGTCCGATCAACCAAAGTTTTGAAAAGCAGATCGATGATCCTTCGGCTTCAACTAATGCTGAATATATCCGGGCGATCAAAGAGTGGAGAGATGCCTTTTCTGGCAACATCACCTTGTATTCTTATTACCGAAAGCAGGCCTGGCGTTCAGCTCCCGTCGTTATTCCCTTTTATATGCAAAAAGACATGCAATATTTTGCCAGTGTTCCCATGCAGGGGATTGCATGTTATGCGGAAACAAACGACTGGTTTACTTATGAACTGAACCATTTTGCGCTTGGACGGCTTGGCTGGAATCCTGACATAAATATTGATTCTTTATCAAGTGAATTTTTCAGCGCGCGTTATGGTAAAGAACAAGCCGTTGCTGCAGACTCATATCAATTGCTTGAAGAAACCGTACGATTGTATGGAAGTATTCCTTTCACAAGCCTCAAAACTAAGGAAGAGATAAAGGAAGCTCAGGAAAAAGTAGGTAGGCAAATAATTGCCATCAAAAGATCACGGGATAATAACCCCGGGAAGGGATTAGATGGAAATTTTTCAAGATTATTGTTGATGTATGACTATCTGGACCGCGATCTGGAAATACAATACGCCAGAGTATCAGGTGCTTCAAGGGAGAAGATTTATAAGCAAATAAAAGAGTTCGTTTCGTTTATGCAAAGTAATCTAGACAAGGGAGTATTTATCCTGACTGGTTCCGATGATTTTGGACGCTTTACAAAAAAATATGGGCTGACCAACCAAAGTTTACTGGATTAATTTAAAAAGATACGACATCTTCGTTTACCCAATGAAATAACCAATGTAATAACCAATCGAAATAAACTAACAAAAATAAACACACAATGAAAAGAGTACTATTCTTAACGTTTGCTATTTTCTTTACGTTTTTTGATTTAGCTGCCAATGAAAAAGCAGCCTGGAAGATCACCCCATTTACGGGGATGGACTATGTTCGCATAGTGGTTGATGAAAGATACAGGGAGACAACAGGAAATAGTTTCAAAGTTACCATAAAGGCTATCGAGGGTGGAAAAGTGTTATGGGAAGGGCCCGTTACTGCAGAACCTGCAATAAATTCAGGTCCAAAACAACTTGCTTTTACAGTCAGGAACCTCAAGCCAACGCTCTGGTCGCCTACTAATCCCTACTTATATGAAATTATTCTGAAGCAGTATAACAAAGGAGGGTTGAAAGGGCAGCTTAGAGAGAGAGCTGGCTTCCGCATGTTCGAGCGCAGGGGAGGAAACCTTTACCTGAACAATAAACCCATTTTCCTGAAAGGAATTGCAATTAACCCTCCGGGAAGAGGAATTCCGGACGAGCTGGAAACAAGCCGGGAGTTTGCGCTTGACTACGTCAGGTATATGAAAAGCATAAATGTCAATATCATCCGGATTCCTGATGAAGAAGCCTGGTTTGACGTATGCGACGAATTAGGAATGATGGTCTTCGGGGGTAATTACAGCGGTAAAGTTGCAGGCGGGGAAAAGGTAAAAAAGGTTGAAGCCGTAGGGGACGAGACAGACGGCGGTTTTCCGAGCGATTATGACAGAGGAGTTTCCTGGTATCAGAACGATAAGCTGGGATTGATAGCTCATCATCCAAGCCTGATGGTTTATGCGATGACCAACGAAACCCCGTTTAAAGGCAGCCGGGCAGTGCAATGGGAGAAATTCCTTTCTTATGCCTTCGACAAATTAAAAAAATGGGATGAGACCCGTGTTTACATTGCAAATGCAGGATACGGCTATGGTAAAGCAGGTGATATATGCGACATTCACAGGTATTGGGGATGGTATTATAATTCACCTTATACCTTCTTAAATATTCGCGACAATTCTGCGATCATTCCCTTTCCTAAAAAAGACCAGCCAATAACATTTACAGAATGCGTAGGCAATTATACCGGACCTGATGGGCGCTACAATTTACACCATGGCACAAAAATCCAAGTTCTCAGTTAGCATGGACCGGACATGAACGGGAGGATCTGCAGTCACGCCTGGCTGACGAACATCAGAGTTCTACCTTAAGACAGGCCACAGAGACTTTTAGGCAGTTCAGGTTTGTGAATCCAGATCTGAGCGGTGTTTTTCCATTTACCATTCTGTTTTACAACTGGAACACAATTAAAAAATTTGATGATATGAATCCCAAACCTGTTACAGAGCAGGTAAAGATCTCTTATCAGCCGGTTCTACTAAGCTGGGAATGCTGGACACCCAATGTTTTTGCAGGCTCTGTGATTAAACCTGTGGCCCATGTGATTAACGACGATGAAGATTTTAAGGATTTGAAGAATGCGGAACTAAACTACGAATTAAGGGATAAAGCCAATTCGGTTGTATTCAGTTCTAACCTGAAATTAGCTGATGTTCCCTATTACGGGATTTCCAGTAAAGAGCTGGAAATTAAAATTCCGGATAATGTAAGCACGGGTAATTATGAGCTCAGAGGGCAGATCGTAAGTGGAGGAAAAGTGGTTTCCAAGAACTTTTACAAAATATTTATAGCCAACAAGATCTATACGCAATCTGCTCCCAGATCAAAAGCACCATTAGTAGTCTATGATATTGCCGGCGGTACTAAAAAGTCCTTGACAGGGCTTAATATCGCCTATAAGGAAATAGGTGCATTGAACCGTATCCCTTCAGAAAGTGTGCTTGTGATTGGAGAAAACTCAGCAGATAAAAACCTGGCCGATAATGCTGCGCAGGTTAAAAAGTTTATTGCTTCAGGCGGACGTGTCCTGGCTTTAAGGCAAGACAGCATTCATCTGGCGAATTTAAACGCGCTGCTTTCAAACCCCCTTGGAAATAACAATGTAGACATCGATGATCCTCAATATCCTGTTGTGACAAAATCGCCCCGTACCGGATACTATGTAAACCCGGAACGTCCCGATCATCCTGTTTTTTCGGGTATACACAGGGAAAACTTCCGGATCTGGTCTGACTATACCGGCTGGAATCCGAAATCTCAGGGACTCCCTAAAATTCAACCGGTTTCAGACGGATTTACATTTGAAAACAGTGAAGACGTGGGCTCAACAGCTATCCTTGCCAATTATAGCTCGGGCTTAAGGGGAGTTGCTTTGGCAGAACAGTTCTCCGGAAAAGGTAGTATTCTGATCAGCGGCTTTGACATCGCTTCGAGGACAAACATTGACCCTGTTGCGGCCAGATTTCTTCTAAACTTACTAAACTACACAGCTTCTCCTGTTGGCCATGAGCAGTATCCTATAATCACAAGCCCGATTGTATGGGGAGAATATGAAACCGAAAAGGGTGTGGTTACTGATATCTACAGTGGCTTCCTGGTTAATTCTACGCCACGTTTACCTGAAAACTTTACGAAAGGTATAGTGGTGATGAAAGAAGGTTATCAGCTGGCAGGAGGTGCCCGTTCAGGTTTCAATACCAGGCCAGGTATACAGTATGTTGCAAACGGCAGACGCCCTTTCGGGCCATTTGTTCAAAGCTTTGGTGGTCAGCCTACTGTGATTGATAAGAAATCAACGGAAGGTATCGGTAAGTTCTGGTGCCGGATCCCTGAAGGACAGGATATGGCCAGTTCCCTGGTTTGGAATCCGGGAACTGAGCCACTCACTATAAAAATAAAGATTAATGACCTTCCAGAGGTTAGCAGAACAATCAACCCTGGAGAAAAGATAAGTGTGGACAGTCCTGTTGACTCTGGAAATGTAAATATGACCTATACCGGAGATCGCCGGCTGGTAATATTGGAAACAGCTTTCAGAAAGAAAATTTAAAAGAGATTAATTGTTGAGCCATGAATATAAAAGAAGTCTGTTGCGGTATCTTCAAGAAAATTTCACTCGCTGTGATTTTCCTTCTTCCGCAATTAGCAATATCACAAACACAGAAGGGTGTGGCAAATGGCAAGATGCAGCGTACTTACTACGTCAAAACTCTGACCCGTATAGCAGACCCTGTGTTGAATGCCCTCAGCACAAACCAGTTGAGAAAATTGATGCCGGTGGAAGCTAAAGTATCGCAGGACAGAGCATACAGCACTTACCTGGAGGCCTTCGGTCGGCTGCTGGCAGGCATGGCGCCCTGGCTGGAACTCGGTCCCGATCAAACAGAAGAGGGCAAGCTCCGGGAGAAGTATATCAATCTGGCCATAAAATGCATTAAGAACGGCACAGATCCCTCTTCGCCCGACTTTCTGAACTTCAATACAGGCAGGCAACCATTGGTCGATGCTGCATTTTTTGCGCAGGCATTGCTACGTTCTCCCAACCAGCTTTGGGGACGTTTAGACGATAATACGAAGAAAAACGTTCTGGCTGCCTTACGGTCTTCCAGGGTAATCAGTCCATCGTATACCAACTGGCTGATGTTTAGTGCAACCGTTGAAGCCGCTTTGCAACGCTTTGATAAATCCGGGGACAATATGCGCCTGGACTACGCAATCAAACAACACCTGTTATGGTACAAGGGCGACGGAGCCTACGGTGACGGGCCGAACTTCCACTGGGATTATTATAATAGCTTCGTGATCCAGCCTATGCTTGTCGACGTTCTTAAAGTAATGAAGGATGCTAAGCTTGATCCTAAGAACAACTACGAACTGATATTAAAACGTGCGCAACGTTATGCCGCGGTGCAAGAAAGACTGATCTCGCCTGAGGGTACGTATCCTCCTCTGGGACGTTCCCTGACCTACAGATTTGGCGCTTTTCAGCTGTTGTCTCAAATGGCATTAATGCATTCACTTCCCCAAGAAGTGAGTCCTCAGCAAGTTCGCTGTGCCCTGTATACTGTCATAAAGAGACAAGTTGAAGCACCAGGCACCTTTGATCAGAAGGGATGGCTCCGGATCGGCTTCTACGGCCATCAACCTAACCTTGGTGAGAACTATATTTCTACCGGCAGTTTGTACTTGTGCTCCCAGGCTTTTCTCGTATTAGGTTTACCAGCTTCAGATCCCTTCTGGAAAGCTGAAGATGAGGATTGGACAGCAAGGAAAGTCTGGAATGGCGGTATAATACAGATTGACCATGCCATCGCAGATTGATTGAAAAAACACATATAAACAGATATGAAACCGGCATGAGCTGCCGCTCAAAAATTGAAATGAATAGCTCATGCAAGGTTCATTACCTTTAAAAAACAAATTATTCAAATGAAAATTAAATATTTAGCAGCAACAATGTTTTTGAGCATCCTTGCATATACGGGCAAAGCTCAAAACAACAAATTCAGACCGAAAGCGGATCTGGTTAACTTGATAGACAAGAACCTGAAAGAGGCGGCAGAACAATATAAGTTTTTAATGAAACACGTCCCGGCAGACAGCTTGCCTGAAACCTTTGAAAAAAGCGGGAAATGGAAAAGTATTCCGGCTAAGAACTGGGTGAGCGGATTCTATCCCGGTACTTTATTTTACCTGTATCAGGCCACCAATGATAAGGCTTTGTATGAGGAGGGGCTGAAAAGACTAACTGTGATGGAGCCAATCAAATATCTTGACTCGCACGATATTGGCTTTATGATGTATTGCAGCTTTGGAAATGCGAATAACATTAAGCCTGAGCCATCTTATAAAGATATTCTGCTTACCAGTGCAACTACCCTGACTAAACGTTTTAATCCAAATGTAGGTTGTACCATGTCATGGTCGTCAAAACCCGGTGAGTTCAGGGTCATCATCGACAATATGATGAACCTGGAATTGTTGATGTGGGCCAGCAAAACAAGCGGAGACCCTTCATTTGCAAAAATGGCAGTGTCTCATGCAAACACTACTTTGAAAAATCATTTCAGACCAGATTATAGCTCTTTTCACCTGGTAAACTATAATTCAGGAAATGGCCAGGTCATCAGGAAACAAACTGTTCAGGGCTTCGCCGATGAATCTGCCTGGGCCAGGGGACAGGGTTGGGGATTGTATGGCTTTACTATGATGTACCGCGAAACAAAAGATCCGCAATATTTAAAGCAGGCAACCGGCATTGCCAATTTTATTTTAAACCATCCTAATCTTCCTACAGACAAAGTACCGTTTTGGGATTTTAACTCTCCCGGCATACCCAATGCTTTGAGGGACGCATCTGCTGGCGCTATTTATGCCTCCGCGCTCATTGAGCTGGCAGGTTATGTGGATGCAAAAGAAGGTAAGAAGTTTATTGCCGCGGCAGAAACCATTTTACGCAGCCTTTCTTCACCTCAGTTTAAGGCAGCCTACGGCGATAATGGCGGTTTTATTTTGAAACACAGTGTAGGACATCTTCCAAAAGGGGTGTTGATCGATGTTCCGCTTACCTACGCAGATTATTATTTCGTAGAAGCGATGCTTCGGTATAAGAACCTTGGCAAATAAAATATTCAGAGCACACGCGGCATGCGCGTGCTCACGTTCACGTACGTCTCTTGTGAATGTACAAATATCCCGAAACAGTTTTTCGGGATATTCACCTGCTGGTGCATGAATGTCACGGTTCTTCACACTTCTTCGACATACTTATCCCGAAGCCCTATTGTAGGTTCTTCGACCCGCGCTTGCCGGCGCACGCGGTGCGGCGTGTGCCTTTAAATCAACCATCATCAATCACTTACCCTTCACTCGCATTAAGCGGCAACGTAAACCAGAACGTACTGCCTTTCCCTGGTTGGCTATTAACACCGATCTTTCCTTCATGCCGTTGGATGATCTCCTTACAGATATACAAGCCGATACCAAAACCCGCAATCGACTTAGTTTCTTGCCCCTCTACCCGGTAAAAACGGTTGAAAAGCTTTTCCTGGTCTTGAGGGCGGATGCCAATACCCTCATCCGTCACGCTTAAATACGCGTAATTGCCTTTAGTGACGCAGGCAATCTTAACAGAGGTATTGGGGGGTGAGTACTTAATGGCATTGCTGATAAAATTGTTGATTACTTGTTCAATCTTATCTTTATCAACATTAACCCAAGTCTCTTCCACTGGCGCAAAAATTACCTGGTGCGAACTTGCTTCCGGCGTAACACCGTCCTCAACCTCTTTCACTAGTACCGCCATATCAAAGCGTTTCCTGTCAATGTGGATTTTGCCCGCCTCCAGGCGAGACACGTTTAAGAAGCCATTAATCAATGTGGTCATTTTCCCTAACTGCTTCTCAGCCCGCTGAAGCATTCCGGCTGTAAGTGTATCACCATTCGCTTCCGCTTTCCTCTGTGAAACCTGAACATAGCTGATCGTTGAAGTAAGCGGTGTTTTAAGTTCGTGGCTTACCATCGAGATAAAGTCATTTTTGCGTTGTTCGTTTTGCTTCTGCTCGGTAATGTCCAGGCAGGCCGTGATATAACCGGCAAACGTTCCGTCCGGATGGAACCTTGGGGGGGAGTTGGCCAAAAGCCAGCGGTAATTTCCCTCTTTCGTGAACACCCGGAACTCGCAGGAGAAAGGCTCACGCTGCTTGAAGGCAGTCAAATAGATCTCTTTATACCGTCTTCCGTCCTCCGGGTGTAAAAAATCTAACCAGCCAAATTTTAACATTTCTTCCACTGGTCTGCCCGTGAGATCTGTCCAGGCTTTACTAAAGTACGTGGCATTGCTGCTTTCATCAGCTACTGAAATCAGGATTCCTGAGCCTTCGGCCATCGCGCGGAAGCGATCTTCACTTTCAGCAACTGCACCTTCCGCCTTTCTAATATCCGTAATGTCACGTGTGGTACCCGCCACAGCGTCTACCTCGCCATTTTCGTTAATTACAGGTATAAGTATGTAGTCGTATATGCGTGTCCCCAAGGTGGCATGCGGAAAAGATACTTCTCCCCGGACAGATTGTTTTGTAGCTATAATGTGATCAATCTCGCGTTCGTGCATTTGAGCATGCCATTCTTCATATCCGTTTTCCCGCAGACCTTTGCCCACTGCCGTATTCCAGGTTTTGCCCCACATTACCAGCAAGGCTTTATTAGCGTAGGTGAACCTGTAGTTTAGATCGAACACGTACACAAGGTCAGGGGTAGCAGACATTATAGTTTCATACAACCGCCTTTGCTGCTCTGAATCATCACGTGTCTCCTTGAGTGCCTCTTCAAAACGCTTGCGCTCCGTAATGTCACTAAACATGCCAACCGCTCCGGTGATATGTCCCTCAGTGTTTGTGATAGGCGCTGCATTCATGGTCAGATAGATACGATCGAGTCCCGGCCGTTCAATGGCAAATTCATAGTTGAACACAGGTTTTCCGGTAGCCATAGCGACCATTGTAGGATGTTCGTTGTCGCCCATGGGGCTGCCATCCAGGTGAATATTGAACCACTCTGCTGAATTGCTCTTTCTTTCAGGAAAGCGCTCGCTTTCAGTGCGGAGTATTTGATGCGCCATCGGGTTTGAGTAGACAATTTGGCCGGATGTATCTGTGATGCCAACCCCTTCGGCCATATGATCCAACACCCGTTTTAATTGCTGTTCGTTCTCTTGCAGTAACTGCCTGGCCCTCGTAGTCTCGGTACAAACCACAAAAATGCCTTCCGGCTTTCCTTTTTGTCCCCTGATTGCGCTATACGAAAAAGTCCAGTACACCTCTTCTAGTTTGTTGTTTCGATAGATGGGAATAAGCTGGTCTTCCAGATGAACAGCTTCGCCGGTTTGCAGGACGCTCTCAATAAGCGGACCGATTGTTGGCCAGGCCTCAGTCCAGCATTCCTCAGCTCTTCGGCCCAGCGAACCTGGGTGCCCGCTGTTCTCGGCAGTGCCCAGGATTTGCCGGTAGGCATCATTATAAAACTGAATATTATCTCCGCCCCACCAGATGAACATTGGAAAACTTGAATCCAGTGCGAGGTTCAGTGTTGTTATTAATGATTCCGGCCATACTGATATAGGACCGATGGGTGTGACAGACCAGTTAAACGAACGGATTCTGTCGGCCATTTCGCCCTTAGCATATATAGGGTGAGTAACTTCCATTGAGTATTGCATACAAGGTATTCTGGCAAAATATAACAAAACAGCAAATGTTTGCTATTGTTGGTGCAAGTTTGTTTTTAATAATATGTAAGCGATGAGCTGGCACAGGGAAGACTTGCATGACTGAGCCGGGTTTATGTAAAGCAAAGATTGAGACATTATTTAGATCTTAGAAAAAAGTGACTTCTTAACCGCCGATCGTTGAGGTAGAGCTCCAGATCGCCACTGTTGTTATTCCTGTGAATTTTGTAACATTAACAAGAAGTTGTGTAACTTTTATGTTGGCTGAAACGGTAATTTTAATACTAAGATAATTAAACGCTTATGGAATTTACAGTAAATGTGGATGGTATTGATTACAACGTAAAAACCTCGCAAGGACAGGAACTACATTACCTGGTTGAACATAGTGGAAGAAAATACGAGCTTGTATTGAGTGATGATGCTGAATGGGTGGGTTTGAATATTCCTTCGGGAACTGAACCAATTCCTGTTGATGCCATCGGCGCAGCAATTAAGTCTAGGTTTTAAACCCAAAGAAATATCTATATCGTTCTTTCCAAGTTAAATCAAATAGACGCAAAAGCACTGCGTAATAAATTCTTCTTCTACTATTATGAAAAACGTTCCCGAACCGGCACCGTTAGTACCGATCACCAGGCCCATCGCTGTCATTTTTCAGGGATGGCACATGATTATATTGCCTGATGGCGTCCGCTTGCGCTGTCGGCATATCGTTTATACTTCCCTGACCACTTAACTGTTAACAAGACTTTCCAATCAAGTAACAGATTGGAAAGTCTCCTTTTAGATTTAGTCTTTCAGTTTGCTAAGTGCTCTAATTTCAAGAAATCCTCGTTCGCTTATAGGCCTGCTTAATTGGGTGAAGGTGTGATAATTCCGGGTACTCCTCAACTAAAACCAGCCTGTGAATGTTGCAATATATGCCCAAAATTATGTAACTCTTACACCTGATATAAGCGGATCTTTACTAAGCCCCGAGATCAAACAATTGACATGTTTATACTCTGGATTAACCAGAAGCCTTGTATAATCGTTTTTCCCCTGGATAGCTTAACGTCTTAAACAGATATGACCGACTCGCCTACAATATGGACCAAGCACTTTGCAGCTGCAGGAGATCAGATGATCTTCATGGGAGCTTTCTTCAGGAATATCTTCAGAAGTGGTTTTGAATGGAATGAACTGATACGGCAGAGCTATATCATTGGATATAAATCGTTCTCCCTTGTGGGAATAACTGGCTTTATCCTTGGATTTGTGTTGACGCTCCAGTCAGAACCCACGCTGAAAGCGTTTGGCGCAGAGAGTTTTGTACCCAGCATGGTTGCTATATCAGTGATCAGGGAGATTGGCCCTGTTATTATAGCCCTTATTTGTGCCGGCAAGATCTCCTCGAGCATCGGTGCGGAACTCGGAAGCATGAAAGTTAGTGAACAGATAGATGCTATGGAGGTTTCAGGTGCTAATCCAGTTCAATATCTGGTGGTAACCCGGATCCTGGCAAGCATCATTATGATACCCCTGCTTACCCTGATGGCTGATGCCCTCGCTATGTTAGGTGGTTTTGCAGCATCAAATATCAGCAATGAAGTAAACATACAACTGTATTTCAGTAAGGCGTTTTCCGCACTGGGCTTTGCCGATCTCATTCCGGCGGTTAGTAAAACCATATTTTTTGGTTTCGCAATAGGATTTGTAGGATGCTATAAAGGATATAACTCAGACCGCGGCACAGAGAGTGTAGGTGTGGCGGCGAACTCAGCCGTGGTATCTGCCTCGCTATGGATCATTGTTTTAGATGCTATAGCAGTCCAGTTAACCTCTGTTTTTGCATATAATTAATAGGAACAACAACATGATACAAAATAGAGAATCTTTGGCAAATAAAGTGTCGGTCGGCTCAAAAGAAGCGGTTGTTTCAATACGGAACCTTAAAAAATCCTTTGGTTCGAAACACGTTCTGTCGGACATCAATATGGACCTTTTTAAAGGTGAGAATTTGGTAGTATTAGGGAAGTCGGGAACAGGGAAATCTGTAGCCATAAAATGCATGGTTGGTTTGCTCACACAGGAGTCCGGAAGTCTTAAAATATTTGGTAAAGAAGTAAAAGATCTTTCGGAAGAAGATTTGAAAAGCCTACGCATCAAGGTGGGCTTCCTGTTTCAAAGCGCTGCACTCTACGATTCCATGAGTGTAGAACAGAACCTGGAATTTCCTCTGACGAGGGTTCTCAAAATGACAGATAAAAACGAGATAAGGCACAGGATCGAAGAGCTGCTTGAGGGAGTGGGACTACTTGATGCTATAGATAAAATGCCTTCAGACCTCTCCGGCGGTATGCGTAAACGTGTGGGCCTGGCAAGAACTCTGATCATGAAACCGGAAATAATGTTGTATGATGAGCCTACCACCGGTCTTGATCCGATCACTTCACGCGAGATCAGCGAGCTCATCCTCGAAATGCAACGAAAATACCATACCTCCTCGGTAATTATCACTCACGATATGGCCTGTGCACGAATAACGGCAGACAGGATGCTGGTGATGAGTAATGGAGAATTTATGGCTGAAGGTAATTACGAACAATTAGAAAACGGCCCCAATGAATTGGTCCGTTCCTTTTTTAAATAGAAGATCATGAAAACGAGCATCTCACAAAAAATAAAAATAGGCTTCTTTACCATAGCAGGTATACTCCTGTTTGTAGCCGGCATCTTCCTTATCGGAAGCAAGAAAAATATGTTTGACGACACCTTCATGATCTATGGAACCTTTAAAAATATAGGAGGTTTGGAAGTTGGCAACAATATCCGCTTCGCAGGTATCACTGTGGGGACTGTAAAAGATATCCGCATAGTATCAGATACGCTGATCAGGGTTGATATGACCATGAAATCGGATGTCCGTCCTTTTTTGAAGAAGGATGCTCTGGCCTCTATTGGTTCTGATGGATTGATGGGAGACAAGCTGGTGACTATTGCATCCGGATCAGCCAACGAAGCAAGACTGCTAAGGTCGGGCTCGCAGATTATGACCGTGAACCCGGTTGATGTGGACAGAGTTGTAGGTAAATTGATCAATGTTGCAGGCAACGCAGAGATCATCACCCGCGAACTTGCAGGTATGGCCATGCAGATAAAGGATGGGAAGGGAAGTATCAGCAGTTTACTTTACACTGATAATTTATCGAAAAGTTTGGAAGGGACCGCCAGAAATGCCGAAAACATCACTGGCTCGCTTGCTGGTATGGCCAGACAAATGCAGTCAGGTAAGGGCTCTATAGGTAACCTGATGTATACGAATGCTCTTTCAGACAGACTTGACAGCACTCTTACCAAGGCTAGTGCTGCCCTTGTGACTATTAACGAAGCCTCTTATGGTTTCAGTGAAAATATGAAAGCACTGCACGGCAATATTTTTTTCCGGGGATACTTCAGAAGGAAGGCTCGGGAAGCTGCCCAGAATGCCGATCTGAATAAGAGCGCGCTTAATAAGGATTACGTATCTGCAGACTTTGAGGCTTCTGATATGAATGAGGCTGAACTAAAAGAAATAATCTCGGAAGCACAAAAAGCGCTGGCTGCTAAGCAGCTTGACAAAAACAAGTAGATATACTCCCCAAAATGTACGAAAAATTATGAGAAGTGATAACGTACTACACCAGAAATCTTATTTGTTACTTCTTATCCCCCTCAAGATTCATTCAGATCCTGGGGATCAGGGTATACTCTTACTTGTTTTCGTTCTATGGGGACTCTCATATTACAAATTTGATTCTAAGCTCTCTGCCTGAACTAGCCACCTATCAGGGGGATATTGGATATTGTTATTAACTTGGTTTACTATTACCTGGTGTATCGAACCTTTATCATATCTGAATTAAAACTTTTTTCGTTTAAAATTGATTTTGATTAGTAATGGCTGTCAATCCCATTTCCAAGTAATACAGTGAAGCTGTATATCAAAAATATGGTCTGCATCCGTTGCAAAATGGTGGTAAAACAGGAGTTAAAAAAACTTGGGCTTCATTTTATCATAGTTAACCTAGGCGAAGTAGAAGTCCTCGAAGATATAAGGCCTGATCAAAAGCAGGACTTTAAGATAGCTCTGGCAAAGTTTGGGCTCGAGTTAATGGATGATAAAAAAAGTATTTTGATTGAAAGGATCAAGAATGTAGTAATCGAGCTTATTCATTATACTGATGAAGAACTGAAAGTGAACTTCTCAGATCATTTGAGTGAAAAGCTGAACTATGATTATACCTATCTGGCTAATCTGTTTTCTGAAGTAGAAGGTACCACTATAGAACATTTTATCATCATACATAAAATTGAAAAGGTTAAAGAACTATTGGTTTACGACGAACTGTCCCTGAAAGAGATTTCTTATAAACTGCATTACAGTAGTGTGGCACACCTGTCTAACCAATTTAAAAAGATTACCGGATTGACGACCTCTCATTTTAAGCGCCTCAAAAATTATCGACGTTCAGGACTCGTCGATCTATCGTAATCGCATCAGATGTATTGATCCTGGCGTTTTATTTCGTTTTTACAGGCTTAAACAAACTGCTGATATTCGATTTAAGTCCGATATACACTGGAAAGACAAGGATTTTACGGTCTTGAAGTGATTTGAAGTTGTGAAGATGGGTACCTTCTGCAAAAACTACAAATTGCCCGATCTGATAGTCAAAGCCCAAACCGCCCTTTGCCGACCACGTGCTGCTTTTTTTGTTGTGTAAAACAGCTTCCTGACTATCCTCTCTCACGGAAATCCTGGGTTCGGCAACTACTCCTCCTCCAAATCCGGCAAACTGGTAGATCCTTAGCTTTCCTACAGATTTCCGGTACCCAAATGCCAGTGTAAATATTTTATAAGACGCTCTGGATTTTTGAGCACTATATAAATAGTTGTTATCAGCGATTTGCTGATCGTAACGGAAAGTCAACAGATCAGCGGAAGGATACAGGAAAAAGCTGCCAGCGCCTAAAGAAATGTCAAGACCGAGATTAGTAGAAAATCCGGGTTTTAACAAGTCGCCTGTTTCGCCGCCTGTAAATCCCAGTCCTATACCGCTAACGCTATAAACACTGCCTCTTTCATTTAATATCCTCTTGTCTGAGGTTACTTGTATCGAAGTGGTGTCTTCAGCCAAGTTATTTGGTCCATTATGAATGTTTGTTTGCTTTTGAGCGTGATGATAAGATGAACAGGCACTCATTAAAATCACTATCATCAGTAGTTGTTGCAATTTCAAAAAAGCTTTCATGAGGCTATTATTGGAAGATTCCCTGTATTGGTAACCTATTATATACTGTTTAAATATACGGGCATATCATACCGAAAGGGTTACATAAATTTATGTTAAAATTACATGATTCACGGCTGTTAATGGGTAAGGGGGATCATTCGTAGCCGCTCTTGATGACAGTTGAAATCATTTTAAAGCGCTCATTTGGCTTAATGTAATTGGGGACATGAGCCGGAACAATAATGGCATGCCCGGTTTCGAGCTGATTGCAAATAGAATCTATAACTATTTCAGCCCTACCTTCTATGATTTGAATAAAAGTGTCGAATGGCGAAGTTTTCTCATTTAACCCTTCTCCGCTATCAAAAGACATGACACTTATATTTCCGGTAGATTTTTTAATGATCGTTTTAACTACAACCGCATTCGATACATATTCAATAATCTCAACTGTTATATGTGGCTTGGATTTTTCAAGTTCTGCCCTGTCATAATTGTCGTTGTTGCCTACGTTTTCCATGTGCTGAGACTCTTAAGTATATACCTATAAAGGTCCGATGATCTGCCGATGTATTATTACAGAATTTTCTGAAGAACTTACATGATTCATATCTCCGCGATTCAGGAGTCGTGACATCTCTGCAATAGAGCTCATAACATCAAGTGGGCATCCGCTACAACGATAAATCACCTGGAAAGCCGGCGATAAAGCTATGTTCTTGCTTACTCGATTTGCCATAAAACAAATTTACCGACCCAAAAAGAAACATATTCTTTTTTGATGATTTATCTTGTAACAGGTATATATGAACGAATAGACAGGTTCTAATTAGGTGTTTAAAGCCTAATATTGGCTATTCATTAATGATCACGGTGATAGGTTCAGGTCATGTGTATACTGATCTGACGCAAGCAAAGATATAAACCCAATATTAACCAATAAACTAAAACAGTATGATCAAAAGAATACTCCTGCAATAGCCTCTGGTGCTGTAGATTCTGTCTCACAAAACTGGCAAACGCATTTTTATTAATGTACTGCATTCACAGAACCTATATCAGCTATACCGTTTTGATTTAATGATTATTCCTACCAGAGTAGTCATGTAGTCACATCCATACGATTATTTATTAAAACATTATGTATAACTATTACTTAAGAAGGATAATACACTCATTTTTTATATTGGGACTCGTTTCTGGAAGCACATCTGTTTTTTCACAAAACAGTAAAGCTGAAAGTGAGGTTGATACGCTTTTAGGTTCGAAGAGCATTAATCTATTGAATAAATCGCAACCTAAGAAAAATTTGCTTCAGGCTACATCGACGGTTTACACCAATTCATTAGTTACAACACCAGCTCCTTCATTCTTGCAAGCGCTTTCCGGAAAACTTTCAGGTCTATATACAAGACAACGTAGCGGTATACAGGATACCGATAATCCGACCTCTGTTATGGAATTTAAAATCCGTGGCCAGGTCCCTTTGATTTTAATTGATGGTGTTCCGAGGGACTTTGCCTCAATTGAACCTGAATCTATAGAATCGATCACAATATTGAAAGATGCCTTGGGAACCGTTATGTTTGGGCAGCGTTCGTCCTCTAATATCATCCAGGTCACAACAAAGAGACCGACTGTTACACCATTTAAATTATCGTTCACTGCACAACATGGTCTACAGGAGCAATTAAACAGGTCTAAAGCGGTAAATGCAGCCGAGTACGCTATTTTATACAATGAAGCGAGAAACAATGATGGTTTACCCCCGGTATATACCCCAGCAGATATCCTGGCTTACCGGAATGGCTCCGACCCTTTATTCCACCCCGATAATGATTACCGGAAATTGTTTCTTAAAAAGAATGCAACGTTAGACAGGTACAACCTGAATGTGCAAAGCGGGAATGAAATTGCGAGATTTTACGTGGCGATGGATTACCAGAAGGAAGGTGGCTTTTTCAATACAGCAGATCTAAATGAATACGATACAAATTCAAGTGTAGACAGGTATATCATCCGTTCAAATGTGAGTGTAGATTTAACCAAAGCTTTAAACGTTAGCCTGAACATTTTTGGAAGGATACAGAATGCCAACGAACCCGGAGGAGATGTTTCGAACAACTCTTCGGCCACGACTAATATTTACGAGGCCATTAATAACACGCCGAATAATGCCTACAGTATTTTTAATCCGGATGGCTCCCTGGCTGGTAACAGTACATTCTCTAACAATATCTATGGGATGCTTAATAATGCCGGATATAATAAGGCTACTTCGAGAGATTTGGCGGCAGATATAGAAGTTACGCAAAAATTAGATAAGCTTTTACCGGGGTTGTGGGCCAAGGCTACTGTTTCTTATAACAATACAGTGGATCAAAGTGTGGATAGGGCCAAGAATTTTGCTGTTTACAGTTTAAACATCGGTTCTGGACTACCCGTATATTCTCAAATTGGAACTAATACAAATCAGCCAAATGAGCTATCGCTTTCTGCACGCAGAACATATTTATACGAAAAATTGAGTTTCGGCTACGGTCAATCATTTGGTGAGCATAATTTAAATTTATTGTTGTTAGGAGATAACCAGGCGACAACACTCGATTTAGACCTGCCAAGTAAGTTCACCAATCTGGCAGGAAGTGCTACCTACAATTACAAGGAAAAGTATTTTGCGGAAGCTGCTTTAAGTTATGGGGGCTATAACCGTTTTGCGCCAGGAAAGAGATTTGGCTTGTTCTATGCCGCCGCCTTAGGCTGGGACTTAGCACAGGAAGATTTTTTAAAAGATATAAAATGGATTAGTACGCTCAAACCAAGGATCAACTTTGGTAGAACGGGAAATGCCAACGTAGGCTACTATGTGTATGATCAATATTATGGCACCACAAGTCCTGCATCACCTTATTATTTTGGTGTTACCCCCACGGCAGTGCGCGGTTACGAGGAAAAGGATCTGTCAAATCCTAACGCAACATGGGAAAAAGCAAACAAGCTAAACATCGGGCTAGATGCAGGATTTTTCAATAATAGGTTGAAAATTTCATCTGAATATTTTAGAGACAGCTATTACGATCTGATGCAAGTAAGGGGTAATTCTATTCAACTTATCGGACAAACTTTTACCGAAGAAAACCTTGGAAAGAATAGGTTCACAGGCTTTGAGAACAATATATCCTGGAATGGTAGATCCAGTTCTGTAGGGTATTTTGTAAATGGAAACATTTCTGTACTTCGCTCAAAAGTAGTATTCCAGGATGAAGTGTATCGGGAATTCGATTACCAGAGACGGACTGGTTTACCTGTGGGGTATAACCTGGGCTACATAGCAGATGGGTTTTTCCAGTCACAGGCAGAAATAGATGCAAGTCCGGTAGTAGATGGATACACTCCGAAACCTGGCGATCTGAAATACCGCGATTTGAATGACGATGGTATCATTAATCAGTTCGATATTACTTCTATCGGTACGAAGAAGCCAATGATTTACTATGGTCTTACTACAGGATTCAATGTCAAACGCTTTGATTTAACAGTTTCTATACAAGGTGTAGCTAACCGCGATATTGTTTTGACGGGAGCGCAGGAATGGGAATTTCAAAGCTCAGGAAATGGGCAGGCTTATGAACATCATTTAAATAGATGGACTCCAACTAATTCAGCCAATGCTACTTATCCCAGGCTTTCTATTGGTTCAAATGCAAATAACCAGAGAAATTCGACTTTTTGGGTGCGATCTGCAGCTTATCTACGCCTGCAAAATGTCGATTTGGGCTATACTATTCCAGGCAGAGTCACTCAAAAGATCAAGTTAAACAATGTTCGCGTTTTTGCCAATGGGTTTAATCTCTATTCGTTTGACTCCCTGGATCATAACGACGCTGAAAACAACAATTCTATTTTCCCATTGCGCCGGACATTCAACCTGGGGCTGAATATTAAATTATAAACTTCTAAGACATGAAAAAATATTGTTATTCATTAACAATCCTCACTTTCGCAGCAGCCCTGTTCACGGCCTGTCAGGAAATGGAGGATAGGCCCTTAGAGAAAGTTACAGACAGTTACTTATGGGATCCGAATGATCCGACTGGCACAAACGCCAGCTTTTTTCTAAATAGCATTTATGCAGATTTACCAACCGGATATAATAGAATAGGAAGTAACCTGCTCTGTGCAGCCAGTGATGATGCGGTTCCGTCTGCAGATAACACAGCCATTGCACTTTTTACAAATGGAGGCTATAATGCAAATGCAAATGATGACAACTCATGGGCCAGCAATTATGAAAGCATTAGAAAGTGTAATCTTTTTGTTCAGAATATTGACCGGATAAATTTAAGATCAGATATAGCCCAGCAAGGCATCTACTGGAGAGCAGAGAATCGTTTTCTAAGGGCGATGTTCTACTATGAATTAATTAAACGTTATGGCGGTGTACCATTACTTGGCGACCGGGTATTAACTATCAATGATGATCTGAAATTGCCTCGTAATAGCTACGACGAATGTGTAAATTATATTGTTAGTGAATGCGATGCGATTACGCCAGACTTAAGGCCAGATCCACTGGGAACGGCTAATGCAGGCGAATATGGAAGGATTACTAAAATGGCCGCACTAACATTAAAAGCAAAGACATTATTGTACGCAGCAAGTCCGCTGAATAACCCCTCAAATGATCAAAGCAAATGGATAAAGGCAAAAAATGCGCTGGCTGAAGCTATTAGATATGGCGAACAAGGTGGGTTCGCTTTAGAGCCTTCCTTCACGAACGTATTTCTAGCGCGCCAGAACAAAGAAATTATTTTGGCCTATCAACGTCAGGTTACCTTTGATGTTGAGACAAATAATGCACCCGTAGGCTATGTAGGTGGCAATACCACAAGTAACGGCAGAACAAGTCCCACGCAGGAGCTGGTAGATGCCTTTACAACAATTAAAGGTCTCCCCATTTCGGTTGATGTTAAATCGGGAAGTAATTTAACTGGTTACGACTCAAACCTTCCTTATGCAAACAGGGATCCGCGCTTAAGCTATACTGTTTTCTATAATGGAGCGCAATGGTTAGGCAGGGGAGTGGAAACATTTACCGGTGGCTTAGACAGACCAGGAGGCTCACGTACCCAGACTAAAACAGGCTACTATATGAGCAAGTTCATGGGGAATTTTGCAGGGACAACGTCTTATGCGAATCAAACGCACAATTTTCCAATTTTTAGATACGCTGATGTTATGCTGATGTTCGCGGAGGCTAAAAATGAGGTAGATGGTCCGGGCAGTGGAACAGATTCCGTTTACAACTTCATCAGAGCAATCAGGGCCAGGGCTGGTATAGCCCTTGGTTCAGCACCTAATACCTATGGGGTAGCAGACGGGTTAAACACTGCTCAAATGAGAGAATTAATCAGGAATGAGCGAAGGGTTGAAATGGCTTTCGAAGAGCAGCGCTTTTGGGATATCCGCCGGTGGAAGATTGCAGAGACTGTTTATAATAGACCGCTTCATGGAATGAGGATCACCAGATCTGGTAATAATTTGACCTATCAGGTTGAAGAATTGGGTACACCATTTCGATTCATTGCTCCAAGAATGTATCGTTATGCGATCCCCTTTTCAGAGATTTCTAAAAACCCCAATTTAACCCAGAATCAAGGTTATCAATAATCATTACCGGTGATTATAAATTAAAGATATAGATATGAAGAAATTATTACAGATACTCTCGATAACATGCTGTTTATTACCTGCTGTTGGTTTTGCACAAACAGTTATTCGTGGTATGATTAAGGATAAAGTAGGAGTGCTTCCTGGCGTAAGTGTGGTAGAAAAAGATGTACGTGGAAATGGAACGACAACTAATGAGAAAGGAGAGTTTATAATTACTCTGAAAGGGACTTCCAATATTTTAGAAATCAGTGCAGTAGGTTATATCAAACAGACTGTAAACGTTAGAAACAGAACGAGGGTCGATGTGACTCTTGTCGATGATGCCAAAGAATTGAACGAAGTAGTTGTAGTAGGATTTGGAACAACTAAGAAAATTACCAATACGGGAGCAATAAGCACCGTTTCTGCCGCTGATATCCGAAACACGCCTACGCCAAATATTCAGAATACTCTGGCAGGCAGAGCTCCTGGATTTATTTCGCAGCAGCGTTCCGGTCAACCTGGAAGGAGTGGAGCCGAGTTTTTTATCAGGGGGGTAAATTCGCTGTCATCCGAATCACAAAAGCCACTCATCATCGTTGATGATGTGGAATACACCTACGATCAGGTAGCTCAAATAGATGCGAATGAAATTGAATCCTTCACGATCTTAAAAGATGCTTCTACCACTGCTGTTTACGGGATAAAGGGTGCAAATGGTGTGCTGGTAATTACCACCAGGAGAGGGAAAATAGGCAAACCCAGGGTGAATTTTAATACCGAGTCTGGCTTGCAATCTGCAGTGAACACACCTAACTTCCTGGATGCATTTACAGTTGCTTCTTTAAGAAATGAGGCGTTCAGAAACGATGGCCTTGCTCCTGAGTTTACAGACGAAGATCTGGAACATTGGAGAACTGGTGATGATCCTTATGGTCATCCGGACGTCGATTGGTATAATGAAGTTTTCAAAAAGAACGCCTTTCAGACACGCAATAACATTGATATCTCAGGTGGAAGTGAAAAGATTAAATACTTTATTTCCACCGGGCATGTTTTTCAGGAAGGACTTTTAAGGGATTTCAGTACAGGAGGTTACGAAGCTCCAAAAAATAACTATGCTTATGAACGTTTTACTTTCCGTTCAAATCTGGACATGCAGGCAACTAACGACCTTGCGCTTCGCCTGGACGTAACCGGCAGGATAGGAAATATTACTGAACCGCACATTAGCACTTCACCCTTAAGTACGGTATATAGTTTTCAACGTTTACCGCCATACTCCCAGCCTTTGCTTAATCCGGATGGAAGTTATCCATGGGGATTCAGGTCGAGGCAGGGCTTTCAGGAAACGAGTTTAATTGGTCGTTTAGCTCTGCAAGGCTACGACAAGACGTTCAGAAATGAATTCAACGTATTGGTAAGTGCCAATCATAAATTAAACTTCATTACCCCTGGCTTGTCTGTTTTGGGCAGAATATCTTATGCAGGTGATGTTTCCTACGACAGAAATCTTTATAGGTCAAATATTCCTGCATTTTACTATAATCCTGCTTCAAATACTTATACCGTTCACAGCAATAACCTATATCGTTTAGAACCCCTAACCCGTAGCAGTTCTGCGAATAATACAATCACCAGGAGGACAGTAAATTCCCTCGCAAAAATTGACTACAACAGGACCTTTGGCAATCATACCGCTTATGGTTTTATATTATATAATTTAAATGATGTAATTAGAGGAGATTACAATACAACTGATGATCTTAACCGATTACAGGAATATGCCCCTGTCGCATCCCAAGGATACACTTTCAAAGCGGGGTATGACTATAAGCAACGCTATCTTATTGATTTTAGTGGGGCCTATAATGGAACAAGTCAATTTGTTGGAAAGAAAACCAAGGGATTTTTTCCTGCTGTTTCCGTGGGGTGGAATATCGCTGAAGAGCCGTTTATTAAAAACAGGTTCGAATTTCTGGACTTGTTAAAGCTAAGGGGCTCTTATGGTTTAACTGGCTCTGATGTTACCCGAGGAAACACCTACAAAACAGAGCAGGTTTATACTATAGGCGACAATTACAATTTTGGAGAAACCAGTACCACTTCCCCAAGTATCCAGGAGGGATCTTTAGGTAACTCAGATATCACCTGGGAAAAATCTAAAAAGACAGATGTCGGCCTGGACGCGCAGTTGTTTAGAGGCAAGCTCAATTTTACAGTCGATTATTTTTATGATTACAGGTACGATCAGCTATTTATTAAAAACGATGTATTAAATATCATCGGTGTTACACTTCCCTATACCAACTCAGCTATTACAGAAAACAAGGGTTGGGATGGGCAGGTCAGTTACCGCAATAAAATTGGAAATATAAATTACAACGCCGCATTTACATTTTCTACTGCCGTAAATAAAATTGTTTACCAGGGAGAGGCAGCACCCCGATATGCCTATCTCGCTAAAACAGGCAGACCCATAGGACAACCTTTTGGCTATAATTCTCTAGGCTTTTTCCAGACGCAAGAGGAAGTAGATAACTATGCGCACTTACCTAATGCAAGACCGGGGGATATAAAATATGAAGATATAAATATGGATGGCGTGATTGATTTAGAAGATCAGCGCGCTATCGGTAAGCCGAATTTACCACAAACCGTATTGGGGACGAATTTTGGGTTCGAATATAAAGGGCTTAGTCTAAGCGTATTGTTTCAGGGAAGTTTTGATTACAGTTACCGGATTGCTACTGCTGGCGTTATTCCTTTCCAGGGAAATTTACAAGAAGTAACCTTGAAACGTTGGACTCCGGAAACAGCAGCAACCGCAACTTATCCGCGGTTGAGCAGTAACCTCGCCGGACCAAGCAGCCCCTCGAATGCTTCGTCATTCTGGTTAGTAAATGCTAAATACGTCCGGCTTAAATCTGTTGATATTGGCTACCGTTTACCTAAAAAATACTAAGTGCGATCAAGATAAATACTGCAAGGATCTATGTAAGTGGGTATGACTTATTTACCTGGGCTAATTTCGATTTATATAGTCAGGATCCGGAGATAGCCAGTCTGGGTAGTGCAGGAACATATCCTGTTCAAAAAGTATATAATGTCGGGTTACAAGTTGGATTTTAACAGGAAAATCATGAATAAAAAAATAATATTGTTAATCGCAGTTTTTACAGGTATAATGATGATCTCCTGTAAAAAGAATGGGATCCTGGATCAGGTTAAAACTACCGATCTGAGTGAAGAAAGTACTTTTGCCGACAGTGCCAGAACCATGCAGTTTTTAACACGGATGTATACCGATATTGGTTTCAGTGCTGATCCGAAGAGGTTTGCAGATTTAGGGAGTAGTGTTGGAATTTATACTTTGGGTGATGAGGTAGAATCAAACCTGCAAAGTGCAAATGCATTTAATATCATCTTTCAAACGGGGGCAGTAAGCTCTTTGAACATTCCAACAGACTCCTGGACAAAGCCTTATCAGAATATCAGAAGAGCAAATGTTTTTTTAAGTCACCTTTCAAATACCCCGCTTTCATCGAAACTAAGAACAAGAACAGCGGCAGAGGCTCGGTTTCTACGGGCATGGTATTATTTTATCCTGCTTAAACACTATGGCGGGGTGCCATTGGTGGGGGATGTTGTATATGCGGCGACAGATCCTGTACCAGGGAAAAGGGCAACCTTTGAAGAGGTTGTAGACTATATTGAATCAGAGTGTAATGCCGTTGCACCTCTTTTACCACCAATTCACGAATCGTCAGACTATGGCAGAATTACACGGGGAGCGGCCTTAGCACTTAAATCTAGGTTGTTGCTGTATGCGGCTAGCCCATTATTTAACGGCAGAGATGAAATGGGCGGAATTTTAGGCTACCCGACCTACGACGCAACGCGTTGGAACAAAGCAGCAATAGCTGCATTGAATGTAATCAATCTTCAGGCCTATTCTCTTTATGAATTGGCCAATGGCGAGGGTTTTCAAAAAGTATTTAACTTACGTAAGAACAGCGAATACATCCTGGCCACCATGGCCGGTAATAACAGAACCCTGGAGGCTATATGGGATCCACCGAGCCGGACAGGGAGTGGGAGCGTTATGCCTTATCAGGAATTAGTAGATGCCTTCGGTACCATCAACGGAAAGCCTATTACCGAAGATCTTAAAACACCTGCCAATCCAACCGGCTATGATCCTGCGAAGCCATACGAAAATAGAGATCCGAGATTTAAGTGGACAATTTTGTTCAACGAAGCAGAAAGGCTGAATACGAGTAGAACTATATCGAAAGTGTATACTTATCAAGGTGCAGAAAAAGATGGTATGCCGATTACTAAAACAGGCTATTATTTAAGGAAAATGTTAAACGAGACCACCATCGCAAGTACCACTTCTTCTACAACAGAGCGTTGTTTCCCGCTTATCCGCTATGCGGAAATATTATTAAACTATGCAGAAGCTAGTAATGAAGCAGACGATATAGAAACGGCTTACGAACAGATCATTGCTATTCGAAAGCGTGCAGGAATTTTGCCAGGTCCGGATGGCGATTATGGTATTCCGGCTAACCTGACACAGGAAGAAATGAGGGCCTTGATACAGAATGAAAGAAGAGTAGAACTGGCTATTGAGGAGCATCGGTACTGGGATGTCAGAAGATGGAAAATTGCAGAAAAAGTATCGAACAAAACCTTGCACGGTATGCGCATTACGCCAGATGGGACTGGATATAAATACGAATTAATTAATATCAGAACACCTGTATTCGTAGCGCCAAAATGGTATCTGTGGCCAATTCCACAAGGTGAGGTAAATAAAACTTTTGAATTAGAACAAAACCCAGGGTGGTAATAATAAAAATCCAGCATTATGAATTTAATGATTTCACAGTTATCAAGCATCAAATCACGAATTATCTTAGCGATAATGATGATTGGAATTGGGCTTAATTCTTGTCAAAAAGACAAACTAACCATACCTGGCAATGTAGGCACGGTCAGATTTGTGTCCAATGCCTACACTATCGAAAACAATACACTTGATCCTTTGATAGTAACCTTGCCGTTTTCTTTGCCTATAGAAGAAGATGCAATAGTTAAAATTAGTATTGATGACCAAAGTACCCTCTTACCTGGTGAATATACTATTACACCGGCTATCCCTGCGGGAGGTTTAAGCATAAACGTGCCAGAGGGAAGTACAGAGTTATCGTTTAAAGTGAGTTCACTTAATAATTTTGATGGTGAGCGCAGCCTGATATTAAAAATTGAATCTGCAGCAGGCGGCTTATCGGTAGCAAATGTAGATGCCAGCACTTCGATCACGGTAAAAGGGAATCCAATTATTAATCCAGAGCTGAGGACTTCTCAAACAGACATCGCTTTTGGAAGTGTAACTACAAATACAACTTCTGAATCAAAAAATTATGTTTTAACCAGTGTTAAGCTAACCGCTGATGTAGTAGTTACAGCCTCTGAAAACTTCGAAGTGTCTCTGGATAATGTCAGTTTTGCAACAACACTAACAATCCCGTTTGCAACAGCAAATCTTTCACCCATTAGTATTTATGCCCGGGCTGTCGCAAATACAGGTACAAACCAAACACTATCAGGAACCATCACCCATGTGTCGGGAACTTTACCAGTGGCGAACATTAACCTAAGTGCCGTAGAATATGGTAATGCAGCACCAGGGGTATTGCTAAAAAGTGAAAACCTTAATTATACTACGCCTGGAGCACTGATAACAGCGAGCGGCGGAGCGTGGAAGGGGTTTTCGGGCATCGGCTCTAACCCTATTCAATATATCAGCTCGGGTTTAACTTATACAGGTTATACGAGCTCTAACGTAGGGGGCGCATTGGTAATGCAAAATAGCAAAGCTTCATCTGAGGACGCAGGACTGGATTTTCCGGAACAAACCAGTGGAGTAATTTATGTCGCACAGATGATAAATATAGCGTCCGCACCTACCAGTGCCGATTTCTTTGCCTCATTGGGTAATGGAGCTGCAGGTACAACACCTGCGTATTACAACAGGATTTATGCTAAAGCAAGCGGTGCGCAATATTCACTCGGTTTGAGCAGAAATGCATCTACATCGCCTGTATATCTTGCTACTAATCTGGAATATGGAAAAACTTACCTCGTAGTAACTAAATATGAATTTGCAACAAATAATTCATCCATGTATGTATTAAGTGCCGGAATTCCATCTGCGGAACCTCCTGTGCCAAGCGCCACATCCAATGGCGGAGCCGCTGATCCATCATCGATGACCAGGATTGTAATCAGGCAAAGTACCAACACGCCATTAGAAGCAACAATAGATGGATATAGAATTGCCACTTCCTGGAAAGAAGCAGTAGGCTTATAAGTGAACTATCAGCTCTCTGATATTAAAGCAGGGAGCTGAAGCATAAATTAGAATAAGATACGATTCAATTTGACTTTCGATGAATAGAAACATATTAATTTTTACGAAATCTGCACCCCGTTTTTGCATAAGTATCGCCATTGCAATTCTGAACCTGTTGCTGGTTACTTCCTGTACTGATGAAGAACAATTTCCAGCAATGATTATTCCTACAAGGGTGAGCTTTAGCGAGGCGGTGTTTTACATTGCAAAAGACAAAGCTGGCGCCAGTGAAATTACTCTCACATTGGCACGTCCGCTAGAAAAAGATGGGTCCATTACTATTCAGCAAATTGATGCTGGTACCACAGCAAGGGCTGAGCAATTCTCGTTAGATCCGGCATTTAAAGATGGTAAACTAAAGATTAATCTACCTCAAGGAACTAAAGAGGCTTCCTTTAAGTTGACCTCCCTGCATAATTTTGATAACGATCAAACCATTGCTTTTAAAGTTGTGGCAGCAACAGGTGGTGCAGTTTTAAATAATGAAAAACTTGAGACCATAGTAACTATGCGTGGCAATCTTTATATTGAGTCAACGATTTCAACCTCGGTAAGCACACTTGATGATTTTGGGGTTTTAACGATAAATGCAAGTTCCGCTTCAAAATCATATGTGCTATCAGGTCTTAACTTGCCTGGAGCCGTAACGGTGGCAGCTCCAAGCCACTTCAAGGTATCCTTAGATAACGTCAATTTCACTTCGACCGTTTCTGCAGATGTCAATAATAAAAATGCGACGGTCTATGTAAAGTTCAATCCTGCACTTGAAACTAATTTAGATGTAGTTGCTAGTATCACGCATACAGTTACTGGTGTGGCGAATGTGTCGGTTGGTGTATCAGGTAAAATAGAATATACTCCCGAAGTACCCTTGTTAAACGAAAACTTTGATTATGGAACTACTTCAGATTTTCTGGCCAGATTAACAAATGACTGGACAGCCTATTCAGCTGCGGGCTCGATCCCGGTAACCTATATTCCGCAAGGATTGACATTTAACCGGTACGCTGGCTCAAATATTGGCGGAGCGGTTAAGATGGAAAATGGTGAGTTCTCCAGGGAGGATGTGGCGCGGACCTTCCCTCAGAAAACAGCTGGAACTATATATGTTGCTGTTTTAGTGAATTTATCAAAAACCGGCACCGGAGAGTTCTTCCTTGCTACACGTGAAGGAGGTACGTTCTTTAACCGTGTATACGTAAAAGATGCTGGAGCAAATAACCTGACATTCGGCATTGGCAAAAATGCAAGCGTTCAATATGCAACAATCAACCACAAATACAACACTACATACCTGGTAGTGGCAAAATATGATTTCACTTCGAAGATCTCATCAATGTATGTGTTTGATGGAACTTTTCCCGATGCAGAGCCAGCCGCTCCGTTAGCTGTTTCCCTGGCCACAGGTTTATCACCTGCCAGTTTGAATGACTTAGCTATACGGCAGGCAGAAACGGAGGTTGGGGCAACGATCGACGGGCTTAGGATTGCAACTACCTGGAGGGGCGTACTGGGTTACTAATTGATAAAATTAAAGTGATGAAATTAAAAAAGAACTACAAAGTACAGTTAATCCCAATTGCGATAGCAATATGCATATTCGGTTCCTGTAAGAAAAACAGCCTTTTCGGTGATGATGAAGCACGTACTTACAGTAACAAGGTAGATTCGGTACATACATTCTCTGGCAATAACAGGATAAAAGTACTGATCGCCGTTCCGAATAAGGAAATCGTCCGAGCGAAGGTTTTTTGGAATAACCGTAAGGAATTTAAGGAAGTACCCATTAGCCTCAGCAGCTGGCCGGATACTACCAGCACCATCATCGGTCCTTTGTCGGAGGGAAGCTACGACTTTGAGATAATTACCTATAATGCAAACGGCATTGCGTCCAGTCCGATCAGGACCCCTGGTACAGTGCTGGGCGCAGACTTTAGCCACGGTTTGGCTAACCGTCCGGTTAGTGATATTTACTACGAGAACGGTACAGCAACTATTTACTGGGGTCCAGCTGCTGATGAGGTGGCCACCCATATCATTTATACCGACAAGGATGGCAATATTAAAAAGCGCCGGGTCGCCTTCGGGAAAGACACAACCAGGATCGACAATTTCAAGCCTGGTGCGCTATCGACCACCCTTCAATATCAAACTTCTTACAGGCCGGTGGCCGCAATAGATACCTTTTACGCCGATCTAAAGACAGAGACGGTGATTACCGCCAGTTTAAAAGAATTGGCAACAGCTAAAGGAATATTATTTGGAAGTTTGATCAGTTATGGAAGTGCGGCAACTCATGGGGTAGTGAATGACGGATCACCAAATGGCATCTATACAAGAATCTGTAAAAACGAATTTAACTTCGGTCAAGCGTCCTGGGGCGGAACAAGGTGGAGACAAACACCTCCCTCAGACTTCAATGATGTAAATGCTGTCATCAATTTTAACAAAGCAAACTATGAGAAGGTCTTCGCGCAGTTAATAGTAGGACCTAATGTCTATATGCCAGATTGGTTTAAAACCGGAACATTCACCCCCGCTCAAATGGATGTACTCTTAAGAGGTCTTGTGCAGGAATTTATGGAAACTAACGATAATAAAAGTAAAGTGGGTTTCTGGGGAGTAGCCAATGAAGTATTTAATAATGAGGGTACGTATCGTGCAGCTAGTGATATGAAGTGGGCTGATATGGGCTGGGAGGATGATGCTTCTGGTTTGACAGGAACGGATAAAGTGAATTTGAAACACCCTGTGTTTATTGGAAAAGCTTTTGAATATAGCAGGTTATACACTAATGCAAAATTGGAACTAAGAGACTATAACTTTGAGTTTAATACTCCATTATCTGCTTATCAAACTAAACATAAGGCGTTCTACCAGTTGGTAAAACATTTAAAAGCAAAGGGGTATCCCGTAGATGCGGTTGGTATACAATGCCACAACAATCTAGGGAGTTTATTGCCAGGGGGAGTAGAGACATTTAAAAATACCATTAAGAAGTTTAAGGATCTGGGCGTTAACGTTTACCTTACCGAATTAGATGTGATCACTCCCAAAGTAAATTCTGCTGTACAAGTGTTTACACCTCAGCTCGCAGAATTACAAAAACAAGAATATTACACTATTGTAAAAGCGGCGATCGAAGCCGGAGTGGATCTTATTTCACTTTGGGGAGTTAGAGACAATAATGATCCGGGATGGCGGTTCGGACAAGCTCCATTATTGTTCGATGAAAACTATAATAGAAAGCCAGCTTACTACGGCGTACAAAAAGCGCTTTTTGACGCTAAAAAATAACTTTAAGAAAAAATAAATGATGAAGATAACTAAGAATTTGTTGGGCCTTTCGCTGGTAATTAGTTTGGGTCTCGGTTGCGCCAAAAATAGCCCGCAACCTGCAATACCTGATATGCCTGCATTGACCGGAAGCAATGGAGGAGCTGTATCAAACGCAGTGCTTACCATTGATTGTGGACAGCAACAGGGTGATGTAATGAGAATTGAGCAGGCAAACGTTCATTCTACTACTTCTGCGCTGCCGGGAGAGCAGGCCAGAAAGTGGTTGCAGGCTTTGAAGCACAAGACTGTAAGAACCTGGCTGGCCTTGAGAACGATAAATAATGAAGGCTACAATTACAAATATAGTGGAAATGTAGGTGCCGAAACTTCATTGGCTTATTATTCCACTGTAGCCGACTCGCTATTAATTGCCTTAACGGCTTATACGCCATCTGCAAATGCTCCACTTCCTGGAAATGGAAAGGGAGTCGCTTTCCAGAATTTCATTAAGCAAACGATCATTTATTACAAAAACAAATTCCCTAAAATTAAATACATTCAGGCAGGTAATGAACCGGACTATAACGGGGAAACAGCGGTAGATTATTATGAGGTTTATAAAGATTATTACAAAGCCATCAATGCTGCAAATGCCGAATTAGGCTTGGCCGGTTCCGAGAGAATTATGCTCAGTAACGGGGCATTTACCAGTACTACTAACTTTGCTGCTCTAGTAGCTTATACTAATCAATTTTTAGCCCTTTACGCAGCAGATACAGATCCTAACAAAAGGCTGGACTTCTTTAGCATGAACTGTTACACGGAGCAAACTAATCCAAAACTTTTTGAAACCGCTAAACCACAAATTACAGCCGCCCTAAATGCAAAAGGGCTCACAGCAAAACAAGTTTTTGTAACAGAATATGGATTGTCTGGCGGGACGTTTATTCCAGCGGCCTGGGTGCAGGCACAATTAATGACTGCCTGGGCGCCGGCACAACTTGCAAAAGCGTTTTATCTGTATGAAGGTGGAGTTGACCGGGTGTTCAATTGGGCAATTAGCCATGGCGAGATAATCCATAAAAGCGAGTTGGCAGACTTGAACAATGCCTATCCGAATCCTTACGGTTATATGTTAATGTTTGGCAGAGAAATTTCTGACAGGGGTACTCGGGTCAAGGCCACTTCAACCAGATTATCTGCGCAAGGATTGGGAATTAATGCATTGGCCTCAATGGGCAATGGAAAAGGAGTTGCCGTTTTGGTATGGAATTATAACTATACCAACTTTACCCCCGACCAGGAGATTAATGTCCAAATCAATAATATTCCAAAAGAAAACTTCCCCGACAAGATCAATGCGAAGATTTATTACATTGACTCAAAGAACAATAATATTTATAGTCATCCGTCGCAAACTTCCCTTTCCACGGCTTCAGAACAGGCCCTTGATTATTCAGCCAACCTATCTGTACCCTTAAAGCTGGAAGGGAATTCTGTCGCGCTCATCGTGCTTAATCCATAAAAAATCATATATATATAATAATAAATCCCTGCAGCGTGTGCTACAGGGATTTATTATTATTCTTCAACTATTTCAAACTATTACCCGAACCATATATAAGAATTAGTAAGTTGCTTTTACTTGTTCAGCATCTTCTAAAAATTTACTCCAGAGCTTAGCGCCTTCTATGTTATGTCCAAAGGTCATCTTCGGTTTAACAGGCGTTTTGGCGCCGTTTGTAGTAATAAATTCTCTAAGCTGGGTATATGAACGATGAATATTTAAAGGGGAAACAGGTGTTCGGATCCATGTTGAAATATACCATTTGTCAAAAGGCGGTCTTTCGGCGCGGGATATTTCCAACTCTAATTTCTCTAATGGAACGATAGCTTCGGCAATTAAGTCCCATGCTTTTGAATCGTCTGGTTCTGCCATGGCCTTCAATAAGATCAAAGCAGCCTCAGTCGGCCGCTGATCAACCCTTAGTCCAAATGCGACATGTTCAAAAAAGAATTGTTTTTGCTCTCTTTTCAGCTTAGACAATATAAAGCTAATATTTTCGAAAGCCAGGTCATATTGTTTCGCTCTCCGTGTTAACTCCTCGATTTTTTCCTGATCTAATTTTTTAATGGTTTTCTTGGTAAGCCTTTGGTGCAATTGTTGTAAAATAAGCTCAAACTGTTCAGCACCAAAATAAGTCTTTTCAGACCCATTTATTAGTTTATAGTAATCATGATAGGCATTGAAAATTGCATCAGCAATGTTGGCATCAAAATATTCATGAATCCACCAGTTTATATAAGCTACATCTGGCTTTGGCTTATCAAAGAACGTTTTAGCATCCCAACAGATATCAGCGATCATTCGCGCTTCCATAACATGTTCGCGAAGTTCTGATACATTTACCAACATAAATTCTGTCGCTCCTGCATCAACAATCCGCTTAAATTGCCCGGCTACCCGCATCGGCGTTATTACATGGGTGCCCTGTTTGGTTGGCGGACCTCCAAAATACGCTAAGTGGTAATAAACGCCATGCTTCCATTTATCCTTTTCTGCAGGTAGATCTCTCATCACACCATCATTGTTATCCGGCCATACTAAGATCACATCTTCCGGCACTTTAAAATCTTCGGGATGTTTCCTGTATTTTTCAAGCATCTCGGTATATAGAGTAAAGTGAAACGCTGGTTTTTCGGAACTTGGAACGAGGTCCTTAACTGTTTTTACCTGGGCGTCAATTGCATCTTTAAAAACTTTTGCCTGTTCTTTTTCAGATGTACCTTTTGGGAATTTATAAGCGTGGTCATCCGTGCCTCGTAAACCTACCGGCCAAACCGCATGAACATCCTTGTTTTCCTCGACACCACCACGCCAGTACCGGATCATGTTTTCTTTGTTGCTAAACCAATCCCAGGAAGTTGTTACGCCCCTTCTTTCTGCCAGATGGAAACGCTCAATTCCGAAAGGATTGGAAAGTAAGATGTCATAATGATGAGAGGTGAAAAATAAGCCCCAGTCGCTTGCGCATTTCTGAACTTCATAGCGTCTATGGACTCTGACGTAAGGCGCCACCATATTCATGCGTAGGCGTAGTGCTGTTTCAAAAAAGCGCTGGTACCAGACCAAAGGCACATCGCCGATACGTAAAGGGAAGCCATATTTATCGAATGGCCGAGGTAAAACATCCTCATCATCGTGGAAAAAGCCACGATATTTTACCGTCGGACTATCAGCAAAGTAATCTGTTTTCTTTAATGTTAATGAGGCGTTTTTTAAGGGTTCATAACCCGTCCATAAATACAAGGGGTCTATTCCGATTCTTTCGCTTAAGGTGTATGCTGCAAAGGCTGTACCCCTGAAATCAGCACCGGCCAACCATACCGAATCTCCGGAAGTAAAGATTTGGAAGGCCTCACGTTTGTTTTTTAAACCAGCAACTTTTATGCCTTTAGGCACGGTATCGCCCAGCGTGCTTAAAATAATGCTAACCCGATCGGACTGTTTTAAACTGTTGACCGGCGGTTTGTGACCAGTGATTTTAAATATATCATCTGCCAAAAATAAGGCCGCCTGTTGTACTGCGCTATTTTCTTCTTTACCCACAACAATCTGGCACCTGTGCAGCTCCACATCACCTGTTTGAGCAATGCCCTTACGCACCCATGAACCCCTGATTTTTGAGGAAGCCTCAATTTTACCAGCTTGATCAAATCCTTTATAAAATTCATCCTTTTCAGTAGTTGGATTTGCCAACAGGTCTGGCAGGCCAATTCCAATTAAGCCTAAGGTGGCAGAGCAGCTTTTGATAAAGTTTTTACGAGAGAGTCTGTTTTTTTCAGTCATTACATCTAATTTCGTGCAGCGATTAATAAGATAATTCCAGCAACGTATAAGGCTAACATTACATAGAGCTGGTTATTTGTACTGCGGTCTGCATTTTTGAATTCTTTCCATATGAATATACCCCATATAGCAGCGATAACAGTGGCTCCTTGTCCGAGGCCGTATGATACTGCGGGACTCGCTTTTCCAGCTGCCAGGATATTAAGAGCCATTCCTAGACACCAAATTGCTCCGCCGATAATTCCCATCGTATGATCTTTAAATGAACCTTTAAACCATGCATGCCACTTAATTGGAGCACCTGCGATAGGCTTGTACATAATAAAACCATTAAAGAAAAAATTGCTGGCAAAAATGCCTATTGCAAAAAATACCAATGCAGTATAAGGGGTCAATTTTCCTGCTAGGGGATGAGCAGGGTCTGGAGCCATGGATATTGCTACATACTTATAAAAAAAGCCGAGCAAAACACCTGCAATAATCGCTATAATTAACCCTTTCATCGAAAAGTTACTTGTAGCTTTGTTTAGCCTCTTATAGGCGTTGGCATTAAGCACTATGGCAACAGCGATTAGTAATACACCCGAAAATAAGATCAATGGATCTCCTTCCGGCCGTGCCAGATAATTGACTATTACGCCAAGAATTAAGGCAATACCAATTCCCGTAGGAAAGGCAACAGACATGCCGGCAATGGAGATGGCAGCGACCAATAGGATATTAGCCAGATTAAACAATACGCCTCCTAAAATAGCAGATCCCAAATTATCTGAGTCCGCTTGTGCAAGGTCTGCTAAAAATGGTCTTCCCAAACTACCGCTGCTACCTGCTGTAAAGGCGAGAATTAGAGCAATGAAGAGGATTCCAATGACATAGTCCCAATAAAACAACTCGAACCGCCATGATTGGGAATTTAATTTTTGCATGTTTGCCCACGATCCCCAACAAATCATGGTAATTATACAGAAGGCAATAGCAATGGTGTAAGTTTCTACAATAAACATCTAATATAAGTTAATTTAGTTCTTTAGCAGTGGGGGCGGAAGCCTGTGCACCCACACGGGTTACAGAAATTGCAGCTACTTTGCAGGCATAATCTACGGCTGCAATCCAATCTTGTGTTAGAGAAAGACTATAACTTAACGCACCATTAAAAATGTCGCCTGCTGCAGTGGTATCAATAGCTTCTACTTTTGGAGCTGGCACCAAACAGTTGTAAACCCCTGCGCATACCCAGGCTCCTTTACTGCCCAAAGTAATGATGACATTGGCTACACCAAGACTTTTCAGTTTTTCGGCAGCCTTGCTGGCTGTTTCCTCATCAGTAACAGCAATTCCCGTTAGCATTTCCGCTTCAGTTTCATTAGGAGTAATTAAGTAAAGCCCTTCTAGTAAAGATTGAGGAAGCTCACGTGCCGGGGCGGGATTCAAAATCACCTTTTTATCTGCGTGTTTTGCCAGAGTTGCTGCGTACATTACCGTTTCTAAGGGAATTTCCAATTGCATGAGCAAAAGTTCACATTGCGATAACTGTTCGTCCAGGGTTGTTAAATCGGAAGGAATCAGATAATCGTTCGCTCCTGGCGCAACAACAATTGTATTCTCTCCCTCGCCGTTCACTGTTATTAACGCTGTACCTGAAGCCTTCTCGGTGTCAAAAATCAGTTGGGTCACATCAATACCTTCCTTAACAAAACCTTCTAAAGCTGTTTTTCCGAACAGATCATTTCCCAATCTGGAAATAAAAGAAACTTGTGCCCCTAACCTGGCTGCGGCAACGGCCTGATTTGCACCTTTTCCCCCCGGATTTAATAAAAAAGTTCCACCAATTATGGTTTCCCCAGGTTTAGGAAAACGATCGGTTAAAATAACCATGTCAGTATTTGAACTGCCAATAACTAAAATCTTACTCATATAATTTATTAATAAAAAGAGGCAAGTATAATTGGCTTCGTAGTTACACAGTAACCGTTCGAACTTTGCGCGCAAAGGTTAACTAAGATTCGCCCAACAATACTATTCACATTGCCTTGTGAGTATCGCTTGGTACCCATTTTGATGTGCTCGCACCAAATGGATTGGCTAAACCGTAAAGATAGTCTACGAAATAGTGTACCTATAAGACATATCGTACAAGTTTGCCTGATAATTGTGTCGACAAAAGAGTTTGGCTCAGTTTCCTGCTGGATAGTTTTTGAAGCATTTATCCTGTACTAATGAAGTAATCATCATGTTTTCTTTAATATTGGGCTTGTTAACTTTAGCTTGCCAGCAACCATAAATTAAAATCTGGCAAATAGTGCTAATCAGACCAACTAATCAACCTGCTTTCACAAACCATCGAATTATATGAGATATTGTTCTGTATCTGTATTAATAGTCGCTCTCTTACTTTCACCAGGTATCAGTTCTGCACAACAGCAGACTAAATTAAAGGCAAAACCGGATCTGGTAAAAATCATCGACCGGAATTTAAAGGACGCTGTCAAACAATACAAGATCCTGATGCCGCATATTCCAGAAGACAGCCTTCCTGAAACGTTTGAAAAAGGCCAGTGGACCAGTAACCCGCCTAAAAGCTGGATCTCGGGGTTTTACCCGGGTACTTTACTTTATCTTTATGAAGCTACAAAAGACAAAGCTTTGTATGACGAGGCGATGAGCAAACTCAAAGTTCTGGAGGAACAGAAGTTTGCCAATTCGCATGATATTGGGTTTATGATGTTCTGCAGCTACGGCAACGCCAATCGCATTAAACCTCAGGCACCTTACAAGGATATTTTACTTACCAGTGCAGCTACCTTATCAAAACGGTTTAATCCAAATGTAGGTTGCACCATGTCCTGGGGATCCAAACCCGGCGAATTCAGGGTGATCATTGACAATATGATGAACCTGGAACTTCTTACCTGGGCAAGCAAAGCCAGCGGAGATCCGTACTTTGCTAATATTGCCATCACTCATGCTAATACTACCATGAAGAACCATTTCAGGCCTGATTACAGTACCTATCACCTGGTAAACTATAATTCTGAAACAGGGGAGGTGATCCGGAGACAGACAGTTCAGGGTGCGGCCGACGAGTCAGCCTGGGCCAGGGGGCAGTCATGGGGACTGTATGGTTATACCATGATGTACAGGGAGACTGGAAAAACAGAGTATCTGCAACAAGCAAAGAACATTGCCAACTTCCTGCTTTCCCATCCAAACCTTCCGGAAGATAAGATACCTTACTGGGATTATAATGCCCCGGGAATCCCAAATACTTACCGGGATGCATCTGCCGCAGCAATTATGGCATCTGCCTTAATTGAACTGGCCGGATACAGCGATGCGACAGATTCAAAGCGTTATCTTGAAACTTCAGAAACTATTTTACGATCCTTGTCAGGCGAAATCTATAAAGCAAAAAAAGGAGAAAACGGAGGTTATCTTTTAAAACACAGTGTGAGTCATTTACCGAGAGGAAACAAGATCGACGTACCGCTTACTTACGCCGATTACTACTTTGTAGAGGCCATGATGAGGTATAAAAATCTACCTTCAAAAAACTAACTTATGAAAAGAATTTGTTGCTATTTATTGCTGGCTGTGTTGTTCAGTAATGCGGCTGTTGCGCAATCTCTTCCTGAAAGGATTATAAAGACAAACGTAAACCAGGTTGCCGGAAAGAAGTCTACGGTTTTTAATGAGTGTATCGGTGCAGGGAGGGCTAACGAAGGCCTTCGGGCCGACTGGCAACAGCAGCTGGCAATGGTTAAAAAAGATATTGGGTTCAGATATATTCGCTTTCATGGCCTGCTTCATGATGATATGGCTGTTTATACTTTGGATAAACAGGGGAAACTTATTTATAACTGGCAATATGTCGATAAGCTGTTTGATTACTTGCTGAGTATCAATATGAAGCCTTTCGTAGAGTTCAGTTTTATGCCTGCTGCCCTGGCTTCGGGACCAAAAACGATATTCTGGTGGAAGGGAAATGTAACTAAACCAAAATCTTATAATGAATGGGATGAACTTATCCGCAGGCTCGTTACTCACTGGCAGGACAGGTACGGCAAAGATGAAGTGAAAACCTGGTACTTTGAGGTTTGGAACGAGCCGGATCTAAGAGGTTTCTTTGATGCAACCCAGGCAGATTATTTTGAATTGTATGCTCATACAGTGAAAGCGGTAAAAAGTGTATCGGCTGATTACAGGGTAGGAGGCCCCGCTACTTCTGCTACAAAATGGATCGGCGATTTCCTGGCGCATTGTGAGAGCAATAATTTACCTGTCGATTTTGTAAGTACCCATGATTATGGAACTACTTCTGTTCTGGATGAGCTTGGAACTAAGAAACAGAAATTGAAAAATAATCAGGATACCATTGCGATAAATGTTAAAAAAGTGCGCGAGCAGATCAATGCCTCGAAGTTTAAAGATGCAGAATTGCATTTTACTGAATGGAACACTTCTCCATCTTCCCGCGATCCTATTCATGACACTTATCAAAATGCCACTTACATTTTGAATACGCTAAAAAAGGCTCAAGCGAACAGTAATTCCATGTCGTACTGGACCTTTACCGATATCTTCGAAGAGGCTGGTCCGGGACCAACTCCCTTTCATGGAGGTTTCGGGTTGCTGAACCTTCAGGATATCCGGAAGCCTTCTTATTATGCGTATAAATTTATGAATGAGTTGGGAGAGAATGAGCTAAAGAATTCGGATGCGTCTTCATATATATGTAAATCAAATAACAGCAATGTACAGGCTTTAATATGGAATTATACTTTCGCAAGCACTGAAAAAGAATATAACCAGGGATATTTTATTAAAGATCAGCCCTCTCGTGCAAAAGAAATGGTGTATTTTGAAATTGAAAACCTGGATAAAGGCCAGTACCGGGCAGAAGTTTACCAGGTAGGGTATAAAATAAACGATCCTTTTACAAAGTACATTGAGATGGGCAGCCCTTCAGATGTCTCTTTGGCTCAAATGGCAGAGCTTAAGAAAGCTTCTGCAGGAGTACCTGTAAGTAGTAGTACAGTCTCTGTTAAGAATGGTACTTTCAAAAAGTCTTTCGAGCTGAGGGAAAATGATATTTATTTTATTAAGCTGGTAAAGTTGTAAAACCAGCTTTGTTCTTAAAATCCAATTTCTCAGGCACAGGCGGCACGCATGCGCCAACATGGTAGAGCGTTGAATACCTTACTTCCCCGGCTTCGGCAATACCTTATTTTTTACCGCCCATTCATTCCACAAAACCTCAAGCTCCTTAACCTTTTCAGGATACTTTGCGGCCAGATTGACCGTTTCGGTACTGCCTGCCTTGTAAAGTTCCCAGGGATCTTCTGGTTTAAGTTTTACTAGTTTCCAATCGGAGCTCCTAACAGATCTGCTGTAAGCATGCTCGTTAAATAAGGTGCGGTCTTGCTTCTGTTGGGAGCTGGTTATAGCAGATAATAAACTAACTCCGCTAGTCGGCGTAATCTTTCTGCCTTGATACGTTGTCGGATACTTTGTCTGCGCCAGTTCAACGAAGGTAGCCATGAAATCCATTACATGTCCTAAATGCGAGCTAACTTTATTTCCCGACTTATCCTTTATGCCTTTTGGCCAGTAAGCAATCATGGGAGTTCGTACTCCTCCCTCATACGATTCCCTTTTCCAGTAACGAAACGGTGTGTTTGAAACATTCGCCCATTCTTTCCCTATGCCCGCGAATACTGTTTGCGGACCAGGCAAAACTTCTTTATTTTTAGGATAAACAATCGGCTTTCCATCCCGGGTTTCTCCGGGACGGTCAAAACCGGGAATCAGGGTATGCGCTTCTTCCGGACTGGCGCCGTTATCACTTAAAAACACAATGAGGGTGTTTTCCAGGCGACCGGTCTCTTTTAGAACTTGTATGATTCTTCCAATCCCTTGATCCATCCTGTCAATCATGGCAGCATGCACAGCCATCACCCTGGCATCCCATTCTTTATGAGGGTTGTTGTTCCAATCAATGTCATACGAAGCAGCGGATAGAGGATGAGTATCAGCATTTATAAGCCCTAGTTTAAGCATCTTTTCATAGCGGGACTTCCTGATCGCATCCCAGCCCACTTTATAGGTATTTTTATATTTCTCAATATCTTCAGGCAAAGCCTGAACCGGCCAATGCGGAGCATTGTGTGCTACATACAGGAAAAAAGGCGCCTTGCTGGCACTGAACTGCTTCACGTAAGAGGCAGCAGTGTCATTGATGGCATCGGTATGATAATAATTCACAGGAAGCCTCTTCACCGGCTTCGTACCATTCACTAAACTGAAAGGATCATAAAAATCAATCACTCCCCATAAAGTTCCATAGAACCTTTCAAATCCCCGGTTAGTAGGGTATTGCGATAGGGGTGAAAACGCCGGATGCTCGCTCTGATGGTTTAGCCACTTAAGTTGCTCTTGTGGCCCGTCCTGTTCAATGGTATTAGAAACATGCCATTTGCCAACCATGCCGGTATGGTAGCCAGCTTGCTTTAAAACCTCGGCAAGTGTCACTGTATTTTCTGTGAGATAGCCCCGGTAGGCGGGAAGCTTCTGATCCCTGGTCATACTTCCGATTCCCGCTTGCTGGTTGTATAAACCAGTGAGGAGGGAAGCCCTGGTAGGGCAACATCTTGAGGTATTATAGAATTGCGAAAATCGTATTCCTTCTTTTGCCAGGTAATCCAGATTGGGAGTATTAATCTCTCCTCCGTAACAACCCAGATCGGAATAGCCCATATCATCGGCCATGATGACAATAATGTTGGGCCGGGAATCGCTTTTTTTCGTGCCGGTCTGACTAGAGCCTGGATTTATACAGCTTAGCAGGAGCAGAAACGATGCAGCCGAAGAGCGCCCGGAATGTTTTCTATGTGAAGTAAGTTTTCTACACGAGGTTTTGATCATCATTTCTGTTTTTTAGAACTGAAAGGCTCCTATATCAGGAGATCCTGATTCAACGGGGTAATTATCGATATCTACTGTATAACCCAGCTTTGCACCTTTACCTCTGGCCGGGCTCTTTTTGGTCAGTCGGAAATTCCGGTTTTCAGGATCTGCAAAAAGAGGGTTTGCAATGATATCGCCTTTACCTGCAGAAATGCCTATCGGATCCGGATTTCCAGGTGAGTAGTATAAATTATGATCATGAGGGTGTTCGCCGATCGGTGTGCGTACGTGACCAATAGGCTTTTTATAAGGACCAAAGACCTTCATGTCTTTTGGGATCACAAATATGTTGTTCCTGACAACATAGCTACTGCCTTCCGGGTAAAATGTCCAGAAGACATGGCGATCTACATTCGGTTCGCGGGTTCTGATCACCGTATTATTGATCACCCGGACATTTTTCATAGAGCCGCCTCCAATAAACTGGTTTTTATCATCACTGAGGTTGTAGGCGACTGTAATATTCTCGACGTTTCTGGCTGCTATCTCAAGAAAACCGTGGTTATTGATCGAAATGTTATGATGGATATTGACATTGTTGGCCTGGAAGTCATCGTCGACACCGTCTAATTCAATAACGCCGCCATCCGAGCCATAGGGCCCTCCATAAGCTCCATAATTTTCAATTTTGTTCCAGGATATTTCGTTGTCTCCTTTTACGATCATTATGGCAATAGGCCCCCAGGAATAAGCCATCATGATATTAGCGTCGCGAAAGTAATTGCGGGTGATCAGATTGTGATTGCCTTTCACCTTAACTCCTACGGGAGTATGGAAAAATTCGCAGTTCTTAAGCGTATTATGATGAGTTCCCAGGGCGAAGTATACTGCACCCAGTTTTTGTACATTTTTTGTTTTTTTATCTGAGCCGGGCGGGTTGGTGTTGTCATGGAAATAAAGACCGTCGATAACAATATAGCTTCCCAGGATTCTGAAGATATTTCCGTTTAACACGCTCCAATCGGGGTTGGTGAACGAAGGAGCAGGACCAGCGCCATATTTTTCAAACAAAGGACTCAGTTCTTTGCGGTCAGTATTAAGAATTATATCCGCGCCTACGCTGTAAGATGAAAAAACGATCGGTGCTTTTTCGGTACCCGAACTGCTGAAAACAAACCCACCCTTATAAGAAGAGCCTTTAGCAAAAAGAATACTATCACCTGGCAGAAACTTATGCTCTTCCAGGTTTTGTAAGCTTTTCCAAGCCTGGTCTTTATTTGTTCCGTTGTTAGAATCAGAACCCGTCCGGCTGTTGATATAATAGTTAGCAGCTTTCAGTTGTGCAGACGCTGTCAGACATAGTAATAAAATGCTCCACGAAATAAACTTCATATTCAATTTTTGAAATATAAAGTTATTCCAACTCCTCGCATTACAGCCAGAGTTTTCGTGCAAATTAGCCTGAGTAATGAATCAAACCGAATAAAACACTTGAAACGCTAAATACTTATGATACTTTTTCAGCATTCTGAGCATACTCTTTCGGAGTATAACCATACTGTTCTTTGAAGCATCTTCTGAAATAGTCGATATCCATAAAACCAACCATGTAAGCGATTTCACTTACATTCAATTTGTTTTGCTCCAATAACTGTGCAGCTCTTTTTAACCGGATGGTCCTGATAAACTCCACTGCCGATTGGTTAGTCAGCGCTTTGATCTTTCGATACAAGGTTACCCGGCTCATGCCTACTTCTCTTCCCAGATCTTCCACACTCAGATTAGATTCGGCGATATTCTTTTCAATATAACTCATCGCCTTACTCAGGAATTTCTCATCGGGAGAGGTAATTGCCACATTAACAGGCTGCAGGTTGATCTCTTTGCGATACCTTTCACGGAGAAGCTGCCGGGATTCCAGGAGATTCCATACACGCGCTTCGAGGATATTAAGGTTAAATGGCTTGGTTATATAATCATCGGCACCTGTTTCCAGTCCTTCAATCTTAAATATCAGCGGAGTACGGGCAGTAAGCAGTATTACAGGGATGTGGCTGGTGCGTGCATCACTCTTTAACTTGGTGCATAAGGTTGTCCCCGTCATTTCAGGCATCATCACGTCACTAATGATAATATCCGGAATAAACTGAAGGGCTTTTTCAAGGCCATGTACCCCGTTGGTTGCGGTTTGTATCTCGAAATCGTCTTCAAAGTGCGAGCCTACAAAGTTTAGAACTTCTTCGTTATCTTCCACAATGAGCATAATTAGCTTCTCTTTATCATTGCTGCTGGTAACATGTTGCTTTCGTTCAATCAGTTTAACACTTGCACTGAGGGGTATTTCTGTTTCAGAATAGGCGCTTATATTTTCGCTGTCCTTATAATTTTGTATAATCTCGGTCTCTGCAAGGTGTTTTTTGCCAAGAGGAAGTTTAATGGAAAAGCAGGTTAATCCTTTCCCACCGGCAACCGCAGGCGTGCTCTCAACCCGGATCTCTCCATGATGTAATTCGACCAGGCCCTTCGAGAAGGATAGACCTATACCCGTGCCGTTAGGATTTACGCCGCTTTGATCAAAATGATTAAAGGGATCAAATATTTTTTTGATGTTCTCGGGAGCTATACCCACACCGTCGTCTTCCACCTCAATAATGACAGAGCCTGCTCCGTCTTCTCCTTTTTCAGTTCTGATACGAACGTTTACTGTGCCGTTCTCCTGGGTGAACTTGAGCGCATTGGAAAGCAGGTTATAGATAACCTTTTCCATCTTATCGCGATCAAACCAAAGACGGATGCGGTCTTTTTCAGTGCTCAGCGATATTTTAACCTTTCTATTTTTAGCATAAGAATCAAAGGCCAGGAGTACTTCCTTGATAAAGCGAACAATATTGCCTTCGGCTGCCTCCAGTGCCATACTTCCCGTCTCAAATTTCCTGAAGTCGAGCAATTGATTAATTAAGCGTATCAAACGTTCTCCATTACGCTGCATCAGCATCAACTGGTTCTGTATCTTATTATTGCCATCATCCATTCCTATCAGCTTTTCGATAGGAGCGAGGATGAGTGTGAGCGGAGTTTTAATCTCGTGCGAAATATTAGTAAAGAAACTCAGCTTTCGTTGTGCCAGTTCCTGATCTTTTTCATGACTCATGTGCTCAAAAACGAGGTCGTTTTTCAGTTTAGCCGTTTTAAGAGAGTAATAATAGAACAGGTAAAGCAAGCCGGCGATGATCAAGGTATACATCAGGTAGGCATACCAGGTTTTCCACCAGGGCGGAAGAACATGGATCGTAATTTCTCTTACTTCATCATTCCATACACCATCGTTATTGGAAGCCTTTACCTGAAATACATATTTTCCTGCATCAAGATTAGTATAAGTGGCTGTACGCTGATTTCCCACATAGTGCCAGTCGTCGTCGGCAAAACCATTCAGTTTATAAGCGTATTCGTTTTTATCCGAATTCTCATAGTTCAGTGCTGCAAATCTGAAGGTGATGAAGGCCTGATCGTGTGTTAAGGTGATACTTTCAGTTTCTGTTATCGGTTTTTGGAGAGGCGAATCCCCTGAATTATTTTTACCAACAGTTACCGGATTGTTTTTTATAAGAAAATCAGTGATTACAACGTTTGGCTTAAAGCGATTTTTGATGATCTTGTCAGGATAAAAGGCAGTGATGCCGTTGATCCCGCCGAAGAACAGCTCGCCATTGCTGCCCGCTTCGGCAGAACCGGTTGAAAACTGGTTGCTTTGTAAACCATCCTCTACCGTGTAATTTAGAATTTCAAGGTTCTCTTTCCGGAAAGGAAGACTCGCCCCTTTAAATAAGATCTTGCTGAGGCCCTTATTACTGCTTAACCACAGGCTGCCAGATTTATCTTGTCTTATCGCATGAATCACGTTGTTGGCAAGGCCCTGGTTCTCTGTAATCGAGTAAAAACGATTGGAAGCTCTATCATACAAATTCAAACCACCACCTTCAGTACCGATCCACATCCGATTCTGATTGTCAAAAAATAAGGAGATAACGGAGTTGTGACTGAGACTATAAGGGTCGTTCACATTATTCAGGTACTGGGTGAATTTTTTGGTTTTCTTGTTGAAATAGTTAAGGCCTCTTTCTGTGCCGATCCAAATATTATTTTGCTTATCCTTTTTTAAGGTGATAATACTGTTGTTACTGATCGTTTCTTTGTTTTTAGGATTGTGCACATAGGTAGCTTTTTGCTTGCCTTGCTCGTCTATAAAGTTAAGCCCACGGCCATCCGTACCAATCCATACGCCGCCCTCATCTGCCGCCAGGGCATAGATCTGGTTATTGCCCGGTTTCTCATCGTTCTCCGGGATATTAAAGTTCTTGAATGTTCCTGTTTTCGTATTAAGATGACTTAAGCCGTCGTAGGTTCCTATCCAGATGTTACCATTTTTATCTTTTGCCAGCGACTTTACGATATTCTGCTGTCGGCTATTGATTACGTAACTTTTGTAAATGGAGGATTTTCTGTCGATATAATTTAATCCCCCGCCTTCTGTTCCTATCCATAAGACACCATTATCTGCTACCAGTATGGAGCTTACAACCCTGTGGCTGAGGCCTGCCTGTCTGCCCACCTGTTCGCCAATATGGTAGAAATTTTTACCGCTCGAATGAAATATATTGATACCTCCCGCAAAGGTGCCGATCCATATATTCCCCGCTTTATCCTTCATTATATTCCGAACAGAGTTGTGGCTTAACGTCTTCGGATCATAAGGGTTATACTGGTAATTTGAAAAAACTTCTGTTTCAGGATTAAAAATACTCAGGCCTTCACGTGTCCCAACCCATATTTCGCTGTTCGAAACTACAAATAGCTCCCGAACAATGCTGATAGGCAGGCTGTTATTGTTTCCCTGAATGTGTTTGTAGGTCCGGAAAGAAAGCGAATGAGGATCAAATTTGAACAATCCAGAGGTTTCCGTTCCGAACCAGAAGTTTCCTTTCGTGTCTTGCCGTATTACCCTGACGGTACTTCTCCGAAGTTCGTTATTTTGAGCCAGGGCTTGCGGAAGATCGGCGAACTTCTTCTCGACCGGATTGAAGCGTTTCAGATCTTTACCGATACTGACCCACAAGACCTGATCCTTGTCTTCATAAATGGTTTGTATTTTGTTGCTTCCAGCTACATTAGATGCGGCAGGGAGTTTGTAGGAACTAACCTTTTTTGTTCTATAATCGAAGCGTTTCAAGCCCTCTGTGGTTCCTATCCATAGGTTATTACGGCTATCCTGGAATAAGCAGGTTATAAAATCAGTGGCTTCTGACATTCTATTAGCCCTGGTATTGATTCTGGTAAATGTCTCTTTTTCCCGGTTGAATATGTTCAAGCCATCCGAGGTACCTATCCATAGGTTACCATATTTATCTTCGAGAAGCGCATTGATCTGACTATTACTTAAAGTGGAGGGATTTGCGTTCTCATGCTTATAAATATTGAACTTATAACCGTCATATTTATTCAAACCATCTTCAGTGCCGGCCCAGATAAAGCCATGCCTGTCTTGTATGATACAAAAAACAGCATTCTGTGATAAGCCCTCATCAATAGTGAGCCGTGCGAAACTTATTTGATTTTGTGCATTTACAGCGTTAAAGCCCAAAATCATCAGCATCATCAAAAATGAATGAATCAGGTAGCCTGTCCGGTTTATTCGTTTAGTGGTCAAAATGGTAATTCCTCCTGGAATTTTGGTTAGTCTATACAAAACTAATAAATACAGGAGAGATCTGGAAACGAATAGTTTTGTGTTTCTACAAATTATGCCCCTTTTATGATTTCGTTTAATAATTCCTCATTATGAATGCGGATGGTTTTTCCAGATAATTCGATGATGTTTTGATTTGTTAGTTAGCAAAGGCTGTTGCGTTGATGTCGAGCTATGAAGAGGAGTTCCTGCCGGTAGTTTCCCCTGCGGAAGAGAATGTGGTTATTGGTCTCCTTACGTACAAGGAAGTACTTAACGCCTATAAGTTACAGTTAAAGGAAGATCTCGAAGCTTCGACAAACCTATCCTTAAAACGGCAAAGGATGAAGATTGTGCTGCGCGGCAGGCAATTGATGGAACCGAAGAAGGTTAAGATTTAAATTTTCGTATTGACATAGCTGTCTTGTGAGTAGGCTTAATGCGGCTGGTGATTACCGATTATCCAACATTTCTCTGTGACCTCTGTGGTTGAAAAACTTCCCAACCAACCCACGATTTACATAAAGATAATCTGAACTTTACTTTCATCACATTTCTCACCCATACTTTCGGTTCCAACTTAAATACCTCTCTTGAAACACATGAGAGAATCAAACCAAAACATATGAAGAAACTTTTACTCTTTTTTATTGGCTCCATTTTCGCGAATGCTCATGCTCAAACTCAATTTCAGCCGGGAGATCTTGTCCCTGTTGCTTACAGAATGAGCGCCCTGGGTACAGAAGATGAAATTGCACTTTTAACTCTGGTAGACATTCTGCCGGGTACAACCATCACTATTACAGACGCCAAATACACCGCTAATACAATCGCCCAGTGCGATGGAGGCTTGGTGTGGACTGCGCCGGCGACAGGTTTAGGTGCAGGCAATGTTATACGGATTGAAAATGATATACCGAAGGTTTCAGTTGGAACAATTGCCGGCAAGAAGTTTGGATTGAGTTCAGGCGGAGATCAGGTTATTGTCTATGCAGGAACTGCGCAAACCCCAACTTATATAACTGCAATGAGTGCAAACAACTGGGAGCTAACTAATACGGAATGTACCGGCGGTAAATCTATGCGCCCGGCAACATTAGAGGATGGAAAATCCTCCATACAGTTAAGCTCTGCACCGGGTAATGCAGCTGGAGTCAGTGCAAATGCGTTTTATAACGGAGCTCAGCAGGGAAGCCCTGCCGAACTAAGAGCTTTGATCTTAAATCCGGCAAACTGGGTGACAAGCAATAAAGACACCGCGCCGCAAACATGGCCTGCATTTGCTTTTCCGGGAAGTTCAATACCAGGAAATACCAGTACTATCGCATTCAAAGATAAGTTCCTTTCGGTCGACGAAGGGGCCGGTTCGGTTACAGTAACACTGTTACTGGAGAATCCGGATGCCGGAACAGCAAGCCTGGTGATAAAAGATGCACCCTTTAGCACTACCGATGCGTCTGACTTCAATATCAGCAACAAGTCACTTAACTTCAGCGCTGGAAGTTTAACAACACAAACCGTCACAATTTCAATAGATGACGACAATGTTCAGGAGATGGATGAGTACTTTGTACTTAGTCTTGAAGATCTTATCGGTGTAAGTTTAAAAGGAAGCCAATATCTGACCGTTTATATCCGCGATAACGATCGCAAGGCACCTGTGGCCACTCAGGAAATCCAGTTAAACTATGTAAACAGCTTTAAGCCTAACAGCACCACAGGAAGTACTACCGAAATAGTGGTTTACGATCCGCAAACACAACGTCTGTTCATGACCAGTGCCGTGCAGGATCGTTTAGACATTGCAGATTTCTCTGACCCTGCTGCCATTAAACTTATCAAGGATATTGACATGAGCAGCTATGGAGGCGTTACTAGTGTTGCTGTGAAAAATGGGATTGTAGCTGTAGCTAGTCCCGCATCTCCTGAGCATAATAATGGATCGGTGGTCTTTTTTAACACTGACGGCGATTTTCAAAATCAAGTTACAGTAGGTGCACTGCCTGATATGATCACGTTTTCGCCCGACGGGAACAAAATTATGACTGCGAACGAAGGACAGCCAAACACAGATTATTCTATCGACCCTGAAGGTTCTGTCAGTATCATCGATATTTCCGGCGGCTTGTCTTCCGTGGATCAATCCAAGGTTACTACTCTTGATTTTACTACTTTTAATTCGCAGGAAGCTGCTTTGATCGCATCGGGAATAAGAAAAACTAAAGCTAGCAGTACCCTTTCCCAGGATTTCGAACCAGAGTATATTACTATTTCGGAAGACTCTAAAAAAGCATGGGTTACACTCCAGGAAAACAACGCGGTAGCTGAAGTCAACCTTGAAACCAATGCAATAAGCAGTATCTGGCCATTGGGTAAAAAAGATTTTAATGTAAATGGCAGCGGCTTAGATGCATCTGATAACAGTGGCTTTGTGCATATATCTAACTACCCTGTTAAAGGATATTTTATGCCGGATGCTATTGCAAGCTTCACTGCAAATGGTAAAACCTACCTCGTATCAGCCAATGAAGGCGATGAAAAAGAATATGAAGGTTTTGAAGAGCGTACAACGGTAAGCGCCGTAAACCTGGATCCAGCCACTTTTCCTAACGCAGAAGTATTAAAAGAAGCCCATAATATTGGTCGCTTGCGTATAACCAGTTTGAATGGAGATACAGACAATGATGGCGATTATGATGAACTGATCATGGTTGGACCGCGCTCATTTTCCATTTGGGATGCCGATACCAAGACAATTGTTTATGATAGTAAAGACGATTTTGAGCTGATCACTTCGCAACACCCTCTCTTTGCAGGCTTGTTTAATTCAGACAGTGAAAGTAATGGACTAAAGAACAGAAGTCGCTCAAAAGGACCAGAGCCTGAAGGACTAACTGTGGCAACTATTCAAGGCAATACTTATGCCTTTGTTGGATTGGAGCGTATCGGAGGTGTGATGGTATATAATATTACTGATCCGGCTAACGTCAAATTCGTAGATTATAAAAATAACCGTAGTACTACATCTTATGCTGGAGATCATGGTCCGGAAGGAATCATCTATATCTCCGCAGATAAAAGTCCTGACAACAAGCCTTATCTGCTGGTAGCTAATGAGATAAGTGGCAGTGTAAGTGTATTTGGAATGGGTGGCTCTGTACTGCCGGTCGACATGTTAAGCTTTGATGCAGATTTAGAAAAGAGCGGAGTTGTTACTTTGAAATGGTCGACAGCATCGGAGCAAAATAACGATTACTTCAGCATTGAGAAGAGCAGCGATGGTAAAAACTTCGTTTTGCTGGCAAAAGTTCTGGCAAAAGGCGATGGAAAAAGCTCTCAGGAATACCAGGTTACCGATCATAATCCGTCAACAGGAATAAACTACTATAGATTGACCCAGACCGATAAAGACGGTACACGAACTGAGCCGCGTACTAAATGGATAAATGTAGCATCGCTTGCGGACCAGCAGGCTCTTGTGGTGTATCCGAATCCTTTAAGGGGAACTACTCTGAACCTGGAATTGAAAAAGTCTTCGCAAGTTACGAGTGCGGTAAGCCTTTATGATTTAAGCGGAAAATTAATATATAGCAATGTTTTGGATACGAATAACGGACGTGCAGAATTGAAATTACAACAGAAACTCAGCCAGGGAACATATATCCTTTCGGTTGCAGGAGCTGGCTCACAAAAGATAGTTGTGCAGGATTAAAGCATTTTAGTCGCATAAAAGCACCCTCCTGTTTAGGAAGGGTGCTTTTTGCGTAAAATCATTTTTACATTTTTAATATATACAATAGTCTTTTTAATCATGAAAGTTATTACTGAAAAGGAATTCGCGAAAGCTGTTCATCTGGATAAGCTCCAACTGGCCGGCCTCACTTCATTTTTGATGGAAATAACCAAGATCAATGAGGTAAACGAGGTATTAAACGCTACGAGACATCTGGACGGACTCGACTTTATTGACAAGCTTTTGGAAATCCTCCAGGTAAAAATTGAAGTGAACGAGCAGGAGCTGAAAAAGAACATACCACTTTCGGGGGCATTTATCGCAATAGCTAATCATCCTTATGGAGGCATTGAGGGATTAATCCTTTTGAAAGTCTTGTGTATGATACGGCCAGAGACGAAGCTGATAGCCAATTTCCTGTTAAAACGAATTCCCAATATTAGTAAACATCTGATTGCTGTAAATCCCTTTGATAAGATAGATCATCCCTCCAGTATCAGCGGTATAAAGTCGGCTTTGAGGTTGTTAAATCAAGATGTTCCCATTGCGATATTTCCTGCAGGGGAGGTTTCTGCTTTTCAGCACGGAGTACAGCAGATCACAGATAAACAATGGCATCCGGTTGCTGGAAAACTGATCAACAAAGCCGGAGTCCCTGTGCTGCCCGTTTATTTTCATGGAAATAATGGCTTGTTGTTTAATTTATTAGGCCTCATTCATCCGGCTTTGCGTACAGCCAAACTTCCTTCTGAGCTTTTTAACAAGCAGGGTCATACCATAAGGCTCAGGATTGGCAAACCGGTGCAGACATCAGAACAGGAACAGCATACAAACGCCCGCGATCTGTTAAATTATCTTAGAGCCCGGACCTATGTGTTGGGCATAGGACTGGAAGGTCAGAAGCGCCTTTTTAGTAATAAGTACTTGTTTAAGATCCGTAAGAAACCAGAAGATATTGTGCCACCCCAGGATGTCAGCTTACTCAGGACCGAGATAGAGGGCTTACGCTCGTTCAGAAAGGTCATGCAGGAGAAAAATTACGAGATCTTTATTTCACCTGCATCAGAAATACCTGTTGTTTTACAGGAAATAGGTCGTCTGAGAGAAATTACCTTCCGGGAAGTTGGAGAGGGAACCAACAAGTCGATAGATCTGGATAAGTACGATATTTATTATAACCACCTGTTTATCTGGGACTCGGAGGCTGAGTTGCTGGTAGGTGCTTACCGTATTGGCAAAGGCAATGAAATAACATATAGCCTGGGTAAAAAAGGATTTTATGTGGCAGAACTTTTTAAGGTAAAAAAGGAACTCTTGCCTTTATTAAGCCAGAGCCTCGAACTGGGGCGGTCCTGGGTGCGCAAGGAGTACCAGCAAAAAGCGCTTCCAATGTTCCTTTTATGGAAAGGAATCATGAAGTATCTGCTTGCCAATCCCCGTTATAGCTATCTTATTGGCCCCGTCAGCATAAGCAACAAGTTCTCTAGCTTCTCAAAGTCACTGATGGTGAACTATATCTTAAAGCATCATTTTGATGCAGAGTTGTCAAAATTAGTTAAGCCCAGAAAAAAGTTCAGAGCAGATTTTTCGAAGATAGACGGGGAGGTACTGCTGGAAACAAAAAAGACGCTGAAGGATGTGGATAGCCTGATCACAGAACTTGAACTTTCAAACATGAAAGTTCCTGTGTTGCTTCGGCATTACATAGCCTTAAATGCTAAAATTATCTGTTTCAATATAGATCCTAAATTCTCAGATAGCCTGGATGGTTTCCTGGTTTTAGATCTGAAGAACGTGCCCGCCGAAATGATGGAGAAGCTGAAGTGACGATAACTATTGAATTTCACTGTTGTCCGGTAAGGTTTTAAGTAGCATTTAAAAACCCTTATTCTGGCCTCCAATGAGGCCTTTTTTGTTCATACTAGATTCCAAGCCCCCGAAATCTTAAAAATTACAATCGTATTTAAAATTCGGCTGTCCGGTAAACATTTAACCAAATCACACCTTTTTTCTGCGTTTGACCGCTTATGGTTGCCATACAGCACTTTCAAAGGTTTTTATCGCAGAATATCGCAGCCATTTTGATTCCGGCTGTCCGGTAAACATTTTACGAAAATCTTTTACCGGACAACAGTGATTGAATTTTGTCGTTTGGTAGCTATTATGGTAGTCTGAAACTCAATTCCATGGCACACGCGGGTACGCGTGCGCTAGCAAACTCGGATAGCAGGCCCTGCTGGCGCACGCGTGCCGCGTGTGATTACCTTCAAACTATAAGAAGTCAAATAAATGAATTAACCTGTTCCAGAGAATTGTCAGAAAAACCTTCCCCTATTGTTCTGCTGACAGATAAACATTATTTTTGATAGGTTTAGTTAAGGATCTATTAATTTTAGGTGAGCAGGGTTTTGAATATGTCCCATACCACTATTGGTTCGTTTGAAGAATTGTTCCGGGACAAATACCGAAAGCTTTGCTATTTCGCTGTGCAGCTTATCAAGGACGAAGACTCAGCTAAAGATATCGTTCAGGAAGTATTTGTTACTTACTGGAATACCAAAGACACCTTGCCTGAAGATATGTCGGCGAATGGCTTTCTATATGCTTCAGTGCGAAATGCCTGCTTAAACTGGTTAAGAAGACAGAAACTGGAACATACCTACCTCAACAAGCAAAGTCTCGACCCTTCCGAAGATGCAGTAGCTCTTAATTCCATTATTCGCTCAGAAGTGCTTGGTGAAATTCATAAACACATCAGCGCTCTGCCACCTAATTGCCAGATCGTTTTCAGAATGGGATATCTTGAAGGATTAAAAAATCCTCAGATTGCTGAAAAGCTGGGAATCTCAGTAAATACGGTAAAAACTCAGAAAAAAAGAGGACTTCAGTTGCTTAAAATGCGCATGAACCCAGACAGCTTCGCTATTTTTCTGTTCTTTTTTCTAAAATAACTCTCTTTTTGAACTTTTTTAAAAAAAAAGTTCCTTTCGTTTCACCCACTTTCATTTTTCAAGTTTTATATATACAAATTGACCCGGATACTGGATGCTAATCTGGAGTACAATTGAATCAGAGTTTAGAGATCTTCATGGAAAAGCAGGAAAACGTTGTTTATACAACCGGACAAATTTTAAAATATCTCAGGGATGAGCTGACGGAATCGGAGGAGCAATCCTTCGTGCAATGGCTCAATGAAGATCCTTCAAACAGGGAATTGGTGGAATCTTTCAGAGATACGGCCAAAGTTCAAAAAGAAATTGATTTTATTGATTCTCTCGATGTTGATGCAGAATGGAAAGGGCTTTCAGATCGCCTGTTTGATAGTAAAGAAATGTTTTATCAATCCCGCAGATTTTGGTATTACAGCAGCGCTGCTGTTCTGCTCTTATCATTAGGAATAAGCTTGTGGTCGCAAAAAAATAAGTACACTACTAATAATCCCACCACAGCACGTAAAAACAAAACAGTCGACATTCAAGCCGGAGGCCAGAAAGCAATTCTTCAGCTTGCAGACGGATCGCAGGTTGAGTTAGGGAACAACGAAGTTCACTTAAAGGAAAAAGACGGTACCATTATAGATGGTGAAAAAGGTGTATTGTCTTATGAAGACAAAGCCGGTCACAAGATAGCCGGCAATATTTTTAACACGCTTATCATTCCCCGTGGAGGTCAATACAAAATGATCCTTCCCGACGGATCAAAGGTATGGTTGAATTCCGGATCAGTACTTAAATACCCTGTAAGTTTTTCTGGCGCTGAAAGACGGATCGAACTACAAGGCGAAGCTTATTTTGAAGTTGCAGAAATACTGAACAAGAAGGACAACAAAAAAGCTCCGTTCATCATAAACTTTAATAACACAGAGGTTGAAGTTCTCGGAACCCGCTTCAATATTAATTCCTACTCCCCAGTAAGTAAGACCACATTACTTGACGGATCAGTGCGGATCAGCAAAGGTAAAGAAAGCGAATTGCTGAAACCTGGCTACCAGGCCATCGCTTCCGGTTCAGCAATTAGTGTCGCCGAAGCCGATACTTACAAAGCCATTGCCTGGAAAGAAGGCATCTTCTACTTCAACGAAGACAACTTAAGGGAAATTATGGAAAAGGTTGAGCGTTGGTACGACGTTAAGGCGGAATGGAAAGGCGATCCCGGCAACCGCAAATTCAGCGGAACTATCCGCATGCAGGCCAGCCTTCAACAAGTTTTAGAGATGCTCCACCTGGTAAGCGGAGCCAGTTTTGAGCTTAATGACAGAATTGTCGAAATAGATTTTAAGTAACATAAAATAAGTATGATGAGTATACAGAAAAGAAAGGAAGGGTGTAATATGAGTTAACTTTACTTTGGTCTGACCCCGAAACAGACCTGATGATTTTTCGAGGATGGCGGGATGGAATATGCTGTTGCCCGGATGATGAGAATAGAAATAAAAATTTAACACCCCTTATTGGTATGAAACAAACTCTTCCCTGCATGAGCAGGGAGACATGCATGTTATTGATTAAAAAATCAGGATTGATTATGAGGCTAACACTCTTTTTATTGATCGCAGGATGTCTTACTGTAAACGCTTCAGGACTTGCTCAGGTAGTAAGTATGTCGTATAAAAACACAAGCTTAGAACAAGTATGTCTTGCTGTACAGAAACAAACCGGTTACTTTTTTCTGTATGACAAGGATGTACTTAAAAAAGCAGGTAATGTTACTGTTAACATTAAAAATCTCGAGCTTAATGATGCTCTAAAGGCCATCACCGCCGGAAAGCCCTTGACTTATAAGATCATCGATAAAACGGTGATCATCTCAGAACTTAAAGTGCAGAATAACAACTTAAGTCAGGAAGAGATCACGGTGAAAGGTACTGTGAGGTATAAAAACCAATCAGGAACTTTCGAAAGTTTGCCAGGAGTTAGTGTTACCCTGAAAGGAACCAGGAGAGCTGCAAATACGGATGTTAATGGCAACTATGTGATTAAAGTACCTTCAAACGCTACTTTGATATTCAACATGGTCGGCTTTACCGTAAGGGAAATCCCAGTGAATGGCAGGACATCGATTGATGTGGATCTGGAAGAATCAATGACTAAGCTGAATGAGGTTATCATCACTGGTTATGGAACCTCTGAGAGGAAAGAAAACCAGGTAGGTAGTGCTTTTCAGGTGACTTCAAAGGATCTGGAGATGAAGCCATTGGACAGGGTAGACAGGTTGCTGGAAGGTGTGGTGCCTGGTTTAGAGTTCAATCTTCAAGACAATTCAACTAGCAGTGCAAGACCTCGTTTTGAAACCAGAATTCGGGGAGAAGCTTCTTTTTCTGCTGCTAATGATCCGCTTTGGGTAGTTGACGGAGTGCCTCTCAATACCGGAGACGAAACTAATATGATACTGGGTGTAGAGACCAGCATTAGCCCTTTAACCTACTTAAATCCCGCAGACATTGAGTCTATTGTTGTATTGAAGGATGCAACCGCCACCTCAATTTATGGAGCCAACGGTTCAAATGGTGTAATATTAATTACAACCAAAAAGGGAAAAGCAGGCGCTAACCGGATAAACTATTCATTTAGAGGAGGAATTAGTTCCGTGACAGATAACCGTTTTAAAGTTCTTAGTTATGCAGATTATGTTATGCTTTATAACGAGGCGCTGGCGAACAACCCTGATTCGAAAGAAAAGCCATTGCAAATGGTTGGAGAAGGCACAGATTGGTATGATCTTTATTTCCAGACCGGTGTAAATACCAATCACGATTTGTCTTTCTCGGGAGGTAACGAAAAAAATCACTATTACGTTTCGGGGTCCTATTTTAAACAGAAGGACATCATGATCAAGAATACAACAGACCGGTTTTCTACACGGGTTAATCTTGACAAGACGATCAACAAATCTTTAAACCTTTTTTTCCAGATAGGAGCCTCTTATAACATTAACAATATGTTTACTCCTAATGATACCTACTATACGAACCGACCAACTTTAAGTCCTTACGATCCTACCGGACTTTATACCATTGCATTCTATAATAAACTTCCGGATGCAGAATATAATGATAACAGGCAAAACGCTGCAGCTCTTTTAGGGAATATAGGCGGAACTTTAAAGTTCTTTCCATGGCTGAAATACACCACCACCAACGGTGTAGACTTTTCGTCTGTCAGTGAAAACAGATATACCTCGGAACGTACTTTTTCCGGGCGGTCAGACGCGTATGCCTATAAGTCGCAAAGCAACAGTTTCAACTGGACCAGCATGCACCGGGTGAATTTTGACAAGCAATATAAGAAGAATGACATTTCCTTAATGCTAGGGGGAGAGGCTATCGAACGGTCACGTCGATCTGTCGGATCAACCGGATGGAGTTTTCCTAATGATGATATACGAGAAGTTACCTATGCCGTAAACACTGAAGGAAGAAGCAGTGGCAATGAACAGGCAAGCTTATCCTACTATGGGCAACTAAACTATTCTTTTGACAGAAGATATAGTCTGATCGCAAGTTTTCGTAATGATGGAAATTCAGACTTTGGTAGCGATGTAAAATGGGCAAGCTTTAGGTCTGCGGGTGTAGCTTGGACAATAAGCAACGAAAAGTTCTGGAAGCTTAAACCGATTAATTTCGCGAAGCTCAAATTCAGTTATGGAACTAATGGAAACTCCCGGATTGGCGCTTATGTTTCAAAGGGTATCTATGACTTCAGTGTAGACAATAATTACAACGGAGAATCAGGTGCGATAATGTCCAAAGGCGAGAATCCAATCCTATCATGGGAGAAAACTTATTTGCTGAACACCGGACTGACTCTTGGATTCTTCGAGAATAGAATTTCCGTCGAAGCCGAATATTACCGCAATACCACAAAAGATATACTGGATGATGTTTCTGTATCATGGACGTCTGGAACCAGAAGAATCTTGCAAAATGTGGGATCAGTGAGGAATAGTGGCATTGAGCTTACACTGAATACAAAAAATATCTCCAATGAAACATTTGAATGGAGCACGAATTTTAACATAGCTCACAATAGTAATCGTGTACTTGAACTTTATAATAATAATGATCGTGTACTTGATACTAAAATAAGAAGAGTTGGCATGGATGTAAACTCTTGGTATCTTATTCGTTGGGCTGGCGTTGATCCACGCGATGGTGCTGGAATGTGGTATGACACAAGAGGGAATCTTACAAGAAATTATAACGCGGCCAACAGGGTAGTTGCTGGAACCGCTACACCCGATGCTTTCGGTGGAATGACAAATACATTTAGTTATAAAGGAATTTCTTTAAGAGCACTTGTTGCGTACACTGTTGGTGGTAAAGAGTTCAGCAGGCTGGAAAGAGAGACAGAATCAGATGGAGCTCATTTGGATGAGGATAATCAGTCTGTTAATCAACTTGACCGTTGGAGAGAGCCGGGAGAACTAGCAAAATCGCCAAAACAAGTACTAGATGGTACAGCCCAATACACGATGAATTCAACGAGGTTTTTGCATAGCAAAAGCAACCTGAGACTACAAAACATCAGTATGAGTTATGTAATTCCTCAGAAGTTCGCTAATCGCATAAAGTTGAATAATGTCAGTGTTTATGCTCAGGCAGATAACCTTGGAATCTGGACTCCATACAGAATTGCCGATAATCGCAATAGTTATGCGAACTCTTTCAGAGCTTACCCGAATCCTCTTACTATTTCATTCGGATTAAATGCCGGTTTTTAATTTTTTATGAAAAAAATAATTTTTAAAATCAGTATCCTTTTCATAATTAGCGTTTTCTATTCTTGTGAAAAATTTCTTGAAAGGGAGCCTATTGGAAGAATAGGTAAAGAAGCATTGTTCTCAGATGTGAACGGTGCAAGACTAGCACTTAACGGATCTTACAACCATATGCTTTCTTACTACAGGAAGGAGTACGGGATGTATGCAGATATTGCCTCTGACAATGTATTCAAAAGAGTAGATGGCCCTGCTGTGATGTTAAGTCAATTTGATTTTGTTAGTAATCCTGAAGAGGATGAAGCGGCAGTTGGGCACATCTGGCAATCTATCCTTGAGAGTCTTAACAATGTTAATAATGTTCTAAATGCACTTCCCGGGCTTGCATCGACCTATCCTAATCAAATAGCCGAAATAGAACGCATAAAAGGCCAGGCTTTAGTATTGAGAGCTATTTGTCACTTCGACCTCTGTAAGACATTTGCTCAACCTTATAATTTTACCTCAGATGCTTCTCATCCAGGCGTTCCGGTACTTTTAAAAACTCCGGCTCCGGGAACCTTGATTTCAAGGGAGCCTGTAAAGAATGTTTACAATCAAATTATTGCCGATTTGAACGAATCTTTACCCCTGCTTAAAACTCACTTTAGCAAAGATCAGGCTATTGTCAACTATTATGCAGCTGTTGGCTTACTTTCACGTGTCTATCTGTATATGGGAGAATCTGATAAGTGTATTGCCGCTGCAAATGAAGTAATAGCTGACAACGTTTTTTCGCTTGCAAGTGCAACAGAATATGCAGAGGTGTTTCTTAAAGAGACCATACCGGGACCATCAAAAGAGGTATTGTTCCACCTTTCAGGAAAGGGAATTCCAAATACAATATCTAGCATGGATATTAATTCGGCGTTCTCAGACTCTTCTGGTGCTTATATAGCTTCAAATAAATTGATTGAGCTTTTCGATGAAAATGACATCAGGAAGTCAACGATGTTTACAGTCAGAAAGACGCCGGGAGTAAATTATGGCACCATGTCTACTAAGAAGTATGCTAATGGAAAGGTGTCTAAGGATGATCCTTTTTATGTGAAGGTCATTCGATTGTCGGAGGTTTATTTAAACCGGGCTGAAGCCAAATTTCAGAAAGGATTATATCCTGAGGCTGCTGAAGATATTCGTATCATTTCTCAAAGGTCTCATCCAAGTCAGACGATATCAATAACTTACAATACGCCACAGGAATTGGAACAAATTATACAGAATGAACGCAACAGGGAACTTTGTTTTGAGGGACACAGATTGTTTGATCTAACCCGTACTAAGAAAGATCTGGTTAGAGGTGCTGGATGTAATTCGTCTGTATGTCTTCTGACATACCCTAACAACAAATTTATTTTACCTATCCCAAGACCGGAATTAGATGCAAATAAGGGTATGAAACAGAATCCTGGTTATGACAATTAAGAACTGAAGAGATGAAGACAAGATATATATTACAAATTTTAACGATAACAATAATCTCTTTTTTGTCATCCTGTTCAAAAGAGGAGGTTACACCGTTTGACCATCCTTTTTTTCACATTCATGTAGACAATCAGGACAGAGTTTCAGTAGCTTCTATCCGGAGAGACACAACAGATTATAATGTTTATTTAAGTGCGAAGTTACAGTTTGAGCCAATTGATGTTCAATATGAGATTGTACCTGGTGACGGACTTGAGGCTGGACGGGACTACGAGCTTGTAACCACCAGTAATACCTTAAGGTTCGCTCAGGGGATCTTTGAACGGCCTATTAGTATTGCCTGGAAAGAGTCGGTTCTTGATCCGGAAAAAAATAATACGCTAACAATTAGGTTGTTAAGTAATAGTAAGGGCTACACTATTGGGCTTCCTGGACCGGATAAGATACAAAGCATGTTAGTAATAACTAAAGTGCAAGTTGGTAAATAATATGAGAAAAGATTTAAAGTTTCTTATTCTCCTGTTCATAGGTTCGTCTCTCAGCGTCAGATCTTTTGCTCAGAAATTACAGCAAGATCCCAACCTTGTAAAAGGAAAGCTTAAGAACGGCTTTACCTATTACATTTACAAAAATCCGAAAGCAGCCGGTCAATCCGTGCTGCGGCTTTTTGTAAACGCCGGTTCGCTTCAGGAGGATGAAGATCAGAGAGGGCTTGCGCACTTCATAGAGCATATGGCCTTCAATGGTACCAAGCACTATGCAAAAAATGACGTTATCGAGTTCCTCGAATCAAAAGGTGTAAAGTTTGGTGCGGATCTAAACGCGCATACCAGCTTTGACGAGACGATCTATAAGATCAGCTTGAATACCAAAGAAGAAAAAAACCTTGAGAAAGCTATTGATATCATGGCCGATTGGGGATTCGGGATCACTTTTGATTCGTTGGAAATAGAGAAGGAGAGAGGAGTAGTTCTCGAAGAATGGCGTAGCAAACAGGGAGCTGACACGCGTTTAAGAGAACAGTACCTTCCGGTGTTGTTTAATCAGTCGCGTTATGCAGAACGTATGCCAATTGGTAAGGTAGAGGTCTTGAGACACGCCTCCAGGCAGCGCATCGTTGATTTTTATAAGAAATGGTACAGGCCAGATCTGATGGGAATTGCTATCGTTACAGATACAGATCCGCGTTTAGTAGAATCTTATATAAAGAAGGAGTTCAGCCAGTACAAACCGGCTGTTAAACCATCAAAGGCTCCAAGGGTTTACTATGATCTGCCAAAGCATCAGGATACATTATTCTCGATAATTACTGATAAAGAAGCACGTTCGGTAGAATTAAGCTTTTTTAATAAAATTCCTTCTTTCAGAGGCATTCGTACTCAGCAGGATTACTATCAGCAACTTGTCAGAATGTTTTTCAATGGCCTGGTTAAACAACGCTTTAGCCGGATATCTCAATTGCAGGACTCATTTAAGGACGGTGGTTTCTCTGTAAGTAATATCACCTTGAAAAATGGTGTGGTTGCAGGAGGTGTTGGCTTATACCAGGACCAGATCACCGAAGGGATTAGCTCTTATTTGCATGAAGTTCAACGAATTGTTCGTTATGGATTTACTTCCCAGGAGGTAGAAAAGTTCAAAAACGAATATATGTCGCTGATCCAGAGGTCGTTGAAAAATGAAGATAAAACGGAGTCCTCAACTTATGCAGACTATATCCGCAATGATTTCTACGACAAGGATGTTGTCCAGGCTAAAACCGAGCGGAATAATCTGGCGCTTAAGCTGGCACCTGGTATCGATTCTTTGAGATTGATCAATTACCTGCGTTCTGTATATCATCAGGGCAATACAGTTATTTTGCTTACAGCACCAGAAAATCTTGCAGCTTCGGTTCCCGGTAAGGAGCAGTTGAAACAGCTTTTCACTGAAGCTACGTTGAAACCTGCTCTGCCATGGAAGGATGATCTGAATATCCCATCCAAACTTCTTGCTAAGGAGCCTGCTGCCGGAAAGGTACTAAAGGAACAAAGAATACCAGAATTGGATTTGATCAAGTGGAACCTTTCCAACGGTACTACCGTTTACCTGAAGAAGACCACAGAAAAGAAGAACTATATCTCCCTTTCTGGATTCCGTGACGGCGGTATTTACGCATTGGATTCGAACCTTTTCGTTGCCTCACAGTTTGTGAAGCCTGTGACAGGCTTAAGTGGAGCCGGAGAGTTCAGCCGTGCTGCGTTAACTCAATTTCTGACAGGCAACTCCGCTTCAGCGACACTTGCCTTGTCGAATACCCGCGAAGGTGTGGTAGCGAGCTCTGATTGGAAAGATGCGAAAACAATGTTTCAGCTGATGTATTTGAAATGGATGTTTCCTAATGCAGACTCGGTTACATTTGAACAGAGTAAGCGTAAAACTATCGAATCCGCCGAGTCTGCCAAGCTTTCCCCTCAGTACGAATATAATAAAGCAATCAGCAAACTGCTTAAAGGTGAAGATGACTATCCTTCTGATCTTAGCGCCGAACGTATAAAGGCTGAGTTGAAATTCGAAGATATCATACCGGTATTTAAAAGTCGTTTTGGCTCGGCTAAAGACTTCCAGTTTGTTGTTGTTGGCGATTTTGAGGCAGATAGCATTCGTCCGCTGATCGAACAGTACATCGGAGGCTTACCAGCCGGTGAATATAAGAATGACTATGAGTATAAAGGCCCTGTTGGTGGTGATGAACAAAAAGGTGTTTTGATCTATGCAGGTCAGGCTCCAAAAAGTACGGTGAACTTGTTTTACCAAAGTAATGCGATAAAACATGATTACCCTGAAATCGCAGTTGAAAAACTTCTTCAGGAAGTATTGAAAGTGAAGTTACGTTTAAACCTTCGCGAGCAGAATTCAGGTGTTTACGGAGTTGGAGTAGCTATTTCTTCTACAAGTAAGCCTTCACCTCTGATCCGTACCCGTATTTCATTTACCTGCGCCCCTGAGGTTGCAGATTTTTTGACTCATCAGGCTAAACTGGAAATTGAGAAGGTAGCCAAAGACCCGGATTACTTTAAATCGGAATTGGCGAATATAAAGGTTCAGGAGATTGAAGGCTACAAGAAAGATAAAGAGAAAAATCTTTTTTGGAGCGCCGGATTACGTAATCAGTTCTATTATGGATTTAAAGATTATACGTATCTGAATAATTATGAAAGCCTGATCGAAAAGATCACGGCCAAAGACATAGCTTCGTTTGCTAAAAAATATCTTGTTAATACACCCGCAATTAAAGCGGTGTTAATGCCCGAAAATTTTAAGACATTAAATTAATGGTTATGACAAAAAAAATAAACTTCGCCTTGCTGTTGCTGCTCTTCATTGCTGCAGTTTCAGGCTGTAAAAAAGACGATAGGGTTTACCCCAAAGAATTCGTTTCTTTTTCGTTCACTGAGAAGGATGAACAAGGGGCGGTTAAGGAATACTCTGGAACCATCATTGGTGATGAGATCGTTGTAGATCTGCCAACTGAAGTGGATGTTACTAACGTAGTTCCGGAATTTGAAGTGATCAACCCACGCACCATCGTACAGGTCGGAAAAGTTGTACAGGAAAGTGGCGTGTCTGTAATGGATTTTACAGAGCCGGTTACTTATACGGTTAGGGCTGAAGATAAGAGCACTAAATCTTATAACGTACGGTTCGAAAAAAAGATTGCTATAAAAAGCTATGGATTCTTTAAAGAGGATAACCCGAGCCTAACCGCAGATTATGCTGGAAAAATCAAGGGCAAAAAGATTGAAATCGGAGTACCTGAATCAATTGATCAGACTCAATTAGTAGCTCGTTTTGAAACAACCAGTGGTGTTGTATTAAAAGTTAGCGGAGCAGACCAAGAAAGTAAAGTGAGCAAAAATAATTTTACGAGTGAGGTGCTGTATTCATTAAATGATGCTGGGCTTCTAGCTCCAATTGAGATTAAAGCTAAAACATATATCCTTGGTGCTAAGTGGATAATGATAGGGGATGAAAACATTATCGTACCAACGGCTTCTGGAATAAAAATGGCCATACATCCGATTTCCAATTTGCCATATTTAGTTTATCAAAGAACGGGGGTAGATGAGAGTAAGGTTGCGATTCCAGATGCTGAAAGAAAGATAGCCGTTATACGGTATACCGAAGAAGGTTGGGAACATTTAGGAGCGAAGACGGGAGTCAGTGACTCGAGAGCAGATGTACCTTCAATCTCATTTGATCAGGCAGGAGTCCCTTACATTAGCTTTAGAGATTTTGCGAGCAAAAGACCTACTGTATTGAAATATGTGAATTCTGGCTGGGCAGTTCAGGGACCGAAGAACTTTGGCCCGGTCAAAGTCGACAAACAGAGCTTTATAATTAACAACAATAATGAACCTGTGGTATCTATTGTTAGTGACAACGGTCCAGCGCCATTTGTCAATCGCCAGTTGTACATCACCCATTTTGCGGCGAATCAGTGGTCAAATAATTCGCCTCTATCATCCATGTTGGTAGTTGCGGCAAATTTGTTTAACGGACTTGATGGAAAAACCTATCTTGCAACAATGGATAGGACTACAAATGCCAATAAGTTGACTATGTTGAAGCTTAACGGTAATGTTTGGACACCTGTTGGGCCGACTTCATTCACGACTGCAGATAATGCATTGGGATTTACAAGCGCATATGGAGCAGCAGACAAAGAAGGGCAAGTATATATTATATTCCAGCAAAATCTGTCAAGCATAAGAAGAAACCGTATTCTCAAGTTTAACGGATCGATGTGGGATGAGTTACCAATGCCAGCCACCAGTGAAAGTAAAAGTGATATGTATTGTATTGCTACTCATCCTGACGGTACCTTATACTACGCTTATGTAAATAATTCCGGTCTTTACTTCCAAACGTTCAATAAAGCAACCAATAATTGGAACGCAAGCAGGTTAATTGTTTCGGGAGCTATTAACGGTTTTGATATGAAAATTTCAAACACTGGAATCCCTTACCTTGCAGTAAGTGTTGGTGGGTCAAACAAAACATTCGTATATAAATACACAACTGAATAAACAATCTAAAGTCTGAGCCCTTGCCCAGACTTTATTCTGACGCTTCATCATGAACAAATCATTCTTAATAGCCCTAACCGGGCTATTTTTTTCAGTATCAGCCTTTAGCCAGTCTAAAGCAAAAGGCTATGTTTTCAACGACCAAAACTCGAACAGTACAAAAGACAGCAACGAAAAAGGAATCGGTGGCATTGCTGTAACCAATGGCGCTGAGGTTGTCCTTACGGATAAAACGGGCTATTACGAACTGCCTGTAGGCAATGACAATATCATCTCCGTGATTAAGCCAACGGGTTACCAGGTTCCCAAAAACTCAGACAATCTTCCCCAGTTCTTTTTCATCCACAAACCTGCCGGATCTCCGCGAATACTTAAATACAGAGGAGTATCTCCAACCGGACCTTTGCCAGAGCTTATCAATTTTCCCCTCACAAAATCGAAAGAAAAAGATAACTATACGGCTCTTATTTTCGGAGACCCACAGGTGTACAATGAAGAACAGGTAGATTACTTTACCCGCGGTGTGATCAAAGAGGTTGAAGGAATTAAGGGCGTCGCCTTTGGCTTAAGCATGGGCGACGAGGTAGGGGATAAGCTGACCCTTTTTCCGCAATATGCCTCAGCCGTAAAACGTGTAGGAATTCCCTGGTACAACATGGTAGGAAACCACGATATCAATATGGATGTCAAAGCTGATTCACTATCAGATGAAAGCTTTGAAGCATTTTTTGGCCCTTCAAGTTACGCCTTTAACTATGGAAAAACTCACTTCATCGTTCTGAATGATGTGTTGTACCCTGATCCACGCAATGGAATTGGCTATTTCGGCGGACTAAGACAAGATCAGTTCAAGTTTATTGAAAATGATCTGAAGTTCGTGCCTAAAGATTACCTTGTGGTAGTAACATTGCATATCCCGATCAGTGAACCTGGCTCTCTTTTCCGCGCTGAAGATCGCGTGAAGCTTTTTGAGCTCTTGGAAGACTTTCCTCATACACTTTCTATATCTGCCCATACCCACATGCAGCGTCATGATTTTTATAGTTCCGGTAATGAATGGAAGCAGGATAAGCCTCATCACCATTTCAATATTGGAACAGCTTCTGGCGATTTTTATTCAGGAGTGTTCGATAAGGAAGGCATTCCATATTCTACGATGAGGGATGGTACTCCGAAAGGTTATGCTTTCATTCACTTCAAAGGAAATGAGTATAAGATCGACTACAAGGTAGCGGGTAGAGATGATAAATATCAGATCGATATTTATGCTCCTGATTCTGTAAAAAGCGGTGCGGATTCTGTAAGGTTGGTATACGCTAATTTTTTTATGGGTAATAAGCAGAGTAAGGTATTGTACCGGGTTGGTTCAAACGAATGGAAAGAAATGGAATACAGCTTTACTCCAGATCCGAAATACGTTGCTAGTGTGGCTGCGTGGAAGAAGATCAGTGATAAGAAGATCCGTGGCAGACGTCCGTCGAATCCGGCAAGAAGCACTCATCTTTGGAAAGCTAAATTGCCAGCAAATCTTCCTGTGGGTGAACATCTTATAGAAGTGAAATCCCAGGATATGTTTGGTAAGGCATGTGCCGGGACAGGAAGAATTATTGTGTATTAACTGCCATGATTCAAAATAATAAGGCGGCTAACAAGCCGCCTTATTATTTTCCTCCCGTTACATCAATAAACGTTCCGGTTGAGTAAGACGACTTCTCTGATGCCAGCCAAAGAATTGCTTCTGCCACTTCTCTCACCGTGCCACCTCGTTTCAAAGGAATACTATCCTTGATCCGCTCAATACGTCCGGGTTCTCCACCAGCTGCATGTATGTCGGTATAAATAAATGCAGGTCGCACTGCATTAACACGTATTCCTTCTTTAGCAAGTTCCTTCGATAGACCGATAGTAAACGCATCCAATGCTCCTTTTGAAGCTGCATAATCGATATACTCGTTCGGAGCACCGGTTCTGGCTGCAATGGAGGATACGTTTACAATTGTTCCTCCCTGTCCGCCATGTTTCAACGACATTCTCTTTATTGCTTCCCGTGCACAGAGGAATTGCCCGGTGATATTCGCTGTGAAGATACGCTGCAGGCGGGCGGCGTCCATATCTTCCAGACGCATTTGCCGCTCCAATATGCCGGCGTTATTAACGAGCGAACTAAGGTTTCCAAGCAGGCGGTCTGTCTCAGAAAACAGCCTGATGACATCTTCTTCTTTTGAGATGTCGGCTTGAATGGCAACCGCGGTACCTCCAGCGGATATTATTTCGGCCACCACTTTATCGGCTGCAGCTTTGTTTTGGTGATAGTTCACAGCAACAGCGAAGCGTTGTTCTGCTGCAAGCAATGCTGTGGCGGCTCCAATTCCGCGGCTTGCACCAGTAATTAGCATTGTTTTCATTATTATGATGTTATTTGTGGTCTGTGATGTTTAAATCCGCCTTCAATTTAGTTAATTCTCCTAAAAGCTGCGTAGACTGTACTTCATGCTCTTTGCCAAGAGAATGGGCGATCTTTACTATCTCTAAATTTAAGGTATCTATTTCTGTTCTTCGATGGTTCCTGATATCCTGCAAAGTAGATATAAGTTGTCCCTCAGAAGATTTACTTATCTGCTGAAGAGTTTCCTCCACTTCATCTGCAGAGATGGATATGCCCTTGCAGGCTGCGATTGTAGTGCATTCTGCAATTAGCCGCTTTGCCAGGCTAAGCGCTGTTTCGTTTCGATGGAAAATCCCATTTTCCGTTTCGAGCAGTGGGCACACTGAATTAAACACGCAGTTAATGATTGCTTTTTTCCAGATGGTGTGCTGGATATTTTCCTCTGAGCTAAAAGGGAAATCAGCGGTGTGTAAATGTTTAACAATGGTGTTTAGCGTAGCCGAGGTGCCTTTTTCTATACCTACAGGACTAAAAGCAACGGGTTTGAATCTAACTGATCTATCGTCGATAGACTGGCTGGTAACGAATAAAACACAGCGATAGACTTCTGTAAAATCATTTGCAATAAAAGCCTGTTCCACGCCCAATCCGTTTTGCAAAAGTACGACCGGGGAACTGCCTTTTTTTGTTTTAAGAACGCTTGAAAGGTGCTCATTCCCATACGATTTGTTGGTCAAGACGATAATACCATTCATCTCATCAAAAGCACTGAGAGTAGCTATTTCGAGCTCGGCCTGGTGTATGATGTCATTCGCTGTTTCAACCCGTATACGTTCGGTTCTACTGCTTTCTTTATCAACGCTTCCTCTAACCAGTACCACCTCACGGCCAGCCAGCTTTAGAAAAACGGCCAGTGCTTTACCGATAGCGCCCGAACCGATAATGAATATCCTGTTTTCTGAATGCATAGGGAATATTTGCTGCTACTTTCAAAATTGGACAGAATTTGCATAGGAAGACAGATACAGTTTTGTTATTTTATGGATAACAGTTTTTGAGAAGGAAATAATTTTATTGCCAGCCTTTTGATTTTTTAAGCTCTGTAATGTGGGCCAGGTGATGTCTAGAGTGCCATGCATAAGTTCCGATAGTTTCCGCTAGGTTGAACGCCTTTTGATGTTCCGGATGGATAAAGGTTTTTTCGAGTATTTCATCGCTTAAGCTTTTTAACAGGATAACCCACCGCTGGTGCAAACCCTTAAGAATATTCAATGATGCTTCTATGGGCATAGTTTTGCTGTCAGCAAGTTCGGCCCATCGTTCTTCATAATAGGGTTTAATTTCAGGGGTATTCTCTGTGATAGCAAGCTTTATTCTGCAAAATGCGTTTATATGACTGTCTGCACAATGGTGTACAACTTGCCTTAAAGACCATCCGCCATCGCGGTAGGGGGTATTCAGTTGTCGATCTGATAGGTGGGATACTTCCTGGGCTAGAAGTGAAGGGAAATTTTCGAGGAATAGGATCCATTCAGATAGTATGGTGCTGGTTATGACTGGAGGCTTTTCAAACTTTCCTATAGGGTATTGTTGAGTGTAATGGTTCATTGAATACGTTTTGTTGAGTAGTTAAGGGGAAAGATAATAATTTGGAAGTTGAATTCATAAAGTTATGTATGGTGCTTTAGCGAGTCAGAGACTCTTTTTTATACAGGAATCCTTAGAGCCGCTGACGCGAACTCTAAAGACAGTAAGAGGCTCAAATATTGCATGAGACTCTGCGGACAGTAAGGAAGCTTGCCGGCAAGAGTCAGTAAGTAAAAGCGTGCGCCTGCAATTGTAAAACCAGAATTGTATGTTAGTCAAACTTTTTGAAGATTGAACTTGCTGTATGTCCGCCAAAACCGAAGGTATTATTAAGTGCGAATTGCAGCTCTTTGTGAACCGCGTCTTTTAGAAGGACGTTCAGGTGCTGGGGAAGAGCAGGATCGATGTTCGTGGTGTTGATGGTGGCCGGAATGATCTGGTGTTTAAGTGCAAGGATGCAGATTATAGCTTCAACTGCACCTGCGGCTCCAAGTAAGTGGCCGGTCATTGATTTGGTTGCGCTTACCAGAAGTTGTTCGTTGCCTTTAAATACTTCAGCAATTGCTTTAAGTTCACTTAGATCCCCTGCAGCGGTCGAGGTTGCGTGAGCATTGATGTAGCCGATTTCCGAAGGGTTTAATTCTGCATCTTCCAGCGATGCCTGCATTCCAAGTACAGCTCCAAGACCTTCGGGATGTGTAGAGGTAAGATGATAGGCATCGGCAGCCATGCCTCCGCCAACTATTTCCGCATATATTTTCGCCCCGCGACTTTGAGCATGCTCCAGTTCTTCTAAAATCAGGGAGCCTGCACCTTCACCAGCGACAAATCCGTCCCGGTCAACATCAAAAGGTCTGGAAGCACTTTGATAGCCCTCGTTTCTTTTAGAAAGCGCCTGTGATGCATTAAAACCACCAATAGAGGCAGGACTGATGGATGCTTCTGAACCTCCGGCAATAATAAGATCTGCCCGCCCCATACGAATGAGGTCAAAAGCATTAATGATTGCAGTATTAGATGAAGCGCATGCAGACACTGTACAGTAGTTCGGCCCCAGCAATCCATAACGCATAGATATCACTCCTGCGGCAATATCAGTAATGATCTTTGGGATAAAAAAGGGATTAAATCTCGGGGTACCGTCGCCTGCATAAAAATCTTTTAGCTGTTGCTCGAAAGTTGTAATACCACCGTAGCCTGAGGCCCATATCACACCAATTTTAGCTCTTTGCGAAACTCCCAATTCCTCAAAGCTCAGACCTGCATCTTTCACGGCTTCTTCCGTAGCGGCTACCGCGTACTGGGTGAAGAGGTCGTATTTTCTCAGATCTTTCTTTTCAAAATAGTCTTCGCCTTTAAATTCCTTTACTTCGCAAGCAAACTGTGTTTTGAAACGACTCGCATCAAAATGAGTAATTGGTGCTGCGCCACTTTTACCTGCTATTATGTTTTCCCAGAACGTAGCGATATTATTCCCCAAGGGATTGATAGTGCCAAGTCCTGTAATGACTACTCTTCGCTTTTTCATACTTATTGGTATTTATTTGTTTAAAAAAATTATAAGCCTTCTATTTCTGCTTTCAGCTTGTTAAGGGTGGCGTTGAATCCGGGTCGGTCATTTAATGATTTGGCAATGAGGATGGATCCTTCGATGATCGCAATAAAATACGTAGCAAAATCTGAAGCTACTATGGTATTGGATATTTCTTTATTCTCAATGCCGGTCTCAACCAGATGGATAATGGAGTGCTTCCAGGATAGCAAAGCTTCTTTTGCCTTCTGGAAAAGAGCAGGGTTAGTATCATCCGACTCCACTAACGAGTTTTGTATAGCACATCCGCCTCGTTCCAGAAGCTTGGGGTAAAAGTCGAGATAGAAATCAACGCAGGCTTTAAGTTTTCCTTTAATTGATTTTTCTTTGTTGGGGTATGGGGATAATGCCTCTTTCAATTGCTGGTAGTTATACTCAAATACTCGAACAGAGACATCTTCCTTATCTTTGAAATTGGCATATATACTTCCTTTTGTAAGTCCCGTAGCTTTTTCCAGATCGGATAATGAAGTGCCAAAAAAGCCTTTTTTATTAAAAATCACCGAAGACTTCTCTATGATGAAATGTTGCGTATCAGCTGCTGGAATATGTGAGTTCCTTCCCATACGGCAAATATACATACCTTTCGGTATTTATTATCCTTCTTTAGAAAAAATATCAGTCAGCGATGCTGTTTGTCAAGTCTATTCAGTAAGTAATTAAGTTGTAAAGTTTTTTAAGCTGTAATCGCCTCCGTTCGGAAGGTCTATCGGAAAGCTTGCGGGCCGCTACCGAAAAGGTTATCCACAGGTACCAGAAGACTTCGGGAAAGCTTTGGGCCGGCCTCGGGAAGTATTCGGGAAATAGCGAAGCCGCTTCGGCGTTGTTCGGGAAGTGTTCGGGAAATAGCGAAGCTGCTTCGGGGTTTGTTCGGGAAGCGTTCGGAAAATAGCGAAGCCGCTTCGGGAGTTGTTCGGGAAGTGTTCGGAAAATTGCGAAGCCGCTCCGGGAAGTCTTCGGAAACTGTCAATGCGTCCTGCCTGCTTTTCCGAAGCTTTCTGGTGTTTAGGGATAATCTGTCTGGGGGAGCTGCCGAATAAAACCAATCCATTTTAAAAGCAGCACGGCTACCAAAAATAAAAAAAAAGACCATTAACCTCCTAATTTACAGATCTATATTTTTTTCTAGATAAATCTGATTTTCCTGTCAGCTTAATTATAATTTAATACCTCCCGGCTTTTGTTAATCATAATTTAAATCAAAGCTCATCTATGCATTATATCCGCCAGATAGCTTTGGTCAAAACAAACAGAGATCCATGAAACAATTTTTACAAAAGAAAATCGCAGCAGCTTTAGCGTTTTCTTTCGTTGCAGCCACAACTACCTTTGTTGCTTGCAAAAAGGACAAAAATGACAACGACGGAGAAGTCGACACGGAGCAGCCTGCAGAACTTAAGACCCAGTCGGCGACGCCATCTTTGGTAAAAGCGATGCCTGGTTTTGAAGGCTTAAATCTCCTTCCTTTGATAAGCAGCGATGACAAGTTAGCTGAATCTCCAGGATTTATTTATGGAGGACAACCCGATGGTGCCGGGCTTATGAAAGATCCTAATGGAGATGGGTACCTAATGATCACCAATCATGAGATTCTTCAGTCGGTTTCAAGGGTGTATCTGGATAAAAATATGAAACCGGTAAAGGGTGAATATATTGTTGATGGAACCGGTGGTCAATGGCGCTTATGTTCTGCTACACTTGCTACTCCTGAAGAACATGGCTTTGGCCCTTTGTTCCTTACTGCCGGTGAGAGCGGAGTTGAATCCATGATCCACGCTATCGATCCTTTGGGTTCGGTGAACGATAAAAAAAGCAAGTTCAGAACATTGAAAGCTCTTGGCCATTGCAGTGCTGAGAATGCTGTTCCTATGCCAAAAGACGCGTTTCCTGGAAAAACAGCCATTTTCATAGGAGAGGACGAAAGTAATGCCGCAAACAGCTATGGCCAGGTAAATATGTATTTATCAGACAAGGTCGGAGATCTGAACAACGGTAAACTGTACATGCTGCGCCGTACAGATTTAAATGTTGTAGAAACAGATATGACTGTCGGCCAGGCTTACGATGTTGAATTTGCTGAATACGAGATGTCTAATTCAACAACTGGTGCTCAACTGGTTGCTCAAAGCATCGACAAATCTGCTTTGCAATTTGCAAGGGTAGAGGATCTGGACTATGGGAAAGGCAGTGCAGCTGCAAACCGCACGCTGTATTTTGTAGCTACAGGTGTGGCAAATGCCCGCACAACGCAAATACCCGGCTTAACGATGTGGGGAAGGCTTTACAAACTGGAGCTTAATGCAAATGATCCCCTTAAGGGAAAACTTACTCCTCTAGTAGACGGTGTTGAGAATCCCGGAAACAGCCTTGTGAACCCTGATAACGTTTGTGTTACGAAGAACTTTGTTTACATACAGGAGGACGGCGATTCTTATTATGTAGATAATAAGCATGATGGCCGGGTTTGGCAATATAGCATCGCAGCTATGACCTTGAAGCCTGTACTTGAAATGAACCACAGACGCAATGAAGCTACTTTCAATTCTAAATACAATCCTAATAATGACCTGCGCTTAAGCTCCTGGGAGTACGGTGCAATGGTGGATATTTCGGATATCGTTAAAGTGCCGGACACTTTTATGCTAAATATACACCCTCATACCTGGACCAGCGATTCGTTTCTGATCGGCGGAAAAGGAGCTGACGGCAGTGGTGTGATTAATAATAAGGAAGGCGGGCAAACGCTAATTATAACAGGCCTTGAGCGCTAAGTGATCATCTATCAAATTAAATACTCAGCAAAAAGCCGCTTCATTTGAAGCGGCTTTTGATATATAAATTGATCTATAATAAGGCTACTTATGTACAGAAAATCAATTGTACTTAGTTTTCTATCTTTCTTTTTCTTTTTGGTTTACTGTACCCAGGATTCGAATGAGGGGCACGATAAGCTTATTAGACGGCGCTTAACGAGCCAACTAGATACACTGGAGATGATCGTCGAAAGTCAACTGCTTCCACTCGCCCGCAAGGGGGATGGGGAGTCCCTGAAAAAGGTGTTTTCTCAATGCAGGATGAAATACAAGGAGTTAGAGTGGTTTACCGAATATTACGCCCCGCTCTCCAGTCGTGAAATCAACGGGCCACCAGTGCCAGAAATCGAGGTTGAAGAAAATAAAGTATTGCGCCCTAAAGGCTTTCAAGTGATTGAGGAGTATCTGTTTCCTGAGTATGTATCATCGGAACAGTCGGAGCTGCTTGCTGAAATCAAATCAATGCTCTCCATCCTGGGTAAGATACGGGTGATATTAAATTCTACCGAATTCTCTGAGGCTCACGTCATGGAAGCTTGCAGGCTGGAAGTGTTCCGGGTTATAAGTCTAGGCATATCGGGCTTTGATACACCCCTGTCATTAACTGGCTTAGCTGAATCTGCTACAGCGCTTAAGGAAGTTAGTAATGTTCTCGACTTCCTTGGTGAGAATCCAAAGCTTCAGAAGCTAGTGGATGAAGCCGTGCTGGCTCTGCGGAGTGAAAAAGACTTTAATAGTTTTGATAGACTGGCATTTATCAACAACTATGCAAATCCTTTGACTACGGAAATGGTATCATGGAAGAAGGAATTAGGTATAGAGCCGCTTAGAGAACAGTTTGCAGTCAATCAAAACGCCTCCACACTATTCGATAAGAATGCTTTGAATGTGGATTTTTTTACGGGTAATAAGGAGTCGCGTATTTCTGAAGCGAAGGTTGAGCTTGGAGAGTCCTTGTTTTCAGATAAAATGGTCTCGGGAGGAAATATGACTTGTAAAAGCTGCCATCAGCCTGCCCTTGCTTTCACGGATGGCCAGCCTAAAAGTGTTTCTTTTACCCAGGGACAGTTCGTCAAAAGGAATGCAGCTACGCTCTATTACGCCGGTTTTCAAAATGAACAGTTTTATGATATGAGGGCACCTTCATTGGAAAGCCAGGCTTTTGATGTCATTTCTAATAAGGATGAAATGCACGGTTCTGTGGAGGATGCGGCAGCAAGAATGAATAAAGATGCCGGATACATAAAACGCTTTAAAGCGGCTTTTCCCTCTATGGAAAAGGACATCAAGCCGCGATATGTGATGATTGCCATTGCAAGCTATATAAGGTCTCTGGCGCCGTTTAATTCGAAATTTGACATGTATATGCGTGGTGATCGTAGACAGATGAACCAGGAGGAAAAGAATGGGTTTAACCTGTTTATGGGTAAAGGGAAATGTGGCACTTGTCATTTCATGCCTTTGTTTAATGGAACAGCTCCGCCGGCGTTTACGCATACAGAAGCCGAGGTGTTAGGTGTTCCTGCAGGTCCCGGGATAGGGAAGGTTGATGCCGATGCGGGCCGGTATACTAATCATCAGATCGATGAGCTCAAGTTTTCGTTCAAAACGCCTACCGTACGGAATATCGAAAAAACAGCACCGTATATGCACAATGGTGCATTCAGAACGCTGGAGGAGGTAATGGAGTTTTACAATGAAGGGGGAGGAGAGGGACTAGGGATTGAGCTGGATAATCAAACACTTCCAGCCGATAAACTTAATTTAACGCCGAATGAGCAAAAAGCGATCATCGCTTTTCTAAAAACGTTGACAGACGAGGTTGATCTGGTTAAGACGGGGGATAGGCTTTAGCGGGCGACAGTAAAGGACGGTTGGATAGTTTGACTATTAGGAGTTTATAAGCACACCTGACACACGTGCGCTAGCATATGGATAGGGGTAAGTTGGCCCGAAAAGTCGGATCAGGCGTAAAAGTTGCGGGGTTTTCTGACATTGTCATCGTGTGAGTGGCAATTTTTTAAATACAGAAAGCAAAATGGGATCTAAAATTTCTTTTCTTCGTCATCCTGAACTTGTTTCAGGATCTCTTGCTTAAGCATGGCCTCGTCAACGAAGTTCAAGAGGTGCCAAAATAATTCGGCATGACGTCAGGGTATATTAGTTCCAGGGGGGCCGAATCCTGAACTTGATTCAGGATCGGCATTACGATGTACGATATCAGCGCTTTTTATATATTGATTAAATAAAAGATATCCCTTAGCCCCAATTTTTCACATTTTCCGCTTGATCCCCATTTTGGATCAGTCCGGAAAGTTGTGGAGGGTGATAAAAAAGGATTAGTTTTGCGAGCAAAAAAACTTGGAGAAAGAACTCTTATCGCTATTG
>NZ_JAFMZP010000014.1 GCF_024436435.1 Desertivirga xinjiangensis
TAAAGCTTTTTCCGTATAAGGCATTTGGCAAGTCTCTGGCAAGAGGCCCGGAAAGAGACCGAAAGGGGGCGCCCCTGCTTTGGGAAATGGAGCCGGGCGCTTCGACAATTTCCGAAGGTTTCCCGAAGCGGCTTCGCTTTTTTCCGAAGCCCTCCCGAACACTTCCCGAAGAAAGGGTAGGTTTTCCCGAACACTTCCCGAAGAAACCCCGAAGCCTTCCGCTACCTGGGGATAATCTTTTACGAAGCTGTCCGCAAGACTTCCGGTACATTTGCCGAAGAACACTAGCGAATTTTGAGGTAATGTTCAATTAAGTGTGTCAGCGTTCAAAAATCTGTGAGACGAGATTTGACATGAAGGACACGGCTAAAGAAATGCCAACCTGCGGGGTAGTGCTCCTAGTCCTCTCCTAGGCACAGTTCGATCTGCAAGGAATCTCCTACTGACCTCCCACTGATCTCCCTGGCCTGCCAGATCAAGCCCTGCGACCTCCTTGCGGAAATCCGTTGGAAGCTCACAGGGAGATCAGAGAGCAAGCTGGGGAGGTCAGTAGCATTGCGAACACCGTATAGGAGCAGGGTAGGAAAAGGCTTCTAAAGGAGTTATTAAAATACAAGCATTAAGCTACAACGCTCCTCTTTCTCTTCGAAATCCTTTTCACCTGGATTCTTTTCGGCCGTTCTTCCAGAGTCACTGGTACTGAAAGCAGGTCGCGTATCACAATGGAGGCGCACATGCCGCCAAAGGCTGCCGGGAGGTAAGATATCGTTCCATAAGCTGAACGCTTATAATTACTGCCATCTGTCATAATTAAAGAATCTAGGCGCACCTCTTCCAGTGAGAATACAGCTTTGATTCCATTGCTCACACCTAATCGTTTTGTCCTCTTGCGCACATATTCGGCGAACCGACATTGATAGGTATCAAATAGATCAGTTACCCGAAGCAAAGATGGGTCAAATTTCCCTCCTGCTCCCATAGAACTCACCACACGCTGTCCGCTATGATAGGCTACCGACAGTAAAGTAACCTTGGGACTGATACTATCAATACAATCTACAACATAGTCAAACTGCGATTGCAGGATCTCGCGGCATTTTTCAGGAGTTAAAAAATCTTTAATTACATTAAGTTTCAGATCAGGGTTTATTGCCAAAAGCCGTTCTGCCATAATATTGGCTTTTGCTTCCCCATGATTTGTGGCCAATGCAGGCAGTTGCCGGTTGCGGTTTGAAGGATCAACCACATCGCCATCCACTATTGTCATTTCACCGACTCCCGCTCTGCAGATAAATTCCGCAGCAAAAGATCCCACACCACCGAGGCCAACAACTAACACGTGAGCCTTCTGCAATTTGTCAATACCATCTTCACCTACTAATAAGGCAGAACGCGACAGCCAAGCTAAATCAGACATTACAATAAAAAATTAAAATCATGAAGGCTTTAGACGCCTTCAACTAAACTCATACAATTCGCAAAAATAATGTCTTTCAATGTATAGACAGGAATATTTTTAATTTCGGCAGCAACCTTATAGATCTTTTTAACAGGGATGTCTTTATCATCGGTTTCGAGGAAGAACCGGTCATCCGGAACAGTGTTTAATAGTTTAAATGCATTTGATCTGTTATTAAGTAAAGCTGCTCCGAAAGAAAGGTAGAAACCATGCAAAAGCAATTGTTTCAAAATATCTTCATTATTATTAAAGCCATGCACTATTAGCGGAACGGAAGGATTAAGCCGCCTTTTAATAAGGATCAGTTCATTAAAACATCTTACACAATGTATAAGCAGAGGTTTCCTCGCATTCTCTGCAATATTTATTTGCTCTTCTAACACTAGTTGCTGCAGTTCTAAAGAAGGCCCTCGCAAGCGATCAAGGCCGCACTCCCCTATCAGTTTAACATTAGCGCTACCTGCAACTTCTTTTAGCTTTGCTAATTGTGCTTTTGTATTAGTATCGTTGATAAACCAGGGATGTATACCCACAGATATCCAATCTTCAAAACTGCCCTTTTCCAAAGCCATACATCCCTCCGGGGGAATTATCACATTATAAACCACCTTAGCTCCTCGCTGCCGTTTGTCTGAATGTGAATGAAGATCGATCAGCGCAGCTCTCATTACTTAAACATTTATCCAAAGATTAATAATATTCAGAATATAACGAATCTCAAATCTTCATTTCCCAATTTCACATCTTCTTTCTATTTTCGTGCCGATGGATAATTTTATAGTGTCGGCGAGGAAATACAGGCCGGCTACGTTTGAAAGCGTAGTTGGGCAACAGCACATTACCAACACGTTAAAGAATGCCATCAAAAACAATCAACTTGCCCAGGCTTTCTTATTTTGCGGCCCCAGGGGTGTCGGAAAAACAACCTGTGCCCGTATTCTTGCCAAGACAATCAATTGCCAGAACCTAAGTCCGGAGATTGAAGCTTGTGGCGAATGTGAGTCTTGCCGCTCCTTTGCAAACGGAAACTCTTTTAGTATCCACGAGCTGGATGCTGCCTCCAATAATTCGGTAGATGATATTCGTAGCTTAATTGAGCAGGTTAGAATACCACCTCAAACCGGCAAATATAAGATCTATATTATAGATGAGGTTCACATGCTTTCTCAGTCCGCTTTCAACGCGTTCCTGAAAACATTGGAAGAGCCTCCTTCTTATGCGATCTTTATTCTTGCAACCACTGAAAAACATAAAATACTTCCTACGATTCTTTCCCGTTGTCAGATTTTTGACTTTAACCGGATACGAGTGGAGGACATGGCAAATCACCTGGCTTCTATCTCTAAAAAAGAAAGTATTAGCTATGATAATGATGGTTTGCATCTCATTGCTCAGAAAGCAGATGGTGGATTACGGGATGCATTGTCAATGTTCGATCAGATCGTAAGTTTCTCGAATAGAAACGTTACGTACAAGGCAGTAATCGACAACTTAAACATTCTTGATTACGATTATTATTTCAAACTTACCGATGCCCTTTTGAAGGAGGACATTGCTGGAACTCTTTTGGTGTTTGATGATATCCTCTCGAACGGATTTGACGGAAACAACTTCATTGCAGGTCTTGCCTCACATTTCAGAAATCTCCTTGTGGGAAAAGATCCTTCCACGCTAAAGCTGCTGGAGGTAAGTGAGGGTATAAGGCAAAAATATCTGGAGCAATCTAGGGCAGCATCTGCTTCGTTTTTACTTTCGGGGCTAAACATTGCTAATCAATGCGACCTCAATTACAAAAATAGTAAAAACCAGAGGTTGCAGGTGGAGCTGGCTCTCATAAAAATATGCCACATACCATCAGCGTTAAATTTAACCTCTTCAATTTCTTCTGAAGCGGTAAAAAAAAAACCTGATACCTCAATAAAGCCTGAACCTGCAGCATCAACGGATCTTGCTTCTTTAGCTCAACCGGCTCCAGCGAAACCGGTCGCAACTGCCGAGATAAAACAGCCACAAGCGCAGTCAATGCCTGCAGCGGCTCCTGCTCCTGTTGCAGAAAGACCCAGGATTTCCATTAAGCCCCTGACAGCTTCGGCTTCTATCATTCCTAACTTAAATGATTTATCCGGCAGCGTTTCGGCTGTTCAGGAAGACGAAGGGCCAAAATATGTTTCAGGGGATAGCCGGGAACATTTCAGCGCCGATCAATTTTTGCAGGAATGGAATAAGTATGCCGAAGATATTAAGCGTGCCGGTAAAATTAACCTTTTCACGTTAATGACAGCCAATTCGCCCTCTCTGCTTGACAACTATCAGGTGGAAGTTATTATTGAGAACAAAATCCAGGAAACACAATTAAGTGTTGAAAGGGTCGACTTGTTGAACTACCTAAGAGTGAAACTTAAAAACTTTGGGATAGATATTATCACTCGCCAGGTAGAGAAAACTGATAAGAGAAAGCTTTACACCTCTTCCGAGAAATATCAGCATATGGCAGAAAAAAACCCCAGTCTGGAAGATTTCAGACGGAGGTTTAATTTGAATATAGAATAGTGTCTAGTTGATAAACTACACCTCTATTTCAGGAAGTCACGCTCGTCGGTGTCCCCGGATGCATCGTTCTTCGGGTATCCTTCTTCATCCAGATCATCCCGGTCGTCTTCCGGAGTATGAGCCAGCGCTTCATCCACCGGATCTAATTCCACGATTTTTCCGCTATCTATGTGCATACCAAATTCTGAGCTAATAGGGTCGGAAACTTCAGGCGAATCATTTGGCCGGTGATATTCATCGCCAACCGTCAGATTAGCTTCATCGAAATCAGAGTCAAAATCACTTCCGTTCCTTACAGAAGTTCTGTAGGGATCCGGATGATCGTAATCTTCATCTTTACTATCCACATCCAACTCAAAGCTATCCTCTTCTTCGTTAAACGACAGATCTTCTTTATTCACTTCTGCTCCCAGTTCATCTTTCATTCTTTTATCTCTATCCAGGTTCTCATCGTTGAAACCTGGATAAAACGAATTTTTCTGTGTCATTGGATTTGTTTTTAATACTACTATAAAAGAAAAAAGAGCTTAGAAATGTTTTTACACTGTGCACACTTTTGAAATTCAATCAGGATCCTTCTGTTTTTGCAAATTTTATATCTTTGGGCGGCTCAAATAAATACAAAAACTAAAAACAAACATGTCAATACAAAAAATCAAAGTAGCAAATCCGGTTGTAGAGCTGGATGGTGATGAAATGACCCGCATCATCTGGAAGTTTATTAAAGACAAACTTATTCTTCCTTACCTGGAACTAGATATTAAATACTATGACTTAGGTATCGAATATCGGGATGAGACTAATGATCAGGTTACTGTTGATGCTGCAAACGCTATTAAGCAATATGGTGTTGGTATCAAATGTGCAACTATCACTCCGGATGAAGCCCGTGTTGAGGAGTTTGGTCTGAAGCAAATGTGGAAATCACCAAACGGAACTATCCGGAATATTCTTGATGGAACTGTTTTTCGCGAACCAATTGTAATGAGCAACGTTCCCCGTTTGGTACCTAACTGGACTGCTCCTATCTGCATTGGCCGTCATGCATTCGGTGATCAGTATCGCGCAACAGATTTCGTTACCAAAGGAAAAGGCAAGTTAAAGATCACTTTTACTCCTGAAGACGGCGGAGAAGAGCAATCCTTTGAAGTATTTAACTTTAAAGGTGACGGAGTCGCCTTGGCAATGTATAATACTGACGAATCTATCAAAGGTTTTGCTCACTCTTGCTTCAACACAGCATTGCAAAAAGGCTGGCCGTTATACCTTTCTACTAAAAACACCATCCTGAAAAAATATGATGGTCGTTTCAAAGATATTTTCGAAGAGATCTATCAGTCAGATTACAAAACCAAGTTCGAAGCCGCAGGTATCGTGTATGAGCACCGCTTAATCGATGACATGGTTGCGTCCGCTCTTAAATGGAATGGTAACTTCGTATGGGCTTGTAAAAACTATGATGGAGATGTTCAGTCGGATACTGTAGCACAAGGTTTTGGTTCATTAGGATTAATGACTTCCACGTTAGTTACTCCAGATGGTACAGTGATGGAAGCTGAAGCTGCTCATGGAACTGTAACCCGTCACTACCGCGAGCATCAAAAAGGACGTCCGACTTCTACGAACCCTATTGCGTCTATTTTCGCTTGGACAAGAGGTTTGGAGTTCCGTGGTAAATTAGACGGCAACCAGGAGCTGATCGATTTCTGCCATAAGTTAGAAGCGGTTTGTATCGAAACTGTAGAAAGCGGCAAGATGACCAAGGATTTAGCTATTTCGATAAAAGCTAAGGTAGAGCATGGTACAGACTATTTGTACACTGAAGAATTCCTTGAGGCTATCGACCAGAATTTAAAAGCCAAATTAGGCTATTAATATCTTTTTAGAACAGAAATACCTCGCTGTAAAGCGGGGTTTTTTTATGCCTTAAAAAACTTAATCGAGAAAAATACGGTTTGTTTCATTGATTTATCAGCTAGCTTCACTATTTTTAAAATATTGGCTAATTGCCAGATTTAGAATTGACACAAATCTTTTTATCTATGAAGTATCTTTTAGCATTTTCTCTACTTTCTCTCTTAGGCTTCTCCGCTTGCAACGATCGTGAACAGAAATTACGAAAAAGAGAGCTTGAACTAGTTGAGAAAGAGCAGAAATTACTGTTAAAAGAAAAAGAACTCGCGCTGAAAGAACAGAACATTTTGACACGAGAGCGCCTCTTAGACACATCGAAAATTAATCTTGTTGATTCAGCAGCTTATAGTCCATTAATTATAGGAAGCTGGACTGTTACCATGCGTTGTACAGAAACCGATTGCGCGGGGTCAGCTATCGGAGATGTTAAAAATGAAACATGGAACATCACCTACCAGAATGGAAGTTTTCTCTCGAAAGTGATAGTGAACGACAAGCTGGTAAGGATATATTCAGGAAAATATAATGGAAAGACACTTGACCTGACTGCGCAGCAGGATGAAACCGGAATGCCCCCCCAGGCAAAAATGGCGGTACAATTAAAGTTGATCAGTAAAAATAGAATGGAAGGACAGCGCATTATACAACGTCAAAATTGCAGAATTCTGTATGAACTAGAAATGACGAAGTAGCAAGTTTAAAAAGAAAAACAAATGATTTTACTATCAGATCTGGACCTCTCCCTTCCTTTAAAAAATCCTGTGGTTATTTTCTCACTGGTACTTTTTATCATTCTTTTTGCCCCTATACTTTTCAATAAGATTAAAGTTCCACATATCATCGGTGTTATTCTTTCTGGTGTAATCATCGGGCCATATGGCTTAAATCTTTTAGCTCGTGATAGTAGCATTGTGTTATTTGGCACTGTTGGCCTTTTATACATCATGTTTATGGCGGGACTTGAAATCGATATAGAAGAGTTTAAAAAAACACGTGTTAAAAGCTTCGTTTTCGGACTGTTTACATTTTTGATCCCGATCCTGTTGGGAAGCTTTGCAGCCTACTATGTCCTCGGCTTCAGTATTCCATCTGCTATATTGCTAGGAAGTATGCTTTCGTCACATACGCTGCTTGCTTACCCCATTGTAAGCAAGTATGGCATATCTCGTATCAGGGCCGTTACAATGAGTATTGGCGGAACGATAATCACCGATATTTTGTCGCTTTTGGTGCTGGCTATAGTAACTGGGATGACCAAAGGAGACATTGGTCCAGCTTTCTGGATACAACTTGTTATCGGCTGTATCGTCTTTGGGTTTGTCATTTTTTATATTTTTCCGCTCATTGCCCGTTGGTTCTTCAAAAGGTTCGATGATAATATTTCCCAATACATTTTTGTATTGGCTATCGTCTTTTTAGGAGCCTTTCTTGCAGAAGTAGCAGGTTTGGAAGCAATTATCGGTGCATTCTTATCGGGGCTGGCTTTGAATCGATTTATTCCGCACTTATCACCCTTGATGAACAGGATAGACTTTGTTGGAAATGCATTCTTTATACCTTTTTTCCTCATAAGCGTAGGTATGCTCGTCGATGTGAGTGTTTTATTTAAGGGATGGGGTGCAATAACAGTTGCAGCTGTAATGATTTCACTCGCAATAATCTCAAAATTTATGGCCGCATGGTTTACGCAGAAGTCGTTCAAACTTTCAGTTAATGAAAGACAACTGATCTTCGGACTGAGTAATGCCCGTGTAGGTGCAACATTGGCTGTTGTGTTAGTGGGATATAACATCATTCTCGCTGAAACTCCCACTGGAGATCCCATCAGGTTACTTAGTGAGGATGTTCTTAACGGAGCGATTTTAATGATTCTCATCACTTGTACCATCAGTTCCTTTGTAGTTGAAAAAGCGTCGCAAAAAATTGCTTTAAAAGAGGAAAGTGAAAGCATAAAGAATAACGACAACGATGAAAAGATACTCATCTCACTTGCCTATCCTGACACCGTATCTGAGCTTGTCGATTTTGGATTGATGCTAAAACCAAAGAAAAGCCAAATTCCAGTTTATGGATTACATATTGTCAGCGATGGCATTGATGACGGCAAAATGCATGCTACCGGAAAAAAGATGATGGATAAGGCTCTTAAACATGCGTCTGCAACCGAAAATACCATCATTCCATTGACTCGCTTTGATGTTAATATTGCCAACGGTATTATCTATACCATAAAAGAACAGCGCATCACCGATGTATTGATTGGTCTACATAAGAATGCCGGGCTTGAGGATTTCTTCGGACCTGTTGCCCAAACAATCTTAAAGCGTACCCTTGAAACCATCTTCATCTATAAATCCGTACAGCCATTTAACACTTTGAAGCGAATGATGGTGGTAGTTCCACCTCAGGCTGAACATGAACCTGGCTTTCTTCACTGGCTTACCAAGCTTACCACTATTAGCAAAGAATCGGGGCTGCCAATCATCTTTTATGCGCATGAAGAAACCATTGAAGAGCTGGAAAGCCAATTGGATGGACGTCTCAAAGCTTCATTTTTTCCTTTTAATGAGTGGGAAGACTTTCTCATCTTTACCCGTGAACTAAAGCCCAACGATCTGTTTCTTATCGTTACATCCCGCAAAGATCATAGGTCGTTTAGCCCCCAGTTAGATCGATTGCCATATTACCTTATCAATTATTTTAATAGCAACAGTTTTATTCTCCTTTATCCTAAACAACTAGACCTGACACTCGATATGGGACCCTCTCCGTCGATGGATACAAGTCTTATGGATAGTCTATCGGAAAAGATTAATGTGGTAAACAAAGCAGGCTCATTCTTCAAGCGTTTATTAAACAAATAAATCAGTAGAGATAACTTAAGCGAAACGATTTAGCAATGTTTAATCGTGCGTTCCTGCTTGTTCTTTTGTTTTTAAAATATATATTTGCCACAAAAAAAGACATGTCAACTCTCTATCCTTTAAAGTTTAAAACTATTTATAAAGATAAGATCTGGGGCGGCGAAAAAATAAACACTTATCTGGGAAAGGATTTTTCTCCTCTTCCAAATTGCGGAGAAACCTGGGAAATTTCCGGGGTTAAAAGTGATGTATCTGTTGTAGAGAATGGATCATTAGCCGGAAAGAGCCTGGATGCTTTGTTAACTAGTTTTAAATCTGAATTGCTAGGTCAAAAAGTTTATGAAAGATTTGGAGACGAGTTTCCGCTCTTAGTTAAGTTTATTGACGCTAATGACGACCTGTCTATACAGGTTCACCCGGATGATAAGTTAGCCAAAGAACGCCATAATTCTTTTGGCAAAACAGAAATGTGGTATGTTATTCAGGCTGATGAAGGAGCGACATTGATCTCTGGTTTTAACCAACAAACGGATGAGAATACCTATCTGGAGAAGTTAAACACTGGAAAAATAAACGACATCCTTAATAAAGAAGAGGTGACAGCGGGCGATGTTTTTTTCTTGCCGGCAGGACGGGTGCATACTATCGGCAAAGGCTTGTTAATTGCTGAGATACAGCAAACATCGGATATTACTTACCGGATATACGACTTTGACCGCGTGGACGACAAGGGCAATAAACGTGAATTGCATACCCAGGAAGCCTTAGCAGCTATCGACTACAACGTATATCCGGAATATAAATCGTTATATCAAAAAAAGGTAAATGAACCTGTAGAAGTGGTTACTTGTGAATACTTTACTACTAACATCCTTGAGTTTACCGAAGCAACTGAGCGCGATTATTCAGCTAAGGATTCTTTCGTAATTCATGTCTGCGTGGATGGTGAATACATCTTAGAGTGCGATGATACTAAGCTTAAGGTAAAAATGGGAGATAGTATATTGATCCCTGCTACTGCAGGAAAAGTGGAGATGCAAACTACCAGTGGGTTTAAGATATTAGAAAGCTATATCGCTTAGCCCTGTTTTAAGGATTATAATACTACCAGACTCTGTCCGTAGATTTTTTAAAAATAGATTTGGTAGCAGAATAACAGTTCAATCTATGCAACTAGTTTTGTTCCGAAACACCAATACGCAAAAAACGTTAAAATTCAAACATTTTCCCGCATTAAGCAATTTATAAGGAGTTAATCCTTATTTGCTTGAAAAATTACGGTATACTCTCACTAAAAATCATACTTTGGATATTAGGAACTATTGTCTTCCTTATACTCCTGCTTTTTGTACTCATTAGAGTACCCGCAGTTCAGAACTTTGCCAGGGGAAAAGCTGTCAGCTTTTTGGAAAATAAAATCGGTACTAAAGTTGAAATAAACCGGCTTAGCCTCGATCTGCCGAAGCTAATTGTTTTAGAGGACATTTATTTTGAAGATCAAAAAGGAGATACCTTACTGGCAGGTGATACACTAAAAGTTGATATCAGTCTTCTAAAACTGATGCAAAACACTGTCGAGATCAATGAAATAGATCTTCGAGGCATTACAGGGAACATTCAGCGTACTCCTGATAGTGTTTTTAATTTTGATTACATCATTAATGCATTCGTAAGCGAACAGAAGAAACCGGCTCCGGTAGATACTGCTGCCGCGCCCATGAAGTTCTCGATCGACAAAGTAAATCTGGACAGGATTAGGATAAAATATAAGGATGCCCCTACTGCTAATGACGTCAGCATCTATCTAGGACACTTCGATACCCGGATCAAGGAATTTAACCTCGACAGCATGAGATATAATATTCCGAAATTTAAGCTCTCTAATGTGAACGCGGTAGTTATCCAGGGCAAACCTGCTGTAAAGGCAGACTCAGAAAGTGCGAATATTGTAGAAAGTCAGCAACCTTTAGATCTCGACTTTCATCTGGGCAGTGCGGAGATAGACCGTGTCAAAGTTAGTTACCAGAATGACGTGTCTGCACTTAAAGCAGACGTTAATCTAGGGGTTCTAAATGTTGAAACGGATAAGTTGGATATGAAAAACAAGGCAATTAGTCTGAACGACCTGAATCTTGACAACTCCTCTTTTCATATCACACTAGGAAAAAAAGAACAAGCTAAAATTGTTAAGAAAGAAGCAAAGGAAGAGGTTTCAGCTCAGGCAGATGTATGGAAGTTTACGTCATCTAACATTAATCTGAACAATAACAATCTTCGTTTCGATGATCAAAACATGCCGGTCCAACGCCGGGGAATGGACTATGGGCACTTGAATATTCAAAACCTTAGCCTTTCATTGGCAGATCTAGTGTATGCTCAGGACACTATTTCCGGCAATATCAAATCCGGCAGTATGAAAGAAAAAAGTGGCTTTGACCTCCGTCGGCTTAGCACCTCTTTCTTTTATGGTAAAAATCAGGCCTATTTGAAGGATCTTTATGTTCAGACCAGTCAGACGCTCATTAGGAATGAGATTCAACTCGGATACAATTCCATTGAAAGCCTGACAAATAATCCAGGCGATCTAAGGGTTAATGCCAATCTGGATAATAGTCGCTTAGGCTTACGAGACGTTCTGGTGTTTGTACCAGGCCTTGCAGCCACTGAACCATTTAAGAGCCACTCTCATGAAGTTCTTAATATTAATGGCAGGGTAAACGGACAACTAAAGAACTTATCTATTCCTTCTCTCCAAATTTCTGGTTTTGGCAATACCAGCCTGAATGCTTCGGCTAAGATCACTGGATTACCCGATATGAATAAAGCCTTCTTTGATCTGAACATCAAAAACTTTAATACCAGGAGCCGTGATATTTATGCCCTTGCTCCGGCCGGGGCAATACCCGCCAACATTCGAATACCTGATGCGTTACGCTTAAACGGGACCTTCAAGGGTAGTATAAGTAGCTTTAATACTAATCTGAACTTAAACTCTACAGATGGGAGTGCTAAAGCTGTTGCTTTTGTTCAGAATGGGAAGACTATGCGATATAAAGCAGATGTCAAAGCATATAGCTTAAATGTAGGCCGGATAATCGGACAGGAAAAGACAATGGGGAAAGTTTCCCTGGTGGCTAAAGTAAACGCCAGCGGCACCGATCCGAAGAAGATAAACGGAGCATTTAGCGGTAAAGTAATTCAAGCCCAATACAACGGCTACAATTATCGCAACCTTTCAATGAAGGGTACAGCCCGGAATGGTTCTATTGCAGCAGTGGCCAACATGTCTGATCCTAACATTGCTTTTGATCTCAATGCAAAAGCTAATCTCAATAAAAAATATCCTGCCGTTGATCTAACCCTCGACATGGACAGTGTTAATCTTCAAAAGCTAAATTTCATGGCCGATGATTTTCGCTTCCGCGGAAAATTGGTTGCAGACCTTTCCACGGCAGATGTAGACTACCTGAACGGAAATATCCAGCTTACAGACGCGATAATTGTGCGTTCGGGACAACGGATTCAACTCGATTCGGTGGATGTTACGTCTATGGCTTCGGCAGATAGCAACAGCTTAAAATTGCGGTCGGAAGTAATTAACGCTAATGTATCCGGGAAATATAAACTTACTCAATTAGCACCGGCCATCCAGTCGGTGATCAACAAATACTACTCTACCGGAGCAGTAAAAGCGCCTACCGTGCCGGATCAGCATTTAACATTTACCGCACAAGTAATAAATGCGCCACTTCTCTCTCAATTTGTCCCAGACATAAAAGAAATGGCTACTGTAAACCTTAGCGGCAGTTTCGATGGCAGAACCGGTCAGCTCAACGCTAATGCCACTGCACCAAGAATTGTTTATGGAAGTTACGACCTTAATAATCTGGTTTTGAAGGTAAACACAGCCAACGATGCTATCAATTACTCTCTGGCGCTCAATCAACTGAACGCTTCACAGTTTAAACTTTTAAATACCTCAGTTACCGGGAATGTACAGAATAACATTCTCAGCACACGACTGGAGGTGAAGGATGCTAAGAACAAACAGCACTATTTACTTGCAGGTGCATTAAAAGCTAATGACTCCAGCTATGAGTTCAGCCTGAACACGGACGGTGTGGTGCTAAACTATCAGCCCTGGACAGTGAGTTCTGACAATTTTATTCGTTTTGGAAGTGCAGGTATCATGGCGCAAAACTTCACCTTGTCAAGCGAAGGCCAGCAGCTGTCTTTAAATACCACCCCACCCGGTCTCAATAATCCTCTTGAGGTAAAATTCACCAACTTCAAAATTGAAACCTTAACAGAAATAGCCCGGAAAGACTCGCTCCTGGTTGGAGGTACCATAAACGGCAATGCACTGGTTAGAAATTTACAGACCAGCGCTATTTTTACGTCTGACCTTACCGTCGGTGATTTCAATTATATGGGCGACACGGTGGGTAATATAGCACTAAAAGTAAATAACGAACGGGCAAATACCCTTGCGGCTAATATGTCTATTACTGGTCAGGGTAATGAAGTCAATTTAAATGGGTTCTACTATACTAACAACAGCAGCTTCGATCTTATTTTAGATATCGCTAATCTTAATTTAAAAAGTATCCAGGGCTTCACAATGGGCGGAATAAAAGATGCGAGCGGAAGTATAAACGGAAGATTAAATGTCAATGGAACTACATCCGACCCTAATGTAAACGGTGATGTCAATTTCAATAATGCAGCGTTTAGAGTTGGAGTTTTGAATTCGCTTTATACGATCAAAGATGAACGTCTTACTTTTAATGACGAAGGAATTCGCTTTAACACATTTACCCTTACCGACTCTGCAGGGAACACCCTCGCCGTAGATGGGTCGCTACTTACATCCAATTACCTTGACTATCGTTTCAACTTAGACGTAAGCGCCGACAACTTTCAAGTACTAAGCTCGACTGCCCAAGACAATGAAATGTATTACGGTCAACTCTTTATAAACACCCGTCTTAGAATCCGGGGAGATATGGCGCAGCCGGAAGTTGATGGTAACCTGAAGGTGCTTAAGGGTACTAAATTCACTCTCGTACTTCCGCAAAGTGATCCGGGATTGGAAGAACGTGAAGGAATTGTTGAATTCGTAGATCTAAATAACCCTGAAAATAATACTGCTCTTACTTCTGCTCCAGACACCATCGAAAACTCAGCTTTGACAGGTATGAATGTAAACGCCAATATTGAAGTGGATAAAGAGGCTGAGTTCAGCATTATTGTGGATCAGGGTACGGGAGATTTTCTGGAAGTAAGAGGCCAGGCGCAACTCAACGCAGGTATAGACCCAAGCGGAAAAATAACACTGACAGGAAACTATGTTCTGGACGAGGGAGCATATGAATTATCGTTTAACTTTATACAAAGGAGATTCGACATCAGAAAAGGCAGCACAATTACCTGGACTGGCGATCCTATGCTTGCAGATATTGATGTGACGGCCGTTTATGTTGCTGAAACGGCCCCGATCGACCTGGTAGCAAATCAGTTGGGTTCATCAACAGCTTCTGAGGTTAACATGTATAAACAACGTCTTCCATTTGAGCTTCTTCTCAATCTGAAAGGCGAATTGATGAAACCCGTGATTTCGTTTGACATTGACCTTCCGGAAAGAAATTACAACGTATCCAGTACGGTAATAACAACAGTTAACACCCGGCTCGACCAGCTTAAGACAGAGCCGTCCGAATTGAATAAACAAGCTTTTGCACTTGTGTTATTGAACCGCTTTATTTCCGATAATCCATTCAGCAGCAGTGCCGGCGGTACCAGTCCTGAATCATTGGCCAGGCAAAGTGTTAGCAAACTGCTGAACGATCAATTAAACGATGTTGCCGGCGGCTTAATTGGAGGAGTAGACCTTAATTTCAATCTTGAGTCTACCGATGACTATACCACCGGACAACTGAAAAACCGGACAGACTTAAATGTCACCGCATCAAAACGTTTAATGAATGATCGGATTAAGGTTTCCATCGGCAGTAATTTCGAACTCGAAGGTCCTCGCCAACCCAGACAGACTTCGAATAATGTAGCCGGAGATTTAGCCGTGGATTATCAGTTATCTAAAGATGGACGCTATATGCTAAGAGCATACCGCAAAAACCAGTATCAGGTAGCTGTGGAAGGACAAGTTATTGAAACCGGCCTCGGATTCATTATTAACCTGGATTACAATCAGTTTAAAGAAATACTGGCACGTAAATCCGAAGAAGAAAAACAACGCCGCGACAAAGAAAAGGCAGAAAGAAAACTTGCAGCAGATGAGTAAAAGATCTATATACTTTATTTTAATTCCCACGTTAATTGTCGCAGCGTGCAGCAGCACCAAATATGTGCCTGAAGGCGACTATCTTTATACCGGTGCAAGTGTAAAAATTGAGGATAAAAACATTAAAAAAAGGGAATCTAAAGCTCTCTCAGGAGAGCTGGAAGGAGTTTTACGGCCCAGGCCAAATTCAAGGTTTTTAGGAATCCCTTTTAAATTATGGATCTATAACTCTTTCGGAAATCCTAAAAAGGAAAAAGGACTCGGGAATAAGATCCGAAACAAATTCGGGCAGCCCCCGGTATTGTTTAGCTCTGTTAAGGTAGACTACAATCGAGATCTTGTGCAGAACCGGCTGGAAAACCGCGGATATTTTCGCGCAGAAGTTACAGCCGACAGCTCGGTGAAGAAAAAGACAGCTAGCCTAACATATACTGCCATCCCCGGCCCTCAATATATGATCAACAGCGTACGTTTTGCCACTGACAGTTCATCATTAGGCAAGGCACTTGTGAGAACCTCCCGGAGAAGCTTTTTAAAAGTTGGGGAGTCTTATGACCTCGATGTTATCAAATCCGAACGAACTCGCATTGATAACCGGTTAAAAGAAAAAGGTTTCTACTATTTTAGCCCTGACCATATACTTATACAGGTAGACAGTAGTAATAACCAGCAGAAAGTTGATCTGGTTGTTAATGTAAAAGAGTCTATGCCCGAAAAGGCGAAACAAGTTTTTAACATCGAAAATATATACATCTATCCGAACTATAATCTTGCTGACGACTCTTTGAGTGTTGACTATGGGAAGCCTTACAAAGACTTTATTGTGGTAGACAGCACTAATCTCTTCAAACCACAGGTTTTTGAACGCACGATGTTCTTTCATAAAGGAGATATTTACAATCGAACGGATCATAACATGTCTTTGAACCGCCTGGTGAATTTAGGCACCTTCAAATTTGTAAAAAATAAGTTTGTCGAGACTGCGGATTCTGAAGATAATAAGTTAGATACCTATTATTACCTGTCTCCCTATCCCAAAAAGTCATTACGAGCCGAGCTGTTGGGAAGAAATACTTCTGCAAACTTTAATGGGACGGAGATCAACATTAGCTGGCGAAACAGAAATGCTTTCAGAGGGGCAGAGCTGTTAACAATAAACGCCTACGCAGGAACAGATATACAAGTGTCTGGCGTGAACCAGGGCAATAATTTATTACGTTTTGGAGCTGAGGCAAATTTGAACATCCCAAAATTGATAAGCCCTTTTAAATTTAACGCCTCAAGTGCTTTTATTCCCCGGACCAAGATCATGCTGGGTTACGATTTTTTAAACCGCAGGGAAAGTTATGCGCTTAATTCTTTCCGCACTTCATTTGGATATGTATGGAAAGAGGATGTTAAACGTGAGCATCAGCTAAACATATTTGCAGTCAATTACGTGCAACCGGCCAATGTAACGCCGGCGTACAGTGCGCTGGCCACTCCGGGAAGTACATTCGCCAAGGCCATTGAAAAACAGTTTATCATCGGTCCTAATTACAATTTCCTTTACACCAATACCGTTGAGACAAGAAAGAAGAATACCTTCTATGAAAACTTCAACATTGATCTGTCGGGTAATATCCTCGGACTGGCAATGGGTGCCAATTACAAGGATGGCGATACCGTGCAATTTTTAGGTGCTCGTTTTTCCCAGTATGTTAAGATAGAAAATGATTTCAGACATTATTTTAATCTTGGTTATGGAAGCCAGATAGCAAGCAGGCTGATTACAGGCTATGGGCTGGCTTATGGTAATTCATCATCTTTACCTTTTATAAAGCAGTTCTTTATCGGTGGAACCAATAGCTTACGGGCCTTTAGGGCAAGGTCATTGGGCCCCGGAACAACAAACCCGGTAGTGGATAGGAATGCCATCGCTCCTGATAGAACCGGTGACATCAAACTGGAATTTAACACAGAGTACCGCCCTAAGTTTAATAATATTCTCCGCGGTGCCTTATTTATTGATGCCGGGAATATCTGGTTGCTGAATGAGGACCCTCAAAACCCACAGCCCGGCGCCACTTTTAGCAAAGAATTCTTAAGTGAACTGGCTGTAGGTACCGGAGTTGGTTTACGCTTCGATCTGTCTTTCTTTGTATTGCGTACTGACCTGGCTTTTCCTATCCGAAAACCATGGCTCCCAAAAGGCGAACGCTGGGTATTTAACGATATTGACTTTAGCAGAGATTGGCGTAAAGAAAACCTGGTATTTAACCTGGCCATTGGCTACCCGTTCTAATTGATCCCCTTAATTTCTGTAAGGATGTTATCTTTCTTTAAGGTAGCATCCTTTTTTGTTTTGTGATTTCTGATTAGTGCCACCTGTGCCGGCCGTTCGATTCTTCTTGCAAAACTGCTTTCACTGAATTAGATTTGAGGAGGAATAACCTAAACATAATCAGCTCTTAATAAAGGCCTTTATCACATAACATGACAGCATTACCGCACGCTTCTGTTTCTATCAGATTCTTATTTGTCAGCTTCTTTCTTCTAATATATTCTTTTTCTGCAAGAGCTCAAACAAGCGCATCAAACACTGTTCCTGACATGCAGCGACTTGTTGCGGCGCTGGATACATTTAGCAAAAAGCTGCCTGCCGAGAAGCTATTTATCCATACCGACAAGCCCGGTTATATATCAGGAGATACACTGTGGTTCAAGGGCTATCTCCTGGATGCGCAGACAGGCGCTTACTCCAGCCGCAGCGGACTGGTTTACCTGGAGCTTATCTCTGATAGTGGTGTGGTGGCTCAAAGGATATGTGTACCGGCAGCGTTTGGTCTAACCTGGGGACAAATTATCCTCGACGAGACGATCAGCGAGGGTGCCTATTATTTACGTGCATACACTAACTGGATGCAGAATTTCGGAGAAGATACCTTCTTTAAAAAACGCTTTTACATAGCGAGTGCCGGTGAAGAGCAATGGCTGGTTACAGCACGGCATAGTTCAGCATTAAGCGACGGAAAAAAGCAAGTGTCGTTTGGATTGCAATTCAAAAAACAAAACAATGAGGCTATCGGCTTCAAAGAAATACAATGGCGTGTATTGGATGGACGTAAAACGCTCTCGAAAAGCACCGATGAAACACTCACCAGCAGCATTGAAGGTAAGTTCATCGCCCCCGCAAAAACCGGGAACACCTTAACTATAATTGCGCAGGACAAGAAAGATCCTAAACAAAAAGTGGTCATTCCGCTAAACGTCTTTGAACCCGAAGACATAGATCTGCAATTTATGCCTGAAGGAGGTCACCTGGTAGCCGGACTACCTTCTAAAGTGGCTTTCAAAGCTGTCCTTCCTAATGGTAAAAGCACACCTGTCAAGGGAACCATTGTTGACAGTAAGAATAACGAAATTCTCAGTTTTGAAAGTTTACATAATGGCATGGGCGCGTTTGATATTGCCCCACAGGCGAATGAAACCTATTCAGCAAAATTAACACTGGCAAATGGCGCTACTAAATTGTATGCTTTACCTGCGATCAATCCTTCGGGGATCACAATTAAAGTTTTGAACCGGGCAGAGTCTGACTCCGTACGGGTGGCCGTTTTTTTAAGTGCCGACTTACTTGATAACAAGACTTACCGGCTTACTGGCTTCTCACGAGGGCATATGTATTACGGGGCCAATTTTGCCGCGAACAAACAAAGGGTAAGCGGCCTGGTGTCAAAGCTGTCTTTTCCGACTGGGGTTGCCCATTTTACTGTATTTAACGACAAGGATCAGGCTGTTGCGGAGAGGCTGGTTTACATTGACCATAAAACTAAACTCAATATCAATATCGGTTCAGCAAAGGCAAGTTACAAAACCAGAGATAGTATAGCACTTAACCTGCAGGTTTCTGATATGGCTGGTAAACCTGTACAAGGCAGCTTTTCCTTATCTGTTACTGACGACTCGCAGGTAAATATCGACACGCTCGAGAATAATATTTTAAGCCAGTTTTACCTTTCTTCTGAACTAAAAGGTGCCATAGAGAAGCCAGCATATTATTTTACGGGAAGCCCGCAAGCCCATCACGCTCTTGACGTGTTGCTACTGACGCAGGGATGGGTTGGCTATAACTGGAACGAAATATTTAAAGGCAAAAATACGCCGGTCTTTACTCCTGAACCAGGTCTGGCTGTAAGTGGTAAAGTTCTTAACGCTTTTAATAAGCCCGTTTCGAACTCTAAAGTTCTTTTGTTTGCCAGCGGCAAGCTCCGTCTGATAAGAGACACTGTTACCAATAATGCGGGACGTTTCTCGTTTGCAAATTTCCCACCTGTTGATACCGTTTCATTTTTCGTACAGGCGAGAAACACCCGCGGAAAAAGCTTTAATGTGGGGCTTGAAATGGACGGCTTTAAACCTGCGAAGCCCTTTGTTTCTACCGAGCCTCCTTTAATTCCATGGTATGTTAATATGGACAGCACTACCTCAAATGTTATAAAAAACAGAAAAGATTATAAAGAATATATTGAAAAGCTAAATGGCCCCAATATGCTTAAGGATGTGATCATCACAGCCAAAAGAGCCATAAAAAACTCCAAAAATCTCAATGGTGCCGGTGAAGCTGACCAGATCATAGACCTCGAACAGATCAGCAAATCCCCGACTTATTCTGTGCTAGACCTGTTGCAGAAACAAGTTAAAGGCTTTATGATAAAGACCAACAAAACGGGCAATCAATTCTTTTATGTTTACGATAAACGTGTGCGGTTCATAGTAGATGGAATAGACCTGAACCGGTTTTACGAGCCTACTGATTCGTCAGGATACAATCAATATTATGAGTACATAAACTCTGCATTTTCGTCGCTTTCGCCGAGTGAGATCACCGGGATAGAGGTAATGTATAATATGGGCAATACCAGCAGGTACGATTCTGAATTCCTGACATCGACCGAGCTAATGGGATTTCCTAACACTGCATATTTGGAAATCACCACTCGCTCTGGTAATGGAATATTTTTCAAAACGACCCCGGGGATAGCCACATACAGGCCAATACCTATAACCACCGCCCGACAATTTTATCAGCCGCGCTATAATTCCTCAAACGTCGTTAAAACGCCTGATTATCGCTCAACCGTTTACTGGCAGCCTCATATCTACGTGGATAATAACGGAACTGCCAGTACAAACTTTTATTCGGCAGATAAGCCTGGATACTACACTGTTCTCATCCAGGGCAGTAATATGGAAGGATTGTTAGGTTATAAATTTATTAAATTGAAAATTGAAGCACCAGGAAAGTAATCGCTATTCTACACCCACAATTTTGCCGGATCCGCTTATTGACGAATTGACTTTGCCTGGATTGCCTTTGTAGCGTACACCGCCGCTTCCGCTGATATTTGCGTTAAGCTCATTGCTTACAAAGATCTCCAGGTTACCTGAACCGGAAATATTAACGCTGGCTTTTTCGGATACCAGGGGATAGCCATGTATCTTTCCTGATCCACTTATCTGGGCTTCGAAATCAGAACAAGATCCCTCAATATAAACATCACCGCTGCCACTCACTTTGGCGGTGACCCAGTCACTTTCCGATTTCACACTGATTTTTCCTGATCCGGAAAGCTCTATATTGAGCTTCTCTGCATCAAAGATATCCTCTGTTTGGGCATTTCCAGAACCTGCAAGCCTTATTTCTTCCAATTGATCAGTGTACACCACGAATTTAAAATCAGTATTCTTCAGACAACGGTCGCTGTAAATTTTCAACTTCCCGTCTTCAACACGGCTTTTTGCTTCCGCTATCTGGTTGGAGTTACCCTCTATGACAATCCGGTTTTCCGGTGCCTTACGAATTATCAACTTGCCTTCCATCTGAAAATCAATCTTGGTAAACTCTGCCAGTGCCCTGCTTTGCGAGTCTTCGTCATCATTTCCTCTTATGCATGGACCAAAACCATTCTTATTGCATGCAGTAATAGTCAGAGAAATAAAGAGTAATAAAAGTGTATGGAAAACTTGTTTTTTCATATGATAATTATTTAAAATTCTATCCTGTAATAAAGAGAAGGTATCATTCCCGCCAGGGTAGCTTTCTCGATCTTATTTTTATCAGAGTTAAAAAACTCTCCTAGTTCGTTGCGGCGATTCATAATGTTTTGGATATCCAGGAAAATGGCATGACTTAACTTTGGCCTGTTAATCCGGTAGTTCACGGAAAGGTCTAACCTAAAATATGGCGACGTTCTGATAGTATTTATTTGATCTTCGAAGACGGTTTGATAATCCTCTCTTAATGACTCTTCAAGGTTAATGGGCGTATAAGGACGGCCACCTGTATATACAACCTTTGTATTGATTCCAAATAAGTTTTTATTTGAGGATCCGGTCTTCCATTCCTTTCCGCTAACAATATTGCCTACATAATTGCTGTTAAAATTCGTATTATATTTTTTGCCACTTAAGGGACTGAACTTAGAGTCAAAAAGAGAAGATGTAATAAGGAAATAATATCCCTGGCTCAATGACTTCTCTAAGGTAAGCTCCAGGCCTGTGTTTGTTCCCTTCCCTTTGTTTGTGAGTGCACGATAATTACGGGCATAGATCATGTAAGCATCGGCACTGTTTATCGTTGAGAAGTTAACCGCCGGATCATTCGAAACAGGCACGTTAAAGAGATGCTGATAATAAGCTTCGGCTTTAAATTTTATACGATTACGGAAGCTTCTTTCATATCCGGCAACTATATGCAAGGCCTTTGATGGCGATAGCTCTCTGTTCGATTCAATAACTGTTCCATCAGGCAGCTCATTCCTGGCAAAATAAAAAGCCATAGGCTCCAGGCGACTATGCACTCCGGCCCCGAGGGAAACCTGCTGATTGGGCTTAATCCACCAGTTCAATCCGGCCCTGGGTTCAATGCTCACAGTCTCGCTAAGGTTAAAGTAACTGGCATGTAAGCCGGAATTGACAGAGAGCTTATCGTTAAACTGGTGTTTCCATTGAACAAAAGACTCCTGGTTCCAGGCGCTACCCTGAGCTTGAAGTAAGTTGCTGAGCCTGTCAATCTGCTTTTTGTACACCAGCGAGTTAAGGTCGAAAGTAAGCAGTGAGCTAATTATACCGGCTCTGACTGTATTTTTAGAGTTTACCTTGTAATTGACAAGTCCGGAATACCGGAAGCTCTCATTAATGTAAGTATCCCGGCCGTAGGTACTTTTCTCATACGTGTTACTAAGTGAATCTACATCATCAGTAATGCGGTTCCCAGAGTAAGACAATATATTTTTCAGATATATTTTTTTATTGAGGGAAAGCAGATGCTTTAGCCCTGCACTCCCTGAGTTGTACCCGAAGCGCCTGTCGAACTTATCGTCGAGACTTTCCCAAACAGTGTAGTCTCTCTCAGCTTGCTGTTTCTGGCTGCTTATCCCTCCTATCCCGAAAAGGGAAAAAGTCCCTGCAGTTTTTGTAGGGAAATTAAGATTAAACGCCAGATCCTGATAAATAGGCACTCTACCCTCACCAGCCGGCGATATTCCCAATTGTTCAAGAATTCCAAGTGTGGAATAACGATAATTGATCAAATACGATGATTTACCGCCCTTTTTGAAGGGACCTTCTACCGTCGCCTCAGTTCCCAGTAAACCAGCCATAAAAGCATATTCGTTTTTCTCTGTATTTCCCTTGCGGAATTGCAAGTCAAAGACGCCTGATAGTGCATTACCATATTCTGCCGGGAAGGCTCCTGTAAAAAAATCTGAATTGGTTAACATACCGGAGCTGATCATACTGATACCTCCAGCCGAACTTCCCTCTTCTCCAAAATGATTGGGATTAATAATTTCTATCCCTTCCAAACGCCATTGTAATCCTTTAGAGGAATTTCCGCGAATAACGATATCATTGTTGATATCATTTCCGGCCGTTACTCCCGCAAAGCTTTGAGCCATCCGGGCTGGGTCAAATGCACTCCCTGCATAACGGCTGGTTTCTTCTGTTGAGAAAGAACGGGCGCTTACCGTTGCCATGTCATTCAATGGCCGTTGAACATCCTTATTAGCACTAACATAAACCACATTCAAATCTGTTATCGACTCAGTCAATGGTATCGTTAGAACAAGTTCCTTGCCCGAACTTACCAGCACCTGCGATATACTCGTCTTCTTATAACCCAAAGCTGAGAATTCAATTTCATGCCTGCCCACGGGAATACTTCTGAAACGAAATTCGCCCTCTGAATTTGTGGATGTCCTTTTATCGGCGGAGGAAACCGCAACGGTTACTCCTGGTATCGGCATATTACTTTCTTTATCAATAACAACTCCTCTAATGGTTTGAAAGAGAGACTTGGACGGTTCCTCAGAATCGGCCGTTCTCTTTGGATTAGGCTTCAAGATTATCTGCTCTCCTACTTGCTGCCACTGCAAACCCGTTTCGATACAAAGTGCATTCAGGACGGAACTGAGCGGTTGAGCTTTTAGCCGGATGCTTATTTTCTTGTTTAGTTCCAGATCTGCATTGTTATATGAAAACCTGAGTTTATGACTTTTACCCAGATCCTCCAGGATATAAGATAGTCTTTGTTGATTATAGGCTACTGTAACTTTCTTCGCCAGTTTGTTCTGCGCAAAACTGCTTTGGGCAAAACATAGCATGGCCATAAAGAATATTATCTTTTTTAAAATACGTCTCATAATAAGTTTGATTGTCTGCTATTTCTTCTTTACAAGGTAGACAGAATCTGATTTCACAATTTTTACATCAAGCAAAGCTTCTAAAACATCGCTGACATCATTTAGCGAGGCATTATCAAACGAAGTGGTAATCCTTTGATTAAGAAGAGCTGAGTTTTCAAGTCGGAAGCTTATTTCATAAGCACCTTCCAGAGTTTTAATCACCTGAGAAACAGGTGAATTTTGAAAAGTCAGACTTTTATTCTTCCAGAAAAGAAAGTTTTGATCTTCATATGAACTTTTCGCCACGTACCCCTCTTTTGTAATCAGACCGGCATCCCCTGGCAACAAAAAAAGCTCTTGCACAGGGTTGTCTTTCGACTTAAATGACACCTTACCGGTTACAACCGAGACTTTTATATTGCCCTCGTCCTCCTGCTTAATATTAAAGGAAGTTCCTAAAACCTGGGTAAGGGTTCTTCCGGTTGTAACTATAAAAGGCTTGTCAGGATTCCTTTTAATTTCGAAAAAGCCTTCACCTGTTAACTTCACTGTCCTTTGCTCGTCGCTGTTAAAGCTTTCTTCATAAGTCAAGGAACTATTGCTGTTGAGCCACACTTTCGAACCATCAGGCAAAATCAATTCCTTGTGCTGGCCAGCCAAAGTTTCTACCTCGATTAATCCACTGGTCGATAATTGTTTGTAGCTTAAAACACCAATTGTTAATACCAACAGAACCATAGCAGCGATTTTAATCCATCTGAATGAATCAATTCTACGCACCTGGTCGTCTGTTTTTTCTACAGCGATTGTACTTCTGAGTTTCTGCCATGCGGCTCTGGTATCTACTTTAAAATTTTCCGGATAATTTTTGGTCTTGTCCCAGGTATCCTGAAGCTCTTTGAGCAATTCGGCACGGACCGGATCGTCACCCAGCCATTCCAATAATTCCTCTGTTTCTTCGAGAGAAAGTTCGTTGGAGACATACCTGCTCATTAAATTCCAGTATTTTTCGTCGCTCATGCTTTAAACAATTACTGTTTATTAATAAGACAGTACGGATGACCGATACCCTTACGTATATTAGAAAAAAAATAGATTTATTAGAGATAATCCTGTAAGAAGCCAGGAACGAAGATGTTTGAGGGCTTTAGACATCTGGCCTTCAACAGTTTTCACAGAGATGTCTAACTTTGATGCAATTTCTTTGTAACTCAGCTGATCATAACGACTCAATATGAAAACCATCCGGCAAGCTTCTGGCAAGGCCTTAACTGCTGCTTCCACCCGCTGGTTCACCTCCTTTAAGGCCATGGCCTGCTCAACATCATTGACGTCTTCCATCGTTTCTGAGCCATAAAGGTCTTCACGCTTCAATGCATTCTTATATTTTTTGATGTAGTTGAGAGACTGGTTAATAGTACTTTGAAAGAGATATGCTTTGAGGGATGAGGTAATGATTAAGCTGTCCCGTTTTTCCCAAAGCCTGTAAAAAACATCCTGCACGATATCTTCAGCGATATCCTTATCCTGAACGATCCGGAACGAGCTGGCACACAGCGACTGATAATTCACCTGGAAAAGTGCTTCAAATCCTGATATATCAAGCATTAGGGACATTTCGCTGTTATTGTCTTTGTTTAAATTAGTGACGAACATTACTTTTAAAACGCTACAATTTATCCCAAAAGATTCGATTACTATGTCATTTTTTTTAACTTAGGCAGAAATAACCTTTAAAAAAATCGAATGAAAGTAACAGTAGTTGGAGCTGGAGCAGTTGGCGCAACTTGTGCTGATGATATAGCCAGAAAAGCATTGTCCGAAGAACTTATCTTATTAGACATTAAAGAAGGTTTTGCAGAAGGCAAAGCAATTGACATGATGCAAACAGCAGCTTTGCTTGGTTTTGACTCTAAGATCAGAGGAGTTACCAATGACTATGCAGCCACTGCAGACTCGAGCGTAGTTGTTATCACCTCCGGTTTACCCCGCAAACCCGGCATGACCAGAGAAGAGCTTATTGGCACCAACGCCGGCATAGTGAAATCGGTAACAGAAAACATTTTAAAATATTCACCAAATACGATAATTATAGTAGTATCCAATCCGATGGATACTATGAATTATTTAACATTAAAGACCTCGGGGCTTCCTAAAAACAGGATTCTTGGCATGGGAGGCGCTTTAGATTCCGCACGTTTCAAATTTTATCTAAGTCAGGAACTTGGCTGTTCACCAGCAGATTTAAATGCTATGGTAATTGGTGGTCACGGTGATACTACCATGATTCCATTGATTAAACATGCAACGTGGAACAGCATCCCTGTAACCCAATTATTGAGTCAGGAACAACAGGATAAAGTAGTTGCAGCGACCATGGTGGGAGGTGCAACTTTAACTAAGCTGATTGGTACTTCTGCATGGTATGCACCTGGTGCAGGCACTGCAGTTATGGTTGAAAGTATCTTGCGGGATCAGAAAAAGCTGATTTCAAGCGGTGTTGCCCTGGATGGTGAATATGGACAGTCGGATATCTCCCTGGTAGTACCAGTGGTTATCGGCAAAAACGGTGCTGAAAAGATCATTAACCTTCCTTTAAGCGCTGAAGAGCAGGCGGCCTTTAACAAGAGCGCGGACGCCGTACGTTCAATGAATAATGTTCTCACGGAATCAAATTTGATTTAATGGGTCTGCAGGCAAAAGCTGGATTAAATGAACACCATTGAAGTCCCCTTAAACGTTTTAAATCTTCATGATGACGGCTTCCATCTCTTGGTGGAAGTCGTTGTTTTTCATACGGTATTCAGAGCTGTTGTAGATACGGGAGCTTCGCGAACGGTTATAGATAAGAATACTATTGAGGAATATATCGATCATGAGCACTTGCTGTTAAGTGACCGCTTGTCTACAGGCCTCGGAACTAACTCCATGGCAAGTTATAGTGTCGTTATTCCTGAGATCACTATAGGTGATCTGAAATTGCAACATTTTGAAGCTGCCGTGCTGGACCTTGCCTCAATTAATCATGCATATGAACAAATGGATGTTGGGCCGGTTATTGGCGTTATTGGCGGAGATATACTTATGAATTATGGAGCAATTATTGATTACTTCTCAAAAAAAATCTCATTTACTATTTCTCATCCTGATTGTTAAAAATCAGTTACGGGCTATTAATAATCACTGTGATGAAAAAAGATATCGAAACCAGGGAGGATGTAGAAGTATTGGTAAATTCGTTTTATTCAAAGGTCCAGCAGGATGATTTAATCGGCCCCATCTTTAACGATGTAGCCAAAGTAGACTGGGCGTATCATTTGCCGAAAATGTATGATTTTTTTGAGACAATAATACTTGGCCACAAAGGATTTAAGGGGAACCCTATGGAAACCCATTTTAAGCTCAACCGTGAGTTCCCCCTAAAACCAAAACATTTCGACCAGTGGAAATCTCTGTTCTTTGCAACGATAGATGAGCACTTTGAAGGACTGAACGCCTCGGAAGCGAAACAGAAAGCAGCGTCAATTGCCGACTTAATGTTTTATAAGATCAATAATCAGAACGCAGGTATTAATGTGCTTAAACACCCTAGGCGTTAACAGCGCAAAAGCAACAAAAAAGGGGCTTAATTAAAAACTAAACCCCTTTCACTATTATAGCTAAAACCTAAACATCTATCCGTGCATACTTCGCATTACGCTCTATAAAATCACGACGAGGAGCAACCTCATCCCCCATTAACATGGAGAATATATGATCGCACTCTGCAGCGTTCTCGATTGTTGCCTGCCTTAATGTACGTGTTTCCGGATTTAAGGTAGTTTCCCATAACTGCTCAGCATTCATCTCACCCAATCCTTTATAACGCTGAATATGAACACTATCCTCTTTACCAGCACCCTTTAACCTTTGAACAGCAGCATCGCGCTGAACATCATTCCAGGCATATTCAAACTCCTTACCTTTTTTCACCTGATATAACGGAGGAGCGGCAATGTAAACATATCCAAACTCTATTAGTTCCTTCATATATCTGAAGAAGAATGTCAGAATAAGAGTTGTAATGTGAGATCCATCCACGTCAGCATCCGTCATAATTATAATCCGGTGGTAACGAAGTTTTTCAAGGTTTAGTGCTTTGGCATCTTCTGAAGTTCCTATACTTACCCCCAGGGCAGTAAATATATTCTTGATCTCGTCGTTTTCGTAGATCTTATGCTCCATTGCCTTTTCCACATTGAGGATCTTACCTTTTAGTGGAAGAATCGCCTGGAAGTTTCTGTCGCGCCCCTGCTTGGCGGTACCACCCGCAGAATCACCCTCTACAAGGTACAACTCGCACTTAGCCGGATCCTTATCAGCACAATCAGCAAGCTTTCCTGGCAAACCAGAGCCTCCCATAACGCTCTTACGCTGGACCATCTCACGAGCCTTCCGGGCAGCTGCCCGGGCAGTTGCGGCAAGGACGACTTTGTTGACAATTAACTTCGCCTCCTTCGGATTCTCCTCCAGGTAATTTCCTAAAATCTCCCCTACTGCAACATCAACTGCACCCATCACCTCGCTGTTACCAAGCTTAGTTTTGGTTTGTCCCTCAAATTGAGGTTCCTGCACCTTTACAGATATAACAGCGGTTAAGCCCTCACGGAAATCGTCTCCGGTAATTTCAACCTTCATATTCTTCAGCAAGCCCGACTTTTCCGCATAAGCTTTTAATGTTCGGGTTAAACCTCTACGGAAGCCCGCCACATGCGTACCGCCTTCAACGGTATTGATATTATTTACGTAAGAATGAACATTTTCTGAATAGGTCTCATTGTATTGCAATGAAAGCTCCACCGGAATTCCTTGTTTTACTCCCTCGACATATATCGGTTCCGGAATAAGCGGAGTGCGGGTTCCGTCAAGGTACTTAACAAATTCGCGTAACCCACCCTGGGAATAAAACTCTTCAGACAGATAACCGCCCTCAGACAGTTCCTCACGCTCATCTGTAAGCGTTAACCGGATACCTTTGTTCAGGAATGATAGTTCGCGTAAACGGGCAGCAAGCGTATCATACTTGTATTCGGTTGTTGCAGTAAATATCTCCGGATCAGGCTGGAAGGTTTGGATAGTGCCTGTACGGCCGCTTTCACCAATTTCCTTCACTTCAAACATCGGCTTTCCGCGCTCATATTCCTGGGTGAAAATCTTACCCTCGCGATGTACAACGGTTTTTACATGGGTTGACAGGGCGTTAACGCAGCTTACACCAACGCCATGCAAACCGCCCGAAACCTTATAGGTATCTTTGTCAAACTTACCACCGGCATGTAAAACAGTCATTACAATCTCTAATGCTGATTTACCTTCCTTTTTATTGATACCTGTAGGAATACCGCGACCGTTATCGGCCACTGTTATAGAATTACCTTTATGTATGGTTACTTGTATATCGTCACAATAGCCTGCAAGTGCCTCATCAATGGAGTTGTCAACCACTTCATATACCAGATGATGCAAACCTTTAACACCTGTATCGCCAATATACATGGACGGACGTTTCCGCACTGCCTCTAAACCCTCTAAAACCTGTATATTGTCCGCCGAATAATTAGATTTGTCTTCTGTTTCTTCGCTCATAGTTTGAATTAAACAATAGCTTCAAAAATAACGATTTCGACTGGCATTAACGTTACTTGTTGAGAAAATAATGAGTTAAGTCACGAATTACCAGCGTTTGAATTTAATATAACAGCCCTCGGCAAACTCAAAGTTCCTCTTTCATACTTCAACCGAAAACTTATCTTTGCCTAAAATATTAAAAAGATGAACAAGTCATTGTTAACACTTTCAAAAATAAGTGCAGGATTAATGTTTGCGGCTATTGTAGTTTCCTGCAATAAAGAACAACCGAAAACAAGCACTGCCGAAAGTAAAGCAGCTCCTGATAAGAAAACCGAGGAAATTGTATTTGTTAATTCCGACTCTTTAGTTGCAAATGCAGACTTTTACAAAGACATCAGAACCAAACTTGAAGCAAAATCAAAGAAGGCGCAAACCGATCTTACCTCAAAGGGAAATGCATTTCAGAGAGAAGTTGCTGAATATCGTCAGAATGCTCAAACAATGAGTGCCGACCAAAGAGCAACAACTGAACAGCGCCTGGCCCGTAAACAACAGGAGCTTGAAGCGTTTAATCAAAATGCAAGTTCAGCCCTGGCTAATGAATCAGCTGCAGAAAACGAAAAACTATACGATAAAGTTGCGGACTATCTGAAAGGATATGCTAAGAAAAAAGGCTACAAGCTGGTTCTCACCTACTCTAAAGCTAACCCCTCTGTACTGTTCGCCGATGAAAGCCTTGACGTTACTAAAGAAGTAACAACTGGATTAAACGAAGCCTATAAGAAGGAGAAAAAATAGTTTCAGCCCGTACTTTCTTTTATTTTTAATGAAATTTACAAACCCCGGCTTTAAGCTGGGGTTTCCTTTTGAAGGAATATGGAAGATAGTAAACTACATGAGAAATTCATGAGAATCGCGATAAAGCTTTCTGAGGATAACGTAAGCAAAGCTATCGGTGGTCCTTTTGGAGCTGTAATTGTAAAAAACGGAAAGCTCATCGCTAAAAGTGCTAACAAAGTAACTACCGAAATTGACCCAACAGCCCACGCGGAAATTTCAGCCATCAGAAAAGCAGCAAAAAAGCTTAAAACCTTCGACCTGAGTGATTGTGTTATTTACACAAGTTGTGAACCTTGCCCAATGTGCCTCGGAGCTATTTACTGGTCAAGGATATCAAAGATATATTATGCCAACACCAAACATGACGCATGTTTGGTAGGGTTCAATGATAAGTTTATTTATGACGAGCTGAAGCTTTCTATTGAAAACAGAAGCGTACCACTAATTCAGATATTAAGAGAAGAGGCTAGTAATGCTTTTGAACAATGGAGATTATCAGACCTTAAAATTGATTACTAAACCCGATCTCTGGAGCTACTCGTCTTCATCAAACCAGCCTTCTGAATCCTGACTAACGTCATCGTCTAACAGATCATCTATTTCTCTCCTGTCTTTTTTCGTTGGCCGCCCGGTTCCCCTGTCACGGCTTAGTACCGGAGAATGAAACGCCGACTTGAAAGCCTGGCGATGTTCGGCAGGCGTTAAATCCTCGTAAAAATTTACGGCAGTTTTTGCGTCAACCCGGTTATGGAGCAAGCCGCTAACTTTTAATTGCCTTTTCTCAATTCCTTTCGATACAAGATATACCTCACCAACCTTAACTTCTCTCGAAGCCTTGACATTTTGGCCATTAAGCTTTACCCGACCGGCTTTACAAGCCTCAGTCGCGAGTGTTCTTGTTTTAAAGGCACGTATCGCCCAAAGGTATTTATCAATTCTAAGCTTATCTTTATCCGACATTTTGTGTAGAAGATTTAATGACTGACCACCACAGTTAGCAAACTAAGCCATTTGCTTACAAAACTCCTCAAAAAACCGTTACTTTGCCAAAAATTCTTATAAATGATACCACAACTAAAAAAACAGATTGAAGAAGCTTGGGATAACCGTAACCTCATTACCTTCCCGGAATATGCAAACGCCATTGAAACAGTAATTTTAATGCTGGACAAAGGTGAGCTTCGCGTAGCTGAGCCTGTTGCTGGTGGATGGCATGTAAATGATTGGATTAAAAAAGCTGTGATTCTATATTTTCCAACCCAGAAAATGGAAGTTATAGAAGTAGGGCCCTTCGTTTTCCATGATAAAATGAAGCTCAAAACTAACTTTAAAGATCTAGGCGTAAGGGTTGTTCCGCAGGCTACAGCCCGTTACGGAGCATACTTGTCAAAGGGTGTAATTATGATGCCTTCTTATGTTAATATTGGCGCCTACGTTGATGAAGGAACGATGGTTGATACTTGGGCTACAGTTGGATCATGTGCCCAAATAGGTAAAAATGTTCACTTAAGTGGTGGCGTAGGTATTGGTGGAGTGCTTGAACCCGTACAAGCTGCACCGGTTATTATTGAAGACAATTGCTTCATCGGATCCAGAGCCATCGTCGTAGAGGGTGTACGGGTTGGACAAGAGGCTGTTTTGGGTGCGAATGTTTGCTTAACCGCTTCAACTAAAATAATTGACATCACCGGACCTGAACCTGTTGAATACAAAGGTACAGTTCCTCCCCGCTCCGTGGTTATTCCCGGCTCTTATACCAAAACATTTCCAGCCGGAGAATACCAGGTGCCCTGTGCCCTGATCATCGGTCAGCGTAAAGAGTCTACAGACAAAAAAACGTCTCTTAATGATGCTTTACGGGAGCATAATGTTGCCGTTTAGTTTTCTTTTATGAAATAAAAGTTGTATATTTTAGAGCATTCACTCTGGGTATGCAACTTTTAAACTATTATTAAGTACTCATGCATATTGGCTTTGATGGAAAACGAGCAATTCAAAATTTTACAGGACTGGGCAACTACAGCCGGTTTGTCCTGGATTTGCTTGCTCAATACTATTCAGAGCACCGGTACTCCTTATATGCAGCCAAACGTCCTCAAAACACGGTTAGTATCCCTGACAACGTCCATTTCAGGCATCCGGGTAGTCTAAGCAACCCGACTTTATGGAGAACACTGGGCATCGTGGGTGATCTGCGAAAAGACAAAATTGATCTCTATCATGGATTAAGTAACGAACTTCCGGTGGGTATTTCCAGATCCAAGATACCTTCGATCGTTACTATACATGATCTGATCTTTCTGAGATTTCCGGAATTCTACCCGCTCATCGACCGAACGATATATAGGTATAAATTCCAGTATGCCTGCAAGAATGCCACAAGGATAATAGCAGTCAGCGAACAAACGAAATCAGATATAATAAGTTTCTTCAACATCCCGGAAAACAAGGTAGACGTAGTGTACCAGGGCTGTAATTCTATTTTTCAAACCACAGCTACTGAAGACGAAAAATTGATTATCCGGGGCGAATATGAGCTTCCGGCACGATATCTCCTGCAAGTGGGCACTATTGAAGAGCGTAAAAACCTGTTGTTGTCCGTAAGAGCTTTGAAAGCTGTTCCAGACGAAATCAAATTAGTGGTCATAGGACGCGAGACAGATTACGCCACAGAAGTCAAAGAATACATTGAAGCCAACCGATTACATAACCGGGTCGTTTTTCTAAAAAACGTTCCGTTAAAAGATCTTCCTGTGATTTACCAATGCGCAGAAGTATTTGTATATCCCTCGGAGTTCGAAGGCTTTGGCATACCGATAATAGAAGCACTTAATTCTGGCATTCCTGTGATTGCAGCAACAGGCTCATGTCTTGAAGAGGCAGGCGGACCGGGCAGCTGCTATGTACATCCTCAAGATGAGGTTCAGTTAGCATGGCATATCAATGGCATTATTAACAATCCATCTAAAAGGGAAGAAATGATAGAAGCTGGTTACAAACATGTACAATGCTTTTCCGAAAAACATTTAGCTGCAAACTTAATGCACACCTATCAAAAGGCACTTACTAATGCTTAAAAAAGAAATCGAAAAGGCTCTCGAAATCCTGAATGCGGGAGGAGTAATTCTTTATCCTACAGACACTATTTGGGGTATCGGCTGCGATGCAACTAACGAAGCTGCCGTTGAGCGCATATTTAATATCAAAGGCAGAGATGCCGCCAAAAGCCTGATCGTTCTACTCGACACGGAAAACAAATTGGAGAGTTATGTAACAGAAGTTCCCGCCATCGCTTACGACTTGATCGAGTACGCCGAAAATCCATTAACTATTATCTACTCCGGAGCGAAAAATCTGGCGAAAAATGTGATCCATGCAGATGGCAGTGTAGGGATCAGAGTGGCTAAACACCAATTTTGCCAGCAACTTATTCAGCGTTTCCGCAAACCTATTGTTTCTACTTCTGCTAATGTGAGTGGAGAACCAAGCCCAAAAATATTCGGCGACATTTCAGCATCAATCCTTGAAGGTGTAGATTATGTAGTTAATTTCGAGCAGGATGTCACCTCCGAAAAACAACCTTCCACTATTATGAAATTAGAGCCTGATGGCCGATTTGCCTTTATTAGGCGTTAATACAGACAAATAATTATTTTTGCATCTATTGCTTTCTCTGAACGCAGGGCTTGCAATTGTTTTTTTATGAAACAACATCTCGATTATCCGATATTTAGAAAACTTAGTGCGCTGGCTGAAAAAACAGGCACTGAAATTTATGTTATAGGCGGATATGTGAGAGATCTTTTTCTAAAGCGGGCGTCTAAAGACATCGATATTTTAGTGCTTGGAAACGGGATAGATTTCGCAGAGAAAGCCGCTGAGGCCCTAAGGGCTCAGGTTAATGTCTTTAAGAACTTTGGTACCGCGATGCTTCGCTTTGATGACCTCGAGGTGGAATTCGTAGGCGCCAGAAAAGAATCATACCGTTCAAATTCACGAAAACCCGTAATTGAAAACGGAACACTAGACGACGACCAGAAGCGCCGGGATTTTACAATTAATGCCATGGCGCTTTCCCTGAATAAAAGTAGCTTCGGCGAGCTCCTTGATCCTTTCCAGGGTACAAGTGATCTGGAACACAAATTAATAAGAACCCCATTAAATCCCACGGAAACCTTTTCAGATGACCCTCTCAGGATGATGCGGGCGATTCGTTTTGCAAGCCAGCTAAACTTTGCTATAGAGGAGAGCGCATTCAAAGCTATAGAAGCTAATAAAGACAGGATAAAGATTGTTTCGGCAGAGAGAATCACCGACGAGCTGAATAAAATTATACTGTCGCCTAAACCCTCCCTAGGATTTAAACTCCTTTTTGACTCAGGGTTGCTGCATCTTATATTTCCACAAATGACGGCTCTTTACGGCGTTGAGTATATAAAAGGAAAAGGGCACAAAGATAATTTCTATCATACCCTGGAAGTTTTAGATAATATTGCAGAACAAAGTGACGACCTTTGGCTTCGCTGGGCTGCAATATTACATGACATAGCTAAACCGGCAACCAAGCGTTTTGAAGAGAACCACGGCTGGACATTTCATGGTCATGAAGATAAAGGGGCGCGCATGGTTCCGAAGATCTTCAATCAATTAAAACTCCCCCTAAATGAGAAAATGAAGTATGTGCAGAAGCTGGTTCAGCTACATCTGCGACCAATTGTACTGGCACAGGAAGTCGTCACCGATTCGGCAGTAAGGCGGTTGCTGTTTGATGCGGGGGAAGATATTGATAGTTTAATGATGCTTTGCCACGCAGATGTAACTACCAAAAACGAGTATAAAAAGAAAAAGTACCGTCAAAATTTTGAGCTTGTAAAGCAAAAGCTCAAAGATGTTGAAGAACGCGACCAGATAAGGAACTGGCAACCTCCCGTTTCAGGCAGCGATATTATGGAGACCTTTGGAATTCCAGCAGGCAAAGAAGTTGGTATAATCAAAAACCAGATCAGAGAGGCAATTCTTGAGGGAGAAATAGGAAATACAAGAGAGGATGCTTTTCGGTACATGATTACGAAGGCAAAACAAATGGGACTCAGTCCGATAACTCATATAAATTAATAAAAACCAAACTTTATAATAAAACAGGCGTTAATGTTAGTCTAATTTTATTATTTCGCATAAAATTAAAATTGATCATGGCTATTTACAGATTCCGGGTTTCTTTTGAAGATTACGATGATGTGATACGGGAAATAGATATAAAATCCACTCAAACATTTGAGGACTTACATATTGCCATACATAAGAGTACTGGTTATAATGCCGAGAAATCCTCCTCTTTCTATGTTAGTACTGATCAATGGATAAAGGGTGACGAAATTGCCTATTTACCCACCCAGCGCAAACTTGATCGTGGTGTCACTTTAATGCATGGAACTAAGCTTAACCGCTTTATAGATGATCCCCACCAAAAGTTTTACTATACATACAACTTTGACCGTCCCTTCGACTTTCACGTAGAGCTGATCAAGATCCTCGATCTGGAACAGGGAAAAGACTATCCTTCTTTATTTAGAAGTATGGGTGAAGCACCTAAACCAGCAGGGACTATTGTTGTCCCAGTGGGTGGCGGTGAAGAACCTGAAGATTTTGATTTCCTGAATGAGATGGAGTACGCTCCTGAAGACGCTGATGATCTGGAAAGCGTGGACGACCTTGGTATAGACGCACCTGAGGAAGAGGAAGAAGAAAAAGATGAATTTATGGATGAATTTTCCGATAATGACAACTTCGATTCCGAGGACTTTGGAAGCAACAATAAGGAAGATTACTAAAAAAAACGGTCATGACTAGGTTAAGCCTGGTCATGATCATACATCATGGACTCTCCAAAAACCCTTATCGTGATTGCAGGCCCTACTGCAATAGGCAAAACGGATCTTGCCATAAAACTTGCCCTTCACTATAAAACAGAGATTATATCTGCGGATTCAAGACAGTTCTACCGCGAGATGACTCTTGGCACGGCAAAGCCGTCTGATCATGAGTTAGCCCAGGTAAAACATCATTTTATAAACTCTCATTCTATCGACCAGCCCTTCTCAGTTGGTGATTTCGAAACGGAGGTGCTGACACTTTTGGATGAGCTTTTTAAGCTTCATGACATTGTAATACTTGTTGGGGGTTCAGGCTTATTCATTAAAGCTATAACTGAAGGTTTTGATGTTTTACCTAAAGCAGATATGGCGATACGGGAGAACTTGAACAAATTATTTGCGGAACATGGGATCAAAGCCCTCCAGGAGAAGCTTCTCGCGCTGGATCCGGGTTACTATCAGGAAGTAGATTTAAACAATCCTCAGCGCTTAATCAGAGCACTTGAGGTCTGTATCAGTTCGGGATTCCCGTTTTCTTCCTACCGGAAAAACGCCATTAATAAACGGAACTTCAATAGTGTCAAGATCTGTCTGAATACCGACCGGGAAACCCTGTATAGCCGAATAAATCTGAGAGTTGACCAAATGATTGAAAACGGGCTTATAGATGAAGTGAAAAGTCTTGTGCCATATCAGAACCTCAATGCACTAAACACCGTTGGATATACTGAAGTATTTCAGTATTTAAAAGGTGAGATAACACTCACTGAGGCTGTTGAAAGTATCAAACAAAATACCCGGAGGTTTGCAAAACGTCAGCTTACCTGGTTTAGGAAAGATAGCGGGTTTGCATGGTTTGAACCATGTGCGTTTTCTGAAATATTAGAGTACATATACGAAAGGACAAGACTTTAGCTTTGTCCTTTCATATATGAATATTCGTTACTAGGCCTGGGCCGTAGGTCCTCCGAAGTTAAGAGGTAACCCTCCGCCTTCTTCCTGCACATTCACTCTGCCATTTACAGATTCAAACTTTTCAATATTATCGTCAAGGGCGTTCAATAGCCTCTTAGCGTGTTCAGGTGTAAGAATAATTCTTGACTTAACTTTTGCCTTCGGTACCCCAGGCATAACCCGTATAAAGTCGAGCACAAACTCGGTATTTGAATGGGTAATAATAGCAAGGTTAGAATATATTCCCTCAGCAATCTCCTCCGAGAGTTCTATATTAAGTTGATTTTCGTTGTTGTCAGGTTCCATAATGTAAATTTAACAAAGTCCCATTTAAAAGATCTCCGTATTTAGATTTTGTTCCAATACTGTCGAGTTACTGGGAAAAGTTTATAAATTAAGTACAATATGCGTAATTGTAATGTTTTAAAATGAAAAAGTCCCCCACGAGGGAGGACTTTAATTTTATAAATAGCATCTATTTTCTAGGCTTCAACATCTTCATGTTTAGATGCCATTAGTTTGTCGTACTCTTCCTGAGATCCAACTATAATCCGATCGTAGCTACGCAGACCAGTACCTGAAGGAATAAGGTGACCTACGATCACGTTTTCTTTCAGACCTAGTAAGTTATCGCGCTTACCACTGATTGCAGCCTCATTAAGAACCTTCGTCGTCTCCTGGAAGGATGCCGCCGAAATAAATGACTTAGTACCAAGAGATGCCCGGGTAATACCTTGCAGCAACGGACTAGAAGTTGCAGCAATTGCATCTCTAGCCTCGGCCAGTTTCATGTCCTTACGCTTTAATATAGAATTTTCATCTCTAAGTTTACGTACAGAAATAATCTGTCCTGCCTTCAATGTAGTAGAATCCCCTGGATCAGTGATTACTTTTTTGTCGTATATATCGTCGTTTTCGATAGTGAAATCCCAGCGGTCTACAGCGTCATTTTCAAGGAATCGGGTATCGCCCGGATCTTGAATTCTAACTTTCTGCATCATCTGATGTACGATAGTTTCAAAGTGCTTATCGTTGATCTTCACCCCCTGTAAACGGTATACTTCCTGAATACCATTAACCAGGTATTCCTGAACCGCTGCAGGTCCTTTGATCGACAGTATGTCTGCTGGAGAGATAGAACCATCCGACAATGGCATACCAGCCTTCACAAAGTCGTTATCCTGTACAAGGATGTGCTTAGAAAGTGGCACCAGGTATTTCTTGATTTGTCCGTCTTTAGACTCAATTGAAATTTCACGGTTACCACGTTTAACACCTCCCAAGGTTACCACACCATCAATCTCCGTTACAACAGCAGGATTAGAAGGGTTACGGGCTTCGAATAACTCCGTTACACGAGGAAGACCACCGGTGATGTCACGGGTTTTACCAGTTGAACGAGGTATTTTAGCAATTATCTCGCCCATCTTGATCTTCACGCCTTCATCTACTGCGATATGAGCTCCTACCGGAATGTTATAACCTTTTACAGTGCTTCCAGTGCTGTCCATGATCTTAATAACCGGATTTTTAGTCTTATCACGGGTATCGATGATCACCTTCTCTCTGTGACCTGTCTGGTCATCAGACTCTTCGCGGAAGGTAACACCTTCAATAACCGCTTCAAACTCAACTTTACCAGTGAACTCAGAGATGATAACAGCATTGTATGGATCCCAGCTACAGATTCTGTCGCCTTTCGTTACTTTAATTCCTTCTTTTACGTACAAGTAAGATCCGTAAGGAATGTTATTAGTCATGATCACACGGCCTGAATTCGGATCAACGATACGGAACTCACCTGAACGGCCAAGAACAACATCAACAGGTCCTTCTTCGGTTTCGTATGGTACGGTTCTGATATTCTCGAATTCAATTACACCATCAAACTTGGCATTAATCTGCGATTCAGCAGCAATGTTAGATGCGGTACCACCCACGTGGAAGGTACGAAGTGTTAACTGAGTACCAGGCTCACCAATTGACTGTGCAGCAATTACACCCACAGCTTCACCTGCCTGAACACGTTTACCGGTAGCAAGGTTACGTCCGTAGCAAAGAGCACAAACACCACGCTTGCTTTCGCACGTTAATACTGAACGAATCTCAATTCCTTCAAGTGCTGAATTTTCAATTCCAGCAGCAGTATCCTCATTAATATCCTGACCTGCTGCAACCAGCAGCTCATTAGAAATAGGATCGTATACATCATGAAGAGATGTTCTACCTAAAATACGATCATAAAGTGGTTCAACGATATCTTCGTTGTCTTTAAGAGCAGTTGTGAAAATCCCTCTTAAGGTCCCGCAATCTGTTTCCCCAACGATCATATCCTGAGCAACGTCATGCAAACGACGGGTTAAGTAACCAGCATCCGCTGTCTTCAACGCCGTATCCGCAAGACCTTTACGCGCACCGTGAGTAGAGATAAAGTACTCGAGTACCGAAAGTCCTTCTTTAAAGTTAGAAAGGATCGGGTTCTCGATAATTTCACCACCTGAACCGGATTTCTGAGGTTTTGCCATCAGTCCCCTCATTCCGCAAAGCTGACGAATCTGCTCTTTAGAACCACGGGCACCAGAATCAAGCATCATATATACAGAGTTGAAACCCTGGTTATCTGTAGACAAGATCTCCATCACGTTTGCAGTTAAACGGTTGTTGATACGAGTCCAGATATCGATGATCTGATTGTAACGTTCGTTGTTAGTAATGAAACCCATATTGTAGTTATTCATTACTTCTTCAACTTCCTGACTTGCCTGACCAATTAACTTAGCTTTAGCTTCAGGAATATTAAGATCCTGCAGGTTAAATGACAGGCCTCCGCGGAATGCCATTTGGAAGCCTAATTCCTTAATATCGTCAAGGAACTGTGCTGCACGGGCCATACCGGTATTCTTTACAACTTCACCGATAATGTCACGAAGAGATTTTTTAGTTAATAGCTCATTGATATAACCAACCTCTTCAGGAACATGCTGATTGAAAAGTACCCGGCCAACAGTTGTATCTATTAGTTTACTAACGATCGAACCGTCTTTCTCCTTAACTTTTGCTTTAACCTTAATGAAAGCATGCAGGTCAACTTTTTTCTCATTGTAGCCAATGATCACCTCTTCAGCAGAGTAGAAAATCTGGCCTTCGCCTTTCATCACACGTTTATCGTCCGTTCTGCGGCCTTTAGTAATATAGTAAAGACCTAAAACCATATCCTGTGAAGGAACCGTAATCGGAGTACCGTTCGCAGGGTTAAGAATATTGTGTGATGCAAGCATTAAAACCTGAGCTTCAAGAATAGCCGCATGACCAAGAGGTACGTGAACCGCCATCTGGTCACCGTCGAAGTCGGCGTTGAATGCAGTACACACTAATGGATGCAACTGGATAGCCTTACCTTCAACCAATTTTGGCTGGAAGGACTGGATACCCAAACGGTGAAGCGTAGGAGCACGGTTTAGTAATACAGGGTGTCCTTTGAGAACATTCTCTAATATATCCCAAACTAACGGATCCTTACGGTCTACGATTTTTTTTGCTGACTTAACTGTTTTAACCACACCTCTTTCGATCATCTTGCGAATGATGAATGGTTTGAAAAGTTCAGCAGCCATATCTTTTGGTAAACCGCACTCATGTAATTTAAGGTTCGGACCTACAACAATTACAGAACGGGCAGAGTAATCAACACGTTTACCTAACAAGTTCTGGCGGAAACGACCTTGTTTACCTTTCAGAATGTCTGAAAGAGATTTCAAAGCACGGTTACCTTCAGTTTTTACCGCGTTTACTTTACGTGAGTTATCGAACAGGGAATCTACAGCTTCCTGTAACATACGTTTTTCGTTACGTAAAATTACCTCAGGAGCTTTGATCTCGATTAGTCTCTTCAAACGATTGTTACGGATGATCACACGACGGTATAGGTCGTTCAAATCAGACGTAGCAAAACGACCACCTTCCAAAGGAACCAATGGACGTAATTCTGGTGGAATTACAGGAACGATCTTAACGATCATCCACTCTGGTTGATTCTCAATGTTGGCACGAGCACCGCGGAATGCTTCAACAACCTGAAGACGTTTTAACGCTTCATTCTTACGTTGCTGAGATGTTTCATTCGCAGCCTGGTGACGAAGATCGTAAGAAAGCTGATCTAGTTCAATACGCTTTAATAACTCCTCCAGAGCTTCAGCACCCATCTTGGCAACAAACTTCTGAGGGTCTTTGTCATCAAGGTATTGGTTCTCTTTAGGAAGAGTATCTAAGATATCAAGGTATTCTTCTTCAGTCAGGAAATCCATTTTAGAGATTCCGTCAGCTTCTTTAATACCTGGTTGAATTACAACGTAACGTTCGTAATAAATAATAAGGTCTAGTTTTTTAGTGGGAAGACCCAGCAAATAACCGATCTTATTAGGTAAAGAACGGAAATACCAGATATGCGCAACAGGAACAACAAGGTTAATGTGTCCCATACGCTCGCGACGCACCTTTTTCTCAGTTACCTCAACACCACAACGGTCGCAGACGATACCTTTATAACGAATACGTTTGTATTTACCGCAATGACATTCGTAATCCTTAACCGGACCAAAAATGCGCTCGCAGAATAAACCATCACGCTCCGGTTTATAGGTACGATAGTTGATCGTTTCCGGTTTCAAAACTTCACCACTTGAACGCTCAAGAATAGACTCCGGAGACGCTAAGCTGATGGTAATCGAGGTGAAGTTGCTTTTTATTTTATTATCCTTTTTATAAGACATAGCTCTTTTTTTAAGTTAAAAGTTGAAAGTATAAAGTTGAAAGCTGGGTTAACCCTAAACTTTCAACTTTAAACTCTTAACTAATCCAGTGTAATATCCAGTCCTAAACCTCTTAACTCGTGAACCAATACATTGAATGATTCAGGAACAGAAGGAGTTGGAAGAGTTTCACCTTTAACAATAGCCTCGTATGTTTTAGCACGACCTACAACATCATCAGATTTCACTGTAAGGATCTCCTGAAGGATGTTAGCTGCACCAAATGCTTCCAGTGCCCAAACCTCCATCTCACCGAAACGCTGACCACCAAACTGAGCTTTACCACCCAATGGCTGTTGTGTAATCAATGAGTATGGTCCGATTGAACGTGCGTGCATCTTATCATCAACCATGTGACCTAATTTCAGCATGTATATGATACCTACTGTGGTCGGCTGATCGAAACGCTCGCCTGTTAAGCCATTATATAAATATGTTCTGCCTGAAGCAGGTACACCCGCTTTAGCTACCCATTCTTCAACTTCTTCATGAGAAGCACCGTCAAAGATCGGCGTTGCGAACTTCATACCCAGCTCTTTACCTGCCCAGCCTAAAACAGTTTCGTAGATCTGTCCAAGGTTCATCCGGGAAGGTACACCCAGCGGATTCAGAACGATATCAACAGGCGTTCCATCTTCAAGGAATGGCATATCTTCATCACGAACAATACGGGCAACAATACCCTTATTACCGTGACGTCCCGCCATCTTATCACCTACTTTCAACTTGCGTTTCTTAGCAATGTACACTTTGGCCATCTGAACAATTCCTGATGGAAGCTCGTCACCCACGCTGATTGCAAACTTATCACGTTTATATGCACCAAGCTCTTCGTTAAGCTTAATGTTATAATTATGAAGTAATTGCTTAATCAACTCATTTTTATCCTCGTCAGTGGTCCACTTAGTCGGATTAATGTTGGCGTACTCAAGCTCTACAAGCATCTTTTGAGTGAACTTTGCACCTTTAGGTACTAATAGCTCTTTGTATACATTAAATACTCCCTGAGAAGTTTTTCCATTTACAATGGTAAACAACTTATCGATCAAGGCATCCTTAAGCTGTTTTACAGCCCGGAAGTGTCCTGCATCAAGCTTATCCAGCGCAGATTTTTCTTCGGCTTTTGATGTCTTTTTAGCTCTGGAGAATAACTTAGTGTCAATAACTACACCGTTGATAGAAGGAGGAGTTTTTAATGAAGCATCCTTTACATCACCAGCCTTATCACCGAAGATCGCGCGAAGCAGTTTTTCTTCAGGGGAAGGATCAGACTCTCCTTTCGGAGTGATCTTACCAATAAGAATATCACCCTCTTTAACTTCAGCACCAACCCGTATAATCCCGTTTTCATCAAGGTCTTTCGTAGCCTCTTCAGAAACGTTTGGAATATCTGGTGTTAATTCTTCCTCACCACGTTTGGTATCACGAACCTCTAATTCAAATTCCTCAATATGAAGCGAAGTAAAGATGTCCTGAGATACAACACGCTCAGAGATCACAATAGCATCCTCAAAGTTGAAACCTTGCCAAGGCATGAATGCCACTTTAAGGTTACGTCCAAGAGCAAGCTCTCCATCCTGAGTGGCGTAGCCTTCGCATAATACTTGACCTTTTTCAACTCTCTGACCTTTCTTAACGATCGGCTTCAGGTTGATACAAGTACTCTGGTTGGTTTTCTTAAACTTAGTTAAACGGTATGACTTAGTTTCTCCTTCAAAAGAAACCAATTTATCGTCTTCATTTCTGTCGTAACTGATGCGTATTTCATTGGCATCAACGTATTCAACCACACCGCTTCCTTCTGCATTGATCAATGTACGTGAATCGCGGGCAACACGACCTTCCAGACCAGTACCAACAATAGGTGCTTCAGGACGAAGCAATGGTACCGCCTGACGTTGCATGTTTGATCCCATCAATGCACGGTTAGCATCATCATGCTCAAGGAACGGAATTAAAGAAGCCGCGATAGAAGTGATCTGATTAGGAGCAACGTCCATCAAATCTAAACGCTCTGGCTCAATAACCGGGAAATCACCTTCGAAACGTGCCTTTACATTCGGTGTTTCAAAGTGTCCCTCGTCGCTATATCTTGCATTTGCCTGGCCAATTGTTTTACCTTCTTCATCCTCTGCAGATAAATAGATAACCGGCTCTTCAACAACAACACGGCCATTATCCACCTTACGGTAAGGGGTTTCGATGAAACCTAAATTGTTGATCTTAGCATGTACACATAGTGAAGAGATCAAACCGATGTTCGGTCCTTCCGGAGTTTCGATCGTACACAAACGACCGTAATGCGTGTAATGCACGTCACGAACCTCAAAACCTGCACGCTCACGGGAAAGACCACCTGGCCCAAGGGCAGAAAGACGACGTTTATGTGTGATCTCTGCAAGTGGGTTAGTCTGATCCATAAACTGTGACAACTGGTTTGTTCCGAAAAACGAGTTGATCACAGAAGAAAGTGTACGAGCATTAATAAGATCCGTAGGCGTAAATACCTCGTTGTCTCGAATATTCATACGCTCGCGGATAGTACGCGCCATACGTGCCAAACCTACACCGAACTGAGCATATAACTGCTCACCCACTGTACGTACACGACGGTTTGATAAGTGATCAATATCATCCACCTCAGCTTTTGAGTTGATCAATTTGATCAGATACTTAACAATAGCGATGATATCCTGCTTGGTTAAAACCTTGGTCTCATCAGGAGTATCAAGTTTCAACTTGCGGTTGATACGGTAACGGCCTACATCACCTAAATCGTATCTCTTATCAGAGAAGAACAAACGGTCGATGATACCACGGGCTGTTTCTTCATCAGGTGGTTCAGCGTTACGCAGCTGACGGTAAATATGCTCTACCGCTTCCTTCTCGGAGTTAGATGTATCTTTTTGTAAAGTATTATATATAATTGAATAATCAGCGTTGCTGGAGGCATCATCCTTAGAAAGGATAACTGTTTTTACTCCGGCATCAATGATCATATCGATATGGTCATCTTCAAGTATGGTTTCCCTTTCAAGGATGATCTCATTACGGTCGATAGAAACCACCTCACCAGTATCCTCGTCTACAAAATCTTCTACCCACTTCTTAAGAACCCTTGCAGCAAGCTTACGTCCAACGAATTTCTTCAATCCGGATTTGCTTACTTTAACTTCGTCGGCCAGTTCGAACAACTCTAATATGTCTTTATCAGAATCGTAACCGATGGCACGTAATAACGTAGTGACAGGGAATTTCTTCTTACGGTCAATGTATGCATACATCACGTTGTTTACGTCTGTAGCAAACTCAATCCAGGACCCTTTGAAAGGAATAACACGGGCTGAATATAGCTTAGTTCCGTTGGTGTGACGGCTTTGTCCAAAAAACACGCCCGGGGATCTATGTAACTGGGAAACAATTACACGTTCAGCTCCGTTGATCACAAAAGTTCCCTTTGGAGTCATGTAAGGGATAGTACCCAAATACACATCCTGAACAATTGTTTCAAAATCTTCGTGCTCTTCATCATTACAAGACAAACGAAGTTTGGCTTTTAACGGAACACTGTACGTTAAGCCACGCTCAATACATTCCTGTATATCATAGCGAGGCGGATCAATAAAATAGTCAAGAAACTCTAATACAAAGATATTTCTTGAATCAGAGATTGGGAAGTTTTCAGCAAACACTTTAAACAAACCTTCCGAATGACGGTTGTCTGAAGTCGTCTCTAACTGGAAAAATTCTCTGAAAGACTGCAGTTGCACATCCAGGAAATCGGGATAATCGATCACGTGTTTGCTGGTCGCAAAATTTACTCTTTCGCTTTGATTTTTGTTTGCCAATGGATTAAGATTTTAGTTTAAACTAAACTGTGACTTATTTCGGGATTATCCCCAATCTTGTAAGTCAAACAAAAATGGGTACAATACAAATGGCAATAGACCCCGACGAAAGTCGGAGTCTAATCCATTAATCTATTGAGTTAAGAGCTTACTTAATCTCAACAACAGCTCCTGCTTCTTCTAATTGTTTCTTCAAAGCTTCAGCTTCGTCTTTAGCAACACCAGCTTTTAATTCTTTAGGTGCACCGTCAACTAGATCTTTTGCTTCTTTAAGACCAAGACCTGTAAGATCTTTAACTAGTTTAACAACAGCTAATTTCTGACCACCAGCTTCTTTCAAGATCACGTCAAATGCAGTTTTCTCTTCTGCAGCAGCAGGAGCATCAGCAGCAGGACCAGCAGCAACAGCTACAGCCGCAGCAGCAGGCTCAATACCATATTCATCTTTTAAGATCTGAGCTAATTCGTTAACTTCTTTAACTGTTAAGTTTACTAATTGTTCAGCAAACGCTTTTAAATCTGCCATTTTATTTAAATTTTAAAATTCAATACTTTTTTTAATTGTCAGAACTTTCAGGTGTCTGACTTAACCTCTTTCTTGTAATGTTTTAACTAATCCTGCGATAGTAGTTCCACCTGATTTAAGAGCAGAAACAACATTTTTAGCAGGCGATTGCAACAATCCGATGATCTCGCCAACAAGTTCCTCTTTCGATTTAAGCGTAGCCAGAGCATCAAGTTGATTATCTCCAACAAATACAGCTGTGTCGATGTAAGCACCTTTAACTAAAGGCTTATCATTACCTTTTCTTAATTCTTTGATCAATTTTGCAGGAGCACTTGCTACTGTAGAAAAAAGAATCGTAGAAGAACCCTTTAACACACCGTTTAACTCAGGAGAATCAATTCCAGCAGCCTCAAAAGCCTTGCGGATAAGAGTGTTTTTTGCTACCTGAATAGAAATTCCGTTTTCGAAGAATTTACGGCGGATGTTGTTAATCTTAGCAACAGTAAGGTCAGAAGTATCAGTAATATAAAAATTACCGTATTCTTTGATCTGCTCGGTTAAAGCTTGAACAATTTCTTGTTTTTCTTCTTTTCTCATGATTAGATCCCCGCTACTGTTTTAGTTTCAATTTCAATTCCTGGGGACATAGTAGAAGAGATATGGATACTCTTAAAATATGTTCCTTTAGCTGATGATGGTTTTAATTTTGATAGCGTTTGAAGAACCTCCAAAGCATTCTCATAAATCTTATCAGCAGGGAAAGATACTTTTCCTATTGAAGTATGGATGATTCCGGTTTTATCAACCTTGAAATCAATCTTACCACCTTTAACATCAGTTACTGCTTTTCCTACTTCAGTAGTCACAGTTCCTGATTTAGGGTTAGGCATAAGGTTACGCGGACCTAAAATACGTCCAAGTCTACCTACTTTAGCCATCACACTAGGCATGGTGATAATGATATCCACATCGGTCCATCCACCTTCTATTTTGGCAATATACTCATCCAGGCCAACGTAGTCTGCTCCTGCAGCCTTAGCTTCTTCCTCCTTGTCGGGAGTTACCAAAGCCAGAACGCGAACAGTTTTACCTGTACCATGAGGAAGGGTAGCAATACCACGTACCATTTGATTTGCTTTACGAGGATCAACGCCTAAACGAACGTCAATATCTACAGAAGCATCAAATTTCGTGGTAGTTACTTCTTTAACTAATGCAGAAGCATCTTGTAAAGAGTAAGACTTACCAGCCTCAATTTTGGATAGTGCCTTTTTTTGATTTTTTGTTAATCTAGCCACTTTCTTAACTGATTTGAATTAATTAACTGTTCCAGGGAGCATTACCGGATACGGTAATCCCCATACTGCGTGCTGTACCGGCAACCATTTTCATGGCCGACTCAACAGTAAATGCATTTAAGTCAGGCATTTTATCTTTTGCAATGGTTTCCACTTGTTCCCAAGTAACCTGAGCAACCTTCTTACGGTTAGGCTCTGCAGACCCGCTTTTCAATCCTGAAACTTCCAATAGCTGAACAGCTACAGGAGGGGTTTTAATGATAAATTCGAATGACTTGTCAACATAGACAGTGATTACAACAGGCAAAATTTTACCTGGTTTATCTTGGGTACGCGCATTAAACTGCTTGCAAAACTCCATGATATTAACTCCTTTAGCACCTAATGCAGGTCCTACCGGAGGTGATGGATTAGCAGCGCCGCCCTTGATTTGTAATTTTACTAACGCACCGACTTCTTTTGCCATTTTAATTATTTATTTAGTACTTAATGTTAGTAGTGGAAGCATGTAACATTTAAGATCTTGGTAGATTATGAGATAGTGAACTGAGATCTGAAATCCCGAATCAACTATCTATATATCTTTTATATTATTCTTTTTCAACTTGCATGTAGTTGAGTTCCAGAGGGGTACGACGTCCAAAGATCTTAACCATAACTTTCAGTTTTTTCTTCTCTTCGTTTACCTCTTCAATTACACCTGAAAATCCATTAAACGGACCGTCCATAACTTTAACGTTTTCGCCTACGTAATAAGGCACATTCATAGTTTCTCCCTGGGACGACATTTCATCGACCTTACCAAGGATCCTGTTAACTTCCGCCTGACGCATAGGAACAGCATTACCGCCTTTATCGCCAAGAAATCCAATAACACTATTTACGTTCTTAATAATATGCTCCAATTCACCGTCAAGCGCAGCTTCGATCAGAACATAGCCGGGATAATAATTACGTTCCTTTGCAATTTTTTTCCCTTCGCGCATCTGATAATATTTTTCCATAGGGATCAAAACCTGAGGAATCAAATGCGAAATTCCAAGACGATTGATCTCGGATTCTAAATATTGTTTTACTTTCTTTTCTTTGCCACTAACAGCTCGTACTACGTACCATTTCAGTTGATCACTCATACTTTACCTATTAAGCAACTGATCCATAGAACAACTTCAAGCCGCCTCCAGCTAATTGGTCCATTACTAGGATAAGCAATGCAATAATTAATGAAGCAACAAGAACGATGACAGCTGAATTTTGCAATTCAGACCAGGTAGGCCAAGTAACCTTCTGGGTCATTTCATCGTACGATTCTTTTATAAATTCAACTACGCTAGCCATTTTAAAGCTTTAGCACGGGAACAAGGATTCGAACCCTGATCAAAGGTTTTGGAGACCTCTATTCTACCGTTGAACTATTCCCGTGTATTAAAAAGCATAGTCTACAGTTGTGCAGACCATGCTTTATATTTTAATATTATGCTAAGATCTCAGTTACCTGACCAGCACCTACTGTTCTACCACCTTCACGGATAGCGAAACGTAGACCTTTTTCCATTGCGATAGCGTTGATCAACTTAACAGTGATTGTAACGTTATCACCAGGCATAACCATCTCTACACCTTCAGCTAGTGAAATCTCACCAGTTACGTCTGTAGTACGGAAATAGAACTGTGGACGGTATTTGTTGAAGAATGGAGTGTGACGACCACCTTCAGCTTTTGATAATACGTAAACCTCAGCTTTGAAATCTGTGTGAGGAGTTACTGAACCTGGTTTACAGATAACCATACCACGACGGATATCAGTTTTCTCAATACCACGTAATAATAAACCTACGTTATCACCTGCTTCGCCTCTGTCTAGGATCTTACGGAACATCTCAACACCTGTTACAGTTGATTTAAGATTTTCAGCACCCATTCCAAGGATTTCAACCGGCTCACCCGAGTTGATTACACCACGCTCGATACGGCCAGTTGCTACTGTACCACGACCAGTGATTGAGAATACGTCCTCAACTGGCATCAAGAATGGAAGATCAGTCAAACGTGGAGGGATTGGAATGTAGTTATCTACAGCGTCCATTAACTCCATGATTTTAGCTACCCAGCTTGCATCTCCGTTCAAACCACCAAGAGCAGAACCTTTGATTACAGGAATGTCATCGCCAGGGAAATCGTAGAATGATAGTAATTCACGAACTTCCATTTCAACTAGTTCTAACAACTCAGGATCGTCCACCATGTCAACTTTGTTCATGAAAACAACAAGTGCAGGTACACCTACCTGACGAGCTAACAGGATGTGCTCACGAGTTTGTGGCATAGGACCGTCAGTAGAAGCAACCACCAAGATTGCACCGTCCATCTGAGCCGCACCAGTAACCATGTTCTTCACATAATCCGCGTGACCTGGACAGTCAACGTGAGCATAGTGACGGTTAGCTGTAGAGTACTCAACGTGTGCAGTATTGATAGTGATACCTCTTTCTTTTTCCTCAGGAGCAGAGTCGATTGAGTCAAATGAACGAGCCTCAGACAAACCAGCGTCAGCTAATACTTTCGTGATAGCTGCAGTTAAAGTAGTTTTACCGTGGTCAACGTGACCGATAGTACCGATATTTAAGTGCGGCTTACTGCGGTCAAATTTTTCTTTTGCCATGTTTTTATACTAATTAGTAGGTTAATTTTATATTAATATACGAAAATTAAAATCGCTGAGCCAATGATGGGACTTGAACCCATGACCTCTTCCTTACCAAGGAAGTGCTCTACCGCTGAGCTACATCGGCTTTTAATGCTAAACAGTTAACCACTAAGCCTAATGCTTAATAATTAACATACGATTAGCTCAAGAGCGGAAGACGAGGTTCGAACTCGCGACCTATAGCTTGGAAGGCTATCGCTCTACCAACTGAGCTACTTCCGCTTGGTACAATGATTGCAATATATCAGAAAGAACTCTTTCCTAACAACACATTCAATCAAAGAGTAAAAGTGGGGGGAGAAGGATTCGAACCTTCGTAGCCGAAGCAACGGATTTACAGTCCGTCCCATTTGACCGCTCTGGTATCCCCCCAGTTGTTTTTTTCGGATTGCGAAGGTATAAATTAAATTACAACTTCCAAATTTGAATCAAAAAAAAACTGAGCCTCCTATCGGGATCGAACCAATGACCTACTGATTACAAGTCAGTTGCTCTACCAGCTGAGCTAAGGAGGCTTTTATAATTTAACTTTAAACGTTTTCAACCTGTTAAAGAACATTCCTTTTCTTCGTTTTCTTAACTTAAGAACCTCTCCGAAAGGGAATGCAAATCTACACAAATAAAACTCACCGCAAAATTTTTTTCAAAAAAAATCCGGAGGTTTAAAAACCGCCGGAAAAGCCCTCAACCTTGATTTATGGTCCTGCTAAAAAATGTCGACTGACGCCACTTCTTCTTTGTAATTATTGATACGAGTACGTGTCTTAGTTTTATGCTTATCAACCTGTCGTCTTAATGATTCTATTGCAAGATCGGTAGCCTCTTCAAACGATTTACATTGCTCTTTGGCAAAGAGTTGCACACCCGGGATATTCAGTTTAATTTCAGTAATTTTATTCCCCTCGTCTTCTGTATTCTCCAACTTAAGATATACTTCGGCACTGATGATCTGATCAAAGAACTGATCCAGTTTATCAGCTTTTTTCTGAATGAAACCTAAAAGTTTCTTGTCTGCATCGAAATGAATAGATTGAACACTAATTTTCATTTTTCCTCCTTGGTTAAAGCTCTTGGATGAGCCTGTCTATAAATTAATTTAAGTTTTTCAACGGAATTGTGGGTATACACTTGTGTTGCTGCCAGGCTTGCATGACCCAGCAGTTCTTTTATTGCGTTTAGATCAGCTCCATTATTTAACAAACTTGTAGCAAAAGAATGTCTTAATACGTGCGGGCTTCTCTTTTGATTTGTCGAGATGTGTGACAGGTACTTCTTTACTATCTTATAAATAAATGCAGGCGTAGCAGCCCGTCCGGTATCTGTTACGATCAGGGAAGTTATACTTGATTCAAAAGAAATGTCTTTTTTCTCCTTTATATAACGGGTAACTAACTTCATAAGCGAAGCGTTTACCGGAACAAGCCGCTCTTTATTCCGTTTACCAATAATCCGGAAATATTGCTCGTAGTGATTTATATCTGAATGCTTAATTGCTACTAATTCGGACAAACGCATGCCAGTGCCAAACAGAATTTCAAGAATCAGCCGGTCACGCAGCCCGGTAAAGTCTTTAGGGAACAGGTGCTCGCTATCCAGTAAGCTGTTCATCCTGGATTCTTCGATCACTACCGGAAGCTTTTTGGGGATTTTTGGCGACTGAACCTGTAATACCGGATTGTCTTCTACTAATTGCTCTCTCTGAAGAAATTTGTAAAAACTGCGTAGTGTTGATAATTTCCTGGTGATGGTTTTGGGTTGGCTTTTTGCGTCCATGAGTTCAACAAGCCATGACCGCACATCATGATGCCCCACATCTGAAAACTGCCGGCTGCGTTTCGACAAGAAAGCCTCAAACTGCTGCAAGTCTTTTATGTATGCAGTGACAGTATGAGCTGAGAATCGTTTTTCGTATCGTAAATAGTTATTAAAACGCTCTAAAAACATCAAAACCTATTTGTATATCACTTAAAGCAATATACAAATAGGTTTGATATGAAAAAATGATTTATGAAAAAAATTAAACAGTCTCCTGGTTGAGAGTTTGTTTGTAAACAGCCTTCTTAACTACGTTACGGCGAGCTACAGATTTTTTTTCAAAAGCCTGACGGCTACGTAATTCTCTTAATACACCTGTTTTCTCAAATTTTTTCTTGAAGCGTTTTAGGGCTTTATCTAAAGATTCGCCGTCTTTTACGTTGATAATGATCATGTGTTATACCTCCTCTCGATTTTTTAAGGACTGCAAATTTAAGCAAATTATTGAGAATCAAAACATTGATTTTAAAAATAATTGCGTTAGCAGTAAAAACATGTTTCAACCTTATCTACAAAGAGTTACGGTGGGTAATTCTAAACGGAACTTCAACATGCCTCCTTGAGTTATCAAGTATCATTTTAGCTGCAATAGTGCCCATTTCATAAAAGTCAGTCGAAATAGTCGTAATTCCGTTCAGGATAATCTTCTTCAAAGGGGTTTCATTATATGAGATCACTCCTACCTCCTTGCCAACAACCAGCTTGGATGACATAATTTTTTCGATAAGGATAACAAGATCATTTTCCATCAAATTTATGTACACCTCTCCGGCGGCGATCAATTCACTATCAATATCGGTTATCACTTTATGATTAAACGCATATTGCTGGCAAAAGCGAAGGAAACCTTTCTTTATTTCTTTTGGGTAATAACTCTTTTCGGGAAAGATTAATTTTATTGTATGGTATTTACTGAGAGCTTCCCTGGCTTGCTCTAAAGCACTGTAAATATCCCTTTCAAAGTTTTCATAAACAGCTGCATATTCGCCTTCCACGCCTGGAACTTTCTTATCAAGAAGAACTAGTTTTTCTTTCGGAATGGTATTAATGATCTCATAAGCGTTTTCACCACCTTCAATGAAATGCGGAATTACAACATAATGAGAATATCCATCCATTTTATTCCCCAGCAACTTCTTAAACAGTTTAACGTCATTATTGTAGATATAAAAATCTACTCCAACCTGCTCGCCCAGGGCAGATACAAAAGCGTCGTAAACCAGCTTTTTGTGAGAACTGAGTTTATTGAACAACAAGCAAATGCGCAGGGTTTGTCTGAAGTCTGTAGCCGTGATATAATAACCTTTGCCCGGGATAGAGCCCAGGACACCTAACTTTTTCAGGTATTTATATCCTTTCTCAGCTGTATCACGGGATATTTCTAACTCATAGCTTAACTCATTGATAGATGGAAGCATATCATTCTTGTTGATCTTACCTCCTTCTATAGCTGCTAATATCGAATTGGTAAGCTGCAGATATTTTGGAGTAGCAGAGTATTCGTCAATATGTATATGCTCAAAAATCTTAGAAGGTTTCATTGATGTCTTCAGAATTGGTTTCTAAGATATAAAGTTTTAGGCAGAAATGGCTTCATTAATGTTTCAGGTCTTCTCTGGACATCCTCATTATTGCGAATGTTTCCCGGGGAACAATGAAAAAGCGCGCCCTGAAAGCCCATAAGAAATAGGCACCGAACTAACTGAACCACTGGTACGATGATGAAATTAGGGGAACCGTATTGAAAAATTGGGGCGCGATTTACCCTTCCCATTTCACAACAGCACCTTAAAATACAAGACTAGAACGAAATAAATATAAAAAGTATCAGATTCATGGCTTCATCTTTCCAATTCCCTCGAATTCAGTAAATAATGGTATTGATTTTGTCTCGTTCGATTAACCATTATAATCAAGATTATTTTTTTGGCGGTATTATGGATGTAAAGGAACAAAAGCTTAGTCTTACAATTTCTGACGGCTTGCTTAAGAACTTAGAGGGGATGTTCTATAAACTAAGCTCCCCCCCGCAGCTCGCTATGATTTATGTCAGCAAGGTATGTGAAAGGATGACCGGCTATTCTCAGGAAGAATTGCTGACAATTGACTTTTTAGATATTATTTATCCAGACGACAGAGGCCGCATCCTTTTGCAATTTGAACGTGCACTAGGTGGTGAGCGTATCAACAGTCTTGAGTATAGGATCATCTGCAAAGATGGAAAATTAAAATGGGTAAAGGACATTTCCCGTATTTCATATAAAGAGCAAGAAACTGGCGACATAGAAGGATATATTATCGACATTACAACTGAGAAAAACGAAAAAACAACCATAAAATCCCTGAAGCAACAACATGACGGACTGCTAACCGAACTGACTCATAAATACAACGAGCTGATGCAGTTTAACTACATTGTATCTCATAACCTCCGTTCACCTATAGCAAATATTATTGGACTTACAGAGATCATCAAATTTCACTATGCTGATGAAGCATCGGAAACAGGTGAACTTATAAATTTTATTGCCGATTCAGCGCAGTCTATCGATACCGTTATTCAGGATCTCAACCTGGTTCTATCGTCCCGAAAACCTATGAATGAGAAGTTTGAAATGATCAGGCTAAATGAAATTATCAGCTCGGTAAAAAGCAATCTTAAAAAACAGATAAAAGAAAGCAGGGCAACGTTCAATATTGATATTCCAAAAGAATTAGATCACGTAAGATCCATAAAAAGTTACCTTCAGAGTATCTTCTATAACCTGATCAGCAACGCTATAAAGTATAGAAAAGAACGAATGGATCCCGCAATTTCTATCAAAGCAGACAAACAGGATACTTATCTCAAAGTGCAGGTTTCGGACAAAGGCCTGGGAATGGACTTGAATAGCATCGGGGATAAGCTCTTTGGCTTGTATAAAAAATTTAACTTTGATAAAGAAGGCCGGGGCCTTGGACTACACATGACCAAAACCCAAATTGAGTCAATGGGAGGCCGTATAGAAGTCATCAGTGAGCCCGATGAAGGCTCTACGTTTACATTTTTTCTGCCCTTACTGTCTTAACTTAATAATCCAGGTACTGTTGGTAGACACTTTGCATATACGCTTTACCGTTCTTCAACAGATCTTCTTCCTCTTTAGAGGGCAAGTCCTGAGATCTGTAAATGATTTCTTTACCTACATTATCAAATGACAACACCTGCTGACTGCTGTTTACAAACCCGAAACCGTTATCCCAGCTAAAAAAAGCATGGCCCGGAACGGCTGGATTTAAGAGGTCTTTACTCCAGTGGAAATTGGAATGTGGAATATTTAATTGATTGAAGATTGTAGAGGCTATGTCAGTCTGACTTCCCACCTTGTTTGCCTTCATTCCTCTGAACTCTGGTTTGATCACTTCACCAAAAAACAATAGAGGAATACGGTATCTGCGGGGGTCATAGATTTCATATTTATTTAAAGGCAAGCGGTGTCCATGGTCGGCCACAATCACAAAGAGAGTATTTTTATACCAGCTTCGTTTTCTGGCCTTGTCTATAAAACTTCCAAGACACGAATCAGTATAAAAGGCCGTACTTCTAAATTTGTTTTCTACTTCATCACCCTTAAATCGCGGCTGCACCGGCAATTCAAAAGGCTCGTGGTTTGTAAGGGTGAGGATCACTGAACAAAAAGGGGACTTCGAACTAAGTTCCTTGTCCAGTAACCTATCGTACACAACATCATCGTACGCGCCCCATTTCGAGTTCATGTCCTTCTTATCAAAATTCGTTTTGTCCACAAGGTCCAGACAGCCATTATTCAAAAGGTATGACTTAATGTTAGCAAACTCACTTTCTCCTCCATAATAAAAGGATGTGTGATAGCCATAGTTCAGCAGTGTCTCATAAACAGAAGGCAACTGAGCATTTTTAGAGTTTTCTTTGATGATGCTGCGAGTGGCCTGTGTCGGAAAACCGCTTAAAACTGATACGATGCCTCTATCGGTCCTGTCGCCTGAGGAATAAATATTATTGAAGTATATACCCTTTCTACCCAGTTCATCTATGACCGGAGCTGTGTTCTTTTCGCCACCCAAACCCGCCACTAAATCAGCAGTAAAACTCTCTAATATGATAAAGACCAGGTTAGGCTGGTTAGACGACAGGATCTTGATGGTATTCGGCTCTTCTTTGGGATATAAGTTGCTAACTGTACGCCTTGCCTCCTCTATTTTAGTATATTCAAACGGGTTCTTATTGTTTGAAATATTTTTGAAAGAGCGCATTAAAGCCCACTCAGTATTAACCGCCGCGTGATTTAAAACCGGAACAGAAGAATAGTATGCCATACTCTCATTCGCTGGCGCGAGTTGCCAGCCGCCCCGGATGGCTAGAAAGTTCAAGCCGAGGAGCAGCGGGGTCATCACTACTTTTAGTGCAATGGGGACGTTCTTAACAATGTGAAACTTCATTATCCTTCCGGAAAGGTAAAAGCCTGGAATAATTAAGATTGCAAGTACAAAAAGAGAAAGAAAAATCGGAGAAGATGCACTGCTCGCTATAGCTTCACCGGGAGTGCTAAATAGAAATTCAAAAGCCCTGTAATTGACCTTTGTGCCCCATTCGCGGTAAATATTAAAATTTATCACTGTAATAAGGGCACATATTACGATAAGGGCTTTAATGTATATCCGGAAAATCCTATTTGATGGTCTTAATCCGGGAATATTCATAATGGCAAGAAAAGCCAGTAATGGCAGAATTGAAGCATAACCTAATGCCGACATATCAATTCTTATCCCATGCCAAAAACTTTTGAGGATCTCCGCAAACGATATCCGCTGAAGTTTATTTCTAAAAATCAGCAAAAAGATCACTCTTTCGGCGAAGAAAAAGACCATCCAGAAAATAAAATACCTGATGATGGCAAGCAGGTTTTTAAGCATTGAATCAATATTAATTTTATGCGAATGTAATACATTCTGCTTTGATTCAAAGCCTCCGCAAGAGTAGCCCAGCTAAGGGTATACAGAAGTCCGTTGCAAATCAGGCTGGACCATGAACGTTAAAAAGCACCAATTTTATTGTGTTATTTTACCCACTTAGCCGGGCAGCATGCATGAAAAACAAGCACACAATGCACATATCGTCAGCAGTTTACAATTCACATTCAAGATTAAAAACTAGGGATCGCGCACAGTATTGAGACCTATCAAAACGGAGTACTAGTAGGAGGCATTATAGGGTATGCCATAAATAGTTACTTTGCAGACATCACCTTCTTTAACACAGTTGATAATGCCAGTAAAGCCGGATACTACTATCTCCTGCCAAAATTAAGGGAAGCTGGCTTTCAATTACATGATTCAGGATTTGGCAATAATTGGTTCAGCCAGTTTGGAGCAGTTGACATGCCAAGAGAAGAGTTTAAGATGAACTTAACGAAGGCAATAGTGAGCCCCGCTAAATTTACCAATTAAGTTCCTGCCCTTCCTTTTTAATCTGCTACAAAAGGATCTGGAGAAAGACTTCCAAACTTAGTCGTTGACTAGCGGTTGGGGGAAGTTTCTTTAAACTTAGACATCGGATTACTCCGACATTCCTTTGAGCATGGATCTTCTGAATAAAACGAAGAAGTGAATAATAATCGCCTTCGAAATTGAGCCGCTGGATAAGGTACTTGTCAGATTTTAGATAAGCGTCTTTAACCGGCAGTTCGGTCAATCTTACATTTTCCGCTTCAGCCAAAGCAGCTATTTCTGCAATTGCTCTCCCTCGAAACACCAAAGAATCGATCTTGTACTTGTTTATTATCCTGTCGAGATTCGTATTTTTTCTATTTAGATATTCAGGCTGGTAACTCAAATCTCCAAGAGTATCAAGTTTTCCCAACAGCTCCCTGTTCAGCATAAAGGCTTTCCATGTTTTTTTTAGTGCCAGCTGATAAGCAAGAAACATGAACAGCATTATCACGCCTGGTAGTATTAAAATCTTTGCTTTTTTTCTGTCAAACATAGTTCTAGAAATTGATCAGCAACACGAATTCCCCGGTTTCCGACTCCTGGTTATAAGTGTAGCTCTCTAACTTTACCATTCTTACCCAGGGAATCTTTTCCAACTCTGACATCCAGTTGTTCACCGGAACGATTCTTTTTGAGCTTCCCGTAATTTTGATAGTGCGGTCATTAAAAAGCACTTGCTGTAAATTTCTGCTTCCGGTAAGATCAAGCGGATTTATTGCAAGTTCATTCCAGCTCACTTCATCCGGAAGATTTAAAGCTAGCTGATCAATCAAAACAGCTTTATTATAATGACCATTCCATCCTAGTTCCTGCAGCTGAGCTTCTTTACTTTTTATCAGGCCAGCGAGGGCAGCATGTTCACGCGTACCGAATACCGAACGGTTCACACGGTTGCTCAGTTCCCTATTTTCAGCATTGACGCTCCAAAGCACCACCGAATTGATTAGCAGGATCACGAAAAACGCTAACAGCGCTCCTGCAACCGCAACCTTAGTACGTTTACTCGATATAAGTAATTTAAAATCTTTGTCCAACTGGGGCACATGAGCCTGTACTGTCTCTGCAAAATGGGCAAAGAGTAGCTGGAAGGCAGAAGAATAAGCCAATAATAACTGCTCCTCTAACACCTCATTTTCTATTTTCAGAGGGAACGGTGCATGCAACGAGCGATCATAACGGTATGACTCCCAATCCAGCTCTTCAGTCCTGATTATTAAATGCCCGTCAAATATCAGAGTGTCACCATATACATTTAGCTGAGGAGCGATCATGTGGACCGGAAATGGCCCAAGACTTAACATCAGAGGGTTTAAACCAAGGTTGCTGCATAGTGTTAGCCACCGGTCGGCCTCGGTTTTACGGATGACTGAGATAAAAGATCTGAGTCCCGAACGAAAGTTTTGAATATAGAAGTCATTCATATTTGCCCCCGGAAAACTTTGAGCAAACTGCAATGAGGTGAGAACCGAAGTATTTTCTATTTGCTTATGCAGCACCCCCTTTCCATTCAGGTTCAGAGCAATGTTTGCCTCTTTGGAAAAATAGTCACTGAGATCGTTCAAAGATTTTAAGCCGGAAACCTTCTTCACAAAGTCCAGCCGGTTCCTATGCCTTTGAATTTTACATGCTGACAGATCAATAGAGTTATCCATATTTATATGCAGGCTTAACCCAAGCCCAGAATACACCTGTAGAAATCGTTCAAACATATGCTAACGGACCCTTAATAGATGATCGTTGGTTTAATAAATACAATGGTTACCACCTTCGAGCTGGACTTAGTTTTGCTGCTGAAAATCCACTTCAGAACCGGAATACGGGATAATAATGGTACCCCTGACCCTCCGTCACTCTTCTCAGCCCGTTCAAGCCCACCCAACACGATCATATCCTCATTTCTGGCCCTGATAATAGATTCAAACTTGCTGTTAGAAGTTGGTGGAGGAGCATTATTAGGTGGAACTCCAATGAAGTCAGAGATATCCACCTTTATATTTAGTGTTACCTGATCGTCGCCAGAAACGATAGGCTTAATATTGATCGCCAAATTTGCTTCCACAGGCACATATTCGTCAGTAAAAATGTTTTGAGTACTGCCAAAAGAAGGAAACACATTTTGCTTTCTAATAAGGTAGTAGCGTTTAGAGCCGATACTTAAAGTTGCAGAATGGCCATTTAATGTAGACAGCTTGGGTACAGAGCGGACTTCAACATTATCATTTTCTTCCAGAGCGCTCAGTCCCACGTAAAAATTCGGAGTTACTCTCCCCAGATTCACTGCGCTTAAGTTTCCAAGCCGGGATAGGAAATCGTTAATAGCTCTTGCCCCCAACGTGTAATCTATACCCGGCAGAACGGTCCCGCCAGTTTTTATACTGTCTGAGATTCCCGCTTTAATCCCTGTTTTCACGCTCCGGTTCTTACGGATGTCGATCAGATTTACTTCAATTAATACCAAAGGGACAAGCTGATCCAGTTGTTTAACAAAGGACGTGATCTCTTCAATCTGAGGTCTGGAGCCCGATAACAAAATGGTATTTTGCTCCCTAAATTCCCGTATCTCCACTCCTTTTCTCCATTCGTTCGGAATCATTGCCTGGATAGTGTCTACAGAACGGTTCTGCAACTGCAGAACGCGGTTAGTTCTTAGTCCCTCAAGGTTTCGGTCACCAATGAGATAAACATCATTTTCTATTTTATAAGTATAGTTTGTACCTTTTAAAAGTGATGTTAAAAATTGTTCATAGGTGATATCGTTAACAGTCGTAGAAATACTGTCTCTTATATCTGAGTAAAGAAAGAAATTTTTGCTAGCCTCCTGTGATGCAAGTCGTATCAGGTCGACTATTAATGCACCGCTGGCATCTATAGAAAGCAATCTCTGCCCTTTATTATCCACTCGGCTCACAATACTCACCAACGACTCCGATCCGCTCAAAGGTTTAAACATTTTCCTTACAGCTGGCTTCTTATCAGGATTAATAAAAACTTCTTCATTTTCCTTAAGAGCCTGAAAAATGTACACATCATCACTCGTTTTTAACAAATTGATTTCGTTTGCAAAAGCAAGCTTTTCCAACGCGGTTTCCAGAGGTGCTTCTTCAAAGAATCCACTTACTTTTTTATTAAAAAGAGAAGACGTAACCACAATGCTCTTACCTGTGATTTGAGATATCCGCCTTGCTACATCGGGAAGCGAATCATTACTTAGTTCCAGGCTCAGTAAGTTGGAATAACTATTGTAATTTGCCTTTATCTGCGGATTGAAGCTGTTTGTTCGTTGAACCTGAGTGATGGTTATGATAGAACCTGTCAGGCTTATACCCAAGTAATATTCTTTTGCCAGGAAAGTGAGAATGTTCAGAGGAGTCTCATTATTAAAATTAGTATATACCTTAAAATTCAGTTTCGGATCGATGTTAAGGTTCAATTTGTTGGACTGCGCAAGAGCTCTCAAAAACTCTTTAACAGGAACCCCCGCTACTGATAACTGCACCTTCTGTTTTAATCCCGGGACAGTAGCCGATAGTTCATCCAGCTGTTTACGAATAAGTTCTACCCGGTCTTCCTGTGCTCTTACCGGGCAAAAAAGCGTAATCATTTGTATTAAAATAGTACATGTAAACAGTTTAATCATCAGCTCTCTCTCAATAATTGAATAACAAAGGATAGATCTCTTCCAGTGAGGTCTCGCCCTGTTCAAACAGGAAAAATGCATTTTCAGCAAGCGTTTTAATTCCCCTTCTCCCGAGCGATTCTTTAACGTACATATTCTCGTTTTTTATTTCCATTGCCAGATCTTCGTCTACCGGTATTACCTCATACACGGCTTTTCGTCCATAATACCCTGTATAGTAACATTTTTCACATCCCCTGGGCATATAATGGGTTTCAACGACGTGAAACGGTATGAAGTGACGAGGATACAGGTCCTGGTCAAGTAAATGAGGTGTTTTGCAGTGGGGGCATAATAAACGTATTAAACGCTGCGCGGCTGTGGTATTCAGGGTATTGGCAACCAGGAAAGCTGGAATACCCATATCGATTAAACGCGATACAGTTCCCCAGGCAGAGTTCGTATGAATAGTGGAAAGTACCAGATGGCCTGTCAGAGCCGCTCTTATCGCCATATTCGCAGTTTCGGTGTCCCGAATTTCACCCACCATAATTACGTCGGGATCCTGACGTAAAAATGTCCTTAAGGCGGCAGCAAAAGTAAGCCCGATCGATTCTTTCAACTGAACCTGGTTAACCCCCTCGAGGGTGTACTCAACCGGATCCTCAATGGTTAAGATATTGCGTGTCTCTTTATTAAGCAGCTTTAATGTCGCATATAAAGTTGTTGTCTTCCCAGAGCCGGTAGGACCACTTAACAGGATAATTCCATTCGGTCGTCTGATCCCCTGCATAAAGTTCTCAAGATCAAAGTCTGAAAATCCCAGACTATTCAAGTCGATTTCGGTAGCATCATTACTTAGCAGGCGAAGAACAACCTTTTCACCATGAAGAGTTGGTAAAACCGATACCCGGATATCGAACTGTTTATCATGGAAATTAAAATTTATTCTACCGTCCTGGGGTAAACGTTTCTCCGAAATATCGAGGTTGGAAAGGATCTTTATCTTATTAATAAGCGCGGGGTAATTCTCCTTGTCAAGAAGGTATCGTTCTACCATTAAACCATCGATCCGGATACGAACACGACATTTTCTTTCATATGTCTCTATGTGTATATCACTGCTTTTTAAACCTTTAGCCTCGCCTATTAAACTGAGCAGGAAATCATCCGCATCGTACTGAGAATATAATTGAGTACCTCCGGATGCTGCGTTGTCTTTGATGTAGTATTTGGATAGAAGACGATTTGTTTCGACAACCGGAAGAGGTTCCAGTTCGATATTATATCCCAGCAATACCTCCAGCTCAGACTGCAGGTTAGCCAGATTGGCAGAGTCTTCGCAATAGAGATACAACGTTTCACCTGTTCTCGCTTTTGGCAATATCCTGTAATGCCAGGCCTGGTCTTTCGTTAAAAGATGAATATTTTCGGTTACCAATATGATATCCTCAGTCATATCCATATTGCTAAGTGTTCCAACAGCCAGCTATCTCTTGTAAAGTCAATATTCTGATTGTGCCAATCCGTTATAAATACTCCGCAGAATAAAAACGCCTGCAGGCCTGCCAAGGGAATTTGCGAGCTCCGGGCATTCGTTAATAAGGACCAGCTTAACCAGATAAGTAATACTATGATCAGACTTGTGAGATAGAATAAAACGAAGTTTAATGTAGAGAAATAAAAAGCAATACTTATCAGGAACAGGATATCACCCCATCCTATCAAGTCCTCAGTAAGCTCCATTCTCACGGCCCATTTGATTGAAAAATACAATTTCAGTAACAGGAACTGACTCATCAAAAAACATATATTTGCACCAGCTGTCTGGGCAAGCTCAGCCAAAACCTGGTTTTTAAGCACATGATTTACTATAAAGAAGACTATCAGCAGTGGAAACCAAAAGGCATACACCAGGCGGCTCCTAATATCCTGCAAAGTAATGGCCAGCAGTATCGCGGGAATACAAATCGCAATAAACCACATTGTTTTTATTTATAAATTATAGGTTCTAAGTTGTATGTCTAGCCAGAAGCTTAAACTTATAACTTACAACCCTATTATGACCAATTAATCAGGCGTAACTTCTTTCAGGTTTTTATCCTGGTCAATTTCCCAAACATTAAAAGTTCCATTTCCATTAAAATCAACAACCGCCGTTGCCCTGGCTAAAAAACCTGTATTTGACGCCTGTACAACCTCAATCCTGTAATTCGCTTTTCCATCCTCACCCTCAGTACTTAACTTCTCCTGCAGAAAGCCTATCTCGTTGAGATCTGTACTATATTTAGATTTCTCATAGAAGAAATTTTTCTCCTGGGTGTGTAAATGCTCTAACTGGACTTTTGCTTCAGTAGATTTCGCTTTAGTAATTAAAGGAAGAAGATTAGGCAAAGCCAGCAGCACTAATATTCCGATGATCACCAAAACCACTAAAATCTCTGTCAGAGTATAGCCGGAAAGCTTCCGCTTTAGATAGATTGGACTGTTTTTCATTTTCATAGTGATAGGTTATTAAGATAATAGCTTCGATCAAACTATTGTTTGGGGCAGAAAAATGTGAAAACTGTAACATTTTGTGCAAATCTTCCTTCTGCAATTCACACATGTTGGTCGGCGTTCAAAAGCTATTGCTCATCTGAAAGAGGGGCAGATACATGGCAATTAAAATGACGCCTACTACCAGTCCCAAAAAAATGATGATTAAAGGTTCTATCAAACTACTAAGTGTTGTTGTTTTGTATTCAACTTCTTCAATGTATTGATCAGAGATCTTACTAAAGAAATAATCAAGTTTATTCGTTTCTTCGCCTACTTTTAGCAACATGACCATTTTTGGAGGATAAATTTTGAACTGTTGCAGGCTTTCATTTAGCGATTTTCCCTTCAGAATATCTTCCTCAATAACCGGCAGTGATGCTTCTATAGGATAATAATGGATCATTTTACTGATCAAAGTGATTGATCTAAGCAGTGGGATATGGGCATTGATAAGTAAGCGCATAGAATTGCAAAACCTTGCCAGATAGATTTTTTGCACCAGCGAACCAGCAACCGGAATATGTAGGATCACTGCTGAAAAAAATGCTCTGAAGGATTCCGTTTTCCTGTTCAGGTAAAGGGATAAGCCTGAAATAAGGAAGAGTAACAAGACAATAAAAAAGTGTTTCTCCATCCAGCCGGATATTGCAATGATCAACCTTGTAATCCATGGCAGCTCACCTCCAAACCTTTGAAATACATCACCAAACATCGGCACTATGAACTTAAGCATAAAAACCACTGCACCCAGGGAAGTTAAAAGAACAATTGAAGGATAAGTTAAGGCAGACACAATCTTACGCCGCTGTTTGATCTTGTTTTGATAGTATTTCGCCAGATCCTGCAAAATTTCTATGATTTTCCCCGTTTCCTCACCTATCTGAATGCTATAGATTTCATAGAGAGAGAACCTTCCGGTAGTGTTAAGCGCCTGTGAAAAGCTCATTCCACCAATGACGTATGCTCCTATACTTTTAAAAAGCATTCTTTGAATTTTTTTCTTTTCGTCCGCAGCTATAAGATCAATGCTGCTCTTTAAGTCGATACCAGCTTGTAATAATGAACTTAGTTCGAGATAAAAACTCTCTTTTCTTTTATCGCCCAGAGCCTTGCGGCCAAACGATATTTCATAGTCCAGCAAAGCAGGCAAGTCGCTTCTATGGACAGTCTCCGTTGGCATCTTAGGTTTAGGCTGATATCTGCTCAGATCAATTGATGGCATGGATTCCTCGTTTAATTAAGTCAACAGAACTATATCTTTTTTTATAGATAAACCTTACCGGCGAATTGTTAAACAGAACAGTTAGGGCTAATTCATCAACACGCAGGTGTTCTGGTATGTCAAAATCTGTTTTCAGAACGTCAGGACTTGCTCTATTATAAGCATTACCTGCAGGGATTTTTATGTTTTCACACATAAAGTTCTTGTCTTGTACAGAAAGCCTGAATGTATCAGCTAATTCCGCTCTTCTAATAATATTACTTTTATTGAACTCATAGGATATTCTCTTATTTCCTTTTTTTGCATACAACTGCCCTGACAACAGCAACAATTGATCGGCATTCCTAAAATCATGTTTCAACAGCCGGTCCAGCTGGATAAGTTCAGCAAAATGCTGATTACGCTGCCTGTAGTCTAAATAAGCTTTATTAATAAGAAAATATACACTATAGGCAATCGATACGACCAAGGCCGCAACTATCATCGACACTGTCAGCTCCATAATGGTAAAAGCAGGTAATTGCTGTAAACGCCTGTTACTGTACATAAACAATTTTCCTCCCTTCAGCCAGTTTTTGCTCGTCTTCGTTGTAGATGACAACCCTTACTTCCCTGAGCCGGTCGTCACCCCGGTATTTTAACACCTTTCTCTTTACTATAAAATCAGCATAGTTGAAAGTCTGTTCGGTAATAAAAGGAGCAGATTCACATTTAGCAAGAAAAAAGGTAAGTGTCGACATGGCCTTAATCTCCTTCAAAGACACCGACCTCCGGCTTATATTAGTAACGATCCCGGTAGCAATTGCAAAAATGATCATGATCATGATCATTGACACGATCACTTCCAGTAAGGTGGAAGCCTTAAGTTTCCCACCCGCCTCTTCCTTTAGTTTCCATCCAGCCATTGCATAACCCTTCTTCGTTTTGACAGATCTCTGAACAATGTACTGGTTAAAAAGTAGGATGAAAGACGTTCAGTATCTATCCGTGTATCGATAATATAATTCTCAAACATGCTGGCATTTACTTCGTGAAGCAATTTATTTGCTGTTATATTACCTGAAACCTCCGCACGCTCATTGAAGCGGATCATCCCGCCTGAATAAACCTGGCCCCTAACCAGTACATCTTTACCAATATCAATCAGTGTTTGCCCGTCACTTTTTTTCTTTTCATAGGCGAACAAAATTCCATTAAATATGGAAGCTGTATCCAGATAGATCCTTGACTGACTATTAGCCCCGGTATTGGCGTTTAGAACGGCCAGACATGATGGATAGCTGAAAGAACAATTCTTTCCTGTCACAATAGAATCTCTCGCAAACAATTGACACCTGCCAGAGAAGCCGCTTCCCACATGGATAGATTTCGCAAAAACCAGTACATTATCAAGAGACGCTGTGCTGTCTATGCTTATATGATCATCAGAATACAGAATCAGGTTCCCTTTCAATCGTATATTGGACAGCCGGACAGAGCGTTTTCTGAAGTGATAGGTCTTACTTGGCTGACTAAAAGAATTTTCAATAAAGTCTGATCCTTTAAACGTACTGTCGACTGATGGCGTTCCGGCTAAAGCCTTTTCGAGATAACCTAACCGCGACTGACGTAAAGAAGGTAAGCTGCTTTTACTCAGGCGGCGTGAGCCTAAAACGATCCTTTTATCCCCCTCATATTTTCTTCCTTCGACATATACTTCCAAAATTCCCGCCTTCGGCAAATATGCATTGCCCTTTATACGAGTTTTGCCGCTAACATATAAAGGTGATTGCTGATCCGCCACATACAATGCAGACCAGCGAAGGCTATCGAGAGTATACGCTATTAAAAAACTTTGATTTAACGTATCCCTTTGTTTAAATGCTTTAACCGATCCCACATCATAAAGGCCCCAGGGCACAACCTTCAGAGATACTGAATCGTCATGATTATTGTACAAACTAATGAGCCTTTCATTATAGAATATTGAAGAATCCGAGCCGAGAACCAAACTGATACCAGATTCAAGATTGTTCTGGAGTAGGTCTAGCCTCATTTTATGCTGATACTGAAGACGGTAGAAATAGGCAGAAACGATCATCGCTGAACATAGCGTGGCAATCACCAGCGATATGACAATCACAATATATAAAGCAGAACCAGCCAGCTTTGGCGGCTTTAACTTCTTGGTAAAAGTACCGGCGCTCATATATGGCGAGCTTTAAAAAGATTGTATAAAAAACCTGAGCGAACATTGCCCTGAGATGGACTCCCGTCTTTGTATAATATGACCTCCAAAGAATCACCTTTATACTTCTTTAAAGCTCCATGTAACAAGTCCTTTTTATACGTTCCCTCTTCTTTTATTTTACCCACAGTGTCGAAGGTTTGAAAAACTCCATTTCTCAGTCCGTTCTTCCAGCCCAGCCTTTCAATCAAATTTCCCTTTTCATCCCATGCTTTCCAGGTGCCATCTTTAAGGCCCTCAGAGTACGATCCCTGAGCCCGAAGGCTTTTGCTTCTGTAATATTCTGAGTAATAACCATTAAGCAATTTCCCACTAAAGCCCCCCTGGGTGAAATTTATCTGGTTTGAGGCATACCATGCATACCTTAGATTGAAATTCAAATCCTTCATTCGCTTCACCGGTTTTATCTCGGCCTGAACAATACGATCCTCATACAATACTCTGATCCTGTATTGATAAATCTCAGGCGTTTTCTGGGCGGTGATAGATATCCACATCATCAATGTAAATGAAACAAGCAGGTATCTGATAAGCATACTAGTCATTGCGGGTTATAAATAGATATGAATCTTGTTTTTCCCATCTGGGATACTTTTATGGAGTCTCGTAAGTTTTTAATTAATTTGATATCATCTCTTGTTTCTCCTTCAGCCATCAAAACATTCTTTCCTTTAAGGTTCAACATGGCAAGCAGCTTTTTTGATCCCGGATTCCTTATATACCCGGAATAAGTAATTGCGCTCCAGTCCGGCTCTGGTATCTTCACAGGATCTGAAAGTGAGCTTGATGCATAGACATCAGGCTGCTGATCCGGCTCGGAGCGTATGGCAGAAAGCCTGAAAGGATCCGGATAATTCAACCGAAGAGCCGTTGTATCTATTAATGAATAGTCATTAAACTCTTCTTTAAAAAAATCTCTGTTGCCCCGCAGTTTATTTTCCTCACTGGCTTTTGATGAAAAGATCCTGATAAAGATCACCGCCCAGATAGCTGCGGCCAGAGCCGCTAACACATAAGTTGACCTTTTGCGTTTCATATCACCTTAATATAAAATTCCTTAATTCGCTGCTTTCCCCTTCATTTCCAGCCTCGTCTATAGCACTTACCTTCCAGTAGATACTGTCCTCAGGCTGTCCCCTGTTGAAGGTGTAACCTGTACCATTCACGATTAAAGGGAAGTCAGTATCAAATAAAGAGCTGGAATCACTTTTCAGTGCATACAACTTATATCTTTTAGCGGACGGAGTTGTATTCCATTGCAAGACGACAGGTAAGCTCCGTCTTTCTCCCTTAAGGGGTGTTTTTAAACTCACCCTGCCCGGTGGCGTAGTATCAAATCGGACAGAGTTGATGACAGACCACAAGGATTGCACTGTGTCGGCTTCTGCCCTCACCCTCCAATAGTAGACTTGATCACGGGTTAAGACCTCCATCATTTCAATATTTGAGGTGAGTTTGTTGACCAGCATTGCGCTTTCATCAGCGAAGTTGTTGGTGTCAATTTGCAGTCGGTACTGGTCTGCACCAAATAGAGACATCCATCTAAATAAGATATTAGCCTGATTAGTTATGAGATGGTTTGCAGGCGCAGACAACATTACTCGTTGCTGCTCAATAGAGGAAAAATTGATGATAAATGACCTGGGTAGTGAGTAAGCGGTTTTGCTGCTCCCGTTTTCAGCACTGACTCTCCATTGATATTCACCGGGATCAAGTGTGAACGAAAATTTATTGGTATTAATTAAAGTATCCAGGATCAAAGCGTCCATAGTATCAAAGTCAGGACTAACAACCTGGAGCCGGTAAAACAGGGCATCATCAATTGGTTCCACCCAAAACATCACTGAATACTTATTGCTAATATAATTATCTGCGGGTGAAAGCAGCGCAACATCATGTTTGGCGATGGAGGGTTCAAAAATTTCCTTACAGGCGCTTGCCATGATTGCAAGTAAAACCGGTATAATCACCCATTGCAACATATGTTTTCGCATCCTTACTTATTTATTTGTATCCCGGAGTAGGCATTAAGGTTTCGGCTGAGCAATTGTCTGATATCAACAACCAGATCCTCCGTCTTCAAAGCGGTGTTTTCGTAAATCTTTGCTAATTGAGCCTTTCTATCGAAAATATACCATTGATTGCCGTGATGATTTACCATGCCTTTGCCATAATTGACAAGTACTCCTAAGTCTTTAATCAAGCCAGGATAAAGCTTACTATTGATGGAAATAAACTTGAAATGCTCATCAAAAACAGCGCCCCGCCCTTCACCATAACTTCTGAGGGCTGCAGGCCCGTCGAACTCAGGATCAAATGTAATGGCGATCAATGTGACCTGATCAGAAAGGCCTTCTTTTACAAGAATTTGTTTTAGCGCAGCTATGTTTTGTACTGTAGAAGAACATTTATTAGGATTATCACACCTTGTATAAAAAAAAGTAAAAAGGAATGGCTTACCAACAATATTCTTTAACTCAAATACTCTCCCATTTTGGTCAATAGCCTTAAAATTTCTGATCTGCCGTCCTTGTCTCGAATCTCCGGCACTAAATCCATTCTGATTGACGGATAAAGGATTAGTACAGCAAACAGCGACATTGCTGCCCAGGATGGTAGGCTGGAGACCATTGCCGGAAGTAATTTTTTCAATCGCAGACTTTGCTTTTAAGATCAGAAGGTGATCACTTGAGAAAAAACGTCCTTTTTCGGCTTCGGCAATTTCCTTTAATGCCGGCACTGCCAGCTGCGGGGCGGAAGCACCGATTTTAGACAATGCTTCAATAGCTTCGAAACGTGCACTGGTCAGTTTTTTGAGCGGCCATGAATAGCCATAAGTGTCCAAATCCACATAATCATCCTTATACCTTTCATCAAGGTACTTGATTAGAAGAGGAACAAAAGCAGCTTGTGCATCGCCCTGAACTTTCCCCGCCCCCCGGGCTGCTGCGGCAACCATGTAAGGATGATAACCATAAAGAAGTTCAGCCTTCAAAATGGGGATCACTCTCTCGTTTATTCCGATCTTGCTAAGCGATGCAAGCATGTATCCCCTTAAACGCTCTACTTCCTTAGGACCACGTCCCTGATAGAGCGGATCGTTTTCCCTCAGCCTCCGGGCAATCAGATTAATCAATTCGGAAGAGGAATTCGGGTAACTTTTGAACTTTTCAATGCAAGCAACTATCGTCTCAGCATTAGTATCTCCTTGAGCCAGTTTAAAGGCCTTAAGTGCTGAGTTTACACCACCCTCGTCGCCCGAAAAAGTCGTATTCGTACGGAAAGTGGCATAACTATGTTGGTAACAAACCCAAAAGACAGTTACTGATACTAGTTTAACAATCCTGAAGCCTCCAAACAATTTCATAACCTATAACTTTGGTTTTACATTTCGTAAATATGAACCGCTCGCCCTCCTGATAGCTTCAGAAGGATTAGATTTAAGCCTCTCGACGTTTCTGTCAAATGCGTCAGGGGCTTTCCTTTTTGACCGTTCAATGTTCGATTGACGCCGAAATGTTTCCATGACGATAGCCGACACGCGGAGGTTCTCGGGCTCTGTTTGGTCAACGATCATGCTTTGAACCTGAGCGGCAAATTCTTGCGGATAGTTCGCGTTTACCGTTGACAGAACTACCTGCCTGAGGTCTGCACTTTGCTTTTTATCTTTCAATAGATCCATAAGAGTTTTTTTTGCAGGAGCATAGTTTCCACAAAGGATTATCGCTTCAATTTTTGATTCCTGATTTGGTGGATTTTGGAAGATTCTATAAACAGCAGGGAGATAATCTCCTTTTGGATATAAAGCCAGAAGCCGTAATATTTCAACAGTAGGAAGCAAGTTCGTTTTATTTGCATTCAACTGCTCTATCAGCAGGTTCTGAGCGAAACTGTCCCCATGATCCATCAGAAAACCAAACGCAAATTGCCGAAACGATAACTCCGGATCTGTGACCACGGTACGTAAAGCGGCTATCAGCTGCTGCCTTTTTGTAAACATGGCAAAATCCGAGAATCTTAAACCTATAATAGTATTGAGCGTCTCATTCCTAAGTGCTTTAGGCGTTTTGGGATCCTGAATCCATTTGAGCACACTGTTTGAAAGCGCTTCATCCCGGGAGACCTCAGCAACTAACTTACTTAATGCGACAGCCCTTAGCTGGGGGTCTTCCTTATCGTTCAGTAAAATTGCCTTTGCTTTCGCAATCTGCTGCGGGTCATAGATAAATGGATAATTCTGCATGGCGAGCAGCCGCGTTTGCAAATTCCCTTTCGGGTTTAAAAATACTTCGGTTGCCTTTAAAGCCGCCGCTTTAAAAGACTCCACTTCCCTGACTAACTGTTCCCTGGTTACATTTTGGCCCAGGCTCAAAAAACTTATAAACTGCAGCCAGGCCAGTATAGATATTCGCAATGTTTTCATGATAGAGTATTTAATGGCGATAAACTTATTGAAACGGAACATCATCGTAACAAAAACCCATTCCGCTGTTCACCACTGATACAAAACGATCCGTCCTGTAATCAATCATATTAAGAGGCCTTGGAACATGGTTAGGGGCCGAAATTGACAGAGCTTCCGGAAGCGGGCCGCCCGGTGCAGTTGTAGGGCGATCTCCCATCAAAACTGTACCAGTTCCAGTATATGTACCAGTAACACCGTTCCATGGCCACATCGTGTCATTCAAATAATGTCCAATATGTATCGATCCTGATCCGGCAAACGCTCCATGCGGATAGAAAGTTTGGGTGCTTTGAGCATCAAAACGATTATTTATCCACTGCCATCGGGCCCAAAGGCGGTCTACGTTACCATGAATCAAAAAGAATAAGGGATCCCTTACCGAAGTTCCCACTCCTTTGAGCCAATCGCCCACAACCATACCGGTAACATTGTGTGCATGGCCATGCGGATTATGCTCCATTGCCCGAAATGAAGTATAATTTGTACCCAAGGCTAGAGTTGCAGTTTCATTTATCCAGCTTGACTTTGTAGCGGGTGGAGCTTGATTGTTAGCAAACGCGGTTGTTCGCCTTATTCCAGGACCTCCTGTCATATTCCAGGCAATTAATGGATCAGTGGCATTAAAATCTGCAAATGCATCAGATGAAACCGTTGGTTTGGATCCCATAAAATCGCGGGAAAATACGTTTGGTGCCGCCAGGTCAAATCTCCAGTATAATAGCGCAACACTAGGATCAACGGTTTGGAGTCGTCGTTCAAAACCGAGTATAAAAGCCCGGTGCCAGGTTAAGAAGCCTGGCCCTCCATGCGCTTCAGGACTCGCCGCCTCTATATGAGCCTCGTCCAATACTTTATACCCATTGAATGTATTATTTAAGATAGTTAAGGCATTGAGAAAGCGTTGACGTTCTTCAACTGCTATATTATTAGCATTCTTACGCACCCTAACCATCAAAGGCTCACGGGTTAATACTAAACCATCAGCAAGAACGATAGATGTATCAATTACTACCGGCCCGGAACCTCCTTCACCAGGGATGATCTTTTTGTGAACGGTGATTGTAGTATCTCTTACTTTTACAACGGTTCCCTTGATTTGTATTTCAGTTATAGAATCAGACAAGATATGTTCCGACCTTGAAACGGCAGATGTAATTAGGGTGTCGCGAAGCGAGACAACTGTATCTCTTACGAAAACCGTTGTGCTTCCTCCTCCTGGCAAAATAACAGTATCCTGAACCACAACTGTTTGAGTGCCGGCTTTAATCACTTCAATTATTGCATCTTTATCCCTTAAGCTGGGGCTACCGTATCTTCCGGCTATAAAAAAGTCGACCCAGGTACCAGTATTTGGAAGTGACAAATTGAGTGTAGTTTCAGTTGGCGCTGTATTATACGCCAGAGTATTGTTAGCAAAGTTGACACTGGCTGTTGAACCTGCCATATTTCTTAGAGTCACGTCAACAGCAGATGAAAAGCTATGATAATTTGCCAGTCTGATGCGGCATGCTGCAGGGGACCAGGTGACATAATCGTCCAGGGTTGAAACAGAATTTATTTGCAGCTCGATCTCCGGAAGACTTTCAGGGATTGGCTTCGTTTCTACTATCATCAATCCTTTTCTGCCCAGGACAATAGCGTTATGCGAGGGCCGGTTATCAATTATCTCTATAATTGCATCCTTGTCTCTAACACTGTTGAAGCCCGGCGAATTTTTGATATAAAAAGGTGTACTACTATTATCTCGATTTACAACTAAACTTAACTCAGAACTTCCTGCCCCTAAGCTGTCCGCCGAAAACAGAACCTGGCCTCCGGTGGCAAAGGGAATATTTCTTAATGTGACCGGAATATCATTGGTAAAACTGACACCGTTATTTAAGCGGATATTACAGGGAACATAGGTCGTGTTTACATAATCGTCTTTTGCCGTCGCTGTTTCATTGATCCTGATCTCCAGAACAGGTATTACCTGTGCATAACTGGAAATAGTAAGACAAAAGAGGGCAAGCAAAATAAACATGCGCTTTTTCATGATCTTAATTAATGTTATTCATAGATGGAAAATTAGATAGAGAGATGGTGTTCGGAGGGTTATGTATTCATAGCTGTATAGATTAATTACCAGTAAAATTATAGACTAGGAGCAGCTAAAAACGAATCTTTTTACAAACTGCTCAAGCGGTTTCTCACCTTTTACTGTTTGTTATACGATTTAAAGAAGGGATGGTGAAAGAGCTGGAATGGACGGTGACGATTAATGCAACTTCGCTATGGTCAGTTAGCGCTTGACAGAACTCAACGGCTTAGGTATTTCATATTATATAGGTCAAATCCAATTGCCCAATAATCTTTTATTATACCCTGCAATTGAAAACCGTGTTTTTCATAAAACTTGTACGCTTGTTGAGAAGTTCTTACAGTTATTTCCCGAACTGAGCTGAACTCCTTTAACTTTTTAATTCTGTACTTCAACAATGTGCTTCCAAATGATCTTTTTTGAAAATCCGGATGTAAAAGATCCCAGCTTATCTTTCCTTTTGAGTAGTCGCCCGAAAAATTAAATCCCCCACTTCCAATAACCTGCCGGTCAAGTTCAATGACATAGTAATATTCGATTTCATTTTCAAGATAGTAGAGGAGATCGCCTTCTTCATTGGGCGAAAAGAATTGAGGCGTGTTGAATCTTAGCAAATCGAGAACCCGTTCTTTATCCTGGTAGGTATACGCCCTGATGATCACTTCGCTTTTCTCTGTCATATAGCTAAAAACCCTAAGATCTGGTTTTCTTCTATTGCTAAGATCTTATGATTCATGGATTGTTAAGCACACGCGGCGCGCGCTAGCCGAGGTTCTCAAAGCGCTCGCTGGTGCACGCGTGCCGCGTGTGCCAAAAAACTTACTTTTTAGCTCCTCCTCGCAAAGCGACATCTTTAAGCCAGCCAAGAAGAATTAATTTTACCCTACAATAAACACCCGCAAACTTCTGGGACCATGTGCTCCCAATACCAGCGACTGTTCAATATCTGCAGTTTTGGAAGGGCCGGCAATAAATACCCCGTAACCATAGTTAATTTCACCGATCAGGCTGTAGGCTTGCTGCAGCGTTGGCACGATCCGCTCCCGGTTTATCAGAATTGCCAGGTGCTGGCAGATAAACGGAATTACCCGCTGGGAGACATTGCCTTCGGGTACCCACAAGGCACTGTTTTCTGAAACTCCTATTTCTGCCCTGACAATAGCCAGTTCCACATCGGCAAAAGAATGCGGATCTATACCCGCTTCAATCCCTTCGGCCATATCGGCAAAGTCCTCCAGCGGACTCACTATCCGCTGAGACGGCTCAAACGAAGCGGCTAGTAATTCCTTCACTTCAGCAGTCCCCCCTACTTCATACACCTTAGCTCCTATTCCTTCGGCCACCCGCCTGTATTCTTCGATCAATCCTTCCTCCCGTACCGGAATAATCACATCAGGCAAAGGCTGCAGATCCGGCTTATTGGCTCTCACCGCAGCTAATATTTTTTCTCGGCTACTCATTTTATAAACATTATATAAGTTGTAAGTTATATGCTGTAAGTCTGCATCCTGAACTTATAACTTACTACTTACTACTTAAAACCTATCTTCTCTCCCTCTTGTACCATTCTCTGAACGATTCCTTCGGTGGCTTAGGCATCTCCCGCTCCTTATACCAGGGATTCAGCTTATTGCTTACTACAAAGGGCAGGTATTTCATCACCACACGGCCTGCTTTGCCTGCAAATGCAAAGAACCTCGGCATGGCAAAGGTGAAGGCCATCACTTTCATTCCCATGGCTTTTACCGGACTTACATGCCCTTCTTTTACCAGAACCTGCCGCCATTTATACAGCTGGTCATGAATATCGATCTTCACCGGGCAAACATTGCTGCAGGAGCCGCAAAGGGTCGAAGCAAAGGGAAGATCCGCATAAGCTTTCATATCCAGGTTCGGAGCCAGGATCGATCCGATAGGGCCCGCTATAGCATTATGATAGCTATGCCCACCGCTGCGCCGGTAAACCGGACAGGTGTTCATGCAGGCCCCGCAGCGGATGCATTTCAGGGAGTTGCGAAAATCTTCACGACCCAGCTGAACCGTCCGGCCGTTATCTACCAGGATGATATGCATTTCCTGGCCCGCTCTTGGTTTCCTGAAGTGACTTGAATAGGTAGTAATAGGCTGACCGGTAGCGCTCCTGGCCAGCAGGCGCAGGAAAATACCCAGGTCCTTCCTCCGCGGAATGATCTTCTCTATACCCATACTGGCGATATGTACATCCGCCAGGTGGGACCCCATATCCGCATTTCCCTCATTGGTACACACCACAAACTCACCCGTTTCGGCTACTGCGAAGTTTACACCCGTTAGCGCCAGGCGACGCGTTAAAAAAGACTCGCGAAGGTGCTGACGGGCAGCCTCGGTCAGTACCTGGGGATCAGACTCGCCCGCAGCTGTACCCAGATGCGTATGGAACAGTTCCCCAATCTCTTCTTTCTTCTTATGGATACAGGGCAGTACAATATGACTTGGTGGTTCTTCAGCCAGCTGCACAATACGCTCGCCTAAGTCAGTATCGATAACCTCTACCCCATGTTCTTTTAAATATTCATTCAGGTGGCATTCTTCGGTTAACATGGATTTGCTTTTCACCATCCTGTTAATCTCATGCTTCTTTAAGATCGAATGAACGATCTGGTTATGTTCCCTGGCATCGGCTGCCCAGTGCACCGTAACTCCGTTGATCAGAGCCTGCTCCTCAAACTGCTGCAGGTAAGTATCCAGGTCAGACAGTACATTATGTTTGATCTGGGAGGCTGTTTCCCTCAGCAGCTCCCACTCGGGAAGGCTATGGGCTGCTTTATCGCGTTTGCTGCGCACAAACCACAAGGTTTCGTCGTGCCAGTTAACCCGCTGCTCATCCCGGTTGAAGATATCAGCCAGCCCCGAATGTTCGGCCAAACCCTTATGTTGTTGTTGTGTTTCTTCTTTAACCATACTCAATTACTCCCCCGCATTTAGTATTTCGGCGATATGCATCACCTTAACCCCGCTCTTTTGACGCTTCAGGATCCCTTCCATATGCATCAGGCAGGACAGGTCAGCTCCTGTAATATATTCGGCCCCGTTCTGAACATGATCCGATACCCGGTCTTTACCCATCTTGGACGACACCGCTTCTTCGGCTACGCAGAAAGTCCCGCCAAAACCGCAGCATTCGTCTTTCCGGTTAAGCGAGATCAGCTCAATGCCTTCTACAAAGTTCAGCAGGTATTCAGGCTTGGAAAAACCTGGCGCTACCAGCTCGCTCATTTGCGACAGGTGCAGTCCTCTTAAGCCATGGCAGCTCTGATGAACACCTACCTTATGAGGAAAACGCGCCTTCAGGCTTTTTATCTGCAGGATATCCGTCAGGAACTCTACCAGCTCATAGATCCTGCCTCGCAGGTCTTCTGCCGCTGAGGGGTTCTTCTTTGAGTGAAGATGCTCTTTCAGGTGAAGCACACAACTCCCTGAAGGTGCTACTACATAGTCATACCCGGCAAAGCTTTCTGTAAAAAGCTCATCACAGTCGCCTGTTAAGTGCGAAAAACCCGAATTGGCCATCGGCTGACCGCAGCAGGTCTGACGCTCCGGAAATTCTACTTCTACTCCCAACTTCTCCAGCAGTTCAAGCGTGGCTATACCAGCCTGAGGATAAAACTGGTCTACGTAACAGGGTACAAATAAACCGACTTTCATAATGTAACCTCCTGTGCGGAAGAGAAGAACTTCAACTCAATAATGTTCGACGGGAGCGATTCACTGTTCCAGTATTTGTGGATCGAAAGAGCAGCACCAATAGAGGTGGCTTGAGCAACAGAGGCTGCAAAGATCTCTTTATCCGGAAATGCTGCCGCAAGTAACTGCATAAAGATCTCATTTTTACTAAACCCTCCATCTACAAAAATACGTTTAACAGCATCATTCAATACCATACCCGTAGACACAGCCTGCAAATTAACAATGTCAATGATCAGCTGATGGTAAGCCTCTTCAACGCTTGAAAAACTGTTCAAATCTCTACCTGCAAATGCAGACGTAACAAGGTTCTCTCCCTCGAGAGATAATTTTCCGGCAACACTTTTTGCCTGCAAGCTGCTTACCAGAGCAGCATTTAGTTTAATATCCTTATAAAAATCTTCCGGTTTCTGGAAGTGCTCAGCGATTCTTTTCGATTGCTGCTCATGCTCATTCCCAGAAAATACCCGGGAGGCTTTAACGGGTTTGCCCTTATAACTGATATAACATAAACAATCGCTCTTCAATTCTTCCTCTGTAAGTGGGGATGAGTTAAATGGATTTAGACTCACACACCAGGTTCCGGTAGACAGCAGGATGAAAGGTTCGTGAAAGCTGGTAAAGAAGGGTATCAATGCTGATGAACTATCGTGAAGTCCAATTCCTACAAAGCGGTTGACACCTTCAACTTCAGTTTCAACTGCTGCATCCGAAGGGTAAAGGGGAGCTAATTTCTCTGCAATCCCTTCCTTCTTAACCCAGTCGTGATAGTCATTTTTCACAAAATCCCATAGGTTGGTATGGCAACCAATACTGGTTATATCAGAATAAGCTTCAGACGAAACAATAAAACTTAAATATTGGGGGAGGTGTAAAGAGTATTTGATTTTTTTGAACAGCTCTGGCTTTTCGTACTTAAGCCGGTATAGCTGCATCCCCGAATTGAGATTACCTATAACCGGTGACGCGGTTTGCGTGGAAACCTGCAATTCACCACCATATTCGCTGTAAAACCTCTTTTTTAAATCTTCAGGAAAAGGCTTAAGGTAATTGTAAAGGGGAGTAAGTGGGTTGCCCTCTTCATCCAGATGAACGAAGCTGGCTCCGTAAGCCGAAAAATTGATTCCTTTGATCTCAAATTCTTCAAGCTTACAAATTTCTTTAAGTGTGTCTTTTATACAGGAAGTTAGCAGCGTGAGGTTCTCACATGGATCACCGTCTTCATCTGTCGTTTCCTCAAAACGTGTGGTTCTTTCAACAACTATTTTATACTGCTCGTCGAAGAAAAAAAGCTTTTTATTGGTCTTGCCAATATCAAATACTGCTATTACCGGTATCTTTCCCATTTTATTTAGATATGAGGTGCAATGAGATAAAAGATGAGATATGAGACGCAAGACGAACCTCTCGCATCCCATATCTTATATCTCTATAGGCCAGTGGCTACTGTCTTTAAACCTCTTTCAGAAATTAACTGCTCGCGAACTTTCAGGTCGCGGAATAACTGAACTGGATTCAGAGCGGCTCCGCCGCGTAATCTTGCTTCTGCAACTAAAGCTCGTACGTCTGTGCGGAATGCATTTTGAAGAATTTCCTGTGCTTTTACCACGTCATTTGCATCACGGGCTTCCTCCAAAGCTTTTCTATCTACAGATAGCGCCTGAGCATACGCCAACATAATAGCGTCTACCGACTGCAATAGGTCTTCAAGCGGATCCTTCACGTTATGCGAAGCATCGATCATCCATCCTAAGCCAGTTGCGTGATCAAGTCCTTTTGCATCTAAGCCATCAACCAGCTCGTTGAAGATCAGGAACAATTGATAAGGCTTAACACTTCCAACGGTCAAATCATCGTCGGAGTATTTGGAATCATTGAAGTGGAAACCACCCAACTTGCCTTCATTTAACAATAGCGCTACTATTTGCTCGATGTTAGCATTTGGTAAATGGTGACCTAAATCAACTAATGTATAAGCTTTTGATCCTAACTTGTTCGCTAGAAGCAAGGATTGTCCCCAGTCGCCAATAGTAGTCGAATAGAAGTTCGGCTCAAATGGTTTGTACTCAACAAACACCTTCCAGTTGTCCGGAAGTGCTGCATAAATTTCCTGTAAGCTATCTAATGTGTTATTAAATGCCTTACGGAAGTTTAACTGACCTGGGAAAGAAGAGCCATCAGCCAGCCAAACGGTCAATGAATCAGAACCTAAAGCAACACCGTGTTTGATCACTTCGATGTTATGATCGATAGCCTGCTGACGAACAGCCTTATCAACATGATGCAGTGACCCAAATTTATAGCTTAACTTTTGATCAGCCTGATCCTGGAAAGTATTCGAGTTAACTGCATCAAAACGTAGTCCGTATTGAGCCGCAAGTGCTTTTGTAGCTCCTACATTTTCAGGGATATCCCATGGTATATGCAGGGAAATAGCACCGCTCGACTGGTTTAGCTGGTGAAGTAAACCGATGTCTTCCAGCTTTTCCTCCAGTGCCCGTGGTTCACCGCCTCCGGAAAATCTTCCGAAACGTGTACCGCCAGTACCTAAAGCCCAGCTAGGGATAGCGATCTGAAACTTGATTAACTTTTCAATGATCTCTTCTGCACCGGAAACTTCCTGTGAGATGAAATCGAATCGTTTTTGGTGCTGAGGAGCTAAACTACTGTTATGCTCTTCTATCTGATACTTTTCTAATTTCATGGGTTATAATAGCTGTTTATAAATTTGAAAGTGTCCAAAAAATCGGTTTCTTCGTCATCCTGAACTTGTTTCAGGATCTCCTGTTTAAGCAGGTCTACAGCGTTCAAGAGATGCCGAAATAAATTCGGCATGACGTCCTGCCTTTCTGGACACTTTCGTTTTTCTTATCTTACAAATCCCATTGCTACACCACCATCAACGTTTAACACGTTTCCGGTAGATTTATTCAACAATCCTCCTGTGAAGGCGAAACAAGCGTTCGCGATATCATCTGGTAGGATAATCTCATTAAGCAAGGTACGTTTTGCGTAGTAAGCAGGCAATTCTGCAACGGTAATTCCGTAAGCTTTTGCACGGCCTTCAGCCCAGCCACCAGCCCAGATATTACTATCGCTGATCACGGCATCCGGATTCACTACGTTAACACGGATTTTATCCGCACCTAATTCAGCTGCATTCAGGCGGCTAAGGTGTAATTGTGCAGCCTTAGCCGATCCATAACCTGCGTTGTTAGGACCGCTAACTAAAGCATTTTTACTCACAATATTAATGATATCACCACCAATTTCTTGTTTTTTCATCACCGCAACGGCAGCTTGGGTAACAAGGAACTGGCCTTTAACCAATACATCATATAATAAATCCCAATCTTTCTCGGTATGGTCAGCAATTGACTTAGATATAGAAAGACCGGCGTTGTTAACCACAATATCTACACCACCAAATGCTAATGCGGCGATTTCTAGCGCTTCCTGGATTTGATCAGCTTTAGTAACGTCTAATACCGCCGTGGAGTATGAATCTTTTCCGTATTTTCCTTTAAACTCCTCTCCTGCGCTTTCCAGACGCTCTGCATTCATGTCGTTCAGGATAACTACAGCACCTTCATCAACGAATTTTTTCGCGATAGCTTTACCAATACCGCCTGCACTACCAGTGATCAATGCGATTTTACCTGAAAGAGCTTTAGGCTTTGGCATACGCTGAAGTTTCGCTTCCTCTAACAACCAGTATTCAATGTTAAAAGCTTCCTGACGTGGTAACGAAGTATATTCGGAAACCGCCTCAGCACCTTTCATTACATTGATGGCGTTAGTATAAAACTCGGCCGCTACACGTGCTGTTTGCTTGTCTTTTGAGAAAGCGAACATACCTACACCTGGGTAAAGGATGATAACCGGGTTAGCATCGCGGATTGCAGGGCTGTTAGGATGTTTGCAAGTATTATAGTAGTCTGTATACATTTCGCGGTAAGCCGCAAATGCAGGAGCTAACTTTTCTTTTAATGAAGCCACATCAGAAAGATCAGCATCCGGAGTAAGATCTAACACCAGAGGGCTGATCTTAGTACGCAGGAAGTGGTCCGGACAGCTAGTTCCAAGAGGTGCTAATCTGTCAAGGTCGTTGGAATTGATGAATTCCAATACACGTGCGTCATCGGTAAAGTGACCGATCATATGTCTCTCGCTTGAGCAAAAACCTCTTAAGATCGGAGCAATGGCAGCAGCTTGTTTTTTACGTCCCGCTTCATCTAAGCTTTGAATTTTTTGGCCGCCAAAAACAGGTCCTTTTTTTCCATAGTTCTGCTCCAGGTATTCAGCACACTTCTCAATTACCTCAAGTGTGTTGATGTAACTTTCGTATGCTGTATCACCCCAGGTAAACAATCCATGTGATCCTAACATAATACCGCGGATTCCAGGGTTCTCATCAAGACATTGTTTTAACTGCAAGCCTAGATCAAAACCTGGTTTTTGCCACTCAACCCAACCAATAGTTCCACCAAATAACTCTTCAGTAATCTTTTTTCCATCTTTTGCTGCTGCGATAGCAATCGCTGCATCAGGGTGAAGGTGGTCAATATGTTTAAACGGAAGAAATCCGTGCAATGGAGTATCAATTGACGGCGCTTTTGAAGCAAGGTCATAGATACAATGATTGAAAAGCTCAACCATTTCATCTTCGTGCTCAATACCACGATAAACGTTTTTCAAACTGCGAAGGCGATCTACGTATAATGCTGCAAGGCCACTGCGCTTTAAAGTACCGATGTCACCACCAGAACCTTTGATCCACATTACTTCGGTTTCAGCACCGGTTAATGGGTCATTGGCCATCGCTTTACAAGAGGTATTTCCACCACCATAATTCGTCAGCCTTAAATCAGCGCCTAACAAATTAGAGCGGTAAATTAATAAAGCTACTTCATCACCTGCAAGTTCTGCTGCTTTAGCTTCATCCCAGAGATAGCTAACGTGTTTAAATGTTTGGACAGACATATCAATTATTCAATTAATTTTTAATATTATTTCAAAGAGTTACCGTATCCTACTATTAGAACCGATAATATGATAACGATGATACCGGCTACTACAGTACCATAAGTTTTTTTGCTTACACCTTTCCATTCCTTCAACACCAATCCCCAGGCATTAGCAATTAAAATTATAAATGCCATGTGCAGGATCCATGAGCTTGGCCCATTGCCTAAGCGGCTTTCGCCCATTCCATAGAAGAAAAATTGAAGGAACCAGGTGGTACCAGCCAGGGCAGAGAAAATGTAATTAGCCAAAAGCGGCGTTTTCTTATTGGCGTAATCACCAAAAGTCTTATTTCGGGCATTTAAGAACATGCACCAGATGAAATTTGTAGTTAAGCCACCCCACAAAATGATGATATAGGTAACGTTGTTTTGGTATAAGAATTCACCCTCGCCGGGGTTAAGCGCCTTCCAGCTCTCATTGGCCACATCCGCCATAGACTTACCCGCTTCGATACCGAAGTTGAAACAGGCACTTAAGATACCTGAAACGATAGACACAAACAGTCCGAGTCCGATTTTAAATTCCGCGTTGTTTTCTGCTTTTTCAGCAGGTGATAATTCGTTTTCTTTCATGGCACCTGCTTTACCGCAGATGATGATGCCGACAACACAAACAAGAATACCCAATAGCACTACTTGTCCCCAGGTACTGGTTATCAAGTCAGTAAATGAGTCTTTACCTTCTTTTGGAAAAAGATCATAGTACACTGAAGGGATCAGGGCACCAAACACGGAACATAATCCCAGTATAATCGAACTTCCTAAAGAAACACCGAGATACCTTACACCCAAACCATAGGTTAAACCACCTATACCCCATAACACTCCGAACATGTAAGTCAATCCTAATGTGCCGCTATCTGTACCACGGATGATATCACCAAATCCGGGGATGGTTAAATATGCTGCTAAGGGCGGCACAATAAGCCATGAAAAGAGGCCACCAACTATCCAATAACTTTCCCAGGCCCATCCTTTTACCTTTTTATAAGGTATATAAAAACTCCCCGAGGCGAAACCGCCAATTAAGTGAAAAATAACTCCAAAAAGTGCTTGCATTGAATTCCAGGTCTAATTGTTTCGTTTAATGGCGCTAAAAATAGGAAAGTGAACGTAATTCTCTGTCATGCACTGTCATGACACATAATAGGGATGTGTTTATTTAAGAAGTAACAAATTAGCCGTATAGCCTAGGACGTGTCACTTCCTAAAAAAGCTATACACAAAAACAGTGTATGGAACAGAAAGAAACGTTTGTAAATCGAGAGAACAAAGGTCAGCCGT
>NZ_JAFMZP010000015.1 GCF_024436435.1 Desertivirga xinjiangensis
TGGCTTAAAAACAGGCGTCGTTCCCATGCCTTTAAAATACGAAAATCTAGCAAAATAAAAAAGAGGCTATCCTTTTGAGACAGCCTCTTAGTCTAATTCATGATCCTGGTCCAATCATTCTCACCAATCTCCAACAACTGATTAAATATCGGTACTATATCCATAGCTAAGCTGTTGATCCTAACCCGGTGTTCTATTCCTTCATTGGTATATCCATCCATCATGTACCTGTTAATCCCTCGTACCAAAGCACTTAAGGTATATTCTCCTATCAGTTCTGTAGCTTGATAATTGATGGAATAAACAATGTTATAATAGCCGGTCTCATCTGCTCCTAAAGAAACAACGCAGTAGGGTGTGATGCATTCGTGAATGGATGCAACCGTATCAGGATGATGTTTATGGTTTATTTCTATCCTGGTTCTTAGCCGTTTATCATCTAGAGAATCAGAAACCCTTTTTACAAATTCAATGATGTATGCATAAGATTCTTCCATCTGCCTGTTCTTTCGTTTCTGTTCTTCAAGCAGATTGCTTTCTAAAAGATAATACTTCATTCTTAAGAGCAGGCTTTAATAAAAAGTAATACGACAATAATTGGAATGGCTAAACTGGAAGCGATAGCAACAAAGGTTGCAAATCCACCGATAGCTCCCTCACCAGCTCCTTTGGATCCTTTAGTTATCAGTCCAATAATGGCTCCGATAACAATAAATGCTATAAGTCCTTGAAACATAGTTTATCCTTCAGTGAATTTTACCTGTACGATTACTAGTTCTCTTGCTCCTGCAACCGTGCATACACACCAGATTCTATTTCCAGCTTTCATAAAATACCTCACGTCACTTTTGAGAGAAGTTGGCAGGTTATCTGGCAATAACCGCAAAGCATAAAGCTCACCGTCATCACCGTTTACTTCCAAAACCCCATGATAGAAATCAGCATATTTAATGGTTCCGGAGATAGGTTGAGTATAAGTCTGATAATCTTGATTGGCTCTATCAGCAGGATCAGGGTAGAGGTCTGTTTGTTCAAGACTAAATGTTTTTACCTCTTTCTCTGGTATTTGTGGCTGCTGTGCTGCTGGTTCTGGATTACTTGAGGTTGTTAACGGTACGTATTCGACAGCCGTGGAGTCTGTCCCACTTTCTTTCTTTTCAACGAACTTTTTATAAAGGAGAGATTTAATACCAGCACTATTGTGCCAGTACTCCCAATCCTCGTATTTGTTCAGTTCCAGCAGGTCGATATCTCCAATATAGACACTGGTATCCTGGATCTTACCATATTGATCCTTCTGACTATTTAAAAGGTAGACGCTTACGGTGCCATTTTTACCTTCTAACAAATCAAATACCTTTTCATCAAGCTTTTTGAAATCACCGCTGAACTTATTAAATTCTACTCGACCGTATCCCCAATCAAATTCAGAGATATGAAGATCATAAGGACTGGAGCCCGTAAGTTCCAGGTAAGGTTTGCTTTGAAAGAGATTCATTAGCTTGCTCCCTGTACCACCAAACCCAAAGTACAAGCCGAGTCCAATTACCAGTGCAGTTCCAAGATATTCTGATACCTTCCTCATCTCCATCAGTCGTTGAATATAGTTATCTTATAGAGTTGCACAGGTTTTCCACCCAGTTTGAAACTATCTTTTCTGACAGGAAAGGTTGAGTAACGAAACTTCATCCCATATACAGAATAAAGCTTATCAATACCGTTTAAGTCATTCTTTGTTTGCTTGATGAACTTTCCAACTCTAGAAATTTGAGATAAGCTAGTATGGTACTCAGCATAAAAAGGTGTGAAATAGGCTAATGATGGTTTAATGCCATTATCAGATGCTTCAAAACGGACCGAAAGAAAGGCTCGAAGTTCATCATTTACAACATAGTTAACATGGTTCCACGATTCACCACTATCGGAAATGAATTCATCTGCCTTAGCGGTCTGCCAATTTTTACTTTTGCCAGAGAGATAGTGGTTAAAGGAGTTAACGGTGAAGGTCTTGATCTGAGATTTAGGGCCAGCCACAGCATCTACCAGATAAGAATATAGTTTTAGAAGATTGTCGTTCGTAAGCTTTTGAGCACTTGAGGTTGAAACTAGTCCTATAACTAGAAAGGTAATTGATATGAGACGCTTAGACATTAAGTTATGATAAGAACCGAATAGTCCCTTTCTTCGGTAGGTTTATATACACAATAAGCGCAGGACTGAACTTAATTTGTGCATTTGAGGCCCTAGGAAGCCCTGGAAACAACAAACAAGCCAGTACCCACGCTTATCGCATGGGCATTGAACTTATTCGCCTTGTTTCCGTTGAAATTTCCTAGGTTTCAAATGCAAGAGCAAATAAAGCTTAACGCTTATATTTTGATTTTAAGTAATATGTAATCGTGATAATACTGTTTTGCCTGTTACCTCCGCTTCAATTGTGTAAAATTAAGAACTATTCAACAGAATTGTAGAATGATCAGTGAAAATATTTACCTTTTAAATTAAAAGGTAGAAAGCCAGAGTAAGGCCCACCAAAGTGAGCCTTGTGTTTAATCGAAGTCGAAGAATGAATCGACAATGTTCCAGACAGCTTCTAAAGCCTCTTCTGAGTAATCTGATGTTGACATAATGTATTGATTAGAGATTTAATTAAGAGCCTTTCAGCCAGATTTGATAAAGGTTGGTTTGTAGCCAGTTGCACTCCCATAAGAATCCAATGAAGGAATAGACAGCGAAGTCTTCTGAGTAGATATCCTGGTCATCGAAGTGTAGACCTTTCTCCTCCACTGTATTTATAAAGTGAAATAAGTCCTGGCTCCTGAGAAATCTTGCAGTAGCAATCTGATCATCCTCCTGGTAGGTGTGATTAGGGATGTCTTGCTTGAACTGCTCAATGCCTCCAGGATATTTCATTGCAAGAAGCATCTTTGGAATGATGAAAACATAGAATTCAATGTGTACCATTTGCAGGGTTAAGAAGTGTGTAAATGAAAAGAGGGCTGCTGAGCCCTCCTTGTAATGTTATTCCTGAATGTTTGCTTTCTCTTCGATATCGAATGCGATGAAGTCATTTTCTCCGTTTGCCAGTCGGTTGATGAAGAACTTCTGGACTTGTAATCCTTCCAGACTTACCCGGATGCTGTCCTCAATGTTGATTTTAGTAGCCTCAAACATGGTATGCTTGAAGATTAGCCTCACAGCTCGGTTATAAAGCCTGGCTCCAAACCTTGCAAAAGCTTCTTCGTCATAGTTGAAGTAGATCATCCGGTAGCCAGCTCTGTTAGTAGCAAGTGTGATGTTCCAGAAGAAACAGAGACACTCCTTTAATAAGGTGGTTTCTTTCCCGGATTTGCTGTGATCCACATGAATAATGGTTCTGTACTTCTTGCTGTCAAACGGAGAGAGTAGCGTTTTAGTAGACTGAAGGATAAGGTTGTAAGCCTTGTCAACTTCTTTGTTTCTGGCTTCCAGGTTTTGTGTAAGCTGAACAGATTGATCCTGAGTTTTTACGGTCATAATAAAAGATTTAAAGTGATGGATTGATTGTATGTGAGCTGAAATCAAAAAAGCCAGACGAACTGGCTTAATAATGTGCTTTACCAAACGGTAGTATGTGGATGTGATCTTTCTGATAGTCGATCACATTGTGGTAATAGGTGTTGAAATCCGGTTGCAGTGTGACGTGCACCATGTTATAAAATGAAGATGTTCGGTACCGGAGCATCTTTGTAAGTGGTTCTTTTAGGCTGCTGTCACCTATAGTATAGTGAATATAATATTGCAGATCATAGTGACATATCAGGTGAAACCGGATCTGAGGACTAAAGAAATCATGAACATTCTCTTCATTACCCTTCTCAGCTCTTCTGCATCGTTCGTAGACTAAGCGGTCTGATTCTTCAGGTAAATACTGGATCAACTGTTTGATTTCTTTTAAAGTCCGGTAGTAGTACTGTCTGATAAGGAAGTTGCGATGTCGAAACTCTTCACTGGCGATAGCTTCTGCTTTCTTGAAGTTTGGTTTAGATCTGTAGACTTGAACTGGTGGCGTGTCTTGAGGTGGTTCTTTAGGGATGTACCTGTATTCTTCAAATATTTTGATTCTGGATGATTTCTTCATGTGGTTAAGCTGATTAATTAAAAGGTAGACGTATACCTTTTAATAAGTAAAGTGTGGATGTTTGTAAGTGACTGGCTGAGATGATAGTGAGAAAGTGTGTTGATCCTGGACTCCTGATGGATTTTTTAAAAATTCAGAGAATGAATTGAATCAAAGGGATTGAAAAGTGGTTAGAATTGCTGCCAGATTAGGCGCTATGTCTTTAGGTTAAGACTAAAATTTGGAAGATTTGAGTTTGGAGATTTTTTTAAGGGATGGTAGCCAGGCTCTGTATGGTAAAGACAGATATATTAATTCATTTTCCTCAAGATCAACGTACGGGGATTAAGCAGAGCAGTGTGCAAACGGTCGATACTCTCAAGAATCGGTTCTAGAAATTGAATTTGACTTTGAAGGACCTGTAGTTAGCCTCCTAAAGTAAATCACTTCTCTTTGAAGAGGTAGTGGGGTAGGTATGAAGATAGAGGCTTGAAAAATTTTTTGAGTATTTTGGTTTATGTCAGGAGAGAGCCAGCTGTATTTATAACATTGGAAAAACGACAAAAAGGTTAAAAAGAATTGCAGTAATTAAAGATAGAAAAATAAGCTTTGTTTTGCCCTCATATTTCGCTGGAGCATCCATATCATGCAGAAGGGTTTCTAGAGGCTCTGAATCTACATCTATCAATTTGGTTCCAGCAATAAAATCTCCCAATCTCCTTTTAGGATTAACCCACGCAGCTATTACCTCGATAGGCCAAATAACCATAGTTATGTTTCTTGTCATACACTTTAGCGGACTTGCAATATTATTGGATTTAATGTCTATAATTTGATAGCCATAAAATCTTTTTGCCACACTCTTCCCTCTATAAAAATCCTTATTTAGTAGAGCAACGATTAAAAGTGTATAAGGAATGAAGAAGATAACGTAATTTAGATCAAATGCTTTGGTTCCTGGATCTTCCTTTATTCCGGAGAACCACATTGGTATCATTGAAACAATCAAAAACGGAACAAAGACAGCCAGCGTAAATAGAAAATCAGCTACAATTGATTTTAGTCTTCGGTTTAAAAAGAAGAACTTTTTAGTTTGCTTAAGGTAGGCTTTTGAAATGGGGTTAAGTATAAGTTTTTGAACTAGCATCGATTAAGTCAAGTTTGGGATATAATCTACAAAAGCTAATATATAAACTTCTCTGAAATAAGTTAATTACTTCGACAGTTATTAAAGGGTCTATAACCCTCTTCTTAATATCTGTCGAAAATCATAATGCATCCAATATTTTAGTATCATGTAAAGATTATCTTTTGATATTCAAACTCATTGCTGCCTCTTAAATTCAGATTTAAAAAACCGGTGGTTAAAGCCGGCCTAATATTTTCAACGTCATATTGGAATTCAAGTTCATTACGGATGATCCTTTCTCCTCTTTTTACAATCTTCAGCGTTGCTTTATTCGTTATTAGATCAAGTATTGTATTGGTTAAATCTTCATCCTCGATTTCATTTTGATAATGCCAGTGCCAACTTTCAAAATAAAGAGTATTCTCTTTATCCCAGAATAAGACCTCAAGACTTTTACCAGTAGTCGTTGAGTTGACCACCAGATAATCTGATTTCTTCCACTGATATTTCAACGATGGATTAATGTCTATCATACTTAAAATGGTGGGAACTAATTTCATATCAATACTGAAGCTATGATTCTTAAAACTGCTCGATGCATTTTCTTTGACTATGCGAGATAAAACAATTTTACTTAAAATCGGATGCCAGTTACTTTTAGCGAGACACACTCCATAAAGAATCCATGCAGGCATTAAACAACCCTTTTGGATTTTGGTCTAGGCCTATAAGGCCTGCCTGCTGAATTAATTTAATTTCAATCTCTTTGTCTTTTGCGATTTCAAGCAACGTTAATGCTTCAATATCATTGATTTCATGCCTAAAATTATTCACCAGGATAAAGTTGTTGTCAGCTTTTATATTGTCAAGGTCTCCTTTTTGATAGTCATTTTCATCGATGTTTAAAATAAGCTGTCCCACTTGATCTTCAGAGACTTCAACAATCTTATTAAAGATGGAAGTTAATACAGCGCATATCAAACCAATTATTAAAACAGGAGCACTAAAAAGCATTAAGTAAACGCTCATAAGGTCAGTTGTTGAGCCATTAAATAACTGAAGAATAAATAAAATAACCCACATAAAAGTAAATAACATGATGCAAATGTTTACAGTCATATAAAGTCTTTTTGTCGTATCAGATTGGATTAGGAAGGTCATTTTATATTGACTAGATATTTTAGAATTGATGTGGGGCTGTAAAGGCATATCAGGTTAATTCTGCACCAAAGTAATAAAAAGCATAAAAACTTCTTATTCCGTGAAGCAACTAATATGTACTTAATTACCTGTCAATTACTATCTTTGAACCAACACAAGTAAATTGTGATAAGGTTTAGGTTAGCTAGCGGTAGAGGTACTGCTGGCATTTTTATTGATTTAACTTTTCCTTTCAAACCCTGATTAGTCCTTGCCTTGGAAATTCTGCACCCTGCTTAATTATCTTAAACTTTAGGTGATATACCTGGACTTCATTAGCCTTCATCCATTCTTTTGCGATTTCTACAATCTTCTTGGATAACAACTCTGCATTCTTGTAGAATGACTCCCGTTTGAAATAGGTGCTATAAGTTGAATTAATATAGTCAACGTTGATGATTATCCAATCCTGCTGAATAGTTATTGAATCCGCCTTATATCGGTCATTTATCTTGGTCTTATCGCTACTGTTAAACCAATTTTTAAGGTGTTGAATAAGGTCTTCTACTACTATTTCAATGTCCATATTATAAAGATTTACCAAAGCAATATTACTAATATTTTTAGTATTTTAAAATCATTTACTAACTTTGTTCTTCAAGTTTACTAGTTTACTTAAGATAAGTGGGTATGTTATTCAAGGTATTATCAAAAGTTAAAGTTATTGCGACAGGTCAGACAGGTTATGTAGCATTTCCATATCAGGAAGGTGAGAAGGTTGTCGTTTCTTTAGACAATGGGAGGGATAGGTTATTTGATGAAAGCGAGCTGGTGTATGATCAGGGAATTGAGCAATCGGTTAGTTAGTCATTAAATTGCCTGCCAACGTTTGATCGAGTTCGTTAATACAGTTGTTTCACTTTGAGCAATCGAAGTGAACAATGTAAAAATAGACATACACAGGGTGCCTGTTAGCCGGAGAAATAAGGTTTGAAGCAAGCTTGTAAGTTTTGCTGAATACTATTGTTTCAATTAAATTTAAGCCGGTAACTTATCCCAGATTCCCTCCAATTCTGTTGTAGATATTCGCCGGTTGCCAAGGTCTTTTTATTCCCAATCTCATCCGTTTAGCTGTGTTGAATTCTTTGAAATAATGTTCGTACATAAATTCTTTGGCAGCGAGATTGTTAATTGGAAAAGCAGCGTTTCGCTTTGTCGTCAATCTTAATTTCATTAGTTCTATTCCAGCAGAAGTGGTGTTTGCCGTTATCAAACCTTCTCTAAATGTTGGCATATAGCAGCCCTGGACAATGTTGTTTTGTAAATACACGAAGCTATTCGGTAGATGTTCCTTGTGTTGAAACATTCTGTCTTCACCGGAAACTTGTTTGTCTAAATTGGAGATCTGCGTTTTCAAGCTGTCCGTATAAGCAACAATATTTTCGGAAGGTGTAAAACTTCCATCCACTTTGACGTCCTTAAAAAGCAAATATTCTGTTTCGCATTCAAAGCCAAGTTTGTCGTAAACTCGCCCTCCCTGTTCTGTCGCAATAAGATAGATGGTTTTGCAATTTCTTCCCTGCGATCCGCTAATTAGGGTTTGTGTGATTAATCTACCGATGCCCTGGTTTCTGGTATCGGGATGAACAATAATGTGCGCCAACCAGGCAACGTTGTTATGAATTATTGCTGCCCCGATGCCAACTATTGCTTTGTTAATTATCGCTTTAATGGGAAAACAAAAACTTGATTTTGTATAAAAGTCAATGACTGGTATGATGTCCGGCCAGTCTGCCGGCTGCAGTTCGGTGATCAGAGGTATGTCGCTCTGTTCTAAGGTCTGTATGATCATTTTATAGAATTTATCGTAGCTTGGATCGCACACGGTTGCTTGGAACTGAATTAAATTACATTCTTCCGGCAATGAAGCCTAACAATTCCGCACAGGGAATAAATGCTAATTGTGCTATCAATGTGCCTACAAGCCTTGCAGCCACCATATAAATAATGTATCTCCTAAATGTAGTTTCGGAACACTTTCCATCTACCACATCGTCAGTCATAACCGATAGATGCGGATCAATAAACATAAACATTAGGATTGTGGCAAGACCATTGATAACTGCAGAGAGGTTACTGGCCGTTGTTCTATAATCTGGATTAATATAAGCTGCGTAGACGGCAGACAATACTCCGATTGTTAAAATCGCAACCGCAATTATATTAAGTATGAAGATCCTCCATGGAAATTCTCTGTTAATTTTTATCTGGGTTATATTCTCTTTGACAGGAATTGTCAGGCTTTCTCTGAAATAATGAATCCCATTTTTGGAAAACCCATGTATTAATAGCCTGGGAATTGACTTATAAATACTAAAGTTCATTACAGCTTTAGACAGCAGCCTTTGAAAGGAAGGGATAAGGAACGCCCCAACCACCGTTCCAAGAGTGCAGGAAAGTATTATATATCTAAATGGCCCTACATTAGCCAGTATTCCAATTTTGATATCATCTTCCGCCATCTTCGCTAACAAAGGGGCCTGAAACCCATTAGCTGTCCGGGAAATCAATACCAAGATGTTAAATAGAGCAAACGAGATAGCAATTTTACCAGTCCGAATTCCAACTACCCTCACAGAGTAAGATACTGTCGTAATTATATTAATTACGAGGGTGAGGATGATGACGATTACTATTGCGGTAGTCATATTTGATCAAGGTGCGAAAGTGTGAAGATTGTGACAATGTAAATATTATTCCGGCTTTAAAATGGCCTGGAAGCTAATGTTTTATGTATGAGATTTTTACTGTCATGGTTAATCTTTCTTAGAATCTTGCAAGAATAAGTCGTGCGCCCCGGAAAGCCCATACCCTTTTAAGTCAGCTTCATTATAAATTTTCTCTATAGTAGCAATCTTCTTTGTTCCCTTATCGAATTTAACTTCGTACAGTATAAGGTCAAGAGGACCTAAATCATATTTTATGAATCCTACGGCATAATTTTTCAAACTATCCTCGGAAAATGGAGATTCTTCAATTATATCTATAGCTATTGCGAGGTCTGATCCGGCCTTTTTCAGTGAGTCAGCCCTTTTATCTTCAATTTTAAATTCCTTGAGTTCAATGAGCTGACTGAAAAAAGCGTTTTCTTTCAATTCTTTTGTCGATTTGGTTTGACCATAAGCAGAGTTTAAAACGGTGAGTAGGGCTGCTGATAAGAGAAGTGTCTTAAATCTCATTTTTGTTTGAAATTTTACGAATATTGCCCATAGCTGAAGCAGGAAGCCAAAAGTAGGATGGTTAAAGTTAGTAAACTTTTTGGAATTCAATATTCTTTGCTGATAAGTGACTTTTATAGCAATGTGTTTTTTGGAGTATGTGTTGTGATTTATATATTTCGTTTGTTGCTTTCTATCGCAATGAACTCGGGCAGATAATTAGGAGTACACCCTTTTGATACCATTTCACCTTTGTAAAGACCTGTTTTCTCGCCAAGAGCGACACAACGATTGCGATACTGTTTTTCATAAACCCCGATCCAACCAGCAGTGAAATTCATGGCCCATTGAACCTCAGGCTCTTCCGTAGCAATACTGGTCTCAATTGCTGAAAGTAAGTCGGTGGTATTTTCTGGGGGTGTTTGTCCTGTCCATCTTAGTCTTGCTTGGTAGTACCAATAAATGCGTCTTTGAAGTGAAGAAAGACTGTTTTTCCAAGATTGAACCAGTGTAATTGTCTTTTTGTCCTTAGTAAGTTGATTGGCCATCAGCCAATCCATAAGCTGATTTCGCTCACCAAATGGGTGAGACTGCATATCCTTATCCAGCTTATTAATCAAATCTTCAGAAAGAAGCTTGTTGTCCATAATCAAGATGGCCAATTGCCTGGGCAGAAATCTCCCGGTAGACCACAGTTCCATAGCTAGCTCGTGATCTTTTTTTATATCCTTAGCAATTTTCCGCAAGTCCCCTAACTTAGCTTTAGTATTGATTTGAGCCAAAATGTTTTCAGCATGTGAAGAGAGTTTCATGGTTAAAGATATTAATTAAAGAAAAATTTCGGAACTCCATTTATCCACTGCTTTGGCTTATACCAAGCCACCATTTCATTGTGTTTACTTTATCCGTTTCCTGCGACTGCTGGAGTTCCGTGTTTAAAGCCTCAACACCGTAGTCCTCTTGAAGCCAGAGTAAAAATTGCTTTACGCTTTTGTTCCAGTTTTTAAGCGCTCGTTTCAGAACCTCATCAAGGCTTTTCGGTGTTTTAGGTTTAACTTCTGCAAGTATTTGTGCTGCTAATTCCTGATCTCTAAAGGAATTTGGTCGACCTTCCGTTTCAATAACCCGGATTACTCCCTCTACTATTATTTCACTAGCAGCATTGGCTAAGATCGTTATTAGCTGCTTGATCCTTAAATCGCCAGAGCTATCAGATGAAATTAAAATTTCATTTTTAACATCCTTTGCTGTTATGGGATACTTCATAGATAAATTTCAGTGTGTACCAAAGAGTGCTGATAAAAAACTACTATAAATATAGTTATTAGGTGTTTCATTTTACTCCCTTCTAAGCCGCAACAGAGGGTAAAGTAGTGTTTGAGATTGAATTGATTAAATCTTAACTTTACTAAGAATGAAAAACCATGGCAACTACGACAGCAAGCACTGGAAATGGGGATTATTGTATTACAACCCAGATGACCCATCTCTATTTGTTGATAAACGATTCGGCATAGGTCAAACTTTCAATTTTGCACATCGAAAAGCTTGGTATCCTTTACTCTTCTTGCTGCTGTTTCCGGTTTTAATAATTCTGATATCGTTGATTTTTTCAAGTAGCTGACGCTAAGCGGTTTTTTATGCTCTAGATAGTAGATGTTTAGCTATCAGATGGTAAGGTGAGTGTTGGGGGCCTAACTGGGAAAAGCTACCGGATGAGAATAGAAAAATTATTTTTTGATCTTAACAAAGGAAATATACTTTGTACAACTGTGTACTTTTGTTGCCAAATGTTGTACGCTCTTAATTGCCAATTTCTGTGCATTCTTAAAAGTCCGGTCTAAATATTTGAAATCAATTTGAAGGTAATAACATGAGATACCCATTACCGTATATGATTTTGTTATTATCCTGATAATAGCAGCACTATTTAATATAGTTCATTTTCCATCGGCACAACGTCTTGCAATTTCGGTAATGGTCTTATCAGTATTTTCCTTTTTGTGTTGCTTAGTACTTTGTCTGTGTCATATCGCTCTGTCTTCTCCATCCTAATTCCTGTCGACAGGTTAAAGTCTATTGTTGTAAACACACCTTTACCGTCAGAATTAGCCATTGAATAACCAATTAGTTCGAAATTGCCATTTTGAAATCTGAATTTATGCTCATAATTCCCACGTAGCAATTCAGCTCTTATGCTCAAAACTCCGTTTTTGATGACAACTTCAGAAAAACTGTTTCCTGTGCTGTAACCATCTCTGCCGTCAGGATATTGAGGCTCAATAATATTGATTGCAGAAACAACGAGCTTGAATTGCTCTTTATGCTCCATAAAGAATATCTGCAATCTGTAAGGTGCGTTTTCGTGTATGGTGTCCTGGGTTATAATAACCTTGTCTGCTAGATTGTCTTTGTTCAAATCACCTCGAACTTCCATTATTTTGTGGCTGAAATTATGCGTGTTTGCTCCGGACTGTGCAAAGCTGGGAAGGTGGATCATTATTGAAAATATTAAAAGAAGTTCTTTCATAGCGTAGTCAACATTTTAATTTCAGCGTAAGATGGGTTGTGCGAAAGCATAAAATATGTACCAATAAGCGTTATATTGTTAGTGGATCCACTTTTCAAGGCTGCCGTTGTGTCTTTGGTTCAAATCTCGCTGTATATATCCTCCAAATAGGCTTGTCTCTGTCTTTAAGAATATCAAACCTCATTCTTCTCAAAGCGTTTTGCATATGAAACGTTGTTAAAATACACATACTTTCGACGTTTACCTTGCTATCCACGAATTATATCTAAACGATTAGTTGGAGCGTCAGGTGAAAGGAAATCCGGAATAGTGTTGGTCGTTCGTTTAGGTCGGCTTAGAAGTTCTACAGGCCATTCAGTCATTCTTGCAGCTTTTATGTGTTCGTATTTACCAGGCTGTGGTTCATTAATATACTCTTCTTGTAATACCAGAGCTAACGGTTCTTCTGCACCTTGAGTGGCATTTGAAAACTTCAAAGCCTCCTCACATGTGTCAAACACATAATAGTAGTCATCTTCATCGGATGAATGGCACCACACTCTATATTCTAAAACTTCGTCCCACACATATCCTCCTCCAGATTTAACTAATGCTGGATAAGTTCCTACCAGGCCTGGGTCTTTTACTTTTGGATATTCTGTCATTGCATATAATATAATTTGAAGGAGGAATTTATATAAATTAACCAGTTATTACAACAGATTTCCTATACAGGCTTCTCGAAAGTCCAGTTTTTCATTTTCTCCAGATAAGAACCTATGTATAGTGCTGTAATCTACATCTTAGGGATATTGAGTGAGTAATAGCCGGATACTACAGTTTCCATTCCTTCATATTCAGTACCCATGTCAGTGAGGCTTATTAAGATTTCACTTTTGTATGGCTCTTCATTACTTAAGAAGATGATATTAATGGTACTATTGCCTGATTCCTTCACAAGCTCAGTTACTTTGGGGAATCCATCATCAACCTTAATTGCTTTAACAATGTCCTCCATCGCAAAGCCTGTAACGAAGAATGGAATATTATCGAGTTTGTAATACCCTTCATTCTCATCAACCACTTCCTGTAAAATGATAATTGAGAATTCACGTCATCTATTGTAATTTGTTGCCAATGTCTTATTATTAATCACATCAAATCCCAGAAATCCCTCTTTCACAGTCAATAAAACAAAATTATAGTCCTTAATATCTATGTTTGGGTTGAACGAAAGTTGTTTATCTACATCATGTATTTGAATAACAGCATACGGAAAGTTTCGCCCGGTTTTGTATTTATAGCCAGTGCAGACAATTTTTGCCTTAATAACCTTAGAGATCCCATCAGCAGGCATATAGTAATTTGTACCTATAAATAAATATAATCCACAACCTCCATATGAAATTGTATATATAAAATAACGTCCTAACAAACGCCTGAGATTGAAATATTCCCTACTGAACAAGTAATGGATAGATGTCACTACTGCGCCGAATAGAAACCATATTAATAAAGGAATTTTAGAACTAAGAATTGTATCCTTATATAAAGTCCATGCTAGAACTGCCAGTACAGTCCCAGAAACTGTGGTGATGGCAGGAAAATAATACGATAGCTTCTGTTTCATTTATTATCAATTGGAGATCTTTATTAAGGGTCTGGTATGGCGAACTGCTAGAAGGCATGTGCTGTTTTGCCGCGATTGTGGATAAGATGAAACAGCAATCATATAGACTTGATTGTGAAGAAAATAAGGAATAAGAGGCAGGCAAAATAGTGCAAACTGTGTGTTAGTGGCAGCTTTTATTTGGCGCTTGGTATCTTTCCGTCTATCCACTCTTGCTTTTGCTGTTCTGCACCGCTCAAAAATAGAAAGTTTGAATTTTCAAAGTCAATAAGTCCAAAGGCAATGACCATAAATTCTCCGTCTAAATATTTTTTCTCTTTTTTATTTGGTTCGGCGGGTCCTAAATACCCAACAACTCTTACTTTGTCACCAATTTTATTTGTTTCGTTCTTAAACATTAAGACCGTCCACAAATAATTACCCTCACTAATTTTAAGTCTGTAAAATGGCGTATTGTTCCTGCTATTTTCAATGTTATCAATAGTTCCATTGAATGCGACTACTTTTCCGTCAAACTTTTTAAGTTCCGTAATGCTCCCTTCTTGAATATTTGTCGGAAAAGATTTGTCGTTTGCTTTAGTCGTCGGAAAATTACTCTGTCCAAGCAAATTTGTAATTGAAAATGTTAAAAGTAGAATCGAAAGTAATGTCTTCATTATTTTTTATGATGTCGTCGTCCAGTAAAATTTGCCACTAATGAGCGGCTACGCATATGTGCGGAAACACTGCTAAAATAGAAATAATATACAGATTTCGATGGTGGGTTCATCTATCTTATTAAAAGGTTGATATTGTCGTTTAACTGCCTCGCTTTTGACTGTTTAGATTGCGAAAGTGAGGATTTTTATCTTTTAATAAAAAGGTGTTATTCAAACAGAATAACAGAACACTTTGTATCCTACCTCTATAAGATGATGTTTTTAAAGAAAATGTCCGGTTTCATTTTAAGTTGATGAGTCTGTGCATGTTATCAGCATCCATTTGCCGTTTTTCTTTTCAAAGTTGTAATCGGCGAAAATTCCATTCTCAATCCCTCTTATCTCAACTGTCGCCTTGTCTTTTTTAATAGTAAAACTTTGATCATACTCTCTATTCAGATCGTGTTTATCATAGGTGAAATCCATTCTCCTAAAAGTCGCCTGTTCAATGACATGCTCTTTTAATTCGAAGTCAGCATCGGTTTCTTTTACTTTTAAAGGAAAGCTTATCCTGGAAACTTGAAAAGTGGAATCCGAATTAAAATAGGTTAAAAATGTCTCAAAGTCGGCATCGACATTAGATGGGATGGCAACTGAAGGCATCTTTGTTGAAGGAGCCGAAGATTTAGTAGATGGTTTTATAACTGCCTTATCAGCTTTTTTTGACATGCTGTTGCAACCTATAATTGTGATGATGATACAAAATAAAATGTGGTTCCTTAGTTTCATGGGAGCGTAACGTTATTTATTGTCCGATCTAAGTACCGTTATGTATGATGGCGATTATTTAGATCTTTATTCTTTCTCCTTATCCAAAATCTTATTGACAGGATGAGGGTCAATACAAATATAATGGGAATCGCTATAGTACATAGGCAAATCGCCCAGTAAGCTAAGATCCTCACTGCAGTTTCTGGCTGCCCGTTAATCATATCTTTAGAAATGAATATGACGCCATTATAGATGTAAAGAGAAAAAGAAGTTGCAAGAGCTACTACAGAATAATTTAAAGCTGTTTGAATATATTGTTTTAAGTATCTGCCTAAAATGCAGTAGGTTAGGATGTATGGAATAAGTAGGATTATGTATATGATTGCGATTTCCATAATAGTTAATGAGACAGGGCAGAAAGAGGATGAATGTTTACCTTTTAATAGATTAACGTGTCAGGCAGTGCATCTTAATTGGAAACTTTTGTTTATCTCTATAATATCAGTTCTTTTAAGGTGTCCAGTCGTACAATGTCTTAATCTCTTCTACCAAAATCTCCACCAATTCTGTTTCTTTACGGTTTTACCATAGCTTCCGCCAATCAGTATGTTGGAGTCAATGTCATATGTAAAGTCAACCCATTCATCAGAATCAAACATCGGGTCGAACGCAATTCCTGTTACAAGATTTCCTTCAACTTTTAAGACCTTCAGCCCATCCCAAGATATCCTTTCAGAATGCCAGTATTGGCCGCTTGAGTCGACTACCGTTAAGCCAGTTTCGTCTTGTAGTACAACCCGTCTATCTTGAGTTATAAATGCTGCAGCATAAGCGCCTCCGAAAGCGGAAATTGGTTTGTTTTCTTCTGGGTCCATAATATAACACTGTCCATATGCAACTACCAAAAGATTTGATGTGTCATTAAGTTCAAATACTTCCGCTAGTTCAGACCAACCTGGTTTAAAGTTGGCAACCCAATCTGTTCCGTCTGATTTGTACAGACGAACGGGATAGCCTTCGGAATAATAAGGTTCGCCACTTTCGCTTACAGGAATGTACATTGGTCCATAAGCTGGTAATGAGTTCAGAATTTCATATCGTCTTCCAAAGTCTATCACTTAATTTATAGGTTTTACGATTATCTAAATAACTTGTATCCGCAACCGGATGTATGTATTGCTAAAATAGAAATATAAATGTAGGTGTTGGTGATTGATTTGCCTATAAAATTTTTTGTCCGCACTTAATTGGATTCCTTTATTGATTATACGTGTACTTTGTAAATTCAGGTGTGACGTAAGTTTTAGATAAAATGGCATATATGTAATTTGGGTTTAATCCTGCTGGTTCCTATTAAAAGGTATATGCTTCAAAATTAGCCATCGTTGAAATTTGACCTGTTTTGGAGATCAATGATAGAAGATTTTACCTTTTAATATATCAGGTCATAAAATTTCTGAAGCGTTTATAATAAGCATCAGGATGGCTCATGTGGTATTTCACTCCATTATATCAAATCATCAATTTTACCAGTTTAGATTCAAAACCGGAGAAAATGCAGTTTTAGCTTAAATCTTGGCAAAATAATTCATTTAAGCGAAAAAACCTGCACAAGGCAGGTCTTAAGTAAATATTAAAATTTAAAAAAAATAGTCAGACACTTATTAACGGGTCTATAACCCACCTCTTAACTTTTGTCCAAATCAAAATTTTGTCTAAAATCCAAAATTATATATCCTTTTAACCAGTTTCCATTTTCATCTTTCCTTACATTGTCTCGTTCTGACAATATTGCTCCATTTCGCAAAAGTGATAGATTGGGTTTCAAACCTGCTACCTTAGTTTCACTTATGCCTCGTGAAAGAATATCTTTAATTTCCTCACTTGTATACCCTTGATTTATGGTAAACTCTCTTTGGATATATTTTATTATAGGTAGCAACCGCTTTAGACCTTCTGCTTCATGCTGCTGAGCAACAATCGCTTTTATGTTAAAGTCAACTTCTTTGGCGTTTTTAAAGCCAAAGCTATCTATTATTCCCATTTGTTCGGGGTAAGTTAGGCGGAGCATCATTAGGTTGAAATGTAGTTCTATAGGGTCAGAGACGGTATTTACGACCTCTTTGACTTTCCTTCCCACGAAGTCATTCAAAGTTTCTGTTTTGGTATTTTCGCCGATTTCCAGAGTTTCTAAGTCTGATAGTGTGTAGCTGACATAACGAGAATCTGGAGCAACAGAAAAGTGCTCAAGCGCATCGTATTGGCTTTTTAACGATCTGTTCCATTTATAATAGCCTTTAACCTTCTCTTCATTAACAAAGTTATCGACCATGAAGTGGTTTCTGTCAAGCGTACCCTCTTTTAGGAAGTAGCTAAAGCCGTTTAGATTTAAAATCTCCTTGATGAACTCATTAAAGTACTCCAAATGTGACTTTGGACGAAAACGAACAATAAATCTGTGCAACCTTTCCTTGTCCCGAAGAATTTCCAGGATTTCGTTCCTGCTATAGCTGGTAAATGCTGAATTGTAATTTGAAATGTGGATAACGTCTTTCTTGACAGTTATCTTTGGGTCTTCCGGTGCTCTAAACCTTCCACAGATTTGAATTGCCTCTGTGTTTGGATCAATAGTGGAGTGCTGAACTGCAACTACATCCGATATCATTATGATAATAGGATCGCACTTATAAAGCTCGTAGTCAATATCTACAGCAGAGAAGAAACGGCTGGTTAAGAAATTGTATTTTGTCAGAGAGTCACCTATCTTATAGTAGGCATTCTCAACATTGTTTCTTTTCAATTCCTTAGTGCTCTTTTCAGAGCAGAAAACAGAATGATCTGAAAGATTGAGACCTTTAATTATGTTTTTAATCCGGCTGGTTGACTTGAAGAAAATAAAAAATTTTCTGTCCTTATTCTCAGGGTGTGCATTATACTGATCTAAAATCTGTTTCAGGAGAAACGTAACGTTATTGGTTGTGAAAACCTGAATATCACTTTTAAAGTCGTAGTCTGGTTTTATTAAAGAATGTGTGAAGTCTTTAAATCTGGGATCACTTGGAATTATCGGAGTTGCAGATACGAATGCTTTGTTATCGAACAAAAAAAAGTCATCAATAGGATTAATGACACCTGGCCTGAAATTGACATCCTGAATTGCTTTTTCACATTCATCGAATAGAAGGAAGTAATCTTTTATCCTTGATTCTCCTATTGCTTCAGCCACTTTATGATACCCTTCTGGTGTAACAAGAATTTTTTTATATCCTTCGCAATTTTCAAGATACCACTTTATATCGTCGATCTCAACGCCTTCGTAAACACCCATTATTTTCTTATGCTTATGCTTCTTTCCGTTGTACTTAGCACACTTTCCTGAAATTACAGGAACATTAGGTTCAATAATTATACTGTGTCGTGGGAATATGATCTCAAGTGTGGTGGCTCCACACCCAGGAATGTACTTATGATAAATGGCATCTGTTTGAAGTCCTGTTGATTCAAAAGGCTCTAGTTTAGCCAAAAACTGTCCTTTAGAAAGCCAATGTGTTTCTGTTTTCATTCTTTAAAAAATTAAAAGGTGTAGGGAAGGAGTAGGAGAACCCTACTCCTTCATCAGAAAAGTTAATTAGAAGCTACTTCTAGGCTCTCGATTCGTTCAGCTTCGTCCATTAGATCCTTTAAAGTGAAATCTGTTGACACTTTAAGCTTTTGATACCTCTTGAAAAATTCTAATAATTTGTCAGAAAAGACGTCTACACGGTATCCCTGAACACCTCTGGGCAACTTTACTGACACCCAGATGTATGGTGCACCAGATCTTTTGTCATTGGTAGTTTTAAGCACACCGTCTATAGGCCAGCCTTCTTTCAGGTTTTGCCACATCTCTTCATGTTCACTAAACTTGATTGGGGTAGCTTTCATTGGATCGTAAAAGTCCAAGAAGGGAGTGGCATTTGAAATACCATCTGAATTGTTTTCAAGGAAAAATCCTTTTGCTGATAATTTAGCACCGAAACCTTGTTCCGAACCACTAGTTTTTCTTTGCTTACGCATGGTTAAAAATTATGATGCAAAGAAACTCAGACGTTGAATCTTAATTAGGAGTACTACTTTTAGAATTTTTGTCTTTGGTACTCCTTTTTTTAAGGTTCCATTTTATATAGTTCTTAAGGGCTGTTCTCATTTTACCTATAGCATCATTATCTGCCTGCAATTCGTCTTCATTAACCTTTGGAAATAATTCAAGAATAGTCAAAGTCTCATAAAAAAATTCGAGTTGCTTATCTGAAAAGTTCTTATTTTCTTTCGTCTTTAGGATTGTTTCATCGTTTAAATAGGGCCTGAGCTGAAAAACGCAAAGCTCCGCAACCAATCTTCGTTTTAGTTGTTTTATGTCCCACAATTCCATCTCTACAAAGGATTTAAGTTTAACAGGGTCGAGATTGTATGTTCCATCTACTTCCATCTGTGTATAAAAGATGGTCTTCAATACTCCAAAATCAGTCACCTTGTATCGTCCTTTGATAACTGCATCTAAAAATGATTCTTTTATAAAGTTTATTACTTTTTTATTGGCTATTGTAACACCTTCCTTTTTTTTGGTTGATTTTACTTCAAAAGCAATATCATCGCCATTTTTTTTTTTCGTTGAAGAAAAGAATAAGCTCTGCCAGATCCTTCAATGATTGATTAAAATTATTTTGTTCTTCGGCTGCCAATAGGGAAGCTTCAATCGATTTATGGGCATTTAACAGAATAAACATCAAATTGTCTACATGTTCCTTTCCCACAAAGTATTCAATGGAAATCCTCAACTCTCTATTAATAGCTTCTATCGTTTCCTCATAAAAAAAATCAGCTTCAATTAAATGTCCCTTTGAAAAGTTGGTTCTCATTTCATCCGGGGAATAATCGAATACAAAATATTTACTTAAAATGTTATAGTTAGGCTTAAGTATAAAATAATCCATAGGCACGAAGATAAATACAGCGGAAATAATAAATACTCCCGCTGCTTAAAAAATATTAAAAGTCAAATATCTTGCTTTCCAATTCAGTAATCACACCTTTCTCAAATTCGTCGAGATATGTTTGAGTCATTTCTTCAGTGGAATGGCCTAAAGCCTCACTGATATATGATGTAGCAACACCGGATCGTTTCAGACTGGTGGCATAACTGTGACGACTTACGTAAGTTGTGAGTTTTAGTCCTTCTTCGCCAATCAGCTTTGCAATTTCTTTCAAGCTGTCATTTACCTTCTTAATAGCGGTCTTTTTTCGAGTGTACTTTTGTTTAAGAGTCCTATGGATGAGATCATTGTAAATAGGAAAGATGTAGCTGCTTTTGTTTTGATAATGTGTTTTATAAAAATCTATAATAACCTGAGCATGTTGGTTAACTGGAATGTCAAAGGGCTGTCCGGTTTTCCTTCGTATGTAATGAATCTCATTGTCTTCAATATCAGACCATTTGAGACTGGCAATATCAACGAAGTTCATCCCTCTGGTATAAAAGCTAAATAAGAATATGTTCTTAGCTAAATGTAACGCAGAACCATCTTCCACCGCTAACCTCTTAACCTTTGAAATTAAATCAATAGAAACAGCTCGCTTACGGGTTTTATGGTTTAATCGTCGATTCACGGAGTACTTTTTCTCTCCAAATGGATAGTTTTCAGCTTTGAAAAGTTTATCTGCTATGGCAAGGTTTATCGCCCTCTGGATTGTTCTTAGTCTTACGCTTATAGAAGTGTCTTTGTTTTTCTTTTGAGTTCTTAACCAAACTTCGTAAGCTTCCAGGAATTTCACGTTTACGTCGGTCAGTAACGCTTCAGGCTTATACTGTTTAAGGCTACTCAACGTTGATGAAAATACTTCTGCAAGTCCCAGCTTTTGGTTTTGCTCTAGTTCTTCAATTACGGACTGAAAGTGTTCGGTTAAGTAGATGTTGTTTTTATTCTTCTTCTTAGATTTTCTTGGACCAGTTCTTATGTCTGCTTCAAATCGCTCGAAGCAAAAATCTTCTCCTTCATTATCGTAATCCTTTAGAAGGTCTTTGGCTAAAGTCAATTTTTGTGATAAGATTTCATTAAGTTCTTTAAACTGAGGTACAGCCTTTAGAAAGCGACCGAGTCCGTTGTCTTCAGCTTGTGCAGGACGCCACTGTTCAACACTCGCTTTAAATTTTAATGTAAGGTCAGAGACTAAGCTGCTGAGAGTATAGTATTTACTTACTCTTTCATGTGTCACTCTTAATGCTACTGCAAATTCATTGTTTGATAGTTTTTGTTTGGTTTTTAAAACGATAGCAACTGAAGCCATAAATGGAGTTTAGCAGCAGCAGCACTGATTTTCGAGGTCAACAAAAAGGTCAACAAAGAGGAAACAAAGTAGTAAACAACTCCTACCATTCCCCCAAACAAAAAAGCCCATCAAATCCCCCAACGGGTCTCCAAATGGGCTTTACATTCTGTGGGAGTTACTGGGCTCGAACCAGTGACCCCTACCTTGTCGAGGTAGTGCTCTAAACCAACTGAGCTAAACTCCCTTAGTTAAAAAGCCCTTCAGCTAGCTGAAAGGCTTTTTTCGGTGGAGAATATCGGAGTCGAACCGATGACCTCTTGCATGCCATGCAAGCGCTCTAGCCAGCTGAGCTAATCCCCCGAATTAGAGATTGCAATAATGAGGATTTAAAACGCTTTTTGCAAATCGTAATTCAAGTTTTTTTTTAAAAAAGCGAGAGCATTTGCACCAACATGAGCCTTACCATTATTTAAACTAACTGTTCTGAGGTAGCTTGTGAACAATACGTACTATCTTGTATTGTTCCGGATCATCAATATCTATAGACTAGTTCCTGTCCCTAAACTCGACTGGAAAAGAGTGCATTGTACCTGACCCATCCGTTAACCTTCAGACAATTTTATTAACAGACAAAAACAAGATTAGCTACCTGTAGTTTCCGGGTATTTTCCAGACTAACAGTCTTTCCTGCATAAAAACCTTGTTCTCAAAAACTAAATCGATTTTATACCCTTTATCCGGATTTAAAAGCCTATCATTACATCAAATGGAATACAACATCCCCAAACTTCTTCAGAAGAACAGAAAAAATATTATCGAATTGTGGGTCAAAAATCAGTTATCTGAGGCAGGCTTAAGAGAGGATCTGATGTCGAACGAGGATCTCAGGCAGCAGTCTGAAGAGTTGGTAGATTCTTTTGTAGATAATTTAACTCAGGAAAACATCAGCGATGCTCAGTCTCCGGACTTTGATACTGTGGTTGAAATCTTGTCTGGCATTTCTATTACAAGGGCAAGGCAAGGTTTTAGTCCCCGTGAAACAGGTGTTTTCATCCAGGGGTTAAAACAGGCTCTGATTGAGCTAATGGAACAGGAAATTAATAATGATCCGGCTACACTCTTAAAAGGTACCCTTCAGATCATTCGGCTCTTAGATAGCTTCAGTATCATAACCTTCGAAACCTTCATTAAAGGACGCGAAGAAGTGATCTTAAGACAAACAGACGAGATGGCAGAGATTTCAACTCCGGTGATAAGAGTTTGGGATGGTATTCTGGCATTGCCGATCATTGGGACCCTCGATAGTGCCCGAACCCAGGTAGTTATGGAAAACCTTCTGGAAGAGATTGTTGCCACTGGAAGTAGTATTGCAATACTAGATATTTCGGGTGTGCCCGCGGTGGATTCTCTTGTGGCACAGCATTTAATAAAAACGGTAAGTGCTACACGGCTGATGGGTGCAGAATGTATCATAAGTGGTATCCGTCCGGAAATCGCTCAAACGATTGTACATTTAGGGATTGACCTTTCTACCATTGTTACTAAAGCTACTTTAGCAAATGCCTTAAAGTTCTCTTTCCAGTCCCTAAAGCTGGAAGTACGACGCACTCAAGACTCTAAAACACAATAGTAATGGAAAGAATTCCTATTTTAAGAATGGGTTCATTCCTTTTGGTAACAATTCAGGTTGATCTTTACGACCGTTTGGCATTAACATTGGAGGCTGATCTGGTACAAATGGTCAGTAAAACCAATGCCAAGGGAGTGCTCATTGATATATCAGCAGTTTCTATCGTCGACTCGTTTATGGGTAGGATAATAGGAAACATTGCCAGTATGTCTAAGATACTCGATGCTGAAACTGTGGTTGTGGGTATGCAGCCGGCGGTAGCCATTACATTAATTGAACTTGGCTTGCCTTTAACCGGAGTATTTACTGCTCTGGACGTGGAAAAAGGTATGAAGCTACTGAAATCCAGGATAATAGTTGATAATGAAGACTATGATGAGAGGGATGAGCGTGATTACCTGGAAAACAATGATAGTAACACTGACTAAGGATTTGATCCTGATCTCGCGCGATCAGGATGTGGTGCCCTACAGAAGCCGGGTTAAGGAGTATGCGGTAAAAATCAAAATGGGTCTGGTAAATCAAACCAAGCTGATAACCGCTGCCAGCGAGTTGGTTAGAAATATGCTGAAGTATGCTTCGGGAGGTGAGGCGCTTATCGAAGTAGTTTCCCGTGGCCGGGACAATGGCATCCGGCTGACCTTTAGTGATAAAGGTCCTGGTATTTCTGATATTGATTTAGCCATGAAAGATGGTTACTCTACCGGGAAAAGTTTAGGGTTAGGTTTGCCAGGAACACGCCGTTTGGTCAACGAGTTTAATATAATAAGCGAGGTGGGTAAAGGAACAAAGGTGGTAATTGTTAAATGGTCAAATGGATAGCGCAACACATACCAGCTATTTTGCCGATGATCGGAGCTATTTTTCAATTCTAAAAAAAGACATTCATAAAAAAGCCAGCGACGCGGGATTTTGTGATAGAAAGCTTGCCGAACTGGATATTGTGGTTGCGGAGATCACCTCAAACTTATTTAAATATGCCGTAAGGGGAGAGATCCTTGTTTGTGTAGCTGGTGGAAAAGGTAAGGAATATATTGAGCTGCTTAGCATAGACAGTGGTCCGGGAATGACGGATGCTAACAGAATGGTTGGAGATGGTGTATCTTCATCAGGGACCTTAGGTGAAGGTCTGGGAAGTATAAGAAGGCTTTCGGATTTTTTTGAACTGTATAGTATCAGAGGCTGGGGTACTATTCTGCTTTGCAGGATCTACAAAAACAGTGTTGATCTGCCAGTTAAAGAACAGGTTATAATAAGGTCACTAACAGTGCCCAAACCTGGTGAAACCGTAAGCGGTGATGGAAATTGCTACAAGATCACTGCTGATTATTTTAAAGTGCTTGTTGCCGATGGGCTGGGACACGGTATTGAAGCGAATAAGGCGGTTGTGGAAGCGGGGGCTGCATTTAAGCTCTGTCCTTACCACGACCCGGCGCAGATCATCAGATTTATTCATGACTCTATACGGAAGACCCGAGGGGCTGTTGGAACAGTGGTGGTATTTGATTTTAAAGAAAGAAAGTGGTCTATTGCGGGGGTGGGTAACATTTCCTCGCGTATGATAAGTTACCTGGACGGGCGTAATTTTATGTCGTACAACGGTATCATTGGGCACAATATTCCAAACACCATAAAAAGCCATGAAGTTTCGGCCAATGATTTTCAACAGATCATTCTCTGTTCGGATGGCTTAAAAAGCAGGTGGGACACGGGAAAGTATCCCAATATAAATAAATACGATCCTTCTGTGCTTGCTGCTGCCTTATATAAAGATTTTGGACGGAGGACAGATGATATGTCTGTAGTTATTAGTAAAGTATTTTAAATGACGGAACTGGTAAGCATATCTTTGGAAAATGAGATGGATTTAGTTCTGGCTCAAAAGAAATCAGTAAAACTTTGCGAACTGCTGAAGCTGAGTATCTCTACACAGGCAACCTTTGCTACTGCTGTTGCCGAAATTGCCCGTGTAGTAATAGACTTTACAGATAGCGGCATTCTTTCGCTCGGGCTTCTAAATGAATATGGCAGATACGCTCTGATCGCTGATATCAGGTATCGTTTTCTAGACGGCGCTACCATCATGGAGGATAGTTTTTTCTATGCCCGGAAGCTTGTTCCTGCGTTCGATGTATCTGTAAAGGATGATACGGTTAACATTCTCATCAGCATTCATTTGCCCAGATCGCTTAATCTAAATACAGGCAGGATCAGCGTTCTTGAAGATTATTTTGAGAATGAACCTCCTGTGTCTGCATATGAAGAGATCAAAAAGAAAAATCTTGTGCTGTTTCAGATAGCAGAAGACAGGGAGGCGGAGCTGAAACTTTCTAAACTCATGGATGAGCAGAAAAATGAGTTCATTTCGATTGCTAGTCATGAATTGAAAACTCCTATAACCATCATTAAAGCCTACACTCAGCTTGCTCTTTCTGGCAGAGAAGATTGTACTGATAGCATGAAGGGTTTTCTGCGGAAGATTGACGAACAGTCTTCCAAATTGAAGAACCTGGTAAAGCAGTTGCTGGATACTTCTAAAATTGAAAATGGCCGCCTGGAGTATAATTATGAGGTGGTTGACTTTAATGTGTTTATAGAGGAAAATACATTCCTGGTGACTCACCTGGTTTCTGATCATACGTTGCTTCTGGAGTCTGGCCCTGAGGTGAAAGTAAGCCTGGCTAAAGATCGAATGGAGCAGGTACTTACTAACCTGATAAGTAATGCCGCAAAATATTCCAAGTCGGGTACCCGCATTACCTTAAAAACCTCGATGAGCAATGAAGGTGATCTGCTGGTATCTGTCGCCGACGAGGGTATTGGTATGTCTGAAGAAACTGCCACACGCATTTTTGAAAAGTTTTATCGTAACAAACAGGTGGTACACGAATACTCTGGTCTGGGAATGGGATTGTATATTGCTTCTAAAATTGTCAGTAATCATGGCGGTAAATTATGGGTAGAAAGTGTCTTAGGACAAGGTTCCACATTTCATTTTTCTCTGCCTGTGCTTCCGCGAGAATAAAAACTTCAGTACTTCCCAAAACTAAAACCCTCCTTTCAACGCTTATAGAGTATGAAAAAGCAGTCACTCGGAATTATAGGTCTTGGAAAAATGGGAGGGAATCTGGCTTTACAAGCCATGGATAAAGGTTATCAGATGGTCGGCTACGACCTTCATCAAAATCCGGAACTTCAGGAAGCCGGACTCACTCAGGCTGCTAGTGTGGAAGAGATGCTTGAATCTCTTTCCTCGCCCAAAATAGTCTTTATTTACGTGCCTGCAGGTGCGGTAATTGACAGGATCATCGAGCAGCTTGCAAGCTTGTTATCAGAAGGAGACATCATTGTTGATGGCGGAAATTCCTACTGGGGTGACTCGATAAGGCGCGCCCGAAAGCTGAAAGAACATGGTATTTACTTTGTGGATTGCGGAACAAGTGGCGGTGTTGATGGTGCACGCAATGGCGCTTGTTTTATGGCCGGAGGAGAGGCTGAAGCAATGAATCATATAGCGCCCGTACTTAAAAATCTTTCCGTTCCTGATGGGTTTGTGCATACGGGAGCTCCCGGTTCAGGTCATTTTGTAAAACTGGTACATAACGGCATTGAATTTGGTATGCTGCAAGCTATCGGAGAGGGTATGGATCTGCTGGCAAATTATCGCGAAGAGCTTAATTTTCCGGAAATATTGAAGACCTGGAACAATGGTTCTGTCATCCGGTCCTGGCTGATTGAACTGATGGCAAAGATCTATAATGAAAAGCAAGGCTTTGAGTCGGTCCCTTCTTATATAGAAGATACGGGCGAAGTGAACTGGCTGGTTGCGGATGCCATGAGAATGGAGGTTCCTGTTCCTGTGATCGCGCAGTCGGTGATGCAGTTGTTTGCTTCCCGTAACAACGATCGAATCGCTGATAAAGCCATCGCAATGATGCGTAATGGCTTTGGAAGTCATCCTTTTGGTCCTGATGCCGGCATTCAGTACGAACGTAAGTTCGGCAAGATCGAAAATGTGGAAAGTGATTTCTTATATAAGAAAAAGGTTGATAGCAGCACTTGAGGTGCTGCTATCTTTTTGTTACCCGTTATCTACGAACCCAGGGTATAAAGTCATACCTCCATCTACATAAATGGTGGTGCCTGTAATGTAGTCGCTTTCATTGGATGCCAGGAAAATGGCCACCTTAGCAATATCTTCGGGTAAACCGATACGCTGATAAGGTATAAGCTTAAGCAGTTCCTTTTTCTTTTCTTCATCTTTCCACACATCGTCATTGATGTCGGTAGCGATAGCTCCTGGCGAAATACCGTTTACACGGATCTTTTTCGGAGCTACTTCCAGGGCGAGCGATTTCATCAGCATCAGAATGCCTCCCTTGGAAGAAGCATAATTGACATGTCCGGCCCATGGTATGATGTCATGTACCGAGCTGATAAAGATGATATTACCGATGGCGTTTTCTGCTGCCCCCGCTTGTTCTTTGCTGAGGAAGTGTTTAATGGCTTCTCTTGCGCATAAAAAGTACCCCGAAAGGTTGGTGGAGATCACCTTATTCCATTGGTCGAAGGTCATCTCAGAAAATGCGCTGTCCTTCTGGATTCCGGCGTTGTTAATCACAACATCGATGCTGCCAAATTCTTCAATCGCTTTTTTAAACATACCTGCCACCTCTTGTTCGTCTCCAACATTGGCTTCGTGTATAAACCCCTTACCGCCTGCGGCTACAACCTGGTCTAAGGTAGCCTGCGCGCCTTCTTTGTCACTGTGGTAGTTGATCACCACATTGGCGCCCTGTTTCCCGAATCCAATTGCGATACCCTGACCAATACCCGAGCTTGCACCAGTGATCAAAACTGTCTGATTTCTCATTTTTATTTAAGCGTTTTATGATTAATTACGTTTTTGTTGCGGCTGTCATTTAATTGCTGGTCCAGATTATAGGCTGCGCTGATCAGCCCCAGATGAGTAAATGCCTGGGGGAAATTTCCTAAGTGCTCTCCTTTGAAGCCGAGTTGCTCTGCGTAAAGCCCGAGATGATTAGCATAACCTAACATTTTTTCAAAGTAGAATCTCGCTTTTTCCAGTTTCCCAGCCCGCGACAAGCATTCTACATACCAGAACGTACACATGGAAAAGGTACCTTCGTGACTAACAAACCCATCGGGTGCCGCCAACTCTGGCCGATAGCGGTATACCAGGGAGTCGGAAACCAGTTCATTTTCAATTCTTTTCAGGGTGGAGAGCCAGCGAGGATCCTTTGGACTGATAAAACGGACCAGGGGCATCAGCAGGGCTGACGCATCTACTGTCTGAGAGCCGGGATATTGCATAAATGCCTGTTTTTCCTTATCCCAGAAGTCGGAAAAAACACTGTTGAAGATAATATCGCGTTGCATGCGCCATTTCTCGTTTAAAGGAAATGATCTGGCTTCAGCGATCTTAATAGCCCGGTCAAAAGCTACCCAGCATAGGAGGCGCGAGTAAAGGAAGTTTTTCCGGCCTCCTCTTACTTCCCATATACCTTCGTCCGGTTGATTCCAGTTCACACATAACCAATCAATCTGTTTTTCAAGATCTTTCCAGAAATCATAGGAAATAGGTTCCCCATATTTATTATATAGGAAAACGGAGTCCATCAACTCTCCGTAAATGTCTAATTGTAACTGGCCGTAGGCATCATTGCCGATCCTCACAGGAGCTGATTTTTTATAGCCTTCAAAATGATCGAGTATTTTCTCCTCCAATTGATGGTGCCCGTCGATAGAATACATTATACCCAGACGGTTATGCTCCTTGATGTCCTGGCATTGCTTTTCAATCCAGTTCATAAATGCTCCGGCTTCTTTGGTATATCCAAGGCGTATCAATGCATACATAGAAAAAGAGGCGTCTCTGATCCAGGTAAACCGGTAGTCAAAGTTACGTCCCGAACCAATATTTTCAGGCAGGCTGAAAGTTGCCGCTGCGATGATCGATCCGTAATTATAAGAGGTTAATAGTTTCAGCAATAATGCCGAGCGGTTGACCATGTCCAGCCACCTGCCGTTATAGGTTGATTGAGCTATCCAGTTCTTCCAGTAGTTGACGGTTTCAAATAAACTTTCGGTGACAAAAGTTTTAAAGTTTTTTTCATCCGAATGCTCCTTATTAACGTGTTCAAGTAAGAAATCAGCAATATGAGCAGGCTGCAACGTAAACTCAGCTATGACATCATTTCCTTTAACACTTAAAGGAACACTGCTGATGAGCCGAAGCACCGCACCATCTTCACCTTTGCTGATGAATATTATCTCTGTTGGAGATATAACTTCCACGGTATGAGGACTGCGGCCGTAATTGAAGCGCGGCATACACTTCATTTTAAAGCGGACCTCGCCCCGGATAGCCGTAACTCTTCGTATTAGCTCCTTGCCACTATATAGCTCTTCAACCGGCATAAAGTCGGTTATTTCGGCTACCCCTTCATCGGATAAAAAACGGGTAAGCAAAACATTCGTATCTGGCAGATACAATTGCTTAGTCTTCATTTCATCAAACAGAGGATTTAGCTGGAATGATCCGCCTTTCTTTTGGTCTAGCAGTGCAGCAAAAATACTCGGCGAGTCAAAATTGGGAAAGCACATATAGTCGATAGAGCCGTTAAGCCCCACCAAAGCGACGGTATTCAAATCCCCGATTATTCCGTAATTCTCTATTGGCTGATAACTCATAGGCTTTATTAAACTAGTCCATCAATTAGGTTTAGCTTAATAAACTGATTAATGATGATTGTGTTTGATCTTAGGATCCGGGATCAAGCCAGTCTTTTATAATAGCAATAAGTGTAATTGGCCATATCAGGGCGAGTATAACAAGATGTATAAATATACTGAGAGGCTTGACATCCCCAATTTCTTCCTCTATAATTTCTAAGATAAGATTCAAAAGGGTCATGATGAGAGCTATGCCTATCGCAAGGTAAACTGAAAAATAAATCATACTGCTGTTGAATTAATTCATTAAATAATTTCATCAGGATGTCAAAGCCGGAAGCTCAGCCATTTATATCACTAAGATGTTTGTTTGGTAATAATAAATCTATGATCCAGATCACCTTTCCACCGAATACGGATATATTTATTTTACCTTTATTGCCTGTTATAAAAGGATATGATCAAAAGAGCCCTGGCCAATTTGAAGATAGATGCACTGAATGAGATGCAGGAGGCAGCGCTCGAAGCCGCTAAAAAAAGCGATGTGATATTGCTTTCGCCAACGGGTTCTGGAAAGACCTTAGGTTTTTTGCTTCCGCTGCTTGATTCGCTAGAAAATAACGTAACAGGTGTCCAGGTATTGATACTGGTCCCTTCACGCGAGCTGGCACTTCAGATTGAGCAGGTATTCAAGATGGTGGGCAGCGGATTTAAGGTAAATTGCTGTTATGGCGGGCACCCAGTGAAAACAGAAATTAATAACTTCTCCCAGCCCCCTGCCGTATTGGTAGGTACTCCGGGACGAATAACACATCATTTACGGCGGAAAACATTCAATACGGCCGCTATTCATACGCTGGTTCTTGATGAGTTTGATAAAGCTCTCGAGTTTGGCTTTCAGGACGATATGGATTTTATCATCCGGTCTTTACCCGGTTTAAAAAAGCGAATTCTGACTTCTGCTACTAAGATGGATGAGATTCCTGAATTTACGGGCTTGAATAATGCAGTTACGCTGGATTTTTTAGGTGACACACCATCGGTGCCTGACCTGAAACAGAAAGTGGTGATCTCAGAGGCTGCGGATAAGCTGGAAACCTTATTCTCTCTGATCTGTAAAATCGGCGATAAGGCAACGCTGATATTTTGTAATCACCGGGAAGCCGTTGAACGTATCAGCGACTTGCTTTGGAATATGGATCTTCCGCATGATACTTTTCACGGGGGAATGGAGCAGGATGATCGTGAGCGGGCATTACTGAAATTCAGGAACGGAAGCCACCGTTTGTTGATTACAACTGATCTGGCCTCAAGAGGCCTGGATATACCTGAGATAGAGCATGTTGTTCATTATCAGCTTCCGCATAATGAAGAAGCATTTTTGCACCGCAACGGAAGAACTGCCAGGATGCATGCAAAAGGTACATCCTATCTTATCCTGGCGCCTGATGAAAAGCCGGCTTATTTAAAGGAGCTTCCTGAGGTAGAACAATTACCTGCAAAGCCGGTGATGCCTGAACCTTCACCCTGGATTACGCTGTATATTGCAGCTGGTAAAAAAGACAAGGTCAATAAAGTGGATATTGTAGGTCTGCTTTGTAAAAAAGGCGCACTGAGCAAGGAAGAGGTAGGTTTGATCGAGGTGCTTGATTATGCATCATACGTAGCTGTAAAACGTAATTTGACTGAACGTACTATTGAGCTTGTAAAAGACGAAAAAATAAAGAACAAAAAGGTTAAGATTGAAATTTCCAGATAAGAATATAATATTAATACTATGAGTAATAATGATATCATGAAGAAGCTTCGGGTGGCGATGCAGTTTACCGATGATGATATTATAGAGGTCTTGAAATTGGCCGACTTTCGAATCACAAAAGCAGAGATTGGCGCTATTTTTCGTAAAGAAGATCATCCTAATTTTAAACCCTGTGGAGACCAGATCCTGCGGAACTTTTTGAATGGCCTGATTATTTATAAACGGGGGCCGAGGCCAAAACCTGGTGCTGGGGTTTCTTAACACGCGACACGCGTGCCCTAGCAAAAACAACAGCCACGTCAAGAATACGCTAGAAAGATGAAGAATGCTAGCACACGCGTGCCAGCGTGTGCTATGTCAAAAGTGATTTATAGCAGAGAAAACCGTTTCAGTTAAAACCCTACAGAATTACCTCCGTCAACTGGTAAAATAACCCCCGTGATGTATTTCGCGCCATCGGAAGCCAGGAAGGCTGCAGTAGTGCCGATGTCTTTTGTCTCTCCAAGATAACCCATTGGGGTACGCGAAAATACTTTTTGTTTTCTTTCGGGGTCTGAATCAAGTGCCTTTGCCGACATATCTGTTGCGATAAATCCCGGAGCTATGGAATTAACGCGAATTCCTTTAGGGGATAGTTCTGTCGCCATAGCTTTAGTCATACCGTCGAGAGCTGTTTTAGATGCTGTGTAAGCAATTACTTTAGGAATGCCGTATTGAGCAGCCATGGAGCTGATATTAATGATGCAGCCTGATTTAAAAGGCAGCATCACTTTAACTACCTCTCTCGAAAGTGAAAAAACAGAAAGAAGGTTGGTTTGGATGATCTGCATAAAATCAGCATCTGTAACATCACAGAACTCCTTTTTCATATTGATGCCTGCATTGTTGACCAGGATATCTATGCGGCCAAAACGCGACTTGATATCTTCTACTAAGCCAGGGATCAATTCAAGCTTGCCCATATCGAACGAGATCGTTTCGCACGAATCGCCAAATGCACTTTTTGCTTTATCCAGCTTGGCCTGATCTCTGCCTATTATAATCGTGAATATGTTGTTTTTTACGAACTCGTCTGCAATTGCAAGTCCAATTCCTGAAGCACCTCCTGTTACGAGAGCAATTTTTCTAGTATCTGTGTGTAGGCTCATACCTGTTTAATGTTTAAGAACGACTAAATGTAAAAAGGATAATGGAATAATCAGGCAAGCGCTGCATTTAAATAATGATTTAATGACTATCTCGCCAGTTTTCTAGTTATTTACAGCACGGTTGTATATATCCTGATTGAACTCTTTTTCGCTTTTGGCAACCACTATTGCAGCGACACCGTTCCCAATCAGGTTGGTTATTGCCCTGGCTTCCGACATAAATCTGTCGACTCCTAAAAGCAGCGCCATGCCTTCTATCGGGATCACCTTGAGTGCGGTCAGAGTAGATGCCAGTACAATAAAGCCACCTCCGGTGACAGCTGCTGCGCCTTTTGAGGTCACCATTAAAACACCGATGATAGTTAGCTGCTGTGATAAAGAGAGATCAATATTAAATGCCTGGGCTAAAAAAATGACGGCCATAGAAAGGTAAATAGACGTTCCGTCGAGATTAAAAGAATATCCCGTAGGCAGCACCAGTCCCACCACAGACTTTGAACAGCCAATCTCTTCCATGCGTTTCATCATACTGGGTAATACCGACTCAGAGGACGAGGTGCCCAGAACAATGAAGATCTCCTGCCGGATAAATTTGAGGTACTTCCACAAACTGAACTTATAAATACGGCAGATCAGGTTCAGGACAACGAAGATGAATAAGGCCATGGTAGCATACACCGATCCCATTAATTTGATCATAGGCAATAAGGAACTTGTGCCGTATGTGCCGATAGTATAGGCCATCCCTCCAAAGGCACCAAAAGGAGCAAGACGCATCACCAGCTTCATGATATTAAAGAGAACGGAAGATATTTTACTGAAGGTAAGTATCAATGAATTTCCGGATTCTTTCATTTTGCTCAACCCGTAACCAAATAATACAGCGAAGAACAATACCTGGAGGATATCCCCTTTGGTGAAGGCTTCGAACGCATTACGAGGTACGATGTGGGTGACAAACTCTATCCAGTTGATTTCAGACGCTGTCTCTTTATATTGTTCAACTTTGTTCAGGCCGGCCCCGTTTTGCATTTCCACACCTTCGCCGGGTTTTGACAAGTTTGCAACCATGAGGCCGATGACGATAGCAAAAGTTGTGACTATTTCGAAGTAGAGCAGTGCTTTTCCTCCAACGCGGCCCACTTTTTTCATGCTATCCATATTGGCGATGCCAAGCACGATGGTCAGAAAGATGATCGGTGCAATCAGCATGGTGATCATGTTAATGAAGGTTTGGCTGATCAATTTTGCTGTTGGAGAAAAGGACGGAAAAAAGATGCCTGTTAGAATACCCAGGATGATTGCAACAACTACCTGGAAATTAAGATGGTGTATGATTTTCTTCATATTGATCAGAGACCAAAATGTAAATGGGTTAAGTTTAAGCTTAAATTAGTCTGTTTGACAAGTGTTACTTGCCGGTGGCGTATTTAATGCCCCCAAGGATATGCTGTAAAAATAACGGATCAGCATAGGATTCTTCCGTATGTCCCAATGCGGTATAAAATGCCCTTCCACCGTCGTATTCATGGTACCAGCTCATAGGATGGTAGTCTCCCATATTCTTAGCACCTGCATCATAGCTTTTCTCATCAATGGTAATTAATACATTTAATCCCTTTTGAAGAGATTTGAAATTATACCACTCATCTTTTCGTTTCCAGGGAGAAGGCAGGTGTTTGGTGGCGATGTGATTACGGTCGACAATGTTCAGTACAGCGTCCTGTTGCTTTGGATGCGCTGCGAAATAGGCTCCTACCAGTTTTCCATACCAGGGCCAGTCGTACTCGGTATCGCTTGCGGCGTGGATTCCAACAAAGCCGCCGCCGGATCTGACATAATCTTCGAAAGCCTCTTGCTGGCTGGTATTAAGAACATCGCCCGTGGTACTCAAAAAAATTACAGCGTCATAATTTTTAAGGTTATTTTTAGTAAATAAAGCCGAATTAGTGGTAGTATCCGTAGAAAACTTGTTTCTTTTTCCAAGTTCTTGAATAGCCTTTACTGCAACAGGGATCGAACTATGATGATAGCCTGCAGTTTTGCTGAAAATAAGGACCTTTTTAGATTTCGCCATCAGTGCGGTGCCTATGAAAAGACATAGAGCTAATAAGATGGTGTAGTTTGGTTTCATATATGATTAATTATTGCCCCAAAGATATTAATGCTTGCGAGAGATCGCTCATCTGCTGATAATTTTTATCAACAGATTTAAAATATAATTAACTTAGCCCATTCTCAATTAAAATCGCACATGTCAAAACATTTAAATCGTCTCTGTGCAGTAACACTGCTTGTGTTGTTCAGCAGCTTTATAAGCCGGAGTTTTGCTCAACAGAAAGAAGTCGTAATTATAGGTGTTTCCAATGAAAGCTCCTTTTCGCGAAAAGCTGAAACAATAGAAATTCCATGGAAATCGGTAAAGAAGAAGCTTAAGAATGCCGATCCGCACATGGTGCTGGTTAAAGATTTAAGAACAGACACTGAGATCCCTTCACAGGTTCTTTATAACGGAACTACAGAGCCTCAGGCGCTGATCTTCCAGGTGGATATTACTCCCGGCGCACAGATCAATTTTGGTATTCAAAAAGGCAAACCTTCTGAGTATAAGCTGAAGACCTATGGCAGGCAGGTTCCGGAGCGTTTCGATGATTTCGCATGGGAAAACGACATGGTTGCTTTCCGTATGTATGGCGCGGCGCTTGATGGAAGGAAAGACAACGCCAAGGGTATCGACTATTGGTCAAAGCGAACCAATGAGCTGGTAGTGAACAAATGGTATAAAGGTAAAGACTACCATAATGATAAGAGTGAAGGAGGGGATGTTTATCATGTTGGCTTTACGCTGGGTGCCGGCAATTCTGCTCCACTGATCGATACTGCTCTGATCTTTCCGGCGAACTATTCCAGCTACAAAATTCTCGATCAGGGACCTGTCCGCATTTCTTTCCAGTTGATGTACAAGCCATGGACGGTTAACGGACAGGAGGTATCGCAGGTGAAAACCATAAGCCTTGATGCGGGCTCAAACCTTAACAAAATAGTTGATCAGTATAGCTTTAAAAGTAAAGAACTTCCGCTTGCTATTGGCGTTACTAAACACAAAGGCAACGGAACAGCTACCATCGATTCATTAAACCGGTTTGTGAGCTACTGGGATCCGGCCGATGGAATGGATAACGGAATGATAGGGACTGCCGTAATTGTACCTTCTTATAAAACGGAGAATTATTCAGATAAATACGGCCATGTATTTATTGGAGTTAAAGCTGCAAGGAATAAACCTGTGGTTTACTATCAGGGAGGTGGATGGGATAAATCCGGCTACTTTGCTGATAACGCTGCCTGGGTTAGTTACATCAGGGATTATACACAAAGGTTGGATAATAAGCTGAAGGCGAAGGTTAAATAGATCGGTTTTTTTTGTATGATATCGAAGGTTTTTGACATTCTATGCTGGCCATAAGTTCACTTGTTCAAGTTTTAACTTATGGGCCCAAGCATTGTTTTGTTAATTCATTTTAATTGAGGGAAGTAAGATTATTTTACTTCCCTCAATTCAGCTGGGAACCCGTTCCGTTAACCATTTGTTAGCTGATGATATGTCGGTGAAAAATTGAGTCGTTACCTTCCCTTCTTTCATATTTATTGCCTTTTTGGCAGATAATTGGCTAAACGTACTGGGTGAAAAGACCCAGGCAAAATACCGCAAGCCTGCTTTTTCCATTTGAGGGAACCATTCTATGCCCACCCATTCTGCCGCTTCCGACCAGGTGCCCTGAACATTTCTGTTATCATTAATTACCTTAGCGCAATTTTTCTTTTTTAAGATATCCAACATTTTCATACAGCCGTTTTGAATAGAGCTTAGATTCTGAAAACCTTTCCAATCCACTTCAAGTTGTTGGTTTTGCTGATTGTATGCGATGGTAATATAAGGGTCTTTGTAATAAGTGTCAGTTTCTGTTACCTTATCTTCTTTTTGCTGTTCCAGGGGCAACCTAAAAAAGAAGGTCGAACCAATTCCTTGCTCACTTTCAATCCAGAAGTCGCCACCGTGCCGCTTTAGTATTTCTGAAGATATAAACAACCCTAGTCCAAGTCCTTCAAACCTCATTGCCGTATTATCTACCCTGTAGTACCTGTCGAATAATTTATCTAAATGATCATGAGGGATGCCTATACCGAAATCCTGTATTGAAACGATGAGATTGTTGTCTCGTAAGGAGCTGTTAACTATTACCCTTTCACCTCCGGGAGAGTATTTAACTGCATTTGTCAAAAAGTTATTCATTACCTGTTCCAGCCGCAGGCGGTCGCCGGTAAACTCTATATCTGCGGCATCTTCAACAAAAATTTTGTGAGATGGAGCCAGGTGTTGCACGCTTTCAATACAATCTAATACAAGCTGACGAAAGCTAAATGACTCCATGTTATACTGCATCTTACCAGCGTTGATCTTACTTACATCAAGTAAGTCGTTTATGAGCTTCTCAAGCCTGTTAATATGCTCGGCAGACTTTTGCACAAAATCCGGCAACTTCGCGAAGTCTTTTGTCCGCTGCATTAACTGGTTAAATGCTTTTATACTGGTAAGCGGGGTTTTAAGCTCATGGCTGGCAATAGAAAGGAATTCGTCCTTTTTTATACCAAGTTCTTTTACTTCTTCGTACAACTTGGCATTATCCAAAGCAATAGCTGCTTGTGAGGCTACACCAAGAACTAAACTCTCATGTTCCGCTGTAAAAACATCAGCATTTTTATGCCCTAAGAACAAACCACCGATAACCTTGCCAGATTTGGAGACCACCGGAACAGCCATATAACTTACTACAGGCAAGTGCCCACGGGGCATTCCGTTATTTGGCGTATTTTTCCCGTAACGAGGATCTTTAGTGATATCGGCCACTCTCACAACGCCTTCACCTGCAAATGTAGGCTGAAAAACAGCAGTGTTGCGTGGAGTCCCAAACTTTTCAAAAGCTTCTCTAGGGGCCCCGGCTAATGTATATAACAGAAAAGCCTCTCCTGAGGAGTTGACTGTATTATAGAAGAATGCCCCGAAATCAGCGCCAGTCAGCTTCGTGACTGCATCTGTCACCTTCTGAAGTATTTCCTGTAAGTCTAAACTTTCTGAGATGAATAACCCGATGGAGTTCACTATTTCTAATCGTTCAGCATGTGCTTCAAGCAGGGCATTAGCTTTCTTTTGCTCGGTGATATCACGAACTTCGATCACCGTAGCCACCGGAACACCATTTTCAAAAATTGGGCTGGCGGCGCATGACACAGGAACAGAACTTCCGTCTTTCCTAAAAAAGAGGTCCTCATGTGCCCGCATTTCAAAGTTTTGAGGTAAGGCCCTATCGAGCGGACAATCCTCCATCGGAAACTCTCTGCCGTCTGGATAGTGATGATGGATCAAATAATGCAAAGGTTTACTTTTAATCTCCTCAAAAGAATAACCAAACATACTCTCTGCTGCAGGATTCATGAAAGTACAATAACCTTTGTCATTCATTAAGAACAATGAAGATGTTGCATTGTCAGTTATTGTTTTGATTAACTTATTTTGAGTTTGGAGTGCTATATCTGCTTCTTTACCAGAGGTTATATCAACAACAATACCTTCATAAAAAGTCTCTCCCTGCACTATCTTTGCCTTAGCTCTGGCTAGTAACCACCTCGTTTTTCCCGGCACAATTTTAACCCGGTACTCTAGCTGATAGGGTTCGCTCTTATTTATTTGTGCCTCTCTGAGTTGATTGGCACGCTGACGATCTTCTTCGTCTATATTTTTTAAAAAATCCGCTAACGGAATCCCAGCTTCGTCGAAAGGTAGTCCGTACATTGCACTCAGTGTTTGATCTGCATACACGATCTTCTTATGATAGTCTAGCAAGTATGTACCAACCAGGCCAAATGCGTGTTCTTCTTCAAGTGTTCTAATCCTCGCCAGCTGCGAATCCATCTCTTGCTTTCTCAATCCTATTCAATTTGAGGTAAAAATAACCATGTTCTTCTATATTCCATCACTTAAGTCACTCTGAAATAGTTTTTCAAGATGAGACACGATGAGAGGGGACAGAAACGCAAAGTTAAAGGTTCTAAGCTCTCTAACTTCAAGAGCTGGAAATTTTCATGATATATGCTGAGTATGGTATTATCATTACTAACAGTGTATTATTTGAAGCTTTTTTTCTCTTTATGTTATGAGGCGATTTAAGAGTAAAATAAATTTATTGACAGGAAATGTTTTGCGGTATTACTTTTTACCCGCTATTCGTTTCAATTACCATTCAAGAAATTATCTGTTCGAGATGATGATGCAGTGGACGATGCAGATTTAGATAAAATAATGTGGAAGCTGATCAGCCATGGATTTGATTTTTAGTGTATGTTGAAAAAAGCAATGAAAGTGATAGCAGTTTACTGTTATCACTTTGCCTAAGTGTATTGGCGAAAGTATTATTACATGACAAAATTAGTTATGTCTATTTATATTTTTTTCGATATCATTATTAAGTTTTCTGCACTTTGGTTAATATTCAGAATTTTTAAGGTTCAGCGAACTACACTGTCGCTCAATTATAATTTTTTATTTATAGTGTTGCTCAGTCTGACAATCTTTGGGCTTGCTGATTCACCACTAATATTCCGTAACCCCATTGAGCCGAATGATACTAACATTTATAAGATTTTTAAATACCTGATTAGCTCGGTTATTGTTGCGCCTATTTTCGAAGAGCTGTTATATAGAAAAATATTTTTACAGCAATTGTTAAATAAGAAAGTACCAAACTTGTATAGTATTGTCATTGTATCTGTGCCATTTACACTAGTACATGCGCAGTATCTAATTCCCACTCCAAAGCCTCTAACTTTGCTTGCTGTTCTAATAACAAGTCTTGCTATTTCATGGGTTTACGTAAATACAAGAAATGTCTTTATCTGTATTGTCATTCATTCAATCTGTAATGTGTTAGCATTTTTTTGCGCCAGAATTAATCAAAAAATCTTTGAATCTTTACCAACACAATACATAGGTTTCCTACTATCAATTATAATTTTTGGAGGATTGTACTTTATAATGATTAAGAGACTTTCTTCAAACTATAAGTCCTAATTCAGGGAAGAGAAGATCGTGGATGTTTACTCCGAGGCAATTTTTAGAACTGGATAAACCAATATTGCATGTTGTTCATCCTTACACCAGTTTATATGGACGGTTAAAAGCCTCCTGTCTAACAATGATGGAATTCAGGCATAACCTTCCTAGTAATCTGGTAGTGTAACCCTCCCTTCAGGTGTAAAGCTCCTTCTTTCCTTTTTCATGATTCCCTAATTTAATGGTTCTAAATTGTTTTCTAAATTTAGTCCAGTCTTTTAGGGGGCTAGTACAATATCAGTGCTGGATCATTTGATAATCACAGCAGGGGAGTATTTCTCATTTGCTGTTGAGGGACTGCTTTAGTCCTTTTTACACCAGTTTATAAGGGCGATTAAAAGCCTCCTGTCTCACTTTGAAGTATTCAGCAAGCTTCCTGATTATTTCTTTAGACAGGCCTTTTTTATAGTTCAAGATATCAGAAACATAGCCTTTGCTTATACCAAGGATAGTGGTTAAGTCCTGAGGTTTCATGTGGTGGTCTTCCATAAAGGAACGAAGCATGGTGATAGGATCAGTCTCCTGGAAGTTATTATTATCCTCGTCATACTTCTCAATTAAAAGCGTTAGCAAGTCAATCTCATCCTGCACTTGTTCAGTATGGTTCACGCTCAATAACCTTTCCAGTTGATCGCAGTATTCGTTATACTGGTCTTTGTTCTTTATTATGGTATACTTAATCGCTGTCGTTACCATGGTCAATAGATATTAATTGTATACTGTTCACCTTGTTTGCAAATCTTGTCGTACTCGGCATGGGCTCCCATCCAGCAAACAAATAAGTGTGCTTGCTTTGCTCCGAAGACATACTTGCAAATCATCCTGAAATTATTCCCGCCATTATCAAAGATTACCCGGTTACTGCTTTTCCCTAAAAGGTCGGCAGTATTGAAGGTCTCTTTCATATCGCCTGGTTGTTCCCAGTCAAGGAGGAGCTAAAAGAAAATGCCTGATAGGATTTATCAGGCATTTTTTAAGTTTTACCATTTGCAATCAAACTTTCTGCAAATTTTCTGCAAATTTTTCAAGCGGCCAAATTTAATTTGTAACTGCTGATTTTCAGTGACCTGGGAAAGGCTCTAACTCTCGACCCACTGATTAAGAGTCTGTTGCTCTACCAGCTGAGCTACGGAGTCAAAACATCGTTTCTGACTTACAGAGGCGATATTAGCCAATATTTTTGAAAACGAGAAATTTCTTCCGTTACGTATTTGAAACGGTTTTCTCTAAAATTTCTAAAAATTCATCCTTTTTATAAGATGTGCGCATGTGCTTCAATTCCGGGGAATTTAAAATCTTCAGAAGTGTATTCAGTGCTTTTTTCCGGGATTTCGTTTGTGATGAAATACAGAAAAGATAATAATCAGCGATTTGGAGTCGTCGACCTGATATATAATGTTATACGGATATTTTTTTACGGTCAGCTCCCGAAATTCTTGATAGGTATTTCGATACCGGTATGGGTAGTTGCAAATATTTTCTATAGCTTCCTGTACGGCCACAATAAAGTTGTCGGCAGCTACAAAACTTCGTTCTTCGTACCAAAGAAAGGCCTGTTCATATTCATCAGCCGCGCGTGGTTCGAAAATATAGGAATAGGCCATTTATTTGCGCTTTTTTCTAATGGCTTGTATCCGCTGCCCCATTTCCGCCGAAGAAACCATTGCACCTCCATCGAGATAATAAGCTACCCGTTGGTCAAGTTCTGCCTTTAATTCGTCCGTATACTCCGTTATCGACTCCTTAAGCTCATCTTCAACCATAACGTAGATGGCCTTTAATTTTTTATCATTGGCAATATCTAAATAGTTGTGCAAATGTTGCCTTATTGTTGCTGTGTTCATAGCCAAAACCTTTTGTACAACAAATTTACGCAAAGCGACTTGCTTTTACAAACCATGTATGACGTATTCCTGATACAGTACGGGTCTCCTATTTTGACGTTTACCATCTGCCCGGAGGAAGATGGAGTTGCGACATTTTTCCTCCCCCGGTACAGACCCGCGACAACGGAGACGGGCTGTTCCGGGGCTAGTTAGGCTTTTTGTGGGTACGGCCGAGTTACGAGGGCTGTACGTACAAAAGCTCAACTTGCGCACCACTAAACAAATGCTATATCCCGAAGTGATTCAGCCGTGAAGTGGATAAGCCGGTCGTCCAATTCACTGATGATTTTCCTGTAATCCCTTAACTGCTGTTCCACCTTGTCCGCGACAGAAGGATCCTTGATCTTTAAACCTTAGAAACGCAAAAAAAAGTCGCTTTTCGACACGAAAAAACGACTTTTGAAGTGGTGACCTGGGAGAGGCTCGAACTCTCGACCCACTGATTAAGAGTCAGTTGCTCTACCAACTGAGCTACCAAGTCCGGATGAGGCAAAGTAAGTAAATTACAACCAATAATAGAAATCATTAGAGCACATTTCCTAAATTAAAGCAAGTGTCCTGTTCATAATCCAATACTGATCTCAGATACTTGGATTTCACAATTTTCCAATTATTAAGTTCCCTAATGAATTCCGGGACCTCATATCCCCCGAGCTTTGCTGCCTGAGTATAGAAGTCTGCCCGAGATGGATGAGCACTTGAAACCGCGTTGAATGTATAAGCAAATGCTTCTTTTTGAAGGATAGCATAGGTGATTTTCAGGCAATCATTCAGGTGTATGAGATTCACTGGGGCCAGGCCGTTTGGAACTTCCTTCTTGCCTGCAAAAAAGCGACCAGGATCCCTGCCTGGTCCGATAAGTCCCCCGAAACGCAGGATAGTGACTTTGAAATCACTTTGATCCTGCAGCAAACGTTCTGCCTCCAAAATTACCTTCCCTGATTCTGTATCTGGCACAGGCACAGTATCTTCATCCACTGAAGTGTTATTATCGCTGTAAACGCTGGTAGAACTAATAAATATGACTTGCTTTGGGCCGTGTGCAATAATTGTATTTTTGATACCCAGTATTTTATCAAAGTACTCATGCGCTTCTCCCGATCTTCGTTTCGGCGGTATAGCCACAATCAGTACGTCACATTGAAAGAAATCCGGGCTATACGATTGCTCCGCGCTGTCAAAAACAACACGATAGGGTTTGATACCCGCTGTTTCCAGATCAAAAAACTTTAATGAAGATGTACATGAACCTTTCACTTGAAATCCGGCCTTTTGCAGATACTGTGCCAATGCAAAACCGTACCAGCCGCAACCTAAAATACTTACCGTATTGTTTTTTCCCATGGAGTTCAAATGTAGGAAAAGCTAGGTGGATTGAAGGTTACAAGGCTAGTTTTGTAAAAAAATGACGGCCATATATCTAATCATTTGAGAAGCCTGCATGATCTTTCTTTTTTCCTAAAATTAAACGTACACCTTTGTCGTAGCTGAAATAGCTAACTATCCAGTTCAAAAGTACAATTAAACGATTTCGAAAACTGATTATTGAGATGAGGTGGATAAACATCCAGATCAACCATGCAAAAAATCCCTGGGTGCTGTAATTTTTCTTGAAAACTTTCAGATCAGCCACGGCATGATTTCGTCCTATAGTGGCCATGGACCCTTTATCGTGGTAGTTGAACGGCATTAGAGATTCATTATGAATTAAACGCCGAAGGTTTTTTGCCAGCAGGTTTCCTTGTTGAATGGCAGGTTGAGCTACCTGCGGATGTCCATAAGGGTACGCCTCGGATGTCATAGCAGCCACGTCGCCAATAGCAAAAACATTTTCGTAGCCAGCCACCCGGTTATATTCATCTACCTTAATCCGGTTTCCGGGAAGCATGCTTTCGGGCCTTAATCCGGGAATAGGAGCGCCCGTTACACCTGCCGACCAGATTAAGGTATGCGTCTTTATCTCTTCTCCGGAAGCCAGGATTGCAGTTCTGCCGTCATACGACTTTACCCTGCTGTTTAACCATACTTTTACTCCGTATCGCTGAAGATATTCCAGCGCTTTGCGCGAAGCGCCCTCAGACATACCTTTCAATAATTGATTTCCGCTTTGGACGAGGTTTATATCCATTTGTTTTATGTTCAGCTCCCTGTAGTCCTTTGGGAAAACGTGCTTTCGTAGTTCACTCAAGGCGCCCGCCAACTCAACACCGGTAGGGCCGCCGCCGACAATAACAAAGTCCATAAGGGTATTAAGCTGCTCTTCGTCTTTTGCCTGCAAGGCATTTTCAAGGTTACAGAGAATGGTATTTCTTAGAGTAAGAGCATCATCTATGCTTTTAATGGCGATAGCGTTTTGTGCCATTTGTTGATCACCAAAATAATTGGTTTCAGCGCCTGTGGCTATCACCAGGTAATCGTAGTTGAGGCTGCCGATCTTTGTTTTTACGTGTTTATGTTCTGTGTCAATAGAAAGAACCTCTGTTAGCCGAAACCAGAAGTTTTTCTGATTTTCAAAGATCTTTCGGAATGGGGAGATAATAGAAGCTGAATCAAGCCCTGAAGTCGCTATCTGATATAGCAGGGGCTGGAATGTATGGTAGTTATGTTTATCCAGAAGAATTACTTGTACCGGAGCATCCGCCAGGCGCTTTGCAAGTTCGACGCCGCCAAAGCCGCCGCCAATTATCACCACTTTTGGCTGACTGGTATCTGTGTTTCCCGAAAATTCTATCATTCGCGTTGATTTTTTTAATCAACAGCTTTTATATTTAATTGTTCCTGTTTTATGCCTGCAAGTGCTTTTCGTTGCAACCTGGGCAGGTGCCATAAACAATGTGGTTAACCGTATCCGGGGTGAATCCTGAAGGTAATTGCAGTTGCGGAACATGAACGGAATCGAGGCAATATATCTGTAAGCAAACGCGGCAGTTGAAATGAACATGCTGATCATGATGCTGGTGCTCTGTACAGGATGAGCTGCAGACCGCATAGTTAGCGGTCCCGTTCAAATCGATGATCTTATGAATAATTCCCTTTTCTTCGAAAGTTTTGAGTACTCTGTACAATGTAACCCGGTCTACATCTTTACCAAGCACTTGTTCAAGATCTGGTTGAGAGGTGGCAGACTTCCTTTCGGCGAGAATTTCCAGAACGCTAATGCGGGGCTTTGTCTTCTTTAAATCGTGTTTTTCCAGTATTTTTTCGAAACCCTTAAGCATATTACCTTTTTACAAAAATAAGGATTTAGAAGGATATCAGGAGATTCTTTCAAACGATCCTCAACTCCATTATGCCAGTCCAAAAAAGTGGAAAAGATTTGATATTAAAGATAAACAATTGAGGTAATTCGGTGGTTATCAACTAACTTATAGGTTAAATGAAGATTCCGCTGAGGTTGTTTTTTTATATAAATACGCAAATACTAAAAAAAGAATATGAAAACGCTCAATTTGTTCATTCTGGTTTCTGGTCTGCTTATAGTCAATACAGCTCAGAGTAGTGCTCAATCGAAAAAAGAACTGGTAGAAATGTTCGCAGCTAAAACTGATAGTTTAAATAACTTGCTGATGGCAAAAAATGAAAGTCTGCAAAAACTGGAAATTAAGCTGGCCAAGCTTGAGGGGGCAGCCGAGGCTAATGACAAAAACTTTAAGCGGATTGAAGACAGAACCGACAGCCTTACCAAAACTCTGACTTTGAAAGACAGCATCATTAATAGTCTGAAAGTGGAACTCACAAGCTTAACTTCATCAATGGATCAGTTAAGAGAAACCCATAAGGAGGCTACCAGTAAAAATGAACAACTCCAGGCAGAGATCGATACCTATAGAAATAAAACAGTGCCCGCGTCTGTTACTCCCATAAAGAAAGAGAGCAAAGAAGTGCCGGCCACCCAAAAGGAAGTGGTAAAAACCGAGTCTGCTGAAACTGCCGTCAGGCAACAGTAATTCGTCCAGAATTTCTTCCGTTTAAATTGTTCTTTCACCGGAATACACCTCCGGTGAAAGAAAATCATTTCTTTGTAGTCTGAATGCTACGGGCTGATAGTTGGATTAAATACAGTGAAGCGGGCAGAACGTGTTGTTGTTCCCCTTCCCAGAAAGCATCCGGACGTCCGCTAAGCCTGCCATCGTACTTTTCGGCGAGTAGGCCTATGCTATAGTTTTTTCCGGATACCCAGGGGCTTTGTACAGCAGCCCGCTTAGCCTTACAGTTCCACAAGATCTGGGTAACACCGGCCCATCCATGCCCGGTGCCCCAATTGCCGCGATCCTGAATGTTAATCTCTCCATCCGTAGTGATGTTGTCATACAGTGTGCCGACAGACCAGCGATGGTGCGGACCAATGTCGGCATGTGTATTGGTGGCTTTGCAGTTGAAAAACACATTTGGACCGAGCACTTTGGCTCCGGTAACATAGTCGTGCCTTCCTTCAGTGGTTTCCAGATTGAAAAATAGGTTTAACTGGCCGTCATTGTTAAAGGAATAACGTCTGCCGCCTGTTATTACAGATTTAGCATCAAGACATTTTGAGTCGCGAACCGTGATTTGTTTCGCACTTGAGTTTAAACTTACACAGGCAAAGCCAAAATATTTTGAAGTAATGTTTCTAACCCAGCCATTTTCAATTTTCCCAAGTTCTACAGCTATCCAGCCGTGTTTCTCGTCGGTGTCGCCTTCATATTCAGATTCAAACAACATGTCTTCGATGCCCACTTCACTGATTCTTCCTGCAAACGTATATTTAAATACGGAGCCCCCGCCGTATTGCGGATCTAATTCCATCATTACAGGGTTATCCATTGTAATCTGATTGCCTTCAATTCGAATGATCTTTCTTTCAAACTCAAGATCATATTCTTCCGGGCGCCACTGTTTGGTTCCCTCCCTGGCAATGATCTGATCCATCTTGATATCAGTAATCCACTTTTGAGTGCCCGGCCGGAATAAAATAATATTGTCTCCAACGGCCAGTCCTTCGGTGGTTTCAAGATCTAACGTGTAAGATCCCACAGGAACGAACTTGTTCTTAAGCTTTATCCTGGAGCCCTGCATTTCTTGGAGCGATCCTCCGCCGAGAACTCGCAGCAGGGTTCTTTGTTCCTGTCCTGTTGCAAGCAACCGGGTTTCAGTTCCTTCCCCGCGTAGCACGATGCCACCTGACCTGATGAAAATGCTTCCGCCTATATTATAAGTTCCTTTTTTTAAAAGAATAGCTCCTTTGAATCCATTTTTATCCGTTTTCAGATTGGCGACCTCGTCAATCGCATCCTGAATGATTTGCCGGCTATCTCCGGAGTTGGGGGACGATATGGTTTTAACAACCGGCACCCTGGGTATTTCCTTGTTACCCTGATGATAGCCAACATGACTAAAGTCAGGGATGGTATTTCCTTTTTCATCCGGAGTGTATTCTAACCTTCCAGCCTTGTCGACTTTTATAAGAGTTGATTCCTGAGCGTTTAGGTAAGGGTTAAACGCTGACAGAAAAATGAAAAGAAGAAGGAAGGCTAAGCCCTTATTGGTTAATTGATTCATGGTTTTAGTAAAAACCAATTATAATGAATTTTCTTAGTTTTAAATTCAGGTCTGGGGAAACTCAGTACATTTAATCAGGAAGATATATGAAAAAGGTAGATCCAATGTTCGGAGAACTATCTACCTGGATTTTTCCTCCCAGGGTTTCCACCTGTGTTTTCACCAGGTTAAGTCCCATTCCTTTTCCCGGCACAAGCGCGTGAAAACGACTATAAAGACCAAAGAGCTCGTCCCGATGTTTGTCGAGATCTATTCCCAAACCGTTATCACTAACAGACAGGCATAGATAATTTTCAATATGCGTGGTTTTAACGTGGATCTTTAGCGGTTTTGCAGGATTTCCAAATTTAATGGCATTTGAAAGAAGGTTGTAAAGGATACTGTAAAAATATCCTCTGACACTTTTGAACTTTTGTGCGCTTTGAAAATCTGAGGTGATCAAGGCTTGTGATCTAGTGATCTCATTTTCCAGGCTTTGTAAAATAATTTTCAGTTCATCTTCAAATATGATATCCTCCCTGGCTGCCAATCCCAGATCCTGGTAAGAAACAATTGTGGTCAGATCTTTTACAACATTATTGAGATTGATCGCTTCGTTCTCAATATATTGTATGAGCATTTGTTTCTGGCCAGCGTCATCCTTTTCATTTTTAAAAATAGCGGCCAACCCTAAAATTCTGTTAATGGGCGAACGGAGGTTGTGAGACACTATGTAGGAAAACTGCTTGAGGTTGTTGTTCCGTCCGATGAGATCACGCATTATTTTATCCCGCTCTTCTTCAACCTTTTTCCGGTCATGGATGTGCTTAAGATTTCCATCAGATTCGCTGGGCTCGTAAGTGACGGATGGTTGTTTGTTAATCAGGATCAAGACTCCGGAAACACGACCCTCTAAATTTCTGACAGCGCTAAAATGACTGATGAAATCAGCACTTGTTTCAGATGCCTGATAAAGATTGAACAAATTGCTATGCCCCGTTCGAACCGTTACAGGTGCGCCTGTTTTAAAAACCCCGGTTACATGTGGGCTGATAACTCTCCAGTTCTCTTTCCAAACGTCTGCAGCAGTGGCGCCCATGATTTTTGCAGGTTCGTCTGGGAGCAGGGGAGCAGCCGCGTCATTAAAAAATACGGTGTGTTTTTCTCCCCATATCAAAAGCATTGGAATCGCTGAATTAACAATGATTGACACGGTGTTTAGCAGCTCAGGAGGCCAGAACGAAATTTTACCAGCCGGATTCTTCTTCCAGTTAATTGAGCGAATCACGGTGCAGGCGATTCCGTTTGAGTTAAGAAACTCAGGAATGGGATCATCATAGGTACTCATGTTTCATACCCTAAGACATTGAAAGAGTTAATTCTGCACACATAGTCGTATTAAAGTTGCGCTTTTCCCTTCTACGAAAAAAAAGCTTTAAGGTTATATTACCAGGAAAAGTTCTGCTTTTTACATCTTGTTTTACATTACAAAAATATATGTTATAAAAGTTATTCTGAGAGTAGCCTGTAATTCGCCGCAGTTAACGAAGTTTAAAAAAAAAGGTTTTAACAGGCGGTTTTTTTTTCTGATTTTTAAAATTAAATCTTACTATTGTCATATTGTTAATAATTGCGGTTATTTTTTTTCTTTGTCATAAAAAAAATAACTTTACGGCTCAAGCTTCCTGTGAAAAAAGTTTGATTTGATCAAAATATACTGGTATACTAAATATGAATGATTTCAATTTATTGCTAAAATTGAAGAAAAACAGATTTCCTAAACTGAATTCTTTTCCTGCATTTCCTGCAATCGCAGTGGCTTTAATTGCTTCAGCTGTCTCTTCTTGTAAATCGGTGGATTATTACGAACCACCTACTGTTTATAATAAAAGGGGCAAGTCAGTGTTCGCTCCTCCAGGAATGGTGTATGTCCCTTCAGGAACAGTAGTCTATAAAAGCGCTGCAGATGGTGAAAGAAAAGTAAGCTTAAGTCCGTTTTTTATGGATGCGACAGAGGTTACCAATTATCAGTACCGTGAGTTTGTAAACTGGGTAGCAGATTCTATTGCGGTTACCGACATTCTTCAGGATGAAAAATACTTTTTGAAACCTAAAGCTAAGAAGAGTAAAAGAGGCTCCGCAAATGTTGCATCTGCGCCGGGTAAAGTGATCGACTGGTCGAAAGTGCGCAACCGCGGAAAATTACCATTATGGCAAAATCCTGATCCCACTATACAGACGAAGCTTCTGGATGCGAAGCTGATCATTGAACAAGATGGAAAAAATGTACTAAATAAGGATATTGTTAAATATGGTTATTCTTTTCGTCATTCTGCCGGGCCAAATGCCGATAAGTACTTAAAAGAGGTTGTCAGTGTGATACCTGAAACAGATGTCTGGGCAAACGATTTTCCGAATTCACAGGTGGATATCATGTCGGAAAATTATTATCAAACCCGTTCATTCGACCACTATCCGGTGGTTGGAGTTACCTGGCTTCAGGCAAGGGCTTTTGCCCACTGGAGAGGCAAGGCTCACGGCCACCTTATAGCCAGAAACAACTCGCTTAAAACATATCAGTTATCTTACAATCTGCCGTCAGAAGCTCAATGGCAGTATGCGGCGGCCGGCTCTGCTGATCCGAATGATACAGCTGCGGTTAGCAAAAATTCACTGTTAACTTTTAAAGACAAAAAATCTAAAAAGGAAAAGCTGCTGGTGAACTTTAAACAAGGAGAAGGCGACTATACCCAGGATGGATCTACTTTCACTTTGCCTGTTAAAACGTATGCTCCAAATAGCTTTGGATTATATAACATGAACGGTAACGTATCTGAGTGGACATTAGACGCCTTTAGTGCATCGGCTATTGAATTTGTCCATGACCTTAACCCGGTTCTGCAATATGATGCAGATGAGAATGCTCCTGCGGCTATGAAGAGAAAAGTAGTGAGAGGCGGTTCCTGGAAAGATAGCGGGCAGTCATTAGATATTGAAACCCGTAACTACGAGTTGCAGGATAAGCCACACTCTTACATTGGTTTCCGTTGCGTGATGCCGGCTGTAGAGATGATAACAGACCAGGTGAGAACCCGGAAAGCTTCTGAACTTGCAGAAGGTAAAGGTAAAAAAGGCAAGAAGTCAGAGCCTAAGATTAGTAAGAAAAAATCAAATAAGGAATCAAATAAAGCTATATAAGAGGCTGTATAAATTGAAGGATTAATATGAAAAGAAAATTACTGTCCCTATTGCTGGCAACATTCAGCCTGACCACCCTAAGGGCCCAGGATCCCGTGGATTCGCTACCCCCGATTGTTGATGGTTACCAAACTTTTAATATACTGGAAAAAGCTAGTCCTTTTGATTACCCAAAAGTTGACCCTACAAGTATTAAGTTTTACAAAAGGATATGGCGCGACGTGGATTTGAGCCTGCCTCAGAACCAGGTGCTTGCTACGCCTGGAAGCGAATTGATCAATATTTTCTTAGAAGGGATTAAGGCAAGGAAAATAGGTGTATACGATCCTTCTGATGATGCTTTCAAGAAAAGATTGACTTCTGATGAAGCTGAAAAAAGACTAAAAGGTGATAGCGTAACTGTTCCCACTAAATATGACGATCAGGGTAACGCTATTGAGTGGACTAAAATGTTGAATGATTTCAACCCTGAAAAGATTGTGAAATTCAGATTGAAAGAGGATGTGTTTTACGATAAGCAAAGATCTCGCGTGGAAACGCGTATTATAGGAATTGCTCCGTTAATGCGCCTGGACGTAGCTGGTTTGGATTCAAATCAAACAGTGCCGGCATTCTGGTTATATTTCCCTCATTGCCGTCATTTACTGGTTAGTCGTGATATTTCAGATCCAGACAGGGGAATAGCTGATATGACTCTTGATGACTTTTTTGTGCAAAGAAAGTTTAGCAGCGTCATTATCAGGGATTCGAATCCTGCCGGTTTGAGAATAGCCGATTATGCGAAAGATTCAGATTCGCAAAAGAAGGAAGCTCAGCGTATAGAGCAAGGCATACAGGAGTATAAGAAAAAGGTGTGGACTGTCAGTCAAAAGGTTGAAACACCTTAAGATGGTTTAAAAATAAAAAATCCGGTTCTGTAAAGGACCGGATTTTTTTTGTCCTCCAGCTTTTAGCTTTAGCTGTTTACATGCTGTTCAATCTCCGCACCTATTGCCTCAAGGATGTTTGGAGAAATGTCCGACACCTCCCGGCTTTTCCATCTTCCATCACTATCTTTATATAATCTCGAGATGAACTTTTGATTTTGGCTTACGATATAGGTGCCAACCGGGTTTTCTTCTTTCACCTGGAATGTCTCTTCCAGGTTAGCTATAAACAATTTGATTTCGAACGATTGCATAAGATAAAATCGGATATAATGGGATAAATAGCATAAATTCTTACCTACTTAAAGCAATTATCGCCGCTTTTGTTTGCTGGTGGAGATCCACAGTATACTGCATAAAAAAAGCCGGCTTACGCATTACGCACCGGCTTTTTTTATTATTGACAAAGATCTCTATTTCTTCTTTGATTGAGATTGCTGTCTCATATAGTCTTCCATCCGTTGCTGAAATTTCGATTGCTTCTTCTTTTCGCCTTCAGGTTTTTTCTTGTTTTCCTGAATCCTTGCATGGATCTTTTCATCATTTACCATTTGTTTGATTAAAAACTGCTGGGCAAAGGTGAGCATGTTGGCTAAGAAATAGTAGTAATTTAACCCGGCAGGGTAGCTATTTAACACCCCTAAGAAGATAATAGGCGTGATGTATCCTATATACTTCATCTGCCCGGTAGCACCTGAAACCTGGTTGTTGAAATAGGTGTAGATCAAGGTTGAAATAGTCATCAACAAACACATTAAACTGATGTGGTTAATGCCTAGTAAAGGAATGGTAGGGAAGTTTAGTATAGAATCGTATGTTGAAAGATCCTCCATCCATAAAAAGCTTTCTCCTCTTAGCTCAAACAAATTCGGAAAGAAGAAAAAGAACGCCATGATAATCGGCATCTGTAAAAGCATAGGGATACATCCTCCAAGAGGGTTAACTCCGGCCTTCTTATATAATTTAAGGTATTCCTGCTGTAGCAGCGTCGGGTTATCTTCTCCAACCTTAGCCTTTATCTCATCCATTTCAGGCTTTAACACCCGCATTTTAGCCATGGATATATAAGACTTATACGTAAGAGGAGATAAAACTACCTTAAGAAGGATCGTTAATACCAGGATGATCAATCCGTAGCTCCAGTTGAATTGCTCAAGGAATCCAAATACAGGAAGCACCGCTACCCGGTTAACCCATTTTAGAGGGCCCCAGCCTAAATCTATCTGACGCTCCAGGTGATAACCCTGGTCTTTTAGCGTTTTAAACTGGTTTGGCCCAAAGTAAAACTCCATTGGATAAGAGTTTACCGCCTGCTTTTTGAAAGGGAGGACTAAGCTTGCTGCATAACGTTTAACAACGCCAGCTTCCGGTGATGTGGTAACCGCCAGAGATCCTTTATCAAAACCGTCTTTTGATATAAGCACGTTTGAAAAGAAGTGTTGTTTAAAAGATATCCATTTAATCTTTCCATCAGCACCAAGATCTTTTTTCTCATCTTCAGTGGTTCCTATATGATCAACTTCGTTATCAGCATGATTAAAATAAGCCCCCGAATACTTGTGCTCGTTTTGAAGATCTTTTTCTTTTTGCCTTAAAACGGTTTCCCAGTTCAAGGTAAGGGGACCAGGTGTGATAGCACTCTCAAGGCCAGTAGCAATAATGTTAAAACCTACTTTAAAGCTATCGCCTTTTATAGAATAAACATAGTCAAGATATTGTCCCGGGCCGTAGGTTGCTCTCAGCGTTACTGAACCTGAGTCGGCTTTAGAAACATTTAATGCAGGAGCAGAAGGCGTAAAATAAAGTTCGTCAGTATTTATCGCTGAGCCCCCGGCGTTAAAGCTTAGTCCGAATTTAGTATCATTTTCATTAAACATCACAAGAGGCTTCTTGTCGTAAGTTTTGTAATTCTTCAACTCTACTGATTGAATTTTACCGCCCTTGCTGCTGATGTTTACCTTAAAGTTTTGGTTTTCAAGTACAATTACCTGGTTGCTGGCTACTCTTGCTGAACCAAAAGGCCCTTTTAAGAGATTTGAATCTATAGCTGTGGAAGCCGCTGCTTTTTGAGCCTGTTTTGAAGCTGCAACTGCTGGTTTTGAAGCTGCAGTATTCTTTAAAGAATCCTGAACTATTTTCTCGCGTTTAAGTTCTTCTTCAGATGGCTTCAGCAGCCACGTAGAACCAACGAGAATGACTAATATCAAAAATAGTCCTGTGAATGTATTTCTATCCATTATTAATTTGGTAATCCTCTTTTTTGTTAAGTTTTTTTAATTGGCCAAAGATGCGGCGACAATTCTATTATTAAATTTTGTTTTTCCTTTTATTAGCCAAAGATGCGGCGACACCTCCACTAAAAAATATTTTTATTTTTACTTTTATTAGCCAAAGATGCGGCGACACCTCCACTAAAAAATATTTTTATTTTTTCCTTTTATTAGCCAAAGAGGCGGCGACAAAGTTAACAAAAAGAGGGTGCGGATTAGCAACAGTTGATTTTAATTCCGGGTGAAACTGTCCCGCCACAAAAAACGGGTGATTTTTTAATTCCACAATTTCAACCAGGTTATTCTCCGGGTTAATTCCCGAAGCCAGCATACCAGCTTCTTCATATTGCTTCAGGTAATCGTTATTAAACTCATACCGGTGACGGTGACGTTCAGTTATGCGTGTTTTACCATAAATAGCAGCAGCCTTACTACCTTTTTTCAATTCACAAGTATAAGAGCCGAGGCGCATGGTACCACCTTTATTTTTGATCTTCTTTTGCTCCTCCATCATAGAAATAACAGCATGATGCGTATCTTCATTCATCTCGGTGCTATGGGCTCCATCAAGTTTCAATACGTTTCGGCCAAATTCTATCACAGCGCACTGCATACCCAGACATATTCCAAAGAACGGAATGTTTTTTTCACGGACATGTTTTATTGCAACGATCTTGCCTTCGATTCCACGGCTACCAAATCCCGGAGCCACTAAAACTCCGTCTAAACCTGCAAGTTTTTCATTTACGTTTTCTTCCGTGATCCCTTCTGAGTGTAATGAATGAACCCTTACCTTACACTCATTACGTGCTCCGGCATGAATAAACGATTCTGTGATCGATTTGTAAGCATCCTGTAACTCAACGTATTTTCCGATCAGGCCAATGTTGACTTCTGCAGTAGGGTTCTTTAATCTGCCCAGAAAATCTTTCCAGCTTTCAAGATCCGGCTCATTTTTGTGCGGTAGCTTAAGTTTAGTAAGTACAGTTTTGTCGAGTTGTTCTTTCAGCATCAACAAAGGCACATCATAAATGGTTGATGCATCAATTGACTCGACTACCGCATTGATATTAACATTACAGAACTGGGCAATCTTCCGTCTAATATCCTGGTTGATGTGATGTTCAGTCCGGCAAACCAATATATCCGGTTGTATACCATATTCTAAAAGCATTTTAACAGAGTGCTGGGTCGGCTTGGTTTTAAGTTCGCCCGCTGCTGCAAGATAGGGTACAAGGGTGAGGTGGATCACAAGCGAGTTGTTGTAGCCGATCTCCCACCTAAACTGACGTACAGCTTCTATAAATGGCAAAGATTCGATATCGCCAACAGTTCCACCAAGCTCAGTGATCACGATGTCGAAATCCCCGCTTTCGCCGAGTATACGAATGTTGCTTTTAATCTCGTCGGTGATATGGGGAACCACCTGCACTGTTTTACCAAGATAGGCGCCTTCCCGCTCTTTGCGGATCACGTTTTGATAGATACGACCAGTTGTTACGTTGTTTGCCTGAGAAGTGGGTACGTTCAGAAAGCGTTCATAATGACCAAGGTCAAGGTCGGTCTCAGCGCCATCTTCAGTCACAAAGCACTCTCCATGCTCGTAAGGGTTTAACGTTCCCGGATCAATGTTAATGTAAGGGTCGAACTTTTGAATGGTAACCCGGTAGCCACGGGCCTGAAGAAGCTTAGCTAAAGATGCGGAAATAATACCTTTTCCTAACGATGAGGTAACTCCTCCCGTAACAAAAATATATTTGGTCATTTGAAATGATGGATTTTTACTTGATTCTTTCTCTTTTATGATAAAAAATCAAATGCTTTTGTACGGGATTCAAAATTACGAAAAATTTCGGCTCCTGCTAAATTTGTTGAGAAATGAAATGGATTGTTTCAAACATTTACCCTGGTCTATGGGTATTTACAATCCAACAACATACCCTTTGTTCAAAAATTTTACATTTGTTTGTATCACAAATGATATATAAAATCCAAGAATGGTAAATTTCAATAGATTTGTTTTAGACAATGGTCTGAAGGTACTAGTACATGAAGATTATACTACACCAATGGCGGTTGTTAACGTATTATATGATGTGGGCGCCCGCGACGAAGATCCGGAAAAAACGGGTTTTGCTCATCTTTTCGAACATCTGATGTTTGGCGGTTCAGTAAATGTTGCCTCGTATGATGAACCTTTGCAGAGAGTTGGAGGAGAAAACAATGCATTTACGAGTAACGATATTACCAACTATTATATAACTCTCCCTGCCGCAAATATAGAAACCGCTTTTTGGCTGGAGAGCGACCGGATGCTCGGCCTCGCCTTTTCCGAGAAGAGCCTGGAAGTGCAGCGTAATGTGGTGAGCGAAGAATTTAAACAACGCTATTTGAATCAGCCTTATGGGAATGTATGGTTGAAGTTGCGTCCGCTTGCTTATAAAGAACATCCATATAAATGGGCCACCATAGGTAAGGATCTTCTGCATATTGAGCAGGCCACGATTGATGATGTTAAGAGTTTTTTTGCCAAGCATTACAATCCCTCTAATGCCATTCTGGTAGTGGGAGGTGCCGTAAACACCGAAGATATAAAGCTGCTTGCAGAAGAATGGTTCGGTTCAATTCCTGGGGGTGCTAAACCCGAGCGTAAACTTCCGGCAGAACCGGAGCAACTTCAGGAAAGGAGAGAAGTGATTAAAGCAGATGTTCCCTTAAATGCCCTTTACATGGCTTTTCATATGTCCGCGAGAAAAGATACTGGTTACTATGAGGCTGATCTGATCTCTGATATCCTTTCGAGGGGAAACGCGTCCAGGTTGTATGTTTCACTGGTTAAAGAGCAAAAGATCTTCTCTGATATCAATGCTTACCTTACCGGAAGTTCTGATCCTGGCTTATTTGTGATAGAAGGCAAGCTAACGGCGGGAGTGGACACCGCGACTGCCGAAGCTGCAATCTGGGAGCAATTGGAAGAATTGAAGTCCGGGCTTGTTTCTGAAAAAGAGTTCACTAAAGTAAAAAACAAGGTGGAATCTACAATGGTATTTGCCGAAATGAGCTTATTGGATAAAGCTATGAACCTGGCTTTCTTTGAGTTGATGGGTAATGCGGCTGACCTGAACAGCGAAGTGCAGAAGTACCTTGTTCTGACCCCTACAGACATTCAGCGGAGAGCTAACAAGATTTTTAGAAAAGAAAATTCATCGACACTCTTATATCTGGCAAACTAATGATAGACAGAACCCAGGCACCTGCTTTTCGGCAGATTGAAAATATTGATTTAATAAAGGCGGAGGCATATGCACTTGACAATGGAGTGGATCTATATGTTATCAATGCCGGTACACAGGATCTCGTAAGGATCGAACTGATCTTTAATAATATTAACTGGAATCCGGCGAAGCCTCTTCAGGCATTTGCCGTTAACTCCATGCTGGTTGAAGGAACCAGTAAACTGACAGCACTCCAGATAGCCGAGCATGTGGATTACTATGGTGCATTTTTGCAAACTGATTATAATTACGATTATGCTTTGGTAACCGTATATACCCTTACCAAGCATTTGGAGGCCATCTTGCCAATTATTAAAGATGTGGTTACCGGTTCTGTTTTTCCGGAGGAAGAGCTGGAAACTTTTAAACGGAACCAGAAACAAAAGTTAAGTGTAAATCTGGAAAAAAACGACTTCCTGAGCCGTCGGCTGTTCAATCGGGCTTTATTCGGGAACAGTATTTACGGCTATGCTGCAGAGGCTGCCGATTATGACCGGCTTGACAGGGATCAGCTGGTAGAGTATTTTAACCTTGCCTACAAACCTGGTAATTGTACCATCATAGCATCGGGAAAGGTTGAAGATGACACTATTAGCCTGATTAATGAAAATTTCGGTAAACATTGGCACAAAGGATCAGAGATACAGACGAACTTGTTCACTTTTCCTGCGAGGGGTGGAGACGAACATTATTTCGAAAAAGAAGGTGCCCTGCAATCAGCTATCCGGCTGGGTAAATTGTCTGTTAACCGGAATCATCCGGATTTTGCAGCCCTCCAGGTGTTAAATACTGTGCTTGGCGGCTACTTTGGGTCAAGACTGATGGCAAACATCAGGGAAGATAAAGGGTATACCTATGGAATTGGCTCCGCTGTTGTTTCATTGCAAAACGCCGGATATTTCTTTATTGCATCTGAAGTTGGCGCCGATGTATGCTCATCGGCGATTCAGGAAATCCAGAAAGAAATAACTTTATTGCAAACTGAACTCGTTCCTGATGAAGAGCTGGCCCTGGTGAAAAACTATATGCTGGGATCTTTTCTGGGTGGCCTGGAGAACGCTTTCTCTCATGCAGATAAATTTAAAAATATCTATTTTTCGGGAATGGATTACGACTACTACAGCAATTATGTAGAAACTGTCAAGTCTGTTTCTTCTGAAAAATTGTTGGAGTTGGCCAAGTTCTATCTCAACTTTGACTCGTTCCAGAAAGTGATCGTAGGGAAGAAATAAAAAAAGGGTATCCAAAAAACTGTTCCTTCGTCATGCCGAATTTATTTCGGCACCTCTTGACCATGCTTTCGAGCATAATCAAGCGATCCTGAAACAAGTTCAGGATTACGAAGGAACCATTTTGGATACCCTCCTTATTTGTAAAGGGGTGCAGTTAGATCAGCTCAACACTTCTCTTAACAAAATCGGTAAGTTCTGCACCTGTCAATAAGCCTTGAGAAAGTAGGGCCAGGTCAAATGCTTGTTTTGCCAACTTGCTTTGTTCTTCAGCATTTTCGGTACTTGCAATACGACTGATCAATGGATGATTACCATTCACAGCCACTTTGTAGTTATCAGGCATAGAACCATAAAAGCTCATTCCGCCTCCCATTTGCGCCATATCCTTCATTCTGCGCATAAACTCATCCATAGTGATATGAACTGGCAGTTCTTCCGGATTAAGACTTTCTATTTCTACCTTAAAGTTCGGTTTCTGGATAGTGCTTTCAAAGACAGACTTCACCTTGGTGGTCTGCTCTTCAGATAACACATGTGCCGGAGCATCATCCTTAACGATCAGTTTGTCAACAACATCAGAGTCTACCCGTTTCAGTGAAGATTTTTCTAGCTTCTGCTCCATATGACTAATGAAGTGATTGTCGATAGGCGTGTTCATCAACAGTACATCGTAGCCTTTATTATTAGCCGACTGAACGAAAGAGTGCTGTTTGTCAGCATCCACCGTATACAGATATACTAAAGTGTCATTTTTGTCAGTCTGAAGCGGCTTGATTTTTTCTTTATACTCATCAAAAGTGAAGTGCTCTCCATTTGTATTGCTTAGCAGAGCGAAATCTTTGGCTTTTTCATAGAACTTATCTTCACTTACAATACCGTATTTGACAAATAAGCCTATATCCTGCCATTTTTCTTCGAAAGCTTTGCGATCTTTCTTGAATAATTCAGCAAGTTTATCTGCAACCTTTTTAGTGATATAGCTATTGATCTTTTTAACATTGCTATCTGCCTGAAGGAAGCTTCTTGAAACGTTAAGCGGAATATCCGGTGAATCAATAACACCATGAAGAAGCATTAAAAATTCGGGAACGATATCTTTTACTTCGTCGGTAATAAATACCTGGCGGGAGAATAACTTGATCTTGTTGCGTTGAAAATCGAAATCGTTCTTAACTTTCGGGAAGTATAATACCCCGGTAAGGTTAAAAGGATAATCTACGTTCAGGTGAATCCAAAAAAGCGGATCTTCAGAGAATGGATAAAGCTCTTTGTAAAAGGCCAGATAGTCCTCGTCTTTTAAGTCGGCAGGAGCTTTTGTCCAGATCGGATTTGTGTTGTTGATAATGTTATCAACTTCCACCGTAGTATATTTAGGCTTACCTTCTTCATCTTCACCATCAGGCTCTGTTTCTGTAGTTGTTCCAAATTTAATTGGAACAGGTAAAAAACGGCAGTATTTGTCGAGGATGCCCTGCAACTTAGACTTGTCCAGGAACTCTTCTGAATCGGCATTGACATGCAGAATGATATCCGTTCCTCTTTCGGTACGATTGCCTTCGGTGATCTCAAACTCGGTGCTTCCGTCGCAGATCCAACGAGCCGGTTCAGCACCTTCCTGGTAGGATAGTGTTTGAATTTCTACCTGGTCAGCTACCATAAAGGCTGAATAAAAGCCTAATCCGAACTTTCCGATAAGCTCATTTGCGTCTTTAGAGTCTTTGAACTTCTCAACAAATTCTGTAGCACCTGAAAACGCAATTTGATTAATGTATTTTTTTATCTCATCAGCCGTCATTCCAAGGCCTTTATCAGAGATAGTTATTGTTTTCTTTTCAGTGTCGAGAGCCACTTCTACCCTAAGGTCGCCAAGTTCGCCCTGGTATTGACCAAGCGATGAAAGTCGTTTGATCTTCTGAGAGGCATCTACTGCGTTTGAAACTAATTCACGAAGAAAGATTTCGTGATCGGAGTATAAAAATTTCTTAATGATCGGAAAAATGTTTTCGGTGTGAATCGAAATCGTACCTTTTTCTTGCATAATACTATTGAGGTTAAAAACTTAAATTTCGAGAAGCTTATCAAGCCCTGTTCCAAAATAGAAATGTTGTCAAAATGACAGAAGGACGAGTCTGAAGTTAAAAGTCAGCGGGCTAAGCACGTCAGTTAAGGAAGTCCGTTGCCTGGGGTCGAACGGTACGCGTGCGCTTGTGTAATATCCTGTGCTCTTACAGGCACCATGGTCGTACGCCGTACTGTCCGGAGAGTTCCAAAGGGCTCTCCGGATCCATCAATGAATGAGAACGAGACAAGTACGTGTCACTTCCTAAAAAAGCTATACACAAAAACAGTGTATGGAACAGAAAGAAACGTTTGTAAATCGAGAGAACAAAGGTCAGCCGTTTG
>NZ_JAFMZP010000016.1 GCF_024436435.1 Desertivirga xinjiangensis
CAAACGGCTGACCTTTGTTCTCTCGATTTACAAACGTTTCTTTCTGTTCCATACACTGTTTTTGTGTATAGCTTTTTTAGGAAGTGACAGTTTGGTACACTGTCATAAATGCATCCATAAAACTCTTCGGAATTAAATGGATTGGACTGGTGCCCGGGCTAAAAACAAATTCTGCCGGTTATTTTTGCTTTTTCTTAGGAGCTGGGCTGTCCGGTCCCTTAGGTGTGCCGCTTGGTACTGTATTTGGAGCGGGGGGCGGAGGCACGGGAGCGTTTGGATTAGTTACAGTGGGTCTTGGAGAATATGGATTAGGATTGTTAGGGCTTGGCGGCGTAGGAACGGGAGAATCTGGTTTCAATGCTGCTGTATCCACCTGGTTAGGCAAGGAGTCGTTTACCCGTAAAATGCTGGGTTTTACAGTGCTTGTCTTGGCCGGTTTTCCCTTGCGTATGGCTTCAATATCTGATCTGAGTTTAATGCTGTCTTTTTTAGTTTGTGCAGTTGCTGCCAGGTTACAGGCAGCGATCACCAATACAGTTGTAATCCATGTTTTCATAATAGTAGGTGTTTCTTATACTATTAACTGTATGAATTCTAGCTTGTTTTGAATATTTAAATCCCTGTTTTGGGTTAAAAGCTGATATTGGTAGCTTCATATTAAGGGCAAGACGGTAAATAATCTGTGATGCAGTTATAGCTCAGTCTTCAGCACCTGCCAAACATTTTCAGCTACAATCTTATAGCCTTCTCCCGTAGGATGAATGCCGTCTTTCAGATTCAGTGAGGCGTTTCCTGCTACTCCATGAAGCAAAAAGGGTACAAATGCGATTTTGTTCTCTTCGGCAACCTGTCTGAATACTCCTCTGAACTGGGTGACATAAGCGTTCCCCATGTTGGGTGGAATCTCCATGCCCAGTAATATCTGTTTAGCTCCAGGATATTTTGCCTTTACTTTATCGAGAATGATCTGAAGGTTCTTTTTTGTTTCGGCAACAGGAATACCCCTTAGTCCGTCATTCGCGCCCAGTTCAAGCACAAAGATGTCAATCTTTTGCTTGAGCAACCAGTCAATTCGATTCACGCCTCCGGATGTTGTTTCCCCGCTTAAGCCGGCGTTGATCACCTTGTAGGGAAGCTTCAATGAGTCGATCTTCTGTTGAATAAGGGCAGGAAAGGCCTCGGACGGATCCTCCAGACCATACCCAGCAGTCAGGCTATTCCCAAAGAAAAGTATATTTTTAGTTTCAGTCATCTCAGCATTTTTTTTGTCGTCTATATTTGGCGCTTTGCTTGTTTTATTTCCACTGCATGCCAACATGAACATAGTTAGCAGTAGAAGTATGATATTGTGCTTCATGATTTGTCTGGTATTTGTAAACAGGATGGTCCTGCTTTGGTTTTGTATGAGTGGCATTGTAATAAATCTGGTAAATCTGAGTCAGACAGTAAATGTAAATAACGCGTGAATAGAATTCTAAATATAAACAATCTAAGCAAAACGTACAGCAATGCTGGAAAAAGCTTGTCAGTGCTAAAAAATATTAATTTTTCGATAGAAGAGGGCTCAAGCGTTTCTATTGTCGGGCCTTCAGGAAGTGGCAAAACCACTTTATTGGGTTTATGTGCGGGTCTGGACCGAAGCAGCTCAGGTACCGTTGAACTTAACGGCGTTCGGCTTGACAATTTGAGTGAAGACAAAAGAGCGCAGATACGTAATCAGCACGTAGGCTTCATCTTTCAGAATTTTCAGCTTTTACCTACATTGACAGCTTTAGAAAATGTAATGGTTCCATTGGAACTGAGGGGCGAAAAAAATATTAAACCACTGGCACTGGAACTTCTGGATAAGGTAGGATTGTCAGATCGCGGACATCACTATCCGTCTCAGCTATCGGGAGGAGAACAGCAGCGGGTGTCGCTGGCCCGGGCTTTTTCCAACCGGCCCAAGATATTATTTGCAGACGAACCTACAGGTAATCTGGATGCTGAAACCAGTGAAAAGATTGTAAAATTGCTCTTCGACCTTAACAGAGAACAGGGAACTACACTCGTCCTGGTAACCCACGACATGGAGCTGGCGTCTAAAACCCAACGCATAATCCGTATCAAAGGAGGCATCATAGTAGCTGATGATCATTTAAGCGCTTTATAGTTATGGGGACAAAAAGAGCTTCAAATATTGGCTGGCTTCTGAGAATGGCCTGGCGGGATAGTCGACGCAGCCGGTCGCGCTTATTTCTGTTTATTTCGTCGATAATTTTTGGAATAGCCGCTTTGGTGGCGATCTACTCCTTTGCAGATAACCTGGAGAAGGATATTGACAAACAGGCGGGTGCCTTGCTGGGTGCCGACCTTGTAATATCTTCCAATAAAACCCCTGATAAAACCACCAGGTCTATGCTGGCGAATCTTGGAGATGATCGCTCGCAGGAACGGAATTTTGCTTCCATGGTCTATTTTCCTAAAGGCCAGGGGACACGACTTGTTCAGATCCGAGCGATCGAAGGCAGATATCCTTATTATGGTGAGATAGAAACGGTTCCGGCAGAGGCAGGGAAGGAGTTTAAAGCACATCAGGAGGCGCTGGTTGACAAAACGGTAATGCTTCAATTCGGGGCAACTGTCGGAGATTCGGTAAGGATCGGCGGAGTCCAGTTCAGGATTGCCGGTGTGCTGGTGAAAGCACCCGGTCAGACCGGATTATCCTCTTCGGTAGCTCCCATAGTATACATTCCTTTTCGATATCTGGAGCAGACAGGTCTGCTTCAAAAGGGAAGTCGTATCAATTACAAATTTTATTACCAGTTCAAAAAGCCTGAGCGAGTTACGAAAGTTGTTAAGGATATTGAAAAGAGGCTGGAAAAAGCTGGTCTGGAGCACGACACTATCGAATCTCAAAAAAGAGATACGGGAAGGACATTTGAAGATTTAACTCAATTTCTGTCCCTTGTGGGTTTTATTGCACTTTTGCTTGGGTGCATAGGTGTGGCCAGTGCTGTACATATTTACATTAGGGAAAAGATAAATACTATTGCAGTGTTGCGCTGTCTGGGAGTAAAAGGCTGGCAGGCATTTCTCATCTATCTTATACAGATTGTTGGAATAGGGTTGCTGGGATCTCTGGCGGGAGCAGTTTTAGGTACTTTGGTACAGCAGATATTGCCTATTGTGTTAAAAGATGTTTTGCCGGTGGATATCAGCGTTAACATATCCTGGGCTGCAATTTTTCAGGGCGTAGTTTTAGGGGTACTCATTTCGGTTTTGTTTGCCCTGCTTCCTTTGATTTCAATTCGAAAGGTATCTCCTTTGAATACTTTAAGAATTGTTCATGAGGAGTCAAGTTTATTACGCGATCCGCTGAAGTGGATGGTCTACAGTTTCGTTTTGCTCTTCGTGTTAGTTTTCAGCTATCTCCAGCTTGGTGATCTCAGGCAGTCGGTGTTTTTTACAGGAGGGGTTATCCTGGCCTTTCTTGTGTTGACCGGGATGGCATCCTTACTAATATGGCTTGTCAGGAGGTTTTTCCCGGCATCGTGGAACTATTTATGGCGTCAGGGCCTGGCCAATTTATTTAGGCCAAATAATCAGACGCTGATACTTGTTGTGGCGATAGGTTTGGGAACAGCATTTATCAGCACACTCTTTCTGGTTCAGGACATGCTAATGAGACGGGTAACACTCTCTGCCAGTGGTAACCAGCCCAATATGGTCTTGTTTGATATTCAGACGGCTCAGCAAAAGGATATCGCTGCTTTAGCAAGGAAGAATAATTTGCCGGTGATTCAGCAGGTACCTATTATCACGGTTCGGGTCGAAGAAGTCAATGGCTATACTGCGGCGGATGTAAGGAAAGACAGTTCGATACAGGTCTCCCGGAGGGCATTTAATTCTGAATTGAGGGTTACTTTTCGGGATACATTGACTGAATCTGAGCGCATTTCAAAGGGGAAATGGCATGGCGATATTGGTAAAGATGGAACGGTGTATGTATCGCTTGAAGAGCGATACGCTGAGCGAATCAAGGTGGATGTTGCAGATAAGATGGTATTCAACGTTCAGGGAGCTTTAGTTCCTGCGGTTGTTGGGAGTTTCCGTGAAGTAGATTGGAATCGTATACAAACAAATTTCAGGGTTTTGTTTCCCCGAGGAGTGTTGGAAGACGCCCCGCAATTTCATGTGTTAATCACCAGGGTACCTAACAGTACCGTATCTGCAAATTTTCAGCAGGCGGTGGTCAGGAACTTTCCAAATGTGTCAATAATTGATCTTAACCTTGTGTTGAGTGTTCTTGACGAGATCCTCACAAAAATCGGCTTTGTGATAAAGTTTATGGCTGCGTTCAGTATAATTACTGGTTTAGTAGTATTGATTGCTTCGGTATTGATCAGCAAATATCAGCGTATTCAGGAGAGCGTTTTGTTAAGGACCATGGGAGCCAGCCGGAACCAGATTTTGGGGATAACGGCTCTGGAGTACTTCTTTCTTGGAGCTCTGGCTTCTGCAACTGGCATTTTATTGTCATTGCTGGGGGCATGGGCTTTAGGGAAATACAATTTTAAGACCTCCTTTGAGCCAGACTTTGGGCCCATCGCGCTGTTGTTTTTATGTATTTCTCTGCTTACAGTTGTTATTGGTCTGTTCAACAGCCGTGGGGTATTAAATAGACCGCCATTGGAGATTTTAAGGAGAGATATATAAAAGATCAGAGGGTGTCCAAAAGACCGTTTCCTTCGCCATCCTGAACTTGATTCAGGACGGCATGGCGAGCTGCTTTGTCAGAAGTAAATGTTTCCGGACCGGCATGAAAATAGACTTTTTGGACACCCGTTATATTAGCTCTTAAAACCGTTCAATTGATTAATGATCCTTTGCTGCAAGTCATCATCAAGATGTTCATTTTTATCAGATACATCCCAGCCTCCATCGGGGCGTGCAGTAAATTTGCCTATTAGCTTTTCCTGAAGCAGAACTTCGTAAGTGTCTGAACCTCTCTCGTTCTGAACTTGGTAGTCTGTAATGCCACCATCTTTTAATAATACCTGAATATCGAATTTTTCCATAACGTTTAGAAAACATGTAGTCGCACCAGGTGTTTTAAAAATATTAAATGCTCATCTATCAAGCTCTGTATCAGTTGCAATCTGGTTGTAGATCAAACATTAGCTAGTCTGTCAGGTTTATCCATGCAGCATTTATTGTCGTTCGCCGGGCGTGCGATTATATAATCGGAAGGTGACCATGGGTTTGAATCTGGAAGTATTTAAGTATTTTTTTGACAAGGCAACAATCGGAATAAAAATAATGGAGCCGAACGGCACTATTGTTTATGTTAACAATGCTGAAACAGAATTAATTGGTTTTTCTGAACAAGAATTGCTCGGCCGGCATTTCTCAGACTTTTTGCCGGAAGCTGACAAGGCTAAAAAATTTTTTGACGCCATTAAAAAGTTTGAAGCCCTGGATGAATTCAGGACAAAACTTATTCGTGCTGATAACTCACAAATTGATATCAGTTTAGATACCAGCGTTAACACCAGGGATGGTGTGGTTGAGAGTGTTTGCTGCTTTACCCGTGACATTTCTACTTATAAAAGGAATGCCGACTTATTGCATTTTCTTAATCTTGCAGGGTCAGAGCTAGCCCTGACGTATGATACAGAATCTGCCCTCGAGAAGGTATCGCAATTGGTGGTCCCTAGCTTCGCCACATGGTTTTGTATCGATATAGTTAAAGGCGGAAAAGTTGAAGTATTAAAGATCGCTCATCAAAATCCCGAATATCTCCAATGGGCTTACGCCTTCAGGAGGGACAATCCAGTTAGTCTTGAAGACGACTATGGCATTGGAAAGGTGTTGCGCACAGGCAAGGTAAGCTTTACCCCGGTTGTTGATGAGCTAATCCTGAATAACGGCTTTAAACATCCGATGCGGGATGCAATTCTGGATAAGCTAAACCCGCAGTCTGTGATCATCGTTCCAATGCATGTGAAAGAAGAGTTGAAGGGCGCTATTTCCTTCGTAAATACGGGTAAATACTACGAAATTTCAGATCTCTATTTTGCACAGGACTTTGCCAATAGGATTGCGCTGGCTCTTGAAAACGCTAAATTGTACGAGGAGGCCAAAGCAGAGATTTCACGACGGATAAAAGCGGAGCAGAAGAAGGATGAATTTATCAGTATGGCGAGCCATGAACTAAAAACGCCTCTTACAAGTATCAAAGCTTATAATCAATTACTCGAAAAGAAGATGCAGGAGCATCCCGAGGCTATAACATTTTTACGGAAGGCTTCTGTACACATCCTTCAACTGGAGCGCTTAATATCTGATTTGCTTGACGTATCCAAAATCAATGCGGGTAAGCTAACCTACAATATTGGCAGGTTCAATCTGGGAGAGCTACTGGAGGAAAGTGTCGAGAGCGTGCAGCATCTCAGCTGTACTCACAAAATTACTATTGAAGAAACAGTAGATACTTTACTTACCGGGGACAGGTTGAGAATAGAGCAGGTGCTGACAAACATGTTAACAAATGCGATTAAGTATTCGCCCAATGCTAACCGGGTTATCGTGAAAGCGCGTGAAGAGCAGGATCACGTAGTGGTTTCAGTACAGGATTTTGGAATAGGTATAGCCCGACAGGATTTAAAAAAAATATTCGGCCGCTTTTATCGGATAGGAAGTAGTTCAATGAAATATAGTGGTTTGGGCTTGGGTTTGTTTATCGCATCAGAGATTCTTAAGAAGCATCAGGGAGTGTTCTGGATAGAAAGTGAGGTTGATAAGGGGTCAACGTTTTATTTTAAGCTGCCACGGAATGTGGTTGCGGAAGAGAACGTCGTTACCTAGGCTTGGGGTCTGAGAGGTTGGGGTTATATTTGTTAAGCACACGCGGCACGCGTGCGCTAGCAAGTTGGTTATAGGCTTGCAATTATACTGCCGGCTAAAGACGGCCTCTCTGCTGGTCTTAGTGCTGGCGGACGCGTGCCGTGTGTGCCCTGTGCAACACAAGGAGCAGCATAAATTCTTTTTTCGTCTTTTAATGGACCAGTGCAGTTCGAATGGGGCAATTAGAAGATTACAATGGAAATCTATAAATTTGATTTTTGAGCAGGCAATTGATATCTGGATTAAGCCCTTTTTTTTCGCGTTACGGTTTATTGGCAGCGCTTTTTTTTTATTGCTCTGTATCAAAGGCACAGTATTATTTCCTTGAAATTTCAACCATTCCGGTTAACAAGTCTTTATGGAAGAATGCTGACTTTCCCAAAAGCTATGCCGACAGTATATCGGTCTTAGCAAAAGTTGCCGAGCTTGTTTCAATCGCGAGGGAAGAAGGCTATTTGCTCGCTGATACGAAGTCATTAAGGTGGGTAAACAAAAAGGCCTCTGTAGTGATCGATCTCAACAGACAATACAATATCGCTTCTGTAACGAACGGAAATATACCGGAGGCTATCTTTCAGCAGGCAGGATATTCAGACCGGTCGTTAACTAATAGTAAGCTGGCGCCCCGGCAACTTGAAAAAATGTGCAGGGATATCTTGTCAGTTTATGAGAATAGTGGCTATCCATTCGCGTCAGTTTTTCTTGACAGTGTTGTTATCAGCCAGACCACTTTTACCGCAGCTATCTTTTCAGTGCCCGGGCAACTGATTGTGATGGACTCGCTGGAAGTTTTGGGAAATACTACTGTGTCAAAACGCTTTTTAGAATCCTATTTGAATATAAAAGAAGGGGCGATTTATAGGGCATCCTACTTAAAAGATCTTGAAAAGCGTTTGGCGGAGCTTCCGTTTATGGAGACCGTCCGTCCCCCAGCGGTTTCCTTTTCCGCTGGTAAAGCGAAAGTGACACTGTTTGCTAAAAAAAGAAATGCCAGTCAGTTCGACGGGATCCTTGGCGTTTTACCCGACAATAATTCAGGTAAACTTCAGCTTACCGGGGATATTAAGCTTCAGTTACACAATGCGTTTAAGAGAGCTGAGCAGCTTAATCTGAGCTTCAAGGGACTGCCTGGGCGAAGTCGTGAACTAAATTTAGCTGCTGCCTTACCTGAGTTGTTTTCAAGTCCTTTGGGTATAGATCTCGGATTTAGTCTTTTCAAGCAAGATACGAACTTCCAGAACATAGCCGCTCGTGCCGGTTTAAACTACCGGATAAGGAAGGGCTATCTAACTGTTTTTCTATCAAGCAGGTCGGGGGCTCCAATAGCGTCCATAGACTCTAATAGTACTGATTTACCGGCTTACGCTTCCTTGAACCTGATAAGTTATGGAACGGGATGGACATACAACAGTTTAAACCGGACGATCTCGCCTTCGCGAGGGCTCATGTTTAGATTTGAGGGAGAGGCTGGCAGGAGGAAGCTTGATGCCGGCTCCATTCCTGGTTCGATGTTAGACAGCATCGCCTTGAAGTCAAGTCAATATCGCATAAAAGCGATGGCTGAAGCTTATTTTCCATTGTCGCAAAGAGGAATTTTAAAACTGGGAAATGAAACCGGAATTTTGATGGGACGAGAGTTTTTTGAAAATGAACTATTCAGGATCGGGGGCTTCGGCAGCTTGCGGGGATTTGATGAGCAATCTATACTAGCCAGCAATTATTCTATATTTAGTCTGGAATACCGATTGATGATCGAAAGCAGATCCTTTTTGTTTGTATTTATGAACCAGGGCTTAGTAAAACGTGAAAGCATAAAAAACAATTCCTCTGACCGGCCGCTGGGCTTTGGTACCGGAATAAATTTGGAAACAGGCGCCGGTATATTTTCGATAAGTTATGCTTTAGGAAAACAACGGGATAATCCGCTAAATTTGCAACGCGGAAAAATACACTTCGGCTTAATAACGTTGTTTTGAATAAGATGTATTATAGGATATTGTTTGTGCTGTTTTTGATGCTGGCAGGTATATTAAAAGGCCAGGGCCAAACGGATACAGCAGTAAGGATGAGTGCTGAGCCCGCGTCGACAATTCGACAATATACTTACCGGGATTCAGCATCTTTGGCCAGGTGGCAGGCCCGCAAGGACTCAGTAAGACGAGCCCAGGACTCTATAAGGGCAATAGGGGATTCTTTAAGTATGGTTTATATTGTTAAGCCAGACCCTGACAGGCCGAACCGCTTCCTGGACAGCTTGATTAAAGTGCATCTGGTAACCGGGCTCAATTTCCAGGAATGGGCATCTCGGTTTCCAAAAAAGCTTCAGCGTTATGACCAGGGGCGACTGAGGGAAAAGGGAGAATTCTGGGTTATTGGATTTATCTTCTTGCTTTTACTATTGTTTGCAATCTTAAGAAACTTCTTCTCTAAAGAGCTATATGTTATTATACAGGCTTTTTATAGTAACAGGATATTAGGCCAGATAAATAAGGAAGAAAAGTTTTTTAATTCCTGGCCTTTCGTTTTCCTATATGTTTTATTTGGCTTTACAATCGGGCTTTTCCTTTACCAATGCGGAAGGTTTTTTCGGTTAACCTATGATTACACCGGCTTAAGCTGGTTTCTGCGACTTTCGATCATCGTTATTCTTGCCTATTCGCTAAAAGTGTTGGTCGTTGCCCTGCTGGGTTTCGTTTTTCGGGCAGGAAAAATGGCAAGGGAGTATATTTCTATCCTGTTTTTGAGCTATTTTAACGCTGCTCTGTTGTTTTTTCCGATAGTTATAGGTTTTAGCTTGTCGCCAGGCAGGTTTGCGCCGGTTTATATTTATCTTTCTTTCATCTTAATGGCATGTATCTATTTTTTTCAATTTCTTAGGGCCGTCACTAATATTTTATCGGGGTACAGGTTTCCGTTAATGTATTTAATTCTCTATCTTTGTGCCCTCGAAATTTGTCCATTGTTAATATTAGTTAAGGCTTTAAGATTCTAAGGAAAATATGCAGTTAACAGATGCAAGAAAGAAAAAAGTAAAGAGTATTTTGGTAACCTTACCTAAACCGGAATCGGAAAAGTCACCTTATTACGATCTTGCTAAAAAGTATAATGTTAAAGTGGACTTCCGCTCTTTCATACATGTGGAGGGGGTTCCTGCCAAAGATTTCAGGAAAGAAAAAATCAACCTTCCGGATTACACAGCGGTAATATTTACGAGCAGGAACGCTGCAGACCATTTTTTTCGCACCTGTGAAGAGATGCGCTACGAGGTTCCAACAGAATTAAAATACTTCTGTCTATCGGAAACCATAGCTTTATACCTGCAGAAATACATTCAATACCGTAAGAGAAAAATCTTTTTTGGAAAACAAACCGCTTCTGATCTGGCTGAGGTTTTGAAAAAACATGCTTCTGAAAAGTTTCTATATCCTTGTTCGGATGTTTCAGCAGAGGAAACTCAAAGATTTCTTCAGGAAAATGGATACGATTTCACGCCGGCTGTATTGTACAGGACAGTTTGCAGTGACCTTTCTGATCTTCGGGAAGTTTTTTATGACATCATTGCTTTCTTCAGTCCATCGAGCATACAGTCCCTTTACAAAAACTTCCCTGATTTCGAACAAAATAACACTCGAATAGCTGCCTTTGGAGCCAGCACTCAAAAAGCTATTTTAGACCGCAATTTAATTCTCGATATTCCAGCACCAATGCCCAATGCGCCAAGTATGACCATGGCGATTGAACAATATATAAAGCAGGTAAATAAATAATAAAAGCTTTTTGTTAAAAAAACAAAATTCTGGAAACATTGTCACATGTATACCGTATCAGGACCTGTCTATACATGAAAAAAAAGAAATTAAGGTGAGATGCATAAAAACATCGCTTTAATTAAAATATTATGTTGTAGATAACTTTTTTCAATATATTAGAAAAGTTTTTTTTGCAAGATATTACTATCAAAGTGGCAATGAGAAAAATTTACATTATCGCTCTCGCTGTAATAACAGCAGCAATAAGTGGGTGTGGAAGGACAAGTAACGGTGAGCTTGTTGGTGTTAAGAGTAAAAAACTTCCTACTTCACAAATTCCGCTGGGTATGGTATATATACCGGCAGGGTCTTTCGTTATGGGCCAAACAGATCAGGATATTACCTTTGCCCAGATAGCGCAGAATAAACAAGTTACCATTCCTGCATTTTTCATGGATGAAACGGAGATTACAAACAGTGAGTATCACCAATTTGTAAACTGGGTACGAGATTCAATTGCGATCACCGACTACCTGCAGGATGATGAATTTTATCTGAAGCCTAAAAAAGGGGCAGCCGAAAACCTGGATGGTGCAAAATATATCGACTGGAAAAAAGTAGGCAACGGAGCAGCTATTTGGGGCAACAAGAAAAAAGGAAATACAAATGCGGCTAAGCTTCAGGACATGTATTACCAGGGAGAAGATAAAATCTTTGGTCGTAACGAAATTGATGTACGCCTGCTGAAGTATGATTTCGCCATCATGAAACAGCGGGAAGCTGCTAATTTCCGCGGAGATAAAACTAAGAGGCGATCTGACTTCATATTCAGAGATACAGTTGCAATTTATCCGGATACTTTGGTTTGGCTTGCTGACTTTGCTTATGCCCAGAATGAACCTTTGGTAGAGGGATATTTCTCTCACCCTTCTTTTGAAAACTACCCTGTAGTAGGTGTTACCTGGCGTCAGGCCCGTGCATTTACAGTTTGGCGTACAAGATTCTACGAAAACTATGCACAAAGCAGAGGCCTTCCAAGAATGAGCCGTCTGCCTTTCGAACTCCCTTCAGAAGGACAGTTTGAATATGCAGCCAGAGGTGGAAGGATTGGAAATGATTATCCATGGGGCGGACCTTATATCCGGAATGCCAAAGGTTGTCTGATGGCAAACTTCAAACCTGGACGTGGTAATTATATTGATGACGGTGGAGCGTTTACAGTAAATGTGAAGAGTTATTTTCCTAACGATTTTGGCCTGTATAATATGGCAGGTAACGTGGCTGAGTGGACATCGTCTGCCTTTGACGAGTCAGCTTCTACCTTCGTGCACGATTTAAGTCCAACCTTCAATTACGAAGCTAAAGCAAGTGATCCTGAAGTGATGAAGCGTAAGGTAATTCGCGGAGGATCCTGGAAAGATATTGGTTACTTCCTTCAAAACTCGTCCCGTGCATTCGAATATCAGGACACTGCAAAATCTTTTATCGGCTTCAGATGTGTAACTACATTCACTGGAAGAGATATCAGAGACAAAAATTAATCTTTTTAATTATCTAAATCACATATCAACAAATTTATTAAATCTTAAAAAAAACATGGCTGGAAAGAAAAAATTCGATTGGTTACACGTAGCAATATCTTGGGGTGCAAGTATTGTAATTATTGGTGCATTATTTAAAATCCTGCACTTGGGTGGTGTTTGGGGAAACTACATGATTGGTGCAGGTTTAGGTGTTGAAGCGTTTCTATTCTTCCTAACTGGATTCTTTCCTCCAAAACCAGATCCTGCATGGGAAAAAGTATATCCTGAGTTGTCAGAGGAATATAATGGTGAATTGCCAAAAGTTTCAGCTCGTCCGGTGCAGGTGCAAAACCCTGGTGCTACGGCTGCCCTTGATAAAATGCTTGCGGATGCAAAAATTGGTCCTGAGTTGATCACTAGCTTAGGTACGGGATTACGTACTTTCGGTGATAAAGTAGCAGCTATTTCAAACACGGCTGATGCAGCTACTGCAACTGTAGAGTTCTCAAACAAAGTTAAAGGTGCTTCTGCAGGATTTGATAAGTTAAGTTCAGCTTTCGAAAAAGCTTCAGCTAGCCTGGTAGAAATGTCTAATACCAACGTAGATTCCAAGGCATATCACGAGCAGGTGAACAATCTGGCTAAAAATCTATCTGCTTTGAATGCAGTATATGAACTTGAGCTTCAGGATTCCAGCGCTCATTTAAAATCTATGAATAAGTTCTACCAAAACTTATCACTTACTATGCAGAATTTCAATGAGTCGCTTGACGATTCCAAACAGTTTAAAGAAGAAGTTAATCGCCTTGCAAGGAACCTGTCTTCATTAAACTCAGTTTACGGCAATATGCTATCAGCTATGAATCAACCACGTGTTTAATTGCACCTGGGTAGGAATTATTGATTTAACTTTTTTAAAAAAACAACTTTAAAAAAAACATGGCTGGAGGAAAAGAATCAGCAAGGCAGAAGATGATCAATATCATGTATTTGGTATTGCTCGCGATGCTTGCATTAAACGTCTCAGAAACTATCTTAAATGCCTTTAAAAATATTAATGATAGTTTGGAGACTTCAAGATCAAATGTAGATGCAAGTGTGAACCAATTGATAGCTGCATTTGAAAATACAAAATTGAAAGAAGAGCCTGTCAGGGCTAAACCGATATATGAAAAAGCTCAGCAGGTACAAAAAATTGCTGGTGATCTAAATTCATATATCCAGACTTTAAAAGATAAATTCGTTAAAGCGGGCGGAAACTATTCACCTGAAAACGGTGATCTGGTTGAACGTGGAAACGTAGATATTGCACCCGGTATCATGATTAATCAGAAAGAAGGTGCAAAATTGAAAGCACAGATTAATGAGACGAGAGAAAAGCTTCTTGCTGTACTTGATCCTAAAGACCGTGCAAGTGTTACATTTTCTCTAGAAGCCAAAGACCCAGAGAAACGCGTGAACGGTGTAAGGAAAAGCTGGGAAGAGAACAATTTCGGTGAAGGAACACCTTTAACTGCAGCGATGACCATTTTGACTAAAATTCAGTCAGATGTAAAGAACGCTGAGTCTGATGTGATCAAAAAACTATTTGGTAAGATGGATCAGGCTGTAGTTAACCTGGATCAATTTGCGGCTGTAGCAGTGGCTCCAACTTCGTACATTATTCAGGGCCAGCCTTATACAGCGGAAGTATTCTTAACCGCATATGACTCAAAGTCAAATCCTTCTATTTCCGTTAACGGCTCTAATTTGGCTGTTAAAGACGGAAGGGGAATGTACCAGACGGTAGCGGGCGAAGGGATGCACAGCTGGAGAGGAACTATCAGGGTAAAACAAACTGATGGAACATTTAAAACATATACAACTCCGGAGCAAAAATTCCAGGTAGCGCGTCCTTCTGCGGTGGTATCGCCAACAAAAATGAACGTACTTTATATTGGAGTTGCGAACCCGGTAGCTGTTTCCGCACCAGGTATTCCTAAGGAGAACCTTAAAGTAAGCATGAGCGGTGGAAGTTTGTCAGGCTCTGCAGGGAACTACGTGGCTAATGTAAGTTCACCTGGCGCTGCAAAAATTACCGTATCAGCAGAAATAAATGGAAAAACTCAAACAATTGGCACAACCGATTTCCGGGTTAAACGTATACCAGATCCGGTAGCTAAATTCGCAGGAAAGACCGGAGGAAAAATGCCATCGGTTGTAATCAAATCCCAGGATAAATTATTCGCCATCCTGGAGAATTTCGACTTCGATGCGAACTTTAGAGTTACCAGGTTCAACCTGATCGTGCAGAAGCCAAGAGCTGATGCCGCTCAATACCAAACAAATGGTAATACATTGAGTTCAGAGATGCGTTCGGCTATGGCCGGTGTTTCACCTGGTTCAACCGTTGTATTTTATAATATCATGGCTGTTGGACCTGATGGTACTCAACGTGAATTAAATTCAATAGCGTTAACCGCAAACTAAAAATTATGAAAAGAATATGCCTTGTTTTGCTTTCAGGATTATTGGTAAGTGCAGGAGCTTTTGCACAGCAAGGAAATCTTGATAATTCTACTAAACCAAAGCCAATTGCTGCAGAGAAACCTGTAGATGGGTATTTTAAAAGAGATAACATCTTAAATGCAAAGGTAACCCCATACGCAAACCTTCGTGAGTCGGACGTGATGTTCAAAAAAAGAATATGGCGTGAGATGGATCTTCGCGAAAAGATGAATAGCGTATACGCATCGCCTAAGGCCCGATTGATCGATGTGATCATGAATGCTGTAATGGCTGGTGAGCTTACTGCATATAGCGCAGCGCCAACAAACGAGGACAGGAATGGCGATGAGTTCAATAGTATTTTAAAACCCGAAGAGGCTATGGCTAAGTTTGCGGATAGTGTTGTGGTTCCCGAATTTGACGAAAAGGGTGAGCAGATAGGCTCTCATGTTGCTGCCGGTGAGTTCAACCCGGATAGTATTGTGAGGTTCCAGATCAAAGAAGACTGGATGTTTGATAAACAGCGGTCGATCTATGAGCCCCGTATCATCGGTATTGCTCCGATGGTAAAAATAAGAGCGGCTGGTCAGACTTTGGGCGAGCAACCTGCATTTTGGATCTACTTCCCTGAAGCGAGACAGATCTTTGTGACCAAAGAAGTGGTAAGTCGCTCAAACGATGCTACAGGACTAAGTTTTGACGATATGTTTATGAAACGGCTGTTTTCCAGCTATATCGTCAAAGAGTCAAACCCTGAAGATTTAAGGATCAAAGATTATGCAAGTGGTGTTGACAGGCTCTATGAATCTGAAAGGATTAAAAAGGAGCTGTTAGATTACGAGCACGATCTGTGGTCATACTAATCTGAGAACTAAATAGAATCCCCGGCTAATATTCAGCCGGGGATTTTTTGTTTATATCAAAATACGAAAGGAGTGCCTCGGTTTGCTTGTTGTTGATCACCAGTCTGAGTTCTTCCTCTTTAGCCTCCCGGATTTTTTTTACTGATTTGAAATATTTTAAAAGCTTCTCAGCCGATGTTTTTCCAATGCCTGGTATCCTTTCCAGTTCAGTAACAAGTGTTCCTTTGTCGCGCTTCTGGCGGTGGAAAGTAATCCCGAAGCGATGTGCTTCGTCTCTAAGTTGCTGAATGATCTTAAGAGACTCAGATTTTTTATCCAGATATAAGGGGTACTGATCTCCCGGGTAAAAGATCTCTTCAAGTTTTTTGGCTATACCGATCACTGTGAGCTGATGTTCAATACCCAGAAGTTTCAGGCTTTTCAACGCCGCGGAAAGCTGGCCTTTTCCACCGTCGATCACCACCAACTGCGGAAGGGGAGTTCCTTCCTCGAGCATTCTGCGGTAGCGTCTGTAAACGGCTTCTTCCATGGTGGCAAAGTCGTTAGGGCCTTCTACGGTTTTTACATTAAAATGCCTGTAATCTTTTTTTGAGGGGCGGGCATCTTTGAATACCACAATGGCAGAAACAGGGTATTTTCCATGAAAATTTGAATTGTCAAAACATTCAATATGCTTTGGTAACTGGTTAAGTCGAAGATCCTTCATCATCTGGTTAAGGAGCCTTTCAGTCCGTAGATCCGGATTTAACTTTTCATACTGCTCCAGTTTTTCGCGCTTGAAGAACATCACATTCTTTTGCGACAGTTCAAGGAGTTTCTTCTTTTCCCCAAGTTTAGGTACCGTAAACCTGATGCGCTGATCTTCAAGCTCAATCGGGAAAGGGACTACGATTTCCCTGGAGTGGCTGTCGAACCTGGTTCTGAACTCAGAGATGGCAATGGACAATAATTCTTCGTCGGTTTCATCCAGCCGCTTTTTGATTTCCAGGGTTTGAGTCTGGGTAACAGTACCATTCATCACTTTAAGGAAGTTTACAAAAGCATGCTTTTCATCGGATGCGATACTGAAAACATCCACATCAGATATAGAAGAGTTTACTATCGTTGATTTACTTTGGTATTTTTCCAGGAGGTCGTATTGTCGCTTCAAGCGGTGTGCTAGTTCGAAGTCGAGATTTGCCGCTGCTGCCTCAAGCGCTGCTTTTACTTTCCTTATAACTACACTCGTCTTTCCGCTGAGTATGTTCTTTATATCATCGATGCTCTGATTATAGTCTTCTTCTGACTGGAAGGCCTGGCATGGTCCTTTGCAATTGCCAATTTGATATTCCAGACATACCCTGAACTTGCCGGCAGCGACATTATCTGTAGTAAGCGGCAGATTACAGGTTCTTAACGGATAGATTTCTTTTACAAGGTCGAGGATGGTATGCATCATGCTTACAGAAGCGTACGGGCCGAGATATTTTGAACCGTCCTTTACGATCCTTCTCGTCCAGTAAATGCGAGGAAACCTTTCATTTTTGATTACAATCCAGGGATACGTCTTGTCGTCCTTAAGCATGACGTTGTACCGTGGCTGGTGTTTCTTTATCAGGCTGTTCTCGAGCAGCCAGGCATCGATCTCTGTATCAACAATGGTGAACGTAATATTAGCTATTTTGCTTACCAAGACCCTTGTCTTCGCGTTGATGCGGTAATTGTCTTTATTAAAATAGGAGGATACCCTGTTTTTAAGATTTTTGGCTTTACCAATATAAATGAGTTCGCCGGCGGCATCCCAATATTGATACACACCAGGTTTAGGTGGTATCTTTTTTAAAGCTTCCTGATAATTAAATTTTTCCATTCACATGAATCTTCTTCTCTCAGGCACACGCGGCACGCGTGCGCCAGCAAGCGACAGTGCTGTCTAGGCGCTTTGCTAGCGCACGTGTGCTTTTTGGCACTCCAAAATCAGTGCGCCGGAGGCACAACAGGAGCAGGCGATGCTACAGGCGTGGCGTTATTTGTTCCTGTAGAGTCGACAGGCGTTTTGGGAGCATAAGCATCACAATTGATAGTAATGTTTAAGCCACCTGGCGGCGGTTCAAAATCTTTTTTTGAATAGTGAAGCGTTGGATCGGCATACACTTTTTTCATATAAAGGGCAAAGACCGGTAAGGCCGAATTGGCTCCCTCGCCTTCATTCATATTGATAAAGTGTATCGCTCTGTCCTCTGCCCCAGTCCAAACACCGGTCACCAGGTCAGGCGTAATGCCTATGAACCATCCGTCGGAGTTATTTTGAGTTGTTCCTGTTTTACCACCAATTGGGTTTAACAAACGATATCTCGGGCCCCTTAAGCGCATACCGGTTCCGCTCTGTACAACCCCTTTAAGCATGTCGGTCATCACGTAAGCGGTCTGAGGATTTAATGCTTCAACCACTTTAGGCCGGCGTTCGTATAGTACATTGCCATTTTTATCTTCAATTCTTAAAAGGTAAATAGGCTCAGTCCAAATTCCATGGTTAACAAACACCGAATATGCACCAACCATGTCATAGAGTGTGGCATCAAAGGATCCGAGACATATAGAAGGGTAGTTTGGAACATCGGTTGTAATTCCCATCTTTTTCGTAAGTGTAGCCACTGCTGTGGGGCCTACATGGTTCATCATCCGGGCTGTAATGTAATTTTCAGACTTTGCGAGAGCCTGTTTCAAAGTGATGTATCCAGGCATCGGATGATGAGCTCTCGGTGTCCATCCATCAATAGTAATAGGCTCATTAAGTTCTTTATAGCATGGGGAGTAACCTTCATTTATTGCTGCTGCATAAGTGAAGGGTTTGGCTGTAGATCCCACCTGCCTGGCGCCGATCTTGACCTGATCATATTTGAAATATTCATAGTTTATGCCCCCCACCCAAGCACGCACGTATCCGGCGTTCGGGCCACCGGGTTCCATTGACATCAATGCATTTCTCAAAATGAGCTTGTAATATTTGATCGAGTCGAGCGGAGTCATGGTTGTGTCAATGCCTTCTTTCTTCTTCCAGCTAAAGACGGTCATTTTTACGGGTTTTTTGAAACTATCAAGGATATCACCCTCTGTAAGTCCATCTTCTTTTAACTGCCGGTAGCGATCTGACCGTTTGATAGCTTGTTCCAAAACCAGTTCAGCCTCCTCAAATTTAAAAGGATTGCGGTTTCTCCATTGCCGGTTAAATTGTGTTTGAAGTGTTCTGATATATTCCTGTTGAGCTTGTTCAGCATAACGCTGCATCTTAGAATTGATGGTGGTGTAGATTTTAAGCCCATCCCTGTCAAGATCGTAAGGAGTGCCGTCGGCCTTCACAATATTCTGTTCTTTAAATATTCCCTGGATCTCTTTCTTGAGTACACCACGGAAATAAGCTGCTGAGCCGTCGTTATGATCTCTTGGATTAAGTGACAGGACCAGTGGTTTGGCTTGAAGTTCTGCTTTTTCAGAGTCGCTTAGAAAGCTTTCTTTGTGCATATTGGCGAGGACTGTGTTCCTCCTGGCCAGTGCTCTTTCCGGATTCCGGACAGGAGAATACATAGTAGGTCCTTTAAGCATCCCCACTAACATAGCTGCCTGTTCGGGCTCAAGCTTGTCCGGAGTTGTATTGAAGTACGTTCTTGAAGCTGCTTTTATGCCGAAACTATTGTAAGAGCCAAAGTCAACAGTGTTAAGATACATAGTGACAATTTCTTCTTTTGTATAGTTGCGTTCCAGTTTAATCGCAATGATCCATTCCTGAAGTTTTTGAATAAAGCGCTTCAGGGGATTCCTGGAACGACCTTCTTCCTGAAAGAGGTTTAATGCCAGCTGTTGAGTGATGGTACTGGCTCCCTGTTTTTTTCCGATCAGGTTATAAAAGATGATGGTAAATGTCCTCTTGAAATCGATGCCTGAATGGCCATAGAACCGGACATCCTCTGTGGCTATTAATGCATTAATAACGTTGGGAGAGATCTGATCATACCGTACATTCGAGCGGTTCTGAATAAAGTAAGTTCCAAGTATCTCGCCATCATCTGAGATCACTTCTGATGCCAGGTTGCTTTTAGGGTTTTCGAGGTCTCTGAAGGAAGGAAGCTCTCCAAAAAGCCCGAGGCCAATACTGAAAAGAAGAATGATGCCAAAAGCGATACATCCCATAACAATTTTCCAAAAGGTAATAGTGTAACGGCTTACTTCGTCTTTTGTCAGAGTGGTTGTTTTACGTTGCATATTATCTATCGGCTATTCTTATAAAATTCGAGGTACGCATTTATTTGCGTGCTATTTGTTAGGTTATCCAGTTCCTGTTTAACGATCACAAAAGTATTGTATTTTTCTGCAGGTACTTTCATGATATCCTTAATTAAAGCCAATAGGCCTCTTTCATAGTACTTTGCAGAATCATAGTTGTCAAACGGGCCGATAAAAATTAGTTGATTTTCGTTGTTCACCTCTTTTAACTGGTGTTTAATCGATGTTCCTGAAAATCTGGTCCGGTTAAATTGTCCAATACCGAAACGGGATGAGTTTAAGTTAGCTGCAGGATCCTGTACATTAATAACGAAATAGTATTCGCCTACCGGTGGGAGATCAAAAAGCGGCTTAGGCTTAGGAGTATCCACCTGTGGCTGAGCTACAGGTGCCGGAGTTGGTTGTACTTCTTCCGGCTTAACAGAGGGTTGGGGCACTGGCTGAGCCGTACTATTATTATCTACAGTATTTTGGGGACTTGGTTGCCCGGTTGATTCTCCAGGTAGGGGTTGTTGTACTGCTGGTTGATTAACATCAGGGTCGGGCACTGGCCGGGCAGGAACACTTCTTTCGGGAACAGGGCTTTTGGAGGCATCCTGCACCTGCTTTTGAACTGGCTGTGTGACAGGTTTCCTGGCATCATCGGTCTGCCTTGCAGCGTTTTGATTGTTTTGTGCAATAACAACTGGTTCCGGTTCAGTCAATAGTAATTCAAAAGGGTTATGCTCGGTAAGCGCTGTTGGTCTGTCTTCGAATAGAGACCTGTTGGTATTAATATAGCTGAGGTGTTGTTGAACCAAAGGCGTAATTAATTTGTCGGCAGGAAAATCGGAAACGATCTTTTGAAGGCCGCTTTCAAATGGAGGCAACTTTTGAGTATGTCCCACTGCCAGGGCATTTAGGTATGCAAGTTGAGGTGATAATACATTAATCCCATATTTAGATTCGATTGATTGAACCCCTTGTATTACCTGTGAATACTTCTTTTCAGTATAGAGATCATAGATCTCATTATATGCATTATTTAAGGCTGCTTCTTTTTCATTGCTCTTTCTGCTATAATCAGGATCTACGATCACCCTGGCAAAAGGAGATTCCGGGTAGCCGCTTAAGATGAGATTTTTATACTTTTCAGACTTTTGCTCATCCAAGCCTGAATACAGTCTGTAAAGATTGTAATAAACGGATAGCTTATAAGAACTCTCAGGTGCGCGACTGAGGAGTTCTTCAAAAGCGTTTATTGCCTCAGTTCTATCTTTTAGCTCGTCCCTGTAGAAACTGGCAATATCATAGTAAGAATCAGCTATACGCTGATTAGATGCCTGTAATGCACTATCGGTTAGCGGAATGTTATTCCGGTAACTGTTTTCAAGAACCTCGGGAGTCAATATTCCGGTTGACGAGCCCATATTCCCATTTGTGGGGGTGCCTGCATTATCAGCCACGCTGGTTAATGCTTCGGAGGCTGTTTTGCCGCTTCTTCTCCAGTTGTCTTCAAGCGTTCGGTTTCCCCAGCGGCGTTTGAAATCAGATAGTCCCTGACTAATAGCTGTTGTGTTGTTGAAATAAAATTTACCTTCTGTTGTGCCGCCTAATGTGCCAGGGTTATCAATCGCGGCGATCATGCTTTCAGGAGCTGAATTGTTTTGGCTTAGTTGCTGTGTTTTTTCAAGCTGTTCCCTGACGAGAGCTCCAATACGAAGGTTTCTTTCCTCTTCAGAGAGACGGGCGAGAATCTGCAGGGTATCTTCCCTTCCAATGATGCGGTAACGATTTGCAAGCAGTTCAAGGTTATTGCCTTTTCTGCTGATAATGTCGTATCCCGGAAAAGACGGTGAGAGGGTACTTAAAGTACTGTCATAATAGGCTTTTGCTGCTACATAATCGCCATTCTTGAAATATATGTCGGCAATTCTCAAGTAGGAAAGCCCCTTTTGATTCTGATTGTTTGTGCTGAGCCGAATTGCAGTGTTGTAGCTTTCTATAGCTGAGTGATTTTCATTTCGGTCCAGGTATGCATCCCCGATGCGGTAATAGATCTGGTCGACAAAATTCTTATTCTTTTCGTCCTTTAGAAGTGATCTGAGACGGGCTATTATATCAATGTTTTCTCCACTGCTGGCATCTTCAATGCTTATCCGGTTTAAACCTGCATTAAAAGCCATATCAAAAGGGGCATTGCTTTTTACGACAGCTGTATAGTTTTGATAGGCTTCTTTATATTGTTTGTTGCGTTCCTGCAACTGAGCCAAAACAAAGGTCCACCGGATACGGTTCCTTTTACTGCCTTTAGCATGAATGGCCTTTTCGAGGGTATCAATTGCCTCAAGCTCTTTACCCATTTTTATCAGATACTGAGCGGTGGTTGCATACAGGTCCGCAGCTGTTCGCTTTGTTTTTTTCGTATCATTAAGGTGCTTAAAAGCAGTATCCAGGGAAGCACCGGCCTCCTGGTAATTGTCAAGTTGTAAGATTGACCTGGCCTGAAAGATACTGGATTTTTGGCGCAGTAATTTTGAATCAGGGTAGGAGTTGAAAACATAGGTAAAGAACTCCGCGGCAGTAAAAAAACGGGCTTTGTAGTAATTGGCTTGTGCAATCAGAAAATAAGCATCGTCTACATAGGAGCTATATAACTTATCATCAATTATACTTTTGGCTTTTTGCTGAACTGAATCAAGGTTCCCTGAAATAGATTGGGCTGCAGTTTCGGTGGGTTCTTTATATACAGATAACAGCTGGCCGTAATCTTCAGGATAAGCTGCATCCAGATCTCGGATGCTTTCTTCTAATAATATATTGGCGTTGTACAGGATGTTATATCTGGAGGTGAGGTTCTGCATACCCCGACTGGTGGCAGTATCTCTTGAAGTACCACAGCCAGTGCTTAGCACAATAATTGATATTAAAACGAAAAATGGTAAATGACAGAATTTCAAACCGATCGGAATTTCAATAAATAAATACAAAAATCTTCAGAATTACAATTTACCTGATGCAGCCATAATATGCCCAAACCGGACGCGCCCATATTTGTTTCGTAATTGTTCCATCGTATTGGTTTCTTCTGACAAATTTGTGGATAAATATACTGTTTATGCGAATATGTAGGAAGAGCTTAATACTTACTTTTGTATAAATGAAACAGTTGGATGATGAGGATATGCTCAAAAAAAGGAAGAGGGACGTGAGTACGTACGCTAAATATTCTGCTATGGGTTTTCAGATGTTTGGCATTATCTGTGCTTTCACTTATGCCGGCTATCGCCTGGACAGTTCAAGGCAGATGGATACTCCCCTTTTTACAGCCTTTTTTAGTTTGCTGGGTGTGTTTATTTCCTTGTACCTGGTTATTCGATCAATTAAAAAGCTTGAGCCTTGAGTATTATTAAATTTACAGGGCTCTTTACGGTTTTTACCCTGCTGATTGGTTTGGTGTTTTATGGAATTGAAATATCAGATGTCAAAGATGTTGTTTTGATTCCTAAATTCTGGGTAGTGTTCGGGTTTTTGTTTTTTTTGACAGTAATTGCTTATGCTGTTTCATGGTTTGGTCTTAAAAAAGGGGGCGAGAGCTCAGCGTTTGTGCTGATGGGGGCTATAACTATCAAGCTACTTTTGAGTATGGCCTTCGTTTTAGTTTACCTGTTGAAAATCAGCGTAAAAGACACATTTTTTGCGATTCAATTTTTTTCTTTATATTTCTTGTTTACGTCCTTTGAAGTTTATGCACTGTTATGTAACTTGCGCCACCAAAACAAAACGTAAAAAACTCGCAATAAATGTCCTTAACCCACATTTTGAACTCGAAAAAAATTAGATTCAGTGCTGTTTTCGCTCTTTTTTTGATGTTTGTTAACTTTCAAACGGTTTTAAGAGCTCAAACTGAATCTACTCACGACCACTCTGTTGATACGATTCTTGAAGTTTCGCAAAGTAACGCAGCAGCTGAGCATACTGATCATCCTGCAGTAGAGCATGGGGAAGAAAAGTTTGATCCCACTAAAGTGATCATGGAGCATATTGCCGATTCTCATTCATGGCATCTATGGGGTCATACATCACTTGGTCTTCCGGTTATTTTATATACAGATAAAGGAATTGAAATGTTTTCTTCATCAGAGTTTCATCATGGTGAAGAGTCTTACGAAGGTAAATATTATACCTACAGACTGATCGAGGATAAGATCTTCGCGGTAGATTCGACAAACAATATTGATAAGGAAGCTTCTTCCCATGTTTATGACTTTTCAATCACCAAAAATATTCTGGCGATCTGGATCTCTATTTTGTTGCTGGTTCTAATCTTTTCATCTGTTTCAAGCTCCTATAGAAAAAGAGAGGGAAAGGCGCCGAAAGGCTTGCAATCCTTTATTGAGCCAATAATCCTTTTTGTACGTGATGAAATTGCGCGCCCAAATATTGGGTATAAGTACGCGAAGTTTATGCCGTTGTTACTGACCATGTTCTTCTTTATATGGATTAATAACCTTCTTGGTCTTATCCCTATTTTTCCGGGGGGAGCGAATGTTACTGGAAATATTTTTATGACCTTCGTGTTGTCGTTTATAACGTTATTGGTTGTGAACTTAAATGGTAACAAATATTACTGGAAGCATATTTTAATGCCTGATGTGCCATGGTGGTTATATCCTATTATGATCCCTGTAGAGATCATTGGTGTTATTTCAAAGCCATTCGCACTAATGATTCGTTTGTATGCGAATATATCCGCAGGTCACATTATTGTGCTGAGTCTGATCTCGTTGATATTTATTTTTAAGTCGGTAGCACTGGCTCCGGTTTCAGTTGCATTCGTGCTGTTCATGGATGTGCTTGAATTGCTGGTTGCCTTTCTTCAGGCTTTCATCTTTACGATGCTTACTGCCCTTTTTATAGGAACTGCGGTAGACGAGCATCATCATTAATTATAAACTATTTTTAAATTACATAAATAAATACAATTATGGTAAGTGGTTCAATTGCTGCAATTGGTGCAGGATTAGCGGTTTTAGGTGCTGGTTTAGGTATCGGTCAACTAGGTGGTAAAGCTATGGAAGGTATAGCTCGTCAGCCAGAAGCTGCTTCTAAAATTCAGACTGCTATGATTATCGCAGCGGCTCTTATTGAGGGTGTTGCTTTATTCGGTGTGGTAGTTGCGCTATTAGGTAACGGATAATTCTATCCTGCCTAACAGCTGAGAATTAAAAGAGCCGTGATTCAACGGTTGGTTGTTTGCGGCTCTTTAATTAATGGTTTCAGTCATCATTAGTGATGATGCTTTGAATGCCTCAGGCAATTTTAAATTAAATTTATTTTTTCGATATAAACAATGGATAAATTATTCGAAGGTTTACTAAATCACCACATCGGGTTTGTGTTTTGGGCAACCCTGGCTTTTTTGATATTATTTCTGCTGCTTAAAAAGCTTGCATGGAAGCCAATTTTGGGAGCAATTCATGAACGCGAACGCTCAATAGAAAGCGCGTTGGCTTCTGCGGAGAACGCAAAAGCCGAAATGGCCCGACTTACCAGTCAAAATGAAGCGCTTTTAAAAGAAGCTCGTGCCGAGAGGGATCTTATCCTGAAAGAGGCAAAAGAATTGAAAGATAAAATGATCGCTGAAGCTCGTACAAGTGCTCAGGCTGAGGGTAGCAAGATGATCGAGAAGGCTAAGGTAGAAATTGAAGGACAAAAGAATGCTGCACTGGCCGAAGTGAAAAACCAGGTGTCTTCACTTTCAATTGAAATTGCTGAAAAGATCCTTCGTCGTCAGTTCGAGGATTCAGGTAAACAGGATGCTTTGGTTTCTGACTTACTTAAGGACGTAAAATTAAACTAATTTCGCTATAGGGCTGGAATAGACAAGGCAAAGAGGGAGGACCTATTGAATTTGGTCATTCACCATACGCATCTCACTTCCGGCTCATAAATTATAGAAGATGTCTGAAATTCAAGTAGCATCAAGGTACGCAAAATCTTTAATTGATCTGTCTAATGAACAGGGATCATTGGAGCAGGTTAAAGCTGACATGGTCTCTTTTATAAACGTATTGCGTACTAACCCGGAATTGCAAGCGGTACTTAAAAATCCCATTATCAATACTGATAAAAAGATAGGAATCCTGACCCAGCTTTTTGGGCAGAGCTTTCACAAGATCATTATCACTTTTTTTAGTATAGTGGTGAATAAAGGACGTGCTGGAATACTCTATGCTACCGCAAAAGAGTTCATCAACCAATACAACCTGTTAAAGGGTATAGTAAAGGCTACGGTTATATCAGCAAGTGCTCTTTCTGAAAGCAACAGGACAGAGATCATAAGATTGCTGGAGGACACTACGAAAAGCAGTGTTCAGCTGGAAAGCAAAATTGATGAAGATCTTATCGGCGGATTTGTGCTGAAAGTTGGAGATAAGCAATACGATGCAAGTATAGCAAGCAGCTTGCAGAAGCTGAAAAAGGAATTTAGTCAGAAGGTTTAAACCCTGACAATAATAATACACAAGAGTTTACAATTGATTAAAAATAAAAATTTACAAATAAAACTATGGTAGAGGTAAGACCAGATGAAGTTTCGGCGATTTTGCGCCAGCAATTGTCGGGCTTTAAATCAGAGGCCGAACTTGAGGAGGTGGGAACTGTACTGCAAGTGGGCGATGGTATTGCCCGTGTTTACGGTCTCACAAAAGTTCAATCAGGTGAATTGGTTGAATTCGAGAACGGCCTGCAAGGGATTGTATTAAACCTTGAAGAAGACAACGTGGGTGTGGTATTGCTGGGAGAGTATTCTGAGATCAAAGAAGGTGATACTATCAAACGCACAAACCGTATAGGTTCCATTAAAGTTGGTGACGGAATGCTGGGTCGTGTGGTAAACACACTTGGACAGCCGATCGACGGTAAAGGAGCTATAAAAGGTGATCTGTATGAAATGCCTATTGAGCGTAAAGCTCCGGGTGTTATCTATCGTCAGCCGGTTACTGAGCCTTTGCAAACTGGTATCAAAGCTATCGATGCTATGATCCCGATCGGTCGTGGGCAGCGGGAGCTTGTAATTGGTGACCGTCAAACTGGTAAAACTGCCGTTTGTATCGATACGATCATCAATCAAAAGGAATTTTACGAAGCCGGTCAGCCGGTGTATTGTATATATGTAGCTGTAGGGCAGAAAAATTCCACAGTAGCACAGATTGTTCGTACCCTGGAAGAAAATGGTGCTATGCCATATACTGTGGTTGTTGCAGCGTCTGCTGCTGACCCGGCTCCAATGCAGTTCTTTGCTCCGTTTTCGGGCGCTGCTATAGGTGAGTTCTTCCGTGATACCGGACGCCCTGCTTTAATTATCTATGACGATTTGTCTAAGCAAGCGGTTGCTTACCGTGAGGTGTCCCTTCTATTAAAGCGTCCTCCAGGTCGTGAAGCTTATCCGGGAGACGTATTTTATCTGCACAGCCGTTTATTAGAGCGCGCTGCTAAGATCAATGCTTCAGATGAGATCGCGAAAAGTATGAACGATTTGCCTGATTCTATCAAACATCTTGTAAAGGGCGGAGGGTCTCTTACTGCTCTTCCTATTATCGAGACTCAGGCCGGTGACGTTTCTGCATACATTCCTACCAACGTAATTTCTATTACCGATGGTCAGATATTTTTGGAGTCTAACTTGTTTAACGCAGGTGTTCGTCCGGCAATTAACGTTGGTATATCTGTATCTCGTGTGGGAGGTAACGCTCAGATCAAGTCAATGAAAAAAGTGGCAGGTACTTTAAAGCTTGACCAGGCTCAATACCGCGAGTTAGAGGCTTTCTCTAAATTCGGATCGGACCTTGATTCGGCTACTAAACTGGTCTTGGACAGAGGTGCCCGTAACGTGGAGATTCTTAAACAAGGACAATTCTCACCAGTGTCTGTTGCAAAACAGGTTGCTATTATATATTTAGGCATTAAGGGCTTATTACGCTCGGTGCCCGTAAATAGAGTAAGAGAATTCGAAGTAGAGTACACCCAACAGTTAGAGCTGCGTCATCCGGAAACATTGACGGCTTTAAAGGCTGGGAAGTTCGACGACAGCATTACAGGCGTACTGGAAACAGTTGCGAAAGAACTAGCAGGCAGATATTAGTAATTGTTTAAAGTTCGAAGTTTCGGCTTCGGACTTTTAAACTTTAGACTTTCAAAAAAGAATGGCTAATTTAAAAGAAGTAAGAAACCGTATTACATCTGTAACCTCCACACAGCAGATCACAAAAGCTATGAAAATGGTTTCAGCTGCTAAGTTGAAGAGAGCTACAAATGCAATTGTTCAGTTACGGCCTTATGCAAACAAGCTAAAGGATATCCTTGGAAATCTTTCTGCTAGTCTTGAGGGCTCTTCATCTCCTTACATACAGCAACGTGACGTAGAAAAGGTTTTGATAGTTGTTGTATCTTCAAACAGGGGGCTGGCAGGAGCATTTAATGCGAATGTTATAAAAACAGCAAACCAACTGATCAGCACCCAATATGCAGAACAGTACCGGAAAGGAAATGTAAGTATTATTGCTGTTGGTAAAAAAGTTCAGGATTATTACGAGAAGCGTAAATATAATGTTATCGGAAATAATAATGAGGTGTATTCTCAGCTAAGTTTTGAGAATGTAGCTCTGATCTCTGAAGTTATAATGAGTGGATTTGCGAATGGCGATTTTGACCGGGTGGATGTTATATATAACCATTTTAGGAATGCTGCTGTTCAAGAGATCATCAGCGAACAGCTTTTACCATTGGCTGCTACGGTTCAAGCGGATAGCAGTAGGTCTGCGGCATCTAAAGTGGACTATATATTGGAGCCATCTCAGCAGGAGATTGTGAATGAACTGATCCCGAAATCAATCAAGATTCAGTTTTATAAGGCCGTTCTTGATTCTCATGCTTCTGAGCATGGAGCACGTATGACCGCGATGGATAAAGCCACGGAAAATGCAGGGGACTTGCTTAAATCATTAAAACTTTCTTACAATCAAGCCCGCCAGGCAGCGATCACTACAGAGCTTACAGAGATTGTAAGTGGTGCAGCTGCTTTATCAAACGGATAGAAAAAACTATATATAGATTTTTAAAACCTCTGCTCTGCAGAGGTTTTTTAGTTTTATGCTATTTTTATTTCTCCTAAACCAAACATAACTCATCCTGTTCAACAATAAATTATCAACTATGGAATATAGAAAATTAGGCGGATCTGACCTGGAAGTTTCAGCTATAACCTTTGGCGCCTGGGCTGCCGGAGGCTGGATGTGGGGTGGCTCCGAAAGGAAAGATGCTGTCGATGCGATCAGGGCTTCCTATGACGCAGGTGTTACTGCTATTGATACTGCTCCTGTATATGGTCAGGGACTTAGCGAAGAAATTGTGGGCGAGGCTATTAAGGGGTTGCCCCGGGATAAAGTTCAAATACTGACCAAATATGGTTTGCGATGGGACGACACTTCCGGCGAGTTTTATTTCAAGAGTAAAAACAACCAGGGAGAAGAGATCGATATCTATAAATATGCTGGCAGAGACAGCGTGATCAGGGAGTGTGAGACGAGCTTAAAGCTTTTAGGTACCGATTATATTGATCTGTATCAGATTCACTGGCCCGATCCCACAACTCCGATAGAAGAAACTATGGATGCTGTTAAAACCTTGATACAGCAAGGTAAGGTGCGCTATGCCGGGGTATGCAACTACTCCGATGAACAATTCCGTATTGCTGACGGCGTGGTCGATCTTGTTTCTAACCAGGTACCATATAGTATGGTGAACCGTAAGATCGAAGAAGTGATTTTGCCATATTGCCTCGCAAATAAGAAATCAATTCTTGCCTACAGCCCTTTAGAAAGGGGACTATTGACAGGTAAAATTAAGCCCGGACACATATTTGCGGAAGGAGATCACAGGGCATCGCATAAGTTCTTTTCAGAAGTAAATATTAATAATGTGAATCGATTCCTTGAAAAGATCAAGCCCTTAGCGGAAGATAAGAAGGCGAGCCTGGGACAATTGGTTTTGAGATGGACTGTAGAAAAACCAGGTATTACAGTAGCCTTGGCTGGAGCACGCAATTCTCAGCAAGCGGTCCAGAATGCACAAGCAATGGATCTGACAATTTCTGCCGAAGAAATTGAATTCATCAATAATGCTCTTGCAGAGCTGCATATTGAGAATTAAAGATAGGCTACTTCTTTTTGGTGGATTTTTTTGGAACCTTGGCACCTGCATCCCGTGCCTCAGAAAGGCCAATAGCAACAGCTTGCTTTTTTGAGGTCACTTTCTTGCCCGTGCCGGTTTCCAACTTGCCCTCCTTCATTTCATGCATAGCTTGTTCAACTTTTTCTCCAGCTTTCTTTGAGTATTTAGCCATTGTTCTTTTCTTTTTATTCTAGAACTGCCGGATATTTGATAATGTTTTCGCTGGTTGCTCCTTTTATTTAATTCCCTTTTTAGTCTTAAATACGTTTTGTAATTTCGCGCTCGATAAAAAACATAACATGGCAAACGTAAACGAAAACAGACAAACAAATAATGCCAATAATCCAAGTCATTATACTTTGATGACCCTGGGTATTGTGATCACGATGGTAGGCGTGGGCCTTCGTTTTATCGGAACCTTCTCGTTAATTGACGTGATTTCAAATATCATTCTGATAGTTGGAGTGTTGATTTGTCTAAAATCTGTTTCCAACATTCTAAAATAAAATTAAGGATTGTTCTTCAGGACATGGAGGACAATCCCTATTTTGGCTTGTACTTCGATTTGGATAATATCATCTGATAATCTGGGTCTTTCATCAGGTCCTGCAGCTTAATGTTGCTATTTACGTCCATGTATTTTTTTACAATCTGCCATCCGATATAAAGCGCCAGCTTGGGTGCGGATTCATTTTTTTCTCCAATACCGGGGGTAAACGGCGCCTCTGTCAGATATTTTTGAATTTTCATATAGTCCGTATCGTAGAGCAGATTGTTTTCGAGAAAGTAAGCCCAGATCTGTGGCTCAAATGTTTTACACCAGTCTAATTGGGCTGCAGTATATCCGATTTTCAAGGAATCGCTGACTGCAGGCATAGTTGCATCCATAAAGTACAGGATCTTCCCATTATAAATCATGCGGTCCAGTAGCGTGTTTAGAGATTCTGGTTCAGGGAAGATCTCCTCACGTATAAAAGTTTCCATCACCCTTGGTGTGATATTCTCAGGTGTAAACTTTTTCGAAATGTATAATGGAACACTTTGCCTGATTGCTGGATAGAATTTTGAATCGGCACCTAGAAACATGTCTAACCCGATTCCTATATAGTCATTACCGATCGGGGTCTGTACAGCAAAGCCGGAGAAAAAACTAATCAGTCGCGGTAGCTTCTGGCCAGGGTAGTAATATTTGACGTGTTTAAAAGCATCCGTTAACTCAGATTCTTGTTTACTCATATCTGGATATTTGTGATCGACCTCGTCTTTGAGCGCATTAAAATCCCGGCTACTCAAGATTGTTCGGAGATTGGCGTAATAACTAGTATCGGCAGTATGACCTGCTCCCAGCATGCCATCCATGAAGTCGCTGTAGAAATTGCCATATTTTTTTTGAAGTAAAGGGGCCTGCTGCTGTATTGTTTTTACTTTCAGGCTGCCGAGATCTCTATCAAAGCGTTCAATAGTGACCGTTAGGTCGATATTACTCAAATCGACATCTTTCCGGTTGTTACAAGCCGTGAGACCCAGCGTAATTAAAAAAAAGCTGCATAAATGAAGCCCGGAAAAGGAGATGCGAGTACTGAGCAGGTTCTTTGTGGCCCTTAAAAAACAAATCATATTCACAAAACACCTGCGTAAACAAAACTGCGAAAAAGTGATTAGCTTGCTGAGCAGGTTCTTTGTGGCCCTTAAAAAACAAATCATATTCACAAAACACCTGCGTAAACAAAACTGCGAAAAAGTGATTAGCTTGCCGAGCAGGTTCTTTGTGGCCCTTAAAAAACAAATCATATTCACAAAAAACAAGTAGATTTGACGAACGCTTTTTAAATTCATGCTATTGTTAATTTGACGAAAATAATAAAAGCAAAGTTTTTTAATTAGGTTTTTAAAAACAGCATCACTCATACACTATAGTTCTCATAAATAAGAAAATGAAAAGTAGATTTTATGCGCTTCTAATACTTTTATTTCCAATTGCTGCCAAGGCACAACAGGATTTTAAAAATTTCCAACTAGGCTTCACCCTTACCCCTAACCTTGGTTGGGCAAGGATCAATGATAGCAGTCCTTCGTATTCTTCTGAAGGAACAAACGTTGGGTTCTCGTACGGATTAATAGGGGATTTTGGATTCTCGAAAAATTATTTTTTCTCAACTGCCTTTACCCTCACCAGTATAAATACAAAGGTTAGCAACACGGATGTAGAAGAATCAGGAGGGGCGGTACGAAATGATATTACTTACAAGGTACAATATATAGAAATACCGTTGACCATAAAATTGAAGACCAATGAGGTTGCTGAAAAATGTTTTTATGGTCAATTCGGCCTCGGGACCGGCATTAAAGTCAGCGGAAAACTAGACAGTGAGTTAAAAAGCAGCACGGGTGTCTTAAGCGAAGAATCCAAAAAGGACATTGCTTCTGATAATGTGTTCAGGCTGAGTTTGGTTGCAGGTGCAGGTATGCAGTGGAATTTTGCACAAAATACAAAATTTCTTACTGGTGTAACCTTCAATAATGGCTTCACGAACATGTTAAGTAAGGGGCCTTCTATCAGAAACTCTTACGTGGCACTGAACCTGGGTGTACTTTTCTAACCTTTTGAAAGGGAAATATTTTGAAACAAAAAAGCCCTAATGGGCTTTCTTTGTTGGTATTAAATTAATCTTTTGTAAATGAAGATAGCTCTTGCTCAACTTAATTATCATATTGGAAACTTTGAGGCGAACACTCAAAAAATTATAGATGCTATTGGCAATGCGAAGTCTAAAGGAGCAGAACTTGTAGTTTTTGCGGAGTTAGCAATCTGTGGGTATCCGCCCCGGGATTTCCTTGAGTTTACAGAATTCATAGAATTATGTGAGAAGTCGATCGAAAAAGTGGTGGACACTTGTCAGGGTATCGCCTGTATAATTGGTGCTCCTACCCGGAACCCGCAGAAGGCGGGAAAGGATCTGTTTAACTCAGCCTATTTTATTGAAGACGGAACCATAAAAGCCGTAGTTAACAAAGCGCTACTGCCAACTTATGATGTTTTTGACGAGTATCGTTACTTTCAACCCAATACAGATTTTAACTGCATAAATTTTAAAGGACTAAAGATAGCTTTAACTATTTGTGAAGATCTTTGGAATATAAATGACAATCCCTTGTATGTTTCAGCTCCAATGGATGAGTTGATAAAAGAAGGGCCTGATTTGATGATCAACATTGCGGCCTCTCCTTTTTCTTACAATCATGATGATAACCGTTACAAGGTACTAAAGGATAATGCTCTAAAATATAATCTCCCATTATTATATGTTAATCAGGTAGGATCACAGACAGAAATTATTTTCGATGGTGGTTCATTTGCATTTAGTGCTAAAGGTGAGTTGCTGGACCAGTTAAAGTATTTTGAGGAAGACCTGAAGGTATACGACTTTGATTCCGGTGAGTTGAAAGGCCTCACTGCTTTGGAATATCAGCCAGCGGCAGATGTTGCACAAATTCATGATGCCTTGATTCTTGGTATTAAAGATTATTTTAAGAAGTCCGGGTTTTCCAAAGCAGTACTCGGGCTGTCTGGTGGAATAGATTCTGCGGTAGTCTGTGCCTTGGCGGCCGAAGCATTGGGGGCAGAAAATGTCATGGCTGTGCTTATGCCCTCTAAGTTTTCTACTGATCATTCAATTCAGGATGCCTTGGATCTTGTGAAGAATCTTGGATGTAAACATGAAATAGTGCCGATAAAAGAGGCCGCCGATGCCTTTGACAGGGTGCTGGCTCCAGTATTTAAAGGTTTACCTTTTAATATAGCTGAAGAAAATATCCAGGCCAGAAGCCGGGCCGTTATAGTTATGGCTTTTTCGAATAAGTTCGGCTATATCCTGTTGAACACTTCTAATAAAAGTGAGTGTGCTGTAGGATATGGTACTTTGTACGGGGATATGGCTGGTGCGATTTCGGTTATCGGCGATGTTTATAAAACTCAAGTCTATGCTCTTGCCAGGTATATAAATCGTGATCGCGAGATAATTCCTGAAAACAGTATTGTAAAGCCACCTTCTGCAGAGTTGCGACCTGACCAGAAGGATAGTGATTCTCTGCCTGACTATGACGTTCTCGATAGCTTGCTTTACCAGTATATAGAACTAAAAAAGAGCTCGGCTGAACTAATCTCTGAGGGCTTCGATGCAGAAATGGTTGCCAAGGTTCTGAAAATGGTTAACCGTGCAGAATTTAAACGTTATCAAACGCCTCCAATTCTTCGGGTATCACCTAAAGCTTTCGGGATGGGTAGAAGGATGCCAATTGTTGGTAAATATCTATCATAACGGCCAAATGCGTGTTTTGTCATTATTGGGTAATTTGATAGCCGTTTGATTAAACTCTATGATTTCTTTCAGTCTATTATAATAGATAATAATATTTAGAAAGGATAGGATAGAGATGAGAAAGATGGCGTTTATGTTGCTTTTTGCCGCTTCGTTTCTTACAGCATGCTCTTCTTATAATATTTATTCTGTAAGTAAAGACAAGCTCGACGTAACCAAGTATCAAACTTACGCATGGATGAGTGGTAATGAATCTAAGCTCCAGGATTATTATAATAATGACATTGCTGAAGAGAAAATCATAGAGTCGGCAAACACGGCTCTGAGCAGCCGGGGTTTGAAGCTAAATAACAAACAACCCGATATATTGATACGTTACACAGCGGTGATTGACGAGAAATCGCGTACCGTTAATGAGCCGGTATACTATCAATCGCCCTACCGATATGTTCCTGCAGTAGGCTACTATCGTGGAAGGGCAATTTATTATTACCGTTACGTAAGACCATTTCCGGTTTATGTAGGAGCAGAAGAGCGCAAAGTAGAATTTGAGGAAGGAAATATTGTGATCGACCTGATTGACCGTAAAACGTCCAAAGTAATTTGGAGGGGGGTAGCAAAGGGAGAAGTAAATAATCCTGAAAATGCGGTCAACGATTTGCCGAAAGTTATCAGCAAGATATTTGATAAGCTTCCTTCATAGCTTAGTTATTACCTATAGCCGCCGGGTTTGCCTGGCGGTTATTTTATTTCAGAAGAATGCTATCTTTAGCTAAAATTTGATCATGAAAACATTAGCATTTATCCTTCTGGCTTTTTTTATTACTCCCCCAAAATCTGTGCATGATTTTAAGGTAAAGTCGATCGATGGCAGCGAATTGAATCTAAAGAAATATAAGGGCAAAAAGATATTGATTGTGAATACTGCATCAAAGTGCGGTTATACACCCCAGTATGCAGAACTTGAAAAGTTATCACAGCAATATAAGGATAAACTCGTAGTAATTGGCTTTCCAGCTAATGATTTTGGGGGGCAAGAACCAGGTAGCAATCCGTTAATAAAGGAGTTCTGCCAGAAAAATTATGGTGTCACTTTTCCGCTTGCAGAGAAGGTGAGCGTTAAAGGAGAGGATGCTGCCGAGATATTCAAATTTCTGACGTCGGCGGAGAATCCTGATTTTAAGGGGGATATAAAATGGAACTTCGAAAAGTTTTTGATTGATGAGAATGGAAAATTAATCCATAGGTTCCGGTCATCTGTAAAGCCTCTTGCAGAAGAAATTACTAAATATCTGAGATAAAGTATCTTCAGTATTATTTTTAAATTAATTTTGGATAACTGATTTCTGCGCCTATATTTGCAGCATGAAATCGGATAGGTAATTCTTGCTATCTGATATCAAAAAGGGAGATTAGCTCAGCTGGTTCAGAGCACCTGCCTTACAAGCAGGGGGTCACTGGTTCGAACCCAGTATCTCCCACCAACCCTTCAAGCCGATTGAAGGGTTTTTATTTCTATTACTTCCAGGGAGATTAGCTCAGCTGGTTCAGAGCACCTGCCTTACAAGCAGGGGGTCACTGGTTCGAACCCAGTATCTCCCACCATAAAAAGCCCTTCAGATTAAGTTCTGAGGGGTTTTTTGGGATCAGTCCGGAAAGTTGGGGGGATGTTCTTGGATCAGTCCGGAAAGTTGTGGACTAGGCGTATATTTTGGATAACCTGTACATAAAGAATTCGATATTAGTTACCCCTCTGAACTGACT
>NZ_JAFMZP010000017.1 GCF_024436435.1 Desertivirga xinjiangensis
CAATAGCGATAAGAGTTCTTTCTCCAAGTTTTTTTGCTCGCAAAACTAATCCTTTTTTATCACCCTCCACAACTTTCCGGACTGATCCCTTCCTTGCTTCGTCATCCTGAACTTGTTTCAGGACCTCCTGCTTAAGCATTTCCTTTATAGTCCAAGAGATACCGAAATTAGTTCGGCATGACGACCGTTTTAAAAAGTTGGCATTAATGCGCTTAGCCGCCACCCCCCAACCTTTCCACTTGATCCTTTGTTTTGCTTTAGGATTTTCGGCATCTGTCCCAAAAATGAGAATGTGTCAGTCATAAATTAAAAGTAAATTAGTTTAGCTGTTTATTCAATAAAACTGCAACACTGCCAAATTCTTTGCGTCTATTATTTCGAAAGTTCAATACATTGGAAGCCCTTTATGCAGATCAGCATTACAACCTGGTGGTTGAATGCCGGGAAGGAAACAGGAAAGCACAATACGAATTGTACAACCTCTATTCGAAGGGGATGTACAACGTGGCTTTGCGAATGCTCAACAATGAAGATGATGCTGCCGATGTTCTGCAGGAGTCGTTCCTTGATGCATTTATTCGTATTGGGGATTTCCGGCAGGAATCAAGCTTCGGCTGGTGGATTAAGCAAATCGTCGTGAACAAGTCAATTACTCTCCTCAGGAAAAAAAAGCTGGATTTTATTTCAATTGAGGATGAAGGAATTGAGGAGATTGCCGATGCTGAGGAAGAGGGCTGGGAAGATATCGAGTTTCAGGTTAAACAAGTAAGACTGGCTATTCAATTGTTGCGCGATAATTACAGAGTAATTCTTTCTCTGTATTTGCTTGAAGGTTATGATCATGAAGAGATCGGGTATATACTCAATATAAGCGAAAATACTTCAAGGACTCAGCTTCTACGTGCTAAAAGAAAGTTAATCGAGGTGTTGAAAGTTCAGGGAATGAATAATAATTAGGAAGAGATGAACGACAAATTAGAAAACTTTATCAGAGATAATAAAAAGCAGTTTGATGAATTTGAACCTCCAGCTGACTTATGGGGTTCGATTGAAAAAGGACTGGATCAGATACAAAAGAATGCCCCGCGGAAGGAGAGGGTGGTTAAATTAAGTGTTCTTCTTAAAATAGCCGCTGGCATTGTGATTGTGCTGGGTGCTGCTCTCTTTCTGCTCCCAGAGAAAGATTCAGCTCCCGATATTGTAGAGATTAATCCGAAAATGGCGAAACAGGAATTTCAATATGCGTCATTAATTGAGGAGAAACGAAATCAATTAAAGCAACTTGAGGCAAAGGATCCGGGCCTATATCGTGAGTTTTTATCAGAGCTTAAGGTTATTGACGATAGCTATCAAAAACTTAAAAGGGAGCTTACAGACAGCCCCAACCAGGAGGAGACGGTTAAAGCGATGATTCTCAACATGAAGATTCAAATTGAAGTATTAAATCAGCAGTTAGAAATAATTCGGGAAGTAAATAAAGTTAAGAAAGGACATAATAATGGTCTCAGGGACATCTAATATATACAGGATTCTGTTGATAGTATTCCTATCGATGACTCTTAATGCATTGAAGGCACAGGAACTTCCCAAGCCACCGGTAGCCACCACGCCGCAGACGACGGATTTTGATCATCACTTGGTGATTAAATCTCATAGTGCTGAACTGAAGAAAGCCAGTCTTCGACTAAAAGCCGTGGATATGCAACTCAAAGAGCTTACGCAAAAATTAAAAATGCAGATCATGGAGAGCATTCCTGATTTTCAGGGACCAGAGCGTGCTCCTTCGACCCCGGAGGTACCGGAAATGAATCTCAGGAAGATTGAAAGGCAAAATAAGGACCGGGGAACTTTAAGCAAAGTAAAGAAAAGTAGCAAACTTCACCAGGTGGATGCCAATGATAAGCTCGCAATAAATAATCAATACGGAAATGTTTACATAAACGTCTGGCCAAAGAAGGAATTTAAGGTTGATATTGAGATAAAGGCTTTTGGAAACTCTGAAAGGCAGGCAGCCGAACTGCTGGATGGCGTTAAGATAGATGAAGTTAAAAGCTCTAATCTGATCAGTTATAAAACAAACATTGAATCTGGCAAGAGCTATGGCGGCGTCTATAAGAGGGGTAAAGATCCTAAAGGGGTTATTATAGAATATACCGTTTATATGCCTGGCGGTAATCCCCTGGATATTATAAATAAATTTGGAGACGTTATTTTGCCCGAGTTTAATGGACGTTTACAAGTTGATAATAGCTACGGTTCATTAAAGGGCGGAAGTTTGTTGAATATATCGAACGACATTAGCGTAAAATATGGATCGGTGAATTTAGAAAAATATGTTGTTGGCAGTATAAATGTATCCTATGGCAGTCTGAATATTGCCAGCGCAAGTGGTATAACGGCAGACGTGAGGTATGGGTCAACCAAAATTGGCAAAGTGACTAATGGTGGCAACCTGGAAAATAAATATGGCAGCTTAAAAATAGACGAAGTTGACAATAATGTAAAAACTTTAATTATTAATACGGATAAGGGCTCTGTGGCTGTAGGCACCGGGCCGTCCTCTAATTTCGATTTTGATGTGACTGTAAATATGGGCGGATTTTATTATCCGGCAGATAAAACTACAATCATAAGTAAGACAGCCGACGAAGAGAATGGTCGGCCGCATTTTACGAAACATTACCAGGGTCAGTATGGTAAGGGTTCTCCGGCCCGGATATTGGTGAAGACTAGTTATGGCTCGGTAAAGTTTCAGTAACTGATGCTGAAGAGGCTGTTATAACGGGAACGCGGCACCTGCACGCCAGCAGGGTCGACCGCGCCATAAATGTTTCTTCGTCATCCATCCTGAACTTATTTCAGAACCTGTTGTCTAAGCACATCCTTCATACATAGCTCATGAGAAGCGGAACTAGATTCACTGTTGTCCGGTAAAAGATTTTCGTAAAATGTTTACCGGACAGCCGGAATCAAAATGGCTGCGATATTCTGCGATAAAAACCTTTGAAAGTGCTGTATGGCAACCATAAGCGGTCAAACGCAGAAAAAAGGTGTGATTTGGTTAAATGTTTACCGGACAGCCGAATTTTAAATACGATTGTAATTTTTAAGATTTCGGGGGCTTGGAATCTAGTATGAACAAAAAAGGCCTCATTGGAGGCCAGAATAAGGGTTTTTAAATGCTACTTAAAACCTTACCGGACAACAGTGAACTAGATTCGGCATGACGCCTCTGCCTATACTTCGTCATCCCGAACTTAATCGCGGATCAACATGACGATACGCATTAGAGCGTACAGTCGCAGTCAGTTCTTACTATTATATTTTAGAAACTCCGTAGGCGTAACCTGGAACTGTTGGTAAAAGCACCTGGAGAAATAAGAGGGGGAGCTGAAGCCTACCATATAACCAATCTCGGAAATGTTATATTCCCGGGTTATCAACAGCCTTGCGGCGTGTTTAAGTCTTACCTGCCGGATGAATTCACTTGGCACATGTCCAGTGATCGTTTTGATTTTCTTATAAAGTGCTGAGCGGCTCAATCCAACTTTTTTGCTTAGCCCTTCCACTGAAAAGTCAGTATCCGAGATATGTTCTTCGACGGCAGAAATTATTTTCTTGAGAAATACCCGGTCTTTATGCGCTGAATAAAGAGATTCTGTATCTTCAAATGGGTGCTGGCTAAACTTTATCCATATACTATGATGCAGCTGTATGAGGTTTTTGATGGTTAAGGACAGTTGCTTCCATTTGAAGGGTTTGGCAATGCAGGCATAAGCTCCATTCTCCAGTGCATCGATCTCGATGTTGGGGCTGGTTTTACCCGTCAGCAAAATGAAAGGTAAGTGGTTATAGTTGATATCATGCTTGATTTTTTTGCAGAAATCAACACCACCCTTGGAGGGCGTAGTGATATCGCAGATCAGAATATCAACATGGTGTTTGTTTAATAGTTTGAGGGCTTCATTACCGCTATTAACGTTAATACATTTATATCCTTCCTGAGTAAGGTTTTTGCAGATAAACTCTGACAGGAAAGTGTCGTCTTCTATCACAAGGATAGTGTGCAGTTCGCCGACAGGTATCTGCACATGATCTGCATGGCTATCCTTGTTTTTCTGTTTGGTTTTTAGCTGCTTGCGACGAATAAAGTGTTGCAGCAAAAAAATAAGGGCGGCAGCGAGGGAAATAACACATACGACAAGGTATATCTCAGATGTTGTAAACATATCGATCAGTAATTCATAGGTGCCTCAAATTAGCGAATTCCTGAATCAAAGATGTTTACATATTTATCTCCCTGGTTTACTTTATGCCGTTGAGTTTTTTGATCAATTGCACCTCGTCATCGCGATAAGGGGTACCATCTTTTTTAAAAATATCATGGAACCATTCTATAGGTTGTTCTCCTGATGGAAGGGGAGTATCCCAGGCATAGATGGTATTCGATTTACCTGCAACGAAACCCCAGTTAATAGCTCCAATGTTTTCTTTGTGAAGCAACGGTAAAATATTGGAGAAGCGACTGTTGCGAGTCCTGGCCATATATTCAGTACAGATCATCGGCCGGCCATGCGATTTTAGAAGATCAATAACTCTTTGATGCCATTGCGGATCTTCATAGTCGTGGTAGGTAATAACGTCGGAGTTCAATGCCTGAAAAGCATTGAGTTCCTCATAATCCCAGGCCCAGAGTCCTACACTGAGAGGTTGAGAGGGATTAACCTCGCGGGCCCAGCTAAATACATTTTTGAGTAATGGGAGAGAGGTGGTTAGTTTTCCGGAGTTTCCCGGCTCGTTATATAGATCCCACAGCAAAATTCTTTTATCCTTTGAAAAATGTTGAATGACATCTTTTACGTACTTTTCCAATTCCGGGAACTTCGATGGATCTTTAGAATCGGGATCACCGGGGTCCTGCACCCAGCCGGAGTTGTGGACGCCAGGCTTCGGTTCTGGTTGTTTTCCCGGTCTTGCCTGCTTGTTCCAGCAGTCGTCGAAGAAGACGAAAATGGTCTTTATTTTATGTTTGTCGGCTATGCCCAGGTAGCGGTCAACCCTCTGCTTGAATCCGGTCGGGTCCTGCTTCCAGGCGAGGCTGTGCAGGTAAACACGCATGGTGTTAAAGCCGATGTTTTCTGCCCAACCTAATTCCTTGTTGATGGTAGCAAAATCGAAAGTTTCAGCCTGCCACATTTCGAGCTGGTTGATGGCAGTACTTGGTAAAAAATCTGCGCCGTTGATCCACTTAAATTGATTATACCATTCGTTAGCTTTTTCAACACTCCACCGGCCTGCACCGGAAGGTACGTTTACTTTTTGTGCTTCTACCGATGATACGGAAGAAAGCAGAAACAAAATGATCAGCAGTTTATTCCTAAATCGTTTCATTTTTTTTGGGCTTTAAATACACGAACGAAAACTTATTTACCGGTGGAAGGGATTGGAATAGGTACACCGGTTTTGACCGGAATACCGAAGTTGGGTGTTCCATCTGAATTCCAGGTAAACTTCTGCGCCCGCGGTGTACGGAAGTTTCCGCATCCCTGGTTTGGCTGCGAATTAGCGTGGTAAAGAATCCAGTCTTCCGTTCCGTCCGGAGATTTGAAAAAGGAGTTGTGCCCGGGCGCATATACGTCATTCTCCGGTGCCTTTTTGAATACCGGGTATGGTTTTTTTTGCCAGGACGATGGCTTAAGCAAATTTTTCCCTGTAAAAGTGAGCATGCCCAGCGCATAAAAGTCTGTCCAGCAACCACTGGCAGAGTAGATTAGGAAGAGTTTATTTTGCGGATTTTTCAGTATTTGTGGGCCTTCGTTCACATCCACATGGGGCGGATTGTTTGGATCGTTTAAGTCGCCGTGTTTCTCCCACTCGTATAGGGGGCTCGAAATCTTGACACGTTTCCCTTTGATCGTATATGGGTTTTTCATTCTGGCGATGTAGATCTCTTGTTTTTGATTGATGTCACCTTCCCAGCCAGCCCAAACCATGTACAGTTTATTTTTATGGAAGAAGACCGAACCATCTATGGCCCACTTATCTGAACGGTCTCCTACTTTTCCTTTTAGGATCCAGTTACCCTGCATGGGGTCGCTGGATTCGTTCTCAAGTACATACATCCGGTGGTTGTTATTGTTGCCATCGTCAGCGGCAAAATAGGTGTACCATTTATTGTTTATGAAATGAATTTCGGGCGCCCATAACTCTTTGGAATAAGGGGTTCCTGCTGGCGGACGGAAGATCGTTTTTTTTTCGGCATTTTTTAGGTCTGCAAGATTAGTGGTCTTCCATATTACCAGGCTATCCTGCAAGGTATGGGTGTAATAGTAATAGCCATCTTTGTAAATACTCCATGGATCGGGTCCCAGGGGCAAAAGGGGGTTAGTAAAGGTTTGAGCAGATGCACTTATCCAGCTGGCACTAAATAAAATTAGGTAAAAGAGTTTTCGTAAATTCATATTATTCTCCTGATGGTTTATTAATCTGTAAGCCTGTAGCTACCGGTTCACCGAAGTTAGGGAAACCGTCTGGATTGAAAGTGATTTTTTGCATGCGGATATTGCGTTTGTCCCCGCATCCCTCGCCACTATTGGAGTTTGCATGGTAGATCATCCAATGCTCGGTGCCATCTTTGGACTTAAAAAAAGAATTATGTCCGGGACCGTAAGCATTTACGGAGGGCTTTTTGATAAATACCGGGTTCGGATGTTTCGTCCAGTCAGTGGATGTTACAGGGTTTCCTCCTTCTTTTAGAGTCAGCAAGCCCAGGGCATAATCGTCAGTTCCGCAATAGCTTGCAGAGTAGGTAATAAAATAGGTGTTTCCGGGATTTACCAGAACCTCGGGTGCTTCGTTAACGCCAAACCCATTTCGTTCCCAGGTTAAATCGGGCCGGCTAATTAAGGTTGCCGGACCTTCGAGGGTCCAGGGATTAGTCATCTTCGAAATATAGAGATTCTGTGTGAGATTGACATTGCTGACATCCGGTCGGCCCGACCAGATGAAATACCGGTTGTTGTTGTATTCCATGATGGTTCCGTCAATAGCCCAGAAGTTTGCATTACTATTCGAGAGTCGTCCTTTATCTGTCCAGGTTCCTGTAATTGGGTCAGCGTTGGCATTTTCCAGCACCCAGGTCCTCTGGCTGAGATCGGTGCCATCACCTGCGGTATAATAGATATACCATTTGTTATCGAGGAAGAACATTTCTGGAGCCCAAATATTTCGCGAATTGGGATTGCCCGGTACAGGTTGATAGATGGTCGTGGAGACAGAGGAGGCTAGTTGCGACATCGAGGTTGTTTTTCGTAGGCGGATGGAATTGCCTTCTGTCTGGAGATAATAGTAGGTGCCATTTTTTTGATACACCCAGGGATCGGAGCCCTGAACCAGCGGGTTGGTGAAAGTATTTACCGGCTGGATGACTTCAGGCGCAGAGGATTGCTTACCACAATTTACTCCAATTGCTATCCAAAGGAAAGAAGCAAACAGGAGTCTCAGGGTATTTCTGTTTCTAATGATCATAAAAACCTCTTAAATAAATGAAGGGGAAAGTCTTTTTGTTTGGACCGTCCCCTTATTTTGGTTAATAATTAGGATTGGGTGTTAGGTTAGGATTAAGGTCCCTGTCTCTTTGGGGGATAGGGTATAATTCATGCCGCCCTTCAATAAAGCCTTCAAACTCCGGATCCCTGGCTGCTAAGTCCTTACTTAAGTCGCCCCATCTCAGCAGATCGGCCCAACGCCATCCTTCACCGGCGAGCTCAGTAATTCGTTCATGCTTTAGCTGAGCGAGAAATGGCACCTGAGTTAATCCCGGCCGTGTAATGGATAGAGGTCGTAATCCTGCTCTCTGACGTACCTGATCGACGTATGTATAAGCCTCGCCGGTTCTGTTTGCTCCATTGAGGGCTTCCGCGTACATAAGCATCACATCTGCATAACGGATTAACCGATAGTTATTCGGCGAACGGAACCCCTCTACATTTTTCCAGTGGTCATTTAGCAGTTTTCTAAACCAGACACCATTGGCATTAGGACCATTTCCATAGCGGCTGGCAAATGTTTCACCATATACCATAGTTGCATTAGGGCCAGCCGGATCCATGAAATCGAATATGAATGAGGCGGCAAGACGAGGGTCACGCTGACCATTGGCTGTTGTTTCCACCAAAAACTCATTTATTAACCACCTGCGGGCTGCTCCGTCGTTAAATCCGATTGGAGGAGGGGCAAAAAATTGCGCGATAGAAGTTCCTGTATTATTTACCCTACTTTCGTCTACGTCGTCATCTGTATTTTCCGATAGGTTTTCATTGAACTGAATTTCAAAAACCGATTCCTCGTTATTTTCCCTGGTGACTAGGAAGTTATCCCGGTAGTTAGGTGTTAGGCGATAGACGTTTGCTCCTTCCCCAGTGAAGAACCATGAAAAGGCCTGTACTGCGGGTTCATACATATTTTGCTGCAAGTAAGTTTTTCCCAACAACGCATAGGCAGCTCCCCTCGTAGCCCTTCCCAGATCGTTTGCTCTGTCGGGTTCGGGATAAACAATGGGCAGATTAGGTATCGCTTCGTTTAAGTCTTTTGCCACCTGCGCATAAACCTCTGCCGTAGTAGCGTTTGGCGGCATGTCGGTTGTTTTTGGAGGTGTGAGGAGTAGAGGCGGCCTTCCAAAGTAAAGGGCGAGGTTAAAGTAGAAGAGGGCCCGTAAGAACTTGGCTTCTCCAATGATGCGGTTCTTCAAATCCTCATCCATCGTGATAGACGGCACGTTCGCAATTACCTGGTTCGCCCGGCTAACGCCTACAAAAAGTGTCTCCCAGGTTAATGCTGTTAATGGATTATTGTAGTCGGTCTGAACAAATCTCATCAAGCTATTTAAACCGCCATCTCCGCCTGAACCGAATCCTTCGTCAGATCTTAAGACGCCATGGTAGAACATCCACCTGGAATAAAGTGCGGGCGTGCGATAAAAAGTACTGTATACGGCATTGACGCCTTTCAGGGCATCGTCAGGGGTTTGCCAAAAGGTCGCTATAGTAGGTGCGTTTGGATTTAATTCATCAAAATCTCTATTGCATCCCGTGGATGTCAGGATCAAAAATGTAAGGAGGAATATATACGTTTTCATGATACTCTTTCTTTAAGTTGAACAGGTTAAAAACCAACGCTGAAGCCAAGGGAGATGATCCGGGATGCCGGGTAATTCCCGTTGTCGACGCCTGGCTCTAAAGTGGTTCTTGGTCGATCTTCAGGTGTAGTTGAATTTGAATTTGCATTTGCACCAACAACATCCGGGTCAAGTCCTTTATATTTTGTAAGTGTGAGCAGATTTTGAGCGCTTACGTATACCCTGGCATTATTAAACCCTGCTTTACTAATAACGCGATCGGGTATGGCGTATCCGATTTCTAAACTTCTCACTCTTAAAAATGAGCCATTTTCAATCCAGCGATCAGAATCGCCGCGCGCATTCTCATCTATTCCTCTGTCTTCCGGCTCATAACCTAAGCGTGGAAAACTTGTATTTGTATTGGTGGGCGTCCATGGGTTTATGGCGGTTCTATAATTGGAGTCTCCAAAAGTGTCCAGATCGCGGCGAACATCATTATATAACTTCTGACCGAAAGCTCCGTAGAGCTGCAAGGACATAGTGAAGTTTTTGTATGATGAATTAAACTGCAAGCCGGTGGTGAACTTGGGCCATGGTGAACCAGCATATTGCCTGTCGGTTGCATCTATATCATCGTTTGTTCCACGGTCATTAATATTTACATATCGTATGTCACCAGGTCGGGCATAGGCACTTTGGGCTCGATGGGCATCGATTTCGGCCTGGTTTTGAAAAATGCCGTCAGTTTTGAGGACATAGAATTCGCCGATAGAGCGCCCGACCTGTGTTCTGGTATTCCCCGAGGTGATGTATTCTCTTGGCAAACCAGTTTCGGGATCTGTACCTAAATTACCAAAGCCCAGAACTTCGTTTTTTATGAAGCTCAAGTTACCGGAGATATCCCATCTAAACGGCCTCGTAGTCGAAGGAGGGCGATATGATAGTTGGAATTCCAAGCCTTTATTTAAGATAGAGCCAATATTAGCGATCGGTTCCCGGATTAGGTTTCCCAGGTAATAGGGAAGTGGCTGTTCAACAAGGACATCTCTTGAAACTGAGCGGAAGGCATCAACGGTAACGTTGATCCGGTTTTCTAAAAAGGCCGCGTCAAAACCGAGGTTGGTCGTTTCTTTTTCCTCCCATTTAAGATTTTCAAAAACAAGCCGTGCCTGGGTTGCGCCAGGGTAAGATTGCTGATTTGGCCCGAATATCGCGTCGGGGGCTTGATTTAAAAAAGCGTAATATTGATATGCATCTAAAGTATTTACGCCTAGAATACCCCAGCTGGCCCTGATCTTAAGATCGGAAAGCCAGTCAACCTTGAAAAAGTCCTCATTGGAAATCCTCCATGCTGCAGCGACCGAAGGGAATGTACCGGTTCGGTTACCAGGTGAAAACCTGGAATCTTTATCCGTCCGGAAGGTAAATGTCGCAAGATATCTGTCGTCGTAATTATAATTTAGCCTTCCCAGGTAAGAGGTGATCAATGATTTCGTTAGAGTTCCAGACGAAGTTCTATCGCCTGTTCGTCCGCTGGTAGTATTCAGGGTGGTAAAATAATTGCCTCCAAACTGAGCCAAATGCAGACCGCTTCCAAGTGTATTATCGCGTTTAGTTGTCTGTTCGGTATATCCGATAACCCCGTTTATATTATGTTTTTGAATTTTATGGTTGAAATTAACCGTATGTTCAAACAGATAGCTTAGATATTGTGAACGATCATCCGTAACCCGACTGAAATCGACAGACTGGTTTTGGTACCAGGATCCTTCTTTTCGGATGGATTTCGATTTGTCAAAACTGGTTTCAAGACCAGCATTAAAGCGATAAGTAAGTCCGTCCAGGATCCGGAAATCGAGAAATGCATTCCCGAGTATCTTAACAAAATTGCTTCTTATGGAGGTGATGTCTGCAATGGCAACCTGGTTGCGGGAGAAAGTATTAATAAAACCGGCTGAGCCATAGCCCCAGCCACCCGGATTTGTGGTGCTTACAAGTGAGGGACTGCGAACAGGAAGATTTGGAACACTGTTCCAGATGTCGTACCAGGGGTTGCCTTCTGCAAATCCGCCGAGAAAAGGGGTGTTTAAGGTAGAGTTGGAAACTGCAAGGTTTTCTCCAAATTTAAACCGTCCTTTAGATGATTCGGTGTTGATTCTTAGGGAAGTCCGGTCGAAGTCCCGGGCAATCAAGGTTCCGTAGTCTTGAAAATAGCCGGCCGAGATGAGGTATTTCGAAGTACTGCTGCCTCCTGAGATGCTGGCGTTATAATCCTGTACATAACCTGTGCGCAGCATTTCATCGGCCCAGTCTGTGTTTACTGATCCGTCGTAATTAGCAATTCCTGGTTGGGGAGGTAAACCTGAATTGGCACGGGCCAGGGTGTTTGTAGCCGCATATTCGGAAGCGTCCATCATTTCATATCTTTTCGGGATTTGTGAAACGCTTCCCCGGGCGTTTACAGAAATTTTTGCGGGACCTTCCTTCCCTTTTTTGGTGGTTATAAGGACGACACCATTTGCTGCCCGCGATCCGTAAATTGCAGCAGCGGATGCGTCTTTCAGAATCTGAATAGTTTCAATATCATTGGGATTGACGGTGGTGTTCGGATCTGCAAACATTCCGTCTATGACATACAGGGGATTGACATTTCCAAAAGTGCCGACCCCTCTTATGCTGACAACAGCTTCTTGTCCCGGCGAGCCACCTGTGCGCACGTTTACTCCCGGAGCCATGCCTTGTAAGGCTTCAGGCGCAGACCGTGGAACAAGTCTTTCTGTATTTCTTGTGTTTACTGTCCCCGTAGCACCGGTAACATCTTCTCTTCTAACTGTTTGATATCCAATTACAACAACTTCCTGCAATGCCGTATTTGACTCAACTAAGATTACGTTAATTTCGCTTCTGCCATTAACGTTGACAGACTGAGTAACAAATCCAAGATAGGAGAACTGCAAAACTGCATCCTGGGGAACCGAAATCAAATACCTGCCATTTGCATCCGTACTTGTACCTTTATTTTCACCTTTAATTGTCACTGATACTCCGGGGAGGGTTTCTCCTGTTTCGGAAGTAACAGTTCCACTAACTTGTGTTTGGGCAACCGTTGCCGGCTGAAGCGTGGCACATTTTGCTACCTCAACATTTAGAAAGCTGATAGAGAGAATGAGCACCAAAAAAGATAGCTTCTTATAAAATGTTGAATGAAAGAAATGGCTGACATAAAGTAATTTTTCATTTTTCATAGTTTCTGCTTTTGGTTTAAAAACTGGTATCCCCGAATTCTTTCCCTCGATGAAAAAGCGAAATGGTGGTTAATACCTATCTGAATTAAATTTCGCGTTTTAGAAAGGAGGCGCCTGTAAAAAACAGGTAATATGCTGTCAATTATGGGTACAAAGGGCTTCTGACCACAGTAATCTCAATTGCCTGAACTGTGTTACGGAATCGTTTTCGTAAATAAATATTCGAAGAGGCTGCGTATGCATTTTTTTTTTGGCAGCTTTGTTAATAAAATCAATTATTCGATTAATTATGTCATTAGAGTTTTCAGGTAAAGTAGCCGTAATTACTGGCGGTGGCGGCGTTCTTTGCAGCACCATGGCGACCGCCTTAGCCCAAAAGGGTGCTAAAATTGCGGTGTTGGATCTAAAGTTGGAAAATGCAGAAAAAGTTGCCAACGATATAAATGGAAAGGGCGGGAATGCCATTGGTGTTGCCTGCAATGTGTTGGATATCGATAGTCTTAAAGTGGCACATGCAACAGTTTCTGAGAAACTTGGTCCATGCGACATTCTTATTAATGGTGCCGGAGGAAATCATCCAAAAGGTACTACTTCAAAGAATCATTTATTTGAGGAAGACCTAACAGGAAATGAAGAACTTAAAACATTCTTTGATCTAGATCCGGAGGGAATCAAGTTTGTTTTTGATCTAAACTTTATTGGTAGTTTGCTTCCAACGCAGGTTTTCGCCAAAGATATGATCGGCCGCGAAGGTTGTACTGTGATCAATATATCTTCAATGAATGCCTTCAGACCGCTAACTAAAATCCCTGCTTATAGCGGTGCTAAAGCGGCAATTTCTAACTTTACGCAATGGCTTGCAGTGCACTTTGCAAAAGTGGGTATCCGGGTAAATGCTTTAGCGCCAGGCTTTTTTCTTACTGAACAAAATCGCACCTTATTAACTACTGCAGACGGCAGTTTAACCGACAGGGGTAATACCATCATAGCACATACACCGATGGGCCGGTTCGGCGAAGCTGAAGATTTAACAGGTACTTTGTTATGGCTTTGCGGTGATGGATCAAAGTTTATTACCGGTGTCGTTATTCCTATTGACGGTGGTTTCAGTGCGTTTAGCGGAGTTTAATTAATATTTATAATTTAGCAGAAATGAGTTTAGAACAAACATGGAGATGGTACGGTCCGAAGGATCCGGTATCCCTTGCTGATATTAGACAAGCCGGAGCTACAGGTATAGTTACGGCATTACATCATGTGCCGAATGGCGAAGTTTGGACCAGGGAAGAGATCTTAAAAAGAAAAGCTGAGGTTGAGAATGCTGGTTTAACCTGGTCGGTAGTAGAAAGTGTGCCTGTACACGAAGATATCAAAAAGCGCTCGGGTAACTTTCAGCACTATATAGACAACTACAAGCAGTCGATCAGCAACCTGGGAGCGTGTGGCATTGATATAGTTTGCTACAACTTTATGCCGGTATTGGACTGGACCAGAACTAATCTGGACTATTTGATGCCTGATGGATCTACGGCTTTACGATTTGAAGCTGCTGCATTTGCAGCATTCGAATTATATATCCTGAAGAGACCGGGTGCTGAAGAAAGCTTTACTGCTGAGCAAAAAGAGAAAGCCAAACAATATCTAGAGACTCTGTCTGAAGACGATCAGAAGTTATTAGTCAAAAATATCATTGCCGGTTTGCCAGGTTCTGAAGAAGGCTATACACTTGAGGAATTCCTGAAAGTTTTGGCTGGATACAATGAAATCGGCCCTAATGAACTTAAGGCAAATTTATTCAGCTTCCTGTCTGAAGTTATTCCAGCAGCAGAACAAGCGGGGGTGCTGATGTGTATCCATCCGGATGATCCTCCATATCCTATTTTAGGTTTGCCGAGAGTGGTGAGTACTGAAGCCGATATTCAAGAGTTGTATGCTGCGGTTCCATCTCATAATAATGGTCTAACTTACTGTACCGGTTCATTTGGTGTGAGAGCTGATAATGATCTGGCAGGAATGGTTGAGCGTCTTGGAGATAGAATCCACTTTATCCATCTTAGAAGTACGAGAAGAGATGCTGAAGGTAATTTCCATGAAGCGGATCATTTGGATGGAGATGTGGATATGTATGCTGTAATGAAGGCCTTAATTCTGGAGCAGAAGAAACGGATTGCAGCAGGAAGAAAAGACTTGAGAATGCCTTTCCGCCCGGATCACGGACATAAAATGCTGGACGATTTAAACAAAAAAACCAATCCGGGATATTCAGCAATTGGCCGCTTAAGAGGACTTGCTGAGTTGAGAGGGCTAGAGCTTGGAATTCTCAGGAGTTTGGCTGAATAATTTAATAAGCACACTATAAAGAAGAATGCACAGGTTTAACGATCTGTGCATTTGTTTTTGGTGGGAAAGCCGTCTTAGCACACGTGCGCTAGAACCAGAGGTGTCCAAAACAAATTCTTTCGTCATCCTGAACTTGTTTCAGGATCTCTTGCTTAAGCAAGCTTCAAGAGATGCCGAAATAAATTCGGCATGATGTGCGCCTTAGAGGTCCAAATTCAATTGCTGGTGCACCCGTGCGGCGTGTGCCTATGCAGCTTTATAAATTTTCAATCTTTTTTCTTCAATTCAATATTCCAGATCTTCTCAGCCTTGCGGCCGATAAACCAAAACGAAAGAGCAAGGATTGAAAAGAAAATAGCTTTGTTGGTAATACCCCAAAAATATTCGAAATAGCGGGTGTAAATGTTGATTAGCAGAAAAGTGATACCAAACTCGCGTGCGATGGAATCTTTTTTCTTTAAGCCGTAAATCATAAACGCAATTGAAACCAGAGCCGAAATGATACTCCAATAGAATAGATCTGCCTGTTTCACTTTGAACCAGTCTTCAAGGGTTCCAAAATTTCCAAAGATGGAAAGCAACCAGAGGGAAACAAAAAGGTAGAACAGCCCGATTATATAAGTCAGATTTCTAAAAACCTCCAGCCGTTTTGACCGCGACATTAGAACCCCTGCAGCAGTTAAAAAAGCGCCAAAGAAAACAAAGCGCAGGGGGTAGTTCATCCTAAGGAAATAATCGCCCCAGTTTGTTTGATACCCGGTTTCTGTTCCAAACCAACTACCCAATGAAATAAGCGCAAAGGCCCATATCAACTGCGAACGGAACTTCAGCGCAAGGACGGCATAAACAAAAACCGAGATAAGAAAGAGTATTGAAAAGTGACCCGAGCCATTATCGAAGGTCTTTCCAAGAAAAGCGATCGAGCTTGCAGTGAATAAAACTCCAATAAAGATGGTAGCTTCATTGCTAAAAACCCGCTCTGGGTTCGATAGTTTTCTTTTTTGGCCGTGATAATAAAACCAGGCAGCAAAGACTGCCGAGATAATGCTTATTAAAATATCTGGAGTATCAGACAGTCTTTCGAGCAGTTTGATGACTTCATCATCAATCACCAGCGATGTAAATGCAATCAATCCGCAGGTCAGTGCCACCCAGAATGAATACTGAGCAAGGCGTCGCCAGTCGAATTGCTTAATGTCGTACGATTGTTTAAGCTGTTCAGCCGTAGGATCATCTATAATACCTTCGGTCCGCCAATGTGTGATGGTTTGATCTAAAAAATCAGCTTCTTGTTTGTCGAGATTAAGTTTTGCCACGGTATAATATTGCTGGCTCAAAATACAGCTTTTTAAGAAAGCAATTTTAATACCGCTTGTTTATCTTTTTCTATTTGCTGCTTAAGTTCGTCCAAGTTATTGAATCGCATATCATCCCGCACGAAGTTGACAAAGTGTAAGCGGACAAACTGCCGGTAGATCTCTTTATCAAAATCAAAAATATTTACTTCTATATTTCGGGTCATACCATTGATCGTAGGACGATTGCCGATATAGGCCATGCCTTTATACGTGTTGGAGACAGGATGATGTATGGCTGGCACCAGTGGTTGATCTGCGGGCAGAGGAAGCGGTTTGCTGAGTAGTTCCACATGAACGGCGTAAATGCCATCAGAAGGGATGAGTTTGTAAGTCTCCGGGATCAATAAATTGGCCGTGGGAAAACCCATTTGCCGGCCGAGACGATCACCCTTGATGACCTTTCCGGTTAGAAAGAATGGGTATCCAAGGAAATCTTCAGCCGTTTCAACGTCGCCCTTTGAAAGAGACTCACGAATCTGGGTAGAACTTACTTTTACTTCATGAATGTCCTGTTCGGGAATCTCTTCTACACTGTAATCATATTCTTTACAATATAACTGAAGCGCTTCAATGTTACCTTGTCTGTCTTTTCCGAAGCGATGATCGTATCCTATGATGATTTTCTTAGTGCCGATTTTGTCCACTAAGATCTGCTGAATATAAGTCTCCGCAGATAAATTCGAAAAGTCGCGTGTGAAGGGTGTTATAATTAAATGGTCTACACCTAATTTTTCCAGCAGTTCCGCTTTTTCGTCGATGGTGTTTATGAGCTTTAGGTTGGAATCCTCGGGATGAAGGATCATGCGCGGGTGCGGAAAAAAGGTAAGAATAACACTTTCTCCGCCGGTTTGCCGGGCAACTTCGGTTAAACGGCTGATAATTTTACTATGTCCGAAATGAACGCCATCAAAGGTGCCGATCGTTACGACGGCATTCTCCAGCTTCCGAAACTCGTCAATATGTTTGTAAACTTTCATTTTGCTAAAGCAAAAATGCTAAGGATTTTTTAAGGATTGATAATGCTATGCTGTTTCTCTTTGAGGCCGCGCACGTGATTAACTAGTTCCATAACTTCATACGCTTCCTCAACTTTGAAAGAGCCGCTACGGGTCCGTCTTAATTTTGAGAGATATGCGCCTGAATTAAGGGTTTTTCCAAAATCGTAAGCAAGCGACCGGATGTATGTTCCTTTGCTGCACACCACCCTGAAGTCTACTTCCGGGAGCTCAATACGAGTTATTTCGAACTCGCTTATTGTAACTTTCCGCGATTTCAGCTCCACATCTTCACCGCGGCGGGCTTTTTCATAAAGGCGTTCTCCGTTTACCTTTAACGCTGAATGTGCTGGTGGAAACTGCTCGATATCGCCAATGAAATTAATACAATTGTCTTTTATCAGTTGTTCGGTAAGATGCGCGGTAGCATACGTTGCGTCTACCTCCGTTTCCATATCGTATGAGGAAGTGGTTGCGCCCAATATCAGCGTCCCGGTATACTCTTTTTCCTGAGCCTGATATTCATCTATTTTCTTGGTGAGCTTTCCGGTGCAGATAATCAATAATCCTGTTGCCAAAGGATCGAGTGTTCCTGCATGACCAACTTTGAGTTTCAGAGGCTTAAAAGAATTCCGGATCTTGCCTACCACGTCAAAGCTTGTCCAGTGATAAGGTTTATTGATAAGCAAAAGCTCGCCTTCTGCAAAGTTGAAGTCTTTAAATTTCGAATCTCCCACAACGATACTGTTATTAAATTAAAGGAAGCTGCAAAGGTAAGAAATTTAGCCTGTTATATGATTTGCAGACTGTGCCCTGAGTAAATAAAACCCAGAATTACTAAGCCTATTACAATTCTGTACCAGCCAAAGAGCTGAAATCCTCGTTTTTGCAGAAAGGTAATGAACGATTTTATAGCAAGAAGAGCTACTATAAATGCAACCACGTTTCCAACGGCCAGTAATTGTATTTCCTCGGAACTAATCACATAGCCGGCTTTATAGAAGTCGTATACTTTTTTTGCAGTTGCTCCAAACATGGTAGGAACAGCAAGAAAGAAAGAAAATTCGGCTGCTGCTTTACGGGAAAGGTTTTGCGCCATACCGCCAATAATGGTGGCTGCCGACCGTGAAGTGCCGGGTATCATAGACAAACATTGAAAAAAACCAATTATCAGCGCTTTTCCATAACTGATATTGTCAGTGTCATTGATCCTGGGATTATTAAATATTCTATGAATAAATAGTAAAATGATACCGCCAACCACTAAAGCAATAGCAACGGTTTTAGGGCTCTCTAGTAAAGCGTCAATCGTATCACTGAATAACAGGCCAAAGACAGCTGCCGGCAGGAAGGCAACAAACAATTTGTAATAAAAATCCAGAGTCTGAAAAAACCGCTTCCAGTAAAGAACAATTACAGAGAGGATTGCACCAAGCTGGATGGCAACGGTGTACAATTTAACAAAGTCGTTTGATTGTATCCCCATCAAGGAAGAGCCAATAATCATGTGACCTGTGGAAGAAACTGGCAGAAACTCGGTAAGGCCCTCTATTATTGCAAGAATTATTGCCTGAAGTATACTCATTAGTTTAACTGCGTTTTTTTAATATCGCAAAGAAACCGATAGTAAATCCGATCAACACAACGATAGGAGCCAGCACAATTTTCCTGAAATCATAAATATCGGTTTCGCCCATCATTAGAATAAAACCTAGGACAATAACAGCTATTGCAATTAGCATAAGTCTGTAGTTGCTTTTACCGAATACAAATTCTACAGGTCTATTATCTGTAGTAGTTTTTTTTAAAGCCATTATCTATATAGATTGTAAATTTTAAGACGGAGGTATTTGCTGACGGCAAAGTAGGTGCTGAGACCAGAAATAAGCACTCCGATCACGAGTATCGCTGCAAATACAATGATAAACTCAAGCCAGTTACGAAGTATAATTAACTCAGGTATCTGCTGCTGAGCGAGATACAAAGTTGCCAGCAATAGGATAATAGCGATCAAGCCACCCAACAGCCCGTGAAGGATTCCGTAGCCGATAAAAGGAGCACGGATAAATCCTTTGGTCGCGCCCACCAGCTGCATACTTTTGATTAAAAAACGCTGAGAATAGATGGATAAGCGTATTGTGTTATTTATTAAAGCAATAGCGATGATAAGAAGGGTCGATGCAAATCCCAATATCACAAAGCCGATGATTCGAATATTTTGATTTACCATATCTATCAGGGAACGTTGGTAAATTACTTCTTTGACAATAGGATTTTTAGACAGCTGCCGACTGAAAGCTTCAATACTTGCATTGTTTGCATGTTTCTCCTTCATGTAAACGTCGATCGAAGAAAGCAGTGGATTGTATCCCAGAAATTGCACAAAGTCTTCACCCAGATCTTTTTGAAGGTTATGTGCGGCTATCTCTTTACTTACATATTGGGTTTTTAACACAAACTGATGCGTATCTAACTGTTTTTGCAATGCCAGAACATCCACTTCTTTGGCGCCGTCACTCACAATAATGTTTAAGACAATATTTTCCTTAACATACTTCGACAGATTCCGCGCATGGACCAAAATCAGTCCCAGCAAACCGAGCATCAATAATACCAGGGCGATACTTATAACTGTAGAAATGTAAACGGTTTTCGTCTTTTTAGATGAAGCACTTCCTTCAAATTCTTCCATGGTGCCTGTTTAAATTATGCGAAAATAAAAATTTAAGCCTAGCAATTAAGCTAAAAATTGAATATTTAGGTATTTTTAACATTCTGCGGAACAGATTTGACGTTGCAACCCTGGAGGAAGAAAGAAATCTCCATTCAAAGTTTCTGCTTTTGAATAACGAAATTTGAATGGAGATTATTTGGATTACTGAAATGTAATGCTGTAACTGCTGTTTAAAGCAGCTTTTGCTTTATTATATAGTTCAATGTTATAGCAGTCGCAAATTCTGACTTTTCCTTCATGCCATGTTGCTCCCTGGATGTCGGCTATAGTTATTTCGCTTAATAACTTGCTAACTTCGAAATTTATCACACTCAGATATTCAGAACTGTTTGCGTTGAGATTCTTTATGCTGAGGTTTAAAGTCGCGGGGTCATTAAAGTAAAGTTCGACCGGGATAGCACCCGAAGGAGTGGTGACCGTAGCTTTTAAAGTCAGGGGTCGTTTGGTTTCGGAAGGTACCATTTCCAATTGTGCGGAAATTTCATCGAACTGCACACCCCTGGGAAATGTAACATTCCAGAATGTTTCCTGGTCTGAAAGCAAGTTAAAGTCCCAAAGTCCGGTAAAATCATTAGCCCAAACTTCATTATTTGACTTTTTTAACGCTACCTTGAATTGTTTCAGGTTCAATACTGCATAGGTCCAGGTGATACCAGGAACAGGAGCAGAGGTAGTAGAAGCCGAGGTTTGGCCCTGAAAAAGAAATCGGAAAGACATGATACTAGAGCCGTCTTCCGAGTCGTCCTTGCAGCCATTAAGTGTTGTTAAAACACTAATTATCAGGATGCTCATTAATAATTTTAATACATTTTTCATAGTGTAGAAATTTTACAGTGAGTTTAAATATAGTCAGAAAAGTGAAGGAATATCTCGTTTGTTTCGGGCTCGACTTATATTGTAAAGTTGACCTGTAAAGGGATTTACACCCGATTTTTTAGGGAAAAATAGTCAAGCCTGCATTTAATTAATATCCTGGCAGGGTATCTTATGATTTCAGGCGGGAGTAATCCATTTGAATTTGTATTTTCGCAACCCAAGTATTATTACCATGGATTACCAGTTCAAAGAGATAGAAAAAAATTGGCAGCAGTTTTGGGCCGACAATGAAACGTATAAAGTAGACAATAACTCGGATAAACCTAAATATTATGTGCTCGATATGTTCCCTTATCCGTCCGGTGCAGGCTTACATGTTGGCCACCCATTGGGATATATAGCCTCAGATATCTTTGCACGCTATAAAAGACTTAAGGGCTATAATGTTCTGCATCCCATGGGATATGATTCTTTTGGCTTGCCTGCTGAACAATATGCTATCCAAACCGGACAACACCCGGCTGTAACCACTGAGGAAAATATTGCCACTTACCGTCGCCAGTTAGACCAGATCGGCTTCTCCTTTGACTGGAGCCGGGAGGTACGAACGAGTGATCCTGAGTATTATAAATGGACTCAGTGGATTTTTATGCAATTATTCAATTCCTGGTACAACCTGGAAGCCGATAGAGCAGTGTCCATAGAATCCCTGGTAGAGCAATTTGAAAAGAATGGAAGCAGCGCAGTAAAAGCTGTTTCCGACGAAGATACTTTAGTGTTCTCCGCTGATGAGTGGAAATCATTTAGTGAGAATGCCAAACAGGAAGAATTACTTAAATACCGTCTTACATTCCTGAAGGAAAGCACCGTAAACTGGTGCCCGGCTTTGGGAACTGTTCTCGCAAATGACGAGGTGAAAGATGGAGTTTCTGAGCGTGGAGGTTTTCCTGTAGAGCAGAAGAAAATGATGCAATGGAGCATGCGCATTACAGCATATGCCGATCGTCTTCTTCAGGGATTAGATGCCATTGACTGGCCAGAGCCTTTAAAGGAGATGCAACGCAACTGGATTGGGAAAAGCACAGGTGCTTCGGTTATTTTTCCTTTAGAAAAAGGAGAAAATTCGATCGAAGTATTCACTACACGTGTGGATACTATTTTCGGGGTAAGTTTCCTGGTTATTGCCCCAGAGCATGAGTTGGTGTCTTCATTAACCACACCTGAATATAGTGCCGGCATAGAAACGTATATCGCTCAAACGAAAAAGAAATCTGAGCTAGACAGGATGGCCGATGCGAAAACTGTATCGGGTGCCTTCACTGGAAGTTATGCCATAAATCCCTTAAGCGGCGAAAAAGTTCCTGTATGGATTGCTGATTACGTTCTTGCAGGATACGGCACAGGCGCTGTTATGGCTGTACCTTCGGGGGATCAGCGGGATTACCTGTTTGCGAAACATTTCGACTTGCCTATCATTCAAATTCTGGATGCCCAAAAAGATGTAGAGCATGAAGCAGATGCTACGAAAGAGGGTAGATATGTCAATTCAGGCTTCATCAATGGCTTAACTTACCAGGAAGCTATTCCGGTATTGATTGAAAAGTTACAAGAATTAGGAGCTGGAAAAGCAAAGATCCAATACCGTATGCGCGATGCGATATTTGGCCGGCAGAGATATTGGGGGGAACCGGTTCCTGTATATTTCAAAGACGGATTACCTCATCTGATCGAGGAAAATGAACTTCCTTTAATATTGCCTGAAGTAGATAAGTATTTACCTACCGAAAGCGGTGAGCCGCCATTGGGTCGCGCTAAAGATTGGCTGTACAAAGGTGAGGCTCATTATGAATTAAGCACTATGCCTGGTTGGGCCGGTTCCAGCTGGTACTGGTATCGGTATATGGCATCTCAGGCTGATCGTGAAAGCAATTCATTCGCTCCAAAATCTGCTATTGAATACTGGAAAGATGTAGATTTATATATCGGAGGCTCTGAGCACGCCACGGGGCACTTGCTGTATAGCAGATTCTGGAACAAGTTCCTCAAAGACCTTGGATATGTGATCGAAGAAGAGCCGTTTAAGAAGCTGATCAATCAGGGAATGATCCAGGGGCGTTCCAACTTCGTATACCGGGTGATTGATGAAGAGGGAAAAGGTACCAATACGTTTGTTTCATACGGACTTAAAGGTCAATATAAAACATCAGCTGTTCACGTTGACGTGAATATTGTGGAAAATGATGTTTTAGATCTGGAGAAATTTAAATCGTTCCGGCCTGATTTTGCCAATGCAGAGTTTGTACTGGAGAATGGCAGATACGTATGCGGTGTAGAGGTCGAAAAGATGTCCAAATCCAAATTCAACGTAGTGAACCCTGATGACATCATTGAACGATACGGGGCCGATACTTTGCGTTTATACGAAATGTTCCTGGGGCCTCTAGAGCAAAGTAAGCCTTGGAATACCAATGGGATAGAAGGGGTATTTAAGTTTTTAAGGAAATTCTGGAAGTTGTTCCATAACGATAAATTCGAATTCGAAGTATCTGAGGGAGAGCCGACTAAAGCAGAATACAAGGCACTGCACAAGATCATCCGTAAGGTTGAAGAAGATATAGAGCGGTTTTCCTTTAACACCTCCGTTTCCAGTTTTATGATCTGCGTGAACGAGCTAAACGAGTTAAAATGCAACAAGCGTAAGATACTTCAGGAACTGGTTATTGTTCTGGCGCCGTACGCTCCGCATATTACCGAAGAGCTCTGGGCTTTATTGGGTAACGAGAAAGGCTCGCTTTCGTATGCCGCTTATCCACAGTTCATTCCTGAATACATGGTAGAAGATGAGTTTGCTTATCCGATATCTGTTAATGGTAAGATGCGTATGAACCTTAATCTTTCACTTTCCCTGGAAGCAGCGGACATAGAAAAGCTGGTACTGGAAAATGCAGATGTTCAGAAATACCTCGACGGTAAAACCCCCAAAAAGCTCATTGTGGTTAAGGGACGGATCGTAAACATTGTGATTTAATTATACAATGAGTATTCACAAAAAACCTGTCTGGCGTTCAGCCTGACAGGTTTTTTTAAAGTCTATGGTCTTAAAAGGCCCCAAAGAACCTTCAAACCACTTTTATCTTCCGTATGTGAGTTCCCGCTCAAGAAGGGTTTTTATTTTTGCATTTAGCTTCTGTAACAATGTGATTTTCTTTGCGACTAACAACAAACACACATTTAATTATCTTTAGTTTATAATGAGACCTTTCCTATTAATATTATTTTCTGTTTTTAGTATGAGCACAGCGATGGCACAAATGCCTGGCGGTGCGCCAACCATCACCGGTAGGATCTCTGGTGTTGTCATAGATTCGCTCAGTAATAAACCTGTAGATTATGCTACTATTGGTTTGGGTCGGGTATCATCTTCAAAAAATACAAACGGTGCGCTTACAGATGCGAAAGGTGCCTTCAAAATAGACAACGTGTCGCCTGGGAAATATAAACTTACTGTTAGTTTCATGGGGTATAGGACCAAAGTAATTAATCCTGTAGAGACTACTCCCGGGAAGCCGGATGTTAATTTAGGCAGGATTGTTTTATCTCCTTCCGCTCAGGCCCTAAAAGAGGTTTCTGTGACTGGGGAAGTTGCTCTTATCGAAAATAAAGTAGATAAAGTGGTTTTTAATGCGGAGAAGGACGCGACAGTTTCAGGCGGGAACGCTGGCGACGTCCTGAGGAAAGTACCCATGGTGTCGGTAGATCAGGATGGAAATGTTTCACTCCGGGGAAGCCAGAATGTTAAAGTGCTGATAAATGGCAAGCCTTCTGGAGCTGTGGCCAGCAGTGTTGCCGATGCGATGAAGATGCTTCCTGCTGACCAGATTAAGAGTGTGGAAGTGATCACGAGTCCTTCTGCAAAATATGATGCGGAAGGTTCAGCCGGGATATTAAATATTATTACAAAGAAAAAAGAAATGGCTGGCGTAAGCGGCTCTATAAGCGGCGGCCTAGGAACGCGTCAGAATAATGGGAATGCTAATCTTAACATCAATAAAAACCGGCTGAGTATAACCGGAAATTTTGGAGGAAATCTAACCTGGCCTCAGGAAACTGCAACAAGAACCGAATTTCGAAATGAAGCCAGCAGTAACCTTCAAAGTGGGACTACAGATCTCAGACGTTACGGATTTTCTTCATCAGGAAATGTCGGTTACGATTTCAATAATAAAAACAGTGTCTCATCTGGCATCCGTTATCATCAGGGCGGATTTAACACGGATGGTTCTTCTCAGAACACCAGAATAGATAATTTGGGTTTAGGACCAACCGACCCAATATTTAACCTGATTAATAATGATAACGAAAACCGGTTCACTGGTTTTGACTGGAACGCTGATTATACTCACAAATACAAAAAAGAGGGCCATGAAATTTCTGTTGCGGGCCAGTGGACGCATATGAAAGCAAAAACTGATTTTGAGAATTTTTACAGTGAGGAACGCGACAGAGACCAGCTGGGTAATAACGAAGGTATAAATGATGAATACACCATTCAGGCGGATTATTCCCTGCCAGTTTCCAGCAAGGTTAAGTTAGAGCTGGGAGCTAAGTCAATTGCCCGAAGAATCAACAGTGACTACGTGTTTGACAGAAGGGAAGGTGAGGATTTCGTTTATAATGATGCGCTTTCTAACACTTATAATTATGATCAGGATGTATATTCCGGCTATTCGGTTCTGACCTTCCAACTGAAAAATAAATGGGGGATTCAAACCGGTGCCAGGATAGAGAATACTCAAATTAAAGGAGATGCAAGTAATACAACTCAGGGGCTGACGCCTTTTTCAAAAGACTATTTCAATTTGATCCCCAGTTTGTCGATATCTAAAACGATCAAGACAAACTCGTTCCGCTTGAGCTATAGCAAGCGTATTCAACGGCCGAGTTTGCAATACCTGAATCCTTTCAGGAATATTAGCAACAATATAGCGCACTCAATGGGTAATCCCGATCTAAAACCGGAAGTATCACAGAGTGTTGAATTTAACTACTCAACATTCATCAAAACCTCTGTGATTAATGCATCACTGTATTTCAGGCATACGGATGATATTATTGAAAGCTTCATCAGATCTGACGATTATGAGGGAGAATCGGTGTCGTTAACATCCTTTCAGAATATCGGAAGCAATAATTCTCTTGGAGGTTCTTTTTATGGACAGGTAAGTCCGGTGAAAGGGCTGACCGTAAGGGGGAATGTAAATGTTTATTCCTACAAGCCAACCGTAAGCTCTTCCTTTGTGTCGGCAGCCGCAAATAGTGATAAAACTTATCTTATGTATAATGCCTTTTTAGGCGGTTCTGTTACTGTTTCAAAAGGCTTATTAGCGGAAACCTTTGCGATCATCAACGCTCCACGTAGAACGTCTCAGGGAAAGAATCCTGCGTTTAACATGTGGCAGATGTCGCTGAATAAAGAAATTTTGAATAAAAAGGGCAAGATTGGGATCAATGTAGTTGATCCGTTTAATGAACGGAAGAATTTCAGCAGTAGCTTCAATGGTGCAAATGGATTGACTCAAAGCAGTAACTTTTCGGTACCCTTTCGTTCTGTGGGTGTGAATTTTAGCTGGCAGTTTGGTAAGATGAACTTTAACCCTCCGTCTAAAAAGAAACGAGGCGTGAATAATGACGATTTGAAGCAAGATAGCGGTCAGTCGGGACAAGGAATGTAAATAATAGTCGGCTATTGGCAATGATCATCCGCTAATAGCCGGCTATTATTTACATTTGCCACAAAATTAAGTCAATGCCTGATACGATAATATCCCTTCTGCCTGCCTCTACTGAAATTGTTTGTGCTCTCGGGCTTGAAAGCCGGTTGATCGGTCGCTCCCACCAGTGCGATTATCCCGAATCTGTTCAACATTTGCCAGTTTGTTCTACTTTAAAAATTAATCCGGATGTTTCAAGTGCAGCTATTGATAAACAGGTAAAGGAGGTTTTGGCAGATGCCTTATCGGTTTACGAGGTGAATGAGGATCTTATTAAAGATCTAGGCCCGGATGTTATAATTACACAAACGCAATGTGAGGTTTGTGCGATTAGCCTTAAGGATGTTGAGGCGGCATTAAACGAACTGGTTCAAAAGAAGACAGAAGTGATCTCCCTTAGTCCAAATACACTGGAAGAGATTTTCAGGGATATTCAGTCCCTGGCGGATAGATTAGGTGCTGCTGAACAAGGGCGTATTCTGTTAGATGAATTAACTGAAAGGAAGGATCTGATCAAACACAAGCTGAAGTTTATTGAGAAACGACCTCGTGTTGCTTGTGTTGAATGGTTTTCTCCTCTAATGGCTGCAGGAAACTGGACACCTGAGCTTATTGAAATTGCAGGCGGTGAACCGGTGCTTGCAAAATCCGGCGAACATTCGCCGTATATAGATCCGCAGGATCTGATAGAACAGAATCCTGACATAATCATTGCTGCAGCCTGCGGCTTTTCAATTTCGAGAAGCCTTCAAGAGATTGATACCTTATTTCAAATACCGGGGTGGGCCGAGCTTGCTGCGGTGAAAAACAACCAGGTGTATATTGCTGATGGTAATCATTATTTTAATCGTCCCAGCCCCAGGATTGTTGATACCATTGAAATATTAGCAGAGATCATTAATCCCAAGCAATTCGTTTTTGGGTATGAGGGGAGTGGTTGGCTGAAGTTTTCAGTATAACTATTAGCCCTGCGGCAATCCGGCCCTTTAAGATATATTTTTGGTAGGCTTTAGTTATTTAGTTAGACAGCTCTCTCCTCTTAGGCTCTTGAAGATATTTTAGGGACGGCAGGCGTCTTACAGCTTTGCTAGCGCACGCGTGCCGCGTTTGTTCTATGCTGCAATATAAGGCCCCCTCAAAAACTAAAACCCTCTTTAACAGCGTTCTCATCCAAAAGTTTGAAATATTTCACCTGACCCCTTGACACGTATTAAAAATAATCCCACCTTTGCAGTCCCAAAACGAATAAGGGGAAAACAAAAACGTGACGGCGCAAGGCCGGAACGCCATTGAAAGAAGAGCAAAAGGGGGCAGGAAAAGAGAAAATAAAATTTTCAAAAAAAGCTTGCAGAAAGAAAAAAGATTTCTACCTTTGCACTCCCGAAACGAACAAAGGGAAACGCCGAAAGCGCAAGGCTTAGGCAAACAACAATGACATTCTAACAGCCTTAACCGGCTGACAGAAATATAGCGGAACCGTGATGGGGAAGCGAGAAAGTTCTTTAAAGAAATATTCAAGATAGCATAACGAGAGATAATACCAAGTTAACTCGTTAACAGCAAGAATTATCCAAGTCGTATCACACACAATAGTATTAATTAAAAAATCGATTCTATTTGAGATACAATAGGGTCAGAGAAGCAAAAACTTCATTACAATGGAGAGTTTGATCCTGGCTCAGGATGAACGCTAGCG
>NZ_JAFMZP010000018.1 GCF_024436435.1 Desertivirga xinjiangensis
TGGTGGAGAGGCTGGAAAAGCAAATGTAGGCATAAGTAACGATAAGGCAGGCGAGAAACCTGCCCACCGAAAGACTAAGGTTTCCTGATCAACGCTAATCGGATCAGGGTTAGTCGGGGCCTAAGGATAATCCGGGTGGAGATTCCGATGGACAATGGGTTAATATTCCCATACTTTTTATAACTGCGATGTGGTGACGGAGTAGTGACACTGACGCGAACTGACGGAATAGTTCGTTAAAGGCTGTAGGTATTAGTATTCCAGGCAAATCCGGAGTATTAGCTGAAAGCTGATAGTACCGCAAACCTTCGGGGGCGCGGATAGTTCAGGTAATCAGACTTCCAAGAAAACCCGCTAAGCTTCAGGTTATAAAAACCCGTACCGTAAACCGACACAGGTAGTCGAGGAGAGAATCCTAAGGTGCTCGAGTGAATCATGGCTAAGGAACTCGGCAAAATGGCCCTGTAACTTCGGGAGAAGGGGCGCCTCAGCAATGAGGCCGCAGTGAAAAGGCCCAGGCGACTGTTTAACAAAAACACATGGCTTTGCAAAATCGAAAGATGAGGTATAAGGCCTGACACCTGCCCGGTGCCGGAAGGTTAAGAGGGGATGTTAGTCGCAAGGCGAAGCATTGAATCGAAGCCCCGGTAAACGGCGGCCGTAACTATAACGGTCCTAAGGTAGCGAAATTCCTTGTCGGGTAAGTTCCGACCTGCACGAATGGTGTAACGATCTGGGCGCTGTCTCAGCCATGAGCTCGGTGAAATTGTGGTATCGGTGAAGACGCCGGTTACCCGCAACGGGACGGAAAGACCCCATGCACCTTCACTACAACTTAACATTGATATTGGGTACATGATGTGTAGGATAGGCGGGAGGCAGTGAAGCAGTGGCGCCAGCCATTGTGGAGTCAACCTTGAAATACCGCCCTTTATGTATCCGGTGTCTAACTCTGCAAAGCGGAGGACATTGTTTGGTGGGTAGTTTGACTGGGGTGGTCGCCTCCAAAAAGGTAACGGAGGCTTTCAAAGGTAAGCTCAGTACGCTTGGTAACCGTACGTGGAGTGCAATAGCAAAAGCTTGCTTGACTGTGAGACAGACAAGTCGATCAGGGTCGAAAGACGGATATAGTGATCCGGTGGTTCTGCATGGAAGGGCCATCGCTCAAAGGATAAAAGGTACGCTGGGGATAACAGGCTGATCTCCCCCAAGAGCTCATATCGACGGGGAGGTTTGGCACCTCGATGTCGGCTCGTCACATCCTGGGGCTGGAGAAGGTCCCAAGGGTTCGGCTGTTCGCCGATTAAAGTGGCACGCGAGCTGGGTTCAGAACGTCGCGAGACAGTTCGGTCCCTATCTGTTGTGGGCGTAGGAAAATTGAGTGGGGCTGACCTTAGTACGAGAGGACCGGGTTGGACTAACCTCTAGTGAATCTGTTATGGCGCCAGCTGTACTGCAGAGTAGCTACGTTGGGAATAGATAAGCGCTGAAAGCATCTAAGTGCGAAACTAGCCACGAGATGAGTTTTCCATATAGGGTCGTGAGAGACTATCACGTTGATAGGCTACAGGTGTAAAGGTGGTAACATCATAGCCGAGTAGTACTAATTACCCGAAGCTTTCTTTGTAAGCAGATAATGATCTGTTGTTTTCTTATTACTTCTTTCAGTATTTGTCATTGTTTTTTGGGGATAATCCTAAGGAACATTAAAAATCTTCAGGTGCCTATATCGGCGGTGTCCACCTCTTCCCATTCCGAACAGAGAAGTTAAGCCCGCCAGAGCCAATGGTACTGCAGTAACATGTGGGAGAGTAGGTCGGTGCCAAATCTTTATTAAAAACAGAAGCTCGTTAGTTATACTAACGGGCTTTTTTGTTT
>NZ_JAFMZP010000019.1 GCF_024436435.1 Desertivirga xinjiangensis
TCGATTCTATTTGAGATACAATAGGGTCAGAGAAGCAAAAACTTCATTACAATGGAGAGTTTGATCCTGGCTCAGGATGAACGCTAGCGGCAGGCCTAATACATGCAAGTCGAACGCGATTAGGGAGCTTGCTCCCTATGAAAGTGGCGCACGGGTGCGTAACGCGTATGCAACCTACCTTAATCAGGGGGATAGCCCGAAGAAATTCGGATTAACACCGCATAAAATCACAGTCTGGCATCAGACAATGATCAAATATTTATAGGATTAAGATGGGCATGCGTGACATTAGTTAGTTGGTGAGGTAACGGCTCACCAAGACGACGATGTCTAGGGGATCTGAGAGGATGACCCCCCACACTGGTACTGAGACACGGACCAGACTCCTACGGGAGGCAGCAGTAAGGAATATTGGTCAATGGGCGCAAGCCTGAACCAGCCATGCCGCGTGCAGGAAGACTGCCCTATGGGTTGTAAACTGCTTTTGTACCAGAATAAACCCTTCTACGAGTAGAGGGCTGAATGTATGGTAAGAATAAGGATCGGCTAACTCCGTGCCAGCAGCCGCGGTAATACGGAGGATCCAAGCGTTATCCGGATTTATTGGGTTTAAAGGGTGCGTAGGCGGCTTTTTAAGTCAGAGGTGAAAGACGGTGGCTCAACCATCGCAGTGCCTTTGATACTGAAGAGCTTGAATGAACTAGAGGTAGGCGGAATGTGACAAGTAGCGGTGAAATGCATAGATATGTCACAGAACACCAATTGCGAAGGCAGCTTACTATGGTTTAATTGACGCTGAGGCACGAAAGCGTGGGGATCAAACAGGATTAGATACCCTGGTAGTCCACGCCCTAAACGATGAATACTCGATGTTAGCGATATACAGTTAGCGTCTAAGCGAAAGCGTTAAGTATTCCACCTGGGGAGTACGCCCGCAAGGGTGAAACTCAAAGGAATTGACGGGGGCCCGCACAAGCGGAGGAGCATGTGGTTTAATTCGATGATACGCGAGGAACCTTACCCGGGCTTGAAAGTTACTGAATGGTCTAGAGATAGATCAGTCCTTCGGGACAGGAAACTAGGTGCTGCATGGCTGTCGTCAGCTCGTGCCGTGAGGTGTTGGGTTAAGTCCCGCAACGAGCGCAACCCCTGTGAATAGTTGCCAGCATGTAAAGGTGGGGACTCTATTCAGACTGCCTGTGCAAACAGAGAGGAAGGAGGGGACGACGTCAAGTCATCATGGCCCTTACGTCCGGGGCTACACACGTGCTACAATGGATGGTACAGAGGGCCGCTACATAGTAATATGATGCCAATCTCAAAAAGCCATTCACAGTTCGGATTGAGGTCTGCAACTCGACCTCATGAAGTTGGATTCGCTAGTAATCGCAGATCAGCAATGCTGCGGTGAATACGTTCCCGGGCCTTGTACACACCGCCCGTCAAGCCATGGAAGCTGGGGGTACCTGAAGTATGTAACCGTAAGGAGCGTCCTAGGGTAAAACCGGTAACTGGGGCTAAGTCGTAACAAGGTAGCCGTACCGGAAGGTGCGGCTGGAATACCTCCTTTCTAGAGAGTGTGATAAAAGACACTCGTTATGCTATGAATATTCTTTAATAATAAAGACAAGAAGAAACAACCCAAAAGATAAAGCCTGTTCAGGGTGTAATAACCGGAGAGGCGTGATTGAAAAACAGTCCCGTAGCTCAGTTTGGTTAGAGCACTACACTGATAATGTAGGGGTCAGCAGTTCAAATCTGCTCGGGACTACTATAAGGAAATACTCTTATTGGGGAATTAGCTCAGCTGGCTAGAGCACCTGCCTTGCACGCAGGGGGTCAACGGTTCGAATCCGTTATTCTCCACGCTTCT
>NZ_JAFMZP010000001.1 GCF_024436435.1 Desertivirga xinjiangensis
TACTGCAGTAACATGTGGGAGAGTAGGTCGGTGCCAAATCTTTATTAAAAACAGAAGCTCGTTAGTTATACTAACGGGCTTTTTTGTTTTTCCATGGCTGGGATGCAGCTGGTTAAGATGGCCAGGGGAGCACGCGGCACACGCGCGCCAGCGAGAACACGCGTGCGTAGGCAGGCGAACGTTCTAAGTCATTTGACTAGCGCCCGCATGCCGCGTGTGCTTATAGCGATATATTGAAATCATTTCCACGATTGAAGTGTTAAAATATGCTAAATAAGAGGATATTGATTGTATAGTTTTTGTCCTTAAATAAATACTTAATAATTTAATAGCAACATTTTTCGTTAGAGATTCACTTAGATAAAATTTAAACTATGACGTTTTTCAGGAAGATATTTTTCATTAGTCTATTACTTCCACTTGGTGTAATGGCACAAGATCAGCCGAAGCCGAACTGGCAGAATCTGGACTTACAGAAGGATGGTGTTTTTGGGATCAGCACCGAGAAAGCTTATGATCTGCTAAAGGGAAGGGAGAGTAGCCCGGTTATTGTTGCAGTGATTGATGGCGGCATCGATGAAGACCATGAGGATTTGAAATCAATAATGTGGAAAAATCCGAAGGAAGTTGCAGGCAACAAGGTCGATGAGGATAAAAACGGTTATACCGATGATATTTATGGTTGGAATTTTATCGGATCAGCAAAGGGAAATGTCAGATATGACAATCTTGAACTGGTGCGTTTAATAAGAATCTATCAGGATAAATACGCTTCTGTACTTAATTCCACACCGCTATCGGCGCAGGAAAGAAAAGAGTTTTCACTGTATAAGAAACTCGTAACAGAGCATATGGATAAGATGCAAAATGCGAGAATAGGTTATGAAAATTTTTCTATAGTAAAAAAGACTCTTGATTCGATCGTATTGAAGATTGGAAAGAAGGAAGTTACTGCAACAGATATTGAAAAGTATGACGCAAAAAATGGAAATGAGCAGAAGGTTCTTAAGCTCGTAAAATCCGAGCTTAAAAAGGAACAGGACTTCAAAAAGGTTCGGGAAGAGCTCAACGATGTTTACAAATATTATTATAGTCAGTTAAATTATCATCTGAATCTTATGTATGATCCACGAGACTCAATAGGAGATGATTACGCGGATAGTAGACAACGGTTATACGGAAACGGAGACGTCACAGGGCCTGATGCTTACCATGGAACACATGTAGCAGGTATCATTGGCGCAGTTCGAAACAATAGCAAGGGCATTAATGGGGTTGCAGACAACGTTAGAATTATGGGATTACGAGCTGTGCCTGATGGGGACGAACGTGATAAAGATATAGCTAACTCTATTAGGTATGCGGTTGACAATGGGGCCCGGGTTATTAACATGAGTTTTGGTAAAGGTTATTCGTGGGATAAGGCAGTTGTAGACAGTGCAGTGAGATACGCAGAGCAAAAGGATGTGCTAATAGTGCATGCTGCAGGAAATGACGGAAAGAACAACGATCATAGTAATAACTTTCCGAATAAATTTTTAAGCGACACCACCAATGCGAACTTTGCTAATCTCCCTCAAAGCCGTCCAGATCCCTTTATGAATGGTCAGAACCGGCAACAGTCAAACGGGATTGGCGGAATTATGAGACCTGCTTTGCCGCAAAAGCCTAGAATTGATTCAGCCCGGTTCTTTGGTCCGCAAGTAAACAACTGGATCGAGGTAGGAGCGAGTGGCTGGAAAAATGATGAAAATCTTGTGGCTGAATTTTCTAATTACGGACGCTATACAGTAGATGTGTTTGCTCCAGGGATGAAAATTAGTTCCACAATTCCAGAATCTAAATATAAGGAGGAAGATGGGACGAGTATGGCTTCTCCTGTTGTTGCCGGACTTGCAGCTCTAATCCGCTCGTACTATCCCAACCTCACGGCTGCGCAGGTAAAGGACATCATTCTTAAATCTGTTGTGAAGGTTGAGCAGAAAGTTAAGATCAGAGAGGATGGAGAAAGAAAGAAAGTCAAATTGGCTGATATTTGTATATCCGGAGGCGTTGTTAATGCTTATAATGCTCTTCAGATGGCGTCCAAAGTAAGTGCAAGCCTGTAAGTTTAAACTAAGCTACTCACAAAAAAGGAGGTTGTAAAACCTCCTTTTTTGTGAGTAGCTTTAGAATGCAAAACCTGTATTTAAAGAAAAATAACCCCCTTCCTTTGACATTCCATATCCTGCTGATACCAGGAATTTATTATAGAAATTAATCCAGACACCCGGACCATATCCGGTATGCCAGATGCCTTTTTCAGGGTTATCGGAAAAGACCCTTCCAGTATCGAAGAATCCAAATAGGCCGTAATTACCAGTGAGGATATAATTTCTCATACTTGATACCGCAAAACGGAGTTCGGTATTGCTGTATAGCGCGCTCCGTCCAGAGAACCGGTTATTACGGTAACCTCTTAAGTAAGTGTTGCTTCCCAATGAATTGGCCTGGAAAAATTTATAGTCACCGATGTTTGTAGCCGCGCCTACATTTAATGCCAGCGTGATCGGAAAGTTAAAGTTAGGGGTACCAAAGAATGATACATTGCTCTTCAACTGCATGAAGTCCTTCCGGATGCCTTTAATTTCACTGAAGTAACTGGCGTTGTTAAACCATCTGACTCCTGTTGTCGGAAAGATTTCATTGTCTACATAGTTAACATTTGCATAAGATCTGATCACAGCGAATCTTGATGGGTTGTTGATGTCTTCCTTGTCAAAGAACTGTTCACTCGTCAGGAATTTATTCGGTTGTTTTTCCATCCAATAATGCTCATAGCCGGGGCCAATTCCAACGCTAAAGGCCTGAGTAAACCGTCTTTGGTATACCGCTGCAATGCTGAAGTTCTTAGTACGAACTCTGAAATAATCAACATCATCGCCCACATTAGGCGTCGAGTTGCCTTCACCATAATAGTTGAAGGTATATTTCGGTCCATTATATGCTGTATGTAGTATCAGATCATGATTCTCCTTAAAAAGCGAGTGGAACGTTCCCCGATATCTTATTGTGTAAGCATTTGTTTTTGGCGCAAAATTTCCCTTTACTGTTTGGTTGTAACTATAGGGTTTTTTTCGAAAACCATAATGGGTAATTGAGTAGCCCGCACCAATGAAAAACTGGTCGTCTGCGTTATAATCCACAGAGGGGATAATACCTGCCTTATCGTAATTAAACCATTTTTGTTCGTAAGTATTTACAGAGGGGCTGGCAGATAGACGTAACCGTACATTGTCATTTTTAATGATGGTATTGCCCTCGTCGCTATCGTAGTATTTAACTGGCTTCCCAGTTCCAGGACTAGAGTGATCAGCAATATAGTCTTTATCCTCGCCTCCAACTATCCGGACCTTAATTGGCGACTTTTCTCCCTCCACGACGATACTGTCGCGGCCTTGAAGTGCGAAAATCCGAATCTCGTTTGTCTCATTCCGGTTGAATGTTCTGAGATATAAGGTTTTTTCCACCTTTTCATCTTTGTTTATCTTGCAAATAGTGACGGTTGTGCTGTCTCCAAGCGATTGTACACGAACAAACTCTTTTTTGTCTGAGCCGGTTATATTAACTTCCTTTGCTAATACCTCGTAGTATCTTACAGCAGCCTCGGTCAAACCATCTCTCCTTGACTTAAGTTTATTACTGATTTCAGCGCCCGATCTGTCAAAAACTTCCGGAGGCATACTTTTAACTGCACTGTCAATTGCCTCGTTTGTTAGTGCTTTTTTTATCTGTTCTGCACAATCGATCCATTGACTCCTGGAAAGTTTGTTAAGGAAATTTCTGTCGAGGTCCCTTGCAGCTGTATTCAGTTTTTTGACATCTGCAATTTCATTGCCGAATGTTTGTAGCCCGGGAGTAACTTTTGACATCAGACGTGGAAAAAAGCCATCATACTTTGAAAACGCCTGGTCATGATCCCTCGGAATTGGACGGTAAATAGATCCTTTATCCTTTTTAAATTCAGCCCATCTCCATTGATCTTCGTGCCTGTCCCAATCATTAATAAGCATGTCGAAAAGCCGGGCTTTTAAGAACATCAACTGATCGACTTCATTATCGTTGTCTTCCAAAACTTCTTCGTACATTTTTCTTGTACTAACAGCATTTTTTGCGTTTCCAAACGACTTAAAGTCGGAGACATCCTCATCCGGACGTGCTTCTATTGTTCCTAATTCACCACCTACCTGTTGAATATAAGGACCGAGTAAGCGACTATGAGGCATGTAGACCAATTGCGGGCTGACATAGTAAATACCGATTCTTTTCGCCATACCAGGAATGATGATTCCACCATAGGGATGGGCGGATGAGATCTGATCCTGGAGGAAGTCTTCAGCAAAGGTTTTGACCAACCCTTCCGGAAGTAGTGCACTTGGGTCTTTACTAATGGTTCTGAATTGATAGACATTTCCGTCTTTTCCCTGAAGCTGGAGGGATGTGGTTTGTTTTCCCCCTCCCATTTTTAACGGTGTTAAGCCTCCTGCAAACGTTGCAAGATCCAGATAGGGGGCAGAAACAGGGGTAGCCCATGTTTCCCGATAGTGTTCACCGAATAAATTGCGCTTGAACCTGCTTGCTTTATATTCTTCGCCTGCAGCAATTAATTTTACACTGTCTCCGTAATTGATTTGTTTTTCTTCACGGATGTCCCTATTTGTTTTTGGAGGAATAGCATACAGAGGGGCCCTGTAAATCAACTTTCCTGTCGATCCATCACCAACAGGTTCCCAAAATTCTACCCAGCTTTGTCCGTTGTCATAGTAATTTAACCGCGCAAAGCCTTTATGACCATGAGCAAAGAGAGCGCCGTTGCCCTTCACCACAGGATTGGACTTCGCCCCCGCACCGCTGATGATGTGATTAAGATTCTCAAACTTATTAAACTGTAAAGCATGTTCGTGCCCGGTAGCCAACACTACATTCTCTTCATCTCCCAGAATAGATAACAGTCCGCGCTTTAACTGTTGGTAATCTTTGTTAGATAGATCTTGCCTGGAAACTCCGTATTTCCTCATAAGAGGATAGATCGATCCGATTATGGGGAGGGGAATGTAAAGCCGGTCGCGAACCAGGGTTAACGGAAATATATAGTCTTTAAGTGTAAAATAGCCGCCATGGGTACCGTTGGAGAATAAGGGATGATGCTGGGTGATCAAAATGTTCTTACCCTTGTTCCGTAGCAAGATATCTTTGACTTGTTCCATTATTTCTACCCGGCTTCCGGCAGTGCAGCCGTTGTCGGGTGCTATGGGTTTCTCATACTTATGCAACCACCATTCGCTGTCCAACACGATTACTACCAGATCCTTATTCAACTGGATTTCTACCGGCCCGGGACATCCGTTGCTTGGTATAAATACGTCGCTTGAATCCAGGTAGTTTTCTACGAACTCTTCTTCACGATTTACCGCGGCAAGACCTCCGGGCCGCATTTCATTCCAGTCATGATTACCCGGAATGAAAATTTTACGACCCCTAAAGTTTTTAACAACATTCATTTGTTCTATAATGCGGCGTTCTTTCTCTTTCCTGTCAGGTGCATTTGGCTCTGGCAACCCAGTTTCATAAATGTTGTCACCGGCAAAAATGACAACGTCTTCAGGCCGCGAGATATTTGATGACGTGTCGCCCTTAACTATTCTGGTACTGTCATAGAGCTGACTTTGTAACAACTTCAAAGAAGGTTCCTGCTTATTATCGTCGGGTTTGCCCGCATCCCCAATGATAAAAACTGAGTATTTCAATTTCAGCGAGTCAGGAGGGGTAGCTTTTTGCCAATCGAGTTGACTTTTAGCATAGTAGGGCTTAAGGCTTATACAGCCACTGAATACAATTAATGAAAATATTATATATCCTAAGTTCTTAATAGAATTAATCTTCATATTTTATTTCGATAATATTTGCTTGTTTGTTTTTTCCTTCGTTTGAAATGAATAAGCGTCCATCACTTGTAAATGCCAAACCTTCAGGCTGAATAAACTCTTTACCGTCCAGTTCGAGAATCTCCAAGATTTTTCCCTGCGGACTAAGTACCGCGATAATATTGTTTAAAGATGAAAGTACATACAAGTTGCCCGTGTGGGGATGGAAGTTGAGTGCTGAGGTTCTAAATACTTCATTTAAGTTCTGATTGCCGAGTTTTTTAAGTAATTTTTTGGAGATCTCTTCCAGCTTGTCTCCTGCAAAATAATCCTCAACCTGTGAAAGACGGATGGAGTAGGCTGCACGTGTATCTAGCTTCTTCGTTTTCAGATCAAACGCATAGATGTCTTTTTTGCTTTCGTCATCGTCGAGGCTTTTATCTTTAACAGCCAGCAGGAGCCGTGAATTTTTAGCATCGTACGCTAAACCCTCAATATTGTTTTCTTCTGTCAGAGCAGTTTTGTGAACTATTGGCTTGGAAGGACCTGTATTAAAGTTTTTGAGCTCATAAATTGTTCCTGAACTATTTACAATGAACAAATCGTTCCCTACCACTGCTATATCCTCATAGTCCTTTCCTTTCCAAAATTCATACTTTCGGGTAACGCTCTCAGTAGTAAGACTATAAAAGTATAAAATGCCCTCCTCATCCTGAATGGATACTAAAAGAGTATCATTAACAAAGGATATTCCTGAAATTTCTTTGAGTTCTTCAGGTACGGAATAGAGTTTACCGCCAATAGGTTCAAGAGTTTTCTGTCCGGCTGTACTATTGGTACTGTCTGCTTTTTTCCCGTTGTTTTCACATGAATAAAAAAAAGCTACTAACAAAAGTATGTATATTCTGTTCATAGGGGTATCACACAATTTGATGTTGTAACATTAAGCTGTATAATAACTCTTTTTATAGATTATAGTTTTCAAGCATATTAATAGGCAAGTATGAAGAATAATAACCCAATTGTTAAAAGCGCTCAGGAATTTGTATTTAATTTATTCAGAGAAAAGCTACAATCGGATTACGTATACCACAACTATAAACATACATTACAAACAACTAAAGCATGTAAAGAACTAGCCGAGGCTTACAATCTTACGAGTCGGGATTACGAAATATTGATGCTTGCTGCATTATTCCATGATACAGGTTATACAGAAGTATATAAAGGTCACGAAGAGGCAAGTGTGAGGATTTTGAAAGAGTTCTTAGGAAACGATTATCCGCTGGAAGATCTGAAAAAAATAGAAGAGCTGATTTTGTCGACCAGTGCCTTACATACTCCGAATGGAACTTTACAGGAAATACTCCATGATGCCGATTATATAAATATTGGCAAGAAAAAGTTTAGCCAACGGGCGGAATTACTGCGTATCGAATGGGAAAGGGTCCTGGGAAAGACTTATAGTGATCTTGAATGGGCAGAAGAACAACTAAATTTTTTGATATGTAAATCGTATATTACTGAAGAGGCAATTCTTAAATATGACGGCACAAGGGAGGAGAATATAAGAATTCAACGCGAGAAAATCGAACTTTTAAGAATTGAGGGTGAAAAGTTAAAGGCGAAGCTGGATAAAACCTCTCCCGAAAACAAAGTGCAGAAAGAAGGCAGGGGTATCGAGACCTTATACCGTTCTTTGTATGAGTACCATATCAACCTTAGCTCTATTGCTGACAATAAAGCTAATATCATGATCAGTATAAATACCATAATTATTTCTCTCGTGATCACTTTGTTCGGTTCTGGTTATACATTTTCAGGACAGAATGAGTTTGGAAGTCTGCGTTTTGTTATTCCGATGGCTGTTCTGTTAATTACCAGTTTACTTGCGGTGGTCTTTGCAGTTCTTTCCTCAAGGCCAAATGTGACTTCTAAAGAGCGCTATGAATTAAAAAAGAAGGATAGCAGTATTCTGTTTTTTGGGAATTTTGCCCAGTTGCATTTACACGAGTTCGTGAACAGAATTAAAGAGTTAAAGAAAGAAAAAGAAGAGCTTTACGACAGCATGAGTATTGATATCTATCATTTGGGGGCAGTGTTAGTCAAAAAATATCGGTTGTTAAGCTGGTCGTACAATATTTTCATGGGAGGTTTGGTGCTATGTGCGGTCGGCTTCGTTGTGATAATGCTTTTTTCTTATGATAGTTAAAGAGAAAACCTAAATAGCGGAGTCTTCCCCAAAAGGAATATACCAGTATTCAATCTCGCCAATATGATCGTATACATCAGAAGATTTTTTCAGATCGTCCCAATGAAACCATGAACTAACGTCTTTCTTTCGGATTTTGTCAAGGTAGTTTTGAGTAAGAAGGATATACTCATCCTCCTCTATGCTATTTTTTAGTAACTTGTGAGTGATAATTACGTCTTCTCCAATCAATTTGGTGCGGCCTTTAATATTTGCTAAACTTATTTGTCCGTAATGAATAATGATCTTTAAACCCATCTGACCATCGGCGAAATGTTTTTCATGATTTTCCGGATCTTCTTTTTCTACCTCACGTACATAATCATAGAAAACTTTAAATAATACCTTACATTGCTTGGCCACCTGATTGACAGAAGGCAACCGTCCAACCTTGTAAAAGAAAATAGCATCACCTTCAATTTCGCCAACGCTCATTTTTAAAATGTTGGCATTAATTAACTTGCGCAGCAGCCCTGCTATGAAATCTTTACTAAAGGAAATGTCAGCGGTTGCAATAAATCTGGTAAAGCCTGTAATGTCAGGTACGCAAAAGAAAGCAGGCAAGGTATCGTCATTTTTTTCCATATATGCAAAGGATATACGATAAGCGTTTAAACGATTATTTTGTTTTCGGTGCTTATGTAAAAACTGATTTAGGGTTTGGGCGGTTCAAAGAGTCCGGTGATTTTTGAATTTATACTGTTAAGGCGATATGTATATTACCTACCCAGCTGTTCTCCTATTACCTTAAAAGCATCCCCGCTATACTCAACTCTTCCCATGGCTTCGCTTTTGGCGTGATAAAATAAGCACAGCCAATTGTTGTCAGCAGCCTGTTTTCCGTACTGCTCTCGCAATTCCATTGCCCGGGCGCCATCAAAGTCGTATTTAGCTTTGAACTTTCTTAGAAGTTGTTCAGGCTCTGGCAGAATGTCGCCGCCATAAAAGACTTTTTCATCTTTATCTTCCAGGTGAAAAACCTGATGAAACTCGCAATGCCCACCAGTTACTTCATAAGTGATTTTATCGTTGAAGCGGCCATCACCCTCAATAAAGTGAATACTACCACTTCGCTGTACTACATCGAATATTTCTGTGCGATAAGATTTTGACGGATGACTGTAAGCATTTTCCCATTCATGGCGATTGATAACATATTCCGCATTGGGAAAAGTAAGTTCGTGCCTGCCATTTTTTTCATAGATCATTCCTGCTGAATGGTCAAAATGAAGGTGAGACATAAGCAGCAGGTTAACGTCCCCGGGATGGTAGCCCGCCTGACGGATATTTTTATGAATAATCAATTCGCCATCATCGTCTTTATATCCAAGGCCAGCATCAATAACAATTAAACTATCTGAAGTTTCGATCAAAAAGGGTTGAACGTAAACAAAGAGAGAGGCCGGGCGATCTTTAGGGCTGTGGATTGCAGGGTCGAACGGTATGAATTTTTTTGAACTATCAACTGAGTAAGAACCTTCGTGTAGTGGGAATACTTTCATTAATTGCAGTTATCTGATGTTGGAACAACAGATCGTTGTCCCGGATAAAAATGTATATTGATAATGAATTGCTTATAAAACAGCCTTGAGGCAAATAGTTTATTTAGTATTATATTTACCCCTCAAACCTAACAAATATATGCAAAAAAGGTGGGCAGAGCAGGATATAACTAACTCAAATGCGGTAGAGGAGCTACAACACCTGCTAAATATTGAAAAGGTTTTGGCTGCTTTGCTCGTAAACAGGGGAATAAATACTTTCGAAGAAGCGCGTTATTTCTTCAGGCCCGAGCTTAGTCACCTTCATGACCCTTTTTTAATGAAGGATATGGTGAAGGCTGTACAGCGAATAGAAACAGCCCTGCAACGAAATGAAAGGATCCTGATATACGGCGACTATGATGTAGACGGGACTACTTCAGTTTCTTTAGTTTATGGTTTTTTCAAAAAAATCCATCAGGAGATTGAATATTATATTCCCGACAGGTATAAGGAAGGCTATGGGATATCTTTTCAGGGAATTGATTATGCTGCTGAAAATGGTTTTAGTTTGATCATTGCTTTAGATTGTGGTATCAAATCGGTTGACAAGATTGATTATGCGAATACCCTCGGCATAGATTTTATCATTTGCGATCACCACCTTCCGGGAAGCATCTTGCCAGGCGCAGTTGCAGTACTTGACCCGAAAAGAGCAGATTGCGATTATCCCTATAAAGAATTATCAGGATGCGGCATTGGCTTTAAGCTGGTACAAGCCTACGCTCAAAAGCATGGCGTTCCTTTCGATGAGATATGCTGCTACCTTGATCTTGTAGCGGTAAGTATTGCCTCGGATATTGTTCCGATAACAGGTGAAAACAGGGTACTTGCATGGTATGGGCTTAAACGGCTGAATGAAAATCCTTGCAATGGTTTAGCGGCTCTTATAGAGCTCTCGGGGAAAAAGCAATACACTATTTCAGATATCGTATTTATGATAGGCCCGCGTATTAATGCAGCCGGCCGTATCGATGATGCCAAACATGCCGTGAGCCTGCTTATCGCAGAGGATGCAAATATAGCTAAAAGTCAGAGTTTGATAGTCAATCTGAAAAACATCGAGCGTAAGGAACATGATCTGTCTATAACAGAGCAGGCTTTAGCAATGATTGATGGTGATCCTGTCCTGCAGAAGAGAAAAACTACGGTTGTTTACAACGAAGACTGGCATAAAGGAGTTATAGGGATAGTGGCTTCGAGGTTAACCGAGAAGTACTATCGCCCCACTATTGTTTTAACGCAATCCAACGGACACGTTGCCGGCTCGGCCCGGTCAGTGCTCGGTTTTGATCTTTACGAAGCACTGAGTTCTTGCAGTGATCTGCTCGAACAATTTGGAGGGCACAAATATGCAGCAGGACTAACGTTGAAGGCCGAAAATATTCCCGCCTTACAACAGCGTTTTGAGGATGTTGTGTCGAGAACCATCCCGGAGGAGTTATTAACCCAGGAAATCTATATAGATGCACCACTTGATCTGAAGGATATCGATGGAAAGTTTTTCCGGGTTCTTAACCAGTTCGCCCCATTTGGCCCGCAAAACCTGGCGCCGGTTTTTATTAGTAAGAATGTTAATGTAGTTGGAAGGGCATCAGTTGTCGGTAATAATCATTTAAAAATGAACATCAGACAAGGGAATTCAGCTATATTTGACTGTATTGGGTTTGGACTTGGGCAGTATGCCAATTTAATTAATCAGGGGCTCCCATTTGATGTGTGTTATACTCTTGAAGAAAATAACTGGAAAGACAAACGCTCAATTCAGGTATGTGTTAAAGGGATAAGACGCACGACGTAAGAATAAAAGCATGATACTGAAAGCAGAGAATCTGGTAAAAAAATATAAACAGCGTACAGTTGTAAATAATGTGTCTTTCCATGTAGAACAAGGAGAGATTGTTGGTTTGCTTGGCCCTAATGGAGCAGGGAAAACAACGTCGTTTTATATGATTGTGGGACTGATCAAGCCAACGGAAGGTCATGTTTTTTTAGAAACGGAAGACATCACCGAAGACCCGATGTACAGGAGAGCACAAAAAGGTATTGGCTATCTCGCTCAGGAAGCATCGGTTTTCCGAAAGCTGTCTGTAGAAGATAATATCCTTGCTGTTCTGGAAATGCGCAACCTAAGTAAAGCGGAGCAAACAGAAAAGCTGGAAGAGTTGTTAACTGAATTCAGCTTGCACAGGGTTCGGAAGAATCGGGGGGATTTGTTATCAGGAGGAGAGCGCAGACGTACTGAAATTGCACGCGCTCTGGCTGCCAATCCTAATTTTATACTATTGGATGAGCCTTTCGCGGGCGTAGATCCGATCGCAGTGGAGGAGATACAAACCATCGTAGCAAAGTTAAAGCACCGGAACATAGGCATTTTGATTACAGATCATAATGTACAGGAAACCCTTTCGATCACAGACAGGGCTTATTTGCTGACCGAAGGAAAGATCATGCTGACCGGAACTCCAATGGAAATTGCGAGTAATGAAATGGCGCGTAAGTTTTATTTAGGGCAAAATTTTGAGTTACGAAAGAAAAAGACGACAGACACGACTAAACCTATATGACCATAGTAAACTCCATTTTTAACTGGTTCATGAAGAAGCGGATGCACCAGATAGAGCTGTTTATCAAATATCCGCATGACGTGCAGGATGAACTCTTCAGAAATTTGCTCTCTGGCGCCCGAAATACAGAATGGGGGAAATTATACGATTATAACTCTATTCTTAACCAGGAACAGTTTAAGGAACGGGTTCCCATACAGACTTATGACACGTTAAAGCCTTATATTGAACGGATGTTGAAAGGGGAACAAAATATCCTTTGGGGTACAGAAATTCATTGGTTTGCTAAGTCATCCGGAACAACCAACGATCGTAGTAAGTTTATTCCTGTTAGCCCGGAATCGTTGGAAGAATGTCATTACAAAGGCGGGAAGGATATGCTCTCTCTTTATTGTAATAATCGACCCAATGCGCAGATATTTACCGGCAAGGCTTTGGCCCTGGGAGGAAGCCACCAGGTGAACCAGGCCAGCAGTGATGTATACTTTGGTGATCTTTCAGCAGTATTGATCAAAAACCTGCCAATCTGGGCAGAGTTTTATCGAACTCCGGATATGTCCATTACTCTAATGGATAATTATGAGGAGAAAATTGAAAAGATGGCCAGAGCTACAATGGATGTAAATGTAACCAACATATCAGGTGTTCCCACCTGGACCGTAGTGCTGGCAAAACATCTCTTGGAAATTACCGGAAAGAATAACCTCCTGGAAGTTTGGCCTAACCTTGAGTTATATATACATGGTGCCGTAAAATTTACGCCTTACCGTGAGCAGTTTAAAAAACTGATCCCCTCGGCTAATATGTATTATCTGGAAACGTATAATGCTTCAGAAGGCTTTTTTGGTATTCAGGACCAATCAAATTCAGAGGAGATGCTGCTAATGCTGGATTATGGTATATTCTACGAGTTTCTGCCAATGGAGAATTTCGAAGAAGAGAATCCAAAAACGCTCAGGTTGGATGAAGTAGAGTTAAATAAAAATTATGCACTTATTATTTCGACCAACGGTGGTTTATGGCGGTACATGATCGGTGATACAATCAAATTTACTTCCCTGTCTCCGTTCAGGATACAGATCACCGGAAGAACGAAACACTTCATTAATGCTTTTGGGGAAGAAGTAATTATAGACAACGCAGAAAATGCATTAACGGCAGCCTGCAAGGCCACAGGAGCAATTATCAGGGATTACACTGCCTGCCCCATTTATTTTCAGGGAGACGAGGCCGGCGGCCATGAGTGGATCATTGAATTTGAGCAACATCCCGAGACTATTGACCGGTTTACTGATATTCTGGATGATACTCTCCGTCAGGTAAATTCAGACTATGATGCCAAACGATTTAAAGATATGGCCTTGCGGAGACCCCTTATACATGTGGCCAAAGAAGGGACTTTTTACAACTGGCTGAAAAATAAAGGGAAGCTGGGAGGTCAGCATAAAGTGCCCCGCCTGGCAAATGAACGAAAATACGTTGAGGAAATTCTTGCAATGAGCATTAATTAAGGATATGGAATATAGTCCCTTGATTAATGCTCATTGATATATTAACGCCTTAATGCTTCGCAGGGTGTCCCATCTTCTTAGGGAACATTAGGGATGCAACCACACTGATAGTCAGTATCAGGACAATCACTATCAATGAGTGTGTTGTTGTGAACCCCCAGGTGTGAAGCCAGTGATGCGCCAACATTTTTATCCCAATAAACATCAGAAGAAAAGCCAGCCCAACCTTTAGATAGTGGAATTTATGAATAATGTTCACTAAAAGGAAGAACATGGAACGTAGTCCAAGTATGGCAAAGATGTTTGAAAAGAAGACGATATAAGGATCTTTTGTAACGGCAAAAATAGCCGGGATAGAATCAACAGCAAAAATCAGGTCGGTGAACTCAACGATCAAAAGAACGATGAATAAGGGCGTTATCATCCTTTTTCCATTCTTTTTGATGAAAAACTTGTTACCAACAAATTCGGGATGCACCGAGAAGTACTTTGATGCGAACTTAACCATCGTGTGATTCTCAGGATCGATTTTTTCATCTGCATTTCTATTCAGGTACATGGTAATACCCGTATACACCAGGAATGCACCGAAAACGTACAGGATCCATCCAAATTGATTTATAAGGGTTGCTCCCACAAAAATGAACAGGAAACGCATTATTACCGCCCCGACAATACCCCAGAACAGAACCCTGTGGTAGTACTTCTCTTCGACCGCGAAAGCCGTAAAAATAAGTACCATAACGAATATATTATCGATTGACAGCGCGTATTCAATTACATATCCGGTGAGGAACTCGAGTGCCAGGTTCTGTTTGTAGATTTGCAGACTGGCTAGAAAATCATCAGGGTTCAAACGAATATTATGGAAATGGTCTTTCGTGATTTTCTCAAGCTGGGCGAAGTTTTCTATTCCATGGAGTTTATGTCCTTCTGTAACAAGAAGCACATAAAAGCCAAGAGCAAAAGCAACCCAAATAGAACTCATGATTGCAGCTTCTTTCAAGCTTACAGCATGATCTTTTTTATTGAATATGCCCAGATCAATTGCTAACATAAGAATAACGAAGAGTAAAAACCCTCCGAAAAAAAGTACTTCGTTTGATATCATTATTTTTTTCTTTCAGTGGTAAACCTAACAAGTTGCTCCAGGCCAGTCCGGGCATCATTTTCCGGAAAACTATTTAAAATTTCAAATGCTTCATCCTGGAAGCGGTGCATTTGCATTTCAGCGTATGCAAGCCCCCCGCTGTTTCTTACAAAATAAATCACTTCAGCGATCTTTTGTGAATCTTCATTATGGTTTTTAACCAGGTTTATAATCCTGTGTTTTTCCGATTTACTTGATTTACTTAAGGCGTAGATTAAGGGCAGAGTGATTTTCTTTTCCTTGATGTCAATACCCAGGGGTTTGCCAACATCGTCCGTGCCAAAGTCGAACAGATCATCCTTAATCTGGAAGGCTAATCCTACTTTCTCCCCAAACAGCCGCATCTTTTCAATGGTCTCCTGATCAGCCCCAGTTGAGGCAGCCCCACTGGCACAGCATGATGCTATTAAGGAGGCCGTTTTTTGCCGGATAACTTCATAATAGACACTTTCATCAATATCGAGGCGCCTGGCTTTCTCGATTTGAAGAAGCTCTCCCTCACTCATCTGCTGAACGGCGTCAGATACGATTTTCAGGAGATTGAAATCATTGTTGTTTACGGATAGCAACAGACCTTTAGCCAGAAGGAAGTCGCCAACCAGCACGGCTATTTTGTTTTTCCATAAAGCGTTTACAGAGAAGAAGCCGCGGCGTTCGTATGACTGGTCCACCACATCGTCATGCACCAGACTTGCCGTGTGTAATAGCTCTACTAGGGCTGCTCCGCGGTGGGTTGTCTCGGTAATTTCGCCACACAAACTGGCAGAAAAGAAGACAAACATGGGACGAATTTGCTTTCCCTTTCGTTTTACAATATAATGCGTAATTCGATCGAGTAAGGGCACAGAACTTTTCATCGAGGATTTAAATTTTTCCTCAAAGACATCCAGCTCTTTTTCTATGGGTCTTTTAATCTCGTCTAACCTTGACATCAAGCTTTTAGTACATGCTTTGCAAGCTGATAATTTGCACCCCGCAAAATATGCTGCAAACATAGCTTAAAAATGTATATTTTTAGATCTAGTTGATCAAATAAGAATAAGTTTCGTTGCAAGTAACAAAAAAAAAGAGCGCCAGGCTGGCACCTGTACGCTCTCTAGTATGATGAGTTTAGAAAAGGGGCACTAATTAATCGAGCTCCGCATAGATTGGTTTTTTCACACCATTATCATATGGCTTTAAGCTCTTTTTAAGAAGCTTGCGAGCTACGTGTATACGAGTTTTAACGGTTCCAATTGGAATTGCGAGGTGATCCGCAATCTCATGATATTTGAATCCTTCAAAATACATACTAAAAGGAACAAAATATTCTTCCGGAAGTTTTCCAAGAGCTAATTTAATATCATCCATTATGAATTTTGACTCTCCCTGGTTTTTTGTGGAACTGAAAACCAGGTTCGCAGAAGAGATTTCGTCAGATTTAGTCACAAAAGAACTAATTTTCACAAAACGACGATAGTTGTTAATGAAAGTGTTCTTCATTATTGTGTACAACCAACCTTTAAGATTTGTACCTTCTTTAAATTTATTGTAGTAAGTTATAGCTTTTAATAAGGTATCCTGAACCAAATCGTTAGCGTCATCGGCATCGTGAGTGAAATGTAAAGCATACATTCTTAGAGAACTTGCCTGGCGCATAACCATTGTGTTGAATTCTATCTTAGTCATATTTGTTAAGGTCTTAAGGGTGATTGTTTTTTTATTGTTAATCTATAAGCAGTCATTTGTAAAACAAACTTGCATAGACCAATGCAACAACTGTGCTAAACCTTAAACTTTATAGAATTCTGCGTGTTATATGTTTAGATTTTAGGGAAAACTGATCAAAATATCTGTTATATGGTATTGACTTCTCGTTCTAAAAGAACACCAAATTTGCTGTTAACATCGCTGATAATCGCGGCAGAAAGGTTGTAAATGTCTGATCCTTTTGCATTTCCGTGGTTAACAAGTACTAGTGCCTGGTTCTTCCAAGTGCCGGTTTCACCAATTTTTTTACCTTTCCAACCGCACTGCTCTATAAGCCATCCAGCGGCCAGTTTAACTGTACTGTTTGGTAGACAGTAATGTATAGTGTTTGGAAAATCAGACAGTAGTTGTTCACATTTTAGCTTCGAGACAATGGGGTTTTTAAAAAAACTTCCGGCATTTCCGATCGTGGATGGATCAGGAAGTTTACTGACCCTGATATCTGAGACAACTTTAGAAATATCTCTTATAGTTGGTTGCCCGATGCCTCTACTTTGCAATTCCGTTGCGATAGCGCCATAGCTGGTATTCAAAGAGGGCTTCGTAGAAAGTTTGTAGGTAACAGAAGTAATGATCACTTTACCTTTCAGTTCTTTCTTAAAAATGCTTTCCCGGTAACCGAACTGGCAGTCCTGATTGGAAAAGGTTAGATGCCCCCCGGTTTCAATGTCAAAAGCTTTACAGGAATGAAATACGTCTTTAAGTTCAACGCCATAGGCCCCGATGTTTTGTATTGGCGATGCTCCCACTGAACCAGGAATGAGACTTAAGTTTTCCATGCCAGCAAATTCCCTGTCTACGCAGTGTGTTACCACATCATTCCATACTTCTCCGGCACCTGCTGTGACAAAGACATCATCATGCACTATTTTATCGATGATTCCTTTGATGTTCATGCATATTACCAATCCTTCAAAATCTTTGGTAAAAAGAATGTTGCTGCCTCCGCCGATCACGAGTCGTTCAGTATTTTGCCATTGTTGATCAGCAAAAAGTTCCGCCAGTTCTTGTTCTGAATTTATTTCGGTAAACCAGCGAGCTTTGGCTTCAACTCGAAAAGTGTTCAATTTTTTAAGAGAGACGTTTTCAAAAATTTTGGGCATAAGGGTATTAATTTACCGGCGAAGTTCGGCAATTATCTTCGAATTGTGTTTTAACTTTAACGGCTAATGAAATTTAAAATAGTGCTGGTTGCTCCCTGCTGAGTCCGCACGAAAGTTCCGGCAATGTTACCGCTTCTCATTCTGAACTCTTGATCCTGCAATCGCATCATTAGATCTTCCAGGTCAGCTGAATTGCCGATGGTAAATCCACCTCCTATCTTAAGCAGGGCTCTTGCTTCGAGAAACTTCTGAAAGTTCGGTCCGAAAATTACCGGAATTCCAAATGCAGCGGCTTCTAGAGTATTATGAATGCCAACACCAAATCCTCCTCCTATATATGCAACCTGTGCATATTGATATAGGGAAGAAAGCATGCCAATGTTATCGATTATAAGGACAGAGGTAGATTTCGAAAATGGGATATCGCTATCGTGCCTGATGATCTGAGAATGCCGGACCGCACTTCCGTTTGGCAGCAAGTTGATGAACGCTTTAATTTTTTCTTCTTTTATCTCGTGCGGAGCAATGATAAACCTCCATGACGGATATAACTCAACCAGTCTGCTGATCAGTTTCTCATCTTCGGGCCAGGTACTACCGGCAATAAATATCTTTCGGTCAGAGCAGAAGTCCTTAACTTCATTGAACTGTTTTGGCTGTAGGGCGTTTTCGGCCACCCGATCAAAACGAGTGTCGCCGCTGACAGTTACATTCGTTAGGTTAATCGAATTAAGTAGTTTTGCACTGCCTTCATCCTGAACAAAGAAGTGAGTAACAAACGAGAGAATTTTCCGGTTCAACCTTCCGTACCATTTAAAAAATGGCTGACCTTGTCTGAAAATTCCAGATATTATATAAAGTGGTATTTGCCTTTTGTTAAGCTCATTAAAGTAGTGGTACCAAAATTCGTATTTAGTAAAAACGGCCATTGTGGGATTGATTAGCCGTATAAAGTTTGAAGCGTTTGATTTTGTGTCCAGGGGGAGGTAGAAAATATGCTCGGCACCTGAATAATTTTTACGTAATTCATATCCTGAGGGAGAGAAAAAAGTAATGATAATTTTCAGTCCGGGTTCGCGCTTTTTTAGGTTTTCCATAACTGGTCGCCCCTGTTCAAATTCGCCCAGGGAGGCGAAGTGAAACCAGGCGCAGGGACTGCTTGCATCTACTTCTTTCTCAATTATTTGAAAGATATTTTTTCTCCCCTTAATCCAGTAATTTGCCTTGCTGTTTAGGAAATGGAACAGATATACTAAAAAGTAGTAAATTTTGATGCCAAAATTGTAAAGAAGGAGCATAATAGTTGCGTAAATATTTTATCTTCGCCGAAAATACTGTTAAATCTCTTAATTAAACTCGATATATGAAAATTGCAGTAGTTGGTACAGGATATGTTGGTTTGGTAACCGGAACATGTCTTGCTGAAACTGGAAACACTGTCATCTGCGTGGATATTAATCAGGAAAAAGTGGAAAAGATGAAGCAAGGGCAGATTCCAATCTATGAACCTGGGCTTGACATTTTATTCCACCGTAACATTGAACAAGGCAGGTTAAAGTTTACAACAAATTTAGCCGAAGCCATTGAAGAAGCTAAAATCATCTTCTTAGCATTGCCAACGCCTCCGGGCGGCGATGGTTCAGCCGATCTTAGTTTTGTTTTAGGCGCAGCAAAAGATATTGCTAAAATTGTAAAGAATTACAAAGTTGTTGTTACTAAATCTACAGTGCCTGTGGGTACTGCCGATAAAGTTAAAGCGGTTTTCAGTGAGAATACTTCCATGGAAGTAGATGTTGTTTCCAACCCTGAATTTTTGAGAGAAGGTGTCGCTGTAGAAGACTTTATGAAGCCTGACCGGGTGGTAGTAGGTACAAGCAGTGAGAAAGCCAAAAAACTTATGGAAGAGCTGTATGCACCGTATGTTCGTTCTGGGAATCCGATCATCTTTATGGATGAGCGTTCTTCCGAGTTGACCAAATATGCTGCAAACTCATTCTTAGCTACCAAAATTACCTTCATGAACGAGGTTGCAAATCTTTGCGAATTGGTTGGCGCTGATGTAGATCAGGTACGCCGAGGAATTGGCTCAGATGCACGTATCGGCAAACGTTTCCTTTTCCCTGGAGTAGGATATGGCGGCAGCTGTTTCCCTAAGGATGTTCAGGCTTTGGTTAAGTCGGCTGCTGAAGTGGATTACGACTTCCAGATACTAAATTCAGTTATTACCGTAAATGAAGTTCAGAAAACGGTGATCGTTGAAAAAATGCGTAAGTATTATAAAGGAGATCTTAAAGGTAAAAAGTTTGCTTTATGGGGACTGGCCTTTAAACCTGAGACTGATGATATCCGGGAAGCTCCGGCATTATATATAATTGACGAATTAGTTAAAGAAGGTGCCTCAATTGTTGCTTATGACCCAGAGGCTGCAGAGAACGTAAAAAAATTAAAAGGAGATGTTATTGCTTATGCAAACGATCCTTATGAAGCTTTACAGGACGCCGATGCTTTAATTATTGTAACTGAGTGGCCTTTGTTCCGCACCCCTGACTTTGATAAGATAGAGGCATCCTTAAAATCTAAAGTAATTTTTGATGGTCGTAATTTGTATGATCTTCAAAAAATGATAGATTGCGGTTATTACTATAATAGTATCGGACGTAAAATTATTGAAGCATAATGGCAAGAAAACGTATTCTGATTACTGGGGCTGCTGGCTTTTTGGGCTCGCATTTGTGCGATCGTTTCATCAAAGAAGATTTCCATGTAATCGCAATGGACAATCTGATTACTGGTGATTTGAGAAATATTGAGCACTTGTTTCCGCTTGAGAATTTTGAATTTTATAATCACGATGTGTCCAAGTTTGTTCACGTTTCCGGGGAGCTTGACTACATCCTTCATTTTGCATCACCAGCAAGTCCTATTGATTATCTGAAGATCCCTATTCAAACTTTGAAAGTAGGATCATTAGGAATCCATAACTTATTAGGTCTGGCAAAAGATAAAAAAGCCCGGATTCTTATTGCTTCGACATCAGAAGTTTACGGCGATCCGAACGTTAACCCTCAACCAGAGGAATACTGGGGTAACGTAAACCCGGTTGGCCCCCGAGGTGTTTACGACGAAGCTAAACGCTTTCAGGAGGCTATCACTATGGCTTACCATACCTTCCATGGATTAGAAACCCGTATCGTACGGATATTTAATACCTATGGGCCGCGGATGCGACTGAACGATGGGCGGGTTTTACCGGCTTTTATTGGCCAGGCTATCAGGGGAGAAGACTTAACTGTTTTCGGAGATGGATCTCAAACTAGAGCATTTTGCTATGTGGATGACCTTATTGAAGGAATTTACCGGTTGCTGTTCTCAGACTATGCCTATCCTGTAAATATTGGAAATCCTGACGAAATCACTATCCGGGAGTTTGGTGAAGAGATCATTAAACTGACCGGTACTAAACAACAGTTAATTACTAAACCTTTGCCGACAGATGATCCGAAACAACGTCGTCCGGATATCACCAAAGCGAAAGAGCTATTGGGATGGGAGCCGAAAGTTTCCCGCGCAGAAGGTTTGAAGATCACTTATGATTACTTTAAATCACTTCCGCAAGATTTGATTGAAAAGATCGAGCATAAAGATTTTTCAACTTATAATAAATAATATGAGCAAGATATTAGTAACTGGCGGTACCGGCTATATAGGATCTCACACCGTAGTTGAGCTTCAAAATGCAGGCTATGAAGTGGTGATAGTTGATAATCTGGATAATTCGAGTATTCAGATCTTAGATCAGATCACTCAGATTAGTGGCAAGAAACCGGAATTTCATCAATTCGATTTATGCGATGAAACACAGGTTATTGACTTTATCAGCAAGAACCAGGATATAACCGGCGTAATTCATTTTGCAGCTCACAAGGCCGTAGGTGAGTCGGTCGCCAAGCCCCTTAAATATTACCGGAACAACTTTTTTTCCTTGATAAATCTGCTTTCTGCTTTTGCAGGTAAAGAGGTGAACTTTGTTTTTTCGTCATCCTGTACCGTCTACGGTCAGCCTGATGTGTTGCCGGTAACTGAAGCTGCGCCTGTAAAGAAGGCAGAATCTCCCTATGGCAATACTAAGCAAATTGCTGAAGAGATTCTTGTAGAAACAGCATCTGTAAGCGAGAACTATCATGTTATTTCGCTACGATATTTCAACCCTGTTGGTGCTCATAAATCAGCATTGATCGGGGAGCTTCCTATTGGGGTTCCTCAGAATCTTGTGCCTTTCATTACTCAAAGTGCGATTGGTAAAAGAGGCGCTATAACAGTGTTCGGAAATGATTACGACACGCCTGATGGAAGTTGTGTGAGAGATTATATTCATGTTGTTGATCTTGCAAAGGCTCACATTGCGGCTCTGAAACGTCAGGAGGAAGGCAGAATGGAAAAAAACTTTGAAATCTTCAATGTTGGCACAGGTAAAGGAAGTACTGTTCTTGAAGTTATTAAGGCTTTTGAAGAAAGCACCGGTGTTAAACTTGATTATAAGATCGGGCCTCGTAGAGCCGGTGATGTGGAGAAAGTTTGGGGAGATGTGTCAAAAGCTGAAAAAGAATTGAACTGGAAAGCTGAACTGGGTCTGGAAGATATGATGAAATCTGCCTGGGCTTGGGAGAATTATATAAAAGATAACTCTTTTAGTTAATACTAGTTTAAGAGATAGTTAAGCAAAGATTGGTCATAATGATCGATCTTTGTTCATTTTAGATAAAGCAATGAAGAAAATACTTATCACCGGAGGCGCCGGATTTATAGGATCTCACGTTGTAAGACGTTTTGTAAACACCTATCCAGACTACCAAATTGTAAATCTGGATAAGCTTACCTATGCAGGTAATCTAGCCAACCTCAGAGATGTAGAAAACAAGCCGAATTATCAGTTTATCAAAGGTGATATTGTTGATGCCGGCTTTGTGGATAGTCTTTTTGATAAGGAAAAATTTGATGCTGTGATACACCTGGCAGCAGAGTCTCATGTTGACCGCTCCATCAGTAGTCCGATCGATTTTGTAATGACGAATGTAGTAGGAACAGTTAATCTGCTCAATGCTGCCCGTAAGCTGTGGAAAGAGGAGTATTCTTCCAAACGCTTCTATCATGTATCCACTGATGAGGTTTATGGTACATTAGGGGAGACAGGCATGTTTACAGAGGAAACAGCATATGATCCGCACAGTCCATATTCAGCGTCAAAAGCAAGTTCCGATCACTTTGTACGGGCTTATTTCGACACTTATGGAATGGATACCGTAATCTCAAACTGTTCTAATAATTATGGTTCACACCATTTTCCGGAAAAACTTATACCTCTTGCTATAAATAATATTAAGAATAACCAGCCAGTGCCGGTATATGGTAAGGGAGAAAATGTTCGCGACTGGCTGTGGGTAGAAGATCACGCGCGTGCGATTGATGTGATTTTTCACAAAGCGGCACCAGGTACCACATTCAATATAGGTGGTCATAACGAATGGAAAAACATTGATCTGATCCACTTGTTATGTAAGATAATGGACCGGAAGCTGGGCCGGGAGCAGGGAACGTCTGCCAAGCTAATCACTTATGTTACCGACCGTGCCGGACATGACTTGCGTTATGCCATTGACTCAGGCAAGCTGCAGAAAGAACTTGGTTGGGTGCCTAGTTTGCAGTTTGAGGAGGGCTTGGAGAAAACCGTTGACTGGTACCTGAACAATGAAGACTGGCTCAATGATGTTACGTCCGGCAATTACCAGGCTTATTACGAAGGACAATATGCCAATCGCTAATGTTATTCAACCTGTTTAAAAAGAAGGATAAGAAACCTGAAATTGATTTTTCTTCAATAAAGACTGATCTTCATTCTCATTTGATTCCCGGAATTGATGATGGAGCGCAGGATATGGACGAATCCATCACTCTGATTACCAGAATGATGGATTTTGGTTTTAAGAAGATCGTTACTACCCCGCATATCATGGCGGATTATTACCGCAATACTACTGATATTATATTAAAAGGGTTGGATGGACTTAGAAACGAACTTTCTGTCAGAAATATTCATGTAGAGGTTGAAGCTGCGGCAGAGTATTATCTTGATGAAACTTTTGAGAATAGATTAGATAAAGGTGATATCCTGACAGTAGGAGGGAAATATGTCCTCTTTGAATTGTCTTTTGTGAATTACCCAAAAAATCTTTTTGATATCATTGAGAAAATTAAAGACAAAGGTTATACTCCGCTCTTAGCCCATCCTGAAAGATACCCCTATCTGAGTTCGGCTATTGAAAATTATCAGCAAATAAAGGAGTCGGGCTGTTATCTGCAATTGAACACCATTTCGCTCACGGGCTATTATGGCAAGCTCACTCAAAAGATAGCAGAAGAGATGGTTGATAATATCTTGGTAGATTTTATTGGAAGTGATATGCACAGGATGAAACATGCCGACATGCTTTACCAATCCTTAAAAATGCCATATGTCCACAGGCTTTTAACCGAATATCAACTGCAAAACGAGCTGGTTTAAAATAGCGGGGAAATAACACCAGAAAAAACCCTGCTATCTTTCAAAAGCAGGGCTAATTATAGAGTTTAATTGTTATACAGAGAATGAGGTGCCGCAGCCGCAAGTCTTAGCCGCATTAGGATTGCTGAAAGTGAAACCACGGGAGTTAAGTCCGTCCTGGAAATCAACCTCCATCCCAGCAAGATACAAGCCATGTGCTTTGTGCATAAAAACTTTAATCCCATCAACGTCATATTCCTGATCTCCGTCTTTTTTCTGATCGAAGCCTAAAACATAATTCATTCCGGCACAACCGCCTCCTTCTACACCAACCCGTAAACCAAATTCATTGCTTAGTTCCTGCTGATCTTTTAATTTACGTAACTCCTTTTTTGCACCTTCAGTAAAAGAAACCGGTAAAATTGAAGTGATTGTTTCCATACTTTTTTTCTTTCTTTTTGTTGATACAAATATACGTGAAATTGATCACTTTTGCTGCGGTTGATCCGATATGACCTTTATATAACAAAACGCTAATGGACATTTTAATTACATTTCTTCTGGATATTTTGAAGTTTACACTTGCAGGTACAGCAGTGTTTTTTATTGCTTATTCGGTTTTGAAACCTTTGATCGAGAACAGGCAGCGACTTAAAATTATCGAATTGAAAAAAGCTGCATTATCGACCACTTTACCTTTACGCTTACAGGCCTATGAACGGATATCCTTGCTCATTGAACGAATAAATCCCTCAAATTTGCTTGTGCGTTTACATTCACCAGGCTTAAGCGTTCTGCAAATGCAGCAGCTATTAACTGCCGAAATTCAAAATGAGTTTCAACATAATGTCACTCAGCAGGTGTATGTTAGTGCTCAGGCATGGAATATGGTCAGGCGCTTGAAAGATGATACTGTGCGGCTCATTAACAACAGTGCGAAAGGGTTGCCCTATGATGCGGCAGCAATTGAACTTAACAAAACAATTTTATCGCACATGGCATCCGTTGAGGAGAATCCTTATGATGCGGCCCTGACTTTAATTAAGTCGGATTTGCAGGAGTATTTTTAAAGAGATATATGATATCCAATTTTAAAGTTGGCCAAAACGTACACATATGGTGCTATATATGTTCTATACTTGTATTTACCATTGGCGGATGTAAATCGGGTTATCATATAAAAACAATCAATAATCAACTCTATTCCGTCCATCAGGGATTGGCTCCAGACCCTGCCATCATAGAGTTTTACCGTCCTTTAAAGCTGGTTTAGATTCTCAGATGAACACTATTGTCGGCATTTCAAAAGTTGAAATAACAAGAAGCCAACCGGAAACGTATCACGTATTTGAATTGATGCCCTTCGAAAACTATTTAGTTACCTTACAATTAACCGGTGATCAGCTGAAAACGCTGTTCGACTATATGGCTGCCAATGGAGGAGATCCGATTTCAAAGGCTATATCTTGACCCGGTTAAAAAGATGCTGGAATTGGAGTTGTATCTGAAGCATGAACAGAAGTGTGATTTTATTATATGTCTTTCTCATTTGGGATACAAATACTTGAATGAGAGGGTTTCAGATATTGTAATTGCCGAAAAATCCACCTATCTTGACCTAATAATCGGGGGGCATACTCATACCTTTCTTAGTGCTCCTGATGTGTTGAAAAACAGCAAAGGAAAACAAGTGTTGGTGAATCAGGTTGGCTTTGCCGGCTTGAATCTTGGACGCCTGGATTTTGTATTCGAAAGGAATACAAGAGGCAAAAGGAGCTATGCTTCTGTAGTAGAACCGGTTAATAGTTTTTTGAAAAATTAGTTTTTTTAACAGAATATTTTTAGAATATTCGATGTTCCAAACCCGGTAGAAAAATTAAATCAGGGTTTGTTGTAAATCAGATTATTACAAATTATAATATGGAAAAAACTTGTACAAATGTATGGGATCATTGCCTTCAAATCATAAAAGACAATATTCCAGCGCAAAGTTACAAGACTTGGTTTGAACCGATCAAGGCTTTGCGTTTGGAAGGAAATGTCCTGACCATACAAGTGCCAAGTTTGTTCTTTTACGAGTGGCTTGAAGAGCATTATGTTGGCCTTTTACGCAAAACTGTTAAAAAGCAGTTAGGTGATGAGGGGCGTTTGGAATACAATATTGTTGTTGAGAAATCATCGAATAATAAGCCGTATACCACCAATATGCCGTCTAACGGTAATGGGTCAGAAGCAAAGAATCAGTCAATGCCGGTTCCGGTGGCTTTAAATAAGGATATTAAAAATCCTTTTGTAATTCCCGGATTGAAAAAATTACAGGTAGATCCTCAGTTAAATTCGAATTACAATTTTGAAAACTTTATAGAGGGTGATTGTAATCGTTTAGCACGGTCAGCTGGTTATGCTGTTGCCGGCAAGCCGGGAGGAACGTCCTTTAATCCTCTATTGTTATATGGGGGCGTTGGCTTGGGTAAAACCCACCTGGCACAAGCGATAGGAAACGAGATTAAAAGAAGCAATCCAGATAAGCTGGTTATATATGTTTCTTGTGAGAAGTTTTGCCAGCAATTTGTGGATTCATTGAAGAATAACACGATCAATGATTTTGTGAATTTTTATCAGGCGATGGATGTGATCATCATGGATGATGTACATAACTTCGCCGGCAAAGAAAAAACGCAGGATATCTTTTTCCACATCTTCAATCATTTGCACCAGTCGGGCAAACAGGTTATTTTAACTTCTGATAAGGCTCCTAAAGACCTGGCAGGTCTGGAAGAACGATTGTTAAGCAGATTTAAATGGGGCTTATCCGCCGATTTGCAGGTCCCTGATCTGGAAACCCGTATGGCTATCCTTAAAAAGAAGATGTATACGGATGGTATTGAGTTGCCGACAGAAGTGATTGAATACGTTGCTCATAACATTGACAATAACGTACGTGAACTGGAAGGGGCTATGGTTTCTTTGCTAGCCCAGTCAACTTTAAATAAGAAGGAGATAGATTTGGCGTTAGCTAAGTCTATGCTTAAGAACTTTATTAAAAATACTTCCAAGGAAATTTCAATGGAGTATATCCAGAAATTGGTTTGCGAGTACTTCGAGGTGCCTGTTGAAATGGTCAAATCCAAAACTCGCAAACGAGAGATTGTTCAGGTTAGACAGATTTCCATGTATCTGGCAAAAAGCCATACAAAAACTTCATTAAAGTCTATAGGACAATTCTTCGGAGGACGCGATCATTCGACAGTTATTTATGCCTGCCAGACTGTAGAAGATCTGATCGATACCGACAAAAAATTCAAAGCATATGTTCATGATATACAAAAGAAACTCAAAATGAGTTAAGTTACGTATATTCTGATCAGATAAGAAAGCCAGCTGTTGATACTTACAACAGCTGGCTTTCTTTTTTTGGGTCTTTGCAGGTCTCCCTGCTGCGAAGGCAGGTGCGCGAGTGCCGCGCGGAACTTAAATTTCGAACCTACTTAACGTTATCATCAAAGCACTTCACTTACATGCTTCCGGATATTATGGCACATCTGATCTATCGGCAAATCATCCGGGTCAGTTCCAAAAGGATTCTCAATTTCTTCAGCAATAAGTTCAAGGCTGGCAAATGCATACAGAATGAACATAATAACCGGAATGATAAAATATCCCAGACTATAAACCCAGCCGAAAGGTAGAGTCAATACGTATAGGAAAATGAATTTTTTAATGAAGACACTATAAGTAAAAGGGATCGGAGTATTTTTTATCCGCTCGCAGGCCCCGCATATATCTGTTAGAGACTTAAATTCCTCATTAACGAGCCATAGCTGTTCTGCACTTAACTTGTTTTGAGCCTGAAGGTCTGAGAGTCTTTTGAATATTTTGGTTGCGATCTGATTTGGAAGATGATGGTTTCTTTTGAGATCAAGCACCGCGTCAAGTTCTGTGAAATTTTCATTTTCCCGCAGGTGATTTTTTAAGGCGAAAGCATAGTTTGGAATCATCAGCCTGAAAAAGTGGATATCTTCTTCCTGCTTAATGAAACTATGTAACTTGATAGCGAAGTTTCGGGAATTGTTTGTGAGCTGCCCCCACAATTTTCGACCTTCCCACCACCTGTCGTACGCCGTGTTTGTTCTAAATACGAGGAGGAGGGAGATCACAAAGCCAAGGACACTGTGCATCAAGCCTATATTGCTGATGTAACTGGTTTTTGATAGCTGCATAAATTCTATTTCAAGATAAGCAACAAGGCCTGAATAAAGGCCGACAGACAACATGAGCGGCATTAGTTTTCTTAACGTATCTTCTTTTGTGAACCTGAAGATAAAAGGCAGCCATTCTTTTGGATTGTAATTTATCATGTAATGACAGGCTAATTAACTTAAGATGTTTTGAAGGAAAGTACCTCGACCCGAGCTCCGGTTTTAATATGGCCTTCATTAAGGGCCAGGAGATTTTGGCCAAAAAGGACTTTATTATCGAGCGACCTGTATTTGGACAGGGTAAGAAGAGGTTCTTTATTTCTTATTGCTGTATCCTGGTCTACAGTTGTAAGGACGCAGCGGGCGCAGGGCTTCGCTACCTTAAACCTAACATCGCTGATCTGAATCTCATTCCAGATATCTTCCTCAAAAGGTTCAGTTCCGGATATTACGATGTTTGGACGAAAGCGGTTCATCGGAACCGGATTAGCTAAGCGGCTATTTAAGTCGTTTAGAGACGCCTGGCTGATAAGAAGGAAAGGAAAAGCATCAGCAAAGCTGACATTTTCATTGTTTACAGTATAGCGGGGATCCACAGACCGGATAGTGTTTTCAGGCATAAAGATCAACCTGCACGACTTTTTTATCTGCTTGGTAAACCAGTCGTCGAACTCCTCATTTATATGATAAGCCTCTATCTGGTCGTCCCAGACAGAGGCCTCCAACGTACGAGTTAAGGGAATATTAAACGGGATTGTAAGTTCAGACATATGGTGTTTGTGTCGAATTACAATCCCGGCCTCAGTGATCTTTGTTTGTATTAATGCAAGTTGGTGTTCTGTCCTTTGGGTTATGAACTTGCCGTCTTCATCTACCAACATCCAGCGACGATCGAATTCAAAACCTTTTTGCAATGCCTGTGCCCCCGGTAAACTTATTCCTGCAAGAGATTTAACGGGATAGATGTAAAGATCCTGTACATGCATGTTAGGCGTATTCTATTTTAAAACGCCTAATTTAACTAAAGCATAAAATATTGCACTGGTATGAAGGGCCTGGCCGAATTTATTTTCGAGTAAAAGTTGTTTTAATTCCTCCATTCCTACTGTCAGTACTTCTATTTCTTCACCACCATCAAGATGTTGATCGGCAACTTTTTTGCCGCCTTTTGCGAGGTAACACCAGGTTTTATTTGCGGAAGTAGAGGGGTTGGCATATACCGTGGAAATAAGTTCGATAGAATCGAACTGGTAACCGGTTTCTTCAAGCAGTTCACGTTTAATAGCAGCTTCGGGGGCTTCTCCTTCGTCCACACAACCGCCAGGGATTTCTAAAATAACCTCACCAGAGGCATGTCTGTACTGTCTAATAAGAACTACCTGATTGTCCTCTGTAATAGCAACAGCATTTGCCCAATCAGGGTATTCAAGAACGTAGTAATCATCTATTATAGTGCCATTCGGCATTTTGCAGGCGTCAATCCTTAATGTCGCCCATTTTTCCTGTACTAAGTATTTTGAAGATAATTTTTCCCACTTAAGGTTACTCATATTGAAGATTACTTAAAAATTTGTCTATCATTTCCCTTCGGTGTAAATTTTCGAAGGATTGCTGGTGATACTCTGTTTCGAGCATATTTAAAACTAGCGCTGTCTTGCGAAGAACCGTTTCTGTTTCCTTTGATTCTATAAAAGGATGTACACTTTCAAACAAGATTGCACCCAGTAAATTTAATTTTTCTGCAGAATAGTCCTCGTTTTTTAATATTTCTCTGAACTCGTCAACAGAGTTTGATTGCAGAAATTCTTCGCTTAATCCAAATTCGGTGCTTACAACCTGCTTTGCAAGAGCCGTGGCATCGTCAACATTGCCATCATTTTTCAATCCGATTATTTTAGCCAGTACCTGTGCCAGCTTTTGAATTTCTGCGTCAATAAAGTCTTTCCTAATCATGTTATTTCATTTTATAGATATTAATTCTTCTACCAGCTTCCGCTTGAGCCACCGCCACCAAAGCTTCCGCCGCCAAAGCCGCCAAAACCACCGCCGCTGCCTCCGCCGAATCCGCCACCACCGCCAGAAAAACCACCCCAGCCGCTACTGCCTCTGCTGCTTCTTCCCATCTGAGAACCCATTAACATCCACCAGAACGGACTCGCGCCGCCGCGCCCACCAATAACCTGACCACCACCACCGCCACCTCGTCTGGATATGATAATTGCGATAATGATAATGATGAGTATTCCAAAAGGGAAACCTCCCGAGCCTGTCTTCTGTTTTTTAGGCTTATCGTTTTTATATTCACCTTTTGTATAGGAGATGATGGCATTAGTTGCATTGTCAAGTCCCTGATAGTAATTGCCTTGCTTAAAGCTTGGCTTAATTTCGTTTTCAATAATGCGTTTCGTGATCCCGTCGGGTAAAACACCTTCCACCCCATAGCCAGTTTGAATAGAAATTTTCCTATCCTCTATAGCGGCAAGTATCACTACGCCATTGTTTTTACCCTTAGCTCCAACACCCCATTTCTCTCCAAGTCGTGCCGTATAGTCGGTTATATCATACTCACCTACCGACCTGATTAATACAACGGCAATCTGTGTTGATGTTGAATCATCAAATGCAACCAGTTTCTGTTCGAGGAAGGAAACTTCACTTTCAGAAAGAGTGCCGGTGTAATCATTAACTAAACGGTTGGGTTTCTCAGGGAAATCCTGCGACCACGAGGTGATTGATAGAAAGCAGAGAAAGGAAACTAAGAAAGCTATTTTTTTAAATACCATTTTTATTCTGTTTAGCTGTCAGCTTCCGGTTAGCCACCTGAGGTAAACCAACAGCTTTATTTACATATAGGAAATGTCGTCTGAGAGTTCGTTTTTGTCACCATCTAAAAGAGGAAAGTAAGCCTGAAGTTTCTCGCCGGCCAGGTGAATTCCCGTTATTATCCCTTCTGCGAGTTCCCCTTTTTTGAAGTGATCAAGCATTGCATCCTTTGTGGTGTCCCAAAAATCAGGAGGAACTACTTTATTAATTCCTGCATCACCAATGATGGCGAATTTATGGTCTTCGGTGGCAATATAAATCAAAACGCCATTTCTCAGAGCGGTTTGATTCATGTTCAGTTTAGAAAAATAATTGGCGGCTCTGTCCAGGGGATTTTCCGGACATTTTTTTTCCGCACAAATTCTTATTTCTCCACTAGTCTTGTCTTCCGCAGCTTCTACAGCTTTCCGGATATCTTCCTCTTCTTTTTCTGTGAATAATCTCATCTCAGGGACAGGGATTAGAATTCAACTTTGGGAGCTTTATTTGAGCCCGCTTCAGCCTGGAAATAGCCTTTTTTCTCAAATCCGAACATGCCAGCCATTAAGTTGTTTGGAAAAGAGCGGATTTTTGAGTTATAAGTTTGAGTTACCTCATTAAATTTTCTCCGTTCAACAGAAATACGGTTCTCGGTACCAGCTATTTCAGCCTGTAGCTCAAGGAAGTTTTGATTGGCTTTAAGTTGAGGATAGTTTTCAGTAACTACCATCAGTCTTCCCAGAGCAGAGCTTAGTTCTCCCTGCGCTTGCTGAAACTTCTCAATGCTTTCCGGGGTTAATTTAGCTGGATCCACATTCACGGCAGTTGCTTTAGCCCTGGCTTCTGTAACCCTGGTTAAGGTTTCCTGTTCAAAGTTAGCCGCACCCTTTACGGAATTTACCAGATTAGGAATCAGATCTGCCCGGCGTTGATATACGTTCTCTACTTGTGCCCATTGCGACTGAACTTGTTCGTCAAGTTCTACCATGGTATTGTAGCCGCAGGAAGAAAGAGAAAGAATACTGAATAAACCAACTATTGTTAATAATCTTCTTAAGGATGTGTGTTTCATTTGTTGTAATGGTTAAAAGTTTTTCAATTTACATCTTAGATATCAAATTTCATACCTTTGTTACTGTCCCGGATAAAAACCAGGCAAATTATGGTAAAAGAAATCGAACTTGTGCTTCTTCCTCATGAAGCTTCTGACGAATCTATCTTGCTTAAAACTGCTTCGAAAACCCTGAAGATCAGCGAAAAAAGTATAACATCTATCAAAGTACTGAAACGTTCAATAGACGCCAGAGGCCGTAAAACTGTATTCAGATTAAAGGTAAATGTATTTATTGAAGAAAATGATATACCTGAAGTTTTTACAGTTAATTTTCAGGATGTCAGCGACAAAAAGCCGGTTTTAATAGTTGGAGCGGGGCCCGCAGGTTTATTTGCAGCGATTCGTTGCATCGAGCTGGGACTGAAGCCTGTCATCCTCGAAAGGGGAAAAGACGTTAAGCAGCGTCGGCGCGACCTGGCAGCTATTAACAGGGATGGTCTGATCAATCCGGAATCTAATTACTGTTATGGAGAAGGAGGTGCCGGGACATATTCGGACGGTAAATTATATACCCGTTCAAACAAAAGGGGAGACGTAAACTATGTGTTGAAAGCTTTTGTTGCTCATGGTGCGGCAGAAGACATTATGATAGATGCCAGGCCTCACATTGGTACCAATAAACTTCCGCAGATCATAACTGCTATGCGGGAAAGTATTTTAAACGCAGGTGGTGAATTACACTTTGATTGTAAGGTAACTGATTTACTTGTAAACTCTGGCAAGGTAGCCGGCGTAGAAACAGCAGAGGGGAATGTATTGAAGTCTGATGCGGTTATTCTTGCTACGGGACATTCAGCACGTGATATTTTTCATATTTTGAACAAAAAAGGCCTGTTGCTGGAGGCTAAACCTTTTGCACTAGGGGTGCGAATTGAACATCCTCAATCTATAATAGACCAGGCTCAGTATCATTGCGATATCCGGGATCCATATTTGCCACCTTCTTATTACAGTCTGGTAGAGCAGGTTGATAACAGGGGGGTGTTTTCATTTTGTATGTGCCCTGGTGGGATCATTGCCCCATGTTCTACAGATTTTAACGAAATCGTGGTAAATGGCTGGTCGCCCTCTAAAAGAAATAATCCTTTTGCAAACTCAGGTACTGTTGTTCAGATTAACTTCGAAGATGTTAAAGGTGATGATTCAGATCCATTTAGACTCTTGAATTTTCAGGCGGAAGTGGAACAAAAAGCATACCTGGCGGGAGGAGGGAAGCTGGTAGCTCCTGCACAGCGTATGGAGGATTTTGTAAAGGGAAAACTGTCAGTAGATCTTCCGGAAAACTCTTACTTGCCTGGAACCAAAAGTGCGGATCTAAAAGAGGTACTTCCGTCATTTGTTTATGATCGCCTTAAGAAGGCTTTACCGGTATTCGGAAAAAAAATGAAAGGCTATTTTACAAATGAGGCGATTCTCACCGGGGTAGAATCGAGAACATCTTCGCCCGTGCGTATACCCCGCGACCGGGACAACTACCAACATCCGCAATTACAGGGCTTATTCCCTTGTGGAGAAGGCGCCGGCTATGCCGGAGGAATAGTATCAGCAGCTATTGATGGCATGAATTGTGCAGAAGCAGTATTGAAGTTAATTAAAAACTGATCGAATATGGCGAAGAAAACATTAGTTCTAGGTGCTACGCCTGATACCGGCCGCTATGCCTACCTGGCATCAAATTCCTTGGTTAGACATGGGCACCCTATTATCAATGTAGGTTTAAAAAAAGGCGAAGCAGCAGGAGTGCCGATAGAACCTCCGAATGAAATACATTCTGATGTTGATACGATAACCTTGTATGTGGGTCCCAGAAATCAAATTGCCCTTTACGACTATATATTGGCAACTCATCCGAAACGTATTATATTTAATCCCGGTACCGAGAACCGCGAGTTAGAGCAAATGGCCAATGAGAGAGGTATTAAGACATTATATGCCTGCACTCTGGTAATGCTGTCGATAGGAAACTTCTGATATTATTTTCGATCCTTAATTTCCTTTAAAATCCGCACCTCCTTCGGAAGGTAATTATTTATCCGGTTGGGTAATACTTTAGCCCACCCCAGGCCGAAACCCTGATAGCACATTAGGCTCCAGCCGGTTTGAGCATTGTCTAAACGTAAATCGTCTTTTCTTAGGAAGGCGATGGCCTGGTCGTATGTGAGTTCTGCCCGGCAGACATGTTCACTTACTATCAGACTTAATGCGAGTTCGTGAGCTGGAATCAGACCCTTTCCGATGATCTTGCCAGCAAACACCCCCGATTTTTTTAAATAGAGCTTTGACTGCAGGAAATGAATGTCATCCCAATGAGCATGATTAATAATTGAGTACCCGTCTTTTACCGGCATTGCTTTAAGAGTTCCGGTTTTCATATTAAGCCAGCTTTCAACAATTTCCAGATCTTGTTTAACAGGCTTCTGCGACCTGCTTCGGGCATTGAAACTAGAATTTTGTCCTTCTTTTTTGCGGAAACATGATACAAAAAAACCTTCTCCTTTTACTTTATGCGGATAAAACCGGTAGGCGAAGCACTTATGTTTCGATGATTCAGTTAGTACAATATTCCAGGCTGGATCAATATCTATTTTTACGGTTTCCAGGTTAAACGTATCACAAAGCCAGTCGGCAATATCTTCATTTTCTTCCGTCGAGTATGAGCATGTTGAATAGATAAGCAAACCATCCTCCTTCAACGCCGGATAGGCATCGGCCAAAATTCGCTGCTGACGCTGGCTGCATAAAAGCACGTTGCTTTCAGACCACTCATTAACGGTGTCGGGATCTTTTCTCCACATTCCGGAACCAGAACAAGGAGCATCAACAACCATTACATCGAAATAGCTTTCAAGCCTTTGGAAATCTTTTGGATCATTATTTGAAACCACTGAATTCAAAACGCCCCACTTAGTCATGTTATCTGTGAGTACAGGGACTCGCGTCTTGATTATCTCATTGGAGACCAAAAGACTGCTCTGGCTAATAAGGGAAGCAATTAATGTGCTCTTGCCCCCTGGTGCGGCACACAAATCAAGTACACGGAGATCAGCATTCAAATCGCAGCTTTGTTTCAGAATATGTTCCAGGAACATAGAGGAGGCTTCCTGCACATAATAACATCCGGCATGAAACAAGGGGTCTGCAATAAATGAAGGTCTTTTTGCCAGATATCTGCCCTGTGAGGCCCAGGGGATCGATTCGCCTTGTTCAAATTCTGTAATAGGCTTTAGCGGATTCAACCGGATAGAAGTAATAGCTTCCGCAGCTTCATGCACTTCAAAAAACAGCTCCTCTTCAATGTTGTATTTCTCCTTTAAGCTTTTGATCAGGGCAGGCGGAAGTTTATTGCTCATGCGGCAAAAATACCGATAGTTTTTGTTTGCTAAAAGTTTTTGAGATCTGGCACTTTGAAGGTCCTTTTGCGCGCCCAGTTCATAACATTCGCCGGTGAACGCCGGTTTCTTAATTCAGCCGCCAGACAACAAAAGCAAAGCTAAAACTATTTGTAGTTAAATTATAAATGCTTACATTTGCGCTCCCTATTTGTAGGGTAAATAATTGAAAACAAACAGACAATGCAACAGTACGAAACAGTAATCGTTCTAACCCCGTTGTTATCTGATGAAGTTGCGAAAGAAGCAATTGCTAAATTCCGCAGCGTTCTAACTGATAACGGAGCCGAAATTATCCACGAAGATAATTGGGGTTTGAAGAAACTTGCGTATCCTATTCAAAAGAAAACGACAGGATACTATCACCTAATTGAATACAAGGCTCCGGGTGAATTAATTAATAAACTGGAGGTTGAATTCAGACGTGATGAGCGTGTTTTACGTTTCCTAACGGTTGCGCTTGACAAGCATGCACGTGCTTACAGCGAGAAGAAACGCAGCGGAGCTTTCAATCAGAAAAAACAACAAACTGAGGAGGTAGCAGGATAATGGCAAGAGATCAAATTCAATACGTAACTGCCCCTAAAGTAGAGGATAACCGTAAAAAATATTGCCGTTTCAAAAAGAACGGGATTAAATACATCGATTATAAAGACGCTAACTTCCTTTTGAAGTTTGTAAATGACCAGGGTAAAGTATTGCCTCGTCGTTTAACTGGTACTTCATTGAAGTTTCAACGTAAAGTAGCTCAGGCTGTTAAACGTGCTCGTCATATCGGTATTTTACCTTATGTTACTGATTCATTAAAATAATTGGAGGTAAATACGAAATGGAAATTATTTTAAAACAAGATATTAAGAACCTTGGTGAGAAAGACGATATTGTAAACGTTAAGCCAGGTTACGGACGCAATTATCTTATTCCACAAGGATTTGCAACTCTTGCAACTTCTTCTGCAAAAAAAGTACTTGCTGAAAACTTAAAACAAGCCCAGTTCAAACAAGAGAAGATTAAAAATGACGCTCTTGCTATTGCTGCCCGTTTAGAAAGCGTTAAGCTTACTATTGGTGCTAAGGCTGGTGAAAGTGGTAAAATCTTTGGTGCAGTTAATACCATTCAGGTAGCTGATGCATTGAAGAAAGAAGGCTTCGAAGTTGATCGTCGCCGTATCACTTTTGAAACTGAACCTAAATTTGTTGGCGAATATGTAGCTAACTTAAACTTACACAAAGAAGTTAAAGTTCAGGTTCCTTTTGAAGTTGTTGCTGAGTAATCAGTACTCTTTTTAAGATTCAAAGAAATATACTGAAGTGCTCCTGATTTTTCAGGAGCACTTTTTATTTTTACCCATATGCCTCCAGCGAAAAGAAAACCAACTAAATCAAAAAATAGATTTAAGAATATTCTGCGAATAACCAGGAAGCTAGCTCTCTGGTATTTCGCTGTTACGATTATATGGGTGATTTTATACCGTTTCGTAAATCCTCCCTTAACCTGGCTAATGGTTCAACGTGGCTTTGAGCGGAAGTTTGACGGAAAGGAATGGAAACTTGAAAAAGATTGGCGCAGCTTTGATGAGTTGTCAAATAATCTTAAATATGCCGCTGTAGCAGGCGAGGATGCCAACTTTATGAAACACTATGGGTTTGATATGAAATCCATTCAAAAGGCCTATGCAAAAAACAAAGCAGGTAAGCCCATAAGGGGCGGAAGTACGATCAGCCAGCAAACGGCTAAGAATGTGTTCTTATGGCCTGGAAGGTCGTATATCCGGAAAGCGTTCGAGGCGTATTTTACCCTTCTGATCGAGCTGCTTTGGAGCAAGGAACGCATACTGGAGGTCTATTTGAATGTCGCAGAGATGGGCGATGGTATTTACGGTGCAGAGGCTGCAATGCAAGAGTATTTTAACAAGGCTGCCACGCGTCTCACAAAAAGGCGGGCGGCCCTGCTTATTGCGGTGTTACCCAACCCGCGTAAATGGACGCCAGCAAAGCCGACGCCCTATATTTATTATAAGCAGCAGCTCATCCTGAGAAATATGAGGACAATCGGGAAGATTCCGTTTAAACAGCATCAATGAAGTAATGTTAGTTGCCTGCAGCAAGAATGCTTTCATATACTCTTGCATGCCAGCTATTGCGGAACTGAGTCTCCCAGTTAGTATCCAGTTCTTTTTTAGTTTGAACCAGGTTGTTAAAAACAATGGTGTCTTCTGTTACACGCCCGCTCTGTATTTCCTGTTCGAACCTGTCGCGGTCCAAAGATAAAATATCGTCTCCTCTGCGGAAGGCTATGTTCAGGCGATCAAAGAGGTTTACATTAAATTGCTGTTCAAAGTCTTTGATCATTCTTACCGATTTGTCAATCGAGCAGCCAGTGGCGCCAGCCTGAGCTTCGTCTACCATTAAAATGATAAAGCGGTTGTATCGTACTTCAGCATCTGCGCTTAACTGAAAGCCATGGGCCTGCCATTGAGATGTAAAGTCTTTCAACGCATCTTCAATCTGTTCTTTTTCCGCCCCGGTAAAAGCTCTGTCTGCCTGATAAATCCAAACTCTTGAGTCTTCTGAAATTTGCATATGTAAAAATAAGTAAAATTAACGGTTCAAGTTTCAGGGCAGTTTCATAAAGTTTATTTGTTGCCAGTAGCAGATTTCGGTGGTCTTCTGATGAAGAACTGTTAGCGAGTGGTGGAGCTGTTGTAAAAATACCAAGAAGTAGGTATTGTACTGTGTTGTTTTTGCACATAGTTTTGATTCAGAAGTTATGCCCTCATACCTAACTTCTAAAATGATCAATGTGTTAATATAAGGTTGCCCGTTCATGTATTTGAACGGGCGGATCTTTTTTTCAAAAAAGTTTTTTTAAACCAAAAAAGAAACTACATTTGCAACCCCAACGGGATGGTATCATAGCTCAGTTGGTAGAGCAAAGGACTGAAAATCCTTGTGTCGCTGGTTCGATTCCAGCTGATACCACAAACTAAAAACCTTCAGATTTCTGGAGGTTTTTTAGTTTGTGTAGGTTTTCACATTACTTGCAAGTCTCGGATCAAGCGTGAAAGTTGTGGGGTAGATGTTAAAAAGGTGTTCTTTTGCCTGTATCGAAGCTTTCAGAAATGGGGATAAGCTAGTGCTTTATCCACAATTTCAAATGGTCAGACTTCGAGATCTTTGCTAATTTGTAATTCCCCGGTATCTGGCTAATATTTACATCAAAAGTCGCCAGTCGCGTTCCCGAAGGTTTAGCATCCAGCTGCTTTAGCAGTAAATTAGAATAAAGCGTATATAACCCTCGTGAGTAATCAAGCTCTGAATCTATGGCATCAGTATCATCCAGGTTTTCAAAGAAAGAATTGTAGAAATAGAAATGATCATACAAATCAAAGTTGAGGTCTTTGAAATTGCCGGGAAGGAAGTCGGTATTCTCAATCTTATAAAAATCTTTTGCCAGAATGGCGAGCTCAACAAGGTCTTCCCGCTGTTCAACACCACAGAACGTCACTTCCGGATAACGATGGGCTGCCAGAAGGCAGAATTTCCCTATGCCGCTTCCAATGTCAAGCACTCGTCCGCCTCCTTGAGCCAGAAAGTCGGCAGCTTCGAGAATTACTGAAAAGGGCGTCCAGTGCCTATGAGATAACTCCCTGATATATTGAGGAAAAAAGCTGTCAAATCCTGTATCACTTCCGGTAAACTCAGATCTCGATATTTTTTCCATCTTTCTTTTCTTTTTTGTCGATTTATTTAAAAAATTGAATAAATCTTTTCTGCTGGTGCGATACTGACAATATTAGGGTGAAAAAACCTGAAAATTGTTAATAAATATAAAGGCAAACTTATTACCTTCGCCATGTGAATATAGCAAATAGCTTGTATAGTTATAAATATAAGTTCGTGAATTTCAATCATCCAGTACTTCGAAAGGTTAAGAAAACTTACAAAGCGTTGGTCAGGGGAAATTGCAATAAAGAGAAGCGGAAAATATTAAAAGCTCTTGATGCAATAAGTACTTCCTTTTTAAATAAATATGAGTTTAAATATGGATATATCCGGCCTTCTATTTTCAACCGGCTTATCAATGAGATTCAACAGCGTATTCTGTCAAATGACCGTCTAACTACTGAAGTTAAGGAAGGCAAAAGTGATGCAACTGTTTTGGCCTATCTGTTTCTTTGCGAAAGATGTCAAAGTTTTTTGTGCTCCTGTAATAATTCTGGTGAAGAGCAGCTTGTATCGTACGATCAGGAAGCGATGTTTGATATTCTGAAATTTTCACTCGAAGGATTGTGTTTTGAACGTTTTCTCGATCATGCCTCCTTGCAGGACCTGCTTAAACAGACTGAAACGCGGTTAAGTCTTCAGGCTTAACAGAGGCTAAGCTTGTTTTTTTAAATAAAAGTAGCTTAGGAAAAATAAACACACCAAGCCCAGGAGAAAGGCTGCAGTAACATCAGTAAACCAATGTGCACCTAAATAAATTCGCGAAAGCGGAACGGTGAAGATCAAAAATAATGCGACCCCTGAAATCGATAAGCGGATCGTCTTAGGAATTGCTTCTAGGTGGTACATTAAAACCACTAAAAAACCAAAAAATATTACATAGAAAAGGACGTGCCCACTAGGAAAACTCTGATGTTCGGCCTTTTCGATAATCCTAACGAAGCTGTCTGTTGGACGGGGGCGATCAATAAGTATTTTGAGCGAATGGCTGATCAAGCCTGAAAAGGAGGTGAAGAGCATAAACAGCGCTTCTTTCTTAAACCGGAAAAGTAGGAAGGAGAAGGAGGTCAGTACAATCATAATAATGGAGTAAGGTCTTTGCCCGGGAAAGCTGATCGCTTTCATCAGAGTGTCTACCAAAGGGTGCTGATGTTCCTGAACCTCTTCAGAAAACTCACGGTCGAGCATCGATTCCGGAAAGAATGAAATGAAAGCCGTGAGCAGAATGAAACCGCTTAACAGTAGTGTCAAAACATAAAAAATAATCCGTTTTCTTTGTAAAATCATAACTTAAGTTTAGAAGCGATGCCCAAAAGAAACATTGGGGAAAATACCTTCTTCTGAATAACCAAGTATACCACGGGCCAAAAAGCGTTTAAACGGGGCGATGTAGATTCCTCCACCAGTTCCGTGGTGATATTTTTGAGACTCTTCACCTTTAACCCAAACCCTGCCTATATCGTAAAAAGCGACTAAGCCGAACTTGCCCGGCAGAGTATAATGCAAGAAGTTTGGCAGGTTAATCCTGAGTTCGAGGTTGTTATAAATGACATGGTCGCCGGCAAACCTGAATTTAAGAAATCCCTGAAGGTTGTCATGACCTCCCAGAAAGGCACTCTGATAAAAAGCAGTTTGTCCCTTTGTCAGTATTCCTCCGCTGCGATTAGCCAATACAATGTTTGCATCCTTATCTAGCGCCTGGTAGAAGGACAGTTGCGGAAATGCCTGAATAAAATCATCAGAATAGTTGTTTAGTCCTTCGTAAGCATGCAGGCGGAAACTCCAGTGAAGCCCTTTCGCTGGGAACATTTCGGAATCCCTGGTATCATAGTCGATCTTAAGAAAGGCACCTGCATGAGCTTTTTCATTAGTAAGATTAGTGCCGATATAGGTTTCAGCAAGTTCGGGAATTTTGATGAAACGACCGGTGTTATCTTTAGTCTTTAGCTTTGAATACTGATAAGAGGGCCCGGTGTTAAAAGTTAAATGCTTGCCTGAACGATATCGAAAAGCCGGTTCAATAGTAAAGAAATTGAATGTCACACGGTAAAAGTCCCGGAAGTCGCCTGAGTCATTAAACACCGTTTCGTTCCCGCGACCAAAAAAGTTAAACCTGTTACTTGGCACATCGGCATAGCCGTTAATCAGGAAGTCAGTTTTCTTGGCTATTTTTAGCCATTCGGCTTCATATTTAAAACGTACTGTCTTTGTTGTAAGGCTTTTCAAAGCCGTGAATTTTTGAACGTTTCCATAGGGTTTTTTTCGGAAGCCCTCATTCTCTAACTTGTAAGATAATCCAAGAAGTAGGCCGTCGTCTGATCGAAAACCTACCGCTGGTGATAAACCAGAGTTTGGATAGAGGTTGGTAAATTCTTTTTTGACATTAAGGGTGTCATTGGAAAGGTGTTTGAAAAGGTCGTTGCCAGGGTTGGTGAAGATATCATCACCCCGGTCTTCATAAACATGGATCTTTCTTGCTGAAGATTTAACATTATAGTTTTTTTGGCCTTCGCCGCCGATAATACGTAGCTTAATCTCAGTTTCGGGAGTGTTAACGTTTATCTTATCTTGCCCCTTGCCAATAAATAGTCTGACCTCCCTGGTTACATCCGGTTTGAAGATATTATGGAATATCACTTCGCCCTTAGTCCCCATAGCACTGCCTTTGGAAATCACAACGCTTATGGCGCCACCCGGGTGATCATAAATATCAACCCATTCGTTTTCATTGGAGGTTCTGATATCCACTATACGATACAAAAAGCGGTAGTAGGTATCCATTGCAGGGATAAGGTTATCGCGACGGCTCTTTAACTTGTTCAATAGCTCGTCGCCTCGAAGACGGCGGGAGCTTTCCGGCAGGCGCTCAATTGCTTTTTTCAAAACAGGGTCGGGTAAGGCAGCAACAAACTCTCTGGTTAGCTCCATCCAACGCTGGTAGGAGAACTGGTTCAGAAATTGCTGATTAAGTGTGCCCCCGTTAAGCAGTGCGGTATTAACATCTTTGTATTCTGCGTTGAAGCCTTCAAGGAAGGCAAGTGGCGCGAGCCCTGATGCTCGCCTGGTGATAATTCCTTCATTTACATAAAATACCTGGTCCCTGTCCCTTGGCACTGTCAGGTAATTTATGCCGCTGCCAGCATCTTTACTGTCTTTGTTGTCGACCCAGCGCCATTGATCTGCATGTCGCCCCCAGTCCGCTATGAGCAGGTCAAGTAAACGTGCCTTGAAAAACGTGATGCTGTCTAGCCGGTTGTCATGATCTTTCTCCAGGTTGGATAACATTGTCGGAGTACTGTCTGAATCTCCTTCCGGCTCGCGTTCTTCAAGCAAACAAAGTGTACCTGCAAAATCTTTTTCATATTTGCCCAGTATGTTATCTGGCGCCACCCAGCCAATAACGGGGTTTGTGTGCGGCACACTCACCGCATTAGCCAGTACGGGGACTATCAGCGCCGAGTACGGGTGTTGCGCAGAAAAATTATCTTCCAGCCATTCTTCGTACACGGTGCCTTGCAACATGTCGGGAGCCAGCTTCTCAGTAGATTTATTTACACTGCGGAGCACCCATTCCCTTCCGGAGCTATCTTTTAATCTCAATGAGTTTGATTGATGGCCACCTCCAGCTTCCGTAGGGCTTAATCCTCCCCTGATTTGAGACAGCTTTATTATGGGTAACCTGGTAGCTGCGGCCCATTCTTTCCGGTAGTTTTCGCCAAAAAGCGCACGGTGAGTGGAGGAAACCATGTCGTACATAGGATTTGCACGAGCTTCGATGCTGTCGGTAAACTGCAGAGACGTTTGAGCTGCGGCTGTTCTTCCGAGCAAGAGTAATAGAAAAATCTTATAGAAAGTGGCTGTCTGTTTCATTCACAATAACGTGCAATAGTAACAGCAGTATTCTGTGAGATGTTTGATGCAGGACGACAGCCTTTTAAGTTAAAGATACTCGTTCAGCATCAATTTCCAGTACCAGGGTTTATGAGCCTCATCTTCCCATAGGTGCAACTGGTGTTGGATGTTCCGTTCCTGGAGTAGTTTACTGAGGAGTAGGTTGTTGCTGAGGAAGAGGTCGTCTTTGCCCAGTACCAAGATGATCTCCATTCGCCGGATCTGCTCAATTACACTCATGTCAGCCAGATTGGATAAATACTGGCTAGGCATATTGAAATAAACATCTTCACTCCAGTGGGTGTTCAGCAGGTCATTAAAGTGACCGGGTGCGTAGGTAAGATCGTAGCGACCACTCATACCTAACACCTTAGAAAATATATGCGGATGCTTAAAAGCGGCATTCACCGCATGGTAAGCTCCCATACTACAGCCGGCGGAAATAAGAAAAGGATCGTGGTTTTTTAACCGGATAAGTGGAAGAACCTCCCGGATAATATAATTTTCATACTGAAGATGTCTTTTTAATCGCTCTTCTCCAGGTATATCATCGTTATAGAAACTTTCTTTATCGACGCTGTCTACGCAGTAGACCTGTAGCAAGCCCTGATCTATCTTGTCTCTTATGCCATCCAGTACTTGCCAGTTTTCGTAGTCAAAAAAACGTGCGCAGCGGGTGGGGAACAATAAGACTGGTTTTCCGGAAAGACCAAAAATCAGCAGCTCCATTTCCTTGTTAAGATGTTCACTATACCATTTGTGATATTCTCTATGCATGTTTTAAGCAGCTTTTAAGACTACATTTGTTTGAAAAACGATTTGATGTGCAGTGAAATAACTGCTTTCCAAAGCTCATAACCTTTTTCATTAAGATGCAGGCCATCTTCTTCGAAAAAAGCTCCAACGGGATGCCCATACTTGTCCAGCATTTGGTGATAAACGTCAATAAAGCAGGCATCAGGGTCTTTTGATAATTCTTCATTGATAATCTGGTTGGTAAACCTGATGCGGTCTAAAATGTTTCGTCTACAGATACTTGGTTTAATAGATATAAAGAATACAGGTATATTGCCAAATCTTTTCCGGATTTTGGTCATGAGGTGCTGGAAGAAGATAAACACTTCTTCGGGATGCCTGCCATCTCCCAGATCATTGTCGCCAGCGTAAATGACGATGAGTTCGGGCTTGAAAGCCGGGACTATCCTGTCGAAGAACCAAACACATGCAGCCATGGTAGAACCGCCGAAGCCAAGGTTGACGGGTACTAATTCCTTGAATTGCTGATAGAGGTCAGACCATAAGCGGATAGACGAACTGCCATAAAAAAGAGTTCTGGGGGTGTATTTTAGTGCTTGCCTTTCGCGTTCCAAACGCTGGACTTCTTCTTCGTACCAGTACATGTTAATAGGTATAAATAATCAAGAACACAACGGTTCACAAAAAAAGGCTTCCGTATCAGGGAAGCCTCTCAATTTGTTTCAGAAAATACTATCCAAGGTAGGATTTCAAAATTTTACTTCTGGAAGTATGACGAAGACGCTGAAGCGCTTTATCTTTGATCTGACGTACACGTTCGCGGGTAAGGTTGAATTTTTCTCCAATCTCTTCAAGAGACAATGGATGATTGGTTCCCAAACCAAAAAACAATACGATTATTTCGCGTTCGCGTTCAGTTAAAGTTTGTAGAGAACGTTTAATTTCCTCCGACAGCGATTCATTGATCAGATTACTGTCTGTATTTGGGTCATCATTTTCCAGTACATCCAGTAACGTGTTTTCCTCTCCCTGAACAAATGGAGCATCCATAGAAACATGACGGCCTGAATTGCTCAATGTGTCAGAGATCTTATCAACTGTTGTTTCAAGGATATCTGCCAATTCTTCCGGAGAAGGCTCACGCTCGTATTCCTGTTCAAGCTTTGAAAAAGCTTTACTTATCTTACTTAGAGATCCTACCTGATTCAATGGCAAACGTACAATACGCGACTGCTCGGCAATAGCTTGTAGTATCGATTGGCGAATCCACCAAACAGCGTACGAAATAAATTTAAAACCCTTAGTTTCGTCAAAACGTTTAGCGGCTTTAATCAAGCCAAGATTTCCTTCGTTAATCAAATCGCCTAATGTAAGGCCTTGATTCTGATATTGTTTTGCTACGGATACAACGAAACGTAAGTTAGTTTTTGTTAAGCGTTCCAGGGCAGCCTGGTCACCTTCACGAATTTTTTGTGCAAGGATTACTTCTTCCTCTGCAGTAATCAAATCTACCTTACCAATCTCATGCAGGTACTTGTCGAGTGACTGCGACTCGCGATTGGTAATCGATTGTGTAATTTTGAGTTGTCTCATTTAAAGTATGATACCCCTTTCTTAAGCGTGCGCAAAGTTAAAAACTTTTACTGCTTTTAACGGTAAAATGTGCGAAAAGTTGTAATAAAAAATTTTTAATAATGCAATATGTAAATAGCAAAAATCATTCCATTTACAGAAAAAAAATCCCCTTTTAACACTTTATAACATTAGGCTGCGAATCTTCTAATGTGACGTTGCTTTCAACATGATGCATTGAAAACCAAAGCTCTGCATCAAGGTTCGAAGGAATTTAAATAGGTTTTATATATTAGTTAATTTGAATGACTCACCCAAGCGCAGTCCCCTTTCAGTTTCTACTAAGGTGCAGCATTCGTTCACCGCATCGTGCTCAAAAAACAAGATGTAATTATTTTTAAAAGCTTCTTCTAAAAAACTTTTCTTTTCATTCATTGAGGTTAAAGGGAAAACGTCGTAGCCGGCAACGTAAGGCACCGGAATATGACCAGCTGTAGGAATCAGGTCGGCAACAAAAACGATCGTTTTGTCTTTGTATGTCAGCTGCGGCAGCATCATTGCGTCAGTATGGCCGTAGGTGAAGCGAATGTTGAAATCAGGAATAAAGCCGGCAATTTGCTCATTTACAAACTTTAGCTGTCCGGATTGATGTATCGGAACAATGTTTTCTTTTAGGAAAGAGGCTTTTTCCCGCTCATTAGGATTTATCGCCCAGTCCCAATGTCGCTGATTTGTCCAATACACAGCATTTTTAAAAGCTGGAATTAACTTATCCTGTTGTCGTTCAATAGCACCTCCAACATGGTCAAGGTGTAAATGCGTAAGAAACACATCGGTTATGTCATCCTTATGAAATCCATATTCCGCTAAAGATTTTTCGAGACTAGAATTTCCATGCAGATAGTAGTAGTTTAGGAACTTTTCAGTCTGTTTGTTGCCAATCCCTGTATCAACAAGAATCAGCCGGTTGCCATCTTCAACAAGCAAAGAGCGCATTGCCAGGTCACAAAGATTATTTTCATCGGCCGGATTAGTTTTTTGCCAGATACTTTTTGGCACCACCCCAAACATAGCTCCTCCATCCAGTTTAAAGTTTCCGGTTTCAATGCTGTAAAGTTTCATAGAAGTTATGAAGCGTTGTATTAATGTTTAAATGCGTGTCATCTCCCAAAATATGGAGATGTCTATAATAAAAAAGACCTGCCACTAAGGCAGGTCGGATATATAAAGATGATTCTATTGCTTATTTTATAGGTTTTTATAAGTGGATGACCTCACCGTATGCATCTGCAGCAGCTTCCATAATAGCTTCACTCATGGTTGGGTGTGGGTGAACCGTTTTGACGATGTCCATTCCTGTAGTTTCCAATTTACGGGCAACAACAACCTCTGCTATCATTTCAGTAACATTAGCTCCAATTAAATGTGCACCCAGGAACTCACCATATTTAGCGTCAAAGATCACTTTAACAAAGCCATCTTTGTTGCCGCCTGCACTTGCTTTACCCGAAGCAGAGAAAGGAAATTTTCCAACTTTAATTTCATAGCCAGCATCCTTAGCTGCTTTTTCAGTGAAACCTACTGAAGCAATTTCAGGAGAGCAATAGGTACATCCGGGGATGTTGTTATAATTTAAAGGCTCCGGATGGTGGCCTGCAATCTTTTCAACGCAAATGATACCTTCAGCCGAGGCAACGTGTGCCAGGGCCTGTCCCTTCACAATGTCGCCAATAGCATAAACGCCTTCAATATTGGTTTTGTAGAAGTCGTCAACAAGTACGCGTCCTTTGTCGGTTTTAACACCAACTTCTTCCAGACCGATGTTTTCGATGTTTGGAGTAATTCCAACAGCCGAAAGCACGATATCTGCCTCCAAAGTTTCAACACCTTTTGCTGTTTTAACCTGAGCTTTGCAGCCATTTCCTGAAGTATCAACAGATTCAACGTTCGCATTTGTTAGAATATTGATACCTGCTTTTTTCAGGCTGCGTTCCAGTTGTTTCGAAATTTCTTCGTCTTCCACCGGCACAATGCGGTCCATAAACTCAACTACGGTTACCTTGGTACCCATTGCATTATAGAAATAGGCTAACTCGATTCCAATTGCGCCTGAACCTACCACTATTAAGCTTTTAGGTTGTTCAGGAAGGTTCATAGCCTGGCGATAACCAATAATTTTCTTGCCATCCTGTTTTAAGTTGGGCAATTCGCGTGAGCGGGCGCCAGTGGCGAGAATGGTATGTTTAGCGGTATATTCCTTAGCTGATCCATCAGCGGCTTTAACCTCAATTTTACCGCCTTTTTTAATTTTAGCAGTCCCCATGATCACGTCAATCTTGTTCTTTTTCATCAGAAACTGGATGCCTTTGCTCATCCCATCGGCTACGCCGCGGCTACGCTTAACAACAGCGCCAAAGTCAGCTTCTCCACCCTGAACTTTAATTCCATAGTCTTCTGCATGATTTATATATTCGAAAACCTGCGCGCTTTTCAAAAGGGCCTTGGTTGGGATACAGCCCCAGTTAAGACAGATACCACCAAGCGATTCGCGCTCTACAACAGCGGTTTTTAATCCAAGCTGCGCTCCGCGAATTGCAGCCACATAACCTCCCGGGCCGCTTCCAATAACTATTAAGTCGTAATTCATCAGAATATTTATTTGTTTTTTATTGCCTGATGTGCCTGCCTGCTTACCTGATTTTGGCAGGTTTCATCTGAATTTCAATGTTTAAAATTTTTGTTGTGGCAAATCTACAAATTGTGTGGGGTTTACAAAAAGAAATCCGATTACATTGCAGTTTCGTGTAGAACCTTTTTATCTAAACGATTCGAATAGTTACTGCTTGCATCAGTATCCTTGCCGAGAGTATCTGCTTATTTTTTATTTTTCAAACTTAATATCCCCATTGGGCAGATCAAATTCAGGCTCTTCGATATACCTGGGTTTACGCTTTTCGCGAAGTCCGTTTGGCTCCGGCGGCGGGATTAGAGCCTGTAAGGCTAATATATCCTGAAGTATTTTGTTGCCCAGATAATCATTCATTGGCTCCAGCTTCTCTTCCACTTTTAGTTCTTCATCCGGATTACTTTCCTGAACAGGGGGAGTATGCCATGCCCCTATGATCTCCGCAGGGCTCCATTCTTTTGAATTGATACTTTGGAGTCCATCCAGTTTATCCTCCTTATAGGCATGAAGAGACATACTCAGCACAATCACCCGGTTAGCAGGCAAAACTTCATCGAACACCCATTCCTGCGCATCCACAGCCATTCCGCGTCTGATACGGAGATCCCGGTACCCTATATAACTGTAGACCTCCTTTTTAAAATCAAACGATGCCAGTGTCAGCCTTAAAGTATACCATCGGTGATTCTGTTTGGGGCCTGTAAAAAGCTGATCCTTACGGATAGCCGGTAAATTAACCTGAACTTTACCCTCCTGGTTTAATGAAACAGCGGGACGCACTTTCATCACTTTATCCAGCGGCGAATTTTTATTAAACTGAAAACCCTCCAGGAAGCTCAGTTCTCCGTCATGAAGATCCCTTTCCCCTCTTTGTTTCGTTTTGCTGGCTGTAATACTTTGCCGCAACACACCGCAGAGCCGGTTAACCATCTCACCATCATAACCGGCATAAATATGATGAAAAACATCGCGCATTATTCGCCCGGTGGTGGCGCATAAGCCGAATTCCTTCCCCGCTTGCTTGGAATTGTTTGTCTGCTTAACCTTTTTAGGCTTCATCTGAAGAATCCGCATATTGCGATAAGTACGATATACCAAATTGGAGAAAGCTCCATGGATGCCGCCAAACTTGTCTACTATTGCCATGATGAAAAAGAAATATAACAGAAAGATACACAGGGAGGCAGGAGATTTAAATGACGCAGATCATATTTGATAAAAAAAAGATCCTGACCAAAGAGCCCCCCTCAGACCCCCAACTCCTAAACGAAATATGTATGTCTCACATAGTTATCATTGTTTAATCAGCACCGAGTCCGGGTTTCACTACCAGAAACGCGGACTCATCCGGCACACAGCCCTGATTTAAAATAGAGACATACATAAGTTGGGGGTAAGTTGGGGAGGATGCGAGGAACCGCGGGTGACGCTAGGGGTAGGGATAGTTGGATGTTAGATTGGCTTTTGGAACTGCAATATCTGTTCCTTTTTTAACTTGAAATTAACCTTAACAAGTTATTTACTTTAAGTTCCAACCCTTGCATTAAAAATGCTAAGTTTTTAATCTTCCTTCGAAAAAGTTGTCTCAAAGGGATGTCTTAAATTGTTTTCGTTAATAAAAAATAGTTAAATTACATTTTCGTTAATTATTCGTGAATTTATTATTATTTTTTAATTATATCGCTGCTTCGATTTAAAATTTATCAATTATCCTTACATTTGCTGGCAACATTCACAAAATAAAAAATCAGCAAAGTATGAGGAAAGTTTACGTTCCAATAATTACAGTTTACATTCTTATGTTGACTGTAACGACAGGATTTGCTCAGGGAATACTAAAGGGAAAAGTAATTGATGCCGTAACTAAAGAATCTCTTCCTGGAGCATCTGTGGTTATAAGAGGCACATCAACGGCGGCTCCCACTAGTCTTGACGGGTCATTTTCAATAAAAGCAGAGACATCAGATGTAACAATAGTAATAAGTTATGTTGGATATGTACAAAAAGAGCTTACCGTTTACGAAATTTCCGGAACTAAAAATGTAGGAACTGTTTCATTGGAGTCGAGCTCGGCTTTGACTGAGGTAGTAGTAACAGCTAATAACATTGCCATTGACAGGAAAACTCCGGTAGCTGTATCAACGGTGGGATCAGTACAAATTGAAGAGAAGCTGGGCAATCAGGAGTTTCCGGAATTACTAAAATCAACGCCGGGTGTTTACGCTACGAAAGCGGGAGGTGGTTACGGGGATTCAAGAATAAACCTAAGAGGATTTCAAAGTGAAAATATCGCAGTGATGATCAATGGTATTCCGATCAACGGAATGGAGAACGGAGCCGTTTATTGGTCAAACTGGGCTGGATTAACCGACGTTACACGATCGATGCAGGTACAAAGAGGGCTTGGAGCTTCGAAAGTAGCTGTACCTTCTGTCGGTGGTACTATTAATATTATCACCCGGAGTACCGATACCGAAAAAGGCGGATCGATATATCAAGGGTTTGGGAATAATGACTATAACAAAACGACATTTTCCTATTCGTCCGGTTTGTCTGAAAAGGGATGGGCTTTTTCAGTTTCCGGTGCAAAGACTAAAGGTGACGGTTGGGCGCAGGGGTTAGACTTCGAAGGGTATAATTACTTTTTTAACGTCTCAAAAATTATAAACTCTAATCATACATTGTCTCTGACAGGTTTTGGTGCTCCTCAAACTCATGCTCAAAGATACTTCCGCCAAACGATTCAGACCTATAGAGACGCTCCTGCAGGTATAAGATATAATGCCGATGACAGGGGAGTATTGAATGGCGAAACAATTAATCTGGGTGTGAATTTTTACCATAAACCACAGTTTTCATTAAACCATTACTGGACCATAGACGAAAAATCGTCTTTGTCTACAGCAGCGTACGTTTCAATAGGACGAGGGGGCTCCAGACTGGATGAAAAGAGTTCATCGTTTCCTGCACTCACTGATTTTAGAACAGGCGATGAATATTCTCCCATTGACCTTGATACGATTGTTCAGATGAACGTAAACTCAGCTGATGGAAGATCACTGGCCTGGTTAAGCGAAACTCGCAACGATCATAAATGGTACGGCGTTTTAAGTACTTATCAGCGTGAAGTAACCGATAGACTAAATCTGCTAGCCGGACTTGATTTGAGGTATTATGAGGGTGAACACTACAAAAAAGTGATAGATCCCTGGGGAGGCGATTACATTTTAAATACCACTGATGTAAATAATCCTAATTCAAGAAAAGGAATAGGCGACAGATGGAGTTACAATGATAAAGGAATTGTCCTTTGGCAAGGTGGATTTATTCAAGGAGAATACTCTGAAGGGCCTTTGTCTGCATTTATTTCCGGTGCTTTGTCCAATACTTCCTATAAAAGGATAGATTATTTCAAATACACAGAATCAGACCCTTTGCGGGAAACAGATTTTGTAAACTTTATTGGCTTCCAGACAAAAGGGGGTGCAAATTACAATCTTGATGCTAAGCATAATGTATTTGCTAATCTTGGATATTTTGAAAAAGCGCCCTTTTTTAACGCGGTATATGTTAATAATGCTAACGTTGCTAACAAGGATGCAAAGAACGAGAAGATCCTTAGTTATGAATTAGGATACGGTTATCGGAGCGCAAAGCTGTCTGCTAACGTAAACCTTTACCGCACCAGGTGGAATGACAAGGCTTTTACGAAAACTTATTATGGCCAGGGCAATGAGCGGTTAGTAGCTAATCTTTTGGGAGTCGATGCGCTTCATCAGGGCGTGGAGCTTGATTTCAGATATAAACCTTTAAATGTAGTTACTATAACAGGAATGTTATCGGTAGGTGACTGGAAGTGGAAGAATAACCTGGAAGGTGTAACCCTGTATGATGATAATCAGAACTTAATTGAAACTGTGAACGTGTATACCAAGGACATAAACGTGGGTGACGCGGCCCAAACTACGGCTGCTTTAGGTGTGGACTTCAACGTTACAAGGGAGCTGAAAATTGGTGCTGACTATAACTACTATGGCAACTTTACTTCAGATTTTAATGTGCTTAATTTAAATACCCAGGGATTAAAGCCATGGGTTGTGCCAGATTATGGATTGTTTGACATTAATGCAGTAATCAGGTTCAAAATAAATGGATTAAATGCCTCTTTATTTGGAAACGTAAACAATGTTTTCAATACCGAGTATATTTCTGATTCAACTGCCCAATTTGGTACTGATGGCATTAACAACGCATCGAATTCAACAGTGTTTTTTGGCGTAGGCAGAACCTGGACCACTGGTTTAAAAGTTAATTTCTAAAACTATAGATATGAAAAAAATTATTTATTTACTTTCTTTAGTATTGGTGGCTATTACAGCCTGCGATCCGTTGGAAGATACTTATAATGAGTTGGATAAAACCAACAGTGAAAAAGGATATGATCTTGTTGTTCCATTAGCTTCTGCCGATTATTCATTGCTGAATGGAGTCAGTGGGGCTGGAAACATAGTAAAAAACAATAATTTCAACCACATCGATTCTGTTAAAACATTTGTCCCTGTAATTTTAAGTAAAAAGTTCCCGCAGTTGGGTAAAGGTTCTTCCGCTTTGGTGACTTATGATTATTATAATGCTATAAAAATAAAACAAACTGCTTCATTTACTTTAACTGCTTCGGACTACACTGCCATAGGTATCAATTTTCCCAATTTGAGTAGCGAGGCTCAGATCCTAAGTGCAGTGAGATATAAGTATCCAAACCCTGCTCAATATGATGTGGTTACTTTGACGTACGAATACCGTGTCTCAGGGGTAACCACTACGCAAACCAGCAGACTGGTTTACATCGGCGACACCTGGTATATTGCTTTTATTCCCTCTGCCAATGACTATAAGGCGATGGCACAAAATTTCTCCAATTTCGGAAATCGCACCACTGCTAAAGAGAATTTAGGCATTTACTTTGGTGAACTATTTCCTTATAACAAAACCGGCGATACCCGTGCTGCAATTTATGTGTATTCATACACGGATGCTAATAATGTCCGTCATAATGAAGATAACCTTGTTATATTCAAATACGATGGAGCTAAATGGCTTGCAGTTGAAGACGTAACTAAGCAAACCTTGCAGTTCGGCCATGATGGTGGACAGTGGGTTCCCGACAATACGATCAAGCTTAGTCTGGCAAGCAGTGATTACACAGCTATCGGAGCACTTGTAACCAATGAAGCAGCTAAAGCCAGTATAACAAGATATGGGAACTTTGATAAGAGATTATCCTCTGATGAAGATATCATAAAATATTTGGGGGCCTGGTTGAAATCGAAATATCCGGCTTCAGAAGTTGGTCAGAAATATTTGATTACTTTTAAAACATTTAATCCATCTGGTACTGAGGAGCTACATCTTATACTGAATGCCAGCGGCGCTTACGAAGAAGTTGAATAATCAGCAGTGATCTATTAGATAAAAGCCGTCTCACACAAAAGAGGCGGCTTTTACGTTGGAGAGAATGCATAGGTTCATATTAGTAAAATTTTAAGACTTTTTGCCTTAAATGGCTCCATAAAAAACCTTTAGAAAAAACTTTCCCTAATAATATATTTTAGCTAACTTTGCAGGCTCAATTGACGTGCTTTGAAATCGTTACAGGAATATCATATACCGTTTACCGGGTTGAAGGAAGGGAAGCATCAGTTTGAGTTTGATATTGATCAGCGCTTTTTTAATGAGTTTGAATACTCTCTTGTTAAAAATGGTCAATTGAAAGTGGAGCTGGAGTTGGATAAGCAGGAAACAATGCTCATCCTGCAATTCGTGATTAAGGGAAGCATTTTTCTTAACTGCGATATATGTCTTTCTGACTTTCCAACTGTTGTTGACTCCAGGGAGCAGCAGATCGTAAAGTTCAGTGATGATGAGAACCTGGAACATGATACCGATGAAATCATCATTCTGGGAAAAAACGAGCATGAGGTTGATGTTTCAACGCTGATTTATGAATATATAAATTTGGCTGTTCCTTATTTTCACCGCTGTGACGATCAGGGAAATACTCAGTGGTGTGATAAAGAGATGGTTGAAAAGTTGAGTAAGCTTTCAGGAAATCAAAAAGACGAAGAAGAAGAGAATACTGCTGCGGACCCACGCTGGGACGCTTTAAAGAATATAAAAAACAATTAATTAAATAAAACAGGAACATGGCACATCCAAAACGGAAAATATCCAAGTCAAGAAGAGATAAGAGAAGAACTCACTATAAGGCTGAGGCTCCAGGCTTGTTTACATGCAAAACTACAGGTGCGGTTCACTTAGCTCACCGTGCATACAACGTTGACGGTAACCTGTATTACAAAGGGAAATTAGTTATAGAAAATACCTCAATTGCTTAAGCTTAATTTTCTGAAATGAAAATTGGCTTAGACATAATGGGCGGAGATTTTGCTCCCAAAGCAACAGTTTTGGGAGCAATTGCGGCCTATAAATCTTTAGATCCAAGTCAGAAGCTTGTTCTAATTGGAGACAAAGAGTTAGCTCTTCCTATATTCAAGGAACAGGAATTTAACCCGGATCATTTCGAGTTTGTTCATACTACAGAAGTTGTGGGTATGGGCGAACACCCTACAAAAGCTATTACTCAAAAACCTAATTCGAGTATCAGCGTTGGCTTCAGAATGCTTAAAGAAGGATCGATCAACTCGTTTTCTTCTGCAGGTAACACCGGGGCTATGCTTGTTGGCGCAATGTTTAGCGTTAAAACTATTCCGGGAGTGATCCGACCTGCTATTTCATCGATAGTGCCAAAACTAAAAAGCGGTTTTGGTATTATGCTTGATGTTGGTGCTAATGCTGATTGTAAACCCGATACTCTTCTACAATTTGGTATTTTGGGCAAATTATTCGCCGAAAATATCATGGGCATCTCTAATCCAAAAGTTGGTTTGATCAATATTGGTGAAGAGGAAGAGAAAGGCAATTTACTGATGCAGGCTACGCATCCTTTGATGAGAGATACCAATATGTTCAATTTTATTGGAAACATTGAGGGACGGGATCTATTCGAGGATAAAGCTGATGTGGTAGTTTGTGATGGCTTTACCGGAAATGTAATGCTTAAGCTCGCGGAAACATTTTACGTTCTTACTCTTAAAAAAGGTTTTAAAGATGACTTTTTTGCCAAGTTTAACTATGAACAATATGGTGGAAGCCCTATTTTGGGTGTTAATGCACCGGTAATTATTGGGCATGGTATATCTACTCCGGAAGCAATTAAGAACATGGTTCTTTTATCCCGAAGTATGATACAAACTAAACTTGTGGAAAAAATTACATCTGCTTTTAAATAGTTCATACGGATTATGCAAAAAATCTACGCTGCGATAACAGCGGTTCATGGCTATGTTCCAGATTATGTGTTAACTAATCATGAACTGGAAACAATGGTCGATACCAACGATGAGTGGATCACCTCTCGTACGGGTATTAAAGAAAGAAGAATATTGAAAGGCGAAGGCCTTGCAACTTCTGATATGGCGGTTCCTGCCGTCAAAGGCCTTCTTGAAAAGAGAGGCATCGGAGCAGAGGAAATAGATCTTATTATCTTCTGTACATCAACTCCTGATATGGTTTTCCCGGCTACGGCAAATATTCTTGCCGACAAGGTAGGGGCTAAAAATGCCTGGGGGTACGACTTGCAGGCGGCTTGCTCTGGTTTTGTTTTTGGCTTAACCACAGGAGCTCAGTTTATCGAATCAGGGAAACACAAAAAAGTATTAGTGGTTGGTGGCGATAAAATGTCATCCATTGTGAATTATGAAGACCGTACAACCTGTATTATTTTTGGTGATGGCTGCGCCGCTGTGCTGCTTGAGCCAAATGAAGAAGGCTTCGGTCTGGTTGATTCTGTTTTAAAGAGCGATGGCTCCGGGCGTCCGTTCCTCAACTTAAAAGCTGGTGGATCTCTGCGCCCTGCTTCCTACGAAACTATCGATAATAAAGAGCATTTCGCTTATCAGGAAGGACAGGCTGTGTTTAAGTTTGCCGTTACTAATATGGCAGACGTGGCAGCTGAAGTAATGGAGCGTAATAACCTTACGGCTGAGGATATTGCCTGGCTTGTGCCTCATCAGGCGAACAAGAGAATTATTGATGCCACTGCAAACCGCTGCGGCGTAAGCTCTGACAAGGTGATGATAAATATTCATCGCTACGGAAATACTACCAACGGAACTATTCCTCTTTGTTTATGGGAGTGGGAAAGTAAACTGAAAAAAGGAGATAATTTGATATTAGCTGCTTTTGGAGGAGGTTTTACCTGGGGCGCTGCGTACCTTAAGTGGGCGTATTAGTTATAAGTACCAGATTATAACTTATAGTGCTACATTGAAAGTAGTAAGTTATATTAGTGAGTCGAAAGTTGAATTGCTTTTAGAAATAATTTGATTTTTGGATTTTTAAAATAAAAACAAGCTTAACCAATAAAATGGATATTAAACAGGTTCAGGAACTAATCCGATTTGTTTCCAAATCAGGTGTAAATGAAGTTTCTATAGAAGAGAAAGATTTTAAGATCACCATAAAAACCAATCAGGCTCCAACGTATATAAATGCGACAGTGCCTGCTCCTGTCATGCCTGCGGCTGCAGCACCACAACCTGCTGCGGTGGCACAACCGGTAGCAGAAGTAAAAGCTCCAGCTGCGGTAGCCCAGCCAGTGGAAAACGCAAATTACATTACAATAAAGTCGCCAATGATCGGTACTTTCTACCGCTCTGCCAGTCCTGATAAGCCTTCATTTGTGAATGTGGGTGATGAAGTGAAAGCAGGCCAGGTGATTTGCATTATCGAGGCAATGAAATTGTTCAATGAAATTGAATCTGAAGTTTCAGGCCGTATTGTTAAAGTGCTTGTAGAAAATTCGAGCCCGGTTGAATACGATCAACCGTTATTCCTTGTAGAACCAGCATAAGATAAATAATTTATAAAGTGTGCAAATGCGTTGAAGGTTGTCCATCGGCGCTTCTGCACATTGTCTTATTTGCACATTTTATATTATGTTTAAAAAAATACTAATTGCAAACCGTGGCGAGATAGCTTTGCGTATTATCCGCACCTGTAAAGAAATGGGAGTTAAAACTGTTGCGGTTTACTCTACGGCCGACAGAGAGAGTTTGCATGTAAGATTTGCTGATGAAGCCGTATGTATCGGGCCTCCGGCAAGCAAAGACTCATATCTAAATATCCCTAATATTATTTCAGCAGCAGAACTAACTAATGCTGACGCTATACATCCTGGTTACGGTTTCTTGTCGGAAAACGCGAAGTTTTCGGCCATTTGCCGTGATTATGGGATTAAATTTATTGGCGCCACCCCCGAGCAGATCAATGATATGGGCGACAAGGCGTCGGCAAAAGAGACAATGAAGAATGCGGGTGTGCCTACTATACCTGGTTCTGATGGTTTGCTTAACGATGTTAAAGAGGGTATTAAGGTAGCTAACGAAATTGGTTATCCGGTGATCCTTAAAGCCACCGCCGGTGGTGGTGGTCGTGGCATGCGTATTGTCTGGAAAGATGAGGAGTTTGAACCGGCATGGGATTCCGCACGCCAGGAAGCTGGGGCAGCTTTCGGTAACGATGGTATTTACCTTGAGAAATTTGTAGAGGATCCGCGTCATATCGAAATCCAGGTGATCGGGGATCAATATGGCTCTGTATCTCACCTTTCCGAACGTGATTGTTCTATACAGCGTCGCCACCAGAAACTGGTTGAAGAATCTCCTTCGCCGTTTATGACCGACAGTCTCCGCGAAAAAATGGGCGAAGCTGCCGTAAAAGGAGCAAAAGCGGTAAATTATGAAGGTGCGGGTACCATCGAATTTCTTGTGGATAAACATAGAAACTTCTATTTCATGGAAATGAATACCCGTATCCAAGTAGAGCACCCGGTTACAGAGGAAGTTATCAACTATGATCTTATCAAAGAACAGATCAAAGTCGCTTCTGGAATACCTATCTCGGGTAAAAATTATTTTCCAGAAAAACACGCTCTGGAATGTCGTATCAATGCTGAAGATCCGTTTAACGGCTTCAGGCCTTCTCCGGGAAAGATCACTCATTTCCATTCTCCAGGTGGTCATGGCGTAAGGGTCGATACTCATGTGTATGCAGGCTATCAGATACCTCCTAATTACGATTCGATGATTGCCAAGCTGATCTGCACCGGACAAACCCGGGAGGAGGCTATATCTACTATGGAACGGGCTTTGAGCGAGTTTGTAATTGAGGGTATTAAAACTACCATTCCTTTTCACATAAAATTGTTAAAAGATCCTAACTTTAGGGCTGGAAACTTTACCACCAAGTTTATGGAAAGTTTCGATCTGAGCGATGGTGGAAACTAGGAAAAAAAATAAATGTAAATACCACTCTACCTTGTAGGGTGGTATTTTTTGTTTAGTACAGTTGTTTCAAAATAATGAGCGAAAAACGAACAACCGATCTGATACAGGCTATAAAAGATAAGGGAACGACTATTGATGCGGAGATGTCGTTCTTTGATCATTTGGAGGTACTTCGCTGGCACTTGATACGCTCGGCAATAGCCATAGTTCTTTTTACCAGCCTTGCTTTTGTTTACTACGACTGGATCTTTGATACGCTTATCCTTGGACCCAAGCACCCTGATTTTTGGACATACAGAATGATGTGTTCCCTTGGGGAGAGGTTTAATCTGGGACCTGACTTTTGTATCAGGGAGATCCCTTTTAAGATTATCAATACGGAGATGGCCGGGCAGTTTACGCTTCAGCTTAATTCTTCTTTGTTAATAGGTATAATACTGGGTTTCCCGTACCTTTTGTATGAAATATGGAGGTTCGTAAAACCTGGTTTAACCGAAAAAGAGAGCAGCTCGGCAAGTGGATTCGTTTTTTACGCGACCCTGCTGTTTATGCTAGGAATACTGTTTGGCTACTATGTTATAGCACCGCTGTCAATAAATTTCCTGGCCAACTATAATATTAGCACGCTTATCGAAAATACGATCACCATCGATTCGTATTTGTCGTCGGTTGCCACTTTAACGGTAGGAGCTGGTATTACTTTTGAGTTGCCTATAGTGATCTTTATATTATCTAAGCTGGGGATAATGACGCCCGCTTTTATGCGTTCTTCGAGAAGATACGCTACGGTAATCATACTGATCATTGCCGCAGTTGTTACTCCAACGCCCGACCTGTTAACAATGCTTACGGTTAGTTTTCCTCTGTTCCTGTTATATGAGGTTAGTATAATTATTTCGGGCAGGGTAGAAGCTAGAAGGAAAAAGGCCGAACTGGATTTTTATTCGAGAAGTTAATCGATACGGCTCGATGAACTAGTAAATCTTTAAATATAATATTACAATACAGATGGATACTAAAAAGGTGACGATAGCCATTGGTGCAGATCACGCAGGTTTTGAATACAAGGAATTATTAAAAGAATTTCTTAAGGATTTTAATGTGAAAGATTTCGGAACTTACAGTTCAGACTCTGCGGATTATCCTGATTTCGCACACCCGGTGGCTTCAGCCATCGAAGCGGAAGAGTTTACACTTGGTATACTCGTATGTGGAAGTGCCAATGGAGTTGCTATCACTGCTAACAAACATCAGGGTATACGTGCCGCCATTTGCTGGACTGAAGAGATTGCCGGATTGGCTCGTATGCATAATAATGCTAATGTGTTGTGTATACCAGCTCGTTTTGTATCTGAGGATGCAGCAAAATCTATTACGACTACTTTTATCGAAACAGAATTTGAAGGTGGCAGACATGCGACCCGGGTGGGGAAAATTTCATGTTAATGAGATTTTATTCGATCAAGCGGAAAAGTTGGGGGCGAAGTATGTTAACGCCTATCGTCATGCCGAATTTACTTCGGCATCTCTTGAACGATGCATGAAGGGCAAGTTCAGGCAAGAGGTCCTGAAACAAGTTCAGGATGACGAAGAAAGAAAGCCCGCAACTTTCCGCTATCCACTATATCATAGGCTGTCCATAGAGTTCCGCAGGGTCTCAATGGACTCCTTAATAGAAAAGAGTCTCCGCGACTCACTAACGCACCATATCTGAGGCTTAATCGAGTCGGAGGCTCTCATTTATTGATTAATCCGTAGTCTCCCGGCGCATAGATCCTTCTCGCAAGACAACGGACAAACGAACTTACAATTTATCACTTAACGCTATTATGAAATTACAGCTTGGTTCTTGTTTTTTTGCTTTAAGTCTGGCCTTTCTGGGTTTTGCGCAGCAAAATCCGGAGGCACTTAGATACAGCAGGCTAATTGATACTGCAACATCCTATAAACATTTGAGCATACTGGCTTCCGATGAATTTGAGGGACGTGAAACCGGAAAACCTGGTGCAACAAAAGCTGCAAATTATCTGGCCGGAGAATTTAAGAAGCTTGGACTGAAAGCCCCGGTAAATAATAGCTGGTTTCAGAACGTAGATTTAATTGAAAATTCACTGACAGTAAAACGGTTTACTGTCAACGGGAAGCCACTGGAACACTTACATGATTTTTACATCAAAGGTTTTTTGGGAAGTTTCAAGGTAGACGTTAAGGAAGTTGTGTTTGCCGGGTATGGCATCAGCAATGAGAAGTACAACGATTATGCTGGTGTTGATATACGGGGGAAAGTGGTGATGCTGATCGCGAAGGGAGAACCTGTAAAAGCAGGGAAGTCTGTGATCACCGGGAGAACTGAACTCTCTGACTGGAGCAATTCTCTGAATAAAAGGGTTGATGCTCTGAAATTAAAAAAGCCGGCCTTGATACTTCTTATAAAAGAGGAACTGAATGCGTCGTTAAAAATTAGCAGGGCACATCTGGAAAAACCCTCAATTGCAATTAACAGATCAGCCAAAGAAGTGCAAACGGAAGTGCCGGTAGTATCAATAACTGCCGAGACTGCTGATAAATTCTTAGCGCCCTCAAAAACAACTCTTCAGCAGTTAAAAAGTTTGATCGCCAAAACCGGAACGCCAGCTTCAAAAGTAGTGATGTCCCGCTTTGCCGCAAGTTTTCTCTCACAAAACAGCAAAATACCAGCGGTTAACGTACTTGGATATCTGGAAGGAAGCGACCTGAAAGATGAGCTGGTAGTGGTTTCTGCACATTACGATCATGTGGGATTAAACCCCGGCGGAGCCGACACTGTCTTTAACGGAGCCGACGATGACGGGTCCGGAACTACTGCAGTGCTCGAAATGGCAGAAGCTTTTACAGCAGCGAAGAAAGACGGTAAGGGCCCAAGGAGAAGCATGCTTTTTCTTCTTGTAGTGGGCGAGGAGAAAGGCCTTTTAGGCTCAGAATGGTACTCAGACCATCCTGTATTTCCTTTAAAAAATACAGTTGCAAATCTGAATATTGATATGATAGGCCGGGTTGACCCTGCACATAAGAATAAAGCTGATTATTGTTATTTAATTGGTTCGGATAAGTTAAGTACTGACCTGCATAAGATCAGCGAACGTACCAATGCAACTTATACCAAACTCGATATTGACTATAAATATAATGCTCCGGACGATCCTGAAAGGATCTATTACCGCTCAGACCATTACAACTTCGCAAAACATAATATTCCGATCATCTTCTATTTCAACGGAATTCATGAAGACTACCATCAACCTGGAGACGAAATATCTAAAATAGACTTTCCGTTGTTAGTAAAGCGCGCGCAACTGGTTTTCTTCACTGCCTGGGATTTGGCCAACCGGGATAAAAGGCCAGTGGTGGATGTGCGTAAAGAGTGATGAATTCTACGCTCTTCGGGACTCCCGCTCTTTGGGATTTATAAATCCCGAAGCAATATCATAGGATCTGTGATCCGCATAAAAGAGAAATGGCTTGATATCTAATGTCAAGCCATTTCTCTTTATTGTTGTTAACTAGAACGTTATCCTTACCGATAAGCCAACACCCCGCGGGTCAAAATCAGTATCTGGAGCCAGTTCAAGAGCAGGTTTCCAGTCGAGTGAAAGGTTGATCGGTGCGCCGTCGAATTTGTAATCAAGACCCAGCACGCCATCAACGCTTAAAAGAAGATCATTGTCTCTATCACGCCAATCATTTTTGTAGTCCACACTACCAAGGGTACCACCGCCACCATAATACCATCTTAGGCCGGGAGCTCCCTGAATCGCATTGTGTACCTCATACAGACCGGTTAAACGAAATTCGGAATAATTGCTCCTGCTACGAATATTGAGGATGAAATCTAAAGCTCTATCTGACTGAAGGAAGGTTTTAAATGTAACGCCATAAGCATCTCCAAGCCTCACACCCAAAGCGTTTTTATATTGAGCTTTAGTAGATGTAGAAGCAAACATTAAAAATGATGCGAATAGGATTGATAAGAATAATTGTTTCATAAACTTGATAAATTTGATAGAATACAGTGCAAATCTAGTATTGTTTGAGTATTTTCTTACGCGGGTTTATAAAATGAATCTTCAGTCCTGCGTTATTTAACATTTTTTAGCGTTTATGTTGTCTTTTCCGGATGAGAGAACTATGAAATTTTATGTAAGTTTGTGTCCTTAACGAATAGATGAAAAAGGTATTATTTTTAGCTTTGGTTCTTATTGCCTCACTTACTTCCTGTAAGAAATCAGAGCCCTACGATGCTGCTAAACAGTTGCAGATCGATGAACAAATAATTAAAGATTTTCTGAAAGCAAATGATCTGAACGCTTCGCGTGATACTTCAGGGATTTATTATATAGTCACCAGGGGTGGTTCTGGGAATGTGAAATATACGGCTTCGACAGAAGTCAAAGTGAAGTATACGTTAAGGCTGTTAGATGGAACCGTCATTCCACAGACGACAGAACCAGTAAAATTTACGTTGGGAAACGTTATTCCCGGATGGCAAATAGGAATCCAGAAGATCCAGCCAGGCGGTAAGATCCGCCTCCTTGTACCTTCTGTGTATGCCTACCAGCAGCAAAGTCAGGGTGGAATCCCTGCAAACGCTGTGCTTGATTTTGATATTGAATTATTAGAGATTGTATATTAATTAAAGATGAAATTGAATCTGAATACCGGATCTATATTAGTTATCTCAGCCTTACTGCTTTGTTTTGGCTGTAAAAAGGAATACGAAAGTATAGAAGAACTGGATGAGAAGAACATAGAAGAATATATCACGAGCAATAATTTGCAGATTGAGACCAGTAATGGTATTCGTTATCAGATTATTAAACCAGGGACCGGAGCCGACTTAACATACAAGGAAGTAGTGCCGGTAATTTTTACCGTACGATCTTTAGACGGGCAGTACGTGTCTTCTGATACGTTTTCTACCGGGAATCGTTATGGAGCATTTGGAGCAAACACCTATTACGCGGGTGTTGTGCCGAGTGATTTTCTTGGGTACTTTGGTCGTGAGAAACGTTATCCTGAAGCTTTAAAGACTGCCGTAGTTGAGATCCTTAAAAAGAGAGGTGGAGAGATCCGGGTGATTGTTCCTTCAAGAGAGGCCTATGGCAGAAATGGGCTGGGTACTATACCTGGCAATGCTTCGCTTGATTACTCTATAAAAGTGCTTAACGAGAATGATATTGTCGCTTATGATGACGAAAGTATCAATAAGTATATGCAGGCGAATGGTTTAACCGGCTTTTCATCGATGAAGGTCAATGTAAGAAATCCGGATCGTGCCGGTACCACAGATTCCGTTGAAACGAAGCTTTATTATAAAATAAATGATGCGGGCAGCGGAAGCCCCATAACCTTAGATTCTACAATTACAGCCGAATATACAGGCAAGTTTTTCAACGGACAGGTGTTCGACCAGGCAGCAAGTTCTAATCCGGCAAGCTTCCTTTTGTCGAATGTTATACCTGGCTGGCAAAAAAGTATCCCGATGATTAAGGGTGGCGGAAGTATCCGGCTACTTATACCTTCGACGCTGGCCTACGGCTTTGCGGGAAGCAGAAACGACTATGGTACTGTTACTATCCCAACGGCCTCGTGTCTTGATTTTGAAGTTAAAGTTACTGATGTAGCGCCGTAGAAGACAACGAAACCTAAAGTAAATAAAGCTGCCGAAAGGCGGCTTTATTTGTTATTGGAGAGCCCGTTTGTAGGCTTCAAGGGCCCGCTCGCGGGCGAAACGATGTTCAACTATGGGTTGAGGATATGAAAACGGCTCATCAAATTCAGGGATCCACTTCCTGATATATTCCAGGTGCGGATCGAATCTTTTTGTTTGCAGATCCGGACTGAATACTCTGAAATAAGGTGCTGCATCATTGCCAGTTCCGGCAGCCCATTGCCAGCCGCCTACATTACTGGCCTGGTCGTAATCAATAAGTTTTCGTGCAAAATAGGCTTCACCCCATCGCCAATCTATCAGAAGGTGTTTACAGAGAAAGCTTGCTGTGATCATCCTCACCCGGTTATGCATCCAGCCAGTGGCGTTCAGTTGACGCATCCCTGCATCAACAATGGGATAGCCGGTAGTTCCTGTGCACCATGCTTCAAACTCCTGTTCATTGTTTCGCCAAATTATTTTGTCAAACAGTTTTTTGAAAGAGGAGTGAGCCGAATACGGAAAGTGCCATAATATCATCGCATAGAAATCGCGCCAGATCAATTCTGACAGCCAGGTTTTGTCATGAGCCTGAAAGGCAGCTCTTGCAGCCTGGCGTATACTTATAGTGCCGAACCGTAGGTGCACACCGATGAGCGTTGTACCCGCCACTGCAGGAAAGTCGCGGGTTTCTTTGTACTTTTCAATGATTTCCTTGTAATCCTGCAAAGGAAATGTTAGCGAGCTCGTTGTGAAGCCGAGATCTTTTAATGAAGGAATGTTTCGGCTTTCATCCTGACTAAAATTGTTATGGTATCTATTACATGAATAAGCTTTAAAATGAAACTCATCGTTTAATTTTTCAAGCCATTTGCGTTTGTAAGGAGTAAAAACCGTGTAGGGACTGTTGTTTTCTTTAATTATTTCGTCTTTTTCGAAAATAAGATGGTCCTTAAAGGAATAAAAAGGGATTTCATGACTTTTCAAAAGCGCACTGATTTCCTGATCACGACTTCTTCCATACGGCTCATAATCATTGTTTGTAAAAACGGCTCGTACATTAAACTCCGCAAGGATCTCCTGCCAGGCAAGTGCGGGTGTGGAATGTTTTACAAGCAAAGAGGATCCCAGCATTCTTAGGTCGGCATTGAGTCTATCAATAGCTTCGTAAATATAGCTTACCCTGGCGTCGTCTTTGTCCTCCAGCTTGCTTAGAATGAGCTGGTCAAAGATAAAAAGAGGCATCACCGGCCATTCCGATTTAAGCGCATGATAAAGTCCGGCATTGTCGTCTAATCTCAAATCCCTTCTGAACCAGAACAGGCTAACTGCTTTTTTCTCCAGCATAGATGTTTTTTAAAGCTTGATCTATTGTGTCAAACTTAAACCGGAAACCGGCCTCTTTGATTTTACCATTGGATGTTTTGGTGCTGTTTAATACGATAGCGCTCATGTGTCCAAGAATGACTCTCAGGATGAATGCAGGAACTGCGGGTGCCCACAGGGATTTATTTAAGTGTGAAGCAATGGCCCTGGTGAGGTCAATATTGGTAAGAGGATTACTTGTGGCAGCATTGAATGCACCAGTCAGAGTTTCGTTTTCGAGCGCAAAGAGATAAAGTGCTGTAATGTCGTCGAGATGTATCCATGGCATCCATTGTTTACCCGATCCAAGTGATGATCCCATACCTAGTTTTACCGGTTTATCCATTTTTTGCAAAGCACTAGCAGCGTTAGACAGCACTACTCCGGTTCGTAATTTTACCACCCTCAGGCCCTTAGCTTCGTCGACAGCTCTCTCCCACTCCTTGCATGTGATTGCTAGAAAATCGCTGCCCGGACTGCTTGTTTCAGTAAGAATTTCATCGCCGCGGTCGCCGTAGATGCCAACAGCAGATGCTGAAATAACCGACTGTACCTGATGTTCGGGATGCTTCTCGAGCAGATTATAAATTAGCCTGATGGATTGGGTCCGGCTTTCGATGATCTTTTTCTTTCGATCATTTGTCCAGGGCCTGGCGCCGATGTTTTCTCCAGCAAGATGAACAATAGCTTGTACGCCCTGAATACAAGCAGTGTCTATCTCGTTTTCCTCAGGGGCCCAGCGGAAAACTTTTACCCCTGGTATAGCCCGGTGGTTTCGACTCAAATGAAAAACCTCATAACCACTTTGCAATAAAAGCTCAGTAAGTGATTTTCCGATTAAGCCGCTTCCTCCGGTTATGAGAATAGTTTTTTTCATTTCCTTATAAGGATATTGCTACTTTTGGTGATATGCTATATACCAAACACGTTTTTATTTGTACTAACCAACGCCCGGAAGGTTCCAGGGTAAGTTGTGGTGAAGGTCATGGATTGGCACTGGTTGCTGCATTTAAAAAGTTGATCAAAGACAAAGGATTGAGCACCGAAATCCGGGCACAAAAAACAGGATGCCTTGAGGCCTGTGAGGCAGGGCCCAGTATCGTTATTTACCCTGAGGGTGTTTTTTATGGCAACGTTCAATTGGACGATGTTGAGGAAATCGTGAGTGAGCATCTTGAAAATAATAGGGTTGTTGATCGATTAGTAATGGACTTTGATAAACTACCCTGGTATTTGAGAAAAAAGGAGAACGGCTAAACTCAACTGCTGATATAGTTCTCCAGCTGCTTAATGGTGGCTTCTTGTGCTTCCATAATGCATTTTACCAGGTCGCCAATTGAAATCATACCGGTGACTTCAGTGTTTTCCACCACTGGAAGGTGCCGGATATGGTTCTCTGTCATGATCTTCATGCATTCATCAATAGTTGTATTCACCGTTACAGTCATTACCTTACGGCTCATTACATCCTTAATGCTGGTCTCTCTTGAAGCTTTGCCCTGCAGGATGATCTTGCGGGCATAGTCTCTTTCGGTAAAGATGCCAAGGAGTACTTTGCCTTCTGTTATCAGAAGAGCACTTATGTTCTTATCCATCATTACTTCAAGTGCTTCGTACACTGATAGTTCCGGGCGGACAGAAAAAATGCCTCTTTTTTTGTTTTGAAGAATATGTTGTACTGTTTTCATAAGACCATTGGTAAGTAGTTTAAAGATAAGGTTTTTTCCGTATAATCAATAGGAGGCCCGGAAAATTTAGACAGTGCCGGGCAGAGTTTGCTTGTTAATACTTTATGTCTAATGGATGTAATTATTAGAATTGAAAACTTGTTAACGATAGAGTAATCGCGGAATTTTCAGTAATTTGCGAGCCTTACTAAAGGCTTTATGAGTGGGAAGACCATCCTTGTTTGGTTTCGTAACGATTTAAGGATTCATGACAATGAAATTTTGCTTGAAGCAGTAAGACGGGCAGAACAGATTGTGCCTGTTTATTGCTTTGATCCAAGGTACTTTGAATTATCCAGGTACGGTACCAAAAAGACAGGTGAATTACGGGCTAAGTTCCTTTTGGAAAGCGTAAACGGATTAAGGGAATCTTTGAAACAGCTGGGAGGAGAACTGATAGTTAAAGTAGGGCGGCCTGAGGATATCCTGCCTGAAATCTGCTCTCAGTATGAAGTCGCAGAAGTTTATCATCACAGAGAGGTTGCGTCGTTCGAAACAGATATATCTGCAATAGTTGAAGAAGCTCTTTGGAAAAAACAAATTAATCTTAAACACTTTATCGGACATACCCTGTATCATAAGGAAGATCTTCCTTTTCCGATAAAAAATATTCCGAACGACTTTGCGGCGTTCCGCAAAAAAACCGAAAGAGACAGTGTTGTAAAACCTTGTTTTGATACTCCTGGATTTATCAGGATCCCGGAAAATATGGAAACTGGCGATCTGCCTTCATTTTCGGATCTGAATCTGGATGAAGAACTGCTGCATGAATCCGAGCAGGGCTTTATAGGGGGCGAGCAGGAGGGATTACAGCGCCTGAACAAGTTTTTATTTACTGAAGAGCCAAAAGTAAAAGGCAGCCGAAACGCCATGTCCACTTCCAGACTATCACCGTGGTTATCTCTGGGCTGTTTGTCTTCACGTGAAGTTTATTGGGCTGTTAAAAAGCATAAGAGCCGTCAGCCGGTCAATGATACTGCTTCGAAGTTGATCATTGAGCTTCAGTGGAGAGACTTTTTTCGGTTTATGCTTAAAAAGCATGGCAGTTCAATTTTGGATGATAAAGAAACGGGACGTGACTTAAGCGAAAGCGAACTAAAAAACTTCGAAAAATGGCGGGACGGAAAAACCGGAACAATTTTAGTTGATGCCTGTATGAAGGAGCTTGTTTCGAGTGGGTATTTAAATGACAAAGTTAAGCAATACGTATCCTCTTTTTTGGTTAAGGAACTAGGAGTTTTTTGGAAAGCTGGTGCAGCTTTTTTTGAAGAAGTGGCGATAGATTATTCTCCTGCGAGCGACTGGGGAAACTGGGCTTATATTATTGATAGCGAAATTATGTCGATAAATCGCCCGTTGACCATAAAATCTGATGAAATTGCTGAAGATTTTGGAGTGAAAAGATGGTTTTCCGAACTAACTAGTCAGAATTAAAATAGAAAACATTAATAAATCAGAAAAGTTTAAATAAGTGGCTTATTATAAGGTTAAACTTTTATTTTTGCCGCTACCTTTAGAATTAAAAATACATGGATAATTTGTCTTATCTCAGTAACGCAGATTCAGCTTATATAGATTCACTTTACCAGTCATATCAGGAGGATCCTGAATCAGTAGATTTTGGCTGGCAGAAGTTCTTTGAGGGCTTCGACTTTGGTCGGGGTTCGGAGGCTAATGTCGCAGGCGGTGAAACCCCTGAACACTTCCTTAAAGAAATTAAAGTGTTAAACATGATTCACGGGTACCGTGACAGGGGACATTTGTTTACTAAAACAAATCCTGTACGGGAGCGCCGGAGATATTTTCCAGGAAAAGAACTTTCCACATTTGGCTTAAGCGACGCCGATTTGAATACTGTATTTAATGCAGGTGTTGAGGTTGGCTTAGGTCCTGCCAGACTCAAAGATATATTAAATCTTCTCGAAGAAACTTATTGCCAGTCTATTGGTGCAGAGTTTACTTATATCCGCAATCCGCAGAAAGTAAAATGGTTTCAGGACAGGATGGAAAAGGAGCGCAATAAGCCTCAGTTCTCCATTGAAACTAAAAAACGTATCCTTAAGAAACTAAACGAAGCTGTTGTATTTGAAAACTTCCTTGGTACAAAGTTCTTAGGTCAGAAGCGATTTTCATTAGAAGGGGCTGAAGGCGTTATTCCTGCTCTCGATTCAGTTATTGAAAAAGGTGCGGACCTGGGTATTGAAGAGTTTGTGATTGGTATGGCGCACCGGGGGCGTTTGAATGTGCTTGCCAATATTATGCACAAAACCTACAAAGATATTTTTGCAGAATTTGAAGGTAAGGGTTATGATGAAACCAAACCTTTTGATGGCGACGTAAAGTATCACTTAGGTTTCTCCACAGACGTAACAACTGATGCGGGGAAAAAAGTGCACTTAAGCCTTTGCCCGAATCCTTCTCACCTTGAAACGGTGGATCCGGTGGTGGAAGGTATCACCCGCTCTAAGATCGATTTCAAATATGCTGGTGACAATACGCGTATTGCACCTATCCTGATTCACGGTGATGCATCGGTGGCTGGCCAGGGTATTGTTTACGAGGTTTTGCAGATGGCTAAATTAGACGGTTATAAAACCGGCGGAACCATTCACCTTGTAATTAATAACCAGGTAGGTTTTACTACCAATTATAAAGATGCCCGTTCATCTACTTATTGTACAGATATTGCCAAAGTTACACTTTCTCCGGTTTTCCACGTGAACGGCGATGATGTGGAAGCTTTAGTTTACGCGGTTAACATGGCAGTTGAATATCGTCAGAAGTACCATAATGATGTGTTCATCGATGTCCTGTGTTATCGCCGCTACGGGCATAACGAGTCTGACGAACCTAAGTTTACTCAGCCATTATTATACAAGACCATTGAAAAACACCCTAATCCAAGGGAGATTTATAATAAGAAGCTGATGGAGCAAGGAAGCGTTGACGCCAACCTTGCTGTAGAAATGGAAAAAAGCTTTAGGGCTTTACTTCAGGAACGCCTGAATGAGTCCAAAGAGAGCAATGTCTATGAGCCTAATCCAATGTTCTCAGGAGCCTGGTCGGGTATTCGGATGTCTGTTCCCGGCGACTTTGAAACTAAAGCAGACACTAAAGTTTCTGAAGAAACCTTGCTGAGTGTAGCTGAAACCTTAACCACTTTGCCGAAGGATAAAAAGTTCTTCAAAAAGATCGAAAAACTTTTCGACGACCGGAAGAAAATGGTTGAGAATCGTACGTTCGATTGGGCAATGGGTGAGTTAATGGCCTACGGAACATTATTAAATGAAGGTTTCCGGGTTAGGTTAAGCGGTCAGGATGTGGAACGCGGTACGTTCTCGCATCGTCACGCAGTGGTTAAGATGGAAGATTCTGAAGAGGAATTTATCCCATTAGCGGAAATAAAAAGCGGTGGCGCCCAGTCTAAATTTGATATTTACAATTCACATCTTTCTGAATACGGAGTGCTTGGATTTGAGTATGGTTACGCTCTAGCTAATCCACAGTCGCTTACCATCTGGGAAGCGCAGTTTGGAGATTTCTTTAATGGCGCCCAAATCATTGTCGACCAGTTCCTGGTAAGTGCCGAAACGAAGTGGCAGCGCTCAAACGGTTTGGTGTTACTATTGCCGCACGGTTATGAAGGCCAGGGTCCAGAGCACTCTTCAGCCCGCGTTGAGCGGTTCCTTGAGCTGTGTGCCAACGATAATATCCAGGTAGCGAATATTACCACTCCAGGTAATTACTTCCATTTGCTGCGTCGTCAGCTCAAGCGCGAATTCCGTAAGCCATTGGTTGTGTTTACTCCAAAGAGTCTTTTACGTAATGCCAATTGCGTATCTAACATTGATGAATTTACTCAAGGCTCTTTTAGGGAAGTTATTGATGATACTTTTGTATCAGAGGGTGATGTTAAACGTGTGTTGTTTTGCACTGGTAAGATCTACTATGATTTGCTGGAGAAACAACAGGCTGACCAGCGTAAAGACATTGCTATTGTGCGCGTAGAGCAATTGTTCCCTACTCCATATACTCAATTAAGAGAGTTAAAAGCCAAATATACGGGTGCTGAGTTTTTCTGGGTTCAGGAAGAACCTGAGAACATGGGTGCCTGGCCATATATCTGCCGCAAGTTCAGAAAGTCCGACCTTAACCTGGAAGTCATCTCACGAAAAGAAGCCAGCAGCACTGCAACTGGCTATGCTAAACAGCATATCTCCCAACAGATGTATATTGTTGGCAAAGCGTTTGAAGACAGAGCGGGCAAAGAGGTTGAAAAGGCAATTGTAAAAACGACTAAAAAAGTTGTAAACGTAGATTAATCGTATCACCAAGAATATAAAAAACTATGAGTTTAGAGATCAAAGTTCCGCCGGTAGGCGAATCAATTTCAGAAGTAACCTTATCCCGATGGATAAAAAAGGATGGTGATCATGTTGAAATGGATGAAGTTATCGCTGAACTTGAATCTGATAAAGCCACTTTTGAGCTTACAGCAGAAAAAGCAGGAACACTAAAAACTATCGCACAGGAAGGCGATACATTAGAAATTGGTGCTGTAGTTTGTACAGTAGAAGAAGGCGGATCATCATCAGCTTCGGCTGCACCACAAGCTGACGGTATGTCTGCATCAGCTGCGCCGTCTTCATCTGCGGAAACTAAAACCGTAGAGGTAAAAGTTCCGCCGGTAGGCGAGTCTATAACTGAAGTAACACTTTCAAAATGGTTGAAGCCTGAAGGTTCTGTGGTGGCTATGGACGAGCAAATTGCAGAGCTAGAGTCAGATAAAGCTACTTTTGAGCTTACTGCAGAAGTTGCTGGTGTATTAAAGTACGTAGCCAGCGAAGGAGATACTTTAGAGATCGGGTCAGTAGTATGTTCTATTGAGTCGGGAGCAAGTGCAGCTGCGCCGGCTAAGGAAGCGCCTGCTGCTTCGGAAGCTAAGCCATCTGTTCAGTCCGATAGATCATACGCTGCTGGTACTCCATCTCCATCGGCAGCTAAAATACTTGCTGAAAAAGGGGTTAACGCCAGTTCCATAAGTGGAACAGGTGTTGGCGGACGTATCACCAAGGATGACGCTGTTAAAGCGGAAGTTAAGAAAGCAGAACCTGCAAAATCAGAAAGCGCGAAAACGGCTCCTGTACAGGCAGCAGCTCCGGGCGCCAGAAATGAGCGCAGAGAGAAAATGTCTGGTCTACGCAAAACCATTGCGAAACGTTTGGTTACTGTTAAAAATGAAACGGCAATGCTTACCACTTTTAACGAAGTGGATATGAAGCCTATCATGGATATCCGTGCGAAGTACAAGGATAAGTTCAAAGAAACACACGGTGTTGGTTTAGGATTCATGTCTTTCTTTACCAAAGCGGTTTGCGAAGCCATGAAGTCATTTCCAGCAGTAAATGCACGTATCGAAAACGAAGAGATCGTATACAGTGATTTCGTGGATGTCTCGATCGCGGTATCAGCACCTAAAGGTCTGGTTGTCCCGGTTATCCGTAATGCAGAGCAATTGTCTTTAGCTGGTATTGAATCGGCTGTAGTGGCCCTTGCAGGAAAGGCGCGTGATAACAAGTTAACTATTGAAGAGATGACTGGTGGTACTTTCACGATCACTAATGGTGGGGTGTTTGGCTCAATGATGTCGACGCCGATCATTAATGCGCCTCAATCGGCTATACTAGGTATGCATAATATCGTCGAACGCCCTGTGGCTATTGCAGGCCAGGTAGTTATACGTCCTATGATGTATATTGCATTGTCTTATGACCATCGTATCATCGACGGTCGCGAGTCTGTTGGTTTCCTTGTTAAGGTTAAGCAATTGCTCGAAGATCCAACAAGATTGTTGCTAGGGGTTTAATCCTGTTTATAAAAAAATAAGTAATTTCGACCCGTCCCCATTGGAGACGGGTTTTTATTTTACACCAAATACACACGAATTATGAATCGATGCTTTAAAATAGCTTTGGGAGCTATTTTACTTTTCCCTTTTTCTGCTTTCTCTCAAACGGTTGAGCAGACAGGCTGGTTGGCCTGGTTTAACAGCTACAAACTTAAAGAACGCTGGGCCATGCATTTAGATGTACAATTACGAAGCGCAGACGACCTTGATTACTCCAGAAACCTTTTGGTTAGGCCAGGATTAACCTACCACATTAATCAAAATCAAAACGTAACTGCAGGGTATGCCTGGATTGAAACATTTGATAATCCTGATTTGAGTACTGACAAGAATTTAACCGAACACCGCATATGGGAACAATATGTTTTATCCTATAAGCTTAAAGGACTGCCATTGACACATCGTTTTAGACTGGAGCAGCGTTTTATTGAACGGCCTGCCGAAGACATTTTTTCACAGCGTCTTCGATACTTCGCCAGGGTAATGGTGCCATTCAAAAAAGACAAGGCTGCATTCAACAAAGGTGTATTTGCTGCGCTTCAAAATGAGGTGTTCTTAAACCTGCAGAATAAGAATAAATTGAATGACAAGGTCTTTGACCAAAACCGGGCTTACGTTGCCATTGGTTACCGGGTTAACCGGAGGTTTGACCTTGAAGCCGGCTATCTTAACCAGTATGTTGATGGCTTAGGTTCAAACACTGTCAATCATGCCGGGCAGCTGGCATTATATACGAGGTTCTAGTGCTGAGTTATAAGTTGTAAGTAAGTATTACGCTCCTTATTATTTTATAACATCAATATAAAAGTTATCGGTGTCAACCTGTATCGAAGATACAGCGCCCTTGAAATTAAGGTTTCGGGCCTTATTACTTGCCGGGTAAATGAATTGCCATTCATCCTTGCCCGGCAATTTAATTTTTACGGGCATATCAAAATTGCTCACATCTGCTTTCCAGCGGTATGAAATGGTGCTGGCACTGGCCCTCCTAATTTCCAGGGTAGGTATGGTAGCATGATTTAAATATTGCTCAAATACCTTAGTAAGGTTTCTTCCCGACTTTTCATTTATATAAGATATAATCTCTGCGCTTGTAACTGTTTTTAGGCCAAAAGTGTGATTGAGGCCCTTGAGAATGTTTCTCCATTTATCGTCGTCATTAATAATCGTACGTATGCTATGTAAAAGGTTGGCACCCTTAAAATACATGTCGCCAGAGCCTTCATTATTGACATTGTAGGAACCAATGATAGGACCGTCATTTTTAATAGCCGATCGCTCGCCTTTTATATAAGCAGCTCCTGCTTTTTTACCTTTTAAACATTCAACAAATAAACCCTCAGAATAAGTGGTAAATGCTTCATGGATCCAGAGATCTGCAAAATCTTTAGCCGTAATATTATTGCCGAACCACTCATGTCCTGATTCATGTATAATGAGGTAATCCCAGCTCAAGCCAAGCCCGGTTTTTGACCAGTCGCTGCCCTGATAGCCTTTTTGATACTTGTTTCCATAGGCAACGGCACTTTGGTGTTCCATACCAAGATAAGGCGATTCAATAAGCTTATACCCGTCACGATAGAAAGGATAGGGGCCAAACCAGTATTCAAAGCATTTCAACATGGTTCTAACATCTTTGAAATGCTGTTTTGCTTTCTCCAGGTTTTCGCGGAGGACATAATAATCTAGTGAGAGCTTCCCCTCTTCTCCTTCATAAGTGTCAGAAAAGTGCGCAAAATCACCAATGTTTAAAGTTACGTTGTAATTATTTATGGGATAAGACACGAACCAATTAAACCTGGTGCTGCCATCGGCCTGGACCTCTTTGGAAATGAGGCGACCGTTACTGATGTTTTGAAGACCCCGGGGAACGGTGATGCTGATCAGCATACTGTCAACCTCGTCACTTTGATGATCTTTGTTTGGCCACCATGAGCTGGCACCCAGACCCTGGCAGGCTACTGCTACCCAGGGAGCCCCACCCGAGTCTTCGGTAAAAATAAAGCCTCCATCCCATGGAGCATTCGGCGCTATAAGAGGATTTCCTGAATAAAATACAGTCAGTTCTTCTATTGCACCTTTTCTTATCAATTCAGGAAAATCTACAAATATAGCATCGTATTCTGTTGTGAAATTCAGTTTTCGACCTTTAAAGGTTATTTGTTGAATTTCAAAATTATCGAACAGATCTACCTGCAATTTGTTGAAGTCCCGTGTAGCAGTAAAGCGTATAAGGTTTGATCCGGAGATATATTGCTTGTCAACGTCGACTTTCACATCAAGATGATAATAGTTTACATCAAAACAGGCGCGAAGTGGGCTAAGAGTTCCGCGGAGCGAGTCGGCGCGTGTGAAGGTTTTAGAGCTTGAATTGCTTTGCGAAAAGGTATGCAGACTGAAAAGAAGCAGGAGTAATAATAAAAAATTAAATCTTTTCATTTTTTCGAACGGTAGATTATTGAAAACGGTTAATAAACATCTAAATTGTCCCCAATTTTTCAAATAAAATTAACGATTAATATCAGAGACCTTAAATGAAGATAACAGAAGTTCAAAATAGTCAGGATGAAAGAGATTTTTTGGAGCTTCCATTGTTTATTCATAAAGATGATGCAGCATATATACGCCCTCTCGATGAGGATGTTACAAGTGTTTTCGATAAAGAAAAAAATAAGCTTCTTGTAGAAGGCAAGTGTATACGCTGGATACTCATTGATGGGGACAAGGTGATAGGAAGAATAGCAGCCTTCGTCGATCCATCAACAGCGTATAGCTCAGAAATCCCGACAGGAGGAATCGGATTTTTTGATTGTATCAATGACAGGACGGCCGCTTTTATGCTTTTTGATGAGGCTGTAAATTGGCTTAAAAAGCAGGGGATGCAAGCCGCTGACGGCCCGGTTAACCTGGGAAGCAGAGAACGGTGGTGGGGTTTGCTGGTGGATGGGTTTCATCCACCCTGTTATTGTTGCAACTACAATCCGCCGTATTACCAGGAGATGTTTGAAGAATACGGATTTCAGCTTTACTTCAAGCAATACACTTATATCAGGGATGTCCATGAACCACTGAAGCCAGTCCTTAAGGCGGTTGCTGAACGCGTGAGCCGCCATCCTGAGTATACGTTCAGGCCATTTAGCCTGGATAACCTGGACATGTTTGCAGAGGACTTCAGAACTATATATAACAAGGCCTGGGTGAAGCACGAGGGAGTAGGTGAGATGAGTTTCGAACAAACCCGGAAACTGATACATTCATTAAAAGCGGTGATTGACGAGCGGATTATTTGGTTTGCTTACCATGATGAAAAGCCTATAGGGTTTTTTGTGAGTATTCCTGAGTTAAACCAACTGTTTGTAAAGTATGTTAATGGTCGTTTGGATACTTTTGGAAAACTAAGGTTACTCTATAATAAATGGAGAGGGAACACTAAATCCATGTATGGCTTAGTGTTTGGAATAATTCCGGAACATCAGAGAAAAGGGGTAGAAATTGCCTTGATTTCTGCGGCGTCGGATGCCATGCGTAATAAAGTGCCCTATAGTAATATCCAAATGAACTGGATTGGAGACTTTAACCCGAGAATGATGCATGTTGCTGAACAAATTGGCGCAAGAATTTACAAAACACATCACACTTATCGGTATTTGTTTGACAGAAGTAAAGAATTTGAAAGGCATCCGGATATATAATTCATTTTCTTTTTCGAAAGAGCATTAATCCGTTAACTTTGGGCGTACCAAAATCATTCCCATGCAATACGACGTTACAGTTATAGGCAGTGGTCCGGGCGGATATGTAGCCGCAATCCGTTGTGCCCAGTTAGGACTTAAAACAGCACTTATTGAGAAATACAGCACTTTTGGCGGAACCTGCCTTAATGTAGGTTGTATTCCATCGAAGGCGCTGCTGGATTCTTCAGAGCATTTTTATAACGCAACTCATACATTTAAAACACACGGTATTAATCTGAAGGATCTTAGCGTTGATCTGCCACAAATGATTAAACGGAAAAATGAAGTAGTTGAGCAAACAACAGGAGGTATTACTTTCCTGATGAAGAAAAATAAAATTACCACGTATCAGGGCGTAGGCTCTTTTGTGGATAAGAATACGATCAAAGTTTCAAAAGCAGAAGGTGCAGAAGAAACCATCAGTACAAAAAATGTGATCATTTCTACCGGCTCAAAGCCAACAGCGCTTCCTTTTCTTCCGATTGATAAAAGCCGTATCATTACTTCAACCGAAGCCTTAAACCTGCCTGAGGTGCCAAAACACTTAATCGTAATTGGTGGAGGTGTAATCGGGTTGGAATTAGGTTCTGTCTATGCTCGCTTAGGTGCTAAAGTTACGGTAGTTGAATTTATGGATGGAATTATCGCCACCATGGATAAAACGATGAGTAAGGAACTTCAAAAATCCCTTACGAAGCTTGGATTTGATTTCCTGTTAAGTCATAAGGTTACCGGTGCGAGTGTAAAGGGAAAAAAGGTTACCGTTACTGCCGATAGTCCTAAAGGTGAGAAAATAACTATAGAAGGCGACTATTGCATTGTTGCGGTAGGAAGGACAGCGTATACTGAAGGTTTGGGTCTGGACAAGATAGGTATTCAGTTAGAGGAACGTGGGAAAAAGATCCCGGTAAATGATCACCTCGAAACACCTGTTAAAGGTATTTATGCCATCGGAGATGTAGTTCGCGGGGCAATGCTTGCCCACAAAGCTGAAGAAGAAGGAGTTTATGTTGCAGAGACTATTGCCGGGCAAAAGCCGCACATGAACTATAACCTGATTCCTGGTGTTGTGTATACCTGGCCCGAAGTTGCAAGTGTTGGATACACAGAAGAGCAATTAAAAGAACAGGGTAAAAAATATAAATCCGGATCTTTTCCATTTAAAGCGAGCGGTCGTGCGCGGGCCAGTATGGATATAGATGGTTTAGTGAAAGTATTGGCCGATGCCGAAACAGATGAGCTCCTGGGTGTTCATATGATCGGGCCACGTGCTGCAGATATGATTGCAGAAGCAGTTGTCGCTATGGAGTTCCGGGCTTCGGCTGAAGATATCGGTCGTATATGCCATGCGCATCCTACATTTACAGAAGCCTTCAAAGAAGCAGCTCTAGCTGCCACTGAAAACCGGGCTCTGCATATCTGATTTCGCTGCTGATATTAATAGTTAAGGCTCTGGTTTTCCGGAGCCTTTTTTTATAGTAATTGTCGTGCTCAGATAGTCTTTTATTGAGCTGTAATCACCGTATGGGATATTCTAAAAGTACCTGGCCTGATAACTTGCGTGTAGTGGCTACCATAAGTATGGTACTGCTTCATATCGTTGCTCCTATTTTGCCTAAGTTTAATGTTGTCGGGAATGTGTTATGGCATTCTGGGAATATGCTGGATAGCATGTTAAGATTTTGTGTTCCGGTGTTCGTGATGTTGTCCGGAGCTCTGTTATTTCAAAAAGAGTATACGCTGGGTGAATTCATGCGCAAGCGTTTATTCAGAGTTATAATACCTTTTCTGTTTTGGAGTTTGATCTACATTATTTACAAATTGACCAATAGCCGGTTGGAATTTCAGTCCGCCGGGCGATTTATCGCCAACCAGCTGATACATGGGGCCTCCTATCATCTCTGGTATATTTATATGATCATAGGACTGTACTTGTTTATTCCTGTTTTGGGACCATGGATCCGCGCTTGTTCAATGAACCAATTAAGGTACTTTCTTTTGATCTGGATTATTACCTTATTCTTTAATCTGCCGTTGCTTGACAACTATAAACCAACATTCCAGCTTTCTTATTTTTCTGGTTATATAGGCTACCTGGTGCTTGGATATTATTTATCACGAAGAAAATATGTCGGCAAAGATTGGCCGGTACGGTTGCCGCTTGGCCTGTTCTTCGCAGGTGCTCTGCTTACTGCAGCAGGAACTTATTTTATAACGAGCCAGGGAGGAAAGTTTTCGACTATACTATACCGATATCAGACCCCGAATGTTATGATCAGTTCTGTCGGCATCTTTATGCTTATTTCTAACTATAAGTTTAGATTCTCTGTTTCAGAAAGAGTTCGCAATTTTTTGTGTAAGCATAGTTATGGTATTTATCTTAGTCATGTACTGATCCTTACAGAACTTAATAAACTTGGGGTAAACTGGTCTTTAATTAATCCCCTGGTCGGAATCTTGCTGACGCTCATAGCCTGTTTGTCAATCTCGGGCTTGATCGTCTGGCTGCTTAGCAGATTGCCTTATGGCAAGTACATTGCGGGATAAAAACCTACACAAAAAAGGGGATGCTCTCCAGCATCCCCCATCACTCTCACTCAATTTAAACTAACCAGTTCAATTATCTTTGATGCCGGGCATCTTTTATTTTTTTACACTAACCAGTTCAATTATCTTTGATGCCGGACATCTTATATTTTTTTCACTAACCAGTTCAATTATTCTTAATCTCGAGCATTTCATATTCTTCGTCCATGATCTCGCCTGTATAAGGCTCTTCCATGAGTGCTTCGATGTCATGCGACTCTTTATTTCTTGTTACTTTCTTTATGATCTTGTCAAAGGCTTCGTAAACAAGTGGTACAATGATCAGGGTAAGGAATAAAGAACTCACCAATCCCCCTATAATAACCCATGCCAGACCATTTTTCCATTCGGCGCCTGCACCCTGTGCAATCGCAATAGGAAGCATACCGATCACCATCGCAATTGTCGTCATCAGGATCGGGCGTAACCGTGCATGGTTGGCTGCAATAAGCGCCTCACGGACAGATTTACCTTCCTCAATCTGCTGATTTGTAAAGTCTACCAGGATGATTGCATTTTTTGCCACCAAACCAATCAGCATGATCAATCCCAATATGGTAAAGATATTCAGCGAGTTGTTTGTTAAAGCCAATGCCAGCAATGCCCCAATAATTGACAGCGGAATGGAAAATAATACAACGAACGGGTGGACATAATTATTGTATAAGGCAACCATAATTAAGTAAACCAATACAATTGACATCAATAAGGCAATACCCAGGGTTCCAAAACCTTCAGATTGATTTTCCATGTCACCACCGAAGATATAACTTACGCCTGCAGGACGTTTCAGATCTTTGATCTTAGTGTCAAGCTCAGAGAAAATAGTACCGGAAGGTCTACCCACAACCTGAGCCTGAACAGACACTTTCGTAGTCTTGTCCTGACGCTCTAACTGAGACGGTCCTGAGCTTTCGTTAACTGTGGCAAACTGATCCAAACGTATTTTTTGTCCGGAGCCATTAATAAAGGTAAGCTCTCTTACGTCATTTATGCTTTTCCGGTTAAAGTTATCCAGCCGGATATTAATATCGTACTCATACTCACCCTGACGAAATTTGCCATCAGTATTACCGTTAAAGGCGGTCTGCATGGTTGCACCTACGGTTTGCAGGTTTAAACCAAGTGCCGACATTTTATCGCGGTCTACCTGAACCTTCACTTCCGGGTTACCACCTTCAACAGAAAGCTTCACCTCTGTGGCGCCGCTGATGCCCTGAAGTTGCCCTTTTACTACGTTAGCAAACTTTAATACACTGTCAAGCTCACTACCTCTTACGATAACCTCAACAGGAGCTCGTTCTGCGCTACCCAATATACTTACAGGGGTAGTTTTTACTTTGGCTCCTACAAGAAGCGGGGCCAGTTCTTTTTTGATCTTTGCAGCGTACACGTCTGCCCGGTCTGCCCGGTCTTTTCTGTCAACCAGGCGCACGGTGATCTCCGAAGAATAAGCTGGGGACTGTTGCGCACCTGATCCATCACTGGATTGACCAACGGTTGTGATTAACCTTACGACTTCAGGTTTTTTGCTGAGAATACCTTCTGCTTTGGTAGTAATCAGGTTTGTTTGTTCGATTGAAGCATCTTTAGGTAATTCAATCTGAACAATAAACTCACCCCTATCACTTTTTGGAAAGAATTCAGTACCGATGTACCCTTTTCCCAATAGTGCAAATGATGCAAATAGCAAGACCGCGGTACCAAAAAGCACGGTCTTTTTATGCCCAAGCGACCATGTTAAAATATTGGTGATCCATGCTGTGAACTTGTCAAGGCCCCTTTCAAAGCTCAGAATGATCCGTCCAAAGAAGTTCTTACCTTCAATATGTTCCAGTTTCCCAAAGCGCGATGAAAGCAGGGGAACGATGGTAAACGAGGTCAGTAAGCTTAAAAGCGTTGCGATAATTACCACCATACAGAACTGGCGAAGGATGTCGGATACCAAACCTGTACTGATTGCGATGGGGAAAAACACTACCACGATCACCAGCGTGATGGATGTTACGGTAAATCCAATTTCCTTGGTAGCTTCATAAGCTGCCCGTACCCGGTTCTTGCCCATTTCCATATGACGGTAAATGTTCTCCAGTACCACAATAGCATCATCCACCAGAATACCAACTACCAGGGATAATCCAAGAAGAGACATCAGGTTAAGGGTGTAGCCAAGCATGTTAATTCCGATAAATGTGGCGATCAGTGAAGCCGGGATCGAAACCATTACTATGGCCGCGTTACGTAAGCTATGAAGGAAGAATAACATTACAAATGCTACCAGGATAACCGCGATAAATAAATCGTGGATAACTGCGTCAGCAGATTCCAGTGTATAAACCGAGCTGTCGTTTGCGATGGTAAGATCCAGGGCAATATTAGCATAATCTGATTTTAGAGTTGCTATACTCGCTTTAACACCTTCACTCACAGACACCGCATTGGCATCAGACTGTTTGATGATCTGCAAAGCGATAGAAGCCTTACGATCAACACGGGCAATTTTTTCAACGTCTTTTTGAGCATCCTGAACGTCGGCAATATCGATCAGGCGAACCTGTATGCCCTCTCTGTCGGAAACGATCAGATTTCTTAATTCATAAACCGACGCGTATTTGCCCGCAAGACGCACAAGGATGTCGCGGTCTTCAGTCCTGATACTTCCTGTAGGGAAATCAAGGTTAGACGATTGAATCGCCTGTTGTACAGAAAGTAAAGACAATCCGTACGCTTCGAGTTTGTTTTCATCTATATTTACTTGAATTTCACGTTCCCGACCACCGATAATGTTCACCTGGGCAACACCTTCCACCCGGGAGATGCTTGGTACGATCCGGTTTTCAACAAGGTCGAAAAATTTAGCATCATCCATTTTGGCTGTAGCTGACATGGTAATGATAGGGAGATCATCCAATGAAAACTTATTCAGTGAGGGAGGATCAACGTCATCCGGCAACTCGGATAAAATTGAATTGACCTTACGTTGTGCATCATTAAGAGATATGTTTACATCGGTCCCTGTCTTTAGCTGGATGGTAACTAACGATAAACTCTCGAATGAGGTTGCCTGGATCTTTTTAATGTTCTCCATAGAAGACACCGCATCCTCGATCTTTTTCGTTACGGTATTTTCCACTTCGCTAGGAGAAGCTCCCGGATATATTGTTGATACTGAAACCACTGCCGGTGAGAACTTTGGAAGCATCTCGTAGTTAAGTGATTTGTAGCTTATTATTCCTAACAAAGTCAGCACTGTAAACAGTACCACAACTATGGTTGGTCGTTTTATTGATATTTCAGCTATCTTCATTTTTTCTTTAAGTTTTAAGTATTATGTTTTAAGTTCTAAGTTCAGTATGCACAGCGAATTTTAAGGCGCCCATATTTATAACTTACAACTTATCACTTAGAACTATTTCACTACCTGCACTTCAGTGCCATCGACCAGGTTGATCTGTCCACTGGTGATCACCGTTTCACCTTCTTTAATTCCGTCCAGCACTTCAACACGGTCTCCAAGGATCCTGCCCGCCGTAACCTGGCGCTCCTTTGCCTGGTTGTTTTCAAGTACATATACCTTATTGCTATTTACACTGCCAACAAACGCAGTACGTGGCACTGTTAAGGCCGCATTCTGTTTGGGGAAGTCAAATACCGCGGTTCCGTACATCCCTGCTTTTAGCTGGCTGCCTGAACTGTTGCTCACTTCAACTTCAACAGGGAAGTTCAAGCTGGCATCAGCCTTAGGTGCGATGAAACTCACTCTTCCGCCGAACGAGCTGTTCGGGAATACGTTCGATTTTATCATTACCCTGTCGCCCATTCTCAGGTTTACTACCTGGTTCTCATTAGCGGTAACCTTAAGCTTAAGTTTGGATACATCCACAATTTCAAATAGTTGCGCACCGGGGTTTACATAAGAGCCTTGTTCGATAAAACGCTTATTTATAATACCAGAGATCGGTGCTTTAATATTTGCGTCGTTTGATTTACGGCTTGCAGACTGAACCTTTGATTTTTCGGTTTGAACTTTGAGGCGTGCATTGTCTAGCTCCTGCCGTGTAACACCTCCCGTTTTGAATGAACTTTCATAGCGTTCAAGATCACGTAAAGCATTCTGATAGTTTGCCTGTGCTGTTTGTGCATCAACGTCAAGAAGCTCGTCGTCAATGCGGGCAAGGACCTGCCCTTTGCTGACCCTTGAACCTTCATCCACCAGGATCCTTGTTACACGTCCTGAATTCTCAGCTGAAAGTGTGAGATCCTGATTCGAAGCAAAAGTGCCATTAGAGCTGAAATCAAGATTGATATCAGATTTCGCTACTTTTTCAACATTTACAGCAACTGCGCCAGTGCTTCCTTCGGCTACAACAGCTGTAGTTTCCGCATTTTTCTTTTTATTTTTTTGTAATACCGCAATTATCAATGCCAGCGTTGCAAGAACTGCCACTATCGATATTATACCTTTCTTTGTCATCGTATTAGTTTAAGAGTGATTTTATGTTTCCGTTCGATTTTATTAGCTGTATTTCAGCTACTTTATAATTCAATAAGGCCTGTGAGTAATTGCTCTGTGCTGAGGTAAGAGCGTCTTCAGAATTGAGAAGATCGGTTAATGTTGCCAGCCCGTTATTGTAATTGTTTTGAGTGCTGTTATAAATTTCCTGGGCAAGCTTAACGTTCTCGTTTTGAGAGTTTATAGTGTTTAAGCTGTTCCTGATCTTCAATTTTGCATTTTCATATTCCAGGTTAAGTGTCTGAGCAGTGTTGCGGATATCCTCCTTGTTTTTTTGAATTTCAACTTCAGCCTGTCTTACTCTGGAACGGGTTGCGTTGCCATTAAAGATGGGTATACGTAATGTTAAGCCGATAGAAGAAGCATCATACCAAATGGCGCTTCCCCCTGACCTGTACAAATCGAAAGCATCACTTTGTCCTGTAGACGTGAAGTTTCCGGTTAAGGCCAGGCTTGGATAATACTCAGCTTTATAGGCTTTCTTCTGAAGATCAAGTAAATTTTCCTGAGTTCTAATCAGCTTGTATTCTATGCGATTAGATAGATTGATACTATCCTGCAACTGAGCAACCGTCGATATGGTCGACAATTCTATTTCAGGAATAATAATAGTGTTTTCTACCGGCATACCAATGTTAAACTTAAGAGTGTTTTCCTGCTCGGTTATGGCGGTAGACAATTTCTCTCTTTCAATACTTAAATTTGAAATATTCACCTTCACGCGATCGAGATCAATCTTCTTAGCCAGGCCATTTTTGTATTTCGAAGCAATAATACTCTCGGTTCTTTGGGCGTTTTTGATGTTTGTCTCAATAACGGCAAGCTGTCTTCTGTTAACCAAAACCTGGTAATAAGCTGCAGAAACCTGTTCAATGATCTGCTCTTCACTCAAATTTGCACTCAGGTTATAATAATCTTCACTGGCTTTTGCCGCTTTTAGTCCTGTAAAAACCTGCTGGTTAAAAACTTGTTGATTTAGCTGTACACCTGCTGACGAGTTCCATTCCCGGCCCATTTGAAAAACCTGGTCCCCAACTACCAACTGACCGATGACAGGATTATAAGTCAAATTGCCTGTACCGGAAATCTGAGGCAAAGCTTCAGCTCGTATCTCCGCTACTCTGTGTCGTCCATTCTCAATGTCGAGCTTGGCCTTGCGTACCGTGGCATTGTTCTGAATCGCATAATTCAATGCATCTTTTAATGTCAGGGTAACAGTTTGTGCATTCGCCAGGCTCCCGCTGAGGATCGCCAGCAGCACCAATGCTACCTTTATCGATTTAAAATTTTTTGTGTTCATTGTTATTATATTCGTGATGTTTAGTTTTTTAATCCGTTCAGAAAGATCTCCGTCAGAGCTTTCTGCTTCGTTAATACTTCTTCAAAGCCTTTGCTCTCCGGCATCAGTTGCTTTTCCTGTTTCCCCATCACGCACATACCCAGACCGATTATGGAGTCCATATAGAGTTCCGCGATTTGTTTGCTTTCATTAGCTTTCAATTCGCCTCTCTTTATACCAGTCTCAAAAAGATCTTTGATAAGGACATTTTCTTTTTCCCTGGTCTGCTGCATAAGTGCTTTAATCCCTTCGTGGTTAAGGTTCATATCCGAAGGCGTATCACCTATATGGAGCATAAAGTATTTTTTGAAGAAGATTTTTCTTAGTTCAATAGTCTCGTTTAGTGCTTCCTGCACTGTCGCGCTTTTGAGTATTATATGTTCAAGCCGGGTAAAGAACTCATTGAAAATTCTCTCTGCAACAGCAATCACCAGGCTGATCTTGTCGGGGAAATAATAGTAAAGCGATGGCTTCGAAATCGCCAGGTCCTCTGCTATATCATTCATAGTCGTTTTATTGATGCCGAAATGCGCAAAACGCAATAAGGCCTTGTCTAAAATCAACTCCCGTTTTTTATCTGCAGCTTCTATCACTTTTACCTTTCTACTTTTAGACTGTTTGACTTTTTTAATTAAATAGTCAAAAGTACAAACAATAGAAATTGCAGTCAATAGAAATATTGAAAAAGCAATGGTAAGTCGTTAAGATTACAGGTTAATGACGATTTGTTACAGGCCGTTCATGAAGATCTGGCCTAATTGCTTTTGCCGGCGCAGTACGATGTCAAATTCCTCATCGTTTATAAGAAAAGTTTTTTTCCTACTAAATAAGGCCATTCGCATTCCCAGGAATGCATCGATCAGGAGTGAGGCTGCTTCAGTAGCCTTCGCCAGATCAATCTCCTTTTTTTGAATAGCCATAGAGATTTGTCTGACTTCGGTGTTCCTGGCATCTTCAAGTGTTTTTATCACTTGTGGAGGAAGGTCGGTTCCCGCAGTGCGGAGGAAATCAAGGATGTTATAGTATTTTTTTATATAGTAGTGGCGGCGGTCGATATAAAATGCAAGTGCTTCTTGTGGATCCTTAATGCTGCGCATTTTTTCCTCGATGTCTGTACTTACGATATTGATGATATTTTCTAAAACTGCAGCGTAGAGGTTTATTTTATCAGGAAAGTAATAATATAATAGGGCTTTAGACAGGGAAAGGTCAGAAGCGATTTCGGTCATAGTAGTTTTAGCTAAACCAAAATGAGCAAAACGTTTTACTGCAGCTTCGATGATCTGTTCTCTTTTCCTGTCCTGATTTTCCATTTACCTAAAAAGTTGGATTTTGAAATGGAAGTCCTGATTTTCCATTTGCTGTAAAAATATAATTTTTTGAGATGACAGGATACATGAAGAAGGAAAAAACAGTAAGATCTCCCATCACCAGGTTGGTTTGCCGGTAAAGGGTTATGAGCCCTTTACCATTTTCTCCAGGGCTGCAATCCATTTTGGATTGTCGTTAAGGCTTTCAACGAGCTGTACCTTTTCGCCACCAAGGGCTACAAACTCGTCATGGTACTCTTCTACAATTTCGTAAAGGGTTTCCAGGCAGTCGGCCACAAAAGCCGGACTGAAAACCAGCAGTCGCCTGGCGCCTTTCGCTGCAAGATCTTTGAGGACGTCGGTCGTGTAAGGCTTCTTCCATGGTGAGTTACCTAAACGGGATTGGAAACAAACCGTATATTTTTCTTTAGGAATATTCAGCTTTTGGGCAAGAAGCCGTGCGGTATCATGCGATTGAGCGGAGTAGCACATGCGATTTGCATCGTTAAATCGCGAACAGCAGTCGGGTACCTGCAAACAATACTTACCCGTATCATCTGCTTTAAGCAGTTGTCTCTCCGGCAGGCCGTGGAAACTAAAGAGTACGTGATCAAAGTTTTCAGGCTGATGTTTCCTTGCATTGTCTGCAAAAACTTCGAGCATTCCTTCATTATCATGGAAAGAGCTGATGAAGGATATATCCGGTATGGTTTGCCATTTACTGACAATTTCCATGATCTTCTGATTAACCGAACCGGTTGAGGCAGAAGCATATTGTGGAAACAGTGGAATAACTTTTATGCCCAACACCTGCTTCTTCTTTAGCGATTCCAGCGCTGACTCTATCGACGGACTTTGATAGCGCATGGCCAATTCAACCACATAATCGTTTCCTAAGGCCTGCTGCAATAGTTCTTTTTGTCTTTCACTGTAATAAAGAAGCGGCGAGCCTTTGTCTGACCAAACCTTTTGATAGATCTTCGCAGACTTCGGTCCCCGAAAGGGAACAATTATGCCTTTAACAAGAAGTGTTCTGTTGATTGGATTAATGTCGATTACTCTTTCATCCATTAAGAATTCATCCAGATAACGGCGTACATCAGGGACTGAAGGGCTGTCAGGCGTTCCCAGATTTACTAATAGCACTCCTTGTTTTCTCATCTTTTTTATGAAAGTCTAATTGTTTTTTAAAGGCTGCAAGAACCTTCAAACATTTTCATCCTCCGTATGTGAGCGCTGCTCATGAAGGTTTTTATTCAGAATGCAAATATAGAATGGACGGAACATATAGCAATCAAAAGATGAAAGGTTTTGACTTAATAAACACAATTATTTAAGTTTCCATAAGAGCCACCATGGAGTGCCAGGCGAATCGTGGTGCTCATAATGATAACCAAAGAAATAGCAGGACAGGAATGCCACTACATGATTCTTTTTTTGTGTACGTGAATGGTGCTTATTGACGTGCTGGCCATGATGGGGGAGCCAGGTGCCAAAGTAAAACAATTGAAGGGTACTCAGCAAAGAGGGTATAACCCAGAAAAGAAGCAGGTTTATTTCATCTACCCAGGTCTTAAGGATATTAAAAATCAGCGCGAGAATGAGAATCTGCCAGATGGAAAGGTATTCTTTCATAAACCTAACATACCAGGAAACAAAATTGCCATTGTGATAATCAGGGTCATCTTCAGAGTGAACGTGGCGGTGATGCTGGTGATGTTTTGTGTTCAGTTTGTTAAAGGGAAACGCAGCATACAAGCCAGTACAAATCTGACCAATGACTCTGTTTAGGGGCCGGTCGGAAGATATGGTGCCATGCATTGCGTCGTGGGCTGTAATAAACAGGCCTGTGTATAAATGCATCTGCAGCAGGATCGCCAGATAGGTAAGAGGATTTTTAAAAGAAAAGTTCCAGCTTAACAGCAGGCAAAGGCTTACAGCCCAGGCGGTTATAAGCAGTATGGCTATTAAGACGCCCGTGTAGGATTTAAACTGCATGCAAAACGGTATATTGTTAAATTAAGCCGGTGTTGCCCCGGGCTTATATAACTAAAAAGTCTCCAGGAGAGTTTTTACATTTTGCATAAGCCACATGGGAGTGGAAGTTGCGCCGCAAATTCCTACTCTATCACCAGGATTGAACATGGAGATATTTAATTCTTCCGGCTGGGAAATGAACATGGTCTCAGGGTTATGCTGTTTACAAACTTCGTAAAGAACTTTTCCGTTGGATGATTTCTTTCCAGATACAAACACGATCTTATCAAAGTTTTTGACAAACTTAGCCAGGTCGTCATACCTGTTTGATACCTGGCGGCAAATGGTATCATTTGCTTTTACTTCGTAACCACGACTTAAAAGTTCAGCCTTGATCTGATAAAACTTATCGGTACTTTTGGTGGTCTGGCTGTAAAGCGTAAATTTTGAGGGGAGCTCGGCATGATCTAATTCACTGATGTCCTGGAAAACAAGTGCTTCATTGTTTGTCTGTCCCTGTAAGCCGATCACTTCAGCGTGGCCATGTTTGCCAAAAATGAGGATCTTCTCTTCTGCATCGTGAGAGTTTTTTATGCGATTCTGTAGTTTAAGCACAACTGGGCAAGACGCGTCAATAAGCGTTATGTTTTTCTCCAGTGCTACTTTGTAAGTTTCGGGTGCTTCTCCATGTGCACGGATAAGCACTTTTTCGTTTGATAAAGACTCCAGGTCTTCATGCTTTATAATCCGGAGGCCTTTCGCTTTGAGACGTGCCACTTCTTCATCGTTGTGGACGATATCGCCCAGGCAATACAGATATCCGTCTTCGTCAAGGATCTCCTCCGCCATATCTATCGCGTACACTACACCGAAGCAGAAACCTGAATCCTGATCTATCTTTACCTGAAGATTATAAGCCATAATGCAAAATTAAACAAAAAAAAATTGAGAAAATTAAGTACTAATAGTTCTTCCCTTCCAGTTAACTTTTCTAGTAACGTGTTTCTTTACTGAGATTACTGACAGTATGATGAATGATACCATCTGAAGCGGATGGAGAAAGATATTTAAAAATACGTTCTGTCCACTGGCAAATGAGATCATGATGCGGCTTAGGATTATTAAGGTAAGGGCAAATGAAAGTAGCCCGGTATTCAAATAAATAGCTATAAAGACAGGGCCGGCCATTACCAATAGTAAATAACAAAGAAGGCCTGCTATATTATTTCCAAACCCTGCAAGAAGGTTTTTACTAAAGCCATCCAAAGCCTCGCTATAACCCCTATACATGCGACAAAACAGATAGCCATTAGCTAAAAGCGACTCCGTTTTATAGCGATAAGCTTTAATGAGTTTCATAATTTCGATATCTTCGACCACTTTATCTTTTACCTGGGCATGCCACAAATGCTTGTGATAGTTTGCAGCATCAAACATCATGAACTGGCCGCTGGCAGCGGAAAATGCTGGTTTATCGGATAACCGGACAAGACGAAGCGGGAGGGTGTTTAATAGTAAAAAATGCATGAGGGGCACTACCAGACGTTCTCCCGCAGAAGCCATGATCTGGTTAGCAAACAAGCTTAACAAAGTTAGCTTGCCGATCTTCATTCGGTGTAAGGTATTATTTATCAGCCCGTCTTTAACGATCTCATCAGCATCCAGAAAGAGTAAATATTTACCTTTTGCCTGTAAGGCCAGCTGATGGCATGCAAAGTTTTTTCCAAGCCAGTTCTCAGGTAGTTCATCTCCCCTGATTACATTAAAACGGCTGTCGCTTCGGCAGAAGTTATAACACACATCAAAAGTATTGTCTGTAGAATCGTCATCGAGGATGATCACCTCAATATTCTGGTAATTTTGATCTTTCAGCGATTGCAACAATGTTATTATGCGTTCCTCCTCGTTACGGGCGGGTATAAGTATGGAAACCAAATGATCATAGGTTCTGGATGCTGCGGTAAGCTTCGGGTTAGAAATGAAATTGAACAGCGTAACTGTAAACCTCAGTATAAGAAAGAAAAAAACAACATAGAATATGAGCATCGTTTATATTGTAATCCGGCATTGCTGCTGCCGTGAGTTTTTATAGTGAACATTATAGGCACTTTGTATCAATGCTAAATTGTCTAAGTCTGCGTAATCATGATTCTGCAGATAACAAGTTACCAGTGGTTTCGGTGTGTCAAAATAATCAACGAAAGTAGCAGCAAAAAGGTATTGAAAATTTTTGGAAGAATGATCTATTACTCTGGATAATCCTTTGCCAAACTCTATTTGCTCCAGGTGGTTTGAGAATAGTTTTCCCTGGGGGAAGATGAGAAGCAGGTTGTTTTTATCGTTAAGCAGTCGTCCGGCCAACACCAAAGTATGTAACATATCCCTCGATTGTTTTTTTATCGGAAATGCTCCCAGATATTTTAGAAAAGATATGTTTTTATAATTTTCATCTGTTACCATGACATGGAACCTTCGTTTGAAAAAAACTTTGTTGAGGTGGAACATAAGAAAGCCGTCCCACCACGAGAAGTGGTTAGCAACAAGCAGAATAGCTTTGCTTTCATTCAACGTGACAGTGTTGAAAGTAAAGGATTCGAAGTTCCGGCTAATTAAAAAACTGATATATTTATTAAAGAAAATGTATACAAGCCTTTTTATCATATGCAATTTACTTATCGTGCATAAATGGGTATCTGTAATCTGTAGGTGGGTCGAAGGTTTCTTTTATCGCCCTTGATGATACCCAGCGCAGTAAATTGATCATGGAGCCGGCCTTATCGTTAGTGCCCGAACCCCTGGCTCCGCCAAAAGGTTGCTGACCCACTACTGCACCCGTACATTTATCGTTGATGTAGAAATTGCCGGCGGCATTGCGCAAAGCATGGCTGGCTTTCTCTATAGCATAGCGGTCTTTTGCAATGACAGCCCCTGTCAGAGCGTAAATGGATGTTTGGTCGATAAGTTGAAGCGTTTTTTCAAAGTCGGTATCTTCATAAACATAAATACTTAGTACCGGCCCAAAAAGCTCTTCGCACATCGTGACATAATGCGGGTCTTTGGTGACGATCACCGTTGGTTCAATAAAGTAACCTTCGGCTTTATTGTAGTTCCCGCCTGAAATGATTTCAAGGGTAGGATCTGCTTTCGCTTCGTCAATAGCTTTAGCCAGCTTATCAAAGGATTTTTCATCGATAACGGCATTCAGGAAATTGCTAAAATCTTCGGCAGGTCCCATTTTTAAGGAAGAAAGGTCTGCCAACATCAACTCTCTGATCTGAGGCCAGACTGAACGGGCGATATACACACGCGAAGCGGCAGAACACTTTTGTCCCTGGTATTCAAAAGCGGCACGAATAATGGCGGTGTTGGCTGCTTTTACATCTGCCGAATCATGCACCAGTATGAAATCTTTTCCTCCGGTTTCGCCTACTATGCGAGGGTAGCTTTTGTACAGATGTATGTTGTTGCCGATGGTTTGCCAGATTTCCCGGAATACTTTGGTAGACCCCGTAAAATGAATGCCTGCAAAGTCCGGATGGTTAAAAATCACTTCTCCGGCATCGGGCCCATTCACGTATATCAGGTTAATAACTCCATCTGGTAAACCGGCTTCTTTAAAAATCTGCATGATCATGTTAGCAGCAAGGATCTGGGTATCGGCAGGCTTCCATACTACCACATTTCCCATAAGAGCGACCGAAGAAGGCAGGTTGCCTGCGATGGCTGTAAAGTTGAAAGGGGTTAGTGCAAATACGAAGCCCTCAAGGGGACGTTGTTCTACACGATTCCATGTACCACGCGGCGAAACAGGGGGCTGCTGCGAATAGATCTCGGACATGTACTGAACGTTGAAGCGCAAAAAGTCGATCAATTCGCAGGCGGAGTCGATTTCTGCCTGGTAGGCATTTTTAGATTGCCCTACCATGGTGAGTGCATTCAATTTGAAACGATAGGGGCCGGCGATAAGGTCGGCCGCCTTTAAAAATATGGATGCCCTGTGTTCCCAGGAAAGCGTTTCCCAGGAAGCTTTAGCGGTTAAAGCTGCATTAATAGCATCCAGGACATGGCTTTTATCGCCACGGTGAAATTGTGCGACCACCTGTTTATGATTGTGAGGAGGACGGATCTCTATACGCTGGCCGGTATAAACGTCCTGGCCGCCAATATGCATCGGAATATCGGCCTGGTGCAGGTACACTTCAGCAATAGCCTGCTTAAGTTTTTCCCGTTCTGCACTTTGCGGAGCATAGCTTAAGGCGGGTTCATTAACCGGAACCGGCACTTTAAAAAATCCTTTATTCATATCAGATGACGCTTATGATCAAACTTACATAAAAACCAGCATGAGTGAAACTCGTAAAGGGAGATGAAAGTTTGGAGCAGATTTCTTATTGCCTGTGCGCAAACGTTCATCCCTTGCTGGCGAACTCGCAATGTCGTTATTTAAGCTTTCGTCTGTCCTTAGGAGTTCCGGAGGAGCTCTAAGGATTCAGAAATAAAAGGAGTCTCGGACTCCGTTTTGCTGGGCCCAAAGCAGAGCAGCTTTGTGACCAGGCAGACGATGATCTGCTGGAGGCAGCTTTGAGATCACTTTCAAATATTTTCAGTCGAGCGCACGACGAAATAAGGGCAGCGCTGGTCCGTGAAAAGCTGCCGCAGAAAAGATTTTGAACAATTCGGCAGAGAAGATCAGTTAGCCGCCCTAATCGCTAAAACGCTATCTTTGCGGCCATGCAGTATTTGCGACTTTTGTTGCTTCCTTTTTCGGTTCTATATGGACTAATTATCTGGCTACGAAATAAAGCCTATGATTCAGGTGTCTTTTCATCGAAAAAGTTTAATATCCCCGTGATTTGCATTGGTAACCTGGCGGTTGGCGGAGCTGGTAAAAGCCCGATGGCGGAATATATTATTCGCCTTTTAAATGAGCGCCACAAGGTAGCAGTTCTAAGTCGTGGTTACGGGCGGAAAACAAAGGGATTCAGATTGGTAGGGCAGACGGACACAACTTTGGAAGCAGGCGATGAGCCCATGCAGTTTAGAAGGAAATTTAAGGATATTACGGTTGCTGTTTCCGAAAAAAGAGTTATCGGACTTAATATCCTGCAAAAGAATCATGAGGTGGTTGTGCTGGATGACGCTTTTCAACACCGGGCCGTGGATCCTGGATTAAGCATCCTGCTGTTCGACTATACCCGACTTGATGAATTTTTGCTCATGCTTCCCGCGGGTAATCTCCGGGAGCCGTTTTCCGGAAGGAAGCGAGCAAATATCATCGTAATAACTAAAACTCCGGATAATCTTGATCAACAGGAAAAGGACCGGATCATCAACAGACTTAGGCCCTGCAACAACCAGCAAGTGTTTTTTTCTTATTTGGAATATGGAGGACTGGTCCCGGTTTATGATGTTCAGCCCGAAGCAGTACAGGCTCTTCATAAAGATACCCTGGTTTTTCTGCTAACGGGAATCGCAAATCCATATCCCCTGGTAGAGAAGCTAAAAAATACCAGTAAGAATGTTAAACACTATGATTATCCGGATCATCACCCTTTCAGCAAAAAAAATATTCTTAAACTTGTAAGTGATTTCAAAGAAGCATCTGGTAAGGATAAAATCATTATTACCACAGAAAAAGATGCGCAGCGTTTGCAGCTGCCTGAGCTGAAAGAACTTTTGGCTAAACAGCCCGTTTATTACTTGCCCGTTATGGCGAAAATACATGAACCTGATGTTATGCGGTTCAATGAGATGATAGAGAGATATGCTACAAAACATATATAGTACAACCGAATATATTAAACGCCGGATAGGTGATTTTGAGCCGGAGATAGGCGTGATTTTGGGGACCGGCCTGGGGGCACTGGTAAACGAAATAGAGATCCAGCACAAGCTGATGTATTCGAATATACCTAATTTTCCGATCTCAACGCTTGAATTTCACTCAGGCCGGTTGATCTTCGGAATGTTGAAAGGAAAAAAGGTGGTAGCTATGCAAGGGCGTTTGCATCATTACGAAGGCTACGATATGAAACAGATCACTTTTCCGGTACGGGTGATGAAAATGCTTGGAATTAAGCAGCTTTTTGTATCAAATGCCAGTGGCGCCTTGAACCCTGACATAAAAACAGGAGATCTGATGATCATTGAAGATCATATTAACCTTCAGCATGATAATCCGCTGAGAGGGAGGAACTATGAGGAGCTGGGGCCCCGCTTTCCTGATATGAGTCAGCCTTACAACAAAGAGTTTATACAAAAAGCCTCAGAGATAGCTAAGCAGCATAACATCAGGTGTCATACCGGCGTTTATGTGTCTGTGGCGGGCCCAAATCTTGAAACTAAGGCGGAATATCGTTACTTGCGTATCATCGGTGGTGATGCTGTAGGAATGAGTACCGTACCGGAGGTTATAGTGGCAAAACATATGGGATTGCCCGTCTTCGCAATATCAGTCATTACTGATGAAGGTTATCATGAAGAGCTCGAGCCGGTTTCTGTGGAGCAGATCCTGAAAGTGGCCGAGGAGGCTGAACCGAAGATGACTCTCATCCTTAAAGAACTACTTGGCTCATTTTAAATGAAGTGTCTTTTTTTACTCGTTTGCGGATTGTTGTTTGGGCTTGGAGTACAAGCTCAGGTTCGTGTGGGCCGGGATGCAGATGCTGAACTGGACTCCCTGCGAAAGCTGGAGGAAGGAAAGCAGGATACTGTTATTTTTACCGCGAAATTTATCAGGTATACGACGCTAGGTCTGCTACAGGATAGTACTCAGACAATCCCCTTAGATACCACCCTGAACAGATTTCATCAATACAACCCTCTCGTCGTACCTGAACGGCCTACCATAGGTCTGGGCAATATGGGTTTAGCCTACCGGGAGATGTTGTTTGAACCCAGGAAGAACATTGGCTTTGATCCAGGGTTTCATTCCCTTGATATTTATCGCCTTACGCAGGACTCGCTCAAATATTATAGAGCCCGGACCCCCTACACTTCTATGTACTATGTTAATGGTACACGCGCCGAACAAGTGTTCAGGGTAACACATTCTCAGAACATAAAACCGAACTGGAATATAGGAGCCAATTATTTCAGGATAACGGCTGAAGGGTTTTATACCAATCAGAAGTCGGATCATCTTAACGGTGCTTTTTTTACATGGTATGAATCGCCGAAAAAGAGGTACAACTTACTGGCTAATGCCATATTTAATACATTAAAGGCTGCAGAGAACGGCTCTATTATTAATGATAATATTTTTGAAGAAGATATAAATAATAACATCCCCGTGACGGTAAGACTAAATGACAGGGATGCGGTAAAGAATACCTGGAAGCAGAAAAACTTTTTTCTGAAACAGTTTTACTATCTGGGGCGTCTAGATACTGCCAAAAATGCAAATCCGGCATCGAACGTTTTACCTACGCAGAGGATATCTCACGCTTTCAGCTATTCCTCAGATTCTTATAAGTTTTATAAAAACCAGGATGACCCTTACGAAGCTTTCCCGGATATACTTGATGAGCCCGATCTGGTAAAGGATTCGACCAATGTGACCAATATACGTAACGAGTTTATGTATAGTTTTTACCTCCGGGGACGCTCTCTGAGCTTTATAAAGAACGAGCTGAAACTGGATGTGGGCATACAGCATGATCTTTATCGATATGAACAAGCCCAGGTCGACGTAACCCATCAAAAGTTTTCATTTCAGAACCTGATGGTGAAAGGTGATATAGGCTATCGTTTCAGCGACCGGGTTTCTATTGCCGGAAAGATCCAGCAGATAGCGCAGGGACGCAATGCAGGCGACTATTTTTATGACGCCCAAACCCAGTTCCTGTTAAGCAAGTCTGTTGGTCGCATAGTGCTTGGCGCTTACATTCAGAATAAATCGCCGGAACATATCTTTGAACAGAGTAACTATACTTATAACAACTGGAACGAGAGCTTTGATAATACCAAGGTCAATAACCTGTCTTTCACCTACCTGAACCCTAAATTTAAGTTTAAAACCAGGGCGGAGTACTTTCTGATCGGGAAATACCTTTATTTCGAAGGGCAGCCAGATAGTACAATCTTACCTGTTCAGGCAGGGGATGTGATAAATATGGTGAAGGTGACGGTAAACAAAAATTTTCAGTTTGGAAGATTTAACCTGGAGAGTTTTGTTGCTCTTCAGAAAACGGATTTTGGGCGGATCCTTAGGACGCCGGATCTGTATACGTACAATAGTTTTTACTATGCGAGACGGTTTTCTAAGTCGGTTGCTGCAAATGCCGGTTTCGATATTCGCTGGAACTCGAAATTTTACGCCCCGGCGTACGCAATCAACGTAAGTCAGTTTTACAACGATGCTAATCCTGCACGATTTGATTCTTTCCCGATAGTAGACGTTTGGGCGCGTTTCGCCTTAAACCGGGCAAACATTTTTGTGCGTTATGATTACGCTAATCAGGGTTTGTTTTCTAAAGGATATTATACTGTCAATCGCTACCCAATGCCGAACTCTTTATTTAAGTTCGGGGTAATGTGGAATTTTTACGATTAAAGCTGAGGGTTGCAACCAGCACACGGGGCACGCGTGCCCGTGTACCAATTTTCAATCCACTATGTTTTTTGTTTCTTCTTCTTTGCAGCCGGGAACAATACGTTATTCAAAATCAAACGGTATCCTGCAGAATTAGGATGCAGGTTCAGGTCGGTTTGGGGATCACCAACAGCATGCTGATAATCTTCCGGATCGTGTCCGCCGTAAAAGGTCCATTGTCCTTTGCCAAATTCGCCATGAATGTACCGGGCTTCATTAGAAGTTTTGGTTTCTCCCATTACAAGAACATCCGGCTTAATCAACTCTTTTCTAAACGCCGTCGTCTGCCCCATGAACCCTTTCACCACTTTATCATGACTTTGTGTAAGCATCGCGGGCACTACATCCCATTTAGCTGAAAAATCGAACAATGTAAAAAAGTCATTGCTTTGATTAAGCATGCGGGTTGGGGTGGCATCTATGTTTGAAAACTCGTAATTAGCTGGATTCGGATCAAGTTTAAAGTTCTGAAAAGCGAAAGTTTTTGAAAAATCCAGCTTGGCCTGTGCCTGCGGATCGGCTCCGTCGCCATCATACATACTTTCACAGATGTCGACACCTTCGGCCGCCAGGGCGATGTCAAAACTATCCGTTCCGGAACACATTGCGAATAAAAAACCTCCGCCGGAGCAAAAGTTAGCGATGCCTTTAGCTACGGCCAGCTTCATCTGTGAGACTTTTTTAAATCCCAGTTTGCTTGCAGTTGCCTGCTGAAGCTTAACGTCTTCGATATACCATGATGCGGTACGGTATACAGACCAAAATCTCCCGAACTGACCGGTAAAGTCTTCATGGTGGAGGTGCAGCCAGTCATATTTAGGCAGTTCGCCTTTTAACACCTCTTCATCGTAAACAACGTCATATGGGATCTCAGCGTAAGTTAGCACCATGGTTACTGCGTCATCCCAGGGAAGCTTGTTCTTAGGAGAATAAACGGCGATTTTAGGCGCTTTTTCTAACTTCACCAGATCCATGTTAGCTGAAGGGTCCGTTATTTCGTTGAGAATAGCGGTTACCTTTGCATCCGCAATCACCTCATACGACACTCCTCTGATCTTACATTCGTTTTCGATGTCTTTTACATATTTCATCATAAAGCTGCCTCCACGGTAATTTAAAAGCCAGTCAGCTTCCTGTCCGTTTTTCAATGTCCAGAATGTAATCCCATATGCTTTGAGATGATTTTGCTGGTTTTCATCCATTGGAATAAGAATTGAGGCAGCCTTTGAACAAAAAGCCATTAACAACAGAGTCAGTAAACAATGGAATTTAAGCATAAGATAAATAACGTAATTCGCTGCTCTAAGTTATAAAAAGGCCTCTAATCTTCGATTTTTTAAAAGGTTAGATGCATTGTAACTGAAATAATTAACTTTGCACGCTCTAATCTAAAAAGAACAAACATGAGTAAAGCAATTATAAAAACAGAAAAAGGTGACATGACCGTACAGTTCTATGATCAGGATGCACCGAATACCGTAGCAAACTTTTTGAAGCTTGCTAAAGAAGGATTCTATGATGGTGTGACCTTTCACCGCGTAATTCCTGATTTTGTGATCCAGGGGGGAGATCCAACAGGTACTGGTGCAGGCGGCTCAGGCACACGCATCAAATGTGAGCTTACAGGTGGAAATCAATACCATGACAGAGGTGTATTATCTATGGCTCATGCAGGACGTGATACAGGAAGTTCACAGTTCTTTATCTGCCACAGCCGTAATAATACCGCCCATTTAGACCGTAATCATACCTGCTTCGGGAAAGTGATTGAAAATGTTGACGTGGTTGACGATATTCGTCAGGGCGATAAGATTTTAGGCATCGAGATCATCGAAGAAGGGTAATTGACCATACAATAATATGAATTTAAGAGGAATAGTATCTGTTTCAGGAAAACCGGGCTTGTTTAAAGTGATAGGCCAAAACAAATCTGGTTTTGTGCTAGAGAGTTTGGATGCTCAGAAGGTAAAGCTTGTAGTGAATTTATCAACCGCTAAACTTGCATCGTTAGAAGATATTACGGTATTTGGTGAGGACGAAGATCTGAAACTGGTTGATATCTTTGCTAAAATGAAGGATAGTGCTTCCGTGCCTGATCCAAAGGCTGATGGTAAAGTTTTGCGTGATTTCTTCCGTGAAATAGCTCCTGATCATGATGAAGAAAAGGTGTATGCTTCCGATATGAAGAAGATCATCACCTGGTATAACATTATTAAGGAGTTGCCCTTATTTACTGAAGAGGCAGAAGTAGCAGACGGGAACCAGCAGGTTCCTGAAGAAGAAGTTATTGCTGCAGTTGAAGAAGTAAAAGCTCCGAAGAAAGCTGCTAAGAAAAAAGCTGGTTCAGCTGATAATAGCTAGATCCAGGGTCCACGAGGCACGCGTGATCCGGCAAGTAACAGTTGCTGGCGCACGCGTGTCGCATGTGCAACACTCCTAATTGAAAGCCGTCCTACAGTTTACGAAGGGTCGCTAATGACTTAAAATAAATAAATAATGCAGGCCGCCAGCACAATGGCTATAACAATAGCTAGCCAAAAGCGTTTCTGCTCAGAACCTGGATTAATACCTTTATAGCGGTAGTTTCTCGGTTTAAATCCTTCTATCATAATTGCTTAACGTTGTTTTATTCATGATGGTATGGTTCGCCTTTCAAAATTGTAAAGGCCCTGTAAAGTTGTTCAACAAAGAAAAGCCGAACCATCTGGTGCGAAAAGGTCATGCGGGATAGGGATAGCTTATCTTTTGCCTGAGCATAAAGGGATGGATCAAAGCCGTAAGGCCCACCAACAATAAACACAAGGTTTTGCAGGCTGCCAAGCATCTTTTTGTTGATAAATCCAGAGAATTGTGTGGAAGTGAATTCTTCGCCTTTGTCGTCCAGTAAAACAATATGATCATTGAACGACAGATGCTTAGACAGTAACTCGGCTTCTTTAGTTTTCTGTTGTTCTTCAGACAGATTTTTTGTGTTTTTCAGCTCAGGTATTTCTATAATTTCGAACCGGATATAATGCTTAAGTCGCTTCAGGTACTTATCAATACCTTCCTTAAGGTATTTATCTTCCGTTTTACCTATAACCAAAAGTGTAATTTTCATTAGAATACAAAGGTAAAGCAACATCTGCACAAGCATATATTTATTTATTCTTATTTTTAGGATCTGGATACATTGTTTGGCCAGTTGAGTGGCCATATTAAGTATAAAAATTAAAGAATGCTTTGATAAAACAAAAGAAGGACTTTTATAAATATTTCAGGCTTATCATCATTCCAGCTGTTTTTCTTGGATTTTATGTGCTGACTTTCCTGATCGATCCTTACAGGCTGTGGACCGAATACTTCAAACGAACCAGCTTCGAAATAGCTGCGGAGTGGATCTTCGTGTTGGGCTTCTGCTGGATCCTCACCGAAGTCAGCTTGCTGATATCCAGGAAGCTGGATGCGAAGCTTTCCTGGGTGTCGTATCCACTAACAAGATTTTTGGTGCAATTCAGCATACAGATCATCACAACAATTGTATTGTTATATTTGTACCTGCATGCCTGTTTGCTGGCATTAGCCGAAACTAAGATATCTACAGACCTCGATGAGCTCGTTGTTCGCCAGGCATTCGGTGTGAGCATCCTGTTATCCATCCTGATTAGTCTGGTGTTCACAGGCAACTTTTTCTTTCAGAAATGGAAGGCGGCACTGCTGGAAAGTGCTGAGCTCAATCTGAAAGCTTCAAAATTTAAGCAGATCGCTCTTGAGGCTCAACTGCAGTCGCTCAAAATGCAGCTGGATCCTCACTTCATGTTCAATAATTTTAGTACACTATCTGCCCTGATAGAGGAAGATCAATGTCTGGCGCAACACTTTCTTGAAAACTTGTCGCGGGTTTACCGTTACATGATCGTTAATATAAAGAGGAATATTATTTCCGTGGAAGAAGAGATCTGCTTTGCAAAGGCATATTTCTATCTTATTAAAATAAGGTTGGGGGAGAACGTGAAGATGGAAGTCAATATCAAGGATGAACTGAGTCAAAAAGGCATCCCTCCAATCACTTTGCAACTGCTTATCGAAAATGCGATCAAGCATAATACAGCCTCGCGTTCCAGACCGCTGCACATTTTGATAAGTAATGACGACCAGGGAAATCTCATCATTTCAAACTCCCTGCAAAGGCTCAACTACAATATCCCTTCTACCTGTACTGGACTGAAAAACATCGGAAGCCGGTATGGTTTATTATCTAGCAGGGTTCCCGAAGTCACAGAAACTGAAGATACATTCAGTGTTAAACTACCTTTACTTAGCATCGGAGTTCATGCAGATACTGATCATTGAAGACGAGCAGCTTAATGCTAACCGCTTGAAAAACCTGGTAAAAGAGATCAAGCCGCAGGCGGTGATTCTTGATATGCTGGAAAGCGTAGCAGATAGCATAGATTGGTTCGCTGGTAACAAGGAGCCGGATTTGATATTGATGGATGTCAGGTTGACGGATGGCTTGTGCTTTGAGATATTCTCAGCCGCCAAATTTAAAACTCCTGTAGTTTTTACTACAGCCTATGATGAATACGCCATCAGGGCTTTCAAAGTTAACAGTATTGACTATTTGCTGAAGCCGGTGGATAAACAGGAACTTGCAGGGGCCTTAAGCAAATATGAACAACTTGCTCCTTTGCAGTCAAACGATCTGATCCATGAACTCGCCGACCTGATGAAGAAACAGGACGTAGCTTACAGGTCGCGTTTTCTCATCCCACTCCACGACGGATATAAAACGGTTGCTGTTCATGATATCGATTATATGTATTCCGAGTTTAAGATCTCACATATAGTTCTAAAAGATGGAAGCATACACCCTGTTTTGCAAACCATGGACGAATTGGAGGAACAGTTGGATCCTGGGATCTTTTTCCGGGCGAACCGGCAACATCTTATTCATGTGGAAAGTATCAAAAGCATCCATAATTATTTTAACGGCAAGCTAAAAGTGATTCTAAATCAAAAAATGGATGAAGAGATCTTTATTAGTCGTGAAAAGGCCAGCAGCTTTAAACACTGGTTAGATAGATAGATATCTGGATAGATACCGTGTCTGAACTTTAAGAAAAATTGGCATGCCTCATATTTTGTCATTTCGGCGAGAATTTTGACCGCTTCAGATGTCAAAAAATCGTCTTCGGTCATTTTGCCTGTTCGTGTTGCTCATGTTGGACCTAATTTTGATGAGAATTCTGTAATCGGACTGTTATCAAACAGGGTGATCTTTCGTATTGTCAAGGCAACAATGAAACTATATATATATATTTCTCTAATCTTTCTTCTGGGAATAAGCGGATGCGATAATTTGGAGTATAGTCCCAACCAGGCATTCGATAAAAACACTCCCACAGATCTTAATAATAAAAACCTGGATAAATTATTTGCGGCTCCGGCAGACGACACTATACGCTTTGTTGTGGCTGGCGATACCCAGCGTCAGTACAAGAATACCAGGGACCTTGTGAATACAGTAAACAAGATACCTAACATAGATATGCTTTTGCTTGCTGGTGATATATCAGAGTTTGGGCTGCTGGAAGAGATGGAACAGATCAATGAGCTGTTGGAAAAGCTTACTATTCCATACATAACAGTGGTGGGTAACCATGATTTTGTGGGAAATGGAGACCAGGTATTTAAACGGATGTTTGGAAAGCTCAATTTTTCATTTGTATACCATGGTACGAAATTCATTTGTCATAATACAAATAGCAGGGAATTCAAATTTAATGGCAGAGTACCAGATCTGAACTGGCTGACAGAGGAGTTTTTACCGGAACCGGGAGTAGATAACTATGTAGCAATTGCCCATATCTTGCCTTTGTCCTGGGATTTTGATGTTTCTCTAACGGAACAATATATCAACGTTATTAATGGGAATCCCAAAACCCGGGCTGCTTTTTATGCGCATGATCATAGTTATAGTATTCACTATCCACATAATCAGAACATTCCCTATGTAGTTACCAATGCTATGATTAACAGGGAATTTCTGCTAGTAGAAATAATTAATGGAACGCTCAGTTATAAAAATATCAAATATTAGATCAGGTTTTTACCTTTTTTCGCTACTGATCATCTCCACTGTAATTAGTCAACGAGCCAAAGGTCAATCTATTAAAGCTTTGTTGCCAGAGTCGGCTGCCTTACAATATGCCGGCAGTATTGGCTATTTAAGTGCAGGCGTAGGCTACGATCTGTTCAAAAATAATAGAGGGGCATTAGAATTCAGGTATGGATATGTTCCCGAAAATAAGGGCGGAGAATTGCATATTGTTACAGCCAAGTTTAACTACAGGCCCTTCGAAATTAATATAAATGATTGGGCCAAAGTCTATCCGGCCAACCCGGGAGTGTTTATTAGTTATACGGCCGGCGAAGAATGGGAAATTACCTGGGATAAAGATCAATATGTAAAAGGCTATTACTGGTGGTCGCCGGCCATAAGGCCACATGTTTCGCTAAGTACAGAGTTAAGCCTTAATACAAAAAAGCTTCTGCATTCTTCACGGATTAAATCACTAAGCATTTATTCGGAATTTAATACCAACGAATTGTATTTTGTCAGTCAGGTTAAAAGTGGTGGTGTTTTGTCCCTCGGAGATATCATCAAATTAGGAATCGGTGTGAGAATGAACTTCGACTGGCATTAGCGTTAGAATAAAAATCAGGGATTAAACGTTATCTTTAAAAACTGATATGAAAACTTTCGGTATTTTTACTTGTCTTTTGTTTATGGTCTTGACATCCTGCGGACAGGATAAATCTACCGGACAAGGCAATTCAAAAGTAGAAAAGATGGAATATAATAAGCTAACGCCTGAAGAAGAAAGAGTTATAGTTCATAAGGGGACCGAGTACCCTGGAACAGGAAAACTACTTAATAACAAAGAAACCGGGACCTATATCTGCCGCCGGTGTAATGCCCCCCTTTATCGTTCTGAAACAAAGTTTGACTCTCATTGCGGGTGGCCCAGCTTTGATGATGAGATTAAAGGAGCTGTCAAAAGGATTCCCGATCCAGATGGTATGCGGACTGAAATCATCTGTGCAAACTGTGGTGGTCACCTGGGTCATGTGTTTTTAGGTGAAGGTTTTACTGCCAAAAATACCAGACATTGCGTTAACTCGGTTTCTATGAGTTTTATTCCGGATGAAAAAAAGTGATGCCTTGCTTTAATGACTGACTCTATACTATATTTGTCATTATGAAACGGACAGTTGGGGTAATCAGCAATAAATATTTTTTGGTGACAGTTTTCTTTGTTGCCTGGATGTTGTTTTTTGACAGAAACGACCTTTTATCCCAATATGAATACCGGACTCAGTTGGCAAAGTTAGAAGAGGAAAAGGAGTTTTACACCCGCGAAACTTCACAGGTTAAAAAGGATCTGGAAGAACTGACATCCAACAGGGAAATGCTTGAAAAGTTTGCCCGGGAAAAGTATTTCATGAAGAAGGAAAATGAAGATGTTTACGTTATCATAAAAGAGAAGGTAAAAAAAGAGAGATCTTTATTTTAGATTCTGATGTTATGCCCCTACGTGCTGTTATATTTTTAATTGGATTTTTTTTTACAGTCCTTTCAAGGGCTCAGTCGCCAATGCCCTCTCAACCCCAGGAGAATGACGTACTAACCTCTGGAGAGTACAGACCGGTAACTGATAGCTTAGCACAGCAACTGTTATATATCGGTGAAATAAAAGGTAAATCATACATAAAGATCAAGCTTCAGCCCGTTCATACTCCCTCTATCTACGGTGCAGGCAATTCAGAAGTCTTAAAATACAAAGGGTCATACTATGAGTCGGTAAGTGGGAAATTTTATCCTGTTACAGGAGATTTTGATCCGGAGCTCAGGACCTGGACGTTTATATGTTTCAATAAAGACAATCAGCCGATTTTTAGTTTCAGCGGAAAGCAGGCACCCGATGGGGGAATTACAGGAACCTGGAAAAGTAAAAACACTACCCGATTGTTCTATCTTCGCCCTTCTTAAGTTATAAGTTATAGCGTTCCGTTCCTTTTCCGGCCAAACCACTCAAGGCTTATCAGCGTAAGGATCAGTGCAAATATCCACTTGATATTTATCAGCTCCTCAAAGCGTTTATCTTCCCATGAAATTGTTTTAACAAGCTCGTTCTCTTTGATCAGAGCCGGAAGGTTTTTTATCTCAGATGGAAGAATGAGTTTGGCGCCGCTTTGATCAGCCAGGTTGAACAGCACCTGATGGTCCGCAGTGGTTTGGCTAAGTTCAGCCTGCTGTTGTGTAATAACAAACTGCCCGCCAGCCGTATATTTGATTTTTCCTAATTGCGTTTGCGCATTAAAAGAATATTCACCAGGGGGTAAAGCACCCGCATCAAGAATGTATGATTTGTCTGTACGGGAAAAGGTGAACGGGTAACTTTTGGTTCGATCTTTAATGACGACCCGGGCTTCCGGGGTATTAACCAGTTCATAAGCGTCATTATATAACTCTGCATTAAGAACTATGTGTTCTCCCTCATCGAACGAATTGCGGCCTGCATAGACCCGGAACTTTCGCTTGTCTTCTTTGCTCGAAAGGAACTGCACTGCTTTACTAAGCAACTCATCTATAGCGGCATGATCACCATTTTCTTTGAAGTCTTCCAATCGCCAGCGCCAGATTCCTTCCCCTGAAAGTACCGCGGTTTTTCTTGTTCCGTCTGAGGAAAATGCAAGCAATGGCCTATCGGTATCTAGTTTTCCGATTTTTTGAGTTAGCAGCACTGAAGCCTGGGATTTTAACGTGTAGTTTCCAAATGGGCTAAGTAGAGGAGGGAACCCCGACAATTTTTTTGCCGTAGATTCACTGAGTGTAAATTCATAAAATTGAGGATTCACTGTCGGGAAGACTTCCTGAATAGCACCCGCGGATACAATGTTCAGGACGTTTTGCGACGATGCAAACGCTTGGGTGTTTGATTGGGCGCCAAGAATATACCAAACATTCTTTTTGTTGAGAAGCGACGATAGGTTCAAGCCTGGTACAGCAAGTGAGGGAATTTGATGAAGGATGGTGAGATCGGCCTGACCGAGGTCGCCCCTGTTAAAGTCGTTGATGAAACCCGATTTTACTTCGTAATTTTTATTACTCTCAATACTTTGTTTCAGTGCAGCGATATCCGGATGTGGTGAAGCTGCAAGAATAAATACCTGTTGCCTGCCGTCTATAACCTCTATAAAAAAGGTTTGAGTATTATTTTCCCTGGAAAGCTCTCCCGGAATACCAGTGATTGTGGCAGTGAAACGTTGGATGCCTTTTTTTCTGGCCGACAATGTAACCGGTATCGAAGCTCTGTACTCATTAGAGTTAATGCTTATTGATTTTGTGAAAAGTGGGCCTGATTGTCCCGTTACAATTATTCGTGCAGCGGAGCCTTTGCTTTGGTGCGCTTCAATGTTCAGTTCGATTTGAAAGTCGTTTCCCAGGTAAACCAGCTTATTGTAATTGACATTGCTGATCAGCAGATCTTTCTTTGGTATCGTATCGCCCAATGCAATAGTATAAATTGGCGATTTGATGTTCTTGGCTATGTATTGCGGATTGCCGCCCTGGTTATAAATGCCATCGCTGGCCAGGATAACCGCCCCGATATTACGATTTGAGAAACCCTCGTTAATGTATTTAAGGGCGGCACTAATATTTGTTCCCTTTCCCGGATACTCCGAACTAAGTCCCTCAGAAACCTTGCTTCCAAAACTTAAAGTCCTCACATCATAGTCGTTCTTTAAACTTGTCTCAAGGTTTTTTAATTGCTGGGAATATGCTGAGAGGTCGAAACCTGCGGGCCGCGCTATACTTATCGATGCAGAATTATCTTGCAGAAGAAAGACCAACGGCTTTTCAAGGATTTTATTGGTGGTTTTGACATAGGGAGCAAAAAATAGGAAACATATCAGGGCGACCACGACCGCGCGTAAAACAAAAAGCAGCCGGGTAAGACCAGTAGACAGTTCGGCCTTTGGACTTTTATATAATAAGGCTGCATATCCCAGTCCTAGAATAAGACTGAAGACTATCCACAGAACGGAAGGGGTGGTAAATTGTAGCTGAAATAAAAGCGGCATATGTACTGAACGTAAATATGCCGCTTTTTATTGAAAATATATAACGCTTATAACATATTATGAGATTATAACATGCCGCCGTCAACAGCGATAACCTGGCCTGTAATATAGGCGCTTAGATCAGAAGCGAGAAATACGCATGCATTAGCTACATCTTCCGTTTCGCCAGCACGCTTTAACGGTATTCCTGCTTCCCAGCCTTCAACAACTTTAGGATCGAGCACTTCGGTCATTTCAGTTTTTATGAAACCAGGAGCAACTACATTTGTTCGAATATTTCTTGAGCCAAGCTCTTTCGCCATCGATTTAGAGAATCCAATGATTCCGGCTTTTGAGGCGGCGTAATTACCCTGTCCGGCATTGCCCTGAACACCCACTACCGAGCTCATATTGATGAAAACGCCTTTGCGGTTTTTCATCATGATTTTTGAAGCAGCCTTGGTTACATTGAAGATAGATTTGAGGTTAACTTCAAGTACCTCATCCCACTGCTGCTCATTCATTCGCATTAATAGTCCGTCTTTAGTTATTCCGGCATTGTTTACCACAACGTCAATTGTGCCAAAATCTGCTACTATATCGGTGATTAGTTGCTCAGCCTGATCAAATTTGGAAGCATCAGAGCGATAGCCTTTTACCTTCGTGCCCAGAGCCTGTAACTCCTGCTCTAAAGCCTGACCTTTTTCTACGGATGACAAATATGTAAAGGCAACATTAGCCCCTTGTTCGGCAAACTTTTCAGCGATTTTACGGCCGATACCTTTTGATGCTCCGGTAACTAAAGCGGTTTTTCCTTCAAGTAATTTCATTGTTATATTATTGAGGGGGTGAAGGTATAGATTTTTGAATAAAGATTAAAACCAACTATGGGCGACTGCTTAAACACGCAGTATTTAAGACAGGAGGTATGAATGAGTCTCGAATATGTCTGAGGGAATTTATTGTGCAGCTTTGAAATTCTATTAACTAAGCTGAATAAAACTGTCTTACGTCAAAAAAACGTTTCTCACGGTCTCAAAAGGCCATTTTGTTAAGCTCAACATAATACAAAGCTAATCTGATGTTAATATTGGCAATGCACTTTTGCGCCCGGTTATTGACACTAAACGCAATAGCCGACTAGAACTTTTTTGTATTATGAACAGAACTTTTACTAAATGTAGTACGGCGCTTTTTAAGACCGCTCTGCATTTAAGCAAGCAGTTTGGCACATGGAGAGCAAGCTTTTTAGGCGGTTCTCTGAACATGCGCCTGTATGTCATTCTACCATTGATGATCGTCGCTCAGGTAGCACCGCCAATGGTCATTTCATCGTTTGCTCAGCAGGCGGAAATTATAACTGTGAAAGGTACCGTGATCGATAATAGTGACTCGATGCCTTTGGCAGGAGTATCTATTTCCGACGCACAACGTCGGAGCTTTGGTATTACCGATGGGAACGGTGCATTCACGGTCAGGGTTCCCAAAGGCACCGAACTTCGGTTTAATTTTCTCGGGTACGAGACGTTTACTGCTACCTATTCATCTAATCAGAACCTTATAGCTATTCGTATGAAATCTGCTTCAAATACGATGAATGAAGTTGTGGTTACAGCACTTGGTATTAAACGGGAACAAAAATCCCTTGGTTACGCTGTATCTGTCGTTGATAGTACGGCTCTTACAAATGCTGTTTCCAGTAACTGGACAGACGCTCTGTCGGGAAAGGTTGCAGGATTAAATCTTGTTCGCAACAGTGGCCCGGGAGGTTCTAATAAAATCATTCTTCGGGGCGAGAACAATCTTACCGGGGATAACGAAGCACTGATCGTTATTGACGGGGTGGTGGCCAGCTCCAGCAGATCAAGGAGCACATCTCCATCAGGAGGAGTCTATGGTGTATCAGGTGACAACATGCCGGTTGACTACGGAAATGCCCTTGCCGACTTAAATCCCGAAGATATTGAAAGTGTAACTGTGTTGAAGGGACCTGGAGCATCGGCTCTTTACGGACAACGTGGCGCTAACGGTGCAATATTGATTACAACCAAATCCGGAAACAGGAAACAAAAAGGGGTAAGCATCAACCTTACCTCTAACTTATCATTTGAAGACATTAACCGGAAACCGGATTTGCAGAGAGAATACGGACAAGGACTTCGTGGCGCTGCTTATTATTCGAGGGGCGCATCGGCAGACGGGCCAAATACTAACGGGACAAGCTCGGCATGGGGGCCTAAATTTGACGGACAATATTACTTCCAGTTTGATCCTGAGCTTCAGAACACCGGACTTACCCGTACTCCTTGGGTAGCGAAAGAGAATCCAATAGATGCTTTTTTTACAAGAGGTTTTGACTCCCATACCACTGCCAGCATAGATGGGAACATAAAAAATACAAACCTGCGCCTGGCAATAAGTCATAATGATAATAATTGGATCGCGCCAAATACCGGGTACGAACGCAATCAAGTGGCTCTGTCGGTGAATTCTAAGATTACTAAGAAGCTGACTCTCACGGGTAAAGCTATTTATAATAGAAGAACCAGCGAAAATTTGCCTACGACAGGTTTTGGTAACCAATCGTACATGTACTGGGTGTATTTCTCACAACCAAACGTAGACCCCAACTATTATAAAGAATACTGGCTTCGCGGGTCAGAGGATCGCGCGTTCATTAATATCACCACAAGTACTCTGGAGTCGCCTTATGCAATATCCTATGAGTATTTAAACCCGCAAAACCGTAAAGGAATTGTAGGAAATGTCCAGCTTTCGTACCAGCTTGCAAAAGGACTGACCGCACAAGTACGTGCTTCGCTCGATAGAAACAGGAATATAACCGAGCAGCTACGCCCTTACGATGCTGCCGGAGCAAAATTCGCACAAGGTTCATACCGTATCCAGAATGCTATAACTTTTGAGAAAAATGCTGATGTTTTGCTGAAGTATGACACCAGGTTCAGTAAAGACGTTCAGCTGAATATATCCGGAGGAGGTAGCATGCTGAGAAACGAATACCGGAAAGACGAACAACGGGCCGATGGTTTGAAAGAGCCAGCAATTTACGATCTGTCTAACAACCTTAATCCAATACTTTCGATTCCTGATACTTCTAGATACCATTTCAACAGTGTATACGGGCTTGTCTCTGCATCGTATAAAGACTATTTGTTTTTAGATGTTACCGGTCGTCAGGATTGGAGCAGTGTTTTAGCATCTCCACTAAAGGATGCAGATGTCAGTTTCTTTTACCCGTCGGTTAACATGGCCTTTATTCCTTCAGATCTTTGGAATCTACCAAAAGTGTTTGATTTTGTCAAGTTGAGGGCGTCTTACTCACAGGTAGGTAGCGGTAGTACCACTCCTTATCTTACTGCATATAATTATTCACCTGCTGCTAACGGACTGTATCCTAACGGCTCGACCGCCAATCCTACAGTTCTTCCTGCCCTGGATCTGAAACCACTTATGACCACAACTTACGAAGTGGGAACAGACATCCGGATGCTTAAGAGCCGCTTAAATATCGATGTAGCTTTATACAAGGGAAATACTAAAAATCAGATACTAAGCCGCGTACTAGATCGCTCATCGGGCTTTGCAACTGCTGTTATTAATGCAGGAAGGGTTGATAACGAAGGTATCGAAATCGGCGTAAACGGAACGCCTCTTCAAACAAAAGGTAAAAATCCTTTCAAATGGACAGCCTTTGCCACATTCTCTGCCAACAGAAATGAAATTAGGGAATTGGTTGATAGCTCGGTAGTTCTTCGTAACAGTCCGATCGCTAACGCACAGGTAATTGCAAACGTGGGAGGTAGTATGGGAGATATGTATGGTCTTGGCTTTGTTCGTTCTCCTGATGGCGACATTGTATACAAAGATGGAATGCCGCAGATTGCTCCCGATCCGGTTTATCTTGGCAACTCTATTCCTAAATTTAAGACAAGTTTGGGAAGCCAGTTCAACTACAGGAATTTAAGTTTGAGCGTGTTGTTCGATGCCCAGTTTGGAGCAGTCGGCAATGCCTTTTCTATTGCCCGTTCGGCTGAGAACGGAAAGTCTGCTCTTACGCTTCCTGGCCGGTATAATGGTATCATTGGTAAAGGTGTTGCGCAGAATGCCGATGGCTCCTTCCGTCCGAACGATGTTATTGCAACGGATGTTCCAGCGTATTATAAAGCGACTTATTATGATAATGCTGAAGGTTCTATGTTCAGCACCGACTTTGTTAAGTTCCGTGAAGCTAGTCTCACCTATACGTTACCAACGCGTATTGTACGGAAAATGCGCCTGAGCAAGCTTACGATCGGTGGTTTTGGACGTAACCTGTTCATTTGGTCCCCATGGCCTGTATTCGACCCTGAGTTCGGGTCCTTAGCAGGTACTGATATTGTAACCGGTTTTGAGGTGGGGCAACTTCCGTCGACACGCACTTATGGATTTCGCTTAGTGGTGGGTATATAATAGAATAAGAAAAAATGAAGTTTGTATGTTTGCTCATGCAGATCATCTCCATAAAAAAAATATTCTGATGAAAAGTATTAAAATAAAATTAGTCTGTATCGCTTTAATTGCCGGCAATTTGATGTCGTCATGTAAAGATTTCGAGGAAGTGAATACCGACCCGATCGGTGTTCCAACAACAGAACCTGGCAAATTGCTGGCACCTTCACTAGTGAACTTGCTTACAGTAAACATGCTGCGGGGACGGACATTTAACAATGAGCTTATGCAGGTATCGGTATCGACCAGCAGTGCCGAAGGAACAGTGAACCGGTATGACTTTCGCCGTAACTGGGCTGATTATACCTGGAATGGTTTGTATACAGAGTTAACAAATGTCCGCGACATCTATGCGCTTGCCAGCCAGCCGGAGGACCAGAGTAACTCGTTTATGGGTATTGCAAGAATTCTCGAAGCTTACGGATTCTCCATTTTAACAGATACCTATGGAGATATTCCTTACACGGAGGCCAACAAAGGTAAGGAGGGGATTGTTGAAGCTAAATTTGACAGGCAGAAAGACATTTACCTCGACCTGTTCAAAAACCTGGAAGAGGCTAATTCCCTGTTAACCGGGGCAAAAGCTATTCCAGAAGACAGCGATCCGGTTTTCAATGGAGATGTTGTAAAATGGCGTAAGCTTGGCAATTCACTATATCTGCGGTTATTACTTCGTATTTCAGGAAAGTCAGAAGTTTCAGCAACTGTAATCGACAAATTCAAAGAGATAGTTAATAACCCGGTAAAGTATCCGATCATGGAAACAAATGACGACACTGCAAACCTGCTCTGGACCACTTCGGTCACTAGTACTGCATTATATTCGTCGCCATATACAAGTATCCGGGGCCTTGATTTCAGATCCGCATTATCGCAATTCTTTTTAGATAATTTGCGTAACTGGAACCATCCAGTTGTGAGTAACACTTATGGCAGAGGTGGCGTTAACCGATGGGGAATAAGCAGAGTTGGAGGAAACCTTGTAGGTATACCAAGTGGATTTTCTCCTGGCAGTATAGGTTCTGGTGAATCCTCATTTTACTCACATGATAATGTTCCAGGTCGTACTACTGAAACCCCTGGATATACGCTCCAGAATGACCCTTATACCGGCATTATTATGAATGTGGCCGAAGTTGATTTCATACTTGCTGAAGGGGTTTTGCGAGGATGGATAACAGGCTCGGCAGAAGAATATTATAACAAGGGTATTTTAGACATGATCCAATATTGGATTCCGGCTTATCCGGCCGCTAATTTATCAGCGCATATAACCGCAGCAGATATCGGCTGGGAAGATGGACAATCATTCGAAAATAAATTGGAAGCGCTTCAACTGCAAAAGTACTATGCATTATTCCTGGTTGATTCGCAACAATGGGCAGAACAGCGTCGCACCGGATATCCTGCTTTTAAGACAGATTTGCCTGGTACCTCGTTTTCAAACGGTGGTAAGATGCCTGCGCGCTTGTATTACCCGGTTATTGCTCAAACAGCTAACACGGATAACTATAATGCTGCTGTAGCAATACAGGGACCGGACGAGATTAATACTCAAATCTGGTGGCAGAAACCATAGTTCAACGGGCAATCAATTTATTCAAATGAAACCTTGATAAGCCGCTGCTTATAAAAAGATATAATGACTTATCGAAGCCTATTACCATTAAAGAACAAACTTCACTAATGAAAAAGATATTATTCAAATGTTTCCTTCTCGTAGCCGCAGCTGTTGTCTGGTCAGGTTGTGATGATGAAAATTCGTACGATGGTGGTGTACCCAGTCCGTACATTTTTGTATTTGATGTGCTTAAGATCCATAAAGGAACTGATGTGGTGCTTACGACCAAAAACATGGGAGGTGCCAATTCGATACAAGGAGTTGTCGTTTCAGATCATACTTCCGGAAATATGCTTGATGGATACCTGATGGTTCAAAATGCCCGGAAAATATCTTCTGCCGACTCTATCAGGGGGATTGCAATTGCAGCCGGCGCCGCAGCGGCAAATTTTAAGGTGGGTGATCTAGTACGCGTGAAAGTGGAGGGAAAAACACTTACCCGGCGCAACGGGATGCTTCAGGTGATTGAGGTTTCTGAATCAGACATCGTCAAAGTATCATCCGGAAATGTAATCCAGACGAATAAGGCAACTACAGCAGAAATTCTGGCAGATCCGAAACTTTACGAAAGTTCCCAGGTCACTGTATCTAAAGCTACGTTCAATCCGGTACTAGGACCGAATGAGACTTATTCGGGAGATAAAGTGTTAAACGACGGGCCAGGCAATCTTGTCTTGCGGACAGATGCGGAAGCAACCTTTGCAAATGACAAGCCAAATGAATTCGGTAATTACACTGGTGTGGTTGTATTGACAGAAGATGCCAGCGGTAAGCTTATTCCGCACTTAAGAATGCGCAGTGGGGCAGATGTCTTGATCCTTTCGCCTCCTGAGCCGCCTGCTTTCGTCATTTCAGGAATATGCCCGGATCCTATAGGTACTGATGCTGATTATGAATACATTCAGTTTAAAGCCTTGCGGGATATTAATTTTTCAACCGAGAATTATTCTGTTGTGACCACTAATAATGCGGGGAGTAACGGCACACCGTTACATGGATGGGCTACCGCTGGTGCAAGAACTTATAAATTCGATCTTACGTCGGGTACCGTAGCTAAAGGCGAGTATTTTTATGTGGGTGGTACGAAGAAACAGATTAATGGGGCAGGCTCTTCTGATATATCATCGTCTAAATGGATCCGGTCATATGATTACACCAAGGATGCCAGTGACCTTCTGAACGGGGCTAACCTGGCTGGAGGAAACAAAACCAATAATTTGCTTGCAAACAGCGGTAACGCCTCTGGGGTAGCGGTGTTTACAGGTACCGTAGTCGATAAAAATACAGTTCCCGTAGACGTGATCTTTATTGGAACGGGCGGTCAGATCTATAGTGCAGGTCCGCCGGTTGAGGGCTATCGTATCACAACCACCGATATTTATGACAGGTTAGACCCGGCGACTGGCGCTCCGCAGGAGTATTATCGTGCCGGAACTAATACTATCGGCTTTCCTTACGTCGAACCTGCAAACTTAGGGAATTTTCAGGCCTTCGGCGGTGTTTATGACACTACCATTGGTCGCGGAAAATGGACTAAGTTCAGGTCGCAAAAAACTATCCTGATGACTGCTACCTCAACTGTAGCTGAGATAGAAAATGTACCAGGTGTGACGACTGAAGTTAAATAGTCTTAAATTTATTAATAAGTTAGGGTGCCCAGAAAACCGGGGCACCCTTTTTTTTGCCTTTTAATGCAACGTAAATTTTTAAAACTTTTCATTATATTCGTTTAGGGCAAAGATAAATGGCGAACTATACTGAACTCTCAGATCAAAAGCTGGCTTTTTTGTTAAAACAAGGTGATCACGCCGCTTTTTCGGAAGTTTACGACAGGTATTGGCAGGCACTCTATCTGCATGCCCTAAAAATGCTGCGGGATCCGGACGATGCCATGGACGTTGTTCAGGATGTGTTTACTACTATTTGGAAAAAGTGTGAAGAGACTCTGCTTAATACTTCTGTCAAAGCTTATTTATATACCTCGGTGCGTAATCAGACGATTAAAATGATCAACAGGGGCAAGCTACGTGATAAATTTATTCTCGCAATGGCTGAAAGTATGAGTGAAGGTATTGAATATGTTGATGACCAGATCAATTTCAACGAACTTTCAGCACTCATTGAGAATGAGATTCAGCTATTGCCGCCTAAAATGCGTACCATCTTTGTAATGAGCCGTACCGAAGGACTTTCTCATAAAGAAATCGCGGAAGCACTCGACATTTCTGAAAATACTGTAAAAACCACTATCCACCGCGGATTGAATATCCTCCGCTCTAAATTTACCCTTTCTGCTGGTGCATTATGGGTTCTATTACACTCGTAATTACTGCACGCTTATTTAATTTAAAGGTTTCTTAACTTTTTTTTAATTCTGATGTATACCAAGCCTTAAGTTATGGCTCTTACCAATAACAGGACAAACAGGTTCTGTCATTGGGATGGATAAAATTAAAGCTGAAGAACTTTTTCAAAAATATACCGAAGGCAAATGCACAGAGGAAGAGAAACTACTGTTTGAAAGCCTTTACAACAAAGTTGCTCAAAAACAAGAATCTCTAAGTTCACCGGAAGATTTTGAGCGTATAAAGAAAATTATATACACACGGCTTCCTCAACCGGAAAAACAACATTCAATAAAACGCTGGTATACCTATGCCGCGGTCGCCTGTCTAGCAATTGCAGTTGGTGCTGCTCTCTTTTACAGAGCTGAAACCAACCGGACGAATCTGGACCTAAGCAAGAACAAAGTCTATGATATTCCTCCAGGCGGCAATAAGGCAGTCCTTACATTAGCAGATGGAAGGAAGATAGTTCTTAACAACATCCAGAATGGCGAATTAGCTGATGAAGCGGGGATCAAGATCACTAAAACCGGCGATGGACAACTTGCTTACCATATTTCGGATGCAGGCGACAAGCAAGCAGCCGCTGTAAGCTTTAATGTTATAGAAACGCCAAATGGGGGGCAGTACCAGGTAACCTTGCCTGACGGCACTAAGGTTTGGCTAAACGCTGCCTCTTCTTTAAAGTATCCGGTTCGGTTTTCTTCCAACGAGCGTCTTGTTGAGCTTTCGGGTGAAGGATATTTTGAAGTGGCAAAAAATACGAAAAAGCCTTTCAGGGTAGCATCCGGAAATCAGAAAGTGGAGGTGCTTGGTACTCATTTTAATATTAACAGTTATAGTGATGAGCCGGCTATAAGGACTACGCTGACTGAGGGGGCTGTGAGGGTTATTCAAACTGCAACACAAGAATCTCGCCTTTTGAAGCCTGGTGAACAGTCCGTGCTTGAATCCAATAGGCTCAGTGTAAGGAATGCAGATATGCTTAATACCCTGGCCTGGAAGAATGGTGAATTTATTTTTGATGATGGAGATTTTAGAGCAGTGATGCGAAATATAGCGCGCTGGTATGATATAGAAGTGGTTTATGATCCGTCTGCTCCGCTCGACTTTGAGCTGGGTGGTTTTATTTCACGGTCCAAAAATATATCAGCCGTCCTGAAACTCATAGAATTAACAGGGAAAGTTCATTTTAAAATTGAAGGAAGGAGGGTGTTTGTGACAAAATAGTAATAAGACTCATCCTGTTAAAATGACAAAGCCAGAAGTGCTCGTAACACGACTGGCCGATGTCTGGATAATGCTGAAAATTATATAAATCAATTAATTCATGCTTGTAATGGCTGTAACCTGATGGCAAGCGTGCAAATCCTGACTAAACAAATGTATAAAAAATGTACTAAACGAGTCGGTATATCTGACCAGTATTTCCGTAGATTATTTCTGATTATGCGATTGACCATCGTTATTATGATAGTATCTCTGATGCAGGTATCTGCAGCCAGCTTTGCCCAGCGAATCTCTTTAAGCCAAAAGAAGATCTCACTGGAGAAGGTCTTCAGGGAAATTCACAATCAAACAGGTTATGATTTTCTTTACGACAAGCAGCTTTTGAGTAAAAGAAAGCCTGTGAATGTTAATGTGAGCAATGAAAGCCTGGAAGAAGTTCTTGAACATTGTCTTGAGGGCCAGGCACTGGAATATAAGATCGAAGAGAGGACGGTAGTGATCAGGGAAAAGAAAGAATCCATCATTGAAAGGGTCATTAGAGAACTCAGAGCTATTGACATTCGTGGCCGGGTGACTGATTCGGTTAATGTACCCCTGGCTGGAGTTACCGTTCAGATAAAGGGTGCTAACCGCGGAACTGTGACTGATGAAAAGGGGGAGTTTTACCTGCAAAATGTAGAAGAAGGGGCTGTGTTGGTTTTAAGCTATATCAGTTTTAAAACCAGGGAAATTGTTGTTGAGAAGAGTGATTTTCTGACCATAAAATTGTCTGAGGAAAATCGTGCGCTTAATGAAGTGGTAGTGGTTGGATATGGTACCCAGAAGAAGGTCAATGTAACTGGATCAGTAGAGACCGTTACGGAAAAACAAATTGCAGGCCGGGCTCAGCCAGATATATCCAACTTACTGACCGGTCAGGTTCCAGGTTTAACCATTGTTCAAAACTCTGGTCAGCCGGGGCGTGATGGCGGAACATTACGGATCAGGGGGATCGGAACACTTGGAAACAACGAGCCTTTGGTAATAGTCGATGGAATAGAGTCGGGTTATTCAAACATAGAGCCTAATGATATAGAAAGTGTATCAGTCCTCAAAGATGCCTCCGCTTCCGCTATTTATGGAGTAAGAGCAGCCAACGGAGTGTTATTGATAACCACCCGGCGGGGAAAAACCGGAAAGCCAACGATCAATTACAATAACTATTTCGGGGCACAAAACGCCACTCGGCTGCCCGATTATGCCAACTCTGCGGATTATGCGTTTTTATATAATGAAGCTTTGACGAATGATGGAGGGACTCCCTTGTATTCAGCCGAGGATATCCAAAAATACAGGGACGGCAGTGATCCGGATAATTATCCCAATTCAGATTGGGTAGGATCGTTATTCTCAGAAGCGGGCTTTCAGCAAAATCACTATCTGGGAATTAACGGAGGATCTGAAAATACTCGGTACAACTTATCTTTCGGGTACCTTGACAGGAATGGCCTTGTTGTGAATACCTCCAATGAGCGGTATACCATGCGGGTCAATTTCGATCAGGATTTTTCTAAGCGATTTAAAGTCCGGGTAAATCTTTCTGGAAGCAGGCAGAGCATTGTAGACCCCTCCATGAATCTTGGCGATCTTGTTCACCGGGCCTACCGGGAATCTCCCACTGCGACAATCAGGTATTCTAATGGAAACTGGGGCGGTTATCCGTACGACCATAATTCCACGGCGATCGCCAGGGACGGAGGATATCAGAATACGTTCAATAATATCTTTATTTCTTCTCTAAATGCAGAGTATGAATTGCTTAAGGGCTTGAAATTAAGAGGTATTGCCGGAGTGACCAACAATACTTATAAATACCATGGCTTCACTAAAAATCTGCAACTCTATAACAATAACGATGTAACTACCACATATAGGAGCTACGTAGGAGATGCGCGATCTGAAACTATGGAGTTAAACCTTCAGGCATTCCTGGACTATGACCGCTCATTTAGCGGTATGCATAACGTTTCGGCGCTTGTGGGCTATAACCAGATCAGTAATGATTATGATGAAATTACTGCCGGTATTTACGATCTTCCAAGTGATTCGCAGGATCAGTTGAATGCTGGAAATAAAGCAACGGTGCTCAACTCAGGTAATGCATCAGACTACCGGCTAAGATCATATTTCGGACGCCTCAAATATAATTTTAAAGAACGCTATCTGTTAGAAGGGAACTTTCGCTATGACGGAACTTCAAGGTTTCCTAAAGATAACCGCTATGGCTTTTTTCCATCATTTTCTGCAGGCTGGAACATTTCCAGGGAACCCTTTTTTCCAAGCGTAAGGTGGATTGACAATATTAAGATCAGAGGATCGTGGGGACAGCTGGGCAATCAGGAAATTGGTAATTATGCCTTTCTGCCCACTTATGCACTTGGTATCAACTACACCTTCGGCGGTACTTTGTCACCTGGAATCGCTGAAAACAGCAGTTTAGCAAACGAAACGATTAGCTGGGAAACGAGTACGGAAACAAATATCGGTTTAGATGCCGACATATTTAAAGGCAGATTATCCATCACTGCCGAGTACTATTCCAGAGATACTGAGGATATCCTTTTAAATCTGCCTCAGCCATCAACGCTGGGCGGGTATCCTCCTACAATAAATGCCGGAGCAGTTTCAAATAAAGGCTTTGACTTTATTGTAAGGCATCAAAATCAAATTGGAAAAGCGGGCTACTGGATAAATGGCAATTTTTCGTACGTGAAAAATCGTATTACGGATCTTGCTGGTGGGGATACGCCGGGACGATCGGTAGGAGATCCGATTAATAATATTTATGGTTATGTGGCAATGGGCCTTTTTCAATCGGCTGAAGAGATTGAGAACGCGCCAGACCAGACGGCAACTTTTGGTGGAGCACAACCAGGAGATATCAGGTATGTTGACATTAGTGGCCCTGATAAAGTCCCTGATGGCATCATTGATACCTACGACCGGAAGTCCTTAGGCAGTTCGTTTCCAAAAGTTAGTTACGGGTTCCAGCTTGGGGCAAATTATAGGAGTTTCGATTTTTCCTTTAATGCTCAGGGGGTAAGTAAAGTGTCTAACTACCTTGGAGGCCAGGCAATACAGCCTTTTCCAAATATGGGTAAAGCACTAAATGCACATTTTGACAGATGGACCCCTGAAAATCCTAACGCTGCCTTCCCGCGGATTTCATTGAGTGCTGCATCAAGGAATTACGGCTCGGTGAATTCATTTTTTGTTAAAGATGCTTCTTATTTAAGAATCAGGAATATACAAGCTGGCTATAGTTTTCCGGCTAAGGTGCTAAATAGAATTAAGGTTAGCAGGCTTCGTGTTTATCTCAACATAGACAATCCGTTCTTATTTACCTCCTTTTACGACGATTTCGATCCGGAAGCGCCGGCTTATCCAACAGTGGGGTGGTTAAGTTATGCTGCAGGCAACTATTACCCCCAGGTAACTACAATAACAGGAGGAATAAATCTTACATTTTAATATGCTAGAACTGAAAGTGATGAAAAGACATATATACATAATTATTTGTGCTGTTTTGTTGAGCATGACTTCTTGCGACAAAGACTTTCTTACAGTAGCCCCCAGGGATCAGATATCGGGAGAAAGCTTTTTTAAAACTGCTAAGGATGCTGAACAGGCAGTTGTTGGCGTATATAATACATTGATACAGGATGCCGATTTTACCATGATCCAAAAGGTACTTGCCCAAAATACCTGGTCGGATGATGCCGTTAACGTATGGCTGGGATCTAACTACAATAACATTGCAGACGGATCTTTTAATTCTTCGGAAGGACTTTTTAACAGCAACTGGACTTCCTTATATAGAAATATACGCCGGGCCAATGTATTCCTTACTAATGTTGTTGGTATCCAGATGGACGAACGTCTGAAAGAACGGTATATCGCTGAGGTGAAATTTTTCAGGGCATACTATTATCATCAGCTGCTTATGCTTTTTGGCGGTGTGCCGATCATTGACAAGCCTTTGAACCTGGAAGAGCTTAAAACACCCAGAAATAAACGAGAGGAAGTTGTTGAATTTATTCTTTCGGATCTGAATGCTGCGATCCCTGCTTTGTCTGCGGATGCTACTCAGCCTGGGAGAGTGACGAGCGGCGCGGCGCTGTCTTTAAAATCCCGGGTTCTTTTATATGAGTACCGTTTCCCTGAAGCTGCTGCTGCTGCGGAGCTTGTAATGAGCAGCAATAAATACCACCTTTACAGGGCTGAGGGGGCACAAAGCTATATCAGACTGTTCGCTCAGGCGAATGAAAACAATCAGGAAGTAATCTTTGATGTTCAGTTTACTAACCAGTCGGGGTATGGGAGTCCGGAACAGTTATGGCTAAATGTTAATTCGATTGGCGGATGGGGAGCTTTAAATCCTACTAAAAGCCTCCGGGACGCTTTTGAGGACATAGAGGGTAATCCAATCACTGCTTCAACGGTATACGATCCCACTGATCCCTACGCCAACCGGGATCCAAGGCTAGAAATGTCGATTTTACACACAGGAAGCACCATAGTTGACCGGAATGGAAACGTCCGAACGATAAACACCACGTCTGGAACCGATGCCAGTTCACGAACCGGGCTTTTTCCCAGGAAGGGCGCCGATCCGGAATCGTTTATTTCAGAAGTTACTTCAGGGAAGAACTACATCCTGATCCGGTATGCGGAGGTACTCTTAAATTATGCTGAAGCAAAAAATGAAAGTTTAAACTCTCCAGATCAAACAGTTTACGATGCGGTAAACGATGTTCGGGATCGTGCAGGTATGCCTGATCTGCCAGAAAATCTTACAAAATCCCAAATGCGTGTAAGAATCAGAAATGAACGGCGGGTGGAACTTAATCTTGAGGGGCATCGCTTCTTTGATATTAAGCGCTGGGGTATTGCAGAAACAGTAATGAACGGACCAGTTTATGGCGTAAACAGCACATCGCCGGTCGTGACGAGAGTTTTTGACCCTGCTAAGCATTACTTGTTTCCTATCTTCAATACGCAGATAGATCTTACAGGTAAGGATATCTTACTTCAGAACCCCGGATATGGTTCGCCCACTTTTCAGGATTCCAAATATCCAAAGCCGGAATTATTTCAATAAAATTGAGGTGTATGAAAAGCCGGCTTCTTCACACGCAGCATGCCAGCGTTAGCATTTGCTGGCCTGCTGAAGGCTCCTGCCTGCGTGCCGCGTGTGCTGATCTTTTGATCTTTTACAATCCGGTTATGCTGCTATAAAAGCAAGTACAATGAACAAGTTATTAAAAAGATTATATCCATTACTTCTGTTAGGAATATCCTTTACCGGTTGCGGAAAGAAGAGCTTCGGTACGGTTCCGGAAGTCTCTATTGAAAAATTAAAGAACGTGTATGTATCGACAGAAGGCAGTGATGCTAATAAGGGCGAGATTAATAGCCCGGTGAGAACTATTCAAAAAGGACTTGCCCTGGCTAAACCCGGAGATACGGTGTTTGTACGATCGGGCACTTATAAGGAAAAGATAAACGTGCTAAAATCGGGAACTAGGGACAAATACATTAGCATAATGCCCTATCCGGAAGAACGGGCTGTTATAAGTGGCGATGGTCTCGGCGCTTATGGGAATGAAGGCCTGGTTGTATTAAGCAATGTAAGTTGGATAAGGTTAGAAGGGTTTGAAATCTGCAACTTTAAAACTTATAATGCCTGGGCAAATGTCGACGGTATCGTGGTGAAGTCAGGGGCGAATAATATCGTTATTAAAAACAATAAAGTCTTCGATATACAAAACAATTCCGCTCCGGATCAAGGAAGAAGCGCTCATGGAATACATATCATCGGCAATACGGAGGTTCCAATAACAGAGATCCTGGTGGAGAACAATGAAATATTTGACTGCAATACCGGATATAGCGAAAACCTTACGGTCAATGGTTATGTCGATGGTTTTGAAATTATCAACAACAAGGTTTACAATGGTGAAAATATTGGGATCGTTGTTGCAGGAGGGTATGCCGCAAATCCTAATCCTTTGTATAACTATGCCCGCAACGGGGTAATTAGCAATAATGAAGTTTATGCAATTTTGGGATCTTCGGGCCCGATTCCCACTTACCAGGGTACATTTGGTGCCCCGGGAATCTATATCGATGGAGCACGCGATATCATTGTTGAGAAAAATAGGGTTCACGATAATGATCGCGGCATTGGCGTTATGAGTGAGAATAAAGGTTTCCCTACCTCTAACTGTGTTATCAGAAACAACTATGTTTTTAACAATTATACCTCCGGAATCTACCTTGGCGGATACGAGGATCAGGCGGGCGGCGGCGGGACGGTAAATTGTGTTTTTGTAAACAACACGCTGTTCTACAACAACAGGGAGAATGGATACTTTGGTGAGATCGAAGGGGAGTTTCGTTTGAAACAGGGTTGTACAGGTAATACATTTAAAAACAACATTGTCTATACGCGGCCGGATAAAGGTGTTTTCGTCAACAAAGAAAACACGGGGGGATCAGATAACACGTTCGACTATAATGTGTACTATTCGGGCGGAGCGTCCAAATGGATCTGGGATAAAATAGTTTATTCTGATGTCGATCAATGGCGGGCAGCTGTCGGAGGAGACTCTAATTCATCTTCGGGGCTTGACCCTAAACTGATCAACTTAAATCTGCCTGATCTGGGGCTCCACCCCGCATCTTTAGCAAAGAATACGGGTGTCTTTATATCTGAAGCTATTAATGGGACTACAGACATCAACAACCGCCCGCGGATTGCTGATGGTAAAATTGACCGGGGTGCCTATGAACTTAGTCATTAAGTGCATCTATAACAAATTAAATTGATCTGCAAGATCTAAAGTGTAAATCTTAAGACGATGATAAAAGAAAAGAAATTAAGGATTTTCGGTTTTAGTATGGTGCTGATATTTCTATTTTCAGCAGTGCTGGCATGCAAAAAAAGCTCACCGAAAGCTGAACCGGAGCCGGAGATAGAGGTGCCGGTTGAGGAAGGGTTTTTGTATGAGCCATCAACGGCCATATTTCCTAACACTGAACGAGGTTTTACAAGAACCTACTCGATCTACGCAGAGGGACAGCCATTAAACCTTGCCCAGCTAAAGCAGCTGCGGAATCAGAATGTTACTTTGATCGTTGTTGTGTTTTACTTCAATACTTTCAAAGATAAGGCGCTTAGTCAGGCGGAGTTAAGTCTTATCCAGGCAAACCTCGATTACATACGCGAGGCCGGACTTAAAGGAGTGCTTCGTTTTGCATATACCGATGCTATTGGAGTTGCGGATGCTTCTCTGGCGACTATAGAGCAACATTTGGACCAGCTGAAGCCGGTTTTTGATGCCAATAAGGATGTCATAGCATTTTTGCAGGCTGGCTTTATAGGTGCCTGGGGAGAATGGCATAGCTCTTCCAATGGACTCACAAGCGTGGAAAACCAAAAGATGGTGTTGACAAAGATCCTCAATACACTTCCTCCGGAGATCATGGTGCAGGTAAGGACTCCCTCTCAAAAACAACAGGTTTTTAACAGCACTATTCCGCTGGCCGAAAGTCAGGCATATACCAGCGAAAGCATTGCAAGGGTTGGTCACCATAACGATTGTTTCTTGTCAGGAGGAACTAATTATGGCACCTACATAAATATTGCAGCCGAAAAGCAGTACATCAGCAAGGAAGGCTTGTATGTGCCAGTAGGTGGTGAAACATGCCCGCCTGAGCCTGGCTATATCGCTACTTGTTTTGAAGGTCGTACAGAGATGAAGCTCCTTAAATGGACATATTTGAATCTCGACTGGTACGTGCCCACCATCGATGCCTGGAAAAGCTCCGGGTGTTTTGACGAATTTCAGCGAAATCTTGGTTATCGCTTAGCTTTGGTAAGTGCCGTAATCCCGGAGGAGGTCAATAGTGAGAGTGATTTGAAACTGGCCATCAAGATAGTTAATAATGGCTATGCGCCGCTATATAACAGGAAGAACACCAGCCTGATATTAAAAAACAAGGCGAGCGGTACATTTACTGAACTCAAGCTTGCATTCGACATTAGGTCTTGTAAGCCTGGCAGCACAATTAAACTGGAAGAATCAGTCCGTCTTGCAAATGTTCCTGCCGGAGATTATGCTCTTTACTTACGGATCGCCGATCAGGCAGAGAGTTTGAAGAACAGGATCGAGTATGCGGTAAGACTGGCAAATAATAATGTATGGGTAGAAGAAAACGGCGGCATGAACGATCTGAAGTTAAGTCTGAAGATTAAATAATTCAAGTATTAATCCTACAAGAAAAGTACAAAATGAAAAAAAGACTAATATTTTTATCAGCATTTGCATTTTTCATGCTGGCTGGTTTATTCGCTAAAGCAGACGGAATTGTTATAGACGGTTCGTTTACTGATTGGACAGCCATTCCACATTTGCATACTAACAACCAGGGTTCAAGTTCCCGGTATACAAGCTTGAAGGCCTTCGGTGATGCTGACAATATCTATTTTTACATAGAAGGTAATACTGAAATTTCGCCCGGGATTATCGACTTCTATATTGACGTGGATAATAATCCCAATACAGGTTTTATTTCCGACCAATATGTCGCAGGGTCGGGGGCAGACATATTGTATGAGGGCGGTTTAACGGGTGGTACAATTTACAATCATAACGGACCGGGCAATGGATGGAGCTGGACACCTTCCGCAACGGCCACTTATGCTAATTCCTTAAGTTTTTCTCCTATAGTGGATTTATCAGGTAAAAAGGCTTACGAGTTTTCGATTAAGAAGTCGGCACTCGGCATTATGAATACTTATGTGAATTTTGCGATCAATGACGGGAATCAGGGAACGATACCCGAAAATAATCTCAATGATTCAAAGTTCATCCGGATACCTGTGACAGGAACACTTCCAGTGAAACTGATCTCATTCAATGCCAGCAATATGGCTCTAGGAGTTAAATTAAGCTGGTCGACAGCTACAGAAAAGAACAATTCTCATTTCGATCTTTATAGGTCGGCCGACGGTAGTACATTTGAAAAGATAGGTACAATAACTGGTCTGGTGAACTCAAACTCTAAACGATCTTACAGTTATACGGATAATAGACCCTTGCCCGGACTAAGCTATTACCAGCTGAAGCAGACAGATTTTAATGGAACTACGGAGGTTTTAGATATTATTGAATACCGGTCAGAAACTAAACAAACTGAGTTTGTATTCTATAAGATGTCTGGCCAGGATCTCGTCGAGCTACGTATTTACTCGGATACAATTACAGGCTCTTTATTTCAGCTGTCAGATTTGTCGGGTAAAATTTTGCTAAGCCGCCAGATAAACCTTGTTGCCGGCGATCAGAGTATGATATTGCCATTTCGTGCAAGCGCTGGAATTAGTATAGCTACCTTAAGCACCCCTTCAAACTTCATTGTACATAAAATTATGATGGAACAGTAGATTATAAAAGCATATAGATTAAAACCCGGTAATTGAAAATATGAATAGAAGAGAATTTATTAAAAACGGTGCAGTAGTAACTGCCGGTATGACTATTTTACCCTCAGGAGTGTTGTTCGCAAAAGATAAATCAGTTGTCAAATTAGGTTATATAGGTGTAGGTCTGCGCGGGAGAAATCATATTCAGGAAGGCTTGCTGCGTGATGATGTTGAAATTGTAGCCATCTGCGATACGCAGGAAAGTTCATTAAAGCTGTGCCGTGAGCAATTTGTTAAGGCAGAAAAAAAGCTTCCAAAGGAATATACCGGAGGTGTAGAGGCTTATAAAAGGCTTTTGGAAAGAAAGGACATCGCAGGGGTGATCATTTCTACCCCCTGGGTGTTTCATCATGACCAGGCTATTGATGCGTTGAAGGCCGGGAAATACGTAGGATGCGAGGTGATAGCAGGGCTGTCGGTTCAGGATCACTGGGATATTGTGAATGTTTCCGAACAAACCGGTATGCCTTATATGACGCTTGAGAATGTATGTTACAGGAGGGATGTGCTGGCTGTTCTGAACATGACTCGCCAAAACCTGTTTGGCGAGCTGGTACACCTGGAAGGAGGATACCAGCACGACCTGCGTCCGGTTTTATTTAACGACGGTAAGCAGTTTTATGGGAATGGTGTCGAATTCGGTCCGGAAAAGTCGATTGGCGAGGCGCAGTGGCGTACTCAGCACAATATCGATATGTCTGGTGATATTTACCCTACACATAGCGTGGGACCATTGATGCAATATATCGACATTAATCGTGGAAACAGGTTTACGAATCTAGTGTCTTTTTCATCGAAGTCTCGCGGACTTAACTCATACGTTGAAAAGTTGTCGCCGGGGCATCCTAATGGAAAGATAAAATATAAAAATGGCGACGTGACCACCACTATGCTTAACTGTGCAAACGGGGAAACGGTCAAGTTAAGTCATGATACGCACCTGCCGAGGCCTTATTCACTGGGCTTCAGGGTTCAGGGCACCAAGGGTTTATGGATGGATGTTGCCAAGTCGATCTACATCGAAGGAAAGTCGAAAACCTATGACGAATGGGATCCGGCTCAGGTATGGCTGGATAAATACGATCATCCTCTCTGGAAAAGATACGCTGCCAAAGCTGAAGGAGCAGGGCATGGGGGCATGGACTGGTTTGTATTTAATGCCTTTGTTGAAGCTGTTAAACAGAAAAAACAGACTCCTATCGATGTTTATGATTCAGTAACGATGAGTGTTATTCTGCCGCTTTCCGCAAAGTCGCTCGAGGATGGAAATGCTTCACAGGAGTTTCCTGATTTTACCAAAGGAAATTGGAAAACCCGCAAAAATACGTTTGCTTTGGATGACAGCGGGTTTTAATGATTATAATCCTTAACTATTTAACTGTCCAGAGAGTTCCGCAGGGGCTCTCTGGATTCAGTAATAAAAAAGAGTCTCCGACTTGCTAAAGCGCTATTCTTGTGCCTAACGAGTCGGAGACGCTTTTTTATTGGATAATCTGTAGTCTGCCGCCCCACTGGGCATCCCACAATACTATGGACAGCGCGGTGCACGCTGCCGGCGTGCCTAATAAGAGCTTACAAATTTACTCCCAGTTTTTCCAAATGCTTAACAATCGAAACAGGCCTCTTATTACTATCCAGGGCAACAAACGTTAAAACGCCTTGAATAGCTAGCTCCCTGTTTTCGGTATACATCTGTTCGATGTATACATCTACTCCAACCTTTACACTGGTTACACCCAGCTCAATTACTTTTGCTACTATTTCAACAATAGTACCGGCAGGGATGGGCTTGTTGAAGTTTATCCTGTCGGATGAAACGGTAACAACAGGCAACTTTGTAAAACGGGTTGCAGCAATAAAAGCAGTGTCATCCATCATATGCATGGCAACGCCCCCATGCAAAGTGTTATAATGATTGGTATCCGAGGCGAAAACAGGTTTAAATATCCTGGTTTCGGATAACGCTTTTCGTTCTTCTATGTTCATGAGCCAGTGGGTTGAATAAACTGCAAATATTCCTGCTTTAATTGAAGTAAACAGCCGGCACATAAGCAGCCTTCGTACAGATCACTAACATACTGAACCTCATTTAGGTTTAGCTGAACCTTGCTGCACTGGCATTTCGTGTAAGAATTAGCCTTACATTCTATGCGGCTGCCGCAACGCTCACAAGGGATAACTTCGTGTTTAAGCATGTTTTAATTTTACGAGTTACGACTTACGATTAGGCATGAGGCCGTAAATCGTAAGCCGTAAATCATAACTCGTTTTATGCAGAACAAGTTACGCAACCTTCTTCCATTGAACAAACCGGACCTTCAGGAATTTCATCCGCGATCTGGTTGACGGTGTCTGGTATTACTGGTTCCATGTTCTTGCCCGCCTGGGTTTCAATGGTAAATTTAACCGCTTGTGAAGCTGCCTGTGTCCGCAAATAGTACATGCCAGTCTTTAACCCTTTTTTCCAGGCATAGAAATGCATAGATGTTAGTTTAGCTGCATTTGGAGAACTGACGAACAAGTTAAGCGATTGCGACTGGCATATATAAGCCCCGCGATCGGCCGCCATGTCGATGATCGTCCGCATTTTGATTTCCCACACGGTTTTATATAGTTCTTTTATTGCAGCAGGGATTTCCGGGATATCCTGAACAGAACCGTTGGCCGTGATGATTTTGTTCTTCATGTCGTTATTCCATAGGCCAAGTTTTACAAGGTCGTGAAGGAGGAATTTATTCACGACAATAAACTCACCACTCAGCACCCGGCGAGTGTAAATGTTCGAAGTATAAGGCTCGAAACACTCATTGTTGCCAAGTATTTGTGAAGTTGAAGCTGTCGGCATTGGCGCCACTAACAAGGAATTACGTACACCGTGAGTCATTACTTCGGTACGTAATGTATCCCAATCCCAACGATTGCTATCCGGTGTAACCCCCCACAGATCAAACTGGAACCTGCCTTCTGAAAGGGGAGACCCTTTAAAAGTTTCATAAACTCCTTCCTGGATTGCCAGGTCTTTTGATGCCGTCATCGCAGCAAAGTAGATCGTTTCAAAGATCTCTTTGTTGAGTTTCTTCGCTTCCTCAGATTCAAAAGGAAGGCGTAGAAGAATGAAGGTATCGGCAAGGCCCTGAACACCAAGTCCGATAGGTCGGTGACGCAGGTTTGAATTCTTCGCTTCGTCGACAGGATAATAGTTGTGGTCGATGATACGGTTCAGGTTGAGTGTTACCTGGTAAGTAACTTCATAAAGCTTGTCGTGGTCGAACACGCCGTTGATGACATAACGAGGCAGCGCCAGGCTGGCCAGATTACATACAGCAACTTCGTCGGCTGCGGTATACTCTATGATTTCGGTGCAAAGATTGGAACTTTTGATAGTGCCAAGGTTCTGCTGGTTCGATTTTGCGTTTGCGGCATCTTTATAAAGGAGGTAAGGAGTGCCGGTTTCCACTTGAGAATCGAGGATAGCGAACCATAATTCCTGCGCTTTTATAGTTTTACGCGCTCTGCCTTCTTTTTCATACCGTTCGTACAGAGCTTCAAATTCTTTTCCAAAACACTCATGTAATCCAGGTGCTTCATGAGGGCAGAATAGGCTCCAGCCTTCATTGGTTTCCACACGTTTCATAAACAGATCGCACATCCATAAAGCATAAAACAGGTCACGGGCACGCAATTCTTCTTTTCCATGGTTTTTGCGCAGATCCAGGAAATCAAATACATCTGCATGCCATGGTTCAAGATAGACCGCAAATGCACCTTTACGTTTTCCGCCTCCCTGATCAACATAACGGGCTGTATCATTAAATACGCGCAGCATAGGAATAATTCCGTTGCTAGTTCCGTTAGTTCCACTGATATATGAGCCCGTTGCCCTTACATTATGGATGCTTAAGCCGATACCGCCTGCGCTTTGCGAAATTTTAGCGGTTTGTTTCAGAGTATCGTAGATGCCGTCAATGCTGTCGTCCTGCATGGTGAGCAGGAAACAGGAGGACATCTGAGGTTTAGGGGTTCCGGCATTAAACAGGGTGGGGGTTGCGTGGGTAAACCAGCGCTCGCTCATCAGGTTGTATGTTTTGAGAGCGCTGTCAATATCACTCTTGTGGATGCCAACAGCCACGCGCATGAACAAGTGTTGCGGGCGTTCTACAATTTTACCATCTACCTTCAGCAAGTATGACTTTTCAAGCGTTTTGAATCCAAAGTAATCGAATCCAAAATCGCGATCGTAGATGATATGACTGTCAAGAACGTCTGCGTTTTCTTCGATTACTTTCCATACATCGTCGGCAATAAGCGGAACGGGTTTATCTATTTTTGGATCAACATAAAGGTATAGCTTTTTCATTGTTTCAGAAAAAGACTTGGTAGTGTTCTTATGAAGGTTTGATACCGCAATCCGTGAGGCAAGCAAAGCATAGTCTGGGTGCTTGGTGGTGAGGGATGCTGCGGTTTCAGCGGCAAGACTATCCAGCTCGGAGGTAGAAACACCGTCGTATAGGCCCTCGATCACTTTTTTTGCTACATCAATGGGATCAACCAGATCAGCATTTAAACCATAGCAGAGTTTTTCGATGCGGGCAGTGATCTTATCAAATTTTACGGGCTCTTTGCGGCCGTTTCTTTTTATTACGAACATGTTTTTGTTTTTAAGGATTAGAATGATTTAAAAGTCTTCGTCGAGTGAAAAGCCCTGTGTTTCTTTGTTTGACAGGACTCCGCTTTTTTGATAGTCGCCAACCCTTTTTTCGAAGAAATTGGTTTTGCCCTGCAGGGAGATCATCTCCATAAAATCAAAAGGATTGCTTGCGTGGTAGATCTTGTCGTAGCCTAATTCAGAAAGCCATCGGTCGGCTACAAATTCGATATACTGGCTCATTAGTTTGGCGTTCATGCCAATAAGTGCCACTGGTAATGCATCGGTGATGAACTCTTTTTCTATGGTAACCGCATCACTAATGATCTCATGAACTTCTGTTTGAGAAAGCTTACTCTGAAGCATGCTGTAAAGCAGGCAGGCAAATTCACAATGTAATCCTTCGTCCCTTGAGATCAGTTCATTACTAAAGGTAAGACCAGGCATAAGTCCCCGCTTTTTCAACCAGAAGATAGAACAAAAGCTTCCGCTGAAAAAGATTCCTTCTACGGCTGCAAATGCAACTAATCGCTGTGCAAAAGTCCCATTTTCAATCCATTTTAATGCCCATTCTGCTTTTTTCTTTACGCAAGGCACGGTGTCAATGGCGTGAAACAGCCTGTCTTTTTCGGCCGCGTCTTTAATATATGAGTCAATTAAAAGTGCGTATGTTTCAGAGTGAATGTTTTCCATCATGATCTGAAAGCCATAGAAGCATCGGGCTTCGGGAACCTGTACCTCGCTCATAAAGTTAACCGCCAGGTTTTCGTTCACTATGCCGTCGCTGGCTGCAAAGAAGGCCAGGATATGAGAGATGAAATGCCTTTCGCCAGAGTTAAGGCTTTCCCAATCTTTTTGATCAGCAGAAAGATCTATCTCTTCTGCTGTCCAGAAGCTCGCTTCGTGTTTTTTGTACATCTCCCAGATAGCGGGATAATTGATGGGGAGGATAACAAAACGGTCTTTGTTTTCTTTTAATAATACTTCATCCTGTTGCATAGCATCTTATTTTAATGATAAACAGGGATTGACAAAAGGCAGGTGGTTCGATGGCAGCAGGTTGCGGCTTACGTTGACGGGCTTTCGCCAAAACCTTATTCGTGAAAGTTTTGACAAATCAATTGGCAGGTGTCTGGCTCAAAGATCTTTCTTTTTACAGTTGCACGTCAGCCCGTGAATTGCACACGGTTACCTTTTAATTATAGGTGAATTCAACCTATAAACCAAAAATGATTTATGTTAAAGAACTTGTGGCAACAAAGATAGGGTTTGGAGTTAGAGGAGGTAGGGGTAAGTTTTAAACAAGGTGTTAGTTATGAACAAAAGGGCGTTGATGTGTGCCAGTTGCAAGCAATTAAGAAGTTTGATTAAAAAGCTGCTGAAGCTTTCCGGTTGATTCGAATGGAAGGTTCGGGCAATATGTGGTGCTTGTTATGTTTCAAAGTTCCTTCTTATGATTAACTCCAATCTTTTGGTACCAGGGGCAAACGAGGTTTTTTTAAAAAAAAATCTTTTTTGATAGATATTATTTTTCTATAATTGTCTATAATATAAAATATTATTTTATATTATAAAATAAATGTCTTAAACTAATCAATTTTAATATGTTTCCTAACAGTACTATTTATGGCCATAAGATACATCTTTGTGGCCAACAATTAATTTACTACGGCTTCCTGACATTGTTTGCAATGTTTATATCTATCAGGACTAATGCTCAGGCGGATCCATTTGTAGTTTCGGGTACTATTGTCGACAACAAAGGGGAATCGCTACCCGGTGTGTCAGTGAAAGTTAAAGGGACAGGCAGAGCGACCACCAGTCGCAACGATGGCAAGTATTCAATTTCTGCAAAGACAGGTGAAATGCTGGTCTTCAGTTATCTGGGATTCGAGGTCAGAGAGATTCGCGTAGGTACAAGCCACTTGCTAAATGTAACGCTCGCCGAGCAAATCAACGAGTTGAATGACGTGGTTGTCGTTGGTTACGGAACGATGAAGAGAGCGAGTCTTACAACGGCTCAAACCTCAATTAAGGCAGCAGATATCGAAAAAACGGTAAATACTACCTTCGATCAAGCTTTGCAGGGACGTGCTGCAGGCGTACTTGTTACTTCTAACTCGGCACAGCCAGGGGGAAGCCTTTCAGTTAATATCCGGGGCGTGAGTACTATTAACGGCACAAACGAGCCCTTATATGTGATTGATGGGGTACAGATACAGCCCGAGCTTAGCGACTTTGGAATCACCAGCTCTGCCAATCCTTTAGCGGGGCTAAATCCTTCAGATATTGAAACAATGGAAGTGCTCCAGGGTCCTTCCGCAACAGCGATCTTTGGCTCAAGGGGTACCAACGGTGTTGTAATGATCACTACCAAGCGCGGGAAGTCGGGCGAAACACGGGTGTCGTACGATCTTCTGTATTCAGTGCAGGATCGTCCGGACCTCTTACCGGTAATGGACCTAAAGCAATACGCCACTATGATGAATGATGTGCGCGACGCCTTGGGTGACCCGCGGCTGCCCGAATTCAATAATCCTTCTATACTGGGCGTCGGTTCGGACTGGCAATCGTCTATGTACCGGCGGGTTCCGCTGGCGAAGCATCAGGTTACTGTAAGCGGAGGAACCGACAAAACGCGATTCTACCTGGCCGGGGAGTATTTTGACCAGGAGGGGATTGCTTACGGCTCGTCATTTAACAGGTATTCGATGCGATTAAATCTTGATAACCAGACCAGGAAATGGTTGAAAATAGGAACTAATATAAGTTTTAATCAGACCCGGGAAGAGCTGGCAGCTACAGAGCAGAGCATCATCCGGGTGGGACTCTCACAGCCGCCTAATATGCCAATATTCAACGCTGATGGAACATGGGGCGGCCCGGCCGAAGGTGAGGCACCAGGGCAGGGATCAGAGAATAACCCCATTGCTATGGCGAGTATCATTGACAACAACCAGCAGAAAAAGCAGTTGCTGGCGAGTGCAAACGCAACGATTTCAATTTTGAAAGGGTTGGAGTTTCGTACGAGTCTTAACGGAAATGCAGGGATGGGAAAGGTAATCAACTTTACTCCTACCTACAAGCTTGGAAATTATGCGAATACCGTCGCTGAGCTGAGTAAGCAATCTTCCGAGAATTTCTATTGGAACTGGAATCAGTTGCTCGAATACACAATGAAAGTGAAGCAGCATGGCATAACACTGATGATTAGTCATGAGGCGCAGGCAAGCACTTATGAAGGTATAGGTGGATTAAGGAGAGGGTTTGTTACAAACGATCTTCCGGAGCTAAATCTTGGTGATCCTCAGGGGATGACCAATACCAGCTATCGGGGACACTGGGCGATGGAGTCGTACTTCGGCCGGTTGAATTATTCTTTCAGGGATAAGTATTTTCTGCAGGCCGCATATCGTGCCGACGGATCTGTCAACTTCGGTCCTCAGAACCGCTGGGGGTATTTTCCTTCAGTATCTGCGGCCTGGCGGTTATCGAAAGAACCTTTTATGAAGAAATTAACATTCATCAGCGACCTTAAGCTTCGGTTAGAAACTGGTCTCACCGGTAACCAGGGTAGCGGAGCGGATGTTTATGCTCCTTTAAGTCCGGTGGAAACGCCCTGGGGCGCTGGATTTATCACCGTGAAGTATGGTAACGAGGATCTCCAGTGGGAAGAAACCCGGACGGATAATGTTGGCTTCAATATTGGTTTGCTAAAAAACCGGATCCAGATTGAAGGGGATTTTTATAAGCGCAAAACCGAAAACCTCCTGATGCCGAACCCGCTGCCGAACTATATGGGAACTGCGGGCTCAGGGGCTATTGAGTCGCCCACGGTTAACATAGGTGCTCTCCAAAATCACGGATTTGCCTTCAGCCTTAATACGATCAACATCAATAACAGGAGATTTAAGTGGAGCACAAGCTTCAATATCTCGCGCAATGTCAATGAAGTGCTGAAGTTTTATTCGGATGCAGCTACTGCAGACCGTACTAATTGGGCTGCACCCGGCCTGATTCAGCGTTCTCAGCCAGGCAGTTCAGCATGGCTTTTTTATGGATATGTGTATGATGGTCTGTTCCAGAGTGTAGAAGAAATCCAAAATAGCGCCATTCCTGTACGAAATGGTGTAAAGATTCCTATCTCCACCTCTGGGGTATGGGTTGGCGATGTAAAATACAAGGACCTTAACGGCGATGGTATTATCGATACCCAGGATCAGACCTTTATCGGTAATCCCTGGCCGAAATTTTCGATCGGATTCACCAACAATTTTAGTTACAAAAATCTGAGTGTATCTATGCTGATCACAGGTAGCTATGGCAATGATGTTTTCAATAACATCCGTTATACCAATCTTAACCCGGCAAAAGTCTATGCACGGCGTAATCTGTTGCAAGAAGCGTTCGGATATGCTCGTCTGGGCACAGACGATGCAGGCAATGTAGTACTGAAAAATCCTGGTACAACCGTTCCGCGCTACTCAGCCGGGGCTCTAAATGGAAACTTTGACAGAGCTACAGATTATTTTGTAGAAGACGGGTCTTTTCTCCGCATCAAAAATCTTACCGTAAATTATCAGTTACCTAAAAAGTTTCTTAGCCTGCAAAATGTAGTGCAGGCGGCAAGGATAGGTGCCGGTGTTCAGAACCTTCTCACCTTGACGAACTATTCAGGTTACGATCCTGAAGTAGGAGCTGATGTTGGTAAAAACTCTCAGCCTTCGAGAAGGACAATAGGGGTGGATGTAGGAAAGTATCCTTCCACCCGGATGTACAATTTCAATATAGGTGTTACCTTTTAACATAAAGTTGATGAAAAGCAATATATACCTGATTGCCCTGGTGCTGATGCTCATGGGCACAAGCTGCAAGAAAGATTTCCTTGAGAGAAAACCTCTCGACCAGATAGTTAACTCAAATTATTACCAAAGTTCTGCGGAGGTGCTGATGGGGACAGCTCCTCTTTACAACATTATCTGGCACTCTTATAATGACAAAGCCGTGCACGGGCTTGGCGACGGACGTGCAGGAGTATTTTACTCCGGCGGCTATATGACGGAGTTTCAGCGCTTCCTGGTATCACCTACGTCGGCCGATATGGCGAACTCCTGGCGATGCTTTTACAACGTTGTGGGACAGGCAAATACAGTCATTAAAAATATTGAGACATACGCCTCGCCGAGCGTTCCCCGCGAAATCATTAATCATGCACTTGGAGAGGCCCGTTTCATGCGGGGACTGGCATACTGGTACCTTGTGGAAAACTGGCAGGCTGTGCCGGTCATTGCAGATAATAGCACACTATTAACGGATACAACGATTTCCCGCAATACCGTTGAATCGGTGTGGGAGTTTATTCTGCGTGATTTCCGTTTTGCGGCCAATAATCTTCTCGAGAAGCCGACTCAGAAAGGACGGCTTACGAAGTATGCAGGTGAGGCAATGCTCGCTCGCATGTTTCTGACTCATGCCGGGGTGGGCACAGACGGTACAAGGCGACAGACCGACCTGGACAGTGCAGCTTATTATTGCCGTAGTGTGCTGGCGAACAGTGGGGCTCGCTTGATGGAGAATTATGAGGATCTTTTTTTAACGGCTAATAATAATAACGAGGAAAGCCTCTTTGCCTTGCAATGGGTATATAACGGCGTCTGGGGAACAAACAATACTTTGCAGGCACAGCTGGCATTCAGTAGCTCAATAACTGGTTTTGCCGATGGCTGGGGCGCTGGTCATGGTGCCGGAATCTATATTTTACAAATGTACGACCTAGCCAGAGACAAGCGGAGGAAAGCGACTTTTATGTTTCCGGGAGATGTATATCGTGATATCAGCCAGGCAGTTCCGGATCCGGCCAATCCCAGTAATACCATTATCCAACCGCTGGTGGTGCCCACCAACCCATCTAATCCTGCTGCTGCGAAAGCAAGTACGGCTTACATCAAGAAATATGTTGTCGGGCGGCCTGAAGATAACAATGGCAAAGTTGCGTATATGCGCACTGAAAATAACACATATATGCTGCGTCTGGCGGAAGTTTACCTTACCCTGGCTGAAGCTTTACTTGGCAATGCAGCTTCCACCACAGATAAAGAGGCGGTAAAGGCTTTCAATAAGGTTCATGAACGGGCAGGTCTTGATGCCGTCACAGAGATCACTTGGGAGGATATTTTTAAGGAGCGATATCTGGAATTCGCGATGGAAGGGCTGGCCTGGTACGACTTTGTACGTCTTCACTATTACAATCCGCAAAAGGCTTATGAGATGCTGAATACTATGAATAAGGGAACCTACACAATCACTCCCCTGCCGAAAGATAACCCGGTCACCTGGAATATTGAGGTGGTTACGCCGCGGAATTATCCCGTAAACAGTACAAGCTTTTTCCTGCCTTACCCCGCGGGTGAAGTTACCAAAGCGCCTAACCTGCTGAAGCCGCCAGTACCTTATCAATTTTAATTCTATCCACCAATTAAATTAAGCTGACATGAAGAATTTTTATACAGCTCTATCATTCAGAGCAATTGTTTTAAACACTTTCTTGTGCCTTGTATTTTTATTCGCTGCTTGCGACAAGGAGGAAGCAGGCCCTTCGGGCCCTCCGATAATTGAAGGTGTGAGCCTGGTGGATGAAGCCAAAGCAGACAGTTCGTTTGTTCAAGCTCTTCCGGGGACATTTGTCACCATCAATGGCCGGAACCTGCTAAATACGGAAAAAGTTTATTTTAACGATTTTAATGCACCGTTTAATCCAACGCTTAATACAAACACCCATTTAATCGTGATGATTCCCGCGGGGACGCCTACCCCTGTCACTGACCCAAACGTTCCGAACAAGCTGCGGCTTGTTACGCCTAAGGGAGAGGTGTCTTTCGATTTTTCCATTGTGCCTCCTCCTCCGGTGATCTCCGCTGTCGTGAATGAAAATACAATTCCCGGACAGGAAATGACTATCACAGGGGCGAACCTCCTATCTGTAAGCCAGGTGATCTTTCCGGGCGAACGACAGGTAACGCCTTCATTTAAGAATGCAGCTGGCACAATCTTGAAAGTGATAATGCCGGCGGATCTGGGCGTGACTGAATCGGGTAAGGTCCGGCTTATTTCGGCTTATGGAAACGCACAGTGGTCGGGGGAAATAAATAAGTTCACGGGAACTGGGGTGATAAGCAACCTTGAACAACCTTCGGAGGTAAGTTGGGGTGTATATAACTGGCAGGCTACAGGGGCAGTAAGAAAGAACGATCAGGCATTATTTCCAGGAAACACAGGCTACTATCTCCAGAGCACTTTTTCTGCCGCAGCCAATAATACTGCTTACTCGACAGGAAGCCGTGCCGGAACATTTACCCTTCCAGGGCAATCGCTGCTTGCCGACCTGGCGCACCGCGACCTGCCAGCTGACACCTATGCACTTAAATTCGAGGTTAACACGAAGGTCGGATGGGACGCTGCAACCATGATTCTTAAGCTAGGTACGCTCTATTCACACCGGTTTAAGCCTTATCTTACAGCCGAAGGCCAGGTGTTCCATACAAACAATTCCTGGCAGACTGTTACGGTGCCATTAAATCAATTCCGGCTTACCGCTAACAATTCGTCGGGTACAGGAGCACAAGCAGTGAAAGTGGGGGATATTATCAATGCTGAAGGAAAAGTGCAATGTATTTACTGGCTGGTAACAGAGAGCAAAGCTGTTGCCGCTTTCGACGCTGCTTTCGATAATTTCCGGATAGTGAAAATAAAATAAAAGACAAAAATAGTCTTAGTTGTAACTCAATGACACTTAGCCCCTCATGGGGCTTTTTTTTAAAAAAAAAGCGGGAAGCATTGGGAAATAACTAATAAATTACTAGATTTACATTTATTATAAAATTGTATTTTATAATATAAAGTTGTAAACCATCAAAATTCCTAATATGAAATCAATGAAGTTGTTGTTGATGTGTTTGCTGCAGGCCACGTTTCTATCGTATTCTGCACAGGCACAGGACAGAACAGTTACCGGTAAGGTAATCTCCTCAGACGATAGGTCGGGATTGCCAGGGGTAAGTATCCGGATTAAGGGGGAGGCGGTTTCGACCGTGTCCGATGCAAGTGGAAATTACCGTATAGGATCTGTAACCGATGCATCGGTTCTAGTCTTCAATTATGTAGGGTACGAAGGTCTGGAAGTGCTGGTTGGCGGCAGAACAGTGGTAGATGTCGAGCTGAATGTTGGCCAGAAGCAGCTCGATGACGTAGTCGTGATCGGCTATGGCACACAGCGGAAAAGCGATCTTACTGGTTCGGTATCCCAGGTAAAGGGAAAAGAACTTAATGCTTATCCCTCTACAAGTGTACTTCAGGCACTGGCAGGCCGGGCATCGGGAGTGCAGGTACTGCAAAATACCGGCGCGCCAGGTGCAAATGTGAGCCTGCGTATTCGGGGAACCACTTCTATCCAGGGCAGTAACGAGCCTCTTTATGTCGTTGATGGCTTTCCTCTGTCGGGTGGTGCTAATCCTTCAGTAATCAATAACTCCGACGTAGAATCTATTGAAATATTGAAGGACGCGTCAGCTACAGCTATTTATGGCTCCCGAGGAGCTAATGGAGTGGTAATCATCACTACAAAAAGGGGAAAGGCCGGCCGCACGAATGTTAATTTTGAAAGCGCTTATAGCTCTCAGTCCCTACGAAAGAAACTTGACCTGATGAATGCCCGGGAATATGCCATGTTTTATAACGAGCAGGCAAAGAATGATAATGTTGCACCTTATTTCACTCAGGAAAAAATTGATGCGTTAGGGGAGAGCTTTGATTGGCAGGACTTTACCTTCCGCAGGGCTCCGATGGTAAATACCTCTGTAAATGTCAATGGTGGTTCAGAAAAGACACAGTTTTCCGTTAGCGGAAGCGTATATGGCCAGGAGGGTATTCTCCGTGCCAGCGACTATAACCGTTACTCTCTAGTAAGTAGCCTAAACACTGATATCAGTAAAGTATTTAGCCTTAACTTGACCAGCACTTTGAGCCGGGTAAAAAGCAACCGGCAGAATAATGGAGGTGGTAACCGAGGCGGCTCTCTGATTGCAGGCACTATTTCTGCGCCGCCGACACTAACACCTTTAAACGAGGACGGGTCGTATCGCGTGTTAGCAACATCATATCCCTTTATCTCTAATGCACTCATTAATCCCATCAATCATATAAATGAACGGACTGATATTCTTGCTGCCGAACGGGTTTTGACTAATGCTGCGGTGCTGATAAAACCTGTTTCTGGTATGACGATCAAGCTTTCGGGCGGTATCGAACATAACGAAGACCGTATCGATCAGTATATGACTCTTAACTATATTAACCAGCAGGGAAATGCCACCGTAAGCAACAATCGTTTCAATAGCTTGCTTACCGAAAATACAGTAAGCTACAACAAGGTCTTTGGCGGAAAACATAGTATTGCCGCCGTTGGAGGCTTTACTTATCAGGATTTCATTAATACGTATAACCAGGTTAGCGGATCGGGCTTTATGAGCGATGTTACGCAAACGTATGATATCGGTTCGGCCACAACCATTGGCGTACCTATTACAAGTTATACCAAGTCGAGCATCATGTCGATCCTGGGCCGCGTTAACTACACACTTAACGATAAATATTTAGCAACGGTAAGTTTCCGGGCGGATGGCTCATCCAAATACAGTCCGGGCAATAAGTGGGGATACTTCCCTTCCGCAGCTTTGGCCTGGAGAGTATCTAAAGAACCGTTCCTGAAAGATGTGAGAGCGATATCAGACCTAAAAATTCGAGCCGGCTGGGGGTATACGGGCAGCCAGGCGATAAACGCTTATGCTACCTTGAATCAACTGAGTGTAGGAAAGACAGTGTTCGGCGATGCGCTTTATAATGCTTACGCCCCGGGCACTCGGCTTCCGGGCAACCTGAAATGGGAAACAACCGAGCAGAAAGATATCGGTATAGATCTCTCATTGTTTAATAACAGATTCGTTTTGACAGCCGATTACTATGTGAAAAATACGCGCGATTTGCTTAACACCGTTCAACTACCTGCTTCTCTCGGTTTTACCAGCACAATCAGGAACGTGGGCGAGATCAGGAACCGTGGACTCGAATTAAACCTGGATGCCGCAGTCTTTAAAGGCACTTTCAATTGGAATCTGACGCCAAATATATCCTTCAATAGGAACAGGGTTATCAAGCTTTACAATAACCAGGATATTTTAGGAGGCATGGTTACCGCTGCAATTATAAATGACAATGCCAATATTTTAAGGGAGGGTCGGCCCTTTGGGCAATTTTTCGGCTATGTGGAAGATGGGTACGATTCAAATGGAAAAATAAAGTTCAAAGATCTGACAGGCGATGGAGCGATAACAGCAGCAGACAAAACCTATATAGGTGATCCCAATCCTGATTTCATTTATGGCCTTAATTCCACCATGTCATTCCGCAACTTTGAATTCACTTTCTTCCTTCAGGGTAGTCAGGGTAACGACCTGTTTAATTCTAGTGCTATTAATAATACGGTTGATTATGGTTTCGGACTGAATATGCCGAGGGAAGTCTTTCTTGATCATTGGACTCCCACGAATACCGATGCCAAATACCCGGTGATCAGTCGAACTACTACGCCTATGGTTTCCGACCGTTTTGTTGAAGATGGCTCCTATATGCGTCTTCGTAACATTCAACTGGGTTACAATATTCCCGCGGCGAAACTAGGGGCAAAGTGGGTCCGAAGCGCACAGATATATATAAGCGGACAAAACCTGTTGACCTTCACTAAATATTCCTGGTGGGATCCGGATGTGAATTCAAACGGAGGTGAAAACTCCACGGCGCAGGGCTTTGATTATTACACTTATCCGGTAGCGAAATCAATAACTTTCGGGATCAGGGCAGGCTTCTGATAGTAATTAAAATGAAGGATTATATGAAAACTAAAATAAACAAATACAGATTATGGGCTACTGCGGCAATCATTTTTACTTCCGCAACACTAGTCACATCCTGTAAAAATGCTCTCCTGGAAGCACCTAAATCATTAGCCGTTGAGACATTTTATAATACGCCGGCTGAAGTGGAGGCGGCAGTGAATGCATCGTACACACCGTTTCGCCATACCATTGTAATGGGGGATGGGTATATGGCGCAATTGGAGAGTTATGTAGATTATGGCCTTGGGCGCGGAAGTTATGCTGAGCTGAATGAGTTTCAGGGGCTTGGTGGCACAAACGTGAATCGGGTAGGACAGGCGTGGACGCAGTTTTACCAGAGCATCAGGAATTCCAACCTCGTGATTAAGAACGCTCCTAAGGGTAAAGCGATAGATAAAGCTGATATAGACAAATTTGTAGCAGAGGCGAAGTTTATGCGTGCTTTTGCTTATTTTCAGCTAGTGCGCAACTGGGGAGGCGTTCCTATCCGCACAGAAGCAAATATGAGTGAGATCGACGCGAAACGAAATTCGGAAGCAGAGGTATTCAGTTTGATCGAGTCAGACTTGATGGAGGCTGAGGTGAATTTGCCGGATGTAGCACCTATTGCTGGCAGGCCGACTAAATGGTCCGCCAAAACCCTCCTTGCAGACGCTTTGTTGTGGCAAAAGAAATACGCTCTGGCTCGTGACAAAGCATATGAAGTGATACAATCTAATAAATACTCACTGGTGCGGGTTTCCAGTTCCGACGACTTTCAGAAGATCTTTGGACCGGATGTGATAACCACAACAGAAGAGGTATTTTACATCAAATGTACCCGTTCGCCCAACCTTGGGAATTATTTCGTAATGTTTCTCAACCATCCGGGAACAAGGTTTCATAACAACGGTGGATTTTACGCGCAATACAGTCTGTCTACATTGCCTTTCTTTGTTTCCTGGGATAATAACGACCTTCGTAAGGGATTGTGGTACCCTTACAACATTGGTGTTGACGCCAATACCATCCTTTCAAAAAAATATATCGATCCGCAGGCCGTTGCTCAGACTGGTGCAGGTAATGACGTTCCCTGGTATCGGTATGCAGATGTGCTGCTGATTTATGCCGAGGCAGCTAACCAGGCGAGTTCTACTCCACCCGCTGCAGCGATGGAGGCACTAAACCATGTGCATAGACGCGCTTACGGTTTGGATCCCACTGTTCCATCTTCTATAGATTTTAACGTTTCCAACTACGATAAAGAGAGTTTTTCAGAGCTGGTTAGCAAAGAGTATGGCTATGAATTTCAATATGAAGGTAAGCGTTGGCTCGAACTTAAACGAACAGGTCGTGCGCAGAGTGTGATACAGCAAATGAAGGGAAAAACCATTGCACAAAAACATTACCTGTGGCCTATTCCTATATTGGAGACGAATTTTAACAAGGCAATTGACCCTGTAAAGGACCAGAACCCGGGATATTGATCTTATAGCTGGGCGGGAATACTGGTTAGGTGCCTGCCCTTTTTTATTAATAACGAATTTTATTTTAACCATTATTAATTACTCTATTTTGAAGAAACTGTTTTTTATACTGACGCTTGCCTATAGCGCGCAAGTGCAAGCTCAAACATCCCGATTGGATTCGCTGTGGTCGGATCCGTCAATAGAGCAAAGGATCCAAAACGGTATTGAGAAAAACCGGAAGGGAGATTTCAGGCTCCATATTCCCGGAAAGGGAAAGAAGAATGTGGAGATTCGGCAAATTAGTCATGATTTTGATTTCGGCGCGAATGGGTTCATGGTAAAGGAGTTTGACACTGAGGAGCGGAATGAGCGTTACGAAAAGGTATTCAGTTCTTTGTTTAATGTAGCAACAGTTCCTTTCTACTGGAAAACCACCGAGCCTGAGCAGGGAAAGCTGCGGTTTGATGCTAGTAGTCCAAAGAAATATCGCCGGCCGGCTCCCGACCTGGTGCTGGAGTTTTGCCGGAAATATGGCATTAGCCCTAAAGGACACCCTTTAGTATGGAGTAATCCTGCCTTCGCAATACCTGACTGGCTTCCAAAGGACACTGCTGTAATGGCCAGATTGATCGACAAGCGTATTCAACAAATAGCCGAGCGCTACGGAAATAAGATCGGTACCTGGGACGTGGTTAACGAAATGCTGAGTAAATCGGAGGTGGAAATGCCTGCCAATTATGTGTTGAACGCCTTTCTTTCGGCTCAAAAATACTTTCCAGCTTCAACTAGGTTGCTCATTAATGAACAGACATGGGTATGGCAACGTGATCAGGGTGAATACAGTTCTTATAACCTGCTAATCGAGAACCTGTTGGCAAAGGGAGCGCGTATTGACGATATTGGACTTCAGTTTCATTTTTTTGGGGAGCAATTTTATAAAGATGTGCTGGCTGGCAACACTACTACTCCGCAGGAGGTATTCCGCGCACTTGACACGTATTCTAAATTTGGTATTCCGCTTCATGTTTCGGAGATCACGATACCTACTCTTCCTTATAACTCAGAAGGGATGGCGCACCAGGCGAAGCTTACCCGAAATTATTACCGCTTATGGTTTAGTCATCCATCAGTTTCAGCTATCATTTGGTGGAACCTAGTTGACGGTACGGCCGCAAAAGGAGAGGACAAATGGAACGGTGGACTTGTAAATAATGATTTCTCACAAAAGCCAGCATTCGCAGCCCTTGACCAATTGCTAAATAAGGAGTGGAAAACTTCCTTAAACCAAACAGTTTCAGGAAATGATTTAAACTTCAGAGGTTTTTATGGTGACTATCTAGTTCGCATAAAACAAGGAGGCAAAACGATAGAAAAGAAAGTGAACTTTCGGAAAAGCGGAAATCGAGAGGTAACACTTAATTAATTTTTAGGCTATTACAGAAACAGAAATACCAGGCGGGTTTCAAATCCTGCCTGGTATTTCTGTTTTTTAAGATAGTATTTAGTGAATCTTCTGTTGTTGATGCCTTTAGTGTGCCAGATTATATTTATTTCCTTGAGTGAGGAACGGCAGCTCGTCATTGCGGAAAGGAGCGGCTGGCAATTCCTCCGAGTTGAAAACGTTTCCTTCAATTGCATCGTTTGCCCAGTTGTATCGCACGTAGACCGGTTGAGGCACGGAGTCTGAGGTAAGGATGATTTTTCCGTTCTGTAATCTTCCTTGCGCCCAATGGAATTTGCGGTCACTTCCGGCCAGTTGAAACCCTTTCACATAGTCATATTTATTCCGGATTACAATATCAGAGCCTCCGGTGTCAAAAGATACAACCATGGTCTTATCTTCGATAGACGCTGATCGAAAAGCGGGCCCCTGGTAAACAATTTTCTTTCCGTAGGTCCCATGAAGTGCTTGCAGTGCAAGTCTTAAGCCTACGTCTTGCTTATTAGTGGGGTGCACATCCTGAACGTTTCCTATATCAGTTGTTACTGCCATTCCCGTATTGGGAAGTTTCAATGCCTCGGTTTGCGCTTCCCGAAGCTCTGCCCATTTTGCTTCTTTAAGTGCGTCAGTATGTCTCGGGTCAAAGGATGATAGCTGAACGAAATAGAAAGGGAAGTCTCCAAGTCCCCAGCGCTGCCTCCAATCACTGATCATCAGCGGAAATTCGCTCCGGTATTGCTCTGCCCGGTCAACATTGGACTCTCCCTGATACCAAATTGCTCCCCGTATTGTATAGGGAATTATGGGATTTAGCATAGCGTTAAACAGTAAAGAAGGGTAGACATTGGGTCCTCCCGTTACGAAGGCAATCGAGCCAGTGTCCACTTTCGCTTTCCACTGTCCCGACAAAGGAATGCGCGCTTTACCCGCAGTGATAATTTGCATACTGTCGCTCGTGCTGTAAATACCACCGCCAACGCCAGTATCATTCACCTTTACCGCGATAGTATTTTCCCCCGGCTTCAACAGCCCTGCAGGCACTTTATACATGCGGGATACCTGATACATGTTCAAACTTTCGCCTAACTTTACACCATTTATCCAGGTAATGTCCGAATCATCGACCTTGCCTAATTCGAGTACCGCCTCTTTCCCGGCGTCGGCTGCGGAAACCTTGAATCTCTTCCGGTACCAAACCGTTCCGTCGAAATCAGGTAAACCCTGCGATTCCCAGAACTGCGGCGTAATGAGCGTACCCCAGCTTACATCGTTATAGTGTTGCTCCTGCCATTTGTTCTTGTCACTCGAGTTCAAGTCCCCTTGAAATTTGCGCACAACATCAAGTATCTTTTCCCGCTTGGCCAAATTGATGGCAGCGAAAGTCTTCGGAGCTGAATTCAGAGGCGCAAAATCCGGGTGTTTGGCCAAAGCCTCCCTGCTGGTCCAAGTTTCTATATTTGTTCCGCCCCAGCTTGAGTGAATTAATCCGACCGGTATTTTAAGTTCTTCCCATAGCTGTTTTGCAAAAAAATAAGCAACTGCGCTGAAGCTGCCCGCTGTTTGCGGACTGCAGGGTTTCCACTCAGTCGCCTCCATGTCATTAAGCGGAACCATGCTGATGTGCCGCGGAACAGTCAATTGGCGAATCATAGGATAATCGGCTGCGCTGATTTCTGTTTCGGCGTTCATTGCTGACTTCAGTGGAAACTCCATATTGGACTGGCCCGAACATACCCAAACTTCCCCTACTAGTACATCAGAAAAAGAAACATTGTTCCGGCCGCTAATGGCGAGGGTGAAGGGCCCGCCGGCCAATTCAGGCTGCAGTGCTACCATCCAGCGGCCATTTGATCCAGCTTTTGTAGTTACTTTCTGCTTCCGAAACGACACAGAAATCTTTTCTCCAGGATAGGCTGTTCCCCAAATAGGGATGGGTGCATCCCGTTGCAGTATCATGTGATCGGTAAATACTGCAGCAGGCTTAACATCAGCTCTGGCAGAAGCCGACAGCAAAACCGTCATGGCAATAATGGGAATCCGCCGCGTAAAAGCGGATGAAATACAGTTATAAACTGACATATTATTACTACAAATGATAAGTGAACGTTTGTTTAAGACCACCAATGCTGATGATAAAATCACCAGGCTCAGTGATTCGCTGAAGCGAAGTGTTGATAAAGGACAGGTCGGAACCGCTAAGCGTGAATTTCACTGTTTGTGTTTGTCCTGACTGAATTTCTATCTTTTTGAAAGCCCGCAGCCTTTTGGCTTCAGGAGTAACAGATGCTACAAGATCGCTTACAAAAAGTAAGACACTTTCTTTTCCCGCAATTTTTCCAGTGTTGCTAACATCAACTGAAACTGTGATTGTTCCTTTCTCTGACAACTTATCTGTATTTAAACGGAGGTTAGAGTAGCTGAATGTGGTATAGCTTAATCCAAAGCCGAACTCCCATTGAGGGTTGTATCCGGCAGTTGGATCCAGATCTTTTGATTCAGTATACTTGTAATAGTAGTTGTGAAGACTATTCCCATATCTGGGATAGGTGTAAGGCAACTTACCGCTGGGGTTTATTTTTCCTGCGATCACATCCGCAATGGCATTTCCACCCTCGTTTCCGGGGAGATAAGCTTGTATCACCGCTGAAAAGAGCGGTTCAATGGACGAGACGACCCGGGGGCGTCCTTCTGTCAGTACAAGGATCATAGGTTTCCTGGCTTTGGCTAAGGTACGCGCAAGGTCAAGCTGAGCTGCAGGAAGAGTAAGGTCATCAAAGTTCCCTGGTGTTTCGGTATAGCTGTTCTCACCCAGGCAAACTACTATAGCATCTGCATTTGCTGCCTTGTTTAATGCTTCAGGAAAATTGGTGTTGCCATTGAAATCAGCGCCAGGTGCATAGTCAATGTTGCTGGCCCCAAAAGTATCTCTCATTGCTTCAAGAATAGTGTTTTTTGAGCTTTCTGTAGTGTCGCTGTTTGTACCCTGCCAGTTCCGGCTCCAGCCACCATTCAGGGCTCTCATAGAAGACGCCGCCGGCCCGGTAACCAATATCCGTTTCAAATTTTTTAGGGGTAGCGTTGAATTCAGGTTCTTTAAAAGCGTTATGCACTCGGCAGCAGTTTCGTAATTCGCCCGGTGGTGTGCCTCTCCGCTAAACTGAGGATAGTCGCTGGCTTTTCCTGTTGGCTCCTCAAATAGTCCCGCTAGCATTTTTACTTTCAGGATGCGGGACACTGCATCGTCTATCCTGCTCATGGGGATCTTTCCTTCTTTTACCAATTGGATCAGATCTGTTGTGAAGGTATAATTTAGCGGCACCATACTCATGTCTATGCCGGCATTGATGGCCAGAGCAATTGCTTCTTTGTTGTCGCGGGCCACCTTGTGTCGCTGCCAGAGATATTCGATGTCCTGCCAATCGCTGACAGCGAAGCCCTGAAAGCCAAGCTCGCCTTTCAAAATATCCGTAAGGATATGCTTGTTGGCATGTACCGGGACACCGTTGATCTCGCCGCTATTGACCATCACTGTCATTGCTCCCGTTTTTACTGCTTCAGCAAATTGCGGAAGGAAATATTCCCGAAGTTCGCGTTCGGGAATCCAGGCTGGCGTGCGGTCGTGACCGCTCAGCGGCATGCTGTAACCCATGTAATGTTTCAGACAGGCCATTACGTGATACTTATCGGCTTGACCCTCACCCTGAAAGCCAAGAACTGTGGCCTTACCCATTTCTGAAACCAGGTGCGGATCTTCGCCAAAGGTCTCCCAGATACGTGGCCAAAGTGGTTGACGGCCAAGATCAAGGACGGGACTGAAAGTCCATGGGATGAATGATGCACGTGTTTCATAGGCTGAGATCTGGCCGATCCGCTTAGCGATATCAGGGTTAAAGGAAGCTGCCTGTGTGATTGGCTGTGGAAAAAGAACAGCTGCTGATGTGTAGTTATTGCCGTGAATTCCATCGATCCCATAAAGGACCGGGATTTTGAGACGTTGTTTCAATGCAATGTTTTGGATCTGTGTAATTAACGATTGCCAGTTTTCCCTCGTTTGAGCATTGCCACCTACGTTGAGTATTGAGCCGACTTTATACTTTCCTATGCATTCTTTAAGTTTTTCGGAATCCAGCTGATGCGGTTCTATAGGAACCCCATCTTTCGCTTTAAGTAATAGTTCTATCGATATCTGTGTCATTTGGCCGGCTTTTTCTTCAAGCGTCATTCTGGAGATGAGATTTTGGATGCGCTGTTCGTTTTGTGCATTCAAAGAACAGTAGCAGGAGAGACACATAAGTAGCGTAAATAGTCGTTTCATTGGAAATCTAAAATTAGTTATTAGTCAAGTTGTCTGATAAGTTTTGCCTTCTTGCCGAGTGAGCTTTCTAAGCGGATGTTGCTCGATTTTCCACCAATAAATGGCTGCGTACCAATCTCGTTGAAGGTGTTGACGGACAGAAAACTAATGTCGTGAACGTCCTCGAGATAGCAGACAGGCCTTTCATCAGCTTCCAGGGTGTATACATTGATATTGCTCAGTTTGAGATTTCGGGCATTGCGGATAAAGAAGGCATAAGCAGGCTGTATTCCGAAAAAAAATGGCTCAGGATAACCAGTTTCCATCCCAGGTATTTTACGAAGTGCATCAGTCGTTTTGCCGCCGCCCTTCACCCACATGCTGATGTTATCCAGTTCAATGTCTTCTACAGGATGACCAGGAACACCGCTGATTAGTATTCCCTGTCCCCCGCCAACATTGTAAGCTGTGAGGTTACTGATCCTTACCCTGCGAAGTTCGCCGACGGGTGTATTTGAGGGACCTCGCATCCTGCGTGCCAGGCGGAGAAATATGGGAGCATTGCCAACATCTTTCATTGTAATGTTCATAATACTAATATTTTCAAGCAGAGCGCCGTCGACCGTTTCGAGCGCCAAGCCGCGGCTATATTCGAAGGTGCAGTTACTGACGACGATGTTACGGAATCCGCCGTTTGATTCTGTTCCAAACTTCAACCTTCCGTTGGGACCCCATTTATTTACATTTTTGAGGCGCTGACGGGTACCATCGAGCATAGTGCCCTCGTCGTAAGCACTGAAGTGGCAGTTCGTAATAGTCACGTTTTCAGTTGCACGGGGTTCGTTTAAGGCAAACGAGCTCTTGAGCACGAGCGCGTCGTCTCCTGGCGCGTTCAGGCTACAGTTGGATATACGGACATTATGGCAACAATCGATATCAATCGCGTCACGGTTTGTATCCATCTTCACATTATCGATAGTAAGGTTGTCGGTGCCGGTAGCAAGAAGGCAGAACCATCCGCCGTGAAGGATGTTAATGTCACGAATGAGTACATTTCGGCATCGGTACAAGCCAATCGTTTTATTTGGCCTTTTATCATTTTCATCGCTATTTTCCCGTTCAAGGCCTTTGCCCCAGATGGTGCCGTTTCCAACGATGGCGATGTTCTGAACATTCTCGCCCCAGATCAGGCTATTGTGCCAATGGCGGTGGCCAAAGTCTTCATACTGATTATTTACCCTGTGTTCAGGTTCATCATACTCAGAAAGAGCCCCGGATGGAGCCGCGATTAACAGGGTGCCATTGTCGAGGTAGAGTGTTATATTGCTCTTCATCCGGATAGAGCCGCTTAAGTACTTTCCGGGCGGGAAATATATCGTCCCTCCGCCGTTTTTCGCGGCATGCTCTATTGCAGCGTTGATGGCTTTGGTATCGAACGACACACCATCGGCTATCGCGCCGAAGGAGCGTACATTCAGTACGTTTATCTGAGCATGGATCTGAAAGCTGGTAAAAAAGGCGATAAAAATGATAAATCGGGTTAGCATAGTATAAGTGTTTATCTGATTTTAGAAAGCCAGCTAAGTCTTTTTTGCCAGTCGCGCAAGTATGCCTCACGCCATTTGTTAACAGTTCTGGCTCCCGGATAGGGTCCTTCCTTCAGGTTGGCTGAGGTATCGTCTATCCACCAATGGCGGCCTGTGTCTAGGGGGCTAAATCTTCCGCCCCAGCTATCTTCTTCGGGGTTCTCAGGATTTCCGTAAAGCAGTCTGGCTACCGAAGGAGAATCTCCCATCTTTATACTTCCTTGCTTGAGTGTGGCGAAGTAGCTTCCCATCGCGCCGGCTCTTGCAATGTGCTGTTCCACGAAGCTTTTGTTTCCGAGGTCTCCGGTTTGTATTCCGCCGCTGTACCAGCCTCTGAAAGTGCTGTTGTCCTGTATCATCCAGATGTCGGTATGATACTTTTCAATATACCGGAATGCTGCTGAATCTTGTCGTTGATTCCATGAGGCGATAAAATGAACCCGCAATTTTGGTTTAATATCGGGAGCGTCGTGCACTGCCTGCGCCAGGTCGGTAATCGATCCCCAAACAAGAATGAATAAAGGCCTTGGATCCGGTTTTCTTGCACACCGGATCAGCCATTTCGAGCCCTCTGTGGGGGAACTGTGTCCGGCAGCGGGTGCAGGCTCAACAGCTCCCTGCTTGACTACCTTTTCAAGTATTCGAGGTGAGGGAAACGAACCATGTCTCTGGAGCTTAGAATAGTCTTTCCGGTAGAGATCAATCACCTCCCTAAAATCTTTTGCTCTTCCTTTGCCGGGAGGTGATGAGATCAAGCCTTCCGTGGCAAAGCAGTCGGCGTAGAAGAGATAGTGAATAAACGACTGATCATCGTCCTCGTCGTAGCCACCAATGTCCGAAAGGATGATCACCCTGTGCTTTTTATCCTGGCCATATCCGCCAATGAAAGCTAGAATTAGGGAAAGAAGAACAATTAAAACTTTTCTCTGCATTATTTTAAAGGTGTGACCCTGAACAAACGAGCTCCGTGTGCGGGGATTGAGGTTTTTACTGCCGGGGAAGCGCCAGTGTTCTCCCGTTTCCAGAGGTCGCGTATGTTACAGGAGGATGTAAATCCAAGCTTCGCAAGTTCTATTGATACTTCCTGATGATGGTCATTCTGGTTGAAGACAGCCAGGTATTTGCTTTTTTGATCAGCAGCTATTGATTCCCATATTATTATCCCGTCTTTATTTAAGATTTCCCGTTGCTTATTGCCTTTCTGATTAACTTCGATGACTTCGGGATTCGTGAGAAGGCTCAGAGTAAAGGGGTCGTTTTGCAGCAGGTCGTTACCGATAATCAGGGGTGAACGGGCAATACTCCAGAGCGTCATGACGGAGTATTGTTCGTCTTTCGTGAAATTGGTAAAACGTTCCCCTCCGGCATCGCCTGAGCGTGTGGCTACTTTGCCAAAGGGAAGCATATCCAGATCAGGCCAGCGTCCTGGAAAATTAACCGAATGAGTGGCCCATTGGGCGGCGAAATTAAATTGTTGCCTCAACTGAGACCTGTTATCCCAGAAATCGGACGAAATGCGGAACATATCTGCATTATTCATTACATGATATCTTGCAGTGATTGGAGTGGAGCCAGGAGATGTGCTGAAAATAATCTGCCTTCCGGTTCGCTCAATGGCTTTACGGATAGCTGTTATTTCGTCGGCGTGATAGGGCATAGAAAGGTCATCCACCTTCACAAAATCAATCCCCCACGATGCATAGAGTTCAAAAACCGAGTTGTAGTATTCCTGTGCACCTGTGACCGACATATCGATACCGTAAGTGGCGTTGAACCATTCACATATGTCTGCCGGATTAGCTATGTCTTTTGCTCTGCTGCGGTTGCCTTTGATAGGGAGATCCCGATCTACCGCCTGCCATGGAATACCCCGGTTAAGGTGAATGCCGAATTTCATACCTTTTGCATGTACGTAGTCGGCCAGATACTTCAGCGATCCTTTTGCTGAAGGGAATTTATTGGCAGCAGGAAGAAGACGGCCAAATTCGTCTATGTTTGCGTCGTGACGTGCATACTTTGGGTGATGGAATGCGCTCCGCGGATCGGCGGAAACACTTGGCGAATACCATGATGCGTCGATCACCATATATTCGTAGCCATAGGGCCGGAGCTTTTCGGCGGCATAATCCACCTGCTTTTTGAATTCGTCTTCGGTGATGTCGAGACCAAAGTTGTTCCAGGAGTTCCAACCCATGGGCGGACTGGTTGCAACGATGGCTTTTGCTGTGTTATTGATACGATGAGTAGATTCCCCCTGAGGTAAAAAAGTGTTGGCAATTTTAGGAAGTGCATGTTGCCCAGAAGCCGAGAGTGTTAGCCCGGCCACCAGTGTATAAGTGAGAAGTGTGCGGATGTGGGTCATGGTGTAAATTCGGAAAGTTTCCATTCTTTTTTGTAATAGATCTCCAGGCTGCCATCTGGCTTGACTTGTAAGGGGAGCCAAACATAGGAAGAGTTTTTCAGCTCCTTATTCAGCCAGCGGTCTGCCATAAAGATGTAAGTGTTCGCTTTTCCCTGAACAGGAATTACAAAAGTGCCCTGGGCATTGAATGTTGTTTGGGCACCCTCGCCTTTGGCCGGGTTGCCTTTTACCTGCCATTCACCTAAAGGGGAGTCCGCAACTGCATATTCAGAAGGATTTGGAGCCCAGCCAGTGCAACCAGAGGTGATACAATAATATTTTTCATTATGTTTAAACACCGCCGGGGCTTCCCTGGATTGATCGATGAAAATTCGCTTATAACGGCCTGATGGTTTAAGGTAATCGGCTGTTAGCTCGCTAACAATCATTGTTTTGTTATCCTCGGATGAGTAAAACTGATAGGCTTTGCCATCGTCGTCGGCAAAGAGTGTCATGTCGCGGGCCATTAAGCCGTTAGGGCGAAAGCTTCCCAGGTAGGTGAAAGGCCCTTCAGGTTTGTCTGCTATTGCTACACCAGAACGGGCCGCTTTGTAGTCCTCGGAGTCAATATGCAGCCACATGACAAATTTTTTTGTGATCCTGTTATAGATCACCTTCGGCCGCTCGACTACTTTTTTAGGATGAAGATCACTTTCCGGATTATTTTTGGCGGCAGGTAATGCCAGACTTTCAAATTTCCAGTTGTACATATCTTTGGATGAATAACACGAGACACCGATCACATCAACGCGGTCTACACTCCACCCTGGCAAGACTACCATCGGCGCGTTCACCGAATCTTTGTTCTCACCATACCAGTAGTATGTGCCTTCGTAGAATAAGATCCCCCCGCCGTGAGCTTGTATGGGATTGCCATTAGTGTCTGTCCATTTTTTGCCTGGACGAAATGAAGTGTTCAAGGGCTGCGCTATGGCAGCCCTATGAATTGTTATAATTGCTATTGCAAGAAATAAAAGTATATGCGGCATTATCTAACTATTACTTTTGAATTAAAAACATCATTGCCGCTTATCACCTTCAGGTTATATGCGCCCTGCAAAAGAGGTGGAAGATCTATCGGGATATCTGTTGTTTCCTCTCCTGTAAGGTTTGCTTCGCTGCGGATGACGTCTTGTCCGGTACTGATGTTTATTAACACGAATCTGACCTTACGGCCTGACTCAAAGCCAGTAAGTCTTACATGCAAAGTCCGTTCAGAAACTGGATTAGGATATACTATCACTTTTTTCATGAGAGTAATTTCTTTTGCCGGTTTCAGATGATTTGGCACCAGTGCCGATGCTCTTGTCGTTGAAAGGGCTGAGGTGCTTAACAACATATTTTCAGAAGGAACCATAAAGACTTCAATTGCACTTATAATTGCATTGTCTTTGGAACGGGCGAAACCAATATTCAGACGTCCAATAGAGTCGGCGGAGGCTGTAATTTCCCTCACAAGGGCGTGGTTCATGCCTCCTGTTTCGGCGAAGATATCAAGATTGTTGATCTTAGCTATGCTGTTTACAGACACGCTGAACACTCGTTTGTTAGGGGCGTTCCAATAGGATTCCGTAAAATAAAGCCTGATTTTGTAATTAGCACCAGGAGTAAACCCGGTCAGCAGGTAACGAAAGTTCACGCCATAGCGCTTACTTTGATAAATTGAGGGGGGAACCTGAAGGGATGTGCCCGAAGTATCTACAAGGATTGAAGAGGTGGATGTTGAAGTTGATCCTCCGCCATAATACTGATCGGCGGAAAATCCGTTGGTGGCGCTTGTAGCTCCCGCATCCACTGCCATTAGGCGGGTGCTAATAACTGTGTACGTTGCGGTGTCGGTAAAACCGCCGTCTTGGGTTGTAGCGACAATGTGTGCAATTCCTGCAGTTATTCCGGTGACCAGCCCGGTGGAGTCTACAGAAGCTATCGAAGGATTTAGTGATGACCAGTTTACCTTTTTGTTGATGGCGTTTGACGGTAATACGGCTGCAGTGAATTGTTTGGATACCCCTTCATATTCGGAGGCCGATGCAGGGTCTATACTTATGCCGTTAACTGGAACGGATGTTGTAAGGCAAAAGTCATCAAGTAATAACCGGCCGCGCTGGTTTGACTTTGTAGCCCAGAAACCCAGCTTTGCCGTTCCCGCTGGCGCTGTGCCGGAAATAGTATATTCTGCATAATTCAGACGGTTCTCCGGCCTGTTGTGCAAAACGATCTGTTGGGCCGTTCCAGGAATTTTTGCGCCGGTGGAATCAAGGCAGTCTAAGCCAATGCCAGCCCAATCCGGAAATTCTGCTACGGCGGGGTTACTTGCGAGAGGTGTGCTGCCAATTTTTGCCCATACTTTCAGCGTGAAAGTGCTTCCTGCAGTTAAAGGCGGGTTAGTATAATAGTTTATGGAAGCCGAGGTGCCTCGAAGCTCAGCCGCGCGATAGCCGCTGTGCACTTCGCTCTGTGTAGTTGTTACCGCCGTTGAGCTAGGTGAGCCGTTTTGATAGCGGAGCCAATTGAAGAAACCACTCTCGAAGCCTTGGTTCGTCAAAATGCCGCATTGCTCCAGGGGCAGGATATTCAGACTATTGCTCGTTTCTGTTGCTCCTTCGTCGTCGGCCCTAGCCGAAATGATCACAGAGCCCGGCGCAATAGCGGTGACAAGTCCGTTTTGATTCACTTTCGCTTTTGTAGTGTCGGAAGAAAGCCATGTGAAGGTTTGGAGACTCGCATTAGTGGGCTGAACTTTTGCTCGGAAAGTAGTCGTATCGTTCACTCCGAGGGTAGATTGATACCTGGTAACGACGAGCGTGTCAACCAGTATATTTTCTGCACGAATGCTCGATGTTGCGGTCAGACCGAGATCTTCGGTAATAGCTGAAATCGAAGCAATTCCTGGCGAAACGCCAGTGATAACGCCATTTTGGTTCACCTTAACGATTGTGGTATCCGAAGAATGCCATATCACTTTTTTGTTGGAAGCGTTCGAAGGGAGAACTGTAGCGGAAAGTGATATCGTGTTTTTAACACCGACAGTGTCGGAAGTACGGTTCAGTGCTACTGATGAAACAGGAATATGAAAAGAATTAATTTTAATAGAATCAGTAAACTGGCTTTCTTGTGTAGTTGCATATATCCACGCGAGACCGGGAGCTTTGCCAGTGATTTTGCCGGCAGCATCGACAGTTACAATGGTATTGTCTGATGATCGCCAGTTCACAGCGGTGTTGGTTGCTCCTGCAGGGAGAATCGTTTTAGAAAGGGTTGTAGTGTCGTTTATTCCCACACCTGCCGAGTCCTGTCCGATATTTATACCTGCTACCGGGGTCATCAGCAGTTCCATGCCGTTGATCGCTGGATAGCTGGTCTTCTTCCGGAAGGTGAGCTTTAGAACGCCGCCTGCATCTGATTGCCGGACAAACTCTCTTACTATTGCTTTGTAACGACCGCCAGCTGCGGCATAAATGTCGAAATTTTTCAGAAGGGTATCGGTCGATAAGCCTGTTGTTACATGAAATATTCTTGATCCAGTAATCATATTAGGTACAATCTCTGCAAAGTGCAGGCGAATGGTGTAATTTGCGCTGGGCACTAAGCCTGAATATGTGTAAGTAAAGTTGGCACCTCCAAGTCTTTGAGATTGATAAAGAGTCGCGGGGGCTGGATCAATGGCTCCCGCGGTACTAACGGCGGTGCCTGTTGTGGTAACCCAGATACTGTTTGTAGTGTAGGGCTCGCCCGGGTTTTCAGGTGCAAACTTTCCTGTCGCCGGACCACCTGCATTCGTTGCCTTAGCGGTGTTGCTTATGATTAATTCGGAGGAGGCAGTTTTGGCGCCATCCTGGGTAGTAGCAGTGATGATCGTCGTACCTGTTGCATTTGCTTTAATAAGCCCGGCGGAAGTTACCGAAGCAACAGCGGAGTTGGAAGACGTCCAGATAGTGGTTTTATTGGTAGTGTTTACCGGAAACACCCTCGCCTCGACGTTAGTGGTCATCCCTAAACCCAGATACATCACCGGGTCAACAACGACGCTGTCGGGGTGTACAACGGGTCTTACACGGATTGTATATTCGGCGTACACGTTGCTTGCAGCAGTTGCCCGGATCACAACATTGCCTTCCGCAAGTGCATGAACAATGCCGTACGCATCCACAATAGCTTTGCTCGTGTCGGATGAGGACCATACGATGGTATTATCGTCTGGAAAGGCCGGGGTCAGGTTTGCTTTAAGTTTGAGAGAATCTGCTACTACAACAGAATCGGCTGGGCCGGTGATGTTTATGCCAGTTACAGGTCCGAGCGTGGGTTCCCCGACAAAAATTCCATTCCCGGTGACGCCAAGGAACAGTCGACCGTTTCTATCTGCAGCCATCGTTTTAATAACGCCGGGAGCAGGATTTGCAATGGTGGTCCAGGAGGCACCATCGTCATCGGAACGGAACAGAGCATAAAACTTGCCATCAATTGCTTTTGCTTCACTGCCAATGAAAAGAATATTATTGGCTGCAGTACTATCTGCCTTACCGATAGCAAACCAATAAGGGTTAGTTACAAAAGATGTGTTTACCCGCGAAAAACTTTGTCCTCCATCGCTTGAGTGAAAAAGTCCATGGTTAAAGGAGGAAAACCAAAGGTCATTGGCCTTGCCAGGGGTTGATTCAAGAGTGAAATAGCCTGCACCGGGACCAACGCTTGGAAGTACATTGGCGTACTGCGTGAAGTTAGCGCCACCGTCTACACTTACATAGATTGCCCCCTGCTTATAGATGTAGAACTTATTTCCAATTACCTTATCTGCAGTGAGAGGGTTCTGTCCAGCATAAACATCGAATTGGTTGGCACCTTTAATCACTTCTGTAGGAGCACCTGCACATATAGTCCAACTCGTACCCCGGTTGGTACTGTACCGAGGAGCGCCAGATCCCATTGGAACCCAGACGATCGTTTCTGAGGTTGCTGACACAGCGACCCGTCCTCGAACCATGCTTGATGGAGGAGTAGGGAATTGTGTGTAACTGTCACCGCCGTTCGTTGAATATCCTCCTACTCCAGGGCCATCCCATCCATTGCTACCTACCCTGACTATAAAGTTCGGATTGGTTTCCTGGTAGGCGGATCCAGTGTTGTTAGCGCCTCTATTGGCGCTGATCCAGGTGTTGACACCTTTTTGCGGAGGTTCTGTCAATGAGCGGTGATCTGCTCCTCCTATATCCGCTGTTGCGGATAGTAATAAATTTTTGCCTGAGGAGGGAGCGACCAGGGGACCTGTCACAACAAGTTCTTCCAGTCCAGCGTCACGCAATTTCCAGTTTACAATGGGGGCCCAAACATTGGTCGTCTGTCCCACGTCGAGCATATCTACAAACCAGACATGGCCGGGATTGTGCGGATCGAATACGAAGGTATTAAGGTTATGTCCGATATTACCGCTAGAAACATTGTCGTTTTTTGAGTGCGGTGCCTCTGAGTTATCACGGGTAATCGTCATACGGCTTCCCCATGAGCCTGCTGCCCCCCCTGCATTGGAGCGGTACGCAAAATCGGAATTCCATGAACCAGCGGTGCTAACAATAAGCTCCTGGCTGTTAAGCGGATTTACGGCGAATGCAGCCCATACGCTATCGGCAATTGGCGAAACTTCGCTCCAGTTGTTGCCATCCCACCTCCAGAGTCCTCGGCCTCCTGTCGAACGTACTGCTGAGGCCTTGAATCGGTTTACGTACATTACGCCGTCGTTCGCTAAAGAAACGCGCCTGGGCTCGCCCGGGCTTCCCGACATTTTAGCGAAGTTATTTCCTCCATCGGTACTCAGATATACGCCATCAGGGCCACCAAGATAAACGTACTTGCTGCGGCCATTGATCATCCCTTTGGTCTTGTCAATTGCAATGAACCTGGTTTGGGGGAGAATAACTGTTTCTCCTTTACTGTTGACGTAGCTAAATTTATCGGAAATGCCGGGCGTATTTAACTTGTGCCAGGCAGATCCGGGCACATTTGCTGAGTCGTTGCGGAAAGTGCCATTCTCCCGCGTCGTCAAATAAATAACATTACTATTTTGGGGATCTACAACCAGGCGGTCTGAAATAGATTGGTCTTCATTCGGTTTTATCGATACTGCGAGTCCCATATCCACCCAGGTCTGACCACGATCTGCCGACCTCATGACGGTACCCTTTTTACTGTCGCCTTTTCCTGGGGCCACCCCGGCTCCGTTCTCGACAGTAGCGTACAGGATATTGCCTGTCGGATCATTTGGGTCGATGGCGAGGTCGCCACATCGCTGATTAAATTCCCAGTTCCAGTAAACCAGTGGAATTTTATTAAATAGCATCATTTCTTCCCATCGCTGGGTATTATGGTTCCAGCGGTACGGAGTCCCTACATCCGTTGTAATGAAAAAAAGGTTAGGAACGAGCGGATGTGTTTTGAAGCTGGTGACATTGCCTCCCCCTCCAATGCGCACCTGATTCCAGTTGTAAGCCTGACTCCTCACTTGCTCGCAAACAAGCATCAGGCAAATCATCAGAAAATTTCCAAGTAAATACTTTTTCATAATTGGATTTTTTTTCCATCATTTTCATATGATCATGACAGAGGTTTAAAAATGGATATTTTATAATATAAAATTAGACTTTATATTATTGTGTAAAAGTAATGAAAGGTTTAATATTGTCAAATAAATTTTTTGTCTGGAAAGGATTTGCGAGTCACTTATCCTCTTTATGATCCTGTTGTTGGAGGGAGCTTGTTACTCGTCGAAACTGATTCTGGCTTAAATAATCAAACAATGAGTTGTCTAAAGTGTGGTCCATTGCCCCGCTGAAGGATGTGACCGATACGGCAACCGACTGACGCCTGCACTTTTATGGCAGGAGAGCAAGGAAGGGAGAAAATTAACTAGAGATTTGCAAGTATTTATTATCTTGCTTTATAATATAAAATTAGATTTTGAATGATACAAGTTATTAACCGCGCATTTGACATTTTAGAGTTTCTCGCAAAAGAGCCTGAAAGACATCGATCACTCACGGAGATCGCTGAGGCACTTAATCTTAATGCGGGGACCTGCGCCAACATCATTAAAACAATGGTTGGACGTAAGTACATTGAGAAAGTGGATAAAAAGAAAGGTTATTGTCTTGGCCCCATGGCCTACGGACTCACAGGGAATGAATCGTACAAAAAAGATCTCACGACGGCTGCAAGAGACGAACTGGATCAGATCACGGCAAAACTAAATGAAAACTCCTTGCTGGCAGTTTTACATAATGAAATGCGATTGATACTGCTTCGTGCTGAAAGTACTCAGCCCCTTCAGGCAAGTACACCGGTAGAGAAGCGTGCATATGATGCTGCTACCGGGCGCCTTCTGGTTGCTATGCTGCCGGATGCAGAACTACAACGCTTTACAGACAAATATGGACTGCCCAAAGAGATGGAGTGGGAAGGGGTATCCGACGAAAAGACCTTTTTAAGTGCCGTCAAAAAGATCCGAAAGGAAGGGTTTGCCATTCAACTTACCAAACAAAATATTGTCGGGCTCGCAGTACCGGTTTACAGCGGAGAGAAGATTGTCGCCAGTATCAGTATTTATCTTCCTGAACTTCGCTACAATAAATCCGATAAAAAAGGGCTCGTAGAATTGCTTAAGGAGAGTAGTCGCAGGATTACGGCAAAAATGAGTTAAGCGAGATAAAAAAAAATCTTTCCAGTTTAAATGAATTTTATACTTTTGAGATTATAATAAAACTTAATTTTATAATATAAAGTAATGAAAATTATTGACTTCCGCACGCGATGTGTCGCGATACCTCTTAACGCTCAACTCAGGCATAATACCGGCGTGCATCCCGGATACTTTTTGCGCACTATTTTGGAGATCATAACCGATGAAGGGATCATTGGTCTAGGTGAAGTAGGGGGAGGTGATCAGCGTATGGCGCTGCAGAAGCTAAAGCCGAGGATACTCGGTATGGATCCGTTTCATCTTGAACTCATCAAACTTAAGGTGTTACGCAGTATCTATTATCTTTCAAATTCTCGTCTTTACGCTGCGATAGAGATGGCCTGTCTGGATATACAGGGCAAGGTTTTGAATCGGCCATTAAGCGACCTTTTAGGAGGGAGCGTTCGAACGGAAGTGCCGATGATAGGATATTTATTCTGGCGCTATGACAGACCGGGCGGTGGACATGACACCTGTGCTGAAGATCTGGCGGATTATTGTGTTGAACTTCATGAGACCCTGGGCATAAATGCTATGAAACTTAAGGCAGGTGTTCAGAAACCTATGGAAGAGGCACGCGTGCTGGAGCTCTGTCGAAAAAAGCTGGGAGACGATTTCGGCTTGAGGATAGACCCCAACGGCTTATGGTCAGTTGCCACGGCTGTTCGGGTAGGCCGGAAACTTGAAGACCTGAATATCGAGTATTTTGAAGATCCCGCATGGGGACTTGAGGGTAACGCCGCTGTAAGAAAACAGGTTAGGGTTCCAATTGCCACCAATATGTATCCCAATAAGTTCGATGATCTTGGTCCGGCCATTCGTCTTGGAGCAGTAGATATAGTACTTACTGATATTCATTACTGGGAAGGCCCACGCGGAGTAAAGGATCTTGCGGCAGTCTGCAACACGTTTAACCTCGGGCTTGCCATGCACAGCGGGGCAGAGTTTGGCATTGAACTGGCAGCAATGATCCATACCGCATCAACGATACCGACCATGAATTTTGCAGGTGATGCACATTATCATTACCTCACCGACGATATCATTGAAGGCGGCCTGATGAAGTATGAAAATGGCTGTATCAAAGTCCCTTCCGGGCCAGGTTTGGGTGTATCGCTGGATGAAGATAAGATGAAGCATTACGAAAAATACTACGAGCAAAAAGGCGACTATTATGCTCGTTTTCATCAGGATCCTTATCGCCCTGAGTGGCACCCAACAGTAGGTGGATTATGAGTTTGGATGGAAAGAAAGCTTTGGTTACGGGAGCCACATCGGCGATCGGCAAAGCTATTGTTCTTGGATTAGCAAGGGCTGGTGTCAATATCGCCGCACATTATTACAATGAACAGGACGCTGCACAGGAGCTCGCTGAAGAAGTGAGAGCGGCAGGTGCAAAAATAGAACTCTTTTCTGCGGATTTTCGCGATAGCGAGGCAGCAGCACGTCTCGGTGTTGAGGCCTGGCGATGTATGAATGGTTTGGAGATTCTGATTAACAATGCCGGGGTGTCTTATAAAAGGCAATTTCTCGATGCTTCGACTGAGGATCTGGACCTGTTTACTTCAGTGAATTTTAAAAGCACGCTCTTATTAACCAGGCAGATTGCAGAAAAGATGGTGGCTGGCGGAACGAAGGGTAGTATTTATACCGTTACCTCGGTAAACGGAATTCAACCTTCTCCGGGCTTCAGTATATATGGAGCGACTAAGGGTGCCCTGGAGGTGTTGATGAAGGGAGCTGCTCTGGAACTTGCCCGGCATGGAATCAGGATTAACACCATTGCTCCGGGTGCGGTTCAATCCGACAACAATATTGCCGTATGGCAGGATCCAGAGGCGCTCTCTGCATTAAATGAGTATATCCCATTAAACCGGATGGGACAGCCCGAAGAGGTGGCATCGGTGATCCTGGCTTTACTGTCTTCGGACAGCTACCTTACTGGCACAACAATACGTATAGACGGCGGCTGGCTCAACCGGGCAGGGTTTCAGGCGCCAAATAAATATTCGCAAAAATGAGAAAGGTGTTTAAAGTTTTTGTCCTTACGTTATTTCCTCTATTGGTGTTTTCACAGACACGCAGAGCTCAGCTGCTGAACAGTCAGGACGATGGATACAGAGGGATATGGTATCAGATCGGACCGACAGGTAACGAATATGCCTATAAATATAGCGGCGGCTTAGGGACGTATCCATCTAACCACTATCCATTTTCAGTGTATGTAAAAGAAAAAGATAAAACCTTTTTCTGCTATGGTGGAACTGATTCGGCCGGGACCACCCTTTACCATCAGGTTGGCTATTACGATCATCGTTCAGGAATGGTGTCGCGGCCAACCATCGTTATGGACAAAGCGACAGGCGATGCCCACGATAATCCGGTAATTCAGGTAGATAAGGATGGCTATATCTGGTTGTTTTCCACTTCTCATGGCACAGGCCGACCTTCTTTTATTCATAAAAGCCTTAAGCCATTTGACATCAGCCAATTTGAAACGGTAAGGGCAACGAAACAGGAAAATGGCCGAACGGTAGCCATGGATAACTTCTCGTATTTGCAGGTCTACTACCATGCAGAACGTGGTTTTTTGGGATTATTTACGTCCTACGAGAACCGGAAGCTTCGTTTTGGGAATAAGAATACCCGCAATATTGCGTGGATGACCAGTAAGGACGGTATACATTGGTCTGACTGGAAGTTCATCGCCAAAATTGAAGAAGGTCACTATCAGACAAGCGGACAATGGAAAAATCGTGTCGGAACGTCGTTTAACTATCACCCTAACCTGGCGGAGGGAGAAGGACTGGATCATCGTACGAACATATACTATCTATACACCGATGATAATGGCCAATCATGGAAAGCGGCGTCTGGTAAGAGTCCCGACATGCCTCTTACAACCATCTCTAATGAAGCGCTTGTTTATGATTATGCCGCCGAAGGCCTGAATGTTTATATAAACGACCTTAATTTTGACAGGAAAGGCAACCCTGTCATTCTTTATGAGACGGGGAAAGGATATGCTCCGGGCGTGCAAAATGGTCTTAAGCAATGGAATGTAGCCTATTGGACTGGTCAGAAATGGCGGATCTCGCGTGTTACTTCGTCAGATCATAACTACGACATGGGCTCACTCTACGTTGCGAAAGATGTCTGGAGAATAATTGCACCCACAGAAACTGGTCCACAGTCTTATAATGCTGGAGGCGAGATTGTTATGTGGGAAAGTCGCGACAAAGGGGTGACATGGACGAAGCAAAAGCAGATGACCCGCAACAGCTTGTTCAATCACTCTTATCCCCGCAGGCCAGTCAACGCTGATAAGGGTTTTTATGCATTTTGGGCCGATGGTAACGCTCGCGAACGTTCTGCCTCATCACTTTATTTTGCTGATAGTGACGGTAAGGTCTATAGGCTGCCGGCAAAAATGGATCGTGATTTTATGAAACCGGAACTTGTTTTTTCTAAACCCTGACCTTTCCCTCTAACCAGTAATAACCATGTTTATCCCCGAAACAAATTCAACAGTTAAGTCCCCTGCAACAGTAAAGCCCGTATCTGCACGATATAAATGGGAATTACTAGTCCTGTTATGGATTGCTTTTTTTCTTAATCAGGCCGATCGTCAGATCTTCAGCGTAGTGCTTCCCCTGGTGAAAGCTGATCTTGGTCTCAGTGATTCGCAATTAGGACTAATTGCATCGTCGCTGGTATGGACGTACGGGGTCTTTGTCCCTATTGCTGGTTTTATCGGCGACCGCTGGAGCAGACGAAATATTATCGGCTCAAGTTTGCTTTTCTGGAGCCTGGCCACCTTACTGACTGGTATGGGAAGTACGGTTGCACAGTTCGTACTGCTACGCGGGGTGGCGACTGGTGGAGGCGAAGCCTTTTATGCACCAGCAGCCAATGCGCTGATCAGCGAGGAGCACAAGAAAAAGCGTTCATTTGCACTTTCGGTTCATCAAACAGCCGTGTATTTCGGTATTATTCTCAGCGGACTCATCGCGGGACTCATCGCTGAACGTTATGGATGGAGAAACGCTTTCTATTTATTTGGTGCGCTTGGGGTGCTGCTTGCTATAGTAATTTTTCTGCGGCTTCGCAAGGATGTTCCTGCACAAGAAGCAGAAAAAGCAAGTGTGCTTGCGACCGCCCGGGAAGTGGGAGGAAAGCCAACCGCGATATTGCTTACTGTTGCATTTGCTTGTATGGTGTTTGTGAACGTTGGTTATCTTACCTGGATGCCTTCGTTAATGGTGGAAAAATTCGGGTTCTCACTCTCAAAGGCAGGTTTTTCGTCGATGGTATACCATCATGTAGGTGCTTTTCTGGGGGTTATTGGTGGTGGCATGATGGCTGATTACTACTCAAAGAAGAATCCACGGAACAGGTTGTTATTGCAGTCAGTGTCGCTTTTAGCCGGTGTTCCATTCATTTACTGGATGAGTACGGCAACAACTGTTGAAATGACCTATTTGTCGCTTTTCTTTTTCGGGGTTTTCCGGGGTGCGTACGACTCGAATATTTTCGCGTCGCTCTTTGAGGTGGTCAGGCCATCTGTCCGTTCATCTTCCGCAGGCCTTATGCTGATGTGTGCATTTTTGGTAGGCGCGTTTTCGCCTTTTCTGCTGGGTGTGCTAAAACCATCATTAGGGCTTGCAACTGGGCTCTCTTGGCTGTGGATCAGCTACTTTATAGGATCTTCTGCAATTTTGACTGCTGTATTATTCTTCTTTAAGCGTGATCGGGTATAATTCCCGGATCAGCAATCCTTTATTTTATATCAATATATGTTGTTCCTCATATCCGGAAATTGGGAGATCAGATTATTTATTTTATTCGCCTCAATTTGCTAAAAAACGTTTGGAATTATTAAAATTTCAGCTATTTTTACTGATATTATAAAATACAATTTTATATAATAAAACAAAATAGAAACGATGAGTATCGATCAGTACAAAAAGGAAGTCGGGATGATGAATCTCGAGCGTCTTATTGAATTAAGAGAAAGTAAGCCCGATACTCTTTTTCCGATTCCGGAAAAGGAGTTGCTGTTGCGGTTTGAGCGCCTGTATACAGGTGCCGTAAATGATGTGTTAAGAGAATTTTGCCTGCTTGATCAGGCTCTGCCGAACCATATTGTGCCTCTCCGTGAGTATCGTACTGTCGCTGGATTCGCTTTCACTGTTAAAAGTGCTCCAAATACCCTTGTGACAGGCGAAATGGAGTTTCGGACACAAATGCTCGATGCCATGCACGAAGATTCTTTTGTTGTTTGGGATACGAGCAGCGACGAGAAGGCTACGCTGTGGGGAGGAGTGATGACAGCGACTGCAAAGGGCAAAAAGGTGCGGGCAGCATGTATTGATGGAGGTATTCGTGATACTCATCAGATCCTTGAGTCTGATTTTCCGGTATTTTATAAATATCGAATATCGAATGGAAGCCTCGGACGGTGTTTGATCACACATTACCAGATTGCTTTACAGATTGGGTCTGTAACGGTTAGGCCCGGAGACATAATCCTGGGAGATATTGACGGAGTGTTGGTGGTTCCCCGGGAGATTGCTTACGAGGTGTTGCGTCGTGCCGAAGAAATCTTGGAGAATGAAAAAGTGATTTTCGGCTGGGTGAAGGAAGGTCAGACAGTTCGCGACATTACCGAAAAAGGTGGGTATTTTTAAATTTCTCGGGCATTCGCTCGTAAACGCTGTAATCATAAAAGGAGATGAACTTTAAATTTTTTGTTACGCTGACTCTGGCAGTTAGCTTAACTGTGTTTTCTGCAGATGCGCAAAGTGTTAATAACCTGCGGCCCAGAAAAAAAATACTGAAACTTGCAAGGGCGCGCCTTGAAGGAGCAAAATCGCAGTATCGTTACTTTATGACGCAGGTACCTCAGGATAAGATGCCACGTACGCTGGACAAAGACGGCAAATTATTGCTGACTGATACCGGATGGTGGTGCAGCGGATTTTATCCTGGGAGTTTGCTTTTATTGGTAAAAGCGACCGGAGATCAGGAATTATACCAGGAGTCGCTGAGGAGACTATCGCTACTCGAAAAAGAACAGTACAACAAAGAGACTCACGACCTTGGTTTTATGATGTATTGCAGTTTTGGCCTGGCAGACAAACTTGCTCCATCTCAGCGTTATAAAGACATTATCGTTAATAGTGCCAGGTCTTTAGCGTCGCGTTTTGACACAACGGTTGGATGTATACGGTCATGGAATTCAAAAACACCCGGCGAATTCCTTGTTATCATTGATAATATGATGAACCTTGAGCTTCTTTTCGCCGCTTCACGACTCAGTGGGGATTCTACTTTCCACAAGATTGCGTTGCGCCATGCAAATACGACTCTGACCAATCACTTTCGATCAGACAACAGTTCATGGCATGTGGTAAATTATGACTCTGAAACCGGTGCCGTTAGGCTAAAGCGGACTGATCAGGGAGCTGCAGACGCATCCGCCTGGGCTAGGGGGCAGGCGTGGGGCCTTTACGGATATACCATGGCCTATCGCGAAACGGGAAATGAGACATACCTCGACCAGGCGAATAAAATTGCTTCATTTATTCTCAGTCATTCCCGTTATCCAAAAGATGGTGTTCCTTATTGGGATTTTGATGCGCCTGGAATCCCCAATACTTTTCGGGACGCTTCGGCTGCTTCGGTCATCGCTTCTGTCTTAATCGAACTAGCGGGTTATACAAGCAAAAATACTGGTAAACAATACCTGAATGCGGCCGAAAACATCTTGCTTACTCTTTCGTCTCCTGCTTACACAGCCACTGAGAGAACCAACGGAGGATTTCTACTAAAGCATAGTGTCGGCAGCATTCCACATAAATCAGAAGTAGACGTTCCTTTGACCTATGCTGATTACTATTACCTCGAAGCACTGAGCAGGTATCGCGGTTTAGTGAAAACTGATAAAAGGTAGGGATGAACGTATTTGTAATTTTAGAATCCTGACCACGTTGGCATGTAGTGCGATATTGACTATTTCTTCCTGTATTGAATTTTTACCGTTCCAACCCCCTGATTGATCATATCAATCTTACGGGCGGCTTTCCGGGAAAGGTCAATGATCCTGCCGGCGACAAAAGGACCGCGGTCATTGATCCTTACTTTCACTGACTTCCCATTCTTCATGTTCGTCACTTTTACCTTAGTTCCAAAGGGAAGCGTTCTGTGTGCGGCGGTGCGTTTAGAACTTCTGAACTTTTCTCCGCTGGCAGTGCGTCTGCCATTAAATTTCTTAGCGTAAAAGGACGCTTTTCCGGTTTGTGTTGCCTTGGGAGCACATGAGCTAACTAAAAAAGCAGCGAACAGAAAAAAGATTGTAAAACGGATCATCATCATTCAAAACTATAAATTTATTGAAAACAAGCTGTTGTAAAAGTAAAAAAGCCCGGCTAGCGGGCTTTTAAATACTATTAACGCTAAATTACTTTTTAGCGTATTTGAAGTTTTTGCCGATGAACTTAGCATTAACACCTAATTCTTCTTCAATACGCAGTAACTGGTTGTATTTTGCGATCCTGTCTGAACGGGAAGCTGAACCAGTTTTAATCTGACCGCAGTTTAAAGCAACCGCCAGATCAGCAATTGTAGTATCTTCGGTTTCTCCTGAACGGTGCGACATTACAGAAGTGTAACCATTAGTTTGAGCTAAAGAAACTGCATTGATAGTTTCAGTTAATGAACCGATCTGGTTTACTTTAACAAGGATAGAGTTACCAGTTGCAGTATCGATACCTTGTTGTAAACGGGTAACATTAGTAACAAATAAGTCATCACCAACTAATTGAACTCTGTCGCCAATTTTGTCTGTTAACAGTTTCCAACCGTTCCAGTCGTTCTCATCCATACCATCCTCAATAGAAATGATCGGATATTTTTCGGTTAATTCAGCAAGGTAAGAAGCTTGCTCTTCGCTTGAGCGAACTGCACCTTTATCACCTTCGAATTTAGCATAGTTGTATTTTCCGTCTTTGTAGAACTCAGAAGAAGCACAATCTAAAGCAAGGCAGATATCAGAGCCAGGCTTGTAACCTGCTTTTTCAATAGCCTTTAATACAGTTTCGATAGCATCTTCAGTGCCGTCGAAAGTTGGAGCAAAACCACCTTCGTCACCTACAGCCGTAGATAAACCTCTGTCGTGTAAAAGAGCTTTTAGGTTATGAAAAACTTCAGCTCCCCAACGAAGGGCTTCAGAGAAAGAAGGAGCGCCTACCGGCATGATCATAAACTCCTGGAATGCGATAGGAGCATCAGAGTGAGAACCGCCATTGATGATGTTCATCATTGGGATCGGTAATGTATTAGCATTCACACCGCCTATGTAACGGTATAATGGCTGATGACTTTCCTGTGCTGCAGCTTTGGCAACAGCTAAAGAAACACCAAGGATGGCGTTAGCACCAAGGTTTCCTTTGTTTTCAGTTCCGTCAAGCTCGATCATAGTTCTGTCGATCAGGTTTTGTTCGAAAACATCCATACCCTGTAACGCTTTCGCGATCTGAGTGTTAACATTCTCTACAGCTTTTAAAACGCCTTTACCCAAATATTTTGATTTGTCGCCATCGCGAAGCTCTACAGCTTCATGCATACCAGTTGAAGCACCAGATGGTACTGCAGCACGGCCGATAGTGCCATTTTCGGTAATTACATCTACTTCGATAGTAGGGTTGCCACGTGAATCAAGTATCTGGCGGGCATGTACGTCTAAAATTAAGCTCATTTCTTTTTGTTTTTATTATTTACCTTTTTGGATCGCCTGTTTTTAGGTCTGTTTTTAATAAACCTGTTAGTGTAATTGCGACACTAAGCAGCGAAGCGCTCCAAAAATACTCTTTTTAGAAGAATGAAAAATGATTAATGTTATTTTTCTTTCTTTAAATTATATAAAAAAACCCGGTTGTCTGCGAACACAAGCGGGTTTTAAGTTATTTCCTAGTTTTTTTGCATGGAATCAACAAACTGGTCAAAAAGATAGCGTGAATCGTGCGGGCCAGGAGACGATTCAGGGTGATATTGCACCGAGAACGCTTTTTTACCCTTAACGCGGATCCCTTCGATCGAGTTGTCGTTCAAATTGATGTGTGTAATTTCAACTTTATCAGAGTTCTTTACATCGTCAGGCACCACACCAAAGCCATGGTTCTGAGAGGTAACTTCGCAATGATCAATGATGATGTTTTTCACGGGATGGTTCAATCCACGGTGACCGTTGAACATCTTCATCGTACGGATGCCGTTAGCCTGCGCCAAAAGCTGGTGTCCCAAACATATTCCAAACAAAGGTTTATCTGCCTCAAGAACTTTTTTCACTGTTTCTATCGCGTAAGGCATGGCAGCCGGATCGCCCGGGCCGTTTGAAATAAAGTAGCCATCAGGAGCCCATTTTTCCATTTCCTCGAAAGTGGTAGTAGCAGGGAATACCTTTGCATACACATCACGGTGATCGAAGTTGCGGAGAATGTTCTTCTTAACGCCCAGGTCTAATACAGCAATTTTATGTTCCGCATCTTCCTTGCCATAAAAGTAAGGCTCCTTGGTAGACACTAAAGAAGATAGCTCCAGGCCAGCCATTGAGGGAACCTCAGCCAGTGTCTTTTTCAGTTCCTCAATATCGAGGACTTCCGAAGAGATAATAGCGTTCATCGCTCCCTTATCACGGATGTGACGAACCAGTGAGCGGGTGTCTACATCAGAAATACCTACAATGTTTTCTTCCTGGAAGTAATCCTGGATTGATTTATCTGACATCTTACGGCTGTAAGTGATATTGAAGTTCTTACAAACCAAACCGGCAATTTTAATGTCGCCTGATTCTATTTCGTCGTCATTAACACCGTAATTACCAATATGCGCATTGGTGGTCACCATTATTTGTCCGAAATATGAAGGGTCGGTAAACACTTCCTGGTAACCAGTCATGCCGGTATTAAAACAAATCTCACCTGTAGTTGTGCCAATTTTTCCGGCGGCTTTGCCGTGATACACAGTTCCATCCTCCAACAGCAGTACAGCAGGTAATTTGGTGTAATTAGTCATTTTTTAAATTAAAGTTTTTTGTTTTGTTAAGTATAAGGTCACGCTCTGTTTTCAGTGTAGGGCAGTCTGCACTCTTGCCGTATTTCAGCCTTAGCGGTGTAAAAAACGAATGAAAATACTTAAGATTCCCGGAAGGAATTCCGGCAGCAGGGTACAATAAACTGAAGCAGTTGACTTCAAAATTCACAAGAGACAAAGGTATGAGTTTAGACTGATTTTTTAAAGCGATTTTTACACTTAATGCAATTTAATTCAGGAGATCCGAAAAATAACAGGTTTCATTGATGCGATTAACTTTCTACCTTTGTCCTTCCTTAATTAATACCATGTCAGTTAACAAAGAGATCAAGCGTATAACTACTAAAACGCTTCAGGAAATGAAGTTGGGCGGAGAAAAGATCGCCATGCTGACTTCGTATGACTATTCAATGGCCAGGATTGTGGATGAAGCGGGAATTGATGTGATACTGGTTGGAGACTCAGCTTCGAATGTGATGGCAGGACACGAAACTACGCTTCCCATTACGCTGGATCAAATGATCTACCATGCATCGTCAGTGGTCAGGGCAGCCAGTCGGAGTTTAGTGGTGGTAGATCTCCCATTCGGATCATACCAGGGAAATTCAAAGGAAGCTTTAAACTCAGCTATCCGCATCATGAAAGAATCCGGAGCTCATGCCGTGAAGCTGGAAGGCGGAGAAGAGATCCGGGAATCAATTGAGCGTATTATCACAGCCGGAATTCCGGTGATGGGGCACCTGGGACTTACCCCCCAGTCGATCTACAAGTTCGGGACATATACGGTAAGGGCAAAGGAGGAAGCTGAAGCTGAAAAGCTGAAAAGCGACATCCAGGTTCTTCAACAGGCAGGGTGTTTTGCTGTGGTCCTGGAAAAGATTCCGGCCAAACTGGCGCAGGAAGTTACTGCAAGCGTCAAAATCCCAACTATCGGCATTGGTGCCGGCTCAGGATGCGATGGTCAGGTGCTGGTGATACATGATATGCTTGGGTTAAACAAAGGATTTAAACCGAGATTTTTAAGACAGTACCTCAACTTATTTGAGGAAATTAACGGGGCTGTTAAAGGCTATGTGGCTGATGTGAAAGCTAACGACTTTCCGAACGAGAAAGAACAATATTAGAAAAGAATTAAGATTGGACCTGAGCGCTGGCTCTGATTCAATTTCATATTATGGATAAACTCAAAAGCGTTCATTTTGACATAACCGACAGGGATGTTTTATTTGAAGATAATCATTTAATTGCGGTTAATAAACGCGCAGGTGATATTGTGCAGGTTGACGAAACCGGAGATGAGCCTCTTGATGAGAAGGTTAAGAAATATCTTGCCAAAAAATATAATAAGCCAAATGGAGCCTTCTTAGGCGTGGTTCACCGCCTGGACAGGCCGGTTAGCGGGGTTATCCTTTTTGCAAAAACCAGCAAAGCGCTCGACCGCATAAACGCCATGTTTAAGGGAAGGGAAATGAAGAAAACTTACTGGGCGGTAGTCAGGAACAGACCGGTACCTGAAAGCGGTAACCTCGTGCATTACCTGGTGAAGAATCCGCAGAAGAATGTCACAAAAGCCCATGATCAGGAGGTTAAGGGTAGTTTGCGTTCTGAATTAAATTACAAACTCATTGGTGAGTTAAACGGATACTATTTAATAGAGGTTGATCCGATCACCGGCAGGCCGCATCAGATACGCGTGCAGCTGTCTACTTTAGGCTGCCCCATTGTTGGCGATAACAAATATGGTTATCCACGGGGCAGCCTGAAAAGAAGCATTTGCTTACACGCTAAGCGGTTAAGGTTTTTGCATCCGGTAAAGAAGGAAGAGATAGATATCGCTGCTCCTCTGCCCCGGGATGGCTTTTGGGAAAAGTTTGAGCTATTTTACAAATAGCTCATGCTTTCTCATGAATGTTTTCTTCAAAAAAGTCAACGATGCCGGTTTCAACGTTATACATCGCTCCAACCAGTGCTATGTCGCCATTTTCAACCATTTCAGCAATAATAGGACTCTGCTCTGTAATTTGCTGAAGTGTACGATGGACATTAATCATCGCGACATTTTCGACAAAAACAGAGTTTTTTGAGTTGCGGTTCTCTGTAGTGCTGGTTTCATCTTGAACTGCTGGTTGAATTTTATTAAGAAGGGTTGTAAGGTTGCCCATCTCTACATGATCACAGGCGCCTTTAATAGCACCACACTTTGTATGGCCCAGCACCACTATTACTTTTGACCCGGCCAGTTTGCACGCAAACTCCATGCTGCCTAAAATGTCCTCGTTTAGCACATTGCCTGCGATACGGCAGCTGAATACGTCGCCCAGACCCTGGTCAAAAATAAGTTCGGCTGAGGTCCGGGAGTCGATGCAGCTTAAAATGAATGCAAATGGAAATTGTCCGCTCGAAGTTTCGTTAACCTGCTGCAATAGATTGCGGTTGAATTTAAGATTGTTGACAAAACGTTTGTTTCCGGTTTCCAAAAGTTCAATAGCTTTTGCCGGTGTAAGTGCATTCCGGTCTGTTTCTGTTAAGGTTTTCAATTTCTTAGTTCAATTAAGGTTGATAATTAAATAATTCTTACCAGCACTGTGTTCAGTATCTGGCTGTGTGTTTTTCCTCACAAAACTAATTAAATGGATGTTGATTACAAGGCCTGAATAAATTTTTAAAAAGGCTGCCTCATAAAAAGAAACATAAAACAAACCAGGGCTTCCAGCATTATTTAATTGAATATTAAATAAACATTAGCATGAATAACATACAAAATGTAGATCCGGATAATAACGATCAGGAGAGCCAGAAGGATTCGGTAGAGGATAATACAGTAGACAACAGTAATCAGAGTGCAAATCAGGATGATTATGATTCCGACATGGAAAGGATCCAGCAAGCCACCGAAGCGTCAGAGGCCTCTTTTACTCTTGAAGCCGAAAAAGGTTTGACCCCAGATCCCGATACCCTAAATAAGCAAGAAGAACGAGACGGCAATAATGTTAAAAAATGATAAAATGATTCAGGCATTTAATGCCTGAATCATTTTATTAGTCATCTCCCCCATAATCAATATCTTGTGAGGGTGGAGAGCCAAGTTTATTAGGCGCTTTATCGGCTTCATCGTCCGGCTGCAGTTTATCGATCTGATCTTCCTGCTTTGCACCTTCATTTATGTTTTCATTTTCTTCACCCGGTAAACGGGGTTCAGAACTGTTTCCTTTTGGGGTATTGTCAGGATTACTGTACTGATCTGCATCTTGAGGTATCATAACTTTTTTCCTGAACAACAAGCTGGAGCTTTTGAATGTTTCAATTTTTAGGGCTTATGGAACGCCTTGTTCTCTTTAATTTAAGAAAAAAGCTCAAATTAGCAATTTGTAGACAATATGGCTGTGGTTCTTCATAAATTCAGGGAGCATAAAGTGGAGCCCCTGACCGAGATACTCATTATTGGAATATTTGTTCCGGATACCGAACCGTCCGACTTTTTCTATGGGCGGTCAAGAAACTTCTTATGGCATCTATTACCTCAGTGCTGGGGCATGGCGCCATTAAAAGAGGCATCATTAGCCGAAAAGAAAAAGTTTATGGCCTCCCGGAAGATAGACTTTGCTGATCTGATCTATGCGCTTGATGCTGATGAGGAAAATGGGGATGCTACTGAAGATGCATCTGTGGACAGTCATGTGCACCAGTGGACGGATCTAACCGGTATTATTGATACTTTGCCAAACTTGAAAGCGGTCTATTTTACGAGAAAAACCTTTGCGGGGATTCCAAACATGCGGGCCCAAATGACCAAGGTGGCCGGGCATTGTGCCTCAAAAAATATAAGGGTTTGCAAGCTGGATACTCCTGCGCGTTTTTATAGCGTGGAAAAATTGCAGCAATGGAAAGATACAATTGTCGGGCAAACAACCTGTTTGCGCGTTTAGATTTTGCAAGTATTTCTTAATTTAGGATTTTAACAAAATAGGTTAGCAGTCTCTATGGATAGTACAGAGTTCAACTATCGTCAACACGTAATATACCTCTATGTCTTATGTCATTACACCAGCAGGGAACTATACATCTGCGGCTTGAATTTTGGCATCCAGAACGAACTGAAAGATATGTTCGAGGTATTCGGAAGCGAGTCTGAAATTCCAGTTGATATGGCTATTTTGGAGGCATTGGACAATCCCTCTGTGAAAATACTGATCAAGATGATCGAAGCTTTGACGGAAACAATGAATTCTTTGGCCAATATCAACTCCTTAACTGATGAAGAGCTGGAACAGGCGATTGAAAACTGGGAAGGTCTGGAGCATAGCGGTGAAATTGAACCACCGGAAGAAAATACGTATTCAGAGCTGCTTTCGAAGCTGCCGGTATTCATTTACGCTACTATGTGTTCCTTTTACATAAGGGCCTGGCAACTTGTTCATTACAGGGCTGATGTCCCCGATGATCTCTATGACTCTTTTCAATATCCCTATGTAGATAACATAAAATTTCTTGAAGGTCCTGATTCAAATATGCAGCTGCTGTGCGAACTGTTTCAAAAGATGCATGATTTGGATAATGAGATATTAAATGAAATAGGATAATGAATGACGAATAACTATACTTCATCCTTGTCGAGACCCAGAGGAATTTCAAACCAGAAGGTACTCCCTTTGCCAGTTTCGCTTTCAACGCCTATTTTTCCGTCGTGCTTTTTTATAATTTCTGAGGATATATAAAGGCCGAGTCCCAGCCCGGCGTATGGCTGCCCATTTTCGTTAGCCCTGTAGTACCGGTCGAATAAATGAGCTTGCTTTTCTTTAGGAATTCCCGGCCCCTTATCAATAACAGATACCTTTGCCTGGTTATCGGCTTTTTTGATCTTTATCACCACCAGTTTTGATTGCGGAGCATATTTTATAGCATTATTTACAAGATTAATTAAAACCTGGTCCAGCCGGTTAGAGTCGGCGTATACTTCCAGATCCAGGTCGCCTTCTGCCACAATATCGTGCGTTCCAAGGGCCCGCACATGCTGACAGCAATCATTAATCAGTTTTGAAAGAACAAACTTTGTTTTTTTCAATTCCAGCTGCCCCTCTTTCATACGGGTGGTGTTCAGCAGATCTTCAATGAGAACGGTCACCTTCTTTAAACTTGAGTTTGCCTGGTCGATCAAAGCAGGGAGCTTGGGAGAGGCAGGATTGTTTTTCAAGCGCTCCAGCAATTGTAGAGATGCCTTCAGCGATGTAATAGGTGTTTTTAACTCGTGACTGGCAATACCGATAAAATCGTCTTTTTGCTGCTGCAAGAGCTTTTGCTCTGTGATATCCTGCGATACCCCGGAAATAATCCTTTCTCCCAGTTCATTCTGAATGGTGTTTCCTGAGACGAGCACCCAGTGTATGGTGCCATCAGGCCATTTCACAGGGAATTCGATATTATATACAACATCGTCTTTTTCAAACTGCGATTGTACTTCAGTAACTTTGGCCAAATACTCGGGTAATATACCTTCCATAATGTCGTTCACAGACACATCTCTATTTGGGGGAAATCCAAAGTTTGCTTTAAACTGGCTGCTGCTAAGCATTTTTCCTGTGTTGAGGTTTCGTTCATAGGTGCCCAGCCGGCCCGCCTGTAAGGCTAAAGCGAGACGCAGCTGAGTTTTTTCAAGCTGTTTATTGGCTTCTTCAACCCTTTGTCTGCCAAGTACCTGGTCTGTAACATCAACAGCAGCTGCCATCACACCTGTAATGGTGCGGTCTATTTCATAATAAGGCGCGTAAACAAAGTTGATCGCTTTTCTTTCGGTGCCACCGTTCTTGGGCAAGTCTACATATCTCTCCTCCTCTAAAATAACCTCACCGGTGGTATAAACCTCATGCAGAAGACTTTCCAAACCTTGCCCCTTTGCTTCAGGTATGCCTTCGAACAAGGGCTTGTTCAGAACCTGCTCCTCCAGTACGCCCCAGATCTCCAGAACCTCTGCATTTGCAACTTCAACGATGTACTCGGGCCCTTTAAGCACGCATAAGGCCACGGGCGCTTGTAAGATCAAACTTTTAAACCTGGATTCACTTTCTTCGGCTCTTTTGTTAGCTAAAACGAGGTCAGTGACGTCTGTGGCGATACAAAGAACGCCCCAGATTGCACCGTCTCTAGATCTGAGAGGCTGATAGCTGAATTTGAAATAGAAGGTCTGCATCCGATCGTCCATCAGGAAATCAGCCCGATCATTTTCCGTATGATAAGCAACACCTGTGGTATAAACGCGGGTTAACAGGTCAAAGAATGGCTGATCTGCCATTTCAGGAAGAGCATCCCTGAACTTCCTTCCAATTACCGATTTATCTTTACCCCAGGCCTTCAGGGTAGCCTTGTTCGCAACAATGACGGTCATGTCCTTGCCAGCACATACATAAACCGGCAGAGGAGAGAGTTCGACGATCGTACTGTAAATGTTCTCTGCATAGCCTTCGTTAAATTCTGATGTATCAAAACTCATAGCCCGTAAAGTAGAAAAACTAGATCAGGATAGATAACGCTTAAAGGAGTTAAAAAGTTCTGGACTAGAGTTCTGTGTGAAACGAGTGGAGCAGGAGCAGTTAATATTCAGGCTGGACGGGCTCTGCAGGTTTCGCTAAATCGCTTTAACACTTTAATGATCTTAATCTTACTCGCTTAAATATCATATATTTGCCGCCTCAACCCAATAAAAAGGACTCATCGAAATGTCAGATCCATCTTCTATAGAATTGTCAGTAGGTATAAAACAACTTTTCAGCCAGGCACCGGTGGCCATTGGACTCCTTGCAGGCTCCGATATGATTATACAAAATGCGAACGAATGGATGCTGGAATTATGGGGCAAAGATTCTTCTGTTATTGGTTTGCCTGTTATTGAAGCTCTTCCCGAAATTGAAGGCCAGCCATTTCCCGACATCTTAAAGAATGTGTATGAAACAGGGGTTGAACACCGGGGTTATGAGACGCTGGCAAAGCTCATAAGAAATGGTGTTTTGGAAACATGTTATTTCAATTATGTTTATTCGCCTATCCGCAATTCTATAGGAGAAATCAATGGTATCAGTGTTATTGCGAATGAGGTCACGGAGCAAGTAAAAGCCAAAAAAGAGCTGGAAGCAAGTGAAAATCGCTTTAAAGGCCTGGTGCTGAATGCAGATGTTGCAACCGGCGTCTACACTGGCAGGGAAATGAAGATCGAAATCGCGAATGATGCGATGATAAAAGTATGGGGTAAAGATGTATCAGTAATTGGTAAGACACTGCACGAAGCCCTGCCTGAACTTGAAGGGCAGCCTTTTCATGATCTATTGCAGGAAGTGTATACAACTGGAGTTAGCTACAGAGCCACTGAAGATAGGGTGAATTTAGTGGTCGACGGACAGCTTCAGACGTTTTATTTTAATTTTAGCTACAAAGCCTTACGCAACACAGAGGGTGAGGTCTATGCTATATTGAATATGGCGGTAGATGTTACTGAACAGGTTTTAGCAAGACAAGCGGTAGAAAATAGTTTCGGGCAACAACAGGAACTGAATGAAGAATTGGCTGCTACAAACGAGGAATTAGCTGCTGCCAGCGAAGAAATAGCAGCTACAAACGATGAACTTTTAGAAGTGCAAGAATACCTCAATAAAACGGTTAGTGATCTGGAATACAGCGAGTCAAGATTGAAGTATATTATGCAGGAGGCGCCCGTAGCTATCGCAGTAATGCATGGCCGCGAGCTGTTGATCGATTCAGCTAATAAGAATATATTGCAAATATGGGGTAAGACACCTGCAGTTATTGGTAAAACTATCCCCGAGGCTTTACCAGAAATCGAAGGTCAGCCGTTTTTGGAATTACTCGACAATGTGTTTACGTCGGGTAATGCCTATGCTGCAAGCGAGGCGAAGGTGATGCTTGAACATCAGGGCGAGTTGAAAGAGATCTTTTGCAATTTCGTTTACCAGCCGATAAAAAACGGTGCAGGGGAAACCACAGATATTATTGCAGTCGCAGTGGATGTTACCGAACAGGTAAGATCCAGACAAATAGCCGAAGCAAGCGAAGCAAAATTCAGAAACCTGGTTAAGCAGGCACCTGTTGCCACTGCTTTGTTTAAAGGGGAGAATATGGTGCTCGAACTGGTGAACGATGCCATGTTGCATATCTGGGGCAGAGACAGAAGTATTCTTAACCGCGAATTACTTGATTTTATGCCTGAACTTAAGGGTCAGGAGTACCCGGAATTACTTGCAGAGGTGTATCATACCGGGGTAGAATACAAGAACAATGAAAGCCGGGCCGAGATAATGGTAAACGGTGAGCTCAAAACATATTATTTCAACTTCACATATAAACCTATAAGTGATGGTAATACCAATATTGGAATACTGGTAATGTGTATTGATGTTACTGAGCAGGTAATATCCAGGCGGCGAATAGAGCAAAACGAACTAGCTTTAAGGTTGAGTCAAAATCGACTTAAAGAGCTTGCCGACTCCATGCCTCAGATGGTATGGACAGCAACACCAGACGGGTACCTGGATTATTATAATAAGCAGTGGTACGACTATACAGGGTTTGATGAGAATACCTTTGGCGATCAAAGCTGGGAGCCTGTGCTGCATCCTGATGATCTTCTAAGAGTTAAAGAGATTTGGTATGACTGCGTAAAATCAGGAAAAATTTACCAGATAGAATATAGGTTTAAGGACTTTAAAAAGCCGGGCGAATACCGCTGGTTTTTAGGCAGAGCAGTGCCTATAAGGGATGAGCAAGGAAATATAGTGAGATGGATCGGAACGAATACCGATATTCATGAATCTAAAGTGCTAGAAAAACAAAAAGACAATTTCCTTGGAATAGCCAGTCATGAGTTGAAAACGCCTGTCACCAGTATCAAGGCCTATACGCAGGTGCTCGAAGCAATGTTGAGAAAAGAGGGGGACGACAGAAAAGCCGGACTGGTGTATAAAATGGATGTTCAGCTGAATAAACTGACTTCTTTGATAGGTGATTTGTTAGACGTTACCAAAATCCAGACAGGGAGAATGCAGTTTAATGATGATTACTTTGAATTTAACAACCTGGTTGAAGAAATTATCGAAGAACTTCAACGCACCACTGCAAAACATATCATTGTGCCTAATCTGGAACCAACTGGAAACGTTTTTGCCGATAAGGACCGGGTAGGTCAGGTCATTACCAACCTGATCACCAATGCCATAAAATACTCTCCTGATGCAGACAAAATTGTGGTATATACCCGGCTTGAGAATGAAAACGTAAAGTTATGTGTGCAGGATTTTGGTATTGGTATCCCGAACGATAGAAAAGATAAGGTTTTCGAGCAATTCTACCGGGTTAGCGGCACTAAAGAACATACTTTCCCCGGTTTAGGCTTGGGGCTTTACATTTCTTCAGAAATTATTAAGCGCGAAGGCGGAGAGATTTGGGTAAACAGTGCAGTAGGAAAAGGGTCTACTTTTTGCTTTTCTCTTCCGCAAAAAAATGCCAGTTAAGTCAATGAATACAAAGAAAATATTAGTCGTGGATGATGACCCGGCCATTTTGGACTCCGTAGAAGTAATGCTGGATTTCGAAGGCTTCGGCGTATCCAAATTAAGTAAAGGATCGGATGTTTTAGCACTTACTGACGACCTTCCGGACCTTATCCTCCTGGATATCTGGTTATCTGGAGAAGACGGGAAAGAAATTTGTAAGCAGCTAAAGGCCAAGCCGCAAACCCGTGGTATACCCATTATACTGGTATCCGCAAGTCGTGAACTCGAGAAGTCGGCGAAAGAAGCGGGTGCTGACGATTTCCTTGCCAAGCCCTTCGAGATGAATGTATTAATTAGTAAAATTAATTTGCTTACAGGTAATTATTGAAAACTGGAGCCCGGGAAGCCTGAATGGCTTTGTTACTTTCTTACGTTAGCTCAGAAATAACTCAGGCCGTAGCCTGTAAGCGCTCCACCAAGGATGATATAAGCGGTATTAAATTTTTTAAAGTAGAAGGAGATGACGAAGCTGAGAGCGGCAATCGAGACCGTTCTCCAATCAGAAAGAGCATTTTTTCCAATCTCTACTACAACAGCTAAGATAATAGCAACAGAAACCATATTTACTGCATCCAGGAAGGTTCTAAAAATAGCAGAACTCCTCAGTTTTGGCAACAGAGGATTTAACAGTGCTACAAAAAGAAAGGATGGAAGAAATATCCCGATAGTAGCTGCTATGGCACCATACATCCCTCCAATCTGCCAGCCAATAAACGTGGCTGAAGAGAATACCGGACCGGGCGTAAATTGTCCGACAGCAATGGCATCAACCAGTTGCTGATGGCTTAACAACCCTCTTGCTACCAATTCAGAATCAAGAAATGCGAACAGGACATATCCGCTTCCATAAAGGATTGAGCCTATCTTCAGGAATATAAAGAACAATTTCAGGCAGCCATGATCATTCCACCAGCTACTGTTTTGCAGCAAAACAAGCGGTATGATACTTTCAAGCGTTTTTTTAGGTTGCCTTATTTTACTTATAAGAACTGCAAGAATGCCACCGGCAAAAAGAACATAGACCTCATTAAAGCCGGCAATAACAGCGAGTGCAGCAAGGATTCCAATGACGCCTAGTTCGACACTCTTCAGGGCTTTCTTCCCGAGGCCGATCATCAGGGAAACAATGACGGCCAGGATGGCCGGTTTTATTCCATAAATAAAAGGTTGCACCTGCGGCAGTTGTCCGTATTTCTGATACAGCCAGGCAAAAAGTCCGGTGATCACCACAGCCGGAAAAATAAAGCAGGCACCCGCAAAAAAAAGTCCCTTGCGGCCCGCTCTTTCATAACCGATATGCATGGTTAATTCGGTTGAGTTGGGACCGGGTATCAAATTTGTCGCCCCCACCAGATCAAGAAAATGCTGTTGCGAGAACCACTGCTTCTTCCTAACCACCTCTTCTTCCATCATCGCGATGTGAACAGCCGGCCCTCCAAAGCCAAGACACCCTAAACGAAGGAATAGCTTCGCCAGGACTTTTAGTTCATCCGGGTTATTTGGCTTATTCATGTAAGATTATCCCGGTAAAAGCTTGTTATCAGCGCTTACAAAGGCTTGAGCAAAGTTTTGAATTGCGGTGTCCATATGGCACAAGTTTAACAAAAGTTTGGTCAGGTTTCACTGTAAAATTAGAATCCTTTAGGATGGCTTGGAGACTATATACACCTTTAGAAGCTAGTCTAGCAATAAGAGGGACAGCCCGCTTTTTCATTAGTTTTAAGCTCCGTAAGCGCTGGCAATGCTTTCGCGGAGGAACAGTAACTCATTGCTGTCGGGTGGTAATTGCTTACGCAGTTCACGTATGCGGTTTCCGATATCCTGTTGTTTTATTTGAAGAAAGCGTTTCTGGTATTGTTTTACATGCGCTTCGAGCGCTGCCAACATCGCCTGGTATTGTTCATAACTTTCTTCCAGTTCCTTGCGTCTGGCTTCGATCTCTGCGGATGCGGGAATTACTTTGAGACGTTTGCCTGTTTGCTGATCCAGCTTTTGCTCTATACGGCTAAATACACGCTCTAACTGAAGCAGTGCTTCTGTGAGATGCTGGTGCTGCCTTTTACTGATGCCTTGCATATTTCGAGTAGTTAAAATTTCTGATAGCGGAAGGCGTTATCAAGTAATGTCAGTTCCTGAATAAGGGGATGGTTTCCGGCCATATATTTGCTGTCGACACCCCGCGCAAGAACAGAGCCCGCCATATCCAGTATCAACCGTGTAATAATAGCTATATGTGCTTGAAAGCAGGGCATCAGCCAGATGCTGATGCGTCGCGGTACTGATGCCCTGCATAAATAAATTATTGAGCTAAATTATTCCGCCCAGAACGGCTTTTGAGTATACTCAAAAATAATTTTGTCGATCACGATAGGAGATCCAAACACAGCTGTGAATGCTCCGTTTCGTCCAATGGCCGCCGTTCCGCGCTGATTGATCGTACTTCCAAACGAAATACGTAAATCCCGCTTATTACCGGTCAGCGCGGATAACTTCTCATGTATACCGTCAAATTTTACCGTCTGCCATTCACCTTGATTACGGAAAACGGGAGATTCATCGATTTTCTCCAGCTCATTGGTATACAAACAGACCACAAAGCCATCTTTGGCAGCATCGAAGTTGCTAAACTCTGACGCATTGGTTGTTATCAGCCCGTCAGGGTCGAAATCAGCAGTTTTCATCTTGCTCCCGGCCAACACAACTGTGATGCTTTTGATATTTTCCAATGTATTTGTTGATCCCGCTCCCGCAAATACTGAAAGCGTACTCGCGAACCGGCTATAGCCTGAGTTATACCATGAGTCCTCTGGATTTGTTAGGCGGGCATAGGTTGTGGTCAGTGCATAAGGCAAAACAGAATAGTAATTTCTGCCGGGGGTAAGAAAGGAAGCGTCGGCATCTGTGCTGCCTGCTGACAGATTCTTGATAATCTGGGTGCCAGATCCGGAAACCTGGTTCGCCGTCCAATAATCCCCGCGAAAGTTCGGATATGCTGCCGTCAGTGTCGTTGAAATATTTGCATTGTATACTGCTTGATTAGTAGCGACGGTCCTTAAACTAGAGTAGACTGTCGATGTCGCGCCTGAGAAATCTTCTACATACAAGAACGTTTCCGGGCTTTTCACATCGGAGGTATTCCGGATGTTCAGGAGAACTTCTTCCCCGGAAATTCTGACGACGCCTGTCAAGCCATTTGTCATTACCGGATAGTCCGTATCTTCAAAGGAAGCACCAGTCAGCACCGGCGTTTTGATGGTTCCGCTCTCAACAGAATAAGTAAGGGAGGCACTGTATTTACCATTACCATTGAACATACCGCCTCCGATTGTTACCAGTGTACCATTCCATTCGCTTTTGTTGCTGACAATCTCGGCAATGCTGGTTTCCCTTGCAGTAATGCTGCCGGTACCCGTTTTGCTGGCGCTATCCACCGGTACCGCATTCAGTACAATTTCACCGTTTACCAGCTCCAGCTTCTGGTTGGATACGCCCACTTGTACCTCATCGCCTAAAGCAAAATTATGGTTGGCTGCAAAGTTGACAACGATGCCCTGTTTGTTGTTCCCTCCCTGCAGCACCACTGTTTTGGCGTCGATGTTCCTGCCATCCTTGTCTGAGATGACAAAACCTTTGATCCGGAAAACTTTGTTCTCCTCGCTAATTGTACCGGTACTGCGTTTTTTGAGATCCTCTATGCTGAGGTTCACCGCTTCAACGGGAGTTGGAGCAGGAGCTGGATCATCCTTTTTGCAAGCTGTAAAGCCTAATACAGCAACAGCAAGAACTGCATACTTTTTTAATGTAGTCGTTTTCATTATTTTTTAATTGTTTGCTTATTTAATTATTGTCGATTTCTGTTATTGAGTATCTGAGGTTTAAAAGACCCGTCTGACTTTCACCCGTAGGTTAGGGGCAACAATCGCCTGTTCATATTCTCCATCACCCGTTTTAATACGGCGGGGCGTTTCCCTTTCAAATCCCTGGAATACGATGGTATGGGAACTTTTAGGTATGGCATCAATAGCTGCGGTCAAAACGGTTTCGCTGCTGCCGCTTTTACGGAACTGAAGCACCAGCTTTCCATAGGTCTCCGAACTGCCGGCAGTATCCAGTTCCGCATAGGGACTATAGCTGCCGAAGGAAAGATCTCCTGGAAGGTCGGTAGCTATCTGGCGACCTTCCTGACCCACGCGAACTACTTCCAGATTGCCAAAGTCGGGCGACAAATTAACCACCTGTACACGCACCTTGCCGGCTATCCCTTTCCGTTCCACAGGAACGGTCAGGATACGATAGGCCTCTTCTGCTTCGGGACTTTCCACCAGGTACTGTGTGGTGAAAGTCTTGGGCAACAGGGTTACCGCGGTATCCACCAGGTAGTTTTTGTTTACGGACGTATAGGTAAAACGGTAGGTATCAGCCATCATCGGCAGCCAGTAGATATCGCCGGCGGGCCCATCGATTACCGCATCGGTACCGGTTAAATGCCTTGGAAACTGCCTGAAATCATCCGTACTGGAAAATTGAGGCCGGTTCCTGGCGCCGGGGACACTGTCGTTTATGATGATCTGGTTCTGTTCAGAGTAACTACGGTACTGCTGCAAGACCTCGGAGGCATTGTAGAAATTGATGTAGGTATCCTGTCCCTCGCCGGCAATCTGTTCCGTTTTCTGGCAGGCTGCGGAACAAAGCAGCAGCCCAAGGATCAAATAATAATAACTTGTTATTTTCCTTCTCATCGTGTTTGGGTTTTTATGATTACGCTGCCATTATTGGCCGTCATATAGATCATGCCTTCCTCGTCGTAGTTGAGCATGATATCAGCCCCGCGGTTCATCATCCGGTAGTTGTTTCGGACAACCTTTCCCGGGCTATACCTGCGCCCTGCCTTTTCTTTAAAATTCAAGGTAGCCAGCGCCGGAAATGTATCGCTATTAAGTTCCTGATAATACAGGATCAGCACTTTGGCATCCGGCAGGGGCATGTATCCGAAAAGTGGATCCGGAGTACCCGCAATTCCCCTCCCGGGATCTGCATTCAGGATATCAAATGAGCCGGTAATGTAGAGAGGCTCGTTTCTGCTTATGGAAGCATATTCCGGGCTTACACTGTGTAACACTGCTGCATTGGTCAGATCGATCTGAGTTACCTCTGCTGCAATATTACCGGTCCGCGCAAAGAGCAGGTTCTCATCCGGAAGTACTCCGCGGACGAGAGTGTTAATGGAAGTACTGATATTGGTTCCGGGCAACATGAGCCGGATTTCGTTTGTGGTATAATTACGTCCTGTAGTTGGATTATAGATTGGAGGCACAGATGCACCGAGACGGAAGAGGTAGGTCAGCCTACCGGATGCATCCAACCTGCCGATGGTGCTGGACTGCGGCAGCCACAGGAAAACGTTTCCATTGCTGGCCGGGTAGATGCCATCGGCAGCGAACAGTTTGGCTACGCCGATGTTTCCTTCAAACGGTTGGAAGACTTCGAGCGTACGTTCATTCTGTGTTTTCGGATAAGACGATCTGTTCAAGGTGGTAAACACTCGATTCTGCATATCATATCGGCACAGACGATAGATCTCGTTGCTGCCATTGTCCGCTTTTCCGTCAGTCGTCGTGGCCGAGAAATAAACATAACGCTCCTGCGGATCAACGCCTCCTGCATGGAAGGTGGTTACAATGAAGCTGCCCTCATTATCCGACAGTACGCCTGGTTCCAGCACGGTGCTGCTGCTGCCATCTTTATCGATCCGGACAAGGCCTTTGCCGGACAAACTCCAGTAGAACACCGTCCCCTTTCCGTTCTGGCAGAACAGCGGAATGTCTATTGGAGAAAGCCGGGCATGCTGCACAAGCTGAACGGGATCGGACAAATAACCGCTGTTGATACCTTCGATAATCTCAATGGCAGGGCATTGTACGGTAAATCCTGCAGAGGTGACCGCCACTTTTCTGTTCCGGCCAATGCCCATTCCTTCCGTAATGACGATGTTAACCTGTTCAATCGAATCGAAAACCGCATTGCTTGCATCACTTCGCTTATACGTTATGCTGCGAATGTCGGATACATCCGCCTCTACATCTCCGATTCGGACAGTTAAGCCATTTTTGGGATTCAAGCGGCCCTGCAGCACCAGCGTGTCGCCAACGCCGTACACTGATCTGTAATTGGTGATCACTTCCGGCTGCGCATCCAGCTTTTCGTAGTAGTTTTCGGCTTTGTCGCAAGCCTGAAGTAGGAAAGCTGTTATGACCGTCAACGCTAACCAGCTGATGTTATTCTTGTTCTTTCTCATGATTCCTTGTCGTTAAAATGAATAGGACAGGTTAAGTACCACATGTCTGCCGGGGTGGAAACTGGAGGCGATATTGTCGCCGTCCATTACCGGCCTTCCTTCAACTTCGCCCATTTCACCCGTAGCACGCAAGGGTTCATACTTATTAGAAAAATTGAAGTCCTCTGCTATTCGTACAGACTGATCCAGTAAATTCTGTATGCTTAGCTTGGCCTGCAGGCTGCCGGCAAGACGCTGTGTAACGGATATATCGAGCACATGCCGGGGCAGTTCGATCAGACTGCTCCGGTACTCCGGTCCGGAGATAAAATCGTTGTACCGGTATCCGCGTCCGGCGGCGTAGATGTTTTCTCCCGACGTATTGTAAATAGCTGCAATTCGGGTACCCCATGCCGCATTATCATAGTATAGCCCTGCATTGATGATATAAGGCGACTGCCCCTGTAAGGGACGTTTGTCTGTCGTAAACGAGAGCGTGGATGCATTGGTAGTATCATTCTGCGTTTCGCTTTTAATAAGCGAGACATTGGCGATGACCGAGAGATTACGGAACAGCTTACCAGGAATGAAGTCCAGCTTTTTGTTCATTTCAATCTCCAGTCCTTTGATGGTTGCAGAGGCCGAGTTTTGGTAAGAAATGGATGGGAACATGCTCATTACCCGGTTTGAGGTGTTGACCCGCTCGATCGGGTTGCTAAGTTCCTTGTAAAAAACTCCCGCACTGATAGTTTCTCCTCTGGCATTTCCACGGGGATAAAACTCCAGGCGGAAATCGTAATTGTTCACCGTTGCCGACTTGAGGTCGGGATTTCCACTGATCTCTGTGTTGCTCTCAAAATCCAGTTCTTTGTAAGGAGCAACTTCCCGGAACTCCGTGCGGTTGACCGTCTTCGCATAGGCAGCCCGCACTACCCAGCTTTCGCCCGGGCGCCATGAGGTGTTAACCGAGGGTAACCAGGTTTCCATCGGGTTTTCAATGTATACGGGGATGTTAATGCCCGGCGTAGTTGGCCGGGGAATGGCCGCTCCAATTTTTTGGCGGTTATATTCGTAGCGCAAACCACCATAGACTTCAAATTTCCTGTCCAGAGGTGTGAATTGCAGGGCAAAATAACCGCTGTTATTCTGCTCCGTTCCGGTGTAGCTGTCAGCACCTGAAGTCCGGTCATGTACACGCAGTCCGGCATAGTCATCGCGGAGGTATTCTTTGCTCCACACATAGGGCAGATCCTGCTCACGGAAGCGTACCAATTGCGGATCTATGTACAGGCCGCTGCTACCAGGTTGGTAATAAATGTCCTCCGGGTTAGTGACATCTCCCTCATGCACAGTATAAATTCGCCTGTAAAGCCGGCGCTCTTTCCATTGCTGGAAGGTTCCCAAACGTAACGAAAGCCAGGGTTTCCACCGGTAAGCGTAATCTACCGAAGCATTGTAGTTTCCCTCGCTGTTCCGCATCCACAGGCGGGATATCGAGCCCAGGCGCATCGGGACCGGGTCGAAGGTGTCACTAAACTCCAGGTTCTGTCCCCTGGCCCGCCATTGAATGGTGGTATCGCCAACCGCAACCCGGCTGGTTGGTCCGGTGAGCCGCACTACCCGTTGATCTGGTGTGGATTGCTGACTGAAGGTATACCCGCCATTCCATTGAACCTGGTGCTTTCCCTTGCCAAAGTGATGTAGGCCACCAAGGTTACCTGCATATAGGAGGCGTTGGTTGAACGACAGAATATTGTCTTTGTTGGCCCGGGCAGAAGAGATATCGGTGTTCATAGACTGGCTATGACGCACGATGGCGGCATCCTGTCCTTGCAGCAACAGAAAGTTCTTAAACGAAAGGCTACTGCTGTCGCGCAATCGAAAGGTGAAGTTTTGCAACAGGTTCAGTTGAGAGGTTTGGGCATTGCGGTCATCCCTGTTCTTGTTGTCTGTTGTGCCCCACGAAATTTCGGGATACCCCTCCTGACGGGATATGTCTGCCTTCAGGTATTCATTTTTGTAACTTAAAGAAGTGAGTGTGGAAATTGTCCTTCCCGATATCCGAAACGCATTGTAGTAGTTTGCCGTCACCTGCATGCTGGGCAATGCCCGCATCACCTGATGCGTCAAGGTAGGATTAAAGCTACTGGCATATTGAGACGGCGTTAATTGCGCCAGGTTCAACTGATCATAACCCGGAACGGACGATGGCAGTTTCCGCGTGCCGTCATCAAAGCCCAGCCAGTCCCATTTACCCCCATTGTAGCTGAGAAAGTTATCGTTGAAGGTGGTTCCCTGCCTATGGCCAAGTTGCAGCTCTATGTCAAAGTGCTTTACTGCTTTGGCATCTTTGGTATATATTTTCACTACACCACCCGTAGCGTCGGCCAGAGTTTCCGGTCCGGCGGATTTATAGACCATGATGCGGTCTATGATCCGGCTGGGAATAAGGTCAAGTGCAAAGGCCCGGCTATACACCTCCGTGCTGGGGGCAACGTTGTCGTTCAGATAGGTAAGGTTATAACGCTGGTTCAGCCCCCGGACGATGACAAACTTGTCGTCGGCCACGGTGACGCCCGCTATTTTTTGCACCGCCTCAGCGGCATTCCGGTCGGCAGATTTACTGATCTGCTCTGAAGATATGGCCGACACAACAACCGAAGCAGACTTCACCTGTTCCAGCACCTGCTTTTCGGAGGTATGGGGGACAGGCCGGCGGGTTTTGCCTACAGCTGAAACAACCACTTCACCAAGCTGGTTACTTCCCTGTAGTTTCACATCATACGTATCTTCTTTTCCGGCCCGCACCTCTACCTGTACCTTAGAAGTGGCAAATCCAATGAAGGAGACCTGTAAGGTGTACTTTCCGGCAGGAATAGTGGTAATGCGGTAATACCCCTCTCCGTTTGACTGTATGCCCCTGTTCAGCTCGAGTATCCTAACTGATGCTCCGGGCAGTGGCTGCGAGGTTTCAAATTCTACAATGCGGCCTTTAAGGGTGCCGGGGCTGCCACCGGCCTGGTCGTTTGGGTTTTTAGCCGTCGTTTTAACCAGGGTAAGAGTGTTCCATTTGGTCACTTCTGCTTTCAAGCCGGTATTTTTCAGAATTGTCTCCAGGGCCACTTCCAGCGAAACCTTTTCAAGGTTCAATTTCAGGATGGTCTTAGGCAAGAGGCTATTGTTATAACTGACGCCCAGTCCCGCCTGTTTAGCCACCTGAGCTAAAGCGTCCTGCGGGCTGATCGCTGCAGCCTTTACGGTTATGGTTTTTTGCTGGTTACCCGCTAAATCAGGGTATACAGATCGGCCAGGGTTACCAAAATTTTCTCTGGAACTTCCATTCTTCAGGCCTGCAAACAGGCAAAGCATGGCCAGTAACACCATTTTGCAATAGTGTAAAGTATTGATTCTCATCATGTAATTAGATTATTTCTGTATTCGTATCTCTTTTGAAGTTTGTGTGTATTGAAGACCCATGGAGTGGCAAATTACATCCAGCACCTCAGGTAGAGGAGCATATTTGTAAGCCAAAGTGAGATGCTGACCGGCATCAACATCCTCGTATACGCTTATCGGCGTATGATAGATCAATTGTAGCTGATCTATTACATCCTTAAGGGAGGTGTCATTAAAGTTAAGCTGCCCGGTTCGCCAGCTGAAGTAATTGTGTATTTGTTTCGCGCTGAGAGGCCTAACTGTACCGTCACTTAAACGCATTGCGCTTTGTCCGGCGGTCAGGCGCAGTCCATCCTCCGCCTGCTGGCTTTGATCCCTTAAGGTCACAATTCCCTCCTCAACCGCTACCATTACGTTATTTCCCCGTTGATCTTCGGAAACGTTAAACCGGGTTCCAAGCACCCGTACCACCGCGTTGCTTGCCTTCACCAGGAAAGGATGAGATTTGTCTTTTGAAACTTCGAAAAATGCTTCTCCATGTAAGATCACGTCACGGCGTCTGTTTTTTCCAAAATGATTGTCGATAGAGATCCATGAATTACGGTTCAGCTGAACAATGGATCCGTCGGGAAGGGTGAGGGTCCTGGTTTGACCATTATCTGCCCGGAATACGGTAGTTTTTACAGGGTGAAACAGGCCATACAAATAACCGTCTGCCTGGGTCTGCCAAAATAGTCCTATGACTAAAAGAACTGAAGCAGCCACGGCAGTGAAGCGTAATAATCCAGGGCGAAGAGGTTTCACGACAGCCCCCTGGCGACCTTTACGAAGACGTGCCGCAATGCGGTCTGTTGCCTGGCGGAGCTGTTCCTGATCGGGTTGTTGCTGCCTGTCGACATTTAGTTGCCGGAACCAGGCATCAAACTGCTTTTCAGCTTCAGGATGATTATTCCCTTTCAGAAACTCCGAAAGTAAGCGCTCGCGTTCTTTATTATTCATGTATTAAGATTCCTTTTCTAACAACGGACATTGCCGCCCTCTATAAATGAAGATGCAAAATAGTAGAACTGGTACTACGCGGAAATGAAAAATAATTTTACCCTTCGTTCAAAATACTGAGGATCAGTATCATAAAATTAAAAAGGAAGTGTGTTGCTTCATTTAACTTATAGCGAAGCACACGTAAGGCTTTGCTCAGCTGGTTTTTCACCGTCTGATCAGACAACTTAAGCTCGTCGGCAATCTCCCTGCTGCTTTTTTCCTTATCACGGCTCAATAAAAATATTTCACGGCATTTCTCGGGAAGCTCGTTAATAATAGCAGTTAAAGATGAAGTAAGTTCCTGGTAATAGATGGCATCGTCGGCTGCTGCGGAAGCAGGGATCTCTATGGCCGCAATTTCTTCTATGAATTGTTGTTTATTATGGCTGCTTCGGATATACTGCAGGGTCAGGTTTTTGGCGATCGTAAAAATGTAGGCTGCTGCGTTTGTGCTGATCTTAATGCTGTCGCGCTTTTCCCAGAGAATCAGAAATACATCATTTACCAGTTCTTCTGCAGCTTCGGCTTTACGAACCTTATTTAGCATAAATAGATAAAGCTGCCTGCCGTAACGCTGATACAGAACGTCGAAAGCCTGATGATCATCTTTCCGGATGGCTTCAAACAATTCTAAATCCGTTCTTCTATCTGGATGATCCATGGCACAATGAGCATCCAAAAGTAGATACAGGAAACTAAGAGACTATAAAGCTGATGTTAGGATATTATTAAGTATACTAAATTTAAAGTGAGGTGCCTCGAAACATGAAACGGCTTGCCTTTTATTGATAAGCACCTCATTTGAAGTGAAGTAGATAAAATTTACTAATTCAGATCAGCGCAACTTTCTTTTTTATTTCTCGTAGAATCAAACCATGCTGCATCCTCTCTTACAAGAAATAATAGATAAAAATAAACCACCAGCTGTCGAGCTTGAAGTCGATAAAAGTTTACTTGATTCGATAAATAAAGCATTTCTGGATTTGGAACGTAAAAACGAAGAGCTTCTCTTAAGGTGTCAACACCCGGGAACGGCAGCTATTTCAACATTGGATTCCATTTTGTCAGACACATTCACAATACTTGGTGGTGACAAAGAATTGTTCAAGGCGAAGGCTGCGACTGTTTCTGAAGTTATAGACCGTGCAGAAATAGTAAAGGAACTAACGTCAACCAAGATTAAAAAGATCAAGCAATTAGAAAAGGAGGTTAGTCATTCAAAAAACATTCAAAAAATTGCCAGGGCCGGTAGTTGGGAAGTCGATCTGACTGAAAACATTGATAGTAAACAAGACTATTGGTCTGACGAACTTTTTAATATACTAGGTGTCAAACCCGGTTCAATTGACCTTACCTATCATAGCTATTTGGCTTTAATACATCCTGAAGATCAAGGACTTTTTGAGCGTGAGGTAAGTAAAGCTATATCATCCAGGGGGACGTACGATATTGAATATCGCATTCTTTCGGGAAATGGATCTGAACGGCTAGTCAGAGATATGGGAAGTGTTCAGACAGATCCCCTAACCGGCGCAGCCTCAAAAATGGTAGGCATTACATTTGATATAACCCATACCAGAGAAACTGAGAACGCACTCGCAAGCGCTAATGCCGAATTGCAGACGCTTTTTGATAGTATGGAGGAGGTGTTTTGGTCAACCGACATGGTTCAAAACAAGGTGCTGCAGATGTCGCCTGCTTGCAAGCGGGTTTACGGATATGGGCCGGAAGATATGAAAAATGATCCAGAGCTTTGGTTAAAGGTTATCTTAGACGAGGACAAGCAGACCGTCCTAAGTGAAGTACCTCGGCTGGAAAGTGGTCTAGCGATCCATAACGAATACCGGATACGTCATAAAGACGGCCAGATACGCTGGTTAGAGACGAGAATAACTCCCACTTTAAACATAGATGGTAAACTGATCCGGCTTGACGGCATTAATTCGGATATCACAGCAAAAAAGCAAGCAGAAAATGCTTTGAAAAAAAATGAGTTAAAGTTTAGATCGCTTATTCAAAACTCAAATGATGCTATAACTATTGCGAACGACTGCCTGCAGTTTACTTTTGTTAGTGAATCTATGACCGGGATGACCGGCTTTTCACCACAAGAAATGTTAAACACTTCGATTCTTGATTATATCTACCCCGAGAATCATGCAACTGTGCAGGAAATGTTGGTGCCCTTATCTGAAAATCCTGGCGTGCCGGTATATTTTGAGTTCCCATTCCGTAATAAAGAAGGGAATTGGATCTGGACAGAGGGGCATGTAACTAACCTTTTACATGAGGAGGCAGTGGGCGGCTATGTTGCTAATTTCAGGGATATCACCGAAAGGAAGACACACGAAAGATCGTTGGAGATTTCTAATGAGGAACTTAAAAAAACCAATAATGAACTGGATCGTTTTGTTTACAGTGTATCGCATGATCTCCGGGCACCATTAGCCTCTGTTTTAGGCCTATTGGAGTATTCTCAAACAGAAACCGAAGATGAAGAAATGCTCGGGAACTTCGAGCTAATGAAGGAAAGTATTGAGAAGCTTGATATATTCATTCTTGACATATTGGACTACTCAAGAAATGCACGAGTAGAAGTAAAAAAGCAAAAGGTCGACTTCCGGGAACTACTTAAAGAGGTTAACAGTTCTCTGAAATTCATGAGCAACGGCAAATCCGATGTCAGTATGAAAGTGAATATACCCGAAAACAGCGATTTTTATTCCGACAAAGGCAGAGTTTCAGTTATATTAAACAATCTCGTTTCTAATGCGATGCGATATTATAATCCTAATATTACTGATCCATATGTGCAGATAGACGTTAGTTTTAATGTCGAGGGGGTTAACATTATCGTTAGAGACAATGGGATCGGTATAGACGAAAAACATCATCAAAAAATATTCGATATGTTTTTCCGTGTTTCTACTAAATCAACCGGATCCGGCCTGGGGCTGTACCTCGTTAAAGAAACCATAGACAAGTTAAATGGGACGCTCGAATTTAAATCAAAACCGGGCTTTGGAACTGAATTCAAAATATTCTTGCCTAACCTGGCTTAAATCTAAATAAAGAAATGGAAATCAATAATTTTAGTTACCATAAGGTAATGGTTGTGGACGATGCTAAGATCGACAGGTTTCTTGCCGAAAAAGTAATCTCTAAATATTCATTTGCAGAGGAAGTGGTAAGTGTTGAGTCAGCAATAAGCGCCCTTGATTATTTAAGCACTAATACAGGAGATGAGGAAGCGCTCCCAGATCTTATTTTTCTTGACATCAACATGCCTGAGATGAATGGCTTTGAGTTTCTGGCTGAATATAATAAACTGCCCGAAAACATAAAAAAGAAGTGCATTATCATTATGCTGTCATCGTCTTTGCATCCGGAAGATAAAGAACTTGCTTTACAAAGCCCATATGTGTGTCAGTTCCTTAACAAACCATTAACGGAACAGAAGCTTATCGAAATCACTTCGATATAGAACGAACTTAGTAAGTTTACAGACTCATATAATGCTGAGAATATAGCGGGGAAAATCACTCCCTGCTATATCCAGCGAACCAAGTTACGAGCTCTTCGGAATATTCTCCCAGCTCTTCAGAATATGCTATTCCGAAGCCCTATCAAAGGATCTGTGATCCGCTACATGAAGGCCGAGTCGCTCCGGCTATAGCAGTGATTTGAAATATAATATAAAATATGGTAGGGATCCCATAAATTATGTTACCTTTATAAGGTACCTATCAATCTCATTTTTACCTCCACTGGGAACTACCTCCTCTGATCCGGTACTCCTTAAATATAACATTTTATCAGAAAAATTATGGAGAAACATCGTTTCAATAAGTTTTACCGTGTTTTCAAGAATGATACGAAGGTAACGGAAGTATCCTTTAATGATTTCAAACAGATAGTCATGCCTGTTGAAGGGCAAACTCGCACAGGAGGTCTTTCAGCCGAAAAACTCTCAGTTCCTGAACGTTGCTACTCGCTTCTACCAGAAAATGAGATGTTTTATGGATACGACCGCAGAGCACAAGCAATGGAAATGGCTAAATCAGGTGCTCTCAAACACATTGCTGCATTAATTGCAGAAGGTCCGGGCAGCACTGAGAAAGTATATCAATACCGCTTTGATCATTATGAAGATTTAAATATCAATCTAAGAGATTCAGCGATCAAACAATTAACATTAACCGATAAATACTAATACTATGAGTAAAGACAAAGGCGGCAAGAACATTAAGAAAGCGGCCAGCACAGAAACTAAGAAATCAGAATCTGATTACCAGTCCGGTAAAAAGTCAGTTTCAAAGGCAGAACCATTAACAGGAACTAAAAAGAAATAATTTGAAAAACACGACAGTAGAATTTCAGGCCAGGATGTATATGTTTGATTTAGACAATTGTGCCAAAGAATATTGGTTCAAAGTCGGCGAAGGCTGGGATCTGTGCCTGGCATCGAGCGAGCAGAAAGCCGAACTTGAAAAAAAATACCATCCAACAGTGTCAGAAAAAGGGCTTCCGGAAATGCTCCTTCAGCTCCATACCCTGGTTGAATCGAAGTTGCTTAAGACAAATCCCGAAATTTTGACTTCTGCGCATTCCGAACAAATGTCTGCCCAGCCCGACTTTCTGGTTGCATTTAATAGACACAGATTACGATAATTCAATCCGTTTATTATTTCTACTTTGGTTAAGACACTGTATTTTGGTCCCTGACGAAGTATTGATAACAAAATATATCAAAACTGGATGAAAAATGGATTGATATATAATATACAGTGCATGCAGTGAAATAGACAACATGCAATACAAGGAAATTTTACCCGTGCCGGCACTTAGGCAATTCATTGACTGCTACTGGGTGTTGAAGAATAATGATAAGGAGACCTATCGCAATAGAATCCTTCCGGACGGCTGCGTCGACATCATTTTCAACTTCGGGGAAAGCTGTAAAGTTGAGAACCACACTCTGCAACACAGTAACACTTACCTTGTTGGCGCAATGACCTCGTACCAAATAAGCTATATCTCTCCAAATGCAGATTTGATTGGAATCCGTTTTAAGCCATTCGGTTTTAATTGCCTGCACAATTTTTGTTCCTTGCACGAGATAACGGATGCGACTATTGAGTTCGATAGAAAGCTCGCGCCCGATTTTCTAAAAGTTTCTAAATTCTCCTACGCGTATTTAAATGAATATTTCTCGGCAAAGAATATTAGTAGAGAAAATTTAAGTCCGTTACCACGCATTATTAATGATATTCAAAATAAGTCGGGACGGGTGGGGGTGGAAGAGTTAATAGATCAGTGCTGTATTACTGCACGGCAATTGGAAAGGATTTTTAAAAAGGAAGTTGGGTTAACGCCAAAAAAGTTTATAAGTATTATTCGCAATAAATCTGCTATGCGCGAACTACAACAGCGATCGCCCGGTACTACTCTACTCCATATCGCTTTAAAATATGGTTACTATGACCACAGTCACCTCTGCAAAGAGATAAAAAAATTCTCAGGACAGACGCCTTCTGTTTTGTAAAGTCGTTTTTTTACAAACTCTGACTTCAACCGCCCTTGTACATTTGCTTTACCAAAGGATGTAAATGGAACCGTTGCATCGTTGAAATTTACGAATTAAGTGTTGCAGTATAACTGATGATAACAAATCTAACAATCAAACAATGGAACAAAGACTTACCGTATTAACAATCGCAGCAAACGATCTGCCCGCAATGAAGGACTTTTACGAGCAGAAGCTCGGGTGGAAGCCAACGGCTGAAAATAAAGATATAGTCATCTACCAGATGAATGGTTTCCTGTTTAGCATAGCTAAAAAAAGCGAATTAGCAACTTTTATTGGTACTGAGCTTAGTGAACGTGCGTCGTTCACATTCGGTTATAATGTTACGACTGAACAAGAAGTTAGAGATATTTACAATGACCTGATCAGCAAAGGTGTTAGGATAATTAAGGAACTTACAATGCCTCCGTTCGGCGGCCTCTTTTTTTACTGTCAGGATGTAGAAGGAAACATAATTGAAGTTGCATATAACTCATTTATACCTTTGGATGAAAATAACAATGCAATAGGACATAAATCTATACAAGATTTATCAAAGCCGCAACCACTCATCTAATAATTGTTTGGGAGTAACCGCAAATAGCGGGCAGTCATCAATAAAAGAATCGTCAATTTGGCTTGCTAAATAACCAAAAAGAATAATTCGCGTCATTATCTATTGGCCAACTTTGCATCATACAACTAATACAAAATATCATGCAAAAGACAATTTTTATTACCGGAGCCTCTTCCGGACTCGGAAAGGCAACAGCCAAATTATTTCAAGCATGCTGAAAATCTTAAAAAGAGTAAGCATAAACACCTAATAAGATACGAAATGATCACTACAAAAAGAATTCTACGAATAGCCGTTGTAGCGTGCTTGATAAGTACAATGAGTTGCAAAAAAGAAGAGAAATCAATACCCAAAGATGACGCTGTAGCCACCATTGAAAACTATGAGAAAATAGTGCGATTTCTGTCCATAACATTAAATGTAACTGAAGATAGGATCGTTTATGATAGTGATCAAAAACAATTCTATGTACCAAACACAGTATATAGGGAAGACCTGGAGGAGGCTCAGCAGCGATATAACGGAGCAAATGAATACAAGTTAACATATGAAAATCAATAACCTCAAGATGAAAAAGACCTTATTTACGGTTATAGTGTTTTTCATAACCATTCAATCTATTTATTCTCAAGTATTTATAACGCAGGTTGAGATTCACCCTAATTTTGTCGAAAATGGCAATATAGTTGTTAGCAATACTGAATCTACCTATTTTGAAATTAACTTCACTATTTCGAGAGCAGTAGCACCTTCACCAAACACCGGATGGGCTTCTGGGTTAGTCAAATACACAGTTGTATATGTAAAAAATAATATTGTCACTGATTTAACTTCCGAAATTTCAGTTTCCACTAACGATTACGGCGGACAACGTGAATTAAGAAAAGTTCAACCTGTTACAATAGGAAGCGGTAAAGTAGGAGGCTATGTAACAATAAAGGTTAAGTATGTAGACGATGGTCTTGGCATATGGACAAATTACTACAATTTATCTTCAAACTTTTACACGGCTTTGCCTGTTAGTGGTGCAAGTCTAATGCCAGCCGCTTGGATACAAAATGCGGAACTGTACGGAACTTATCAACCAACCGACTTTATAAGTCCATCTGATCTACCATTATTGACATCTAACGGTAGCGATGCCAGCATTTATTCCCCCAACCAACAATTCCGATTAACACTACAGCCAGATGGTAATTTGGTCATTTATGATAATGCATTCAACCCACTATGGAATAGCGGAACGCAAGCAAGTGGTACAGGCTGGATCTATAAATTGTTCTATCAATTAGATGGAAACATCACTCTTAAAAGGTATCACACTAACGGCAACCTTAATGGTGAGATTTGGGCAAGTGCTTCTCAAGCACCCTCTGGATCCCTTAGATCAGGAAATGCTTACAGGAGCTACATGAAGTTGCAAGATGATGGAAATTTGGTTCTATATTTCAATGGATTAGATGGCAGGCAATGGTACTATGGATTTAGTTCATCGACCTATGGAGGTCGCGTAAGTCACCATCAAGGTAACTTGAAGGAATATGCTCACCAATAAAACACAGCTTCAAAAAAACTGAAATACAAAAAGCTCCAATTGGAGCTTTTTGTATTTCAAAACTTCATTATTAATTAAGTTAGCAGCCGGTATAGTCCCAGTTCGACTGCTGGCATAGATGATTGTTAGGCGGCTTAGCGTATTTGTCTGGATAGTTTTTAGCAGCTGCTAAAGATTCCAACATTCTCTCCCGTCAAAACCATTTCCGTTTTTCGCTATATGTAACAAAATGACTGGGGAGGCACCTTCCTGTTGATTACTTCACTTAAATCCTTGGGATTTTCATACATGATAGCTTTCTCAATTTTAATAGCATAAGCTTTATCTCTCCCATCAAAATACTCATTAAGAAAGCTCTCTTTGATCCCTGAAAGTTCCTTGGTTTTTTTCCATACTTCTTCCGGCGAATCAGTTAAAATACTATTTACTTCAAATTCGCCTACCACCCTACCTATTGGCATAGTCGAGTAAATGACAACGGTTTTCACAGCTTCATTGGAAAAAATTGCTTTTCTATATTCAAACCTTTTCTCGCCGCTAAATATTTTTGCTACAAACTCTGGTTCAATCGACAATAATGCTTTCACTTACTCCTCCTAGGTCTAATGTCAACCAGAACAAAATCGACTTTTGGCTTTACCGTAGACGGGTCGAAATCTGAACTTCCTTTTCAACTTCTATTAATCTGTTTGCGGAAGTTTTTCCTGAAAAAGAAATTGTCGCATCAGTGATACGACAATTGAGCTGGCTCACATATTAGCCATTATGCCTCTTGCACGATAAGCTTTTTCCCTAGTAGCTTTCTCCTTTTAATATCTTTAACAGATCCAAATATCACTCTCACGTTCTTCTTTGTAACTCAGGTTTAAATAGTCATCAATTGAACTTTGAGTAATTTCATCCGAGCCAATTAATTTTCTGACTTCATTAAAATACAATTCGGTATCATTCGTTCCCATTAAAGGAAAATCTCTAACAGCATCTAGTATCAACCCGAGAATAGAGGATAACTTAGTATCCTCAATGTTTCCCATCCGTTCTTCTAAAACTTCTATTTTCACTCCTTTACTTTAATCCATAAAGCTATAGAATGCCACGGAACCTTCGAAGTTTTCATTTGAAAAACTTAACATTAAATTATAATTACAGCTCACAAACGTCTTTTTCTAATGTCGCAAAAGTCGATGAGCAATCCTGAAATACTAACTAAATACCTTCGCAAGTTAACACATCTTAACCGGGCTTCCACTGCTTATGGAAAAAGCTCCGCACAAACCTGTTCTTCTAATTTCCTTAATTGATCTGATTGAAAAAGGATTAGTTACAGCCAACAGAATTCATGTCGACACAGATCTGGTAGCGGTGTTCCAGGAAAACTGGAAACTGTTGGTTAATACCCTTCATCAACCTGATTTCACGCAGCCCTTTTATTACCTGCAAAGCGAAAAAGTTGAGGGAGAACAGATTTGGTTTCTGCAACCGAAGCTGGGATGCCAGATAAATGCACATATAAAAAGCGTTATTCGTTTATCGCAGGTTTTGGAGTATGCATACTTCTCATCTGATCTTTACTTGCTGCTTAATGATCCGCTTATAAGGAACATCATAAAAACCACGTTAATTGAGACACCTACTTTCCGCTAAACATTGTTCTTTAGTGTGAACCAGTACCTTCAGAGCAAGGAAAAAGGAACAAGCTATATTCATGACATGGAGGCTTATCTGCTTAACGAGCCCCTGGCACAGTATAAGCCTGTCAAAATAGAAACAGAGGAGGATGTATTTGTAAGAGGTGGTCTGTTTAAAAAGCTGGTGCCAAAGGTATATGACTCTACCTGCAGCTTCACCGGAATGCGTATTGAATCGACGTTCGGTTATAATTTTATTGATGCCTGCCACATCGTTCCTTTCAGCGTAAGCCAGGACGACAAGGTGAATAATGGTATTGCGCTTTGCCCCAATCTTCACCGCGCTTTTGACAGAGGCCTGGTATCGGTTGATCATTCCTACCGGCTTATTGTATCTGCTCATGTAGCGGAGGTTGAAGATCATCCTTACAGCTTAAAGCAACTGGAGGGCAGGAAAATAGGGCTGCCGTTTAATAGCCGGTACTATCCTTCGCCAGAGAATTTGGATTGGCACCGGAGGGAGGTGTTTAAGGGGTAATGAACGAATTTATTTGATTGCTTTCGAGAAACGAGGAGGGCAGGGCCTGTCCGGAGTTTTAAGCGCAGCGAACTCCGGATTAATAAATAAAAAAGGAGTCTCCAGACTCCCAGAGTAACCCTTCACGGTTTTGCGGTAAAACAATGAATTTTATGACAGCCATCATGGTCATCGATTTCATCAACTTGTATTTTACTGCCCAAATACATGATCATGTTAACACTTCCAGGCAGATATATTGACGCAACATCCGACTTCGGATTTAAGAAATTATTTGGGTGCGAGCCCAACAAACCTCTTTTGATAGCTTTCCTGAATGAGATCTTTATTGGCAAACACAAGATTACAGACCTGGTTTTTCTCAAGAACGAACATCAGGGGGAAGATCAAAATACGGCTAAAGCGATTCTTGATATTTCTTGCGTAGATGATAAAGGGAACTATTTTTTGGTGGAGATTCAGCGAACTGATCAAAGGTTCTTCAAAGACCGCTGCCTGTATTATTCTTCCCGCTTTATCAGCGACATTGCTCCAAAGGGAGCCGTTGACTTATGGAAATATGAGCTGCCCCCTGTGTACCTGATCGCACTGATGGAACGATTCTCCTTTGAGGACAACCTTCCCGGGCAGTATATCCGTCGTGTAAGTCTGGTGGATAATGAAACGGGAAAAGAATTTTATCACAAACTCGGTTTTATTTACATCCAGCTGGCGGTTTTTGACAAAGCCGAAGATGACCTTAAAACCGATCTGGAGCAATGGTTGTTTGTAATTAAGCATTTGAGTAAATTTGTTGATATTCCCAGGTTTGTAAGGAAACCTATATTCAAGAAATTATTTGAAATAGCAGAGGTTGCTGCATTAACAAAGGAGGAACGCATGGCATACGAAACCAGTTTAAAAGACAAATGGGACAGGCAAAATCAACTTGATTTTGCGGTCGAGAAAGCGGCGGAAGAAGCTGCCAAAAAGGAGCGGATATCCATTGCACGTAATTTCAAACAACTGAACATTCCTACTGCTGATATAGCTAAAGCGACTGGTCTTTCAACTGAAGAAGTTGAAAAGTTGTAAATGTAATAGCCTCGAAAAGAGGCCAAAGCTATTTGTGCATTTAATCGAAGTGTTCACTTTAAAGTGAACAAAACAAAAATGTGAACATAGGGAATGGGTGACGACAGGTAAGTAGTAGCAGTGTTTTTGTTACTATTCTAAATCCTAAATTGGCCCTTTGCCGTTGACGAAAACTTGGGTAAACCCCTATCTCTATCCTCTGGTTTTATAGCCGGGAATTACAACAGCCTTTAGCTCTTCAATACCATTCGTCATCCCCTCAAATTTATTTAAGACTTGCTCTCTTGATGCAATTCTTCCATTCGAAGCATCACGCGTTACCCAAACGTCTACATAGGGACGTACATATTGTGAATTCTTAATATGTTTCTGAGAAAATTTCCTCATATCTTTTTACTATCAGCTCTGGTTAAGAGATCAACCTGACAAACACAGTAACCTGCTATTTAGTCTTTTTTCTTGGACCGATATGTACAGATTCCTCTACCGGGCCTTTATCGACTTTCACGCTAAGGGGTTTTTGCCCTGTTTTCTTATATTGGGCAATCGCCTGGAGAATAGTTTTCCGGGTAGCTGAAGTAAGAATTGATGGTCCAACCACCAGGTCAACGTTCTTGGGCTCTTTGATATATCCCATAATTCAAACTTTAAAATATCGTTTAATCAAAAATAATGCCTCTTGAGGATAAATAATCATAGTATGCCCCCCATTATGTACTGCTCCTAAAACATTTTCGTAATGATGAATCAATTGGGTCTTCGCTTTAAACGACACAAAACCTTCATTGCCAGCATCCCATGATATTTTACAGGCGTAAGCAAAAAGGTTTCCACCAACACCTTCATATTTTTTATCAGGACCAAAATTGATGGGCGCACATTCTGCCAGATTCACATAAACATAACCATCCATATCACTTAAGCTGATTAATCCTTGCAAGATTTTAGGTTCATCAACCAGTGTTAATTTAAACACCTGCCGGTCAACCCGGTTAAATTCAGTTTTCCAGGAAAAATGCCATCCACTTTGTTTGATAGCAACTTTATATCTTCACCGGTAGCAAGCGATATACCTGTTTCAAAACTCTCACCGCTTTCTACCCGACGAATGCTATTAGTGAGGTCGTCGATAAATAGATTAAGGTGATAAATTGAATCATCGGACATTATACGAATATACGCAAATCGAAAGAAAGAGGAAAGAACAGAAAAGAGTGTCAAATCTGGCAATCGACGATGATTATTGTCAGAAATTATACTAGATTTCTTAATGGCGAGTTTTCGTCTTTTAAACAGTCTGATTTTTAGGAAGGGTTACATAGTGAACTCTTGATATGTTTCTGAGAATATTTCCTCATATCTTTTATTCTCAACTATGCTTGAAAGGTTATATTAACATTTTTTATTTGACTGCTATGTTCAGATTTTTTATTTCCTGATGCACAGAATTCATGTCACAAAATAATATAAAAATGTGGCAAAATTTTGGAGCAGGATCGTAAAATTCAGGAACTATACCCGCAAATTAACCGAATTTAGTCTCAAAATACTGTCGCCGACTTAACAAAAAAAGCTATTATTGAAAAGCTTTAATACTAATACCTTGTACTACTAAATAAAATGAAACACCTAAAGAGCCTTCTTCAAACAGCAAGAACATTTCCAAAAGATAACAAACTAGAATATCAAGATATTCTGTGGAAAGTAATTTGTTATTCTCCTAAAATGCCCGTTCGCCTTCAGCAGCAACAACTATTAGATGAGGCTGAAAAACAAGTACTGCAGGTATTTGATCCTCATTTCGCTAAAAGCAAACTAACAATAAATTCTTTCCGTTGGGGTAAAGGAAGAAGGAAAGTGCTCCTTACACATGGGTGGGGATCAAAAGCAATTGATTTTTTTGATTTGATAACACGTTTGAAATCTAATCCGGAATTAGAAATTATAGCTTTTGACGCTCCGGGTAACGGTAGCTCTGAGGGAGAACTCTCTAATCTTTTACTTTATATTGAATCAGTAAAACAAATCATCCTTGCCTTCGGATCTCCCGACATTTTAATTGGACATTCACTCGGTGCAATGGCTAACATAATTGCCGCTCAGGAAGTATCTCTTAAACCTCAACTACTCCTTAGTATCGCACCCCTCATTAGGCTTAAAGAAAATTTTCAGGCTACGCTCGGCTTTGTGGAAGCTCCTTTAGCAGCTCAGGATGAGTTTTTTTCTGAATTTGAGAACCTGTTTCATACCCCTGCTTCCTACTTCAATCTGGTGGAAGTGTATCAACGATCTTCCTCTGTTAAAAGCATCGTTTTCTACGATCCGGCGGACGTCGTTCATCCCGATAAATACCTACAGGATTTTTTAAATATTAATCCTGAAATAGTTGGTAAAAGTTACCCCAACGTAGGCCATGATAAAATTATTAAGGATAAAGAGGTTATTAACGATATAGAAGAGGCTTTGCTTTGAAGCTTCAGAGTAACTTCACGCCGTAGTCAGAAAGGAATTTGTAGTAAGTGCTGAACCTACCAACCTTGATTTGGTTCGACAATTCGTGAACTTTAACGGTTTTAAGCTTAAAAAGAACAATGATTATTTTAATCTAGCACTCGGGCTCATCTTTGAAGACCTACACGATGAGAATGTGCTGTCAGATAAAGGTGTTCTTTTCTTCATCGATAATATCTGAAACATTCATTTCAGAATTTATACACTACCTCCCTTTCTAATTCAGAAGACTTCTTTTATAATCTGAAGGAGAAAGGGAGGTTTTACTTTTAAAGAGCTTATTAAAGGATTGCGGATGTTCAAAGCCCAAATGATAATTTCCTCTTGTTCTATACGAATATATACTTAAAGTGGATTTATTTTAGGTTAATTTTTTAACTATTACACGAAATGCTGGTTTCTTTACACGAACGCGTCTGAATACTTGATAAACAAATTAACAATCTAAAAATCCATATCCGTAATGATTCGAACCACCGAATTTCCAAAATGTGCAGAGGACATTAGTGGGGTGTAATACAGCGCAAAGAACTTGATATCCGTCAATATCGAAGGCTCCTTTATTTAAAGAGAAAAAAGTATAGCAGTATATCGATGCCTATCATCAAAGAGATCGAAGACGAGTTTCCGCATCTGCCCCTTGGAATGCTCCATCATCCTGGAGAAAAAAGCAAAGGAGGCCATCCTTAGAAATATCCGGGAAGCCACTGATCGCTAAAATTCAGAATTACAAGCTTCAGTCGACGTTGCCCTTAACCCTGCAGAACTTCATGGCATTTCAGCATATTGAGCCGCAGTTGATCTACATTAAAAGAGTCTATGCCTCCGTATATCTGGCGGGAGAGTGGGAAGTTGACAAGTAGGGTAGGGTAGTAGCTTTTGCAACCTCTGCTATTTAAATAACCTTTTTTAATTGTAGGCTTCGTTATAAGCGACAGGGAAATTAAATCATATCTTTATTTGATGATTTTATCAAGATTATGAAGTTTTTTCTGTAATATATTGATTGTCAGATAGGTCTTTTTTGATGGTTATTTGATTGAATGAATGAAATACAATTACGAGATCTTGTAAATGCGCTGGTAAAACACCCTAATGAATGTCAGTGAATGGAGTTCAAGCACATTTTTATTCTCCACCGAATAATATAGGTGGCCAGGGTTATTTTCATTTCAATAGTCTATTTAACGCTACTACTTATCGTAAATAGGCACCCAAATCCGAAACAAGAAATAACATGATAGAACTAAAAGAATTATATGATTTAAAAGTAGTTTATAAAGCATTTTGGGCCTTAAAGTTTGGAGTCGATGACGACAGGGCTCTTGAATTATTTCGCAGCCCATTTTTCAAAGACATTTTTAATAAGGTCTCGAGTGAGCTTGAGAATAAAGTAAGGGAAATACCTACAATTGATAATCTAGAATATGATAAAGAGGATTCTTATATAGATAATTGGCCAAAAGAACGAGGCATTATAATCAACTATTTATTGCAAACTGACAACTGGTTAAAGATGGATAAGCCTGAAAAGATTGAACTCATTGAAACTTTGGTCAGCCCTTTTTATTATGATGAGAAATCAATTAAGAGGATACTTGCAGAAGTTGATGAACTTGCCGCCATTTAGCTAGTGGCAAGAAAGTTTAATGTCTTTGGGCTGAGCGACTGCTATTGACATCAATCTGCAAAGATATTGTACTTTAATAGTCCAGACTATGCTGTCCCCTGTCTCAAGGAATTAATGACCTGAAACGGGCTTAATACTCTTCCATCAGTTAGTCACTACCCTTTAAACACCTCCCTCCGGTGCCAATCCAGATTCTCTGGCGAAGGATAGTACCGGCTATTAAATGGCAGCCTTATTTTCCTGCCTTCCAGTTGCTTTAAGCTGTAAGGATGATCTTCAACCTCCGCTACATGAGCAGATACCATAAGCCGGTAGGAATGATCAACCGATATCAGGCCTCTGTCAAATGCGCGGTGAAGATTGGGACAAAGCGCAATACCATTGTTCACCTTGTCGTCCTGGCTTACGCTAAAAGGAACAATGTGGCAGGCATCAATAAAATTATAGCCGAACGTAGATTCAATACGCATTCCGGTGAAGCTGCAGGTAGAGTCATATACCTTTGGCACCAGCTTCTTAAACAAACCTCCTCTTACAAATACATCCTCCTCTGTTTCTATATTGACAGGCTTATACTGTGCCAGTGGTTCGTTAAGCAGATAAGCCTCCATGTCATGAATATAGCCTGTCCCTTTTTCCTTGCTTTGAAGGTACTGGTTCCTGGTTAGAGGAATTAGGTGTCAATCAACGTGGTTTTTATAATGTTCCTTGTAAACGGATCAGTAAGCAGCAGGTAAAGTTCAGATGAGAAGTATGCATACTCTAAAACCTGCGATAGACGAATAACGCTTTTTATATGTGCATTTATCTGGCATCCCAGCTTCGGCTGCAGAAACCAGATCTGTTTTCCCTCAACTCTTTCGCTTTGCAGGTAATAAAAGGGCTGCGTGAAATCCGGTTGATGAAGGTTATTTACCAGTAGTTTCCAGTTTTCTGGAATGCCGCTACCAGATCTGTATCGACTTGTATTCTGTTGCCTGTAACTAATCCTTTTTCGATTAGATCAATTAACGAAATCAAAAGGACAGGTTTATGCGGAGCTTTCCCATAGGCTGTGGAAGCCCGGGTATGGTGTGCTAATTTGTAAAGGGGTTTAGCTATTAGTTCAGATTGCTCATTAGCGTTTGGCCGTGTATCGAAAAGAACCCGCATAAGTTATAACAAGACTTAAGAGGCTACAGTTTCAGTGTCTAGAGCAATAATTGCTGCTACGAGAATAGAAACTTCGAGTTCTTTAAATAATGTTATACATTTGAATAATTCAATCTAAAAAGCTTGTTCATTAAAAGACGCACAATAGCTATTCTTTGCCCTTTTGAGTGTATTGTTGCTAAACGAATTAAAAATTTGGAGATTCATATGATTATAAGGTTAGGTTGAAATTTAAAAAAAAGTTTACTATATAAAATAAATGAGAATTACGGATTTAGCTGATGATATTTTGACAGGACTGAAAGTAGCATCTTCCCAGTTATCATCAAAACCTTCAAATTTTCTTTACTTGCTTCCTGAAAATATCGAGCGAGGAATAGCAATATCTGAAACTAATGCTAAATATATTATAGCAAAAAATAGTAAAAGCCTATTACCAGGAGTTCAAGATGTCGGCTATGGCGACTATCTAATCTTCAATTATAAAAATGAGGATGGCTACACCTTATTGCGAGTGACACAGGAATTCAAAAAAAAAATTGTTCCTTCAAATAATTTTATTATTATCAAAGGTCCTCACAGTTTTTTGACAACCTTTTTGCAGCACGAAACAGGACGTTTATATTTTCTTAAAGAGATACAGGATATTGCCAATAGATCTAACGGGAATTTTCTGGACATTGCTAAACAGTTTAAGCAGATAGATATCGATCCCGAGGTTCTAGATGCGGTTAATCTTCCAACCTATATATCTCCTGGAAATTCTACTATCGATGAGGAAGACTTAAAAAAGATCAATGTCCGCGGCGATGTGATTACAATAGATAATATCTATAAAAGATTAAATGAAAACGAGATTCGGTTAGACGGCTATTTTCAGAGAAAATCGAACTTGTGGAACGATGATGTAAAAAGTAGGCTGATAGAGACCATTATTTTAAATATGCCAATCCCTCCACTATTTTTCGATGTTACCAACGATGATCGATGGCTAATTGTCGACGGTCTTCAACGAATTAGCGCCATAAAATCTTTCTACGATAATCAGCTAGCACTAACTAAGCTGGATTATATCCCCAGTCTAGAAGGTAAATGTTATACCGATCTAGGGCGGACATATCAACGTAAATTTGAAGAAAAACAGCTTTCTTATTTTGCAATCTATCCGGGAACGCCCAAAAGTGTTAGGTATAAAATATTTAAAAATATCAATGTAAGTGCCCTTATACTTAATAGGCAGGAAATTCGACACGCAATTAACGAAGATGAAGATTCCGAATTTACTTCATCTCGTTATATTTTGAACCTTACGGATGTTATAAATAAATACGTTATAATTCCAGAAAAAGGTGCAACAGGGAAGGAAAGAATGGCTGATGCTGAGCTTTGCTTAAGATATGTAGCATTTAGAGTTCTCAATTATTTACATGATTACGCTGGCAATATTCAGGATTTTCTCGACAAAGCTATGGAACGTATAAATAGTTATGAGAGGAACAAGTTAAAGGTTTTCAAATCTGACTTTGAAGCTACTTTGAGTGCCTTGAGCTCCATATTTCCTTCTGAAATAATTTTTACGAAAGCGATGGTTCATCTTGATGGCCCGAAAAATTTCAATAGCAACTTATTCGGCGTATGGACATATTTGTTCTCTCGACTCAATGATGATGAACGAGCCATTTTAGTTGAACATAAAGCTTTGTTTGCAAAAAAAGCACTTAAGCTTTTTGATGAACCCCAATTTGAAAAATCGATTGATAGTAGATATTTCGAGACAATCGAAAGTTTGAAAACTAATATTGAAACAGTTGAAAAATTTGTCAAGATGTTTTTAAATGATATACAAAATTAAGCTTCGAAACTTTAAAGCATTGAAGGACTTGACATTGAATTTAAAAAAATTAAATGTCATTACAGGTATAAACGGCGTTGGGAAATCTTCTTTAATTCAAGCTATTTTATTATTAAGGCAAGCTTATCAAAGCAATCAGCTTAAATACGGAATATCCTTAGACGGCCCATACACGGGGAATCTGGGCAGCATTAAAGACATCGAGAACTCTCAATCTGAATGTTCGGAAATCGAAATTTCCATTAATGATACTAGTTTTCTTTTCTCTACAAAAGATCAGAGAGGGGACACCGTATTAAAAGGAGAGATAGATTTTACTCCGTTATTGGATAATTCGTTACTGTCGCAAGATCGATTTCAATATATAAGTGCTTCAAGAGTCTCCCCAGATGCGCATTTTGTGAAAAATACTTATGCAATTGAAAATAAAAATTTAGGTAAGAATGGTGAATTCGCAGTGTCATATATCTCTGAAGTCGGACAAAAGTCTTTCGATAAAGAACAAAATTCGAAATATCGACCTTCAATTTGCTTAGTGTTAGATAGTGAAGGAGATCCTTTACCGTTAGAAGCGCAAATTAATTATTGGCTTAATCATATTTCAGACAATGTCAGACTGAATATTTTAAAAACAGTTGCTACAAAGTATGAATTGTACTTTGACTCTTTTAATGGTTTAAACTGGGACTCTTATTCAGCATCTAATTCTGCCTTCGGACTTACTTATTCTCTTCCTATTATCACTTCGTTACTTATAGCACAACCAGGGGATATTGTGATCTTAGAGAACCCTGAAAGTGACTTGCATCCGCGAGCGCAGTCTAAGATTGGTGAACTGATAGCTAGATGCGCCAACTCAGGGGTGCAGATTATTGTTGAAACTCATAGTGATCATGTTTTAAACGGTATAAGGTTAGCCGTTTCAAATAAACCTTCATTAGTTTCACATGAAGACGTCAAAGTTTTTTATTTTTTTAAAGAACAGGCCTCAGTATTTACAAGTGTTGAGGAGATTTTAATTGACGCTAAAGGAAGAATGCCGATTAAGGAATTACGGGTAAGAGGCATTACGGGATTTTTCGATCAAATTGATCAAGACTATAGACAGCTATTTTTGAATCAAGATGCTTAAAACAAAAATCTTCCTAGGAGCACAATTTCTAGAGAAGTTATTTAATGACTGTAAGTTGGAGCCTTTTTTTTTGAAATTTGAAGACTTTCATTTTACCTTACTTCAACAAAAAAACATCTTCGAAGTTGAGATCTTTTTGGAATTGGACCTCCTAAGCCTATACGACGATCTCGGGTTATATACAGTGAGATCAATTATCAGCAACTTTGTGGATGGAGACAGGCACTGTTTTCAGGTTTATAAAAGGAATGGTTCTTCAAAACACAATTATTACACAATATCTCAATTTGAAGAGTTTCCATTTAAATCAATTTCGTGTTCATCTACTATTGAGGCTTTTGAGATAGAAGTTTTAAAAAGCTGTAATGTTAAGCTGTTGTCCGATTCTGACCAGCCGATATCTATAATCAAAATCAATAGCTACGATCGTGAGGTGAATCCGATTTTAGCTTCAATTACGGCAGTACAGATTGATCTGTTATTCTTAGAAATATTTTTTGAGCACTATATCAAAGGGGAGTTTCCAGACGATGACGAGTATGTAACTTTCCGTCAGAAGTATTTTGCATTTTATAACAAATTCGAGTGGGGACAGTGGAATCCCTCATTAGTTCCTGCTCCCGCACATGGTGTCATCAGTACTTGTTTAAAGACCAAGCATAAATTGAAGAAAGATGATGCGTATTTGTTAAAGTGGGGGTATATAATGGCAATTTTAAACGGGGCTAGATTCAACAGAGCATTGACTCGCGCTAATGAGCATGATAAAAGGGTTAACGATATCTTCCAAGCCGGGTTAAAGAAGAGAAACTCTATTATTTTTTTTTCGACAGATAGTGAAAATGGCCAGTTGGAGATTTATGATTATAACGGAAATCATAATAATAAGGTTTATGGTTTAGAAAATGGTGTAATAACACAGAAACGTAATTATACTATAAAAGTGCCTGAAAGTAAGTGGTTGTGACAAAATGGTCTAAATTCCCGGATAATCTGCAGAGGTAAAACAAGGAAAGAGTTTCCAAGGGTTCAATTATTTATTTGATTGGCTTGAGCAAGGTAGCTTTACATTAGTTGAAAGGAAACAAATTTGCGATGAAAGAATAATAGATGATGAATTTAAGTCGTCCATATGACTCTCGTGTGTTATTTCGCTTTCAATTGCATTTGACATCGATTTGTTAATTATCAACATACCATAACTTATGGAATATCACTCCTCTATGCATTCCTACTGAATTAACATAACGCTATGCAATTATTTGTTTTTTGCTAATATTTTTAGCATGTTTGAGAGTGCAAGTTGTTAGGAACTTCTAGTTAGGAAATCGCATTAGTGATTCTCATTATCGTAAATTTGTAAATTAGATATATTTTGTTTCATTATGCCTAAATTTAGTTTTTCGGGCCACGACACCTTTCCATGTAGACAGCTTTGGTTGAAAAAGGGATACGATTTTATCAAAGCTAATAAGTCCTTTAAAAGTGAGGACGCTGTCATTGATCTTGGTGTGGGTAAAAACATGGTTTCAGCTATTAGATTTTGGATGAGGGCTATGGATATACTTACTCAGGAGGATGAATTGACCAACTTCGCAATCCATCTTCTAGATGATGAGGGGTGGGATCCGTACTTGGAAGATGAGATGAGCTTGTGGCTTTTACATTATAATCTTGTGAAGAAAGGGGTAGCTTCTTCCTATGGCCTAATTTTCAATGAGCTCAGGAGAGAAAAAATAGAGTTCAATAAGAACACCTACTTCGGTTTTTTGAAACGGAAAGCAGAACAGCTTAAAGCTTTACAAGTAAATGAAAAGACTATATTTGACGACTTTGGTGTTCTTATTAAGATGTATATAAGAAGTGATGGCAAGGTAAAAGAAGATATATTTCAAGGGCTATTCACAGAATTAAACCTTATAAAGCCTTTAGGAAAAAGGGGAGAAGAATTATATTCCATAGAAAACAAAGAAAGAGATGAACTACCGGAAGCTCTGTTTTTGTACATCATTCTTGATAATTGTGCAGCAGATTCGTCATCAATCAGTATCTCAACTATTGAGCAAGATCACAATAATGTAACGTCGGTTCTCGCAGTATCCCGAACTTCTTTAGCTAGTAGGCTTGAGCAAATATCTAAAAAGTACGATTGCATTAATTATAGTGATCACGCTGGAATAAAAGAATTACAAATCAAGCGGCAAATTACCCCTCTAGAAATCTTAAATCATTACTATGCTAATTAAGAATGTTGCCTCTATCAATATCGTCAGAGATATTGATAAAAATATAGAGTACATTCCGACGCCAAATTCTCGTGTCATCGCAAATCAAATTGTTAATGATTTCAGGGAAGGCGTGAGATCTTTTGGAATTATTGGTTCTTATGGAACCGGGAAGTCTGCTTTCATTTTAGCGTTACAAAGACATTTGTCTGGATTATCTAATTACTTTCAATTAGATTTATTAGAAGATGCTAATGTAAAGTTCATAAATATTTTAGGGGAGTTTCGCTCTATAAAGGAAGCCCTCGCTGATCATTTCGATATTGAAGATTATGGGATCCTACCCCAAAAAATCTTTTCTCAAATATATAATGAATACTATGATCTAGGCGGCGACAAAAAATTACTTATACTTTTTATTGATGAATTTGGAAAGTTTTTAGAATATGCCTTTAAGCATTCGGCAGAAAAGGAGCTGTATTTTGTTCAGCAGCTAGCGGAATTTGTAAACAATTCAGATAATAATATTCTGTTAATAACTGCTGTTCATCAAAGCTTTGATGCTTACTCTTATAATCTAAATATCCGTCAACAAAATGAGTGGATAAAAGTTAAAGGCAGGTTCAGAGAATTAACTTTCAATGAACCTGTCGAACAACTCCTGTTTTTAGCCGCTCAACAACTTTCTAAGGCGAAAAGGGTAGGAAAAAGTAATGAGATAGAAGTTGGGTTAAATCTCTTCAAGAGTACGAAAGCCTTCACTCATTTATCCACAGACCTTCAAAATGTTGCGGAGAATTTGTACCCGTTGGATCTACTTTCTGCTCATATTTTGACTCATGCTCTGCAGAAATATGGGCAGAATGAAAGGTCACTATTCTCTTTCCTTCAGTCTACTGATCCTACCAGCCTCAACGAGCATTCGAGACGGAATGATAGATTTTACAATTTATCACATGTTTATGATTACTTGATTTTTAATTTCTACTCCTACTTGTACTTCTATGGGAATCCGGATCTTGTGGCTTGGAGAGCAATAAAAGCCGCACTTGACCTGGTAGAGAGAAAAGTGGAGAACAGAATCGAAGATTACTCTTCAATTGTTAAAACAGTAGGGCTACTTAATATATTTTCGAGTCCTGGAGCTTTATTGGACAGGCATTTTTTGCAACAATACTGTAAGATTTGTTTAGGTATAGAGGATGCTCCCGATCTCATTGCTAGTCTTGAAAGTACTTATAAAGTAATCCTGTATCGCAATTATTCAACGCGATTTATTGTTACAGAGGGAACTGATCTAGATATACCTTTGGCGTTGTCGAAGGCGTCAGAGAAAGTTGATGCAGTAAACGATGTGACTACGCTTTTAAACAGATATTACAAATTACCTCCTGTTGTTGCAAAAGAGGCAACCTATAAATCAGGAACTCCACGTCTCTTTGAATTTGTTATATCTGAGTACCCTAAAAGCATAGTGGCAGAAGGCGAGACGGATGGGTACATCAATTTAATTTTCAATGATAACTTGGCACCTGAGGAACTTAAGAATTTTTCAGATGGACAAAAAGAAGCTATTTTGTTTGGATTATATAAAAATTCAAATGCCATTAAGGAGTTACTTTTTGAAATCGAGAAAACTAAAAAAGTAATTGATGAAAATATAGATGACAAAGTCGCAATTAAAGAGCTTAGCGAGATATTGCTACATCAACAAAACTTACTAAATCATAAAATTCTAACTAATCTCTATAACTCTAAGGATGTTCAATGGGTTTTTAAGGGCCAAGTACAGGAACGAGTTGTAAACAAAAGAACGTTCAATAAATTACTGTCAGAAATATGTTTGAGGATTTATGACAAAGCTCCTAGATTCAACAATGAACTGATTAATAAGCATAAACTTTCTGGTTCTATTCATAGTGCTAAACGTGGTTATTTAAAAGCACTAGTAGAGAACTGGGATAAGAAGGACCTCGGATTTGCCCCTGACAAATTTCCACCAGAAAAAACTATAGCTCTCGCTCTCCTTGAGGAAAATGGGATTCGGCTATACGATAATATCTCTGATCACATTATAGTTGATCCTAAGAACCAATTTCATTTCATTTGGGATGCTTCAGAAGATTTTTTGAATACAGCAAAAGTCTCCAAGAGAAAGGTCTCTGAATTGAAAAGTATACTATCTCAAAGACCGTACAAGCTCAAACAGGGATTGATAGACTTTTGGATACCGACATTTTTATTTATTAGAAGAAATGAATTTGCCTTGTTTTGTGATGATAGATATATTCCCCAGCTATCGTATGAAGTTCTAGAACTAATAATTAAAAATCCAGAGGAGTACGAGGTAAAAGCATTCGATATAATTGGAGTTAAATTGAATCTCTTCAATAGCTACCGAACATTTCTAAATCAATCTTCGGAAATTAAGCCAGGAAACCAAAGCTTTATCGAAACGATTAAGCCCTTTTTAAGCTTTTATCGCCATTTGCCGGAATATTCTAAAAATACTAATAGATTAAGCAAAGAGGCTAAACAAGTTCGTGACGTTATCTCCAAAGCTAAAGATCCGGAACAAACTTTTTTCGAAGCTTTTCCCTCTGCACTAGGCTTTGACTTAAACCAACTTTTGGAAAACGAAAGTAAATTACATCAGTATACAGAAAAGTTGCAAGATGCAGTTCGAGAATTACGGAGTGCCTACGACGAGCTGTTAGCCAGAATTGAAGAATTCATCTGTTCTGAAATACTCGGAGAGGAAATGGAATTCCTCGCTTATAAATCAAGGCTTAGAGAAAGATTTCAAGGTATAAAAAAGCATTTATTATTGCCTAGACAAAAACGTTTCCTACAGAGATTAGAATCAGACCTAGATGACAAAAGAGCATGGCTTAATTCTATAATGCAGCCTGTAACTGGAAATACCTTAGACAAATTCTCCGACGAAGAGGAAATAAGGCTTTATGACCAGTTCGAATTGTTAATTCTTGAACTAGACAGTCTGACCTCTCTATCTCAAACAAATTTTTCAATAGAAAAGGAAGATTTATTAAGTTTAGAAATCAGTTCTTTTGATGCAGGCCTTTGTAAAAGGATAATTAGGCTTCCTAAAAGCAGAAGCCAAGAAGTGGAGAAAGTGGAGGTGGAATTACGAAGAACACTTTCAAATAATACTATAACTGATTTGGCCGCTTTATCAAAGATACTAAAAGAGTTGATGGAGAAATGAAGAAAGTAAGACATGTACTCGGTATATCCGGAGGTAAGGATAGTGCAGCACTAGCTATTTATATGAAGGACAACTATCCTGACCTTGATATTGAATATTATACTTCAGATACAGGTAAGGAGCTAGATGCAACGTATAAACTGATCGACAACCTTGAAGTTTACCTTGGCAAGAAAATTATACGTTTGCAAGCCTTCAATGGTAGTCATAAGAATCCTTTTGACCATAAGCTAAAAACCCTAGGTGGCTTTTTACCCTCTCCTGTGAATAGATGGTGTACCAAGAGCTTGAAGCTTGACACATTTGAAAAGTTTGTAGGGGACGATTCTGTCATATCTTATGTAGGAATTCGAGGAGACGAAGATAGAGAAGGTTATATTTCGACTAAGTCCAATATTCAATCAATTTTCCCATTCCGGCAGAATATTTGGAGTGAAGATGTTATCAATAAGGTTTTGATCGAACCAAATCGAATCAAAGTTGGCGAAATCTATGATAGATTAATTCCAACTTTTGAGGGCGATTACTTTCGTGAAATTCTTGGTACACCTTTAACGGCTAATTTTAATCAAAAGCAAAAACTTCATTCTTTGCTTCGCACTAATACAAAGTTATTTAACCGACTCGTCTTTGAGTTTCTTAAAACTACATCATATCCTCTTGCTACAGAGCCTGGTTTTTCATTGATTGATGACGATCGGATCTTAAAAATAGATGATATCTTCAGCATTTTAGAACAAAGTGGGGTAGGTATTCCAGAGTATTATAATAAGATAGAATTTCAAGTTAATGACAAGACAGGTAGTTATTGTAGAAGCCGTTCAGGATGTTATTTTTGTTTCTATCAACAAAAAATAGAGTGGGTATGGTTACTAGAGCAACATCCTGAGCTTTTTAATCGAGCAATGGAATATGAACGGGGAGATTATACCTGGAACCAAGATGAAACTTTAGAAGAGTTGAGTCGGCCAGAAAGAGTGAAACAAATTAAAGAGGACTATCTAGTTCGTCAATCTCGCACTAGCGATTCAAATTCACCGTTCATGATTGATAACATACTTGATGCTGAAGAGGAAGGTTGTGCTTCTTGCTTTATTTAGCCTTCGGAATAGTGAAGCTATCGTCCAAAAACGAACTTCATTGTTCCTTTTCGGAGAGATTTACCACATATTTAGGACCTGACTTATTCCCCCTCTGGACCTTGTTTAATTTGTAATAAAATAAGCCAGTACTATATTGTCGTTAAATCCTCCTTGCAAAGTTCCCAGAATGCTTTGTCTTTTATTTTAATTGGAGGGCTTCCTGCAAGATTAACAATGCTATAATGCTTGTCTAAACTTTTAATCACTCCTGTTAAAGCGTCCCTATCATTTCTGTTCGGTAAATCAAATAATGTGGCAATTTCCTTGTCTTTAATCTCATTCACTCTATGGATGATCCAAGTAAGAATATAGTTAGAATACTCATTTTCTGCAGTTATAAAATGATTTAAAAATTGAGTTGACAAAATAGTTCCCACACCATACTCTCTTCCTTCTTTTAATATCTTTCTGAGTGATTCAAAATCTTTACTTAAGAAATTGTCCGCCTCGTCTACAAGGACAATTTTATTAATTTGTCTTAAGTCACCATCAATCTTGCTATGCCCGTGGATCTGCATTTGAGAATAGAATTGATCAAGCGTAATGGCAACTATTAAGTTTTGCAAATCCGTGCTGTACCCATTTAAATTAATTATTGTTACGCCATCTATAAGTTCAAATAATGGCTTTGTTTTTGCTCCATCTGCCTCGAAAATTTCATAATCATAAATCTCGGTTAGCGCGGCGTGCAAGCTATCTATTTTCGGATTTTCACTATCTAGATAAATTTCACATACTTCATTAATGGTTGGCGCTGTTCTTACCCAGGTTTGGGGTTCATCTTTTATAATACCAGCATTGGCATAAGCTTGCATGATAATGCCTCTTAATGCTGTCTTTTGTATATTTCCTAAAGTAAAGGCTTTTGAAATTGTCTCTTGTAATGTCCTAGTCGTATGTAAAGGCAGCAGTGGTTTAGGCGTCTTCCCAATAGCTAAGGCAAGGGGATTATACGGTAATTTATGTAATTCGTAGATATTCGCGTTTGTAGCATTCACAAAGTCGTCTTTAATGTAATCTCCCTTGTAATCAAAGATTAGAATGCCAAGCTTTTTTGAATCGACATTTTGATGAGTATTCTTTATTAATTGAGTAATAAGAGACTTTGTGAATTGAGTTTTTCCTGTTCCCATAGTACCTATGATTCCAGTGTTCATATGCATAACCTTATTAGTTGAAGTTGGAAACCACTCGATAGGCTTGCCATTGCTAGCTTGGCTTCCAAACAATACTTTTAAGGGAGAAGTTAAATAGGTTTGTAGAGGGTCTTCTACATTTTCTTTTGTAAGGACTTCTTCACCAGGAATATCCTCGATGTCTGAAGGATATTCATTCTTTACCTCAATTTCATCCTCCCGCTCTAAAGCAAGAAGAAAGTCAGTGTCTTCAAGGATGTTTCGGACAATCGAAGTAGCATATTTATGCTCCAAAAGGTCATTAATAGTGATGCCAATTGCATTCTGATCAGAATATCGCAATTTCAACTTCTCAACGGACTGCACCAAATCATTTAATCCGTCAGACTCAAACAAGTTTATTTGTAAGTAATTCTCTCTAAAGGCTATATCTCGCTTGCCGTAAGATGAATTCTCTTTAAATGATAGCACACCGAAATTTCCGATATAAGAATTTAAGGTCCCAATAGAAAATGAATCATTTAAAAGCTTGCCTCGCCACTGTTCAATATCTTCCCACCTAGATGAGTAATCCGGCCAAACATTATAAAGTGCCAATTTTTGCGCTGCAGTTAAAATCAGTTTTGAGAAATAGTTTCTGTAGATCTTTCCGCTTAAGCCTGGTTGGCAAAGAGTTTTTATTATTAACTCAAAAGAATTTTTCCCCTGAATAACCCCTTTCTTAATAGTCTTAGACGCGTTATTCCCAATCTTTACTTCAACTGGGTAGAAATATAACTGTAGAACCCCTTCGATTTCTTCAAGACCAACCATTAGTAAATCGTCGCTAAACTGCCCAGTCTTATTTAGATTCTTCACTGAAAACAACCCTGACTTTTGTTTCAATCCAGCTCCCCCAGTCACCCTAAGAATTTCTTCTAAAGACAGTACCACCCAAGTTATTTTTGGATGATCAAGAATTGCTAACAACTCTTTTACTGCTGATAGAATGCTTATTTTCTCTTTTTCTACCTTTTCGTAAGGGTTCTGCGATCCAAGCTTCAACAGCCAATAACCGTTTATTGCATTGAACATATCAATAATAGGCTTAATTGCACCATCAATGTTCTCGACTTTCGATTTCAGATAGTCTTTAAGAATGTATTCGTACTGCTCCCACTTACTTGTGACCGTTATAGAATCAAAACCACTAGATGTACTGTACTGATCTGTGTAGTGTATTATAACAACATCTTTATCACTTTTGAAAAAGCTTAAATCAACACGAGGATTAATAAAAGTAACCCATTGTGAACTTGAGTAAACCTCCTGCAAGTTTTGCTTGACTTTACTGTTTATTACTGAGGCAAAAGCATAATGATCTTTATAAATTTGTGAGGTTCCTTCTATATGGGCGAGAGAATTAAGCTTTCTAGACAGTTGCAGCAAAATATCCCCATCAAATTCCTCTAAGTATTTAATGCCAAAGCCTGTGCGGTAATTTCCTTGACTATAAATAGACGGCAGGTCAGATAAAATACCTCCTAGTGATACCCCAGACGCTATTTCGCTAGTGTTGTTATCGGATTTCTCCACATCACTTTCGTCAAATTGATGGAAAGTAATATGAGCATATTCATATTTTGTTTCATTTATACTTGAGTCAGTTTTAAGGAAAAACTGAACTTTTTCATGATAAAGTTTCAAGAAGTCCTCAACTTCAAGTTTTCCCCGCAACTGCTCCAGGTTTATGCCAAACTCGTTTTTAATGATTTCGGCACTTTCGAATTTAGAAAATTGCTCAAAGCAAGTAACGAAACTTTCTGAGCCATAAATGTTGATGGAAATTGGGAAAACGTCATTCGGATTCTTAGAGTTATTTGAAAGTTCTTTTGTAGCCGAACTAAAATATTCAAAAATCCCCTGCAGAGTTTCTCTCCCGTCTCCAATATTAATTAAGTTTAAGCGTATTGGAGCATTTTTTTCAATGTATAAGAATGAGAAGTGTTTCACAAACTCCCTGATTTTAGAAGACATCATCTCAGGGACATTTTTTCGATTTATCGACTGACCTTCAACCGTAGCATTAACATAATACAACCATTCGGGAGATTGATCTTGATCAATGCCTATAAAATACTCTTTCTCGCCACCTCCATCATTTATAAAAGGTAGGAGATTGATAGGGGAAAATTTCTTTGCAAGCTCTCCGTTTTCATTATTCCAAAATTGTTCGTCTAAGGAATCTAATAATGTTAATTGGTATGCTACTAAAAGTGGATGTAAGGGGGAAAGTTTTAGCCGCTCTAAATTTCCTTGTTCCCTAATTGTGCCAATCCGTAACAGAGACTTTTCGGCTCTTGAAAGGGAGCCATTTTGTTCTATGTTGTTAAGATGAAATAGATAAATTTTTATATATTTCCGATATAACGTCCTGAGTTCTCCAGCAACATAGATAGTACTAGGTAAAATTCTATAACTTCCTTTAATTGTCGACCGGAAATAGGAAATGATATTTTTATATGCCTCATCTAAGTCGGGAGGTAAAATACCTGTTCTATCTTCTAGCTTTCCATGTCCAGTTATGACAATCTCAGAATATCCTAGATCAATTATTTCTTCTTCTAATCTTAGATTTTCCCTGAAATCTCCAGTCGGGAAATAGACTGTATTAAAATGCTCGAGAGTAATAATTTCTCTATCAGGACGCTTTTCATCTGTCCTTTTAAGGTAATAGAAGGATTTTTTATTTATATTCTTTTTACTCCATACAGTTTGCCCCCCTATTGGCGCAGGTTTAATGCCAGACATTACGAATCTGGCAAAGATTGAAGCTGACTTGTAATTTAGGGTAAAAGGAAGGGATAGGCTGTCCGTTACATCGACTTCTCCTAATTGGAGCTTTAAAGATTGCTCTGAAGATAACTCATAGGCATTACTTGGATAGAATAAAAATGGCTCCGTTTCTAATCCATCCTCATTGAAGAGTAAATAATCATCAGAATAAAACTCGATTCCAAATTTGCCACTTTGCTGAATCTGAACTATATACTTTGTTTTGACGGGTCTTAAAATAGTCTCTTCGAAAGGTACTACAAGAACTTTAAAAACGTAAGTGTTTGTTTTACCGTCCTTCTTTTCTGTGTATCCAAGCCTATAGGTGTTGAAGTTAGTCGGAGTCTGTATTGGAAGTGTGATATGTAGCGACTTAGACTCTTCTTCAATAGTTGCTAAAACTGGCCCCGAGAAAGCATCAAGGGAAGGTCTCTTTTTAAATTTTAAATCAACTGAAAGTTCATGTTGTAACTTAGGATTAAAAATGATAATATTTCGAATTTTCGCTTTGCTCGCACTGTTCCCTTCTTCTTTATCCCAGATAATATTTTCTTCACTAGTGACTTCGTCAGTATTAGGTATATACTCATTAAACTTAATATTGTCTCTATTTTCTTCATACTTTAATATTTGATCAAAAGATACATTTTGCCAGTTTTCTCTATCTGAAAGGGCTTTTTGACCACTTTTATCAAAATGTCTTTCTAGGTAATCATCCAAAGTTCCTAGTTCCTCGTTCTGAGAAATCTCCGAAAAGTACTTGCGATTTTTAAGAACCCTTTGCCGTATTTCTCTCTTTGGTAGTTCTTCATTGTGAACTTTTTCATCAAAAAATACACCTAGCAGGTTATAATCTTCTTTAACCAATTTTTTAGTTATTAAAATAACTAAGTATTTTTTCAGATCGAAAACATTTGAGTTTTCAATTTGGTAGTCACTCGATTCTGATTTTATCAGTTCTCGCAGAAATTCTTTTTGAGTTGAGGTAAACTCAGGCTCTTTTGAAAACTCTGCAATAATGTTTTTACTAACCGTTTCATAGTGCAAAGGCATATCCCTACTGGCTAGGCTCTCTGCTCCTTTGTTTATACTTTCAAGTTCAGATGAGTGAATAAAAAAAATGGCAGAATTACTCTCGAACTGTGATACCTTTTGAAAATTATTCCTAAGACCGGTAAGTAGGTCTTCGTTATTATGGCTAGCAATAATAACTTTTGTGTTTTTTATTTTTAGTGCATAGGTATCATAATCATTATATAGATAGGAGATAACTTCAATACCTTCGTCTTTGTACGCCGCTTCAGCAAAGGTTTTTAAACAACTATATAATTGATGGACATCTGATTCCCTCTCAAACCTTATTTGATACTTACTCCCATCTTTCAGAGTGCCGGCTGTGAAAAAATCTAATATCAATTTAGATAAATAGAAATATAATCTGTTCTCTTGTTCCATTACCTATTATATAAGCGAGTTACATATTGGGCATCCCCGCTGTCGCTCTTTTTTTCTAAAATGTTTATTTTCTCAAAGAAATTTACTACTTCTCTTTTGGATTGATTATCAAGTAATATTCCTCTTCTTTCTAGTTGTAGCCATAAGTGACTCGTCAATATCTTGTCTTTTCCTGAACTCATTATACTCATTTCAGTAAAAAGAAGAAGTCCCTCTTTATCTAATTTTAAGGTCCCTCCAAGACTACCTCTCGATTTATAGTAATTTAATTTGACGAACTCTTTATACCAAGCATTGAAAGAGCGATATGCTGCTCTCCTAGTGTAGGATTTCTCGAATTGATATTTTATCATCGAGTACAGCTTATGTATTAAAGAAGTGGAGTGGTAATAGGAATAAGTTTTCCCTTCAGGTATTTTATATTTGGCATCGAAATCGGACCAGTCTGTGTCTTTAATGCTGTCTCGATACCTGTTAATAATTTTATTGACAACTACAGTTAATCCCTTTTCTGATTCTTCATCCATTTGCTGAATGTCAGTCAGAATTTCGCTATAAGTAAAACATTTCTTTAGAAACCGGCCCTCAGATGATTGAATTGTATGTAATAACTCCAAACAATTCGCATGGGCAAACATAGGTTCAACTAACTTTTCCAGCTTTCGCCATCCATTATCAATCGCCAACCTTGATTTAGATAGCTTTTCCCAATCAAGGGAAAAATAGAATAAACCAGGTCTGGGATTATCACTAAATAAATTGCTCAACTGGGCTATCAACTTTAATATGTACTGGAAATAATAGAACTTTATAAGAGTAGAAACCTTCTCAGTAAATAAGGCTTTGTTTTGGATCAAATTACTTAGGTCTTCTTTAAAAAGATCTCGGATTTCCTTCACTAAGGGGCCTTCGTAATATCCATTTCTATTATAAGTTGATACTCCTTTATTTGTAATGTTTTTAAACTTATCCAGAACAAGTTGATACAAGATGTTATTTGGAGCATTATCAGATATCGTATTTTCTATTATTTTCTCAACCTCATCATCTATTAACAAATTGCAAATAAAGTTTTCTAAGTTTTTTAGCTTCGCATTTGGCCATTGAAATCCCAAATGCGGTAAAACCTGAAATGAGAATAAGATTAAATGTTCATTTTTATCAAAAAGTAATTCCGCAATAATGTCTTCAAGGTCTTCCTTATTCGGTCCAGCATCTACTTCGTCTACAATTAGTTGGATCAATTGATCTTTAGGCAACAAAGAGGTTTGCTCCATTCCAAGACATGAGCGATGAAACTTTCCCGAAATGCCGTAAAAATTGATTAGGTCTAAAGATGACTCTGGAAGTTCTTTTAATTCGGTTGCAAATGGAAATAGTTTAATTAAATTACCTTTATTATGCTGGAACCCCTTTTTTGAGCCATCGAAAGAGGATGAATAGTCTTGTTCGTCTATTGAAAAAAGCATTTTCTAATTAGTTGTGAATTCGTATCCAAAAGCATTTTTAAAAGAAAGCTGATATCTCTTTCTTATACTTCCATTAATTTTTTCAATATTAATGCTCTTTACGTCTTTTGATGCCTCAGAAATGATAGTATCTACAAACTTCTGAAAGTCAATGTGTTCATCTCTATCAAACTTGTTTGGGTGATATCCATGTACTACTTTCTTCAGCAGCTTATATAAATTAAAATCCAATGTGAATGAATTATTTACTGATCCTGCAGTAATGTCGACAATTATTGAGGTGTCAAAGTCATACAATTCTTTGCATTCCCTCGAAGCTAATACTTTGATGGAGGTAGGAGAAATCAGGATGTTTTGGCTAATATTATAGCTCAATTGATGTTTCCCTATTGGGACTGTAATTTCATTCTCAGACCGTGCGTTTCCATTCCATGTATGAATGGCCTTAATAGCTATTTTGTATAAAGTCTTTAATGTCGAAACGTTACCAGTGTGGTATGCATATAAGTACCGAGCGTAGGCATAAAAATCTTCCAAGTCGAGGTTAAACTCATTAAGATTGTTCATATAAAGAGATCTAACGAAAGTTTTCACTAACTCCCGTTTTTCTGCTGAATCAAAACTATCACTACGCCAAACATTAAGATCTATGTTTTGAGACTTAAAATAACTAATTGTATATTCCGAAGAACTTAATTGAAAAATGAGGTTGTCAAGTTTTTCACTCCGTAAACTAAGTGGATCCAACTTCTTTATCGCGGATAGCAGGGAGGAGCGTCCCTCCGAGTCAAACAACTTGTTATAAAGTGAGTGCTTCAGTGAAAAATAAAAGTCGCTATAGTCTTTTAAGGACTTAAGACTCTCGCTCGATTGTTGTTGATAAGGATAGGGTACAATTATGTCGTAAATAAAGTTGAGCAAGTCCCTTATTGAAACTATTAATTTAAATTTAACAATTGCGTATATAATCAAATTTATCAGAGCTTTCTGTACATCTTTTTTAGAAAGCTGTAGGTAATTGAACCTGATAACGCAATTGTCTCTATAAGGATGATCTGAGTAAAAATCGTTAAATGCTTTGTAGAAAGGATTGCTGTTGTCCAATTCTGTGATTTTTTCAAACAAAGTTTCTAGCAAGGTCGAGGCGGCTCCCTCTTTGTTTAAGCTAAATAGCTTGTAGTCAGCTAAATTGATAAATTGAAAAAAACTTTCTTCGTAGTAATGATGGGCCACCGCTCGGTTTTCTAATATTCCCTTGGCTCTTACAAACAATGAAAGCTGGCTAAAGGAGACCGATGTTTCATTTAAAAACCTAGATAATACACCCAAATTGATTGCAACAATTTTGGTGACCTTTGAGGAGTTTTTCATCTGCAACGCATCATCACTGAAGGGCTTTAAAAAATCCTCCAGCTCCTCAATCCAACTCTTACTGACATAATTACTTTCAGTGGCGTCATTTCTAACTAATACTGAACCCATTAGGTCTGCATACTTGTTGAACAACTTTGCTAACATGTGAGATTTCCCATCGCCCACGTTTCCAGAGATCAGAATCAATCTAGGTTGCTCACTTTTGACTGAAGAGATGACAATGCTCTCTAGTACCAGATCTACAGGTCGGTCAACATGTAGATAATTTTTAAAATCATCGAAACTATTATGAGTTCCATCAACAACCGCTTCTCGTGAGGAAATACTCAACTTATCAAGTAACTCTTTAAACATCAAGGAGAACTATTTTTAAGAGCCAAGTTAGCTATAATAAAGACATCTAGAATAAGGTTTAAAACTGTATCATCCCGCCTTTCCCTTAAAAAACCCTTAGAAGAAATTTAGAGCTAAAAAGCAGCGTCTAAAGTACAAAAGAAAAATGAGAACATGAGTTTTGCTAATGATGAAATGAAAATGATTTACACTTATAGTTTGAATAGTGCTGGTTCAGAAATTTAGGCCTGCTTTTCTAAGCCTCAGTTACACTAGATCAAGAGGTTTGAAATAATAACACCCATCTTTGATTTCTTGAACTAACAGCGCTTTTCGCTTTCCCTTTATCTGCCTAATCAGTATCGATAAGCTTTTTTGAAGATCAATAGGAGAGAAGTCCGGAATTGACTTCTTGATTTTAAGATAAATCTGCAGGGCACGACGACGCTCAAAAAAGTAGCCCGTCTCTACAAGATTTAGCACTTCTAAGCGCACATCCTTATTTTCCTTTTTCCGGATTCCTTTTACAATTTTTTTAGTCCAAACTATGGGTTTTGATATTGAGCCATCAATCTTTTCGACTATATGCGAGTAGATAATCTTGTCGTCATAAACTGTTTTTGATGGCTTATGTAATCGAACGGTTTCTCCTGGCGCTATATCATTTGGAAATAAATCCCGGTGGTTGATGTTCAATATCGTTGGAATGACGTCCAGCTGGTCGTTTTTGAATTTGTCTTTTTCCGTGGGGTTAAGCAGGTCAAAGAAGTATTTATTCCGTTTCCCAAGTAAAAAGGAAAATTCCTCATCATCGATACCTGCCTGGGGTAATAACTCAAATACCCGCTTGACAATCTCATAGTCCATTCTGGACATTACTACAAGAGATGTCTTAATACGTTTTTTTTTCTTTTTGGGCGTTGCAGTCTCCGGCATAAGTACTCAATGCCAAATTTATTGTTTTGCCTGATAACCTTCTTCAGTTCGGATGAGTATTTTCTCACTTACCAATATGTTGAGGATGGAGCGAACAGTGTTTGCTTCTTCCTCATTACCGAGTTTTAGGTATCTGAATAAAGTTTCAGCGCTCTTGCATTCTTTGAAATAGTCGGCTTCAATCAATCCTTCCATCACAAGTCTTACATCTGGCTCGTTGCTGAAGTTTATCACTCGTTTTTCTACCTTGGTACCATCGCTTTTTATGGCACCATCGGGTGGCAATAAATCATGGATTTGACAACCTAGGGCTTCGGCGAGATTTGCCCATTCATCAGCAGGATAGATATTTTGTTGGGAGCTATCTTCAATCTTTGAGACATAAGTTTCTCCACGCCTCATATTGATAGATAGCTGCCTTGCTGATAGTCCCTTAATTAGTCTCCTAACTTTGGCTTTGTTAATAATAAATAGTGATAGAGAGGCGATTTTTTCCGGCATTCACGATATTATCACTATCGTATGCTCGGAGTAAATAAATTGTCTACCTAAGAATTTGTGTTTTTGTAATTTATTCGTAAATTAGTAACCGTAAAGTACGGACTAATAAGTGTTTGCTCTGTCTTTACTAGCATTTGACGCTGAATCTTGCTATAGAGAACGTAGGAAATTTTCAATGATGCAAGTTCAGGAGTTCAATGCCCATCCTCTTACCTTTGCAGGGAGAGATGGGCTTGCTCTTGTTCTCATCAATGGCTTCCTACGGCCTTCTATAGGGAATAAAGTAAGTCCCATCTCTTTCTAAGACCAGGACTTCCAGTTCGCATATTCATTGTTCACTTGCATGAAATTTGAACAATGAGAAATATTAAAACATTTAAGTCCTTCCGCTCATTTCCTCGCTGTACTTCTAATCGAGTTCATTTATATGCAAGGACTGAAAAGGAAAGGCTGAAGAACCTCATTTCCGCACCTGAATAATTAAATCCCACCTACTGCATGCTTTTTATTCAGAGCTATAGATAGAATAGATAGCAGTTTTTCGAGACCCATTCAAATTTTACAATTAATCCAAAGCCAATGGATGTCAGATTATGGCTTTCGGGGAAGCTATTGCCTTTTCCGAATGTAGATGAATTAAAGTTAAGAGATCAGAATTATAAGCTTAATCTCCCGAAAGAGCTCTCAGCAATTAGAACTGCTTTAGGGATTATCATAAATATCTTGCTTGTTGTGGCTATTGCCGTAGGCAAGGAGATATCAACTGAGTCGGCGACAGTCCAGAAGATTTCAAAATTTCACTTTTACAAATTAGGAAGTATCTATACTCGGACTACTTTCCAATCCGACACAATCAGCAATGTGGATACTGCCAGCTTCATCCTTGTTCGCACCTCCGGTGCCGATAAGATCCAGGTCGTTGGAGCAATAGCACAGCTCGATTTCGAACCCTTTGGCTGCCGGGTATACAATGGCTCGGTCAGCCAGTTCCTGCAAGGGCTGAAAGCTTCATACCTGAAGGACTCCCGGTTGACCCTGATCGATGGAACCGGTTATACCGGCCAGATCGACCTGCTGCTGGATACTCCCTTAAACACCATCGAAGAACTCAATAAAACTCTGGCTCCTTATGATCTCCGCTTTATCTCCAAAGAGTTGCCCAGAGTCAAATCCACCCCCAAAGAAAACTAAGAAAACATGACACACCCACCTAAGAATACAGAAGCAGAAAGATTCAAAAAGTTCCTGATTATTATCGGCATCCTTCTGCTAATCCTCACTATTGTGCTAATCAGTACCGTAGTCAACGCTCAGCAACAAACGCAGCCCCTAAAGATAGGAGAGAGGCTCCCGGAGATCAGCATCAGCGATATTATCAACCACGAAACCGGAACCATCAACTTAACAGAACAAAAAGGCAAACTGATCATCCTCGATTTCTGGGCGACCGAATGCAGTAGCTCCGCCGAATACCTGCTTACCGTACAAAAGCTCCAGGCAGAGTTTAAAGACAGGGCGCTGATCCTTCCGGTAACTTCACAGCAAGCAGCAACCGTACAAGCTTACCTGCAAGCCAGCCCAAAGCTTTCCGGTTTGAACCAGGCCATCGCTACAGAAGATATCCTGTTAAGGCAATCCTTTCCTTACAAAACCGTCCCGCATATAATCTGGATCGATCAGAAAGGTGTATTCCGCTCGGTCACTTACGCTGAATACCTCAATGCAGCCAATATCAAGGAGGCCTTAACTGGCGGCCCCATGAACTGGCTGCAGAAAGACAGCGAAGCGCCCTACGATTACAACAAACCCCTGGCGGCTATTAAGACACCGGTAACAACAGATAAGCGACACAGCCTGCTAACCGGCTACATCCCCGGAGCCAGCACCCGTTCCGGAACCCAGAAAGACAGCAGCGGCCGGATCACCCGCTTTTATGCGATCAACCATACCCTGCTGCACCTTTATGCTATCGCCTACCAGCGAGGCGGCTTGATCTTTAACCCTTCCCGCAGGATCTTGCAAGTCAAGGATACCGCCGCCCTGGTCTATAGCCCGGGTGCCGGTTACCTGACCGAATGGGAGCGGAAGCACCAGTATAGCTATGAATGCAGTCTTCCCCCCGGAGCTGACCTGAAAGAGGTCTATCCCTGGATGCGCCATGACCTGGATGCGATGACGGGCCTGAAAAGCTCCATAGAAAAACGGAAAGTTAGCTGCCTGGTGCTAAAGATTAAAGATGAAAGCCTGTTTAAATCTAAACCCCAATCTTCGGCCCGAAAACGCTATGTCGCCCTTGGGCCGGAAGAAAAAGCCCCCTTTATGCAAAACGCTCCGCTGGAAAACCTAATACTCGCTCTAAACCGCATTCCCGGTTTTCCGCCGGTACTCGATGAAACCGGTTTTGCCAGCCCGGCTGATCTCCGCTTCAGTAAACCTTTAAGCAACTTAAAATCTCTTCAGCAAGAACTCGAAAAACAAGGCCTGTCGCTTCAAAGCCAGGAGCGGGAGCTGGACCTATTCATCCTGAAAGAACCCACCTTTACCCCCGATACCACCCTCACCCACTGATCAGTAGAAACCATCAAATCATCATCAGGTAAATCAGAAAAATCACAAGAAATCAACCCTCAACAATGAAAACACCCTATGTAGTCCTCTTTACCCTGTTCCTCCTAAACCTTTATCCCAGTCACCTCAACGCTCAAAGGCAGCAGCACACCATCAGCGGCCGCATCCTGTCAAACACCGACCAGGAAGTACTGGCCGGAGCCTCTATTACTGTGCCCGGCACCGGCATCCATACCACCGCGGGTGCCGATGGCGCCTTCCAGCTGTACCTGCCCGCAGACAGCGCCCAAATTCAAATCTCCTATATCGGGTTCAAAACCCTGAAATTACTGGTACACGCAAACACCAGCAGCCCGCTGATTTTAAAGCTTCAGCCCTCCGGCGCCCAGCTGCAGCAGGTCACCGTTTCCACCGGCTACCAGCAACTTCCCCTGGAACGGGTCACCGGCTCCTTTGAAGTGATCGACCAGAAGCTCTATAACCGGCAGGTGAGCACCGATGTGCTCAGCCGGCTGGATGCCATCGCCTCCGGGGTGCTCTTCGACAAAAGGGGAAGTGCCGTTAACCAGAACTTCAGTATCCGCGGTATCAGCAGCCTGGGCAGCAGTACCCAGCGGCAGCCCCTGTATATTGTCGATAACTTCCCCTATGAAGGGGATATCCGCAACCTCAACCCCAATGAGGTGGAGCAGATCACCATCTTAAAAGACGCTGCAGCCTCCTCCATCTGGGGAGCAAGAGCAGGAAACGGGGTAGTGGTGATCACCACCAAAAAAGCAGGTTATAACCAGCCCTTCCGGCTTTCCCTGCAAAGCAATGTCACCATCGGCGAGAAGCCCGATGTGTTCTATGCCCCGCAAATGTCCTCCGCCTCCTTTATCGAGGCAGAGCGCTTTCTCTTTGATAAAGGCTTTTACAACTCGGCCCTGACCAATACTAGGGCAAGGCCGGTGATCTCCCCCGTGGTGGAACTGCTGGCTAAACACCGGGCAGGGCAGCTCAGCGAAGGTGAACTCAATAGTCAGATCGCTGAGCTGGCCAGCTATGATGTACGAAACGACATCAGCAGGTACCTGTACCGCAAGAGCGTAAACCAGCAGTATGCCCTGAACCTGAGCGGGGGAAGCAGCAGCCTGCACTATACCCTTTCGGGCGGATACGACCGGAACCTGCAGAGCCAGCTAAGCAACGACTACCAAAGGACCACCCTGCGCAGCACGGTGATCAGTAAGCCGGTAAAGAAGCTTGAGCTACAGGCCGGGCTCAGCTATACGGCCACCCTGGCGCGTAACTACAATACAGCCATCAATCCCGGTGGAGGCAAGTCAGTGATCTACCCCTATGCCCGCCTGGCCGATGCCGAGGGTAATGCCCTGGCCCTGGAAAAAGACTATCGCCTGTCCTTTGTAGATACGGCAGGCAAGGGCAGACTGCTCGACTGGCATTACCGTCCCCTGGAGGAAGCGGAGCTTGCTGATAATGCCAGCCGGATCCATGACATGGTGCTGAACCTGGGAAGCCGCTACCAGCTCCTTAAAAGCCAGAGAACAGAACTCCATACCGAGCTGCGCTACCAGTACGAGCGTGCAACCACCAGCAGCAGGGAGCATTACAGCAAAGACACTTACTTTGCCCGCGACCTGGTGAACCGCTATACCCAGCTCTCCGCTACTAGCCGTACCACGATCATCCCCGACGGAGGGATCCTGGACCTGGCCGAACAGGTGCTCGATGCCCATGTGGCCCGGGGCCAGATCAACTACTCGGGTCACCTGGGAGGGCAACACCAGCTGGAAGCCCTGGCCGGAGCCGAGATCCGGCAGCGCAGGAGCTATTCCTCCTCGGGCCGCAGCTATGGTTATAATGATAACTTTATGAGCTTTAAGCAGACGGACCTGGTAAATAGTTATCCCATCTATGCTAACCTGTTGGCTAATACCCAGGTACCGGCAAATAATGCCTTTTCCGATGTCACCAGCCGCTTTGTGTCCCTGTTCGGCAATGCCGCGTATACACTAAAGAACCGCTATATCCTTTCGTCCAGCATCCGCAAAGACGCCTCCAACCTGTTGGGAGTAGCCACCAACCAGAGAGGGGTGCCCCTGTGGTCGGCAGGCCTGGCCTGGAACCTTTCCCGCGAAAGCTTTTACACTGGCACCATTCAGGACCTGCTGCCCTTTATTAAGCTGCGGGCCAGCTACGGTTACAGCGGCAATGTCGATAACAGCTTGTCGGCCCTGACCACCATTGCCTACCGGCAGCCCCTGTTCAACTCCTCCACCGGGCTGCCCTATGCCCAGGTGCAGAACCCGCCCAACCCTGAGCTGCGCTGGGAGAAAGTGCGGATGTTCAATGTGGGACTGGACTTTGCAAGTAAGGGCAACCGCCTGCAGGGCAGCCTGGAGCTCTATAACAAGCGGGCCAGCGACCTGCTCAGCCTGGTAGCATCCGATATCACCAGCGGCTTCAGCACCCTGACCCGCAACAGTGCCGCTATGCGCACCCGCGGCGCAGATATCAGCCTGAACACCCTGATCCTTCCCGGAAGGTTCCGCTGGGAAGCTGCTGCCCTGTATTCGTACTCAAAGAACAAGGTGACTAAATACTACAGCAAACCCAGCTCCTTCAGCTTTTATGTAGGGGAGGGCACGGGCATCTCGCCCCTGGAAGGGCAACCTGCCTATAACGTGGTGAGCTACCGCTGGGCAGGGCTGGATCCGGCCACCGGCAATCCCATAGCCTTCCTGAACGGTCAGCCCAGCCAGGACTATACAGCCATCACCGGCAAAACCACCCTGGAGGACCTGGTTTTTCATGGCGATGCGGTGCCCCCGGTGTACGGCTCGCTGCGGCAGAGCTTCAGCTATGGCAATATCAGTTTGTCGTTCAACATCAGTGGAAGGTTTGCCTATTACTTCCGCAGGAGCACGATCAACTATGCCAACCTGATGGTCTCCTGGGTGGGGCATCCCGACTATGATAAACGCTGGCAGCAGCCCGGCGATGAGCTGAATACCACGGTTCCCTCGATGATCTATCCTGCCAATGCGCAGCGGGAAAGGGTGTACAGCCAGAGTGAAGTGACGGTAGAGCGGGGAGATCATATCCGGCTGCAGGATATTAACCTGGGGTATTCGCTAAAGCCAGGCAGCTTTAAAAGGAGTGACCGGAATAAGCTTCCTTTCCGGCAGCTCGATCTGTTTTTGTATGCTAATAACCTGGGTATCCTTTGGCGGAAGAACAAAGCCGGGCTTGATCCGGATTACGGAAACAATATCCCGGCAGCAAAGAGCCTTTCGGCAGGAATACGGGCAAACTTTTAAAGAACAGGAAAGACATAAAGAAAAGACAATACGATGAAGAAGACATATATAGCAAGATCGATTGCATTAATGATTTTAGCAGTTTCACTGCTGCTGGCTTCCTGCGAGAAGTACCTGGATCTGAAACCCAATAAGACGCTTTCAGTGCCGGCTACCGCCGGAGACCTGCAGGCCCTGCTGGATAACGAAACGGCGATGAACACCAATTACCCGGCAGCCGGGGATATCGCTTCGGATAACCTGATCCTGAACGCTGCCGACTGGGGCAAGCTGTTTTTTATCGACGACCGGAAAACCTATACCTGGGAAGGTGATGCCCAGGCTACCCAGGACTGGAGCAACGGTTATTACACCATCTTTAACGCTAATGCGGTGCTCGACCTGGTGGATAAGGCGGCTACCGGAGAGCAGCACAATATCCTGAAAGGCTCGGCGCTGTTTTTCCGGGGGCTGAGTCATTTTCAGCTGGCCCAGGTGTTTACCCTGCCTTATGATAAGGCTACAGCTGCCGCTACAGCGGGATTGCCTTTGAGACTGAGCTCGGATTTCAACGATAAGACGGTGCGATCCAGCTTGGAGCAAACCTACAACCAGATCAGGAACGACCTGGAACAGGCGGCAGGCTTGCTGCCTGTAAGCAGCGCGTATAAAACCCGGCCGGCAGGGGCAGCGGCTTTTGCGGTACTGGCCAGGCTGAACCTGGTGCTGGAGGATTATGCCGCGGCAGGCCGCTGGGCGGATTCCTGCCTGGCGCTGCAAAGCAGTTTGCTGGATTACAACCTGCTGAGTGCTTCGGCCGCCAATCCTTTTACGCTGTTTAATCAGGAAGTGATCTTTCATGCGATCAATAAGGGTAACTCGGGGGTATTTGTAGCTAATGTAGCCAGGGTTGACAGGGAGCTGTATGCTGCTTATGATGGGGATGACTTGCGGAAGGGCTTGTTTTTTACGGTAGGAGCAGACCAGGGTGTGTTCTTTAAGGGAGATTATGCCGGGAAGAACAACGGGAGTTTGTTTGCCGGGATCACCACCAGTGAAATGTACCTGATGCGGGCAGAGTGTTATGCCAGGGAGGGGAAGAAGGAGGAAGCACTGGAATGGCTGAATAAGCTGCTGATCAAGCGGAGGAGGGCAAGCAGCTTTGTACCTTTTACTGCCGCTACTGCGGAAGAGGCACTGGGGCTGATCCTACAGGAGCGGCGGAAGGAGCTGGTGTTCAGGAGCGGGCTGCGCTGGATGGATCTGAGGCGACTGAACCGGGATGCCAGGTTTGCGGTGACGCTGAGAAGGGTGCTGGATGGGAAGGAGTATGTGCTGGGACCGGGGCATAAGCGGTATGCGTTCCTGATCCCGGAGGTGGTAGTGACGGAGACTGGGGTGGGGCAGAATGAGCGATAGGGTTGGTTGATCGCGAGTCTGGAGACTCGAAGATATGAGTTCGGAGTTCGGAAACTCCGAACAGCGGTCGAGCATAGGCTAGAAGGTGCCGGAAGGCGTATCAGTGGAGTTTCGTTTAGAAACTCCACTATAAATACTTTGATCAATTATTATGGAAACTAACATATCAAGTCCCGAAAGATCTTTAGAGGTTTTAGAGTTAATGGAGAAGTTTTTCAGGAGATATCCGCCTGAAAAGGCAGAACGAATACTCTCGAATTGGATTTCTTTTTACACTATAGCTGGTTTTGTCCGGTTCCCTGAGGATATCCAGGAGTTTGCTGACTTTATCGAACAATTACATGAACTGGAACAGGCTGTGGATGAGGTTGATGACGCAGATAAGCGCCGGCGTGTGCATTAGTTAATTGGTTCAAGATAGGTATCTATCACTTCGATTGGATATCCGTTGTCATCGTAACGATATTCTACCAAAGCAAGAAATACTTCACCGGTTGGAAGCTCTTTACGAAGGTATCCTCCGTCACTGCTTTGTTTAGAATAGTAGGGGTTTCCTAATTCAAATGCTCGTTGCCTTCCAAACTCATGAAGGTTGTTTAAATTTTGGAGTATTTTCTCAACTTTACCTGGCGCTTTCATAAGATTTAAGCTATACCAAATATACAAATTCAGGAGTTGGTGGTCAGGTTTAGTTGTTTAAGGTTACCTCTCAACTCCTTTCGTATTAATGATACATTTACAAAATGCGAAGAAAGCTTAACTTCCTACAGCTCCAGAGTATTCAGTTCAACAAAAATGGGCAGTTTTTATAAACTATTAATCGAATGTGACCGACAAAAGAGGGAAAAGATTGACCACTTGTTGGGAGTGTCAAATGAAGATCCAGCTATAGGATGGAGTCTGATATTTGAGGAAGACTCGCCCAATTTTACGAAAGCACTTGATATTTTTATTGATTTAATATCAAGGAATCTTAATGAATTGAGAGAAATTGATGTTTCTCCAGATCACATAAGTTTTTGGTACATGTATGAATACGAGCAGCAATGTAACATGGAGTTTGCTGCGAGTATTACTAAAGGTATCGGAGACTTAGGTATTGTATTCTGTATTTCTTGCTGGCAGAAATGACAAAATAAACTGCTGAAAGATTGGAAACTGTATATTCTTTTTATTATTTGGATATCAGAATCCGAAGGAACATCGATATTCTATGGTACTTCTTACCTTTTGTAGGTTTATATACGGCCATATAGGTAATTATACAGTTAAAGCAGCTTAGCGGGGATTGGCTTAAAGTCAGAGGGGAAGGTAAGTCGGAGACTTACTACTAACAGGAGAAAGATAAACACTCCTATAAGTATTTGTTACCATAGAAGCGGCGGTTTCACTTGGGGTAGCAGTTTTCCCTATAGTTTCAAAAAAATGAGAATAGATTACACTAAGGAAATTCAGGAATTACAAACTGAAATTAAAGAAGCAAAATCACCAGATAGTGCCGCCTTGATTAAGCAGACATTTATAATTTGGTACTTACTGGTTGAAGGAAATACTGACATTGAAGAAGACTATCTTCAACAGCTTTTAAATAGAAACATGGTGCTTATCAATAAGTTTTATTCAAAAAAACCTGAGTTGTTATTTCTTCAAGGTTGGATGATAAAGATAAGTCCCTGGCATTTCAATTTAGAATCTGATGACATTGGTGATAAATATTTGAAATTAGCCTATAAGTATAACCCAGACAATCTATTATTTAAATGGGCCCTGCCGGAGGAATCACATATGACCAAAACGGATGCTGAAAGGTTAGAAGCTTCAATTTTAGAAAATTTGAATAAGTTCTACATAAATTACAGGCCTATTCAAGAATACTTTCAGAATGTAGTGGGAAGAAAATAAGCTTTGCATTAAAGGAGCTAATTTTATGGGGTCATGTAGCCCCCATAAAATTAGAAGAAATTAGTTTTTAAGGAAAACATCGGCCTGATTGGTTTCCCTGTTTTCAATGCGGCTTTGTTGTCCTTCGCTGAATTGCGGGTGTCCCATGTTTAGGGGATCCTCCTCAGCTACGATGCCACAAATGTTACTTCCAGTAGCACAAGAGCCTACGGTTCCGGCCACATAGCTGTCAGCATCGGTTTCAGATCCAAGAGCGGGGTTGTACACCCATTGGTCTGAATCTCTAACGGTGGCAGCGGTTGAAATGGCAAATGTTAGTCCCAGGACGAGGGCTAAAACATTCATGTTGATCTTCTTCATTGTAATAGAATTTGTTTGTTTTGTGTATGCCTACTCTTTTCTGCAGGTTTTCGGCGATCCCTGTTGTCCGGTGCCCCGGGCGTTGTTGCAACAATATTTTTATAAGGGAACCTCATGAGGCTCCGGATGCCTGATCTTTGCTGAAGTCAGTAGTATTCCTGCGATGGATATTCCTGTAAAGAACAGGTTAAAAACCAGGTGCTGGCCCCAGCTCAACTTTTCGATAATGCCCCCACAACTGCAGGGTACTTGCCCAAACAGGCCAGTTATAATGAGGAGGATATAGATGCTGAAGGCGCTGATGAGTCCGAGGGAGATGATAAGCCCGGCTTTTACGGTTCTTGTAAAGCACAACAAGGCTGCGGTGATCAATTCTGTCAGAGGTACCAGCCAGGCAAGCGCTATGGAGATGTTCTTTGGAAATACCTGGCTAAGCATCTGGTTCTTGCTACTTTCAAAGTCAAGCAGCTTTGCCATGGCGGCATAGGTCCATAGCAGCACCAACAGGAAGATGATTAAACTTAAGCTGTTTTTCTTATGGAGATCCTTTAGCATGCCCCAAAGAAAAATGCTTCAGGGGCCAAAGAATGGCCTGAAGGATTTTAGACAAAAATTTTTTAGACAGATTAAAGGACATACTACTCCCGCTCTATCTTCAGCACAAACCGCTTAAGTGTGTAAGAATACCGGATATCATGTCCCTTAAGACGAAGGTGGCTCAGCATACGCTTGATAGTCCGGCTGCTGCAATCCATCTTTCGGGCAGCTTCGCTAACTGAAATCAACCTTCCTTTTAATGCCATCTCATGCAAATATTTCAATCGTTCCTCGTAGGTAAAGTAATCCATGGGCGTGAAAATATTTTTAGTCAAAAGAAAACATTGGAGGGGCCAAAATATGTCCCCGTCAATGTTGTTTAGTCCGTACGTGCATGATGTTTCAGAAATAGATTAGGAGCTTAACGTTTACAAGATAATAAAGAGAGAGGGCAGCTTTCAATATTTTCCATCAAAGCCTTTGGCTTCTCTTTGAAATACAGTGTTTAGTGGGATGAAATAGAAAACCGGAGTCTTCGACTCCGGTAACTCAACAGCCTGATCATATCACACAATTCCGGTTTACTTGCGCTTACCCAGCAACAGTGTCCGGCCATCAATAATCTCGGAGAGCTCTTGCTTGTAGGCTGCACCGATATTTATCTTTACTCCGCCATCCAGGACCACGCTCCCTACATCTGCCAACTTAATATACCTGAGGTTGATGATATAGCTTTTCTGGATCCTGAAAAAGTTCTCAGGAAGTTCTTCCAGAATAGCGCCCATGCTGGTAAGGATTAGTTTCTTTGTCCCGTCAGAAAACACCAGGGATACATAGTTTTCCTCTCCCTCGATATATATCAGCAGACTAAGGTCAATCCGTTCGCGCTTGGTGCCATTTTTAATATAACAAATCGTATCCCCCGATTCGAGCATGCGCGTACGCGGCTTCGATTTGGTACTGATCAGGGTGGTAAGTTCATTCAGCTTGCTGAGGGTAACATTGTATCTACTGAATAACCAGTAAATAAATCCCATGGTAAAGAAGATCCCTCCCCGGTAAAATATGAATGCCGTAAAAGCGGGCAGATCCTTACCAGCAGAGTAGTAGGGCAAATTGGCAGCTTCAAAAATGAGTGCCAAACTTCTCCTAAGCAGGATATAAATGACGAACTCCAGAATGATCAATAGAAAGAATAGCGACGCTGATTTCTTACGCCAGCAGGGGCGGAAAACGCAGTAGATAGTGGTATAACAGAAAGCAATATTGATGAGATAATTGCAAACAATATCCGGAAAAAAGTAGAAAGAACCTCCAGTGAAGTGGAGGATTAATAGTTCATACAGCATAAAAATCAGCCAGAAGGCAATATGAAAAAGGGGCTTGTTAAGGGATTTACTCAGGGGATTAGCGGGATCATGATCAATAGGTTGATTAATGGGGTTACTAATGGGCTTAGGGTAAGTGTTCATGGGGTAAATTTTCTTAAAGGGTGGATTGATTTTTAACACTAAGTTAATTTGGCAGGTACGTTTCACATATGATATAGATCATTTCATGGAATTTTTTTGGAAAAAACCTTTCAAATAGCTGAATCTTGAAGAAAATTTTTTTTCATACGAAGTAACCGGTGTTTTTACCAGAAAAAATCAAGATGTCCGATTAATTAAGAGTGACCTGGCAGAATTCATCAGAGCTTCATTAAAAACAATTAATAATGAAAGTAGATGTAACAAGGATTATTCTCTGTGCCAAGGATATAGAGAATATTACAGGCAGAAAACGTACCTATGCCCAGAAAACTTACAAAGACATTTGTGTTTGTTACGGCAGGAAGAAATACCAGGGCATAACAGTCGATCAATTTTGTGAGTATATGGGGCTGAGAAGGGAAGATATTGAGAAGTTTTTATAGGAATTTAAAGATTTGAACCGGGCGACTGGCCCGGTTAAGCAGTCCGTAGTCTGCAGCACACCTCCCTTACTACAACCCCTGGATGTGATTTTTACATTTGTCAAGCCTATTCAGTAAAGCATTCGCTTCTCTTCGCTGATGTCAAGCTTATTCCGTATAACATTTTTTTGAACTGACTCGAGCAGTCTCAAACAATCTCCGGAAATCCTTCCCAAAACCATGCAGAGCGCTACCGAAAAGGTTCGGAAAGGATTATCCCTAAGTAGCGGAAGCCTTCGGGGTTTCTTCGGGAAGGCTTCGGAAAAACCTACCCTTTCTTCGGGAAGTGTTCGGGAAGGCTTCGGAAAATAGCGAAGCCGCTTCGGGAAACCTTCGGAAAAGACTGAAGCGCCCGGCCTGCTTTCCCGAACTTTTCCGGTATTTAGGGATAGCTCTTCTCAGATACTATCGAACAAAAACGCCCCGTTACCAGAAGCCGGTAAAATAACGCAAATATCGTAAACAGCGCAGATGGTTAAAATTACCGTAAATGCCGCAAACATCTTAAAACGACGTAAAGAGTTGAAAAGCGTGTAAAGAATCGAAAACGCCGTAAACAACGAAAACAACAAAAAACAACGAAAACACCGAAAAACAACTTAATTAAACGCAATTGCCGTAAACGCCGTAAAAAACGCAGCCCCATTTTTATCCTCCCTATGTTTGTTTCGGATCAGTTACGTAACGCATCCTTAACAGAATGTTTAATCTTTTAAATTTTTAAAACAATGGGAATTATTAAAAAAGGAGCCAACGGCGGATTTTCCGGCAAAGCGGGTTCCGTTGTCGGAAGTAGTTGGAAAGATATCGACTACATCAAGGGTTTACCAAAAAAGAGCAGCAAGCCGGCAAGCCAGTCGCAGCTGGAGCAGCAGGCTCGTTTTGCTTTGGCTGTTAAAGTTTTGCAGCCCATTACCTCCCTGCTCAGCGAGGGATTTAAGGGCCAAAACAGTGGCAAAGCCACGGGTTACAATATGGCCTTGCAGCATTTTCTCAGTCATGCAATCACAGGAGCTTACCCTGCCTTTACAGTTGACTACAAAAACATGCTGATCAGCAAGGGCAGCCTTACTAAACCTGCCAGTGTGACCCTGGCTGCTGATGCCGGCAGTTTAACGATCACCTGGAGCGTGCTTCTTTCAAAGTACGGGGCTTTCAGTGATGATGAGGCAATAGTACTGGTTTACAATCCGGCAAAGAACATCTATTTACCGGCCGAGGGTTCAACCCGCGCCGACGGTGAATTGCAGCTGGATATCCCTGAAGATTTTGATGGTGACACCTTACACGTGTTCCTCTTCTTTACCAACAGGGATGGTTCGAAGAATTCTGAGAGCCTTTACGCTGGTCAGATAGTCGTCTAAAGCCTTTGGCATTCACATCCGGGAGCTGGTTGCAGACCGGCTCCCTATGTAAAGTTTAAAAATCAGTTTAATTAATCGAAAAATTTAAAGTCATGGCAAAGTTAACAGGCGGAATATTTGGACAAGTATCCGGACAACTGGGCGGTTTAGTGTACTACTGTCTTGGGAAAACACAATATATACGGCGCTTGCCTGCTAAGAGCACTAAGGCTCCTACCGAAAAACAACTGTTCAGGCAGAATGGCTTTAAGCTTGTGTCTGCCCTGGTCAAACCTCTGGCAGAACTGCTAAAAATGCACTTTGCCGGAAGCTGGTACAGCACCACCATGAAGCTGAATCTCAAGGAAGCTCTTGTAGCTGAGGGGGCTGAAGCAAAGATAGATTACAGTAAAGTGCGCCTTAGCAAGGGTAAATTAACGGGAATATACATCCTTGAAAGCATTTTGCTTGAACCGGGGCAGCTGTTTGTGAAATGGCAGTCGTTCAGGTATCGTACCAGGGGCAACGAAGTGGCAGTGATGCTGATGTATTGTCCGGACGGGAATCGCTGGCATTCTGCAATCACTAACTATTCCGTAGAAGACGGTATGGGTGGGATGGTCATTCCCCGGTATATGTTGGGCAAAGAGCTGCATGGCTATATCTATTTCCTCGACCAGAAGTCGAGAGCTGTTTCAGATACCTGGTACCTGGGGGCTTTTAATAAATGATTTTAGTAGTAGAGATTAATTAAACGACATTTTTCACCGGGGGTGTCCGGAAAGCTGTAGGTAACGAGTCAGAGACTCTCATTTATTGGTTAATCCTTAGTCCCCGGCACACTGAAGCCCAGGCTACAGACTAAGGACAGCGCCTGTAGAAATAAAAAGCTTGCTGGCACGCGTGTGCCCAACTTAACAAACAGAATTTTTTGGACGCCCTCTTTAAATCAAAATTATCATGGAAACAATTAAACAATACCTGTTGCCGGTGATCCGGCTCAGGAAAGAACACCTGGCTATTTTGATCAGCCTCCTGGTCTTCATTTATTATCCGGTTATCGCCAGGTACCTGGATGTTACTTCAGCACCTATAGATCCCGGGGCTCTCAGCGCAATTATCATAGCAGTAGCGGCTTTACTCATCTTTAAGGCCCTTACCTGGTGGCTCATCCGGACACTGTGGCCTGCTATGGCCATTTACTCAGAGTACAGTTTCGAGCACAATTTTAATTCTTTAGCGCCATGTTGGAAAGTAAGTATCTATTTAAGTTTTTATTTGCTGGTGTTATTCTCTTTTGTATTGACGCTTTCAGCGCTGGTGTAGAGAATCCCGGTACTGAGGTTTGGGAGCGGTTTTCTTTAGTGAGGACTGATCCTGTAGCAGACAGTCGTGAAACCCTCCGGAAGATCTATACTGCTGAGATAGGGGTGCGGGAAAAGACAGGCCGGAACGATGGGGCCAGAGTGGAAGAGTATCTTAAATATGTGGATCTCTCCAAAGGTGAGCCGTATTGCGCCGCTTTTGCCTCATGGTGTATGGGCAAAGCCGGGATTCCTAACCCTCGCACCGGCTGGAGCCCTTCGCTTTTTCCGGCTGACAAAGTGGTGTGGGAAAGAAGCCGGAGTTTATCAGCTTCTCCTGGTCCAGCCGGTTTAACCGGACCCAAATATACACCTCAATCCGGCGATGTGTTTGGGATCTATTTCCCGGAAAAGAAACGAATAGCCCATGTTGGTTTTATTGAAAAATGGGACGATTCCTGGATCATCACAGTTGAAGCCAACACCAATTCAGCAGGCAGCCGCGAAGGCGACGGCGTGTACCGGAAACGCAGACTAACAGCCTCTATTTACAAGGTATCGTCTTTTATCACAACTAAATCTCAGCACTTATGAAACCAGGTGCCTCACAAATTATAGTATGCAGGATCTATTGTCCTGCTGCTATTATCCTCTTATTTATGATATCGTCTCAGCTTACAGCTTGCTCTTTAATTAAAAACCGAACGCTTGCCAGAACAGATAGCCTACTGCTCAAGAAGGAGCAGTACATAGCTGAAGTAACCATAAAGCACAAGCAAACAGAAGTGCTAAATTCCGCTCATTCCGATTCTCTGAAAGACTCTTACTGGATCAGGATCATCCCCGAAGGGGAGTTTACTTATTCTCCCGGGAAGGGTTTTACCGGCAAAGGTAAATCACTTCAGATCCGGGGTAATAAGGAAAACTGGTACTCTGCAGTCGCTTCCGCTGAAAAACTCTCAACCCTGGCATCAGATTCTACCTCCAATAGATCACTTCAATCAAGAGAAAAAGTAAAAACGAAAATGACCGAAAAAGCACAAGGCAAAGCGATGAGCTGGGGCATTGCTTTGGGAGTTATACTGGTATTGACCGTGGTTTTTATCTTCAGGAAGTCTGTGTTTGCAGGTAGAAGATTGGAAATCACAAAATGTGATATCCAATAAAGAAAAGATGGGCTTACGAAAGTTCTTTGCTCTTCGGAACTTGCAGCTTTGCTTTTGGGAACTTTTTTGCTCTTCGGAACTTGCAGTTCCGAAGCCCTATCATAGGATCTGTGATCCGCTTGCTATCCTGAGCAATGTATGCAGTATCACCAGGAGCCCCTAATCACCGAAGCCATCTCCTATTCCGCGGTTTCCGCTTTTTTATAACTTTGAAAGATGGAAAGCTTTTCTTTACCCTCTGATACAGTTCAGATTACTAAGCCAACGCATATCAAAGTCAGCTTGAAGAAAGGTGATCATTATTATATCATTACTTTTCCTCCGGGAAGATTCGCGCTGTATACTATTCTGGTTTCAGCTGTTGGCCTTTTTAACATTGCGGCAGCGCTTTATGTCTACCTTGAAACCAACGGCTTCCTTGCTGCCTTATTCCTTCTGTTGTTTGGTGCTGCCCTGCTTATGGGAGGAGTCTATTTCATCTTTTATAATGAAACGCTGGTTATCAGTGCTGAAAAAATTGTACAAACCGGATCCATATTTAAACGTAAAAAAGAACGTTTAAGAGCTTTTGGTGACTGGCAGGACACCAAAGGAATTTATTCTGATGTAAACCACACCAGTACCATTTGCCTGTATTTTCGCAATCAAAGCAATCTGATCCTTGATTGTCGTCATGATAAAAAATTGCAATACTGGCTGATTTACGAATTACAAAAAATAAAGGCAAAATTGTCTGCTGAGTAACCAAATAAATCGCATATGAGAAAAATTATCCAAATTGTCCATACCTCTATTGATGGTTTTGTAGCAGGTCCGAATGGGGAACTCGACTGGTTTGAAAATGCAGGGGAGCATCTCCAGTTTGTCAACGAACTTGTGGAAAGCTCGGATACTACCTTATTTGGCAGAACTACTTTTGAAATGTTCAATAGTTACTGGCCACTGGCTAAGGACGATGTAAATTCTTCAGCTACTGAAGTTAAGTTTGCCACATGGTACGACGGCGCAAAAAAGATCGTGCTTTCCAGATCCCTGGAAAGTGTAACTACCGAAAATACTACGGTAATCAACCATGCGGTACCAGAGACGCTGCAGGAAATAAAGAGCGGAGAGGGGAAGGACATTGTCCTTTTCGGGAGTCCCGCTGTTGGCCAATTGCTGACCGATCTCAACCTGATTGACGAATATTGGATTTTTATAAACCCCGTCTTCTTCAGATCCGGAATTCCCCTGTTTTCAGCAAGTGGCAAAAAGACAAGGCTTCAGCTGATAGATACAAAGGTAATATCGAATGGGGAAGTTGCACTGCATTACAGTCTATGAAAGAATGATCCCTCATGAGGGCTATACTTGTCCGGACCCGGATTAGGAAGGTTCTTTCAATTATAAAGGTTTGTTCAAAGGCATTTATTTGCCTGCCCTTTTCCGGTAGCGGCTCAATGTCTCCCTGGTGATGCCCAGGTAACTGGCTATATACTGTAATGGTACCCTTTTAAAAATAGTGGGATGCCCGGCAATCAGGGCCTTAAATCGCGTTTCGGGAAGGTCTTTCAGAAATGAGCCTTCACGCTTTTCGGCCCTGACTATTTGCTCCTGAAGGATGATACGAGAAAGCTGCTGCCAAACCGGATACCTCTCACAAAGACTGAGCACATCCTCGTACTGCATTTCCAGGATCTCCGTGTCTTCCATTGCCTGGATAAAAATGGAGGATGGCTCCTGGGAGAACAGGCTACCGAAAGAACAGATCAAACCGTTTTCCAGGAGGAAGTCTTTGCAAACCTGCCGGTCTTCTAACTGATAATAGTACCGTACGCTGCCTTTTTCAATGAACGCAAGAGATTCGCACTGGTCGCCCTCATGCAAAAAATGCTCATTCTTTTTCAGCAGTCTCCTTTTGACTATGCTCTCCAGCGCCTGTTTCTCCTCGGGCGAGGGGCCAATCAATTTTTCTATATTATAAAGTACCCTCATGTAGCTTCTTCATGTCAAATTGCTCAATACGATATGACAGATTAGGGCCGTTTGCTTCCAGCCAAAAAATCAATGCATCCGGAGCGGGCAACCATGCTTTACATTTTCGAAAGTAGCGTTATTTTTTTGTTTTTATTTCTGGATATTAAGTGTGAATGTCCAACCTTACCCAGAGTGGATACCTGCAATTAATGCTTTTTCATAAACGTAAGTGGACGTACGCTTTGCTGCCGACCGCAAGGCTTGTAGGTCAGGGTGCAATAGCTTTCCGGCACGTTTGAGCGCTTTTCCCGCTACGAATACCGAATCAATATTGGCTGAGCTGCACTGCGAAACAAGTGCATTGACAGGATTGCCAAATACAGGCGTGATGTTCAGCAAATCAGTACGCAAAAGAATAAGATCAGCTTGTTTTCCCGGGATCAGAGAACCTGTCTTTTTATCTAATTTCAGGGCTTTAGCGCCGTTTGAAGTCGCCCAGCTCAGTGCGTCGGCAGCAGTCAGGCTGGTAGTTTGCGGCATCTCTCCCGCATCCAGCGACTGTTGGTTAACTAAGGAACGTTCAGTTTGTAAGGCTACACGCATTTGAGTAAACAGATCGCCGCCCACGCCTGTCACTACATCTACGCCCAAAGCTGGCGCAATTCCAGCCGCAATGGCTTTGCCCGTCGCCGGAAAACCTAAGCCCATCTGCATCTCCACTTCCGGCGTTACCGATACGGAACATCCATTATCCGCCAGCAACTTAAAGTCATCAGATATTAGCAGGTTGCAGTGTGCAAAATTCATATCCGGGCCTAATAGATTCGCTATTGCCAGCTGCTGTACCGCCTTGTATTTATCGGCAAACGTACCGCAGCCCGCGTGCATTGAAATGGGCAGTTCATATTTACGTGCCAGCTCTATATCCTGTTTTGCTACATCAAATAACGAATATTCAGGGCCACGAATAGCTAGAGCAGGGGTAACTAATTGATCTGTGCTGTTAAAGTGTTCTTTTAATATGCGCTCAATATCCAGGGGATGGGGACGGGGGCTTTCATAAAACCATTCCCAAACCGAGGTGCCCGGTGTTCCATAGCCAAATACGGCCCGGATACCTGCATCTTTCAAACCATTAATTGCAGCGTCCGCGTGTGCAGGACTGTTCATAATGTGCGACCAGTCCATTACCGTAGTGATGCCATTTTCCAGTGCTTCCAGGGCACCTAACAGGTTGGCTGTATAAACATCTTCTGCGCGGAAAGCCGGTGCGAGAGTACCCAACACCTGCTGCAAATATTCAATCAGCGAAAAATTGGCTGCCGCACCACGGAGCACGCTTTCCCAGACGTGCCGGTGAGTATCAATAAGACCGGGCATCACGATCATCTCCGATGCATCAATCACTTCTGCATCATCTACTGTTATGTTTTTGCCTATAGCAGTGATCTGGTCGCCGGTGATCAGCAGATCGGTATGCTGAAATATGTTTTGTTTTTCATCCTGAGTGATGATCGTGCCGGCTTTTATGAGGGTTTTTTTATTGTTCATTTTTCAAAGGGTTAATGAGGATTTTCTTGCATTCATTTTCAAAATTATGGGCATAACGATGCTTGCTGAATCCTAAGGATCAGTTTTGATTGAAGTGTTTGGTGAAATTACATTGTCTTGTATTTTTCTGTCAGCCAGTTTTCTGCTGCGGCGAGGGTTTCGAAAAGCACAGTGGTAACCTGCCGGGAATCTTGTTTTTTAAGCGCTACCGACGACATCTTTGAAAACAGATCGGGCGAGGTAACGCTCAGGTTATATCGTAAACCGCATTGGTAGCAAAATGGCCACATCTCATCCCTGATCCAGTCTACCACACCCATCCAGGCGCCTTGTATCTCTTTAGTGTCGTGCACATGAAACCGGCACTGCTTAGCCTGACCTTCATTTTTTTGCCATTGCATCATCGCTGTTGATGCATGCTTCACTTCCTCTTCCGTAGAAAAACCTATCCATTTCATGAGTAAATAATTTTTAATAGGCTCGTAACTTAATACGGCATAAACGTCTACTGCCTGGTTCCTGAATTTTTCTACAGTGGTCACGGTTATTGAATGATTGACTAAATTAAGAAATTACAAATGAAAGGTGATGCCATATTCCGGCGCCAGTGCAATCGCCTTTGCGGCATCAAGTTTAGCAAGATCGGGCGCCACATTCAGATCGGGAATGTCAGCAGCTAATGTTACAGCCTTACCAACTGCGCGGAAATAATCTTCCAGTTTGCCCGGGTTAGTCATGGTTAACAATTTGCCCGCACAATTGCCGGTATTCCGGTACGTATGCAAATCGTTCGATGGTACGTGGATCACACTGCCTGGTTGCGCCGGAATCATTGCGCCATTCAGCATAAATTCAAATTCACCTTCCAATACGTAAAATACTTCTTCATCTGTGTGGCTATGCGGAGGGGGGCCGGCCAGCGGAGGTACGGTTTCTTCCCAAACAGAGTACTTTCCGCCGGTAGCCGATTTAGGAATTAAAAATGTGATAAGAATGGAGAGGACCACAAGCTGCTCGCGATTCTCTTTAAAGTGATTGACTTTATTCATGTACTCTGTGTTTTGATAGCACAAAGTAACGTTGAGCAGACGCTTTGGGCATTTGATTCAAATCAAATTCAGAAATTTATATTCAGAAGCATATAGTTCCTCAAAATGAACGGGCGTTATATGTTCTTGCATATAAATTTATTATTTTTGCCTAAATTCGTTGCGAAAGCATATAATTATGATAAGGCTAGCAGATTTTGTAAAACAGAAACGAAAGGAAGTCAATCTTACACAGGAAGAGTTTGCTGAGCGTGCAGGTGTAGCACTCACTGTTATCCGAAAGATAGAGCAAGGCAAAGAAAACCTTAATCTGGAAAAGGTAAACCAGATCCTGAAAATGTTTGGGCACACCCTGGCACCAGTCAATTCCAGAGAATTCTTTAGCACCAACACGTAAAGGCTTATGAGAAAGGCTGTCATATATTATAAAGATCTTAGAGCGGGAACGCTGACTGAAACCGATGAGGGTGAATATATTTTTCAATATGAGGATGAGTATATCAAGGGATATCCGAACCAGTTTCTGTCGTTTACGATGCCTGTAACAAAAAAGCCTCATACAGACAAACGTTTGTTTCCTTTTTTTGAAGGGCTGATTCCCGAAGGCTGGTTATTAGATATAGCTTCAAAAAATTGGAAAATAAATCAGAACGACCGCATGGGTCTGCTTTTGGTTTGCTGCCGAAACTGTATCGGTGCTGTAAGTGTTCAAGCAATATCGCAAGCAGATGAGTAACAGAAAATGTCTGTACTGTTATAGCGCATTGGAGGAAAATACGGCAGGTGATTTCCACGAACAATGCTGCCTCGACTTCTTTGGGACTAAACAACAGCCCTTGTTTGAACATTCCCGTGAGCAGATGACTGAACTGGCAAAGAATGTTGTGGAAAGAAGTATCGCTGTTCCTGGTGTACAGCCTAAACTTTCCCTGTCACTAGTAAATAATGTCCTTCAGGATGGGAACAAAGGACGTTTGACCATTGTTGGTACTTTGGGTGGTAATTATATTTTCAAACCACCATCGGATTATTTTCCGGAGATGCCTGAAAATGAACATGTCACGATGCGCATTGCTGAGGCCTTTGGGATAAATGTTGTCAAATCGAGCTTAATCCGGCTGAAATCCGGAGAACTATCCTACATTACCAAACGGATAGACAGAACCGATGCCGGAGAAAAAATACATATGCTGGACATGTTCCAGATTACGGAAGCTTTTGATAAATATAAAAGTTCAATGGAAAAGATTGGCAAGGCACTCAATGAGTATTCAGACAATACACTGCTTGACAAAGTCTATTTCCTGGAATTGGCCGTTTTCAGCTTCCTGACCGGAAACAACGATATGCACCTGAAAAATTTCTCGATGATAAATAGGGGAGACAGATGGACCTTGGCTCCAGCCTATGATCTGCTGAATGTGGCGATAGTAAATCCAGAAGATACTGAGGAACTGGCCTTAACGTTGGAAGGGAAAAAAAGAAAGTTGCAATGGCAGCATTTTGAAAGATTAGGTACGACGCTGGGGCTGAACAAAAAACAGATCAACGGTATTGCAAAGCGTTTTCAGAAAAACAAGGTGCTTGCTTTTGAATGGATTAACAATTCATTTTTGTCTGAAGAATACAAGGAGAAGTACAGATGTTTGTTGGAGGAGAGATATGCGAGAATTGAAACTTCCGGTAATTACAGGTGAGGATAATAAAGTTTCCTTTATGCTCTTCGGAACTTGCAGTTCCGAAGCCATGTTAAAGGATCTGAGATCCGCTTACTCAGAACAATCAGCCTTTGTTTTAACCAAATAGTTCTAATAAAATGCTGCAGGTGGTCAAGAAGTTGCTGTGTTTTTGAGCGGATCGCAGATCCAAAGTTTTAAAACGCCTTAAATACTTTAATTTTTATATCCTAATTTAGCTTTTAATTGCTTGAATCGCATATTCCTCAAATTATTTTCCAAGGCAATTTCGTCTTGAAAAAGCAGATGCTTATTTAACTTGCTAAAGCGCTTATCAAGTTTTTCAGGCCGCAGTACTTGAAGCTCTTGCCGTAATGATTTAATCTGGTTGATTGTATAGTTACTGGCGTTCATCTCGTTCTCGATCTTGATGCAGACCAGATAATATATTCGGATATCGCTCAGCAGCACATAGTGTTTGTATTCCTTTTTATTCCACGAGGGCTTTAATGACTTTAGTTCCTTTGCGCTTTGAAGGGCACTATCCAGGAGATTAGCTATAGTTAAGTTTGGCTGGCTTACCTTACCTTGATTGACTTCTGCCGGCGTTCTTTTAAGCGCATTCCAAAACAATCGGGACTGAGCTTTATTAAACCCATATTTTTCCTGGCTGTATTGTGTCACAAGCGAATCCACATTTAATGGCTGGTCGGTATTAAGTGCCTTAAAATAACCATCGATCAATAAGTTAAAGCCAGAAATGGGGTAGACCCTTCTAATGGCATGCATGCCGACCAAATCACTGCCAGATTCGAAAATATTATTGTATATACCCGAAGTAGACCAGGAAGTCATTACTATACCCTTATAACCTAATTGTTTAGCTTGTGGTATAAAGGACCTGATATTTTCAAGATGCTTGTTCCAGTCTACAAGAAAGTAGTTGTCATTGGCACTGCGTATAGCTGGAGAGCCCCAAATCTCAAATCCACTTTTTACAAGTTGATCATGATCTCCAAAACGATTTAGATCCCAACCATAGTTCCAATCCACGAAGATGGTTTGTTTGGGCAGTCCTTTCAAGGCCTCAGGGTAATGTAAGGCAATATCAGCCCACAGTACTGGTGTCTTGCCTAGCCCTACTACAAGCTCACAAATCATTTTAATATAGTCGCCATAGAGCCTGCCTTTACCTACTGCGGCCACTTTCTTTTTCGATTCTTCGCCATGTCCCAGGAGATAAGTTTCATCCCCTCCGATATGCACATATTTAGAATGGTGCGTTTTTATCAAATCTTTATACAGATCGGTAAACAAAGCTTTACACTCTTCTTCCCTTATCGGGTTGACCTGGGAATAATCTTTTTCATCCTCTCTGATCGCCCGGTAGCGGTAGTGTTTGAGTATGTACTCTACATGACCAAAACTTTGCTGCAAGGGAATGACATCAATATTCAGGGTATCGCAGTAAGCTATGAATGACTTAATTTCTGCCCTGCTATATGCATGTGAACCGCTGATAACAGTGTGTTTTTCATAAGGATAACTTGCTTCCCACTCCATCACTAAGGTATTGATGCCATTCTTACTCAGCTTTAACGCAAATTGCTTCAGAACAGGCATTCGCATCACCTGAATCCGTAAATCAAGATGAAAGCCTTTAATCTTAAACCCATTTTCAGTTGGTTGTTGAATTTGAGCAAAGCCCTTAAGGTGGCCAAGTTCAAGCCCGGCTAAAATAAGGTACGTATAGAGAGCAATTTTCATGTTATTTTTTACTATTTGCAGCGGCTGTTTCAACAATATCTTTAATGAGTGTCAATAAAGATTTATCGCCATTGGCATCTTGTAGTATTTGCCAGATCATTACCCCACCCGTGTTCATCAGGGCAAAGGCAGTCTTTTTTCTGATGGTTGATATCCCATTGTAATAAACCATAGCGCCATCCTTCATTTGAAATTCATCTTTATATTCTGCCCCAGGATAATCTGTGATCAGCCTGTTGTAGGTAAAACTACCGGTCTTATCACCATTGAAGCTATAGCCGTAAAATGGTAAACCCATATTTAATTTCTGTTTGGCTAGTCCCCTTACTGTATGCCAGTATTCGAAGTCTTCCACTACCATTTCGTAGGGAGAATGTTGTCCCGGTTTCGAGGGGCGCCAGGGACCGGTTTTATCGTAAGCCATAATATTAACGAAGTCCAGTAATTCCAGTGCCTGCTGAGGTACCTGCTTGCCGTATTCAGTAGCTATGGCGGCGGTTAGCAGCATAGTTGGCTTGATAGCCTGGGAAAGGCCGGCGATAAAAAGCGGATAGTCGGCTGTGATCATTCCTCCTTCAAGATCTACATCAATACCATCAAGCTTATATTTCAGGGCAAATGATTTGATCTGCTCAATGAACATTGACCTTTGCTCAGCACTGATCAGTGTTTTGTAGTAACCGGGTGCTTTGCCTCCGCCCAATGAAACCAGGACCTTTACTTTGTGCTGGTGGGCTTTAGTAACGAATTCCTTCAGCCCGGATACCGCTTCAAATTTGCCTGTGGAGTCAGGATTTAAAAAAGCAATGTTAACATGGGTCATAGCGGAAAAGTTAACCCTGCTCAAATCCTGTACTAAATCTCCCTTGAAATACCCGATGATCCTGAAGCTCTCCTTTTTTTCTTTATCATCTGCATTCAAATTGTTTTTTTTACAGGAAGCAGTGCTAATTAATGGTAATATAACCAGGAGATAAAAGGCAAATAAAAATTTCCTTGCAATCTGTTTGTGGTTCATGTTTTATTTGTTGATCAATTGTATAATTTGCGGGCTTGTTGTTTAGTTTAAAATGAACTTGCTTTTTAAGACTTCGCGGCCCTGGCTAAGAACGGTGATAAAGAGACCTGTAGCAGCAAACGTTTTGTCAACGTCGATTACGTTATGGCCATTTTCCAAGATCAGTGTGCCCTGCTGAACAACCTGGCCCGAGATATTAATGATTTTAAGATCTGCGGCCCCTTCAACCAAACCGTTTACATTCAGGCGAAGCGAATTGGCGTTCAATTGACTAACTGCAAGTCCGGCTTGTTTTTTTAGCAAGAAGTTGGCACTAACAATGTCAGACTTAGTTGATCTGCCATCGAAATCGAACTGGACTAACTGATAGTAATTGTATCCGGCTATCGGATTTTCATCCAGGAAAGTATAGTTTTTACGTGTCGAAGTAGTTCCATTTCCCTTTATCGTTCCCAGGCTGATAAAATGATTTCGATCGCTGGATCTTAAGACCTCAAAATGAGAGTTATTTTGCTCTGAAAGTGTAGCCCAACTCAATCTTATACCTCCGGCTTGTGGTTTAACCTGAAGTGAAGTTAATTCAACAGGTAAGGTAGTATTTACTTTAGTACCAGGCGTAAAAGTTACTCCTCTGAACTGGGTATTGGCTGGTGCCGAAGCTAATAAAAATGGTGAAGTTGCCGCATTACTAATGGTTGATGTCCAGGCGCCTTTGTCGTCAAACTTCAGCAGGGAAGAAGTTGAACCGCTTGTTAATCCCCAGGTGACACCGTAAAGCAGCACATCATTACCAACCAGGGTACCTGTGATCGATTTTAAATTGGTCGTTGCTGTTGAGGAAACGGTCCCTGCTGCGGTCCAGCTTGTTCCATTGTATTTAAACTTTCTCAGTGTTGCTCCGGTTGCGTTTGCGTCTGTTCCACCGTTGTCATCCACGGCATAGATCACATCCGGACCTGCAATTTCAGCATCGAGATCAAAGAACACCATCTGGCTGTTGGCTATAGTGGAGGGCAGGGCAGTGGCTGCAGCAGTGTTGCCCGCAGTGGTTGGAAGCCCCGTACCTATGGTATAAAAGGTATTTGAGCCTGATGCCCCATATAGCTGTCCGCCAAAAATAGTTAAAGTCCTTACGCTTGTTGCAGTGGATGCCACAGTTGCCGTTGTGGAACTGTTTCCGAAACCGACATAACGCACTCCCGTTCCCGCGGTGGGCGGAGACACCCAAAAACCTGTACCGTCGTTGGTCACGGCTCCTCTTGCGGCTGAGACTTCGCTAGCAGGAAGGTAAGTCGAGGTTAAGATATTGCCCGCAGCATCGACCCTGCCGATTACTTTATTTACACTGCTTGTTGCGGCTGAGTTTGTGGCCTGATCATGTCCCATAACGACCAGGTATTGTCCATCCGCAGAAAGTGTAGTATAGCCTTCGATCACATAATTGGTGGCACCTCTGGGCAAACCTGTCAGTCTGTAATTTGTTCCAACAGTTGTGGTTGGAAGTGCCCTGGTCTGGACTTTAGCCGCGATGCCCGGCAAGCTTGCAGTAGGTTGATATTCATCCAGAAATACAGCAACGGTTTTGTCTGCCAGCGCAGCGGCGCCATCCCCATAACGGGAGACAACGAGGTTACCGGGAATGAATGATTGTGCCTTCACAGAGCATAGCTTGGCCAGAAGACAACTTAGTAGTAGAACTTTTTTCATACTTATTTATCTTTAAATGGGTTGATAGAGTAGTTAAACCGCCCGATAATTGTTATCAGGTTATTACCAGTCAGTGTTTTGAGGGCTCAATAAAGGGTTTAACCCCCTCTCATAGGCCGGTAATGGAAAAAGTAAATGTTTTGGTTCCGTGATATTGTTGCCAGCACGAGCAGCATAAGGATAAGGGCTTACAGCAAGTTCATCGGCAACGGCCTGCATAGTGCTTTTAAAAACACCCCATCTTATTAAATCATTTTTTCTGAGGCCCTCGAAGCATAGCTCTCGCGATCTTTCCGCTTTTATCTGGTCCTGGAAAGTTAAATAGTCCAGTCCGCTCAAATCACTTAGGCTATTAGCCGTCATTTCGTCAAAACCAAAACCTCTTCTCCGCACCCGGTTGATAGCAGTATAAGCTTCGGCATTCGGACCGTCATTAATTTCATTTACAGCTTCGGCGTACATGAGCAGTACATCAGAAAACCTTAACAGCGGAAAGTTTTGCGGAGAATCATTAGTGGACTTTGGTGTTACCACCTCATACTCCCTTCTCCATTTCCCAGCAAACCGCTGATAGATCTGGGTAGCGGTCCAGTTTAATTTAACGGTTCCATTGGTAACGTATCTGAATGGCGCAATTGCCCAGTCTCTTCTTTTGTCTTCAGCCTGATAGGAGTTGTACAACCTGGCCGTGGTTTGAATAAAACCATAAGAGTAGCCCAGGGCGCTGTTTGGATTGGCTATCCCGGTATTTATTCCCACACGTCCGCCTTCCCTGTAGGCTCCAGCCGTATTTCCCCAAAATTCAACTTCCCAAATGCTTTCTCTCATGTCATACTTGTCAGACGCATAATTGATGAAGACATTTTCAAATGAAGGGTTAAGTTTATGGTAGTCTGATTTGATGATCTTCTCCGTCCATTTAATTACGTCGTTATATTTCGACTTATCATTAACCGGGTTACCTGCTGCATACAGGCAAACCCGGGCCAGGATACCCTGAACAGCAGATTTGCTGATACGACCGCCAAATCCTAGAGTGGCCGCATCTTTTACCATTCCTTCTGCTTCTTCCATTTCTCTAATGATGATCGCATACACCTCTTTTGCGGGAGTTCTTGGTACGGCGGAATTATTTGCAGAAGAGGTTGCCTTGAGTATTAAAGGCACGTCACCCCAATTACTGACCAGTAGGAAATAGTAATATGCTCTAAGGAATTTTGCCTGCCCCAATATATCTGCCCGGCTCTCATCGGTCATATCAGGCTTATCTATGTTTTCAATGAGCATATTTGCCCTGTTGATCCCATCATACAATAACTGCCATAACGTGGTAACATAAGTATCGGAGGTCGAAAAATCATATACCTGCGGGCCCCTAAAGGTACTTACGGCATAAAAACCTTCATCAGCCTCGGTACCCATCCTGCTGATCAGGGCATCTCCATACATTCCACGTTGACCTAAAACATCATACACGCCGTTTAGGGCAAAATTGATCTGTTCTTCAGTGTTATAATAGTTTTCAGGTGAAAGAAAATCTTTTGGTTTGCTTTCCAGGAATTTTTCACAAGCGCTTAAAAAGAAGCAGGCAAGGAACACTGGAACAGAATAAAAGATTCTTATGTTATTTTTCATTTCTTCTCTTAAATAAACGGGTTAAAAAGTAACTTTTAGATCAAATGTTAATGTGCGGGCACGAGGATAGGCTGAATAATCGAACCCCTGGGTTAAAGCCGAATATCTTACGGAAACCTCTGGATCCATGCCGGTGTACTTAGTCCAGGTGGCCAGGTTTTGTGCCGACGCAGACACATTGACGGCTCCCAGTTTCATTCTTTCGACCCAACCTGCAGGTAAGTTATAGCCAAGTGAAATAGTCTTCAATCTTAAGAAAGAGCCATCTTCGATCGTTCTGGAAGAATATACTCCTCGTGGTCCTTGTCCGCCCACACGAGCCAGCGTGTTGCTCGGATTGTCAGGCGTCCACCTGTCCAGGTAACTTGCAAACTGGTTAAGGCTGGTATAGTTCAATGCGTTGCCTTCCAGTATTATGCGATTGGCATTCATAATTTCATTACCATAAGACCATTGAAATAGGACGTTCAGATCAAATCCCTTATAAGAGAAATTATTTGAGAATCCCCCGGTATGTTTAGGTAAAGGGTTACCTATTACTGTACGGTCGGCATCCGTGATCTGCAGATCACCGTCGAGGTCTCTGTACTTGATGTCTCCCGGCTGAACAGTGGTGGTTCCGTTTTTCGTAATGCCAGTTTTTAGCACATAAGCCTCATTGATCAGGTCAAAATCTGAATACTGATATACGCCATCCCATCGATAACCAAAGAACTGAGAGATTGGCTGGTCGACTGATGTTTTGTATAACGGCGCTGCAGAATACAAGGTTTCCCAGGGTAATACCGTGTATATATCTCTTTCAATGCCATTAAGGGCCAGAACTTTGTTGCGGTTGAAACTGATGTTGATATTGCTGTTCCACTTAAAAGCTTCACCGTTTACGTTAACGGAATTAACCGTAAGTTCAAGTCCCTGGTTTTGAATCTTGCCAATGTTTAAAAAAGCTCTGTTATAACCTGTGGCGTAGGGCATATTAGCGTTTAACAAAAGGTCGCTCGTAGTTTTTCGATAGACATCTGCAGTTAAGGTGATCCTGCTGTTAAATAAACCCAGGTCATAACCGATATCCACTTGCGAAGTGGTCTCCCATTTCAGGTCCTGGTTAGGCAAGCTGGAGGGAACAAGTCCTTTTCCGGGAGTTTGATTAAAAAACGAATAGTGGGTTAATTGATACGGGCTATAAACCGGATTAAAGCTTAGTGAGGCATAAGGAGCATAATCATCTATCCTGTTATTACCGGTTATGCCATAGCTGACGCGCAGCTTAGCATCCGATACAAATGGCAGTTTCTTCATGAATTCTTCCCGGTCCATTCTCCAGGCAACCGAACCGGACGGGAAATATCCCCATCTGTTTCCTGTGTAAAATTTAGAAGATCCGTCAGCCCTGAAGTTTGCGGTGACATAGTACTTATACCTGTAATTGTAATTGGCCCTTCCCAGAAAGGATAATAGTTTATTGTCGCTTCGTAAAGAGAAATTCTGCAATGGCGTACCTTCGTCCAGACCACTAAGTCCCAAAGTTTCATTGGGTACTTGCTGGGCCAGGAAACCACTCATATTGCGTGCGGTTCCCTGTAATGTGATACCCCCTAAAAGATCAAATACATGACGTTTCAGTTCTTTTTTATAACGGAGCGTGTTCTCATTTACCCAGGTATTGGTTTCGGTATAAGCAATACTGCCATTCACACCCCTCGTGTTAGTAGGAATAAGGGTAGTTCCTCTTGACGTCAATGAATTGAAGAAACTTTCTTCCCTTAGTATCCGGCTGTACATGCCGCCGGTAACTTTTAAAACAAGATCTTTGTTTATTTTATAGGAAGCAAAAGCATTTGCTGTTAAGTTTCTGTTGTTTGCTGCAATCAATTCATTTTCTGTGGATATCAGGGGATTAACCCTGAAGTCGCTGTTGCTGGCGATATCGGAATCTGTCAAATTATCCAGCAGATCAATTCCGTTGCCGGCTATAGGTCTGTAGCCCCAAATGCTGAACATGAGGTAACTGGAAGCTGAACCGCTGGTACCTACATCAGATGCAATTCTGCCATAATTTTTGATCGAGCTGTAATTGCTGTTCAATCCGATTGAAAGCTTATCGTTCACATTATGGTCCAATGAAATTCTGCCCTGGTATCTGTCCAAACCGGAATTGGTGATCACGCCATCCTGGTTGAAAATTGATCCGGATAAGGCATATTTGGTTTGGGCATTGCCTCCGGTAAGGGATAAGTTGTAGGTATGCATTGGTGCAGTCCTGAACAGTTCTTTTTGCCAATTATATCCAGGCTCATTTAGATAAGACTCTAATGTTCTGTCGGTTAAGTACCTTGAGTCTGCCAAATCCTGGTCAACCTCTCTTTGCAATTGTATAAATTGATAAGGATTCATTAAGTCCAATGTTTTGGTCACTGTTTGAGCTCCTTGGGAAGTATTAAATGCAATAGCGGTCTTGCCAGCCTTTCCTTTCTTTGTTTCTATCACAATCACTCCGTTGGCACCCCTGGAACCGTAGATTGCTGTGGCTGATGCGTCCTTCAGGATATCGATAGACTGGATGTCCTGGGGATTGATCGCCGCATTAGTTGGGTCTTCGATGGGAAACCCGTCAATTACATACAATGGAGAATTACTTTGTGTAAGGGAGTTTGCCCCTCTGATAACAATGTTTGGCGCATTTCCGGGTTGTCCTTGTGCTGATGAGACCTGTACTCCGGCTACCCTGCCTGCCAGTGCATCATCAAAGGAAGCTACCGGTGCTTTGACCAGGTCTTTAACTTCCACCTGGCCTACTGAGCCCGTCAGATCTTTTTTATTAACTGTTCCATATCCTACGACAACAATTTGCTCTAAGCCGGTATTTTTTTCCTTTAAGGTTATATTGATTATATTTCTACCTCCAATGGCGACTTCCTGACTATCGAAACCCAGGTAAGAATAAACCAGTGTAGCTTCTAAATTGCTGGCGTTAATGCTGTAATTTCCATCCTTGTCTGATATCGACAAAAGGTCAGTTCCTTTTTCGCGGATAGTTACCCCAGGCAGGGGCTGATTTTTGGCGTCAACCACTTTTCCTGAGACCTTTATCCAACTGGAAATTCTATTTAAAGGTTTTTTCTTAATTAAAACTGTTGTCTTGCTAATAGTGTACACAAGGTCCTGCCCGATAAAGCACTTTTCAAGAGCTAGTTTTACAGGGGCTTGTACGATATTTAAAGTTACTGGCTTCGCCTTCGTTATATCGTCAGCACTATATAGAAAGTCGTACCCTGTCTGACCTTGAATCTTTTCAAAGACGTCAAGAAGGTTGGCATTTCTCACTTTCAATGTCACATTTTGAGCAAGGACATTCGCTTGTAGCTGCAGGAAGGTTGTGATCAATAAAACGAGGGTAAGTTTCATGATGAGCAGAGTTTTTTGCAAGGCGCACAATCTGTCCCTGCGGAGCAATCCGGTAAAATTTTTATACATTTGATAATTAGGTTAACGATAACGTATTGTTACAAGCAATAATGAATTTCCTAATGCAGCCTTAGCTGGCTTAGCTGGAAGCGGTGCAACGCTTCCGGCATTTTTGGAAATTTTTTTGGGCATAGTTATTAATTAGTTCATAACTATTATTCTCCTTCCTTTCATTTTGAATTTTATTGTCCCAAGCACCTCCAGGTGCGCCAACAATTCTTCTACAGTCTTTGAGCGATTAAATGTTCCGCCAAATTGCTGACTGCTGATGTTTCCAACAAATTCTACGTCAACATCATACCAGCGAGAAACTTTCTTCATTATACTTTTGATGTCCTCATTGTTAAAGGAGAAGTAACCATTTTTCCATGCCATCACCTCTGTCAGTTTTGGATGAGAAACCGAGATATCATCATTGGCCACTGATGCCTGTTCTCCCGGCTGAAGAACTACTTTTTTACTAAATCCGGAGATTTTAACCGAACCTTCCAATAGGGTGGTTTTAATTTCCGGATCATCATGATAGGCAGCAATATTGAAATGGGTACCCAAAACTTCCACAGTCGTCCTTCCCAGATTGACCTGAAAAGGTCGTTGTTTATCCTTCGCAACTTCAAAATACGCTTCTCCAATTAGTTTTACACTTCTGTTCTTTAATGTAAACCGTGCCGGAAAAGTTAAAACGGAAGCAGAGTTTAACCAAACTTTGGTCCCATCGGGCAAGATCACCTGGTATTCTCCGCCTTTAGGTGTTTCAATGGTATTCATTGACTGAGTTTGATCAATAGAAGCACCGGGCTTGGCTGAAAGGTCGTATATCAGCTGTCCATTTTTGGTTTTTCTGATAGTGACATTTTCCTGCTGTCCGAGTTCTCCCACCCTGGCATCGTCCAAAACAATTCTTTTGCCATCAGCCAAGGTTAAAAATGCATGCTTACCACCTGGAACAACAGGTGATTTATGCCGCAGCTCCGCCATACCAGCTTTATCGGTTTTATTGTTTTTGTTCAGTGATGTTATAAAATAAAAACTTACGGAGATCAATACCACTAATACAGCCGCAACGCGTAACCAGGTCTGCTGGTGCCATCTCAATAAGATTGGGTTATGTTTGTTACCCGGAGCCGTCTTAAATCTGATGTCAGCTTTAATACTTGCGAGAATTCTAGTTGCCTGATCTTCTTTCATTGACGGTCCCTCATCAGGATGCATCAACCTGCTATCAAGATAAACATCAATTTTATCCAGGTCGGTTTGAGTGAGGTAAGTTAATAACTCATCACATTCTACTGCATTGATCGTATTTTCGAAATACTTATCCAGTAAACGATAAAATTTAGTTTTATTCACGTTATCAATTAATATTTGATGAGCTTTTAATTATAGAACACCACTGCTGGTTCATAGGACTAGTCCAATAAGTGAAATATTTTAAAAAAAATACTGATTTAAAGCGTGGCGATCAAAAAAATCACAAAAGATGCTACTATAGCAGCAGTAAGGGTAAAATATAGATGAAATTTGTTTGATTTATCTTAGATTTAATGGTCTTCAATGCCTGCACCAAATGATTTTTGACAGTATTTTTGGAAATATGGAGTTGCTCTGCAATTTCCTTGTGAGACATTCCGTCAACTCTGCTCAATTTAAAAACCAGTTGCTGTTGCTTCGGTAAACTGCTGAGTACTTTTTGAGTAAATCGTTCCATATCGGCAGCCAGAATTTCCTCTTCCGTCTTATTATCTGCTTCTTTTATGCTGATCAATAACTTCTCAAATAAATCAGCCGACTGGTGTATTTTACGAAGTGCATTCAAACACAATCGCTTGGTGATTACATACAGGTAAAGCCACATGTTGCCCCCGGCATCAAGACATTCCTTATTCAACCAAAGTTTAATAAATGTTTCCTGAACTATTTCTTCACTTTGTTCAGCGTCTTTTAAAAAACGAAATGCAAGGCGGTAAACTTTATTACCATAACAGTCATAAATTTTATTAAAGGCAGACTCATTTCCTTTAACTAGCTCTTCTATATCTTTTTTACTTACAGTATCGTGCACAAAAATAACGATCGGGTGATTTCAAGTGTAATGTTATTATTCTAATTTGAAAACCGTAGTTGGCACAAATACGACCAGGGACCTTTGTAATTAAATATCATTTTAAAACAGGCTCACTATTATGCCAGATCTCTATGCTTGAAAGCCAGCAGGTGTCTCATTATCAAATTGTTTAAAACAATATACAAAACAAGAGAAAATTCAATTTTTAAGAAGTGTTAAGATACACTTATTTAGCTGGAAATTCAACTGTTTGACATATAAACGTACGTTTTAGCACCGGAAGGGCGGAGAGCATATGCTATTCCTCACTAATTTCCCTGAGATCTTACCGGGATAGTAAACCAAAATGTGGATCCGCTGCCCGCCTTGGTTTCAACTCCCATTTCTCCCTGGTGTTTTTTAATTATTTCTAAAGAGATATATAACCCGAGGCCTAATCCAGAGCTGGAAAAAGAATTTTCTTCTCCCCTGTAAAACCTGTCAAAGACCCTCTTAACCTTAGATTCGTCTATACCCTGACCGAAATCGCGTACTTCAACTTTCAGAATACCTGCCTTATTAGATGCCCCTATGTATACCTGGGTTGACTTTGGAGAGTACTTAATGGCATTGTCAACCAGATTGATAAGAACCTGTTCAATCCGTATTTTATCCCCGTAAATGATACTTTCTATGTCGCCGAATACTTTTATTGAGTGTGTGGTTCTAAGGGACATCACGGAACTTATACAGTCATCAATAACCTCCTTTAGGCTGAAATGGGTGGAATGATATGTCATTTGCCCGGAAGCGAGCTGGGAGAAATTCAGGAGATCGCCAATCAAACGTATAATTTTGTCTACCTGTGTTACCGCACTAGTGACAAGTTTATAATGCATGAAGTTATCGCTTTTTTGCAGTTCCTTTTCCAATACTTGCAAATAAGCCTTCATGCTTGTTACGGGCGTTTTTAGTTCGTGAGAAGCCACACTCAAAAATTCATCCTTTTTAAAACTTTGCTCCTGGGCAAGTTTCAATAATTCCTGTTTTTCAGTAAACAGGCTGGCATTGTCGAGGGCGATAGCGGCTTGTCTGCTAACTGAAAGAACCAGCTTCTCAGACTCCGCGGTAAAAACGGCAGCTTCTTTATGCCCGAAGAACAAACTCCCCAGAACTACTTTCTCTTTTGAGATAACGGGTACAGCCATATAACTGGTTACAGGTAAATGACCCTTCGGCAATCCGTGATAGGGAGCATTTTTTCCATAGCGGGGGTCTTGCGTTACATCGTCTATACGTACTATGTTTGCTAAAGCAAGCGTCGGGCGAAATATTTCAGTACTTCTGGGCATACCAAAACGTTCGAAGGCCTCTCTCGGAGCACCCGAAATGGTGTAGAACGTCATCGCTTCGCCGGTAGCATTGTGAGTATTATAAAAGAAAGCTCCAAATTCTGCGCCGCACAATTGTGTTGTAGCATCTGTTATTTTTTGCAAGACCGATTGCAGGTCAAGGTCGCCGGTTAAGGATTCTCCAATAGATAATAATATTTCTAAATTCTGTGCTTGTTTTGCTTTTGCTGCTAGTTCCCGTTCTTTGGTCCGGCTATTTTCAATTTCCTGTTGTTTCAACACCTGGTCGGTGATGTCGTTGGTTGTTGTAAGCAAATAATAAGGCTTTCCGTTCTGTCCTCCAACCGGCACGATTTCGAGTTGCCACCATTTCTCCTCCATGCCCTCTTTCTCTCTGGCAGACATATCATACCTGAACGGCGGCATCAAAACAGTTTCATTACTTTCCTGCGCCTTTTTTAAGGCCTTCAATAACAGTTCTCCTCCATTACCGCCTGCTTCCGAAGGGGCGAAGATCTCCCATACGGATTTGCCTGCAATATCTTTTCCAACCAGGTTGGTAGCTATTGCATGTGCATCGTTGTTTGTAACAATGGTAAAGAAAGGAGCATTCGCTTCCACAATAATTCGTGGAACCGGTGAATTGAAAAGGGCTTGAAAAAGTGGGTCAGCAAGTAAATTATTCATAAAGTCCTCTAAGGGCTAAATTACAAAACATATTGACGAATGTTTTACCTGATGTGAGATGAGACAAATTACGTTTAGCTCAGCTCTTTGGAATCAGCTCTTCGGAACTTCCAGTTTCGAAGCCATATCAAAGGAGCTCCGATCCGATAACCGCGCCAGGCGCCTCAGTTTCACTTACTTATCCATCCCACCTACCTAATAACCATACTTTTTTAAAAAAAACAATCTTTTAGCTACTTGCCTAATCCACTCCCTGGCCATAAGTTCGTGGCCGGCAATGGTAGGATGAACCCCGTCCCATACCCAGTATTCTGCTGCTCTGTCTTTAAATGCTTTTTCAAAGACGGATGGGAAGTCTACTAATACGGCGTCAAACTCGGAAGCGAGTTTTTTTACAACAAGCTTTCTCCGCTCTACTTCAGGCTTCCAAATGTCAAATTTGGCTTTAACATTGCCCAGGGGGTAAACAAAAGGCAATCCTAAAACCAGGAGTGTATTATTGTTAAGCGTTCTAACTTGCTGTAATAAATCCCTGTAGCCACTTTCAAATTGTTCAGTCGTTTTCGCACTCTCCGGCTTATTTACCATTGCACCCACGTCGTTTATGCCAACGAGCAAACTAAGAACATCCGGCTTTAAGTCCAGCGTATCTGTTTGCCACCGGGCCTGAAGGTCGGGGACTTTGTTGCCGCTGATGCCTCTGTTGAAAAATGAAAAAGCATTCTTAGGGAAATCAGCGGCGATACGGCTGGCAATCAGGTTAGCATATCCATGTCCCATAATATGATTAGGGTCATTGTTTCTTCCTCGATTGCCATCAGTAATTGAATCTCCCTGAAACAGAAATCGTAAGTTCTTTTCGGGTAAATGCAGGTTTTCGGAAGTTGAGCTGGTGGCATACGCATTTTCTGCATCCAATATGCTTGCTACCATAAGGAGCGAACCAAGCTGTAAAAATTTTCGGCGTGTAGTGTTCATAATGAATTTGAGGTATAGATTTGATTTATGTAGTAGACCTTATCAAACCTAGAGGTTTTGTTTGGGTTTACAAAACGTTAACACCTACTTGCGCTGATTAAACTTGTCCCTTAAATCTTATATCTGAAGTCATTATTGGTTTTGACGAACCTTATTCAGAGCGTTAGAAATTCCAAAGAGCAGTAGAGCAGACAATTTTCGAAGAGTAGAGTTTTGACGGCAGTCAAACCGGAGTTAAGTTACTGGCGCTTAGATGTGCGGCGGGTTGATTTGAGGGATTATGAAGGTGTTTTCTTTGGAGAGAATGTCGATCTTCAGGCCCTGGATGGAAAGAGGAGTTTCGGTGCCGAAGTTCAGGATATTTGAGTTGACGATATCCCTGCCGTCGAGAACGATGATCACACCACTGCCGCAGATCTCTGCTTCGAGGCCGTTTCTTACAATCAGCGCTGTGTTTTCTTCTATACCGATGCCAATGGAGGTGGGATTGGTAGCAATCACCTGGGCCATCCTTACCATACGGCTGCGGTCAACAAAGTGAGTGTCAATGCACACATCTTTAAGGAATTCAAGCCCCATCGTAACTTTAACTTCACCACTTATCTGCTGCACTTTCTCATTGCCGGCATAGATCATCGGGGTTGACAGGGCCATAGCACCGGCACTTGTACCGCCAATAACAAAGTGCTCTTTGATATACCTTTGCTTAAGTAAGAACAACATTTCCGTACCCCCGTAAATGGTAGTGAGCTTCAGCTGATCTCCCCCTGTAAAAAATACCGCGTCAGCTTTGTTCAGACGATCTATAAGCGATGGGTCTTTCCTGACATCACCTCTTTCGTTATGGTGGATATGATTGATCTCTTTTACCCCAAGCGAATCAAAAACAGGTACGTAATCCTTGAATAGCTCATCTCCTTCGTTGCTGGCAGTGGTTATTATTTCTAAAATGGATTTTTCTTTTTTAATCGCCGAAACGAAAGCAGACAGAACTTCTGCCGGGTCAGAGGTTTCATTCTTAGATTTCTGTGTCTTATCCTCTTTCCCACCGATAATTACGAGTGTTCCTTTAGGAACCGGACATTCATTAACTGGTTTTGTCTTCATAATAGTGTTAGTTCTGTTAGAGATACAAGCGGCGGTTTTGTTTTGATTTCCGAATTATGGAATACCGTAATTATTCGCGTGGGTTTACGGTAAATACCTGATAAAATATCGGCAAGAACAGAACTATAGACAGGCTGTTGTGTTTTTAATGATCATGAATCCTGTGTTTCTTTCTGCAGAGTGGCTTAAGATACTGTTTGTAAATTACAGGGTGCCTGAAGATATCTTAGCGCCTTATATTCCCCGGGGAACTAAACTGGATCTGTTTGACGGTGAATGCCTGGTTAGCCTGGCAGGATTTCAGTTCCTGAATACGAGGCTTTCAGGAATACCCTTACCTTTTCATCAGTATTTTGAGGAGTTCAATCTGCGGTTCTACGTGGTTAGGGAGGAAAATCACACCAGGAAAAGAGGAGTAGTGTTTATCAGTGAATTTGTAAATAAGTCCTTTTTTAAAGCGCTGGCTAACACTGTGATGAGGGAGAAGTACGCCAGTCTGCCCATGAAGCATACCTGCATTACAAGCAAGGAGCGTCTTAAAGCTGATTACGGTTTTAAGTGTAAAAATCGATGGAATTCTGCTTCTGTGCTGAGCGAAAGGTTTGCAGAGGATATCTTGCCAGGTAGTCTGGATGAATTTATCGCCGAACACTATTGGGGATATAATAAGTGGTATGCCGGGAGGACTCTGGAATACAAACTCGATCACCCCCGCTGGAAGCGTTACAAGGTTTTATCCTTTCATACCGCTATTCGTTTTGAAGACGTTTATCCGAAAAGCTTTGTCCCGTATTTATACGCTAAGGCACATTCGGTGCAATTTATTGAAGGTTCGCCGGTAAGGTTAAGCCCCTCAAATTTGATGTAATACTTGATCTGTCAATGTTTTTGTAAAAAGTTGATAAATAAAATTTTGCCAAATGGATAAAAAAGATATAAAGTTAGGTGATATAGAGCGCATCCTTTTTGGCGAGGCACCGCCCGAGTTTTTGCTGGAAGTTTTGATTCGTACACTCGTGGTCTTCCTGGCTTTATTAGTGTTCCTCCGTTTGATCGGCAAGCGGATGGGAGGTGTGTTAACCATTTCGGAGCTTGCAGTTATGCTAACCCTCGGTGCAATATTGTCGGTTCCGATGCAGATGCCAGACAGGGGGATACTTCAGGGAATTGTGATTTTGATTTTTGTACTTCTTGTGCAACGAGGTTTGAACCTTCTGGAATTCAAGCATAAGAAAGTCGAAAAGTTAACACAAGGAGATATCACCGTGCTTGTTGAGGATGGGATGCTTAACCTGAAAAACATGAAGCGTTCAAGGATCTCGAAACAGCAGGTGTTTTCAGAACTTCGAAAAAATGAAATTTACAACCTGGGAACGGTTAAAAGGATGTACCATGAAGCCTGCGGGTTGTTTAGTATTTACCGCTATGATGAGGAGCGGCCGGGCTTATCTGTTTTCCCTCCTGCAGACGCTTCTAAATATGATTCCATGCAAAAGAATGGTCAAAGTGATTTAATGACTTGTTGTCTTTGCGGCTATACCAAAAGCGACCCGGACGAAGCGGACCATTGCAAATCGTGTGATGGTAATGAGTGGGCAAAAGCTATTATATAAACTTTGACAAGCCCTTGTGACAAGCACTTTTGATAAGCTTTTGTGATAAGCTTTTGATAAACTCGTGATAAGCTCTTGAAAAGTGCTCAATAAATTTAAAAAACCTGATGAAAAAATATTTGATTCACCTGGAAGACTGGCAGCGTATTGTGTTTGGTGAGGCTCCGCCAACGTTCTTTTTTGAGATACTGATCCGTACGCTCATCATCATAGCTATTTTACTGGTATCCATGCGGCTGATGGGGCGCCGGATGGCCTCTCAGTTAAGCCGGATTGAAATGGCTGCGATGGTCTCCCTTGCTGGGGCTATAGGGGTGCCAATACAGGTTCCCGACAGGGGAATACTCCCGGCAGTGGTTATCGCTATTGTAGTAGTATCAGTAGAACGCCTGATCTCCTATTTTGCTTCCAGAAACCAAAAATTCGAACAGGTGACACAGGATGATGTGGATATTTTGCTGGAAGATTCGGTGCTTAAGATGGATGCTATGCAGCGGACAAGGATCACACGCGACCGGTTGTTTGCGCAGCTTCGTTCAGAGGGTATTAAACACCTTGGCAGCGTTAGCCGTGTTTATATGGAGGCAAACGGTTTTTTTAGTGTCGTTAGAAGGGAAGATGTCAGGGAAGAGGTTAAACCTGGGGTCTGTATCCTTCCTCCCTGGGATGAGGAGTTTGTGAGGGAACTGAAAGTGGCAGATTTTACTGTTTGTATGGTATGCGGCAAGCCTGAAGAGCATGGTAGCAAGTGCCCGAATTGTGGCGGGGAGGAGTTTGAAAAGGCTGTTATAGAGGAGAGAGAAGAGTGATTTTAACGATTTCAAGTTAGCGGTCTTAGCACACGCGGCACGCGTGCGCTGGCAAGCGTTTTTATTTGCATGCTGGCGCACGCGTGCCGCGTGTGTCAAAACTGTTCTGGAAGGTTAAGCAGCCGTAGCGCTTTGACCCAGGACTGGTGTTCTAGCACTAGGGTGTTACTGTAACTTTCAATTCCTGTGCTTCTTCAAGGTGCGCTTTAAGCACCGGAAGTTTCTCCCTGGCAAAATCCCTTAGATCGGCATCATTAACTTCTTTAGAGGCCATGTCAAACAGGTTTACCTGTTCCTGATGAGACTTTACCATAAGATCGGCAAAAGCCATATCGAAGGCGGGGCCCGTAAGCGGCGTCAACACGTTAAACTGTTGTTGATGATTGGCCATCAACTGCATGGACACCGAAAGGTTTTTGGCAGAAGCCAATGTAGCTAGCTCGGCACCTGCGGCGGTATGATCGGTGACCATATGTTGTCCGTAGTTCTTAACTTCCTGGTGAGATCCTTGCTCGATCGCAAGCTGCCCTGCCTGGATCTCCAGCATGTTGCCGCTCGACGCTTGTGTCACAAACATTTGTCTGTCCATACTGAAATCGTCATCATCATCGTCCTTGCACGATTGAACCAGGATGCTGCCCGCAAGCAACATCACTGCAATACTCCATTTTTTCATTTTGTAGATTTTAGATTTATAAACAGGGACTATGAAAAAACCTTGCCAGCGATGAAGTGAACCCTGCAAAAAAGCGGGTTTAAGAAGGTTGTAGTTGGCCGCAGCTTAAAAAAACCTGATTTGAGTGTTGAAAGAAGCCTGCAAGTGTTGAATAAAGGGCACTTCTGTTACTTAAACTATCCACTTGTGTCTTTAGCTAATATAAAATTTAGCTAAAGACACATAATCTCCATGCGGTATAAGCCCTTGAAGCTTCGGTACCAGTTAATCGCTTTGAGCATTTCTTCGGTTTCTCTGAAGCTGGCGCTAACGTTTTCAAAAATAAAGACAAAACGTTCGGCAATGCCATAAAGAGTACCGGCTGAAAGAAAGTACACGTTATTCCGGTCTTTCACTGAAACTTTAATGCGCATCCCGGTTTCGCACTGGCAGATGAAATCAACATCGGGGATATCCCTGTAACTGAGTAAAAGATAATTTTCCTCTCTACGCATAATCGATCTGCTTTTTGTCTAAACAGGTATTAATCGTTTGAACGAGGATAGACAGATCAAATGGCTTGGCAATAAAGCTGTCGCAACCATAGTTGCCGAGTGACTCAAATACCTGGGGATAGGCGGAAATAATTATGACAGGCAGATGTTTTGAAGCCGGATGGGATTTTATCTGGTGACAATATTCTCCTCCGTTTATATCATCCAGAAGGTAGTCGAGCAAGATAATATCAGGTTTATATTCTTCTATCGTTTTCATGATATTGTAGGTCCTACCCAAAGTTTTTACATCGAAGTGCTCATAGCTAAGGGCAGCTTCAATCACTTCCAAAACAGATATGTCGTCATCCACGACTAAAATTCTCTTTGCCATAGCGTTGTTTATTGATAGATGAATGGTTTATTATTTAAGCGGGTGTTTCGTTTTGGGGCATGCAGCTGCCCGAAAGCAAGCGGCAAAATTTGGCTTATTGGTCTTCATATGGTATAGATTTGAAAAGCAAAGATAGCTACTTAAAAACAGGGTGTAAAGGGGATAAATACGGGAAATTGTAAGGAGAAGTACCGGGTACTTGCTCACATAGCAGCCAGGTTGCGATTACCTGCTTGCTCTTTACTGAATAATTCGTTTCTGCATGGCAATACGAATCAAGGTAGCAGTATTGTTAGCACCAGTTTTTTCCAATAAGCTTTGGCGGTAGCCTTCAACTGTCCTCTTGCTGGTGAACAGCTTTTCGCCGATCTCGCTGTTTGTAAGGCCTTCAGCTATTAGTTTCAGAACTTCAGATTCCCTTTGGGAAATCTCGAAAGTTAACTCGTCAGACCTTTCCGGCTTGGGATCAGTATTGGGTACCAGGCCCATGGATCGCATAGAAATTTCGGAGCAGATATAATAATTACCGGCCATCACGTGTTTAATCGCAAAGATCAGCTCTTCTTCACTCGCCTTTTTCAGCAGGTAACCGCTTGCTCCGTATAAGAATGCTTGTTGTACATAATTGTCCTGATCCAGCATGGAAAGGATGATGATTTTACAGGTGGGTTTAACTTTTTTAAGTTCCTGGATTAGCAGGATGCCATCCAGGTCGGGCATGTTGACATCCGAAAGTATAATATCAGCCTGTAATCCGGTCGAGATCTTCTCGAGGGTCTCCTTTCCCGTTGAAGCTTCTGCTATTACTTCAATCTCAGGATCTCTTTCCAGGAGCGCTTTTATCCCATTCCTGACAATGATATGGTCCTCGGCTAATATTACTTTAATCAAAATTCGGAATAATTAGGGTGTTCTTAATTTAAAGGAACAAATATCTTCTTAAAAAGATTGCGGGGCCTACGTATAAATACGCAATTGAGTTGCGACAAGTGCGTTTTTTTCAAAATCTGTATTTGCTTGTGGAGTTTTTGCACAGAGTGTTACGATCTTTCTATGGTATTTATTTCCTGGCTGATCTGCTTTACAACGTAGTCCAGCTCGCGGGAACAAATACCGATCATAGCGTTTAGTTCTTTTATCTGTTCGTCGTGGTTAGTGGTTTGGCATAATTCTACCAGCCCTAAGATAGATGCGACGGGCTTCCTGAGGGCATGCGAGTGGGTCCAGGCCAGTTTCCTAAGTGCCTCGTTTTGCCTGGCGAACTTGTTTTCCCTAGCTTTCCGGTCCGTGATGATGTTTTGAATGGAGATATATTGCTCAATAACTCCGTTTTCGTTATAAACCGGCGAGATGCTTATTTCCACCCAATACTGATGCCCACTTTTGGTGTAATTTATAATTTCAATAACAGGAAATTCGTTTCTTTGCAAACTCTCCATTAGATAGGCCTGCGTGGAGGGATCGGTGTCAGGGCCATGAAGGAAATCAGGTGTTCTCCCTATGACTTCAGTCAAGCTATACCCGGTAAAGTTTTCAAATGCCTGGTTGACCCAGGCGATCATTCCATAGGGATCAGTGATAACTACCATGTTGTTAATCCTGGCCACCACTTCCGCCAGCTTTCGTTTTTCTTCGAGTGAAGTGCTTATGATATGCATGTTCTCTTGCAGTTGCTCCCTCAGATCCTTTTCTGTTTGAAAGGCGTGTTGCAGCTTCTGTTCTTGTAAAATCGTTGCGGTGATATCAACAGGCATAACCATTACGGCTTCCCTGCCTTTGAAATGAAATTTATAGGAGGTGATCAAAACGGTGATGGTCTCACCATTCTTTTTTATGTGCTGCCGAGAGGTCGATTCGTGATATGAGTGACTGGTGCCTTTTAGCGGTTCATCCGACAAGCGGTGGTCGCCGGCCGTCATCTGTGTAAACTCTTTGCGCGAATAACCGTAAGCATGAATTGCAGCATCATTTACACCAATGAATTCTAAGGTTTGTTGGTCGTATATCCAGAGAGGGGTAGGATTAGAGTAAAACAGGCTTTTATATTCTTTCTCTGATTGGCTTAATTGTTTTTGCTGCCGTTGAGCTCCAAAATACAACAATGCGCCGGTAAAAAGGACAAAGAAAACTCCTTTGCCTGCCTGTAAAACAGCGGGTTTGAAGCCGGTAGACTCCGCGAGCCATGTCACCAGCTGATCACTGGTTAATATCCAGCATATACCAATAAAGATATACAGATATACATATTTAAGCGGGCTCTTAATCACGATGGAAAAAGTGTAAAGAATTTAATCAATACGTAAAAACTTATGAACAGGTTACAAAGGTATATTTAGGAAATACTTAAGGTATATTAATATCTACAACTAATCCCCTCTAAGTGTTTTACCGGCGAAAAACCGGCGTTCACCGGGTTTTGGCTCCTTCATGCCTAATTGCTATTGTTAGCTAAGCAAAGTCCGTATACATTTGGGTTTAAATTTCGGACATGAACAAAAATGAACATATGAAGCGAGCGCGATCAGGGAAAAAGTGGGTAGGGATTATTTTTTTATTTATTGGTTTCATTATGTTGTCGAGGCAGTTAGGTGTTTTTGTACCTGACTGGGTGATCAGCTGGCCAATGGCGCTGATTGTGATCGGACTCATCACAGGGAGCAAGCACCGGTTTAGAAACCCCGGCTCATTTATTTTATTACTGGTGGGCGGTATATTTCTCCTCGATGAAATTTTCGAAAATATAGAACTCAATGATTTTGCCTGGCCACTGGTGATCATGGCCATCGGCTTGTATCTTATAGTGGGTAAAAGACATCACAATTTCAAGCCTGTTAACGGAGGCCCTAAGGGTCAGCACAAGGCCGACCAGCAGGAATGGGACAAGCGCGTGTATGACGACAAGGATGACACGATGAGCATTAACGCCGAACCTAAAGCTTCGGATGAGGGAAGGGCATTTGATTTTGAACAGGCTGATACTGAAAATGTAACTGGTGATGCGACTGGAAATACTACCGGGAAATCAGATCATGATGATCAACATGATCGTTATAAAGGTTATACGGGTTATGAAGGGTATCCAGGACCGGAAGATTACCTGGATACGGTATCAGTATTTGGCGGCGTGAAGAAAAACATCGTTTCCAAAAACTTCCGCGGAGGCGAAATAACAACCATCATGGGCGGGGCAGAAATTAACCTGATCCAGTCGGATATACATGGAACAGTGATATTAGACGTTACCCAGCTTTTCGGAGGTACAAAGATCATTGTTCCTCAGCAATGGAAGATATCAGCCGAAATGGTTGCTTTATTTGGGGGGATTGAAGACAGGCGGCCTGTAATGCCCGGAGCCATCCCCTCGGATGAGAAGGTGTTGGTTATAAAGGGAACTTCCATTTTTGGAGGAATTGATATCCGGAGTTACTAAATAAAGAAGAACAGTGGCTGCATCTCCTTTTTCTTCGTACAGGGTAATCGGTGTTTACGCAACAGCCTGGCTGGTGTGGATGTCAATGCATGCGGCAACCCTGTATTGGCTGGGATTTGGTTGGGAGATTGCCCTGGCGGATGCGCTGATCTCAGGGGGAACTTTGATACTGGCCTCCTTAATAGTGAGTAATACGCTGCGGTTCTATCAGCCGGGCCGGGGGCGGTACATAAACATCGCTGCCTGGTGTATCCTGCTATCGGCGATGTCGGTTTTTATCAGCCGTTTTTGTTTGCTGTACCTGTTTAAAGGCGACGCTGCTTATTACGGAGTATTTGAAAAGTCGATCATCATCCGGTTTTGTGTAGGTTTTCTTCTTATAGGCGGAATTGCATTACTAAGTATGCTCTGGTATACCTTACAGGATCAGAAAGATAATGAACGTCGTAAAACGGATGCAGAACGATTGGCCCGCGAAGCTGAACTATACAACTTACGCCAGCAACTACAGCCTCATTTCCTGTTTAACAGCCTGAACTCCATCAGTGCATTGATAGGCCGGAGGCCTGAAGAAGCTCGTACAATGATCTATCAGCTTTCAGATTTTTTGAGAGGTACTCTTAAAAAGGAAGAAAATGAATTTGTAAGCCTGGCGGATGAGCTTGCACATCTGCAGCTGTATCTTGATATAGAGCGTGTAAGGTTTGGACACCGGCTTGCCACGGAAGTGTCGAAGGAGGATGGCTGCGATGTTATGAAACTGCCGGCAATGCTTCTTCAGCCCATCGTGGAAAATGCCATTAAATTCGGCTTGTATGATACCACGGGCCAGGTAGTTATTACTGTTTCTGCTAAATGTATTAAAGGTTATTTGGTGCTTGAAATACGAAATCCTTATGACGCAAGTACTATCCGCCCTCACAGCGGGACGGGATTTGGACTTGCTGGTATCAGGAGGAGGTTGTATCTTTTATTTGCACGCACAGATCTGATTGAAACTAATGGAGAAAGTGGTATTTTTACTACTTCTGTAAAAATACCTCAGCTAATATGACAAGGGCAATTCTAATCGACGACGAGCCGCTGGCCAGGGAGGTTCTGAAGGAATACCTGGAGGACTTTCCGGAGATACAAGTGGTAGCAGAATGCGGCGACGGTTTCGAAGGGGTGAAGGCGATCGCCCTGCATCAACCAGACTTAATCTTCCTGGATATCCAGATGCCTAAGATCTCCGGGTTCGAAATGCTCGAACTGATCGATCCCCGTCCCGCAGTTGTTTTTACATCTGCTTTTGATGAATATGCGATCAAAGCCTTTGAAGCTTATGCTGTTGATTATCTGTTGAAGCCTTTCGGCAGGGAGCGTTTCAGGAAGGCGTTTGAGAGGTGGCTGCAACAAAAGAACCTGGTTGAAGTGAAACAGCAGGTAGAAGCATTGCTCGAAACTTCTAGTCCGGCTCAGATTGAAAGGATCGTGGTTAAGTCGGGCAGCACCATAAAAATTATCCCGGTGGCAGATGTTCTTTATCTGGAGGCCTACGATGATTACGTAAAGATCCATACTGCCGGCGGCGTCTTTTTAAAGAATAGAACCATGCAGTTCTTTGAAAAGAGCCTGAATGCCGGTCAGTTTGTGCGGGTACACCGTTCGTTTATTGTGCAGGTGGCGCAGATTACGGGATTAAGCCCGTATGAAAAGGACTCTTACAAGGTTGCTTTAAAGGTTGGGGAAAGTCTTCCGGTAAGTAAAACCGGGTATGGGAAGTTAAAGCAGTTGTTACAGATTTAGAGTAGTGGTGTCGTCGGTTCGGAGAACCTACGATAGGGCTTCGGAAATGCAATTTCCGAAGAGCAGGGAGAGCATGGTTCATTATTCATTATTCATTATTCATAACTCATAATTCAACTCTCGTATTTCAACACCCCCTCCATCAAAACTCTTTAAATTTCTCGATCTGCTGGTTCGTAAATTTCAGCGTATCGGGCTGAAACAGGTTCCCGTCTTCATCAAACTCTTTATGGATTGCGGGGATATGGATGCGGAGGGGCATTACGTAGAGGTTAACATAGTGGCAAACTCCTGTAAAATGTTCAACGCCTCTTATGTTGCCGTATTTTCCGGTGGATACTCCTACCAGGGCTGCTTTTTTACCGCTGAAGCTTTCAGGATATTTGCAGGCATCAACAAAGAGTTTCAAGATGCCGGGATAGCTGCCGTTATATTCAGGGATGATAAATAGGAACTTGTTGGTTGCTGATACCAGCTCCTGTATCGGTTCCCAGCTTGCCAGCTTGTGTTTCTCGTACATTTCAGGATGTATCAAACCTTCAGGAAGGTCGGCAAGCGACAGTATTTCAGAGACATCGCCGGAGCTAGCAAGCTTGCGCTGGTAGTATTCCGCTAGCTTTAAGGTATAGCTTCCTGGTCTGTTCGTACTCGCAATAATTGTAGTCATTTGTGGATAATATGTTCAAAACGCCCAGAGGGTGCCTCAGATTATTTATATAAAGTTTGTATCTTAGTCGATTGTTAAAAAGCTTTCAGAATAGCAAAAATAGCAATTTATTCAGCTAAAATTGTTCAAGAATGCGGCTGAATAAGGGTTCGTTTAAAATTAGAGATAAGGAATGAGTAAGATTATCGCGTTAGCCAACCAAAAGGGCGGAGTTGGAAAAACCACATCATCCATCAATCTTGCAGCCAGTCTGGCTGTGCTTGAATTTCGCACTTTGCTGGTTGATGCAGATCCGCAGGCCAATTCAACCTCCGGTATAGGCTTCGATCCGCGGACGATAAAGGAAAGCATCTATGAGTGTATCATAAATGAGGTTGATCCAAGGGAGGCAATTCAAAAAACAGATACTCCAAACCTCGACCTGTTACCCGCTCATATTGATCTGGTGGGTGCCGAGATCGAGATGATCAACCTGACTGACCGGGAATATAAGATGCGTGCTGTTTTGAATAAGGTGAAGGATGATTATGATTTTATAATTATAGATTGCTCTCCATCTTTGGGTTTAATTACCATTAATGCATTAACGGCAGCCAACTCGGTTATCATCCCGGTACAGTGCGAATACTTTGCGCTGGAGGGATTAGGGAAATTATTAAACACAATTAAGATCGTTCAAAGCCGTTTAAATACTGATCTGGAAGTCGAGGGTATCTTATTAACCATGTATGATGTGCGTTTGCGCTTATCAAACCAGGTGGTTGAAGAGGTGAAAACCCATTTTCAGGATCTTGTATTTGATACGATCATTCAGCGGAATACCCGTTTAAGTGAGGCTCCGAGCTTCGGTGTGTCGGTGATCATGCATGATGCTAATTGTAAAGGATCAATCAACTATTTAAATTTAGCCAGGGAGATCATTCGTAAGAATGGATTGGTGAAAGAAGACGAAAGCAATAAAGAGGTAGTTAATTCATGACGACGTACCAGAAAAAAACAGGATTAGGAAGAGGGTTAAGTGCGTTGTTGGATGACTCGGAAAATGTTCAGACAGCAGTAGCTCCAAGGCCACAGGCTCAAAAAGAAAGTTCCGTATCTCCTGGCAATATCAGCCATATTAATGTAAATCAGGTTGAAGTAAATCCATTTCAACCAAGAACCGAGTTTGATCAGGAAGCTTTAAGAGAACTTTCGGAGTCTATAAAACTTCAGGGTTTAATTCAGCCGATCACCGTAAGAAAGGTTGGTGATAACTCTTTTCAGTTGATCTCCGGAGAGAGAAGGTTAAGGGCGTCTAAGCTGGCCGGTGTTACTGAGATCCCGGCATATATCCGCACAGCTAACGACCAGCAGATGCTGGAGATGGCCCTTATTGAAAATATTCAGCGTGAAAACCTTAACTCCATAGAAGTTGCTTTGAGTTTTCAGCGTATGATCGATGAGTGTAACCTGAAACAGGAAGAGCTGGGCGACAGGGTAAGTAAGAACCGTTCAACGGTGACAAATTATTTACGGCTTTTGAAGCTTCCCCCGGCAATTCAGGCTTCTATCAGGGATGCCCAGATCACTATGGGACATGCCAAAGCTATTTTAGGTCTGGAAGATGTGGATAAGCAGCTGTTTGTTCACGATGAAATTATTAAGCTAGGACTATCAGTGCGTAAGGCTGAAGAGCTGGTTCGAGAGATCCAGCAATTTGGACTCAAGAAAAACACCCCGGCGAAAAATGAAAGTGTGTCTTTCCAATATCAAAAGATACAGGATGATCTTGCTTCAAAGTTTGCCACCCGGGTAAAACTAAAGGTGCAGGGTAAAGGGAAAGGCGCAATAGAGATTCCGTTTATGTCGGAAGAAGATTTGAGCCGCATTCTCGAACTATTAGACTGGTAATGTATACTCTACGTATAATTCTGTTTTTGATAGCTTTTGGTTACCTGCCTGTTTTTGCACAAACAGACCCGAAGGTAGTTAAGGTGGATTCGGCAATGTCAAATCCTGATCTAAAAACAGATTCAGCATTTTTACCGAAGAAAGATACGACCGTTAAGGTAAATGCTGTAAAAAAAGTAGAGGCTAAACCAGCTGTGGTTAAAGATTCTGCGCGACTGGCTTTAGAGCGCCTGCCCAGGCAAGCAGTGATGCGGTCGGCAATTTTGCCAGGCTTAGGGCAAATAAAGAATGGCCGATGGTGGAAAGTTCCTATCATTTATGGTGGTTTTGTGAGTTTGGCACTGGCTATTGACTTTAACCAAAGGTATTATAGGGATATCCTGAGCGAACTTCAGCACCGGCGAACCAACAATGGTGAGAAGCTTAATCCCGATTATGAGCCGTTTGAAGAACAGGCTTTAATTTCAGCTAAAGATTTTTACAGGCGAAACCGCGATCTGAGTATCCTGGGATGCGGCGCCTTATATGCTATCAACCTGATCGACGCGTATGTTGATGCGAAGTTCTTCAGGTTTGATGTTAGTGATGATCTGGCTATAAAAGTATATCCATCCGTACAGCCACAGGTTTCTTATGCGTATATTTCGCCGATGCCGGTGATAAAACTAAAATTGTCTTTATGAGAGCCATTGAATTTCAGGAGAAAGCCTCATATTTAATGACTCAAACTTCATATCAGCTCATACAATGAAATTAGCCCTTTTAGGTTATGGAAAAATGGGCCGCATTATTGAAAAATTTGCAATAGATCGCGGTCACGAAATCGTTCTTAAAATTGACGAAAATACCCTTGGACAATTAACAGTAGAAAATCTTAAGAAGGCTGACGCCGCCATAGACTTCAGCACTCCGCATTCCGTACTTAATAATATCAGTAAGTGTTTTGAGGCTGACCTGCCGGTTGTAGTGGGAACTACAGGCTGGTATGATGAACTGGAATCTGTTAAGAATACTTGCGAAAGTGGTAACAAAACTTTGCTCTATGGCTCTAACTTCAGTATCGGTGTTAATGTCTTTTTCATGGTGAACAAAGTTTTGGCGAAGATCATGAACAAGTATTCGCAGTATGATGTGCTGGTGGAGGAGATTCATCACACACACAAACTTGATTCGCCAAGCGGAACGGCCATTACCATTGCAGAGGGGATACTGGAAGGATTGGATAGCAAAAAGGAGTGGGTAAATGACCTGGTAGGCGAAGGTGAAGATGTTGTTGCAAAACCTGAGCAGCTGCTTATTGAGTCGCACCGGATTGAAGAAGTTCCCGGAACTCATACGGTGATCTATAGTTCGGAAGTGGATGATATTGAATTCAAACATACCGCGCATAGCCGGGCGGGCTTTGCCCTGGGTGCGGTATTGGCAGCTGAATGGTTACAAGATAAAAAAGGCTTTTACTCAGTAAAAGATATGTTCGATTTTAATATAAACTAATTAATGACATCAGAAAACGGATGGCTGGTATACCTGGTGCCTGTACTGGCATTGTACTTTGCCGGGTTATGGAAATTATTTGAAAAGGCCGGCAGAAAGGGCTGGGAAGCGCTGGTCCCTTTTTATAACGTATACATTATGATCAAGCTTACAGGAAGACCATCCTGGTGGCTGATCTTGTTCTTTATTCCGGTGATCAATGTGATCGCAGGAATTGCCTTGATGCTGGATTTTGCGAAGAGCTTTGGAAAGTTTGGTTTTTGGGAGCATGCAGGGACCATTATATTCCCGTTTGTAATGTTTCCGCTATGGGGATTTGATAAGGACACCCGTTACTTAGGTCTTTCGGCCACTGAAGAGTTCAGAAAAGCGAACCCATATAAGAAGGGTGCCGGTAGGGAATGGGCTGACGCCATTGTGTTTGCAGTAGTTGCGGCTACTTTAATCCGTAGCTTTTTACTGGAAGCTTATACAATACCTACCGGGTCGATGGAAAAATCCTTACTGATAGGCGATTTTTTATTCGTGAGTAAGGTAAATTACGGTGGTCGTGTTCCAATGACACCGGTTGCTTTTCCTTTTGCCCACCATACCATGCCGCTTACAGGTACTAAAGCTTACTGGGATGGCGTACAGCTAAAATATCGCAGGTTGCCTGGACTCGAGGAGATCGAAAGAGGCGATGTTGTGGTGTTTAACTATCCGGAGGGAGACACTGTTGTACTGGAGACTCAGGCAGAGGCAAGTTATTACCAGCTGGTGCGGCAAATGGGCAGGGATGCTGTGCGCTCAAATCCAAACTTTACGATTGTTGAACGTCCGGTTGATAAACGCGAGAATTATATAAAACGTTGCGTGGCTATTGCCGGTGATACTGTAAAAATCGTTAATGCACAGGTCTTTGTTAACGGTAAAGCCGCAGAGAACCCTGTTGAAGGGCAGAAAATGCACTACGTTAAGTCCAACGGCACCGATTTTAACCCGCAAACGCTGCAGGATATGAACATAAGTTTCAGCCAGGTAAGTGCAGATGAGTATCATTTTAACATGACTGCTGCCCAGGCGGCGGATATCAGGAAGTGGGCTAATGTGAAGGAGGTAATTCCTTTGATAAAGCTTGAAGGTGATTACGATCCTTCAGTTTTTCCTCAAAATCCGAATTTTAAATGGAACCAGGATAATTTTGGTCCACTGATCATTCCGAAAAAGGGCTGGACTGTTAAGCTCGATAGTATGACCATCCCTGTATATAAACGGGCGATCCAGGTTTACGAAGGAAATACTGTGGAAGAAAAAGGCGGTCAGCTGATCATTAATGGCAAGGCTTCCGCCAGCTATACCTTTAGAATGGATTATTTCTGGATGATGGGAGACAACAGGGATAACTCGCTTGATTCACGGTTCTGGGGTTTTGTGCCACAGGATCATATCGTTGGAAAGGCTTTATTTATCTGGATGAGCCTTGATGAAAATGGCAGTTTCTTGAGTAAGGTTCGCTGGAACCGCTTGTTTAAAGGGATTCATTAAGGGTTTATATTAATAACGGCCGGATAAACCGGCCGTTACATCTACCTATGAAAAACTTATCCTTTGCAGGATAAAATCTTAATGTCTTTTTTGCGCGGACACACAGTGACCAGCGATGATGATGCGGTCGTTATGCCGAATTTATTTCGGCACCTCTTGAACGAAGTGTAGAAGTCGTACTTAGACAAGAGATCCTGAAACAAGTTCAGGATGACAAGACCCTTGCTATCGCATGCGTGCTAAGAAACTAATTTCAAAACAACCTCTTTCAATATAATCTTTAAACATCCTTCGGTGCTTTCTTTATCGGATGTACTGGTTGCTCGCTTTCTTCTTTAACTTTTGCGGGGCTTTTAAAAGCAGGATCTTTTTTCTTGTATTTCTTATCTCCTGGTTTTAAAACAGCCTCTTCATCGTTTTCAGGATGCTTAATATGTTTGCGTTCAGAATCTTTAGGTTCCAGTTCTTCAGGTTCGTTACTTTGGTTATTAATCATTGGTTTAATAGTATAACAGTTGCTCTTTTAAATTGTTTTCCCACTAGTTAATTTATTCGTTCCTAGGTGGTGCGTTCTGGTAGTGTACCTGCATAACATGTCGTTTAAAAAAAATGTTCTTCAATTTTGCTGCAAATTTCTTTCAGATCTGGTTCGCTGAAGGTTTGTCCGTCGATAACCTTCCAGTTTTCTGAATCGGTATACCGGATTTTCGATATTTCCTCACCGTTTGCTACAAGATGAAAAATGCTGGTATCTATAGAGTCGTCTGGAATTATTAGAATCGTCACCTCTCTGTTTTCAATAATTGCGTTAACTGAAAAACTTTCCATATGCCCGGCAGAATTGTTTAATGATTAAATGCTCAATTGGTTACAATGTTTGTAATTTTTTCATTGTGCGCAGACCCGGCATATTTTACCTTCAGAAGATTTAAAATTGCCTTAATTTGCAGAATCATGAGAGTAGCAATAAACGGTTTTGGAAGGATCGGCCGCACGGTTCTGAGAACCATCCTTGCCAAAGGAGAGATAGATATAGCAGCAATAAATGATTTAGCTGATCCCGGGACTCTTGCCCACCTGGTAAAATACGATACCGTTCACCGCGGCTTTGATGGAACGGTAAGTGCGGAGGAGAATGTGATTGTTATTAATGGCAATCGTATCCCCGCGTACAAAGAGTCTGATCCGGGTATTCTACCCTGGGCTGATCTGAACATTGATCTGGTGATCGAATCGACCGGTAAGTTTACCAGTTATGATAAAGCTGCACTTCATCTTAAAGCCGGGGCAAAACAAGTGATAATTTCTGCACCGCCTTCAGCAAAGGATGTTCCTACAATAGTATTAGGCGTAAACGATCATGAAACTGATCTTCGATCGCCGGTATTGTCCAACGCATCCTGCACCACCAATAATATAGCACCTATGATTAAAGTGCTTGAAGACAACTGGGGTATTGTTAACGGGTATATTACGACAGTGCATTCTATGACGGGTGACCAAAATCTCCACGACGCACCTCATAAAGATCTTCGCAGAGCCAGGGCTGCCTCAGCTTCGATCATTCCGACAAGCACCGGGGCGGCAAAAGCTATTACCAATATATTTCCTCACCTGGAGGGAAAATTAGGTGGCGCGGGCATCCGCGTGCCTGTTCTAAACGGGTCCCTGACCGATTTTACCTGCATCCTGAAAAAGCAGCCGGCTGTTGAAGAGATCAATGCAGCTTTCAAAGAAGCGGCAGATGGATTCCTGAAAGGCATTATGTATTATACTTCGGATCCTATTGTGTCGGTGGATATCCTCGGCAATCCGCATTCCTGCGTCTTTGATTCCCAATTAACTTCGGTTGTGGGCGGATTGACGAAAGTTGTGGGCTGGTATGATAACGAGTTCGGCTACTCCAGCCGTCTTGCGGATCTGATAGAAAGGATACAAAAACAGTGTAACTAGTGATGCAGGTCATCTCCTAATTAAGCTTAGTGTGCTGAATACACTTTTATTTTAATTCTAAATCATGTAGTTTTACCCCACGTGAGGCCGGCATGTATCAGGGCAGATAACGGAAAATCTTTTCCCACAGGCTTCTAACAAAAAATATAAAAATAATCAGATGAAAACAATAGACAATCTTAGCTTTTCAGGTAAAAAAGCACTTATCCGTGTAGATTTTAATGTTCCATTAGACAATGATTTCAAAATTACCGATGATAACCGTATTCAGGGCGCATTGCCGACCATCACAAAAATATTAAACGATGGTGGGACGGTAATATTAATGTCGCACCTGGGCAGACCTAAAGAAGGACCTGCTGAAAAGTACTCACTTAAACATTTAGTTGCCCATTTATCGTCTGTACTTGGCAGGGAGGTGCAGTTTGCTGACGATTGTATCGGACAACAGGCAACTGAAAAGGCTGCAGCGCTGAAAGATGGTGAAGTGCTGCTTTTAGAGAACCTTCGTTTTTATAAAGAAGAAGAAAAAGGTGATGAAGCTTTTGCAGAAAAATTAAGTAAGCTTGGGGATGTTTATGTGAACGACGCGTTTGGAACAGCTCACCGTGCTCATGCTTCTACTGCTGTTATTGCGAAATTCTTCCCTGATGCCAAATATTTCGGTTATTTGATGGCAGGAGAGCTGGCTAATGCTGAGAAGGTTTTGAATAATGCGGAAAAGCCTTTCACTGCCATTATGGGTGGTGCTAAAGTTTCTGACAAGATCCTGCTGATTGAGAAGCTTCTTGAAAAAGTAGATAACTTGCTGATCGGCGGCGGTATGGCTTATACCTTCGCAAAAGCCCAGGGTGGTAATATTGGAAAATCATTGGTTGAAGAGGATAAACTGGAGCTTGCTTTAAGTCTGATCGAAAAAGCAAAGGGCAAGGGTGTAAATCTGATCCTGCCGCTGGATTCGGTTATTGCAGACAATTTCGCTGCTGACGCCAATACGGATGTGGCAAAGAATGATAATATAAAAGAGGGCTGGATGGGCTTAGATATCGGTCCGGAGTCGGTTGAGCAATATAAAGAAGTGGTAGCTTCTTCTAAAACTATTTTATGGAACGGCCCAATGGGTGTTTTTGAAATGGAAAAGTTTGAAGCCGGAACCAAAGCTGTTGCAGAAGCTGTGGTTGAAGCAACTAAGAATGGTGCATTTTCTCTGATAGGCGGTGGCGACTCTGCAGCAGCTGTTGCGAAGTTTGGCTTTGAAGAGGAAGTGAGTTATGTATCTACCGGCGGTGGTGCGCTGTTAGAATATATGGAAGGTAAAGTTTTGCCAGGTGTAAAGGCGATCAACGAATAAGAGAATCCGGATTTTGGAGCCCGGCCCTAAGACAGGTGCCGGGCTTTTTTGTTTTAGGACAGCCTAAAAAATCATCATAAAAGAAAAAAAAATTCTTGTTGAAAACTTTTTGTGGGTTAAAGTGGTAAAAAGTGGTAAAAGCTTTTTACTTTTACTCTACTTAAAAGTGTAAAACCCGGATGTCTCATTTTTTAGGAGAATTTGAATGTAAACTTGATGCTAAGGGCAGACTTATGGTGCCCTCAGGTTTGCGTAAGCAAATGCCTGAAGCTGAGAAGGATGGGTTGGTTGTGAATCGTGGGTTTGAGAAGCATTTGGTGGTGTATAGCCGTAAGGAGTGGGATAAGATTATGGAGGATTTAAGTAAACTTAATCAGTACGAAAAAAGGACCAGAGAGTTCATTCGCTACTTCACACGGGGGGCTACCGAGCTAACACTCGATGCTTCCGGTCGTGTTTTGTTTCCTAAATCACTCCTGGATTATGCCGGAATAGGTGCTGATGTGGTGCTGTCGTCCCAATTTAATAAAATAGAAGTATGGGCCAAAGATGCCTATGACTCGCAGATGGATAACGAACCTGAAAACTTTGCTAACCTGGCTGAAGAAGTGATGGGTGGCTTGGGAAGGAGGCTTGATGACTAAGTATCATGTGCCGGTGATGCTGCGGGAATGTATCGAAGCGCTCGATATAAAAAAGGACGGCATATACGTAGATGTGACTTTTGGTGGGGGCGGGCATTCGAAAGAAATATTAAAACATCTTGGTGAAAATGGACGACTAGTTGCATTTGACCAGGATGTTGATGCACAGGTAAATGTGCCAGACGATGATCGGTTAACCTTTGTTGATCAAAACTTCCGCTTTTTAAAAAACTACTGCCGCTTGTATGGCGCTCTGCCGGTTGATGGTATTCTGGCTGATCTGGGTGTTTCATCTCATCAGTTTGATCAGCCAGAGCGGGGGTTTTCTACTCGTTTTGATGCAGACCTGGATATGCGGATGGATCAGAGCGGAACTTTAACTGCAAAAGAGATCATCAATTCGTATCAGGAGGATGACCTGCACAGGATCTTTGGGATGTATGGTGAGATTCAGAATGCTAAATCTTTGGCAAGGGTGATTGTTACTGCCAGGTTAAATGGCGCTATTAATACTATTGCGGAACTAAAAGCCGCTATCGGCAGGCTTATTCCGAAAGGTAAGGAAAATAAATATCTCGCACAGGTCTTCCAGGCATTACGTATTGAAGTAAATCAGGAGCTGGTAGCCCTGCAGGAGTTTTTGCTGCAGGCTACGGAGGTGTTGAAGCCGGGAGGGCGTTTAGTGGTGATGTCTTACCACTCTTTGGAAGACAGGCTGGTTAAAAATTTCATAGCCAAGGGGAAATTTAAAGGAGAAGTTGAAAAAGACTTTTTTGGAAATGAGATAAAACCCCTGGAGCCGGTATCGCGAAAAGCGGTGACTGCTTCCGATGAAGAAATTGCAGAAAATAACCGGGCTAGAAGTGCAAAGTTAAGGATTGCTGTGAAGGTGTGATTGTGGGTGTATTATATTATACAGGTTTATTGAACTTTTAATTTTAATTCTCCATGACTAATCGTTTACGAACTGACATTGCAGAGGAGCCGGAGCAGGAAGTGGCTGAAGGAAAAAAAGAGGAAAAAGCTGAGCTGCCGAAAAATTTCTTTACCAGCCTTCTGACAGAAGGGGTGATATCAAAAGAAGCGGCAACTGAAATGATGCCTTTTATAATATTCATCAGCATGCTGGGTATGGTTTACATTGCAAACAGGCATTTTGCTGAAAAGAACATAAGAGGTATCGATAAGCTGAGTAAAGAAGTGAAGGAGCTTAGCTGGGACTATAAAACTCTTAAAGCTGATCTGATGCTTAAAAGCACCCAGACAGAAGTGGCCAGGCAGGTGGATACCCTCGGACTAAAGGAGCCGGTTGATCCGCCGAAAAAGATTGTTGTAACAGTAGAAGAATAAAAGTTTTCATCCCAAAGGGATTATAAAAATGAATATCAGAACAGATATATTGCTGCGTGTATACATTGCTTTCGGGCTGATCGTATTGCTTGCGTTTGCAGTATTGTTCAAATTGTTTCACCTCCAGATTGCTGAAGGTGAAAAGTGGAGGGCAATGGCAGACAGCTTATCGACGAAATATATTGATGTAGAAGCGGTAAGGGGAAATATTTATTCGGTTGATGGAAGCCTTCTGGCAACTTCGGTTCCGGAGTACGAATTGCGGATGGACATGCTGGCGGGAGGAATTGAAAAGGACGAGATATTTTATGAAAAAGTAGATTCTCTTGCTGAGAAGCTTTCCTCTTATTTCGGTGATAAGAGTCGTCGTGAATATTCTAAAATGCTGCGTGAAGCTCGGCGGGAAGGGGCACGGTACCTCCTTATTAAAAGGGATGTAACTCACCAGGAACTTAATGTTGTTCGTAAGTTTCCGATCTTCAAGCTGGGTCGTTACAAAGGCGGCTTGATAGCCATACAGCAAAATAAAAGAATTTTACCCTTCAGAACCCTGGCGAAAAGAACTATTGGCTATAAGAATGAGAATGTTCAGCCTGTAGGTCTGGAAGGAGCTTATGCCAGTTATATTGATGGAGAAAGCGGCAGAAGGCTGGTGCAGCGTATTTCGGGCGGTGTTTGGATGCCGGTGAATAAAGATATTGAGATCGCGCCAAAAGATGGTGCCGACATCATTTCGACTATCGATATCAACATGCAGGATGTGGCGCAGAACGCGTTGCGTAAGCAGTTGATAAAAAGCGATGCCGATCATGGCTGCGTGCTGCTTATGGAGGTTGCCACGGGGGAGATCAGGGCCATAGCCAATTTTACGAAAGTAGAAGAAGGACGGTATGAGGAGAAGTTTAACTATGCTATCGCTCAGAGTGCCGAACCTGGGTCAACATTTAAATTAGCTTCTTATCTGGCCCTGCTGGAAGACGGCAAAGTAGATACAAACACCTTAGTTGACTGCGAGAACGGCTTCTTTAAGGTCTATAATAAAAAACGCCTGGTGAAGACGGTCCGTGATTCGCATGAGGGATTAAAGGTCATTACCGTAAAAAAGGCGTTCCAGGAGTCGTCGAATGCTGCGATAGCTAAGCTGGTTTACCAGCATTACCTGTCGGACGGTAAGCAGTTCACCGATCATTTGTACGACCTGCATTTGCATGAAAAGGCCGGATTGCAGATCCCCGGCGAAGGAGCACCGTTAATTAAAACACCAGAGAGCAGTTATTGGTACAAAGGTTTAAGTCTTGCGCAGATGGCGTATGGGTATGAGATGAAGATGACGCCCTTGCAAATGCTGACGTTCTATAATGCTGTAGCAAACAACGGGAAGATGGTTGCGCCTCAGTTTGTGCGGGAGATCAGAAGATTAGGAAGTACCATAGAACAGTTCAGTCCCCGGGTGATAGAAAACAAGATTTGCTCGGATGCTACTTTAGGGAAACTTCAGGATATGCTTTTAGGAGTGGTAGAAGAGGGAACAGGAAAAGATATTATTAAAAACCCATCGTATAAGATTGCAGGAAAAACAGGTACTGCCCAGGTGGCTGACGGCTCCCGCGGGTACAGGGGAAAACGCTCATATCAGGCGTCTTTCTGCGGTTATTTTCCGGCTGATAAACCGAAGTATTCGATGATCGTGGTACTGACGAATCCAAAGGGAGTATATTATGCTGCTTTGGTTGCCGGTCCGGTTTTCAGGGAAGTGGCAGACAAGATATACTCTAACGATGTGGAGATGTATAATCCTGTTCAGCAGCTAAAATATGTGGGCAACACAAAAATGCCGGAATCGAAGGCTGGAGATAAACAATCTACCCTGAAGGTATATAAAGCATTGGGTGTAAAGACATACCTGGCAGGAAACAGTGATTTTGTGAATATGGTTGACACTAATAAAGGTATTAATGTGAAGGAGGTAAAGGCGACGACAAAGACAGTGCCTGATGTAACCGGAATGGGACTTAAGGATGCAGTTTTTTTACTTTCGAACGCAGGCCTGAAGCCTGTTGTAAAAGGTAGCGGCAGGGTGATAAAACAATCTGTAGAACCGGGAGTATTTGCGCGTAGAGGATACCCTGTTACTATTGAATTAAACTAAATGAAGAAGTTAAGCGAACTACTAAACGGAGTGGATGTTCTTGACCAAAAAGGCTCAGGAGTTGAGGATATATCGACTATTTGCTTCGATTCGCGTTTAGCTATAAAAGATTCCCTGTTTGTGGCTGTTCGCGGCACTCAGACCGACGGCCATGAGTACATCAGTAAAGCTGAGTCGCTTGGCGCCCGTGTCATTATATGCGAATCCCTGCCTGATGTATTAAGCGAAAATGTGTTATATATACAATGCGCTGAATCTGCTAAGGCTTTAGGTATTATCGCTTCGAACTTTTATAATAATCCTTCGGATAAGTTAAAGCTGGTGGGTATTACCGGGACCAATGGAAAGACCACCGTTGCGACCCTTCTTTATAAATTGTTTGAGGACCTGGGATATAAAACGGGCTTGATATCGACCGTAGAGAATCATATTCATACAAGCGTGGTGGCATCAACACATACTACTCCTGATCCGATAGCCTTAAATAAGTTATTAGATGATATGGTAGCTGTGGGCTGTGACTATTGCTTCATGGAGGTTAGTTCGCATGCTGTGGCTCAATACCGGATAGCTGGTTTGAATTTTGCAGGAGGGGTATTTACCAATCTCAGCCACGATCATCTTGATTTTCATAAAACCTTTGATTCTTATCTGAAAGCCAAAAAGGCCTTCTTTGATGGCTTAAGCAAGTCTGCCTTTTCGTTGAGCAATGGAGACGACAAGAATGGCCGGGTAATGTTGCAAAACACCAAAGCCAGTAAAAAATTCTACAGTCTCAAAAGTCTCGCTGATTTTAAGGCAAAGATAATAGAGAATCAGTTCGGCGGATTGCTCTTGAATATAGATGGCCAGGAAGTATGGTTTAAGCTTGTTGGTCAGTTCAATGCTTATAATTTACTGGCTGTTTATGGTACCGCTGTATTGTTAGAGCAGGACAGTACCAAAGTATTAACTCTTCTGAGCCGTCTTAGCGGTGCAGAGGGAAGATTCGACTATGTAAGTTCAGCAAATGGGATAATTGGCATAGTGGATTATGCCCATACGCCTGATGCTGTGCAGAATGTTCTGAACACGATTCATGACATTCGCAAGGGCAGGGAGAAGGTGATCACCATTTTAGGATGCGGAGGAGACAGGGATAAAGCAAAACGGCCGGTGATGGCGCAGGTAGCGAGCGAATGGAGCGATAAAGTGATACTGACCTCTGATAATCCCCGGTCTGAAGACCCTGAACAGATTGTTAAGGAGATGGAAGCAGGCCTTTTATTAAAAAACCGGAAAAAGACGCTGGTGATCCTCGACAGGAAAGAGGCCATACGGACTGCCTGCCACCTGGCGAACCCCGGAGATATTATTCTCCTGGCCGGAAAAGGACATGAGAAATACCAGGAAATTAAAGGGACCAAATATCCTTTTGATGACAAGCAAATATTGACAAGCAGTTTGGAGGAAGCCGGAAAATGATCAAAGGCAAACCCATAATAGAAATTGAAATTCGTAAATAAAGCAAAATGCTATATTATTTATTCACTTGGTTAGACAGAGAATATGATATTCCAGGCGCGGGAGTGTTTCAGTACATTTCTTTCCGTGCTTCTATGTCTATTATTTTCTCTCTTTTATTTACCACTATCTATGGTAATCGTCTGATCAGGATCCTTCGCGCAAAGCAGGTTGGAGAAACTGTCAGGAACCTGGGCCTGGAAGGTCAGATGCAGAAACAGGGTACTCCTACAATGGGTGGGATAATTATCCTTCTGGGGATCCTGGTGCCAACGTTCTTGTTTGCAAAGCTGGAGAATATATACATCATCCTGATGGTCGTAACCACGCTATGGATGGGGATCATTGGATTTGTTGATGATTATATAAAGGTTTTTAAGAGGGACAAAGAGGGGCTTGCCGGCCGTTTTAAGATAATGGGCCAGGTTGGACTTGCACTAATTGTCGGATGGACGATGTACTTTCATCCGGATATCGTAGTGAGGCAACAGGTTACCCTGCCGACTACCAACGTTTCTCCGCTAGAAGTGCATCAGAGAGGGAATGAGTACTACTACACCCAGAACTTAAAATCGACAAAAACAAACATCCCTTTTTATAAGAACAATGAATTTGATTACGCCAAGTTCCTTAACTTTTTGGGTCCCGGATATGAGAAATATACGCTTGTAGTTTTTCTTTTATTTGTGATCGTAATTATTACGGCGGTATCCAATGGAGCCAATATAACGGATGGGATTGATGGCCTGGCGACTGGAACATCGGCTGTCATAGCGATCACTCTTGCTATACTGGCCTATGTATCAGGTAATACCATAACGGCGAATTACCTGAACATCATGTATATTCCGAACTCGGGTGAACTGGTAATATTTGCAGCTGCCTTTGTTGGAGCATGTGTTGGTTTCTTATGGTATAATTCATACCCGGCGCAGGTGTTTATGGGTGATACAGGAAGTCTCGCTATCGGAGGGATAATCGCTGCTTTTGCTATTATGATCAGGAAAGAGATGCTTATTCCTATTCTCTGCGGTATCTTCCTGGTAGAGAACTTGTCAGTGATCATGCAGGTTTCCTATTTTAAGTATACGAGGAAGAAATTTGGTGAAGGACGCAGGATTTTCCTGATGTCGCCTCTTCATCATCACTACCAGAAAAGAGGTTATCACGAAGCTAAAATTGTAACCCGCTTTTGGATCATCGGGATCATCCTGGCGGTGCTCACAATTGTAACACTTAAACTTCGCTAAGGTATTTCGATATGGATGATAACAGATACATAGACGAAAGGCAAGCTTCCACTGCAGACAATTCGGGGAAGCTTTTAGTGATTTTGGGTGCCGGAGAGAGTGGAACGGGTGCAGCTATCCTTGCACAAAAGGAGGGGTACGAGGTTTATGTATCGGATCTTGGGCCGATAGCAGATCATTATAAGAAAGAGTTAAGCGACCTGTCCATAGCGTTCGAGGAAAATCATCATTCGGAAGAAAGGATACTGAAAGCGGTGGAGATCATAAAAAGCCCGGGAATCCCGGATAAGGCTCCGCTTATTAAAAAGATAAAAGAAAGCGGTATCCCGGTTATTTCGGAAATTGAGTTCGCCGGCAGATACACTGACGCAAAAAAGATATGCATCACGGGTTCGAACGGAAAATCGACCACAACGATGCTTACCTACCATATGCTTAAAAAGGCAGGACTGAACACAGGCCTGGCCGGCAATATAGGTAAAAGCTTTGCCCGGCAGGTAGCTTATGAAAGCTTCGACTATTATGTGTTGGAGATCAGTAGCTTCATGCTTGACGATATGTATGATTTTAAGGCAGACATAGCGGTGCTGTTAAATATAACTCCTGATCATCTGGACCGCTACGAGTATAAGATGGAGAATTATGTGAACTCAAAGTTCCGCATCATTCAAAATCAAACGAAGGATGATTATTTTATTTACTGTGCGGATGATGAAGAGACCTTACGCGGGCTTCAGCAACATGCTGTAGTTGCGCGGGTGCTTCCATTTTCAATACAAACAGAATTGCCCGAAGGCGCTTATGTTTCAAACAACCAAATTAATATAAACCTGTACAATCAAGACTCATTTAATATGTCTATCACCGATTTAGCTTTACAAGGAAAACACAACACTTACAATTCAATGGCCTCTGGTATTGTAGGTAAAGTACTTGAGCTTCGTAACGAAATTATCCGCGAAAGCATGGGTGATTTTAAGAACATTGAACACAGGCTCGAACATGCCGGACGTATTTCGGGAATTGACTTTATCAATGATTCAAAGGCCACGAATGTTAATTCTACCTGGTATGCCCTGGAAAGCATGAATACGGATGTGGTGCTGATCCTGGGGGGAGTAGACAAGGGTAATGATTACGGGATGCTGAAAGATCTTGTAAAAAGCAAAGTGAAGGCAATAGTTTGTTTGGGTAAAGACAATAAACGTATCCATGATGCCTTCGAGGACGATGTGGAAGTAATTGTTAATACCTTCTCTGCTGCTGAAGCTGTACAGATAGCTTATCATTTGGCGAAAAAGGGTGATACGGTTTTATTGTCGCCTGCCTGTGCAAGTTTTGACCTCTTCAAAAATTACGAAGACAGGGGAAATCAGTTTAAAGATGCAATTCGGGAACTGTAATATCACATAATTATAAATAATTATCATCAATCATACTGTAATGATGAATCTTATACTAAGTAAAACAAAAGGTGATCGCTGGATATGGCTGATTGTGATACTGCTTTCGGTATGGTCATTATTAGCGGTATACAGTGCCACAGGAACGCTTGCTTATAAAAAAGGAATGGGCACAGAAGCGTTCTTAATGAAGCATCTGATCTTTATTGTTGGTGGAATCGCGCTGATGTACTTTTCGCACCTGCTGGATTACAGGTACTATGCAGGGATCTCCAAGATCCTCATGGTAATTACTATCCCTTTATTGTTTTATACATTGGTATTTGGAAATACGGTGAATGATGCCAGTCGCTGGGTAACCATCCCAATCATCAATCAGACCTTCCAAACGTCGGACATGGCCAAGCTGGCCCTGATCACTTTTCTTGCCAGGACACTGACAAGGAAGCAGGAGAATATTAAAGATGTGAAAAGCGCATTCCTTCCGATCATGGGCTCAGTATGCGCAGTGTTTATACTTATTGCCCTGGCAAATTTATCAACAGCTTTAATGCTGTTCGGGGTTAGTATTTTGTTGCTGATCATAGGCCGGATCAGTATCAAGCAAATTTCATTGGTGTGCCTGGGCGGTTTGATCTTGCTGACAGGGGTTGTGTTTCTTGGTCCGAGGCGGGCGACTTATATTTCGCGTATAGACACCTACCTGCATCCGGAAAAAGCGGATCCGGATAAAGCGTTCCAGTCGAATCAATCGAAGATTGCCATAGCAACAGGTGGTGTTTTTGGAAAAGGTCCCGGGAACAGTACCCAAAGGAATTTCTTGCCCCATCCATACTCAGATTTTGTATTTGCTCTTATTATCGAAGAGTACGGCCTGGTGGGAGGGGTTGGGTTAGTACTGCTCTACCTGGTCTTCTTATACCGGTGCATACTTATTGTGACGGCTAGTCCCAAGGCTTTTGGGGCATTGCTCGCCGCAGGTTTGAGTTTCACGCTGACCATTCAGGCTTTCGCTAATATGGCTGTGGCCGTGGGTTTGGGGCCGGTGACGGGAGTTCCGCTTCCATTAGTCAGTATGGGTGGAACGTCTATTTTGTTCACCAGTGTAGCGTTTGGGATCATACTTAGCGTTAGTCGTGATGTGGAAGAAAAGAGCATGGAAAGAGATACAAAAAATACGAAAGAGGCGAAAGTAATTATAGGAGAAATTGAAGAATAGCTAAACTTTTAAAGTTTTTGACTGAATAAAATATAAATGTCTAAAAGGATCATTATAAGCGGAGGCGGAACAGGAGGTCATATCTTCCCGGCAGTTGCAATTGCAAATGCCCTGAAGCGTATAGACCCTGACATTGCCATACTTTTCGTTGGAGCCAACGGAAGGATGGAAATGGAAAAGGTTCCTGCAGCGGGCTATGAGATCATCGGCTTAGACATACAGGGCTTTCAGCGAAGATCGCTGTGGAAGAATCTGCTTCTGCCTCTAAAAATTTTGAAGAGTGTACTGAAGGCGCGGTCTATCATCAAAGAGTTTAAGCCTGATGCAGCTGTTGGTGTTGGCGGTTATGCATCTGGTCCCCTTTTATACGCAGCAGGGCAGTTAAAGATCCCTTACCTGATACAGGAGCAAAACTCTTATGCTGGTATCACCAATAAGCGACTAGGCGGGAAAGCCGAAAAGATTTGTGTGGCGTTTGAAGGGATGGACAAGTTTTTCCCGGCTTCGAAAGTAATGCTGACCGGCAACCCGATAAGGAAAACTTCAGTCGACATTGCTGGTAAACGGGAAGAAGCACTGGCTTTCTTCGGGCTGTCGCCGGCAAAAAAAACGATCCTGGTAACAGGGGGCAGTCTCGGCGCCGGTACCTTAAATAAAAGTATGGCTGCAGGCCTGCAAAAGCTTCTGGCTGCTGATGTGCAGCTGATCTGGCAAACAGGGAAATACTACTATCAGTCTGTTGTGGAGCAGGTGGGAGCCAGGCCGGATGAACGGATCTGTATCCTTGAGTTTCTTAACCGGATGGACTTTGCCTATGCTGCTGCCGACCTGATCATTTCGCGCGCCGGAGCAGGAACGATCGCTGAACTCTGTGTGATCAGGAAGCCTGTGATCCTTGTTCCTTCGCCTAATGTGGCTGAAGATCATCAGACGAAAAATGCCATTGCCCTGGTAAAGAACAACGCGGCAATACTGGTTGGCGATACGGTGGCTGAAAACGAGTTGACTGACATCGCTCTGAACCTTCTAGTGAACGAAGAAAAATGCGCTGATCTGAGTGAGAAGATCGGTCTGCTGGCTTTACCTGATGCAGATGAAGTCATCGCAAATGAAGTATTAAAAATGACAGAAAGGAGAAAGGTATAAGGTAAATTCAGAAGGTGTTTATAAGCACACTTTCGGCTTGAAACTTTCACCTAAAAATAAAATGGAATTAAGCACAATTAAACAAGTTTATCTGGTAGGCATTGGCGGAATCGGCATGAGCGGACTGGCACGTTATTTCCAAAAAAGGGGATGCGAAGTTTGTGGCTACGACCGTACGCGTACAGCCCTGACCGATGCGCTTGAAGCTGAGGGGATAGCTATCACATTTACAGATTCGGCAGAGGAAATTCCTGTTCGTTTCAGGGAAAAAGATCCTTCTCTATTAGTGATCTATACACCCGCAATTCCGCGTGACTCCGCTATTTTAAATTATTTCGCAGATAAGGGCTTTGAACTGAAAAAGCGTTCGGAGGTGCTGGGTATCATCAGTAAAGGAATGTTTACGATTGCTGTGGCGGGAACGCATGGCAAAACTACCACTTCCACGATAGTTGCTCACATTTTGAAGCATAGTAAATTTGATTGTACTGCCTTTCTTGGAGGTATTGCGTCGAACTATAATTCTAATATTCTGTTTGGGGACAATGATGTGATGGTAGTTGAAGCGGATGAGTATGATCGTTCTTTTCTTCGCTTACACCCTGATATTGCCATAATCACCTCTATGGATGCTGATCATCTGGATATTTACGGCGATGATGAACATGTGAAAGAGTCCTTCCGTTTATTCGCAGCACAGCTGAAAAAGGGGGGGCGGCTTATTCATAAACAAGGCTTGCCACTGGAATCTGGGGATTTTAAATATTCGGCGGGTCAGACTGCCGAAGTGCAGGCTACCAATGTTCAGATTAAAGAAGGTACTTTCTTTTTCGATTTTGTAAATGCAGAACATCATATCCAGGATATTGAGTTTGGCTTGCCTGGTTTGCATAATATAGAAAATGCTACGGCAGCAATTCAGGCTGCATTGCTGCTGGATATTGACCCGGAAAAGATTAAGGCAGCCCTGAAGGATTTCCGCGGAGTTAAGAGGCGGTTTGAATACATTTTGAAAACAGGGAATACCGTTTTTATTGATGATTACGCTCATCATCCGGAGGAACTGCGTGCCTGTATTGCAGGGGTGAGACGCTTATATCCTGATAAGAAATTGACCGTGCTATTTCAGCCTCATTTGTACAGCCGTACCCGTGATTTTGCTGAAGGTTTTGCGGAGGTATTGGATACGGCTGACCACCTGATCCTGCTGGATATTTATCCGGCCAGGGAGCTGCCTATACCAGGTGTAAGTTCTGAGATTATCTCGGGCAAAATGATCCTGGACAACAAAGAGATCTGTGGAAAAGACGAAGCGCTGGAAATTGTAAAAAATAGTAAACCTGAACTTCTGCTAACAGTAGGTGCGGGAGATATAGATACGTTAATACGGCCTTTAAAAGAAATACTGGAGAATGTTTAAACGGATAAACTGGACAAGGGTATTTTATTTGTTTGCCTGGCTAATAAGTCTGGGTGGACTAATAGTGCTCATGAGTTTTATCGGTGTTAAGAAAGACGAGGCAAAGTGCAATGATATCAAGGTGATCATTCCGGGTATCGAAAGCTTTATTGACCGCGACGAAGTTGATGCAATTATCACCAAAACTGCTGGTTCCTTGATTGGGAGGAAGTTGAATGCGGTGGATATACACAAGCTGGAAAATGCGCTGAAGGCCAACCCGTATATACAGTCGGCCAAGGTTTATGCAGACATGAACGGAGTGATAAATATCCGTGTAGAACAACGGGAACCGGTTCTCCGGATATTAAATGTAGCCGGAATGGACTTTTATGTTGACCGTGCAGGATTGAAGATGCCTGTGTCAGCCAATTTTACACCTCATGTGTTAGTCGCTAATGGCTTTATACTGGAGGGTTTTACAGGAAAAGTTGATACGCTGCAAACCAGGCTGGCAAAGGGCTTATATCAAACTGCGCTTTTCATAAAAAAGGATACTTTGTGGAATGAGCAGATAGAGCAGCTTTTTGTAAATGATTACAGAGAGATAGAATTGATCCCACGGGTGGGCAATCATAAGGTTGTCCTGGGATCGGCTGATTCTCTTGAAACTAAGTTTAAAAATTTACTTGTGTTTTATAAGAAAGCGATGCCGCATGTAGGCTGGGATGCTTATAAAACGATAAATATAAAATACACCAACCAGATTGTCTGTGTTAAAAGCGCCGTTGACAGTGCCTTAGTGGTCAGGGCTCCGCAAGCTAAAAAACCAGCAGCAGATACGGTGGAAATAATAGATCAGGATACTTTAACAACAGCAACGCATTAAATATATGGAAAAAGGTACTTCTACATCAACTAAAAGTTCTCCTATTGTAGTAGGCTTAGACATAGGGACAACGAAGATTTGTGTAATAGTTGGCCGAAGAAGCGGTCACGGAAAAATAGAAATACTGGGTATTGGGAAGGCAGAATCGGCTGGTGTAACCCGTGGTGTTGTATCTAATATTCAAAAGACGGTTCAGGGGATTCTTCTTGCTGTCGAGGAAGCCAGTTCTCAATCGAACGTAGATGTTAAGATTGTGAACGTTGGTATCGCCGGACAACATATCAAAAGCCTGCAGCATCGTGGTATTTTTACCAGGAAAGATCTGAATAATGAGATCCAGCGCAAAGACATAGAAAAGCTGATCGAAGACATGTACAAGCTGGTGATGCCGCCGGGAGAGGAGATCATTCATGTGCTTCCGCAAGAATTCACCGTCGACAATGAGCCGGGGATCAAAGACCCGATCGGAATGGCAGGTGTAAGGCTTGAAGCTAATTTCCATATCATTTCCGGACATGTTAGTGCTGTTAAAAACATTCTGAAGTGCGTGGCTAATGCCGGACTGGAGACCCAGGAGCTGATCCTAGAACCTTTGGCATCTTCAGAATCAGTTCTGAGTGATGAAGAAAAAGAGGCTGGTGTTGTTTTGGTTGACATAGGTGGTGGTACCACCGACCTGGCAATTTTCCATGAGGGTATCATCAGGCATACTGCAGTGATTCCATTTGGAGGAAACAGCATAACCGAAGATATACGTGAAGGTTGTGCCGTTATGCGTAACCAGGCCGAATTGTTAAAAACCAGGTTTGGTTCTGCTCTGGCTGATGAAAATAAGGAGAACGAAATTATCTGTGTTCCCGGATTGCGTGGCCGTGAGCCGAAAGAGATCTCTGTTAAAAATCTGGCGTATGTAATTCAGGCGAGAATGGAAGAGATCCTGGAGCACGTTTATTACGAAATTAAATCATCCGGATACGAAAAGCGTCTTATTGCCGGTATCGTAATCACCGGTGGTGGTGCACAGCTTAAACATTTATCGCAGTTGGTTGAATATGTAACGGGACTTGATTGCCGTGTGGGGTATCCGAATGAGCATCTTGCAAAAAATGAGGTACTTCCGAAGAATATCTATGACGACTTGAAAAGTCCCCTGTTTGCTACAGGTATAGGATTGCTGATTAAAGGTATTCAAAAAGCAGAGGAACTTGCTGAATCGACCAGGAAGCCAGGAGTTGTGTCGGAAAAGCCACAGCCGGAAAAAGGTAAAAAGTCATTTGGTCTGTTTGATAAACTCCTCCAGACAGGGGCGAAGTTTATAAAAGACGATATCAAGGATGAAGACTATATTAAATAATTTTCCACATCGCGGGAGTTTTCCACATAGTCAACAGTTGTGGAAAACGTTTGTGTAAAAATATTTATTATTACAATTAGGAATTAGGATAAGAATAAGAATCTACAAAACTGATTAACAACGATATGCAGTTTGAAATGTTAAAAGAAAAATCATCGATCATCAAAGTAATTGGTGTTGGTGGCGGTGGTGGCAATGCTGTTAACCACATGTACAGGCAAGGGATTACAGGTGTTGACTTCATCATTTGTAATACCGATGCGCAAGCTTTGGAGCTGAGCCCTATTCCTAACAAAGTTCAGTTGGGCGCCAGTCTGACGGAAGGTATGGGTGCGGGCTCGATACCTGAAGTTGGTAAAAATTCTGCTATTGAGAATATAGAAGATATAAAACGTATGCTTGGCAGCAACACTAAGATGTTGTTTATCACAGCAGGTATGGGTGGTGGCACCGGAACCGGAGCCAGTCCGATCATAGCAAAAGCTGCCAAGGAACTCGATATTTTAACGGTAGGCATTATCACGACGCCTTTTTCTTTTGAAGGAAAGCGCCGTAAGCTGCAGGCGGAAGAAGGTTTGGAGGAGTTTAAAAAATACGTAGACTCTTACCTTGTAATTTCAAATGACCGTTTGAGGGAAATTTTTGGTAATCTCACCTTAAGCGCAGCATTTGCTGAAGCTGATAATATCTTAACTACAGCTGCCAAGGGAATTGCCGAAATAATCACTATTCCGGGATATATAAACGTCGACTTCAAAGACGTTCGTACGGTTATGCATAATAGCGGCGTTGCTATCATGGGTAGTTGTGCTGCTGAGGGAGAAAACCGTGCACATCGTGCAGTAGAAGGCGCTTTGGCTTCTCCACTGTTAAAAGACAATGAGATTGAAGGTGCCAGGTACATCCTCTTAAATATCAGCTCAGGCTCTAAAGAGGTTTCCATGGATGAAGTAAGTATTATTACCGACTACATCCAGGAGGAAGCAGGTTTGTCGGCAGATCTGATCTGGGGTAACTGTGTGGATGAAACATTGGGAGACAAAATACTGGTTACAATTATTGCTACAGGTTTCCAAACCAAGGAAGAACGCGAAGTAGAAAAGAGCCAGCAAAAGAAGGTATCATTGTTAACACCTGAGAACGCTCCGCTGGTGAGACCAGTGAATGTTAATTCCTTCATTGAGCAGGCTCCGCAACCGGCTGTTAAACCTGAAACTGTAAATCCGGCCTCTGCCGACTTGCAATCTGATCTTTTCGGAGGCTTTTTTGCACAGAAACCTGTTGAAGAAAGAAGACCTGTACCTGCAGAGCCTAAAATAGTTCGCCACACGCTTCATGAAGAGGAACCGGCTGCAAAGTCTGTGGAGCCATCTCCTTTTGAGTTTGGATTAAAGGTTGCTGATTCTGAGTTTCATTTCAATAATACATCTGAAGAAGTAAGCACTCCTGAACCAGTTAAGGCGCCTGAGGTTCCGGTTCAGCCTGTTGCGCAAACTCAGCCGGAAGTTTATAATCCAGATGAGCATAAAACGGATGAATCTATTGAGGAACAACTTCGGAAGTCACGTGAGCGTATCCTCAGGTTAAAGGATCTGAGCATGAAGCTCCGCACAGCTAATGGATTACAGGAGCTGGAAAGTGAGCCAGCGTACAAACGTAAACAGATGGCGCTTCAACAAGTACCACATTCTTCAGAATCACAGGTATCGAGGTTTACCCTTTCTAATGAAGACGGAGGAACGGAGATCAGACCTAATAATTCATTTCTGCACGATAACGTAGATTAAAATAAACAAAAAGCCTTTATTTCCGGATAAAGGCTTTTTTATTTAGGGCTTATTTTACCCTTGCGCCTGCAAGTTTAATAGCCTGGTATTTGTCGGCTGAAAACCATTGATATTCATTTTAATTGTTTATAAGCCATTAAACCTTAACTTTGTAGCTTTATCTGAATAGTAATTTTAAATTATATTAACACATTGGACTTATTTGATAAAATATCTAAAAACATGGGGCCGCTTGGCCAGCATCAGAAAATGGCGCATGGGTATTTCGCATTTCCAAAACTGGAAGGTGAGATAGCTCCTCATATGAAGTTCCGGGGTAAAGAACATCTGGTCTGGAGTCTGAACAATTATCTGGGACTTGCAAATCATCCGGAAGTGCGCGAGGCCGATGCACAGGGCGCTGCTGAATATGGACTGGCTTACCCTATGGGTGCAAGGATGATGTCGGGTAACTCGAACCATCATGAAGCTCTTGAGAAAGACCTGGCTGAGTTTGCAGGGTTTCAGGATGCATTCCTGCTGAACTACGGTTATCAGGGGATGGTATCGATCATTGACACGCTGGTAGACCGGAACGATGTAATTGTTTATGATGCCGAATCGCATGCGTGCATCATCGATGGCGTGCGTTTGCATATGGGTAAGCGCTATGTTTATCAGCATAACGATATTGAAAGTTTCAGAAAACAATTGGAAAGAGCTACCAGGCTTACCGAAACAACAGGCGGAGGTATTCTTGTGATCACTGAAGGTGTGTTTGGAATGTCAGGAGCGCAGGGCAAGCTTAAAGAAATCGTTGACCTGAAAAAAGAATTTAATTTCCGCTTGCTGATTGACGATGCTCATGGTTTCGGTACTATGGGAAAAACGGGCGCAGGTACTCATGAAGCGCAGGAGTGTATGGATGGTATCGATGTGTACTTTGGTACTTTCGCAAAATCCATGGCAGGTATTGGTGCTTTCGTAGCATCATCCGAAGATATCGTTAATTATCTGAGGTATAATATGCGTTCGCAGACCTTCGCCAAAGCACTTCCCATGCCAATGGTTATAGGATTACGTAAAAGGCTTGAATTGCTTCGTACAAAACCGGAACTGCGGGAAAAGCTATGGCAGATTGCTACAGCCCTTCAAAACGGCTTGCGGGAGCGTGGTTTCGACTTGGGTGTAACGAATACCATGGTAACACCAGTGTTTTTGAAAGGCGAGCTATCAGAGGCTACTGCGATCACCATGGATCTGCGTGAAAATTACGGTATCTTTTGCTCTATTGTAGCTTATCCGGTGATCCCGAAAGGCTTGCTAGAGTTACGGATCATTCCTACTGCGGCGCACTCACTTGAAGATGTACAGCGTACACTGGATGCGTTTTCAGAAGTATACGAAAAGCTTCAGCAAGGTGTCTACAAAGAGAACAAGCCTGTTCAGGTTTAACAGCTTATTAACAAGCGGGGGGCTTCAAAAGACCAGTATACTTAACGAAAAAGCACTTCACCTGAAGTGCTTTTTTGCTGTAAACAGGCGTGTATAAATGTGTAAAAAAAATCACTAAAGTCAATAGTGTCAGTTTTTTAAGTGTAAATCCCTGCGATGTGGAAAAAAAAGCGATTCTTTGCGCAGATATATTTTCCAAAATATTTTTTTTTATGAAAAAAGGATTTACATTCGCTTAGCTTATTAAAATATTTAACTTATTAAAAACTAAACTAAGCATTACAATGGCAAAATTTGAAAGATTTTCTGAGCTTAAGGATCTAATCTCAGGCTTAGAGGCTGACGCAGACAAGTTCTATAACAAAGGAAATAGCGCTGCAGGCACACGGGTAAGAAAAGGATTACAGGATGTTAAAAACCTGGCTCAGTCGATCCGTTTAGAAATTCAGGAATCAAAAAACGCAACTGCTGCAAAGTAGTTCGTTTCCTGCAATAGAAAAACCCGTATGATATTATCGTACGGGTTTTTGTTTAAACAATGTTATAGATGTTCTGTCCGTATATCCTTAATCTGGGTATATTTCTTTAATTTTGTCGGCTACCGCCTGGCTTACACCAACAAGAGGCAACCTCAGTTCGTCGCCGCAAATTTTGATCTGTTTCAAGGCTGCCTTCACACCTGCCGGATTTCCTTCAACAAACATCAGGTTTGTAAAGTCAATCAATCTATAATGCAGGGATTGTGCTTCTTTAAATCTTCCTTCCAGACAAAGGCGAACCATGTCAGAAAACTGCCGGGGGATAGCATTCGCTACTACGGAGATGATCCCACAGCCACCCATGGCGATCATCGGCAGAGTAACACCGTCGTCTCCCGAGATGAATAAAAAATCGTCCGGTTTATCTTTTAGTATCTGATTGAACAGGTCAAAGTTTCCTGATGCTTCTTTGATACCTATGATGTTCTTACAATCGTGAGCCAGGCGCAGGGTAGTTTCAGCAGAAACGGTGCTGGCAGTTCTGCCCGGTACATTATACAGGATAACCGGCAAATGGGATTCTTCGGCTATAGCCTTATAATGCTGGTAAATGCCCTCTTGCACAGGCTTGTTGTAATAAGGACTCACGGAAAGTATGGCATCGTATCCGGGGATTTGAAACTCTTTCACTTTGGCACATATCTCTCTTGTATCGTTACCTCCGATGCCCGCAACCAAAGGAACCCGGCCATTCACTTTTTCAGTGGTAAATTCCCATATGGCCTTCTTTTCGTCTTCCGACAGCGTTGCTGTTTCTCCGGTTGTACCCAGCGAAACCAGGTATTCAACACCTCCTTCAATAAGATGATCAATAAGACTTTCCAATCCCTTGAAATCAACTTCCCTGTCTGAATTGAAAGGAGTAACCATAGCTACCCCTGTTCCGTAAAATTTGTTCATTTATATGAATAAGTAATGGATCAAATGATTTGATCCTTAAATAGTATCGTTCCTTGCTCGCCTGAATTAATCTGCTAATTTAACACCCGTATTTCACAAATTAAAAGAATGATTTTGATTCTATCGTTTTTTTCATTCTGTATACGGTGTTGTTCTGTGTTTATGCAAGCATATTGAGCAGATCCTTGTCCGAAATGATGGGGATATTTAGTTTGGTAGCTTTCTCCAGTTTTGATGGCCCCATATTGTCGCCGGCAACCAGGTAGTTGAGTTTTCCGGAAATGCTGCTTAGTATTTTTCCTCCGTTTGATTCAATGATGTTAGCCAGTTCATCCCTGCTAAGGTCTTCAAAGACACCGGAAATGACAAAGGTCTTGCCTGATAGTTTGTCGCTGGCCAGTGCAAGTTCTCTTTCTTCTGCTACAAACTGCAGACCTGCAAGACGCAGTTTTTCAATTTGCTCGAGGTGTCTTGGCTCCTCAAAGTAGTCGATAAGGCTTTCAGCAATCCTTCCTCCAATTTCGTCCACAGAAATCAGCTCATCGTAAGATGCATTGATCAGGCTGTCAATATTTTTAAAGTAGGCGGCGACTTTCCGTGCAACTGTTTCCCCAACATACCGAATCCCTAAGCCGAAAAGTACTTTTTCAAAGGGCATCTGCTTTGATCGTTCAATTCCATCAAGCATATTGCTGATCGACTTCTGACCGAAGCGCTCCATTTGATTCAGTTCGTCTGCTTTCTCGTATAGCGTGTACAGGTCGCTGATATGTTCTACTAGACCTTTGCGATAAAGCGCTTCTATGGTTTCATCTCCAAGTCCGTCAATGTTCATGGCTTTACGGCTGATGAAATGCTGTATTTTGCCGACGATCTGCGGTGGGCAGCCTTCATCGTTAGGACAATAGTGTACAGCCTCACCCTCTTTACGCAAGAGGTTACTTCCGCATTCAGGACAGACGGTTGGGTAGATTACCTTTTCTGCATTCGGCGTTCGTTTAAGGGTATTGACCGAAATGACCTTGGGAATGATCTCTCCGCCTTTTTCAACAAAAACGGAGTCTCCCACATGTAGCCCAAGACGTTCGATCTCGTTAGCATTATGAAGAGTAGCCCTCTTCACCGTGGTGCCCGCGAGTAGGACAGGTTTAAGGTTGGCAACAGGAGTAACGGCACCAGTGCGCCCAACCTGGTAACTTACATTTTGAAGTACTGTTTCGACTTCCTCGGCTTTATATTTGTAGGAAATAGCCCAGCGGGGAGATTTAGCGGTAAATCCAAGCTCATGCTGCTGCGCATAATTGTTCACCTTAAGTACTATGCCATCGATATCGTAACTCAGATTGAAGCGATTTTCGCCCCAGTAATGGATAAAGGCTATAGCATCATCAATGCTTGCGCATAATTTGTTATGTTCGCAAACATGAAAACCCCAGTCAGCCACCGCCTGCAGGCTTTCCCAATGGGTTTTAAACAGGGGTTTGTCGGTATAAAGGAAATAAAGAAAGCAATCGAGGGGGCGTTTTGCTACTTCGCCCGAGTCTTGTAGTTTAACTGTTCCGGCAGCAAAATTCCTTGGATTCGCATAAGGAACTTCACCTTTTTCAATCCTGTCATTGTTGAGCCGGTCGAACGCTGCACGGTGCATGAAAACCTCTCCTCTGATCTCAAAAGATTCCGGGAAACCGGTGCTCCTGAGATTTTTAGGTATACGGTTAATCGTTTTTATGTTCGAGGTAACGTCGTCACCGCGGGTGCCGTCGCCGCGGGTAACAGCTCTTGCCAGCTTTCCGTTTTCATACGTGAGGCTCATGGACAGGCCATCGAACTTTAATTCGCATACATACTGGAAGTCGTTGCCAATAGCTTTGCGGATCCGTTCGTCAAAGTCCCTGAGGTCCTGTTCGCTATAGGTATTGCCCAGGGAGAGCATTGGCCAGCGATGCTTCACCGTTTGAAACTCTTTGGTAATATCTCCGCCAACTTTCTGCGTAGGTGAGTCGCTATCCTGGAGATCAGGATATTGGGTTTCAAGATCAGCTAATTCCTTCAGTTTTTGATCAAATTCAAAATCAGAGATGCTTGGTTGTGCCAAAACATAGTAGTTGTAATTGTGCTGATTAAGTTCTTTCACCAGCGCATCCATCCGTTGTTTAATATCAGAAAGCGACATGGGAACGAAGATAAGAATTTGGTTTTATTGCGCGATAAAAATGAGGGCGGGGGCAGCAAAGACACCCTTTGGCACCCTGCTGTTATTTATATCTTTTCCACCACCAGGAGTTGTATGCGGCTTTAACTTCAACTGTTTCACCGGGCTCAGGAATCAATAAGTTAATACCTTTTTCCATGGCATCGGGGATGAGACTTTCAATAGGTTCTTCCCAGGGATGGGTAGCAAGGTTAAATGTAGCCCAATGGATGGGTAACATAAGGCTGCTATTTAACATCAGCTGCGCTTGTATGGCTTTAAGAGGACCCATGTGGATGTCTTCCCAGTCGTCATTAGCGGCGCCAATTTCCAGGGCTGTTAAATCGAACGGGCCATATTTGTCACCAATATCTTTAAAGGCAGGAAACATCCCGGAATCAGCGCCAAAGAACACGCGGTGTTTAGGGCCAATGATAGCCCATGAGGCCCACAATGTTTTAAACCTGTCGTTAAGCCATCTTCCCGAGAAATGGCGGGCAGGGGTGGCGGCAATAGTAAAGCCCTCAAATTCTATCTCATCCCACCAGTCAAATTCGGTGATATTAACCTGTTGAACACCATAGCGGTTAAGCCATGCACCAACACCCAGAGGACAGAAAAAACGGATACTCTTAGTCCCAAGATATTTTACCGTTTCTGCATCGAGATGATCATAGTGATTGTGGGAAATGATGACGCCATCAAGCGGAGGAAGTTCGTCCAGACCTATAGGCGTATCAAAAAAACGTTTAGGCCCAATAAAGCTGAACGGGGAAACTCTGGAGGCCCATACAGGATCTGTGAGGAACCTTTTTCCATCGATCTCAAAAAGGACGGTGGAATGACCGAGCCATGTAACCCTTAATGTTTCCGGAGGAAGATCATTCAGGAGCTCCAGGTTAGATCTGAAAGGGCCCAGGGGAGTTTTCGGCTCTCTTAAATGTTTGTTTTTATCAAAAAAGTTTTCGCGAAGTATTTTTAAGAATGCGCCCTGTTTGGTAACAACAGTAGGAATGGTATTTAAAAATATTTTTCCGTTGAAATTTGGGGAATTAAAAGAACTCATTTATTACTTGGTGAATATCAATCTTACAGAGAATACATTGCTGTAAAGTGCATCAGAGGAGTTACCGATATCTGTTAGTGCATAGTCTACACAGAAGTTCTTGATCCGGATGCCAACTCCCATATTTGGCTGGTAGGTATATGCTTGTTTTCCCTCAAAGTCGGTAGCTTTCTGGATGTTTCCTAAGCCGGCGCGAAGGAAGGCTGTTTTTTTGAAATCCGCTTCAACGCCTATGGTAGGATCAACACTTACCGGGTCAGCAGAGATCAGTACATTCCTTTGTCCGTCGGTGGTCAGATTTAAATTGGCTTCGCCGGTAAATCCAAAGTTCTGATTTAGTCTGTTGGAATAAGCAGCACCAAGGACTACCCTTGGATAAGTCAGTTCTGTTGAATTTTTCGGTATTTCGTTACCAGTGGCAGTGTAAACAGAACTTAGCTTATTTGCATTATAGGTCCAGGAGTTGTATGTGGTGGTAATATCACGGCCCATAGCTCCAAAAGACCAGTGCTTAAACAAATATTGTACTCCGAAATCGAGACCGAAACCAAAGGATTTACCATATTCACCAACTTTTCTGTGGATCACTTTAACATTGGCGCCATAACTGAGGCCGGTGGGAGATTCCTTGTCTGACTGATTTCTTCTCTTCGAATTACGTGCATAGGATAATATGAAGGCGTAATCAGCTGCTGAAAAAGATTTCACCCTGTCGTAATTTATATTTCCGTCCAGGTCGATCAGTTCGGATGTATCGGGGATGTCGTCAACTCCAAAACGTACTACCGAAAACGCCATGACTGCTGTATTGTCGGCAACCGAAGCAGCTATTCCTCCATAGTCATACCGGGCTAGTCCGGCAAAATATTTCGAATGCATTAAACTCGCCTGAACCGGTCCTTCAAGACGTGTCAGGCCCGCCGGGTTCCAGTAACCTGAGGTAACATCGTCAACAGAGGAGACTACAGACTGGGACATTCCGAAAGCACGGGATCCTACGCCTATATTCAAAAACTCATTACTGTATTTCTGCTGGGCAAAAACAGCAGCCGGAGAAAATAAGAAGCCCAGGAGGAAAAATCTAAAGTGCTTTCGCATCAGTTCACAATACTATCAATCTCCTCAAATATAAGCATAAAATCGCTTTGTAAATCGTGTTGATAATCAATTAAAACGGCAGTCATCTGCAGCTTCTGGGTCTCGTTAAATGGGTCATCCCATAATCTCATACAGATCCTGGACAAGGCATACATGATATTTTCGGCTTCGCGGTAGCTGTTGAGGTATGAAGCTTCAATAAATTCGTCCAGGAAATTAAAAAAGAGACTGGTATCGTCGACCTTGTTGAGTTCAAGGAAATTACTTAATGCGGGTCTGCTTGCTTCGGCGATACGGGCATAGAAAGGTTCGGCCTCAATCTTTGAATTTGTAAGAAGTAGCGCATCAAGCATCAGCTCCAAAGAAATATGAGCAACGAAGGAGGGCCTCACCGGCGAGCTTACTAATATTGGAGCAATAAGGTTTTTAATGCGTTGGGTGTGCTGGCAGAAGAAATCGGAAGAATGGAAATGTTTATCGACCTCTATATGGCGTTTCCAACCCGTGAAGATTGATTTCAAGCTGGTGTTCTGGAGTATTGCAGACTCCTGTTTTTCTGGCCGGAAACTCCATTCTTTCTTTGCATTTTTAACCAGATCCGGTAATACTACTCCGATAACCCTGTCGGGGTCTGTAGTATGCCTGTCAAAATAAAAATGCGATAAAAAGTTCATACGATAATATTAACCGCCTGTAATGGCAGAGCAGTAACAATATACGAAAAATCTGCGGATTATATTAAGTTATGCAGCAAAGCGTATTGCAGAAGTACTAAGGTTTTAATATCCTTAATATGGCCCCTGATGAGTTCTTCTCTGATCGCTGCAGCCGGAAATTCTAAAACCTCGATATCTTCGCCTTCTTCTTCGAGCCCTCCTCCTTCATTAACTTTCATATCAGGAGAGTATTTGCCTACAAAAAAGTGTACATATTCAGTAAAAGAAGACGGAGAAGAATATCCCTCGGCAATTTTTTCTATTTCCGAGATACGGAATCCTGTTTCTTCTTCCACTTCACGGATTATTGCATGTTCAGGAAATTCACCTTCATCCAGAAGTCCTGCACAAGCCTCCAGCAGTGCTTCTTTTTTGTCAAGATAAACCGGAAGACGGAATTGCCGGGTCAGGATCACCGTTTTTCTGTCTGGATCATACAATAAAATGGATGCTGCCTGGGGCCGGTGGAATAACTCACGTTCCTGGATTTTGGTAACTCCTGAGTCTGTTTTCTCAAACCTAATCTGTTCGAGTCGTGATCGCTTGTTTGCTAGGGTCTGTCTTTCAAGGATTTTGATGTTTGGCATACTTAGCTAACATTCGTATCAAATGCTAGGTTTTTTAAATTTTTATTTGAGTTAATTGTCATTGCGGTTGAATGCTAATAGGGGCTCAATTCTGTTCGTTCCGGGTTTTATTTACTGCAAGGTGTGATGGACCATTGTATCCGGCCCGGAATTATTTGCGCAGGAATTGAGAAGCGGGGCCATTCGGATAATTTGTCAATTCCCCTATCTTTGCGCATCTTAATAATGTACATAATATGAATTTTGTAGAAGAATTGCGTTGGCGGGGCATGCTGCACGATATAATGCCGGGAACAGAGGAAGAACTGAATAAGGGCATAGTATCAGGATATATTGGTTTCGATCCAACAGCTGATTCGCTGCATGTAGGGCATCTTACCCAGATAATGACATTGATCCATTTCCAAAAAGCGGGTCATAAACCGGTAGCATTGGTTGGGGGAGCAACAGGAATGGTAGGAGATCCCTCTGGAAAATCGGCAGAACGGAATCTCTTATCGGAAGAGACACAGAACACGAACGTTGCGTCTTTGAAAAGCCAGCTATCGAAGTTCCTTGATTTCGAAAGTGATGCACCGAACAGTGCAGAGATGGTGAATAACTACGATTGGTTCAAAAACTTTAGCTTTCTCGATTTTATACGAGATGTTGGTAAACATCTTACTGTGAACTATATGATGGCAAAAGACTCTGTCAGGAAGCGTCTTGAAGGAGAAACGGGTATGTCTTTTACCGAGTTCAGTTACCAGCTGGTGCAGGGGTATGATTTTTACTGGTTATGGAAAAATAAAAACTGCCTGATCCAGATGGGTGGATCTGATCAGTGGGGAAATATTGTAACCGGGACAGAACTGATCCGACGGATAGGATCTGGATCTGCATTCGCTTTGACTACACAGTTGATTAAGAAGTCGGATGGTACGAAGTTCGGAAAAACCGAAAGCGGCGCGGTATGGCTTGATGCGAAAAAAACTTCCCCATATAAATTCTATCAGTTTTGGCTAAATGCTGCAGATGATGATGCAAAGAACTGGATCCGGATCTTTTCATTAAAATCAAAAGAAGAGATCGAAGCCCTGGAAAAAGAACATGATGGGGCTGCGCATCTGCGGATATTACAAAAGGCGCTTGCTGAAGAGATCACCATTCGTACCCATTCTGAAGAAGCATTGCACACGGCACTTAAAACATCCGAATTTTTGTTCGGGACCGGTTCTGTGGATTTCTTACATCAATTGGATGACGAGGGCGTTCTTGAGGTTTTTGAAGGTGTTCAGCAATTCAATATTTCTAAAACGGAATTGGAGAGCGGGATTATTGTAACTGATTTACTCGCAGAAAAAGCTGCTGTTTTCCCGTCAAAAGGAGAGGCGAGGAAGATGATTCAAGGGGGAGGAGTTTCGCTTAACCGGCAAAAGTTAACAGATGTGACCCAGGTGGTTAGTGCAGATTTGCTTATCAACGGTAAATACCTGATTGCGCAAAAAGGAAAGAAGAACTATTTCCTTTTGATTGCCAGTTAGTTTGCTGAGACAGTGACTGTTTCCGCTTCTTTGGTTGAAATGGTCACTGTACCAGTAAGTTGCATCCGCGGATGTCGCTATTGTCGAATCTTCCTGCAACTTCAAAGCTCCCGTTGGTGTGAATACGTCCCAGATCCTGCGTTGCGATGAAAGAACAGGATTCCATATTTGCCAGATCGATGATGTTAAGGCCGCCTGTTCTACCTGTCTCAAGAAGAGAAAGAGGATCGTTTATGTCCCTGATTAATATTTTCATCCAGGGAGGGCATTCAAACAGCCCCTCGCCCTTTGAATATGCTTGTGAAAGGAGCTCCGTCATGCCGTATTCCGAATGAATAGCAGGTACACCGAATCCCCTGCTAAGCTGTTTATGAAGGTCTTCCCTGATCATTTCTTTACGTTTGCCTTTCATGCCGCCGGTTTCCATAACAATCAGTTCAGGGAAATCTATAGTATATTGCTCTAAAAAATCCAAAAGGGCATAAGTGACACCAATTAGGATCACTTTTTTTTGCTCAGCTTTCAGGCGGTTCAAGGTTTCATACAGCTCTTTGTGGTTATACAAAAAATAGCCGCTCAAAGGACTTTCGCTTTCACGGATTAAGGCATCAACCATATAGATCAAAGAAGATCCTTCGCGCTCCAGGTAAGAGGGTAGGAGAGCGAGAATAGTGTATTTCTTTACATCTCCATAGAAAAAATTAAATCCCCTTCGGAAGCTTTCCTCATATAAGCTGACATTTTTAACGATATGCCGGCTCTGGACGGTACCGGTGGTGCCTGAGCTGGTAAACAGCGTTTCGTTGCCAGCAATGGCTCCGCATACAACTTTGTGGTTCTTGAAAAACTCAATGGGCAGGAAAGGTATTTGGGTATATGAGCTTACTTCGGCGGGTTCAACTCCTAAGCTCTTTGAAAATTGAGCATATATGTCGTTCGAACTGATCTGATAGTTAAACACTTGTATCGCTTTTGTGTTAAAATCAGCCTCAGATAAACTGAACAACATTTTATCAGACAAAGGAATATTCACAAGTCAAAGATACGGATGAATTTGAATCAAGTAGTTTAGAATATTTACAAATACACATTAAAAATATAATTCCGGCAATTGTATTTGTGTTTTTATGAAAGTATTGCAGGCGATAAGATGAATTGTTGAAAAATTTTCAAACTAATTTTCGTCGCCTTAGAAAAGTTTGACTAGAATCTCTATATTTAATGGCTGCATTATTGATATGTGCAGGGAAAATCGGGTGGCAGTGTAAACATTTTGTTCTTAGAATAGTTTAGGTTGGCACACCCCGCTATTATTGTCTGGTTGGTATTTGATGCTGCTAACAGCATTATTATTTTTAATTAAATGGTAGAAAAAGAAAACAACAAGGAATCTTTGCCTGAAATCAGTATTGAGCAGTTAGAGGAGGGTGTTCAGCATGTGAACAATCCTATAATAGGCTTAATGCCTATTGAGAAACGTTATCTCAAGTCTGTCAAAGAATATGTTCAGAACAACAACAACTTTTATTTTTCTGATGGCGAAGCTAGAGTTGAAGTAAGAGTAGTAAGTGATGAGATTATAAGGGTGAGGCTTGCCCCTCATGGAACCTTCCTGGAAGAGTTTTCTTACGCCGTAAATAAACCGGAACAGCGGGTTACTGTGTTCTCCTTCGACGAGGACGAGGATAAATATTGGGTGAAAACTAATACAGTAACCTGTTTAATTAGCAAAAAAGATTTTCTTATTTCTTTTCAGGATAATCAGGGACTCGTTACCAATGAAGATTATACTACCATGCATTGGGAGGAAAATGCTGATTTTGGCGGATACTATGTATACTGTACAAAGAAATGTAGTCCTGAAGAAAACTTTTATGGCCTGGGAGATAAACCTACAGGTTTTAACCTGCGGGGCAAGCGTTTTCAAAACTGGAATACAGATACTTATTCTTTTGCTAAAGACCAGGATCCTCTTTACAGATCCATTCCTTTTTATATTGGGATTAAAGAAGGGGTGAGTTATGGCGTGTTCCTGGATAATACCTATAAAACACATTTCGATTTCGGGCATCAGGAGCATGACAAAACTAGCTTCTGGGCTGATGGTGGTGAAATTCAATATTATTACATCCACGGCCCGCATATGATGGACGTGGTGAAACGTTACCATACCTTAACCGGAACACATCCTTTGCCTCCTCAGTGGGCTCTTGGCTATCATCAGTGCCGCTGGAGCTACTATCCTGAGAGCAAATTGAAGAGCCTTGCTAAAAACTTCCGTGAGAGAAAGATCCCTTGCGATGCCTTATACCTGGACATCGACTATATGGATGGTTACAGATGTTTCACCTGGAACAAAAAGTATTTTCCGGATCCTAAACGAATGATCAAGGAATTGTTAAACGATGGTTTTAAAACCGTTGTCATCATTGATCCGGGGATTAAAGTGGACGACAATTACTGGGTGTTCCGCGAAGGCAAGGAAAATAAATATTTCTGCCGCCGCAGTGATGATTATTTTATGGAAGGACACGTATGGCCAGGACGATGTCAGTTCCCTGACTATACTAACCCGGAGGTAAGACAATGGTGGGGAGGTCTCTTTAAGGAACTGGTAGAAGTTGGTGTAGCCGGAGTTTGGAATGATATGAATGAGCCGGCAGTTTTTGGTTCAGGCACCTTTCCTAACGATGTGAGGCATCAGTACGACGGGCATCGCGGATCACACCGGAAAGCCCATAACGTGTACGGAATGCAAATGGTGCGCGCTACATATGATGGTTTAAAGAAGCTGCAAAAGAACAAAAGACCTTTCACTATTACCCGCGCAGGTTATTCCGGAGTGCAGCGATATTCTTCGGTTTGGACCGGCGATAACCTCGCTTCCTGGGAGCATTTAAGACTGGCATCCTTACAGTGCCAGCGCTTGTCGGTATCCGGCGTTTCATTTTGTGGTACCGATATTGGTGGTTTTACAGGAGAGCCTGATGGTGAATTATTTACCCGATGGATACAATTAGGCGTATTCACTCCATTCATGAGGGCTCACTCTGCCGGTGATACCCGCGAGCGGGAGCCATGGAGTTTCGGTAAGGAATATGAGGATATAAACAGGAAATTTATAGAATTACGTTACCGGTTATTGCCTTACATTTATTCCGCATTCTGGGAGCAGCACCGCTATGGATTCCCTATTTTGAGGCCAATCGTAATGGTGGAACAGGATGTTAAGACCAACCTTGTAAGGGAAGAAGAGTTTACATTTGGTGATAAGATCCTGATCTCGCCGGTAATGGAACCGGGTCAAACGTCAAAAGTGCTTTACCTGCCGGCAGGTAAATGGTATGACTACTGGACTCACGAGCCGTTTGAGGGTGGAATGGAACATACCGTTGCAACTCCTCTGGACAGTATGCCTATCTTTGTTAAAGCAGGTTCAGTGATACCTGAGTGGCCTTTAATGCAATACGTTGGTGAGTTTGAACCGGATGAGATCAAGTTCCAGATCTATTATTCAGACTATGAAGTTAACTCCTTCTATTTTGAAGATCACGGAGATACTTTCGCATATGAACAGGATATTTATACTGAGAAAAAGTTTGTTGTAAAGGGCGACGCAACAATGCTCAACATTAAACAGTTTTCCGAAGGATTGTATACTCCTCGTTACGAAACTTATGAATTAAAATTAATAGGTTTGCCTTTCATTCCTTCTAAAGTATATATCGATGGCAAAGAACAAAATCAGGACCTTAAGTTTGACGAACTTAAGAGAGTAATTATTCATGCCAATAAGAATTTTAGAAACATCGAGATCTTCAAATAATGATTGGAAAACAGTATGAGTAAACTATCGAAAAAGAAGCCTGAGGCAATACCAGCGGTTCCTTCAACAAACCATGTAAGGCCTTTTTCAAGGTTCACCGACTTCGATATACACTTATTCAAAGCGGGTAAACACTATAAGCTTTATGAAAAGCTTGGATCTCACGTAATGCAGGTTGAAGGCCGGCGGGGAACCTACTTTGCTGTCTGGGCTCCAAATGCAATGCAGGTTTCTGTTATCGGAAATTTCAACGGATGGAATAAAACATCACATCACCTGTTTGCCCGCTGGGACAGCTCAGGGATCTGGGAAGGTTTTATTCCGGACGTCGGAAACGGTGAGGTGTATAAGTTTGCCATTCATTCAAACACCGGAGAGCAGCTCGAGAAATCTGATCCTTATGCTTTACGCTGGGAGGAACCTCCCAGAACGGCTTCAATAATATGGGATACCTGGTATGAATGGGTTGATAACGACTGGATGCACCACCGTTACGAACATAATAGCTTAAATAAGCCTTATTCTGTTTATGAGGTGCATTTTGGATCCTGGATGCGAAGTCCGGATGATCCTGAGAAGTATCTGAGCTATCGTCTCATGGCGGATAAAATTGTTCCATATGTAAAAGAAATGGGCTTTACGCATGTAGAGTTTATGCCGCTTATGGAACACCCTTTTTATCCTTCCTGGGGCTACCAGATCACCGGATACTTCGCGGCTTCTTCCATTTATGGCACGCCTCAGGACCTGATGTATCTTATAGAGCAGTTTCATTTAAATGGAATTGGCGTAATTTTCGACTGGGTGCCTTCGCATTTCCCGGGCGACCAGCATGGTTTGTTCCGGTTTGATGGCACGCATTTGTACGAACATGCAGATGAAAAGGAGGGCTTTCACCCTGATTGGAAATCGTATATATTCAATTACGGGCGTAATGAAATACGTTCATTTCTTATAAGCAATGCTATTTTCTGGCTGGAGCGTTTCCACGTAGACGGATTGAGAGTAGATGCTGTGGCGTCTATGTTATACCGGGATTACTCCAGAAAAGAAGGACAATGGGTGCCAAATCAGTATGGAGGACGTGAAAATCTTGAAGCAATCAGCTTTTTAAAGGAGCTTAATATTGCGGTTTACAGCCATTTTCCGGATGTTCAAACCATCGCTGAGGAGTCCACTGCCTTCCCCGGAGTAAGCCGGCCTGTATTTAGCGGTGGTCTGGGTTTTGGGATGAAGTGGATGATGGGCTGGATGAACGATACCCTGAGTTACTTCGAGCAGGATCCGATCAATCGCAAGCACCATCATGGACAGATCACTTTTAGCACTGTTTACGCCTTTACAGAGAACTTCATGCTGCCACTGTCTCACGATGAAGTAGTACATGGTAAAAAATCGCTTATCTATAAGATGCCGGGAGATGAATGGCAGAAATTCGCCAATCTTCGTCTCTTGTATACCTATATGTTTACACATCCAGGTTCTAAGTTGCTTTTCATGGGCTGCGAGTTCGGACAGACCGCAGAATGGAATGCAGAGCAGTCTCTTGACTGGCATCTCCTGGACTTTGCGCCACATAAGGGATTGAATAACCTTGTAAAAGGATTAAATGCACTTTACAAAACGGAAACAGGCCTTTACGAGAAGAATTTTGAATGGGATGGCTTTGAATGGATCGAAGTAGGGGATGCTGAAAACTCAGTGCTGGCTTATTGTCGCAAAGGAAATGCGGAAGACAGTAAGCTGGTGGTGGTGTTAAATTTAACGCCTGTTCCGAGATATGATTACAGAGTTGGTCTGCCACATCATGGCGACTGGGATATCATATTTAATTCTGATGATGAGCAGTTCTATGGCAGCGGCTTCAAGCTTAAAGAAGAAATAACTGCTGAAAGACTTCACTGGCACGGTCGCTCACAATCGGCATTGCTTGATCTGCCTCCCTTATCAGCCCTGGTTCTGAAACGGTTCAATCGTACAGCCAAGTTCTGGTAAGATATTAGACAATAAAAGCCTGCTTCCAGCAGGCTTTTATTGTCTAATATCTTACTCTGGTTTCTAAGCACACGTGCCGCGTGTGCCAAACTTGCTTATAAACCTTCAATACCAAACCTCCGAGCTAGCTCCTTAAGATCTTTTACCACAGATTCATCCAACGGGATCCCGTTTAACTTCCTTTCTTTTTCAGCTTCAAATTCAGGCTCTCCAGGAATAACAACAGGTTGCTCAGGATCGATAGGCTTAGCTGATTTAAACCGCTCTATCCAGTTGTCGAGGTGACTCTTAAATTCATCCACCGGGCGGAAACCATCAACACGCATCGCTCCCACAAAATGCCCGATACCCTCTCCCGGAAGGTCAGGCAGGGGATCCAGAAACGCAACAAAAGGAGGTACCCAGGGTCCGTAATTTGCTCCTGAAAGAACAGCCGAAAGAATGTCGACGGTGGCGCTTAATCCAAAACCTTTATGACTTCCATGTTCCCTGTCGCTTCCTAAAGTAAGCAATGAGCCACCGGTCTTCAGTGCATGAGCATCACTGGTACTTTCACCGGTCTTAGTCTGCACCCATCCTTCGGGTATAGCTTTTCCTGCTCTTTGAGCTATCTCCAGCTTGCCGTTTGCAGCAGCAGCAGTAGCCATATCCACTACCACCGGGGCGTGTTTTCCGGCAGGGAAAGCGTAACACATGGGGTTAGTACCCAACAGTCTCTCCGTGGTGAAAGTGGGTGCCACCAATGGGCTGGCATTGGTCATGGCAAAACCGATCATATCATATTTCACAGCCTCGGTGGCATGGTAACCGGCTATTCCGAAATGATTTGAATTCCGTACTGATACCCATCCAGAACCATATTGCCGGGCTTTTTCAATAGCCAGTTTCATGGCAAAAGGAGCTACTACCAGGCCAAGTCCCCGGTCGCCGTCCACTGTAGCTGTTGTGGCCGTTTCATGAACAACCCTGATGTTGGGGCTGGTATTTATCCTTTGCTTTTCCCACAAACGTACATATCCGCTTAAGCGTGCCACTCCATGAGAATCAATGCCTCTAAGATCTGAGGCTAGAAGCACATCGGCTGCTAACACAGCGTGCTCTTCGCTGCAGCCCATTTTTATAAAGACAGATTCTGTAAAGCTTCTGATAGCTTTTTCAGGAAATATCGGGAAATTCATATTATGGTTCTAAGATTGTGAATTTTGCCTCTAATGGTTTGAAGTTGTCAACAAGGGATTGAATAAGGCCAGGCCCGTGCGTTACGTAGTATTTTCCAAAGTTTTCGGACCGTTCCTGTAAACCTCCACCAGGGAAATGCTTGTTTTTCAGATTATCAATTTGTTCTAAAACTGTTTGATGATTCCGCTTATCGGCTTTAAGAAGTTTTTTTTCCAGGTTACCCATCGCTTTTTTTAGGCGGGCTTTGATGGCTTCAGAGCTAGGAGCAAGGGTAGGGTCAATTTTATAGGTTCTGAGTTTGATCTTTTCAAAGATACTGTTCAGTTCGTTCCACTCGTCCGACAAATGCAGGACGTGGTCTGAATGAGCCAGCACCCAGTCGCTTTTTATACGTTCAACCGGTTTGAACAGATCTTTGGTGTCGATATGGAGATGGCAAAGCTTACTGCTGAAACCGTGCTGTGTAAGCAAGGCAGAATTTCGGAGAACCAGGATAGGGAAGTCGACCTGGTGACAGGAAAAGCTCTTTTTCAGTTGCAGCCTGTAAACCAGTTCTGCCCCCCCTCCGATATAAGCAAGGTTTGGCAGGATAATTTCCTGGTAAACCGGTCGCATAACGACATTCGGGCTGAATCTATCAGGAAAACTCCTGATCTCAGTTTTAAGTTCTTCAGTGTTAAATTTAATATTAGTATTTAATACGTAATAAAGGCCATTTTCAAAAGTGATGCGTTCGCGCAGATCATCTTTCATATAAAAGAAATTGATCTCCCTTGAATTTACCTGAGTATTGAAGCCGGCTTTCTTCAGCTCCTCACTGCTTTCATTTATTGCTTTAAAGCTTAGCTGCTCAATGATGTCTTTTTCAATGACCGGAGCAAATTGCTGTTTCAGCTGAATATCATCCGCATCGATTATTACTAATCCGAAATCTTTAAAGAGAAAATTTACAAGGTAGCGCGTTGCATCCGCAAGTCTGTCATGTTCTAAATACGCAGTCTCGATGGCCTCGCATAAAACCTTTGAGTTTTCGGAGATTCCCAGCGCATTTTGATAAACTCTGACAGCTTCCACAACTGTTTGAGTGTCCAGCCTCCCTGTTGCACCTGACGCGGCTCTTTCCCATGCTATTTTTTTACCATGCACGCTGGTGTGATTGATCTCCGCAAAATCATGATCTTCTGTGGCCATCCAATAAACTGGCACAAAGTTCCTGTCGGGATACGCGTCCTTAAGCTCATTTGCCAGATTAACAGCGGTAACTATCTTATATATGAAGTAAAGAGGGCCCGTGAAGAGATTGAGCTGATGCCCGGTTGTTATGGTATAGGTGTTTTCAGAACGGAGCAGATCAATACTGCGGGCGACTTTATCAGATACCGGACACTTCAGCCGCGAATATTGTTTTTCTAATACACTGACTAAATTGTCCCTGTCAGCCAGGACTTTTTTATCCTGGATCAGCTTTTCGAACTTATCTAAACCTGGAAAGTCGTAAACAAAGGGTTTAAGCCGGGGATCATGCGCAAGGTAACTTATTACAGCAGGTGAAAAACTCAGCGTGTCGTTATAATCTATATAAGAGGCTTTCATGAATAAACGAAAATAGAGGAATTTCACGAATTCCTCTTTAGTTTATCATTTATTTGACAATCTGTCCATAGAGGTCGAAGTCTTCCGCCCGCTCTATTTTAGCGCTGACGAAGCTTCCTGTTGTAGCGTAGTTAGTACTGGCATGCAGCAAAACTTCATTGTCAACTTCAGGAGAATCGAACTCAGTACGGCCAACAAAATAATCACCTTCTTTTTTATCAATGAGGACTTTAAATGTTTTTCCAACTTTTTCCTGGTTCTTATCGAAGGAAATAGCTTGCTGGATCTCCATAATATCTTCCACGCGCTGTTCTTTTACCTCTTGCGGTACATCATCGATAAGAGTATGGGCATGGGTTTTTTCCTCATGCGAATAAGTGAAGCAACCCAAACGATCGAACTTAGTTTCTTCTACCCAATCTGCCATTTCGTGAAAGTCTTGCTCTGTTTCTCCAGGATAACCACAGATCAATGTTGTCCGGAGAGCAATGTCAGGCACCTTGTTGCGGATCTCCTGTACAAGTTCAGTAGTCTTTTGCTTGGTGATACCTCTGCGCATGGATTTTAACATATTGTCTGAAATATGTTGAAGAGGCATGTCGAGGTATTTGCAAATGTTATCACGCTCATTCATCACATCCAGGATCTCCATAGGAAAACCGGAAGGATATGCATATTGCAGACGGATCCATTCTACCCCGTTCACATCAGACAGATTACGGAGCAGATCATCAAGCCTGCGCTTGCCGTAAAGATCAAGTCCATAATAAGTGAGATCCTGGGCTATCAGGATAAGTTCTTTGGTTCCGTTCCTTACCAGGCCTTTTGCCTCCTTAACCAGATCTTCAATTGATTTCGAAGCATGCTTTCCGCGCATCAGCGGAATGGCGCAGAACGAACAAGGCCTGTTACATCCTTCGGCAATTTTGAAGTATGCGAAATGCGAAGGAGTAGTTAACAGCCGCTCGCCAATCAATTCATATTTGTAATCGGCTCCTATTGAGCTCAGGATATTTTGCAGATCGTTGGTGCCAAAGTAAGCATCAACATTTGTTATCTCTGCCTGAAGTTCAGGTTTGTAGCGTTCAGAAAGGCATCCCGTTACAATAACTTTTCCAACTTTCCCCTGATCCTTAAGTTCACTGTACTGTAATATCGTATCTATTGATTCTTGCTTGGCATTATCAATAAAGCCGCAGGTATTGATCACAATGATATCATCTTTGGAGACTTTATCAGCTTCGTGGACTACGTCCATCTGGTTGCCTTTAAGCTGCCCCATCAGCACTTCAGAATCATAGACATTTTTAGAGCAACCCAGAGTTATAACATTAACCCTTGGTTTTTTAATTGAGTCCGTTGCCGCAATCTTAGTTCTCATTCCTTCCCTCCAATTATATTATTTAAATAAGGACTCAACAAAATCCTTTTTATTAAAAAGCTGTAAGTCGTTGACTGATTCACCAACACCAATGTATTTTACCGGGATCTTAAACTGATCAGAAATACCAATTACAACCCCCCCTTTGGCGGTACCATCCAGCTTAGTTAAAGCCAAAGCGTTTACATCGGTTGCCTGGGTAAACTGTTTACATTGTTCGATAGCATTTTGCCCTGTGGAAGCATCAAGAACAAGGAGAATCTCATGAGGTGCACCGGGGATGACCTTTTGCATCACGTTCTTGATCTTGGTAAGCTCATTCATCAAAGCCACTTTATTGTGCAGCCTTCCGGCAGTATCAATGATGGCGACATCTTCATTATTAGCAACAGCTGATTGAAGAGTGTCGAAGGCTACCGAGGCAGGATCAGATCCCATTGGCTGGGCAACTACGCGAACCCCTACACGTTCCCCCCATAATTTAAGCTGATCTACAGCAGCAGCCCTGAATGTATCGGCTGCACCAAGCACCACTTTATTACCAGCCTGCTTTAATTTATGTGCCAGTTTACCAATAGTAGTGGTTTTACCCACGCCATTAACACCAACTACCATAATCACATAAGGCTTATGATTTCCATACTCAAAGTTTTCAAAATCGTCGCTGTTATTCTCGGTGAGAAGTTGCTGTATTTCTTCTCTTAAGATGCCGCTCAGCTCGCTGGTGTTGACATATTTGTCGCGCGAAACACGATTTTCTATACGTTCAATGATCTTCAGCGTGGTAGTAACACCAACGTCAGAAGTCACAAGGATCTCTTCCAATTCGTCAAGAACCTCATCATCAACCGTTGATTTACCGACAACCGCTTTGGTAAGTTTAGAGAAGAGACCTTCCTTGGTTTTTTCCAAACCTTTATCAAGGGCTTCCAGCTCTTCTTTCGGAGCTTCCTTCTTTTTGAAAAAATCAAATAGTCCCATTAATGTGAAGATTTAATATGCTAAGAAAAACAGGCGGCATTTATACCTGGACTGCCTATCTACAAAAAAAGCCCTCCTGATATACATCGGGACGGCTATATATTATTTTAAAGAAAAGAACTACTGAGCGTTTTTAGCTTCAGCAATAGCGTCTTTAACGTGATCATTGTGAGCAATAATCTCTTTAAAAGAGTAAGCGCCGGTTTTTGGTGATTTCACCATGGTAATTACTTTAGAGTATTCTTTACCTTTTCCGGTTTTCAGGGTTGCAACTACTTTCTTTGCCATCTTATTTTAATGATTAAATTGATGATTGACTGAATTTTAATGGACGATTGCCTTATCAATCTTCCACAATCCTATCCTTCAATTATTTTATTTCTTTATGAACAGTTACTTTTTTAAGGTAAGGGTTGTATTTTTTCAACTCTAAACGCTCAGTAGTGTTCTTTTTGTTTTTGTTGGTGATATAACGAGACATCCCAGGTACGCCACTTTCTTTTTGTTCAGTACATTCTAATATAACCTGAACTCTGTTACCTTTCTTTGCCATTTTCTATTTCTCTATTTAAAGATTAAACGTATCCTTTTTTAAGGAATTTATTAATTACGGCGCTGATGCCATTTTTATTGATAGTTTTTACCGCTGAAGTAGAAACTTTCAATGTTATCCAGCGACCTTCTTCCGGAATGTAAAATTTCTTTACTTTCAGGTTTGGGTAAAATTTACGCTTCGTCTTAACGTTTGAATTAGAAACGTTGTGACCATTCATTGGCGCTTTCCCTGTTAAATCACAAATTCTCGACATGACTATGTAGTGTATCTTGTTGTAGTAAAACTCAGTCTCTTAAAGAGTTTGCAAATATCTACATTTCAAACCATAATCGCAATAATATTTTATTTATTTATTTTCAGGACTGAAATGCGCCCATTTGAAAAATTTAAAAGCATTTGTTTAGAAATATTTCTAATTTAACAGCCGTAAATATTGGATAACCAATACGAGTAACAATAGCCTGTTTGAAACAGGATGTGATTTTTGAAAGCTCTAAATATGACTGGTCAAAAATACTAACATAACCAAATTAATAACTAAACTGATCAAGATTATGCATCATGGACCTGCAGTTGAACTAGGTGTTGACAATGCTTCCAAAAAGAAAGCCCGGTTAGGCGTCTGGTTTTTCTTTTTATACCTTTTTTTCTACGGAGGATTTGTCGCAATCGGGGTATTAAACTACGAACTACTCAGCCAGGAGATCGTAGCCGGCCTTAATCTGGCTTTATTTTACGGTATCGGCTTAATCGTTTTTGCAGTTTTGCTTGGTATTCTTTACAATAATTATTGCTCACGTTTTGAAGATGAGATGAATAAGGAGGAGAAGACAGTATGATTTACGGCATATCTTATATTGCGTTATTCTTTTTCGTATTATTTGTTGGCCTGGTATTGGGGCTCTCCTTTTATTTTGCGCGAAAAACCAAATCAGCTTCTTCTTATTATGCTGCTGGGGGGCAGATCCATTGGGCTGTAAACGGGATTGCCTTTGCGGGTGATTATTTGTCGGCGGCCTCTTTTCTGGGGATATGTGGCATGATCGCAACATTTGGCTTCGACGGTTTTTTATATTCCATCGGATTTCTTGCCGGCTGGATAGTAGCATTATTTCTGATAGCAGAACCTCTCAAGCGTTTAGGTAAATATACCTTCACCGATGCGTTGAACTCTACATTTAAATCGAGGGCAATTACCTTAACAGCTGCAATAAGCACTCTGATAGTATCGGTTTTTTACCTGATACCGCAAATGGTAGGGGCAGGAGACCTGGTTACTCCTTTATTGGGCTTTCCTCATTGGGTCGGGGTAGTTTTAGTAGGTATAGTGGTGATCTTTATTGTCGCCAGCGCCGGCATGACCTCTACAACCTATGTGCAGTTTATAAAGGGCGGATTGTTGCTGCTTCTTTCGTTAATCCTGACTTTCTACATATTAAAGAATGGGTTTACACTGAACCCCGGACAGAATGGTCAGTCATACCACCAGTTTATCACACTGGCTCCTTCAGTTGAAAATAATAAAGTGGTAAGCGCGGGAGACTGGAACGTTGTTTCACAGCAGGAAGTAAAAGGGAAGTCATTTGTGAAACTGGAAAAAGATGGTGTAGAACGCTGGTTTAATCTCGTGGAAAAGGATGGTGCTTATATCTTAAAAGAAGCTTTGTCTATAGCTGAAAGCGGAAAGGGATCCCTGCTTTATAACGGCTTACCAAAAGAAAATGCCAAATTTTTTCAGGTAGGGCACATGAGTAAGATCATAGTGGATGGCAAAGAAGTTGAAAAAACAGGCCCCGTTGGCCCCTTTGAGTTTTTGTCGACTATCGAAAAAAGTGAGATTGTCCGTTTCGCTGAAGCTAAATTTTCGGATGAAGGCAAAAAGGTTACTGTATACTATCAGAATGTCACTTCAGGAAAGGATTTTATGTTACCTGGCCTTAAATATAAAATCGGCAAAGGGGCAAGTATTTGGAGCCGGCTCGACTTTATCTCTTTAATGCTTGCATTATTTCTGGGTACCGCTGCGCTTCCCCACATTCTTATCAGGTATTATACTGTAAAATCACAAAGAGATGCGCGAAAATCGACGATTTTAGCTATCGGCGCTATAGGGATGTTTTATGTACTAACTATGTTTATGGGACTTGGTGCTGCGGTAAATGGGGTACTGGATGTAGAGTCAAGTAATATGGCTGCACCCTTACTGGCTCGCGCATTTGGTGTGATATTATTTTCTGTGATATCAGCCGTTGCTTTTGCTACTATTTTGGGTACAGTTGCCGGGCTGATCATCGCTTCATCAGGAGCCATTGCTCACGATTTACTAGACAATTACTTTAAGCTTGGTTTAAGCGACGTGAAAAAGGTGCGTGCGGGTAAGATCTCCGCGTTTGTCGTAGGGGTCTTTGCCATCATCTTAGGTATACTTTTCAAGGGAATGAATGTTTCCTTCCTGGTGGGCTGGGCCTTTTCTATAGCAGCCTCAGCAAACCTTCCCGCTATTTTATTTTTGCTTTTCTGGAAGAAGACTACAGCGAAAGGAATTGCCTGGTCGATCGCAACAGGTGTATTGTCGTCACTTTTTATTATTTTAACATCGCCAACTATGTGGGACCGGTATGGCCTGGATCCGGCAACGGCAATTCATAAGTTAGATAATCCGGCTATTATTTCCTTTCCAATGGCGATAATTGTTGCTTACGTGGTATCGTTAATAACTCAGACGGACAATCATAAAAATATACAACAAATTAATTTAGAACAAGTGGATGCCTGATGGCAGATATGTATTAAATATAAAATGAGCTTACAAATCAAATCATTCGACAATTACAAACGAGTTTACGATTATAGTGTAAAAGAGCCTGAGCACTTTTGGGCTGATATAGCAGAAAATTTTCAGTGGCGGAAAAAATGGGATAAAGTTCTTGAATGGAACTTCAAAGATCCGGACATTAAATGGTTTCAGGGTGCTAAGTTGAATATCACTGAAAATTGTATCGATCGTCATCTAAATACGCTTGGCGAAAAGCCTGCTATTATATGGGAACCGAATGATCCTGAAGAATCACACCGCGTTCTCACTTATAAACAGTTGCATGATAAAGTTTGTCAGTTTGCCAATGTTTTAAAGAATAACGGTATTGAAAAAGGCGATCGTGTTTGTATCTACCTTCCGATGGTACCCGAGCTTGCAATTTCAGTACTGGCTTGTGCACGTATTGGAGCTATCCATTCCGTTGTATTCGGAGGTTTTTCGGCACAGTCGATCGCAGATCGTATAAACGATGCTTCCTGTAAGCTGGTTATTACGGCCGACGGAGGTTTCAGAGGAAATAAAGATATTCCTTTAAAAGCTATCATTGACGATGCGCTTGTTCAATGTCAGAGTGTGAACAAGGTAATAGTGCTGACAAGAAGCCGGACTCCTGTATCGATGATCAAGGGCCGCGATGTGTGGTGGGAAGATGAAATTAGGAAAGTGGAGACACTGGGCAACCCTGTTTGTCCTGCTGAGGAAATGGATGCTGAAGACGTACTTTTCATTCTGTACACATCAGGTTCGACGGGAAAACCGAAAGGTGTGGTACATACCACTGCAGGATATATGGTGTATGCAGGATATACCTTTGCCAATGTATTTCAGTATCAACCAGGAGAAGTATATTTCTGTACTGCTGATATAGGCTGGATCACAGGTCATTCCTATATTGTTTACGGACCTTTATCCCAGGGAGCTACTACATTAATGTTTGAAGGAATCCCTACCTATCCAACTCCAAGTCGTTTTTGGGATATCGTTGAGAAATACAAAGTGAACATACTTTATACGGCTCCGACGGCTATACGCTCATTGATGAGTTTTGGAGATGAACCTTTAAAAGGGAAAGATTTTAGTTCCATAAAAAAGTTAGGTTCAGTAGGAGAGCCTATCAATGAAGAAGCATGGCACTGGTTTGATGAAAAGATCGGTGACAAAAAAGCGCCAATAGCCGATACCTGGTGGCAGACCGAAAACGGAGGGATCATGATTTCACCTATTGCAGGAGTAACGCCTACAAAGCCCGGATATGCAACTTTGCCTTTACCAGGCATTCAGCCTGTGTTGGTAGATGAAAACGGAAAAGAGCTGGAGGGCAATGATGTTTCAGGGAACCTGTGTATAAAGTTTCCATGGCCAGGAATGCTCAGGACTACCTATGGAGATCATGAGCGGTGCCGTCAGACTTATTTTTCAACATATGAAAATATGTATTTCACTGGAGATGGTTGTTTGAGGGATGAAGATGGTTATTACCGGATTACAGGCAGGGTAGATGATGTATTGAATGTTTCTGGGCACCGTATCGGCACTGCAGAAGTTGAAAATGCGATTAACATGCACTCAGATGTAGTTGAAAGCGCGGTTGTAGGTTATCCGCATGAAATAAAAGGTCAGGGTGTTTATGCATATGTTATACTCGGGCAATCAGAGCATGATCCGGAGTTAACGCGTAAAAATATTTTACAAACAGTCACCCGGATCATTGGTGCTATTGCTAAGCCGGATAAAATTCAGTTTGTGTCTGGTTTACCGAAAACCCGTTCCGGGAAAATTATGCGCAGGATATTAAGGAAAATAGCCGAAGGAGAAACTGCAAACCTTGGCGATACAAGCACTCTTCTGGATCCGGCGGTAGTGGACGAAATAAAAACAGGAGCCCTGTAAGCAAAAGAACAATTTTTCAGGTTTTACGTTTTTATAAGTAAAACCACAGAAAATGGATAAACTAGAATTAAAAGGTAAGTGGAACGAATTAAAAGGCAAAGCAAAACAAGCCTATGCGGACCTTACCGACGACGATTTGAAATATGAAGAAGGCCAGGAAGATGAACTTTACGGACGCCTTCAAACTAAAACCGGTAAAACCCGCGACGAGGTAATAAGCTGGTTGAGAAGTTTATAGTATATAATACATCAATCTAAAAAGCCCGACTGTCAGTTTTGATGGCCGGGCTTTTTTTTGTAGCGCTTAAATTACTATATTTGGTTTTGACCAGGAAACAGGTTAACCTTAAATACACACTGTTTGATTAAAAATCGTACTGCCGGGAATCTTCCCGGCAGTTTTTTTATGAAATAAGCACACACGGCACACGTGCGCTAGCATATGTTAGCTCAGGCTAGCGCACGCGTGCCGCGTGAGCTCTGGGCTAAAGCAATAGAATAGCGTAAATACTTCTGGTAGTTTATTAAATCTATTAGATCCTTTATACAAAAAAGCCCCGCAATTAGAATTGCAGGGCTTTTAAAAATAATATTGTGATCTTATTTCAAAGTACCGATCAATTGAACAAGGTCAATGATCTTGTTTGAATAACCCCACTCGTTATCATACCATGAAACCACTTTTACGAAGTTATCGTTAAGTGCAATTCCTGCTTTAGCATCGAATATAGAAGTACGAGGGTCAGTTAAGAAATCCTGAGAAACAACTTCATCTTCAGTATATCCTAAAATTCCTTTTAATTCACCTTCGGATGCTTCTTTCATAGCCGCTTTAATAGCATCGTACGACGCTGGTTTCTCTAAGCGAACAGTTAGATCCACTACAGAAACATCAGGTACAGGTACGCGGAAAGACATACCGGTTAACTTTCCTTTTAATTCAGGAATAACCAATGCTACAGCTTTTGCGGCACCAGTTGAAGAAGGGATGATGTTTTGGTAAGCTCCGCGGCCACCTCTCCAGTCTTTAGCTGAAGGACCGTCAACTGTTTTTTGAGTAGCAGTAACAGCGTGAATAGTACTCATCAATCCTTCCAGGATTCCGAATTTGTCGTTCAATACTTTTGCAATCGGTGCAAGGCAGTTTGTAGTACAAGAAGCATTTGAAACGATAGTTTGATCTGCTCTTAATAATTTGTGGTTAACACCCATTACAAAAGTAGGGGTATCGTCTTTTGCAGGAGCAGACATCACTACTTTTTTAGCGCCTGCCTGAATATGTTTACCAGCAGTTTCCTGGGTTAAGAACAAACCAGTCGATTCAATAACAACTTCAGCACCCACTTCATCCCATTTAAGGTTTGCAGGGTCTTTCTCTGCAGTTACGCGGATAGTTTTTCCGTTAACAACAAGGTTACCATCTTTAACCTCAATTGTACCATTGAACTTTCCGTGTGTTGAATCATATTTCAGCATGTAGGCCATGTAATCTGGTTCAACAAGGTCGTTGATACCTACAATTTCAATATCACTGCGTTCTGCAGCGGCCCTGAATGCTAACCGGCCGATACGACCGAATCCGTTAATTCCAACTTTCATTTTATTAATTTTTATTCGTGTAATAATTCAAAATATTAAAAATAGGCTTCCTTACTATCGCCGCAACTTCAAATCCGTAATCTGAAGCCGTTTGTTTCAGGATCCTCTGAAAAATATCAGCTACAGCACCTGTAAAATACAGCGGCAAATTTGGGTGTTTTTTTGCAAGTGGAAGTATATATGTTTCAAAATATATTTTCAGCCCACGTTTTACCAGTGTATCAACATATTCTGAATCTTTGTGCTCACCAAGAAATTCGGTAAATGAGGTGAGGTATAATACAGGCTGCGAATGCCGGTAAACTTTATCCAGAATCTGTTTTCGTTCCGGGTTGTATTTCTGAACAAAAATACTTTCAAATTTTTTAGGCATTGTATGAGTTAGGTAATCTTTTAAGAGCTGACGCCCTAACCAGTTTGCCGAACCCTCATCTGCCAGGATATACCCCAAGCCAAAATTGTTCTCTCTAACTTTTTTTCCGTTATAGTATGCGGCATTGGCTCCACTGCCCAGTACACATATTATTCCCGGATTGTGCCCTGCGGTTGCTAAAGCAGAAGCGCTCAGGTCGTGATCTACAATGACCCTTGCATACCTGAAAAATTTGGTGAAAGCACTTGTAATTATTTCTTTGCGCTCTTTTGAGGAAGCACCTGCACCGAAAAAATAAATTTTTTTTATTTCTTCAGCGTAGTTAATCAATTCGTTGTTTTTATTTAAAAGATTGCTGATGGCTTTTTTATCCGTAAGGTAAGGGTTAATGCCGACTGTTCTGAATTCAGAGATTATTTCACCTTTATCTGAAAGTTTCCAATCTGCATTTCTCGAACCGCTATAGATTACAGCAATCATTAATATTAAATTGATAAAATATGAGCCATTTCCATCAAATCATCTTCAAGCTTAAACGAGTGGTTGTGTATCGCCTCTTCCAGTTCAGTTAACTCAATTTTATTTCCTCTGAGACCTACCATTTTACGGTTCTCGCCAGCAAGAAGAGCTTTCACCGCTGCATAACCTAAACGGCCACCCAAAACCCTGTCAAAGGCGCTTGGTGAACCTCCTCTTTGTAAATGCCCCAGAATGGTTACTTTAACATCGTAAAAGTTGAATTTTTCTTTCACATGCTTCGCAACATTGTAAGCTCCCCCATTTTTATCGCCTTCAGCTATAATAACTATGCTGGATGATTTATTACTATCGGCGCCTTCTTCCAGCTTGTGGATGAGATCGGCTATAGCGGTTTCTTTTTCCGGGAGGAGGATAGCCTCAGCGCCGCCTGCAATACCGGCATGTAAAGCAATGCATCCAGAGTCGCGCCCCATTACCTCAACAAAAAACAGACGATCATGCGATGCTGCAGTATCTCTGATCTTGTCAATAGCTTCGATCACTGTATTTGTTGCCGTATCATAACCCAGCGTAAAGTCAGATCCATACAGGTCATTGTCTATAGTACCAGGGACACAAATAACCGGGATGTCGTATTCTCTCGAAAGTAATTCCGCACCCGTAAAAGTACCGTCACCGCCAATTGGAACCAGGGCATCAATACCTTCTTCTCTTAAATTTTTATATGCAAAAGCACGTCCTTCAGGAGTTCTGAAATCCATGCAACGGGCTGTTTTTAATATAGTGCCACCCATTTGGATAATGTGGCGAACAGAACGTGCGTCCATGTTAATGAACTTTTTGTCGATCATGCCCTGATATCCTTGCTGGATACCAACCATTTCTTTGCCTAAGTAAATACCTGTACGAACAACTGCACGAATACAGGCATTCATCCCTGGTGCGTCTCCTCCTGAAGTAAACACACCAATTTTTTTGATTGTTGCCACGCTCGATTTATTTTATTCGACGAATATAGGGTGTATTTATTACACTAAGCGAATAATATAATATTTTTTTCCACTTTTGTGATGACAATCATTATTTGAAGATTTCCTTAATTAATTATTTGTTTTGCAAACTGGGCTTCCAAAATTTCATTCTATATTTTCTGTTGACTGTGTCGTATTCGGCTTTGAAGACGGCGTGTTGAAAATTCTATTAGTTGAGCGGAATGAGGAGCCATTTAACGGTTGGTGGGCTCTTCCGGGATTCTTTGTGCAACATGATGAAGGTATTGACTATGCTGCTGAGCGAATCCTTTATGAGCTTACGGGCTTACGCGATATATACATGGAGCAGTTGTATACGTTTGGAGATGTGAACCGGCACCCTGAAGGCCGGGTTATTACGGTGGCATATTATGCCATGATCCGCTTGAGCGGTAAAAATGAGTTGCATCCAACAAGTAATATTGTCAAAAAAGCTTTCTGGCACCCTATAGCAGACCTTCCCAAGTTGGGTTTTGACCATACTGAGATCTTTGAAAAGAGCCTGGATAAGATCAAACGTAAGATCAGTTATCAACCCATAGCTTTTGAACTTCTTCCGGAGAAGTTTACGCTAACACAATTGCAGAATGTTTACGAAGCGATTCTTAATAAAAAGCTTGATAAAAGAAATTTCAGAAAGAAGATGCTCAATTATGGAATACTAAAAGAACTTGACGAAAAACAGCGGGGGGTATCATTCAGAGCGGCTGCATTGTATAAGTTTGACAGACGGAAGTATGCCAAACTGTTTCAAAAAGAACTTTCCTTTATGAAGGATTAAAAATGAATTCCTGATCAATAAGGTTTTGTTAGAGCGCCTTATTGATCAGGAATTACTACCTAGTCAGCCTGATGTTCGATATGGTATTGAACAAGTTCATCTATCGGAGACCGAACAAGTTTGCCCAGTTCCATTCCGTATTCGTTCGCTGTTTCTTCCAGGATATCTCTGAAACTGTAACCCACAGAACCTATGCAGTTAAACTTAAAGTCTTTATAATTTGGATAATGGCTAACCAGGTTGCCAAAGAACTCCGTAAAGGCAGTTTTTACCAGATTTCGGGTGTATTGACGGTCGGATGTTTCTTCATAAACAAACTTACTGAAGCTGGCACAAAAGCGATTTGCAAGTGGTTTGGTGTAAACATTGTCCTGAACGTCGTCTGGTGTCAGCTTAAATGTGTTCCAGAAGCTTTCGCGCACGCTTTCGGGCATGTAGCCTCGAAGATAATCGATCAGTAACTTTTTACCAATATGGCAACCGCTGCCTTCATCGCCTAGGATATACGCTCCGGAATCAATTTGCCGGGTGATATCATTCCCGTCATAAATACAGGTATTGGTACCGGTTCCAAGAATGGCAGCAAAACCTGGCTGATCTCCCAGAAGCGCACGTGCCGCAGCAAGTAAGTCGTGACCAACAAAGATCTTGCTCGAAGGGAATGCCGTCTTTAAACCCTCCCTTACAATTTCAGCTTTTTCGGCATTATGCACACCTGCACCATAAAAGTTTACCTCAGTAATTTTATCGAACTGAAGATCTTTCGGCAGGTTCTTTTGCAAAGAGTCAATAATGTACTCAAGGGTTACAAAGTATGGATTATACCCTTCCGTATTAAAATAAACCTTTTTATTTTCTTCGTTTAGCAGGCACCAATTTGTTTTGGTTGAACCGCCATCAGCTATAATTATCATTCGGTTGTATTTATTTTTAAGGCTAATGTAGAAAAAACCTGAAACTTAAATTTATAAAAAGCTTTATTGTTTTAAATTTCGTTAACGTACAAGAAATATAAAATCAATATAAATTGTTATGTTTAAATTATGATAGTAGACTTTCGAAGCGATACAGTGACACAGCCGACCCCCGGGATGCTTAACGCAATGTTTGAGGCGAAAACCGGCGACGATGTGTATCATGAAGATGAAACGGTTAATGCACTGGAAGAAAAGCTGGCGAATATGTTCGGGATGCAGGCTGGTTTATTTTGTCCTTCCGGTACTATGACCAACCAGATCGCTATTAAATGCTTAACCCATCCGCTTGATGAGGTTATTTGCGATCTGTCATCGCATGTTTACCAGTATGAGGGTGGCGGTATTGCTTTTAACTCAGGTGCTTCTGTGAGGACCCTGAAGGGCGATCGCGGGCGTTTAACTGCCGAGCTGATTGAGGCTAATATCAATCCGCATAATATACATCACCCCGAAACTCGTCTGGTTGTTCTTGAAAACACTTCCAACAGGGGAGGTGGAAGCTTTTATACCCTGGACGACATAGAACCCATTTACCATCTTTGCCAGCTTAAAAAGCTATCTCTTCACCTGGACGGGGCACGTATATTTAATGCGCTTGCTGAAACGGGCGACCACGCTAAAAATTACGGTCATCTGTTTGATTCCATTTCAGTCTGCCTGTCCAAAGGGCTCGGCGCCCCGGTGGGTTCAGTCTTGTTAGGTAGTATAGACATGATCCAGAAGGCCAGACGTATAAGGAAAGTGCTGGGTGGAGGAATGCGTCAGGCCGGTTACCTGGCTGCTGCCGGCATTTATGCTTTAGATAACCATATTAAGCGGCTAAAAGATGATCATAAACATGCAAGGATGATCGCCGAGACCCTTAGAAGCAGTGCTTCAGTCCAAAATATTCTCCCTGTAGACACCAACATTGTAATAGCGGAATTAGACAGGCATATTTCTGCTGAATCTTTTGTAGATCATTTAGCAGATCATGGCATTAAATGTGCGGCTTTTGGTAATCATATGGTTCGTTTTGTGACTCATTTAGGAATTGATGAAAATATGATTGACTACGCAGTGACCTGGATAAAAAAGGAATTGCATTAGCAGTACATCTTTTTTACAATCAAACAAGATTCTTTTTCCTAAAATTGCATAGCCTTTTTCCTTTCGGGTTTCTGGCTTAATATTTTTGGTATGAACGAGAAATTTTACCAGTATATCTTTGATAAGCATCAGCATATTGAGGCAGTGCCATCCAACAAGGATATTGCTGCATGGGCACTGAAAGTTATCCGCCTGTTATATCCTGAGCAATCAAAGACAATTTTTTCTTCTTTGCAGGAGATCGAATTGCAGATACAAACGCTTGAGGTTGAATTAGCGAAAGTAATGGATGCTACTACAGCATGCCGGGATTGTGATAATGCTCAAAAAGCAAAAGATTTCTTCTGCCAGCTACCTGAATTATACAGGATATTAAATACTGATGTAAGGGCCATATTAGACGGGGATCCGGCAGCAAAAAGTGAGTTCGAAGTTATCCGGGCCTACCCGGGTTTTTACGCTATTTCTTTTTACCGGATGGCACATATCCTGTACAAATTAGACATTCCCTTGTTACCTCGTATCCTTACTGAATATGCACATTCTAAAACAGGGATTGACATACATCCTGGCGCCGACATAGGGGAGTACCTGCATATTGATCATGGAACCGGTATTGTAATAGGTGAAACCACCAAAATAGGTAAATATGTGAAGCTTTACCAGGGAGTTACATTAGGTGCCCTGAGTGTAGAAAAACAGATGGCGTCTATGAAGCGTCATCCAACAGTTGAAGATCATGTGGTTATTTATTCGGGAGCTACTATTTTAGGAGGCGAAACGGTTATAGGAGAGCACAGTATCATCGGAGGAAATGTATGGCTTACTAAAAGTGTTCCGGCCCATTCTACCGTGTACCACGAATCCAGGATAAAAGTGGTAGAAAGGCAAATAAGAGATTAGATAAGAGATTATTCGATGGCAGGTATTATAGATTTAGTGGGGAAAACACCACTTGTAGAACTTCAAAAGTTAAACCCAAATCCCAAAGTTAAGATATATGCCAAGCTGGAAGGTAACAATCCAGGAGGAAGCGTTAAAGACCGCCCGGCATTAAATATGATTCAAAGCGCTTTACAGCGCGGCGATATTAAAGCAGGAACCCGGCTGATTGAAGCTACCAGCGGCAACACCGGAATAGCCCTGGCGATGATAGCACGGCTTTTTGATCTTGAAATTGAACTGGTGATGCCTTCGAACTCCACCCGCGAGCGTACCTTGATTATGGAGGCTTTTGGCGCAAAGGTAACGCTGCTAGAAAGTATAGAAGCTTGTCGCGATTATGCAGAGGAAAAAGGAGTTGGTGGAGAGTATTTCGTGTTAAACCAGTTCGGTAACCCCGATAATTACCTGGCTCATTACAAAAGTACAGGACCAGAAATTTGGGACGATACCCATGGCAAAATCACACACTTTGTTAGTGCTATGGGGACCACCGGTACCATCATGGGAGTTTCCAGGTATCTGAAAGAAAAAAATCCTGACATTCAGATCGTGGGTTGCCAGCCGACAGAAGAATCGTCTATTCCAGGCATCAGACGCTGGCCAGAGGAGTATCTGCCGGCAATTTTCGATGCAAGCAGGGTAGACAGGGTGATGGATATTTCGCAGCAGGCAGCTACAGAAGTTACACGAAAACTTGCTAAAGTGGAAGGGATTTTTGCTGGAATGAGCAGTGGCGGTGCGGCTTCTGCAGCTATCAGACTCGCTTCAGAAATAGAAGAGGGGGTGATCGTATTCATCGTTTGCGACAGAGGCGACAGGTATCTGAGCAGTGATTTATTTGGGTAAATAAAGAACAATTTTCGCGGATAATACTTTAATAGTATTTATGAGAGTATTGTCAGCTATTGGAGGTGGATTAGCAGGTGCTTTTGCCCTCACTTTATTACATGAAATAGTTCGAAGAGTAGATGAAGATGCTCCGAGAATGGATTTACTGGGTATGGATGCCATAGCCAAAGGCCTTACAAAAACCGGTCAGAACGTGCCCGATCATAACAGTTTATATGCACTTACTTTTGCAGGAGATATCATCAGTAATACTTTTTATTACAGTCTTGCTGCCGCAGGCAACAAAAAATATGTATTTCCGAAAGGAACCATGCTGGGCTTAGCTGCTGGTTTGGGTGCCTTGTTCTTACCGAAACAAATTGGCCTTAACCCAAGGCATAGCAACAAAACGTTAAAAACGCAGCTGTTGACCACCGGCTTCTATCTTGCAGGTGGTTTGGTGGCCTCGGTTGTGTCGAAAGCTATTGAACGCAAAAAAGACCGTAAGGTTGAACATCATCCACAGCTGTGGGTGTAAATTGAGAATTAATTCGGGGTCTGCCCGTAGTTTTGTGATAAGTAATGTGCGGCTGCAGACTACGGATTAATAAATAAATGAGATCTCCGACTCGAAAGGCGTCTAATATAAACCGCTTTAGCGAGTCGGAGACTCTTTTTAATGGGAGAATCCGGAGAGAGCTGCGCTAACTCTCGCGAACAGATATGGCTAGTTAGAAAATTATTTACACAAAAGGCAGCGATTAAATTGCTGCCTTTTGTGTTGTAAAATGTTTTGTTGCTTACTTCTTTATGTCCAGTTCCTGAATGATGTTTTGTGCACCGCCTAAAACATCTATACACCAAAGTACAAAGCGGATATCAACGCAGATCGTGCGTTTAAAATTACGGTCGAATGCAATATCACCCGACATCGCCTCCCAGTTACCATCGAACGCAATACCTATCAGTTCTCCTTTTGCATTCATCACCGGCGATCCTGAATTACCACCGGTTATGTCATTATTTGTGATAAAACCCACTACCAGGCTCCCGTCACTCCCATATCTTCCGTAATTTTTATTCCTATACGCCTCCACTAAATTGGCAGGGAGGTCAAACTCAGTATCGCCGGGAATGTATTTATCCATCATGCCATCGATGGTAGTGCTCACATTGTAGGTTATTCCGTCTTTGGGCGAATATTCTTTAACCGTTCCGTAAGAAATACGCATGGTAGAATTAGCATCCGGGTAGATCAGAGCGCCTTTGTTCTTTTCGAGCAGTGCCTTCAGGTATACTTTATCCAGGCTGGCTTTTTCCTTATCGAAATCGCTTAAGTAAGGATAAAGGTTTTCTTTTACATAGGACGGGGCTACAAGGTGCCTGGCATATTGATAGGCCGGGTCTTTTTCCAGTCGCTCTAATGAAGGCTTAGCCGCAAAAGATTTCAGTTTTTCAGGCCTGATAAGCTCCGAGTTATTCCAGAGGAAGTCGGTATAGGCACTAAAAGTCGGTTCTGCACTTCCCTTCCAGTATTTCTCAGTAATCTCTTCAAAAAACTTGGGATGCTGATTCTTAGGAATGTCTTCGTAGAATGAAACTAATATCCGGGTAAAGATCTTCTTATCTGCCGTTTGGTTATAAGTCTCCTCGTAACTGTTTATCAGATCCGTCAATGCAGCAGATATCTTGGTTTTATCCGCTTTATCGTTCTCTGAAGCCAGAGCAGACCTAATTTGTTGCACCTTACTTACCCAGTCGGTGGCCATAAAACCTTCGTTAAAATAAGTACGATGCTTCGCCCAGGGCTCATATGCAGCATAAACTTTCCGATAGTTGTTCATCAGATCCCGGTATTCCGGATTGGTGGCGGCCCACTGCACAAAATCTGCTTCCTGTTTTTGTTTCTCCTCAAATACATGGTGATCTTTTAGCTGTTCGGTTTGCCCGATATAGTATTTCCAGTAATTTGCAATCCGGGCGTACTTAGAGGAAAGCTTTAACCTTAATGCCACATCCTTGTCCATCTCTTCGCGCCAGGCTTTTAAGCGGATATCACGAAGTTTAACAATTGTTGGCGACACGTTCTCTGTAGCGAGTTTCACTCCATGCGAAGTTAAGAAGCGATCCGTACGTCCCGGATAGCCAAAGATCATTGCAAAGTCGGTGTTTTCAATGCCTTTTAAAGATACCGGAAGATGTTTTTTCGGAGTGAAAGGTTTGTTTTCTGCTGAGTACAAAGCAGGTTTGTTATCTTTTCCAGCATACACTCTGAAAACAGAGAAGTCGCCCGTATGTCTTGGCCAGATCCAGTTATCGGTATCTCCACCAAACTTGCCAATCGATTGAGGAGGAGTGCCAACCAATCTGACATCGGTGTATCTCTCATAAATATATAGAAAATACTGATTGCCCTTGTAGAAGTCCTTAACAACGGCTTCGTAATGAGTGCCCTTAACGGATTCTTCAGCAATCTTCTGTGTGATACCGGCGAGCGCCTTTGCCTGCTCGTCCGGGGGAACTGCCAAAAGCGCCTGGTTCACTTTTGCGGTGACATCGTCCATTCTGACCAGAAAGTTCACAAAGAGCCCGGGAATAGGCTTCTCCTCGCTATATGATTTAGCCCAGAAGCCGTTGTCGAGAATGTTATTCTGAGGAGTGGAATTGGATGCAACTGCATCATATCCGCAATGATGGTTAGTAAAAACCAATCCATTTTTGGAAACAATCTCTCCGGTGCAAAACCCGCCAAAAGAAACAATTGCGTCCTTAATGCTTGCTTTATTAATATTGTAAAGGTCTTTAGCACTGAGCTTGAAGCCCTGCTTTTTCATTTGGTCATAGTTTTTTCCGATCAGCATCGGTATCCACATGCCTTCATCGGCCTTAACGCTCAGGTTAAGGCTAAAAAGCATCAATACCAACACGAAAATCCTGCAGCTCTTACCAGTGTGTTTGTTGGAAAATTTAAACATTGTATTTTTATCTAGTATAATTTCCCCCAAAAATAAAAATACAGAACAAGCTTTCGGATGAATAGCCAAAAGATTTTACAGATTAACAAAATATCTTTCTGAGCCGTTTGAGGTTCGTAATCTTATTGCACCATCTTGTTTGCGCAGGTTGAACTTGCAAAGGCTTCGGGTTTAGCCTTAAACACAAAGCCCATACTCAGAATATACCCCATCGCTTCGTGTAATGCCTGATTCGATTTAAACATGGGGTTTGTATTAATATCCGCATGAACTTCCAGATCTACATCGTACAGATCAAGCAGATCGCACAGGGAATACGCTGTTTCAATAGATTTTTGTACCTCAGAAAGCATACGTTCTTTAATGCTCATCTTTTTTGTACTGCGTTCCTGCTGAATAAACATGAAGGCGCCTTTCTTCTCCCGAAGGAAAACGATAACAGTTGCAAAGTCTATGATATTGCCTTTGACCTGCGAGTCAGTGCCAATACATACCTTTAGTTTGTTCCCCAAATGATATTCTCTTTCGATTGCCCGCTCAACTTCATCCATAATTGGGTTTTGAATTAGTTCTCCGCTGAATTTTTTCCAGGCCATATATTTGATTTAAGTGATGAAATCGATTATATATTTGCTTCGAAGCTCCGTGATGAGGTTTACTAAAGGTAAACTAAAAAAGGTGAAAAAAATGTTTATTTTTTGTTAACATATTAACAATCAATTCGTACAACGTTTAAATCTTATGAAAAAAGAGAAAACGATTATGATGGGAAAACCAATTTTTGCCTTGCTTTTATTTTTTGCACTTTTTACTGCTTCGTGTGATAAAGTAGAAAACCTGATCGAAAAAACATTCGAATCAGAAGAGCTTTTGAATGTGTCTTATGGTAGCGATGCTAACAATACCATGGATGTTTATCTGCCTGCGAACCGTTCTGAAGATACTAAAATTGTATTTTTGATCCATGGGGGATATTGGACAAGCGGTGATAAAAGCGAATTCACCGAGTATCCCTCACTTTTAAGAAGAAAGGGCTTTGCTGTTGTCAATTTAAATTACCGTCTTGTGAATGCCAATGGGACTGTTGAATTGATCGATCAGCAGAATGATCTAAAGGCTGCTGTGAACTATGCCTACTCCAGGGCTTCAGAATGGGGGGTATCAAACCAAATTGGCTTGTTAGGCGCCAGTGCAGGAGGCCATCTTGCCTTGTTGTATACTTATTCGAATAATGCTGATGGCAAAGTTAAGACAGTTATTTCACTGGCTGGTCCTGCTAATTTAACAGATACCAGAAATGTGAACCTTCAATTGGCAGCAGGTGTTGAGCGACTGGTTGGCGCATCTTTTCTTACAAACATTCAGGCATTTCTGGATGCCAGCCCGATCAATAAAGTCAATAGCTCTACCAGGCCAACCCTTATCTTCCACGGGAAAAAAGATGTCATCGTCCCTGTTCAGCAGTCGATCGATTTAAAAGCAAAGCTTGACCAGTTTAATGTTGCAAGCAAGCTTGTGGTCTATGAAAACACAGGACATGAGGTTTTAAGCCAGGAAAATGCTGCCGGCTTTTTAACAGAGGTGGAAACCTGGTTAAAGGCAAATATTAAGTAAAATAGTAATAGTACCAGGAGAAACTTGGGATATATCCGGGAAGTTTCTAATAATTAAGGTGAGCTAAGGGCCAGATTAGCCGGACTGAAATCGCAGTTTAATCGCATTCGAGCGGTCAAGGTGCGGTGGAAGTCGGGTTCAGCTGCTGTTGAAGTGGGCTTAGCTGCCACAATCTTCCCCTCCCGGTTACTATACTGTTATTATAATCTGTCCTTCGTGTTCCGCAGGATCACTAAGGATTCAGAAATAAGAAAGAGTCTCCGACTCGCAAAAGCGCTATGTTTAACGCCTAACGAGTCTGAGACTCTCTTTTTGGGATAATCCTTAGTCCCCTGGCTCGCTTGAGCCCAGGCTACAGACTAAGGACAGCGCTAAGCAGACATTAAACCTGTCAAAGGCCAGACTAAGAGTTAACAGGCTTTTTGGCCAATGGCTTCAAAGACGTGAGGCTTTCAATTTTAACTGGCTTTCCTTTATCAATACTCTCACGGGCTGCTATTCCAACCAGAATCGACATGGCTCCATCCCGGCTTCCGGCAGCCTGTTTCCATTTATCTTCACCCGGATTAAAGAGTTGTTTCCTCAATCGAAGATCACCTCCTCCATGACCTGCTTCTGTATTGTCAATCCGGATATATTCAGTTTTGCCGAAATTTTTGGTCAATTGTAGCTCATCGTATTTTTCGACCTCCCAGGGCTGCCTTTCATGAATCCAGGCATCCAGTTTTCCCTCCGTTCCGTTAAAGGAGATCCGGTATCCTTCGTAAGGCGAATAGGTGGTAAGTGAGTAACTTACCTGTACATTATTCGCATATTTAATCTGGACGGCCATTTTATCGAAAATATCAATATCTTCTTTCCATACACAACCATCCCGGTGATACCCATCGTACTTTTCATTCTCAACATACAATTTAACCAGGCGTGGGTCTTTATTGATATCCCAGTAAAATTTGCATTTATCTTTATGCGGGCAGGGACGGCAGTGTGTATGCCTGAAAGGATTATTTTTACCATAATGCTCTAGGGAACCATAGGCAAATACTTCCTGCGGATCAGAATCAAGCCACCAGTTCAGCAAATCGAAGTGGTGAGTAGATTTATGCACCAATAAAGTACCGCCAAACTCCCTTTTGCGGTGCCATCTGCGGAAGTAATCAGCTCCGTGTGACGTGTCGAGATACCAATGAAAATCTACTGAAGTTACTTTTCCTATAGCCCCGCTGTTTAATAACTCATAGATCTTTTGGCGATGTGGCGAATAGCGATAATTAAAGGTGACATGGACTTTCCTACCCGTTTTTTTCTCGGCATCAAGAATCGCCTGGCACTTTTTTTCGTCGGTAGTCATCGGCTTCTCAGTAATGATGTCTGCTCCCGCCTCGAGGCCTTTGATGATCTGCTCATGGTGTGTGCTGTCCATGGTAGTCACAATGAGGATTTCTGGTTTGGTTTCCTTCAGCATCACATCAATGTCGGTGTAGGTAGGGCAGCTAAGTTTCAGCATTTCTTTTGCTGTTTTTACTCGCCCGGAATTCTTGTCGCATAAGCCAACAAATTCGACGAGATGGCCAAAATCTTTAAGGACTTCGACACCCCACATTCCCGTTCCCCGGTGACCGGTACCTACCATGGCAATCCTTTTTTTATTTTCCGGCAAAGCCGATGCTAATACGCTCTCAGAGAGCAGGGATCCGGCTATAACAGTGCCTGTTTGTTGTATGAATTTTCTACGATGCATTTTTGGTTAGTTTACTGATAAAGCTAGCTGTTTTCAGTTTACTAAGCAATGATTTGAATAATTTAGTTCTCTTTGTAATATGAGTAACGCAACAGATTCCTTTAAACAGAAACTATATACTATAATTTTCAGATCAGATACCAAAGCCGGTAAATTATTTGATATTATACTTCTGTGGCTAATCGTCTTAAGTATTTTCCTGGTATTTACGGAGAGCATAAACAGCGTCCGGCAAAGTTACCCCAGGGCGCTTCGGTTAGCCGAATGGGGATTCACTATAGCTTTCACTATTGAATACCTGTTGCGCATCTATAGCTCAAAAAACAGGCTCAGGTATATTTTTAGTTTTTACGGGATAGTCGATCTTCTTGCCTTATTACCCGGTTACATGAGTCTGGTGCTGCAAGGAGGGCAGTACTTTATTGTTCTGAGGTCAATACGACTGTTGCGTGTTTTCCGGATATTAAAACTGACGAGGTATCTGTATGAAGGAAACGTTCTTAAAACAGCACTGAAGGCCAGCTTGTATAAAATAACGGTATTTCTTTCGGCTGTAGTTGCTCTTGTAACTATTGTAGGAACGCTGATGTATGTTATTGAGGGAGAAAATAGCGGTTTTACAAGTATACCGATGAGCATTTATTGGGCTATTGTAACGGTAACCACTGTAGGCTATGGTGATATATCACCGGTTACTCCATTAGGCCAGTTTATTGCCAGCTTATTAATGATCACGGGATACGGAATCATTGCGGTGCCTACCGGAATCGTTTCCGTAGAGATGGCGAAAGCAAGTTTACCGGGGAATCAGTGTCCTAGTTGTAAAAATCCGATAGATCGTTTTGGGGCGAATTTTTGCAGTTATTGCGGAGTCAGTTTAAATGAAAGTACAAACAGCTAACAGTTGAGTCTGCTAGCTGTTTGTTGCATTTTAAGCAATTAGCTTTTTGTACTTGATCCGTTTAGGACCGGTATCTCCAAGCCGTTTCTTTTTGTTCTCTTCGTATTCAGAGTAATTACCTTCAAAGAAATAGACCTGGGAGTCGCCCTCAAATGCGAGGATATGCGTACAGATTCGGTCAAGGAACCATCTGTCGTGTGATATAATCACGGCACAACCGGCAAAGTTCTCCAAACCTTCTTCCAAGGCTCGTAAAGTATTTACGTCGATATCGTTGGTTGGCTCATCCAGTAATAGTACGTTGGAGTCTTTCTTCAAAGTTATGGCGAGGTGAGCCCGGTTTCTCTCCCCTCCCGACAATACTCCAACCTTTTTTTGCTGGTCGGCGCCATTAAAGTTGAATTTGGAAACATAAGCTCTTGAATTTACTGGACGGTTACCTAACAATATCGTTTCATTTCCGCCGGTGATGTTCTCCCAAACGGATTTTTCGTGATCGAGGTCATTATGCATTTGGTCAACATAACCCAGAGCAACCGTTTCGCCTACGCGGAAAGTTCCGGCATCCGGAGTCTCCTGGCCTGTAATTAACCGGAATAAAGTTGTTTTACCCGCACCATTTGGCCCGATAATACCCACAATACCTGCGGGAGGTAATGAAAAGCTCAGGTTGTCGAAAAGGATCTTGTCACCATAAGCCTTTGACACATTCTGGGCTTCAATAACAATATTCCCTAAACGGGGGCCTGGTGGAATAAAGAGCTCCAGTTTGTCTTCTCTTTCCTTTCCTTCTTCTGAAGCCATTTTTTCGTAATTCGCCAAACGGGCCTTGGATTTTGCATGACGGGCTTTAGGTGCCATGCGCACCCACTCAAGCTCCCGCTCAAGTGTTTTCTGGCGTTTGCTTTCAGTTTTTTCTTCCTGAGCCAAACGTTTAGATTTCTGGTCAAGCCATGAAGAGTAATTTCCTTTCCATGGAATACCTTCACCACGGTCCAGCTCGAGTATCCATCCGGCAACGTTGTCCAGGAAGTACCGGTCGTGCGTTACCGCAATCACCGTTCCTTCGTACTGCTGCAGGTGTTGCTCTAACCAGTCGATTGATTCAGCATCGAGGTGGTTGGTAGGCTCATCCAGTAGTAATACATCTGGTTGTTGTAGTAATAAGCGACATAATGCTACACGGCGGCGCTCTCCTCCTGACAAAGTGGCAATTTTGCTTTCTGGATCTGGTGTGCGCAATGCATCCATGGCCCTCTCAAGTTTCGAGTCAAGCTCCCACGCTCCCGTTGCATCAATTTTATCCTGAAGCTCTCCTTGTCTGGCCATAAGCTTATCCATAGCATCAGCATCTTCATACACTTCCGGCAAGCCAAATTTTTCGTTAATTTCTTCGTATTCCTTTAATATAGCTGTGATTTCGGCTACTCCCTCTTCGACAATTTCACGTACAGTTTTTTCAGGATCCAGTTCAGGTTCCTGAGCTAAATACCCTACGCTGTAACCTGCCGAGAATACAACTTCGCCCTGATAGGTTTTGTCAAGCCCGGCGATGATCTTCAAAAGAGAAGATTTTCCGGACCCATTTAAGCCGATCACTCCGATCTTTGCACCGTAAAAAAAGGATAAGTATATGTTTTTAAGTACTTGTTTCTGAGGAGGGTAAATCTTATTTACACCAGCCATCGAAAAGATTATTTTTTCGTCTGCCATTTTTTCTTGAAAATGAGAGCCAAATATCGACAAATAACGTAGCTAAGAGTAATTTTTGTTATATTAGAGTCTTATGGTTCGCTTTTACACCTTTGGCGTAATTGTTGATAAATTTTTTACACATCCCGCCCTTTGATTTATGAAACATTTTGATAGATTAGGGCGTTCAACACACAGAAAGGTTTTATAATGGAAGCTAAATTTTCACCTCGTGTCAAAGACGTAATATCATATAGCAGGGAAGAAGCGTTGCGGTTAGGACATGATTACATTGGCACCGAACATTTATTACTGGGGCTTATTCGCGAAGGCGATGGTATGGCCATCAAGGTACTAAAAGCGTTAGGTGTTGATACAGTACGTTTGCGTCGCTCTATTGAGGATGCGGTTAAAGGCACATCCGGCACTACAGTAAATCTTGGGAATATTCCCTTGACCAAACAGGCAGAAAAAGTTCTTAAGATTACATACCTGGAGGCTAAGATCTTCAAAAGCGATGTAATTGGCACAGAGCATTTGCTGCTTTCGATTCTACGCGATGATGACAACATCGCTTCACAGATTTTATTACAGTATAATGTAAATTACGACGTGTTTAAAGCAGAAGTAGAACAGAATAAAGAGGGTTTCAGAGATGAAATGCCTGGCTCGGCCGCAGGCGATGACGATTTTCGGGAAGAAGATCCTTCATTCAGCCAGCCGAAAAAAGTATCAGATATTAAATCAAAGACTCCTGTTCTTGATAATTTCGGTCGTGATTTAACCAAGGCTGCCGAAGACGGTAAACTGGATCCGATTGTTGGTCGTGAAAAAGAGATTGAGCGTGTTTCTCAGATCCTTTCGCGTCGTAAAAAGAACAATCCTATCCTTATTGGAGAGCCGGGCGTTGGTAAATCTGCGATAGCGGAAGGTCTTGCTTTAAGAATTGTTCAAAGAAAGGTATCGAGAGTTTTATTCAATAAACGGGTAGTTACACTTGATCTTGCTTCTTTAGTGGCCGGTACCAAATACCGTGGCCAGTTTGAAGAGCGGATGAAAGCAGTGATGAACGAACTGGAGAAATCTCCTGACGTGATACTCTTTATCGACGAGATCCATACTATTGTTGGTGCAGGCGGTGCTTCCGGGTCTTTGGATGCATCTAATATGTTTAAGCCTGCATTAGCCAGAGGAGAGATACAGTGCATCGGGGCTACTACTCTGGATGAGTATCGTCAGTACATTGAAAAAGATGGTGCATTAGACCGTCGTTTCCAAAAGGTAATGGTTGAGCCTGCTACACCGGACGAGACTATTGAGATCCTTAACCGGATCAAAGAGAAATACGAAGAGCATCACGCGGTAACTTATACTCCGGAAGCGATTAATGCCTGCGTTAGTTTAACATCCCGCTACATTACTGATCGTTTCTTACCAGATAAGGCTATTGACGCTTTAGACGAAGCGGGTTCACGCGTTCACCTGACCAATATCCATGTTCCTCAGGAAATTATTGATATTGAGCAAAAGATCGAAGAGATCAAGGTAGAGAAAAATAAGGTAGTTCGTAGTCAGAAATATGAGGAAGCTGCAAAGCTTCGTGATACCGAGAAGAACTTACTTGAAGAGCTGGATAAAGCTAAAACTGCATGGGAAGCAGAAACACGTACTAAACGTTACACCGTATCTGAAGACAATGTTGCAGAGGTGGTATCCATGATGACCGGCATTCCGGTTCAGCGTGTAGGTCAAACCGATAGTCAAAAATTATTGGCAATGCCAGAGCTGATGTCGGGAAAGATCATTGGTCAGGAAGATGCGATCAAGAAATTGACTAAAGCAATTCAACGGACACGTGCGGGACTGAAAGATCCTAAGAAACCAATTGGTTCTTTTATCTTCTTAGGTCCTACAGGGGTTGGTAAAACTGAGTTAGCTAAAGAACTTGCCCGTTTCATGTTCGACAGCGAGGATTCGCTAATCCAGATCGACATGAGCGAGTATATGGAGAAATTCGCGGTATCAAGACTGGTAGGTGCGCCTCCGGGATACGTAGGGTATGAGGAAGGTGGTCAACTGACTGAAAAAGTTCGTCGGAAGCCTTACTCTGTTGTGCTTTTAGATGAAATCGAGAAAGCTCACCCTGATGTGTTCAATATCTTGCTACAGGTGTTAGACGAAGGTCAGCTTACCGATAGTTTGGGAAGAAAGGTAGACTTCCGTAATACTATTGTGATCATGACATCTAATATTGGAGCGCGTCAGTTGAAAGACTTCGGACAAGGCGTAGGTTTCACTACCTCGGCGAAAGCTGTTCAGGCCGATTCTCATTCAAGAGGTGTGATCGAAAATGCTTTAAAACGTGCCTTTGCTCCTGAGTTCTTAAATCGTATCGATGATGTGATCGTGTTTAATTCTCTTTCAAAAGAGGATATCTTCAAAATCATCGACATCGAGCTTCAGGCTCTATTCTCGAGAGTTCATAGTCTTGGATACGACATCGCTTTAACAGACGCTGCCAAGGAATTTATCGCCGAAAAGGGCTACGATTCAAACTTTGGTGCCCGTCCTCTAAAACGTGCAATCCAAAAGTATCTTGAAGATCCGATTGCTGAAGAGATCCTTAAAGGCGAATTGGTTGAAGGTGATGTAATGGAAATTGATTACATCAAAGAAACTGAAGAAATTAAGGTCTCGGGCAAGACTCCTGGAAAGAAGAAAAAAGAAGAAAAGAAAGAAGAATAATTGAATAGATTCTAATTACCGAGCCCCGGAAGTGTTAAAGCTTCCGGGGCTTTTTTTATTCTCTTAAAAACAAAACTCCTATATTTACTCGATCAAGAGTTTTTTAGAATAGGATGAGTGAAGAACCTGTAAACAATCACAATAACGACGAAAAATTACATAACGTTACTTCAATTAATGGGCTGTATGAAAACTGGTTTCTGGATTATGCTTCGTACGTAATCCTTGACCGGGCTGTTCCTCATATAAATGATGGCTTGAAACCAGTGCAGCGCCGTATCCTCCATTCCCTTAAAGAACTGGACGACGGACGGTTTAATAAAGCAGCCAACGTTATCGGTAATACCATGAAGTATCATCCCCATGGAGATGCTTCTATCGGGGATGCCATGGTCCAGATTGGACAAAAAAACTTACTGATCGATACCCAGGGAAACTGGGGCGATCCGATGACCGGAGACTCAGCAGCTGCTCCCCGTTATATCGAAGCCCGTCTTTCAAAATTTGCGCTCGACGTAGTGTTCAACCCGGATACCACGGACTGGCAACTCAGTTATGATGGTCGTAACCGTGAACCCATTACCTTACCGGTTAAGTTTCCCCTGCTGCTTGCTCAGGGTGCCGAAGGTATTGCTGTGGGACTGGCAACAAAAATACTTCCACACAACTTCATTGAGTTGATAGATGCTTCTATTGAGGTGCTTAAAGGAAATCGCCCGGACCTGGTGCCTGATTTTCCTACCGGAGGAATGGCAGATTGCTCAAATTACAACGAAGGTCAAAGAGGCGGAAAGGTTAGGGTTAGGGCAAGAATTATCGAAAAAGATAAAAAGACCCTTGCTATTACTGAGGTTCCCTTTACCACCACTACAGGCAGCCTGATAGACAGTATTATTTCTGCCAACGATAAGGGTAAAATTAAGATCAGGAAGATAGAGGACAATACCGCTCAGAATGTAGAGATCATTGTCCATCTGGCACCCGGTATTTCACCGGATGTTACCATAGATGCTCTTTATGCTTTTACTGATTGCGAGGTTTCTATTTCTCCGAACACCTGTGTAATTAAGGGGGATAAACCTCACTTTATGAGTGTAAATGATATTCTCACTGAGAATACTCAGCACACTAAAAGTTTACTGAAGCAGGAACTGGAAATAAGACTGGCAGAATTAAAAGAGAAGATCTTCTTTAGCTCGCTGCTCAAAATATTTATCCAGGAAGGGATGTACAAACATCCTGAATATGAAAACTCGGGTAACTTCGAGGTGGTGATCAAGGTGCTTGATAAGCTTTTTGAACCATTTTTTCCGAAGTTTTATCGTACTATCCTTCCGGAGGATTACAAAAAGCTAATTGATAAACCGATGAGCAGTATCACCCGCTTTGATGTTAAGAAAGCGGATGAGCAAATGAAAACCCTGGAAGACGAGATCAAAGAAGTAAATCATCATTTGAAACACCTGACTGATTACGCCATAGCCTGGTTTCAAAAGATACGGGATAAGTATGGTAAAGACCGGGGACGTAAAACTGAGTTAAGAACATTTGAAAAAGTGGAAGCCGCTCAGGTTGCTTTGGCAAACGTGAAACTATATGTAAACCGTACAGATGGTTTTATTGGCAGTGGTCTGCGTAAAGATGAGTTTGTTTGTGATTGTTCAGACCTTGATGAAATTATAGTATTTAGAGAGGATGGCCGGTGCCTGGTGACCAAAGTGCAGGATAAGGTGTTTGTAGGAAAAGATATTTTGCATGTAGGTGTGTTTAAGAAAGGGGATGAGCGCACGGTGTACAACATGATCTATAAGGATGGAGGAAGCGGCGCGTCTTACATAAAACGTTTCAACGTGATAGGGGTTACCCGCGACAAAGAATATGATCTAACCAAGGGGACGAAGGGTTCAAAAGTATTGTATTTTACTGCTAACCCGAATGGAGAGGCCGAAGTGGTAAGTATTGCGCTTAAACCTCATTCCAAATTAAGGAAGTTACAAATGGACCTTGATTTTGCTGAAATAGCTATAAAAGGCCGGGGTTCTATGGGTAATACGGTGACCAAGTATCCTGTGAAAAAGGTCACGCTGAAATCTAAAGGTGTATCAACTCTGGCGGGAAGAAAGATCTGGTTCGATGATATTCTTAAACGTTTGAACGTGGATGGAAGAGGAAAGTACCTGGGTGAATTTGACGGACCAGATAAGATCCTTACAGTTTTAAGCAATGGTATTTTCGAGTTAACGTCATTTGATCTGACGAATCATTTTGATGATAAAATGATCCTGATCGAGAAGTATGATCCCGAAAAGGTTTATTCTGTTATCCATTTGGATGGTAAGTCAAAGAATTATTATATCAAACGATTTGTATTTGAAGATACAGCGGTAGGCAGACAAACCAGTATCATCAACGAGGAACCTGGCTCTAAGCTGGTGCTTATTTCGGGAGCTGCCCAACCCATTGTTCAGGTTGACTTGCTGAAGGGGAAAACTTTGACCCCTGAAACGATAGAGATCAACTTAGCAGATGCTATTGATGTGAAAGGGATGAAAGCACAGGGTAACCGGCTTTCGCCTCATGAGATCAAAAGTATTGAGTTAATGGCAGAACATGATGATCCGGAAGATGTGCCTGACCCGGTTCCAGAGGAGTCGCTGGAGGAAATAGTGGAGGCAGAGAAACTGGATGAGGAAGCCGAAAAGGAAGTGGTTGAAAAGACTGATATTCCTAAAAATGATGCTTCTAAAAGTGACGCCCCTAAAAAAGAAATCAAGCTTGAGATTACCAATCCCGAGGATGTGGATATAGATGATAAGGGGCAGTTAGGGTTGTTTTAATTTTGGGGTGTCCAAAAGTTGGAGGTCGTCATGCCGAGTTCATTTCGGCATCTCTTGAATAATGTATGAAGCATTTTCTTAGGCAAGAGATCCTGAAACAAGTTCAGGATGACGAAAAAAATTAACCTTTTTGGACACCCTCAATCTTATCCTGGAAGTCTTTTGTGAATTTTGCCAGCTTAGGCTGTATAACAAAAGCACAATAGGGCTTATCGCTGTTGTATTTAAAATAATTCTGGTGATAGTCTTCAGCCTGGTAAAACTCAGATATAGGAGTTATCTCCGTAACAATAGGTTTATCAAATACCAGTTCCCTGGTAAGTTGATCTATCATTTCATTAGCTTTCTGCTTCTGTTCCTGCGAGTGGTAAAAGATCACCGATCGGTATTGGGTGCCAATATCATTTCCCTGCCTGTTTAGTGTGGTAGGGTTATGCGTTTTGAAGAAAACAAGCAAAAGTTCTTCGAAAGAAATGATCCCGGGATCGAAATCAAGCTGGATCACTTCTGCATGACCTGTATTGCCGCCACATACATCCTCGTAACTGGGATTAACTGTATGTCCACCCATATAGCCTGAACGGACGCCAGATACTCCCTTCAGAGATTGAAATACTGCCTCTGTGCACCAAAAGCAGCCTGCGCCAAATGTTGCTGTTTCTATTGCCATACTATTTATAACTTTAATTAGCCACTGCGGTTTTAATTACTACTGATATTGAATATATATCGGCTGCGGTTTCAATTTAAGGAGCTCTTCGGGAGTCATTAAACGGTGCGGTGCCTTTTTCAAGTCATTCTTGTAGAATATTTTAAAGCCGGTAAACTGCACAGGTTCCTTGTGAATGAAGTGGCGATAGGTGCCTTTTTTAAGTTCAGGCTCTCCCCATCCATCCATATGGACTACAAACTGAACTTCGGGACGTAATTTAATATTCTGATAGTTGGTCACCATTTTCTGAGTAAAGCGGTGCAGTACAAATACCTTGGGAGGAAGATTATTTTCTCGGACCAGTTTCGCCAAAAACTCTGTGCAATAATTGATTTCGGAAGCATCATAGGTGCCTATTTTTTTACCTGGTATTACTCCTCCCTTCATAGAGAACTCGGGGTCAATACCTAAATGCACATGTGGTAACTTAAGATATTTTTCGATCCGGGGTAGCTCTTTCTGGATAGTGCTTAATCCAACCTGAAGATCCAAAAATACAATAGCATTCTCCATCTTAGCAATCGCCAGGGCAGAATCTATCTGCTTTTCGGGCATACGGTTTACATAGGCCCCGTCTTTACCCGGCGTACCGCTTGCTACGGTTGCAATATAATGGATACCTTTTTGTACCGGAGTTTTAGGGTCTGCTTTTTCCCATCTTTTAGCTTCAGCATTTAGTTTGCGCCACATTTCTTTTGGAGCATATTCACCTAACGCGCCCATTTTCTTGGAATGCATATTTCCATAATAAACCACTATCCGTTTAGAGGGAAGAATAGCTCCGGCGAGAGGATACGGCTGGTTTTTTACTGGCCATTTGCCGGTTGTGTCCCCGTTTGTCAGTTCCTGAAGCTTCTTATTGTATGCGGCTGTGTCAATAGCCGTCACAGCGCTGGTTTCCGGTGCTGTAGCAGTACTGTCAGCTTTAGCAGTGCTATCTTTTAAGGAAGTTGTATTTCCGGAGGTGGTAGTACTTTCGCTGCATGCAATAGTTGCAATGCTGATCGCAAGTCCAAATGTTAACAGATGTTTGTTTATACTCGTCATAGATTTTTGCTATTCTTATTTGATTTTACGTACTTTTCCAAAAACACCGAGGGGCAGTTTGTTGCCTGCAGTGGCTTGTAAATATAGCTCACCGATTTCAAGATTCTGAGGGTCTTGGATGCTTGCTCTCAATAGATTTTCCACAATTACAGATGAAAACCCGAGAGAGTAAGTATTAAGGATCAGGAAATGCTCCTCTTCATCCAGAAGCTGGGTAACATCTTTCATCATTTCTAATATATTATCCTCGAGCTTCCATTTTTCGCCGTTAGGACCATGACCATAAGCCGGAGGGTCCAGAATAATTCCATTGTATTTCTTGCCTCGCTTTAATTCTCTTTTTACAAATTTTAAGGCATCTTCTATTACCCAGCGTATGTCTTTTAATCCTGAAATCTCCTGGTTCTCATTAGCCCAGGTTACCACCTGTTTGATGGAATCCACATGTGTGGTGTCTGCTCCGGCTGCCCGTGCAACAACAGAGGCACCACCGGTGTAAGCGAAAAGGTTCAGTACTTTTGGATTCGGGGTCTTGAATTTTTTTATCGATTCTGAAATATAATCCCAGTTGACTGCCTGTTCCGGGAAAACTCCAACATGTTTAAAAGAAGTTAATGCCAAACGAAGTTTTATCGACACCTCATTGTTTTCATAAGAAATATGCCATCTGTCGGGAGCGTTGGGGTTTTTTCTTACCCACTCGCCGGTGGTGGCCGAACGCCCTTTAAATTTGATATGGTGTTGTTTTTGCCACTCTGATTCTGGCAATTGCTTATCCCAGACAGCCTGGGGCTCAGGTCTGATCAGGATCAGGTTGCCAAAGCGCTCAAGCTTTTCGAAGTTGCCGCAATCAATCAGCTCGTAGTCATTCCAGTGTTGCGGGGTAAGAAGTTGGATCATTTAACGTTTTATATGGGCTCTGCTCAGGCTACTGATTAAATTGTAATATCACAAAAATAATCAAATTGTTGAAGTATACAGATACAGACAGATTTAATGAGCCGGATTATAACTTCTCTTTTGCTGCCTGCGTAAACTTACTGGCAAATACAAAATCATTTAATTCCTTGTTATCAGTCTTTGCAATTTCTTTATTTGAACCTTCCCACTCTTTGCGGCCGTCGAACAGAAATATAATATTGTCGCCAATACCCATCACCGAGTTCATGTCATGGGTAACCACTACGGTTGTTATCTTATATTCCTCGGTTATTTCATTGATCAGCTCGTCGATCACGATCGAAGTCTTAGGGTCAAGTCCAGAATTGGGCTCATCCACAAATAAATATTTCGGCTGCATAGAAATCGCCCTGGCAATGCCCACACGTTTTTTCATTCCGCCAGACAGCTCGGCCGGAAATAGTTTGTTTTTTCCTTCCAGATTAACTCTTTGCAAACAGAAATTTACACGTTCCAGCTTCTCTTTTCTTGACTGCGTGGTAAACATGTTTAGAGGAAACATAATGTTTTCTTCCACTGTCATGGAGTCAAAGAGCGCAGAACTTTGAAAGAGCATGCCTATTTCTTTACGGATATCGATCCTCTCCTCAAAGGTCATCTTAGTAAAATCGCGACCGTCGTATATCACAGAGCCTCCATCCGGTTCATGCAGGCCAACCATACACTTCAGCAGTGTAGTTTTTCCTGATCCCGAACCACCGATGATCAGGTTGTTCATTCCTTCTCTAAATTCTGATGAAATTCCTTTCAGAACGTAATTATCACCGAATGTTTTATGGATGTCTTTGATTTCTATCATAATAAAAGCTGTGCTACCATGTAGTCGGCAAATAAGATCATGATGCAACTGATAACAACACCTCTGGTACTTGAAACTCCCACTTCGAGTGCGCCCCCGGAAGTATAGAATCCCTGGTATGCTGAAACTGATGTTATTATAAACGCAAATATTATAGCCTTTACCATCGATACTGTAACTGTAAAGCCTCTAAATCCTTCAGTAAGCCCCATTATAAAATCATTGGCTGTTACGGCGCCCGACAAAGTGCCCGATAAGTAACCACCCAATATACTCAAGCCTATTGACAGGGTTACCAACATAGGTATTGTAATTACTGCTGCCACGATTTTCGGAAGAATAAGGTAGCCAGGAGAATTGATTCCCATGATCTCAAGGGCGTCAATTTGTTCGGTAACCCGCATGGTGCCAATTTGGGAAGCCACACTAGAGCCGACTTTTCCGGCGAGCACTATTGCCGAGATGGTTGGACTTAGTTCAAGGATGGTTGAATCTCTTACAATGCTGCCGATAATAGATTTCGGAATAAGGTCGCTGACCAGCTGATAGGCTGTCTGAACCGTGGTCACCATTCCAAGAAATACTGAAATGATAGAAATTATCCATACAGAGCCCACACCGATAGAAACCATCTCTCTGAAAATTTCTCTTCTGTAGATGTCCCACTTTTCGGGCCTTCTGAAAACAGCTTTCAAAAGCAGTATGTATTTTCCCAGAGGATAAAAGATCATATCTATTTTTGGCTAAAAATAACTTTTTTTAACATTACTTTAATTTACTTTTACGTATGAATGCTGTAATTACCGGAGCAACTAAAGGCATGGGCAAATCTATCGCCCTGAAGCTGGCCCAGGCAGGGTACAACCTGATCATTTGTTCAAGAAATCAGGCAGAAATTGACTTGTTGAGTCAGGAGCTTGTGATAAAACATCCTGCTGTCAGCGTTTCCGGCCTTCAAACCGATTGCTCAAATCCTTTAGAGGTTAACCAGTTTTGTAACTTTGTACAACAACACTTTCAGACTGTTGATGTTTTAATAAATAATGTGGGAACTTATATACCTGCCTCGATCCTGGATGAAGATGAGCATGTACTGGACCTGCAAATGCAAATTAATTTCCTGGCAGCCTATACCTTCTGTAAAACCTTTGGGAAGCAAATGCGGGATGCACAAAAGGGACATATCATTAATATTTGTTCCATAGCAGCCATCAACCCGGTGGTTGAAGCTGGATCCTATACTGTAACAAAAGCGGCATTACTGAGTCTAACCAAAGTACTAAGGCTTGAACTGATGAAACATAGCGTCAAAGTTACTGCAATTCTTCCGGGGTCAACACTTACAAGCTCCTGGGAAGGAACCTCAATACCTGCCGAACGGTTTATCGCGGCCGAGGACGTTGCAAGTTCTGTATTAGCCTGTTTATCAATGAGCGCGGGTGCTAATCCCGACCAATTGGTTATCACTCCCTTGAACGGAAATCTTTAGAGGAAAATAAAATGGAAAAGAGATTAGAACGCGATCAATCGAACAAAATGCTCGCCGGTGTGGCAGCAGGGCTTGCCGGCTATCTCAATATGGAGGTAACCTGGATACGGGTCTTGTTTCTAATCCTTGCTTTTTTCGGATTTACAGGAGTTTGGATATACCTGATCCTTTGGATTGCCGTTCCTGCAAAACCCGTCTGGCCTGTTTCTGAGGCAGAATATCGAATGCCCGAACAGAAAACCGGTGCTGAATATTATCCCCCTTTCCCTCAACCTGAAAGCAGGAGGGCGGGACGGTTAATTACCGGATCTATTCTGATGGTACTTGGGATCTGTCTGTTAGTAAATGAGTTTGTTGACCTGCCTGAATGGCTGTCTCTTTCCAAGTTATGGCCCCTGGCTTTTGTAGCGATAGGCTTGATCATCCTGTTAAAGCCGGGAAGGAAAAATGTGGAATTCAATAAATCTCAGGACAATCCTCCTGCTGAAAGGACTGAGCCTAAAGCTCCTGCCGAAGACTCCGATATTTAGTGTCACAATTCTCAAATCAAAATTTCAGAACCATGAAAACGGAACGAATTATATGGGGACTCATATTCTTGTTTATAGGCGGCGTTTTACTGCTGGACAACTTTGACGTCATAAACTTTCATTGGCATGTCATCTGGCGATTCTGGCCTGTCATCCTCATCATTGTTGGTGCAAACATGATCTTTTCGAGGGAAGACCGGGTATGGGCAGGCAGTGTATCTATAATAGTAACTTTTCTGGCGCTTGTTTTCATTGCTTACCAGGGGGTACAACCCCAGCATTCACGCGATGCATGGATCGGTCCTGACTATCACGACGATCAGGTTGGGGAGGGCAAATTCCGCGATAATGTGTTTGCCGAAACTATGAGCCCGGGTATCAGCAGAGCCGAGCTAAATATTAAAGGTGGCGCCACCCAGTACACGTTAGAGGATACCACAGCTGAACTTTTTCAGGCGGAGGTAAGAAGGCATATGGGCAATTATTCCCTGTTCAGGACATCAAGAGACAGTGTAGAAGTGCTGAACTTTAACATGACTGGCAAGAAGAAGTGGGAAAGTAACAAGATTCGAGGCAATAAAGCCGTATTAAAACTGAATACCCAGCCTTTATGGGATGTAAACCTGGAAGTAGGAGCAGGAAAACTCAATTTTGATCTCAGCGCCTTTAAAATCAGAAATGTCAGCTTTGAAGGTGGTGCAGCTTCGCTTAAACTCAAGCTTGGTGTTCCTGCAGCAACGAGTACAGTACGCTGTGAAACCGGTGTGTCTGAAATTGAGATTATGGTTCCTGAAGCTGCCGCCTGCCAGATCAGGCTCGAGTCGGGGCTTTCTTCAAACGATTTCGAAGGATTTACAAGGCAGACCGACGGAACTTATATCACCCCTAACTTTAATTTCGCATCAAAGAAGATCATCATAGATCTGGAGGGTGGATTGTCTAAGTTTGAAGTCCGCAGATATTAGGGTAATGTTATGAGTAATAAGTTGTATTTATAAGTACAGGGAGCTTAAAGTCTTTTTTTCTATTTTTGTATCAGATAAAAACAAAATGATCTCTGATACGACTTCTGTGCTGAAAGGTGACTACTGTAATTCTCTGACTCAATATTCCCGTTTTGTGACGAGGGAAGTTGCCATTGGTGATATTCCTATGGGCGGTAGCCACCCTATTCGTATTCAAAGTATGACCACTACGGATACTTTGAATACCATAGCTACAGTAGAACAAACTATCCGTATGGTGGAAGCAGGTTGCGAGTATGTGCGTATTACGGCTCCAAGCATTAAGGAAGCACAGAACCTGGCAGAAATTAAGAAAGAGCTGCGCCTTCGGGGGTATAATGTTCCTCTGGTTGCAGATATTCATTTTACTCCCAATGCAGCCGAAGTAGCAGCAAGGATAGTGGAGAAGGTACGTATCAACCCGGGGAATTATGCTGATAAAAAACGGTTTGACCAGTTAGATTATACACCGGCTGAATACCAGGCCGAGCTTGACAGGATATATTCGAAATTCGCTCCCCTGGTAAAGATCTGCAAAGAGTATGGTACAGCTATGCGGATAGGCACAAACCATGGTTCCCTGTCAGACCGTATCATGAGTTATTATGGTGATACTCCGCGGGGGATGGTTGAATCCGCTATGGAATTCATGCGCATGTGCGAAGCCCTGGATTATCATAATCTGGTGATCTCTATGAAATCGAGTAATCCGCAGGTAATGGTTCAGGCTTACCGCTTGCTGGTAGAAACGATGAAGAATGAGGGCATGAACTACCCTTTGCATCTGGGCGTTACCGAAGCGGGGGATGGAGAAGATGGCAGGATTAAATCGGCTGTAGGGATCGGGACCTTACTGGAAGATGGATTAGGTGATACTATCCGCGTTTCTTTGACAGAGGAACCGGAATATGAGGCTCCTGTAGCCAGGGCATTAGCAAAACGGTATGAAAAAAGAAGAAGTAGTGAAACGGGAGAAGATGTTAGATCATCTGAAAGGCTGCAGCTGCCGGATGGTTTTTCCCCTTACGAATACAAAAAAAGAGCGAGTGCAGAACTGAACACTTTTATCGGTGGCCACCAGGTACCACGGGTAATTGTTGATCTGTCGAATAAAAATTTAAAGGATCCCAAGATCCTTGCCGGTGCCGGATATAATTTTTCAGAATTACTGGATAAGTACCATATGGGCGATCAGTCGGTCGATTTTGTTTACCTGGCAGATCAGTTGCCTTCGTTTAATATGCCAGGCAATTTGAAGCAACTTTACGATTACAGCACCTGGAGAGAAATAGCCAATAGAAAAAACACTCATCCCCTGTATACTTTTACAGATTATATAAAAGCAGATCAGAAAGATGGGTTTTTAAATCTTGTGAAAATTTCAAACGCGGATCTGAAAACGGAGGACTTCCGTAAACTGGAAATTAACGATACCCTGGTTTTTGTACTTGAAACCGATCAGGAGCATGGTATGGCGGATCAGCGACAGTTCTTTTTCTCCTTGTCTGAAGCAGGCATACAGGTTCCTGTTATTATAAGAAGGTCTTACACCAAAGAGATGTTGGCTGCCGATGCCGAATCGGTAGTTTCTAATCTCCAGTTATATTCAGCCACCGATATGGGTGCCTTGCTGGTTGATGGTCTCGGCGATGGAATATGGCTTGATGCGCCCGATATGGATACAAAAAGCCTGGTGAGTACCTCTTTTGGGATTCTTCAGGCAACGCGTTCGCGGATATCTAAAACCGAATATATCTCCTGTCCAAGCTGCGGTCGTACCCTTTTTGATCTGCAGGAAACCACCCAGATGATCCGTAGCAGAACGAGTCATTTAAAGGGTTTAAAGATCGGGATCATGGGCTGTATTGTAAACGGTCCCGGAGAAATGGCAGATGCAGACTATGGTTATGTAGGAACAGGCCCCGGTAAAATAACGCTTTACAGGGGAAGAGAAGTGGTGAAAAAAAGTGTTAACACAGAGAATGCATTAGATGAGCTGATTGATATTATCAGGGAAGATGGCAACTGGATAGAGCCGGCGTAGTATAGCGTTTGAAGATTAAATACACCATTCCAAACCTTTAGCTAACATATCTTTTGGCGCAAATTCCAGCTGCAGAATTCGCCGCGGTCGCATAACCTGTGATAGTGGAGAGTAATGTAAAAGCAGTGGTTTAAACACCATGATTCCTCCCCTGTCAATTGTACAGCTTGTATAGCCGCTCGCTGCTTTATCAGTAGTAAGAGAATCGATCTCATCTTGCGATAACCTACCAATAGAATGAGATCCAGGGATGACCATCATAGCTCCATTCTGTTCATCACAATCGTCCAGGTGTATCCGGATCGTAGTGAGGTTTTCTAGTAAGAACAAAGGCGGCTCAACATGGTGGATTCCCGCTTCAATGCTCCAATTAGTGTAACCAGCAGATTCTACTTTGTTTTTTAATGAGATTTTCAGATCCTGATGCCATGGAATCATCCAGTTAAACGCTTTTGTTTTATCAAGTAAAATAGCTTTTACAGGCATCATGCCTGCAGTAGTAAAATTTGGAATAAGGTTAGTTAGTTTATTTAAGCTTGCTAATTCTGCCACATAGCCAGATGTTTTCAGCAAATTACCCGGGTCGTGTCCTGATGAGTAATCAAAAGCTTTAGCTGCATTAAGAGCTGTTTCAAGCGCAGCCATTTCCTGACTGTCAAACCAGTTTTCCTGCAATGAGAAGCCCTGTATTTTCAATTCTTCAACAGATTGAGCAGTACCATATACTGTTTCCATAGACAATATTACTTATTATCGGAAAATAAATTTAAGACATTCTATTGATGCTCTACCTCAAAAAAGATAGAAAGTATATTTGCCGGCGAAAATGGGAAAGACGAACCCACAACAGGGCTGCATATGTCGGACATCAGCCACTTGTTGGATATGATGAACCGTTTGGTAGATGCTGGTAATACCGTAATCGTAATTGAACATAACCTGGACATCATTAAGAACGCGGACTGGATCATTGATATGGGCCCGGAGGGTGGGAACAAAGGCGGCCGGGCAATGTTCGAAGGAACACCCAGGGAGCTTTTGGGAGCTGAAAATTCGCTTACGAGTCGGTATTTAAGAAGTTGATTAGCTTACTGATTACTGACTGCCCGGAAACTGCTCAGTGTCCTGGAGGAGTTCTGAGCATTTCTATATGATCAATCCCATCTTCGTCATAGATTTTACCGTGCGCAACGAAGCCAAAGTTTTCATAAAAAGCTTTGGCGTAGTATTGTGCGCTGATACGGATGGGGACACTGCCAAATATTTTACTACATTCTTCAATTGCTCTGTTCATAAGCAATCTTCCGGCGCCGCTGCCCCGCACAACTTTGCTGGTGGCGATCCGACCGAGAGATACTTCAGCGTACGATAAGCCAGCGGGAATCAGCCGGGCACAGGCTACAAGTTTGCCTTCGCTGTACATTAACAGATGCTGGCATTGCAGGTCTTTACCATCAGCATCCAGGTAGACGCAGTTTTGCTCCAAAATAAATACCTCTTGTCTAAACTTCAGCATCTCATAAAGTTCCACGTTGCTTAGATCCTGAAATGACTTCGAGACAAATGTAAAATCCATTGATTCTTCTATTTCAGCAAAAATACGTAAAGATGGATCAAGCGTAAAAGTTGGGGGATGTTGTTAAGAAATTTTTTTTGTATCCTATTTATTGGCACACTCGGCACGCGTGCCGCCAGCATACGCCAAGTTAGCACGGAATATCCCATAAAAAAAGGTCTTCAAACGGGGAGGATGAAGACCTTTTAACTAACCAATTATAAACCGATACAAATATAAGGCTCTTGTCAATAATTTAAAATAATTTAGAAAGATTTAAGAGTTTTGAATTTAATTGTAGTGTTAATTGTAAATAATTAAAATTAACATACTGATAAAAGCTCTATTTTATGATTGTTTTATAACCAACGTATCAGCAGGTCATATATCCCGCAGTTCTACCCATACCGGAGCATGGTCACTGGTTTTCTCCCATCCCCGAACATGCCGGTCTACCCCTGCATGTTGCAAGCGGTGACTAATGCTGGGGCTCAGTAAAAAGTGATCGATACGAAGTCCTGCATCCCGGCCATAAGCATTGCGAAAATAATCCCAGAAAGTATAGATCTTTTCGTCCGGATGTAATTTCCGGAGGGCGTCAGTCCATCCCTGATCAACAAGGGTTCGGAACGCCTCGCGCGTTTCAGGTCTGAATAAGGCATCATCAACCCAGCGTTCCGGTTTGTAAACATCCATTTCGGTCGGCATCACATTATAGTCGCCCGTTAACACGGTAGGGATACCTGAAGCCAGGAGCTCGGCGGCATGTGCTGTAAGACGCTCAAACCATCGCAATTTATAGTCGAACTTTGGTCCCGGTGCCGGATTTCCATTAGGAAGATAAAGGCATCCAATGAGGATCCCATTTACCATGGCCTCAATGTAACGGCTGTGTTCATCTTCAAGATCGCCAGGCAAAGCCCGTCTCACTTCTTTGATCTCTGCATTTCGTGAAAGGATAGCAACACCATTCCAGCTTTTTTGCCCATGCCATATGGCATGATACCCTGCCTCGAGTATCGCCTGTTCAGGGAATTTTTCCTGAGGTGCTTTTAACTCCTGCAGGCATACAATGTCGGGCGTGGTTTCTTCCAGCCAGCGGAGTAAAACGGGTAACCGGCCATTAACTCCATTAACGTTATAGGTAGCTATCTTCATCGTGTTAATTAATTGTTGTAATTTTGTTGATATAAGCTAAAAGTTCTGGTTTAATTTAAAACATTTACGACAGTATTTTGTGAATACAAAAAGTAATTTATCATTAAATTTTTTAAGAGATGAAATTTAAGAGTTTAAGATTAGTCCCGGCGCTTAGCCTTCTCGTTTTGTTAGCTTGTAACAATGCTGGTAAATCAGGAGGAGAGTCTGATACCGTGGCTACAGCTGCTGTGGATACCACAGCAACTACAGCGACTATAGCCCATGCAGACATCAGTGGCACCAAATCAGATACCTCCGGAAGAGGTACTGCTGACTTTACTGCTAAAGATGGCAAAGTTGAAATGAAACTGGTACTCAATTTTCCGGCAAAGGCTAACCAAACAGTGGCCGTGCATTTTCACGAACATGGCGATTGCAGTGACGACGGCGAAGGAGCACACGGACATTGGAATCCGACGAATGAGAAACACGGAAAATGGGGGGAAGGCGAATACCATTCAGGAGATATTGGAAATATACAACTTGATCAGAACGGACGCGGTGAAGTTACCCTTGAATCTGACCGCTGGAGTATAGGTGGTGATGAGAAAACCAATATCCTTGACAGGGCAATAATTGTTCACTCCGGAGTTGACGATTATAAAACTCAACCTTCAGGAAACTCAGGAAGCCGTATTGGCTGTGGCGTAATAAAATAATATCAATCAAAAGAAAGAATTTATAGCAGGAGCCTCCCAGGCTGTACCTGCTATAAATTTATCCGGACAATTGAACAACCTAATATCCTGATTCAAAATATTTTTATCCTGATTCAGTTTATCTTACTTGCGCAGTATAGTGGTAATCTATAATTTGTAGCTGGTTTTATATTTGAATCGAGCCTATGTGTGTTTTTCTGCGGGTATTAATTCTCTTCATTTTTTTTAGCATCACAGCCATACCCGTTTCGGCTCAATACGAAGGAATAATTTACGGTAAGATTGTGCTGAAAGATAAAACCACTTTAACCGGCCCGATAAAGTGGAGTGGCGGGCAGATGTTATGGAGTGATATCTTGCTTGTTTCAAAGCAAAATAGTTATATACTTAATTATTTAAATAAGAGGCAGCTCAGCGAGCTCAATGATAAAAATGCCGGTGAAGGTCTCGACTGGCAATTTATGAACTTATGGAAAGATAAATTACCCGAACGACAGCATGAGCTCTTGTGCAGATTTGGTGATATATCTTTTATTCATATTACTGGCGCAGCCCAGGCGCAGATCTTCCTGAAAAGTGGGTCAAAAATACGGGTCGCAACCAATGAAGCTGAAAACAGGCACTTAGGGAAAGATCTTCTGATATACGATGGAAAATTAAGAAAACTGAAATGGGCTAACATCAGTAAGGTGATCTTCCAGGCGAGTCCTCCTAACTTTAAACCTTTTGATGGCAAATTGCTCTATGGAACCGTTTCTACTTCTGCAGGCGAACTCACAGGATTTATACAATGGGACAAAATCAAGTTCCTTACCAGTCAGAAGCTCCAGGGCAAACTAAATAATAGCCAGGAGAATTCTAAATATGAATTTGAAAGTATTGAGGCTATCGAAAAAAGAGATATAGGTGCTTTGGTAAAGTTTCGGTCAGACCAAAAGGTGTTTTTGAAGAACAATCGTGATGTAAATCGCTCAAACCGGGGAATTGTGGTGATGCACCCGCACTGGGGGAGGGCAATAGTGGAATGGGACGCATTTCGCTCCCTGCGCTTTAAGGAAGTTCCGGAAAATTTAGGTTATGATGAGTATCCTAAGCCTAGACGAATCTATGCAACGGTTCGTACAACCGAGGGGAAAATATATAAGGGTAACTGTACGTTTGATCTGGACGAAGACTGGGATATGGAGTTACTTGAAGGGAGCAGCAGCAATGTTCATTTTCAGGTTCCCTTTAGTCAGGTGAGCAAAATAAGTCCGCTTGGCGCTGATGAGTCGAAAGTAGTGCTGAAGAATAATAAAGTTCTGATTTTGGGCAGGCACAATGACATCACGGATAAAAACTGGGGGCTTATCGTATGGCTTGCAGATTCAAAATACCAGTATCTCCCATGGAATAAGGTAGATGAAATTGTTTTCAGATAACCAGATAATATAGTTAAGACGATGTATAGTTAAGATGATATATAGTTCGGATGAGAGCAAAATAAAAAGAAAGAACTACAGCAGGCCCCTTGTTGCTCTGTTGAGTTTCCTTATCCTGGTGACGCTGGCTTTTAGTTACAGGGCATACCAGGCTAATGTGGAGCTTTTTTATGTTGTCGCTTTAATCTGGATCATATCTGTGATCGTACTTTTATGGTTTGGCAATAAGTTTATTCTGCAGGTTTTAGACGCCAGGGTGCCATGGGCTCAAAACACCAATAAGAGGTTTTTTTTGCAGTTTTTTTTAAGTGCGGTCTATTCCCTCCTTTGCATTAACAGCACCTACTATTTCTTTAAGTTCCAAATCACGCAAACACCGCCTGATCTGTCCCAGGTATTTGTGCTGAATATTTACGGACTGCTGTTTATTATCCCTGTGCTGTCTATAAGCTTTGGTATTTACTTTATGAACCAGTGGAAAATGGCGCATCAGCAATCTGATAAATTGAAACAGGAAAATCTTCGCACCCAGCTGGAGTCAATAAAGATGCAGCTCGACCCGCATTTCCTGTTCAATAATCTGAATGTTTTGTCTGCTTTGATTGAACGTGAGCCCAAGACCGCCCAGGATTTTCTGGACCGGTTTGCCGATGTATATCGCTACGTTCTACAATATAAAAATGAAGAGTTAATCCCTCTCAATGTGGAGGCTGAGTTTATACAGGCTTATATTTATTTGTTAAGTCAGCGTTTTGGTGAGCAGTTACAGGTTAGTATTTCTATACCTCCTGATCTGCGCGATACCATATGTATTCCGCCTTTGTCTTTGCAGCTCCTGATAGAAAATGCTATCAAACACAATAAAATTTCTGAAGTAAATCCACTCTGTATTGATATCTATATCGAAGAGGAAACTAAGGGCATCGGAAGTCTTATCGTACGAAACACCTTTCAGCCTAAGCCCCAACAAGAGTCGTCATTGAAACAAACCGGTCTGGAGAACATCAGAAAACGCTACCGCTATCTTTCCGATTCGGAAGTAATCATCACCAATGATGAGACTTATTTTACTGTACGTTTGCCTTTGTTGGAGCTATTTTAATAAATTACCAGTTTTAAACTATCCTGATGCGAGTTTTAATCATTGAAGACGAACCTCTGGCAGCTGAAAAGCTTATCAAGCTTTTATTTGAATACGATCAAAATATCAGCATATTGGAAACGATCCCTTCAGTAGATACGGCTGTTTCCTGGCTTAAGAATAATGATCTTCCTGATCTAATCCTGCTGGACATTCATCTTGCCGACGGCTTGTGTTTTGACATCTTCAAGCAAGTGCAGGTAAAATGCCCTGTAATCTTTTGCACGGCATATGATCAGTATGCACTCAGGGCTTTTCAGCTGCATAGTATTGATTACCTGCTAAAGCCGGTACAGTATGCAAAACTGGAACAGAGTTTACAAAAGATGAAAGACATGCTCCCCACGGGAACTTCAGCAACTTTAGAAAATCCTGGGGTATCCGAAAATCAGATCAATGAAATTGTAGATATGATTAAATCCCGGGAGCCGGTTTCGTATAAGTCGAGGTTTATGGTGAGATCCGGAGCAAGGATCAGAGCTGTAAAAACTGAAGATATCGCCTACTTCCATTCTCATGATAAATTAAACCTGCTGGTAACAAAAGACGGACACAGCTATCCCGTAGATTATTCGCTCGACGAACTGATCCAGATGCTGAATCCCCAGATCTTTTTCCATGTTAACCGTAAGCTGATCATACATATCGACTCCGCAAAAGAGATACATCCATATTTTAAAGGCCGGTTAAAGCTTGTGCTGGAACCTATACTGGATGAAGAGGTCATTATCAGTAGCCAAAAGACCCCTCTGTTTAAAACATGGCTGGATCAATAATCATTAGATTCCAAACTTCTGCATGCGGAAGTTAAAAGATAGCAGGAAGTACCGTGCCAGGCGATTGTTCTGACGGTCAATAATTTCATTGTCGAATACATCACGTGAAATCCCCGTGTTTTGATTAAACAAGTCGAAAGCCTGTAGACGGATCGTCCCTTTATTTCCTTTAAGGAAGCGGTGCTCAAGATATAAACTTAGTAAGGTTGGATTAGCATTATCTGAATTATACCCTTTGTTGATAGTTTGCGACAGGTCGTAACCTAGTGTGAGGTCCTTAAAAAAGTAATTCCTTCCGGACAATCCTATAAAGTAACGGTTCAGCTTGCGGTCAGAAAACGAAGCAGAAGAATAACTGGTATTGGTATGTGCGTAAGACGTGTTCAGTTCAGTATCTATAATATCTTCAAGGTCGAACCGGAATTTAAGCCCCTGACTTATTACCATGTTTTTACCCACGTTACGCTCATTGTTGGTATAGGCAATGTTATTGCTGTAATCTGCTGAGCCAGAATAGCTCAGTGTAAGCTTTCGTTCCGCAAATGGTTTAGAGAAGGTATAGGAGGCTTTAGCATTATAAAAGCCATTAGCATTGATGTAGCTGGTCTGCTGCCTCAAACTTTCAGGAAGGATCACCCTGCTGCTCACTATTTTGTTCTGGGTTTGGCTGAGCACTAAATTAGTGAACATCGTATATCCGGTTCCCCAGTCGGATTGCCGGTATTCCACTCCGAAGTTATGGATGAACTCAGGTTTGAGATCAGGATTTCCCGTGATAGTATTTTGCAGGTTTGAATTATCAGTAATGGGCTGCAGTTGAGAAAATCCCGGCTGATTATTACGGCCATAATACCGTGCAACAATGGAATGCTTTTTTGAAAACTTATAAGCAAGGCGCGCCGCGGGAACCCAATTAAAAGTATGTTTAGACGTGCTGATGCTGCGGCTGATATCTTCGCCCCTAAGTAAGGCGGGCTCTGCTGACAGCCCTACAATATAATTGAGATTGTTTTTAGTAACCCGGTAGGTCAGGCCAATGCGATTAGTGGTAAAGTCATAGTTGTAATTATTGCTAAGCTGTAAATTCCTGGTTTGTGAGCCATCAACGGGATTAATGTCGTCAGTACTCCGTGCACTTTCTGTGTGAGAGCGGTTCCAGTCGTAGTTTAGTTCAAGAAAGGAAAATTTCGAAAGCGGTTCAGTATACGAAAGCCGAAGCCTCGTTTTCTTATTGATATTATCTATCTCGCTCAGCTGATACTGCGCTTCGTAAGTGCTGTTGTTCAGGGAATCTGTCAGAACATACTCATTGTTAACATCCCGGTCCTGGTCTCCCCTGGAGTAACCAAGGTCAGCATTCAGGCTAAAGTTTCGTCCCTCACGACCGAATTTATGATTGTAGAAAATTTCTGTGCCCAGATCAGACGAAAGCGATTTATTAAAAGAGCTGTTTTGCCTGCTTGATGAAGACGATAACAGGCGGGTAAGAGTTAAGCCGCTGTTGCTCGATTTTGAAGGGTTATAGGAGATGTCCGGCTCAACTTTGATGTAATTGTTTTTATCTATCTGGTATTCAAAGTTCCAGGAGAGCCTGTGCGTACTTTCGATTTTGTTAATGGCATTGTTTTCATCATCAAAACGGGTATAGTCCTGGAAAATATTCTGGCTGTAAACCGTCTCGAAGGTATTGTTGTTGCTGTTATTGAACCGGTAGCTTCCGTAAGATTCCAGTTTGTCACCCCATTTATCCCGGTAGTTAAATTTCAGAGATTTCGAGTCGGTGGTACCTGCGGATGAACCTCTTGTATTGTCCATTACTCCGTCGAAGGCTAGTTGTTGATCGCCGCTAAATTTGTTGGCACGAAACCTTCCCGCATAACGGTCTTCTGTCCCCATTCCAGCTTCTGCCTTGCTGAAATAGCCATTTTTCTTGTCGGGTTTGGTGTTAATGTTTAAGATCTTCTGGGGTTCGCCGCTTTTAATTCCGCTGAGGTTTGCCTGAACGCCGTAGTCGTCAATTACCTGGAGGTTCTGTACAATATCAGCCGGCAGGTTTTGTATGGCCGCTTGAGCATCATCGCCAAAGAAGTCTTTCCCATTAAGCCTTACTTTGGTGATCGCCTGTCCCTGGGTGGTGATACTTCCATCTTTGCTGACCTCCATACCTGGCAACTTTTTCACCATCTCTTCCACGGCGTCGCCTTCGCGGACCTTGTATGCCCGCGCGTCAAATTCAACGGTATCTTCTTTAACCCGTACCGGAATAAGTGCATTGATCACCACTTCGTTCAATTGATTGAAATTGTCTTTCAGGATGATTGCAGGCAATTTAATTACTGGGTTTATAGGATCAACCGAATATGATTTAATGAAAGGTTTGAACCCGATGGAAGTAACGGTAAGTTTAAATTGATGAGATCTTACTGATGAAAAGCTAAAGCTTCCTTTCATGTCGGTAATAGCCGACAGGCTATCAGAAGCTGAAGTCAGCTTCACTGAGGTTCCTGGCAGGATACCAAGAGAATCGCGAACAGTTCCTTGTATGATCCTTTTATCTTGGGCATATAGTGCCAGGCAGGATAAAAGAACATAAGAAAGGGAAAGGAGTAGTCTTTTCATCAGAATTTTATTTGAAATAAAGCTATGAGGGTGTTCAAAATTCAGTTTCTTAGCACACGTGACACACGCGCGCTAGCAAGCGATTATGCGTGTGCTAGCGCGCGACTCCCTCATGCTTTATCTATTAGTATGTGTTTAGGGCTTTACTGTGGCTAGGGTAACTACGCTGTTTAAGTAGTCCTCCATATTAGTATAGCCATCATTGTTCTTGTCAGCACTAGCATCCGAGGCATCTTTTGGATTCAGGCCATTTTTGGTTTCCCAACTATCAGGCATCCCATCACTATCCGTATCCTTATAAGGAGTTCCCTTATATTCAGGGTATCCGCCTACCTGGCTGATGTCCGTTATAATGCCCCCTTTATAAGAATCAATAGGCAGCCTGCGGTGTTTAAACTGTGTGGCTGGTACTTTTACATTCTTAAGCGGATTGATGTTGCCTGTTCTAACTTGTTCAGTAATACGGGTGTCCACCGGATCTCTCTTGGGAAGAGAAGCACCGGCATTATTCAACACATAGTTAAAAGCCTGATCTGCCGGTAGTAAAGAGATGTTAGCCATTGGAAACGGCTTATTCACTTTCATTGCAGCAAAGTATTGTTTCGCTGAATTGAAGTCCATCAGCTCGCCGTCTTTACCCTCAACCTGTATTCCTCCATGCCAATTGTCGGCCGTTACTTTCTGATTGCCGTGTACAATATTTCCGGTCACATAAGCCCTTCCAAACACCACGTAGGGAAGTTTGCTGCGGCCAGACTCCGGTTTCAGAATACGATAGGCAAGGGGAGTCTGAGGCGTTAAAGGCCCTGGCCTGTAGTAATTATTGATGATGTTGTATGTGGCTTTATAGTCTCCGCCGTCTGTTGAGCGGTGAACCCAGTTAAATACCACGTTGTTGGCGAAGTTAAACGTTCCGTTCCAACCGATAGAAGGATTTCTTCCGGCGTTGTTTGCCCAGAGATTACGCATAAAAGTCGCATTCTCACCACCTAAAGTGCTTCCAAAGGCATGGTTCCAGGTATCTAAAGCTTCAGAAAAAATCGAGTTCTGAATCGTAAGGTTTACCGTTCCGAACTTCTCCTCTTTTTTACCCGTGCTGTCGTTATACATATGCCTGTACATCGACATATTCTCATCAAGACCCCAGCTGGCAGAAACATGGTCGATCATGATATTACCTATTGGATTTCCTCCGATAGCATCGTCGCGCCTGCCTACATTCGTTTCTCCTCTGCGGAAACGCATATAGCGGATAATCACGTCGTGGGTATTGATCCAGACAGATTCACCTGCAACACAAACACCGTCGCCAGGAGCGGTTTGCCCGGCTATGGTAATATAAGGTGCACGAATAATCAGCGGACTTTTAAGACGGATGATGCCTGCAACGTTGAAGACCACTGTACGGGCTCCACCCTGTTCGCAAGCTTCACGCAGCGTACCCGGACCGCTATCAGCAAGGCTTGTAACTACGTATACTTTTCCGCCGCGTCCGCCGAATGAATAAGCACCTCCGCCTTCCGCTCCCGGGAAAGCGACGATCTCGGCCTGAGGAAGATCACTGGGGCGGGCCGCCCATGGAATAAAGGGCTTACCTTCTTTTGCCTGTTGCTCTATTATTGGAAGTGCTTTTTGCCAGGCTATGTCAGACTGTTTCCGGGCTTCGGCCATTAGCGCATTCGATGCTCTGCCCACGTCTTCCGGTATTTGCGGATACTGCGCTCTGGACGTTTGCGTGATTAAAACAGCTACAAAGCATAAAAAACTTTTGAATAGCTTATGGTGATTAGTTTTCATTGAAAAAGGATTTTCGATTTATCTATCTAAGAGAGGATTTTAAAGTGTCAAAAAAAAGGTAAATGCGACGTATGTAGATATTTTACTCCTGAGTCAGGATAATTTCGGGCTGGAAATAATTGTCTGCACGGTGTTTTGATAAGCAATAACGAAATCTTTTTCAGATATTAGACTACGTCAATTGAACACTATGGAAAACAACATGTATCCCTGTATCTGGTGCGATGGAAACGCAAAAGCCGTAGCAGATTTTTATTGCTCTGTTTTTGAGGATGGAAAAATAAAGACAGAAAACCCTGTAGTAGTAACCTTTGAATTAAGCGGTCAGAGATTTATGGCCTTAAACGGAGGGCCCCAGTTTAAGGTCAATCCCTCTGTTTCCTTTTTTGTAGTTTGTGAAACGGAGGCTGAAACTAAAGAGGTTTGGACCAAGCTTATGGAAGGAGGAAGGGCTTTGATGCCCCTCGACAAATATGACTGGAGTGACTTGTATGGCTGGGTCCAAGACCGCTTCGGCATAAGCTGGCAGATATCTTTTGGGAAAATGGAAGATGTGGGACAGAAATATACTCCCACATTGATGTTTGCTGGCGACCAGTTTGGAAAAGCTGAACAAGCCGTCCAGTTTTATACATCCATATTTAAGGACTCTACTGTAACGGGCATTTTGTACGATACACCAGACGACGAAAGCGGGAGATCTGTAGTGCATGCGCAATTCCGTTTAAATGGTTATGTGATGATGGCTATGGATAGTTCATTGCCTCACCCTTTTTCATTTAATGAGGCTGTCTCAATGGTAGTAAGCTGTGAAAACCAGGAACAGATCGATCATTACTGGTCAAAGCTTACTGAAGGTGGAGAGGAAAGCATGTGTGGATGGCTGAAAGATAAATTTGGAGTTTCCTGGCAGATCGTTCCATCCATACTGGAAGAATTGATGAGCGACCGGGAGAGAGGAGGCAGGGTGATGCAAGCTTTCTTGCAAATGAAGAAGTTCGACATCGAAACTTTGATAAAGGCCTGAAATGATGGGGGGATAGCAATACAGAAATGAACGTCAATCACCAAAACAATGTTCTCAATACCAAACAGCATTTCGAAATTCTTGACGGTCTGAGAGGAATAGCAGCATTAGCTGTAGTGATATTTCACTTCATGGAGTGGATTCAACCAGACTTTAGTAAAAATTTTATAGGCCACGGCTATATGGCTGTCGACTTTTTTTTCTGTTTATCCGGGTTTGTCATCGCATACGCTTATGATGATCGTGTGGGGGATATGGGGATCTTAAAATTTTTAAAAACCAGGTTTATAAGGCTGCACCCGCTGGTTATCCTGGGGGCCGTTTTAGGCTTGTTAGGGTTCTTGTTTGATCCTTTCGTCGTTCGAGCCGAAGGACATGACCTGGGGAAAGTACTGCTGTCATTGTTGTCTGCTGCATTGTTGATACCGTATCCGGCAATGGAAGAGCGTGCATTTAACCTTTTCAGTTTTAATGCGCCTGCATGGTCCCTTTTTTGGGAGTACGTGGCGAATATTTTTTATGTTCTTGTTCTCTATAAGATCAGCCGGCGTTACCTCGGCATTTTAACTATACTATCGGCTGCGGTACTTGGTTTCGTTGCCTTCCGCGCAGGGAATCTGGTAGGGGGCTGGTCAGGTCCAACCTTCTGGGATGGATGTGCCCGTATTTCTTATTCCTTTCTGATGGGGATGCTGATCTTCCGGTTCAACTGGATCATCAAAAACCGTTTGGGTTTCGCGGGACTTACTGTATTGTTAGCTCTCGCTTTTGGAATGCCCCTGTTCAAATGGAACTGGCTGGCGGAATTCCTGGTTGTTGCAGTCTATTTTCCATTGCTTATTTCTTTAGGTGGCGGAGCTGCTTTATCAGAAGGTCTCAAAAAGATTTGCCTCTTTTCGGGAAAGATATCATATCCACTTTATATGACTCATTATGCAGCCATATGGATATTTGGCAATTACTTTATTAATCACAAGCCTGCCGGAGCGGAGCTCTTTATCATCGTTATTGGGGGCACACTTGTCTTAATTGCAATAGCCTATGCTGCGATGGTATTCTATGATGAGCCAGTGCGGAATTATCTAAGAAGTCGTTTCCTGACCAAGCGGAGAACTTCATTTTCCGCTGTTGAACCTGTTGAACAGGGTTAGTTTTCCTTTTAATATAAGAAAGATAAACAGAGTTAACTATTTAAAAACCCTGTGTACCTCTGTGTCATCTCCGTGGGCTCTGTGTTAAATTATCCGTCTAAAAAGTAATCACAATAATATTTGCGCAACCAAATGGTTGTTTTTATATTTGGCAACCATTTGGTTGAATAATGATTGAAAGAAGAGACGTATTTCAGGCTATAGCAGATCCTACCAGGAGAATGATCATACAAAAACTTGCCCGTGAACCATTGAACCTGGCCACCATTGGTGAAGACTTTGGTATTAGCAGGCAGGCCATTGCCAAACATATTAAAGTTTTGAATGAATGTGGCATGATCGAAATCACTCAAAAAGGGCGTGAACGATTTTGCGAAGCCAGGCTGGAGCAGTTAAATGAGATTACAGATTGGGTGAATGAGTCTCGTAAATTATGGAACTACCGCTTTGACAAACTGGATAAATTCCTAAAAGAAACAAAAAAATAAATATGGAAACGCAAAAAGAACTCTTAATTACGCACCTGTTTGATGCTCCAAGAGAAAGGGTATTTGAAGCCTGGACAGATCCAGAGCTGCTGAAGCATTGGTATGCGCCTGACGGCTGCACTATCGAATTCAAGTCCATTGACGTTAGGCAAGGAGGAAGTTTTCATTCCTGTATCTATGATCCGGTGCACGGCGAGTGCTGGATAAAGGGAGTGTACTCAGAAGTTTCTGCACCTGAAAAATTAGTATTCTCCATGGTGCTATCTGATAAAGACGGAAACTCTGTTCGTTCAGTCGAGGCCGGAAAGGCCGATGACTGGCCGGAAGAATTGCTCACCACGGTTATATTTGAACCTGTCGGAGAAAGGACCAAGGTTTCTATCCACCAAACGGTTCTGGAAGAAGAGGCAAAGAAAACCGGTGCCTACCAGAGCTGGATCAAGATGTTTGACAGGTTGAATTCGATTCTAATCAACAGCATAGACAAAAGCTGAGATAGGCACTGGTTGAATCGACAGAAATTGATGATCACCTGAATCTTCTCAAGCAAGCCATTGATGAAGGATACAGCATCTAACGGTGTTAAGATTTTGTTATCAAAAATAGGGTTTAATATTAGGATTGAGTTTGGAGCTACTGTAAACGCATTTTATCTCCGCCAGTCAGCATTTTCTGATTTTAAGGGCTTAGTAGATAGGTGGCCTAAATGGCTCTCTTCTGTAAATAGACAAGAGGATCTTGATAGTCGGGAGAAATCTCCGGCGGTAACAGGGTCCTCTGATTACAGGAGATTTGTATGAGAAAAACACTACACTCACGCTCAAAAAAAATTACACTCTTACTTATTTCATCAGGAATCCTTTTTCCTGCTGCCTGGTCAGGTGCATTTGCGCAGGGCAGAAAAAAACAATCAGCACCGGATCAGCAGGATACGGTGCTGATTGCAAGTCCTGAAAAGGTACCTCAGCTGTTTGGTACGGTTCGTCGGGATCAGTTGGTGCAATCGCTAAGCTATCTCAACGGGAAGACTCTGGAAAGCTCTCCGGTTAATTTACTTAGCAATGCCCTTACCGGAAGACTTGCAGGTTTGTATTCTGTGCAGACAAATGGCGCTCCCAGATTTGACAATTCTCAGCTCAGTATCCGGGGCAGATCACCCCTGGTGGTTATTGATGGAGTGCCACGGTATAACTTGGTTGACGGAGCCCCGCTTTTTGACGTGCTGGCAATAAATCCCGAGCAAGTTGAGTCAGTCACGCTTCTTAAAGACGGATTGTCGACAGTAATGCTTGGAAACAGGGGGATGGATGGTGTGTTAATGATCACCACCAGAAACAGAGGACAGGAACCAGGCTCAAGCATTTCTATCACCGGACAGGCAGGCTTACAAACTCCGCTTGGAATGAGAAAGCCGCTTTCCGCATTTGACTATGCCAGTCTTTACAATGAGGCCTTAAGTAATTCAGGTTATTCTCCTGTGTATTCCCAGGATGATCTCGAAAAATACAGGAGCGGCACTGATCCCTACCATTTTCCTAACGTAAACTGGAGAGACGAAACACTGAGAAATAATGCTCCATTACAGCGTTACACGCTGAATGCCGGAGGAGATCATAAAAACGTAGGCTACTTTGTTTCGCTGGACTATCAGTCCCAAAACGGATTATTTAAAGAAGATCCAGCTGCAGACTACGGTACAAATATCAAATTTGACAGGTACATTTTCCGTTCGAACGTAGATCTCAAAGTCAGTAGTAGCCTTGATGCAAATTTGAATGTCACAGGAACAATTCACGATTATATTCAGCCTGGGGTCGGCTTTGAAAACCTGTTCCACTCGCTGCAAACTGTTCCTCAAAATGCAAGCCCTGTCACAAATTTTCAGGGATCATTTGCCGGTAACCGGCGTTATCCGCGAAACCCGTATGCTGACGCAGTTGCCTCCGGGTATCTTAAGAATAATCTTCAGGCAGCTTCAGCCACTTTAAGCCTCCGAAAGGATCTGAGCGATGTTATAAAAGGAAGCTGGATTAAAGCTCTTGTATCTTACAGTCCTTCTTACGAACAAAAAATTGACCGTTCAAAAGGATATAATGCGTATAATTTCCCGGTTACGGGCGATACCTCTGTATACACCCGTGTGAATTCAATAACCGATCAAAATAATGCTTCATCTGTAATCGGCCGTCTGCAGCAAACTTATCTCGAACTGTCGGCAGGATACGATCAGCAGTGGAAGGCGAACGGCTTATCGGTTTTGCTGCTAGGTAGTTACGAGAGTGACCAGAGTAATATGCAGCTAAACCAGCAGTTCAAAAATATCAGTGGCCGGATCAGTTATTCATATGATCAGCGCTTTAGCTTCGAACTGGCTGGAGCCTATAGTGGCAACAACTGGTTTGCAGCAGGGCATCAATATGGTTTTTATCCCGGAGCCGGTTTAAGCTGGAACGCACATAAAGAGCCTTTCCTGCGCAATTTTACTTTCCTTAACGAACTTAAGCTTAGGGCTTCCTGGGCCCGGGTAGGGAATGCTGATCCCGGATATTTTCTCTTTCGCCAGGGCTATGTCAGTGGTTCTGGTTACTTCTTCGGTACTGGCGCGACATCTGCCGGATCCTACTATCGCGGCACTCCTGCCCATAACCGCGATGCTGAAAAATCAGAAAAACTCAATGTCGGCTTTGATATCGCTTACGCGAAACAGCGTGGCTGGTTTAGTTTTGATTTTTATAATAACCGCCAGTATGATCTTCTTCAGGTACGCGGCAATAATACTGGTCTGTTTGGACAGGAGTATCCGCTTGAGAACCTCGGCCGGAACCGTTTTTCCGGGATTGAAATCACCACCGGCTGGGCTGCTGGTTCAGGCCGGCTTAAGTACTCGGTTTCAGGAAACTTATCGACTGTTGCAAGTAAGGTGATCGACAATGACGAGCCGGAGCAGATTTATCCATGGATGAGTTCTATGGGACATGCCGTCAACCAGATAAGGGGCTATGTTGCAGAGGGGTTCTTCGGGCCGGACAATCTTGGCGATGCCTCTGTTCAAGGGTATACACCACAACCCGGCGATATAAAGTATACGGATCTCAACAATGATGGTATTATTAATGGATACGACAGAACAGTGATAGGAAATAACCATCCTTTAGTTTTTTACGGTGTTTCGACAGCTTTACGCTACGCTGGTTTTGACTTCAGCATGCTAGTTCAGGGAGTTGCAAACCGGGATATATTGACTAATGGTGATTACCAGTTCGCGTTTGGTAACGACGGACTAGGACAGGCGTATGAACATAATCTGAACCGTTGGACACCGGCAACCGCAGGCAGCGCTGTCCTCCCGCGTGTAACTATTGGTTCAAATCCGAATAATTCTGTTTCCTCTTCACTCTATGTCCGGAACGGCAATTACCTGCGTCTTAAAAATACAGAGATCGGCTATACGTTTAAAGCCGGTTTTCTGCCGCTCAACACTGTCAAAAAGATCCGGGTCTTCGTAAACGGCCAAAATCTTCTAACCTTCTCTAAGTTTAAAGATGCTGATCCGGAGAACTATACCGGGCTTTACCCGATTCAGCGTGTAATTAACGGCGGACTGTCACTTAAACTTTAATATATCCCAGCAATGTTTTCAAAAAGATCATATAAATTATATGCTGTACTGGCCTGCCTGTGCATGTCGTACACTGCCTGTCAAGAGGCTGAGGAATTTCCCCTGGAGGTGAGAACGGAAGAACTGATTTACGATCAGATGGATATCAACGGTCAACTTGCCGAACAAGCCCTCACCAATCTTTATACGTTTTTACCTAAAGGCTTTAACCGGATAAACGGCGCTTTTCTGGATGCGGCTACTGACGACGCGGTAAGTTCTCAGTTATCAGGGGATATTCATATCCTCGCTAAGGGGTACCAAAACCAGTTTGAGGTAGTGGACGAAGTATTCGCTCACAATTATACCGGGATTTCCAGGGCAAATCTCTTTTTGTCCAAAATCGATGTGGTGCCTGTGTCCGAAACATTCAAGCAGTACTGGAAAGCAGAGGCAAGGTTTCTGCGCGCTATGTTTTATTTCGAACTCATTAAGCGCTATGGGGGAGTGCCGCTCGTAGGCGAAGATATATTTGAAATGGAAGACAAGATTTCCCTGCCGCGAAACAGTTTTGCCGAGTGCGCACAATATATCACTGCTGAGTGCGATGCCGTCAGCGGTTTATTGAGAAAAGATGCAGCACTTGTTCCAGCGAATGAATTGGGGCGGATAACCCAGGGCGCAGCACTTGCCCTGAAGGCACGAACACTGCTTTATGCTGCAAGTCCCTTAAATAATTCCGCAAATGATGCTGGTAGATGGCAGGAAGCAGCCGATGCGGCTAAGGCAATAATTGACCTCAATTATTTCAACCTGAATTCCAGCTTTAGTGGAATATTCACCACAAGAAATGTGAAAGAAGCTATACTCTCAGTTCAGTCTGCAAAGTCTTCCAGTCTTGAGCAGGCTAACTCACCCGTGGGTTACTATTCAGATCTCTACAAATCAAATGGCACAACCAGTCCTACTCAAAACCTGGTTGAAGCATTCCCTATGCTGAACGGGCGCGGTATCCATGAAAACGGCTCAGGTTATGACGAGCAGGATCCGTACACCGGTCGCGATCCGCGTCTGGAAGCTACCGTGTTTTACAATGGACAGGAATGGCTGGGCAGGCCGGTGGAGACATTCGACGGAGGGAAGGATCGTCCGGGTACAGCATTGATCCAAACAAAAACAGGCTATTATCTCAGGAAGTTTCTCCCGGATCTCTCCAGCGCGAGCAATTACCCGGCTGCCGATCACAATTTCATCATCTTCAGGTATGCAGAAGTTTTACTGAACTATGCGGAAGCGATCAATGAAGCTGCAGATGCTGTTGCCAATCGCGATATCGCCTATGCCCAGCTTAAGGCAATTCGTGGACGAGCAAAAATTACTGCCGGAGATGGTTCTCTTTATGGCCTGAAAGGAAATATGACGCAAGATGAGATGCGGGAAGCTATACGGCTGGAAAGAAGGTTGGAACTGGCCTTTGAAGAACATCGTTTCTGGGATGTGCGCCGTTGGATGACTGCTGAAACGGAGTTTAACAAAATGCTCAGGGGCATAAGGATCACTAAGACTGCTGACGGAAGCTTCAGTTATCATGTGGAAGCTGTTGAGTCACTGGTGTTTCAGGCACCGCAGATGTACCGGTATCCGATTCCTTTCGCAGAGCTTCAGGCAAATAAGGCATTAATTCAAAACCCCGGATGGTAAGTTACGCAAAGACAAATTATGAAGAGTTTATATAAAATCGTTTTTACTTTTTTTCTGGCTTTTGCTGCGATATCGGTATACGCACAAAACCGGGTGATCAGTGGTGTGGTTAGCGACGAATTCGGAGCTGTTCCTGGTATTGCTGTTCTTGAAAAAGGTGTCAGTAATAATGGCACGGGCACTGATGCCAATGGGCGGTTTAGGATCGCCCTCAAAGGAAAAGGAAATATCCTCGTTTTCCGGGGAATGGGTTATGAGATACGTGAGATCAATGTTGGGGGTATTACAACCCTGAATGTGCGCCTGCAAACAGAGTCGAAGGGCCTGAACGAAGTAGTGGTTATTGGTTACGGAACCCAAAAGAAAGTCAGTGTTACCGGTTCTGTAAGCATGGTGAACCGGGAGGAAATCCAGCAAACACCTTCTGCGAGCTTGCAGAACGCCTTAACAGGAAAGTTACCGGGGTTTTTCTCTCAGCAACGTGGTGGTCGTCCTGGTGCAGACGGGGCGGAATTCTTCGTTCGTGGAGTCAGCACGTTTGCGGGGCGCAAACAAAGTCCGCTCATTCTTGTGGATGATATTGAATCTACTTATGAGGACTTTCAGAATATCGATGCGAACGAAGTGCAGAGCATCAGTGTTTTGAAGGATGCTGCTACCACCGCGGTTTATGGAGTTAAAGGCGCTAACGGTGTAATTCTGGTTACTACCAGAAGAGGTAAAACCGGATCCCCTCAAATAAACTTCAGGTCTGAATTCGGACTGCAAATGCCTACCAACGTTCCTGAAGTTCTCAATTCTGTCGACATGGCCATGCTGCGAAATGAGGCACTGAAAAACGATGGAATACTTGGAATCGGAAATGGTACACCAGAATTTACTGAAGAAGATATTGAGCTTTTTCGAAATGGAAGTGATCCTTACGGGCACCCCAATGTAGACTGGTATAATACTTTATTTAGAAAGAGTGCTCCCATCTCAAAATCTAATCTAGATCTGTCTGGAGGCTCTGAGCGTTTAAATTACTTTGTTTCCCTTGGGTATCAAACTCAGGATGGCTTATTAAGGAATTTCAAAGCGGATGATGTGAACAATAACTACAGTTTTAACCGCTATAATTTCAGGACCAACCTGGATGTTAAGGCAACCAGTTCATTGAGTTTACGACTTGATCTATCCGGAAACAACACCGTAACAAATCAACCCCAAATTGGTGATGGTGCTTTTCGCCAGGTGATGGATTACGAGGAACTTCCTCCTTATAGCTATCCTGTTTATAATCCTGACGGAAGTTTCGGTTCTTCGGCAACTGCTGCTAATAACATTGTGGGACGCATTAAACATGGCGGTTACGATCGTGACCGGCAAAACCTGCTAAATCTGAATGTTTCAGCTACTCAAAAGCTGGATTTCCTTGCCAGTGGGCTGCAAGCCAGGGTAGCTGCTTCTATCAGTAATCAAACCTCGTCACGACGTTCGCTTTCCAGCTCTAATTTTCCTTCATTCTCTTATGATCCGGAAACGGAAAAGTATACGCCAAGGGACGTCAACGTTTTCCGTGTAGATCCATATTCTTTACAATATCAATCGGGCAGGCCCAGGCGGCAATCCACATTGCAGGCGAGCTTGAATTACGACCGTACTTTCGCAAATACTCACAATCTGAGTGTCTTGGCTTTATACAACCAGAACACCAAGCTTCTTGCCAGTTTTGAAGATGATGAGGAGACTGAAAGCAGCTATATCCCGGAAAATTTCAGAGGTTTTACAGGCCGTGTAAGGTACAATTACAAGAATAGATACCTCATTGAATTTAACGGGAGTTATAACGGTTCTGATAAGTTTGCTGCAGAAAAGCGCTTTGGATTCTTTCCGGCAGCCTCGGCAGGTTGGGTAATTTCTGAAGAAGGTTTCTTCAAAGATAACATCAGCTTTGTAAACCTGCTTAAAATACGTGGCTCGTTAGGTGTTGTTGGAGATGATGATCTTGGAGATTATAAAAATGCTTACGAGGAAAATTATGAACGTTCTGGTAGCTACTCGTTCGGAGAATCGAATACCAACAATCCGACTATTGTTCCATTGTCGCTGGCAAATAAAGAGGTTACCTGGTCAAAGGAACGGAAGGCGAATGCCGGGATTGATTTCGGCTTTTTCAACAACCACTTATCCGGATCTGCAGAGCTGTTTTTTAACGAGCGATATGATATTCTGGCCCCACGACAAACTGTTCCATCTTACTTCGGTATACCGGGCGGACAATTACCGCCGCTTAATCTCGGGAAAGTAGGTAACCGGGGCTTCGAAATGGAGCTGAATTACAGTACGAAGCTCAGTAAAGACTTTAGTGTCAGCTTGAATGCAAATTATTCATTTGCCAAAAACAAGATCCTTGAAATAGATGAAGTAAATCCTGCTTATCCCTGGAAAATTCAGACCGGTCAGCCTGTGGGTTCTTTTATGGGATACATCTGGGATGGATTTTATTCTGTTGAAGAAGCAGCTGATCCTTCCGTTCCTAAATACATAGGATCTACAACTCCTGAAGGAGGAGAGGGGACAACCTTACCCGGCTTTCTTAAATATCGCGATCTGAACGGTGACGGTGTAATTTCTGATGACGATCGTGGTTATTTTGGAGAGCCCAACCTTCCCAATACTACTATTGGTTTCGGAACAGGATTCACCTACAAATCACTTTCCCTGAATGTAATGCTTCAGTCGTCGTTGAACTACAGTGTCCAGGTGGGATATGCTATTTCGGTACCATTTAAGGGAAACCTTCAGTCAATCCACATGAAGAGATGGACGCCTGAAACTGCTGCAACGGCCGAATTTCCGTCGCTGGTAAGTAATTTTCACGGAACATATATGACCACGGGAAGCAACTCCGATTTCTGGGCAGTAAGCGGAGACTTTCTGCGAATTAAATCAGTAGAGCTAGCCTGGAGACTACCAGCTAAGTGGGCAAATAAAGTGGGTATGAGATCAGCAAGCATTTTTGCGAACGGTTATAACCTGTATACATGGTCAAGATCTTTCGAACGTTTCGGCGTTGATCCTGAAGTGGTGCGGGGAGACCCTTCTAATTCAACTTATCCTTCAATTTATCCGAATTCAGCAATTTTTAACCTGGGGCTTAATCTATCCATTAAATAAAAGATGAAAAAGATATTTTTGTTAATCGCTCTTTTTGTAACAGTACTAACGATATCCTGTAAGAAGGAGAGCTTCCTGGACACTAAAACTACCGCCAGTCTGAACGAAGAGATAACGTTTGCCGATAGTACCAACACCATGGATTTCCTGGCAGGGCTGTATGTCGACATGAGTTATTACTTCCAAATCACTCCCGCTCACAACCAGCGTGAGACGAGTAAAATTACTGACGAAGGGGAAGGCCGTTACCCGGCGGGAGGTAACTTTGATAAGATATTTACCCAGGGAACTTTTGCCAATACCTATTTTAATAACTATGCTGCAGACTGGCTGACGTTTTACGGCAATATTCGCAAAGCGAATATCCTTTTGAGAAATATGGACAGGGTTCCATTATCCGAAGCTAAGAAGAAACGTATTATTGCTGAAGCTCGTTTTCTGAGAGTTCTCTATTACCACTACCTTACACGGGCTTTCGGAGGCGTACCTATAGTTCAGGATGAGGTATTTGATACGAACGCTGTAGGTACCCTTGTAAGGAACACCTGGGAAGAATGCGTAAATTATATGGTAAGCGAATTGGATGCTTGTGCGAACGATCTTCCGCCAAACTATACCGGCCTGGATTATGGAAGGATTACCAATGGAGCCGCCCTTGCATTAAAATCCAGGATATTGTTGTATGCTGCCAGTCCTTTGTACAATGGGGGAGGTACTTCAGATAAACCCGAACTTCAGAAACTGCTCAGTTATCCTACAGCAGACCGCAACCGTTGGGAAGCTGCACGACGGGCTGCGGAGGCAGTAATGAATCTCCATATTTATGACCTGTACACTGATAATTCCACTCCATGGTCGGGATCGGCGACAGGAAAGGGCCAGGGCTTCTACGAGGTGTTTATTACCAGGGTAAATAATGAATTTATATTGTCAAGACTTTTGCCTAATGGCAAGCAAGTTGAGCAGGGAAGCCTGCCACGTTCCCGGGGAGGTGCTAATTTCTATTTTTATCCCACCCAGGAGATGGTGGATAAGTTTCCAACCATCAATGGGAAATCCATAAGCAGCGATGTAAAATCTATGTCCAACCCACAGGGGTACGATGTATCCAATCCTTACGCTAACCGCGACCCGCGGCTCAGCGCTACGGTGATTTATAACGGGAGTAAGTTTTTTCTAAACAGCACAAAAGCTCTGTCGGAAGTAAATACCTATGTAGGTGCACCAAGTGATGGCCTGGTGGAAGTTTCAAAGAATACGGCCACCATCACCGGTTATTACTCGCGCAAGATGTGCGACGAGTACGCCGCAATGACAGGAGGCAGCAATGTAGAGCGGGGGCTCCCTATTATCCGCTATGCTGAAATCCTACTCAATTATGCTGAGGCTACCAATGAACTTGATAACAGCTCTGAAGCCATGGAGATCCTTAAAGAATTAAGAATCCGCGCCGGAATTAACCCTGGACCCGATGGAATGTATGGATTGCCTGCCTCACCGTTGAAAGACGAAGCAAGCGAGCTGATTAAAAACGAACGTGCCATAGAACTTGCTTTCGAGCAGCATAGGTTATGGGATATCAGGCGATGGAAAGACGGGCCAACACTTGACGGTAAATATGTACATGGAATGAGGATTACGAAAAGCGGCTCTTCTTATAGCTATCAGGTCATTGATGTACGCACGCGTTATTTCAAAGATATATATTACTATTTCCCGATTCCAAAGGATGAAGTTACTCTTAATCCCGCATTACTTCAGAATCCAGGGTATTAGTTCAGGTGAGGTATGTAGTTGTCGGTTACTAGCTGTTCGTAGATAGTGCTGGCCGTAGACTTGAGCGAAGCGGAGTCTGCGGACAGGTCTAGTATGCTAATTAACTGGCGGGTGCTAGCGCACGTGTACCGCGTGTGCTAAGTAAACTTTTTGGATACCATCTTTTAAAACTTACATTATGATAGAAAACTCAGGCATCAGAATCTGCTCTCCTGCTCTGCTAATAGCTTTGATCGAAGTATTGCTGACCGGGTGTTTCATCTCCCGGAAAGATAAGGAGAAAGAAGCGGAGTTCAGGATTGTTCTGATTCCGGATACCCAGTACTATACAGCTCAAACCCGTAACGCCACCGTCGACATGTTCCGGGCTCAGATCAGCTGGATAAAGAAGTACCACAGGGATTCCTCTATTGCTTATGTTGCAGGTATGGGGGATATTGTTGACGATTATGGAAAAGGAGACCCGGTGGAAAAGCAGTGGGAGAACGCCGTACATAACGGAGGATATTATGCCCTTGAAGAGCCTGCCCCCGGAATCCCTTATGGCCTGGCCATTGGAAACCATGATGAGGCCGATGAAAATCTTAAATTTGGAGATCCGCGCTATCATCATCTTCCAGGCCTTAACCCGCCGAGAAACACTACAAGATATTACAATCACTATTTTGGTGTAGAGCATTTCAAAAACAAACCATGGTACGGGGGCCACGCAAACATTGCTGGCAAGAATAACAATGACTGCCATTTCGATAAATTCACAGTGGCTGGACAAAAGTATATTGTCGTCTTTCTTCCCTTTGATGATATCGGAAACGGCGAAGATAAACAGGGGCTCATGACATCATGGGCGGACTCTGTTTTAAAAGCCAACCCTCTGTCGAAAGCTTTCATTGTGAGTCACAGCATGCTTACCCTCGAGAATGATAAGGGACAAAATGCCTGGAGTCGGCAGGGAAAACGGATTTATGAGGCTTTGAAAGGCAATACAAACATTATTGCAATGTTGTGCGGGCATATCAGCGGCGAGGGTTTCAGGAGGGACGTTTATAATGGGCATGTTATTCGCACTTACCTGACAGATTATCAAAGCGAAAAGAACGGGGGTAATGGCAAAATGAGAACAATGAGAATTAATACACGTACAGATTCCAATAGCCTGAGAACGTTTTCTCCTTATCTCGGACAACACTAGATAGTTCTCCAATTATTAATATAAATTTAATGAAATCGATAGTAAGCATAGTGCTGGCAACAGCACTTTTTCATTTTAATACTGGCGATGATAGTGCAAAGCCAGGGAACGAGTATCATGTTAAAATTGATCCGAAAACAGAGATCGGTAAAGTAAGCCCGGGAATAATGGGCTTTAATATTGTCTATTGCTATGAGGGGGATAAGATGTGGGACGCCGGGAAAGGCAAGGTAGCAGGATTAATGAAAGGACTCAATCCGGGACAGCTGCGTTACCCGGGCGGAACGGTAGTTACTAAGTTCCATTGGGAGAATCCCACAGGGCAAGGATGGAAAGATAGCTGGGACCCTGATTTCGATCCCTCGAAGAATACCTCACCAGGTACTTTTATGGATGTGGACGAATATCTGCAGCTGGTTAAGAGACTAAAGATAGAGCCGCTGGTCGGAATTAATATGGGCTCCGGGATGAAGCACGGAAACGTTGAAGAATCGCTTGCCGAAGCGGTTCGGCTTATGCAGCACTGCAAAAAATCTGGTGTAGAGGTAAAATACTACTATCTTGACAATGAGCCTTATCAGCACGATGCTAATTTTACGTATACCGCAGAACAATATGGCGACATGGTCAATCGCTTTGTACCGGAAATGAAAAAAGTGGATCCCGATATAAAGATCATCGTTAACACTCACCCAAGACCGGATCAGTACATCCGGCCGCTCTTACAGAAGGCCGGAAAAAACATTGATTATGTAGATGTGCACATGTACTGGAAATGGAAGAATGCCACGTTTGCCAACTGGAAGGATGAACCGCTGATGCTACATCAGGATAAGCGAAGTTACGAGCAGCAACGGAAGCTGTGGGAGGGCGTTTTTGCTGAAGAGGGATTTCCTTCCGTAAGGCTTGTCGTATTGGAGTGGAATATCGGTCCGTCGGCAGGCCAGGCAATCCCTAAAGAAGCGGAGGCTGCGCTTATGGCTTCTGAGCAGTTCATCCAGTATATCCGTTCAGGTTTATATATGTCTTGTTTCTGGCCTTTGTCCTGGCCCCGTGATCCGGCAGAAACCACCCGTGCTCTTTTTCCTGAAAGGCAGGAATATAACCCGGGCAGAATGTATAAAATGTTTTCTGAATTCAGTGAGATTCCTGGTAATCAGCAGGTGATGTGTACAATAAACCGGGACAGGCTGATCGGTCTGGGCATAAAAAGTAATGACGGGAAAACGGTTTGGGTTTACCTGGTTAACAAGAATCAGGACCAGCCTGCAAGTAAGGTTGTTTTAGATATGAAGAACTTTCTGATGAAAACGGTTGAAGCGAAAGGTTTCAGCAGTTCAGGAAAGGAACTTTCAAAGAAAGATCTGATAACAGAAGAAAATAAGGAGGCTGTCAGCCTCACGATTCCGGTCAACTCTTTTGTTAAGCTTAGTCTGCACAATTAGCATAAAATAAAAGGCAAGCCTGGATGAACAAGCTTGCTTTTTATTCTTATACTAAAGACACTATTCCCCATCTGCGTCTTTGCCGCTTCTTCTCTCTGGTTTTAAGGGTAAAGGCTCACCCAGAAGATCCTTGTTTACCTTGAATCCGTTAGCATCTATATCTACAAATATGGGGTTTGATATTGCCATGGGCATATGGCGCTTCATATTACCACCAGTAACCATCCCTATAATTTCATTTTCTCCGTAGGCAAGCACTATAAGATGAGCGTCCTCTCTTAATGTCAGCGGAAAGGAATGCTTGAAATTTCCTGACGCCTCATCGAATAATCGCGGGTGCAGCTTTTTAGAGAATGTATGTGCGCTATCTGCCTTCCCGTTAACAATCAGAACTACTTTGTTAATTTTATACCAGTTAGCCTGAAGGGTGCGTACAGATACTGCAACTTTGCCACCGGGCGCAGCCAGATCATCTCCCGGATTAGCGTTGTTAATGTTAACTTCTAAAAAAGGACCGTTACTCATAATAACACGACCTTTCTTTACCTGCATAGCAAGGTCTGTAGAATCAGCCTTCGCCGGAGTGTCTCGGTCGGTCATGATATAATTAAACAGGCCGCCGGTTGCATGCCCTACAGCATGGTTATCAGAGTTAGCCGTGCCGTAGATCCTATACCCCAGGTTCAGCATCTGTAGCCATTGAAAGGACCGTATATTACGTTTCCCTCCTGCAAGAGCAGACGGTAAACCTTGCATTGTTTCACGGATCTCCATAACATCTGTAATCTTTTCCGTTCCGAATCCTCCGTCAGCTATACCATCATTATCCCGGTCGAAATAAAGCTGAGAGATATCAGGATGATTTTGCTGCATTAGCTTGAAAGCGCCGTTATCATAATCGTAAAGACGCTTCATTTGTACAAAAGGGTTTTTGTCTGTTACCGGTGCCCCGTATCCTCTTTTGTCTTCCTGGATGCGCAAAGGGAAACTATTTTGGTGATTGATACTTCCAGGACCCGGACGCCCGCTTAGCTCAATGCCTGTGGAAGACGATATAAAGTTAGTGAGACCCAGTTTTCTAATCTCGTTTGAATACGTGGAAATGCGATTATGTTCAGTGGCCGGAGCAAATTCAACGCCAGCCGCCGCCATATTGATCACACGATCTTCCACATCTGCGTTAGAATCTCCGCTGTTGGTGGTGTGGTTGTGAAGATCTCCGATAAGGTAACCAGGTGTCGAAAAGGCCCTGTTAAGATTTACACTAATGGTTTGGTACTTTCCCGGAGTTACACTAAAAGCAATCACTTCGGTGTTGAACTCCGGGCCATGCGAAAAGATCGCTTCATAGCTTCCCTCAGGAAGAGATACCCTGAAGTCGGTACTTTTTGAATAGTAAAGATTACTGTTCCCATTGGCCCTGGTTGGCGGCCCGAGCACCGGATTCCTGCTGCCTTTTATACCTTTAAACTCAACTTTCACAGGGAAAGTGTTGCCCATGGCATCTTTGGTATTGATGTGAAACGAAACAGCAGATTCTTGTTTCATCTTCAGGTTCAGCATACCGGTAAAGGGGACTCTAATAGTCTGCTGGATGGTGTCATGGCCAACTTTAGACGCATAGAGCTTATAGGTGCCTGCTGAAAGCAACAGGTCCAACTTTCCGGACGGGCCGGTAATAGCCGAAGAGATCAGTTCATCTGCTTCATTGTAAATATCCAGGAATACATCACCGAGTTTTTTTTGCACGGCATCCTGAATAAGTACAGGCACTTTCTCCCATTTTATTCCTGTTTCCTGTTCTTTTAATCCGTTTATATCTTCGGCTGTAATGAGTCGGCGCTCAATGGAAAGTGTCTTTCCTCCAGCCACAGACACTGAATCTTTCGGTCCGGAGCCATAGTAAAAGCGGTAGCCCTGGGCCACAAGGCCGGCTTTCCCGGTGGGGGCAACTGTGGTGATATGGCCCTGGGAAGTGATAACTCCATAGGCACAATTATTCCACTTATTGTTCATAAAGACCATCCGGCTTTTGCCTTCACTGCTAATGTCCTTATTCCCGTTCTCTCCGCGTAGCATATCGTACAGAACCACTTTAAGCGGTGTTTTCGTAGGATTTGTATACGCAGTTTGCACGATCAAGCTGCTCTCGTTATCTTTCAGGGTATAAGTCGTTTCAGTACGCAACGGCTCTGCCGGGGTGGGAAACCTTACTGCTTTTAAGCTTACAGCAGTGCCTGTTGCTTTTAAAACAATGATCGTATCAGCAGATCTTACATCGACCCTTGCGCCGTGGGGGTAATAAACCACCAGCTGGTCATTATTGGTGCTGCGGAGGCTAAAGTCGATAACAGCTCCCTGTATAGAAGAAACCATCTGGTTCGCCTCCCTGTCGGGAGATGCATTTCCAATAACCGCTGAAACTTTTGAATTACGGATAAGCCAGTCGCCGATCAAGGCGTCTCTTTCCTTACCTTTAGGTGCCAGATGAATGGTTGATTTGCTAAGCCGAATGATCTCTCCTGCATAACCTGCAAAGCGGCAGCTGAGAAGGATTACTACTAAGCAAAAAATAGATTTGTAAATTTTCATTGGTTTTAAACGTTGATTAAAAGGATATTAATTGTGTGATCAGAAGGGTCATTTACCATCCGGGATTTTGAAGCATCGTGGTATTCAGGCTTAATTCCAAATCCGGAATGGGCAGGAGATAAAGGTTCTCTTTGAAATAGCGTTTTCTTAGCGGTATTCTTGAATACTTAAATTCAGAGCCCGTTAAGGTTATGTGCATTCCTTCTGTATACTTGCCGTCGAGCCTAGTTCCGGTCTTCGAACGGCAAAGATCCCAAAACCAGAGACCTTCAAAGGCCAGTTCTATTGCCCGTTCATTTCTGATCAGTTCTCTCAGTTCTTGCTGGGAAGGGGATTGTGGCAATCCATAGTTTTTATTCTCTCCGGGGATAATTCCCGCTCTCGCGCGAAGGATCTTTAACTGTTCCAGCGCCTCCCTGGTCAGCCCCGTTTCATTAGCCGCTTCTGCGTAGTTCAACAGGATCTCCGCATAACGGATCAACGGAACGGCCCTGTCTACATTTCCTCCTCCGGATACGGCAGCAAGCTCATCACACATTTTCCGGTGATAGTAACCCGTTGTTGTTCCAGAATTGGAGGTAGAGGGTATTATCCCGTCCGTCTGCCCCTCATATGTATATACCGGTGAAAGTGTTTTAGTACTATTGAGATAGTACAGGCTTCCGTTATACATGACTGTATATCCAAGACGCGGATCCCGGTTGGTATAAGGATCTTTCGGGTCGTAACCTGAATCAGGGTCGCCTATTGCTTTCCCGTTTCTCATCGGAAACATATCAACAAGCTGCTGGGTGGGATAGTCGAAGTACCATGCACCTCCCCTGGATTTTGGGTTATGGGCCAGTTCCATGATTTTACCTGGGGGATAGGATCTGAAGAAGATAAACTCGTTATTCACCCTTGTCAGAAAAACTTTATAAAAGCCATTTCCGGGGCGTGTGTTATTATCGGTCATCAGTGCATACAAATTCATCTCCATCACCTCTTTAGCCGCGAGATAGGCCTCTTTCCAGCGATTTTTATCATAAACAGGATACGACGTCAGCATGATAAGATCAGGATTATCTGAAGTGCTTCCGCCGTTGAAAAGGGGACTGGCGGCAGTGATGAGTATTCGTGATTTCAAGGCCAGCGCTGCGCCCCTGCTTACCCTGCCATAGTCACGGCCTGTTTGCAGTGCGGGAAGTATCGGCGCTATGTGGTCAAGTTCGCTCACCATGTATTCTACACATTCCTGGTATGAATTTCGCCGGGTATCCGGCTGCATTTCAGTACTGAGGATCTGACCATACACGAGCGGTACCCCACCAAAATATTTCATCAGGAAATGGTAATACCAGGCGCGTAGAAAACGTATTTCTGCTGAGGTACGAAGTTTCATCGCGTGGGAAAGTGGGGTATGGTTAATATTCTTAAGAAAGATATTTGCCTGCCTTATTTTATTGTAGAGAAACTTCCAGTCATCATTGATCTTGGTGTAAAAGTTTTGATTGAAAATACCCAGTGTAACTTGTTTGTCGAAATTTCCGGCTGCGGGATAACGGCCTTCGGCGAGATCCGTAAGCTTTTCAAAGTCGCTGGTATTATGGACGATTCCCAACTGGATATTGTAGTCGCAGCCGATATATACGTTGGCCAGAAAATCCATAGTCCTGCTACTGTCAGAGAAAACGTGTGTTTCGTCGAGTTCCTCTTCTGATTTATTATCCAGGAAGCCGTCCTTGCGGCAGGAACAGAAACAAAGGAGCGCGACCAGCACAGCGGGTATAAAGTGACATTTGCCTCTTCTGGTATTGAAAGCAGGAAAATTCTGCATGGTCTTTGTAAAAATGTTCATTAATTAAGAGTCCGAAATTTAATGATTCTACTAAGCGCGCCTGATTTTATTTACCAGTTGATAATCACTCCGGTGTTGAAGATCCGCTGCTGCGGATAGGTGCCATTGTTGCTTCCGCTGGCTACTTCCGGATCAAGCTGGAAGCGCTTGAAGGATGCGGACCAGCTGAATATATTATAGCCGTTTATGAAGAAACTGGCTTTATTGAGGCCTGCCTTTGTGACCCATCTTTCCGGAAAAGAATAATTAATCTGAAAAGAGCGGAGACGCAGGTAGTCTCCTGGTATGGCCCAAAATGTAGAAGGGTTGTCGGACGACATATAAGAACCGGCGAAATTTTTAGTAAGTGCCGGAAATTCCGCATAGGCTTGATTTTCGGTGGTCCAGCGGTTTAAATGAAAGGTTTGAAGGTTCACCTTCCACGGAGTGGACAAATCTTGTCCTACGTGAAAATCAAAGCCGGTATCGGCCTGCAGAAGCAGATCGGCCGAAAAGTTTTTCCATTTAAAGCCCAGGCCCAGACTGAAGCGGTGAGTAGGTAGGCCGGGGTTTCCAAGGTAGGCCATGTCGTCGAAATCAATTTTACCATCCTCATTCAAATCCCGGTATTTCAGATAACCTGCCCCAACCTGGCCGGCGGGCCGTGCTACATCCGGATCGCTGATTTCCTCCGGCTGATAAAAGCCCTCAAATATCCATTGTTTTATTAATCCCACAGACTTTCCTGTTTGCCGCTGCCAGAAATAGCTTACCTGAGGTTCGTCAATTTCCCTGATCTCGTTTGCTGCATAGCTGTACGATGCCTTCGGCGTGATGAGCGTTTTGCCTGCTTTTAAAATATAGTTTAACTGCAGCTCAAGCCCATGATTACTCACTTTTCCTATGTTGGCCGAGGGAATTGCGGTAATACCGGAGTGCGGTGCAATGGTGCTTCTTACCGTTAGTATATCATATCGAAAATTATTGAAGTATTCGGCCGTTCCGGAAATTTTGCCATCCGCAACAGCTATATCAACACCTATATTCAGTTTTCGCTCTTTTTGCCAAGTGAGGCCTTTATTTCCGGTAGATCCTTCTGCAATACCTGTATAAGCCTGATGGGTTTCTCCGAATGAATATTGCGAAGTGCGTACGTAGCTATCCCTGTATAAATAATAGTTTCCGCTGCCGGGATCTTCACTTCCTGTGATTCCAAAAGAACTGCGGATTTTTAGTTTTGAGACCGAAGGGAAAGTGTTTTGGAAGAACTTCTCAGAGGCTATATTCCATCCTGCAGCGAAGGCCGGGAAGAGGCCATACCGTCTGCCCGGGGCAAAGCGGTCGGTACCGTTCAATGCGCCTGAAATCTCCAACAGATACCGTTCATCGAAATTATATTCCGACCGGAAGGTAAGTCCCCTGAAATTAGAAGGTATATAGTTATCGGCTAAATTTATAGCAGGGCCAGTGAATGATGATTGATTGTACAAGGCCAGAAATTGGAAGAAATGCTTTTTTAACCTTGTTGTGTAGGTGGCACTCGTCCGCAGGTTTAGCTGATAAGCCGGCGACCCGGGCTGATAAGATTTTGACCAGGGATCTACTCTGAAAATATTCGGATCGCGTGGATGATAAATGCCGGTAGTAGGATCAAAGAAAAAAGAAGGAAAATTTCTCCGTACAAGTTCCTTTTCGGCACTATTCATACTAAGTATCGAGAAAGCACCGCTTACTTCAAGACCTCTGATAATATCGTTCAGTTTTTGAGTAACAACGGTATTAAGATTAAGCGTGTTTTCTTTTGTCCGGCGATACCCCCCGTAAGTCAGGCGACCAATGATGTTCGGCTTTGACCCTGAGGGAGCCCTTGAGGGCGAAGAATAAGCAAAGCTTTGGTCTGGATTACGGATAGCATACATATATGGACTTAAATGTTCATAGCTGAATACTTCGGCAAAAGCGGCCACTTCGCCGGCCCCGGAAGCACCATCAAAATAAGGGTTATTTCTGGTACTAAGGGTTCCCGAAAAGTCAAACTTGAACGAAAGGGATTTGCTTGCTTTCAGGTCTATATTCGACCGGAAGTTATACCTGTTGTTGAAGTAGTTGGTGTTGACATCGTTTTCCGGAGAGAAGTTCCTGAGCATCCCCTGCTGATTCAGAAACCCCATCAGCAAATAGTATTTCACTTGCTCAGTTCCGCCGGAAATTCCAAGCCTGTTTTTGAATACAGGGGCGAAAGATCTGAAGAGTGTTTTATACCAATTGATATCGGGATGAGCGTATGGGTCAAGCCCGTTCCTGAAAAGGTTCAGGTCAGCCTGCGAAAATTCAGGAGCAACTGATGTTCCCCGGGTTAGATTATCGTTTGCAATAGATTCATTTAACAGCAATGCGGTTTCATAAGCGTTGAGAAATTCGGGAACGTGCGTTGGTTGCTGGATTCCATATTCTGATCTGAACTCAAACACAGGTGCGGATTTTTTACCTCTCCGGGTGGTTACCAGAATAACTCCGTTAGCAGCCCGAACACCATAGATTGCAGTTGAAACGGCATCTTTCAGCACAGTTACATTTTCCACTTCCCCTGGATCAAGTAGGGAAAGCTTTTCATAAGGGTATTCAAAGTTGTCTACAAGAACCAGAGGAGAAACGTTACCCGTAAAGGTGCTTATCCCTCTGACATACATTTTTGTAGCATCTTTTCCGGGCATTCCACTCTGTTGTTGTGAAAATAAACCGGTTATTTTTCCTGAAAGCATGTTTTGGAGACTTGCTGATGGTGTGGCCTCAATCTCCTGATGATTTAACGAGCTGATTGAACCGATCCGTGTTATTTCTTTTTGTTTTCCGTAACCCACTACCACCACTTCTGAAAGTGTCTTGCTTTCTCCTTCAAAATGTACATCTGTCTGCAAGTTGTCAACCGGTATCTCTACATTTTTAAAACCAATGTGGCTGAAAATCAACATAGCGTTTTTTTTTGAGTTTATCTGGTAAGAACCATTACTGTCCGTCAAGGTTGAGCCTGACTTCTCTCCCTTGACAACAACTGTTGCGGCAGGAACCGGCTGGCCGCTTGGGTCAAAGACGGTACCGCTAACAGTAATATCAATATCTTTTTTAGCTAAGGCCTTTATGAAAACCGCGCCTTTGTCCGTTATCTGCCAGGTCAGATCGAGGTTGCCGAGGAGTTTCTCCATGATAGTATTAATGCTTGTATGCGGGCTGGTGATAAGGTCTGCTTTTTTACCGGGAGGAAATAAATCGGGCCCATAAAAGAAACGGTAGCCTGTATTGCTTTGTATTATTTCAAGTATCTCGGGTATTGTTTTTCTCCGAAGATTGAAGTGCATTCGATCTGAAGACTGCGGGTGGGAGCTGAAAGGAATTAAAAATAATAGAACCAGGAAGATAAAATTCTCCTTCATATGCCTGTCGAACCGGAACCGGGATTAAATACCGCAATTTCAGGATCCGGATTGAACACTTGATTAGGATAAGATGAATATAATATTAAGCCCATGATGATGGAGTAGTTCTGATCAATTCCAGCTTATGTAGAAAAAGTCTATTTAGGCGTAATCAACACTCTGTTTCCGGATATCCAGTAGTTGAAAGGGATCATTTGCTTTAGTTCATCCATAGCTTCTGTCAGTGTCTCCTGAGCAAAAGCGCCGGTTATACGGCTGTTTTTTAAGCTTTCATCATGTATGGATATCGCCACGTCATATCGTCGCTCCAGTTTACCAGCCAGATCTTCCAGTCTTTCAGCTTTGAAAATCAGTTTGTCTGATATCCAGGCAATTTCGGAAAAGTCGTTCGTGCCGCTACCGGGATCCATGTCCATTACTTCAAATTTTTTCTGTCCGGCTTTGGCCTCATGATAATAAATAAGCTTTTCAGCCGGCTTCAGGGAGATTCTTTTTGTTGCCGGGTTGCCTTTGATTACAACTTCTACGGCACCTTCTATCAATGCTGTTTCAGTGATGTTCTCAGCGGGATACGATCGGACATTAAAAGTAGTTCCAAGGTCTTTTATATCCAGGTCCCTGGTGTGAATGATAAAAGGACGTTCCTCATCATGGTCCACAATGAAAAAGGCTTCGCCCTCCAAATTTACTTCACGGGTATTCGAAGAAGAAAAATCGGAAGGATATGTCAGGTAAGATCCTGAGTTTAATTTAACGCGTGATCCATCCGGCAAGGTCACTTCTGTACTTTTGCCTTTTCCTGCGTAGATCTTGTTAAGGGATGTGATTCCACGACTGCCCTTTAGCAGGAAGTAAAGTCCTCCAGCCATAACGAGGGCGATTAAGGCTGCAAAAACCGGCAGTTTATAATTAAATCGCTGTTTCTTTTTCTGATCCGGAAGCTCATAGGTATTCTCAGTTACGGTATCAGCATCTGTAGGTACAGTATTAAGCATCGCCCGGATCTCTTCGAGCAAATGTTCAGGAACCTGCTCTCCAGGACCAATAGCAGAAAGCACCTCGAATGTATACCAGGCATCCGGATGGCTTTTAAACAGAGAATCCAGCTCATCCCCCTCAGGAGAGGTTAAAGTACCTGATAGCTTTTTACTTATCAGAAGCCAGATTCTGTTATCGTCAGCCATTTAAAGGTTTAGGGTTGTTTCAGGCAATATCAGACATGCTGCTGAAACGCACTTTTATTAATAGAGTCGTTTGGGCCGACAATATACTAAGTTCTGTGAAATTATTTTTCGAGGCCATATAAAGCTATTGCAGAACTTATCTTTTTTATTGCGATAGCAAGTTGTGCATCAATCGTATTAACTGAAATTTTTAACCTGACAGCCACATCTTTATTTCTGTGTCCCTGTTCGCGTATTAACTGGTAGATCAGTTTGCACCTGGGAGGCAGGTTGTCAACGACAGATGCTATGATCTTTTTGAGTTCAGCCGAGAGCAGTTGTGTTTCCGGATCAGCAGCGGTATCCTGTGATAAATTTTCAGCCGGTTCATCAGTATATAATAAAACTTCCTCTTGTTTCTTTTGCTTCGAAAGATGCCGGAAGCACTTATGTCTAACCGCAGTAAAAAGATATACTTTTAGATGCTGTATTGTCTCGAGGTCTTCCTTTTTGCTCCAAACCTGGAAAAGGACATCTGAGACAATTTCTTCGGCAGTCTCCTTAGACTTTATGTAAGATTCAGCGAAACCGGAGAGAGTGCTAAAGTATTCATCCCACAGATAACGATAAACTTTTCTGTAATCTTTCTGCCCGACCAGATCGCTCAAATTCTGTTTCAATGTGTGATATTTCGTGAAATCCTTCTGCAAAGGAAGGTCTTGCATGTTAATAGAACGTTGATATAAGGTGAAGAATTCCAGTTTAGAACATCAATGTACCCAACAGAGGCCAATTGAACTAGTACGCTAAATTTTAACCTTAACTTAATGTATTAGCAAAGCTAATATTATAGTTTGGCTGAGAATTGGTATGTCAGTAAAAGATAGTTCAGGAGAGTTGATTTTAAAGTATCTGAAAGAGGACGAGAGTAAAGCTTTCGATCTTCTTTTTAGGAAGTACTTTCATAAATTGTTTCTTTTTGCGCGGAAACATCTTCGCGACGATCATCTCGCAGAGGACCTATTAATGGATGTAATCCTTTCCTTTTGGGAAAAAAGAGAAAAGCTTATTACCATTGATAATATAGATGCTTTTCTGTACCGAAGCGTGAAAAATAAAATCGCAGATCACTATCGGAAAAAGGTTTTGCTGACGGAGCCTATTGAAGAAGCGATTAGTTCGTTGAGCGCCTGCGACAGTACTGATGCATATACACAACTTAAGGAGACCAGGGATGCCTACCTGCAGGGGATCGGTCAATTAAGTGAGCAGCGCCGACGGGTATTTGAGTTGCGCAGGCATGAGCACTTGTCTGTTTCTGAAGTGGCTGAACGTCTAGACATTTCTCCTAAGACTGTGGAAAATCATATGACTGCTGCACTGAACTTTTTAAGACAACATCTCAAAAAGATCGGCATTGCCAGTTTCTTCCTTTTCCTGCTTAAGTAAAAAAAAACGAGAAGTTATTGGGGGCTTCCCTTTCTTTTTTCGTCATGATGAATGCTGGTACGAAGACCAGCCAGATTATGACAGAAAACAATAGAAGGAAAATACTTAAAAAATATATAAATCAGCAATGTAGTTCAGCAGAACTTAAGGTAGTCCGGCAGTTGCTAAAGCGACGATCAGGTAAAGCGGAGCTTGAAAGATTACTGGATGAAGATTGGGCAGGCTTCTCTGACTCAGAAACAGCCGATGAAACATTGATACGCTGGAAATCCCGCTTTTTTTATCAGAAGCGTCTCAACGAGCGTTTCAAAAGTAAAAACCTTTACTCCTTTATATCTTATGCAGCTGCTGCGTGTGTTGTGCTTGCCTGCTTTACCTTGTTCTGGCAGAGCAAAGTAAATAGATACTCTGAAACAAAGTCAGTTAAATTAATTGAAAAATATAATCCTGCAGGACAGCGATCAAAGATCCTGCTTCCGGACAGCTCCGTAGTCTATCTTGGTCCCGCAAGCTGCCTTTCCTTTCCGGAAGAATTCAACGAGAGCAAAAGGGAGCTGAGCCTGGAAGGCGAGGCATTTTTTGAAGTTAGAAAAGATGTTAAGCGGCCGTTCACGGTACACACTGGCAGGGTACGAACAAGGGTTTTGGGAACATCGTTTAAGGTTGATTCCAGGGAACGTGATGTAATTGTGTCTGTTGCAACAGGGAAGGTGCGTGTAAGTGTAACAGATGGCACTAAAACCACTCCTCTTGCAGAGCTGCTGCCTGGTAGCAGAATTTCGTTTAATCAATTAAGCCGGGTAAGCATCGGAGACACTGTTGCGCCATATGAACTAGTTGCCTGGAAAGAGGGTAAAATCTTTTTCAATAATACACCACTTAAATCTATCGCCGAACAACTGCAGTACTGGTATGGTGTAAAAATTCTCGTAAATGATGCTGAGCTGGAGAAGTACAGGTTCACGTTGTCAGTAAATGCCATGCAGCCACTAGGCCATGTTATGGAAATTATAGCGAGTACTGCAAATATTAATTATTCAATAAGCGGCAATAAAACAGTTTTGATTCAAAAAGAAGGAGGAAAATGAGTTAAGAAAAAATACAAATAAACCGTCCGCATAGAAGCGGACGGAGATGCCTTGCTTAACCAACGGATTGACAGCCTCGGGTTAAGCCAGCTTTTGACCTGAAGGAAACTTCAGATATAACAGTTTCAAATTATAGTCCCGTTACAATATCAAAAATATGCAAAAAGTACTAGATCAGTACAATAGTATTCGTTTTATTAGGAGCAAGCTGGTGCTTGTCCTGTTTTTATTTTTTAAATGCTCGTCTTTGCTGTATGCAAATTCCTTCAATGAACAAAATATCGATAAGATTAAAATAGATTTTGTGATCCGGGATGCCAGTATCGCTCAGTCATTTTTGGCACTTGAACGACAAAGTGGCGTACAGATCTCTTTCCTGAATCAGTTAGTGTCTAAGGAGAAGAAAAAAGTTAGTATCGATCAGAAGGGGATTACTGTAGGGGGTGTTTTACGACTGATCCTGGATAGAACCAATCTTGACTATAAACTGGTAAGAGATTATGTGGTGATTGAAGAAAAAATACCGGTACAGCCCCCGAAAGTGCTTAAAGGCAAAGTAACCGATCTTAAAGGAAGTTCGCTTCCAGGTGTTTCGATAAAGTCAGAGGGTAAATTACGGTCCACCGTTACGGATATTAACGGACTTTTTTCTATTCCTGCAGAGCTCGGTGATAAGCTGGTGTTCCAGTTTCTTGGCTTTGAGACGCGGGTTTTAACCTATTCAGGTGAGCAACAGATTATTGTACAACTTAAAGAGTCTAATCAGGGATTGAAGGAAGTTGTGATTCACGGACGTCGCTCAAGTGCATCAGATGTTGCCCTTTTATCCGACAGGAGAAAGTCGACAGCTGTTCAGGATGGCATAAGTTCAGAAGGTATTGCAAAAGCCGGCAGTATAAATACCTCGGAAGCTTTGCAAAGAGTTGTCGGGGTTTCGGTATCGGATGGAAAATACGTAGCGATCCGGGGTTTGAGCGACCGGAATATTGTTGCTCAATTGAACGGCGCGCGACTTTCCACGGCTAATGCGGATAGAAGTGCTGTTCCTCTGGACCTGATACCAGCAACGCTCCTGGATAATATCTCGGTGATAAAGACCCTTACTCCAGACAAACCGGCTGATGCCACAGCTGGGGTGGTTGAGTTAAAGACTAAGTCGATTCCTGAGCGATTAACCATAAATATTATTGCTTCAAGCGGTCTTAATAACAGAATAGGCGCCGGTGGAAGTTACACCTCATTTGAAGGTAGTGACCTGGGAAGCTTTGGTCAACTCGCAGGTAAGAGGAATCTTCCCGGCGAGTTTAAAGATCTGCGCTATCAGTATATGAACGTGGAAGGTGGAATTCAATCGGCTTTTAAGAACAGCGCCAATAGTCCGGGCGATTTTCAGGAGGCCCTGAGAATTAATCGTCTGATGGAAGATTTTGACCCGGTGCTCACTACCTCTTTGAAAAAGGCAGAGGCAAACCAGCTTTATTCTTTCACGATAGGAAACAACTATACAGTACTTGATAGAAAGCTAGGTGTAATACTAGGAGCTAATTATTTCAGCCGTACAGATGCCAATCAGGGAGGTGAATTTAATACCTATTCTTTCTATGGCGGTGCTGCAACAGGAGGGTATAACACCAGTACTGAAATACCTGATTTTATAACACCGAACAATATAAAACTACTGCCGTATCAAAGTTACAAGGAACATAGCGGGACACAGCAGGTAACGTATGGCGGTCTCGCAGCTCTAGCATATAAAATTTCTGAACAGCACGAAGTTAGCGCCCACTATGTCGGAACCAAGGGGGCCGAAGCAACGGGAATGAATATGATCGGTGGATATCCTTCGTCTAACCTTATATCGGAGAAGAAGTTCAGTATAGGTAACCAAATTTACAATCTAAGAACTACGGAACGTGATTTCCACACCCTTCAGCTTAAAGGAGAACATAAATTAGGGAAGGGAGCATCTGCCTGGAGGTTCAACTGGAATGCCAGTGGATCCAATGCTCTCCAAAATGACCCCGACTTCAGAAGTGTTAATCTAGTAATTGATACTAATCAGATTTATGAAGTGAACAGGACAACTTATCCTGAATACAGTTTTCCGGATGGTGATGAACTTAGCGGCCGGTATTTCAGGAACATGAAGGAAAAGAACAGGAATTATTTTGCTGATCTCTCGCGCGAATTCAAAGTTAACAACGATTTACAGATCAATCTCAAATTCGGTTATTTCTTTTTAAAGCGCTCGAGAAACTATAATGAACAGGTATTAGGGTTGCCAGATGCAGGTCAGCTAATGTATCTGAATGGTGATTTAAATGCATTGGTATCTCCTGGCAATATCGGGATCAGGGAAGGTGCTCAGGGAGCTGAAGGTACATCACTAGAAACTGCGCATCTGTACAATATAAAACCCACAAGAAACAATTACACCGGTTCGCAGAAAGTGGATGCCATGTATCAAATGATAGATCTGAGATATTTGGATAAGTTTCAGCTGGTAGGAGGGGTACGATTTGAACAAACGCTGATGCGTGGCGATGTGGATACGGTGGGTATTGGTATTGATCAAACCAATTTCAGTAAATTACAGAAGGATTCCCTTTCTGGAAGTTTGTACAACACCGGTTTCAAACCGTTCTGGTCTGGAACTTTTATTTATCGTCATAACGCAAAGATGAATTTCCGGGCGGCTTATTCCAGAACCTTACAGCGGCCCGAGATCCGGGAGTTTGTGCCAACCACTCAATTTGATGCTTTCGAAAATGCTTTTGTTAAAGGAAATCGTGAGCTTATAAACTCCTCTGCTCAGAATCTCGATTTCAGATGGGAATGGTTTCCCTCCCTTTCAGATGTATTGTCTATATCGGTATTTTACAAAAAGATTGAGAACCAACTGGAAAAAGTTTTCAGCGGACCTGCCGGCGTAGCGGCCAATGGCCCGGCATTCACTCCCTCGATATCTTATCAGAACAATACCGAAACCGGCAGGGTTATGGGATTTGAATTTGAGGTTCAGAAAAACCTGGGTCTGTTAGGGAGAGGAATGCGAAATTTCAGTATCAACGCGTCGTTAATGCTGGCGAACAGTTCTGTAAAACTAAATAAGGACCGTCTGAACTCAGCCAGGTTGATAGATCGTTATGCTCCTGACAAAAGTCCTGTATTTGAGCAGCCTCCATATGTGATCAATACCAGTGTGTCTTATGACAATAAAAAGTTGGGTTCCGTATTCAACCTTCAATTTAATCAGATAGGAGAACGCCTGGTGGAAGTACAGCTAAACGGGGGCCCGGATGTATATGAGCAGCCAGCGGGCGTATTAGATGCTGTAATTAAGCAAAAGATTTTTAAAGGACTGCAATTAACGGGCTTTGCTAAGAATATCCTGGATCCTGATTTCAAACGGGTGTATGCCAAGCCCGGGAGGGGTGGCAGGTATGGTACCTACAACGAAGAATATGTGAGGAGGAAATACCGCAGGGGAGCTGAATTTATGCTTGGCCTGAACTATAATTTTTAATTTATGAAAAGATTTTTTTTACTGATAATATTCATCGCGGTCGCTTCCCTTCTTTCCTGTAAAAAGTCAAAAGATCTTTTTGAAGTGCGAGATATTGAAAAGTCCGGCGTAACCCTGTATAATGTAGCAAAAGGCGAGAACGAGGGCATTCACCGTGTCAATTACGAAGAAGATCCGCTTACGGGAAAACCCAGGCTGCACACTGACTTCCAGATCGGGATGTGGAATGAAAGCACTGGAATAGCCTCTTCAAATCAGCTGTCGGTCAAACCCGGTAACCCTGTTAATATTCCCGGTGCTGCATTCATTAACGATACGTTGCGCCTTCGCATTTTTCAAACCGGTGTTCCTGTAGTCAATCATCTCGTGTCTAAGGGAGAAAAAGATATCTACTATTACGCCTCAGGCGGGCGTGTTACACACAATAACTCTCGTTCAGCATCCTATGACCTGAAAGAATTTCAAAAACAGAATGAAATGCCGGCTCCGGGTAAATTTAAGATCAGACTTTTGAATCTTGATTATGGCTCTACATTTCCGGTGACAGCGGCCCCTGCGCAATTTTGTACTTTGAAACTGAGCGATGGGCGTGAACTAATAAAGGACGTGGCTCTGGGCTCACGGTCTGATTATATTGAACTTCCTTATGGTACTTACCGTTTGTCTGTAACAGATAATGACGGAAATATCAGGTCGCAGGTATTAAGCAGTTTTTTACCCGAAATTGCAGGGGGCAGAGCAGCAACGACTCCAGTATACTTCAAACCTGGTGGAAATTATACCGTGGTATGTATTTCGGTATCTAGTTATACGCAAGGTTACCACATGTTCGATATTATCGAAGATAAAATATTTCCACAGGATCAGTATGGCAAGGTTCTGTTTCTTAATGCCTTGCCCTCTTCTTCAGGAGCGGAAATGGTTTTAGGTACAACTCAAACCGGACTTGTTACTTTTGGCAGCTATTCTCGATATGCAACATTAGTAGCCGGAGAACATTCGATTTCAGTTAAAGCAGGCGGTGTCACTATCGTTGAAGAAAAAGTTCAACTTAAGCCCGGTGATAATTTAAGCTTAGTGCTCTATGAAAAAGATCGAAAGCCTGCCTTAAAGGTTATTCAGAATGTCCTTAAACCAGGTTCAGAACTCGCTGGAGTTAAAACTCAGTATTTTAATTTTTCAGATGCTCCGATGATCACCTTCAGGAAGAACAACGATGAAGCGATCACGAATACCCAGTGGGAACCGTCGGATACTAAGAGTACTTACCTGCAGCAGGGCAAAACACTTAAGGAACAGAAACAGATTGATGATTGGTTCGTGGAGTATTCAAGCTTCGACTTCGAGCCTTGGAGTGATTATTTCCCCGTCAGGCTCTCCGTTTTTCTCAATACGTCAATAAATGCACCTCTGCCGGGTACGAAGGTTAATGGAGTGGAGTTGGAATATCCCTTCAACTATACGCACATGGGGCCTGACAAAGCTGATCCGGATATTTATTCTGTGTTTCTGGTGGGCAGAACGAACTCCACGTTACCAGAGGATAAAGCAAGGATTATTGTTATCCCTCATTCAAATAAGTGATGATGATTATACCATTAAAACGAACTACGATGAAACAGAATTTATATTTACTTAGCCAGATAGTTGCAGTATTACTTTTTGCTTCCTGTAAGAAGGATGATCTAAAACCTCTCCCTAATGCTGCATATATACGGGCATTTCAAGGCCAAACGAATTTTGGTCCCGGCGAAGGGCCGATGGGGGCTACAGGTATCCCGACCGGCAACCCAAAACTCTATTTTATTATCGATGCAGATTTCTCAGTTCAGGATCAGCATCCCTTCGGTGGAAGTTTCGCAGAGGTTCTATGGCCACGAAGCAATTTTCAAGCCGGTTATTACCGTTATTCAGGAACATCAACAACCGAGTTTCCGGGAAACAAGACCTTCAAGCCCGTAGGGCCGGTTATAAAAGAGGCCGATCTAAGCGCCTGGATGCAAATAGAACCTGGAAAGCATCGCATCACTTTTCTTCAATACGACGAATCGCAAAGGCCGTACCGGTATAAAAAGGCCGCTGTTGTACTCGATACGGTGTTAAACCTGGACGCTGGTCAGTATTACACCCTGCAGTCTGCAAGCATCGATATGGAAGATCATACTAAATACCGGCTTCAGGTGCTTAAGGAGAATATGTCGCAGGATTTTAGTGATAGTACAAAGATCTATATGTCTTTTTTTAGTGCGATGACCGACCCCGCAGCGTTACCAGCATCGGAGGTCGATATTTATCATTCCTATTGGTATGTTCAGTATTTAAACCCTGGAGTCGTTAACAGTCGCTACAAGGAAGTGATTTCGACTGAGGAATTTGTAACAACTCTGAATTCGCGTTTCTCCCAGGATGAAGATAATCAGTCTGCTTGGGTACCTCTTGATTATCCTGCAATGTTTTATAATATTTCTCCTGCCGGTGAAATCAGAAGAAAGCCTTTTAGTGTGTTTACAATTTATAGGAAAGGAGAAAGTAAAGCCGGAGGACATACTCCTCTTATGAGATGGAACAGCTTCTATGCAGGCGCTCCGTTTAACAATGGTCTGCCTGAGTTGATTGGTGGAGATATCAGAAAAATTCAACTATGTAATTTCCGGTATTATTCCTGGGGAGCACCCGTTTCGGACATTCGATTTTATGCCCATGGAGTTAAGAGAATAATTCGCAGGTAATAATTAAAAAAACAAGACAGGAAGCTGAATTAGGCAATCTGTCTTGTAAGATTTTTTAGCCAGGCAGAATATTAAGATTATCGTTGATGCGTTGATATAGCAGGTTACAATAGTAGCCTGCTTTGTTGTTGCAGTTAATTGCCCGGCTCTTCAGGCTCGCTTTACAAGAGGTCTTACACATCAAAGTTTCCGAAAGTTAAGAGAATGGTTAATTTTACGCGATGAACAGCACTAAAGTCAAACCTCTTAGCATTCTGGTTATCTTGTTCCATATCATAGGTTTGGCTGGCTTTGCGATTCCATCATTGTCAAAACTCTGGCGAGATCTGGTTCCTTTTCATCTGCTAATTATGTTCGTTATCCTCCTGGTAAGTCAAACCGGCAAGAATTCGGACTTCTGGAAATTTATGGTTTTAACTTACATCTTCGGTTATGGAATAGAATTACTGGGGGTGCATACCGGATACATTTTCGGTTCTTACCAATATGAAACTACCCTGGGCTTTAAGCTGGCGGAAGTTCCCCTTCTGATCGGAGTTAACTGGATCTTAATCTTATTTACTGTTGGTTGCTTCGTAAACACTTTGCCCTTGAAGAAACCTTTAGTCCGTGCCGGGCTGGCTGCGCTGCTTGTCGTGATCCTCGATTTATTAATAGAACCGGTGGCAGTTCTTCACGATTACTGGTCCTGGTCGGGGGAGGTAATACCCATTCAAAACTATGTTGCCTGGCTTGTTTTTTCTTTCCTGATGTTATTGCTTTTTAATAAGCTCGACTTTAATAAAAGAAATTCTGTTGCGTCCGTTTTATTTATTGCGCAGTTTTTCTTTTTCCTGGTTTTAAATCTGGTTATTCTCTGATGCTTTACCGTTATTCGGATTAATTCTAAATAATCTTTGGAAATCTGTTTTGAGTCTTTATCTTCGCACTGTTTTTAACCAGTCTAAATAACGAAGGTATGACTTTCAAAAAAATCAATAACTGGCTGCATTTATGGCTGGGACTTATTTCAGGGATAATTGTCTTCGTGGTATGTTTAACTGGCTGCATTTGGGTATTTAATGAGGAGATTACAGCCATGTTACATCCTGAAACCAGTATTGAAAGTCAAAACAGGCCGGTAATGACTCCTTCTCAATTACAGGATGCTGCCCGTAAGCATTTTCCTAATCTAAGTGTAGCTTATGTTACTTATCAGCAGGGGAGAACAGCTTATGTTGGTTTAGGCGACAGGAGAAAAGATGGCGTAACTTTACAGCTTAATCCTTACACCGGAGAACTGGTAAATAAAACAGAAAGTAAAAAAGGTGAGGTTGACTTCTTTAGGTTTATACTAAATGGTCATCGTGCCTTATGGCTGCCTTACGAGATAGGCCGCCCAATTGTAAATTATGCAACACTGGTTTTCGTTATTCTTCTGATAACCGGTCTCATCTGGTGGTGGCCCAAAAGATGGAACAAAACCACGCGTCAAAAGAGTTTCAAAATTAAATGGGGCGCTTCCTTTAAGAGGGTAAATCTTGATCTCCACAATGTCCTTGGTTTTTATTCACTGCTGTTCCTGTTAGCCATTGCTTTAACCGGGATGGTGTGGGGAATTGAATGGTACAGTAAGGGATTATATTGGGTAACTTCTGGTGGACAATCACTTATAGAACGTGGGAGGCTCGAGTCGGACTCTCTGATGATAAATACCTTGTACAAGCCCGAACAGGCGATGGATCTGGCATTTGAAAAAGTGATCAGTAAACATCCGGAGGCACAGGGATTCTACTATTCTTTTCCGGACACGTCAAAGCCCAAATCAATTATATTCGTGTCGATATACCCAAGTAAAGGGCAGTTTTATAACAGTAAGAGTTATAAGTTCGATCAACATACTTTAAAGGAGCTCAAGAGCGGGGACGTGTATGAAGCCTCTTTCGAGGAGGCACCCTTCGGTGCCAAGCTTCGGAAAATGAATTATGATATTCATGTTGGCAGCATTTTAGGCTTCCCCGGCAAGGTGCTGGCTTTCTTAGTAACCTTAATTGGAGCGTCATTGCCGGTTACAGGTTTCCTTATCTGGTGGGGCCGGAAGTTCGGAAAAAATAAAAGAGTTAAAAGCGGAGATAAGTCGGGGCACATGGAGGCGACTGGCCCAATCGTTCCTGTTAAAATTCCTGCGCGTACAGGCACTATTGCGAAACCTGAGCTAGTACTAAATACCGTTCATGTGCAGTCGCCTAAGGGCGAATAAATTACAACATTGCAAATCAAAATGATCAAGATGAATAAATTAAGGTTAGCAGTGCTTACTGCATTGTTTTTTTTAAGTGCAAGCCAGCTTATGGCGCATGCGCTTTGGATTGAAGCGAAGTCGACCGGGAAAGTAGGGCAAGCACAGGAAGTAAAAGTATTTTATGGCGAGTATGCTACCAATGAGCGTGAGGAGACTGGCAAATGGTATTCGGATGTAAAAGACTTTACTCTTTGGCTTACGACCCCAGGAAAAGAGAAGATAAAGTTAACCACAGTTCCGGGCGAGAATTTTTACTCGGCCACATTTACACCTGAAAAGGATGGTTTATATCACCTTACTGTGAGTCATGTTGCAAAGGAACTGGGAGGCACTACTAAGTATGAGTTTTTATCAGTGGCTTCGGTTGCTGTTGGAAAAGCGAATGCAATAGATCTTAGTCCTGTTACCAATTCACTTAAAGTTTCTGCAAATGAAGCTAAGATCTATAAAACGAACGCGCCGGTACAAATAAAAGCCTTGCTTAATGGCAAACCTCTGGCTAAAAAACATGTGTCGGTTTTTTCTCCTGAAGGATGGAGCAAAGAGTATACTACAGATGAAAATGGCAATATAAGCTTCAACCCTATATGGCCCGGGAGGTATGTTCTGGAAGTAAGCAACTTCGAAAAAGTCTCAGGAGATCATAACGGTAAAGCATACAGTGCTTCATGGCAGGGGGCTACCTCCAGTTTTGAAGTAAGCAAATAATATTAAGTCCTGTTTACCCGCTCGCTTTGGTTAGTTTGCGGGTAATACAGGCACTAATTATCTTGAGCTTTAGCAATAAAGTCAGGCTTTACTCTCACGATCTCCCTCATACTTAACGATTTCATAATGTCCAATACATCCAGGGGGAACATTAAATAGTGATATTGCATCAACATTTAATAATCAACGGTATGAAATTCGGTCTCTTTCAAATATTGACATCTTTCAAAGAATGGCTGTTTCTGAAAGCCATGCGTTCATCTTTTCGTCATTAATTTATTTCTTTGCCGATATTGGCTGAATATATTAATGCCTTAATGGAAGAAACAGATAGAGCAGGTCTACTCAAAGCGCAATTTGGTGCGGAATTTCGCTGGGGCGTATCTACCGCCGCTTATCAGATTGAGGGTGCTTTTGATGTGGAAGGTAAAGGCCTTTCAATTTGGGATGTTTTCACTTCCCGAAGAGGGAAAATTAAAAGTCGCCATCACGGCCAGGTGGCCTGCAATTTTTACAATTGTTTTAAAGGCGACATAGAGCTGATCAAACAGCTCCATATTCCTGACTTTAGATTTTCTGTCAGCTGGTCGCGTCTCATGCCTTCAGGACAAGGCCCTGTCAACCGATCAGGCCTTGATTATTATAGCCGGGTAATCGATTTTTGCCTTGAAAATCAAATAAACCCCTGGCTAACGCTCTATCACTGGGATTTACCTTATGCACTTGAGCAAAAAGGGGGCTGGACCAACCGCGACATTGTAGGCTGGTTCTCTGACTTTACTGAACTTTGTGCAAAACATTTCGGCGACCGGGTAAAACATTGGATGGTGATGAATGAGCCGGCGGTCTTTACCGGTGCTGGTTATTTTTTAGGAATCCATGCACCCGGAAGAAGAGGTATGGGCAATTTTCTTCCGGCTATACATCATGCTACACTTTGTATGGCAGAAGGAGGCAGGGTATTAAGAGAAATGCTTCCCCAAGCGGAGATTGGTACTACCTTTTCATGCTCTCATGTAGAACCGTATTCACCATCATTAAAAGACCAGGCTGCAGCAAAAAGAGCAGATGCCTTACTTAACAGGATGTTTATAGAGCCGGTACTGGGTTTAGGATATCCAGCTGCAGATCTTCCGGTTTTAAGAAAACTTGAAAAATATATGAAGCCGGGGGATGAGGAAAGTATGGTATTCGACTTTGACTTCATAGGGCTTCAAAATTATACCCGCGAGATCGTAAAATCATCTTTTTTTACTCCTTACATCGGCGCTAGTTTGGTAAAGGCTGAAAAGAGAAAAGTACCGCTGACTACCATGGGCTGGGAGGTCTACCCTGAAGCGATATATAATATTATCAGGAAATTTGACGCCTATCCGCAAATTAAAAAGATCATCATTACTGAGAATGGTGCTGCATTTTCAGACCAGGTGGAAAATAATGAGGTGCATGACAATATGAGGGTGCAGTATCTACAAGATCATATTAGCCAGGTACTTCGTGCTAAAAACGATGGATGTAAAGTGGCCGGCTATTTTGTATGGACCTTAACAGACAACTTTGAATGGGCTGAAGGTTATCATCCACGATTCGGCTTAATTCACGTGGATTTTGAAACCCAGAAGAGGATAGTGAAGGATTCTGGAAAGTGGTATAGGGATTTCCTAAAAGAAGGGTTATAACCACAGAGGGCACAGAGAATTCTCGTCTATGAACCTCTGTGCCTCCTCCGTGTACTCTGTGGTTACTAATACAACTGTTTAAAATTCATCCCTTCCAAATCACAATATTTCCTTAAATTCGGAATTGTCTTTTTGAACGATCAGCGATGCCGGAATTTTCTCATTTACACGTACATACACAGTTTTCGTTGCTCGACGGAGCAGCCGATATATCAAAACTTTACAAGAAAGCAGCGGCGGATGGGATGAAGGCCCTTGCTATTACCGATCATGGAAACATGTTCGGGGTGTTTAAGTTTGTGGCCGAGGCAGCAAAACACAATGTTAAGCCAATTGTAGGATGCGAGTTCTATGTAGTGGAAGACCGGCACAAAAAACAATTCACAAAAGAGAACAAAGATATTCGCTGCCATCAGCTCTTCCTGGCTAAAAATCCTAAGGGGTATCAAAATCTGGTGAAGTTATGCTCCTATGGATTTATGGAGGGGCTCTACAGTAAGTGGCCGCGAATCGACAAGGAGCTGATCCTTAAACATCATGAAGGCTTAATTGCAACTACCTGCTGCATCGGTGCTTCCGTTCCGCAGGCAATTCTTAAAAAAGGCGAAGAAGAAGCGGAAATCGAATTCAAATGGTGGCTGGATATATTCGGTGAGGATTATTATATCGAGCTTCAGCGGCATGAAATCCCCGAGCAGGCGGTGATAAATAATGTTCTCCTTAAGTTCGCTAAAAAATATAACGTTAAAATTATTTGTTCTAATGATTCGCATTATGTGGATCAGCAGGATGCAAACGCCCACGACATTTTACTCTGCGTAAATACAGGGGATATGCAAAGTACTCCTATCGCTACGGATGAAGAGGGAGGGAAGGGTTATCGCTTTGGATTCCCGAACGATCAGTTCTATTTCAAAACGCAGGCAGAAATGGCTCAACTCTTTCATGATCTGCCTGAAGCTCTCGACAACACTAACGAGATCGTTGATAAGGTAGAGCACCTAAAGTTGAAGAGGGATATCATGCTCCCTAACTTTCCTATTCCTCCTGAGTTCAGGCTCCATGCAGACGACGTTTTAAACCAGTGGGAGTACCTGCGTCACCTTACCATGACTGGCGCCAGGGAGCGCTATAAAGAAATCACTCCCGACATCCAGGAACGCCTTGATTTCGAATTGAACACCATTAAGATCATGGGTTTCGCCGGGTACTTCCTTATTGTATCCGACTTCATTATGGCCGGCAGGGATCTGGGAGTATTCGTTGGACCAGGCCGGGGTTCTGCTGCGGGTTCTGCAGTGGCTTACTGTATCGGGATCACTAACATTGACCCGATTAAATATAATCTCCTGTTTGAGCGTTTCCTGAATCCCGACAGAAAGTCAATGCCCGATATTGATACCGACTTTGACGACGAGGGTCGGCAAAAGGTGATCGACTATGTGGTAGATAAGTATGGAAAAAACCAGGTTGCGCAGATCATTACTTATGGTTCTATGGCTGCGCGAACCAGTATTCAGGATGTTGCCAGGGTGCTTGATGTTCCTCTGGCCGAAGTAAGTGCCCTGAAAAAGCTAGTTCCCGAAACATTGGGAATTACCCTAAAAGATGCCTTTGATCAGGTCCCCGAATTAAAAGAGATACTAAAAGGTAATGACGTCCGGGCAAAGGTGCTGCAGGAAGCTGAAAAGCTAGAGGGCTCGGTACGAAATACCGGTATACATGCTGCTGGTATCATCATTGCGCCAGAGGACCTTACCAATATTATCCCGGTGGCTACGGCCAAGGATTCAGACTTGCTGGTTACGCAGTTCGATGGTCGTGTGATCGAAGATGCTGGTGTAATCAAAATGGACTTCCTGGGGCTTAAAACCCTTACCATTATAAAGGATGCCCTGCGTTTAATTAAACAGAACCATGGTGTTGAAATCGACATAGACTATATCCCGCTTACGGACGAAAAAACTTTTGAGCTTTATCAGCGGGGTGATACTAACGGTACCTTCCAGTTTGAAAGTGACGGAATGCAGATGTATCTCCGGGAGCTAAAGCCGGATAAGTTTGAAGACTTGATTGCGATGAACGCCCTGTATCGTCCCGGGCCAATAGAGTACATTCCAACCTTTATTGCCCGTAAACACGGGCGCGAAGTAGTGAATTACGATCTGGCGGATATGGAAGAATATCTGGCGGATACTTTCGGGATCACCGTATACCAGGAGCAGGTGATGCTTCTTTCGCAGAAACTGGCGAACTTTACCAAGGGTGATGCCGACGTTTTGCGTAAAGCGATGGGTAAGAAGGATCGTAAAACCCTGGATAAGCTGAAACCTCAGTTTATTGAAAACGCGAAACTTAAGGGGCATGACGGCAAAGTACTTGAGAAGGTATGGACCGACTGGGAAGCTTTTGCATCCTATGCCTTCAATAAATCGCATTCCACTTGTTATGCATTAGTTGCCTATCAAACCGCGTATCTGAAGGCTCATTATCCTTCTGAATACATGGCTGCGGTATTGAATAACCAAGGAAATATTGAGAAGATTTCTCTTTTTATGGAAGAGTGTCGTAAAATGGACCTGGCAGTACTCGGTCCGGATATTAATGAGTCGCAATTGAGTTTTGGCGTCAACAAGAAAGGTGAGATACGTTTCGGAATGTCGGGAATTAAAGGAGTGGGTGAAAAGGCGGTGGAGAGCATTATCGATGAACGCCGGATCAATGGTCCTTATGCTGACATTACCGATTTCGCCAAACGGGTGAACTCCCGGACAGTGAATAAAAAAGTGTATGAGAACCTGGTATACAGCGGAGCTTTTGATTGTTTTGGCTTTCACCGGGCTCAGTTCTTTTTCCGCCCGGAAGGTTCTCAGTACAATGGAATTGAGCGCCTGATAAAATATAATAGTGATTATCAGAATAGTCTGAATACCTCCCAGGCTTCGCTCTTCGGTGGGACGTCTGATGCTGATATTTCTGAACCACAGCTATCCGATTGTCCGGAATGGGGACTGATCGAAAGGTTGAAATATGAAAAGGATATGATTGGGATTTATCTGACCGGACATCCGCTGGATAACTATAAGTTTGAAATGGATCATTTCTGTACACATCAGGTGCGCCATCTCTCATTAATAAATAAAGCAAAAAGCGGAGAGATGGCTGAAGCAGATGCAGAAGAGTTTAATAAGATAAAAAACAGGGAGTTGGTGATAGGTGGATTGGCTTCCAATGTACAGCATCGGACCACTAAAATGGGTAAACCTTTTGGTGCGATGATGTTCGAAGATTATAACGAGGCTTTTGAACTCGTTCTTTTCGGAGAGGATTATGTTAAACTTAAACAGTTTTTTACTGATGGATACTTCCTTCAGATCCGTGGTACTGTTTCTGAGCGGTTCAGACAAAAAGATAACTGGGAGTTTAAGATTACTTCAATAACCCTGTTGTCTGATCTGCGGGACAAGATGTCAAAAAGTCTGACCATTCAATTGCCTTTGCAGGAGGTCTCATCAAAAATGATTGACGAGCTGGATGAATTGTTCAGATCGAACGCTGAACAAAATCCTAACCGGAATTGTCAGCTAAAGTTTACTGTTTTTGACAGGGAAAAGGAAGAGACTATAGCTATTGAGATGCCTTCAAAAAGCTTTAAGATCTTTCCAAGTAATGAGTTTCTTGAGAAGTTAAAAGAGCATAACTTTCATTATAAGCTGAATTGAGTTGACTCGGATAGTAACAGTTAAATAGTTGTTAAAATATCATAATTTTTTTCTTTTTACTTGGGCTGGTTGAAGTAATTGTTAAAATGCTTCCATTAAACACACTTAGTTTCTAATCTAGAAAGAAAAAATTTATGAAAACTTACCTAATTGCGGCGCTATTGCTGACCGCCTGTACCTGGACTGCCCAATCACAAACAACAGGGACCAACGTTATTGGATTTGGAGTTTCTTCTCAAACTACAAAAAATGAGAACGAATCAAGCAGCATGATCAATAGCGAACAAAAATCCACAAGATATTCTCTGACATACGGACATTTTATTAATGAGAATGCGCGTATAGGCGTGACTGCGTTTCACTCGGATGGAAGCTCCGAATATTCCGGATTGGAAACGAAAAGTGAAGGATACGGAGGTGCCTTGCATTATCAGAAATACTATCCACTGTTTAAGAAGTTTTATGCATTTGCTGGGGGTAGAGGTAGGTATATGTATTCAAAAGATAAATCTGAAAGTGAGAACTCAAGTGAGATTTCAATGGAAAGTAATTTCTATGGGATTGGGGCATACGGAGGTGCTGCTTTCTTTTTATCAAAAAGGTTTGCGTTTGAGGTGCAGCTTTTATCGGCAGACTTTAGCTATTCTAAATCAACATATAATAATTTGGGATTGAAATCAACTCAGACTAATTTGAATATATCAAGCACTGGCGCCATTAATGATCTTGGTTTCAGTATTTACTTCCTTTTCTGATTAATCATAGCCCTGTCAGATTGTCTTGTGAATTTTGTGGTAAGATAATTGTATTAGTACATTTGAATTCAATAACATTAAAATTATGGCTTTAGAAATTACAGATGCAAACTTTGACGAAGTGGTGCTGAAATCAGATAAACCAGTTCTTATAGATTTTTGGGCAGAATGGTGCGGCCCTTGCCGTATGGTTGGTCCAGTAGTCGAAGAACTTTCAAAAGAATATGAAGGCAAAGCGATTGTTGGTAAAGTAAATGTTGACCACAATCCTGGTGTATCAATGAAATTTGGTATCCGCAATATCCCTGCTTTGTTATTTTTCAAAAACGGAGAAATTGTTGATAAGCAAATTGGAGCTGTGCCTAAATCTGTTTTGGCAGATAAGCTTAGCAAACAAATAGCATAAACAATTAATATTTTATATTGCGATCCATCCGTAGAAATGCGGATGGATTTTTTGTTTATAGAAAGCCGGTAAATAGTAAACCGCTATCTTTAAAATTGTAAATTGCCCTTATGCAACCCGATTTAAATACATACAAGGACTTACAGGACTTTGGCAACCTTGAGCTGCTGGCCAGGCAGGTTGTGGAAGGTTTTATAACGGGATTGCATAAAAGTCCGTTTCACGGCTTTTCGGTGGAGTTTGCCGAACACCGCTTGTACAACAGCGGCGATTCTATTAAGAATATTGACTGGAAGCTTTATGGACGCACAGAAAAGATGTTCGTAAAGCGCTTCGAAGAAGAAACAAACCTGAGGTGTCAGTTAGTATTGGATGTGTCCTCTTCTATGTATTATCCCCATAAGGAAAATAATAAGTTGCTATTCTCCATCTACTCTGCCGCTTCTTTAATGTATCTGTTTAAAAAACAAAGGGATGCCTTTGGACTAAGCCTTTTTTCTGATAAACTGGAACTTTCAACGCCTTGTAAATCGACAGCGGTCCATCAAAAATTCCTTTTTAATGAACTCGAAATTTTATTGAGCCGTGAAAGCAAAGGTAAAGCTACGTCAGTTGCCTCGGCCCTGCATGAAATTGCAGAACTTGTTCATAAGCGTTCTTTAGTGATTATTTTTAGTGACATGCTAGATCCGGGTGCTGACGAAAAGAAGCTTTCTGATATTTTCGCCGCTTTGCAGCACCTGAAATATAATAAGCATGAGATCATAATATTTAATGTGCTCGATTTTAAACATGAGCTGGAATTTGACTTTGAAAATCGACCGTATCAGTTTGTGGATATGGAAAGCGGAGAGGAGTTGAAAGTGCATCCTTCGCAGGTTAAGGAACAATATACGGCCTCTGTGAATGCATTCAGAAAAGAGTTAAAGCTAAAATGCGCGCAATACTCCATTGATCTGATCGATGCTGATATAAACGCTGGTTTTTATCAGATCCTGCATTCTTATCTTATCAAAAGAAATAAAGTAGCTTAAAAATACAATTCGTAAAATCCGAATGGCCATTTACTTGTTAGTTCTCTGTATTCTTATCAACAGCTTATGAATAATATATCAGATGTACTCCATGGTCATCTTGCTACTCATATTTTTGAAGACGATGGAAGTTTTCCCAACAATCCGCATCTCCCTGCACTTGTAATAAAAGGTGCCTTACATTTGCATCCGGATGACGATGCCGACTGTATCGTTGAACTTTTTAAGAAAAATAACTGGACCAATGCGTGGAAGGATGGGATATTAGATTATCACCACTATCATAGCACTACACATGAAGTTCTTGGAGTGTTTTGTGGAACTGCTGATGTTCAATTGGGCGGGCCGGAAGGAACCTGTGTTGAAATTCACAGGGGGGATATTGTGGTTATCCCCGCAGGTGTGGCTCATAAAAATCTAAAGTCGAGCCAGGACTTTTTGTGCGTCAGCGCTTATCCGGATGGGGCGGACTACGATATGAATTATGGAAAAGCAGAAGAGCGGCCTCAGGTTCTGGAGAATATAGCAAAAGTGCCTTTGCCATCCACGGATCCTGTTTTCGGTGAAAACGGGCCAGTTTTGGATGCCTGGAAGAAATAACATTTCAATAGAGACATAAAGACATTCGGCCCCGAACGTCTCTGTTGTTATAAAAGAAGTGTTCTCTAAAGAACTCTTCTTTTATAATAATAAGACACTTACTTACTTACCATGTCACTTAAGGTGCCCAGTATGCCGTTAGTATCTGCCATTTGCTCTTTTTGTGCAAACCCTTCGGGCGCCGGTGGAGCTAGTTTCGGTTCTTCTCCCATAGGCTCAGCAGTGACCACACTAAACTGACCTTTACCATCCACAGATGTTCCTGTCGTCCAGCGTGCCCCTTCGTACGTAAGAGGATCAGTGCCAATGTTGGTAGAAACAAAGGAATAGTTGACGTTGGTGTTTTCTTCTGTTTGGGGAAAGGTATTCGGGATAGGATGAACAGCTTCCTTACCACCTAACTCCTCTATTACAGCCAGCCATTGGTTTTGGTGCATGGTATCTCTGGCAATTAAAAAGGAAAGCATGTCTTTCATGCCAGGGTCGTTGGTGGATTTCCATAAGCGGGTAGCCAGTACCCGGCCTGTAGATTCTGCCATGACATTTGCATACATGTCGGCTGCAAGGTTACCGCTGGCAACTACCCAGGAGCCATTAAAGGGGACTCCGTTCGCATCTGTGGCCATTGCTGCCAGGCCGGCTGACAAATAATGGCGAGGGTCCATTCCTCCCATGATCTCACCGACCACAGGGTTTTCTTTCACCATTTTCTCTACCATATTGCCCGAAGCTCCTTCGAGATTCAAGGCAACAGCCGTTGAAAGCATTTCAATATGCGAGATTTCTTCGGTGCCTGTTTCCAGTAGCATGTCGCGGTATTTCACGGGGCCGCGGCATCCCCAAGCCTGAAATAGGTATTGAAGGCACACCCGGATTTCTCCTTCAATACCGCCAATTGCTTGTTGCAATAATCTTGCAAATTGTGGATCTGGTTTGTCGACGCGTACTTGGTACTGCAGTCTTTTGTCATGATAAAACATAGTGTAGATGATTTAATGTTAATAACTGTCTAAAACCTAACATGTTATGAAAAGCGATGTTTAAGGTTTTTGAAATTGTAATCTGAAGAAAGCGATTTTCAGAAAACGAAGAGTCGTTTAAGTGAAATGGCTTAAGTATTTAGCCCAGAAGTGAGTTTCTGTAATGAGAGGGCATTGTATACGGCATAGGTATGGATATCATTATTAAAGAAGATGTAGGCATCTTCGGTCCGGTTTTCATTCTTTACAACGTCAACGAGCGCCTGGAGTTGCTCCTCTTTGTAATCAGATGCGTACAATTCTCCTTCTCCATGCAACCGGTAATATAAAAGCGGGGCATTTATTACGATATCTTTGGGTAGGGTGGGATGGCTCATTCCGCAAAAGCTGATGTTTTTACTGCGCAATTGTTTAAAAACGTCTTCCTGCCACCAACTGGGATCCCTGAATTCAACCACATTAAGGAATGAGCTATCCAGGTTGGTAAGGATACGCTCAAGTCGTTCTGGTTTGTAAACAAACCTCGGACCCATCTGAAAAAGGACGCAGCCTAGTTTTTCCTGTAGCCCTTCAGCTGCAGTGGAATAAAAATCAGCAAGCATATCGGTTACACCTATAAATTGTTTGAAGTGCGTGATGGCCCTTGGCGCCTTTACAGCGAAGCGAAAGTCTGCCGGGCTCTTGCCGTACCAGCTCTGCAGTAAAGAAATCCGGGGAAACCGGTAGAATGTGACATTTAATTCAAGAGTATTAAAATGCTTACAGTAATAGTCAAACCATTTGCTTTGAGCCAACCCTTCAGGATAAAAACTACCTTTCCAATGTTTATAGTAAAATCCTGAGCACCCGATATGCCACTTTATCATATTGCTTTTCTTTCAGGAACACGGATAAAGCTGCTTAGTTTAAAATTGCTATAACCAATTTTTCTTCTTAAAGTATATAAGTGTTCCTGCTGACGAAATGAACATTAATGTTATAGCAAAAAGATAACCATATTCCCAGTCCAGTTCGGGCATTACCTTGTAATTCATACCATAAATACTAGCAATAAGCGTAGGCGGCATAAAGGCGACGGTTGCAACGGTGAAAATTTTAATAATACGATTTTGTTCAATGTTCACAAAACCCATAAAGGTGTCCTGGAGGTATTCCAGACGTTCAAAAGAGAATTTGTTATGTTCCAGGAGAGAACTAATGTCCTTAATCATGATCCTCAAAACACCCATGTATTCCTCTGGGAAAATACTGCTTTTCATTAAGGCAGATATAAGGCGTTGTTTGTCGATGATGTTTTCTCTTAGCGACATGGTTTCATTCTGAAACGATGAAATCTGAATCAGGATCTCCTCATCAGGACTCACTTTTCGCAGCGTAAGCTGTTGGTTCAGTTCGGCGATTCGTTTTGCCAGGCTCTCAATAAGGTCCGCGTCCTGATCAATAGAAGTTTCAAGGATGGTAAGGAAGATCTGAAACCCATTACTGTATGATGCCGGACTGGCTTTTATCTTTTTCACAGATTCACCGAAGGTTTTTAAATCGTCATCCCGATAGGTGAATAGAATTCCTTTTTCAACTATAATGGAAACCGGACAGTACACAAATCCTTTTTCACGTATTGACAAGAAATTGGAATTAATGATCAGCTCATCTTCCATTTCACTAAAACGCGAGGAGCTTTCAATTTCCTGGGACTGTTCTTCGGATGAATATTTAATATCGAAGTACGTTTCAATGGTTGCTTTTTCTTTAGCTGTTGGGTTTTGAAGGTCGACCCAGATCATGCTTTCCATTGGAATTTCGCGGAGCTCGTCAAGGTCGGTCTCCTTGGCTAGTCTCCGGTCTTTTTTATAATATATACGCAGCATTTAATTCAGTTAAATTTTACCAAGCCTTATTGTTACCTTTGCAGAAGTTTTAAAAGTAAAAAGTTAAATATAAAAAACGGTATTTTGAGTGGATTTAAGGGTTTAACTAAATACAGTTTATAAAACTAAGCTATATAATGGGTACTCCGGTAGATTTCGGCCAAAGAAGTTACAATCATTACGGTGCATATTTGAAAAATAAATATGACGGCAAGCGTGTGTTTAAGATTATTGTGGATGGAGGATTTACTTGTCCGAACCGGGATGGTAGTAAGGGATACGGTGGATGCTCATACTGTAACGTCGACTCGTTTACGCCAGAACTTTCCCGGAAAACACCTGTGATTCGAGAGCAGATCGAAAAGGGGATTGAAAGGGCGGTTAAGGGATATGCAGCCGAGAAATTTATCATTTACTTCCAGCCGAACACGAATACCTATGCTCCAGCACATTTTTTAAAAATGATGTATAATGAAGCTTTGAGTATAGCGCCAGAAAATGTGGTGGGGCTATCGGTGGGAACCCGCCCGGACTGTATTGATGCTGAAAAAGTCGCCCTGCTCGAAAGTTACGTAGATCGCGGCCTTCATGTCGATCTTGAAATGGGTATGGAGTCTATCTATAATGATACGCTCAATCAGATTAATCGGGGGTGCAGTCATGAAGAATTAGTACAGGCGCTTAATCTCGTTGAGAACTCGCGGCTTGATATATGTGTTCACACTATTTTTGGCTTTCCATGGGAAAGTAAGGAAATGATGTTGAAATATGCTGATGAGATCAACCGTTTTCCTCAGATTAAATTCGTTAAACTTCACCATTTGCATATTGTAGAAGGTTCCATAATGGGAGTGCAATATAAACGCAATCCATTTAAAGTGTTTTCAATTGAAGAATACACTGACTTTCTTGCTGAGTTTATTCCTTTGTTGCGCCCTGATATTGTTGTGCAGCGTTTATTCGGCCTTGCCGACTACGATCTGCTGATAGCTCCTAATTGGGGGATGAAAAAATCGCAGATTCAAACCTATATCGATAAAAGACTCGAGTCTAAAGGTGTTGTGCAGGGATCAGAGTATCTCGCAATAATATAATTTCTTCGAGTACCCCCCCAAGTCAGTTTTAAAATAGAATAACGCAGTGAAGTGGTTTGCTTTACTGCGTTTTTTTTTATTTCTAATGTTTTGTTAATGCTCTTGGCTAATTTCTTCTAGTGTCTTGCTCGGTTTTTTCAGAATAATAGATTGTCAGTGTTGTGTTTGAGTCTATTTTATTCTTAATTATTCGAATTCAGTGATTGTTTTGGCCTGTATTTTCGTTTTGTTGGTTTTTATTTGCTTGTTTTTTAGACAATCCACCGCATTTTATGATTTTTTTAATACTTTTTTTAAAAAAGTACTTGAAATATTGATTTTTGTTACTAATTTTATCATCAAATCGTACGAAAGATTAAAAAATAATAAACAAACGAATATTTAACAGCTAAAACCAAAAGATTATGGAAAATTTTAACGCAGTTATTGAAATGTCAAGCCATCTGCCAATGATGAATGTCCTGGCTGTTGTAGAAGAAGCAGGAGTAGCGTCAGAAATTGCGAATGCCATGCTGACAAGTAACAATATCTGGATGATGTTGTCTACTGCACTTGTATTTATTATGCACCTTGGATTCGCAAGTGTTGAAGCAGGATTTTCTCAAACCAAAAACACGGTAAATATTTTATTTAAGAATACTATTACTCCAGTCCTCGGTATCCTCATTTATGCACTGGTAGGATTTAATTTAATGTATCCTGGTTTTGCTGAAGGTTCTTACAGCTGGTTTGGTTTTTCAGGAACCGGAATTGCAGCACCAGAAAACGGTATTACCGCTGATTATGCTAGTGGCGGGTATACTTACTGGACCGATTTCTTATTCCAGGCAATGTTTGCCGCAACTTGTGCAACTATTGTATCAGGAGCAGTAGCCGAACGTATTAAATTCGGTGCATATATCGCCTTTACAGTGGTATTTGCCGGGTTGATCTACCCGATTCTAGGTAGCTGGAAATGGGGGTACGGAGCATTAAATGATATGGGTTTCCATGATTTTGCAGGTTCAACCCTGGTTCACTCTGTGGGCGGCTGGGGAGCTCTAGCAGGTATTATGCTATTAGGAGCACGTAAAGGAAAATATGCAAACGGCAAAGTGAAAACCTTTGCAGCATCTAATCTTCCGTTGGCAACTGCTGGTACTTTTCTTCTTTGGTTGGGCTGGTTTGGATTTAACGGAGGCTCTGTGCTTTCAGCGGATCCCGGCATGACTTCATTAGTACTGGTTACTACAACCTTAGGTGCTTGCGGCGGCGCAGTAGCTGCAGCTCTTGCGGCGTATTTCGTCAACAAAACTTACGATTTCGGCATGACATTAAATGGAATTCTTGCTGGTTTGGTTGGTATCACAGCAGGTGCTGACGTAATTACTCCTATGGAATCGATTATCATCGGACTGGTTGCAGGTGTGCTAGTTGTATTGGGTGTTAAGTTGCTTGACGCTTTAAAATTAGATGACGTTGTAGGTGCCGTGCCTGTTCACTTATTCTGTGGTATATGGGGTACACTTGCTGTAGGGATTTTTGGAGAAGGTAAGTCGTTCATTGCCCAGCTTCAGGGTGTAGCTATCTACGGCGTTGCTGCTTTTGTTTCTGCCTTCGCAATATTTGCCATATTGAAATACACCATCGGTTTGAGAGTTTCTGAAAAGGAAGAAGTGGAAGGTCTGGATATCTACGAACACGGTATCGATGCTTATTCTATTCCTGCAGTATTGTCCCTTGAGGCTTCAGCTACTGAATCTGAAAAAGAAGTGTTTGCCTAGATCACTATTAATCAAACAACACTATTAACTGAAATAAAATCAACAACAACCTTATTTAACAAACAAAATCACATGATTAAAAAATTATTAGCCATTGTTGCAATTGCTGGGACGTCTTATGCCCATGCTCAAGACACTACATCTACTTCTTCACCTTTAGAAATATCCGGATCTGTTGACACTTATTATAAGTATGATTTTTCGGGAGTGGGTAATATTCCTACATACTTTAACAGTGATCAGAATTCTATATCATTAGGAATGATCGATGTCGCTCTTAAAAAGTCAACAGGGAAGGCTTCATTTGTTGGTGAGTTGTCGTTTGGCCCGCGTGGACAATATCAGTCTATTCCTACCGGTGATGACACTGATCCTTCAAATACATTCCATATCCAAAACTTGTATGTGAACTATGCATTCACTGACAAGTTCAGTATGACTGCCGGTTATATGGGAACTTTTGTAGGATACGAAGTGATTTCTCCTGTCGCTAACTTCAATTATTCTACATCTTATCTGTTTGGTGCCGGTCCTTTCCAGAATGCTGGTATTAAGGCTAACTATGCTGTGTCGGATAAAGTAGGAGTTATGGTTGGATTATTCAATGACTGGAATACTTATCAGGATCTGAATGGTGTTTCTGATTTTGGTGCTCAGCTTTCACTGGCTCCTGTTGAAGGATGGAATGCATACATCAACTTTTTAACAGGCTATCCATCAGGAACAATAATTGATTTAACAACAACATATCAGTTGACAGATGCATTTAAGTTAGGTCTTAATGCTGCAGATCGCACTATGCCTAGTGATGGCGGAGGTTACACTGGCGTTGCACTATATCCTCAGTATAGCTTAAGCGACAACTTCGCATTAGGACTAAGAGGCGAGTATTTCAAAGTCAAAAAAGATGATGCGGCAGGAGCCATCTTTGTAAGTCCAGATGAATCAATAACATCGTTGACTCTTTCTGCAAATCTTAAAGCCGGTGGATTAACATTTATTCCCGAACTAAGATTAGATAATGCTTCTGAAGATGTGTTTATGAAGAAGAAAACAAGTATGGGAGCAGATACTAAATCCGCTTCTCAGTTTTCACTTGCTGTAGTTTACGCATTCTAAAAACTTCTTAAGGTAGAGACCAGCTCGTTTTGGTCTTTACCTATATCCAGAGACCTGATTTGATTTAGAGGAAATGAAAAAGATTATTAGAAGAACCTTTAATCCATTAAAAGCTTTAATCGAGGATACCAGGACCGTTGGTGTTCTGCTAATATTGTCCACCTGTATCTCTATACTTTTGGCAAACTCTTCGAGTGGGGTAACCTACAGGCATTTCTGGCATTTCGAGAGTCATTCTCTGCATGAGTTATCATTGCCTGCTAATTTCTTTGAATGGATCAATAGCTTCCTGATGTCTTTCTTTTTCCTTTTGGCTGGAATGGAGATTAAGCGGGAGTTGGTAAGTGGTGAACTTTCTTCCTTTAAAAAGGCAATCCTGCCTGTAGGTGCAGCCTTGGGGGGAATGGTGATTCCTGCACTTATTTTTGTGCTTTTTAACTTAAATTCTGCTTACCAAAGTGGTTGGGGTATTCCAACAGCTACAGATATTGCTTTTTCGCTTGGAATTGCTTCTCTTTTTGGTAAGCGAGTTCCAACTGGCCTGAAAATATTTCTTATGGCCCTTGCTATTATTGATGATCTGGGTGCTATAATGATTGTCGCCCTGTTTTATGGCGGCAATGTAAGCTGGTTGTTTTTAAGCTTAAGTGTGGTAGTTTACATGATGCTTTTAGTAGCATCGTCCCGCAAGGTTAACTTTGCACCGCTTCAGGTCATCCTATCTTTAATATTGTGGTTTACTGTGTTTAAAGCGGGAATTGAAGCAAGTATTGCGGGTGTATTAATTGCGTTTGCCATGCCCGTTAAAACACTTCCAGCTATCGAAAAGGAAATTCACAAACCGGTTAATTTTTTGGTACTGCCGCTGTTTGCTCTTGCAAATACCGCAATACTGCTTCCCTCTGATATTTTAGGATCTTTAGGTAGTACCTTGAGTCTAGGAGTAATACTGGGTTTGGTAGCAGGTAAGCCAATAGGAATTTATCTTTTCAGCCGTATCCTGGTTCTTCTGAAAGTCGCTTCATTACCAAAAAATATTAGCTGGAACCAGGTGTTTAGTATGGGAACGCTTGCCGGAATAGGTTTCACCATGTCCATCTTTACAACGAATCTCGCTTTTACCAGTGAAGCTGCTAAGGATAGCGCTAAAATAGCCATTCTGTTCGGTATGATCTGTTCAGTTGCCATAGCTTGGGCGATGTTCGCTTTGATCGAAAAAAAATCCAGTTCAGCAAAAAAGGTGTCGCTCGACCAATCACCTGCTGAACTAACGTTAAGAACGGCTTAATCATCTGAAGTTCTCTATATAAAAAAACTAATTTTGGTTTAGTGTTGTGAAGAGGGTTTTGCGTAAGCAGCCCTCTTCCTTTTTTTGCGCTGGATCAAAGACTCTCAAGATGACCTTGGTCATAGGCAGTGCCAGAACAATGTCTTACTTTCATCACAATTTGTTATGAAAGAGTCGTTAAAAGAATTCCTAAGTTTTACCAAGAAAGAGCTTAACGGATTGATAATTTTCTGTTTTCTGCTCTTACTTATTGCCCTCGCTCCCTACATATATGCTTATTTCAATCCTCCACAGGTTTATAGGTATGACGAGTTTGAAAAAGAGGTAAATGCTTTCAAAGAATCTGCGCGTGAAAATTCTCACAGGTCTTATCCTGGGTATTCTAAGAAAAAGAACGAAACAGTATCTAAGCCTGTATATTTCAAATTTGATCCAAATAATCTGCCTGAACAGTCATGGAAAAAACTGGGGCTAAGCGACAAGCAAATCAGGGTTATTAATAACTACAGATCCAAAGGCGGAAGATTTTACGAGAAAGAGGATCTAAAGAAAATATATTCTATAAGCCTTAACGATTATTTGCGTCTGAAGCCATATATAAACATTCCTCCAAAAAGCTATGCTGGTGCCTGGGAGAAAAAGAGAACCGGCTTCACAGGAAAAAAAGAGATGATCATGATAGAGCTGAATAGTGCCGACTCAGCCCAGCTTGAATCTCTGAAGGGAATCGGTCCTGCTTTTGCCAGTCGTATAGTGAAGTATAGGGACCGGGTTGGTGGCTTTTACAGAAAAGAGCAATTAATGGAGGTATACGGTCTTGATTCCTCGAGATTTGCAGGACTGAAAAACCAGGTCACGGTCAACGGTCAGGCCATTAGGAAGCTGAACATCAATGCCGCAGATTTTGACGATCTGAAAAGATATCCATTCCTTAAATACAAGCAGATCAATGCAATTATTCAATACAGGACACAGCATGGCTTATACAAGTCTGCGGCCGACCTGAAGAACGTCGTTTTATTAAACGAAGACCTTATTAACAGGTTATCTCCTTACTTAGAATTTTGATTTTCAGTCGATTCCACATCATTTTTCTCCGCCAGTGTACGTAGGAGCTGCCTTACCTCTTTGTAGTCATTGAGGTAAAACCTGGCTGCAGAAATGTTGCTGCCCACTTTTATAGTAACCGAGTCATGAGAAAATGCTTTGAACATATCTTCATCTGTATGATCGTCACCCAAGGCCATCACAAAATCATACGAGTCATTACTAAGCCAGGTAAGTGCCACTTTTCCCTTGTTAACTTCCATGTTCTTTACTTCTACAACTTTATTTCCAGGGAGCATATGGAGGCCTTTGTCTGCTGTGATGTATCGTAAATTTGCCATGAGGTCATTAGCTCTCAGTTCTCCAAGATCTTTTTCTGCTTTTCTGTAATGCCAGACAAGGGAATAGGTTTTCTCTTCAATGAAGGAACCGGGTGTTCTGTCTGTGAAAGTTTCCAGTATAGGGAAAATATCCTGTTTCCAGTGATTTGATAGTCCGGGTTGCTCCACCCATTCGGTTCTATGTTTCTTTTGCCATGCACCATGCTCTGCAATGATGTCGATAGGTAGGTGTCCAAACCACTCTTCCAGATTCTCGTGTTTTCTTCCACTAATGATCACTACCGTGTTGGATGGATCAGAGCTTAGCTGATGAAGGATGCTCATTAGTTCAGTATCCGGAGATGCTTTGTTGATATTTGTATCAAATCCAACCAGGGTGCCATCATAGTCGAGGAATAAAATCCTGTTAGAAGCAGCTGAGTATTCTTTTTCTATAATGTGACGCCTTTGGGAGCCGATATGTTTCGCCTGGAGCGAAGCCTGCATGAGTTTCACCTCTTGTAGCCTGTCCATATAAATTTTTACCCAGTGTCTGATATTGAATTTTGAAACAATATCTCGCATTTGGGTCATTCGTCGCTGTTGTTCCGGCTCGGGCATGTCCAGGCCTTCTATAATGGCCCTGTACATTTCTCCTATATTATTCGGATTCACAATGATCGAGTCGATAAGCTCTTTGGCGGCACCCGCCATCTCACTGAGGATAAGCACCCCGGTATTGTTTGTCCGGCAGGCAATATATTCTTTGCTCACCAGGTTCATGCCATCGCGCATAGGTGTTACCAGGCAGATGTCTGCAAGGTTATACAGGGCAGCGAGCATCTCGATTTCAAATGACCTGTAATAGTAATGCACTGGCAGCCAGTTAAGCGTCCGGTATTGTGCATTTATGTTGCCGACCACTTTATCAATTTCATCCCTCAGTTCTTTATACTGTTTTACCGTATCCCTGGATGGAACTATGATCATGTATAGAACCACCTTGCCGATGTATTCAGGATTCTTTTGCAGTAGCATCTGGTAAGTCTGCAAACGGTTCAGGATGCCTTTGCTATAATCAAGGCGATCAATAGACAATATCACTTTTGAGTATTGAAAGCTTTTTTTCAGCTTCTCAATATTGTCCTGTACCAGTTGTTCGTATGTAAGTTGTTCGAACTTATTATTATCGATTCCCATTGGGAATGATTCAATCACTATTTGTCTTTCATTATAGCTTAACACGTTAGCCGATGACTGTACGGGAAGCACCCTGGTAGCGGCACTTAGAAAGTGCCGGGCATCATCAAAAGTATGAAAACCTATAAGATCTGCTCCAAGCATGTTTTCCAGGATTTCTTTTCTCCATGGTATTAACCTGAACAGTTCATGAGAAGGGAAGGGGATGTGTTGGAAAAAACCGATAGTTAGGTCAGGCTGCTCTGCTCTGATCAATCCGGGGAGTAGCAGTAACTGATAATCATGGATCCAAATAATATCACCCGGTTCTGAAATTGCCAGCACTGCATCTTTGAATTTGTTATTTACACTTACATAGCTATCCCAGTATGATTGTTCATAGACAGCATACGTTGGATGATAATGGAACACGGGCCAGAGTATTTCATTTGAGAAACCTTCATAGTACAGATTGATGTCTTCCTGAGTCAGAAAAACGGGAAGAAGGTTGATCTCAGACAGTTTTTCTGATATTAGTTTTTCTTCTTCCACCGACGAACATTCTACTCCAGGCCAGCCAATCCAAACATTATTCCCCTGACGGTATATCGAACCCAACCCGGTTGCCAAGCCTCCTTCACTTTGTTTAAGGATAAACTCTTCATGGTCTTTGGTGATCTTTACCGGCAGTCTGTTTGATATAATGATGGTTTTACTCATAGTTTTTTCCTTGTTAGGCCATTTATAAAAGGCAAATAGGGGTATTAGTGTTTTGAAATTGTGAACTTCAGAATGAAGGCTGGCTTAGGCAGACACCCAAATGTAAGACTTTATTATTTTTAAGGGAAATAATAATGACTATAGGTCCGTTTCTTCACTGGCTTTGCTCTTGTTTATCCACACAAGTTATCCACATAATATGAATAAAAAGTTAATTTTTTGAGAACACTGTGGGAAAGAGGGTGTTAAAAAGTTGTTAATCAGTGTAATTGGACCGGTGTTCGAAAATTGATTATTTAAAAAACCGAATGAAAAACTAAAAAAACAGAATTGTCATGACACGGAACAGGGCTTTATCTATCAGGAACTGGATTAAAAATATGGGGTTCCAACTTACGAAATCCCATCTTCTTGATCGCCGTACCAGGAAAATCAAGTATTATACCCTGGGTAATTTTGGAATTTATGAAGAAATTTCGCCCAAAAATGCGGAAAAGAAAGAAAAGTTTATTTCCTGGACTCCCTGGGGTGATAATATTGAAGTAAACTCTGTAAACGATCTAAGCAAAGCTTACGAAGAATTTTTAAATTATAATCCCAATGTGTTGCCGAATTTAGCGTGAATACTAAGTTCGTCCGGCGGATAAGATTAACTTTCCGTCGGACCTATGGTTTTTCGGCGATCCCTTTTAATTTCTCTGCAAGTACTTCTGAAATACGTTGAAAAGATTCAACACTCCAGCCTGCTACATGAGGACTGAGCAGTACGCGGCCTTCTTTAATAAGATCTGAGAACCAATCTTGCTGACTCAGGGCCGGAAACTTTTCAATTTCCAGTACATCCAGGCCGGCCCCAAGTATTTTACCTTCTCTAATAGCTTTTAGAATGGACATTGTATTCACTATTTCACCCCGCGCTGTATTAAGAAAGAAGATAGGTTTTCTGAAATGAAACAGATATTCATCGTCAACTAATTGCCGTGTTTCACGGGTTAGTGGGATGTGTAAACTAAGTATATCCGATTGCCGAACGATCTGCTCCATGCTAACCTCAGAAGCGAACTCGTCAGTAAATCCCGTTTTATATTTGTCGTACGCAATAACATTCACGTCGAAGCTTTTCAGTTTTTTGGCAAAACATTGGCCCATAAATCCATAACCAACTATACCCACTGTACGACCCTTCAGTTCAAGGCCGCGGTTTCCTTCGCGATTCCATAAGCCATTCCTTACTTCGATATCACTCCTTCGTAAATTATTTAGCAGCGATAACAACATTCCTATCGCATGTTCTGCTACCGCGTCGCGGTTACCTTCAGGAGCATTTAAAAGAGCTAAGCCTTTTTTTTTAGCGTAATCTACATCAATATTATCCAGACCTGCACCAGCTCTCGCAACAAACTTTAGGTTTAATCCCCTGTCAAGTAATTCCCGGTCGATCTTGAATTTTGTCCGTACAGCGATGCCATGGTATTCAGGTAAAACTTCGAGCGTCTGTTCCCTTGTAAGATCAGGGAGATCATCAACTTGATAACCAAGTTTAAACGCTTCTTCTTTAAAAACATGATGTAATCTATCTACTATAAGAATCTTTTTGTTCTGCATCAAACGGTAAATCTTTTGCCAAAATTAAATAAAGCAATTACATTCAAATGTAATCTTCGCATTTCAAAGCCGCCGGGATACCCATTTAGTCAGGTTTACAAAGTCTTCAACACTCAACCGCTCGGCCCTTAGATCAAGTACAGGGTCTTCCGTCATTTTTTCTTTTGGTATTACTGCTGACAAGGCATTGCGAAGGGTTTTTCTCCTTTGATTGAAGCCTGCCTTTACTACCCGCCAAAATAATTTTTCATCACAATCAAGTTGTAGTTGTTCTTTTCGCGTTAACCGTATTACAGCTGACAGCACTTTCGGCGGGGGATTAAATACTCCGGCTTTAACTGTAAAAAGGTATTCTACATTGTAGTAGGCCTGCACAAGAACGCTTAGAATGCCATATTCTTTATTGCCCGCTTCAGCAGTGCATCGTTCAGCCACTTCTTTCTGGAACATGCCAACCATCTCGGGAATGAGCTCCCTATTGTCCAAAATTTTAAATAGTATTTGAGATGATATATTGTATGGGAAGTTTCCGATAATGGCAAACTGCCCGGAAATGGCATCTTTAAAGTCCAGCTTTAAAAAATCGCCGTTTATCAGCCGCTTGCCCAGCTGTGGATATTGCTTTTGAAGAAACTGATACGATTCCACGTCGAGGTCTATCAGGGAAGTTTGGTACTCTGTCTTTTGCAATAAAAAGTCTGATAAGACGCCCATGCCTGGCCCTACTTCCAGTACTTCAGTGTATTTACCCTCGGGCCGAAGGCTATTTACGATCTTTGCAGCGATATTTTTATCGGTCAGGAAATGCTGACCCAGGTGCTTCTTTGCTCTAACAGAACTCATCAACGCTTATTTTCGGGCAAAATTACGTAAAAAAGATGGGCTTAAAGGTTGGTACCGCCCGGTGCATTTATTTCGAAGGTTCTTTATCCATATCTCATATATGAAGAATGTAAAATTTGCAGGCTAAGTTTTATATAACATTTTATATTTTTAACATAAATCCATAATGCATATGAACTTTTATATAAGTTTGTATAAATATATGAAATTTGGTAAGGGCATCTTTAGATAATATGAGCGATAAAATAAAAGTAGGAATTTCTGTAGGGGATATAAACGGCATCGGATTGGAAGTGATCATTAAAACCTTGTCTGATCATAAGATTTTGGATTATTGTACTCCTGTTGTTTATGGAAATACAAAAGTTGCTTCATTTTATCGCAAAGCATTATCTATAAATGACTTCAGTTTCAATGTCATCAGCCATCCGAACCAGGCAAACGCTAAACGGGCGAATATGATCAATTGCTGGGAGGAGGATGTTAAAATTGAGCCTGGCGTGGTAACTGAAGCGGGTGGTAAATATGCTTTTATCTCACTCGAAAAATCGGTTACCGATCTGCTGGCTGGTAGCATCGATGCCCTGGTTACAGCCCCAATAAATAAACATAATATCCAAAGTGATAACTTCAGTTTTCCCGGTCATACTGAATACATTCAGCATCGGACCAACGCTGCAGACTCTCTGATGTTTCTCGTAAGTGAGGATTTTAAAACCGGAGTGGTTACGGGACATATCCCGGTAGGAGAGATCGCGATGAGCATTACTAAGGAAAGCATAGTATCGAAGCTCGAGTTGATGAAGAGTAGTCTGAAAAGTGATTTTTGGATTCAAAAACCGCGGATCGCTGTTTTGGGGCTTAATCCGCATGCGGGAGACAATGGTCTAATAGGGAAGGAAGAGAATGAAATTATCGTTCCTGCAATTGAGGAGGCCAAAGAAAAAGGAATATTTGCCTTTGGCCCTTACCCGGCTGACGGATTTTTCGCTAATGGCTCTCACCTCAAATTTGATGCTGTGCTAGCGATGTATCATGATCAGGGCCTGATTCCATTTAAATATATTGCCTTTCATAATGGGGTGAATTTCACGGCCGGTTTACCCGTGGTGCGCACTTCGCCGGATCATGGAACAGGTTACGATATTGCCGGAAAAAATCTGGCATCTGAGAATTCTTTCCGGGAAGCTTTATTCACTGCGATTAATGTTGTTAAACGCCGCAGGGAAATGGCTGAACTTACGTCAAATCCGTTGAAAATTACGAAGCTATCGAAAGACAGGGATTAAAAAAAGAAAAGTATGATATAAAAAAAGCCACCTTAATGGCGGCTTTTAAAATGTGGACCCGGAGAGATTCGAACTCTCGTCCAAACATGGGACCAGATGCGCTTTCTACATGCTTATTTTGCGTTTGGTTTTAGAGATTGAGTTGGCCGCAAACATCCTGCTCAATCCTTAGCTTCTTTGGTTTTCGAGATAAAGTCAAAGCTCCTTTATCCTTATTCCGGCTTTTCCGTGCTTCCGGATCGGGTGCCGCCAGACCTGGCTCCCGGGAAACATCTCGCTTACACTTCTAAAGTGTAACAAAGGCAAATCTTAACTCCGTTAAGATTAAGCAGCAAGAGCGTAGTTATTTTCGCCTGTTGTTGTTTGAGAACCCTGATTATAGCGCTGTATTCTCAATGCGCTGCATGCTTACACACTTATCATCCATCCTGTCAATTCCGGTCGGGCCCAAGTGTTGTATTGCGCTTACAAATTTAAGCTAAATAATTAGCTTTCTACACCAATTTGCAAACTGCCAACCGTTTTTCTGCCCGGATACTCCTTTAAAGCTTTTTCGAGACAGATCATCGCGTTAGCTAAATCTTCTTTATTCAAAACATATGCCAACCTGATCTCATCTCTGCCAGCGTCCTCAGAACTGTAGAATCCGGCCGCAGGTGCCATCATTACTGTCTGATTGTCATAGTCAAACTCCTCCAGCATCCACTGGCAGAAAGCTTCGCAATCATCGACCGGGAACTTTGCAACCACATAAAATGCGCCACCAGGATTTGGACAATATACACCTTCCATCTTATTTAGTGATGAAACCAGCATGTTCCTTCTTTCGGTGTATTCTTTGTTAACATTGTCAAAGTAAGATTGAGGTGTGTCAACTGCAGCTTCCCCGGCTAGTTGAGCCACCATTCCCGGACTTAACCTGGCTTGTGCAAACTTTAAGGCGGTTTCAATTACCTTCCTGTTTTTGGTTATAAAGCAACCTAAGCGGGCTCCGCAGGCACTATATCTTTTTGATACGCTATCGAATACAATAACGTGTTCGTCTAAACCGTCGAGATGCATGGGCGAGTAAAACTTACTGCCATCGTAACAAAACTCCCTGTAGGCTTCATCCGCAAATAAATACAGATCGTATTTAAGGCAAAGGTTTTTTAATTCAACCATTTCCTCATACGAGTATAAATAGCCGGTCGGGTTATTCGGATTGCAAATGAAGATCGCCCTGGTCTTCGTTGTGATCAGTTTCTCAAATTCGCTGATAGGCGGCAATGCAAAGCCATTTTCGATATGAGAGAGAACCGGTTTAATTTTCACACTGCTCATCCATGCAAAAGCATTGTAATTAGCATAGAAAGGTTCCGGAATGATCACCTCGTCGTCAGAGTCCAAACAGGTTTGCATAGCTATTGTGATAGCCTCTGATGCACCTGTAGTTACCAAGATGTCGTCGACTGTTACATTATAATTTGCACGATTATAATATTCGACCAGTTTTTTACGGTATGATAATGTTCCCTCAGACTGGGTATAGGCCCAAACCTTGAAATCAATATTCTTTATTGCATTAAGCATCACTTCTGGCGTTTCAATATCTGGTTGCCCGATATTTAAATGATACACCTTCTTTCCCTGTTGTTTTGCTCCTTCAGCAAAAGGAGTGAGCTTTCTTATAGGAGAGGCCGGCATCAGCTTCCCCTTATTTGAAATTTGTGGCATAGTGCGCAAAAATAAAAAAACCTCTCTGCTTACAGAGAGGTTTTAAATCTTTTAAGCTGTTTATTTTTTATTTCGATGTGCCGCTTACAACTTCACCTTTAATGTAAAGATATTTTACCGGTGTTTTGGCGTTTGACTTAATAGTCAGCGGTTTTGTAAATGAGCCGACGGCCGCTGCATTGTATGTAACCGAAATAACTCCTACCTCACCTTTTTTGATTGGAGTAGTGGTGTACTTAGGAACAGTGCATCCGCAGGTTGACTCAACATTTGTTATAATTAAAGGCTGGTCGCCAATATTCGTAAACTTGAAATCAAAACTCACAGGCTTGCCCTGAGGAATCTTCCCAAAGTCGTTAGTTTCTTTTTCGAATTTGAATTCACCGGCAACATCCGCCCGCATGGCAGTGAAGAAGGCGAAACCTAAAATAACTGCACATATTGTTAATAGCTTTTTCATTTCTAAATCTCGAAGTTTGTCTACAAAGGTAAAAGTAAGATTTTATGTTCAAAAAACATACCAGTTGTACGTAACAAAAATCTTAAGGTTTCATAACACCTAATATTTTACATATTTTTGGAAGGTTTGACTTTGAGGATATGCCAGAAGAAATGAATGTTACTAACCAATTTGATGTTTCCGAGCTAAGCTTTAACGACTTTAAAAATATTGTCCTGAAAGATTACCGGATATGTTTTGAGAGCAGGCAGGTCAGTTTAATAGGCCGGAAAGAAGTACTTACAGGCAAAGCCAAGTTCGGCATTTTTGGCGACGGTAAGGAAGTTGCCCAGGTGGCTATGGCAAAAGCCTTTAAGAAAGGCGACTGGCGGGCGGGATATTATCGTGACCAAACGTTTATGTTTGCCGCCGGGATGGCGACCATAACGGAGTTTTTCTCTCAGTTATATGGGAATACTGATATCGAATTTGATCCTTTTTCGGGCGGAAGACAAATGAATGCTCATTTTGCAACGCGTATCCTAAACCAAGACGGTTCCTGGAAAAGTCATACTGATCAGAAAAATACCTCAGCGGATATTTCAACCACCGGCGGACAGATGGCCCGATTGGTCGGTCTGGCATGGGCTTCTAAACTCTACCGGCAGAACCCAGATCTTGAATACCTTAGCGATTTTTCGGTGAAAGGAAACGAAGTCGCCTTTGGCACCATTGGAAATGGTTCAACTTCAGAAGGGGTTTTCTTTGAAGCAATGAATGCCGCTGGAGTGCTGCAGATTCCAATGGCAATATCGGTTTGGGATGACGGTTATGCAATCTCCGTACCTTCGGAGCTCCAAACTACCAAAATGGATATCTCGGAAATACTAAAAGGCTTTCAAAGAGATGAAAAAGGAGAGGGCTTTGAAATTTTCAAGGTGAAAGGTTGGGATTACCCCGGCTTGTGCGAAATATATGAAAAAGCCATACAGATCTGCAGGGAGAAACATATCCCCGCATTGATCCATGTCTGTGAAATGACTCAGCCCCAGGGACATTCAACCTCTGGTTCGCATGAGAGGTATAAAAACAAAGAGCGCTTAGACTGGGAAGCAGAATACGACTGTTTAGTACAAATGCGCAAATGGATCCTGGATTCAGCCATTTGCACCGAGGATGAGCTTGTAGAAATCGAAGCAAGCGCAAAATCGTATGTGCGCGAGTGTCAGAAGGTGGCCTGGACTACAGTGCAAGACAAACTAAAGTCCGAAACCCGGGAAGTGGCTCAACTGTTAAAGGATTTTGGAATTGAGGAATTGGATAAAATGGCTTCATCCCTTTTATCTTCCTCCGAGCTTTCAAGACGCGACCTGTTTGTTGCTATTCGCAAGGCGATTCGCATTACGAAACCGTCGGAAGCAAAGTCAAACCTGTTAACCTGGTACAAAAGAGAGTTTGAATTAAACAGCGAGCGATATAATTCAAAATTGTTTACAGATGGAATTGATTCTCCTTCGGCTGTACCTGTTGTGCCTGCTGTTTATCAGGATGACGCAAAGTGGATTGACGGACGTGAGATACTAAATGCATGTTTCGACGAAAACATAGCCCGGGACCCCAGGATAATCGCTTTTGGTGAAGATGTAGGCAGCATCGGTGATGTTAATCAGGGATTTGCAGGCCTCCAATCCAAATACGGACAGCTTCGTGTAGCTGATACGGGCATTCGGGAAAGTACCATTATGGGCCAGGGAATTGGCTTGTCTCTCAGAGGCTTGAAACCTATAGCTGAAATTCAATATGTTGACTATCTGTTGTATTGCATCAATGTTATAAGTGATGACTTAGCAAGCCTTAGTTATCGAACCAAGGGGGGGCAGAAATCCCCGGTAATTATCAGAACCAGGGGACACCGGCTTGAAGGGATATGGCATTCTGGGTCTCCCATGGCTACAATTTTAGGCGCAATGCGCGGAGTCCATATTTGTGTACCCCGGAATATGACACAAGCGGCCGGGCTCTACAATACACTTTTACGTGCTGATGAACCGGCTATCGTGATAGAGTGCTTAAATGGCTACCGTTTGAAAGAGCGAGTTCCATCAAATGTTGGCGAATTCACCGTACCTCTAGGGATGGCTGAAGTAATAAAAGAAGGTACAGATATTACCATAGTTTCTTATGGCTCTACTTTGCGGGTGGTGGAAGAGGCGGCCCAGGAGCTTGAGGATCTGGGCATTTCGGTTGAAATAGTTGATCCGCAAACGCTCCATCCTTTTGATCTGAACCAGGTATGCCTTAAGTCTTTAAAGAAAACGAATAAGCTGCTTGTGGTCGACGAGGACGTGCCAGGCGGCGCTACAGCCTATATCTTACAACAAATTATTGAAAGGCAAAAAGGGTATTATCTCCTTGATAGCGCTCCGCGCACCATAACAGCGAAAGAACACCGCCCTCCATACGGTACGGATGGGGACTATTTTACCAAGCCGTCTCCGGATGATGTTATAGAAACTGTGTATGAAATGATGAATGAAACTAATCCATCAAAATACCCGTCTTTTTACTAAGGTTTCAGAATGCGTTCTTAGTACATGCGGCACGCGTGCGCCTGCAGGGTTTACTAAGCGTTAAAAATTTAGAGATTGCGACCAGGTAATCTCTAAATTTTACTCTGAAATACGGAAACCCCTTAAAAACTCTTCTACACTCATTCTCTTTTTGCCTTCAAGCTGCACATCTTTTACTGATATCCATCCATCCTGGCAGGCGAACTTTAAAAACGTTTTTCCATCACTTAGGAATTCCGAGGGCTGCTTTTCCGGCTTTTCAGCGGATAGGTCGGCTGAAAAGATTTTAAAAGTCTTGTCTTTGAAGATGGTATAAGCTGCAGGGTACGGACTCAATCCCCTGATATGATTATATACTTGATGAACGGGACAGGACCAATTGATCAGGCAATCCTCTTTAAATATTTTAGGTGCATGGGTTATTGTACTGCCCGAAATTTCGTCCTGGGGAGTTTCGGTGTAGTTTCCCTCCTCAATCGCTCTAACAGTTTTAACAAGAAGTTTCGCACCGGTGACCATCAATTTATCGTGAACTTCCCCCGCCGTATCGTTATCGCCGATAGGTATACTTTCGGAAAAGATCAGGTTGCCGGTATCAATCTCATGCTGTAAAAAGAAGGTGCTTACACCAGTTTGTTTTTCCCCGTTTATTACAGCCCAGTTGATAGGGGCGGCGCCGCGATAAGCCGGCAGCAGCGAAGCATGGAGATTGATCGTTCCTTTGGCTGGCATATCCCAAACAGCTACTGGAAGCATTCTGAATGCGACTACAACCTGCAAATCTGCCTTATAGGACCTCAGTTGATCGAGAAAAGTCTGATCTTTTAATCTAACAGGCTGAAGTACTGGTAAATCATGATCGGTCGCATATTTTTTTACCGCTGATTCACTGAGCTTCTGACCCCTGCCTGCAGGTTTGTCCGGAGCCGTTACCACAGCCACTATCTCAAAACCTGCCTGCACTAAAGCATCAAGCGATGCTACGGCGAAGTCAGGTGTTCCCATGAAGATTATACGCATTGTTATCGTTTAGATTAAAAAGATAAAAGATTAATAAAGTAAATATTTCTTTCTCATAAATTTAAAATCAGACAAGGCAGGTTTCCAGCTCTTTCTGATTTCGTCTTCTGTTTTACCTGCGATGATTTGCTGCCTTAGCGATTCATTCCCCGCTAAGCGGTCAAAGTTGTTGATCTGTTTGCTTTGCTTTTGATCAAAGAATCTTTCCTTGTCGGGATATGTCCTATAGAGTTCTATTAACCATCCCAGGTTTATTTGTTTTTTCAATTTAGCGGTATCGTATGTTCTTAGGTCCAGGCCATAGCATTTTTGATCCTGATGCAGGGGGCTTTCGCTCATGCCTTTGATACTCACTGGTGTAAAGTTAAATGTATACTTGCCGGCTAACCTGGGGGCACCAAGAACCTGAAATGGAAAATAGGTTCCCCGTCCCTGACTGATGATCGTTCCCTCAAACAGGCATAGAGAGGGGTAGAGCAATATTGATTGCTGTGTGTTTAGGTTCGGTGAAGGTTTGACCGGTAAAGTATAAGGCATTGAATGTTTGTAATCAAGCATCTTGACGATTTTAGTTTTACATCTGACCTTGTTTTTTAACCATCCCTCTCCATTGATCATTTGCGCATACTCGGCTATTGTCATTCCATGAACAATGGGAATAGGGTGCATGCCTATAAAAGATTTATGTTTTGCCTCAAGTACCGGTCCGTCAACGTAAGGGTTTGGATTAGGACGGTCGAGGATCAGCATTTCAATACCACTTTCAGCACAAGCTTCCATAACATAATGTAAAGTTGAGATGTAAGTGTAAAACCGCGCTCCAACATCTTGAATGTCAAATACTACCAGATCGACGTTTTGTAAATCTTCTTTTGACGGTTTGTAGTTAGAGCCATATAAAGAAACTACTCTTATGCCTGTTTTCGGGTCGATGTTGCTGTGAACTTTGGCTCCAGCACTTGCCTGACCTCTGAAACCATGTTCCGGACCAAATACTTTTGTGATATTAACACCTAATTTCTTTAAACTGTCTACGCTTAACTTATTGCCAATTATAGAGGTTTGGTTGACAACCATTCCCACTTTTTTGTCCTTCAGGTAACCGAGGTATTGTTCGGTTTGGTCGGCACCGGTTTTAAATCCCGCCTTTGGAGCTATTTCGGCTGTCGTTACAGTTTTGGCAGGCATTGTTATTGATTTGTTGCAAGAGCTGCAGCTAAAACCACTAAGCAGAGGAAACAATAGGGTTATTAAATACTTATTCATAGAATGTGCTTAATTACGTTTTGATCAACCGGCGGAATTTTTTGCATATTTGTTAACACAAATTTAGACGCACTTGAATCTGCCAGCTTTTATAGCCAAGAGAATTACTTTTAATTCCAAACGAACATTTTCGAAATTGAGTGTTCGTATTGCAATAATAGGAATAATGTTGAGTCTGGCAGTAATGATTCTCGCATTAGCTGTTGTTAGAGGCTTTAAAACCGAGATCAGAGAAAAGGTAAGAGGCTTCTCCGGAGATGTTATATTGATGAAATATGACTTAAATTCCTCATATGATAATTCCCCCTTCAGAATTAGCAAAGATACCTTGGAACTACTGAGCTCTTTACCTGGAATAAGTCACGCACAACCATACGCAACAAAAACCGGCATCATTAACACCAACGATGAAGTAGAAGGCGTGGTAATGAAGGGTGTTGACAAAAATTACGATTGGGCTTATTTCCAGAACATACTGGTCGCGGGAAAGGTTATTGATTTTTCTGATTCGGTTAAGGCAACAAAACAAATACTCATTTCAAGGTTTTTAGCCGACCGCTTAAAACTGAAGGTGGGCGACGATTTTCTCATGTACTTTATTCAGCAATCCTTGCTAAAAAGAAAATTTGAGATTGTGGGGATTTATAACCTAGGTGTAGAAGAAGTAGATAAGACCTTTATTATTGGCGATATTTCCGTGATAAGAAGGCTAAATAAGTGGCAGCCTGACCAGGTTGGTGGTTATGAACTTCGGGTTAAGGATTTTAACAAGCTTGAGGCCGTCACCGCAGAGGTGAATAACAATATGGCTGTAGCTATTAGAACTTACTCTGTTAAAGAGTGGCATCCTGCCATTTTTCAATGGCTTTCCCTGCTGGATGTAAACACTGAGGTGATCCTGGTGCTGATGATGGCAGTAGCTGTTATCAATATGATCTCTGCCTTGCTGATAATTATACTTGAACGTACCAATATGATTGGTATTCTAAAGGCTCTTGGCAGCAGTAATTGGGATATTCAAAAGATATTCTTAAATAATGCCGCCTACCTTATTGGCCTTGGCTTATTATTAGGCAATCTAGTTGGAATCGGCCTTGGTTTGTTACAGGTACATACGCAGTTCTTTCAGCTCGATCAGGCGTCGTATTATATGTCCTTTGTTCCTGTAGAGCTTAGCGTATCTGAAATTATTTTTTTAAACATAGGAACACTATCGGTTTGCCTTATGGTATTGTTTATTCCTTCTATGCTGGTAACACGGATCTCACCAGTGAAAACAATAACCTTTAAATAATGATATTAAGTAATCTGCAACGGGTAGTTCAACTTATAACTTACAAACCAAACTAAAAATCTTCCCTGCTTACAATAAATTCGGCAACTTTTTCTGTGCCGGCATTTTCACCAGGCTTTGGGTTCACATTGATCAGGCGGATCTGGTAGATCATTTTTCCCATAACAACAAATACCTCGTCCTTGTTATTGCTTTCTGTATCTCCGATGCTAAGAATTGATTCGCTCCAGGAGTGATTTATATTTGATATTTTTATTTTGACAATACAGTTACCCGGATCATCGCAGTTGGTTGCAGCCGGGCATCTTGAATCAAGAACGGATATTAGTTCAACAGTAATAGCCGCTTCAGTGTCTTTGACAAGGATTTTTTCAGTCGCTTTAGCAAATGCAGGCATATTAAAAGAATATTCTTTTAATCCCGCTGTATCTTCCTTTTTACAGGATAATGTAAGTATCCCTAAAAAGAATACACAAATAATAGACTTCATGAACTCAGGTTCTGGTTATTAAAAATGAAGGCCAACTTGGTCCGACATATTAATGCTTTGGAAAAACCGTCATGGCAGATGTTTATTCACAAAAGCAAAAGCAATATTAGTGATTTTTGAACAGAAACTGTTTTACAAACGAGCCAGTTTTGATTTACATTCCAAAATTCAGTTTAAGGTTCATGCCTGCAGCTCCAAAGCGCAGATCCCTGGCGCCTTGTCCTCCAAGAGGGTATTTGACAAACGGCTCAAAAGAAAGCCGGCTTTGTTTTCCTACCGGATGGCCGAATCCAATAGAAACATTGAGTATTCTGGCCAGGTCAAAGTTCTGGAATTTTGAAGTAGCATTATTATCTTCCTGAGTAGAAGTGGTTGAACCTGCCCCTCTGTTTAACTCATACGAGTAAGAATAAGATTCCTCAATAAAGAAGTTTGAGCTTAAACCAGCACTGACATAGAGTTCGTTTTGGCTTTGCAAAACGGTGTATTTAAGGTTTACCGGGATATCGAGGCCTAAAAGCGAAGCATTGTAATTGTTTATATTATATGTGGTTTGAATAGCAGGTACCATGCTGGCCATTTCTGACTTCAAAGTGGTATTTGCATCGTCAAACGAAGCAGCAACAGATTTAAAATCAGCAGCCGCGCTTTGCGGAATTGCGTCGCTATATTTAAGTGTGTTTTGAGCAAGGGATATGCCGGTTGAAATCTTAAGTCTCTTGGAAATGCTAATTTCAGAAGAAAGTCCAACTCCTGTATTCATTCCGGATTCGCTTCCATCAGAGTAGTTAAAATAACTGCCTGCAAAAATACCTATTGTTAGTTGCCTGGATTTCTTTGATTCTTTTTTAGGCGCATCCGGTGTTTGTTCAATTGAGGCAAGTGCCGAGGCCTGCGAATTATTCCTTTGCATAAGCATATCGGCCACAACGGCCCTCTCAAGGGCATTGCTGCTACTCTCATTTATTACTGTTGCAGCAGGCTTTTCTTGTTCTGAAGTTACAGATACCACGCGTTGTTCTTCCTGAAACGCGAGAGAACTGGCCAGCTCCTTGAATTTTGCTGAACTGCTGTCTGATACAGCGTTCGGTTCGGGTGTTGTAAATGCTGGCTGTTGATGTATATCTTCCCCTGAAATAGTATGGTACCGGGCTTTAGCTGTACCGTTATGTCTGGCCCTGCTAATTAAAGCAGCTTCAGTGCCAGCTGCATTGAGCTCTTTTAAGGGCCTTGTATCCGGATAGTCGGAAGGTACTGCTTTCTGTACCATTTCTGATTCGGTATGTGGTTTCAGATTCTTGCCAGTAAGATAAACCTTTTCAGAATCTCTCCAATAGTAAGCAAAAGTTCCTAGGGTTATTAATAACACTGCGGCAGCCGACTGCCACCACCAAATTGGTATAGCGCGTCGCTTCTCCTCTCCCGGAAATCTCTTTCTTAGTTCGGTCCAGCCATAGTCGGCAGTGTCATCTTCGAAATTCTCGAACACGTCCTTTATTCTACCACTAAGCTTATCATCAAACTGATCGTACATAGCTTATATCCTCTTGTTGGTTCAAGTATTTTCTCAATTTTTCTTTTGCGCGGCTAAGGTATACGCGCGAAGTACTTACCGGAATGGCCAGCATTTCAGCAATTTCGTCATGGCTGTAACCATCAATTTCATAAAGGTTGAATACCATGCGGTGTATTTCCGGTAATTTGTCAAGCAGCTTTAATATATCTTTTGCTGACAAATGATCTACGGCTTCGGCAGGCTTACCTACATAAACTGCTTCTTCAATATCTACATTGTTCTGATACTTTAAATTCTTTCTTTGCTGGTCTATCGCTGTATTGACCACAATTCTACGCAACCACGCCCGGAAAGGCTGGTTATCTTTATAAAACTGGATAGCTTTAAATACCTTGATGAAAGAGTCATTCACTACTTCCAGAACATCGTCTTTGTCCGACAGGTATCGCATACCTACCCCCATAGCGTATCCATAGAAATGCTTATATAGCTTTTCCTGAGCCTTTAAATCGCCGGATTTGCATTTCTGAACCAATTCTGTTTCAGAAAGGGGAGGCTTCTTAAACATTTAAAAATCTATTTTAATTAGAGCTTAGATTTATAATTCTTTTCTTCTATTACGGAATAACAACCGTTGACGCTACAAAAAACTGCTATTATATTTTTTTTGCTTCATTCCAGTAGATGTCCATCTCGCTCAGGGTCATATCTTTTAAGTTTTTTCCCTGCGAGGCTGCCTTATTCTCCAGATATTGGAAGCGTTTAATAAACTTTTTATTGGTCTTTTCGAGGGCATCTTCGGGATTGATGTCAATGAACCGGGCATAATTAATGAGCGAAAACAATAAATCTCCAAATTCACTCTCAGCTCTTTCTTTATCAATAAACCGCTCATCAACGGCGTCGAATTCTTCTTTGAACTCCCGCATTTCCTCTTCGACTTTTTCCCAGACCTGTTCTTTTTCTTCCCAGTCGAATCCTACGCCCCTGGCCTTTTCCTGTATCCTGGAAGCCTTAACTAATGCTGGCAGAGACACCGGTACGCCACTTAAAACTGATTTATTTCCTTCCTTGAGTTTTAGTTGTTCCCAATTACGCTTTACATCTTGTTCGTCATTTACCTCAGTTTCGCCGTAAATATGCGGATGCCGGGAAATTAATTTGTCACAGATCCCATTCAACACATCAGTAATCGTGAAATCATTCGTTTCAGACCCGATCCTGGCGTAAAATACCAGATGTAGCATAATGTCGCCTAATTCCTTTTTAATTTCAGAAGTGTCTCCTTCGAGTATAGCATCCGACAGCTCATAGGTTTCCTCAATGGTTAAGTGCCGTAAACTTTCCATGGTCTGTTTTTTATCCCATGGGCATTGCTCTCTTAGTGTATTCATTATAGTAAGAAGACGTTCAAAAGCGGCACTTGAACTATAAGCCGTATCGGGAGCAATATTTTGTGGCATTCTCTAGAAATTTTTGTAAAAATACTGTTTATCTGCTGATTGCTAAAATTGACTGCTTAAATGCTAATGTATTAACCGTAGTTCTGCCAAATCTTAAAGAAAGATTAAAAAACAATTAGATAATACAATATATTTGCACCGCCTTAAATACAACGTAAAGTTTAGGTTATCTTTTTGTAAATGAGTAACAGCAGAGTTAAAATAATAAGCGCTTCGGTAGGTAGATGGGAACTTGCCTGGCAAGATACGCATTTTAAACAAAAGTTTTTATTAGGTGCCGGTCTGTTCGCTACTTTGCTACCGGTCTTCCCGATCTTTTATCAGTTTATACAGTCGCGGAATGGCTATGATCAACATGATGCGGTATTGCATCTTTTGCCCGCTATTGACGTATCAATGCCGATATTTATTATCACCTGGATAATGGGGGTACTGACCATTGTCAGGGCCCTGCAAAAACCTGAAATGTTTATCGTGTTTATGTATGGGTTTATAACCATTAATGTGGTAAGATTTTTCACAATAGGGCTAGTGCCTTTTGATCCGCCCCATGGGCTGATCCCGATTTCAGATCCTATAAGTAATCTTTTTTACGGTAAAAGTTACGTTACCAAGGATCTTTTCTTTTCCGGACATACAGCAACACAGTTTCTTTTTTACCTGGTCCTTAATAAAAAGTCCGAAAAAGCTATGGCTTTATTTGGAACGATAGCCATGGGTATTCTGGTGTTGATCCAGCATGTGCATTTCACCATAGATGTGGTTTGTGCGCCGTTTTTTGCTTACATATGCTATGTAATAGCCAGAAGGTTTGTTAGATCACCGATAAATATATAAATCGATATATCATAGTTCCATATACGAAAAAAGGCTTCTGCGATAGCAGAAGCCTTTTTTCGTATATACTGTCCCTAGATGAAAAAGAGCCAATCTCTCGCTGCTCTTGCTGGCGCGCACGCGTGCCGCGTGTTCCAAGCCTTTCCTGGGCAAAGTTTCCTATCCTTTTCTAGCAATCACTTTCTGCGCTGCTTTCACAATATGATCCGCATCCAGACCATATTTAGTCATCAGTTCGGCAGGTTTTCCGCTTTCACCGAAGGAGTCATTTACCGCAACATATTCCTGAGGAGTAGGATTGTTCTGAGCAAGTAATTGAGCTATGCTGTCGCCCAAACCACCTAAGCGGTTATGTTCTTCAGCAGTGACTACACAGCGTGTTTTAGCTACCGACTTCAATACCGCCTCTGCATCCAGAGGTTTAATGGTGTGGATGTTGATGATCTCTGCATCAATGCCCAGTTCAGCCAGTTTCTCTCCTGCCTGAATAGCTTCCCAAACCAGGTGGCCTGTTGCAAAAATACTTACATCGGCACCTTCGTTCACCATCCATGCTTTACCTATTTCGAATTTTTGATCAGCATCTGTAAAGATAGGAACCACCGGGCGTCCAAAACGCAGGTATACCGGACCATGATGTTCGGCAATAGCGATGGTAGCAGCTTTGGTTTGGTTATAATCACAGGGATTGATCACTGTCATACCGGGAAGCATTTTCATCAAACCGATATCTTCCAGGATCTGGTGGGTTGCGCCGTCCTCTCCCAGGGTTAAACCTGCGTGCGAAGCACAGATCTTTACGTTCTTATCTGAATAAGCAATAGACTGACGGATTTGATCGTAAACTCGGCCGGTTGAAAAGTTGGCGAAAGTTCCTGTAAAAGGAATTTTTCCGCCGATAGTCATTCCTGCTGCAATTCCCATCATGTTTGCTTCTGCAATACCGATCTGGAAGAAACGCTCTGGGAACTCCTTGATAAAGGCTTCCATTTTCAGGGAGCCTACCAGGTCGGCACATAGTGCAACAACTTCAGGATTATTTCTTCCAGCTTCCAGTAAGCCTGCGCCGAATCCTGAACGTGTATCTTTCTTTTCTGTAAAAGTGTATTTCTTCATTAGAATAATCTGTTTTAGGGATGAAGCTTGCACAAACGTCGGCTTCTGTGCCGACCTCATGCAGGTTTCCATCGTTTTGTTTCTTCAGGATCTGCGATTAATAATCGGCTAAACTTGACTGCAATTGATCCAATGCCTGTTGTAACTGCTCATCATTCGGAGCAACACCATGCCATTTGTGCGATCCCATCATGAAATCCACTCCATGCCCCATGTTAGTTTTCATCAGGATCATGATCGGTTTGCCTTGGAAAGCTCTTGATTTCGCTTCTTCCAAAGCAGCAATTATGTTTTGAAGATCATTGCCATCCGCTTCCATTACGTCCCATCCAAATGCTTCCCATTTAGCACGAAGGTTTCCTAAAGAAAGAACTTTTTCTGTAGGCCCGTCGATCTGCTGACCGTTGAAGTCGATGGTTGAGATCAGGTTATCTACTTTATTATGCGGAGCATACATGGCAGCTTCCCAGATCTGACCCTCCTGTAATTCTCCATCTCCGTGAAGAGAGAATACCAGTGATTTATCGCCGTTAAGCTTTTTAGCCTGTGCAGCACCGATAGCTACCGACATACCTTGTCCTAAAGAACCTGATGCAATACGAACCCCTGGTAAGCCTTCATGGGTGGTAGGATGCCCCTGTAACCGGGAGTTCAGTTTACGGAAGGTAGCGAGTTCTGCCACATCAAAATATCCTGAACGGGCAAGTACACTGTAAAATACCGGAGAAATGTGTCCATTGGAGAGAAAGAACAGATCTTCTCCCTTGCCATCCATATTGAACTCAGGTTTGTGGTTCATAACATGGAAATATAAAGCTACCAGGTAGTCGGTACAGCCCAAAGACCCCCCGGGATGTCCCGACTGGCATTGATGCACCATGCGTACAATATCGCGGCGAACCTGGGTAGCGATATCCTGTAAGTTATTGATCTCTATGCTCATTTTATTGTCAAAGGTCCAAAAATAATTATTTCAATTGGATACCACAGATTTAGGTTTTAAAATTATTAACAATCACATGTGAATAACTGAAACCTTTCAAAAATCTATCCGTAAAAAAGGGACAATTTTTTACCAGAAAAGAAAAACTTTTTTATTAACAATCGCCGTTTTGCTCTGTTAAACGTGTTATATGTTGAATTATGATAAAAACATTACTTAAACCGCTTAAGATACAACGAACCTTAATTCCCATCGCAGCTTTACTAATGGTCTTTGTTGAATCCAATGCTCAGACCGGATCTGTGGGAATTGGCACATCTAGTCCTAATGCAAAAGCGATCCTTGATATTCAGTCAGATAACAAAGGACTCCTCATTCCCAGACTAGATGAGGCGCAGAGGAACCAGCTTCAGCAGGATGGAGTCTTTAATTCTCAGATAAACGGCCTACTGATTTATAATAAAACGACAAACAAGTTTAATTTTTGGTTAGATAATAAGTGGAATCCTATTGAAGGGACGGGATCACAGGGTATACCCGGGCCAGCAGGAGCTCCGGGACCAAGAGGTCCTCAGGGAGAACCAGGCACAACCGGGCCTCAAGGACCGCAGGGTATTCAGGGGGTACAGGGCGAACAGGGCCCTCAGGGCGTTAACGGTCTTCAGGGCCTTCAGGGCGTTCCGGGTGAGAAAGGCGCAGTGTGGTTCAGTGGAACCTTAGACGGCCCCGCAGCTTCCACTGAGCCGGCAGGTGTCCGCGAGGGAGATCTTTACTTAAATAATAACAACGGAAAAGTTTTCAAAAAAGGTGCCAATGGCTCCTGGTCGCAAGTTGCTAACTTGACCACCGGAGTGGTTGGTCCTGTAGGGCCTGCAGGTGCACAGTGGTATAGCGGAGCGCTTAATCCGCCTTTGGCTCCCTCTGAACCAACGGACTCAAAGGCGGGTGATATGTATCTTAATACTAATACAGGTTCGGTATATAAAAGAAATTCGGATGGTACCTGGACTTCTATTGCCAACCTAACTACAGGCATTATGGGGCCGGCTGGCCCAGTGGGGCCCGCTGGGCCAGCCGGATTAACCGGTCCTGCCGGTCCAACTGGTCCACAGGGGCCGCAGGGACCTCAGGGAGCTGTTGGTCCTCAAGGGGCCCAGGGACTGACTGGACTTAAGGGGGATGCAGGTGAAAAAGGCGATGTAGGTCCCATGGGGCCTATCGGACTTACAGGTCCTCAGGGGACGAGAGGTGAGACTGGTCCTGCCGGTCCACAAGGTGCACCTGGTCCTATCGGTCCTATTGGTCAAACAGGACCTACCGGGCCTCAGGGTGCTACCGGCCCCCGTGGTGTAAAAGGAGATACCGGCGCAGCAGGTCCCCAGGGTTTAAAAGGTGATAAAGGTGAAAAGGGTGATACTGGTCCCGCGGGCCCTCAAGGTCTAACCGGTCCGATTGGTCCTGTTGGTCCGACAGGAAATACCGGGCCTCAGGGAGCTACGGGATCCCGGGGTGAAAAAGGGGATACCGGCGCCGCAGGTCCTCAGGGCTTAAAAGGAGATAAAGGAGATAAAGGTGAAAAGGGCGATACCGGCCCCGCGGGGCCTCAAGGTTTAACCGGTCCGATTGGTCCCGTTGGTCCGACAGGGAGTACCGGTCCTCAGGGAGCTACTGGTCCCCGTGGCGAGAAAGGCGATGCTGGTCCAATCGGTCCTCAGGGCTTAAAAGGAGATAAAGGTGAAAAGGGTGATATCGGTCCTGCCGGTCCTCAGGGTTCAACAGGGCAACAGGGGCCAACAGGTGAGAAGGGAGCAACTGGGGCCACTGGTTTAACAGGTCCTCAGGGGCCCAAAGGCGATGCCGGTCCGATAGGCCCACAGGGCGTGAAAGGCGAGCCAGGATTGACCGGGCCAAAAGGAGATACAGGCCCTCAGGGCTTGCAGGGTGCAAAAGGTGAAACCGGGGCGGTTGGTCCGCAAGGGCCGGTTGGTCCTGTAGGTCCTCAGGGAGCCACAGGTCCTCAGGGAACAAAAGGTGAGCCGGGAGTAGATGGTACTAATGGCTCCAAATGGCATGTAGGCAGCAATTCCCCTGCTCCGAACGTTGGTGAAGTTGATGATCTTTATTTAGATAACCTTACTGGTGATGTATACGTCAAACAAAGCACTGGTTGGGGAGATCCTATTGCTAACCTAATGCCTTCAGATATCTGGAAATTAAACGGAAACTCGGGAACTAATCCGGCTATTGCAGGAACTACCGGTTCTTTCCTGGGAACGAGTGATAATAAAGATCTTGTAATTGGAACATTCAAGGCAGAAAGAATTAGGGTTAGGGCAAGTTCAGGTGATATTGGTATAGCAACAAATACTCCCCGCGCGAAGCTGGATGTAAATGGTAATTTCGTTTTAGGTCAGGGAGGCACAATCCTTAATCAAATAATCCGTCATACCGGCACGATCGATCTACCTTCTCTGGCTGGCGGTACTGCATACAAACATCAGTTGATTTACAGTCCTCCGACCAGTACTTCAGCAAGCTTTAATGTAGGAGGTACGGTGACTGTGACCCCTGCGGCAGAACTTCCGGATGGGATAATGGTTTCTTATTCAAGGATATCTGCAACTAATACCGTGGAGATCAAGTTTTTTAATGTCAAAGGCTCTCCCGTGGATGCCCCTGCTATAAATTTCAATTTTACCGTAGTTCAGTAAATGAAAAAGTTAGTATTTATCTTTCTGGTGATAAGCTCTTCTTCCGTTTTGGGGTTGAAGGCACAACTGGTAAATAACAACCAGCTTATTCATGTTGAGAATGATGGATTACTATACATCGACGGTAATTATGTGCATAAATCCGGCTTAATTTTAGGTGAAGGTGATATTAAACTAACCGGCGACTGGACCAATTCGTCGTCAGATAAAGTCTTTCTCCGGGCAGGAACAGTGACAGTGTCCTTTGTGGGAGGATCACAGTCTATAAACGGAACCAAAACAGCGTTCCCTAACTTACGCATTTCTGGTTCTGCAGACAAGTCTCTGGGTACCGATACAGAAATCTCAGGCTCTTTATCTCTCAACGACCTTAACCTGCATGTACGCAGGTATTCATTATCTGTATTGAGCCCGGATGTGAATGCGATCAGCCGTGGATCAGGCTTTATTACCACGGACGACCGGGGATTTCTTCTAAGAAATACCAATTCGGCTCAAACTTATATGTTCCCGTTAGGGTCTACAGAAGCGAATCCTCTTTACCCAAATACGAATCCATTGTTCAGGCCCCTAAGTTTTGTACCGGAAGATTCCCGGAATAATACTTTCGCGGCAAGCCTTAACAACTATGATCCTAACGCTGAATTTTCAAGAAATAATCTGGGCAGTAGCCTTAAGAACGTGTCGGACAGGTATTTTTTTGTTCTCAGTCAGGTGTCGGGTATCTCAAAGGCGAAAGTGAATTTTTACCAGAACACTGCGGTTGAAAACAATACAGCAATTGTGGATTGGAACAGAACGCTGTCTGTATGGGAAAAATTATCTACCGATCTTCAGGACGGAATGTTCAACGGTTTCAATCGCGTACTTTCTCATAATTTCGGTGCCGGGATACGCGATCTTCCGGTAACGTTCGCAAGTGTGGCCACAACTGCACAGCCCCTGAAATTTTACAATGCCTTTTCTCCGGATGGAGATGGCAGAAACGATACATGGCTGATTCCTGATATTGATCTTTATCCTGATAACAATCTCACCATTTTTAACAGGTGGGGAGATGAGGTCTTCAAAGCAAGTTCCTATTCTAATGCCAGGCCATGGGATGGAAGCGGGCTGCAGTCAGGTACTTATTTTTATGTGTTAAATGTAAATGTTAACGGGGATAAACAAACCTTCAAAGGGTTTATAACCATGGTTAAAGGAAATTAAAATGAAATTCTATCTGCCTCTGATATTTCTTTTGCTGTTCGCTAAAGCCTACTCCCAGCAAGATGCTCAGTACAGCCAGTATATGTTCAACAGCCTGGTCATTAATCCTGCATATGCGGGATACCGGGAGGCTTTGAATGTGAGTATGTTACACCGCGACCAATGGTCTGGCTTTGAAGGCGCTCCTAAAACTCAGTCTGTGGTGATTGATGGTGCTTTAGGAACGGATAACCGTGTCGGGCTGGGCCTGTCTATTGTAAACGACAAGATCGGTTTGCAGCGCCAATCATCCGCACATGCAAATTATGCGTATCGTTTACCTGTTGGCGCCGAGAATGCAAGGCTCTCATTTGGCTTATCCCTCGGCGTTGCCCAATTTGTTTTGAACACTTCTGATGCCAGTATCGGAGATTTGGATGATCCAAATTTTCAAGACAGAAGAACATATTTTGTCCCTGATGCACGGTTCGGATTGCACTTTAGTAACGATAAACTTTATGCAGGTGCTTCGGTGACGAACCTTCTGTCCAGGTCAATAAACTATAACCAGGTCGGGAAAAACACAATTGCGAGGCAGGGAAGGCACTTTTTTGTCACTGCCGGCTACCTTGTTGACCTTAATCCGGATTTGAAGTTTAAACCTTCCTTTCTTTTCAAAGAAGATACAAAGGGGCCTACCAGCTTAGATATAAATTCATTCTTCCTGCTAAAACAATCCCTATGGTTGGGGGCCTCTTATCGCACTGGTGTTAATTTGTGGAAAAAAAGTAATTTGAATACCGGATCATTTAAGCAAAATTCGTTGGTGGGTGTGGTAGAGACGTTTTTTCTTGACAAGTTCCGGTTAGGATATGCTTACGATTATTCGCTAACCAAATTGGGTAATAATACTAACGGAACACATGAGATATCTTTAGGTATGATATTAAATGGCAACAGGAAAAGTACGGCGCTGCTTACGCCCCGATACTTTTAACGTTTGCTTAATGAATTATAAAAAGTTTCTGCTTACTGCTGTATTCTTTTCTCTTTCTTTTTTGATTCCGGGAAATATCTTTTCAGATAATGTCAAGAAGGCTGACAAGTATTACGAAAAATACGATTATAAGCTGGCTCTAGACATCTACGAAAAGGTGATGCAAAAACGCCCCAGCCTGGAGGTTGCTCAGAAGCTCGCTAACTGTTATCGTTTTATTAACGATACCGAAGGGGCTGAAAAAGCCTACTACCGTGTACTTTCATTTCCTGGCTTTGATCCCCTCAATTACAAATACTATGCTGATGCCTTAAAACAGAATGGCAAATTTGATGAGGCCAGGGCCAATTACCTTTTATACGGACAAAGTTTGCCAGCCCGTTCAGACGAGGCTCTGAAGCTGGCAAATGCCAGCGACGTCGCAAAAATGTGGAGTGAGAATCCGGATGACAACGTTCGGCTTACAAATCTGGATTTTATTAATAGCTCGAATTCTGATTTTTCGCCAGTTAAGTATTTGGACGGGATGGTTTTTACATCCGATCGCTGGTTTGTTGCAACAAGGTCTGCATCTAATAAGAAAAATGATGTATTTGGCTGGACCGGCAATCCCTTCCTCAAACTGTATTATGTTAAGGGAGAGGACGCCTCTGCAACCATCGAATTGTTATCCGGTGTGATCAACCAGCAGTATCACAATGGACCGGCAGCTTTCAGTCCCAAAGGGGATACTATATTTTTTACCCGTACAGAAGCGCCTAAAGGGAAGAATAAAAAACTCCCTTTTATCAGCAAAAAGATTTTCTATGCGGTAAAAAACGGACAGGACTGGTCGACCCCTCTGCCCCTGAACCTGAATAGCGCTTCCTATTCCGTTCAGCACCCGGCACTTTCACCTGATGGCTCGATCTTATACTTTGCTTCAAATATGCCCGGAGGTTTTGGTGGGATGGATATTTATGCATCAAAAAAGCAAGCTGGCGGCTCATGGGGACAGCCCGTTAATTGCGGGCCTAATGTTAATACCGATGAGGACGACGTATTTCCTTCAGTCAGAGCCGACGGTCGCTTTTATTTTGTGTCAAAAGGCCATATCGGCATGGGAGGATTGGATATTTTCACATGCGAAGGATCATTCGACTCTTTCTCTCTTCCTGAAAACTTAAAAGCACCACTGAATTCCTCGAAAGACGATTTTGGCATATCTTTTAAGGATGATATGAATGGATACCTGTCATCAAACAGAAATGGAGGAAAAGGATTGGACGATATTTACAACTTCAGCATTAAGCCGCTTGAAGAAACGGAATCTATAAGGTCACCGGAAGTACTCATATTTGCGATAGAAGGGCAGGTGGTAGAAAAATCCACAGGAAAGATTTTGAGTAACACGGAGGTGATCCTTTTAAATAAAAAAACAGGAGAACAATCTGTGTCTATTTCTGATTCGCTAGGTAATTTTGGTTTTACGTTACAACCAGAAACAGAGTATGTGATCAGTGGAGACAGAAAGAAGTTTATCTCCCGGCAAGAAGCAGTCATTTCGACAATAGGCTTAAAGCAATCCACTATCTTCTCGGTTAAGTTTGAACTTGAAAGGTCAGACAACTCCTACATCGTTCGCCTTAATAATATTTATTATGACTTTGATAAATGGAATATCCGGCCCGATGCTGCATTACAGTTGAATAAGGTTGTTTCGTTCCTCAAAACGGTGCCTGCATCCAGCATTCAGCTCCGTTCACATACTGATTCCAGAGGCAAAGCGATATACAACAAGTGGTTATCACAAAAAAGAGCACAATCAGCGGTAAATTATCTGGTTAGGAAAGGGGTAGCACAAGCTCGGTTGAGTGCTGTTGGGCTGGGAGAAACCGAATTACTTAACCGGTGCAGGGATGGGATAAAATGTTCGGTGAAGGAGCACAGGTTAAACCGGCGTACTGAATTCAAGATCGTGAGGATAAATACTAAGTAAAAGAAATAGGGTCAAAAAGTATTTGGCACACGCGTGCCGCGTGTGCCAAGAACCGGAGAGCTCTTGCCTAAGTAAGCTATAGGCAATATATTTTTATAATCCCAGAACTTCTAAAACCTGTTTAGATGATTCCTTAGTATCAACTTTATCAATGATCTTTTTGATATTGCCTTCTGCATCGATGATAAAGGTTTTCCTGGCAGTTCCCATATAAGTTTTACCATACATGTTTTTTTCAACCCACACACCATAAGCCTCAACGATCTCTTTTTCAGTATCAGAGATCAGTGTAAAAGGTAATTGATATTTGCTGACAAACTTCGAGTGCGACTGTTCATCGTCAGTACTTACACCGATTACAGTGAAACCTTTCACTTGTAAGGATTGATAATTATCTCTGAAATCGCAGGCTTCAGCCGTACATCCCGGGGTGTCGTCTTTCGGGTAGAAATACAAAATAAGTTCTTTACCGATAAAGTCGCTAAGCGAAACCGTGTTTCCATGCTGGTCTTTAGCGCTAAAGCCGGGAGCTTTATCGCCTTCTTTCAATTGTGCCATAATTATTTATAAAATGATGCGGTATATGTTCTTGTGTTTTCCTGCCGGTCAATTACCGTTAGCTGTAAAAGGTGCTTACCTGGTGCCGTCCGGTAATCAAAGGTATGCCATAAGGTAGAAGTTTTCAAATCATATTCCATCAATATCCACTGGCCGTCCACAGTGCCCCGAAAGGTCTGAATGCCTGACAGGTTATCCGATATCTTAAATGACATTTTACTGATTCCGGTCATTTGCTTACCATCACTGATGTTCAAAGGAGTGATCCTTGGAGCAATAGTATCCAGGGCAATGTAATAAGTGCCAAAAGCCCTCGGACTAGCCTTAACATAACCGTCTTCGTAAACGCCAACCGATGCTCCGCCGCTGGTGTTAAGCAGTAAGACTTTGTTTTTCAAGTGTGCCGGGATCTCTTTAGTGGGTTTGATCCAAAGATTAAAATTGGAGTGTAAAGGTGTCAGCCTTGAATGCAGCGTGTGCCGGTCTGAAAAGCCCGGACTATGGCTTGTTTTAGAATAGGCAAAATTGATATCATTGTAAAGTAAGCCTTTAGGAATCCGCAGTTTTATGGTTTCCCCAATAAATTCATTATCAGTGTTATACGAAAACTTTTTCACGCCAGGCGCTTCCTTTGACTTTATTATCAAGTCTGGATCGTTCTTAACTCTGAATTCCAGTACACTGGTATTCCCTTTAACATCCTTAATGATGTACCGCATCTCATGGATAGCATCATCGGTTAAATGTATAACGCCCCTGTTTATTTCCTTTTTGTAAATGCCTAGAGGATTTCCCGGCTCTATAAAGCTTTTCTGTATAGTACTCCGGCTCAGTAAGAGTGCAGGATAATCTATATGCGAATTAATTGCCCGGGAATTACTAAAGGCGAAACGTTCAAGGACAGAAGCATAAATGAGCTGGCCGTCTAGTTCCAGTTCAATAGAATAGACTCCATTTTTATTGCCTCCGCTAAACTGCTGATCGTAGGTGACAATACCAAAGCCTGTTTCCCCATTAATGTGAATCACAGGCACAGATAGCTGATAATTTCCGTTCGACCCGCTCACCGCCAACGATCTTTTCGATGTGCCGGGATTAAAAGGGATGCCATTCAACTGATAGATTACCAGACTAGTGATCTGTGGTTTCACCTTATCTGGAATATCAATTCCGAATAATTGAGGATTAATCGTTTCTTCGGTTTGCGTATCTCTTATTTCAAAATGAAGATGTGGCCCGCCAGAACTGCCAGTGTTACCCGACCAGGCAATGATCTCGCCCTTCTTAACCGGGATCTCAATGGGCAGAAGAGGGAAATCTACATCATAGGTTTGTTTCCTGTATTGAAGATCCCTTAGCGTTTGAGTTATCCTGTCGTTAAACCTCTGTAAATGGGCATATACAGACGTAAAGCCGTTAGGATGGGTTATATACAGCGCGTTTCCAAAGCCGCCTATTTGCACCCTCAGCCTTGAAATATAACCATCGGCAACGGCATACACCGGATACCCTTCTCTCTGATTGGTCCGGTAATCAAGTCCGGAATGAAAATGGTTGCCTCTGATCTCTCCGAAAGATCCCGCTAAAGCTGGAGGTAGATCAAGTGGAGGCCTGAAGAAATCGGACGGATAGGTAGTATTATCCGCTGACAAACTTTGTGAAAGAGCTTTTGTGCTAAATAAAAACAGGACGGTGCCCGATAAGAAAGCAATAAAATAGGTTAAAGTACTAGTTGTTCTATTTAATCTCAAAGTCGAGTAATTTTTCGTTCTCCAAATATCCGCAGAGCCTGTCTCCAATGTTAACTTTACCAACACCATAAGGTGTACCTGTAAAGATAATGTCACCTTTTTTAAGGGTTATATATTGTGAAACGTAGGCAATCAGTTTCTCAAACGAAAAAAGTACATCTTTTGTGTTTCCTTCCTGAACTCTTTTTTCGTTCAGTTCAAGGCGAAAATTCAGGTTATAAAGATCGGCGAAACTAGTTTTAGGAATGAATCTGCTGACAGGAGCCGAATTATCAAATCCCTTCGCAAGTTCCCAGGGTAATCCTTTCTCTTTATGCTTCTGCTGTATGTCTCTGGCTGTAAAATCAATACCCAGGCCAATTTCATCAAAATAAGTTCTTGCAAACTTCTCAGAAATATGCTTGCCTTCTTTCGATATTTTCAGAATGACCTCGAGCTCGTATTGTATATCCGTGGAAAAATCAGGATAGTAAAAGGGTTTATTATCTTTTAGAACAGCAGTATCAGGTTTGAGAAATATAACCGGACTGGCAGGTACCGGATTATTTAATTCTTTAGCATGTTCTGAATAGTTACGTCCAACCGCTATAATCTTCATTGGATATTTATATGTTATTAATACGCGAAGATATTAATAACGGAACATTAACCACGAATTAAAGGATGGAAACCCGCTTAACGACAGTCTCATTGCCAGCAATCAGACGGATGAAATAAAAACCGCTGCTAAGTTTTGATGCTATAGAGAATGTATTGGTCTGTTCTCCGGCAGGAATTCGCTGCGAAAGGAGAGTAGCAATCTCATTACCCAGGACGTCCATAATCTTAATAGTAACGTTCGAATCCTTATTAACAAAATAGGAAAGATTTAATTCTTCGCCTACAGGATTAGGATAAACTTTTACATTACTTAAAACCTTGATCTCTTGCGGTTGTACTGCTTTCGACGATACCGCTGCGGCAGAAGAGCCTCCGGCGTCTGCCTGCTTAGTCCCAGAACCGGGCTTAAAGGGGGTTATTGTGACGTTAACACCATTTTTCAGGTAAGCAGGTTTCTCCCTCCGGGTGTCTGTAATTTTCGCAGGACGGCTAGCTTGCTTTTTTGTCGTATCGGTTTTCTCAGGGCTCCTTACCCAAAAAACATAAGCCGAGGTGTACGCTTGTGCATTGACAAGCAGAAAACAGAAGATGAGTGCTATTGAGTAAAGTTTATTCATTCAAGTGTGATTAAACAAATTTATGTATAAAAGACCGTAATACTTTATCGTCGAATAATTGTCTGGTGGTATTTAACAAAATTTAACAAAAATAGAGCCACCTGTTGCTGTACCGGGCGCTTTTTTTTACAAATCACCCTGAAATGATAATTTTTTTAATTGACTGATTTAAATATACTTGCCCTTGATATTTCCCGGAAAAAACAACGTTGCTAATGTGTTAATCAAAATGTACATTTGTCGCCGTTTACAACAAGATAAGTGGCACATCCAAAAGATCTACACAAGCTGTCAGCAGCAGGGTTACTAATCAGTCTGGGAATCATTTACGGTGATATTGGAACTTCCCCATTGTATGTTTTTAAAGCAATCGTGGGCAACTGGAGTATTACTCCTGACCTCATTTTAGGAGGGCTTTCATGTATCTTCTGGACACTTACGCTCCAAACTACAATAAAATATGTAATTATAACGCTCAGAGCGGATAACAGGGGGGAGGGAGGAATCTTTTCCTTGTATTCGCTGGTAAAAAGGCGAGCCAAATGGCTGGTTATTCCCGCGATGGTAGGAGGAGCTTCTCTGCTTGCCGACGGGATGATCACACCGCCCATTACAGTTTCAGCAGCGATAGAAGCGCTTCAGATTTTTGATGAGAATCTGCCAACAGTGCCGATCGTGATGGTCATCATTTCCCTGCTCTTTATTATTCAGCAATTTGGAACATCGCTTGTTGGTAAGGCTTTCGGACCTATTATGTCTGTCTGGTTTAGCATGATGGCCGTGTTGGGAGCCAGCTGGGTCTTTCAGTTTCCTGAGATCTTAAAAGCTATTAATCCCTATTATGCCTACCATATCCTGGTAACCAACCCTAATGCCCTTTTTATTATAGGTGCAGTGTTTCTGTGTACTACAGGAGCAGAAGCCCTGTACTCGGATCTGGGTCATTGCGGACGATCTAACATCCGGATCAGCTGGATATACGTTAAAAGCTGTTTATTGCTTAATTATTTCGGACAAGGTGTTTGGTTATGGCAGCATATGGGCCAAACTTTAAATGCCGATCAGAATCCTTTTTTCCTCATCATGCCTGAGTGGTTCCTGATCCCGGGAATTTGTATTGCAACTATGGCGGCTGTTATCGCAAGCCAGGCAATGATTACCGGATCGTTTACCCTGATCTCGGAGGCTGTCCGCCTGAATCTATGGCCAAAGGTTAAAATTAATTATCCATCGAACCAGAAAGGGCAGTTGTATGTACCCTCTATCAACTGGTTATTGTGGATAGGATGTATCGTGGTAATCCTTATCTTTCAGAGATCGCAGGCAATGGAAGGAGCTTATGGTCTTGCTATTACGCTTACTTTCATGATGACCACTATTTTAGTGTGTGTTTATCTGCAGCGAAAGAAATTTCCAACGTACCTTATAGTAACTTTCGCTTCAATTTACGGCTTACTCGAAATAACATTTCTCTTCGGTAATATGGCCAAGTTTTTACATGGCGGCTGGTTTACCATGTTATTGTCTTGTATAATTTTTTCCGTGATGTGGTCATGGGCCCGTGCTCGCAGAATCAAGAACCGCTACGTAAAATTTGTAGAGATTGAGGACTATTTCCCCATAATCAGCGAGCTTACTGAAGACTCTTCTGTTCCAAAGTACGCTTCACAGCTCATCTATTTAACAAGTTCTAATTTCAATTCAGAAATAGAGTCAAAAATAATGTACTCTATCCTCCAGAAACAGCCTAAGCGGGCAGACGTTTACTGGCTCGTCCATGTTGATGTTACCGATGAACCTTATACAACAGAATACAAAGTCGACTTTCTTGTTCCAGGAAAACTCATTCGTATCGATTTCAAACTGGGTTTCCGCATCGAACAACGTATTAACGTTTTGTACAGACTAGTTGTCGAAGAGCTCGTTAGAAAAGGAGAAGTAGACATCACCAGTAAATACACCTCCCTGAACAAGCACAAGATCATCGGTGATTTTAGGTTTATCATCTTGGAAAAAGTGCTTTCCAGGTCTAATAACCTTAGCTTTAGAGATAGGCTGGTAATGGCCTACTATTTTATTTTGAAGCGATTCAGCTTATCTGAAGAGCGAGGGTTTGGTTTGGATCTTAGCTTCGTAACAGTAGAAAAGGTTCCGCTTATCGTTACCCCTCCGGAGGATATTAAACTGAAAAGAATTCAGTAAATTAAAAACCGGCAGGATTTCCTGCCGGTTTTTAATTTAAAGGTCCAGCTGAAGCAGTATGACAAATTATTATCTCTGTTCCGCAAGGTTACCAGAGACCTGAAGCTGCGTTTCAAGTGCATCAACCCAGTTATTAAATAATCCAGACTCGATCTCTACAGCTTTCTTCGCATGTTGCTCCCAGTCCGGAGAAAAATTCTTTAGCTGGGCCAGCATCTCTTCCAGGTGACCTTCTTCTTCAAGGATAATTGATTTTACATTGACCTTACTCTTTACCTCATCCAGTGCCGCCTGGTAAACTGGATAAAGCTCATCAGCTCTCACTTCTATGGCATAGGTCACCAGCAGGTATGCGGCAAATTTCAGATCATAACCCGACAAACTTAGCTCAGTCTTTAGGTACTTACATACCTCAACATCCAGCTTATTCAGGTAAAACCGGCTATCTCCAGGAGCTAAAAGTGCATCATCTGCGTAGGTTAAGTATCCGGTCTCTGATAATTTACTGATCTGCTTTTTCAGATAGTAAGCATGCCGGTGCTCTTCAGCTGCATGTTTAAGTATAATCAGAGTTACATCTGTTTTATGTTCGCAAGCCGATATTTTACGGGCGCCGGTATTCTCCATGATCGAAAGAGTGTTTAACCAGCGGCAATGCACATCATTATCTTGTACTATAACTCTTATCAGCGATTCTAAGTCCATTGTCTGCAAAAATTTCTGCACAAACTTAGATAAAATTCTGCTATGTCTATTTTCGATTTAATTTTCACCAGTCATTAAAATCTTCTTAACATTGGTTTACTTTGCAGCATGCAATGGGAAAAATTACTCTCAGCAAAGCGCTGGGGTTCTAAAGAGAAAGTTCTTACTCAGGAGGATGCCAGATCTGAGTTTCAAATAGACTACGACCGCCTGATCTTTTCTTCTCCTTTCCGGCGTCTGCAGAACAAAACACAGGTATTCCCTCTTCCGGGCAGCGTTTTTGTCCATAACCGGCTTACCCATAGCCTCGAAGTGGCCAGTGTGGGAAGATCTTTGGGTACCATATTTTACAACAGGCTTAAAAAAGATGATCCGGGCATCGACGACCGTCTGCCCCTGATGAGTCAGGTTGGCGACATTGTTGCAGCTGCAGCTCTAGCTCATGATATGGGTAATCCGGCTTTTGGCCATTCGGGCGAGTCGGCCATCTCTCATTATTTCAGGGAGGGTGAGGGTCGCGTCTTTAAGGGACAGGTTACTGAGAGCCAGTGGCACGATCTGATTAATTTTGAAGGAAATACTAACGCCTTGCGTATCCTCACTCATTCCTTTTCGGGTAAAGGGAATGGAAGTTTTGCACTGACCTATTCAACGCTGGCATCTATTGTCAAATATCCTTGTGCTTCAGCGGTCGGCCATAATAAAGCAAATATCCACACCAAAAAATATGGCTTTTTTCAGTCAGAACAGGAGACCTTCATCAAAATTGCAGAAGAACTTGAACTGGCTAAGGTTCAGGATGATCCATTGATTTATAAGCGTCATCCTCTCGTTTACCTGGTTGAAGCGGCTGATGACATCTGCTATAATATAATTGATCTCGAAGATGCTCATCGCCTCAAGATCCTTTCTTACCAGGAGGTTGAAGATCTATTGTTGCCTTTATGTTACAGTGAGAATCTCCCTGCACGCTTAAATGAGATTGAGGACGGGGATGCTCGTCTGGGACTGCTTAGAGCACGATCCATTGGAGCTATGGTAAAGGCCTGCTCGGAAATCTTTTATAAGGAACAGGCAGCTCTTTTAAGCGGAGATTTTAACAAGTCGCTTACAGACGCCTTACCGGCGCAATTGTATGACGCCTGGAAAAAAATAGAAGAGGTATCCATAAAGCGTATTTATAATTATTCGTCAGTTGCCCAGATCGAGGTTGCAGGATACAAAGTTATTGGCGGTTTATTGGAAGAGTTTATACCAGCCTACCTTAGATACGATTCCAAGTATCATAAAAAACTAGTGGAACTTATCCCGCGGCAGTTTTTAACAGAAAGTTCAGACACCTATCTTAAGATCTTATCGGTATTGGACTTTGTATCAGGAATGACTGATATTTATGCAGTAGAACTGTTCAGGAAAATTAAGGGCATATCTTTTCCTTCCATCAGCTAAACTCAGGTATCCGGATGAAAGTGCAAGGAGTGCAGCTTAAGCGAAAGAAAACTAAGAAAGTACCCGTACAAGCCTTACTGGAAGGCGAATACTTCCGGATATACCGCTTGCATAAAGATCTTAACAGTCTTTCGGTTGTTCCTCACCGGCATGACCATTATGAACTGATGATCGTCAGATCGGGCCAGGGCCAGCATTCTATAAATTTTAAATCATATGAACTCATCCCGGGCAGAGCGTTCTTTTTACACCCTGGTCAGGTGCACCTTATAGAAGACTTTGAAAGGGATGGATGGTTGGTGTTGTTTGGTGAAGAATTATTTAAGCGCTTTTTAAACCTTCATCCAAACGAAGATGAATACGGAATTCTGGATTCTTATTCTCCAACTCCTTATGCAGATCTTTCAGAAAGATTATTGGAGCTTTTTAACTTTATAATCAATCAGGCTAAGCTGGAGCTTCAATCTGAGAAACCTGATGCCGAAATTCTGCTTCACTACTGCTCATTATTGCTGTTACATGCCAACAGGGCACATGTGACCCAGCACCCTGTGCAGTTTGTTTCACCAAAACAAAAAGAACTGCTGCACTCACTTAAAAGGCTTATAGAACAGAGCTATAGAGAACACCATCAGGCTTCGTTTTATGCTGAAAGCCTGCGCACAGATATCAAAGTGCTTAATAAGGTTTGCATGCAGGCAACCGGATTTACAGTATATAAGCTATTGCAGGAACGTTTACTTACCGAAAGTAAGATCCTTCTCCAGACTTCCCATCTTTCTGTTAAGGAAATAAGTTATCAGCTTGGGTTTAACGATCCCGCTTTTTTCGGGCGTTTCTTCAGAAACCATGTTAACATAAGTCCTGCAGCTTTCAGGCAGAACCGTTTACTATAATACCGAAAACTACCTGAAATGTACCATAATGCAAAATGAGGCGGCGCTAATTTTGCATTAAAATGAACAAACAGAAAAATGCTCTGAGAGCTGTTGGATGCGGAATTATAGCTTCTTTATTTTTATCATCAACTTTTATCATTAATAGTGTACTTGCTGACTCTGGCGGTTATTGGGCCTGGACAGCTGTATTGAGGAGCTTGTTCCTTATCCCCATACTTGGGGTAGTGCTTCTCTTTTCGGGGAAACTTAAGCCACTACTAGCTGTCATAAGGATACAACCAATGATTTTTATCCGGTGGGGGATTCTGGGATTCGGAGTCTTATACACCTCATTGGCGCTCGCATCCTTCTTTTCTCCCGGCTGGATGGTAGCAGCTGTATTCCAGATAAACATTTTGGCTGGGATGCTTTTGTCTCCTTACATTTATACCGATCACCGCAGAAATGTTCCCAAAAAACCGCTTCTAATCTCTGCATTAATTGTCACCGGTGTATTTATTATGCAACTTGAAAAACTTAATCAAGTTCATTCAGCTCAGGCTGCCGTCCTTAGTTTTATACTGGTATTGGCGGGAGCGGTGGTTTGGCCTGTTGGAAATCGAAAGCTTCTCGTTGATCTGGAAAAGAATGGTATCCGTCTTGATGCTACACAAAGGGTTTTCGGGATGACCATGGGAAGCCTGCCTTTGTTGTTAGCACTAAGCTTATTGGGTTTTGCAAAAGCCGGACTGCCTGCTTTTAGTCAGTGTGAGGCATCCTTTTATTCTGCTTTGTTTTCCGGATTTTTAGGTGGCGTAGGATTCTATCATGCCACTCAAATGGTGAAAAATCAGCCTGCGGCGCTTGCTGCAGTTGAGGCTACCCAGGTTTTCGAAATCTTTTTTGCTCTTATCGGGGAGATGATGCTGACTGGAGCATCCTTTCCAGGATTTTATGGTGTGCTTGGAATGCTGGTTGTGCTTCTGGGTATAGGCGTTCACTTCATAAACATCCTACGGGGAACTAGTGTTGCAGCATTCAGCAAGATCAACAAATTAATTCCGGCGTTCAAAACACCGTGATGGAATGAAAATAAGAACAATAATACTGGTTTTTTAAAGAGGTACCAGTATTATCGTTACAATTTAAAGGATGTAAAACACCTTCGCAGAAACTGACGATTTTTCTTCTGTTTTATAGTTTTCCTTCAGCATCTGTCTGATATCCCGTTCTATTGTTTTTGAAATTGTCGTAGTGGGCGTATCAGTAGGCTTATTCTCAAAAGGATCCTGAAGATGGATTGCCATCTTTTCTATCAGGAAGAATGACGATGCAATTGCCAGAACCAGGGGAACCTCTACAACCCCGAAAAATTCAATAAGTCCGAAGGGTAAGAGAATTACAAAAAGCACAAGCGCAAAATGGATGTAAACACTGTAAGTAGCAGGAAATACAGTGTTCTTAATTCGTTCGCAGCCCCCCATGTGGTTTGAAAACCGCGTCAGCGTTTTGTCGATCTCAACTTGCTGATATTCGTTTATCCATCCAAGCTTAAAGGCATTACGCAGATCTGACCCTTGCAATTCAAGCAGGGCAAGCGGGGCATTACTGTAATTTTTGATATACTCCAGATCTTCACTGGAAATAAGATTCTCTAAACCTTCCAGGGGATCTTCTCTCCTCAAATGCCTGCTTAAGCAATAGCACCAGGCAATCTGTCTCTTAGCAAATCTCTCGCAAAAGATCCTCTCTTCCGTTGCTCCCATATGGGTATCAACAAATGTAAGTAACTGCCTGGTCAATGACCGGGAATCATTAACGATAGCTCCCCAGATTGTTCTCGCTTCCCACCACCGGTCATATGCCTGATTTGACTTGAACGCTAACAAAAGAGAAATAACAGTACCAAGGATCGTTGGTACGGCAATTGGAATCGAAATTCTGGTAAAATGAAACGTATTATAGCAAATGGCTATCAATACAGCATATATTGTTACCATGATAATCTCTTTTCGGATCTTACCGAAAATGTAGCTGATTGGAATGTTTTCTTTTAATAGCATAGCTGTTTTTCTTTAAATAAACCTCATTAAGCTTCTGCCAGGATCTCCACCTCGCTGGTTTTTTCAGTTTGCAGAGTGTGTACTAGTTGTTTTTCCTTCTGCACCCTCAACAGAGGAGTGTCGCAGCGATCGGTTAGAATTGAAGGATCGATACTCGTTTTATTTAGCTTTGAGGTAGAACAATCTGCAGGATGAAGAATGAAATCTATCTCGTTTGCTGCCAGGTAATTTTTAAACTGTCCCAGAGTACTACCATAGAAAAAATCAATCTTTATTGACCGTATTTCTTGATATTCCTTTTTTAACTTTTCACATTCTGTATAGAAGCTATCTTTTACATGTTCGTATTCTTTACTTCTCCTGCTTAGAAGTAACAGTTCATTAATGGAGTCGGAGAGCTTGAAAAGGTGTATGAAGCATAGGTGCAAGTCCTGCCCTTTAAACTGTGAACATAAGGAGGGAATACAGTCAAAGGCATTAGCGCTGAAATCAGTTGGGATAAGTATGTTTTTCATGATCAAAAAAATAAATTTTTAAATTAATTTTGTTTGATACAATATTACCGCCGGTTCATTAAGGACTTTTAAGATGAATATTAGAATTTCATTAGAATTATTAGAGTTTAGCAGGTTGTATTTTGCATTATACAGGTAAAATTGATGGATTTTTGGAATAATAAGGTATTAAAATAATACTTATTAGAAAGTTCTTAGAAAATAAAGAGGTGTGTGTGGAATTTAATCGGGAAGATTAAGCTTTTTCTTGAAGTACGGGCAGTAAAATCATCATTTCAGTTCCTACTCGTTCTTCCGAGCGAATGCCAATAGAACCTTTGTGAAGCCGTATGATATTAAGAGTAAGTGGCAGGCCGATACCGTAGCCTTCGAATTCTGAGGTATTAGAGGCTCGGAAAAATGGCTCGAATATATGCTGTTGTTCCTGCTCCGGAATACCAATGCCCTTGTCTGTTACAGAAAGTAATATTCTACCATTCTCAGAACTTAGTTTTATAGTTACCAATTGATTATTCGAATATTTGCATGCGTTCAACACGATATTGCTGATTGCCAGATGCAAGAGGTTCGTATTTCCCTCGGTACACATATGAGCTTCATTTTGTGGAAGCGATTCGAAATCCATATCAATATTACAGTCAGGTTCGATCTTTCGTACAGAATCGATCACAGTCCAGACCAGTTCATCAACCCGTATTTTTTGCCAGTTCTGTTTTTTTCCATCGAAACCTGATTGTGCCAGGCCGAGTAAACTCTCTAAAATATTGTTAAGTTTCTCAGCTTCAGACAGAATGTTTTTTCCAGATCTTACTATTGCCTCCGGAAGATTGTCTGTGCTTAATAATAACTCAGTTTCGCTTGTTATGATAGTAAGCGGAGTTCGTAATTCATGAGAGGCATTACTTACAAAGTTATTTTGGGTTTCAAATGCCGTCTCCAACCGGGTAAGCATATTATTAAAAGTAAGTACCAGTTCTGCTATTTCATCTTTGCCCAGAACTTCCGGAAGCCTGGAATGCAGATTGTTCGCAGAAATGCTTTTAACGCTTTTAATAATTGATCGTACGGGACTTATGGTATAATAAGAGAATATTTTTCCGGCGATATAAGCCAGAATTATTGATACCATAAAACAAACAAAGAGCACCTTTCGTAGTTCGGCCAGTTCCTTAAAACCGTAAGGGTCTGCCGCCGAAACGATCACAAGGAAATTACCGCGAGAGGTTTTAAAAAATGAGCCGGCATAAAAACGGTTCCCTTCGTTATATCTGGATTTGCCATTCTTGAAAATGGAGTTGTAAAAGCTTTGCGGCGCATCTACTGGCTTACGTGGTAAATTACCATTCTTGTCTAATTTTACGATATAGTCTTGCTCTTCGGAAAGTTTTTCAAGGTACTTATTCCTTACTTCCTGATAGGCTACCGACTTCTCATCTGAATAAATGTTGATCTGTGCGGTGAGGTTAACCCTCGCCTCCAGACGCTCGAAAAAGTCTTCGAAATTAAACTCGGCAACAAAGTAAAATATCGAAGCATGCAGCAGAACCAGCCCGGTTGTTGATATGAAAAAGAAAAGAAGGGTGATCTTAGTTTGAATTCTCATATCCGGCTTCTTCTTTGAAAATATAGCCCATGCCGAACACGGTATGAATTAGTTTTATGGGATAATTGTTGTCCACTTTTTTTCGTAGATAATTCACATACACATCAACCACATTCGTTCCCATATTAAAGTCGATATTCCAGACATTCTCCAGGATTTGGATCCGGGAAAGGACTTTATTCTGATTCTGTATAAAGTATTCCAGCAGGCGGTACTCTGTAGCCGTCAGGCTTAGCGGTTTATCGTAGCGCTTGGCTATCTTAGAGGTAAAATCGACCTCGAGTCCTGCAATCAGCGTTTTCGTACTTGCAGCAACCGGTGCTTTACTTCTCCTGATAAGAGACCTGATCCGTGCTTCCAGTTCGGCAAATTTGAAAGGCTTTACCAGATAGTCGTCAGCGCCACTGTCCAGGCCGGTGATAATATTTTCAGTGCTGCCAAGGGCAGTCAGCATCAATACCGGAATGTTTTCGTTCTTTTTTCGCAGCTCCCTGCAAACCTGAATGCCATTTATTCCCGGCAGCATTATATCAAGGATAACCAGATCAAAATTATATTTGGTAGCCATTTCTAATCCGATGGATCCATCAGCGGCCACGGTAATTTCCATTCCGGCTTCGCTCAGCCCCCTCACAACAACAGAAACTAACCCCGGCTCATCTTCTATCAACAAGATTTTCATGTTTGGCATGCCGAAAAATATTACTTTCTATTTGGAATTTGTCTTTTTTCAAGATACTTGACTGAAAAATGACTATAAATGCATTTTCATTCAATATATGTCCACGCCGACTGATTTTTACCTACAAATTAGACGGTAAGTTGTTTTAAGCGTTCCGGAAAGAAAATTCAGGATAGTGCCGGTAGCTCATTAAGATTAATAGTCCTTTCTTTGTATTTTATCCGCGATTCATCAAGATGTTTTTTGGAAATCCGGGCAAAATAATTCGGATCGCTATACCCGCAAAAATAAGCCACCTCATTAACAGGCATATTGTTTCCAAGCATTTACCGTTGCGCGTTTTAGTCAGAATTCGTTTTTACCTCGCAAAGATGACCCTCAGGAAAGATTAAATTTGGTTGACAGATACGCTCAAAAGGCAGAAGAGCTTAACGAAAAATTGAAATCAATAAAAACGAATCCTTTCAAAAAGTAGTTGTAGGTGGATTTGATTTGAGATAGTTTATTTTGACAATGCTAATAAAATTATCGATTTGCTGATTTTATTTCAATGTTGTCTGTGTATGAATGTCTTTTTTGTTCGAAATATATCAATATAATGAAAAGTTTGCTAAAAAGTGATCATTGATGCGGGTGGCAGGGTGGTAGTTTTATAAATTGTTCATTATTTTACTGAATTTGTCTTTATAACGCTGTTTTTTTCTGCTAAAAATCGTTAAGTTTGGTTAAACTTAAAATCTTGGTGGCGGAATATAGAAGTTATACAGACGATGTCCTGTTGGATCGGCTGATTCACGAGGATAAGTATGCATTCGAAGAGATTTACAGGCGGTACTGGGGACCAATGTACCAGTCTGCTTACAATATTTTGAGAGAAAAAGAAGCGTGTATGGATATTGTACAGGAGCTTTTTGTCTGGATTTGGTCGCATCATTCTGAGTTGAAAATAAATTCTTTAAAGGGATATCTTCTAAGTGCTGTAAAGTTTAAGGTTGCAAATTACATACGGGACGGAAAAATTCATAGCTCAGTTTTTGAAGAAATCAGACGTATTGGAGAACCATTAGTGCTTCCTGATGAAAAAACCGAGCTCGAAGAACTCTTGACAATTATAAGCCGGTTTACAAATATGCTTCCGGTGAAGTGCAGGGAGGTATTTATTTTAAGCAGGGAGGAACATCTTACTAACAGGGAAATAGCTGACCGTTTAGGTGTATCTGTAAAAACTGTTGAAAATCAAATGACAATAGCACTCAGAAAGCTGCGTTCATCTCTGGCTCGTTTTTCATCTTTTCTATTGTTGTTCTTCTGAGCCCCCTCTTTCCCTGAGGAACCACGGAGAACACTTTTAATGCTTTTGTCTGTCCTTAGGAGTTCCGGAGGAGCTCTAGGGGTTCAGAAATGAAAAGGAGTCTCCTACTCCGTTGAAGCGCTATACAAAACGCCTGAGGAGTCGGAGACTCTCTCTAATTGGTTGATCCTAGTCCCTGGCGCGCTTGAGCCCCGGCTACAGACTAAGGACAGCGCCGGGGAACCAACATATATTTCTCCTTGCTTTCTCTGTGATCTCCTGAACAATTCCATTTCTTAACCCATCCCTGCCGATATACCTCTTTAAAATAATGTTAATTTTTTTTTAACTTTTTAGGGGTTGCCTTGCTTTTGTGTGCCTTGATATGTAGAAGGCACAAAATGGACAAACAGGAATTTTATAAACTGGCACAAAAAATAAGCGAGGGAAAAGCATCTGAGCGCGAGATCTCGCTTTATAATTACTACTACAATCAACTTCAGAAGATTAATAGTAGCAAGAATGAAGAGTCGCACGATACTGAGGAATTAAGAAATGAAATTTGGTCGCGGATCGAAGGCGATATAGATAGTGAAACAAATGATGATGTTCCGGTAAGATCCATTACTTTTCAAAGGTATAGAGTTGCGGCAGCAGTGGTCTTATTGATTATGTCGGCAGCACTGTTTTTCGTGATGAAGCCGGATGATAAAACTTCTGTTACAGCTAAGAAAGCGGATGTCCGCTATAAAAATGATATTGCGCCCGGCAAGAATAAAGCGGTGCTGACACTGGCAGATGGTTCCAGTTTGGTGCTCGACGAATCCCAAAAAGGAACCCTTGCCGAGCAAGGGGCTTCAAAAATTAAAAAAACTGCCGACGGTTCTCTGATATATTCCCCCGGGGGGCAATCCTCAGATGAATCTAAACGAGAAGTGTTTAATGTTATCAGTATTCCTAAAGGAGGCCAGTATAATCTTACGCTTTCTGATGGAACCAGGGTTTGGTTAAATGCCTCATCTTCGCTGAAATTTCCCGCATGCTTTAATGAAAAAGAGCGGGTAGTAGAATTAGAGGGAGAGGCGTACTTCGAAGTAGCAAAAAAGCTAGCTAAGGGCAGCTCCGGGAGGATACCTTTTTTAGTTAAAACCGCCAGTCAAACAGTTGAGGTTTTGGGCACACATTTCAACGTTAAAGCTTACCAGGATGATATTGAAACTAAAACAACCTTGCTCGAAGGAAGCGTTCGTGTTAAGCCAGTTTTAAGCACAGTGAAAAACCAGCAAACGGTTAAGTCTCAACTTCTCGTTCCGGGGCAGCAGTCTGTCCTTCTGACCTCCTCACATTCTGTTAGTGTAAGCGAGGTTGATACGGAAGAAGCCATAGCCTGGAAAAACGGAATGTTCTATTTTAATAACACTGACCTGAAAGCCATTATGACGCAGCTGTCCCGGTGGTACGATATCAACGTTGATATACAAGAGATGCCATCAAAACAATTCAATGGAATTTTGTCCCGCAATGTAAAATTGTCTAAGGTGCTTGATATGATGGAAAAAACAAGTGGCCTCAAGTTTAAAATCGAAGGAAGGAGGGTTTCTATGATGCCTTGATGATTACCCTAAATGCAGTTCTCTGTATACGAGAGCTTAAAGGTCATAAAAAAACCCGCCTGTGGAAAGGCGGGCAGGTCGCAGGTGGTGGAACACCAACGACAATAAGGCCTTTCAACATTTTAATACCAGCGAAGTAAAAAATGCTATTTGATCACCTTAATATACAAATGTATGAATTCTAATGTTCGCAACAAGGGAATGCGCTGCCCCTGTATTCCAGCAAATCTCAGTTGCCACCCGCTTTTACTCAAAGTTTTGCTAACTATGAAGCTCGCTACTATTTTAACCATAATAACCTGTTTCCAGGTCCGGGCAGGTGTTTTTTCACAGCAGATCAGTCTGGCTATGAAAAAAGCTCCCCTTGAGAAAGTGATAAAGGAAATTAGGAAACAAAGTGGTTACACTTTTTTCTATGATGCAGTGTATCTGAAAAAGGCGGCTCCCGTAAGTCTTGACGTTAACAAGGTTTCGGTAGAAGAAGCTTTAGAAAAAATCTTCTCTACTCAATCATTTACCTGGGAGATCCTGGATAAAACGATCATCATTAAACCCGCAGATGTGAATAAAAGGACGGTTCATAAAGTCCCGCCGATCACGCTGAGAGGAAAGGTCACTGATGCGCAAGGTGTTCCTTTACCTGGTGCTACCATAAAAGTTAAAAACTCCAATAAAGCTGTAGCAGCTGATGTAAACGGCAATTTTATCCTTGAGGGGGTCGAGGATAACGCTGTACTGGTAGTATCATACACAGGCTTTACAAACCTGGAGATGCCGGTAAACGGTCGCGCAGAGCTTGCCATAATATTGCAGGAAGATCTGCAAAACCTCAGCGAAGTAGTAGTGGTAGGATACAGTGCCCGGAAAAAAGCTGAGCTCACCAGTGCGGTGAGTACAGTTTCTGCCGCAGAACTAAACGACGTTACTACAAATAATGTCGGCTCCATGCTTCAGGGAAAGGTGGCAGGTTTGCAGGTGATCAATAATTCAGGTGCTCCTGGTGCTGCCCCTGAAATACGGCTGCGGGGGGTATCCTCAGTTAATGCATCACAAACCCCGCTTACTGTAGTAGATGGTATTATTGGGGGGAATTATGATCCGAACGATGTAGAGAATATTACAATCCTTAAAGATGCCGGAGCTACAGCCATGTATGGATCTCAGGCGAATGCAGGGGTGATCATTGTAACCACTAAAAGTGCAAAAACAGATAAGACTAGTTTCGAAGCAAAGCTGACAAGCGGTTTCCGGACCGCTGAATTCGGCAAAATGGATATGATGAGCGGGGGAGAACTTTATGAGCATCAGAAAGAGTTCTACAGGGATTATATAGTTGGCGCTGCAGACAATTCCTACAAAGTCGATCTCATCAAGTTTTACGCGGAGCGACCTCTTGAACTACGTTCACAGAATTATAACTGGGTCGACGAATCTTTTACGCCTGCCCCTGTGAACAATTTTTACTTTTCAGCAAGTGGTAAAACGCAAAAGGCCAGTTACTACGTAGGTGCCTCTTATTATAATGAAGAAGGAACTTTTATGAATACCAACTTCCAACGTCTTAACTTAAGAGCCAATTCGAAGTATCACTTCACAAAGAAATTAAATGTCACAAATAATATCAATTTAAGCGGCTCTCTCAGTAAAAGTTATGATTATATGGACATGTACTATTCTTTCTTGAACATGCCCTGGGACAATCCATATGATGCAGCTGGGAAGCCGGTGTATGTAGATGGCACGTCTACATTTAAATGGTGGTCAAGAGATAAAATAAACCCGGTACATACCGTAGAAAATTCAGACCACTCCTCTAAAAGCTTTGATCTGAACTACGACCTTGGAGCTAATTATACCATTACAAACTGGCTTACCTTTTCCAGTTCTAACCGTTTTGCGGCAGGCTTCAATAAAGGCGTCAACTTTATTTCACCCCTCGCTGCAGGAACATATAATAAGGAAGGCTTTCTTGATGAATTGAATACTCTTAATTATGGCTTGGTATCAAACCAGCTATTGCGATTCAATTTTGACCTTGGCGAGCACAGCCTTGACGGATTAGCTGGCGTGGCCCTGGAAAATGGACGTACTGAACTTTCGGGAGCACAGGGGCGTGGTTTACCCGAGGGTTTGAGAGTACTTAACGTGGTTTCGAGCAACCAGCTGGTGGACGGTTCATTTGAAAAGAGAATACTCCAGTCTTTTATTTCGCAGGTAAACTATAGTTACAAAGACAAATATTTTTTAACCGGCTCATACCGGATTGATGGCTCTTCAGCTTTTCCCGAAGGTAACCAGGTTGCCGGATTTCCTGCCGTTTCTGCCGCATGGCAGCTAAACAAAGAAGATTTCCTAAGTGCAAACCGGATCATCGATAACCTGAAGTTACGTGCCAGCTATGGAGTAACCGGTACCCAGGATATCGGAGCTTCAAGATTCCTTGGCTTGTTTTCTCTGAATACACAATATAACTCATTACCGGGAGCAACTCCTTACCAACTGCCTAACCCACTCCTTACGTGGGAGAGCAAACATCAATATAATGCTGGTGTCGATCTTGGCTTGTTTAAACGACTTAATATTTCATTTGACGCTTACCATAACGTAACAAAAAATCTTTTGCTGCAAGTTTCGCAACCCCTTTCTATCGGCTTTGAGCAGCTTTGGCAAAATGCAGGGCAGATTATTAATGATGGGCTTGAGCTTACCATTAACTCCAGCAATATTAAATCGCGCGACTTTCAATGGAACTCTGACCTCACTGTTAATTTCAACAGTAATAAGCTGAAGCATTTACCTGGAGAGTTTATCCGAACTGGATCATGGAGTATTTCTCAGATCTACAGAAATGGGGGTAATTTGTATGAGTTTTATATGCCAAAATGGAGAGGGGTTGATTCTCAGACTGGTGCTCCACTATGGGAGAGGCTCATTGAAGATGAAGATGGCAATGTTGTAGCCCGGGAAACAACTTCCGAGTATTCTCAGGCAACACTTCAGGAAGTAGGATCAGCACTGGCAAAATATCAGGGTGGTTTTAATAACTATTTCAGCTACAAGAGCTTTGGTCTCCGGATAAATGCCTATTTCAACTATGGGAATAAAGTGTTCAGTAACAACCTTCGTTTTGTAATGAATGATGGTCACGAGCCATACTATAACCAGTTACGGTTGCCTGATGACGCGGTAGTTTGGACCCAACCTGGTGATATTGCTACAGAACCAAGCCCTCAGAACGCAGCCAACTCTACAGAAACTTCTACGAGATATCTTAAGAACGGCGGCTATTTTACCATCAGAAATGTAGCGTTGTCTTACTCCTTGCCCAAATCAATAGTGAAGCGAATGAAATTTGAAAGCCTTACTGTATCCTTAACAGCGGATAACGTTTACACCTTCACTAACTTCCTAGGCCAGGATCCTCAAACGACTATTACTCTTACTCCAGCCAGTTTTGCAACCCCGGGAGTATCTGATTTTAAATATCCCAACAACAGGCAATATTTATTAAACATTAACTGCAGGTTCTAAACTCACATATATGAAAACGAAACTTTTAACTCTTATAGCTGCTTCTTTGATGGCAACATCTAGTTGTAATCTTGTTGTTGAGCCAAGCGATGCTATAACTACTGAGAATCTGATCACCACGACAGCAGGATTGGCTAATGCGCTGAATGGCTCCTATGCCCTGTTTAAAGATCATATTTCGTTCAATGGAATTATAGATAACAATAATATGTACCTGCGTCAATTTTATCATCTTTCTGATTTTGCCAGTGATGATATTGTAAACGGCCAGGTTACAACAGACCCTTTATATTACAGCTTTACGCAGGATCACTCTCCGGCACAGGCAAACACCAGGTATTTCTGGTATGTATCTTACAAGATCATCAGCGGTGTTAACACTGTGATTGAAGCAGCAGAAAAAATGGAAAGTCCTGATGCAGCCACGCAGCAACTGCTGGGCGAGTGTTACTTTCTCAGATCCTTCTGTCATTTCAACCTTGTCAGGTTATTTGCCCGTCCCTATAGCCAGGACCCCAATGCACCAGGAATCATTCTGAGAACATCGCTTTCAGAGCCCTCACTGAAAGCCCGGTCAACAGTTTCAGAGGTATATCAGTCGGTTATAGCTGACGCTGAAAAAGCAGCTTCTCTTATGACTCAGAACAGGGGAGTGCAATATGCTTCAAAGGAAGCAGCATGGGCATTATTATCAAGGGTAAATTTATATAAGGAAGATAATGAAAAGGCAATTGATTACGCCAATTTGGTGATCGCTGCTCCCAGGTTCCAGTTAAGCACATCGGCAACTTATCCATCCTTATTTGCCAATGCCACTGCCTCACCTGAAACCATCTTTTGCGTCGCTTTTACTGCGGCCGATGATTATGGAAAATTCGGTTCAATAGCTTCAATGATCTATTCAGATGGTAATTCTGGATGGGGTGAAGAATTTGCCTCTCAATCGTTAAGAGATCTGATGAGCCAGCATCCTGAAGACGTGAGATGGAGCTACATTGAACCATTGAAGGATAATAACGGCGTTGTTCAAAAAAAGAATGGCATCGAGGTTTATTACATTAAGAAGTTTTCTGGCCAGGGTGGCAGCCCTAACCTGAGTTCTCCGGTGATGTTCCGCCTGGCCGAAATGTATCTTAACCGTGCGGAGGCGGCAGCCAAACTGCAGAAAACTGGCGATGCGTTGAATGATGTGGATATGATCCGCAAAAACCGGGGTCTCGAAAACGCACTGTATAACGGCCAGGTACCGGCTGGTTCAAGTGCACTGGATGTGGTTTTGAACGAAAGACGTATCGAACTGGCCTTTGAGGGACATCGGATGTACGATGTGTACCGGAATAAAAGAGATCTGCAAAGACTCTACTGGGGTTATCACCTTCCTGGTCTGAAAGAAACCGATATCGACTTGACGAAAGCACCAACCGGATACGCTAAAACTACGGTCAGCTGGTCAAGTCCGCGGGTGATCTACTATATTCCTATCGACGAAATATTAACTAATTCATTGGTTGGGCAAAATCCATAACTTTTAAAGATCAAAAACATGAAGACATTTAAAATGATACAGAATATTCTTCCTTTGATGCTGTTAGTCATGATCTTTAGTAGCTGTAAGGATGATGATTACGATGTTCCGGTGATCGATGTGATCTATAGTATGGAGGTGGAGGGAAATCAGGTAGCCTTCAAGAATGCAACTCAGGGAGCGAGCACCTACAGATGGGATTTTGGAGATGGATCTTCTTCTACTGATGCAGACCCTGTTCACATCTATCCGGGAAAAGGGAAGTATGTGGCTACTTTGTATGCAACTACTGCTTCCGGACAAACAGAGGAGGGATCAACAGTGATCCGGATAGCCAAAACCACACCTGTAAAACTTAATGACAACACCCTTGACGACTGGGATGCCGTTACAGCTAATGTTTTTACAACTACAGATGCAGGCAATGCCATAAAAAAAGTTAAGCTTGATTATGATGGTAACGGTGTATACATCTATGTGGAAATGCTCGGTAAACGGAGTGATGGACAAATATTTGACTTCTATCTAGATTCTGATAATAGCAGCGCTACGGGCTTGCTTACCGGCAGTTATACCGAAGGCGGATATGATATCCTGATGGAAGGACAATTGCTTATGGACTGGTTTGATATATTTTATCATACCGGAGCCCAAACAGCCTTTAGCTTTGCCATACAGAGCATCTCAGAAGCTTACACCTTGGGAACAGTAGTTGAAGATGGAGGCATGCTAAAATTCGAATGCAGGCTTGAAAGAGGAAAATTGAAAGGTCTTACCGGGAACGGCTTGCGCATAGCGATAGCGGCAACAAAGAGCGACTGGTCTGCCACACTGGGAAGTGCGCCGGCTGTGGGTTCAGCTTCGTATTTTCTGGATATGGAAGATGAAGATTAAGAGAAGGTGAGAGCATGACTTTTCAACCAGGAACACGCCTTCTTTCGCTGGATGTGATGAGAGGGCTTATCATGATCTTGCTGGCGGCAGAAAGCTGTATGCTGTATGTTTCTTTGCAAAGACTTATCCCGGCCGAAGCGTCGGGGCTGGGGAGTCTGCTCGTACAACAGTTCTTTCATCACCCATGGCATGGGCTGCGCTTCTGGGACTTGGTGCAGCCAGCCTTTATGCTGATGGCAGGATCAGCCCTGTACATTTCGTCTTCTGCTAAAGAGCGAAGAGGGATTAGCTGGGAAAGCAATTTTAAGCACATTCTGCTAAGATGTTTCCGCCTGTTTGTGCTGGGAACGGCCCTGCACTGCGTTTATGCGGGAAAACTGGTTTGGGAGCTGTGGAATGTATTGACCCAATTGTCGGTTACAACGCTCATAGCCTATCTGATCATCAGGCAGCCTGCTGCATGGCAGGTTGTATTTTCACTGATGCTTTTGTTGCTGACCGAACTGCTGTATCGCTTTGCTGATGTTCCCGGTTTTGATCAGCCCTTCACTGAACATCATAATTTTGGCGCCTGGATGGATACCGTGCTGATGGGAAAGATCAATAGCGATGGATGGGTAGCGATAAACGTTATTCCCACGGCCTGCCATACCATCTGGGGAGTGCTTGCCGGCAAACTGCTTGCCTCCGAATGCTCGCACCAGCTTAAAATAAGATATTTGCTTTTTGCTGGTCTTGCCTGTTTATTTGTTGGCTATGCGCTCGACATTTCGGAGATAACTCCGATTATTAAGAGGATCAGTACAAGCTCTTTTGTTTTTGCTTCAGGTGGTTGGGTGTTGCTCATCATGGCTTTTTTATACTGGCTCACCGATGTAACGAGATTAAACATGTATGCCTGGGTTTTTACGGTAGCAGGGATGAATGCTATATTCTTTTACCTGTTTTTCGAAACAATTGGTATTCAATGGTTTAATGGGATTGTAGCCATTTTTGTTCATGGTTTTCTCGGCTTTACAGGAACTCCGGCTAACGCGCTGGCACTTATTTCCGCTTTTTGCACCTTGGCAGCAGAGTGGTATCTCTGCTACTGGCTTTATCAGCGAAAGATCTTTTTTAAAATTTAGAATTTTAAGCTATTAATTCATATAAATAAAGATAATATGCAACTAATAATAAAAAGTATATATACTAAAATAGGCTTCACAGCATGTGCACTACTGGCCGTCTTTTTAGGTTGTAAAGACAGCGGCGACAACATTGTTGACATCGAAAAGATCAATGTTTCTTATACTGAAAGTAATGAAGACTTTCCTAATCCGGAACGAGGCTTTTACCGGTATTCCGAAACCACATCAAGTAATTTTACACAGTTAAATGCTACCGAAATTGCCGGGTACCGTCAGTTTCAGAGCATCTCAAACGCTAATTACAGCGTTTACAGCAGTTTGTTGTTCCGGTATTACATATTTAATGACTTAAAGAATTCAGCAATTCCAGACGCCGTGCTGAACGGTATCAAAGCGGATATGCAAGCCGTGCGAACCGCCGGACTTAAAGTTATTCCCCGTTTTGTATATACCGTTACCAGCAATTCAGGGGCTTGTCCTGAAGGATCTATCTGTCCTCCGTATGGTGATGCGCCAAAAAACATTGTGCTTAATCACATTGCGCAGTTGAAACCTGTATTGCACGAAAATGCAGATGTCATTGCCTGCGTGCAGCTAGGTTTTATAGGCATTTGGGGAGAGAACTATTATTCGGACTATTTTGGTGATCCTTCACCTAACGGGAACCAGGGGAATAAATTAACTGATCAAAACTGGAACGACCGCAGCGAGATTCTTGCAGCAATGCTTGATGCGGTGCCTGCCGACCGTATGGTACAGGTACGTTTGCCTCAGTTTAAACAAAGATTTGTTTATGGAGTAACTGCACTTCCGGGTTCTGCTGCCTTAACTGAATCTGAAGCCTTCACGGCAATATCCAAAGCCAGAATAGGATATCATAACGATTGTTTCCTGGCCAGTACAAACGATGCAGGAACTTTCGAAGATTATGGAAACAATGACTCACCCCGAAATTCGGATGCTTCAGTGGTGAATACACTACGCGACTATATGATGAATGACGGTAAATACGTCGTTGTTGGCGGTGAAACTTGTAACGATGCGTTCAGCCCCCAAAACGACTGTGAACCCGCCGGAAAAGCCCAGACAGAATTCGCAGCCATGCACTACTCTTATATCAATGCCCATTACAACAATGATGTAAACAACGATTGGCAAACAGGAGGATGTATGGATAATATCAAAAAGAACCTGGGGTATCGTTTCGTTTTGGAAAGTGCTGTATTACCTGATAATGCGGTGAGAAAAACGATGATGAATCTCACCCTTAATCTCAATAATAAGGGATATGCCGCGCCATACAATCCCCGCCCTGTACAATTGATCCTCAAAGCGAAAAGCTCCGGTGAAACGATAGTCTTGCCCTTGGATACTGATATCAGAAAATGGTACTCTGGTAGTGTAAAGCTTCAGACTTCTGTGAAGATACCCGCAGATATTGTTGCAGGCGACTATGAACTCCTGCTAAATCTGCCCGATGCATATGCCAGTATCGCTACAAGACCCGAGTATAGTATTCGTTTAGCGAACAACGATACCTGGGAAGCAAATACAGGATACAACAAATTGAATCATACTATCCATATTAATTAAGCATGAAAAGAGGACTTTTGTTACTAGTAGCAAGTTTAATTGGCATTATCAATTACACGCTTGCACAAGTTCCTTATCCGGGAGAAAATCCCGGGCGCGCCCAGGCTAAGTCGTCTGCTTCCAGCTTCATCTTAGAAAATGAAGCACTTAAACTTAGGTTTAGTTTTAATGCAAATAAACTAAAGATCATCGGATTTACCGACAAGGTCACCGGCGATGATTTAGTAATAAACTCCCCCTTGTTTGAGCTTACACTGCCGGAAGGTGAAACATTAACCTCCGACGCTTTTATTTTGAAAAGTAAACCCAAAACGGTCTCCGATCAACAAAGCAAGAAAGACAAGGCATACGAAGCTCAACTGGAGAATACTGCTTCAGGTATCAGCGTTTTGTGGAAAGCTGTTTTAGAAGATAATGCGAACTATATCCGGCAGACCATCACACTCAGCACTAAAAATACCGTTCAAATTTCGGGCATCAGGCTAATAAATCTTCCCGCCAGCGGAGTGGAACAGGCTGGAAGTGTAGACGGTACCCCGCTGATCTGGAAAAATATGTTCTTTGCCATAGAACATCCCATGAGTCAGATCAGCGAGACTAAAAATACCATAGGTGTACTTTTACCACGCCAGGAAGCTATAAGTTCTGAACACCCCGTAACCGTATCATCTGTTGCCGGCGTTAGTCCTGCAGGCCAGCTGCGCCGTGCTTTCTTGTATTATACAGAACGCGAAAGAGCCAGACCCTATCATCAGATGCTGCATTACAATTCCTGGTATGATCTTTCCTGGGGCGACCGCAAGCTTGATGAAAAAGGTTGTCTTGACCGGATCAGAATGTTCGGCGATAGCCTGATAGTTAAGCGTAAAACGCCGTTGAAGGCCTTCTTATTTGATGATGGCTGGGACGACAATAAAACGCTGTGGCAGTTCAATTCAGGCTTCCCCAGTGGTTTTACCAAAGTCAAGGAAGCCGCAAACGATTATAATGCAGGCATAGGAGTCTGGATCTCGCCCTGGGGCGGATATGATACCGCCAAGGAGCAGCGCCTCGAGTTCGGTAAAAAGCAAAATCCACCCTTCGAGACCAATGAGAACGGTTTTTCATTGGCAGGACCGGTCTATAACAAGCGTTTCAAAGATGTTACCAAAAGCTTCATTTCAGATTACAATGTCTCTATGTTCAAGTTCGATGGTGTAGGGGCAGGAAATGGAGCAAGTGGTGCGAGTCTTAGTTATCAGAAAGACATCGAATCATTTCTTGATCTCATAACGGGTATGAGGTCGCTTAAGCCCGAATTGTATTTCAGTCTTACGGTAGGAACCTGGCCTTCTGTTTACTGGTTGAACTACGGCGACGCCATATGGCGTGCAGGTGAGGATACGGGGATGAGTGGCGAGGGCGCAAAACGCCAGCAATGGATCACCTACCGCGACGCGCAAACCTATAAAAATATAGTAAGGCGCGCTCCCTTGTTTCCCTTAAATGCCGTGATGAACCATGGAATATGCATTGCAGATAACGGTTTGCCTGGCGGACTAGAAATGGACGATCAGCATATTGAAGACGAGATCTGGTCGTTTTTCGGAACAGGGACCAGCCTTCAGGAACTCTATGTTAATCCGCATAAATTGAATTCAAGAAATTGGAATTGTCTCAGCGATGCAGCCCGCTGGTCAAAGCAAAATGAACAGATATTAAGCGATGTGCACTGGGTTGGCGGCGATCCGGATAAAGGAGAAATTTATGGTTTTGCCGCGTGGCGCAATCAAAAAGGAGTACTTACTTTAAGAAATCCTTCTTCACAGGAAAAAGAGTTCACTGTTAATGTAAAGCAGGTATTTGAAATACCGGGGACTTTATCAGATAATTACAACTTTTACAATGCCAAAAAGGCGGGTAATAGCAAACTCTATTCAGGTGGAAGCTTCCTGGTTAAACTGAAACCTTACGAGGTTAGAGTGATGAACGCTGAATTGAATCCTTAGATCGTTTAAACCTATGAGGTTTCATACCTCATAGGTTACAAAGTTGTTACGCAGAATTAAGGCATTCGTATTACTTTCTGAGAAACAATTTTCTATCTTGTGTGCTTATCAGGTACTAAAAAATAAAAAGATGAAGTGTCCAAATTGCCAGTCGACGTTATTAATAGCAGATAAACAAGGTGTGGAAATAGACTACTGTCCGGACTGCCGCGGTATATGGTTAGACAGGGGAGAGCTTGAAAAAATTATCGAGCGTTCTGCGGAGCATTACTCTAAACGGGAGAATTATGAATCAGATTATAAACGCTATGGATATAATGATTATGGTAAGGGACATGGTAAAGAACAATATCCTCACAAAAAGAAAAAGTCATTTTTAGACGACTTCTTTGACTTCTAAACTGTGCTATTTAATGAAAAGAGCAAGTTGTTATTTGGTCCTGTTTTTATGCGCTTTAGGTGCTTGTAACTCCCGTTCTATACAACCTGTTGCAACAACAGGAGCTAAGGCTGATACTTTAACCTATGTAATCAAAACCATCAGCAGAAAAGATAAGGATTGTACTTCTTCAGATACTAACAAATGTCAGATCGTTTCAATCAAATATCCCGTGTTTGATGACGAGCCGGTATTAAACGATTCGCTCGAAAAGAAACTTCTTGCTATTTACCCTATCCAGCATCCAAGCAGCTCACTTCAAGCCCAGACGGATGGGTTTATCAAAGAATATGAAGCTTTCAAGAAAGAGCCTTATGCTGAGGGGAGGCAATATGCCTTGCAGAGTTCTGTTAAAATCATAAATCAATCACTCACTTTGATCGTATTGGATATAAACTCTTATGTGTATAGCGGGGGGGCACATGGGTCGTCTTTTCGAAGTTACATCAACTACAATATCAAAGACAAAAAAGTAATCAAGCTCGACGATGTGCTGCTGCCAGATCATCGTGATTCTCTAAATAAAGTTGCAGAGAAGATTTTCAGAAAGAATGAAGGGCTTAGTGCTGGATCTCCGTTAAACAAAGGTTACTTTTTTGAAGGCGATAAGTTCAGTCTCAATGGTAACTATGCGTTCACGAAAGAAGGGATCCAGTTTTTATATAATCAATATGAGATAAAACCCTACGCAGCAGGCCAGACAGAGCTTTTGATTCCTTATCCGGCAATCTGGCAATGGCTTAAACCCGACGGAATTCTTTCTCAATTTGGTAAATAATTTTTTAAACCTGACAGGTAATGTATTTATCTACTGTGCAGCCCCGCTCTAGTCGCTTGGGGGAAGTTGCCAGCCCGTTTGTGCGGCCCATAATTCAGCCCCTGCCATTAATAGATCAAACACTGGATCTTTGATGTCATAATAAGCTTCTAGATCATTTGGAAAGCGAGCAGCTAAGTTGATTTTAATAAGTTCATAAGCTTTTGCAGCATCGCTGTTCGCCCGTAAAAAATCTCTGCATAATAAGGGATAGCGTTGATTAAAGGTGCCTTGCTTTCGTACATGGAGATTCACGTTCGGATCTGTACGCTGAAAGAACCATTTACATAATTCGGCATCAGAGAGATTCTGTCTTCCTGGCGGACGGTGATCAGAATTTATATTTGGTAAGCGTGCATACCCTAATTCGGTTAGATGATCTTCTATTTCGGCTCTAAAGGAGGGAACGGTTATCTGGATATCAATGACGTCTTTAGCCGCAAGTCCCGGCACACTTGTAGAGCCTATATGGTGGATACTTAGCAGCAGATTTGCCGGAATTGTTCTCAACCCTGCGGCAGCCCGTAAAAACAGTTTCGGCCAGGCATTATTATAAGCGACGATTTCAATTACTTTTTTCATTTATCTTGATCTGAGATTTTCTCGCTCGTCTGAAGAAAAAGTAAAGGAAATGGTTTTCCCATTACGTCTGTTTCTGACCTGCCGGTTATTACAAATCCCATCTTTTGGTAAAAACACGTAGCTGATAGGTTCTGTTCGTTAACGTCTACCTTTTTTACTCCCATAGTTTCAACGGCAAAGCGCAGTAAGGATTTCCCAACTCCTCTGGCGAAGTATTCCGGCTTAACAAAAAGCATTTCAATTTTATCTTTCGATAATGCCGTAAAGCCTGCAATCTCATCTCCGGTGTACTTAATGAAAAAAACCTCCAACTGAGGTAAGTAATCTTTCAAAACCAAGGGCCTGAAAAATTGAATATCTTCTTCCGCAAGGAAGTGATGAGTTGCCCTGACTGATGCTTCCCAAATTGCCGTCAATTCCTCAAAATCCTCGGCACTAGCCTCTATTATAGTTCCAGACATACTTCAATTTATAACAAGTTATTAAGTTTTGCATATTGCAGCAACATAATAGTTTTTCCGTCTTTTATCTGTCCTGAAGTCACCATGTTCCAGGCTTGTTCGAAAGGTAGTTCTAGAACTTCAATGTTCTCCTGTTCTGTTTCAATACCGCCGCCTTCCGATACTTTCATTTCCTTGAAATACTCTGCCACAAAAAAATACACGATTTCCGTTACAGAGCCAGGCGACATGTATGCTTCAAAAACTCTCTTCACATCTTTTATTTTGTAGCCTGTTTCTTCTTCAGTCTCCCTGAGGATACAATCTTCAGGATTATCTTTATCCAGCAATCCTGCGCATGTTTCAATCAGATAACCATCCGGATTTCCATTGATAAATGTAGTTATACGGAATTGTCGCGTCAATATTACCGTTTTCTGTTCCCTGTTGTATAACAAGATAGTAGCGCCATTCCCTCTGTCATATGCCTCCCTGTTCATGCGTTCTACATTGCCGTCCTTCTTCAGGTAGTTGTAGGTTATTTTCTTAAGGGTATACCAGTTATCCGAAAGAATCTCCGTATTTAAGATCTCTATATGTTCGTTCATTATACTTGTTAATTATATACCTACGATGTTTTTGCTAATTATGCAACAGTTATATTTTCTCAACATTCTCCGCGGGTATTCGGAAGATGTACCCTAAACCTTGCAAAAAGCTCCGGGAAAGGTTATCCCCGGGTACCGGAAGGCTTCGGAAAACAGCGAAGACGCTTCGGGAAACCTTCGGAAACTGCCATAGCTCCTGGCTGTTTAGTGATAAGCCTTCCCATAGAACGGTTGAAGGATTGGCACTCTTTGTCAAACCGGTGAATGGTGATCCAGGCCGTCCTAACATATATTTAGCTTCCAGACTCGTAATTTTCTTCAAATTAACTCGTTTCTTTGCATAAATTCAGCTTGCATGTGTAAAAGTGGGATGCTTCTTCTCTTCCTGATTACCCTAAGTGTATCCAGCAGCGCTGCCACCGGAAAGTGGGGCAGCAAAGTTACGGGCAATGATATCAGGTATACTTCTACAGAGGCGCGGTCGCCTCTCAGGGATTTTGCAGGCAACTACGTAACCGTTGTGTATCTGGAGAACCTGAATGTAAAAAAGATTGGAAGAAACAGCAACGCTTCGAATGTCGGCTGGTTGCTTTCTCAGGGTTACCGGGTTATCGAACTCAACTACGCCGGGCATCTGAATGCAGTGTCGCCTAAAATTAATGAAGACATAATAGCCATAAACGACTCCATCGCTGCAGGGGCCTTTTGCGGCTTTAGCAATTGCTCAAAGTACCAATCCTATGTGCTTTTTGAAGGATACCGGATAGAACGGAATATTCCCTATTTCGAAGATGATCCTGGCGTGTACAATACTCCGGAGCAATATACCAGCGGGGATTCCCTACGTATGGATATCATTTATCCAGCTAATGCTTCTGTAGCTGTACCCGTTATTTTGTCTTTCTCTTACAGCAACAGTTATGCGACTTACGATCCTGAGAAGAAAACGCTTACAGACGCCAATAAAAACCAAAGGCTAAACCTTGGATATACACTGGCCGGTTTCAACGATTCATTCCTGGAAGGTGCCCCAGCTAATGGCATCGCCTGGGCAATTGCCGACCATCCCAAATATTGTCCCTGGGGGAAAGGCAAACCCCTTAATGGGCCTAACGACACTTACAAATCTTACCAAACAAATCCAGACGCTGCAAGAAAAGTGAAGTCAGCGGTGCGTACCTTACGCCAGAAGGGCGCTAGCCTGGGTTTATCAGGAAGAATAGGCATCTTCGGATTCTCACGCGGATCAACGGCCGGCTCATTAGCAGTAGGAGATCGTTGCGTGCACGATTTTGAAAATTCAGGATTTAATATCGGCATTTCTGACGATGTGCAGGCCGCTGTTCTTGGTCCCGGGGTTTTTGACTACACACAAATCTATAATGTCTTAAACGACGGGGATGCCAACCTGGAGGTCCGGTGTAACTGGGCATGGGGCAAACTGGGAGAGAATTTCGAAAGGTGGCAAGCTATGGGAGCCGCCTATCTTGTTCAATCACCGGCTACTGCACCCGTGTTTTTCTTTTATAACACGGATGACGAGCGATATTACCAGGACCAGATAAAACATTTTAAAGCCAAATTGGATTCTGTTGGTGTTCCTTCGAAAACACTTGTAAATTATGGTACAGGCCATTCGGTACCTCAAGCTAAGGAATCATTAACCGAACTTTACGATTTTTTTAAACGATATTTAAGGTCGCCAATGGCGAGCCGTAAGCGACGATAGAAATTATTACATTGTCTCTAAACTGAAAACTACTTATTAAAATAAATAATCATTATGATACCGCAGAAACACAAACACCTTTGGGTTGCCTTGCCGCTTCTTTCGGCACTGCTCTTCTTCGCCTGTGCTACAGCCAATAAAGCGAACGTTTGGGACTCTTCCTCTGCACCAGTGGCAGACATGGAAAAACTCCGAAGCCAGATTGTGCCACCTCATTTCAAAAGGCAGGATTTTCTAATCACAGACTTCGGGGCGGTCGGTGATGGCAAAACTAAAAATACCGAAGCTTTCCGCAAGGCAATTGAAGCCTGCAATAAAAGCGGTGGAGGAAGGGTGATTATTCCTTCGGGAACCTATCTCACTGGAGCAGTATACCTTAAAAGTAATGTTAATCTCCATTTTAGCGATAGTGCAAAAATGCTTGGAAGCAGGGATGTGAATGACTATCCTATAGTTTTTACGAGGTGGGAAGGAATGGAGTGTATGAATTATTCTTCGCTTATCTATGCTTACGGGGAAAAAAACATAGCTATTACTGGAAACGGTATAATTGATGGCAATGCCGATAACAACAACTGGTGGAGCTGGAAAGGTAGCAAGGATTATGGATGGAAAGAAGGAATGCCAGAGCAATCTGCTGCCCGTGAAGCATTACATGAAATGATGCATCAGAAAAAAGATCCAAAAACAAGAATTTTTGGCGACGGACATTATCTGCGTCCCAACCTGATTCAACCATATAATTGCAAGAATGTGCGGATAGCCGAGGTAAAACTGGTTAATTCTCCGATGTGGTTTATCAATCCGGTCCTGTGCGAGAATGTCATAGTTGAAAAGGTCAGAATTATCTCTCACGGTCCTAACAACGATGGCTGCGATCCTGAGTCATGTAAAAATGTATTGATCAAAGACTGTTATTTCGATACCGGGGATGATTGTATTGCGATAAAATCCGGTCGTGACGAAGATGGACGATCAATTGGACGGCCCGCCGAAAATCACATCATTGAGAATTGTATCATGAAGGATGGCCATGGCGGGGTAGTGATCGGTAGTGAAATTGCTGGCGGAGCCAGGAACATATACGCAATTAATAATACAATGGACAGCCCCAACCTCGACAGAGTGTTGAGGATTAAAACAAGCTCTTCCCGTGGAGGGATCATTGAGAATGTCTTCATGAAGAATACCAAGGTAGGTACTTACAGCGAGGCAGCCGTTAAGTTCAATATGTTTTATGAGAAGCCAGGTAACTTCATTCCCGTGATCCGGAATATTTGGGTCGAAAATTTGGATGTTGAAAAAGGCGGCCAGTACGGCTTACTGTCAGCAGCTTATAAATCTTCGCCTGTGCAAAATGTACGCCTGATCAATGTCAATATTAAAGGTGTAAAAACTCCGATGAAAGTAGATTACATAAAAAATCTTCAGTTTGAAAATGTGCAGATCAATGGCAAAACGGTGCTTGTGCCCGATAGTTTAAAAATTGCTGTCGAGTCTATTCAGTAGTTCTCACCACCTAGTTAGTTCTAGATTAACCAGCAACAATGGAAAATTTTGATTGGACTTCCTTCACAAAGCGCATTGCCGTAAAATCGGATCTGAAAACAATTTATGACGCCTGGACAAAGGCCTCTGAACTGGAGAAATGGTTTCTGAAAGAAGTAACTTTTTTCAACGCCGATGAAAGTGCTTATGACGCTAACTTAAACGTGAGTAATAACACCCGGTACCAATGGTATTGGTACCTGTATAAAGATCCGATGATTGGGATTATAGAAGAGGCAAATGGTAAGGACTTTATCCGTTTCACCTTCGAAGGCGATTGTTTAGTAGACGTATCACTTGAGGAAAAGGAAGGTTATGTAGTGATAACTCTTAGGCATTACAATATACCCACTGACGATTACTCGAGACAGTTCGTGCGTTTAGGCTGCTCGAATGGGTGGACGTTCTACCTCACAAACTTGAAATCTGTTTATGAAGGAGGTATAGATCTGAGAAATAAGGATGAAAGTCTTGGTGCAATGATCAATAACTAACAATACAAATGTGTCGAACGACTTAAAAAAAGGGCCAGGATATATCATACATCCTGGCCCTTTATACTTTAAAAGTAATTTGAATCTTACTGATTGATTTTTACAAGCTTCATACCAAGCTGCTTTTCTTTTTTCAGGTAATCAACCATCATGATATGACCTGGTTTGGCCGGATATAAGAAAGCAGAAGATGCTTTTGCAGGCATATCTATCTGATCGATGGTAACCATCTGTTTCTCGCCAAGGATGATATTACCGACAACTTTTTTCGCTTTCTCACCTTTTTCCTTGTCGTAGTTAACATATACGGCGTTGAACGTTTTTCTATTACTGCTATTAGCGAAGAACTGGTAATCAAAATCACCATAGGACTTCATGAAATGACCTGTAATGCCTGGTCCATAAAGTTCAGAACCAGATTGTAAGGTTACGCTGGTTTTGCGTTTGCTGAATTGAAGGACCTCGTCAAGAGAAAGATCCGGATTTACTACAAACAGAAGCATGTTTCCTACAACACCTTTTAGAAGACTTGCAGCATTGCCGCCACCACCAAATGCAACAGCGGCAGCCATCGAAGCGACTCCCATTGCGCTGACGTTTCTTTTGAATTGTTCTACCACGATATAGGTCTTGCCATTTTCCATACGCGTGATTTTATGAGTGAAATTGTTGAAGGAGTCGTCAATCACGGTATTCCTCGCAGCCTTTTTTACATCCACAGCCCATGAATAGAACTTCTTAGATTTTTCTTTGCCATCGATACCAAAGCGTTTGGTGTAGAATCCCAGGCTTCTTCCCACACCTGGTTTTGATCCCTTTGAATAGTAATCTCCAACGGTGATGATCTCGTTATTTTGATCATCGATTGTCATTCCTGTAATTGAAAGAACTTCGTTACCTGCACCTTCGACAGGCAGTTCGAACATCTTTTTCCCATTTTCTACATCGATAAGCAATAGGTAAGACTCAAATTTTGTAGACATGGCCCCTGAACGCTTAAAGAGCGATATTAACAAATACTTTTCGGATGCCTCCATTGGAATGATGGATTCATAGTCCTTGGTATCTCCGCTTTCAATCTTCCATTTAGTTTGAACGGTATTATCGAACATTTCAAGTCTCCAGCCCTTTCCTTGTCCGTTTATACTGTTCTTTACAAAGCCTTTACCGGGTATCGCAAGGATATTGATAGCAGCAGTAAAACCAGTATTTCCATCCTGATTCAATTTCAGGCTTTCCTGCATGGTTATATTATCTCTTCTGGTAACATCGGTAATTACCTTACTTCCCAATTTGGTTAGGTCGTTAGAATAGGTTTCAATTTCGAACGCTTTGTCTTTGAAGTTGTAAAACATAAATCCTAAAGCCTGATCATTAAAGACATTATTAACAAGCATGTAATTATCTTTTGGCTTTACCAGGTTGATCTCCTTTACTTTGTTGAGGTTTTCATCGAAGATGCTTATACCATAATTCGAATTCTTCCTGTCGGCTTTGTCTCCTTTGTAAAACAGGCTATAGCCTTTCACCTCGTTAATATTAATGATAGGTGTAATACTGCGGCCGGAAATAGAAGAAAATCCGTCCAGGGTTTGGGTTTGAGAAAAGGCGGTTGTGCCTGCCACAAGCAGGGCAACCAGCAGTGAATGTTTGTTTAACATGATTTGATTATTAGGTTTTTACTTTTTTTTCGTTTTGATATAATTGAGCTGCTGCAGCAGACCGGTAAACCTTCCGGATGGATACATTTTTTTATACTCGGCAGCCAGGCTATTCGCTCCCGGAGAGTAACCGGCGATGTGTGCTCCGGCGAAAGCAGCAATGAGTGGAAACTCTTCTTTGGATGCGGTTCCGGGATAAAGCTTATCGAAACTTTCCTTGAGCGCTTTGAAGTCAGAAAGGTTCAGCGCATTTAAGAACTCCAAAAACTTGTTCAGCTCCTGAGGATTATAGTCGCTGATATTGGACACTACCTCTGAATAGCGGTGTCGCTGCAAGTAGGATTTGAGTTGTAACAGACTTAAAATAGCCATTGACCGTAAGTAGGGACTTTGGGGTTCAAACTGCAACTCACAAAGCGAGCTATACAGTGACCTGTCAAAATACTCATAATCGAACATCGCTTGTATTGATTCATACCCGGCAGCTCGCGTAACTTTGAGAAACGAATTGTCAGGACTGGTAGTGATGTGCTGAGTGGTGTCGTGTCCGGCACGGAGGAGCAGCCTTCTGATTGCCGCCATACGTGCCTTACAATCGGGGTGGCTTTTTAAACTGTCGGAGGTGTCGACTTCCTTTTTAACATTAAATATGGAGCCTGAAGACTTTTCGACCGGACTGCTTTGCCAGCTTTCCTTGCAGGCAAAAAAGGATGCCTGCTTCTCGAAGATGCCATACCCAAGCGATGATGTGTTGTCGAAGATCTTCAAGGCATTGTACCCTTCTGCGGGATTAAAACCAGCAGACATTATCATATAAAAAGCCATTGAATCGGCGGCGCTTTCCTGATGTCGTTGATGATAAAGATTGTTAACGGATACTTTCATTAGCAAAGCTTTTATCCGTTTATTCTTATTATACCCGTTTTTGATGATCTTATTATACTCAGCTTGCAGATCTTTATCATACAAGCTACCCAGGTAATTGCTAAGGTTTTTTTGCACATGATCAAGGATGTTGTGAGCCAGCTCATGCGCAATCACAAACGCTACCTGGTCTTCATTTTTCAAAGTATGTACAAGCCCTGCATTAATGAATATGGTGCCATCACCGGTAGCAAAAGCATTATCCACATAACTTCTGGTGACAACCAGTCGGCAGTTCTTTGCTTCAGGATTTGAAGCTTGCAGACGGCGAAGTGTCTTTTGAAGAAAGGGGTCTACTACTTCGTCAAGCAAGACGGTGTATTTAACAAGGTCTGCAACCTCCTCACTTGCATTTTCTTTGATGGCATTAAAATGCTTCTTATGGCTGCTGTTTATTTTTGAGGTCATGACGTAAGATGCCTCGACCGATTTTGATACAGTTTCAGACAGGGAAAATATCCCTGCGGAATCTTTAGGAAAAAAGGGAAAATAGGTTTCAGCGATTTGCCGGGCTTGTAAAGTAAGAGTTAGGCAACCTGCCAACACCAGGGTGAAAAGCAGCCGGTAAGACATCGTGAAAAACATTTAGGTTAAACTTTGATACAAATATATCTTTTTTACAATCAATTGATAATGTCAAGGATATCGGGGTGGCTTGCAGGTGTTTTTTATGAAAGTTTCTGCGAATTCAGTATAATTGGTATTCAATTCGCAGATATGATAACCAGACAACTGTTCATCTCTTCTTTTATTACTGTACTAGTTATTTTACAGTTTCTGAGCCCACTTAAAGGTCAGGGTATCTCCTCAAAGGGTACAAAAGATATGCAGTCGGATCTCAAAGTTCTAAAACTCACTAGTGAACACGCGGATCCGGTAATAGGGCCAGAGCACGCGGATGTGGTTTCCAGTGGTAACAAATCTGGTTTTGAGACAGGACAAGTAGTTAAGGTGGATAGCGTTTACCATATGTTTGTAAATGAAATGTTTGAGCGCCCCCACCGCGATTTGCGCATCGCTCACTGGACAAGTAAAGATGCGGTAACCTGGAAGCGTCAATCTACCATTGTTAGTAGCATTCCGGGAAGAACGCATGCAAATCCCAGAGCGGAAGTCTGGGTAACGGGGGTAGTGTTTAATGAAGAGGAAGATGCCTGGAATATCTTTTATGTAGCGTATCGCGGAGGTGATGAGAGTAAGGGTGAAATTGCGGGGAGCGATTATCAGGGAAGGATATGGCGGGCAATGTCTACGGTTAAAGGAAGTGACGGCATTGCAGGTCCCTATGCCGATATGGGTATAGTAATGGAGCCCGACGCGAACTCCCAGGAATGGGAAGGACAGCAAGCTGTTGCCTGCTTTAATCCTTATAAAGTTGGTAATACATGGTATTCTCCTTATGATGGGCATAATTATATACCTAAAGGCGGTTGGCCAACCGGACTGGCTTTTGCTCCTAAACTAAACGGCCCCTGGACAAGAATGCCGCAAGGGTTTAATCCAATCCGCTTGGCGGATGTTTTCACTGAAAATGAGGTGGTTTCTCAATTAAAAGACGGACGTTATCTGATGATCTATGATTCTTTGGGTGATCAGGAAATTGGTTACAGTACTTCCAGCGATGGCCTTAGCTGGACTCGGGAAACTAGGGTGAAGGTACAAAGCAGTAAGAATAAATGGGCTATGCCCGGCGACCATTATACCCGAACCCCACTGTGCGCGATAGAAGAGAAAAATGGGACCTTCACCGTAGTGTACACTGCGATGATGAATGTTAAGGACAGAAACTTCTATGCTATTGGCAAATGCTCACTGGCCTGGAAATAATATTGTACCTTATAATCTGTTTAAACTAAAAGATAGATATGAAAAACTTTGTAAGAACTCTTTTAATTATCGCAATTCCCCTGATCCAGGTAAGTTGTACTTACAGTCAAAATATTAAAACGGCTAAATCGGAAACTCAAGAAGTTCATAGAAACCCCTTGAAGGTAAGCCTAGGCGATCCTTATGTACTTTCAGATAGCAAAAGTAAAAAGTACTATATGTATGGAACCGGTGGAGTAAAGGATGGGTTCGGAGTATATTCCTCAGATAACCTCGTTGACTGGAAAAATGAAGGGCAGGTTTATTTTGGGAATACAAAGAGCTCCTGGGGAATTGACGCCTTCTGGGCTCCGGAAGTATATCAATGGAAAGATAAGTATTATATGTTTTACAGTGCTCAATGGCGGGAGAACCCTACCAGCGAACTCGAAAACTTTAAAATAGGTGTGGCTGTTTCTGATAGTCCCAAGGGGCCGTTTGTAGATATGAGCGATAAACCGCTTTTTGATCCCGGATACCCGGTAATTGACGCAAATGTCTATTTTGATCCCAGTGGTAAGTTATATTTATACTATTCACGCTGCTGCTACAAGCATCCGGTGAAATCTAAGATTGCTGATTGGGCGTTAAAAAACCGCAAGTTCGATCAGATAGAAGAGAGCTGGATCTATGGTGTTGAACTGAAGCCCGACTTCAGCGGGATCATCGGAGAACCTGTTATGCTGTTAAGGCCACCTGTATCGATGAAAGATAAACAGGCAGAATGGGAAAGCCGCTCTGTGACCAGTGGGGAAGTAAATCGCAGATGGACTGAAGGCTCCTTTACTTTTAAACATCAAAACACGTATTATATGATGTATTCTGCAAACCACTTTGCAGGAGAGAACTATGCAGTGGGTTATGCCATGTCTAAAAGCCCCTTAGGTCCGTTTGTTAAAGCAGAAAACAACCCGATTTTGCAAAAGAATACTGCATCCGGAGGTGAAGTAACAGGTACAGGGCATAACAGTGTGGTTTTTACCAACAATGGAAAGAACATGTATTGTGTTTATCATGGCCGGACGAAGGCTTCAGGCAAAGAGAGAGTTGTTTTTATTGACAAAATGGAAATAAAGCCTGACGGGAGACTGGTTGTTCACGGACCGACCACCGACGAGCAGGCTCGTCCCTAAGCACACGTTCGCCACGTATTTCCATATAACAGGATGTTAGATTTTTCGGCAACCTGTTAAAATTCTAACTTGGGATCCTTACAAAGTCCGGATATATTCACTGGGGGTTACACCTTCTGCTTTCTTGAATGCAGAATTGAAAGTTGCCTTAGAATTGAAACCACATTCCAGTGCAATTCCTAAAATGGAAAGGTGGCTGTTTGACTCTTTAAGTACCTGCTGTTTGAACTCCTTAATACGGTATTCGTTGACAAACTCAAAAAAGTTCTTTTTAAAGATGGTATTAATCACCTGCGATAACAGGTGGCGTTTAATGAACAAGTCGGCACAAAGATCATTGATGGTAAGGTTCGAATTCAAGTAAGGCTTTTTAGTATCCATAAGGTTCAGAAGCGCCTGAGCATATTTATCTAGCTCGACAGCGCTTACTGCGCTCTTTTGATATTTCATTCCGGAGGTTGTTTCTCCTTCTTCGACAAGCGCGGCCGAAGTACCTGTTCTAAGTTCGGAAACTGTGAAAACTGTCGGATCCTGGATCAGACGATATCCCATCCAGTATACCATGATCACCAGTAAGATAAAATTGGAAGGATAGATTGAACCGAGGAATTCTATCTGGTAAATTCTAGCATAAAAACTGATACCTGAAAGAATAATAGTTCCGAGCATTCCAATAAGAAAGTGCTTAAGCCAGTTCAACCTGACCCTGCCAGGATCGGAGTAATAAAAGGGTAAATGAGAGCTTTTCCTATAAAAGATATAGAATGCTGCACTAACAAAGGCAATATGGATAAATAGTGTAAGCTGGTTCATCCAACCCATATCATCCTGTTCAACCTGGCCCACATTTGTAAGGTATTGTAACTTTTCGTCGGTTCGCATCAGAAAATAGGGGGAAAGTATGAACAGATATGCGAAGAATGGAATAAGTAGCAGTAGATGCCGGCGTGTAAAACGAAATTCGATTTCAACGATACTTTCAGTAAGGCAAATGATTAAAGGCCCGTACAACAAAGGCAGTACCCAGCTTAGTTTGCTGAGATGAGGGAATAGTAAGAAGTGGTTGTTCACATCGATAGCGACCAGCCCAAGATGGATCACAAATAAAAGGATCAGGCTTGCGAGCAAGCGGTTAGGCAGAAGGTTGATTTCCTTCTTCAAAAGCAGCATGATTAAGATAAGGCCCTGAAATAATCCGGACAAAAGTACCGCAGCCAGCAATAAACTCATACCCAAAAGTAGCATAAAGGAGTATAAACTTGTCGGGTTGAACGACAATTGATACCTTTAAGTGCAGATTTGGAGAAAAATTATAACAATGAAACGGCTATTTTTTCATTTCGCAATTGTTGCACTATTTACTCTCAAATCTATTGCACAGACGGCAGAGAAAAGCTTTAGTTCTGATCTGCTGAGGGAGGAGTTGAAGATGATGAAGACCACCTTAGCAGAGGCCCATCCAGGCCTGGATGTTTTTGGTCAGCGTCAGGATCTGCTAATGTTATATAACGAGATCGACCGAAAACTGGCTGAAAAAAGCGAATGGACTAATATTGAATTCTACAGGATCGCAAACCGTATGATCGCAGGTATGCAAGACTGCCACATGAAGTTCCTGCCTGGTCATAAATATTACCCTTTCTTTTTCAGGCATACAGCAGTATTTCCTTTCATTGTTCGTTTTGACGATAAAAACCAATTGGTTGTCGCTGCGGCTCAGGATCAACAATACAAAGGAAAACTACTTAAATCAATTAACGGGCGACCAATTGGAGATATTGTAGCGGACCTGACAGGCAATATGTATGTAGATGGAAAGAGTACGGCAGCGAGGGAACAAGTAGAGCAATACTTTAGTGCCTGGTATGCAGATTACCTTGATCTTTCGGATGAATTTCAGGTGGAACTAAGCGATCATCAGGGGAGTTCAGAAAGATTTGTTTTAAAAGGCATTGACTATGCCCAATGGAAAAAGCTGGACAGCAATCTTGTATACCTGGAACAGAACCTTAGTCTCAGAATGTTGGATGACAATGTTGCTTTCCTGCGGATTCCGAACTTTATGACGGGTAAAAAAACGTTTAGGAAGTTTCTCAGGAAAAGCTTTGGAGATATTAAAAAAAGCGGAACAGAACAGCTGATCATAGATCTAAGGAGCAATGAGGGTGGTAACGACCGTGAAGGGATGGATCTTTACAGGTACCTGGCTAAAGATAAATTCAGATACTACAAAGATATTAAAATGGCGGTCCGCAAAGTAGAGGATCTTACCTATAGCAGCCACACCTGGTTTCCTTTTCCCAAGATATTAAAAGTTTTTATCAGAAAAAATGGAGACGGGGGCTACCGGTGGACGCTGCATAAGAATTTTGGCACTCAACGCCCGGCACGAAACGCTTTTGGAGGAAATGTCTGGATCCTGCAGGATGGCTTGAGTATGTCTGCAACAACAGAATTCCTGAGCAGAGTGGTTGCAGATAAACGGGCTACTTTGATTGGGACCGAAACATCCGGGGCTTACAAATATGATTTTAGCGGAACTTTCCTTTTTCTCAATCTTCCCCATACCAAAATTACTATGGCTAACCCCATGGCCCTTTATACGATGGAAGTGTCGGAGATTGCGCAAAAAGATAGGGGTATTATACCTGCTTTTGAGTTACGAAGGTCAGCAGCTGGTATCCTTAAGAGCAAAGACGAACAACTGGAAACGGTTTTAAATAAGATCAAAGTCGAAAAGGTAAATGCCAGGCTTCAGTGATATGTCACAGGGGAGGTGAATTTAAATACATGAAGAGGTGTTTTAAATAAAAATAATAAAATCTTGTTTATTAGATAAATAGTTCTACCTTTATAGAATAAATTTAATATAATGCAAAAAGGAACAGTAAAATTTTTTAATGAAACTAAAGGTTTCGGATTTATTACACCAGCGGATGGTGGAAGCGAAATCTTTGTTCATTCTTCAGGCCTTAGGGACAACGTTCGTGAAAACGATAGCGTTCAATATGAGGTTGAGCAAGGCCGTAAAGGTCTTAACGCGGTAAATGTAACAATAGCTTAAAATACTATATTTTATATCGTGAAGCATTCTCCTGTCCGGAGGATGCTTTTTTTATTTATACACTTCTTAGTCAAACGGATGCTTTCTTGAGCGGTTACATATAAGTTAACCGTTTGATGCTTCTGTTAGTTAATTATTACCATGGAAAACGATTTAAAGAACGAGGAATTAAAAATAGAGTTAAGAACACTCACTAAAGATGATTACCTGGGTCTGAAGACTTCAATGATTGAAGCATATTCAGAATGGGAAGGCGCATCTTTCTGGGGTGAAACTCACATAAGCAAATTGGTAGAGCTATTTCCCGAAGGCCAGATCTGCCTATTGGTGAATGGGGCAATTGCAGGATGTGCCTTATCTCTCATTGTAAATTATAATAAATTTGGCGATAACCATACGTATGCGCAGATTACCGGGAACTATACATTCACCACTCACGACCCCAAAGGAGACGTTTTATATGGAATAGACTTTTTTGTTCACCCTGATTACCGCGGAATGCGAATTGGTAGGCGTCTCTACGATGCCCGGAAAGACATCTGCGAACGCTATAACCTGCGTGCAATAATTGCAGGTGGCCGTATTCCTAAATATAAGGACTATGCCGAAAAGATGACTCCGAAAGAATACCTTCAAAAGGTGAAGGGAAAAGAGATTCACGACCCTACCTTATCCTTTCAGTTAGCGAACGATTTTCACGTTAAAAAAATATTGAAAGGTTATTTACCAGGCGATACTCAATCACTTGAATACGCATCACTTTTGGAATGGAATAACATCTATTACAACGAAGAGACGAGAAATATCAACTCCAACAAGTCGATAATCAGGTTAGGATTGGTTCAATGGCAAATGCGTCCTTTCCCTAATTTAGATTCTTTACTGGAACAAATTGAGTTTTTTGTTGACGTGGTAAGTGATTATCAGAGCGATTTTGTTTTATTCCCGGAATTGTTTAATGCGCCGTTGATGACGGCTTACAATCATTTAAGTGGGGCAGATGCGATGAGAGAAATTGCAAATTACACTATCCCGTTAAGGAACAAATTTATAGAGTACGCCATAAGCTATAACATTAACATTATTACCGGTAGCATGCCGTATCTTGAAAACGGAACCTTACAAAACGTTGGTTTTCTCTGCAGAAGAGACGGGTCACATGAAATGTACCGGAAGCTCCACATTACGCCATCGGAAGTAAGTGCCTGGGGTATGGTTGGCGGTGATTCTATAAGCACTTTCGATACGGACTGCGGGAAAATAGGAATAGTGATTTGCTACGATGTTGAATTTCCTGAGCTGCCACGACTTTTAGCGGAGCAGGGAATGCAGATTCTTTTTGTTCCTTTTCTGACGGATACTCAGAACGGTTACACCCGTGTGCGCAACTGTGCTCAGGCAAGAGCGATTGAAAATGAGTGTTATGTAGCGATTGCCGGAAGCGTTGGTAATCTGCCGAAAGTTCATAATATGGATATTCAATACGCCCAGTCGGCTGTGTTCACGCCTTCTGATTTTGCATTTCCAAGTAATGGAATAAAGGCAGAAGCTACTCCAAATACAGAAACTACACTTATTGCAGACGTAGATGTAGACCTTTTAAAAGACCTTCACAGTTTTGGTGCCGTAAGAACGCTTGCCGACCGGAGGTTGGATATCTATCAAATAGTAAATAAGTCAAAGAAATAAGGTGTTGTTGTTTAGAATAAAAATCCAGCGATTTGTAGACTACACCACGAAAAAGAATCTTAATGCCGGCAGTTAGCAATTTAATATTGCGATAACATAGCGTTTGTAAGTTTGCGCAAACGAATTTAGATTTAAGGAAGCGTTACCATTGCTGATTGAAGCATTGACTGATATCACGACACATTACTACTTGGTAAGCTTTCATAAGTCAATAACATTAAGATGAACAGAAGATTTTTTTTAAACAGTTTAGGCTTCATTGCAGGAAGCGCCTTTATCAGCCTGAACAGTGATGCTTTCTCCAAATTAAATCGTAATAAAACCATTACCGGAAAGGTGATGGACAAAAATAAGGGAGTAGCTAATGTGTCTGTCTCCGATGGTTTCTCGGTGGTTCGCACAAATAGTAAGGGACAGTATACCATCACCCTGAATGATAAGGCGACTTATCTATTTATGAGTACGCCTTCTGGTTATGAATTCAAAACGAATGCTAACCTGGCTAAGCAATACGAATCCCTGGGTAGTCGCAATGAATATGATTTTCAGCTTACCCGGCTGAAGAAGAACGACAATAAGCATCATTTTATCGTATGGGCGGATCCTCAGGTACGCACCAAGGATGATGTGAAGCAAATGATGGATACGTCAGTACCTGACACCATTGCCCAGATCAAAGCCCTTGGCCCTGATGCCCTGGTTCATGGAATTACGGTAGGTGATATCGCCTGGGACTTCCTGGAGTTCTTCGACGATTATAACAAGGCGGTAGCACAAATGGGTATTCCGTTTTTCCAGGCACTAGGCAACCACGACATGGATTATCGGAAGGGTGGTGACGAAACATCCGATAAAACATTTAAAGAGTTTTTCGGTCCCACTTATTACTCATTCAACCGCGGAAAAGCGCATTATGTGGTGCTCGACGATGTAAGATATCTTGGCAGCGAACGTTTGTATGATGGGTACATCACAGAGGAGCAGATTGCCTGGCTGGCTAAAGATCTGGAACATGTGGATAAAGATGCTCTGCTGATCATCAACCTGCATATTCAGCTGCACAATGGTGTAAAAAACAACGCCGAGCTTTATAAAGTTCTGGAAGGATTTAAGAACGTGCACGTGATGTCAGGACACACGCATTATACCGTTAATAAGATCGCCAACGGAGTTTTTGAACACAATCATGGCGCCGTTTGTGGCGCATGGTGGGCCGGAAATATCTGCTCTGACGGTACTCCAAGAGGTTACGGTGTTTACAGCGTAGATGGCAACAAAATGGAGTGGTTTTATAAACCTACAGGTTTATCTAAAGATCACCAGATGAGCATCTATGTAGATACGCTAACCAACCAGCATCGCTTACTTGTTAATATTTGGAACTGGGATCCTGAATGGAAGATCGAATACAGTTTGGATGGCAAAGCCATGGGCGCGCCTGAGCAGCAAACTGGAGCTGACCCGGAGGCTGTAAGGTTAAATGGCTTAGGCAAACCAACAAAAGGCCGGGCGTTTACCAAGCCAACACAAACAGATCACCTGTTTATGGCACACTTCAAACCAGGTGTTAAGAAAGTAACTGTAAAAGCAACTGACCGTTTTGGAAGGACTTATATTAAAGAACATACCATAGAAGCCTAAGACGCAAACGTGGTTAATACCCTCTAGCAACCCTGCAGTTTCAAAGCTGCGGGGTTTTTTGCTGATAAAGCTTTTCTCTTTCCTGCTACTAAATACTATTTGTCGTAGAATGTTAGCCCCTTTCAGATGTCGCTTGAGATGCTAGGCGCAGGAAAATCTTGTATGTTGTAAGATTGCCCTTTGTTGAGCCCATGCCTTGCAGGTGTGAGCGACTTATTTACTCAAAATTCTTGTAAATGACTATTATTTTAATGTAATTATTTTGTTAACTTGCCTCATGTAATCTAAATGCTTTCCGGAAAACAACATACTAAATACGATGAGAAACTGTTACAGGATCTGAGAAACGGAAACCATAAGGCGTTCACGATTTTGTATGAAAGATATTGGTCTGATGTTCTTGATGACGCTTTTAAGCGCCTCGATGATTATGACCTATCCAAAGATGTAGTTCAGGAAGTGTTTGCTTGCCTTTGGGCAAAAGCGGGGACTATAGAAATTTTAAATCTTCCGGCATGGCTAACCTCGGTAACAAAAAATCAGGTTTTCAGTATTCTGAAAAAGCAACAGCGCCTCAAACCCCTTAGTGAAATATTTTTGGAACTGGAAGGTCATGGTGACCATTCAGATGCCAAGCTTCTTAGGCAAGAATTGTCAGATTCATATCAAGCCCTGATCAAAGCCTTACCCCAACAGCAACGCATCATTTTTAATATGCGGTATGCAGAAGATCTAAGTCCTAACGAGATTGCCAGACTACTTAATCTCTCTCCCAAAACGGTGCGAAATCATCTTGGAAGGGCACTATTAAAGATAAAAACAGCCATCACCCTACTCCAGATCGCTCTAGTCATTACAGAAATATAATTTTTTAGAAAATATTCAATGTCGCTGGGCAAAACGTTGACTTGTGATACGTGTATAAAAACACGTCAATAGATGGATGAACTAAAAAAGAAGTTTTTCTTCGAAATACTTGAAAAATTTCAGAATGGAAAGGCTTCATTAGAAGAAATCAGATTTCTGAATGCCTACTATGAGTCTTTCGGACTTAAAGATAGTTTTTCTTCTAAACTGAGTGTTGAGCAGCATAGATTGATTAAAAATGAAATTTATGGAGAGCTGACAAAAAAAATCTACGAAGGAGCAGAGCCCAATATTTCAAGTGCTCCTAGACGATACCCATTGTGGCCGCAAGTTGGAATCGCAGCTTGTGTTATTTTCCTGATAGGCGCAATGTTCTTCTATTACGGTTATAAGCCAACAGCTAAAAAGCAACTATACGTTCAAGACGATGTTCAACCAGGAAATAACAAAGCAATACTGACGCTTGCAAACGGAAAGCGGATTTTTCTTTCCACTGGCAAGGGGATCATGGATGCTGCGAGTAGAAAACTCGCAGAAGAGTCAGGGGTAATTATTACACGAGGCGAAAATAACCAGCTGATTTATACTCTATCGGGTCAGGCAGGGATTGACAAAACAGCTGCTTTTAACACTATAGAAACACCCAGGGGCGGACAATACCAGGTAATTTTGCCGGATGGGACTAAGATCTGGTTGAATTCAGGCTCTTCTGCCCGTTTTCCTGTCGTTTTTTCGACTGCCAAAAGAGAAGTTGAGGTTACCGGAGAGACTTATTTTGAAGTTGCAAAAGATGCTAACCGGCCTTTTTCTGTCATTTCAAACAATCAGGTAATCGAAGTATTAGGCACCCATTTTAATGTCAACGACTATCAGGATGATGGATTAACCCGGACAACACTGGTAGAGGGAAGTGTGAGGATTCAAGCAGGTAAGAGCGAAAAAGTTCTTAAGCCGGGCCAGCAATCTATTGTGTCGCCTGCATTATCAGTAATAAGGACTAAGGAAATTGAAAATATTGATGAGGTGCTTGCCTGGAAAGATGGCTTTTTCATATTCGATGATACACCTCTCACAACGGTAATTAAACAATTGGAACGGTGGTACGACATAGAATTTAAAGAGGTAAGCGACCAGCCATTGATGATGTTCAACGCCAAAATTTCCCGTAGTTCAAGTTTGTCTAAGGTCTTAAAAGTAATGGAAATCACCAGTGGTATAAAATTTAAAATTAAAGGAAGGGGTGTTTATATGGAAAAATAAGTAGACGTATAAAAGACTCCGGAGCGTTCCCGCGCTCCGGAAGAAACAAGGAAATTACGATCATCAGCGAAATAATCAAATATTAACCTCATTACAGCAAATGTATGAATTTAAACATTCATGAGAAGGAAATTAACGCCTGTCAGGTAACACCTCCGGCGACGCCCCACTTTAATTCTTTTCGACCATTCTTAGTTATGAAACTAACCGTTTTTTTGATCACTGTAATAAGTCTACAGGTAACAGCGTCAGTTTTTTCACAGGAGGTAAGCCTTTCCGCGAAAGATGCGCCGTTGGAAATCATTTTAAAAAAAATAAGCAAGCAAACAGGATATGAATTTTTTTACAAATCGAACTTTTTAAGCAGTGCCAGAGCAGTAACTATAAATGTCCATAAAATTCAGTTAAAGGATGCCTTAGAAAAATGTTTTGCCAATCAGCCTTTCACGTATGATGTCATCGATAAGGTAATTCTTATAAAAAACAAGGAAGAGATAAGTAGGACGAGAGCTGTGAGCTGGGTGTTGTCCGGTACTGTGACAGATGAAGAGGGCGAGCCGCTCCCCAGCGCATCGGTAAAAATCAAGCGAACTAATAAGGCAGTTCTGACGGATATCCTGGGGAAATTTATGCTAGAGGTGCAAGATGAAGACGATTCAATACAAGTATCTTTCATCGGTTTTACTACTCAATCTATAAGGATAGGAAATAACCGTACCATTAATGTAAGGCTTTTACCCGATGAGGCACAAAGGAAGTTAAACGAGGTAGTGATAGTTGGATACGGAACTCAAAAAAAACAAAGTTCAGTAGGCTCGCAGTCGAGTATCGAACCATCAGTATTAAAGGGGCCAGTAAGGGATCTGACAACCGTGCTAGCCGGCAGGATATCTGGCATTGTAGCTACTCAGCGTGGTGCCGCCCCCGGTAGCGAAACCAGTTCGCTCTTTGTTCGTGGTATTAGTACTTTTGCTTCGAGCCCTCAGGGGCCCTTATTAGTTGTTGATGGTGTCCCTGACCGGGCAATTAATAATTTAGATCCTGAGGATATCGCAAATTTTACTGTATTAAAAGATGCCACCGCAACCGCTGTTTATGGAACAAGAGGTGCAAATGGTGTTATTTTAATCACTACAAAACGGGGAAAAGTTGGAAAGCCGGTAATAAACGCAGAAATTAACCAGGGCGTCAGCAAATTTACAGCTCTTCCAGAGTTTATCAACGGCCCGGACTTCATGACGCTTTATAACAAAGGTCTAACAATGAGGGGAAGGTCACCTTTGTATACCGAAGAACGGATAGAGAAACACCGCTCGGGCGTTGATCAGGATTTATATCCGGACGTAAATTGGTACGACGTGCTTTTTAGTGATTTCGGCCAGAACTCGAGGGCAACATTAAATGTAAACGGAGGCTCGGAGAACGCCAACTATTATATATCTGCTGGCTACTTCGGTGAATCGGGGCAGTTTAAAACGGATGATATTGAAGCCTACAATTCGTCGTTGAAGTTGGACAGGTTTAATTTCACCAACAACATTAACGTTAATCTTACTAATACCACAAAGCTGGATCTTGGAATTAATGGATTTCTTTCGAATGTTAATGGTCCCGCCTATGGAGTCAACGAGTTGTTTTCTTTGGCTACGAGCTCTTCTCCGCACGTAATTCCACCAAGGTATTCAAACGGACAATGGCCTCAGCTGCCAGGTACTCAAATAAGTCCACTAATGGCCTTAACTCAATCAGGGGTTACCAATGGGCAATATACAACGGTTCGTTCCAACATCAGAGGAACACAGGACTTAAAAATGCTCCTGAAAGGTCTGAGTGTTACAGGTCTGTTTGCGTTCGACGTGAACATGAGCCGCTCTTTAACCAGAGCACGGACCTTGCAAACCTATTATGCAAGTGGGAGAGATGCGCAGAACCGTCTTGTCACCGGAATAGCTGAAAGGGGTAATGACGCTTTGCAATTTGGCATTTCGCGTTTTGTCGACAGGAGGCTATATTCTGAAGCGGGGATAAATTACAACCGGAATTTTGGTCTTCACGACGTGTCGGGTTTATTATTAGTGAATCAGTCAGATTTTAGTGACGCCAATGCGGGCTCATACACCGCGGCTATACCTTACCGTCAGCGGAATTTCGTTGGAAGGCTGACATACGGCTTCAATAGCAAATATCTCGCTGAGGCAAATTTTTCTTACTCGGGGTCTGACAATTTTATCGAGAGCAAACGATATGGTTTCTTTCCCTCATTCGGAGCTGGGTGGGTCTTGTCGAACGAGAAATTCTTTGAACCTATTAGCCCGTATCTAACATTTTTCAAATTACGATACAGCTACGGGCTGTCGGGCAACGCTGCGGTCAATTCTCCAGAAAATCGGTTTTTGTATCTGACGACCTTGGGAGATCAGGGTGGTTATGTTTTTGGAGATCCGGGCTCAACAACGTGGTACACTGGGTTGGGTGAAACACGGATTGGGGGAGACGTCCACTGGGAGACCTCCTATAGACAGAACCTTGGTGTCGAAGCAACTTTCTTCAGAAATATTCAGCTGGTTGTAGAGTTATTTAAAGAAAACCGGGAAGGTATTTTAATGCCAAACTATGTCATTCCCTATAGCTCAGGATTTACTATAGGGAATATTCCCTTTAATAATATCGGAAAAACAAAAAATAAAGGGATAGATATAACGCTAGATTATAACAAAAACTGGACGAACAGCAATTTTATTTCCTTTAGGGGGGTCTTTAACTATAATAAAAACCTTGCAGTGTATGATGGGCTACCGCCTTATAATTATCCGTATTTGAACAGGGTCGGGAAGCCTATCAGTCAGCGTTTTGGCTATATAGCCACAGGGTTGTTCGAAAATGAAGATGAAATTGAAAAGGCCGCTTTACAATCCGGCGACGTTCGCCCAGGCGATATTCGTTACAAAGATCTGAATGGCGACGGCATCATAAATGGCAACGATGAAACGGGTATAGGTTATGGATCGGTGCCGCGGATAGTTTACGGTCTTAGTTTAGGAGGAGGATTTAAGGGCTTTGATATGAGCCTTTTCTTTCAGGGAGTTGGCATGGTTGACTTCAATTACTCCGGAGGGTATGCAACTACTCCATTTAGCAATGGACCAACCTATGGTAACATGTATACAATGATCCTTGACCATTGGACGCCCGGAACCCCAAATGTAAGACCGTTTTACCCCCGTCTATCTACAAATCAGGATGTTACTACTAACTATTATACAAGTACATGGTGGATTAAGCGCGCGGACTATTTGAGACTTAAACAAGCGGAGATAGGTTATACATTCAGTAACAATGCCTTTTTTGAAAAAGGGCATATAAAAAAGATCAGGATGTTTCTCAATGGAACTAATTTATTTACCCTTTCTCCCTGGAAGTTTTGGGATCCGGAACTTGGAGATGGCCGTGGAGCCGCTTATCCTAACATTACTGCCTACAATCTTGGTGTACGCGTTAATTTTCAATAAGAGATCAGTATGAAAAAGAAAACGAATATAACTACGGTATATATAATAGCAATCATAACCCTTTTGAGCGGTTGCCGAAAGGAATATTTCGATACTCAACCGGATAATTTTGTAACGATCGACAAAGTTTTTTCTAACCGTGGACAAACGGAAAGATGGCTTGCAGGTTTATACTCGTTTATACCAGATCATTGGAATATAGATAACTTTGTCTATGTTTTCTCCACCACAACGGATGAACTTGATGCTGGTAACTGGAATACTCCGCTAATCAATAGTGGGGCTTTGAATGCGGTTAACACGCCATCCCGGTTTACTTCCTATTATCAGAACATCCGGTTAGCCTCCATCTTTTTGGAGAACGTTGACAGAAATACAGAAATTTTAGCCCTCGATAATGGTAGAGACTTAATTAAGCAGTATAAGGGCGAAGCTCAATTTTTGCGTGCATATTATTATTGGTTAATGATGAAGGAACTGGGGCCTGTAGTAATTGTACCGCTGAAATCCATTAGTCCCACTGATGACCTACAGATCCCGAGGAGCAGCTGGGATGAATGTGTGGAGTTTGTTTTAAAAGAGATCCGTGAGGCGAAAAACAACTTACCAGTAGATAACTATCTGCCTGGGAGCACTGCCGAGCTTGATAAAGCCCAAACTGGAAGAATTAACAAGATAATAGCTGCAGCTGTCGAGTCACAGATTCTGCTGTACCATGCAAGCCCTTTATACAATGGCAATACAGATATGGGCGATTTCAGGAACCTGGATGGGAAACACCTGATAAACCAGGTGTATGACAGGGATCGTTGGGTCGTTGCAGCTGAGGCTGCAAAAGCCGCAATAGATATCGCTGAAATACAGGGTCGAGCATTGTATCAGGTTAATGATCCAAACCTGTTTAGAGCAGCATTTCTTTCTTGCAGAGACTTATTCTGGAATGGTTGTAAAACAGAAGGCATCTGGTTAAGACCTCAAAGTGGTTATGAGCTGTGGGAAAGAACAAGCGCACCCCGCTCCATTCAGGGAACCGCCTTCAATGGACATGCAGTAGTTCAGCGACTGGTAGACGATTTCAGGATGAATGATGGTTCGTCTATCAATGCGAATGCAAACTACCGGGAAAATGAATACACCACAATGGCAAGCCCTTATTATGTTGCAGGAACCAACAGTATGTACACAAATCGTGAAGCGCGGTTTTACGTTGATGTGACATTTAATGGGGCAGTGAATCCCGGAGTTGCCAAAGCCGGAGCAGAGAATGCACGCGTTGAGTTTTTCAACACAGGCAGTTCAGGAAAAGCCGGCGCTCCGAGAGATTGGCCTAAGACAGGATATACGGCGAGGAAAAATATTCCTCCTACGTATAGTAAGGATCCTTATTCTAGTATTGGTCGTCCAACTATGGTTATACGCCTAGCGGAGTTGTATCTTAATTATGCCGAAGCACTAAATGAAGCTGATCCTACCAACCCTGATATTCTCCGCTATTTAAACCGGGTTCGAACTCGAGGTGGTTTGCCAGAGATTCAGACGGTGGATCAGGTTAGGCTGCGTGATGAGATTCGCCTGGAGCGGCGGATTGAACTTTGTTTTGAAGGACACCGGTATTTCGATGTCCGGAGATGGAAGATAGCAGACAAGCCGGGATCTGACCAGGGAGGTGTATTTTACGGAATGAATATGGATGCTGGTACCTCATTATCTGATCCAGCCTTTCATATCCGTACGGTAGCTTTCAGCAGGGCTGCATGGCAGCGCCGATTTTACTTTTTGCCGTACGGGCAAAATGAGATGGATAGAAATAAAAGTCTTGTCCAGTTTCCTGGCTACTAAAACAGATTTTCTACACTGTTCCTGAAGACAGGATTGACCAAATCATACACTAGTATAAACTTACATAACAATAAAGAGATGCATAAGCTAATATTTTTTCTTTTGCTCGGTACTACAGTGGGCTTTTTTGCCTGCAATAAAGATACACCTCCATATGAAGTGTTAACCGACTCTAAAGAGGGGGCAATGGTATTCGTTTCAAAGGCGAATACAGGTGTACAGAACCTAAGTATATTCCCTTATACTGATGAAGAACGTATATACAAGTTTGGTGTCGGTTTTGGCGCACTTGGACTGCCCGCAAATGATATTAACGTATCTTTTGTGGAAGACCGTCGCGTCTTTGATAGTATAAATGATAGCCGAAGAATTAATGGAGAGGAACTATATGAACGCTTTCCTTCCAGTTCTTATACTCTTGACAAGTTGGATCTGACAATTCCGAAAGGTGAAACGTATTCTGATATTGCTACTCTGAAGTACAAATCCCGCGAATTTAATCCTTCAAAAAGTTATCTCCTGGCCCTTAGTATTGAAAAGGCTTCGGGTTATACTGTAAGTCCAGGTGCAAAAACGCTCTTAATCGTTGCTTCAAAACTCCAAGAAAAGCCTGCGAACACTACCGGCTGGATAGCTACTGCTTCATCTGAACAAGTGCCAGGTGAGAACACAGGACGTGCTTCAGCCGTTCTGGATAGGGATTTGAATACAATATGGCATGCCCGTTATGACCCTTGGCCGGAGACCACTTATCCGCACTGGCTAAGTTTCGATATGATAAATCCACAGTATGTTACAAAGATAGCCATGGCTCCGCGTCAGAACAATCCAAGGGGATTTACTAAGTTCAAATTAGAGGGAAGCTTGGATGGAACTAACTGGTTTGTTATAGGTGACGACTTGCGTTTTGACCCAGCCAACAAAGGCTATCAGTATTATCAAATAGAAAAGCAATATATAAAAAATATCAGGCTAACGATGTTGGAGGGGCTTCAGGGATTATCCTTCCTCTCAGAATTTGTCGTCTATACTTATTAGGAATGAGAAATATCGATATAAAAAGATCATGCGTTTCCGGCATTTTTTATAAGCAATATTTTATTTTGAGCGGTTCTGCCGCTCAAAGTATCTTGCTTATTTTTCTTCTTAGTCTTGTTGGTGGGATAGGGGCTGTTGGTCAGGTAAAGATTAAAGTGGCTTTGATACCGGAGCCGGCTGAAATGCACTTGTCTGAGGGAAGTTTTAATATTTCTGAAAAAAAGGTGATCTACTATTCAGGGGAAGGGGCAAAAATAGCTGCAGAGCTGTTCAACGAGTTTCTTCTGAGTAACTATCGCTTCAAACTGAAGTTAAAGCCTGCAAAAAATGCCAGCTCTTTTCCCGGGAATATCCTGTTCAGAGAAAAATCTTCAGGGCAGCCAGAGGGATATAGCTTATTGATTGAGAACAAGCAGCTCCGCTTGTCGGGGGATCCTGCCGGATTATTTTACGGAGTGCAAACTCTCGAACAATTAGTACCTCCGGCTGTGACGAAAGAACCAGCCATTCCGGCGGCTTTAATCAATGACCAGCCACGTTTTGGCTACCGAGGATTGATGCTCGACGTCAGCCGCCACTTTTTTTCCATTGCATATGTGAAAAAGTTCCTTGATGTAATGGCGCATTTTAAATTTAACCGTTTTCACTGGCATCTAACGGATGACCAGGGTTGGCGACTCGAGATAAAGAAGTATCCCAAACTTCAGACTATAGGTGCCTGGCGTGAACCAGTAGATAATGTGAAAAACTCGCCCTTTATAAAAGATGGTAAATATGGGGGCTATTACACACAGGCCGAGATCCGTGAGATGATCGCGTACGCCGCTGCAAGACATATCACCGTAATACCCGAGGTTGAAATGCCTGGTCATTCTAATGCAGCTCTGGCATCGTATCCTCACCTGGGATGCACGGAAGGCCCCTATGAGGTGGCCCGGTACGGCGGAATAAGCAATGATGTTTATTGCCCTGGTAAAGAATCTACGTTTGACTTCCTTGAAGATGTACTAAGCGAAGTGATGGCCCTTTTCCCCAGTGAATACATTCATATTGGAGGAGATGAAACGCCCAAAGATCGATGGATGGCTTGCTTGAACTGCCAGAAAAGAATAAAAGAGGAGGGCCTCAAGGATGAGCATGAGCTTCAAAGCTATTTTGTTCAACGTATGGAAAAATTTGTAAACAGCAAAGGACGCAAAATCATTGGCTGGGATGAGATCCTGGAAGGTGGTTTAGCGCCGAATGCTACAGTAATGAGTTGGCGGGGGGAAAGTGGGGGGATAGCAGCGGCCCGTCAGCACCACGACGTTATCATGAGCCCCTATACTTACTTGTATCTGGATTACAATCAGGGTAATCCAAAGTCTGAACCACCAGCTTTTCCAGCTTTTTTGCCTTTAAGCAAAGTATACAGTTACGAGCCCTTATCCGATTCACTGACGGACGAAGAGCAAAAATACATTAAGGGGATCCAGGGTAATGTTTGGGGCGAAAATATCAGGGAAGGAAGTCACTCTGATTATATGACCTATCCGAGGGCACTGGCGGTGTCAGAAGTGTCCTGGTCGCCAGCGTCAGCAAAGAATTATGAACGGTTCCTGGAAAAACTTAAAATGCGTTTGCAGGCATTGGATAAAGAGAAGCTTAATTTCCGGATCCCTGAACCGAAAAACTTCAAAGATCTGGTAACTGTTGAATCGACCACGGAGGTAGTTTTGGAACCATCTGTAGCGGGCGCCACAACCTATTATACTCTTGACGGGTCTGATCCTAACAACGGAAGCAGCCGCTACGAGGCACCCTTTACATTAAATCTGAAAGATGATGTACCAGTAATAGTAAAGGCCCTTATTGTGTTGCAATCGGGGCGTAAAAGTGGAGTTTATACGGCTACTTATAATAAAAAGCCTTATAAGCCGGGAGTTCCGGTTAAGCCCAGCAAAAGGGGCATTTCCTTCAAAACCGCGGCTAATAAGTTTGCTCAGGCGAAAGATATACGGATAGAAAAGGTTGACTCTTCAGGTGTTCTTCAAGACTTCGACCTGCGGCCACTAGCAAGTAAGAAGACGCTGTATCTTATATGCGAAGGCTATTTAGAAGTTCCTGAGGATAATATGTATACCTTCAAAGTTATATCAGACGATGGTGCCGTACTCTATATAGACGATGAGCCGATCATCGAAAATGACGGAGAGCATGCAGTAACCGAGGCTTCCGGACTTGTTCCCCTGCGCAAAGGCTTTCACAAGATCCGCCTTCATTATTTCGATGCGGGAGGTGGAAGATATCTTGAAGTAAAAGCCAGCAAACCATCTGGTGACTATCAATTTAAAGACAACCTTTATACTAACTAACAAAACCAAACACAATGAAACTATTAAGGACCAACATATTTCTCCTGCTGGTTACAGGATTATTGCTCCAAAATTGCTCTATACAGAAACCGGCCCAAACGACCGGGCGTTCCATCTGGAGCAAAGAAAAAGCAAAGGACTGGTATGCCTCGCAGAACTGGCTGGTGGGGGCAAATTTTATTCCGAGTACAGCAATCAACCAACTGGAAATGTGGCAAGCTGCTTCTTTCGATACCGCTACTATCAACAGGGAGCTTGGCATGGCTCAATCCATCGGAATGAATACCATGCGGGTTTACCTGCATGATCTATTATGGGAGCAGGACTCTACAGGTTTTGTGGAGCGAATGAACACCTTTTTAGAAATTTCACACAAGCATAAGATCAAGCCCCTTTTTGTTTTGTTTGACTCATGTTGGGATCCCTTTCCAAAATTGGGAAAACAGCGTGAGCCTGCACCTTTTGTTCATAATTCGGGGTGGGTGCAGAGTCCCGGGCTGAGTGCCCTAAAAGACTCTACTCAGTACCCGCGGTTGGAGCGCTATGTAAAAGGAGTGGTTCGTACTTTCAGAAAAGACAAACGCATTTTAGGCTGGGACGTATGGAACGAGCCTGACAATACGAATAACAGTTCTTACGGAAGAGTAGAATTACCTAATAAGGTAGATTATGTACTTCCCCTGCTACAAAAAACATTTGTATGGGCTCGCACAATGGATCCTTCCCAACCGCTGACTTCAGGTGTATGGCAGGGAGACTGGTCGTCGGATGCGAAACTCAAAGCCATAGATAAGTTGCAGCTGGAAGAATCGGATATTATTACCTTTCATAATTACGACAGCGGGGACGAATTTGAAAAAAGGATCGTGTGGTTACAGCGCTATGGTCGCCCGATAATTTGCACTGAATATATGGCTCGTGGGAACAAAAGTACCTTTCAAAGCTCACTGCCTATAGCGCAGAAGTACCGGGTAGGTGCTTATAACTGGGGGTTGGTAGATGGCAAAACACAAACCAAGATGCCTTGGGATAGCTGGGACAAGAAATATACTGGCGACCCTGTTTTATGGTTTCACGAGATATTTCATCGCGATGGGAGGCCTTATCAAGTGGAAGAAACAAGACTGATAAAGGAAATAACCTCAAGAACTAACAAAAAACCTTAGTCTACTTTTCAATCTAATGATATGAAAATAAAAATTTCGTTGAATATAGCCATCATATTCTTTTTGTTCGGGTCTCTACTAGCTCTTGGCTGTGAAAAGAAATCCGACAATCCAGCTTTGGGGCCGGATGCCGGGATGAATCCAGAGCCGGATGAAACAGAAAATCCGGCAGCAGTCAATCCCGTTTTCCAGGCAGATCCTACAATATTTTACCACGAAGGTACCTACTATCTTTATGGTACAAATGATAAGAATGCCAACAATGGTTTCCTGGTTTATACCTCGACCGATATGAAACAATGGACACCCAGGGGCTATGCTTTACAGAAGGGTGAGGCCTTTGGAGACTGGGGCTTCTGGGCTCCGCATGTCTGGGCCGACAATGGAAAGTTCTATATGGCCTACACCGCCAATGAAAAGATTGCAATTGCTGAGAGCAGCAAACCCAATGGCCCATTCAGGCAGCAGGTGAAGGCTGCCCTGGTCTCTTCCTATGGGCTGATAGATCCCTTCATTTTTATAAACGACGATGGTAAAAAGTATCTGTACCATGTGCGTCTGGGAGGCGGTAATCGCATCTGGGTGGCCGAGATGGAGGCTGACTATTCGGCTATGAAGACTGGCACCAATACAGAATGTATCACGGCCACACCGGGCACCTGGGAGCATGTAAACACCGCAGCGGGCCGGGTGGCCGAAGGCCCTACCGTGATTAAAGATCAGGGGCTCTACTACCTGTTTTATTCAGCTAATGATTTCAGACACAAGGATTATGCGGTAGGATATGCTGTTAGTGAGAATGTTAACGGACCATGGACCCGGTATACAGGGAATCCCATTATTCACCAATCCGTTACGGGTCATGCAGGCAGCGGCCATGGCGATATTGTGAAGGGTAAAGACGGTAATCTTTCTTATGTATTTCATACACATAATACTTCAGCTACCGTCACACCCAGAAAAACGGCGATCATTAATCTGAAAAAAACAAAAGATGCCAGCCAGAAAGATGTCTTTGATGTGGAGGCCGGGAGTTTTTCCTTCCTGAATTCTGCTTACTAATAAGCCAGCTACTTAATAATAGTTTCCATATATAATGAATCTGATATACCGTAATTTCTTCCTTTTCCTGATATCGGTAAATATACTGTTAGAGACACTTCTGCCCCTCACGCCATGCTATGGTCAGGAGAAGATCTCCAACCCGGTATTTAACGTGAATTTCCCCGATCCCACCATTATCCGGGTGGGTGACACCTATTACGCTTACGCAACTAACGGGGCAATAAATGGTAAAAGCTATAATATTCCGGTCGCTGTTTCCAAAAATCTGCAAGTGTGGGAAATCGCCGGAGACGCATTACCTCAAAAACCGACCTGGGCAACTAAGGACTTTTGGGCCCCTCATGTACTTTTTGATCCTCATATTAATAAATACATTTTGTTTTACTCAGGCGAAAAAGGAGAAAATACGGGGAAGTGTCTGGGCGTGGCCTTTTCTGATACTCCCATCGGACCGTTCACCGATAAAGGAAGTCCGCTTATCTGCGGAACCGGATTTGTAAATATAGACCCCTTTGCTTTTATTGATCCAAAAAGCGGAAAGAAGCTGCTTTACTGGGGTTCTGGTCATGAACCTATTCGCGTTCAGGAACTCGCTGACGATTGGAAAAGCTTTGCCCAAGGCAGTGAGCCTGTGTTTCTGATACATCCCTACCAGGAAAATACCTATGACAGGCTCATCGAAGGCGCATGGATAGACTATCATAAGGGGAGCTATTATCTATACTATTCTGGTGACAATTGTTGCGGTCCTCAGGCCAATTATGCGGTGCTGGTGGCCAAGTCTGAGTCGGCATTGGGCCCCTTTGTCAGTATGGCTAAAAGTAAGGGTGTTACGAGCAGTGTTATATTGGAAAAAGATGAGAGATGGCTTGCGCCGGGGCACAACTCTATCTTCAGGGATCAAAAGGGGAAGGCTTATATAGCTTACCATGCAATTCCTGTACACAGAAACCCGGCTGAACAGGATTATAATACCCGGGTTTTCCTCGTAAAAGGTATCACATATAAAAAGGGTTGGCCTTTCGTAAAGTAAGGATTCCCGAGCAAATATTTTATTAATGAACATAAATTCTATCGTACTTGCCTTGTGCTTTTTTACCTGGTTTCAGGGTCTTGCACAAATTGAATATCCGGGTATAAATCCCGGAAAAGCCGTGTTAAAGTTTAAGAAAGATCAATTTGTTGTAGAAAACAGATCTCTTCAGGTTACCTGGGTTAAACAGGGGGCAAAGATTGCTTCGGGTCGCTTCCTGGATAAGGAAGCGGGAGCTGGAGTGTCTCTGGAAAGGATGCAACTGTTTGAAATAAAACTAAAGAGCGGCAAGCTGCTAAGCTCTGGCGATTTTGAATTTTCTGAAATCCGGCGGCATAAATTTCCCGCCAATGAAGGCGCATTGAGGTATTCGGACAGAGTGAACGGAGTTGGGTTTTCAGTGAAGTTAGTGGAAAGAACTTCAGGCCTGAATGTACAATGGGAGGTAGCGTTAAAAGATGGATCCAATTATATCCGCCAGACGTTTACATTCAATGCTGAGGATGCAGTGCCGATTGATAAGATTACGCTTTTAAAACTGCCTTTAAAGCGAGGTGCAAGTAAGTATGGGGAAGTGGACGGGTCGCCCATCGTGGTAGATAATATGTTCTTTGCCATTGAAGATCCGATGGCCCAATACGAGAAGGACACCACCAGCCATTCATCTTACTTACCGCGATTGGAACCTCTTGCTGCAACAAATCCTTTTACAGCCTCAACGGTATGGGGAACCACTCCTCAAGGCCAGCTGAGGCGCGGATTTTTGCATTATGTGGAAAGGGAGCGGACTGCGCCGTACCGCCAGAACCTGCATTATAACTCCTGGTACGACCTGTCCTGGATAGACCGCAAGCTTGATGAAGCCTCCTGTTTGGGCCGCATCCAAATGTTTGGAGACAGCCTGATCTTGAAACGAAATGTTAAAATGGAAGCTTTCTTGTTCGACGACGGATGGGATGATAATCAGACGCTTTGGATGTTTAATAAGAACTTTCCTGCGGGCTTCTCCGCCATGGCCAAAAAGGCGGCGGGCTTTAACACCAGACTGGGGGTATGGATCTCTCCCTGGGGAGGATACATGGAAGACCAAAGACAACGGCTGGAGTACGGAAGAAGGCAGAGCCCTCCCTTTGAGACAAATGCAAACGGCTTTTCTTTGTCAGGACCAGTATATTTTAATCGCTTTAAAGGCGTAGCACAGGATTTCATGGAAAAGTACAAGGTGTCTTTGTTCAAATTCGACGGTATAGGAGCCGGTAACGGCGCTGACGGAGCGAGTGTTACTTACCAGAAAGATATTGAGGCAATGTTAAAGCTTACTCAGGGTATGCGGAAGGTAAACCCTGACCTGTATTTGAGCATGACGGTAGGAACATGGCCTTCGGTGTACTGGCTGAACTTCGGTGACGTGATATGGAGGGCCGGACTTGATACCCATACAGCTGGCACGGGTTCTGGCAGACAGCAATGGATAACTTATCGTGACTCTGAAACCTATAAAAATGTAGTTAAACGAGCACCGCTATTTCCTCTGAACGCTGTAATGCTTCATGGAATTTGTATAGCAGAAAACGGCCCTCCGGGAGCATTCGGGTTTAGTAGTAAAGAAATCTCAGATGAGATATGGTCATTCTTTGGCACCGGAACCAGTCTTCAGGAGCTTTATATAAATCCGAACAAACTGACTACACAGAATTGGGATGTTCTGGCTGATGCTGCAAAATGGGCGAGAAGCAACGCACACATCCTGCAGGATGTGCACTGGGTTGGGGGAGATCCCATAAAAAATGAGGTGTATGGTTTTGCTGCCTGGTCATCGGGTAAAGCAGTACTCACCGTTCGTAATCCTTCGGGGGACAAAAAAACGTTTATTGGGGAAGCTTCCAAACTGTTCGAAATCCCTCTTGGGAATGAGACGAGTTTTAACTTTTACGATGCCAAAGTAACGGACAGCAAAGTTGTAGTAGGCAAAGGAGATACAATCACCCTGAACCTAGAGCCTTACGAGGTGAGAGTGATTGATGCGGTTCTTAACGAAGATAAACGTCAGCGCTAAACTTTGAAGATTATAAAAGATGAAAAGATCGGGCTACTAGAGTGATTGGCAGAGCCGAAATCCAAAAGGTCTCGGATGGAACTAAAGTTGAGAACGATGGAAGGCATGAAATGGAATGGGGTTTGTCAAAGGGCCTTAATCTGGCACTTGTAGCTATTTTCTTAGTTCGAAAGCATTAGCGAACCTTACCAATTCCGAAAACTTGTTGAAATCCAGCTTCTGGTAAATGTTTTTCCGATGTGTGTTGATGGTATGCCTGGAAATAAAAAGAATGTCAGAGATCTCACTTGAAGACATTCCCTCAACCAGGAGCCTGATCACTTCCTTTTCTCGCTTTGATAGCAGCACAAACTTTTTATAGTTTTTGGCTATATATATATTCTCATCAAGTAGCTTATTAACTTTGTTCACCATAAATCCCATGCCGGAAACGGGATTCGCAATTAGGATGAGTTCAGCCGGCTTTCCAGTACTGACGGTGCCCTGGACAAGCTTGCACACCGCATAGTGCCAGGCTAGCTTCATCTTTGGCCCGGTACGTACCTGGTGAAAGAACGAATACAGTTCGCTTTGATCATTGCGATTAAGATAATCCTGCATTCCTGAGAGGAACCATCTCGATTCTTCCTCCACAAAGAACTTTTCATAGTACTTTTCGCCCATGGCGTTGATCTCATCCATGGAATGATTTAATGTTTCACAGCCCCAGCTATTCATGTAGGTAACCTGTAAGGCATTCATATCATGGACCATAATAGCACCGGGTATTAGTTCTCCGATGTCTTGCAAGGAATAATGGCCTTTTGCTAAACCATTTTCAAGTGAATATAATTGCCTGTTAGTTAGCGCTGTTATTTCATTTTGGGTTTTGTATTTGGTACTCATCCTTCAGTTACGATATTTAATTGGTGATTCTCCATGCTGAAATTGAGGCATTATTTTTAACAGTCAAGCCAATAATACAAATTACTTCCTAAAACCACAATTTACTTGTTTCCTGGGACACCTCAACAACAATCAAATAGGCGAGTCTGGACGACGAGGTGACTTGCCCTCCTACTTCCGTAAATTGCGTGCAGTTTAATAATACGGGAAACTGTTCGCAAGGAGGGACAGCTACAGTATGAATTGCCCGTGGGACTTGCAGGCGAGAGATCGAAGTAATGATAGCATTTAAGTCGCATAAAAACGGAAGCTTTTCGCAGAGCCAGTGTGTAGGAAGAGTGATTTGGAACAGAAGAAAGTCGGCGAAGCAGTAACGGAAGAAGTTAGAAATGAGCAGTCAATATTCTGCAATCCTATCAATCTGCCGGCAGGATTATTATTAGCTGCCAGCGTTTACGAAACCTGCTCACTCTGGATGCACAACAAGTGGCGTTAGATGAACACTAGATCGGAAACCCTGGTCAACAAAAAGGACCGTCATCATGCCGTCCTGTGTTTAGGAACATGGATTAAGTAAGATTTTGAAGGTTATTCTAATTGTTTCCTGACTTTTTCCTAAATTTAATATCCAATGTAGGCGATCTCTCGCTTGTTGAATTTTTTTCTTATATGTAATCCCGTATGCATTAAAATGTGTGATTTTCATCACAACTGTCTAAATGTTTTACACTTCTATCCATTAATTTGTTATATTTGATTTGTAAATATTCACAGTTATAATATGTAACAGAATAGATATTTTTGCGAATCCTTCATAAAAACATTTGAAGCATTTCGCACTTTGAGTCTCGGCTTAGAAACGTAGGAAATTTCATGAGAACGAGAGTATAAGTGTAAGTGCTCACGCTATAAGCGTGGGCCTTGCTTATTCGTTCTCGGGCTTCCTACGGCCTCTAAGACGTAAGTAAGGTTCCATGCTTTTTGCGTTTCTAACGGTACCTATTTACCAGACTCCATTACATGAATACTCTTAATATAATTCATAATGGATACTACCACAGAAAACCCCGATGAACCCATAACGCTCATACAACTCATGGAGAATTTTTTCCATACCTATCCACCCGCTAAGGCAGAACGCTTGCTCTGGCACTGGTCTTTTCTGTGTGCTAAAAAAGATTTCAGTTCACTGTCTGAAGAAAAGATCCGGGAGTTTACAGACTTTTTTAGACAGATGGAGGAACTTGCATCAGCTGTTCAGAAGGTCCATAAAGACACAGGAGTACTAAAGAAAGATGAGCCAGTAAATAACTAACGATTCTGATATAAAATCCCTTAAACCAGCACGATGTTCCGCAAACCAAACTCACCGTCTCCCGAAGCAGAGGCTTTTAAGAAGTTCCTGATCATTGAAGGGATTTTACTTTTACTCATGATGTTGCTTCTGCTATTCAATGCTTCTGCGGGAAGAAAGAAGAGAAGCGACAATTTGAACGAAACTACCCCGAACTACACTTCAAACCTCAAAAATTCATCTACTGAGGTGAGCTCAGTTATTGGCGGTTACCGTAAGGGCTACCCTTCAAAATGCGACACGCTACGGAATGATAGTACGGTCAGGTTTTTTGCTAGCAACATCGACCCCCTGGTTCTTTTTAAAAAGGCATTGAAGCTGCCGGAAAACCAATGGCCCGATAGCCAAATAGTGTTAGAAGAGCTGGATGAACTTCGCTTCTTTTTTATTGATGGAGAAGAGGATCGTCCGCGAAAAAGCATTACTTACGAGCTAGTCCTCCCAATCGAGCGAGAGAAAGAGTTAGCAAACTTTATGCTGCAAGATCTCTGCCGTTACTTTAATGTAAATGCAGCAATAAAAGAACAGGAAACGGACTGTTATTACCTGGTGCATGAGCCATCGGCAAGCGTTCCTTTAAGCAAAGGCGGTAAGGAAGAAAATAATTTTGAAGCAGGGGAGGGACAACGGCATTTTCTGAGGAACAGTGATATTTCAAGCCTGATCAGCTACTTAAATAACGTCCCGGGTATGCTGCCTGTTTTTGATTACACGGGAATCACCCAGAAAGTAGATCTTGAATTAGGAACTGACCCAGGTTCAGTATGTACACTGAATAGTGCCCTGAAACCTTATGGTATGGCCCTTAAGTTTTTCGTAAGAAGAATGAAGATGCTGGTGCTTTCTCCGGCTTCGCTGCCTGAATAAGGCAAAATCTCTGATTTCAATTTTAATTCTAACATTCTCAATTCGAAGCTCCTCCGGCCATCTTCACTACCCGCCTCTCAATCCATACGCTACCCTCCATTAATTTTCTTAAACAATTTTGTTACAGATCATCAAGGTTGAAGGGCTGTTTACATTTGGCTATTGTCCTGATAAACAGGCGCTCCGGAAGAACTACACGTTGAAGCAACATAATTAATTACCATCAGCACCCATGAATATTATAAACCTAAATTATATATCGAAAAGCATTCTGAATCCAAAGCCAGGATGTTTGAGCAGGTAATAGGGGCGTTCCAGACGTAGCATATCTGCCAGGGTATGATAACCATACTTTGCTGCGAGCACTTTAAACTCTTCACTAAGATCCAGCTGGCTGATTTCCTTGTTCAAAAAGGGTTCTTTAAGAGCATTCCGCGTCATATCTATCTTTCTACTGTTTCTTTTTCAATTAATTGTATTGCGAACATAGGTAATTCATCGTTGAACATGAGGGAATTAAAGGGTGAAATTGTTCCGTTTTTTTGAAGAGACAGGATTTAAGATCCCTTTAATTCTCTGGCGTCTAATGTTGTAGGATATAATTTTACCTCTTTAAAAAATGAGGAGGATAATGAAACCAAATCAACAGAAAAGGATCTACATTTATGCTAAAGATGTAGAAAGAATTACAGGAAAAGAGCCAACGTATTGCCGGACACTTCTTGCAAGAATCCGCTTAATTTATGGAAAAAAGAAGCATCAGGGAGTAACAGTGGACGAGTATTGCGAGTACATGGGTGTTTCGAGGGAGGAGATAGAACAGTTCCTGTAAGGTATTAATTAAAACCGGGCTGGCGCCCGGTTTTTGAAAGCAGGAGGAGATAGAACTTTCCTGTAAGATATTTAATTGAACCGGGCTGGCGCCCGGTTTAATTAAATATAAGTTGTCTTTCAGCATTTCAGGCCGGACGCCCGCCCGGTATATTAACCCCAATTATTGCCGTTTCTCCATGTCTTTAAGCAGACACAATTGACCACTTCTGGTTCGCGTCTGACACGTCGCTTATTTCAACCATCATACTTCCCGGATACTTGATCGTTTTTTTAAAACTCCTGTTTGGCAAGGGTACCGGAAGCCTTTGGGAAAGGGCTGGGAAAGGTTATGGTCAAGTATCGGAAGCGTTTGGGAAAAGTTGCCAAATCCTTCGGAAAAACATACCCTGGCTTCGGGAAGTGTTCGGGAAGGCTTCGGAAAAAAGCGAAGCCGCTTCGGAAAGTGTTCGGAAAACGTGGTAGAAACTGGCTTGTTTTCCGCAACCCATTGCCTGTTTGGGGATATGTCTTTGGGAATAGCAGTAAAACTGCCTGAGGCGGTATGAAGAATAGGCAGAAAGTTTTACAACAGCGAAAACAGCGAAAATGATTAAAAACGACGAAAACAGCGAAAACGACGGAAATGATTAAAAACGCCAAAAACAGCGAATTCAGCGAAAAACGTCAAAAACAACTAAAAGTATCAAAAGCAGCGAAAACGCCGTTTTCAGCGAAGCCTCATTTTTATCCACTCTATGTTTGTTGGCGGAAGCAAGTTACGTAACGCGTCCTTAACAGAATGTTTAAATTTTAAATTTTTAAAAAAATGGGAATTATTAAAAAAGGAGCCAACGGCGGATTTTCCGGCAAAGCTGGCTCAATCATCGGAAGTAGTTGGAAAGACATCGACTACATCAAGGGTTTGCCTAAAAAGAGCAACAAACCGGCAACCCAATCGCAACTAGAGCAGCAAGCCCGCTTTGCTTTAGCGGTTACTACCCTGCAACCCATCACTTCCTTGCTGAATGTAGGTTTTAAGGGACAAAAGACGGGTAAAGCAACGGGTTACAACATGGCCTTACAGCATTTTCTGAGCAATGCGATCAAAGGCACTTACCCCGCTTATACAGTTGATTTTAGTAAGATGCTGATCAGCAAGGGAAATCTAATGAAATCGCCAAGTGCTGCCGTGGCTGCCGATGCTGGTGATTTGAAGATCTCCTGGTCGCCCTTAACCACGCTGTACGGTGCTTTTGCTGACGATGAGGCAACAGGGCTAATCTATAATCCGGCAAAGAACATCTATTTACCTGTCGGGGGTGCAACCAGGGCTGAGGCTGAATTGCTGGTAACTCTTCCTGCCGACTTTGACGGAGACACCTTGCATGTGTTTCTCTTCTTCACCAACCGGGATGGTTCAAAGCGTTCAGAGAGTGTTTATGCAGGTCAGATAGTGATCTGACATTTTTAGGTTGATGCAAAATCCGGGGCTTGCTTTATGCGGCTCCGGATCTAGCAGCTTAAAATAACAGGTTGTAATGTTTCATCAATTAAGCTTTTAAAATTATGGCAAAAATAGAAGATGGTTTATTATCCGGTAAGTTAGGAGGAAAGGTCTACTGCAGACATCCTAAAACGCCAAATGTAGAAGATCCTGGAAAGGAGTTTGTCTGTCGTTATTTGATGATCGGCGCTCAGGATTATAAACATGTTAGTAGATGGGCAGTCGGAGCGAGTAGAGAGAAAATTAATGGCGGGCAGGCTGTAAAGAGAATAGACGACTTTATGGTCTGGGATCAGGCGCTAAGTTCTGAACAGGTAAAAAAACTATACCTCTGTTCAAAAGGCAAAGACCCCAATCCGAGTTGTTGGGGGCAGCCTGTTACTCCACAAGCTGTCATTGCGGCAACAGAGGAAAAGGATAACCAAAATTTACAACAAATTTCAACTGAAGAAGAAGAGGTTTCGAGCAATCGCTTTGCTCTGGAACCGGTAGATTTTTTAAAGGTATATCCCAATCCAAGTCCAACGGGAAAATTCACAGCGGAAGTATATCTTGAAAAGGATTCCTGGCTTAATCTGCTACTAACGGATTTGAAAGGTGTTGTTTTAATGAATAAACGAGAACAGCTTATAAAAGCAGGAAAATATACTATTGCATTAGATAACCTCAATATCGGTTGCTCTTGTAGCGGTAATGGGTCAACGTCAGGTATGTACATCCTGAAAGTCGCAACGAATACATTCACGAAAAGCGCAAAGCTAATCAGGAATAGACATTAAATATGTTCCGGTTTCGACCGGAGCATATTTAATGTCTATTCCTGATTTTGCTTGTATTTCGAAGGGAGCTCTCCAAACTTTTGCCTGAACATTTTGCTAAAGTAACGGCTGTCTGAGAATCCTATCATGTAACAAACTTCGGAGACCTGGAAGTTTTTCTTAAGAAGTTGCACTGCAGCTTTTAACTTATGATCTCTTACAAATTCTACCAGAGACTGGCCAGTCAAGGCTTTTATTTTCTTATAGATAACTGAGTGGCTCATTCCCATTTTGTCTGTGAGCAATTTAATCGTTACATCTTCTGCAATGTACTCATCAAGGATATTCACCAGTTGTGTAAGAAATTTTTGATCAGGGCTAGAGATAGTTATTAGTTCAGGCTCCGTGATTAACTCATTTTTGATCCGTTCATAAATTACCTGCCTGTTTTGAAGAATATTGGTGATCCGCGACTTCAAAAGAGCAGCGTTGAAGGGTTTAGTAACATACTCGTCAGCGCCACTATCATAGCCTTCGATCTTCTGATCGAGTGATGTGCGTGCGGTCAGAAGAATTACCGGTATATGGCTGGAACGCTGATCGCTCTTTAGTTTTTTTGTTAAGCTGATTCCATTCATCTCCGGCATAAGGATGTCAGAGATAATGAGGTCGGGAAGAGCAGTCACCGCGACTTCGAACCCTGAAAGACCGTTTCCAGCTTCAAGGATTTGGTAATCTTGCTGTAATATCTTTTTAAGATATTGGCGGATATCTTCGTTATCTTCAATAAGTAGAACTGTTTGAATGTTGGTTGAAACGGAAAGTGAGGGGAGACCTGAACTATCCTCCCCAGAGATGGGGCTTTCATCAGAAAGTTCAGGTATATAAGAAAAACCCCTAATAGCAGGGAGTTTTATTAAGAACTTTGTACCCTTGGCGGGCTCGCTTTCAACTAAGATCTCTCCGTTATGAAGCTTAATAATATCCTGAGCGATGACTAGTCCAAGGCCAAAGCCTGAATCGGCATCCTGAACTTCGTTTTGATGAAAAGGTTTGAAGATATCTTGCAGGTTTTCCTTGGGGATTCCCCGTCCGTTGTCTTCTATAGTAAGATAAAGGTATTCTTCGTCTCTGTCTAACTTGATTTTTATGAAGCCACCGGTTTGAGTGAACTTGATTGAATTAGAGATTAAATTGCTTACAACCTTTCTCATTTGCTTCCTGTCGAAGTATATGTCTGCAGCTACGTCATCTGGATTAAAGGAAAGCGAAATGTCCTTCTTTTTTGCAGTGTTCTGATAAGACTGGCATATATCGCTAAGGAACTCCATGAAGTTTTCCTTTTGCAGTTCCAGCTGAAAGTTTTTTGATTCCAATTTTCTGAAGTCGAGCAGTTCGTTTACGAGCCGGAGCAAATTTTCGCCGTTCTTCCTGATGATCGAAAGGGTGTTAAGAGCCGATTTTCGGGCAATTGCACTTTCTTCCAGCTCTTGGATGTATCCAAGGATTAATGTAACCGGTGTACGTATCTCATGCGAAATATTGGTGAAGAACCGAAGCTTCAGTTCATGCAGTTCGGCGTTTTTTTCTTTGCTAAGTTTCTCCCACTCAAGGTTTTGTTTCATCTTTTCCCAGTTCACAATATTCCTGGAGAAAAGGTAAAGCAGTAGAACTAACAGGGCTAAATAACAAAGGTAAGCCCACCAGGTTGCCCATAATGGCTTATAAATGGTGAGGTGCACACTTGCACTTTCCTTGCTCCAGTTTGAATTGCCTAGTCTGGCTTTCACATTGAACTTATAGTTTCCGGGAGGAAGGTTAGTATAGGTGGCAGTCCTGCTTGTTCCTATAGCCCGCCAGTTTTCATCGAAGTTATCCATCCGGATCAGGAATTCAGCTTTATCAGAAAAAGGGAAGCTTAGGGCTGCAAAATCGAAGGTTATGACATTTTGATCATGGTTAAGTTTCACTTCCGGGTTAAAAGCCGCACTGGTGTTTATTGCAGATGTTGGTCCAGGCGAGATTTTCTGATTGAATAGGGAAAAATCCGTTATCCGAACAGCCGGTGCATTTCCCGGCGTTTCAGTATTCAAAGGATTAAAACAGAGGATTCCTTCCGTGCCGCCAAAGTACAGCACTCCATGATCATCCCTGAACGCTGAATTAATGTGATATTCCTTATTGAACCGGGCTCCTAGATGATTTACGTTGCTTACGTTACCATTTGTTTGATCGACTTTGAAAATTCCATCGCTGGTACTCAGCCAGATATTTCCTGCATGATCTTCCCTGATAGCTTTGATCGTGTTATCCCGAAGGTTTTTATTGTTATAACTTCTTAGTTCGGCAGAACGGGTATTGTAGCTAAATAATCCGTTTCCCTGTGTGCCGATCCATAAAATGTTACGCTTGTCTTTATGAATGCTTAGGATGTTTTCTACCTGTTGTGCCAGACTGATCCGTTTAAATTTGTTCTTCGCAGGCTCGAAGAGGTTTAAGCCCCCGCCGAAAGTACCGATCCAAACTTTGCCTGGTTCTGCGAGCATACAGGTTATGTTATTGCTACTTATGGATTCCCGGTTCCCTGGCAGATGCTGAAAGGAAGTAACTTGCTCAGTGTGCTCATTATACCGGTTTAATCCACCTCCCCAGGTTCCGATAAGATAATCACCATCGCCAGCCTCTATTATACCGCGAACGTCGTTATGGCTTAAGCTGCTTTTCGATCTATCTGAGCTATGTGTCAGTTTTTTCAATACAGCATCGCTCTCATCAAGAATCATCACGCCATTTTTAAACGTGCCGGCCCAGATCCTTTCTTTTGAGTCTTTAGTGATGCATTGTATATAATCATTGCGGGCTACAGTTACCTGCTTGTGCAAGGTACCGCCGGAGATCTTGTAGTGGGTCAAACCATTTCCATCAGTTCCGATATACAGGGAGCTTTTGTCCCTGAGTATCGAAAGAACCGGATAGGGGGTTATCCCTGAGATATCACTTGGAAAAAAATTAACCCTGGTGTCAGATTTGTCGATCACAGAAACCCCGCGCCAGTATGTGCCGGTGTAGATGTTACCTTCTGAATCTTCAAACAATGAGTAGAGCGCGTTATTGGCAATGGAAAAGTTTAGAAACCTGTTATGGAGGTATTGGTCAATTTGATCTGTTTGACTTTTAATACGAAGCAAGCCGTCTCCGTCGGTTGCTACCCAAATGTTGCTTTCTTTGTCACGGATAACTGCAGTAAAGTTCTTTAAGCTTTTAAACCTTTGAAAGGAAGGATTCCTGAAAAAGTTCTGATATGTTTTCTCCTGAATGTTATACGTTAAAAGACCGTTATACCGGGTACAAAGAAGGAGTTGAGTATCGCTAAGCTGGGAGATAGCGGTGATATAAGGTGGGGCGCCGGTATTGCTTTCAGACTGTTTAATATGTTTGGCTTTATAAAAGATTTTTTTACCAGGAATTGCCTCTAAAAGGCCCTTGCCCCATGTTCCAACCCATAATTTCCCTTGCCAGTCTGTAAAAAAGCATTTAGCATGAACTTCTTCCTTCGTATTACTGTCATTAAAAAAATGCCATTGTGTGAATTTCTTTTTATTCCGGTCAAATTGGTTAATTCCCTTATCTGTGGCCACCCAAATGGTATTATTTCTATCCCTTACTATAGCATTAACTTTATTCGAAGAAAGGGAATGGCTTGCAGTCTGGTATCTTGAAAAGGTATCAGGCTTTAGATCATAAATACTGATGCCGTTGCCCCAGTGTCCTATCCAAAGCTGTTCTTTGTCAGCTAAAAGAGCGGAGACCTCGTTGCTTGTCATGCCACTGCTGCTCTTTTTAAATACTTTGATCTCCATCCCATCGTATCTGTTCAAGCCATCTTTTGTTCCAAACCATAGAAAGCCTTTGTTATCCTGGGCGAAACAAGTAACGGTTCCATAAGACATGCCTCGTTCCTGGTTGATGTGTCTAAAAATCAGCTGGCTGGACGTAATGGGTTGAGATTTCAGCTTTAAAGATGTAAAAGCAAATAAAACCTGCAAAAATGATAATACAAATAAAGCTTGTCTATTTCTGGCCATAACAATAGGCTTAAGAATTCAATTCACTTATTTTAAAGGGTTCCAGATTAGTTCATCAAAAGAGCTTTTTTTGATAACTGCGAATAGTAGTCGTTTCGAGGTTGAATATACTATAATTTTATCTTCGAACATCTAAGGTTCCTAAATATTCGATCAGGAGTTTGGGGCGGTCTGTCTGGATCATGTTTGCTCCTGTTTTAACCAACCAGCCATAACTTCCGTCCAAATCGTAAACTGCACGCTCATCATGATGGCCGCCATTGAAAAAAGGCCATAATGAATTCACCCAAACTCGTGCGCCCGAAGCTTTTATCTCCATGAACAGACTTTCAAGCGGAAGAGTATCCGATTTAAAGTTGAACTCGTAGGCGCATGGCTTGAGGTTTTCTCTGTAATCTTTAATGATTTTTTCAGCCTTAGGGTCGTCCAGATCTACAATTGGCATATAATTTACTTTCCTTACGTTTTCACCAAGATCTCTTCTTACATCCTGGTATGTTTTCATCCAGCCTTTGATAATGGTTTGTTGTGTCGTTCCGGTTTGCTCTAGCAACCGGAATACCTCATGAAAATAATTGTATCCTTTATCGACATTAATGAGTACTTTACCTTTTGCCAAAACAAGCACCTCTTTAAGAGTAGGGATCTTATGTTCGGTTACTATGCCTAATCCATCTTTCAGGCGAAGATGTTGGATTTCTTTAAACGTCTTCTGCCAAACTTTTCCCGTTCCGTCAGTCGTTCTGTCAAGTGACTCATCGTGCATAATAATAAGCTGGCCGTCTTTTGTTCGCTGCACATCTACTTCGACTATGTCTACTCCCATATCAATACAGTTTTTTACTGCTTGTAGCGAATTTTCGGGAGCATTTCTCCAATCGCCACGATGAGATATCACAAAGACATAAGGGTGGTTGGGCCGATGGAGATAGTCGATCAGCGTTTCGAGTCGATCAGGTTCAGTGCTATCCTGAAAATTTATAGAATTTGAAAAGCTTCTAGTGCAGGAAATAATCAGGAGGAAGGAGATAACGAATGTTAGTATTTTCATGATGATAATTGTGCCGAATAAAAAGGTTGTGATGCTTATAGCGATTATATTCTCGCTAAAGACGGGAAATTAGCACATTTGCACGTGTACTTTTCCTTCAAACAATAGCGTTATTTTCGTTTTTTTTAGTCAGCAGCTACTCTACTTTCGATCAGCCTTTTATTTTCTCATGAAAACGATTTTATACTCATTTTAAACAGAAATGTAACACACCGTATTTGCTGAAGCTGGGTAGTTTTGGAACATTCTGATACAAATTGTCAGATGACAAGGAAGCGAACCAATTGTTATTTCTATAATAGTATGATTTTTTTAACAAAAATGATTTCGATCAGTCCATTCAGCTCTACCTGCTGGCACAGGTTTGTGATGATAAAAGCAGCGTTTGTTATGCTGGCTATCATGTTCGGACTTAGGGTTTCAGCGCAGGAACCGCTTGTGATCCTTTCGGGAAACGTGAAGGCACAGAATGGCGAAGCTTTGCCTGGGGTGACTATAAAGGTAAAAGGAAGCAATCAGGGAACAAGCACTTTGACTGACGGGACTTTCAAGCTAAGGTTGAACCAACAAAAAGGTACGCTGGTATTTTCTTTTATCGGCTTTAGTTCGCAGGAGGTATTGTTTGACGGAGCTTTTAATAATACGATCCATTTAAATGTTATTTTAAGGGAAGGAGCTGGGGAGCTGGACGAAGTTGTTGTTATTGGCTATGGTACAGTGAAGAAAAGTGACCTTACGGGCACTGTTCAATCATTAAAACCCGAAGATCTGGGAAATAACCCGTTTAGTAATGCCGCACAGATGTTACAAGGGCGGGTTACTGGTTTGTATGTTAATAGTGCCGACCAGGACCCGGGTACTACGCCGAATATGCAATTGCGGGGAATTGGCTCATTTTCGAGCAATACTCAGCCCTTATTAATTATTGATGGCTTCCCTATGCCAGACCTTGCTTCAATTAACAGGATCAATCCGGCAGATATACAACAAATAGATGTGCTGAAAGATGCTTCCGCTACCGCGATCTACGGAGCACAGGGAGGGAATGGCGTTATTATAGTAACGACAAAAAGCGGCAGTGCCGGGAAACTTAAAATTGATTACGGTACTAAGCTCTCTACTCAAACGGTTGCAAAACAAATGGAAATGATGAATGCAGACGAGTATATCCGTTTTTACTATGATCTAGCTCATGATCCGTCATTTGCGCATACTTTTTCTCCGGCTTATAACGGTGCTTTCTATCCTGCTCCCTTAACCAGCCTGGGTACTACAGCTAATACCAATTGGCAGAAAGAGCTTCAAAATAGTAATCTTAATCAGGAACACAATCTGGCTATATCAGGCGGTAAGGACAACTGGACGTACAGGGTATCCGGAAACCTGTTTGATGGCAATGCCATTATTGGACCCGCCGGATATAACAGGAAAAATTTTGCGTCCAGAATTGGGTATAAAGGAAAGAAACTTAGCTTAAACCTGGATCTTAACTATTCCCTGGAAGAACGAAATAATGTTAAAAACAATTATGCTGAGGCGCTTCGATATACTCCTCTAACTAGTCCTTTTGATCAGGGCGGCGATTTGACTCTCCATCCAATTGCTGAGTATTCCAACTGGCTGGCTAATCCTTTATCCAGCGAAAGGTATCTTGATAACACCTCCGAAAACAATGCTGTACGCCTGTTTGGAACTGCGCGATATGAGTTACTTAAAGGCCTCGCGGTTGAAGGACGGTTGGGCTGGAACAGGAATTTCTTTGAGCAATTCAGAGAAAATCAGGCCTTTTTGACCAATCTGGAGGAGGTTAGGATTGACAATGCAAACAGTTCAAATCTTTCTGCTGACATTCTTTTGAACTATAATACCAAACTTGGAGATCATACCATATCTGCAATGGCCGGAACTAACTATCAGACTTTTATCAACCGCGACTCATGGATCAGGGCTAACGGGTTTCCGGAACCTGGAATCTCCTACTATAATATAGGAGCAGCAACAGGCGAAATAAGAGAATTTGGAAGTTCCTGGGATGAAAGGACCACCCAGTCTGCCTTTGGCAGATTTAACTACGATTTTAAGAATACTTACCTGCTTACCGTGAACTTCCGGGTGGACGGTGCAACACAATATGGCTCGGAGAATAAGTTAGGATATTTTCCTTCCGTTGCCGCGGCATGGAAGATCAGTAATGAAAAGTTTTTTGGTAAGAACGAATACATCAATAACCTAAAACTGAAGCTGGGTTATGGCTTGTCGGGCAACTCCAATGTCCCGACTGGCCGTACTCAGGCTATCCTGGAATTTTGGCCTACCTATCTCGGTGATCAGACTGTCAATGCCATTCAATGGCAGGGCGGTTTTATTCCGAACCCTGACCTGCAATGGGAAACTACCAGGATGCTCAATGCGGGCATTGAGTTTGGAAATAAACGGTTCTTTGCAGAGCTTAATTATTATTCGAAGAATTCTGAAGACCTGATCCTTGACCGGCAGGTTCCTACAGAGTTAGGTTATACCACTATAACCCTGAACAAAGGCGAGATGAGAAATCACGGTATTGAAGGGAAAATTGACTTTTACTTAGATCTGTTTGGCGGAGCTGTACGTTGGAAACCTAGTATCTGGGCCTCGTATAACCGTAACGAGATCACCAACCTTGATGGTGACAAGATCAATTCGTATAATGTGTGGCTTGAAGAATGGAATGCTGGCAATACAGGTTTAAGGCAGGAGGGATATCCGCTAAACACATTATGGGGATATAATTTTACCGGAATATGGGGACAAGAAGAAAAAGAGCAGGCGCAGAGCTATGGGGCCTTGCCTGGCGACCCGAAATACCGGGATCTAAACGATGACGGAAAAATAGATAATGATGATAAGCAGTACCTTGGAAACGCTGACCCTAAGTATCTGGCCGGATTTTCTTCCACTTTCAACTTCAAAAACTTCCAGCTTTATTTTATGCTAGATGGTGTGTTTGATAAAAAAGTCATCAACTCAAACCGCTTGTTTTATACTAATCCATATTTCAGGGGCTATGCAAACCTTTCAACGGAAGCGCTTGACCGCTGGACTCCCGATCACCAGGATACCGACATTCCGGCTTTGACCAGGGCTCCGCAAAAGGAACTGATCACAAGTTCCTGGAGTGTTCAGGATGCTTCTTTTGCAAGATTAAGAGAACTTTCTGTCTCATACAAACTGCCTGCAAAAACAAGCCGGTTTGTTAGAGATGTCAGCCTGTTCGCTTCGGCCAATAATGTATTCACCATAACCCGGTATAAAGGTGTAAATCCAGATATTGCCGGAATAGATAATCAATGGAACGTACTGCCTTTTTCGAGGACATGGACGCTGGGTGTTAACTTCTCCTTATAATTAATAACGAACGATGAACAAGTTAATAGTTAAAAATCTTTTTTTTCTTTTTACCCTGTTGTTTTTTGCCGGATGTAAAAAGAACCTTGAAGAAAAAATTTACGGAAATGCTAACGATACGAACTTCTGGGAAACTGAAGGCGATTTTAAGATTGCGATAAATTCAGCTTATGGTCGTTTGGGAACTCCCTGGAAAGGGTTTTCTTTATGGCAGTTCGCCATTGAAGATCTTAGTACTGATTATGGATACGGCGGTTATTCCGATTCCCGTCCTTATTCCAGCTATACCGGCTGGTCGTCCTCAAATCCTCAATCTATTGACTGGGGGCTGTGGAGCTATCTCTGGCAGGGAGTTAGTTACTGTAATAAAATAATTGATAAGGCAGAGTCAGCAAATATTCCTGAAGATGCAAAAGGAAGGTTTATTGCTGAAGCCAAGGCCTTGCGTGCGTTTACGTATTTTAATTTAGTTAATTGGTTTGGAGGGGTGCCTCTTGTTACAAGTTCCGTAGAGGTACCCCTTTCTATTCCCAGGGCAACTGCTGCCGAAACGTATGCATTAATTGAAAGGGATCTTAGCGAGGCTATAGAGCTGCTACCCTCTAAGAGTACCTTAGTTGCTGCGGGTGAAAGGGAATACGGCAGGCTAACTAAAGGTGGTGCACAAGGCTTACTGGCAAGGGCATATCTGCAGCAAAAGAAATGGTCCGAAGTTGAAAAGATGAGTTCCGACATTATAGCGAGCAGGGAATATCGTCTTATCGAAGATTACACAAACATCTTTTCCCTTGCTAATGAAGGATTTAAGAATGAAGAAATATTGTGGTCCCTGGCTTTTGGAGGTATGCAAAATGGTGTACGTATAAATGGAATGTACCTCCAGGTGTATTTGTATAAAGCGCCAGGTTATCCGGCATATAGTAGTTACTCTTCCTGGGGAGGAAACATGGCTGTTTCAAATGAGTTCTATGAATCCTTTAGTGCTGATGACGAGAGAAGGAAGTTATTGGTGCGTGAATATAGAGACCAAAGCGGCGCAACCAGGATCAGTAATCCGGTTATGATGATAAAATACCCGGAAGATCTTACCAATTCAGACAAGGAAATTTCATCAACAGATTATATTGTGGTACGTTATGCCGATGTGTTGCTTATGAGGGCGGAGGCTTTAAATGAATTAGGTAGGCTCGACGATGCAATTGAGGTACTTAACGAAGTTAGGGAACGTGCAGATCTACCGGAACTGGAAACTGCTGATTTTGATAAAATCAGCCTGAGCAATCATATTTATAAAGAACGGAGATGGGAGCTCTACTTTGAGGGTCATGGTAAGCGTGACATGACGAGATTCGGAACACTGCTCGAGCATATTAAAAAAGTGTCAGCTGATGCAGGCGACGATCCGGAGCGATATCTCCTCTTGCCGCTGCCTACCTCAGCTCTGAGTGCTAATCCGGCGCTGAAACAGAATCCAGGATTCAAATAAAAGATAATACCACGATAAACCCAGAATAAGCTTATAACACAGGTTATGAAATTGAAAAAATTACTTATCTTATTAATTTTCTTCTGCGGCTTACTGGCCTGCAAAAAAGAAGACTACAGTGACAGGGTTTTCCGGACTTACCTGGCTTTTGAAATAGATTCTGCTGAAAATTTCCATGAAAAGATAGTTGAGGGAGTTTCAGAAGGTCAATATAAACCAGGTTCGAAGTCTTTGTTCCTTGTTGGTATAAATGAAGCAAAGGCCGTCTACTCAAATCAGAGTAGCAGTCAGGCTGAAACAGACAGTGCGTACTTTAAGCTGAAGAGAGACATGGAAGCGTTCAACGATTTTATGAACCCTTATGTGAGCGCTCTTCGTACCCTTGTAACTGAGTCCAGAGAACTTCTTGATAATACTCATGAAGGCAGCTCGGAGGGTGAGGTTGAACCGGGCGCAAAAGCAGTATTCGAAGCTGAAATATTAAAAGCACAGGATGCTGCAGAAAAAGGAGGATTAACCCAAAAGCAGGTAAACATTTTATATGAAGATCTTCTTCTAGCTTTTACCACGTTCGAAGGGAAGATCGCCGGTGCTGTAAATGTCAAAATAGTCAATAACAGTTTTGAAGGAGTGGGTACCCCGATGCCAATTACCAGTATACCAGGCTGGAATTCAGCCGGGCCGAAATTCGCCTGGTTGACGAAAGTAGCGGGATCTGTAAGTGTGTCAAATGCACCGGACGGGCGTTTGGTACTTTATACGGGGGCTTATATAAATCCTATATGGCAGCAACTAAAGGAAACTGTACATCCTGGCAGCAAATATACTTTGAGCTTTAAGGCTGATATTCAGTCAAGTCCGGCAAACTGGACAGGAGCGGTGTTTAATACTTTTGTACGTGCCGAAGTGATCGTATTTAACGGAGCCACAGGCGACCTGAACAATATCACTGTTCTTTCCACTAAAGATCATAATCTGGGTATCTCTAAAACCCCGATAGGGTTTAATGAATTCTCCCAGGTAATCGATATTCCCGAAAGTTCGCCTTTAAACGGAAAGCCAATGGGAATCCGCTTGCTCACTTTTGAAGATCATTTTGTTGTCACAGAGGAGATCTGGTCCGAAACATGGATCTATCTTGATGATGTCAAAATGAAGCGGGCGAAAGATTAGCTACAGTAATATAAATAGTTTTTAGAATGATACTGCTCACAGTGCCTGATGAATGGATGAAAAACGGGTGTCTGTACTGCCAGGCAGGTAAAACTCCTGGCAGTTTTTAATAATTTACAATATAACCTGAGAACAATGGGCTTTCAACTACTGAAACTTGTCTTCACCTTTATTCTGATTATTGCTCTTTGCCTGCTTGTCCTCACAATTTTTATATATCCTTTTTAGGTTTTATTTGTGTTAAATAGTAAAAATTATGAAACTCCTGTCAACTCTGATGCTCGTACTTTTATGCCTGTTCATAAGGCATTACTCGTTTTCTCAAACCTTGGCTAAGGGGGCCGATATCAGCTGGCTGACCCAGATGGAAGCACAAAATATAAAGTTCTATAATAGCGCCGGTGTTCAAAAGGATCTGATTCCTATCCTGAAAGAGAAGGGTATGAACAGTATCCGGCTGAGGGTATGGGTGAACCCCGTTGATGGCTGGAATAATATGGCGGATGTTCTTGCTAAAGCCATTAGGGCCAAGAGCAACGGCATGAGGATCATGATCGATTTTCACTACAGCGATACCTGGGCTGATCCTGGGGATCAGCTTAAGCCAGCAAACTGGTCAGGGCAAAACTTAGCTGCGTTAAAGGCTTCCGTATATAATCATACGTATAGTGTGTTAAATACATTAAAGGAAAATCAGATCACCCCTGAATGGGTTCAGGTGGGCAATGAAACCAATAACGGAATGCTCTGGGAAGAAGGTAAAGCAAGTGTTAATGAACAACTTTGCGCAGCTTCTCAATTCTGGCTATGATGCGGTTAAAGCTATTGATCCCTTAATTAAGGTGATTGTTCACCTTTCGAACGGATACGATAATACTCTATTTCGCTGGATGTTTGATGGCCTGAAAAATAACTCGGCCAAATGGGATGTGATCGGGATGTCTTTATATCCTTCTGCGAACGATTGGCAAACTTTAAATGCTCAATGTCTGGCTAATATGAATGATATGGTTTCCAGGTATGGGAAAGAGGTGATGATCGCTGAGATCGGAATGCCGGCAAGCTCAGCTACCGAAAGTAAGGCGTTCATTGCTGATCTTTTAACCAAAGTGAGGTCTGTTCCGGAAGGAAAAGCGCTGGGCGTTTTTTACTGGGAACCTCAGGCCTATAATGGCTGGCAGGGCTATGGTAAAGGGGCATTTGATGATACTGGTAAACCGACCATTGCCATGGATGCATTCCTGGAAAACGTTCCCTTAGTAAACCATGTGCTTAACCCTGGTTTTGACGCCGATAATTCCGCTACTCAAACGCCTCAGGCCTGGACGGAATCTGGTGAAGTTGCTGCTTCATCTACCAAATGGGGAAATGGCTGGAACCCGGAAGGCAATTACTCACTTGGACATTGGCTGGCTACAGCTTATAAGGCAGATACCTACCAAACCATCTTTCTTCCTAATGGAACTTATAAACTAAGTGCCTTTGCGGTTGGCGGGGCTAACTTTAATAAATTTCAGATGTATGCTAAAGGCTTCGGAAGCCAGGATATTTCAATCGATATTTCCGCCAGTTCTACCTGGAAAGAAGTGAGCATTCCAGTAATTACCGTTACTACAGGTCAGATAACTATCGGCTTTCACTCGGATGCAAATGCTGGCGGCTGGATGAATATAGACAAAGTCTCTTTAACTGTTAATACCACTTTGCCGGTACGACTGAAGTCTTTCAAAGCCAACCGAAAAGCAAATGGTATTGACCTGGTTTGGCAAACGTTGTCGGAACAAAATAATCAATACTTTATTCTTGAAAGGAGCTCGAATGGAAAAGACTTTGAGCAAATAGGCCTTTTAGAAGGAAACGGTAATAAAACTTCTTTCTCCGAATACCAATTTACAGACCACGAGTCAAAAGCCGGATCAAATTATTATAAGCTCAGCCAGGTTGATTTTAACGGGCATCAGGAATTACTTGGATTAACTTCAGTGAGTGGGCTGCGCCAACAGGAGCAGATACCGGTTATTTATCCGAATCCAGCCAGGAACGAGGTGTTTATCAAGTTTCCTGAGGCAGAGGCTGATCCGATACGCGTCCAGCTGTTTTCTACCAGAGGAGAACTTGTCTCAGCCGAAAATATTGCCAGCGGAAAAGATGTTACGCGACTGAATCTTCAGGGGCTTAATGCTGGCTTGTATTTCTTGAAAATAATTTATCCCGGTTATTTTAGCTCAAGACCGCTCTTAGTCAATAACTAGTGTTAAGAAGTAAATTATTAAGTATTTCATGAGATTTTGTGCACTTTCTTTAGTTCTGATCCTATTGTGCTTTCCAGGCGCCACCCAGACCCGTACTGAAATGGTCTTAAATACAGGATGGAAATTTTAAAGGGGGAAAAATGAATATAGCTGGCAGAAAGATTTTAACGATAAAAGCTGGCAAGCGGTATCTGTGCCCCATGATTGGGCCATCTATGGGCCTTTCGACAAGGAAATAGATAAACAAGTGGTTGCCATTTTGCAAAATGGCGAGAGTATTCCGACTGAGAAAACGGGACGTACAGGATCTTTGCCCTATATTGGCGAAGGCTGGTACCGAAACCATTTTACCCTCCCTGATTACAAGAAAGGGCAAAAAGTGTTGATCCTTTTTGAAGGCGCAATGAGTGAACCGAAGATCTATGTTAATGGAAAGAAGGCAGGTGAATGGAATTACGGATACAGTTATTTCTATTTCGATATCACGAAACACGTATTGGCTGGAGAACAAAATACCCTGGCTGTTCAGTTAGCTAACAAAGGACTTTCTTCGCGATGGTACCCGGGGGCTGGTTTATATCGCAACGTTCGCATCATAGTAAAGAATGAAGACAGTATTGACCAGTGGGGAACTAATATCACGACTCCGTATATCTCAGATGATCTGGCGAAGGTGAACATCAAAACAAAAGTGTCTGGAAATGATCTTCGATTAAAAACGTATATTTTTGATGCCGCAGGAGATACAGTCGCCTCTGCTGAAACTAATACCCTTTTTGGAAAAGAGTTTGATCAGGACATTGCCGTGGATAATCCTAAACTATGGAGCCCGGAAACACCTTATCTGTACAAGGCAGTAACACGTTTGTATCGAGGGAGGATACTGAAGGATGAAACTACCACTCGTTTCGGTATCCGGGAGATCAGTTACAAACCCGGGGAAGGCTTTAAACTGAATGGCAAAACTCGTAAGTTTAAGGGTGTTTGCTTGCATCATGATCTAGGTCCCCTTGGTTCTGCTGTGAATACAGCGGCTTTAAGGAGACAATTAAGGATCTTAAAGGATATGGGCTGCGACGCGATCAGGAGTTCACATAATATGCCTTCTGGAGCAGCTGGAACTATGCGACGACATGGGCTTTATGTTCCTTGCCGAAACTTTTGATGAATGGGCAAAGCCCAAGGTAGAAAATGGTTACAACCGATTTTTTCATACCGATGCAGAGAAGGACGTTGTTAACCTTATACACGCAACCCGAAATCATCCTTGTATCGTGATGTGGAGCTCCGGCAATGAGGTTCCCGACCAATGGGGATCGGAGGGAGTAAAACGTGCAAAATGGCTTCAGGATATTTTTCACCGCGAAGACCCAACCCGCCCTGTTACGGTAGGGATGGATCAGGTAAAGGCAACCATGGCTTCCGGTTTTGGTGCTGTGCTTGACGTTCCTGGTTTAAATTACCGTACACATCTTTATGAAGAGGCTTACAAACAGTTTCCACAGGGCTTTATTCTGGGTTCAGAAACAGCTTCCACCGTTAGCTCAAGAGGAATATACAAGTTTCCGGTAGTAAAGGGCATTGAAAAGACTTACGATGATCACCAGTGTTCTTCATACGATTTAGAATACTGTAGCTGGTCGAATCTCCCCGAGGAGGATTTCATCCTGCAGGATACAAAGGACTGGACTATTGGTCAGTTCGTTTGGACCGGGTTTGATTACCTGGGTGAACCTACCCCCTACGATAATCAATGGCCCTCCCGAAGTTCTTACTTCGGAATTAATGACCTGGCGGGCTTGCCTAAAGACAGATTTTACTTGTATAGAAGCCAATGGAATACAAGCGACAATACGCTTCATATTTTACCTCACTGGAACTGGGAGGGAAGGGAAGGACAGGTAACCCCGGTGTTTGTATATACCAATCATAAAAGCGCTGAGCTTTTTATTAATGGAATAAGTATGGGTGTGCAGAAGAAAAATGATTCAAGTCCCCAAAGTAAATACCGGTTAATGTGGATGGATGTGAAGTACGAACCAGGAACCATTAAGGTGGTGGCTTTTGATAATAATGGAAAACCTGTCATCGAAAAAAGCGTAGTAACTGCAGGTAAGCCATACGCCCTGCATTTAGAGGCTGACCGCTCGGTAATAAATGCGGATGGAATGGACATCTCTTTCGTGACTGTGACTGTTGTTGATGATAAAGGTAATCCTTGCCCAACTGCTAACAATCAGCTTAATTTTAAAGTACGTGGTGAGGGTGTATACAGGGCAGCCTGCAATGGTGACGCAACATCGCTGGAGCAATTTCATCTTCCAACAATGAAATTATTTAATGGTAAGCTGGTTGTTCTGGTGCAATCGACGGATGTGGCTGGCAATATCCAATTGAAGGTTGAGGCAAAGGGATTAAAAGCTGCTGGTATGCAGATTCAATCACGTTAACCCCGGCAATAGGTGTAACCCGAATTTACACCTATTGCCGGGTTATGTTACTATTTTCCCATCCACTTCTTAAAATCATTTACTTTCTCCCTGCTAACTATAGCCTCCCTTTCATAATCGGCTACCAGTTTTACTGCGAGACGGTTACCAAAATAAGCCTGGATCTGGTCTACGCTTTTAATAGATACAATCAGTCCTCGGTTAATACGGAAGAACATTACCGGGTCCATGGCATCTTCAATCTCATCCAGAGAATAATCCAGGATATAGTTTTTGCCGTCGAAAGTGCGGCAGAAAGTTACCCGGTCTTCATAAAAGAAGCTGGAGATAGAAGAAACTTCTATGGAGATCAGTTTTTGAAGATGTTTTACCAGGAAGCGCTGGCGATACTCCCTTAAGTCTCCTGTATGTTTTTGCAGTTGCCTTACCAGTTCCTGTATATTCACAGACTGCTTTTCAGACGATCTGAAAGAAGACTGCATTTCGTCAAACTTAGTAAAGGCCTGTGTTAGTTCATCCTGCTGGATAGGTTTAAGCAGGTAGTCGATACTATTTACTTTAAAGGCTTTTAATGCATATTCGTCATAAGAGGTAACGAAAATAACAGGGCATTTAATCCTGACCCGGTCGAAAATTGCGAAACTTTGTCCGTCGGCGAGTTCTATGTCCATCAGGATAATGTCTGGTTCATCACCGTGTTTATTCAGCCAGTCAGCAGATGCTGTTATGCTGTCGGCAACACCAATAACCCGGGCTGAAGGTCTTACTTTAGCCAGTACTTGCACAAGCTTATCTACTGCGAGTTTCTCATCTTCTATAATCAGTATATTCATTGAACTAAACATTTTTAAAAAGTGGCAGTTTCACAACGAAAGATACATCGTCGTTATAGATACTGACAGCTGAATTATTGAGCAACTGGTATTTGGTTAGTATATTCTGCAGGCCTATGCCGTTGGATAATACCTTTGTTGACTTTTTTTGTATATTGTTGCATACTATCAGCATATCATTTACGTCTGTCATTACTTCGATTTTCAATGGACGCTCGCGGGAAATCACATTATGCTTTATGGCATTTTCGATCAGCATCTGCAAAGTAAGTGGCGGTATGAGATACTGCATATGTTGCTCTTGTATATTGAGTTTAAGTTCTATTCCTTCGTCATATCTTGTTTTAAGCATATGAAAAAAGGAGTGTACAAAATGGATCTCTGAACTGAGAGGAATCAGTTCGTTTTCGTTTGACCTTAAAAGGTACCGGTACACTTTACTCATCTCATCAAGGAAACTACCGGCTTTTTCCTGGTCACTGTAGATCAGTGCGGAGAGGCTGTTTAGGCTGTTGAATAAGAAGTGAGGATTAACCTGGCTTTTCAGACCTTCAAATTGACTTTGTATATAATTTCTTTTTAGCTGCTCCGCTTCAAGGGTAGAGGCTTTCCATTTTTCAAAAGCGAAAAGTCCTTCGTGAAAACTGGTGGCAACCACATTTAACATGATGCCGGAAATAAAGACTGGCTTAAAGGATAACCATGAGAATGGGGCTGTTATAAAGTCCAGTCCGTAAAATGCACTGAAGAGGCTCAATCCCAATATTAGTGTCAATAGTATATAAACAGGGACCTGAATTAAAAGTCGTTTACCGGTCTGTGAGTAATTTGTAATAGTGTGCTTTAAAACGTTTGCCGCGATAATGTGGGATGCCCACGAACAGGTGCCGATAACAGAACTGACTAGTGTTGCCCAGATAAAAAGCGGAAAGCTGAAATACATCGACCCGATCAGGAAGTAGTTTACGATAACCAGGTAAGGCAAAACTACCACCATAAGTACCCATGTATCCTGTCTGTTAAAAACAAAATATTTTTTCGATAAGACTCCCATTTTAATAGCGTCGTGACTGTAAAGATACTACTCTTTTAATTGAAGGTTCCTGTGTAAGGATTGAATTGTGAATATTAATGCCTGAACCGTAAAAAGTCATAAAACCAACTAAATAACAGTTATCCGGGAGAGATGAAATAGTGGGGTACCGTTCAAACGCCCCATCTTTCAGCTAAGGTATCAGGATTTTCAGTTCAGACAGCTTATGGTTTTAAACGTTAGTTTCCAGTTGCACCTTTGCCTGCATATTCAGAACTCTATAATTATGATCATGCAAAAATCTATTATCTTTTCTTTAATCGCTATCCTGTTTTTCGCCTCATGTGAGAATGATGATGACAAAAAAACTCTTGTAAATTATGAAATCAGCGCAGCAGATTCTCATGTAGAATGGTGGGGATACTTACGCGAGGGTAACAATCACGGAACGTTCTCTCTTAATAATGATGAAATCAAAACTGAAAATGGTAAGGTAACCGGAGGAGCTTTTTCAATTCCAATATCATCGGTTAACGTGATAAACCTGGAAGGAGATTTAAAGGAACAGTTGGAGCACCATCTTCTAAGCGCCGATTTTTTCAATGTTGCTTTGCATCCAAATGTAACGTTCAATATAAAACTAGTGACACCGTTTACCGAAGCTGAAAAGGAGGGAATTATTGCCGGCGCTAATTACACTGTTACCGGTGATCTGCAATTACTTGGAACAACAAAAGAGATATCTTTCCCTGCTAAAATTACTGTTAAAAATGATAATCTGGATGCCGAAGCACTGATCCGGATCAACAGGCTGCACTGGGGAATGACGTATGCATCCGACCCGAATGAAGGTATGTATATTCTGCCGGATGTTGACCTGCAGTTGAAACTATCGGCTAAGAAGAAATAAAATATTTAGTCAGGAGGGGGTCAAGTTGACTCCCTTTTTGCTTTTAGGTACAATTGCGAAAAAGATTTGAAGCGGTTGTCACGGAATTATCCGGCATCTCGTTTCATCGATAAACAGGTTAGCTAGCCATTTTTATTAAAACTGTAAACGATGAAACATGTAAAATTATTTGCGATAGCTATAATTACCTTACCCCTGGCTTTAAGTATTACAAGCTGTTTAAAGGATAAAGATACACCTGCTCCGAATGTATCAGGTCTTTCTTTTATCAATGCTTCCCCTGATGCTCCGTCTGTCAACTTATTCGTAGACCAGAACCGTGTAAATGATGATTTTTTTTCTTTCGGCGACCATATTGATTACCTGAACGCATACTCCGGAAACCGGAGCGTTTATGCCTATGAGGACAGCGAGGAAAAGGTTTCCGGCAAAATCAGCATGGAAGATGGGAAAATGTACTCACTCTTTCTGGCCGGCAAATGGGATGAAGCCGAATTTATCTTGCTGGAAGATGGCCTGACTAATCCGGAAGAAGGTAAAGTGCATCTGAGATTTCTCAATATGATCCCTGATGCTCCGGCATTTGATCTCGGCCTGAGCGAAGGATCTACCCTCATTTCCAACAAAATGTACAAGGAGAACGGTGATTTTATCAGCCTGGAAGGTGACAAGAAGTATAATTTTGTGATCAGGAATCATTCTGATAACCAGGACGTTGTAAGCCTTAATCCGGTGACCCTTGAAGCTGGACATATCTATACCATCTGGGCAAGTGGCTTGAAAGAGGGTAGTGGAGAAGTAGCACCGGGCGCTAAGATCATACGAAATTACTAATCATTAATAACTATTCTAAAAGTATCAAATTATGAAACGTACTATGATGATGGCAGTTGCTTCACTACTGCTTTGTTTCACAGCTTGTCAGAAGTCTGCCGGGGAAAACGGGTCAGAGGGCGGGCAATACATTACCAAAGATCCAAAAACAGGAGACGGTTTTGTTATGCTCACTGAGAAAAAGCTATTTAACGAAGTTAAACTTTCGGCGGGGGAAGATAGAGGGAAGGCCTTTGATATTGAGAAAATCTCCAGGGAAGGTAATATCCTTGTTGTGAAGGTTATTTATTCTGCTGCTTGCTCTGCTCCCTCTTTTGATGTTATATGGGACGGCAGAGTGATGATGACTTATCCTTACAAGGTCGATCTTGTCCTTAAAATGAACGCTGACAAGTGCAGTGAAGATCAGCAAAAACTTAGCAAAGAAATCAAAATTGATCTTAATGAATATGTAGGTGATTTCGCCTCAGACAAGGCAACGGTATTTTCAGTGATCAATGCCTCATCCAAGAAAGAAAAAAGTTATAATCCTTCCAGTAATTACTAACAGAATATTAATTATTTTATAATTCAATTTTGCCACCTGAGTTTCTGTCGTAAGGCAGAGGCTCGGGTTTAAAGGTTTTTAAAGGTGCGCGATAAGCTCCAATGGCTCTCTTAACTACGGAATGTGCAAATACATGAACCTGACCTGAAAGATATTATTGAAGGGTGCAAAAGAAAAAACTTCAGATCCGAAGAACTTTTATACAAAACTTTTTATGGTTATGTGTCTGGAGTGGCCTTCAGGTATATAAAAGAAAGAAATATGATGAAAGAACTGGTCAACGACTCATTCTTAAAGATCTTTCGAAAAATGGGCAGCTTTTCTTTTAGTGGCCCTGACGAAGAATTCCCCAGGGCATTTAAGGGCTGGGTCGGGAGGATCACGGCGAACACTGCTATTGACAAGATCAGGCTCAACAGAACTATGCTGTATATAGATGACATGTCTTCTGAAAGCCAAACAGAGATCGCTGTGGAGCCGGAGAATAACCTTTCCTTTAAAGACGTGATGACACTGCTTGATGTATTACCGCGCATTCAGCAATTGATCTTCAATATGCATGTTATTGAGGGATTTTCGCATGAAGAAATAGCTGTCAAGTTAAGTATCCCCCCCAATACCAGCCGGGTATATCTTAAAAGGGCGAAAAAGAAACTAGTTGCATTTTATCAGGCAGATCTACGATGAACAGGGAGCAAGAATTTCTCAAAAAAATAGAGCATGTCCTTCATTCTTATGAGGAGGAGTATCCTACCGGAGCATGGGAGGAGTTTTCGCGTGAGAAGAAGAACAGGAAACGGGCGTTATTGATATGGCGACTGGCGGGTGCTGCTGCGGTATTGTTAATTGCTTATGTTTCACTTGAAACTTTCATGATGGATGTGCCGCCTGATAGTATCGCGAAGAAAATCTTTTTCGAAAATGATAGCATCAGCGGTGGCGAATACCATAATAAATCAGTTCATGACTCTGCGAAAATTGCTTTAGAAAGTTTGCAACTTGAAAAATTGAAACCAGAGAAAGCTGGGGAGAATCGGGAGAATAAACTCATTACCAAAGAACTGAAAGAACGGTTTAGGGCCAAAGTATCAGGCTACGACAGTGCTAAAAATGATGACAGTAAGCTCTTAGTTCGGGATTTGAGGGAAGATGATCCTGATTCTGCTAATGTTACTCTGCCGCTGGCTGGAAACGCTATTGTCAGAAGCAAGGACGCAAAAAAAGTTGATATTCTGCCTTATGATAGCTTCATTGATAGCTTAGCCAGTCAACCAGATCCTGAACCGGCTCGCAAAAAAGAGCGGAAAAACCTGGTGTATTCTTTGGTACTATCACCTTCTTTGGGCAGTGAGAAACTAAATCTAGGTACAGGCCTGGAAGTCGCGTATAAAATCAGCGATAAGTTATCCTTAAGTGGTGGCTTACTATATTCATCTATGAATGCAAAAGGATCCGGCGACACTAATGCGCCGGGTGACAAAACACTGCAGAATGTGCAGTTTTCCGTGTCCGGTCTTGAGATACCCGTAGGCCTGCAATATCAGACGAAAGGTGGGTTTTACGCCTCAGCAAGTATTTCTGGTATGTCTGTGATCAGCAACCGGCTTGAATACAATTACCTCACACAAACCACACAAACGATTACCGTTGTGAGCGGCGGGGTGCCCAGGGAAATTATCAGGGTAGTGTCCCGGGAATCAACTGAAAAAAGTCGGGAAAAGATCATGGACCACATTGGTTTTTATAACTTTTCGTTAGGAACCAAAAAAGCATTCGGCAGCGATCATCTTAACATAGGACCCTTTATTAAAGTTCCGTTCGGTACTGTCTCGTCTGAGAGGATAAAACTTACACAAGGAGGATTCAGGCTGAGTCTGGATTTTTGATGCGTTTGTCGATGCAAATACTCATAAAATTTTTATTTCCTGTCACCCTTTATTCTTCTGTCGGGATTACTATACCAAAATGCTTTCAAAACTCTTAGGGCTTACTAACAAAACGTACAACATGAAAAGAAACTTTACTTATTTATTGGGGCTTTCACTGATGATAGGCCTGTCTGCTAAATCACAGACTTTTAGCGTAGATGGAAATTTCTCTGAATGGGAGAGTATTCCTTATGCTCATACCAATACCGTCGACAATAATACTGCAGGAAATCTTACTGCCTGTAAAACCTACGGTGATGCGACAAATCTTTATTTTTACTTTGAAGGTACGACAGCATTGACACTTCCAAAATTTGATCTGTACTTTAACACAGATAATAATGCTCAGACAGGTTGGAAGTCAGGGAACTTTCCTGACGGAACTACCGGTGCTGATCTGTATTTCGAAGGGAATACTATGGGAGGGGGCGCAGTTTTACGTCATTCCGGACTCAACCAGGGATGGGACTTTTCAGGAGGGGTAGTGGGTTACTTTAGTGAGTGCTTGCAGATGTCGAATGTGATTAGTTTAACCGGGAAAAAAGCTTTCGAGTTTTCTATTGAAAAGTCATTTCTTGGAGCTACAAGTAATACGGTAAGCTTTCAGTTTATTATTCCAGGCGATGGTACCCCGAATGGTTCTTCCATGCCGGAATACTGGAACCCGGCTGCAAAATATGTGCAGGTGCAGTTAACAGGCGCGACGCTTCCTGTAGAACTTATTTGGTTTAAAGCATCGGAAGCCGGACAGACGGTTAAACTGGACTGGGTAACTGCTTCCGAACAAAATAATTCTCATTTTGATATTTACCGTTCTGTTGAAGGATCAGCGTTTACCAAAGTAGCTACAATTACTGGAAGTCTGAATTCCAATGCCCCTAAGTCTTACAAATGGACAGACAGAAACCCATTGGCAGGAATAAGTTATTATAAATTAGTACAGGTTGACCTGGATGGTACATCTGAAGAAGTGGGGCTTGAAAGTGTGAACATAAAGTTGAAGAATACTGATTTCAGTGTTTATGCTGTGCAGGGAAATGCTATTGAACTATATGTTTATTCAGAACGAAATACCACTTCCCAATTTGTGCTAACCGATATTAGCGGAAGAATATTGATTAACAGTCCGCTGAACCTGGTGTCCGGTCAACAGATCATTAGATTTCCGTTGACAGTGAATACGGGTGTTAACGTAGCTACAATTACCACTCCGGTTGCAAGGATTTCCCGGAAAGTACTAATTCATTAAGCGAGTGCTCCATACATGGTCGTCAAGAGATGCCGAATCCTGAACTTGATTCAGGATTCGGCATGACGATCTTACGAATGAAATGTTTTAAAAAAATTATTTTTTTCTTTCACCCATTAAGACCCTCTGCGGATTATTATAGTATGGAATTTAATGAACAAGGTTTTCAAAAGGCTGAGCTGATTCTCAAATTTATGAGGAATGAGCTCAGTAAAGCGGAAGAGCAGGAACTCTTCAGCTGGCTGGAAGAGGACCAGGAGAATAAAGAATTTTTTGATAAGCTGATGAAGGAGCCTGGTTTGCAGGAGGAACTTGCTTTTTTTCAGTCGACCCGCCGTGACGAAGCATGGGATGAAATAACAAAGGAGCTTGAGCCGGTGGGGTATTGGGCAGAGCAGGATAGAAGTAATCACAGCAGTAATTATCGAAGTCTCTTAAGGTATGCCGCTGCGGCTTCGGTTCTGCTGATCCTGAGTTTTGGAGCATTCTTCCTGCTTAAGAAAGAAAAACAGCAGGAGGTGATTGCAGTGAAGAAACAAGAGATCAAGCCGGGAGGAAACAGAGCTATGCTTACCCTGGCCGATGGACGCCAGATCTCCCTGGACGATGCCGCAAACGGAGAACTGGCTAAGCTTGAAAATATCAGTATTGTTAAAACAGCCGGCGGACAGATCGTTTACCAGATAAAAGATAATAATAGCAATAATACTGATCCTTCCGGACCAATTGCCTATAATACCATCTCGACACCTCGCGGCGGACAATACAAGGTAATTCTTCCCGATGGATCCAGCGTGTTATTAAATGCGGTTTCTTCGCTGAAATATCCTACCAGCTTTAGTGCAAGTAAACAACGAAAGGTTGAGCTGACAGGCGAGGCATATTTCGAAGTGGCCAAAGATAAGGCACGTCCATTTATCGTCTCCTGCAACAATCAAACAGTTCAAGTATTGGGCACCCATTTTAATATCAACGGATATTCGGAAGAGGGCGTTACCAAAACGACCTTACTAGAGGGAGCTGTCAGGGTGAAATCATCCGGGGGAAGCGTAGATATCAGACCTGGTGAACAATCGCTTTTAGCAAGCAACGAAACATTAAGTGTTTCTGCGGTTGATACAGAAGAGGCAGTGGCCTGGGTGAATGGGAACTTTATGTTTAACAGCCAGGATCTTGGAAGTATTATGCGCAGCGTTTCGCGATGGTATGACACTGATGTTCAATATATCGACAATATAGCTTCCAGGAAGTTTACGGGAAGCATTTCAAGGTATGAGAATGTAACTGAAGTTCTTAATATGCTTGAATTAACCGGATTAGTACATTTTAAGGTAGACGGAAGGAGGATCCTTGTAATGAAGTAAAATGTACTCCCGTTGCTCCTTCTTAAGCAGATGCCAGAGAGAGACCGGAAAATGAAATAAACCGGAAGCGTGTTACACTTCCGGTTATAAATCCCCGACCGCCATCGGGAAGTTTCGTCCGGGTTCAGCTATACCAAAAATTGAATAAAATCCTTAGGAATAAACCCAAACATTCAAATGTATGAAATTTTATGCTCTTTACTCAGCAGAAAGAGGCTGTAAGTCCTGTTTGTTTCCTGTAACACAACTTCTTAGTTGTTTCAGGCTCTGCAAGGAAAGAAAAAGACAAGTTATAATGCGAATCAATCTCACGTTCATTGTACTGATAACAGCATTTTTACAGATCAGTGTAGCCGGATACGGGCAGCGGATCAGCCTTTCGGAAGAAAATGCCTCATTGGTGAAGGTGCTCCGGAAGATACAAAGCCAGTCGGGCTATAAGATCCTTTATGGAGATGAAGTAGTGTCGAATGCCAGACCTGTTAGTGTGAGGTTTCGTAATGCTACTATAAAAGAAGTTTTGGATAAATGCTTTGAAGGCCAGGCTTTAAGCTATACCATCAAAGAGAAAACGATTATTGTTCAGCCGCGGGTCAAAGCTGCGGGAACCCTAAGATCAGAGCTGCCGCCGCCCGTCATCGTAAAGGGAACAGTAACGGACGCTAAAGGCCTGCCTCTGCCTGGGGTAAGCGTTAAGGTAAAAGGTACAAATCAATCCGTCAGCACGGCATCCGATGGTAACTTTACGCTATCTGCTCCCGCTGATAATGCCATACTGGTTTTTACCTATATTGGCTTTATCACGAAAGAAGTGCCTCTCTCTCAGGGATTGACATTGAATGTAACCCTCGAGGAAGAATTGAAAGCCTTGAGCGAAGTGGTAGTGGTAGGCTACGGTACGCAAAGGAAATCGAGCCTGACGGCTGCTGTCTCCACGGTGAAGATGGAAGATATCCGGAATACTCCAAGGCCTGATGTGCTTCAGTCGCTTGCGGGCAGGGTACCGGGTTTAACTGTGCATGAAACCAACGGTGAGCCGGGTTCAGCACCCGAAGTGCTTGTAAGGGGTGTAGCGACAATTCCAGGTGATAATACCAGTCCCGCCGGTCCCCTGGTACTGATCGACGGAAGTCCGAGTACCGGCCTCTCCAATCTGGCGCCCGGCGATATTGAAAGTATCTCGGTGTTAAAAGATGCTGCTGCTGCCGCAATTTATGGTGCGCGCGCTGCTAATGGCGTTTTGCTGGTCACCACTAAAAAGGGCGGCCAAATGGATAAAGCAGTGATTGAATTTAATACGTACACCGGTATTCAGTCGCCTACCCGTTTCCCGGGTACAGTAAGCTCTTATGAATATGCTACCATGATAAACGAGGCGCTTACCAATGAGGGTAAAGCACCGGTCTATTCAGAGAACGATCTCAGATCTTTTCAGGCTGGGACTGATCCTGTTATGCATCCGAATACCAACTGGCTCGAGGCGGTTACCCAGAAACATGTTCCCATCGTGAACAATTACCTGAGCGCCAGCGGGAACAGTAAGATTGGACGTTATTTCCTTTCGGGAGAATATATGTACCAGAAAGGTTCAGTGAAACATATCGACCATTACAACCGGGTAAATCTTCGGGCCAATGTTACCAGCAAGCTGAGCGAAAAACTGCAGCTCCAGGTATTAACTTCCTATCAGCATACTAAACGGGATGCAGCCGGCACAATGGCTATATTCAGTAATGTTCTCCGCAACTCTCCCGCTGCAGCTATTCGCTATCCAAACGGATACTATGCGGGAACGATGTTTGCCAATGGAAACTATCTATGGAGAGTAGGTAACCAGGTGCAGGTAATTGAAAACTATGGGCCTGTCGATAACCGGGCATCAAATTATTCTGTGAACGGAAGCCTCGAGTACAAGCCCATCAAAGACCTTACCCTTAAATTAATGGGTGTTTACCAGGCCGGTACTGGCGATTCGAGTTCCTACCAGCAGCAGTTTGAGACCTACGATTTTTTTGAACGTACTGTAGAGCTTGGCCGTAACGGCCTTAAACAGAGATGGGGAAAATCCAACAAATACGACATTCAGGCGACAGCCACCTATGAAAAGAAGTTCGGTAATCACTATCTCAACCTGCTGGGTGGGTATTCTCAGGAGTCTTTTAAACAGAGTTGGATACGGGGCGAAAGACAGGACTTCATTAATGATGAATTATTTGAATTAAACGCTGGCGATGCCGCCACACAGATCAACTGGGGGAGTTCGGCACACTGGGCATTTATGTCGGGCTTCGGTCGTTTAAGCTATAACTTCAAAGAACGCTATCTGTTCGAGTTTACCGGACGTTACGATGGATCTTCCAGGCTTTCTAAGGGCAATCGCTGGGATTTTTTCCCTTCTGTTTCCGCGGGTTGGAACATACAGAAGGAGAGTTTTATGCAGAACGTGAAATGGCTTGACCTGCTCAAACTTCGCTTTTCTGTCGGTCAGTTGGGTAATGCGGAGAAGCTTGGTCTTTATGAGCCGTATCCAAGATTATCAGTGGGGCCTCATTACACGTTCGACGATACTCAGGTGGTGGGAGTACGATATGGTAATCCAGCCAACCCCGACTTAACCTGGGAAACAACTACTACTTATAACCTGGGTCTTGATGGAAGTATCAGGAACGGATTACTGGGTTTTGAAGCAGATATCTGGGAAAAACATACCGACGATATCTTGCTCACTGTTCCGGTTTCTACAATAATAGGTTTACCAACTGCTCAGATGACAACTAATGCAGGCAAAGTGGCCAGTCATGGTTTCGATCTCGTGCTTTCGCATAATAACCGGATAAATGAAGATCTGCGGTATAACGCTTCCTTTACCATTTCTGGATGGAGAAGCTGGGTGGTTGATCTCAAGGATAAAGCTACTCCTTTTGGGGAATACCGGCCTAACGGCGATTTGGGTGATTATCATGGCTATCAGGCAACAGGTATTATCAATTCGCCAGAACAGCTGATCAATTATCGAAATCTTGAAGGTGTACCTCCTCAAATAGGCTTAGGTGACCTGATGTATAAGGATCAGAACGGAGACGGAAAGATTGATTACATGGACCAGGTTAAGATTGGGAACAGGTATGTCAAAACCCAGTACGGGATCAATTTAGGCATGCAATATAAAGCTTTCGATCTGGCAGTGTTTGTTCAGGGTGCTTTCAATACCGAGAGGATCATGACGGATTATGTGAAGAATTATATCATGAATTATAATTCACCCCTGGAGATCCACCTGGATCGCTGGACGCCCGCAAACCAAAATGCGGGAGCTGCCTATCCAAGGTCGCTGATGAATTATGGTCATAACCGCGAAAACTCCAGCTGGTGGATAAAATCGGGTGAATATGTGCGTTTGAAGAACGTGCAGTTGGGATACAACCTACCAGCCAAAGCGGTCAGTTCCTTGAAAATTCAAAGTTTACGTGCTTATGTAGCAGCCTCCAACTTGTTTACGTATGCACCGAACTATGTAGATGGATTTGATCCGGAGCGTGATATGATCGATTGGTGGTATCCGAACTTTAGGGTGGTTTCTTTAGGACTTAACTTGAGATTTTAATTTGATACGTTATGAAAAAGATTAGTGCACTTTATATATTCTTAGTAACCTTAATTCTTACTTCGGTATCGTGTAAGGATTTCCTGGACACTCCGCCCTTGTCGGAACTTTCTGAAAGCTCTTTCTATAAGTCGCCTGGTGATGCTGCTTATGCCGTGAACGGGATGTATGATGCTTTCTTCGAACTTGAAGGCGGAGATTCTCCCGCACCCTATATGGACATCTTGACCGATCTCCTTTTTCTCCGGAATTCATGGGAAGTGGGCTTTTTTCCCGCGACCAATGGCTCGCTTACTACAGACAACTGGTGGACCAGGGACAGGATGTGGAATAATAAGTATATCTACATACGAAACGCGAATATTTTATTTGAGAATATCGATAAATTTCGCGGACAGATCCCTGATACTGAGCTGAATAACTATAAGGGGCAGGCCAGGGCGATACGCGCCTTTTTATATACCCGCTTGCTGCAGATCTTTAGTGATGCTCCTTTGATCACTAAACCGCTTGCAGTGAACGAATTACCTAAAGAGAGCCCGGCAAACGACATCATCAATTTCATCATGTCTGAACTGGACCAGGCGGTCATCGAGCTGCCAGCCGAGCCTTCCGATGCTAAACATGGCCGCCTAACCAAATATGCCGCGTATGTGTTAAAAGCCAGGGCAGCAATGTATGTTGCGGGTTTTTATAACCGGCCGGAATATTACCAGGTGGCGGCGGATGCCCTGGAGGAAGTAGTTAACTCCGGAAAGTTTGATCTTTTCCAGAAATACATGGATCCTAACCGGGATTTCGGAATGCTTTTCAGGGAGGAGAACGAAGGCAGCGAAAATAAAGAGATCCTGTTATCGCTGCAGTTTGTAGGGACGATAGCAGGCCAGCGCAATAACATCAGTACGGTATTTGCAGGAAATGGATGGAAAGGTATCCAGGCACACCAGAACTATATCGATATGTTTGAATGCAAGCATGGATGGCAGGCTCATGGTATCAGCTTTGCCGAAATGAACAAATACCGGGATACAAAAGCGCTTCCAAGTCCGCTGGCAGGCAAATGCCCCGACTATAATCCACAAAATGAGTTCGGTAACCGCGATCCGCGTTTAAACCAAACCTTCTTTAACCCTAACATAAAAGGATCCGGGGGGGCGATCACTAAGAGTGGAGAATTCTGGGCAGAAGCTGATAGAACATTTTGGGTGGACCAGGATAATGACGCTTACTTTTTTAAAAAGATGGTGGAGCCCTCCTTATTCACTCCAGTTTATGAGCCCTGGAACGGTGGTAACAATTACCCCCTGATCCGTTATGCCGACGTGTTGCTGCTTTATGCAGAAGCCTTAAATGAGATCAACCGGACAGCAGACGCTCTGCCTTATGTTAACGATGTAAGACAAAGGGCTGGAATGCCCCAGGTCAATACAGCAGATAAGAATGTATTGCTTGAGATCATCAAACATGAGCGGAAGATCGAACTGATCGCCGAGCAAGTGTTGTATTACGATTATAAACGCTGGAGAGATCTGGAAGAAACCATGCCTTATGGAGCCGTTTTTTACGGATTTAGAAGAGAGCCTTTTGGGCAAGTCTCCAGGCCTATGGAAACCAAATACCTTGTTTATCCCCGCTATTACAATTGGGCGATACCAACGAATGAAATACGAAATAACCCGAATTTAACCCCAAGTCCTAACTGGTAATTTTAAAAGCATACAAAATGAAGAATATACTTTTGCTGATTTTATGTGCTGTACTGGCTTACAGCTGTTCAAAGGATGAGGAGATCTATCCAGCTACAAAAAGCCCTCTTGCAAATTTTCAAACATTCCGGCTGGTGTCGGAAACAGGCGTAAATGCTGCGGCTAATGTAAGTATAGACACCATAAAAAGGACCGTTACTATCACGCCGGTGTCAGGGGTTTCATTAAATCGCTTATTTCCCACAGCTACTATTTCCGAAGGGGCTATCGTGCAGCCGGCTCTGGGAGTGTATAACGACTTTAGTAAGCCCGTGGAGTATACGGTTGTTGCCGGTAACCGGCAGGTCCGGAAGGTCTGGACGGTTACGGTGGCTCAGTAAGCTTCGTGTTCTTTACCTCTTTCCGCCGAGGCCGGGAAGAGGTAATTCATTGGTTTAGTTATGATTTCGAAAATAACCGGAGTGATTTTCTGCCGGTACAGAATTTTTATGCCCAAAACATTGTTACTGTTGCTTCTTATCTGGGGTTTTCAACAGCCTGCTCTCGCGCAGTTGAATAGAGGCTCCCTGTCCGCTAGAGTTCCGAAGGGCTCTACGGATTCAGAAATGAACTATAGGGTATGCTCAAACGTCGATTTTTTCGTCATCCTGAACTTGTTTCAGGATCTCTTGCCTGAGAAAGTGCATCATACACTATTCAAAAGGTGTCGAAATGAATTCGGCATGACGACCTCAAGCTTATCGGACACCCTCGAAAACAAACTATCCTCGATACTCAATGGCAACAGCCAGTATGAACCTGTCATTGCGGACGGAATATCCCATACACTTGCAAACACAAGCTGGGATGTAAACAACCGCGGTAATCACAGGGCATTAATATCCATATCAAAAACCCGGCATAATGCAGTACGCGTAAAGCTACCTTGGCGAAGACCTGATCCTAACCCTGAAATAAAGCGGATCATCGTCGTGGATGCCACAACCCGTCAGGAAGTAAAGAACATTTACATCGAAAATATTTCTTCAGAAGAAGGAGCGCTGGCCTTTCAACCCACCACAGTACCCGGAAACTATGAAATTTATTACCTCCCTTATATTTTCCGGAAAAACTCGGATGATGCCCGTTACGGTGCTCCCTGGAATGACTATTTGAGCCCAGAGTATCATGCAGATGAAGCATGGCTTAAGTCCGCGAAGGTTCAGTTTCTGACACTCCCGGAAGCAAAGGTTTTAAGATTTGAAGCCCGCAAGCAGGAAGATCTCTTCACGTCTATGGGCTTAATTGCTACGAGGGTTGAAGAAGATAAACTCAGAGCTGCAGCTTCAGGAGATTTTATGCTTTTTCCCGAGGATCGAGCATTTCCCATCCGCCTGGCTGACCGCCTTCCGTTTCACTGGATCAAAAATCGAAAGTCTGACTTGTCGTTTAGCGGACAGGCTTTGAAGAACGAATATTATACGTTCCAGGTAGGGGTATTTGCTCATAAAAAGGGATTGAAAAAGGTCAGGATAAGTTTTTCTGACCTGGCTCTGCAAGGCACTCAGATAACAATTGCACGAGACAGCATAACCTGCTTCAACCAGGAAGGCACCGGCTGGGATGGAGATCCGCTCAGTTTTAAAATTGATGTGCCGGAAGGTAAAGTGCAGGCCTTATGGATTGGTGTGTCTGTTCCAGCAAATGCCGCGCCGGGAATTTATGAAGGATGGGCGATAGTAAAGACAGAGCATGCTGAGGAACAAAAGATCAGAGTGCGGTTGAACGTTATTGATCAGTTTATAACAGACAGGGGAGACGGTGAACTTTGGCGCCATTCAAGGTTGAGATGGTTAAACTCAACCCTTGGGTTAAAGGAAGAGCCGGTTGCCCCTTATCTGCCCTTGAAAAGGGAAGGAAACAAGCTTTTAGCAAGTGGAAAGCAGTTAATGCTTAACGAATTCGGCCTACCGGCGCAGATCCTTAACCATTCGACTGCCTTGCTTTCGGCGCCTTTAAGTCTTACTGTTAAGACAAAGGAAAATTTCATAAAGTTGCAAGCGGGAAAGATCGGTTTTACTGAAACAGCGGGAAAGATCAGCTGGACTACTGTTTGGACTGCAAACGATTTAAGGGTGCTTGTTAAAGCAACGATGACCACTGAAGGGTCGGTGGCTTATTCTTTCAACCTGGATGCAGCAAAGCAGATCAGCCTTTCGGATATCCAGCTTGCACTACGTTTCCAGGAAAAGGATGTTCCCTTACTCATGGGCATAGGACAGGAAGGAGGGAAGCTTCCGGCTCTCCCATATACCTGGAACTGGAAAGGCCCCTACGATAGCTTTTGGGCTGGCAATACACATGCAGGCCTGCATCTAGAATTTCAGAAAGGAAGCTATCATGGTCCGCTGCTGAATGATTATAAACCTGAACCTCCTTTGGCCTGGGCTAATAATGGACGGGGAAAAGTTTCTATAGGCGAAGAGAGCAGGGGAAATATCCTGTTTGCTGCATCTACCGGCGAGCATGTCCTTATGCCTGGCCGGTCATTGGAATTCGGATTTAAACTGCTGATCACCCCCGTAAAAGACCTTGATACTCGAAAGCATTTTTCGGAACGTTATTACCAGGGTAACCCACTAACCGTAGAAAGGACTGCAGTCGCGGACGGTGCCAACGTCATTAACATTCATCATAACACTACCCTAAACCCTTATATCAATTATCCCTTCATTGAGAGGGATAACCTAGTTGCCTACATCGACAAACAGCACCAGGAGGGGAGAAGGGTTAAACTGTATTATACCATAAGGGAACTGACTAACTACGCTCCTGAGATTTACGCTTTAAAAAGCTTGGGAAATGAAATTTTCCCTGCAGGGTCCGGGCAGGGATCACCCTGGTTATGGGAGCATTTAAATACCGGGTATAAAGCAGCATGGTATGCGCCTTTTCCTGATCAGACCGCAGACGCGTCTATTGTAACAAATGGCTTTTCCAGGTGGATCAATTATTATATCGAAGGCCTGAGATGGATGCTTGAAACCTACAAAATAGATGGCCTGTACCTGGATGATGTGGCTTACGACCGGGAAGTGATCGCACGGTTGCGAAGGGTTTTGATCCGTCATAATCCAAATGCCCTGCTTGATCTGCATTCCAATAATAATTATTCAGTAGGGCCGGCTAATCAATATACTGCATTCTTCCCATATATAGACAGACTTTGGTTTGGCGAGTTCTTTAAGTATAACAAAATGACGCCGGAACAATGGCTGGTGCAGGTTTCTGGAATTCCGTTCGGACTGATGGGCGAAATGTTGGAAGGTGGAGGAAATAAATGGCTGGGTATGGTTTTCGGGATGTCTGTTCGGCATTCCTGGGGATCGGAATCTCCTGCCCCTGTATGGAAGTACTGGAAAGACTTTGATATTTCCAGTGCAAAGATGTATGGGTACTGGGATAACGATATACCGGTTAGCAGCAATAATGATAAGGTAAAGATCACGGTGTATGAGCATAAGGATAAGCTCCTGCTGGCTGTCGGAAATTTTAGTGATTCTGTGCAATATGTGACGCCTGCTTTCAGGCATACGGCAGGTTCTAAGCAAGTTCAAGGATTTAAGATCGAAGCCAAGGAAATCGAGGGCTTTCAAAAGAAGACTGTCTTTCCTGCTGGAAAACCCATTGCAGTGGAACCAAGGAAGGGCTGGCTGCTGGAAGTATCCCGCTTTAAATAAAATTGAATAAATACAGATCGAATTAAGTTTAAGCCGCTATATAAACAAAGGAGTAAAAACTAACATCAATTCTGAATTATGAAAAATTTAAGCAAACTACCAATTTTGTTAATTGCATTAACCGTAGGCATTGTAAGTTCTTGCACAAAGGAATCGTCGACAAATGCCCTGGAAGCAGATCGAAATCCTGTAAAAAATGTCAATAAAGTTTCTTCACTTCCATCAGGAGTTAACTGGGTGCTTGACGCCGCAAAAAGCGACGAGTTTAACACCTTTGATAGTAATAAATGGAGTGCAGCACCGCTCTGGTATGATGGGGGTGTCACTGGCCCTTATTTTGCTTTTAAAACCGCGAATGCGGAAGTAAACGGAGGGTTTGCCCGCCTTAAAGCCAAGCAAGAACCTCATAATAATACGAGTAACTCTCATTTTTTTCGTGAATATACTGCGGGTTGTCTGAAATCAAAGTTTGAAATTGGAGCGAACACTTATACCGAAGTTAGAGCTAAGATGATCTGGAGACAGTACAATGTATGTGCTGCGATCTGGTTAGGAGATCAGCCTACCTTAGCTAAGAATCCCAATGTAGAAATAGACCTTCAGGAAACCAAATGGCCAATAGACCACAGCAAAAGAGTATTTAGCGGCTTGCTTGAATGGCCAATGCCCTATATCAAGGACACAAGCGGTAATATCCATAGAGGGACTGCTCACTATGATCTGCTGTCTGGTTCTGTGGACGGCAGCTTCCATACGTATGGAGTTGAGCGTCGCAACGGACGAGTTCGTCTTTATATTAATGGGCATATGTACCATGACTGGGATGCTTCAGTACAACCGTCCTTTGTTACTCAACTAAGACCGCTAATTCTGAGCATCGAAGGGCATGCTCCCGGAGCACCTGTTATACCAGTCAACTCCGCAGCTGAGTTTACCATCGATTATGTAAGAGTGTATAACGCACAATAACAAATAAAGCTACGCGGCTTAAAATAATTGGCATTACTGGAATACAGATCACGATCTGTATTCCTTTGCCTCAATAGAATGAAAACTAAAGATTAAACTGTAGTATATGAGAAAGACAAATCTCCTGGCCTCCATGTTATTAATTGTAACAGGCCTCTATTCGTGTAAAGAAGAAGACAGTTCTTCTATGACATTTGAAAAGAACTTTCCGACCGAATCTATCACTCCCCCGGGGGTAGAGTGGGTGCTCGATGCAGCAAAGAGCGATGAGTTCGACAGTTTTGACAGCAATAAATGGACTGCTGCTCCTTTATGGTATTATGGAGGGGTGTCGGGAGCCTTACCCACAGGATTTGTTTATCGCCCTGAAAACACGGAAGTACGCGATGGTCTTGCACGCCTTTGGGCTAAGAAAGAGGATTATGCCAATAGACCTGACGAACCACGCCATTATACCGCTGGCTGCCTGAAATCCAAATTCGAGGTAGGTGGTAATACCTATATCGAGATAAGAGCTAAAATGATCAAAGCTCCTGCAAATGTTTGTGCAGCAATCTGGCTGGGTGATGATCCAGTGCTGGAAAAAAATCCCAATATTGAAATTGACCTGCAGGAAACCAAATGGGCCAGGACTAAACCCCATCTCTTATTTACCAGTCTTCTTACCTGGCCTAAACCAGGTAATCTCAATACGGAGGCGATTTCTACATCGTACTATTCTTCCTGGGATCTAGATGAGGACTTCCACTTGTATGGTGTGGAGCGCCGGGGCACAAAACTCAGGTTTTATTTTGATGGCGTAATGTACCGCGAATCGGATGTTTCAGCCACACCTGCTTATGTAACGCAGCTACGCCCGGTCATTTTAAGTATCGAAGGACATGCCGGACAGCCAGGGGATGCTGATCTGCCTGCAGACTTTCAAATTGACTGGGTACATGTTTATAATGTGAAGTAAAATAAAAAAGAAACAAACTTAGATGATGATGAAAAGAATAATGTTTGCGGTACTGGGATTAGTGCTGTTTTCAGGACTAACTGCAGAATTAAAAGCCCAGCAGGCTAAACAGCTACTGGGTGTTAAACACACTTTCGCATTAGGCGACTCTACATTTCTACTCGATGGAAAGCCCTTACAAATGATTTCGGGGGAGATGCATTGCGCGCGCATCCCACGGGAGTATTGGCGCGACCGAATGAAAGCGGCAAAGGCGATGGGATTGAACACGATCGGTACCTATGTGTTCTGGAATGCGCATGAACCTGTGCAGGGTAAATATGATTTCAGCGGCAATAATGACATTGCTGAATTTGTAAGGATTGCTGGCGAAGAAGGTTTGTGGGTAGTAATGCGTCCAAGTCCTTATGTATGTGCCGAATGGGAATTTGGCGGCTATCCCTGGTGGCTCCTGAAAGACAAAACGTTGAAGGTGCGTAGCAGGGACCCTAAGTTCCTGGATGCTTACAAGAAATATATTAACGAGCTGGCTAAGGAGCTGAAGCCTCTTCAGGTAACCCAGGGCGGCAATATACTGATGATCCAGATTGAAAATGAGTACGGCTCATACAGTAATGATAAAGTATATATGGACATCAACCGTAAGCTGTTCAGGGAAGCCGGTTTTGATGGTGTATTGTTTACTTGTGATGGAGCCCCGCAAATGCCGGCCGGTTATCTTCCGGGATATCTGCCAGCAGTAAATGGCCTGGATAATGTGGCCGAGGTAAAGGAGCTGATCAAAAGACATCATAATGATAAAGGACCGTTCTATATAGCTGAGTGGTATCCCGGTTGGTTCGACAGCTGGGGCGGCAATAAACACCATGTGGTTTCGGCGCTGGAAAAAGCTAAAAAGCTAGACGAGGTGCTCGCAGCCGGGATATCTATAAATATGTATATGTTCCATGGCGGCACGACAAGAGACTTTATGAACGGAGCTAATTTTGATGATAAGCAGCCCTACTTGCCCCAAACTTCGAGTTACGACTATGATGCTCCCCTCGATGAGGCGGGTAATCCCACAGAAAAATTCAGGATCTTCCGGGAAGTGATTCAAAAACACCTTCCTGCAGGAACGGAATTGCCTGCTGTCCCGGCAAAGCGTAAAACTATTGCAATAAACAACATCGCTTTAAATAGCTACAGTCCATTATTTGGAAATATTGGCAAGCCTGTAAAAAATGATCTTCCCTTAAGTTTCGAAGACCTTGACCAGGCTTATGGTATAGTGATGTATCGTACCAAATTAGGAAAGAACCCCTCTGGCTTGCTAAAGGTCAAACAATTGAGGGATTACGCTACCGTCTATGTGAACGGGAAACGTATAGGTGTTTTAGACAGGCGCTTAAAACTTGATTCTTTAAACCTTTCTGAAATCCCCTCTGATGCTGTTCTGGATATCATGGTAGAAAACAACGGAAGAGTTAATTATGGCCCTTATTTAACGGATAACAGGCATGGAATTACTGAATATGTGAGTTTAGATGGCGTAGAGCTCAAGGGCTGGGAAATGTTCAAATTCCCCTTTACTGATCTTAAAGATTTTAAATTTTCTTCAAAAAGCCCTGCTAATGCTCCTGCTTTTTACAAAGGAACATTCAACCTGAACGAAACGGGCGATACTTATCTAGACATGCGTGCTTTCGGAAAAGGCTTTGTCTTTTTAAACGGCCATAACCTGGGTAAATATTGGGAGATCGGTCCTACACAAACCACCTATATTCCCGCCTGCTGGCTTAATAAGGGAAAGAACGAATTGGTTGTTTTTGATCAGCTAAGGAGCGGTCATAAAAACATTTCAACCCTTAATGGACCAATCTTAGATCAACCCAGGGTAGCTGCATCAATCAAGTCGGAAAATTAAAAGAATGATCATAGAAGATGAACAGAAGAGATTTTGTAAGAAATACTACAGTTGCGGCGGCCGGATTTAGTATTCTGCCTTCAAGCGTGTTATTTGCTAAAGACCGTGGCAAGCTTAGAATTGGAGTTATAGGAGTGGGCGGCCGGGGCAGACAACTGCTTCGAAGCATAACACCGAGGCAAGATTCAGAAGTTATTGCCGTATGCGATACTCAGGAAAGCTCATTAAAGGCCTGCCGGGAACAGTTTGTAAAGGCTGGAAAGAAACTTCCAAAAGAGTACACCGGCAGCGTGGATGCCTATAAAAAACTTCTTGAAAGAAAGGATATCGATGCCGTAATCATAGCTACTCCATGGCAATTTCATCGTGACCAGTCTATTGACGCCATGCGTGCCGGAAAATATGTCGGCTGTGAGGTGATAGCCGGATTAAGCGTTCAGGACCACTGGGATATAGTGAATGTAAGTGAAGAAACGAAAATGCCGTACATGACACTTGAAAATGTTTGCTACCGCCGCGACGTGCTGGCGGTTCTTAACATGGTAAGGCAGAATGTTTTTGGCGAAATAGTACATCTGGAAGGTGGTTATCAGCACGATCTGCGGGGAGTGCTGTTTACAGGAAAAGCCGGAAGTGGCGAGGGTGCTGAGTATGGTGCTGAAGCTTCGGGTGAAGCACAGTGGCGTACTCAATTTAATATTGACAGGAACGGAGATATTTATCCTACCCATGGTGTTGGCCCCCTGATGAACTATATTAGCATTAACCGCGGAAACAGGTTCACTAACCTGGTTTCTTTTGCTTCAAAGTCAAGGGGATTAAATGCTTACGTAGAAAAGGTTTCTCCCGGGCATCCTAATGCTAAGATCAATTTCAAAAATGGTGACATTGTCACTACCATGATCAATTGCGCAAACGGCGAAACGGTAACTTTAACACACGACACGCATCTTCCGCGCCCGTATTCACTTGGTTTTAGGGTGCAGGGTACCGAAGGTATCTGGATGGATGTGGCTGAATCTATTTATGTAGAGGGTAAATCTAAGACCTATGACGTATGGGACCCTGCAAAAGAATGGCTGGAAAAGTATGATCACCCTTTATGGAAGAAACATGAGAACGACGCTTTAGGTGCGGGACATGGCGGTATGGACTGGTTTGTGCTTAACGCTTTTATTGAAGCGGCAAAGCAAAAGAAACAGACCCCGATCGATGTGTATGATTCCATGACCATGAATGTGATCCTGCCCCTGTCAGAAAAGTCGATACTGGAAGGAAATAGCCCCCAGGATGTTCCTGATTTTACCAGAGGGAAATGGAGCAAGAGGAAAAATATTTTCGCTCTGGATGACAGTGGTTTATAAATAAAGTCAATATAAGTATGCCTTTCCCTTTTCACAGAGTATATTATGGCCAAGTCTATTTACAATCTTTTTCTGATAGGTATCACCCTGATAATCTTACCTGCCAAAAGCGTTGCGCAAACTGCTGATACTTTACTTCGCTGGAAAGAGGGGTATCTTGATATTCACCATTTCCATACCGGGCGTGGAAATGCCGCTTTTTTCATTTTTCCGGATGGCACAACCATGCTTGTCGACGCTGGGGAAATCGGGGAAAGCTTTGGTCCTGGACAAACACTTCACATTTCGCCGGCTTATCCTAACGATTCCCTGAGTGCCGGCGAATGGGTAGCTGCTTATATCCGGCAACTGATGCCAGAGGGGCGGAAGCCTGCTATCGATTATGCATTGATCACTCATTTTCATGCAGACCATTACGGCAATGTCACAAGCACTTCAAAATGGTCGCCTTCTGGAAAATACCGATTATCTGGCATCACCGCAGTGGCTGAAAAGATTCCAGTGAAAAATCTCATAGACAGAGGTTTCCCCCTTTATGGTTTTCCTACTGACCTGAGAAAGCATTACGGCAGTGACAGTACTTTTTTTAATTATCTTTCCTTTGTTGAACATTCCACTCGGCAGGGAATGAAAGCCGATACCTTAAAGGTTGGGGCAACAGACCAGATAAAATTACTGAGAAAGTCAAGGAATTACCCAACTTTTAAAGTAAGGGGCATTAAATCGGGCGGATCATTGTGGGAAAGTAAAACAGACAAAACATACCAGTTACTCAAAGTTGAAGATATATTTCGCCAGGGCTGGTTTAATGAGAACCCGCTTAGTTTAGCTCTTAAGATAAGTTACGGAAAGTTCGATTATTTTACCGGGGGAGATAATACCGGTCTGGATAATTACGAAACTCCTCCCTGGTTTGACGTTGAAACACCAATGGCTGCATCTGTGGGTAAAGTGGAAGCCACTACATTTAATCATCACGGTAACCGGGATGCGATGAATGAAAATTTCTTGAGAGGTCTGTCTGCAAAGGTTCTGATCCAGCAAACCTGGTGCTCAGATCATCCCGGTCAGGAGCTTGCGCACCGCTTGGGCTCAAAAAGCATTTATCCCGGCAATCGCGATGTCTTTGCCACATATATTCATCCTGAAACCAAAGTTACCTATGGCTCCTGGTTCGTTAATGCTTATAAAAGTATGGAAGGGCATGTATTATTAAGGGTATTGCCCGGAGGCGATCAGTTCCGGGTCATCATTGCTGACACAGTAAACGGACAGTTGAAGATTAAGAACGGTTTTGGGCCGTATACCTCTGAGTAGATTGAACATGAACCGCAAATGCACTTAGTTACCACGGAGAACACGGAGAATTTACAAGACACAGAGTAATAGTAATATCTTCCGTATCTCCGGTGGCTTCCCTGCGCTGTTCTGTGGCTAGCCAAAAAAAATCCAATTCTCTTTGAATCTATCTATAAAATATTAAATTTGTGTGCGGGCACTTTCAGTGAGTTGTTACCCATACGATATCATAGATAGCAAAAAGCCAATAACTTATGAAAAGTTTTTTTAGTGCTGAACGAACTTTAGAGAAGGGAAATAAAACTGTTTCATCATTAGCCTTTGAACAGCTGTTCTTAAGTTATTATGATCGCCTTGTTTATTTTGCCTGGCAGTTTATACACGACAAAGAAACAGCCAGAGATATCGTTCAGGAAGCTTTTGTAAATTATTGGAAGTCGTTCGAATTTGACGCTCCTCCAGAAGTGCAGGGAAGAAATTTCCTTTATCTTACCGTAAAAAATGCCTGCCTGAAAATTATTCGCCACGACAAGGTGGTAGATAAACACAGGCAGATCCTTGATCCTGACCCCACCGAAGAAAGCTGTACGATAAATAAGATCATCAGGGCGGAAGTAAGCGGTGAAATATATCGCGCAATTGAAACTTTACCGGCTAGCTGTCGTCGTATTTCAAGAATGTGCTATCTGGAAGGTATGAAGAACCAGGAAATCGCCGACGAGCTGGGCATCTCAGTCAACACCGTAAAAACACAAAAACAACGGGCGCTTCAATTATTACGACTGCGCCTTAACCCCGAGATCTTCATTTTGCTGATGTTGTACTTTACAAATGATTAATAACTAGGTAAACGAAACATTCTCTCCTTCCGGTACAGTTACGACGTTACAATTTGTAACATTTTTGAGAAACTTGTGCATTCTTTTCATATACCTTACATTTGCGGGTTGAAGTTAACGCAATGAATCTACCTGGGCAATCATTAAATACCAGCCAGATACTGGATATATTAAATTTGTCAAAATTTCCGACAGCTATTTATACCAGCGAGGCTTTTATCATCGAAGAAGCCAACGAAGCAATGCTGGCTCTATGGAAAAAAGACAAAAGCGTGATCGGTTTGCCATTAAAGGATGTGGTACCGGAATTCGTACATCAACCATTTACAGATCAGCTTGAAAAGGTCTGGCAATCGGGACAAGCCTTGTGTTTGAACGAAGTGCCGGTATATACCGCAGGAAAGTCAGTCAGCATTCGCTATTATGTTGTAGATTTTCAGCCTGTTAAGGACAATTCCGGCGAAGTGTTTGGCATATTACACACTGCAACAGAGGTTTTAAGGAAAGGCACGAATGGCCGGGACCACCACTCTGCTGACAATGCGTCGTTAGTTGATCCGAGTCTCAACGCATTTTTCTCCGCAAAAAACAGTACAGAGGAATCTCAGCATGATAGAGTGCGGCGGTTTTTTATGCAAGCCCCTGCCGGTATCTGTATTTTAGACGGTCCCGACTTTGTATTCGAGCTCGTGAATCCCTTATATCAACAGTTCTTTCCAGGCAGAGATCTTATGGGTAAGCCTATTTTAGAAGCGCTTCCAGAACTCACAGGTAAGCCCGTATGGGATATCCTGCAGCGTGTTTATAAGACTGGAGAAACATTTGAAGGGAAGGAACTGCACGTTCCTCTAGCATATACAGTAGAAGGCAAGGTTGCCGACCGGTACTTTGACTTTATTTATCAGGCCAGGTTTGATGCACAGGATAATATTGACGGTATCCTGGTTTTTGTGATTGAAGTAACAGATAATGTATTAAACAGGCAAACAGTAGAAGAGAAAGAATCGAGTCTTCGTAGTCTGGTGATGGCCTCTCATTACGGTCTGATGATTTTAAAGGGGAAAGAAATGCGCATTGAAATTGTGAATCAGCAAATTGCGAATCTCTGGCAAAAAACTCTTCAGGATATCACTGGTAAAACATTACTCGAGGTGCTTCCGGAATTGAAGGATCAACCTTTTCCTGCCTTATTGACTAACGTTTACCAAACGGGTAATGGATATGGCCAGGAAGAAGAAGTTCTTTACATCGAAACTGAAGAGGGTACAGTGAAAAAATATGTCAGTTTCTATTACGACCCTACCAGGGATGTTAATGGCAATGTTACAGGGGTTGTAGTTGCATGTGAGGACGTTACCGAGAGAGTTAAATCAAGGGTGATGCTTCAGGATAGCTACGAGGAGCAACAAACCCTGAACGAAGAGCTTTCTTCAACCAATGAAGAACTTGCCGCTGTAAATGAAGAGATGTCGGCCACTTATGAGGAGTTGCTTGGAACGCAAGCGGACCTGGAGAAAATGGTTAATTTCTTCGAGCGGAGTGAAAATAAGCTTCGAGCCATGGTTGAAAGTGCCCCTTTTCCAATCGGAGTCTATGAGGGAAGGGAAATGCGTATTGCGCTGGCTAACCGTTCTATGATGGATGTCTGGGGTAAGGGCTATGATTTGGCAGGCAGGCTTTATTCTGAAATCTTGCCAGAACTGGAAAATCAGGAAATATTTGGGCAGCTGGATGCGGTGTATTCAACGGGCATTCCCTTCCATGCACGCAATCAACAGGTCGATCTTGTGGTAGATGGAAAATTAAAGACATTTTATTTCAATTACAGCTTTACTCCTCTGTATGACCTGCAAGGCAATATTTACGGGGTAATGAATACTGCTGCCGATGTAACGGATCTTAATCTCGCTAAACAGCAAATACAGCAAAATGAGCGAAACCTGCACAATATGATCTTACAGGCTCCTGTGGCAATGTGTATTTTGCTGGGGCCTGAACACATCATTACTGTAGCTAATTCCCGTATTATCGAAATTTGGGGTAAGCCAGCTGAAGAAGTGATCAATAAACCGGTTTTTGAAGCTTTGCCCGATGCCAGGGCGCAAGGCCTCGAACAGCTGATGTCAGATGTTTATTATAAGGGAAAAACGTTCCATGCTGCGGAGATGCCCGTCAATCTTATCCGGAACGGCGTTCCCGATACTGTTTACCAGAATTTTGTTTATCAGCCATACAAGGATTCAGATGGCTCAATTTTAGGTATAATTGCTATTACGATAGATGTCACAGAACAGGTCCTTGCAAGAAAAAGAATCGAAGAAAATGAAGCGCAGTTATTAGAAACCAAAAAGCGACTGGAACAGGAGCTGGAAGCCGGGAAAAAGATTCAGCGACAAAAGGATGGCTTTATCGGTATTGCAAGTCACGAGCTTAAAACCCCTTTGACTTCTCTAACGGCAATTATTCAGGTGGCCAGCTTAAAACTAAAAAACAGCAATGATGAATTCCTGGTCGGTGCAATGGAAAAAGCTCAGGCACAGGTAAAGAGAATGCGCAGCATGATCAATGGTTTTCTTAATATTTCCAGGCTTGAATCAGGGAATATTGTGATCGAGCGGCACCAGTTCGATATGAAAGAGCTTATCCTGGAGGTTATTGAGGAGCTTAAGCTGACTGCTGGCTCACACCAAATTCATCTCACGCCGTGTACTTCAATAACAATTAATGGCGATCAGGATAAAATAAATTCGGTTGTATCTAATTTGCTCAACAACGCCATAAAATATTCTCCCAATGGAAAACAGGTTACCGTAACTTGCGAACTGGAAGACGGAAAGGTTAAGGTGAGTGTTCGCGATGAGGGCATAGGTGTTAAGCCGGAAGATCAGGCTAAAATATTTGATCGCTATTACCGGATCGAGAGAGATGATACCCGCCACATTTCAGGGTTTGGTATAGGTCTTTATTTGAGCGCCGAAATTGTTAGAAGACATGATGGGCAAATTTGGGTGGAAAGTGAAAGTGGTAAAGGAAGTACATTTTGTTTTACTTTACCGTTGTCTGCGTGAGAGTATGAAATAGGACGTATATTGACCTTCAGAAGGAGGCTTTTTTGGATGGTCTGGAGAGGTTTGAAACATAGGGCTTCCCGATTCGTATAAATCAGATGATGTCTTATAAACAGAAGGCTTTCTTTTGCTTTATTCTTTCAGCTGTGATGATCCTTCTCGTTGCTTTTATATCGTATATAGCAATTGTAGAGCTTAAGTCGTCATCAGACCGGGTTGACCATACCCATCATGTTATTCAGAAAACCCTCGCTATTTCATCAAAACTGAGTCAGGTATATCAAGCGGCTTTTCTCAATAACGAAAGCAGGTTGCACCAGCGGCGGGATTCCGGTAAGCTGGTTGCTGCTGTAAAGGACGATGTCAATCATCTAATCTTAGTTGCTAAAGATAAGTCCTCGAACCTTCAGGAGATCGAACTTCTTCAACGATGTGTGTGCGAATTTCTAAGTTTGGCGGAAGCAAATATCGTTGAAAAGACGGATAATACGATTTACATGGCTAGTGCCTCCTTAGATCAGTGTAATTCCCAAATCCATAAGATTGTTGCCGATGAACATCAGTATTTGATCAGCAGAAAGTTTGTCAGCCGAAAAAACGAATTGAAAATCCAGTACCTGATCATAGCAAGTACGGTTCTCGGGATTGTGTGCCTTTCTTTGCTGTTTTACTTTATTTACAAGGTCTTCCGTGCAAAGTCACTAGCAAATCAGCAGTTGCAGCTCAGTGAGCGTATTTTTTCTATCTCGTTTACGAATACGGGCGTAGGTATGGCCATGGTATCCACGGAGGGAGACTGGCTGGATGTCAATCCTGCATTGTGTGATATGTTGGGCTACTCGAAGGAAGAACTTATTAAACTTACTTTTCAGGACCTTTCTCACCCGGATGACCTGAAACTGGATCTGCACTATCTAGAGATGACCCTTGCGGGAACTATAGATAAATACGCTATTGAAAAGCGGTATCTCAGTAAGCACGGGCATTATATTCATGCCCGTCTCCATGTTTCCCTGGTAAGAGAAAACGGGGTCCCGGTGTTTTTTATTTCACAGATTCATGATATATCCTCCCAAAAACATGCCACGGAGGAATTGATCCGGGCGAAGGAGGAAGCTGAACAAGCAACTATTGCTAAGACAAACTTTCTTTCCACCATGAGCCATGAAATCCGTACTCCAATGAATGCGGTTATCAATTTTACTCATCTCTTACTTCAGAATGCAAGGGAAGACCAATTGGAATATTTGAAAATGCTCAAATTTTCAGGCGAGAACCTTTTGGTGCTGATCAACGATATTTTAGATTATAATAAAATCGAGTCTGGAAAAATTGAGTTTGAGAGCATTGATTTTGACCTTCCCGAACTGCTGGAAAACATCAAGGGTGGGTTATTATTAGAAGCTGAAAATAAAGGAATTTCACTAGGTCTCTCTATCGACAACAAGCTGCCTCATATGGTTCAGGGCGATCCGGTAAGGCTTACACAGATTTTAACGAACCTAGTCAGTAACGCGGTTAAATTTACACATAAAGGCAGCGTAACCCTCACTTCTAAACTAGTGGAAGCATCTTCTTTTGGTCTTACCATTAATTTTGAAGTTGTGGATACGGGTATAGGAATTGACAAGGATAAACATCATTTTATTTTTGAGTCGTTTACACAGGCAAGTTCAGAAACCACCAGAAAGTTTGGAGGTACAGGACTAGGACTGGCTATAACTAAGCGGCTTTTAGAATTGCAGAAATGGTTCAAAAAAAACCTTACCGGCTGGTATTGATGGATCTTCAGATGCCAGAAATGGATGGATACACTGCTAGTATGGAAATCAGGAAATTGCCGGACGTAAGATACCAGCGGCTTCCAATCATTGCTTTGACAGCAGCCGTGATGTCTGAGGTGAAAGATGAAATGATCCTGGCCGGAATGAATGATTTTTTGGCCAAGCCTTTTAATCCGGATGAGCTGTACTCAAAAATATGTCATTATAATAACTTGTAATTAGTATTGGTGACGACAAAGATGTCCGTTCTAAATCTCCTTTATTATATTTTATTTTCCTGAACATTGTTATATCTTTGCGCCTCTGCTCCCGTAGTTCAATGGATAGAATTATGGTTTCCGGTTCTTTTAGTTTCTAATTTCAATTGCCTCGTTTTCAAAGGCTTTCTAAATTCTAGCTTTTTCCTGTAAAACAGTTGTAAAACAATCAGTGTTTCTTTATGCTCCAGGAAAACAACTACAAGAACTTCCAAAGTAGCGGAAGCAAAAGCAAGATTAGTATCCAATCAATCTACCTATACCGCCGCCAAAGCAACCTACGACCGGGTAGTTGAAGCAGCAAAAACCCCTGGTGCTATTTCCAACGACGCTCTGGATCAAATTACTGCAAAGAAGAATTCAGACTATGCCCAATACCAAGCGGCAAAGGCAGTATATGAAGAAGTAAAAGCGATGGAGCAGTATCTTCAACTAAGAGCTCCGTTTGATGGAATTGTCACCATTCGAAATGTTGATCCGGGAGCATATGTTGGCCCAGCAGGAAAAGGATCTGAACAGCCCTTGATCACCCTTCAGGAACAAAGAAGATTAAGATTAAAAGTTTCTATTCCTGAAGCAAATCTTCCGTTTATCAATGCCGGTCAGCCCGTAACTTTCATGGTCAGAAGTATGCCTCAAAAGCTTTATAATGGAAAATAGCAAGAAGCAGGTGCTCTAGACTTGCGTTTAAGATCTGAACAAATAGAAATTGATATTCCAAATTCAAGTAAGGAGTTACTTCCGGGAATGATTGCAGAAGCTCATATCCCCCCTTACCGGCGAGAAAGCAAATATAATTGTCCCAAGAACGGCTCTTGTTAATTCAGATGAAGGCTTATATTTAATCAAGGTGGTTGATAATAAAGCACAAAAGGTATTTGTGAGGAAAGGCGTGAACTAGAAATGAAGGTGGAGGTTTTCAGTAACTTACAGGCTGGAGACGCTATTATATCCAAACTCAATATGCAAATTCAGGAAGGTGATAAAATTAAGTAAGTTCTAATATCTCTAAAAAACACCATTAATCCCATGTTTTGTACAAGCGCTGGCATGGCATTCAACTTTATCTTTTAATAAAAAAACATGAGGTTACATAATTTCGCAGCGGGGTCGGCAATCTTACCAGGAGAAGTATTTACGGAATCAGCACAAGCTGTCCAGAATTTTAACGATATGGGACTTTCTATTCTAGAAATTTCCCACCGCTCGCCGAAATTTGAGAAGGTGATCCACGAGGCAGAATCACTGCTTCGTGAATTGCTTTCCGTACCTCAAGGATACTCAATTCTGTTCATGGGCGGCGGCGCTAGCCTGCAATTCACCCTGATCCCTCTTAGTCTTCTTCCCATTGGAGGGGCTGCTGCTTTTGGGGAATCAGGTATATGGGCAAAAAAGGCAATAGAGCAAGCTCTTCATTATGGTCACGTAGATGTTGTTGCCACAGGTAAAGACACAAAATTTACTGCTGTTCCAACTGATCATGCAGTTCCTGCTAATGCCAGTTACCTTCATATCACGACGAACAATATAATTTTTGTGGCACACAATCTAAAGTTCTTCCTGATAACTAATGTACCGATAGTGGCTGATATGTCTTCTGACATTTTAAGCTATGAAATTGATGTAGCAAAATATGGATTGATATATGCAGGAGCTCAAAAGAACATCAGGCCTGCAGGGGTAACAGTAGTCATAGTGAAAGATGATCTTTTAGGCAAAACGAATAGAGTAATCCCAGCGATGCTTGATTATAAGGAACATATTAAAGCTGGCTCCTTATATAATACTCCTCCGGTTTTTGACATTTACGTCTTGATGCTAACTCTTGCCTGGCTTCAAAAGCTGGGCGGAGTGAAGGAAGTTGAAAAGCTAAATAAAAAGAAAGCAGAAATACTTTATGAGCAGATTGACAGTAATCCACTTTTTTATGGGCCTGTTTCTCCAGAATCCAGGTCAGAAATGAATGTCGTATTTAGAATGAACGATGAAAGTCTTGAGCCCGCATTTCTGTCGTTTGCAAAGGAAAGAGGAATAATCGGAATAAATGGGCATCGAAGTGTTGGGGGATTTCAAGCTTCTATTTATAATGCAATGCCTATTGAATCTGTCGCTGTTTTGACTCAGGCAATGAAAGACTTTACGGATGAGATAGGTTAGAAGAATTTTATGGTTGATGTTTCCCTAAGGGAGTAGAGTTTTCTGCTCCCTTTTTTGTTAAATCTCTTTTTTCTTACATCCACACGCCTATACCGTTTATCGAAATCTCAATAGTACGGCTAACTCTTTACACCGGCAAAAGTTGTTGCTATCAGTACAATTCGCATTGCTAGATCAATCTGTATTGTTCGTTATTAATGTAATTCCCTACAACGGAACAGTTTCAGCTCCACAAATAGAACAATCCGCCTTAATTTACTCATTTTCCTTCAATTTACCACACTATTTTAAAAAAAAACAAACCTTCACAGAAGGTTTAAGGTCGAATCAATAGTAAAATAGCGGCAAAAAGAAAAACACACTGGATTCGTGCCGTTTTAAAATAGATAAACCGAAAAAAAGAACTCAATTTTTATAAAAAACAGTCATTATAATATCAAACAATAAAATATTAGCATGTTTTATAGAAAAACATCCATTAAATTCACTAAAATATCCACATATTGATGTTTTTTTAATATAAAATGGAGCTATTTTTACAATAAGCAAATGAAATAAATCATTTGATGAAAAAATAAAAGCAATTATGCCAAAAGTAGAACTATCATCTAATCAAAAAGGAGATTTTTTTGTTGATTTTGAAGAAAAAGTATTCGAAGATGTAAAAGCAGAGCCGGGGCAAAAGGCCTTGATCACTTTTCATACCGTTGCCTTCGAAGGATCCATTGGTTTGGTTAATATTCTTACAGCTACTCGTCTTCTTCGTAAAGGTTTTGAAACTTCTATTCTTCTTTACGGACCAGGTGTAACGTTAGGTGTTCAAAGAGGATTTCCAAAGATTGGCGATGAAGCATTTCCTGGTCATATGGCTTACTCAGACCGTCTTACTAAATTCATTGCTGAAGGTGGTAAAGTTTATGCATGCCGTTTTGCTCTTCAAGCACTCTACGGTATGGGAGAACCTAATCTTTTGCCAGGCATCACCCCAATAAGTCCGCTTGATGTCCTTGACATTCAATTGAGTCACCGGAAAGAGAAATCATTCATTTTCGATACCTGGACATTGTAATTTTCACTCAGATCCTTCATCCTTTTATCCTTTAAAATGGCCTCTAAAGCAATCATTAAAGCAGCTGCTGCACAGCTAAAACCTGTATTGAACGATGGGCTGGGAACAACCAGCAAAATTTGTGATATGATTCGTGCAAGTGCAGCAGAAGGTGCAGATATAATTGTCTTCCCCGAAACCTGCGTTCCTAACTACCCATACTTTTCGTTTATACAACCGCCGGTTCTTCAGGGTGCTGATCACCTAAAGCTCTATGAGGAATCTGTAGTAATCCCTGGGCCTTTAACCGACCTCGTTTCGGCAGCTGCACGGGAAAGTGAGATGGTGGTGGTATTAGGAGTTAACGAGCGCGATCATGGCACACTTTACAATGCGCAACTCATTTTCGACGTTAACGGCGAAATAGTATTGAAACGCAGAAAAATCACCCCTACCTACCATGAGCGAATGATTTGGGGCCAGGGAGACGGTAGCGGACTAAAAGCTGTCGACACAGGAATTGCCCGCATTGGTGCTTTGGCTTGCTGGGAACATTATAATCCTTTAGCCAGGTATGCCTTGATGGCTGATCATGAAGAAATCCATTGCAGTCAATTCCCGGGGTCTTTGGTAGGGCAAATATTCGCTGACCAGATGGAAGTGACCATGCGTCATCACGCCCTAGAAAGTGGCTGTTTCGTAATTAATGCAACCGGCTGGTTAGATGATGAGCAGATTAAAAGCATCACCGCAGATGACAAGCTTCAAAAAGCTCTTCGAGGAGGGTGCAATACAATGATCATCTCGCCCGAAGGCAAACATTTAGTTGCTCCATTAACGGAGGGTGAGGGAATTATCTATGCTGAGCTGGATATGAAGCTTATTGACAAAAGGAAGAGGATGATGGATTCCGTAGGGCATTATTCCCGCCCCGAACTCCTGTCGATCAATATCGATAAAACGGGATACAAGCATGCAAGTATTACAGATTCAAGTTTAATTATTCCTGAAAAGTTGGAGGAAATATGACAACAGCAGCGCTATTAACAGAATTACAGGCTTTCGGTCTTCGTCTCGATACTTCCTCAACAGATGTTGGAAGAAAAGGAGGTGCCGGGCCTACGGATCACCGGGCGATTCGTGTTGGAGATACTACTATCATGGTTCCGGTTCATAATTTCGCTTCTGTCCACTCACCATATCGTTCAGAAAAACCCGACGATCTTGGAGTAGCCAGGATCTTTAAGAATGATGAATTTGTTGGGGAGGTTTTATTTCCCAAGCAGGCCAGATTTTATGGTCAAAGTACGTCCGATGGTGTTCCCTTCTGGAAAATAGCGCAGCTGCATAGTCATAATGTACTTGCAACTACCGTTCTGCAAAATTGTGTTAGGTATGGCGACAAATCGACCTCATGTCAGTTTTGTGCAATTGGAGAATCCTTAAAAAGTAACAAAACCATCTCCTATAAAAGACCTTTTCAGTTGGCAGAAGTTGCAAAAGCGGCAGTAGAACTGGATGGAGTGGAACAATTCGTTATTACCACCGGAACACCATCAACTCCTGATCGTGGCGCAAAAGTGCTTTACGAAAGTGTGAAAGCAATTAAGGCAAGTGTCAACATTCCTATCCAGGTACAATGCGAACCACCGGATGATTTCTCCTGGTTCCAAAAATTGAAGGATGTTGGGACAGAAGCTATCGGAATGCATCTGGAAGCAGCCGATGAAGAAGTGCGCAAACGAATTATGCCAGGCAAGGCAGAAGTGCCTGTAAGCTACTATATGCAGGCGTTTAAGGCGGCAGTAGAAGTGTTCGGAAGAGGTCAGGTGTCCACCTACCTTTTAGCCGGACTGGGAGACACGGAAGAGACGCTGATTAATATCAGCAAAGAGCTCGTAGCTATTGGAGTGTATCCATTCATCGTACCCTTTGTCCCGGTAAAAGGTACACCTTTAGAAAATTACCGCACCCCCGACAAGAACTTCATGCAAAGGGTGCTTTCACAGGTTGGAGAGATTATTACTGAAGGAAACATTACTTCTGATAAAATGAAGGCAGGCTGTGGAAAGTGCGGAGCGTGTTCTACTCTTAAATCTTTCGAAAAGAAAGCTGTTCATCAGGCTGCATAAGATATTGTTCACACTAATTAAATCCTGTTTTTATGATCATAGAGAGTCCGCAGCCGTACAAGGCTAATTATATCACCTTTGATTTTGCCAGAGAGAAATGGCAGTTAAACCAGTATTGGGAGCTTCGTACAAAAATCTTTTGCCAGGAACAGCAAATTTTTTCCGAATCAGACAAGGATGAAATTGACGATAAGGCCTTACCCATAATTGCAGAATGCAGTTATGGCGGGCAGTTGGATCAGGTTGTGGGTGTGGTAAGAATAGATGAACGGGAACCAGGAATATGGTGGGGAAGCAGACTGGGAGTAGCTGAGCAATACCGGCAAATGTCCCGCTTTAACACTTTTGGCCTATTTAACACCTCCCACCCCGTACATCCTTTTACGATGAACCTTGGCGGAGCATTAATCTACAAAGCTGTATCTACGGCACTCGCTTTCGGATGCCAGGAGTTCTACGCCTACGTACAGGAACAAAATGTAAATTTCTTTTCCCGAATGCATTGGAAAAGCCTGGGAACTGAGGACCTTTTCGGCCGCACCCACCATTTCATGCGATGCGAACTGGACTTTTACGCTCCTTCACAGCCATCCATATTTCAATTAAATATCAGAAAAGCGGCTTAAAGCTGCGGTAATAAATCATTAGCAGCTATCTGTCTGCATAAGTATCAAGAGATGAAAACAAACTACGAAATAATTATAGTTGGCGGTGGCCAGGCGGGACTGTCAATGAGTTACCTCCTCAAAGAAAAAGGCATTGATCATGTCATTTTTGAAAAAAAAAGAATTGCTGATTCATGGAGAAGCTTCCGCTGGGATACCTTTAGTTTGGTTACTCCTAACTGGCAATGTAATCTTCCTGGCTATTCCTATACAGGTAAAGACCCCTATGGTTTTATGGTTAAAGACGAAATCGTAGAATTTCTGGAAGGTTATGTAAAAAGCTTTGATCCGCCTGTTGAAGAAGATATAGAGGTATTATCTGTAGTTAGGGACGAGCTTCAGGATGCCTTTATAGTAAAAACATCAAAAGGAGTGTTTACCTGCAAGCAAGCGGTAATATGTGTCGGAAACTTCCATTCTGCTCCGCTTCCGAAAGTGGCAAATAAATTCCCAAAGCATATTGCACAAGTTCATTCTGCGCATTATAAAAACCCTGCATCTCTTCCTGAAGGAGAGGTGTTAATTGTAGGGACGGGACAGTCAGGAGCCCAAATAGCAGAAGACCTTCATATTGCAGGTAGAAAAGTGCATCTGTGCGTAGGAAACGCTCCTCGATGCGCTCGACTCTACCGCGGAAAAGATGTTGTAGAATGGCTGGATATGATGAAGTATTACCACTTACCAGTAGACAAACATCCTGAAGGTGAAGGTGTTCGCGAGAAGACAAATCATTACGTGACCGGCCGGGATGGCGGGCGGGAAATTGACCTCCGCAAATTTGCACTGGAGGGAATGAAATTATATGGAGTTCTAACGGATATAGAGGCAGGTCAATTACAATTTGCTCCTGATTTGAAAAAGAACCTGGACTACGCTGATCAGGTCTCTGAGAATATTAAGAGGAAGATAGATAAATACATTGCTGAAAATGGTATCGTAGCTCCTGTTGAGCCGGGCTATGTTCCGGTTTGGGAACCTAAAGAAGAACCTGGAAGTCTTGCTATCTCGGATACCAATATTACCTCGGTGATCTGGTGTATCGGTTTCGGCTTCGACTATTCCTGGATTAAACTTCCGGTGTTTAACGAAAGAGGTCTTCCAGTACATGAGCGAGGAATCACCTCTCAGCTAGGTCTGTATTTCCTGGGATTAACTTGGCAACACACATGGGGCTCTGCAAGATTTTCAGGGGTGGGGAAAGATGCAGAACACCTGCTGGAGGCAATCGAAAAGCAGCGTGAACCTAGTGTAGGAAATAGCGTAGATCTGGCGGTTTGATTTGTACCCCTAATAATTTTCTGATTATATGTTGAGAGCTATAATAGATAAAGTACTGTCAACGCAAAGCGTCAGGGATAAAGTAGCTATAGCTAATACACATTCAGCTCTTGGTAACCAGGTGAACTATCAGGATCCGCTGAGTATGATGCAGCACACCATCGGGATAGGTGATGATTGTGCTGCTATCCCCGACGGCACAGGAGGCTTCCTTTTATTTGCGACCGAAGGCATTATTTCTGCTTTTGTGGAAGCTTCTCCCTGGTTTGCCGGATATTCTTCGGTAATGGTAAATATTAATGACGTATGTTCAATGGGTGGTCTTCCCTTAGCTGTAACCGATGTTCTTTGGCTGAAAGATGAGGAGGCGGGAAAGGAAATTTGGGAAGGTATGAAGGCTGCCTCAGACGCTTATGGCGTTCCTATAGTAGGCGGTCACACCTGTTACCGCTCTGAAAAAAGCCAGCTGGCTGTATCGATACTTGGAAAGGCGTCAAAGTTATTGCAGGACACAGCCGCCAAACCCGGTCAAATACTGATGATGGCAGTAGATCTTAAAGGAGATTATTATGGCGACTATCCCTTCTGGAATGCCTCTACCATGGCCGATCCTGCTTATCTAAAAGGAATCATGCGATTGATGTATGAGCTGCGGGAAAGGGATTGGTCTGAAGCGGCAAAGGACATTAGTATGGGAGGTATTATCGGTACGCTGGCTATGTTCCTTCAAAATTCTTCAGCAGGGGCTAGTGTAAATTTGGAAGCTATCCCTTGTCCTACCGGAATTGAATGGGAAAAGTGGCTTATCAGTTTCCCAAGCTTCGGTTATCTTTTTACCTGTAGTAAGGAAAACTGCGGCGCGATTGAGGCTCATTTCCAATCTGCCGCCATTTCCTGCAAACCTATAGGTGAAATCAATGATTCAAGACATATCAGCATCATTAATAATAAAGAACAAGTAGACATTAATTTAAATTTTGCATATTATGCCTGAAGTATATCTTAAAGTAGAATGGCCTGGGAATAAGCAGGATGAGATCTATTCTCCTTCGACGGTAATTACACAGTATTTTGAAAGAGGCATGGAATTGACTGTAGCTCAGTTTGAATTGAAAGTTTCAGAAGCGCTCGGGAAAGCAAGTCAGCGAGTTTACGAACGTTACGGCTACGAGTGTACGTCAGCAATCGGAGAGCTAAACAGGATTAAACGCATAACATCCGGTATTAACGACAAGAACGCAACTATTAAAATTTTATGAAATGACAGAAAGACCTCCTTTGCCACCTTTTAATTTCGAAACAGCCACTTTAAAAGTACAAATGGCGGAAGATGCCTGGAATTCAAAAGATCCGGCAAGAGTATCACTCGCATATACAGAAGATACTGAATGGCGCAATCGCTCTCAATTTGTTAACGGAAGGGAAGAAGTGGTGGCTTTTCTCACAGAAAAGTGGAAAAAGGAACGGGGTTATAAATTGAAGAAGGAGCTATGGTCTTTTACAGGAAACAGGATTGCCGTACGTTTCGAATATGAGTATCATGACGAGACTGGGCAGTGGTTCCGGGCTTATGGTAACGAAAACTGGGAGTTTAATGAGCAGGGTCTAATGCAGAAGAGATTTGCAAGTATAAACGACTTGCCCATCGAAGAAAGCGAAAGGCGCCTGTAAATACGGCTTTTGCTTAAATGTCTGATATAAATTGTTAGAGCTAAAAAATAAGGGCTAATGCATGATTAAAAAAGATATTCCAGTTTATACTATAGATAAGTTATCTCAGTCTAATCAAAAAGATATTCAGGTAAGCCGGTTTGCTCCTTATCTTGCAGTACATAAGAACCTGCACCTGGCCCATCGGCATTCTTTTTATCACCTTATCCTCTTTATCGAGGGAGGAGGAACACATGAAATTGACTTTGAAACTTTCCCCGTTAAGCCTTTTCAAATTTATTTTATGATACCAGGGCAGGTGCATAGCTGGAGCTTCGAAAACTTCGTAGACGGTTATGTGGTAAATTTTTCAGAACAGTTCTTCCAGTCTTTTTTATCCAAGCCTGACTATCTGGAGCAGTTTCCATTTTTTAATGGAATAATCTCGGAATCAGTTATTGAACTCCCTGTAGATATTCAGCCGCAAATTCAATATTACTTTGAGGAATTGATTAGGGAAAGTGAGAGTGGATCGCCCTATACTTTAGATATGGTTCGCTCTATCCTCATCCAGTTATTTATTTCCGTTTCCCGGCTTACTTATGACGAGCAGCGCCAGCGTGCAACCAATCATAATTACAAACTCCTTCGTAACTTTCAGAAACTTATCGAGGAAAATTATTTCAATCTAAGACTACCAAAGGATTACGCAGAACTTCTATATATATCTCCAAACCACCTGAATTCTCTCTGCCGCGATCTTATTGGACTGCAGGCGGGCGATGTTATTAGAAACCGGATTGTTCTGGAAGCAAAAAGACTACTGGTTAATCTGGACCTTACAGTAGCAGAAATAGCCTATAAGCTTAATTTCGATGACAACTCCTACTTTACTAAATTCTTCAAGAAACAGGCTGGATTAACACCAGACGAGTTCAGGAAGGAAGCAGTTAAACAAACTCAGAAGAAGGTTTGGCTCAAATAATAAGGACGGCTGATGTTACTGTAACGTTGGCTAAAACTATCAAAGAATGGCCTTACTCCTGTCTTAAAATTTTTGAGGCAGAATGCCCTCTGTCGGATTTGCAGATACGACAGAAGCATCTATTAATTGCTGCCAACTTAGCTCGTATATTGGGGGGTGGGAAACCTCTTGTTCCTCAAGGTTTGCCTCTAATTCTCTCTGCTGGTAGTTATTTCAAAAAATGAAAAAGGCTGTAAATAAGAAGTTTATAGGTCTTCTGCGTTTACGAAGAAAGACAGCTTATTCAATATTTTTCTTAAAAAAAGGTGAGCGTTTCAATGAGCAATATTTAATTTTAAAAATGCCCACCTAATTTGGTGTAAATTTGAGGGTTCAATAGGTTAGATGGTTTGATATCTTGATTTTCTCGGGCTGCAATGCGACATTTATTAATCTTAATAAGTGCATGAAAACGAATTGCAGTATGCTTTCTTGTTTCAAAAAAAGAAGTAGTTACAAAAGTGGCCAAGTCTTAATCTATCTGAGGATTACAATTGATGGTTGGGTGCAGAGTACTGTAGGATCTGATGTGACTGAGAGTCATGATTATCTTTCGGCTGCTAAAGAACCTCATGTTAAAGTTGTTTTCCTCCAGAGCCGTAAGAATAGCTAAATAAAGGCTCATATAGATCCTTTGAAGCCTGGTGTCATTGATGCACGCTTAATCGCGCGTGAATTTTTTCTTGTTGCTTAACCATTTTTATCTTTAATATTAATACCTATATGCCATCGTTTAAAAGCTTTTATTTCATCCCTTGAGGAATAAATAACTCCTCCAATTTTTGCGTATATGAGCGTGCCAGCAATCCTTGAAATGCGCTATGTTGCGGGAAATCTTTAGCAAAGTCCCACTTCCTTGCTCTTAGCCTGCATGATCCATTGAACTGTTTTCTTGACTATGTTGTCTTATAATTCCAATAGTTCGAGTTTGAATAATTCAAGGTGTTTTTTAGTTAGTATTTCGTTTGCTTCCATTGATTAAAGTTTCTTGATCACTAAAAAAGGAAGACCAGAGACCTTCTTTAGTTTTTTTCTGGTAGGCACCTCAAGATTTTGTTAAAAGAAATTAAGATATGGTAGTAGCGATTCCGTGCTTAATTATTGTCGAAAAATTAGGTTTCGGACTATAAGACCGAGTTGGCACTTAAATAAAGGCAAGCTACTAACAAATGTGTAATAAGAAGGCCTTGCAATTATTGGAACACTTAGTTTACAATTGATGTAGCTAAAGCCCTAGTTGAAAGTATAGGAATTATGTCGTTTAACATGCTATGTAAAATTCTTTAAAGATGAGTAACTTCTCCGTGCTCTTACTTCCTTTGTTAAAACAGTAACAAGAAGTCAAATTAAGTGAGTAGGGTTAATGTTGGCCGGCTCGGTATTTCGAGGAGGTTAGTATGCAGATTTACGAATTAATCAATTTATCTAAGATATCCATAATAATTTGTTAAGATTATTTTAATATTTGAAAAGTTTTCATACTTTAGTTTTAGTACTTCCTTCTTTTTAATATAGCTTTTGGCAGACTATAAAGTATATTCTGATGCTGACCTTACCGTGCTACTTAAAGCAGGCGACAGGCGGGCTTTTGCGGAGATTTACAATCGTTATAAGTTGATATTGCACAATCACGCCTGGAATAAAACACGTGATACCGTAGAAGCGCAGGATGCCATCCAGGAGGTTTTTTCAAATCTTTGGACCAAAAGAGAAGTGCTAGAAATAGGTAGTAACTTGTCGGGTTATCTTTACCGTGCGGTACGGAACCACATACTCAACCTCTTTGCAAGGAAACAATTGAAGGAGAAGTATATACAATCAATACAGCAATACACACAGCAGCGCGCGAATGTTACCGACCACAGGGTGCGCGAATCAATGCTGCGAGAGCTGATTGAAAAGGAAATATCCCAACTCCCTCCCAAGATGCGCGAGGTTTTCATATTAAGCCGCAGGCATCACCTCAGTCATAAAGAAATTGCTGAAATAATGGGTACAACCGAGCAGACAGTAAAGAAGCAGGTAGCCAATGCCCTGAAACACTTGCGAACTAAGCTTGGCCTTGTGTTATACCTGTATCTGCTTTGGACACTCAAACAATAAGCAACTCCCTGCTTAAATATTTTTTTAATTCGCAATACTCCCAGTCCTTTGCTGCATTGTCTTACAGTTAAATCACTGTTTAGATAAGTTGGAAAATAGCATCTTAAGGGCATCGCACCTGTCTCACAAATACAGTCGCGACTGGGCAATCAGGGATATCAATCTGGAAATAAATAAAGTCGGAGTTTTAGGTTTGCTTGGCTCAAACGGAGCAGGTAAATCAACTACCATGAACATTCTGTGTGGGGTGCTTAGTCAAACTGAAGGCAAGGTTTATATTGATGGAATCGACTTGAGAAAGCATCCGGAAGAAGCGAAAACCCGTATAGGTTTCTTACCGCAAAATGCTCCGTTGCACCTCGACCTTACCGTTGGAGAATACCTTACTTATTGCGCTTACCTGCGTAGCATAAGTAAGCGAAACATTAAAGACGCAGTTAATGCTGCAATGGAAAAGTGCGGACTGTCCCATTTCAAATCGAGGGTGATAAATAACCTAAGCGGTGGCTATAGGCAACGGGTTGGGATTGCACAGAGCATTATTCATCAACCCAAGCTGGTGGTGCTTGATGAACCCACAAACGGGCTCGATCCAAACCAGATCCTGGAAGTCCGGAAACTTATAAAGGAAATAGCGACCGAGAGGGCCGTGATATTCTCATCACACATACTTTCTGAAGTTCAGGCAACCTGCGACGAGGTACGTATGATAGAGGGTGGACGCATGGTGTTTGCTGATACTATGACGGCATTTAATAACTACATACTGCCCAACTCACTACTGGTGTATATGGAAAACCCGCCTCCAATGGAAACATTGGCATCGATAAATGGCATTACGTCAATTGAACAGCTGGCCGATGGCGGTATACGTATGCATTTCGACACCAGTACAAAGGTATCTTCAACAATTATTGAAATGGCAGTAAGCAACAATTGGCGACTCACGGAAATAATGCTCGAAAAGAGCAGCCTCGACGAAATCTTTGCTCAATTATCTAATTATACCGCACAATCCTTAACATGATAAAAATATTAAAAATAGCCAGGCTTGAACTTAGTATACTCTTTTATTCGCCTGTGGCCTGGCTTGTGCTTGTCGTTTTTATGGTGCAGGCGGGGACTGGGTTTTTTGGGATGCTGAGCAGTTTCCAGGAGCTTTTCATGATGGGCGAAAAGGTCGACAATTTAACACGCATGCTTTTTCCTGGCATTAACGGATTATTTGATAAGGTTCTGCAAACCCTTTACCTGTACATTCCGCTCCTAACCATGGGCCTGGTAAGCCGCGAACTTAGCAGCGGGTCGATAAAACTTCTGCTGTCATCGCCAGTAAAAATAACGGAGATAATACTTGGTAAGTATCTGGCCATGTTATATTACGTCTTGATGTTAATTGGCGTTTTAGGCATTTTTAGTTTACTTGGAGTCATCATTATCAAAAATGCCGATACAGGTCTGTTGCTGTCGGGATTATTAGCACTGTTCCTGCTTACGGCCACTTATGCTGCTATAGGGCTGTTTATGTCGAGCCTCACGCAATTCCAGGTAGTGGCGGCTATAAGTACGCTTGCTGTATTTGCTGCGTTGAAGTTTGTTGGCGGTATAGGGCAAGGCGTTGATTTTGTGCGTGATATCACCTATTTCCTTTCGATATCAGGTCGCACTGAAAGTATGCTAAATGGTCTGATCTCTTCACGCGATGTATTGTATTATTTATTGCTTATCACCTTGTTCTTGGAGCTTACTATTTTATCCCTTAAGGCTGGGCGGGAAGCTTGGTCTTTACGCGTTCGCATTGCAAGGTATACCGCTTTAATAGCCCTTATACTTTTGTGTGGGTACCTTAGTTCAAGGCCTGGCAATATTCTCTACCGGGACGTTACATCCCTAAAGGCTGAAACCTTAACAGAGGCCAGTCAAGCTGTGGCAAAGGAAATAAATGGACCATTGCAAATAACCACCTATGTAAATCTACTCGATCAACATGTGTACTCGGGCCTTCCTGTTTCAAGGAATACAGACCTGGCTCGCTTCGAAAGCTTTCGCAGGTTCATTCCCGATATACAAATGGACTATGTTTACTATTACGATGCTACCGACCTGGCCAATAATCCAAACATGATTTACCAGGGGGATATAAAAGGCCTTACCATAAAGCAGGTTGCGGAAAAGGTGGCCGGAAACATACAGGTTAACCTGAATAGTTTTTTAACGCCCGGGCAGATAAGGAAAAAAATCGACCTTAAGCCAGAAGACAACACTTTTGTGCGGCAACTGAGTTATCAGGGCAGGAACAGTTTCTTAAGGCTTTATAATGAAAATAATCAGTTTCCTGAAGAAGCCGAAATAACTGCAGCAATAAAGAAACTGGTATCTCCCTCACAAAAAGTAACTTTTATATATGGAGACAACGAGCGAAGTATTAACGTAAAGGCCGATAGAAGTTACCGATTGTTCGCTAATGACCGTAAAACGCGTAAGTCACTTATAAACCAGGGTTTTGATGTTTTGCCCGCGAATTTAAACAAGGATGACGTCCCGGCAGGAACCACTGTACTGGTGTTGGCAGATCCTGCAAAGCAGCTGACTGCGAAAGCAATTGAACGAATACAACAATACCTAAGTGGGGGTGGCGATATGTTGATAACGGCAGAACCCGGGCATCGCGATATCATAAATCCTTTGCTTAAGCACTTAGGAGTGAGCCTTGCAGAGGGAATGATGGTAAGTGCAGATAAAAGAAGTACACCTGAACTTATTCAGGCTAGATTTAAAAGGAAAGAGATTCCTTACTTTCAGCAGATGACTCGTCCAAATGCCAGCGTAGCAATGCCGACGGCAGCTATGCTTGAAGTATCTAAAACTGAATTTAAAGTTGACACATTAGTTCAGAGTGAGCCGGGCGGCTGGAATAAAAAACAGGGCTTCGACCCATCGTCGGCAACGGTTACTTATTCGCGGCAGCAGGGGGATGATAAAGGTAGCAAACCACTCATGGTGGCCCTTACTCGAGCTCGTGGCAACCATCAACAAAAAATACTGGTAAGTGGTGATGCCGATTTTATGAGCGACAATCTAGTGGGCTCAGCCTACAACTTTACATTTATAAATAGCATATTTAGGTGGTACAGTAAAGGACTATTCCCTGTTGATGTAAGTCGCCCACCAGCACTTGACGATGCATTGTTGGTTAATCGCCCCCAATTATCAATTTACCGTGTGGCCAACTTATGGGGAATACCGCTTCTAATAATTATTGCAGGAGCTGTACTTTTAATAAGCAGAAAAAGAAAATAAAAAAACGGATACCTCCTGCATAGGTAATTAATTGTCTTACGTATATATCAAGGTTATGAGTGAACTGAACGATCAGGAAATCAAACGCATACTGGAAAATTACCGACTTGGAACGGCAACAGATGAGGAAAAGGCATTGCTGGAGTCGTGGTATCTAACCTATACAGAAGAAGGTACTGATGATCCCGAACTGGCCGAGCGCTTTGCCGCCGTTGATAACGTTTGGATGAAGCTCGAAAACGAATACCGCCCGGTTAAAAAAATGTGGAAGTGGACATCTTTTGCCGCAGCTGCTCTTATCGTGCTGGTTGCTGGCAGTTACTTTTTATGGCGACCACAACCGGTTAGCGTAAGTGAACTTGCTAAGACATCCAAGGATATAGCTCCGGGATACAATAAGGCTACGTTAACCATTGATGGTGTGGGTATATTATCCCTCGATTCATCAAGTGCAGGCATTGTGGTAAAGTCGACTTCAGTTATTTACGATAACAACAGAACAGTAAAAGGTACTGATGCTTTGATCAAAAATCCGGGCATGCTAACCTTAACTACACCTAAGGGCGGTACTTATAAACTAGCCTTGCCCGATGGTTCTGTAGTATGGCTTAATGCGGCCTCGAAGCTTGTATTTTCATCGGTTTTCCATAAACAGAAACAGCGAGTGGTTGAGCTGGAAGGAGAAGGGTATTTCGAGGTTGCGAAAAATAAACAGCAACCCTTTATTGTAAAAAGTAAAGGCCAGCAGGTTGAAGTATTAGGCACTCATTTCAATATAAACAGTTATTCGGATGAGCCATTAACCAAAACTACCTTACTTGAGGGCAGCATTCGTATTAGCAATAAGATATTAAAACCCGGAGAGCAGGCACAAAATACAGGGAAAAGCCTCGTTGTGCATGAGGTTGACACGGCAGGTGTGGTAGGCTGGAAAAATAATTACATTGTTTTTGAAGATGAAAGCATACAAGGCGTTATGCGAAAAATAAGCCGCTGGTACGATGTCGATATTACTTACGAGGGGGAGTTGCCTGTGGATGACTTCGGCGGCCGGATAAACAGACAGGCCTATGTATCCCAGGTGCTTAGAAAATTGGAGTTAACAAATAAGGTGCACTTTAAAGTTGCAGGAAGGAGGATAATCGTAACGAAATAAACTATACCTACTCTTCGATATGCCTTAATAAAAAGGCCAGTAGTGGTTGCAACACAACTGGCCAATGTCAGGCATGGTCAATAAAATTCCTGTTTGTATCAACTTTTTACCAGACTTAACAAATGTATAAAATTTATACTATCAAATCCGGCGTGCCCTATACACCCGTTCATAAAGTGTTGCTGATTATGCGATTGACGATATTTATAATGTTTATTATGCTGTTCCGGGTGTCCGGGGCAACCTTGGCCCAAAGTATTTCGCTAAACGAGAAGAACGTTCCGATAAAAGTTATTATCACCAAAATTCAGCAGCAAAGCAATTATGATTTCGTGTATACTGCCCAGCAGCTTAAAAGCATCGGTAAGGTGAGTATTTCCGTGAAATCGGCCAATATTCGTACCGTGCTTAATCTGGTTTTTAAAGACCAGCCACTTACTTATACAATCGATGACAATACGATAGTATTAAAAGAAAAAATAGCTGCGACCTCTGCGGTACCTATCAATTTTATTGATGTAAGCGGAAACGTGTCAACCAGTTTGGGTGCAGGGTTACCGGGTGCTACAGTGAGACTTTTGGGTACGCAGATAAGGGTAGCTACAGACCAGGCCGGTAACTATAAGATGTTGCGTGTTCCTGATGATGGTAAATTGATTTTCTCGTACATTGGTTATCGCACTGATACCATTTCCATTACCGGGCAGACAACAATAAACGTGGTCCTTAAGGAGGTTGTATCAGAAATGGGGCCGGTCTCCATCGTATCAACAGGTTTACAGGACTTGCCTAAGGAACGTGCCACAGGTTCGTTCGAAGTGATCAGCAAGGTACAACTTCTGCATAGTACAGACCCCAACCTTGTCAGGCGTTTGGAAGGTATCACCACGTCGCTTGATTTCAGAAATGACCTTCGCCCCAATAATTCAGCTTCGCCAAATGCAAGGCAATCGCCTTTGGCAAACCTCACCATCAGGGGGAAAAATACATTGAATGATGCTATGACTGCTGACCTTAATGGCAATTATAGCGGACAGGTACTTGTTGTAATTGATGGTATTGCCAGTCCATATTCAATTGATAAGGTTAACCCAAATGATGTTGAATCGGTAACCATATTGAAAGACGCAGCAGCTGCTTCTATTTGGGGATCGAGAGCGGCAAATGGCGTTATTGTCATCAAAACAAAACGTGGGAGCTACAATCATGCACCCCGCATCACCTTTAATAGTAATGCTAATCTTACTGAGAAGGTCGACTTGTTTTACAACAAAACCATGAGTGTGTCCGACTTTATCGATGCGCAGGCAACTTACTTTGAAAGTCAGAAGCGACCGCTGGCCGACTTAAGTATCACGCACTTGTATGGCCAGGAGATAAAGTCACCAGTGGCAGAGATCATTAACGCCTGGAAATTTAAAGGTACGCTTACAGACGACGAAGCTAATAGGCAATTAGACGTTTTAAGAAATAACGACATCAGGCAAGATTATGAAAAGTATTTTCTGCGCAACGCGGTCACCCAAAGCTACTCACTAGCTCTGGATGGAGGTTCGGATAAGTTTAATTACCGTGTTTCTGGTGGTTTGGATAAGGGTCTTAACAATACTGAAAATTCTGATTACAATCGTTTAGCCATAGGTTACTCCATGTCAATAAAGCCTTTAAGCCGCCTTGAGTTGCAGGGTAATATCAGCTATAATGTGCAAAAAAATAATGAACAGGCGCCACTTAACCGAATAACCGGCGCTACCGACGCTACCTTTTACCCATATAGCCGCCTGGTAGATGATAATGGAAGCCACCTGGAACTTGCGAAGATGTACAGGCAAGGCTTTGCAGCGGCGGTAGCTGAGGCTTACGGGAGTAATTTTTTAAGTTACAGTTACGTGCCGTTAGACGATATTAATGAAGGCTATAACAAGCTGAAATCACAGAACCTAAACCTGAATTTTAGCGCTAATTACAAAGTGCTTCATAGCCTTTCGGCACAATTCACCTACAACTACAACACTGGCCGCAACAATGATAATACCCTGTACAGTCAAAACTCATTTTACATGCGGAACATGATGAATTATTTCACTACCTCGCCAGTGTCTGTAAACCCAATGACCTATGATCCGGTTCCAGCCTACAACAGGCAACTTCCGCTTGGCGGGCAATACACTACCTTGCTTACCAACAGTAATAATCACACCCTACGTGGGCAGTTGAATTTTGAGCATGCCTGGAACGAAAAGCACGAGGTATCGGCTATTGCAGGTTTGGATGTAGCACAATCATACAGTATAGCTAAAACTGATGGCTTTTATGGGTACAATGAGTCAACGCTTTCCAGCAATAATAAGCTGGACTATAAAACAATGATTCCAATAGCTTTTGCGGAAGATTTCAGCGGTTACAACGGAGAGTATATACCCAATCTTTCAACAGGCTTTATTGACAATAAAGTACGAACCTTTAGCTATTACACTAATGCCGCCTATACATACGACAGGCGATATACTTTGTCTGCCAGCTTGCGTAAGGATCTATCGAGCGAGTTTGGCCGGGGTACCAACCAGAATGGTACGCCTTATTACTCAGTGGGCGCTGCCTGGAACATTAACAACGAAAGCTTTTATAATTGGGATTTACTGCAGTCATTAATTTTCAGGGCAACTTATGGTTTCAATGGCAACGTTAATCCGTCAATAATTGCACGCCCATTAATTACATATTCAATTTTTAACGGGACCAATAATCTTCCTTATGCATACACCAGCTTTGGTACAGGAATTAGTAACAGTCAACTTCGTCCTGAACGTACAGGCGTAATGAACGTAGGACTTGATTTTGTTTTCAAGAAGAACAGGCTGTCGGGCAACGTACAGTATTACAATAAGAAAACAACCGACCTTGTTGCTGGGGGCGCTCTCGACCCAAGTACCGGTTATACCAATATCACGTATAACACAGGTAATTTGAAAGGTCAAGGAGTAGAGTTTACCTTAAACTCATTAAACCTTGAACTGAACAAACTCAGGTGGAACAGCAACTTTCTGTTCGCTTACAATAAGGTAAAGGTAACAAAGCTGTATGCAACTGCTACCAGTCAAGCAGGGGCAGCAGTAAATAACAGCTCAGGATCTTACAATGAAGGTTATGACTTGTCGCGTCTGTTTGGTTATGAATGGGCTGGACTTGACCCTCAAACCGGCGACCCTCGCGGTTATGTTGATGGAAATATTGTTACTATATCAAACAACTCTCAGGGCGAAGAAAACTATCGGGCTATACAAAATGCACCAATAGGCACACTCAAATACTTTGGTAGCGCGGTACCTGTGTACTATGGTTCTTTGAGAAATACATTCTCTTATGGTTCGGTTGCGATATCTGCCAACCTGCTCTATAAGTTTGATTACTTTGTTCGCAGGCCAACCTCGCAAGTGGTGAATTACAGTTCGCTTAACTCTGGAAACTCGCTGCAGGGAATCGAATACAATGACAGATGGCAGAAACCCGGCGACGAGGTCAGTACCAACGTACCTTCAAAGGTTGCGTCAACCAATTTCATGAACCGTGATAATTTCTATTACTACTCTGCAGTGAACGTTATTAAGGGTGACCATATCAGGTTGCAGGAGATCAACTTGTCATACACGCTTAGGGTAGGCCCTCAAAGCCGCATTAAACAACCTAGGTTCTATACTAACATAAGTAATCTAGGGATTGTATGGCGCGCTAATGATAAAGGTATCGACCCGGAAGTGTTCGATTATCCATTGCCACGTACTTATAGTTTAGGTTTTTCAGCTAACTTTTAATCTCCCGGAGTCATGAAAAAAATTATAAAAAATATACTTGCACTTGTTTTCATTGTTGCCCTGAGCTCTTGCCAAAAGTTTGTAGATATCAAGAAAAGCGGTTCTCAATCATTTATAGAAACAACCGACGATTGTCAGCTCATCCTGGATAATTACGATCTGTTCAATATTAATTATCCCTTGGATGGAGAAATTTCGGGCGACGATTATTACATGGATGATACGCGTTATAATGCCGATGTGATCACTTCTGAAGATAAGGCCCTGTACACCTGGCAGGCTACTGCAATGCGTTCCAGCGCTACTCAATGGGTTTCGTCATACAATAAAATATACCACTGCAATCTGGTGCTTGAGGCGCTTGATGAACTAAATGGTACCGGTAACGAAACTGTACTAAACAATCTGCGAGGCACTGCCTTGTTCCTAAGGGCTTATGCTTTGTGGCCGCTTGCACAATTGTATATCAAGCCTTATGATGCAAACAACCTGGAGGAACCAGGTTTGCCTATCCATACCAAATCAGACATTAATGATGTTCCTGGCCGTGGCACTGTTCAGGAAACTTACGCTGCTATTGTAGACGACCTTACCCGGGCGGCAGTATTATTAAACCATACATCCAGCATTTCGTCAAGGCCGAATAAAGCGGCTGCCTATGCCATGCTGGCAAGGGTTTATATTTCAATGGAAGATTATCCAAAAGCGCTAGCAACTGCTGATGCCGCTTTGGCTATAAAAAAGGACCTGATCGATTACAATACGCTGAACTTGGGAAGCTATAACCCCTTTCAGCGTTTTAATAAGGAAGTAATATTTCACTCGGTTATTCTTCAGCAGAATAGCGTACTTGAGGTTGGTTATGGTGATGAGGATAAGGCGCTTATTGCCACGGATATTGTTAAAGCTTATCAACCAGACGACTTGCGCAAGCAGGTGCTGGTTAAAGAAAATCTGGATGTACCCCAGCCATCAGGTACTTACCGTTTTGTAGGTAACTATGAAGGTGCTGTTGGTTCATCGGTACTGTTTAATGGTCTGGCCGTCGACGAATTGTATCTGATAAGGGCAGAGTGTTATGCCCGCTCTGGCCAAACCGCCAGCGCAGTTGCTGATATGAATACCCTGCTTGCCACTCGTTTTGCTACCGGTACTTATGCAGGGTTTAACGCAGTCAATGCTGAAGATGCCCTTAGAAAGATATTAGTCGAACGCCGCAAGCAATTGTTAATGCGTGGTTTGCGATGGACCGACCTCAGGAGGTTAAACAAAGACCCCCGGTTCGCAACAGATATTTCCCGTACCATTAACGGTACTACATACACTCTGCCAGCAAACGACTCCCGGTATACACTGCTTATACCGCAGGAAGTTATCACCAACTCAAAACTACAGCAAAATACACGCTAACTTTTATTTATTCAAACCACTGGCCGCAAATAATGCGGCAAGTGGTTTTATTTACTATGTTTTATGCTTAAAAATATCATAGGAGCTTTTCTGCTATGCTTTACCGTGGCTTTTGCAACAGCGCAAGACAGGCTAATTCCGCTGGATACCGCCGTCCATACCGGTCAACTTAAGAACGGATTTACCTATTATATCAGGTATAATAATACTCCGAAAAAAAGGGCTCAGTTTTATTTAGTGAACAAGGTGGGTTCGGTTTTGGAGGATGATAATCAGCGAGGCCTGGCTCATTTTGTTGAGCATATGACGTTTAATGGTTCAAAAAACTTTCCGAAGAACACGATGATGGATTACCTGCAAAAGGCAGGCGTCCGTTTTGGTGCCGATGTCAATGCCTATACCGGTTATGACGAAACAGTATACCAGTTGCCACTACCTACTGATGATAAAGCCCTTGTAAAAAATGGTTTATTAATCGTTCGGGATTGGGCGCAGAACGCTACTCTCGATGCCCGTGAGATCGATATCGAACGCGGTGTAATACTTGAAGAGAAACGCCTGGGCAAAGGTGCGTCCGATAGGCTGCAACAACAATATTACCCGCTGTTGCTTAATCATTCACGCTATGCAGAGCGTAACCCAATAGGTACCGACGAGGTATTAAAAAACTTCAAGCCCCAGGTGATACGTAAGTTTTATAACGATTGGTACCGCCCCAATTTACAGGCTCTGATAATTGTTGGCGATATCGACGTAGCAGCTATTGAACAGCAGGTAAAAGCCCTGTTTTCCGATCTTAAAAATCCTGTTAGACAACGGTCCCGGAATGATTATACTATACCGTTAACCGATAAAAACCAATTTATAGCCTTAACCGATAAAGAAATAACAAATACGGTTGCCGAAGTAATTATAAAGCACAAAGCAACACCGTTAACTACGGCGGAAGATTACCGGAGGCTTTTGACAAAGCAACTATTTAACAATATGCTTGACGACAGGTTCAAACGGCTCTCTCGTACTCAGCCACCATTTATATCAGCTAATGCTGGAATAAAAGATTTTTTTGGAAGTTTGGATACCTACCGGACGACGGTAGTCTGCAAGCCCGGTATGCTAAAGCAAGGATTTATGGCTTTGTGGTATGAATACGAACGCATAAAAGCGCATGGTTTTAGCTCTCCGGAATTGGAACAGGCAAAAAGCATTCTTTTACAACATCTTGAGAATGTTTACCGCGAACGGAATAACAATCCTTCAGAAAGTTATGTGCAGGAATATATCGCCCATTTTTTACGAAGCGAAGCGGCGCCAGGCATTGAAGGGGAGTACAGGTTAATGAAAGAATATCTGCCCTTGGTTAATCAGGAAGATATCCGAAAGGTAATACTCGAATATCTTGGCGATAAAAACCGTGACATTATAATTAACGCACCGTTTAACTCCGCTGAAGCCTTACCTAATAACGAGCAGGTTGAACAATGGATAACTGAAGTGAAGGCCATGCAAATGCAGGCCTTTGAAGAACAAACAACTTTATCATCATTATTAACAATGCAACCCATTGCCGGTAAGATCACGACTGAGCAGTATGACGCTAAGGGGGGCATAACCACTCTTAAATTATCAAATGGAGTGAAAATAGTTATTAAGCCAACGGATTTTAAAAGCAATCAGATAATATTTAAAAGTTTTGCAGCGGGTGGAACATCTTTGTATGCAGATGCTGATTATCCGTCGGCCGCAAATGCGGCTTCAATAATAGCTGCAGCAGGCGTAGGTAATTTAACTGCTGCTGAGCTTGACCGCTTTGTGGCTGACAAACAAGTGGAAGTACGGCCTTACATAGCAGAAAGATATCAGGGTATAACTGGCGGCAGCTCTGTCCACGATTTTAATGTCGCCATGCAACTGATACACGCTTACATTACCCAGCCGCAAAAAGATCCTCTTCTCTATAACAGTATAATGGAACGCTCAAAGGCGCGCTATGTTAATCGCGCTAATGATCCTGGTGCTGATTTTAATGATACGGTTAGCGCAGTGTTGGGAAATTATACTTTCCGCCGTACAGGGCCATCGCTTAAAAAACTTGATATGGTAAATCTTGACAAGGTTTTCAATATCTATAAAGAACGTTTTACTAATGCGGCTAATATGGTTTTCGTATTCACAGGCAATATTGATGTAAAAGCAGCAAAACCTTTGTTTGAAAAATATCTTGGTTCGCTGCCTTCAACCTCTAAGACGGAAAACGCCCGTGATTTGATTATCGATCCGCCAGCAGGCGAAATAGCCAAAATGGTTAAAAAAGGTAGAGAAGCTAAAGCCACGGTCGTTATGATGTATTCCGGCAAGTATGATTTTAATAGCCGGAACAATATCGTGTTTGATGCCCTGCAGGAAAATTTAAATATCCGGCTAATAGAAACACTACGAGAAAAGGAAGGCGGCGTTTATAGTCCCCGGGTTGATTACAGTGTTGCTAAATATCCTGCCCAAAGGTTCTCGTTAACAGTCCAGTTCAGTTGCGATCCGGCGAATGCGGAAAAGCTGGCCGCATCTGCACGAGCAGAAGTACACCGGCTATCAACTGAAGGACCAGAAGCAGAAAACATCAGCAAATGGAAGGTGGAATGGTATCGGCAGCGCGAACTTGAACTGCGCGAGAATAACTGGTGGCTGAACTACATAACAGGGCAATTGCAGTTAGGTGAAGATCTCAACGAGTATGCAGCTGATAAAAAAATAGTAGATGCTGTTGATGCAGTAGCTATAAGAAATATTGCAAGGCAGTGTCTTATGAATGGTAATCTTATAAAATTCACACTAATGCCCGAAGCTCATTAAATACTCTGCTGTTGAGTAATGACAACTTTTTATTTTGCTAAAACAAGAAATATTTACTCCGGCGCTTTCCAGAAAATGGAAAGCGTTTTTTTATCCTGATAGAAAGCTTTTGTGGCGGCAATACTGGAACGTAAACGCGAACTCTTGCTTAACCTAAGTTAGGATACAAGTTTCGCTTTATTTACTGCTTATTTCAATAAGGTTGCTGGATTAAGCCCATTGATCTGATATTTTTGGAACCTTATATCTAAGGTGAATGCACACTTCACAATAGTCTGTCTGAGAGTTTTTTATCCGATGCTGCACTCCGATATAGAAATAGAAGCTTTGTTAAGCGGAAAAAAATACCTGTAAAGAAAAGTATTCTCCCGGTTAGACTATTCTCGGAGAATACTTTTAGGAGTAGTATAGGCGGTTGTTCTGCTCAAAACTGGTACTGAGGCCAACGATATTCACCTTGAAGGGCTAGGGCATAAAAAATGACAGTAGCGCGTTTGTTGACCAGCTAAATGAGGCATGCATCTAGAGAGTTTAAAGAGAATCTATCTAATTGATTATAATCCATTGCTTAAAGGTCCATCATCTCATCCTTTGAGTAATAAATCACTTCGCCAATCTTATTGAATTTGATAGTGCTGCTAATATTTAGGCTTGGGAGGGTTCCGGGACAGATTTTCGTATAGTGCCTACTCCTTTATTTCAAAGCATTCAAGAGTCCTAAGATTCTCTATCTGATTTTTGTCGTATACACTCGAAAAGCTCCTGTTTCAATAGTTGGAGATCGTTTTCAGTTAATCTGCTTCGATTTTATTAAAGTTTTTTCATTGCTACGAAAGGGCCAAGTTTGCCGTTATCTGCTGCCTTTCTGGTAGACACCCGGAAGATTTTTTAAAAGCGCGATGGATAAAAAGGAACTCATGAGCCATTAATGTCACAAAGTTAGGCTGAAGGCTGCTGAAGCGGGCAAAAGCGTCCGGCATAAACCCTCATTCCCACCTGCTCCTGTGTCCATTTATTCCTTTTCCTTTTGCCCTTGATCGCCCTCAGCCTGCTGATGCGCCATAATTAATTCATTCATCACTTAAAAAATCTAATTATGAAAAAGCTTCAGAATCAATTGGCAATGTTTCAGGTTTCAGAAATTAAAGTTATTTATCAGCCAAAGATAAAGGCTTCAGAAAGATTTTCGGTAAGCTGTTCGAGAGATGTATTTAACGTTTTTCGTCAAAGTTGGGATATGAACAGAATTCAGTTAGTGGAACAGTTCAAGATCCTGTTATTAAACAGAGCTAATAAAGTGCTTGGAATTTATGAGGTATCTTCAGGTGGTATGGCAGGCACAGTAGCTGATCCTAAGTTGATCTTTGCAGCTGCCTTGAAGGGATATGCCGCAGGAATTATTCTGGCCCATAATCATCCTTCAGGAAACCTTAAACCGAGTCAGGCTGATATTAATCTTACCTGTAAGATTAAAGAAGGAGCGATGCTGCTTGATATAGCCGTTCTAGACCATATTATACTTTCTCCTGAGGATTCTTATTATTCATTTGCAGATGAGGGGCTTTTATAGCCCTTTATTCTTTTACTAAATTGACCAGGTTATATCTGTCTGCAGGGCTTGCCGTGTCAACATTGTCGCCAATGTAAATGGTATGCTTTCGCCATACCCTATAAGAAAAATCTATTTCAGACTGTTGTTTGCGAAAGGGGAAAAGCATAAAAAAGCCAGAAGGCTGCCCCTCTGACTCCTCCAGGATATTTTTAATTTACCTGTCTTGTATCTCGGAGGCAAAGGTGATAAAAGTGATTTCACCTGAAAGGTGTAATTTGACAACGTTTTGGACAACGTTTCTTTTTTCTCAGATCGCGTAACGTTTGCAGATGGATTTAGCTACTGCTTCAAGTAACTGATAATCTCCTAAAGAAGCTTCCCTGATTTGCCAATTACCGTTCCCGCCCTTTTCCATTGTAAACTCTTCCTCTTCCAGGCTAAACTTGATACTGGTCGTCTCTTTATTAATCACCCTGGTAAGTATCCTGTAAGTATAGTCCCGGTTTCCAAAAGTAGTTCTTAGTGGCAAACTCATAAGCGGCAAAAATATGAAAAAGAGTTCGTTCTGGTAAAATAACGTCCTAATGCGGCGGTCTCTTTAACCTGAAGGAAACAGATATATAAGGCAAACGCTCGTTTTGCGCTTTGAATACTTAAGTTTAACTTATGTATGTCTCAGCAAAATGTAGTTCAGGAGCTATAGGTGTTTGTTTCGCAACTAGAATACAGAATACGTGATATGTATCAGTATTCGGTACTTATGTATAAATTTTTCCGAGATGAGTCTGATAATTTTGGACAATATTACAGATTAAAACAATGTCAAAAACAATCTTCATTACAGGCTCTTCACGCGGATTTGGAAAAATTTGGGCAGAAGCATTTTTAAAACGAGGCGATAATGTTATAGCAACCGCGAGAAACTCTGAAAACTTCGATTATCTAATTCAGACTTACGGCGAGGCAGTATTGCCTATTCAGCTAGATGTAAACGATCGTGATGCTGATTTTGCAGCTATTGAGAAAGCAAAAGAACATTTCGGTACTATCGATGTGCTAATTAACAATGCGGGGTACGGATTATTTGGCACCGTTGAAGAAACCAGTGAACAGCAAGCGCGCGACCAAATTGAAACAAACTTCTTTGGTTTGCTATGGCTTACTCAAGCAGTATTACCAATTATGAGGCAACAAGGCCATGGCCATATTATACAAGTATCGAGCATTTTAGGTATAGCTACTCTACCGATACTAGGGTTGTATAACGCGTCTAAATTTGCCGTGGAAGGCTTAAGCGAAACTCTTGCGAGTGAAGTTAAGGGCTTCGGTATTAACGTTACACTACTCGAACCAAACGGCTTCGAAACAGATTGGGCAGGTACATCCGCTGTACAAACTACCGGGATTGAAGCTTATAATCCGGTAAAAGATGCTTTTAAAGCCAGCCTTAAATCCGATGCGTTTGGAGTTCCAGAAGCAACAAGCGCTGCTATGTTCAAACTTATAGATTCTAACCACCCTCCATTGCGGTTATTTTTGGGGAAGCTTGCACTGCCATGGATTAAACAAGTGTATCAAGGTCGATTAGCCGAATGGGAAGAATGGGCTGAGGTAGCGGCTATCGCTCACGGAAAGTAAGCTAAATTAATTACAATAGCAGGATTTGATTATGCTGTGGTTTCTGTAATTTTATAGTATCGATATCGCAGTTAAAAAATTGTACGATGAAGCATTTCAAAAGCATGGCCGACCTGAACCGATCAAACGGAATGCCGCCTCCATAGCATCCTTTAGTGAGCATCTTTCAGTGCAATAAAACCTGCCCACTTGGCGACCGGGTATTTACGACTGATTTTTATATGATTGGGATAAAGAAGCTTAGGAGCGGTGTGTTTTTGTATGGCCGTACTAAGTACGATCATAATTCAGGCTCGATGTCTTTTGTTAAGCCGCGGCAGGTGGTGGAAATGAAGAACCTGGATTTTGAGGAAGACGGCTTCCTCATTTTCTTTCACGAGGATTTTTTAAACGGGCACCCGCTTCACTCCGAGATTAAGAAATATGGTTTTTTCGAATACGAAGTCAATGAAGCGCTACATCTGTCTTCAATAGAGGAAAAGATCATTTGGGACTTACATAGTAAAATCAAATTTGAATATTACAATAATCAAGACGAGTACACGCGCGATATTATCATCGGTCATATTGATTCTATACTTAAATACTCACAACGCTTTTACAAACGACAGTTCGAAGACAGGTATACGGCTACAGGTAAAACCGTCTCTAAATTCATCGAGATACTTTCGGCCTACCTGGAAAAGGGAGATGTACCAGCCAATGGCTTGCCTACCGTTAAGTTTATGGCTGAACAACTCCACCTTTCGCCGCGTTATTTAAGCGATCTATTGAAACGGGAAACAGGGAAGACGGCAATTGAATTGATCCATATCCGCTTGATTTCTGAAGCTAAAAATCTATTAACAGGGTCTGATTGTAATGTTGCTGAAACAGCCTATTCGTTAGGCTTTGATAACCCGCCCTATTTTTCAAGATTATTTAAAAAAGAAGTTGGCGTTAGTCCCCTACAGTTCAGGAAGCAGTTTCTTAATTAGTACAGTTCTTTTGAATCAAAGCTGGTTCAGACAGCTTTTTTGTTTTAATCAATACTAATGGAAGGCCCTTATATTTATGCCTCTTCCCATTCACGTTGTTTCCTAACTGAAACAACCATTTTCACCGGCAAAAAAAGTTGAATCTCAAGACGCAATTCTCGCCAAAACTGTGTGAGGGCTAATAAAAGGGATTGATTGCTCAGTGTATAATTTTAACAATATCTATATTGCTCAGCAAAAGGATTAATAGTATTCCTCCTAGCTATTACTGGGTCGTAATGCTTTGCCCCATAAATCATACTTCCCTGTTTCGATATGCTTCTCCTTACCGTGTAGTTGAAGTCGTTACAAAGACAATAGAAAAGAGTGTGCTAATTGTTCTTTTCATTTATCCTTAAGTATTTATATATTTCGTTAATAGTAAAAGGGGAAGGTTAGGTAAAAGAATTTCCTGTTATTTAAGAGTATCTGTTTATAAATGTTATTGATCTTTAAAAAGAGGCTGATCTTTCGAGACAGCCTCCAACTTTCAAACAATCAACAAATATCAGGACATAAGCTCCTTAATTACTTCACTTCTTTAAATTCCAGGACAACGCTTGTCCTGGACGTATTCACGTCCGGATTGAAACCAACATTCATTAGAAAATCTCCGGAGAAAACTTTCTTTACATCAAGAGTAGAGGACGTCCCCGGAAATAAGTTAATTTCGGTAATTCTGTATTTTTTGCGGGGATCTAAGCCTTTCAACTTGATCGGGGAGGCACTATTTGAACCATAGCGGTTGTTTACTAGGTAATTAAAGATAATCCCTCTAGCTTTAGCTTCGTCTACGTACATTACCGATGCAACATTTCCTTCTCTTGGATTTGCAAGGCGATACTGGTCACCGTGCCAAATCACATCTTTCAACCCGTTGTAGTTCTTAATTGCCTCCTGGCAGAATTTCAAATCGTTCTCCGGTAATTTATTTACTACAATATCGAACCCTAGTTTTCCCATCATAGCTACGTCGGTACGGAATTTAATAGGTTGCTTTCCCCAATCGGTTACATGATTGGATGAGCTGATGGCAGGATAGAAGTAGGAGTATTCCCATTGGATGAAGATCCGCTCCATTGGATCTGTATTGTCGCTGGGCCAAAACTCTGTAAAAAATTGTAAAGCACCATAATCTACCCTGCCACCGCCACCAGAACAAAGCATCATCGGCACGTTGGGAAATTTAGCTCTGATCCGCTTTAAAACATTATACAGCCCATTCATGTATTCTATATAGAAATGTGACTGATTTTTAAGAAAAGCGGAATGGGCATTATAGATCACTGCATTACAATCCCATTTTAGGTAAGCTAGCTCTGGATTTTTTGTAAATAGTCTGTCAACGATCCCGTAGACAAAGTCCTGAACCTGAGGGTTGGCTAGATCAAGTACCAACTGATTTCTAAAGTAATGTTCATTTCGTTTTGGTTGTTTAATTACCCAGTCTGGATGCTTTTCGTATAGCTCGCTTTTCGGGTTTATCATCTCCGGTTCAATCCATAACCCAAATTTTACCCCATTAGCGGTTGCTTCTTTAACTAGAGAACCGATTCCGTTAGGAAGTTTCGCTTTGTTTTCCTGCCAGTCACCTAAACCGGCACGATCATCATTACGAGAATATTTATTAGCAAACCAGCCGTCATCCAATAGAAACATGTCAACACCAAGCTTCTTTGTATCTCCGATCAGCTCGGCCAATTTGTTCTCATTGAAATCAAAATAGGTGGCTTCCCAATTATTTAAGAGTGTCAGACGATTACCGTTTCCATCCTGCAACTTATACTTTCTAGCCCAGCTCTGCAGTTTTCGGCTGGCATTGCCTTTTCCCTGATTTGAAAAGGTGTATAAAAAGGGTGGAGTGGTAAAGGTGTCACCTGGTTTTAGAGTGTAAGGTGAAGCATAGTTATTGATACCGGCAATGATTCTCAGGTTATCCTGATAATCAAGTTCTAAGTCCACCTTAAAATTACCACTATATTCTAATGCCCCGTACAATACATTGCCTTCATCTTCTGTTGCGGGTTTATCCAGAGAGATCATGAACACCGAAGGCTGGAATAAGTTGGCTCTTGTTCCAAGTTTGGAATCAATAGTCTTAATTCCATGAGTTAAGCGCGCTTCCTCTGGCTGCATTTCCTTTGCCCAGTCGCCGTGGTACTGGTTCAGCCAGTAACTTTTGGCTTTTAAATGTAGATTAGCTGATGCATATTTCTGCAATACCACATCGCCCTTTTCTCCATGTTTAATTTCACTCCACTGTTCAACTACATCTTCTTTGAAGTAAGATTTATAGTAAAGCTTTACTTCAAAATCATAGACTGGATCTTTTAAAACAATGCTTAACAAACTTACATTATCATTCACTTTAGCCTGCTTATGACTAACGTACCGTAAGTCTAATGAATTATTGCCGTCCGCATGTGTTACAGTGATCGCTGGTTCAAGGAGATTTCTGGAACCAGAAGGAGTATACGCGGCATTCGCCAAGCCCGTATATTCTTCCGTTTGCTTGTATAATCCCGAAACGAGTTTATATTCGTTTATGTCGACTAGCTTTTTACCAAAGTATATTGAGCTTAGGTCTTTATCTTTTTCTGCTTCCAGGACGAAAGCGTTGTTCTGCGTCTCGATGGGTATCAGAGTTTGAGCAAAGGATTTTGTTACAATAATATCCTTTAACAATAGGACTATTGAAAATCCAAGAATAACTGTAGTTGTTCGTTGGTTAAAATTCATAAATTGATTCTCCCGGTTATATCCGGCTTTTATTTTCCTCTTTAAATTTTTCTTGAATGAATTTCCTTAATCTCTCCGTTAACTTTAACTTTCAACTTTGATACTGTAGGAGAGACGACTTTATAGCTGATTACTTTACCATCCTTCCAGCTGAAATCTACTGTATAGTTTCCTCTTGCTTTCAGGCCTTTAACCTCACCAAACGGTTTCCATAGGTCAGGAATTGAGGGAAGAAGGTCGATATATCCGTCATGACTTTGAATAAGCATCTCAGCGATTCCTGCTGTAGCTCCAAAATTGCCATCAATTTGGAATGGAGGCCCTGCAGATAACATATTTGGATATACGCCTCCTCCTGCTCCATAATTTATGTCTGTTCTAAGGGTTGGTTTTAGTATTTCTCTAAGTAACTTAAAGGCTCTATTTCCATCTTGTAACCTTGCCCAGAAAAGAAGCTTGTAAGCAATCGTCCAGCTAGGTCCATCATCCCCCCTTACCTCTAAGGTTTTCTTGGCGGCTTCTGCCAATTCGGGGGTTGATTTGGGTGTAATCATCGTTGCCGGATAAAGACCATATAAATGTGATATGTGGCGATGCTGGGGATCTGTCTCCTTGTAGTCCTCGATCCATTCCATAATCCTTCCGTTGGCAGATACCTGGCCAACCGGAGGAAGTTGTTTCACCTTTGCTTCCAACAACTTTCTGAAGCTTTCATCTTTACCTAATACTTTTGAAGCTGTAATTACATTTCCGAACAGTTCTCTAACAATCTGATTATCAATGGTTGGACCCATCGTGATGCTCGCAGTTTTTCCATTTGGAAGATAAAAGGAGTTTTCAGGAGATACGGATGGAGATGTAACCAGCCAGCCTGTTTTAGGTTCTTTTACAAGCGCGTCGTTATAAAACTCTGCCGAACCCTTAATGATCGGATAAATACTTTTCAGATACTCTTTATCTCCCGTAAAAGCATAATGATCCCAGAGGTTATTACACAACCAACCAGAACCTGCATTCGATGCTCCCCAAGAAGCGCTTTCTCCAGGTTCTGTATAACCCCAGACGTTGGTAATAACGTGAGCAATCCAGCCATCAGCTCCGTAATAAGCCTTTGCAGTCTTTTCTCCATTTTTTACTAGTCCCCGCACCAATTCTGCTAACGGCAGATTTAATTCTGATAGATTGGAAACTTCCAACGGCCAATGGTTCATCTGCACATTGACGTCCAAGTGATAATCCCCATTCCAGGGGGTATTGATTTGATTGGCCCATAAACCCTGAAGATTAGGAGGAAGCAGTCCCGCGAAAGTACTGCTAATGCTCAGATATCTCCCAAATTGATAGAATAATGCAGGGAGGCCTTTGTCTGCTTGGGGATTATTATAGTACGCAGCTAGCCGTTTCTCTGTAGTCAGGTTCCCATTTTCACCTTGGCCCAAATTCAAGCTTACACGCGCGAATAGCTTCTGGTAAGCGGTAATATGACTTTGCTTCTGCCCCTCAAAATCCTTTTTTAAAGCAGCATTGATAGACTTCGCTACTGTCTCTAGGTAACGGGGATTTTTATAATCTGTAGAAGCCGAAATATAGATAACGACTTCAGTTGCGTTTTTTATTTCAAGAGTGCTGGATGTATTGCTTTGGCTTCCCCCATTTAGACGGAGTTTTACCCGAGCGATGTAACACATGCCTTTACCGTCTGTCCCATTATCTAACTGTCCTCGCATCACCAGTTCTCCGTCTTCCACAGCAGTCTCAAAGCGTTCGGACCGGGTTAATCCAAGTGTGAAATTTAGTTTGCCGGGCTGGTCTGAAGTAATTTTAATAACACTTACATCGTCGCCAAAGCTTGTAAAGTACTCTTTTGTGTAGTTCACACCCTTGATTTTGTAAGAACTCGTGGCCACAGCATTGTTTAAGTCGAGCTCTCTGTGATAATCTATTGCGGCAGGGATTCCTGTTGAATGCAGACCGTAGTCATAATTCATCTGTAGTTCTCCCAGCACTTGGAATTTGCCCCACTGGCGGCCTCCTGATCCTGGGCCTTTGCAAACAAATTCTTTGTTCACCAGAGCCTGTGCCTCGTCATTTTTTCCTTCCATGATCAAATTACGTATTTGCGGAAGTACTTTATAAGCGTTGTAGTTATTGGCATCCTGAGGACTTCCTGACCATAGGGTGATATCATTAAGTGTGACCTTTTCGGAGAAAATACCTCCATCCGGAGTCATTCCTAAATGACCGTTCCCAAGAGGAAGTGTTTCTTCCCACATCTGCGCGGGCCTGTCGTACCTCAACTTTAAGGGTTGTTGGGCGAAGGCGAACTGGATAACTAAGACTGAGATAAAAAGAAGTTTAAGATTTGGCTTTCCTTTCATAAAATTTTACTAGTTATAATATTTAAGTGTGTATTTATATTCCTTGTTAGTTGAACTATCCAAAAAAAAGGGCGATGGGCGCCCTTCTTTCAGTCGAACCAATATTAAGTGCTTAAGTATTTTCAATAAGTTTATACGCTAGATTCAATTAGACCAACTCTTAATAGCTTGATTTTGTAAAGCTATCGTTCCATAGAGGAATATGCAATGGATAAATCATTGGAAGAAATAGATTATTCTATCGTTAATGTCCTTGATGCATTAATATTGGTTACATAACCCTGCTGTGTCTTAAATTTGTACAACTCAAGCTGAAATATATTTGGTATTGGGTTTAAAAGCAATTACAGTATTTCAATAAGTACCTATATGGGAAGTTCTCATATTAATTTACTTCCAGCCGCCCCCTATTGCTTTAAACAATTTCACTTGGGCTCCCAATTGATTTCTTTTTATGCCAGCCAATTCCAGTTCACTCTGTAACACATTACCTTGTGCAGTAATTACTTCAAGATAGGTGGCTAGGCCACTGATAAAAAGCTTGTTTGCGTTACCCACCGCTTTTTGTAAATTGGTTACCCTTTGTGCTTTAATACTCGCTTCCTCATTAAGTTTTTCTATTTCCACTAAGGTTCCTGAAACCTCACTAACAGCAACCAATATTTGTCTCTTAAAAGCAAGTATTACGTTCTCCCTTTCAATTTTTGCTATCTCATAGTTTGTTCGAAGTCGTTTCCCCTGAAGCAAAGGTTGACTAATGCTCGATGCTAAAGTACCAAACAGAGAAGATGGCATATTAAACCAGCTACTTGCAAGTAGTGAATTAACGCCTCCAGTAGCTGTAATATTCAATGCCGGGTAAAGAGAAGCTTTGGCAATCCCTACTCGGGCATTTGAGGCATTTAATTCATACTCCAGTGACTTTATATCAGGACGCTGACTTAGTAGTAAAGAGGGTATGCTTGTAGGTAAGCTGCCAAGTTCAACAATATCTTGAAGCTTTTTATCTCTCTCAATTCTTCCAGGTAAAGCGCCTGTAAGTAGATTTAATACATTTTCCTGCAATGTAATTTCCTTTTCTATCTGCGGAACTATTCCCTTAACTTGTAGCCGCTGAGCTTCTGCCTGTTCTACTGCCAAATGCGTTACCTGCGCTGCCTTGAACTGCTGCGAAATAATGTGGGAAGTTTTTTCACTCAATGCCTGATTTCGTTTGGCAATTTCTAGCTGAGCATCCAACATTACCAGATTATAGTATCCAACAGCTACAGATGCAACAATATCAGCTTGTATTGTTTTTTTTGCCTCCTGCGTTTGAAGGTAAGATGCCAGAGCCTCTTTTTTTCGATTATTAATCTTGCCCCATATATCCGCTTCCCATGAAAAAAATATATCTAAGCTAAAATCTTCGATATGACTTTTTCCCAGAAAATTATTAATACTGTACCCGTTAAAACTGTTTTCTGAGGGGATACTTGTACTGTTATTCACAAAGGCATTCAACTGCGGTGTTTGTCCCAACTTTGACTGTCTTAACTGTAAGCGTGCAATCTCAATTTTCTGCAGGGCTATTTGCATGTCATAGTTTTCTATAACAGCTTTCTCAATCAGTTTCTGCAGCTTAGAATCCGGAAAAAAGTGCTTCCACTGCCACGCAACTGTCGCCACAGTATCGCGATTATAAGTGAAAGATTTCTTATACTCCTCAATGATAGGTGATGATGCGATTATATCTTTTGAGACCCCACACGAGCCAAATACAATTACAAAAATCATCACTACTATATATATGCTATACCTGTTCATTATTTTCTTACGGTTATTCATGTTCATTCTCAATGGACGTATTGATTCTTTTTGGAGAAACTTTCTCCTGCAGGTACTGAAATACAATGAACAGTACAGGAATAATAAAGAGTCCCAGCACCACTCCTGATAACATACCTCCGGCTGCACCAATACTAATTGAGTGATTTCCTTCTGCTGAAGGTCCCGTAGCGCCCATCATTGGTATAAGACCAACTATAAAGGCAAGCGATGTCATAATGATCGGTCGCAGTCTCAGTCTCGCAGCTTCAAGGGAAGCAGAAAGCAGAGATTTACCCGCTCTTCGTCTTTGCACAGCAAACTCAACGATAAGAATGGCATTTTTGGCTAAAAGCCCGATGAGCATGACTAAAGTAACTTGAACGTAAATATTATTGGCAATACCGGTTAAGCCGATAGCTGCAAATACACCGAATATTCCAGTCGGAATTGAGAGAATTACAGCAAGTGGCAAAATATAGCTCTCGTATTGGGCTGCTAAAAGGAAATATATGAAAATCAGGCTCAAACTGAATATTACAAAGGCTTGTCCCCCAGATGAAATCTCTTCTTTTGTAATACCTGAAAACTCAAACGAATACCCTGAAGGTAGGAAACGCTCTGCAACTTCTTCTACGGCCTTAATGGCGTCGCCGGAGCTGTAACCTGGTTTTTGCGTAGCATTAATAGAAATTGAATTAAACAAGTTGTAACGGGAGACAACTTCAGGTCCATAAACGCGGTTAAGTTTAACTATAGAATTTACAGGAACGCTCTTGCCATTTCTGTTTTTTACAAAGATCTTACTAAAAGACTCCGGGGTTGCACGAAAATCTTTGTCAGCTTGAATCATTACACGATAGTATTTTCCAAAGCGATTAAAGTCACTAATTTGAGCACTGCCATAATAGTCCTGCAATGTCTGCATCAGGTCGTCCAATTCAACGTTCAATTGTTCTGCATTATCATAGTCAACTTCCATCTCATACTGTGGATAGTCTGTCCTGAATGAAGTAAAAGCTGTTTGAATTTCGGGTCGTTTGGACAGTTCGGCAATAAATTTACTTCCTACTTCACTGAACTGATTGAAAGGTCTGCCAAGGCGGTCTTGTATAACAAAGTCTAGGGCATCCACAAAGCTGAACCCAGGAACAGTAGGAAAGGTAAATACAAAGAACTTCGCGCCTTTATAAGAAGAAAGTCTTGCTCTAGCATCTTCCATTACAGCATTAATGTCGCTTACTTTGCCCCGATCTTCTTGCCGCTTAAGATTAATAAAAACTACGCCACTTGAGGAGCTCGGGGAGCCTGTAAAGATATCTGCACCTGTTCTACTCATCAGATTATCCCTGGCTTCAATAGGCATCAGCAGATCTTCTACTTCTTTCATCACTTTAGTAGTTCTATCGAGAGAACTTCCTGCCGGCAACGACACAGATACAGCAACAAAAGCCATATCTTCACTGGGAATAAATCCTGAAGGAGTTTTATGCACCATCCAAACTGTACTTAAAATAATTAGAGCTAAGGATAGAAGGGTCAGCCATCTAAATTTAATCAGGAGACGCAATCCTCCGATGTACCGCCTGGTTAACTTTTCAAAGCTAACATTGAAGCCGGCAAAAAAGCGATCCTTAAGTCCACTCTTTTTTGCTTTCTGGTATGAGCTGGGTTCTTTTAAGAATAATGCAGCGAGCGCCGGACTCAATGTTAGAGCATTCACAGCTGATATTATAATTGCAATTGCCAGAGTGAAAGCAAACTGACGATAAAAAACCCCAGTAGATCCACTCATAAATCCTACAGGAAGGAAAACGGCTGACATAACAAGCGTTATGGAGATAATTGCACCTGTAATCTCACTCATAGCGGATGTAGTAGCTGCCTTTGGCGAAAGACGGGCATGTTCCATTTTCGAATGCACAGCTTCTACCACTACAATTGCGTCATCTACTACGATTCCAATGGCCAATACAAGCGCAAATAGCGTGAGCAGGTTGATTGAGAAACCAAAGATCGACATGAAAAAGAATGTACCCAGTAAGGCAACTGGAACGGCGATGGCAGGAATGAGGGTAGATCGAAAATCCTGAAGGAAAATGAACACTACAATAAATACCAAAATAAATGCTTCAACGAGGGTATGCTTTACTTGATCAATGGACATATCCAACAGATTCTTGGTATTATACAACATTACATACTTCACGTTTCTGGGGAACTTTTTAGATGCTTTTTTCATCAGCTCCTCCGCTGCAATTTGTATTTCATTTGCATTCGACCCTGGAAGCTGTAGGATTGAAATATTCGTACCTGGCTTCCCGTTTACGCGCACTATATTATTATACGTACGGGAACCGAATTCTACCCGTGCGATATCTTTCAGATGTAAAATACTCCCATCAGTATTTGACCTGATAATCATATTTTCATACTCCTCCGGTTTACTGAACTTGCCTCTATATTTAATTACATACTCAAATGCCTGCTGGCTGTTTTCTCCGAATTTCCCGGGAGCAGCTTCAATATTCCTTCGCTGAATGGCTCTCGCTACTTCCTGCGGCGTGATATTGTAAGAAGCCATCTGCGAAGGATTCAACCAGATTCTCATCGAATAATCCCAACTGCTTCCAAAGGAATTTACCTGACCTACCCCCGGTATTCGTTTTAATTCAGGAATAATATTGATTTGCGCATAATTGGTAATATAAGCCTGATCGTATTGTGACTCATCCTCAGAATAAAGATCAATAACCATCACCTGACTGTTCTGCAGCTTATTAGTATTAATGCCCGCTTGGATGACCTCGGGAGGAAGCTGGCTCATAGCTTGTGCTACTCTGTTCTGAACATTCACTGCAGCCTGGTCGGGATCGGTGCCGAGCTTGAAATAAACTGTGATTGCCAAAGATCCATCATTATTAGCAGTGGAAGTCATGTAACTCATATTCTCTACTCCGTTTATTGACTCTTCCAAAGAAGGTGCAACAGCTCGCAAGACGGTTTCAGCGTTAGCACCCGGATACTGAGTAGAGACTTGTACAGCTGGCGGCGCTATATCGGGAAATTGCCTCAAGGGTAAAGTTTTAAGTCCTATTATTCCCAAAATTGCCAGAACAACTGAAATCACTGTAGCCATTACAGGCCTGTCTATAATTTTTCTTAACATCCTCTAGTTATTTTGCGTAATCAACTACTTCCTTAGTTAACTTTTTCTGGTGTAATCAACGTGCCGTCCTGAAGCCCTTCGAAGCCTTTGTAGACAACTAAATCACCATCCTGTACTCCACCACTAACTAGGTATGCTGTTTCTGTTTTACCGTTTATAGAAATAAGGCTTTTTTCTACTTTCCCCGCCTTGTCCAGCTTATAAACATACACTTTCCCCTGTTCCTCTACTGTGGCTTCCTGAGGTACCAGTAATGACTCCATCGTCGGTATGCTTATCTTTACCCTACCGGTATTTCCAGAACGCAATAAGCCATTGTGATTAGGAAAAGTCGCTCTTAAGGTTATAGCTCCGGTGCTTTTATCCACGCGGCCATCCACCATATCAATGTGTCCTTTGTGCTGATATTCTTTGTTTCCCGAAAGGACAAGTGTAACCGGTGGCACTTTCTTTATCTTATCTTTTAATGTGTTGCCCGTATACTGCTCTTTAAATGTGGAAAAGTCCTGTTCACTTAAAGTCAGATATGCATACACTGTCTTGTTATCCGACAGTATTGTTAAAGGTTCCATAGAGTTGGCGCTTACCAGGCTTCCTTGTTTTTTTGGTAAACGAGTAATGAACCCGTTTACAGGAGCGCAAATAATAGTGTAGCCAAGATTAATTTTAGCTGCTTCTACGGCTGCTTCTGCCTGTTTTTTGTTGCCTTTAGCTATCTCAAGCGCTGCCGTCGCAGTTTTTAGTTGGTAGTCGGATACGACTCCCTCGACTACCAAAGGAGTAAGCTTTTCTATTTCTAGTTGAGCAGAGACCGCTGCGGCGCTGGCTGCGGTTAGCTGCCCATTGGCGATATTTAATGCCTCACGGTATCGGTGATCTTCTATTTTAAAAAGAGCGCGTCCGGCTGATACGTAATCCCCCTCATCTGCGTATATTTTCTGCAAATAGCCGTCAACCAAGGAACGTATCTCTATATCAGCATGTCCTTCAAGCTTAACTGGGAATTCCTGAGAAGTGAACGAATTTTCGGCAGAAACAGTGTAAACAGGCAATTTAACAGCTCCTGGTGCCGGTCCCTGCTTGGTTTCACTCTGCCGACAGGAATAAATTAAGAGTGCAATTGTAATTAGATAAATTGAATATACATGCTTCATTGTATAATACTTATTGGTTAAATTGTCTATAAAAATTAAAATATCATCTAGTAGTCTCCCCAACGACCTTGTAACCTGTTTTCGTCAATTGCCCCTAGATATGACCTCTTGATAGATTCTTCTGAAGCTCAGGCTATGCGTTTCACACGCAGAGGCTCTATTAATAGGTATATTTGAACCGATCGGTTTAGATATACCTAAAAAAATTTGGCTATCTTTCTTAGCCTTCAGTGTTTTTTATTCTGTAGACGATCCCGTTAAAACCTCCTCTATACCTTTTGCTGGTCGGCCTAAAAGTTGTGCAAGAAGCGGATCTACAACCTTTCCTTCTCCATTGGCTAACCCTTCATATATCCTGCCCCAACCATCTCTGGCGTGGTTACCTGTGAAATACAAGTTCACTTTACGGCCTAATTTCCTTTCGATAATCTGCGCAATTGTACTTATTGCAGTAGCACGTGGTCCCGTCAGACGTAAAGTTTGATTAATGTACTTCCTGTAATCGGCAAGAATCAGGGCATTACCTTCCCCAAGTTCGTCAAGATCTGTCCAAGCGATTGCTCCATCATTAGGTATCACCCATTCCATTGGATCACCGGTTGAGCGGATCCCTGCATAAGGGGTCCAAGCTTGTGCGTAGATCCCTTGGCGGATTATGATATGTTCAAGACCGCTTGAAAGTAAATACTTCATTGTTTGCAAATGGCCCTGCTGAATACCTATTACGCTTTCCATTCCAGTTTCCCCTCCAAGCATCATACTTGAGTAAATTATAGTCTTAATTCCAAGTGTTCTGGCGGTTTCTATGGCGTTCTTATGAAATTGCACACGTTGGATACCAGCGTCCGGATGTGACATTATAAACACTGCGGAAGCTCCTTCAAACGCCGAATGGAGGGAGCGAGGGTTTGCAAAGTCTCCATAACGTACCTCAACACCATTTTCCTTGGCAATACCAGGAACGTTTTTGGGATTAGAGGATGAGATGATTAAATCACTAGGAGAAATTAACTTCTTTTCTAGAATGCTTGTAAGTATTCTGGATCCAAGGCGACCGGTAGTGCCAGTGAGAACGATTCGAGGCGCATTCGTCGCACCTTTTTTTAATGGTGTTTCAATTTCTTTTTCCATGTTTTAGTTCGTTTGATAGTTATTTTATGTAATTAAATATGTGTGTTTTTCTAAACCACTCGGTTCAGAAAAAGAAAAAAAATAGCTTTTGTCTCACGTTTTCAGATGCTCTCTGTGTTTGACCAACCGACCTCCCGCAATGCTGGGGCATTCGTCAGAACTTGAAAATGGAATGATAGGAGGAAAGAATTAATTCTGAAGCAGGTTTAACCTTTTTCTCACAAAGCTTCTTACCATTTATGTTCCAAATTTACTCGCCTTGCAGGAGAGAACAAAGCGAAGAGTTTTGGCTTCGCCATCTTGAAATGCAGTTTTCACTTTTTTCATAAATGTTTCTCAAACTTTAATAATAATACAAAGCATTAATTTGGACCCTATCAGTTTAGAAGCTGCTGCAGGAATTAACTTCTTAAATAGGCTTTTAACTCATTCCCGATATTTTTTACTAATTTGCCGTCATGAATAACAAATGATTGTTGTAGCCCAGAAAAAGAGTAAAAGAAGAATTGAGACATAATATCAGCACTTCTCTCGGCGTTTATATCACCATGCACCTGAGCTTCTTTAATTAGAGATTTTATAACTGCCATTGTTTTTTCATTGGCAGCTTTAATAATTCCTTTTACTTCTTTGTCCTCGCCTGCTAGTTCAAATGAGCTCTTAATACCCAGACAAGTATGCTTTCTTTCAATAGTAACTTCTATAATTTTATCAATAATGTTGTCTAATTTTTCCAAAGCATCTTTACCTTTTCGTATAGCAATGAAGTAATCTTGCTCCACCATCTTATAGTAGGCTTGCAAACATTCTTTGAACAGGGTATGCTTATCACCTATACTATTATAAAGGCTGCTTTTGTTAATTTTCATTGCTTCCGTTAGATCCGATAGTGAAGCCGCTGTATATCCCTCACTCCAAAACACATTCATTGCCTCTGAAACTTTCTCTTCGGGTATAAACGCAATCTTTCTTGCCATAACTACAATACAAAAGTTATATTCTGAACTAACTGGTTCAAATATAGGCAAAATCCCCTGCCGACATATTTATTTAAATAAATTATGGGAAAAATCTGACAGTCACAACATTTATCTACTCCTCAGTGAATTCAAGTTCCTGAGCTTTTCCTTACTTTTGAATCTTGATATAATTATTGGTATGCCCTAAATTATTCCACTCGCAATTGTTGGCTACCTCCAATACTTCGGATATTTACGTTTCTTGTGAAGGTTATTAAAAATTACTGCTACAGCAAACCAAGATCAATGAACCAGACAAAACAGGATTTAAAATAAATTTCCACGATGCTCCTGCGAATATAATTACTAACGGGTCTGCCCCAGCTGGAGGATGAGTTGTTTTGGTTAGTTGCATAATAAAGATAGCGGCACCAACTCCTATCACTAGCGAATACCACGTACTACCAAAGTATGTATAACATAAGACACCAATTAAGCTTGATATAAGGTGTCCCCCTAAAATATTTCTTGGTTGGGCCAATGGACTATCCGGAACACCAAACGCGAGCACACAAGATGCACCAAAGGGAGCCATGATGAGCGGAATTGCAGTTCTTTCGGTCACTATTGCGATAATAGATATTGCCAGTAGTCCTCCAATTCCAGAGTAAAATGAAAACTGTTACGTCCGGGAGTTCTGTCCGCTGTCTTAAACTTCAGAAGATAATTTTTCATATTTTTTACAAATAACAACCATGTTATAATAAAAATCCCATTGAAGGACAAAACTACGTCCTACTTAAAGCTTCCTTGTGGTAGCTTTAGTGGATTTAATGGTTCTAATAATAGAATTTACTGAACTAGGCTACAATCTTTAAGCATTCCACGGGGCTCACTTCATTTATTACTCGAGTCTATTTCATTGATAAAAAAGTTTACTATCCTACATGCATTCCCCTTGCTGATTTTATTTTTCTTATCAGAGATCCTCAATGTAAGAGTGTGCGAACCTTTCTTTAAATCTCCACTGAAAAGTATGTAGTAAGGTAAATGCAACCAGGTACTATACTCAGTATAAAGGTCAATTTCCTTAGCTTGTCCTCCGTCTATTGAGTAAGAAATTATTCCAGCATCAGCTCCGGATATTATTGCCATTCCCACAGCCGTTCCCTTAAAGGGAAGGGTTAGTTTACTGCCGGCTTTTTCTGTCACCAGCATTGGTACATTTACAAAACCATCTCGGGTTGATAACCCGTCTGAAGGTTTCCACGACGAAACGTAGTCCCAGCTTCTGTCGGTTTTTGCATTCTTAATGTTGTAGTAATGGCCGTTAATAAAACTGAAATGGTTCAATGCCTGAGGAACTGGATGTTTGACGATTCTTCCTGACGAGTCATCTTTAAAGGACTCTCCAAGCAAGCTTTTTATAGTAGCAAAATATAATTCCTGGCCGAATGGAGAAGGATGAATGTCCTTGAAATCCTCATTCCAGGAAAACTCCTTATTCCTCATTTTGTCCGCTACTTCTTTAGCAAGATTGATAGAAGGTAAATTATAACGATTAGCAACAAGCTCATGGTTAAGTACTTCCAAGGGCACCTTCCCATTGTTATAATCTTCCGTTTTATAAGGATCTGCAAAGCACATCATGATAATATCCATTGATGGATTTGCCTTTTTTGCGCGTCGAACAATTCCTTCCAAAGCTCGAACTTCAGTTATACTATCTGTTCCATTCCCTCGATCGTTAACTGCAGCTTCGAGAAACATTAGGTCAACTTTACCCGAATCCAGCAGGTCCTGCTGTAAACGAAAGGAATGCGATAAACTTCCTAAAGATGGAATTGCTGCTTCTATAAAACGGAATTGAGTGTTTGGAAAGCGTTCGCTGATATATCGGCTTACCTTCTCTCTCCAACCAGGATTATGAGTAATTGATCCGCCCACAAATCCTATCGTTGCATGTTTTTTTGCTGTAAATATTTCATAAGCATTAGTAATGCCACCACGGATATTAAAGTAATTCTTATAACTTAAGGGTTTATCAGTAGGATAGGAATTTTGGTAAATAAAATCAGCAAAGGCTGCCGCCTTTTTGATTGGGAAATGATGTCCATTCAACTGCTGAGGGCCATCGTTAACTGGGTAGACGGAAGCTGGACCGCCTAAAGCAACGTATCTTTGAAAAAGGATGAAAGTATTTTCAGATGATGGCACTAATTTATCATCATAACCCACCACATGTAGAAGTGGGACTTTAAAAGAAGCCAGGCCTTCCAGATTATCGATAGGATTGTCAGTAAACTTTGGTAGTTGCTCCTCATTCAAATTATAAGCATTTTGCAACTTGAGCCACTCTTCCTTATCACCTGAACCTTTACCTTTTCCTCCAGGCCAACTTTGGAAATCACAAACAGGGGCCTCTGCATAAACGCAACTTACTTTATCGGGATTTCTTTTTGCCCAGCCGTAAGCATACAATCCTCCGCGACTTACTGCTTCCAATGCTGCTTTGGTCGCAAACTGTGCTTCAGTGGTAAGATAACTGTAGAACTGATCCCAGATATACATAGCATAAGGACTACCAAACTGGTCATCGACACTAACATAAGCAATATGAAAACCTCTGGTAAGTAGCAGACTGTCCATTTCTGTGTGCCAATCCGGGAACGATGCTCGCCACACCCAAGGCTTACCGGGAAGTGGATTTAGTGGCTTTACGTAGTAGGCCTTATGATTCCCAAGTGTCAAATTAACCCTTTGAAAACCTTTCCACCGATCTCTCTGCTCCATTTTAATTGGCTGGGCAGTAAGAATATAAGTGTTACAAAAACAACAAATTAAGGAAATAATTAAACCTCGTAACATTCGATATCTTAAATATTTATTAAACTGGGCATAACGAAAGTGTTACCCATGGGTCTTTTTTTATAACTTATTTCGCGGAGTATTTCAATTATGTTGGCGTTCGTGTTTCCACCGCCGGTATCTGCCAGGTTCTACGCTTTCTAACCACTTCTGAAATGGGTTAAACGCTGTTAAGAAGGGAAAAATAGAAAGCTTAGACCGATCATTGGGTTCACTTAAAGAGAATTTCTTCTGAAAAGGTCATTTTTCATCACGTCTTGTACCGGTTGCCTACTCCGCACAAACTCAGCCGCCTTCTTTCCCATTTCAGCGAAGTTAATGGAGAAAGTGGTTATACCGTCAAAGATGATTTCCTTTACATGATCATCATTGTGAGACAAGATGCCTAGATCCTTTCCTAAAGTCAATCCCTTTTTCTTGGTATCCTTCAGCATTTGCCAAAGTTCCAAATTGTGAATAGTAAAATACACCTTTCCGGCCGCAATACTTCCGGGTTTGTAGCTGCTTTTGATTACCCCTCTAATTTTGAAATCTTTAATAAACTTCTCGAAAGATTTGAAAACGTCATTGGGCTCTGCCGAAGATGGCTTAAAGTAAAATATGAACTCGTCGAATTCCTTGATTCGATCGGCAAGAGAAGCAAAGGCACTATAGGAAGATTTCTCAAACTCCTGCACAATGAAAGAATGGGGTTCCTTCAACTTGATATAACGGTCCACCATCAGGAATTTGTTCATTGGCAGCTCCCCGAGCAATTGAACAGAAGCAGGCTGCGGAATTGGTGCCACTACATACATTCCATATTTACCCTTAATGCTTTCAACGATAGTTGCCAAGATCTGCAGGTTGTTGTGGTGAAAGAAGATATCCAGATGCACATTCTCACCTAAATGGCTTCTGAAACTCTGGTAAAAGGTTTCCTGAAAAGTGTCGAAAGCAAATAGTACCAAGCAAACTTTCAAATGCTGCTCTGTATCTTCTGTAGAAACAAAGTATCCTTGGCGATTCTTTGATTCAACGATACCTCTCGCTATTAATTCCCTATAGGCTTTAGCGATGGTTTCCCTGGCGTACGTGAACTCCTTGATCATCTCATTTACCGATGGCAGCATATCTCCCTTTGAAATTATTTTTTGATCTATTGCATTTATAACTCCTTGAACCAGCTTTTCATGCTTTGAAAGGGCGTTTACATCTTCCAGATTTCTTATCTCGTTAAATAGATTACTCATTGAAAGTACGATTGTAGTTTAAATGGACAGCAAAATCCAAAGAAATCTCATGCATTATTCTTGAATTTATAATTTAATTTTAAGCATAACAGCATCTTTAGCTGGTATCCGGCTTTCTTGATTCATTCCCACTTTGTATTGATTGCCAGAAAAAATATCAGAACCGGAGTACTCACTTTCTGCCGCTAACCCCGCCTTGGTTAGATCAACCCTTACTGACTTCTCGGAATCTGAGTAGTTAAACAAGGCAAGATAGAGGAAGCCATCTACACTTTTCCAAAATATCTCACTTGCTGATTTGCCGCTATCTCCATTTAAAGGCCTGAATGATGTTCCTTTTGCAACCAGTTTTAATAACTCTGTATTTTGAAAAAGCTCTCTTGCTCTGGATGTCCATGGGCCTGACACAGAGAAATCGTCACCAGTTATAAAGGTACCTGTAATAACTGCTGAAAGTGTTCTAGCACGGTTTTCGCCAAGAGTCTGAGTTCCTAGAACTACGTGGTCTGCATCAACATAATTATATAGATACGTTTGCCACCAGCCGTAGTTTAGGCTGTTTAATGTATACTCTGTTTCGTTTATCGCTTTAAAAGCATCACATGCTATACGGCGGATATGCACATATCGCCCTGATGCCATAGTTGGCGAAATGGCGGCATAAATCAGCATTTTATCATCCAGTTGTTTCAGCAAATATTCCATCCCCACCTTATATGCCTGCATTCCGGTGTGGACATTTTTATCGTAAAAACTATCTGCTTCGATAGATGCATGGCCAAGAAAGTCTATTTTAATCATCTTAAAGCCGCATTCTTTTAATTTGCCAATTACCAGTTTAATTCGTTCCTGTGTACCTGGATGAGTTGGATCCAATGCTCGAGCGCCATCGAAGTCGTGATATCCGTCCTTCACCTTTGTCCACATTTCCCTAAAAGTGTGAGAACTACCTTCTGCTCTTCGCTCTCCTCCAGACTTAAATCCCCAGTCGGTAAAAGGTGCCCAGTAAACTCCTGGTTGAAGTCCTTTTTTTAAGCAGTAATCAGCAAAGTTTTTAAGTTCTGAAAAATCCCCTTCATAACCACCTTTAATCATACTATCCCAGTAAGAATCCAAATCAACGTAAAAGTCGTTCCCATTGCGGAAACCCTTCAAGCTATCCGCAAAAAAATTAACTACGTTAGTAGCGTTAGAATAATTAATGTTTTGCTGCACCACGCCCCAGCTGTTCCATCCTACAGGAGTTGCGTTTGTCCAATTAAAAACAAATGGCCTTTCAGCAATACGGTTGGCTTTAGCGTACTCTTCCATCGCAAATCTCCAATCACTGAAATACCCTATCAAAAACTTTGATGATCGAATCTCGTCTCCTTGCAGATAGCCGTGCTCTTGTTGGTCTCTTGTCACCTCTTTATCTGTGTAACCCGAAAAAGCAATTAACTTATTATGGGATCTTTCTGCCTTGGTTTTTATAGCTGACTTCCAAACTTGGTGCTCGATTGAGCCAACAATTATTGCTTGTTGAGATGTTTCGTTGTAAATAGCACCCACTTCCGAACTTACGTTTTCAACGCCCTCTTTAAATGCTTTTGCATCATATCTTATCCACGCATCATTATCGAAAGGGACAAAAAGTGACCGTTGGGCGCCTGAATCTATATTTTTGAAGTCAGAAACGAAGGGAGCAAGATAATTTGATCTGACGTTTTTCCCCTCCAAAATAAGTTCGATAAGAAAATAATTTTTATCATGATATGTGTAGATAATGTGTTTTAAAGTTGGTAGTCCTGCTGACTTATATTCGATAACATTTTTAGTACCACTGCCGAAATTATCCCTAATGATTTTCTTTGTAAATGTTCTCGTCTTGTATTCTCTGAATAGTAGAAATGATCCGTTATTTTTTGCTTGAAAATAAGCGTTAGAAAAAATTATATTTCCCAATTGAAGGACCTGAAAGCTCCCGGACTTTAGATCATACTGTATGTTTCCTGACGATCCGTAGGGAATTGTGATGTTTTGAGGAGACATTTTCATGCTGGCAATACCAGAGATGGAAGATGACAATAAACCTGCAACTAGCATAGTGTGCAGAAATTTAAATAGTTTCATGAGTGCAGTTCTATTAAATTTTGTTGGAAGGGAGGGACGTGTCTATTTATTTTTAAATTTATTTGTGTTTCTGCAAGAGTTTTTGAATGAATAGATTCTTTTACACTAGCTTAAGACGGGAGCGTTTTTGGAGCTCCCGTCTCATTTTATTCTTTATTCCATAATGTTATTTCGCTCATATTACTGTAAGCGGATCCCGTTGTTGTATGTAACACTCTGATGCGAATATACCTTACAGGGGGGAGATTATCTGTTAGATCAAACTTCATCGGTGCTTTACCATCATCCGTTCTCGTGACCTCTTTCAACAAGGTCCAGCCTTTTGAAATTGCTTCATCTTTCCATCCTGCGTTGTCGGGTCTTAAGGTTGTAGCAGCGTTTGTGATATCTTCAATTCCCCAAACTTCAAATTTGTCAGGGTTATTACAACAATCTCTTCCTGTTTCCTCTATCCGGGCGAGTTGGCTATACGATCTGCCTAGATCAAACGTAAGAACATGCGGGTTGTATGCTCCGTCGCTGTGGAAGATATTAGGAAAGCCTTGCGGACCTGTAGTACCATCCCATAGTTTGCTAATGCTAGTTTCTGAACTGTATGTTCCAACGTCATTAGGCAAATTAACTTCCCGGAAGAGTGATTTGTCACACTGAACATATCTGAATATTCTCGGAAAAGTGTCGTAGTCTGAAACCTGGAAAGTATCAATAGCTCCCTTTGCTGGAATATATGAAGATCGATATAAGATATCTGTTGAAGGCTTATAATCTGTCAATGTTATTGAACTTGACGTCGGTTTGATTTCTTTTGTAGCCTGTACCCCTGAAAGGGTAGTGTATCTTATCTCTGTCGCGATGTTGATGGTGTCTGGAGTGTCAAAATTGAGAGTTACCGCACTTGTGTTTTCATCAAGAGCGTATGGAGTACTTGCGTTATAGGGTCTGTTTAATAGAAGTGATTGATAATTTTCACCATAAACCTTCACGTTGTCAATCATTGTGGGAATAGATCTATTACCGTCAGCATCGCAGGAAAAAATAGTAAAAGAGTACGTGAACTCATTTAGGTTTGGAACAATAGCCTTGATTGTGTCCAGGGGACTATGAGTTGTAGCATTGACCTTAAGTGAGTCACGGCCATTGTTCCAATAAATAATATAGCCTGATATACTTGGGTCGGGACTAGGATTCCAAGCAAGACCAACGCGGTTCTTCCCCGGGAGAACCGTTACTTTGGCCACTATGCCGGGATATACTATCTCCTGATTATCAAAGAATTCTTTGAAATCTGTGTCTTTCTTTTCACAACTTGTGATAAACATGCCTACCAATAATAGGAGAACTGCATGAAATATATGTTTCTTCATCTCTAACTCTTTAATTTAAAGGTTTTACTGAGGGTTGCCATAGAAAGTGAGTTCCATAGTGTGTGCGAAATCACCACCACCCCATGTTTGTGCTACAGCAAATCGTACAAATTTGACTGCCGGACTGCTTATCGGAACATTAAAATCCACGCCAGCTGCAACATAGGCTTGGTCAGCGGCGTTTGCTGCCCCCGGCGCGAGTCCGGAAGGGGGACTTGGGAATTCGAAGTTCCCCATATTAACCCAATCGCCAACAACAGTACCTTCTGGTGATGTTCTAGGCAATGGGGTATCTGCGGGTTGATTTTTTGTTGAGCCCCATAAAGTAAAGACTTTTGGATTACCATGGCTATAGGAATAGCCACCAGGACGATTAAAGAGTAAAAAGCGACTAAACTTCACCGATTGACCTAATCCAAATGTGGCAATGATAGGGAAGCCTTTAGAAGATGATTGTGTATGCCATCCGGCTGAGTAATCGTCAGTTTTATTGTTCCACAGATTTTCAACATTCCAACCCGGATAAAGATCAGCGTCGGATGGAAGACGGTAGGTAAAAAATAAGTTCTTGTTTATTAGCGATTCAGGCAAGGGGCGAATCGTGACAACTGTTGTGTCAGAGTTGTTTCCGAACCTATCAGTGACATATACGCCGAATTTCCTATCTACAGGTGAATATCCTCTTACAGAGTACTTGATGTCATCGATATTAGTATAGTGCTGATCTTCGATCTCCAATGTATTAGTTGCAGAGTCTAATGCTAGCAAAATCATTCCTACTGGTTGTCTATTTGGATTTGAAGCAGTAATGTTTATTCCCCCAAAATCCGGTGTGGCGATCACTGTAGGTTTTATCAGCTTATAATAAGGTGTAAGTGGATGAACCTTTACGGTAACAGGATCGGACATAATATTGGCACGGGTTACCGCATAGAGAGTGATCTCATACTCCTGGTTATTAGCAAAACCTTCTACCGTTATACTATCAGAGTAATAGCTGGATTTGGTTTCCCTGCCCGTTTGGTCATTAATTTTATACTTTGCTAGTACATAAAGTAAATTTTTGGAGTTTGGAAGATCGTAGGTTATATGAGCTCCTCCATTAAAATTATCTATCTTTACATTGGTGATTGTACCAGGCTTTGTTTTATCTCCTGTTACTGGATCATTGTATCCATTGTCTTCTTTACAGCCAGTAATGGCAGTAAGAAGGAATATTGCTAAATAGAATATTCGTATTGTCGAGTACTGTAAATTCCTTTTCATAATGTTAATTGCTAGGTTCCTATAAAAGATTACCAATAAGGATTTTGAACCAAGTTTGGATTTGTAATAATATCCTCGGTTCGAATTGGCCATAAATAGTCTTTAAGACTAAAAACAGGTGTAAGCTTGACAGTTGGCCTGTAGTAATTAATTGCTTCTTCGTTATAGACACTCCAGCCTAATAAAGGATTACTTAGAACTGTTTGTAATTCCTTCCACCTTCGAAGATCCCAACCGGCTTGAGCTTCAAAACATAACTCTATCCGTCGCTCCTGATGAATAATTTGACGAAGACCTTCTTTTGTATTAGGTTTATTTGGATTCTTTGAATAAGTACTCCAGGCTGGTTTAACTCCTGGTAATCCTGCACGCGCCCGTACAAGGTCTATATATTCAAAAATATCTTGATTCTGCGGACCTTCAAATTCATTCAGAGCTTCGGCATATAAAAGGTATAGACTGGCAAGCCTCATTATTGGTAAATGATAGTAAACTGGTTGAAATCCGTCATCGTAAACGGATAAATAGTTAACTAATTTTTTAGGCCAGTATCCTGTATTATTGAATCTGATTAAATCGTGAGGTCCCGCATATGAGGAGCTTCCCCTGGCCTGAACGGCATAGGCGTTATTCTGATCATATATGCCATTACCAAACCAAATCCCTCCATCAAAGGCAACATCAGCATAAAAGCGTGGCTCTCTGCCGAAGTGAGCTTTGACTGTTTCGTATCCTTCTCTAATGAAGTATCTAGATTGTCGATCTCCTGTTTTCAACGTATAGCGGTTATTATAATCCCAAGTTAGATCTTCATTAATAGGAACTCCCTTATCTGTATAGAATAGTTCTTGCATTTGGATGGGTACAGAAAAAGTTCCAGGATTGGAAAATGCATTGTTCACTGATCTTGACGTCAATCTCGGGGTTGCTCTGCCCTCCCACCCAAAGAGAGGTGCATGTGCCCAAATTAACTCATCATTTAATTCCCATTTTTCCGTAACCGCCGTTTGGATAGATAATACGGTTTTCAAAGAATCGGAAAGTTGGGAAATGTTTGCTGGTGGTATAAATTGATGAAGAGTTAATCCCTGTGCTGCGCATTCATTAATAGCAATCAAACAAGCATCTGCGGCAGCTTTCCATTTTTGAGGGTCATATGTTATCGGAAAAAGCGCTACTCCGTCTTTATCTTTCAAATCTACATAATCCGCATTTCCATTAAACAATGGACTTGCCGCAGTTGCTAACACTTCAGCTTTAACTGCAAGCGCTATTAACTTGGTGACACGTCCCAATTCAGTTGATTGATTTTGAATCACTGGCGGTAGATCCGGAGCTGCTTCGTCAAGTAATGATACTATGTATTGAACAACTTCATTTAGAGGGGCTCTTTTTACGCGAACCTCTTCTGTTGTGCTCGTTATTGGTAGATTTTCATCTACAATAGGGATAGGGCCGTACATTCGCATTAGGTAGTAATGATAGTATGCCTTAAGGAATTTAACCTCAGCTATCCATCGTTTTTTTTCTGTAGCAGAAAGATCAATTGGTTGATCAATATTTTCAAGCATGGTATTGCAGGCACGAATCGACCTGAACAAACTATAACTTCCATTAGCTCCGTCCCAAGTATTCAGTCCCGGGTTACTCGCAGTTTGAGTTCCCTTTAGCATGAAGAAACCTGTCGTATTATCTGAATAAGAAGTTAAATTGTCCGGATAAATAATTTCTCCTGAGGTGGTAAAAGCTGGATTTGCTGTAATGTCACTTAGGCGCTGTAAGTATGCATAACAGGTAAATAGATAATTTTCTGCTTCATTTCTGTTTCTAAAGGCATATTCTAATGTGCCTAAATTATCAGGAGTAATATCCAGATATTTCTTGCAGGACACGGTAGAGAAGAGAAGAGCAATTATGCTGAGATATTTATAAAATAATTTCATTTTTATTATTTTAGTGAGGTATTAAAGACTTACGTTTACTCCGAGATTAAATACCTTTTGTATTGGATAAGCAAAACCATTTCCCCCTAGTTCAGGATCCCATAATTTAAACGGACTCCAGGTTACCAGATTTAATCCGTTAAAATATACTCGGGCTGATCTTAGCTGAATTTTTCTCGATAGCTTCGATGGCAAAGTATAACCAAGTTCCAAGGATTTCAATCGCATAAAACTACCATTACGCATCCACCAAGTACTATTTTGGCGATTGTTTTCTATCTCGCCTCCATTAGTTCCAAGTCGTGGATAAAGGGCATATAAGTTCTGATTGTCGATAGACCAATGGTCATCAGCAAAGGCTTTAAGAAGCTGGGTGTTGCCATAAATATTTGCATCAGGACTTTGTATAAAAGGGCTAACGCGTCCCGGATTTATAAATAAGGAAACCCGTGCCTGGCCTTGAAAAAAAGCACCAAGATCAAAGTTTTTGAACCTTGAGGAGAGCCCAAATCCATATACAATTTCTGGAGTTTGAGGAAATCCGATGAAAGTTTGATCGTAACCATCAATAACACCGTCTTCATTTAAGTCACGGTACTTAATATCTCCTCCTTTGGGAGGCGTTCCTCCTGTAGAAAAAATTTGCTTTGGAGAGTTAATGGCCTCCTTGTCGTCTACGAACAAACGCTCAGCTATATAGCCAAAGTTACGGTCAATAGATTGTCCCGAACGAAAACGATAGGGTTCTTCCCATTGCGGTTCTTCGTAGTGCACATACTTGTTGCTCGAATACGTGAAATTGGACAATAGCCTTATGGACACCTTTCTGCCTATAGTTCCGGAATAATCTAGATGTAAGTCAATTCCCTTAGATTTTGCAGTTCCGATGTTAGCGCTAACCGGACTTAAAGATTCCAGACCCATGGTTTGCGGGATGGAAGAACGATCCATTAGAATGTTATATCGGAAATTCCTGTACAGCTCTGCTGTTAAGTTGAATCTTCTTAAAAGTGAAAGTTCAAAGGCTAGATTAGTCTGACGGGAAGTTTCCCATGTGATAGCTCTGTTCTCGTAACTGTTGATGAAAACACCAGTACGTGTATATTCGAGGTTTGTACCAAAAGATGAGTAATTTCCGCCTCCGTTTAAATTTACATCAGATTGATAGAAGAACCTTTGTGAACCAATTGCATCATTTCCTACTAGCCCATAGCTTGCGCGGATTTTAAACCTATCAATTACACTCTTTAGATTATCAAAGAACCGTTCGTTGGATAAGACCCAACCTCCTCCAATTGTGGGAAAAAATCCGAAACGGTGATCTTCGGAAAACCTCTCAGAACCATTATAGCCGAAGTTCGCTTCTAAGAAGTATTTATTTTTGAAAGAATAAGTTAATCTTCCTGCCACTCCAAGATTACGGTAAGGGAGCGAATATTGTAGAGTTCTTGAATTTGTCTTCGGATCTCTAGCATTTGAGTAGATAGTTTGCTGAGCAGTTCCTATAATAGTGCCGCTTACATTGTGATCTCCAAAAGTTCTATCGTAGGCAGCGGCTGCTTGTCCATAAAGAAATGTATTTAAATTTGGTTCTCCTGGATAATACGACAAATATTCCTGTGCTACATTCGGTACTCCGGATCCGTCATTAGGCCTTGGGTTTAGCCAGGCAAGAGTATATTGATTAGCAGCTTTATCGTAATTTCCAATGTTGTAATAAAACGGTCCATAGGCCATTTGAGAGTCGAAGTAGGAATATCTATTTGTGCTAAAAATACTTCTGAAAGATAAACCCTTGGTAATAAAATCCATTTTTTGATTTAATTCCAGTTGGGCCGACATTCTGGATTCGGTAGAATTTTTATGACCTCGAAGTAGAAGTGCATATGGATTGTTTACTTCTATAGAGTTGTTACCTCCAACATTTCCAAACAAAATATGCTTACTGTTTTGATTTGCTTCATCTGCCGGATAATAAGGAGCAAAGAGAACAGGGCTAGTATGCATCGCAACATTATATAAGTCAGTCGAAAATCCTCCATCTGCTGCAATGGGGCCATTGTAATCGCTAAAAGTACCAGCCAGTCTTACAACTAGTTCGGTTGATTTTGTTAAGTTTATATTAACGTTTGAGCGAAGTTGATAGTTACGAAATTTGACGTTAGTATTAGCATTATTCCTCTCATCCTGGTTCAGGATTCCATTGTCTACGTTATAAGAGCCAGATACATAATATTTTGCTACACCACCACCTCCACTTACGCTTAAGTTTGCTCGTTGCGTCGCTGCTCTTTTTTTAAATAGCAAATCCAACCAGTCAACGGCAGGATAAACATATTCATTGTATCCTGGACTACGGTTTATAGTAGCTAAAGTGTTGTTAATCTTATTTTGGCTAAAAGGTAGCGGAGTTAGAGGGTTTCTTGTAACAGTAGCTTCATTAAACAACCTCATAAATGTAATCGGATCTGCAAGTTCGAGCGTCTGAGCTGACTGAGAAAGTGAATTCTCCAACCGAAAACTTATTGTTGCTTTCCCTTCTTTTCCTTGTTTTGTACTTACAAGGATAACCCCATTAGCTCCCCGTGCTCCGTATAACGCAGTAGCACTGGCGTCCTTCAGTACGGAAAAGCTTTCTATGTCATCAACTTGTAGCCTTGCAAGGTCAGATGGAGTTAACTCAACGTTATCAATAAGTATCAACGGATCCCTTTTGTAACCGAAAGTGGTCACTCCACGAATAAAAAAGCTTGCGTTATCCTGCCCTGGTTGCCCCGAACGCTGATAAGCAATTACTCCTGCAACCTGGCCAGCAAGTGCATTTGTTAAATTACTTGCAGGAATTTTCAGGTCCCCTGGCCGTACTGATGTAACAGAGCCAACAATGGCCTCTCTACGTTGTTTCGTTCCATAGGCCACCACAACTACGTCCTCGAGCGTTCCGGCATCCTTCATTACGATATTTAACACTCTATTGTTAGGTGAAACTGTGATTGTTTGCTCATTAAAACCTACATAGGATATCCTTAATAAAGTTCCCGATTCAACTTCAAGGATGAATTTGCCTGCATCATTTGTTGTGGTTCCCACTCCCTTTTTATTGACAGCAGTGATTGACACTCCTATTAGTGTTTCTCCTGTGGTGTCACGGACGGTCCCGGTGACAGTAACTTTTTCTTGTGCGTAAAGCTCTCCTTTTATTATCAGGAAGATTAGGACGAACAAAAGTTTAAATCCCCGAGTTGGCAACACCAGGCCGATACTTTTTTTAGATTCGCAAAATAACTTCATAATAGCTTAATTAAGATAATGTGGATAAGCCTCACTGCATATCCTTTTAGGTATTAACATTGGACTGAAGACTTTAAATTGTTGTGTTTTGCGTAAATTTTTGATAAAGCAAAATTGATTGACGCTCCAAGGGGAGACTACCACATAATAGGTACATACTTTGAACTGGTGAGTTAGCATTTTAATTGGTTTATTTAGAAAATTAAAGTTAAGTCTGAATTTTCGTGAGGTAAATGGACTAAGCCTTAAACATGATGGATTATTCTATGCGGGGGCGTTTTTATACCTGAAATCAGGAATTGAGTAAAATAAACAGCCTTTGATATCCAAATCTGGATCATTAGTGCATTTACAATAAGTGGAACGGACTTATTTTTAGTACTCCTTCCCTTTGGATATGCACAACTAAGGTTGTGAATTGATTTATTATAGATTGTTCTTTAACTGACGATTACTCGGACAGACACAGCGTTCATCCGATAGAGAGGCTTATTGGCATATAGAATAGCTGCTTCGAAATGTTGGAGGTTACATTCCCTTCTTCGATTTGGCTCTGTAAACTTCAGGTGAGGATCCGATAGTTTTTTTGAAAATTCGTGAAAAATAATATGAATCCTCATACCCCAATCTAAAGGCGACCTCTTTAATCTTGAGATCCTCGTTGCACAATAATTGGCAGGCCTTCTGCATTTTCAGATGGATGAAATAATCTATTGGAGGAATTCCCGTACTTTTACGAAACTGGCTTGAGAAATGAGAAGCGGATAAGTTGTGCCACTCGGCCATATTTTCTACGGTAAGTTTCAGCCGTAAGTTAGACCTCATTCTCATTATTGTTTCGTTAATTATGTCTTTTGCTTCAGGACCTTCCGATTTGAAGTGCTTATCAGGGAATAAGAAGATCGCAATTAAATGATACAGACAGAAAATTGCGTTGCACAAGTTATCAGTACTGTATCCCATTTCCAAGCTATTATAAATGTTTTTCCAAATTTCTATAATCTTGTTATTGACCGGTATATCTACAGGCCCTTGAAGTAATTGAATATTTAGAGATTCATTCATTTTCCTTACATCTGGTCCTGTGAAATGTACCCAGTAGATGCTCCAAGGATCTTCTTTGTCTGCCCAATAGCGAAGGTATTCATCGGTTGCTGGAAGATGTATAAATTGATTCGGTGAGACCGTGAATTCTTTTTCCCCCACAATGTAGTGACCTTTTCCCTTGATGCAATAGATCAAGATATTATCAATACAGCCTCGTTTTCGCTCGCGATAATGGTTTTTTGCATTCGGAAAAAAGCCTATATGGCTAATATATAGATTGAAAACACCGGGACTGCGCCTACTACTTTTTTTCCAGACCATTTCAGGTATGCTTATTAATCTCTCACCCTCAAATCCATCTCTTCTTTTAATGTAACTATTCATATTTCTTATGAAATTGGTATTAATGATTGGCGGGCTGCTTTGATTGAGAAGGCAGTCATTCTAAAGATTTTTGAAATCATGCAAATATTATTAAAAATAATTGAATGAGCAAAAAAGTCAATAATGGTATTGTCCATTAAAACCAAGGAATAGCCCATTGGATACATATTAGGATAGACATACTTTTGATTCAACGGAAATGGGCTGTTTGCAATAATCAGTACAAGGAATTGTACCAAATTAAAAGGGAGAGTTTCTTGATTCGAGTTCTCCGTCAATATATATGGATAATCACAGATTAATTGAAGATGTTACCACTACAAGATAAAGTTATTTTTTTAAGCGGAGGCACGGAGGGAATAGGTTATGAATGCGCTAAAGCATATCTAAAAGCAGGTGCACAATTAGCAATTGTGTCAAATTCTAAAGAGAGTTTAGAATTTGCCAAGAAATCCTTTGATAATGATGACATTCTTTTTCTTGCAGCAGATGTTGCTATTTTTGACCAAGTAAATTCAGCTATCAGTGAAACATTGGAAACTTATGGTCGTTTGGATGTTGTTCATAATAATGCAGGGATTTCTAATCCCTCGAAAAGGCTGGATGAAACGACAGAAGAGGAGTGGCAGCGACTTTTTGATGTGAATGTCAAAGGTATTTACAATACTACAAAAGCGGCTTTGTCTGCTTTAAAGAAAACAAAAGGAAATATTTTAAATACGGGAAGTCTTGTAGGTTCAATAGGTCAGGAAATCCATGCGGCCTATAGCGCTACTAAAGGCGCTATAAATGCACTTACAAAGTCTATGGCCCTTGATTACTCTTATTTCGGAATAAGGGTAAATGCCGTAGCGCCTGCAGGTGTTTGGACACCGATGTTAAGAAGCTGGAGTTTAGATCAGCCAAATTCCTCATCAATTGAAGATTATCTGAACAATATTCACCCATTAGGATATTGCCCTGAAGGTGATGTAATAGCTGACGCTTGCCTTTTTTTAATCTCAGACAACGCAAGATTTATAACAGGTTGTATTCTTCCGGTTTCTGGGGGAGCCGAATTAGGGTATAAAAGAAACAAGCCTATTGAACACCAAGCTCAAACGGTTGAAAAACATACTTGCCGTAGCTGATTTTTAAGAACGATGATACATAAAATTAGAGTTAGTGACAAACGTTACAAGCTAGATGGAAATGCAGGGAGTGATGCAGTACACCTGAATCCTACATATTCTTACGCAGTAACGGAATTATATGACGAAAAAGGTAATGTCGGAGTTGGATTCGCATTTACTCTTGGGGAGGGTAATGATCTAGTATGCCAAGCTGCGAAGTATTATGCAGAGAAATTAAAAGGGAAGGACATTTATGAAATAATGTCAAGCTTTGGTGATTTGTTTAGAAACTTATCGAACGATCAGCAATTTCGCTGGCTTGGGCCTCATAAGGGAGTAGTGCATTTAGCTCTCGCTTCTGTTACCAATGCATGTTTCGATTTATGGGCAAAAAGCAGTGGATTGCCACTTTGGAAACTATTAATAGATTTATCAGCAGAAGAGCTGGTTAATACCCTTGATTTATCGTATCTTGAGGATGTACTTACTCGGGAAGAGGCAGTTAAGCTCATTTCTTTACAAAAGTTAACACAACCCAACAGGCTTCCGATTCTTGCAAGCGGTTATCCCGGATATGATACTTCAATAGGGTGGTTTAACTACTCTGACGAAGAGGTTAGAAGGAATTGCTATAAGGCAATCGAGGAGGGTTTTACGGCTATGAAACTTAAAGTTGGGTCTAAGGATGCTGAGCGGGATATAAGGCGAGCTAACATAGTTAGGGAAGTTGCAGGCGAAAAGGTAAAGGTAATGCTTGATGCAAATCAGCAATGGTCACTTCCCCAGGCCCTTAGTATTTGTGATAAACTTAAAGCCATTAATCCATATTGGGTTGAAGAACCTACTCATCCTGATGATGTTCTTGCACATAAAACCTTAGCCGAAGCGATATCACCGATAAAGGTAGCAATAGGAGAGCATGTTCCTAACAAGGTTATCTTTAAAAACTATCTTCAGGCTCGGGCAGCTTCCTTCATTCAGGTAGATGCCGTGCGGGTAGGTGGAGTGAGCGAATTTATTACTATAAGTCTTCTATGTAAAAAGTTTGGGATACCTGTTGTGCCCCATGTTGGAGATATGGGGCAGTTACATCAACATCTAGTTCTATTTAACCACATCTCACTTAGTCATGAGGCCTTGTTTTTAGAGCATATCCCTCATCTTCAGAAATATTTCAAACATCCGGTAAAAATAGAAAATGGCGCATATCAAACCCCAATGGAAGCGGGTAGCAGCTGTGATCTTCTTAGCTTAAATTAGAAAGGTATCTTTTAAGCTTTTTAATCGCTTGAATAAGTTTTCAAACTAGCCACTTAGATATAAATATTATGATAAATCAATTTAAAAAAATTTGCTTTACTATTTGTGTAATGATGTTGTGCGGACTCTTCGTTAGCGCACAATCGGTAAAAGATCCGGATAAAACATTACGAACAGCAAAGGGAAAGCCTACGAAGGTTCCTTATGCCAAAATGGCTCTTAATGCAAAATTTATCGGAGCAGCTTTAGCCGATTCCAACTGGTATTATTGGTGTATATCTCCTATAGAGGGAAAGGATAAAAAGATACATCTGTTTGCAAGTAGATGGCCTGCAGTAGAAGGCATGGATGGATGGTCTGGGCCTAATGCTGAAATTGCTCATTTTGTTGGAGACAGACCTGAAGGGCCATTTAAATTTGTGCGTACTATTATGAAAACTGCTATGTTTCCTGATCCAAAGACAATGGCAGGACCACATAATCCGCGAATTGAATATGTAGATGGAAAATATATACTGTTATACATCTGCCAGGATCCAAGTGGTCAGTATGCTCAGCGGACAGGTATGATGATAGCTGATGATATAAACGGGCCATGGAGATTTGGAGGAAAAAATGAAGGTATAATGGTAACTCGTTCAAGTGATCCTAATCATTGGACTTACCGAGCTGCAATTGGTGCCGATAACCCTGCTTTTCTGAAAATAGGTAAAAAATATTATATCTATTATAAATGTGGAACTCCAGAACACATGAAGGCAAAGTATGGTTACGCAGTGTCAGATAAAATAGAAGGCCCTTATGTTATGTGTGATGCTCCTATTACAGATAATGTTTCTTATTTAGAAGATGCACAGGCGTTTGCATGGAAGAAAAACTATTATTTATTGACAACTGACAACCTTGGAGGTAATACGGGGATCTACGGAGATATTATCCTATGGAAATCAAAGACAGGTTTAGACTTTAAACTGGCAGATGCTAAAATTGCAATGGGTAATATTCTTGATTATTGGGGTTCAGAAGTAGATCACAAAAAGCTTGAAGGTACCCCAGGGCACTTTATTCGTGATGCTACAGGTAAATTGGAGCGTCCAGCAATATTATTTCAAAACGGGAAACCAGCATATTTTTATTCTGCAGCTGATCTGAATGTGAATGGAGGAAAGGTTTCTGAATCTTATGTATTCAAAATAGATTGGCAAAAAGGAAAATGAGTTAAAGCTGATTTCCTCGGTTCCACAAACTAATCAATTAATCAATAATCATGATAGGCTCATTAGACCTTTCTATAAGTGCGATATACATCATAGGAATCTTTGTTATTGGACTCTGGGCTGGTCTAAGACATCAACGCAGGACTAGTCTCAATAATAATAGTGCTGGAGAATACTTTCTTGCAGGTAAAACATTGAGGTGGCCCATGATTGGTCTTGCTCTTTTCGCAACAAATATATCTTGTGTACACTTGGTAAGCCTAGCTCAGAGCGGTTTTGATAGTGGCCTTCTAAACGGGAATTTTGAATGGATGGCCTCTTTCACTCTGATTCTTCTTGCGCTTTTTTTTATTCCTTTTTATATTAAATCAGGCGTATCAACACTGCCTGATTTTTTAGAAAAACGATACGACCGGGCGAGCAGAGATTGGTTGGCTATAGTATCTGTAGTTTCTGCTATAATCATACATATTTCTTTTTCATTGCTTGCAGGGGGTATTGTTCTGCAGACTTTGTTTGGAGTAAATATGTATACAAGTGTAATAGTGATATCCATCATAACAGCTATATATACAATTGTGGGTGGATTAACAGCTGTTGTAGTTACTGAATCAATTCAAACTGTTGTTTTACTTTTTGGAGCAGTGGTGATAAGTGTAGCTGCATATATTAAGATGGGAGGCTGGGAACCGATGGTTAACGTACTACATGCGAACGGGCAATTAGATAAGCTGTCAATGATGCGGTCGGAAGGAGATCCTAGTGGGATGCCATGGTACTCGGTATTTTTAGGATATCCGGTTTTAGGTATCTGGTACTGGTGTGCAGATCAAACGATTGTTCAACGGGTTTTAGGAGCCAGGGATGAAAACCATGCAAGAGTAGGAGCTATTTTCTGTGGCTTTATAAAGGTATTACCTGTTTTTATTTTCGTACTTCCAGGTCTGTTTGCCTATACTCTTGCATCCTCAGGAAAAATCGATCTTTCATCTATTACTACCCAAATTAATGGAAAGCCTCTGGTGAACAGTAAGGGTATATATACCCTTATGATCACGCAATTATTGCCGACTGGGTTAATTGGGATTCTCGTTGCAGCACTCCTATCAGGATTAATGAGTCAAATATCTGGGGCTTTGAATTCTATATCAACGATGGTTAGTTATGATTTATACCTGCGGTACAAGCCTAACGCATCTGATGAACATTTAATAAAAACAGGAAAAATAGCGGCAGCGATATCTCTGGTAGTTTCACTAACTTTACTTCCACTTTTAAATCATTATGAAAGTATATTTAACGGACTAAATGATATAATAGCACACATAGCTCCTCCAATTACTTGTGTATTTGTGGTGGGTGTATTCTGGAAGCGCGCTTCTGCTTTGTCAGCGAAGTATACTTTATGGATTGGCTCTGCTCTGGGCGTTTTGGTGTTTTCTTTAAACAAGCTGGCTCCAAATTCCATTCTCGGAAATATTCCGTTTATGATGATGGCGTTCTACCTTTTTTGTGTTTGTGTGTTAATCCAAGTTTCTTTTTCTGTTTTTTATCCAGCGAAACACACGGCTGAAAGTCGATCCCTGTATTGGAACTCTCCATTGGAGGCTATTTCTGATAAAGGTTGGCCAGGTATAGGGAACTACAAAGCACTTTCCGTATTATTGCTTGTTATCATGGGTTTTCTATTTTACGTTTTCAGATAAATTACAAGCTAGGATATTTGGTTAAATAAGTGCAACTCGGACTAAATGATGTGCAACGAGTCACGCAACATAGTTCATAGCTGAAAATTACGTTTTTTGCTTTGATGATATGCCTGCTTGTCAACTGAAATTTCTATTATCAAAGAGGGTCGAGTATAGTTCTACGTCGAAATTCCCATGCAATAATTTATCAGGAAACAGTAGTCAATATCTACAAAAGATATTGTAGACTATTCATAACCACTTTAAAATTTATCCCTAGGTAATCCTAAAAAGGATAATTATACAAAACAGTTCTTTATGATTATTAATAGAAAAACTTTTGCATTTTTTACTTTGATATTAATTACTCTTTCAAGTAAAGCTCAAAGCAATGATAATCCGAGACTAGCTGATTTTATGAGTAAGAGGTTTGGAATGTTCATTCATTTTGGCCCCGTAACATTAAGGGGTACAGAGATTGGATGGAGCAGAAACAAAGAGGTTAGTCAAGAGGATTATGACAGCTTGTTCCGGGAATTTAATCCTGTGCTGTTTAATGCGGACGCCTGGGTGAGGGTAGCAAAAAAAGCAGGTATGAAATATTTGGTGATCACCGCCAAACATCACGATGGCTTTTGCCTTTGGCCAACCCATTCATCAGGTTATAATATCATGAGTTCTCCCTTTAAAAGGGACATTGTCGGCGAATTAGCCAGAGCATGTAAAAAGCACGGAATAACTTTAGGGATTTATATGACGGTACTTGACTGGCATGACCCGAATTACCCGATTCAAGATCCTAATGATCAAAGTAAAAACGTTCCTGGCAATATGGAGGCTTTTAAAGCAACAATGAAGTTGCAAATTAAGGAACTGATTAATCGTTATCACCCCTATTTACTCTGGTATGATGGTTATTGGGAGAAGCCTTGGACAAACGAGCATGGTCGCGAAATCTATAAATATATTAAAAGTTTAGATCCTAATATTATCGTTAATAATCGTTTGGGGAAAGAGAGTGAAGTGTTAAACGAGCACTCCATAGGCGATTTCTTGACGCCAGAGCAGAGAATCGGTCAGTTGAATTTGAACGAACCATGGGAGAGTTGCATTACAATTGGCCAGCAATGGGCGTGGAAACCAAACGACAAGCTTAAATCGGAAGTTGAATGTATCCAAACTTTAGTTAGATCAGCGTGTGGAAATGGAAATTTGTTATTTAATATAGGACCAATGATGGATGGAAGAATAGAGGGAAGGCAGATAAAATTGCTATCTCAAGTAGGAAAGTGGGTCCATAAGAATGGTGAAAGCATTTTCAATACGAAAGGAGGACCTTACGTTCCTAATGAGGTTTTCGGGAGTACCAGAAGGAAAGACAAGATTTATGTACATGTTTTTAAGAGTGGCCTAAAAACTATTGAACTACCTGCTATACCAGATGTTTGCATAAAGAGAATACAGAATCTAGACGGTTCGGACTTACAATTTCTAATCCAAGGAAAAACTGTCAAAGTCAAGGCTTTAGACAATTCGACATTTACACAGAATACCGTTATTGTTATTCATATCGATAGAGACGCAGGGCAACTAAGTGTAATCAAGCTTTAATGCAATCGGGAGGTGAGTAGTTACATCGGCCTGCACCTCAAATAAGTTATGTTTAGTGATACTTATAGTAAAACGATTAATGCTATTATGATTTCCACAATTTTTAGAACCTTTTTTTTTAGCGTAATAAGCTTTTATTCAGTTTCCCATTTCGCTTTCGCTCAAAATAGGAGTACTAAGTTAACCTCCTATGTTAATCCATTTATTGGCACTGGAGCACTTACAAACTCTCTAGCTGGCTGTACCTACCCGGGGGCCACCGTTCCTTTTGGAATGGTTCAGTTAAGTCCAGATACGCGTGAGGATCCTGGATGGACCGCAACCTCAGGGTATGACCATAATGATAATACAATTGTCGGTTTTAGTCATACACATATGAGTGGTACGGGAGTCGCTGATCTTTTTGATATCCTTTTTATGCCCACAACTGGTGAAATAAAAACCAGGCCAGGAGACGCCTCTAAACCAGGCAGCGGCTATCGATCGAGATTCTCGCACAGTCAGGAAGAAGCGAGACCAGGTTATTATCAGGCCAAACTTCTGGATTACAACATCAATGCAGAGCTTACGGCTACCGAACATGGAGGCATGCATAGGTATAGCTTTTTAAATTCAGAAAGTAATCATTTAGTTGTAGACCTTAATCATGCAGCTACATGGCGCAAAGTCGTTAGTTCGCAATTTCGGGTCGTTAATGATCATGCTATTGAGGGATATCGTTTAGTTACGGGGTGGGTAAAGCTCAGGAGAGTGTATTTTTATGCTGAGTTCTCAAGTCGCATACAAAAAGCACATCTTTATGACGGAGACAACCAATATTCCGATGAAACAATAAATGGAACGGATTTAAGAGCTGTTTTAGACTTTGAATCGAAGTCTTCAAGTCCTCTAATTGTAAAAGTTGGCTTATCAACAGTGAGCGCGCAAAATGCAAAACTGAATCTTGAAAGGGAAATACCCGGATGGGATTTTGATTTAGTTTCTCAGAATGCAGACCTTGCTTGGGAAAAGGAGCTCAACAAGATACAAGTTAGCGGGTCTGAACATAAAAAGCAGATTTTCTATACGGGACTTTACCACGCGCTTCTGCAACCCAATAATTTAGCTGATGTAAACGGGGAGTATGCTGCTGTGAATTCTAGCATAAAGAAGGCGAATGACAATAGTCATTATTCGACATTCTCGCTTTGGGACACGTATCGTGCTACCCACCCTTTATATACATTAATTGAGCCGGATAAAAATATCAAATTTGTTAATAATTTGATTCGACAATACGACGACTATGGCTATTTGCCTATTTGGCAGTTGTGGGGGCAAGAAAATTACTGTATGATCGGTAACCATGCAATACCTGTAATTGTGGATGCCGTTATGAAAGATATGCCCGGCATCGACGTTCAAAAAGCTTATGAAGCAATCAGAAATTCCTCCCTTCGCAGCCATATTAACGCTCCTTTTTCGACATGGGAAAAATACCACTATATGCCGGAAAATTTACAGTCACAATCCGTCTCGCTAACTTTAGAGATGTCCTACGATGATTGGTGTGTAGCTCAGTTAGCGAAGAAACTTGGTAAAATCGAAGATTATGAAAGATTTTCCAAGAGATCACAATACTACCAAAACCTATATGATAAGAAAATCAACTTCTTTAGAGCTAAAAGTGATGCTGGGAAATTTATTGAACCGTTTAGCCCAATAAAGTATGGTGCAAATGGTGGAAATCCTTTCACTGAGGGGAATGCATGGCAGTATTATTGGTACGTACCGCATGACGTGTATGATTTGATAAAGTTGACGGGAGGAGATAGAGCTTTCGGAGCGAAGCTTGATACATTTTTTACTCTTAATGCCAAACCTTCTGAAGTGAACGGAAATGTCTCAGGGTTTATAGGTCAATATGCTCATGGAAATGAACCAAGCCACCATGTTGCTTATCTCTATAATTATGTTGGTCAGCCTTGGAAAACCCAGTTCTATGTCGCAAAGATAATTAATGAACTGTATACGAATGATTTTGCGGGATATGTGGGCAATGAAGATTGTGGACAAATGTCCTCTTGGTATATATTTAGTAGTATGGGTTTTTATCCCGTAAATCCTGCAAACGGTATTTATTCAATAGGTAGCCCAGCGTTTGATGAAGCAAAGATCCAATTGTCAAATGGCAATACATTTATTATAAAAGCATCGAGTCTTTCCAAGGATAATATTTATATTCAGTCGGCTCTACTAAATGGCAAACCCTACTTCCATACATTTCTACTGCATAAGGATATTGAGCAAGGGGGAGAATTAAGTTTTATAATGGGGCCAAAGCCGAATAGAAACTGGGGCACAAGGAAAGGGGATCGGCCAGGAATCACAGCTTATTAAATTATAATTTTAATGATGACGGTAACATCTTTGATATACCAGTATTAGATCATCTAATTTTCACTTCCGAAGGATATCTTTCCTTTGCAGAGGAGGGGCTTCTATAGCCCCTTTTATTTATTCTAAGAAAACTCTGTGAAATGTGTTCTTATGATTTTTCTCATATTTTTGCTTTGAATCTATCCTTTACCATGAATGCAGAAAACAAGTTAGCTGGGCCATCAGCTGGACTTAAACCTAAAGTATTATTAATAGGTGCTACTGGAAAACTTGGAAGTAGCGTTCTTGATCAACTCCTTAAAGAAAAGCATAAGTATGAAGTTAGGTTGTTAGTGCGTAAGCCACTCCTTGATCTAGGTTGCCAAAATTTCATCGCTGATATTTTAAAAGATGATTTGACTTTACCGTTTAGTTGGGCCGATGTTGTGGTAAACTGTAGCGGCTTAGTTTCTTATTTGAAAAATGATAAGCGGCGTTTGCATAAGCTTAACGTTGAAGGTATAAAAAGCATAATATCAGCCTGTAACAAGTTCAAGAAACCACTTATTCATTCCAGCTCCGCTATTGCTTATGGAAGTTCCTCTAATCCGGTTATATTCAAGGAGGGGGATTCTTTAGAACAAGTTTATAAAGGTGAATATGCAAAATCAAAGTTTCTAGCGGACCAAATTGTTCAGGCTTCTGAAATTCCTTACATAATTTTTCGGCCTGGCACATTGATTTCTACACTTACGAAACTTTACAAGTTCTATAAGAAAGGCTTTGTGGCGGAACTAAAGGGGGGGGCAAGCTTTGCTCTTCGCGATGAAGTTGCAAAGGCTTATGTCTCTGGAATTGATTTATTATTGACAAGAGAAGTACATGCGATATTTAATTTGGGTGGTAACAACTTGACGTTCATTGATGTATTCGCAAGCTTTAAGAAGTTGGACTATAGGCAGACAAAAGTTATCAGGAACAATGTTTTAAATGCTTTAAGCATTGCTAATGATTGCTTCCTGAACCCGCTTTTTAAAAAGAATATATTAACTCGCGATAATTTTATCACCGGTAATCATTTTACTTTTATAGACTCAACCAAAGCTCAACAAGAGCTGAATTATAAAATTCCTCCATTTAATCTATCCCTGAAAGAAGTAGTTGACAATGATATTAAGCGACGAAGCAATTCTTAACTTTATTAGAACAAATTATCCCGAACAAAGCAATTATTCCTTTTCAGATCTAAAAATTGATATTCAACAGAGGTTTGTAGTTGTGAAGGATATTCATGAAGTCAATGAAGACGAAATTGACATCACAAAAGATGTTTTTGTTAGAGGATTGAATCCTGACAGGCAAACTAACAGTGTGAATATCATTAATATTTGTGATTCTGTTGCTGCAGAGAGCCACGGACTTGATGAAGAAATTTACCAGGAACTTGAACGGTATAACCGACGTTACACTAAAGCCTTCCTTCGAAATGGTTCCCGGTGGGTGGATTTGGGAGCCTTTAATCTTTGTGCCATGAAAGCGAGGCAATTATACGGCAATTTAAATCCTAGAACAATATTTAATATTAGTAAAAGCACTTATTTACTTAATAATAACCTCCTTAATACTGCTAACATCCGGTTAAGTCTTGTTAATCTAAGATCATGTCTTGAGTTGATGCATTTGGAGATCAGGAAGATGAATTACGATATGATTATGCGTCCTGTTACTACTCAAGTGTTGGATAAAGGTTTTGAAACTCTTATTCAGACAAAATATATCAATAATTTCGGCTTAAGCAGAGATATTCATTTCGATCACGAATTTCAAGTCTTTGGTACCCTTGCAGGTTTGGTGGCAAGAAAGAACAGAGGCGTTTTCGGAAACATAAAGCCTTATTATTATCAATACGATCTATTCAAAGTACTTACTGCAGATTACTCTTATTTAGGTTTAAAGGTAACTGTTGGAAATGGTGTAACTGAACCGATTTTTGTAAACGGAAAGCAACTAGCCCATAAGGCGCTATTGAAACGCAAGGGAGTTAATGCTAATTTCTCATCCTCTTCGAAATTAACGGGTAAGCTGCTGGCTAGCTACAAATTTCACAAGTACTCGGATATTTACGATTATACTTCTCCCGTTGAATTAGATCAGGTCAACAAGGGAGAACTAGATAATTTGATATCATCGAGAGATGGGATTGTCGTGTATTTAGTTGATGAAACGCTTTTCGATAGTTATAGCATCTACGATACCATAAATCCAAGATCAGGAATTGTAGTTGAAAAGGGTGAAGTGTTCAATGCTCCCTATAACTTATTTGGGATTAATTATGTAAATAAGAACTCAGCCCGGAACTTGTGGAAAGTTTGGGATCAGATATTGCTTTTTTCAAAAACAAATAAGAGTGATCAGCTAGAACGAATAAAGCTGTTTGATTCTCTTATGATGCAGCAGAAGAATGCTATAGCCCGCGCGGAACAAGCAGAAAGGCTTGTGAAAGATCTACAAGAGAGCAATGACCGAATCCATGATCTTAATGAAACGTTGACACTGAAAGTTGCTGAGCGTACACAGCAGTTAGAAAAGGCAAATGAGCTGCAAAGAAACACTTTTGTGAATCTGGTACATGAAACCAGAACACCGTTAACAATTGCTAATAATTATCTTGAAGAATACATCGAAAAATATGGAAGCGTTGAAGAGCTCGAGATCATAAAAGCTGCCGTAAATAAATTCACTATGGACATGACCGCACTTTTTGATATTGAACGTTACAATCGAGGGCTAGAAATTTATAAGCATGACAAAGAGTGTAACTTTAGTGAGATTTTGCAGGAAAGCTGGTTGCTTTTCGAACCCTACCTGAAGAAGCGGAATTTAAGATTCGACTCACATATAGAACCCAATATTTTCATAACCGCCGACCCAATTGCTTTGAATAGATTGATTAACAATCTCATTGATAATGGCATAAAGTATTCATTTGACGAAGGGTTGGTCTCGGTACTGCTGCTGAAAGTTGGAGACCGGGTGGAGTTTACGGTTAAGGATACAGGAAGAGGGATTCCTCGAAAGCTACAAAAAAAAATATTTGAGCCCTATTACCAGATCAATCATGAAAAGGAAAGTTTTCAAGGAATGGGGTTGGGGTTACCAATTGTTAAAAAAGTGATCGATAGTTTAAGGGGGGAAATTGCCATCGATAGTAATCCAGCATCCTATGCGGGAACAACTGTGACTGTTTCTTTACCTTATTCTGTAGAAGCACCTGTAAGAGCTAAAGGTTCTGAGAGAATTGCTGCGGGATCAATTTCAGAACCATTATTGGATAATTTGAAAATTAGCATTCAAGAGCATAAAAAGGATCGTCACAATTTGTTAGTTGTGGAAGATAATGTTTTGATGCTGAATTATCTTAATAATAAGCTAAGCCTAGAGTATAACGTACATACGGCTTCAAACGGAGTGGAAGCTATAAAAACTTTGCAGGGACTCGAGGCTCTACCAAGCCTAATTGTTTCTGATATTATGATGGACAGAATGGACGGATATGAATTTGCGAAGGTTTTGTCAGAAAATAAAAGATTAGCTCATATACCTATTATATTCCTCACAGCCAAGAATACAGCAATTGACAAACTGAAAGGTTTGCAGCTGGGGGCAGTAGATTTCATTAATAAACCATACTCCTTTGGTGAATTAAGGCTCAAGATTGAGGCCATTATCAGTAAGATTTCCATTCCGGCAAGAGCTCAACTTGCTGGGGAACCATCAACTTTACAGGATCGGTATTACGACCGGTTCGAGGAGAATTGTACAAAATATCGCCTTACTAAGCGCGAGGTAGAAATTGCAGTTCTAGTGATGGATGGATTAAATAGTTTTGAAATTGCTGATAAATTAAATATTGCAGAGCGTACTGTTACTACTCATTTTCATAATATTTATCAAAAGCTGGATGTTTCTGGGCGACTCGAGATGATAAAGAAGCTTCAGGGTAGCCTGTAGGCAGTACGTAAGGTTATGTATATCCCTACGTTGTTTTACGTATTGCTTCTATTGTGTTGATTATTAGGTTTCGTAATGGTCTACGTAGTGTTTACGTATGAAAATACAGAGGTTTGCGTATTTACACAAATGTGGAATTCCTTCACATTTGTTGTTAGCAGAGTGAGAATAAACGCCAGTTAACCGGCTATGCAAGTCAAACCTATTTAAGACATGTTACAACAACCTTACGACTTTTTGCTCGAACAACAACGCGACGAGCTAAACCTAATTCAGAATGCAAACGCTAATCCTACTCAAAAACTGCGAGGGTCTCTGGATTTAGTACAGAAAAACCTAGATCATTTGAAAATCATTGCGAAGGCTGGTTTCCCGAATGTGGAGGAAGAGATACAGTTTTTCAAGCATGTAAAGCCTGAATTTTATTCTGATAAAATTTATGTAGTAGAGTTACATGCTTTAAACTCGGACCTGCCCTTGGGTAAATCGGAAACAGTGGATGGTTTTCTTGAAGCGGAGTTACAGTATATACAGCGCTTCTTTCAAGCGTACTCCTTTTATTACCAATACTACAAACTAGGTTTTACCGAGTTAGACCATAGCTATTTTTTAAGGAATGTTAAGCCTGTCAATCTTACTCTTGAGATACCTGAAAGCGATCCTGATTTTTCAACTAGCCTAGATTATCATTTTGCAAAGTTTATCGCTTATGAGAAAGTAAGATTAACCATAGTTAGTAAGCTTCACAATCTTCAGACTCCTAATCAAACGGCATTGTCTTCTGGCGATTCCAGGACAAGCCTAAAGTGGACTGGAGATTCAATTAATCTTGTAGAAATTGCTTATGGAATTTGGCTAACCGGCCAATTCAATAACGGAAATGCGGGTATTTCAGAAATTGTAAGGTTTTTGGAGGACTCGTTTCAGGTGAAGATAGGAAGAGCACACAGGCGTTGGACAGAAATAGCACAAAGGAAGAGAGAAAGCCATACTAGGCATCTGGACAAAATGCAGGAAGCGATTTTGCAAAGAATTGACGGAGAGTTAGATTTGAAGAAGTAGCTGAGCTATTAATCAAATTAAAAGAGGCTGTTTTTGCAGCCTCTTTCCCCAAAACAATTGAGAAGCCGCCTGGGTTATAATAGAAAGGGACGAGCAGCCTAGAACCACACTTGCAAGAGCGAGCCAAGATCTTTTTAACAATATTTCCCTACCTTACTATCGAGATTATCTTTGGGATATGTTGAGCGCAGGCTTGGCAAAGACTTCAATACATGAAATAGGAGATTCTAAGGGTTGTTTACAAGCTTTTGTTTCTATTTAAAGCTTTCTGTATTTGTTACAACCTATCTCATCGTTGAAAACTTAATTTCTCATTTTTCTCAACTTCTTCGACTTTGGTACAAATTTTCCAATTATGAAGTTTAACGTTTTTTACAATGTAAAGATTTAAGCAACTGGGAGTACTGGGCTTGTATGTCATCGGAAATTAGCAATGTACATTTAATGGCAAATAAGGATGTACATCCTGCTTGATCTGATAAGAGAGAATCGGCAAATAAGGATGCTCGATTTAAGGCAAAGGTAGGGTGTTAACTTGAAGTTTCAAAAATTGATTTTCTATTCTGCATCCTGTACCTTTCTCCAGCGAGCTGAATGATTTCGCAGCGATACAAAAGTCTGTCTAAAAGCGCAGTTGTGATTACCTCATCACCCATTACCTCCACCCATTGCTTTAGAGATTTATTGGTGGTGATCACAAAAGATGCCTTTTCATGTAAGCCGTTTACAAAGTTCAAGAACAGGTTTGCCTCTATCTTTGAATTGGAGATCATCATGATATCGTCGATGATAATCAGATGAGCTTTGCAAAGCTGCTTTTTTCAGATTGGCAGGGTCCAGGAGCTTGATTACAGCTTCCTTTGGGTATATTTCTGTGCTGCCTTTGATCTGGCGTAACACTTCCCGGAAAGCGATGGCATCAAATAGTTCCCGGCCCGTGCATTCTTTTAGCGCTGCCCTCAAGGCTGAATGGTCATGCCCACCAGCGGAATCCCGTATGGATAAAAGCTGATCCCTCACGTAGCGGGGCTTCTGGTCACGTACTTTCTCCAGAAACAGGGTTGCTTGCTGCTGGTCCTCAAACATGCTGGCTATCTGGCGCATTAGCTCCCGTATACTGCTGCTTTTATCCCGTTTATGATCGGTATTAATGATCGTATTCCCTCTGCCATGCGGAATTTGATGCTTGCAAAGCAGTTGCTCATTCTGGTCATAGACAGCCAGTGAGCCATTCTCATCCAGCCGAAGCTTAACTGAACATCCTCTTGCAGAATAGGTTCCCTGGGGTAAGGAATAGGTGTTTCCCTGATAATTGAACATGTTGTCTTTCAATACCATTCCGGTGATATAGTCTGGCATCAGGCCAATAGGTGCCCAGGACTGAAGATGTGCTCTTTCCAGTCGCGATTCCTCCATTGGAACTTCTCCTGTAGTACCATGTACCATGGCATTTCCGGTTCGTTCCAGCCAGGCCAGGGCTTCTCTTTGCAGAATATCAAGATCATGGTAGAGCCTTCCGTAAAGGAAGTTCTTTTTGATGTAGCCAATCACATTCTCAATCTTTCCCTTGCTCTCCGGATCATTCTTACGGCAGAAGTAAGGCTGGTAATCCCGCTCAAAGATGTACTCCTTGAAGTCTTTGGTAAGCAGCAGGTTGCCCAGGTTTTCATCCACCAGAAAAAGCCGGTCCTGGTCATAAACGATTTCTTTGGGAAGTCCCTTAAAGTACTCAAATGCTGCCTCATGTGCCTGGATAGCTGTTTTAGTGGTAAAGGGACGTTCCGAGAAATAAACATACTTATAACGACTGGCTGAGAGCACCATACTGAAGAAGTATACCTTCTTCCTGCCTTCATTGCCTCTAAGAATATACTGCCCAAAGTCTGCCTGTGCCTATGCTCCGTAAGGTAACTCTTCTACCCTGAAATAATCTCTTACTTTTTCTTCGACGATGATCTGGTACTTCTGACGTACCCACATCACGAAGTTATAAACGGTGCGGGGACTGTTGGCTGCAAAATCAGGATGATGTTCCTTGAGCCAATCGTGGATCTGAGCACTACTGGCTGAAGGTAGCGCTTGCAGCTTGTCTCTAACAAAGCTTACATAGGGAGCCAGAAGCTTTCGCCGATTATCCATTCCCAACAGGAACTCTTCATATTCCTGCTGACTCATTTCGGCGTATTTCTTTACCGTTCTGCGATCCAGGCCAAGATAGTTGGCCACTTCTGTGAAGGTTGAGCCCTCCACTAACATTTTTTGAATTTGATGATATATGATCCATTGATTAATGGTTTTTTTATCCATTTTTGGGCAGTTAACTTAAAATTAAATCTGCCGCGAAAGTGGCGTTTTTCTATTGCGGAGCATGCTCCGCAATAGAAATTAATCATGCATCTTTATTTTCCGATTTCTCAGAATTTGTACATTCTTATTTTCCGATCATGTACATCCTTATTTTCCGAAGCGTGTACATTGTTATTTTCCGTTTACAGCTTGTATCGTTTCCTTATAATTACGGCGAAAGTAGTGGTAGCCCCTGACAGTGGAAAAGACCGTGAATTTTTTGAAGAGGAGCTGGAGCTCTTATTTGAAGAGGTAGGTGAATGCCCACCTGTGATTCCATAATTCAAGGCCGATATGGCGTTTTCTTTTTGCGATGCTTTCTTTATATAAAAAATTGGTGTCCACCCATTTCGCCACCTAATATATCTATACCTCTTTTTAAGATTTGCCTTTAAACCAACAGGCTTACAGTTATTACCTATGAATATTGAAATATCAAGTTTTCATTTGGAGCTGCTTTTGCAACATGCTTCAGAAATGGGGGCCCTATGTGCATTAACCAAGGTAGGTAAAGTTAAACCATACCTTAAGAAGTCAGAGGCTTTTCGGATTTATGGAAGAGCGAATGTAGAATTGTGGATTGAGAGAGGTTTGATTACTCCCCGTAAAGATGGTAGCGATTCTGCGGCATGGCGAATTGATCGCATGGAACTAGAAGCAATATGCAGGGCAAAAATACTCTTGAGATATCTGTGATGATTGATCCTAACATTAGTAGAATAGACAGGGCAGTCGCGGATAATATTAAAGATATTGAACGTTCCTTCGGGAGTCAGGCTGGCATTGTGCAAGACTTTATTATTTTCATTACCAGCAAGTTCAAAACAGACTTGTTTGGGTACACCCGGTTTACCCTTCAGGAATATTGTCATGCGACAGGGCGCCGAAGGCAAGAGTTAGCCATTATTCATCCTGATTTCACTGGAGGTGATCGGAAACCTCCTAAAATTGAAGGTTTTGAGTTCTCGACCGTTTTTGACTTTGCTTTGTATAGCATGATGGAGAGAAATATTATTTTTTCTACTAAGTACGAAGTAAAGGGTAATGGACAGGTGATCCACATGCAAAACTTCCCCATACTAAAGGATCTGAAGCTGAATTTCAACCGGAAAGCTAAGGAGCAGAAGGTATATGATGTTCGGCTGTCAGATGAATTGCTAACAGGATTTTTATATCGCTACTATACAGTAAACACAGAATGCTACCGGAAGGTAGGCAAAGGTAGGGGAGGCGACGGCCGAAAGCGCCTACTGCTTTACCTTTCAAAAATTAATCACGTATTAACTTCAGTTAATAATACGAATTCTATCGTAATCCCGCTGGATAGGCTTTGTTATTTAGCTAATATTAATGATGCACAGCCCCATCACAAGAAACAGAACCTAATTCGAACCCTTACTTACCTCCAGACGCAAGGTAGCTTTCCTTTTGAGTTTACTTTTCGAACTCCAACCGGACGAGATAGTTATATGGTTACACTGACTTTCATAGGTGGTCTCTCGAAGACTATGTTAATAAAAGAACATAACTTTTATTGCCGGTTGATTGAAGCGATGTTTCTCGTTTTTCAGAAAGCTCACCAGAAAATAGGATTGCCAGACGAGAAAGATCCTTTTCAGTGCTGGCTGACAAGTCGGGGTGTGGACATAGCATCGAAAGCTAATGTTTTGGTTACTGTATATTATCAGATTTACTCTAAAGCGCTTTCTGCTGCTGTTGCAAGAGATTTAGTTCAAGCGGAGTCATTTGTTAATCGACTAATAGATGTCCGTTAGTTTGATTTGCTTGTCCGGCTTTTCGAGTTGCATGTCTTGTATTTTGATTTGCTTGTTCGGTTTTTTGATATTAATGTACGTTAAATTGATGGTGATGTACAGTAGTTTGATAAGGGGAGATGTGGAAGTAAAATTTAAATGAGATTGTCCGGTAGTTTGATGTTAAGTGGGCTTCTGGCACTTGAGTTCTAAATCATTTGTCCGGTAGTTCGAGGAACTTAATACCATAATACTTTTAATAACAACGTTCTTTTGCTTTCAAAAAAAGAACGCTTTGCAACTCGTGAATCCTGACGATTCAAGACGAAGGCCATTTGGCCAATAGAAATGCTGCCGGAAAAGCGTAGTGGAACATACTTACCTCTCTGAACATTTGGAACGCTAAAACCAGATATGGCAGCAGTATTCCCAGTACTGGGGCAGAATCACTAAAATTTCCAATATTACTCTCAAAAAAGAAAATTGTTAAAATCTTCAATCAACGTTTTGAATGATTGAAATGCTTTAATTTTACTAGTTTCATTTAGGTTTAAAAGGTATTCGGCAAATTTTTCTTTGCTTTCAAGTTTGAAACAATTTAGAAAAACCTTCTCCTCTGAAGTCAAACCTAAATTGTTGAAGTGGTCGATCAAAGTAGTTGTATATTTGTTCCACTGTTTGGGATCAGAAAGAAGATGATCTCCGTTATTTCGCTGTTCAACCCACCCTTGCGCCTCAGCAAACTTCCATTGTTCAAAGGGGAACATTTCCTCCAAACAAACAGGGAGGTCAATACCTTTTTGCTTAATCGGAATTAAATGTCTAGCATAAGTTGCAGAAAGCTTGAATGTTTTAAAGGTACGACCTTCTGCTGAATTCAATTTTACCACTCTGTTTATTTCTTCGATCGCTTGGGCTCCTGCATTGTCTCCATCAAATAATCCAACACTTTTTATTTCTTCTCCTTTGTCGGTTCTGTGGAGCATGTGAGACCAAGCTATAACTTGTCTTGCAACCCAGCTTGCCCCTCCGCTTTTTTCAGACTTCAACTCTACCTTTTCTAGTAGTTCCGGTCTATGCAGTTTTATTGCTTCTAAAATAATAGCTTCATCAGTTTTGCCTTCTAGGTAAATAGCTGGTTGAATTTTAATTTCTTGCAACTCATGTATCTTGGTCTTTTTTATATGAGTTAAGTATTCGACAACGGGAGTTGTCCAGGCATCAGAATCTGCTGTGTATTTTATAATTGGCCATACCGTGCTCAAGCCTTGACATTCTTCCGGGTACTGTGTAAGAAAAGCGATATATCTTGGAGAGAAAAAAGTTTTCTTACGTGTAATTTCTAATAATAAGTTTTTACCGTTATTAGTACTTGGGGATTCTCCCTGTCTCACTGGGAGGTTCATATCGAGTATTAGGAGATCATATTGTGATTTCAGCAAATTTTTTTGAGCGCCGATTAGATCAATCACAACCTCAGCTTTAATATTGTCGGCCACTTCCCGAAGAGTTTTAATAACCTTTGCTATTTTATCATTGCTGTCATCAACGATTAGAACTTTAATCATTAGAATTAATAGTAATTATCTTGTTTAATTCTTCTTGCCACTTATTCTCAGTTGCGTGGTAAAATACTGATCCAAGAAAAAAATCCGGGAATTCTTGTTTTAACGAGGCATCAATTTGATTTAAAGTTACCGATTCATCACTCTCACCAAAATCATCAAACATTGTTATTAACACGGTCTTTATCGCCTTCTTTTTTCTTGAGACCTCCTTAAGTACTTTGTACCCCCCAAACTTTTCGTAGTATCCCCCGGATTCTTCTAAACTTTTATCAAAAGTTGGGATACTCATATCCAATAATAGAAGGTCATACCTCTCTCGCAATAGTTCCTTAATTCCACTTTGATAAGATTCTTTCACTTCAAATTTCGAAACACATCGACTTTTCGTGACAAACTCTCGGATATCCTCCGTTTTCTTTTCGTCATCTTCAATTAATAAAATTTTCATGATCTTCATTAAACTCTAAAACATTTATGAAATCGATTGATATGGAAATAGAGAGCACATTTTTATCAATACTAAAGTCAAAACTATAATTCTCGCACGCTAGGTCTACAACAATAATTCTCCTGATTTTATCGAAGCCACTATCTCCTTCAATATTGACGTTTTCAAAATCATTGGACTCATTTTTCCATTTTTCTTTAACCTGAATCAATTTATTAATTAATAACTGCTTATTAAGGTCTGCTGAAAGATTATTCCTAAATGTCAATTTTAATAGATCTGGATGTTCCAGCTCACAGTCAATTTCAACATTCAGCTCACTAGAAATTAGCTGTGCGTGCTTTATTATGTTGTCCAAAAGTATTCTGCATATGTAGATCAAATGAATAGTACCAACTAATGGAGGATCATATTTTTCAACGATTTTAGGATTTAATTGATAATTCGGGTAAATCGCGTTGGTAATCTGAATTGCCGTCTGAATCAGCACGCGAATGTCGAGTTCCAAATCTTTACTAGTACTGGACAAGTAAAACCACTCTGAAATGCTCCTGAGTTCATTTTGAAGTCGTGTTCCACATAGATTGATCGAAGTGGTTAATTCAGGATAAGGAGTGTTTCCAATTATCTCCTTCACCTCCGTATTGAAGTCCTGTAATATTTGATTGAAGTTGTTCTTGATTTCATTATTAAAAGTATCTCGAATTTTAGATAAGACTTTTTCGGTGAATTTTTGCAAAAAGTCAAGGAGCCAGCTAATGAAAAAGTTGTATTCTTTCACATCTTCCCGTGCTACCGTAAATAACGAACCGATTTCTTGATTTCCAAGGCTATAGTCAAAAAGAGCGTTGGGCTTCTTGTTGTATTTTTCGGTCTTGACTTGAAGTAACTCGCGGATAATGTAGTCGGTGTACTCGTCGATAGCTCGAGAAAACCTTTTTATAGCTTTCTGGATTTCACTTCCTTTATCTGAAATATAATGAGGCATTTGTATATTCCAAAGATCGTTCTCTAAATAATTACCCTCTTTATCTCGTTGTGAAATGATATTCTCGGCTTCAAAAATACTTCTAATATGGTTTAATAAGGTCCCATGTCTTATTCTCGTGCTTAGGTAGCCATCTAATCCGAATTCCTTACTTAGAATAAATTTGTCACGTAACTCAAGTAGAATAACTTTGAAGGAAATAAACGCAGGGTCACTTGTGTAAACGATTTTGTTTTGAGAATCCTCACTTTGATTTATCTCAGAAAATAAGTTGATAGAAGAATCAATTCCAACAACCGGACGGTTTTTGCTAAAGGATTCAATTTCTTTAAACCTAGCGAAGGCCTCTTTTAAATTCGCTGTTTCAGCATTTCTTAATTGCTGGATGTTAACTGAAATGCGACCTTTATTAACCTCCCTAATAGCTCGGCGAATTTGAGCATTTTGGTTTAGTTCGGAGAGTTCCTTAATATATTTATCCTCGTTTTGAAAGTCAACTGCAATAAGGTTGTTTAAAATAAACAATCGTTCATCCTCTAAATCGTCCGTTCCAATGAAGTGATAAGAGTAGTGCATGATTTCAGTCGAACAAACTTCAGATAAAAAAAATAAGTCTTTCGGAGAAAACTTTTTTTTCTGCTCGATTAGTTGGCTCGGGCGGGTTATTTCTAGGCCTTCCAAATAGGTATCATAAGCTACATACTGTTGATATGGATCGCTAGAGGTAATTTTATAAAATATCGGTATTTCAATTAAATGTCCTAAAGTTTCAATACCCTCTTTTTCCAGGGCAGCTAAAAGCCTTTCCTTATCTAACCTTTTAGTAATTTGAGGATTGTTCAAAAAGTAGCTGACGTATAGTTTACAGGCATTTTCTAAATCTTCAAGATGAAGGTAGCAATTGAAAAGATTTGACAAGGCTTCTTCCTTCGTTGATATGGAAATTTCGTCCCTCGAAATTAGATTCTCATAGTGAGCCTTCGCCTCCGGTAGATGATTGGCATTGATTAATGCTCGCCCCACATAGACCTGTTTCCTTAATTTATCATACGAATTAGATGCAACAATTTCTTCACAATTTCCTTGTAAAATGTTTTTGATTAATGTAGTAGAAGTTTCTAATTTATTCTGACTGCTATCTGTAATGTAGAAGTGGTATTCTTGGATCTTTGTCGGGGAAGAGAAATTAAGAATTCTCGGATTTCGGACTTGAGAATTAATTATATATGCTATCGAAATTGAATTCTTTGAATCTTGTGTTAATGATGCAGATTTAACGAAGCTTAAGAGCTGCTTTGCCCAACTGCAAGAGCCAAAAGTTGTTGACAGCTTTAAGGCAGAGTCCATTACTTGTTCGAAGTCAATATCACATATCAGGGCCTTGTAAAAAATTTCAATAATTCCTTGAATTAAAGGTGTTGCTGGAAGGTCAGGAAATACTATTCCTTTTTCGACTAATGACTTAGCGTAAATCTCATATGCCTCTATTATAGTAGGTTCTTTTAGCAAGTAACTTAATCCATGTTCGATGCAATAATCGAAGTTCCCGAGCGTATACTGGTCAATAAGATTTTCAAGATCAGAGGAGATCGTTAGCCGATTGATGTATCTTGGATCATCGAGTGCCTTTATTTGATTAAGTTGACTATCATCTGGAAATAATTCAGTAAGCTTTTCGATTACAGGTAAAAGCAGATCTTTTTCAGCTACTCTATTTCTGCTAAATATGTCTATGATAACATCTCTAACATGTAAATATTTGTCGATTAAAGTCCATTCGTTCTCAAATGCGACTATTGATTCATAATGTGTATAATCTGCATAACCGTTGTAATTGAGTCTGAAAAAAAGATATTCAACGATTGGTAACGGCAATAGAGCCTCATCAACCTGGTTGTTAAATATATTTTTGTATCTGAAATAAGATATTTTGGACTCAGCTTTTTTACTTAAATTTTCAAGAAAAAAGAGAATTAGCGGATTTTGAATCGTTATCGAAAGCTGGCTCAACACGTTCCAGTTCTCATTTACCCCGTCTTTTAATTCTTTAAGAATTAGGAGGTTTTCAATGAGCCAAAGAGATTTTCCAAATTTTAGGTCAATTTTGTTGAGCAATTGTTCTGCTTTTTCATAATTAGCTAAAAGTAGTTCACGCTCAAAGTTTTCTTTTGATTGGGTAAAGTCTCTTAGCAGATCTGCATATTGCTCAAATACGATAAGATTCCATGTAACCTCTCCAATAAAGCTACCAGAAGGTGGGATTCCCTTACTAACTCTAATTTGATTATAAGTTTTTGGATTAATGTTAGAAGCTAATAGAGATTTAATGAAGGGTAACTTTGAAATATGTTTATAAATTTTAACAATCTTGTTAAAATCATTCTCCGCCTTAAGATGCGACACCAATTGGTGTTTGTCCGTCTTGGGATGAAATAATAATTTCTTATATTCGTCTACAGTCATTACTCTTTTTCTCTTGGTTTTCGTGCAAATTCAGCAATAATAACATTCACTTATATCTGAAATTTGCAATGGGTGACTTAAATCAGGTCAATTTAATTAAATAGTAGTATTAAGAAAAAATAAAATCTTAAATTTTAGTCTCCACCCAACAAGACACCAAAATGGCTTTCAGCTTCTCCCCACCTTTGCTCCGTCGCCACCGAAAAACAGCGATGGAGAATTATGAATCTATCAGATCTAACATCTATCCTCAAAAACACCACAACCATCGGAGCTGCAAAAGCCCTGACACAAGCTGGTGTTTTAGCAGATCAGATAAGTAAATCTGAAGCATACAGACTTTTTGGAAGATCTAATGTAGATCGTTGGGTTCAAGAAGGTCTCATCCACTTGCGTTCTGCAAATGGCAAAGTTCTCTATAAATGTATTGACCGGTCTAAGTTGGAAGCCATTGCGCATTCCAGCAACCGAATAACTTATCTGCCTGTGGCGGAAAGATAGGAAAGGCTTTGCCTTTTCACTAGTTCTTTGACATCTGGGGATGAAGCATTATCCGGTGAGGAACCGGAAATTTTGCGAAGGAGATCAAAAAGATTTACCGAAAACGCATTGGCAGGCAATGGCCCGGTTCGTACGAACTGACGTGAGTAATCCCGAAAATTTGATATTGGAATCAGAGGTTATCTACCAATATATCTGGGGCGAAAGCCCCTTTTTCGTTTCTATTCCTCATCTCCCCCGGCTGCAAAATAATAAAAGACATAATCATGCTATGAAAAATTTTATTGATGCTAAGGAGATTAAAGATCAAATATCGATTGTGTGGCTACTTTCGAGATTGGGCTTTCAGCCGGTAAAGAAATCAGGAAAAGAGCATTTTTATTTATCGATGCTTAGAAAGTCAGATACAATGCCATCGTTTACAGTGAATGATCACCTGGGCGTATGGTACGATCATGGGTCCGGCGAAGGGGGGAATGTAATTGATCTTTGCATGAAACTCTGGACGCCAACAGAATTCCATGTAGTACTTCAACGTCTTGCAGATCTTTCGGGGATTTCAGAAGATATTGCGGTTAGGAAAACTCTACCGCAATTTTCCAGACCTCGCCTCCCAAAGAAAGTGCAGAATTATGAAGTGCAGGAAGTGAAGAACCTGGGGAATAATTATTCCATCACTAAATATTTGAAGCAACGAGGGGTTTGGGAGGTTGGCTTCGGTTTGAAGGAAGTTTACTACTATGTGGAAAATGAGAAGAAACAACGGAAGCATTTCTTTTCAGCAGGGTGGCAGAATGAGAACGGGGGATGGGAGGTCCGAAATCCCTACTTTAAAGGGTGTTTGGGGCGGAAGGGTTTAACTTTGATCCCTGGTTTTGGCGACCATATCCACATATTTGAAGGGTACATGGATTTTCTTAGCTGGAAGTTTGAAAACCGGGGAGCGAATGATAGTATCCTAGTTCTTAACTCCATTGCACTTTTGGAAGCAGCAATTCGGCGTACGAAATCGTATCAGAGTATTTCGATTTACTTTGATTTTGACACAGCAGGCCGCGAGGCTACCAAAAAGTTTTTAACTGCTGTCCCTGCAGCTACTGATTGTTCAAATGTTTACTATGGATATCAGGATTACAACCAAAAAATTCAAGCCGAGAACCAGGTACAGGAGAAACTTCAGGAGCCAAGGGAGCCATTCATGGCTAAATTGAAGGTTGGATTCTGTAGATAGCTAAACCTATAGGTATCTAATCCTTTAGATACCTATAGGTTTAGTTTCTAAGTTGAATATATGGATAGCTGAATAGCTTTTTTTATTGAGTTATATATCTATTTAAATATGTTTCTATTTATAAATCTTGGTAAAGATTTAGGTGGATACTTCAACTGTTGGCTATATGAATAGTTAGTTTTTCCGTTAGTCTTCTATCGAACAAGCTGAATAAACAACTATATGAATAGCGGTCTATCTGCTTACTGTTTTATCCAGCTATTTTCCTATAGCTCTATCTGTCCAAGTGGTTATTCAACTAGATTACTATCTACATGTATACATTTCCCAAACAGCAAAATAAGAAGAGTTTTATCTCTAATTAACCTGGGCTGATTTTGAATTTTTTTAATTGCAAGTTGTGTCTTTGTCCGTACAGATTTCTCTCAAAATCTGACTCCAATTACTCTTAACTCAATTTTCCTTTCGCCCAGCTCCCGTAGGAAATAGCTCGCAACTCCTTGAAAGCCGATAGAATTTGCTAATGAACAAGATTAAACGTTTTGAGCTTCGCCTCACAGAAGACGAGCACCTGCAACTTTTGAAATTGGAGAGGGAGCTGGGTATAAGCAAGACGGAATTAGTTCGGCGTAGAGTGCTACAGGATTCGGGAAAGGTATTGGTCCAGGGGCGAGAGCTATTGGCGCAAATGGATAAGATCGGTACAGAAATGGGTCGGTCCGGGAATAATATAAATCAGCTAGCAAAACACACAAATGCTTTGAATAAGCTTGGGTTGATTCCTGCTTCAACTGTCGAGGAGTTTAACAAGCTGCTTTCTAATCACCTCAGACAACAGAAGGAGATTGAAAAGTTGATGAGAAACCTTATTCGTCTGATGGGAAATATTTGATAGATGATTATAAAGATCCTTAGTCGATCTGCTACTTTCAATGGCGTTCGCTATAACACAAACAAGGTTGAAAAGGAAAAAGGTGAGTTGCTGAAGGTCGCCAATTTCGGTGCATTACAGGGCATCGAGAAGCTGAAGCCTCAGGATTATATCAACTATTTAAAGACTTATTCTGCAGGAAATACCAAAGTCAAATACCCTCAGTTGCACGCAGTGTTATCATGTAAAGGCAAGGAAAAGTCGAAAGAAGAGCTGCTGTCTATTGCTGAACAATGGCTAAGAGAAATGGGATACGGAGAAAATCCTTATCTCTTAATTTTTCACAAGGACACGGCCAATAACCATATTCATATGGTAAGTACCAGGGTTGGAAGAGATGGGAAGAAAATTTCAGATTCATTTGAGAAGATAAGATCCTATGAAATCTTACATAAAATTCTCGGCAAGCAGCAAGACCTACAGGCTAAAAAGCACTTGCAGCAAGCGTTAAAATACAGCTTTTCGACTCATGCGCAATTCAAGATGCTCCTAGAATTAAAAGGCTATAAGGTTTCTAAAGAGAAAGAACTGTATCAGATATTAAAGTATGGTAGAAAGCAGGCAGAGATCCAAACTTCAATTATTGATAGAAAGATTCTCTCTTATCGGGTTAACGAAAACCGGTTGCAGCAGCTTAAAGCGATGTTGTATAAGTATGCAGAAGTTTATGATCGGAAGTTACAGCAGAAGGTTATTCAAACAATAAATCCTCATCAGAAGAATCCTGCCGTTAAATATTACTCTCCATTTAGCCAAGCGTTGGAGGAAAAACTTTCACTTGAAATTATATTTCATCACAAGGGAAAGCAGCCTCCCTACGGTTATACTATTATAGATCATCGTAACCAACAAGTGCTGAAAGGAGGATTGGTAATGCCATTAGCTGTATTTACTAATGCATTGTCAGAAGCTGGTTTAACTGAACAAACAGCGCCGACTACTAAAGCTAATACCCGTAATTCTTTTAAGAATACAGATAGTTTTACTCTGGAACAGGATAATACATTCCTCAACGTTTCGGACCTCCTGGCTATTCAAATTACACCCGATGCTGATGATGCGATTATCTACCGGCAGCAAAGGAAGAAATTAAGAGGGGGAAGGTCCCGATAATCAATCAAACTCATATGATAATATTAATTGGAAACCAGAAAGGTGGAGCAGGGAAGAGTACCTTAACTCTGCTTTTGGCTAATTATTTAAGCCAAATCAGGAACCGGAAAGTAACAGTCGTGGATATGGACTATCAGCAATCGATAGCAGGTAAGGCGGAGAAGGAAAAGGAGTCCTTTCAACAGCCAAGCTATGATGTTGTACCTGCAGATCTATCCCATTTTCCTGAAATGTACAGATTGATGCAAAGCAAGCCATCGGAATTAGTGTTGCTGGATCTGCCAGGGAAAATGGATGATGATGAATTAATACCCATATTTCATGCTGCTGAATTGATTATTTGCCCATTCTCCTATGATGAGTTTTCCGTTGATTCTACCGTGCTTTTTAGTATGGTGATTAAGAAAATTAACAGTAAACCAGCGCTGGTATTTATTCCAAACCGTCTTAAGCCGCTTGTGAAATATGAGACCAAGGTAGAGGTCGATAAGTTGCTTCAAACATTTGGTGCGGTAACACCGGCTATACCGGATAGGATAGATTTTCAAAGGATTACCATCAATCATATTCCTCTTGGATTGGCGCCGGTCATAATGCCTATACTGGATCTTATTTATGATCAATATCTGATGAAAGAGGAGGAGGTATGACGGGAATAAAAAGTCTTGCTGATGAGTTGAGAGAAAGTCTTAAAAGTGGCAATCCAACTGAAAAGCTAAAACCCTCGAAGGCCAGAAAAAATACCAGATCTCAAGGAGCTGTAAACGGAGATCTGGCAATTCTGTTTCAGTCGTTGGATGAATATCAGCTTACGGGAACCGAAAAGATACTTATCCGACTGGATGAAAGAACAGTTTTTGTTTTAAAGCAGCTAAAGGTTCAAAAGGGAATTGATATGAATAAGGCTATTGCCTTTTTTATCAAATCCTTCCTGGAAAGTAAGCCTGAACTTACTGCCTACATTAAAGAATCACTTAAAACTATAGAATTATGAATTGGTCAAAATTTCTAATCAATGTTTCGGCGCTCTACCTATTTTACTATGCTATTAATATATGTATTGATATTATTAAAACCAGAGGCTGGAGGAAATCAGCGAGGGTAGACGATACCTTGTTCTTTGCCGATGATGTTGTTCCCACACTCGTTCCCGTGGTACAAGAGGTGGTTGAGTCACAATCAGCAATTACAGAAATAAAAGAAGAAACGGTAGCAGCCATAGAAGCACCTCAGGCTACCTTGGATTCTCTGCCCTATCTAAAAATTGAATCAACAGGAGGGACAGTAATGAAGGATATATTCATGCTAGTCAAAGCCGATATGATCCATAAGACTCGTCCGATATCCTTCAGTTAATAATAAATAACAACCACCCTAAGTAATACCCGCACTATAAAATTCACTGGAGGTATCTGCCTCTAATTTTTCAACCCTTAATTACTTTTTATGAAAAGAAAGTACAACAAGCTTTTTACTGGAATTGCTATGCTCTCAATAGCAACTTCAAATGCCTTTGCTCAAGGCGGTGGTTCAACAGGAATTAATGCGGCTACTTCCTCCTTAACCAGTTACGTAGACCCTGTTTCATCTTTAATTCTCGCTATTGGTGCGGTAGTGGGATTGATTGGTGGAGTGCGAGTTTATATTAAATGGAACTCGGGAGATCAGGACATCAACAAGGAAATCATGTCATGGGGTGGTTCATGTTTATTCCTGGTGTTGGTTTCTGTGGTCATTAAAGCATTCTTTGGAGTGTAATGGCCGGAAAGTATCCCATTTATAAGGGGCTGCAGAAGCCCCTTATTTTTCGAGGTTTTAAAGGTCGATTTATCGTTTGGGGAATAGCTTCGCTTGTTCTGGGATTAGTTCTTGGGGGTGTTACGGTAGCTGTTTTCAATATGTATGCTGGAGCTGTATTAACTATTTCACTTATAGCAGGCGGGTTAGTGACTACATATTATTCACAGAAACGAGGTCTTTACTCAAAGAGCCGAAAACCCGGAATATTTATCTATGGAAACAAATTAAAGATTAGTTATGAAACGAAAAAAGAAGCTGTTCGAAATCCCATATGCCGGAATCGATGAGCTCGATGGAGTGGCAATATTGTATAGCAAGAGGGGCGATTATTCAGTAGTGCTAAAAATTGAAAATCCTGTACTTCAATATGGAGCTGATGCGGAAGCCTACAATTCCTATCATAACATATTGTTGAACGTGGTTAAGATTTTAGGAGAAGGCTTTATCATCCAAAAACAAGACGTTTTCATTAGAAAAGAATTCTGTCCAAAACCTTCAATAGAGTTTTTGAAGCAAAAGTATAACGAACATTTCCAGGGGCGAAAGTATACAGCTCTAAGTACCTATTTTACCATCACACGCCAGGTAAAGAAAAGCGCTTTCTATGTTTTTAACAAGAATCACTTGTTGGACTTTCTGGAAGTTATTGCAAAGATTACCGACATTCTAAACATTGGAGGCATTTCATCTTCATTACTTAAGAAAGAAGAGATTAATCTTTTTGTAATACAATTGTTGGGAATGAAGTTCTCACGGGAAACCCTTTCTTTAAATAATATTAGGTCAGGTGAAAGGCAACTTCAGATCGGGGACGTTTCAACAAGGATTATTAGTCTAGTCGATACTGAAACGGTAGACCTTCCCGAAAAAGTGAGTCCGTACATATTCAATAAAGAAAACAGGAACTTGAAAGAATTTCCGATGGACAATTTGGAGTGTCTTTTCAGGATGCCTGAAACGGAAGTGGTGATCTACAACCAGCTTATAGAAGTTCCTCCTCAACAGCTTACTATTAATAACCTGGAACTTAAAAAGAAACGTCATTCTGGTGTTCCTGATCCGGCAAACGCTTTTTGCGTAAAAGACATAGAAAGTCTTTTGGAAGATTTGGCGAGAGAAAGCCAGATATTGGTAAATGCTCATTTTTCTATACTTATATCGGCTGCCCCTGAATTTATTGATAAAGCCGCAAATTTTGTTGAAAGTGCTCTTTTCCAACAGGGCATAATACCTTCGAGCAATGCCTATAATCAGCTTGAATTATTTCGGGCTTTTCTGCCCGGCAATGCAATTGAACTAAAGCATTACGATTGGTTCTTAACTACTCCCGAAGCTGCTCTTTGTTTTTTCTTTAAGGAGTCGTTAGTGAAAGATGATCCTTCAAATTTTTTGATACATTTTACTGATAGGCAAGGAGTTCCCGTAGGTATTGATCCTTCTGATTTTCCGATTAATACTAATCGCATCAATAACAGGAACCGATTTGTATTAGGTCCTTCAGGGTCTGGAAAAAGCTTCCTAATGAATGCCTTTGTTGAACAGTACATGTATTACAATACCGATGTAGTTATTGTGGATACTGGTCATTCCTATTCAGGTCTATGCGACTATTTTGCTGGGAAATACATCACCTATACTGACGAAAAACCAATCACGATGAATCCTTTCCAAATCGAGGAGGAGGAGTATAATATTGAGAAGAAGGATTTTTTATGTACGTTAATTGGATTGCTCTGGAAGGGAGTAGATGGCCAGCTGAGTTCGGTCGAACGGGATGTTATCTCTAATCTGATTAGTTCTTATTATTCTAACTTTTTCAATCCTCCAAAACGTGAAGTAAGTTTTGTAAAGCTAAGCTTCAATAGTTTTTATGAATTTGCGTTAGCTCGGATCCCAATAATAAAGCAGGAAGAAAGAATAGCCTTCGATCTGGATGAGTTCAGATATGTTTTAAAAAAGTTTTATAGGGGAGGTGAATTCGAACCAATTTTGAATGAGGCGGCTGATAGCTCCTTGTTTTCAGAGCGATTTATTGTATTTGAAATTGATGCAGTTAAGGAGAATAAGATACTGTTTCCAATCGTGACCCTCATCATTATGGATGTTTTTATTCAGAAGATGCGTCGTCGGAAAGATCAACGAAAGGCATTGATCATTGAGGAAGCCTGGAAGGCTATTGCATCACCTATGATGGCAGGCTATATTCTCTATCTCTATAAGACGGTCCGGAAGTTCTGGGGAGAAGCTATAGTGGTTACTCAGGAACTTTCAGATATTTTAGGGAATACAATAGTTAAAGATAGCATTCTAAATAACTCCGACACAGTTTTTCTTCTGGATCAGTCCAAATTCAAAGAGAGCTATGATGAGATTGCACGATTGCTCTCAATTACCGAAGTCGAGAGGCGTAAAATTTTTACAATAAATACGCTCGATAATAAAGAAGGAAGGGCTCGCTTTAAAGAAGTTTATATTCGAAGAGGGAGCACGGGTGAGGTTTATGGAATTGAGGTCTCATTATTTCAATATCTTACTTACACCACGGAAAAGCCCGAGAAGAGCGCAGTTGAAAGTTACGTAGATAGATATAGTTCTTATCAGGAGGGGCTCACGAGATTCATCCAGGATTTTCAGCAAAGTAAGTTAGACCTGTCAGCCTTTGTTAAAACAATAAACTCCTCAAGTCATCAAATTTTTACCTAATTCTTTACGCATGAAAAAGTATCTTCTTGCAGTCGCTGTAATCGGCTTTTGCCATAATGTATCTGCACAAATATATTTTGATCCAACTACTGCCGGAGCTATGGCTGCCCATTCTGGCATTATCAATAGCCAGTTGAACAAGACTAATGAAAATCTTACACTTATCCAGAAAGGGCAGTTAGCAGTGACGGGACAGTTAATTATCGTAAATGAGATTCAGGATAAGCTTTATAAGGGTTTAAGTGAAGTTGCAGGCGCAGTAAAATCCTTACTTGCTGTACAAGATATCTACGAAATAAGCCTGGACATAGTAGACGACGTAGATAAAGCAATTCAATATTCTTCAGGAAATCCAGCACTACTATTATTTGCCGAAAAGGGAGCGAAGGAATTCAAAAGTCGTTCAACAGCCCTAGCCGCAGAAGTAAGTTCGTTTGTGTTGCTTGGAGGAAAGGATAATTTAATGGACTCAGGTGAAAGAGCTAAGCTGTTAAATAGAATCCGGAACGACTTGATGATACTGCGAGGTATCGCATATGGCATGCAAAGATCTATGTTCTGGGCTAAACAAAGAGGAGTTCTCAATTCACTAAATCCTTACGCGAAATATATCAACTTGGATAAAAGAATTGCCCAAGATATAGTTCGAAACGCGAAATATCTCAAACGATGAAATACTGTATTTTTCTATTTATTTGCACCTTTCTCGTGATTAACAAGGGATGGTGCCAGATTAACGTGCAACTGCTGCACCAGCTGGTGAGCGAAAACAAAGAGGAGCACGGTAAGCAAGTAACAGCAAGGGATCGCCAGTCGAAAGTGACTGCGACGGAGGAATTGAACAAGCAAAAGTTGGGGAAACTTAAAGGTCGTTACCGGGAGCTCCAGCAACGGTTTCATTTTCTGGGTGTTGTAATTGATGCCGCTCAAGTAGGTGTAAGAGCAGATCCAATCGTAAATGACATTGTAAGGCACCAGGCTACTATTATTCAGGAGGCCGAGAAAGACCCATTGCTACTTCCTATTGCCCTTGATTCTGAAGCTGACTTAATCAAAAGAGCGAAGTCTCTTTTTAACTTTTTGATTGCCTTAACTATCAGTGTGGGTGATATCAACCAGATGAAGGTAAGTGATAGAAAGGAGTTGTTTGAGCATGTGATCGACGAACTGAATCAGATATCCGGGACTTCAAAAGGACTTTCCATTTGTCTCATTAATCGCAATCGCAAAAGTGAGCCGAACCCATTCCGGCAGTTTGTGAATAAAGATAAACAGTTTGTGAAAGGTATTATGAACAAGGTAGCAATCTTGAAAAATGATCTATGAAAGCGCTTTGTATTCTAATAACAGCTATTGTGCTATCTCTTTCAATCAAAGCCCAGGTAGTAATTTTTGATGAAGGCCATTTTAAAACGGTGACTGCAAACGGTATTTCAAGGTACATCGCCGAAATGAACTATAATAATAATTTGAAGACCGTTGATAGGAGCTTGAACGATATCAATCTAAATCTCACTTCTGTAATTCTCGTACAATCGATGATTAGGAAATCTCTGACACAAATTGATCAGGCTTTACGAAGTGGACTGCAAATTAAGCAGGTTATGCAAATTTCTGCTGAAGTTGTAGAGGAAGGTAGTAGGATGTTAAAAACAGCCGGTAATGAACCATATCTCTTGCTGTTTGCAGAAGAGTCTGCACGGCAACTGAAGTCCAGAGGAGTAAGACTTGTTACTGAAGTATCTGAGATCGTCCTCAAAGAAGGGGATGATGTCCTATTGAATTATGAGAAACGGGATGCCCTCTTAAATAAAACTATTCTGGAGCTTAAAGTAATGAGAGCTTTATGCTATAGTGTCAATAAATCTATGTATTGGGCAAAAGTAAATGGAATCCTGCAGGCAGCAAATCCCTACCGGAATTTTATCAACAGGGATAAATATCTCATCGACCAAATACTCCGCGATAAAAACATTTTAAAAAGTAACTTATGAAAAAGGTATTAGGCGCTTGCATTTTATGCCTCCAGGTATCTAATCTTTTTGCACAGAGACTCATCTTTGATGAGGCGATTAAATACCAACAGGAGAGGATGGTTTATAAGCAGTGGGATAAAGATAAATTTATTCCGGATAAAGGATTCCTGGGACTAAATCCTCTGTACTGGCTTACCTGGGGACTACATCCAGACTACCCGAAGACGGATAAAAGACCCTTGGGGCCGGTCGGACCTCAAACTCAAAGACTTGCTTTATTAACCGCAATGGCAAACACGGCAAGGCAGTATAAGTTAGAGTCTGATACGCTAAGTACAACCGCTATTTCTGAGGCGGTGAATTATTCTCCGCTACTTTCGGATGCTGATCCCTTGTGGCTTATGTACTACCAGTCTGAGCTAAGCTCCTTGACTGATTTTTCCGAAGATGTCTTAAACGGAGCAGGCGAAGACGTTAAGGTTTATTTAACCCGAAACGGAGGCTTGAATTGGTATCTGGAGGAAATTGATATTTTAAAAGAACGACTGAACTTGGCCAGGTCTTCTATTTTTGATCGAGGATCTAGGATTATTTCCTACCATCGAATCCTGAAGGATTATCGAAGGTTGTTAGCAGCCTGGGAAGCCAAAAAGCAGAACGCCAGAAAGCAACTCAATCTGTTTAGAATTCATGAGAATCTAAAGGGGAAGGAAGGCAGTCTTTCCAGAGCTGATTTCCAGAAGTCGGACATTGATATAGCTAATTCTATTTTATCCAAATCAAAGTTGTAAGTATGAATTTGACTCTTGAATCCTTAACCGGCGTTGCCGGTTTTTTTCTTAATCAGCCTTCGGTTGCAGCCTCCGACTCTTACAAAGATACCTTCAGCTTTCTACAAGGAGGTACTGTTTATGAAGAAGGTATGATGTACTTTCTAAGGGCGATGAAAGAAACTGTATGGACTCATTATGATTCCTTTATCGCAGATGCTCAAGCTTTGGCCGCAATTTTCATGCTTATCTATTTTGGTATTAGATCATATGAGATGATTGCTGGGGACAAAAAGCTGGAAGTAATGCCTTTGTTAAGACCATTTGGGTTAGCAATGATTATTATTTGGTGGGGAAGCTTTATTAAACTAGTGGCTTTGCCAACCGATCTGGTTGCGGCACAAACGGAAGAAATGTTTGAGGATAGTCAATCTGATGTAGATGCCTTAAGACTGGAACGAGCTAAACTGATGGCTGAGTTGGCGGATCAATTATTTAAAGTGCAAGCGGAAACAGAAGTCGCCAAGCACGAAGCGGATACTTGGTATGAAAATGCGTGGGAATCAGTAAAATCCTCAGTAAAAGAAGGCTTTGCCGATGTTTGGAATCCTATTATAGATCTTCGAAATCGAATGCAAATAAGTCTTCAACTATTTGCAACGTCCTTGCTGGAGACTATTGCGTTGTGGATCTTAAGGATTTGCGTTTACTTCATTTTTATCATTCAAATCATCTTTTCAACCATTTTAATAATTCTCGGACCTTTTAGCGTTGCTGTTAGTATTCTTCCGGCATTCCGAGATTCATTTACTGCATGGATTGCTCGCTTTGTTTCAGTAAATCTGTATTCGGGCATCGCTTTTTTAGTATTATATGTTTCGTCGCTATTGCAGCATTATGCAATGGAAGCTGAGATTACGAGGTATAAAGAGCTGGTTGATACGACGGGAGCAAGTATGGAAAAGTTAGGAGCGTTCGCCAGTAACGGTATTTTCTCTTTTGGAATAGTAATAGGAACCTTTATTATTGGTGCTTTGACAATGCTAACCGTTCCCAGTATTAGCACCTGGGTTATATCTACCTCCGGAATATCCAGTGCTGTTTCTTCATTTAGCAGAGGCGCAACCAATTTGACGAGGATTGGTGCCAAAATGATGAAGTGATATTGTTCGTAATTAAATTTATTTCATTGTCCCTACAACTCCTATGATTATAAAAAACATCGAATCTAAAATTCGGCTGGCTACCTTTGTCTCGGCTGGAAGCATATTTGTCTCTCTGCTTATAGTAGCCATCGTTTCTTATTTCTCCTTCCGTCAAATTGCTGATGCCCGAAAATCGGTATATGTATTAGATGCTAACAGTATTCCTTTGCTGGTTAAACAGGTAGATGTCAAGTTGAACCGGGCTGCAGAATATCGATCCCATATAAATCAGTTTCATCAGCTCTTTTTTTCTCTAACTCCAGATGAGAAGTACATCGAATATCAAATGAAGAGGGCAATGTATCTTGTAGACGAAAGTGGCATTATGCAATACAACAACCTGAAGGAGAAAGGGTATTTTAATTCTATCCTATCTTCAAGTGCTATACTTACCATTACCACTGATTCTATTTATCTCAACGAGGCCAGGAAATATTTCAGATACTATGGCAAACAAAAAATTGATCGCAGAAGCTCGACTATTACAAGATCACTTGTCACTGAAGGTTATCTGAAAGATTTGGAAGTCAGGTCGGATAATAATCCTCATGCCACTTTAATTATTAATTGGAAAACTCTAGAAAACAAAGATTTGGAAAATGTGCCCAAAACTAACTTTTAAATCAAAATTAACAAGCCAGGTTGGAGGGGCGTTTGCTCCACTAAAGAAAAACCTAACCCAGAATAAGCAGAATTTGATTATTGGCCTTATGTTAGCGGTTTTACTTGTATCCGCCTATATGTCTTTTTTCGTTAATCCTCATACAGAATCTTCGGTAGCTAAACAAAAAATTGAATTTCCTTTTGCCCGAGGAGATGTTCCAATAAACGCTTTTACCTCCTTGATAGAAATAATAAATCTTCAGTCACAGCTTTCCGCTATAAAAGCAAAAGATTCAGTAACAGTAGCTGATACTCTGCTACTCAGGTCATCGATCGACCAATTACACTCTATCCAATCCACTTTTAAAAAATATCGTTAGCTATGAAAATTAATTTTCAGCAGCCTAAGTACGTGCTGCCAGTCATTGTGCTGCCTTTTATTTTCATTTTTTTCTATCTCTACAAAGGAAATTTTGACAAGCCGGAGGAAAAAAAGAACAAGAAGGTGGCCCTACAGGAGAACATCTCGGATGTCTCCGAGGAAGTCAAGAAGCAAAGTCTCGAAGATAAGTTAGCGACCTTCCGGCAAAGGTACAAAGATGGTGATGGGTTATCTGCCTTAGGTGAGATCGAAGAAGATGAGCATTCAAAAGATCCGCCGCTACCAGACTTAGAAAGCCAAAAGGAAAAGCGGCTTTTAGACTCTATTAACCAGTCTATTAAAACAAGATGGGGAACTGAAGAAAGTTATTCAAGCCGGAAAGGCTCGCGAATGAATTACGGCAATGGAAATAACTCGACAAGCAGCGGTAATAATGAGCTTTCACGACTGCTTCGAGCAATGAATCAAAACAAGCAGCTAAAAGCTTCTGCTCAAGAACAGGATCCAATGGCTGTTTTTCGGCAGCAGATGGCGTTGATAGACAGTATGGGAAAAGCGAATGATCCTGAGTTTAAAGCTGAACAGGCAAGGAAGCGGCAAGTGGAACTGGCTGAAAAAGAAAAAAAGGAGCAGAAGGTACTGGCGGTTAAAAAGTATGAAGGAGGATTGCAAGCTTTCAATACTGTTAGGCCCAACGAAAATCGTTCACTAATCACCGCTATTGTCGACGAAGATATAAAAGGGTACGCTGGCTCACGACTTAGAATTCGCTTACTGGAAGATTTACTGGTGGGAAGGGTAGTTGTTAAATCAGGGACTTATCTCTATGCTCAGATTTCTGGTTTCAATGCTCAGAGGGTGAGTCTCACTATAAATTCCATACTTGTAAATAATCTTATCCTGCCTGTTAAGCTGGAGATTTATGATCGGGATGGAATGCCTGGACTCTTTGTGCCGGCATCAGCATTTAGAGAATTTCAAAAGGAACTTGGAAACAGTTCTGTTCAGGGAATAAACCTTCAGAATCAGATCGAAAATAATAGTCAGCTTTTTATGAGTTTGATGCAGAAGGTGTTTCAATCTTCTTCCGCGGCTCTGTCTAAGCTGATAAGGCAGAACAAGGCGGAAATAAAATACAACACACAAGTCTTCTTGGTCGATCCCGCCGAATTAAAAAATAATCAAAAGAACTATTAGATCACCTACCATGAAAAGTATCGTCTTAACATTCAGTTTGCTTTTTGCCGTGTTTGGGTTGTTTGCTCAGACAAGACCTTTAGAAAAACTTCCTTTAGTGGAAGCTAATCCAAATTCTACATTACATTTCATTTCGCCGGAATCCATACAATATGTAGATATTTCCAGTAATGAAATTGTCGGTGATCTCCCTTTAAAAAATATCCTCCGGCTGCGTGCCCGTCCTGATTCAATCTCGAAGTGGCCTTTTAGCCCGGGCAATGTTGTTATCACTATCGCCGGAGAATCCTACTTGACTCAATACCAAGTGTGTTATAAGGGAGGAATTACAGATACGCTACCAACGAGAATAGAAATTACGCCTGATAAAACAATTCCATTGGATATAGATCGGATAGAACTTTCCTCATCTACACTTAAAAGGTATGCATACGAGGTGTTCAGAAATCGACGGGATAAACCTATTGTAAAAAAATCTCATAAAAAACTTGAAGCTGAGCTGAACCAGGTCTATTCTGTAGGAGACTATATTTTTCTAGATGTAAGTTATTCTAATAAAACTAATCTCCCATTTCAAATTGACGAAGCGCGTTTTAAAATCGAAGATAAGAAAATAACAAAAGCGACAAATTCTCAATCAATCGAAATTACTCCAGTCCTTTCCTTGTTCCCAAACTCAAAGTTCAAGCGATATTATCGTAACGTATTCGTGTTTAAGAAATTCACTTATCCTGGAAGTAAAATCCTAAACGTTTCTCTTACCGAAAAGCAAATTTCCGGGAGGAATGTCCAACTCAAAATACCTTATAAGGAAATTTTGGAAGCTGATGTACTACCGCCAAACTAGTAAATAATGGAAGAAACCAAAGGACAACAAGCTTTGCTCCGCTTCCTCCAGTGTTATATCTATTTCCATGTACTTACCGAGATATTTTTATTCTTTTATTTGGAAGGGAATGTCCTTACTAAACACTTACCCAGTCGATTGTTGATTGATTTTAGCTACCGGCTTTCCAGACTTCCATTTTACCATAGTTTGCTCAATAGCAAACTGTTTACCTTATTCCTGATCTTCCTGGCTTCGATTGGTACTTTGAGTAGAAAACAGAAGGATCTAGATCCTAAAACGAGTATAATTTATCCGCTCACCGTTGGTCTTGCCATCCTTTTCTCCGGGTTGTACTTTCAGGCAAAAGGATCAACCGCAAATGGGGTATTATATGAGGCGGTATATATTCTTTCTTCGTTCCTGGGAGCTATTCTGGTTCATATCTCAATGGATAATATCAGTAAAATTATTAGTTCGAAATTAGGTAAGGACAAATGGAATGTTGAGGAGGAAGCATTTCTGCAGCCAGTAAAGCCAGTCTTAACGCCTTCATCTGTGAATATCCCTATGCTTTTTTACTATAAGGGTAAGGTGCGGAATGGTTGGATAAATTTGGACAATATATTTAGAGGAACGTTGTTAATCGGAACTCCTGGATCGGGGAAATCCTTTGGGGTGGTTAACACCTTCATCCGACAATTGTCTGCTAAGAACTTCTCCCTATGTATATACGATTTCAAATTCCCGGATTTGGCTAGCATTGCGTATTCCCACTTTCTGAAGGCGAAGAGCGACAACTTTGAAAGCAAGCATGAGTTTCATGTTATAAACTTAATTGAGGTTGAAAAGAGCCGACGAATAAATCCCTGGAAGAGCGAATTTATATCAAGCCTAGCAGATGCATCTGAAACGGCTGAGGCTTTGGTAGAAGCTTTGAAAAAAGGGGACAAATCAGGCGGGAGCGATCAATTCTTTACTCAATCTGCGGTCAATTTCTTGGCAGCATGTATCTATTTCTTTAGCAGGTATGATAAGGGGAAGTACAGCAGCCTTCCGCATGTACTAGCCTTTTTAAATCTGTCTTACGAAATGATATTTAATACACTATTTTCCGAGCCAGAGCTGTCATCCCTTCTATCTCCTTTTAAAACTGCCTATAATTCACGGGCATTTGAGCAGTTGGAAGGTCAGGTAGGGACCCTCAAGATTTTTATAAGCCGTATGGCTACAAAGGAGACATTCTGGGTGTTTTCCGGCGATGATTTCGATTTGAAGATCAGTAACCCTGCGACTCCTTCAAGCCTCGTTCTGGCAAATGATCCGGCTACTCAAAATATCAATTCAGCTTGCTACTCGGTAATTATCAATCGGCTAACAAGGTTGGTGAACTCAAAGGGGAATAATCCGACAGCTTTGATTATCGATGAAGTACCAACCTTATTTATGCATAAAATTGAGAATCTGATAGCTACTGCTAGAAGTAATAAAGTAGCCGTTCTATTAGGGCTGCAAGAGTTGCCTCAGTTTAAGCAGCAATATGGGAAGGACACTGCTTCTACAATAACCTCCGTTATTGGAAATGTATTAGCTGGTTCAGTCCGGAGTAAGGAAACACTGGAATGGCTGGAACGTCTTTTTGGTAAGATTAAACAACAAGGGGAGGGATTAAGCATTGATCGAACCAGAACCTCTGTTTCCATAAATGAAAAGCTTGAACCACTTATCCCTGCAGGAAAAATAGCTTCCTTAAAAGCGGGAGAACTCGTAGGGCTATTAGCTCATGACGTTGAAGAAAGATATACTGGGCGTTTTTCTACCTCGGCAGTTCACTGCCGTTTAAACCTTGACCTTGAAGCAATACGAGTAGAAGAGAAAAATTATCCCTCTTTGCCAGTCTACTACGACTTTCAAGGTAGGAAATCAGAAATACTAAGCCGGAATTTTGACCGGATTAATAGAGAGGTTATGGAAATTGCAAATCTCTTCAATTAATCCGGCTGTATCGATATCAATTTATTTATCTATTCATTATTAAAATATTAACTTATGAAAGAAGCATTTAAAGAAGGCGAGCTGCCGCTAAATGAGCTGCGACGATTAGGACTAGTTGATGGTGACACATTGAACCTTAATCAGGATGATAAGCAAGCTCTGCTAGCCGGACGGAGAACAGATTTTGTCAAACTGAAAAATTTAAGTTCGGATGGCATCACTATTGATTCTCTTGACGCCAAACTATCTTTGGTTAGGAACGAAAGTAATAAAGTAGATGTACTAATTCATCCCATTTATAAAGAAGCCCATCAGCATGCGCTGCTGACGGAGGTTGAAGCTGAGAAATTGATCAAAGGGGAGTTATCTCATATCGAAAAGGATTTCAAAGATCACGGCGTTGAGAAGAAGCATATTATTGAATATGATTCTGAAACACGAGAGTTCCTCTCATACGACCCTGCGGACGTCATCCCTCCATATTCAATTAATAGTAAAAAATTACGGAATGATCAGATTGAAGCCTTTCAAAAAGGGGAGATGATTCAGTTAGAGGACGGGACCTCCATTCAACATCGTGCAGGCGAGAAGAAAGGTGTGCTATCCGACCGATCCGCTCTCACCCTATCAGTTTTACTTGATGGCGGCGTTTCGTACTTACTACTACGTGGCATAAACAGTTTTACCGGTAAGGATATCCTTAAACGAGATAGTGGCGAGAAAGGTGAATTCGAACTTGCTAAAGATCCAAAAGTTTCAGTCTCGGAAAACCTAGAAAGTAAGCAATATAGCAGAGGCTACACCAGGACATCATCCAGATAGCTCAAGCTATCATTCTACCAGTCTATCTATTTCTACCATTTATCTTTTTGATTTTATGAACGAGAAAAATCTTGAGTACCTTAAGTCAAGTCTTAAATATCTGGGCTTTGGGGATAAGCTTAATGAGGTGCTTGAAAGCGCGATTAGAAATGAAATGCCAGCCTTTAAGTTGGGTCTAAACAATACAGTAACACCTCCAGGAGCATCAAAAGAAAATGCCGGAGCAGCAGAGCATATTGCTTACGAGGTCAATTTCGCGAAAGGCAAGAATAGTGACATGTATTTTCTTAATGATTTTAAAGCTGTTTTAAATAAACCTGACACGCCTCCTCGAGAACAGTTATTCAAGCCATGGATTACAGCTAAAGAAGCTTATAACCTGCTTTCAGGAAGGTCGGTTAATAAGGATTTGAGAAGGGATGATCAATCGGAAAAAGTTAACGTCTGGGCAAAAATAGACCTCAATGTTAAGGACGCTAAAGGGAACCATCCCTTCCGGTATTTTTATCCTAATTACGGTTACGATTTGGAGAAGAGCCTTGCCAAGTATCCCGTAAAGGAGTTGGCCGATGAAAGTAAGAAAGAAGAGCTTATCAATCGCTTAAAGAAGGGGGACTTGGCGGCAGGGGAGTTGCAACTCCAAGGTAAAAAGACTTCAATTTACATTGCTGCTAATCCCGAGATGAAAGCGGTGAATCTATTTGACAAAAAGTTATTGCCCATTCGAGATTATCACATTTGGCCGGAACTGGCAAAAGAAAAGAATGAAGCTTCTGGATTATGGCAAGATTCTGCTTCAACGCAAGAAGTACGAGTTAAGCAACAATCAAGGTCTACTGAGAATAGCTCAGAGCATCAGGCAGATCTAAAACATGAAGAAGGTCAACAAAAGAAGGTTGGTCGTTAACAATGGTAGCACCTACGTGTGTTAGCAAAACCGCCACAGCTGAAGAGGCTGTGGCGGTTTTCTTATTTATTGCAAATCATGAATTCATATTTCTGTGATGCCTATAATACTCACTGAAATATCTCTCTTGTACCTTCCTTTGAGCAGCTTTTCTTGATTTTCTGAAGATATAGACAAAGAATAAGAGCCATAAACACCAGCCTGTAGTAAAGCCAGGTAAAAGATTATGCGAGCTTATTCCAGATAAAAATGCTCCTGTGGCGGTGAGGCAAATAATGCAAAAGAGGATGACGGTTTTCATAGGCGATGATGTATTATGAAGATAGTGAAAATGGAAATGACATCCAAATCTAGTTAGATAGACTGTTTCTTTACTACGAGGAAGGAGAACTTCGTCGAAGTTCTAGGAGATGAAATTAGCCAAGGAGTTCAAAATTCTTCGATTTTTACTAAATTTAAATCTGCAAATCCTATTCGCTTATCATGCATCTCAGTAAAGTAAAAATCACAAATTTTAAATGTTTTAAAGAAACTTCCATCCTTGAGCTGAATGCTGGGTTGAATATTTTAGTTGGAAATAATGAAGCAGGTAAATCAACAATTCTCGAAGCAATACATCTGGCTCTTTCTGGCCTCTCACATGGGAGGTACTTGAAAAATGAGCTTAGTGAGAACAATAGAAGATATATTAACATCTATTACACAAGCAGGCCAGGAAGATGCGTTAAAAGGACTCCGAGGTGCTCTTTTTGAATTTCTGATGTACCCACTATTGACGAGAATTATCCTAACTCCCATATTGAAAGGTCAAGAATCATATCTAGAGTAAATGACATAGGAGAAAAGGAAACATATGAGTTTGATTATATTATCCACAGTTCACATCCTCCTGAAATCATTTTTTTAGAACTGAAAGGATATCATTCGGGTGCACATATTCCTCTTGGCGATATCGATAGAAAATCTTCTTTAAAATGGTTTTTTAGGAGGACCTTACCTTTTGCGTTTAAAGATTACATGGCGGAGATAAAGAAGGGAAAGACTCCGAAAGCAGTTTATATAACCAGTGCTAATTTTTATAAAGACGGGAAAGAATTCATTACGAAGATGAACACTTCTAAGTTTAAGTCTGCAGAATTAAATTGTGGGTATGAAAGAGAATCACTAATGGAATTGCTGGACAAAAAAGGTTTTAAAGACGAAATTAAAATAATCAAAAGATTTTATACTAGGAATGGAAAGGAGGGTTTGGACGATAATGGCGCTGAAGAATAAGCCTTCACTGTTTGCCAGTTTTATAAAATCTATAGCGCGTCAATTATTTCTTGCCTCCATTTGGTTCCATCACCACGCAAGTCCCTATGAAATAGTGACGGTGTAAAAAAGATGTTATCCAAAATTCCGAGGAAGTAATTGGATTTTTTCAGACCACCGCAAAACTCTGGTTCAGTAGCGATTGTAAAGCCTGCCAAACGTCTCAGTATCCATCTCAGAGTTTCACTGTTTGCCGAAAAAAGCTCCTTAATCGCAGCCTGTTTCATATAAGTGTACCCTTTAGTGTTGAAAGGGCTTTTTCCAGACGTCGGATTTCCGAACGTAAAAAAATCTAAGTCAATATCCAAATATACCTTTTGGTCTTCTATGCAAGGTACATAAGCATCGAAGGCCTCCGTGCTTCTAAATATATTGATCGTATGGACATTTCCATAGATGTCCCTAATCTCTTCTTTCGCTTTTCTTCCGACGTCCTGTCTGCAGATGACGTAAACATCTTTTAATTTATTAAGCAGAAGTGCAGCCCTAATTTGAACATCATTAAAATGTGACAGCTTCGCCCACGTATACAAAGCAACCTCCGCCCTGTTAGTTGTATCGAGCTCCTGAAGTTCTTCCAATTCATCTTTGTAAGGCGGTGCCAGGTCCTGGTGCCAGTCATAGCTGATTAAAGAAGGAATTTCAGTAAGTAAATTATTAGTCCATTTTAGCCAATAGTAAAAGGCAAACCGATGCTCTTGAAACAAGGCTAGTTCAATACAATGGTCTCTCTGAAAAGGATGCAGGAGGATTTCCCTCATGCATCCTGGAGGTTCTAAAAAACTGATATGCTTTAAATATCTCTGGTCAATAGAAAAGGCCATCCTAACCGCGGTATAATGTTCTCGCTGTTTCTACTTCCTGTGGTAACAAGTTCATGTAGGCATTAGGACCATCCATTCTCAGCTTGAATCCTTCAAGTTCGAATGCCGTTATCATGGTATCATTCCCGCAATACTTGTAACGGCCCTTTGAGACATAACTGCTAATCCGCTCGAATAAGTGCTTGAAGGTATAGGAACTACTTGTCTGATAAATTGTCTTAGCTTGTGAAGGAAATAGAATCCTAATTAATTCCCGGGCATTGTCAACGGAGAACTCCGTCTCATTATCCTTTAGAAAGGGGAGTTTGGAAATGGCCCAAATGATTTTGTCATCCGGATGAATAGAAGTACCTCTACCGGAATAATTAAACCACTTAATAATTTCTTCTTTTATTTCCTCAACTTGAGGGTCAAAAGGCCCACAAGAATCATCCCACATTTCAATTATGCTAACTTCGTGCATAAATCTTTGCTCTGTAAACTTAGGTTTAGCAATAAAGCGTGGTTCTTGGGAATGAATAAGAAATGGACCTTCAGACTTGGAATTGTCCGGGTTGGTCCATAAGAATTTTGGAAACTTACGTGCCATAAAAAATAACCAGTTTTTATCCAGGTGGCGCCCCTGTTTATATTGTGTAAAGATAATTATCTCATAATAATTTCCAATTGTAATGAGTAATAAAGCTCCACTTGTTAGAAGTGGAGCTCTTTAAGTTTTAGCATTGAAGTGATCTTAAGACACACCTTTAGGACTAAGCAGTCTAACATCTCCAGCTGACAATGCTTCGGTCAACATGTTGAGAACTTTAGGTGTTTTTTCATGCACACCCCATTCCATCAAAATTGACTGACAGCGCTGCAAAGTTACTTCATTGTTATAATAGGGCGCCGAACGATCATCATAGAAGAATTCCTGTTCGAGGAAATCTATTTCCTTGTTAGGGGATATAACCCGCACTCGTCCTTTGGGAGACCGTTCCCAAATAGGAGAGTAGTCTCGGTTAAATAAAACCTCTTTGCCACTCTCGCATCTCCATTTTCCATAAGGAAGGTAAAGTCGCATAGGTTTGAAATTTCGAGCGGTACTTTGATTCTTCAATATAGTTACTTCGTGGCGGGCAGCATGAAAAATTCCCCCGTCAGAATACCCTTCAACAAGTTTCCTCCTATAATCATGGTGAAATACGATACCCAACGTGTTTTTTCCATTTTTTATACGCACTAAGGTACCCGGTCTTAGCTGACCTCGATAGTAAAAAATAGGAGTTCTGAGTCTAGCAGGCCAATTGTCTAAAGCCTTAAATGCTAATTTAAAACGATGTTCAAGTTTCTCCATAGGTTTGCAATCATGGTAAGACTGTAGGAGAATAGACCATGCTATCTTTAAGTTTCGTTTCAGTGTTGCCTTCCTTGTATTTGAAGGACTAGTTTCAAAGCCGTGCCCACTGCGACCTAGGTAAATCTTGTTAAATTCTTCAGTAGGCAATTCCCGTTCGTTATATTCATTTCCCAACCATGTTTCGAGAGTTGATCGTATGCTAAAGATAGCATTGTTTGCTCGTTTATAATATTCGACGGCATCCATTACCTCTTTAATTAATTTTCCTACTTTTTTATGTCTCTTAACAGACATCTTTCGGTTTGGATGTTGATCGATTATAGCACCGGTAATTACATTATAATAATCTAACGCGGAAGTCGCGGGTATTGCGGGTCTTTTAATCTCATGTTTCCCACTGGATTTAGTTGGCTGGCAGTTTTGATAATTGTTCCAATTATCAAAACCATGTTCCCTGACAACTTGATTTAATGCCTCCATATGGGACATCTCAACCGTTCTACGTAATTTTTTTGCTTGACGTTTAATGCGCTCCGGATCAGGAACGTTTGTTCTGACTTTCATTGATACTCCTAAACTCGCTAGAAAAACGTCATTCGCCTACCGCTTCCCGAAACGAGAATAAGCGTTCAATAAATTTGGTTGAAAACGGTGCTTAAACAGCTTTGCAAAGACGAATGTCAAGCTCCCGTTTAGAGCTTAAAACAAATATAAGAAAAGATCGCCATTAATATAGACATCACTTAAAATTTCTTAAGCGTTAGAGTGACTTGTAATTTTTTATTTTTTTTACATAATCAATCTTCTATCTTTGTCGCTCTGTTCCCGTAGTTCAATGGATAGAATTGTTGATTCCGGTTCAACTGATGGGGGTTCGAATCCCTCCGGGAACACCAAAGAAGAGCTCCCAGCGAAGCTCTTCTTTCATCTAAATAGCTTTACAACTGCCTCTTGTACTTCATCGACAATACTCCAATCCTTTTCGATATAAATATCTGTTACCTTAGTCCCTTCATCTACATGATTTAAAGCCAAAGCAACATCATCTTTACTTTTTCTACACTTGTTTCTCGCAAGCGTTGCAAAAGTATGTCTAGCCCAGTAAAAAGTTACTTCTTCAATTTCAAGTAGTTTTTGTAGTTTCCTCATGCCATAACTCAAAGCTGTAGACAAGCCCGTGTGGGTAGAATAACGTTCTGAAAGTATACCGACATATTTCGCTACTAACGGCTTAGCTTCATCGACTATTTTTAAGCTTATAAAAGCTTGATCTTTTCTCTTACTCTTAGTCTTTGCTCTTTTATATTCTAGTCTGTCATTTACAATATTTGATCTTGTCAGGTAGTAAAAGTCAACGGAGTTAGTTCCGCACATATATAGTGACAGCATAAAGAGGTCCTTGGCTAGTTCAACTCGCCCATCAACCATTTCTGGCTTAAAGTTTTTAATTTTTAAAACTTCTGAAATTGTAAGGTTACGTTTCTTAGTCTCTGGTCTTGGTTTAATCTTGTATTTTTTAAATGGATAGTTTGGTACTCTTATAATTCCAAGATCTTCATCATTATAATAATTTCTTGCCGCATTGAATAAAAGTCTTAAATCTCTCATGTGGTTGTGCAAACCAGCATCCGAAAGGGGAGGGCTGTTGATGATATAGGACTTACGGCCTGGAATATTGCGAGTAAGGCTACGCTCGGTGCGTAAGTACTTCTCGTAATTCTCTAGCATTTTAGAGGTAATGTTAATTATTGGAACACTATCGTTTTTGAAAAAATCAATTAGACTAAATACAACAGCTCTAATGTTTCCTGCACTACCCGGTTTTCCTTCTTTTATTAATCTTCCGTAAAAAGCCCTCCCAAATTCTATGATGTCTATTTCTTCAGTCCTAGCTGTAAGGTGTTTAACAAGTGCATCGCAGTCAAAAGAATAAAGCCTATCATTGAGTTCGCTTATCTTTTTTCTATAGGCGTTTATTGTCTTATCCAAACTCAAAAGGATTACACTATCCTTAATTGATAAATCCTTCTTTAGCTGTTTATCCGTTACATGATGGTTAGTATCAAGGTATCTTGACATCCTATTATGAGTGATACGGATTTTGACATTATACGTTCCGTCTGTTTTTTTGTGATGTTTAAGGATTGTTGCTTTTATAGTGGTTGACATTTTAAAACGGTTAGGGTGAAATATTTTAGGAAAACTTGTGTGAACGACCAATAAAGTTTGCTAGGCACTCCTAGTTGATAATTTCAGAAGTTCAACTACCGCTTCCTGAACTTCATCAACAATCTTCCAGTCTTTTTCAATATAGATGTCTGTGGTTTTTCTACCTTCATCAACATGGTTTAATGCTAATGCAATATCATCTTTAGATTTTCTACATTTATTTCTGGCAATGGTTGCAAAGGAATGTCTCGCCCAGTAAAAGGTCACTTCAGAGATATTAAGCTGCTCTTGGAGCTTACGCATGCCAAAGCCAAGAGCTGTAGCAAGACCTGAGGCAGTAGAATATCGACTGGAAAGTTTACCTAAATACTTACTTAGTATAGGCTCTGCTTCTGCAATTACTTTAATGCTTATAAAAGCTCCGTCTTTTCTTTTGCCTTTAGTTTTTGATCGATTATACTCTAAACGTCCGTTATTTAGATCACTTTCGTTTAAATAATAAAGATCCACCGAGTTTATTCCACACAGGTAGAAGGATAACACAAATAAATCTCTTGCCAATGTTACCCGAGAATCTTTATCTTCTGTATTATGATCGCGAATTTTGAGAATAGCATCAATATCTAAATTCCTTTTTCTGGTTTCAGCGGGAGGTTTAATTTTGTATTTTTTGAATGGGTAGTGAGCTACTTTTATGATCCCTAAATCCTCGTCATTAAACCGATCTCTTATCACATTGAATAGCAAACGCAAGTCTCGCATGTGATTATGCAATCCGGCATCAGATAGGCCTTTACTTTGAATTTTAAACTCCTTCTTGTTCTGGTGCTTTCTGATCAGCTCTCTATCTGACCGGAGAAATCTTTCGTAGTTCTCCAGCATTTTTGCAGTTATTTCCGTAATGCTAATTTTGTCTCTTCCAAAATAATCTTCGAGGCTATTTACTACTTTTCCAATGTTAGCTGCGCTTCCAGTTCTGCCACTTTTCTTTAGTTCGTCTATGTAGCTCCTGCCAAAGCTTATTATATCAATTTTCTCATCTGCTGTTTTCAGAAATTCCACAAGGGATTTACAATCGAAATAATCTAGCCTGTCCTCTATTTCACTGATTTTTCTTCTGTAGCCATTAATGATCTTGTCTAAGTTCATTAATAGGATGTTATCTTTTATGGACAAATCTTTTTTTAACTGCTTATCAGTGACATAGTGGTTGGTATTCAGATAGCGACTTACTCTTTGATGGGTAATTCTTATTTTTACATTATAAGTTCCATCACCTTTTTTGTGATGCCCTAAGACGACAGCTTTAATGGTAGTTGACATAGGTAGGATTTGTAAAACATTTGTAAAACAATAACGATAAATTTAGCAAAAAAGTTTGAAAAAGAAGTAAAGCTAAAAGATTACAAGGAAAGCTTTAATGTGCTTTTTTGATAGGAATGTCCGCTATTTTCTGATTTCACCGAGAATTTAGAAATCGAGAAAACGGAATAGAATGTGAGTTTCCGGTACCATCGATAGGGGTTCGAATCCCTTCGGGAGCACTTTTCGTTTCTATCCACCATCAATCACCTGGCTGTTTAAAATTCTTTTGATGCGGTTTTGTAGCATCTTAGAGCGTGTTCACGTAATTAGGGATATTAGGTTTTTATGAAAAAACTAAAGATACTCGGGGCCTTGTTGTGCGTTCTGATAGCAAGTTGCCAAAAAGAAGATTCAGAGTCTGCTCATCCTCAGTCACGCGTCAGGGAAAGTAAGTTTTATTATTTTGATGGAACTTATTATCGCCAGTATTATTACTATGATGCAAGTGGGCAATTAGTCCGTGATGAAGACAGAAGGGATGATGGCGCTTTAATGTCATCCAGGCAGTACCAATATGAAGCTAATCATTTAAGTAGTGTCAGCCTGCACTCAGCTCATGCCAGAGTTGCTGAAACAAAATATATCTACGAGGGCGATAAACTCCGTCGCCAGGAATATTTCGAAATAAAGGAAACAGGGGCCGAAAAAGTCTTTGAACAAGTCTACGATTACAACGAAGAGGTGCTGAACAAAATTACCGTCAATTATTTTAATCACGTGCCGTCTTACTATGTTATTGTTGAATATAAGGGCAATAATATCAGCCGGCAAAAAACCTTTAGAATACCTGAGAATACGCTCAAGGAAGATGCAGTTTTTAAATACGACAATAAAATCAATCCATTCTATAACCTGATGCCTACTTTAGGGAATGCCAGGTATAATTCCGTTAACAATCTGATCAAGGTCAAAACCACCAGATATCCCGAAGACACAGTTCAGGAAGTTAATATTCGATACGAGTATCAGAATAATCTTCCTGTTAAACAGTTTAATGCACTAAGTGACGGTACGAAGCTTCACGAGCAAACCTACAGTTACGAAAGATTTTAAAATAAAAAAGCTATCCGAGGATAGCTTTTTTATTTTAAAATCTTTTATTACTCATTTAGCCAATACTTTCGTTACCAGTTCCGCAGCCTCTTTAAGAAGGATAGCAGAATAAACCTGTAAGCCCGACTCATCGATAAGCTTTTTAGCTTCTTCAGCATTTGTTCCCTGTAAACGCACAATAATTGGAACACGAACGTTTCCTAATTCTTTGTAGGCATCAATAACACCTTGAGCAACACGGTCGCAACGAACGATACCACCGAAGATATTGATCAATATTGCTTTAACGTTTGGATCAGAGAGAATGATGTTAAAAGCAGCTTTTACAGTTTGTGCATTAGCTGTTCCACCTACGTCAAGGAAGTTGGCAGGTTCACCACCAGCAATTTTAATGATATCCATCGTTGCCATAGCCAAACCAGCACCATTTACCATGCAACCCACGTTTCCATCAAGTTTTACATAGTTAAGGTTTGATTTGCTTGCTTCAACTTCAGTTGGATCTTCTTCAGTTTCATCACGTAACGCAGCATAATCTGCATGACGGAACAAACCGTTATCATCAAGATTAACTTTTGCATCAACAGCCAGGATCTTATTATCAGATGTTTTTAACACCGGGTTAATCTCAAACATAGAAGAGTCAGTAGCTTCATAAGCCTTGTAAAGAGCAGCAATGAACTTGGTCATGTCTTTAAAAGCTTCTCCGCTAAGTCCAAGATTAAAAGCGATCTTACGCGCCTGGAAGCCTTGTAAGCCAACCTTAGGATCTACTTCTTCTTTGAAGATAAGATGCGGAGTATGTTCTGCAACTTCTTCAATATCCATTCCGCCCTCGGTAGAATACATGACGATGTTACGGCCTTTAGCCCGGTCAAGAAGTACGCTTACGTAAAACTCTTTTGTTTCACTTTCGCCAGGGTAATAAACGTCCTGCGCAATAAGTACCTTGTTCACTTTTTTGCCTTCAGGACCTGTTTGAGGAGTTATCAGCTGCATGCCAATGATTTGCTCTGATTTTTCTTTAACCTCATCCAGGTTTTTGGCAAGTTTTACGCCGCCGCCTTTACCACGTCCACCAGCATGAATTTGTGCTTTAACCACAACCCAGTCTGAATTGTATTCTTCTTTTAGCTTTTTAGCAGCCTCTACAGCTTGTTCGGGTGTATCGGCAACAATGCCTTCCTGAACCCTAACGCCGAAGCTTTTTAATATCGCTTTACCTTGATACTCGTGAATATTCATTGTTTTGAAAGTTTCGAAGCGTAAAACTAAGGTTTTGCTTTAACTTTCGAAAAGTTTATGCAAGTTTTAGGCGTTTAATTCTATGCTTATTCATTATTTCTGCAGATCGGAAGATAGATCGCCATTATTTTTACAAAGGATTGAGATTTAAAATATTATTCGCTTGTAACCTTTTGATGTAAAAAACTATCTTCGCTGTATGCTTCAGGCTAATGCAATCAGGAAATCTTACGGGAAGTTACAGATATTAAAAGGGGTTGACTTTGCCGTTCACAAAGGCGAGATAGTGACTATACTTGGAGCATCAGGGGCTGGGAAGAGCACCTTGCTACACATCATAGGTTCTCTGGACAAACCTGACAGTGGCCAGGTGATATTGAATGGAGTCAATATCTCCAGGCTGTCTGCTAAAAAGCTGAGTGCGTTTCGCAACCAGCACATCGGCTTCATCTTCCAGTTTCATCATTTGCTGCCCGAGTTCACTTCTCTGGAAAACGTTTGTATACCTGCCTATATCGCTAAAAAAAGTAAGAAAGAAGCAGAAAGCCGGGCAAGAGAATTGCTTGAGATGTTGGGTCTTCTTCACAGGGCCGATCATAAACCCAGTGAACTCTCAGGAGGGGAGCAGCAACGGGTAGCTGTGGCCAGGGCCCTTATCAATAGCCCTGCTATTATTTTAGCTGATGAACCATCCGGAAATCTTGATTCCGAAAATGCAGCGAGTTTACATAAGCTTTTTACTGAGCTCAGGGGTAAGTTCTCGCAAACCTTTATAATTGTTACTCATAATGAAGACCTGGCTGAAATGGCGGACCGGAAAGTAATTATGAAGGATGGACAGATAATCAACGAACCACTTTGAATGTATTAATAACAGGTGCTTCCGGTGCACAAGCATATAAACTGGAGAAAGAAATTTCGGAGACCCACAATATAATATTTGCCGATTCCGTTGACTTACCTGCTGTAATGCTGAAAAGCAGGAAGTTTATTAAGATACCGGAGGTCTCATCTGCCTCTTTTTCCCATCAGCTTTTGACAACCTGTCTCGATTTAGACATTCGGCGGGTGTTTCCGCTGCGTAAATTAGAGATCAGGGCTTTGGCCGAAGCCAGACAATTGTTTGATGAATACGGAATAAGGGTTATGGTTCCGGCACAGGAAGACCTGGATCAATATTTCGGAACTTATAAAACTGGCACTGTAGTCATTAAAGATACTGAGCAACGGGGTGCTCAAGACCAGACGAGCCCCACTGATAGGGGAGCATTTTTATTTAATACAGGTGCAGAACCTGAATTTCAAATACTAACTGTTGACTAATGCTAACTTATACTGAGATAGATCCGGCAAAAAAAGCTTTTGTTTTTGAACTGGACAACGTGATGTTCCCTGAAAAAGATTACCAGTTACAGGTCTATTATCTTTTTGCCAGTTTTTTGGAGTATATAGAAACCTTCCCTGCAGCTTCAGACTTGACTGCTTTTTTTAAAAAGGCATATGAAAATCATGGACCAGAACTGATCTTTGAAAAAGCCAGGGAGGTATTTGGTTTCGACGAGAAGTATCGTGAAAACTTTGACCGCCTGCATGTTGAGGCAAGGCTTCCTTTAAAATTGCTATTATATAAAGAGGTTTTAACGCTTTTACAGGACATAGTAGTAGATAGAAAAGAGATCTTTATTGTTACTGAAGGCCACCCTTTGCAGCAGCTTAATAAGATAAAACAGATTGAATGGAATGGTCTTGAGAAATACCTTAGGGTATATTTTACGGAGGAAATTGCACAGAAACCGGCCCCGGATGCTTTAGAGCATATTATGGAGCAGCATAACCTTAAAGCCGAAGATGTTGTTGTATTCGGCGCTTCCACAACAGACCTCGATTTTGCTATGAATGCAGGTGTCGATTTTGTTAAGGTGCAGAATACGTAACTTGCAGGCAGTGTGTAATATTGTAACGTTTTTTCTTTTCAAATCCACTTATCACATTTTCTGCCGTTATTGTGATAAGCCTTATATTTATGGTCTGTTTATTGCATTACTGTGATCCCTATTCTGTAAGTACGGGTAACATACAATTAATAATTAACGTATTATAAAGATGAAAAGTGAATCATCATTCTCTAAAGTAATACATCTGCTGGTACTGACCGGTTTTTTGTGCACTCTTAGCGTATCATGTAAAAAAGACAATGATAAGGATACTAACACTGATGGTGTAGAAACTCCAGTCGACATTGCTCCCACAACCGGATCTCGAAATGACATGATTAAAGATTCTGTTTTTTTGTATGCAAGACAGATCTATCTTTGGTGGAGGGAAATACCAGATTATAATTCTTTTAAACCTCGCAGATTTACCGGTTCTTCACCGATCGATGCGCTTGACGAAGAACTTTATGCAATAACAAGGTACGGTATCAATCCTGCAAATAATAAACCTTACGAATTCAGACCCGCGTCTAACGGATCTGATACGGGGATTCCTAAATATTCTTATTTTACTGACGCGGACGATCAGAACCCTTCAGCTCCATTATCTTTGGCTAAAAAGAGTGCTGTAGACCTTGAAGGGAATGGCTTGGATTTTGGTATAAGAGCGGATGCCTATGGCGAGGCTACAAATTACAAGTTGTATATAGAAGCTGTTTATCCAGGGTCGGACGCGGCTAAGAAGGGCTTGAAAAGGGGCGACTACATTTCCAAAATAAATGGGACTGAAATAGGAACGAATTATAACAGCCAATATAATCTTATCTGGAGCTCTCTGGAATCATCTTCATCGGTGTCTCTTACAGTGCAAAAGGGTGATGGATCGGGTGAGGTTAACCTACCACCCATAAACAGAACGTCTTATGCAAGCAGCCCTGTTTTGAAAGAGGCAATCTTGAATGGCGTTGGCTCTCAAAGGATCGGTTATATGGCCTATGCCAGATTTTCTAATTTAACGAATTCTTTGCCTGAGTTCACAAGGGTCTTCAATACATTTGCTAGCCAGGGCGTAACCGACCTCATTATTGATCTAAGATATAATGGAGGCGGTTATGTTTCCACTGCTGAATATCTGATCAATTTTATAGCACCATCGAGCCTGAATGGGAAAGTGATGTATGCAGAACATTTTAACGAGTTGATGCAGGCGGGCAAAGCAACCATCTTATCCAGGAAGCTTATCCTGGATGCGTTTGGGAAATCACAGGATTCGAACAACGATGGAAAACTTGATACTTATGCCGATGTTTCCTATGATATCGCTTCAAATACACGCCACTTTTCAAAAAAGGGTTCACTAAATAATATATCGAGAGTTGTCTTCATTGTATCTGGTAGTACTGCTTCGGCCAGTGAGCTTGTGATTAATAGTTTGGAACCTTATCTTGATGTGAAGATCGTTGGTGAAACCACTTATGGAAAGCCGGTAGGCTTTTTCCCCATACGGTTCGATAATTACGATATGTACTTAAGTATGTTTGAATCACGTAATGCGAGGAATGAAGGGGGCTATTTTCTAGGGATTACACCTGATACCGGAAATTCAACGGCCGACAATGACAATCCGGCTTATGATTTCGGTGACATTCGGGAAGCTTCTTTAAAAGCTGCTTACAGCTATCTCACACAGGGCAGCTTGCTGGCGTCAACTAAGTCTTCAACCAACGTTTCAAGTAATGGGGTCAAAGCTCTGGAACTCCCAGGAAAGTTAAATAAAGCAGATAAAGAATTTAAGGGCATGATAGAGGACAGGATAATTGTCCGCCGGTAGTGACGCGCTCTCCGGAACTATTGAGAGATCAATTTTTCCCTGAAGGTGTTTTGAAGACTGAGCCCGGCATCTATTTTTAGAACTACCTCCTGTATAATTGCTGCACAATTTAAGAAACGGCTTGTGTCTATTCGCTCGAAGTCGTCGGTATTGCTGTGATAGTCTGAATGATCTTCCACACCGAAGTAAATGAATGGGATGCCTTTTTCGAGGAAAGCATAATGATCACTCTGCTTTGTCCAATCGTTCTTCCCTAGCTTAGGATCATCATGACCCGCTATCAGCGAGATCGTTTTGTTAGTGCTTGTCAGATACTTTTTCAGGTTAGGATAATGGTAGGCGCCAGCAGCGTATAACTTTCCATTGTCGGCCCGGCTCACCATATCCATGTTGATATTTAAAATGACCTTATTAAGTGAGAGTGGGGGATGAGCAACAAAATATCTTGCTCCTAGGAAGCCGGCTTCTTCCCCGTCGAAAGCGGCAAAAATTAAGGTCTGCTGAGGCTTATGTGCGGCAAAGTATTTGGCCAGAGAAAGTAGTACAGCAACACCAGATGCGTTATCATCTGCACCGTTATATATTTTACCGTCTATTATTCCTATATGATCGAAATGTGCAGAGATCACGATCACCTCATTTTTTTTCTTTCCCTCTATATACCCGAGCACATTGGTTCCCTGAGCTTTGAGGTTGCTGAATTTATGCCGATAAGAGTTATTAAAAGATTTTAAACCAATTTCTGCAAAACGCTCAGAAATATAACTGGCTGCCATTTGACTTCCGGCACTGCCCATTTTCCTTCCCTGATATTTATCCGAGGATAGCTCCTTTAAATCAGCTATTAACTGATCAGGCTTGCCCGCCTTTTTTGGCTGGCAGCTCGCAGAAATAGCAAGCAAAAAAAACGGGATGATCAGGCAGCGTCTCATAATTGTGATGATTTAAAGCTTATCACCTACAAATAATACTTATAACTAGCTAAGCTACTTCCCGCAAATCCACTGCCACAACTCTCGAAACACCCTGTTCTACCATGGTCACACCATAAATAATATCGGTGCTCGCGATAGTACGTTTGTTATGTGAGACAATAATGAATTGCGACTCATTTGAGAACTTGCGAATGATGTTATTGAATTTATCAATGTTGGTATCGTCTAGCGGTGCGTCTACCTCGTCAAAGATACAGAACGGTGCAGGTTTTAACAGGTATAAGGAGAAAAGCAGGGCCGTAGCTGTTAATGTTTTCTCGCCTCCCGACAGCTGATTAATGGACAGCGGCCTTTTGCCTTTTGGCCGTGCAATAATGTCGATATCGGATTCAAGCGGATTCTCAGGATTGTCGAGGATCAGGTCGCAGCTATCTTCATCGTTAAATAAGGAACGGAACACCCGGATAAAGTTTTCACGTACGTGCAGAAAAGCTTCCATAAATTTGCCTTTTGCATTGTCGTCGATTTCTTTAATAGTTTCAAGCAGAGATGCTTTAGCCTCCTGCAGGTCTTTTTTCTGGTTCTGAATGAAGGTATAACGCTCATTCATTTCCCGGTAAGCCTCCATTGCGGTTGAGTTGATGGCTCCAAAATCGTCCAATTGGCGCTTCAGGCGCTCTGTTTTTTCTTTAAGATCTTCTTCATTCTCATTTTCCGGAATTTCGGTGTCAAGCAGATCGTTGATGTCGATAGAGAATTCAATAGACAGCCGTTCCTTTAATGCGTTGAGGTCAAGTCTCAGACTGGTTTTTTTATCCTTTATTTCGTTCGATATAAAATCAGACTGCTCCTTATTCTTACGTAATACCGAAATCTTGTTTTCAGTTTCAGCAATTAAAGCTCTGGAGGCATAGTACTCCTGTTCTAATTCGCGAACCCCATTTTCAAACGCTTCTTTTTGAGCATACATCTCTATCAGCCCTTCGTCATTATGATCTACATGCTGCAAGGTATCAGCTATTTCGCCTTTTGCTTTTTCCAGATCAGCACTATTAATGGTTATGCGGCCGTCAAGATTACGCTGCTGGCTTTCCCGATAATCGAGGTCTTTTTCAATACCCGATACTTTATTTTGCTGCTGATGCAGGCGGATGTTCTCCTGGTTAAAGGCCGTTGACTTTTCAGTAACCAGCTCAGACAATTCATGATAGGCTTGCTGTTTATCCACAAGCTCATCACTCATCGATTGTTTCTGAGACTTTAGCTCGCTAAGTCTTGGTTCAAGCTGTGCCAGGTCGGTATTTATAGACTGAATTTTATTTTCAATGTCTGATTTGCGGTTCTGGCTGTTTTTAATGAAGGCAATATACTGTTCCTGGCGGGTTTTTAGTGAGATAAGCTCATTGTTGAGCCTGTTCCAGTCTTGTTGAAGAAGCTGGATGTCTTGTTTCTTTGAAGACGCTTTTAGCTCTGTTATCTTTTGTCCCTCCTGATCCATGCCTTTTTTAAGAGCAGTGATCTTATTTTCGAGACCTTTGATCTCTTTGGCAAGGTTTTCCAGGTTTTTAGCCCGCCCGATACGTTTTCCCTCGAATAATCCAACAGATCCACCCGCCATACTGATACGACTTTTAGTAAATTTGCCGGTACCGCTAAGGACGACGATGTTATTGTCGGGCATTGCACTACTAAGTGCTTCCTCGTCGCCCGATTTCAAAACATACACGTTGTGCAGAAGTTGTCTGCAAAGTCGGCTGTAACGCTCTTCAACATCAATGATGCTTAGTGCCGGGATCAGATTCTCATTGACAATATCCGGACGTGATGATTCTGCTGTATTCTTGAGAGTATCGAGAATAAAGAAGTTGGACCGGCCTTTCGAGGAGTCGCTTAGCAAACGGATCGCCTGTACCGCCTCATGCTGCGTTTCCACTACATAGTGGTTCATAACCGGCTCAAGGTAATTTTCAATGGCAATGCGATATTCTTCCTTGCAAAAAAGAACATCAGAGAAGAGTGGTGCCTGCTTAGCCCAGCCAGTGTTCTTTTTCAGAAAGCGGATGGATTCCGGAAAGCCTTCCAAATTATCGACCATCGATTTGGTGAGATTATACTCATTTTGCTTTGCATCTAGTTTACGGCTTTCAACCGATAATTCATCCCTGTATTTAGCCAGCAGCTCTTCTGTTGCAGCAAGACTCTTACCGATCTCTTCTTCGGATTTAATAATATCTTCAAGCTGCTGACGTTTAGCCAGCGCTTTACCTTCTACTTCTGCTATAGCTATATTAAATTCGTTCAGTTCCGTCTCCTTCGATTCTGTATCTGCGATATTCCGGCTGCTTTCCTGAACCAGGGCTTCTCTTTGAATATTTAATACAGCAATATCTTTTTCAACTTTGTATAACCGGTTCTGAACTTCACCATTTTGTTTAACAAAACTATCCAGGCCAGCTTTCGCCGACTGCTGTTGAAGCCGCAATTCGTCAAGCTCCTCTTTTTTATCGTTCAAACTGTTTTTGACAGTTTCTAAATGTTCGGATTCCTGCAGATGTTCTTCGTTTAAGCGTTTGATGTTATAAAGAACATGATTTAGTTGATTCTTATCCTTCTCGAGCTCCTCGCTTAACCGCTTTTCCTTATCCTGTAAAAAACGAAGCTGTTCATTTTTGATCTTTTTTTCGCTTTCATAGGCCCTGATCTTCGAAATATATTCATTGGCCGCTTTCTGCTGTGCCGAAAGGTTTTTCTCCTTGGTAATGTTTTCGGTTTTGTACAGTTGCAGTGCAGCTTCAAGCTTATCGATTTCGGTGCTTATACCTGTTTTTGAAGCATTATGCTGCTGTTCCTGTTCTTCAAGGGTTTCAAGCGCATCTCTGAAGCTGATTATTTTGAAGGAAGCCAGAATAACGCTTAATGCCTTATATTGCTCTCTGAGTTTGTAATAACGCTCCGCCTTTTTAGCCTGGTTTTCAAGTGTTTTCAGGTTTTTTTCTATCTCAAAAAGAAGATCTTCAACACGACTAAGATCGGTTTCGGTATCTTTTAACCGATGCAGTGTTTGTTTCTTTCGCAGTTTGTACTTCGAAATTCCTGATGCCTCCTCGAATAAAGCTCTGCGTGAACCTTCTTTATTGGCAATGATCTCGTCGATCATCTTCAATTCTATGATCGAGTATGAATCAGGTCCTATGCCCGTATCAAGAAAGAGGTCTGTGATGTCTTTTAAGCGGCATTGAACATCATTTAAGCGATATTCGCTTTCGCCGCTTCTGTATAACTTTCGTGTGATGGTGACTTGGGAAAAGTCAGTAGGAAGTATGTTCCTGGTATTATCGAAAGTGAGCGAAACTTCCGCCAGCTGTGACGGCTTCCGGGCTTTTGTTCCGTTGAAAATGATGTTTTCCATCTTCTCCGAACGCAGCATTCGCGTACTTTGCTCTCCTAAAACCCAGCGGATAGCATCTACCACGTTTGATTTTCCGCACCCGTTTGGTCCAACAATAGCGGTTACTCCCTCATTAAAATTTATTGTAATCTTATCTCCAAAGCTTTTAAAGCCCTTAATTTCCAGCCGGTTTAATTGCATCTTCTCTCTAAGGGTATTTAAACCCTACTTCATCTTTAAAATAATCAGCAATTTATATATTATCATTGAAATATAAACGAAAAAAATAGAGGGTTTTTGCGTATTCTTTGTACATTGGAACATGGAACAGTTTCTTCCCTTAATAATCGGCCTGGCCTTTTTCGTATATAAGACATATAGTAATTATAAGACAGAGCAGGAAAAGACCCGGAAACGGAATATATCACAAGCCCGGCCTCAAGATCCCGAAGCTGAGCCCCTTCCTTCAAAGGCTCAGGATACGGCTAAACCTAAGCCTTTCTTATACGATGAGAAAAGAGACACCCCTGAACGCTATGAACCACAGTATAAAAATCCGTATAAGGAACCTATGGTTAAGCCCGCACTTAAAGAAGAAAGCTATCAGCGTATGCAGTCCGAAGTATACCCGGAAGCGGAACCCTATTACAGAGAAAAACCCGCAGAGGAAACTATTAAAAACAGAAAGATTCATGCATCCCATAAACACGCTAATGCAAAGGTAAAGCACGAAGAAGAGCACCCGGCTTATGAGTTTGATATGAAAGACGCAATAATTAAAGAAGCAATCCTAAACCGCCCGAAATTTTAAAATATTACTCAATTCATAATTCCTCTGCTAACGCATGCATGCCATTGCTAGCGCACGCGTGCCGGGTGTGTTCCCAAGTATTCTTTCAATTATCACTCAAAAAGCCTAAGCTCGTCTCCTTTCTGCAGGATAAATTCCGTCATCAGGTTCCATTTTCGGCCGTCGTGCTTCAGCAAGCTTACTCTGTCTGCGATAAAGCTCCTTTTCAGCTTCCGGTTTTTGAATTCCAGCCAAAGCTGATCGAATACTTCTGGTTTTACATCCCTGAAGGCGACCGTAATGTGCGGATGGAACCGGTTATTTCCACTTAATTCTTCTCTGCAAACTTTGTTGGTGTTGAAAATTCCCGAGATATCTTTTTGCAAAGCTTGTAGTAAAGGATTTTTTATGCAATGGACGAACAGCGTTTTGTTATTAAATGAATCAAAATTTTCAAGTTCAATAGCAAAGGGTTTATGCAATAGTGTAATTGGCTTTAGCCACTTTATAAGATGCTTTTCAAGTGATGTTTCTACGTTTAGCGGCCTGAATAATGTAATGTGAACAGGGGGTTTTAGGGCCGAAAATACATTAAAACGTGCTGATATTTCCTTGCGGATATCGTCTATTTCTTCCGACAAAGCCGTAGGAGGAAGAATGGCGGTCAGGTATAAACTCATACAAACAAAGATATAAATTGCTAATTAATTTAGTTTTTCAATTGTTCTTATTGAGCTAATTATTTTTTTTAAGTTTGGGACGATGGATATGAACAAAGCGGTATTCCTTGACAGGGACGGTGTCATTAATAAAGAACTGGGTGATTATGTGTGTACCTTTGAAGATTTTCATGTACTGGAGCACAATTTCAAACCTTTAAAAGACCTACAGGACAGAGGCTATTTATTGATAGTCATAACAAATCAAGGCGGCGTAGCAAAAGGCTGGTACAGTGAAGAAACTCTTGGTAAGATGCATCATCATCTTAAAGATACTTATGCACAGCACGGTATTCGATTAGAAGATATCTATTACTGCCGCCATCACCCGGAATATAACGGTAAATGTCTTTGCCGCAAACCCGGTTCTCTGATGCTTGAAAAGGCGATTGCCCGTTTTAACGTGGATAAGAAACAAGCTTACTTCATTGGCGATCGTGAACGGGATGTTATTGCCGGCGAAGCTGCGGGCATTAAAGGAATTTTAATTGATTCAGATCAGCCATTAAGTGAAGTTTTGCATCTGATAGCTTAGTCTACAGCACAAAAAATACTTGTAGCACACACCAATCTGCTTGGCGCACACAAAAAAGCCGCTTTTCTTCAAAGCGGCTTTTTTATTAACTTTAGGCTCTAAGCTCTTCAGTGTTCCGCCAGAGGCCCGCGCAGATCTTTTCCTACTTTACTATGGTGCCGGCTGTACGTAAAATAAATTATGATGCCGATGATCAGCCAAATGATCAATCGCTCCCAGGTATGCCATGGTAAACCTGCCATCAGGTAAAGACATACTAATATTCCGAAAATAGGTACCAGGGGGAATAACGGTGTTTTAAAAGGTCTTTTGATCTCAGGATCTGTATATCGTAATACTAAAACTCCTGCACAAACAATCACAAATGCTAAAAGTGTTCCTATTGAAACTAATTCGCCCAGGAGATTGATTGGTCCGAAGCCGGCCAGTGCCATAGCTATAACTCCTGTGATGATGGTAGTGATGTAAGGTGTTTTAAATTTGGGGTGAATAGTACTGAAAAACTTTGGCAGTAAGCCATCATTCGACATCGAATAAAATATCCTTGGTTGCCCAAGCAGCATTACTAGTATCACCGAACTTAAACCTGCAATGGCTCCAATCTTTATCGGGAAACGTAACCAGAACAACCCTTCCCCGCCTGCATTTACCGCTACAGCTATCGGATCCGGTACATTTAATTCTGTATAATGAACCATGCCGGTCATTACAATCCCAACCAGAATATAGATCACGGTGCAGATGATTAAAGATCCCAAGATCCCCCGCGGCATATCTCTTTGCGGGTTAACCGCTTCCTGTGCCGCCGTAGAAACAGCGTCGAATCCGATATAGGCGAAGAAAATAATTCCGGCGCCTCTGACAATGCCATCGAAACCGAATTGTCCGGGGCCTTGAGCTTCCGGGATGAAAGGTGTCAAGTTCGCAGAATCTATATGTGAGATTCCGAATCCGATAAACAAAAGGATAACAGTCACTTTTAAAACTACTATCACATTGTTGAATTTTGCCGATTCACTGATACCAATTACAAGTAATGTCGTAATGATCGCAATGATGAACATGGCAGGGAAGTTTATCACGGCTCCGGTGGGAGTGAAGGCTCCCGTTGCAGAATCGTAGTTATATGGTGCCTGGGCGATACTTTCCGGAATGTGAATGTTAAAGTCCTTCAAAAAGCTTACCACATAGCCCGACCATGAAACAGCAACAGTCGACGATGCAAAAAGGTATTCAATTATGAGATCCCAGCCAATTATCCAAGCAATAAACTCGCCCATGGTTGCATAGGCATATGTATATGCGCTGCCAGCAATAGGTATCATAGAAGCAAATTCAGAATAGCATAATCCTGCAAAAGCGCAGGCTACGGCCGCAAGAACGAAGGATAACACCACGGCAGGTCCCGTGTGCAGAGCTGCAGCCGTTCCTGTAAGTGTGAAAATACCCGCACCTATTATAGCTCCTATGCCAAGTGAGATGAGATTGTTTGCTGTCAGAGTTCGCTTTAATCCTCCTTCAAACTTGGATTCTTTGAAGAGTTGTTCCAGGGATTTTTTATAAAACATAAATATTTAGATATTTTTTGCAGAAATGTGTCGCTTTTGCTTCAAACCTAAAGAATTCCGCAATAAAACGAAAGGGTGTTTTGGTATAAAGCCTTCATTTGTCGTATTTATTTGAATTTTCCACTGTTTTTTGTATCTACTACCATTGTTTTAGCCGAAGTGGCCTTGATTTCTTTCTTAATTATACTGGTTGCCTCCATATGAGCAGGTACTACAGCAATATGTGGGGCTATGATCAATGACACGATCGACATGAGCTTGATCAGGATATTCATCGACGGACCCGACGTATCCTTGAAGGGATCTCCAACGGTATCTCCGGTTACGGAAGCTTTATGCGGTTCTGAATTTTTGTAATAAGTTTCTCCATTGATATATGCCCCCTTCTCAAAGGATTTTTTTGCGTTATCCCAGGCTCCGCCTGCGTTTGATTGAAACATCCCCATTAACACCCCTGATACAGTAACTCCGGCAAGTAAACCTCCAAGTACCTCGGGGCCGAAAGCGAAGCCTATGATCACCGGAACTATAAGTGCAATCGCCCCCGGTAACATCATCTCCTTTATGGATGCTTTAGTTGAAATGGCAACACACTTTTCGTACTCCGGTTTAGCCTTGTATTCCATTATACCCGGGATCTCATGAAACTGGCGGCGCACCTCCTGAACCATTTCCATAGCGGCTCTTCCGACAGCAGAAATTGCAAGGGATGAGAAAATGAAAGGGATCATCCCTCCAACAAACAAGCCCGCCAGAACATTGGCTTTGTAAATGTCGATGCTGTCTATGCCAGCTACGCCTACAAATGCGGCAAACAACGCCAGCGACGTTAGGGCTGCTGATGCAATGGCGAAGCCTTTTCCAGTGGCAGCCGTAGTGTTGCCGACAGCATCCAGGTTATCTGTACGGTTCCTGACTTCTTTAGGCAGCTGGCTCATTTCAGCAATACCGCCTGCATTGTCAGCTATAGGTCCAAATGCATCTATGGCCAGCTGCATGGCCGTTGTTGCCATCATTCCCGCTGCGGCAATGGCAACCCCATACAAACCCGCGAAATGATAAGAACCATAAATCCCTCCTGCAAGTACTAGTATTGGCAACATTGTTGATTCCATTCCTACGGCCAAACCTCCGATAATATTGGTAGCGTGTCCTGTTGAGGATTGGTTAACTATGGAAATTACCGGCCGCTTGCCCATTGCCGTATAATATTCGGTAATGATGCTCATGAGCGTACCCACGGTAAGCCCTACCAGAATAGAATAAAATACATCATGATTTCCAAAGGTATAACCCCTGATTTCCATCGTGTCCGGAAGCATCCAGGTCACGGCAAAATAAGAAGCTATGGCCGTTAGCACAATAGACGACCAGTTGCCCATGTTCAGCGCTGTTTGAACATTGTCTGTTTCATTTTTAATCCTTACAAAGAAGGTGGCAACAATCGAGAATACCAGGCCTAGTCCTGCAATTAGCATGGGAAGCAAGATTGGTGCTATGCCTCCGAAATTGTCTTCTGAGCTGATTTCCCTGCCAAGTACCATGGTTGCCAGGATAGTAGCCACATACGAGCCAAAAAGATCGGCACCCATTCCGGCCACATCACCAACATTGTCACCCACGTTATCGGCAATTGTTGCAGGGTTCCTCACATCATCTTCCGGAATTCCTGCCTCTACTTTCCCCACCAGGTCTGCACCAACATCCGCGGCTTTGGTATAGATACCCCCGCCAACACGGGCAAACAAGGCAATTGACTCGGCTCCCAGCGAAAATCCGGCAAGCACCTCCAATGCTCTTTCCATCTGCGCCCCATTGACTGAAGCCCCGGTTTGAACTACATAAATGTTATAAAAAACGATAAAGAGCGAGCCTAAGCCTAAAACAGCGAGGCCTGCCACCCCAAGACCCATAACACTGCCCCCTGTAAAGGAGACTTTCAAAGCCTGCGCCAGGCTGGTTCGGGCTGCCTGGGTGGTCCTTACATTTGCCTTGGTAGCGATATTCATGCCGATATATCCTGCCAGTGCGGAAGTAAAAGCACCAACAAGAAATGAAAGGGCAATTACAGGACTTGAAGTTTCAACCAAGGTTCCTGAATATGCCAGTATCAATGCGGCTATCACAGCAAAATAGGAGAGGATCTTCCACTCGGCCTTCAGGAAAGCCATAGCTCCATCGGCAATATATCCGGCTAGGGTTTGCATATTCTCGTCGCCAGCATCCTGTTTGCTTACCCAGGCTGATTTATAAAGCATTACTGCGATGCCTGCCAGGCCAAATACCGGTATAAGGTAGATTAAATTGTTATGCAGAAAAAAATTCATACAGGGTTTTAGTTTATAGTTAGTTTTTCAAATATAGAAGCGCAGATGGCTTAAGCAAATATTTGTTGGCTTATTTTAAGAAATAATTTACATTCAGGAAAAGTCATACTATTTAATTCATTACATCGAAACATTTTTAAATATATTAGGAGAACTTTAAATCATTTAATGGCTGAACCACAGGAAAACCTAACAATGAAACGCGAACTCGGTTTGCTTGATGGTACACTATTAGTCGCAGGAAGTATGATCGGGTCGGGTATTTTTATCGTAAGCGCAGATATTACGCGTAATGTGGGCTCTGCCGGCTGGCTTATCGCAATCTGGCTGATCACCGGTTTTATGACATTGACAGCTGCCCTGAGTTATGGTGAATTGAGCGGAATGTTCCCCAAAGCTGGTGGCCAATATGTTTATTTGAAGGAGGCTTACAATCCTTTAACCGGTTTTTTGTATGGCTGGAGTCTATTTGCTGTCATACAAACAGGAACCATTGCTGCGGTAGGAGTGGCCTTTTCAAAATTTACAGCCTATCTTATCCCGCAGGTTAGTGAAGACCTCATCTTACTTACTCTAGGAACATTTAAGGTTTCCGCAGCACAAATCCTGTCAATTGTACTGATAGTTTTCCTCACGTTCATCAATACCAGGGGAGTTAAAACAGGAAAGATCATACAAACAGCCTTCACCCTGGCGAAAATACTAAGTCTTCTTGGGCTAATCGTATTCGGCTTTATTATGTTAAAGACAGATGTATGGGATGCCAATTGGTCAAATGCCTGGGATATCAGAAAGCTGAATAAAGATGGCTCTTTCGAAGATTATATTTCTATTGCTGTTTTGGGAGCTATTGCCGCCGGCATGGTAGGATCTATCTTTAGTAGCGACGCCTGGAACAATGTAACCTTTATTGCTGGTGAGGTGCATAACCCTAAAAGGAATATTGGCCTCAGCTTGTTCCTGGGAACACTTATTGTGACCGTGATCTATGTACTGGCCAATGTCGTTTATCTTGCTGTTTTGCCATTAAATGAAATAGCAGCTGCCGAAAAAGACAGGGTCGCCGTGGAAGCGTCCAAGGTGATCTTCGGGGGGCTTGGTACAACAATTATTGCGCTGATGATCATGGTATCGACATTTGGATGCAATAACGGACTAATATTATCAGGAGCCAGGGTGTACTATACCATGGCGAAAGACGGCTTGTTCTTTAGGAAAACAGCTCAGCTGAATGAAAATGCGGTGCCTGAGTTTGCGCTTTGGATTCAGTGTCTGGTAGCTTGTATCCTCTGTATTAGCGGAAAGTATGGCGATTTATTAGATATGATATCTTTTGTGGCTGTGATTTTCTATATTCTCACTATTCTGGGAGTGTATTTACTCCGAAAGAAGATGCCGGCAGCTGAAAGACCTTACAAAGCAATTGGGTATCCCGTATTGCCGGCTTTATATATCATCATGGGCCTAAGCTTCTGCACGCTGCTCATTATTTTTAAGCCCTTATATACCTGGCCTGGATTAATTATCGTCTTGATCGGTTTGCCGGTTTACTTTCTCTGGAAAGGAAAAAATAAAATCACATAGAAAAGGACGGAGCAACGCTCCGTCCTTTTCTATGTGCACGCGTGCCGTGTGTGCAATAATCGTAATCTGGTTCCTGATTCCTGTTACTCTCTCATCCTGCCCGACTTTTTCAGATACCTCACAAAGAAGTACACAATAAGCAGAAGTGCAAGGATTATTCCTACCACTGTGTTCCTGAAATCAGTGTCTGTGCTGATAATATCCGGGTAATTCAATAAGAGCAATAAAACGATACCTGTTAACCATATAAACTGGGTATTGTATTCTTTAAGGACCCAGCGTTTAGCATTAAAGCGCATACTTGCGAAAGTACTGCCAATACCCTTAAAACTTATCATCCAACGGTTCACCCTGCTGCAATAAGCGTCAAATTGCTGTCCGAACTTGCCTCTAAGGAAGTTTTCTTCAGCAAGCACAATGGCCTGATAGATAAAAAGAAATAATGGCATCAATATTCCAACAAATAATAAAGAGTTTGCAAGTACTCCAACGCCAAGCAACATCAGGATATTACCTACATATAAAGGATTGCGGCAATGGTTAAATATACCTTCCGTTACCAGATTGTCAGCATAAACTTTTTTGTCTTTACCGCCGCGAACGATATACGCCAGCCCAATGGTTAAACCACGGATAAGCTGCCCTGCCACAGTGATGATTAAACCAATGCTTATCGGCAAAATGTAGAACCGTTCACCAAAGTGGGCTTCTGTGAAGATCGGCGGAGAGGGAATGAATAATGCCAGGTATAGGAACACAAAAAGAAAGTTCCTGTATTTGAAGAAAAAGTTTCCGATCGCAATCATCTTTTATTTTTTAATGGCGATTATGCCGGTGAAATTATACCATTTAAAAAAGACCTCGCAATGTGAAAACCCTGCATCCCTTAGCATTACAATATTTTCACTAGTTCGGTACGGGATCAACACATTTTCCAGGGCCTCTCTTTTTTGAGAGATCTCCATTTCGCTGTAATTGTTCCGGCGTTTCATATCGTAATAATACTTAATAAAGTCTCTGTTGAACAGGCTCTCTTCCGTAAGGATCTTCTCCACTAAAATAAGTACACCACCTGAATTTAGTCCGTCATATATGCCTTTAAGAAGCTTTTCTCTGCTGATGGGGCGTATAAACTGGAGTGTAAGGCATAATACCGCCACAGAAGCGTTTTCTATTTTCACCCCGGTTTGCAAGTCGGCGGTGATCAGATCATAAGGGCGTTTGAAGCCTGCTTCCTGCAACTTTTCGTCGCACTTTTTCAACATCTCGCCCGAGTCGTCAACTCCGATAAAACGGATGCCTTCAGAGATCATGGAATTCATGCCGATTAGAGTAGTGCCAGTAGAGCAGCCAAGGTCGTAAACATTTGTCCCTTCCTGGGCATGGTCTGCTGCCAGCTCTGCAATCATTCTTTGCATTTCTCCGTAAAAAGGGACCGAACGGTTAACCATATCATCAAAAACGTTGGCCACCTTAGATCCGAACTTGAAATCGGAAGCTTGCTTTATTTCTTCCCGGAAAAACTCGTCTTTCGGTTTTATATCGTTACCTGATACCTTGTCTGTCATATTTAGTATATCCTGAAATAGTATGCTTGGAATTTGGGTTTAAAATAACGAATACTTTGAATAAACTTGAAAATTTTGTGAATGTTCTATCAATTGCTTTAACTATTTTTGCAGCCGTTTAAACTCAGACCGAATTGATGAAGAACGTAAAAGTAGGATTGGTGCAGACATCATGTACTGCAAACAAACAGGAAAACCTTGAAAAAGCAATTGCTAAGATAAGGGAGATTGCTGCAAAAGGGGCTCAGATCATTTGCTTGCAGGAACTTTTTACCTCGCTTTACTTTTGCGATGTAGAAGATTATGATAATTTTAAACTTGCCGAAGCTATTCCGGGCCCTTCAAGCGATGCATTAAGTGCGGTTGCGAAAGAACTTGGAGTTGTAATTATTGCCTCCTTGTTTGAAAAAAGAGCTGAGGGATTATACCATAATACTACCGCTGTTCTGGATGCTGATGGATCTTACCTCGGTAAATATCGCAAGATGCATATTCCTGATGATCCTGGTTATTATGAAAAATTTTATTTTACACCGGGCGATCTGGGATATAAAGTCTTTAAAACCAAATTTGCAACCTTAGGTGTTCTGATCTGCTGGGATCAATGGTACCCCGAGGCATCGAGGATCACTGCATTAATGGGGGCTGAAATCCTTTTCTATCCTACCGCCATTGGCTGGGCTTCATCACAGGATGTAGACACCAACACCGAACAATATAATGCATGGCAGACCATTCAACGCAGTCATGCTGTAGCCAATGGAGTGCATGTTGTAAGTGTAAACAGAATTGGAGACGAGGGACCTATGAAGTTCTGGGGCGGTTCTTTTGTTGCAAATCCTTTCGGAACCGTGCTTTATCAGGCTTCCCATACGGAGGAAGAACTGATCGTTCAGGATATAGACCTGTCCAAGTCAGACAGGTATCGTACCCACTGGCCATTCTTACGCGACCGAAGGATTGACTCTTATTCGCCGATCACCAAACGTTACATAGACGAAGACTAACATTTTCAATGACAGCATTTCAAACGGGAGAGTTAAAAGACTTTTCTACTAAAATAGATCTTTCAAAAACACCGAAAGAGCTCGGCTATTCTTTTCCTGCCGAATTTGCAAGGCATGAAGCAACCTGGTTAAGCTGGCCGCACAAAGAAGCAAGCTGGCCGGGTAAATTGAATAGCATATATGCCAGCTACTGCCAGTTCATTAAAGTTCTCACTCAAAGTGAAAAGGTACGGATAAATGTCGCTGATGAGAGCTTAAAGGCTCTTGCCCTGGTTCATCTGCAGGCAGCAGGTGTCGACTTAAGTCAGGTTGAATTTTTCTTTCACTCCACAAATGATGCCTGGTGCAGGGATCATGGTCCGGCTTTTTTACTTAACCCGGCGGCCGGTGTTAAAAAGATTATTGTCGATTGGGGATACAATGCATGGGGCGGAAAATATCCTCCCTTCGATCTGGATGATGTCATTCCTACATTAATCGGTAAACACTTTGATCTGCCTGTATTTCATCCCGGTATAGTAATGGAGGGTGGTTCAGTAGAGTTCAATGGAAAGGGTTCTGTCCTTACATCAAGCTGCTGTCTTTTGAATCAGAACCGGAATCCCCATCTTAATCAGACGCAGATAGAGCAGTACCTTTCCGATTATTATGGTATAGACCAGGTATTATGGGTAGAGGAGGGGATCGTCGGCGATGATACCGATGGTCATATTGACGATACTATCCGTTTTGTAAATGAAGATACAGTTCTGTCTGTGGTAGAAACAAATGTAAAAGACGAAAACTTCGACTTACTCCAGCAGAACCTGAAATCGCTTAGTAAGATGCGGCTTCTGAATGGAAAGCAGCTTAATGTTGTTGAATTACCCATGCCTGAAGCCGTTATTTATGACGATATGCGCTTGCCTGCATCCTATGCAAACTTTTATATCAGCAATCAGCACGTGATCGTACCTACATACAGGTCACGGTTTGATCAGCAGGCTCTTGATATCATAGGAGGCTGCTTTCCTGATAGAGAAGTTGTCGGCATTGATTCAACAGATATCATATGGGGGCTGGGGAGTTTCCATTGCCTGAGTCAGCAGGAGCCGGCTGTTTAATAATCTTTCTGCTATTTTACAGGAAGTCCGGCTTAGTTTGTATGCCGGACTTTTTGTTTTTAGATGCTGGTAGGAACAATTTCGGCAACCACAAAAGTACTTCCTCCAATAAAAATCAGATCCCCTTTTGCGGCATTTCTCTTGGCCTCTTCTAAAGCAAGGGCTACAGAAGCATAAACATGGCCCTTCAAATTAAATGAAGAAGCCTCCGACGCCAGATCGGCTGCAGGCTTAGCTCTTTCAATCATCGGCTGGCAAAAGTAATAAATGGCGTTCGTGGGCAAAAGTGAAAGTACTTTCGAAACATCTTTATCTTTCACCATTCCTATCACTATATGAAGCTGCTCAAATGAAGTGGCCTCAATGTTCTTGATCACCTCTTTGATACCGTCTTCATTATGACCTGTATCGCAGATCACAAGTGGCCCTTCCTTACTGAGGGTTTGCCATCTGCCTTGCAGCCCGGTAAGCGTTTTGACCTGTTTTAATGCATTCAGAATACTTTCCTCACTTATCACATAACCTTTCTCCCTCAATACCTTCACACTGCTTAAAACAGCTTTGACGTTTTTTAACTGGTAATAGCCGGTCAGGTCAAGTTCTATCTTAAATGAGCCTGAAGCTTGAAATTGATTGCCAATAGTCGAAACTTCGATTTCTCTTAGTTCCAAACCAGGTTCAGCCTGCGGACCAATATCTTCAATTTGCCATTCATCAGAAGCAAAAATAATAGTAGAACCGCACTCTTTTGCTTTATTGATAAACACATAGTCGGTAATCTCCTGCTTTTCACTGAGAACCACAGGAGTACCTGGCTTGATGATCCCAGCCTTTTCAAAGGCGATCTTAGGCAGCGTATCGCCCAGGATATTCATATGATCGAAACCAATGTTGGTGATCACCGAAAGCTCTGGCAAGATGATATTGGTGGAATCAAGTCTCCCTCCAAGGCCGGTTTCGATTACAGCGATATCAACTTGCTGCTCTGCGAAATGATTAAAGGCCATAGCCACCGTCACTTCAAAAAATGAAGGTTCTATTTGCTCAATTGAAGTTCTTTGACTTTCCACAAAGCGGATAACGGCCTCTTCGGTAATCATTTCACCATTAATGCGAATGCGCTCCCTGAAGTCGCGTAAATGCGGAGAGGTATATAGGCCGGTTTTATATCCTGCAGATTGTAGAACCGCGGCCAGCATGTGCGAAACAGAGCCTTTTCCGTTTGTACCTGCAACATGAATGCTTTTAAATCGCCGGTGTGGATTACCAAGGCCATCGCAGAGCTGCTGGGTATTGGTGAGATCTTTTTTTATAGCCTGGGCTCCCATCTTACTGAACATGGGAAGCTTCGAATAAAGATAGTCGAGAGTCTCGGTATAAGTCATCAGGATAGCTGAATGGGAAACCTTTCGGTCTGATTCAATCTACTTCACTTTAAAGTTAAACACCACTGTTCCTATCTGAACATCAGGAGCCTTCTCGAGTGCATTGAACCTCGAACCCAACACTGCCTGTTCGCACTTTCTGTATAAGGCCTGGTCTGTTAAAGTGGTACCTTTAACTCCTGCCCTGGCATAAACAACCTGGCCATTTTTATCAACACGGATCTCAACGGCAATTCTGCCCGAACTTTGTCCGTCATCCTGTACTGTTGGTCTGCTTACAAAACTCCTGTTCTTCAGATCAAGCTGTGTATTGCCAAAGCCAGATCCGCCCTGACCATAATTAGATGCCATAGGATCACCGTCGGGGTCTCCCTGGTTACCGGGAGTCGTTCCTGTACCATCGCCTGCACCCTTGCCGTCATTCTTTTTTCCCTTATACAGGGCATTCTGATTAACGGTGGGCTTACTGGGTTTCGCGGTCTCGGAAGTCGGGGCAACTGACTTACTGGTATTTGTTTTTGCTGTAGCTACTGCCGGAGCATCTTCCGCATCCTGCGTAACAACAGTTCTGTCGCTTGTTTCCGTAGCGGGAGTAGGTTCTGTTTCTGTAGGAGTAATCTCCGTAACAGGTGTGTTGTTAGGCACCGGAGCTACGGAAGGTTCATCGATACTCATGAAGTCTTCGCCCATGCCTACCTCTGTTGTTCCATAATTCACTACAACTCCACCCATTCCTATCTCTTCCTCGGGTAAAGAAGCCGCAAATTTTATCAGATAGCTGATCAGAAGGAACAGGATCATTGTTGCCGCCGAAAAAGCCAGTGCCTTGGGATAATTATTTTCTTCGCGGTACTGCATTTTATTTTGGTTCTGTTGCAAGTACAAGTTTGATTCCCATCTTGTTTGAGATGTCCATAATTTGAACGACATCCTGTATAGCAACTGTCCGGTCAACCGAAAGTATTATGGTGAGTTCCGGAGCTTGCTGTTTGTAAGCAGTTAATCTTGGCTGGATGTCTTCCAGTCTGATTAATTGCTTGTCAAGATAATACTCAAGATCTTTGGTTACTGCTAAACTAACGGTTTTTTTCGAAACAGATTGTCCCGAATCAGACTTGGGTAACAATAATTTTATGATGTTAGGATTGGTAACAGTAGAAGCAATAAGAAAAAACAGCATCAGGAAAAACATAATGTCGTTCATCGCTGAAGTATGTACTTCCGCTGCGGGACGTTTTCGTTTTCTTAAATTCATTTGTAATATTTTGTACGTTTATTAAAGCTTGCCCGGGTGTTAAGCTCATCCGTCAGGCTGCTTTAATTACCTTCCTGGTTCCTCTAATAAATCAATAAATTCGATGGCATCTGTTTCCAGCTTCAGGATCACTTTATCTACCATGATGTTTAGAATATGATATCCCACATAGGCTATGATACCAATGATCAAACCAGCAGCAGAAGTGATCATCTTTTGATATAAACCATCTGCAATCAATCCCATACTAATATTATCAGATTGGGCGATATTATAGAATATGCGGATCACACCTGCGATAGTTCCAACGAAACCAAGCATCGGTGCAATACCCGCAACGATACCCAGGATGCTGATGTTTTTTTCAAGCTTCGAAACTTCAAGTTTTCCTATATTCTCAATTGCACCTTCAATATCTTTAATCGGTCGGCCAATGCGCAGCAGTCCTTTTTGAAGCATGCGGCCAAGCGGAGTATTACTGTTCCTGCAAATAGCGATTGCTGAATCCAGTCTTCCGCTTAGTATATTTTGCTTTACCTGCACCATGAGGCTCGACTCATCGCGGGATGCTTTTCTGATTGTCATGTAACGTTCAATGAATATCACCAGGCCCAGGAAGAGCAGGATGGCAAGCGGAACCATAACCCAACCCCCTTTGATAAGCAGATCAATAAATCGCAAATCCTCTGCAGCTTGAACTGATTGGCTGGCCGCAGTAGCAACTGTATCAGGTAAAATGGTATCTTGTAATAAAAGCATGTGTGTTATTTGTTTTTTATGGTTAAAATCCAGGCATCCTTTGCTATCTTTTCCTGAATGCGTCTTCTCTCTTTTTGTGCCGCTTCATTGTCTTTAAAGCTGGCTAAACTTATTTTATATTTTGGCTTTCGTTCATCAACAACAATCCTGGCATCTATTCCTTTCTGCCTGGTGATCCTCACAAATTCCTCGGCTTCCGATCGCCGGTGAAAGGCAGCACAAATAATTTCATATCTTACCCCCGGAACAGGCTGAAGAGTGTCCTGTGGAATAGGGGTAACCTTAGTACTGATGTCTATAGTATCTCTTGACTTCTCAACGGAGATCGCTTCGTCGTTTAGCTCCTCAAAATTCTTCTCCATAATACTATCAGCCTTCGCAATAGAATCCTTCAAAGTTACCGGTGCCGCAACACGTAACTGCTTCTTAACCGGAACAGCCACCGAATCAGACCTTCGGATCTGATTGAACACCTGAGGGTAGTAAAAATAAGAACCTACTACAATAGCTGCAGCAATCAGCAAAATAAGGACTATAATAATCCCTGTTTTGTATGACCTGGTATCAGTATCGGTGTAAGTATTCACACCGCTATGTGTATTGCTGTCAAGAGTGCCTGGAGAGGCCTTCTGTGGTACAGGCACAACTTCAGGTTCAGCCGCTGCAATATCCTGTAGGATAACTTGCTCAGGTGTAATTTCGTCCCGTTTAACTTCCTCAGGTATAACTTTGTCAGCTGTCTTATATGGCCTGATTTCTTTCACCGGTCTCAATCCGAAAGCATGACCATTAGTTGCCGCAATGCTTTCTGATTCAAAGATAATACCGTTTTCACCCGACCGTATTTTGCCTATTGGTCCGATCTGCGCAAATCCCTTGATTTGCAGGGATTGTTTTATAGAATCTGTATATTTCTCTGTAAAGTACCTGGCTGAAGGCTCCGAGATATTTTTCTCCCGGCAGATAAGCTTAATTAAACCGGCGCTAACCTCTGCATCTCCATCTTCAAATACTACTTCTTCTGCCGGGGGGAAGAACAGGTCCTGGTTTTTATCAAAGAATGCAGGCGTCCTTTTTTTAGAAAACGTTCCTATTCCAGGTAAACTTACCTCATTAAGCTCATCAAGTAATTCAGAAACATACAGGCCTACATCCATCCCGGTAAAAATACTTTAAAAATTAATTTACGCAAAAACAATCAGAACGAATAATTAAGACCCGCAATGGCGTTTATTCCGAACTTTGGATAATATAAAAATTGCTGGTACTCGTTTCCGAACAGATTGTTAACTCTTACGAATACACCAAACTTATCCTTGATCAAATATTCTGCACCTGCACTAAGGTCAAGGTAGCTCTTAATTGTGACAATACGACGTTGAGGATCCAAGCCCTCGACATATTCATAAGTGAGGGCATCGGTATCACCGTTTAACACTAGCTGACCGTCAATTCTGATCTTTTTGTTGATAGCTAAGCGCGCATTTGAGTGTAAACGAATACCTGGTTTCATCCAGGCTTTCTCCTCGGTGGCCATGTCATATTTGTTGATCTCAACCTTTCCTGTCCAGGAGAGAACTTCCGATGCTTTTACATTTAATTCGCCTTCCAGGCCTATAACTTTACTATTACCACCATCGTATCGTATTTCAAAGCGTTCAAGGCCTTCGGGGCTGTTCGCATATAAAGGCATATTCTGGATGGTTTTGTAATAAACCATGGCCTTAAATCCGAAACCTGCTCCTGCATTACCTTTAACACCACCATATACATTGGCTTTTTCGATAGCATTTTCAATCAGGTTTTTTCTGAGGTAAGGGTTCTCATAGGCGAAGTTCCTCAGTGACGACTTTAGCACATCGCCTGTGTAGCCTCCGAAAATGGTAGCATATCCGGGAACAACAGGAAGTTCAGCAATAACAACAGGAAGGATGTTAGTGCGGCTGTTTTCTCCAAATTCCTGAACAAAGTTGACGCCCACGGATATTTTATAATTCTTACCCTGGAATTTAACATAGGGGTTAGCTCTGAAAATGTGGTTTCCAATATCCAGAGAGTCCTTCGTTTTTGTGAAGTCAATAGAACTGTTTACACCGATGTTAAACTGTTTGTAGGTATTGTTAAAAAAGCCGCTTAGTGCAAATGAGGTTTCTTTTGACCCATACCTGCTCGAAAGAGTGTAGGCATCAGCCTTTAAGGCATAGTCCAGTGAAGACTGAGTCTGCTCGTAGTTTTTCAGTAATTCACCTTTCAGGCTGATAGTGCTGAACCGTTGTTTTTTGGGGTCAGGATTGAAATTGGAAATATTTGGGTTGACCGCATAAAAATTGGTCGAAAGTCTGTCGAAACCCAGCTCACCGTTCACCGTGATTTTGTCCATGATACTTTTACCATAGATACCCAGTTCCTGCCGGGTGCCCCTTTGCTTATTGAGGTCGCCGCTTTGCCCAAGGTGCTTCATAAAAAAGCCAGCCTGCAGGGCCTCATCATTACCGGTATTCAGGTAAAGTTCGCCTAGCGCGGTGCCATAGTTGCCGAAGCCGAGTTTAGCATAATTATTTTCAAACAATGGCGCAGGAGCAGCATTTAATTCCTGCGCATCCAGCTGTCTTATATCGCTGTTCAGTTCCAGCCTTTTATCTAAGATAAGATAAGTTTGATTGGGCCTGAATGGCTTGTGATTATTCAGGTCGGGGCTTCTTCTGATCTTAGCAGCATCCGCCAAAACGGGCTTATAGGGGCGAACAACTTCAATTTCTTCAGTCAGTGTTCCTGAGGCCGGTTTAGCCGGATCAGTTTTTTTATCTTCTGGCTTGGTTTGCGCCTGAGCAGCAACAGTTAGCAGCAAGGAAAAGATTGTATATGGAATATATCTGAATTTCATTTTTTTATTTCTTCTCATTTAACTGATTAAGTTTTTCTTTAGCCGTGGGCAGAATGTCGTCTTTTCCTTCATAATTGTCTATGACACTTTGAAGGGTACTCTTAGCCTGGAATGTATCCTTCATAGCAACATAATTATCGGCCAGAAGAATGAAGCTCTTAGCTACCCAGTAATCGTGCGAAGGCATTTTGTTGATCAGCTCAAACGCAGTTTTTTCAGCAGCTTTATATTCTTTATGCTGGTGCTGGATAAGAGCTGTAAGATATTTAGCCTCGGCTCCATTAACGGTTGTAGTCTTGGTAGCCACTTCAGTCAGCTCCTTTAAAGCGGTAGTGGTATCGCCTTTTGCCAGATGGCTTTTCCCGGCATACAGACTTGCCCTGAACTTGTCTTCAGTAGAAGCCTTATCAAACGTTTTAATTAAGTTAACGTATTTGAACACATCATCATGCATCTCCATGTGGTAATATGCTTCCATCAGGTTGTTTACAGCAAAACCGTAGTTAGCTTTATATTCTGAAGTAAGTTCAAGCTTCTTAAGATAAACTATAGCCTCATTATATTTTTTCTGAGCCAGGTAAAGCTTTGAAATGCTGATCAGGGCCCGCTCTGTGTATTCGCTGGTCCAGTCGTTTAGAATAAAGGTATAATCAGGAATCGCTTCATCGGGACGGTTCAGCTTCACAAGGCTTTCAGCACGAACAAACCTGGCATGTTTCTCATGTATCGGTTTGGGAAACTTGTCAAAATAGGCATTGATGGCTTCGAATGCACCCTGGAAGTCACCTTTAAGGAAACGGTTGTTAGCTGCCTGGAAGGTGATATTATCCTGCTCCGCAGTGCTCAGGTTACCTATGCTGGTGGTGTTGGCATAATTTAAAAATCCGTCGGCATCTGCTCTGTCGAGGTATATGTTCTTAATAGATTCAAGTGCAAGCTTTGCTTCATCCGTGGTAGAGTACTCTTTTACAACGCGCTGGAAAGCAACCAGAGCTTCATCACTTTTATCCTGGTTATAATGTACCAGTCCGATGGTAACTAAGGCTCTTGGAATGTAGCTGCTACGCGGATATTTTTCTACCAGGGCAGTTAAATCGGTCTTCGCGCGTTCCAGGTCTCCCTTTACAAAATAAGTATAAGCAATTTCGAAACCGGCGTCATCCGCATAGTTTGATTTAGGATACTGTGCAAGCAGGGACTGATGTGTATTAATTTTGGCATCATTCTGACCTTGCAAGCCCTGGATCATACCCCTCTGGAACAATGCGTAATCTTCACCCGAAGCATTCCAGGCAATGATCTTATTATACTGCTGCATGGCTTTATCGTAGTGTTTTAATACGAAGTAAGAATCTGCCAGCCGGAGCGTAGCATCGTTGACGGTGTTTTTGTCTTTATCATTACCAACAAGGAAGCGCTCATAGTAATTTGCCGCCTTTCCGAAATTGTCGTTTTGAAATGCCGAATAGCCCAAAGCATAATTTGCGAAGTTGTAGACGTCAGTTTTTTTCGCGCTGGGCATCGCCAGGAACTTTTCAAACTGATCAACCGATTCTCCATATTTTCTCACCTCAAACATAGCTTCAGCAAGCCAGTAGGTAGCAAGCGCTTCAATTTCTTCGTCCACAGCACTATTTTGTGAACGGATAAACATGGATATACTATTCTCAAAGGCACGTTCATTATAAAACTCCAAACCTCTGAAATAGGTTACACGCTGGTATACAGATTTCGTTTCAGTATTTTTGTTAGTGATTGTTTCAAGTATATTAACAGCTTCCCGGTAGTTTTTTGTAGAAAGCAGTACTTCACCAAGGAGGGTCTTAGCTTCGTTAATTTTCGGCGATTTAGGATAGGTCTTAAGGAAATCCTGAACCGCGTCTAAGGCTACAGAGTGAAACTCCAGCTCATATGAAAGTTTGGCATAATTAAACAAGCCTTCTTCTTTCAGTTTGGGGTCAAATTCGAGCTTCGACGCACGGAAGAAAGCATTCCTTGCAGCTTGCTTATTACCATCCCTGATAAACGCATCGCCAAGGGTGATCATCCCATGCTGGTAGAAAACATCAGGACTTCCCATTTTTTCCAGCTCCTTAACAGCCCTTTTATGATTACCCAGTTTCAGGTAAGCATAGCCAATCTGGTAATTATCCTGGTTGTTCTGCGTTTGACCTCTGTCCAGGTCCTGGAACTTCTGGTAATAACTAACCGATGTTTTATAATCATTTTTTGCAAAATAAGTAGCGCCTACAATACGGTACATGTCGGCCTTATATTTCTGATCGATAGTTTCTATCGCCGGTATGGTATAACTGATCACGTCATCATACCTTTTGTTAAGAAAATACAGGGCAGAGATATAATAAGGATAACTTGATTTGTACGTTGCAGAGTTTTGCAGGCGCTCAAATTCCCTCAGAGCAGTGGTGTAATCCGCATCCAGGTAATTGAGGTACGCAAAATAATAGATTGACGATTCGTTATAAGGACCTTTCTCATCCTTTAGTTTAGCAAACAGAGGCTCTGCCTCCTGGTACTTTTTGAGAGTAAAGTAAGAATACGCCAGTTTAAACCGGTATTCTTCGCTTTCTTTAGCTGTCAGTCCGTTTGCATCAATTTGTTTAAACCACTCCAATGCTTTTTCATAGTTCTTTTTGTCGAAATAGGAGCGGCCTACATGAAAATATGCCGATTTGGTATTAGCGCTGGCAGGATATTCACGGATATATTTTAGGAACAAATTTTCAGCATTCATATTGCCTAGTTCCAGGGCGCATACAGCCACGTAGAATTGAGCGTTTTCTTTTAATAACGAAACCTGCCGGCTGTCTGCAGGCTGCGTGGAAGGCAGTGTGTGATAGTCTTCAACACGACTGAATTGCTCGCTTGCTGCAGCAAACTTCCTCTTCTCCAGTAGCTCTAGACCCGATTTATACGAACGATTAAGGGTATACCATTCGGTGTGCTGGGCCTGGCTTATTATAATTGAGGATGAAAGTATAAATGTTGTAAGGATGTATTTCTTGAGCATATCTTATTGATTGTCGCTAAGTTAACAGTAAAAGTCAGGGGATCATCCTCGTTAGAAACTAACAAATGTGGAAAATCTGCCTAAAATAACGTTTAGAAAGGCTAAAAGGTATACCTTGTTGATAAGTATTAAGTATAAATTAAACTTTATCGCTGACCTGCAAGCAGATACAAAACAGCCATGCGAATAGCTACACCATTTTCGACCTGGTCAAGTATGATAGATTGTTTACTATCGGCTACGTCACTGGTGATCTCTACGCCACGGTTGATCGGGCCGGGATGCATAATCGTAATCTCTTTATCCAGCGAATTCAGGATCTCCTTATTTAAGCCGTAAAGCATGGAATATTCACGAAGCGAAGGAAAGTACCTGATGTCTTGTCGCTCCAGCTGGATCCGAAGCATATTTGCCACATCACACCACTGCAAAGCTTTCATCAAATCATATTCAACCTTGACGTTTAAAGTCTTTATGTATTTAGGGATCAGGGTTGTTGGACCACAAACCATCACTTCTGCGCCTAACTTTTGAAGACAAAGAATGTTTGACAACGCTACCCGCGAATGCAGGATGTCGCCCACAATAGCCACTTTTTTCCCTGCAACATCCCCATATCGTTCCCGGATGGAAAAGGCATCCAGCAGGGCCTGGGTTGGGTGTTCATGTGCTCCGTCGCCCGCGTTTACAATCTGTGCATTCACCTTTTTACTCAGGAATATACCTGCTCCCGGATAGGGGTGACGCATTACTACCATGTCAACTTTCATGGCAAGGATGTTATTAACCGTGTCTATCAGAGTCTCGCCCTTACTTACGGAAGAGGATGAGGCTGCAAAATTTATAGTATCGGCCGAAAGCCTTTTTTGTGCAAGTTCGAAGGATAACCGGGTCCTTGTTGAGTTTTCGAAAAAGACATTTGCGATAGTCACATCCCTTAAAGACGGAACTTTCTTTATTGGCCTGTTTAATACATCTTTAAATGTGTCCGCAGTTTCAAAAATCAGCTGAATATCTTTTTCATTCAAATCTTTTATACCCAAAAGATGCCTTGTGCCAAGAATCTGATTGTTATCTGCCATTGTATATTTTATTCTGCCGGATGTGTAATTGTTTCGTGATTACCCTTATTATAATTGCCCTATTAATTTCCTTCTCTGCTATTTTCCAGATAGCAATATTACTTTATCCTCCTGGTCTGTTTCTTTCCAGCTCACAAGCACTTTCTGTGAATTAATAGAATCCACTTGAATGCCGATATAATCAGGCTCAATAGGCAGATGTCTCGAAAAACGTCTGTCTACAAGCACCAGCAGCTCCACTTTTTCGGGACGGCCAAAGGCCATCATGGCATCCATTGCAGAACGGATCGTTCTCCCGGTCCATAATACATCGTCCACCAAGATCACTTTTTTGCCTTCAATAATGAAGTCGATCTTTGTGGTGTTAGGTACCAGCGGCGATTCACGCCGTCTAAAATCATCCCTAAAAAAAGTTATATCCAGATTTCCGTTCAGAATATTGGCCTGAGGCAGAATACTTTTTAGCTCAGACGCAATTCTGTCAGCCAGATAAATGCCGCGAGGCTGTATACCTAAAATTACCGAATTAGAAAAATCAGTGTGGTTTTCAATAAGCTGATGGCAAAGTCGTTTAATTGTTATCTGGAATTTCGGACCGTCTAAGAGTGTTAAGTTCTGCATCAGTTTTGATTTGAGCAAAGGTAAAAAAAGAATGTTTGATTGAAAAACATAAAAGTCGCTAAAAGCCTGCGTAGATTTTAGAAACCGTGACACGTGCGTTTGCTGATTATAAGAATCATACCACAAAAAAAGCCCCGCTATTTGCATAGCGGGGCTTGATGACATTGAATTAATTATTCAGAATCTTCTTCTTTTGATTTTTTGGCTTTGCTTTCAGCACCTTCCATTTGCTCTTTTAATTGAGCCAACACGCCTAGATCACCTAAAGTTGATTTTTCAACTGAGTCTTTAACTTTCTTAACTGCGCTTGTTGTAGCTTTAACGTCTTTTTGTTTCTGAGATCTCTCTTCGTTACGAGCTTCAGCTTTAGCCTCTTCCCAGATACGAGAGTGAGAAACAACGATACGTTTAGATTCTTTGTTGAATTCAATGATCTTGAACTCAGCAGTTTCCTCAGCTTTCAACGTTTTGCCGTCTTCTTTTACAGTGTGTTTGCTTGGAGCAAATCCTTCAACACCATAAGGAAGAGCAATGATCGCACCTTTATCAGTTACTTTTAATACTGTTCCTTCATGGATAGAATCCATAGTGAAGATAGTTTCAAAAGTTTCCCAAGGGTTTTCTTCTAATTGTTTGTGTCCTAAGCTAAGCTTACGGTTCTCCTCATCAAGTTCAAGAACAACTACATCTAATTCTTCACCAACTTTAGTGAATTCATTAGGGTGGTTGATCTTTTTAGACCATGAAAGGTCAGAGATGTGGATCAATCCGTCGATGCCTTCTTCGATTTCAACAAATACACCGAAGTTAGTCATGTTTTTAACAACAGCTTTGTATTTGCTTCCAACAGGATATTTAGCAGCGATATCTTTCCATGGATCAGGAGTTAGTTGTTTGATACCAAGGCTCATCTTGCGCTCATCGCGGTCAAGAGTTAATACCTGAGCTTCAACTTCGTCTCCAACTTTAAGGAATTCCTGAGGATTACGCAGGTTTTGAGACCATGACATTTCTGATACGTGGATCAAACCTTCAACACCTGAGGTGATTTCAAGGAATGCACCGTAGTCAGCAACAGTAACGATCTTGCCTTTTACTTTTGAACCTACCTCGATAGTTGTATCAAGAGATTCCCAAGGATGAGATGTAAGTTGTTTTAAGCCAAGTGCGATACGTTTTTTCTCGTCATCGAAGTCAAGAACAACCACGTTGATTTTTTGATCAAGTGATAATACTTCTTTCGGATGCTCGATACGGCCCCATGAAATATCAGTGATGTGAAGTAATCCGTCAACACCGCCAAGATCGATAAATACACCGAAGTCTGTGATGTTTTTAACGGTTCCTTCAAGAACCTGTCCTTTTTCAAGTTTAGCAACGATCTCAGTTTTTTGGTTTTCAAGATCGTCTTCGATAAGAACTTTATGTGAAACCACAACGTTTTTGAACTCGTGATTGATTTTAACCACTTTGAATTCCATTGTTTTACCAACGTAAACGTCGTAATCGCGGATAGGCTTAATATCGATTTGAGAGCCTGGCAAGAATGCCTCAACACCCATAATGTCAACAATAAGACCACCTTTAGTACGGCTTTTAACAAAACCAGTGATGATTTTATCTTGTTCTAAAGCTTCATTGATAAGCTCCCATGACTTCTGAGTTTTAGCACGTTTACGTGAAAGAACCAATTGACCATTAGCGTCTTCTTGTGATTCTACGAAAACATCTACCGTGTCGCCTACCTTAAGATCAGGAGTGTCACGGAATTCAGATAATGATACCATACCATCAGACTTAAATCCAATGTTTAATACCACATCCTTGTTGTTGATGTTAACAACAGTACCGGTGATGATCTCACCTTTGTTAATCTGGTTGAAAGTTCCGGCATACAGTTCTTCAAGCTTTGCGCGCTCTTCATTGCTGTAGTTTCCGAATCCTTTTTCGTTGTTGTCCCAATCGAAATCACCTGAAGGTGTTACCAGGGTTTTAGACTTAATGTCTTCAATTGACAATGAATCAGCTTCTGACTCAATGCTTTCTTTTGTAACCGTGTTGGTTTCTTCGCCATGGAGTTCTGCTGATTTAGCAAGTAGCTCCTTTTCTGCTTCTTGTTTTTTGGCCATTAATTAATTTATCTCCTTTTTCCCAACTTCTAATTGGGACTGCAAAGGTATGCAAATTCATTCTAATCAAAAGAAAAATATCCAATTATTTTATTGATATATAGCGCATTTACAATAATATGTTTACTGAAACTATATAAGTTAGACTATGTTATACTATTCAAGCAAAAACTACTTATATGGAAAACCAAACAAAAGGAAACAGGGAACCAAACGAAAATGAGATGGATGCGAATGCAGCCGACAACAGGGTTAAGGAGAATCCAGTTGACGATGCCTTTAAAACAGCTAACAGAAAGCATAAATTGGAATGGCAGCAGCCGCAGGATGAACAGATGTTTGATAGAATGGACTCTGAGGAAGAGTAAGTTGTAAGTTATAAGTTATAAGTTGTCCCCCGCAACTTATAACTTATAATTCATCACTCCTCAACCGCCCGTTCGATCAGATCCACTGCATTCTCTACTCCATTTTCTGTGGATATACGCAAAGCCATTTCTTCACAATTCTTTATAAGTCCCGGCTCATTTAGCTGGAAGATCCTTTCCCTGAATATGGATGCTGTTAAACGGTGCAGGGGTATTGGCTTTACAGCGAGGTTCTTTTTATATGCAAGGTCGCCCCAGAAGAACTGATCTCCTACAGGGTAGAGCACAGGGCATACAAACATAGGTTTTCCTGCACGCAGGGATTCGGCTGTTGTGCCAATGCCACCGTGATGGACAATGGCTTTTACCTTCGGGAACAATTGCTCGAATGGAGCATTTGGAATGATCATCACACCCTTGCCGGCCGTTTCGATATCTGTCTGCCAGTCACTCCAGCATGAAACGATAAGGAAGCGGTCTGGCATCTCACAGGCGGTGTGTATGATCATAGACACGACTTCTTTTTTTACTTGCATGCTTCCGAATGTAATAAGCACAGGAGGCTCGCCTTCATCCAAAAAGCGGCTTAGTTCTGGTGAAAGTGTATTCTGCTTACGTTTTGGGAACCAGAAACCCGTTAGCTGATGGTCAGCAGACCAGTCTTTAGGTCTTTCCAGGAAATGTTCGCTTATGCCGTAAAGAGATAGTTCGTTAGTGTTTTTTTGCGGTTTGTATTCTGCCAATCCGTTCTGCTGATAGAATTGGTTCAAAGGTTTGCTCAATAACTTGTATCTGAAACTGTTCAATTTGTAGCTCCATTTATTAAGGAACTGTGGAAGCCAGAAACCGCTGAAAATTGGGTTAACAAAGGCTGCTGTTTCTTCCATTGCAGGCACTACGGCGGCTCTGATCGATTTAGTTTTAAGCCGGCCTGTAAAAACGTCTGATAAGGTTTTAGGCCTGTAGATATAAAGGTCGCTGCTCTGAGCCAGCTGATAACATTCGTTGAGTGATTTTTCTATCAGAGGATAGATCAGGCGATCTAGATTTCGCTGGATAGCAAAAATGTTAACCTTCAGGATCTTACTTCCTTCTTCCGAATTCAATATTTCCTGGTAATCGACATTGACGGGATGAAAATCGATATTATAACTCCGCACCAGTTCTTCAAAATTTTTAGACGTAGAAAGTGTTACCTGGTGCCCCCTGGCTGCAAGGGCTTCTCCTAGTATAGCATAGGGTTGTACATCGCCTCGTGTTCCAATGGTAGAAATGGATATTTTCATCAGAGTAATTTGTTTTTCATCGGGTTAATTTGTTTAAAGGCGATGAGCTCATCATGCATAGCATTATTTGTTCATTCCGGTTATATGTATAGTACATGACGGTTTCATTGTTCAAAAACTTCACAACAGATCAAGAACTATCAGCAAATAAAGTGCTAAAGATTATTCACGATCTATAGTATACAGTAAGAACAATAACGGGATTGAAAGAACAAAGTTTTTACTTTAAGGAAATTGACAGATATATGTATGTATGCATTTGAACTCACATCATATACCTGACAAATTTTTTCTAAGAACCGGCGGGATGGTACTTATTCCAGGTGATTTTCCAGCAGGAAACGTTTGATCTTTTCGAGGATGAAATTAAGCTGTTCCTCTTCTGTAAGATCTGTATTGTCCAGAATAATAGCGTCGTCGGCACGGGTGAGCGGACTTTCTTTCCTGGTAGTATCCTGGTAATCTCTGTGTGCGATGTTTTCAAAAACCTCTTCAAGCGTCACGACCTCTCCCTTGCCTTCCAGTTCCTTAAAACGCCTTTCTGCACGGATCTTCGGATCTGCCGTCATAAAGATTTTGATCTGTGCGTCAGGGAAAACAGTAGTACCGATGTCACGCCCGTCCATAACTACATGTTTAGATTTTCCCATTCGTTGCTGCTGTTTAACCATTTCCCGGCGAACAGCTTTTATAGCACTCACTTCACTTACCTGTTCAGAAACCGACATCTGTCTGATTTCTTCAGAAACCTCTTCGCCGTTTAAGGTAATATGGCTTTGATAATCGCGTGAGTGAAAGTTCAGATGGATGTCATTCAGAGCTTGTTCTACTTTTTCCACATCCTCAAAGTTGATGCGATTACGTTGAAGATAAAGCGTTACTGCCCGGTACATCGCTCCTGTATCTATATATATGAAATGAAGTTTTTTAGCCAGTGCTTTGGCTAAAGTACTTTTGCCACAGGACGAATATCCATCTATAGCAATAACGATATTTTTTGACCTCACCTGACAAAGGTATAATTTCGGGATGATTTTTAAACAAGCTATGCATATTTCGGTTATTTTGTCAGATGATTTTCTCCAGAGAAGACTTGCTTCCTTACATTAGTTTCAAAACATCCCGAAGTGGAGGGAAGGGGGGACAGCATGTAAATAAAGTTTCAAGCAAAGCGGAGCTTAACTTCGATTTTCATTCGGCAGACCTGTTTACTGAAGAGCAAAAGGAACGTATCGCTGAAAAACTTAATAACAGAATGACTGCCAACGGATCAATCCAGGTTATTAGCGATGAGGCACGTAGTCAGTTACAAAACAAAGAGAGGGCGTTAGATAAGTTATATGTTATTTTACGTGCAGCACTGGTTGTCCAAAAGCCTCGAAAAGCTACCAAACCACACAGATCTGCCGTTGAACAAAGACTCCTGAACAAACAGAAACAAGCTTTTAAAAAGCTGGGCCGGAAGGGGAATTGGGGAGCCGAATAAAAAACGATCAGTTGAACCTATAGAAAATACTGGCCGATCCGTATTGGTGAGCCTTTCTTTGTTCTTTAAGTTCTTTGCTCTGAAAAATTACAGAGAAGTTAAGCGACCAGCGGTTCTTCGCATACATCACGCCCAGTTCCTGTGCAAAGAGCAAGCGGTTAGGAGTGAAAACCACAGGCCCTTTATCTTCTTTAAACATACCGCCTTGCAGGCTTGCATTATATGCTATGAAGTTTAACATCGGCCTTGCGTAAAAAAAAGCTTCCTTCCGGGGAATACTATCGTTCAATGAATTACTTATCCGGCTATTATCGCTAACCGATTTGAAAAACTTATTTATATTGCCTGTTCTGTATAATAAACCTGCACCAGCACCCGTGAAAGTGTTTCCCAGATTTGCATAAGTTCGAAGGCTCAGGTCGTTATTCCCTCCTCTAACAAGCAGTTTGTTGAAGCCAAATGAAGAGTTTATCCCAACCTCATTTTTTACCTGGTATTCCCATCCCCGTATCTCGTAAAAACCAACGATGTCATGAAGCGTCTGCTGAATTTCCCGTCCATATGCAGCCGGTCCTATAGTTCCTATCTGAAGACCAGCCTGAAAATGATCTTCATTGCCTTTAAACCAGTTCATTTTAAACCCGGTATATAAATATGCTGCAAATGGCCTGTCTACCAGGTTAAGAGATGGAATGTTCCCGCTTACAGCGTTATACAGGTATTGCCCCAATTCAGCTTCCCATATTTTTTTTGCTCCTTCCTGGTACTTTTCCCTTAAAGCATGCCGGAAAGTGATAAATAGTCCGTTAGTATAATATCTATCCTGCCCCATTGCGAGATAGGCATCGTTATCACTTCTGAAACCAAATTCATTTCTAAAATTTTCCTGCTGTGAATAGGATAGACCGGGTAAGAGAAGGAAGATAGTTAGATAGAAATAAATGATTTTCATAGTAGTGTTAGCATGAGGGTTTCCAGAAATGGTTAGTTCTTCGTCATCCTGAACTTGTTTCAGGATCTCTTGTCTAAAAAGTGCTTCATACATTATTCAAGAGTCGCTGGATCGTCCTCCTAAGCTTGATTCAGGATGGGCCTGACGACCTCAGGCTTTTTGGATTACCCTCTCAGGTTTCAAGCTTGCAATGTACAACTTAAAAACTGTACCCGAAGCCTAAACCAGCGAAAGGCACAAAGGACCCATATCCGAAAAGAGGATTAAAGCTAGCCCTGAAGCTGAAACCACCGTCTGTGGGCTACAGTCTGTAACCGAGTTGAATTTCTTCGTCATCCTGAACTTGTTTCAGGAACTCTTGCCAGACAATGTGCTCCATACCTTATTCAAGAGATGCCGAATGAATTCAGCAAGACGCCTTGAAACGCTTTTTGGTCTCCTTAATATTGTGAATGATTATTCCAAAAGCTACCTTAAATAACCTCAGAAAGGTCCTTTATCGTCAGATCAATAGGGTCCTTCACTCTTTCGTTTGTCAGGGCGATATCGATCACCTCTTTCATTTCGCTCACATAGTGAAAAGTAAGGTCCGCAATATAATCCTCCTTAATTTCCAGGATGTCTTTCTGATTAGACTTCGACAAAATAATCTCCTTGATATTGGCACGCTTGGCAGCCAGTATCTTTTCTTTGATACCACCTACAGGCAGAACTTTCCCTCTAAGGGTGATCTCTCCGGTCATTGCCAGGTGCTGCTTAACCCTGCGCTGCGTAAAAGCCGATGTCAGAGCAGTAAGCATCGTAATACCGGCAGAAGGGCCGTCTTTCGGAGTAGCCCCTGCCGGGACGTGCACATGGACGTCCCATTTGTCAAACAACCTGAAATCAATGCCAAACTTTTCTGAGTGCGCACGCAGGTAAGCCATAGCAATACTGGCCGATTCCTTCATCACATCACCAAGGTTACCGGTTAATGATAATTTTCCTTTTCCCGGACTAATACTCGATTCAATAAAAAGGATATCACCACCTACCTGTGTCCAGGCTAAACCTGTAACAACTCCGGCAACATCGTTGCCTTCGTACAGATCTTTATCAAATACGGGTGCTCCAAGAATAGCTTCAACCTCAGCCTTGTTTAGGTTTGAATTATATTCATCTTCCATTGCAATTTTGGTAGCTATGCCACGGACCACAGATCCAATCTTTTTTTCAAGGCCCCGTACACCCGATTCGCGTGTATAATCCTCAATGATCTTTTCAATGACATTAGGTTTTAGGGCAACATCCTTTTTCTTCAAACCGTGCTGTTCGATCTGCTTTGGAAGCAAATGCTGTTTAGCAATTTCAATCTTTTCTTCAATGGTATAACCATTTACTTCAATGATCTCCATCCGGTCTAACAGCGCAGGCTGAATACTACTGAGCGAATTGGCAGTTGCAATGAACATCACCTTTGAAAGATCGTAGTCAAGTTCTACATAGTGATCGTAAAAAGCATTATTTTGCTCCGGATCAAGTACCTCAAGCAGCGCCGAAGATGGATCACCCCTGAAGTCATTGCCAACTTTATCAATTTCGTCCAGCACAAAGATGGGATTGGACGCTCCTGCCTTTTTCAGGGACTGGATTATTCTGCCGGGCATGGCGCCGATATATGTTTTACGGTGCCCGCGAATTTCAGCCTCGTCGCGTATGCCACCAAGTGCGATACGTACATATTTTCTGCCAAGGGCTTTTGCTATGGATTTACCCAAGGAGGTTTTACCAACTCCCGGGGGGCCCGCAAGGCACAGGATAGGGGCCTTCATATTGTTTTTCAGCTTTAATACAGCTAAATATTCAATAATACGGCGTTTAACCTTATCTAGTCCGTAATGTTCTTTGTCAAGGACCTTTTCAGCCCTTTTAAGATCAAAGTTATCTTTGGTTACTTCATTCCATGGAAGATCCAATAATAATTCGAGGTAGTTAACCTGAACAGAGTAATCCGCTGCAGCCGGATTCATGCGGGCAAGTTTATCTAGCTCTTTATTAAAATGTATTCCGGTATCCTTGCTCCATCCCTTCTTTTCAGACCTGGCTCTTAAGCTCTCAAGTTCAAGATCCGGTGTATTTCCGCCTAACTCTTCCTGAATAGTTTTCAACTGCTGATTCAGAAAATACTCCCGCTGTTGCTTGTCAAGGTCAGTCCTTACTTTAGACTGGATCTGATTCTTCAGCTCAAGCATCTGCAGGTCGGTGGTCAGGTGTTCCAGAACCATTTTGGCCCTGTCATGCAAATTGGCAACTTCCAGCATTTGCTGCTTGACCGGTACGTCAGCATTCATGTTGGAAGAAATGAAGTTTATAAGAAAAGAAGTGCTTTCAATATTTTTAATTGCAATGGCAGCTTCACTCGGAATGTTTGGCGAAAACTGAATGATCTGCATGGCCATCTCCTTAATAGAAGCCACCATGGCTTTAAATTCCCTATCAGCCTTCGGCCTGATTTCTTCAAACTTATCGATCGTAGCCTTAATATAGGGGTCGGATTGGACCTCTTCCCGTAAGCGGAAACGTTGCTTCCCCTGGATAATTACGGTAGTACTTCCATCGGGCATTTGAAGCATCTTGATGATGAGAGCAACTGTTCCAACCGAATTCAATTGTTCGAAGGTAGGGTCTTCAATAGCCACATCACGTTGCGAAACTACCCCAATGGTACGATCTCCTTTATACGCATCCTTTATAAGTTTGATGGACTTATCCCTGCCGACAGTAATTGGAATAACCACGCCAGGAAACAGTACTGTGTTACGTAAAGGGAGAATGGATAAAATTTCAGGAGTTTCTTCCTTATTCATTTCCTCTTCGTCTTCCTGCGACATCAGGGGAAAGAACTCAGTATCTTCATTTATTATGGGTAACGATTGATTAAAATCAAAATTAGTCATTCATGTCCTTTCTCAACGTCATACTGACAGTTGAACTTTTAGTACGTGTAAATTATATAGAAAATCGAATATCGCAATGGTTGTGCCAATTACATATAAACGGTCAAAATGCGAAAGTACTTACAATTTTGTCTGTTAAAAAGTCAGCCGTGTTAAATAATATACCGGCCTTGTCGAATTCTTTAAACAAAACTTAGTAAAAGCTGTTCTAGAATGCTTAATACTCATCATATCTTTGAGGGAGCGTAATATTTAAATATACCAAATAATTGGAAATAATATTACCTTTCGACCGTTATAGGTGAGTTCATTATAAAATTCTCAGATGAAATTAAGTACATCAATCTTATTTGTTTTATTGTTAGTAACAGGTCTTTCGAATGCTCAGCAAAAGACCGAGAATCAAAACAGCTACGTCAGTTTAGGACAAAAAGCGGTGATGGACGGGAAGTTCAAACAGGCAGTTATTCATTTAGAGAAAGCTATGCCAGCCGAAAAAAGCAATCCGCAGGTACTGTATATGTTAGCTTATTCATATTATCATTCAGGTGAATATGCAAAAGCAGTCAGCACGTTCGGGCAGGTAGTTTCTATTCGTCCGAATGAAACATCCGCTTATTATTACCGCGGAAAGGCACGGAATGTTTTGGGAGCACAAATGAACAGTACGCTCACCCCGGTCGAGCGCGAAAAGCTCTTGTCGGCCGCTATACGCGATTTTAGCAAAGCCATCGAGCTTAGTCCTGACGACATAAAAGTATACCAGAACAGGGCTATCGCTTACAGGGACTACGGGATATTAAAAGGTCAGAAAATACCCAAGTTATATGACAAAGCCGCTGCGGTAAGTTCCTTCAAGGCATGCATTAATGATTTGCAGCGCTTGCTGGACGTCAACCCGGCCCGCAAAGATATTGCCGATGAAATGAAGAAAGCAAAAGTATATATGGCTAACCTGGATAATTAGTCGCTAGTAAACAAAAAAGGGTGTCAATTTTTTTGACGCCCTTTTTTGTTTACTCGTCATACCGAACTTATTTTAAATCCCTTGCTGGCGAACACGTGCCGCGTGCCCTCGACCTCACCGCCTGGCCGAATTCTTACTAAAAGGATTCCTTGCACCAAAGTCCTGTACCCAATAGGAGTTTACCACCGCAATTCCAACTTCTTTAAAATCAGGGTTCATCAGGTTTTTACAATGTTTCTCACTGCCAATCCAGCCGTCCATCACCTCTCTTATAGAGCGTTGTCCCATCGCAATATTCTCACCAATAAAATAACTTTGGTAACCGTTGTAAGTATAGCCGGTCTCAAATATGCGGTCTTTCAGGGTTTTTCCGTTTTTGCTCACATGGTCAAAATATTTCTTCCGGCTCATGTCTTGGGCATGACCCAACGCTGCCATTTCAAGCTGACTGTTCCAGTTTAAAGCTGGCACTGGTGGCATATAGGTTTTGCCGCAATTACAACCCCTTGCCCTCAGTTGATTGATCCTGTCCAGGAACTCATATTGAAAACTGGATAGCCCGGCCTTACTTTTGTTTACCGAAACCAGGGGGCTGCCGGAAGCAGACCTGCCAGTGTAGCAGGACGACAATGTTAAAAAAACGATCAAACCATACACAAAACTCTTCATATTCATCTTACATCTTATCTAAAAAACAGAAGTGAACGATACTCAAATGGAGTTCTTCATCATCCTGAACTTAATCCAGCACTCTTGCTCCTCAAGAACCTTAGACGTAGATAATAATTAGAAGTTTAGTTTTTTTTAAATTTTCCTGAGATGATGTAGGTATTTGCACCCAATAAGCTGACTTTTTGGTGCTTGATTATTTGGTAAAGAGAATCAGGGTAGTAGTTTAATTCCTCCTCAGAGGAATATAAAAAGTTCGAATTTTCATTCAGGATATAGATATGATCGATCTCTCCGGACGCAGATTTGCTGATGCAGATCTTTCTGGTGCGTAATTTATCCTCTTTTGCCGAGTACTCAATTAAAAACTTACTCTTCTCAGCAATATTGTAGCTGTTTTTCCAGGATGGTTTATTAAGATCCGACTCGCTGAACAGTGCAAACTCATTCGGCCAGTCCGCAATGATCAGCTGCTGCGTCTCTGACTTCCCGTTATGAGAAACCGTTTTATAAAGATAAGAGTTCTGCTGTGTTAATCTGACTGCCTCCGATTTAAAAAAGCCCCTGATGTCGAAATAAATACCGGCATCAGAAGCTTTTTGCTCATTGGAGCAAGCCGTCAGTAAATAAAGGCTTGTTAAAAGAAGATAGATAAAGATCCTCATGTTAAACGAGCACGTCGCCTGTCATTTTCTCGGGGATCGGGACATTTAAGATTTGCAATACAGTAGGAGCAATATCTCCAAGCTTGCCATTGTTAATATGCTTATAGTCTTTGTCCACTAAAATACAAGGTACCAGATTGGTGGTATGTGCTGTATTTGGCGAGCCATCTTCGTTCAGCATATAATCCGCGTTTCCGTGGTCGGCAATTACAATGAACGAGTAGCCCAGGGAAAGTCCTGTTTCAACTACCTTTTGCAGACAACTATCAACAGTTTCTACCGCTTTGACTACAGCCTCAAACACACCAGTATGTCCTACCATGTCAGGATTTGCAAAGTTCAGACACACAAAATCGGGCTTTCCTTCCGGCAAATAGGCACAGATAGAGTCGCGAATACCCTCAGCACTCATTTCTGGTTTAAGGTCGTAGGTGGCAACCTTTGGTGAAGGAACAAGGAGTCGTTTTTCGCCCACAAACTCTTTCTCCCGGCCGCCCGAAAAGAAAAATGTAACATGCGGGTATTTTTCAGTTTCGGCTATTCTCACCTGCGTTTTTCCATGTCTTTCAAGAACTTCGCCAAGCGTATCAGATAGGTCATCTTTTCTGAAAACCACTTTCACACCTTTAAATGTATCATCATAACTTGTCATGGTGATGTAGTTCAAAGCAAGAGGCTCCATGTTATATTCCGGGAACGCTTTTTGAGTAAGTGCCAGGGTGATTTCACGCCCCCTGTCGGTGCGGAAATTGAAGCAGATCACTACATCGCCCGGTTCGATAACTGCCAGGGGCTTACCGTCCTCATCCACTCTGATAACCGGTTTCATAAATTCATCTGTAACGCCTTCTTTATATGATTGCTCTATACTAGAAACCAGGTCGGTGGCAGGTGTGCCGGCACCAAGTACCATCAGATCGTAAGCAAGCTTTACGCGTTCCCAGCGATTGTCGCGATCCATGGCATAATACCGGCCAATTAAGGATGCTACCTTCGCAGGCGATCCGGCGATCTGCGCTTCGAGGTTGGCGATGAACCCTTTTCCCGAGTTTGGGTCTGTATCCCTGCCATCAAGAAAAGCGTGAATATATACGTTACTTACCTGGTGTGCTTTCGCAGCATCACATAGGCCATAGATGTGTTTTATATGTGAATGTACGCCGCCATCGGAGACCAGCCCGATCAGATGGACATTTTTATTTTCACTTTTAGCATAATCAAAAGCTTCCTTCAGAATAGGGTTTGATATTAGTTCCCCGTCGTCAACAGCTTTATGGATCCTTCCCAGCTCCTGGTAAACCACGCGTCCCGCACCAAGGTTCATGTGCCCTACTTCCGAATTTCCCATTTGCCCTTCAGGTAGTCCAACTGCCATACCCGAGGCTTCAAGTTTCGAATTGGGATACGAAGCTATCAGGCTGTCAAAAAAAGGAGTTTTCGCTGCAACGATTGCATTAGACTTGTCGGCTCTGCCATAACCCCAACCGTCTAATATGATAAGTGCTAATTTTTTATTTTCCACGAAGGCAAATATACACCGAATTAATAAACAGCAAATGTTCTAAGTCACATTCCATTCTTTAATTCACTTCTTAAAATTTGAACAATACCATAATATTTTATGTATTTGTTATTTTAGCAGCGTTTATGGAAGAAAAAGACTTACTTCAAAAATTTATAAAAGATGCCCTACTTGAAGATATCGGCGACGGGGATCATACATCCCTTTCCACAATTCCGGCGGGTATGGAGGGCGAAGCTCAGCTGCTTATCAAGGAAGAAGGAATTCTGGCAGGCCTCGGGGTCGGGCTCGAGATCTTCAAAGCCGTTGATCCCGAATTGCAGATTGAGGTGCTGATAAACGATGGAGCAGAAGTAAAACCAGGAGATGTAGCATTGAAGGTAAAAGGTAGTGTCTATTCCATACTTACTTCCGAACGCCTGGTTTTGAACACCATGCAGCGTATGAGCGGCATCGCTACTACTACCCGGCGTATCACTAAGCTGCTCGGCAGCACCGGTACAAAAGTACTTGATACCAGGAAAACCACCCCAAATATGCGTTTTCTCGAGAAAGCTGCTGTAAAGATAGGGGGAGGGGTTAATCATCGTTTCGGCCTGTATGATATGATCCTGATTAAAGATAATCATGTAGACTATGCCGGAGGTATCAAACAGGCCCTGGATGCTGCAAAGAACTACATAAAGCAAAAGAATAAAAATATTCAGATAGAAATCGAAGTACGGAATCTGGGCGAGTTACAGGAAGTTATAGCGTCAGGACAGGTGGACCGGATATTGCTTGATAATTTCGATTTTGAAACACTAAAAGAGGCTGTTCGCCTGGTAGCTGGAAAGTTTGTTACAGAGGCTTCAGGCGGCATAACTGAAGAAAATGTGCTCGAATATGCCAGATGTGGCGTCGACTACATTTCTATGGGGGCATTAACCCATTCGGTTAAAAGCCTGGACATGAGTCTTAAAGCCGTCAGAAACTAAGTTTTCAAATTCTTACATTGATCTGACCTTTCTTTTTTTAGTATACTTGCAAGCTAAATGATATCAATATATTCAATTGGAGCACTTATAGCGGCGTATTTGTGTGGGTCGATACCAAGTGCCGTCTGGATAGGACAGGCCTTTTATGGTATTGATGTACGCGAATATGGCAGCGGGAATGCTGGCGCTACCAATACCTTCAGGGTACTGGGAAAGAAGCCGGGAATAGCTGTGATGTTGATCGACATTGTTAAAGGCTGGACCGCGACTAATTTTGTTTATTTCATTGGACTTTCCGTAACTGGTCCCCTGCATTCTGTTCAGTTTACCAATTATCAGCTGGCTTTAGGGATCACCGCCGTTATGGGACACCTGTTCCCTGTATTTGCAGGTTTCAGAGGTGGAAAAGGAATTGCAACGCTTTGTGGAATGATCCTGGCTGTTCATACACATGCAGCATTGTTATGCATACTGGTCTTTATGGTGGTGCTTCTTATCTCTAAATACGTATCCCTGAGCTCCATTATGGCAGGGTTTACTTTCCCGCTAAGCATTATATTTATATTTCACTCACCTCTGAGATCAATAGTGCTTTATGGAATGTGTATCTGTGTTCTGATATTAGTTACGCATCAGAAGAACATAGAGAGATTACTTAAGGGAAAAGAAAACCGTGTTAATTTTTTCAAGAAAAAAACAGCCGACTCAGAAAACTGTTAAGCAAGAATAAAAACACATACTAATGAAATCAAAACGTCTGAAAATAATCGGTACAGCAATTTGTATTGCTATAATCGCTGCTTGTACGACCGTTCCTCTTACAGGCCGCCGTCAGTTAAACCTCGCCAACTCAGAGGCCATCCAGCAAGAAGCAGAACAAGCTTACAGGCAATTCTTATCCGATCCTTCCACGAAAGTTGTCACCAGTGGGGCGGATGTACAACGTGTAAGGAACGTTGGGAATAAAATAGCCAGGGCGATCGAAACCTACCTGAATCAAAATGGCTATGCCAACCAATATAACTTTAAATGGGAGTTTAACGTAGTACAAAGCAAAGATATTAATGCCTGGTGTATGCCAGGTGGTAAGGTAGCGGTATATACCGGCATACTTCCCGTAACTCAAACCGATGCAGGCTTAGCTACCGTAATGGGCCACGAGATCGCTCATGCTATTGCAAGGCACTCCGAAGAACGCTATTCACAAACAATGGGGGCGCAGGCTATCGGTGGAGTAGTTGGCGCGGCAACCGGCTCTCAGACTGTCTCTCAGTTATACGGTTTAGGTGGTCAGCTCGCTTTACTAAAATATGGTCGTAACCAGGAATCAGAAGCAGACAGGCTTGGCTTGATCTTTATGGCTATGGCAGGATACAACCCTGATAATGCTGTTTCTTTCTGGCAAAGAATGGCCTCATCAAAAGAAAGTAATGGTACTCCTCCCGAGTTTCTGAGTACTCACCCCAGCGATCAGACCCGGATCTCCAATATCCAGAAAAATCTGCCAGAGGCAAGGAGATACTTTAAATAATTAAACTATATTTATTAGGCACAACCCTGTCCGTAGAGTTCCCGCAGGGGTCTCTACGGATTCATCAATAAAAAAGAGTCTCCGACTCGCTAGCTATCTTGCCGCCGAATCGAGTCAGAGCTCGCCTTTATTAGATAATTCGTAGTCCGCCACGGCACGGCCCATCTCACAAGACTCCAGACAGTGCTTCGAACCACTTACGAAAGCACCTTACGACAACACCTTCATTATCGCCTCAGCCTTAACCAAACACTCCTTATACTCCTCTTCCGCTACTGAAGCAAAAGTTATAGCACTTCCTACCTGAAAAGACAGATATTCCTTTCCAGCATTATACAAAATGCTCCTGATAACCACATTAAAGTCAAAGTCACCCTCAGGATCAAAATACCCCAACGCTCCTGAAAATACCCCTCTTTTTGTTCTTTCAAACTGCTCAATCAGCTCCATGGCCCTGATCTTAGGTGCCCCCGTCATGGATCCCATTGGAAACGTATGTTTAATGATATCCGGATTAGGCATCCCCGGATCAGCTTCGGAAACCACCGTCGAGATCATTTGATGCACCTGGCTGAAGCTGTATATCCCGAAAAGCTCCTCTACACTTACGCTGCCGGGCACAGAACACTTCGTAAGATCATTCCGTACCAGGTCAACGATCATGACATTCTCAGCCTGCTCTTTAATATTATCCCTTAGATCCTGTTTTAGTCGCTGATCTTCTTCCTCAACCGGGCTCCGTCTTACAGTTCCTTTAATGGGCTGCGAGATCAGTTTTATACCCCGCCTGCTTAAAAACCTCTCGGGGGAAGCAGAAAGGATAAATTTTTCCTGATGTTTAAAAAAGGAAGAAAAAGGAGTAGGGGAGATTTTAGTAAGCGCTCTAAAGAGAGCTAATGCATTTACAGACGTCTTCTCTGAATAGAACTCCTGGCAGAAATTCATTTCATAGATGTCTCCGCGACGGATATGCTCCCTGATACGGTTAACCGTATCAACATATTCTTCTTGGGTAAAACGGGGTTTTATCTGATTTTGAAATACCGGCACTTCCTTTTCGAGTTCTACACTATCAATCCGCCTGATAACATCCTTGTCGGCACTCGAGATCTCAGCTATACCGCCCCTGATCCTGATAACATGCTGCGGCTTGAAAAAAAACAGATCTGGAAACAGCAGACCATCAAAGTTCCCTGAACTAAGATCTTCAATGCCGTTCTTTAAATCATAGCTCAAATAACCTATAGCCCAGCTCTTTTCTTCTAAAAACGAGCTAAGTTCAGAGAAAGCATTTTGTGAACTTGTACTGATAAACGAGCTGACGCCCGCCGCAATCAAAACATCAAAGGCCGAATAAGGATCGTGGTAGGAATTGGAATCAAAACAACAGGCTGTCCCGAAAGAGGCAGCCCATTGCAATGCTTTATTTCTGAAAAGAGTAATGTCATCCGGAGAATGTTTAATTGTTTCCAACACTGAACTTTAAACTCTCAACCCAGAACGTATAACTCAAAAACTTATAACTTATAAAGTCAGCGTCTGTACCCTGTCAGGTCCAACAGATAGATACCTAACCGGTACGCCAACCTGTTCTTCCAGGTACTTAACGTAAGCGTTTAGTTTTTCAGGAATCTCGCCGATGGTCTTAATGCCTGTCAGGTCTTCATTCCATCCAGCAATCTCCTCATATACCGGTTTAGCTTCTACCGAGCAGATATCGTAAGGCATGTAATCGATCTTTTCGCCATTATACTGATAATGAGTACAAGCATAGATCTTTTCAAAGCCACTCAATACGTCAGCTTTTGTCATTACCAGTTCAGTTACGCCGTTAAGCATGATCGCATACTTTAAAGCAGGAAGATCGATCCAGCCGGTACGACGGGCACGACCAGTAGTAGCCCCAAACTCATGACCGATCTTACGCAGTTCTTCGCCGGTCTCATCAAAAAGTTCAGTAGGGAAGGGGCCACCACCAACACGCGTGCAATAAGCCTTAAAAATACCGATAACCGCACCGATCTTATTCGGGGCAACTCCTAAACCTGTACAGGCTCCGGCAGCAGTAGTGTTCGATGATGTAACAAAGGGGTAAGATCCGAAATCTACATCAAGCATAGCTCCCTGAGCACCCTCTGCTAAAACAGATTTTCCTTCACGCAGGTATTGATTAACAAAATGTTCGCTGTCGACCTGAGGAATGCTCTTCAGGTATTCTATTGCTTCAAAAAATGCCTGCTCTTTTTCAGAGAAATCAGGGATTTCGCCGTAATGGCTAAGAATTGATTTATGCTTATTAACCAGACGATCGTATTTTTCCTTGAAGTCGACCAGCAGCGTATCGCCAACACGTAATCCGTTACGGCCTGTTTTGTCCATATAGGTTGGACCTATACCTTTTAAGGTAGATCCAATCTTACCTTCACCCATTTTACTTTCGGATGCCGCATCTAAAAGCTGGTGGGTAGGTAATATCAGGTGAGCTTTACGACCGATAACCAGCTTACCGTCGGCTACAGGGTCAAACCCGCTTTTCTTTAAGTTATCCAGTTCACGTTTCAGGATAATAGGATCGATCACTACACCATTACCGATCAGGTTCATGGTTTTATCGTTGAAGATCCCTGAAGGAATAGTATTTAAAACATACTTCTGATTGTCGAACTCAAGGGTATGCCCTGCATTTGGTCCCCCCTGGAACCGGGCAATTAAGTCGTACTTCGGACTTAATACATCAACAATTTTTCCTTTACCTTCATCGCCCCACTGGAGCCCTAAGAGTACATCAACAGCCATTATAATTTAGGAATTATTAATTTTTTAAATATGATTCACAGTGTCCTGCTTTAAGTCTGCTGCAGTTACCGTAAAGGTTTAGAGAGTGGTGTTTAATTTCGAATTTCAAGAGCTCGCCCATCATGCTTTGGATCTGTCCTACGCGCGGGTCGCAAAACTCTACTACCTTACCGCAATCAATGCAGATAATATGGTCGTGCTGCTTGTATCCGTAGGATTTCTCAAACTGGGCCATGTTCTTGCCAAACTGGTGTTTGGTCACCAGATCACATGAAACCAACAGCTCCAGGGTATTATAGACCGTTGCCCGGCTTACCCGGTACTTTTTATTTTTCATATGGATATACAAAGATTCCACATCAAAATGGTCTGTCCTGGAATAGATTTCTTCAAGTATAGCGAAACGTTCGGGAGTTTTTCTAAGACTCTTATTTTCAAGGTAAGCCTCGAAAATCTTCTTAACCATTGCTATTGTTTCTTGTACGGGCATAAGCTTGTTAACAGCCTCCAAATTTATCCAAAAAAATAAGAATAAATCAAACTAAATGAATTTGCTGCCATTAATATGACGCCGCTCCCTCTCAAAATAGCTTAAGAGGCCTTTACCAGGCCCTTCGGTTCTGAATCAAAACGGGTAACAGAAGTAACACCTTTAATTTGCCTTAATCTTTTGATCAGGTTTTCCAGGTGGAGTGTATCATTCACATAAACCATGATCGAACCCTCAAAGATACCCTCATTGCTGTCAACTATTATAGAACGCATATTTACCTTGAAGTCGTTTGAAATAACCGTTGTAAGTTTATTGATCAATCCCACTTCATCAATGCCGGTTATACGTAGCCCCGTTAAGAATGCAAGTTCTTTTTGCGAAGTCCATTTCGCCTTCACTACCCTGTAACCATAATTTGCCATTAATTTAGTGGCATTAGGGCAGTTGGTACGATGGATCTTAATACCGTCGTTGATGGTAATGAAGCCGAAAACGTCATCGCCCGGAATAGGATTACAACAAGTAGAAAGTTTGTAATCTATCTTTTGAAGGTCTTCGCCGATCAGCAGGGTATCGCTGTCTTTGGTTTTAACCTTGTTAATAATACCTTCCAGCTGATTGGCCTCGATACGTTCAGGACTGCGGTTCTCGGGTATTTTATCCGCGGCCTGGAAATCCTTCAGGTCTTTCAGGTCAATTTTGCCGATAGCTACATTATAGAACAGATCAAGCGTATTATGGAACTTGAAGTGAAAGGCAATCTTGTTTATATTGTCTGAATTGTAGGTGATCTTGAGTGATTTAAGTTTTCTCTCCAGGATCTCCTTACCTTCTTCAGCTACTCTTCTCTTTTCTTCCTTTAAGCTCGACTTGATCTTAGACTTCGCCTTGGCCGTTACCACGAAGTTCAGCCAGTCTTCCTTAGGAGTTTGTTTGCTGGAGGTGATGATCTCCACCTGGTCGCCATTTTGAAGCTTATGCGCCAGGGGAACCAGCTTATGGTTCACTTTTGCACCGATACATTTAGCACCAAGGTCTGAGTGGATCTCGAAAGCAAAATCGAGGGCAGTAGCATCCGTAGGCAGCTGCATAAGTGCTCCTTTCGGTGTAAAAATGAAGATCTCGTCAGAGAAGAGGTTCATTTTAAAATCGTCAAGGAAGTCGAGGGCATTCGACTCAGGGTTTTTCAGCATCTCCCTAACTTTCTGGATCCACTGGTCCAGTCCGCTGTCTGAGGATGATTCTTTGTATTTCCAATGCGCAGCAAAGCCTTTTTCAGCGATTTCATTCATGCGTTGCGTACGGATCTGCACCTCTACCCATTGTCCCTTAGGTCCCATAACCGTAGTATGCAAAGATTCGTAGCCATTCGCTTTAGGCGATGACACCCAGTCGCGAAGCCTGTCAGGATTTGGCCGGTACAGGTCTGTCACAATAGAATACGCTTTCCAGCAGTCGGCTTTCTCATTCTCAATCTTACTGTCGAGTATGATACGGATCGCAAAAAGGTCGTACACCTCTTCGAATGGAATTCCTTTTTTGCGCATCTTATTCCATATAGAATGGATAGATTTTGGCCTTCCATAGACTTCCGCATGCAATCCCTGTTCTTTTAAAATGTCCTTTATCGGCTCAACGAAAGTCTTTACATATAATTCACGTTCCGCTTTTTTCTCATTCAGTTTGCGGGCAATGAATTTGTAGGTTTCCGTTTCCATGTATTTCATGGAAAGGTCTTCCAGTTCAGACTTCATTGCGTATAGTCCCAGGCGGTGCGCCAGAGGAGCGTACAAGTATACCGTTTCGGAAGATATCTTAAGCTGCTTGTCGCGGGGCATGAACTCCATGGTCCGCATATTATGCAGTCTGTCGGCCAGTTTAATCAGGATCACCCTTACATCATCTGCAAGCGTAAGCAGCATTTTTCTGAAGTTCTCTGCCTGCAGGGAGCTGTTATAGTCAAATACGCCGGAGATCTTTGTAAGTCCATCGATGATCCGGGCTACCTTTTTCCCAAATTCCCGTTCAATGTCATCCAATGTAATGGCAGTGTCTTCAACCACATCATGCAGCAACGCGCATACAATAGAGGTGGTTCCAAGGCCAATCTCTTCCGCTGCGATCTGAGCTACGGCAATAGGATGATATATATATGGCTCACCCGATTTACGGCGCATGTCTTTATGGCTATCGAGCGACATGTCGAAAGCCTGCCTGATCATGCGTTTGTCGCCTTTTTGTAAGGTGGCTTTGCTTGCTTTAAGTAAGGCGCGGTACCGTTTAAGTATTTCTTTCTTCTCCGCTTCAAGATCAATCACTAATTCCTTCATAGTCAATTCTTAAGTTTCCTGTCATAAAAAATCTGAAACTTAAATTTCTTATATCCTTTAGGGTTACAATTTCGTATATTGGATATTAATTATATACGAAATAAGGTGTAATATTACACTTTCTAAATTATGAAAAATTATTTGCTGTTAGCTATTTTCTCTTTGTTTTTCAGCTTTTCCCTGTCTGCCCAGGATACTGCGGATACATTCGATCCAAAAGTTAAGGGCAAAAACGATACCATTCGTGTGGCCGTGACACGTGATGAATTTGGAAATTTAATGCCCTGGATTCCTTTAAGAGATGTCAATATCTATGGAAGGCGAACTTTTGCAAGTACTGAGGCACGTATGAAATATAACAGGCTTCGTTATAATGTACTTAAAGTTTTGCCTTATGCAAGATTTGCCCGCGAGCGGTATCAGCGATTGAACGAAGAGCTTACCAAAACCAGCAACCGCAAAGAACAGAAAAAATTGGTTAAAGCTTGCGAAAAAGAAATAAAAGACATGTTTAACCGCGAAATTAAGAACATGTCGATCACTCAGGGCGAGATCCTGATCAAGCTGATAGACCGCGAGACCGGAAACAGTACCTATGATCTGGTGAAAGATCTGAAGGGCGGATTCACAGCGTTTTTCTACCAGTCTGTAGCCCGTGTAGCAGGTCACAACCTCAAACAGCACTACGATCCTAACCAGGAGAGGGACATCGAGAACATCATACAGATGTATGGTTACTACGCCGCCGCACGAATGTAATAAACTTGTAATATCCCAATCACTTCTTCGTTTTATCTTTTCATGACATTCTAGCAGCTGGCAATAGCTATGTTTGCGACTGAAAATGTTGAGCAGTAATTCATAACTCATCATTCATAACTCATCATTCTAAATGAAATTAGACATATTAGTCATCGCCGCTCATCCTGATGACGCAGAACTAGGATGTTCAGGTACATTACTTAAATATAAGGCCCAGGGAAAAAAGATTGGTATAATTGATCTGACCAGGGGAGAACTGGGAACCCGTGGCACGGCCGACACCCGGAAAGAAGAAGCCGCCGCTGCTGCAGATATCTTGAATCTCGACATCCGCGAAAACTTAGGTATGCGTGATGCTTTTTTTAAAAACGATGAAGAACATCAGCTGCAGCTGATCAAAAAGATCCGCCAGTACCAACCGGAGATCATTCTTGGCAACGCTCCGTTCGACCGCCATCCGGATCATGGTAAGGCTGGGGCTTTAATTAACGACGCTGCTTTTTTATCAGGCTTGCCAAAGATCGAAACAAACCTGGATGGCGAAAATCAGAAAGCATGGAGGCCCCGTTTACTGCTGCAGTTTATTCAGGATGCCTATATCAAACCAGACATTGTAATAGACGTTACCGACTTCTGGGATCAGAAAATGGCTTCCATCCAGGCTTACAAAACTCAATTCTACAGTCCCGGCAACGAAGAAACAGGAGAGGAGCAGACCTATATATCCACTCCCGCATTTGTTAAAGTTGTTGAAGGCCGTGCCCGCGAATTCGGCAAACACATAGGAGTTACCTTTGCTGAAGGTTTCGTCTCCAAAAAGATCTTAGGGGTGGATGATCTGTTTAATCTGAGGTAGTAGAATTAATAAAATGGCTCACAGAATATCGCGGTGAACTTTTAAAGGTCTTGATCAGCTTATCACTAGCCCGTCGTCACTAGCCCGTCATCACTAGCACGACGTCGCTAGCCCGTCATCACTAGCACGTCATCACTAGCACGACGTCACTAGCCCGTCGTCACTAGCCCCTCATCACTAGCCCGTCATCACTAGCACGACGTCGCTAGCTCGTCATCACTAGCCCGTCATCACTAGCACGGCGTCGCTAGCACGACGTCACTAGCTCGTCGTCACTAGCCCGTCATGCCGAATTTATTTCGGCACCTCTTGCCCCTAACTCACTCGCTGTCCGGAGTTTTCAACTCCGGATCCACAAATAAAAGCGAGTCTCCAGACTCGCCACTAACCCAATTCCCCCAACACCCTCTCCATCACCTCAATACCCTTATCAATATCACCCTCCTGTAGAATCAGCGCAGGCCGAAACCGTATCGTACTAACGCCACAACCAATAAACATAACATCATTCTCAAAACCCTTCCTGATAAACTTATCTCTCTTAATCTTATCCGGAAAATCAAAAGCAGTCAGCAATCCCCGGCCCCGCACGTTAGATATCAGCCCATACTTCTCAGAAAGCTCAGTCAGCCTGGCCTGCAGGTACGCACCCACCTTCGCAGCATGCTCAACAAGCCCATCTTTTTGCACGATGCGCAGTATCTGCGATGCCCTCACCATATCCACCAGATTCCCGCCCCAGGTAGAATTAAGCCTCGACGGCACCTGGAAAACATTATGTTCAATCTCCTCTACTTTTCTCCCCACCAGGATTCCGCAAACCTGCATCTTCTTTCCAAACACCAGAATATCAGGCCGTGCCTGTTCCCCGAAATGCTCATGACACCAGAATTTGCCCGATAATCCCACACCAGTCTGCACCTCATCGTAGATCAGGAAGCATTCATTTTCGTCAGCTAACACTCGCAGCTGCTCCAGAAACTCCTTACGGACATGTTTGTCTCCACCTTCAGCCTGTACTGGTTCAATAATTATCGCACAGATATCATCTTTGTTATCAGCGAAAGCCTGTCTGATCTGTGCGAGCGAAGCCTCCTCCCGTTGAATCAAAGATGCAGTATTTGCATCCGTAAGTGGAAACTCAATTGCCGGAATACTTATCCTTGGCCAGTCAAACTTAGCAAACCATTTCGTTTTGTCAGGATGAGTATTGGTAAGGCTCAGCGTATATCCCGTACGACCATGAAACGCATGTTCGAAGTGTATCACCTTAAACCCTCGTTCCCGAGTATAGCCCTTGCGGAAGTTCTTCTGAACTTTCCAGTCCATAGCAGTCTTCAGGGCATTTTCTATAGCCAGACCGCCTCCGGCAATAAAAAAGGCATGAGGTAAATAGTCCGGGATACCGATTTGTGCAAAGGTCTCAACAAATTCGGCATACTGCTGAGTGTAGATATCAGAATTTGAAGGATTAGCAAGAGCAGCCAGCAACAGGTTCTTCTTAAACTCTTCATCATTCAGCATATCCGGGTGATTGTAGCCCAGAGGAACCGAAGCAAAGCAGGTGAAGAAGTCGAGAAGATTCTTTTTGTTTTTAGAATCGTACATGTATACGCCTCTGCTTTTCTCAATGTCGTAAGTAAGGTTGTAGCCATCGGCGAGAATATGTTTGCCCAATACTTTATGAACATCCTGAGCAGAAACAGATAACTTGTACATGGGTGCTTTTATTTATTTAATACAAAAATAAGTATGTCCGGGCGTCATGCCGAATTTATTTCGGCAACACTTAAGAAATGTATGGCAAGACATTCTATATGTATTCTGAAGACAAAGACATGGTACAGGTGTTGGGTGTTATTCAACAAGATAGAGGATGTACTGAGAGGTGTAGCTAACCTGCATTTTAAGAAACAAGCTTTTTTGGGCCCCTCTAATTAAGTTCTGAAAACATATCCTCAAGCCAGCTTAAACTTCTCCTTCATTCCCAGCAAACCAAACAAGCCACCGGTATGAACAGCCAGAACCGAAGTTCCGGAAGGAAACCTGTCTTTCTCAATCAGATCAAAAACCGCATACATCATTTTGCCTGTATATACCGGATCAAGCAAGATACCCGTAGAAGCACTAAATCCCCGAATAAAATCCAACAGCCCTGGTGTGGTCTTTGCATAACCACCAAAGTGATAATCCAGGTGTAGATGATACTCCGGATGATAGTCCTGCTCTTTAAGCAATAACTTATCAATCTCATCCCGTAAAAATCCAGCTCCTTTCAACACCGGAACCACATGCACCTCAGCTTCAGCTTGTCCCAACGCAGCTCCATTAATAATGCCTGCCGCTGTAGTGCCGGTGCCTGCTGCACAAAAGAGATGATCAAAAGGCCGGTCTAGTTCTTCAATCAGTTCGGCACATCCTTTTGCCGCTTCAGCACCTGCTCCGCCTTCATCAATAAAAAAAGCCTGCAGATCATTTGCAAAGTGACCCTCAAAAAGCCTTCGTTTATCACGATAGCTTTCCCGATCGCAAAACCGAAGCTCCATGCCAAACATCCGGCACAAAAAGAGTACTTCGTTATTTACATCTTCACCCCTCACAAATGCGGTGCTCTTAAAGCCATAGCTTGCCGCTGCACAGGCTGTTGCCAATAGATGATTAGACCAGGCACCGCCGAAAGTAACCAGATTTGTTTTTTCTTCCTGCTCAGCCTTGATCAGGTTAAACTTTAGCTTTCTCCATTTATTACCCGAAATAAAGGGATGGATCATGTCATCCCTTTTTAAGAATAACCTGATTTTTTTTTCTGAAAGCAGCGGAGTGGAAATCTCGTCTACTGGGCTGTGGATCTTGAAGCTGTGCATTTCCCTTGAAATTGAACGTTCACAAAAAAAGCTCCTTTTCAGGAGCTTTTAAAATACCTAGATAGATAAAAAATACTTTATTTTCCGAAACCAATACCTAAGCCTACGTTAACATAGTTGTACGTTGAAACGTTATATGAACCGTAGATATGTAAAAGGAATAAGTTGATCCCAAAACCAGCACTTGCTCTTAAGTTGTTTACATATTTTTGGTCAATGCTTACTGGGTTGGTGTAAACCTCGTAAGTTTTAGAAACACCGTTGAAACCAGTAGTAACTGGGTAATTACCTCTCAAACCTAAATCAGTTGTAGATGTCATGTATCCAACAGAAACAAAGGGAACGAAGAATAATAATTTTTTAGATACGATTGCTTCTGCATTGATACCAGAAAAAGTTGCTTCAAACTTTTGGTTTGAAAAATCTTTAGTAACGTCAGTCGGGTTTTTAGCGATAGCGTCTTCCGGCTGTACATCAAGGTTGTAAGAGTATTTCAGCTTACTATATCCTAAAGCTACTGCAAGGTCAAACGGCATTGCTTTATTTAATTTTTTAGAAATCAGGCGTAAAGGCTGGAATTTAACGCTTCCACCTACCATGCTTATCTTTCCGAAATCGTCACCTCCATCAATTTCAGGTACATACCTGGCAGTTACCTCGAATCCCTTGATCAAACCAATCGATGCTTGCAATTGTGGAGCTGGAATTGCAGGAGGGTTCAAGCCCTGAGGAAGTTTAAATTCAGTTCCTTCGACTGGTGAGCCATCCTTATAGAGGACCATTTCTGGACCATCTACTTCTTCACCTGCTACTGTTGGTGCTATAACATTGCTTGATGAAGTTGGTCTCAGAGAAGTTAAGCCCAATTTTGTGACATCGAACGACTTTGCACTGTTAGGAACCAAAGCGCCGGTTGCTCCCACACGAATTTCAAAACGTCCCAATTTTTTTGTTGTTCCGGTATTAGTCCAGCCAGAGTTTAAGCCCAAGCCAAATCCTTTGAAGAAAGGTTCCAGGTATGCTTTAGTCAAAAGGGTTGCATCGTCTTTTGATCCAACTAGCAATTCCCCTATCTCATCCTGGGCAAAAGTGGCGTTAGAAAACGTCATTCCACCCACTAAAAATAATGCACTTAATTTTGTAAAAATCCTCATATGTCTGTTTTATTTCAATTTTTAAAATTGTGAAAAAATAATCAAAACAAAAATACCTATTTCTGGGTATTCTGCTGAATTGTAAAATTGTGTATAATTCAAAAATGAAAGATTAATTTTGCAGGCATGTCAAAAGATACAGGCATCCTTGAGCAGGAAGAACAAGATTTATACGAACATTTACGGTTGGTGGTAGATAAAGGGCAGTCCCTGCTTCGTATAGACAAGTTTTTGATGACCCGTGTCGAAAATGCTACCCGTAACCGCATACAAAACGCTATCGAAGCCGGAAGCGTCCTGGTAAATGAAAAACCCATCAAGTCAAGCTATAAAGTCAAGCCTTTTGATGTGATCTCTGTCGTGCTTCCGCACCCGCCCCGCGATACGGAAGTTTATCCGGAAGACATTCCCATCGATATAGTATACGAAGATCAGGATGTGCTGGTAGTGAATAAACCCGCGGGCATGGTTGTTCATCCGGGGTATAACAATTATACCGGTACCCTGGTGAATGCACTGGTATTTCACTTCCAGCAATTGCCCCAATTGCCAGGGAACGACGGTCGCCCCGGTTTAGTCCATCGTATAGATAAGGACACTTCCGGCCTGCTTCTGATCAGCAAGAATGAACGTTCGATGGCTTACCTCGCTAAGCAGTTCTACGAACATACCATTGCCCGGAAATATATTGCACTCGCTTGGGGCGATATTACAGAAGACGGCACTGTGACAGGGTATATCGGCAGGAGTGTACGGGATCGCAAGGTAATGGACATTTATGATGATGAGACCAGGGGTAAGTGGTCTGTTACCCACTACAAAGTGTTGGAACGGCTCGGTTATGTTACTTTGATTGAATGCCAGTTAGAGACAGGACGCACGCACCAGATCAGGGCGCATATGCAGCATATCGGACATCCTTTGTTTAATGATGCAACCTATGGGGGAGACAAGATCTTAAAAGGAACCGTATTCAGCAAATACAGGCAGTTCGTAGATAATTGCTTTGAGATCATGCCGCGCCAGTCGCTGCATGCCTTGTCGCTTGGTTTCGAACATCCTACAACGAAAAAGCATATCTACTTTGAATCGAGCCTGCCCGACGATTTCAGCGGGGTGCTCGAAAAATGGCGCAATTACGTTAAGCAAACAAGCCCGATAATTTAAGGTTATAAAATTCTGTACAACATCTATGAATTTCATTAATTATAACGGTGACATCCTGCCGGCAAATCAGGCGGTATTGACAGTGGGCAACCGTGGTTTCAAATATGGCGATGGACTTTTTGAGTCGATGCGCTTAAAGGATGGGAAGCTGATGTTTGCAGATCTGCATGCCGACAGGCTTAAACGCGGAATGGAAGCTTTAAAGATTGATGGAGCTGCCGCAATTAATGAAAATTTCCTGAGGACAAAAGCTGCGGAACTTTTACACCGTAACCAATATAGAAATAATGCCCGTTTGCGCTTAACAGTGTTCAGGGATGCTGAAGGCTTATACAGCCCTTCAGGTAACCGGGCGGGTTATGCATTTGAGATGAGCGAACTGCAGGAGTCGCAGTACTTAAGTAATGCCAAGGGACTGATCGTTGATGTTTTTGATGAACTGACTAAGCCGGTAAATTACCTTTCCAATCTCAAAACTTGCAACTCCCTGTTATTCGTTATGGCAGGGATATACCGCAAGCAGAATAATCTCGATGAGGTTTTTCTCCTTAACCAGCATGGTTTTTTATGCGAGTCCATGAGTTCGAACGTTTTTGTGCTCTATAATAACACGCTGTACACCCCCGCTTTAAGTGAAGGTTGTATAGAAGGGGTAATGCGAACCGTAGTCATGAACCTGGCAGAAGAAAACGGGCTCCCCATTGTTGAAGCCCAAATAAACCCCGATATCCTGAATATAGCGGAAGAAGTGTTCCTAACCAATACCAGCCGCGGAATACAGTGGGTGATGGGATTTAATAACAAACGTTATTTCAACGAAACCTCAAAAATGCTGCTTGATAAGCTGAACAGTATTATCGTTTAAAACATAGTAAAAGTGCCCTGAAGAGGGTATTTTTACTATAATTCCCTCAAGCCCGCTGAAACTTCCAGTTCCTAAATTTGATCCACGATCCACAGATGGTTTCCTTGTCATATTAAACTTGTTTCTTCGTAATTCTGAACTTGTTCTTTGTCATCCTGAACTTGTTTCCTCGTCATCCTGAACTTGTTTCAGGACCTCTTGCCTAAGCATAGTTCAAGAGGTGCCGAAATACTTCGGCATGACGTGGAGCATAGATAAGATTAGTTTGTCCGTCATCTGAACTTGTTCATCCCGAACTTGTTTCCTCGTCATCCCGAACTTGTTTCCTTGTCATCCTGAACTTGTTTCAGGACCTCTTGCCTAAGCATAGTTCAAGAGGTGCCGAAATCCTTCGGCATGACGTGGAGCATAGATAAGATTAGTTTGTCCGTCATCTGAACTTGTTCATCCCGAACTTGTTTCTTCATCATCCTGAACTTGTTCTTTGTCGTCATCCTGAACTTGTTTCCTCGTCATCCTGAACTTGTTTCAGGACCTCTTGCCTAAGTGGGCGTCACTCTAAGTATCTCAGTCGGTTTATCGAGCTTCAAACCTCCTCGTACAAATCCCTCATATCTGGATTCATAGACTTTATCAAGTTTATTTTCCAGTTTCGATGCCAGTTCTTCAACTGCTTCTCTCGCTCTATCGCGAAACTTATGTCCCCAAGGATTTCATAATAAACAAGATAAGTGCATCTGTATTTAGAAGTGAATTTTGAGCCTTTTTCCTCCTTATGCTCAAATATTCGCTGCCTTAGGTCACTGGTAACACCTATGTAAAAAACACTCCTTTGAATGTTGGAAACTATGTAAACGTATCCTACTTTTGTCATAATTGGGATCTAGCGATTCAAAGTAAGGATGTTTCTTACGACCAGTCAATGACGTAGAAGGGTATCTTTCAGCCGGTATAAAATCAAATGATGAATGGTGAACTTGTTACTTCGTCATCCTCAACTTGTTTCTCCGTCATCCTGAACTTGTTTCAGGACCTCTTGCCTAACAATGTTTCTATGGATAGCTCAAGAGGTGCCGAAATAAATTCGGCATGACGACCAGGAGACTGAATTCGGGATGACGACCAGGATACTGAATCCGGCATGACGACCAGGAGACTGAATTCGGGATGGGGAGCCCGGTTGATATATTAGCCAGTAATAGGTTACTGGCTAATATTACTTACAAATAACTGTTCTGCCTCAAATAATGATCAGCAATGGTCAATGCAGCCATGGCTTCAACTATCGCTACTGCCCTTGGTACAACACATGGATCGTGCCTGCCTTTACCTTTAATTTCTGCAGCATTACCTGTCTTATCAACAGTATCCTGGTTATGCATGATGGTGGCAACAGGCTTGAACGCTACCTTAAACGTTATATCCATTCCATTTGAAATACCACCCTGTATCCCTCCGGAGAAGTTGCTTAAAGTACTAACACCTTTTCCTTCAGATGCCGGCACAAAAACATCATTATGCTGTGTACCCCGCATTTCCGAACCGGCAAAACCAGAGCCATACTCAAAACCGTGTACGGCATTGATGCTAAGCATAGCCTTGCCCAGATCAGCATGAAGTTTATCAAACACCGGTTCACCCAGGCCAACCGGACAGTTGCGGATCACACACGAAACCTTCCCGCCAACAGTATCCCCGGCTTTCCGAACCGAATCAATGAAGTCGATCATTTCATTCGCCGTCGCCGGATCCGCACAGCGCGCAATATTACTCTCCCGAACTTCCAGCAATTCACCTAATGCGCTGGTATCGATATTAGGAGCATCAATAGTTCCAACAGAAGAAACATGAGCAAAGATCTCAACGCCTTTCTGCTTAAGGAAAAGCTTCGCTACAGCACCCGCAGCCACCCGAGCCGCAGTTTCACGAGCGGAAGAGCGGCCTCCGCCACGATGATCCCGGATGCCGTATTTCGACTGGTAGGTATAATCAGCATGAGAAGGACGGAAAATATCTTTGTTATGATCGTAATCTTTCGACTTCTGATCTTCGTTAGGGATCAGCAAAGCGATCGGCGTACCGGTACTTCTGCCTTCGAAAACCCCCGACAAGATCTGAGCGCTATCACTCTCCTTACGCTGGGTAGTGATCTTCGACTGACCTGGCTTACGTTTATCCAGCTCGCTCTGAATAAATTCCAGATCAAGATCAACATTAGGAGGGCAACCATCAATGATCACACCGATAGCCACACCGTGTGATTCTCCGAAAGTTGTAATGCGGAACAATTGTCCGAATGAGTTACCTGCCATTATAGAGTTTAAATTCTAAGTATTATTATGTTTAGCGTTGGAAGTTCAGAGTCAAAAATTCATCACTCATCATTCGTCACTCAAAAAACGAAGCCTGCTTTCCTAAGATCTTCCCAGAATGAAGGGTAGGATTTTCCTACAACTTCAGGTTCTTCAATTTCGAGCTGATTGATCTTCAAAGCCAGAGGGGCAAAAGCCATCGCCATTCTGTGGTCTTCGTAAGTTTTGATAGTGATCTTATCAGGAAAATGAAGCCCGGAACAATCCAGATGGTATAGCTCATTTTCTTCGATCAGTTTCACCCCGATCTTAGCCAGCTCATTTTGCAAAGCCGCTACACGGTCGGTTTCCTTGATCTTCAAAGTCTCCAGGCCTGTAAACGTAGCATTGTGACCTAATGCTGCACTTACAACGATCACGGTCTGGGCCAGATCAGGACAATCTTTCAGATCAAAGAAGTCACCATTGATTTCTGAAGCTGATTTCACCAGGACCAATCCCTCATCCGTAAATGCGGTGGTTATGCCGAAGCTTGTCATGATGTTGCTGATGCGGCTGTCGCCCTGCAAACTGTTTTGCTTTAAGAAGGGAAGGTTTATCTCACTTTTATCAGACAATGCAGCAATAGCATACCAGTACGAAGCAGCACTCCAGTCTGGTTCTACCGTAATCACTGAAGGTTGAAACGCCTGCGCCGGTATCGAGATCACAGATCCATCCCAGGTGTGATTAATGCCTGCTTCAGCCAGCATAGCCAGGGTCATTTGAACATACGGACTGGAAGTAAGCTCACCTTCGATCGTAAGTTCCAATCCCTGAGGCAGGGAAGGGGCAACCAACAGCAGGGCAGTGATAAACTGCGAACTGATGTTTCCTTTAATGCTTACCTTGTTGGTCTTTTGCTCAAAAGAAGGCTTGAACTTTAACGGAGGGAAACCCTCTTTTTCAACATATTCAATTTCTGCACCCAATTGCTTCACCGCATCTACCAGGATCCCTATCGGACGTTGCTTCATCCTTTCCGTTCCCGTAAGAATTACCTCCTGCCCGGTTGTGGCAAAATAAGCAGTAAGAAAACGCATGGCTGTTCCGGCAGGACCGATATTGACAGTAGGTACTTCAGAAACCGAAGCAACCGCAGCCCCATTTACCGGTCTTAGCCCTTCCAGTATCCCGTTAAGGGTAACCGTATCATCAGCAGAGGAAAGGTTTCTAACCTCAACCTTTCCTTTGCTGGAGGCATTTAAGATCAAAGCCCTGTTGCTTTCACTTTTCGAACCAGTAAGCTGTATGGTGCAAGAAGTGTCTTTAATGGGCTTTGAAAGGATTAATGCTTCCGCCATCTTACTGAACAACTTGTTTAGCGTTCATGATAGCAGTTTGTTTCTTGATCGATTCAGCGTGAATCAGCTCTAAGAACTTAGTAGTGAACTCTTCATCTAAGCTTAATGCTTTTGCAAAGCTGGCACGTTTCTGAATGATCTCGTCCCAACGGTTAAGCTGAAGGATAGTAATATCGTTATCCCTTTTGTACTCACCAATCTTCTCCACGATCTTCAATCTTTCAGAAAGTTTCTGGATCAATTGATCGTCAATTTTATCGATCTGCTTACGAAGTTCAGCCAGTTTATCAGACACCGCAGGGTTAGTAGCCTCCGGGTGACGAACAGTAAGGTTGTCGATCAGGTCGGATAAAGCAGCAGGAGTAACCTGTTGTTTCGCATCAGTCCACGCTACAGATGGGTCAATATGCGACTCGATCATTAATCCGTCGATCTCTAAGTCTAATGCTTTTTGAGAAATGTAAGGAATTAATTCGCGGTTTCCGCAGATGTGACTTGGATCGCAGATCACGGGTAAGTGAGGCAATAAAGTTTTAAGCTGAATAGTAAGTTCCCACATTGGTTCGTTACGGAAAGCAGACTTTTCGTAAGATGAGAAACCACGTGATATAGCAGCCAGTTTAGTGATACCAGCACCATTGAAACGCTCTAATGCACCAACCCATAGTTGAAGATCAGGGTTTACAGGGTTTTTAACCATTACAGGGATATCAACACCTTTAAGAGCGTCAGCAATTTCCTGAACGGTAAAAGGGTTAACTGTTGAACGTGCTCCAACCCAAAGGATATCCACACCAGCTTTTAAAGCTTCTTCAACATGTTTTGCGTTAGCAACCTCTACAGTTGTAGGTAAGCCGGTTTCAGTTTTCGCACGTTTTAACCATTCCAATCCGATGCTTCCGATACCTTCAAATTCTCCCGGACGGGTACGTGGTTTCCAGATACCTGCACGTAAAACAGATACTTTGCCTGTTTTAGCAAGAAGGTGTGCAGTAGACAATAACTGGTCTTCTGTTTCAGCGCTGCAAGGACCAGCAATTACTAAAGGCTGATGAGATGCTTTTAACCACGCGCTTAATGGCTCTATATTCAAGTTCAGTTTCATACTATTTTATTCTATTTAATGTGCAAAATTAATGTTCTTATATATTTCAATGAAGCTTTCCAAATCCGGTTTTTCGTCACTCTGACTTTGTTTCTTCGTCATCCTGAACTCCGGTTCGTCATCCCCAACTCGCTTTCTTCGTCATCCTGAACTTGTTTCAGGACCTCTTGAGTTAAACATAGTTCAAGAGATGCCGAAATGTCGTCCTGAACTTGATTCAGGACGGCATGACGGTCGTGTTACCGCTTAACCTAACGACCGTGTTACAACTTACAACTTCCTTACACAGTATCATTCTTCAGATACTCTCCCAGTATCGTAAAATTCACCGTGTGCCTAAGTACTTTCCGGATCGCCTCTTCATAATTCTTGTGATTATCCCACTCAATATCTACATAGAAATTATACTGGTTCCGTTTCCCTAACACCGGCATTGACTGGATTTTACTCAGGTTCACCTCATGTTCTGCAAACACCGTAAGCACTTTAGAAAGTGAACCCACCTCGTCGCTTACCTGGAAAGAAAGAGAAGCCTTATTGGCATTTTCGATCGCCAGGTCTTTATTATCGCTGAGTATCAGGAAACGCGTATAATTCTTTTTATTCGTTTCAATACGGCGCTCCATAATCTCCAGTCCGTATAGTTGGGCCGCAAGCTTATTCGCAATTGCAGCAGTATCAGTTAATTGCCCGTCGCGAATCTTTTTAGCACAAGCCGCAGTATCCGTGCTCTCCACTACATTCAAATGTGGATACTCGTTAAAAAAGTCATCGCACTGGCGGATAGCGATCGGGTGTGATTCCACCTTTTTGATCTGGTCAAACCTAACACCTGGCAAAGCAAGCAGGTTCAGCTGAATATGCAGGTAAACCTCACCAATAATGCAAAACTGGTAGTCGCGCAGTAGCGTATAGTTAGGAAGCAGGCTGCCGGCAATGGAATTTTCAATAGCCATCACTACGAAGTCAGCTTTCTTATTTTTAAGCACTTCGCAAGTTTCTTTAAAGGAGTTACATTCTGTCGTCTCGATGTCCACTCCAAAAAACTTCAAGGCAGCTTCTTCGTGAAACGAAGCCTTAATTCCCTGTATTGCTACTCTTTTCTTCTCCATTGGTTAAAAAAAAAGTCCCGGCTTTTGGGCCGGGACTTTATATATGAGTTCTTTTTGTCAAAACATATTCGTCCCGGCTCTTACTGATAGTAGTAAAAGTAACCGAACCAATATGTAGTGTTTTTTGTCATTTCTTTTTGCTGTTCCAAAAGTAAGATTCTGAAACTGAATTTTAAAATTAATTTTTAAAATAATTTTCGAGCCGGGTTCTTTACATGTTGGTTTCGCAAGTTGATGTACAGAACTAAAGCACACGGCGCGCGTGCGCTAGCATTCGCTAACATAGCCCCGCTGCTGGCGCACGCGTGCCAGTTAACTAGTTTTCCAGACCACTCATTGCTGACGAACCCATCTTGTCCGTCGAGTTCCCCATCCTGTCCGTCGAGTTCGCCCCAGCGGCTCTACGGATTCCCAAATAAAAGAGAGTCTCCGACTCTCCGCTCGCCTTTACCTAAGCAACAAGCTCCCGGTAAAAATCCAAACTCTCCACAATCTTATCCTCCTCCAGGTAATTGTTGTAATCACATTCCCCCAATCGCTTCAACAAAGCAAAGCCGATATTCCCCGACGTGTTCTTCTTATCATTCTTCATAAACTCAATAAGCGCAGGATACATCGAAGGTGATAACTTATAATCCGGAAAGATGCCCCTAACAATCTCAACCAGCTCATTCAGCCCCTCTTCACTAAGCGAATTATATTTATGCGATAAATAAGCCTCGCAGATCATTCCAATAGCGATAGCCTCGCCATGCAGTAAGGGATTCTTGTCATTCTTCAGCGAATAGCTCTCCACAGCATGGCCAATGGTATGACCGAAATTCAGCGTTTTCCGTAATCCTTTTTCAAACGGATCAGTGGTTACCACATGGTTTTTTATCTCAATTGAATGATAAATGATCTCAGCAGGAATATTCTCCGGACTAACGCCCTTTAATTTATCGAGGTAATCTTTATCCGCTATAAATCCATGTTTTACGATCTCCGCAAAACCTGAAACCAGTTGCCTCTGATCAAGCGTTTGCAAAAACTCCGTAGAAATGAAAACCGCTTTTGGCTGTGCAAACGTTCCAACAATGTTTTTAACGCTACCCAGATCGATACCCGTTTTCCCGCCTACCGATGCATCCACCTGCGATAATAACGTGGTTGGGATCTGAACAAAGTCAATCCCCCGCTTAAAAGTAGAAGCAGCAAAGCCCCCAAGGTCGGTGACCACACCTCCACCAAGGTTTATCATCAAACTATTGCGGTCGGCCCCAAAATCCAGCAAGTTCTGCCATACCCCGATACAGTAGTCAATGTTCTTATTTTCCTCACCCGGATCAACCTCAATGATGTCATAAGTGTCAAGTTCAGGCAAGTACTTCTTAATTACCGGCAAACAGTGTTCAGAAGTGTTAATATCAGTAAGGAAAAAGATCTTCGTATAGTTTGACTCAGCCAATAGAGTTTTAAGGCCGCCAAGATCAGTATCGAAAAATACAGAATAGCCGTTGCTTTGTATAGGAAGCATAATTATTTAACCAAAATTTTATTGTTATCGAATTCCACTATGTCTCCGCTCTTTACTTTCAAGCGCTTCCGGGTATCCACCTTGCCATTGTATTTTACAAGCCCTTCAGTAACCACAATCTGAGCATGACCACCCGTCTCCACAAGATTTGTCGCCTTCAGCAGCTGGATCAAAGGAATGTACTCACCCTCAAGCTTAAATTCAATCATGCCGCGAAGTTACTAAAGAAATTTGTTTCTGCTATAGGACGGCCCATACATGTAAGGGGCACATGAATTGAAAGTGACATCCAAAATTCGTTTCCGTCCTCATCCTGAACTTGTTCCGTCCTCCTCCAAAATTCGTTTCCGTCGTCATCCTGAACTTGTTTCGTCGTCATCCTGAACTTGTTTCGTCGTCATCCTGAACTTGTTTCAGGACCTCTTGCCTGAACTTGTCTTGCAAGCATACTTCAAGAGATGCCGAACCAGTTCGGCATGACGACAGCTCAACCCGGCTCTGCCCCTGCCTCATTGAATCCTCTTCAATTTTCCTTAAGTTTGCTTAATGGCAGAAAAGACGGGCGAATTCCATACTAACAGCACTTTGCTGGATTTTGATAATACAGAAATTGCATTCAAAGGCAAAACCGATGCAGAGCTAAAAGCCTCTTACCGGCTCTTTAAGCTGATGAGCAATAGTACGCTCGCCAAAATAGGACCATCCATCACCCAGTCCGCTTTAAAAATAGGCCTGCCTGTAAGCGCCCTCATCAAAAGAACCTTATTTAAGCAGTTTTGCGGCGGCGAAACCATCGAAGAATGCGAAACCACCATTGAAGCGCTTGCCAAAGCCTATGTAGGCACCATTCTCGATTATTCCGTAGAAGGAGCCCTCAACAGCAACGCCTATACCCATACCGCAGAAGAAGTTGTGCGGACCATCACCAGGGCCAAAGACGATCCCAGGGTTCCCTTTGCCGTGTTCAAACCCAGCGGAGTAGCCCGGTTTAAGTTACTGGAAAAGGTCAGCTTAGGGAAAATACTTGATAATGCAGAACAGGTAGAGTGGTTCAAAGTAAAAGGACGGGTAAATCATATTTGCAAAACCGCTTATGATATGGATGTGCCCCTCATGATTGATGCTGATGAATCCTGGATTCAACCCGCTGTCGACAACCTGGCGCTGGAAATGATGCGGATGTACAACCGCGACAAGGCCATCGTCTATAACACCTACCAGCTTTACCGCGAGGGCATGTTGTCATCCCTGCAATCGCATTATTACCGCTCCCAGTCCGAAGGGTTCATTATGGGAGCCAAACTGGTAAGAGGCGCCTATATGGATAAAGAACGGGCACGGGCCGCGAGGTTAAATTACCCTTCGCCCATTCAGGAAAACAAAGACACCACCGATAAAGCCTATAATGACGCGCTTGAATTTTGTCTGGAAAATATCAATGACCTTGCTATTGTAGCAGGTACGCATAATGAAGCCAGCTGCATGATCCTGACAGAGCTGATGAAAAAACAGCAGCTGCCTGAAGATCATCCGCATATTTACTTTGCTCAGCTTCTGGGCATGAGCGATAACCTCAGTTTTAACCTTTCGTATTTCGGCTATAACGTGGTAAAATACGTACCATACGGCCCAGTGAAGCAGGTATTGCCTTATCTTTTCAGAAGGGCAGAAGAAAACACAGCTATTGCCGGACACATGGGACGTGAACTTAGCCTGCTGGCTGCTGAGAGAAAAAGGAGGGGAATTTGATTTCCCATTACGAGAAAAAACTAGTCCCGCTCAGAACTACCACTCACAACTTGAATACCAATCACAATGATTTTACGTATTCAACTTGTGAGTGATCACTTTTCACTTTTAACTCCCAAACCTACCCTGGAGTATTCAGTTTTTTAAGCAATTCTTCAGAAATATCGTCCGAATACACCCCATAAGCATTAACAAATACCCCTTTTACATTATATTTGTCAGATTCTATTCCATACACAATAGAATTATCTCCGGGATCAGACATGCCTTCAAATCTGTACAGTTCCGAAATGGTAAAATCGTCAGGTTGAAGATATATATTTTCTGAGCTGCTATGTAATACCCCGTTTGCAAGATTAAAATCCAAATTGAAGCCACGATTCTTTAGATCGGTTAGAGCTTCTGATACTGTTTGATAGTTCTCCATGACAAAATAACATCGCTTGAAGGAAATTTGTTTATCACTCGTTCAAATCAAGCAGCAAAGACCTCCACATTATCTGGGAGTCTTTCAGTTCACTGAAGACAATCAGCTTGTTAACAATCCTTCACGGTACATGTATTTTTCAAGACTATCATCCTTTGTCATCAAATAAGTATTGAAACCCATCTCTTGAGCAGTTTTTAAATGCTGCGGACTATCGTCAATATAAAGGGTTTCTTCAGGAATCAGATTACTGTCCCTTGCAACAAACTCAAAGATCTCGCGGTCGGGTTTGCGCATTCGGATAAGATGAGAGTAGTAAACCTTTTCAAAAAATACATCGTTCGACTCAATATGATATTCCCGGTTCAGGTAATCATTAATATAATCCATATGGATCTCATTGATATTGCTTAACAGGAAGGTGCGGTATTGCTTTTTGGCTTTCAGCAAAATTTCATGGTTAACAGGAGGCACCCCAATCAGCAGCGTGTTCCAGGCATTGTCGATTTGATCGTCAGTTAAACCGGGCTCCCCACTTATGCGCCTCACACCATCCCTGAACTCAGCCGAAGATATATTGCCCTTCTCAAATTCATTAAAAATAGGATCATGGCCTGCATGAGCAAAGAAACGTTCCACATTTTTAATACCCAATTCAGTAAAAGAATGCTGTGTTTTATTGAAGTCTATGTTAAAGATTACGTTCCCATAATCGAAGATGATGTTTTTAATGAAATTCATAACGGCAAAGGTAGGGGGGAAGTTGAGGTTTAAAGCTAAATTTTAAAGTTAAATTTTAAATTTAGCCCGGTCTCACCCTTGTCTCACCCCCTGTCCTCGTTGTTCCTCACTTAAACCCTGTCCTTAGACTTCAGCGCAGCGGTGTCTAAGGATTCTTAAATGAAAGGAGTCTCCAGACTCCCTGGCACTTCAACACCCTCCTCAGCCCAACATCCCAAATAGCCAGAGCGGAATCTTATTCGATATTCCAGCCTCTATATCATCCGCAACAATAAACGACTCTTCAATGCCATTGATTTGGTTGCCTGATTTTGCCTTTCCTCCAATTTCAAAAGTATATTTATCATCAACCAAAAAGTCCCCTTTTGAAGGAAGTTTTATATCGTGTTTGGAGTTCTTAAGCTGCCCCATAAAAAAAGCCTCGCGGATTGTTCCCCTGTCTGCATTTTCAGGTGTTAACGCATAAGAAAGATTTGTATTTTCCAGGAATACCTTATCTGGCTTCTGTAAAATACTTGTACTACGCCCGGCAGCAGATAGCGTATTAATTAAACGAGCACCTTCCAGGTAGTACAAATACTCTACAATGATATTCCGGCTCATACCGGTCTTTTCTGCCAGTTTCGAGATATTTGGTTTAAAAGGAACGTTGGTAGCCAGAATATATAAAAGTTGATAGACTTTCCTGGAGTGGTGGGGGTTAAAGCCACTTATAAACTGCAGATCCTCTTCAATGATCAATCGTACCACCCTTTCAATACGCATGTGATAAGTGTGAATGTTTTCAATAAAGAAAGGATAATAGCCAAATTTGAGATAGTCGCCGAAATGTTTCAGAGGCTTAAAATCCTTCATGAGTTCATGGGCGATCTCCACATGGTGTTTCAGAAGGTCAGTTAAAGAGCTCCTTTTAGGAGCGGCGATTCCGGAAAACTGTAAAAATTCACGGTATGAAAGACCTGTTAATTCATACTGGACAGCACGTCTGCTTAAATCAGCATTTTTCCTCGATATGTCAATCACCGAAGAGCCTGTAAATACAATTTTCAGATCCCGGTAGAAGTCGTAAATGTTTTTAATTTCTTTCGCCCAGTCGGGGTATTTATGTACCTCGTCAATAAATAGTATTTTCCCTCCTTGTTGCCTGAACGTAACAGCGAGGTCAGACAAAGTATGGGAAGTGAAATATATATCATCCATTGTGATATATAAAGCTTCCTTGTTAAAGCCGTATTGTTCTTTAAGGCGCTGCAACATCAGCGTAGTCTTGCCGGTACCTCTCGCGCCCACAATGCCGATTAAACGGTCATTCCAGTCTATTAGCCGGCCCTGTTCCCGGATAATATCCATTGACTGATCCTGAATTACAATATTAGATTTAATTTGCAATGTCTCCATTTTGCATTTATTTCGTGCAAAAATACAGTAAAATTGAATTAAATAAGTGCAAAATAATGAATGCTTTATTTGAGCAAGTCCTTGCCCCTTGAACGTCTTTACCTCGCAGGCCTATACATTTTAAGCTTTTAAACAAGAACGGGCCCCTTATTCAGGCGCCCGTTCTTTGTCATTATTATCTATAAATAATTTAATCAATTACTTTTCCATAACGTACTGATACACCTCTTTTATCTTATCATTACCCTCGGTATACTCATCACTTTCAGATATAACAAGTTTCGAAGAGGTTAGTTCTTCAATCGTATAAACATCCGTATCATCATCTTCAATAAGCGTTAATTTGTTCCCATCAACACGGTAAGAATAAATTTCCGGATCAGATCCATCGTCATTCCAATCCACAGTACCGTTGCTTTTAAACTCTACATAAGCTCCAGCTTCATAAGAATACTCATCAGTTTCGATTAACTGACCGTTCTTATACTCTTTCTCAACCTCTTTCTTAAGGTTCCACTTTCCAACGATTTTCGCACTGTTATTTTCATCGTCATCTTTTTTGCAAGAAGAGAAAGCCACCGTCACGGCAACAAACATCAGAAATAGGAAATTCTGTTTTTTCATTGTGTTTTTTAGTTAAAAATTATCATTCTAAAACGAAGGTGCAATGATACACCATTATTCCCGCTTTCTATATACCCACATTTCGGTATTTTCACGTCAATTCACGACAAAGTTCACCTCAAACAATCAACAGAATTAGCACAACCAACAGAACAAACAGCACTAACATACCCCCGGTTAGGTGTATTCTTTTAAGAAAATAATGAATTCAGTTCCTTCACCGGGACTTGACAACACTTCCACATAGCCGCCGTTCCTTTCAATCATTCTTTTGATCAGGCTTAAACCCAGACCGGTTCCCGAAGCCTGGTTAGTGAAGCGTTTAAAGGGATTGAATAATTTGTCCATATTCTTTTTCAGGTCAATTCCTATCCCATTATCTTTGACACTCAATACTACGTATCCTTTCTCCTGACGCGTTTTAAACACTATCCGCAACTGTCTTTCTGCGCTCCGGTATTTTACCGCATTGCTCAACATATTGCTGATCAGGCTTTTTAAATGAGCTTCCAGGTAGATTATTTCTTCGCGACCCGAAAAGTCGTATACCACTTCTGCGTTTATTTCCTGCAGCAGATCTTCATATTGCTTCATTATAAAAAGCAGCTCGTCTTCAAACTTTAAGTGTTCAAGCTTATCAGAGGGAACGCGTTTGGTATCGATAAGCACTATCAGCCCCTGTAGCAGAGCTTTCAGGTTATCAGATGACTGTCTGATCTTCTTAATAAACTCAAGTTGTTTTTCCTGGGGCATGCCCCCTTTTAAGATAAGTTCAGTTAACAGAGATATGGACGTGATCGGTGTTTTGAAATCGTGCGACACCACATTGATAAACTGCTCCATATCCTGGTTTGCAATTTCGAGCAGGTTTATCCGCTCGTGTAGTTTTTGTTCCGTCAGTCTCTTATCGGTGAGATCGTTAAGAAGCATAATGTTAAAGCGTTCCTTGTTTTCATCACTAAATGAGGTTACTTTAATATCCAGGAACCTGCCGTTGATCTCCACTGGTTCATACTGCCCGGGATTGGCTTTATCCTGGTTTACAGACAAAAACTCATGTAAATAATGTTTGTCCGAATGGGTTAAATGTTTCCCTAATACCTCTTTAGCACACGAGTTTAAACTTAGAATCACCTCATTTTCATCATAGATCACCGCACATACCGGCAATTTTTCAAAAAACACTTCAAGGTTCTTCACCGGAAAGTGGTTTACCTGGGTAGGTGCGGGCATGCTGATGTGCTGCTGGACACGGCTAAAACTTCTCCGTTGAGCAGTTTTTCGGGCCGCATTTTGCAATACAGCAATAACAGAATCGTCCGCCGAATAAGCTGTTATGAGAACATTGGTGCCGATTCCCGGGCTAAACAAAATGGCTTGCTTTGCCTTTACCAGTTGTTCCGGAAAAGGTAGTATCACGATAGCTAATAACCTATCATGGCGACTGATATTGTGTATTATTTTTACGGGGTTCACTGCCAGCGGTCCAATCAGGAGTAGGTCCGACTCTTTAAGCGTCTCAGTGTTAACACCAGAATCTACAAACTCCACGAAATCCACTGCCTGGATAGCCGCTTTTTTAAATCTTGATTCCAGGCTGTCAATTAGTTCACCAAAGCCTATATAAGAAATTTTCAAATCTTTACAGTTAATCACCCAAAATGGGTTGTTCCAATAAAGCTCTTCCTATCCAGGTGTTAAGCAGATCTGTGGTGGGAGACATCACATGGGCAGCGCGAGCATCTCTTAAAAGCATTCCTAAATAGGAATTGTTTTGAAAACCTATCCCCCCGGCCAAAGTCATTACTTCGTTCACCACTTCCACTACGCAGTCGGCAACGTCGGCCTTTGCACTCATAATAGCAAGCAAGGCATCAGCGTCGCCGTTATCACCAGCTACAGCGGCATGATATACTAAGCGACGGGTACGCTCCACTTTTGTGTAAATAGTACCCAAACGGTGCTGAACGATGGAAACAGAGGAAAGATTTGTTCCATTGTAGGAGTAAGAACGGCGGGATAAAATGCGGATCACTTCTTTTAGTGCGGCTTCGGCTATACCCAGATAGGTGCCCGACATGCCAATTAGAAAATATGGTGCCACCACGTTAAATACATACCAAAGCTGGTCGCCTGGCTCTCCCAGTATGCTCTTTCCAGCTATATGAACATCGTTTAAAAGCAGGCTTCTTGATGAGTTACCGCGCATGCCTAAGCCATCCCATTCTCTTCCCCAGTCCATACCAGGCTTATCAGCATCTAATACAACACAGGAAAATTGATCCGGATCGGCATCATGGCTGGCACCCATGGTGGAAACCACGTACGAATCGGCATGGCTGCCATTAGTAACGAATGTTTTTGATCCGTTAATTATAAACTCGTCTTTTGTAACCGCAATCAGCGAGGTCTGGGGAAAGTAAAAATGAGCACCGGTGCCCGTTTCACTTAAAGCCAGCGAAGTAATATGTTTACCCTGGGCAATAGGTTCCAGATAACTCTCTTTTTGCCACGCGGTGGCTTTTGCTGCGATCACAGCGGAGCCAACACAATGCATTCCAAAACACAATCCTGCAGAAGAATAGGCTTTTCCCAGCTCCTCTGAAAGCCGGGCCAGAGCATATAAACCATGGCCATGGCCACCGCATGATTTGGGAACAACCAGGCCCGTTAGCTTGCTTTCTTTAAGAGCCTGCATAGTTTCTGCCAGCCAAAGGCCTTCTTTATCAGCCCTGGGAGCTTCCCGCACCACAACTTCGTTTGCTATCGTTGTTGCCTTTATTAAGAGTTGTTCAACAGTCATACTATAAGAATACGAAAAACGGGATGAATGTTTAACAAGCACAGCGGATGAGTAATGTGATATCTCTAGAGTGTGCCAATCCCCCGCAGTCAAAATTATTCTTTCAATTTTTTGTTTTAAGTAACATATTAAATACATTTGGGCAGCCACATGCCCTAACTAACCATTTATTGATGTATTCAAAAACATTTAAACCGGATGTTGATATTATTCTGCGTTTAAAGAACGGCGATGAATCTGCGTTCCGGTTCGTGTATGAACAGTGTTATCCCGGGCTGTATGGTTTTGCATATTCCTTTTTAAAAGAAAAGCAGCTATGCGAAGAAGTGCTGCAGGAAACTTTTGTGGCGCTTTGGATGCAAAAGGATTCGCTTGATACAGCAAAGGCTATCGAACCTTTTTTATTTACGGTATGCCGTCGCAGGATACTTGATCATTTCCGGAAGATGACGAGTACGACAGCGTTAAAAAAGCAATTAATGTCCAGGATGTCGGAACTGGCTAATGATACCGAGGAAGCTGTGCTGTATCATGACGCTTTACAGATCACCAATGCAGCCATTGAACGTTTGCCGCCTCAGCAACAGTTGGTGTTTAAATTAAGCCGCGTCGAAGGACTTTCATTTGATGAAATAGCCGACAGGCTTAACTTATCGCGAAATACCGTTAAAAATCACCTGGTGGCCGCCTTGAAAAATCTGCGACTGCAACTAAATGAGCATGGATTGCTATGCATGTGGCTCTTGATCATCACCCGCTGATCAATAATTAAAAAAAAATTCAAGAGCACTAGTCCTTGTTAGCGGCACACGCGAATTCCCTATATAAAGCCGATCATGGACCGACAGCGAATAACCTTCCTTCTTAACAGATATTTACAGAACCGTATAACTTCGGATGAACTGGACGAGCTATCATACTACATGCATGATGTGTCTGCCGAACCGGACTTATTGGATCTTATTGAAGAAGCCGGACTGGCTATACCTCCTGCAGTAAGGCCTGCTGAAGAAAAGGATCGCTTATATGATCAGATCATCAATGCTGGCGGTATACATTCTTCAGATTTACAACGGGGGCGAGTAATTAGGCCCCCGTTCCTGAAATATGCTGCTGCAGCTGTCATCATACTTGGCCTGGGACTTTCTTTTTACCTCAGCAAAGACGCACCCCTTAAAAACGCAAAAAACACTATCGCCGTTGACACCAAAGGCGATAAGATAGATATGGGAAGCAACAGGGCGATCCTGGTATTGGCTAACGGTTCACGCGTACTGCTGGATAAGGATTCTTCGGGCACTATAGCCCGTCAGGGCGATTATAGCATCACGCAGGAAGCTGGTGCTTTGTACTATCAGGATACACCCGCGCAGTCGCCGGAAGCCATCGTTTATAATACCATCGCTACACCCAAAGGCTCCAATTACCAGGTAGTGCTGGCAGATGGTACCAGGGTGTGGTTAAACACCAATTCATCTCTTACCTACCCGGTTGCCTTTACCGGTGCTGTAAGAGAAGTGCAAGTAACCGGTGAGGCTTATTTTGAGGTCGCCAGGAATGAGAAAAAACCTTTTATCGTGAGCACTGCCCTGAGCAAGGTACAAGTATTAGGTACCCACTTCAACATCAGCGCGTACCCGCAGGCAAAAGCCATCACAACTTTGCTGGAAGGATCCGTCAAAGTATCGGCAGCAGCGCGCGAGGTGGTCATCAGGCCCGACCAGGAGGCTACCGTAATTAGTGACGGCAAGGGAATCTTTGTACAGGATGTAGACGCTGCCGACGCTATAGCCTGGCGTAACGGGTATTTCCTGTTTCGCGACCAAAACATAAAGGAGGTGATGGAAACTATTGCACAATGGTATGATATCGAGGTCGAGTACCAGGGGGATATGGCCGACAAAAAAATCGGCGGAACCATAGCGCGCTTTAAAAATATCGGGAAACTTCTGAAAACCATAGAACTTACAGGTGTCGTACATTTTAAGATCGAAGGAAGGAGGGTGATCGTTATGGAGTAAGATTTATCTAAAATAAAAAATCAGGAGTGTTCGAGCACCCCTGATCTGCATTAGCTCAGAGTTAATCAGGCAAATATCTGTTGTAGACCACAATTAACCATAAAACTATACAAATGTATAAAATATTCAATGCAATTTATTGCAGGTGGAGAACCTGTGTCCCTAAATTTCTGCTCGTAATGAAGCTTTCCCTCGTGTTGTTATTGGATACCTTTATGCAAGTCAGTGCTGCAACCTATGCTCAAAAACTAAATTTATCCTTCAACGAGGTCTCCCTGGAAAAGGCGTTCAAAATAATCAGGAAGCAAAGCGGTTTTAATATTCTGTACAACCCGGAAATGATCGCCGGCGCCAAAAAAGTAAACGCTGTGATTAAGGATGGCTCCATAGAGGAGGTGATGACGAATATACTACGCCGGCAGGCGCTGGATTACACTATCGTTGAGAACAATATCATCATCGTAAGGAAAGCAAAATCTTTGTCTTCAAAACCAGGCGCAGCTGCCATTACTATAACCGGTAAGGTCAGCGATGAAAAAGGTCAGCCATTGCCCGGCGTTACTGTCAGGATCAAAAATATGCAGACAGCGGTTGTGAGCAACAACCATGGTATCTACCAAATCAATGTGCCCGACGAAAACACAGTCCTGGTGTTCACTTTCATGGGTTTTGTAAGCCAGGAAAGGCTGGTGGGCAGTAACACCGAGATCAATGTCAGCCTGGCGCCGGAAATCAGCAAACTTTCTGAAGTGGTGGTGATCGGCTACGGTACCGTAAACAGGCGTGATCTTACCGGCGCTGTTTCCAGTATTAAATCAGAGGAGATAGCCAGAAGCAAGGTGACCTCTTTCCAGGAAGCAATACAGGGCAAACTAGCCGGTGTGCAGATTTCCTCGGTATCGGGTGAACCGGGAGCTGCTTTGAACATCTCCATCAGAGGCGCCAATTCAATCTATGGCGGCACCAGCCCGCTTTTTGTGATCGACGGCATACCTTATGTTGCCGGTGATAATGCGGTTGGTACTGCAAGTGTTGGGGTAAAAACGCAGGCTAATCCTCTGGCGAGCATCAATCCTAATGATATTGAGTCTATCGATGTGCTGAAGGATGCTTCCTCGACAGCTATATACGGATCCCGCGGCGCCAACGGTGTGATCATTGTCACTACCAAGAGCGGCAAAGCAGGTGCACCAAAACTTGACTATGAAGGTTTTTCCAGTTTCTCAAACATCACCAAAAAACTCGGTGTGCTTAGTGCCGACGAGTACATCGACTATCGCCGGGTAGTTGGACCCAATACTATATTCTTTTATAATGATACGAACAAAGACGGTTTATACGATGAGATGGACCAACCAGTCGACCTCAATACTTACCAGAAGCACGACTGGCAGGATGAAACATTAAAGACGGGTATTTCGCATAACCATAATATTTCACTGAACGGCAAAAAGGATAGAACATCATACGCAGCGGGCTTGGGTTACCTGGACCAGGGCGCGATCGTCAGGAATAACGCCTTTAAACGATATACCGGAAGGTTACGGTTAGACCAGGACTTCAGCGATCGTTTGAAAGTAGGACTGAACCTGAATACCACCACTACCGGCGCATCGGGTGCAAGCCAGAGCGGAGGCGGTAGCGACCTGTTTAACGGCGTGGTACAAAACCTGATCATTTCGAAACCGGTAGAGTTTTACGACCCGGTGTTCGACAGAGGCGGTGCTTACATATCCCCGGTAACCATGATCGACAATGCCTATAAAGAAAATACAACGGTACAGGATAACATTAGCGCGTACCTTAACTATAGATTTATTCCGGGTCTGACGTTGAACATCTCAGGCGGCGGCATACTCACCACATCCAAAACTAAAGAGTTTTATGGTAAAAAGACAAGCTGGGGAGTAGGGGATAACGGATTGGGCATTATCCAGGACCAAAAAGCCACAACACTCTTTAACACCAATCAACTGACTTACGAAAAGTGGATCAACCAAAACCATTACCTGAATGTGATGGTCGCCAGTGAAATCAATCAAAATACCTACGAATGGTTCTCCGTTCAGAAATCCAACTTTATGGATGAGTCTACCGGTATTGATGATATCTCCAAAGGTACCACCGCAAAAGGTTCCGGTTCCTTCCGCGACGTGAACCGCCGCTTGTCCTATTTCGGCAGGTTGAATTATACGCTTTTGACCAGGCACCTGTTCACCGCAACATTCCGTGCAGACGGCTCCGACAAGTTTGGTAAGGAAAACAGGTTTGGCTACTTCCCTTCATTTGCTTATGCCTGGCTGGCTTCAGAAGAAAAGTTCCTGAAAGGCAATGATTTTCTGAGTAAGCTGAAACTGAGACTGACTTATGGACAAACCGGTAATGAACGCATCGAGTCGTTCCGTTACCTGGCACGTCTTGAAAATTCCTTTTATAACGGGGAGCTTGGACTGGCGCCAGGTTCAAGTCAGAACCGGGAACTTAAGTGGGAAAACACTACGCAATACAATGCGGGCCTTGATATCGGCTTATTTAAAAACCGCGTAGAGTTAACCCTCGATTACTACAGCAAGCGTACAAATGATATGTTGCTGCCGGCTTATGTCCCCGGAAGAACTGGTTATAATACACAATGGCAGAATTTGGGCCGGGTGGATAATAAAGGTCTGGAACTACAGATTTCTACCAGGAACATACAAACCAAAGATTTTGACTGGCAGACTAACTTTAATATCAGTGGCAACCGTAACAAGGTTCGCGATATCGGCAACATCGGTTTTATACCGATCACTATGAGCAGCGGCTGGATACAGGATGTGGGCAGGGTAACCGTAGGTCAGCCGATAGGAACAGCCTATGGTTATGAGTTCGACGGCGTGTACCAGCTGGATGAGTTTACCTGGCAGAACAACAGTGATGCAAACATTCCGCATGACCAGCGCCTGTATGATATCAAAGAAGGCGTTGTAAAAGTTGCAGGTGTGAATGTAGCGCCGGGCTCGTTCAAATTCAAAGATCTGAACGGCGACGGCATTATAGATCTCGATAATGACAGGACAACCATCAGCCAGAGCGCGCCGAAGTTCTTTGGGGGCTTCAACAATACCTTCCGCTATAAAAATTTCGATCTGAATGTGTTTTTTGAAGGATCCTACGGTGCAGAGATATTCAACGCGTCAAGATACCAGCTGGAAGGCGGCGTGCTGCACACGTACATGAACATCAGCAAAGACTTCTTCCACAACCGCTGGTCGCCAACAAATCCTACCAACACTTACGGGGATTTTGGCAGCTTCAACAAAACAGCCACGCTCGCCTCAAGCTATTATGTCGAAGACGCTTCGTACCTGCGCCTCAAAAACGTATTGCTGGCTTACCGTATACCCGACCGGCTGGCCAAAACCATCGGGGTAGGCAGCGCCCGCGTTTATGTGAGCGGATCAAACCTGATCACCTGGACAAACTATACCGGTTTTGATCCCGAAATACAGTCGGAAAATGCTTTGCTGCCCGGCTTTGACAGGCTTTCTTATCCCCGCGCCAAAGTGTATACTATCGGTTTAAATGTTGGTTTCTAATTTAACACATCATGAAAAAGTACATATATAGCCTCATCATCAGCATTTCCCTTTTTGGCGTAAGCTGTTCAAAATATCTGGATACCGAACCCTATTCATTTAATACCGTCGAAAACCTGTATAAAACACCACAGGATGCTGAGATCGGCCTTACGGGCTGCTATAGCATACTCAACGCCACCTCCATACAGAATACCGGCTTTGGCGAAACCTTTGTGGTAAAGATGCCCGTTATGCTCAGCGCCGGAACGGATGAGCTGCTTACCCAGAACGGATTTACAGATCCCAATTATGCTCCCTTCGGCACTGCCGAGGTGACCAGCCAAAATCCCACCATTAGGTACAACTGGTTCTTTTTATTTGCAGGCGTGAACCGTGTAAATTATTTGCTGGAGAATATCGACAAAGCGAACGTGCCTGAACCACGCCGCCAGCAGATCATCAGCGAAGCGCGTTTTATACGGGGATTGATCTATATGTACCTCGGTATGATGTATGGTGCTGTTCCGGTTTATGAGACCTCCGTACAATCACCCGAACAGCAGCGTGACCCATTGCAAAAAGTGTTTAAATTTGTCATAGCCGATCTAAATAATGCTTACCAGAACCTGCCCGACAGAGCCGGTATAGATGGGCGAGCCAACAAATGGTCTGCCGCAGGTTTCCTGGCTAAAGTGTATACTTACCTCGCCAGCTGCAAAAACAACGCGGTGGGCAGCAGCCTGGGTTTTGCACTCAATAGTTTCGACTGGGTGGATAAAGACGATATGTACAACCAGGCTAAAACGGTTACCAATGATATCATCACCTACAGTGAATATAAGTTGACTGACCATTATGATTACCTGTTCCGGGAAAGCACCAAGCAGGCGCAAAGCGAAGAATCGTTGTTCAGTGTGCTGTCATTGTTAAATTCGCCCAACGGTAACTATAACCTCTGGCTGTTTTGGCAGATCCCTATTGGTGCAAGTCAGGCAGGCGGCGGCTACGGCTGGTTCAGGCCTACCGGTGAAATGTTTTTTAAATATGATGCTGGCGACGCGCGACGGACACATAACCTCACTACTTATGTAGCCACAGATGGCCCGAAAGAAACAGTGGAAGGTGTAAGCTATTTCAAGCCGTATCCTTGTGACAATCCGCTTAACGGAAATTATTGTGTGGGCAAGTTCCGCTACCGCGATCCTGCCGGCAAAACCATCTCTAATGGTAGTGCATGGTCAGATGCTAACGTGATCTTGCTGCGCTATGCTGACATATTATTGCTTAACGCAGAAGCCAAATACTTTACAGGCGACGAAGCAGGTGCGCGGGCTCGTCTATGGGAAGTACGTGAACGCTCCAATCCTGACAATATCGATGCTCTCACCACCGCTTACATGAAATCCAATTTCATAGATGAGCTTATAGATGAGCGTTCGCGCGAGTTGTGTTTCGAAAACTGGCGCAGGATTGACCTGATCCGTTTCGGCAGATACGAATCAGCGCTTAACGGCTTAAGCAATAATTTAGGAAGCTGGAACAGTATTGTCCCGGTGATAAAGGCAAACGTTAAAGCCGCTAAGATCTGGTTCCCGATTCCTAAAACCGATATAGAATTGAGCCCGCTGGAACCAAATCCCGGTTACTAAACAATTTATTTATTCACCTTAAATAATCCCTTATGAAAGTATTCAAATGGAGCAGCTACGCGCTGCTCACACTGATGGTTATTGCTTTTTTTTCGGCTTGTGAAAAACAAAATGTGGTGCCGGTAGACAACACCATCGAAGCAAAAAGTAAGTTCACAAAAAATGAGATAAACCAACTCTCTACTCCAGTACAATTACTGACCGACCAGAACTTTCAGCGGGGTTTTAAGGTGCTGCACCCAAGTACAGGTGCAGTACAGGGTAACCTCCAGTACACAAGCGCAAATGGCGCACCGGTCTGGAACCTTGCGCAATGGTACAGCGCAGCCAGCATTTATGGCGCAACACCCACTACGCTCGCTTCCGGCTCTTATCACTACGCCAATTCGTATAAAGCAATCACCGTCGGCCCAACCACATCAAGCGATGGACATATCATATTTGCCATTAACGGACAGAGTGAGTTCGGAGGAGTGTATCGTACTGCAACAGCACCTTTTCCGCACCTCTTAGCTGACTTGAAGATCGCCGACCCGGACGGATGGCTGGGTACGGCTACTCCGTTCATTGGTGCAATGGATAGCCTTAAATTCAATATCGATACCAAGCTGATCTATCATGCCCGTAACCAAACCACGGGTTACGATCCGGCGATACATGCGGTACAGTTCAGTTGTACCTTCCTGATCCAGAATTTGAACCCATCAAACGCCGGCTATGGCAAAGCCATGTACTTTCTGATCATGATCTACGACGACCGTTATGCCACCCCGGGACCAAGCGTAACCACCGATATGTTCTCAGGGCAGATGATCTACAATGTGGGTATTACGCCGTTCTCATCCACCGGCCTGACCGTTGGGCAATGGAAGAACATCAGCGGAAATATCCTGCCAATGATTAAAAACGGTCTCAACGAGGCCTGGAGCCAGGGAATTCTTACCGACTCTCAGAACTATAACGATTACAAGGTCTCGTTATTCACCATGGGCCTGGAATGCCCGGGATTAAACATTGCCACTATTCAAGCTAAAAACCTAAGCTTAATTGCAAACTAACATCCATATGCAGGCAAATAATTTATATAAAATAAAGGCATACGTTTTATTTGCCTGCATCTACCTGTTCATGTACATCAAAGGGTATGCTCAAATCGATCATACCTTTAATCCGGCATTACTTCATAACACCTGGAATGCCGAATGGCTCAGCTATCCTGGTGTTTCGCTCAAAGAATACGGGGTATTTCATTTCCGGAAAACAATCAAGCTTGATAAAAAGCCCGGTAAATTTATTCTCCATGTCTCCGGGGATAACAGGTACAAGCTGTTTGTAAACGGTGAGGAAGTATGCCATGGTCCTGCCCGTGGCGATCTGATGCACTGGCGTTTTGAAACGGTTGATATTGCCGGTCAGTTAACAAGCGGTGAGAACGTCGTTGCCGCGGTGGTTTGGAACTTTGGTTCGTACGCGCCCCTGGCGCAGATATCCGGTAAAACAGCCTTTATTGTTCAGGGGGATACAGACGCTGAGGCCGCAGTAAATACCAATAAAAGCTGGAAAGTTTATAAGAACGATGCATATACGACTCCCCTAAGCAAATCACAATTCACGGTAGTTGGTCCCGGTGACAGGGTGGACGGTTCTAAATATCCTTATGGATGGGAGAAGCTGGAATTTAATGATGCCAACTGGAAAACGCCGCTTTCACTTGGCAGGGGTACTCCTTACGGGAAGACGGAGGGCGGCAATTGGCAGCTGGTGCAGCGAAACATACCGTTCATGGAGCATACCTTACAGCGGATCAGCGAAGTCGAACGAACAGAGGGCATCAAGATGGAAAACAAATCCCTTTCAGGCAAATCGCCTCTGATCATCCCTGCGCACAGGTCTGTAAAAATACTGCTTGATCAGACGTATCTCACTACAGCCTATCCTGAAATGGTCGTAACCGGCGGCAAAGATGCAGTGATAACCATTAACTATGCAGAGGCGCTCACAGACCCGGATGGTAAAAAGGGAAACCGCGACAGTACCCGGGGGAAATCCCTTATTGCTGATAATGCGGACGTTTTTATGCCCGACGGTGGCAACAACAGGCATTTCGGCACGCTTTGGTTTCGAACGTTCAGGTACATGGAACTGGCGATTAAAACGAAAGATGACCCGCTTGTTTTGAATGACCTTTATGGATGGTTTACTGCTTACCCGTTTAAAGAGAACGCGAGTTTTAAAAGCGATGACGGTTCACTTAAACAGGTGTGGGACACGGGCTGGCGTACCGCCCGTTTATGCGCAGCTGAAACGTATTACGATTGCCCGTATTACGAACAGTTGCAATATATTGGTGACACCCGTATACAAGCACTCATCTCACTATATGTATCGGGCGACGACCGGTTAATGCGTAATGCCATACAGCAGTTTCAGCAATCCATTCTGCCGATTGGTTTAACCCAAAGCCGTTATCCCACCGCCGAAACACAGATCATACCGCCATTTTCACTGTACTGGATAGCCATGGTGCATGATTACTGGATGCATCGTGAAGACGAACAGTTTATCAATGGGAAGCTTGATGGGATACAAAGCGTTTTATCATGGTACCAACGGCAAATTGCAGCCAACGGCATGCTGGGTCCAATGGATTGGTGGAACTTTGTGGATTGGTCGTTCGGGCCCTGGGACGGCAGCAAGCCGGTTGGTGGCACCCCTCCGGGCGCCATGGACGGACATTCGGCCATTCTAAGCCTGCAGTATGTTTACGCCCTGCAAATGGCTGCTGATCTTTTTGAAGACAATAAGAGGGTAACACAAGCCACGGCATACAGGCAGCTTGCCAGCTCCTTACTTGAAAGAACAAAATCTCTTTGCTGGAACCCATCCAGGGAGCTTTTATCCGATACTCCGGAACAAAATACCTATAGTCAGCACGCCAATATTTTAGCGGTATTGACCGGCATGTTTAAACCAGAAGAAGAAAAGGTTTTGATACGCAAGGTTCTGCAAGAGCCGGGTATAACCGAAGCAACGCTCTATTTTAAGTTTTACCTGGTGCAAGCTATGGAAAAGGCTGGCCTGGCCGATGAATACATTAGCCAGCTGAAACCCTGGAAAGACATGCTGAAACTGGGGCTGACCACTTTGGCCGAGACACCGGAACCAACGCGGTCTGACTGCCACGCCTGGAGCGCCAGTCCGAATTATGACCTCCTGGCAACGGTATGCGGCATACGTCCCGCTAGTCCCGGCTTTAAAACCGTCAAAGTAGAACCTCAGTTCGGGCCGCTAAAAATGCTGGAAGCAAGAATGCCGCATCCGAAAGGCACTATATATCTGTCACTAAAGAAGAACAATAAACGATTAACCGGGACGATCACACTTCCGCAAGGCTTAAGCGGCGAACTGGTCTGGAATAAGCAGCAAATAGCCTTGCATCCGGGCAAACAAGTCATCAATTTATAAATAACATTCACACATGGAAAATAACTTCACTACAATATACACTAGATGCATGGCATCATTAATTACGTTATCAATCTCAGTAAGCATGGCTTGCTCGCCTAAACAAGCTGTCAAACCCGACAGTAATGTCCTCGAAACCCCCAATATTCATGATAATAAAACCATTGAAGTCATCAAAGACAATTCGTTCGACAATGGCATACAGATGATAGGAGCCAACTCATCACAGCCCGATGTGATTGACACGATCTATCCCTTTGGCAAAACCGGCAAAGCTCCCTCCTGGAAAATTGCGCAATGGGCCAGCCGCTTTGTTATGAACGATGAAAAACCTTCCGTTAATAACGATACTGTGATCTATATGAACGAAGGCAAACGGATCACCTTTTTAAAGCAAGGAGGTAGCACAACCGTTGGCCTGGAAGTTAACGGTTCAAAAGAATACCTGGCGCCACGAAAATCAAACGAAAGCTGGCCGCATTTACTGATGGAGCAGAGTTTTGCCGATCCGGTAAGTCTGAAAAATATTAAAGCGCTCAACTATACCATTGCTGCCAAACTGATGTATGCTAAAGATCATCTGGGCAGCGCTTTCCACAAAGACCTTCATACTACGCAGATCACCTTTATTTTGTCGGTACAAAACACCAACAAGAACTCTCCCGGCTACCGCGATTATTTTTGGTTCGGCTTGCCATTGTATGATTACCGTTATCGCGACATAGCCGCCTATGCCGCACAGGATCTGGGTAAAGAAGACGCAACCAAGAAGTTTATCTCGTTCGTGGCGAGCAATGAACTGTTCAGCGGCAGCATGCACGACGGAAACTGGATCACCATCAATAAAGATATTTATCCCTTACTGATAAGTGCCTTTAAGCTTGCACAGCAGCGTGGCTTTTTAAAGGGCAGCACCATTGACGATATGGGTTTATCAAGTACCAATTTAGGCTGGGAAGTGCCTGGAACCTATGACAGCGGAATCCTTTTAAAAGACCTAAAACTTACCGCTACCCTTAAATAAGACATCATGAAAATACGAGTGAACGCTTTATTATGTATCTCTATATTATGTATTTCTTGTCGGCAGGCCAGCGCGCAAAGTCAGCCAGCTGACAGGTATGTGCCGATCTTAAAAAAAGCAATATACAACGACTATAAGCAAATGTTCAGGCCGGCATCAGGCGTGTTGAAATATCCTTTTATCACGCCGGGAAGCGATCAGTACGCCAATGACCTTTGGGACTGGGATTCCTGGTTAACTAATATCGCTTTGAGGCAGATCATAACCGACAAAGGCAATGTCAAAGAACAAACGGAAGCCATCGCCTATGAGAGGGGATGTATCCTGAACTTTTTATCCTTTGGAGGCTCGGATGGTTACCTTCCCATAGTGATCTGGAACAATGCAAATCCACGGAGCCAGATGCCCGAAAATATTTATAAAGCCAATATGCATAAACCCGTGCTTGCCCAGCATGCCGCATTCCTGGTAAAGCAGGATAATGGCAATGCAGAATGGTTGCGCGAAAAGTTCTACTATATGCAGGCTTTTATGAACAATTATAAGATGCATCACCGTAACAAGCCAACAGGCCTGTACTACTGGCAAAATGATGTAGCCATAGGAGTGGATAACGACCCGAGCACATTTTTTCGTCCGCCGGGTAGTTCAGCGTCGATATATCTTAACTGTTTAATGTACAAAGAGCTCCTGGCGATGGTATACCTGGCCAACTGCCTTAATCAGGGCGAAATAGCTAAGGAATTTGAAGCGGATGCGGCAGCCCTGAAAGCAGCGATACAGGAACATTGCTGGGATGAACGCGATGGTTTCTTTTACTCGGTAGATATCAATTTGATGCCGATATCAGAAGAAAAGGCGCCGGTATTGGGCATGAACATGGTGATACATAGCGGAGCCCCGAGGGATTATGACTGCCTTATTCAAAGACTCGGCGTATGGTCCGGGTTTTTAGCTATGTGGGCCGGTATAGCTACGCCTGAACAAGCTAAGCGTATGGTCGAAGAACATTTTAAGAACGCCAAAACCTTTAATGCCCCCTATGGTGTGCGCACATTGTCAAAAATGGAAAAAATGTACAGTGTTAAAGCAAGCGGCAATCCCTCAAGCTGGTTAGGGCCAATATGGGGCATCTCCAACTATTTTGTTTACAAAGGCCTGATAAAATACGGTTTCAAGCCCGAAGCAAATGAGCTGGCTAATAAAACCATCGTCTTGTTCGGAAAAGACATAGAGAAGCATGGTGCATTACACGAATACTACGAACCGGAATCGGGCGAGCCTATACTGAATAAAGGCTTTCAAAACTGGAATTATCTTGTTTTGAATATGATCGCCCAGCAAGAGGGGCGCAAGCTTATCGAGGAGTTTTAAAAGAAGACACACAAAGAAATACAATGAAGCAGTATAATATCACTTTATATATCTTTTTATTGATAGCCGTTCAGGCAGCAGCTCAGCAAAAGCAAATCGAAGGAAGATGGCAAAAGTTTATCAAGCTGGAAGACTACCTTCAGCCATTTTGGAAAGCAGATACCATACACGATGAGATCGTACAGATCATCAAGTATGGCGACCGTACCGAAGGCACACTGTTGTTTGATAGCCGTCAAATTGTCTCAGTCAGATCAGCAAACCTGGAAAAAACATATAAGAAGGATAAAGACTGGGCATACGAAAGCGGCAAAATCATACTTCCAGCCCGGTCAAATATTCCTTTTATTGACAAAGATAGCCTGGTATTTAGCGTTGAAAAGCCCAACTGGTCAATGAAAGGGAAAACGCCGGGTACCTTCGTTCTTTTTAATGAGGGGGGATATTTCAGGACAATGCAAATAGCGGTGACCTACATCGCTGAACAGCCACATAAATGGACGGGACCGGTACCTGTTTTCGCAGACAAGATGCTACCTGGCACTCTACGAAAACTGAAGAAGAAAGAGCCGTTTAAGGTTGTTTTTTATGGCAACAGTATCGAAACCGGTGCCAACTCAAGTGGGTTTCAAAACGAGCCGCCCTACATGCCTTCCTGGCCTGAGCTGATCGTTTACCAGCTCAGGCAAACGTATGGCCAGCAAGTTCAATTTGATAACCAGTCGGTAGGGGGGATGCTTGCGCAGTGGGGATCGGATTACGCCATTCAACGGGTAGTACCGCAAAAGCCAGATCTTGTAATTATTGGCTTCGGCATGAACGATGGAACCTTCAACGTTTCGCCCGAAACTTACCGGCGCAATGTGGAAGCCATAATCGACAAGGTTACTGTTGATATTCCTGATGCGGAATTCATCTTGATAGCGCCAATGTTAGCTAATCCCTTCGCCACACAAAGCAGTATCCAGGCATCGTATAAGGCGGAACTGGACAAACTCGCCAGGACTGGAATTGTGGTGGCCGACATCACTGGCGTGCACCAGGAGTTATTAAAACGGAAAAGCTACCAGGATATGACAGGAAATAATGTAAATCATCCCAATGATTACCTGGCACGGTGGTATGCCCAATTCATTTCTGGTATTTTGATAAAATAGCAAGTTTTTAAACTTTTTTGACAGTCGCTAGCCGGATAGGTTAGCGACTGTTCCGTTGTTATGCAGATTCATGAGTAACATAATCGTCGATGCTCTTTGCGTTTTATTAAAGTCGAGCCTTTTACCAGATAATCCTGACAGGATATTGATTGAAGTATTGATCTCGGGTGATGATAGCCAGATCATTAGTTATACTTTGTGAAATAATAAGCCGGTCAAATGGGTCCTTATGAAAAAAATGTAGATTGGTTAGCCTCAAGGTATCTTCGAAAAGTATAGGTAAATAATTGAAATCCGTTCAGATGAATTTGATTTTCTATTGCTGAAAATTGGCTTTTCAGTTCCAGTTTCCCTAGGCTGACTTTAACGGCAATCTCCCATAGACTAGCTACACTTACATAGTTAATAGCATCTTCTTCCTCAATGTCCTTTCTTGCATTGGTAGATAAAGAATCATCGCCTAATATATACCAAAGAAAGCTATGGGTATCAAGCAAATTATTTGACATTACATATAATCCTTAAAATCCTCAATAGGATCGTCGAAATCGTCGCGCATTACAAACATTCCTCTAGCACTTCCAAACTGAGGTTTGGGTTTACTCAGAATAGTTTTCCCTTTCTTTGCTTTACTTTCCAGAAAATCGATGAAATCAGCCACCTGAGTTTTCATAGTATCAGGTAAACTGTTAAGCTTGGTATATATCAGCCAACTGTTCATACTTTTATTCTTCTGATTATGACAAATTTATATAAAAAGCGGAGATAAAACAATTACAAGTCTACTAAATGTCAATAACCAGGTTTAATTACTTCAGCCTGTTTTATGAGTCAGGTTCAACACGACTTTTGTATCATCCTCCATGCTTAACGTGTTTGCGGTTTTTTTGTTATGACCGTGTATTTGCCCTTGCTAATTCGAAATTACCATCTCACTGTTCGTAGATGCTTGATCTTTAACATAGAAGAGATAAAAGACTTCCTTAATTCTATCGATCGACTTTGATGAGATCACCGATTCGGAAGTAAAACTGGTTTTTACTGTAGAAGACCCGAAAACTAACCTGCCATATACTAAAGAGCCAATGTATGTCGATATAAGTTATTATACATCCGGCAGCTCCGTTCCCGTCTTCAGCGAAACGCGCTTAAGTAGTAACAGCGGAATAGTCCATTGATCACACATTTCACTGAAAGTTAAAAATTAACCATCATTGACCATCATCCTAACTCGTTCTACCCTGCTCCTATACCGCGTCCGCAATCCTGGCGATCTCACAGTGACTTACATGCGAGCTTCACTTATCGGCTGTTACAAAAAGGTCTGCTCGGTTCTTGAGTCGAACAGCAGTTGACAGCTGAATACTATCCAGAGTACGAAGGCCAGAGTGGCCATATTTGATAATTAGTTTGGCCGCATTGTTTATGATCAGTCGATCTAATGGAATAAAAGTAAACTTATCGAAATCCTCATTAAATGCCGCTACAGTCTTGGTTGCTTGTTGTTGAGTAATTTCTTTTGTTCGAACTTTCTTCCATAATGTAGAGGAGAACTCAATCCTTGTTAATTCAGAAAGAAAAACTTCTGAAACAACATTCCTTGTAAAGATACTTTCGAACAGATCCGTGTCAACTTCATAATGATAGAGCTTGAATAGTGCACAAGTATCTAAGAATACTATCATATTTCACTTCTTCTATCTTCAACAGCTGCTTCACTTAATGATTCTTTATAGCCTTTCAATGCGTCTCTACTTTTTGAAAATGAGAAATCAGAGAGTGAAATTTGGTTCGACGACGCTTCAATTGCTTGATTATAACTGGCAGAACGGCGAATATACCGTGTTGGAGAGCACCTTTTTCCGAAACGGGCATGTCATAGCAAACAGTAAAACCTCCGGTGATATGACGCTGATCATTTTATCCTGATCGTAAGTCCTATAGCTTTGACCTAGTCTCAAGCTTAACTCACAAAATCATCATGTCGAAGTATATAGACTTACTAACCGATTTTTCTTTCAAACGGATCTTTGGTGCAGACCCTAACCGTGATTTATTAATTGATTTCCTAAACGAGGTTTTCAGGGGACGCAAACACATCACGGATCTGGTATATAATAAAAACGAACATCCTGGTGATAGGCCAGGCGAGGGCGGTGTAATTTTTGACCTCCTGTGTACAGGGACTGACGGCGAACGCTTTATTATCGAACTACAACGAGGTAAGCAGGAATATTTTAAACAGCGTGCTCTATTTTACACCAGCCGCTTAATAAGTGAGCAGGCCCCAAAAGGCAGACGCAGCGAATGGGCTTATAACATCAGCGGTGTTTACCTGATCGCCTTATTAGAAGATTTTGTACTAGAAGACAGTCCGGAAAATGAGTATTTGCATGATATTTGTCTCTGTAACAGGCAGACAGGTAAAATATTTTACGATGATCTGGGTTACACCTATATTGAATTGCGTAGATTTGTTAAAACGGAAGCCCAACTGGAAACCGGGCTGGATAAATGGCTGTTTGTATTAAAGTATATGAGCACTATGGATAGAATCCCGGTTTTTCTGCGCAAGCCGATATTTGAAAACTGTTTGGTATCGCCGAATATGCTAACTTAACAAAAGAGGAGAAAATGATGTACGACAGCAGCTTAAAATATAAATGGGATAATAAGAACGTTCTTGACTATGCTAGAAAGGAAGGCATTGAAGAAGGGATTGAAAAGGGCAAGGAAGAAAAGACTCATGCCATTGTTTTAAACCTGATTTTAAAGCTGGGTCTGTCCGACGAGCAGGCAGCTGATGTTGCTGGCGTACCGGTTGATTACGTTGCAACAGTACGCGCAGAGTTAAAAAAATAGCACCTTTTGCGGATCTAATAAATCGAGTCTTGGTATTGAAAAATCTGAGCAGTATGGATAAGATCCCGGTTTTTCTGCGCAAACCGATATTTGAAAAACTGTTTGGTATCGCCGAATACGCTAAATGACAAAAGAGGAGAAAATGATGTACGACAGCAGCTTAAAATATAAATGGGATAATAAGAACGTTCTTGACTATGCCAGGAAAGAAGGTATTGAAGAAGGCAGGAAAGAAGGAATTGAAGAAGGCAAGCAAGAAGCCATGTATGCCTTTCTTGCAAACTTAATTTCAAAGCTCGGACTGTCCGACGAGCAGGCAGCTGATGTTGCTGGGGTACCGGTTGATTACGTTGCAAAAGTACGCGCGGAGCTGAAAAAGTAACGCCTTTTGCTGATTCCATAACGGAACGGATACCAGATATACCCTGACAATTACCATTTCAGTCAGGTAGGAAATAACACAGTTTACGAGTTATTTTGCAATAACCATACCTTGCACATTTCGAAGCGCCAAACTTCAATTGGCATGATTGAGATTTTATAGGGTATAGATCTACAGATCTACAAGCTTACGTGCAGATGCCAGATTGTTTCTACCTTGAGATAGTGAACAGCGAGGCCCTACGACTGACTCGTGATCAGGCGTGAAAATTGGGGGATGTTCTTCCCTTCGTCATCCTGAACATGTTTCAGGACCTCTTGCTTAAGCATGTCCTTTATAGTCCCCCAACTTTTCCGAGCATTTAAATGGGTAAAGTCAAGCAGCATAGGGGCGAAATCAAAGAAGCTGCCGTTATTGGCGCTGTTTTGTATTTAGGCGTTAGTTGTGATTTTCCAAACAGAACATGCACTTTGAAGCATAGATGCCGGTATGAGTTCAGAGCTATTTCTCCTCCTTGCCAGCCCTTTTGCCTTCGCAGCCAACTTAAACCATCAAACCACTTCCTCGCCAGCGAATTTAATTTCGCTGATCATTATTTAAAGCTTACCAAAATCACTATCCTCTACAGATGGGTTAAGTGCCAGGAAAGTCTTAAGCAGAAACAAGATGGAATGATTTGCCATGCGTTCCTCAGGAAGCACCTTTCCGTTTAACTGAGTATAGCCCCGCACTTCATGAAAGAATTCCGGGGAGGCAGTTCTAAAAGCCATCGACCAGTCTTTAAAATTCGCACTTCAATAAAGTTGTCTGCAATCCTGGTGACTTGTTTATGCCGTTTGTCGGCCTCAATCTGTTTGAAATAGCCTGCACCTCCTCTGTACTTCCCTCCAGCACTTGCATGATGTTGCCGGAATCATACAGCAGGATCCCGGAGATCCCGTGCTCCGCATTCCATTCCATGCTCCGAATAGTATATCAAAGTATATCACTTAAAGTCTTTTCATCAAAACGAAATGCCCCTTACTTATATAGACAATATAATTTAAAACTGCTCCTGCCATGCATTAATCCCTGTGACCGCAAATAATATCAGTTTCCGGAAACTTAACCAATTTTCATCCAAAAAGTTCTGCTTTACTTCACCACCCCAACACCTTCTTCCTAACCTTATACCCCAGGGTCTGCGGAGCATACCAAACCCCACTTATAATCTTTTTCCTCAAGCTACCCACTTTATTGCTTTTGATCACCTTATTTACCCTAAACTTATCCTCGCCCGAAACCAGCAGACAATCCGGCCTAAAAGAATGCCACTTCACAATTGGATAAGAAACATCTTTCAGCGCCTTTACTTCCTGATCCGGACGGCAGTATTGAAGCAATAGCGCATAACGATCCTTATCAGTAGAATTTTTAGTACCATGCCAGGCCTTGCCTTCAAAAATGAAAAACTCCCCGTCGTGAATATCCAAATCAATCAATTCAGATTCCGGAGATAATTTCCTGGCAGCTTCTAACACACTTTGTGAATCAGTTTGATCTAGTCCCTCACATTTTAGTTCCGCTGGATGAACATTAAACCGATGGCTTCCTGAAATAACGCTGATTGATTCTTCAGGCTGCACATTTTCTAAGGCAACCCAAACTGACACACCCTCCCAAACGGTGTGTTCAAAATCAATATGCCAGTTATGTTTTTTTCCCGGTTTTTGTTTGATGATCTGGCTGCCCCACAGCAGAATATCGTTTCCCATGATCTGTTGCAATTTTGATATAATGGCCGGATGCTTGGCAATATCCGCGACAAACTGGTCGACAGAGTGCCTGCCTTTAATCCAAGGGAAAAAACGTTCAGGGAACCTAGAGGCAAGGTTTAAGATGTTTTTTGCTTGAGCAGAGGCAAATAGGGGATAGGGGCCGGAATAACCGTCCTTATCAAATAGAGATGGGGAGAGGTCCATTGAAGATAAAGGGTTTAAGTGCCTCTAAATTAATGTTTTTAAATGAACCTGGGTGTTAATTGTTTGCTAAATCTGTAAATTGTAAACTTGTGTGTAAGATTTTAAAGAAATATGCGTCCTGATGGCTGATGTAGTTGGTAAATTCTATATCTCTTCTCTTCCTATCTTATACAAAACGAAGACGGACTTAAAAGACTTTCGTGTTTATTTTGGAAAAACAGCTATTCACAACGGCAAATTGCTCGGCTACTTTGGCGGCTGGTTCAAACAGGGCATTTAACGACCGGATCCATAGGTTAAACTTAAGTTTGATGGATATTATAGCCAATTTTACCCAATTTAAATATTATCTTAGTGCAATGGAAAGCGAAACTGGACGTTAGCATGAGGTTTAGAAATATTGATTTGTTAAAAGGTCTGCTAATTATTTTAGTGATCGTTGGACACGTTTTGCAGGGAAAATTAAGTGAATCTATTTGGCGATACTTTATTTACGCATTTCATATGCCCCTTTTTATCAGTATTGGGGGCTTTCTTCTAAACTTTCAAAAACTGAAGGAACTTTCACTCTCGAACTTGTTGTGGAAATATGTTGAGAGGATTATAATACCGTAGGTTATCGCTGTATTAGTTTATTGGGTTTTTGCAATTCACCGGATGGTGTCAATCCCAGATTTATATATATTGTTCGAAAATTTTTTACGGCCCTTTTATCATTTGTGGTTTATACCGGCCTTTATAAGTTGGGTGTTTCTAACTTGGCTTGGAGTCAAGTTGAGTGGTAACAGGGCGATTCTAATGGTTGCAGGTGCCCTTATTTCATTTGTGTTCTATATCCTGTCCGTGAAGCCAGACTTATATATAAGGTTACCATATATAAATGGAATAATTAATACCGTCGTTCATACTTTTCGTCCCCAATTTTATGTGTTTTTCCTATTGGGTAATTTTATAAGAGAGAATGCTCGTCAAATGAATAGTCCGATGGAGTACGTAGTGCTGTTTTTATTAGGCGCGTTGAAACTTTATTTGTTTATCCATCCTAATCAGCTACTCTCAGGTCTAGCATTTTTTTTATTCAACTTCTTTTTGATCCGTGTAATCTTAAAGGCAGCTTCAGGAAATTATATTCCTAATTCTTCATCGTTAGAGTGGTTAGGGAGGAATTCGCTGGGCATTTATTTATGGCACGTTCTTCCAATTATAATATGTAAGATGACTATCACAACCGAAAATTTGTTCTTATTTTATTTAGCCTCCTTCACCTTTGAATTGTTATTCATTGCTGCATATGCCCTTATAGCAAAGCACCAATTTATCAAACGGTTTGTTTTTGGCATGAGTTAAGTTCTTAACAAATCCGGAAGCAGACGGTTTAAAGCTTTACCAGGGAGTGCAAAAGTGTAAGGCAAACAAACATTTAGAAATAGATTTCCGGGGATGTTGATTGAAGATACAGAGTTTAGGTGCCTTCAAAATTGGTACTCTCAACGGTTGTGAGTGACGCTTGGTTTAAGCTTGTGGAAAATGTGTTTCAGAGTGCGAAGTTCTGGGAAATATCTTCACGTCTTCCCCGAGCGATGGCTTTGATTGTCGATAGTGGTCGCCTAATTTGTTACACTGAGGTGCTGAAGCAAAAAGACAGTTCTGGAACCGGTCAAATAGAGAAAGCAACGAATTAAGTAGGTGTATCATAAAAGTATGTAGCCCTCGTCCATTAATTTTCTTTTTTAGTTTTCATCGACAATGCATGATTTTTGTACAACGTAGAACTTCTTGATTGTTACTGCTGTATGCCTGACGCTACGAGTAATAAATTTACGAATACGTATGAAATGTTTAGATTTAGAGATTCATGCTTGAAAAAGTGAGAATTAACACTGAAGGCGTTACTAAAAAAATTTTTGGAATACAGTATTTAAGGGGAATAGCTGCAATATTAGTAGTTATGTCACATGTGAATGGAATGTCAAGTTTTCCCAAATACTTCAGTGTTCCAATTTTTAAAGGACGGTTAAGTTCTGCCTCTAATCACGTTGATCTCGGGATAGAAGGAGTGTACTTGTTTTTTGTTATTAGTGGTTTTATAATGACTTATACATCACTGGCTCCTTCAACACTTTTGCCGAGAATCGCTACATTTCCTTTTTTGAGGAAGCGTGTTGTACGGATTCTGCCTTTTATGTGGTTTGCAATTCTGCTTTTCGCGGTAGTTAGATTTCTCACACTGAAAATTTTCCCCATTGAAAATTACCTGAGGGCTCTTTTTTTGTTTCCTATTGGGGCACTTGAACCTAAGCAGATATGGACTTTACGGCATGAGTTTCTCTTTTACAGCATCTTTTGCTTGACCCTAATCTCTTTTAAAAAGCTTAAGCCACTTCTATATTTGTGGTTTTTATCACCCATCTTTATTACGGCCATTGAGCTAAAGCTAACTTCTAATAGTTTAGGTAGCTTTTTATTTAGCAAGTATAATATTCTTTTTGGCTTGGGGTACATCGCGGGAGTTATACACTTGAAGGGTTATTGGCCAAGACAATGGAAGACAAATTTATTATTTTCCATTTGCATAATCTTGATATTGTTTGAGTTGGTATGCATCCATTTTTTAAAGCAGACCGCGGAGAGTGATGGATTACTTCATTTATTTACAAGCGGTGCCATTTGTGCAATTGTTTTACTTACTACTAATGCATTAACAATAGAAAAAGACTCAAGTCTACATAAAATAGCTTTACTAATCGGTGATGCCTCATATTCTATTTACCTAACACACGGAATATTTATTGCAGGAGTCTTAAAGATTTGGTCCTCGATCCAACCGCAGCCTCATCCTTTATTGATTTTAGTCGTCGTATCTTTGATATGCATAATTGCAGGCATTATCTTTCACATATTTGTTGAGAAGCCGTTAACTCAAAACATAAGTTTAAGGTTGCGCAAAGAAAAGAATAGCCGATAGGGAGTGAAGGTAAAGTGAATTGTAGATCTTTAGGCATATTTAACGTTCATAGATTTGTTTTGAGCAAAGTATTTGATTTCCTAGACTGTATACTCAAATATCAAGTTCAACTTGATTAGAGGCCATTAAAGTTGAGCATCTTTAAACTCCATTTCGCTTTTGCCAATGCAGATCCGATAACCTGGTGCATATCATAATACCGGTATTCTGCTAAACGACCACCAAATATCACATTGGTTTCTGTTTTCGCCAGATCCTGATATTTTTTTATGATGGCTGTATTTTTTTCATCGTTAATTGGATAATAAGGCTCCACTCCTTTCGATGCCTGTAAAGAGTACTCCTTGGTGATCACAGTCTTAGGCTGTGTGCCGAACTCGAAGTGCTTGTGCTCAATGATCCTGGTATAAGGTGTTTCCGGATCAGTATAATTGATAACGGCATTTCCCTGGTAATTCTCCTCCTCAAGTGTTTCGACTTCAAACTTTAAGCTGCGGTATTCCAGCTCGCCAAACTGATAATTGTAGTACTCATCAATTTTTCCAGTGAAGACGATTTTGTCAGCCAGCAGGCTAAGTTCCTCGCGGTTAGCAAAGAAATCAGTATCCAGGCGTATTTCAATACCTTCCAGTAAACCTTCAATTATTTTATTGTAGCCGCCCACAGGTATACCCTGATATTTGTCGTTGAAATAGTTGTTGTCGTAAGTGAATCGTACGGGAAGCCTTTTAATAATAAAGGCGGGCAATTCAGTTGCTTTCCGGCCCCACTGCTTTTCAGTGTAGTATTTTATAAGTTTCTCGTAAATGTCGGTCCCAACAAGCTTCAATGCTTGCTCTTCCAAGTTTTTCGGCTCTGTAATATGTAGGTCTACTATTTGTTCGGCTATCTTCTGCTTCGCCTCAGCAGGTGTTTTAGTTCCCCAAAGCTTGTAAAAAGTATTCATGTTAAATGGCAGGTTGTATAGCTCGCCATTATAGTTTGCCACGGGAGAATTGGTATACCTGTTAAAGTCAGCGAACTGGTTTACATAGTCCCAGATCTCTTTATCGTTAGTATGGAAGATATGTGCACCGTACCAATGTACATTAATGCCTTCCATTTCTTTGCAGTAAACGTTTCCGCCCGCATGTTTCCTTTTATCTATTACCAGGCATTTCTTACCGGCCTTGGTAGCCTCATGCGCAAAAACAGCTCCGAATAATCCAGAGCCGACAATAAGATAGTCGTAGTTAAAACTAGTCATGAAAGAGATTACCTAAAAAATAGTTGATAATCTTACCGATGCGGTTCGATCTTTAATTACAGGCGCTCTGAGTTTTTAAATTCATATACTTTTGCATCTACTAAAAAACGATACCAAAAGCCTTGCAAGAAATGAAATATCAAGCCAGGTAATCCGTCAAAAAAACCGAGCAAGATTATGTAACGATATAGGTAATAAAAGAGTGGTCTGACGAATAAAGGGATATAGAAATAGACATTTTCTTTAAACCATCTTTTTCGGGTTATTTGATTCTTTGTCAGCTTGCCGTCAATGTTTTTTTCGGATATTGTTCCATTCGCGATATTTAAAATATCCTTCATTTCTCCAATTGCATAATTGTTGTGCTTTTGGATCCACCAGCTTAGATTGTTTAGGTTATGATCCACCAGATCATTTCTCAAAGTGATGGTTTTTCCATGTTCTAAAACTACATGTTCATCCATCCATCTATTCTCAATATAAGCGGTTCCTGTTCTCCATATTCTCAATAAATATGTCGGGTAGTATCCGCCATGCTTAATCCACCTGTCCATAAACATCACTCTTCGCTTCATAATGAAACCTCCTGTTTCGATTGAAGCGGCAGGTAATTTTTGATGTAGCTCAGCGATCAGCTCGTCAGAAAGATATTCATCACAGTCAATACGCATTGTCCAATCAGTGACGATGTTACAATTTTGAAGCGCCCAGTTGAATTGCGTCGAATGGTTCGTCCAGGAATTTTGATATACGGTAGCTCCAAGCATATGCGCGAGCTCAATTGTTTTATCTGTCGAAAAGCTATCTATGACTAAAATTTTCGCTGCAATTCTCTTAAGATTTAAAATACACCGCTCAATATGTTTCTCTTCATTGAAAGTGAGGATGATTGCTGTTAAAGATTGCATTTATTTAACCGATATAACGTATACGATATAAAGGTTAAAGTTAATTAATTTAAACGTAATTGAAATAAAATGAAACATTTTTCTTTCAATTATGTTTAAGCGTCCCTCATCAAAGTTGTATTTTGTCGCTTGTTGCCTTGACTCCTTTCTATTTTTTTTAACTCATAAATTTTAGCGTCAATTAGAAAACGGAACCAAAAGGCTTGAAGAAAGTGAAAAATAAGTCCTTTTGTTCCATCCATAATGCCTAGCCGAAAAATAAAACTATGGATAAAGAAAAGGAACGGCCTAATAAAGTAAGGTAGAGTTCCATAAATTTTATTATTGAAGCCAGCGCCCAGATTACTTCTGGATTGGTGATGGTACATTAACAGATCAGAATAAATGTTATGTTTGGCCGTAAAGGAGGTTAGCGTCTCAGAATATCGTTGTACCAATTTTGCCTTCAAGTAACCGTGCTTTCCTTCAACTAAAACACTCCATGCGAAAGGGTTTAAGTTTAAATGTGCACTACCTTTTCTAAACGGCCCATAATATAGAGAAGAGTATGATGCTCCAAACCTCATTTTCTTTCCCATAAAAATAATACTTCTGAATAGCTGAAATGCTACGATATCATGAGGAACTTTTGTTGAGAATATATTCCGCAATTCCTCTGCAAGTTCTTCTGTCACCAAATGATCTGAAGAAAATAGCATATTCCATTCATTTCGAATCGGAAGTGCAGATAATTGTCCTTCATTCACAAACGATGTGAAAGAAATTTCAAAAAGAATAACGCCATGGTATTTTTTGACAATTAGAGGCGTATTATCTGAGGAAAAAAAATCAATTACAATGATCTGGTCCATTAGGCCATGAAGACTATCAAGGCATTGTTTTATATTCTTTTCGTCGTTATAACTAAAAACAACAGTACTTACCGGTATTCTCATTTTAAATGGGATGGAATCAGAATGTCAAATCTGATGAAGCTGGAGTTTGGAAAGCTGTATTAGTTGCTTACGTCTAAATTTTGAAATGATTGTTTCTTTTGAATTCTTTTATTTTCACGTCAACAATCAGTCTAAACCAGAATCCCTGCAAAAAATGAAATAGGATACCTGTTTTTCCGTCTAATATTCCTAGTTGGAAGATCATGCGATAGAAAAAATATAGAAAAGGGCGCAAGCCTAAGGGTAATTTCCACCAGAAACTTTTCATAAAAGCAACCCTCTGATCCGGATTACCTAAGATGGCAGGACGGATAGTTTGGATACGGAGATGATGTCTTCTTTCAATTTCTTCCTGCGCTACTAAGTCGCTATAATGGTTGTGCTTTGCTATCCAAAAACTAATTTCATTTTCTTTTAAATTTTCTTCAAGAATATGTCCGTTTCTCCAAATAGTAGTGTTTCCAGGTACCACGAACCTATGGTCCATATTTTCGTTTAAATCAGAATATCCAACCCCTGTTCGGAACATCTTTAATAGATATTTGGGGTAATATCCGCCATGTTTGAGCCATTTGCCTCTGAAAAAGTTCTTACGGTTAAAATAAATTCCATTAAAGTTTGTATAGTCGGCATCCTTAAACTTTTTTAATAAGCTCTGCAATTCCTCGGTGACAATCTGATCACTGTCTAGTCCAATAACCCATGGTGTGGTGACAGGGAAGGATGAAAGAGCAGAGTGCCATTGCTTGGGATGGTTTTCAAATTTGTTAAAGGCAACAATAACTCCGTATTCCTCACATATTTGCAACGTTCTGTCGGTACTACCAGAATCTAAGACAAATATATCAGCTCCCAACGGTTTTATAGAAGCAAGCAATCTGGGTAGATGCAGTTCTTCGTTGTATGATAGTATAATAAATGAAAAATCAGGCATAAGACCGTTTTATTTATAGGACTTCGTTCTTAAGTATTGTGTTATACATCTTGATATATCTATCGGTTAATTTCTTTTCATCGAAGTCTTTTCGAATTAATGTTGGCGCATGCCGTCGGATACTAGCTAACTCAACCGCAGCATTTGCTACTTCAACCAGCATTTTTTCTAAAGATTTTAAATCCCTTTCAAAAACCCATCCTAAATTATTTTCCTTGATATAGGCAGACAGCCCAACATTTTCAGTAACTAGGACAGCTGTACCAACACTCAAGCTTTCTATAACCACGTTCGCAAAATTCTCATCGTAAGACGGTAGTACCATAACATGATGTCTTTGCATGAGATCAAATTTAAGATCGTTCCCAATATGGCCAAGCCAAAAAATTCGATCAGTCAGTCCAAGAGTAGCCGCCACTTTCTTGAGTTTTAAGAGATAATCCTCACTGCCTGTTCCTGCAATACTAAGCTCCCATTCAAACGGTACATTTTTTAAGGCATCAAATAGTAATTCTAAGCCTTTTTTTTCTTCTACTCGAGATATAAAGAGCAAACGTAAAGGTTTTTCATTTAGGTACGATTCTTGAGCCGTTTTGTATTCTTCCGGAACCTTTACAAAGTTGGGTATTACACTAATACTCTTAGGTCTTACTAATCCTAAGATATCATCTTTTTCTTTTTCACTTGTTACATGAAAGTGACAATATTGAAGAAGTACTTTTCCTAAAAAACGATGTATATAATCTTTAATGCCGCTATTTCGGTTACCAAAAGAATAATTACTTAAAGTTCCTCTTGGAGATAAAACTACAGGTATTTTTTTTCTTTTAGCAATTAAACAACTGAAAATAGAAACGAGGTTCCACCACGCTTGAATATGCACAATGGGCATTGAGGTCGGGGTTTCTTTTGATAATTTATTCAGTTTGCCCAACAGATATTTAAATAGAAATGGACTAAAATGCGTATGATCTTTAGTTAATCTACGAAAGTATGTAACTTGAACTCCGTCGACATTGACCTGTTTTCCAGGTTGAACGGGAAGCTCTGATAAACCATTTGCCGTAGTAGTGATTACCTCTAAATCAATCGATGCCTTACTCAGAGCTTCACTAAGTTTGGAAACGGACATAGTAGGCCCTCCGTAGACGTATGCCGGTTTGTAAGATGCAGTAAGTTGAAGAATTTTCACGAGCAATAAAATTACATAATTTGTTGATTCGATAAATGATCTCCGTCTTTGATAGGAATGAGAATCTTATACAATTTTAGCAATTGAAAGATCAGAAGCATAAGAATGAAACTCCAGAATACAGAGTTTGCAATAAACTCGAAGTTGTTGCCTCGCCATGCTGGTTGAAAACAACCATTATACAAAATAATTCCGCCTAATTGATATCCTCCATATAAAGATTCAGCTTTGTTACACAGAGCTTGGCAGATAAATCCGTATAAAAACATTGATATTAAAACGCCTACCGTTCCTCCACTGAGATAGGCATCCACAATTGGTCTTGTTTTTGCAGAAACTTTCGAAAGCCTGCTCACTACGCCGGCATTATAAACTCTCTCCATCGCCATCGTTTCAGTAATCGGTTTACCTGGCCATAAGAATCTTGGCACTAGAGAAATTAATGTTTGTTCAGCAATCTCAAAACCATAATAGTCAATATCCTTTGGGGTCGTCTCCACAAATTTGGCGAACATTTCAATCTCACTTAGCCTTCTTGTTAGAAAGGCCCAGTTCGTTTCATCAAGATCTACCTCACCGTTATCTTCGTTAAATAATGTTTCCAGTGCTTGACCTCGTGCTTCTTCGGCTGATGCCTGACCGTTCCAAGATTGCGAACGTATGATATTAGCATATGTTGGAAGAATATAAAAAAGAAAATAAATCAACGGTAGCCCGATAAAAATAGTCGCTTTCTTATAATAAGGGTAAATAAGGCATCCAACAATCAAGAAGTTGACAATAATAGGTTCTTTATATCCTGTAAGACTTGCAGAGATCATGTTCACCACAAATAGTGATCCGCCAATAAGCAATAAGTCTGTTTTTTTTTGTACAATTCCCTTCACCATAATCAAGGCTCCGCAAATTACCCCGGTGTTTACTAATCCTATAGAAAATTGATATAACCCTGGAAGGTATCTTACTAAAAAACCTAAAATATAGGCCGAAAAGCTAAGGCCTACCAAGAAATGATCTTGTTTAAGATTATTATTCAGACGATACTTTTTTAAAGGTGTAACTCTTTCAATCAAAGTAATCATTCCTGTGGCTAATGCGGCGTGCCCTAGAACGCTCATTCGCTGGCACTTTGCGATTACGGAAGTCTCCTCAGTAGCAATAAATGGTTGAGGATAAGTTTTTTCTAAATAAATGTAGCCCATGTGGTCCAAAAAGAAAAATACAGAAGTACAACACATAAAGCCGGCAAAAATTATCTGCGTAAGAAAAAGAGGACGCATTATTTGCTGGTGAATAGGCAAGTCATTACTAATAAATCTTGATGGAAAAATTAAGGTCCAAAAAAAAATAAAAAATGATCCAGACCAAGCTATCCAATAGGATACCACAGGGTCTAGTTGGGTGAGTGTTGCGAGCAACCATGGAATGAAAAGAGGAACAATTGCACCCGCTTTTGAATCGTTAACTCTTACCATAACAATCCATTTGCAAAAGTCTTTTTAGTATAAAATTGTACTTCAAAGCTACATTTCTTTTAAATCTGTTCGAGTAATGGAAGAATAAGGATAATATTGAAGATCAAATGCCGTTTAGTTCTGTTAATATAGCTTTTGCCTGCACATGAAAACTCCAATCTTGAATGATTGTGAGAGATTTTTTTCCCATGTAGTCTAGACGCGCACGGTCGGTACATAATTCTTTTAAATTTCTTTTTAAGGAATGTTTATCGCCGCTCTCAAAAATAAATCCATTTTCGCCATTTTTTACCAAATCAGTTGCACAACCAACCATTGTCGAAACTATTACGGCCTTTCCAGCAGCCATTGCTTCGTTTACTGCAAGACCCCATGTTTCACCAGGACCTTGTGAAGGCAGACAATATAAGTTGCAGGATTGATAAATTACTGGCATCTGCAGTTGATTCTGAAAAGGCAAAAAATGAATCTGTTGTAGATTTAAAGCTGATACTTTTGTTTTTAAACACTTTTCCAAAATTCCATTTCCAACAAACAACAAATGTACGTTATCCATGTTTAATTCTGCGAAAGCATTCAACAAAACTTCCGGATCTTTCTTGGGTTCAAATTTACCACAGAAAAGAACCAAGATATTTTCCTGCGTTATTCCTAACTTCTGTCTCAACTGAAAAGCCTCTGCAGTCCTGTCCATGGAAAATCTATCATTGTCAATGGAATGAGGAGCAAAGACGAGCTGGTTTTCTTTTAAGCCATATTTTTGAAAATATTTCTTATTAGCTTTCCCCACATAGAATGCCTTATCCACTTTACTATAAACCCATTTTAAAAAGAAGTTTCGGGCTATCTCTTTCCAACCCTTCCTTTGATCTATAAGATTGGAGTCGCCGCGAAACCAAATTGGAACTTTTCCCTCAAAGTGTCGAATAATGTTTAAATGGCTATGATTTGCCCATCCATAAACCAAGATGGCGTCTGGTTCAAATTTTTCGATCCGTTTAGCAGCATCAGGAGTTATAATCCCTTTAAAATGGCTTGAGCCGGGTTTCGTAGAGGTATTTATAAGAAACTCATACTGATAACCCTCGAGTAAAGGGAGATCCCACTCAATTACCTTTCCAAATCCAGGGTCAAATTTTTCTTTTACACTATCTTCCCCCCAGGTATAAAAAACCTTCACATTTACCTTATCCCGGCAATCTGATAAAATTTTAAAAACAGGGGCATAGTACTGAATTGGATGAGTGGTAACTATTACTAAGTTTTTTTTCATTTCAAAACTATTCTAAAAAGGCGTCTGCGGTTTAGTTCTATGTCTTAGTTGGAGACAAAAACTGTTCTAACACATCGTTAAATAAGTCGCATTGCCTTTTCGTCATCTCCCTTGCGGTATAAGGTTCAAATGCCTTCCAGTCAGTATCTGGTCTTATGTCTCTTACTACACTTTGCAGGAAGAGCTTAACTTTTGAATAGACAAGTTCCTCACTCGTATCAAGAGTTATCATTTCTCCAGCATTACATTCTTTCATAATTTTCACAGCACTACTCTCTTTATGAAAAAGGCCCAATAAGGGTTTGTTTGCCGTTATGTAAGGGTAGAGCTTTGATGCGGTATATGCTGGATCATCAGAGCCAGGAACAACCAGCCCCCGTGCGTGTTCAAGACTTGCAAGTCCCTGATAAAAAGGGATTCGGTCAGTCTGTTCAACAACAAAAGTTTCCAGGCCATAATGTGCGGCAAGAGGGGCGATGCTTTTTTTTCCCTGGCCTTTTGGTGCATAACTAGTCCCAATAAAGAAAAATTTGAATCTTTTAAAAAGATCTGGATCCTCTGACAACCCTCTTTTAAAAGCGGAAAATAGTAGATTTAACGCTTGATGCATGTCCTTGCCCCCCCGTCCGATGTAAACGAGCGGAAGTTCATTATTTTCTGACTTAAAAGCTGGTTTCAAGTCGGTTAGGTGGTTTTTTACGATTTCTGAGTCGCTAGGAAAAGCGCCAAATGTTATAGTACTTGTTGGTATATATCGTAATTCATTATATCGCTGTCTTAAGGTGTTAATGTATGCATCAGAGACGGAAATTAGCCCGCCCACCTTTTTCATAGCGATCGGCTCGAGAATTTTGTTTAAACGGTAAGAAAACCAATATTTGGGCGGTCTCTCATGCTTAGGCTTATTTAAATAATAATTAGAATGCCAAGGATCCTGCATATCGATTACATATGGAATCCGAAATTTCTCTTTCCAGACTGCGCCCAAAATACACACAGGAAATTGCGTTGTGGAAAAATAGATAAGATCAAACTTTTTTGTTTGCAAGAGATTGTTTACAGTTCGATAATAAAAGAGAAGCGACCTTATAGCGATGCTTCCCAGTCCTATCTTCGAAGTCCATGTTTTAGATAGCGCGTTGACTGGATGTTTAACAATAGTATCAGGAAAACTTAGAGAAAGTAAAGGATCTTTATTTATGTCTGAGTGTTTTTGTGCAACATGGACCACTTCCGGCTCCCAACCAAACTCTTGAAAATAGCTTAAGCTCATCCGTACCCGTTGCATATCAGCTGCATTTGATGGTGGAAAATATGGACTAATAATAAGAACCTTTTTCAATTTTCTTCGCTTTGTTTAATCAGCTTATTTTAATTCCTTTAAAAGTAATCTTGTCCCAATGAATATTTTGTCTTTCATATTTAGAGTTTCCTCTTGGTGCGCCCTTATTACCGTTTCATCTGGTTGAAAGTTTGAACGGAGTAAAAGGTCGTAACTCTCTGAGAACCATTTTTTCCCTAATCCCGCGAAGTGAATAATTGTGCTTCCTTCCACAAAAGGTTTAAATTCTTCAAATTTCTCCAATACCCCTCTTTTACCAAAATAATTATATTTATTCAACAGTACTTCTTCGACGCTCCTTTTTTTAAAGCCCGAAAGTACTCTTACCTGATTTCCATCGAACAATAACCGATTTCTCATTCTTCCAGCCAAACATGCCCATGCTGATTGCTCACTCCACCAATAATCTTTACATTGAAGGAAATATTTTCCAGTTAGATATTCAAGGTAGGAGAAGTCAATAGAATCTGGATCGAATATCACAGCGCCGGCATTAAAAGCGGGCACCATTTGCTGCTCCCAGACTATCTTCCAATGAGCTCTGTATGCCGGGATATCTTCCCGCATGTAGCAGATATCGAAATCTCCTTCGGGTAATTTGCAATTATGAGCAACAAGTACATCCGTATCGATCAGTACTACCTTACCTATTCCTTTGAGCAGAATTGAGGTGTCCAAAAGCTTTCTCCATGTCAAATCTTTTTCTCTTATCTTTTCCAAAGCTGGATATTTTTTCAGGAAGGTCGAAATTTGTCCTTTGCTTTCATCTGAGTTATAAACCTTAAAGCCTAAACTGCTGAATTCTCGTTCATCTTCTATGCTGAGTCTGTTGTCTGCTACCAGATGCCATTTCTTATGATCTACATTACTTATCTTTTTCCAGCTTTCGATACACGGGCGAACCCAATGCTTGGTGAAATTATAAGAGCCGCAGAGGGTTATTAAAGGATATGTCATATTTTTGATCAGAGATTTTTAATAAAAGTATTGAGTTTTGAACTCCAGGTTTTTAGCTCGAAGTTCTTCGCGTTGCATTCTGTAGACATTTTTAATTTGTCTAATAAAAATTGATCATCCAGGGCTTCGATAAGAGCCTTAGAATAATCTGTTGGAGAATTGCTTGCGGTTATGATTGTTTCGTCTGAAAGAATGTAGCCCCTTTTCCCGGCAGGTGTAGACAATACCGGAATACCCCAATTAATAGCCTGTGCGAGTTTTGTCGAAGCGCCTCTGCTGTACCAAAATACTGGATTGAGAAAAATGCTCCAATGGGAAACTTCCTTTTCTAGCTGCTCATTGGAGAGACGTCCTTTATATTTGATAAAAGGATAAAGCAATTCTAATCGTCGTCCCTCGGGTTCCGGCCCGCCTACAAGGTTAATTGAATAATTAAATTCCGACTTTTTTAGGGAATCGCACAGCAGCTCAAGTCCCAGTTTGTTAGGTAGATGGTCAAGTGTTCCAACAAAACCAGCGTTCTTCTCTCTAGGCGTCCAGGAAAGAAAGCCAGGCTGTAATATTCGTGGAAGATGTAGTTGATTTAGCGCCCCTATCCACTGATTGATCGGAATTTCATGTTCACTAATCACAATAATGCCATCAAAATTTTCGCGAAAAAACGAGCTTTCAAGCACTATCTGCCGACCTAATTTCCAGGTTTCAATTATCCCCGGTTTTTTTTCACGAGCAATATCGTGAAGATAGTCGCCGCTTTCATTGCCATGGGAGAGCCCCACAAACTTTACATCAGAGGGTAAATGATGCTTAACTATCTCTATAAGAGGGGCGAGGTTAATTTGATTTAAGGCGATCGTTTTTATCTTATGCTTCTTTACCGCATTAACAATCTCAGTGGTGTAGTTATTAAAATCATACCTATCATATACTTCCAATCCAAATTTGATCTTTATTTTTTTAAGGAAGGATTTTGTGGTATCCAATTTAATGATAATAGGGTCATGCCCACTATGAGACAAATATGTCAAATATTCAGACGTACACAATTGCACACCACCTGGTATATGGAAATCAACATATTTCCTATCGGAAATAAAAAGGATTTTTTCAGGATCAGTCATCCTATTCGTAGGTTATAAAGTTTTAAGTATTCTTCAACAATTACCTCATTGGAAAATCTTTGCTCTGCAACAACTCTTGAATCTAGTCTTTTCAGCGAAGAGACTTTTCTGATACATTCACACAAATCGCTGAAGGAATCAGTCACAAATCCATTCAAGCCGTGTTTGACTACCTCTGGAACAGCACCTTTTCGGTATCCGATCACCGGTGTGCCACAAGCTAGAGCTTCAGCCATTACAATTCCAAAGGGCTCGTCCCATTCGATCGGCATGAGGAAAGCTGAAGCATTTCCCAGTAATTCATTTTTTTGAACATCGTCAACCGGACCAATATATCGGATATCATTATTCAAAAACGGACTAATTTCTTTGTTGAAGTAGCTCCTATAAGAATCAGGAATATTACCGGCAATAACCAGTTTTCTATTAGTGCTTAAGGCTGCTTTTATTGCATTATGCGGGCCTTTTATCGGTTCAATGCGTCCAAGAAAAACCAGAGGAGCGTCATCAGAAACTGTTGCCTTAAATTCGTATGTTTCTAATGGCACTCCATTGTAGACAGTATACGATGGTGCATAGGGAGCTATCTGTTTACTGATATAATCACTACATCCTGTAAATGCGAGTGTTCCTTTTTTTGCCAGTTTTACAGCTTTATTTATTTGTCCTAAAGTGGGTTCCCGTTGATAGCTCATAATCTTAGGGATACTGAAGGGTAACAGGGGCAGCAGATACGCTAATCTTCCAAAGCTGTGAACAACGTCGAATCGTTCGGTGAGTAATACCTTATTTATTAAAAATGTATTTCTCAAAAAATCTCTCTTATTGCTGCTGCGTTTACCTGGATAGGAATATAGCTTTGCTCCTGTTGAAGAATCGCTATGAGCAAATAAGCTCACATCATGTCCCATCTCAATTAGGCCCTTTATTAACATATCAATAACCCGTTCAATACCTCCATATAAAAGGGGCGGAACAGGTAGTTCAGGATCTGCTGTGATAGCAATTTTAAGTTTTCGTTTCAATGTTGTAATGTATTTTTTTTGCCAAAGCCATTGCTGGTTTCTCTACAAAAAAGTAAAATATATATGCAAAAGAAATGGAGAATACAAAGCTAATCGCAAATAATAGATATCGTTTTGATAAGGTTTCGGCAAAGCGCAGTCCAAGATTTATAGCTTTTCCCCCAATCACAACATGAGTTAAGTATAAAGAAAATGAAATTGTAGAAAAAAACTTAATAATCTTGTTACTGAATCGCCAGAAGAAGAGCACTAAGCAACAAAATACACAAGCCCAGAAAGTTGGTTGTCCATTATGAACGAAGACGTGAAGGAGAAGCAATGAAAGAAGAGGTATCAACCATTTAATAGTAAATTTTTTTTCTGTCCGAAAAAAAAATATTAAAACTCCTATTCCGAATATTGGTAGGTAAGGTGTAATAACAAGTACATTGTGCGGTACTTGAATATAGCTGATACCAATAAAACTTACGAGAAGTAGAACTAAACTCAAAAACTGTCTTATGAATGGGAATATAATTGCAATTAGGATATAAAATTGGAATTCTATACCCAAGGTCCAGTAAACTACGTTTAGATACTCTCCAACCCCAAAGTTATTTATGTAGGCAACGTGTAACAATATATTTATCCAATCTATTGTGTAATCATTATTTGTAACATGATAAGAAATTAAATTTAGAACAAGCAATAATGCTATAGATATTATAAATGGCGGTTCAATCCTAATCAATCTTTTAAGCAGGAAGCGGGCGGTATTATTATGGGAATAATCTTTGGGTAACGCATAACAGATAATAAAGCCTGAAAGTATGAAAAAGATTTCCACTCCGAGATAACCATATGATATAGCACTCTTCAATATAGAATTTTCTGGAAAGAGTTTTCCGTTTCCAAGAAACAAATGGAATGCACAGACAGCTAAAGATGCGAATGCTCGTAAGAAATGGATATCTTGTAGTTCCTTTTTAGATGTCGATAGGACATTTTTTTTGCTGATAATAGTTTGAGCATTCCCGCTAACTTCCATCTCTATTTAATTAATAATTTGAAACGTCTTGCAAATTTCCAGCCTGTAAATTTTGCCAATGTCTTGGTAATCCCCCCTGCCGGGAATGGATACTGCGAGCCTCCCAATTTCTTAATCCAGGTTTCGCTTTTAGAATACAAATCATTATGATTTGGGTAAAAATCATACTTCCAAAGCTGAAACGCATCCGCGCAAATTTTTCGGACTCTTTCTGAATTTTCTGCAGCCAACAACCACTTAACTCCTAATTCAGTGGAAAGATATGCAGATTCATAAGCCCGTCGTGACTTCTGAGCGGAAAGAGAGTTTTCGATTCCTGAGCGATAATACAAAGTCGCATTCTCCGTAAATAGAATTTGTTGGCTCGCAAGAATTACTCTGATAAAAAAATCGAAATCATTTATAAGAGACAATCTCTCATCCCATAGTCCCGATTTTTCCAACACTTCTCTTGGGATAAGAAATAATGCGCATTGCATCATATTAGGCCCATTCCATAGAGACTCTACAAGCCATTCCATCGAAGGCATATCCTGCCAGACTTTTTCGGGATTTAAGTTAAATGTAGACAGGTCATCACCGTAAAACCTGCCCCAAGCTGCGGAAGCAATGCTATCTCGCCGGCCGTTGAGCGTTGCTATCTGGTTTTTAATAAAGTCACGTGACAGCAGATCATCGGCGTCGACAAATTTTATATATTCACCATTACTGACCCTAAACGCAGAATTGGCAGCGGCACACTGACCCCGGTTTGGCTGATCGAGTACAGTTATTCCCTTTGCCTCATAGCTTTTTAAAACATTCATTGTACCGTCTGTGGAACCATCGTTTACTACAATAATTTCAAGATTTTGGTACGATTGGTTCAGTAACGAATCAAGAGTAGTTCCAATATATTTTTGTGCATTATATGCAGGTATACAAATAGAAACTAATGGTTCTTTCTTTTCCATGTTTGGTGAAGCATATCTTATTTTCTAAGCAGTTTCCTGGCTATCCTTTTCAATCTTTGCAGGAGACTTGGTTTAGTATAGGGAAGTTCATATCCTTTACTTAATATATGTTCCAACTGGTCATATTTGCTGCTATTGAAGTGGATGCAAATAGGTATAATACTTTTATAACAAAACTTGCCCTGTTCTACAGTATATTGTTCGCGGTCTAATTCGCCCAGATGTAAGCAATAGGAATAGTCTAGTTCTTTGAATGGATAAAAGAAAAAAGTCTTTAAAATATTTACCAAGGGCTGGTCGCTATAAAAGTTGACGAACTTATTGGATGTTAACAGCATTGCTAACAAGTTAAACCTATGGAATGTGGCGGCTTCAGAACCGTAAAATCCCGAGCAGTAATTTTGAGCCGGAAGCATAGTATTCAAATAGTCTTCCTGAGAAGATAGCTTTGAAAAATCCGAATAGTTCAGCCATTTGTTTAGATACGGACCATCTTTCATCCTTAAAAATTCCTTTACTATAAGAATCTTTCCTGTTTCTGCAGCTTTCTCTATTAAATTAAACTCCGCCTGAAAATATATATCGCTGTCAAAATAAAAAATACGATCAACTTTATTAATGTATATCTTACTTATAAGGGTATTATAAACGAATTTATAAGGATAACGTTGAGTAGGGGACTTTATGCTTTTAATTACCTCAGGATCTATATCGTTTTGCTGAAGGAGTTGTTGAATAGGATAAAGGACAACTTCCATTTCTTCGAAGAACTGTTTTTGATCTTGTGAAAAAGACTCGTCTTCACTCCATGTTCCTGGTGCATTCCAGGTGCCGGAGATTGCGTTGTCACAAATCGCTATTTTGCCTACGTATTTTCCGTTAGTTCTTAATGAAAGAACAAAGTTTTTAAGTTGGGTAAAGCTTTTCCCGTTTCCAGAGGTAATAATAAGCGTGCTCATTGTTAGAGTTTGTTAAGTTCAGAAAGCCCAGTTAATTTTCCGCAAGCAGCTTTCCATCTTGTGTAATTCAACGATGATGACCACGCCCGCAGATGCCAAAATGCTTTTGCTCGTCTTAGCGGTAAAGTTGTTGAAGAAATTGGTTTCCAAGGCAAGATATTGTGAATAAAAAGAACCTTAACCCACGATCTGTTGCTTTCAAAAGCCATACGTTGCAAATAGCTCTTGCTGTATCTGGATGAAGGTATAATATGAAGAATTATCAGAGCGGGAACATAAGCTATTTCATACCCTTTTTTAGTAACCGTTAATACAATATCATTGTCTTCACCCGAAGTTAGAGCTTTGCCTCTTCGGCCTAAATTAAGTCGTGTCATATCAATTTCCGCTTCAGCCACGTAGGCTAAAAATGCAGGTTTAGTAATTACCATACCGGTGCCAATGGGAGCAAAGGCAGGATATTCAGAAATCTTGAAGTTGTTGGCTTTGTAATTTGAAATTTGTAGTGTATCACCTAAGTCGCGACATCCCAAACTGATGCCGGTTTTAAAAAACCAGGCTGGGGGGGGCGTAGCAAATTCAGGTATAGCTTTCCCTCCAAAACAGCCAACATAAGGGTATTTCTTGTGAAAGTTTAATGCGTGTGAAATATAGTCATAGTTCAAGAGATTGTCGTCGTCTACAAAAATAATCAAATCTGCTTTCGCTTCCTTAACGCCTCTTAGACGGGCAAATGACAGTCCCAGAGTTTGTTCCACAACTATTTTCGAATTACGGTGCCAACTTAAATTTGTATGGTTATCTAATGGGCTATCACTAAGATTATCGATTAAAATCAATTCCCACCGGTCTGTGGATAAATCTTGATTTTTCAGGTGATCAATTGTTCTACTGAATATTTCAATTTTAGGATTATGTGAGCAAACTATAACAGATACTTCTATCATCTCAATACTATTAATCGTTTAATTCATTCAAAAAATACTCAGCTACAGCTTCGGGAGCCATTACCGAATCATAATATTGCTGATTTTGATGCTTGTACTCGAACCATTGCTCTTCGTCAATTTTGTCTAAATGAGTTTTTATAGGTAGCCAGGAATGATCCTCATTTTCAAATATTACGAAGCCCCGCATGTCAAAATATGGCGTCAATAATAATCTATCGGTTATAACTGGAATTCCAACCATTAATGCTAGCATCATAATGTTTCGCCATCCCCAATGGAATCCCGTCGCGAAAACACCGACCCGGCTCGAAGCAAGCATTTTCTCATAATTCACAATTTTCATCCCGGTAATCATGGGTAATTCCACTTTGTGTAATGAAACGTCATTTATGCTTCCATCCGATATCTTATATTCACCTTTTTTTAGAAAAGAGTTTATTGCATATCCTGAGCAGGCCAATTCTGCTAATTTTTTATGAAGATTCACTCGATGTCTCGGCCAACCCCACGGGCTGTCATACAGTGTAATATCATGTAATAAAGGTTCGTCCCTGAGTAGCTTCAGGAATTTGTATCGTATATCAAACTGTTCATAATTATGATACCAACGTGTTTTTTGCCGTAATGAAAAGTATATGCGATTTCTTATATTAAAAAAACGTTGTTGAACAAAATTTCTTTTAATCTTTAAGGTCATTTCGGGGCCAATTGGAACGAACTTTTTTACCCGATTAAAATGTTCACCTAAGGTATCAATTTTTATCTTCACCTTTTGCCGGTACCAGTTGAGATCGTTTTCATTTTGCCACTTAAGACATTCTGGAAATTGGCGGTTTTCAAAAAAATCGATATTATAGCCTGAACAAAAATAAAGGTCACATTCCTTTATATGTTCGGACGTGAAAATGAAGGAATCTTCGCTGTCTACAATAATTCTCTTCATGGTTCGACCTTTTCTTAAAACTAGAAAAGACAGCCCTTTATGTGAGCTCTGAGCCACCTTGTCTGAGAATCCATACAACGTCGCAAAATGAATTGGTTTTTCAGTATAAAATATACGACCTTCCAAGTGCATTTTCATCAAACCAAATCTTAACAGATCATTTCGGTTTTCATGTGTATGCCGCAACCAGATTATTTCTGAACTCATATTTGAGTATTTAACCTTTTAATTTTGAAAAGGCCAGATTTATAATATTTTTTAACGTTAGCTGCCTAATAATAGCTTGTTTGGAAGATGTTGTATCCTGCAACTTCTCAATCATGTAAGCACTCAATTGTTTATTGCAATAAACTGGCTGTTGATAAATAACTCGGAATAGCTCGATCCTTTCTATTAACAGCCTATCGTTGTTCAACAACTTTCGGACTTCCGTCGCCGCGTTGTTAGCCATTGTTGCAACCTCTTCAGAAGAAAGAGAAATGAAATTTCTAAATGCATCCTGCAAAGATTCCGGATCCTCGTTCTTGAAAACAAATCCTGTCTTACCATGCTCAATTATTTCAGATGCACCTGCACCGTCAGACGCAATTACTATTTTGCCTTGCCACATAGCTTCAGTGATTACAAAGTTAAAAGTATCCCAAACAGACGGAACTAGGATAAAGCTGGCATCATCAATGGCTTTTTGCGCTACAGAATATTCTTGCTTTCCTTTAAAGTGTAGTTTCGTATTCCAAATCGAGGGATAGGTTTTAGATAAATGGATAGCCATCGACTGATTATAATCTATGTAATAATTATCTCCGCCCATCCAGTCAATGGCAGGAGCATCGCGATATTTTTCATAAAAATCAGCTATAAACTTTGCACCTTTCCATAATTGTAATCGCCCCAAAACTAAACCATGTCGGGATATCTGAGGTATAGTAGACGTAACGGGGAACGAATATCGGAGATACGGTAGATGGTGATTCACATCTCTGTTTAGCAGTTTCTGCCAGTAACGCTGATTAGTCCTGCTTAACGCTATGATATAGTCAGCCTGATTCAATAAGGAGATTTCAAGCATCAGCAGCATCATATTCTCAAGGCTGTTTTTTTTCCTATGTTCATATACCTCGAGTTGTCCTGAGCTACCTGCAAGCCTGATGATTACATGTTTGTTCTTTTCGGCCAAGAAGTAAAAAAACAACAAATTGTAATCGGTTAATTCAATAACGTCTGCTCCTCCATTTCGATTAAGACACTCTCTGCACGCAAAACTTAAAGCCAGTTTTTGATGAATCCCGGGCAACACGTCAAATTGTTTCGACCTGTCTAATCCTTTTCTTAGATCTTCATCATTTATTTGCTTTATCTCTCCCGGAAAAGTTTTGTCAATTGCATGAGGACTGCTATTTGCTAAAATCGTAATTACATCTTCTCCATTAGCTATCAATCCGCCTATTAGATTTCTGTAATATGTACCGATGCCGCCGCCTTTCAGTTCCGGAAGTATAAATGCTATTTTCAATTGTCTTAGTTATTTGTTTTTAGTTCTCTTTTGAGTTAGAATTCTACCCCATTGCATCATCGGTCTTTCGAGGAAAAAGTAAATCGGAATACTTGCCAGTACAGTAATTCCGAGAGTACCTAGAAAACGAATCAAAAAAGAAATAAATGAATTTGATGAAGGATCTATAATTTGAAGATCTCGCAATGTCCATTTTATTAGAAAATGTAAGATATAAATGGTAAAGCTGAGCTCTCCGATTAAAGATAAGGGTTTTCCTATAAAAGTAGGTAAAGGTCGTTTCGATGTTAAGTATATTAGTATAGAGAACATTATTCCATAGAGGTAAAAATCTCTCAGTATAAAACCGAGTAAATTCTCAAGCAAAACTACCGTGGAAATTAGAAGATAGTCAGTTGTCGATAATGAGATTTTTTCCTTTTTAATTAGAACAAAATATAACATTATGCCCAGTATAAATACTGGAAATTGACATAAAGGATTAAGTGTATAATAAACGCCACCTGCTGCCGGATATACTTTGGTTAAGATAGCAATGCATACTCGGGAGATAAGCATCGAAGCTAGAAACACCGTTGTGGCACTATTGATATTTTTAATGCGGATAAAAAGGAGGGGAGCGAAGAAATAAAACGTAAATTCGGTTGAAATTGACCATCCTCCAGGCACAGAAGAATCAATAGCATGAGGTGAAAGCCAATTTAGAAATATAATGTTTAAAAAAAGATTAAAGTCTAGCGTAGGATTATGGAAATAATAGAACTTGTATATCAAAATTCCTAGATAGTATAATGGAGCAATTCGAAAAAAACGCCGAATCAAGAAGTTAGTATAATTATTATTTTCGCTTTTCAATTTTCCTTCAATACTGTAGAAAATTGTGAATGAGCTTAAAACAAAAAATAATGTGACTCCGCGAGCTCCAAACCATATGAAATTATCCAAAAATTGAATTCCGATATCGGGAGACATCCCATGATGAGTGGTATGAGTCAGCACCACTAAAATTATGGCAATTCCTCTCCACTGTTGTAAGTAATCAAAACGTAAATTTTCTGATAATAGACTCATAACTCTTTTTGATTTTCTTTACGATTTCTTAGATAGCTATCTTTTATTTCAGGAAATATTTTTTTTACTAGCGTCAGTTTTTTAAGATAATTAAAGAATAAGGGAAATTTTCCAGATATAATCGCTTTGGTAGAAGCTAAATATAATTTCTTTTTCTCAGATGTTAACGCTTTCTCTACACTATCGTTTAAGATATTAGCTAAGCGCAATTTGAGGTCTAGTTCGTTGTTTTCAGCCCAACTTGGTTTCTTGTCAGCGCGGTTTTCCCGATCATGAAAAATAATCGTGTCTGTGATGAGTCCGATTTTTAGTTTATGATATTCCACCCGATGGCAATAGTTATTGTCTTCGCCGTAGTGTTGAAATATAGGATCAAACAGTCCCACCCTCTCTATGCATTCCCTGGTCATTAACCAGGCTGCTGCATTAATAAACGTCAGATCATATATTTTGTCCTGATTGCGTTGATTCAAAAGATCTGAAAATAGAGTGCGGGCAATTGGATGTTTTGTGATATTTTGGTATAATAAATGATCTATCAAATTTCCCTCGCCGTTGAGATGGAGAGGACTTATTATTCCATACGCTGGAAAGTTCTCATAAGCAGTTATGAGTTTATGAATTGTGTTTTTTTCAATCCAAGCATCTTGGTTTAACAGAAAAACGAAGTCTGCTCCTGCTTTAATAGCTCTCTTAATGCCGATATTATTTGCCTGACCAAAACCAAGGTTTTGATCAGAGATAATAAGATCGACATTCTTAAATTCGTTTTGTATAATTCGGATAGTTTTATCCGAAGACCCATTGTCTATCACGACTATATGAACGGGCTGGGAACTATCGATCAGGGAATTTAAACATTTTCTTATCCAATGTTCCCCATTGTATGTTACAATTACAGCTGCTAGCAAAATTTGTGCTTTTTAATCTGTTGATTTGATTGCTCGCTCAGTTGCTTCCAGATACTGATGTCCCCATTTTTGACAGGGCTCAAGATGATTGCCTTCAGCCCATTCGTTCCATGCGTTGATAAAAACGAAGTTTTCTTCCGCCGATGGGGGAGTAAATCTTTTAATGGTTTCGCTTAGCCATCTTTCATAAATTGCTGGACTTGAGTTTTTAAATACCAGAAAGTTATGTGACTTCCGAGCGCTATTATCCCACATGGGAGTTACACAAGGATATGACTTATAATCTTTTTGAGGGATTTTCAAAGCATCTTCAACATAGATCTCATAATCGATTACGTCCCCATAGTTCTCAGCAAGATAAAACTTAGGTTTAATTGCCTCAGGCACTCTTTTATAAGCGCGATAAAATATACTTTTCTTTACTTTATAAAAAATACCTCTATTTGATTGTGTTTCTTTCTGTGCTGAGGTTAATTTTCTAACTGGCTGAAATTCTATTGCTGAATCAAATTTGCCCTGTTCCAGGTATTCTTTTCCAATTTCACTGAAGCTCTCAAAGCGGCAAATATAGAGTTCCATGTCATGCTTCGCAGCCTCTTTCCGCCATAATGAAACTGTTTTTTCAACATCAGGAAGTCTTGTTGAGCGATAGATAGCAATCACGGGTTTGTTATTGATCCGTATGTAGCGTTTATCTTTGAATATTTCAATAAGATACCGAATATGATTTAAATCATCCTCCTCAGAGTAGTTTTGCTGAAGCAAAACATCATACTCACTGCCGTTCCATGCTCTCGTCCAATTTTCATTGGCCCAACAAAGCATGAAAGGGAAATCCGGCTTCCCGGATTCAATTATATCGTTCACAGGGCGCTCTAACACTCGCTTTCCGTTAAACCAATAGTGATAATAGCAAAAGCCATATATGCCATATATTTTTGCCAGTTCGGCCTGTTGCTCACGAACCTCTGATAACCTTAAGTCGTAAAACCCAAGGTCTGCGGGGAGATGCGGCTGATAGTGGCCTTTGAAAAGCGGTTTCGCTTTAGCAACATTAGTCCATTCTGTAAAGCCCTTTCCCCACCACTTGTCATTTTCAGGAATAGGATGAAATTGGGGTAAATGTATTGCTATAGTTCTAATTTTGTAATTACCCATTGTTAAGATTATTATGATTACTACTCTTGAAAATTATATCCATCGATTCAACATACTTTTCGATCGAGTATCTTTGCGTTACTTGAGCGAGTGCATTGGCCGAGAGCCGTTCGTATAAGTCCGGTTCTTCAAAAATTCTTGTTAATTGTTTGGTCAGGTCCTCAGTTTTACTATTAAATAATAACCCGTTACTATCTTGCTCAATGATTTCTGTGATACCACCATTGTTGTTAGCTATAACAGGGATACCTTTAATCATTGCTTCTACAATAGATCGTCCAAATCCCTCTTTTAAGGAACAATTCAATACTATGTCTAAATTTTGATAAATTTGATCAGTATCTTTTTCGAATGACTTAAAAATTATGTTTTCGGAAATTTGAAGAGCTTTAATCTTCAAACTTTGGTAATATTCCTGATCAATAGGATCTCCATATATGTACAAAAAGCTGTTAGGGAACTTTTTTAAGAACTGTTCAAAGGCATCTATTGCTTGGCCTTGACCTTTTCCAGGAACAATGGCTCCTAAGATTCCAATCTTAATTTCAGCATAAGGCCTGCTTCTACTGGTTCCACAATCGTTGATATCAAATCCATTATATATTATCTCGGCCTTCCCTTTATCATCATGTAGCCATGCATCTTTCACTGCTTTGGAAATAAAAATCACTTTTTCAGACATTAGCAGACCGGAGATTACGGCATTTCTTGAAGGCAGATATTTAAACTTATAATCATCCCACCCAAACTCTCTTACGTGCCAAATATGTGGGATTTTTAGAGTTACAGCGGTCTCAATTCCAGCAGTCACTACTGAAGTGTTCGTGTAGATAAGATGCGGCTTAAACTCTTCACACACTTTCAAAATGAGTTTACGGTTGAAGTGTTTTTTTTTATAAAACTTTGCAATATCTATTATTCGATTCAACAGCGAATACCCTTTTTTAATTTGAATTACGGCACGTGGAAAATAAAGCACTTTATAATCTATGCCTTCATTCTCTAGATATGTTAGGAGTTCTCCGCCTCTCGGTAAGAGGACCAGTAATTGATAATCCTTTTGCTTAAGGTGCTTTAATAAAGTAAATAGTGATTGAGAAGCACCATAGAGACTAGAATCATGCGCAAATACTAATATTCTCACTCAACTATGTTTTTAATTTTTTCCAAAGTAAGAGTCCCATCAAAGAAAGTTTCGTTTCGTCTTAATTTTGATTCAGCCCATTCCCACCATTTAACTTCGAGAAGTTTTTCGATAATCTCTGCTGAAAATCGGTATTTCAACACCTTTGCAGGTGTACCGCCAACAATCGCGTATGGCGGCACATCTTTTGTAACAACACTGTTGGCCGCAACTACAGCTCCATCGCCAATAGTTACTCCTGTCAGTATAACAGACTGAGTTCCTATCCAAACATCGTTGCCCAAAATGATAGGTCCTTTTGACACAACATCACTTCCGTATGGCTTATTAAAAATTCGATATTTAATAAAATAACTAGTTGCTGAATTCCAATTGTGATTATGTTCCTGTATGGCAGTTCCTCTTGCAATAGAACAATAGCTTCCTATTGTAATTGGGTGTCCGATTGAATAGAATTCAGTTCCAGGCCCATTGATTGTCGTGTTCTTACCCACATATACAGTTCCATTCATGATTGTTTTGTGAATTACAGAGTTTGGACCAACATATATATTCCCACGCAATTCACTGTATTGGACAGTGGCCTTAGGGTCTAAAAGTAGGGGCTGAGTAACTGTCGACTCTTTTATCGTTGAGTTGGTCTCTCTTTTTTCAGGAGCTCTTACAATTTGGACTCCTAAATAATTCAGAGATCGATGAATCAGATTTTTTATGTGTCTAGGCATCATAAATAACTTGAAGGGCATTAGAAACTACATTAAGGTCGGTCTCTATTTTGTCAAATTCGAAGGAAAAGCTTTCACTTGAGAGGGCGTTCTGAAGGTCTTCTTCTGTTGTCACAAATGCAAATTCCTTACGTATGATTTGCTGGCGAAAGGATGAGTACCCTTCTTCACTAAAAATGATATTTTTGACGCCCCACGCCTGGGCTTCAAGCGCTGTTCCTGAGAATGCAGTTATATTAAATTTTACTATGTTAAACAGCTCATAAAGTGATAAAGAATTGGCCTTCTCTATTTCTATTTTAATGGGATATCTCTCTTTTAATTTCAAAAGTGATACTTTATCTTCTGGATAGCGAGGATGTAACCGTATATGCCAGATGAAGTTCTCATCGTCTTTTATAAAGTTCTCTAAAAAAGAGGGGATCCATTGTCCCTGCAAGCATATTAGTACATTGTTTTCTTTTTTTTGTGCAATGTAGTGAGCTCGCTTTTTTAAGCCAAGGTAAATATTACCACCTAGAATTGCAGTAGGTCTAAAAATACTTTCAGAAAAGTTTCTTTCGATGCGTTTCTTATCTGATGCACGCCATACCCAAAAATGGCTTGGAAAGAAAGAGTTATATTCATCAATATTTTGCCATTTACAATAGGCGAAATGATTATCATCTTGAAGGCTGTGTTGGTATTCTATAACTGGAATCCCAAGATCCTTACCAGCTTTAGAAAGCGAAAGTACCGTATTGTCGTAATAACAATACGTCCAAACCTTTTTTGGTTTTAGTATTGTTAACAGCGCTTTGAACACTCTTAATTTCACTTCGCTTTGTAAAAGACTCTTATAGATACGATGCTCAACAAAAGTTTCATATGGAACACATTTGTCTTTTAACCAGCTACTAATAATTATGCTGTTTTTGTAAGCAATGTTATTCTGCTCTCGGAAGTATCTGTTGTAAGTATATTTTAATTTAAACAGAAGAAAATAAAGGTCATCTAAGCATTTATAAAGGTATTCTAGAGAAGGCTTTGTGACTGAAGAAGAGGGCGATCGTAAATATAATTTTGTAAATGATTTGCCTCGCTCCGATAAAAACGGCACCAATGGATCAAGATAGATGTTTTCACCTGAGGGGGTGATATGTTCATAAAACCCAACAAGCAGGCAATCACTTGATACGTTTTTTTTGTCGACTTTTTTTTTAGCAATAAATACTCTTACACAAACTTTTAGTAGTTCAAATAAATCATTAATTGTAAATGATGAATGGTTTATCTGGCTTTCATTTGGTGAAGAATTTTCGAACTTTTTGTTAAACAGGAGATGGAAAAAGTATCCTGTTTGTATGTGAATCACCGGCCAAAAATTTTTACCAAAAAAAGGTTGAAGTTTCTCATGATTAGCTTGAAACATCTTATCCAATATTTCGATATAATCTTTCCGTTTTATGAACATACGTTTATTTGAGAATTAGTGCAGAGAACTCTCTGAAAACTCCCTGTCCCCCCTTTAGCTTTAAGATATTTATTCCAGCAATTCTTTTTACTTCTGGATCTGCATCGTTAGGGCAAGCCGCTATTCCAACTCCTTTTAATGCTTCCATACAATTAACATCGTCTCCGATATAAGCTACATTTTCAAGTCCTAAGTTTTCCTTTGCACATATCTCTTCAATAGCTCCTAGTTTGCCGAGGTGAGCTAGTCCCTGATATATGTAGTCCAACTTCAATTTTTTTACTCTCCTACTAACCATTTCGGTGTTTTCGGTAGTGATTATGCCTGTTATGTAACCTTGGTTACGAAGCAACTCAAAACCTTTCCCGTCTCTTGTATTAAATTTTTTCATCTCATCGCCAGTTTCTGTATAGTACATGCCGGCGTCTGTGAGAACTCCGTCGACATCAGACAGAACGATTTTGATTTTTTTCAGACGTTCGCTCAAGGATGCATAAAAATGTTTGTATACCATCGATTTAAACAGTTCTTCCGCAATAATCCAATCATGAGGCTCATCTATCTCCAACTGAGTAAATTCAGGCATTTCATAAATGCTGATCTTACCAGATAGACGATTTTCTTCTCGTACAATATTCCCAACTTTGTTAATATAGAAAGCTCCATTTTCCACAAACACCCCTTTGAATTCCTGCCTTCGAGGTCGTTTCTTGAAATCGTAATTTATTGGATTTCCTTCTTCATCCCAAAAAAACCTTTTATTTGTCGCACAGCTTAGAAGTGAATCACAGGTGCTTTCCCTAAATTTTTTTATGCCACTGGCAAAATCATTTGCTGTGGTGAATGGGCTTGTCAGCTGCGCCAAAAGAAAAATGTCATCATCAGAGATTGAGGTTTTCCTACTTTGTATAAACTCAAGCATTACCGACTCAGTGCTTGAAGTGTCGGCTGCATTTTCTGCCGACCGTTTGTATATCTCAACCTTAGGAAGCTTAAACCTAAGAACCTCTTTTTCTATTTCAATAGAGTCTGTAGCTACCACGATCTGATGAACATCTTCAGTATCTGATAGTGCTTTTAGATTCCAGTAGATCAATGGTTTTCCGCAGAAATCTTTTATGTTTTTAAGGGGAATGGATTTACTCCCCCCCCTTGCTGGTATAAATGCAATTACCACCTTATTTGGTTCTTTTTTAGTTTATTACGTTGTACGTCTTCAATATCCAAAATTTCTTTCTCCTTATAGGTTAGTGCTTTATGAACCGCCCTGCAATCGCGAGCTAATTTTCTCATTCCATCAGGTTCAAGTGAAGCTGCATGATCTGTTCCTTTCCACGTTCTATCAAGTGTAAAATGTCTTTCCACCCATTCAGCTCCTAATGCAATAGCGGCAGAGTCGACAGCTATACCGAGGTGATGGCCGGAGAATCCAATAGCTTTTACTCTATTTTCAAACTTTTCACGAATTCTTACGATCTCAAGTAGGGATATATCCTCGAATGGGACAGGATATCCTGATGTACAACTGTAGAGTACGACATCCTTTGCTCTTCCTTCGCTTTCAAAGAATTTAACAATCATCTCTTCTTCTTCTTGTGATGTCATTCCAAATGAAAGATGAATTTCTCCTTCATAGTTTTTACAAAGGTATTCGAGCATTTCTTTGTTTAAATTACATGCAGAAGGAATTTTGATCAATTTGGGGTTTAAAGTCACAATTTCTTTTGCAGATTCAATGTCCCAAACAGAGGTTGAATACTCAATGCCATATTCTTCACACCATTTTTTTAATTGTTTATGTTGCTCAAGATCAAATTCAAGAAACTCGCGATGAGCACCATAGGTATCTCCATAGGAATTTGCTGGGTTAGGGTGAGGTGTATTGTACTCTTCATCAGAAAGCAGCACTTTATTGTTTCTTTTTTGAAATTTAGCGACATCCGCTTTGCAAAAAAGGGCCGCAGTCGCGATTAAATCTCTGGCAATTTGCATGTCTCCTTTATGATTACATCCTATTTCTGCAATGATTTTTGGTTCTTTGTACATTTCTTCTTCTTAATATATATGCTAATGACATTAATTATGTTTTTGATATTGGAATTGCAAACTCACATTGGGATAAATATATCCTTTTAAGTGATTTGTTACTCTTTCTTCTTCAGCATCGTTAATGATTTCAAATGATAGTTCGTGGATATTCATAAAATTCTGAACCCTTATTATCCCGGAGCCAACCCGCACTGTATAAACGCCCTTGTTAAGAAGCTTTTTGGGAATTTTACAAATTAGGGAATAGAATCCTTTTTCTCTAATTTTGATGAGCGTTGGATAACTACTTATATCTTCAATAGATAAAATGTGAGCCCCATCTCCTGAATGAATGTTTATAGCGATCGTTGAATTTTTTAAATCTTCAAACGCCGTTGCTTCTACCTCAATTAGGATCTCGTCGTTGATAGAAAAAAGATTTGAAAGGGATCCTGATTCGTTTTTTATAGATATCTTAGTGATTGTTAATGGTTTTTTGCTTTGTTTTGAGTTCTCCCATAGAGGAGACGCGCTAAATGAATTCGTTTTATATTTATCCAAAACATCATTAATTTCTCCAGTAGCTTGAATAGTCCCATTGCTCAATAAGATGCCTGAATTGCATAATTCCTTAATACTCCCCATATTGTGGCTAACAAAGAGAACAGTACGACCTTCGCCTTTACTGACATCGCCCATTTTCCCGAGACATTTTTTCTGAAACTCAGAATCACCAACAGCTAAGACTTCGTCAACTATAAGGATTTCCGATTCAAGGTGAGCTGCTACTGCAAAAGCCAAGCGAACGTACATTCCAGAGGAGTATCGTTTAACAGGAGTATCGATGTATCTCTCTACTCCAGCAAAATCTACTATTTCATCGAATTTTCTTCGCACTTCAGCTTTGCGCATTCCTAAGATAGCGCCATTTAGATAAATATTTTCCCGGCCGGAAAGATCAGGGTGGAAGCCAGTACCTACTTCTAATAGACTAGCAACTCTTCCTTTAATTTTTACAGAGCCTGTTGTTGGCGCAGTAACCCGGCTTAATACCTTCAAAAGAGTACTTTTTCCTGCCCCATTTCTACCAATAATACCAACTGCATCTCCTTGTTGAATATTAAAATTTATGTCACGGAGTGACCACACATATTCACTATTGCCCTTGGTTGTCCGATCATTGATCTGACCTATCTTCAAATAGGGATCGTCCTTGCCCCGCATAGAATGCCACCATCTATTGAGATCGTGAGCCAGGGAGCCTGTACCGATTTTTCCAAGGCGATACTGTTTAGAGAGCTCTTCTACTTTTATTACAGTTTCAGTCATTAAATAATATTTTAATATTGTTATTGGTATCCTAGACGGTATCCATAAATGTTTTTTCCGTTTTATTAAACAATATTGCTCCGATAAAGAGAACGATAAGCATGAATACAATCGAATAAAGTATTGAAGTTGGCTCTACGGTGCCTCGCCCTAGCAGGCAGTACCTAAATGCTTCAACTACTGATGTCAAAGGATTTAAGTCTACAATCCACTTAAAACCCTTACCTTTCAAGTAAGATAAAGGATATGCGACAGGCGTAGCATACATACCTAATTGAACTATAAAGCCTAAAAGTACATTAAAATCACGATATTTGGTCGTTAAAGATGAGATAACGATCCCACAACCCAGGCTAATTCCTGCCATTAAAAGGATTATAAGTGGAATACATAACCAATACCAAGTAATAAGGATTAAGTCCCCCTGTAAATATCGCCATGCCATAACCGAAAAAAGAAGAAGAAATTGAATGCCTAGCCGGATTAAGTTTGATAGAATAACTGAAATAGGCATAACTAAACGAGGAAAATATACCTTACCAAAAATATGAGCATTTGAAATAAAGGTCGAAGAGGTATTAGTAAGACTAGCCGAGAAATAATTCCAAATAGTAATCCCCGATAAATAAAAGAGAATTGGATTAACCCCCTCTGTCGGTATTCTCGCTATGCGACCAAATACTAATACAAACATCATGGTCGTCAGTATTGGTTGAATAAAGTGCCACACTGGACCCAGAATTGTTTGCTTGTACTGGGCAACAAAATCTCTTTTAACAAAAAGGACCATTAAGTCTCTGTATTTCCAGACATCTTTTAAGTGCAGATCTAGAAGCTTGGTTTTCGGTTTGATTTCTAAATCCCAGGTTTCAGTAGTTGAGGCAGTTTGCATCTTGTTTGTATAATGTAATTCTAAATCTTGAATATTAGTTAGCACTAAAAAGCAGTTCCTTAATCTTTTCTTTATATAATGAAAATGAAAAGTGCTCGAGGCATTGCTTCTGAATCATCTGCTTTACAGATTGGGATGAATCTTGATTTGCAAGCATTCTTAAAGAAGATTTAAGCGCCGAAGTGTCATAAGGATTTATTAGTACACCAGCTATTGCACTTTTAACAGCTTCTGTTGAACCGTCAAGATTTCCTGCAAGGACAGGCAAACCACAGGCTTGCGCCTCAATAAATGCCAGCCCAAATCCCTCTTTTGTACTAGGCAGTACAAATGCGTCCGCCATTTGATAATGACTTTGTAATTCATTGTCCGGGATAAACCCGGTGAGATGGACATTGTCTTCCATTGCACATTCTTCAGCTATAGTCTTAATTCTAATGTACTCCTCCTCATCATATTTACCACACAAAATATAATTGATATCTACTCCTTCTTTTTTTAATTCACCAAGGAGCCTAATGACTTTATCATAATTTTTGTTTTTTTCAGTGCCTTTCAACCGAGTTAGTGCAAGGAAAATTTTTGCATGGGGCTTGATGAAATATTTCTTTTTTAGTGTATCAATAAGCTGCTGTTCTGGTTCGGATTGAACGTAAGTTAGATCCGGTGGGGAAAAAAATGGATCCAAGGCATTCGCAATCACTTTCACATTTTTTTTTCCTACATCATGCAATTTCTCAGTTTCTTTCGCGGTAAACTGGCTAACTGCGATGACATCATCCGAACGTTTTAGAAGAGCTTTTTTAAGAGCATTTAATGGCCGCCAAATCTCTATACCGTGTGTCCAAATAATTAATCGGGTAGAGGGTGAAGCGAGTTTGATTGCAAGTCCAATCGGGGCAAGGTTTATATGACTTAATATGACTGTATCTGATTGGATACCCTTTTTTATGGAATGTAAAATAGCCCTTCCTTTTTTTCCTCCAAGACCTGTAAAACATCCTTTCCGAACATATTTCTCGTTAACTTCTGTATCATACAGTGAGTACATCGAAAAAATTATTTCCCCTGAATCATGCATTTGTTGAAAAGCATATCCCAAACTTCGACATACTGTTTCAACGCCACCTGTCAGACTGAATGTTTTTAGAGTAATAAAAAGAATCTTCGGCTTTTTAATCATTCTTCTTGTCTCGATAATATCAATTAATATTTCACAGCTTCGCCCCGTCAGTCACATTTCTTATCGGGCAACTGCTGTATATAACTTATTATGAAATGATAAGTAGACTTCAGTCCACTCTATAGGATGCTTTGTCCAAAAACACCGCAGGCACTTGTACTAGTATCGATTGTCCTGTATGATCAATTCGAATCAACAGTCGTTTTTGCGAATAAATATCTAAAAGTTCTCCCTGTAGCCCTTTCAGAATTCCAGCAGTAATTTCAACTAATTCTCCTTTTTCGAAATCTCTGTCAACTAGTTCAAAATCTGCCTCTGAAGCTAATAATAACTTAAGAGTTTCAATTTGCTGTTCTGGGATGCTAGCTATTTTACCAGAGAAATAAATGAAACGACTAATCCCTCTTGTTGACAAGACATCAGCTTGTTCTCTTTCTGATATTTTTACAAATAAATATGATCTTAATACGGGCTCTTCGACCCATTTTCTCCGGTCGCTCCATTGTTTAAGTTGTCTTTGAAGAGGAAGATAGGCCTCGATACCCTTCATCTTTAACAGCTCAAAAGACTTCTTCTCCGAACGTGGATTAGTGTACACAGGATACCATTTAAGATTATTTCCTTTCTCTTGTTTCATATCTTATTATCAGCTGAGGTATCACACTTAATGTGTCTATAACTAACTCTTTTTCCAAAATTTCCACCACGATTTCTTTTTATCGTCTGTGTAATATCCTGAAGAACTATACCCTGAATAATCTGAATAATAATAGTACTGCCCATATGCACCAGAATAGTTACTCTTGTAATATCTGGAATGTAAAGCGTCATCAATAAAGGCGTTTAATACAATGACAACGTTGTTTAAATGGTACTCCATACTTAGACGGTCGGGAATAGCAGCAGCAGATGTTTTTGATGCGCCTGATCGGATGACAAACAAATTGATATCTGAATTTCTAATTAATGGAATAGAGTCAGATACCAGACCCACCGGTGCAGTATCCAACAAAATATAATCATATTCCTCTTTCAACCTTTCTAACAAGCCAATCATGTTACTACTGTGGAGTAGTTCAGAAGGGTTTGGGGGGACAGGACCAGATGGAACGAAGTCAAGTTTTTCCAGACTTGTTTTATAAATTATATGTTCAAATGGTGTCTGTTTAGAAAGAAAACTGCTCAACCCTTTGTTGTTTTCAATATTAAAAGTTCGATGCAGTTTTGACCGTCTTAAATCCGCTCCTATCAAAATAACTTTTTTGTCTATCAATGCGAGGGTACTCGCCAGGTTTACTGAAACAAACGATTTTCCTTCTCCAGCTATTTCAGAAGTAATACATATTACTTTGCTGTCTTTTTCTCCGGCAAGAAAACTTAGATTTGTTCTTACCGACCTAACTGACTCAGCAAATACAGATTTTGGTTTTTGGAGCGAAAGAGCTTGTCTGTTATCTTGATCGATATAACCTGGAAATTGACGAATTACACCAATAATAGGGGTACTAGTTAAACTCTCAACAGTTTCTTTATCATAAATATAGGGATTAAGTAACCGGACCAACAGAACCATGCCCAATCCAACTACCAATCCAAGCAAAATAGCATTTGTGTAAATTTTTGATGGAATAGGTGACACCACAGATGTGCCAACAGCCGCGTTGACAATGACGGCCCCCGGAACAACAGCTGCACGCATAATTTGTGATTCTAGTCGTTTTTCAGAAAGTAAAGAGAAAACCTTCTGATTGATGTCGAAATCAGATTGAAGTTTAGCAAAATCTCGTTCAGCACTAGGAATATTGCTGAGTTCCCGCTCCGCGGAAGCGATCTGACTTTCCACATATTTTTGTGTTCTTTTGTTTCGCTCCCGATACAATCTTATATTGGTTATTATGGCTTTTTTAGTTTCGGCGATCTGTTTGTCTATTATCTGAATAGTTTGAGAATTGGGATTAAATTGGGTAAGTTTCCCCTCCCTTTCAAGAATGTACTTATTAAGCTGACCAACTAGATTCGCAAGTAAGCCCCCCAAAGAGCCTTCTAAATTAAGATTTAAGGCTATTTCATCCTTATTATTTCTTATTTGTTCTTCAAGCTGATTTATCGCAAGTTCTTCAACTTTCAAAGAATTTCGTTGAGTTTGTTGTGTCGTCAATCTCGCGATACTCATTTGGGTACTTGTAGACAGATTGACAATCTTATTAGATCTCTTGTACGCTTCTAAAGCTCCTCCGGTTTCTTGTACCTGATCGTATAGAAATTTGAGCTGTTGTTCTATAAATTCTATTATTTGTGAAGCCGAAGTTCCACGCTCTTTCAAGTCGTAGGCCACGTATTCTTGCATAAGAGCGTTGAGAATATCTGCTGCAAAAACTGGATTATGATCTCTGTAAGTTAATTGCAGAATGTTGGTGCTGTTTGGTGCTTCTTTTAGAAATAGGCCGCTGTTAATTCTGGATAAAAAGTCTTCTCTTGCATTGAATTTAATCATGTAAGAGGCTCCTGGGGCTGCATTACTTTCTTTTACTTTAAATGTAATTCCAAGCAGTTTTATCCGATCTCCGAACGAATATTCTTTTTCAACTAATTTTGCTCCCCGTTTAAAGGAAAGGAGAAATTTCTTCCTGTCAATTTGTGTTAATTCAAAATAGTCTTTGAAAAAGTTTATAGAATCCTGGTGGATTATTTCTATTGGAAATGGTTTTTTAGGATAGGCATCAGTTGTTCTGACTCTTCCCCGTAGGAAATAAGAAACTTTATAATCCAGTCTGCTTACTGCGTTTAAAATTACATCCCTTGATTTAATGACATAAGTTTCAGACTGAACGGTGTTATTATGAGTCGGCTTCAGGGCACCAGCCAGAATTTTGCTATAATCACTTTTTTCCTCAAACTTAAGCGATCCAGAAGTCGTAAAGACTTCGGGAGTATACCATAGATAGAGATATCCAATTCCGCCAGCTAAAATCATGCAACCCGCGATCCAGTACCATCGGCTCCAGAATATCTTTAATATTTTAAAATAATCGATCTTCTGATCGATTAGTTTCTTTTCCTGTAATTCGGAACCGTTCATTATTTGCTAAGGTTATAAATTATCAATGCCAGGTTAACAACTGTCAATGCAGGTTGAATAAAAGAGCGTAGGGTTGATGCACTTTCAGTAGTAGAGTAAAGCTTCCTCGGCTCAGCATAAATGATATCATTGTTTTGCAAGATTAGCTTCTCACTTGCCAAGCTATTTGCATTCTTAAGGTTCACGTAAATTATTTCAGGATTAGCGCGGTCCCCACGAATTATTTTCAATTTTTTAGGGTCTGCGCGCTCTGTCAGGCCACCTGATTCGCCCAAAATGTCAACTAGGGTAGTATTATCTTTCTGCAGTAAATAATTACCCTGAGTGCCAAACTCGCCGAGTACCGTAACTTTTAAGTTAACTACTGAAAGCTCAATGATAGGGTCCTTCAAAAGTTCTTTACTATAGACTTCTTCAATTCTTGCTTTGGCTTCCCTCCGTGTTAAGCCGCCTACCTTAACTTTACCGATAACTGGCAAGTTTACCTGCCCGTCATTTTCAACGAAAAATTGTACAGGATTCACGTTTCCACCGCCCTGGCCGGCCTGGGCACCAAATTCAATATTCTGCAGGTTCCGCAACGCAAGTATATCGTTCGGTTTAATTTTGTAATAAGCATCATCCATTCCATGGTCATTAACCACAAAAACACTTTTCAGGGTGTCGGTGATCCTATCGGTTTTGCTCGTCAAGATTGCATTTTTATATCTCGAAGCACAAGATGATAATAGTATTACAGCAACTAAAATCAGAAATATGTTATCCCTTATTGGATTAAAACTCATTAGTGTAGAAAGTATAACTTATTGCAATATTACTGCAAGTTTTTGATATTTTTGTAAAAAAAAACACAAAATTTTGAAAATATCTATTGTTACCGTCACATTCAATGCCGAGTCATTTCTAAGAGATTGTATTTCTTCTGTGATGCAGCAGTCTTACCCAAACTTAGAGTACATTATTGTAGACGGACGATCGACAGATAATACGATAAACATTATTAAGAGTTACGAACATCAAATAAACAGGTTTCTTTCCGAAAGTGACCAAGGAATGTACGATGCCCTGAATAAAGGAATAAATATGGCGACCGGCGACATTGTGGGCCTGTTAAATGCTGACGATTTCTTTGCGTCTCCAGACGTTGTTTCCTCAATAGCTGAAAAAATTTCAAAAACTGACGCCGATGTCCTTTATGGTGACCTCTGGTACGTTGATCAGCAAAACACCGATAGACCTCTGCGAAAATGGCGCTCGAAGCCGTACAAGCATGGTATGTTTCAATGGGGGTGGATGCCGGCTCATCCTACCTTTTATGCCAAAAGAGAATTGTTTGAAAAGTATGGAAACTACCGTTTAGATCTCGGAAGCGCTTGCGATTATGAGTTGATGATCCGCTTTATGCATAAGTATAAACTGAAGTCTGTATATCTCCCAAAGTTAATGGTGAAAATGAGAGCAGGAGGGATGAGTAACAGCTCTTTGGAGAACAGGAGGAAAGCTAATGAAGCGGATTTAAAAGCAATGAAGATCAATGGAATAAAGTTTCCGAGATTGGCCGCTTTTCTGAAACCAGTTAGAAAGATTCCTCAGTTTTTGGGGATCTGATTTCTTTTACTTTATTTCGTGACGAAAAATAATTTCCAGCGCTTTGAAAATATATCTCCTTATTATTATCGGTTGTTTATTTGCATTAAACGTATCTGGCCAATATAACTATTACCGCCTTAGTGCAGGGGTGGGTTTGGGTGTTAACACAGCTTTTACTGATTTAGAAAAGACACGTTACAACCAATCTATCATTGGTAACCTTGATTACAATCTGACTCCCTTTGTTTCTGCGGGATTGGAGGTTCAAAAAGGAACGCTTAGTGGCGGAGACAAGGAGCTTGATCCTCATGGGCGGTTCTTCAAGAACAGTTATATGGCATTCACGGTAAATGGAAAGGCTCAGTTAGGCCAGTTTGTAGACTTCGAGAGCAGTAATTTTTTATACGCAGTTCGCGGGCTATATGTTGGAACCGGTGTGGGTATCATTCAAAATAAGATGACCGATAATGTCCGTCAAAGAGCAGATGGTCATATCTTCACTGGAGATGATAAGAGCAGTAATATAGCGATTCCTATCAATACAGGTATTAATTTTAATATCTTGGATCGTTGGGGTTATACCCGATATATCCTTAATTTGAACTACCAGATGAATGTTACCATAGGAGAGGGATTGGATGGATATAATGACTCTGCAGCCAAATTTAAAAACCAATATCCTGACTTCTACAGTGTATTTTCTGCCGGAATAAAGATCTGCTTCGGGCCTGAAGGCTTGTATTAAATCTCTCATTAATCAATTAAAACTTCTTAAAGCAGGTGATTTTCCTTCGGGAATGGTAACCCTCTGTTCGATAACTATAGCGGAAGTCTAGGGGAAAGATTCGGGAAAGGTTATCCCTTGGTAGCGGATGGCTTCGAGGTTTCTTCGGGAAGTCTTCGGGAAAACATACCCTTTCTTCGGGAAGTGTTCGGGAAGGCTTCGGAAAAAAGCGAAGCCGCTTCGGGAAACCTTCGGAAACTGCCGAACACGGAGGCTTGCTTTTCCGAATGCCTGGCAGGCCTGATAATATTTCTTTGCGAACCTTTTAAGAACAGAACAGATCAATCTGGCGGCAAAGGGGGCTTGATTATTGGAAGACGAAAATAAGCTCAATTATTTTCGATGATTGCAGACATCATGTCAAGTAATATAAGTAAGATTTTTTGTGTTGTCAACTCTACTGTCAAGCCTATTTAGTAAACTTATTCGTTTGTGTAAAGCTTAGGTTGTGAAAAAATAGCTTAAAACACGTTTAGGTTGCCCTTGCAGCGCTTGATGTGCTATAAATGATGTCTTATGTAGGAAGTGAAAAATATCGCCTTTACGGGCTTTATTTTGCGTCATAATTATTTTTCAGAATGTCTCTGATTTTTCTCATCTTTACAGTGCGTCACATGCTGGATGAGAATCCAGTCTATTTTTTTATTAATGATATACCCAGGCAAGCAGGTGTAAGTCCTCGCACTCTTCCGGACATCCGGCGTGTGACGCGGTGACCTGGGTTTTTATTTTGTTTTTCAATGCGTCACACGAAAAATGAATCAGCAGGGGCACCAGGTGCTTCCTGCTGCCGGCCTGTTTCCCCATGCAGGCTCAATGAACCCATGGATCTATTTGTCAGCCTTCAGGAAGGAAAGGAGCACCGGCAATGAAAAAGCACAAAAATCGCTTCAAGCAGTATGAGGAAATCAGTGACGAGTTCTCTTCTGAGTGGAGGAAGCTGGATCTCCTGGTTCCTTCTAACCTTAAAATGCTTTGTCGTCTGTTGGATCTGAAGCTCGAAACGCTGCTTAAAGACTTTATGTGGCGGCTTAGCTATATGGTAGCAAGCGGTACGGATGAACAGTGCCAGGCAGCCAGGGATTATTTTCTTTCCTGCGGCTATGGGAAGAATTTCTATTCGGAAAAACAGCTGCAGCAGATCTTCCGCGAACTGGATGCTAAAAAGCAATTCTGGCCGGATGTGGATGATGAGGTGATCACTCCTGTGCAGGAGGAATTGCATTACCTCTGGAGCCACATGCATATGGAGTATTGGCTTGAGAAGTGGAAGGGGAGGAAGGGGAAGTTTGAGTTGTAAGTTTTAGGTTTTAAGTGGTAGGTTTAGGGCATGGCGCTTAGCCGGTGTGGGGTGTTAATGATGGGCTGTTAATGATATAGTCGCTGCCTGGAGGTAGTGGCTATGTCTTTGTGGGGTTTAATGCATCATGCGTTAGCACGCGCATTATGTCGCGACTGTTGGCGACTGTCCTTAGGTGTGCCGAGAGAAGCGACGAATTCTGTCCTTAGAGTTCGCAAGGCGGCTCTAAGGATTCAAAAATAAAAAGGAGTCTCCGACTCCTGACAAATTGTTTCTTCGTCATCCTGAACTTGTTTCAGGACCTCTTGCTTAAGCTGGTGGTAAGGTGCTTGTGTGCCAACAACCCAAATATGCTTATAGACCTTCTATTTCTTCCTTGGACAGGCCGGTCGCTTTTGCAATATCTTCAACAGAGACGTCTATCTTCTTAAGCTGACGGGCTATATTACGCTTCTCTTCATGCATTTTGGCCTCCGCTTTAGCACGCTCTTTTTCTGCACCTTTCTTATAAAGGAAATCCTCTTCTTCCTTAAAAAATAGACTTACTGATTGCATAACCTTTTCGAATTGTGGTTGTATACTGCTACGTAACTTTACAAAGATACGTAATTGGTTGAAATATCGGCTCTCTGTCAAGTCACCTTTGGTATGTTCTTGTATTCCCGTTACTACCTCTTTTACAATGGAGTAGGGGTCTTTGTTTTTGAGATCGGCCAGCAGGGCCAGCATCTTCACTTCCGGATTGACTGAGTTCAGAAACAAGCGGTAGTTCATCTCCGAGATCATCAAAAGCGGGTAACTATATTTAAGACAATCGTCATTGATGCTGGTAGCCATCTGTGGTCGTTCTTCGCCAAGAAAGATCACATACTGCTTCACCGGGAGCTTGTACCGCCGCATGAGCATGGCTCTATATTCAAGCATCCGGTAAATCATCTCATAGTCGTTCACCAACTGGAATTCGATGTGAAGCACAAAGGTTTCACCGCTGCTAGTGGTGATTTTCTTAAGACCATCAGGTTTTCGCTCTTTGGTGTGCTGAATATCGTCGGGAAGCTCTTCACTGGAAGCTACATCGATACCCAACACCTCCTGGATAATGATGGGAAGTGTTACTTCAAGGTTTTCGCGAAAGATCTTATCATATTGACCAGATTGTCGTCCCGGCTTTTTAAGATCACTATCAGACATGATGGGTTTATTGATTTTATAAATACAATATTAATACCCATTCCCTCTGAAGAAAATGATCTTGGTTACCTTTTCATCGCAAACTTTGTGTTGAAATAGGGAATAGTGCTTTCGTGCGGCTATGGGAAGAATTTCTATTCGGAAAAGCAGCTGCTGCAGATCTTCCGCGAGCTGGAATCTCGGACTCCTGACAAACTTATTTCTTCGTCATCCTGAACTTGTTTCAGGACCTCTTGCTCAAGCTGGTGGTAAGGGGCATGGGTGCCAACAACCCAAATATGCTTATAGGCCTTCTATTTCTTCCTTGGAGAGGCCGGTGGCTTTTGCAATATTTTCAACAGAGACGCCTATCTTCTTAAACTGACGGGCTATATTACGCTTCTCTTCATGCAATTTGGCCTCCGCTTTAGCACGCTCTTCACGCATTTTGGCTTCCGCTTTAGCACGCTCTTTTCTGCACCTTTCTTGTAAAGGAAATCCTCTTCTTCCTTAAAAAATAGACTTACTGATTGCATAACCTTTTCGAATTGTGGTTGTATACTGCTACGTAACTTTACAAAGATACGTAATTGGTTGAAATGTCGGCTCTCTGTCAAGTCACCTTTGCTATGTTCCTGTATTCCCGTTACTGCCTCTTTTACAATGGAGTAAGGGTCTTTGTTTTTGAGATCGGCCAACAATGCCAGCATCTTCACTTCCGGATTGTCTGAGTTCAGAAACAACCGGTAGTTCATCTCCGAGATCATAAAAAGCGGGTAACTGTACTGAAGACGCTCGTCATTGATGCTGGTAGCCATGGGAGGTAGTTCTTCGCCAAGAAAGATCACATACTGCTTCACCGGGAGCTTGTACCGCCGCATGAGCATGGCTCTATATTCAAGCATCCAGTAAATCATCTCATTGTCGTTTATTAACTGGAATTCGATGTGAAGCACAAAGGTTTCACCGCTGCTAGTGGTGATTTTCTTAAGACCATCAGGTTTTCGCTCTTTGGTGTGCTGAATATCGTCGGGAAGCTCTTCACTGGAATCTACATCGATACCCAACACCTCCTGGATAATAATGGGAAGTGTTACTTCGAGGTTCTCCCTAATGATCTTATCAATGTAGTTTCTACAGCTCAATTTCTTTCACCTTTCAATAGTGATAGACCATTCACCGCATATTTTGAGATACCTGGAACTGTTCAGTTAATTTTACCAGCAAGGGAAGGGTAAAGACCTGGTTGAGAACCCTGAATTAAAATTAAACCTCAATTGAAATCATTTTGAAATGAAAAAACCATCGTTTCCATTTCCTGCCCCACTGTATTTATTGCCCTATGCCTGGCTTCTGAAAAACTTAATGGCCCTGCTTCTATCCTTTATACACTCGCTTTTGTAATCTTCGTTGGAAGCTGTATTTACCTGAGAAATAAATTGAAAACAGTTTCTGGAAATAGCCTGGAAGTGTCAGGCTACGGGCGACGCTATAAAATGCTCTTAGCCTAAGTCCGGGCTATCTATTGAGCACAGCGTGTGCGGACGAGGATAAATCTGACAGGGAGGAGCAGCTAAAAGGACAGCTTAAAACTTTATTCTTTAGTCGAAATACTATCACTATTCAATTTTGAAACCTCGAAAATAATGTCCTCATGCCAATTTCTGCCACTTTTCGATAGTGATAGACCATTTCATCCCAGATTTTTAAATGCATTAATGTGTTGGGATAATTTTGCACAACAAGGGGAGGTAATTTACCATATTGAGAATTCCTTTAAAAAAAAATTAAACTTAACTAACATCATTTGACATGACAAATTTTATTGTTTTCATTTCCTGTCCAATTGCATTTATTTCACTGTGCCTGGCGGCCGAAGAACATCAGGACCATGCTTCCATTCTTTACGCAGTCGCATTCGCAACTTTTATAGGATGTGGTATTTACCTGAGAAATAAATTAGATGAAAATTTCTGGAATTAAAAAGTAAAAAAATATCTACCTGGCTACTGAGCTGTTGAGATTAGGATCAATGCTCGGTAGCCTTTCTTATTTTAAGATTGACTTTGGTGACTTAGCCTGGCGATTAATTGATAACCACAGATCACCACAGCTAGGTTTCTCGGTTTGATAAAATCGTAGTTTTCTTTCGCAAAGAAATACTTAAACTCCAGAACCTCAGGTTTCAACCTTACTTCTCTGCAAATAATTCAAAGGCATCATCCCCGTTTCTTTTTTAAAGGCCCTGTAAAAGGTGGTGATGCTATTAAACCCTGATTCGTACGCTATTCCATCGATTGTCATGGTCTCTGCTTTATCCCGATAGCTCTGAATAAAATATTCTACTCTATAGCCATTCACCCAATCCCTGAAGTTCTTGCCCATCACATTATTGATGATGAAAGAGCAGTGGTGAGCGGGAATATCTAGATGGTGAGCCAAATGTATGATTTGAAACTTGCTATTTAAAAACGGCTTATTTTCTTCCATATGGCTGTTCATATCTTCGATATAAACAGCTGCCTGTTCCGAAGTAAGGTTTAGCTTTTTAACTGTAGCAGGCTGTTGCGAACCTTCCGGCTCTTCAAGCGCAGTATCTTGTGTTTCAAAGGATCTTGCATGGGGTATCTTATTACCCGAAACTATGAGGTATCCATACATGATGCGGGGATGGTGAATCATAAAGACTACCAGTGCAAAAAATACCAGGCAATTAAGTACTATGGCTATATGTATGGTATTACTAGACTGAATAGCATGAGGGTTTTTTAGAAACAGCAAAGGAGATATGCTAATGAGTTGGGAAAGGCTTGCGGGAATGAGGCAGGTTAACAGCCATTTTTTCTCAATGCTGTTCTTTTTATGCAGAATGCCTGATTTGAACAGATCCCGCCACGCAAAAAACAAATAAACTATAAAGAGGGAATGGAATGCAAAGTAGTAATACTGAGCAGGAAAAAAACCATTTTGTATCGTGCTGAAAAACTGCCTGTTCTTCATAATATGAGCAGCCACGTCAACCAGGTCGATATTTGAGAAAAACCAGGTGTACAAGTTGTCGATTACAGCAAGAACGGGAATAATGAAGTGTACCAGGTCCTTTTTTCTAATTCGACTCAGGTCATTTATAAAGTAATGGATATAAAGATAAAAACAGGCTGGCACTGCGAAGGAAAGGGTCACAGCAAACTTTAGGAAATATGGGAAATTGATCAGTTGCTGGCTATTTATTAGAAGGAAGCCTGTGTTCAGTGCTACTCGTGCCAGTATTGGGATGATCAGTAAGCGGTTCAATACCCTGTTACCTGTTTCAGCAAAGAACAAATGAATACAAAACAGTAAAAATAACAGGGTTCCGGTACCTGTGGTTAAGTCTAATAGTAATCCCATGAAATTATCTTACAAGGATATGGTTACTGATCTTTGTGATCGAAAACTCTATCTTAAATTCGATTTTTTGAATCCTCATCAATAATTACCCCTTTTGAGAAGTAATGCTCTGCAAAGTCGCCATTTTTTGAGTACTAAACTAGTTATTGGGTAACAATTTTGTAATTGCGAGTAAGTAAAATTACTCCCCGCCTGAGGCTCAGGTGTATTGCACTTTCTGGAAAGCTTTCGGCGTAGAAGACAAGAAATAGCATTCCGTGCCAATTTTTTCTATCACGTTTCGATAGTGATAGACCATTGCCTGACGTATTTAAGAATGGATGAAGATTTGGGATACTTTTGCCACCCAGGAGGAGGTAATAGACCTAATCGACTTAATTGATTTAATTGACCAGGCGAGAGATCACTCCAAACCAAATTTAAACGCAAATTAACATCATTTTGACATGAGGAATTTTATCGTTTTCATTTTCTGCCCCATTGTGTTCATAGCCCTATGCCTAGCTGCTGAAAAACATAACAGCCCTATTTCTATCATTGGAGGTGGTATTTATTTTAGAAAACATTTGAATAACAACTTCTGGAATTAAGAGTAACGTATCCGGCTACTGGGCGATGCTGCCAATACTCAGTAGCCTTCAAAGAATATCTTTGAGTACTACATTATTGATGATGAAGGAGCAGTGATGAGCCGGTATATATTGAGGTGTGCGCCAGGTGTAAGATCTGAATTTTCTCATCAATCTTTAGAAGTGTAGCTCTATAATTTGTCATTTTTCAGGTATTAACCTGGTGAATTCGTGTGATTTTTCCCATCTTTACGGTGCGTCAACGGTTGGAGCAATCCAATCAAATTTTCTTATTGATAATAAAGCTCAGGCAATCCGGTGTAAGTCCGGCCTCTATTCGGTTCTCCGACTGTTGACGCGGTGACCTGAGCATATATTTTATTTTTCTAAAAATGCGTCAACAGAAAAATGAATCAGCAGTGGCACAAGGTGTTCCCTGCTGCCAGCCTGTTCCGCAATGCAGGCTCGAAGAATCTCTTAGTCTATTTGTTCGGCTTCAAACTGGAAAGGAGCACCGGCAATGAAAAAGCACAAAAATCGCTTTAAGCAGTATGAGGAAATTAGCGATGAGTTCTCCTCTGAATGGAGGAAGCTGGATCTTTTGGTTCCGTCTAATCTGAAAATGCTGGACAGTCTGCTCGACCTAAAGCTCGAAACGCTGCTCAAAGACTTTATGTGGCGGCTTAGCTATATGGTGGCAAGCGGTACCGATGAACAGTGCGAAGCTGCCAGGGATTACTTTCTCGCCTGCGGCTATGGTAAGGATCTATACTCTGAAGCGCAGCTGCTGCAGATCTTCCGCGAACTGGATGCTAAGAAGCAATTCTGGCCGGATGTAGATGATGAGGTGATCACTCCTGTGCAGGAGGAATTGCATTACCTATGGAGCCACATGCATATGGAGTATTGGTTTGCGAAATGGAAGGGGAGGAGGGGACGTTCTAAGTTTTAATTGGTAAGTTTCAAGTTAAGAGTAAGGAGCTTACTCTTTCTGGGATGTTAATGATATAGCCGCTGCCTGGAGGTAGTGGCTATGTTGGTCGCCTGTCTTTAGAGTTCGCGTCAGCGGCTCCTAAGGATTCAGAAATAAAAAAGCAGTCTCCGACTCCTGACAGACTTGTTTCTTCATCATCCTGAACTTGTTTCAGGACCTCTTGCTCAAGCTGGTGGTAAGGGGCATGGGTGCCAACAACCCAAATATGCTTATAGGCCTTCTATTTCTTCCGGGGACAGGCCGGTCGCTTTTGCAATATCTTCAACAGAGACGCCTATCTTCTTAAACTGACGGGCTATATTACGCTTTTCTTCCGCTGCTTTAGCGCGCTCTTCACGCATTCTAGCTTCTGCTTTAGCACGCTCTTTTTCTGCACCTTTTTTGTAGAGGAAATCCTCTTCTTCCTTAAAAAATAGACTTACTGATTGCATAACCTTTTCAAATTGTGGTTGTATCTGCTGCGTAACTTTACAAAGATACGTAATTGGTTGAAATATCTACTCCCGGTCAAATCGCCTTTGGTATGTTGTTGTATTCCTGTTACTACCTCTTTTACAATAGAATAAGGGTCTTTGTTTGTGAGGTCAGCCAGTAAGGCGAGCATCTTCACTTCCGGATTGTCTGAGTTCAGAAACAGCCGGTAGTTCATCTCCGAGATCATCAAAAGCGGGTAACTATATTGAAGAAGATCGTCATTGATGTGAGTAACCATTGGCGGTAGTTGTTCGCCAAGAAAGATCACATACTGCTTCACCGGGAGCTTGTACAGCCGCATCAGCATGGCTCTATATTCAAGCATCCGGTAAATCATCTCATTGTCGTTTATTAACTGGAATTCGATGTGAAGCACAAAGGTTTCACCGCTGCTAGTGGTGATTTTCTTAAGACCATCAGGTCTTCTTTCTTTGGTGTGCTGAATATCGTCGGGGAGCTCTTCAATAGAGGATACTTCAATACCTAACACCTCCTTGATAATAATTGGAAGTGTTACTTCGAGGTTCTCCCTAATGATCTTATCATATTGACCTGATTGCCGTCCCGGCTTTTTACGATCACTATCAGACATTCTGGGTTATTGATTTTGTATATACAATATTAAAACGAGTGCCTTCTGAAGAAAATGATCTTGGTTACCTTTTCATCTAAATCTTTCGTGTTGATGCCTGTAACATAAGTTTAAAGTAGAAGATTTAAGTTGAGCGCAGGAACTTAGCTGGGGCTGGCATGTCGCTGTTTTAGCACACGCGGCACGGTGCTAGCGAGGGCTGAATATCGTTGAGGGAAGTTATTCCCTGGAGGTACTTCAATCGCCAACACGTCACGGATAATCATGGGAAGTGTTACTTCAAAACAAATTAGCTGGCTGAAGTTTTTGCGTTTTCGTTGAATGAGCCGTTAAAACCGAAATGTATCCAACTCTATTTCTTATATTCGTTTTTTTATTTTTATGGAGAAAATTAGTATACAGGACTTTATAGCAAAACTGCAGGATGCATTTGAGAACATGGAAGATGTGGATATTAAGCCCGAAACTAATTTCAGAGATCTGGAAAACTGGACATCACTAAATGCAATGATCATTGTTGCTATGTTTGAGTCAGAACTGGACACCTCCATTACATTCAGCCAGCTTAGAGAATGTGAAACCGTTGCCGACTTATATAATTTGATATAAGCTAATATGATTTAATATAGTTTGATATAACCTCCTGTCAATATGCCGTTCTTTACTATTCCAAATGTAACATTAAAAGGGGTGTCGGCTTGTGTACCAAGCCATATAGAGCACAATAGGGATTTCTTGCATTTAGAGGAAAAAGAACTCGCCTTTATGTTAAAAACGATTGGTGTGGATAGTAAAAGAAAGGTGCAAGCTTCTGTCACTTGTTCTGATCTATGCTATCAGAGTGCTGAAGCCTTGCTTAAGGCCATGGAATGGGCCCCTGAAGAAATAGAAATTCTAATTTACGTATCACAAACCAGGGACTTTTTATTGCCTTGTACCGCAATCGTATTACAAGATCGATTAAAACTTCCAAAATCTTGCATCGCCTTTGATGTTCCCCTTGGTTGTTCTGGTTATCCCTATGGGATATCGGTGATCGCAGGTATGATGTCTGCAGCTAAAATTAAAAAAGGACTGCTGCTCTGTGGTGACACCAGTACACTTACGGTAAGCCCTGAAGATAAGAAGACGTTTCCGCTTTTTGGTGATGCAGGTTCAGCCACAGCCCTGGAGTATGTGGAAGATAGTGGCGAAATAGTCTTTAGTACCGGGAGTGACGGAAGCGGATATGATGCTATTATGGTTCCGGGCGGCGGTTCAAAAGAGCCTCTTGAAGATGGAACGCATGAGATCGAGAAAAAACGATTGGGTTACCGTAAAGGCCGGACTCACCTGCACATGGATGGTTCCAGGGTTTTTGAGTTTTCAATAAACACGGTGCCTGAGAGTATAAACGAGCTTTTTTCGCGTACAGGTCATTCTCCCGAAACCATAGACTTTTTCCTCATGCATCAGGCAAACTTAATCATGAACGAAACCATACGGAAAAAATTAAAGTTTCCGCTTGAAAAAGTTCCGTATTCTCTGAAGAATTTTGGAAACACGAGCTCGGCATCGATTCCGCTCACTATGGTGAGCCAGATAAAGGATGAGCTTAGCAGTCAGGAACGCTCCCTCCTAATGAGTGGTTTCGGTGTAGGCCTTTCCTGGGCCTCTCTTATTCTGAAAACTGATAGTATTTTCATTCACGACCTGATAGAGTATGACGGCTAGTTCTGCGTTTTCCTTAAAAGGGAAAAATATTCTTATCACCGGAGCTTCTTCGGGCATTGGAAAAGCTACCGCTTTAAAGTGTGCTGAATATGGAGCCAGCCTGATCCTCGTTGGCAGGAATGCTCAGAAACTGGAAATGGTACTTGAGAAACTTGCCGGGCAAGGGCATCAGAAACTTCAGGCAGATCTATCAGATCCAACACAGATTGTAAGGCTTGTTGAACAGTGCAGCCCGGTGGATGGGATAGTTCATTGTGCCGGCATAGTAGAGCCTTATCCTCTTCAATATTTTAGCAGGCAAAAAGTGGATGCTACTTTCTCTCTCAATTTTTATGCGCCGGTTCAGCTTACATCTTTACTGCTCAAAAATAAGAAGATAAAAAAAGCAGGCTCTATTGTTTTTATATCTTCAATAGCCAGCCAGAACCCGTTTATTGGCGGCAGTACTTATTCGGCCTCTAAAGCGGCTCTTGAGGCATTTGCCAGGACTGTTGCCATAGAGAGTGCGGGAAAACTGATACGCGCCAACTGCTTGTCGCCGGCTTTGGTAAAAACACCTATTTTTGATGAGATGTCAGAAAATGTTGCTGCAGATACGGTGGATGATCACGTGAAACGATATCCATTGGGGTTAGGGGAGCCTGATGATGTTGCGCATGCGGCGATCTTCCTTCTTTCCGATGCTTCGAAATGGATTACAGGGGTCACTATTCGAATGGATGGAGGATTGCTGGTTGGCAGCTGATCTGGACATAAAATATTCCGTGCTTGTTGCGGTCTATAATTCCGAAAGAAGCCTCAGGGAACTTACTGCAAACCTTATTGATACACTTTATCCATTCTCTTACGAGATTATTTTGGTGGATGATGCCAGCACTGATCACAGCTTCACAGAGATATTGCGCTTATGTACTGAAAACCCCTCTTTGCACTACTATCGTCATGACACGAATAAAGGGCAATCGGCTGCTTTATTGACGGGCCTTCGTCATTCAAAGGGTGAATATATTGTCACCATAGACGATGATCTTCAATATGATCCGGCTGATATCAAAAGACTGATTGCAGAGGAAGCGTCAACATCTGCGGATATCGTATACGGTATAACAAATTCCAGGAAAGGGAGCTGGCCAAGAAAAGTTTCTTCAGCTTTGGTTAAAAGAATACTTTCTCCGATATTTAAGGTTCCGGCCAAAGGCTCATCTTTCCGGCTGATCCGGAGAACTGTATTTTCCCTGATTCCTATTGCTGAACTTCAAAATAGTATCCTGCCTGAGGCTTTGTTTGCCAGGCTTGACCTGAAAATTGCCTATGCGGAAGTAAGCCATCGTGAAAGAAAGTATGGACGTTCAGGGTATTCATTTTTTAAGCTGGCAGAACTAACTTTAAATTCAATTAGAGTTTATTTAAGGTACTTAGGAAAGAATAATGCGCGATGAAGATCATTCGGGGAGAGATAGCACTAACAAGAGTTACCATAGAGGAGATTGAAATGATTCGGAACTGGAGAAACTCTGAAGATATTCGCCAGTATATGGTTTTCAGGGATCATATATCAGCTGAGATGCAGCGGGAGTGGTTTGAAAAAATAAATACTCCTGAAAATCTTTATTTCCTGATTATGGATAAAGGAACTCCCATCGGGTTAATATACGGAGCTGATATAAACTGGGCACAGAGAGCCGTCGGTAATGCAGGTATTTTTATTGCTGATAAAGAGCACAGGGAAGATACATATGCAATGACGGCTTCCATCCTGCTGAATGATTTTGCGTTTAGTATCGGTTTGCAAAGCATTTACATTAAAGTGCTCGTTTCAAATCCCCGGGCAGTAGCTTATAACAAGCTAATGGGCTACAAACTGATAGGGAAAGAAGCCGGAGTCAATATTTACAAACTGGATGAACGTTCTTACAGTAAGTTCAAAAAGAAGATCCAGGGACTTAAAATTTCTCCATTTGATCTCTTAGACCCTATGCAGGTGATTTACGACAAAGGGGAGATGAGATTTCCTCCAGCCGGAGTCACTTAGCTATCATCCTTGCCACTATATTTCTTACCGGAAGAATTACAGACAACGCTGCTAACATAGCGTACGCCATCATTCGTCTGAACCAGAGCGGTACCGCCACAGGCTTGGCCTCTGGTTTATGGTTATGGATAAGCAGCATTGCAGCTAATTTCTGTAGTGCTAGTGAGGCGATCACCTGTTTACAGATATATGACTGCTTTTTCCGGAACTCTGGCCTGATGACGTCGATCATCATGATCACCCGGCTTTTTTCCGTCTCATTCCATGCCTCATGTTCAAAAGCATCCAGGAATGCCAGGAATTTTTTTTCTTCCCATGGCCGCTTTACATCTTTTACTCTAAAACCACAGCGGGGAAGCCCTTCAGGAATGTCAACGCCTAAATGAACCCGGTAAATGCCATTTGTATCACCTACATGCGGCAGTATCCTGCTGAAGGGTTCAAGTTTGCTGTACGACAAGGCTATAACTTCGGGGTTCTGACTTAACCATTTATAAGTAAATGGAAAAGAAGACCTGTGTTTATAGACTATAATATTCCAGAATTTAAGTCCCAGCGTTTTCCATGTATCTTTTTTGTTAACCATGGATTGATGAAAGTAGGGCACCATGCCATGCGCAGCCAGGTAGTCTGAAAACTCTTTTTTGATGGGCTCGTAATTTGCAAGTAAACTTTGTGCCCAGCTTTCTCCTTCCACCTCTGCAAAACTTTCTTCATTTCCTGCATAAGCATCTTTGGCAGTAACGCTAAACCATAACTTTGACATACTATTGATTGTAAAATGTTCTGATACTGAGGCAAATCTGGTCTGTCTCATTCTCGCCAAGACCAGGATAAAGCGGAAGCCTCAGGAGTCTGTCGGAAAATTTATCTGCTTGCGGTAAATATACGCTTCCGAAATGTTTCCGGTAATAGTCGCTTTTATGTAAACCAGTATAATGGAAAGCAGCACTAATGTTTCGATTTTTTAGGAATGCAATTAGCTGTTGTCTTTCCTGTTTGTTTGTAGTAAGTATATAAAATATATAAAAATTAGAGTCAGGAAAGGCTTGTATGGGAAATTTTAAAGATGTTCTGCAAAGCTCTTCCAGTTGACCATAGTATCTAAACCATATTTTTTTTCGCTCTGCTTGTATGATATCTGCTTCTTTGAACTGGCTTTGAAGAAGCGCATGATTCAGTTCAGACAAATTGAATTCGGCCCCAAGGCTTGTCCAGTTATACTCTGTGGTCAAACCTTTGTCCAGTTGCCACTTATTGGTGCCGTGCGATACCACCGATTTCAGCTCATCAAGCAGTGCTGGATTATTAATCAGCAACATCCCGCCCTGACCACATGATACGGATTTGCTTTCATGAAAGGAGAAGGCGGCCACATCGCCAATGCTTCCCAAATGTTTTCTTTCATGCATAGAGTCAAACGAATGAGCGGCATCCTCTATCAAAAAAATGCCTGCCTCTTTTGCCAGCCTTGCTGCCTCTTCTATTCCTTCTGCCTGCCCTCCGTAAGACATAAAGATAATTGCCCTGGTCTTATCATTTATCAGGGTTCTTGCATGCCTGGCATCGAGGTTAGGATGATGCGCCAGGCTGTCAGCCAGTTTTATCCCAATACCCCTGTTAGCAAAAACGTTTGCTACGGACGGGAAGGTGTAGGATGGAACGATAACTTCGTCGCCTGCCTGAAGCTTCAGCAGCAAAGAAGCCAGGTTTAAGGCATCGGTACAAGAGGAGGTAAATACAACTTCCTGCGACTTGTAAGTTCTTTTTATTAGTTGCTGATTTAAAGTGTGGTATTTTCCCTTGAAAAGCGAATTATTGGGTTTAAGAGCATCCTGCATCATTTGCAAAGCCTCTTGCGGAAGGTATGGTTTGTGAAATAGGATCTCGTTTGAATGCATACATGAAAATTTAAATATAGAAATTTTTCAATACTATTGTTCTCCTTTATAAATACGGGAATACTCAGATGCTGAATATTAGGTTTTTGACAGAAAAGTCATCTATGATGCTACTGTTACTCATTGGTTTCCTCGTGTATGCGAATACCCTGAGTAATGGCTTCAATTTAGACGATACGTATTATACTGCCGGCAATGCTCTGACAGCCGACGGGTTTTCGTCTATCTCGCGGATCTTTTCTGAACCTACATTTTATAATGGTGTTGATGCCGGTTTTGATTACCGCCCGGTAGCAGCAGCAAGTTTCGCCATACAACACGGGATATTTGGTGACATGCCTTTTGTAAGCCATTTTATCAACCTTGTTATTTATCTTCTGACAGTCATTATATTATTCAAACTGCTGTTAAAGTGGTATGCTGGCAAGAACCGGATCACAATATGTTTTTTGATATGCCTGTTGTTTTTACTCCATCCGCTCCATACAGAAATAGTGGCAAGTATTAAATCGAGGGATGAACTGCTTTCACTTCTGTTTTGTTTGATTAGTCTTTATCTGGCATTTAAATACCTCGAAAATGGTAAATTTTACCTGCTGCCTGTAGCACTGACCTTTTTTGCCATGGGACTGTTGGCAAAATACACATTATTACCTTTTTTGCTTATATATCCCGTTTGCCTTTATTTTTTCGGCGACTTATCTTTTAAAAAGAGCGCAGTGGTTTTCGTGATGCTTTTTACGGTGGCTATTTGTTGCCATTTGTTAAAAGCTTCGGTGCTGCCTTCTTTCGAACGGGACTTCTCAATTACTGAGAATGCACTGGTTGGCGATCAATATTCGCTGTTTCACCGGATAGCTACATCTTCTTACGTTATGGGTCGGTATCTGCTGCTTCATATTTTTCCCAAAGATCTTGTTTTTTATTATGGGGCTAACTATGTGAGGGTAGTGACCTTCACTAATGCATTGGCTGTTTTTTCCTTATTGTTTCATTTTTTCCTGCTAGGCTATTGCTTAAAGAACTTACGGCAAAGGTCATTGCTGGTTTTTGGGATCATTTTGTATGGTGTTTTTATGCTGGTGTTCTCTAACCTCATAGAACTGGCCCCGGGAATGATGGCTGAACGTTTTACCTATGTATCGTCCTTAGGTTTTTCTATTGTTTTCGTCCTACTGATTGCGACGTTTTATGAGAAACTGCGTTTACTTTTAAGGATAAACCCCTTGTTTGTCATACTGCTCTTCGCTGCAGCTTATGCGGTACGTACCTTTGCCCGGAACGAGGACTGGAAGAACAAAGATACTTTGTATGCTCATGACGTTCAGGTAGCTGATAATTCAGCCATGGTAAACTTTTTATATGGCGACTGGCTGCTTGCCAGTGCACTGGAGGAAAAGAAAAAGCTTCAGGAACCCGGGAATTCCTGGCTACAGCCGCAAATTGACGAGCGCCTGAAGAAAGCCCAACTCCATTTTGAAAAGACACTGGAGATTAATCCGAAAGACAGCCTGGCTTTACTGAACAAGGCAAATTGTTTAATTCAGCTGGCTTCTTTTGCACAGGCAGAACAAGTGTTAAAAAGATCTCTGGAAGTCTACCCGGATTTTATAGAAGCAAGATTTACGCTTGCCTTAAGCCAGAAATATCAGAATAGAAATGCCGATGCCGCCCGGAACCTTCAATTAGTGCTTAAAACGAATCCTAATAATGTGATCGCTATAGAACAGTTGAACCGGTCGCAATTAGCTATTGGGGATACTGTGTCCGCTCTTAAGACTTTAAAAGAGGGAATAGCTGCTAACCCAAATTCTCCTGTACCGTTAGCGGAATTTGCCAATTACTACCTGCAGGTAAAAGATACGGTCACCGCTGTGGTTTATGCTGAAAAAGCAGCTGCCTTACCTCCTCCAAACCGGGGAATATTCCTTTTCCTCGCCAGGTATTTTGAAAGTAAAGGAGTTGCTTCGAAAGCTGCATTTTATTACGCTAAGCTCCAATAAATCAAAATTCTGTATAAAAAATACCTACTTTCAGGTATATATCCTCTTGACATAATGATGCACCTTTGTAAAAGGTATGCTGGGTTGCACGACTTATATCCATGAGTCTCTGCTGGGTTCAAGCTCTATTAATTTTTTAAGGAATTCATTAAATAATCTCTATGTGCGTATGAGGAAATTTTACATCTTGTTGTTTCTGGTTTTTTCAATAGTTGCTGCGAAAGCCCAAACGTTTCAATATGATTGGTCGAATACGTATGGAACGAATAGTTTTGGCCAGTATATAACCGGTTACTATCAATGCGGCGGGACTTCCAGCAGGCCCAGCTATTGTAACAGCTATTCACAGTTCCCAAGTACAACTCAAGTTACTTCCTCTGCCTATGTTCCTTCAGGGGACGTTGTTCTCGGTGGTACTTACAATGTGTCGTTTGATCTTGATCCGGGATCAGGTGTCTTGATGAGCGCCGGGGTGGGGTATTTTTACAATTATAATGGATTTTATAATGCTTTTTTCGGGAGATACAACTCATCGGGGGCAATGGTATGGGCTAAATCTATCAGGAGCGGAAGCGACATTTCAATTCGACATATTGGTACAGACGCTTCAGGTAACATATATACGACAGGGGTCTTTTCGAGTGCCATTTATCCTGATCCTTCTTCGTCGACATATATAAACCCTGCAGGTGGTAGCGATATTTATATCTTCAAATATAATTCGGGCGGGGATTTAATCTGGGCAAAAACAATTGGGGGAGCGAGCTCTGAAATTCTATATTCAGTAACTGTTGACGCTATTGGTAATACCTACCTGGCGGGATTATATTATGCAGGATTTGATGCGGATGCTGGATCCGGAGTTTCTTCCCTCGCTCAACCTGCTGACGGTCAGGATTTGTTTCTAGTTAAGTATGATAGTGATGGAAACCATATATGGTCTAAAGGCATTGTCTCAAATAACAGTTCAGTTATTAGAGCTACAACCGCCGATGCTGCCGGGAACTTTTTTATTGCCGGAAATTTTTCAGGAACCCTTAATGCCGGTTCTTCAGAAAATCCGGTAGATCTCACATCAAGCTCAAATAACGGCTTCATTATTAAATATACAGCTGCTGGTGCGCACTCCTGGTCAAAGAAGATTCAGAGTTCAAGCAATTCATCTGTAATGGAAATTCATGCAGATGCTTCAGGAAACCTGGTTGCAGCCGGTCAACTGACTAATGAGACGGATATTGATCCTTCAAATCCAGACAACCCGGTTCTTACTTCGGAAGTGCAAAACTCGCCATCTTCCTGGCTGGCTAAATATAAGTCGTCTGGCGAATTATTATGGGGTAAGAGCTTTCAGGGAGGTCCTATTGGGTTTGTTAATTTAAAGTCCGATGAAAAGGGCAATATCTTCTTCTCAAGCTATTTTGGAACACCCAGTATAGATGCAGATCCAGATGGAGGAACAGCTGTGTTTACTACAGCTGGTTCAGCAGATATCTTATTCGGAGTATATGATAAGAATGGGAAATACATAAAAGCAGAACGGATTGGCTCCGGCGGTGACGAGATTCCCTCCACCATGTCACTTACTGGTTCGAAAATGTTTTTAGGTGGACATGTAAGAGGATCGTTTGATCTTGATCCAGGCGAAGGAACAGGTTTATCTACTTATTATAGTTCCACTTATAACGGGTTTGCTGCAGAATACACCATCAGCTTACCTCCCAGTATCGATTCCTTTTCTCCCGTGTCTGCTTCTGCCGGAGCTACGGTTACCATTAAAGGATCTGGCTTCACGGGAGCAACAGCTGTGAGTTTTGGCGGCACAGCCGCTGCTTCATTTACTGTAACAAGCGATACGGAGATCGAAGCAGTAGTGGGAGCGGGGACTTCCGGAGACATTTCTGTAACTACCGCCTCAGGATCTGGCGCTATTTCAGATTTTGTATTCGTAACCGGACCTGTAGTCGCTACTGCCGCCGCATCGTCCATCAGTTCATCTTCGGCTGCTTTGAACGCTACCGTTGATGATAATGGCAAAGATACCGAAGTGTCCTTTGAATATGGCTTAGAAGCTGATCTTTCTGATGCAACTGTTTTGGCCGCAACAACGGGTGGCAGTATTGCCGGAGGTTCTGGTAGCACCAGCGCATCTGTAACGCTCTCAGAATTAGATCCCTCAAAAACATACTACTTTAGGGTGAAAGCTGAAAATGCAGACGGCACTTCTTCCGGCTTAATAAAGAGCTTCAAAACGCTCTCTTCTAATGCAGCCCTTTCAAATCTCACTATAAGTGAAGGTCTGTTAAGTCCCGAATTTACGGCCGGCGAGACAGCCTATGCCGTAACGGTATCTAATTCAGTAGAAACGGTCGCGATTACTCCAACGCTTGCAGATGCGACAGCCTCTGTGAAGATTGGTACAGAAACGGTGACAAGCGGTAGTGCATCTGGGGCTATCAACCTTCTTGAAGGTACGAATACTATCAAAGTAATCATCACAGCAGAGGATCCTGCCATCTCGAAAACATATACCATAACGGTTACACGCAAGAAAACACAGTCGATCACCTTTGCTGCAACTGATACTAAGACTTACGGTGATGCTGAATATGAGCCCGCTGGAAGTAGTAGTTCTGGTTTAGATCTTGTTTATGAGAGTAGTGACCCGTCTGTAGCAAAAATACAAACTAATGGCAAGGTGCTGATTTTAAAGGCTGGTGAAACTACTATTAAAGCGAAACAGGCAGGAAGTGACTTGTATGAATCTGCTGTGGCTGTAGAGCAGGTATTGACGGTAAAAAAGAAAGCTTTAACGGTTACTGCCAAAGATAAATCGAAAACCTACGGGGAGACGGTAACATTTACAGGTACAGAATTCACTACCGAAGGGCTTATTAATACAGATGCGGTAAGTTCCGTTACTCTAAGCAGTATTGGGGCAGCATCGACTGCAGCAGTAAGCAGCACTGCTTACGATATTGAAGCTTCTGCAGCCAGCGGTACAGGTTTAGGCAACTATGCCATCAGCTATGCTAAAGGAGGATTAACCGTTGGCAAGAAAGCTTTAACGATTACGGCTAAAGACAAATCGAAAACCTACGGCGAGGCAGTGACCTTTGCGGGTACTGAGTTTACTACCGAAGGTTTGGTCAACACGGATGCTGTGAGTTCAGTTACTTTGAGCAGTACCGGCGCCGCAGCAACAGCAGCCGTAAGCAGCAGCGCCTACGATATTGAAGCTTCTGCAGCTAGCGGAACTGGTTTGGGCAACTATACCATCAGCTATACTAAGGGTGGATTAACAGTTGGCAAGAAAGCGTTAACGATCACCCCTAAAGACAAATCCAAAACTTACGGAGAGGCAGTGACCTTTGCGGGTACTGAGTTTACTACCGAAGGATTGGTAAACACGGATGCTGTTAGCTCAGTTACTTTAAGCAGTACCGGCGCAGCAGCAACAGCACCTGTGAGTGCTACTGCCTATGATATTGAAGCTTCTTCAGCCAGCGGTACAGGTTTGGGCAACTATACCATCAGCTATGCTAAGGGTGGATTAACCGTTGGCAAGAAAACTTTAACTGTTACGGCTAAAGATAAATCGAAAACCTACGGGGAGACAGTAACCTTTGCGGGTACAGAGTTTACTACTCAGGGTTTGGTAAACACGGATGCTGTTAGTTCAGTTACTTTAAGCAGTACCGGCGCAGCAGCAACAGCACCCGTGAGTGCTACTGCCTATGATATTGAAGCTTCTTCAGCCAGCGGTACAGGTTTGGGCAACTATACCATCAGCTATGCTAAGGGTGGATTAACCGTTGGCAAGAAAGCTTTAACTGTTACGGCTAAAGATAAATCGAAAACCTACGGGGAGACAGTAACCTTTGCAGGTACAGAGTTTACTACTCAAGGTTTGGTAAACACGGATGCTGTGAGCTCAGTTACTTTAAGCAGTACCGGCGCTGCAGCCAGTGCAGCCGTAAGCAGCACTGCCTACGATATCGAAGCTTCTTCAGCCAGCGGTACAGGTTTGGGCAACTATACCATCAGCTATGCTAAAGGAGGATTAACCGTTGACAAGAAAGCTCTGACGATCACCCCTAAAGACAAATCCAAAACCTACGGTGAGGCAGTGACCTTTGCGGGTACTGAGTTTACTACCCAAGGGCTGGTCAACACGGATGCTGTGAGCTCAGTTACTTTGAGCAGTACCGGGGCAGCCTCGACAGCAGCAGTAAGCAGCACCGCCTACGATATTGAGGCTTCTTCAGCCAGCGGTACAGGTTTGGGCAACTATACCATCAGCTATGCTAAAGGAGGATTAACCGTTGACAAGAAAGCTTTAACGATTACAGCGAAAGACAAATCGAAAACCTACGGGGAGACAGTAACCTTTGCGGGTACAGAGTTTACTACTCAGGGTTTGGTAAACACGGATGCTGTTAGTTCAGTTACTTTAAGCAGTACCGGCGCAGCAGCAACAGCACCTGTGAGTGCTACTGCCTATGATATTGAAGCTTCTTCAGCTAGCGGAACTGGTTTGGGCAACTATACCATCAGCTATGCTAAGGGTGGATTAACAGTTGGCAAGAAAGCTTTAACTATTACGGCTAAAGATAAATCCAAAACCTACGGCGAGGCAGTGACCTTTGCGGGTACTGAGTTTACTACCGAAGGTTTGGTCAACACGGATGCTGTTAGTTCAGTTACTTTGAGCAGTACCGGCGCTGCAGCCAGTGCAGCCGTAAGCAGCACTGCCTACGATATCGAAGCTTCTTCAGCCAGCGGTACAGGTTTGGGCAACTATACCATCAGCTATGCTAAAGGAGGATTAACCGTTGGCAAGAAAGCTTTAACTATTACGGCTAAAGATAGATCGAAAACCTACGGCGAGGCAGTGACCTTTGCGGGTACTGAGTTTACTACCCAAGGTTTGGTCAACACAGATGCTGTGAGCTCAGTTACTTTGAGCAGTACCGGCGCAGCATCGACTGCAGCAGTAAGCAGCACCGCTTACGATATTGAGGCTTCTTCAGCTAGCGGAACTGGTTTGGGCAACTATACCATCAGCTATGCTAAGGGTGGATTAACAGTTGGCAAGAAAGCGTTAACGATCACAGTAGAAAATAAAAACAAAACATATGGTGATCCCAACCCTGAATTAACGATTCTTTACACCGGATTGGTCAATAATGAAACCTCATTAAACCCTGCGCCTTCAATAAGTACGGGGGCAACAAAATCATCCGGAGCAGGTACCTATGATATCATAGCAAGCGGATCAGCTGTGAATTACACTATTACTTTCGTTAAGGGTACCCTGACTATTGGAAAAAGGTTATTGACAGTAAAAGCTGATGATAAAGAGAAATACCAGGGTACACCTAATCCGGCCCTTACTGTAAGTTATACTGGTTTTGTAACAGGTGAAAGTAAGGCAGACCTTCTTACGGAAGCTACTGCAAGTACTGCGGTGGTATTGAACACACCTAAAGGCTCTTACGATATCATCGCCAGCGGAGCCTCGTCCAACAATTACAGCTTTGACTATGTAAAAGGTGTAATTGAGGTTAAGCCTGGTCATCCCACCAGCATTAGTCTGGCAACATCAACGGTTTACGAGAACCAGGCAGCAGGTACGCTTGCGGGAACATTGAGTTCTACCTCTGATGATCCTTCAGCGACGTTTAAATATACATTGGTTGATGGTTTTGGTGACAGGGATTTATTTGAAATCGTAGGTCAGGGCACGCAGCTTACTACCACAGGTTCCCTTAACTTTGAAAATAAATCCAGCTACAGCATTAAGGTTCGTTCTACTACCCAGCATGGCTTATGGCTTGAGAAAGAGTTCACTGTTAATATTGTGAATGTGAACGAGCAGCCAACTCTGGCCAATATTACTAATGAAACGATCTGTTATACCACAGCGCCGCAACTGGTGAATATAAGTGGCATCTCTGCTGGTGAAGATGCTAATCAAGCCACCAACGTGAGTATCAGCAGTAGCAATAATAGTTTATTTGAGGTACTGGAAGTAAACCAGGCAGTAAACGGTCTGGCAGAATTACGGTACGTGGTTAGTAAAGGTGCTTCGGGATCGGCAGTGGTTAATGTTTTGGTGACAGATGATGGTGGTACAGCTCATGGCGGGCTTAACAGCATCATGAAAAGTTTCAGCATTACCGTAAATCCGCTTCCGGTGGTAACCATCAGTGCAGATAAAGGTAATTCAATTTCTAAGGGGGATGAGCGGGTACTTACTGCCTCAGGAGGAGTTACTTACCAGTGGTCAAACGCTGAAGGTATTATCGCTGGTCAGAACAGCGCAACTTTAACAGTTCGTCCGTCTGTAACGACTACCTACCGTGTAACCGCTACTAGTGCAACTAATTGCAGCTCTGTTCAGGAGTTTACCGTAACAGTAAACGAAGACTACGCGATGATTGATGGAACAAACCTGGTAACACCAAATGGTGATAATGTGAACGATTACTTCGTGATCAGGAACCTGGATCTGTATCCAAACAATGAAGTGAAGATCTTCGACAGAGCTGGCAGGTTATTGTACAGCAAGAAGAACTATAACTCGGAGTGGAACGGAACCTTCAACGGGGCTCCTCTGGCTGAAGATACGTATTACTATATCGTAGACTTTGGTGCAAAGAAACCGGTGTTAAAAGGGTTTATTACGATAGTAAGGGACTAAGAAAAATGATGAATTAGGAATGATGAATGATTTAGGCACACGCGGCACGCGTGCGCTAGCATTCGTCTTGCTCTGTCCGAGCGAAGCGGAGTCTACGGATTATCAAATAAAAAGGAGTCTCTGACTCCCCTAAGCGCCATAACATAACGCTTCGAGTCGGAGACTCTTTTTACTTCTGAAATCCGTAGAGATCCTTTGGAACTCTATCGGACAGTATGAAGAGGATCTATTAACGATATCAAAAACAATGAACATAAAAACACTTATTAGCAAAGCAGGGGCCCTTTCCCTGCTGCTTTTAGCTTTCAACAATACCAAAGTAAGCGCCCAGTTACATCCTCTTGGAGCGATGTACTTCCAGAACCAGTATCTGGCTAACCCAGCCATGGCAGGGCTGGAACAGGGCCTTCGTGCGGATCTGGCTTATCGCAAGCAATGGTCAAGCATTCCCGGTGCTCCGGAAACCCAGTCCTTAACCGCTGATTATGGTTCGGCTAAGAAATCAGGAGTTGGGATCAGCATTTACAATGATGAAGCCGGTTTGCAGAAGAAAACCCGGGTGATGGGCAGCTATGCCTACCACCTTCCCTTAAACAGTACGGGCGCCAAACTCAGCTTTGGGATATCGCTGGGTTTTATGGATGAGCGCCTGATGAATGAGAAGATGAATACGGTGACCCCGGATTACGACGTAGCTGTGAACAAATATGCCGATCGTGAAACGTATGTAGATGGTGACTTCGGCTTTGCCTTAAGCAGTAATAAGTTAAACTTTCAGGGTGCTATCCCTAACCTGAAAACTTTCTTTGGCAACGACCAGCATAAAGACGAGCTGGTAGATCAGGCCCGCTACTTTGCAAGCTTAAGTTATAAGTTCTACCTGGCCAACACCCTGGAAGGTATGGGTATAGAGCCTAAAGTAGTTTACCGCGACATCAGGGGGTACAAAAGCATCGCCGATATCGGTACCAACCTTACCCTTGCTAACAACCAGGTGAATGTAATGGGGATGTACCATACCAACGAGAGTGCCACTATCGGCATGGGGGTGAAATACAGATCGCTGATGCAGATCAACGGGATGTATACTTCAGGTACTTCAGCTATTCAGGGTTATACCAACGGTAATTTTGAACTGAACCTTAGGGTGAATATTTCGAAATTAAAACTTTAGGCTTTTGACGCTGGGGCATTTCAGCTCCCTATCGCACTTTTACTTTTTACCCCAAAGATCATGATTTATTAGCCCTTCCCTAAACTCACTTTTTAAAATCTTTGGTCTGTAACAATTACTTACCGATCAATGATTAAACTAATTCAATTTGCTATTTTAATAGCGTTTGTTTCAGCTGATGTGTGCCAGCTGAGGGCTCAAACCAGTGTTAAACATGGCGCTGCCGATATCACTGCCGGCGATAATGGTATCTACTCCCTGAATGAAGGCTGGTTTTTTCATAAAGGCGATATTCCTTTTCCCGTCATCAACGGCCATAGCGCAAGTTATTTTGCGTCGAAAGCAGGTAATGCTCTTGGTGCGGCTGCAATTGATTTTGATGCTACCGACTGGCAAACCCTCAATGTGCCGCACGACTGGGCGATGGAGAATCCCGTTGATTCTACCGCAAACATTGCCCAGGGTTACCGTAAACGCGGTATATCCTGGTATAGGAGGCATTTTCAACTGGATAGCGCTGATAAAGGAAAACATCTCGAACTGCAATTTGACGGAATTGCAACGCATGCAACTATCTGGGTTAACGGGCAGCTGATGCACCGGAGCTGGAGTGCATACACTTCTTCCTATATTGATATTTCTGCTGTTGCCAGATACGGCGATGATTTGAATACCATTGCCATCCGGGTAGATGCGGATGCGATGGAGGGCTGGTGGTATGAGGGGGCAGGAATTTACGCTCATACCTGGCTGCTTAAACAATCTCCTCTGCATATCGTAACTGATGGTATTTATGCGAACCCTGTAAAGGCGTCAGGCCCAAAAAACGAGTGGAAGATACCTGTTGAGATAAGTCTTCGCAATGATGGAAGAGCGATAGCTCAGCCTGATATTGAAGTGATCTTAGTGGATCCAGGCAACAATACCCTGGCATCTGCAAACCTGCGCGGATCCGTAGAAGCCCTCGAGGCGAAAACGTTTAGTTTAACGCTCTCTGTAAGCGGTCCGCGGCTTTGGGAACCCGAATCGCCGGTACTTTACAAAGTACTTACCCGTATTAAAGAGAACGGTAAAATTATGGATCAGCGGATAACAAAATGCGGCTTCCGGACCATCCGGTTCTCTGCTGATTCCGGCTTTTTCCTGAATGACAAGCATGTTCTGATAAAGGGAGTTTGTAATCATACCGATCATGCCGGGGTTGGCGTTGCAGTTCCGGATGGTATTTGGGATTTCCGGATGGAGCGTATAAAGGAGCTTGGGGCGAATGCTTATCGTTGTACCCATGCTGCTCCGCCTAAAAGGATACTTGAACTGTGCGACAGTCTCGGTATCCTGGTAATGGATGAGAACCGGAACTTCAATTCGTCACCCGACTATATGAACCAGCTGGAGTGGATGGTCAAAAGAGACCGCAACCATCCTTCGGTGATCTTATGGTCGGTTTTTAATGAGGAACCGATGCAGGGAACACTCACGGGTTATGAAATGGTAAGAAGGATGGCTGCCAGGGTAAAAGCGCTGGATAATACACGGCCGGTAACTGCCGCGATGAATGGTGGTTTCTTTGAAGCTGATAATGTATCAAAGGGGGTGGATGTTACGGGTTTTAATTACGAGATAAAACATTATGATCGTTTCCACAAGGAAAATCCGGAAATGCCTGTCATGAGTTCTGAAGATGCTTCGGCAGTGATGATACGAGGAGAATATGTAACAGATCATAAAAAACATCTTTTAGACTCTTACGATACGCAGGCCCCAAAATGGGGGGCAACGCATCGTACAGCCTGGAAGGCAATTGCTGAACGGCCCTGGATGGCGGGTGGTTTTGTCTGGACCGGTTTCGATTATCTTGGGGAGCCAACGCCATTTACCTGGCCAACGGTTAATTCCAGTTTTGGTGCGATGGATATTTGCGGCTTCCCTAAAACAGGCTTTTATATTCGCCAGGCTTTCTGGAAAACTGATGAACCTGTTTTGCACATCGCTCCGCATTGGAACTGGCCGGGCGATAGCACCGGTAAGCCCATCAAAGTTCTGCTTGTTAGTAATGCAGACAAAGTTCAATTGAAACTTAATGGCAAACTGATAGGCGAAAAGGTAAATGACCCCTACGAAATGACAGAGTGGATAGTGCCTTATTCTCCGGGGAAGCTGGAGGCCATAGGTTTTTCCAAAGGTAAACAGGTATCTCAAACCTCGGTTCAGACTACAGGCAAGCCGGTTCGCTTAAATTTAATCCCTTACCGGGGAAGTTTGAAGAACGATGGAAATGATGCGATGCCCGTCACGGTAGAAGCTTTTGATGACAAAGGCCGGCATGTACCGGATGCAAATCTGCCTGTTACTTTTCGAATTCAAGGTTCAGGCAATATTATCGGATTAGGAAACGGAAACCCGAATTCTCATGAACCTGAAAAAGGTAATAAGCAAAGTCTTTTTAACGGACTGGCACAAGTTATTATTCAAAGCCAGAAGGGGGGAGGGAAGAACATAGTGCTTGAAGCGACGGCCCCGGGCTTAAAGCCAGCTTCTCTAAAAATACCGATACTGGCTGTAAAACCCATAGCCGCGATACCCGCAGTCAGGCAAAAACTGCTTTTGAGTAAATGGAAACTTTCTCCGGCAACGGCTGAAAAGCCAGATCCGAATGCCACGCTGGCTGATAATGATATGAACAGCTGGCAAGCAATTACAGCTGGAAATCTGACTAAAATGAAGGATGGCAAATACGCTGTTTTAAGAACAACTTTCAGCCCTCTTAAAAGCCAGCAGGCTTCGGGGGGAAAGATCATTTTAAAAGACGTCAGGGCTGCGAAGGCTGAGTTTTATTTGAATGGGAAGAAAGTGTTTGAAAAGAACCCGGATAGGAAGGGAGCAGCGTCTGAAGATATTGTGATTCCTTTTGAAAAGGGTTTAACAACACTTACTTTAAGTGTTCTGTTTCAAAGCCAGGAGGAAGAGTTGTTTGGATTGGGAGCTATTCCGGTAATAGAATGATAAATTAAAGATCTCTCTGCCTTATCAGAGAGATCTTTAGGGAGATCTTTTTAGGGAGATCTTAAAGGGAGAACTTTAAGAGAGATCTTTAATTTTATTGAACTACAAATTTTAGCTTTGAACTTTTCGTTCCTATCGTAACGGCAGCGATATATAAACCGGGAGCAACGTCCTTTGGAAGATCTATCTTATTTTCTCCAATTGCGAGAAGATGTTCTTCATCCAGTATAACGTTGCCAGACAGGTTGTAGACCGAGATCCTGGTCTTTTTTACCTCATCAGTGCTTATATTTACACTTACGGGTTCATTTTTTCCTGCCGAGATAAAGATATTCTCCTGCTTCATGTTCAGTTTTATCGAGATGATGTTAGACAATTCTGCCTTCCCATCAAAGTCGACCTGCTTCAACCTGTAATAATTTGTACCAGGCGAAGGCATCTGGTCCGTGAATGTGTACTTGTTTTTTTGAGTGCTGTTTCCTTTCCCGCTTACTTGTCCGATCTTGGAGAACTGCACACCGTCTGTCGATCTTAACACTTCAAAGTGAGAGTTATTCAATTCTAACGACGTTTCCCAGTTAAGGTTAACTTGCTGCTGATCAAACTTAGCCTGGAAAGATGTCAATTTTACGGGAAGTGTTGTCTCGGGAGTTGTTCCAGGAGTAAAACTTACGCTTCTGAAAACCGTATTGTTTGCGGCTGTCGCCAGAACTGAAAGCTCAGTGGTATTACTGATACTGGATGTCGCTGCATTTTCGTCTGTGATCGCCAGCAGTTGTGATGGAACAGACGTGCTAAGGTTTCCCCATGTAGCTGCGTAAAGCAGGATGTTCTTTCCTGAAACTTTACCGGTTATACTTTTTAATCCGTCGGTTGTTCCGGTAATTTTTATGCTGCCTTTCGCGACCCAGCTGCTGTTTTCAAGCGCAAACTTGAACAGACCTGCATCTGCGGGACCGGTACCATCATTTGCAGCATAGATCAGGTTGGGTTCGCCGTCGCCGTCAGTATCGAAAAGAGCTACCTGGTTAACATTGCTGATTCCTGGAAGAGTAATAGTACCTTTAGGCGAAGTGCCTGTATTGGTAGGAAGCGGACTAAAGTAGGGAACAGCCGATGCGTTGTTTGCACAGTAGAGTTTATTATTAAAGATGGTGTAACTCCTGGCGTTGCTTACATTGGTGCTAACCTGGGTTGCTGTGCTGGCACCCAGTGCTGAATAGAGAATTCCTGAACCTAGTGTCGCGCTGTAAAAGTGGCTGCCACCTGCGGTCGGCACTACGGATCTTGCCGGCGAGTTGCCGCTTACCGATGTACTTGTATTGAGGTTGCCTGCAGCGTCTAACACGCCAATTACCTTATCTACGTCCGATACGGAGCTTGAACCTGTCTCCTGGTCATAACCTATAATTGCAAGATATTGTCCGTCGGGAGAAAGTCCTGACATGCCCTCCAGGTTATATACCGTGGCGCTGCTTTTCATTATTGCTGTAAGTCTGCGGTTTGTTCCATTGGCAGACACAGGCACTGCGATTGTAAAATCCGGCGATTGAGCGGTTCCGGTAGTATTATACTGGTCAATAAACACAGGGACAGTGCGATTACTAGCTACGCTGCTCCCTGTTCCAACGCGATATACAGCAAGCTTGCCGGGCGTAATTTGTCCGGAACAATAAAGGCTGTAAGCAATACTGATCAAAGTAAGAAATGTGATTGATAGAATTTTTTTCATAAAATTTATAGGTTTAATTGATTTACTCAGCTGAGCCGATGTGCTAAATTGCTTGTACTCTGAAGAAAAAAGGGGACAAAAAATCGACTGTTTGGGCTGAATTTTTATAAGTATGCGGGTTTCATCGCCTTACCACTGATCTGTTCTGAAAGGGCTGGCGGGTAAACCACTTTTGTTGTAAAGATTACATCCCTGGGGATTGTCGGCCCAGGCATACCGTACAGCGACAGGTTGTTTTACTTTCTTACTCCATACCTGAACCCGGCCATTTTTGATCTTTGCTTTGGCCCAATGAAATACCTTGTCTTCTCCCGCTATCGCAAAGTGTTTCAGTGCTCCATTCCTGGCCTCTAATTCATCTCCGGACTGATCTCCCACCTTGTCGAAGTAAAGATCGATCTTGTTTTTGCTGATACTCATGCTGCGGTACACCGGGCCTGAGGAAATCACTGTTGAATCTCCGTATGCTACTTCCCGCGCAACGAGCGCCAGGCGCCTACCAACATCTTTTTTGTTTGCCGGATGAATATCGTATTGTTCGCCAAAGTCTATGGCTACCGCCAAACCACTATTACTTACTTCCCTGGCAAGTTTCGCCTGGGCCTCCCTTAACAATGCCCAGTCGCTGGCCGAAGGAAGGGCTGGAGGATCCATATAATTGGCTAACTGCACTATAAGAAAGGGCATTTCTCTGAGCTGCCATTTGTTTCGCCAATCGTTTATAAGCGAAGCAAGCAGTTCTTTATATTCTGAGTATTTGGATGTATTGCTTTCGCCCTGGTACCAGGCTACTCCCCTGATCGCGTACTTAATTAATGGCTCAATCTTACTGTAATACATGATCTCCGGAAGCTTGTCTATACTGACAAACTTTTCGGAAGGTAACGGCGCCGAACGGTATCCCACTTTATACAACCATTCTCCGGAAAGATCAATGGCATCACCCGGTAAGGGATCCTCAGTCCTTATCTGGTAACTTTTTCCCTGTACTATCCCACATTTACCTTCTTTATCCACTATTCTGAGCGTGATCCAGTTTTCTCCTTCCTTTAGCAACCCCGGAGGTATTTGATATTTTCTGACGAGGTACTTGTTGTCCCTCGAACCGATATTGACTCCATTGATGTATGTACTGTCAATATCATCTATTAAGCCGAGCTCAAGTACAAGCCTGGACTGCGTCATCCGGGCGGGAATGTGCACTTTTTTCTTGATCCAGAGGACACCATTAAAGTCAGGTTCCGCCTGATCTTCGATAAATCCCGGAAAAGATATCGTATGCCAGTCCTTCAAGTCAGAGATGTTATTTTTCCATAAGCGTTGTGGCGAGGAAGATCCCTCGTCTAATTTATTTATTACATCCAACCAATCTGCGCTTATACGTTTCTGGGCTTGTACGATCTTATGAGTATACGCGCTGTCTTTGAACAGATCGGCCTTCTGCCGGTATGGTGGAAATTCTTTCAGCCCCTCTGCGCTTATCCAGGATTCAGCCGGTGTACCGGGATAGCTGGAATGGATAATGCCAATGGGGATCTTATATTTTTTATAAAGCTCGAGCGCGAAGAAATAGCCCACTGCACTGAAACGCATGACGTTTTCGGGACGAGCCTCTTTCCATGAACCTTCAGCATATTTTTTATGCCTAAAGCCGTAATCTGATTTTACTGCAAACTCCCTGATCTCCGGCTGCAAGGATGCTTTGATATCCGCTTTATAAAGATCAGACGACTTATGAAGCTGGTAATCCATATTCGACTGACCGGAGCAGAGCCATACATCACCTATCAGGATATTGTATACCTTCAGCCTGTTTTTCTCATTCGTTCCTTTTAACTCCAAGTCGTAAGGCCCGCCCGCCTGCATAGCAGGCAGTTTAAACTCCCAGGTGCTGTCTGCCAGCACCTTTGTGCTTGCCCTGAATCCATTGAATGTAAGGCTGAGCTCTTCTCCGGGGCTTGCCCAGCCCCAGATTTTTAAAGCCTGATCTCTCTGCAGCACCATATTGTCGCTCAGCAATGGAGGAAGGATGATCTGTGCTGCAGAGACAAGCGGTAATAACAAAAGAAAAATAAACGTTTTCTTCAGCATTTCTTACCAGTTGGCCAGGGGCTTTAAATCTGACTTTTTTACTGCGATGCTTTCATTGCCCGGGAGCAGCACCACATTATATTGTAGTTTAGTGTTGGCAGGCACCTTTACTTCAAAACCTACTAGTCTTGTTCCCAGGTTCACAGCGTCGTAACTGTTAGGGGGATCTGTGTTCCAGGTCTGCATTTTTACGCCGGGTATGCCATCGACATATAAAACCAGTTTTTTATTCTGATTGCTGAGCTCCAGTTGATTTCCTTCAGACGATTCAATTTTGGCAGGAGTCAACATAGCCCAGCGTATCACACATTCTTTGTCGCCAGTCTCAATTTCGTCGCGTACGTTAACATAGCGGCCGTTTATAACAGCGATTCCTCTTTGAGCACTTTTCAGGTTGTCTTTGTACAATGAGGAAATATCCATCACGGCATAAATATTCTCTTTGCTTTGCTCTTCACCGGAAGACTTAAGGATGGTCCCGTTTCCTGAAACATTCTGATGCTGATTGTTGACAGTAAGGGTGCTGTGTGAATGATTTGTATAACGGAAAACCTTCCAGCGGTCTGAGTTCTGGCTCATATTCCAGATATCCAGTCCGGCCGATTCCAGTGAATTATATTGCTGCATCCCCAGGTCTGCAGACCAGCGTACTCCTTCTGCATCCATCACAAAAGATCCTGCATCCATATGCCCATGGCTTAAAGAGGGAGAGCCGCCTTTGAATCCAACATAAATTCCATCAAGCTTATCCCATGCGGTTCGCATCACGGCTATTTGGTTTTCACCTTTACCTTGCCACAAGAGGTTTTGGGGAGCGCTTACAGCATCTAAGGGCGTACGGTATCCCCAGATCAGTGCTGCCGGTAAAAAACGGTTGGTCTTAGCGTTAAATTTCGAGGTTTGTAAATAACTCTTTTCAATATGGAGAAGTGAGGGTTCTTTTAGCTGGTTGGCAAACCAGAACATGGCTGGCTGCAGTCCTTCTATTCCTCCGCAATCTGAATAATTGAAAGGCTGCCGGGAGGTACCGATCAGGTTTTCGTAGAACGCTGCCGTCTTCATAAAACCAGGCATTTCTTTTAATCCATAATCATTAGCGGTCAGATTTTCTATCGCGTTGATGAAAAAAACATTGTAAGAGGTTCCGTATCCCCAATAGCTGTAGCCTTCGGCATAGTTACCGTCGGGGCCATATTCTTTCATTGGTATCCGGATACTGGATATAGCCCGCTCTACCAGTTTGCCCGATACTTCGGGCTGATCTTCATACACAGCCAGGGCTCCGAACGTAATGCCGGCATTACACACCTGGTTCCAGTTGTTTTTACCTCTTAACCAGCCATTATATTTAGTGTTAAGAGAAGGTTCTATCCCATGTTTGATAATTGCCTCACTAATGGTTTTTCGCGAAGCAGGGGAGAGGCTGTTAAACAGCCAGTCGTAACCAATAGCCGCGGCAAAGGTCATTTCAGCCACGTCCAGGAAATGATCCGGATTCCAGTCGGCAAATCTGGAGATGCTAAGCAATTCTTCTTCGCAGCGTTTCAGATATTTCTTTTTCTCTGTCATCCGCCAGGCATACGAAAGGAAGAACACTCTGCGGATACCTTCCCTTGAAACCTGCAGAAGACGCCGGCCGATCAGCTTCCGTTCAAGAGGTTTGGCAAGCATAATAGAATCGCATTGATCCAGGATGCTGTTATGGACATTTTTCCAAAGGGCGTTTTTACTTATTGCAGCCATCACCTGCTTTTCCTCGCCAGCGGGTAAAAGCAGGCGAGGATGTGCTTTGATCTGGCTGTTGTCTTTGATAAAGTCTTGTGCCTGCAGCTTTGAAGAAGCCAGAGATAATACCAGAGAAAGAGCCAGAGAATGAGCCAGACAAAGAGAACATCTGATCTTTCTAAGTTTAGCAAATTTGATTAATGTGATGAATGACTTCATTTGCTTTAGTTAGTACGGTTAGTAATAGCCGAATACCTGTTTAATGCTTCCAGGAAATAATAGTCTGCATATACCAGCGGCACATCGATCTCCACACCATGTGCGATACTTCCTACGCTATGTTTTAACAGAAAACCTCCATTAGTTCCTGTTTTAGCCCTGTAAGCAGGGCTTGAAAGAGAGGCAATTATCTTTTCAGCAGCTTCGCGGTATTTAGTTCCATCTACGCCTTTAAAGGTACTGAGTTCGAGCAGTGCAGAAGCAGTAACCGCTGCCGCAGAAACATCCCTGTATTTTGTAGGTGTTTGTTTTGCCTTCGATTTTACAGAGGGGGTATATCCTTTTTCATTCGCGTTAAAATCCCAGTAAGCTACAAAATCTGAAGGAAGATTTTCATTGTCGATATAGAAGTCGGCCATTTTTTTCGCCGTATTCAGAAAGCGTTTATCTCCGGTTTCCCGGTACGACATCGTAAAACCGTAAATTCCCCATGATTGTCCCCTGGCCCAGGTAGAGTTGTTGGCATAACCCTGTGAAGTTTCTTTTGAAAGTACAGCCCCTGTTTGCGGGTCATAACATACCACGTGATGGCAGCTGTAGTCTTCTCTTATCTGGTTCTTCATTACGTTCTCGGCATGCTTGACAGCGATGTTTTTGAAATAAGGGTCGCCGGTAACTTTAGAAGCGAAAAATAAAAGCTCCAGGTTCATCATATTATCGATGATCACCGGGAAATCGTACCTGTTCTTACCATCCCAGGAGCCGAACCTGTTCCATGACTTAATACTGCCAACTTTCGGATCAAACCTGCTGCTCAGCGATTTTGCAGCTTCTACCAGGATATTTTTATAGTTAGGATTCCCGGTAACCCGGTAAGCATTTCCGTAACTGCAGTACATCATAAACCCAAGATCGTGATGTTCAGTGAAATCTTTCAGAGATTCGAGTTTTTCTGTCCATTTAATGGCTTCGTTTTTAATGGAATCATCTTTTAAGCCATCGTACATATACCATAAGCAGCCGGGAAAGAACCCGGAAGTCCATTCATACTTGTCCGTAAGTTTCAGCTTGCCGCTGTCGTCCAGTGTTCTTGGGAAAAGCGTGTCTGTCCGGCTTCCTTCATTCAAAAGATACCGGTATTGAATACGGGCAATGTCGAAGTTTTCTGTTAAAAGGGTCTTATCGACAGGTGTGCAGGCGAACAAAGGCATAAGGCTTAATGCACCTACTAAGCAGAGCGGAAAAATGATCGCCAGGATCTTTTGTTTCATTAGAGATTCTATTTTATTTTAATATTAAAGTGGATCAAGCGGAAATTTGGGGGATGTTCTTTCCTTCGTCATCCTGAACTTGTTTCAGGACCTCTTGCTTAAGCAGGTCCTTTTAAGAGTCCAAGAGTTGCCGAAGTTTGGCACTAATGCGCTTAGCCGCCCCCAACTTTTCAACTTGATTCATTATAGTTCAGGCTGGCAGGATCAGGCGTCCTGCCTTAAAAGTAATTTAGTCGCTCACTTCAACCTCAAGGGATTTAACAGTACCTGAACTGCCGTTTATACTGTTTTTACTTCCCACGAAGATGGAGGTATATTTTCCTGGTGTTTTGTATTGATAATGGAAGGTGAAATCGTCCAGTTTCTGCGTAGGGTTCTTCACGGCTTTGCCTATATCCGGAACAACCTTTCTTAAGTTGACAGGTCCTACAAATGCCCAGGATTCAGCCACAGCATCGGCAGCAGTCACAGTCGTGGCTCCGGTGATGATCAGCGAGGTGGTACCCACATTCCAGTTATATTTGTTTTGCAGGGTGTAGGCCGCAATTCCGGGACTAAAGGTGTCGACACCATAAACCTTATAAGCCGTTGTAGAAGTATTCATATTAGCGATCTCATAGCTGGTGCCATCCGGCAGAACGTTCCGGACGGAGAAATTGCTGATGGTCCATTTGTTTTGAATGCTGCCGGCCTCTGCCATGTATTTAAATGCGATAAACACCGGCTTGTTCTCTTCCGCAAAATCTGAAAGATTGATATCGCCCGAGGAAACGGCACTGCTACCTCCGGTTGAAAGTGTTGCCCTGGATGTAATGGGTGTCCAGTTGGCTGCACTTATATTAGCTTTTGTACTTGCAGTATCACCCTTAACCACCCCTGCGAAATCTTGTGAGATCATGAGGTTCAGGGAATTCGGCTGGGAGCCGTTAGCCCTGATCGTCCGGAAACTCATGACCGCATTTCCCTCTGCCTCCGCTCTTCCCCTGTATTCATAACGACTACCCGGTTCTCCTGAATAAAAGGTGATCACGTCCGGATTACCGCTAAAGGTAAAATGTGCCGTATCCCGTATACTGAAGCTCTTTTTCTCAACAGACACTCCAAAGTCGGAAGTGCCCGGAGACAGGTCTTTTTCACAGCCGAAAACCAAAACGAGGCTTAATGCTGAAAGTGCTGTTTTTATATAGTTGTTCATTTTAAATCTCTTTTATTGTCATCTAAAATTGCTGATTGCTTCTGATCACCAGCCCGGGTTTTGAGTCATTGCCTTATTAACGTTGAGCTCGGATGCGGGAATGGGAAGCAATAAATATTTGGGAGATGATGCCGCCGTATTATATCCTATGATCCATCTGTTTCTATTGGTTGAAGTGGCGTTAGATGCCAGGATCTCAGTCGTCATTGCAGTCATCACCTCGTTAAAGATGCCCCATCGGATCAGATCTGGACGCCGGAGTGCTTCGAAACATAATTCCCTGGAGCGCTCATCTCTCAGGGCGTTCTCAAAGTCGGTTTCTGATAAAGCAGGATTTAGGTCGGCTTCAACACTTGGTACATCCAGCGGCAAATTATAGGCCCTGCGGCGTACCTGGTTGATGGCATTGTATGCAAGGGGTGTCGCGCCATGAACCTCAAATTCGGCTTCAGCAAACATCAGCAGCACATCCGCATACCTTAAGATCGGGAAGTTTTGTCCGGTTCTGTATTGCTCTTTTGCAAAGGAGATGGGTTCGAAAAACCTTCTCCACTTACCCGACTGGCGGTTAATGATACTGCTGGCAGGGTAGGGTACGCGGATCGCAGAAGTTGCAGTGCTGGTGAAAGAAAAAGGCGCGATGGCCCAATCCCTTCTGAAGTCGCCCGCCTGGTAGCGGTTGTACAATCTGATGGTGGTACGGATATTTCCAGATGCAAAACCCGTATCAAGGTTTCTGCAGTCTATCTGGTAGGTACCAAGGCGCCCTCCTTCATTATAGCTGGTGTTGCCACCATTCATATGGAAATCAGCTTCCCACATACTCTCTTTCACATCATAAACATCTTGTGCCTGGTTGATAAAGATCTGGCTGTAAGCCGAATTAGTTATTTTATTGTCGTAGGTGGTATTCAGTGCATGCTCATTGCTCTTGATCACTTTATCCGCCCAGTTTAATGCTTCCAGGTATTTTGACCCATCATTTACAGGGTTCCCGGCCATATACAGGCAGACCCTGGCAAGCATTCCCCATACGGTAGTTTGCGAGATGCGGCTCGAGTTTCCGATCGCACTAGCTTTCATTACTTTGGATTCCGCATCGGTCATATCCCTGATGATCTGGGTGTAAACATCTTTAGAGGGCGTTCTTGGGATCCTGACATTATTAATGTCGTCTGTAGAACTTATCTTCAAAGGAACGTCTCCGTAATTGCTCACCAGCAGAAAGTGGTAAAACGCCCTCATGAAAAGAGCCTCTCCATGGATCACCTTACGTTTGTCATCATCCATTACAGGACGGTTGATGTTTTCAATGAGAAGGTTTGCCCGCTCTATTCCCACATAACATTGTTCCCAGAGACCGCTAACGTAGGGGTTGGTTGCGTCGTGCTGGTAGAACATAGGGGCCGAAAATGAGTTCGGACTGTTTGGATAAAAAGATTCGTCGTTACTTAATCCAAATTGGAACCACAAGGAGCTTGCATACAGGTATTCAGATCCCAAAGGATCATAAACACCAGCGAGCGCCAGGTTAAGATCGTTTTCACTCTGATAATAGTTTTCAGGTTGAATAAAATCTGTAGGTGTTTTGTCTAAAAGCTTTTCGCAGGATGTAAATAGTAACAATCCTGAAAATAATAGCATATATAGTGTTTTCATAACGTTCTTTTGTATAGTTTAAAACAGGATGTTCGCTCCTAGGGTGATCGTTCTTGGGCGGGGATAAGCGGAAAAGTCAACCCCTGGAGTTAGCACAGAATTAAATACACTTACTTCAGGGTCCACTCCCGAGTAGCCTGTCCAGGTAAACACATTCTGACTTGCCACATACGCTCTCAAGGATTTGATCTTAAGTTTTTGAGTGAGTTTTGCAGGGAAGCTGTATCCCAACTGCAGGGTTTTTAAGCGCAGGTAAGACCCGTCTTCAATGACACGAGAATTTGTCCCGGTAGGGGTAGTAGGGCCCCAGCCCATAAATCCGGCCCTGGGTAGCGACGCGTTGGGGTTTTCGGGTGTCCATCTGTCAAGGTAAGTGGCGTATTGGTTCAGGTTTGAGCGACCAAGGATATTCCCCTCAAACATATAGCGGTTTGCATTGAGAATGTCGTTTCCGTACGACCATTGAAAAAAGACGTTCAGGTCGAAGTTTTTGAACTTCAGCTCATTATTAAGTCCCCCGGTATGTATGGGAAGGCCCCTGCCAATGACGGCATAATCGTTGGCATCTACAGTGAAGTCTCCGTTAATATCTTTGAACTTAATATCACCAGGCTGTATCAGACTTCTGTTATTGCCATTCGTAGATATATTGTCCTTAAGAATGTAATTGCCTGTAGTGGTCATATCAAAGTCGGAATAACGATACACTCCGTCGTAGATATAGCCGTACATCATGCCGATTTGATTTCCGGTCTTAGAGATGAATGCAGGTATGGTCCGGAAGTAAGTATCAAAAGGTGCATAGGCAGGAATTGCTTCCTGGTTTTCGGCAAGACTTAAGATCTTGCTCTGGTTAAAGGAAATATTGAAGCTCGACTTCCAGCTGAACTTTCGCGAATTGATATTGGTGCTGTTAAGGCTGAATTCGATGCCCTGGTTTTGCACCGAACCTATATTCCGGTTGGCAAAGCTATAACCCTGCGAAAGAGGAACATTTGCGTTTAAAAGCAGGTCTCTGGTTCTCTTACGATAAACGTCTGCAGTGATGCTGATCTTGTTCCTGAATAATCCCAGGTCAAGCCCGATATCGGTTTGCGCAGTTGTTTCCCATTTAAGATCCTTGTTTCCCGCGTTTCCCGGAATGGCACCTGAGATGGTACCATTACCAAAAGTATATCCTTGCGGATTAATACCAACTATGATACTTGGCAGATAGGCAAATTCGCCGATCCGGTTATTTCCGGTCTTACCGTAACTTACCCTTAACTTTGCATCCGAGATAACATTAATGTTTTTCATAAAGTTTTCTTCGCTGAATCTCCAGGCGAATGCACCGGAAGGGAAATACCCCCAGCGATTGCCGGGACGAAATTTGGAGGAGCCATCTGCACGATAAGACAGCGTGACCAGGTACCGGTTCCTATATTTGTAATCTACTCTTCCCAGGAAAGAAACCAGTCCCCAGGAGCTTGATAAGGCTCTCACCGGCTGGGCAATGCCTTCATCCAGACCGCTCAGCCCAAGCTGTGGATTGGGCAGGTTAGTGGCAGAGGCGCCATCACTTTCGAATTTGTAGCCGGATTGGGTAAAGCCGCCCAGGACCGTGAAATTGTGACGTTTTTTATACGTATGATAATAAGTAAGCGTGTTTTCATTGGTCCATGTGGTAGAAACATTGTTGAACACGCTGCCATTCACTCCATTCTTAGATCCGAATTGAGTTCTCCTGTTGCCATACACAGTGGATGTATCGTTGAAGGCACTGTTTTGTCCCAAAGTAGTGTTCAGGCCTCCTGTGATGCGTAGTTTTAATTTAGGATTGATGGAATAATCCAGGTAGGTGTTCAGGATGGTGTTGCGGCTGAGGTTTTCTCTGAAGAGATGCTGTTGGTTGATCACCGGGTTCATCCTGAGATCCTGCGTTGGATCGACGGATGGATCAAACAACTCATCCACCAGGTCTGAGTTTCCTACAGAGAAGTTTCTGTAACCATAAACGCTGAAAAGGGTGTAGGCTGTTGAACTCTGACTGGCGGGGTTTGATGGAGAAATACCGTTTTGCTTGTTATTTGCAAGGTTTAGATACACTCCGCCCTTTAATTTTTTACTGAGGGTATGATCGAGTGCGAAAGATCCCTGGTATCTGCGGTAAGAAGAGTTGATAATGACACCATCCTGCGCGATAGCATTTCCGGATACACTATACTTGGTTGTTTTACTGCCGCCTTTTATAGAAAGGGAGGTGTTAGACATTGGGGCGGTCCTGAAAAGCTGATCCTGCCAGTCAATGTTTTCTACCGTTTGGTAGTAATCTATACTGCGGCCCTCCGGGAGATAGATCGCCCGGGCGTCGGACGGACTTCTGTCAATCTGGTATTGAACAAATTCGTATGGCGACATAAGGTCCATCCGCTTCATATCTTTCTGGAGACCATAACTTGTACTCAAAGAAATTACCGGGGGGCCTTCTTTTCCGCGTTTTGTGGTGATGATGATCACTCCGTTTGCACCTCTGGAGCCGTAGATGGCTGTTGCAGAAGCATCTTTAAGGACTTCCATGGATTCAATTTCCTGAGGATTGAGAACATTGTTGTTCGGATCTTCTAAGGGAAAGCCATCTATAACATACAAAGGTGAATTGTCTTGTGTGATGGAGTTTGGGCCTCTTACAGTGATATTGACCGCTGAACCCGGCTGCCCGTCTACGGATGATACATTTACCCCCGCTATCCGGCCAGCAAGAGCTTCATCGAAAGATCTCACGGGAGCCTTATTCATGCTTTCTACTGAAACACTGGAGACAGCGCCTGTTAGATCGCCTTTTTTTGCAGTGCCGTATCCGATTACGATCACTTCCTGCAGATCATTTATCTTTTTATTCAGAACAATGGAGTAAAAAGTCTTGTCTGAAACATTGAGATGGTAGTCCTCAAAGCCAATTCCGCTGAATATCACTACATCGTTGTCTTGTACAACTAAACTGAAATTTCCTGAGAGGTCGGTTTGACTGCCAGTGGCTTTTCCTTTAATCTTTACAGAAATGGCCGCAAGCCCTTCTCCCTGGCTATCCTTAACTGTTCCTGAGATCTTCCTCTGGGCAAATCCGGCGAGGGACAGGCTTAGGAAAATAAAGAGCAGCAGATAGTGTTTACAAGGAATTCGGCTGCCCCTAAATGGAGGAGTTGATCTTCTGAACATAGCATTAATAATTTAGGATATTACTGGTTATAAAATTAGAATATATTGGTTTTATTGCTTAATGATGCAAAATTGGAAGTTCGACATATATGGGGAGGGGTAAAAAATCGAATGAATGGGGCGGAAATTTATTATGGGCAAATTTATTTTGTCTTATTCGTATCGCATAAACTATATTTGGCTGTTGATAACCAAATTATTGAACCCTCTTTAGTAAGTGGTATTGAATTGTGTTAAGATGTTCGGGCACTTCACTGGTATCCTTCAGTTCTTTCTGATCGTTTCCTTTCTTACCGGCAATGCGCAGCCGCTTAAATTCAACAGTTTGGATATTGAGGACGGCCTGTCTCAGAATTCCGTTTTAAGTATAACGCAGGACAGTAAGGGCTTTCTTTGGCTGGGCACGCGGGATGGCTTAAACCGCTACAATTCACACCAATTTGTAGTTTACAAACATTCAGCTTCCGATTCCACAACTCTCTCTGATAATTATATCACCGCACTTTTAAGCGATACCAGGGGGCGCTTATGGGTAGGTACGCGAAACGGGCTTAATCTTTATGATGGGAAAAGGAATTCATTCGAAAGGGTGAAAATAAAGAGACCGGGCGCTGCTACAGGAAATCTGGCCATATCACATCTTTATGAAGACCGGAAAGGTCGTATCTGGGTCTCTTGCGAAGGTGCTCTTTTTGTGATTGAAGGTTATGAAGGATCTCAGAAAATAAAGCTGATTCCCCTGTCAGCCAGGAGAATTGTGTTTCGTTGTGTGTTTCAGGATAAAAAAGGCTGGTTTTGGATAGGAACTTCCTCCGGTATTCTGAAACTGCTTGAACGAAATAACAAATTTGTACGCATAGCTCCCGCCGTACCGCCCGGTTTGCGGAATGTTCAGGTTAATAGTTTTTTTGAAGACCAGGTTTATAACTTGTGGATTGGAACGTCCGGAAACGGTTTATTCCTTTTCAGTGCATCTGCTGGCGGGTTCCGCAATTTCCTTCATCAGAGCAGGAGTAAAAACAGCCTGATCAATAACTATGTAAGGAGATTGTTAGCTGATGGAAAAGGAAGACTTCTTATTGGAACCCAGGAAGGCTTGTCTGTTTTGAACTTAAGTACTCATGAATTTGAAAACTATGTTCACAGTCCCTGGGATAAGAACAGCTTGAATCAAAATTCCATTCATAGTTTATTTAAGGACAATGCCGGAAATATATGGATCGGCACTTTCTTTGGAGGTCTTAATAGCTATTTTGCCTATAACACCCCCTTTGCTGTTTATAGCACCCGTACGCCCGGGATTTCTTTAACAAATAATGTTATTAGCTCTATCATTGAAGATGAGGGAGTGTTGTGGATTGGAACAGAAGGCGGGGGCATCAATTGTATTAACCGCAGTGCGGGAACCCGTAGCAGCTTTACGCATGATGCAGGAAACCCGGCTAGTTTGGGTTCGAACCTCGTAAAGGTGATCTATAAAGACAAGAAAGGACTGATCTGGGTGGGAACACATGGAGGTGGTCTGAATTTGTTTAACCGCGAGAACAGGAGCTTTACCCGTTTTTTATACCAAAACAGGGAAACGGTTGGTTCTGAGATAACCGCTCTGTTAGACGATTCTAAAGGCAATTTTTGGGTGGGAACAGAAATCTCGGGACTTCACGTTTATCAGAAGAAAGGAAACAGCCTTTTACCTCTTCCGAATAACAGAATAGCAGGGCTTACTAAAAAGATCTCCATTCTCGCCTTAGCAGAAACCAGCGACCGCAAGATATGGTTCGGAGGGCCTTCTGGCTTATATCAGATAACTGGAAATAAGGTAAAGAAAATGAGTATATCCGGAGAAGCAGGCCTTTCTGCAGTAAACTGTATTGTTGAAGATGGAAACCGGAACGTCTGGATAGGAACCAAAAATGGCGGATTGATTTTGCTCAATTTGCAGGGAAAACTGCTGGCCAGGTACACAGTAAAAGAAGGTCTTGCTGATAATAATGTTTTGGGTGTGATCCCTTACGACAAGGCAGAAATTTGGATCAGTACCGGAAAAGGGCTTAGTCGCTTCGATGCGAGTCACGAGATCTTTTACAATTATACAGAGGCAGACGGGATTGCCGGCAGAATATTCAATAATAATTCCTACTATAAAAGCAGTAAGGGAGAGTTCTTTTTCGGTGGATATGATGGTCTGACAAGTTTTTTTCCTGACCAGATAGAGATCAATACGTTACAATCGCCGCTTTACTTAACCTCACTGAAAATTCATAACAGTGAGGCGTCTTCTTCAAAACCCGAAATCCGGTCCACCGGAGATATTAATTCTAAAGGAAAAATTACGCTGAGTCACGATCAAAACGTATTCTCCGTTGATTTTGCCATCCTGAACTTCATAAAACCTGCGAAGAACGAATACCTATATAAATTGGAGGGGTACGATGATGAGTGGAAAAGTACTTCGACGCCTTCGGTCACTTTTACCAACGTGCCTCCGGGGGCTTATACTTTACTGGTCAGGGCAAAAAATAACGATAGTAGCTGGATTGAGCGCTCCCTTTTAGGCATCACCGTGAACCCGCCTTTCTGGAAAACCTGGTGGGCGTATATAATTTACCTCCTGGTTTTATCCGGATTAGTTGTATTTGGATTGAGGCACATGCTTCTGAAAGCTATGTTAGACAAAAACCGGGAGCTGACACAGTTAAAACTAAACTTCTTTACTAATATCTCACATGAGATCCGGACGCATCTTTCACTTATCACAGGGCCCGCAGAGAATTTACTGAAGGAAGGTTCTGCCGATCTCAAAGACCAGCAGCAGCTGATCACTATAAGAAATAATTCTGAAAGTTTGCTGAAGCTTGTAAATGAACTTATGGAGTTCAGGAAGGCCGAAACGGGGCATCTGCAATTGCATGTGCAGCAGTGGGACCTGCTTCCGATCCTGAAGGCAGCTATATCTTCTTATTATGAGGCTGCAGTTTCTAAAAATATCCAGGTCTCCCTGGAATGTGATTACAGCCGGATGGAACTGTATTTCGATAAAGACCAATTGGAGAAGGTGATCTATAACCTGCTATCGAATGCTTTTAAATTTACTCCGCAAAACGGGTTTATCAGGGTAAGCGTGCAGGAGAGCAATGAACAGGTCGAAATTGCGATATCAAACACAGGGAAGGGAATTGCAAAGGAAAACATCAGTAAATTATTCGATAACTACTTTCAGGAAGACGATCATGGGAAGTCGAATACGGGTTATGGTATAGGGCTTGCCCTCTCCAGGAGTATCACTGAAGTCCATCAGGGGGCCTTAACCGTAAGCAGCGAGGAGCTTGGTTCCGATGATAAGCTGACTTGTTTTTCTCTGAAATTAAGAAAGGGCTATGGTCATTTTGACCCATCTTGGATTAAGAATGATCCTGCTCCTGAAAGGTACGGGCAGACGATTTCAGCCAGGCAGGAATTTGAGCAATTAGCAGAAAGCTCAGACAATGAAGGGTCTGCCTCGGCGGGTCTGACGCATTCTGTACTTATTGTGGAAGATAATGCCGAAATCAGGAAGCTGATAAAAGGCAGTTTGCATAATATGTTCCGGATTTATGAGAGTTCGAACGGTATGGAAGCCATTGATTTTGTGAAACAAAATCTTCCTGATCTGATCATTACAGATGTAATGATGCCGGAGATGGATGGACTGGAACTCTGCCGGCGAATTAAATCTGACGAAAGCACCAGTCATATTCCGGTCTTTATGCTGACAGCAAAGAATACTGCAGAAAACCAGGTAAGCGGCTTGCAAACCGGCGCTGATATCTATATAAGCAAACCCTTCAGTCCGCGCGTTCTATTACTGCAGGTTGAGAATTTTTTTAAGGCCCGGGAGATTTTATGGAGACGTTTTGGGACCAAACTCAGACTAGATCCGGGAATACCTTCTGAAATGCTGCCTGAATCAAAGGAGCCAAAGATGCATCCGCTTGATGAAGCTTTTCTTAACAAGATCACGGGGTTTGTCAATCAAAATATAGGCGAGCCGGAGTTTGGAGTAGCGAGCCTCTCTGCAATGGCTGCAATGAGTCAGCCGGTCTTATTTAAAAAGATAAAGGCGTTGACAGGCTTGTCTGCCAACGATTTTGTAAAGTCACTAAGAATGAGGAGGGCAGCAGAGCTGCTTCTGGAAAATCATTACACCGTTTATGAGGTTTCTTACATGGTGGGTTATGATAACAGTAAGTATTTCAGCAAAGAATTTAAAAAGCAGTTCAATGTTTCTCCGTCTGAATATTTTGGCAAAGTAAATCAGTCATAATTTATTTTTTAGCCCTAAATATTTTATTTATATAACCCATCAAGTCTTTTTCTTCCTGCAGTTTTGTCCTTTGGTCATTGCACCAGCTAATAAACCAAAGGCTTAGGCTAGTGTCGGTTTTCTCCTTAATAAACTAAAAACCGGCAAGCAAAGATTTTTCATTCTTAAGAGAATTCAATGGAAACAACGGAAAGATATCTTGCTCCCTATATTTTTGATGCAGGAGATACTAATATGTATTGGCAAACGGTTAAAAAACTAGCCAGGTTTGGCCAGAGCTCCTTAGCTGAATCAACCGGAGCTGCTTCTTTAACAATAGCACATAACAACAATGATATCTTCTTAAATTACCTTTTCTTGTCTGAGCAATCAGATCGAAATGCCTCTGTAAAACTTGAATTTTCTCTTGCTTTTAATGAAAGGACTGATTGGTATAAATTTAACATCAGTTCAGAGGGAGAAACAAGAGTTTCTTTCACCGGAGATACACAGGATGAGATTGAACTGCCTCCTTATTGTTTGGAGCATTTAACGTCATATTGGGATAAAACAACCTGCCGGAATGAAGTCTCTTATTTCGAACTATTTCTTAGAATTCCGGGGAAACTTTTTTGCTATAATTCGATTGAGTCGTTTAAAGGCATGCATTGCTGGTTCATGATTGAGAATGAAGGGCGAAACTTTCATCTCCCGGAGTGTTGTGGGGAGCTTATGTTTCAGTAGCCATCTATTTCTTGTCAACAGAGAGGGACATCAACAGCCCTTATTACTAATACAGGAACCCAAAGAGCCATAAAGGTATTTTATGCTGATAACCTATCTCAATATCGTCAGCCACGACAAACGATTTTTCGACATGTTTTACTTGCTTGGCTGTCTTATTTTTACCGCCAACTTCAAAAACATGATCCAGTAGGCCAAAGTCGCCGTCATCAACATACCTTAGAGGGTGAATAACAGAGAGTTGGTTTGCAAAAAAGCTTTCCCTCATATTCCCGGTCATCCAGTTTAACAACTGTATCAACCACATGGCATGGTGTACATCCCAGTTAGCTGAAGCATGTCAGGGAGTATTAAGACTCATATTTGCAGAATGTTACAGTTTTTGACAGATACATGTGAATTAGACCCGGAAGTTTCTGATTTTCGCATCCATAATGAAAAGCTTCTGGAATTAAATGCCTCAAAAGATAAGTTCTTTTCAATCATAGCCCATGACCTTCGTAACCCTGTAAGCTCTTTAAAAATGCTCACTCAGTTTCTCGCTGAAGATCTGGAGCAAAATAACATGAAAGGAGCCCTCGAACTATCAGCTATGTTAAGCGCACAGGTAGATCATACTTATGCACTCTTAAATAACCTTCTCGACTGGAGCCGGGCACAATCAGGTAATATTTCTTTAAAAAGGCAGGTACTGTTTTTAAAAGATGTTTTTGAATCCGAAGTGTCAATTAATCAAATAGTGGCTGATAGCAAATACATTTGCATCACTGGAGTGGCCGACGAGAACCTTGTCATAAATGCGGATGCCAATATGTTAAATACCATATTAAGGAACCTCATAACAAATGCCATTAAATTCAGCTACGAGCATGGCTGGATAATGATCAAAGCGGAAGAAAGACCTGATGACATCCTGGTAACCGTTGAAGACTGCGGGAGAGGCATGACATCTGATATCCTTGAAAACTTGTTTATCCCACATACTAAAACCAGCACGCCTGGCACTAACAATGAATCGGGTACAGGTTTAGGCCTGCTGCTATGCAAAGAGTTTGTAGAACTGCATGGCGGCAGGATTTGGGCTGAAAGTGAGCCGGAGATCGGAAGTAAATTTTATTTCACGCTAAGCCGCTGATCAAAAGTTCTTTACAGAGATCAAGCGATCAGGTTTTCCAATAAGGCGTCTTTTGCGTTATTGGCCCTAACACCGTTTCTTCCTTTAAGCTGTATCAGTACTATAAAAGTATGAGCTCTTTGACGTAACTTTGCGCAGGGGTGCATATACGTTACTGAAAGATGCTTACATTGGGGATTGTTTTTTTTCACCTGCTTATTATATTTTTTTTGTTTAAAGCAGTGCAATCTGCTGCTGCTTTTCATACTTATATTGAAGTCGTAACGCTTTTTTCTGCTGTACATATTGTAGCAATTGTCTGCAACATCGGAACGCCCATAGGCTTGTTGTATGGCCCGCTACTATACACTGCAAATCAACCCGGTTATGAAGCTGCCAAGTCAAAAGCGAACTTTTTAATACACTTTACGCCATTTCTGCTTTTCAGTGTGGCGTATCCCTTTGTGTTTTATGGCCTGCAAAACTCTCTGCCGGCGGCACAGACTCTGATGTTTTATTATCCTGCCTACTTTGCCAGTATGTTTGCTTCTTTATTGTATTACACGTTTAGCATCATGTTTGCGAGAAAAAAAGTACAGGAGCTCCATGCACATGCCGATTTGCTTATCACGAAACTTAGTGTGGTTAACATTGCCAATGCCTGTTTGATCATTTTGTTGATGCTGCAGATGTTCAGGAACGATATTAACTATGGCTTCGACCTGCGTTTGCTGATATATGGCTTGCTTGCCTGCAGTCTCTTGCTTATGCTGCAATATCTGTATATGAGAAATATAGAAGCAGATGAGGAAACGATTTCCGCAGATACTCTTCCTGTGGATAGCCAGCAGGTAAGGAAACGCTATCAGAAATCAAATCTGGATGAGGAAGTATTGGATGAGTATGCCAGACGAATTCATAAAATACTGAAGGAATCTAAATTATATCTTAACAGCGATTTGAATCCCGACATGCTCAGTAAGGAAACCGGGATCCCGCGGCACCATTTTTCTCAGTTATTTAATGTGCAAATAGGAAAGAGTTTTTATCAGTTGATTGCCGAATATCGGATAGCACATGCTGTTCAGGTACTGAATGGTGAAGGAAATATTAAAATGGAATCTCTGGCTTATGAATGCGGATTTAATTCAAAGACCTCATTTAACAGGTACTTTAGAGAACAAACCGGACTTACACCTTCCGAGTACCGCCAGTCTGGAAAAGCGGCTTCAGTGCAGTCAGCAATAAATACGAATTAAATTTAATACCTGTGCATGTCTGCATTACTGCTTGCTTTTATTATCGTTTTTACTTTACTGACTATCAGTCTTCACTATACTGCAGGGAATAAAACGCCTTTTGAAAAAATACTTTTCCTGTATTTGTGTTATGTACTGTTCCATGTAAGTTATGCTTTATTTACACGGCACTACTTTGCTGATAAAAGATATATTGATGGTGCAGTGCCTTTTGGCTTATTTTATGGCCCGTTTTTCTATTTCGCCTGGCGTGCATCGCAGGGCAAGGTGTTGTCAAATATGATGATATGGCTGCATTCAGTACCTTTTCTTTTGGGATGCGTTGCTTACATAATCATGCTCTGCAGTTCATCCTTCAGACAGGATTATACCCGTCTTTACTATGGAGTACTCTATTCTTCGGTAGCGATATCGATGTTTTTTTATGCTTTGAAGGGTATGTTTGGTGGAGCCAGGGAATCAAAGGCGATATCGGGAGATGCACGGCGCTTAATTGGTATAGCAGGTATGATACTTTTGATCATCGCCTTGTTCTTCTTTGTTCAAACCTATACCAGGTTGATCCCCTGGACAAGAAGTATATCTTCCTGGACATTCTTCTTTATGTATACGCTGATATTTTCGTCAGTGTTGATCGTATTTCGTTATAATATAAAACGGCTCAGAATTAGGCGGGTTGGTGCAATGGAACTTTCGGCTGCATCCGATAACAGCGATAGCGGAGAAAGATCCCGGCTATACAAAAAATCAGCCCTGTCAGAAAAAGTGCTCGCTGAATACGAAAAAAAGCTGGAGATTTTGATGCTGGAAGAAAAAGTTTATCTAAAAACGGACCTTAGCCTGGAGGGGCTTGCGGCCGAGCTTAAGATTCCAAAGCACCACGTCACCCAGTTGTTTAATGTCCATATAGGAAAGAACTTCTACCAGTATATTAATGAGTACCGGGTTGACCACGCCTGTGGTCTCCTTCAAAGCGAGCCAAAAAATATAAAGATCGATGAACTTGCATTTCTTAGCGGCTTTAATTCTAAGGTTTCGTTTAACCGGTATTTTAAAAAACAGATGGATTGTACGCCCTCTGAATTCCGTGAACGTCTGCAAGGCTGATTGAGGCTATTAGCATAATTTCAATCGTTTAAGTTGTTTCAGCCGTGTGGGATGTCGGGCTTCCCAGTTTGTTGAGGTGTCAATTGGCGTTGAATACTGCATTTTTGAGGCTGTAAACAAACACGCACTTAAATGGAAAGTATACAGGGAAGGAACCAGGAAAGATACAATAATGCAGAAAAGTTTAATACGGTTACGATGTGGCTTCTTATTATTATCCTCCTTGCTGTTGTTGCCTCAGAATATTTGCACGTATGATTGCACCATATAACTTACAGGTTTTTAGGCAGCCAGCCACTATGCCGAGAACCTGATACATAATAGTAGCCATTATATTCTCCCAGTATTCTAATGCTTTCTCCAGGAGAAACGACACCTTTCCGGGCAGCAATACTTTCTGGTTTATCTAATACATATTGTTCATTTGAAATCTTTAGCTGTTTAACCGGGAGACTCACAGGTTTCACCGTTGTACTGCTGACAAAACCACTTACTCCGTCAGGTAATAAAACCTTGTACCAGCCAGAAGATGCCGCTTCCACCTGCAGCAGACTGTTGAGAGATAAGGTTCTTAGAGAGGCGGCGGTAGCAGAGGGGCCTTCCCTCATATGTACAATGCCTGAACCTGTCCTTACAGACTTGCCAATACTTGTCAGGGAAGCTGTGATTGCCGGTGGAGATTTGATTGCGGGGTTGATAAAGTCTAATGGATCAATGGCTCCTCCTCCGGTATAAATGCCAAAATGCAGATGCGGTGCGGTATTAATGGCGTTACCTGTGTTTCCCACTAAACCTATAGTATCGCCTGCAGAGACTTTCTGGCCATCGGTAACCAGCTGTTCATCCAGGTGGGCATAATATAGGTTATAATTCTTGCCCTCGGGGCGAATGAAAACAACTTTGCCGCCCAGTTTATTATCTCCAACCCGCGAGACGAAACCGTCTGCGGCGGCAAGGGCTGGAGTTCTTTTAGCTGCGAAAATATCAACTCCCTCATGTCTTCTGACGCCGCCATCCCTGTCGGCTCCCCAAAAGCTGCCTATTTTCCCTTTTTGAACGGGGAAGGCTAAAGAGGGGCCACTTGAAATGGTCAGTGTATATTCCCCGGAGCCCAGGAGCTCCGGCTGTAATCTAAGGATATAGATACCGTTGTCGTCTATGTCGTGTTTAAACGGCGCAGCATTTGTATCAGCATAAGCCAGAAGCTTTTTATTACCACTAGTCTTAGCCTCCCAGAGATCGACGTAGATGCAGAAGTTAGTCGCTGGTTTCTTATCAAGAGAGATACTGATCCGCTGCCCTCTCTTAGCTTCGAAGCGTACAGCGGCGGCCCGTGGTTGTTCGGCAGAGAAGTAGCCGCTTTCTTTATAGGGGATGGTGACGCTTAGGGGCTTAAGTAAGCTTGCCTCGGCCTGTCCAAACCAGGCTTTTCCCAAAGCACTTTCTCTCAATCCCGCATCGATCAGGTTTTGCCCGTATTTTTCGTGGGGACTTCTTTTTCCGAAGAGGCCTGCAGGGCCAGAAACATTACAGGATTGAAGGCTGACACCTACTAGCAGGACGAAAATCTGGCCTTGTGGATAAAGGCACACGCGGCACGCGTGCATCAGCATTGCCAGGGACGAGTGGCAGGCTTGTGCCAGCATTAACAAGAAAATATAGATCCGGTACATCATTTCAAATATGTGATATGATATTTAACAGACGCATAAACTGTTTGTTCAAACGTATATTTGCGGCTTTCTAAGATGTTTAAAAAATAGGGGATAAAGAAGGTAGATGAGAAAGAAATTACTTCCGCTCGCGATGGGCGGTTTAGGGATAGGAACTACAGAATTTGTGATGATGGGATTGTTGCCGGATATTGCTGGTGAATTTAGTATTTCTATACCTGAGGCGGGGCATATGATATCGGCCTATGCTTTAGGGGTGGTTATCGGGGCACCGCTGCTGGTTGCCGCGAGTAGCAGGATGGCTCCCAAAACTATTCTGCTGGTTTTGATGCTGCTTTTCACGATCTTCAATAGCCTTTCTGCTTTTGCTCCTAATGCTGCGATCTTATTTATTGCCCGCTTAATGGCAGGTTTGCCCCACGGCGCCTTCTTTGGTGTCGGTTCGGTAGTGGCGAGCCGCTTAGCAGAGGATGGTAAGAAGGCTCAGGCAATATCGCTGATGTTCAGCGGGCTGACGATAGCAAACCTATTAACCGTTCCGCTTGGAACGTACATTGGGCATAACTATTCGTGGAGATATACCTTTGGCAGCATTGGGCTGATCGGATTGCTGACCATGTTAGCCATCTATATTTTGCTTCCGGCCTTGCCTGCTTCAAAGAACAGTAATATAAAAGCGGAAATGAAGGTGTTTGCGCGTCTGGATCCATGGTTGATCTTCCTGATCACTGCAATTGGGACTGGTGGTTTATTTTGCTGGATCAGCTATATAGCCCCTTTAATGACTGAAGTGTCCGGGTTTTCGGAGTCGATGGTTCCTTATATATTGATGGTAGCGGGTTTTGGAATGTTTGTAGGGAACCTGGTTGGTGGAAAGCTTGCTGATCGGTTGAAGCCGCTAACAGCATGTCTTGTTTTGCTTTTTGCTATGGCTGCCACTTTGGTGCTGATCTACTTCTTTTCAGAGAGCCAGCCGGTGTCTATCGTGCTGACCTTTGTTGCGGGAAGTTGTTCACTTGCGATGGCTTCGCCCATACAGATGCTGATGATCCAGTCGTCGAAAGGTGCTGAAATGCTTGGAGCTTCGGTTACCCAGGCTGCTTTTAACATGGGAAATGCTTTGGGTGCTTTCCTTGGGGGCATGCCTATAGCGGCAGGTCTCGGTTATGCCTCTCCTCAACTGGTGGGAGTTTCCATGTCGCTGTTGGGAGCGGTTTTTGCAGGGATACTTATATTCAGGCATAAGAAAGAAAGGTTGCTTGTGGCTGAATTGGAACCGGCAGCGGCTTGAGCCCGAGTTTATCTTATTCATGGCATGTTTTTTATGTTATTTCTCATAACATGGAATGAATGACATTAAATGGATACTTTATTTTCTCTTGAACCAGTGTTCCCGAAGGGCTTCAGCTATTTTCCTGAATTCATTTCCGTAACTGAAGAAGATCAGCTGCTGCAGGCGATTAGCGAATCAAATCTTCATGCCTTTGTTTTTCAGGGTTATGAAGCAAGACGAAAGGTCGAAAGTTTTGGCTACGACTGGAATTTTGCGAGCCGCACTCTTTCAAAGGGAAAGGAAATACCAACAGTTTTTAAACCCCTGATAGAAAAAGTATCAAATCTCGTGGCGATCCATCCTACAGATTTTGCAGAGCTATTGCTTACTGAATATCCGCCCGGCTCTGTCATCAACTGGCACAGAGATGCACCGCCCTTTGATCTTATTGCCGGGATCTCGCTGTTATCCGATTGCGTATTCAGGTTTAAGCCGCAAGACAAGATGAAGCAAAGCAGGTCGTCACTGCTATCCTTTACTGTAAAGCGCCGGTCGCTGTATGTCATGCAGGGAGACTCCAGGTTTAACTGGCAGCACAGTATCTTACCGGTTGCCGGGAAGAGATTTTCTATTACCCTGCGTACACTGCTTGATGGCTAGAGAGCTGTAGGTCCTTATTTGTTTTTCTTTTACTCCGATAAAGCGCTATACAAAACGCCTGAGGAGTCGGAGAGCTCCTTTTATTGGTTGATCCTTAGTCCCTGGCGCGCTTAAACCCCCGGCTACAGACTAAGGACAGCGCCGGGATTCGAGATTTAACTTGCAGCCCTGTCTGTCCTTAAGAGTTCCGGAGGAGCTCTTAGGATTCAGAAATAAACAGCAGTCTCCGACTCCGTTAAAGCGCTACGATAGCCGCTCATTCCAAATTATCAACCCCATCCCCGGAATCCGGAGTGCTCAGATCATCCTGGCCATTATCCAGGTGGCCGTAATTCTTTTCAAAGTCGTCGTCCTTTTCTACCTTGTCGTCATCCTCCTCGTCTTCATCCGGAACAAGTTCATTGTCGTTGTACTCTCTCTCTACTTCTTCAGAATCCGGATCATTCGAGTTATCAGGAGCATTAGTTCCAGGAGAAGGATCTGAAAATTGCTCTTCTTGTTCAATATCCCGCCCTGTAAATATCATTGCAAGTATCATAATGTTATTGTTTTATAAGATAACGGGAATTTACAAGAGCTGGTTTTTTTTATTGGGAAATCAATCTGTAATTGATCAAACTTTTTTTCTGCTTTATTTATTGAATCATGAGGTTAAATACCAAAAATCAGAGTTATGAATGTAAGCGACTTTATCGTCAGGCGCCTGACAGAGTGGAATGTCCAGCGAATCTTCGGCTACCCGGGAGATGGAATAAATGGTATCCTTGGGGCATTGAACCGGGCTCAGGATAAGATACGTTTCATCCAAACCCGCCATGAGGAGATGGCCGCCTTCATGGCCTGTGCACATGCTAAGTTTACCGGCGAGACAGGGGTATGTTTAGCAACTTCGGGGCCTGGAGCTATTCATCTTTTAAACGGATTATATGATGCCAAACTGGATCACCAGCCTGTAGTGGCTATAGTGGGGCAGCAAAAAAGAACCTCGCTGGGTAGTAGCTATCAACAGGAGGTAGATCTGGTTTCCTTGTTTAAGGATGTGGCTTCAGAATATGTACATATGGTTACCGATCCTGCTCAGGTAAGGCAGGTGATCGACAGGGCGATGCGCATTGCAAAAGCTGAACGGACAGTAACGGCGGTAATTATTCCCAACGATCTGCAGGAAGAGGATGCAGTAGAAGAGCCTGCCCGCGAACATGGTAATGTATTTACCGGTGTCGGATATCCCAAAGCCGGCTGACCCACGCCTGGTAGTCATCGTCTTAAATAATCGCGATCTGAATATGGTAACATGGGAGCAGCGCATACTTGCTGGGGAACCGAAGTTTGATGCTTCGCAGAACATACCGGATGTTCCATATGGGCAGTTCGCAGAGTTGCTTGGTTTAAAGGGAATTCGAGTGGAACGGCCCGAAGACATCTCTGGAGCCCTCGATCAGGTGTTGCATGCCGACCGGCCTGCAGTACTCGATGTAGTAGTCGATCCTAATGTGCCGATTGTTCCTGCCCATGTTACCATGTCGCAGCTTGCCAAGTTCAATAAAGCTTTAATGAAAGGCGATTCTGAAAGTTCGGGAATTATACGTCAGACTATACAAGAAATTATGCAGGGTGGTGTGGTTTAATTTCGCGAATTGAGTATTTTTTTTGAGGTATTGTGAATTATAGTCGCTTTTTTTAATGTTTTCTGGAGTCGTTTGCTTTTTTTAATGTTTTTATGGTTGCTTTGATGTATTTTTTTCAATAAAAGTTTACATTTAGTAAAATATTTTCTAGTTGGGTAGTTGTTTATTGATAAAATTATGTATTTTAGTAAGAAAAAGTAGCTATGAACGCTGAAAAGACTCTGAGTGCTGGTAAACAATCCAGGGGTGACGTCAAAACAATAATCGAGTTTGACCGAACTGATAGCAAAGATTTGCGGTTTATCAATGTGGTCAGGGAGCTGGACGCGAATTTGTACGCTATGTATAATAATAACAATTATCAATTTGATGTAGATATAAAGGTAGACAACATCAATACGGTAATTCTTGCATGCATCAGAAGTATTACGGTAGGCGGTGGCTGTTTCAAAGAGATAGATTCTGATACAGTGGAATTTAAACGCATGTTCGTTAATCCATATTTTCGGGGGCTTGGCGTAGCTTCCGGAATTCTGGATGAACTTATTCTTTGGGCAAAAGAACTCAATTATTCGAAAGTGGTACTGGAGACGGGAGAACGTCAGGCCGATTCGATAAGTTTATTTGAAAAACATCAGTTTTCGGTGATCGACAATTTTGGTCCTTATATAGGGATTAAAGGAAGCGTTTGCATGGGAAGAGATATATAAAACGGCAACTTTAACGCCTTGTTTTTCGTATAGGTTTTATTCCGGTTTCGGAATAGTATTTTAATTATTGCCGGGTGGCTAAATCTTCCGGTGATCTGCTAAAAAGAAATCTATGCAAAGTGCTGACAATGCTGATAGTGGTAATCAGCTAAGGGTAGAAACCAATAATCCAAACCTGAAAGGTGAAAGCTTCAATTGGGAAATGACAGAGGTGTTAAATAATATTAACATTGGTTTTTTTTCAAGAGATATTATTGCTGATAAATATATCAACCTTTCGGAAGGATGTCCTAAGATATATGGCTACACATTAGACGACTTCTTCGCAAACAGTAAGTTATGGTATGACGTAATATACCCGGCAGACAAGGTTGTAGTTGAGAAGGAAGATGCTTTTTTGCTTAATGGGCAAAAATGTGTCTCGGAGTACCGAATTGTACATAAGGACGGTAGTTTGCGCTGGCTGGAAGTAAAGGCTATTCCTGTAATTCAAGACGGTGTGTATGTTAGAGTGGATGGAATAGTAAGTGATATCACTGACCGGAAAACTGCAGAGCTTGAAGTGATCAGGGCTAAAGAGCTTACTGAAATTATAATGAATAGTTTGCCTGGCATTTTCTATTTGTATAATGAACAGGGTGAATTTATTTACTGGAATCAAAACCTCGAAATAGTTACCGGTTACAGCACAGAAGAAATATTCTCCTTACATCCTTTGGATTTGTTTGTTCAGGAGGATAAAGAGCTCCTGGCCGGAAACATTGTCCGTGTTTTTGAAAAAGGGACGTCGGAGGTTGAAGCCAGGCTTCTTACGAAAGACGGGCAGGAAATACCATATTACTGTAACGGCAGAAAAGTTAAGATCGGTGATACAGTATGTCTCGTTGGAATGGGACTGGATATCACTGAAAGGAAGAAAGCTGCGGAGAGCCTTCAGAAAAATGAAGAAATGCTGTCCCATATTTTGAATTCAATTCCTCAGTCAATCTTTTGGAAGGATAAAAACTCAGTTTTCCTTGGCGGAAATACCGTATTTGCACATGGTGTTGGTTTAAAAGATGTTGAATCAATAGTTGGAAAGACCGATTTTGACTTGCCATGTGATTTACAGGAAGCGCACAAATACCAGAAAGACGACCAGGAAATAATGGCCAGCGGACAGCCACGGATTCACTATATTGAAACTCAGCAGCACGCTGATGGTGAGGTGTTTTGGATAGATACCACCAAGATTCCACTGAAGGATAGCAACAACAATGTCTATGGTGTTTTAGGGATCTATGACGATATCACTGAACGCAAAGTAGAGGAAGAAAGACAGAAGAAGGTCACCGCAGATCTTATTCAGAAAAATATTGGCTTACGCCAGTTCTCTTACATCGTGTCCCACAATCTGCGATCTCCGATATCTAAGATTTTAGGTTTGGCATCACTATTTGAGAAAGAAGATACTAATCCAATCAACCAGGAGCTGATCGAATATCTCGTAAATGAGGTGTCTAACCTCGATACTGTAGTTAAGGATCTCAATACCATTGTAAGCTGTCATGATAGTGGGAATCAACAGATAGAACAGATATCCTTAATTGATAAAATGCAATTGATCCAACAGGCCCTTGGAGATGAAATTATGCAGACGGGCGCGCAGATTACCTGGGATTTTTCGCAGGTAGAAAAATTGAGATCCTTAAGAGCCTATTTTTATAGCATCATGTTTAATCTCATATCAAATGCTATAAAATATAAACATCCTGACCGGCCTTTGAAGATTCATGTTGAATCGGGACTGGAAGCTGATTATATATATATATCTGTAAAAGACAATGGGCTTGGGATTGATCTTGCCAGATATGGAACCAAGATCTTCGGCCTATATAATCGTTTTCATACAGGAAATATACCGGGCAAGGGTATTGGGCTAAACCTTGTAAAAACCCAGGCTGAGACGCTGGGAGGCAGGGTTGAGTTGGAAAGTACTGTCGATGAGGGAACAACTTTCCGGGTATATCTACCTAAAAATGAATAGGTTATCAGGGGTCAGAACAGTTGAAGCTGCTTATTTAGAGGAGGCTTTTCTTTGCCAAACACTGTTTGTCCGCCGTATCGCCAGGATTCATTTCGTTCTTTTTCAATGACTTTATCGAAATCGGCATTTGGCGTAAAACCTTTTTCGGCACGCCTGGCAATCTCAGCAAGTTTCTTTATGGCTTCCTGTTTATCGCTGTTGCCTATTTTGGCCTTGTGAACTGCCTGCTGCAGTACTCCAATAGTTTCGTCGTATACTTTAACAGGAACGGGGAAGGGGTGCCCATCTTTACCTCCATGTGCAAATGAAAAGCGAGCAGGGTCTTTAAAGCGGGAGGGTGTTCCGTAGATCACTTCGCTTACGAGAGCCAGTGACTGCAAGGTTCTTGGACCAACGCCCTCCAGAAGCAGGAGTTCTTCAAAGTCGGCAGGCTTCTTTTCGTGTGCCAGCCATAATACACTTCCGAGGCGCTTCAAGTCAACGTCTTTAGCCCTAACGTCATGATGTGCGGGCATAATGAGCTTCTGAGCTTCAGCAAGCATGATTTTTGGCGACTCATTGGTCATCTCCATCACCGAGTTGCGCGAAGCTGAGGCTTCCCGGGCCACCATGTTCAGGATATTGCCCTGATTGATTCCACATATTGCCGTATGTGGTTCTTCTACAAAAGATTTCAAGGATGAGGAGTGCCAGTGATAACGTCTGGCCGTGGAGCTGCCGGGGCTCATACCTTGCTGCACTACTGTCCATTGCCCATCTTCAGTCACAATAAAGCTGTGCATATATAGCTGGAATCCATCCTGCACTGCTGTATTATCTACTTTTGCACTAAGTTTACTACAACGTACCAGGTAATTTCCATCCAGTCCGGTGGCATTACCTATCTTAATTAATTCATTTGGCGTTTCGCGCGAAAATTTGCCTTTGCCTCCACAGATATAGATTCCCAAATCTTTTGAATGGGGGTTTATTGCTCGTTTAAGTGCTCCCATTACGGAAGTAGTTATTCCGGAAGAGTGCCAGTCCATGCCCATCACAGCGCCAAGGCTTTGAAACCAGAAAGGATCGCTTAAACGTCTTAGAATTTCGGCCTTGCCATATTCTGTAATAATAGCTTCAGTAATCGCCAGTCCCAGCTTCGCCATTCTTTCTGCCAGCCACTTCGGCACATAGCCGTAGTGCAGAGGCAGGTCCGCACTCCCTGAACGTTTCATACTAACAAATTTAGTAAAAAAAAACGAAATTTTTAGTGCTGCCGCACGCCCAATGTTGTTAAGTTAACCAGGGCTGTCCGTAGACTAAGCGAAGCGGAGTCTACGGATTAGCTAATAAATGCGAGTCTCTGACTCGAATGGGCGTTTTGTATAGTGCTTTAGCGAGTCGGCGACTCTTTTTTATCTCTGAATCCTGAGAGCGCTGCTCTAACTCTCAGGACAGACGTGGTATGCTGACACGCGTGTGCCTTAAAGAAACTAGTACCCTGGCATCCCAGCTAGTCTACCTCCTCCACCTGTTGCAAGATCCATTGCGTATCAGTCTTTTTATACTGAGCTTTATAGTTGATTCCTTCCGTAGTAAAATGAAAGCTGAAAGCCTCTTCATTCTTATCTTTGGGAATGAAGCCCGGCATTATATTGTCTGCTAATAACTTTATTTGTTCTTCTGAGTATTTTTTCCGGGCCATATGTTAATTGAAACTCCTTAATTAGTAAGACAAAAGTAAAAGCTCCTGAGTATTATTGTAGAATAGTAAATAAACAATTAAAATTGAGGACAAGCGATCAATTCTAACACTATTTAACATGCTGAATTTTGAATTTAAGAATCCTACGAAAATAATATTTGGGAAAGACAGGATTGAAGAACTGCCTAAAGAAATACCGGCAAACGCCAAAATATTGATGCTCTACGGAGGCGGCAGCATTAAATTAAATGGGATCTACGAGCAGGTAAAGGAAGCTCTGAAAGACTTTGAAGTGCTTGAATTTGGCGGAATACCCGCCAACCCGGAATATGAGATCTTATTGAAAGCCTTAAAGATAATTAAAGAGCAAGGTGTTACCTACCTCTTAGCTGTCGGGGGAGGATCTGTTATTGACGGCACGAAGTTCTTATCGTCGGCAGCGCTTTATAAGGGCGATGATCCCTGGGAGATATTGTCTAAAGCTATCCGCACTGAGAAAGGCATGCCATTCGGTACCGTGTTAACAATACCCGCGACCGGTTCAGAAATGAATTCAGGCGCAGTGATCACCAGGGCAGAGACCCGGGAAAAGCTGGGTATGGGTGGTCCGGGTTTATTTCCGGAATTTTCAATCCTGGATCCTCAGGTAGTAAAAACATTACCCGAACGCCAGTTGGCAAATGGTATTACAGATGCGTTTACTCATGTTCTTGAGCAATATATGACCTATCCGGCCGGGGCACAGCTTCAGGACCGTTTTGCTGAAAGTATCATGCAAACGCTGATCGAGCTCAGTCCGAAGATCCTTAAAGACCCGTCAGACTATGAGGCTGCATCCAACTTTATGTGGTGCTGTACGATGGCTTTAAATGGCCTTATCCAGAAAGGTGTCCCTACCGATTGGGCAGTACATGCTATGGGGCATGAATTAACTGCTATATATGGCATTGATCACGCACGCACCCTGGCTATTGTAGCACCCAGTCATTACAGGTATAATTTTTCCAGTAAAAAAGAAAAACTCGCTCAGTATGCAGAACGCGTATGGAATGTTACGGAAGGCTCCGTAGAAGAAAAGGCAAAAGCAGGAATTGATAAGACGGAAGCATTTTTTCATTCCCTGAATATAGCAACCAGCTTATCTGAATATACTGAAAATTACGAAGGGACCGCTGCTGTGATTGCGAAACGCTTTACTGAACGCGGATGGAAAGGCCTGGGAGAGCGTAAAAGCCTGAGCCCTTCGGACGTGGAAAAAATAATAGAAATGTCTTACTAACATTCGTTTTATTATCTCCAAATGAAGAATATAAGCATTGGGATACTATTCTCCATACTTTGGGCCTCTGCCTCGGTGGCTACAAAGTTCGGCGTAGAATCTGTTTCCCCTCTGATATTGGCAAATGTGCGGTTTTTCATTGCCGGTATCCTGCTTTTGCTTTTTTCTTATACATTTAAAAGGCAGGCCGAATTTCGCCTGCCCCTTGGGAAGGAATGGACACAACTCGTTATTTTCGGTTTACTCAATACAACGATATACCTTGGACTATACGTGTTCGCGATGAAATATACAGCAGCAGGTATTGGCAGTCTGGCAGTATCTACCAACCCGTTGATGATTGTTGTTTTTTCTGCGATCTGGTTAGGCAGACGGCCTTCGAGGATGGAGATCATTTGTATAATACTGGGCATGACTGGTATTGCTGTTGCGACATATCCCTTATTAAAAAACGCCTACACCACTATAGAGGGGCTCGTACTTTTGATAGCCAGTATGGTTGCCGTATCTATGGCCAGCGTTTATTATGCAACAGTAAAATGGAAGCTTCCCAATCTGCTGATTAACGGCTGGCAGGTGTTTCTGGGGGGATTGTTTTTGCTGCCTGTAACGCTGGTCTTTAGTGACTTTTCTACTGCTCGTCTGGATGTGCAATTCTGGGCCTCTGTGCTCTGGTTAAGCCTGGCAGTTTCTATCATTGGCCTGATCTGCTGGTTTTACCTGCTGCGAATCGATACGGTTAAAGCTTCTTTATGGCTGTTTTTATGCCCTCTTTTCGGGTTTTTCTATGCATGGTGGCTTATGGATGAGCCTATCACTGCTTATACTATACTGGGGACATTACTTGTGGTAGTAGGTTTGTATATGGGAGTGATGAATAGTGGTAAGTTGAAGATTAAAAGTTGAGGGCAGAAAGTTGAAAACTGTAAGTGTTTGCAAGTGTTTATCTGATGATCTTATCTCGAAAAATGAAACAGTTTAAAATTGAAGTAAATGGTTTGGAATATCAGGTTGAACCATCGTTGCATGAAGGATTTTATCAGCTTGAAGCCGAAAGTCTTTCAGGTTTAATAGGAAAGACCGCTGAAGGGGATTGGGAGCTATCGCTGCCATCAGGTAATGCGGCAGACCTGCCGGCCGCGGAAATTGGAGCAGCCATTGAAAGGAAGTTGAAAGTTGAAAGTGAAGAGTAGAAAGTTTCCGGCATGTCGCCAAAGTTTTTAACTTTAAACTTTCAGTCTGAACGCAAACTTATATATACATAATGGAAGAAGTAAAAGACCATTTCGGCGCGATCTCCAAAGAATACGATAGGCAAAGGCCTTACCTTATTCCTTGCTTTCATGATTTCTACACTGCTTGCTATCCCTTGATTAAGAAGTTGGGAAATGCGCAAACGATACTTGACCTCGGTGCGGGCACAGGATTATTTTCCTATTTTATTTACCTTATACGACCAGAGTTAAACTACACGCTTACTGACCTTTCACCAGAGATGTTGAATGCCGCCCGTGAGCGATTCAAGGGTTTAAAAAACTTCCGTTTTCAGGAACTCAACTTTGCAGCAGACGCACTACCTGGAAAATATGATCTGATAATATCGGCGCTGTCTATCCATCACCTGGAAGACGAAGACAAAAAAAAGCTATATAGAAATATTTACGAGGCTCTTAACGACGGAGGCCTCTTTATTAATGCGGATCAGGTAATGGGCAGGAGTAAGGGATTTGATAAATTCTATAAAGATAGCTGGAAAGAGTCGGTGATGGATTCAGGTCTTGAGGCCACAGCTGTCGGGAGCGCCTTCGAGCGTATCAAGCTTGACAAGTTTGCTTCGCTGGAAACCCAACTGAACATGCTTGCAGAAGCCGGTTTCGACGATATTGACTGTATCTACAAAAACCAGAATTTCGCTGTGTTCGCGGGAACTAAAGGCGATATTCTTTCCGCTTAAGGCGTACAGCCAGGAAAAGCAAGGAAAGGATCATAAAGCGTTTTCCATCGGTTGCATCTTTGCCAGGTACTGATCATCTTCATCCTCCATTAAAATTTCCAGGGACCAGCGCTCTTCCGAGGCTATCTTTTTTAGTGTGTTCTGGTCTACGTATAACCATTTAAACCACTCACCTTTTTGAGATTTGTATTCATATTGGAAAGTTATTTCCCCGTAATAACTTTCTGGCTTTTTTATTCCTTCTTCATACAGGTAGGCAATATCGGAGGAATCAAATAATAGCTGACCATTCTTTTTGAGGAGTTTCCGGGTGTTTCTGAGGAAAGCTTTCAATCCATCGATGGTTCCGCACAGGCCAATTCCGTTCATCAGGAGGAGAAGTGTGTCGAACTTTGCAGCTTCATAATCGAAAATGTTCGTATTAATTACTTTCTTTACGCCCCTCAGTTCCATTACATGGCATGCTGTAGATGAAAGCTCTATTGCAGATACGTCAAACTTGTGCTGCTGTAATAGAAGTGCATGGCTACCAGCTCCGGCGCCTATATCCAGGATTTTTCCTTTACAGTTTTCAAGAGCCAGGAGTTCGATATCGGGCATTTCATCCTGAGATCTGAAGAATACGTCGACAGGCATTTCTTCCGCTTCGGCATAGGAGTTATTAATCCATAGGGTATCGGTAAACTTGTTGTTATAATAATCACTAAGCGCCTGTCCGTAAATGTCCATAAGAGCAAAAGTACGAAATGTAGGTTTGTCTGTGGTGCACGAAAAGTTCGTTTATTAGCACACGCGGCACCCGTGCGCTCAATGTCGTTATTTAAGCTTTTGTCTGTCCTTAGGAGTTCCGGAGGAGCTCTAAGGATTCAGAAATAAAAAGGAGTCTCAGACTCCGTTAAAGCGCTATAAAAACGCCTGAGGAGTCAGAGACTCTCTTTTATTGGTTGATCCTTAGTCCCTGGCGCGCTTAAGCCCCGGCTACAGACTAAGGACAGCGCCGGACAGCGCCGAACTAACCTTTTTTATTAAATAACGACCTTGCGCTTGTGCTGAAATCTATCCCGTTTAAGCTCCGAGCGGGAAATTAAATACGAATCGCATGCCGTCAGGAGTTATACCTTCTATCCGCGCCATTCCGTTTGAGGATAAGGCAAGTGCAGCATCCAGCTCTGCGGAGCTGTTTACCGCGCGGCCGTTAACCCTGGTGATAACCGTGTTCCTGGGTATCCCGGCTCTATCAAAGAAACCACCACTGACTACAGCCGTTACAAGCAGGCCTGCATTAAGTCGGTAATACTGTTTTATGTTTGAAGGTAGCGGTCCGAAGCTTGCACCAAGTTTTTCCTGTAAAGCACCAGCATTATTGCCAGAGAGCTTTGCGGAGGCTTCCGCCCCTTTCAGGGTCACATTGGCGTTGCCGGTCTTTCCATTCCGGAGAAAAGACAATTGTATCTTATCTCCGGGACGATGCCTGGCTATGCGCTCTGAAAACTCTGCGGAGGAAGCTACTTTTGTACCGTCGATGCTTTGGATGACATCCCCTGCTTTTAAGCCTGCAGAGGCAGCAGCACTACCTGCCTGGACCCCGGTGATATACACGCCCTGTATAGACGCGGGATTGATCCCTTGTTGTCTAAGCAGTTGTTCTTCTGCCGAAGGAGCCGGGAAGCTTACACCGAGGTAACCCCGTCTTACTTCTCCGTAGCTTCGCAGATCGTTTACCACTTTCTTGGCGAGGTTAGCCGGAATAGCGAAGCCATAGCCTGCATAACTCCCGGTTTGTGAGGCAATGGCAGCATTGATGCCAATGAGCTGGCCTGAGGCATTTACCAGGGCTCCGCCACTGTTTCCTGGGTTTATGGCTGCATCTGTTTGAATGAACGATTCAATAGCGGTACTTGCGCCGGCATTATCCGAAGAATTGCCAGGCTCCCGCTGGCCGAGAATTCCTATACTTCGGCCTTTAGCACTGATAATACCTGCTGTGACCGTAGAATTTAAGGAGAGGGGGTAACCAACGGCTAATACCCATTCGCCCACTTGCACCTCGTCGGAATTTCCCATTCCTATTACAGGGAGGTTGTTGCCCTCAACTTTAATAAGTGCAAGGTCGGTGCTTGGATCCCGGCCGATCAGCTTTGCCTGGAATGACCGGCGATCTGTAAGAGAAACATTGATGTTTGTAGCATTTTCTACTACATGGTTATTAGTAACGATATAGCCGTCTGGCGATATAATAACTCCGGATCCGGAGGCTCTTGATGGGCTGCTGCCCTGCGGAGATCCAAACAATTCTTCCAGCGGGTTCCTCGAACCTGATGAGCCTGTATAGGTTGTTTGAATGTGAACCACAGCGGGTGTGGCGGAGGCTGCAGCATGCACAAAGTCAGGATTTACGGCGGATAGATCAGATGTTCTTTGGTTGACGAAGCTTAACTTTGCGTTTTCTTCCGGAAGCAGGTAAGTCTCCTCTTTCTCCATGCCGTCAAAATAACGATATGCGCCAATGGCAATAAGTGCGGAAATAAGTGCAGATACCAGCATGAGTCCCCCGTATACCAGAAACTTTTGTTTGTTTATCTTTGTCATATTAAGCAGCTTGTTGGTTGTATACTAAAATAAAAGGATAGCCTTAAATGTTTTAAAATTGAGCCTAACTCTCCATTCATAAATCTATTTTTGACCTTCTTCTTTCTACTAAAAATGAAACATCTCTTCACATTCGTTCTCATATGCTGTTCCTGGCAGCTGGTAGCCTCCATTTTTCCGCCCCCAACCTTAAACTTTGTAGTTGTGCTCGACCCAGGGCATGGCGGTAAAGACAGTGTAACCAAAGCAAACGGTGTTTATGAGAAGGATCTTGTACTGACAATTGCCAGGGAAATAAGAGATCATTTGCAGCAGCAAGGTTTTGAAGTGATCATGACACGCGACAGCGATGTATTTGTTCCCCTGTCTGAAAGAGCTAAGATTAAAGGCGATGTATTTATTTCACTTCATGCTAATAGTGTAGCTGATAGTATTGGACCCAGTGTTCGGTCGATGATAAAAGGTATGGAAATTTATACGGAGCGATCAATGGAGAACAATCCGTATTTAGTTAGCCAAAGTAATATACTAGCCGAAAATTTTAAGAAACACTTATCAGTATTTAAGGGGCTTAACCTGAGAGCCGTAAGGCAAAAATCGCTGGCTGTATTATATCAAAATAGGTCTCCCGCTATTATGATTGAGCTGGGTTTTTTGACAAATGAGGAAGATATGGGTTTCCTCACCAACAAGGAAAACTATAAGGTGCTTTCCAAAGCTTTCGCCAATGCTATAAAGGCATACCGGGCGACATTGAAATAGTTTAATATATTGACTAAAATAATTAGCAAATTGTTTAAGTTTGTACTAAGTAAGCAATAGCAATTTCAGTAAAGCTTTTTCTAAATTTAATGTACGCCATAGTAGATATTGAAACGACAGGGGGGCATGCCAGTGGAAATGGAATTACAGAAATTGCTATTGTTCTGCATGATGGGAAAGAGGTTGTGCATCAGTATCAGACTCTTATAAATCCGGGGATTCCTATTCCTTTGTATATCAGTGCTCTTACAGGTATCAATAATGCAATGGTTGAAAATGCTCCATCATTTTCAGAGGTGGCTGGCGAGATTTATGAGTTGCTCCGGGATAAAGTCTTCGTTGCACATAATGTAAATTTTGACTTTTCATTTGTGAGGCATCACCTTAATGCGGCTGGTTATGATCTGCAGTGCAAGAAACTATGTACAGTACGGCTGGGCCGCAAAATACTTCCGGGATATCCCTCATACAGTTTAGGAAAACTTTGTAAATGTCTCGATATTACTATTGAAAACAGGCATCGGGCCGGAGGGGATGCACTGGCGACAGCCAGGCTATTCTCTTTAATGCTTGGAAAAGACGAGGAGGGACATATTCCGCAGTTCTTAAGCCGTAACTCAAAGGAACAGCAACTTCCCTCTAACTTAAAAAAGGCTGACATTGAAAGACTGCCTTCATTGCCTGGGGTATATTACTTTCATGATCAGAAAGGGAAAGTTATTTATGTAGGCAAGGCAAAGAATATTAAAAAAAGAGTGCTCTCGCATTTTACCGGCAATAACCCGGGCAGGCAGAGACAAGAGTTTATGCGTAACATACACTCGGTTACCTATCAGGACTGTGGAACAGAGTTAATGGCATTTATTCTGGAAGCTTCTGAAATAAAGCGCTTATGGCCTGCGAATAACCGGGCTTTAAAACGTTTCGACCTTGCTTATGGGCTGTTCATGTATGAGGATCAGCGAGGTTATCTGCGTTTAATGATCGATAAAAAGAAAAAGTTCTCTAAACCTCTTTATAGCTTTAGTCAGATATCTGAAGGACATAACCTTATCCAGCTTCTATTAAAAGAGTACTCTTTATGCCCCAAATTGTGCTTCATTCAGCGTAATAATGACAGCTGTATCGGAATGGCTCATGGGCATTGCTATGGGGCCTGTGAAAGCACTGAACTCCCTCCAGAATATAATAACAGGGTTCAGCAGGCAATAGCGGGAATGAAAGCGGCTTTACCATCGTTTGTATTGCTCGATGCCGGTCGCACTAATGATGAAAAAAGCATTGTCCTGATGGAAAAAGGCGAATTAAAAGGGATGGGATATGTTCAGGAGCATACCGATGTGGCTACTGTTGCACAAATGAAAGACATTTTAACGCCTTATCTTTCAAATGATTATACCTGTAATCTGGTCCACAGTTTTGCCCTTAAAAATCCTGAAAAAATGCGGAAGCTGGACTAGTCTGATATAGTTATAAAAAATTGTAACATCGTTGATACCAGGGCGTAAAAATTCTCGAAAAGTAAAGACAACGCTCATCTGCTGAAAACAGAGTATCTATGAAATTTTTATCACCAACGACAAAACTTACAGAAGCACAAACCCAAAGCGGGCTTCGATATATTGTAAAAGAGAGCCTTGCTGGAGAGGTGATGGTTAATTTGACAGGAGGGACTTTCCTGGTTTCAATGGCTGTATTTATGGGCGCCAGTAATTTCCAGATAGGTCTACTCGCTTCCTTACCCATCTTTACGAACGTTTTTCAACTCTTATCTATCTGGTTGGTTCAAAAGTACAATAACCGGAGGGCTATAGCGGTGTACACTTCGATTGTAGCAAGGGTTGCTTTATTGGTAGTAGGATTCCTCCCTTTTCTATTTGGAAAAAGCGTCAACGTAAATATCCTTATTGGTTTGCTTACCATTCATTATTTCTTTGGTTCACTTGCATCTGCAAGCTGGAACTCCTGGATGAAAGACCTTGTGCCGGAGAAGATGCTGGGGCAATACTTTTCCTACCGGACAAAGCTTATGCAGATACTTAGTGTGAGTACCAGTTTACTGGTTGCCTTTTTCATCGACTTCATGAAATCACATTATCCTCAAAATGTAGAAACGGCCTATTTTGTAATGTTCCTTTTGGGGGCAGCAGTCGGGATGCTTGGGGTTTACCTGCTTTCAAGAGCTGCGGAACCACAGGCGGAACTGGAGAAGGTACACGTTCTTAAGTCATTTCGTAAGCCTTTAAAGGACAAAAATTTCCGTAAGCTTATTACCTTTAATTCTTTCTGGACCTTTGCCCTTGATCTTGCAGTGCCATTCTTTGCGGTATACATGATGAAGACGATTGGTCTGCCTTTATCTTATGTGATGGCTTTTACCATCATTGGCCAGTTGAGCAGTATCGCTTCTATTAAAACCTGGGGGAAGTTCACCGACCGTTATAGTAACAAGACCATAATCAGGATCTGCGCTCCTGTATATTGCGCCTGTATTATAGCTATGGGATTTACAGCGCTTCCCTCTGATAAATATTCCAGCATAGCACTGCTGGTTGGTATTAATATCTTAAGTGGAATTTCGACCGCAGGGATTAACCTGGCCATCGGCAATATCGGATTAAAACTGGCTCCCAAAGAGGATGCGATGACCTATCTTTCGATAAAAAATATCATCGTTTCTTTCAGCGGTGCAATAGCCCCTCTGGCAGGAGGATTGATGGCAGACTTTTTCTCTAGTCACCAGTTGGAGTGGAACTTAGCCTGGCAGGGTGCAGAAGGTGTTACGGTTATTCATCTCCTGAACCTTGAAGGACTTAATTTTTTCTTTGTGATCGGTGGTTTGCTCGCCTTGTTTTCACTTCGCTTATTACAAGATGTAAAAGAAAAAGGGGAAGTGCAAAAAGAAAAAGTGGTGGTTTTCATGAAAATGAAAGTTCGTTCACGCATCAGGACCAACCCGGCTTTTCAAAGAGTAAGTACTTACCGCCCAGGTGATATCTCAAGATCATTAAAGCGGAAATTGGCGGGAAGTAGTTTCTTTCTGTAAATCAATACGTCAGGCACACGCGGCACGCGTGTGCCTGACGTATTGATCATCTCTTCATAAACTATTTTACCAGGCTCAAATCAGCCACACCTGTAACTTCTGTTGACAATTCTCCTAACCAGCCCAGGCTAGCCTGAATGCCAGTCTGGATCTTTATGAAGTCTATACCGTAGAGTTTTACAGTCTTTCCTTCTGCATTTATCGCATTTTTGATGTCCAGCTTATCGGATCCTGCTATGTTATCTGCATAACCAAACTCAAATGGTGCGCTTTTTATAAAATTAGGATTGCTCATATCAATATTGCTTGAGGGCAGCAAAGAACCAGTAAGGGTATATTCATTTTCTGCGATCCACTCCGGGTAATAGGCCTGTTTATGAAAATTATTGGTTTTTACAACCCCCGTATTTCCTTTGCTGTCTCTCCAGGGAATATCTGCTGTCGCCGGATTAGGCCTGGTGTAAGTAACCGAATAGTTTCTTTCGTAACCGGGAGAGTTGTATGCGCTTCCGCTTAATTCATACCAGGTGTCATCCGCAAGGCCATTTTTATTGTCATCACGCATCACGTATACAATCCCGGGCTCTGCCGAGGAACTCGATCCGTTGCCGTAAACTATGATATCTTCTTTGTCTGCCACATCGAGCACAGTGTGGTCAAAGCCCAGAACGATGTATCCGCCATATGCACCCAGGGAGACTGTTCCCTTTTTACCTACGATGCTGTTAGCGCTTTCCAGATTTCCCGGAGCTTTGTTGATAAACTGGCCAGGTGCAGGTTTGTATACCACAAGACTGGTTACATAGGCATTGCTTTCCGGACTTACCGGCCTGCCGGGACTAAAAACAACCGTAATGGTATATGTTTTTGAAAACTCACCGGCATCATTTATAGCCTTGTATTTCAGGCTATACACACCTTCATCCCCGGCAGTAAAATTGTATTCATTGGCAGTGCTTACAAGCTCGTTATTAAGTAACCATTCGCTCTTATATTGGCTATCCGACACGGAAGCGGTGATCTTGAAAATTTCGCCAGGGCTAAGTGTTAACTGATCAGTTTCCAGTGATAAGCTTACCTGCGGTGGTAATTCAGCAGTTTCATTTTCTTTACCGCAAGAAAATAACGAAAGGGCGGTAATAAGGAGGAGATAGTGATACTTGATATTCATCATGTTCGAGTTAATTATTTATATATGACTAAAATTTAATGGCTTAGTAGTTTTAGTAGTAATGGAAAGCTATGTGGGCGGGTATGTCACCGGTAGTTACCTGCCATTTCTTCTTTCCTTCTTTGCTGAAGCAGTAAAGGGTGCCGGGGCTGACATAGTCTTTGGCATCGGTTATAAAAACATCTTTAGTTACAGGGTGAACAACGATGCCCTGAGGGGTTTTGATATGGTACTCTGTTCCGTCAGTAATAAAGCGGCCATCCAGCATTGTTTCGTCTTTGACATTGATCATTTTATAGCTGACCTCGTTCTCGCCGGTCTGGTAACTGAATTCCGTGCTGTAGAGGTAAGCAGTATCCTGATCAATACAGAAATTACTCACTGCTGTGTTGAACACTTTTTTAACTCTGTCGTCTTTTGTATCGATAACGAATAGTCTGGAAGGGATGTCGAAATAGTCGCCGCGAGACGATACATACAGATCGCCGTACTTGTCCTTTTTAAGGCGGTGTAAGTTAATAGCAACTTCGATTCGCTTTAATTCTGTAAAAGAGGAGAGATCTATTACTGATATAGTGCTTTCATAATCTGGTGGGCTGTAGCCTCCGGAGTTAGCCACATATAGCTTGTCGGCCACCACAGCCATTTCTTCTGGCTGCCGGCCGACAGTTACCTCCCTGGTGATTTGAAGGGCCGCCGTATCCACTTCTGATACCTTACCTGCCGGAGCTTTAGGATCTCCTACTACTCCCAGGTAGGCACTTACGTAGGCTCTGCCTTTGTGGAAGGTAATATAGCGGCAATTGGCGATATCTATCTGTCTGATCCTTTTACCGCTTTTAGCGTCCAGCACTTCGACCTTGTTGGATACATTTACAACTACATAAAGCTTTGATCCATATATGCCGATATCATTGCCCACATCTCCGAGGCCTTTGGTAATTTCCGGGTTAGTTTCATTGTAAATATTCCGGCGATAAATTCCGCTATTAAAATCAAAGTAGTCTAAGGAGGCTTTGTTCATGTTCAAATTCCCTTCATTCAGAAGGTAGAAGCCCCTGACTTCTGTGCTTTGCCCGTTTGGGGGGACTGTTTCTTCCTGCTCTGGTATAACTGCAGGATCTTTTCTGCAAGAAAAAACAGAACATAGCAGGGTAGAGGAGATTAGAAAAACCGATACAGTGGATTTGAGATTCTTCATAATTTATAGCTAAGGGTTAATCGATAATTGCGGCCCGGCATCGGAAAATTTGCAATGACATCATAGTGCTGGTTGAGCAGGTTATTGATCTCAGCATTTAATTTTAGTTCATTGCCGTTCAGTGTTGTTTTATAGAATGCACTGAGGTCATGAGTATACCAGGGCTGCATATAATTGTATATGTTGTTGGCAGCTTGATTGTATCGTTCGCCGGTGTAAATGAAGCTGTAGTTTAAGCCAATACGCCGGTAATCTGCACCGGCAAGTAAAGAACCGCTGTGAACCGGGATATAGGGGATCTGATCGCCGTAATTTTCATTTGGAGCAGGATTCGCATCTGTTGCCTTTTGATAGGTATAAACCATTGATGCACTTATAGAAACTTCCTTGGAAAGCTCCCATGATGATTTTATGTTAAGGTCCAGGCCTTTTATATGAACAAGACCCAGGTTTCTCATACTCCAAATCGCGATATTATTGCCCGGCTGGGCGATGATCTTGTTTTTTACTTCGTTATAGTAGGCATCGGCCTGCAGGCTAATTGCAGAAAGCAGGATGTCGTCATAAGTCTTAGAAAAGGTGATCCCCAGGTCATATTGCCTGGTGTATTCGGGTTTAAGGAACCTGTTGCCGATTTGTGTAAAGTACAGGTCGTTAAAGGTGGGCGTCCTGAACATGGACTTGTAAAAGCCCCTGAGCCTCAATTGATCTGAAGAGAATGGCTGCCAGGAAGCCATAAAAGTGGGGTTGAATTCTTGTTTGCTCCCTGGAGCTGCGCCTTCCTGAACCTGATCGCTCAGGCTGGTGCTTAGCACGTTAAGTTGAAGATCTAATTTTTTGATTTTGAGTTGGGTTGCCAGGGCAGCTAAAACCGTGTGCCTTTTCGGGTGAGGAAAGCGGTAAAGATTGGCATCCATAGTATTGTACCTGTAGTCAGTGGAAATAGCTATTTGCCAAAAAGATGTTAAGTAATAGGAGTTAGCCATAGAGAAGTATAGTTCCTGCTCATGATATTCGTTTTCCAATAAGCCATTAAGATTGGTTATCTCCGGATCGAGATAGCGTAACCGGTCGTTAGCATATTTTGAATTGATGAGAATGCTGTATTTTTTGTTAACGTTGTGTCTTACAGATGATTGAATAAAGAAGTTCTTATCCCATATCCGGTATTTATAATCAAAGCGGTTGCCAACCGTTGCTCCTGGCAGACCACGCTCAGATTGGTAATTGTAGAATTTGATATTCCATGTGCCTTCATCTGACAGTTTGCCATAAAGTGCCGCTTCGATCCTGTTGGAGAGGACATCACCATTACTTCGTATGGCACTAGTATCGTATGTTCCATTGGTATAGCGGAATTTGTATTTGCCGTTTGCGTTTGTAAGGGAAGTGTTAAGGCTGCCGTAGATCTGATCACTGATCTTATATTGCAGCAGGGCAGAGGGATTGATCAGGCCAAATGAGCCTGCTTTCAGGTTTAAGCCGGCATTCAATTTAGTTCCTGTCTTGAATCGGGGACTCAAAGTCTTAAGATATACAGAGGCTGAGGAGGCAACACCAGTTGCCGGTTGAAGAAGATCCGTTCTTTGGCCGTTATATAAGGTTATCTCCTCAATATTGTCCAGTGAAAACTTACCAAGATCTATTTGGCCGTTCTGTGCATTGCCGAGCTGCAAGCCATCGTAAAATACGGAGGTATGGTTGGTTCCCATGCTTCGCACGTTGATGGTTTTTAGGCCGCCTATCCCTCCATAATCCTTTAACTGAACACCAGACAGGTATCTCATGGCGTCTGCTACGGAAAGACTGCTGGTTCTCTTAAGCTCTCCTCCGCTTAGTACCTGAACAGGTACTGGTGATTTATTCGTTGAGCTTATCCTATGGCTTTTTACTTCAACTTCCTTTAGCTTATGAGCTTTAATCGAATCATTAAGGGGTATTTTGAACTTATCATCGGAATCTTGAGCAGATACCAGTACAGGTACAGCCATGACTATGAAAAGCCAGAATATTTTCTTTAGATAGATACCAGGATCCCTGAACAAAAATGTCATTGTTATTTCGCTGATTTACAGCAAACAGGGCATAGTACCACAAATGGAAATACACAGAAAGGTATCCTCATTCCAGCTTCAATCCCCGAAAGCTATGAATTTATGTTGCGATGGCAGGTCTTCTGACTTGCTCCCCTTTGCCCTGCCTTCCCATCCTGGTTTTAGCAGGACAGTGGCTTTAAGAATGGGCTTTGGTTATGGAGCTTACAGCTGCGGGACAGTTCCGGATTTACACCGGATTCCCTTTTAATCCTTTCCTGATGAAACAGGAAAGGAACCAAAAGCAGGTGCAAAGGTATTCATTTAGGTTATAAGTTGCGAGTTGTAAGTAAAAGAAAAAAAGAAGCTAACTCTTCACCTGCAGTCAGATTCATCTAAACAAATGAAGGACCTATTTGCTTATTTAGGTCTATAGTTGTAGCAAATCTTTACCAACATGGTCAATAGACATCATACAGCCCGCTAAGTTTTATGTTCTCAGGAAGACTAAGAATTTTATCCATTGGTTTTATAGTGCATTTGATGCTTACCACACCTTTGATGATTACGGCACAATCCAAACAGGATACAGCAGCACTCACTGGTACTAAAGCAGTGTGGAACCTGCAACAATCGCTCGAATATGCCCGGCGGAATAATATACAGATCAACACTCTCAGGCTAACAGAACGTTCTGCAAATCAGCAACTGCTTTTGTCGCGGTCAGCATTACTTCCAGACCTTTTTGCCTCAGGATCACAAAATCTGAATCACAGGAGAAACCAGGGTAACACCATTACCGGAGCTTATAACTTAAATTCTGGCTGGACGCTTTACAGAGGCGGCTACTTACGCTCAGATATTCGCCAAAAGGATCTGGCTGTGCAATCCGCTAACCTGAGGGTTCTTGAGGAAGATAACAATATCACTTTGCAGATCACCTCGGCATACCTGAATATCTTGCTTGACAAAGAAAGTATAATTTATGCCGAAGATCTTGTGAAAACCTCTAAATCTCAGCTTGAACAGGCACGGCGACAATACGCAGCCGGCAGCATCGCCCGAAGGGATGTAGTTCAGTTTGAGGCTCAGCTGGCAAACGACCAATATACCCTGGTTACCTCGCAGAATGCAGAAAGGCAGGACCTGCTTAATCTCAGAACCCTTTTGCAACTGCCAGCAGGTACTAATTTTGATATCGTTGAGCCGGATACAGTGTTGTCGGAGCTTGTCATTACCCCTTTACAAGAGGTACAGCAATACGCTTTACAAAACCGGCCGGAGATAAGGAACAGTGACCTGAATGTACAGATAGCGGAACTTGACCTTACAAAAGCCAGAGCCGGGTACCTGCCTACTCTAAGTGCGTCTGGCAGCCTTGGAACCACCACGGGGGGGAACAATACAGTGATTATCAACAATAATGCGTTTAGCTCAAATACCGGTCAGTTCGGCCGGAACTTTTATCAGCAGGCGGGCATAACACTTTCTATCCCTATATTCGCCAACCGGACCAACAAAACTAATGTAGAGCTCGCAAAGATCAATATTGAACAGGCCGAGCTTGACCGCCGCAATGCGAGTATAACACTTTCTCAGGAAGTGGAACAGGCATATATCAATGCGCTGAATGCTCAGGGACAGTACAATGCCGCACGGGAGCAGTTTAGGTACAATCAGGAAGTATTCCGGATATCCAATGAAGAATTACGCCTGGGAGCGGCCAATATTTTTACCTTTTACCAACAGCGCAACTTATATGTTCAGGCCTTGCAAAACTATATACAAGCTAAATATAATGCCGCCCTATCGGTGAGCATTTATAATTTTTATTCAGGCATTCCTATAACATTATAATTATGACTAAAAGAAGATTAACATGGATACTGGGAGTGCTTGTTGGACTTGTGCTCATCTGGTACCTGTTTTTCAGAAAGAAAGAACAGCCTTTAGTGCTTCAAACTGAAAAAGCTCAAAGGGGTAATATCACTGAAAGTGTAACTGCAACCGGTACGGTTCAGCCCGTGGATACCACATCTGTCGGTACTCGCGTTTCGGGAACTATAGAGGCTATTTATGCTGACTTCAATTCAACGGTGAAAAAAGGTCAGCTACTGGCAGTTCTTGATAAATCATTATTACAAGCCACGGTTGATCAGACCAGGGCGGCGCTTTCAGAAGCAAAGAGTAATCTTAGTTACCAGTTGAGTAATTTCAACAGGCAAAAGCAACTGCTGGAAACCGGATCCATCAGTCGTGCGGAGTATGAACTTGCATTAAATAATTACCGCTCGGCCGCAGCAGGCGTAAAGAATATAGAGGCACAGCTCAGATCAGCGGTGCAGAACATTGCTTTTACAAACATCTATTCTCCGGTTAACGGGGTGGTGTTAAACCGCTCAGTAAATGTAGGCCAGACTGTTGCGGCTAGTTTCAGCACTCCTACTCTTTTTGTCATAGCACGGGATATCACCCGGATGCAGGTTCAGGCAGCGGTAGACGAAGCCGATATTGGCAGTGTGGACGATGGACAACGGGCTACTTTTACGGTCGACGCTTTTTTAAACGATGTGTTTAAGGGAACGGTACAGGAAATTCGCTTAAGACCAAACCGCACCTCGAATGTGGTCACCTATACCACCATTATTAATGCACCAAATAAAGAGTTGAAACTCAAACCGGGAATGACCGCCAACATTACGATCTATACTAAGGAAGCGAATAATGTGTTGCTGGTGTCTACCAGGGCGCTGCAGTTCCGGCCGGATTCGAGTATGGCCAAAGAGTATACGATCACACCATTACCAAGAAATGCAAAGACCAATGTTTCATCTGCACCGGGAAGCGAAGGAGCCGTTAAGGACGCAAATTATGTATGGGTGTTAGAAGGCAAGGTGCTGAAGCAAAAAAAGATCGAAACCGGATTGAATAATAACACACAGGTTCAGGTACTGAGTGGTTTGTCTGCGAATGAATTGGTTGTTACCGGTATTGCTCCTGCTGCGGGAGAGGAAGCTGGCCAGCAATCAAGTCCTTTTGTTCCTAAACGGGGAGGAGGAAGGCGATGAGCAAGATCTTAGAGATACATGACCTGAAACGGGAATTTAAAGTCGGATCTGAGATAGTCCGCGCGTTAAAGGGTGTGTCGTTTGACGTAGGAACCGGGGAGTTTATAACGATCATGGGTACCAGCGGCTCGGGAAAAAGTACGCTTTTAAATGTCCTGGGCTGTTTGGATAAACCGAGTTCAGGAACCTATCTGCTAGACGGGGTAGATTTGAAGAGTCTGAACCGTAACCAGCTTGCACAGTTCAGAAATACAAAGATCGGCTTTGTCTTTCAGGCTTATAACTTGCTGCCCCGGACTTCTGCGCTGGAGAATGTAGAACTGCCTTTGTTGTATAATCCTTCGATAAATACGAAGGAACGGCGGGAGAGGGCGATTCAGGCGCTGGAAGCGGTGAAGCTCGCCGACAGGTTTGATCATACCCCTAATCAGCTTTCGGGCGGACAGCAGCAGCGTGTTGCAATCGCCAGGGCATTAGTGAACGAACCGGTAATGATCCTTGCCGATGAGGCTACTGGCAACCTGGACACCCGCACCTCCTACGAGATCATGTCGCTGATGCAGGAGCTAAACCAGGTGCAGAAAAAGACTATTGTGTTTGTTACCCATGAACCGGATATTGCTTCTTTTAGCAGCCGGACCATTATGCTTCGCGATGGAAAAGTGCAGAAGGATACTCCTAATGAGAATTTGCAATCGGCCAGGGAAGCGCTTAACTCATTACCGGTAACGGAAGATTATTAACGACATCTCATGAACGCACTTAATTTGTTAAGGATTGCTGTAAAGGCACTGCAAAGAAATAAGCTTCGGGCCTTTCTTACCATGCTGGGAATTATTATCGGTGTGGCCGCTGTAATTACGATGATGTCAATAGGAGAGGGATCCAGGCGGAGTATAGAGTCTAACCTGACCAGTATGGGTTCAAATATGATCACCATATCTCCTTCAAGCAATTCGCCCGGTGTACGTATGTCGGGCAGCAGTATTCAGAGCCTCACTGTAAATGATGTGATAGCGCTTCGGAATCAGGCAACTAACCTTACTGCCGTCTCGCCAATGGTATCGGCAAGCGGACAGGTGATTAAAGGCGCGCTAAACTGGTCGACAAGTATACAGGGAGCCAGTCCGGAGTATCTGGACATTAGGAAGCTGGAAGTAAGTGAAGGAATCAGTTTTGATGAATCTGATGTTCGTTCTTCTGCTAAAGTCTGCTTGCTCGGAAAAACGGTCATAGACAACTTGTTTCCCAACGGCGAAAATCCGGTGGGGCAGATCATTCGCTTTAATAAGATCCCATTTCAGGTTATAGGGGTTCTGGCATCAAAGGGTCAAAGTGGTTTCGGCCAGGATCAGGACGATATCATTATTGCTCCCTACACCACGGTGCAAAACCGGGTGCTTGCAAGTACCTACTTTCAAAGCATTTTTACATCTGCAATAAGTGAAGCAGCATCTGAAGCAGCCTCAGAAGAGATCACACGTATCCTGCGGGAAACGCACCGGCTAAGAGCAACCGAAGAAAATGACTTCTCTGTACGAACCCAGGCTGAACTGATCAATACGCTCAATACTACCATGGGCATGCTGACGGCCTTACTTACCTCTGTGGCCAGTATTTCCCTGGTGATAGGTGGCATAGGAATCATGAATATCATGTATGTATCGGTGACCGAAAGGACCAGAGAAATAGGGCTGCGGATGTCGATCGGAGCCAGGCCTGTTGATATATTGATGCAGTTTTTAATAGAAGCTATTTTGATCAGTATTACGGGTGGGGTGATAGGTGTTATTATTGGTGTATCGGCTTCTGTGCTGGTGTCGGGAATATTGAACTGGCCAACCGTTATTTCTGAACCTTCGATTGTTATATCCTTCCTGGTTTGTGCTTTAACAGGAGTTTTTTTTGGATATTATCCTGCACAAAAAGCTTCAAGGCTGGATCCTATTGAGGCGTTGCGGTATGAGTAGACACCAGGACACACGCTGCACGCGTGCGCCAGCGCCCAATGTCGTTATTTAAACTTTTGTCTGTCCAGAGAGTTCCGCAGGGTCTCTGGATTCAGAAATAAATAGCAGTCTCTGACTCCGTTAAAGCGCTATACAAAACGCCTGAGGAGTCGGAGACTCTTTTTTATGGGATAACCCTTAGTCCCTGGCGCGCTTAAGCCCCGGCTACAGACTAAGGGCAGCCTTAAGTGCTGCGTGTGCCTTATGAAGTATTTTTTAGCCCTTCCTATCTTCCGTAAGGTGATTCCACTCCGGGTGGCGCTTAAGGAAAGTTTGTGTATAAGAACAAAGAGGGACAAGCCTTAACCCATGTGTGTCTAGAAATCGAAGGGCTTTTTCAACCATTGCAGCTGCAACACCACGGCCTTCCAGTTCTTCTGGAACTTCGGTATGTAAGATATACACGGTGTTATCGCGTTTTTTGTAGTCGATAAAGGCACGACTCCCATCAATCCACAACTCAAAATTATGGATATTTTCGTTATTGATCAGTTCAATTTCTTCGTGTTTCATTTAAACAAATTTACTACCGGTACCAGCTTCTTAAATTGATGCATGTTAAGATTAACCAGATTCTTGTAGAATTGTTACTACAAGTAATTAGAAGTCTCATTACAAACCGCCTTGTAATTATGATTTACCTTTGAGCCGCAACATAATTCCCCAGATGGGTGTCTATTGTGAAAAGAAAACAAAGTTGGAAGGCCGGATATCGCCTTATTTTAATTGCCGTTTTTACATTTGCGATCCTTATTCTCTCATTGCTGGCGATCAGGAAAAAAGGGGTGTCTGAAGATCTTGAGAAGATCACCGATAACTTAGGGAGGAAGAGCCATTTAATCGATCTGACCGACGCTAGTATCGAGAAGCTTTATACCGTTGAAAATTTTCTCAGGCTGTATACCACTACCAGTGAAGAACGGTATAAGTCAGCGTATGTGTCGGGACTAGACGAACTCAAAGCCGCATTTGAGGTACTGGAGAAAGAGGATAAGAGTTCTTCTCCGGATCATGACGACTTGAACTCATTGGGCAAACTTCTGGCTGAGAAAAGGGCACGGACGGAGATCTTCGCCCGGCTTAAAAACATAAATGACTCATTGATCCTGGCGACAGTGGCTTTAAATGATACAGCGAGCACTAAAAGCGTTGGGTATACTCCATATAGTTTAAAAGATGCCCGGCAGTTTGTGAAGCAAAGCCGCAGCGTTTTTCCTGCCGAAGAAAAAAAGAAAAAAGGTGTTTTCAAAAGAGTTGCAGACGCCATAGCAAATAAAAATACGGGTGAGACAAAGATTATCAATGTCACAGAAACACATAATTATGAGCTTCAGCTTCGCGCGACACAAAGAGCATTGAATAAGCTGTTGAGGAAATCAGTAGAACGTCTTGCGGTAAATAACCGCGATCTTAGAAACAAAGAGCTTAATTTGTTGTCAAGCAATACGGAGCTGATATCCAGGTTATCATCTATCCTCAGGGAATTGAAGAAATCACAACAGATAACTGAAGAAGCCAGGATCGAACTGCTAAATGTACGGGCCGACAGAACTCTTCAAGAGCTGACAGATATTACCGAGTGGATGATTGCTATCGGTTTTATACTGGCATCTATAATTTTATTCAACGTCTGGCGTCTTTATCAGCATGATAAAGAGTTGGTTGAAGCAAAAAATGCTGCAATACGGCAAACTCACCTGAAGGGAGATTTTTTAGCTCATATGAGCCACGAGATACGAACGCCATTGAATTCTATCCTGGGATTTTCAGAACAACTGGATAGAACTTTTCTGACCATCGAACAAAAACAACAGGTTGCAGCCATCCGGAACTCTTCGGAGGTTCTGTTAACCGTAGTTAATGATATTCTGGACCTTTCAAAGCTGGAAACAGGGAAGCTGGTTTTGGAAAATGCCGACTTTATGCTTTCTGCTACCTTCGAGAGCGTTGTTTCTTCTTTAAAGATACTTGCTGAAAAGAAAAGTATAAGGTTGGATTATCAGCTCGATTTTAAGGAGAATCTGGTTGTATCGGGCGATGAGCACCGCCTCAAGCAGGTGCTGATAAACCTGGTTAATAATGCAATAAAGTTTACAGCCAAAGGTTCTGTTACCTTAAACGCTCGTCTTAGTAAAGGGGAAATATTAGAGTTTGAAGTGATTGATACAGGAAAAGGAATCGCGAAGCAGTACTTAAAAGGAATATTCGAAGAATTTACACAGGTTCCAGGAGACTCCAATAAGCAAAATGGAACTGGATTAGGTCTGCCTATTTGCAAAAAAATTGTGGAAGCTCAAAATGGAACCATCAGTGTCTCGAGTGAGGTAGGTAAGGGCTCTGTTTTTAGCGTTAAAATACCTTTCCGGATTTCAGAGATAGTTACAGAGCCTGAGGTCAAAGAGGTTAGGATGGATCAGGACCTTTCGCTTCTCTCATCAAAACGAATCCTGATCGCCGAGGATGATAAAATGAATGTTATGCTTTGCAAGATGATCTTCAAAAAATGGAAGGTTGATTTGGATATTGCCGAAAATGGGAATAAGGCTTTTGAAATGTTCAAGGACAACAGGTATGATATTATTCTAAGCGATATTAACATGCCGGAACTGGACGGCATCCGTTTAACTGAAAAAATAAGAAGACATGGGGATAAAACCAGGTCGGGAATACCTATTCTTGCAATAACGGCACACGCCATGAAAAAAGACCACGATCAATACCTTTCAGCTGGCATGAATGATTATGTGGTGAAGCCTTTTTCAGAAGAAGAGCTCTTCCAAAAGATCGTAAAGTATATTTCGTAGTGCCCTGCCTTTATTCTGCTAATCAGAAGATGTTGAAGAACGTTTCAAGGCAATGCATTTTTTGTACCTTTCCAGAATCTAATGAGTTTAGGAAATTTGCCCATGAGTGCTAAAACAAGGAGGATTCTTATAACAGACGATCATTTGATCATTCGTTACGGGACCATCCGGCTTATCAAAGAATTTATGCCTGATGCGATTTTTTTTGAAGCGAGCACATTAAATCAGGCAAAAGCAATTATATCAACAGAGGATATTGACCTGTTGATTCTTGATATTAACATTCCGGGTGGCGATAACATTAAAATGGTTGAAGCGATTAAAGTTAAATGGCCTGGTATCAAAGTTCTTATGTTTTCCGGTTACCCTGAAGAAGATTATGCAATGAGATATATCCAGGCAGGGGCAGATGGTTATGTTCACAAAGATACCTCGATAAACGAGATTCAAAGGGCTGTTGAGCTTGTTCTTGCCGGAAAAACTTTTATGAGTGAGCAAGTAAAGGAACATGCAATCAACACCTTAATTAGCAGGGATAATCCCGGCAGGAGAATAGATACCCTCTCCAATCGCGAACTGGATGTTGCCAGGCATCTAATTAATGGCCGCGGAACCATCGAAATTGCTGCAGCTCTAAATCTTCAAATGTCAACCGTCAGCACTTATAAAAAACGCTTGTTCGAAAAATTGCAGGTTAAAAATATTATAGAGCTTATAGATAGGTTCCAGGAAAGCTGATACGCTGTTAGCTATCTGATAGGTAACCAGATAGCTAATTGAGTTTCTTTTTGTTCTTAAGAAAAAAGACTGCCAGATAGACAAGTTTATTTTACCTCCAGCCAATTGTATCCATAGCTCTGGAGGTAATTTTCAGATCTGAATTATCCAGATGAATTTCCGGCCCGGCTGACAACAGGCTGTTAAGCGTAGCATCTTCTTTTATAGCAGTACTGACAACCAGTTTTGCGGCTCCTTGCTGAAATTGTGGAGCATCACCAATGCTCCACTTAAGAAGGAATAGAAAGCAGGGGAATAGCACTTTTAAACACCATCTCCCGGGTTTTGCTTTTGTGGAACAGCGAACTCCAGAAAGAGTATTTGTGCGGCGACATCACCAGTATATCGGCCTTAAACTCCCTTATGCCCTCTTTTAAGCCCGTAATGATATCTTTGGCATCCACATCCCGGTAGGTATGATTTAAAGTACCAATCGAATCTTCCAGCTGACTTAATACAGCTTTTTTAAGTTCGGCACCTGCTGCAGCCAGTGCCGGTGATTTCCATACATGAAATACCTGCAGTTCAGATCCGAAGGTGGTGGCTATTTCTTTTAACTCTGTTAAATGATCTTCTTTCGGCACCGAATGGTAATCGCAGGCATATAAAACCCTTTCCGGCAGCTTTATTTCTACGCCTTCAGGGACGATTAAGACCGGCAGGCAAACATTGCTTATAATGGTGGCTGATGTGTTGCTGTGTACATGGGGCCAGTCTGCATTCTCTTTCATGCCCATAACGATCATCCCTGCGTTTAACTTTTTAGCTAGTTCTTCCAGCGATTCCTCGGTCATGGAGGTAAGGGTACAGGTACTCAGTGGAGTTCCATATTTTTCCGATAACTTTTCGGCATACTTTTCCAGACGATGCCGGTTTTCTTTAACAAGTGTGTCCATGGCGGAAGCACTGATCCGACCGTTTAGAGCATGAATATTAAAATTATAATTGTTAAAAAGTACAATTTTGGCTTTTGTGAAACGTGCTATAAATGCCACGTATTTTAACGCTGTTTCAGCACTTTCAGAATAATCTGTTGCGACTAATATTGTTCTCATATCCTATTGGCTTAATCTCTTGCTTTAAAGATAAGAAATATTGCAGACAGTTGGGAATGACTAAAGTGGTGCTCATCAAGTGACTTAGGTCACAGGGGAGAGGGGCAAAACAGATGAATTGTTCAATGAGGGAGTTTCTTTTGAAACACTCCATAGAGATACGTTCCGAGCAACGCACCGGTCACCACGATGATCATAGACCAGTAGCCGTAACCGATGTTTACAAACATGGGGCCCGGACAAGCGCCTGTAAGCGCCCAGCCTAATCCAAAAATAGAACCGCCGATCAGATACCTTCTCCAGCCTTGTTCTTTATTCGGGATGGTGATTGGCTGACCTTCGGTGTCTTTTAATCCTAGTTTTTTAATGAAAAAAACCGCAACTATACCCAGGAAAACGGCTGTGCCAATGATACCATACATATGAAAGGATTGGAAACGGAACATCTCCTGAATACGGTACCAGGAAACTGCTTCCGATTTTACCATGATCACACCAAATACTAAACCTGTCAGAATATATCGTAAGCCTTTCATGCTTTAAAAAATTAAGGGTAATAAAAGGTGAGTCATTAGAAGGCCGCCAATAAAAAATCCAATAACTGCAACCAGGGAAGGTATCTGTAAATTTGACAAGCCGCTAATAGCATGGCCTGAAGTGCAGCCCCCTGCATAGCGGGTACCGAAGCCAATTAATATTCCGCCAGCTAACAACAATATCGCATTTTTGAATGAAGTGCCAGACTCCCATCCGAAGATCTGAGCGGGGTTCAACTTGCCATCGAAGATAATTCCTAGCCCTTTAAGGTCCTGGATTGTAGCGGTGGAAAGTTGTAAGGGCTCATCGTTTTTCAGTAAACTGGAGGCCAGGAATCCGCCCAGTAACGATCCGGACAAAAAGAGCAGGTTCCATCTTTTTGTTCTCCAATCGAAATCAAAAAACTCTACTGTTTTCCCCGCACCCATGATGGTACATATAGTTCTGAGATTAGAGGAAAATCCGAAGGTCTTGCCGAAAAGCAAGAGTGTGATCATTATGGCTGCGATTGCCATGCCTGATGTGTACCAGGGCCAGGGTTGTTTTATTAGCTCGAGCATTGGTTGTAATTATATCTTTTAAAATAGTAAGTTTAAGGTTTATAGTACACAATTTAAAATAAAAGAAGGAATTGAGTTATAGGGAATATGATGCTGTTGTAGTAGGTTCGGGGCCAAATGGCCTGGCGGCTGCAATTACTCTCCAAAAAGCGGGGCTGTCTGTTTTGCTTATTGAAGGAAAAGATGAAATTGGAGGGGGCATGCGTTCGGCTGAACTGACTCTGCCTGGCTTCGTACATGATATTTGTTCTGCCGTCCATCCGATGGCTGCTGCATCTCCGTTCTTTAAAACATTACCCTTACATGAGCATGGATTGGAGTTCATCTATCCGGAAATAGCTGCCGCACATCCTTTTGATGACGGTAAGGTCGCCATTTTAACGGAATCGATCGATAAAACAGCCGGGTCTTTAGGCGAAGATAAGCATACCTATTTAGACTTGATGAAACCGCTGGTCGAGGCCTGGCCATCTATTAATAAAGATGTTTTGGGACCGCCCTTAAGCATTCCGTCTAATCCCATTGCAATGGCAAAATTCGGATTGAAGGCCATGACCTCTGCTTTGCAGTTATCCAAATGCTTTTCCACAAAAGAGGCTAAAGGCTTATTCGCCGGTATGGCTGCTCATTCTATTCAGCCGCTTTCAAACCTGGCGACCTCTGCTATCGGACTTGTATTAAGTGCCGCCGGACATTTGGGTGGCTGGCCAGTTGCTAAAGGTGGTTCCGGTGAAATTGCAAAAGCATTAGCCTCTTATTTTGAATCCCTTGGCGGGAAGATAGAAACAGGGTTCTATGTGACATCATTAAGTCAGTTGCCTTCGGCTCGTGCTTTATTGTTTGACCTAACACCTAAACAGTTGCTGGAAATTGCCGGGCATAAGTTTTCGTCAATTTATAAATGGCAGCTGCAGCGTTACCGTTATGGCATGGGCGTTTTTAAGGTAGATTGGGCATTACACGAACAAATTCCTTTCAGTGCAGAGCAGTGCAGGAATGCCGGAACGGTACACCTTGGCAATACTATTGAAGAGATTGAACTCAGTGAACGCACATCCGCCAGCGGCAAAATTCCTGAGAACCCATTTGTGCTCCTTGCTCAGCAAAGCTTATTTGACCCAGGCAGGGCACCCGCCGGAATGCATACGGCCTGGGCTTATTGCCATGTGCCAAATGGCTCGAGGGTAGATATGACCGAAGCTATCGAGAAACAGGTGGAGCGCTTTGCACCAGGCTTCAGGGAACGGATCCTGGCCAGGCATGTTTTTAATTCCATGGAAATGGAGGCGTATAACCCCAATTATATTGGTGGTGATATTAATGGCGGGGTGATTGATCTAGGTCAGCTTTTTACCCGACCGGTAATTTCGCTTTCTCCTTATAAAACCTCAGCAAAGGGAATTTATATCTGTTCATCTTCAACACCTCCAGGAGGAGGCGTTCATGGAATGTGCGGTTACCATGCTGCCAAAAAAGCATTAAAAGAAACGTTTAATTTGTCTGTTAGGACGCTTCTATAGCTATAATTAGTTCCTCCTGATATTTGCTGTATTTCCTGCGCAATCAAAACTAATTTTCTTCTGTTGAGAGAAAAATGATCGTTGTCATATAAGCTTGTTTTTAATAAAATTTATAACTCTTTCAGATAATTATATAAAGATTGGATCCTGATTACCGCTTACTTTGCAATAAATAATTGTTATGTCAGTGAACCAAGAGTTATCTAACAGAAGAAAGACTCAAAACCATATAAAAAAAACATTTCCGGTTACAGGAATGTCCTGTGCCGGATGTGCTGTAAGCGTTGAGTCGATGTTGAAATCAGCTGCAGGTGTGTCTGCGGCAGGAGTCAACTTTGCAAATAATACGGCCTGGGTGGAGTATGATCAAGCTCTTACATCGCCGGAAGAGCTTCAAAAAGCAATTCGTTCGGTTGGCTACGATCTTATTGTGGACGCCGAAGATCCTCTGGCAAAACAGGAGGACTTGCAGCTGAAACACTATAGAGAAGTAAAGTACCGAACAATATGGGCTGCTATACTTTCCCTTCCGGTTGTGATCATAGGAATGTTTTTTATGGATATGCCCTATGGAGCCTGGATTTCGATGGCGTTAACAGCCGTAGTTCTTTTCTGGTTTGGGAGAAATTTCTTCTTGAACGCATGGAAACAGGCAAGGCACGGCAAAGCCAATATGGATACACTGGTAGCACTGAGCACGGGTATCGCTTTTCTGTTCAGTACCTTTAATACCCTGAATCCTGAGTTCTGGCATAGCAGAGGCATCCATCCGCATGTATATTTTGAAGCAGCAGCAGTGATCATTGCTTTTATATCTCTTGGGAAGTTCTTAGAGGAAAAAGCCAAATCTAATACCAGTTCAGCTATCAGGAAGCTGATGGGCTTACAGCCTAAAACCGTTAAAGTGATGATAGGCGATTCCGAGCAGGAGATTTCAATTGCGTCAGTTGTAAAAGATCAAGTAATTATTGTCAGGCCTGGGGAAAAACTGCCGGTTGACGGTGCTGTAATTTCAGGCTCGTCGTTTGTGGATGAGAGTATGATCACTGGCGAGCCTGTTCCGGTTCAAAAATCTAAGGGAGATAAAGTTTTTGCGGGGACAATAAATCAAAAAGGCAGCTTCCAGTTCATAGCTGAAAAAGTAGGCAGTGACACTTTGCTGGCTCATATTATAAAAATGGTTCAGGAAGCACAGGGAAGTAAAGCACCGGTACAGAAGCTTGTCGATAAGATCGCCGGGATCTTCGTTCCGGTAGTTATAGGCATTGCAATATTAACCTTCCTCACCTGGATATTGATAGGAGGTGAAAACGCTTTTACACATGCTTTGCTAACTTCAGTAACCGTTCTTGTGATAGCTTGTCCCTGTGCTCTGGGCCTGGCAACGCCCACAGCAATTATGGTAGGAGTAGGAAAAGGAGCCGAAAACAACATCCTGATCAGAGACGCAGAGAGCTTAGAACTTGCTCATCAGGTAAATGCTGTAATTCTCGATAAAACCGGTACCATCACTGAAGGAAAGCCTGTAGTAAACAAAATTAACTGGCTTGATGAAACAGTGAACACCTTGGAGCTGAAAAGTATCCTCTACAGCCTGGAAATCCAGTCGGAGCACCCTCTGGCCGAAGCGATCGTTAAAGAGCTGAAAAACGAAGGAATTGGCTCAAGTAAGCTGGACCATTTTGAAAGCATTACCGCCAGGGGGGTGAAAGGAAGCTATTTGGGAGAAACCTATTTTGCCGGTAACCGCAACCTGATCCGGGAAAATTCAATTAAGATCAATGAAAAGCTTTCATCCTTTGCGGAAGGATTGCAACAAAAAGCAAATACTGTGATTTATTTTGCCGACACCAGTAAAGTATTGGCTATAATAGCTATCGCGGATAAAATAAAAGCCAGCTCCAAGGCAGCGGTTGATGCGCTGAAGAGTATGGATATTAGCGTGTACATGCTCACTGGCGATAATAAAGAAACTGCTGCAGCGGTTGCGGCGGAGCTTGGGATCTCAGAGTTCGAAGCAGAGGTTCTGCCTTCGCAAAAAGCCGATTTTCTAAAAAAACTTCAGGAGCAGGGAAAAACAGTCGCTATGGTTGGCGATGGAATTAATGATTCGCATGCGCTGGCTCAGGCTGATGTGAGTATAGCTATGGGAAAAGGTTCGGATATTGCTATGGATGTAGCCAAAATGACCTTAATTACGTCAGACCTGCAATCAATTCCAAAGGCGCTAAAGCTGTCAAAGAGAACTGTCAAAACTATCCGTCAGAATCTGTTTTGGGCCTTTGTTTATAATGTGATAGGGATTCCGGTAGCTGCAGGCGCGTTATATGCCTTTAACGGATTTTTACTAGATCCAATGATTGCAGGTGCGGCAATGGCACTGAGTTCCGTCTCGGTGATAACCAACAGTTTACGGTTAAAAGCACTTAAACTTTAATCAACATATTTTTAAACAGAATATACAACAATGGAAAATTTAAAATTTAAAACAACGATCAAATGTGGCAACTGCTTAAATGCGGTTACGCCAGCTTTAAATGAAACTGTGGGAGAAAATTACTGGAACGTAGATCTTTTGGATCCATCAAGGATCTTAAGCGTTTCAAGTGAAAGTACTGCTGACGCTGATGAAATCATAGCAGCCGTTAAGAAAGCGGGCTTTGAAGCTGAAAAGATATAAGCAAGGAATCAGAAAGAAAGCAGCACCGGGTTGGCGAATAATATCCTGGTTAGAAATGGAGTACATTCCGGAAAATCACAATTCTAAAACTTATTTATAATTTACTTGTATTTTATCTGTTTGTGGATATACCGCATTTTTTAGCGAAGATTTATGAGTAAGAATATACATGTGGTGGAGGATGATGAGTCGATTTGTGAGATAGTTGAGTTAATTTTGAGGGAAGAGGGGTTCTCTGTGGAAACTTCTTCTTCAGCTACTGAATTTTCAAATTCTATATTTTCTTCTCATGACGTTCCGGATTTAATTTTACTTGACATTATGTTACCCGACGGTGACGGGAGAAAGTTATGTGAAATGGTCAAGCAAAGCGATTCAACCAGCCAAATCCCGGTAATTTTGATGTCGGCTCATGCAAACTCCGCAGAAGTTATTAAGGATGGCTATGCGGACGCTTTCATTTCCAAACCTTTTGATATTTATTATCTCGTTAATGAAGTGAGACGGAATTTGAGGATGTGAGGATAAGACAATTAGCGGATCAAATTAACAGCCATCCGGATTTCTCTTACCACGCTTTTATACGGCGTCTACATTCCTAATGACCTCCTACCGACTTCTCTCTGAGTTTCTTCTACGCTGGTTCGAGAATTGTCGAACAAGTGTAGAAGCAGCTCAGAAGGAGAGTAGACAGAGATCATACTGAGACTAGGATCCTCCATCTCAAAGGGATCTCATAGCCATCTCAATAGATGATGGAAGACTGTTCAGAAGATGGTCAGACTGTGATTAGAAGAAATTCATTCAGGGAAGTTGTCACGGGAAAAATTCCAGTGTTATGATATAATACTTATTGGAATGAGTAATAAACTAAGACAATCTATTTCTCTAGTTTTGTCCTGCAAACATTTCTATGAACAACCGCAAATATTTACTTCTTATTGCTTTTTTGATCCTTGGAAGTTTCGTCAGCATAGCTTTCTTTATCAATGATCGCTTAAGTAAGACAGTTAGTGATATTTCGGCTTCATTAACGGGGTATCAACATCAACAGAAGGCAGCATTCTATCGTGACCAGTTCAATGTATCTGTAGAAACAATAACCACAGCCGAAAATCTGCTTCGGGAGGCTGAAACTGTGAAAGATGTATCTCTGCTTTATCCGGCCTTAACAAGTACCCTTTTTTCAGATAAAAAAATAGTAAAAATTTGGTATTCAGTCATCTCTGGAAGAGACAGTTCTTTCAAGAGCTTCAAGCGGGATACTTCAGGTTCCGTTGTGCCTGTACAATCTGATTTTGTTAAAAGCTGGGTTGACAGAGTATTGGTAAACCCTTTAGCCAGGAATGATACAAATTCGGAGTTTTTAAATTTCCAGGGACGTCTGCATTGGTTACTAGGGCGAAGACTACTATTAGCAGACGGCACTCAAATCGCATTTGGATTCGATATTGACCTGCTTGAGTTACAGAATTACTTCAGACAGACCGATTATATATGGCAATCTTATGCTTTTATAACTACTTTAAATAACCTCTGCATTTCTCATCCGGACGAGCAAATGATCGGCCGCAAAATATTGACCCGACTCTCCGTGCCGGAGTTAATGAGACGATTGAAAAAAAATTACAGAATTAGCGACACCGTCGTTTCGAGTTATTTAAACGTGCCGGTAATCCGGTATTACAGTTTTTTAACTGTGGGTTCAGAACAATGGCTGTTTGTAATGGACACGCCGGTTTCGGTGATCGACGAAGATGCCAGGGAAATCAGGAACTATATCCTGGCAATTGGCATCTGCTGTGTATTCCTGGTGATTACGATAGTGATACTTGCTCAGAAACGCTGGCAAAGGCAATTCCTGCTAAGGCAGCAGGCTGAAAATACTCAAAAGGAACTTGTGCTTGAAAATCAAGTGCTCGAAATTATATCAGAAAAGCAACAAAAAGAAAATGCACTGCTTCAGCTCGGAAAGCTTAAAGAGAAGATCAATCCCCATTTCTTGTTTAATTCATTGCTTTCTTTGAATGGCTTGATCAGTCAGGATCCTGAGCAGGCTAAGGAATTTGTAGTACGGCTATCGAAAGTCTACCGCTACGTATTGAACGATTTCCCGGACGGGCTGTCAACCTTAGATGAAGAGATCCGCTTTGCCGAGCAGTATAGCTTTTTGCTACAAATTCGCTTTGGTGAAGCCTTGCAATTGCATCAGGCAGATCTCCAGCATATAGGGCCGGCCAAAATCCCATTTTTAAGCATCCAATCTGCCATAGAGAACGCGGTTAAGCACAATATCGTATCTAGGTCTAACCCTCTCACTATTACTGTCACTAAAGAGGGGGATTGTCTGGTCGTATCGAATAATTTGCAACTGAGAAAAGACAAAGGCGATTCTTCCGGACAGGGCTGGGCCTATATAGAAAACATCTACAAGCATTATGGGATTGAGCACTTTAAACATGGTATGGAGGGCAATACGTATAAATGCTATCTTCCCCTGATTTATTACAAAGAATGAGATCAGACCATTGCGTCGTGCCGTCCTGAGTTTGTTTTACCTACACTCCTGGAAACAGCGCATTCGCACCGTTAATCGATGGCTTCACTCTTCTATTGTTTCAAAAATGTTAAGTTTTCATCATCTTTCAAGTAAATATCGAAAGAAAAGGAATGGTGGAATGCTTTTTTCATAATAAAGTCAGGTTTTGTGTTGCTATAATTGCTACTTTTCTTATAGGTTTTCCAGCCTTCGCTCAGAAAAAAGGAGCAGGTGCCGTGATTGTCAAGGAAACCGGAAAAGATTCAGCAGGTGACTCCTCTAAAGACTCTCTCAAAAACGACAAAAAGAAGAATTATGCTCAGATTTTAAAAAAGGCAAGCTCAAGTAAGGGTCTTTTCACAGTACACCTGGTTGAAAACGATTATTACTTTGAGATTCCGTTGAGTTTGTTCAACCGGGATTTTTTACTGGTAAACAAAATATCATCAGTTCCGCTTGCAATTAACGAAGCCGGAATTAACAAGGGAATGAATTATGAGAACAAAGTCATTCGCTTTAATCTCAATAAAAGATCAGGTACACTTTGGGTGAATACGATCGTCCCACAAGTAGGATCACCGGAAAATGATGCTATCACTCGTTCGGTGAAAGATAATTTCACAGGCTCGGTGATTGAAAATTTTAAAATTGAAGCCTACAACTCCGATTCTACCACTGTTCTAATTAAAGTAAATAAGGTTTTCGACGGAACAGAGAACAGCTTCAATGATGTATTCAATAGTATTGGTCTGGGCGGTAGTCCGAAGTCGGCACTTTCTGCCATAGAGGTGATAAAAGCTTTTCCTGAAAACCTGGTAGTGCGTTCATTGCTTACCACTACGGTCACGGAAGGCAAAACCACTATGCCGGTGAGTATCACCGTAACATCAAACATCCTGTTATTGCCCGAGAAGCCGATGGTTCCCCGCTTTGCAGATGCCAGGGTTGGTTACTTCAGCACCCCAAGATGGTATTTTTCTGATGAACAGCATCAGATGGAAAAGAAGGAGCTTATCACCCGCTGGCGTTTAGAGCCGGCTGCTGCGGATATCGCGAAGTATAAAAGGGGAGAACTGGTGGAACCGAAGAAGCCGATAGTTTTTTATATCGATCCTGCAACCCCTCCTCAATGGCGCTCTTATATTAAGGATGGAATCAGGGACTGGCAAAAAACTTTTGAGCAGGCTGGTTTCAAAAACGCCATTCAGGCCAGAGAGGTAACCGATACTGCTGACTTCGATGCAGATGACGTACGTTATTCAGTAGTGACTTACGCTGCTTCGCCAAAGTCGAATGCCATGGGACCTGCGGTGGTCGACCCGCGTTCTGGTGAAATACTGGAATCTGACGTCATCTGGTGGCACAACGTAATGGGCTCTTTACAGAACTGGATGCGTGTGCAAACCGGTGTGATCGATGAAACGGCACGGGGAAACAAGTTTTCGGACGAGCTGATGGGTAATGCTATACGTTTTGTGTCCTCGCATGAGATCGGGCATACCCTGGGTTTAAAACATAATATGAGTGCTTCTCATGCCTTTCCGGTAGACTCGCTGCGTTCGGCTTCCTTTACAAAACGTATGGGAGGAACAGCTTCTTCGATCATGGATTATGCACGCTTTAACTATGTGGCCCAGCCGGGCGATAACGTGACTGAAATAACTCCCCAGATAGGTGTGTATGATAAATACGCCATTGCATGGGGCTATCGCTGGTTAGATACCCGCGATCCCCATGAGGAGTTTGAAACACTTTCTGCCTGGATCAGAAAACATGAAAATGACCCGCTGTATCACTACGGTGAACAGCAAAGCTCTATGGAAGTTATTGACCCTCGGGCACAGTCGGAGGACCTGGGTGATAATAATGTGAAGGCAAGCTTTTACGGCATGGAAAACCTTAAGCGCCTGATCCCTCAAATCCTTTCCTGGTCGGCAGAGACTGACCGTAACTACGAAAGGTCAGGGAGACTATATTCTGCCGCATTAGGTCAGTGGAAAACCTATATGGAGCATGTGTTGTCGAACATTGGCGGTTTTTACCTGGAAAAACCTGTAAAAGGTGATGGTAAAGATGCCTATACGCCGGTGTCTGTGGCACGGCAGACCGAGGCTTTTGACTTTTTCAGCAAGGCTTTGTTGCCGATGCCTGAGTGGCTTTTCAATAACGATCTGTTGAAGAAAAGCTTTCCGTTGAGAGATTCCCCCTTGGGTTATTTTGAAGATGGCCCGTATAGCCTGAGACGCGCCTGGCAGTATGATTTGATGTACAATATGTTATCCGACGATCGTTTATTAAGAATGCTGGAGACCGAGCTTATGCTGGGGAGGGAAGATACATTTACAGCATCGCAACTGTTGGAGAAAACAGCTGACTTGGTGTTTAAACCAACTTCTAAAGGTCATTCACTTTCCATTCTGGAGCGCATGGCACAGCAGAATTTTGTAGATGCGCTTCTGGTAAGTTCAGATAAATTGCTGGAGAAGATCTCAAAAAAAGCAATCAGGGAAGAGCAGCCTTTAGGCTGCAGCTATATGCTGGAACCTGCGAGTTTGGCGGTTAACACTCATAAACACAATGGAGCTGGACATAGTGAGTCTGCTGATCTGCGCAATTTCTATTTCAGCGCAATGAGCAGAACGTCTGATGTTGGTGTAATAAAGCGCGGCCAACTGATAAGAACAGTATCACTTTTAGAAAAAAAGAGTAAAACAGGCGATGAGATCACCAGAAGCCATTACCAGGATCTTATATTAAGGATTAAACAAAGTCTTAAAATGAATTAAAATGTCAAATAATAACTATATCATAATGAATAAATTTTTACTTCTTCTCTTCCTGCTCGGTGCCGGCTTGAACAGCTTTGCACAGGGACAGGTGAATGTAAAAGGTCAGGTCATCGCCAAGGATGACGGCAAGCCGATCCCTGGTGCCTCTGTTTTTGTGGATAAATCCACAATAGGAGAACAGACAAACGTGCCGGGCGTAATCCAGAATTCGGCGATTGGAACGGTTACTGATGTCAACGGACGCTTTTCTTTGAACGTTCCTGAAGGCACAACTTATATCAGAGTTAGTTTCCTTGGTTTTGAATCGCAGCTGGTAAACATTCGCAATAGATCGAATGTGAATGTTGTTCTGGAAAGCGGCGATAATAAACTGAATGAAGTGATTGTTACCGGTTATAACGATATCCATAAGCGTAAAAATACAACAGCATCTTCGGTAGTTGATTACGCGAAGATCAGGCAGGCAGGTGTTTCCGGGGTAGATCAGATGCTTCAGGGACAGGTTGCGGGTGTTGCGGTTACTACGACCAATGGCGGTCCTAATGCAGCTCCAAAGATCCGTATTCGTGGTACAGCTTCTCTTCAGGGTTCACAGGATCCTTTATGGGTACTTGACGGGATTCCTTTGGAAGGAACTAGTTTTCCTGGTTTGAATCTTAATGAAAAAGATCAGATTGATCAATTGAGAAATTTTCCGATTGCAGGTCTGAATCCTGATGATATTGACAATATTAGTATCCTAAAAGATGCTGCAGCTACCGCGATCTATGGCGTACGGGCTGCTAATGGTGTAATTGTGATCACTACCAAAAAAGGTAAAAAAGGTCCGATGCAGGTTGGGTTCAGTGCAAATACCTTTATTGGCCAGCGTACTGATCTTGGCAAATTGAACCTGATGAATTCTGCTGAGAAAGTGGATTGGGAGTTAGGATTAGCGGCTAGAGAGGACCTTACCTACAGAAGTTCTATGGGCGGTGTTTCGCGGATCCTGGATCAATATAATGAATTGAGCAACTTTCGTCAGAATGGTTTCGCAGGATTAAGTCAGCCAGCTCAGGACGCGATCAATGCTTTAAGAAACACGAATACCAACTGGGGTAAAGAGTTGTTTCAAACTACGGTTAATCAGCAGTACTCAGCTAGTTTATCAGGTGGTTCAGATCAGGCGAATTATTATTTCTCGGGTGCTTACTATGATGAGAAAGGATCGACGATCGGTACTGGTTTAAAAAGGTATAACGTTACCTTGAAAACTGACTTTAATCTGTCTTCTAAGTTAAAAGCAGGCGTAGCGTTATTTGGAACATCTGCTGATCGTTCCGGGTATCTTACTGAAACATCAGCGTTTACTAATCCGTCAAAATATTCAAGAACAGTAAATCCATATTTGAGCATCAGGGATGCTAATGGAGCTTTCGCATACGATCCGGATATTGCTGGAGGGACAACTGCTTTAGAAGATATTTATCTGCCCTTCAATGCTATCGAAGAGAGAGAAAATACAGATTATTCCTTAAACAATAAAAGCCTTAAAGGCTTGTTTGATTTGAGCTGGCAGATTCTTCCATCTCTTAAAGCAAGGACCGAACTGGGCTTGCAATTTGAGGACAGTCGCACAAACCGCTACGGTGGGCAGAACAGTTATTATAATCGTAAAATCCGTTTTGGCTCATATTATCGCGATGGGGGAGTGTTGAAATACTTTTTGCCTGAAGGAGGTATATTAGAAAATACCGATCAATCGTTTTTTCAGTATAACTGGAAGGGTATAGTGGAATACGAACGTACCTTCAATGAAAAACACGAATTGGAATTACTGGGGGGATCTGAGCTGCGTCGTACCAACAGCGATAGTTTCTTGTCAAGAGGTTTTGGTTATAATCCACTAACCCTTACAACCAAGCCCATTATATTCCCTGAGGGAAGTGGCAGTACTGATGATGCAATCTACAGAGGCCAGGTAAGAACAAAGCAGGAAAATGCATTTGCTTCATTTTATGGGATAGCGTCGTACACGTACGACAGTCGTTATACGGTCTACGGAAGCCTTCGCTATGATGGCTCTGACTTTTTCGGAGTAGATCCCAAATATAAATGGCTGCCCGTTTATTCAATTTCAGGTGCCTGGAATGCAAAAGAAGAAAGTTTTCTTAAAGATAAAAACTGGCTTTCTAACTTGCGTTTAAGGAGTTCGTATGGTATCCAGGGAAATATCGATAAAACGACATCCCCATACTTAATAGGTAACTATGAGAATCAAACTATTCTTCCCGGATACCCTGAAACGTCGCTGACAGTAAGCTCGCCTCAGAACGATAAATTACGCTGGGAAAAAACCTCAACATTTAACAGTGGTTTAGATTTCGGTATATTTAGAAACGCCATTCAGCTTACCGTTGATTATTACCGTCGTGATAGTGAAGACCTGATAGGTGCTCAGGAGCTGTCGCCAGAAACAGGGTTCAGTTTTACCAGCCGGAACTGGGCGAGAATAAGAAACAGTGGTATTGAACTTTCTTTATCAACAAGAAATATCAATACTCCTAAATTTAGCTGGTCAACTGACTTTAATTTCGCGCATAATAAAAGTGAGGTAATCAGGGAGGATGTGAGGGACGATTCATTGACACCATCAAGAGAAGGGTATCCTGTAAACTCTTTGTTCGTCATTAAGACTGCAGGACTGGATGCACAGGGCTATCCTCAATTTACGAAAGATGGACAAGTATTGTCTTATGAAGATTTCTTCAAGTTATACGATCCGTGGGCAGATTTCGCCCCCGGTTATTTGGTGGAATCAACAATGGCTACCAGTGAGTATAAAAACCTGTTTACTTATGCAGGCAATCTGGATCCGAAATATACGGGCGGTTTCATCAATCGTTTCAGATACAGTAACCTTGACCTGACCGTGACCACCAGCTTCAGCCTTGATCAAATGGTGTTGCGTTCAGACGCCTATAATCCGGCGCTGGTAGACCGGGGTGAAAATCGCAGCCGTGAAATTCTTAATGCCTGGTCTCCCCAAAATACAAATACTACACTTCCGGGTCTGATTGGAGCCGGTACAGCTGACGGAAGCCGCTATATGGTAAATATTTGGATGAACGGAAACGATGCATTGAATTCATACAGATATTTTGATTTCTGGGCGAAGTCCATGAGTTATTTAAGAGTAAACAGCATGCGATTGGGTTATACCCTTCCTTCTGTAATAGCAAAGAAAATCCGCGCTAACAATTTAAGAATTAGTGTGGAGGGTAATAATCTCTTTGTGATCGGAAAGAATCATGACGGATACTTTGATCCGGAAACCTACGGTAATATCTACGCACAACCGATAACTAAATCAATCAACTTTGGTATCAACGCTAGTTTTTAATAGAATGAAAAGAATTTTAATATCAGCACTTTTGCTGGCAGGGCTTTCATTAAGCTCCTGCGATAAATACCTTGATGTTGAACCTGTGGGCCGGGTACTTCCGAAAACGACAGAAGACTACAGGGGCTTGTTGACATCAGCTTATTCCTACTTTCCTCAACATAAAAGCTTGCTTGCTTTGAGGACGGACGAACTGATTCTGAATGACTTTTCAGAGCAGTTCGTTTATAACAGGGATATCTACTTTTGGAAAGATACCGATTTTGATCCCGTTACAACCCCGTTTCCTTACCAGTTCTTTTACCAGGTAGTCTTTTATACGAATAACATCATTGCATCTGCTGAAGCTGATGCAGGGAAATCAGTAGAGGTTGACCAAATTGTGGGTGAGGCTTACCTTCTGAGAGCATATAGCCATTTTGAGTTGCTGAACTTGTTTGCTAAGCCTTATAATACTGCAACCGCGGCTACAGATCGCGGAGTTCCGATTTCTACAGAGATCGATTTGGAACAGGATTACAAGCCGGCAAGCGTAGAAGCAGTTTATGAACAGATATTCAAAGATATTGAGGCTGGCGAACCACGTCTAAGTGTCAATAGCTACGAATTAGGTAAAAATTATCGTTTCACCAGACGGGCCGCTTTGGCTTTGAAAGCACGCATACATCTATACCGCTCTGAATGGAAAAAGTCTCTCGATGCAGCACAAAAGGCCTTAGATATGGACAGTCGTTTGGAGGATTTTAATTTGACAGACAGTAAACTTCCAAACCACTTTCAATCTGTTGAAAGTGTAATGTCCCTTGAGCATACGTTCCCGACCAGTGTTTCTGGATCTGTTTATATTTCTCCTGATTTTATTAATCGATATGCTGAAAATAAAGATTTGAGAAGAACGAGGTTTTTCAGAAGAAGTGGCAGTCGCTATAGTTCGATAAAAGGCGGGGAAGAGTTTGTAGTTAGTTTCCGTAATGCGGAGCTATATCTTACCAAGGCTGAAGCCGCTTATCACGAAAGTAACGAGCCTCTTGCAAAAGAAACCCTGTTGGCTTTAAAAGCAAAACGCCTTACTCCGGACTTCTATTCAACAGAGTCTGTACGTATAAATGCTTTGAGCGGTGCTGCTTTATTAAACGAGATATTGGAAGAGCGGGCTTTAGAACTTGCTCTTGAGGGGCACCGCTGGTACGATCTGCGCCGTAATGGTCAGCCGCAAATTATTCACACCTATGATGGAGAACAATATATTCTTCGTCAGAATGACCCAAGATATACGCTGCCTTTCCCAAGGGAAGCAGTATCTCTAAATCCTGATTTAAGATAACCCGCTAATACTACACCTAGTAGTGATCAACTCCGGCTTTTTTTAAAGACCGGAGTTTTTTTTATACATTCATCCCCGGGGGTACCAGCGATGAATGTTTTAATAGTTGAAGATGAAGAGCTGGCTGCCAGCGAACTTCAAAATATGCTTAAGCAGATAGACTCGAATATTGAGGTTCTCGCTATTCTGGGCACTATAGAATCGGCGGTCGATTGGTTGAATAAAAATTCGCCAGATATCATCTTCATGGATATCCATCTCGGTGATGGTGAAAGCTTTGAGATCTTTCAGCAAACCAGTGTAAAATGCCCTGTGATCTTCACTACGGCATATGATCAGTACGCCCTTGAGGCTTTCAAGAATCAAGGAATCGATTATTTGTTAAAGCCTTTTGATAAATCGGATGTGGAGCAGGCGCTTAAAAAGTATTCCGGTCTGACCAGCATTTCTTCGGGTATCTCTGTTGGAATTGCTTCGCCTTTAGCTGCTAAACCTGCTGCCCAGCCTGGCAGAGAGCGAAACCGTTTTATGGTTAGTCTGGGCAGCCGTTTAAGGACAGTAGACGCAGAAGAAATAGCTTACTTCATGGCTGAAGGAAAATATCTTTATCTGTTTACGCGCAATGGAGAATCCTATATCCTGGAAGAAACAATTACCAGCCTGGCTCCTCAACTCTCAATGAAAAATTTTTTTAGGATAAACCGCAAGTTTATCATTCATATTCAATCTATTAAAGAGATGCTCAAACTTTCGCGGAACCGGATAAGGATCCAGCTTTCGCCTCCTCCGCCGGGAAATATTATGGTGGTAGTGAGTGAAGACAGGGCAGAAGAGTTTAGGTCGTGGTTGAATTTGTGAGCGTCTATGATTTGACCGGGCGTCGGGAATGGTGCTTTAACGAGTCTGAACCCACAGAGCGCTACGCTAACTCTATGACAGGCCTGGGGACAGGCGAGTCTATGGACATGCACTGGAATGGTTATTAAATAACAGGTACCTGACCCCTACCAAGCCCGTACCAAATTCGGGAAATTGCCATAAAATCACGTGTTGAATAGCTGTTAGTTAAAAGTTGTTTTCAGCCGCTTCCCGGATAGCTTAAAGCCCTCGCAATACTCTCATCCGTGCTTAAATCTATAAACTTGTCGTTTACTAATATTAGTTACATTTGAATAAATATTAGTCGCGATGAAGATACTTTCCTGCAAAGCAGTAAGCTATATATTATTTACCGGATTGATCACCGTGCTTATTTCATCATGTGGTGAGTCTGGAAAGGCATCACAGCAATCAGGTGCGTCGGATTCTGTTGCTGTTAATACAGAAGGTAAGACCGATTCGCTTCATATAGGAATGGTGTGGGTTGAAGCAGGGGAGTTTGAGCAGGGCGGGGACAATGATCAGGCATCAGCCGATGAGTTTCCGAAACATAAGGTAAAATTGAAAGGGTTTTGGATCGATGCCACAGAAGTGACCAATGCACAGTTCGCAAAATTTGTTAAAGCAACCGGCTATGTTACTACTGCTGAAAAGAAACCGGACTGGGAAGAGCTTAAAAAACAATTGCCTCCCGGAACTCCAAAGCCTGACGAGAGTGTGCTGGTAGCATCTTCATTGGTGTTTAATGCTCCCAAAACCCCAGTTCCCTTAAATGATTTTTCACAGTGGTGGGAATGGAAAGCTGGGGCAGACTGGAAGCATCCTGGCGGACCGGGAACTAATATCGAAGGAAAAGAGAATTACCCTGTGGTTCATATCTCCTGGTACGATGCTCAGGCTTATGCTAAATGGGCTGGCAAACGCTTGCCTACCGAGGCCGAATGGGAATATGCTGCTCGGGGTGGCTTAAGAAATAATATTTATCCCTGGGGCAATGAATCAGTAAATACAGGGAAACCCAGAACAAACTTCTGGCAGGGACATTTTCCCGATAAGAATAGTCTTATGGACACGTATTATTTATCAGCACCGGTAAGATCTTTCGCTCCTAATGGGTATGGTTTGTACGATATGGCTGGTAACGTCTGGGAATGGTGTGCCGATCTCTATCATCACACTTATTATGAAGAGGTAAAAAATGGAGTGATCGATCCCCAAGGGCCCTCTACAAGTTTAGATCCGGACGAACCGGAGGCCAGCAAGAGAGTGTTACGAGGCGGTTCATTTTTATGCAATGATAGTTACTGCTCAGGATACCGGGTTGCCAGGCGCATGAAGAGCACGGAAGACAGCAGCATGGAGCATGTAGGTTTTCGATGCGTGACAGACAAATGATTATGAATGGATAAGGCGACATCAACGAAATCAGTAAAAGAAAACCTGGGCGAACAGCTAACTATTTTAAAGAACTTATTGAAATGGACCTTCCTGGTGATTCCGGTTGCGATAGCGTCGGGGGTTATGGTTGCCCTGTTTCTTACCTTATTACATGCAGCCATTGCATACCGCTTCAGTAATACCTGGCTACTGTATTTACTGCCGCTTGCGGGAGTGCTGATCCATTTTATTTATCAAAAAGCAGGGAAGTCCTCAGAAAAGGGCAATAACCTGATAGTTGACGAGATCCATGAGCCGGGCGCCGGAGTGCCAAAAAGGATGGGAATCATCATCTTAATCACTACGGTGATCACTCACTTGTTTGGCGGATCTGCGGGAAGGGAAGGTACAGCAGTACAGATCGGAGGAAGTGTTGCATCGATGTTTTCCTCCTGGTGTAAGCTAAAATTCCCAGATACAAAGATTTTACTGACAGCGGGCGTTGCAGCTGCTTTTGGAGCAGTGTTTGGTACTCCGCTCACGGGTGCCATTTTTGCAATTGAAGTCTTGGCAATAGGTAGAATACAGTATTCAGCGCTGCTCCCATGTTTGATCGCCGGTATTATCGGCGACCTTACGGTGACTGCCCTGGGCGTACATCACACCACTTATCACATTGATATCATTCCTGCTGTTCCACATCTTTTTCTGGATTACTTTTCGTTAGATCTTTTATTGTTGGCAAAGATCTTCATTGCCTCCATAGGTTTTGGTCTGGCTAGCTATTTTTTTTCTGAACTTACTTATGGCATTAAGAATTTGTTCCTGGAGCTTATCTCCAGGAAATGGTTGATTCCTGTTTTGGGTGGCGGGATCATCATTGCACTGACCTTTATACTGGGAAAACCCGACTACCTGAGCCTTGGAGTTGATGCTGAATATTCAGGGGCGGTTACTATCAGCTCTGCATTCAAAGCCGGAGGAGCAGATTGGTGGAGCTGGTTCTGGAAAAGTGTTTATACCGCAATAACTTTAGGCAGCGGCTTTAAAGGGGGGGAAGTAACGCCTTTGTTTTATATCGGTGCAACTCTTGGAAATACTTTGTCTGAGATTCTGAATGCGCCAACCAGCTTGCTGGCAGCTCTTGGTTTTATTGCCGTTTTTGCCGGAGCGACAAATACTCCCCTGGCATGTACCCTTATGGGAATAGAGCTTTTCGGGGGAGAATATGCTTTGTTTTACGCGGTTGCCTGTTTTACAGCCTACTATTTTAGCGGGCACTCTGGTATTTATACCTCTCAACGCATTGCGGTTTCTAAATCTAATGAAGGAGGTTCCCGATATACCACCCTGGGTGATATTATTAAACACAGAAGGAACCGAAGAAAAAACTGGTTTAAAAGATAATTTTTTGCTATTTCCGGTTGCGGAATAAATTTGAGAACTTGATAAATATGTCGGAAAGTCCGTCGACCATCCCATGTAAATGGATGAGATAAAAGAAACGGTCTATATTTAATCCTGCCACGTCGATGATCCGAAGTTCTCCAGAGTTTAACTCCCGAAGTATGGCATGAATAGAGATGAAGGCCACGCAGCTGGAATGAGATAGATAGGATTTAATGGCTTCAGTACTTCCCAGCTGCATCTCTATTTGAAGGTCGGATAACTTTAATTTTAAGGGCTCCAGAAAATGTTCAAGTACTTCCAGGGTTCCTGAGCCTCTTTCTCTGAGGATCAGCGGTATTCTTTGCAATTGTTCCAACCTTATTTCTGCTGATTTAGCTAATGGGTGCTTATTGCTGCAAACCAGCACTATTTCATCTTTTACGAATTCAGAATAACTGATCTGCGGGTTTTTGGTATGACCTTCTATTAAGCCGAGATCGATTTCTTTCTTGATAAGAGCTTGCTCAATAAGTTCGGTATTTCCATTGATCAGGTTGATTCTGATCCCCGGAAATTTATCGTGAAATTGCGCCAGCAGGGGCGGGATAAGGTATTGCGAAATAGTAGTGCTTGCTCCAAGGCGGAGAATTCCATTGCTGCGATTGCTGATCGTATTAATTTCGAACTTTGCCTGGCGATAGATGGAGAATATCTGCTCGGTATGCTTCAACAAGATACTTCCTGCCTGTGTGAGGGCGATACGATTTCCATTTCGTTCAAATAACTTTGCCTGGTACTCTTCTTCTAATTCGTGAATGTGTTTCGTTACTGCCGGCTGTGTGATGAAAAGCTCGTGTGCAGCCTTAGTGAAACTTAAACGCCTGGCAACAGTGTAAAATACTTCTAAGCGGAAATCGGCCATTTGCGACAAAGTTAGTAATAAGTAACAAGTTGTGAGCTTTAGAGATTAACCATGCTAAATGGTTATCTGCTCATTATTAGAACTTACAACTTTTTTCCATTCCCCATACCAATTCTCCATTCCCTCTGCGTATTTGCCTTTGCTAACGGCAGATTTATGCCTATACAATGTTTTGATTTCTTCAAGACTGCTAAATACACCTGAGCCGAGGCCTGCGAGGTAGGCGGCACCCAGGGCCGATACATCGGGCATTTGGCTATTGATAAGGGCATTGTCCAGGAGGTCGGCCAGGAAGCTTAAAACGAAATTATTGGAGGTCATTCCGCCATTAACCATAAGCTCTTTAATCTCAATTCCGGTATCTCCTTCCATAGCCTCTAAGACGTCTTTAATCTGGTAAGGAATACATTCCAGGGCAGCCCGGACGATATGATTTTTTGTGCAATTGAATGTTAAACCATTGATCGACGCTTTCCTGCTCATGTCCCAGTGCGGCGCTCCTAATCCGCTGAAGGCTGGTATCAGATACACTCCGTTATTATCGGTTACAGAAATGGCCATCTCTTCTGTCTGACGGCTGTCGGAAAAAAGTCCCAGTTCGTTCTTCAACCATTCGATACCTGAGCCGCAGGATACAATAACGCCTTCCAAAGCGTAATCGACCCTTTGCTCCGTACTCCAGCAAATGGTAGTGATCATGCCCTGGGCTGAAGTTTTCGCCTCTGACCCAATATTCATCAGGACAGAGCAGCCGGTACCTAAAGTTGCTTTGGCTGTTCCTGGTAAAAAACAACCTTCTCCAAAAGCGGCTGCATGCGAATCTCCGATCATGGCAGCTATAGGCACGGCCTGACTAAACAGACCTTCAAAAGAAGATTCCCCGTACTGAAAAGCAGAAGGCTTAATGCCAGGGAGGTTGATACCTGCCAGGCCGAAGCTGTCAATTAACTGTTTGTCCCAATCGAGACTTTTGAGGTTAAAAAGCAAAGTTCGTGAGGCGTTGCTATGATCTGTAAGGTATTGTTCGCCACCTGTTAATTTGTATAGGAGCCAGGTATCTATCGTTCCAAAAAAAGCATCCCCTGACTGAATAGCCTTTTGAACGGTTTCATTATTCTGATTTAGCCAGATGAGCTTACTTCCTGAGAAATAGGGGTCGATAATGAGGCCGGTTTTGCTTTTGACCATTTCTTCCAATCCCTGCGCTTTAAGCTCAGAACAGATTTGGATAGAGCGCTTACATTGCCATACTACTGCATTATATAAAGGTTTTCCGCTTTTATCCCAAAGGACAAATGTTTCTCTCTGGTTGGAAATGCCGCAGGATTTGATCTCGGATAGGTCACCACCATTACCTTCGAAGGTCTTAAGGCAGGCCTGTACGGAGTCGATGACATTTCGGTAAATATCCTCTGGGTTTTGCTCCACCCAGCCACCTTCCAGGTAATGGGTTTTAAGAGGTACAGTAGCTTTGGCTAAAACCTGGCCTGTATGATTAAAAACAATTGTTTTTGTACTGCTTGTGCCCTGGTCAATGGCCAGGATTAAAGAATTTGTTCTTTTTGTCATTACTCTGCTTTGGAGTTTACTTTATCAATAATTACAGCCAGAAGGATCACAAATCCTTTTACCACCTGCTGCCAGAAGGGCGATACGTCAAGAAGTACTAATCCATTGTTTAGTACTCCGATAATGATTGCGCCAAGAACGGTTCCCATGATGGTTCCTCTTCCCCCGGAAAGGGAAGTGCCCCCAATTACCACCGCTGCAATAGAATCGAGTTCATAACTCATACCGGCGTTCGGTTGGGCTGAATCCAATCGTGAGGTAACCATGATTCCCCCGACAGCGGCCAGGGCTCCGGCTATCGTATAGACAATGATTTTAACTTTATTGATGTTGATTCCGGAAAGGCGCGAGGCATTTTCATTGCCTCCAATAGCATAAATGTAGCGTCCAAGGGAAGTTTTGTTGGTGAGAATGATGGAGGCTGCGATGATGATCGCTGCAATCCACACCAAAACCGGGATGCCTAAAAACCATCCGGTGCCAATATAACCGAATTCATTTCCAAGGCTGGAAATAGGGTAACCTTTTGTCCATAACATGGTCAAACCACGGGCAATGGTTAACATAGCGAGGGTGGCAACAAAGGGCGGCACTTTAAATTTTGTAATTACCCAGCCGTTAAAGAAACCCAATGCTGAGCCGGTTAAAATTCCTGTAACTATAGTGCCCAGTATAGTAAAACCTATATACAGATCGTTGTCGGGCAGTTCAATGCCAAACTTCAAAAGGCCGGCTGCAATGGCACCACTTAAAGCCAGCATGGAACCTACAGAAAGGTCGATTCCTGCAGTAAGAACCACCAGGGTCATACCTACAGAAATACAAATGTTTACCGAGATCTGGCGTAACACATTCCATCCGTTATCTACAGTCAGAAATTTGTCTGAGAGTAAGCTTAACGCAAGGCAAAGTAAAAAGAGAGCTATGGATGATTGGAATTTTGTGAGTGTTGAACGGTATTTAGAAATACTCATTTTAATATCTGTTAAATGGTTTTAGGGATTGCTGCCTTTAAAATATTGTCTTCGTTTGCTTCAGAAGAACTGAATTCAGCTGTGATCTTACCCTCCGACATCACCAGGACCCTGTCTGAGACAGCCAGGATTTCAGGCAATTCTGAGGACACTACAATGATACCCAGTCCGGCTTCAGATAGTTCCATAATCAGTTTGTAAATCTCGTTCTTGGCGTTCGCATCTATTCCCCGGGTTGGTTCATCAAGCATCAGCACTTTAGGTTTTGTGGCAAGACACCTGGCCAGAACTACTTTTTGCTGATTTCCGCCGCTCAGATTTTTTACCTGCTGATGGGGGGACGGGGTTTTGATGCAAAGCGATGCTGTGTATTTTTCAGCAAGCTGCATTTCTTTCCCTTTACTCAGTAAGCCAGCCTGCTGTATGTCATGAAGTGTACTGAGGCTGATGTTTGTTTTTACATCCAGGCCTAAAACCAAACCATCTTTTTTACGATCTTCCGGCACCAGTACAATGCCGGCTTTGATGGCCTGCTGCGGGCAATTTATTTTTAAAGGCTGGCCTTCCATAGTTATCACCCCATTGCTGGAGCTGTTATGTAAGCCGAGAATAGTCTCTAATAATTCTGTTCGTCCGGCTCCCATTAAACCAAAGATGCCTAATATCTCACCGCTGTTCAGTTTTAATGAAACGTTATCAAGCAATACTTTTTTTGTGCCATTTTGGGTTGCGAGGCTCAGGTTACGGATATCCAGTAGTTCTCCCGTTGCGGATTCCCGGTGCACCTTGCTGATCGTTTTGATCTCACGGCCAACCATTTTTTTGATGATGGTGTCGTGATTTACCTCATCCATGCTACCACTTTCAGTAACCTGCCCGTCGCGGAGCACAATGTAACGATCGGCAATGCGGAACAGCTCATCCAGCTTATGCGAGATGTAAACAACAGCCCTTCCTTCGTTTCGAAGATCTTCGATAATACTGAAAAGGATCTCTACTTCGTGATCACTAATGGCGGATGTAGGCTCATCCATGATAATTACCTCCGAATCTGTAAGCAGTGCTTTTGCAATTTCCACAACCTGCTGCTGTCCTACTTTGAGATCCCGGATAAGGGTATCCGGACTAACATTTAATTTTAGTTTGTTTAGGAGCTCCTGCGTTTTTTGCTGCATAGCTTTTTTATCGAGGATATCCCAGCTGTTTACTATTTCCCTGCCCAGGAAAATATTTTCCCGGATACTAAGATCGGGGATAAGGTTCAGTTCCTGATGGATAATTCCTATGCCGAGCTGCTGCGCTTCTTTCGGATTGGCAAAATGTACTTCTTGCCCCTTAAATATGATCCTTCCTTCATAGTCAGGATATACTCCCGAAAGGATCTTCATCAAGGTAGATTTCCCTGCGCCGTTTTCCCCGATTATTGCAGTCACCTTTCCGCCTGGTAAATCCATGCTGACGTTGTTCAGGGCAATCACCCCCGAAAATCGTTTACCTATGTTTTCTGCTACTAACATGTTGTCATTTGATAGCTTACTTTACTTCGAGAATAAGAGGGATCACCTCAATCGTATCGGGCAGGCTTCTGGCTTGATTCAATTCAATACATCCGGTAAAATCAACGATATCGCCTTGTTTCGCTTTCGCTTCAAAAGGCGGCAGTACCTCGGCTCTGATTAGTTTATTAAGCTCTTCCGAAACCGTATTCATATCCATGGTGGTGGTAAATTCGTCTACGGAAATAATGCCTGAGCCATCCCGTGCGGCATTGCCTATGATATATTCGGTGGCAAGCGCAATTTGTGCGGAGCTGCCAGGAAGCGAGAGATAAGTATTGCTGTCATCGATCCTGGTAATTTGCCCCTTACCTTTGACCATAAAAAAGCGGATGTCGCCGTTGTTTTGTGCGTGGGAATTGGAAAATGCCTGGCGTGGATTGTTTTTGAGATCTGCAAGAAGCTGGCTTAGGTCTAAAGCCTTATCTTTTCCGGCCGGTACCTTTTTGTACAGGAAGTCCTTTGCGTATGCATAGGCATCAAAAGCTTTTTCTTCAGTTTTTTTCATATCACTTAGCTTTTTCACATAAACTGAGTTATAGGCAAGTAATACAAAGCAGACAGCTATGAGCAGGTATTTAATTCCTTTCTTCATATGTAGCATCGTTTAGTCTTTTTTTCCGTAAGCAATAAATTTGTCGATGTTTTCGGTGGTTACTACTTCCACGGGAATAGGTAGTTTTTTGGGGAAGTCTGTCTTTCCTTTGAAGAATTCGTCGGCATAAGTAGCTGCCAGTTCAGCAATTACTTTAGGGAACTGCATAGCAGTTGCCGTTAACTTTCCTTCTTTGATAGAGTTAATAGCATCTTCAGCACCATCGAATCCATAAACCTTAACTTTATCGGCTTTTCCCGCTGCAACCAGAGCCTGGTAGGCGCCCATTGCCATGGCATCATTTCCGCAAAACACGCCGTCGATATCCGGATGCGCCTGTAAAATGGATTCCATCACCTCCATTGCTTTGTTTCGGTCGAAATCAGCGCTTTGCTGTGCAACCATCTTTAAGCCGGGGTAATTATCTACCACGCTATGGAACCCCTTTGAACGGTTCCAGGTGTTGTTGTCAGAAACGATCCCCAGGAGCTCTACGTAATTTCCTTTTTGGTTTAATGATTTTACGAAGAGTTTACCGAGTTCTATGCAGGCTGAATAACTGTCAGAGAGAATTTGGGAAGCAGCGGCATCTTTAGAATTTATTTCCCTGTCCATGCAAAATACTGCCACTCCAGCCTTTTTCGCTTTGGTAACGCTTGCCACTGATCCGGCAGCATCAGTAGGATTAAAGAGGATGGCATCATAACCAGCGGCAATAGCGTTCTCAAAATGATCGCTTTCGAGTGCTGTGTTATTCTGCGAATCGAAGATCTTTGATTCGTATCCGAGTTCTTTGGCTTTTTTTGCTGCGGTTTCCGCCAGAAAAACAAACCAGGGGTTGTTCAGCGTGGAAACAACTATGGCAATTTTATTTGGTTGCCTGGTTTTATCGGAAGAGGAGCAAGCTGCCAGCACAAGGACCAGCAAGACTGCTGTGATTAGTTTCATAATGGTTGTATGTTGGTTGGTTTAATAGGTTTATTGGGTTTGCGACGCTTTTCGGTGTCTATTTATATTTTTTTTACATTTTTCCTAATAGTTTTAATGCTGTATTGCTCAGGCCCTCTTTAGAAATGCCATAGTGATCCAGGATCTCTACCTGGGAGCCGGTGACCGTATATTCATCAGGTATTCCTACAATTTTGAAGGGCTTGTTGTATTGATTTTGCAGCAGGAAGGATGCACAGGCTTCCCCAAGTCCCCCGTAAATACTATGCTCCTCTACGGTGATGATAGCGCCTGTACTCTCCGCAATCTCTTGTAATAAAACCTTATCCAAGGGTTTAATCGTATGCATACTGATGACAGTAGCTTCAATGCCCTGTTCGTTCCTTAACTTTTCTGCTGCCTGAAGAGCCGGGTAAACGGTTTCCCCGCAAGCAATAAATGTCAGATCAGAACCCTTGCAGATCACTCTGCCTTTACCAAATTGAAAGGGAACCTCTTCATCTGTTGTTAGCAATGGCATATTCTTTTTGCCGAAACGCAGGTAAAGCGGCTTATTGCTTGCTGCAGCCAGTTTAATGGCCTGTTCGGTTTCATAATTGTCGGCAGGAGCTGCAACAATAAGATTATTGATGGCGCGGAGTGCAGCGTAATCGTGCAAGCTATGATGAGTTGAACCCAAGGCTCCGTAACTTACACCCGCACTGATACCGATCAGCCTCACCGGGTTGTCTGAGTAGGCCACATCGTTTTTTATTTGCTCCAAAGCCCGGGCAGTAAGGAAGCAGGCTGGCGAAACAGCGAAGGCTTTTTTGCCAGCAGAGGCGAGTCCGGCTGCAACACCCACGAGGTTTTGTTCTGCAATTCCTATTTCAACGATCTGCTTCGGGTATTTTTTTCCGAATGGTACTAGTTTTCCTGATCCCCGCGAATCGCTGGTAACAGCTACAATATCTTTGTCTGTTTCAGCCAGTTCCTGTAAAGTAGAGGAGAATACTTCGAGATTAGGTTTTGCACCTACTTGACTTTCAACAAGGGGACTTCCCATAATAATTATCTTTAATGGTTAATATTTATAACGCTTCGCTTAATTCTTTAAGGGCATCTGCATACTGTTCTTTGGATGGTACGCCATGGTGCCAGCTGATCTGGTTTTCCATGAAGCTTACTCCTTTGCCTTTCACCGTATGCGCGATAACCAGACTCGGTTTTCCCGCTTCAAAAGGGAGGCTGTCGAACGCTTCTTTCAATGCTTTGAGGTCGTGGCCGTCGACATGTTTAACGGCCCATCCAAAGCTTTCAAATTTTTCGTCTATGGGATCGGTATTGCATACGTCGGCCGTGGAGCCAGTTATCTGAAGCGAGTTTTTGTCAATGATGGCACAAAGGTTATCCAGCTTGTAATGTGCTGCTGTTAAAGCAGCTTCCCAGTTTGAACCTTCAGGAAGTTCGCCGTCGCCCATAAGTGTGAACACGCGGAAATCCTTTTCATCCATTTTAGCGGCGAGGGCATTACCTACACTAATGGGTAATCCATGCCCCAGTGCACCGGTATTCTGCTCTACGCCTTTAACTTTTTTGGTAGGATGGCCTATGTAGTGCGATTGATATTTACAAAGGGTGTTTAAGTCCTCCTCAGGGAAGAAGCCTTTGTCGGCGAGCACTACGAAAAGCGCTTCCACACAATGTCCTTTACTTTGAATGTAGCGGTCGCGGTCTGGCGATGAAAAGTTTTGCGGGCTGACATTCAAGGTGTAGTTGTATAGTACATTGAGGATATCTATACAGGATAAGCTTCCGCCGGTATGCCCTGCATTAGCACCAACAATATATTTCAATATCCGCTGCCGATATTGATTGGATTTTTGAGCCAGTTCGTTTTCAGTCATAGTGTAAATGTTAATTATTTATGATGGTATACTTCCCAGCCCATATAATTTCCAAGGGCTTCCTCTAAAATCCCTGCTGTTTTTGAAGCGTTCATCACCACATGGTGTTCAAACCCGTTGCGGCAAACATATTGCATTAAACCTTGCAGATCTTGTATCTGAGCCACGGCCCGGTTTCCGAAAGTGTTCAGCGCATCGTCTGTAAGGAACCCCTCGCCGATATAGGCTTTAATGATTCCTTTTGGATCGTCTGTGCTGATGCGGCCATAGGTAAGGGGCGAAGCCGGGGTCCGGCCGTCCAGTGCACCGTAGGTGTTTTCGACGCCCACGGTGGTCCCAAGGATTGGTGCGTTGCTGATCTGAATATCCGGCAGGAAGGATTTGGCCCAGTTTCCGCAATGGAATAGCACACATTTGCTGTCATCATCAGCATAGTTGTTGTTCCAGTCGACCAGGGCGCTTGGCGAACCCGATGCCAACTGCATGGCGTACATGCTCAATGTTCCTGTTACATCTACTTCGCAGGCACTCGGGAGCATGTTTTCGCTCATGATACTCATGCTGGTGCATACATTGCATCCATAATTCTGTTGCAAGGATGTCCAGCATTGTATGGCAGTAGCGTCAAGGTAATTTTCTTCCATAAACTGGTTGAGTACCACATCGAGTTTGGCAATCTGGATCAGCGCCTCGTCGGGAGTGTTTCCCCTGGATGCGTATGCAAGTACTTTATCCAGGTGAGCTTTAACCTCAGTATGGTCTTTGTCTAGTTTATTCGCCCTGCCAAGAATTTCAGAAAGGTCGACTGTAGTAACTGATATGCCATTTCGTTGAAGGATCTTTTCGCTGTATCTAACGGTGTTAAAGCCTCCTGGCCTTGCACCAACGGCCCCAATTCGTACTTTTCGTAAGCCTCTTACTACTCTGCAGACAGCAACGAAGTTCAGTAACTCCTGCGCAAAAGCAGGATCTTTTGGGTGAATCACGTGTTTTTCAGTGATGGTGTATTTAATACCATACTGATAAAGGTTGTTACAAACGGATATCTTGCCACACCATGAATCTCTCCGGCGGGCTACATCGAGCTTATTCAATTCGTCAGGATATGCCTGAATAAGTACAGGAACATTTAAACCTGAAAGCTTTAAAGTTTCAGCCACACCCCGTTCGTCGCCAAAGTTTGGAAGGATCACCAGTACTCCGGTTATCTCATCTTCGTGTTTCTTGAATAAAGAAGCGCATTTTTGTGCGTCTCTGAACGTTTCCACACCTCCGAGTTTAGTCTCAAACTCGTCGAGGATCACGTAGTTCAGGTTTAATTTCTCAAATTGTTCAATAATATCCAAACGTGCCTCAGATACTAACTTATCGGGAAAAAAGTCTCTGTTTCCGATAATGATCCCGATGCTTGCCTTTTCTTTCATATAGGTTTATTTTGCTAGAATTAATTCAATTTCATTGTCTTCGAAAAGCTCTTTGTTGCGCTCACTGATGCCTGAGTCGGTAATGACGTAGTTGATCAGCGATAATGCGCCAAGGCTTGCGAAAGAAGTTTTGCCGATCTTTGTAGAGTCGGCTACCAGGAATGTCGTTTCCGCCGCTTCAATCATAGCTTTTTTAACTACAATATCACTGATGCTCGGATAAGTGAGTCCTGCTTTGAGCGACAGTCCAGCGGTTGCCAGGAATAGTTTCTGGACGTTAAGGCCCTGGAAAAAGTCGGCTGCTTTTTGTCCGGTAAGAGACAAGGTGGGAGGCTTAAATTCCCCGCCGGTGACGATCAGGTCTATCCCTGGTTCTGCGCCGAGCATCATTGCAATGTTTAATGCATTGGTGATCACCCTGAGGTTTTTAAATCCCTTCAGCTTTTTGGCGATCTCTGTGGTAGTAGATCCTGAATCCAGGATAATGCTGTCGCCGCTTTCAATATACTCGAGGCACTTGGTGGCTATCCTTTCTTTTTTATCAAGATTATCCTGGTGGCTTAATGAAAGGCTGCGCACCTGATCTTCAATGTTCTTGAGATGAGCACCTCCATGTTCACGAAACAACAAGCCATCTTTTTCCATTTTTTCCAGATCCTGCCTGATCGTTACCTCTGTCACCTTAAATACTTTGGCGAGGTTGATCACTTTAGCAGAACCGTCTTCTTTGAGAAGTTCCAGTATTTTATCTCTTCTTTGGTTAGGAAGCATATATGTTGTTGTGATTGCCGGCAAGCCGGCAATGTGTTTTTAAATGTTGCTGTCGTCATGCCAGTCCTGAATCAAGTTCAGGATTCGGCATCTCTTGAACTATGTGTAGCGCTTCAGCTTATTCAAGAGGTCCTGAAACAAGTTCAGGATGACGAAGAAATCAAATTTGGTTCTTACTAAGTATTTGAAATTTTCGTTTTCTTTCGTTTATTTTTGGTTTTTCAAATATATCGAAATAAAAAGTTTTGTCAATGGCTAGGATGATTTTATTAAGTGCGGTTTGATCTTTGTAATTCAATGAAATATTCTTTTTCTTGATAAATCGTAAAAATTCGAAAGAAACTCTGGATATTTTCTCAATACTTCCCTGAATACTAAACTATATCTCATAAAAAAATTAGATTTGTTAAAATGGAAAATATCTTAAACTCTATAGAAGAGGCTATAAATGATATTAAGCTCGGTAAGGTGGTGATCATAGTCGACGATGACGACCGCGAAAACGAAGGTGATTTTATGGTCGCAGCTCGTTTTGCTACGCCTGAAGTGATCAATTTTATGGCAACACATGGCAAAGGTTTAATATGTGTACCTTTAACAGAAGAACGGTGTGACGAACTGGAGTTAGGGTTAATGGTCGGAAAAAATACAGCCACACACGAAACCAATTTTACAATTTCTGTCGACCTGATCGGCAAAGGCTGTACCACTGGCATTTCAGCTTCTGACCGGTCCAAAACTATCAGTGCTTTAATTGATCCACAGACTGCTCCGGCCGAACTAGGGAGACCAGGACATATTTTCCCTCTCAGGTCTTTACATGGAGGCGTGTTAAGAAGGGCCGGACATACCGAGGCCACGGTGGATCTGGCTGTGCTTGCCGGCCTTGAACCTGCAGGAGTGATTGTAGAGATCATGAAAGAGGATGGAGAGATGGCCCGCCTGCCTGATCTTCTGGAAATAGCCCAAAAGTTTAAGCTTAAGATCATCTCCATCAAAGATTTGATAGCCTATCGTCTCCGCACAGAAACTTTGATTAAAAAGGAAGTGTCTGTAAAGATGCCAACTCAATGGGGTAATTTTGATATGGTAGCCTATACACAACTGGACAGCGGTGATCATCACATCGCCTTGATAAAAGGAGAGTGGGAACCTGAAGAACCGGTTTTAGTCCGGGTTCACCGATCTTGTATCGCGGGAGATATCTTTGGTTCGTGCCTGTGTAACTGCAGTAATCTATTGCATGAATCTATGGAACGGGTAGACAAGGAAGGTAAAGGCGTTGTCATTTATATGAACCGCGAAAGTTTTGGAGGCAGTCTCCTAAACAAACTATATAAATATAATGGCAAAGAGCACGGTTTTGCTGTAAATGGTGAAGCGCCCTCTGTTGATCAGAGAGACTACGGTATCGGTGCTCAGATATTACGAAGCCTTGGCATATCGAAGATGAGATTGCTTTCAGACAATCCCAAGAAAAGGGCCGGATTGAAGGGATATGGAATAGAGGTGGTGAGCATCGAGCCTATCACACAAAAATAATTCCTGAGATAACGAACCTGAAACCGTTTATTTTGTTCCCGGCAATAACGGGGAAGGATCATGAACAAAAATGACCTGAGTCATAGTATTCGGATCAGATGCTCCCGTAATTTGCGCATAAGTTTAAGAGTATGACTAAAACAATTTTTATAGCATCAGCAGAGCCCTACAGCGGTAAATCAATTGTCGCTTTGGGCCTGGTCAATATGTTGCTGGGAAAGGCTCAGAAGGTTGGTTACTTCAAACCTATCATAAATCATGATCCCAGGGAGATTAAGGATGTCCATATCCAGACCATCATAGAACATTTCAATTTGCCGGTTAATTTCGATGATGTTTATGCGTTTACGCGCCAGGAGGCGATGCAGCATCTCGAAAGTGAAAGTCAGGGGGAGATGATCGATACGATTATCAGTAAGTACAAAAAACTGGAGGAAAACTATGATTTCACCATCCTGGAAGGCAGCGATTTTGAGGGAGAAGGAGCGGCTTTTGAATTTGAAACCAATGTAAGGATCGCGAAAAACTTAAGTGCCCCCGCCATACTTGTGGTTTCCGGTGGAAAAAAAACTACATCACAGATCGTCAACGACGTTCTAAACATGTTGCGGAATTTTGAAGCGAGGGAAATTCAGGTGCTGGCTATTGTTGCCAATAAAATTGAGCAGGAGCAAGCCGACGATGTTCGGCGCTTGCTGGAGAGTCAGTTACCGGCAGGTACGATACTAGCCGTGATCCCCTCTGATAAGGGGCTTGAAAGTCCAACAATTAAGGATATATACCAGGAACTAAATGGAAAATTGCTGTTTGGTGAGGAATATCTTTCCAACCAGGTGGATAACTTCGTTACGGGAGCCATGCACGTTCCAAACTTTTTGAATCACATTAAAGAGAATGTATTGATCGTTACTCCTGGGGACCGCGGTGATATTATTATAGGGTCTTTGCAGGCCAATCTTTCAACCAGTTATCCAAAGGTTGCCGGCATTGTTCTTACTGCTGGATCTGAACCTGAAGAGCCTATTGTCCGTTTAATAAATGGATTGCAGAATGTGGTCCCGATTATGTCTGTAAAAACCGGCACATTTCAAACGATTACTGATATAGCTGCTGTGAAACCGCGGATTACGCCGGATAATGTGAAGAAGATCCAGCTCGCTATAGATACATTCAATAAACACATGGATGTTTCTTCTCTCGAAAAGAAGATTGTAACCTACGAATCGGAAGGAATTACACCTCACATGTTCCAGTATCAGCTGGGTAAATGGGCGAAGCAGAAAATAAAAAACATTGTTTTGCCTGAAGGAGATGACGACCGTGTTTTAAAAGCTGCCGCGCGTTTGATTGCACAGGATGTGGTTACGCTTACGCTCTTAGGTAACCCGGTAGACATTGCTGCCTCGTTTAAACGACTGGGTCTTACACCGGATCCCGCTAAAATTCAGATCATCGATCCGGCAAATTCCGAGTACTATGATGATTATGTGAACACGCTTTACCATTTAAGAAAGGACAAAAACGTCACCCTCGAAATGGCGCGAGATTTAATGACAGACGTGTCTTATTTCGGAACAATGATGGTTTTCAAAGGCCATGCCGATGGCATGGTATCGGGGGCTACACACACTACTCAGCATACGATACGACCTGCGCTGCAGTTTGTAAAAACCAAACCCGGAATATCGACGGTTTCTTCAGTGTTTTTTATGTGCCTGGAGGACCGTGTTTCAGTTTTCGGCGACTGTGCGGTGAACCCCAATCCGACTGCGGAACAATTGGCTGAGATAGCCATCTCTTCAGCGGAAACGAGTAAACGTTTCGGTGTTGAACCTCGAATAGCTATGCTTTCTTATTCCTCGGGCACTTCGGGGGCAGGCGAGGATGTGGATAAGGTGCGCCGTGCCACGGAGATCGTAAAAGAAAAACGGCCGGATCTGAAGGTTGAAGGGCCTATCCAGTATGATGCGGCGGTAGATCCGGTTGTTGGTAAGCAAAAAATGCCTGACTCTCCGGTAGCCGGTCAGGCAAGTGTTCTAATCTTCCCCGATCTGAATACAGGAAATAATACTTATAAAGCCGTTCAGCGGGAAACAGGAGCTTTAGCAATCGGCCCTATGTTACAGGGCTTAAATAAGCCTGTGAACGACCTGAGCAGGGGTTGTACTGTAGACGATATATTTAATACGGTTATTATCACCGCTATTCAAAGTCAGGAAGCTTAAAATGAATCTTATACATGAATATATTTGTAATTAACTCAGGCAGCAGTTCCATCAAATACCAGTTGTTTAAAATGCCCTCGGAACAGCCCATCTGCAGCGGCCTCGTAGAGAGAATAGGACTGGAAAATTCCATCATTACCCATAAGGTATATGCAGATGGTTCAGAAAAAGTTATCAGCAGGGTTTTAGATTTGGCGGATCATGAGGCTGGTATGCTTGAGGTTGGACACCTGCTGACAGAGCCGGGAATAGGAGTTATACAAAATCCGGAAGAGATAGAGGTAGTAGGGCACCGGGTGGTGCATGGAGGAGAGAGCTTTTCGGAAACTACAGTTATTACACCACAGGTTAAAGAGGAGATAAAAAAGTTGTTTCCGCTTGCACCTCTGCATAATCCGGGGCACTATCTGGGGATCGAAGTAGCCGAAAAGATCTTCACAAAGGCTACCCAAATTGTTGTATTTGATACAGCCTTTCATCAAACCATGCCCGAGAAGGCTTATCGTTATGCCATTCCGGAATCTTATTACACGGACTATGGTATCAGAGTGTATGGTTTCCATGGAACCAGTCATAAGTATGTATCGGGACAGGCGCTGCAATATCTGAATAATCCGGATGCCAAAGTTATTACTATCCATTTGGGGAATGGCTGCAGCATGGCGGCTATTAAAGCCGGCGAGTGCATAGACACCAGTATGGGATTGGGTCCTCTGGACGGCCTGGTAATGGGTACAAGGAGCGGAAATATTGATGCTTCAGTGGTGTTCCACCTGGTGTCGCACCTGGGTTATGATATAGAACAGGTGAGCAATCTGCTTAATAAGCGCAGCGGTATGCTTGGTTTAACCGGGTATAGTGATATGCGGGATATTACTAAGTCGATGAATGAAGGCAATGACAAAGCAAGGCTGGCTTATGATATGTATGCTTACCGGATCAAAAAGTATATTGGATCGTACGCAGCAGCACTTGGCGGATTGGATGCCATTGTTTTCACAGCCGGTGTAGGAGAAAATGATGCCTATACCAGGGAATTAGTTTGCAGCGAAATGGAGTTCTTCGGTATTCAGCTGGATATCGAGAAAAATAAATTGCGTGGCCCGGGAATTCGTGAAATTAGCGTTGAAAACTCTCCGGCAAAAGTTTTAATAGTTCCTACTAACGAGGAGCTTGAAATTGCGAATCAATGTGTTGAGCTGCTTTGCCAGGCATGATTTGATTTCTTCGATTGTTGTTTGCTTGAAGGCTGCTTCCGCTCGCGCACTTATGCCGCGTGTGTCCGAATAGCCAAAAATATTCACAAACCTTTTTATCACAGGCTGCCTTAGGGCAGCCTTTTTTTTGAAAAATTTTTACAAAGAGAACTTTAATCAATTATTAACATGACCAAGATCATTCCTTGTTTATCAAAGGCTCTGTTACTTTGATATCAATTAAAATAAGGTATGACAAGAGTGAAGAACAGGTGGTTAATTGCCGCTTCTGCAGTTGGTATACATATAAGTATCGGATCTGTTTACGCATGGAGTGTTTACACAAAACCTTTAATAGAGAAGCTGGGATGGGGATTAAAGGAAACACAATTTACATTTAGTTTAGCAATTTTTTTTCTGGGTATTTCTGCAGCCTTTCTTGGACGTTTCCTGGAGAAACAGAGTCCACGGAAATCGGGGTTGCTGGCTGCCATTTTTTTCGGTGCAGGTATAGCAGGTTCAGGTCTGGCCATCAAAATGGCCTCACTGCCACTTTTGTACCTGTCTTATGGCGTTTTAGGAGGTATAGGATTGGGTATCGGATACATTACACCGGTATCCTCCCTTGTTAAATGGTTCCCCGACAAGCGGGGACTGGCATCCGGTCTTGCGATTATGGGATTCGGCTTTGCCGCGCTTATCAGCGGCCCCCTGGTGGTTAAGCTGATTCCAGCTGTTGGTATAGATAATACATTTTTTATAATGGGAGCAGCGTATTTTGTGGTTATCTTTCTTTCTTCCCGTTACCTTGCTGCACCCCCTGAAGGCTGGTCGCCCGGTGGGGGGCAGACTAAGGTTTTGTCAAAGAGTGGAACGGATAATGCAGCAGGCTGGCTGACGGCAAATGAAGCTATCAAAACCAGACGCTTCTGGTATCTGTGGGCTATGTTCTTTATTAACATAAGCTGTGGGATAACGATCATTTCAGTGGCTTCACCTATGGCGCAGGATTTTGCTGGACTGAGTGCGGTTGCTGCAGCCGCCATGGTGGGTTTCATGGGAATATTTAATGGTGGAGGCCGTATAGGCTGGGCGACATTCTCTGACTTTATCGGCAGACCAAACACTTTTACCCTGTTTTTTATAATACAGATCATCGCCTATTTCTTCCTTCCGGGTATCCATCATCCTGTACTTTTTCAATGTGTTATATTTTTGATCATTTCCTGTTATGGGGCTGGCTTTTCAACGGTTCCCCCATATATCGGCGACATGTTCGGTACTAAAGAGCTCGGAACAATACTCGGATATATTTTAACCGCCTGGGCTGCTGCCGGGATGGCCGGACCCTTGCTGGCGGCCTGGATTCGTACAGCAACTAGTAGTTACAATGGAGTCCTGTATGGCTTTGCAGGGTTATTGTTACTAGGGCTTTTGATATCATTCCTGATCAGGTTAGAGATAAAACGTGCTGAGCTAAATTTGGGCGATAAGGAAAACGAAGATCTGAACGTTTCGGCTTTTGTCGATTAAATAAATGAATAAACGATTTCGGTTAGTTTGGTTAGTAAAAGTTCCCGGGCATCCCCAAAAGTCCGGGGCTTTTCATTAAAGAACTCCTGTTTAGATCAAAGATCATCCCGGATCGTGATGCAGATCATTCTTATCAGGCCATTACCCCTGTATTTTTGAAAATATAAAAACACAATAGTATGGAAACAGATGTCACATGTATCCCTTTTCAATCCGGTGAATGGAATACAGCTATCAATGTTTATGATTTCGTAGTAAAAAATATTAGGCCTTATACCGGCGATGCTACCTTTCTTCGTGGGCCTTCTGAAAGAACAAACAGGTTATGGGAGGTAAGCAAACTCTCTTTATTGCAGGAAAGACAGAATAATGGAATTCTGGCAATTGATACTGAAACAATTTCAAATATTACGGCCTTTGGACCAGGATATATTAAAAAAGAGGATGAGGTAATTGTTGGTCTTCAAACCGATCAGCTGCTTAAACGCGCAATGAAGCCCTTTGGTGGTGTCAAACTGGTTGAATCAGCTGTAAAGGAACGAGGATTAAATGTTTCGGAACGTGTGCTAGACATATTCACTTATGCAAAAAATCATAATGAGGGGGTATTTAGTGCCTACGACGCTGAGATCCGTGCATTTCGTTCTAAACACGTTTTAACCGGTTTGCCTGACAACTATGCCCGTGGCCGTATAATAGGTGATTTCCGGAGGTTGGCACTGTATGGTGTAAATCAGATCGTCAAATTCAAAAAAGCTGATCTGGCTAAGGTTGAAGGTGAAATGACTGAGCATAAAGTACGTCTGCGCGAAGAAATTAACGCCCAGATCAGTGCTTTAAACGATATGCTAAAAATGGCTTCCTCTTATGGGTTTGACATTAGTCGTCCGGCAGGAAATGCCGCAGAAGCCGTGCAATGGGTGTATTTCGCGTACCTTGCAGCGGTTAAGGAACAGGACGGTGCCGCCATGTCTTTGGGTAATGTTTCATCTTTCCTCGACATCTACATAGAGCGTGATATAGAATCAGGATTGTTAGATGAAGAAGGTGCTCAGGAACTAATAGACCAGTTTGTTATGAAATTACGGCTGGTTCGACACCTACGCCCTGCTTCTTATGACGAGATCTTTGGAGGCGATCCTACATGGGTAACTGAATCTATAGGCGGTACTTTCCATGACGGACGCACTAAAGTGACACGGACATCATTCCGCTTTTTGCAAACTTTATACAATCTGGGTGCTTCTCCAGAGCCTAATCTAACAGTTCTCTGGTCGGAAAACCTTCCTGAAGGCTTTAAAAAATTCTGTGCTCAGGTGTCTATTGATACTTCTTCAATTCAATATGAGAATGATGATCTGATGCGCGGAAGCCGCGGTTCAGACGATTATGGTATCGCGTGTTGTGTTTCATATCAGGAAATAGGAAAGTCTATACAACACTTTGGCGCCAGGGCAAACCTTCCTAAAGCCTTATTGATTGCATTGAACGCGGGCAGGGAAGAACATGATGGGGTTGAAGTGATCAAAAATATCCCGGTAATTCCTGATGGTGTTCTTGACTATGATGTTGTGTGGGATGTATTCAAACGCACCTTGTCTGAGCTTGCACGGGTATATGCAAAAGCAATGTATATCATCCATTATATGCACGACAGGTATTATTATGAAAGAGCTCAGATGGCCTTCGTGGATACAGACCCTCACATTGACATCGCATATGGCGCAGCAGGGATCTCCATAATTGCCGACTCTCTTGCAGCGATCAAATATGCTAAAGTAACTCCTGTTCGTAATGAAAATGGATTAACAGTAGACTTTAAAATAGAAGGTGAATATCCACAGTATGGTAATGACGACGATCGCGTGGACAATATAGCTAAGCAAGTAACCTCTTTCTTTATAACTGAGCTCAGGAAACATGCGACCTATAAAGATTCAACTCCAACGCTGTCTTTGCTTACAATTACTTCTAATGTGATGTATGGCACAAACACCGGTGCTACTCCAGATGGAAGAAAAGCAGGCGCGCCATTTGCGCCAGGAGCAAATCCGATGCACGGCCGCGATTGCAGCGGAGCTATAGCCTCTTTAAATTCTGTTTGTAAACTGGATTATAATGATGCCCAGGACGGAATATCCAATACATTTTCAATGATTCCGAAATCACTTGGGGACAGTCGCGACGAGCAGGTAAATAATCTCACCCATACGCTGGAAGGTTATTTTAAACAAGGGGCTCACCATTTAAACGTTAACGTCTTAAACAGAGAAACGCTGATGGATGCTTATGAACACCCTGAAAATTATCCGCAACTAACAATCAGAGTCTCTGGTTATGCGGTGAATTTCGTAAGGCTTTCAAGAGCTCACCAGCTGGAAGTAATTACCCGCACATTCCATGAAACTTTGTAGGTAATGTTGTTTTTTAGTTCGATAGAGTCAGGTCCTTAAACCGGCCTGACTCTTTTGTTATATTGACCATAACATAATATAAAGATGTATTTTCCCCTACAGGACATTGAAGCCGCCCGGCTGAATGTTAATGATCCGGAACACCTAAGAATACATTCTCTCGAAACTTTTGGTACCCATGATGGCCCCGGAATACGAATGGTCGTTTTTGTACAGGGGTGCCAGTTTCGTTGTCTCTATTGCCAGAATCCCGATTCGATAGATGTGAAGGGTGGAACTCTTGTTGAAATAGAGGAATTAGTAAAAAGAGCTGTTCGCCAGAAGAATTACTTTGGCGCCGAGGGAGGTGTAACTGTATCCGGGGGTGAGCCGCTGCTTCAGCGGAGTAAGCTTACCCACTTTTTAAAGAACTACATAAGCAGGGGATTAACACCTGCCTTGATTCAAATGGCCGTTTAAATACGCCCGAGGTTCACGAACTTTTGGAACACACAGACCTGTTACTTCTGGATGTTAAACATATTGATGATAAGTGGCACAGGGAATTAACAGGGCAGTCAAATAAGAATACGCTTGCTCTTGCTGAGTACCGGGAATCTACGGGCAAAAGAATGTGGTTGAGGTATGTTCTGGTACCAGGATGGTCTGACCAGCTTGAATTTATTGAGCAGTGGGCACAGCGTTTTGCTGAATATAAAACTGTCGATCGGGTAGAGATAATTCCCTTTCATCAATTAGGTATGCATAAGTGGCAATTGATGAATCTGGAATATCCGCTAAAGGATACGAATTCCCCGTCTGAAGAAAGCAAACAGGTTACCAAAGCTATCTTTGAGAAGTACTTCAACAATGTTATTCTGAAATAAGCTTTATTGGTGATTACTATCATCTCAGGCTTTGATGTGTATCATACGCTTAGTGTATACTTTACACGAACTTTATAGAAGTAATAGTCAGTCACTCTATGATTGCTTATACCCCAAATAAGTTCAGGCAGAGATGTCATTAATTCACAATTATGAAAGCAAATAATTCAGACAAACTACTTCAGCAAATCGAAAAAATCAGAGAGGCGCAAAGACAATTTTCTACATTTTCCCAGGAACAGGTTGATGAGATATTCCGGCAGGCAGCTATTGCGGCCAATAATGCCAGGATTCAATTGGCAAAAATGGCTGTAGAGGAGACGGGTATGGGTTTGGTGGAAGATAAAGTGATCAAGAACCATTTCGCATCGGAATACATTTATAACCAGTATAAGAACGAGAAGACTTGTGGCGTTATAGAAAACGACGAAGCTTTTGGGATCGTTAAGATCGCGGAACCTATTGGTGTGATAGCAGCGGTGGTACCCACTACAAATCCAACTTCTACGGCGATCTTCAAAGCCCTTATTGCTTTAAAGACACGTAATGGTATTATTTTTTCACCTCACCCAAGAGCTAAAGGTTCAACCATTGCCGCGGCAAAAATTGTGCTGGACGCTGCCGTAAAAGCCGGTGCACCGGAAGGAATCATTGGCTGGATCTCAGATCCTTCCGTCGAACTATCACAGATTGTTATGGCTCAGGCTGACTTGATCCTTGCTACCGGAGGTCCCGGCATGGTCAAGGCCGCTTATTCGTCCGGAAAACCTGCGATAGGTGTAGGAGCCGGGAACACTCCTGCCATCATTGATGAAACAGCGCATTTAAAAATGGCCGTAAATTCAGTTTTACTTTCGAAGACTTTCGACAATGGGATGATCTGTGCATCTGAACAGAGCGTAATTGTTGTTGAGAAAGTTTATGAGGAAGTTAAAAGAGAGTTTGAGGAGCGAGGTGCGTACCTGCTAAAGAAAGATGAAGTGAGTAAAGTTGGAGCTGTTCTATTGATTAATGGAATATTGAATGCAAACATCGTTGGACAATCTGCAGCTAAAATCGCCGCACTTGCGGGTATAACTGTGCCTGAAGAGACTAAGGTTCTTATAGGAGAGGTTGAATCGGTGGAACTTGAGGAGCCTTTTTCTCATGAAAAATTATCGCCGGTGTTAGCCATGTATAAGGCCAGAAACTTTGACGAAGCCCTGAATAAAGCAGTGAGGTTAGTGAAACTCGGAGGCTTTGGTCATACGTCGGTTTTATACACGGATGCTGTGGTCAGTCAGGGAAGAGTTGAAAAGTTTGGTGCTGCCATGAAGACAGGAAGAACTATCATCAATATGCCTTCTTCTCAGGGAGCGATTGGCGATATTTTTAATTTCAAACTATCACCATCATTGACTTTGGGTTGCGGTAGCTGGGGTGGTAACTCGGTATCAGAAAATGTTGGAGTTAAACATCTTTTAAATATAAAAAGCGTAGCAAAAAGAAGAGAAAATATGCTTTGGTTCAGGGTTCCGGAAAAAGTTTATTTCAAATACGGATGTCTTCCCGTCGCTTTGAGAGAATTAAAGGATCTGAACAGAAAAAGGGTATTTATAGTAACAGACAAGGTGTTGTATGAGCTAGGATTTATTGACCATGTTACAAAGGTGTTGGATGAGTTAGGCATTGAACATACTGTTTACTTTGATGTAGAACCAGATCCAACACTGGCTACTGCCAGAAAAGGGGCTGCTGAAATGGCTATCTTCAAGCCGGATACTATTATTGCTCTCGGTGGGGGATCTCCAATGGACGCGGCAAAAATTATGTGGGTCTTATATGAACATCCGCAAGAACGCTTTGAGGACCTTGCTATGCGCTTCATGGATATCCGAAAAAGGGTTTATTCCTTTCCGAAAATGGGAGGAAAAGCTCTTTTCGTAGCCATTCCTACTTCTGCTGGTACAGGTTCGGAGGTTACCCCTTTTGCGGTGATCACTGATGAGAATACGGATATTAAATACCCGTTGGCTGATTATGAGCTTACTCCGGACATTGCAATTGTCGATGCAGAATTGATGATGAACATGCCGAAGAGTCTAACCTCAGCATCAGGTATCGACGCCTTAACTCATGCCCTGGAAGCTTACGTGTCAGTCCTGGCTTCCGAGTTTAGCAACGGTTTAGCGTTGGAAGCAATGCGCCTGATCTTTAAATATCTTCCTGATGCTTATAACGAAGGGACAACTAATATAAAGGCCCGTGAGAAAATGGCTCATGCATCAACCATCGCCGGCATGGCCTTTGCCAATGCCTTCCTGGGAATATGTCATTCGCTCGCACATAAATTAGGGGCCACTCATCATGTTCCGCATGGAGTTGCAAATGGAATGCTGATCACTGAAGTGATTCGTTTCAATGCTGTCGAAAATCCTCGCAAACAAGCAGCCTTCCCTCAATACAAATACCCGAATGCAAGATGGAGATACGCCAGGATCGCCGATTATCTGAACCTGGGAGGTACAACGGATGCGGAAAAAGTTGACTTGTTAATTAAGGCTATTGAGGACCTGAAAGTGAAGGTCGGTATTCCGCGCTCTATCAAAGCTTTCGGTGTATCGGAAGCAAAATTCTATGCAAGTTTGGATGGTATGTCTGAACAGGCTTTTGATGATCAATGTACCGGAGCCAATCCGCGTTATCCTTTGATCAGTGAACTTAAACAGCTCTATATAAAAGCCTTCGAAGGAACTGAAAGTCCGGCAGCAACAAAAGCAAAAAAGATGGAAGCATCTTAATCTTAATACTTTATTGTTGATAACTGATATACCTTTCCTGAATAGGTATATCAGTCTAATAACTTAAAATAACAAAGCTTTGAAGGAAAAGGATAAAATAGATATAAACGCTCTTGGAGCAACTTTACTTGATGTCGGAGCCCTGTTAATGATCTCCGGCGCAAGTACCGGTAGAATACGGAATACCATTTCCCGGATTGCTGCCTCCTTTGGTTGTAATGCGGATATGCTGATCTCCCAGCGGACCCTAATGCTAAATGTTCACAATGGAAAAGATGACCGTTTTTTTAACAGCCTGAAACGAACTTCAGTTCACGGCATCAATTTTTCGGTCCTGTCAGGGATAAGCCGGATGAGCTGGTTAATTGCCGAAAAAAACTGGACAATCGCTGAGGTTAACCTGGAAGTGAAACGATTAGCGGGATTACCTCATTACCCCAGGGCCTGGGTTCTGATTTTGGTAGGCATAGCTGGTGCGGCTTTTTGCAGACTTGCTGGTGGCGGTCTGTTCGACATGTTTATGGTATTTCTAGGGTCGCTTTTGGGCCTGGCTGTGAGGCAGAAAGCTGCCAAAATGAGGTTTAATCCTTATATCTGCGTGTATTTCGCTGCATTGACTTCCGCTCTTATAGCGGGCATCCCTCTGAAATTTGGTATAGGTGATGCTCAGGAACACGCTTTCGCCACATCTGTTTTATTTTTAATACCAGGAGTTCCCTTGATAAACTCTTTTTCTGATATGATTGATGGAAACCTTCAGAACGGATTAATACGTGGATTAAATGGATTCATGATCTCGTTTACTATTGCTTTGGGCTTATTCACAGTTATGTTTATTTATCAGTTTTAACATGGAATGGGTTCTTTTTTTTGAAAGAGGCTTTTGGTTCGGTATGGCTGCCGTTGGCTTTGCAGTATTATTTAATGTGCCAGTAAGGACGCTGTTGGCAGTATTTATCATGGCCGCTGCAGGTGGTCTTACAAGGACGTTAATGCTTCAATATGAAGCCAACATTATAGTATCGACGCTGGTTGGTGCAATGTTGATCGGGGTTATGAGTATTTTGTTTGCGCATAAAAAACATGCGCCGCCTCCCGTCTTCGCAATTCCAGCCGTTATACCGATGGTGCCGGGTATTCTGGCTTACAAAATGACGCTAGGCTTGCTTAACCTGGCCGGTGATCTACATCAGGAAACCTACAGCCAAATTTTATCAGAGACCGTAAATAATGGATTAAAGGTGATGCTTATTTTGATGAGTCTGGCAGGTGGAGTGAAGGTTCCGATGCTCTTAACCAGGAAAGAATCTGCGAAGGAAATACGGTTTAAAAAGAGATTATAATATATAATATCTAACGAGTTAAGCACACGCGACACGCGTGTGCTTGATGATTCATCGATGAAAAAGAGTTTACGACTCGCCGGGCGTTAAGAACTCGCCTGGCAGGTCGGAAGCTCTTTTTTACTACTTAATAGCAGTTTCAGGAGAAGCAATACCCGCATGCGAAGAGTCCGGAACTGGTGTTTCGATTTTTACACTTTCCAGGGGCTGAATCAAATCAATATAATCCTGTAGCTTTCCGTCAGCGAGGCATAATTCTATGATCTTTCTTCCAAGAGGATGCAAGTCAGGTACGAGATACTTTGCCAGTTCCTGTTTAAAGAATTCTGTCAATATTGTTGCTCCTGCATCGTAGCCGTCGGTACCATTATCTTTTTGCTGATCTACCTGTAAAAAATGTTTAGGAATTACTTGTCCATCAATTTTTATGGTATCAGGTACAAATCCCAGGATCGGGCATCTTGCAGGTACCAGCGGTTCTTTCTTGAAATTAACATTCCCTCTTCTGGAAAGATACTCACGGGCAATCCACTGGCCGCTAAATCCTACTTCATACGCACCGATGTTCTGGTTCGGGATGAGAATATATCTGGTGAGCGGAGTGCTGATTATTTGTTCAAGTAAAAGATTGGCCTGGTCAACCCTTAAGCCGGTGGCAAAGGGCCAGTAAGAGCCAACACCTTCACTGATCATTCCTTTTCCTGTACTGATTACGCTTGGATTTGCGTGGCCTCTTGGTGCAACTAATCGCCAAAGCCAGGCCAGGGCAGGGGGAAGAATATGAAAGATGCCGATTATGCCATAAGTTGGATTCTCGCGGGTGCAGGGCGGCGTACGGATCCCAAAGCTTCGGATATCTATTTCAGCAGGTTCGTCAACAGTGTTTTGAACGTGTTTCCTGGGCAAAATAACCCTAGGGTTTGGACATGGTCTACCCGGAGCATCCATGGTATGTTCCCAGATCAGGCAGCTTGCCTGTGGCTTTCCGTCAATACTCAAAAATACAAGCGGTTCTTTCGGATGTATAGTCGCACGTTCAATAGCCGGATCGGTTCCATATTGAGTGATGTGGTTGATGCGGAGGAACCAGCCATATTCTGCATCTTTAATTACCAGCTTTTTGCCATTTTGAAGAAAAGGTAAGGCCAGCGCCATATCATCCGTGATTGGGTGCAGCTCTGATTCTTCCTTTATCTCAAGATAGTATTTCTCTTTACTCTTGATATTCGTTCCTAACAGAAGTCGCCCATCCAGCTCCCTGTGAAAAGCAGTAGTCATTTCACTTTTGCCTCCTCCGCTGGCTCCCTCATGCATAATTATAAAGTCGTTCTCGTAGGGAGTGATCACTTTAACTGCAGATGCATGAAGGGTGGTCCAGCCTTCTTCTTCCCCGATATCCAGCAATACGCTGTACACTCCTTTCTTTGCACTTGGGCCCGGATATAAATTGTAAGCGAACATTTCATGAATCTTTTTTAAGCGGTTATGAACCACCACCTGTTTGCCATTAAAATGAGTATGTCTGAAGGGAGGCGCGACATAGATCACCGCCCTTGGTTTAAAAGCCTGTGGGATTTTGCTTCTTGGAATAAATCCCTGAAGATCTGCAAGACAAGTAGCGAAAAAGCCGGCATTCGATGGAGCAACCAGTAAAGATGGGTATCCGGTATCATCTCCGCCTGACATAAAAGGGACGACAATAAGTTCTTCCTGCTTTGATAGCCAGAGAAAGGTCTCGTTACGAAGCTCGTTAAAGTCTTTGCCAAAGCGATCTGCAAACTTTGGTTTGTCGGTTGGCCGGTCATCTGCGATAACCATGCAGTCGGGGTCTCTTCTTCGAAGGTATGGATCAGTATAGTTAACAGAAATTCCGTTTTTGCAGCGGACTACTGTGGCTTCAACAATTTTTCCGAAGCCTGGAGTATCATAACCAACTTCATAAATATGATCTGTAGCCCTTCCAAAGGAAAGATCGATCAGGTCTTCGCGGCTCTCTGCTAATATTACTTCCTTTGTTTCAAGAATGAGTTCTAGCTCTTTAGGTAAAATGAATTTTCTAAAAAGGGATTTTTCCATGTGACTGATTTTTGTGCTGATGAGTGTATTTAATATATTCAGTGAGCTTACCTGTTTCAACACAGCACAGATGATTGAAACAGGTGGCCGGTTCTAAATCAGTGAGCCATGTTTCGTAGCCTGTCAACGTCCAAAATAATGATGTCTCCATCAGACAGGGCTATAAGCCGTTCACTTTTGAATTCTTTTAAGGTTCTGCTTAACGATTCCTGAGCGGCTCCTACAACATTAGCAAGGTCTTCACGCGATATTTCGACCGCCGGCATCCCATTATTCTGGTCCCTAAACTTGTCGACAACCTCCAGGATGCCGGTTGCAACTTTTTTTCTGAGATTACTGTAAGCAAACTGCATCAGTTTCAGATCTTTTAGCAGAAGACTGTGAGATAGCACGCCAATAAAACTACTTGCTATTTGCAGATTGTTTTGGATGATATGAAGAAAGTCTTTCTTTGGAAGTACCAATAACTTGGCCGCTTCAATAACCTGTGCGCTTTCCGTATAAGGACTATTTTCAAGAACACTTGCATGACCAATGAAATCACCTCTTCCATACATATTAGTGATCAGCTCCTTGCCCTGATTGTTGATCATATATTCTTTTATTTTCCCGCTAACTACAAAATAGACCGCTGATGCTTTCTGTCCATCAGAGTAAAGAATGTGTCGCTTTTTATAACTTTGCACCTGGATCTCTGCATTAGGCAGAAAATTAGAACCCCTTTGTTGCACCTCTCTGATGAAGGTTACCAGCATCTGCTGTGCATCTGTCAGTTTTCCTTTCGATCCATTATTTTTATTTAATCGCATCTCAACAGAGTTCAACAGGTCTGTTTCATCGAAGGGCTTAACCAGGTAATCGTCCGCGCCCATGCTCATTCCTCTCCGTATATCCGCTATGGCGTTTCTTCCGGTCATGAAAATAAAGGGAATACCCCCTGTTTCGGGATGACGACTCAAAATATGAAAGACACTGAAACCATCCAGATTGGGCATCGAAACATCGCATAAAATGATGTCTGGTTTTTCGCGGAGCGCCTTTTCAACACCTGATTTCCCGTCTTCGGCGAGTAAGGTTACATAATTAGACAATAGAAGTATTTCAGAAACATCTTCCCTAAAATCCTCATCGTCATCAATGATTAGTATTTTTCTCATTTTGGATTGTTACATGAAATGAATATTTAGATTGACTAAAGGTGCGTTACGCTGATGAACAGTCGAATGATTACTGTCACGTTTTTTTATAATTCTAATCAGTATTCAAACCTGAAAATTGATGGTTCCCAATAAAATGAGAAGATCTGGCAAAGGAGAACTCTAAATTTCGGAAAGATGATTCAGATCATTTTATTTCTCTCAAAATAGCCTCATCTTAAATACAAATTTATTTGTTATGAGAACGATACTCGTCCTTACAGACTTTTCTACCCGTGCGCAATATGCGGCCGAATATGCCATACGATTAGCGATCCCGCTTAAAGCGAACATTCTGCTTTGTCATGCATTGGAAGTCTCAGATCAGTACCCGGTCGCGGATTCTCAGGTGCTTAGAAATCAGACACTAAAACGTCTTCAGGAAATAGGCAGGCATTTTCAGGCATTTCCAGGGGAGGATCAGCCCGGCATGTTCCATCCCTCGATATCTTATATAACTGATGTTAATGGATTGACAGACCTGGCAGAAAAAGTGATCGTCAATTATTCTGTGGATATCACTGTGATCGGTGCGCATAGATCTACCGGCTTATCCAGGTTCTTTTTTGGCAGCCATACAAATGACATACTCGACTCCATTAACTGCCCGGTGTTGCTCATACCCGAAAACACCACCTTCAAGCCAGTCAGACATATTGCTTACGCCACCGATCTGAGCTTTAACAATACTAAAGTAATCTCTTTTCTCCTTAAACTGGCTAAGCCCTTTGCATCGAAGATCTCTGTAAATCATATTTCACTTTTGGATCTGCCGCCAACAGCACATGAAAAGGAAACTGAAGACTTAATCCTTTCTCAAATTAGAACTTCTGGTGTTGAAATGGACTATGAAAGCCTCAGGGAAGATACGGTAGAGGATGGTTTACTACATTTAAGTGGCTCTGGAAATGTCGACATTCTTAGTCTGGTACATAAACGCTATGATTTTATTGATCGGATTTTCCATTCCAGCATAAGTAAACATCTTGCTCACTCCACTATAATACCTCTGCTCGTAATGCCTCACTCATACAGTCAGAACAAAAATGACCTCCACGTTGGTTCCAATCTAAGTGTGTGATGTAAAACTGGAAATGATGTGATTTAGATCATTTTTTTTGGAAACATAAATGCACTCCTTTGTAATAGAAGATAAAAATATCTTTTATTAAATCCAACGACAAATGGAAGCAATACTAACTCTTGATGTAACTAAGATTGAGCCAAGGTTCAAACATCCCAGAATTTTTGAAGAATTTGATGCACTGAAGCCAGACAAGGCCTTTATCATTCACAACGACCACGACCCGAAACCGCTTTATTACCAATTATTGGGCGAACGGGGTAATGTATTTACCTGGGAATACCTGGAAAACGGACCCGCCACGTGGGAAGTGAAGATTGGGAAACTAGATACCTCACAGCCGCAGGAAACCATAGGTGAAATAGTAGCGAAAGATTATCGTAAGGCGCAGGTATTTAAAAACCGTGGTATCGACTTTTGCTGCGGAGGGAAAAAAACGCTGGAGCAGGTTTGCGAAAGCAAAGGAATTGATCTGGAAAGCGTAAAAACTGAACTCGCAGAAATAGCGAATATAGAACCAGGATCCGGACTTGCCTTCGATAAGTGGGAATTGGACTTTTTAAGCGATTACATCGTAAATACCCATCATAATTATGTGAGGGAAAGTATCCCGTTCCTAAGCGAATTAGCCAATAAGGTGGCAAGAGTGCATGGCGACAGGCACGGAGAACTTGTAGAAGTTGCGCGTATTTTCAACCGGGTTGCCTCTGATTTAAGTCTACACCTGATGAAAGAAGAGAATATTCTATTTCCTTTCATCAAGCAACTGACACAGGCCGCTAAGAACGGAACTGCCATTGTCAGGGCACCATTCGGGACAGTGAATAATCCAACCCAAATGATGGAAGTGGAACATGAACATGCAGGCGAAGATCTTGCTGCTATCCGTGAACTAACAAATGATTACAGTTTACCGCCGGATGCATGTACCTCATATACCATACTGTTTAAAAAGTTGCAGGAGTTTGAAAATGATCTTTTCAACCACGTGCATTTAGAAAATAATATACTGTTTCCGAAAGCCATCCAGCTTGAGAAAGATTTAGGCATCTGATGATAAAGGTAAAGAATTACTAAGATGAATGTTGACGCAATTACCCCTCAAACAAAAGTTTCAAGTCTGATAAAGGCAAATCCGGAAGTTATTGAGGCACTGGCTGCGTTGAATCCTCATTTTAGTAAACTGCGTAACCCTGTACTCAGGAAACTTCTTGCAGGAAGGGTTACCATCTCAGATGCCTGCAGAATTGCAGGTTGCAATCTTGATGACTTTTTAGGTAAGATGAAAGAATTGCGTTTTAAGGTTACGACGGAAGAAGCATCGCATTTAGAAGACACGCAGCCTGTTCTGGATTTGACATTAACCCTAGAAACTGAAGAAATCCTGGTATCCCGCACTTTAGACGTAAGACCCATGCTGGCTGCAGGACAGGATCCTCTCCAAACAATTTTGAAATCTCTGGACTCCCATGAACGCGGACAAGCTCTGAAACTTATAAATAGTTTTGAGCCGCTTCCTTTAATTGCTCTCTTATCCCGGAAAGGTTTCAGCTGCCGGACGGAGCGTCCGGAGCCGGATATAGTGATAACCTGGATTTTCCGGACTGAAAACCGGCTTACTGAATCTGAAACGATTAACACCAGTGACGATGCCAATATAGGGGTGGCAAATAGGTTTGAGCAGATCCTCGCATCCTTTACACCAGGTCAGCTGGAAGAAATTGATGTCCGGCATCTGGAAATGCCCCAGCCAATGGTGACCATCCTTCAATGTTTGTCGGAATTACCTGCCGGTAATGGCTTATTTGTTTATCACAAAAAAGTTCCGGTATACCTCTTATCTGAGTTAAAGGAACGTGGATATGCTTTCTGCCTGCAGGAAACACCTGATGATAAAGTAAATCTATTGATATACCGGCAATGAAATCAGTTAACCGGCAACATCCTTTATTATTCAGGCTGGTGATCGCCCATTACCTGCTGGCTGCGGTATGTTTTGTTGCAATAGCGATAATGCTGCAATTCGTTTCCGAAGACCTTAACGGGCATTATTTTCAACCTAAACTATTGGCAATTACGCATACTGCTGCGCTCGGCTGGGGATCATTGATGATTTTTGGTGCCTGCTATCAATTATTGCCGGTTGTTTTAGAGACAGAATTGTACAGCTATAAGATAGCCTGGCTGAGCTTCGGGCTTTTTTGTACCGGACTGGTACTGTTCGTTTGTGCATTCTGGAATTTTGACCCTGGCTTATGTATGCAGGCAGGAAGTATACTTCTACTGGCTGGGATCCTGTTGTTTGCCTGGAACACCTTCATTACGTCAAGCAGAACAGAGAAGCACAGTATCTACCAGGATTTCATCACTACCGCCTGTATATGGTTGCTGGCAACAGCTATCCTGGGCACATTAATGGTGTTTAACTTTCGCTTCCCTTTTTTGCCAAAAGATCATTTGCTGTTCCTCAAACTGCATGCCCATATGGGGATTGGAGGTTGGTTCCTATTATTGATCATAGGAGTTAGCTCGAAACTGATACCCATGTTCCTGGTATCGACAAAGCAGAATACTGCCTGTCTCAGCTGGAGTTATTACCTGATAAATGCGGCCCTGGTTTCATTCCTGGTAGATACCTATTTGTATGGTGTGAACATGAAAACCTACATAGTTGCGGTTGCAGCAATTGCTGGGGTGATCTGCTGGTTGATCTTCATTGCACAATGTGTCAAGTCCAGAATGCGAAAGGCATTTGACATGCCCGTTATGCATACTTTTTTATCCTTTTTCCTGTTGACACTGAGCCTTGTTGCATTGCCATTCATTGTTTTTTATCAGATTAAGGGCGATGGCCTGTCTGTAAAGAGTACTAATATTTATGGCACATTAGTGTTTATGGGTTGGATAAGTGCAATCATTCTTGGGCAAACGTTCAAGACCCTACCGTTTATAGTGTGGATAAAACGATATCAGCATCTGGCGGGCAAGGAAACCACCCCGCTACCAGCCGATCTGTTTAGTAAAAGGTTACTGTCTGTGCAGTTTTATATTTTCCTGGTTTTCAACGCAGGCTTCTATGCTGGATTGTTCTTCCACTCTGATATCCTTCTTAAATTGTCATTACTATGGTTCCTGCTCACAGCTGTAATTTACCTCCTTAACGTCCTCATCGTCATCCTTCACAAGTCCAAAACGAAAGTATATGGAAATTTTTGATATTACCCAATCCGATAGCTTCTTCAAACTTAGGGTCGTTGAAAGCTTGCGTCTCGTTATCGATCCGGAACTTGAAATAAATATTATCGACCTTGGATTGGTTTACAATGTTGATGTTAATGAAGAAAGTAAGGTAATCACTATTTCGATGACTCTTTCGTCTCCAGCCTGTCCGATGGGAGGAACGATAGTCGGCTCAGTCGAAAACTGTCTTACTCATCACTATCCGGAGTATAAAACAAGTGTAGACCTGGTCTGGGAGCCGGTGTGGTCGTTCGATAGGATTTCGAAAGAAGGCAAACGCTTATTGGGAATGTGATGAAAAAGCTGAATTACGAGGCCTGGGCTTTTATTAATTTTACTGTCTTAGCTTTATTTGGTGTTTTACTGCGGTATATGATGAGCTTCCCCGCCGGAGGTTTAAATTATCTCAATATACTTCATGCACACTCACATTTTGCTTTTGCAGGATGGACTTTTCTGGGTTTGGCTGTGTTAATCGTCAGGCATTTATATGAGGATGAGCCAGCAGTTTTTAAATGGATCTTTCTGGCTACACTTGCCTGTGCATTTGGTATGCTGCTAAGTTTTTCTGTACAGGGATACAAAGCTGTTTCTATCCTCTTTTCTACCCTGTTCCTGGTTGTAAGTTGTTGGTTTGCTTGGCTTGTTTATCGAAAAAGCTCATCAAATATAAAGAACACCATTTCCGTTAAGCTGATCAAAGCAGGTGCCATATGTATCTTCATTTCTTCGCTGGGACCGTTAGCTCTGGCGGTGCTCAAAGCCAGCGGTCATCTGGGAGTCCTATATCAGAACGCTATCTACTTTTATCTACATTTTCAACTGAATGGCTGGATGCAGCTAGCTGCCCTCGCGTTGCTCGCGATAAGATATTTGAAAGATGATGCCGGTGGAAACAAGAGAACGGCTCTTTGGACGAATATTTTTATTTTTTCCTCTGTTCCATTATTCTTTATATTCACTTTATGGGTTAAGCCTCCTTTCTGGGTTTTATATACAGCATCCGCTGCTTCTGTCCTTAATGCATGGAGTTGGTTTATGATACTTGGAAGTGTATGGCACAAAACAAGGGGAATTCCACCATTGGTTAAAATGGCCCTGCTGGCGATTTCTGCCAAAGTGTTCTTTCAAATACTAATTTGTTATCCGCCCATCGGAGAATGGACTTTTCTCAATCGGAACCTGATCATTGGATATGTCCATTTGATCACTTTGGGTTGTGTAACGCCAGTGTTGATCAGCCAATTTGACGACACCCTTAACAGGGGAGGGGCTAAAACGCTTGACTGGCTTTACGCACTGAGTACGGTTTCTTACCTGGTACTACTATTTGGTCAGCCTTTGTTGAGTTTATTAGGGATCACCGTTCCGCATTTTCAAATTTATTTGCTTGCAATTTCAGTGTTATTCAGCCTCTTCGGTTTTGCCTACTCCTTCAGATTTTTTGAAGCGGGGATTGAAAAAAGGGAACATAAATACATATCAAATGACGACCATCCAGACTTGGTTAGCCTCAAAAACAGTTTTAACAAAACAATCAATCAATTTAAATGAAAGCAACAACTAGACTTTGGTTGGCCTTTGGCCTTGTGGTAGGTTTGTCCTTCGCTGTCCTTATATATTATGGATTTGAAATTTACCAGAAAGCTCCGCCGGTTCCCGAACAGGTAGTCACCACCGATGGACAGGTGCTCTTCTCTAGGCAGGATATCAAAGATGGCCAGAATGTCTGGCAAAGTATGGGTGGCCAGGAAGTAGGTTCTATCTGGGGACACGGCGCCTATGTAGCTCCCGACTGGACAGCCGACTGGTTACACCGGGAAGCACTTTACATTCTTAACTTATGGTCTCAGAAAGAATATTCCCTTCCGTATGAGAAGTTAAATGATGAATTGAAAGCCGGCTTGCAGACACGGCTGCAGAAGGAGTTAAGAGTAAACACGTATAACCCCAGAACCCGGGAACTAACTATTTCCCCTCTCAGGGCAATGGCGTTTGACCATTTGCGCAAGTATTATTCAGCATTATTCACGGACGACCCGGCATTTGATGGTTTAAGAGATAATTACGCTATTCAAAAAAATGCTATTAAGGATCCGGCGCGCTTAATGCAAATGAACACATTCTTTTTCTGGGCAAGCTGGGCTTGTGTGACACATCGTCCCGGAGAAACAGTGTCATACACCCATAATTGGCCACCCGACAAACTCATTGGCAATATTGCGACAGGGGACTTGATTATGTGGACCGGTTTCAGTGTGATCATGCTGCTTTTGGGAATTGGACTCCTCGCATTCTATAATGCCCGGACCAATGAAAAAGAACATGAGGAAAATGTACCAGAAACAGATCCTTTAATGAACAGCACTTCCACACCTTCTATGCGGGCTACGCTGAAATATTTCTGGATTGTATCGGCTCTGATGCTTATTCAGGTAATACTAGGGGTAGTAACAGCGCATTTTGGAGTAGAAGGCGGAGGTTTTTACGGTATACCGCTGGATGAAATAATGCCTTATTCGCTTAGCCGGACCTGGCATGTTCAGCTCGGAATATTTTGGATAGCAACCTCCTGGCTGGCAACCGGTTTATATATTGCCCCTGCGGTATCGGACTATGAGCCTAAATATCAAAAGCTTGGTGTTAATGCACTTTTTATTGCTTTAATAGTAGTGGTTGTTGGCTCAATGGTTGGACAATGGTATGGTGTGATGCAAAGGCTTGGCCTGGCTGAGAACTTCTGGCTGGGACACCAGGGATATGAGTATGTTGATCTCGGTCGGTTATGGCAGATATTCCTGTTGGTGGGTTTGTTCTTATGGCTATTTCTTATGGTGCGCGCCCTGCTACCGGCATTAAAGAAAAAAACAGGCAGCCGGCATTTACTTACTATGTTTGTCATAGCATCAGGAGCTATTGCACTATTTTACGCTGCAGGTTTAATGTGGGGAAGGCAAACCAACCTGGCCATAGCTGAATATTGGCGTTGGTGGGTTGTACACCTTTGGGTGGAAGGCTTCTTTGAAGTATTTGCAACGGTTGTAGCTGCTTTTCTGTTTGTAAGGATGAAACTGCTGAACGAAAAGTCGGCAACGTTGAACGTGTTGTTTGCTACTGTTATCTTCCTGTCGGGAGGAATTCTGGGAACTTTTCATCACCTGTATTTCTCAGGGACTCCCAAAGCCATTATGGCGTTGGGGGCCAGTTTTAGTGCCCTGGAGGTTGTACCATTGGTGTTAATAGGTTATGAAGCATACCATAACTATCGTTTGAGTGGTAAAAAAGGATGGGTGAGCGGGTATAAGTGGCCTATTTACTGTTTGATCGCCGTTGCCTTCTGGAATTTCTTAGGGGCAGGTATCTTCGGTTTTATTATTAACCCACCCATCGCTCTCTACTACATGCAAGGTTTAAATACCACACCTCTGCATGGGCATACTGCTTTATTCGGAGTTTATGGAGTATTGGGAATTGGTTTGATGCTCTTTGTACTTAAAGGCCTATACCGGCAAAACGTTTGGAAAGACGGGCTAATAGGCTTTGCGTTCTGGTCCATCAATATCGGGTTAATGCTTATGGCTTTATTAAGCCTGCTTCCAATGGGTATGCTACAGGCAATTGCCAGCGTTAATGAGGGAATGTGGTATGCACGCTCCGCAGAATTTATGCAGCAACCTGTTCTGGAAACCCTTCGGTGGTTAAGGGCAATCGGGGATACGATTTTTGCTATTGGCACAGTCGCGCTGGCCTTATTTGTCATCGGATTGAAGTTTGGATGGAGCTTTAAAAAAGGAAAATTTGACATTTAATCTTGAGTAAGTGATCTGCATCATTCATAGCAAAAGTACTGGAAGGTACTTTTGCTGTGTCTTAAATGATAAGGATGAAAAACTCAATAAAATGTAGTATTCCCCTGGCCGCTTGCCTGTTTTTGATATTCGCATGCGGAAGCCCTGCACCCAGGGAGAACAAACAAAGTGCTGTAAACGAAACTCCGTCAGTGCAGCAGCCAGCTGTTACCGATATTAAAGCAAAGAATGACAGTAAAGGGATTGGAAAGTTTAGTTCATTTACAGGTAAGCCAATTGATCCTGAAAATGTTCAAAAAGGCCAGGCGGTGTTCCTGTCAAAATGCGTAACATGTCATACCCTTAATACTAACGCACTTATTGGTCCGGGCTTAAAGGGCGTAACTAAAATACGTACACCTGAATGGATCTTAAATATAATTACTAACCCTGAAGAGATGAGCCGAATAGATCCCTTAGCGAAAGCTCTTTTGAAAGAATATAAAGCAGTTATGCCTTATCAGGCTATTTCGGAAGAAGAGGCTGTTCAGATTTTTGACTTCCTCCGTCAGAACGATATAGATTAAGATGAATATTGGATAATTACATCTAAACAACTCAATGATTTTATATAAGCAATTTACGTTTGACGCTGCTCATTTTTTGACTAAGGTTCCTAAAAACCATAAATGCAAACAACTTCATGGCCATACCTACCATCTGACAGTTTTTGTGGAGGGCGAAGTGAAAGAGGAAGAGGGCTGGGTGATCGATTTTTATGACCTTAAAAGCGCTGTGAATCCTGTACTTAACCAGCTAGACCATCAACTGCTCAATGATGTTGAGGGGCTTTCTAATCCAACCAGTGAGCTTCTGGCGATTTGGATCTGGCGGAAGATCAAACCAGTTATCCCTCAACTGAAAAAAATCGAACTCAAAGAGACCCCGACTTCAGGAGTTATTTATACAGGAGAGTGAACCTGCTCCGCATTATCTGGCTTTACCCATTTCAACTTCCTGCCGAACAAATTTGTATTGTCCGTCATCTTGATCATTTGTAACTGTATACACCAAACCTGTCCCTGTTTTGCTAAAGCCAGGGGCAGTTTTTTATGGTAGTACAGATCTGGATTCAGTCCAACCGGGAAATTTTTTGTTTTGATTGTTCCCGTAAATTGAATCCCCTTAAGAGCAATGATATCTATTTTATCGGGAAGGATACAACCTGAAACGGGAACTTCATCCGACATAAATCTCGAATGATAGGTGTTCGCTGAAGACTTAAAAAAAAGTAGGTGATTGCTTTCGTCGAAAGCATAGAAGCAATGGAAGCTGTATGGTTTGAGGTCTGCATCGATACAGGAAATACTTGCGATCCGGCATTCTTTTAAAAAGTTGCTTATTTCTTTTTGCATGTGAGCTAATTTATATCCGAAATGTACGGTTACTCTCTCATATAGCAGATGTTGAGGATCACGGAAAAGAATGATATTCATACAGGCGATTTAAACCTGACCCATCAGTAGAGAATCTCAAAGTGATATGAATCATTTTATCAGCATATATTTTTTCTCTTCTTTGTACTCTGATTCTTAGGGAGCCGTTGTATTTCAGCATTCCCGGTTAGATGGGTCAGTAATTATCAGGTGAGAGAAAAACGCATTAGAATAAGCGGATACGGCAGTATTTCTGCTCTTGGTCATAAAAGGGAAGCAATTTTTGAAACTTATAGGTCGGGTGAGGTTAAATACACGGAGAGTGCGGGCGTTCCGGTAATACCACTTCCACGTGAAAGTTCCGAAATACTTGAAGCTCTAAAAGCAGAGAATAAACTATTCAGGGGAATTGACCGGACGGTGCTCATGGCCATTTATGCAGCCAGATATGCTATGGCCGATGCCGGCTGGATTAATGAAAAAAATATAAGTATAAATATCGGCTCTTCGAGGGGCGCCACTACTTTGTTTGAAGAGTATATCTCCAGATTCAATTCATCAGGTACGGTACCGCCTAATACTTCTCCGGTAACTACTCTTGGTAATATATCTTCTTTTGTTGGCCAGGACTTGAATAGTACAGGCTGTTCATTAAGCCATTCTGTTACCTGCAGTACCGGTTTGCAAGCTATTGCGAATGCTGTGGCCTGGCTCAAGGCCGGTATGGCAGAAAAATTTCTTGCCGGTGCGTCTGAGGCGCCGCTTACTCCCTTTACTATAGCACAAATGAAAGCTTTGGGCATCTATTCAAATGAAATAACAGGCCCTTATCCTTGTCAGCCTTTCAATGTGAACAGAAAAAACACATTCGTTTTAGGGGAGGGCGCAGCGATTTTTGCCCTGGAACAAGTAGAGGACAAACAAGTGGAAGGCCCTGGCTTTTATATTGAATCAGTAGGGTTGGGCTTTGAAAGTATAGGAAGTAAAACAAGTGTTTCCAAAGAAGGTAAAAACTTTCAGCGGGCAATGGAAAACGCTATTAAAAATGCAGAAATCGACTCTCCGGTTGACATGGTAATTTTGCATGCTCCGGGAACTGTTGTAGGAGATTACGCCGAATTAAATGCTTTGAAGCAAGTTTTTGGACATTCCGGGATGCCATTTATTTCCTCGTCTAAATGGTTAACCGGGCACACTCTTGGGGCTTCAGGTTGCATGGCTTTGGATTACGCACTTTATATATTAGAAACTCAGCATGTTCTGGATTTTCCCTATTTAACCTCAATTCCAGCATGTGTTAATAAAAGGCCCGTTAAAAGGATTATGGTTACAGCCGCGGGTTTTGGCGGAAATGCAGCAGCCCTCATTGTTACGAGGAGTAGCTGACTTTTATTTGTTGCGTTCATCTATGATAATCTCTGGTGCCGGTTTTATTCAATTAAAGAGACGATATCGATAATCAAAGCTGTTAATTACATTGCGGCGCAGTTTCGGACGCAATCGCATGTGATACGTATGGAATACTCACATTGAAGCCCCGGGCAAGCAGTACACTTCCTGCTATCAGTAATAAAACGGGAACAAGCATTCTAAATGCCTTTAGTCTTTTAAAAGCTAAGGGGGCTACCGCTGTGATGAGCAACAGTGGGAGGGTTCCTAGTCCGAAAAAGAACATAGATTCTGCAGCGCTCAAGGCGGAGCTCTGATTGACGGATTGAGCTATTGCGATATATGTAATTCCGCAAGGTAAAATCCCGTTAAACATCCCGGCAACAAATGCTCCATAAGGTTTACTCATATATCTGGACAAGAATGGGCCGATGATACTGATGACTTTTGTTCCGAAGAAACTTTTGTCCCACCTACCTGGAAAATATGAACTTAGGCCAGCTATAAGGAGGATAGTGCCAGTAAGCAGCGCTAGAGCTTGTTGTAAGCCCAGCATGGCAAATCCAATGCCTAACAAGCCAGCAAGGAATCCCAAAAAGCTATATATAAGTATCCTGCCCGACTGGTAAAGCAAGTTTTGAAATAGGGCTATGAGAGGACTTTGCTTAGCGAAAGGCAATGCAAGCAGGAGAGGACCGCACATGGCAACGCAGTGTATACTTCCAAACAGGCCGGTAAAGAAAGCTAGCGCCTGGTAAGTCATGGCATTAATATTTCCTGCTCATAAAGGTAATTCTTCTCGTTGATGCTATAATTAACTGATAGCATCCATGGCCCGCTTTTAAGCTCCCCTTCGGCGATATGAACAACATCCTCTTCATCGGTCTGACGTTCAATGGTCCGGTCCATTTTAGAATCAGACAGGCGTTTGAAATTTAGTTTGCAGGAAGCCGGAAGAATAAATCGGATAGAAAGTCCATGGTTGTCAGTTTCAATTTTCGGAATTACAGAGTCGGTAACTGCCAGTCTTTTGGCATCATATTTCTGATTATAGTTTAATCCCTGCTCATAATAGTCCTTTTCGATCAGTGTATCGCTGTTACTAAAGATCATTCTAAAGCCCAGGGTTAGTATGAATATCATAAATAAACCCATGGCAACAGCTAATTTGGTTCCCCAGCTCATATGTTAAAAATTTGGTGGTGCAATAAATGTTGTACTAAGCTCTTCAACGGTTCTGCCTTTCGAGAGAACCTTCAGTCCTATTTCAGACTTATATTCTGCAATGTCTTTCTGCGGTTTTATTATAAAAAAAGTGAGTTTAACGCTTTTTCCTTTTCCGATGGTATCTTCTTTACGGATGAATTGAATAGAGGTGCCCTTTTCTACAGGCAACAACTCAAACTTCACGGGATCTGAAGTCTTGTTAATCAGTTCCACGTTATAAAGATTGCTGACTGTACCATCCGGACGCTCCTGATACAAGGTTCCGCCTGCGCGTAAGATCACGGTCTCTATATCGCTTCTTGATATCAGTAGAAACGATAACACCGAGATTAAAACGCCTAATATTGCGGCATAGCCGTATATCCTTTTGCTGAAACGAAATGCTTGTTTACTGCTTATCTGCTCCTGTGATTTAAAGCCAATTAACCTTTGGGGACGATTAATTTTTTCCATCACCATATCACAGGCATCGATGCAAAGTGTGCAGTTGATACATTCCAATTGGGTACCGTGACGAATATCTATACCTGTGGGGCAAACCTGGACGCAAATATTGCAATCAATGCAATCACCCGTGTTTACATAACCGGAGGTGTTCTTTTTCAGCTTTCCCCTGGGTTCCCCCCGCTCATAATCATATGCAACCACCAGGCTTTTTTTATCGAGCAGAACTCCCTGAAGTCTACCGTAGGGACAAATCACCGTGCACACCACTTCTCTCAGGTATGAAAAAACTAAGTAAAAGGCTGCCGTGAAAATGATGATAGCAGAAAAACCGTAGATATGTAATGTAATTGGTTCTTCGATAATTTTGATCAGGGGCTCAAGGCCAATAACGTATGCGAGGAAAACGTTTGAGATAAGAAAGGAGATCAGCAGGAACAGGGTATGTTTGGCCGTCTTTTTGAAAAATTTTTCGACCGTCAAAGTTGAGGCGTCCAGCTTTCTTTGTTTGTTTGCATCTCCCTCAATCCAGAACTCTATCTTGCGGAATAACATTTCCATGAAAATAGTCTGGGGACACGCCCAGCCGCACCAGACCCGTCCAAACACCGCAGTGAAAAGAATGATGAATATGATGAAGGTCAGCATAGCCAACACAAATATGTGGAAGTCCTGAGGCCAGAAAACTACGCCAAAGAAGACGAATTTTCTTTCCAATATATTTAACAAGATAAGCTGCTCTCCATTGACTTTTATAAAAGGACCTGAGAACATAAGTGCCAGTAAGACGTAACTCAGCCAGTTGCGGTACTGATAAAGTTTCCCTTTCACGAGTTTCGGATAAATCCATTCCCGGGCACCTTTTTGTTATTGTTCAAATCTTCTCCCATCTTCTCATTGCCATCTACTGGCCTATTATTATGCCCGGCCTGCAAAGCCGTGACTTAAATTCTCAGATAACTGGCTAAGAAATTAGCCTTCTTTTTCGCCTTCCTTTTCTCCCTGAGGAGCTTTGGCGTTAGCCGGGTTGCTTCCTTTCAGGGAATGGATAAAGTTTGTGACTTCAGAAATCTGCTTCGGAGTCAAAGTCTTCTCCCATGATATCATCCCTTTCTCGGGTATACCATATTTGATTGTTTTGAAGATGGCGTTCACACTTCCGCCATGAAGCCAGTACTCATCTGTAAGATTTGGCCCCACTACCCCCTGGCCTCGGTCTCCATGGCAGGCAACGCAATTGGAGTTGTAGATTGCCTGTCCGGAAGTAATAACAGAGGCTTCAGAGCTTTCTTTTACCGTGTTTTCATCGATCAGGTTCGCTGCTTTCGACAGGTATTCTTTCCTGGCTGCTTCAGCCTCCTGGACTTCCAGGGCATACTCCTCGTCTTGAAGTGGCGCCCAGTCGAACACATGATATGTGAGCATGTATCCGAAAGCTAGCGCAATAGTTCCATAAAAAAGCCACATGAACCAGGCCGGGGTAGGATTATCCAGCTCCGCAATGCCATCAAACTGATGCTCAAGCAAAATGTCTTTTTCTTCTGATAGTGGCTTCAGGCCAAGGATCTTGGTCCAAATGCCTTGTTTGCTCTTTTTCATAGCAAGCCATTCTTCGTACTCCAGCGGTTTCTCTACTTCCGTTACAATTGGACTTGGGTTGATGATCTCGTTTGAAAGCTGCTTGAACGTTCTTAACAAAACCACGGAGACAAGCAGTAAAAGTAGCAACAGGATGACAAAAGCAATGATCAAAAGATCCCAGTAAAGGTTACCAGTGCCTAAAACTTTCGATGTTTCTTCAGTTGACTGAGCAAACACAGACCCTGAGAATAGAAAAATACCGGTTAAAAATATTCTCATAATTCCTCCTGATTATCGTCATTTAAAGGAAGCTCGCTCATGTGACGGATATGATCCTTATTCATTTTAATGAGCATCACTGTTACCAGGATAAAAAAAATAAAGAATATCCACAGTGAGGTAATGAGATAGACATTGCTATCAGTTACAGTATTTAGAAATTGCTTAAACATAATGTGATTATTTTATGGACCTTATTTTTCTGCTTTTATATCTATGCCCAGCCTTTGCAGGTAAGCGATGATGGCAATGATCTCTCTGTCGCTCTTAATTTTAATATTATCAGCCGACAGGTTTGCTGCAATCATATCAGCCTGCTCCATAAGGTCTTTATTGGCTTCAGTTTCATAGTTCTCTTCGTACGGAACCCCCAGACTGCGCATCGCTGTTATTTTGGAGGCAGTAGTACTGATGTCAAGTTTCTGCTCGATCAGCCATGGATAAGGCGGCATAATACTTCCGGGAGACATCGTGGTTGGATCCAGCAGGTGATTAAAATGCCATGCATTGGAGTACTTACCTCCTTCACGATGCAGATCGGGGCCGGTTCGTTTAGAACCCCATAAAAATGGGTGATCATACACAAACTCACCTGCTTTACTGTATTCTCCGTAACGCTCTGTTTCTGAGCGGAACGGGCGTACCATCTGCGAGTGACAGTTTACACAACCCTCACGTACGTAAATATCTCTTCCCTGCAATTCAAGTGGCGAATAGGGCTTAACACTTGCAATTGTTGGTATATTAGAGCTTACCAGAAAGGTAGGCATCATTTCTACCATTCCACCAATCAGTATGGCAATAAGAGAAAGTACCAGGAATCGCATTGGTTTACGCTCCAATACTCTGTGCCACGTTTTCTCACTTGCATGCGGCACAAAAACTGGCGCCAATGGCATGGCTTCAGCCGGTTCGTTAGCCAGAAGTTTTCCCTGGTTAATTGTTTTGATCAGATTGTAGGTCATCAGCACAACTCCTGCAAGGTATAATGCGCCACCAATAGCCCTGAACACGTGCATAGGAATTATCTGGAATGTAGACTCCAGGAAACCAGGGTATTTTAGCATGCCTTCAGGAGTAAACTCTTTAAGCATGAGCCCTTGAGTAAATCCTGCCCAGTACATCGGAACCGCGTAAAATAGTATCCCAAAAGTTCCGATCCAGAAATGGTAGCCTGCTAATTTCTTAGAGAAAAGTTCGGTCTGATAGATTCTGGGAACAAGCCAGTAGAGGATAGCGAATGTAAGGAAACCATTCCAGCCTAAAGCTCCCACGTGTACGTGGGCTACAATCCAGTCAGTGAAATGTGCGATTGCGTTGATCTCTTTAAAGGAAAGCATCGGACCTTCAAATGTGGCCATACCATAGGACGTCAGTCCGACAACCATAAATTTCAGTGTGGCATCGTCGCGTACCTTATCCCATGCGCCGCGCAGCGTGAGCAATCCGTTGATCATACCACCCCAGCTTGGAGCGATAAGCATGATTGAAAATACGATTCCGAGCGATTGTGCCCAGCCCGGTAATGAACTATAAAGTAAGTGATGCGGACCAGCCCAGATGTAAATAAAAATAAGTGACCAGAAGTGAAGGATACTCAATTTATACGAGTAAACCGGCCGGTTTGCCATTTTCGGAAGGAAATAATACATCATTCCGAGGTAAGGAGTAGTAAGGAAAAATGCAACTGCATTATGACCATACCACCATTGAACCAGAGCATCCTGAACTCCGGCATAAATATAATAACTCTTAAAAGCAGAAATAGGCAGCTGGAACGAGTTTACGATATGCAGCACGGCAACGGTAACAAAGGTTGCTATATAAAACCAGATGGCTACATACATATGCTGCTCCCGGCGTTTAATGATAGTTCCAAACATGTTGATGCCAAATACCACCCAGATCAGGGTTATAGCAATGTCTATGGGCCATTCAAGTTCGGCATACTCATGAGAAGTAGTAAGGCCGAGCGGCAAAGTAATAACTGCGGAAACGATGATTAACTGCCAGCCCCAGAAGTGAATCTTGCTCAGAACATCGCTAAACATTCTCGCTTTGAGAAGCCTTTGTAAAGAGTAATAAACACCCATGAAAATTCCGTTTCCCACAAAGGCAAAAATCACCGCATTGGTGTGTAATGGTCTTATTCTTCCAAAAGTGGTGTATTGATTCCCCAGGTTCAAGGAGGGTTTAAATAATTGCATGGCCACCAGTAGTCCTACCGTCATCCCGATAATACCCCATACTACAGTGGCTATACCAAAGTTCCTGACAATTTTGTTGTCGTAAGTAAATTTCTCAAGCATAAAGTTGAATGGATTTTTCAGATGTAAAGGTATTGGGCGAAACACTCCCCGGAGATGACCTGCGTTTCTGTAAAAACTGATATTCGTCACTTTTTTATGAAATGAAAGAAAAGTGGGAAGAACTATGGCCTGAATCATTTGATCTTAGATAAAAAGCCCTTCCACTTTAATATTATTGCATATTAACGTACCTTTTATAGCTTTGCTATAAGATTTAGATCTAACTCATCAACACAATATTATGGGCGAGCCGGCTGCAAATGTTCCTTCCAGGAAAAAATACTTCTACACGGTGAACGATCTGCTGAAAGATTATCTTTTTAAATATAACCGGCAGCTAAAACTTTCCGTGCAATACTCCGACCTCCTAAGGTTTCAGTTAAGTGTACCCTTGCTCGATAAGAACGGCAATGACACGCTATGGCAAACCGTGTATTACGACCAGAGTGAGATGGATGAACTGTTTCCAAATCTTACCGCTATTTATGCAATGATGAATGCTTCCGGAGATTTGGAAGTAATTGAACATCTTCAAATTGCCCAGATAGATTATTGCACTTTCGGTAATTCTAAACCCTTTAGGATTCGGGTAATAAATAAGTTTAATGATAACTACGATTACTTCTATGTGAAGATAGCCGATGCTTCAAGGGTTTACGGACTGGAACTTGAGCATATCCTTTCGCCGAACCGGATAGGATATTTAACAGATGGCAATACCTTAATTGAGGAGCATATTTCGGGGCTTCCCGGTGATATTTTTATCAATCAGCGCTTAAATACTTCGAAATTTAATCAGATCAGGATTTGCAAAGAATTTGTGAAGTTTAATGAACGATGTTTCATCCGCCTATTAGGCGATATGAGATCCTACAATTATGTTGTTCATATTACGCCCGACATCGAAGGCAACCAGTATCGTATCCGTGCAATTGATTTTGACCAGCAATCGTACGAGGGTCGCAGGCAATTTTATTTACCTCACTATTTTAAGGAAAATAATGCATTAGTGCTGCTAGGTATAAAGCATATGGATGAAAAAACGATGCGGCAGTACCAGGAAGAGGAGCGAAGCTTGATCAATAACAGGGTTAAACTGGTACATTACAGGCTTCAGGACCTGCTTAGTTGTATGAAAGCCGACATAATCTCACCGCAAAAGAAAGTGGAGCAACTGGCTGCCGAACTGAGTGATTTTCATCATCAGTCTTCATTTAGATGGTGCAGAAATATGGGTGAGCTGGTTGAAGAACAATTGAACCACTACCTGTTTGCAAAACTGTAATCATTTCTTTCCTGATCCTGATTAGGGTTTCCAGCTTTTGCTAGCGCACGCGTGCCGTGTGTACTCCCATGCTCCCGATTCTCCCCTCATGTCCTCAACCTAACTTTCTGGTTTATCATCGTCAAAAAGAATTCTCATCGCAGGCGTCTGCATATCATCATTCTGACCATTTCGCATGGCCCAGAAGAAAGCAGCCAAAAAAACAAGGGCAATCACAATACTACAGCCTATGAGAAAATAAATTATACTCATTTTTTTAAGGTTAGTTGATTTTTACGGGCGAAATATTTCGTAGAAAGCGTAGTGAACGAAAGTATAGTAACAGTACTAAGCGGCATTAAAACAGCAGCAGTTAATGGAGAAAGGGTTCCCTGCACCGCAAAATAAACTCCAACAAGATTATACGCACTGGCTATCGCGAAGCTTATTTTGATCGTTTTCATTGCCTCTCTTGCGAGACTGATGAACTTGGGCAGAAGTTTGAGGGATTCTCCTTGCAATACAGCATCACATGCAGGACTGAAATTATTAATGTTATCGGTTATAGCTATTCCAAAATCGCTTTGCTTTAGAGCTCCCGCATCATTTAATCCGTCTCCGCACATCATCACCTTATGATTCTGCAGCTGCAAATCTTTAATGTAGTTCAGCTTGGCTTGTGGAGATTGTCTGAAAAAGATATTCTTTGGAAAAAACATTGCCAGATTTCCTTTATCAGCTTCATTATCGCCCGAGAGAAGATGAAGGCCCCATCCTGAAAGGGATTTAAACAACGAGCCAAGTCCATCGCGCCATTGATGGTGCACAGTAAAATATCCTTTGTAGTCACCGTCTACTTCGAGATGTACAGAAGACGTGTTTTTGTTGAAAGATTTCGCGGAAGGAACAAATGATGCGCTTCCCATCAGAATAAAACGATTGTTAACATAACCAGAGAGGCCTTTCCCAACTACTTCTTTGAAATTATATACATGACGTAAATTGTCAGTCATGAGCCACTTGATTATTTCCCGGCTTAAAGGATGTGCTGAGTTGCGGGCAAGGGAAGCAACCATTACCTTGTCCTCGTAACTTAAAGTACCAGTAAAAGAAATGTTCAGGGCATCCGGTGCCGTAATAGTTCCCGTTTTATCAAACACAATAGTATCCGTTTGTGCAAGCTGTTCAACTGCATCGGTATTTTTCAAATAAAAGCGGTTTTTATCAAATATGCTAAGTACGGCCGATAGCGTAAAGGGGGTGCTCAGCGAAAGAACACAAGGACAAGCAACAATCAGTACTGCCGTAAAGGAAGCCCAGGCCTTCGCTATATCAGATGAATACACCCAGAATGCTGCAGCAGAAATGGCTATGATAAAAGTTATCAGGCTGAAATATTTGGCAATGCTGTCATTGAAAGTTAAAATAGACTTTTTGTTGATAAAGGTTTCATTGTTCCATAAGCTTGTAAGATAACTTTGAGACACTGGTTTTATAATCTCCAGCTCCACGGCTTCACCTACCTGCCGGCCTCCGGCGTAAACAATTTCTCCGAGCACCTTTTTCACCGGCTCTGATTCGCCGGTAACAAAGCTGAAGTCGAAGAAACCTTCGCCCTGCATCAAAATACCATCTGCAGGAAGTATCTCGTTGTTCCGGATGAACACCCTGTCGCCAATAGAAAGCTCAGAGATTGCTACACACTTTTCCTCCTTGTTTTTTAGAACCGTTACCGCCACCGGGAAATAGGAACGGTAATCGCGTTCAAAAGAAAGCTGGTAATAAGTGCGCTGTTTAACCCACCTGCCCATCAGTAAAAGGAAGATAAGTCCGGTTAAGGTATCAGAGAACCCGGCGCCGGTTTGGGTCGTGATCTCGAATACCGTTCTGCAAAATAATACGGCAATGATAAGGGCCAATGGGGCATCCAGGTTAACAAGTTTGTTTTTTAAGCCCGACCATGCAGAAGTAAAAAACTCCCTGCTGCAGTAGAAAGTTGCCGGAAAGGCAAAGGCCAGGTTAAGCCATCCGAACAATGATCTGTATTGTTGTTCAAACTCTGAAAGGCCAAAATACTCAGGGAAGCTGAAAAGCATCACGTTTCCCATGCATAGACCTGCAACTGCAATTTTTTGAATGAGCTGACGGTTAACCGATCCCTGCTTTTCTTTAACCACATCCTGAAGGCTGATCAGGGGCTCATACCCTATTGAAGCCAGTAACACAACCAATTGGCGAAGCGATATTTCATGATGTTTAAAAGTTACTGAAACCTGCTTTTTCAAAAAGTCTATCCTGGAATGTACCACACCGGCATTTAGCTTATGCAAATGTTCCAGAAGCCAGATACACGAACTGCAATGAATGCCTGGAATATAAAAGGTAATTACAGTAAGCGTCTCATCCTTATAATCGATCAGATCGGCCGTAATACGCTCTTCGTCAAGGTAAGCAAATTGCTGCGGCTGGTTGGATTTTGTTTGACCTGGTGTATCATTGTACCGATAGTAATCACATAAATTATTTACTGACAATACCTGGTAAACGCTCTGGCATCCTGCACAGCAAAAAGCTTTGTCATCATAGATATATTTTTTATTTGTTATTTCTGTTCCGCAGTGATAACAGGAAGTTTCAGTTAAAGTCCCGGCAGCCATATTTAAACATTAAGCGAGTCTGACTTCCATTTGATTTATCTGAGAAGCCAGGTTCTTGAGTTCGGATTGAAAAGTCTTATTGCAGGAGTCACAAAATTTCAAAAGGTTCGGAAGCAGGTCGTTGTAATATTCAACGCCGTTCATAAGCTGTTCCCTGAACCGTTCCAGCTGTTTCATCTTTTTATCATTGAGCTGGCTTGCGCTGTTTTCGATGTCCTTTTTCAAATAGTCTATATAAAGCTTGAGCTCATTGATGAACATATGCGGACGACTTATACCTTTAAGCAGGTTGATCTTGCCGTATATATGTTTCACCATTTCATCCAGCGTATATATCCCTGAAAAGAAAGCTGTATTCGGACCCGGGCAAATTGCTACAGCCCGATTCTCCCGAGGCTCGAGCATGCCGTTTTTCAGATATGCAGAAGCACATAAACCTTCGCAAAGGCATAACTTTTCCGTGATCTGTCTGACTTTGTCGTCATATTCTCTGTCTAGAAGGCCCGACTCTGCAAGTTGTTTTAACTTCAGGTTCTGATACTCCCTGGAAGCTGTACATATAGGCTCTTCGGTAAATTCAGTATTAGAAACCAAGAATTTCTTTTTGCAGGGACTTCCCGGGCGTCCTTTAGCTATTCGCTCCAGACGCTGGATCTCTGCAGTGCTTTTCCTGAAATTATTGAAAGGAATTCCGAGAGGAGAGGCCCCACTGATATAAAAGTCTTCAGCGTCTGCATCCTTAAGTAAATCCAATGTAGCACTATCCACGTTGGTTGCTTCAGGAACCAATAAGAAAGGACTTCCCCAACCCGTTCCATCCAGGTTGTAATATTCGATCAAAAAGGAGTTTTCTTCTGCTGTGCCAATTCCGCCTTGAACGGTTATGCGTGTCATAGGTCTTGTAACATCCATTCCCGAGCCGGTAAAAAAAGCATGATAAATATCATAAAGCTCGGTTAACATCTCCGCGCGTTTATCTTTGAATTCCTGAAGGATTGGCCCCAAAAGGTAGCCCTCTGTGGCAAAGGCATGTCCTCCGCAGTTCAAGCCTGATTCAATCCTGAATTCATGCACCCATAAACCTTTTTTTGCCAGGAATTTGGCCTGGATCAGTGCCGAGCGGTAGTCGCTGACCTTCAATACAATCCTTTTTCCTGAAGAGCTCTCCGGACGGAAACACTCAAACTCTGCCAGGTAGCTGTATAATCTCGGGTTCATGCCGGCAGAAAGGATGATAGATGATCTTAACTCACTTTCCGCAAAACCACGGAGCGAGGCGAGTGCATCAGAATACTTATCTCCCAAAGGCAAACCATCTTTTCCAAGATTCATTTTGTCAACTTTAGACATGATGTTCACTTCGATCGAACCTTTTTTCAGGTTCAGCCTAAGTGATTGCTGTAAGAGTTCCTTCTTACGAGGATCCTGTTCCGCCAGCATCTCAAGGTACATATGCTTAACCCGGGAGCTATCGGGCAATAGCTCAAAATACCTGGTAATATCAGTTCCGGAGGCAAAGTCCTGTTCGCTAAGCTCCCTTACCTGGATATCCAGCAGTTCGTTAAGTAAATTCAGGTAAGCCGTAATCCGGCGCGCCCTGTGATCTTCATCTGTTTTCTTTATAGGAAGATACGGTATGCCGTTTTTTTCTGTATGATATTTCCTCATACGCTCCACCAGCTCATCATCTACAACAGATATAACTGATGATATGCCATAGCGGCCAACTTTTAATGGTGTATCAACGGAAAAGCCAAGGCCTAAAACGGGAATATGAAAAGTGTGACTCATGTTAATGTTATTTTTTAAATAGCCTTGCTGAATATTTGATCATTTACAGGGCTATTCCATAGGCGTTCATCAAAGGCCATACAAATGTTTCTGAGAAAAGACTTTCCAAGCGGAGTAACATTCAGCTTGTGATAATCGAATTCAACCAGTTTATCTTTCTGTAACGGAAGCAATCGTTTCACAAGTCTGGAGTCGGTTCTGGTCAGATCCGTAAATCCTTTACACATAATGTTTGAGATCTCCCGGCGCCATTCCAGGTCGCTGTCTGTCAGGATATGCCCTTTTAATAATGGGAATTCCCCATTACTTATTTTAGCAAGATAGACTTCAAGCTTTTTAATATTTTGGGAGAAGGCATACCAGCTGTCACTGATTGAAGACACCCCGATGCCGATCGAAAGTTTGGTGTATTCAGGGGTATATCCCATAAAGTTTCTGTGAAGGGTACCATTCAGCGATGCCTTAAAAAGGCTGTCGCTTCGCAGGGAGAAATGATCCATGCCTATATTTTCATACCCAGCCGCGAGCAGCATTTCACAACCTTTTTCGTAAAGAGCCCTTTTATCTTCCTCTCCTGGAAGGTCTGCTTCCGTAAATTTACGCTGTCCGGGCTTTATCCAGGGTACATGGGCATAGCTGTAAAATGCGATCCTGTCAGGCATCAGCTTAATCACCTCATTGATCGTTTTTTCAACACCAGGCAGTTTCTGCAATGGCAGGCCATAAATGAGGTCATAATTTATGGAGTCATATCCGAGCTCACGTGCATAGCTGGTAATATGGGCAACTTGTTCTATACTTTGTTTCCGGTTAATTATTTCCTGCACCTTGGGGTCGAAATCCTGAATGCCAAGGCTTAGTCTCCTGAATCCGAGCTTGTAAAGGGATCTTAGGTGATCATCACTGGTATTTGCCGGATGGGCCTCGAATGAGAACCCAGCATCAGGTGCTATTACAGAACGGTCAAATATCCCGGTTAATAACTTCTGCAGGTTTTCAGGAGTGAAAAATGTAGGTGTGCCCCCTCCGAGATGTATCTCTTTAAGGCGTGGCCTGCTGCCCAGAACATTGCAATACATATCCCATTCTTTTAAAACGGCTCTGATGTATGGCTCTTCAACTCCATGGTTTTTTGTGATACGCGTATTACAGCCACAATAGGTACAAAGGCTCTCGCAAAAGGGAAGGTGAATATAGAGGCTTATACCTTCAGAAGCACTTTCGGTATAGCTTATCCTCACAGAGTCCAGCCATTTCTCCTGCGTCCAGCTCTCCGTATCCCAGTATGGCACAGTCGGGTAACTAGTATACCTGGGGGCGGCTACATTATATTTTTTTATTAATTCGGAGCTCATGCGGAAATAGCTTTAGGTACAATGCCGGTTTTTATTCCAATGGTGCAAGAGTTAACAGGCGTATGGCCGGCCTCCCACAGATCAAGGTTCAGGATTGTTTGTTCTGCAATTACCTGTAAAGCTTCCTCGGTAAGGAAAGCCATGTGTGGTGTAAGCAGTACCCTGGAGTGCTGAATCAGTGCTTTAAGCAGGGGATCCTGTATCGGATTTCTGCTGTGGTTAAAGAAAAACACATTGTGCTCAAATTCATAAACGTCCATACCCAGTTTGCTGATCTTCTCATCTTGCAGTGCATCCAAAACATCTTTGGTATTGAATATGGCCCCACGGCTAACATTGATCAGCATAACCCTAGCCTTCATTTTGATTATTGCTTCCCTGTCAACCATGTGCCGGGTGCTTTCACTTAAGGGGACATGAAAGCTGATGATGTCTGACTCTTTCAGAATTTCATCATAACTTACTTGTCTGGCAGAATAAGATGTGCATTCCTCACTTACATCCCGGATGTCGTTCACCAGGATCTTTGCTCCGAAACCACGCAGAATCTGAGCCAGTACCTTTCCGGATCTTCCAAGGCCAACTATTCCGACGGTTTTATTCCTCAGCGTACTTCCAACAAGGTTATTCAGGCTGAAATCATGTTCAAGCATTTGTTTGTGAGCAGGAATAATGTTTCTTAACAAAGAAAGGATCAAGGAAATGGCATGTTCTGCTACAGACTCGGGGGAGTAAGCGGGGACATTGGCTATCTTAAGCCCAAGGCTATCAGCTTTAGTCAGGTCAATATGGTCAGTACCGGAAGACCGGGTGGATACATACTTTACCCCCATTTCTTTCAATTTATAAAGAATAGGGGCTGAAAGATCATCGCAGGAAAACGCTAACACCACATCTTTGCCTTTGGCATAGGAGATGGTGTCGAGGGTTAACCTGTTCGATATTAAAGTAATATCATGCTTCTTATTATTTGCTTTGATAAGAAGCTCCTTTTCACAGATTTTACTGCTGTACGCAACCGCTTTCATGCTATTTTGTTTAGATTCAAAAGTAGCGGTACAGCAAATCTTAAGCTATGAGACTAATCAGGGTTAAAAGTGATCTTCGTCATATTTTATTGTTTGATTTTTTTAAGCCTGTCCATGGAAATGATCCTGATAACACTGCCTTCTTTTTCAATGAGTTTCTCGTCTTTAAAGTCGGCAAGCGTACGGCTGATAGTTTCATTGGCAGTACCAACCATGGACGCAAGGTCGTCTCTGGAAATTTTTATTTCGCATTGTTCAACATCTTCATCAACAAACTTTTTACCCAGATCTACCAGGGCATCAGCCACCCGTTTTCTAACGGAATTATAGGCCAGCTTAAGCAGTTGTTCCTGTTTATCCTGAAGGTTGCCCGACAAAAGCTCGATGAATTTCTTTGCAATTCCGATATCCTTAAATAACAAAGTATTAAAGTCAGTGCGTGGAATAAGGTGCAGCTCTGTAGTATCAAGGGCTTCTGCATTTTCAGGATAAACTTTATTAAGAAGTACAGCCTCGTAACCCAAAAAATCACCTGCTGCATACATGCCTGTTACTATTTCACGGCCATCCTGGTAGATCATATAGGTTCGTACTCTTCCGCTTTTTACCAGGTACACATTTAAAGCCTGGTCGCCGTCCATATAAATATTCTGTTTTTTCTTATACGAGCGTACGCGACTGTTTCCTGAGAGCTCGTGCAGCAGCTTCGCGGACCTTGCTTCATCGAGCAGGTTTTCCAGAGATGCTGCATTTCCTGCATTTCTTTTCGCCCTTTCACGTTTCTGCAACCTGCTTTCAATAGCATTTAACAGTTCAATGTCATCGAAAGGCTTAGTCAGGTAGTCATCCGCGCCCATTTCCATTCCTTTCCGCATGTCGGTACGTTCGGCTTTTGCAGTAAGAAAGATAAAAGGAATGTCGGCGGTTGCCTCGTTTTTACTCAGGAGGTACAATACTCCATAGCCGTCGAGTTCAGGCATCATGATATCGCACAATATGATGTCGGGTAAACTGCTTTGTGCAAGCTCTACGCCCTTTTTGCCGTTCTCCGCTGTCAAAACAGTGAAATCTGCCAATTCCAGAACTTCGGCCGTACTTTCTCTTATATCGTCATTATCTTCAATTAATAATACTGTTGTCTTTGCTATGTTCATACTTTTTAAAAATTAAAGATATAGTAGTTCCTTTATACTGGGCACTTTGACAGAGTACAATTCCGCCCATCATTCCTATATATCTTTTTACGATGTTAAGTCCTAATCCGGTTCCGGGGATATTGCCGGTATTGTGGGCCCTGAAGAATGGCTCAAAGAGATTTTTTTGTTCTTCTACAGGAATTCCTATCCCATTATCCTTTACCGTAATACAGACCTCAGTTTCGTTAACCTCAGTGTTAAACTCAATAAAAGTATTCTCGCCAGAATATTTAATGGCATTGGATACAAGATTTATTGCAGCATTTTTTAATAATGCGGGATCCAGAAATACCTGGCTGGTTGCGCCGGTGTGCTGATAAACGATATGTTGATTTTGTTTGGCGATCAACTGCATCTCCTCTATAATATCTTCCGAAAACTTAACCAGGTCGAATACCTGGAACTGCATTTCAGTTTTACCTGCCTCCAGCTTTTCAAGCGAGAGGAAATCATTTAAGATGCCGGTGAGATGTCCGACCGAGTTCTTTATCTTTCCGGTGTGCTTCAGGATATTGGTCTGATCAATTTTTTGCAAGTATTTTTCGATCAGGGAGGCTGAGAGTTGGACCGAACTTAAAGGTGTTCTGAACTCATGAGATGCCATAGAAACAAACCTCGTTTTTAACTGGTTCAATTCTTTTTCTTTTTCAAGCGAGTGGCTAGCTTCATCCCTGGCTTTTTCGAGCTCGAGAATGAGCTGCTCCAGATTTTGCGTGCGGTCTTTTACTTTTTCTTCCAGCTCCTCAGTATATCTCTTCAGATTTTCTTCTGCCTGCTTTTCTTTCGTTAGATCATGTACGAAGCCGGTAAATATTTTCCGGTCTTGATATTCAACCTCACTGACAGCCAGCCTGAAAGGGAAGGTCGTTTTATCTTTCCGAAGTCCCAAAACTTCACGTCCGATCCCGATAATTCGTTTCTCACCAGTTTGCTGGTAGCGGTTTATATAACTATCATGTGCACTCCTGTCGGGTTCTGGCATCAACACCGAAATGTTTTTACCTTTTACCTCATGTTCCTCATAACCAAATAGTTTTAATGCTGAAGGGTTAATAGATTCAATAATACCACGGCTGTCTATGGTTATAATTCCATCGATAGCGGTTTCAATTATTGCGTTTAATAGTTTTGCCTTATCCATTGAATTATGCAAACATAAGTTTCATTATTTGTGATTCGAAAGTAAATATAAATTAAGATTGATTTTATTTAATTAAAATTGATATAAATCATTTAATCTCTTGATAGCAATCATTTTATAAGCCCTTCTTTACGCTTAATTTCGGATTAAGAATCTAAACCACAATGTAATTCATCCGTGACGATACCTGCATGAGCCGGTTAAGCAAGCTTCATCACTATTAAAATCAAATACTAACATGACAAGGCAAAAGGAAGATAAAATGTTAGCTGCTGAGCTGACGGAGCTTTGGTTACAAAGTCGCGACTGGACAATTTTTCTGGAAGAATGCAGCAGCGACATCGCAAGAATAAGATCCTGTATCGAAGAAACTGATCCGGTATTGTCTAAGATACTTTGGGACATGGATGAGGTAAGCGAATTGGTTCATGATGTCTCAATCTTAATGGATGAAATGGCAGAAAAACATGCCGATTTTGTACGATACACAAGTGTACTTAGCCGTCAAACACCGGTCAATTTAGACTTACTTGAAAACCATACCTATTTTGAAAGGAAGATGAAGGAATTACAATACGGTTTTAGTCAGTTAAAACAAATGATGCGACTAGACTAATATACATCGTTCTACACAACTGGTATAACTAACCTTTTTAACCATGCTTAATATGAAAACTATTCTGGTATTAACCGACTTTTCTATCAGAGCGCAGTATGCGGCCGAATATGCTATGCAAATGGCATTTAAAAGCGGCGCAGACCTTATTTTATGTAATGCAATTGAACTGGCAGAACATAATCCCGTTGCTCAACCTATAGCCTGGCCAGTAGCCGGTCATCTGTCACTTCAGGATGAATGCATGATGGATCTGAAGTATCTGGCCAATCACCTCAAAAGTCTCGTTCCAAAAAATCAGAAAGACGCGCTCTACGAGCCGACGGTAACCTGCATAGCCGGTTTCGGGAAATTAACAACACTTGTCTCCGGCATCATTCCGGTAAAAGGAGTAGACCTGATAGTGATGGGAGCGCATAAGTCGAACGGATTAGCACGCTTTCTTTTCGATAGCCATACGCACGATATCCTGGATAATATTGACTGCCCGGTGCTGATGATCCCCGGCAGTCAGGGTTATAAAGGGATCAATCTTATTGCTTACGGAACAGATCTTACATTCAGCAATAAAAAGGTTATTCAATATCTTTCTGAAATAGCAGAGCCTTTTAATGCAGAAATTTTAGTTAGAAATATATTGCCTCCCAATGTGTCTTCTGATGGACAGGCAAACAAAATATTAGCAGATCAGGGTCAAAATGCTTCAGATAGCATCCTGACCAGGATCACTTACACCAGTATCCAAGGCGAGAATATACCCAAAAGCCTGCTCGAGATCAGTGGGGCAGGCAAAGCTGATATTCTGGCACTTGTTCATAAACGCTATGGTTTCTTTGAGAATTTATTCCATTCCAGTATCAGCAAAAGAATGGTAGATATCGCAGAGGTTCCGCTTTTGGTTTTACCGGGTTCATTCAGTGAGAATGTTGGAGATCTGTCAGATGATCAGCTGGATCATTATTGCTATGAGCCCGGGCGCTCCAGAGGGTAAGATAAATCCGTCACAATTATAATAAATGCTTGGTATAGTAGAACGGCAGCTGAGGGTTCATAGTCCCGAAGCTGCTTTTTTTATGTGCCGCCTCTCCGCCCGGGGGGCGAAATATTTTTCCACCTGTGTTTAAGATCACTTTTTTTAATCCCTTAGATCATTCTGTAGCCTTTTTTCTCACAATACCTTTGATATATAGAAATAAAAACAACAAAGAGTATGAAAAAGCTAAATGAAAATGCCAGAGTTGAAAGACAAAGGGGATATGTGATCCTCTCCCTGACAATAATACTAACCCTGTTTGCAAATATCTTACCGGCTCAAACTTCCTTCAAAAGTGTTTCAGGATCTTTTATAAAAGTAAACGGAACTTCTAATCTTCACGACTGGTCAATGCTTGCATCTAATGTCAGCTGTGAGGGGACTTACACACTAAAAGGTGATCAGCTCGTAGACATCACAGCGCTGAATCTTTCGGTTCCTGTAACCAGCTTAAAAAGTAAAGAAGACCTGATGGATACAAGAGCTTACAAAGCTTTAAAAGCCGAGCAGTACAACAAGATCACCTTCAAGTTAACGGATGCAACCGTCGTTCCTGGTCAAAAGATCATTAAAGTAACCGGAAATTTAACCATATCAGGGGTTACTAACCAGGTGACATTGCAGAGTGCTTACACTGTTAATGGCGGCGAAATTACCTGCAAAGGCTCAAAAAGCATCAAGATGAGTGATTTTAAGATCAAAGCCCCTTCATTCATGATGGGTGCCCTAAAAACAGGCGATGAAGTTACCATCGATTTTACACTAAAATTAAAGAATTAAACATGTATTCAATTCCGGTGACGAACTCGCCACTGGTACCTCAATTTAAGAAACTAAACAGTAAACAATTAAATATTAAAAATTACGATTATGAGAACTCAATTATCTAATAGTATTAAAGGAGCAATGTTCGCTCTGCTAGTAAGCCCTTTCATAGCCAATGCGCAGACAAAAGTGACCAATTTAAGGCCATATGACCAGACAGGAATTAACGTGTTTGAAACCCCAAAAGATACCAATGCCATTTTTGAAAACGTGAAAGTTAACTTTGGTGCTGGCTTCACCCAATCTTTCCAGGGTTTGAAACACGAAAATGATGCGAATAACCTGTATAAAATCACCCCAGGTTTTAACACTGCAAACGCTAACTTGTTCATGGACGTTCAGTTAGCCGATGGTATCCGCCTCAACCTTACCAGTTATCTGTCATCACGTCACCATAACGAAACCTGGGTAAAAGGAGGTTACATCCAGTTTGACAAGCTTCCTTTTAAAGGTCAGATCTGGGAAGACATCATGAAAGTCACCACCATTAAAGTGGGACACATGGAGATTAACTATGGTGATCAGCACTTCCGCAGATCTGATGGCGGGCAAACTATATACAATCCCTTCGTAGAAAACTACATTATGGATGCCTTTGCAACTGAGATCGGAGGTGAAGTGTATGTCGCTAAAAATGGTCTTTTCGGAATGCTGGGTGTATCTAACGGCTTAATTAAAGGAAATATCGACAGTATACTTGTTGTAAGAGATGCCAATGGCGTAATTACAGACGACAGCCAGCACAAAAGCCCTTCTATATACGGAAAGGTAGGGTATGATACGAGGTTAAATGAGAATCTGCGTATAAGAGTGGCCGGTTCTTACTACCATAACAACAGCGCTGGTAAAAATGGTAACACCTTATATGGTGGCGACCGCACAGGATCAAACTACTTCATGGTTGTAGAGCCAGCCGGTAGTGCAGTAACCTATGCCTCAAATGCTTTCTCAGGACGTTTTAATCCCGGATTTACAAAACAAATTGATGCGCTGCAATTGAACGGATTTGTTAAAGCATACGGCCTTGAGTTCTTCGGAACATATGAATTTGCTAAAGGAAGATCTAATGCCGAGCTAGATAAAAGAGACGCTACTCAGATCGCTGTAGAAGGTGTATACCGTTTCGGTAAATCAGAAAATCTTTTTGTAGGTGCCCGTTACAATACCGTAAAAGCGGAACTTGCCGGATTGACAAAAGATGTTGAAGTAAACCGTTACTCCTTCGGAGCAGGTTGGTTCTTAACTAAAAATATCCTGCTAAAAGCAGAGTACACTAATCAGGAATATAAAAACTTTACAGATGCCATTCGTAAAGGCGCAAAATTCGACGGTTATGTGATACAGGCCGTAGTTGGTTTTTAAAAAGCAAATGCATTTAAAAAAGCAGGTTGATAGATTCACCTGCTTTTTTAGTAAAGTAAAATTTATTTTATGCTTTCCCCAAAGTTTCTCATCATCCTTTTACTTCTTTTCATATCTTCCTTTATAAACAAAGAGGATAGCTCCCAGGTAACCCGCTGGGTCATTATGAAAGGCGGATCCCTGAGAGTTGACGGAAGTACAAATATTAATAAGTTCAACTGTGAGATTAACAGTTATGCGCGTACAGATACCTTAAGCATCTCAAAGAACGCATCAAAGGCTCCGCTTGCCATCAATGGTTCTTTAATACTCGATGTGCAGCACTTCGATTGTCACAATCCAGTGATGACGAGTGACCTAAGAAAAACCTTAAAAGCTAAAACCTATCCAAAGCTGATCGTAAAATTTATTAATCTTAGCCGCTATCCCGAATTAAATGGTCAGCGCGAATATATAAAAGGTCTCGTCTCTATAGAACTTGCGGGAGTAACCAAACGCTTTGAGGTAGATTACAAATTTTTATATTCCGGGGCTAATATAATCCAGCTAGTTGGAACACGGCAAGTAAACTTTTCTGATTTCAATATAGTACCGCCAAGAAAGATAGGTGGGATGATTCAGACGAACAATGAATTGAGCGTAGTGTTCAACTTGCGCATGCGGGTGATAGATTAAAAAAAAACGGTCTCCGCCAGGAACACCGTTATACTTAAACCCATTAACTTAATCAATCCTTTTAAGGATTGATCTTAGCAAAAATAATTCCTGCTACCACTGCTTGTATAAAGCCATAAAATAACCAGCTTAATACCATTGATATAGTGATATCCAGGGCGCTGAAGGTGATCCACATCACTGGAACCAGCGCAACCATGGCATACACAAAGCCAAATTCGAGACCTCTCAGAATAAAAGGGCCATTAAACAAGCTTTTAAACCTTTCCCAGAACCAGGATAACGCAAGGCTTATAATAAAAGCGTGCAGATAGAACAACAGATCTCTGCTGCCATCCGAGTTGAAAAGTGGATTATTATAACTTACAAAAAGCTCAGGTACAAATCTTATGGCCAGGAACAATCCCCCATAACTTATGCAAAACAAGCTTATACCGGCTACAAAGCCCGAATAAAAAACCTTCTTCATTGAAATATGCTCTATGTTAATTGATTAAGCGACAACCTTATCATGTGATTTATTTATATATGCCTTTTTTGTGGCTTCGAAAAAGCGTAATTTAACTTGTCTGAGTTTTTTAATGAAATCAAATAACTCACCTTCAAGTTTTGATTGCAAAATGTTAAAATTATTGAACTTACCTTTGTTCCGGCCGTTGTTATCCAGGCTGTGACTAATTGCGGTTTGATGAACAATAATGCAATCTTCCAGGCGCTCTTTTTGCTGCAGCATTTCCTTGAACTCGTTTCTTATGATCTCAATATTCAAAACAGACTGTTTGTCCAGGCTAGAGAATGCCTGATGACATCCCAGGCTCAAAAAATAATTAATCTCTTCAGCAAAAAAATGCAGATCTGATAACCAGTGCCGGGTCAGTACATACAATTCTTCTGCGCTGCAATGATGAGCAAAACCGGAGGATGAATATATTTTTGTTTCCATAACACGATATCACCTTTAATTAATTTAGCTTGCCTGGCCGGCTTTCCTGGCACACGTGTCTTTGCTGGCGCGCCTGCCTTTAACAACATAATTAAATTCTAAAAATACTCATCTTTAAAAGACTCCCAGGTGATAGCGGTTATGATAATTAATGATACTAATCATCTATCACCAAATGCTTTTAAAGCCTTGCAATTGTCACAACTGAGTTATATCCTGTATGTAATTTCAGAATCGTTCTAATCTAAGTACCTTTGCCTGCTGGGAAAGTATAATTATGGCTAAAGTTTCTATTAACATCGCAACCGGTTCTATCCAAAAAGAAGATATTATTGTAGGGATTGATTTGGGTACCACCAACAGTCTCGTAGCATTTATAAATCCGGAAGGGAAACCGCAGGTTATAAATGATACAGGTAAAGGGGTGTTAGTACCTTCCATTGTACATTTTCATCCCGATGGAAGTGTGGTTGTGGGCAATGAAGCAAAACCATATCTGGTTTCAGACCCCTCCAATACCATATTTTCAGTAAAGCGTCTTTTAGGGCGTTCTTACCATGATATTGAAAACTACAAAGATTTCTTTTCATATAAAGTTATTGATGATAATACCGAAAGTCTTGTCAAGATTAAGGTAGGAGAGAGGTTTTTTACCCCGATCGAACTATCATCCCTTATCTTAAAAGAGTTAAAGGAACGTGCCGAACATGCCCTGAAGACACCTGTCAACCGCGCCGTGATAACCGTTCCTGCATATTTTAACGACAGCCAGCGCCAGGCTACACGTGATGCAGGTAAGCTTGCAGGTTTGGATGTCCTCCGGATAGTGAACGAACCAACTGCTGCAAGTCTGGCCTATGGTATCGGCTTAAACCCAGAAGAAGAAAAAACCATTGCAGTATACGATCTTGGTGGTGGAACCTTTGATGTATCCATCATGCGTATCCAGAATGGCATTTTTGAAGTGCTGGCAACCAACGGGAACACTTTCCTGGGAGGCGACGATTTCGATAGAGCTATTATCGATCACTGGATAGAGCAGAATCAGCTTAACAGGGAAGAGGTATCTGCCAACAAAGAACTAGCCCAGGCATTAAGGCTTAAAGCGGAAGAAGCTAAAAAAGCATTAAGCAGCCAGAATATATATAATGAGAAGGTGGGCGATATTCCTTGTGCACTTACCAGAAGCACCTTTGATTCGTTGATCCTGCCAAAGGTAGAAGAGACTATCGTGGCCTGCCAAAACGCGTTAAAGGACGCTGGGTTGAGCGCTGCCGACATACAGGAAGTGGTCATGGTTGGAGGATCCACCCGTACACCTCTCGTAAAACAAAAAGTAGCCGAATTTTTCGGAAAAGAAGTACACGATCAGATCAACCCCGACGAAGTAGTTGCTTTAGGTGCCGGTATTCAGGCCGATATCCTGGCGGGTAACCGTAAAGACATCCTCCTGCTCGACGTAACTCCTTTATCACTGGGTATTGAGACTATGGGTGGTTTAATGGACGTGATCATTCCCCGGAATTCTAAAGTGCCAACCAAAGCTGGACGCCAGTATACTACCTCTGTTGACGGACAGGTGAATATGAAGATCTCCATTTATCAGGGAGAACGTGATCTCGTAAAAGAAAACCGCAAGCTTGCCGAGTTTGATCTGAAAGGAATCCCAGCCATGCCTGCTGGTTTGCCGAAGGTGAATATCAACTTCCTGCTGAATGCCGATGGCATCCTAACCGTACAGGCATTAGAACTACGCTCTGGTGTAAAACAGGAAGTAGAAGTAAAACCAGCTTACGGCTTAACAGATCAGGAAGTAGAGCAAATGCTATTCGACTCTATCACGCATGCGAAGGATGACGTTGCACAAAGAATGATCATTGAAGCCCGTACCGAAGGCGAACAGATGGTCTACACCGCCGAACGTTTCCTGGAAAAGAATAAAGAATATGTTAGTACTCAGGAAATTTCCGATACCATAAAGCATATCGAAAGTCTGAAAGAGGTCTTAAACTCCGGAGACAAAGATCTTATCCATAAAAAGATCGATGAGCTGAACGAGTTTACCCGGCCCTTTGCCGAAAGGTTAATGGACCAGGCAATTTCCCAGGCTATGAAAGGAAAAGCAATATAGTGTTCCAATAAATCACATACTGATCACAATTCTTGAATAATACTATATTTGCAGCATCATGAGCAAAAATAACGACGAACTGTTTAAAAACGTTATCTCCCATGCTAAAGAGTATGGATTTGTATTCCAGTCCAGCGAAATCTATGATGGTTTAAGCGCTGTTTACGACTATGGGCAAAATGGAGCTGAACTTAAAAATAATATAAAAACATATTGGTGGAAATCCATGGTGCAGATGCACGAGAACATTGTCGGAATTGATTCCGCAATATTCATGCATCCTACTACCTGGAAAGCATCCGGTCATGTCGATGGTTTTAACGACCCGATGATCGACAATAAAGATTCAAAAAAGCGTTACCGTGCCGATCAGTTATTGGAGGACAAAATAGCCCGTTACGAAAAAGACGGTAAGTCTGCTAAAGCTGAACAGCTTCAGGAGGCTATGGATCAGGCTTTAAAAAGCGATGATCTTACCGGTTTGCGCGACTTAATTGTGGAGCATGAAATTGCCTGCCCGGTATCAGGTACCCGCAACTGGACAGACGTACGTCAGTTCAACCTGATGTTCTCTACCCAGATCGGAGCAATCGCAGAAGAGTCAGATAAAATCTACCTTCGTCCCGAAACGGCTCAGGGTATATTCGTTAACTATCTGAATGTACAAAAGACCGGAAGAATGAAGATCCCGTTTGGAATAGCCCAGATTGGAAAAGCATTCCGGAATGAGGTAATAGCACGTCAGTTCATTATGAGGATGCGAGAGTTTGAGCAGATGGAGATGCAGTTCTTTGTTCGCCCAGGTTCAGAAATGGAATGGTACGATTACTGGAAGCAAACCCGTCTAAAGTGGCACAAAGCTTTAGGCACATCTCCTGAAAAATACCGTTTTCACGATCATACCAAACTGGCGCATTACGCAAACGCTGCGGTCGATATAGAATTTGAATTTCCTTTCGGATTCAAAGAAGTGGAAGGTATCCACAGCCGTACTGATTTTGACCTGAGCCAACATCAAAAATTCTCAGGGAAAAAGATCCAGTATTTCGATCCCGAGATCAACCAGAATTATACCCCTTATGTAATTGAGACATCGATCGGGTTAGACCGGATGTTCCTATTAACAATGATCAATGCATTCGAAGAGCAGGATCTAAGCGAAGGCGATAAAAAAGACAGCCGTACCCTGTTAAGGTTGCATCCTTGCCTGGCTCCTGTAAAAGCTGCTATTTTTCCCCTTACTAAAAAAGACGGTCTGCCGGAAAAAGCACGTGAAATAATGAACAGCATCAAGCTTGATCATAATGTGATTTATGAAGAGAAGGACGCTATAGGTAAACGCTATCGTCGTCAGGATGCTATTGGTACTCCGTTTTGTATCACAGTAGATCATCAGAGCCTGGAAGACAACACCGTTACCATCCGCGAGCGTGATTCTATGCAGCAGGAAAGAGTGGCTATCGATAAACTAAATCAAATAATTGCGGAAAAAGTAAGTTGGAAGAACTTGCTTAACTAGTAGTTTACAAGCAAAGGTGTTTGCGAAAATTGCAATAAAAGGCTTTTTATTTAAGGTTGTGTTAATGTTTTGGTAATATACCCTGGTTGTATTGTAAATAATTTAAAAAATAGATTTTTCCATTAGAATATTTGCAAAATAACCACGATGATTTTACCTTTGTATCAACAGTTCTTTTAAAGATCGCAATACTGTAGGGTGGTGAAACTGGCAGACACACCTCCTTGTCTCGGTGGCGGAGATCATGGGAAATCCAGCAATGGCCTAACCACTCCTTGAAGGTTCGACTCCTTCCCCTACAGCCCTTTCATATAATTTTAGGTTTATAATTGGTTAGTTTGAGCAAGGTGCCCATCATCTTGCTTTGTTTTTTTATAATGGTCCCAAAGTTTTAGCACAGCAAAAATAAATGAACTGGATTATTTTAGTTATCGCAGGCCTATTTGAAGTAGCCTTTGCGTATTGTTTAGGAAAAGCAAAAGAAACCACTGGAAACGAAATGTATTTGTGGTATGCTGGCTTTCTTATTTCTCTTTGTATCAGTATGGGGCTTTTAATTAAGGCTACTCAAGTCTTACCGATTGGAACAGCCTATGCGGTATGGACAGGCATTGGAGCAGTCGGAACCGTCTTAGTAGGTATCCTGGTGTTTAAGGAACCTGCGACCTTTCTTCGCCTGCTTTTCCTTACCACTTTAATAGGTTCAATCATCGGACTGAAAGCCGTATCCCATTAACCTGAAATTATCTTAATAAGCCCTGAGGGGTCAAATGTATATTATGGAAACCATCCGTATAAGAAAAGTAATTGCTGACGATATTGATACACTGCAAAGCATTGGCCGGCAAACCTTCTCTGAGACATTTTCAGCCGGAAATGCAGAAGCAAATATGAAAGAATATTTGGAAGAAAGCTTTTCCTTAGAAAGATTGATTGCTGAACTTAGTAATCAAAATTCCGAATTCTATTTTGCAGAGCTTAATAATAATGTGATCGGTTACTTAAAATTGAACTCCGGACAGGCTCAAACCGAATTAAAAGAACACAACGCGCTTGAGATTGAACGGATTTACGTATTAAATGAATTCCACGGCAAAAATGTAGGTCAGTTGCTGTTTGAAAAGGCACTGCAAGCTGCAAGGCTGATTAGTGCAGACTATGTCTGGCTAGGCGTTTGGGAAAAGAATGTAAGGGCTGTAAGTTTCTATAAAAAAAATGGTTTCATAGAATTCGATAAGCACATTTTTAAGTTAGGTGAAGATGAGCAGACCGATATTATGATGAAATTACCACTGCAATAGCGCGAATACCCTCCTCATGAGTTAGTGGGAATTTTGTTAAAAGATATCGCAATCGCGGGCAAACGTATAAATCAACAGCCTAACTTGGAATTTCTCAATTCAAGCCTGAAAACCAAATATCTGCAGAGAAGCTGATGAAGTTATTTAATAGCGGATCAGTGACAGTAAAAGTTCAAGGCGTTAAGAATGTTTCTTACGAATAAGGCTGTTGACCGAAATGTTTCAAGTGTTCCGGTCTTTCTTTGAGAGGCATAAATAAATTTTGATTTAAAGATGAAGTTTCTTTACATTTATTCATTGTTACAACAATCTCGTCCCTAAGCCAATCGTCCCAAATTCAAAGCAGGGAAGAGCCCTTCCCAGTAAAAATTCAACATAGAGCTATCTTCGTTAATGCTTCTTCCCAAGTCCTTAACAGGTTTTATATATTGCTGCCTACAATCTTCGTAAGTACCGCAGTGAGTCCGCCTTTACTTGCAATAGGCGGACTTTTAGAGCTATTTAGCTAGCATATACGCAGCAATATATTGAAGATGGGGATAACCCGTCCTTAAGTTGGTCAGGAGCCTGGCCGTTTACTAAACCTTGAAATATACTGTAATTGTTGTGGTAGGATTTTTTTACAATAAGTGACCTAAGTCATTGATTGACACATGGTCCTTACTTAGCTTTATGTTCAAATATATAAAATTTATATACGTAACAAAAAATAAAACGATGGCAATAATAGATAAAAAGGGAGTTCTTCACGGTTCTGTATACAACATTGTTTACAGGGGCTACTTTGATAAGCAAGTAGCACAAATGAAGCCCAAAAAGTTCAAACAAACCCTGGCAAGCAAGGAAAGCAGCCTGGAGTTCGGTTTATGCAGCACTACGGCCAGAGTGATCAGGCATGCATTTGGCTATACTTACGGCGGTTATGATGGGCGAATGATCAATCGCATGAATTCGGCTGTCCGGAACGGCGTCACGGCCAGTCAAAAGGCACGGGGCGAAAGAGATATGCATGATGCCGATCTGGGTTTCCTGAATGGATTCCAGTTTAATAACAATTCACCTTTACCTAAGGTGCTGCGGGCAAGGCCTCAAACCTGCCTTGATGCTGAAAACAAGATCTGTATTGAGCTTCCGGCGATCACCCGAAAAGACATTCAAGCCCCCAGCGTTAATGTTCATAATTATGTTCTTCGCTTTGTAGCCATTGCCTTCGACTTTAAAAAGGAGGTTTTTTGCTATAACAGCGTCAAGGAAATAAAGATCGGATACAAGGAAAGCTTTGAAGGCGGAGTGATCCGTTTGGATGATGAAGTGATTAAAGGCAGGTTAGTGATGCTGAGCATGTCCATTCATGCCTATGCAAGTGACGGTTTTGGAGGAGCACAAACATTCAACTCAAAAGCCTGGAGTCCTTCCGAGTTGATAGGGGCATGGCACATTGAGGCCGAAACAGAAACAGAAACAGAAAACAGTGATAATGGTAAAACGTATCGGATAATTCCTCTGTATTATCCTGGAAATAACATATTGAAAGAAATTGCCCGCCTGCGCGAAAAAGCTGAGGCGACGGCTAAAAAACGACCGGACAAAGCATTATGGTTAAAACCTAAGAGTAAAGTCAAGACAGATACAGGTGGCGGGCCGCCTAATGGAGATGTTAAATTTTCTGAAATTTGATAAAAGAGCCTTTTAAGTCCTCGGGGACGACTCTCACGGAAACCGTTCTCCCTGTGCATAATAAAGGAGTCTTTCAAATCTAAAAGACTCCTTTACTCTGTACTATTCTGTTATTATATTAAATCCATTTAGTCTTCCGCTTTCTTTTAAACGGAAAGTTTCTTTAACAACTTTTGTTGAAGGATTATATTGGTTTACACCAAAGAAACTTTCAGTAGTATTGTTAGAAACGAAATAGATTTCCCCATTATGGAAGAAAGGATTTTGTGTGCCGTAAAAACTATCTGCGGGTATATTTAAACGGGTAGCACGCTTAGTATTGACATCGATCTCGTTCCAGTACCAAACATCATCCCTGTATTTAACACCGTGCTGACCACCACCATAGTAAGACACTGCACGAGAAGGGATTGTTGTATAGATCTTGTTATTGTAAGCAAACAGTCTGTTAAATTCTGCAGGAAACTGATAAGCTTTAATGTCGATCGAGAAAGTTTGGTCAAATTGAGTTTCTCCGTTCTTTATACGAAGGATCTTTGAAGAAAACTCAGAAGATTGTCTCTTCATATCTCCCACTGCAACGAAGTAAAGGTCTTTCGTTACTTCATCTATACTCCAAAGAACATTATCGATAAATACTCCAAGGTTGGTGGTTCCGGCAAACTTTGTTACTCCAAGAATTGTTTTCTGAGTGAGATCATACACTGCAATAGCAACTTCCTTGTTTGGCGGAGTTACCTGCCAGTCACCGGCTAGCTTGGTACCCAAAAGCAAGTCAACATATAATTTATCATCTCTTTTAGCAATGATCAGCTGTCCGGCAGATTCATTAGGAAGTCCTTCTGACAATGAGCTGAAATCAATCTCGCCGGTACGCTCCATAGTAGTCGGGTTGAAGGTCTGAACTTTCAAACCGCCTCTCACATCATCCCAATAATAGCCTTCAGTGGCGCTCACTACCAGGTAATTAGTGATGTATTGCGTACTTTGTGAAGCTAAAAACTTACCTTCTACCACATTTCCTGAAGCGTTGATGTCCATCTTCAAAAGTCCCTGAGCTCCGGCTGCGCTATTTACCCGGTAAAGAGTCTTTCCAAAAGCTCTTCCTCCCATGTTGCTGCTAACCTGGAAGAACGGGAGTCCGCTCAGATTAATTTCGCGCGATTTATTGTCTTTCAGTGCGTATACACCACCCGACCAACCTGCCGAAGCGTTGTAGATCACCCAGGTTTCATTTGCGGGAAGATCGGTGTCAGGTTCTTTCGGATCATCATTATCCTTTTTACAGGAAGCCATAAAGGCCAGGGCCACCAGGCCGAGCATCAGGTTGCGTAACTGTTTACTTGTTTTCATTGTATCTTCTTATTGAAATATGTAATTAAAAAATATGATAGACTAACTTGACATGGAATGATCTGCCAGGCTTTTGTACAGAAAAGTTGTCGTAGAGCTTTACGTTTCCAATATTTCTGCATTCTCCAGACAGCGAGATCTTTTGATTTGGAAAATGATAGTATACGCCTGCGTTATTTGAAAACAGCCCTAACCGGCCGTCGGCTGGAATAATAAGTGAGCTTTGGAAGTCTTCAACTTTCCCAAACAGCGCTGGCTCATTTCCTTTAGGAATCGTGTGCAGAAAGAACCGGTGAGTGTAGTTCGCATTCCAGTTTATTTCCATTCGGTCGGCACGATTAAAGACACCTTTAAACCCTTGATTCAGCCAAAAATTACCGAAAAGAAAAGGGATATTAGGCACCCTGGAACCTTCCTCAATTTTAAATAGAGCATCCTCTATATTTATTCTGCGGATATCCTGGTAAGTAAAGTTAGCTCCAAGATCAAAACGCTTACCAGTAGCATAAGAGGCTTCAAACTCAAAGCCCTTAATTTCTGAATGTTCGAAATTAATGTATCTGTTATACGGAATATCCTTTTGCAGAAAAATGCCGTCTTTCACTTTTCGGAAGAATAAATCCGCAGATAAGGTAAGCCGGTTGTCTCCATTTATAATTGAATAGCGGGCATTCAGGTTAACATTATGGCTCTTTTCAGGTTGCAGGTCCATGTTCTCTTTTGAAAGTACTCCATCTCCAAAAATTTCTATCTCATCAGGAAGACGAGTTGCATATTCATAGGAAACTTTTGTGAGGAAACGGCCCTTGGTCCATCGCAGGCCAGCCAGATATCCTATGCGGCTGGTATCATTGGCAGAACGCCATCCTGTTCCTGAATTGTCTGTAGTGAAACCTTTCGTGTTGAAATGATAATACTTCAATGCAACAATACTTTCTACCCTGTCATCGAACCATGTTGACCGCAACCCTAAGGCCATCACATCCTTCCGGTAAAAAGCAGGCACTGTCAGTACATCAATATTCTCTACCGGTGAAATCGAACCCAGGGGATCACTTCCTTTCCTGTTTTGGTGATGAAATAGTTCGCTGAAATCGACCGTATGTTTGTGGGATAAGGCATAAGAAACATTGAGACGGGCTGAGAAAAACCGATAATCCAATCGCTGATCATTGCCACCATTAATTTCACCAGGCGTTAAACCTGTTCCGATAATACTTCCATCCCATCCGTAACGAACAGTCGCCGTATCAATAAATCTGGTTTTGAAAAAGCTGTAAGTACTCAGTAAGCTAACCTTTAATCGTTCATCAAAGAAATTCTTTTTGTAATTAAGCAGCCCTGTATAATTTTTCTCTTTAGAAAGAGCCTGCCCATTAACCTTGTTCATCAATATGTCATGCTGTAATTCCTTGTAAAAGCCCGAACCAAGAACGGTAAGACGCAGATCGTCTGCCCAGGCCCTGTTTTGCAGCCCTGCAAAGCCTTCGACGTAAAGCGTCCTGGTTGCGTCGTGAAAACGCCTGACATTTCTATAGCTGGTAACACTTGTCTCCGTATCAATAAAAGGAGCCTCAACCTTATAATTGTTGTCCGAATAGTTAAAGGAGCTGTTTGTGCCGACATACCATTTTTTCGCCGGATCGTTCCAGATTCCGTATAGTGTAGCCCGATGAGTGTTAAAAGAACCCCTCTCATAAGAAATCTCCGCCTGGTTTTTATATTCATGCCTAGATACCAGGTTGACACCTCCGCCAAGGGCATCTGAGGCAAGATAGAGAGGCATCACACCTTTATAGATCTCTATACGGTCCAACATATTAGCAGGTATAGTTCCCAGGCTAAATCCATGCCCAAAGAGCTCAACAGGAATACCGTCTCTGAACAGTCTGACAGCCTTACCCTGTAATCCACCCAGGTTGATCTGAACAGGAGCCCCTATACTTCCATCAGTTCTTATTTTAACCCCTGATGCCCTGTTTAACACTTCACTGATGTCACCGCCTTTGTTATAATCTTTTTTCAAATCAATGGCCTGAACCGCAAATGGAGAAGCCTCGATTGCCTGCTTTACCGTTTTCGAACGAACAATCGTTTCCTTCAACTCGATTGAGCGCCGGGCAGTATTATTCAGGATAAAGTTGAAGGTCTTCTGGCTATTGCAATCAACAAAAACAAATGATTCAAGTAATATGCCCGAGTTGTCAAGAAGCTGAATAAAATGCCTGCCTTGTTTCAGTTCCAGTACCAGATCCCCTGAGACATCAGTTTTCCCAGATAAGGGTTTAATTTTAACAGCGATATTAGACAAGGGATTTCCCAAAGAATCGCTGACATGAATTCGTACCGGACAGCCAAGTACAATAGAGCCTATTAATATCAGTATGCACGTTAAGTAAATTCTGCCCGTCACTTCTTTTATTTATACTAATTATAAATTACTTTTACATCGGCAAAAGTATCTGTTTTGAAAACAGGTAATTTATGAATTAGGAAGTTTTTGTTATGATTTTAGAAGTATTACCTTTGGGAAATTGCTATGGCCTTTAGAATTGCCAGTTCGGATTTTGATGATATCACAAGTATTTTGGGTAAATCTAAAGATGTTAGCTCATCTGGCGATTTACATCGTATAGTCCTGCCTGATTTAAAGGGGGACATTGTGTATAACGAACAGATCTTGGGACATCATTTATCCATTCTTCAAAGTAATTATGTAATGACAGATGATGTCATAATCTCCGGGAAAGGAGAATCTTCCTTACTGGAAATTCAATTCAACTTGTCGGATAGGGATATATTCTACAAAAGCAAGGACGGCAAAGAGCACATCGCGCCTGGAAGGTCTGGCAATATAAGTTACTTGTCTGCGGAAGAAAATCAGGCAGAAATTCTCTTCAGGAAAGGGCTAAGCTACGATACCTTTGACGTACATCTTCCGGTATCTTTGCTAAACCAATACGAAGGCGAATCAAAAACTCTGGACACGTTTCTCAACCTGATCCAGAAGGATATTAGCTGTCAGCTACTCAGTAAAAGTATCAGAGTAAGCCCCGGCATTTACAACACCATAAATCATATTAAAAACTGCACTTTTGAAGGTCTGACGAGAAGGGTATATCTTGAATCTAAGATATTTGAGTTGATCGCGATGCTTTATGCTGAGTTTGAAAACGAGCAGCACGACTTTAATTTAAGTGCTGCAGACCGTGAGCGCATACTCTGGGCGGCTTCCCTTATCCAGGAAAATTTGAACCATTCCTTTACAATTTTAGAACTTTCGAGAACGGTAGGCATCAACCAAACAAAACTTAAAACAGGTTTTAAGAGTATTTTCGGTCATACAGTTTTTGGATATTTGCAGGAGATTAGAATGGAGCAGGCAAAGACGTATTTATTAGACACCAGCTTGTCTGTTCACGAAATAGGCTTATTGCTGGGATATCAGAACACCTCCAATTTTAGCGTTGCCTTCAAAAAGGTACATGGCTTTTCTCCCATAAGGCTTCGGGATAACAATACACGTAAGGAATAGCACTTCGAGCGCAAAATTACTTCCTCAGATTTTCAATATCTTTTTTTTACGCGATATCATTACTGATTAAAAATCGCCTTAAAGCCCTTCTCTGTACAAAAATGAACCATTTCTGTACAGAAACGAACCCATCAAACGCTGCTTATCTTTAGTTTTGAAGCACCAATTATTGAAACAATTATAAACGATTTAAAGCTGAGAGCAGAACCAGCCATTAGAATCGAATACAAAGTTTTCTTATATAGAATTGGGAGTTTTTCAAAAATTGGAATTATGTTGAATTTCGGGTGTAAACAAAACGCCGGGATAGCTGATATGAAAAAATTGTTACAACTGCTTACTATTATAATATTTATTTCTTCTTCTGCCTTTTCCCAGGACAGCTATTACAGCCGTTTGGAGAAAGATACCCTATTAATAGGCAATGATCTCATAGAAAGAAAGTTTATTTGGAATAAAGGAAACCTGATAACTTTCAGCCTGACTGATAAATTCTCAGGGGAAAGCTGGCTGAACAGGGGAAAGTCCTCCGATTTTGTGGTATCAAAAGAGGCAGCGACTATTTCAAATTCATCTTTTACTTCAAAGGAAGTGAAGGAAACTGGTATCCATACGGCTTACCTGGAGACAACTGTATCTTTTTCCATGGGGCCGCTTGATGTTAAACGCGTTTTTCGTATTTATAAAAACAGCGCTGCGATAGCTTGCGATACCTATCTTAAAGGTGGGATAGAGCCTGCTCCGGGACAGGACGATGTGGATCTGGCCGATAAAAAAAATATTGAATCGGCAGTAGAGAATGAATCGAAGCAAGTTACGGCTGTACTTGACCAGATCAAATTGGATGGATTCCATTGGAAGACAAAGATGGTTGAGTTTTATGACGTTTCTGACTGGAACAACAACCTGGTATTCGAAAGCAATATTATCCCTTACCGTAAAAATTCATATAAAGGGAATCTGCTCTTTGCACATAACGTTGAAAGCGATAAAGGTATATTCTTCTTGAAAGAAGCGCCTTCTTCCAGCACGCAATTAGCCTATAAGGGCTTTGATTTCACTACTGAGTTCGGACATTTTATGGTGACAGGGCTAGGGCTGGCGAAAAACGATATCAAAGAAAATGAGTGGCGGAAAACCTACGGTTGTGTGATTGGTGTGTACAGCGGTTCGGAGGTAAACAGGCTGATAGCTTTGCGTAGTTATCAAAAGAATCTCCGCAAACTGCTACCTCTAAGAGATGAGATGATCATGATGAATACCTGGGGCGACAGGAGCCAGGATTCGAAGGTAAATGAAAAATTCAGCCTGATAGAGATTGAAAAGGCTGCTAAGCTTGGCATTACTCATTTTCAGATAGACGACGGATGGCAAGTAGGGAAAAGCCCTAACTCGGCTGTTGCCAAAGGGTCATTCAAAAATATTTGGGATAACCCTGATTACTGGAAGCCTGATCCTCAGAAATATCCAAATGGTTTACATCCGGTAGTGAAAAGAGGCAAGGAACTGGGCGTGGAAGTTTGTCTCTGGTTTAATCCTAGTGTACAGAACAGTTATGCGGATTGGGAAAAGGATGTACAGGCTATAGTTGAGCTGTATAAGATTTATGGCATCCGCACATTTAAGATCGACGGATTGTCGATCCCAAGCAAAGAGGCGGAAATTAACCTTCGGAAACTATTCGATACGGTGCTGGAAAAAACAAATGATGCAGTGGTATTTAACCTGGATGCAACTGCCGGACGCCGCACGGGGTATCATATGTTTAATGAGTATGGCAATATCTTCCTCGAAAACCGCTATACAGACTGGCAGAATTATTATCCTTACTGGACACTGCGTAATTTATGGCAACTGTCTAAATATGTGCCTGCTGAAAAATTGCAGATCGAGTTCCTGAACAAGTGGCGTAATACGGATAAATATGGAAAGGATCCGTTTGCTCCGGCTAATTATTCCTTTGACTACCTCTTTGCCACCACTATGGCCGGACAACCTTTGGCATGGTTTGAAGGCAGCGGCTTGCCACAGGAAGCATTCAGCGTTGGCAAGTTAATAAAAGCTTACAAAAAGATACAGCACGACTTTCATATGGGAACTATACTGCCTATAGGAGAAGAGCCCTCAGGCAGATCATGGACTGGCTTTCAATCCATAAGATCGAGTAAAGGCGATGAGGGGTATTTTATTTTCTTCAGGGAAAATACACCGCATAATACCAGTACTATAAAAACCTGGTTACCTGGAAAAATAAAAATACGATTAACACCTGTACTTGGTGATGGAAGATCTATGACGCTCAGAACTGGTACTGAAGGGGCTGTAGAGATCAAACTTGATAGCATAAACAGCTTTGTCCTATATAAATATAAAATTCTGAACAATTAATTACATGAGATATAAATTCCTGATACTTTTTTTCTCCCTCACTTCTTTTTGTTCTTATGCCAAGAAGAACTACAGCATCAGTTCGCCCGATGGACGATTAACAGTAGCCGTAGTTGTTGATAAGCAGATCACTTACAGTCTGTCGCATCAAAAAGATATCGTTTTGAAACCTTCTCCTCTTTATGTGGACCTGGTGGAAGGTGATGATTTCGGCATTAATTCAAGCGTTAAAAGAACAAGAACCAGCCAGGTCAATCAGAACATTACATCTCCCTTCTATAAAAGAAATACTATAAATGACAATTATAAAGAACTCATTTTGGAGTTCAACCAAGGCTTTAACCTCGTTTTTCGTGTATACAATGAGGGAATGGCCTACCGTTTCGTATCGACAGGAAGTAGTGATTTCCTGGTAAAAAACGAAGAAGCTTCATTTAATTTCGCAAAGGATCACAAGGCTTATGTACCCTATGTAAAGAGTAAAGCCACAACTATTGAAGGGCAATATTTTAATTCTTTTGAGAATACGTATACGTATTCGCCACTGAGCTTGCTTAGTAAAGATAAACTGTCTTTCAGTCCCGTTGTAGTGGAGCTTGATGGCGGGAAGAAAGTCTGCATAGCTGAATCCGACCTGGAAAATTACCCGGGTATGTACCTCATCAACAAAGATGGTTCAACTTCCCTCAGATCGCAGTTTGCTCCTTATCCGGCTTCCACCGAACAGGGGGGACATAACCAGCTTCAGCAGCTAGTTACCGCCCGTGAAGCGTATATCGCAAAAGGTAAAGCTGGAATGAGCTTTCCATGGCGCATAGTTATTGTAACTACAGATGACAAGCAATTGGCTGATAACGATATGGTTTATAAACTGGCTGCTCCTGCGCGCTTTAAAGATATATCCTGGATAAAACCAGGTAAAGTTGCCTGGGAGTGGTGGAATCACTGGGGCCTGTCGGGTGTCGACTTTATTGCCGGGGTTAACAACGAAACCTATATGGCTTACATCGATTTTGCTTCAAAAAACGGGATCGAGTATGTGATCCTGGATGAGGGATGGGCAGTGAACTTAAAGGCCAGCCTCTTTGAGGTAGTGCCCGAAATTGATCTTAAAAAGCTGATTGATTATGGGAGAACGAAAAATGTAGGCATCATCCTTTGGGCAGGTTACTATGCGTTTGATCGTGACATGGAGAAAGTGTGCAGGCACTATTCTGAAATGGGAGTCAAAGGTTTCAAGATCGATTTTATGGACCGGGATGATCAGCAGATGGTTGATTTTCACTATCGTGCCGCTGAAACCGCAGCGAAGTACAAATTAATGGTCGACTTTCATGGAACCTACAAGCCTACGGGCATGAACCGCACCTATCCTAACGTAATCAATTACGAAGCGGTAAATGGTATGGAGCAAATGAAATGGACGGGACCGGAAATGGATCTTGTGACTTACGATGTTACTATGCCATTTATCCGGATGGTTGCTGGTCCGGTTGACTATACCCAGGGCGCGATGAGGAACGCGACAAAAAGAACTCATCGAGGTATAAACGACGAACCGATGAGCCAGGGTACCCGCTGCCGCCAGCTGGCTGAATATATCGTGTTTGAGTCGCCTCTGAATATGCTCTGCGACAATCCAGTGAATTACACGAAGGAACAGGAGTGTACAGATTTTATCGCCCAGGTGCCAACAGTTTGGGATAATACTATGGCGCTCGACGGTCAAATAGGCAAATACGTGGTTACTGCCAGACGAAAGGGGGATGTCTGGTATGTGGGAGGTCTCACTAACTGGGATGAACGTACCCTGGAGCTGAATTTGTCTTTCCTCGGAGATGGCAATTATGAGGTTGAGATGTTCAAAGATGGCGTTAATGCAAACCGCATAGCTTCAGATTATAAGAAAGTAAAGACGGTTATTCCAGCTAATAAAAAGCTGAGTTTATCTATGGCAAAAGGTGGTGGTTTTGCCATGAAGATCTATAAGAAATAATATATGAGATACAATAATATAAGATATAGTGTAGTAATTCTCTTTTGCCTGCTGTTTTCAGACGGTTTTGCTCAAGAGCTGATTGCTAATGTTTATGGACGTAACGTTCAGTCTTTGAATGGTAAATGGGACGCTATCATAGATCAGTATGATCAGGGACGTAAAAACAAGATCTATCTTAACAAGAAACCCGAAGGCAAAACTGACTTTTACGAGTATTCTTTTGATCATGGACTTCGTTTGAATGTGCCTTCGGATTGGAACAGCCAGTCGCCGGAACTCCATCGTTATGAAGGAACGGTATGGTATGCACGTCGTTTCGACGCAAAAAAGGAAGCTGGGAAGCGTTTGTTCCTGTATTTTGGAGCAGTAAGCTACCGTAGTCGTGTTTATCTGAACGGAAAGGAGATCGGCAAGCATGAAGGTGGTTTTACTCCTTTCCAGATAGAGATCACGGACCAGGTTCAGAATACTAACAATTTCCTGGCTGTTGAAGTGAACAATACCCGTACCGTAGATGCGATCCCGGCAATGGCGTTCGATTGGTGGAATTACGGAGGTATTACCCGCGATGTTTTTTTGGTAAGTACTCCGAAAGTTTTCATCGAGGATTATTTTGTTCAACTGGATAAACGGAAGGCAGATAAGATCGATGCACGCATAAAACTTTCCGAAAATGCTGCCAACGTTAACATCCGTATTCAGATCCCGGAATTGAATGTAGATCAAGATTTAACTACTGACAATAAGGGTTTTGCTAAAGTATCCTTTAACGTTAAGAAACTGCAGCGCTGGTCGCCTGATTCTCCAAAGTTGTATAAGGTTATCATTTCTTCTAAAGATGATAAAGTAGAGGAAATGATCGGCTTTCGTAACCTGTATACAAAAGGAGAGGATATTTACCTTAACGATAAGCCTGTGTTTTTAAAGGCAATTAGTTTCCATGAAGAAATCCCACAACGCAAAGGTCGCGCATTTTCAGAGGCGGACGCCGTGATGCTTCTTTCGGAAGCTAAAGCGTTGGGATGTAATATGATCCGCCTTGCGCATTATCCGCAGAACGAATATACGGTACGCTTAGCCGAAAAAATGGGATTCATGCTTTGGGAAGAGATCCCCATCTGGCAGGGCATCGACTTTGAGAACGAAGCGACTAAACAAAAGGCAGGTAATATGATCAGAGAGATGGTGATGCGTGATAAGAATCGTTGTGCACTTTCCTTCTGGGGGGTAGCTAATGAAACCCAGCCTTCCGAACCGAGAAATAATTTTCTTAAGTATCTGATTGAGACTTGCAAGGCTGTTGACACCACCCGCTTGATGACAGCTGCTTTTGATCTGGTACGATTTAACAAGGAAAAGCAATTGTTTGTGATGGACGATCCTTTTATCCAGGAGCTGGATGTGGTGGCCATCAATAAATATATGGGCTGGTACCACCAGTGGCCGCTGGCTCCGGAGAAGGCAAAGTGGGAGGTTGCTAAGGGGAAACCTTTGATCATCTCTGAATTTGGCGGAGAGGCCCTGTATGGTCAATTGGGGAATGAGGATGTAGTTAGTTCCTGGAGCGAAGATTACCAGGCTACGCTTTACCGCGATAACTTAAAGATGTTTAGGAACATTCCTAACCTGCGTGGTACAGCTCCATGGATCTTATTTGATTTCAGATCGCCGTTCAGGTTTCACCCGACTAACCAGGATGGCTGGAACAGGAAAGGATTGATATCCGACCAGGGCTTTAAAAAGAAAGCCTGGTATCTGATGAGGGATTATTATAAGAACATAAAATAGTAGAGCTTGAGTATGAATAAGTTATTTCTGTTGGTTTTTGCTGTTGTAGTTACCTGTAAAACATCTTCAGGGCAACCCTTGAAGAACATTGTTGAGGATGCGCTGAAGTTTTCTGAACAGCAGTCTTTGCTGATGGCAAAAAAGTATGCCTCACAGGAAGGTCGCTTGCCGCGTACCTTCGATAAAGGCAAGGACGTTTCATCCGATTCACGCTGGTGGTGCAGTGGCTTTTTCCCTGGATCATTATGGTATATCTATGAAAATACAAAAAATCCGGAGGTTTTAAGTTATGCCAAACTGTATACCGACCGCGTAGAACGCGAAAAATATACGGTGGATAATCATGATGTAGGTTTTATGCTGTATTGCAGTTTCGGTAACGGGCTGCGCCTTACCGGCGAAAAGCGCTACGAAGAAGTGTTGCTAACGGGAGCCCGGTCTCTGGCGACCCGCTATCGTCCGAAAGTTGGGCTGATCCGCTCCTGGGATCACAATACGGAAGAATGGCAGTATCCTGTCATAATCGACAACCTCATGAATCTGGAACTGTTGCTTTGGGCTGCAGAATATTCCGGAGATGCTAAGTTGAAGGAAATTGCGGTATCACACGCTGATAAAACTATTCAAAATCATTTTCGGCCTGATTATTCCTCTTATCATGTGGTATCCTATGATACCCTTTCAGGAAAACCGCATTTAAAACAAACCCACCAGGGTTATTCTGATGAATCCGCCTGGGCCCGGGGACAGGGCTGGGGGCTGTATGGTTATACTTACCTGTACAGGGAAACAAAGGATAAACGCTATCTGGAGCAAGCCAAAAATATTGCCAACTTCATTATAAATCACTCTGAAATGCCGAAGGATTTTATCCCTTACTGGGATTTTAATGTGCCGAAAACAGCGGAGACGCCAAGGGATGCATCTGCTGCCAGCTTAATTGCTTCGGCTTTAATTGAGCTAAGCGATTATGTGGATAAGGGCTTGTCTAAAAAATATATGAAAGTGGCCGAAACGCAGGTTCGTACGCTGGCATCGGCTGCCTATACGGCTTCCCTGGGGGAGAATGGTGCTTTTATATTAAAGCACAGTACCGGAGCTTTTCCAATGAAATCAGAGGTAGATGTACCGCTTAGTTATGCAGATTATTATTATTTGGAAGCGCTAACACGGTTAAAGAGGAAGTTGTAGAGTATTTAATATTTGATCATTAAATAAAAATGGAACAATCTAAAAACGCCATTTACTGATAATACTATGCCCACACACAAAGAAAAATTATTAAAAAACTTGCCAGGAAAGAAGATGAAATTCACGAGACGATGCCTGAAATTCGCATTGACCATTTTGTTATTGCTGCCGCTGCTAAAAGCGACGTCGCAGACACAGGAGATAGATCTGTCGGGAAAATGGGGTTTCCAGACTGACGTTATGGATTTTAGACGGGGATCATTGTCGCCGCGTTATAACCATAAACTGCAAGACTCGATAATACTTCCTGGCATTACAGACGACTTTAAGATCGGTTACAAAAACCCCTATAAGTACATCGACCGGCTAACACGTAAATACGAGTACATGGCACCGGCCTGGTATCAGCGTGATATCGAGATCCCGAAAGAATGGAAAGGTAAACGTATTTTCATGTATTTTGAACGTACACACTGGTTAAGCTCCATTTTTGTCGACACAAAAGAAGTGAGCAAGGTAGATTATATAAGTGTTCCGCATAACCACGACTTAACGGCATTCGTTACCCCAGGAACAAAGCATCGCATTACCGTTGGCATAGATAACCGCTATCAGTATAATACGCATAAGTGGAATCATGCGCATACAGAGTTCACCCAGATAAACTGGAATGGTATCCTGGGAGAGATCAAATTAGTCGCCATTGATCCTGTATATGTGGATGACCTCCAGGTCTATCCAAATATAGCTGACAAGTCCATAAAAGTGAAGATGCAGGTCCGCAATTACACGAAAAAGAACATTACTGGTAATGCCAGCTTCACCGTGAACGGGAAAAAATATAACATGGTTAAAAAGATTCCGGTTAGCGTGAACGACTCTCTTGTTACCATTGAAGAGGTGATTCAGTTGGGCAGAGACATTAAGCTATGGGACGAATTCAATCCAAATGTTTACAATATCACTTGTCAGCTGAAGACGAGTTCTGAAAAGGGCTCATACACGCATGAGAAATCTGCTACCTTCGGCATGCGAGAAGTTAAGCAGGGTAAAAACCATGTGCTCATAAATAATCGTCCGGTACATCTTCGTGGAACTGTAGAAAACGCTGTGTTCCCTAAAACCGGCTATGCTCCGGTTGACGATGCTGAATGGGAGAGAATTATGCTTATCCTGAAAAAATATGGAATGAATCATTTACGGTTCCATTCCTGGTGTCCGCCAAAGGCAGCATTCCGGATGGCCGACAAACACGGGATTTATTTCGAGGTGGAAATGCCTATGTGGGGCAAGGATGCTGAAGTTGATGAGGATCGCTACAACTTCTTCCGCCGTGAAATGCGGGGCATACTAAAAGAATACGGAAATCACCCTTCTTTCGTATTGTATTGCAATGGTAATGAAATAACAGGAAACTTCGATTTTATCGAAGAGCTGACTTCGAATGCCAGAGACCTGGATAACAGGCATCTTTTTAGTGGTTCTACAGCACGGACACGTGTAAAATCTGATCAATATTACGTTTCTCAGCAAACGAACAAAGGACCGGTAAAGGTGTATGAAGGTTTGCCTCATACCAAATGGGACAGGAGTACGGAATCGGATGTAGATGTACCTGTCATTTCACACGAATCTGGTCAACGTTGCATTTACCCTAACTTTGAAGAAATAAAGAAATATGCCAACAGCCCGGTAGAGGCACGTAACTTCGAAGTGTTTCGTGATATGCTAAAAGAGAACGGGATGCTGGATCAGGCTCCCGACTTTTTCAAAGCATCCGGTGCACTTACCGTTCTGGAGTACAAAGCCGTAATCGAAGCCTTGCTTCGCTCATCCAAATCGGCCGGATTTCAGTTGCTTTCTTTAAACGATTTCCCCGGACAGGGATATGCTCCGGTAGGTCTGCTGGATCCCTTCTGGGATTCAAAAGGTTTAGTAACACCAGAGAAATTCAGGGAATCCTGCGCTCCTACCGTCGCCCTGCTTCGTTATGCTAAAAGCTCTTATTTTAATGATGAAACTTTTGCCGGTGATGCGGAGGTTTACAATTTCGGACCCAAGGCCATTGAAAATGCTAAAATAAAATGGTGGGTAACTAACGAGGCGGGCAAAACATTACAGAACGGTAATTTAAGGAAACGGAGTATCGGAAGAGATGATGTATTCCCGGTAGGTAACTTTTCCTTTAACCTGAAGGGAGTTACTTCGGCCCAAAAACTGACCGTTCATCTTTCTGTAAATGAAGCTATAAAAAATAGCTGGGACATCTGGGTTTACCCCAGAAATGAAAACCTGATGAAATCAACTGCGGAGGTTCTCTATACTTCCATGTACGACGACAAGGCAAAGCAGCAGCTTGCACAAGGTAAAACGGTTGTTCTTTGTCCGCAGCCGGAAAACGTGAAAGGTCGCACTTCAACCTTTCATAATCACTTCTGGAACCCGATCATGTTTGCGTGGAAGCCAATGACGATTGGGGCACTGATCAAGAATGATCATCCTGTTTTCGATCAGTTTATTACATCCTATCATACCGACTGGCAATGGTGGGATATTCTGAACAATGCCAGGGTTATCGAAATGCAGAACGCGCCGAAGGATCTGAGACCATTCATTCAGATCATCGACAGCTATGATAATAATGAAAAGTTGGGAATTGGCTTTGAGGCAAAAGTTGGACAGGGGAAATTACTGGTATTGGCTGTAGACACTCAAAAGGACATGGCGAATCGTCCGGCAACCCGGCAATTACTGGTGAGTGTAGATAACTATGTCAAAAGCGGCAAGTTCAATCCAAAGGTAGCTGTTGAGGAGCCATTTATCCAGTCTTTCCTGATGAAGTAATGTTATGAGAAGAAGAATTTTTCTAATGACCGGCTTGGTTTTTAGTTGCATTTTTATTTATGCACAACAGATAAAAATGTCTGCGACGGCTGGCTTAGACCAGATTTATGGAAGTACGGTTATATCCGAGAATCTACTGCCGTTTAATGAGATAGATGTAGAGTTTGGGTATGTTTTATATGAGGCCCAAATAAGCGTCGAATCTGAAGACGCCGTATTAGAACTTGAAAATGTGCGGGATTTCGCTGCAGTATATGTTGATACTATTGTGCAGGGATCAATAACCAACGATGAACGGAAGATCACTCTGAATACAGCTCAGGGCAAACACTTGTTGCGGATATACGTCGAAAATATTGGCCGCATAACCTACGGACCTGAAATTTTAGATAACTCAAAAGGTTTGTTTGGCCGGGTCACCGTTGATGGGGAAGAGGTTGTTGGCTGGAAGATCACTCCGCTAAAGGTCAGAGATCTGCAAATTGAGGATCTGAAGTTTCACTCTAAAAAGTCGAATGCGCTTCCCGGCTTTCACAAAGGTTTCTTCAACGTGAGTGATGTTAAAGATACCTATCTTAATATGGCAGGCTGGGGAATGGGAGAAGTATGGATTAACGGACAATATATTGGCTCATACTGGGAAAAAGAAAAGCTGCAATCTATTCAGGTGGTAGCAGATATCCTTAGAAAAGATAAAAACGAGATCGTCATTTTTGAATTGAAAAACAACTCTCAGAATACGGTTGGGTTTGCAGATGAACCGGTATTTAATTAAATAAATAGCTTTAATAAAAGACAATGAATAGATATACTAAGATATCCTGTTTGTTCTTATCCCTATTTTTGAGCGCAGCAGCATATGGTCAAAGGAAAAAAGACGTCCCGCTATACAAGGATGCTAAGCAAGCAGTAGAAGACCGGGTCCAGGATCTGTTGTCGCGTATGACATTGGAAGAAAAGGTAATGCAACTAAACCAGTATACCCTGGGCAGAAACGATAATGCCAATAATATGGCAGATCCGGTAAATGATATTCCGGCAGAAATCGGCTCATTGATCTATTTCAGCAGCGACCCCGGTCTGCGTAACAAGGTTCAGAAAAAAGCGATGGAGCAATCTCGACTGGGTATTCCCATCATATTTGGTTATGATGTTATCCACGGATTCCGCACCGTCTATCCCATTTCTTTAGCACAAGCCTGCTCATGGAACCCGGTTTTGGTAGAACAAGCCTGTGCGGTTGCTGCGCAGGAAGCAAGGATGTCGGGGGTTGACTGGACATTTTCACCTATGATCGATGTGGCCCGTGATGGCAGATGGGGCCGGGTAGCCGAAGGTTATGGAGAGGATCCTTATACGAATGCGGTATTTGGTGTAGCTTCTGTGAAAGGTTATCAGGGAAATGATCTGTCAGATCCGGCGCGGGTTGCCGCCTGCCTTAAACACTATATTGGTTATGGTGCTTCAGAAGCGGGGCGTGATTATGTTTATACCGAAATATCGGATCAGACGCTTTGGAATACTTATATGCCTCCTTACCTGGAGGGCGTAAAAGCCGGGGCGGCGACTTTGATGAGTTCGTTCAACGATATTAGTGGTACACCAGGAACAGCCAACCGCTATATCTTGAGAGATGTACTGAAAGAACGCTGGGGGCATGATGGATTCGTGGTGTCTGACTGGGGGGCTATCGAACAGCTCAGGCCGCAAGGTGTGGCTAAAGACAAGAAAGAAGCTGCATTGAAAGCATTCACAGCCGGAGTAGAAATGGATATGATGAACAAGAGCTATGATACCCATCTGGGAGCTTTAGTGAAAGAAGGAAAGGTGTCTGAGGATATGCTAAATGATGCGGTAAAGCGTGTATTAAGAGTAAAATTTCGTTTAGGTCTTTTCGACAGGCCTTATACCCAGGTAAGTAAAGAAAAAGAGCGGTTTCTTTTGCCGAAGAGTTTAGCGATAGCAGAGCGCCTGGCTGAGGAATCTATCGTGTTGTTGAAGAATAAAAACAAAACGCTACCCTTGTCGGGTGTTGCAAAGCTTGCTGTGATTGGTCCGATGGCTAACAGCAAGTGGCATTTACTTGGTTCCTGGAGAGCCCAGGGGAATGCGGAGGACGCAACTACCGTATACGAAGCTTTGAAAAAAGATTTCCAAGGCAAAGCCCAGGTAATGCAGGCTGCGGGTTGTGACTTTGACGGGAATGACAGATCAGGTTTTGAAGAGGCAAAAAAAGTTGGAGCATCTTCCGATGCTATTATTATCTGTTTAGGTGAGAAAGCCCAATGGAGCGGTGAGAATGCGTCGCGCTCTACCATTGCATTGCCGCAAATACAGGAAGAGCTGTTAATGGAACTTAAAAAATTGGGTAAGCCCCTGATCCTTGTTCTTTCCAGCGGACGTCCTTTAGAGTTGAATAGACTTGAACCTGTCTGCGATGCTATTTTAACCATGTGGCAGCCAGGAATTCCTGGAGGTAAACCTGTGTCGGGCGTTATTTCCGGAAGGGTGAATCCATCAGGTAAATTATCCATGACATTTCCTTACTCAACCGGCCAGATCCCCATTTATTATAATCATCGTCAAAGCGCGAGGCCGCACCAGGGAAAATACCAGGATATTCCGAGCACACCTTTGTATGACTTTGGTCATGGTTTGAGCTATACCACGTTTGAATACGGAGAGCTAAAAGCATCGGTGCTGAAAGCCAGGCCGGACGGAAAGATCGCAGTTGAGGTACCGGTAAAAAATACGGGAGATACTGATGGAATGGAGACTGTGCATTGGTTTATATCTGATCCGGTAAGCACTATTTCCCGCCCGGTTAAGGAGCTTAAATATTTTGAGAAGCAGTTGATCAAAAAAGGTGAGACAAAGGTATTCCGTTTTGAAATCGATGTGAAAAGAGATTTCGGGTTCGTTAGTAATCAAGGCAAAAAGTATGTTGAGGACGGCGACTATTATGTTATTGTGAAGGATAAGAAGGTAAAAATAGAAGTAGGTCGATAAAAGAATGGCGAGTCAAGGGAGAATTTATTTGATGCTTTGCATCCTATTAATACACAGTTTTACGCTAGTAGCTAGAGGTGCAAAAAATGATCTGGATTATACCAGTCCGAATATGTACAAACGCGGTACCCAGAGCGAACGGATCCAAAGGGCAGTAGATGAGGCAAAGCGTACGACCGGAAAAGTGATTATTCCGAGGTATGACGTTGTAGAAAAAACAACAGTCTGGCTGCTAGACCAAGCAATCCTGTTGCCGGGTGATATAGAGCTTGAACTGAATAATTGCAAGATCAAATTATCGGATAAGTGCAGGGATAATTTTATCCGTTCTGCAAACGCGGGTCTGGGCATCAGTACTGTCCAGCCTTTAAGCAACATTAAAATAACGGGCAGGGGCAACGTCTTATTGGAAGGTGCCAGCAATCCGCGCTCTACGGGAGATCATAATAAGACCTTGTCCAAAGATCCTAAAGGATTCGGACAATCTTATGGAAGCGACGCCGGTAAAAGTGGAGAGAACCAGAAAGGCGGGTGGCGTAATCACGCTATTATACTTGCTCATGTCGATGCTTTTGAGATAAGCGGTATTAAGCTGAAGGACTACCATGCTCATGGTTTAGTGTTAGAACGTTGTACAAATGGCAAGGTAAAGGACATCACTTTAGATGTCAGGCAAGCCGTTAACGTTGCTGGAGCCGACAGGCAGCTCCTGAACCAGGATGGATTGGGAGTGCGGTTCGGATGCAGAAACATAATCATAGATAATTGCAGAGGCAAAAGCGGAGATGATTTTATTAATATCGGACTGACTGACACGGGGGTGGGAGCAGGTGAGGAAAATGTCAATGTGGTAAGTGGCTCTATATATGGCGGCGAAAAAGATAACATCTCAAACGTATATCTTCAGAACTGGCAGGATTTCTATTCTATTTCACACCGTGCAATCCGCATTATGCCGGTTGGAAAACTTAGAATAAGAAATGTTTTTATAGAGAATATGGTAATCAGCCCTTTATCAAACCAGGGCCTGGTTGTTGAACATGCCGGAAATATAAAGGGACTTTTTGTAAGAAATATAATTACCGGTTTGCCTGTCAAGGCCAGGGGGATATCAGACGCTAGTTTCAGGGATATTCTATATACAGGCGATGGAGAAGCGATCGATATACAGGCTAATAGTACTGTAGCAATGGACAATGTAATAAGTACAAAACCTTAGTTATAGAAACTGGCCGGCTTTAGATGTCTAAAAAGGTAAAAATTCCATAAAAAGCCTTCTTTGTACAAAAATGAACCATTTCCGTACGAAAACGAACCCTCTAAACATGCCTTTGTATATAGTTTTGTTACAGCAAAAAGGGCAGAAGCCTGGCAAGCACCAATTAACGTAAACAAATTTTAAACCAGCGAGTGGGCGTTGAATCCGGATTCCGGCTACAGCGAACCGCCAATTTAAACCGAATATTATGAAGTGTTTTCAAGTAGTAATTGCAGATATCGCCAAGAAGCTGCACAACTCAAAGTCGAAAAATTATTATCGCTTTGACATGCCAATCATAAAGCCGAAAATAATCGCAACCCCTTCCAACTTAACAGAAAGAAATTTAAACTACAAATTCTCATGCCTATAGAAGATTACTAATCAGATTCACACCGAATTGTCTTCAGATCTGACATAGAATGAAGATGAAATGTAAATGTTTTAAAGTTAACCCTTACATAATCTATTTTAAATGCTTAAAGAAATACACATACAGCTGAAAAGCTGCTTAATGGCTGTTGCTATGCTCTTACTGACGGTAAGTGACATTTATGCGCAGCAAGATCCAATTAAAATCAAAGGAAAAGTTACTGATGAGAAAGGAGAGGCCTTGATCGGCGTTTCAGTGCTTGTGAAAGGCACCACCTCAGGAACCTCAACGGATATCGACGGAAATTACACCTTACAAGCTTCTCCGTCGGCAACCCTGGTTTTTTCATACGTAGGTTTCAACCGCCAGGAAGTCAAAGTTAGTCCCTCTGGAGTTGTGAATGTGACCATGGCCGGAGATAAGGTACTTGATGAAGTAGTGGTGGTAGGATATGGTACTGCGAAGAAAAAGGATGTGACGGGGGGGGTAACAGTGGTGGGCAGTGAGCAAATCAATATGGTTTCTACTCCCAATTTAATGGACCGTTTGATTGGGCAGGTTGCTGGATTTACGATTACAACGGGTAATGCTGCGCCAGGACAAGATCAAACACTGGAGATTCGTGGTGAAAATTCCTTGTCTGCACCTAATAACCCTTTGATCGTTCTGGATGGAATTCCGTATAGTGGTTCGCTACAAGATCTTGATCCCAACATCATCGAAACCATGAGTGTGTTGAAAGATGCATCGGCAGTAGCGATCTACGGAGCCCGCGGATCGAATGGGGTAATACTTATTCAGACCAAGCGAGGCAAGCTAGGTAAGCCACAAGTGTCCTATAGGGGGCAGCTTGGCGTCGCGGAACCTATGCAATACATCCAGGTAATGGGACCCAATGAGTTTATACGCTTTCAGCGAGATATTGCTCGTTTAAAGGAAGGGCGGTCCAGTGATGGGCTCGATCCTATCGCGGGAGGCATTATTAGTCTTACTGAACGTGAAATGTACCAAAAGGGAATTACACACAATTGGCAAGATTATATATTCCGGAAGGGATTTACAATGGATCATCAGGCAAGTATCTCCGGAGGAACAGAGAGTACTAAGTATCTGGCTGCTATTTCTTCTCTGGGGCAGGAGGGAGTGGTCCTCAACTCGAAACTTTCGCGTACCATAATTTCAGCGAATATCGATCAGACCTTCAATAAATGGTTGACCACAGGTATCGGAACACAATTCTCTCAAAGAGAAGACGGTGGCATTACTCCAAATATAGAGCATGCGATTAAACAGAGTCCTTTTGGAAAATACACAGATGAAAATGGTAACTATGTTCCTGAGCCGATGGAGTATAATCTCATAGCTAACCCTATGCGCAACGTAGATGCCGTGCAGGATAGAACCAACCGTAACTTTTTCCTAAGTGCTTATGCGAATGTACTGTTGCCTGTGAAAGGCTTATCGTTCCGGTCAAACTACGGATACAATTACCGAAGCTCCTTTACGGGCACTTATTATGGAAAAAATACTTTTGAAGGAAAAACGGTAGGAGGCAGAGGAAGTGTTAATAACGGGCATTATAATGATTATACCTGGGAGAACATACTCAAGTACGAGCGTGAGATCGGCAAGCATCGCTTTGATGCAACCGGATTATTCAGTATGCAGGAGAGTAGAAACTTCAGTTCTTCTCTAAGCGGGACAAATTTCGTGACCGATGACAACGAATATAACATGATGGAAGGTGCGGAGAATGTTTCGACTCCAAATTCCGACCTGGAAGAAAAGGCAATGCTCTCCTATATGCTCCGTCTGAATTATGCCTTTAAGGGTAAGTACATGGCAACGATCACCGCTCGTAGAGATGGTTCGTCGGTGTTTGGAAAAAATAATAAGTATGCTTTTTTCCCCTCTGCTGCCCTTGCATGGCATATAGGTGAGGAGAATTTTATAAAAGACAGAGCAGACTGGGTAAATATGCTTAAACTGAGAGTGTCTTATGGAGCTAATGGCAATGAGGCGATTCGTCCGTATCAGACATTAGATCGTCTTTACTCGGGTGTGAAGTATATATGGGGCGATGCCGGTAACGCAGCCAATACGGCCTACCTTGCGGGAAATGGGATTGGTAATCCCAACCTCAGATGGGAAACGACTTATACCGCTAACGCCGCTTTGGATTTTTCATTATTTAATAATCGTTTCGGCGGAAGCGTCGACATGTACCTATCAAATACACACGACCTGTTGATGATCCGTACTGTACCTATTATGAATGGCTATAACAGAATCTGGGACAATATCGGACAGGTACGTAATAAGGGTATTGAAATCGCTTTAAACTCGGTTAATATTGACAAAAAGAATTTCCGCTGGAGTTCTAATCTTAATTTTTCCCTGAACCGTGATAAGATCATTGAGCTGCGTGGAGACGGAGTAGATGATATCACCAACAACTGGTTTATAGGCCAGCCTTTGAGGGTCATTTATGACTACAATATGATAGGGGTCTGGAAACAAGGGGATGAATTTCAACTTACTAACCCCGACGGAACTGTACGCGAGATTCAGGCAGGCGCCATTCCCGGTTCAGCTAAACTGGAGGATGTAGACGGAAACGGATATATAGATACTAAGGACAGGAAAGTTATCGGATCCCAAAGACCTAACTTCACCGCATCTATAGGCAACAGATTGAAATACAAGAATTTTTATCTTTCCTGCCTGGTTAATGGCGTATTTGGAGATTGGAGCGAAGACAATGTTGCAAATATGGCGTCGTGGACCTTTGGGATAACGAATTATGTGCATGGCGCCAACTATTGGACACCTGAGAACCAGAACGCAGACATAGTTTCACCTGGTTATGATAATAATTTTGGCCATGGTTATTATAAGGAAGTTTCTTACGTGCAGATTAAGAATATTACGCTTGGTCATAGGTTTGGTCAGAAAACCGCAGGCAAAGTTGGTTTCAGTGCCATTGATCTTAACCTAAGTGTAAATAATCTACACACTTTTTCTAACACAAGACAGGTGCTCAACTATGACAACGGCTGGATGGCTTCCTATCCAACTGCACGCTCTTATATGTTAGGATTGAATTTAACTTTTTAGATCAGAAAGATATGAAAATGAAAAACTTTATAAAAACCAGTTTGGCGGTTATATTGATGCTTTCTTTCAGTGGATGCGAACGTTTCCTGGAGGAAGACTTAAAATCAGAGCTGGCGCCAAGTAATACATTTACGAGTACTTACGGTTTTGAGGTAGGTAGCGCAGGGCTATATTCACTGTTGCGTTCAGAATATAACACTTATGGCGAAGGTGGTGCTTACATTCACAATGCTGCTTGTCCTTATGAAGCTTTACAAGTTGCCACAGATATTGCAGATGCGCCAGCAAGCGACGGCTCGCTGATCCCGTTCGCCAACCTGACAATGAATTCAGAAACCCGATTTGTGGGGACATTCTGGAACTGGGCTTATAGCCTTATCGCTTCCGCTAACGAAATTCTTGTTTTTTCAGAACAAAACACCAACTGGGATAATCCCACAGATAAGGCGCGTTTCCAGGCCGAGGCCCGGTTCTTTCGAGCATATGCTTATCGTACGCTAATCTATCTTTACGGCGATGTACCATATGTAGAGACGATTCTGTACGATTTTCAGCTAAATTTCACTCGTACGCCCAAAGCTGAGGTATTAGGCCATATCGTAGAGGATTTGAAATTTGCTACAGAAAATCTTCCTGCCAACCCTGAACAGGTTCTGGATGGAAAACTCACCAAATGGGCTGCATATCATTTATTGAGCGAAATGTACCTGCTGCAAAAAGAATATGTACTTGCAGAACAAGCTGCTTTAGCTGTCATTAATAGTGGTTATTATGGGCTAATGAAAACACGCTTTGGCGTAAACAAAGATAAGCCAGGCGACGCTTTCAGTGACATGTTCCTGGAGAATAACCAAAACCGGAAGTCTGGTAACAGGGAAAGTATCTTTGTTTTGCAATTTCAGTTTAACACCGTTGGTGGAGGTACTAATTCTGACGATTGGACACGCCGGGCATGGAACCCTAAATACCAAGATATTGGAGGCTTTGTTTTGGCAGATACTTTAGGTGGTCGCGGTTTGGCACAACTGGTCCCGATGAAATGGTGGGTTGGAACTGCCGGCACCAATGCGACAGGAAATATTCCTGGAATTTTTACCAATCCAGATATGCGGAACTCTAACTATAATATTAAGCGTAACTGGTATTATAATAATCCTGCAGAGACTGCTTTATTTGGTAAAAAAGTTAATATAACTGACCAAACATGGACGTCCACCAAATCTCTTTTTCCAGCTATCACAAAGTTTTTCTACGGACGTACGGAAAACTTAGGCTTAACTGGAAGCTACAAAGACCGAATGAAATTCCGTTTGGCAGAGACGTACCTCTTGCTTGCTGAAGCTTATCTGGGACAGGGGCTTCCTGGAAAGGCAGCCGAGGCTGTCAATGAAGTACGTGGAAGAGCCGGAGCATCAACTGTAGATGCCAGTGTTATGACCATGGATTTCCTTCTTGATGAGCGTATCAGGGAAATGATAGGTGAAGAGACCCGCCGTTTTACATTGGTACGTACGGGTAAATATATAGAGCGGGTAAGAGCATATAACGATGCTATCAAGGGTATAGTTAAGGATGAACATGCATTATGGCCTATTCCTCAAGCTATCATTGATGCTAACCGTGATGCTGAATTCCCTCAGAATTTGGGATATGAAAAGCGGTAAGCAGATCATCAGAGAATAATGATTTTTACTAAAGAATAACGTAATGGAAAAAGTAAAATATTTATATAAAATAGTGCCTTTATTTTTTGCGGTACTTTGCATGACTGCCTGCGAACCGGAAGTTTTGGACATTCCTAAGGTGGAAGAGCGTTTGGAGTTAAAAGCTTCAGCAGAAAATATCACTCTGGATGAAGAGCATCTTGAAGATAATGCAATAACCTTTTCATGGACAGAGGCAAGAGAAGTCTCTGACGATCATCTTGTATCTTATACTACTAAAATGGATGTGGTAGGAAATAATTTTGGTTCGGCTACAGCCATTATGAACTATGAGGATGAAGGTATCAACAGCAGGAGTTTTACGTCGGAGCAGCTACAGAACTGGGCAAATGAAAAATGGGGAGTGGCAGCAAATAAACCCTTTACTATAGAGTTTCGCATCATTGCTGAATGGGAAGGCGGGGCTACCTTTGAGGCGCCAGAAGTGCGTACTGTAAGAGTTAACGTGCAGCCTATTAGAACTGTGGTTTTTAATGCCGATAAGGTATTCCTCGATGGTTCGGCGGTACCTGGATTGAGTAAAGTTGAGATGAGTAAAACCCTGGAAAATCCAAACCAGTATGCGTTTCTTCTTGATCTGGAGGCTGGTGATCTGCAGATCCCCGTAGAATTCGAAGGTGCAACAAACTATATCTATTCTGCTGACGCAAATGATCAGTTACAGGACGGTGAGACAATAGGTATAAAAATGCGGGAAACTCCGTTTGCCTGGAAGATAGAAACTCCGGGTCAATATCGTGTGGTCGTTAATATGCAAAAAGCAACTGCTGCTATCTATTCGCCAGCAACAGCTCTTACACCAAAGAGTGTTGTTTGGAATGGTGGCGGAGGAGCTATTACCACGGAAGTTACGGATCTGTGGATGCATGGCGCTATTAACAACTGGGGAGCTCCGATTAAAATGAGCTGTACGCCAAGTTTAGCTGATCCGCAGGTGCTTGTTTATACCGGCGGCCGGACGGGTAAAGCTAAATTTATCGTTTACGGTGGAAACGACAATGACAAGAACCTTGCTTACGCATTTAGTTCTCCATTGACTGCCGCGGGTCTAAGGCAAGATATTACTCTCACTTTAGGTAAGGTAAATGATTTAGGTGGAGGGTTTTCAGGAGAAAATCGTAATTCATATATCACGATCCCCACCGGAACAAATTTCCTTGTATTTGACCTGAGGAATATGACGATCCTTGCTGAAAAGAGGTAAATGAGGTGAGAATTTAGGGAAGATAGCGTCCAAAAGACCGGCTTAAGCAAGAGATCCTGAAGCAAGTTCAGGATGACGATGAGGCCGATTTCAGGATATCTCTTCCAAATAAATTTAAAATATCAAGAAAAAATGACAAAATTGAATTATAAGAAAATAAGCAAAGTTGCTTTGTTGGCAATCATGTGTCTCCATTCAGTTGCCTGCACAAAAAAAGACGATGATACCAAAGTGGGCGTTCCTACCGGAACCCTGGTAAAACCAAAATACAACAGAAGCTCGGTTATACATAATCCTTTAAACGGCTGGGTGATGTATGGCGCACGTGATGCCAATGAGACTTACTGGGATAAGGAAATATATGTTGCCGACCTGGGCAAGAGAGTAAAGATCCGGGATTATGCTTCTGCTTGCTATATTCGTACCAGCTGGTCATCCATGAACCCCAGCGATGGAGTGTATACCTGGAGAGACCCAAATTCGCGGCTCGGTAGATTAATTAAGGGAGTGCAGGACAGAGGTTTACCCATCGCACTTCGTATTGTGGTTGACGGACGAGATCAGGGTATGAACACCCCTCAGTTCGTATTTGATGCGGGCGCCAAGTCTTACCTGGAGAATGCTAATTATCCTACCCGAATAACTCCAATACCACAGGACCCAATTTTCCAGCAATATTATACCAAATTTATTGAAGAACTGGCCAAGGATTTTAATGATCCTGTAAAAACTTCATTCATCGATGCTTACGGACTAGGTAAATGGGGCGAGGCTCATAATGTAGTATATGCGGCTCCGGGTGAGTTAAATGATAATGAGAAAGAAGTTGTTAAGGAGCAGGTTTTTGATTGGATTACCGACCTTTACACCAGGACCTTCAATAAGGTGCCCCTTGTTATTAATTATCACCGTGTGATCGGAGATCCGGTGAGCTGGGGTGCAGCAAATCCCAATAGTGACAAGTTGCTGGTCAAGGCTATTAATAAAGGATATAGCTTGAGGCAAGATGCTTTTGGAATGAGCGATTATTATGGAAGTTGGGAAAAGCAATTTGTTAACGGTTGGATCTTTAAACGCCCGGTGATTATGGAAGGAGGTTGGATCATTAGCTCTCACAGCTATTGGAACGACTCAAGTAAAAAGTACAGGCAAGGACATCCTGAAGATGTAAGACTTGGAGAGTTTGACGCATCGGCCGAAGCTCATGTGAATATGATGGATTTCAGGGCAGGGTCAGAGACGGAGTCCTGGTTTGAAAACAGCTTTACATTGGTTCAGCGCTTTGTCTCTGAAGGCGGTTACAGGCTGTACCCAGACCGGGTTTATCTGCCTGAGAAAGTAAACAGCGGGTCTGAGGCTATTATTACTCATCGCTGGAGAAATACAGGCTGGGGATATTGCCCTAATAACATTCCTCAGTGGAACTACAAATATAAAGTTGCTTTCGCTCTGCTGGATGCTCAGGGCAATGTAAAAAAAGTGCTGGTTGATAATAACAGCGAGCCTTCGAATTGGCTTAAAGATACACCGGTATCCTATGAGTTCAAAACTCCGGTGGATGTACCAGCCGGAACTTATTCATGGGCTGTAGCCATTGTTGATAAGACAAAGGAAAACCAGCCAGGTATAAAGCTTGCCGTTAACGGTGATATTACCAGCGGCGGATGGCTGAAGCTTCTCGATGTGCAAGTGCAATAAATCTGATTAATAGCAACATAGTATCATTAAGCTGTTGTCTTCTCCTTGCGGACAACAGCTTAATATTTTAGAAACCTTTGGTGAAGCAGTATTTTTATGATAAACTTGAGTCGAAGTAACAGAATAATGGAAAAATTCTTTTTTTCAGGCATCGTATGTATGTACAGTCTTGTATTCTGCCTTGGTTTTCATCAGGCAAACGCGCAAAAAAAGACCGATACATTTATGGGGGAGATCGTCAACTATGATGAAGCGAACGTTCCTCAATACACCCTCCCTCAACTGCTTCGGACAACTGAAGGCAAGACTGTGAAAAACAAAAAGGTCTGGGAAAAAGAACGGAGACCTGAAATAATCTCCCTGTTTAAAGAGAATGTTTATGGGCAAATGCCTGAAAGCTTTGACAGTATCCGGTTTGTACTAACCAGGCAAGATCCCTATGCCATGGACGGGCGTGCCAGCTTAAAGGAAGTAATGGTCAAAGTTTGGAACAAGGGAAAACATATAGGCATCCCAATAGTACTGTTTATCCCTAATGCACGTAAAAAGCCTGCGCCGGCTTTTTTGCTGATCAATAATCGTAGTAAGAGAAATACGGATCCTGACCGTACGGTGAGAAGTACATTCTGGCCTGCTGAGATGATCATTGATAAAGGCTACGCTATTGCCAGTTTTCATGTAGCTGATGCTGCGCCGGATAAAAAGGATAGCTATCAGCATGGAGTGATCGATCAACTTTACCCTGAGCAGTTAACCAGGGATGACGGAATGAAAGCAATAGGTGCATGGGCATGGACGGCTAGCCGGGTGATGGACTATTTCGAGACAGATAAAGATATTGACGCTAAAAGAGTTTCAATCGTAGGGCACTCGCGGGGTGGAAAAACATCCTTATGGGCAGGAGCGCTGGATCAGCGGTTCGCTATGGTGTTCAGCAGTTGTTCAGGAAGTACCGGAGCGTCTTTGGCCCGCAGGCAATATGGAGAGACTATCAGCCTGATCAATAAACAGTTTGGACACTGGTTCGCTAGTAGTTATAAGCAATATAGCAACAAGGTAAATGATTTGCCGGTAGATCAGCATATGTTGATCGCCTTAGTAGCCCCTAGACCGGTATATACAACAAATGCCGTGGAAGACAGGTGGGCCGATCCAAGAGGTTCCTACTTGTCGCTGGTAAATGCCGTTCCAGCATACAATTTGTATCGTAAAGCTACTGCCATAGGTCCGGAGTTTCCTGCTGTTAATTCGCCTATCATCAACTCAACTATTGGATATCATTTCCGGGAAGGCAAGCATGATTTGAATGATTACGATTGGGAGAAATTTATCCGTTTTGCTGATTATCATTATGGTCATTCAACAAAACAATAACGCTGAATTCAAGAGGAAATTTTTAACAATCTTCGATGGGTCCTATGGGGGTACGCAAATTCAATTTATTCCTTTTTTGCTTCTGCATTTCTATATTTCAAAGTGTTTTTGCGATTGATATTTCGCGTTACCGCTTTCATGTGATGCCTGAAACTTCTTATTATGGAGGAATACAGAGTATCACCAAGGATAGCCTGGGTCGGATCTGGTATACCGGCCCTGACGCGGTGTTCATGTATGACGGGAATAGCTTTTATCAATTGAACGAGCTGGTATCGGTAAGTCAACCCAAGTATAGATGGGCTTATGGTACATTAGTAACCGACAAAAAAGGGAGATTGTTTCTGGCGACTAACCATGGCTTATTGAAGTTCAATTATGATCGTTTTTCATTTGACCTGATCGTTCCCGGAAAAATTCGTTCTGTGTCGCTGCATGATGATGACAGGTTGTATATGCTTTCGGAAGATACTATTTTATCGTACGATCAAAGCAGTAAAAAGTTGCGTGCTTTGCCTTTACCTAAAGAAAGGTTTTTCAGTAGCGTGATCAGTTTGAAGGGCAGTCTTTACCTTACACAAAACGGCTTTCTTTACAAATTAGATACGCAGAAACGCCTGTTAAAGCTTTTTTCGACTCTTGGAGGAGCAAAGAATCTTTTAATAGACGGTCTTGAATACAAAGGCTCTTATTATTATCTAACACAGCGGGGAGGAGTTTATGTAACGGATGGTAAAGGAAATGTTAGAAAACAGATCCCGGTAATAATTGCAGGAAATCAATCTGTTATGGCCAAAAAGATATTTATTGACCAGGCAGGTATCATATGGGTAGCTACGCAGATGGGTCTCTTTCTTTATGATCCGCTTAAAGAAAGCAGCAGCTTTTTAAGAATGAACTTAAACGATGCGTTTTCCTTACCCAATAATTCAATATGGACAATTTACCGGGATCCGGACCAGGGTGCCTGGATTGGGACCTATGGCGGTAAGATTGCATACTGTTCCCTGTACGATGCCCGGGTGCGTTACTTCAATCCGAGCCCCGGCGGACTTAATCACCCGGTTGTAAGCAGTTTTCAGGAAGATCATTTAGGGAACATCTGGATCGGAACTGAGGGTGGGGGGCTCAACTATTGGAACAGGGCTACTGATTCTTTCAGCCATTTCATGAAGTCAAATGGGAATTCGCTGAACTCTAATATGATAAAGCGCCTGCGTTTTGACCCTGAAACAAAGAATTTGCTTATTTCAGGTTTTAATGGAGGGATCACCTCTTATGACATCATTAATAGAACGTTTAAGGACCTTAACTTTCAATCGGCCGAGACCGGAAGACCACTGACCATATATGAGTTCATAAGGGAGAAACAGGGTACATGGTGGATGTCAGATCCTGACAGATCCTTCTTTTACAAAAGGAATAATCAAAGAGATATTGAGATCATCAAGGTTACCGGAACAGATAACAAACCATTAGATGTAGAAGTGGAAGCCTTGTATATCGATCAACAAAATAACCTTCGTCTGATCAGTCATCAGGGATTATTCATTGTCGACCGCAATACTTTAAAAGTTTTGAAACACCATTTTATTAAAGATGGCCCTTTTTCGGCGAATCAGCTCTGTTGCTATTACGAAGCTTCGAACGGGGATCTATGGGTAGGAACCTTGGGAAAGGGAGTAAATGTATTAAAGAAAGATGGCAGGTATCTCAATTTTAATGGCGGAAATGGCTTTCACCCCAAAATGGTGTTCGGTATCCTGGAGGATGATGTTTCGAAAAATATCTGGTTTAGCACCAGCGAGGGGCTCTACTACTATGACCACAAATTGCAGAAGTTCGAAAAAGCGAGATTTTACAGGGAGAACAGCTGCGGGTCCTTTTATATACGATCTGCTTATAAAACCAGGAAAGGAGAGATGCTTTTTGGCGGGACGAATGGATTTTTGCTTTTTGACCCGGGATACCTGAATAAGAATCCGCAGAAACCAAGGGTGTTTTTCACTAATTTTTTGGTGAATAATACACCAGTAACAGCTAATACCAAAGATTCTCCTCTATCTAAAGATATCTCGAGTTTAACAAACCAGGAGGAAGAAAGAATAGAGCTTTCAGGCCAGCAATCCAACATAGAGATCAGGTTTTCATCAAACAGCTATTTGTCTGCAAATAAAAATCAATTTGCTTACCGGATGCTTGGGCTTAATAACAAATGGTTGCTGATCAACGCAAATCAGAATTCCGTTCAGTTTTTTAATCTTCCCAGCGGTGATTATACGTTTGAAATAAAGGCATCCAATAACGATGGATTATGGGGGGATAAGATATCAAGACTTCATTTACACGTGGATCCGCCTTTTTTTCTTTCCTGGTGGGCTTATCTTTTTTATACCCTGGTTGCACTGGCTCTTTTGTTCTTTGTAATGAGATATTACACCAATAAAAGGATGTTTAAAGAGAGATTAGCTTTAGAAATATGGAAAGAGCAAAATATGCGCGAATTAAATCAGGCAAGAACGGATTTCTTTACGCATATTTCTCACGACTTGAAGACTCCCTTAACGCTGATCATCGAGCCGCTTAAACAACTTAAAGGGACTCTTGCGAATAATGATCATGCGGCAGGTTATATGCAGCTCATAGAGAAAAATGTAGCCCGTATTCAGCGTATGATAAGTCAATTGCTCCATTTCAGGGAAATAGAGAGTCAGAAAATTACTTTAAATCCGCAAGGAGGCGATTTGGTTAGTTTTGTTCAGGACCTTTTTGGATTGTTCGAACTATATGCGAACAAAAAGGAAATTGAAACCAATATTGCGTCCCATGAGGATCATGTATATGTGGCATTTGATTCTGACGTCATCGAAAAGATCTTAACGAACCTGTTCTCTAATGCACTGAAATATACCCCGAATAAGGGTTATGTAGGTGTTCGTATATACGAATCCACCGAAGAGGAGAAAACAAGACTATCTGATGGCGTAGATAGTGAGGAAAAGAACTACATTTCGATTGAAGTGTTAAACACAGGGGACGCATTTTCTGAACAGCAAATTGCTACTCTTTTCACATCCTTTAATCGCCTGTCATCACAACGTCCTACTTTTGAGGGAAGCTCGGGTCTGGGGCTTGCTATCGTGAAGGAACTAGTCGACGCCCTTGAAGGAAAGGTTTGGATGCTTAACAAAGCAGACAAAATATCCTTTACCATTATGCTTCCTTTTAAAAAGGAAGCTGGTTCAGGAGACATAGAGGGAAATGTATATGACTATACTATTTCAGAAATTGATGATATCATGTTAGAGTCGGCTGAGCCTGGGAATGTAGTTAAGAATGCCCGCAAAGCAAACAGCCTTCTTCTTATAGAGGATGATCCAGCCTTACGTACTTACCTGGAACGGAGGCTCTCAGAAAAATATAACGTTTACACGGCTAGCGACGGCATGGAAGGCATTATCAAAGCTGAGAAGATCTATCCTCAACTGATCGTTACAGATCTTATGATGCCTAACAGTAATGGTTTTGAAGTATGCCGCCGCCTTCGTCAAAATTTCAAAACCAGTCACATTCCGATCGTGATGATCTCAGGGGTAGGGGATGAGAACCAGAATAGAGTAAAAGCGCTCGAGTTCGGCGCAACTGTATTTATCGATAAGCCCTTTGAAATAGAGTATCTGCTGCAGCAGACAGAAACGATTCTAAAGAATCAGCAGGAATTAAGGGAGATGTATAGCAAGAGGTTATTGGTGGATCCGTCGAAAGTGACCATTACTTCTATGGATGAAGAGCTTTTGCTTAAAGCAATGAAGTTTATCGAACAGAATATTGCTAATCCGGATTATTCAGTTGATTCTTTTGTTTCTGATATGAATGTGGGAAGAACCATTTTGTACCAAAAGATAAATGACATTGTGGGGATGTCTATTAAAGAGTTTATTCTGAATATCAGGCTGAAACGAAGCGCTTACCTGCTGGAACAATCGGATCTGACAGTTGCGGAGGTTGCTTATCAAACAGGATTTAATAATGCGAAGTATTTCAGTGTATGTTTTAAGAAGCAGTTTGATTTGAGTCCATCGGAGTTTAAGAAGAGAGCAAGTTCGGAAGAAGTAGATAGGAGATAAAGGCAACAAACTTTTAATAGTTTTGTAAACCAAAAGGAGTATCAAAGGATGGAGAATAACACTGATCTTCTAAGATTTATTAGTGCCCAGGAGCAGGATTATGCTATTGCGCTTTCTGAGATTAAAGCCGGCCGTAAACGCAGCCACTGGATGTGGTACATTTTTCCGCAAATGAAGGGATTGGGTTTTAGTCAGATGGCGCAACATTACGGTATTAAAGATTTGGCGGAAGCAACCGCTTACCTGGCTCATCCTGTATTGGGTGGTCGTCTGGTTGAAATAACTAAAGCCCTTCTGCAGCTTCCGGGAAATGATGCGACATACATCATGGGCAGCCCAGACGATATGAAACTGCGTTCGTCAATGACTCTTTTTGCTATGGTTCCGGGTGCGGATCCGGTATTTGAAGCAGTGCTTGAAAAGTTTTTTGAGGGTAAAAAGGATGATGCTACCCTGCGATTGATTGGATAGCAGGTAAGACTTCATGCTTGCCGGAATCGTAATAGTGATCATCTTTCGTTTCTGAAACGAAAAACTTTAAGCGCTATCGAAGAGTCTTGCATTCCTGTACTTAATAGAAGTAAAAGTGACAGAAAACGAAATCCTCACAGATTATAAGAACCGAATTAACCGGGTGTTCCAATACATTGATGATAATCTCGATTCTGATCTTTCATTAAATACGGTTTCAGAAATTGCCTGTTTCTCTCCTTTTCATTTTCACAGGATTTTCAAGACGATAACTCAGGAAACATTAAATGAGTATGTTACAAGGCGACGGGTGGAAAAATCAGCTGCTTACCTGATGCATAGAAACACGAGTGTAAGGGAAATTTCGCTGAAATATGGATTCAATGATATTTCATCTTTCACGCGGACCTTTAAAAGATTCTACAATGTCAGTCCGACGGAATTCAGGAAGCAGAACGCAAACAAGTTTAGCAAGATTAGCCAACTTGAAAGCAAGAATGGTCAAAAGCATTCTGAAACTGAAAAATACATTTGCATCATTAATAATCTTAAAGAATGGATAAAAATGAATGCAAAGATTGAGATCAAAAGAATGTCGAGGATGGAACTGGCTTATTCGTCAAGTATCGGACCTCAGAATTTGGGAGCCGCTTATGAACAGTTAATTCGATGGGCCAGACCTAAGGGGCTGATAAATGAACAGGCAAAAATGGTTACCATTTACCATGATAGTTTTAAAATAACCGAAGCTAAGAAGGTAAGGATGAGTGCCTGCATCACTTTGAATACAGAATCAAAGACTAGTTTAGATACGGGTTCTGGGATCGGCCTTACTTCTATTGAGGAAGGGAAAATTATTGTAGGCAGTTTTGAAATCGGACTTGAGGAGTTTGAAAGGTCATGGACAGGATTATTTATCTGGATGAACGAAAACGGATATAAAAAGGCCGACAGAAATCCTTTCGAGATCTATCATAACAATTTTAATGAACATCCCGAAAGGAAGTGTATTGTCGACTTTTGTATTCCTGTTGAATAGGAGATCACAGGGAGAACGCCTCTTGCTTACCGGAGACAGTTGGGAGAAACATCGGGAAAGGAAATGGAACGGTAACTTGGTGTTGTAGGCTTACAGCTAAAATCTATCTTAATTTATTAATTACAATTATTATCTTTGCAACAGCAAAAAGACCCAACCTCAAAACTCTGATCATGTAGGATTTAGTTTCTTTCAAAAATAACTGCTTGCCACCTGGTGCCCCAAGTCATTATTCATCTTAAGAAAGAAATTACATGCTTATTATTCAAAATCTTACATATATACATCCAAATAAAGATTTATTGTTTGAGAATATAAATCTCAACATTATTAAAAATCATAAGGTTGCCCTTATCGGAAATAACGGTGCCGGGAAATCTACGCTCCTGAAAATTCTGGCAGGGGAATTAAAGCCTTCGGCAGGTTCGGTTTATACTGCCGACGACCCATACTATATACCTCAAATCTTTGGTCAATTTAAAGATCTTACTATCGCCGAGGCTCTGCGGGTAGATGGAAAATTACGGGCGATGAATGAAATTCTCAATGGCGACGTCAATGAAGAGAATCTTGCCATTTTAAATGATGATTGGACGATTGAGGAACGCTGTTGGACAGCAATGTCTCAATGGAATCTTGAGGGTTTTGATTTGAGGCAAAAAATGGGTACTCTCAGTGGCGGGCAAAAAACAAAAGTATTCCTTGCTGGTATTTTGATTCACCGGCCTACTATAGTGTTACTGGACGAACCTAGTAATCACCTTGACTCCTGGGGCAGGAAATTGCTCTACGAATTTATCAGGTCAACTTCATCGACCCTGGTGGTGGTGAGTCATGACAGGAAGCTGTTGAACCTCCTTGATGAAGTTTATGAATTAAACAAAAAGGGAATAACTCGCTATGGCGGAAATTTTGATTTTTATCACGAGCAAAAACAGCTTGAAAGTAATGCCTTAAATCATGATCTGAAAGCTAAAGAAAAGGCTCTCAGGAAAGCTAAAGACATCGCCCGTGAAGCTTTAGAAAGGCAGCAGAAACTCGACGCCCGCGGGAAGAAAAAGCAGGAGAAAGCAGGCTTGCCGACCATAGTGATGAACACTTTGCGAAACAATGCCGAGAAAAGTACTGCTAAGATGAAGGGAATTCATTCCGAAAAGGTAGGTGCTATTTCACAGGATCTTAGCGAGCTTCGTAAGGACTTGCCGGAGACGGACAAAATGAAGTTTAACTTTGATAGATCTGCACTCCATACCGGTAAAGTATTAATTACAGCCACGGATGTCAATTTCGGTTATGGAAGTACGATGCTTTGGCCGGAACCTTTAACCTTCCGCATAAGCAGTGGAGAACGAATTGCATTGAAAGGGCTGAATGGCTCTGGCAAAACATCCCTGATTCAGCTCATACTTGGCAAAGCAGAGCCGCTGTCCGGTAAAATCCAAAGAGCGAATATCGAATCGGTGTATATCGACCAGGATTATTCTCTTATCGAAAATGAAGTAAAAGTTTATGAGCAGGCTCAGAAATACAATATTTTTGCATTGCAGGAACACGATGTAAAGACCCGCTTAAACCGCTTTTTATTTAATAATGAATATTGGGATAAGCCCTGCATCACCCTCAGCGGTGGTGAAAAAATGCGCTTAATGCTTTGCTGTCTTAATATACGTAATCAGGCCCCTGACCTCATTGTTCTAGATGAACCCACTAACAACCTGGATATTCAGAATATGGAAATATTAACAGCAGCAATTAATGATTACCAGGGAACGATTTTGGTTGTTTCGCATGATGAAGCTTTTTTGGAACAGGTGAATGTGGAAAGAGTAATTATGTTGTGATATTTATTATTTGATTCGTTGATTTATATTTGCTGCACTTTGAAATTTAATTTTTATGAAATTACGTTTGGCTTCCATCATTATGTTACTCTTTATTATGTTCGGGTGTAAAAAGGATAAGGATGACGCGACTGATTTCCTAACCTCTAAAACCTGGAAGATGGGAATAAGGGATAAAAATCCTTCTTCGCGTCCCCCGGGTCTTTTTACCTATCACAGCGTTCCAACCTGTATTCAGGACGATATTTATCATTTTAAAAAGGATGGAGTTTTAGAGATTACGAGAAATGGCGAAAAGTGTGATGAAGCAGAATTATCTAAAGTAGTCCTTAGTTATTCTTACAATAGAGAAAATGGAGAGCTGATCATTGATGGTGTCAAATACGTCATTTTTGAACACTCAGCACAGCAAATTAAATATTACGGTGTTTTGCCGCACGCCACAGGGTATGACTATAATGTCTATATGTTACAATAAACTTCAGGTGGTTTAAAAAACGAAAAGCCTTCAAACGGGGAGAGTGAAGGCTTTTACTAACCAATTATAAACCGTAACAAATATAGCTACTGTGATAAAATGTTAAAGAATTTTAACATTTATTAACATTTCAATCTTTCAATGGCTGGAAATTTATTGGGTAGTAAATTAAGCGCCCTTGTCTGACGGGCGGAGGTGCCAGGTATTGTACATACGTGTAGCTCAACTCGGATCACAGATCCTTTGATAATGCTTCGAAATTGCAAATTTCGAAGAGCCGGAAATTCGTGGGAGCTTAATACACGTTTAAATAATCAGTCTTTTTAAAGCCATCTTCAAACTATTTAAAATGGAATAGTGTTAGGCTTTAAATAAACATAACACTCATGAAAATAATTATAGCATTACTTTGTTCGCTCTCAATTTTACAGTTTCCGGCAATCGGTCAGATCACCGAAAGCGGATCTGAGTCGCCTTACAAAACCAGCCTGGCAGTTGACGGTCCTATAATAGCCGGAGCTGTGGGTTTGAATGTTCTGGGGCTTAAACTGATAAATGATAAAAAAGGATTAACCGTCGAAGAACTTGCAGCAAAAGATAAATCTGATGTGCCGGGTTTCGATCGTTTTAGCGCTGGTTATTATTCTGAATCAATAGATAAATTCAGTTATTACCCATTTTATGCCTCTTTTGCGATGCCGGTGGCCATGTTGTTCACTAAAAACGAACGCAGTCACGCAGGTCAAATACTGGCAATGTATGTAGAAACCATGGCTATCACCGGGGCTGCATTTACTTTAACAGCGGGAAGTATAAACCGGAGCAGGCCATACACCTACGGTACCAAGGCTCCTCTGGAAGAACGAATGAAAAAAGGCGCTCAGCGTTCCTTCTTTGCCGGACATACCGCTGCAACGGCTTCCGCTTCGTTCTTTGCAGCAAAAGTGTTTAGTGATTTTAACCCGGATTCTCGTGCAAAACCTTATGTATGGGCAGCAGCTGCGGCTTTGCCTGCGGTAGTAGGGTATTGTCGTCTAAAGGGCGGGAATCATTTTCTAAGTGATAACCTGCTTGGTTACGCTGTAGGAGCGGGGGCTGGGATACTTGTTCCGCATTTACATAAGAAAACAACCGGGAATAACTTAAGTATCGTGCCTGTTAAAACGCTGGAGTATGATGGATTACAGCTATCGTATAAGTTTTAAAGCAAAGACTTGTTTATCATTAGGCGCACGCGGCACGTGGCCGTTGCGAAACTAACAGTACTGTCCTTAGTCTGTAGCCTGGGCTGAAAAGCATTGGGGACTAAGGATTAGCAATAAAAGAGAGTCTCTGACTCGTTAGGCGTTTTGTATGGCGCTTTAGCGAGTCGGAAACTCTTTTTTATTCGTGGATCCTGAGAGCGCTGCGCTAACTCTCAGGACAGAGGGTTTTGTGCTTAGAAAAGTTTGTTACAATGTTGATGTATTCGACACAGGATTGCTCTCAACTTGCATAAACTGGATGAGTTCGCCGTTTAACGTTTCTTTCTCGGTAAAGAATAAACCGTGAGGTGCACCTTCATAAACAATGTACTCGGCATCATGTATTAACAGTGCGGCCTGATCGCTGGTGGCTTTTATTGGAACAGTTTCGTCGCTATCGCCATGGATGATCAGCGCAGGCACATTGATGTGGCGCATTTCGCGGGTAAAATCGGTTTCAGCGAATGAATGTGCACAATCCAGAGTTGCCTTGGCTGACGCCTGCATTGCTATTGAGAAGTCCCAATCGAGCACTCCCTGGCTTACCGGGCGACTTAAAAGGCTTACACCATAAAACTGTTTAATAAAAGTTTGAAGAAAACCAGCACGATCTTCCTGCAGGCTTTCGGTGATCTCTGTTATTTTTTCCTGGGGAACACCATCGGGGTTCTCTTCAGTTTGTAAGAAATATGGTGTTACTGAACTTATCAAAACCACTTTAGAAACCCTGTTACCCTGGTGGCGGCTAAAGTATCGAACAATTTCTCCTCCACCCATGGAGAAACCGATCAGGGTGACATTGTGCAGATCAAGCTGGTCTAATACTGCTTTCAGGTCGTCGGCAAGTGTATTATAGTCGTAACCTTCCCAGGGCTTGTCCGACTTGCCAAAGCCTCTGCGGTCGTAGGTGATGCACCTGAATCCAAAGTTGGGTAACACACTTACCTGGTATTCCCACATCTGGTGGTCTAAAGGCCAGCCATGGATAAAAACTACGGGTGCGCCCGTACCCTGATCCTGATAATAAAGATTCACCGTAGATCCGTCGGGGTTTTGCGATTTAATGAAATTCATAGTATGTAAGTTGAAGTTATGAGTTAAAACTTTTGAGTGTAACCAGCTGAAAACTTAATACAAGATAACTTTCAGAGGAAGAGAATGTTTCAGGATCGATTTGCCGGATTTGGATTAGTAAGATTGAATTAACTTAGATTTAAGACGATTCTTTTGACTGGATTTTTTAAATTTGCGGTCCAATCAGGCGTTCGCCCTATATCTACCTGTGCTCTCTGCCTTTTGAAGGCGGGAGCATTTTTATCTTTTCAAGAGCATCTTTTTAAGTCGGTGGATCATGCCGATCCTGAATCAAGTTCAGGATTCGGCAACTCTTGGACTATAAAGGACATGCTTAAGCAAGAGGTCCTGAAACAAGTTCAGGATGACGAAGGAAAGACATCCCCCAACTTTTCCGCTTGATCCTGGATCTGAAATCTTAAAAAACAAATCCCCATTCAAAAAAAAGAATTTATAAGTTTGCAGTATGAAACACCTGGTAGCGCCATCAGTTTTGGCAGCAGATTTTGGAAACCTTCAGCGGGATATTGAGATGGTGAACACTAGCGAGGCTGATTGGTTTCATGTAGATATAATGGATGGTGTATTTGTTCCAAATATTTCCTTCGGTTTTCCTGTTTTAGAGGCATTGTCAAAGCATGCAAAAAAGCCTTTAGATGTGCATTTAATGATCGTTGATCCCGACCGTTATTTAAGTCAGTTTAAAAAGGCCGGGGCAGCAACCATAACGGTCCATTATGAAGCCTGTACGCATTTACATCGTACTGTTCAGGCGATAAAAGACCTGGGCTGTATTGCAGGGGTTGCCTTAAATCCCCATACTCCGGTAAGTGTTTTGGATGATATCATTGAGGATATTGATATGGTTTTGATCATGTCGGTTAATCCGGGGTTTGGCGGGCAGAAATTTATTCAAAATACTTACCGCAAGATCCGCACTTTAAAAGCAATGGCGTCGGGTAGGAACGAAAACCTTTTAATTGAAATTGACGGGGGAGTAAATAGTGAAAACGCGCCCTTGTTACTAAAGGCGGGAGCCAATGTCCTGGTAGCCGGAAACTTTGTATTCAGTGCTGCAGAACCACAAAAGATCATTTCCGGTCTGAAGGCAGTTCCTCATAACCTGATGCAAGTTTAATTTAATGAGGAGCCTGTTTGTTGTAATCCTTTTTCTAGCGTTTAGTAATGCTTTTGCTCAAAGATCATTACATATTTCAGGCGAGGTGAGATCAGAGCAAGGGGAAGCTCTGGAAAACGTAAACATCAGCATTAGGGGAACTTCAGTTAAAACCTTAAGCAAAATAGACGGATCTTATTCCCTGACCTCCCCAAAAAAGGTTTTCACACTATTGTTCAGCTTAACAGGCTTTATTTCAGAAACGGTTGTAGTTGATGGGATGGGGCTTTCTGAGGTTAAAAAAGATGTGTCTTTAAAGAAAGACGTCCGTCAGTTGAACCAGGTGGAAGTAAATTCCAGGAAGCGCTCTGCTGGAAATCTAACTACTATTGATGCGGGGCTTATAGCAAACAATCCTGCGGCATCCGGTAATTTCGAATCCTTGCTGAAAACCCTGCCGGGCGTATCAGCAAATAATGAATTAAGTGCCCAGTATTCCGTGAGGGGAGGAAACTTTGATGAAAATCTGGTCTATATAAACGACCTGGAGATCTTCAGGCCGATGCTTGTCAGAAACGGTCAGCAGGAAGGTCTAAGTTTTATCAATCCCGAACTGGTAAGCCAGGCGAACTTTTCCGCGGGCGGCTTTGAAGCTAAGTATGGCGAAAAGCTTTCTTCAGTGCTCGACGTGAAGTATAATCGTCCCGATAGCCAGCAGCTGATATTGTCTGGCGGTTTGCTCGGACTCTCAGCTACCGCAAAGCTACCTACCAAAAATGGCTTCACTTTATTTGGCTTAAGAACCAAGACCAATCAGAGTATATTAAAGACGCAACCGGTAGCAGGAAGTTATCAGCCGAAATTTTACGATGTGCAGCTGTATCATTCGTCCCGGTTAAATGAGAAATGGGAAGTCTCGATTTTTGGAGATTATAATTTAAACCGTTTCACTCTTATTCCTCAAAGCCGTGAAACGGTCTTTGGTACAGTCAACGAACAATATCGCTTGTCGGTTGATTACGAAGGTTCAGAGAAAGACCGTTATGAAGCCTTTGCCGGAGCATTAAGTCTTGCCTATAAACCCAATGCACAGTTCGGCTTGAAATGGATAAACTCAGCCTTCGTCATCCGGGAAGAAGAAACGTTCGACATTGAAGGACAATACGTTTTTGATGGTGTGGAGACAGACGAAAGTACCTCCGATTTTGGACAGATCCGCGCGGGAAGGGGCTTTGGTGTCGATTTCGATCATGGCAGGAACTTCTTAAAGTCGAAGGTCTATGCTTCAGAGCTTAAGGGTTATTTGCAAAAAGGATCTTCCTATTGGGAGGCAGGCGCCCGTTTCCAGCTCGACCGGATAAACGATGAGTTGAATGAATACGCGTACACGGATTCAGCCGGATATATTCTTCCTTATGTTCCCGGTCCTATAGTATTGCGCGATGTGGCTTTTGCCGACAATAGTGTGCTCACTCGTCGTATCTCGGGTTTCGTACAGAATACTTTTTCCTTAACGGAAAAACTAACCTTAACTGCTGGCTTACGCGCTAATTACAACTCTTTTACAGACGAGTTATTGTTAAGTCCCAGGATCAACACTGCCTATCAGCCGGAAAATCAAAACCTGAGATTTCGTTTTTCGGCGGGATCTTATAATCAGCCCCCTTTCTACAGAGAGATGAGAGATTTTCAGGGGAATATATACAGTGGCAGCAAGGCCCAGCAATCATGGCATTTCCTGGCTGGATCAGACTACAGGTTTAAGAAATGGGGTAATTCCATGAAATTTACATCCGAGATCTATTATAAGAAGTTGGATAATCTGGTTCCTTACAAGATTGAAAACCTGCGCATCCGGTATTTTGCCGGACAGCAGGCAAAAGGTTATGCAACAGGTGCCGATCTTAGCGTCAGTGGCGAGTTTGTGGAAGGCCTGGAATCTTCATTCAGGTTATCGCTTATGAAAACCGCCGAAGATATTGAGGGAGATTTTTATTCCCGTAAGGAAGCCGACGGAAGCACTACCCGTATAGAGCCAGGGTATCTGAAACGGCCCACTGATCAGCGAATTAACTTTTCCGCCTTTTTCCAGGATAAGCTTTTTAACAGTCCGACATATAAGGTGCATTTATCAATCTTGTACGGATCTGCATTACCTGCAGGACCTCCGCAAACAGAACGCTATGCTGATGAATTCAAGATTCCGGCTTACAGACGCGTGGATATTGGCTTCTCAAAGAATTTCCTGGAGGGAAGCAGTGGCCGGTACCTGGGGTTCATGAACAGATATCTGAACTCGCTGATGCTTTATGCTGAAGTGTTTAACTTGCTTAATATCAACAATACAGTATCCTATCTCTGGATTAAGGATGTAAACAATAAGCAGTTTGCTATTCCCAACCACTTAACATCCCGGCAACTGAATTTTAAGATTATTGCTAAAATTAAAAATAAGTAAATAAAAAGCTATAAATCTGTAAATAAAAAGATATAATTCTTTTAAATTTGGGGCCTCAACAAAACGTACTAACAATGAAATTTAATTTCGGCGCAGGCCCTTGTATTCTACCTCAGGAAGTATTTAAACAGGCTTCTCAAGCTGTTCTAAATTTTAATGATACCGGTTTATCAATTTTGGAAATATCGCACAGAGCTCCTGAATTTGAAGCCGTGGTAGAAGAAGCCACCCGCCTTGTAAAAGAGTTATTGAATGTTCCTGATGGGTATTCAATACTATTTCTTCAGGGAGGTGCAAGTTTACAATTCTCAATGGTTCCGATGAACCTGTTACCAGAGGGGCAAACTGCTGCCTACCTTGATTCAGGCGCATGGTCGAGCAAAGCTTTGAAAGAAGCTAAATTGTTTGGTAATGTTAATGTAGTAGCAACATCTAAAGAATCAAATTATACTTTCATTCCAAAAGATTATGAAATCCCTGCCGATGCGGCATATTTTCATATAACTACTAACAACACTATTTTTGGTACCGAACTGCATACAATCCCTTCTTCTCCGGTTCCATTGGTTAGCGATATGTCTTCCGACATTTTAAGCCGTCCGATCAACGTGGCAGACTTTGGATTGATCTACGCTGGTGCTCAGAAAAATATGGGTCCTGCAGGTGTAACCTTGGTGATCGTTAAGGATGAGTTGTTTGGAAAGTCTGGCAGGAAATTAGGATCAATGCTTGATTATAAGATCCATGCAGATAACAAATCACTTTACAACACTCCCCCGGTGTTCGCCATCTATACTTCCTTGTTGAACCTTAGATGGTTGAAATCTAAAGGTGGTGTAGAGCAGATCGAAAAAGAGAACATCGCTAAGGCTTCAGCTCTTTACGCAGAGATCGACAGGAATCCTTTATTTAAAGGAACTTGTGCTGTGGAAGACCGCTCAAGAATGAACGTTTGTTTCGTGATGCAGAATCCTGAGCTGGAAAAACCATTCCTGAAATTCGCGGAAGAACGCGGTATGGTAGGCATCAAAGGACACCGCAGTGTTGGTGGCTTCCGAGCTTCAATTTATAATGCATTGCCGATCACAGCTATTCATGCCCTGATTGAAACGATGCAGGAGTTTGCAGAAAAAACAGCTAAACAAAGCAGCTAATTTGTACTTAAATTCAATTATATAATGATAAGAATTCTAGCCAATGATGGTATTGATGCAGTAGGAAAGCAATTGCTTGAAGCTGCCGGCTTTACCGTTGATACACAAAATATACCACAGGATCAGCTACCTGAAGCACTTAAAAACTATGATGCGATCACCGTTCGTAGTGCTACCAAAGTTCGTAAAGATCTGATCGACGCTGTTCCAAACCTTAAGCTTATTGGCCGTGGTGGTGTTGGAATGGATAATATTGATGTGGAGTATGCAAAAAGCAAAGGTCTTGCGGTAGTTAATACTCCGGCAGCTTCATCTCCTTCGGTAGGAGAGCTGGTTTTTGCTCATTTATTCACTGGTATCCGGTTCTTACACGATTCTAACCGTAAGATGCCTGTTGAAGGCGGTACTAAGTTCAACGACCTTAAAAAAGCTTATGCTAAAGGTATTGAGCTAAAAGGTAAAAAGATCGGTATCATCGGCTTTGGCCGTATAGGTCGCGAAACTGCTAAGATCGCCCTGGGTTTAGGTATGGAAGTTCTTGCATTCGATCTGTATGATGTTCCTGCAGAACTGGAGCTTAACTTAACAGGTGGGATCAATGTTAAGGTTCCTGTAACTAAGGCTAGCTTAGAGCAGGTTCTTACAGAATCTGATTTCATCAGCTTACATATTCCTTTCACCGAAAAACCTGTTTTAGGTGCAGAAGAGTTTGCTAAAGTTAAAAAAGGCGTAGGTATCGTTAACTGCTCTCGTGGTGGTACTATCGATGAGCCTGCTTTAATTGAAGCTTTAAACTCTGGACAAGTTGCTTTCGCTGGTCTGGATGTTTTTGATAATGAGCCAACTCCTCTTCAGGATATCCTGACTCATCCAAAGATCTCTTTAACACCGCACATTGGCGCTGCTACTAATGAAGCCCAGGAACGTATTGGTGTTGAACTTGCAAACCTGATCATTGATTTCTTTAAGAAATAAAAGAAGAAGTAGAGGTTAATATAAAAAGCCAATGAGCAGCGCTCATTGGCTTTTTTTGTGAGTATGTCTTTAAGTAGGTTTTTGTTTAACACACGGCACCTATTCACTAGCAGCGCAACTCATTTTTTCGTCATCCTGAACTTGTTTTAGGACCTCTTGCCTGAGTTTGTCCTTAAGTTCAAGAGGTGCCGAAATAAATTCGGCATGACGACCGTGTTAAGAGCTTCTTTGCCCTGAACTTGATTTAGAATCGGCATAACGAGCTAATATTAGCTTTGGATACCTTGATTCGGCGTCAAGACATGGCTTTGAATTACAACTCAAACACTTCTCCCTTTTCTGGGATCACTACCTGATCATCCTGGTAGCCCTGGTCATCCTGTACCAGATCTGATCTTAAGGCCTGCATACTTTCAGGCTCTCCATGTACGAGGAACACTTTCTTTATCTGAGCCTTATCCTGGCTCTGAATAAGCCTTAGGAGGTCGCCATGATCGCCATGACCACTTAGAGTATCGGTTTGTTTGATGGTAGCATATACGGCCAATTCTCTGTCCCGAATATGAACTACAGGATCCCCGCGTAAAAGGCGATGTCCAAGGGTACCTTTTGCACTGTAGCCGATAAAAAGGATGGTGCAGTAGTAATTTTGTACGTTATAGAACAGGTGATCCTGGATACGGCCTCCTTCCAGCATTCCGGCCGAAGAGACGATGATGCAGGGTTCGAAATAATTTGATACATCCTTACTTTCCTGCAGGTTCTGTATATAGTACAGGTTCTCGAACTCAAACTCGTCGCCTTTTCGAAGATAGAAATCCTGAGCCTCTTCGTTCAGGTAACTATGATGTTTGCGGAATACTTCGGTTGCATAATTTGCCAGCGGGCTATCGACAAAGATCTTCACCCTCGGAAGTAATCCAGCCGAGAAAATCTTATTCAAAGAATATACCAGCGCCTGCGTTCTGCCGATGCTGAAAGCCGGTATGATCAGCCGGCCGGGGTTTTTAATACAGGCATTGTCGATGGTTTCCACCAGTACCTGTTCAACGGTTTTATCCTTCGTATGGTAGCGTCCGCCATATGTTGATTCGCAAACCAGATAATCTACCGGAGGCAATGGCTCCGGATCAACAATCACCGGATAATTCGCGCGGCCTATGTCCCCTGTAAAGGCGATCTTCTTTTCGACGCCGTGCTCGTTCACGTTTAGGACCACTGCTGCGGCTCCTAATAGATGACCGGCAGGAACGAATTCCAGGCTGATATCTCCATTAAGACGAAAGAGTTTATTGAAACTGATCGTTACAAAACGCTCGGTTGTTTCCATCACATGCTTTTGCAGGTACAGCGCCTTCGGACCCGATGAATGTCCGCGTCTTCGTTTGGAGTGCTTTTTTTCCTTTTTAAGAAAGATATTAACGGAATCGAGCAATAATAGTTCGGTAAGATCCGCAGTAGGAGGGGTGCATAGTATCTGCCCATCGAAGCCCATCCTGATCAGGGTCGGAATATTTCCCGAATGGTCAATATGTGCGTGAGTTAATATTAATACGTCGATGCTGGCCGGATCGAAAGGAAAATATTCGTTTTCCTCCAGCCTGGTATCCTTTTCATAGTCGAGCCCGCAATCAATAAGTATTTTATAGTTGCCGGTTTCTAAAAGATGCATGCTGCCCGTTACTTGCCGCGCAGCCCCCCAAATGGTTAGTTTCATTTAATGTTTTTCGAGTTTACTGCTTAAAGCCCCCAAATTAAGCTTCAAACTGAAGCTGGCTTAAATAGCGGTATAGTCCTTCTTCGTTTTGAATTAGTTCTTCATGTGTACCAATCTCAATCACCTGGCCCTTTTCAAGTACCACAATCTTATCCGCCTCGCGGATAGTAGAGAGACGGTGTGCAATAATTATGGACGTACGGTTCTTCATCAGAACCTCAAGCGCCTCCTGCACCAGCCGCTCTGATTCAGAGTCGAGAGATGAGGTAGCTTCGTCCAGTATCAAAATAGCCGGATCTTTAAGCAGGGCGCGTGCAATGGCTATGCGCTGACGCTGGCCGCCTGATAATTTCATTCCCCTGTCACCTACGATCGTATCATAGCCTTCCGGCAGGTGCTGGATGAAATGATGTGCATTGGCCTGTTTAGCCGAAGTGATTATCTCTTCGTCGGAAGCATTTAACTTGCCGTAAGCGATATTTTCCCGAATGGTGCCGCCGAAAAGAAGGACGTCCTGCGGTACAATAGCAACCTGGTTCCGGATGTCAGTAAGGGCAAAGCTTTCTGAAGGTCTGTTGTCAAAAAGCAAGCCCCCTTGCTGCGGTTCGTAAAAGCGTAAAATGAGCGAAGCTATGGTTGATTTACCTGCACCGCTTGGACCTACGATGGCTACCTTTTCGCCTGCTTTGGCACTAAAGGACAAGCCCTTCAAAACCTCCACTTCTTTGCGCGAAGGATAGGAGAAGTGAACATCGTTGAAGGCCAGATCGCCTTTGATCACTTGCTTGGTTATATTTTCCGAAGCTTCCATAGAAACTGCTTCGTTCTTTTCTGAAAGAATTTCAATGACACGTTCTGTTGCACCCAGGGCTTTTTGAACATTGGCATAAAGGTCGGGGAAGGTACCCATAGCAGCGCCAACGAACATGGAATAGAGGATGTAAGTGGTTAAATCACCAACCGACAGTTCGCCCTGAAGAACCAGAATGGAGCCATACCATATTACGCCTACGATAGCGCCAAACAGACAAAAAATGATAAAGGAAGCAAAGCCACCTCTCAGAGTTGCGCCTTTTAAAGCAATTTGAACAACCTCCCGAAGACTTTTATCATACCGTTTAGCTTCGTAAGATTCATTGGCAAAGGCCTTTACGTTGGCAATTCCCTGCAAGGTTTCCTGGACAATTGTGTTCGACTCAGCCAGCTTGTCCTGGGCTTGCCTGGATATCTTGCGGATTAGCCGGCCAAAGAATATAGCGGATATCACCAGGACCGGCAATACTGCCAGATTAAATAGAGTAAGTTTATGAGATACAAAGATCAGGAAAGCAATTCCACCAACCAACAGCACAATTTGCCTGATCATCTCGGCGAGTGTAGTGGTAATGGTATCCTGGATCTGCGAAAGGTCGGCAGAAAGACGGCTGTTCAATTCACCTACCCGTCGGTTTGCAAAGAAATCCATAGGTAAGGTGATCAGCTTGAAATAGGTATCGCGTCTTACATCGGCAATGGTTTTTTCTGCCACCTCTACAAATAAACGGACCCTGAAGTAGGATACGAAAGATTGAATGAAAAGAATAATAAAAGCAGTATAACCCAGGGCATTGATACTTGGGTGGATGAAATCAAATTTGTGCTTTCCCTGCGCGGCATCTATCATAGCTCCAAGCAGTGAAGGGAAGGCCAGGCCTGTTAAACTGGAAATAAAAAGGAATATTAAACCAATAATAAACTTCCATTTATAAGGTTTCAGGTAGGTTAAAAGCCCTTCTGCTTTCTGTATACTTGCTTTGTTTAGTTTTACTTTTGGAAGTTCTTCTTCCGGTGTAGTTCCGCTATTAAATCTGTTCCGGGCCATCGATCCTAAATAAAAGCGCATTATAGCGCACACAAAAATAAATTTTTATTCAAATGAATTTTTAGAGATAATCAGTTAAGCGTAATTTAAACGTAATTTAAATGATTTAATGAAATTCAACCCGTACAATATCGCCCAGATGCAAACCGAGAAGGCCGCTGGCATTTCCTTTGTTGATAGCAATTTCGAGGTGGTTGCTGATCCCGAACAAACAAAGTTTTTCGCCTTCAGGAACCTCGTTGTAATGCCAGCTAAGCTGGGAGATCGATTCGCTTTTCCGGAAGTACAGGGTGAAGGGCCTGTTCTGCTGAACTTTGGAAAACAGGTCTTTGGAAATGTTAGTGATCACATTCTGAAAGCCATCAATATAAATGACGCTTCCGCGAATAGTATCACGTTCTATCACGGGGTGAAGGTTCACTTTCTCCTCCAGCTCCTCCACGGGAATTCCTATATCATTTAATTTGCCTCCGTCGGCAATATGGCAGGATGCTTTAGAGAATATATCGGAAAGCGGAAAGTGCAGGAATTTAAGATCCTGCATAATATGAAGCTCAACCATCTCCTCTGGGGGAGTGTCGAACATCAGCGAAAAGATCCCGTTGTCAGCACCCACAAAATAATGGCCTTTATACTTTACTCCAAGGTAGCGGGTATGATCGCTATACACAGAATCAATACCGATCAGGTGTACAGTACCAGCCGGAAAGTAGTGGAAAGCGTTTTTTAAAACGAAAGCAGCCTGCGGGATGTTAAACGCTGAAATGCTGTGTGTGATATCAACAATATTAACCGTTGGCAACAGGCTCAGAATGCTTCCTTTCAGAGCAGCCTGATAAAAATCTTTGTAACCTAAATCGGTTGTTAAAGTTATTATTGCCATTAAAATGTGAATATTAATTATTAATCTTGTGATACAGATTTCAGCCTGCAAATATTGAATTTTAATTGCACATAATAAGTCAAAAACTAAAAAAAGCATAACTTGAACGAACTAAAGATTGATCTTGAGAACATTAACCCCGTAGTGCTTTGGGGACCGAACAATGAGTACTTTGAAGTAATCAAAAAACAGTTCCCGAAGATCAAAATTGTGGCCCGGGGAACTGAGGTAAAAGTGTTGGGCGATGTGGCGGAACTAACCAGTTTTAACAACAGACTTAAAGAGATAATAAACCATATTGAGCAATACAACAGCCTGAGCAGTAATGATCTGGAAAGATTTCTTGGCGCCAGGGTGTCAGTGCAGGCAGATGGTGAGCCAGGAGCTGACAAAGCTCCCGCGGGCGGCGGAGAACCCATTGTATTTGGTCCCAACGGTATCGTGGTAAAAGCCCGTACTGCCAACCAGCGTCGTATGGTAGAGAGTATCAATAAAAACGATATTCTTCTCGCTATTGGACCTGCAGGAACTGGTAAAACTTACACGGCTGTTGCCCTGGCTGTAAGGGCTCTGAAAAATAAAGAAATCAAACGTATTATCCTTACCCGTCCCGCGGTAGAAGCGGGTGAAAACCTTGGCTTTCTTCCAGGCGATTTGAAGGAGAAGATCGATCCTTATCTAAGGCCTTTGTATGATGCCCTGGATGATATGATCCCACCTGAAAAATTAAAGGTTTACCTGGAGAACCGTACTATTGAGGTGGCGCCTTTAGCCTTTATGCGGGGACGTACGCTGGACAATTGTTTTGTGATCCTGGATGAGGCGCAGAACTCCACCGATATGCAGCTCAAGATGTTCCTCACCCGTATGGGACCTTCAGCAAAATTTATTGTTACAGGTGATATCACGCAAATCGACTTACCAAAAAAACAGCAGTCTGGTTTACACACGGCCTTACGAATATTAACTGATATTAAAGGAATTGATATCATCTACCTTTCCGGGGAAGATGTGGTGCGGCATAAATTAGTGAAGCAGATTTTGAAGGCATACGGAGATATCCAGTAAAGATATTCAGGAAAAAAATTAATTTTGCGGCTTGCTTCCTGAGGGTGCAAGAAGTTATATTTCTTCGTCATCCTGAACTCGATTCAGGACCGGCATGACGATCTGAAGCTTTTCGATATCCTCATTAACATAGTTCAACTTTAACAAATTTTAATTTAACAATACATGTCTGCAATAAAAGAGACCAACTTTAAGTTCCCCGGCCAAACAAATTATTACAAAGGAAAAGTAAGGGATGTATATACCATCGCTGACAAATTCCTGGTGATGATAGTTAGCGACAGGATCTCTGCATTCGATGTTATTCTTCCTGAGCCCATTCCTTTCAAAGGGCAGGTGCTTAACCAGATTGCAGCCAAGTTTCTTTATGCTACCCAGGATATTGTTTCTAACTGGGTAATAGACATTCCTGATCCAAGTGTGACCATCGGTAAAATATGCGAGCCATTCAAAGTGGAAATGGTAATACGCGGTTACCTTGCCGGCCATGCCTGGCGCGAATATTCCGCCGGAAAACGCCAGGTTTGTAGCGTGAGCCTTCCTGAAGGCTTAAAGGAGAATGATAAGCTACCTGAGCCTATCATTACGCCAACAACTAAAGCTGCGGTGGGACACGATGAGGACATATCTCGTGAAGAGATCCTGGAACAGGGCATAGTGTCTGAGCAGGATTATACTATGCTGGAACAATATACTCGTCAGCTGTATCAGCGTGGAACCGAAATTGCTGCAGAGCGAGGCCTTATCCTGGTGGATACCAAATACGAATTTGGTAAAGCTGAAGGAAAAATCTATCTGATCGATGAGATCCATACTCCTGATTCTTCTCGTTACTTCTATAAAGAAGGATACGAAGAATTGCAGTCAAAAGGTGAGCCTCAACGCCAGTTGTCGAAAGAGTTTGTAAGAAAATGGCTTATTGAAAATGGCTTCCAGGGAAAAGACGGGCAGCAGGTTCCTGAGATGACTCCTGAGATCATTAACTCAATATCGGAGCGCTACATAGAACTTTACGAGCACATCACCGGCGACAAGTTCATCAAAGCAGAAGCCAGCCAGGTTTTAGGAAGAGTTGAAAATAATATTCTGGAAAGTCTGAACCGTTTATCCTAATTAAGTCATTTAATAAGTTTAAATGACTTTCGATTTAGCGCTAAAAAATTAATCAATAGGCAGAGCAAACCGCTGTGAATAGTTTTTTGTTAAGTTTTAAAACAAAGTGCGAAATTCCGGGACATAAGTTTATAAGACATGAAAATTTTTTGGAAACTCCGGAGAGTTTCCATCTTCTGTGCATTAAAAAACAATTGTTCTGATCGAAATAATTCTTTAATATTGTAAAAGCAATTGTGACTGTAACTTATGAAATTTACTGTAGATAAACACGAAAAGTATGTATTAATAAAACTGAATGAAGCAAAGCTAAACAGCTTAATTTCTCCTCAGTTGAAGTCTGAATTGATACTGATCAATACCGAAGGACTTCGTAATATTATCCTTGATCTTTCCGGAGTTAAGTATTCAGATTCATCAGGTCTAAGCAGCTTGTTAGTTGGCCATCGTTTATGCAAAAATGCTGAAGGCAGTTTTGTTATAACCGGGGTGAACGAAAATATCGACCGCTTAATAACAATTTCGCAGCTTGAGAACGTTCTTACTATTGTTCCTACAGTTGAAGAAGGGATTGATCTCATCTTTATGGAAGAAATTGAACGCGACTTGAAAAAAGAGGCCAGATAATTGCTTCAACACCGTATGAGGTTTGAAGTAACTATTTTAGGAAGCAGTTCAGCTACCCCGATTTTTAACAGAAACCCAAGTGCGCAACTACTGAATATCAACGAAAGATATTTCTTAATAGACTGTGGCGAGGGTACGCAACAGCAGTTATTAAGAAACGGTTTCAAGGCCCAGCGAATAGAACATATATTCATCAGCCATCTTCATGGTGATCATTACCTTGGTTTAGTTGGGCTTCTCTCATCCCTTCACCTGAATGGCCGTACAAAACCTTTATATCTTTATGTCCCGGCAGAGTTAAAAGAGATACTTGACATTCAGTTCAAGTACTCTCAAACCGAGTTGAGGTATCCATTAGTCTATGTCTTCACCAATCCGGCGAAGCCGGAAAGGATCTTCGAAAACCAGGACATTGTTGTAGATACTTTTGTATTAGAGCACCGGATTCCCTGCACTGGATTTCGTTTCAGCCAGAAGAAGAGACTTCGCAAGATCGTCAAAGAAAAGGTAGAGGAGCTGGATATCCCTGTCAATGTGATTCCTTTGTTAAAGAAGGGTTTTGATTATACGGATGCAATGGGCAGGGTGCACCCCAATGCGGAACTTACCACAGATCCCGATTTACCGAAATCTTACGCCTATTGTTCAGATACGATTTGTAACTGGAAATACCTGGAGCAAATTAAAGGCGTAGATACGCTCTATCACGAAGCTACCTTCATGCATGATATGCTGGAAAGAGCTCAGGAAACATTTCATACTACCGCATTGGAGGCGGCAGAAATAGCGTTAAAGGCAGGTGTCAAACAACTTATCCTTGGGCATTTTTCAGCCCGTTACCGCGAGCTGGAGCCTTTGTTAGAGGAAGCGAAAACAGTGTTTCCTAATTCCAGGCTAGCAATTGAAGGGCAAACGGTTGTTATTGAGTGAAGAAATTAGATTATTAATAGAAGCGAAAGGGACCGTAGGTCCCTTTCGCTTCTATTAATCTTTTCTACCGCCAAAGACCGAGAAGCTTACGTATCTCTTGGGGTTAGCTTTTAGATCGATCATCAGCTTGTTCAGGTTCTCAGCAGAGCTGTTAAGATTGTTATATAACTGTTTGTCGTTTATCAATTGCCCTAAAGATCCTTCACCATTATTAACCTTATTCACAGCCAGCTGGAAGTCGGCCACAGCCTTATCCGCATTTTTGATCGTCTGTTCAAAATTAGCTTTCGCGAACTGATCCGTTACAGATTCCAGATTAGTCATCACTGCACTGATCTTTTTGTTGTTCTGGGCAAAGTTTGAGGAAATAGATTCAAGGTTTGCAAAAATAGCCGATAAGCGACTACTTTCTGTGCCTACCATGTAATCCACTTTTTTAGTTGTCGACTCCAGGGTTTGCAAAGACTGCGCTATGCTTGCAAAGCTGCTGTTGAAATTGCGTTGAAACTCCGGACTGATCGTGTTATCAACCGAGGTGAGGATTGAGTCGAGACGTGTAATGATCTGCTCGGCTTTCTTTTGAACCGGCTGCATTTTAGTCATAAGGTCCTTTTCAGTGTTTGCCTGCAAAGTATCGCCAGCCTCTGCATACTCTTGTCCGGTACCGAGGTCGAACACAATAGCCTTACTTCCTAAAAGGTCGGTACTTTCAAGGCGGGCAACCGTATTTTTTGGGATCTCATACTCTGGATGGATCTTAAACTGAGCATCAATACGGCCATCCGGTCTTAAAGTAAGGGCTGACACCCTGCCGATCTGAAAGCCGTTAACTAAAACAGGTTTAGAGATGGTCAGTCCTTCTACGCTTTCATAAGTAGCGTAAAATTCCTTTTCGCTGGAGAAAACATCATTTCCTTTTAGAAAACTATATCCCAGCACTAGAACGGTGATGGAGACTGCTGCCAGTATGCCAACTTTTGTTTCGTTTGTAATTTTCAAAGCGTATTCGTTTTTTCAAATATAATCAATCAAGGCGTTAAAGCTCTACCTGCTTCTTGTATGCCTGAATTGCTTTCAACAAACAACTTACGATTTCGTTTTGGCCATAATCAGATACCATGTACTCTTCTTCTTCGCGGTTACATACGAAACCAATCTCAGTTAATACAGCGGGCATACCAGCTCTGGCCAGCACTGCCAAACTTTTCTCTTTTACACCCCGGTTAATACGGCCGGTTTTAACGTATTCGTCCTGCATCAAGCTCGCCAGGCGGATACTCTGATCGCGGAAGGCATTTTTCATTAAGGAAAAGATAATAATACTTTCCGGATCATTAGGGTCGTAACCCCCATAGTTCTCTTTGTAATCTTTTTCGAGGAGGATGGAGGCGTTCTCGCGGATAGCGATGTCCTGTTCATCTAAACGTCCGAAACCTGAAACAAAAGTTTCAGTTCCCTTAGTGGAGCTGCGTCCCCGGTAGTTTTTGGGCATGTCGTTGCAATGGATGGAGATGAACAGATCTGCCTTTACGTTGTTGGCAACCGCAATGCGTTCATATAAGGGTACGAAGACGTCGGTGGTGCGGGTGTAGACAACTTTTACATCAGGCATTTCACCCTGAATAGCCGCGCCGAGTTTTAAGGCAACCTGCAGAGCCAGCTCTTTTTCGGTCGCCAGGACACCACGTGTAGCTCCATCTTTACCTCCATGACCGGCATCGATCACTATTGTTTTTATGCGATAAGGGGGAGCTGAAACAGTCTTGTCGTTATTCTCTGTCTTCTCCACATTCTCCGCAAGACCATTTCTTGGAGATAAAGACCATAACATCAAAATAGTACAAGTTATTAAAAATCTAAATCTGCTCATTTTCTTCCTTTACCGGATAAATGCTCACAGGCTTAATCTTTAACCTTGAACTCTAAACCCTAAACCCTGCACTTAAGTCTTAGGAGACTTCAACTGTTTTTTTATACGCCTGTATTGCTCTTAATATATTAGTTACAATTTCACTTTGTCCATAATCAGAATTGATATACTCTTCTTCTTCAGGACAGCTTATAAAGCCAATTTCGGTTAGTACGGATGGCATGCCCGCTCTCTGTAAAATTAATATATTTTGTTCTTTTACACCACGGTCAACACGGCCAGTGGCGATGTATTCATTTTGCATCAAACTCGCTAGCTTAATGCTCTGATCCCGATAAGCATTTTTTAGAAGAGAAAAAACGATCATACTGGTTGGATCATTCGGATCGTATCCATCATACTTTTCCTTATAATCTTTTTCCAGTAAGATATCCGCATTTTCCCTTATAGCGACGTCCTGTTCATCCAGACGGCCAAAGCCTGCAACAAAAGTTTCTACCCCTCTAACCGAAAGGCGGTTTTTGGTGGTGTGTGGCATCGAGTTGCAATGAATGGAAATAAACAGATCAGCCTTTTCGCGGTTGGCGAGATTTGGGCGATCAATATTAGGTACAAACTCATCGGTAGTACGCGTATATAGAACCCTTACATCCGGGAAAGTTTTTTCTATTTCTTTACCTAACTTCAAAGCTACTTCAAGGGTTACTTTCTTCTCAACTGAAAATTTTCCTACAGCTCCTGTTGCTTTTCCGCCATGACCAGCGTCAATTACAATGGTCTTTATACGATAAGGGGGATTTGTTGAGTTATTAGGAAATGATACGGCAATTGATACCAAAGGAAGAAATGCAATTAGTAGGGCAAAGCCATAAATCAATCTTTTGAATGGTATTAATTTCATTAAATTTGAGCTGTAATTTATTGCAAAAATAATATTCATCATCACACACTTGAAATCTATCAGCATTTTTTTTATCCGATACGTGTTTCTGTTTCTTTTTGTTGCATTTACCTGCAATTTACAGGCACAGCAAACAGGTGTTCAGACAGATACCACAAAAAAAATCACTACTACTTTAAGGGATTCCCTGGTAACCGACTCTCTTAAAACGGATTCTTTGAATAAAAATTCTGCAACCAGATCCGGACTTAATACTGATATCGATTACCACGCTGAAGATTCGATCCACTTTAGTGTCGACCGGAATATAGTATATCTTTACGGAAAAGCACGCGTTTCTTACGAAGGAATGGAACTTTCTGCCGATTATATCCGGCTTGACCAGAAAAATAAAACGCTATTTGCCAGCGGTTTAAATGATAAATGGAACCGCTACCGGGGGCGACCTATCTTTAAGCAGGGCGAGGAGTCGCCTATAAGCACCGATTCGCTGGTGTTTAACATGGAGAGCAAAAAGGGTAAAACATACGGATCTTTTTCTGAAGTAGAGGGCGGATACATCTCTGCGGCACAGTCCAAAAAGAATCCTTACAACGAAATTTCATTCAGGAACGGTATATACAGTACCTGTAATTTACCACATCCGCATTTTGGTATTCATATTTCGAAAGGGCTGGTTACCGAAAAGCAGGTGATCAGCGGGCCCGCTTACCTGGAGATCGAAGATATCCCTATACCGGTGATCCTGCCTTTTGGATTTTTTCCTAAGACCAATAAACGTTCCTCGGGTTTTCGTTTCCCTACGTTCGGTGAAGATGCCACCCTTGGTTTCTTTATCCGGAATGCAGGCTGGTACTTCGGTATTAACGATTATTGGGATGCCGATGTATTAGGTACTGTATACAGCAAGGGATCGTATGAGGGAAGTTTGTTAACCCGCTACCGTAAAAACTACAAATATAACGGTCAGTTGAACTTTGCTTATGCATCTATCCGTAATGGTATTGAGGGTACTCCAGAATACAAACCGCGGCAAAACTTCAACCTGCAATGGTCGCATACCCAGGATCAGGCAGCTAACCCTGGTACTAATTTCGGGGCGAACGTAAACATATCCACCAGTTCTTACTTCCAGGATACACGGGCATCTGCAACCTATGATATTAACCGCCTGACACAGACCTCCCTGTCTTCGAGTGTGAACTATAGCCGTACATTTTTCGACAACCTGTTTAATTTCAATACCAGTTTATCACACAGGCAGGATCTTGCAACCCAGGTTGTTTCCTTGCAGCTGCCGGTTTTTAGTTTGGCGATGACCACCATCAATCCTTTTGAAAACAAGGAACGGACGGGAGCGCCTAAATGGTATGAAAAAATTTCGGTAGGATATAACATGAACGGGTCGAATACCATTGAAGAAAAAGAATATAATCTTCTTGACAGTGGTTTACTGAATGCCAGGAACGGAATTTCGCATGCTATTCCTATCAGTATGAACTTTAACGTGTTGAAATACCTTCAGTTCAGCACGAATTTCAATTATAATGAACGCTGGTCTCTGCAAACGTACAGGCAGCGCTATGACAGGTTTAACAGAGTGGTGAACAGAGAAGTTGTGCGTGGTTTTGCCAGAAACTATGATTATTCCTTTGGTGGCGGACTTTCTACTAAGGTGTATGGAATGGCCGAATTTAAGAAGGGCAAAATAAATGCTATCCGGCATGTAATGACTCCCAGCGCGAACTTTACCTATACTCCTGATTTCAGTAGTGACAATTTTGGCTTCTATGATACGTATAGAGACAATGCTGGCGTTGAACACAAGTATTCGATCTTTGAAGGAACTGTTTATGGGGGGCCCGGACGGGGGAGAAGTGCTGTTGTCTCATTCGGCTTAGACAATACCATTGAAGCAAAAGTGAAGTCAAAGTCTGATACCGCCAGTGCTTTCGAAAAGATCCCTATTATTCAGGGTTTGAACTTTAGCGGGAGTTATAATTTCCTGGCGGAGAACTACAAACTTTCTAATATAGGTTTTAGCGGCCGTACAGCTTTCTTTAAGCAGAAACTGGCAATCAGTTTTAACGGAACCTTCGATCCTTACCAGGTCGACAGTATTGGGACCCGGATAGATCGTTACACTTTCAGAGAGGGCAGACTTCCGAGGCTGGTTAATTTTGGATTCTCCACCGGCTACAATTTCAATTCGGAGGCTTTGCAAAAGAGGCAGGAGAACCTCCAGAACATGCAGGATAATCCCAATACCACGCCACAGCAGCAACAGGATATCAGCAGCATTCTTCGTAATCCGAACGAATTTGTGGATTTCACTATTCCCTGGAGCTTAAATGCGAGTTACAGCTTTGGTTATACCAAGGTCGGACTCAGGGGGCAGGTTACCAACTCACTGAATTTTAACGGTGACTTTAGTGTAACTCCTAAATGGAAGGTGTCTTATACTTCCGGCTGGGATTTTAAGCAAAATACATTCAGTCCGACATCATTTTCGATCAACCGCGACTTGCACTGCTGGGATATGGCCTTTACCTGGATGCCCTTCGGTTTATACAAAAGCTATAGCTTTGATTTGCGCGTAAGAGCCTCTATTTTACAGGATCTTAAACTAAGCAGAAGAAGTTCATACAACCCTTTTTAGGAATTAGTCTATAACAGCGTTTATCAAAAATCATGTTAGCAGAAATAATAACCATTGGCGACGAAATTCTGATCGGCCAGATCGTTGATACTAACTCAGCCTGGATAGCAGAGCAGCTGAATGCCATTGGTGTCAGGGTGAAGCAAATAACTTCTGTTTCTGATGAGCGCTCGCATATTTTGGAAGCTTTTAAAGCCGCTGCCGGTAGGGCCGACGTGATCATCGTTACAGGCGGATTGGGTCCAACAAAAGACGACATTACCAAAAAGACCCTGGCCGAATATTTCGGTGTAGGCTTCAGGCAGGATGCGGCAAGTCTTGATATTATTTGCGGAATCTTCAAGCGACACAACCGTCCTTTGCTCGACATTAACCGCCAGCAGGCAGATGTACTGGAAAACTGCACCGTCCTTCTCAATAAAAACGGTACGGCTCCCGGAATGTGGATGGAACATGAAGGTAAAGTATATATTTCCATGCCAGGGGTGCCTTTTGAGATGATGTACCTTGTGCAGGAAGAAGTGCTGCCGCGGATTAAGGAGCGCTTCCAATTGGAAGCCATTGTACACCATACCATATTGACAGCCGGAATAGGAGAGTCTTTCCTTGCGGAAATGATCGCCGAAGCAGAGGATGCATTGCCCCCACATATTAAACTGGCCTACCTTCCTAAATTGGGCCAGGTGCGCCTGCGCTTAAGTGCCTACGGACAGGATGAATCAGCCCTTAAAGCCGAAGTTCAGCTTCATGCCGATAAGATAGCAGCCATCGCCGGCAGTTATATCGTGACCTCCGAAGATAAAGAGCTGGAGAAAGCAGTACTGGATTTTATGGAAGAAAAAGGACTGAAGCTAGCGGTTGCCGAAAGTTGTACAGGTGGTTATTTATCCCATCTTTTTACCCGGCATGCAGGATCAAGTGCCGTGTTTCTGGGAGGCGTAGTATCTTATTCTAACGGGCTTAAAGAAAGTTTGCTGGGAGTAAGTTCCGAAACATTAAGTCAGTTTGGGGCGGTAAGCGAAGAAACTGTCATTGAGATGGTAAAAGGCGTTCAGCAAAGCACCGGTAGCGATTACGCAGTATCGGTCAGCGGTATTGCTGGTCCTGGGGGTGGTACCGAAGAAAAGCCCGTTGGAACAGTATGGGTTGCCGTTTTCGGGAAGGGTAAAGTGGTGACGCAGCGGTACCAGTTTGGTGGCCGCAGGCAGCAAAATATTGAGCGCTCTGCAGTAAACGCCCTGATCCTTCTGTTTAAATTACTCCGGGATCAACACGATTCCTAAGTAAAAACATTATTTTTGCACCCTTACTTTACTTAGTATATGGCTCAGTTTGAATTGTTGCTCCATCCTAAGTAAAAACATTATTTTTGCACCCCTTATTCTAATATATGGCTCAGTTCGAATTGTTACTACCTAAAATGGGTGAAAGTGTTGCAGAAGCTACTATTGTAAAATGGTTGAAAAACCCCGGTGACCAGATCAGTGAAGATGAAGCAGTAGTTGAAATCGCAACCGATAAAGTTGACTCAGATGTGCCTTCACCTGTTTCGGGGAAGTTAGTAAGCCGCCTCGTTCATAAAGATGACGTGGTTTCGATCGGTTCGGTTATTGCGATCATTGAAACAGAGGGAGGAAGTACAGCTGGACATTCGACATCTGTTCCTGCTGAGCCTGAAATTAAGAAACAAGAACCTGTGAACCTTAGTGACATTCCAAATATACCTAAGATACCTGGCATAACAGAGTTGAATGCTGTAAATGAAGCGCCGTCAAAACAAGCACCTCAACAAGCATCCGATTCGAAAATCAGCTCTATTCGCTTCTATTCACCGCTGGTGAGAAGCATAGCCAACGAAGAAGGGATTTCTCAAAAAGAGCTTGATGCCATAAAAGGCACAGGCGCCGAAGGGCGGGTAACCAAAGAAGACGTGTTGAATTACGTGCAAAACCGGCCGGCTGCCGGAACTGGCAATACCACTGCAGCTCAGGCTCAGGCTCAGGTTCAAGCTCAATCTCAAGCAACAGCATCAGTCGAACGATCAGCTCCACAAGAAGCTTATCAGTCAAAACCAGCTGCCCATACCCAGCCATCAGTATCCATTGGCCCCGGAGATGAGATCATCGAAATGGACCGCATGCGCAGACTCATTGCAGATCATATGATCATGAGTAAAGAAGTTGCCGTTCATGTTACATCATTCGTTGAAGCCGATGTAACCAACCTGGTAAAATGGCGCGATAAAATAAAAGGCCCCTTTGAAAAAAGAGAAGGGGAGAAGATCACCTTTACCCCGGTATTTGTTCAGGCGGTGACAAAAGCCATTAAAGACTTTCCTTTGATCAATGTATCCGTTAGCGGTTCTCAGATCATCAAAAAACGGGATATCAACATCGGAATGGCAGCAGCCCTTCCTTCAGGTAACCTCATTGTGCCGGTGATTAAAAACGCCGATCAGTTGAACCTGGTAGGTTTAACCAAGGCCGTAAACGACCTGGCAAGAAGAGCCAGGGCAAATAAGCTTCAGCCCGACGAAGTAAAGGACGGAACCTTCACTATCACCAATATCGGTCCTTTTGGAAACATCATGGGCACCCCGATGATCAATCAGCCACAGGTGGCTATTCTCGCTATCGGAACTATCCAGAAAAAACCTGCCGTAATCGAAACCGAATACGGGGACGTGATTGCCATCCGCCATAAAATGTACCTCTCTATGTCATACGATCACCGTGTGGTAGATGGAGCCTTAGGAGGTATGTTCCTAAAACGTGTAGCAGACTACCTGGAAGGCTGGGACGGATCCTGTGAAATATAGTACTTGAAATTATTATGAATACTTCCTCACTCCAGGAGCTTGTCACCATGAAAATGCCTTACGGCAAATACAAAGGCACCATCCTCTGTTACCTGCCCGAACCTTACCTGGTATGGTACCATTCTAAAGGATTTCCCGAAGGCAAACTCGGTATGCTGCTGCATACCATGTATGAAATTAAGTTAAACGGTCTGGAGTATCTGTTAACGCCCCTTAAGAAGTCCCAGTTTAAGCCATCTTGATTTTTTTTAATTACTCTAGTGTTATTGTCAAATAATCACCAAAAAGGTCACTCGATCATCGGTGAAGGTTTTTTAGAAAATTTAAGTCTTTAATTATTCTGATATTTGTCCCCAGATAATTATGACTACTACTGATACTATCATAGCCCTTGCAACACCTTCCGGTTCAGGAGCAATCGCCGTTATCCGGCTATCCGGTCCCGACGCCATATCCATTACCAATCAAGTATTTAAAGGTAAGGATCTGGCAAAACAGCCGAGCCATACCATTCACTTTGGTACTATCCGTGACGGCGAAACCATACTGGATGAGGTATTAGTATCCTTATTTGTCGCCCCGAACTCTTACACCAAAGAAAACGTAGTGGAGATCTCCACTCACGGCTCCAAATACATTATCGAAAGCATCATCAGGCTGATGCTGAAGCACGGCGCCAGGGCAGCCAAAGCGGGTGAATTTACTTTAAGAGCTTTCCTGAACGGTGGTATGGACCTCTCGCAGGCCGAAGCCGTAGCCGATCTTATCGCCTCCAACTCAGCAGCCTCCCACCAGGTGGCCCTTCAGCAGATGCGCGGCGGCTTCTCTAATGAGTTGCAGAACCTGCGCGAGCAGCTGATCAACTTCGCCTCCCTGATAGAGCTGGAACTTGATTTCTCCGAAGAAGATGTTGAGTTTGCTAACCGCGAACAGCTTAAACACCTGATCCTGCAGATCAACAAAGTGCTGAGCAAGCTGATTAAATCTTTCGAGCAGGGTAATGTGATGAAGAATGGGGTACCCGTGGTGATAGCCGGAAAACCTAACGTCGGAAAATCCACTTTGCTCAATGCCCTCTTAAACGAAGATCGCGCCATCGTATCCGAAATTGCCGGAACCACCCGCGACACCATCGAGGATGAAATGACCATTGGCGGAATCCTCTTCCGTTTTATTGATACCGCAGGTATCCGCGAAACTGAAGATATCATCGAAGCGAAAGGAGTGGAGCGCACCCTGGCCAAGATGAAGCAAGCCAAGCTGATCATCTACCTGGTAGACCCTACGCAGGCTTTACAGGAAATCGAGACTCAGATCTCAGAGCTTCAGCACCTGGAAATCCCATCCGTTTTTGTGGTGAATAAAAGTGATTTACTTAGCCCCCAGCAAACTTCTGAACTGTCGCTGCTTGATCCTAATTATATCTCTGCAAAACACAAAGAAGGAATTGAGGAGCTTAAGGAGGAGATCCTTCAGAAGGTGAATTTGCATAACATCAGTACTGATGATGTACTTGTGACCAATGTGCGTCATGTGGAAGCGCTGCAACGTACCCAGGATTCCCTGGAGCGCGTGTTATTTGGTATAGATAACCCGGTTACTTCTGATTTTTTGGCGATGGATATTAAGCAGGCGCTGTATTATCTGGGGGAGATTACGGGGACGGTGACGACGGATGATTTGCTGGATAATATCTTTAGTAAGTTTTGTATCGGAAAGTGATATGATCTATTCTTGTTTTTTAACGGCCTATCATTCTTTAATTTAAGACTTATGATTCTGTTTTTTATTGTTGCCAATTTTTCGCCAGAAGGAAATTCATGGCTCGTTTGTATTAATCCCATAGGGCTTACTTTATGAACTGGCTCATTTTGGCGTCTTATAGCCCAGTTGTTAGAGTGCAAGGAAACAGTTTTGAAATAATTGCTGAATGAGTTTTTCTGTGCCTTTTTGAACTCCTCCGAAAACTTTTGCTGTCTGTAGAAATTTATATAATCCAATAGAACTTTATCTGGTTGAATTTCAGATGTGTCAGGGATTTTATTTAATTGATCAAAATAGTGCTGATAAGCATTGTTTAGCTTTTGGTAAAAGTGCCGCAAATGCAGGGGCGTATCCTTTGAATCTATGAGTTTCTTAATTTCCGTTAAGGTGCTCCGATAGTTATAAATTATATAATCGAAAAAGATTGTATAAAGATATGTGAGCAAACCTGTTTCACTTTCTTTTACACCTGATACTAAAGACAAAATTAAGGATTGAAGGTGCTCTGGAGAGTAAGTATAGCCGACAATCTTCGCTGCAATGTAACCTTTTTCAGCTGCATCTAATTTTTTCAATTCTTCCTTAGAAAGCTTGAAGATGCTTGCATCTAATTGATTTAATGAAGAAAGCTTCAAGAGCGATGTGTGTACACTCCAGTTATCCGAGTTAAACCATTTTGTAAGGTAGTTTCTAAAAAGAACTACATCCTTTAGGACAAGCTGAACCCATATGTTTTGAGGAAAGGCTTTGCAGATTTGGTGGTTAAATAATTCGGATAAAAGGATGTAAACCAATGAAATCTCTTTTTCAACAATCTCAAGCATAAGGTCGTCGGCATATGTTACATTTTCTTCATCAACACATCTCATTAGGTTTCGCGCAATCTCTAAAAACCACTCTTTTTTATAGCTGTCATCGATGTTATTTAGAAGGTACTGAAAGATGCCTGTTACTTCGGTAGCAGACTGTGGGGTTGCTGATTTAGTTTTTAGATAGTTAATTACCTCTCTTGTTTGATAATTTTTAAGGTTCAAAATCTTAATATAGCCTGAGTCGCTAAGGACGCCATTTCTCACTTTTTTATTAACGTGTTGGAAAAAGGAATTTTCATACTCCAATTGCTTGGGACAGGCGGAGGCTAATGCATATAGTACTTCCTCAATAGGGGCGTTGAAGGTATCCGTTGTCAACCTATTAAAATATTGATCAAATAGTAAGAGATCTTCTGATATTACAGCATAAAGCAATCCGGGCAAAAATCTACGTAACGATTCATTGTCCGTCACTCCTTTTAAATAAAAGTCAAATTGCTCTCTTAATTCGGACTCACTTTTTACTTTATTTACTATACTTTTTACAAGGTAGTTTACACCTAAATCATTTGGATGGTTAGTAACAATTAATTCAATATAATCCAATATGTCCTTCCACGACAGATTTAAATAAATTAGTGCAGCATCCATTAAATCTAAGTGTGACCAGTCGCCGTTTGATGTTTCAATCAACCTTCGCCAAGTCCTACTGTCATACTGTTGAAGGTAGATCAAAAACTTCCATTGATCTTCTATTGGCAATATATTACTATACTCTTCCGTTAGTTCATTTAGCACTTTTTGAAGAGAGCCGAAATCTTTAATTCCCTCTGGACGCTTAGTAAATAAGACATGGATCAGGAGGAGCTGAAGAAAATTTATTTCTATTTCATCTTTTTCTTCAATTAGTATAGGATATTTTATCCCGTTTTCTTTTAACAACAGGATAAGGTTTTTTAAGAAAGTACCATGCTCTTGGGTAAAAATTTGAGATTGAAAATAATCCTTGAGTTTTTTATCAAAATGTTCTATTTGTAAAACCCTATTAAGTTCCTGTACAGCTTTATAAATTAACTGATCTTCAATATTACTCCTACTTCTGTAATTCATTCTCCTAATAATATTTATTATTCTAATTTAAGAGTGGTTTTATTAGACAGCAAGTAACTAAATAAGGCAGATTTTATGCTCCTTACTATTCGAGGTCTTATCGCAGTGTATCTCGAACTCCAAATAAAGCAGTTTTGAAATTCTACTTTAGGGTATTTTTACAAATTCTGTGGTAAGTGAAGTTCCAGTTAGCTTGCAGTTCTCAAAATAGCTTTTATCTGGAAATAAGCCAAACACCTCAAATAGTTCATCCTTTATGGCTTTGTTGGCCGGATTTCGTAAATCCCATTTAGCTGCGTAATGCTCAGACTTGTCAAACTCAAACCTGCCTTTGTTTTCAATAGATCGAATTATTTCTGTTGTGTCGTAATGAGGTCTAAAGCCAATTGAGTAATAGCCATATGGATTTTGATAAGTTGGGGTGTCGGCGCTTATATATTTGTAAAACTTTTCATAAGGCAATTCCCTATGAATTAATCCCCATTGAAGAAACACTACTCGCCTTTGGTCAATACTTCTTCCATAAGAAATTGGAAAATCAAATTCTTCGTCTTTAATTTCGCGGTATCCTATAATTTCATACTCACCGTACAGAAGCAAGTTATCCATCATTAGGTCCGAGGGCAATTTGGGTTGAGCATCGAGAAGAGAAATGCTAACATCTTTTGTGGAAGATTGATAAATGAATAATTCAACAAAAACAGGAGGCCCCATGGGCAAAAATAAGCCATGTTCTTTTGGTATAAGTCCCTTCTTCCTAATCTTATTAATGTCAAGCAGAACTCTGCCAAAGCCATAGTTAGTTCTATTGAGTTTAAAGGCAAAATAATCCCCCGACTTAAACTTTACATTTTTTCTTTTTGCATTTTTAAATTGTAGGATATCTTCCAAATGATTCTCGGGCGAGGTCTCAATAAACTCATTTATGAGCTCTTTAGGATCCTTCTCTGATTGTTTGTTGCTTTCCCAAAGAGTAGAATAAAAAGTAGTCTGAGTAGCATAGCTTCCAATCATTAAAGAACCACAACTAACATCTAAGTAGACTCCTGTAGGCCGTTGCTGTTCTAACACAGATGCTGTCAGCTTTTTTTCTTTGCCTTTAGCAGTTTTAGGAAGAAGAATGGTTCGATCACTGGTTAATTCGTTGTATTGCTTCTCTATGTACTGCTTTTCCGTAGAAACAATGTGTCGTTTAATGATAGCACCTTCAAAATACAGAATACTTTCAGGCCTGTAAGTATCTCCTTTAAAAGAAACTTTTTCCCATTCAGGTTTTATTGCGTCAAGTCCAAAATACTGGCGTTGTTCATTAGTAAGTTCAAAGGGTATCATTCTGCTTCTGCTGTTAAATGGATTAATCTAGTTTGAATATAAAAAAATGTTAGGTACATTATGCTTCCGCTTCTTCCAGATATAGTTCATCCTCAAAATATAGGATATTCAAGGTAGCGTTTTCTCAATAATCATATATATGTTCTACAACTATACCATTATCTTCAAACGACCTCAATACAGCAGATAATTTCGGAACAGTAGTAACAATAGCAATTCGTTCCATCCCCGGCTGGGTAAGGATAGGCTGAGTGAAGACAAGCTTTACATCGGGAGAACCTATGTTCTTTCCTTCTTTGGTTAGAACTGTAAGTAATATTGCCGACCTGTTTCCCGCAATCTCTTTGAAGTTAATTCCTTTGTAGGCAGCTGCAATGGCTGCTTCTTTAAATGGAGCGTACCTTGGAAAATCAGTTAATATTCGACTTTCTAATATTTTTACTGATTTCACTCCACCAATGTCATCACCTTTAACAAAAGGTTTATCCAGTATTACTGCAGTGTTTAATAGAGCTTCTTCATAAGCCGATTCTGTTCCAAGTCCGATAAGCCATCCATAGCCAGCTTTTATAAGAAGTTCTGTTGTTAAATAATACCGGCGCTCCAGCTTTCTAATGAGATGATCACCGGAAAGAGAAGTATTTGCCCACAAGTTTTTAAGCTGTGCCATGAAATCAAAGTCGTACCAAGGCGTAGTTTCTATAAAATCCACATAGCTCTGCGTATAACGGGCGTTAAATTTATCTTCTTCGGTTAAACTAGCTCCTGTATCTGTGAAATTTCCTAGCAAAGTTTCGTATAAAGATTTCAATCCATACTCCACAGTAGTACTAACTGCAATAACCCAAATCATTACATGATATCCTGTATTAAACTTGTAGTGGCCTTTTATCTGATTATAAACAAGACTATAGCCGTCCCAAAGCTGATGAACATGTTCTAAATAGGGAAAAGATGTTGAGGTACTGCTTTTAAAATATGCTGCTTGCTCGGCAGGACTGAAAACCAAAAACCATTCAGGATAAGTAAGAAACGTTTGGTCTGCCGGTCTTTGATCTTTTATTATTAGCTAACCACGCCTTAGGAACTACCAACTCTTCACCTTCCGCAATTGTTGCAGGCTCTGGGTGTTTTAAATTGTAGGTAAGAAGCGCTAATAGTACTGCAACTAGTGTTAGTATCCGTAGTCTTCCCATACCTATTTAATAAATGACATTAAGGTATTATCAGAGGGATCGTTCTTTTGCAAGATTCGTGCACCTGCATCTTTAAATCCTGCTAATGAAATGATGCGGCTCCACTCGTCAGCGGGCTTAAAGTTCTTAAAATCATTTAACTCAAATTCCCAGGATTCTTTCAAGCCGAGGTTAAATACGGTGTGTACTAAGGAAACAAATGTTGCCATCTCCTGAGTTTTAACATCGTGATCCCTTATTATAAATAATCCTCCAGGCCTTATTACGCGATAAAGCGATGCAATAAAAGGGGAGAGCTTATCTTCCGGACAATGATGTAGTCCTATATAGCAGGTAATTAAATCAAGACTTTCAGTAGCAATGTCACTTTCATTTATAGGAGAATACCCGTGTATATTCACAAACTTCCCTATACGGCTTAGCTGCCCACGCTCCATAATGTCTGCAGGAGAATTAGTTGGGGCAATATCATTTAGAAGATAAATAGGATTGCTTACCAGCACATGTTTTCTTAGTTCGCTGATATAACGCCCGGTAGAACCAATTTCCATATACCCTTGTAAACTCTTCCTGCCAGGCATTAGCGATAGAGTTTGCCTGGCAATTTCTTTCTTTTGTTTTTTGAGAGCTGGTAAAGCATAGGTTAGCTCGGATAAGAAAGGTTTTATTGTTGGAAGCTCTTTTTGAACTTGTTTATAAATCTGCTCATCGGTTGCTAACTCCATGGTGCGGGTTTTAAGCAGATGATGAAATTTATCCTCAGGGTATAAATGAAAAACAACCTGGAGAAAACGATAAAACTCATCACTCCATTTTACGTCGGAAAATACAGCTTTAAATTCAGATGAATTAGTTTTCATTTTGGTGATGGTATAAAGGTTTATAATAGGTATCCCATAAACTGTTTCTGAATTTATACTCGGGATCCAGCCTGGACTTTAATTCAAAAAGTTTCACAGCATGAGGATAAGCTTTATGAAATTGTTCTGCAGTAGGATGAATTTGGTAAGGCAAATAGTAACAACCCTTTACTGCAATTACCGCATCTGCCAGTTTTCTTGTCCATACCGCAACCGCTTGTTTAGCTGCTTCATGAGTTTCTTGCTTGTAGTAAACCACAAAAGCAAACACTTCTTCTCTGGCCCAGGCAAGGTAAGTTCCGGGATCAGCCAGCGCATGCCGAACGGAAACGTTTAATACATTTACATTGTGCCTAATGAAGATTTCTGCCATACTTTTTGTAAACTCATCAAAATTATGCATCGGTACAAAGTACTCCAATAAAACATATGTGCTTGCAGTACGGGATTTTGGTTCAAGCTCTGCTACATCATACCCGGCTTCATAGTTTCGCCAATGAATTTTTTTACTTAGATAAAGAAGCGGATCGATTAGATATTGCCTACGCCATTTTCCGAAAGGAGTGGAGGTAAATGCCCATAAAAAGTAGCGCTCCAGCGGATAAGATTCTTTTAGCGGCATTAATCTTGTTTTAACCGTAGGCTTCTCTGTAGTTTCTTCCCATGTTATAGCTCTCATCTTTTTGTAATGAGGAGGATAAATATCTCCGTTATGAAAAACAGCTTTGGGATTATATCTTACATTATTGAAAAAGAAGTTAAGGTATTCCGTGTAATTCATTTGCCTGTTTACTCGTTTAATAGCAACATTATCGGCAAGTTGGAGTTCTGCACTAACGATTATACCGATTGCATTATAGCCGCCAATAGCAGCATAAAAAATCTCTTCATTTTTATTTTTAGTAGCTTCTATAAGGGAACCATCGGCCAGTACGACCTCAATGGATAGAACAGATAAAACTACAGGTCCTAGTCCCATATATCTCCCATGGGCATTTACACTTAAGGCCCCTCCAACTGTGAAATTGGCATAGGTTTGCATTATTTTAATACTTAGATCAAAGGGGTCTATGTGTTTTTGAATATCACACCAACGTATTCCGGCTTCAACTTTGATGGTTTTCGCGTCTTTAGAAAAACTAAGAATTCGGTTCAAACGACGCATGTCGATATGGAGGGTATCAGTACTGGCCGTTTGCCCGCCCATACTAAAACGTCCGCCTCCGATACTTAAAGGACCAATGCTAGTTTTGATAAGCTCGCAAAGTTCCATTACTGTTTCTGGTCGGGCTACTTTATTTACCAGTATAGGATTTAATTTGGTAACATCATCAATAATGCGTTCATCTTTCTTTAAATGCACTAACTTTTTGCCTTCATCATTTTTTAAATAGTCGGATTTGGTTCCGGGAACATTACTGTAGCGATTTTGTGTAACATCACCTTTTTTTAATCCCAGCATATATAATAGCCATAGCGGACCAAAAACGGGAATCAGGGATGCTAATAACAAATAGCCAGATTTACCGGTATCGTGTAACCGTTTTGCTGAAACAGCAGCGCATACCCAAAATAGCATTGGATATAAAACCCATCCTATAGAAAGTCCTAAAACCCCAAGGAACAAATTATACATTACGTAAAATGTGCAGCATGCAAATAGCATAGCTGTCCAGAATACAGACCTGGATATTCTTCCTCTCAATGTAAAAAGAAGATAACTAACAGGAAGTTTTTGTTTAAAGTCCATCATACAGGAATAGGTTTGGAAGGAATTCCCAAAACGAATATAATAGTAAAGATGATTGTTTTTGAATCCTTTACTAAATACACTTGTTTTGATTAAATATTACTGTTAATAAGCTCTATTAACCTTAGGCGATCCTTTGTCTTCATCGCCGGATACATTGGAAGATAGACCAGTTTTTCGAACTGTAGTTCATCAGAATGAATATCAGTTGTTGGCTTATTGCTTAATTTAACTAAACTCGAAGCTTTCGATGTCGCATCAAAGCCTTTCAATCTTAAAGTCTTAATTAACTTCTCAGGGTATGGAGCATTAATTGGTAACACCCAAAACGTATGCTGAAGATTAGTATTCCCAACTTTAACTTGGTCTGGAAGATTATTAAGGATTTCAGATCCATATCCACTTCTTAGATCTATAGATTCAGTCCTGAAATTCTTAATTTTTCTTTTAATCAATAAAATCAAGGGCAAAGAGGGTTTGATTCGAATTCTTTTAAATAGGTCTCCTTTCGGAAATCCTCTGGTAAAGCTAGATAAAACTTCATCGGGATCTTTTCCTCCAATCTTTATTAACTTATAGAATGCCGAGTAAAGAAACTTTGTACAAAGAATTTTAATTACCAGAGCAACCAACAACTTTTTAATAAATATTTTTCTCTTCTGTATGGGATATGAGTTTTGAAGAGATAGAGCCTCTTTATAATGCTGCTGATCCTTAATTATTAATATTGCCCCTCCTAATGCCGTGTTAGTTTTTATCATTCCAAAACTAAACATGACCACATCAGATAGTTTATTTCCCTGGTAGCTTCCTGTAAATGCTTGTGCACAGTCTTCAATAATAAACAATCCTTTCTGTTTTGCTATTTCAGCGAGTGAGGATATCTCTGAAATGCTACCAAACAAATGGGTAAAGATTACCGCCCTTGTTGAAGTATTGATACTGGCTTTAAAGCTCTCACTACTAATGGATAGGTTGTGCTTATTAACAGCTAGCGGTATAGCAACAAGTTTATGCGCCTTAATAATCTCAAACATTCCTGGAATGTTAATGTCGGCAATTAAGACTTCGCTTTCTGCGGGTAATTTTAACGTCTTAAGAACCAAATCAAAACCACTCCGAACTGAAAGACAGCATAAAGAATTAGGCCAGGCAAACTGCATAGGATAGTTTTGCGATAATGAGCAACTGTAATATAGCCCCGCAAAAAGATCCCGATAATGTATATCCAATCTACCTCTGGGAATCATTCACTCTCGCTTTCTGGTTCATATTCCTTTTTTTCAACTCCACTTCCTAAGTCATAACACTCCAACGCCTTTTTTAAATTTTCTCGTATTCGCTTTACCAAGATTCGTGGTCCCAATACTCTTAGCTTACAGCCAAATCCCAATAGTTCCCTTTCCAGCTCAAAATTTATAATTACTCTGATGCTAAAGATCTTTCCCTCGGCATTTTCTGATAATATTTTCTGTGTATGGTGTAAGGGTTTTGTGATTACGTATGGAGCGTTTTCGTGATCAACCCTAAATACAACCTCACAATCTTTCTGGTTGGGAGATTTCGTTACTCCAAGTACGTCAGAATAATAAGTACTTAGGTCTACTAATGTATTCTCAATGTAGTGTTCTTTTGCAGCTTCTTCTACAGCAACTATCCGATCAAGGGCCATAGTTAACAGGGGCTTGTTTTTCTGATGCGATAGGCATAGTACAAACCACCGGTTTCTATATTCTTTAAGTAAATAAGGACTTATACAAAATGTACTTGCTTGCCTTGCCTTAAAGGATTGATAGGTGATGCAGAGTACTGTCTTTGAAATTATAGCTTTTCTGATGATCTCTATAAACTCAAGGCCTTTTAGATTGTCATTCTTTTCAAAATCAATTACTGAGGGGCTATGTGTTTTCTGTACATAGATCTTATCTTCTATCTTGCTCACCATTTCATTTACATCAGAAAAATGATTGAAGCCTTTAAACTGCTTCAGCAGATCTGCAACTTCAGTAAGAACCTGCATGTCCTGATTGGTAAGAGGAATATTAGTGATGCTGTAATTCTTGTCCGAATACGTGTAATATTTCTTATCCATCACAATTATCGGAGCTTCGTAACCCAGTTTATTACTGCGCATCATTTTGAGATCCGCCTGCACAGTACGCCTGCTTACACCTTTATCAATACCTTCATATTCATATAGAGCATCAGAACAGGCCTCGATAAGGTCCTCTAAAGTCCATTTTTTATATCTGTTTTTTAAGCAGTTATCAATAGTCCGGTAACGGATAAGGGCGTTGCGGTTGACAGGCATCAGAAATAATTTTTAGAAATGTATAAATTATTTTTCACTACGCAAAAAGATTGCGCAGGAGCAGAATTTCTTTGTGTCATTAAATATTAAAACAATCATGGAAAAAGAGAAGGTCAGCAACAATGAATTGAAAGCATTAGGTATTAACGATGTGGAGATTCTGGTAAGCTTTAGTCGTGTAGCAAATGGTTTATTAAAACATGCTGTAATGTCTAAACAGGATATTCTGGCTAATATGGAAGCCCTGATCGATGACCCGATGCCCTATGCTTTAAAGAAAGGCGGAAAGTTTAAGAATCTTGCCGAAAGCATTATTGCCTTACGTAAAGAAGGCAAGTTTTTAAAGCAACAACGAACAAATTTTAAACTGAAAGAGGAGATAGCAGACTTCCCGGTTTGGGGATTTGAACATATTGAGGTAGGTGCCTTAGCGCAAATGCGAACAGCAATCCAATTACCTATCGCGGTGGCAGGTGCATTAATGCCCGATGCGCATCAGGGTTATGGTTTGCCTATCGGCGGAGTGTTGGCCACTACGGCAAATACCATTATTCCTTTTGCAGTTGGAGTTGATATTGCCTGCAGGATGTGTTTAAGCATCTTTGACCTTCCGGCAGAAACTATTGACAACGAAAACGATATGCTTAAAAATATATTGGTTGATAATACCTATTTCGGAATGGGGTGTACCACCAAATCCTATTTTGACAGTTCATTGTTCGATAGCAAAACATGGAGCGAAACTAAAGTCATCCGCTCTTTAAAGGATAAAGCTTATGCACAATTAGGAACCAGCGGAACCGGTAACCACTTTGTAGAATGGGGCGAATTAAGTATTGCAGATGGTGCTTTAGCAGGAATTCCAGCAGGCAGGTATTTAGTCCTGTTATCTCACTCTGGTTCTCGTGGGTTTGGGGGGAGCGTGGCTGATCACTACAGCAAAATTGCCATGACTAAAACCAAGCTTCCTGCCGAAGCTAAACACTTAGCTTGGCTAGACCTGGATAAAGATGAAGGACAAGAATACTGGATTGCCATGAACCTTGCCGGCGACTACGCAAGTGCAAACCACCATGAAATCCATAACAAAATTGCCCGTGCTCTAAATCATACACCATTAATGGTCATTGAGAATCACCACAACTTTGCCTGGAAAGAACAACTGGCAGACGGTACAGAAGTAATAGTTCACCGTAAAGGTGCAACTCCGGCCGGTGAAGGTGTGCTGGGTATCATCCCAGGATCGATGAGTACACCAGGTTTTGTTGTCCGTGGTAAAGGGGATGCGGCAAGTATTAATTCTGCAAGCCACGGTGCAGGCAGGTTGATGAGCAGAAGTGCTGCTTTTAAAACTTTAGACAAATCTGTTATTGCAGCGAACCTAGTTGATAAGCGTATCACCCTGATGGGAAGCGATATGGATGAAGCACCGATGGCTTACAAGGATATTCATGCGGTAATGGCTGCTCAGGAAAATTTAGTGGAGGTATTGGCAAAGTTTGAACCGAGGATTGTGAGAATGGCAGACCCGAGGGAAAAGCCGGAAGATTGAGTGGAGAACTTTTAGGGATAGGAGCTGGAGATCGTGAGATCTGTAGTTTACTTCGGATCAAAAATCTTTCGATAGCTATTCCAGATTATAAACCTGGAATAGCTAATGGGTAAGTTTATTATCTTTTATCTTCTGATAATTCTAGCATTGCTCTGGCTACACTGGCAGTGGTCACATCATAGTCTTCATGTCCATATCCATGTTTTTCATTCAATTGATAGAACTCACGGTATATATCAAATGCATTCTGAGAACTTGCAACCCAATCGACAATAATATCCAAGATTTCGTTCATTACAGGCTGGTAGGTCATTCTTCCATCTGATTTACGGATACCATTGTTGTCTGATTTTTTCTTGCCAAGATTTAAGAAAATATTCTTTTCGTCATAGATAATATCTCTTACTTCTTTAAACTCTCTACCTTTAGGCAAGTAGTTCATCAGTAGTCTTCTAATCCCTTGATAATATATGTTATATTTTTCTTCCGGATTTTCAAATTCTTTACCAATTAGCTGCTTTAATTCATCAATCTCTTCCAAATTACCTGTTTGAGAATTAATGGAAAGCTGCTTTCCTACTTTTTCATTTGCCTTTTGTAAAAGTTCCATTCTTTCACGATCGGCCTCAGATAGTCCCTCCTGCTTTTTTATTTCTTTATCTTCTTTCATATTTAATAATTATTTGATCTCTAAAATTGTCTTGATCTTTTCGCTAGCTTCCTTAATACTAGCGTCATGCCAACTAATAGGATTTAACTTTTTGATTGCATCTTGATAACTAGGATAAAACTCCCTGCCTAACGCATGATAGTTTTTCCCGTAAAGGTTCTCTTGATACCAGGCATTAAAAGAATAGACCATCGAGCGGTGTACTTCGTTCTCTTTTGCAAATTTGGAAACGATAAAGGCATTGCTAATGTATTTCTTAATAAACTGAAATTTCTCTACGGGCATAAAAAAATCTCTTGCAAATGCATCAGCCTTCTCTTCAATCAGAAACAGGTCAGTATCGCCTGTTAAATGAAAGTTATTTGTTGCTATTGTATCAAAGTCAAACAAAACATGATGTAGTTCATGCAGGAGAGTGAACCATAAAGTGGGATATTTCTTATTGAAATCAGTAATAACAATACAAGGCTTATTATTGATTATAAACGTTGCTCCCCGTACTTGTGTCGTGGAAAGGTAATCTTGAAATATTACGGTAACTCCAATGTTATAAAGCGCCTTACATACCGTAAAAAGACCGTTGTTTTCGTCCTGCGAGTAAGGTTTGATCTTTACAATAATTTCTTTAAGGCGCACCCTATCATACTCGTTTGGATTATTGATTATTCTAAAAGTTTGATATGCAGACTTAACCCAAAAATCTTTCATCTTTTCAGAAAAATTTCTTTTGGTACGACTATAAAGAGGTTGCTCTAATTCTTGTTCAAAGTCTTGGATGCTTTCATAGCCGAAAAAGTCAAGTACCCTTTTAACAAGATTGTCTGTATCATCATCAGTGTCAAAAAATCCTAGTGCAGTAAGCGTTTTAACATCAAAGTTTCTTAAAAGAAATGCAGTCTTTCTTGCACTATCAATTGATGCTATGTTTTCCTCGCTTTGGTTTTTTAGCACAACAGAAATTAGTTTGCTAATCTCAATACCCAGGAATTCAGCAATCTTTACAACATGGATAAGGTTAGGCTGTTTAGCTGTTCCGGTTATTATCTGCTCGAAAACATCTTTATCGATCTTCAGTAATTTTAATGCCTTGGTCTTTGTTAGATTATATTCAAAAAGCTTTTCTTCAAATGCAGCCTTTAAATCAATGTCAGTTTGTTTATTGAAAATTTCATTAAGTAATTTGTTTACATCAAATCTTTCCATGAGTGCGGGTAATTACCCTCAAATTTAGGCTAAGTATTGGAAGAATCAAAATAATAAGGGGGAATTACCCTTTTTTTTATATCGGTCATATAACTGAAAAAACTAATGGATCATAGAACAGAAGAACCTGTATGTTGCTATTAAAATTCCATTCCCTAACCCGTGCTAGAATAAAGCCTGATTTTTCCTAGCGAACACAAATCGCCAAAAAGTAAAATAATTTTCACTACGCAAAAAGACTGCGCACTGCCTCCCAATCTTTGTATCAACAAAACAAAAAAGGAGGTTAAAAATGAAATTCAACCTGTTAAGCAAATTCAAAAATCAGACCGTTAACTACGAAGGAGCAAAAGCATTTATGCTAAGTCCCGAAATGGAGTTATATACCGCCGTAGTAACCTGGAGCTTAAACGATTCCTTTTATGAGAAAAACCAGGAGCGCTTAAACCGTTTGCAGATATTAGTAGCAGCTTGCGATCCAATATTTGTAGCTAAACTGGCAGTATATGCCCGTACTAAAATGTATATGCGTTCAGTCCCACTGGTATTAGTAACCGAACTGGCTAAACAGCACTCTGGCGATGATTTGGTTGCTCGGGCTACAAAAGGCGTGGTTAACCGTGCAGACGAGATCACGGAGTTATTGGCTTGCTATGAGTTGTTGAATGAACGAACCGGCACTAAAAAGCTGAATCGCTTATCCAAGCAATTGCAAAAAGGTTTATCAGCAAGCTTTAATCGTTTCGACGAGTACCAGTTTGCCAAATACAACCGGGATGGTCAAATTAAATTACGTGATGCGTTGTTCCTGGTTCACCCACAGGCGAAAGATAATGCACAGCAGGAGCTGTTTAACAAAATAGCGAAAGGCACTTTGCAAACACCTTATACCTGGGAAACTGAGTTGTCGGCATTAGGCCAGCTGAATTACGATAGCGATGAAGCCAAAGCTGTGGCATTTCGTGCCAAGTGGGAAGAGCTGATTGATAGCGGCAAGTTGGGTTACATGGCGTTATTGCGGAATCTGCGGAACATACAGGAAGCAGGCGTGAGCTATGCACATTTTGAAAAGATATGTGCTCGTTTAGCTGATGCGGATGAAGTTGCTAAAGCAAAGCAGTTTCCCTTCCGTTATTTAGCGGCTTACCGCGAACTGTTGTTGACAGCTGACGAATCACTAGTAAGAGGTTTAACCAGAAAATTTAGCGCCTTTTTATCGGGAAACAAAGGTTATACCGGCAGTTTGTTAGATGCATTGGAGAAAGCAGTACAGGCAAGTGCCGTTAACATACAAGGTTTCGGTTACGAAACACGTGTACTATTGGCTTGCGACGTTTCCGGCTCTATGCAAACACCTGTTTCGGCAAAATCGAAAGTGTTATTATACGATGTAGGTTTGATGCTGGCTATGCTGTTACAAAGCCGGTGCAAAAATGTAGAGGTGGGTATGTTTGGCGATACCTGGAAAACTATCACGGTGCCTCGTAACAACATTTTAAATAACGTTCAGGAGTTTTATCGCCGCGAAGGTGAGGTTGGGTATGCTACTAACGGCCATCTGGTAATACAAGATCTCTTATCCCGAAGGGTAAAAATGGATAAGGTGTTTTTGTTTACTGATATGCAATTGTATAATAGCAAAGGCAGTGGTTCTGCAAGCATCCAGTTTTACTGGGACCGTTACAAGCGGGAGGTTGCACCAAATGCAAAGTTATACCTGTTCGACTTAAAAGGTTACGGACAAGCACCATTGCAAGTAATGCGCAACGATGTGTTTCTGGTAGCTGGCTGGAGCGATAAAGTTTTCGTTGTTTTAGCTGCACTGGAAAACGGAGGTTCAGCATTGGATGCTATCAACAACATAGAGTTATAAATAGTACGGGGATGCTAATGCCCCATACTTTAAAAGATATTTAAAAAATAAGGATGCCGTAGAAACGGGTTACTTCGCTGCATGAAGGGGGAGGGCAGTGTGATGCAAATCATGCTGAGGGTTCGAGTCCCTATAGCGAGCCCCCGTCCCGCGTTCGCCTGTTGCTCCTTATTATAAAGAAGGTGCCGTTAATAAGCCTTACTTCGTCCAAAGAATCATTACCGGTCAATGCCGGTGGCTTGTTACTTTTCGCCCTTCTTAAAAGAAATTGATATAAGAGGTGTCGTAAATGAGTGTTACTTCGCAGTTAACGTCCAGGTCGCCGGTTCGAGTCCGGCCATTGGCTTCGGTCAATGTAGCTCAGTTGGTCAGAGCAGGAAACACCGAAAGGTGTGTTTCACTTGTTGATTTTTACCCTTTTAATAAGATAATGAGAGATGCCGTAAGTGTGTGATACTTCGTTGGTGAAACCGTGTAAGCGGGCGGTTCGAATCCTGTAAGACACACACACTAGCTATTGCTCTTTCATTTGTAATTAGTATACTTATGTGGTTTATTATTCTAACACAGTTCCTAACATCTACTCCATGTTCATTATTTCGTTAATGAAAAGAGGATTTATTCTTGGCTGGATGATTCTTTTGAAAACCCCCTCATTATTTGCAATACACTCCCAATTGAAATCTTTTCCAGAGCTCAGCAATTCGTCAGACCAAGGTAGAGTAGTTGATTTAGATAAGCTGCTCCAATCCCAGGGATGATCAATAAATTCACTCAATAATTCCTCAGACCAGACCACAGAATCGTTATAAGACAGATGTTTAAAGCTTAAATATTGTGAAAACTTCCGAACTATCGAAATGTCTTTTTTTAGGCCGTAATTTGAGTTGAAATATCCCCAGAAATCCTTATTGTTCTCGATGATGCTTGTTTTTTCTGACAGCAGCTCCTCTGTCCAGGGAAAGGAAGGGTTAGAAGCTATTCCCATTAGTCCAACATAAACAGTATTGTAGGAGTAATATGTCCGGAAGAAATACTCAGATAGTGAGGTTCTTAATATTGCCCGCCAGTCAATGTTAGTATTAGTGGAAAGAAATTTCCATGCGATCTTATCGTTAAACTCTGTGAGAATCTCTAAAGTTTTCCACTTCCCGTCGGCACGTGCTATGCAACCCCAGCCGTTGTCATAATTTAGGGTCCTTTGATTTAGCCAATCGGAAAGAACATTCAACATGTTTTTAGTCCAACAAACACCGGGATTGTTAATTAATCTTTCTTTGTCAATTTTTTGTATATATCTGTCGATGAGGTGTTCATCCCAGCACATTGCTATGTTTTTAGATAAGGCATTAAGCGTCCGCAACTACTTATCTGGGTTTGTTTCTAACACTTAATTTAAAAATTATGACAACGATACTTTTAAAGAAGTGGCTTAAGTGGCCACATATTCCGAGGGTTATCTTTAATCGGGAACTGGTTAATCTTCTTCTTTGGTTACTGATGTTCCTGCTGTTTCCAGGAGCGATTCGGCTATTTGATAGCTCGGCAGCACTTTTTGATGCGGGTGTACTGAGTGCCATTATCCTGGCTTCACTGGCGGTGTTTTTCTTCCAGTTTATGACCTGGTGGATCATTCGAACCATCTGGCCGATAATGGCAGAGTATTCTGAATTCGGTTTTGAGCAAACTTTTAATCAATTACTACCATGGCAAAAGTTAATGATATTCTTAAGTTTCTACTTGTTGCTGCTTTTTGCGTTTGTGTTTACACTGGCAGCGCTGATGTAACCACAGCCTTGCCTACAGCGGCCAATGTTAGTGTTGCTGTTGTTAGAAGCGACAAAAATACGAAGTCTTTGCGCCTCCTCCTCCAAAAGATTACAGTACAGAAGTGGGGGTAAGAGAGAAAACTGGGAGGAATGATGGTACAAGGGTAGAAACCTACCTTCGCTATGTTCATCTTAAAGCTTCAAATCCCTGGTGCGCGGCGTTTGTATGTTGGGCTCTGGGGCAGGCAGGCATCGCTAACCCCAGAAGTGCCTGGTCACCTGACCTTTTCCAAAATTCAAACTTGATCTGGCAACGCAGCCGGGGTTTATTGAAAGAGGGGCAGGTTCCGGAGATCGGAGATGTGTTTGGCATTTCGTTCCCTGACAAGGGAAGAATTGCCCATGTTGGTTTCATAGATCAGTGGTCGGATAAATATGTTGTTTCGGTCCAGGGAAATACCAATATTTCTGGCAGTATTGAAGGTGATGGGGTGCATCGAAGGCGAAGGATGACCAGCTCGATTTACAAAGTTTCAGATTACATAGGAGGGAAGGAGTTATGAAAACTTTAATCTTTTCTGTGATTATTGTGCTTGTTCCTGGATGCTCGGTGGTAAAAAGTCGGTCGCTAATTAAAAGCAGACAGCAGTTTTGTTCAGCGGGAAGATCTGGAAAGGTCGGTGTCGTTAAAGGAAAGAACAGACAGTGATATACAGTTGATATATGCCGATTCGGGCAAACACACTTACCAGGTTCAGATAAGTCCAGATGGTGAGTTTCCTTTCTCTCTGGCTACGGGATTTAGTGGTAAGGCGAAAATCGTGAGGATTTCTGGCAATGGAGGAGTTTGGCACCAGGGGATTGCTTCTCTATCAGCGCACAAGTCTGTGAAAATTGACTCTGCTGGTAAAAAGGAGACAAAAACAAGCGTGGCTGTAAGTGACATCCACAGCGCTGTTAAAGATCAAAAAGAACGTGAAATGGCATATGTGGATTTGGGTCGGGGCTGCAATAACTGTTTTTACTTGGTTGTTTTTTAGGGGCCGCATGCGCCCCTAATTTCACCGGGAATTTTATATTTGTTTACACCATTGATCATTTCAGAACTACACTAGCTGATTTAAAATGAGCGAAAATGAATTTAATTACCGCCAGCAACTGGTCGAACTATATCACCTGCTTGACGATGCCGCCCTGGACTTTTATAGTTTAGGTTTTTCTATTGGTTTGGAAGAGGAATGGCAGGACTGGAAAGTAACCCTGAAGGATGGAGACACGCTTCCCATAGACATTGAAATTTTTAAATCCTTAAATCATCGGGCAATACCCGATATTATTAAGATGATTGAGATCCTGGCGGATGCGAGGGAGTCCCTGTCGAACCTGAATAGTCTTTCGGAAGAGGAGCTGGAAGTGAGCGATGACCCAGATTCTAATAATGTATCCGAGGAAGAACATGATAGATACCTTAAAACTTACCTTGATTATCATAAGGTAGAGATTTTTGGAGATTTAAACCGCGTTTATGAAGCACTTTGGGAGCTCGCTTTTTCTACAGAGCCACCCAATGAGTTATACGATGATTTTCATGAAAATTATTACACCGGAGAGCTCCAATTAGCATCCGACGACCAAAATGTTCAAGTAGTGTTAGAAGCGCTAAATAAGGTGTTGGTGATAAACAGGGGAACGGATTATGATTGATAAGAAGAGTATTTAGTGTGAAGGATAACGGGGGGATTTTACGGACGTTACAGGAGGCCCATATCATTGCGGCCGCAGCCATCAGGCTACTCACCAGTTTTCCAGAAGCATCTTTCAGCTTTTCAATGACTGCTGTCTCGTCTTTTTCGTTCTTTCTGACGCGAAGGTTATGGTCACACAGGTGCGGCTTCAGTCCCTTTGCTCACCATCTGATTATCAAACATTTTATTATTTTTGAGCGTACTTTTCAGAAATCGTAAAAACCTAAACATGAAACCAACCTTAGACTCCTTATTCCCTGGATTTGAGCATTCCTTTTCAGACTTAGCGAAGTACATCAAGGCAGGAAATATTTTTACTATCATGCTCCGCTCGGGCCAGATCGTTCATTTCACCCCCGAGGAAGAGGAATTATTTGAACGATGGCTTTCAGAGCATGGCGTTATTAATATAAAAAACCCTGTTATTGCTTAGCTTAACATCCGGTCAATCAGCGTTCATTTGATACATTATATACAGACTGCGCCCCGAAAAATTTAAGATTAAAAAAACAGACTAAGTATAATTTCACTTTCAAACATCCTCATTTTTATTCTGGTCGACGCTATTGATGCATCAATCATATCCGACACTTTTTTTCCTTAACGTAATATCTCCAATATTGAAAGCATAAATTGAGGAGGGGATAAATGTAAATACCAGATCACTTACTTCTTTCAGCCCATGTTTGTCAATGCTTGTTATAAGGGAATAATTGAAATTATTTGCAGTGCAAAATTGGATCAGGCCTGTAAGTTCCTGTGGCTTATCGAAATAGCGATTACTCCATTTTATTTCAACTCCCCATACTGGTTTGAATTTTTTGTCATCCAGCAATACAAGATCGACTTCTCCTTCTCTTCTGTCTTTCCAGCGGGCATAGGTAAGATCGAGGTTTTCTCTATGCATCCATTGTGATAGGACGGCTGTTTCAACCATATTTCCAATGGCTGCATCAGTTTCGTTGATTGGTGAGAATAAGGCGGTTCTTAGTGAGGGGTTGGTAAGATATACTTTGAAGCTGGTAACGCGTTTGAGTTTCTTTGCATTGATGTCCACTTTATTTAAAACCTTAATCAGAAACGCTGATTCCAGGTATTCCAGGTATTTTTTCAAAGTGTCTTTGGATATGCCACTTTCTTTGGACATTGTTTCATAGGAAAACTCGTTTCCGGTATTAAATGCAATATAACTAAAGAATCGGTTTAATTCCTGTACATCTTTTATTCCGTATAAACTTGGCAGATCTCTTAAAAGAACTTTATCAACTATATCATTTTTTACATAGCGCCCCATATCACTTTGTATTTTTTCAGACAAAACAACTTCAGGGTAGCCTCCAAAATTCAGATAATTTATAAATTCTTTATTAAGGGTCTTTACATCGTGACTCAATTTATAGTTTATCGCTTTTCCTGCGTACTGAATCACTCCGTCGTAAATTAAATGATTCATTTGTTTCAAATGTATATACTCCTGAAATGTCAGTGGCGGTAACATGAAATCCGTAAACCTGCCAGCTCCACTTTCTATGCTGTACCATTTTAACGCTGCTGCTGCTGAAGCTGAAACAATAAATTTGGTATCAGGATAAGAATCCACAAGCACTAAGGAGATCTTCCAGACTTAAGCTCAGGTAAATAGGATTATCTATTCCTACAAAAAATGTTTTCTGCGGATTAACTCCTTCATGAAGAAGTTCATCTATAGCATGGAACATCATAACAGTCTTTCCTACACGTCTTGGTCCCATCAGGACTACTGCTCTTCTGATGTCTTTTTCTTTGACGAAGGGATAAAACAAGTCGAAGTACAAGCGCCGTTGCATCACTTTAAAAGGTGGTGTACCTGTCTGTTCACCCACCATGGGTTTTCATAATGTAACCGCTCTATTGTTTTCTGCAGGAATAATACTTGTTAATTTCATTATCTTGCTTGTTCTTAAACAAATATAAGAAATAACCAGATTGTGATCTGCTTATTTCTTATATTTTGGGTGTAGTTAAGAGTCCTTTCCAATGGCTAAAATACGCACTGCAGAATATCATGACCATTAACCATAAGGACATTAGGCAGCTGTTTCCACAGAACAATAAAAACTTAATTTAGAAAGAAAACATGTAGTTGGTCGGGCGCATACTTCGAAAAGAAGGTAGGCTTGACGTTAAAGGTGTAATTATTTAGTGAACTTTCACCAAAAGTGACGGAGAACCCATCTAACCCAAATGACTGGCACTATTCGAACCGTAATATCCAGCAATGTGAATCCTTCCTCAGCATGAGAATAAAATAGAGTTCTTTTTGCAAAAGACAGCTAAGGTTTTTTCTCCAGGCCAAAAACACTCACTTATCCGAATTGCCAACTGTTATTGTAGTTCAGCTCATTCTAAATTATCTAATTTAAGTGCACCTGTGCCTTTATTAAAATTCACCATTCCCTGTCTAGTCGTAAAAAAGGAAAACCGCTCATAACTTAAAAAATAAGACGGCTTTCCTTCGTGGTTATTGGCTAAAAACCCATTAACCGCAACTCGTACCTAGAATTAATTGCTGGGAAAGGTCCAAACAAGATTACCCCGACGATCTCTTGTATACACGGCATTATATGCATCAGAAAAATCTAAAGTCACGTATGCTGAAAAGTATGGAATACCGCTAAGTTCTGGGTAATAGTCCGCGTTTCGCGAAGGTGCTGGTCTGCCATTAACTTGATCTGATAGTCGATGAAAATACATAGTGCAAGTTTTTAATATTGCTTCAAGCTTCTGTAAATCGTCAACTAAAAAAGAAGTATTTTTTGCAAGGAAGAAGGATACTTCTCGTATCACATTGTTTCTGTCGAAAATGACAAATACTCTAACTTTGGCAGGGTCATTTTTGAATGCTAGCAACTTTTCCTTACTAAAATTTTGATTCAATGGGGTCAGCGGCATTAAAATATTACTTATTACGAGATCATCAGTTGTCTTTATTGGATAATTTTTAACCACGTTATGTAAAGTATTTGCACTGTTCATAACTCTAACCTTATTACCACCACCAATAGATAAGACATTGTAAACAACTCCATCAGCCGATGTAACTGCAGTTTGGTTATCAAATTGAGACTGAGAATATGCAATGCTGGAAATCAGCAGATATATAATTACTAATAGCTTTTTCATTTTTCGAATTTTTAAAGACACTTTGAATCTTTCAACAAATCAATAAGGACCTTAGGTGCAAGCGAATTATCCTTTGACATATAACTGTAATAAGGGTTATTGGGTAAAAATAAGTCTAAGTACTCAAAATATTTTAATCTCATAGGCTCGAAGTCGGTTGGGACTGCCTTTCCTCCGTTAGTTATATCTTCAATCCAAGTATTATAGTCTATATTATTTCCCAAAGCAAATCTACCGTATGAATCTCGTTGGGTCGGGTCGTAGGGTACAATGATTTGTCTTACATCAAGAATTAACTTTGCTTCGAATTCCATGTTAAGACCGTTGGATGAATTCATCACACGTGCTATTCAAACCGATTAGCTATGAAATATTTTTGCGTTCATTAGTTCTAATAAACAGCTATAGAATTAAAAAAGTGGTACCGGAGAGCTTTTTCGTTAACAGCATAATTAAAGGAAAGCTGATTCAAATTCGGGCTCAAGAAATTATTTTCATAAGTGCAGCATTAAACTATATAACTATTCGTTTAAGCAATGCGGAGCATCTATGTTATATGAGCCTTAAGTCGATCGAGGAAAAACTTATAGATCTTCCTTCTTTTATTAGAGTTCACAGGTCTTACGTTGTCAATATAAATAGGATTGATTTTGTGCAATTCAATACTATCTTTATGGAAGACAAAACGCAGATTTCTATAGGAAAAGGATTCAAAGATTTATTCTTGAAAAAAATAGGAAAATTCACATTAAAACACGATTAAACACAACAAACACTATGAGAAAAATAAACATCATCTTGGTTACAGCTTTTGTTGGGTTAATGACGAATTGTAAAACAGGAATTGAAGATAGCTCTGTAAATCCGGCATATAAGGCGCTTTATGAAAAATTTAATGGGAAATATGAAATAATTTCGTCTACATCAAGTGAACCTGTTGATATAAACGGCGATGGAAATAAGTCTAATGATTTGCTTAACGAAATTCCTTTTCTTAACGAGAGTAAAGTAGAAATTCGCATTAGCACTGACGTATTAAAAAACAAGTATTCGGGAATTTTTGAGCAGTTCTGGCCTGAGCAATATTTTACGATTGATGGCAAGCTTCAGGAGCCAGAAATTTTCGATTCTTCGATAAACATAAGTTATCAGGTCCAGGGTCTCCCAAGAAATGTTTATATCAAGGAGGAATTACGCATTATTGAAGTCATTGAGGAAAATGAAGTACCCAACGGGAAAAGGCATACAATTCCATCATCTGTATCATACAAAAATGATAATACAATTGAAATAGAAACTGAGAAAGCTTTGCTTATGAGGGAAGGATGGAAAACTATTAAGTTAAATTCCATATACCGGCGAACTTCAACCAAGTTATAGCTGGAGATATTCTATATGTTGTTAACATCGGAGAAACAAGGTTTAAGATGGCCGCCGGTCCCAGATTCATCGTATAAGCTTATTGTCCCGGCAAGGGCAACAAATTTTATATTCAAGGCTCTTTTAATTTCTTAGAGGATATCGCGGAGGCTGATGTCTTCCCGTTCGTTTAGAACAATTTCCTCCTTAGCGTTTACTGCTAGTATCGCCATCGCAAGTCCGCTTGGCATTTTGTTCCGCTTAAAATCACACCAGGCCTTTAAATCTTTAACAATCTGGACGAGCATGCCATTCCGGTCTTTCGCTTTATTGAACCAGGTAACAACAGCTTTCGGATCACTTTCTTCCCGGCCAACATTTTTAACAGCGATCATTTGAACATTCCTGTGAAGTAGTCATTCGCAAACAAGCATAACTAATGTGATGCACACTTTTCCTGGTTAACAGGAATAAAGGCTGTTTGTTAAAGTATTGAGTTTTGACTACTAAAAATTGGTGATTATTTCTAGCACGAATGAATAACACTGACAACCCTAATCTTTGGAAGAATAGGGCTCATATATGCAAGAACCATATGGCAGATGGTTGTTTTCAATGTTCAACAAAGGTAAGATTTTTGTAAGAATAAGTACGTGAAAAAACAGGGCCAGTTATCGAATTTTTTCTGTTTCTTATTTGTATCTCTTGATATACATGTGGCTGACTATCAATAGTGTTTCACTTTCTGTATCGGAAAGTGATTGAGTATAACCTTATAGATCCTCCAGGGATCAGAAAAGGGTGAGTTTTTGGCAGAATGGAAACTGCGGCTAAATATTAGCCGGGACGAATTACTTAATCTTCAGAAAAACAGTACAGATGTGGAGGGGCACTCTGCCGGAGAAAAAAACCGAACCGTCTGTTCCTTTCAATAATTAGTAATATATTTAACCGATTACTCTTTCTGACTTAAGACATGGCCGCTGTACTTATTTTATTTGCCCATCCGGTGTATGAAAAATCAAAAATCAACAGGCAATTAATAGATAATATAGCCGATCTTGAACAGGTTACCATACACGACCTGTATGAAGTTTATCCGGATTTCGATATTGATGTGACCCATGAACAGGCTTTGCTTCTGGCACATGATATTATCGTTTTCCATCATCCATTTTACTGGTACAGCGTTCCTCCTTTGTTGAAGCAGTGGATCGATCTGGTGCTCGAACACGGCTGGGCCTACGGAAGAGGAGGTACCCAACTCAGAAATAAAAAGATCTTCAATGCTTTCAGTTCAGGTGGCAGTTTCGCAGCCTATCAAAAAGAAGGTCACAACAGGTATACCATTACAGAATTAATGGCACCATTCGACCAAACAGCGTTTCTATGTAAAATGACCTATTATCCTCCCTTTGTAGTTCATAATTCGCATTTATTGTCGCCAGAAGCAGCAGCAGCCTTCGCAAACGACTACCGGGAAATAATCACCGGACTGCGTGATGGCCGATTTAGCGAAGGCGACCTAGTAAGTTCATCTTATATGAACAACCTGATACAGAAACCTTATTCCTTATAGATATGGGTAAAGAATCATTTTTGATACAAGCAATAGTATATCTGTCTGCCGCAGTGGTGGGGGTAAACCTGGCCAAACGGTTAGGGCTAGGCTCTGTCCTTGGTTATCTGTTTGCAGGCATAGCCATCGGCCCATATCTTTTGGGCTTTGTAGGCGAAGAAGGGAAGGAGCTAATGCATGTTGCCGAATTTGGTGTGGTAATGATGTTGTTCGTAATCGGCCTGGAACTAGAACCCAACCTCCTCTGGCGTATGCGGAAACTGATCCTGGGTTTGGGCGGCGTACAAATTCTGGTTACGGCAATTGTATTGGGCAGCATCGCCTGGTTGGCCGGTCAGGTATGGCAATCATCTTTAGTTATCGGCCTGATACTTGCACTTTCATCTACTGCTATCGTAATGCAGACCCTGAGCGAGAAGAGCCTATTAAAAACCAAAGCCGGACAGTCCTCTTTTGCCGTACTGCTTTCGCAGGATATTGCCGTTATCCCTATGCTGGCTATTTTTCCCTTACTCGCCACACAGCAAAATAATGTGGTCAGTACAAGTTTCATTGGACACCTTCCAGGGTGGCAGCAAACGCTGTTTGTTTTAGCTGCCATTGGAGGAATCATTCTTGCAGGACGATATGTGGTGGGGCCGGTGTTTCGATGGGTTGCAAAAACCCGTCAGCGAGAATTATTTATGGCCACTGCTATTCTGCTGGTTTTTGCTATTGCAGAACTGATGATTGTGGTTGGACTAAGTCCTGCGCTGGGAACCTTTCTCGCCGGGGTAGTGCTGGCCAACAGCGAGTACCGGCATGAGCTGGAGAGTGATATAGAACCTTTTAAAGGGCTACTGTTGGGCCTTTTCTTCATTGCTGTAGGTGCTTCTATCAACTTTGGACTCATTGGCACTAATCCCAGTCTTATTTTGGCGCTTGTACTCGGTCTGGTTATTATCAAGGGTGTTATTCTGTATGTATTGGGGTACTTTTTTGATATCAGAGGTGACCAAAACATGCTTTTTGCCGTTGCTCTGGCACAGTCGGGAGAATTTGCCTTTGTTCTTTTTTCTTTTGCCGGACAGTATCAATTACTTGACGAACACACCATCAGTATTTTGGTTGCGGTGGTGGCAATCAGCATGGCACTAAGTCCGCTTATCTTTGTATTAAACGAGCGCCTGATCATGCCACGCTTCTTCACTAAACGGAAAACGAAGCGCGAAAGCGACGATATCCACGAAACGCATCCCGTAATAATAGCCGGCTTTGGCCGGTATGGAAATATCGTTGGACGCTTTTTAAAGGCTAATGGCATTTCAGCAACCATTCTTGACAATGATTCTGACCGGGTTGATCTCCTTAGAAAATTCGGATTTAAAGTGTATTATGGCGATGCATCACGTTTTGACCTGATGAAAGCGGCCGGCGCCGAAAGCGCTAAACTAATTATTATTGCCATGGATACACCGGAACAGTGCCTTCAGATGGTAAGTATGGTAAAGAGTCATTTTCCGCATCTGAAGATTCTTTCGAGGGCTTACGACCGCAAAGATGCCTACGACCTGATGGAAGCCGGTGTAGATAATATCTACAGAGAAACACTTGATTCATCGTTACGAATGGGCACAGATGCTTTAAGCATGCTAGGTTTGAGGGCCTATAATACGCATCGGGCAGCCCGAACATTTCTTCGTCATGATGAAAGAGCACTTACTGAACTTCTCAACTATCGTAATAACACCTCATCTTACATCAAAGTAGCAAGAGAACGCATCACTGAACTTGAAGAACTGATATTAAGTGATATGAAAGATACAGAAATCACTGAAAGAGATAGTGGCTGGGATAGTGACGCTTTAAGGAAGGCGGCGGAAGCCAAGCGTCCAAATATTCAATAAAATGTTTGGCCGATTTATATCCAAAAATCACGGGAAATCTGTGCTGAGAGTGACAAGTCTACCAGTGGGAAGGTCTTTAGTTGCATTTATTCGGCTCTTACTTAAATTCCGTCTGGATGTTGATATTTCCTTTCAGCATCTTGGAAATAGGACAGTTCTCGGCAACCCGAATCAGCCTTTGCTGTAACTCCGGACCAGTATCATACTTGATGGAGATCGTACGATCAATGCGCAGGGCTGTGCCGTTGTTCCCAATCAATTGGAACATATTGGCTTCGACCTTGATCTCCGGGATCTCCAGTCCTTTATGATCGATATACATCCGGAGTGTCGCCAGCGTGCAGGAAACAAGAGATGACAATAAGAGTGTGTAAGGATCCGGACCAATATCCTTTCCGCCCAATTTTTCGGGTTCGTCCGTGATCAGTACACCATTCCTCCAGTGGATAGCTGTTCTGAATTTATCGCTGCCGATCGCCCCTTTGACAGGTGTTTCCAATATAGCTGACTAGTTGCTCTAATAGCAATTTTGCAAAGCCACGGCCTTCAAACTCCGGATAGACCTCGGTATGGAAGACCGCCAGTCTTCCGCCTGTCATAGCCAGGTTCATTTTACCCGCCTGGACATCGTTTGAGAACAGCTGGACTTCAGCGTGGACACGGTCCGTAAAAACAACTTTTGTATTTTCCATTATTTGTCTTTCGTTTATTGAGGACATCCTCTTTGATACTTAAAGCGCCTGAGCATGGGGCGACCTGGCCGACCAGTTCCCAGCTGGTTTGCATTTTGTGGCCGTATCCGTTTACGTGCCTTAGGTTACAGACCTGGAGCAGCGTCCTCGCACAACGCCGTAGTGAATACATGCTTTCATTTTCAACGAAATAAGTTGACACGCAAATTTCTGCAACGGAGCTCAAAGAGGAAGATGACATTTATCGAAAAAGGTGGTAGATAAATATCTATTGCAAATCGCAGACGTGTTATTTAAGATTTAACTGACGTTTGACGCGGCTTAGCGTATCCTTATTGATACCGATGAACGATGCGATAATATGCTGCGGGAAACGTGCGATAAGTTCAGGATAGCATTCTACGAAATCGGTATAACGCTTATCTGCCTGAGAACTTATTACGGATGCAAGACGCCGGGTGTTGGCCATCATATTACGCTCGTCAAGCTTCATTTTCATATCACGGAACGCGGGTACCCTTTCCTGTAGTTGAAGCGTGCCTTCCAATGTAATACAAAGCAGTTCGCAATGCTCCCAGGCATCAATGTGGTAGAGGCTTGGCGTGGACTCTACAAAACTTTCGCGGTCGCCCATCCACCAATTCTCGATACCGACCTGTATAATATGTTCAACCCCTCTGTCATCTACGGTATACTTTCGCATTGCACCTTTGACGATAAATGCAAAATGCTTGCACTGATTCCCGGCTTGTAATAAAAATTGTCTTTTCCTTAGTTTGGAGGGAGTAAATGTCTGTCTTATCAATTCCTTTTCCTCGGCTGTAAGCGGCTCAGATCTGAATTTCTTCAGGTAGTCAAAAAAAACTTCATGCATATAGTCTCTCTTATCACTTTATTATTACTATCGTACGTATTGCAAATATATGGTAAAAGCAGATTCTTACGAGCTGGAGTCAATATGTCTGATATAACCAGCTGGTGGTGGGTTGTTACGAAGTATTTACTCGTTTTACCTGATAGCATTCTGAATTTTATAGACAATTATCTACATTATTTTTCTACAAATGTCATCTTTTCCTTCTGGCGGGATCTCGAAATTTGCTCTGTCAATAGTTAAAAATTATCATGATTTGCGTTATCGGCTATACGATCCCTGATTTGCCTTACAGGTCTGCTTATGGCTGTTCCAATTGCGAATGGCAGAGAAGGACGGCGAAAGACATTCGAAATAGAGAGGATTATACTAACCATTATTTCTTAGGCGCATTGCAATTCTTAATTAATATTAGAAATATCAAACATGTCAAACATTCAAAAAAAAGGCCTTGAGGCCCTGTTGCGTCCTGAGGACAGTATCGTTGTGCTGATCGATCACCAGCCATTTCAATTCACTAATCTTAACAGCCACGAGCCAACGATGATCATTAACAATGTTGCAGGTCTTTCAAAAGCCGCAAAGATCTTTAATGTGCCAACCATCCTGACAACGGTTCTGGAGGAGCGTGGCGGGTTGATCATCAAACAAATCCAGGATGTATTTCCGGAGCAAAAACCGATTAACCGTACCTGGATCAATACCTGGGAAGACCCCAATGTGACCGATATTGTGGCGAAAAGCGGCCGCAAGCAGTTGATTATTGCCGGATTATGGACCGATATATGCGTCGCTATGCCGGCCATACAGGCAGCAGCTGAAGGCTATGATGTATTTGTTGTAACAGATGCGTGCGGGTCGTCTTCCCTGGAAGCGCACGAAATGGCTGTACGTCGTATGGTACAACATGGTATTACGCCAATTAACTGGTTTGCGGTCATATCTGAATGGCAGCGTGATTGGGCACGTCTGGATACAGCTGCCCAGCTGGCCGGTTTGATGATCGAGCATTGCGGAGCGACCGGCGTTGCTTATGCTTGGGAACAGCAGTTATTAAATACGCCAGTTCCGGCACAATAACCAAAGTCAATCGACACTCTGAGGTTAATCAGAGTGTGCGTGCTGGTATGCTAGGGCTTCCTTTAATGGTGGCCGTCATTGGCGGGGAAACCGAGCGCTTCCGGCCGCTGGTCGACCTTTATCGAAAATCAGGCGCCGAAGCCGGTTTTAGCCCGGAACAGCTAAGGGTGGGCCTGCATTCGCCCGGCTATGTTGGTGTGGACGATCAAACGGCGATCGATGATTACTATCCGGGCTATAAAGAATCATGGACGAAAATAGGCTTCGAACGCGGATGGCCGCCTGTCACAAGAAGTCAATTCGACGATCTGATATCGGAAAAAGGTGTCCTTGTGGTCGGCGGACCGGAAACGGTTGCTGCGAAGCTGTTGCACCACAGCGAAGCACTTGGGGGGGTGGACCGTTTTATGTTCCAGATGGATATTGCTGGCCTTACTCATCAGCAGTCGATGCAAGCCATTGAACTGATTGGTTCAAAAGTTATACCGTTTGTTAGACATAATGCTAAGTCCCGACCACCATTTAATTGAATTAAACTATTCAAGATTAATATTTAATATGAAAAAGAAAAGCAGCTTTTCTACCCAGGGGCAAAGGGCAGATATAGGCGACCTGAAAATTTACCGCATACTGGCCAACAGATATGCAGACGCGGTAGGCCCGTTCGTATTCCTGGACCATATCGTTCCTACGATCCAAACCAGGGTCAACAAGGAGGGTACCGGCGCGCATCCGCACCGGGGCATCGCTACGTTAACCTACATTTTAAATGGCGAGGACGAACATTTCGACAGTGCCGGGAACTATGCCATGGTACATTCGGGCGGAATCCAATGGATGAAGGCCGGGAACGGGATCATCCACGATGAAACGCTCAACTATGACTCTCGGACAGATTCCAAGATGGTCCATGCCTTTCAATTCTGGATCAACCTTCCGGCAAAGGAAAAAGCTGAAAAACCAGAATATTTGGCTATTGAAGGCAATAAAGTGCCCTATAAAGACTTGCCGGAAGGAACAGGATGGATCAAAGTTGTCGCCGGTTCATTTGACGAACTAAGTTCTGCGATACCCAACTATTCAGAACAATTTCTCTACCATATCCATTTGGAGCCGGGTGCCAGCTTCACGACAGATTTTGCTGAAAAGTTAGAAGTAGCAGCCTATTTGCCCGTACTTCCGGCCACCATAAATGACGAAAAGTTTAATGCTGGTGAATTCATAGAATTTGACAGGAAGGCAGGAAGCATTAAATTGGAAAATGACAACCAGGAGGCTGGTGACTTCTTATTGTTCGGTGGCGAGACCTATCAGGAATCCATCTACGCGGAGGGGCCTTTCGTCATGAATTCCAAATTGGATATCGCCATTGCCTACCGGGATTTTTATAATGGCGATTACGGAAATATCGATTACGAAAAGCAAAGGTTAAAAATACTCTAAGGCAGGCTGACCAAGATCTTTTTCTGCAAAGCTTATCAACCTCATAAAGAACCTAAACTATTTTTGAATCATGGACAACTACAACATACCCGCCGAAACCCGTATAGGCCACGTACACTTGAAAGTAAGCAATTTGCAACGCTCGCTTGATTTTTACTGCGGTTTATTAGGTTTTGAACTGATCAACACCTATGGCGATCAGGCTGCCTTCATATCAGCGGGAGGATATCATCATCATATTGGTTTAAATACCTGGCATAGTAAAGATAGCGGTCCGGCGCCCGAACGTGCTCCCGGTTTATACCATACAGCCATTCTTTATCCTGAAAGAAAAGATCTTGCAGCAATTTTGCGCCGACTGATAAAGAAAAATTACCCTATAACAGGGACATCGGATCACGGCGTATCCGAAGCCATTTATCTTAACGATCCTGACAAGAACGGAGTTGAACTGTACTGGGACCGCTCCCGAGAGAAATGGTACGATAACAATGGTAAAATAACCATGCACAACAAACGGTTAGACGTAGAGGGTTTACTTGAGCTTTAATTAGCACAATTATCCTTTGATATCACCGAAACCTGTTTATTGATTATTAGTTATAATTAGAAAATGCCGGAAAGCACTTAGTACGTCAGGCAGTGCTTTTCGCGAGAGAAAGACACATTAAGATCTTGCCTCTTTGCCCTTTCGCCAGGCATGTCTTTGACGCTGTATCAGAATATCATGATGTCCTGGCGTGATTTTTAAATACGGCCCGTACACTTTCGGTGAAACCCCAAATAAATCTAATAGCAAGGACAGTGATTAATATTCATTACACAAAATTCAGATGATTGATATTAAATTCGAAACCGGCAGATCAGACACCGATGCGTTTAACCTTTACGAGAGCGGAACTAAGGTAGGTGAAATGATTGTGAAGATTAAGGATACCAAAATGATTGTGTACCACACCGAAGTTGACGAGGATAAGGAAGGAAACGGTTTTGCCACCATGTTGCTACATGAAATGGTGACTTTCGTCCGAGCCAATAAATTGCGGGTGGTTCCATTATGTGTATTCGTACGTGCTCGTTTTGAAGCGCAGCCGGATCAATATGGCGATGTCTGGGAGAAAAGCGACTAGGTCTTTAAGAGTTTTCTTTATTAAAATTTAAGCGATGTCTAACACAATATCTACATACGTTGATCAGTTACTAAGTTTCGGACGCTTGTCCGCGGTTCCCGCCGAACAACTCGAGTGGCTGGTCGAGCAGAGCAGCGCCCGTGAATTTTCAGACGGTGAGTTCGTAGGAAAGGAAGGGACCAAGATTGACGGCCCGCATTTCGTCCTTGAAGGTAAAATTGGCGTTTATCTGCATCAGGTTGATGTAAAGAGAGATATCTCTACGTTGACAAAAGGAGATATATTCGGCTACCTTCCTTACTCTCGCAGTAGTGTGGCTTCGCTGAATGCTCAAGCTCAAGGTCCCGTTCGAATTTTATCATTTCCGACTGACCGGATCAGGGAAATGATCAATACTCAGTTTGAACTCACCCAGGCACTGGTACATGTTATGAGTACCCGTGTACGGGATTACACTACGCTTCAACAGCAAACTGATAAAATGGCCGCATTGGGCAAACTTGCCGCGGGATTAGCGCATGAGCTTAACAATCCGGCTTCGGCTCTGGTAAGCGACTCTTTGTCATTACGCCAGCACCTTCGGTTAGAACCATTGGCATTTAAGGAATTAACAGCGATACATCTCGAACCGTACCAGGTGGAGGGCGCCAACGAGGAACTTCTTCGTATCATGTCGGGGTATCAGCCCTCCAATTTGAGCCTGAAGGAGCGTACAAAAAAAGAAGAACTTATCGCTGACTGGCTCGACGAAAACGAGATATCTGATTCAGAAGAGATGGCTGAAATCTTCGCGGATTTTAACATTGGAACAGAGAGCCTTGAAGTCTTTAAAAAGTTTGTTCCCGCTAATGCCCGAAAACCGGTATTTAGTTGGATTCTAAACGTTCTCGTCACGGAAAAAATGGTTCTGGATATACAGCTATCCGCGTCGAGGATATCAGAATTAATCAAATCCGTTAAGATCTATACCCATATGGATCGGGGCTCCGAGAAGATTTCAGCCAACATTCACGAGGGTATTCGGAATACCATTAGTATCCTGGGCCATAAATTCAGGAGGGGGAACGTCAGTTTAATTGAGCGGTACGATGAGAGTTTGCCTCCGGTTAAAGTATATCCGGGGGAATTAAATCAAGTCTGGACCAACCTGATCGATAACGCGCTTGACGCGATGGAAGCGAATAAGAAAGGAATGATGACTATCACCACTGAAAGAGACCGGGAATTTGTAAAAGTGACCATCAACGACGACGGGCCGGGCATTCCTGAAAGCATTATATCTAACGTTTTTGATCCTTTTTTTACAACCAAAGAGCTAGGTAAAGGCACCGGAATGGGACTAGAAACCGTTAGACGGATTGTTTTAAAGCACAAGGGCTCAGTGAAAGTTAGTTCAACACCTGGCGATACCACTTTTACGGTTTGCTTCCTAATAGATAGTGATGTCTCTGAAGAAAAATAGCATAATATACAACACATGGAAAAACCGATAATCTTTTCGATTGACGACGACCAACAGGTATCGAATGCGATCGCCCGGGATTTGAAATCGAGATACGGGCGCGGATATAAAATAATAAGTACCACCTCAGCGGCTGAGGCACTGGAAACCCTAACCGAATTAAAGAACCAGTCGAGGTCGATAGCGATGTTTATTTGCGATCAGCGGATGCCGGAAATGGAGGGCGTTGATTTCCTGGAGCAGGCAATGAAGGTATTTCCTGAAACGAAGCGGGTTCTGCTTACCGCGTACTCAGACACCGAGGCAGCGATAAACGCGATTAATAAAGTACAGCTGGATTATTACCTGATGAAGCCCTGGGATCCGGCTGCTGAAAAGCTTTATCCAGTAGTCGACGACTTACTTGAAGACTGGCAGGTTGGATATGAACCTGATTTTAAAGGCTTACGACTTGTCGGCTATCAGTACTCCCCGCTGTCGCACGATATCAAAGATTATCTGGCGGGAAACCTGGTTCCCTATCAATGGATCGACATTGAACAGAACCCGGACGGACGCAAGCTGCTGGATCTGAACGGCCTTACTGAGGGACAGTTGCCCCTGGTCGTGCTCGAAGACGGAGAGATCCTGAAGCAGCCTGATATTAATACGCTCGCCGAAAAAATTGGCGCCACTCCAAATATCACCTCCGAGGTGTATGACGTGGTAATTATCGGCGCGGGCCCCGCCGGATTAGCGGCGGCTGTTTACGGGGCTTCAGAAGGGCTTAACACCTTAGTTATTGAACGAAAAGCCCCGGGCGGACAGGCGGGAACCAGTTCGAGAATTGAAAACTATCTTGGCTTCCCTTCAGGACTTACCGGCGCCGACCTGGCCCGCAGAGCTATCAGTCAGGCCAGGCGCCTGGGAGCCGAATTTCTTTCGCCGAAAGAGGTTATTTCTATAACTGAGAAAGGCAGCTATAAGATCCTCTGCATGGCAAACAATGAGCAGATTAATTGCAGAGCGGTGATCATCGCTACCGGTGTGGATTATCGAAAGCTCGAGACCAAGGGAATTCCAGGGCTTACGGGTGCCGGTATTTATTATGGCGCGGCCATCACCGAGGCGGCAGCCTGTCGCGACAAAAACGTATATATCGTGGGCGGAGGGAATTCAGCGGGACAATCAGCCGTGTACCTTTCCAAATTCGCTGACAGGGTTCACATCTTGATACGTAAAGAAAGCCTCACAGATACGATGTCAAATTACCTGATCCGTCAGATAGAGGACCTGCCGAATATTCATGTCCTCACTCAAACTGAAATAAAGGAAGCGACGGGAACCAAGAAGCTTGAATCGCTGGTTTTAGAAAACGTCGTTACCGGCGAAATAACAACAGGTGAAGCGGCGGCGCTGTACATATTCATCGGCGCGAAGCCTTATACAGACTGGCTGGATGGCATGCTAATACGTGACATGAACGGCTTCGTGAGAACGGGTGGCGATTTAACGGGCGATGAAAGACTTTTCAGGAGCAAATGGAAACTTAAGCGAGATCCGTTTTTGCTTGAAACCTGCGTGCCCGGAATTTTTGCGGCCGGCGACGTGCGTTCAGGCGCCATGAACAGAATCGCTTCTGCAGTAGGAGAAGGCTCGATGGCTATCTCTTTCGTTCACCGGTACCTTGCTGAAAATTAAGTATACAAAATCACCATAAAAAAGACAAATGCTAGATCAAAAGATGTTATGCGATCATTTACTCGCGGTTAAGACCGTAAAACAGCCTCAAAGCCACGAATGCGCTGAATGTATCAGGACCGGCGGACAATGGCTTCATTTGCGCACCTGCCAAACCTGCGGTGAAGCCCTTTGCTGCGACTCCTCGCCGAATCAACACATGAGGAAGCATTCTGCGATTGAAGGACATCAGGTCGCGGCCTCCGCTGAGCAAGGCGAGCGATGGCTGTGGTGCTTTAAACACGAAATCGGAGCTCAATACTAGTGAAAAGATCAGTATGAAGTATCTGGAAGATTACAGCAGGATGCGTGCCCGCACTGAGGCGCTTTGCGAGCCGCTGAAAATCGAAGATTACGTGGTACAGCCCATGGTTGACGTCAGTCCGCCCAAATGGCACTTGGGACACAGTACCTGGTTTTTTGAAACCTTTCTGTTGATCCCGCACATGAAGGGGTACACCGTCTTCAACCCATCGTACAACTTTGTATTTAACAGTTATTATGAAACCGTAGGCCGCCGCGTGGTGCGCACCGACAGGGGGAACTTGAGCAGACCCACGGTAATTGAGATTTACGAGTACCGGCGGCATGTGGACCGAGCCATGGAAAGTTTTCTTCTAAAAGCTCATGACCCCGGAATTTCTGAAATTATAGTACTCGGCATCAATCATGAACAACAACATCAGGAACTGTTGCTGACCGACATTAAGTATATTTTGGGTAATAATCCGCTGATGCCCCCTTATTCATCAGAACAGTCGGAAAGCCGCGAGAAGCCGTCGCAAAATCCTTCAATGATAAAGCAGGATGAGGGAGTTTATAAAATCGGTCATAGCGGTTTGGGATTCTGTTTTGACAATGAATTAGGTAACCATAAGGTCTACCTCGAATCCTTTGAGATAAGCTGTTCATTGGTAACTAACGAAGAATACATGGAATTTATACAAGACGGCGGTTATCAAGATTTCCGCCATTGGCACTCGGCGGGATGGGAGTGGGTGAACACCGAAAAGATCTCGGCCCCTATGTATTGGCACCAAATAGACGGACAGTACCACAACTATACTCTCGGAGGACTGGTTTTTGTCGATCCGGGTAAGCCGGTATCGCATATCAGCTATTATGAGGCGGCGGCTTTCGCAGCCTGGAAACAAATGAGGCTGCCTTCCGAGTTTGAATGGGAAGCAGCGTCCTCCCGATTCGATTGGGGTGAAAGATGGGAATGGACGGCGAGCGCCTATCTTCCTTATCCCAGATATCAACGCTCGCCCGGCGCAATCGGAGAGTACAACGGTAAATTTATGGTCGGTCAACAGGTATTACGCGGAGCGTCCGTCGCAACGCCCGAAGGACACAGCCGGTGTACCTACCGAAACTTTTTTCCGCATAACGCCCGGTGGCAATTCACCGGCATAAGGCTGGCCAAATAGTAAAGCTCTAGCGAACAGATATATGATCGATACAACAACACAGAAAGAAGCAGCTTCAGTTTCCGCTACATTCTACCGGGATGTGTTAAAGGGACTTTCGTCCAGTCCAAAGACGCTGGATTCAAAATATTTTTATGACGCCGTAGGTGACGGGTTATTCCAAGAGATTATGGCCTGCCCAGAGTACTACCCTACAAGGTGCGAGACGGAAATCCTTTCCGGGCAAGCAGGCCAGATTTGTGAGGCCTTCCGGCGAGACGGAAGTGACTTCGATATCATCGAACTTGGCGCGGGCGACGCTTCTAAAACTAAATATCTATTGGAACACCTTAGTTCTAAGGGAGTCCACTTCCTGTATCAGCCCGTCGATATTTCCACGAGCACCATCAACTATCTGAACCATGTTTTCCCAAAAAACATCCCTGGTCTCAACGTAAAGGGGTACCAGGGAGATTATTTTGAGAAGCTGAGAGAAGCTATGGACACTTCGCCCGAACGCAGGAAGATTATCCTTTTTCTCGGCGGGAACATCGGCAATATGCCCGCGACACAAATTAGCGAATTTTGTGGGAAGCTTCGCTCGAACATACGGCCGGGAGATATGGTGCTTATGGGAATGGACCTGAAGAAAGATCCGGAGACAATCTTAGCGGCGTACAACGACGGCGCAGGAATTACCAGGCGCTTTAACCTTAATTTACTGGAACGCATTAATAGGGAGCTTGACGGTAACTTTGACCTGAATAACTTTTCCCATTTTCCGACTTATAACCCTATAACTTATACGTGTAAAAGCTACCTGGTCAGCCGTAAGAACCAAAGCGTGATCATCGGCGAAAGTGTTATCCGCTTCGAGCAGGATGAAGCCATTCTCATGGAGATTTCACAAAAATTTGCTCCATCGGATATCTCTGACTTGGCTACCCGACATGGATTTCAGGTGTTGAAGCAGTTCACAGACAGCAAGCAATGGTTTGCGGACTCATTGTGGCTGGCTAATTAACGATGTGGTGTGGGAAATACGGCCCTAATACAGATTGGTGATAACCTGCCAATCAAATAACTTAGATACCCCGCTCTGCGACACTTGTCTAACCAGTTGGACGATGCGATGGGTGGCCGGAAGTAATGTCTTACTCATTCGAAAAGATAACTGAATCCGCTCTTACAAAGCTAAGACTATGGGAGAAATCACCACCGATGTACCGTTATTAGGAGGCAGCGTAAACAATACCGAAATTTTCCCTGGACCGACATTCTGGGTGCATTATAACCCCTTTAGATAGTTTAAACCTATGAAATTAAGTAGTAAATTGCCTGACGTATATGATATATATATGCAAGTGGGTGTATATATATCATATAAATGAAACTAAATTACTTATCAGACCTTTGTAAAAAAAGATGAAACGAGTTCATTTCTTTTCGGGATTAACAATTTCAATATTTGTAGGATTCCATCTACTCAATCATTCTGTAAGTGTTTTTGGAACAGAAGATCACATTGAGTTAATGCACAAATTAAGGCTTGTTTATAGAAATTTCTTAATAGAAACCATACTTTTAACTGCAATATTTTTTCAAATTGTATCAGGAATAAAGTTGTTTTTTTCAAAACGCAAGTCTGTAGTTAATTTTTATGAAAAATTGCAGATATGGACGGGTTTATATTTAGCACTTTTCTTAGTTATACACGTAAGTGCTGTATTGTTTGGTAGATATATTTTAAATCTTGATACAAATTTTTACTTTGGAGTAGCTGGTTTAAATACTTGGCCTTTAAAATTATTCTTTGTTCCTTATTATGGACTGGCTGTTATTTCATTTTACGGACACATTGCTTCTCTTCATTATCACAAAATGAAGAGAAGGTTATTTGGGCTAACCACAGAACAACAATCAAAAATAATTTTAGTAAAAGGAATTGTAGTGACTGTGATTATTTTCTATGGATTGACAAATGGATTTACAGGAGTCGAGATACCCGAAAAATTTGATGTCGTGATTGGAAAATAAATATGAACGCACACCAATATATAAACCAGTGCTAAGTTCAAATGTTGGATAACGTGTTTTATAAGTTATTCGCCAACTTTCGCTCCTCAAACCTGACTTTCTTGAAATCCTTTGCCCGTTTTGGCCTTCGGTGAAATTTGATGCGTTTCTGAGAGAGATAACAACGTTACCACATATCGGTGTTCTTAATTCCCAGTTCTTTAGCGTTAAAAACAGGATTTTTTCCTTCTCTGCGCTGCCTTTGATAATCTTTCAGTGCAAGCAGAGCAGGTTTTTGTAAAATAAGGATAGCCACAATATTAAGCCAAGCCATTATTCCTACTCCCATATCCCCTACAGCCCAGGCGGCCTCGGCAGTTTTTACCGAACCATAATATGTAGCGACCAGGATAAGTATCCTCAGTGCAGTAACGGCCCACTTGTTCTCGCTCTTGTCGAGATAGCTGAGGTTTGTTTCTGCAATGTAGTAATAGGCCATGATGGTAGTGAAAGCAAAGAACAAAAGGGCTATCGCTACAAATCCGCTTCCCAAAGCTGGGAAATGGTGGGCTATAGCATACTGAGTATATTCGGCTCCAATCTTTGCCTCTGGCAGGTTGTGAACGAGAAAGCCCCCTTCAGGGTTTAATACATTGTACTGGCCCGTAAATAAGATCATAAAGGCGGTAGCACTGCATACAAAAAGGGTGTCGATATATACGGAAAAGGCCTGAACCAATCCCTGTTTCACCGGATGATCTACTTCGGCGGCAGCTGCGGCATGTGGTGCGGTGCCTTGACCCGCCTCATTCGAGTAGATACCCCGCTTGATTCCCCAAGATACGGCCATCCCAAATATACCGGCAAAAGCAGGTTCCAGATCGAAGGCGGAACGGAAAATCAGGCTCAAAACAGCTGGAATTTCCCGGATATTTAAAGCCATGATCACCACAGCCATCAGGATATAGGCACCGGCCATGAAGGGTACAACCAATTCAGCTACCTTGCCAATACGTTTTACGCCTCCGAAGATGATCAGACCAAGGAGAATAACCAAACCGACCCCGGTTACTGATACAGGTAAATTGAAAGCATTCTGCATGCTTAGAGCGATGCTATTGCTTTGTACGCCAGGCAGAAAAAGGGCGGTGCTTAGCACGGTAGCTACGGCGAAGACTACGGCATACCACTTAATTCCAAGGCCTTTTTCGATATAAAATGCTGGTCCGCCACGGTATTGCCCGTTGTTAACCTGCTTGTATATTTGTCCTAGGGTTGCTTCAATAAAAGCCGAGGCACTTCCTAAAAACGCAATTGCCCACATCCAGAACACGGCACCGGGGCCCCCCATGGCAATGGCCGTTGCAACGCCTGCAATGTTACCCGTACCCACACGTCCGGAAATTGCAATGGAGAAAGCCTGGAACGAACTTACTCCGCGATCGGAAGCTTTCGTGCGAAAAAGCAGTTTAATCATATCCTTTAAATAACCCACCTGCAAGAAACGGGTGACTATTGAAAAATAAACTCCTGCACCCATGCAAAGCACAATCAGTGCGTTGCTCCAAACCAATTCGTTAATCGACGCGATAACTTTCTCCATTTATTGCTGTTTTTGATTATAATCTTGCTCTAAATGTAGTTGATTTTAGCTTAATTAGTGATGTTTTCGCTGATTTGAACAAAAATATCCGGTTTTACCTGCGTTTTTAGATGAGTTTAGAGGTATCACCGAAATCTTAGCTTATGGTAGGTTAGTCATGGTTAAATTTAAATGGTTTGCAAACATTGCCAGTCAATATCCTGTTCATCAAACAAAATGGCTTCGCCTTTATGGCGGTTTTAATTAATTTTTATTTCATCCTAAAGTACTTATTTCGTCTACGCTATAGTAAATGATCTTACCGGCGGCTTTCCCTTTTTCTACCATCTCATCAGCTCCGGCAGAAGGGCCACCAATGCGCAGTACCGCAGTGCAATGGTCAATCAGGCGGATCGCAACAGGATGGAAGATTTCATTGAAGATAGAGTCTCCTGTTCTTTTTGATCCGGCTGCTTCAATTAAAGGCAGGGCATACCATTCTCCTAGAACGGGTAAGTGGCCCCTGCGATAAAGTTCTAAAGCGGTATCTGTCATATGCTTCACGTTTGAAGCAATGAGTACCGGGTCGTCATTTGTGCCAGACCTATATGGGCCGGCCACTAAAATCATTTGTGATTTTTTTGTTATCATATGCATAGTTTTCTTTTAAAACTGATTCGGCTTAAGCTTGTCTGAAAGCCCCTGACGGTCTATTTGGATCCGTTATTCGGCTATCTTTAAATATGTGTAACGGCTTTATCTATTTCATGCGTAATATTATAGGGTGCAATGACAGCTAGTTTGCACTCTTCACAAACCTGAGTTTAAAGCGATCTAAGGGTTGGTTGGTGCTGGCAAAAAATACTATCCTGTGGGCCGTAAGGTTTCCGCTTACCATAATGCAGAAACTCTTTTGTCAAATACCACACCTACAGATTCGGCTAATTGCCTGAAATCAGCCTCTGTCGGAATTCTCCATCCCTGGGGTATGGATACCTGCTGCATCTCGGAAAATGAATAGTACTTACCGTATTCTGGCTTGCTATTGGCCTGGTCGTAGAAAATTCCGTTATCTCCTTTATAATTGGCACTTGTCCAGATCAAATTGCCGATTTTTACTGTTGGGTACTCAAGTCCTGAAATCACAACCTTGCCCGTTTCAATTGGCTGCACTGTGTCGGGTTCTTTGTTGTCTTTTTTACAGCTAACTAGTTAGTTAATTAAGATGAATACTAAAGTTGTGGCTATGCGTTTCATAAGTGTTTATAGGTATAGACGAATAATCTGTTCCATTTGCTACAGTCAGACTACTTCATAGATGGGAGGATGGGTTTGCGAAATGAAATTGCCTTTGAATTGAAAAATCCATCTATCGATTATAGCTGCCAGAACCACTCCATAATAATGAAACCGACATCCCTAATACGAGCAGCTCAAATTCAAACCCTTCGTTATCATGCCGGATTGAAATCTATAGAAATGTTGCAAAATATGCTCCACGCGTTAAGCCTTGAACCACCGTATATTTTAGTGGCACATTCTTATGACGGCCTTATTACTAATTTATACGCCCGCCCTTACCCGCAAAACGTGGGAGGGGTAGTGTTTGGAATTGAAAGGCTGATCTTATTTACCTAAACCATAATCCCTTTCGACTTTGGATATTCTCGTTTTATAGTGTTTATACCACTCTGTTCTTCCTTTATTTTGCGCAACCAAGTGGTCAGAATTCTGTTTCCATTTTCTAATGGAGTCAATATCTTTCCAGTAAGACACAGTAATCCCAATTTCATTTCTTGCACTTTCAATACCGATAAACCCTTCTTGCTTATGGGCTAATTCTATCATTAAATCAGCCATTTCAGAATAACCCTCATTTACCTCTGTTCTGATAGAACTAAATATCACAGCATAGTAAGGAGGGTCAGGTGTGTTTGCTATCATAATTCAGGTTATATTATTTTTAACATTTCTGTCGATTTATTGCCTAATGTTCAACTCCGATTTTAGTACTAGGATTTTAATTTAAAGATTTTTAAGGTTTCGAAGCGCTTTCCAACTCACCAATTGTTTCATTACTTGAAAATAACGCAATCGAAATTCCTTTATATTCAACCAACCAATGACTTTTTTTACCGATCCTTAAAACTACACAGAAGTAAGCAAATTTTAAACTGGTTATGGAATTACTAATGAAGCAAGATCGATATTGACTAACAACGTGCCGGCTGCCATTGCTAGCAGTTGCCCAATTTCTTCGTCAAAATGCCAAATTAGGGGGGATTTCTAATTTTCCGAAAAGTCGTTTGTCAGCGCCAGACCACTGATAAGATACACATTGCGAGTTTCCATGCTTCTAATATAGATTGCTACTAACGTTTAAGAGCGCATGTTGCCAACGAAATATATATTACTTTTGATTAAATATAAAAGACATATGCGAAGATTATCACTTTTCATTGCGACAAGTTTGGACGGTTATATTGCAAAGCCCAATGATGACCTAAGTTTTTTGAAACTGGTAGAAAAAGAAGGTGAAGATTATGGTTATGCCGAATTTACTTCAAGGATTGATACCTGTATTATTGGCAGAAAAACATACGATTATGTGGTGAAAGAAATCGGTGTATCTCATTATGACAACGGTGAACGGGATATCTATGTGATAACAAGGACCGAAAGACCGGATGTTGGTAGAATAAAGTTTTATACCGGAAATTTACCGGATTTGATTGAAAAATTGAGAAGTGAAGAAGGAAAAAATATTTATTGCGATGGAGGGGCAGAAATAATAAACGAGTTTTTAAAAACCGACTTGGTTGATGAAATGATTATTTCAGTGGTCCCTATATTGTTAGGTAATGGAACAAAATTGTTTCAAGACGGAAGACCCGAACAAACACTGGAATTTATGAGTGCAAAAACATTTGATACAGGTTTAGTGCAGCTACATTACAAACGTCACAGCTAACAATGAACTGCCGTGTGCCTTTGCAGTAATGGGTGTAATTATGGAAAAGAGCTTGTCTTATGTTTTGATACTGTATTTTCAATAAAGATTTCATAGTCACTAGAACCATAAAAAAATAAAAATCAGTACACTTTGTGTATTACAATCGTTAAAAAGCTACAGTAAAGAGAGCCCTGTTTTCCCAGCTAAGTTCATTTCAGCCCCGGCAGAAGCTTTAGACGAAATAGTTTACCATGGAATATTGTTTGCAGGCCAAAAGGTATGCAACAGACAGACGTACTTTCGGGAGAGTTGGGGTTGGGGCCTGGAAATAAAGCGTTTAAGCTATGGCTGCCCAGGCTGGTGGTGTTTACGGCTGACGCTTTCGAAGAACCGTATGCACAAAAGATTTTGGAGCGGGTAAAACTTTATGGGTTGAAGTACGAAGTGTCCAGGAGAGTTACAGGACTAAAAGGAGCTTCTGAAAAAGAGACCTACCAGAATGCAAAATCCACACTCGCCATTGTAAAAGCGCCACCTAGTGCGTTTTCTTTGCGTCCTATTCCTCCTAGCGCCGACTGGCAGTTTCACCTTGCCGAAGGTTGCCCGGCACATTGCCAGTATTGCTATTTAGCCGGAAGTTTGACAGGGCCCCCAGCAATTCGTGTGTTTGCTAACCTGCCAGCCATTCTCGAAAATCTCGTAAAATACACAAGCCGCTCGCAGTTCGTAACATTCGAAGCCAGTTGTTATACAGATCCTCTTAGTCTTGAACATCTAACCGGTGGTTTGCAGGAAACTATCAATTTCTTCAGCAGGCTTCAAAATACACAGCTTCGTTTTGTCACGAAGTTCGATGCTGTTGCACCACTTTTGGACCTCGAGCATCATAACAATACCCGTTGCAGAATTAGTCTTAATGCTCATTCCATAGGACGTAAGCTTGAGAGTGGTACGCCCGCAGTGTCGGCGAGGATCAGAGCATTAAGGAGCTTAGCATTGCCGAAGTCAGTAGGGGGTGGGGGATATCCAGTTGGAGTAGTATTGGCACCTATTATGCCAATTCCTAACTGGGAGCAGGAGTATGGCCGATTGTTAGACGAACTATCTAATGAGCTGGACTTTCCGTGTGATCTTACCTTTGAGTTAATCACACACCGCTTCACGCCTGGTTCGAAAGATATTCTGCTTAAATGGTATCCGGGCACCACCCTGGAAATGGACGAGCAAGTGCGTATTGTTAAACGCAATAAATTTGGAGGGATAAAATATGTTTATCCAAAGCTGATGATGAACGAGCTGAAAACCTTTTTTTACCGCGAAATCAGCGCACGATTCCCTTCTGCAAAGATTCTTTACTGGACCTGATTTTTTAATATTATATCTATCAACTTTGAATTATCTATGGAAACGAAAAATGAATTAAAGGCGGTTAAGGAATTTAACCATCCGGCAGAAAAAGTATTTTCCGCATGGACAGAGCCGGAACAGCTTAAGCAGTGGTGGCACCCAATGAATGCAAAGCTGACTGAGGTGAAAAATGATTTAAAGGAGGGAGGCGAAATAGAGTATCGCTTTACTGCAGGCGAGCAAGAAAGCTTCAGTATCACTGGCGAATATTCTGAAGTGAAGCCAAATGAACTTCTTGTTTATAGCTGGAAGTGGCATTTGCCTCATGGTGAAGATGATTACAAGCTTTCGGTACATTTCATTTCAACAGAGGCCGGATGCCGGCTCGAAGTGGTGCAGGAGAATTTTGAGCATCAGGAACAGGTTGAGCCACACCAACAGGGATGGGAACATGGCCTGTCTAACCTGGCCAGTTTCCTCGATGGCGGCAACAACTCAAGGCCGGCTGGAACAATTAATGACCATATTCCGATAGTAGGTTACGGCTCGTCGGAGTAAGCATCAAAAAAGCCAGACATTCTGTGTTTGGCTTTTTTGCATTTTGTTGCATAATTCATGAACAGCCAGCTAAGCACGTTGCTTCAATGAAATGTGTTTGGTAATTTTATCTTACACAAAGCGACCTGAATTCAGGGCTTTTATTCCGGATATAACTAATTTCATGCCGTATTGCTAAGATTCTTACCCAGTCTGAAAAAACTGTAGAACTATTTATGAGTGCCAATACATCTTTAAACGGCTATTATTTATAATTAGTACTGATGTTTGCTTTTGTGGCACATGCCTTGCAGATACAGGGCATATACATACCCCCTAAAAATCTTTGCTGAATGATGACAGTGAAGTCTAAGTTGTAAAAACTGGAATACTCAACGTTTGAGGAGTTTAACAAAAACTCCTGACTCCAAAAATCATATCGATCCGTTATCCGGGAATCTTCGCAAAAAGACATTAAGCGAGTACTGCCGGATTATAATACTCAATTGTCGCAAGACAGGGCATCAAAAACTCAAAAAATAATTGAAGAAGCGTTATTAAAGGCGGGAAGAAACAACGTTAAGTTTGAAATGCTTGGCTACGGAGAAGATATTGCCAACGCTCCTTTTGAGAACAACTTGCCCGAAGAACGCTTCTATAACAGAACGGTAATAATAGATATTATCCCGGCTAAACCATAATGTTTTTTCGGCTTAAGACCAAATAAAAGTTCATTAAAAAACAAATTAATCAGATGAAAAAAAGTATACAGTATATTTTCGCAATTGCCGCACTATTTGCCGGATGTAACAATGGTTCAAAAACGGAAGCTCAAGCAAGGGAAGTTGCGCTTAAGCAAATCAGAGACAGCATTAAGCTGGATAGTTTTCGGGTTGCTGAAGTCAGGCAAGTTGAGCTGGCTAAAGAAAAAGCAGAACTGGCATCTTCAAAAAATACCTCTGGCAATTCGTCTTCTCAGAAAACTTATGTCAATGGTATTTCCGAGTCGTACACCAGCAGCGAACCTGCCAGAAAAGGATGGAGCAAAGCTGCAAAGGGAGCTGTAATAGGCGCCGGAGCAGGTGCTTTAACAGGTGTGATCGTCGATAAAAAGGATGGTCGGGGAGCGGTTATAGGGGGCCTTGCCGGTGCAGGCGCTGGCTATGTCATCGGAAGATCTCAGGATAAAAAGGACGGGCGGGTTCAGTAGGGCCCTGGGTTAATTTATGAATGGGGGGCGCCTTAAACAGGCGGCCCCCTACCTGATCTCTCGTTTTATTGTGGAATCCTGACTGTGATATCAATGAAGTAATAAACGGTTTTATGAACGGTTATTATGGCCGGTCTGGTTCAACCGTTAAACTTGAGATTGTAAAGAGAGAAGGGATAACTCAGTATTGATGGTTCTGAAAAGATCGGAATATTGTTTTTACTTCCAGTAAGCATCTAAACTAACGGCTTAATTTATATTAGGCCGTTAAGTTTAAATCTAAACATTATTTCACGCGTTCTACGTATTCTCCTGTACGGGTGTCCACTTTAATCTTATCACCCACATTCACAAACAATGGAACCTTTATTTCGATTCCGTTTTCGGTGGTAGCATATTTTTGAGCACCTGAAGAAGTGTCTCCTTTCACTGCAGGTTCAGCGTAGGTGATTTCTAATTCAACGAAGTTTGGTGCTTGTGCCATAATTGGTTCTTCACTCTCGAAAGAAACGATCACGTTCATTCCTTCTTTAATAAACTTTGCAGAGGGTCCGAATAAGGCTTTAGGGATGTTGAACTGCTCAAAAGTTACATTGTCCATTACCACGAAATAATCACCTTCTTCATATAAATATTGGTAATCATTTGTTTCCACCCGACAAATCTCCACTTGCTCGTCTGTTCCTAGACGAGCTTCCACAATTTTTCCTGTTTTAATATTGCGAAATTTGCCTAAGTAGAAAGCGCCACCTTTGCCTGGTGTACGATGTACATGTTCTTCAACGGTTACCAGTTCACCGTTGTATCGTAGAATATTTCCTGTTTTAACTTCAGATGCCTTTGCCATAATTTGTTTTATCAGGGACTAAAGATATGGGCTTTTTCTTTAGGCCAGAATCTGTTTTGAAATAAAGTGACAGTAATTTCAGTTTCTGCTATCCTCGTCCTGTATGGTATCTGCAATCTTCTTAGTATAACAGGTTCAGCAATTGCTGAAACTATTTTGCACAAGAAGTTTGGTAATCGGAATCAACTGTTATCTCTTTATTTTTTAATAAAATATATTGGAATCATAAAAAGTTTATACTTTCGTGTACGTAAACGTAAATCATCATGATTGCTCAGTGGGCTCATCGGATATTAACATAAATGCTTCGTGGAAAAGAAAATAATATATAACGGAAAGATTATTACGCCTCATGGAATTATAGATAAAGGCTATCTTTTAATACAGGATAAAAGCATATTCGATGTTGGTGAAGGAGATTTTGAAGTATCAGAGGATACGCAGCTGATAAATGCAGGGGGAAGATTTGTATCCCCTGGATTTATTGATATCCATGTTCACGGGGGCGGTGGGCACGACTTTATGGACGGAACATTGGAAGCATTCTTACAAATAGCTGAAACTCATGTGAGGTATGGTACGACCGCTTTAAATCCTACAACATTAACCAGCGAGGTCGAAGATCTGTTCGTTACACTTGATCTATATAAAACAGCCAACAAGCTCAATACGAAAGGAGCCCAGTTTATAGGAGTGCATTTGGAGGGTCCGTACTTTGCTGTAAAACAGCGGGGAGCTCAGGACCCACGGTACATACGCAACCCTGATCCTGAAGAATATCAGAAGATCCTCGACTATTCTGATGATATAGTAAGGTGGAGCGCAGCTCCTGAGCTGCCTGGAGCTATTGAATTTGGACGTTATGTAAAGGCTAAAGGCAAAGTTTTAGCATTGGCACATACCGATGCCATCTATGAAGAGGCCCTCGAAGGTTTTAACAATGGATATACGCTCGCTACGCACTTCTATTCCGCAATGTCAGGTGTGACCCGCAGGAATGCCCACCGGTATGCGGGTGTTGTTGAAGCAGGTTATCTTATCGATGATATGGATGTTGAAGTAATTGCTGATGGTGTACACTTACCAGCGCCTTTATTGAAATTGGTTTATAAAATAAAAGGCCCGGACAGGATTGCACTGATAACAGATGCCATGAGAGCTGCCGGAATGCCGGAAGGCGAAAGTGTGTTGGGTAATATCGATACCGGACTCAAAGTGATTGTTGAGGGTGGGGTAGCTAAATTACCAGATTTATCTGCCTTTGCAGGGAGCGTGGCAACTGCAGACAGGTTAGTGAGAACGATGTTGAACGAGGCGGAAATACCCTTGTTGGATGTCATAAAGATGATTTCCCTGACCCCTGCGAGAATTATGGGTATCGCTGATAGAAAAGGTTCCTTAGAAAAAGGTAAAGATGCCGATGTAGTCATTTTTGATGAGCAGATTAATATAGCGATGACTATCGTAAATGGCAGTATAAAGTACAATACGATTTATTCAAAAGAAAATTCAATAGTCGATTTAAAAACTAATTAGTATGCTTAGAGAATTTAAGAAAGACCATCTAACCGTTAAAGTTTTCAATACCAGGTCAGAAATGGGAGAAGTTGCTGCCGCCGAAGCTGCCAGGGTGATAAACCAATTGCTGGTGGAAAAAGACACGCTGAACATTATTTTCGCTGCAGCGCCATCCCAAAATGAATTTTTAAACGCATTGGTACAGTCAAACATCGACTGGTCGCGAATTAACGCCTTTCATATGGATGAGTATGTTGGCTTACATCCCGAAGCACCACAGGGCTTCGCTAATTTCCTAAAAGAAAGGGTATTTGACAGAGTTAATTTTAAAAGTGTTAACTGCCTGAACGGAAATGCAGAAGATGCCGAGCAGGAAGCTGAGAGATATGCTTCTCTTCTGGATCAGCATCCTGCAGATGTTGTTTTACTGGGAATCGGTGAAAATACTCATATCGCCTTTAACGATCCTCATGTGGCAGATTTTAACGATACTAAATTGGTTAAAATTGTAGATCTGGACGAGGCCTGCAGGCAGCAACAGGTTAACGACGGATGTTTTCAGAAAATTACGGAAGTGCCAACTCATGCATTAACTCTAACCGTTCCGGCTTTGACCAAGGCAAAATATGCTTTTTGTATGGTGCCCTCCGAAAAGAAAGCCCAGGCTATTTATCATACTTTGACTGAAGATATCAGTGCTGATTTTCCGTCTACGATACTAAGGAAGCACGAAAATGCAATTTTATACACAGATAAAGACAGCTCTTCTCTTATTTTAAATTAAGCAATTATTATATTCCGGAATTTAGCCATAGATAACGACCTGAGAATAGTAGAAGCGCAGTTTTATATGACCTCTTGTCCGGACATCGTTAAACAGGTAATAGAAATGTTTATGATAAGAACCAGATGTTTCCTGGTTGTTTCTTTGGTTTATAAAAAATAACTTAGAGGAAATTTTTGCCATGAAAAACATAGATGAAAAAGAGCTGGTAGGTGTAAAAGAGATTGCAAGGAGAGCGAATGTTTCCATCGCAACCGTTGACAGGGTGCTGCATAAAAGAAATGGCGTATCCTTAAAAACAAAAGAAAAAATAGAAAGCATCATCAAAGAATTAGACTATCAACCCAATATTCTGGCTAGGAGACTGGCGTCTAAGAAAGTTCTGAAGCTGGCTGTTTTAATTCCTGAAGTTTCTGCAGAAACGGCTTTCTGGCAAGCACCATTAAACGGCATACTAAAGGCAGAGGAGGAAATAAAAAGATATGGGATCTCTATTGAAAAGTATTTTTTTGATCAGAATAACATAGCAACCTTTGAAAAGCAAACCAAACTGATCCTTGATAAAAGATATGATGGCATATTGTTGGCTCCTATGTTTATAGACGAATCCATCGAGTTTGTAAATGCCAGTAAAAAGTATAATACGCCCTATGTGTTCATCAATTCGGATATTCCGAACCAGGATAGCTTATGCTATATAGGACCCAACCTGTATCATAGCGGCTATATGGGAGCGCATTTGTTAAATTATTTGTTAAAGGAAGGTGAAAAGGTCTTGTTGGTAAATATTTCGAAAGAGATCAATACCCATCACCATTTGTTGAGGAAGGAGGAAGGTTTTCGAAACTATTTTACCGAGCATAATAAGAAACAAGAGGTTGTAAAGATAGATATCAGACAAACGGATTATGCTTCGGTGGAAAGGCACCTTGATGAGATCTTTGAAAAAAACAAAGAGATCAAAGCGATTTTTGTATCCAATTCAAGGGTTTCTTCTGTTGCACGGTACGTGGAACAGCATCAGCTGAGGGGGCTCATACTTATTGGCTTCGATTTTTTGCCTGAAAATATCGACTTTCTTAAAAAAGACATCATTGACTTCCTGATTTGCCAGAAACCGCAGGAACAGGGGTACCGGGGCATTATGGCCTTATATAATAAAATGGTACACAACATAAATACTGATAAGGTTAATTTCATGCCGATTGATATTATCAGCAGGGAAAACTATATGTTTTATGAAAACTAGCTGATTTTGTGAAAGAACGTGCCTTTATATTTCAGACCATAAGTGGTCTGCACTAGTACTCAAATCAAATCAGCATCAAATTATATTATTTAAAAAGAGGAATAAGTCTCTATTTAAATATATCACTAATTTCGGTAACGTACACAATTATACAAACTGAAGTAAATGAAAGATATATACGATCGGCGAAAATTTATACGTACAGGCACCATTGCCAGTATTGGATTAGGTTTATCAGGAATATTAAGGCCTTTTACAGCGAGTGCGGCTTTCCAAAAAAATCTGCTGAAGGTAGGCATAATAGGCCTGGATACATCACACAGCACCGCGTTCACAAAAATGCTGAATGCTGAACCTGCAGATCCTCTATTCGCAGGGTTCAGAGTAGAAGCAGCATATCCAAAAGGAAGCGAAAAGATTGAAGCCAGTGCCTCCCGGATCGCAGGATATATTACAGAAGTAAAGAAGTATGGAGTAGAGATCGTTTCTTCCGTCAAGGAGCTGCTAAAAAAGGTCGATGTTGTTCTCCTGGAATCCAATGACGGAACTATACGTTTGGACCAGGCAAAACAGGTTATCAGGGCCGGAAAGCCCATGTTTATAGATAAACCCGTAGCTGCATCTCTCCGGGATGTAATCATTATTTATGAAGAAGCAAAAAAATATAGAGTCCCCGTTTTCTCCTCCTCTTCTTTAAGGTACTTTGAGAATATTAATGATATTTCATCAGAAATGATAGGGAAAGTGCTTGGTGCAGATACTTATAGTCCTGCATTACTGGAGCCTTCTCATCCTGATTTTTTCTGGTATGGGATTCATGGGGTAGAGATGCTCTATACTGTTTTGGGACGAGGTTGTAGGGCCGTATCAAGGATAAATACTAAAGATACTGATGTAGTAACGGGTGTTTGGGATGATGATCGTATAGGAACTTTTCGCGGTACCAGGGCCGGAGCAAAAGGATATGGAGGGGTGGTATTCGGCGAGAAAAAAATAGTTCCCATTATATCTCCTAAAAATGGGTATAAAAATTTGTTGATAGAAATCGTGGAATTCTTCAAAACAGGGATCTCGCCCGTTAACGAGGAGGATACTATAGAAATCTATGCGTTCATGGAAGCAGCAGATAAGAGTAAAATTCAAAATGGAGCTTGGGTAAGTATACAGGACGTAATAAGTAAAGCCAAAAAAGCAATTTAAATAGCGAAACAAGGCCAGATAATATATAATGAGCGAAAAAAAAATAACAACCGACCAGCTGACTAAGCGAGATACAACCATTTCCATTTTACTTATAGGCCTTGTGTTTTTCATTATCGGATTTGTATCCTGGATAAATGCAATACTGATACCCTTTTTCAAGATTGCCTGTGAACTCACAAATTTCCAATCATACCTGGTGGCATTTGCCTTTTATATTTCTTACCTGGTGATGTCGGTACCATCTTCCTATCTTTTAAAGGCAGTTGGTTTCAAAAAAGGCATGATGACAGCCTTTTTTGTAATGTCTGTTGGAGCGGCATTTTTCATCCCAGCAGCATATTTCAGAACCTACGAGATATTCCTGCTGGGCTTGTTTACTCTGGGATCAGGATTGGCGATATTACAGACGGCATCCAATCCCTATATAACAGTACTCGGACCAAAAGAAAGTGCCGCGCAAAGGATCAGCATCATGGGGATCTGCAACAAGTTCGCGGGTATATTGGCTCCTTTGCTGTTCGCAGCAGCAGTTCTGAGGGCCAGCGATGCAGAATTGTTCAGGCAGATACCTCTCATGGGAGATGCAGAAAGAGCACTTGTTCTGGATGAACTTATCAGAAGGGTGATGTTGCCATACGCGGTGGTGTCAGTTGGACTTATAGGATTGGGTTTGTTCATCAAGTTTTCCCCACTACCTGAAATAGATACGGAGAGTGAGAGTGATGCAGTAGCAGTAGCCAATTCGGGAAAGACAAGTATCTTTCAGTTCCCGCACCTGATATTAGGAGCCCTGGCTATTTTCCTTCATGTAGGAACACAGATATTGGCGATAGATACTGTAATCGCTTATGCCGGCTCTATGGGGATCAATATGATAGAAGCAAAAGTATTCCCGTCCTATACCCTGGCTTTAACGATTCTTGGTTATTCTATAGGTGTCTTTGCTATCCCGAGATTTATCAGTCAGGTAAACGCATTAAGGGCCTGTACAATATTGGGAGCAGTGTTAAGCCTTCTGATTGTTCTTGCTAAAGGAAGTATAACATTTCTTGGTCACACGGTAGACGCTTCCCTGTGGTTCGTGGTTGCATTAGGCCTGGCAAATTCACTGGTATGGGCGGGGATATGGCCGGTGGCCCTCGACGGGCTAGGGAAATTCACCAAACTGGGTTCCTCCATAATGATCATGGGACTATGCGGAAATGCTATTATGCCAGTAGTTTACGGATATTTTGCAGATTCAATTGGAGTGCAGGAAGCCTACTGGGTGTTATTCCCATGTTATGCTTACCTAGCATATTATGCTATACATGGGCATAAACTAAGAAAGTGGAAATTTTGATCTGGCTTGTAAAATGAATCAAGGCCCCTTAGTGTTTATGTTTACTTAGGGGCCTTGATTGCTATTTAAACCAGTTAAGAAAGAGTTATTTAAGCATCCGGTATTTCTGGCTCTACAAGCCTGGTCAGCTTTTCCAGGGATTCCTGCCATCCAAGATAACACATTTCGGCAGGTATAACATCGGGGATCCCTTCCTGAATCACTTTCAGTTCCGTTCCTACGGATGTTTTTTGAAGCCAGACGGATGTAGTCATTACTCCAGGGAGGTTAGGATCATCAAATTTGTCTGTATACTTCAGGAACTCGTTAAGTTTTAGCTCTACATACTCGCCGCCAAACGATTGGCTGTTACCTGTAGTAAAATTCTGAAATGACATCCTGAAATTGCCGCCTACCTGTACGTTCATTTCATGTACCGTACAAAGAAATCCATAGGGAGGCAACCATGAGGCAATCGCCAGGGCTTCGGTAAAGGCCCTGTACAGTTTTTCAGGAGAAGCTTTAATTACTCTGTGTAATGAAACTTTGTTGTCTGACATAAAATTCATTTTTTGGTTGTTCCTACTCGTCTGGCTTTTCGGTTCGCCCGTTTTTATGTGGTAGCTGCTCCACTGCCTTATCTACTTTACTGACCGGCCTAACAAAGATGGAACTATAAACAAATACTGAAGGGGGGAGCATGCGACAAATTATAAGTTATTTACGACAGGCCCCCACATTTGTCTTCTCTATAACTTAACATTAAAGTAATTTTAAGTAAGTTTTGCACTAATAGTTTTGCACGCGGATAGGATATACCGCAGATGACAATAGATTATGCCGAACTTTCAGACCAGCAATTGATACAGGAATGTAGCAAAGACAACATGAGAGCTTTTAATCAGTTGTTCGAACGTTACTTTGCATTATTATACAGTTTTTCAATAAAGTATGTTAAAGATAGTGCTGTAGCAGAAGAGCTGGCTATGGATCTTATGCACAACATCTGGAAAAAAAGGGGCAGCCTGGAAATCAAAGGCAATGTGGACAGGTATCTTTTCAGTGCCATGAAAAACGTTGTCTTTAACCATATCCGTAAAAATGAACTGATAACTGTAAGCATCGATAACCTTTCAGAAGTTCCCGCTTCGGCAATTCCGGCCCCAGATCACAATTTGGAATATAAGGAACTCGAAAAAATATATCAGTCAAAGGTAGCCCAGTTGAGTCCCCAACGTAAAAAGATCTTTAAGTTGAGCCGGGAAGAAAATATGACCTATCCCCAAATTGCCAAAGACATGAACCTGTCTATTAATACTATAAAAACCCAAATGTTGGTTTCTCTGAAATTTTTGAGAGAAAACATGAATGACCATATCGATGTAACGATCAGCCTGCTCTTTTTTATTCTTTTCTGATTTTTTTTCCTCCCGGCTCACCCTGCCCTTATACAAGTAGTGTCTTGTATTTAAGTAGGATAATATTATGAGTTCGGGCATAGACAAATCGCTTGTAAAGAAGTACCTGGATGGTAACTGCACACCAGCTGAGTTACAGCAAATACGTAAACATCTTCGCAGGGAAGATACCGCCAACATCTTTGACGAGGTATTTGAAGAGGATTGGGCAGGACTAAGCAGATCTGATCAAACTGATTCTGAGCAGATGGACCGCTGGAAAAAGATGATGGAACAGCGGATTTACCAGGATGAGCTAAGCCAACCACAAGTATTGCCAATGTTCAGAAGGCCGGGGCTGTGGCGATATGCGGCAGTATGGCTAATAGTAATGCTTGGAGCAGGAATATGGGCAATCAATAAACAAGATAAAAAAGAACCTGCGCACATTGCATTTATAGAAAAGACCAATCCAAGAGGGCAGCGAACTGTCCTTACTTTGCCTGATAGCTCGGTCGTGCATTTAGGTGCAGCAAGCAGGCTACGCTTTGCTCAAAACTTCAATGAAAAAGACAGGACGGTAGAACTTGAAGGTGAAGCCTTTTTTGAGGTTACGAAAAATCCGGCTAAACCATTTGTCATTAAAACCGGAACAATTCAAACACGAGTTTTAGGAACATCTTTTAAAGTCCAGGCCTTTGAGGGACATCCAATGAGTGTGCAGGTTAGCACTGGAAAGGTAAGGGTTGACAGAAAGGTTGGTAGTAAGGCACAAGCTATTGCATTGTTATTGCCCGGTCAGCAGGTAATCTGGGACGAACTGCTGCAGCGGAAGGAATTGGCGAATGTTTCAGTAGATGATATTGAAGGCTGGAAAAAGGGCAGGCTCGTGTTCAGCAAGACCCGGCTTTCGGATGTTACTGCCATTCTTGAACGATGGTACAATGTAGACATCGATATTAAAAACCAGGCTACCGCTCAAAAGCTGATGAAAGTGAACTTGACTGCAGATATTCCCATTAACCGGGTAATAAAAATGCTTAGCACTTCTGGTCAGTTTACCTATCGGATTCATGAAAACCAAATCATAATAAATTAAGCAGAAAGGATAGAGGATGTAAAACTTTGACCGAAACAAACAACGTCCCCCAAAGATATAGGGGACGCGTATAACATCGAAGGACTGGTTGTTTTCGACGACGGATCAGTCCAGCGATAAAATAATAACAGATATCCGCCATAGGCGAAAACCCATAATGATCAAAAATATGCAAAAAGTATTACATCTGCATGTTTCTTTTCAGCGTAGGATGCAACCTCATTGTGTTGTGCAAAACATGCTAAAGAAATATATGCAGGTGGCCGGTAAGAATCTGCTCGAAGGTAAAATAAATTTCTTTATGAAGTGCTCGTTTATTCTGATAGCTATCAAATTAACGTTCGTTGGTTTAGTCTGTGCCAATACTGTAATCGGACAGAATCTCAACCAAAAAATCAAATTAGAACTCGAAAATGCAAGTGTCGGCAATAGTTTATCTATAGTTGAGAAAGCGAGTAATATTCAAATTAATGCTCAGATAGGGCTACTCAATGGTGTCCAAAAAAAGGTAACTATCAACGCAGCCGAAATAACGATAGCCGATGCCCTGAACAGGATATTTGCTAATACCAATCTACAGTATAAGCTGGTGGAAGGCTATGTTGTCGTTACAAAAAAAACGGTGCCCATTATAGTTACCGGTGTTGTGGTAGATGCAAAAACGGGCGAAACATTAATTGGTGTAGGAATAAGTGTAAAAGGCGGGACAGCAAGGACGGCTACAGATGTGAACGGTAAATTCAGCCTTTCTATACCCGAAGGTGGTGCAACCTTAATCGTGTCTTATCTGGGTTACCACGTAAAGGAGGTCAGGGTAAATGCTGACAGCAAAGATATAAGAATTCCATTAACGGTTTCTTCCAGCCAGTTGGGCGAAGTGGTTGTAATGGCCAGACGAAAAAGCAACACAGATATTGCGGTTCTGGAAGAACGGAAAAATTCGTCGATCATACAAGACGCAATTTCCTCTCAATTGATCGAGAAAACAGGAAGTATCACTACCACCCAGGCCTTACAACGTGTTTCCGGTGTAACCGTCACTGATGATAAATATGTGGCTATCCGGGGGCTCGGCGATCGGAGTGTGATCGGCCAGTTGAATGGCGTTCGTTTAGCTTCTTCTGATCCTGACCGTAGTACTATTCCCCTGGATCTGGTACCCGCTTCTTTGTTAGATAATATTACGATTTATAAAACGGTTAGTCCGGATAAGCCGGCTGATGCGGCTGCAGGTATTGTTGAATTAAAAACTAAATCTGTCCCCGAAAAAGAGACGTTCGAAATTATAGTACAATCTGGTCTCAACTCTAATGTAGGAATGAACGGACAGTTTAATAGTTTCTGGAACAGTAACATGGGAGCTTTTGGAAACAAAATTAATGACAAAAACCTTAGTGCCGATTTTAAGAACCTGGCCACTCAGTATCCATCGGGGTTAGGGTCTATACAAAGTATGATTGCTAACAGCAATTATAGTCCCACTGCTTACCAGGAAGTTAACAGGATCAATAAGATCATGCAATCTTTTGATCCGGTAATGACCACCAGGTATAAAAAAGCGCCTTTAAATCAATTGTATTCTGCTACTTATGGCAACAGTTTCGATGTGTTTAAAAAACATAAAGTTGGTTTGATACTGGGCGCCAACTATTATAGTCGGATTACGGATATCAGCGGAGGCGATTTAACCCAATACAGTATTTATCAGGGTGTAGTTACCGGAAATCCGGATGTCTTCAGTCCTCGCAATATCCCTAACTACATTACTCCTAACAGTCTATTTATGGGGAAATATCAAACCTATAAAGAGAACACGGGTGTTGAAACGCTGAACTATGGTACACTGGCAGGTTTGAGTTATCGCTTTAATGCCCGACATGAAATCAGTATGCAATACCTCGGCAGCTGGGGCGGCGAAAGTAAGGCGACCAATCTGGCAGGGCGTTATGAATACACAGGACTGCCAGGAGAGGTTTACACAACTACGAACTCTTTAAAGCAAACCTTTCGCAATCTCAATACTTTTAACCTGCAGGGAGAACATAAATTCTTTAGCAAAGAACTTTCACCCCGTTTAAGCTATAATGTAGCCAGCTCCCGGTCTAAGCAGAATGATCCGGATTTTCGTTTTGCCAGTTTAGCTGATTATATGCCAAGAGGTGGCGGTTGGTACAACAGGCCAACTGTAGGTGCCGGTAATTTACCCCCTGAGCCTACCTACACTAAGCATCTTTATGCCCTTACTTCTGGCTACGTGAATGGTTTCGGTACCTATGGCATTATGCAGGCAGAGCCAAACGGACGAAGATGGCGCAATCTGGACGAACAAAACTACAACTATAAAGCTGACTTAAATATTCCATTTAAATTCTTGGGGCAAACACAGCAGTTTAAAACAGGAGTGAATTACCTGTTTAGAGACAGAACCTTTACTGAAAACCAATTATTTCTGCCTGGATCTAATTTTGCCGGCAATAAAGCAATTCCACTATATGATGTGGAAGGAGACCTGGACCGTTTGGTAAGCAGCCAGATCATAGGTGTTAAGTCTCCATCGGCCAACCAAGGTGAGGGAATGATGCCGGTTGGTGGTTTCCTATATAACAGTAAAAAATCGCCTAATAATTATAAAGGCTATTTCGAAACGAATGCTTTTTACGGCATGGCTGATTTAAAACTTACCGAAAATCTGCGTTTTACAGGTGGAGTGCGTTTTGAAATGACAAATATTGGCTCCTCAGTTGATACCGCCGGTGTGTTTTTAGACCCTTCACTAACTGTTGATGGCGGCAGCATCCCTTTGAATCCAATCAATCCAAATTCTGTGTATAAAACAGATTATAAACCTTTCTACTCTGTGAATGCGACGTACACGTTGAACAAAAACATGAATTTCCGTACGGCATATAATACCACACTGGCCAGGCCGGAGTTACGGGAAATTACTAACGTATTCGAATTTGACGCCTTCCAAATGGGGCTGGTTGTGGGGAATCCGAATTTAAAGAACCAGTTCACTCAAAACCTGGATTTCAGATGGGAATGGTTTCCTGGAAAAGGCGAGGTGCTGGCCTTTTCGGTCTTTGGAAAACGTATTGAAGATCAGCTGGTAAAAGTATTCAGTCTGCAAACTGCAGGTTTAGCGGCCACGTACCCGGAGTTTCCTACCATTCAGTTTCAGAACGATCCTAACGTAGGTAAGGTGTGGGGAATTGAATTGGAACTGGTGAAGAGCCTGGGATTCATGTCGCATTCTTTGAAGAATTTTTATATGGGATCCAACTTGTTACTGGCACAGAGTGAAATCAAAAAAACACCTCAGCGATATGAGGCGATTCGTTCACTTGATCGCTATACGCCCAAGAATAGTCCGCTTTTTGAACAGGCACCTTACTCTGTTAATGCCTGGTTAAATTATGCAAACACAAAATCGGGTTCTGATTTTACTACAACTTTTAACATGGTAGGAGAGCGCTTAGTGCAAATCAACTTGACAGGCGAACCCGACTTGTATACCATGCCAGTGCCTACCCTGGATTTCGTATTTTCTCAGCGTCTTACTAAAAACATAAAGTTCAAAGGATACGCTAAAAACATCCTTAACCCTAAAGTCAAAACTGTTTATGCTAATCCTCAAACGGGTGGTAAATGGTATGGAAAGGAATACATAAATAGAAGTTTCACCCGGGGAGCCGAAATTATGATGGGCTTTACCTACAATCTTCTAAAGTAATGAATATGATAAATTACAGATCTTTTAGTCTTTGTGCTGCACTGATGTTTTTCCTCTTTCTGTCCTGCAAAAAAGATAAGATGGATTTTGAATCAGATAATCGCGCGGTGACTGTTAATCGAGCGAATTCTACGGCCCGTTTGGTTAACCTCGCAGGCTATGGTCAGGTTATAGCAAATGGCGATACTTTAACAGCTTTTACTGTACATAATCCCCTGGATCCTGATGTAGACAAATCCCTGGGAACGGATTACTTTCCGGCGACTGGGAGCTTAGGTAAGACATGGTTCATTCCCCGGGATTTGTTTGACAGTAATGAGACCCTGGAACTGGATCTTAGTACGAGAAATTACCAGGGGATTGGAGATGAAGACCTGAAATTTCAGGTCGCTAACAGCTATATAAGTCCAACTGATTATTATATTATGCCCACCTCCTTCATGGAAGATCAACCTGATGTGGTCGCGATTCCCAGAGGGGTGACAGCACCGTCAAAGCCGGATCATTTCAAAATCAGAGTGGTTAACCTTTCTGGTAACATTAAAAATCAGGTGGTCAATTTCAATGGCAAACTGGAAGATCTGACTGGTGGCGTGTCGCTTGCATATGCTGATGGTACCCTGGTTAATGCGAAAACAAATAATGTCAGCAGTCTTACCAGGGCATCCGAATACATTGAATTGCCTTACGGGACGTACCAGTTTAAGATGCTTATGCAAGACGGTCGTCAAATGCCAGCGCTTGGCTCTGAACTGTACGCAACATCGATCATAGATCCACCTACTTCAACTCTTCCAATCGGTTCAGCAAGATCCAGTGATCTTACCTATGCGCCTATACAGACGTACCAGCCGGGAGGCATCTACACTATTGTGGTGGCACCCCAGCAATTTCGTTACCTGGTTAATGAAATGGATGAAACATCTAACACTTATCAAAATTCCTTTCAGATTGTGTCCGACAACAGTGCTCCGGTTAATAATACCTACTTCAGACTGCAGGCTGTTAATGCTTTTGATGCACGAAACTTTAGCTTTCGCATAGATGGTAAACCTTTAGGTGAATTGCTTTCTTTCGGTTCTGCCGGTGCATATAGTATCCTGATCCAGGGTAAGCACAAAATAGAAGCGCTGGATGAGGCGGGCCAGGTGATTGCCACTACGGAACAGGAATTACGTGCAGCACAGAACTATACTGCCTGGCTATACCCCGATGCCCCTGGTAAAGCAAAACTGCTGATTGTAGCCAATGATCTGAGTGGTTCGAGATTTAATAGTGAAAAAGCGCAGGAAGATGGAACATTCAGCAGGGATCAGTATAAGTACTTTTTTCAAAGCCGTTTTCTAAACCTTTCGGTCGGCAACCCTTACATAACTTTTACTCAGGACAACGGACAGTCGGTTGCAGGAAACAGTGATAACCTAAATGCGGGACTGAATCTGCAGCCAGGTGTTCCACTATTTGAAAGACCCAATATCTTCAAATTCTTCGACGAGCAGGCCTACCAGTTGATGGCTTATCGTTCTAAGCCAAATGTAGTTCCAGGTATCTGGGCACAGGATATTGAACCGCTTAAAAGTGAAGCATTCATCGCCAACAAGGCACTTTACCAAAATGCTGGCAGGGCAGTTCCGGTACACGAACCGGGAATTTTTACGGTCGCTCTAATTGGTCGGTCCGGCACTGATGTCAGTCCGCTGCTTAAGGCAAAAATGATCATTGTCAAACATAACAAATAATGAAGAAGCAATTTTTAGATACTTACCTTTTCATTTTAGGGTTTCTCAGCTTGTTTTCGGCTGGTTGTGTGAAAGTAGAATACAGCAAGATAGACGAACCTGCATATCTGAGGGTCTTCAATAATATAAACTATGTGCAAACACTTGGCAGCAAAGATGATAAGGTGCCATTTTTTTGTATGCTCATTAATCCGGTGCTTGACGACAGCGGAATGCCGGTCAGTGCTGGGATCGTAGGCGATTTTTTGGATAAGCGGGCAGCCTATGCACCTCCGTATCCGTCTCATGTCGGTACCAGCATTTCTGTAAATAATCCTGAATACCCCGGCAAGGAGAATGTATTGGTTGGGCCTGTATTGAACGGCTTTGATCTAAGCAGCTGGGCTCAGGTGCCTTCTGGCAAACTGAGGATTATGTTTGTTTATCGTCCCAAAAATACGGTTCCTTTCTTTCAGCTGGAGAATCATCTCAAGAAAGATATTTTGGTTGACACTGTCATAGATCTTTCGGTTAAAGAAGTTTATACCCTGCATTTGCTGCAGAAAGATTTTGTGACCAAACGCAGCGGCATTCTCTTACGTCAGGAGAATTTTCATAAGCTGCCTTTGTCTGATTCCCTTGCTTATGTCAACTTTTATAACATGAGCGCAAAGGGATACTGGGAGGCAGACAAGTCCCTGAAGGCCGATAATTATCGTTTAAAGAGTTTTCAAGGTGGGATGAGAGATGAGATGAATGTCTTTCTCACACTCTATGAAACTGAATCGAATTTAAGCCATCTGGGTGAGACAGTTTCTGGATATAAAGGGAAATACGTCAGCAATGTCAAGTTAAACACGACAACCGGGGTGGTAAATTCTTATGTGAGTTTCCCCGTCTGGGCGAGCGGCAAATCCGATGGCATAAAGACAGATATTTGGCAGCGTTTCGATTTCTTTACTCCTGGTATGGACATCGCTAACAATCCCTTTTATCACAGTTCTATTGATAACGGAGGAAATTGGGCGGCGGTCAACTGCCTGGCCAAAGGACAGACAGGACTGACTAGCAATGATAACGGGGCGCTACTTCCCAATTTGCTGGTAAACATTCATTCTGGTACTTATAATCCTAAAACATTTGCAACAGTTAATACCATTGAAGTTGTGAATGGCGAGGTATACCTGACAACAATCCAGCGGAAATATGCACCTCCGATTTATTGATTCACCGAATTGTAAATTCAAAGGAAAGATGAAAAACTTAAAATATTTATGGTTGCTGGCAGTGTCCTTCTGTGGCCTGTTGGCATGTAAGCATGATGAATTATCCGTCATCAAGCCTAATGAGAACATTCGGCCTGCAGCAGATTTCGTGAAAAATAATTATGAAACGAGTCTGTTTTTTGCGGCTATCGAAAAGTCAGGTTACAAAGAACAACTCAATGGACCCGGCCCCTTCACTGTATTAGCGCCAACCAATGCAGCATTCAATGGATTGGGTATATACTATCCTTCTGATTTTGACCGCATAGATGCGGATAGTCTTAAAAGGCTGATTGGCTATCATATTCTCCCCAGAAGGCTTAGAACGAGTGATGTACCTGCCAATGGGGTGGATGTGCGATATGCTACTTTAGAAGGGACGGAATTATATACTTCACTGGCTTCGTTGAATGCAAATGGCGGTCCAGCAGGCAATACCCTTTATTTTAGCGGAGCATTAGCTTCCCGTAAAGATGTTGTACTCGCTAACGGCGTACTACATGTATTGGAAAAAGTGATGAAGCCGGCATTCCAAACAACAACCGCACAATGGCTGGAGCAGCATGCAGAATACAGCGTTTTTGTTGCGGGACTCAAGAAGTTCAATCTCTGGGAGCAATTGACTACATCTGGACCCTTTACCATTTTTGCACCAGACAACGATGCGTTACAAGAAGTGGGAATTAATCTGGAATCCATCAGAGATATGGACACTTCGCTGTATAAGGGCGATTTGCTCTTTGGATGCTACTTGCTTTACAATAGACATTTTTTTGTAAACGATCTGCGGCTCTTTGAAGCGATTAATTCCAATGGGAGGTACAAATATTTACTAAAGAATGATACCCACCAAATGGAAATTTTTGGTGATTACAATTCGGACTGGGGATATGAGCTCATCTTAAGGACGGGCGGCGGACCTTTAGACTGGATTGTAAAGACTGCACATAGTCCGCTGATTGCAAAGAATGATAATTTATGTAGTAATGGTTTGGTTCATCATCTCGGAACTGGATTGGTCAGCCCTGAACAAGCGTATAAAAACTAATACATGATGAAAAAAGATATTTTAAAAAATATAGAACACTCTCTGTTTATACTACCGCTGGCGCTGTTGTTATTCGGCATGGCTGCATGTAGTAAAACAGAGTTTTTACCGGATCCTGAAGGCGTGCAAGTGCCTTTTGAGGAAACAGCTACGCAAACGGTAGAACAGTTGCTGGCGGCCTCTGATGCAGAGATCTATTACGAAGCCTGGCAGAAAAGTAATTTAAAGAACGAAATCGCAGCAAAGGGCAGTAAGTTTGACTTTACAATATTTGCTCCTGACGACGCAGCCATGCAGGCGGCGGGATTAACAAGTGCGGTCATTCGGCAAATGCCAATGGATGAACTGGATAATTTGCTTCTGTTTTACACATCTATAGGTAAACTCGATGCTAATGTATTGAAAAACAGGAGTGATAATTATGTAGTGAAAAGTATGCTGCAGCATCCCGGGCTGTATGTTGAGCATTTTGAGAACCCAGATTCTTATCCTGGAGGATACGATCATTATTTCTACAGAAACTACATGGCCGTTGCTGCTGGGGATTTGCTGGTTAATGGAAAAAACACCGGGAAGCTTAGCTATTCTGCAGCCAAAAATGGCGCCTTATTTATCCTCGGAAAAACAATCGAAAAACCGACTAAAACTAAATTGCAGGTACTCAGGGAAGATGGAAGATTTACGATGTACCTGGAATCCCAGCGACTTACAGATGAAATGTACCTTGGAAAAATAGGTGATGGAATAGAACCGTTATTTGGTTACAGGCCAGAAAAGGAGGAAATCAAAAGAGATTTTGCTTATGAGCGCTTGTATTATGACGAGGATATGGAATTTATCGATTATGGTTATTCTGCTCCAAATATCGTGATATCAACATTATTTGTTCCCACTGATGATGCTTTCCATAAGGCAGGATTTCAGACTGTAGCAGATATTCTAAGATTTAATGAAGAACGGGGTAATGCATTCTTTGATGAGAACACGTATCAGGCAACGGGTGGTTATCCATTGGATACAATAATGAATTTCCATCGTGATTGGGGGCGCTTCTTCGCCCCTAAAGATCCGAGTTATGGACTTGCACGCAACAATGCCACGGTATTTTACTCCAACGATCTAAACACTTCATTGCAAAACTATATGGTGAATATTGGTGGAAGTGCTCAACCTATATACGCATATAAAATGCCGCTTGCATTTTCAATAATTAACAACAAGATTCAGATCCAGGTCCCCGGCTCCGATAGGCCGGCGGCAACAATAGTGGAGGCCGACATCAATACGCTCAATGGGCCTATTCATGTCATAGATCAGCTACTTATCCCGAAGGGATTTAAACTATTTTAATATGACACAGCGTATTTCTCTACACCAACATAGCAAAAAAGTATGGTCTCTTTTCCTGGTCGTCCTGCTCGGATCCTCTTGCAGCAAAAACGAACAGGGGCTATCTGACTATGATAACAACAAGATCAACCTGGTAATTGCGGATAATTTCAATCTTTCGGCGTTTAGCGCAACTTTGCAGCGTAGTCAGCTGGATCGGGAATTACAAAACGGCGCTGGACCTTATACCACGTTGGCGCCTTCGGATGTGGCATTCGGGAAGGCCGGTTATAACGGAGCCGTAGGGGTAATGACTGCCGATCCGGCCATAGTTTCGCACATTGCCAGGTATCATACGCTGGACGGAAAGTACGAACTGAACAGACTACCATTTTTGTTCAACCAGGAACTGCGTTCCAGGGGAGGGAAACTATATGCCACGCATTGGGTTAAAGGGCAGGATACGATCCTTACCATCAACGGATCCAGGGTCTTAGCTCAAAATGTTCCGGCTTCCAATGGTCTGATCCAGGTATTGAACCGGGTGCTGACTCCTTATCTGCACGATGTGCTGACTGATGCCATCGCAGCAGAATCCAATATTACGCTCTTTACCCAGGCGGTCAAAGTAGCCGGATTGATGGATGTGATAAGTGCCGAGGGTCCTTATACTGTCTTTGCGCCAAATAATGCTGCTATGCAGGCGCTTGGTTACAGTAGTATAGAACAAATTTCGGCTACCGATCCTAAACTGCTGAAAGATATGGTAAACTATCATATTGTTAAAGACCGGAGATTTATTTACGATTACATTTTAAGTACAGGACCATCTAACACAAGTCGCCAGGCTATGCTGGACGGCAATTCAGTGAACATCCATTTGGTTCCAGACAGCAATGGCCCTGGAAGCTTTAGCGGAATTACCCTTAAGGGAACTGGAAATACAACTGATTCAAAATTAGTTAAACAAGATATCCTGACCGGCAATGGCGTATTACATATTATTGATGGAGCGTTGCGTATTACCCAATAACAGGTAAAAGCATAAATAATTAAGAGTAAAAATGAAGAATATATATTCACTGGGCATGCTATGCGTGCTGATATTGGTGTCGCTTTACAGCTTGGCTCAAGAAACGAGTGGTTCGTTAGCCGGGCAAGTCAAAGATGCCAGGGGAGAAGCTATACCCGGAGCAACTATAGTTGCCGTTCACACTCCCTCAGGTACACGTTATGCCATCTCTACCGATGCAGATGGCCGGTATTTCCTGAATAATTTGCGTATTGGTGCACCTTATATGGTAACAGCTTCAACTTTGGGGATGAAAAGCGCCGTAAGTAACGATGTAGCCGTTCGTTTGGGTGGAACGCAGCAACTCAACTTCCTTTTGGAAGAGAATACCCAGGAATTAAATACTGTAGTAGTTTCTGCAAGAAGTACCGGCCGGCAAAATGCAAATAACTACGGGACAGGTAAAAATATCAGTGGAGAGCAGGTGAAAAATATGCCTACTATTTCCCGAAGCATTACTGATATTACCCGTTTAACGGCTCAGGGAAGTCGTGATAATAGTTTCGGCGGTACAAATTTTCGATACAATAATGTAACCATAGATGGTGCGGTCAACAACGATGCTATTGGTTTTAGTCCTTCACTGGGTGGGCAAACCGGCACTTCAGGTATGAATGGTAGCAGTACCAGGACCAATCCTGTTTCTTTGGACGCAATAGAGGACATGCAGGTTTATCTTGCTCCGTTTGATGTTAAGATTGGAAATTTTACCGGGGGATCTATCAACGCTGTTACGCGTAGCGGGACCAACAAAATAAGCGGTTCAGTATACGGTTTTGGCAGAAATGCAGCTATAACAGGTAATGATCGTGTAGGTAGCCTCGGCAAGATGAACAGCGATTTTCAGGACTATCAGGCAGGTTTCCGTATCGGTTTCCCAATTATTAAAAATAAATTATTCTTCTTCAGTAACGAGGAAGTTACCCACCGTCAGGATCCAACTCAACTTGTTGCAGGCTCCGCAGAAACAGGTCACATATTCAGCGTTGCTGATGCTCAATCTATTGAAAATGCTGCAAAAAATCAATATGGGAGTGTTTTTGACGTGGGAACCGCCGGCGTTTATACCAACTGGAGTAAATCTCAAAAATTCTTTAACCGTTTGGATTGGAACATCAGCGATAAACATCAGTTAGCAGTTAGAAATAATACGATTTTTAGTAAAGCTACACATATGGATCGCGACCAGCAGGATTTTAGGTTCAGCAGTATGGCTTTCCAGCAGGAAAACAATCAAACCAGCACCGTTGCAGAATTAAAAAGCCGTTTTGGTAATCAGCTATCGGGTAATTTGCTTATAGGCTTTACACGAGTGAGTGATAGCCGGGATCCTTTAAGCGATCCCACTTTGCCGCAAGTGCAGATCATGGGGCGCACACCCGGTACTACCATCTATTTAGGTACAGATCGTGAAGCAAGTATCTTCAATATGAAACAGCAAACCTGGGAGTTTACAGCCAATCTGAACTGGACTAAAGGGCGCCATAAATTTTTAGTGGGTACACACAATGAGCTGTATGCTATCCAATATGGTTTTGTAAATGCCTGGAATGGCCGTGTAGACTACCAGAGCATAGAAGATTTTATCACCAATAACCCTAACAGGGTAAGGGGCAGTTATAACTATACCAACAACACCAGGGACTATTTGCTCGATCATCCGGCAGCAGATTTTGATGTAAACATGTACAGTGTGTATGTGCAGGATGAAATCAGGGTTAGTGATAAACTGCGCATTACGCCGGGGATGAGGGCCGACCTTGTACACCTGCCTACCATGCCAACTTTAAGCAATAAGGTTCGTAACATTATGGACGATCCTAATTTTGGCACTACTTATTCCTATACTCCTTTGAATCGTATCCAGAATAAATTTCTAAACAAGACGCAATTGTCGCCCAGATTAGGTTTCAGGTATGATGCGCTGGGCAACCAGAAATTGATCTTCAGGGGAGGTCTGGGGATGTTTACAGGTCGTATTCCATTTGCATGGCTGGCTTATGCTTATTATAATACAGGAGATAGTTTTGGTGCTATCGATCAAAGGGCCGATCAGCAGCCTTTCAGTCCAGGCAGTGATCCCATCAAACCAAGCCCGAATGGTATTGGCGATTTTATTGAACAAAACGGAACGGTAATTAATAATCCAAACAGCGGACGTACACAAGTAGATTTGGTTGATAACGGATTTGTTATGCCGCAGGTTTTACGTGGTAGCTTAGGAGTAGACTACGAAACAAAAAATAACTGGCGTTTTACAATTGAAGGAATGTACACGAAAAGTTTAAAGGATGTATTATTCCAACAGTTAAATACTAAAGATAACCCTCTTTATTATGGTTACGATAAGGAAAAGCAACAGCCCGTATATGGAGGAACAGTCGATCCGCAGTTTTCGAACGTTTATTTGCTAAGCAATACCAGTGAAGGTTACCGTTATAGCCTTACAGGCACTGTTTCTAAAGTATTGGGCAAAGTGTTAAATGTCAGTGCTTCCTACACTTATGGAGAATCAAAAGACCTGAGCAATGGAGTTCGTAATTCTATGGAAAGCAACTGGCAGTTAAATCAATCTCTCATTCCAAACAATCCGTCCTTAAGTTATAGTAATTTTGATGTCCGCCACCGCATAGTATCCAGTATCAGTTATAATCATGAATGGAAAAAAACAGGCAAGACAAATATCAACTTGTTTTTTAGCGCTCAATCAGGAAGCCCCTTTACCTATGGTATTGTAAATGCGAGTACGCAGGGCCTGCCACAACAGGTAAGTTTAAGTTATATCCCGCTGCCTGAAGAGGCTATTAACTATTTTAAGAACACCCCAGTACAAACTGCGGAACAACAAGCTGTGGCATTTAACGAATTTATTGATGGAAATGAATATCTGAGCAGCAGAAGAGGGATGTATACTGAGCGTAATAAAGGTCGTACGCTTTGGAATGTTCAAGCTGATTTGCGTTTGGCGCACGAATTATTCATCAATAAAAATAATTCGCAATCGTTAAGCTTTACTGTGGATGTAATGAATATAACTAACCTGATCAACAAGCGTTGGGGAATTCAGTATTTTTCACCAAATACATTTAACTCCACCAGTAGTGTAGGCTTAACACCCGTGTTGTTTCCTCCGCAACAAAATGCAAATAATTATCCGGTTTTTACCTTTAATAACCCTGGTAAGCCTTACAGCATCGATTATTTTGGATCAAGGACCCAAATGCAATTGGGATTAAGATATAGCTTTTAAAATTTTAATCATAAAATTAAAATGTATATGATTATTCAACATAAATGGAATTTGAGTATCAGTATGATGCTGTTTCTACTGGCGTTTATAGGTGCTTGTAAAAAAGATAAGACAGAAGCACCTGTTGCAGAATTTAAGATAGCGGGTTATTATCCTAATAGTGGTAATGCGGGTACTTTGGTCACCATTGAGGGACAAGGGTTTGGATCTGATATCAGTCAATATTCTGCCAGCATTTCCGGGAAGAGTGTTGAGGTTATCAGTGCAACCACAACAGCCCTGGTGGTTAGAATGCCCGAAGGAGGAGTAAGCGGTGCTCTTAGCCTGAAATATGATATGCAAAACTTTGAAATAGGGCATTACACGTATCAGGACCTGAGTGTAACCACAGTGTTCCCCTCCAATGGTCCCGCGGGTTCTCAGATAAGGATTACAGGAGAGGGATTCAGCAGTACAGACGGACCTGCTACGGTTTTTATTAATGGTAAACCTGCACTTGTTGTAAGTTTATCAGATAATATCATTGTTGCAGAAGTACCAGAAGATGCTGGTTTTGGGCCGGTGATGGTAAAGGTGAATGGAAAAGAAGCGCAGGGCCAGAACTTTACATATCAGGCTATATCATCTATCAAACCTTTAACGGGTGGTAAGAATACGAGAGTAACCATCACAGGTACAGGTTTTGAAGAACTTGCCGAGGGTAACCTGGTGGAATTTAATGGAACGGCGGCGAGGGTGCTGGAGGCCGATAACAGCCATTTGGTAGTGCTTGCACCTGATGGGGTACGGACCGGACCCTTATCGGTTAATATCAATGGGCAAAAAACTACGGGGCCAATATTTACCGTGGTTGCTCCACCTTCAATTGAGATGGTAACCCCTTTAAGTGGGCCCAAAGGTGCTGAGATGACCATTTCCGGTTCTCTCTTCAGTACTGAATTGGATGAAAACAAAGTTTACATTAATAATATTTTAGTTCCTGTTCAATCTGCCAGCGAAAGTCAGATAAAGCTGGTTGTGCCAGGTGGTACAGGCTCCGGTCTTATTCGTGTTGTAGTAAACGACCAGGAAACAGCAGGGCCCCAATTTAAAGATCAAACCCTGGGTATCGTTTCAGTAAGTCCTGATAATGGTTTGGCAGGCACAGCGATCACTATCAAAGGGTCAGGTTTCAGTACAATTGCAGCAAATAACAGGGTGTATTTTAATGGAGTAATGTCTACTGTAAAAACCGCGACTGAAAATACTTTAACACTAGATGCTCCGCAGGGCCTCACGACAGGAGATTTGAAGGTAGTTGTCGGAGCTGAAGAAGCTTTAGCCCCGCAGCCCTTTAGAAGAGCCGGTGTAATGACGTTGGCCGGTGGACCTAACAGTAATGACTTTGGCCGGTTTATGGCCGGAATAGCGGTAGATAACAGCGGTAACGTTTATGTAACAGACAGGTCGAACAAAGTTGTAAAAAAGATTACGCCAAATGGAACGGTAAGTGTATTACAGGCAGATGGAGCCGACATTATTTTTGATACTCCGTATGGAATCGTGATCGATAAACAAAATAATATATACGTGTCGGACATTGGACGTAACCATATCAGGAAAATTACCCCTTCAGGGCAAAACACCATTTATATTTCAGGCTTCTCGCCGGGCCTTATGACATTTGACAATGAAGGCAATCTTTATGTGAACATTAATAGTGCTTATGCGGGGATGAATAAGGTAAATACTACTGGTGCATATTCAAAAATCGCAGGTCCGTTTTGGCCAATGGCCCGCCCGGCGGTGGACGCAAATGGAAACCTATATTATGTGGATGCGGGAACAAGCAGCAGTAATGCCATTAGTCGTGTTTCTGGAGAAACCAATTGGGTTGGTAATTCTGATGCCGGTTACGTAGATGGAACAGGAGCGCAGGCAAGATTCAATAGTATTAATGGTTTGGCATTGTTCGGAAATGGGAAATTGATTGCCGGAGACCGGTTCAACTATGCGATTAGAGAGATTGATATTGCCAGCCGAAAGGTTTCGACCTTGGCTAAACTAACGAATGGATTTGCAGATGGCAGTCTTTCTACAGCGAAAATTGCTTCTATGGATGATATGGTTGTTGATCAGGAGGGTAATATCTATATTCTAGATGCGCAAAATAACGCCGTGAGAAAAATATTCTTGAAGTAGAATAGGTAAAAATTCAATATGGCTTGTTAAAGTGGTGGTGTGGTGAAAAGCACTGGATCATCTTAGCAATGCTTGAAAGTAAGATGTCGTTTTAACATAAATGCCGGGCTATTAGTACCGGCATTTATGTTAAATGTCACCTTCGTCTGACCTTCTTTTGATCTTCTCCTGACCACGCTTTAGAATTTATATGAGATATAAAGGTAATGGTTAGATTTTTCATCGGGATTAGTCAATGAGGTCCTAAACCATTTCCAATAGATCTCATAACGATCTCTATAGTTTGTTAAAGCGTGTTCAGACGATGGTATGACTGTGATTAGAACAATACTTGTAAGATGTTAGGTCTGGAGTCTGTCACAGAACAATTGAGACAATTAAGCAAAACATTGAACAAAACAACCAATCTAAATTCATTTCTTTTGGCGCTGGTTCAAGTTACAAGAAATTTATACTATGCGATTCTAAAAAGTATAAAGCTGAGCTTGCTAAAATTAAAAACAGGACACTGTAAAGACCTCTAAATCCCTTCATTATTCCTAGCTTCGCATAATGAAGAAGGGCCTGGTTACATCATTCCTGTGTGTCGTTCTGCTTCAACTAGCAGCACTGGTACCTGCTGTGGCTCAAACCGTGCAGGGAGTGGTCTTGCAGCGCGGAACAAGTACGAGACTTGTGGGGGCTTTAGTGATCAATCTAAACAGTAAAGATAAAGTCAGCTCAAACAATTCCGGCGGCTTTACTATTCCTGCCTCCCTGGGAGACACTCTTGAAATTCGTTGTATAGGTTTCCTTTCGCATAAACAAGTTGTGCATACCTACGCAAGCCTTATTGTGAATCTTCGCCAATCAAATGTTTTATCTGAAGTAGTGGTGCACGGTAATACGCTCAAAAAAGATCTGAAAGAGGTGGAAGATCAGTTCAGAAGTAAAGGGATTTATTATAAAGGAAAACCACCGCTTGCACTTTTGATACCATTTGGTGGTAGTCCGTTGACGTTCTTTCATGAATTGCTTAGTAAGGATGGGAAAAGGGCGAGAAGGTTCCACAAATATGCAGAACGCGAGCTTGAATATTATGAAATTGCTTCCAGGTTCAACAACGGAACCATTAAAAGAAGCGTTCCTATCAAAGATGATGAGCTTCTCGATTTTAAAGATGCCTATATGCCTACGGCAGAACAGCTGAGATCCTGGAACGACTTTGATCTTGTTAATTATATTAAGAGATCCTATGAAGAATTCAAGAAAACTCCCACCAGCAGCCAGGAATAATTTAACTTGTCTAAAAGACAATTAATCACTTGCAGAATGCCAACTGTATTCCTTTCTTTGGAATTTATTTAAAGAAAATCAAAATGAGCTCCGCTATAACCATCCGGGATTATAAATTATATAAAGCAACTGCTGCGCTGAAAAAGCCAATTGCCGACGCTACACATACCCTTCAGGAAATTTCCTTCCTTGTACTTCGCCTTCAGCTTGAAAATGGCATTGTAGGTGAGTCATATTTACTTTCTTTTCAGTACTCGCCTGAAGCGATACGAGGCGCTTTTAGGGACTTGCTTCCTCATATAAAAGGTTATGCGACACACGAAACAGGCAAGGTGATTAAAAAAATTGATGACCTGTCGGAGTATTTTGGAAACCAGGGAATCAATCGCTGGGCTCAGGCGGCTATTAATATTGCCATGTGGGACGCCTGGGGAAAGTATCTGGGACAACCTGTCAATAAAATTTTGGGCACTCATCGCGACAAATGCTCTATATATGGCAGCGGTGGCTGGATTTCATACTCTGTAGACGAGCTGATTGAAGAGGTTTCAGGTTATGTGGAGAGAGGTTTTCGCGCCGTTAAGATCAAGGTCGGCTCCCCCAACTGGCGCACAGACCTTGAGCGATTAAAACTGGTTCGTAATGCAGTAGGGAGGGAAGTGAATATTATGATGGATGCTAACCAGGGAATGACCTTACCTGCAGCGATCCAGCTGGCAAATGCAGCCAGAGAACTGGATATCTTTTGGTTTGAGGAGCCTTTGCATCATCAAAATTTTGATGGTTATCAATCTCTTAAACAGCAAACCGGCATTTCGCTGGCCATGGGAGAACGGGAGTACGATACCCTGCCTTTAGTTGCTTTACTGCAAAGAAAAGCTATCGACATCTGGCAGCCGGATCTGCTTCGCATTGGCAGCGTTGAGGCATGGCGCGAAAGTGCAGCCCTGGCTAATAGTTATCATGTGCCAGTGTTGCCACATTATTATAAGGATTACGATGTTCCCCTGGTTTGTTCTGTGCCAAACGGTTTAGGTGTTGAGTCGTTTGACTGGATCGATCCTTTGATTGATCAACCCATGCTGGTAAGGGATGGATTCGCTTACCCGCATGAAGGTCCGGGCTGGGGCTTCAATTTTATTGATGAGCTTTTAACGGAAATCGCTATATAATAGGCTTTTTAATTTCTTATATTTACGATAATCTATAGTAAGCTTTAGCGAATGAAAAACCGTAAAATGTTAATGGTTGCCAGGAAGGTCCAGAGTGAAGAAGAAGATTCTTTAGATGTTCAATTTTGGCTAGATCAGCCGGTTGCTGCCAGAATATCAGAGGTTACCAGATTACGTCAGGAGTATTATAGCTGGCTTTTAGGTGAGTTTCCAAAACGTATGGAAAAGATTGTCTCTAGAAAAAAAATATGTGCCTGGGGCATTTGTCTGACTGTTAGCCAGTTTTTTCTAGAATAAGCTTAAATTCACACATACAGATCTGTCTTATGCTTGATATTGTTATAGAAGCTCGTAAAGCTTCGCTGGCACCGGGTATGGATGTCAAAAGAATTCTCCCATTTCGCCTTCACAGAATGATCGGACCTTTCATTTTTATGGACCATGCCGGGCCAGTGGAGATAGAACCTTCGCAGACCTCTTCTATAGACGTGCTGCCACACCCGCATATCGGTCTTTCTACAGTAAGTTATTTATTTGGTGGGCAGGTTACTCACCGTGATAGCTTGGGGGTGCAGCAGGTTATCCGCCCCGGGGAGGTTAACTGGATGACAGCAGGTCGGGGGATCTCTCATTCTGAACGCTTTGAAGATCCCTCGGTGTTAGCCGGAGGAAGTCTCGAACTGATCCAAACCTGGGTGGCGCTGCCGGAAAAGGATGAAGAAGCTGAACCTTCTTTCGATAATTACCAGCCTGATGAACTACCGGTTTTCACGGATACCGGCGTTTGGATGAGGTTGATTGCAGGGAATGCATATGGTCTGACCAATAAGGTTAAAACTCATTCGCCCCTGTTTTATATCCATGTTGTACTGCAGAAGAGCGCACATTTCGGACTACCGCAGGAGCATTCGGAAAGGGGAGTATATATCGCAAAGGGGAGTATCGAAGTATCGGGGGTAACTTATCCTGCAGGACAGTTACTGGTATTTACGAAAGGCGTTGATCCAATGATCATTGCCAAAGAGCCATCTGTGCTGATGCTGCTGGGCGGTGAGCACTTAGGGCACCGGCATATCTGGTGGAACTTTGTATCATCCAGAAAGGAACGTATCGAACAAGCTAAAGCCGATTGGATGGAGGGCAGAATTTTGCTGCCCCCAAACGATAACCACGAGTTTATTCCATTGCCCGAGGATAAAAGAGGGCCTGCGGGTACTCCTGCTCCCGAGGCCTTGTCGTAATCCAGGATCTTTATTGTTTAATAAAGGTAAAGCTCCTTTTAAAGCGGTTTTCACCTGAAATAGTCATAATATAGGAACCAGGAGATAAGCTGTCTCTCAGATAAAAAGAGTAAACGTTATCTCCCGGTTTTGTCTTTATAGTTTCCTGCTGGATTACAGATCCATTTAGTGTATAAATACCGATCAGGAGTTCCCTGTTTCCATAATTATTAACTTGTAGGTTCAGTTTATCAGCTGCCACCAAAGGATTTGGGAAGATCCTTAACTCTGTCTTGTCAAGATCAAAAGAAACTGTCTTTGTCCCCAGGACCGTGCTTGTGCCATTTTTGTCAACCTGCACTAACCTGTAATAATTGGTGCCGTTTGCTGGCTCTGTATCATAGCAGACATATTGCGAGCCTGGGTTAGGCCTGATATGGAGCAGGGTAGTGTATGAATCGTTATTTACGGCACGTTCAAGAATGAAACCCTGGTTGTTAGATTCCCAAAGAGTGGTCCATGCGAGTTTTACCTGTTCCTTTTGTTTGATTGCAGTAAAATTTAACAGGCTCACGGGAAGCGGACCATCACTTACTGTAAGAACCCTGGCATAAGTAGTGTAATCGGAGTAAACCGCATAGAGTTTTCCGGAATTGGCTGCCATTACCGGATGAAATACCGTTGAAGCAGTAAAGCCAGGCTGACCTGCGTCAATCCAGTCTCCTCCTTGAAATTTCTTTACAGTGAACCTGTACCTGGCATCTCCGTCTTCATAGCCAATATAGGGTATGTTATTAATAAAATCAATGTTCAATGCACGTGCATCTGTCCCTGAAATGCCCTCATCAGTACCGACATAATGCCAGTTAGTACCATCAAAACTCTTTACGCTAACCTTCTGCGAAGCTGAATAATCCTTGAAAACCACAAAGGGTATTCCTTGATTAAAAGCCAGGTCTACCTCTCCATCTGAAAATAGTGATTGATCAGCGCCTAATCTCGTCCAGACACTCCCGTCATATTTTTTTACTATCACCTGCTGGTCATTCTCCTCAATGAAAGCCACATAGAGAATGTTATTGTTAAAAGCAATTCTGCTCACTTTCGCAGCTCCTGCACTTACACTTTCACCACCCACCATGTCCCAGCCTGATCCGTCGAATTTCAGTACAGAGATTTTACCGTTATTAGCCTCATCCCTTAAAATTACATAGGGGATATTATTGTTCACAGCAATGGAAGTGTAAGAAGCCGCTCCTGTTGAAAAACCTGAATTACCCACCGGAGTCCAGTTGCTCCCATTGAACGACATAACAGTGGCTTTGTTACTATTATATGCATCCTGATAAACCACGTACGGAGTATTGTTACTTATAGCAATGTCGCAAAACCTGGCCGCCGCTTCTGAAAAACCGGCTGTACCTACATCATTCCAGGCACCATCAAACTTTTTGACACGGATCTTGCTGTTTAATGCTGAATCAGAGAAAGCGACGTAGGGAGTTTCGCCAGAAAAGCTGATTGAATTGTATCTTGATCTTCCGGATGAAATTCCTTTTTCCCAAAGCGAAATCCATTTATTGTTTTCCAGCTTCTGCACTCTTGCACGCCCGGTATTCGCGGCATCCTGGAAAAGAATATATGGAGAATTGTTGCGAACATAAATAGATGAATGCTGCATTAACTCGCTGTGCAAGCCTTCACTGCCGGCATCTACCCAGCCAGAGCCGTCAAATTTCTTAACTTCTGGCCTGCCGTCGTTTGAAGCATTGGCATACAGTAAATAAACAGTGCTGCTGCTTGCATCCATAGCTAAATACCTCCCGTCAGCAAATTTCGACCCGGCGGAAACCCAGTCGTTCCCATCCAACTTCATCACTGTAGTTTTATGATCGATGCTTTCCTCATAAACAACGTATGGAGCGGAACCGCTGAAAACGATCTGGGTATTCCAGACATTAGATGCTGAAAAAGAAGGTTCCCCAACATATGTCCATGCGGTATTTGAAAATTTCATTACGCTGGCCTTGCTGGTTATAGCATCCACGTACGCTACATAAGGGGTATTGCCGAAAAATGCTAATGAAGGTCGGTTAATGGCGGTCGCTGTAAATCCCTCTGTACCTACGGGAAACCAGTTATTGCTTTCGAATTTTTTTAAGGTAGGTTTTGAGTTGCTTTTTTCTTTATAGAGTACATACGGGATGTTTTCGTTGACGCTCAGAGAAAGATCTTCAACCGGACCCGTTGAAAACCCTTGGGCTCCTACCGGAATCCAATTGCTTCCATCGAACATCACTACGGAGACCTTATTTTCGTGGTTCCCGTCAATATAACCAAGATAGATGTTCGTTTCGCTGACAGCAATGCTTACCGAGGTAGCAATGCCGGGAGAGACTGGTGAAGCACCGAGGTCGCTCCATCGCGTTCCGTCGAATTTTCTTACACAGGCTCTGTTATCGGAATTTATAAAAGCAATATAGACATTGTCATTCTGATCAACCACTATGTCGTTATAACTTATAGAACTTGCGGGTTGATTAAAATCATCAGGACCTAAGGGCTGCCATGTCTGGGATTTTAGGGGAGTTAAAGAGAGAAATATTAACAGAGCTGTCAACAATCCACCGTGTCGGAAGGATAAAAAACTATTCATGCGTATAATAAGGATTTACCTCAGAGTCAAAATTAATTTTATTTCTCTTGAACTTTAAATATTTCTCATTTGCCAGCCGGGCTGTTAGGAATTAGTGGTGCGGCAATTACAATTTGCATGGCTTGTTCTTTTGTAAACCCTGCAGCAACTAGCGCCTCATAATAAGATCTGCTTATTTGCGCCAGTTTTTTTAGTATTTCTGGCTGGCCCAGATAATTCAGATGAACATCTATAGATGATTTATAGATTTCCTTGTACATGTCTCCAAAGTTGTTCATAAATTTTGGCGGGGGTGGAGGCGTCAAAACTACATCGGTGTATTTGTCTTCAGGGAAATGTGATGTCTGCTCGTCGGATGTTCTTTTCTTTGTAAGATCGACTCCATAAAAGTTGAAGTCGAATTTGGTTCCCGGTTCCACTTCAATAATGTCAAATAAGCGGGTGTCGGAAGGAATAGGCTGGAAGTAAACGATAAAAGAGTGCTTTTTCTCATCTGGTTTGAAATAATACATTTGAGGCGAGATGCTAATTCCTTCCGATTTAACGTAATGATACCTTTTTCCGTCCGGTGTATTAATATAGATTTTAGGATCTAACCGTATCCATCCATTATTATTCAGATGCTCGAAACTGACAATGGTATGCTGTTTAGTGAATTCCACTTTCGTTATGTAACAGATCCCGTCGCCTACACTTCCTACATAAGGATTCTCATAGACCTGAGAAAAACCTGTAACAAAAAAGAATAGAAGGAGTCCGGTTAATAGCAACTTACTTTTCATATTTTAAATTTGATTCTCTAAATATAAATTATTTAACTGGATATTTAATATTGTTTAAATCGCTTAATTTGTTGTTGGTTTAATCTTCACTACTGACATAGGGTTGTCAATTTCACCCTGATATTTGTGCAAAACAATTTCAATGGAAACCCAAAAAGAAAATGCATTTAATGTAATTGGTATCGCAGTGCGTACCACAAATGAAGACGGCAAGTCCTCCAAAGACATACCGGAACTTTGGACCCGATTTATGAGTGAAAACATACCAGCGCAGATCACCGGAAAACTTGATGAATGTATCTATTGCCTGTACACAGAATACGAAAAGGATCATACCCGGCCATACACAACAATCCTGGGATGCAGAGTTGACAGCATTCAAGAGATCCCTGATGGCCTTGTTGGTAGAACCGTTGAGGAGGGTATGTATAATCGCTTTGTTGCCAAAGGCAACTTAATGGAGGGTGCGGTTTTCAATGAGTGGCTGAAGATATGGAACTCTGATATTGACAGGGCTTTCACTACAGACTATGAGGTATACGGCGAAGCCTCCCAGGATCCTGTTAATGGGGAAGCTGACATTTTTGTTGCTGTGAAATGAGCGACCGGCTTAAAGAACAGGATGCCTGTACGCTGAAATGACTCTCCTTAAAGCTCCATAACACTCTATTATGGAGCAAACCGAAATCTATGCAGAGATGGATAGTCTCCTCCCGGCTGCAGTATTAGCTGAAGCGTAAGATTTAATATATACTTCAATTAAAATTTCGTTTATTTACTTAACCAATCGCTAATGCTTATTTGATCTCCAGATAACATTAGATAACCAATTTTGCGCCGGAGTAAACTGTTGTTTCATGTCAAGTTATTCAGATAGGAGTATTGATGAGTTGTTTTTTTCTATCAGGCAAAGAGATCCTTTGGCGTTTGAAGAATTGTATTCCAGAACCTGGAAAGACCTATTCTCCATAGCCTATAAACGCCTTCGTGACGAGGATACATGTAAAGATATTTTGCAGGAAATTTATATAGATCTTTGGAACCGGGCGGCTGATTTGGAAATTTTAAATATTAAATCGTATCTATCCACAGCAACGAGGTATAAGATTATAACGCACATAAGCAGGAATTCTGGAAAGTCATATATTTTTGACCACTTGGAATATATGCTGGAGTCTTATGACAAGGCGGATCACAGCCTTAATAAGAAAGAACTGCAAAAGATAGTAGATTTATGGATTGATACGCTTCCGAAGAAAAGAAAAGAAATTTTTCTTCTTAAGATTGAAAGCAACAAAACAACTACTGAAATAAGTTCTGAACTCAATATTTCGCGGAAAACTGTTCAGAATCAATTGCAGACAGCCTTGTCTGGTCTTAAGATCCACCTGAATAAGCTGGCTCTTTTACTCTCCATATTATTTTTTTAATTTTTTTTTTGGGACTTTTCCGATCTCGTGAGACTATACACTGATCTGCGGCTGATGCAGATCTTTTTAGCTCATGAAGAAAACCTTATCAAACAAAAAACACTTACAGCAGATCGCCAAAAAGATCCTCGATGGCTCCGCATCCCCGGAAGAGAGAGCTTTTTTTGAAGCTTTTTATAACAATTTTGATAAACAGGAAATCGATAGCAAAGCGTTTGATGAGATTGATCAAAAGCTTAGAAAGAATATCCTGGCTCACATTACATCCGAAGAACCTCAGCCTGCCAAAGTTCTTTTTATCAGACCTTTGAGGAAACTCAGACTTGTTGCTGCAGCTATTGCCGGATTTTTGATTATAAGCAGTATAGCTTTGTATTATTATTCTCATATCAAGGCTGATGGTCAGCACTTCACTAATAATACATCGCCTTTAATTCCTGCCAAAGATAAAGCTATCCTCGTTCTTGAAGATGGCAGGGAAGTGGAACTTGATAGTACAGAAATAGATATCTCAAAAATTGCCGTTTCAGATGTACTTAACCAGTCTTCATCGTCCGGTCAGAGCTCTGCCGGCTCTCAGATCCAATTCAACTCTGTTTATACTGCTCCGGCCAGTACATACAATGTTATCCTGAGTGATGGCACACACGTGTGGTTAAATGCACGCTCTCGCTTGAGGTACCCGGGCAAATTTTCCGGTGACGAGCGTAAAGTTGAATTAGAGGGTGAGGCTTATTTTGAGGTGGCGAAACAGTATACTCAACAAGGTGAAAAGATACCTTTTAAAGTGATAACAGGAACACAGGAAGTTGAAGTACTTGGAACCGAGTTTAACATCAACAGCTATTCACAGGGTCGTATTTTAACAACTCTCATCTCGGGAAGTGTAAGGTTAAATGATACCCGGAGTCCTGGAAGCTCAATACTATTAAAACCACTTCAGCAGGCAGAGTACCAGGGAGCATCTTTCAAGACCAGGCAGGCAAATCCTGAGAAGATATTAGCCTGGAAAAACGGAGTGTTCCATTTTGATAATCAAACTATTGAAGAGATAATGGAGGAAGTATCTGATTGGTACCAGGTCGATTTCACCATTGATGATCAAGCGAAAAGGGAGCGCTTTACAGGGATACTTTCCCGGTACAACAACATAGAGTCATTGGTGAACAAGTTAAGATTAACCAACAGTTTAACGATCGAAATAAAAGGAAGGGAGGTTTCAGTGACCAAATAATTGCGCAAACATAGTCATAATAGTAAACCGGAATGCAGCAACATCCCGGCTTATTAACTGAAATGTCAAGGTATACACATTAACCAACAATCAGATATTCAAATGTACTATTTATTCATTACTAATTTCCTAAAAAGGGGAAGGTCTTCGTTCCTGAAATCATGTTGGATGATGATACCCCTTTTAATTATTTCCCTGATACATATCTCAGCAGCTGCACGGGCACAAAACATCAGTCTGAAAATGGAAAATGCAACTGTCAAAGAGGTGCTTGAAAGCCTCAATAAGCAAACCGGTGTTAAATTCTTATTTAATAATGCTGACATCGAAAAGGCTTCGAGAATATCAGTTTCCGTCAGCAATAAACCGCTTCCGGAGCTTCTGGGGGAAGTGCTGAAGCCAATCGGACTATCGTACGTGATAGATGATAATACCGTAATTATAAAGAAAGTTAAATCAACACGCCAGGAAAGGACTATTACTGGTAAGGTCACCGCGGAAACAGGAGAAACCTTGCCGGGTGTAACTGTCCAGGTAAAAGGAGAGCCGTACGTAACTACCACTAACGAGAAAGGAATCTACTCGATTAAGGTTCGCGACTCAAAAAATACCCTGGTCTTCTCTTTTGTAGGGCACCAGACCAAAGAAGCTGAGATAGGCAGCAGGGAAGTCGTAAATATGGTGTTGCCTGTGGAAAACACCGATCTGCAGGAAGTTGTAATTGTGGGTTACGGGCAGGTAGCTAAAAAGGATCTAACCGGGGCGGTTTCACAAGTAAACCTCGCAGAGCTTTCAAAAGCGCCGGTTGTTTCGTTTGATCAGGCCCTGGCCGGCCGTATGGCGGGTGTAAAAGTATCAACTGCTGAGGACGGTCAGCCAGGATCAGAAATGAGTATTGTGATACGGGGCGCTAATTCATTAACCCAAACAAACGCTCCCCTATATGTGGTGGATGGGTTTCCGATAGAAAACTTCCAGAACGCTGGCGTGAACACAGATGATATCGAATCGATCACAGTATTGAAAGATGCTTCGTCAACAGCTATCTATGGTGCCCGCGGGGCAAATGGGGTTATTGTTATTGAAACAAAAAAGGGGAAGGCGGGAAGGCCTGTGATTTCATACAGCAGCTCACTGGGCTTCAATGAGGTGCATAAAACTATCGATATGTTAAACCCGTACGAGTTCGTTAAGTATGAAATGGAGGAGGATCGGTATACTAATTCTGAAGATAAACTTGACTATTACTCAGAAGGAAAAAGCCTCGATTCTTATAGAGCAGTACCAGGTATCGACTGGCAGGGGCGTTTGTTCAGGCAGGGACACACGCAGATACATAATATTGCTCTTCGCGGTGGCACCAGTGCTACGAAATATTCAATTTCTGGTTCTATATTTAATTCTGAAGGAGTTGTAACTAATACCGGTTACAAACGATACCAGGGAAGGCTTTCTCTCGACCAGACTATTAATAAAAAGTTTAAAGTAGCCGCTAACCTAAATTTTAACAATCAGGAGACTTATGGACAGCTGGTAGGCAGATCCGCCTCAACAGCCTCAACAGCTATTAATGGTTACTTATTGTATTCTGTTTGGGCATACAGGCCGGTAAGTACATCTGCGGGAGTAGGAGAAGAAAACCTGCAATCCGATATTATTGATGGCGACATTGAAGAAACCGTTGATTTCCGGATCAATCCAATCGTTTCTGCCGAAAACACCCTGAGAGAGCGGCATATGAATAACCTTACTGCAAATGTCAACGCCGACTATAATATAAATCCCGATCTTACCCTTAAAGTAAGTGGCGGATTTTATGGAATTCTCGGTGATAACCAGGAGTTTTATAATAGCAAAACTTTAAGAGGTACACCAGTAAGATCCAATAACATTAATGGGGTTAACGGTTCAATATATTACTCTCAAAGAGCAGACTGGATAAATGAAAATACACTTACCTGGAGAAAGAAATATAACCGTCACAGGATAGAGCTGATGGGCGGTTTCACATGGCAGAAATCCAAGAGTTCGGCTTATGGCTTCTCTGCAGTTCTGGTTCCGAATGAAAATCTCGGTATTAACGGGCTATCACAGGGCAGTCCTTTGGAAATGTTATCTGCAAGCACTTACAATACCTTAGTATCGTACGTTTCCAGGTTGAATTATAACTACCGGACGAAGTACTTGTTAACCACAACTTTCAGAGCCGATGGCTCATCGAAGTTTGCCAGGGGTAACCGATGGGCTTATTTCCCATCTGCTGCGTTGGCCTGGCGGATGGACAGAGAAAGATTTCTAAGAAAAATTCGGTTCATCTCTGATTCTAAACTTAGATTGAGTTATGGTATCACAGGAAATAATCGTGTTAGTGATTTTGCCTATTTACCAGCAGCAGCTTTACCTGATTTGGGAAGTTATTCGTTCAACAACGAACGTTTGCTTGGATTAAACTTCACCAGTCTGGGCAACAAAGACCTGAAATGGGAAAGCACGCGCCAGCTAGATCTAGGTTATGACCTTGGCTTATTTAAAGACCGGATATCACTCACTGCAGATGTTTATCAAAAAACTACGTTCGATCTGTTGCTAAATGCACCAATACCTTATACTACCGGGTACAGCCGTGTGTTCAAAAACATAGGTAAGGTACGTAATGAGGGTCTGGAGCTCACTCTGAACACCCGCAATGTTAGCTCTAAAAACTTTTACTGGAACTCTAATTTCAATATCAGTTTCAACAAGAATAAGATTATGGCGCTTACAGAAGATCAGAAAAACATGCAGTCTTATATATCCTCTTTCGTGAGTCGTATGGCTGAAGAACCTTTATATATAGCGGAAGTAGGTAAATCGGCAGCAAGATTTTATGGATTGGTCTGGGACGGCGTATATCAATATGACGATTTTGACCAGCTTTCTAATGGAGCATACCGCTTAAAAAACAACATCACTACTAATGGAGATCTGAGGGAAATGATAAGACCCGGAGATATCAAATACAAAGATATGAATGGCGACCTCGTAGTGGATGCATATGATAAAACTGTTATTGGCAATCCGAACCCTAAACACTATGGAGGTTTTACTAATTCTTTTGGTTATAAAGGTATTGAGCTAAGCGTTCACATGCAATGGTCGTACGGAAATGAAATTATGAATGCCAACCGCCTGATCTTTGAGGGGAATATTACAGGAATGCCTCATGTTAATCAATATGCCTCTTGGGCAAACCGCTGGACGCCTGAAAATCCAAGCAATACACTATTCAGGACGGGTGGTGCGGGTCCTCAGGTTATGTCCTCGAGGACGCTGGAAGACGGGTCTTATCTCAGGTTAAAAACAGTCTCCCTGGGTTACAATCTCCCATCGACATGGTTGAAGAGAGTCAATATATCGAACATTAACCTGAATGTTGCAGCACAAAACTTTTTAACCTGGACCAAATATTCAGGTTTAGATCCGGAAGTATCTGTATTCAACTCGGTGTTAACCCCAGGATTTGACTACTCAGCATATCCTAATGCTCGAACACTAGTTTTTGGTTTAAAGGTGCAATTTTAAGAAAATGAAGAAATTGATGAAAAACAAGTTCAAAATAACCGTTGGAGCAACTATGTTTTTATGCCTAATGGTAAGTTCTTGCCAGCAGGCTCTCGACACAGCGCCTCTGGATACTATATCACCTGAATTTTATTATGAAAATGAAGATCAGCTTAAAACCGCGCTGGCTGGGGTTTATGGAATTATGACTGACACCCGCAGTGAGGAGCCCCTGTACGCGGCGGCATACATCAGTTCTATGGGTACAGAAGGTGATGACGGATATTATAGAAAGGGGCCGGAACGGAATATTGTAGGTCAGTTTTTTTACAATGCCAGCACGCCTGCAATTTCGCACCTCTGGGAATACCTTTATAAGGGGATCAATCTTGCAAATACTCTGCTTGAGAGAATTGATGGGGCCGAGATCGAAGACCAAAAACGTGAGATTATCCGGGGAGAGGCTCTGTTTCTGAGATCTTACTATTATTTTCTCTTAGTATCTAACTGGGGGGATGTACCTTTAATTCTGGAATCCACAAAGTCGGCATACAACCATCAGATCGCCCGAACACCTTCAAAAGAAGTGTACGAGCAGATTACCGCCGATATGCAAAAGGCTTATGACTTGGTAGAGACAGCTACTGAGGTAGGGCACGGGGGCCGGGTCAATAAGTCGGCAGTGGCCGGTATTTTAGCTCGTGTATACCTGTACTGGGCAGGCTACCCCTTAAGAAATAAGGCAAAGTATGAAGACGCCCGCACATGGGCACTAAAAGTGATGCAATCCGACCAGCATCAGCTGGCCCCCTCGTTCAGTCAAATATTTATTAATTATGCTCAGGACAAATACAATGTCAAAGAGAGTATCTGGGAGGTAGAATTTGCCGGAAACCGTACTGACCGCCCCCGGCAGGCTGGCTTAGTAGGTAATTATATAGGTATTCGAAGCACAAATGATCAGATAGGAAATAGTAATGCCAACGTACGGGCGGCAGCGAGACTTTACCGGTTATACGGAGATGGCGACAAGCGCAGAGACTGGTCTATTGCGCCATTTGAGTATATTCCGATAGAGTCTACTACAAGAGTGAACTATGATGCGGCGAATATCTGGAATAGATATGCAGGAAAATATAGAAGGGAATACGAGACAGTTTTACCAAAATCGAAGGGTTATACTCCAATCAATTATCCACTTCTCCGGTATGCCGACGTTCTTTTGATGTTCGCAGAAGCGGACAACGAATTTATGGGACGGCCAACTCCCGAAGCCATAGATGCTGTTAATGAAGTTCGCCGGAGAGGCTATGAAGTGCCTCTCGATGTAGCTAATCCGATAAGTGACTTAGGTGCCGAGGATACGGTCGATAAATTTAGCTTTTTACAGGCTATTCAGGACGAACGTTCAAGAGAACTGAATTTTGAAAGCCTGCGCCGGAACGATCTTATACGCTGGGGTATATACCTGTATTCTATGAAGGCCCTGGCCACAGATTACGAGCAAGGCTCCGGTGTGCCATCAAATGCTCTGACGGTTGTGCCTTCTTTAAAATATGTTAATACCAAACACTTATTCTGGCCCATTCCTACCCGCGAGCTGACAGTTAATAAATTATTAGTGCAAAATCCAGGTTGGTAATAAACTTAAATAAATTACTCAGATGAAAAAAATAAGTTTTTGGAGCTTCTCCTTAGTGATCTTGATGCTGTTTTCTTGTGAGAAGAGCTTCGAGTTGGAAGAGGTTGCATTCAATATAAAAGAGGTAAAAATTTCCGACGCAGAAGATGAAGAAGGTAACCCGGTAAAAAAGGTTGTCTTTGATTTTGAAGGCAGTTCAGATGTCCTGTCTTTCTATTCGGGGGAGCTTTTTCACAATTATGATAATAGAACAGGGCGCATAGTTAGAAATCTAGCCCTGCAAATGTCTTTTAGCTCGAACTGCAAGCTGAACAGTGGCACGCGAGCACTTGAGGATCAGCTGTCGGTACAGATTTCCCACGATTTTAACGGAGTATACACAGTTGACAATATAAATGCAGCTACCTGGATTGATGTCACTGATAAATTCGTTTTGTCGCCTTTAGTACCTGGAGATGATTTTATTACTTCGGGGGAAGTAAATCTAAAGGATCTGAGTGAGCCCGGAAAACCAATGTACATAAGCTTCAAATATGTCACACCAAGGCAAACCAGCCAGCTCAGGCATACCCAATGGCGGATACGCAACTTTCAATTGACTCAAAATACTGACATTGGCACATCTGTACTGGCCACACAATCAACATTCGGATGGAATATGCTCCATGAGGGTGTATTAGAAAATGGCAGGTCAAGCTCAAGTTCCTCTCAGATTGTGTTGAGGGGGAACAACAGGTCGGCTAATTTTGATTCACCTACGGTGGATTGGGCCGTGTCGCCGCCGATAACTTTTGCAGACGATGTAGATTTAGGGCCAGACCTGCCCGTTGCAATTAAGAGCTATGGAGATAATCCGGTGCAGAGCTTTACCTATTACTACAGTCAGCCTGGAACCTATAAAGCTGTTTTCAAAGCTGCTAACCAGAATATTAAAGATCAAAGGGAATTAATAAAGGAAATTGTAGTTCCTGCATACTAAGCTAGTATAGATATGAAAACAAAAGCACAACTTTTAAAAGTACTCTATATATTCATTTTTTCCGTTCTGCTCTCTTCCTGTGAAAAAGATAACAAGTTTGTTTTTTCGGAAACGCTTATCAGTAGGGAAGAATCGAAAATTGAATATGCCGACGAGATTTTGGCTTTTACAGACCTGTTTCAAAGCAAATTGGAAGACACCACATATACCCTTTACGAGGGAGTGAACATGACAAAGGTCAAACTTCTAAACAAGGATGATGAGCCTTTACAACTTTACTTCCTGACCGTAAACCTGGCCTATCCTGGTATCACCATGGAAGCTGCAATGCCGAATAATCAACATGTATTTGGCCGACAAAAAGTGAGAGATATGATCACTCATAAAAATGCAGCCCTAAGTGATCAGGAAGTTGTGGCAGCGTTAAATGGAGATTACTGGGATACCAGCACCAATGGTGAGCCATTGGGGCCTGTAATCATGAATACTGAAGTGGTTAAGCCTTTTCCCTCTGGCACCTATTACTTCCTAAGTGTCCTTAAAAACAATACTGCTGAAATTGGCAATTCAACTTTATTTGGCTCTCTGACTTACCAAATGAAGGAGACTTTGGGAGGGCGGTATTTGTTGGTTAATGAAGGTCTGGACAGGTCGGCTTCACTCAATAAAAATGTCGAACCCCGTACTTCAGTAGGTCTGTTAAGTAAATCAAAGGTGGTCTTCATGGTAGTAGATGGCCGTAAAGTAGACCATTCTGTGGGTATTAGTATGCAGGATATGGCTAAGATATTTATGGCTATTGGTGCAAAGACGGCTATTAATTTAGATGGCGGCGGATCATCCACTTTAATAGAAAGGCAAATTTCGGGGGATTATTCAACTGTTAACCAACCTACTGACAACCCTGAAAGAAGTGTTGCAAATGCCTGGACTATAATCAGGGATAAAGATTAATAAACAGCTCAAGAAAAGAAGTTGGTTTACCCCAATATTTAAATTAATCAAGTGAAAATTAAAATCATTGCAGTCTTTATATCGTTACTTGGAACCTTACTTATCTCTTCATCTGTTTATCACAAGCAGGAGGCAGCTCAGCCCGGTTACAAGATCTTTGTATTGATGGGACAGTCAAATATGGCCGGCCGGGGTCAGCTCAACGATGAATTCCTGCAGAAAAAGCATCCGCGTGTGAAAGTCCTTACTGCGGAGATGACCTGGAAGATCGCTCAACACCCCCTTCATTTTGACAAGCCTAAATTAGCAGGTGTTGGGCCAGGCCTCTCTTTTGGCCAGGTGCTGGCAGAAGCTTACCCCCGGGATACCATAGCATTAGTGCCTTGTGCCGTTGGAGGAACATCGATAGCTAAGTGGGAAAAAGGAGCTTATGATAAAAATACAGATACTCAACCTTATAAAGATGCGGTCAGGCGTATCCGGGCAGCCCGGAAATCAGGAGAAATTGCCGGCGTAATCTGGCTACAGGGGGAGGCCGATTCCAGAGAGGACAGAGCAAAAGTGTATAACGAAAAGCTACTAAATTTTATAAAAAATATACGTAGAGAAGTGCAGGATCCTGCACTTCCTTTTGTTCTCGGAGAAATAGGTCATTTTCGAAGCAGGTACGATCTGATCAATAAGGAATTGAGAAAAGTACCCTCCCTTGATGCTAACGTAAGTCTGGTAACTGCCGAAAACTTGAATCATAAAGGGGATACAACACACTTTGACAGTAACTCAGCAGAGCAATATGGCATTCGATTCGGCAACAAAATGGTTGAAATGCTCAACCGGAATTAAAACGAAAAAACATGAAATCTCATACAAGTTTTTTTTTGACTTTTTTATCCCTCGTTAGCTTTGGGCTTTACGCTCAGCATTCTCCCCATGGAGACATAAAATATCCCTTCAGGGCAGCACCTGTCATTAAATGTGCAGGAGAAAGCTTTGAAATATTGTATGTTAATCCAGGTCCGAATAAAATAGACTCAGCAATTATAAAGGGGCCATATTGGAAGAAGAAACTGAAAATAGAGGACGTGGAAAAAGGCAAATTTGAGTTTGACCCCTACACCCGTTTGTCTGTTAATAACAAGATTAAGGTATCTGTACCCAAAGATTGTCCGGAGGAGCTATATGATCTGTATGTATTTGTGGGAGGAAATGCTACTGTGTCAAAAAGATCTGTGAAAGTTTTAAAGTCATACAGAAGCGCATACCAGTTCATTCATGTCTCAGATCTGCATGTTTCCCGCAACTGGAAAGGATCTGCGGGAGACGGTTATGCAGAGGAGCTCGAGTTACTCGATAAATTTGTTGATGTAGCGAATATCATAGCTCCGGAATATGTGATCTCTACAGGCGACAATATTCATGATTATACGAGGTTTAATGCCGACAGCTTAGGCTGGGGGGGAACCAATATTAAAGACGCCGATGCTAAACCTGGTCTGGAAGAAAAAATGAGGAATTATTTCGAAGGAGCTAAAGGTTTTAGAGGTGTGCAGAGTATAAATGCGCCTGTATTTTCAGTTCCGGGCAATCACGATTTTTACGGGGTGTCTGAAGACGACTATGCACAAAAATCGTTACAATGGAACACCTATTGTGGGTTGCGGTTTTACGCTTTTAATTATCTGGATACGCATCTTATGTTTGTTGACGATTTTCTGGGGGACCCCGTTACAGATATTCCGGATAGCCGTCCAATGACGGGTAATCAGGGCAGGTATTTTGAAGAATTTCTGAAAGGCACCAAAGGCGGTTTGAGAATTATGGCTCAGCATAGGCACAATCGTTTCGACACAACGTTTTTAGACAAAAACAAAATTGACCTGGTGTTAAACGGACATAGCCATAGTCCAAAAGTGTTCCGGGTGGGTAAAACCCCAACTCTAAGTATTCGTTCTGGTACGGTTGCACGTAGCGGCGAGATCAAGAGCTGGGAAAAAACATTAGGATTTTTTCGGGTCTTTACCATAGACAAGGGGAAACTATCTTATAGCGAACCCTTACGCTTTTGCACTAATCCTACTGCAGATTACAAGGGTATTATCTCAAATCTTAGCATGGTATATTCTGTCAGTAACTCTGGAGAAGCTAGCTCCAATGCTGTTTTAATTTCAAACAAGTTGCCTGCTGATCTTCCCTTTTGTAAGGTGCGGTTTGTTATGAGGAAGGGTAAGTATGCTGTAAAAGAGGGATCAATTATACAATCTGTAGATACAGATAAATTTACTATTGTGGATGTGTCTGTTCAGGTTGGGCGAAAGTCAGAAAAAACTGTAAAGATATTACCGGCATCCTCTTAATTTCCTTTATTTCCTCTTAATAAAAAAGCTCCATAATATCTCTATTATGGAGCAACCTAACCTTATCACAAGTTTTCACATCTAGTGTGATACTAACAATAACAAGTTATTTCAGTCTTTATTGTGCCGAAAGCTAATATTGTTTAATATTCTTTAATATTTATTCCCGGTTTTTATGATAGAAAGTCCCGAAGCATCTATACATAGCCCTGGGCTATCATTGCATCAGCAACCTTAATGAAGCCACTGATATTAGCACCTTTAGTATAATCTACAAAATCTTTATCCAGTCGCCCATTTTTCACACAAGCGCCGTGGATCTGATGCATGATTTGTTTTAGACGTGAATCTACTTCATCTCTTGACCAGGATATTCTGAGCGAGTTTTGCGACATTTCCAGTCCGGAAACTGCTACTCCACCCGCATTGGAAGCTTTGCCCGGGGCGTATAAGATTCTGGCAGAATCAAACACCCTCACGGCATCCAAGGTGCAAGGCATATTGGCACCTTCGGCAACACAAAAACAGCCATTCTGAACCAGAGTGAGCGCATCTTTGGCATCAAGTTCATTTTGCGTAGCATCAGGGAAAGCAACGTCGCACTTAACCCTCCAGGGTTTTTCCCCCTCAAAATATTCGCAGTCAAATTTTTTCGCGTACTCCTCAATCCTACCCCTGCGAACGTTTTTTAGCTCTTTAATATAGGCGAGTTTAGATTCATCTATACCTTTAGGATCGTAAATGAAACCTCCCGAATCTGATAAGGTTACTACTTTCGCACCAACCTGTATGCACTTTTCAACGGTATATTGAGCAACATTGCCCGATCCGGAGACGACAACAGTTTTGCCCTCAAGAAGTTCGCCGCGTGTTTTGAGCATTTCCTCGGCAAAGTATACTACGCCGTAACCGGTGGCCTCGGGGCGAATAAGGCTGCCTCCGAATTCTGCTGCTTTTCCGGTCAGAATTCCGGTAAACTCCCCCTGGATACGTTTATACTGGCCAAATAAATAACCAATTTCCCGCGCCCCCACACCGATATCGCCTGCAGGCACATCTATGTCTGCATGGATATGCCTGTAGAGTTCAGTCATAAAGCTTTGACAGAATTTCATTACTTCATTATTAGACCTGCCTTTTGGGTCGAAATCAGATCCTCCTTTTCCACCACCCATAGGTAAGCCCGTAAGGCTGTTTTTGAATACCTGTTCAAACGCAAGAAATTTGAGGATGCTTTGATTTACAGAGGGATGGAAACGCAGTCCCCCTTTATAGGGACCAATGGCACTGTTCATCTGTACACGGAACCCGCGGTTAATTTCTACTTCCCCCTGATCATTTAACCATGGCACCCGAAATGTGATTATTCTTTCAGGCTCCGCTATCCGCTCAAGAATCTTATGTTCTTTGTATTTCGGGTGATCTTCTATAAAAGGAATTATTGATTCGGCCACTTCTTGCACTGCCTGCAAAAATTCAGGTTCATGCTGGTTCCTGGTTATTATTTTGTCCATGAACTCTTTGATGAGAACATCCATTTCAGTCTAGTTTGGTTTAATGATAATCAAGTTCGCAAGTTATTATATCCGGTGAATTCTCTAAGTTGCTTCTGCAATTCATTACATGCACATTATAATGCTTGCTAAGGGCAGAGAGAAGGAGTTTGGCTTTCCGCACACACGGCGCGCGTGCGCTGGCATAAGGCATTTTGCTGGCGTACGTTTACCGAACTTGTTCTTTGAATCTCTAAAAAGATAATATATCACACAAAGCTGTAAAAATCCATTAGATATTTTCTTCTGAATCAGGCTAATCTTGTATAAAAATCAGCTAACCCAAAAACGATTTTTTTAAACCACTACACTTAACTGATAATAAATGAAGAACCTTCCAATTTTTGACCTTTTAATAATTGCAGCATACCTGGTGGGGATGGTACTTGTTGGCATCTATTTCGCCAGTAAGAATAAGAATCCGGAACAATATTCAAAAGCTTCCGGATCTATTCCTGGTTGGGCCATTGGCTTATCTATTTATGCTACCTTTCTGAGTAGTAACACATTTTTAGGGGTTCCAGGCAAAGCTTTTGGTTCCAATTGGAATGCTTTTGTTTTCAGTATTTCAATGCCTCTGGCTGCCTGGGTTGCGGCGAAGTACTTCGTCCCTTTTTACAGGAATACCGGGGAAGTTTCTGCATATACTAACCTTGAGAAACGCTTTGGGGCATGGGCACGCACGTACGCGGTAGTGTGTTTTTTGTTTACCCAACTAGCCCGTATGGGGTCTATCTTTTTCGGAATTTCCCTGACCTTGCAAGCACTAACCGGTTATGACATGGAGGTTATTATGCTGGTAACGGGTATTTGCATTATCATTTATACAGTAATGGGCGGCATAGAGGCGGTTATATGGACAGAAGTTGTACAAGGTGTATTAAAGACCCTCGGTGCCTTACTGATAGTATACCTGATCATTAATAGTATGCCAGGTGGCGTATCCAAGATTGTGGAAATTGGTAAAAGTGACCATAAATATGGCTTAGGCAGTTTATCACTTGATTTTACCAGTGCAACTTTTTGGGTGATCCTGTTATACGGGTTTTTTATCAATCTGAACAATTTCGGAATGGATCAGAACTATGTTCAGCGTTACCATACAGCTACGTCGGAAAAAGAAGCTTCAAAGTCTGTTTGGTTATGCGTATGGATCTATGTGCCGGCCTCTCTATTGTTTTTTATCATAGGCACCTGTTTGTATGCTTATTATCAGGTTAACCCAGCTATGATTGAACCGGTGAAATTACAGGCCGCTGCGGAACGCCTGGGGGCCGGAGCTTCATCTGCTGATATTTCCAGATTAGCAGCAACTCTACTTCCCGAAGACTACGGTGATAAAGTAATGCCGCATTTTATGGTAACCATGATTCCAACCGGATTAATAGGTTTAATTGTTTCTGCCATACTGTCCGCGGCCATGAGTACAATAAGTTCGGGAATGAATGCATCTGCAACCGTTTTTTCTGAAGATATCTACAAACGGTACCTCAATCGTAAGATCAGTCAGCAGGAAAATATGCGATTGTTACATATAGCGACCGTTGTTTTTGGCCTGATCGGCATGTTATGCGGCATAGCTATGATTGGCGTTAAAAGTATCCTGGATATCTGGTGGCAGCTTTCAGGCATTTTCGCAGGAGGAATGCTGGGATTGTTCCTGCTGGGAATTATCAGCAAGAAATCAGGTAACCTTGAAGCTTTTGCAGCAACCATTGTAGGTTTACTCGTAATTGTCTGGATGTCGCTCTCCCACCTGATCCCAGAGGAGTTCGCTTACCTGAAGAATCCGCTTCATGCCAATATGATCATCGTTGTCGGCACGCTTTCTATTTTTCTAACCGGAAGTCTTCTTGCATCTTTTAAGAACAAAAAGGAAGCAGATCCCTCTGTAACGACAGGCCGGAAGGTCCCACAGAAAGAATACTAAAAAAAACGGGCCAGAGCCCGTTGATATACCTAAAAACAAACAAAATATTAATAAATAAAAAATGAAAAAATTGGAAAAGGGTTTTATTCCTGTTATGTTAACGCCATTTAAGGAGAATGGTGATATAGATTTTGGCGCGTTGACCAAGCTTACCGAACTGTATATTGAAGCAGGTGCGGCCGGCTTATTTGCCAATTGCCTTTCAAGCGAAATGTTTGAACTGTCTGAAGAAGAAAGACTGACTCTTGTCAAACATGTGGTTACAGTTGCTGATGGTGCTGTGCCGGTAGTTGCAACAGGCACTTTTGAAGGATCTTTACAGCAACAAGCAGATTTTGTGAAGAAGATCTATTCCACCGGAGTGGAAGCGGTAATAGGAATCACTGGTTTACTGGCAACTGAGGAAGAGTCGGAGGAGGTTTTTAATGCGAACGTCTTTAAGTTACTTGATCTTACCGAAGATATTCCAATGGGTTTTTATGAGTGCCCGGTTCCTTACAAAAGGTTAATTTCTCCGGAATTGCTTGGCGCCCTGGTATCAACCGGGAGAGTGACTTATCACAAAGATACTTGTCTGGATATTGAGCAGGTTAGGGCAAAGATCGCCGCTACCGACGGTTACCAGTTTGGCTTGTACGATGCTTATATGGTGCATGCTGTAGAATCTTTAAAAGCCGGTGCCTCAGGACTTTCCTGTATACAAGGAAACTTCTTTCCCGAATTAATTGTCTGGCTATGCAATAATTATAACAACAGGGATCTTGCCGCTGAGGTGAACCGTGTCCAGCAATTCTTCATCGATAATATGGATGTAATGCACCATGTCTATCCCATTATTTCTAAATATTACCTGCAACAAAGAGGCTTTGAAATCTCAACTTTCACGAGGAGAAAGGGGATTGGCGAGTTTGACGGGAATATCAAAAAGGGCATAGAGTTACTCGCAGACCGGTACAATATCCTTCGGGCCGAACTTGAAATCAAATTTGCAATAGCCTGACAAGCAGGTAAAATTCGCTATACAATTTTATTCTTTTAACTCTCTCAAGATCTTTATGAAATTTTTTATTGACACCGCTAATCTTCAGCAGATAAGGGAAGCCCACGATCTTGGTATTCTGGATGGGGTAACAACCAATCCGAGTTTGATGGCGAAGGAAGGAATCAGCGGAAAGCAAAATGTGCTTAACCATTATAAAGCGATCTGCGAAATAACCGACGGCGATGTTAGTGCTGAAGTTATCAGCACTAACTACGAAGAAATGCTTGCGGAAGGGATGGAGCTGGCTCTTTTGCATGAGAAGATCGTGGTTAAAGTTCCTATAATTAAAGACGGGATAAAGGCCATTAAAGCTTTTGCCACCAAAGGAATTCGCACAAACTGTACGCTGATCTTTTCGCCCGGACAGGCTTTACTTGCGGCGAAAGCCGGTGCAACATACGTGTCTCCGTTTATCGGCAGGCTAGATGATGTTTCAACGGATGGTTTGATGTTGATCGAAGATATCAGAACCATTTTTGATAACTATGGGTACCCCACGCAGGTACTCGCAGCCTCCGCCCGTCATGCCATGCATATTATTAATTGTGCTAAAGCCGGTGCCGATGTTGTTACAGCCCCACTTGTGGCAATAACCGCATTGCTGAAGCATCCATTAACGGATAATGGACTGGCTCAGTTCCTTGCCGATCATGCCCAGGCCACCGGAAAAAGTTGAGGTCCGGCGGTTTATACATAGAAGAGAAGTTTTGCTTATCAGGCCGGCGACTCAGAGTGCCTAGAAATAGTTTAATAAAAGAATTCCGATAACGCATCTAATTCCTTTATTTTGTATAAACTAGATCGCCCCTTGAGTAATATTACGTTAAAAACAATTTCAGAAACCACTAACGTTTCTTTAACAACGGTTTCGCGAGTGCTCAATGGTGTGTCTAAAAAATTCCGTATCAGTGCCGAAACAGAGGCTAAGGTGCTGGAAGCCGCGAACCGGCTGGGTTATATTCCCAATCAAACCGCTATCAACTTGCGTCTGAAGAAAAGTTTCTCCATTGGGCTGGTGATACCCAGCCTGGCAAACCCTTTTTTTTCTACGATAGCAAGTATTGTTAACCAGGCATTGCATGCTAAGGGGTATTCGGTACTGGTGACAGATTGTGATGAGGAAGAGAAAACAGAAGTAGCCTCTGTTAAAAGCCTGGCTGCCCGTAATATTGACGGAATGATCATCATACCTTCCGGCAAAGACAAAAAGCATCTGGAAGCATTATATAAACAAAAGATACCAGTAGTATTTATAGACAGGTATTTTAAAGAACTGCCGATTTCTTATGTAGCCACAAATCACTACGAAGGAGCATTCAATTTAGTGAATTACCTAATCGAAAATGGTCACCAAAAAATTGCTTGTATTCAAGGTACTCACCATGTTTTACCAAACATGGAACGTGTGAGGGGATATAAAGAAGCAATGGCATATAATAATTTCCCTGAATTTTATATTGGAGGCAGCAGTTTTACTTTTGAGGATGGTTACCTGGAAACGAAGTTGTTGCTTCAAAGACAGGAGAAACCAACAGCGATATTAACCTTAAGTGATACTATACTTTTAGGGTGTTTAAAAGCACTTTCAGAGGATGGGTTTAATATCCCGGAAGATATTTCACTAACAACCTTTGATAACTCTGTTTACCTGGATTATCTGTCTTGCCCCGTTACCAGTATTTCGCAGCCTATCGCTGATATCGCCCAAATAGCTATAAGATTGTTGTTAGACAAAATTGATGCAAAAACCATTGATTCAGAGGCCATGCCCAAACAGGAAAAAATATTGATCACTCCAACAATCATACATCGTAAGTCCGTAAGAAAGCTGAATTGATTTCAATATTGCATTTTGTCTTGATTTTTTACCTGCGCAAACGTTAATTCTATTATACAATTTTTTAAGATTCCCGTCTTTTATTTGTAGAACAGCGTTATGGTCAACATCCACCACAGACTAATATTTCACGATTTTTTTGAATGTTTTTTATAAGTAATTGTCTGTTATATAGTAAAGTAGATGTCTTTTGCTCTTGAAGAAAAAATATTTTGTTTTTTCTTTTGGATAATAAAAAGAATTTATACCTTGCACAAACGTTATCGCAACGCATAAGCCAATATAAATTCAATTTAAATGACAAAGTCTTCTATTGTTGTGGTTGGTAGTTCCAACACAGATATGGTTGTTAAGACAGAGCGTTTTCCTGTTCCTGGAGAAACTGTGTTAGGGGGAGATTTTTTTATGAACCCTGGAGGAAAAGGTGCGAATCAAGCAGTAGCGGCGGCCCGTTTAGGAGGAAATGTTGTTTTTATCTGCAAAGTCGGAGACGATTTGTTTGGAAGCCAATCCTTGGAGTTGTTTCGGAGAGAAGGTATAAATACCACGCATATCTTATCTGATGGAAATATTCCTTCTGGTGTTGCCTTAATAACGGTAGATGCTTTCGCCGAAAATAGCATTGTGGTTGCACCAGGCGCAAATGCCGCTTTAAATCCTGGAGATATTAGAAAAAAGTCCGAAGTTATAACAAATGCTGCGTTTGTGTTAATACAGCTGGAAATCCCTATGGATACAGTAAGTTATGTTATCCGGACAGCTTCTGAAAATGGGGTGAAAGTGGTGTTAAATCCTGCACCTGCGGGTGTTTTGCCAGAAGACCTGTATCGCCATGTTTCCATTCTTACACCAAATGAGAAGGAGGCGTCCATGCTTTCTGGTGTTACGGTTAAAAACCTGGAGACAGCCAAAGAAGCTGCCGGGATAATTCACAATAAGGGAGTACATGTAGTTATAGTAACTATGGGTTCAAAAGGAGCCCTCGTTTCTTCTGACGGTCGTTTTGTGCACGTCCCTGCTCCTGTTGTAAAAGCGGTTGATACGACAGCTGCAGGTGATGTCTTTAATGGCGCACTAGTGGTTGCCTTATCAGAAGGGAAAGAACTGGTAGCTGCAGTAGAATTTGCTTGTAAAGCTTCTGCTGTTTCGGTAACTAAAAAGGGAGCTCAACTTTCTGCTCCGGTAAGAGACGAAATTAAAGATTTGAACTTATCGCTCAGCAAAATATAAAAATTATAAACCAACTTAAATATGTTCATTGTTCAAAATTATTCACTCGCAATCATCTTTTGCGTAATCACCATGCTGTGTTGGGGCTCGTGGGCTAATACACAAAAATTGGCAAAGAAAACATGGAGGTTCGAGCTCTTCTACTGGGACTATGTTATAGGTATTCTTTTATTCTCCATTATTTCTGCCTTTACCTTAGGCAGTATAGGTGACAATGGACGTAGCTTTTTAGAAGATATTCAGCAAGCAGAATTAACAGGTATTGGTAGTGCTTTATTGGGAGGTATTGTTTTTAATGCCGCCAATATTCTTTTATCTGCAGCAATTGCTATTGCCGGGATGTCGGTTGCTTTCCCTGTAGGGGTAGGGATTGCATTGGTATTAGGTGTAGTTGTCAATTATGCGACAGCCCCGAAAGGAGATCCGCTGTTTTTGTTTGCAGGAGTAGCACTAATTGTAATGGCGATTCTTTTTAATGCCTGGGCATATAAAATTAAAAATGAAAGGTCAGGAAGTGCGTCGTTGAAAGGGATTATACTTTCCGTATTTGCAGGAGTGTTAATGGCATTTTTCTATAGATTTATTGCAGCAGCAATGGATCTAAGTAATTTTGTTTCTCCGGCTAGTGGTAAAATGACTCCCTATACCGCTGTATTTGTTTTCTCCGCCGGTATATTTCTCAGTAATTTCATTTTCAATACTATCTTAATTAAAAAACCATTTGTTGGAAAGCCAACAAGTTATGCCGCTTATTTCCAGGGAAAGTTTAGTTCGCACATTACAGGAGTACTTGGTGGTATGATATGGGGATTGGGCAATTCACTGAATCTGATTGCTGCCGGAAAGGCTGGTCCTGCAATTTCTTATGGATTGGGCCAGGGCGCAACCTTGGTGGCTGCACTGTGGGGTGTTTTTATATGGAAAGAATTCAAAGATTCTAAGGCGAATATCAATGGTAAGCTGGCTACAATGTTTGTACTGTTTGTTGTGGGATTGGGGTTGATCATTGTAGCAGGGCAGTCTTGAATATTATGTAACCAATCTAAAGAACTAATATTATGAAAACTTTTCTAATGCTGGCAATATATTTTGCCACAACGGGGAGCGTTTTTGCGCAGATCTTTGAAAATAATTTCAATGCATTAGCTTATGACGCTACCAGATTGGAGGTTGAAAGAGCTATTATTTACGATCCTGAACCGACGGACTGGCAATTCTCACATCATCCGTCAATAGCATTTTTCAAAGGGAAGTTCTATGCTGTTTTTTCAAACGGAAAAGTAGGGGAAGACGAAGGGGAGCAAAGAGTTCAACTGTCGGAATCGTCAAACTTTACAACATGGAGCGTTCCTGTTCCTCTGGTTTCTACTACCTCAACTTATGTGCTAACGCCAGGGGGAATTTTCGTCGCAAATGAGAATTTAATGGTCGTCTATTACACGCGAAACGACAATGCTCCGGATTTATCTAGGCCAAACGCTAATTTATTCGCGAAATACACAAGCGATGGAATAAACTGGTCAGCAGAAGTTGATTTAGGTATCCCCATCTTTCCGTCTCATCGACCCAGCAAACTCTCAAACGGGAAATTAATTTTAACAGGAAACAGAGATTTCTATTATACAAATGACCTAACGGGCTTGTCTGGTTGGATAAAATCCGGAAGGTCTGATTTTAATTCTGGAGAATCTGCCACCCTTGTTGAAGGGGCTATTATTGAAAATGCAGATAGTATATATACCATTTTTCGTGACGTTGCCGGACGGAAAATATTATGGCAGGAGTCGAGTAAAGATGGAGTAAATTGGAGCATTCCGAAAAAGACAAACTTTACCGATAATAACACTAAATCGCATCTGGGGAAATTGCCCAACGGGAAATTCTATTATGTAGGGACTCCGGATACGACTTCGATGGGAGCAAGGACCCCTTTGGTCTTATCAGTATCTGATGATGGTTTTAATTACAACCGGAACTATGTTATAGCAGCAGACTATTATACAAAAAAATATACCGAGGGAAGGTATAAAACTGGACAGTTTGGCTACCCCTATTCAATAATACATGATGGGTATTTGTACGTGGTAGCTTCGCGAATGAAAGAGAAGCTTGAGATCATAAGAGTTAATTTGACAACGTTAGACAATGTTGTGCCAATGCCGAAAAAAAATCTATCCGGCTCTGCACAATTAGACGGAACAGCCTTGCCCTTGAATGATGGATGGATCGCTGGCACCATAACTAATCCAAACTCGGGAAAAATTACTTCGCAGGGTGAATTGCATATCAAATGTGCTGCAGGGGAATCTTATTCTTTTCAGACCACGCCAAGCACTTCTGTAGTATTTAATCCTGCGGGTGACTTTACAGTTGAGTTTAACTTAAAAGTAATTTCTAATAATGGAAGAGGGATAGACATATACCTTAGAGACGGACTTACTGCAGCCTCATTGGTGTGTGTGACTACTAACAAAGTTTTTTTGAATCAAACCCCCTCCAAGTTATTATATGAATTGGACGGGACAAGTTATCATACCTATAGGCTGGTAGTAAAGAGAGACGAGAATGTTATGTATCTGTTTATAGATGGAACTTATGTTACTTCTCTAATCAGAAGTCCGAGCTCGGGGAATGTACAATTATTGTTTGGCAAGTCTAATGCAATAGCTGCAACCGAGGCATATCTAGATTATCTTGCTTACGATTTGAGCGGGGCTTATAAGCCAGTACAGACTACTCTTCCGGTAAATTTAAAGGAATATAAAGCCAAATTAACAAATGGCTTGGTTCAACTTAGTTGGGAAACTTTAGATGAGCTTAATAATGAGAAGTTTGTTGTTGAAAAATCTCATGATGGAGTGAACTTTGACAAATTAGCTTCTATAAAACCAGCACCGGACAATAGATATCAGGTTACGGACTTCTATCCCTATGGAGGAAGTAATTATTATAAACTAACTCAATATGATAAGGATGGAAAATCGAGTACACTCGGCTTAGAATTTCTGAAGTATGATTCGAAGGACATTAATAAAGTAAAGATTAGTCCAAATCCTGTCAGAACAGGGGAAGCACTGTACATCAATTCTCCCTATCAAGACACACAGTCCTATGTTAGTTTATATACTGTAACAGGAAAATTATTAGACAGAAAAAAAATGCCCGTCTCGCTAAAGATGCCTGATTCTCCTGGTATTTATATCATAGGCTTTGAAAACCATAAGCAAATAACAAAGAGAAAAATTATAGTTCAGTAAAACTAACCTATTATGAATTTTAAATTAAAGATTTTGAAGCATTTGATGATGATATGTTTGGTTATGCATTCCACATATTTATTATCACAAGAATCTAAGAACAAAGTAAAGGGTATTGTTTTAGATGAGACAGGTGCCCTTTTACCTGGAGTTAATGTTCTGGTTTTAAATAAGAACATAAGTACTGTGACGGGTTTGAACGGAGAGTTTACAATAGATATTGAGAATGAGGAAGATGTATTGGTCTTTAAATCAATAGGATATTTGGAGAGGCAAATATTAGTAGGTGATCAAACTCAATTTTCCGTACAAATGGAAGTCGACAATAAAGAATTGAAAGAAGTAATTATTGTCGGTTATGGTACACAATCCAAAAGGAACGTCACTGGGGCTATCTCTAAAGTAGATATGAAAAAAAACCAGGATTTACCCAATACAAGTATTACACAGTCTTTAAGGGGAAGAGTTGCAGGCGTTCAATTTACAGATAATGGACGCCCCGGTCAGAACGGTAACATTTTAATCCGAGGGCCAAGATCACTAAGCGCCGGAAATAATCCGCTGTTAGTGCTAGATGGAACGATATACAATGGAGTTCTTTCAGATATCAATCCTAATGATATTTCATCTATGGAAATTTTAAAAGATGCAAGTGCTTCGGCTATCTATGGTTCAAGGGCCGCTAATGGAGTAATTCTCATTACTTCAAAAAAAGGTGTTTCAGAAAAACCCACTATTAACTTTAATACATTCAACGGTATCTCTTCTCCCGGTTACAAGATTAAACTCTTGAGTCCTCAACGATATATAGAAAAGATTATTGACTATAGAAAAGAAGCTGGTTTGCCTGTAGATTTAAATAAGATCGATGCTTATCTGGCGAATAACGAAGCGGAAAATTACCTTGCTGGAAAAACACTAGACCCATATGAAGTAGGGACCCAGGATAACTCTGGAATGAATGCTTTTGATCTCAACATATCAGGTAAAAGTGCCAATACTAATTATTTTATATCCGCCGCTTTAACTAAAGAACGGGGGATCATCCTAAATGACAATCAGGAACGAATAACTTTTCGCGTTAATCTCGAAAGTAAAATAAAGGATTGGATGACAATTGGAACTAATACAATGTTTGGTAAAAGAAATTTTTCCGGAATACAAGCAGACTTGGACAAAGTGTATCAATTGAGTCCTTATGGTTCATTATATAATGAAGATGGAACACCTCGTCAATTTGTTGTTGAAGGGGAAACAGTTTCTGGAAATCCAATTTATAACGCCTATTACAGGAGCAATGAACAGATTCAGAACAACTTATTTGCTAACTTCTTTGCAGTATTGAAGGCACCCTTTCTGAAAGGCTTATCTTACAAACTGAATGTGAGTCCAAATGTGCGATGGATTCATTCATACAATGCAGTCAGGCAGGATATGAATCTCCCCAATAATACGAAAACAGCGAATAAATCTTTAACAAATCATTATGATTGGATGATAGAGAATATTCTTAGTTATAATAAGCAAATAAACAAAAATAATCATGTTGATCTAACCTTGTTGTATAGTCGTGATGCACAGCAGTCTGAATCTACTGGAGCAAACTCCTCATTGCTCTCTACAGATGTGCTGGGCTGGAATAATTTGGCGCTTGGAGAAACGCAGACCGTAACATCAGGAGGGCAGAGAGTGGACGGAGTTTCGTATATGGCTAGATTAAACTACCGTTTCAGAGACAAGTATTTGGCAACTGCTACCGTAAGAAGAGACGGCAGTTCTGTTTTCTCAGAAAATGAAAAATATGCTACTTTACCGTCTGCATCTCTTGCCTGGGTAATGTCTGAAGAAAACTTTATAAAAAAAATAAGGAGTATAGACTTATTGAAGTTACGCGTTTCTTATGGTGCTGTTGGCAATCAGGCTATCAGTCCGTATCAATCATTAAGTAGGATGGGTTCTCAAAAGATAGTGTACGGAGATGGGGGAACAACCAGTTTGGCTTACTATCCTTCAAATATGGCAAATAGTGATTTGAAATGGGAAACAACATATACCTCTAATATAGGGTTGGACTTTGAAATATTAAATGGAAGAATAGGTGGTAGTTTAGAAATATATCAGATGCAAACCAAAGACTTATTGGTTACCAGATCATTACCAAGAATGACTGGTTTTGTCAATGTATGGGCTAATCTAGGTCAGGTAAATAATGAAGGTGTAGAGTTGACTTTAAATACTGTAAACGTAAATAAAAATGATTTTGAATGGAGCACAAACTTCACATTTTCTAACAATAAAAACAGGATTGTGCATTTATACCGATCTGATACCGATGGAGACGGGTTAGAAGACGATGATATTGGCAATAGCTGGTTCATAGGAAAACCTATCAGTTCATATTACGATTATGTTTTTGATGGTATTTATCAGGAAGGCGATACTGATATACCTGCGGGTTATAAGCCAGGATATGTACGGGTAAAAGATATAAATCCAGATGGTACTATAAATGCAGAAGACAGGACAATCATTGGCCAGGGAGGTCAACCTCAATACAGATGGGGAATTGGCAACAATTTTACTTATAAAAACTTAACTTTATCTGTCTTTGTAAATGCAATGCAAGGATGGATATCTAGCTTTGGCTTAATAGGGAGAGGCCCAGCGGAACGATCGCTAAACTTCATAGACTATGGTTGGTGGACTCCTCAGAACAAGTCCAATACCAGACCTTCCTTGCTTCATGAAAATAAGTATGGACATAGTTATTACATAAGTAGAAACTTTGTTCGTATTCAGGATATTTCTTTGGTTTATAATTTCCCAAAATCGATAACAGAAAAACTTAGAATTTCAAATTTAAAGGCTTCGGTAAGCGGAAAAAACCTATATACGTTCACGGATTGGATAGGAGCTGATCCAGAAAGTGGTGCCACAGATAGAGATAACTTATATCCTATGCCTAGAACCGTTGCGTTTGGATTTAATATTGGATTTTAACCATTACTTATATGAAAATTTTAAATAGAAAAAATGTAAATAGATATTTTTCATTCATAGTGTTCATGTCAGTTTTACTGGTTTCCTGTAATGATGATTTTCTTAAAGAAAAACCGATTGCGGTTTTAAGCCCGGAGAATACTCTAAAGAGTGTTGAAGGATATGAAAACTTAATATCAAGCTTACATTATTATACTCGTGAAGAATTGACAGGGGATGACTTGTATCGTTATTTTGATATGTTTACCGGTACTGATATATGTACTAGTGGTCAGATATCTGTAACCCAATTTGTGAATTATGAAACTTATCTCACTCCAGCAACAGCTGCTGCGTCAAGAACATGGAACTGGTGCTATACATCAATACTTCCTTACGCAAATCTTATTATAGAAGAAGCCTCTAAACCAGAAAACAGTGGGGTTTTTTCATCAGAACGGCAAAAGAATGAAATTCTTGCGGAAGCAAGATTTTTTAGGGCTTATGGGCATAATATAATAGCAAACCTTTATGGCGATGCTTTCATAATGGATAAATACTATAGGGAGCCTAAAACAGATTTTGAAAAATCCTCACGAAAAGATATATACAATTTTATAGCAGCGGATTTGGAGTTTGCTTCTCAATGGTTGCCACCTACGGTACCTAAAACTAAAGAGGGGAGAATTGTAAAAGCTGCCGCAGATCATTTACTCGCTGAAGTGTATATCAGCTTAGGAGAATATAAGAAAGCTGTTGAAAGTGCAGACAATGTAATTAATTCAGGTTTATATAAATTAATGACAGAAAGGTTTGGAGTAGACAAAGATAAGCCTGGGGATGTATTTTCCGATTTGTTCAAGCAAGGGAACTCCAACAGAAGTGCGGGTAATTTAGAATCCATTTATGTTTGGCAGTTTGAAGAGTTTACTCCGGGAGGAGGGGGAAGTGGAGGCGGAAATCATCAGCCAAGAGGATGGCTGCCATTTTTGGTGCAATTAACAGATCCAGCAGGTAAATTAGGCATGAGCTTAAATGTAGACACTCTTTTAAGAGGAGTTGCTATTATGAGGCCAAATACCTATTTCCTTTATGAGTTATGGAAAGGTAATTGGAATAATGATATGAGAAATTCTAAATATAATATTAAAAGGGACTTTTATTATAATAATCCTTCTTCTGCATATTTTGGTAAGAAGGTAGAAAAGAAGATAACAGTTACCGACACAATGCAAAGAATCTATCCTTATGTCAGAAAAGTGGAAGGCAAGGCTTGGCAAGGAGATAGAAACAACGGGCGTTCGGGTAAAGATATGATTATTTATCGATTAGCCGAGACTTATTTATTGAGAGCTGAGGCTTATTTAAGAGATGGAGACCCTGGAAATGCCGCTAAGAGTATAAATTTTGTAAGAGAAAGAGCTAATGCTATCCCTGTAGACCCAGCAGATGTAACATTAGACTATATTTTAGATGAAAGAGCCAGGGAGTTGATGGCAGAAGAGCCTCGAAAGAGAACGCTGTGTCGTATGGGAATGTTGGTGGAAAGGGTAAAGAAATATAATATGAAAGAAGAGACTAGAAGTAGTATTTCCTCAAAGCATAACCTATATCCAATACCTCAATCTGCTATTGATGCTAATTTTTCTAAGAAAATTCAACAAAACGACGATTATGAATAGACTACTTTTTTTACTACTGATCGCATTAGTGAATAATTTTGTGATAGGTCAGCCATTAAGTATTATAGAAAGAGGCTATATCTTTGAAAAGGCGCCTTTTATTGAGTGTCATGCTTCTACAATAGCTTATACGCCTAAGGGATTGGTCGCCGCATGGTTCGGCGGTACTAAGGAGGCGAATAAAGATGTTGAAATATGGATTAGCAGCTATAGAAAAGGCAGTTGGAGTGTTCCAAGATCCGTAGCAAATGGAATACAACATTCAAAAAAAAGATATCCATGCTGGAATCCTGTTTTGTATCAGATTCCAAAAGGAGAATTGATGTTATTTTATAAAGTGGGACCTAGTCCCCAGGAATGGTGGGGAGAATTGATTACCTCTAAGGACAATGGGAAAACATGGTCTGAACCCAAAAGGCTACCTGAAGATATTCTGGGGCCTATAAAAAATAAGCCTGTGATGTTGAATGATGGAACTCTACTCTGCCCGGTGAGCACAGAGGTAACACCGACCTCCGGATGGCGTATGCATTTTGAGTTAACAAAAGATTTAGGAAGAACTTGGGAAATTGTTGGACCGGTAGATACAGTTTCTAACTTCAACGTAATACAACAAAGTGTGTTGTTCCATTCGGGGAATAGATTACAATTGTTGGCAAGAAGTAAAGATGATGGTGTTATTACTAGTTGGTCTTCAGATAATGGCAGAACATGGTCGGGACTTGAAAAAACACAATTACCTAATCCAAATTCCGGCACGGATGCTGTAACTCTCAAGAATGGTTTACAGGTATTAGTGTATAATCATTCTGGAAAAAAAGGCAAAGAGTGGAGTGGTAAGAGAACCCCATTGAATATTGGCGTAAGTAAAGATGGTATCAATTGGAAAAATATAATCACGTTAGAAGATCAGCCAGGAGAATACTCTTATCCTTCCATTATTCAGGGTGATAATGGTTTGGTTTATGTGACCTATACGTGGAAACGCAGAAAGATAGGATATGTAGTGTTAGATCCTAGTAAATTTAATATATAAAATTTTATGAGGAGACATATCACCGCGTTAATACTTATCCTTTATTGTTTTGCTAGCATTGCACAAAACAAACAAAAGCAGCAAGTGATTTTTGATACAGACATGGGGCCAGATTACGATGATGTTGGGGCGATAGCAATGCTTCACACTATGTCAGATAATCATGAAGTAGATATATTAGCGACAATATCTTGCAATCATCATTATTTGACCGGACCTACTTTAGATTTATTAAATACTTATTTCAAACGGCCACAAATACCTATTGGAGTACCTAAAGGTTTGGGTATAAGTATAACCGCTTGGCAAAAGTGGCCCCATTTGCTGATCAAAAACTATCCTTATAAATTTCAGTCTAATGACGAGCTACCGGATGCCACAACTGTTTATAGAGAATTACTATCTCGGGCTAAGGATAGCAGTGTTGTGATTGTTGCCGTGGGCTTTTTGACAAATTTGTCTAATTTGCTTCATTCTAAAAAAGACAGGTTCTCGGATCTTTCCGGGTATGATTTAGTGATTAAGAAGGTTAAACATGTTGTTTCTATGGCAGGCAGATTTCCGGAAGGGAGGGAATACAATATATATAAGGACACCGTTGCGGCAATCGATGTCGTAAATAACTGGCCAACCAAGATTATTTGGAGTGGTTGGGAAATTGGTAACGAAATAAGAACTGGGCTAAAACTAATAAGCAATAAACAGTTAAATAGTAGCCCCGTAAAGGATGTGTTTTCATTAGCTATACCGATGGCGAAAGGCGATTCACTTGGAAGGATGAGCTGGGATCAGACTGCAGTACTAGTAGGTGTACGTGGGTTAGCACCTTTTTTCAATACGAGAAGGGGTAGGATGTTAATAAGCACTAATGGTAAGAATTACTGGCAGGAAAACCAAAATGGCAAACACTATTATTTAACCAAAAAAATGGATTTTGACAAAGTTTCCGATATTATCGAAAGCTTAATGATGAGATAGAATCACAATGAATAAAAAACTCTTTTTTATCCTGTTGCTTTTTGTACCCCGGTATACCGAAGCTGAAATTAAACTTCCGGCTTTAGTAGGCGATAACATGGTATTGCAACAAAACACAGTGGTGAAAATTTGGGGGCATGCAAAAGCAAACTCAAATGTCACCGTAAAGGTTGGTTGGGATACCCGAGTATATAAAACCTTTTCCGATGCAACTGGAAATTGGGAAGTAAAGGTAAAAACGATAAAGGGAAATGATACAGTCTACGAAATGAGTATAAGCGATGGAGAAGAGAAAAATGTGAAAAATATTCTGCTAGGGGAGGTTTGGTTGTGCGGAGGTCAGTCCAATATGGAGATGAGTACCCGAGGTTTTGCCAATCAACCTTTACATAACGCCATAGATGAAATATTAGATTACGATTACCCTCAGATTCGTTTTTTTCCTGTAAGAAGAGCGTTCAATACCGAAATTCAGACAGATGTCGTTGGCGAGTGGCGGTTGATGACGCCGCAATCAGTAGAAACGATAACAACGGTGGGTTTCAACTTCGCTAAAATAATCAACAAAGCGCTAAAAGTTCCTGTAGGAATAATTGGATGTTATTGGGGAGGATCGAGAATAGAGGCTTGGATAAGTGAAGAAAAGCTGAAGCAATTCACCAAAGTTGAAATCAAACCTGAAAACCTCAATACTACTTTCGCCAACAGGACCCCAACACTCCTTTACAATGCCATGCTTCATCCTGTTTCCAGCTTCACTATAAAGGGATGTATATTTTATCAGGGAGAGGCTAATGTGACCAACCCGGAGTGGTATTTAAAAATCTTTCCCGAGCTTGTACGTAACTGGAGAGAACAGTTCAGTAATAATTTCCCATTCTACTATGTGCAATTGGCTCCCTTTAGTTACACCAACATGGGCTGGACATCAAATGGAACGGAAGTTGCCCGCTTCCGGGAGGTGCAGCAACAAGCCCAGGCAAGTATTCCTAACTCCGGAATGATAGGCACTGCTGATATCGGGGCCGAATCTACTATTCATCCACCGGATAAGCGGACAGTTGCCAAAAGGTTAGCCGTCCTTGCGCTTACTAAAACTTATGGAATCACTGCATTTAACGGCATGCCTCCGGCCTATCAGTCTCATACAGTGGAAGGCAATAGGGTATTGGTGTCGTTTGAAAATCCGGGTTTTGGCCTGTCATCTTACGGGATACCGGTGCAAGGCTTGGAAATTGCGGGCGCTGATAGGGTTTTTTATCCTGCAAATGCAGAAGTAGTGAGGGGTGTAAAGGGTAAAATAGCCGTTTGGAATGATAAAGTTAAAACGCCGGCAGCAGTAAGATATTGTTTTAAAAATTACAGTTATGGAAATCTTTATAATAGCTACGGGATAGCAGCTTTACCATTCAGAACGGATAATTACTAGATGGTTTGCAGTTTTGACTAAGCGAATTCTCTAAAAAACTGTAGAGTAGCGTTTAAACTATTTAGAACCAGTTGCTTTACTGCCAGCCAAACTTTAAAAAAAATTGGTTGAAAAGTATCGGTCGGTTGTTCGTCTTACCTCAATTTGGTTTTGTTCAATAGGATAAGATATTGGACATTCTGGAAAATTTACATCATGTAAATCCCTTTTTATTTAGGGTACTTAGTTTTTCCAAATAAAAATAAGTTATTTCATGCTGAGATAGCTTTTTATAAACCAAATTGTATGAAGATGGCTTTACAAAGACTGTTCAGTAAGCACATTACAGCTCTGATGATTTTTTTTCAGAGTGTTATCTCTTTTCATCAGGTAGCAGCACAAGATTTCCCAGGCACTGTCATTGCAGAAAGCGCTTCGCCGTTAACGCGAAGTTATGCATCTCCTAGTATTGTGATCTTGCCCGACGGTAACTATCTCGCTTCTCATGATTTTAGCTCTACGGAAACTGCCGTCTATCGTTCGGAAGACAGAGGCCTCACCTGGAGCTTTGTTTCCCTGGTGCCTGATAGCCATTGGGCCGGACTTTTCGTACATCAGGGCAAAATATACCTGATGGGAACGGCTAAGTCTTTTGGCAATATTGTTATTCATAAATCTGAAGATGGCGGTTTCAGCTGGAGCGAATCACCGAACAGTTCTACAGGTCTTTTGCTGGCCGGCAGGTTTCATACTGGGCCCGTGCCTGTAGTGATACATAACGGAAGAATATGGCGGGCTTACGAGTTTAGTCCTGATCCGGATAACGAACGGGATTTTCACGCATTTGTATTGTCAGCGCCAGTGGATGCTGATTTATTAAATGCTTCCAGCTGGACCCGTTCTGACAGCTTAAGATTTGACGAAAGCTGGTTAAATGCCAAACGTCCCAATTGGTTTGAAGGCAATATGGTTGTGACGCCGAACGGCGAGCTGGTTGATTTTATGCGCTTAGAAACCTGGCAGGCTGTAAATGGCGACTTTAATATTCAGGGTTCTGCAGCTGGAATTCCCAGATATGAAGTCGCGGCAAAGATCTCAGTAAGCGTTGATGGTAAGCATGTGTCATTCAATAACACTTCTGCCGAATATGTGCATTTTCCTGGCGCAGAATCTAAGTTTACGATAAGGTACGATCCGGTTTCTGCGAAGTATTGGACGATCACAAGTAAAATAACTACAATCAATCCTGGTTGGGAGACGTTTAACCTCCCCGGACATCAAAGGAACGTTCTAACCCTTTTTTCTTCTCCCGATCTTGTAAACTGGACAGAATGTTACAAAATAATTAGGTGGAATGAGGGATATGTAGTTAAAACCTGGGATGTTTTTGGCTTTCAGTATGCCGACTGGCAGTTCGACGGTAATGATATCGTTGCCGTAAGCAGGACTTCCTGGTATGGTGCCAGGTATCACGATGCAAACCTGATCACATTTCACAGGGTTGAGAATTTTCGATCCAAGGTACCTGCCGACTCACCGGCGGATCTGTATCCTTTGACGGTTGCTCCTTCTATTCTTTCCTGGCAATTCGGCTCTCCGCAGGCTTCAGGCTCAGAAGTATCCCTTAACTCAACATTTACCGATCCTAACCTGAATATTTCAAGCTTGTCGCGAGGGAGTGGCTTGACCAACACGGCTTCCCTGCAACGCTCGTTTAACTCTACTGCCCCAGTACCCGCTAACTCAAAAGAAAATGCTGTTTCCGGAAATCAGTACCTGCAGTTTGTAGTACAGGCAAAGGTTGGGTACAATGTTTCTCTTTCCACCCTGGATGTAAAACTCAGGCGAAATTCGGCTGGAGCTACCAAATATAAATGGATGTATAGTACGGATGGAAGCTCTTTCAATGAAATAGGCGATTATGACATTGCCTTCACGGATAACAATACAGATGGAGTTGTTCAGTCGACCATTCATTTAGTGGGCTTAAAAGATCTGCAGCAGGTTCCCGCTTCTCAAAAGGTATATTTCAGGTTATATTTCTGGGGCGCTTCCTCTGCTTCCGGAGGTTTCGCCATAGGCAGATATGGTTCAGGCGTAACAACAAGCAGTTTGAGCATTGGAGGACAAGTAAATGCGGAAGAACCACAGTCCAGCATATTGACTGCCTGGCAACTTAGTGGTCTTTCAGGAACGACAACTGGAAGCGTAAGCTCCACAACTAACCATAGCGGAATGGAACAGGCGGAGTTATCACGGGGCCCGGGTCTAATTCCAACAGGATTTAATTATGCGTATAATTCTACTTTGAGTTCTTACGGCGTAAACAACTCCAAGTCTTACGCTTTAAGCAATGGAGATTATTATTCTTTTTCGCTTCAGGCTCAGAACGGTTATAAATGCTCTCTTTCATCTCTGGATGTAAAATTAAGGAGGAATACAGCCGGTCCAACCTTGTTTTCCTGGTTTTATAGTATCGATGGTCAGAACTTTACGGAAATTACAAAAGGAGTTAACGTCCTGAACGGGGCAACCGAAGGGGAGGTCCAGCAAACTTTAGATCTGTCGGGACTTTCTGAACTTCAAAATGTTTTATCGGACAAAGTAATTACTTTCAGAGTATACGGATGGAATGCAGGGGCAGCAACGGGAGGATTTGCAATCGGAAGGTATCCGGCTGAAAATACGACAAATAGTCTCGAGATAAGAGGAACTTCTATTTTGCAAACAGTTCTTCCCCTAATAGTAGGTTCTTTTAAAGGTAAGAAAGGAGCCAACTATATAAAGTTAGATTGGAGCACCATTCCGGGAAATAACCCTGCCAACTTCCAGATCCTTAGGTTCGGCGATAATGTACCAAAAGAAATAATTGCGGATCTTCCTTCCAAAAAGGGAACAGAAATTGTGACCTTTACTTATAATGACCTTTATCCTTTAGCGGGTTCCAATTATTATCAGCTAAATCAAAGCAATGAAAACGGCCAGATAATGAAATCTGAACTTATTCAGGTTAACAATGTCCTCGATCTGACAGATATAGATATCCTTTCGAATATTCAAAACACCAACACAGCAGTGAATATCCGGTCGTCAATTGATGCACCGGCAGCCTTGGAAATATTTGATCTGTCGGGAAAATGCCTTTTCTCATCAAAAATGAAAGTCGTCAGGGGACTCAACTCCTATCAGATTCCTTTCAACTATAATCAGGGTCTATACGTGGCGAGACTGAACCTTAATAATAGACTTATCAGCAAAAAATTCTTACGGCAGTAATATATGGCACAAAAAGTACTTCTACTTTTATTGGGTTTATTACAAGTTGGGTTTGCACAGAGCGTTAATCATTCCCTGATTAGCGGAGAACCGATAAAAAACGGTGCTTCCGGAGGGGTAGGTCATTTTGCACAACCCTCCTTAACCGGCATGGTTATGGGCACCGCATTAGCCAATAATGATGCCTGGCCGGATCTCTTTTTGCAATCGGATAAACTTCAGCCAGGAACCTTCCTTTATCATTTCAGCAAATTCAGCGAAAATGGTACTCCGGTTTTCTCACAAGGCATTAAACTAAAATTGCCCTTTGAAGATACAGGCGAAAATAAGGCTGTTGTTCTTCAAAATGATCAAAAGAAAATTTTTGGCTTATGGCGTTTTGGGAAGAGTCTCAAAATGGCGAATTTTAACAGCAAAGCGAAAGAGTTCGCAGAGCTGAAAACGATCAAAGTAGAGGGTTTACCGGGCAGTTTTTCATCCTTCGGAGTAGTGCAGCTTCCGGACGGCCGTTATCTATTTTTGTTCACAATCGCTAAAAAGGGTGTTTTCAGCGACCCCTCTAAAGGTGCTGATTCATCTTATTTTACTCCCGAAGGTTTCTGGCCATTCGACTTGCAGACGGTGGGTATTTACGGAGCCCTTGCAGATGATATAGAAACATTGAACACGGTGGCAGCAAAACCACTAACAGGCCTCGATGAAGCTTATTTTACTATTAGCGGCTATTCGATCTACACTAATAAAGATGAAAGTTACATCATTTGCGGAACCCGCCTGGGCAATATTCATGCATATAAACTGGATACAAAAAAAGGAGTGTTTCTTCCGGGAAAATATATAGCGAACCCGGATCACATCATTCAACGCCATCCTTCAGTACATGCTTATCCTGCTTATTTCAAGGTGCCTGGCGGGAAAGAAGGTATCATTGCATCAGGAGAGGGCGGGATCTGCTTTTATGAGAACAACCGGCAAAAAGACAAATCAGGGAATCTCATATTTCAGGAACCCAGGCCTTTATTGCAGGAATCTCCGCTCTTATATGGCGGATCACTGGTGGTACCGAATCTCACAGACTGGGATGGTGACGGTATCCTTGATCTTATTTCCGGGAACTCATTAGGCCATATCTTATTCTTTAAAAACTCCGGGACAAACGAAAAACCGACCTTCCAGTCTCTGAAGCTTTTACAGGCCGGCGGATATGACATCCATGTTCAGCCTGGCTATCGCGAAGACATCCAGGGGCCAATGGAAGCACGCTGGGGATATACTTGCCCCACGGTATATGACTGGAATGGGGATGGTTTACCGGACATTCTCACCGGAGATAGTCGCGGGAAATTTATGATCTACATAAATAAGGGTACTAAGGCTCATCCCAAATTAGAGCCGGAGCGCTCTCTTTATGTAAAGGGAATGAATGTTTTTGGTGGCTGGAGGGTGAAGCCGGGTGTATCAGAGTTAAATGGAAAAACTGCTTATATCATACTTGACCGTGAAAATGAATTTCACTTATACTGGCGTCTGGATGATTATAATATATCTGACGGAGGGAAACTTACTTTAACAGACGGATCGTACATCAAAGCAAACCGCCGCCCCGGGGGACAGGTAGGCAGAGCAAAAGTTTGTATTGTAGACTGGGATGGAGATGGTAAAAAGGATCTTTTAATAGGTACCGGACGAAGTGCATCCATACCAAATCCGGTGAGTGGTCTTCCTTATAACAGGAAAAAAAAGAATGAAGGGGCTGCAGTGTTGTTTCTCAGAAACACCGGAAGTGATGAAAAACCCGTTTTTGAATTCCCCAAAATGATGAAGTTCAAAGGCAACGACATTCTTCTAGGGGCACATTCCTGCTCGCCAACAGCAGCAAAGGTAGGTCCGGGCAATTCATTAAATCTTGTGGTGGGTACTGAATACGGAACCTATATGTTTTATCAGAGAAAAGACCTCTCATGGTGATCATTACCTGAAAGTGGGTAGGATCCTGCTATATGATAATATTTCATATGAAATGGGAAATGAATGCCAGATTTAAACGTAATTGAATAGCTAAATTTACAATAACCAATTTTTCCGGACAGTAACAAAACCAAATGGAAATTCCAGTTAGCACAGCCATAAACCGCTTGTGAGGGGCTTTTACTGTCTTTTATAAACAAAAAATTATCAGTTATATCACAATTCAATATGCAGGTTAGGGAAAAAATACCAATTCGCATTTCACTTTGTTTGTTGTTGTTGCTAAACATTGCAAATGTTTTTGCACAACAGCCTGCCAGAAAGGCCATCAACGGGGAAGTACTTGATGCAGAGAACAGCGAACCTCTTATCGGGGTCAGCGTTAGAGTAAGGGAAGATAACAAGCGCTCTGTCGTGACAGATGTGAACGGAAAGTTCAGCATACGCGCTTCGGAGAAAGAAACATTGGAATTTGCTTACATAGGCTATACCACTGTTTATATTGCTGTAAAGAACATTTCAAAAACGGTTAAACTTCGCACGGATGCCAGGTCTTTGGAGGAAGTGGTGGTAATAGGCTACGGTACAGTAAATAAAAAGGATTTTACAGGTGCGCTTTCAGAAATAAAAGTAGAAGACATCAGCAAGGCACCTGTACCTAACATCGCCCAGGCTCTCTCCGGCAGGGTTGCTGGTTTGCAAGTGAATTCTTTATCAGGACAACCAGGAGAAGAGTCGGATATCGTGGTCAGGGGAGGGAACTCCATTACCCAGGACAATTCGCCTTTGTACGTGGTGGATGGTTTTCCGATAGAAGGTTTTAGTCTTTCATCAATCAATCCCGAAGAGATCCAGGAGTTCAGAGTATTGAAGGATGCCTCTGCGACATCGATCTATGGTAGCCGGGCTGCCAACGGAGTGATTATCATAGAGACCAAAAAAGGAAAAGAAGGTTTGCCTGTTGTAACCTACAACATGGATCTGAGTGTGCAGAAAGCGAACAAATTTATGGATATGATGAGTCCTTACGAGTTTGTTAAATATCAGTTGGAACTGGATCCCGATGATGCAACCAAGATGTATCTTGACCGGCCCGGTCGCAGCCTGGAAGACTACAATAGTGTACAAGGAATCGACTGGCAGGATATGCTCTTCAGGACCGCTGTCATGCACAATCATAATCTTTCCTTAAGAGGAGGAAGCAAAGGAACCAGGTATGCTTTCTCAGGCAACCTGGTTAATCAGGATGGGGTCATTATTAACTCCGGCTTCCAACGATACCAGGGAAGGGCAAGAGTAGACCAGGAGATCAATAAAAAATTGAAAGTTAATCTGAACCTGAATTACTCAAGAGATAAGAACTTCGGTCAGCTAACCAACCAGCAGGCATCTGGAAATAATTCTTATGCTACCTATATTATGTACAGAACCTGGGGATACAGGCCGCTGTCTACCAATGGAGATTTGACGGATCTGTTGTTTGATGATGATGAAGAAGGAAGCGAAACCTTACTTATCATGAATCCCATCATCTCCACGCAAAATGAATTCAGGCAGCAGAACAGGACATTTTTTACGAGTAATCTCGGAATAGATTATACACTGCCATGGAACATGAAGTTAAATATCAGGGGGGGCTATAATTCAAGGACAACAAGAGATGAGTATTTCAATAACTCAAAAACATACAGAGGGTTTCCTTCTGCCAATAACCCCAATGGCGTACACGGCGGGTTTTCTGAGATCTCGTTGATCGATTGGGTGAACGAGAATACGATCACCTTTGATAAAAAGTTTAACTCTAATCATCGTCTGGATGCCTTAGCCGGGGTAACTGTACAGGGTCAAAACCAGGACAGGTATGCCTTCACGGCTATTAAAATTCCTAATGAACAGTTGGGAATGCGGGCCTTGGGCTCAGGCTATTCCAAAGATCCTGTGTCTTCCGGATCCGCCAACACCCTGGTATCTTACTTGAGCCGGGTAAACTACAATTACCGTGGAAAATATATGCTGACTGCAAATTTCAGAGTAGACGGTTCCTCAAAATTTGCCCAGCATCACAGATGGGGATATTTTCCTTCATTTGCAGCAGCATGGAGAATAGGCCAGGAGAAGTTTCTTAAAAACCTTTCGTTTATCAGCGATTCGAAGATCAGAGCGAGTTGGGGAGCCACCGGCAACAATCGTATAGACGATTTTGCCACTGCCCATATCCTGGAAATGGGAGATTTTTACGGTATCGGTACAGGAAGTGCTACTTCTGATTTTGCACTGACCATGGCGAATTTTGGGAACAAGGATCTGAAATGGGAAACTACTTACCAACTGGATATTGGCTATGAGCTGTCTTTATTCAAAAGCAGGTTGAATCTGGTCCTCGACTACTATAACAAAGATACCAAAGATCTATTGTTGTATTCCAATGCACCCTATATCAGTGGTTATCAGAAAATTTACAGGAATATCGGCTCTATCAGGAACAGGGGCTTCGAAGTAGAACTCCATTCGATGAATATCAATAAAAAGAATTTCAGATGGAATTCCAGCTTCAATATTTCGTTTAACCAAAACAAAGTGTTGGGTTTGACTGACGACGAAAAGACCATGTTTTCGAACCCGTCCTTTACAGCGAGCTGGAATGCTGCTAACCTGTATATCACACAGGTTGGACGGCCCGTGTCTTCTTTCTACGGGTTTTTATGGGATGGAGTGTACCAGTTATCAGATTTTGATGAGTTGTCTAACGGGAATAGGGTGCTTAAAGAGGATGTGGTGTCCTTGTACGAAGACCGGAACCTTTCACAACCAGGAGATATAAAATACAAGGATGTCAATGGGGACCTGATCATTGATGATAAAGATAAAGTGATCATGGGACGAACTCTCCCAATACATTACGGAGGCTTCAATAACAATTTTCAGTTTAAGAATGTCAGTCTGAATGTGTTCTTCCAGTGGAATTATGGAAACGACATTATGAATGCGAATGATCTGATGTTTGAAGGAAACAGCACAGGAAGAAGAGCATTAAATCAATTTGCGTCTTATGCAGACAGATGGACCGTAGACAATCCTTCTAACGAGCAATTCAGAACAAGGGGATATGGCCCTGTCGGGTATTTTTCAACTAAACAATTGGAAGACGGGTCATTTCTCAGATTAAAGACGGTTCAACTAGCCTATCGTCTGCCTAAGAAGTGGTTACCGAATGTATCAGGTATAGACTTAAGTGTAGCTGCCCAGAACCTTTATACCTGGACGAAATACTCTGGCCTGGACCCTGAAGTATCAACAAGGAACTCTATCCTGACACCAGGTTTTGATTATTCTGCTTATGCACAGAATTTCACGGTTTCTTTCGGAGCCAAAGTAGTTTTTTAATTGAAATGAATTAGACAGTCGACAGAGATGAAAGATAAATTCAAAAAAATAGCCATAACCATCATCATAGGAGGTTTATTTTTAATGACCTCATGCAGCGATATTCTGGATATCGAAACCTCTAAATATGAGATGGAAAAGGATAAGTATTATAGTACCGAAGCCGAACTGAATTTTGCGTTAAATGGGGTTTATTCAGCATTGGCAGACGGAAATCTGTATGGTAATAATATGCTGGGAAGAATGGGACTTGAAGCAGATGAAGCCTATGAGGATTACAGCAGCGATGAAAATACAGTAGGAGATTACAATACAGAATCTACGGACTCAAAGATCCAAAACTACTGGCGCTCATGTTACACAGGTATAGACAGGGCTAATAATCTGCTGGCAAACATAGACAATGCCGCGATCGTTATTGAAGACAGCAAACGGAACGACATCAGGGGACAGGCATTGTTCTTAAGAGCCTATTATTATTTTATGCTGGTGACGCGCTTTCAGGGTGTTCCCCTGGTGTTAAAGCCAATTAAAAATGCAACGATAGACGAACTGCAGCATGAAAGAGCTACCGGGAGAGAAGTATATACCCAGATCCTCAGTGATATGGAAAAAGCTGCCGCCTGGGTAAGACCAGCCAGTGAAGTAGGTACAGGCGGTCGTATCTCTAGATCTGCTGTGTGGGGAGTGCTGGCGCGGGTGAACCTGTATTTAGCAGGATATCCCTATAATGAGCAGGAACGCTATAAAGATGCCATGATATACGCTGGTAGAGTGATCAATGAAAATTTTCACCAGCTAAACCCTTCATATCAGCAAGTCTTTATCAATTACGCGCAAGATAGATATGATATCAAAGAAAGTATCTTCGAAGTGGAGTTTCAAAGTGACGGTGCAGGGGTGTATCCTACAGCGGGCATGGTAGGAAGAAACAATGGGATTAAGAACCCCGTAATTGATAACGTTGTAGGCTTATCTATCGGAATTTTAAGATGTACAGACTATCTGCACGGTCTCTATGCCGACAACGATCTCAGGAGAGAATGGAACGTCGCATCGTTCTATTATGTGGCAGATCCCAATAATGGCGATGTTGCTAAGATTACGCAGTGGGGAGCCAACGACTCTAAATACCAGAGATTTTGCGGAAAGTTCAGAAGAGAGCACGAAACCTTATTGCCTAAATTACAAGCTCAAACCCCGCAAAATTTCCCGATCCTGAGATACTCTGATGTATTGCTTATGTATGCAGAAGCCTATAGTGAATATTTTAAAGGTGCTGATAATATCGCCCTGGAGTATCTCAATATGGTTAAAAGGAGAGGACTGGGCTTAAATCCAACCACAGCAAATCCGGCTACAGATTTTAAAGACAGAACTTATACTGCTTTTCAGCGCGAAGTGAGGCAGGAGCGGCCACGCGAGTTGTGTTTTGAGATGTTCCGCAAAAGTGATGTAATCCGCTGGAATGTGTTTTACGACAATATGATCGTCAGGGAGGCCGAAACGCCTCAAACATTTACTTCTTCCTACTATGTGAGGGCCAGAAGATATTTCAGAAGTGTAGAACCTAAAGATCAATGGTGGCCAATTCCGTCATACGAAATGGGTGTAAATAAAAAATTAGTTCAAAATCAAGGCTGGTAAAAAGGTAATGGAAAAGCAATGAAAAAGTATTTAATATCTATAAGCATTTTACTTTCAATAGGGGCCTGTACGGATCCTTACGAAGTTGGAGAACCAGTTTTCAATGTCAGCACAGAAAAGCAAGCTTATGCCGTAGGTGAAAGAGTTAAATTTAATATAGAAGGAAGTCCGGATATGATCAACTTTTATTCCGGGAGCTTTGAAAACGATTACCTTTATCATGAGCAGGAACGTGTTTATGATATAATCCCTAGTTTGAGCTTCAGAGCAGCAAAATTTGCAGGCGATAATGAAGATTCCGCCGAATTATTGTATACCACAGATTTTGATGGGAACTATACTTATGAGAATGTGAAATCCGTAAACTGGATCAATATCTCGGACCGGTTCAACATTCCAGCCATCAACGGAACCGCTGCTGTTTTTTCAGATGGAGGTACTGCAAGTATCACTGACTTAGCGGAAAAAGGAAAACCAATCTATTTTGCATGGTATTGCAAAACAAATGCAGAATCCTCTCGCACAAGATTCCAGGTTCAAAATTTTAACGTCAATGGTGAAGTGCAGGGTAATAGTGAGCTTTCGGGCGTCTTGTATTCACAGGCCCAACTCGGTTTCAAGTGGGTTTTAAACGAGGCTGCCGCTACACAGGTTTCCAATGTGCCAAGTGTTACAAATTCCTTGATTTACTGGGATGGAGTATTTAACAATACAACAGGGCCTTTGAAAGAAGGATACGCAGTTAGCGGACCTGTCAATATCTCTGATCAGATGAATTTGGGTCTTGACAAGCCTCAGGTTATCAAGAGTATCCGCAATGAAAATATGACAGAGTATTTCTACACTTTCGATAAGCCAGGTGAATATGAAGTTGCTTTTGTGGGATACAACGTCAATTTCAAAGGGAAGAAAGAAACTGTCAGAAAAATAAAACTAACCATTCAATGATAGCACATACTAAAATTGATTTTATGAGAAATCTTATAACTCTTGTAAAAAGATATATACCGGTACTCTGTGCAGTTTTCATGCTTAGCTCATGTAATAAAGATCCGGAAGAACTAGTTGATCCCCCTAAGATCGATGTGGAAGATCCAACAGCTACGGTTCCCATGGCGTTCGACGTACAGCTGAAGGAAAATAAAACGTTCAAAGTAGGAGATACTGTTAAATTCGTCCTGAATGGTAATGCTAACATGATTAGTTTTTACTCAGGAACCGTTGGAAACGACTATGCCTATCACAATACTGAACGTTTCTATGATGTTAGAGCGAAACTTAGTTTTGAATCTAATAAAACTCCTGATAATAACACGATCGCTAATATCAACTGCGCCGAACTATTCTATTCAACAGATTTTAATGGCACTTATACCTATGAGAATATAAAGAATACCAACTGGAAGCCCATTACAAATCGTTTTGCCTTGCAAACTATCTTGCAAGCCACGTCTACCACTTATGCAGCTTCAGGAAACGTAGATATTTCGGATGTTTTTGCCGATGGAAGACCGGTTTATTTTGCCTGGCTTTGTAAGACGCAGGCGGCATCGAACCGGGTGCAGTTCAGGGTTCGTAACTTTACACTCAGCGGAGAGGTAGTCGAAGATAATACCTTATCCAAACAGCTTTTTTCACAAGGGCAGTTTGGCTTCCAATGGTATGAGAATGCTGCCTCTGCTGCCCAGGCTTCAAATAACAGACCTACCGTTACAAGCACTTTACTTACCTGGAACGGCGTTTTCAATAATCTGACGGGCCCATATAAAGAAGGTTATGCGGTTAGTGGTCCAATTGAGTTGCCTCAGTATAATGTAGGAAAAGATATGCCATCAATTCTTATTACAAAACAGAATAAGAGTGAATCGGAACATAAGTACGTTTACAACACCCCCGGAACCTATGAAGTAGTTTTTATAGCTGCCAATACACACGCCAATGAGCAGCCGGAAATTATTAAAAAACTGAATATTACTATTGAACCATAGAAATTTTTTTAGATAATCCTTTTAGATAATCCTGCTTATCATGACTAAATATAGACGTATTTTAGTTACCTTATTTCTCCTGGTTTATAGTCAAACGGTCTTTTGCCAGTTAGTCAATCCCTTTCCGGGAACCGTAGTTTTTGAGTCTAAGGATAACCCGATTCAAAAGAAAGTAGCCTCTCCCTCCATCGTTATATTGTCCAATGGCGATTATTTGGTTTCTCATGATTATGACAGGGGTACCAGCGTTCATGTATCTAAAAACCAGGGAAAAACATGGAAGCTGCTCTCCCGCGTCGCTCCTCTGATCTGGGCAACCATATTCGAGCACAAAGGTCTGGTGTACCTGATGGGAACAACAAAAGGCTGGGGAAATATTGTGATTTACAGATCAGAGGATAAGGGTAAAACCTGGTCTGTCCCCGTTGATGAGCATACCGGTATCCTGGCGAAAGGAATGTTCCACACAGGGCCTGTTCCGGTTGTAAAGCATAAAGGGAAGATATGGAGAGCTTACGAAGAGGCTTTTAATTCCGAAAACAGAAGAGATTTTCATGCTATGGCAATTTGTGCCGCTGAGGATGCGGACCTGCTTTCCGCGTCGAGCTGGAAGCGAACAAACAGCATACGCTTTGATGAAAAATGGATTAATGCTAAACGCCCGAACTGGTTAGAGGGAAATATAGTGGTCACACCCGAAGGGAAATTAATAGATTTTATGCGGTTGGAAACATGGGCAGGCAAAGGCGTCAAGTATGACATAGAAGGAGTCGCCGCCGGAAAACCCCGTAATGAGATAGCTGCTATTATCGATATAGACGAGAAGAATATGAAAATGGAGTTTAAGAATGAGCCTCGTAATTTCATCCATTTTCCCGGAGCTGAAACCAAGTTTACCATTCGGTATGACCCGGTTTCGAAACTGTATTGGACTATTACCAACAAAATATCTTCCTTCAGGAATACAGAGGAAACATATAATGGAAACTGGCATCAAAGAAACCTGATGGTGTTAATGAGTTCTAAGGATTTGCAAAACTGGGAGATAAGAAAAAAAATACTGCGGTACAATGAGGGTGCTCATTTGCGGACCTGGGATACCTTTGGTTTTCAGTATACCGATTGGGTATTTGACAACAAAGATATTGTCTTTGTCAGCCGGACTTCCTGGTACGGCTTTCGGTACCACGATGCCAATATGATCACGTTTAATCGTATAGAAGATTTTAGAAATGCCAGTATCGATGCAGAGCCCGAAGACTTAAAGGCATATACAAAACATCCGGACTTAATTGACATACCGGTTGAAAAATTAGCAAATCCTGCTTTTAGCCTGGGCGATTTTACGTTTAGCGTTAATATAGGTAATGGACTTAAACAGTCTTCTCCCGGAGTGTTTGAAATACTAAATTCTGAAAAAATAGCCAAAAACTTCACACAGACACTCAAGTTAGAAAGGTATTTTGATATAAAGTTTGCAGGCAATAAGATGAAGGCTTTTTCTTTGGAGACTTTAGATTATACGCCTGTCTCGAACGGAACTGACGTGAAATTAAAGTGGGAATATAGCATCGATGGTCAAAAATTCCTGCCCATTACAGACTATTACATCCCGGTAGAGAACAGACCAGGCAGCAGTAATCCGGAACCCCGGATGTTCTTACAGGTATACGAAGAATTAAACAAGATAGAAGGGGAGAAAGGAATAACCCTGCGCTGTCACATTATTAATATGCAGAATAAACCTGCATATTTAAAATTCAATAACAGTATCCAATTAGGAGGAAGAAAATCTTAAAATGCTTAACCTGTTGAAAGTAGCCAGAGCCTTTGGCGCTCTTACAATACCTCTGTGTATTGTAGCCACTGGCGTCTTAAAGGCTCAAACTTCCAGTTATACCTTAGCCCAATCTTATAACCTGGAAAGCGGCGGCCCCCTCATGAATGCCAGCGTCAATGGCTATGGTCGCATGGCGCTGCCGTTTTACAATGGTTTTATAATGGGTTTAGCATCAGTGACCAGCGATAAAAAGGACTTGTTCTTACAAGGAACCGACGGACATGGCCGGGGTTTTTACCTTTATTCCTATAAGAAATTATCTCCAAAGGGCGTGCCGGTCTTTGTTCAGCCTGTTAAGCTTACTGCTCCTTTTAAGGATGGCGGGGATAACCGCGGGGTGATCTTTCAAAATAATAAGAATAAAATATACTCTTTCTGGAAGTTTGGATCGACCTTAAGATGGGCTGATTTCGATAAAAAGACTTTGGCTTTCTCAGAACTCCATAAAATTAATGTCAAGGGGCTACCCAGGGGATTTACCAATTTTGGCCTTGTACAACTAAAGAATTCTAAATACCTGTTCCTTTTTACCGTACGTGAAGAAGGAGTGTTTTCGAATGGGGAGCAGTTTCCTAAAAAGATCACGTATACTGCCGAGGGCTTCTGGCCTTATGAATTGGCGAAATCGGGGATCTATGGAGCTGTAGTGGATAACCCGGAACAGGAGGAGATAAAGGCAGTTGAATTAACAGCTCTTAATCAGTCGCTGTTTAGTATCGACGGATATTCGCTGTACAGTGAACCGCAGGAGGACTTTGTTTTAACAGGGAGCCGGCTCGGAACACTATCTGCTTATAAATTGGATAACGAACGATTGTCGCCACGACGCTATCTTGTCGATAAGGAAGGAATTATTCTTAGAAATCCCAACGTTGGATCTTCAGTAGCTTATTTTTACGATTCCAGCGAAAACCAGGGACTGTTCACCCTGGGCGAAGGTGGAATATATTATTATAAAAACACCAGGAAAAAGGATGCTAAGGGTAACCTTATTTTTAATGATCCTGAGCATCTTCTTTCAGAACATACCCGCTTGCATGGAGGCTCATTAGTGGTGCCTAATGTAACAGATTGGGATGCTGATGGTAAGCTGGATCTCATCGCCGGAAATTCTATGGGCTTTATTTTTTTCTTTAAGAATATTGGAACGAATGAGAAACCTGCTTACATGGACCCCGAATACCTTAAAGCAGGTGATAAAATTATTCATATACAGCCAGGGTATCGCGAGGATATTCAAGGTCCGGGGGAGGCCCGTTGGGGATATACCTGTCCTACGGTTGCTGACTGGAACGCTGACGGTCTGCCGGATATTTTGATGGGAGACAGCAGAGGGAAGTTTATGGTTTTTCTAAACATAGGAACAAAAAACCAACCTAAACTGGATACGGAGCATACCCTTTACCTGGATGGAATGGATCTGTATGGAACCTGGCGTGTTAAGCCAGGGGTGGGGAAAATGGCTGATAAAATGGCTTATATCATTATGGACAGGGATGACCACTTTCATCTCTACTGGCAGATAGACAAATATAATCTTGAGGATAAAGGGAAGCTTACTATAGGAGACAGTATTCCTATCAGGGGAAATCGTTTAGGGGGAGGGACAGTAGGCCGTGGAAAGTTCGAAATTGTAGATTGGGATGAGGATGGTGTAAAAGATCTGTTAGTAGGCACTTACGGAAAACAATCCATTCCTGATACTATAAGCGGCCTGCCAGTTAACATGAAACCTAAAAGAGGATCAACGGTCTTGTTCCTGAGGAATTCGGGAACAGAACAAAGGCCGGTTTATGAGTATCCTAAAATACTGAAATTTAAGGGACAGAATATTTCATTGGGAGGGCATTCCTGCGCACCAGCTACTGCAAAGATTGGAGATAAAGGGGCATTAAATCTGGTGGTTGGTATCGAAACAGGTGCATTTATTTATTATAGCCGAAAAGACCTTTCCTGGTAAATAATCAGTAATAACCTTACATGTTAATATAGTATACAAAGCAGCGAAAAATCATAACAGATTCATTTAAGCATGAATTTACTTTTGTTGTAAACCGATCATAACTATTTAAAATTACAAAATGAACAAACGAGGCTTATCGTTTTTATGTAGCCTGATGGCAATATCAGGAAGTTTGTTTGCTAAAGTTTCCCTTCCATCCGTTTTTTCCGGGGGAATGGTCTTACAGCAGCAAGCCGAAGTTAAGTTATGGGGAACGTCTGATTCTAAGGGATCGGTTGCCATAACAACCTCATGGAATAATAAATCCTATACTGTAAAGCCCGCAGAGGATGGTTCATGGGCCATCAGGATCAAAACGCCTAACGCGGGCGGCCCCTATAGTATTTCCCTGAATGATGGGGAGATGCTTAGCCTCGGAGACGTACTGATCGGTGAAGTATGGCTGGCATCCGGACAATCAAATATGGAAATGCCATTAAAAGGCTTCAAAGACCAGCCCGTGGCAGGAGCAGAGAAGGCAGTAAAGGAATCAGAGAATTCGCAGATCAGGTTCTTTAACGTTCCAAATGTGAGCTGGAAAAAGCCGCTTTATGATTGTAAAGGGGCCTGGCTAAAGGCAAATCCTGCCAACACGCGGAATTTTAGCGCCGTAGCCTACTTCTATGCTAAGGAGCTTCAGGAAAAGCTAAAAGTACCTGTGGGGATAATAGAAGCAGACTGGGGAGGAACACTGGTGCAGGCCTGGATGAGTAAACAGGCTTTATCTGCTTTTCCCAACCAAATACCACAAGAGCAGGATGCAGCCAATGAGAACAAGAATATGCATACCGGCTTGTATAACGGAATGATCAGTCCCATTGCTGGTTATGGTATACGAGGTGCCATTTGGTACCAGGGGGAGCAAAATCGTCACGAGCCTCAATTGTATGCGCAGCTATTTCCCGCGATGGTAAAGCAATGGCGCAGTGATTGGGGGATAGGTGATTTTCCCTTCTATTATGCTCAGATAGCGCCTTATATATTTAAGAGAGAAGAGTTAACTCCTGCCTTATTGGAATTACAGCCTAAAGTTCCTTTTCTTCGCGAAGCACAATTAAAAGCAGAAAACGAAATTCCAAACTCCGGAATGGCAGTACTTACAGATATCGGTATTCAAAGCACTATTCATCCTCCCGAAAAAGAAGCTGTCGCAAAGCGCTTGTCTTATCAGGCATTGGCAAAGACCTATAAGTTTAAAAATATACCATTCTCCGGGCCTGTATATAAGAGAAGCGAAATAAAAGGCAACGCTTTGACGCTGCTTTTTGACCATTCAGACAATGGACTGGTATTGAAGAATAAAAGATCTATGAATTTTGAGCTGGCAGGAAATGATAAGGTGTTCTATCCTGCCAAAGTTTCGGTAGAGAAAGACCGGATCGTGCTCAGTTCGGATAAAGTGTCTAATCCCGTTGCCGCACGCTATGCTTTTAAAGCCTGGGTTGCTGGTGATCTGTTCAACAAGGACGGGCTGCCTGCCTCTTCCTTCAGGACAGATAACTGGGAAATAAACTAATTCAATACTATTTCAATTTTTCAAAGAAGCTGATGTATAATATTCATAGGCATAAAGATAAGGTCCGGGGTTTAGGTGTTTTTCTGGCAATGATCGTTTCCTTAACTGCGACAGCGCAAAAAAACGAAGACACAGATTTTAAAATTCTTAAGTACAACAATCCTGGTTTGGTAGTAGATCTGGGCGTAGGTTTATGGGCCTGGCCGCTCCCGATGGATTATGATAACGATGGAGATCTGGACCTGCTGGTATCCAGTCAGGGTAAACCCTTTAACGGCATCTATTTATTCGAAAACAAGACCGGAGGCACTAAGCCTGTATTCGCAAAACCTTTATGGCTGGGCAAATCCATAAAAGATATCCAAATATCCTTTATTGCCGATAAACCTCGTTTTACCGTTCCCGGCGCAGAACTGCTTAACTTTAAGCAAACTTTCGCCAAACAGAAGAAACCACTTTTTCCTGCCGATTCTATAATGAAAGATATCAAAGGCAGGAACCGCTTTAACCAATGGAAACTGGTAGATTATGATAACGATGGTGATGAAGATATCGCAGTGGGCGTTGATGACTGGATCGATTACGGTTGGGATAACGCTTATGATAAAAATGGAAATTGGACCAACGGACCGTTGCATGGATACGTCTATCTCATAGAGAATAAAAACGGGAAGTATGTGAATACCGGACGCATTAAAGCAGGAGGTGCTGATCTGGACGTCTATGGTGCGCCGACACCAAACTTTGCAGACTTCGACGGTGATGGAGACCTGGATTTGATCTGCGGCGAGTTCCTGGATAAGTTTAACTGGTTTGAAAACATTGGCACAAGAGAAAAACCAGTATATGCGAAAGGAAAACACCTGGCGAATTCCGCCGGCTTGGTTACAATGGATCTTGAAATGATCATCCCCGTGGCAATAGACTGGACCAAGGACGGCCATGTAGACCTGGTAGTGGGCGATGAAGACGGCAGGGTGGCTTTGGTTGAAAATACCGGGAAAGTGATCAAGGGTATGCCTCAGTTCCTGTCTCCGGTTTACTTCCAGCAGGAAGCCGACAATGTTAAATTCGGAGCGCTGGCAACACCTTACAGCGTCGACTGGGATACTGACGGCGATGAGGATATTATTTGCGGCAACTCAGCCGGATATATCTCTTTTATAGAAAATCTCGGGATGAACCAGGGGATGCCAAAATGGGCTGCACCAAAATTATTAAAAAGCGAGGGTAAGGTGATCCGGATCCAGGCCGGGAAAAATGCTTCCATACAAGGTCCGGCTGAAGCAAAATGGGGTTATACTACACTTTCGGTAGCAGATTGGGATGCCGACGGTCTGAAAGACATCATTGTAAATTCTATCTGGGGGAAAGTAGTCTGGTACAAAAACATAGGCACTAAAAATGCACCTAAATTAGGCAAGGAAGCACAGGTAAATGTTGATTGGGGCCAGGCCGGAATTCCTAAGCCATCCTGGAACTGGTGGGATCCTGAACCTAAAGCTCTGGTAACACAATGGCGTACTACCCCCTTTGCTATGGATTGGAACAAAGACGGCCTTACAGATTTGATCATGCTGGATACAGCAGGCTATCTGTCATATTTCGAACGCTTTAAAAAGGGGGCAGAATTGTTACTTAAACCCGGAGCAAGAATTTTTAAGGCGGAAAATGTTTCTGGCTTTAATCAAAAACATGTAATAACTGACAGTGTCCCTGGTTTCTTACGCCTGAACGATGGTAAATTTGGTCAAAGCGGACGGCGCAAGTTTTCGATTGCCGATTGGGATAACGATGGCAAACCCGATATATTGGTGAACAGTTTAAATGCTACGGTGATGAAAAATACCGGCACCGTTAATGGTTTGGTTCAGGTAAAAAATCAGCAGCCCCTTGCAAAAATGGTGCTCGCCGGACATGATACCAGTCCCACTGTGGTTGACTGGAATAAAGATGGTGTACCAGATCTTTTAGTTGGTGCCGAGGACGGGCATTTCTATTACCTCAATAATCCATCGTCAAAAAAAAAGTAAAGACGATGTCGAAGGAAATACAATTAACGTCCGGCAATAAAGGCCATTTTTTAAATACAGCACAAGTTTTTTCGCCTGATGGCCATTGGCTGGTGTATGATACCCGCAATGACGACTCAAAAATAGGGAGCACCCCAAGTATCGAAATGGTCAATGTACAAACCAGGGAGATATTCGAGCTGTATCGTACAAAAAATCAAACTGATTTTGGTCCGGGTGTAGGTGCTGTGAGTTTTTCACCAAATGCGGAAAGGGTGATTTTTATTCATGGAATACGGAACGCCGATAAGAACAGACCTTATGGATTTACCCGTCGTACCGGCGTAGCCATTGACATTAAGCACCCCGGGGTTCCCATTTTTATGGATGCCCGCGATATCACAGCACCCTTTAAGCTGGGAGCGCTCCGTGGCGGAACGCATGCCCATGCCTGGAGCGGGGATGGGCATTGGATCAGCTTCACTTATAATGATTATGTAATTGAACAATTGGCAAAGACAAATCCTGGTGTTTTAGATTTAAGAACAGTAGGCGTTATGTTTCCGGGAGCTGTAAAAGTTGATCCGCACCCTTCACTCGAGAATAATAGTGGCGGGATGTTTTCGGTTATCGTTACGGAGGTTACCGAAAACCCCCAATCTGGTACAGACGAGATCGATAAAGCTTTTGATGAAGGCTGGGTAGGCACAAACGGCTATCGTCGTTCTGATGGCAGCTGGCAGCAGAAGGCAATTGCCTTTCAGGGGAATGTGAGGGATGAAAACGGAAATACAAAAACCGAGCTTTTCGTAGTAGACTTGCCCGGTGACCTGAAGCAAGGTAAAGCTGGGAAAGCTTTGCAGGGAACCGCAAGCTCCCGGCCGGCTGTTCCTGCGGGTGTAAAGCAAAGACGGATTACCTTTTTGAAACACGGGGTTCTGGGACCACGACACTGGCTGCGTTCTACTCCAGATGGAGAACTGATCACCTTCCTTACCAAAGATGATTCCGGATTCGTCAACGTGTTTGGCGTATCGCCAAACGGAGGCGAGGCAAGGCAATTAAGTTTTCACAGACTTGATATTCAATCTGGAATCAATATTAGTCACGATGGAAAAAAGATGGCTTATGTAGCCGAAAATGCAATATATGTAACGGAGATCGACGGAGGTAGATCTCATAAACTAACGGATACTTTTACTGACTCAGACAAACCGGCTAGTTGTGTTAACTGGTCGCCTGATGATAAAACCCTGGCCTACAACCGGTATGTGAATGGTTTCCTGCAGATATTCTTACTGGAAAGTAATTATAAATAGTGCAGAAGCTGCACTATTTATTAAGATATTTTTTCCTGTATTCTACAGGAGTGCTTCCCATGATCTTTTTAAAATGCCGGTAAAAGTTAGAAGCATTATTAAATCCGCACTCCATACAAATAGCTTCAATGGTCATGTTGTCTTCTATGAGCATCCGGCAAACGTGGCTGATCCTTATTTCAGTCAGGAAGTCGTAATACGTTTTTTTAGACATCAGCTTAAAATACCGGCAAAACGACGTTACACTCAAGTTGCTTAATGAGGCAATTTCTTCAAGACTGATCTCTCTCTTATAGTTGGTAAGCGTATACGTACAAATTTTATTAAAGCGGTCTGTATCGGCGCGGTCCGACTGGTAAAACGCATGTTTAGAAGTGATGCTTTCGTATTCATCAGACTCCGCCAATGTACTCAGGATGGATAGGAGAATAGTAAGCCTGTTGAGGTTAACGGCGCTTAAAGCGCTCTCCATCAAATCAATGAGCTTTCTTTTAGTTTCGCCCTTGATCACCAGCCCCCGTTTAGCTTTTTCATAAAGTTTAGGTATTTGATAAGCTTCAGGTAATTGCAACAAATCGTTACCAAGACAATGTGGTAAAAAGTGTATCACTGTTGCTTCTACATTCAAGCCAGAGTCCGGCTTAAAGTATTGGTCCTTACATCTCCATGTATGTGGTAAGTTTTCACCAAGCAGGAGCATTTCGCCGGTGGAGAAATTGCTGATATTATCGCCAATAAAACGGACCCCTTCGCCTTTCTTTACAAAGTGTAATTCAAGTTCAGGGTGATAATGCCAGAGTGTTCCAAAATTTGCTAATACGTCATGCCTTATGCTGAAGGATGTCTCCAGCTTTAAAGGTACCTTATGAAAATGTGGTTTCATACCTCAATCAAATTTTAAACGAAATCCTCTTGTTCTTTAAAAACAGTTAGCAGCCAGAAACTAAATAGTCGTTTTAAGATCGCTTTATAATTGTGTGTAGTAAATTAAAGTAAAAAAAAGCTGATTTCGAAATTGTATGATAATATATAACATAAAGTGGCTAAAAACAGGTAGAGTTTTAAGGCTTGCGCTTTACATATTTGTGTAAGGGTAATTTGGATATTTCCGATATTATCAGCGACTAAGCTTTAATTTCTTATATAAACCTATAACAATATGACCAGTTCTAAAGAGAAACAAGTTTTTTTGGTATGCAATGGGGATCTACGTTTATCAGCAAATTTAAGTTGCTGGGAAGCCCAGGCAGAGATGGAGAGCCAGTTAACCAGGGCTCTGGAAGCGGAGGGATGGACGGTAAAGAGGGCACACGCCTACGACGAGAAAAAAAAACATGGATTTATTGACTCCCAGCGTATGGGGATAGAAGTCTTTAAAAAGATAGATCCAAATACACCGGTAATAGTGGCCGAAAGTGTATGGCAGTATAGTCATCACGTACTGGCCGGATTGATCACCCATAAAGCCCCGATCCTTATTGTGGCTAACTGGAGCGGACAATTTCCAGGCCTGGTAGGCATGCTAAACTTAACGGGTTCATTAACCAAAGCTAATGTTAAATACAGTGCCCTGTGGAGCGAAGATTTTACAGATGAGTTTTTTGTGGAAGGATTGAGAGAATGGTTAAGAAGCGGGGAGATCAATCATGAAACCTCACATGTGAAATCGCTTCAGTCAATCACTCTTCCGGAGGAAGATGAACGCAAAGGAAGAGATTTTGCCAAAAGACTGCGTGATAATAAAGCTATAATGGGTGTTTTTGATGAAGGGTGTATGGGGATGTTCAACGCGATAGTTCCTGACGACCTTTTGCATGCCACCGGGATATTCAAAGAGCGTTTAAGTCAATCGACACTTTACGCCAAAATGCTGGAGGTAAAGGATGAGGAGGCGGAAAAAGTTCTTCAATGGCTTCTTGATAAAGGAATGAAGTTTGATTGGGGAACCGATGAGGCTACTCAGCTTACACGCAGTCAAACCCTTACACAATGCAAGATGTATATTGCAGCCCTGCGCCTGGCAGACGAGTTTGGTTGTGATACCATAGGCATTCAGTATCAGCAAGGCTTAAAAGACCTGACACCGGCAAGCGACCTGGTAGAGGGCCTGTTAAATAACCAGGACCGGCCACCTGCGTATTCAGAAGATGGCAGAGAGCTGTTTCCGGGAGAAGCATTACCGCATTTTAATGAAGTAGACGAATGTGCAGGCATTGATGCCTTGCTAACCTATAAATTATGGAAAGAATTGGGCATGCCTGCCGAAAATACGCTCCATGACCTGCGCTGGGGACAGCATTTTAAAGGCGACGGAATTGATGATTTCGTTTGGGTGTTCCTTATCTCTGGAGCTGTACCTCCGGCTCATTTTGAAGGAGGTTACGCCGGAGCCGACAGTATCCGCCAGCCTGCTATGTTCTTCCGCAAGGGAGGAGGTACGCTTAGAGGAATAAGCAAACCGGGAAACCTGGTATGGAGCCGCATTTTTATCATGGATAATCAACTGCATTGTGATATAGGTGTTGGCAAGTCTGTGGCATTGCCGGAAGAAGAAACCCAGAGACGCTGGCAATCAACCAACCCGCAATGGCCGATCATGCATGCAACGCTGGATGGAGTAAGCAGGGATCAGATGATGGCCCGTCATAAAGCAAATCATATTCATGTGGTTTATGCAGATAACGAAGCTGCGGCTCATCAGGCCTGCCGCATTAAAGCGGCTGCATTAGCCGAGCTTGGTATACAGGTTCATTTCTGCGGCGATGTGGATTATGAAGGAAAGCAATCAGCTTAATAACCGCTCCCGAACAGATAAGACAGATGGAACAGAAATATGTAATTGGCCTTGACTATGGTACCGATTCTGTAAGAGCCTTATTAGTTGATGCTTTAAGCGGAAAAGAACTGGGTTCAGCAGTGCATTACTACACCAGGTGGAAGGAGGGTAAGTATTGCGACCCTCAATCTTCTCAATTCAGGCAGCATCCCCTCGATTACATCGAAGGGATGGAACGGACGATTACAGAAGTGCTGGGTAATTTTCCTGCCGATGTGCGTGAAAATATAAAACAAAACATAAAAGCTATTTCTATTGACACTACCGGTTCAACGCCGGTAGCTGTTGATGAAAGGGGAGTTCCGCTTGCTTTACTTCCGGAGTTTTCCGAGAATCCTAATGCAATGTTTGTGTTATGGAAAGACCATACGGCAGTAAAAGAAGCCAGAGAAATCAATGAGCTTTCCCACAAATGGAAGACTGATTTTACAAAGTACTCCGGCGGTACGTATTCTACGGAATGGTTCTGGTCTAAGATGCTCCATATTTTGCGGGAAGACGAACAGGTACGGGCCCGTGCATTCTCCTGGCTGGAACATTGCGACTGGATGCCTGCATTATTAACAGGCAATACCAATCCATTGCAAATAAGAAGAAGCCGCTGCGCTGCGGGGCATAAAGCCATGTGGCATAAAGAATTCGGCGGCCTGCCGTCGCAGGAGTTTCTCACTGCCCTCGATCCCTTACTGGAAGGAATCCGCGAAAGATTATACCAGGAGACCTTTACTTCAGATCAGGCAGCGGGAATCATTTCCAGCGAATGGGCCATGAAACTCGGACTTCCTGAGGATGTGGTAATTGGGGTAGGAGCACTGGATGCACATTTCGGTGCGGTCGGTGCCGCAATTGAACCCTATACCCTGGTTAAAGTGATCGGAACCTCAACATGCGATATGCTGACTGTTCCTCTAGATAACAGTGGGGATAAATTGGGGGATGGTTTGGTTGATAAACTGGAGGATAAATTGATCCAAGGCATTTGCGGGCAGGTAGACGGATCTATCGTACCCGGAATGTTAGGCATGGAAGCGGGCCAGTCTGCTTTTGGGGACTTCTATGGATGGTTCCAGCAAATCTTATCCTTCCCTTTGAAAGAGATCGCTTCAGATGTCATCTCTGAAGAGGAGATAGAAAGAATCATGGAAGGGATCTTACCGGCATTGTCTGTCAAAGCCTCTCAACTACCCGTCAGTGTGGACGACGAAGTTGCATTAGACTGGATCAATGGACGCCGCACTCCTGATGCCAACCAGGAAGTAAAAGGTATCCTTTCTGCCCTTACCCTGGCTTCCTCCGCAGCCTCTTTGTTTAAAGCAATGGTAGAAGCCACGGCTTTTGGCTCCAAAGCAATTGTTAAGCGCTTTGAACAGGAGCAGGTGCCTATCAGGCAGGTAATTGCCCTCGGAGGGATAGCAAAGAAATCGCCCTATGTGATGCAAACGCTCGCCAGCGTATTAAACGTACCGATTGCGGTAGCTAGCAGCGACCAGGTTTGTGCCCTGGGAGCCGCGATGTTTGCCTCGGTGGTTGCCGGAATTTATCCGGACATAGAAACTGCAATACAAGCAATATCATCCGGTTTCGATCAAACTTATTACCCTGATAAGGAGAAGGTCGTTGTGTATCAGCAGTTGTATAACAAGTATGAAAAATTAGGTGCATTTGCCGAAGCAATGGTGCAAGTTAATGGCTGAAGCAACCAATTAGGCGGTTTAAAAAAACTCATTTCAAACTGATTTGTCATTCTAAATCAGTTTTTTGTTTTTTAGCTCCACTTATGAAATACTCACCCTGTCCTGGTTTAATACTATTATTCCTGGCACTATGCATAGCGAAATGCTCTTATTCTCAGAATAAAGTGTCGTCGGGATCCCCTGTTCATATCACTGAGGAAGGGAAACTCATATATAATGCATCAGAGAATGGCGATCGTGTACCTGATTACTCCTATTGCGGTTACAAAAACTCAAACGAAAGTATTCCAAACATACCGGTAAAAGTAATCGTTCCTGCTGCTCAGGGGGATGCAACCAGCAAAATACAGGCGGCAATTGACTATGTTTCATCATTACCAATAAATAAGCAGGGATTCCGTGGTACTGTATTAATTGAAAGCGGAACTTATGAGATAGCAGGCTCGCTGCACATCAGGAAAAGCGGAGTGGTACTGCGTGGTAGCGGCACAGGCAAGGACGGTACCACTTTGCTTGCTACGGGCGTCGACCGGGAAACCCTGATCAAAGTGGTAGGGCAAAACGATAAAAAATTAGAAAAGCCGGTTCCGCTACAGAGTGTTTATTTTCCTGTCAATAGCAGCCAACTAATATTTGGGGAATCCCATCAGTTTAAAGTGGGTGATGAAGTGGTCATAAACCGCCCGTCTACAAAAGAGTGGATCCAAAACATAGGTGCCGATAAGATTGGAACCTATGTAAACTATCACCTGACTCATTGGGCGCCGGGCGACTTTGACCAGAATTGGCTTAGAAAGGTGGTCGCTGTAAGCCCCAGATCCATTACGTTGAACATTCCATTAACGAATTCCCTGGATCCTTTATATGGCGGCGGGAAAGTGTCAAAATATCAATGGAAGGGGCGTATAAACAATGTTGGGGTGGAAAATCTCAGGTGTGTATCGACTTTTGACCATTCAAATGAGAAAGACGAAAATCACCGCTGGATGGCAATAAGCGTTGAAAATGTAAGGGATGCCTGGGTTCGAAGGGTAACAGCGGAGCATTTTGTTAGTTCTGCAGTTGCAATATGGGAAACGGCTAGTGCAGTGACTGTTGAAGACTGCAAATCATTGGCACCGGTAGGGGAGATTGGGAATCACCGGCGTTTTTCGTTCCATAACCTGGGGCAGCAGGTTTTGTTTCAAAGATGCTATGCAGAATTTGGTTATCATGATTTCTCCGTAGGATTTACTGCTCCCGGTCCGAATGCATTTGTTCAATGTTATTCATACCTCCCATTCAGTTTTAGTGGCACCATTGGCGGCTGGTCTACAGGTGTGCTATTTGATAAAACAACGGTAGATGGGGGAAATATCTTTCTGGATTTCCGTGATGTTGACGGACAAGGTGGGGGCTGGACTACAGCTAATTCTCTCAGCTGGCAATCACGTGCAGCAAAGCTTTATGTATCAAAACCTCCCCAAGCGCAAAACTGGGCCTATGGATCCTGGGCGCAGGGATATGGGAATGGATTTCATGAAAGACCACATAGCTTTCTGAAGCCTGAAAGTTTCTATTATGCACAGCTGGAAGCAAGAACCGGAAAGAAATCAGTTGAACAGGAGAAGATCCTGGTGTACGAATCAAGTGGCACCTCTGCGCCGAGCCCTGATGTAACTGCAAAATATAGCGAGCGTTCAAAATCTCCCGACCAAACTATGGAGACCTGGATTGATACTTTAATAGCCCGGCATCCGATCCCGTCTGACCTCAGGGGTGCAAAAAAGCTTGCACAAATCAAGGCAGCGGATAAAGAACAGTTTGTAGGTCCGGTTCCATCAATCGAAATTTTAAATGGCTGGATCTTACGGGACAAAGAGGTATTAACGGGTAGGAAAAGCAGAACCTCCTTATGGAAAGGAACTACACGTCCCTCTGATTTAGCCGATGCAAATATGAACTTGCTGCGTTTTGTTCCAGGCCGTACGGGAAAAGGACTGACTGATGATCTGGATTCGGTTGTAAGCATGATGCAGAAAAACAATATTGTTTCATTGCAAAGCTTTCCGGCATTATGGTATGAGAGAAGAAGGGACGATCATGCAAGGAGCCGCCGTGCTGATGCCGATGTTTGGTCGCCATTTTACGAGCAGCCTTTTAGCCGTAGTGGCCAGGGAGAAGCATTTGACCGCTTAAGCAAATACGACCTGACGAAATGGAATCCATGGTATTGGCTTCGTTTAAAGAAGTTTGCCGATCTGGCCGATCAAAACGGGCTGGTATTTATTGAGGAGCATTATTTGCAGCATAATATTATTGAGGAGGGAGCACATTGGGCAGATTATCCCTGGAGAACAGCCAACAATATCAACAACACAGGCTTTGCAGAAAACCCAGCCTATGCAGGCGACAAACGCATTTATATGGGAGTGGAGTTTTATGATACTACGAACGTGGTGAGGAATCGTTTGCATCGAAATTATATCCGCAAGTGCCTTGAAAATTTCAAAGACAACAAAAATATAATTCATCACCTCGGCCTGGAATATACCGGCCCCGTTCACTTTGTACAGTTTTGGCTGGACGTAATTTCCGAATGGGAAAGAGAGCACAAGAAACGTGTGCTGGTGATGCTGCCGGGAACTAAGGATGTTCAGGATGCAATTCTTTCCGATCCTGTTCGCTCCCGGATAGTTGACATTGTGGAGGTGATCCAATGGCATTACCGGAAAGATGGAAGTTTGTATGCCCCCGCCGGAGGACAAAGCTTAACTGAACGCCAGTATGCCCGGATTTTTGATGTGGGTGAGTCTTCAATGGATCAGGTGTATAGAGCTGTAAAAGAATTTCACTTAAAATACCCTGAGAAGGCGATTGTATATTCCCGTGGGGGAGGACAATATGCTAACTGGGCTTCTTTTATGGGCGGAGGATCATTGACTTCAGTGCCGGTAAAGGATAAATCCTTCCTGAAGGCAGCAGCGGAGATGGATATAACTACCTTAAACGGGCAGGTTTCCAGTGACTATGTCCTGGGTAAGAAAGGTAAAGGATATATTCTTGTTTCTAAAGAAATGGAGTTAAAGCTTACCCTGCCAACAGATGAAGGTACTTACCAGTTAAACTGGATTAACGCTTCTACAGGGGAAATAATCCGTACAAAGAAGCAGGTATCAAAATATATAGAATTGCAGGCGCCTTTCAAAGGTCCGGCAGTACTTTGGTTGAGTAAGTAAGTAAAAAAAGACAAGCTCCTGTATAACTAATATATAATTTATTATGGTGGTTTTTCTTACCAAAATTTTAGTTATGTTCTTAAGCATGTCGATCTACCGGCAAACTAAAAATAAAGGTACTTCCCTTTCCCTCCTCGCTGCAGACATTAATACTCCCTTTATGTAGTTTTATAATCTCTGCGCAAAGGTAAAGTCCGATCCCGAAACCTGAGATGTGCTTGTTCTTTTGTTCTTCTATGCGATAAAAGCGCTTGAAAATTTTGTCAATATATTCGGGCTTAATTCCGATCCCTTCATCTTTAATTTTTATCTCTGACAGCCCTCCAGAAACCTCGGAGCTGATTTCAACCCTGCTGCCCTCTCTGGAATATTTAACAGCATTGCTCAGCAGGTTGATTAATACCTGGCCCAGCTTATCCCGGTCGCCGGAAATTGTTACAGGTGTTGGGGTCAGATTGAGAATGATCTCATGACTGCGATTAATCAGGAGCAGTTCTTCCCGCGTTTCTTGAACCAGTTCGTTAAGATCGAACAGAGAATTGTTTAAGTAGATCTTTCCTTCTTCAAAACGGGCTACATCAAGAAAGCCTTGTATTAAGCGATGCATTCTTCCAACCTGCACCAGCGATTTTTCAATCGAACTGGAAGTGAAAAGATCATTTTGTTTTTTGGAGTTCCGGTTTAAAACCTGGAGGTGTGCATTCAGCGAAGTAAGAGGTGTTTTAAGTTCATGGCTGACCATGCTGATAAAATCATTCTTCAGCTGTTCACTGTGCTTTTGCTCTGTAATGTCGTTAAAGACTACAGCTACCTGGCGAGTGCTTTGATCTCCGATGCGCGTGGAAAAAACCGACATCCAGCGGTTTAGAGGTTCAGAATACCGTTCAATACGCACAGGTTTGCCTGTTTGAACCAGTTCGTCATAAGCCTTCAGCCAGAAGGAATCAACACTTCCTAAAAGTTCGATCAATGATTTTCCTTCAACGGATGCCATGCCGGAATGCGATTCAAAAGCCGGATTAGCAAGCAGGTAGCGGAGATCTACAGCTACATTATCCTTGTATAAAACTTCAATCACGCAAAAGCCCTCGTCAATGCTATTGAACAAGGTGCGGAATTTTTCTTCCGATTCGCGGAGGTTTCTTTCTGCAGAGGCCCTCTGTACGGCAGCCCAGGTACGTTCTGCAACATCTTGCACTAACAGTTTTTCTTCCTCAGTCCATTGCCGTGCTTCATGATGGTGTACATACAGCGCGGCCACCAAGCGCCCTTGTTTGATCAGGGAGGCCGTGATGACCGACCTGAATTGGAGGGCTTGAAAGGCTGCCTGCATAGCTGGAGAAGCCGTACGCGGATCCTCAAGCATGTCGTCGATAACTAGTGCTGTACCCGAACGGAGGGATTGAAGAACATCCGGCCCAAAGCCCGCGAGGTCATGAGTGCCATGATAAGGAGGTACCGTTCCGTCTGTCCAGCTGTATTCAGTAGTAAAATAACGCTGTTCGTTTTGCTCCACTTCTCCATAACCCACGCGGCTGATCTGCAGATATTCACCCAGTATTCTTGAAGCTTCAGTCTGAATAGAGGGGGCATCTGCCAGGGGTCTCAGAGTGTCGCTTAACCTTAAAAGAAATGCATGTCTTCTTTCGGCTTCTTCAAGCTTAAACCGTCTTGTAACCTGTTCTGTAATATCTTCAGCAGTGATCAGTAACCGGAGATCGCCGCTTGCTAATCGAAAACGTTTCAGGGAATAACTCAGGTGCTTTTCAACAGCTTTTCCATCCACCAAAACGGATATCTTTGTTTCATGCGTTTGAGAAGATGGGGCACATGTTCGGGAATCTTCCAACACATCAAAATGCTGAGCTATATGGGGGTAAACTTCTTTTAATGATGTCTCAGGCTTAAGATCTTTCCAGCCCCACAGGCCAAGCATAGACCCATTTGCAGCGGTAATAAAAAACCCGGCACCGCTTGCTACACAAGCCGGTATTGGAAGAACCTCAACTAATGATTGTTCTGACTCAAAAATGCTCTTCATCAAGCCTCAAAAATAGGAGATTAAAAGCATATTTTAATGAAGGAGGTTGAAATGAAATGCAGGAAAAAAACGCTGATATCCTACACCCAGCTGGATTACTCAACGATCTTAATAACCGCATTCGTCAGGTCATCATTGATCGGGATCTGGCAAGATAGACGAACCTTCGCTGAGCCGGTATGTTGTTTTGATAAGGTGGTAAACTCATTCCTTTCCATTGGCAACGCCTCAATTTCCGAGCCTGAAATTTCTACCATACAGGTTGCGCATCTCCCTATACCACCGCATTGTCCGAAATCCTCCAGGCTTAGCTGGTCATTAATCAAAGCCCGTAAGTCGCGGTATTCACCCCAGAAGGTTTTTAGATGATACTCCTCACCGGCATAAAGAATGCTGAACACAATTGGATTCCTGGGATACGACATTCCTCCAAACTTAAATAATACAAAAGATAATTTACCAATCACTGAATAATTTGCTCGATTCTACGTTGATTATAAATATATGCTTGATCTGTTTGAGAAAATCATCCGGTGTAATCTTTGCCAGAATTTCTTAGCATTTGAACCAAGACCGGTGGTTCAGCTTAATGCATCTTCCAGGGTAATCATCATCGGTCAGGCTCCGGGCAGAAAAGTTCATGAAACCGGAATACCATGGAATGATGCCAGTGGAAAAACCTTAAGATCCTGGCTGGGCATTACCGAAACCGAATTTTATGATCCGCAATTATTTTCAATCATGCCCATGGGTTTTTGTTATCCCGGCAAAGGAATCTCCGGAGATCTCGCTCCGAGGAGGGAGTGCGCACCTCTGTGGCACCCGCAGATCTTGGAACACTTTGAATCTAAACCCTTAATCTTACTGATCGGACAATATGCCCAGCGTTATTATCTCAGGGAAAAGTACAGGAACGGCCTGACCGAAACCGTAAAGCATTATGCAGACTATCTTCCGCAATACTTTCCATTGCCTCACCCATCTCCCCGCAATCAAAACTGGCTGAAGGTAAATCCATGGTTTGCGGAGGAAGTGATCCCTGCTCTCCAAACTACTATACAGTCTTCCTTATCCAAGCCCTGATACCACCCTCGCTATAATCCGAATGTCATCTATTTCGATTTATTGGAATATCGGGAAAAACCGATATATCTTTGTTGCATGGATCAGGTTGAAATATTTAAAGCACTTTCAAATAAAACAAGATTACAGATCCTTTTCTGGCTTAAAGATCCCGAAAACAACTTTCCGGACCAGGAAGAGTATGGTTTCAGCAACGGTGTATGTGTAGGGCAAATTCAAAAGAAGGCCGGTCTTACGCAATCCACGGTTTCTGAATATTTGTCCCTTGTCTCGTCCTAATTAGGCTATACAGGTTAGGGGATTAATAGTAATTGAGCTATACAGCTTGATTTGTTATTTCTAAAGTAGCTATACAGGGACAATTTGTTAATTGCAATTAAACTATACAAGTATTTTTTTAATTTTATAATTACGTTTTTTCCATCTCTTTTTGAGCGGGCCTGTTTGCCTGTGCGCCATCTCAGGAGTTAGGAAGTCGCAACTGCTGTGG
>NZ_JAFMZP010000020.1 GCF_024436435.1 Desertivirga xinjiangensis
AAGAGGCTGTCTCAAAAGGATAGCCTCTTTTTTATTTTGCTAGATTTTCGTATTTTAAAGGCATGGGAACGACGCCTGTTTTTAAGCCATACGATTCCGATCAGTTGCAATTACTTCCGCCCAGCCTGGAAGAGCTGGTATCGGTTAATCACCCAGCACGTATAGTAAAGAAAGTTATAGATGAGATCGACATCCGTCCGATCAACCGTAAATATAAAGGTGGAGGCGCATCCAGCTATCATCCGCGGATGCTTTTGAAAGTGTTGGTATATGGCTACCTGACCAACACGTATTCCAGCCGTAAGCTGGAAGAACAGGTACGCCAGAACATCCACTTTATGTGGCTCTGCGGAATGAAAACACCCGATCACAATACCATCAATCGTTTCCGGAGCGAGAAGCTGTCGGGGATTCTAAAGCAGATCTTCTCCCAAATCGTGCTGCTGCTGGCTGAAGAAGGAATAGTGTCATTGAAAGAGGCGGTTTACACCGATGGCACCAAGATCGAGTCAGCTGCAAACCGGTATACCTTTGTCTGGGGGAAAAGCATTAAAACGAGTAAGGATCGGATCAAAGCCCAGCTGGACGATTTGTGGAAATATGCCCAGGGAGTAGCAGCTGAAGAACTTAAAGATCCTTCGCCTTGCCAATTTGAGCAGGTGAATGCTGAGCAGGTACGTCAAACGATTGCAAAGATTGATCAAGCCCTGGAGGATAAGGAAGCAGATAAAAAGGTCAGACAAAAGCTGAATTATGCCCGCAAACACTGGCCGGAGAACCTGGAGCGGTACGAAGATCAGGAAGAGAAACTCGGTTCCCGTAACAGCATGTCCAAAACAGATCCCGATGCCACCTTCATGCGAATGAAAGAGGATCATATGTTGAACGGACAGTTGAAGCCGGCTTACAACGTGCAGATCAGCACTCAGGATCAATTCATCCTGAACTATTCCTTACATCAGACCTCTACCGATTACGGGACTCTTCCGGCTCACATCCAGCAGTACGAAAACCTGTACAACACCCTTCCTAAAGCCATCGTAGCCGATGCCGGTTACGGTTCAGATGAGAACTATGCCTGCCTCGAACAAAAAGAGATCGTGGCATATATCAAGTACAATACCTTTGATAAAGAGCAGAAAGAAGGAATTAAAGCATTCAGTAACGACAGTCTGCACTATAACGAATCAGGAAACTACCTGGTTTGTCCGATGGGGCAGCGGATGGCACACATCAGCGATGGACAGCGGATAACTACTTCGGGCTATGTACAGCTTATCAGCCGGTATCAGGCTGGAAACTGCCAGGGATGTCCGATGCGGGGCGTGTGTCATACCGGTAAAGGTAACCGGATCGTGGAAGTTAACCATTCCTTAAGAAAGCATAAGCAGGCGGCAAAAGAAAGACTGAATACCCAGCAAGGAATTCGGTATCGAAAACAAAGAGCTGCCGATGTCGAGCCTGTATTTGGCAATATCAAAAGCAATCATGGCTTTAAACGGTTCCTGCTACGTGGAATGAGTAAAACTGAAGTGGAAATAGGATTACTTGCCATAGCCCATAACCTTAGAAAATGGAAGGCGTAACGCCTTTTCGACTTTCCTAACTGCCTTTAGCCCTAACACTTATGGAGGTCCCCTGTTAAAGGACGCTAAAAGTAAAAGTTATGGAGCCGAATCTTTCAATCTGAGTATAAAAAAAAACGTCCCATAATTGCTTATGAGACGGCCTCTTT
>NZ_JAFMZP010000021.1 GCF_024436435.1 Desertivirga xinjiangensis
CTGATGCTGGAATGCTCCCCTACCACAGAATTACTTCTATCCATAGCTTCGGTATACCACTTGATGCCCGTTTATTATCCATGCCCGATCGCTCGACTAGTGAGCTGTTACGCACTCTTTAAATGAATGGCTGCTTCCAAGCCAACATCCTAGCTGTCTGTGCAATCGGACCTCGTTAGTTCAACTTAGCGGTAATTTTGGGACCTTAGCTGATGGTCTGGGTTCTTTCCCTCTCGGCGCGTGACCTTAGCACCCCGCGCCTCACTGCAGATCATATTTCATAGCATTCGGAGTTTGTCTGGATTTGGTAGGATTTGACTCCCCCGCACCCAATCAGTAGCTCTACCTCTATGAAACTTTATATCCACGCTGTTCCTAAAAACATTTCGGGGAGTACGAGCTATTTCCCAGTTTGATTGGCCTTTCACCCCTACCCTCAAGTCATCCGGAAACTTTTCAACGTTTATCGGTTCGGTCCTCCAGTACGTGTTACCGCACCTTCAACCTGCTCAAGGGTAGATCACAAGGTTTCGCGTCTACCTCCCCTGACTATACGCCCTATTCAGACTCGCTTTCGCTTCGGCTGCGTGGCTGAACCACTTAACCTTGCCAGGGAAGAGTAACTCGTAGGCTCATTATGCAAAAGGCACGCCGTCACACTATAAAGTGCTCCGACCGCTTGTAAGTACACGGTTTCAGGTTCTATTTCACTCCCCTGTTCGGGGTTCTTTTCACCTTTCCCTCACGGTACTGGTTCACTATCGGTCTCTCAGGAGTATTTAGCCTTACCGGATGGTGCCGGCAGATTCCCACAAGGCGTCTCCGACCTCGCGGTACTCAGGATACCACTATCATAATATCGCTTACGTATACGTGGCTATCACACGCTATGGCCAGGCTTCCCATCCTGTTCTACTTCACTTTACTAGTCATGTTGTGGTCCTACAACCCCAGCATTGCCGTAACAATGCTGGTTTGGGCTCTTTCCCTTTCGCTCGCCACTACTCAGGAAATCATTATTATTTTCTCTTCCTATGCTTACTTAGATGTTTCAGTTCAGCACGTTTGCGCATTTGCAAC
>NZ_JAFMZP010000022.1 GCF_024436435.1 Desertivirga xinjiangensis
AAACAGGACTATCCCAGCAAAGGAATAGCTACACTGTGCAGACTGTTTGGCAAAACACGACATGCCTATTATGATCATGGATGGCGCCTTCAGGACGAAGGGTTGAAAGATGAGATTGTATTGCAGCATGTACTAGAGATTCGCAAAGACCTACCCAGGGTAGGTACTTTAAAGCTACATGAAATGTTAGTAGATCGCCTTGAGGAACATCATTTAAAAATTGGAAGAGATTATTTATTTGATCTGTTGCGCGAACATCATCTTCACATCCGAAGACGCAAAAGAATGGCCATTACTACTGATAGCAGACACTGGATGCACAAGTACAGTAACCTGATTAAGGAATTGATGGTGGACCGCCCTGAGCAATTATGGGTAAGCGATATTACCTATATCCGAATGGTAAATCACTGGGGATATTTGAGTTTGATAACGGATGCTTATTCAAGAAAAATTATGGGCTTTTGCTTTAGGAAAGACCTCTCAGCTCAAGGTTGTATAGATGCTTTAAAAATGGCTTTAAATGCGCGGAAGTATCCCCTAGCCAGGATCATTCATCACTCTGACCGTGGTTCCCAGTATTGTAGTAAGGGTTATGTGGATTTGTTGCTGGAGAACAATATTGCTATCAGCATGACCGAAAATGGTGATCCGTATGAAAATGCCCTGGCTGAGAGAGTAAACGGAATCATTAAATCAGAATTCGATCTCTATCACTCTGCTGTCGGCTTGGAGCAGACACGGATGAAGATCAGAAAAAGTATTGAAGCTTATAATACTATGAGGCCCCACAGCAGTTGCGACTTCCTAACTCCTGAGATGGCGCACAGGCAAACAGGCCCGCTCAAAAAGAGATGGAAAAAACGTAATTATAAAA
>NZ_JAFMZP010000023.1 GCF_024436435.1 Desertivirga xinjiangensis
ACGATTCGCTCCATTGTTGCGGCCAGATCAAGGGTAACTTCCTGTACCTTATCACGTTTGTGCTTAGGGATTTTCTCTAGTACCCGGATGATCTGATCGCTTTGGACTCCTTTAATGATGGCTACCAGTGCGCCCTTTCTTCCCTTTGCCTCTTTATTAGTAATGACCGTATACAATTCACCCTGGGATAAACTGGTTTCATCGATGCTCAAGTACGGGCCAATATTATCCGGAAAAAGCAGCCAGTCGGTGGCGTGATCCCGGGCATTCCAAGTCATAAAATCGCTCAGGTGACGAACGTAATGTTCCTCCAGGCGCTTGCCATCAAGCCCGAAAATAGTAGCAATCGTTTTGCAGCTTATCGGATGATTATCGATCAAATCCTTTTAAAAAAGCGGCAAGATCGGTGGTCATCCGAGTGCCTTCAGCTACTTGCGTCCAGTCATGAAAGACGACTGAACCAGTTGATTTATCAATCCATTTGCGACGCTTTAAATGCAGGAAGCAAGCTTTGCCCCGGAGTGGAAAGTCACGTACCGTAATCTCGTCAAAAAATCCTTTTGATAATAAACTGCCGCTTGCCTGACCTGCCGGTGGCTCATTCTTTTGGGATAAATACAGATGAATCTGGCCTTCTTTCTTTTCAACGCGATCGATGTCAAATAAATCCGTCAGGCCATCTGGAAGCAATAGCGATAAGAGTTCTTTCTCCAAGTTTTTTTGCTCGCAAAACTAATCCTTTTTTATCACCCTCCACAACTTTCCGGACTGATCC
>NZ_JAFMZP010000024.1 GCF_024436435.1 Desertivirga xinjiangensis
GTCAGTTCAGAGGGGTAACTAATATCGAATTCTTTATGTACAGGTTATCCAAAATATACGCCTAGTCCACAACTTTCCGGACTGATCCCAAGGAAGGCCTCCAACTTTTAAGCTTGATCCAAAACAAACTGAAGATTGAGATGAAAAAGCTTAACGCATAAAAAAAGGTCTTTTCCTGAAGGAAAAAGACCTTTCTACTTTGTGGTATCAGCTGGAATCGAACCAGCGACACAAGGATTTTCAGTCCTTTGCTCTACCAACTGAGCTATGATACCGTTTTGTTGGGACTGCAAATGTAAGTTCTTTTTCCCATAAACACTATTATATTGGCAACATTTTATCACGAAAAGAGATAGCTACTTGATTATGAGAGAATAATTTTTAGGTTCTGAGCTTGAGCGTTCATTTCTATGATTTAATACGTGTTGCCCTAGCAAGCGCCATGAACTTTGAATTTTTAAGATAAAGCTATTGGGGATCAAGCAGAAGAGCTGGGTGGGCAATCCGTCAAAAGAATTATGTTGATTTTTGAAAGTTGTAGGCACGCGTGCTCCCCTGGCCATCTTAACCAGCTGCATCCCAGCCATGGAAAAACAAAAAAGCCCGTTAGTATAACTAACGAGCTTCTGTTTT
>NZ_JAFMZP010000025.1 GCF_024436435.1 Desertivirga xinjiangensis
ACCCGGAGCTTTCGTAAAGCTAAACTGGTTTCAGACCGGTTCCATGTCCAGCAGCTGGCCACTGATGCCGTACAGCAATTACGTGTGGAATACCGATGGCAGGCGATCGACCAGGAAAATCTGGAGATCGAATTAGCTAAGGAGCTTAACCAGAATTATGTGCCGGATGTGTTGGAAAACGGTGACACGAAAAAGCAGCTTCTGGCCCGTAGCCGCTATCTGCTCTTCAAAGATGAAACCAACTGGACCGCCTCGCAGCATCACCGGGCAACCCTGCTTTTCCACCTGTATCCGGCTTTGGAAACCGCTTACCGGCTAAGCCGGAAACTTTCGCATATCTTCTCTGCTACAAAGGACAAAGGCGTCGGGTTTACCAAACTGGCCCGCTGGTATGACCAGGTCGAACAAGCCGGTATCAAGACATTCAGGACCGTTTCACGAACCATCCAAAATCATTATCTCAATATTCTAAACTACTTTGATAACAGAAGTACCAATGCATCTGCTGAATCATTCAACGCTAAGATCAAAGCACTCAGAAGTCAGTTCAGAGGGGTAACTAATATCGAATTCTTTATGTACAGGTTATCCAAAATATACGCCTAGTCCACAACTTTCCGGACTGATCC
>NZ_JAFMZP010000026.1 GCF_024436435.1 Desertivirga xinjiangensis
TCGCTCGCCACTACTCAGGAAATCATTATTATTTTCTCTTCCTATGCTTACTTAGATGTTTCAGTTCAGCACGTTTGCGCATTTGCAACCAGTCTTCAACTGGTTAGGTTTCCCCATTCAGAAATTTACGGATCAATTCGTATTTGCCAATCCCCGTAACTTATCGCAGCTTATCACGTCTTTCTTCGCCTCTGAGAGCCAAGGCATCCCCCGTGTACCCTTTCTTACTTTCTTCTACCTGTACTGCTTTTGCTCAGTACGGTATGCTTTTATTAGAGTTATAAGTCTTTTGTTTCTGGTTCTACATATTGCTACATATTACCTCTGTTTCTTACTCACAACATCTTCTGTTGTTTTCTCTTTTATTACTTCTTCCAATATGTCAAAGAACGTTTTCTAAGTATTGCACTTAGAAGCGTGGAGAATAACGGATTCGAACCGTTGACCCCCTGCGTGCAAGGCAGGTGCTCTAGCCAGCTGAGCTAATTCCCCAATAAGAG
>NZ_JAFMZP010000002.1 GCF_024436435.1 Desertivirga xinjiangensis
AAACGGCTGACCTTTGTTCTCTCGATTTACAAACGTTTCTTTCTGTTCCATACACTGTTTTTGTGTATAGCTTTTTTAGGAAGTGACACCTGCTGATGCGGGCCGGACTCGTTAAATCCACCCGGGTAGGGCAGTGGACGTATTACAAAAGGAATGATGAGGCATTTGCCGCATTAAGCCAGCTTATTCAATCAGACATTTAATTTAGAAAAATGAACACAGACATCTTATTCAGGCCCTTTAACCTGAAATCTTTAAATATTAAGAACCGTATTGTGATGGCTCCAATGACGCGTTCATTTTCTCCCCAGGGTATACCAACCCCGGAAGTTGCTGCGTACTATCGCAAGAGAGCCGAAGGAGAGGTGGGACTTATTTTATCAGAGGGGACGGTAATTGATCGTCCGGCATCGTCAAACGACCCTAATGTGCCGCATTTTTATGATGATCAGGCTTTAGCCGGATGGCAAAATGTGATCAGCAATGTGCACGAAGCGGGAGGAAGTATGGCTCCACAGATCTGGCATATGGGCATTATGGATCAGCATCATTCCGGATGGCTACCCTCTTCTCCGTTTGAAGGACCTTCCGGCATGGGTAGACCCGGTGTTGTAAACGGGAATGTAATGAGCGATGCGGATATCGCGGATACCATTGCTGCCTTTGGAAAAGCCGCTGCTGCAGCAAAACGTTTGGGCTTCGATAGCCTGGAGCTCCACGGAGCGCACGGCTATCTGATCGACCAGTTTTTCTGGGAAGAGACCAATAAGCGTACCGATATCTGGGGCGGTAATACCTTAGCAGAACGTACCCGTTTTGCAGTAGAGGTGATCAAAGAAGTGCGCAGACAGGTAGGAGAGGACTTTGCTTTAATAATCCGCCTGTCACAATTTAAGCCTTCTGCATATACCAATAAGCTGGCAAAGAATCCCCAGGAGCTGGAATCATGGATAAATCCACTATCTGAAGCAGGAATCGACCTGTTCCATTGTTCTCAGCGTCGTTTTTGGGAACCTGAATTTGAAGACTCCGACCTTAACTTTGCAGGATGGGTTAAAAAAGTAAGTGGTAAAGCTACTATCAGTGTTGGTTCTGTGGGATTGACCGGCGAGTTTCTGGCGGCTTTCGCCGGAGAAAGCTCTCAGCCAAGTTCACTTGATGAATTGCTTCGCCGGATGGACCGTGGGGATTTTGACCTTGTGGCTGTGGGAAGACCTTTATTGTCTGATCCTAACTGGGTTCAAAAGATCAGGGAGCATCGTACCGATGAATTGAAAGGGTTTACAAAAGAGGCTCTTGCAGAGTTGGTAATGGATTAAGTATTTCATAACGTATAAAAAAAGCCGTTTTCTGGAAGAGGAAACGGCTTTTTATTTTCACACATCTGCTTCGTTTCCATAGGGCAACTGTAAATGCCGGGATCTTTTTCAAGATTTTTACAGTTCTGAAGCAACGACCCGTTCCACCTAGTTTATAATTTCATAATATATGATTTAGTTTCCCTTAACGTTGAATGTTTTATTTGCATCGTCATGATACTAATGTAGACATCGTTGTTAAACTATTGAAAAATGCCTAACCTAGCACCTCCTCTAAATCCTCCAATATTTTTGTTGCTTCCTCAACTTTCGCTCAAAATGAAAGCTTTACAAAAATAGGACGGGCTCCAGATTTCTCGCCTCATTATTTGCCATACAATTATTTAATTAAAATTTATATATGAACCACAACCTTAAATGCTTATTTATCTGTTTGATAGTGGCACTATCGGTAACAGCTTGTAAAAAGAAACCCAGTGAAAATCCAATCGACGATTTGCCGCCGATAACCCAGGAAGGCAAGAACACTTTCGGATGCCTGATTAATGGTAAATTATTTTTACCAGGAAAAAAAGTCGGCGGACTTGCCAACATACTAAGTTGTAATTATGGCCACGATCCTGTATTTAACTATTCCTTTCATTTAAGTGCATATAACGACAGAACACAACCCTACCGAAGTGTTTACTTTAATTCTAAAAATAAGCCTCTTTCTGTTGGTGAACATGATCTCGGGTCAACAGATATAGATTCAGAGATTTCAGTACAGTATGTTGAATGGCCTTATGGCAAGGATGCGAAAACCTACAAAATCGATCCTGCTGAGAAAGGGAAACTAAAGATCACAAAACTTGATCTTGCAAACCGTATCATCACCGGAATCTTCTCGTTTAATGCTACAAACCAGTTCGGAGAAAAAGTCGAGGTCAGGGAAGGGCGGTTTGATATGCATCATTAGAAGAAAACCTCGCATGTCAAAAGTCACCGGATCTGGTGTACAACACCCTATTAATTCAAGATAAAAAAACTACATGTAGAATATATGAAACTAAACTTACCTAAACAGCTTATCCCTTGCCTATTCTTTATTTTCTTTGCTGCTAATAAATCCACAGCACAACAAGAGATATCGACAGCTTTTTTCGATCAGATGTCTGCCATTTTTGGTTCCCTGGAAACCAACCGGGTTCCTCATGGGCTTTTATACGATATAGCTTTCGAGCAAGCGCAGCTAACAAACTATGAAGGTAGCGTTTTGGCTGACAGTAACTCCGTAAATTGGAAGGAGTTTCAGGCGATATATCAAACCTACCGCTCAATGCGTGTAAATAATTTCAACATTCGTACAATCAACGCACTGGAGAGTCAAGCGCTTCCTTATCGGGAGCCAGGAACAATCCTTTTGACGGGATTAGTTTGTAAATATGCGAAGGTTAGAGAAGATGCGTTAATTGAAAACTTAATCTCGCAGGTTGGAAATTCTTTACGTGATAAATATGTTAATGGAAATTGGCAGGATCCCTACCAGATTAAAACACTATTTGCTGTGAGTCCCTTTGTCTCTGAGTTTAGAGGGTTGTCTCATAACATTGTCCTTCGCACTTCACTTATTGAAGGTAATTCGTTTGATCCAAGCAGTTTCCGAATTGACGCGGGAGATGGCTTTGGTTACCGCCAAATTCCTTCAGGACCAATAAATGCTTATGAGGTGACTTACGCTACCGCTGGAGAAAAAACAATAAAGATGAAGGTTACCCTCAATACGGGCGAAGTGCTGCAATCTCATTTTAAGATTCTTGTTACTGACAATGCTGAGGAACCTAACAATGAAATGAGGACTCAAACCATTTCATCTCTTCCGGCTAATATGGCACAAATGCAGATTACTTCCCCAAATTCCTTTGAAGGACAATCAGCTAGCGGATTTGTCACTATTAAATACGCAAATGATAATGCAGGTCTGCAGAAGCCACTAATTGTAGTAGAAGGATTTGATCCTGGACATATAACTAATCCAGAAAGCAAAGACGGGATAACTGGGATTTATGGATTTTTAAGTGATATTAATGGTGATGCATCAGATTTAAAGAACATCTTGTTAAACCTTCCTCAATACGACATAATATATGTGGATTGGAAAAAAGGCACAGACAATCTCAAGCGAAATGCACAATTATTAAAAGAAGTGATTAGACGCGTGAATGCCTGGAAGACTGAGTCTGGTAGCACAGCTAAAAATATCATCATCGGGCAAAGTATGGGTGGTTTGGAACCCGATGGGCGCTTAAGGAGATGGAAAATCAAGGGGAGAATCATCAAACAAACTTATTTATCAGCTATGATACTCCACATCAGGGCGCAAATGTGCCTCTCGGGTACCAGCATTTAGCAAGACATTTGAGAAATTTGTACGTAAAAACCGGTATTACAGCAACTACAGCTGAAATAGTCCAGTTTCTCGATGGAGGCGCGAGCCCAAATGAAATGTTAAACCTAGCAAGCACTGATGCTGCACGCCAGATGCTTATTGATTATGTCAATTCAAATCACCAGATTGACAATAGCGTACACAATACCTGGCAAACGGAATTACGAAATTTGGGATATCCTCAAGGCATTAGTGGTAGTCCACTAAGACTTGTTGCTGTAAGTAATGGGTCAGAATGCGCATCCCTTCAAAATGCCCCCCCAAATGAACTGGTGCTAAGTATACAAGGGAAAGCAAGTACCCGTTTCTTGGGGGATCTAGTGAGTCAAGTAGCATTTCCTGTAGCAACGGTTTTTACGGGTCAACCGTCTTTTTTGCTCGGTATCTTACCTGGAAGTACCGATTTGAATATTGATCTTCAGGTCAACCATACTTCTGAGGGCGGAGGCAACAGGGTTTACTATAACAGAATGTGGATCAGAAAAAAAGTACTATGGTTCATACCTGTTACAATAAACATCACAAACAAAAGTTTTAATGCGCCTTCAAATCATCACTCATATGAAAGTTTTCCGGGAGGAGTTTATAACACAGGGTTTGACATAAACAGCAGTAGCTCGCAAAATTGGTTCTACAAGTATAACATATCAGCTTCACACGTTCCAACATTTGGTTTCATTCCGGTTACTAGTGCTTTAGATATTGGCAGGGGTGCAGTTACTCTTACCAGGGCAGATTATACAACAAAATATATCGGAGCCTCCCCACCTACCGGAGTTAAGAGCTCTCCATTCGTTAACTTTATAACAGAATATAACGAAGGTTCTATTGCAAATGAAATCCATACATCAATCAAGCAACGAAACGGGGATTGGATTGCGTCCGAAATTCTTGCTGCCAGTACCAGTTCCAATAATTATCCCACCGCTGTTAACAGTACCCTGATGTGTGCTGATCTCTCGATTGTTGGTCCAGCCCATATTTGTCCGGGGGTTGGGTCGACTTTCACTATTTTGGGTGTGCCTTCGGATGCAGTAGTAACATGGAGCGGCCCTGGCAACATAATTTCATTATCAAATAGTCAGATCAGCCTAAATACATACGTCAATGGTGCCTTAACTTTAACTGCTACGGTAAGAAACGCGGGTGGAACAAGGCAAATATCTAAAACCCTAATTGGTGGGATGCCATATTCTGTACAAATCGAAGCTTATTGCGAGGAAGGTTGTTATGCAGAAAAGCTTTGTACCATTGAAGGTGGAGTTGGTATGTTTGGTGGTTTGTTTGACAATATCCTGTTCTGGAAGGTCTCTGAACAACCAGCGTTTCCTGTCAACCTGCATTATTACCTAGTGAATTATGAACAAGGTGTCTACTATCAGAATCAGATTCCGGTGACAACAAAATCAGGCTGGTTACGTCTACCAAAAGACCTCAGGCTAGGTGATGGCCAGGTACTTGCCTATTTAAGTGGAGGGCCATGTGCAATGTCTTATGACTCTGAAGCTTCCTGGGATGTTACGGTAGTTAATTGTGATAATGAATTTAGCCGGATCGCTGCCTATCCTAATCCTGCAAATACCGAACTAATAGTTGGTTACCAAAACGACAATGTTTCAAGACAGGCAAACGGACAGAGGCGACCAATCGATCATGATTTCGAAGTGAAGTTATTGAATTCCGAAGGGAATATCTTAAAGCAAGGAAGGACAGAAGCTGACGTGAAACGGTTATCACTGCCTGTGGCTGATGTACCGAACGGCACTTACTTTCTACATATCTTCCAAGGTGAAAATGTGATTAAAAAGCAAATCGTTATCAAACATTAGCCCAATTTGTTAGAGATAAAGCCACTTCCGATCATGGAGTGGCTTTATCTTTTTATTCGGTGCTATTAACTCGTTTCAAATCACCGAAACAATAAATAAATACACCTGGCAAGGATCAAGATCTTAATTGTGTGTAGGCGGTATATTCTGCCGCTGGAAGAATTGTAGCTGATTCAAGTATGTTGCCTTTGCTGTTTGCTCTCATTTGCTTTACAATTTTTTTTCGTATCCTTAAGAAAGATTAAAGTCCCCAATAGCCCGTCTAACTTCCGGTCATATGATCTTAAATTCTAAATTTGATGATCACTTTATAAACGATCACCGTGCTTGTTATTATGGTAGGCCGTAACAAATGCTCATACACTAAGATATCCAAACACATTTGTAAAATAAATCTAGGTATTGAAATTACAATTTTTATATCTATAATTGTATATGCTTGTTGGCAAGCTTGCCCGTTCGTGCAAAGATTTCATCGGCCAATAGGTTAATAATGCAAACCTGCCTGCTTATTATCCAAACAAGATTACGAACGCAAAACTCTGGATAGTTAGTTGGCATAACAGGAATGTATTATGAAAACAATTGAGTACTTCAAACTCCAAGCAAAAAATCTTCACAAAGATTTAAAACCCAAAAACGTTATTTCGATCCCGCTTATGGCCACGACCTTTATGAGTATGCGCCAAAGTTTTTCGATGTAGAAGCACTGGCTCTCGATTTTGATATCGATGAAGACAACTTTACCCTAATGAAAGCTCAACACTACATTGCGCGATTGGCTGGATCTAGAAAATGGACAGATATGCTCAAAGCTTCTCCTTTTGCATTAGAGTTATCGAAACTTCTATTTGACAACATGCATAAGATCAGTGTTATAGAATGGGAGATCTATATTTCGGTTGAAGAACGTGATAAAGGTTTCGAGTTCGACGACGAGTTTAAACTGGACATCTTCAAAGCGGTCTTTGACGAGCGGGATGGCCATCAAAGTGATGGTTTAGATTACCGGATAGGGAGGAAAAAAGAAAATTTATCAAAAAATAATCTAATTGTTAAACCAAAAGAAGAGAAAATGAAAAATAAAAGTTCTGTGCAGATTTCTGCTTTGCCATTGGCTTCAGCAGATAAGATGGAATTTATCAAAGCGGCCAACTCTAGTTTCGAGAGGGTCTTTGAGAGCATCGAGCCTGAAAATCCCGAATTGGTCCGTAAAATGTGGGATGCAGAAAAATATATCGATGAAGATGTATTGACACCCGATAGGTTGCCTATCGATCGCGATTATGCGCTTTCTATGATCGATGCCTTTATGTTTGGTTATGTAATGGAACTTGCCGTTGAAGCTGATAGCCAAGCTGAAGACCTTAATTGACGCCTGTGGATTAAACAATACGTAACCGTGGTTGCAAAAATAGTTCGTAAACTGCTTCTGTAAGACAGGATGGTTAGGCTAGAAGAATCATATTCTTTTGGTCCCTGGTTCGCGTTCAGGTGGGCGCATGAAGTACCTTCCAAACAAGTACAAACAAGTGCAACAAAATCTAAAAATCCTGTAAATACACCCATTTACAGGGTTTTTTGTAAAATTTCAATCAAGTAAATTCAAAGAAATTCAATTTGCTCGTTACCAATCCGACTGCCAGTTTCTTGTTTTTACCTGGATGTGATCAATCTAAGAAATTAGCGTGATGGATTTATTTCTAAGTTCGTGCTCACAGGCGGAATGATTAGCCTGTGAGCAGAAGTAGATCTACTGTTTTTGATTAGCCGAAGCTACCAGTACTTCTTTGTTTTCAGCTAGATACTCGCGGACTCTTTTTGCTGGTCTGCCAAGGATGTACGGAATATCATTTTGAACCATCGACATATATGACATTCTTCCATCAAGCATTTGCCTGACAAATTCAATGTTTGCACTTGCGTACCAATTGTCAGCACCGTTAGCTATCCATGCTTCAATCAGTTCTGTAAACTCTTCAAGACCTTTTTCTTCGCACCTAATTTCAAGTCCGGTAACCTCACTCATCAGCCGGGCGATTTCTTTTCCATTATAGCTCTCTACACTCAACCAATAATCTTTACCGGCGTGCCGCCCAGGTCCGTCTACAAGAACTTTTGACGCAACGGCAGCTATATCACTTGAAGCAATGTACCCTACCCTGCGATCTTCCCAATAAGTGGTGTAGGTGAGATTTTTTGGCAAATAAGCACTTGTAAGGGCTTCCATAAACATATTCGGATGGAGGTGTGTCCAGGCAATACCGCTCGCCTCAATGTATTTTTCGATCATCTGGTGCCAGGCAAAGTGAGCGTCTGTAGTATCCCATTCAGCAAATACGCCAACATGTACGATATGACTAACGCCTGCTTTTTTCGCAGCATCCACTAACGTTTTACTCTGCGTGAGCATGCCAACCGTGTACCCCGTTAAAAGAAATACTCTATCAACACCGGCAAGAGCAAATGCAAATGTTTTCGGATCATCAAGGTCAAGAAACTTGCAGTCTTTCCCTTCCGCTACCATTTGCTCTACCTTGTTCCGCTTACGGGAAGTGATCCGAACGTTAACAGGTTTATCTTCGAGGTCTTTAACCAGTTGACTCCCGATTGTTCCGCTGGAACCTAAGATAAGTACCGTTGGATTTTGCTTATTTTCCATTTGGGTTAGCTTTTTATTTATAATCTTATTGTTTAATGATCTTTATCCTACTTTTCTAAATGCTGGCTTCCGACGGCATGTCTGGATGCTGCGAGCCCACAAAGTTCCAGCCAGTGCCATCAATATTTGCAGCCAGCTTTAATTTTTTTCTTTCGCTCATTTTAAAACCGTTTGATGAGCACGAGAAGCTTCTGCATTGATATCATTCAAAACTTCTGAAAAAAGCTGAACCGACTTTACCCGGTCTTTCAGGCTATGCGTCGCAGTTACCACGATGAGTTCATCTACTTTAGTCTCGTTTAAAAATGCCTGAACTTGCTTTTTTACGGTTTGCTTACTGCCCACAAAGGAGTATTTCAGCATTTGATGCACTGCAGGGTGCTGCAGCATACCTCTCAATTCATCAGTCATGGCTGTTGGCGGATGCAGTGCGGTCGGAGTTCCGGTCAATACGCCAACGAACATCCTGATCAGCGTGGTAAATAAACGCTCGGCTTGTTCATCTGTATCTGCAACAAATACATTAACACCGGCTATAGTGTAAGGGCTCTCCAAAACTGAAGACGGCTGGAATTCTTCGCGGTAAATATGCAGAGCCTCAAGTAAATGCGTAGAGGCAAAGTGGCTTGCAAATGCATAAGGCAAGCCTTTCTTGGCTGCGAGGTGTGCGCTGTCGGTGCTTGATCCTAATATATAAAGGGGTACATCTGTACCCTCGGCGATAGCTGCCCTCACTTTTGAATCACTATTACCAGGAGAAAAGAAAGTTTGAATTTTCTCAATTTCTTTAGGAAAGATATGAGCAGCTTGCATAAAGTCGGACCGGATAGCCTGGGCAGTTGCCGTGTCGGTACCTGGCGCCCTGCCCAAACCCAAATCGATTCGGCCTGGATACAGATGTGCCAGGGTGCCAAACTGCTCAGCAATCACTAAGGGCGAATGGTTAGGAAGCATGATGCCGCCCGAACCGACTCTGATGGTTTCGGTGTTTTCGGCCACGTAGCCGATCAATAGTGACGGCGCATTGCTGCCGACATGTTCCGAATTGTGATGTTCAGCAAACCAGATCCTCTTATAACCCAGCGCTTCTGCTTCTTTGGCCAAAGCCAGGGAATTGTTCAGCGTTTGTTTGATGGTGCTGCCCTCGGGCACAAGTGCCAATTCTAAAATGGAATAAGCAATATCTCGGGTTGTCATTATTTTAACTATTTGTCGTAACAAGGCTTACCTCGATGTTATTCCTGGTGGCATTGGAATAGGGGCATACCTGATGTGCACGTTCAGTGAGTCGTTGCGCTTCTTCAATAGAAACATCTGAAATATTTACCGCAAGTTCAACTGCCAGTCCGAATGCACCACCTTCGAGAGGGCCAATTGACACTTTTGCAGTGACTGAAGTTTCGCCAGTCTTTGCTTTTTCTAAGCGGATGGTATGGTTTAGCGCACTATCAAAACAAGCAGCGTAACCGGCTGCAAATAATTGTTCTGGATTAGTATAGTCATCATTTGCACCGCCCATTGCTTTGGGTGCTCTTACCTGTATATCCAAAACTCCATTATCACTTTTTACCTGGCCATTTCTACCTCCGGTAGCTGTGGCTGCTGCTGTATATAATATCTTCATTGTGTTAGCTTTAACGATATTTAATCTACTTAATTCCCATTTGATGTAATCGGTTACCAGCTAAAATTTCTTCGTAGGAAGGCCAGGCGCTCTTACTTCTTAGGTTGTCCATGATAAGGTCCCGGATCGCAGGGGCTTTTTCTTTTTCAGCGTTGGCAAGGGCCTGTTTTAATTCTGCTTCATTCAGCTCCGTGCAATAGGCTGGCGTGCCTGGCTGCTGTTTCCAGGATTCGGCCAGCTTTCCTGCATCCACAGTATCGAAACCTGTAAGATCAACCAGTTGAGCAACTAGTTTCTTATGTTCCTCGTTATCGCCGGCTATAGAAATGGCTATTCGATCGTTTGCACCGGCTGCTTTGCCATGGTGTTTTAAGGTATATTCCAGAATATTATTAAACACTTTAACAAGCGGGCGATTCAGTATCCCAGATATATATTCGCTTTCGGACATTTGCTCTAATTCAGCTATCTCACCATCCCTGAAAGGATAGTAGTTCGAAGTATCCATAACTATTACATCCTGAGGTACCTCTTTCAATAAGTCTTTGGGCAGATGTTTATAAGCATTAAATGGCATAGAAAAGATGATGGCATCTACATCTTTCACAACATCTTGTATGGTTGCAGCAGTTGCACCCAAGCTGGCAGCAATTTTTTCCAATTCAGGCATTGCCCTGGTATTGGTTACTTTTATATGATGCCCGGCTTGAGATAATCTCTCTGCCAAAATGCTCCCTATGGAACCTGTTCCAACTATTCCTATTTTCATATCTTTTTATTTTAAGATTTCAATTTTAAACCCGCAGGTCAATTCCTTATTGTTCCGGAGCACAGATAGGCTCCCTATTTTATCGATGAAAAGTCACATTGTGCGAAATTGGATCACGCCCTAATCTAAACGAGTTGCCTGGCGCATCTGGGTCGGCATAGCCGAATGAAATCCCGAACAACATTTTAAGTTCGCTTGGCACGTTTAATATTTCTCTTATGGTTCCAGCGAAAAAACCCAGGGCTGTCTGCGGGATACCTGCAAGGCCGTGCGCTGTAAGGGATAAGAGAAACGTTTGCCCATACATGCCTATATCTCCACCTACACGAACATTGTCACCAAAAGATGGCATGAAAGGGATAGCAACATGTGGGGCATTAAAGAATTTATAATTTTGATCTGAAACTTCTTTTCGGCCTTCTTTGTCATCACGTCTAACATCAAATGCCTCATACATTGTCTTACCCAGGTTAAAGTAGCGTTCCTGGTAACGACCGTGATAGTCATCCGTATCAAAGCTAAAATCCGGCGAGAACCTTCCTGCCTTGTTTGCTCTTACGAGAGCCTCAGAAAGTTCTTTGAGCTTGTCTCCCGAAACGATATGCGTTTCCCATGGTTGTGTATTGCAATTGGACGGTGCCATTTGCGCGTCTTCCAAAACGGAGGTAATCATGTCACCTGACACTGGTGTTGGTAAAAAGCCCCGACATGATTTTCTTAAAAGCAATACTTCTTTAAAGGTATAAGTGTCTGGTTGTATTCTTTCTGATGTTACTGTTTCCATAATGAAATGTCTATAAATCGAATATGCAAACTTCCATAAAATATGCTTTACTTTGTATAGTCCTTTCCTAAAGGAAAGCACTTTGTTATTTTCAAAAGACAATTATGGCAGTAAAGAGAGGTTATAATGATTGTATAAGCACCATCAAGCCGGTGCGGGATTTTTTGGACGTACTGAGCGGTAAGTGGAAAATTCCGATAATTGTCTCTATCGGTGTGGGCAATGATAGATTTGTTGATATCCAGGAAAGTATACCAGGTATTACTCCAAAGGTATTAGCTAAAGAGTTAAAAGAGCTGGAGCAGCACCAGCTTATTAAAAGAACCGTGATAGGGGAATATCCAGTAAGAATTACATACACTCACGAGCCTTATGCAGATACCTTAACACCGATCATTTATGCAATGAAGGATTGGGGCATTAGCCACCGTAAAAAGTTACTAAGCTTTTAAATAGAATAATTTCATAATCCCTTGTTTTTTTAGTATTGAAAGTTCACTAACAACAGTAATTTCTTCCTAAAAGAAAGGATACACCATCCCATTCCTTTGTTAAGCCGCTCTCCTCCTAAGTGCATGAACCTGTCAAGAGAACATGGAATGTAATAGCCACTACTTGATCTGACAATTGGTAGTTTTTAAAAAGTGTCAGATGTGCTACACCTTCTTTCGAAAAGCTATGGCGAATCTTTCCGGTATTTCTTAGCAGGACCCGTAAAGCTGAATACTAAGAACATTTCCAACCGATTTTTTTTAGCGTAAGCAGTGAAAAAATATCTACACGAGCAACGAATGAAAAATGAGATTTAAACTGTTAAAGGCAGTTTAAACGAAAATATAGAGCCCTTTTCTGGTTCACTTTTCAACCATAGTTTCCCATGATGGCGGCTGATGATTTCCCTGCTTATAAATAAGCCTAGTCCCAGGCCTGACATATGTCCTGCCAGCTCTTCGACTCTGTAGAACCTTGAAAAAACTTGTTCCTGGTTTTCTTTCTTTATCCCAATGCCAAAATCTTGTACGGCAATAACAACACTAGGATCGCAAGTTGATACAGATAACTCAACCAAATCTGCTTTTGGAGAGTATTTGATAGCATTCGAAATCAAATTGGTAACAACCTGTTCTATTCTGATTTTATCTGCCGAAATTGTCAAGTGATTTACATTGGCTTTTAATACAATCCGATGTGTTTTCGCTGCAAACTGCAAAAGGTCTATCAAGTCCTTTAAAAAAGGGATCAAATCGAAAGTGCTGTAATTTAATGTTAGCTGACCACTTTCTATCTTAGAAACGTCAAGCAAATCTGAAATCAAACGGGAAAGCTTTCCTGCTTGATTCAGCGCTTTTTGAAGAAACTCTTTATTTTCGTCCTTGTCAGGCAGGCGTCTATGTACAATCTGCAGGTATCCTTGCAGACTTGTTACGGGCGTTTTTAATTCATGGCTAGCTAATCCAATAAACTCATCTTTTTTGTTGTTAAGCCGTCGGATTTCCTCATATAATTCTGCTTTCTCCAAGGCTACACTTGCCTGGGCCGCAACAGCTGTCAGTAAACTTTCATAATTCTCAATATATTCATGACCTTTGGAATAACCATAAAGCATCACTCCAACGTCACCATTATTTCTTGAAATTAAGGGAATGATCAAATAACCGGCGAACGGCAGAGTGTTTTCCATTAAAGCGGATAGTTGAACGTTAATTTCATGTCTGGCCTTTTTGTGCGTAACAGAAGTTTCCACTTTGGTGTCATCAGATATCAAAGAGTTGAAAAGTGGCAGGTTGCAGGTGTAAAAGTTTTCGAAGATCTTTTTGTCAGTTCCTCCAAATTTAACCGATCTCAGCAATCCATGTTTTTGCTGATTGTTTAAATAAAAAAATGCACCAAAAGAGGCTCCTGTTACCAAAACGGTAGCATCTATAACCTCCTGCAATATTTCATCTATTTCGAGAAGTTCCGAAATCTTCCTACCTATGGTATTCAGCGCCTCCAGGTGCTCAGCATGTCTCTGCGAGTTTGCTTCGAATAGCTTTTGTTTCGTAATGTCGCGTACTATTTTAGAAGCGCCGGTGATAATACCAGTTGCATCTTTCACAGGAGATATGGTTAATGCAACAGGAAGATGTGCTGCCTCTTTTGTAAGTCTGTAAGTTTCGTAATGATCAACGCTTTCGCCTTTGGTGATTTTTCCTATTATCAATTCCTCCTCCTGCAAACGATCTTTCGGAATGAGTATAGTGATAGGCCGCCCCAATACCTCATTTTCCGTATAGCCGAAAATACGCTCTGCCGCTTTATTCCAACTGGTTATAATCCCGTCAAGTGTTTTACTTATGATAGCATCCTCTGACGATTCAACAATTGCAGCTAGCCTTGCACTTCTTTCTTCCGCCTGCTTTAATACTGTGATGTCCCTGGTAAAGCAGCGTGTATGAATAAATTCACCTTCCTTTCTGAACACATTGGAATTAATGAGAACATGCTTTACAGATCCATCCTTACAGCGAAGTCTGGCCGGATAATTATGCAAAGTTTCATTATTAGCTAAACGTGTTAAAATATTCTCGATAACTAAGCGGTCAGCATGAAAATGGCTGATTGGAGATCCTATGTATTCTTCCGCGGTGTATCCCAACATATCAAGCTCAGCCTGGTTTGCCCAGATTATGATGCCTTTGCTATCTACCCAATGTAAAGGTAATGAGGCGTTTTCAACAAAATCAGTTAATTCCTGTACACGTAACTCTAACTCCTCCCGGGAAAAGGCTTGGAAAGAAACAGAACGATTTAAAGAAGGCACGACTGGGTTCATATTTATTAATAAGATAAATTATTAAAAAGTTGATACTCATCTATATTATTACTCCCATTACCGCCATTTAGCCAATATAAGGTGCTTTATAAATGGCAAAAGAGCTCGTGGACTAAACTCTTCGCCACCAATAGATATTATAGCGAAGATAACGAAAAATCGCATAGGGCAATCCTTGTTCAAGCGAGTGGTTGCCATCGCCCAACCAGGCAGTATAAATATAAAATCGAGTCAAGCTGGCATTGCTTCCGTAACTGGCTATCAAGTAAAGTGAAACGCATAGGCCTATGGGTTTTATCAACCTGCACAAGTTGTGTGCTCACGCTCTCATTATCAAACATTTTATTATTTTTGAACGTACCTTTCAGAAATTATAAAAACCTAAACATGAAACCAACCTTAGAACTATGGCTTTTAAAGCATGGCGTTTTTAATATAAAATCCTGTTATTGCTTAGCTTAACACCCGGTCAATCAGCGTTCGTTATATTTATATATTATACAGACTGCGCCTGAGAAAAATAAGATTAAAAAACAGACTAAGTATGAAAATAATGGACTTAAACAGCAAATTTATCGGGCAATGGCAGGGCACATACCGTTTGGTGTTGAGTTGGTTACCAAATCCTGATTTTATCTCCGTTTCAAACATGAGGATTAAATCCATTGCAAATGGCAAATTCCTGGAACTGAGCTATGACTGGCATCATGAAGGTGTTAAGCAGGATGGTTTATTATTGATTGGCAACAACAACAAACAAGCAGTAGTTACTGCCTCGTGGGTTGATTCCTGGGGCATGAGTGGAAAAATAATGAATTGTTATGGAACAATCAATCAACAAGGTAACATTGCCTTAGGCGGTTCGTATGAAGTGCCGGATAATCCTGATTGGGGATGGCGAATCGAGATTCCGTGTCCAACCGATAATATCTTACAAATGATCATGTATAACCTTAGCCCTGAAGGTGAGGAATTTTTAGCATCTGATGCAAACTACACAAGAGTTTAAGAATAGTACTAACGTGCTTTTAAACTATGAAGTTAATTCACCAATCTCCTTAAAACTTAAAATGTATTCGCTTAAGTAGATTTACACGGGTTAATATTGGGGCAAAATTTTTAACTGCTGGTATTGTAAAGAGAAAAATTAACCATAAGTTTGTTGTGTAACATGATTTCCAATCGTTGAAATTACTATGAGACTTAGACCCTTATTAGCAGTTATTATCTTTATAACGTTTTCTTGTAAGAAATCAGAGAATAAGCCAGAAAACAAGCGCGATCCTGAAATCCTGATCACTGAGCTGACTACTAGCCTAAGCTCAGCCGATAGTATTAGTGATTTCACCAGCGCACTTAAAAATGTAAATTTAAGCAATGAAGAAACGGCGGAAGGGATTACCGTGTTTGCACCCTTAGATGATTTAGATAACGTTTCTAATACCTTTAATAAGTTCCAGACCAGCAAGGGCTCCCCAGAGGCGACGACAATGGAAACAGAAACTCCTGCTGGGTTTTCAGATGCAGTGATAAGAGACCACGTTGTTAAAGGGGTATATAAGTTGGCAGATCTGACCGATGGCAAGATGCTTACAGGGCTTAATGGAAAGCAGTTAAGAATTTCCAGGATTGGCGATAATTTATGGATTAACAACATAGCTATTGGCGGAAAAGAAATTGTTTCTAATACCAACCAGGTGGTCTATGTTGTAAAAGTAAGTTTAGAGAATACCTCAGCGGTAATTGCCCGGAGATTTACTGAAATGGAATATCCTATTGCTCTTGCCGAAATTAAAACAAGTCTTTCTGACTGGCATGAAAAACTGGTTGTATTAGATGCCCTTATAAGCCATGATGTAGAACTTGAGTCTATTCCTCAATCTTATAGGAATGTTTATCGGGATATCGATAACTTTCGATTCGATGCAAGCCATCAGGCTATTTTGAACGTATGGCGTGAGGGCTATAATACTATCACGAGAGTAAATGCAGTGGAAGCAAAGTTGCCCGAATTACTTTCTGATTCGCGTGAGAAACATGCTCAGTTAAAAGCGATGCGAGCTTATGTGTATTTGCAATTGTTAACTTATTACGAAAATATTCCTCTAAAAACATCAAATGCTGTTCCATGGGTAGAAAGCAATACAAATCGTCCAGCAGTTTTCAGGTATATTACAGAACAACTACAATCAGCAGCAAGATCAATTACTGAAAATACGTCAGATCGAACTCTGATAAATAAAACTTCGATAAAAATACTTCAGGCGAAAGCCGCATTGCTTGAAAAGGATTATCAAAAAGTTTTGGACTTTACCAATCAGGTGATTAATTCTAACAAGTACGCACTGGAAGCACCTGATCAAATCTTTTCAACTAACAGGGAAATGATCTGGGAGGACTCGGCTGAGAAGAGCACAAATATAAAGAGCTATTTCTGGAATCGTGACAAGTTACCTTATTTGAGGTTAACTGAAGTCTATCTGATGAATATTGAGGCTAATCTTGCTTTGCAAAATCCTGTTGCTGCGCAGGCAACATACTCTGTACTGATGCAAAGAAAGGGGATACAAGCACCGGATGTTAATATGAATATCCTGAGGGAAACCTGGACCAGTGAAATGGAGAGGGAAGGAAGTTTGTTCCCCAATTTACTAAGATGGGGTACGGCTGCAGACATGTTAGCTCCCAAAGGATTTATTGAATCAAAGCACAGAAGGTTGCCTATACCTCAGGCTGAACGAGAGCTTAACAGGAACTTGGTTCAAAACACTCTATATTGATTAGCTTTCTATGGACAGGCTTTACACTACGCTTGGGAACTTTTAGCTGGAAGCAGGAAGTGAAAAGTAAAAGCAGCTACCTTTATTCAGGGTGCTGCTTACAAAAATCCTGCTTTGATGTTGTTTTATTATGTTATGAATAATGTATAGACCCAGGCCAAGTCCTGTTGCTTTGTTGTTGTTTTTGGTATCACTCACCCGATAGTACTTTTCAAAGATCTGTTCTAGTTTATCTTCTGGAATACCTGCCCCATAATCGCGTACCTCAAATTTTATAAGCTTTTCATTTTCACTTCTTATTAGTGACACCTCCACCTGATCTGCATTCGGTGAATATTTGATGGCATTACTTATTAAGTTGATGATCACCTGCATTATCCTTTGCCGATCAGCATAAACCAGGTACAGGTTATGAAGATCCATGTTTTTTATAACAGTGTGGGTGGGATAGCTTGTAGACAACAGCTCAACAGCTTCTTCCACTACTTCCTTCATTGAAAAAGAACTAAGATTGAGAGATAGTTGACCTGAATCAATTTTAGAAACGTCTAATAAGGTTGAAACCAGGAATTGCAAGGAATTTAAGGATGTGTTAGCACGCGACAAGAAGCTGTTTGCAGCAGAAGGTAATGACATCCTTTGAAGGATCTGGTTATATGCTTTTAAACTGGTGATGGGAGTTTTTAACTCATGACTTGCTATATTAATAAACTCGTCTCTTTTTTGTATAGATAAAACCTGAGCATCGATATTTGTACAGGACCCTATCCATCGTGCGGCTGTGCCGTTTTCTTCCATATAAACAGCTGCTTTAATTAAATGCCACTCATATGCTCCAGAATGATTTTCGAGACGGATTTCAACGGTAAAGGTGCTGCCCGTCTGGATGCTGTTTATCCAAATTCGCAGTAGTTTTAATCGATCGCGGGGGTATACTTTTAACAGTGCTTCCTTAGTGGAGAACTGCAGGGTATTGAAGTATTGATAATATCGTTTGTTGACATAATCAATATCTCCATTACTGTTTGCAGTCCATATGATCTCAGGATTAAAATCTGAAAGGAACTCAAAGCGCTTCCGTTCTGCGTCTGCTTTTTCCTTTGCTAGGAGCAGTTCCTGTTCGTACATTTTCCTTTCTCTTACATCATAGAGAGTTGCATTGATTGCCTGTACCCTCCCTTCAGTGGTTTTGCTGGCAACGGCACTTAAAAAAACAGGAAAGGTGCCTTTGTCTTTCTTTATAATATCATAACTAAGCTGATTGACTAATCCATTGGCGCTGATAAGGGGCCTGAAAAACATTTCGAAGTGTAAAGCGCCGCCCTTGGTGATTAAATCCGTAAACTTCTTTTTATACAGAATTTCGTCATATGCGTATCCAAGCCAATTGGCTAAAGTCTTATTCACTTTAATTATAGTTCCATCAGGCAAGAAGGACAGATATCCACAAGGAGCGTTCTGATACAGGTCTTCCGGATCGATCAGTGTATCTAAAAGCTTTTTGTCAATATCGTTATAACTCAATTTTCCTTAATTTAAAAATGCCTTTATTGCAGCGATAGTCTCTTGTGGGTGACTAATATGCGGGCAATGGCCGCTGGCCTCCATTATATGCAATTTATTTAACGGAGTGTTTTCCAGAATGTAGGATCCAATATTAAGGGGTGCAATAATGTCGTCATTACATTGCAGAGTCAGACTTTCAACTTTAAGATTTTGCAAGTCTTTGCGATTATCGGAAAAGAAGGTCACCCTGGCAAATTCTCGTGCTATGTCAGGATTGGTTGAACAAAAACTACTGGTTAAAAATTCACCAAGCTCTGGTCTGTCCGGATTTCCCATTATAGCCGGTGCAAGCTGGCTAGACCATCCCAAATAGTTTGAGTCCATAAACTCAAAAAGGGCTTCCAGATCGGCCTTTTCAAATCCACCATGGTAATTTTCATCGTTCAAATATCTTGGGGAGGGACCTACAAAAACAAGCTTATTAAAGAACGAAGGCTGTTCTATGGCAGCAAGCAGCCCAATCATACTACTGACTGAATGGCCAACAAGGATCGTATTATTCAGTTTTAGTTCGTCGCACACTTCAAGAATGTCTTGTGCATAGCCTTCCAGCCGACCGTACCTGGAAGAGCTGTAAGCTGAGAGATCAGATTTTCCGGCACCTACATAATCAAAAAGCACGAGTTTGTAATCGTCTTTAAAAGCATCAGTGACAAACTGCCAGGAATTTTGATCACATCCAAATCCATGGGCAAAAAGCATTACTTTTTCGCCATTACCTACTACCTTAACGTTATTTCTGTTTGATATTGAATTCATATATTATAAAGAATTAGTCTATAAGGGATAAAAGAGAAATGCTTTTTTCAGTAAAGAGTTTAAACGAGGTCTCTACTATCAGGCAGTCCATCCTTTCATTTAAAAGCCATACTCCAGTTGGGATTAAACCGTTCATTAATAGTGTGTACACTAAAATAAATAACATAGTAGAACGCCATATACGATATCCTGGAATATTGGGTAAACTCAGCATGAGAACAATCTTCACAATTTTTTGTTTGACATAATTGTCGATGTTTTCAATTGTGTAAAGTCCCATATGGTTTTGCTGATAGAGTTTGTTTATCAGCCTGCAAAGCTAAGAATAGAACGCTATATCAGAAATAGGGAAGAGCTTCCCTAGCCTTAGAACTTCATAACAATTTCTTCTATCTCTGAAATATCAAACGGCTTCTCTACATAACCATCAGCAAACGATTTCCTCGCAATCTCGGCGAGACCTTCGGTGCCTGATACCAGGATAACGGGCACTCGCCTTAACTGGTTTATTGACTTCAAAATAATGCAGAGATCACTGCCTTTAACCCCAATGAGCCATTCATCCAGAATTATGAGGTCGGGGGCAATATTTATGATCTCCTGGATGGTTTCCGACTTCCAGGTCGGGAAAGTGTATGTTTCGCATCCCAACTCATTAACTACCAGTTGCATCACCTCAAGTATCGATACATCGTCGTCTATTATCAAAACTTTTTTTCTTTTCATGAATTATCTGCTGGATTCTTTTAAACGAATAAATGCCTGAATTGATTGCTTAGGATGTTATAAATGTAAGTTTTAAGTAATGAATTGTTAGTTAAAGTTCTCATCTTGTATGTGCAAAGCCCTTTTATCGATGCCATAAGCGTTGCTGATCATCAAGATACCGAAACTGGTAATGGAACAGCAGGCCATAACACCTGTCATGGGTAATGCAGAATGGTTGCTTAGCAAACTTACGCAGAAGGATGTCATTGCGCCGCATGCCATCTGGATGCTTCCCATTAAGGCAGATGCGCTTCCTGCGTTTTTGCTGAAGGGAGCAAGTGCTAGTGCGGAGGTGTTTGGAAAAGTAAATCCCTGGCAGCATAAGAAAAGGAAAATTAAGCCTATAGTACCTGCTAAACCCGTAAAATTAAAAACTGCGCCCAAAAACAACAATATTCCGGTACTTACCTGAACTGAAAGTGCCCGCTTAATGATTTGCTGGCTGCTCATGTGTTTTAACAGGATAGTGTTCAGCTGACTTGATCCAATGATACCCACAGCTATAAAAGCGAAAATCCACCCGTATTGCTGCTCGCTTACATGGAAGATTTCCATAAAAACGTAGGGCGACCCGGCGATGTAAGCATATAATCCGGCTGCGGCTATTGATCCGCAAAAGGTATATGTGAGGAAAAAAGGATTTCGGAGTACCTGATAAAAATTTTTTAAAATAGGAAGGGGCTTAAGTGAAAGGTTGGTATCCGGTTTCCTGGTCTCGGGTAAAACAAAATGAACTCCCACAAGGAGTAGGACAGCCATAATGGTTAAGATCACAAACACCCAATGCCAGCCAAAGGCTGCAGTTACATAACCCCCAACAGTTGGGGCAATGATTGGCGATACTCCGATAACCAGCATAAGGGTGGAGAAAACTTTGGCGCTTTCGGTAACGGGAAACAAGTCGCGCACCATTGCTCTTGAGGCAACCATGCCCACGCATCCGCCTGCCGCCTGCATAAAGCGAAGCAGGATCAACTGGTCTGCTGTTATTGCCAGAGCGCAACCCACTGAAGCAAGAATGTAGACCACTATGCCGAAATAAAGTGGTTTTTTTCGTCCGAAGCGATCAAGCAGGGGGCCATATAAAAGCTGGCCTGCTGAAATTCCTACAAAGAAACTCGATAGAGAAAGCGCTACCTGTGCAACATCGGTGTGCAGATCTGCTGCAATTGCCGGAAAGCCGGGCAAGTACATATCAATAGAAAATGGACCTATTGCTGAAAGAGATCCGAGGATTAGAATCAACAGGAAATAATTCCGGGCGGTAGAAGACATAAAAGATGTACAAAAATCAAAATGCTTTGTTTGCGGATATGGCTGATGCCCGCGTAAACTTGAGCTAAGATTTGCGAACTGAAAATTAAATAAAAAACTAAATTAAAGTACTTTTGCCCAATATGGCAATAAATACGACCTTACAGGAGAGAAGTAACCAGATTTGCGAGCTTTGCGCTGCCCCTGACGAAAACTTATATGCATATACCGTTCCTCCTAAAACTGAGGATGTGGTTGAAAATCAGGTTGTTTTATGCCCGGGCTGTCTTGATCAAATTAAGGCAGATAATTACTCAGATATTCCGCACTGGCGCAGCCTGGAAGGCAGTATCTGGAGCGAAGTGCCGGCTGTACAGGTCTTATCATACAAGATACTGAATAAATTGTCGTCTGAAGAATGGGCCAGAGATGCGATGGATGCCGTTTACCTGGATGAAGCACTTGTAGAGTGGGCGAACGCCGAAGATGCTTTGGAGGCAGAAAAAATTATTCATAAAGACAGCTATGGCGTAGTGCTGGAGTCCGGAGATTCAGTGGTTCTTACTCAGAATTTAAATGTGAAAGGAACTAATTATATCGCTCCCAAAGGTACTATGGTTAGAAAGATTAAGCTGGTTCAAGATAATGCGGAGCAGATTGAAGGTAAAATAAATGGGGACACCATTGTAATTTTGACAAAGTTTGTAAAGAAGTCTGTTTAGATTTAGGCCTAGCGCTTTAGCGAGTCAGAGACTCTTTTTTTATTACTCAATCCTGAGAGCTGCGCTAACTCTCAGGACAGATTTTACTTTACACTTTAAACTCCAACTTACCGTTACTACTTACCACTCATAACACCAGCTCATTCAGGTACTTTTCCAACATCGTATAACCGTCTTTTGCTACAGTATTCCTGTCTTCTGGTTGCCGGGGATTAAGATTGTTGTTTTTCTCCCAGTTGTCGGGCATCCCATCATGGTCGGAATCAAGGGGAGGAGTACCTGCTTTTAGCTCCGGCCAGCCACCCAGGCTTTTTTGAGAATCGATGATTCCCTTGTTGGCACCATAAGCTCCGCTACCTTTTGGTTTTGTTTTTCCTGATGCTTCGCTTACAATGCGCGTGTCAACTGCATCTCTTACCGGGAAAATTGCCCCGGCTTTAGCCAGTACAGATTTGTAGGCATCCTCTGCTGACTCGGTCACCGGTTTCTCGACTTTAAACTCGATGGGAGATTTGATATTCTCTGCAGAGCCTACTTTACTTACATCGATCGCTTTCCAGTTATCTTTATTGAGGGACTTGTCGCCTTCCATTATATTGCCTGAAATGAACCATTTGGCATATCCTTTAGCGGCACCTTTACGGGATTCGTAGGATGGGGCGGCAAAGTAACGGTCTGCCGAAGTTGCCGGTCCTGGTTTATAATAGTTATTAACCCAGTTTACCAGGCACTTCGCTTCAGGTGAATTTACTTCAAGTTCGCCACCATAAACCGCACCAGATTTCCCCCAGTTGTAGATCACATTATTCCGGTAATCGCATAGAGCCACTGTGTCATGAGATCTGGCTCCGTTAACACGTGGGGAGCGGCTTACATTGTTTGCAATAAGATTATGGTGATAGCTGGCATACTGCCCGCCCCATTGGGCTGCATAACTTCTTGCTCCTTTAGAATCAAAAGAACTATACAAACTTTCACTCAGTATACACCACTGTACCGTGATGAATTTATTATCATAGCAAGTATGGCTCTCCTCATTCGACCAGCTTAGTGAGCAGTGATCGATAATAACGTTTTTAGAATTTTCATTACCCAGGCTGGAAAGATCACTAAGTCCGGCTTCGTCGCCCGGTCTGAATCTCATGTATCTGATGATCAGATTGCTTCCGCTGAATTTAAGGCAGCCGTCTTTGATGCATATTCCGTCGCCAGGTGCGGTTTGTCCCGCAATGGTCATGTTAGACCGGCCAACTTTAACCAGGCCCTTAGTTAAAGCTATGGTTCCGGAAACACGGAAAACAATCGTGATGGGGTCCTTGCCTGGCGTGTTAAGTGCGGCGCGTAAGCTTCCCGGTGATTCATCCCCAAGGAGATTAGTTACTTCAATCACCCGGCCACCCCGGCCTCCTGTTGTGTGTTTACCATAGCCCTCTGCGCCTGGAAACGCAAGCTGCTGGGCGTTTACTACGGTGGTGAGGCTTAAAAATAAAAGTGCAGCGCTTAAGATCTTTCTCATAAATTGCTGTAGTTGGTTTAAAATTTAAGCAAAAGTAATGGACACAGCCTCCCGATTATGTAGCTTCTTTACTAAATATTGTAGGATGTTATTATCGTAATAAATCCACTTACTATTTCTTTTCTATTTCTTTACTGGCGCACGCGGTGCCGCGTGTACCAGGTTAGCTATCCAAATTTTCCTATATTGCAATCTTTGAAAAAGAGATGATCTGATCTTAGTCTTATCTGTATATGTTAAACTTTTTATCGTAAATGCTGTTCCTAATCTACCTATTTACAGCAGGTTTTCCCTGACCTAATATCAGGCCCTGCAATCTTAACCGGAATGGTCGAAAAAGAACATTTTAAACAATTTACAGCAACACATAAGACCATCCTATCGGTACTTGTAGTAGTAATTGGCTTATGCCTCTCTGTGACTATATACGTACACTTTCGTTGGAAGTCTGTTATTAGTTCAGAAATTAAAGCTGCGGTGAAAGAATCTGGTAAAGGACTCTATGATCTAAGTTTTGATGATATCAGTGTCAATCTGCTAACAGGGGATATAGGGTTTGAAAACTTGTATCTCAGACCAGACACTGCTTTATTCAGACGTTTGATGCAGAAAAATCTTGCTCCCCAGTATTTATTGACAATCAAGATGGATGCCTTGCTTCTCCGGGATGTTGGCTTCTGGGAGATCTATTTTCATAAAAAGATCGACTGGAGTTCTGTCGTCATATACAAGCCTGATATTATTGTCTCGCACAATAGATCGCATACTAGGAAAGATAAATCAAGGTCTAAAAATGTTTACGAGCTGCTTTCCGGTCTTTTGAAAACTGTTCTAATCAAAAGTATTGTGATAAAGGACGCTGATGTCAGCTACCGGAATGCCGGCACAAGTAAGGATGTTCTGAAGTTCAAAGGACTTAGCCTGAGGATCTCAGACCTGAAAATAGATTCGGCCAGTCACTTTGACCGCTCACGTTTCTATTATGCAAAGGACATCAGTTTAAATCTTAGTAAGCAGAAATTCGTTACGAAAAATAGATTATATACTATTTCTTTTGGAGGGGCAGAGGCTTCAAGTTCGGGGAGGTTCCTGAAGCTTGTACAACTAAAAGTAAAGCCAAATTATCCGGAGATGGCTTTTTCGAGGAAATTTAAGCAGCAGCATGACCGGTATGATATCAGTGTTAGAGAAGTGCTGTGCCGCGAGCTGATCTTTAACACTTTGCTTACCGATGACAGGCTGACAGCCCATGCTGTTTTAATCGATAAAGCGGATATTGATATTTTTATGAACAGGGAATTGCCCCCGGTTTCTTTTGATAAGGGCCGGAACTATCCCCACGTAGTTTTGAGGCGTTTAAAGTTGAATACATTGGTTGATTCGGTTATAATCAGGAATTCAACCATACGCTATTCGGAGTACAACCCAAAATCAAAAAGAAAAGGAACCGTATCTTTTAACCGATTTAATGGGAGTATTCTTAATGTAACGAATGATTCATCACAACTTTCTAAAAATAATTGGGCTCGGGCAACGATAAGTACCTGGCTAATGAACAAAGGAAAGATGGATGTGACCCTGAATTTTGACCTGACTGCAAAAAATGCTGATTTTAATTTTAAGGGCTCTCTTGGGCCGATGAATATGCCTGAGCTTAATGCAGTCAGCAAGGGTTTGTCGCTCGTTCAAATTGAATCAGGCAAGATAAAGAAAGTCACATTTAATGTGAAGGCAGACTGGCGACGCTCATCTGGCTGGCTTAAACTTTATTATAATGATCTGAAGGTTAATATACTGAAGGAAGAGGATAAGACACTCGAAAAGCGAGGCCTCATCTCATCGCTTGCAAATACTTTGGTGATCAAAAGTAGCAATCCGGATGATGATGGTGAACTTCGGGTAGGAAAGACAGTTTCGGAACGAAAGGACTCCGGCTCTTTTTTCAACCTGATGTGGACGTCTGTGTTTGCGGGGATGAAAGAAATAATGCTGGCTACTGCCGGCGATGTTGAAAAGCGGCAGGTACAACCAACCAAAAAGGAGCTCCGGAAAATGAAACGGGAGAAACGTAAAGCGGAACGAAGTTTAAAGTTGAAAGATCAGAGTTAAAAGTTAAAAGCACGGTTGCTAAGCTCTGAACTTTAACCCTTAACTCTCAACCCTCCTGTAGCGCAAGAGTAACTTTTATCGTAATAGTAAAAGTCGTTAACCAACTTTGTATGAAAAGAGCTTTACTAGCAATCCTTATTCTGCCTTTCTGCATGTCTTTGCAAAATTGCACAGAGAATGAAGTTACACAGCCCGAAGATTCTCCAGAAAAAAATCCTTCAAGCAGTGCCGAGCTTGTGAAATCAGTAACGTTCGATGTCGGAGTCACTCATAAACTTGAGTTTACTTATAACAGTGATCTGACTCTGGACAAGGTAACCTCTGGAAGCAGTAATCTGCCCTGGAAATACACGTCGGTTTTTAAATACGATAATGGCAGGTTGAAGGAATCGGTATTTGAATCGCAAAGCCCAACGAAGTATTCGTATCAGCAGAACAGGATCACACAAAAGAGCCAGTTTTCTGATAACCTGGAAACCACCAGGTACTTGTATACCTACAACAGCCAGGGACAAATCAAAGAACGAAAAATAATGATCGCTTTTGAGGGCGTATTATCTGTTCGTTCAATATGTACTTACACTTATGGAGCAAACGATGAATTGACTGAAACCAGAACAGATGCTTTCGACGAATCCGGATCCCAAACAGGTACAATTGTCCGGAAGATCGAGGGTTTTTCGAAAGAGCTGATTGTAAATCCATTTAGTTTGCTGCATCCCTTATACCAGCATCAGGCAACAGAATTGTTCGACGATGTAGTATTGATGAACACAAATAAACTTCCCCTTAAAATCAGCGAAAGCGGTAACGCTGAGGTAGGGCCGGTAACTTACGAATACGTTTATGATGTTACAGGGAAACGGATCGACAAGGTAAGGCTAAAAATTAAAATAGGAGATAGCGAACCATATTATACGGCAGGAGCTGTATTCCACTATTAAGAATGATGAACATCACAGATTTAAGGATCAGGCAGGGGACATTAGCGGACATGTATGAGATGCAAAAGCTATATGTGGATACGATTAAGAGTGTCTGTAAAAACGATTATAACCAGGAGCAAATAGCTGTCTGGACATCTTCCGTGGAAAATACCAGTCGCTGGTTGAGTATTTTCGATAAGCAAGACGTTATTACTGCCGAGTACCATGACACGATTGTAGGGTACTGCAGCTTAGATACTGGCGGCTACCTTGACCTTTTTTATGTACATAAGGATTTTCAAAGAAAGGGTATCGCTAATAAGCTGCTGCATGAGGCTGAACAAAGAGCAATCCAGCTGAACTATGACGTTCTCACTGCCAATGTAAGTATTACCGCAAAACCTTTCTTTGAAAGGAATGGCTTCGCGGTAATCAAAGAGCAGGAAAATGTTATCAAAGGGCTTGTTATTGTAAATTTTAATATGTTGAAGCCCCTGGCCTAATTAAATAGTAAGAGGATTTTGTTCTGCTTGTTGCTCTGCAAAAACTCTGTTTAAGTGATCTTCATATCTTTTCAGGTCCTTTACGATATCAGCATTCTTTTCTACATCATGAAAATGAATGCTTTCCAGAGGCTTCATACCTGTAAACGCGTTCATGCGGTGGAAACCAAACAAGGGGCCCTCATCTACGCTGTGTTCATTAAAGAACTCGCCAGGTATCGTAAATGCAGTTTCAGGGGCGTTCCAGGACGTTGTGAGCATATAATGCCTGCCATGCAGACTGCCTCCGGTACCGTAGTTAATCGCCGGGTTGGCTGATGAACGGCCATCACTCCGGTATATGCCTTTCTGATGTCCTTCCGTGAAAACAACATCAATATACTTCTTCAGACCGTGAGGAACCTGAAACCACCAGATCGGAGTGTGGTAGATCACCACATCTGCCCATACGTAATTTTCAACTTCTCTTGCTGGATAGTATTTTTCGTTTATATCTGTAATCCGTATTTCATAGCCTGCTTGCGCTTCAAAGAAAGCTTGGGTAGCTTGAGTTACAGTTTTATTGAAGCGTCCTCCGGAATGCCCGAAAACCTGCCCTCCGTTTATAATAAATACCTTCTTTGTATTCATTTTATTTTAATTGATGACACAAAGATAGATTGGGTTGAATCTTTATTAAAATAGTATGAGTTATACTCATCTATCATTTTTATAATAGAGGCCTACCTCTAAAGCTTTGGAAACTCATTTTCCGAAGTTTTCCTCCAGACGGAATTTTACGATTTTGGTGATCAGTCCTAAAGGCATAGGTTCAGTTAAAGGGAATTGAATGGAGCCCTTCCCCGTCTTGTATCGTGATAGTTCGTCTTTGAACGCATCGTTTCCTTCCGGAAGTGCGTAAAAACCTATATGTTTCTTAAAAGCCGCAAAGTAAACAAGTGGACGTTTATTCCAGGAAAACGCAGGCATTGCGTAGCTGATCGATTCTGAGGCTTCAGGGGCAGCTTGTTTAATCGTGATTCGAACTTGTTGCAAAACCTTCTGTATATCTTCGGGAAAACCGGCTATATATTCATCGATCGTTTTAAATTTGGCTGTTTCCATACCTAAAGTTAGGAAAGAGAAACAAAGATCAATGGGGCGGGATGATTATTTTAGGATTTTAATGATTGTATAAACTGAAGCCTTTGCTTCAAGTCGAGACTCCCCGAAATCCATGAGTTTATTTGATTCGCGGTCAAAAGCAATGGAATTCTTCCACCATCCGGTTCCGATTCCATACTAAGTAAAGTACAACTAAACAACGTAGCCGCCATTAAAGGGTCTTCAGTAACATCCCATACACCTGCAATGAAGGCTAAAGGCCCCTTGTCGCGCGACTTGAAAGATCGCTTTTTTTTCGATTCTTCATGTTCGATATCAATCGAATTGCAAATGATCACACAAAAATTCTTATTGCTCATTGCTTGCATGAACAGATCCTGATTGACTTCCTTTTTCAATGAATAGTGAGAATTTTTGCTCAAAGGAAAATATTGAAGCTTACCCGGGCATTCATCCGTAATAACAGGCACTGAAAATCCGAAAGCTGCAGCTGGGTTTGACTCAGCAGCTTCTCCTTTGAACTCAAGGTTCAACGTGGATGTAATGAAAAAGGAGGAAGGAATGTTTATTGTCTCCTTAAAGTTGTCATTATTCATGGGCAAGGAAGTAAGTCTATTTATCTCTTTGTATAAAGAATATAAAGAAATAGCTGCCCTATTGTTTGAGAAAGAAATGCTAAATTAAAATATGTAAACTTGACTTCAATGTTAAATTGAGGTGATTTTTAACTACTTTTGGAAAGCAGCGATCCAATTCAGCTGTATCCTAGTCCTTATATTGAATAAGCATACTTAATCCTACTTAATTGTACGTAATTATCTGGCAGCATTGGTTAATGGATAGAATATTTAGTGTTTTTTGTTTGATGTGCTTTTCTGTTTGTTCCGCTTTTGCTCAACCCTTTGAGCATTTGTCGGTAAATAACGGGCTCTCTCAAAGTACTGTTTTAGCAATTCATCAGGATAGCCGGGGATATATGTGGTTTGGCACACGTGATCGCTTAAACAGGTATGATGGCCGCAACTTTAAAATCTATACCAGCGATCCAGCAGACCAGCGAACAATCAGCACTGATGATTATATTTATGCGATTACAGAAGATTCAGAAGGCAAACTTTGGATTGGAACTCAAAGCGGTGTAAACTGTTATTCGTCTGAATTTGATTCCTTTGAGAGGATCCTATATAATCCATCAGACAAGAACGGCTTGAGTTTTTATGCAGTTCTGGCATTACATATTCCTAAGAGCGGTAGAGTTTGGTTAGGAACCAATGGAGGACTGAGCATGCTGCCCCACTCCAGGTCAAGAACCTTTAAAAATTTCTATGTTAAAGACGGGCTGGCAGATAATCAGGTTTATGCTGTATTTGAAGATTCTAAAGGAAATGTTTGGGTAGGGACATCTAATGGCTTAACTCTGATGGTTCCCGCGGGGGACGGAAGTTATCGCTTCAAAACCTTCCGTTACTCGCCTGATAAAGAGAATACTATAAGCTCTGATTATATCAAAACCATTGCCGAAGACCGTAAGGGCAGGATCTGGATAGGGACAGAAAAGCATGGATTCAATCTCTTCTTGCCAGAGACAAGCTCATTTAAACGATTCAAATCCAGCTATTCAAGCCCTAATGGCCTGAGCGGAAATTTCATCAGAAAGATTACACCTGCCAAAGATGGCAGGCTGCTTATCGCAACCATGTCCGGATTGAATATTTTTAATCCGGAAACTTCACAATATCAGGTATTCAAACACGATTTCGAGAATCCAAAGAGCTTGAGTGACAATTCCATTAAAGATGTGATCGAAGATAAACATGGATCTATCTGGGTGGGAACAATGTTCGGAGGTGTAAACGTTGCTCACAAAAACACTGTCCCATTTAATGTTTTTACTTACAACCGGTACAGAAATAGTATCAGCAGCAATATCATAAGCGTAATTGCTGCCGACGAAAATGATAACTTATGGATAGGAACAGAAGGGCACGGACTAAATTTCTATAATAAGCAAACGGGGCAATTTAAAAGTTATACTAATGACCCCTCAAATTCGGGAAGTATAAGGTCGAACACCATAAAGGCAATATTCAAGGATTCCAAAAACCAGATCTGGATAGGTTTGTTCGAAGGCGGGCTTGAACTGTTTAATCCTGTTGACCAGAGTTTCAGGCATTTCAGGCCAGATCGGAAGAACCCTAAAGCGCTCGGTTTTGGATATGTGAGTGCCATTACCGAAGATAAGAAGGGGAGGTTATGGGTTGGAACTTCTACTATGGGTCTGGACCTCTACAATCCGGAAAGCGGAGGCTTTATACATTACCGGGAAAAGGCTGAGTCCTCACAAAATCGTATCGGCAGTAATTATATCCGGGTTTTGTATACTGATAGCAAGGGGGGATTATGGGTAGGCACTGCGGCAGGTTTAAATTTCATGAGCCCTGGTAGTGATCGCTTTGTACAATTTAAAAAGGGGACAAATGGTTTAAATGCAAATTATATAAACTGTATAAAGGAAGATCATAAAGGGAATATCTGGATAGGTGCACATAGAGGAGGAATAAGCCGCTTCGATATAAAGAAAAAGCGATTCAGTAATTATACCAGTGCCGATGGCCTGGTAAGCGATAACGTTGTAGGTATCGAAGAAGATAATGAAGGTAATCTATGGATAAGTACAGACAGAGGGCTCTCCAAGTTGAATACCAAAGAACGTTCCTTTAAAAATTATTATGCCAGCGATGGTCTGCCTACCAATGAGTTTAACTATAATGCTACCTATAAAGATCAAAAGGGAACACTTTACTTTGGAAGCTACAATGGGTTAGTCACTTTCTTTCCTAAAAACCTTCAAAGTAATAAATCGATCCCCAAAGTTTATATCTCAGGTTTAAGTCTCTTCAATACTCCGGTGAAAATTAACGGTCCAGACAGTCTGTTGAAAAGGGATTTGCCATTTACAGACAAGATTGAGTTCAAAGCGTCGCAAAATATTTTCACTATTGATTTTGTATCGCTGAACCTCATCCATCCTGAGAGAAACCGTTACGCGTATAAGCTTGAGGGGTTTGAGAAGGACTGGAATTACGTTCGAAGGCCTGCTGCCACTTATACCAATCTGCCTTCAGGAACGTATAGATTCCTGGTTAAAGGAAGTAATAACGATGGTGTATGGAATCCCGAGCCAACAGCTATTACTATTAAAATCCATCCGCCTCTCTGGAGAACGTGGTGGGCCTACCTGATCTATTTCGCAATATTTGTTACTGCCTGGTACTATATCAACAGGTTTTTAAGACGCCAGGAACGTTTAGAAACTGATCTCTATTACGAGCATTTGAATAACGAGCGGCAAAAGGAATTATACCAGTTAAAACTGGATTTTTTCACAAGGATTTCGCATGAGATCAGAACTCCGTTAACATTGATCTTTGCTCCGCTCGAAAAAATAATTGATGCCACGAAGAATAATCCTGTGCTGAACTACCAGTTACAGAGTATCAAAAATAATTCCGACAGGCTTTTGAGACTGATCAGCGAGTTACTGGACTTCCGAAAAATTGAGACAGGTAATCTGAAGCTCCATATCAGCAAAGTAAACCTGGTAGATTTTTGCGCAAATATTTGCAGAGCTTTTCAAAGTCAGACAGCGGTTAAAAATATCAGTTTGTCTTTTGATTGTGATGACGAGCTGATCGAAGGATATATTGATACCAGCCAGATGGAAAAGGTGCTCTTTAATCTTCTTTCAAATGCATTCAAATATACTCCTGAGAACGGCGCTATTTCTTTTAAACTGGTATCCACAGAGCAGCACCTGCAGTTTATAGTTAGGGATAGCGGGATTGGAATTCCGGAAGAAGAACAGGCCAGGGTGTTTGATAATTTTTACCAGGTTGAAGCGAAGAATAATCAACCGGTAGGCTGGGGAATAGGACTGGCACTCGTTAAAAATATTATTGATCTGCATAAAGGTGAAATTGCTTTAAAGAGCCGGTCTGCAAAAGAAGGAATCGAAGGCTTTACTGAATTTACTATTACTTTACTTAAAGGCCATCAGCATTTTTCGGACGAGGAATTACAAGCCGGCGAAAAAGCGGAGGAAAGATCATTTAATTTCACTGATCCGGTTCAGGTTCCCTTTAAAGAAAGTTTGCCACCTGCCGAAAGACAACATAGTGTCCTGGTAGTGGAGGATAATGACGAGCTAAGACAATTCATAGTCAGGTCTCTGGAACCATCGTACGTGGTTAAGGGCTGTTCTAATGGCATCGACGGCTTAAATGTTGCCCGCGAAGAACTTCCTGATATCATTATTACGGATGTAACTATGCCTGGGATAGATGGTTTTCAACTTTGCTCTGCGCTTAAGCAAGACGACATTACCAGTCACATTCCGGTGATCCTCTTAACAGCGATGGCTTCTCATATGCACCAGGTAAGTGGCCTCGAATCAGGCGCTGATGTCTATATTACCAAGCCTTTCAGCATCCAGGTCCTGGAACTTAGCCTGAGAAATCTGTTGGTTTCAAGGGAGGCTCTAAAAGAGAAATATAGCAGGCAGGTAATGCTCATGCCCAGGAAGATTGATATTGAATCACCGGATGAGAAGTTTCTTAACAAACTAATGTTGATTGTTGAAGAAAAGATGGAGGACCCGGATTTTAATGTAAGTAGCCTGGTGGCTGAAATCGGTATGAGTCAGGCTGTGCTTTATAAAAAAATCAAAGCACTAACCGGAATGACCATAACAGACATGCTCAAGTCTTTAAGATTAAAAAGAGCTGTACAGCTGTTGGAAGAGGGCCTGAACGTTTCCGAAGTAGCGTATTCCGTTGGATTCAATGACCGGAAATATTTTAGCAAAGAATTTAAAAAACAGTATGGGAAAACGCCATCTGAGTTTTTGGATCAAAAGGAACGACAAGGGAATTAAAACAGCCGGCAAGCTGGCGCGCTTTAATAACCATTTGGGAAATGACAAACCTGGCCTGGAATGAATCCATGCCCCCATTTTGACGAATATCTCACCTTTGATGCGGTCTTTTTCTGGAAAATTTGAAGCAGCACCAATTGTTTCAGGCTTGTCCTGTCCAGTCTCAAATTCTATGAATATAGGAATCAAACAGTTTGTAGTCATCGTCTGCCTGTTCTGGAGTCCCGGTAAACTGGTATCCCAGGAGAAGATCAGATCAAAAGAGCCCAATATAATTGTCATTGTCAGCGATGATGCCGGATATGCAGATTTCGGCGTTTATGGGGGGAAAGAAATTCCCACACCCAATATTGATCTCATTGCTGGAAATGGCATACTGTTTTCTGACGCTTATGTAAGTGCATCGGTTTGTGCACCATCCCGTGCCGGAATCTTAACCGGGCGTTATCAGCAGCGATTCGGATTCGAACATAACATCTCTAATAAGCCTGCAGACGGCTACCAGTTAAGCGACATTGGTCTCGATCCGAATGAAAAAACTATCGGCGACCATATGAAATCAAACGGGTATAGAACCATAGCTATCGGTAAATGGCATCAGGGTGAAGAAGAAAAGCATTTTCCTTTAAACAGGGGCTTCGATGAGTTTTATGGTTTCCTGGAAGGACACCGTGATTTCTTTGCCTATAGGAAAGAACGGGCCAGGAAGTTTGCGATGTTTGATAACCATCAGATCGTTCCGGAATCAGAAATAGGCTATCTCACTGATATGTTCACCGAAAGAGCTTCCCTATTCATCACTGAAAATCAGGACAAGCCATTTTTTATGTACCTGGCTTATAATGCAGTTCACGTTCCGATGAATGCAAAACCAGAACTCATGAACAAATTTTCATATATTCCCGACAAAGGCCGCAGGGCCTACGCAGCAATGATGGCATCACTGGATGAGGGAGTTGGCAGCATTGTGAATGTTTTACAGAAAAATGATCTGTTTGATAACACGCTGATTGTCTTCATCAACGATAATGGTGCTGCCACGGGGAATTTTTCAGATAATGGTCATTTAAGAGGATTAAAAGGCTCTAAATGGGAAGGAGGGATAAGAGTTGCCTGTTTAATGCAATGGCCTGGCCATATCCCGGCAGGCAAGAAATATAACCAGACCGTTTCGGCCCTTGACATTGTTCCGACTGCAATTGCGGCAGCGGGAGGCAGGCACGCTGGTATTAAACCACTTGATGGCAAAGATTTACTTCCTTTTATCTCTGGACGGAATGACAAGACACCTCATAAGATCCTTTTTTGGCGAAGGGGAGTTGCTGCAGCCGTGCGCAACGGTGAATGGAAGCTCATTCGCAGCGGGCCGCAAAATCCGGTATTACTTTTCAATCTTAAAAAAGATATTTCGGAAACTACGAATCTGGCTTCCAGATATCCTGCAAAGGTAAAACGACTGTCAGAGCAGCTGGAAAAATGGGAAAAAACAATAGATAAGCCTCATTGGGAGAGTGCTTATGGTGACTACAATCAGATCATGAAACACCGCATGGAGGTATCGGGCAGGGAGATGGAGCTTAAATATCCCTAATACCCGTGTGTAATACAGATGATTATTAAATGAAAACAATGACGAGATCAAGGAAAATATTCTGCTTATTATCTTTAATGTTAGCCTTACCTGTTTTAGCAGACGCTCAAGCTACATACCCATTTGGCACTATTATCAAAAGGGTGTTTGAAGACGTCAGTAAAAATGCAAAAAACGTAGAGAGACCAGCTGAAAAAGCCCTGGGAAGCTTACAAAAGGATGGAACCTGGCCTGATATAAATTACGGAGATCAGTCAATTACAAACTGGCAGCCTGCTGAGCATATCGGCAGAACGCAAGACCTGGTTCAGGCTTATACCAGCAAAGGAAGTATGTACTATGGCAGAGAGGATTTGTACGGTTCCATTATAAAGGCTCTTAGCGTTTGGTTTGAGAAAGACCCTAAAAGCGGTAATTGGTGGCATAATGAAATCAATATGCCGCAAAGGCTGGGAATAACCATTATTCTTATGCGATTCGCAACGAAACAACTTCCCGAAGAACTGGAGAATAAGCTTTTTGAACGTATGAAGAGAGGTGATGTTGAAGCAAAAACAGGTGCTAATAAAACAGATATTGCTACGCACTTTTTTTACAGGGCTCTTTTAACTGAAGATAAGGAGCTCCTTGAATTTTCTTTAAATGAACTTTTTAAACCTGTAAGCCTGGTAGATGGCGAAGAAGGTTTGCAGCATGACTTCTCGTACCTTCAGCACGGCCCCCAGCTGTATATCAGTGGATACGGAAGTGTTTTCATATCGGGCGTAATAAAAATAGCGAAATATGTGGCTGGTACGCCCTATGCATTAAGTAAAGAAAAGTTAGCCCTGTTTTCCACTTTCTACAGGGATACTTATCTGAAAACTCTGAGATCAAGATATATCGACTTTAACGTTGAAGGGAGGGGAGTGAGCCGGCCGGGCATTTTACGTAAACCATCAGAAAAGTATCAATTAAACAACATGGTATTGATTGATCCGGAACATACTGCCCAGTTAGAAAACGAAAGGTTACGAGTAGACAGCTCCGTAACCGAGCCTTATAAAGTTCAAGCTTTTCATAAACATTTCTGGAAAGGGGATTATACCCTGCATATACGCCCGGAATACTCTTTTAATGTAAGGATTGCGAGTGCCCGTACAAAAAGGAGTGAGATGGGCAATAAGGAAAACAATTATGGCCGTTACCTTTCAGACGGGGCAACAAATATACAAGTCAGGGGGCCTGAGTATTATAATATTATGCCTGTGTGGGAATGGGATAAGATCCCTGGAACAACCAGTAAGGATCATAACGAAGACCTTAAGATGGAAGTGAACTGGGGGGAAACCGGCCGTAATGAATTTGCCGGCGGGGTTTCAGATGGCGTTTACGGAGCTACGGCCTATCAGCTGGATTATGATGGTGTGAAAGCAAAAAAGTCCTGGTTCTTTTTTGATGAAGAGGTTGTTTGTTTAGGAGCTGATATTAATTCTTCAGCCTCTGAGGCCGTCACTACATCTGTTAATCAGGCCTGGCTCAATGGAAATGTAAGTACATCGCTGGGTAAAAGTTTCAAAAAAGAGAGTTTTGAAGAGCTTAAGTCCGGGGCGAACAGTTGGGTGTTGCATGATAACGTAGGGTATTATTTTCCACAGGAGACCAATCTGAAAATAAGTACGATGGAGCAATCCGGGAACTGGTTTAAGATCAATAATTCCCATTCGGCTAATAGGGTTTCAGGAAATGTATTCAAATTATGGATAGACCATGGAAGTAAACCAGCTTCAGCTAGCTATAGTTATATTGTGTTGCCGGCGATTAAAAATATAAAGAGCTATAATCCCAAAAACTTAAGTATCATCAGCAATACCGCGCAGAATCAGGCTGTTTATCATAGCGAGTCTAAAATATTTCAGGCGGTGTTCTATGTGCCGTCTTCCGTAGAAATTAATAATGCGGTTATAACTGTTAATAAACCTTGCGTGTTGATGCTTAAAGAAGCTAAAGGAGGCAAATTTGATTTATTTGTTGCTGATCCTTTGCAAAAAGAAAGCAGTGTGGTGGTTAGCATGAAGGATGTTAAAACCGGGAAGTTGAAAAGTGTAAGTGTTGAGCTCCCGGGAGGTGCGTATAAAGGAGATACAAAAAAGGTTGGGTTCTAAACTGTAACCACAAATAACCACAGAGGACATGGGGAAGCCACAGAGATACCTGTGCCGTCTGTGTAATTCGTCATTGTATTCCCTGATTAATCCTTGTCTTTCATTCAACAAGGAATCTCTACCCCTAATCAAACGATTTTATACCCCTGTTTGGCTTCCTAATTTCCCAGATTCGTTATCTGGGAAATTATAACGGTGCTTTATGAGGCAACTTTTACTCGTATCTCTTTTTATTATACAAACGTATTTTGGCCTTGGCCAGCAACGTTTCGTCAATTTTAATACAGGCATTCCATCCAACTGGTCTACGAGCAATGGCGGACAGATTTCTCTCAGCAACGAACATGTAAAAGGAGGCGCGAATGCATTGAAATGGGTACCGCAGGCCGGTGCTGTTCTAACTGCCGGTGCACTAAATATTCCAGCCGCTGATACCTATAACTATACAGCAAACTCAGCCCAATTCTTTGTCTATAGCAGCAGTGTAAGCACAGATACATTGATCTTTAAATTTTATGATGCTAACAATATCCTTAAGCGGGAGGGAAGAATGCTGCTTAATTACCAGGGCTGGCGCGAATTCCATCGAAGTTACCGCTATGATTATGATTCAGGAAGTGAGTTGCCGGGTTTTTTCCTAAACAAAATGGAAGTGGTCTACAAACCCTCATCATCGCTGACCAACGTAATTTTCCTTGATGAAATGACCTTTGTGATGAATGCTGATGTACGTAATCCCGGGCCACACATGGCACTTGATATCGGGCATTTCAGGTTAACATCAAATTATACTAACGCTTATTCTGCCTGGAAAAACCAGCCGGATATACCTTTCAGCTCTGTAACAAATTATGAATCAGAAGCTATAAAGGGACTTAAAATTTCTTTTAGGAGAACACTGAGCCCGGTATCCGCATCGGCCCTTGCATCAGCAAAAAGTTTTGTCAACAATTGCGCAATATCCTACAATTCAGATGGCTCTGTAAGGGGCAGGGGAATTTCTGCGATTTATAACATAGATACGCTGATCAAGCTGTCTGAATATTGCGGTGCTCTGACCCGGGCTTATGCCCTCAACAATGACGCTGATGCCCTCAATAAACTGCAGTTGTTTGCAGCTTATCTTTTAGAACAGGGATTGGCGGAAGGGTCAAGAAGCATAATACCCTATAATAATTATTCAGCGGCAAGGGTATATTCTGTGGGTTTTTTAGATGCTCTACCTCATATCGCTGATGCGGGTACCAAATCGGCTATCGTGAAAATGCTGAAATGGTCACATGAGTTTAATACAATTTATAATGTGGACCCTGTGCCCGGTTTGGAAATGGATTATCTGCATGTGAAATCAAACTTTTTGGTTGAACTGGCATTGCTGGGCAATTCTGATAGCGAAATAAGCCGCGACCTCAAAAGCTTTCGCAGGTATCTGGAACAGTTTACATACGACAGTCAGGGCGCGAGAGATGGCATAAAACCCGATGGCGCAGGTTTCCACCATAATTCCCAACACATCAGTTATCTGTATGCTTACGATACCTGGATCAACAGAGCTTATGAGTTAAAAGGTACGCCGTTCAAAGTAAGTTTAACAGCCTACCGAAATATGAGCAAGGCTTTAAAGGCGCTTTTTCTTGAAACATCTAAAGGGGCCATCTATCCTCATTCAGCATCCGGGCGTTCTCCTTTTCCTGCATCTGTGCCGGTAAGTGCGACGGCATTGGATCGCTTTATTCAAGTTGGAAGTGATATTACTCAGCAAAATGCAGAGCCGGAAATGGCAGGCTTTTATAATTATATCTTCCATACAAACAGGTATGCAGTACCTGCTCTCAACTACGATGGTTATCACCAGCTGAATTATGCGCAGACTGGTATTATGCGGAAAGACAATTGGATCGCTGTTGCTCGCGGATTCACTGACAGGATGTTTGGTGCTGAGATCTATGCTGGAGCTAACCGCTATGGTCGTTACCAGAGTTACGGCGCCTTAGAAGTGCTTTATAATGGCAGTCTGGCAGCGAGTGGTTATGTCAATGGCGGTGCTGGTTGGGATTGGAATATGATGCCCGGCACAACAACCGTCATGCAGTCATATGATAACCTTAAGCCATTGCTTTCTGGGACTGCGTCAGAATACCAGGCTGATGCCTTTGCTGGTGCCCTGGCCAATGGAAATACCGGGGTCTTCGGCATGAATTTTTCTGAGAATGCAGGTGCAAGATATATAGGAAGTAATCTTGCTTTTCGTAAAACGGTTTTCACTTTTGATTCTTTAATGCTGTGCCTAGGCAGTAACATAAGCTCTTCCAATGCCTTGGATCCGGTAATTACAACCCTGTTTCAGTCTGTAAATTCCGGTACCAATAACCCCATCTACATTAACTCCCTAACGGCAACCAATGGCGGATATAATCAAAGTCTCTCTACGGCATTAAACGGCCTTTGGCTGGTAAACGCGCAAACCACAGGTTATTATATAAGCCAGGGAAATGGCGATCTAAACATATTCAGGGGTAGCCAAAATACACCTGTACATATGTCAGATAATACTGCGACAACAGCAAGCGCCATTGTTAGTAAATCCTGGCTTTCTCATGGTACGCAACCAAACGCAGCAACTTACCAGTTTGTGGTTGTCCCTGCTACAACACCTCAAAAAATGAGCGCTTTAGCATCAAAAATTCATCAGAACGAAGTGTTTGAAGTTTTGATGCAAACGGATTCTATCCATGCAGTAAAATACATTCCTGGAAATTTAACTTCCTTTGCCGCCTTTTTACCTCAGTCAGATATTAACATTGGTTATTTAAAAGGAATATCAGGCAGGGCTTTATTGTCTTTAAAAGAGGAGAGGGATACACTTATTATTAAAATAGCCAGTCCCGATTTAAATGCGGTAAGCAACACAGAAAGCACCTGGATATCATCTGTAAATCAGGTGAAGGTTTCCTTATCCGGAAGCTGGAGAGTTAGCGAAAATGCCTCCGGTGCCGGAATTTTTAAGGATGAAGATCTGCTGGAGGCCAATTTTCATCTTAAAGACGGATTTGCTCAAACCTTAATACTAATTAAGGACAAAAACTCTAATCCGGCCTCTTTACCCCTACAGGGAAAGCAACTTATCATTTATCCGAATCCTGTCAATGATGAACTAAATGTAACCTGTTTTTCTAATCTGGACAGAAAATCGGTAGTGCTAATAACAGACATTTCCGGAAGGATTTTATTGAAAGAAAATCGCCATTTAAGAAATGGTGAAAATCTAATGAAGTATAGTGTCGGGGATTTTCCGGCGGGCGCTTATATCCTTAAAGTCGGAGATGGCAGGCTGAAATTTATAAAACAATAACCATATACATAAAAATGAACAATATGAAAAGAACCGCAGTACTAGGTCTAAGTTTCCTGTTGAGTACAGGAATTGCTGAGGCACAATGGAAAAACCAATCTACAACTTGGAGCTACGGATTTGGCGATAGTAAATCAGCCACATTGACCGCTACAGCTGACAACGCAGAATATTTATCGAAAAATGCTGCGTCTGTATTGTCCCAGCCTTCTTCGGGCACAGTGAGACTATTTATACCAGGAAATACAGACGGGGGTTTTACGATAGAGCCAACTTCGAACACTCTGACTTTCTCTGGTTCCACTGTTGGCTCGACCAAATTCTCTGCTTATAATATCGCGGGCGCATCTGAAATTGCCAGTATTACCTTCAATGTAACTTTCAGCAATCCAGATAAGCAACAAGCTACATACTATTTTTCTATGGGTACCAAGGGTAAACCAGGTAATCTGTATAACAGCGCGAATGCCGTATATACCGGAGCAAACTCGGGCGGAGCTTTATTTAATGCTGTCAGATTTTTGTACAGTAATAGTGGGGTGACTTTAGGTAGCAGGACAGTTGGCAACTCTACAGGAAAATATGCTACTCTAAGCGGTGGTGTTTTGGCCTATGATACCCCTTATAAAATAGAGATGTACATGAACAACTCTCCGGAAGCAAAACATTACTCCAAAAGTGGAAAGGAGCAGATAGTAGCTGCGAACAGTTACCATTTATGGGTTACCAATACGGTTTCTTCAAAGACAGTTTTATACAGCTTTAACGGCTCAGCTGATTTAATTCGTCCAACAGAAACAAATGTTGCAGAGGGAACAGATGCTACTATACCTGCGAATGCGGTATTGAATGCCTTCCTGATCCAATCTATAAATGCAAAACCAAATACATCTGCACTCAAGATCAGTGGGAATATAGAACTGGCCTATCACGCAAAATAACACAAAAGACTGAGGCTTGGCAGCCTACGTTATTTATACTCAGTTATATAAAAACAAAACTTTTAATAATACCCAAATAAAAATATGAAAAGAAAATTACTATTAGGCCTAGGTTTGGTGCTGAATATTGGTTACTCACAAGCGCAATGGGTAAACAACACTAGCTGGGTATACGATTTCGGTACAACCCCGGGCACTTATCAGGCAACAGCAAGTGGAACCAATTTCTCTTATTCAAATGCGACCACTGCAGGGTTTTTACCCAAACCATCAAATGGTGAAGTAAGAGTGCTAATAGGAGGAGGTACAGGAACAGAAGGAAGTTTTATGCTGAACGAAAATAATAGCCTTACAATGAACCAACCTATAAGCAGTATAACAAAGTTTGGCGCTTATGGGATATCTAATGCCACAGATCTGGTAAAAGCCGACTTTAAAATAAAGTTTAATACAGACTTATCCTCGGGTACTTACATATGGGCAATTGGACACGATGAAAATAATCTTTTTAAAAGCGCAAATTCCATATACAGGTCAAGCAACGAGCTTTTTGCCACTTTGCGCTGGACATTTGCAGCTGCAGCCGGAATTACTCTAGCATACCGTGTTGGAAGCGACGCCTCAACGACAACAACCTGGACCAATATTAACAATACTACTTTTCAAAAAGGAAGTACTTACCAGGTTGAGGTATACTGTAATAATACAGGTGAAGAGAAAACCTACCTTCGGGGTGCAAGTTCGTATACGTTGCCCAATAATACCTACAATATCTGGGTAGATGGGGTTAAATTAGGTGCCAATTATCCCCGTTCTTTAGAAGTAAGTGGTGCTGATAATACTTTGACGGCGAATCCCTCGATCGCTTTTTCAAATGGCACAGCCTTAAATGCAACAGTTATTCACTCCAGTAGTGCAGCGTCCAATGGTTCCGCAGTTTTATCAGAGCTCTCTTTAATTTATGATGGATCTTCTCTCCCTATATCTTTAACGTCATTCACAGGTTTAAAAACAAATAATGGAGTAGAATTAAGGTGGAAAACAGGATCAGAACAAAATAATGATTTTTTTGAAATCTTGCGATCGGTAAACGGCAAGGAGTATACCTCAATAGGAATTGTTAAAGGTAAGGGAGATAGCGATGAAACAAGAAGTTATAACTTTAAAGATGCTTATCCTGTTTCCGGGATAAATTATTATAGGCTAAAACAGGTGGATAAAGATGGGAGCGATGAGATTTTTATGAATACCGTGGCTATTAATTATGATCTTGAAAAAAGCCGTTTCTCTGTGTATGCTAATGCACAAAAAATCACCGTATCTGCTTATGCCCATAAACCGGGTATCGCAACACTCATTATTTCAGATATGCAGGGTAGAAAGTTAATAGAAAGAAAGGTCAGTTTAGTATCTGAACATAATGCCTTATCATTTGACGCCGCTGGAATTAGTCCGGGTGTTCTGGTAGCCCAACTCATTACAGAAGAGGCCAAGCAGGTACTTAAGTTTGTGAAATGAAACCTGAATTCTTTATTTAAAGTAAAAAGCCGTCTAGAAAATAATATTTGAGACGGCTTTTTGCGTTTTGTTAGTATTAATCCGATTGATGTTTCATGGTTTGGTTGTCTTTTTTCTATTTTATTGCTTCTTTTGGTGTGTTTTTATTAACGAGAGTGGTTTTTTGTTGGTAATTCGTTATAAAATTGGATTGCGTGTTTGTTTCCTTTGTAAAGGGCTGAAATTTTTAGATAAAACGAATATTTACCCCCAAATCACATAATTTTTATCCCCGTTTCGGAGTCTTTATATGGAGATTTGGGATAGGTTCTTCAGAAGAATGAAGTATGAGAGCATCTGAATGATGCATTTAAAACAGTTATAATTTAATTATAGATTATGAGGAAGATTTTTATTTTCTTTTTATTTATCGCACATTATTCAACTCTCTTCGCTCAGCAGACTAAGCAAGTTAGTGGTGTTGTTACAGATGCCAAATATGGCGATCCGCTGGTCGGTGTAAGTGTATCAGTGAAAGGCAAAACGTTGGGGGCTGTGACCGATGTAAACGGTAAGTACAGTATTAAGGTGCCTGTTGACGGAGCACCGGTATTAATATTCCGTTATATAGGGTTTCTTTCGGAAGAAATACTAGTTGGCGGAAAAACGACGATCAATTTAAAGCTTCGGGAGGATAGCAAAACCTTAAGTGAGGTTGTTGTTATTGGATACGGGGAAGTACAGCGTAAAGACCTGACTGGGTCTGTAGCATCCGTAAAGATGGAAGATCTGCAGAAGGCACCGGTTGGTTCGGCAATTGATGCATTAGCGGGACGGGTTGCAGGTGTACAGGTGTCGTCGGAAAGTGGTAAACCAGGAGCTGGGGTAAACATCGTAATTAGAGGAGCTAACTCACTTACGCAGGATAACTCCCCGCTGTATGTAATTGATGGCTTCCCGATGGAGGATGCGAATGCAAGTATCCTGAATCCTGCGGAAATAGAGTCTATGGAAGTGTTAAAAGACGCTTCTGCAACAGCTATTTATGGTGCGAGAGGTGCTAACGGTGTAATCATCATTACAACAAAAAGAGGTAAAGAAGGGGCTCCAACTATTACTTATAATGCCTATGGCGGTTTTCAGCAAGTAATCAATAAGATTGACCTGATGGGGCCCTATGAGTTCGTGAAACTACAGGCAGAAAGAGATCCTACTGGTGTAAAAACCAGTTATCTCAGAGGCGATACTACACTGGATTTCTACCGCACAGCTGGAGGTACAGACTGGCAGGACAGGTTGTTCCGAACAGCCAGTATGCAAAATCATTCCCTGTCTGTATCTGGCGGAACCAAGAGTACAAAGTACTCCCTTTCAGGCAATATTTTTGACCAACAGGGAGCGGTTATAAACTCCGGATTTAATAGAAAGCAGGGTAAATTTACATTAGATCAAACAGTTAACGATAAGTTTAAACTTGGCTCAACTGTCATATATACAGGGGCTAAAACTCATGGCGCCAATCCTGCAACGCCGGATCAGAATCATTCTGCCATGAATTACCTCATGTATAGCGTTTGGGGGTACAGGCCGGTGTCGTCAAGTGGTGCAGATTTAGAACAATTTTTAAATGACCCCGATTTAACTGCCAATGAAGCCAGAAATGACTACCGTATTAATCCTATACTCTCAGCAAATAATGAATTGAGGCATAATTTTGAAAACAGACTGGTAGCTAATGGCTTTGCAGAGTACGCATTTACTAAAAGTCTCAAGCTCAAAATTTCAGGAGGTGTCAATAATGCTACATACAGAAGCGAGACTTTCAATAATTCCAAAACTCGTTACGGATATTCGGGAAGTACTGACAGAGTGAATGGCGGTATTCTGTATACCGATAATAACACCTGGCGGAATGAGAATTTATTGACTTACGCCAAAAAAGTAAAAAAGCATACAATAACCGCAGTTGGAGGATTGGAGTTTCAGGAAAACAGCTATAAACGATATGGGCTGAGAGCTACACAGCTTCCTAATGAAATACTGGGATTAGCCGGTTTGAGTCAGGGCGAATCACAGCCAGTAACCTCTGTTAATAGTGAATGGTCTTTAATGTCATACCTGGGACGTGTGAATTATAACTATAGTTACAAGTATTACCTTACTGCCTCGTTCAGGGCAGATGGGTCCTCCAAATTCAGAAAAGGCAACCATTGGGGATACTTTCCTTCTGCATCACTTGCCTGGAGAATCAATAATGAAGAATTTATGAAGGAATATCGGTTTGTGTCTGATGCAAAGTTAAGGATGGGTTACGGTGTTACAGGGAATAACAGGGTAAGCGAATATGCAACATATGCACAAATGAACTTCGACAATACCAGCAACATTTATAACGGTTATTATTCTTTTAATAATAATTTGATTCAAGGTGTGTTCCTGAGTTCAATCGCTAATCCGGATTTGAAATGGGAGTCTACTTCACAAACTAACATCGGCTTAGATTTAGGTTTCTTCAAGCAACGAGTAACGTTTACCGCAGATTATTATAAAAAGATCACATCAGACCTTCTGCTTGATGCATTATTGCCATACTCAACTGGTTATACTTCTGCCTATAAGAATATAGGTAAGACCTCAAATGAAGGATTGGAATTAAGCTTCACTACAGAGAATATCAGGAAAGCTGATTTTAGCTGGACATCTTCATTCAATATCGCATTTAATAAAAACAAGATACTTGAGCTGACGCAAAATCAGGAAAGTATTGTCCGTACAGTGCAGTGGGATCAAAATTTCAGAGAACTGCCTGGATATATAGCAAAAATCGGACAGCCTTTAGGTCAGATATATGGTTACATATGGGATGGCGTTTACCAGTATTCAGACTTCGATCTTTTACCCAGCGGCGCATACCAGCTTAAAGACAATATCGCAACCAATGGCAATTCACAAACCTTTATTAAGCCGGGAGATATTAAATACAGAGATCTAAACGGAGATGGTACAGTAAACGATTTAGACAGAACCGTTATTGGTCGCGGATACCCCATACATCAGGGAGGATTCACTAATAATTTCAGATATAAAAACCTGGATCTCAATGTGTTTTTTCAATGGTCTTACGGCAATGATGTGTTGAATGCGAACAGGCTACTATTTGAAGCCGGAAACAAATCAAACCTGAACCAGTATTCCAGCTTTGAAAACAGATGGACCCCCGAAAATACAAATACAACGATGTTCAGGGTGGGGGGGGAAGGACCCAATGCCTATTCAAGCAGAATTGTGGAGGATGCTTCATACCTGCGGTTAAAAACTGTTGACTTAGGTTACAGATTACCAAAAAGTGTTCTTGATCATGTCAAGGTAAAATCTGCGAGGGTATACGTTTCAGCCCAAAATCTTTTTACTATCACTGATTATACAGGTTACGATCCGGAGGTAGCTGTCTACTATTCGCCCTTAACACCTGGCTTTGATTATTCTTCTTATCCTCGTCCAAAGACAATCGTTTTCGGTTTAAATGTGTCTTTATAAAGCAGTTAATTATGAAAAAGAATACTAATACTTCAGAAAATATAGTGCTGGACTACTTATTTTCCGCAATTCATAAAAATGAATTGCATAAAGGTGTATTGTCAGTGGTGATGATGCTCTTACTATTACTTACCACTGGTTGTGAAAAATTCCTTGAAAAGGATCCGACCTTTATAGTGAAGGAGAACTTTTATAATAACGAAACCGATGTAAATGCCGGTTTGGCCGGGGTTTATGATATTTTAGGAAGGGAGCAGCTCTACGGAGACCGGCTCGCGGTAGACTTTAGTATAGCAGATGAGGGCTTTTATAACCGAAGTTCTTATACTTCCGGTCCGGCGGTCTATAATTTCGATGCGTCAAACTCTGATGTGGCTAATGCATGGAAATATCTTTATGAAGGGATAGAAAGGGCGAACGTCTTTCTAAGTCGGATAGATGGTGTAAGCATGGATGAGAAGAATAAGACGGCAGCCAAAGGTGAGGTTAAGTTCCTCAGAGCCTATTACTACTTTTTACTGGTTACTAATTGGGGCGATGTGCCACTTAAAACAGAACCAACCTCATCAGTCGACGATATAGACATTGCCCGTACCCCCCAAAAAGATGTTTACGATTTTATTACAGCAGAAATGGAGGCTTCTGAAGCTATGGTAAAAACAGCGACAGAAATAGGTTACGGTGGAAAAGTATCTAAATCTGCGGTTAGAGGTATTCTGGCAAGGGTTTATCTAAAAATGGCTGGTTATCCCCTAAATGGTGGCAGGCCTATGTATGAAGAAGCTTTAAAATGGGCTAAGAAAGTTGTAGACCCGGAGGGAGAAGGCAAAGAGCACCGGCTGCTGCCAAGTTATAAACAGATATTCATTAATTACGCAGCAGATAGATATGATATTGGTGAGTCTATTTGGGAAGTTGAGTTCTATGGTAATCGTGGCGGAGATTTCGAAGCAGGTAGAATTGGCAACACTTTGGGACTGCAATGTAATGAGGAAATTGGCGATGGTCATGGTTTCAGCTACGGTCTGATCAGTACAACGAAAAAGCTGTTTGACAGTTATGAAGCAACAGACCTGAGAAGAGACTGGAACATAGCTCCCTATCAATACACATATCGAACAGTAAACAATACTGTAAACGTAGCCGATTCTACGTTTTGGACAGCGACACAGATCTACAATCGAAACTGCGGTAAATTTCGCCGGGTGTATGAGTCTGTTAAACCTAAAAATAAGAACTACACACCACAGAATTATCCCTTATTACGCTATGCTGATGTTTTATTGATGCTTGTAGAAGCCGAGAACGAAGTAAACGGCGCCACAGCTTATGCTGTTGGTTATTTAAAGGAAGTTAGAGACAGAGCGAATGCTTCTGACATCACGAATACAGTATTGGGCAACCCTGAAGCATTAAAAACTGCCTTACGGAAAGAAAGATTTATAGAATTGGCATTTGAAGGATTAAGAAAATTTGATCTGATCAGATGGGGGATCTTTGTTTCAGAAATGGATCAGCTGGGCACGGACATATCTGCTACAGCGGGTAGCGCTTTAAATTTTGGTGCTTTGGCTGGTAATAATGTTACAAGCCGAAATAATCTGTTGCCTATACCTGTGTTAGAACTATCATTAAATAAAGCAATGGTTCAAAATGAAGGCTGGTAAGCTGTAGGTCAATTATTAGAAATTAATCTGGATAATATCAAAGAAATTCTGATAAAAGCCATAAATAAGAATAACTCATGAAAAAAATATATATACTTCCGCTGCTAATGATCATATTGGCAAGCTGCAACAAAAAAGAAGTAACAGAGCTAACGTTTGATGTAAAAACAGACAGAACCACCTATAATGTAGGTGATACAGTTAATTTCTTGCTCTCAGGAAATCCGGATCAGTTGGTGCTTTTCTCTGGAGAAGATGGTCATAAATATATTTATAAAGACCGGACCGAGGCTCAAAGCGATTTGTTCACACTTGAATTTGCCACGAACAGACGGTATGGTTCTGATGTACAACAACCTCAATCTCTGAGGTTATTTGCTTCTCAAACGTTCAACGGGCAATATCAGCCCGAAAGCATTAATGAGAGTGCAGACTGGACAGATATAACCAGTGCTTTTACTCTTTCGGGAATACAAAGTACCGACGCTGCCTATGTTTCGTCCGGTACTGTTGATTTGACCCGATTAGCTAATCTCGGTTTTAATCTGGACAAAAGCAAAGCCGTTTATTTCGCATTCAGATATAAAGGAAATACAGGGTCTAACCAGCCAAGATGGTGGATCAACAAGTTTGATATCAAAATAACTACAACAGACGGGGAAGCCCTGACTGTAGCAGATATCTCTACTGCAGGCTGGACAGCTGTAAAAGTCCTGCCCTCATCTCCGGTTAACTGGATATTTGGTGAAGACAAAACGGTGAAATTCCAGGGAGGCGGAGCTACTGTGCTAAGTAATCATGTATGGGCAATTACGAAAGGTCTAAACCTCACTACAGTTGAACCGGACAAAGGTGTTGCGCTAAAAAACATGAGCACCCGGATGGATTCTTATCCATATGTTTTTACAAAAGAAGGTGTCTACACGGTTACATTTATAGCATCCAATGTTAATATTTACGGGGAAAGCAAAGTCATAAAGGAAGTCCAGGTAAAGGTAGAACCATAAACAGAGTTGGGCTAAACCTCCCTCTGTTTCATAAACAGTTTTAATTCAATCAAGCTAACATCATATCCGCCGGTGATACGATGACAGGAATATTATTTACTAAAAAAAGGTATGGTGAACGGAAAAAGTTCAATTTTAACGCAGAATGGATTGGCGATTGCCCTGGCAATGATGATGTTCATTTCCTGCAATACGAAGAATAACTTTGTAAAAAAAGATTTTAAAGTGGCATCAAAACAATATAAAATGATGCTCGAACAGGAGAAGGATCTAACTAATTTCCCAAGAACAACCAAAAATGATGGTACAGTAAAAGGTACCGATGTCTGGGACTGGACGGGAGGGTTCTTTCCGGGCGGACTCTGGTATATTCATGAGTATATACAAAAACCAGAATGGCAAACTGCCGCTACCAAATGGACAGAAGCTTTAGAACAGGGACAATTTTTAACTCAGCACCATGATGTTGGATTTGTAATGTACTGCTCTTACGGTAACGCGGTAAGGTTGGAAAATGATACTGCTAAAATTAATGCTTACAACAAAATACTGATCCAATCGGCAGAATCAGCATTAACGAGGTTTGATCCAAAGGTTGGTCTTATCAAGTCCTGGAACCCCAAAATGTCCTGGGACGGCAAAACTAAGTGGCAATATCCTGTCATCATTGACAATATGATGAACCTGGAAATGTTGTGCTATGTATCCCGGATTACAGGTAATCCAAAATACAAAGAGGCGGCGATCAGTCATGCATTGCATACCATGAAAAATCATTTCCGGGAAGATAACAGCACATACCATGTGGTGGATTATGATCCGGAAACAGGCAAGGTACTACACCAGCAAACAAACCAGGGTTATGCAGATAATTCTACATGGTCAAGAGGGCAGGGCTGGGCTATTTATGGCTTTACCATGATGTACCGCGAGACTAGGGACAAAAGGTTCTTAGAGACGGCGCAGAAAGCAGCAGATTTCTTTATCAGCCATCCTAACCTGCCAAAAGATAAAATACCCTACTGGGATTTTAACGTCGGACAGGAAGGTTTTACTCCTGATTGGGATAACAAAGACCGGAAGAAACTAAGCTATATTCCAAAGGATGCGTCTGCCGGATCTCTGGTAGCTGCCGGGTTGCTGGAACTAAGCACCTATACAGGAGACAAAGGGAAAGAATATTACAGCACAGCAGAAAAGATGCTTAAATCACTTTCCAGCAGCGAATACCTTGCTAAACCCGGAACAAATTCTGGCTTTATATTAAAGCATTCGGTGGGTAGTTTTCCGCATAACAGCGAAATAGATGTGCCTTTAATTTATGCCGATTACTATTTCCTTGAAGCGCTGTTGCGCTATCAAAAACTAAACAAGTAGATGATGAGGCAGCTAAACACACAGAATGTTATTTTAATTCTTTTTCTCCTTGTTAGCAAGGCAGTATTTGCTCAAAATGATCCAAACAAAAGTCTGAAAGAGTGGCAGGATGCAAAATTCGGCATGTTTGTTCACTGGGGCTTATATTCTGTGGCCGCAGGTGACTGGAACGGAAAACCATCCAGAGGGAATGAACACTTTATGCTGTATGAGCGGGTTCCTTTAAAAGAATACGCCAAACTAGCGGATAGGTTTAACCCTGTACAGTTCGATGCCGACGAATGGGTAAAGAGGGCTAAGGATGCCGGCATGAAGTACGTGGTGTTCACGTCTAAACACCATGATGGGTATGCCATGTACGACTCGAAAACAAGCGACTACAATATAGTCAAGACCACTGCATTTAAAAGAGATCCGATTAAGGAACTTGCAGCGGCCTGTAAAAAACACGGCTTAAAACTGGGAATATATTATTCCCTGGGGCGTGATTGGGAAGATCCGGATGTGCCAACAGATTGGCCAACGAAAGGCGGTCGCAGCAATACCTGGGACTTTCCGGATGAAGACAGTAAAGACTTTTCTAAATATTTCGAACGCAAGGTAAAGCCGCAGGTCAAAGAATTGCTCACACAATATGGGCCCATTGCTGTCATGTGGTTCGATACGCCCGAAGGCCATATCACCAAAGCTCAAAGTACTGAGCTACGCCAGATGATAAAGACGCTGCAGCCGGACTGTATTATTAACAATCGTATCGGTAATAACGTTGGTGATTACAATGTTTATGAGCAGAAAATAGCAGTAAAAAGGGATGCTCTGCCCTGGGAATCCTGCATCACGATGAGTGGTAAATGGAGTTATAACCGTCACGATAAAGCATGGAAGTCTTCAGAATTGATGATTCGCCAACTGACAGAGATAGTGAGCAAAGGTGGTAACCTGTTATTAAATGTAAGTCCGAATGGGGAAGGGGCTCTGCTGACTGAAAGCAAAGAGCGTTTGGACGATATAGGTAAATGGATGAAAGTTAATCAGGAAGCCGTTTATGGGACCCATCCATGGATAGTGAACAGCGAAAGTATCTCATTTGAGAAAACTGCAGAAGCTCAGGATAAAGCGGGCAAAAATACCATGCAGGATACCGATAACGATAACACTTCTAAAGAGATTCATCCCGACATCTGTTATACTGCAAAAAATAATGTTGTTTATCTTTTTGCGCGAAGCTGGAAATCAGAAGACCTTATTGCAAATTCTTTTGCCGGCTCTAAATTTACAGTGAAAAAAGTGGACCTTCTGGGGAGCTCCAAATCAATCAAATGGATGCAGGATGAACAGGGATTGCGTATCAATATGCCGGATAAGTTACCAGAAACGGTACCTGTATATGTGTTTAAATTGACGATGAACTAAAAAAATTAGTTGTCTGAAAAGGTTATAATTTTAAGATGAGTATAAAAAAGAAACATGCCGTGCTGGCATTATTTGCGGTACTGTTAACACCGGTATCATTCGCACAGAAAAGTGCAAAAATTTACAAAAAGGACTGGATTGATCTCAATAAGAATGGAAAAAAAGACATCTATGAAGATCGTACGCAGGCCGTCGACCTGCGCATAAAGGATTTGTTGCAGCAGATGTCTCTGGATGAGAAAACCAACCAAATGGCCACTCTTTATGGCTGGAAGAGGGTGCTAAAAGATTCTTTGCCAACAAAAGAATGGAAAAACGCAATATGGAAAGATGGTATCGCTAATATTGATGAGCATCTTAACGGTTTTTTAAACTGGAATTCTGTTGAGGAAAAATTGGACCTGGTGACAGATATTAAGCGCCATGTTTGGGCAATGAATGAAACACAGCGCTTCTTTATAGATCAAACGCGCCTGGGAATTCCTGTTGATTTTACGAATGAAGGGATCAGGGGAATAGAAGCCTATGAAGCAACAGGATTTCCTACACAATTAAACATGGGTATGACCTGGAACCGCTCGCTGGTACGGCAAATGGGGCGGATCACCGGCAGCGAAGCCAGGGCTTTGGGGTACACCAATGTGTATGCACCGATCCTGGATGTTGCCCGGGATCAGCGCTGGGGACGTTTAGAAGAGGTGTATGGGGAAGATCCGTATCTGACAGCACGCTTAGGCGTTGAAATGGCCCTTGGTATCCAGGAAAGCGGAGCCGCGTCTACACCAAAACATTTTGCAGTGTACAGTGCCAATAAAGGAGCACGCGAAGGCTTGGCTCGTACCGACCCGCAGGTATCTCCGCGGGAAGTGGAGGACGTATTGCTCTATCCATTCAGAAAAGTGATCAAAGAAGCAAAGATCAAGGGAGTAATGAGCTCTTATAATGACTATAACGGCATCCCGGTTTCGGGAAGCAGCTACTGGCTGATTGATCGCCTGAGGACTGACTTTGGCTTTGGCGGTTATGTGGTGAGTGACAGCGATGCTCTTGAATACTTATATAATAAACATCATGTCGCTGCCAATCTTAAGGAAGCCGTTTTCCAGGCTTTTATGGCCGGAATGAATGTTCGGACAACATTCAGGGCTCCGGATAGTATTATTTATTCCCTTAGAGAGTTGGTAAAGGAAGGCCGCATTCCAATCGATACAATTAATAACCGGGTTCACGACGTTCTGAAAGTGAAATTCCAGCTTGGCCTGTTCGATGTGCCGTATGTAAAGGATGCGGAAAAAAGTGCCAGACTTGTGAATAATCAGCAGCATCAGCAAGTTGCGCTACAGGCATCAAGAGAGAGCATCGTGTTGTTGAAAAATAAAGATAATGTGCTTCCGCTTTCTAAAGCTTTAAAAACCGTAGCGGTGATCGGGCCCAACGCCCTTGATAATGATTATGCGCATACTCATTACGGCCCACTTCGTTCAAAAAGTGTAACCATCTTAGATGGAATCCGCAACAAGTTGGGTGAGAACAGGGTGCTGTACGCTAAGGGAGCAGATTTAATCGACAAAAGATGGCCTGAAAGTGAGATCTTCCCTGAAGCGCCCAATAAGGAAGAACAAGCGTTAATTGATGAAGCGGTCTCCCAGGCGCGTAAGGCCGACTATTCTATTTTAGTATTAGGAGGAAATACCAGGACGGCTGGGGAAAATAAAAGCCGGACCTCGCTTGATCTTACGGGTCACCAGCTGGCATTAGCAAAAGCTATCCACGCTACAGGTAAGCCCTACGTTGTTGTACTGGCAGGCTCACAGCCATTAACAGTGAACTGGATCGACCGGTATGCTAAGGGAATAGTCTACGCAGGTTATCCGGGCGTAAAAGGAGGGATAGCAGTTGCCGATGTCTTATTTGGTGATTATAATCCTGGCGGGAAAATTACTTTAACCTTCCCAAAATCTGTCGGGCAACTGCCGCTTAACTTTCCTACAAAACCCAATGCGCAGACAGATGAAGGCGAGAATGCAAGAGTGCCTGGCTTGCTGTATCCTTTCGGCCATGGCCTCAGCTATGCAACATTTAAATACCAGAATCTGAAAATTAATAACCAGATTGCCTCTAATCAGAAGCTAACTATTTCGGTAGAGATCACGAATACCGGAAAAGTCACAGGTGAAGAGGTGGTTCAGTTATATTTGCGCGATGTCCTTAGCAGCGTTACCACGTATGAGAAATTGCTTAAGGGATTTGAGCGGGTATCACTAAACCCCGGAGAAACTAAGACCTTGAAGTTTACCGTAGAGGCAGACGATCTGATGTTGTGGAACAGGCAAATGAAACGAGTGGTAGAAGCCGGAGATTTCAAAGTCATGGTAGGATCTTCCTCGGAAGATATCAGGCTCAACGGAAAATTTACGGTAAAAGATCCGGTATATGAAAAAGCGCAATAATCACATCAAAAGACTGACTGCTTACTGTTTCGTAGTGGCTGCATTTATCTCAGGAGCTCTTGCCCAGTCAAGGATCAGCCCTGTGATTCCAATGCCGCAAAGCATACAGCCTCGGGAAGGCGTTTTCGTATTAAGCGATCAGACACCAGTCTATTCGGATCCCATAAGCAAGGGGACTGCTGTCAGGTATTTTTTAACGGAATTGCTGAAGCATAAAGGCTTAGCGTTAAGCCGGAATGCCTCTTCATCATTGCCCGCTGTTAAATTTATCCTCCAGTCTGAAAAGCGCTCAAAGGATGCTCTGTATCAACTGGACATCAGACCGGAGGGAATTCAGGTGAAGGCCTCCACAGAAGAAGGGCTGTTCGCAGGTTCAGTTTCCGTTCTGCAGATCGTTAGAAATACGGCTTTAAAAGATAAAAAGCTTGAACTTGCATGTTATGCGATCAGTGATGCTCCTTTTTATAACTGGAGAGGCTTGATGCTGGATGAGTCGCGTCATTTCTTTGGTAAAGAGAAAGTAAAAGACATTCTTGATTGGATGGCTTTTTATAAGCTTAACAAATTTCATTGGCACCTTACCGACCAGCCCGGATGGAGGCTGGAAATCAAAGGCTATCCTAAATTAAATTTGATCGGCGGCATTGGTAATTATTCAGACCCACTGGCGCCGGCGAAATATTATACACAGGATGATATCAATGAAATTGTAGCCTATGCTGCAGCAAGGTTCATACAGGTGATACCCGAAGTTGATATGCCGGGTCATGCTACTGCGGCCAATAAAGCCTATCCTGAATTCAGCGGCGGTGGCAATGAAAAATATCCAGAATTCACTTTTAATCCAGGAAAAGAAGCAACTTTCCAGTACCTGAACAATATATTAAAGGAAGTAAATGTGTTATTTCCCTCTGGTATGATTCATATAGGTGCTGATGAAGTTCATTTCGGCAATGACAACTGGAATAAAGATCCGGCAGTCCAGGCATTAATGAAGGATAAGCAGTTGAAAGATCTGAAGGAGGTTGAAAATTACTTTGTGCATCGGATAGCCGACAGCATAGTGAAAATGGGTGCTGAAGTGCTGGCCTGGGATGAGGTAGTTGGATCATCTTTGCCGATCAATAAAACAACTGTTTTCTGGTGGAGACATGATAAACGAGCTGAATTGATGAAAGCTTTTAATAAAGGATTTAAAACGGTGTTATGCCCAAGGCTGCCACTTTACTTTGATTTCGTGCAAGACAGCACGCAGAAGATCGGAAGAAAGTGGGCCGGAAATTTCGTTCCAATAAAATCAGTGTATGAATTTCCGGATAAAGAAATCCTCGAGCATCCAAAGTCTAAACAGTTAGTAAGAGGTATTCAGGCAAATATCTGGACTGAATCTGTGTCAACAGAGCAGCACCTGGATTACATGCTCTTTCCTCGCATTACCGCTTTGGCGGAATCGGCATGGACTAATCCGCTTAAGAAAAATTATTCAGATTTCGAATTGAGGCTAAAAAGACATTTAAGGCTCTTTGCTGAAAGCGGCCTGTATTATTTTGATCCCTTTGAGCCAGGTAAATACAAAGAATTTAACGGGCCGGTTCAGAGAAAAAACATGATGCCGGACACTGACGAATTAACCAGGCAGGAGAGGCAGATCAAGTAATTGCAAAATGCCCGTTCTAATACGACGGGCATTTTTGTATTTAAACAGAAGTATTTTAAAATAAATATAATTACTTTCGGTTTTAAATCTTAAAAACCTATAAATACTCATGAAAGTTAATTTATTGCTATTTTTAGCCGTTGGAGCGTTGGGATTCTCGGCGTGCACCAACAATTCAAAGCAAACAAGTACATCAAATACAGACTCAGATTCAGTTTCAGTTTCTAAACAGATTATGATCCCAGATAGTAATAATTTTAAAGCAACAGTTGACGGTAAGCAAACGGGCTTATTCGTTTTAAAAAATAAAAACAATTTCCAGGTGGCTATCACTAACTATGGAGGTCGTATCGTAAGTATCCTGGTGCCTGACAAGAGTGGGAATCTAACAGATGTAGCCTTAGGTTATGAGAATGTTGCCGGATATCAGCAAACAGGAGAGCCATATTTTGGGGCTTTGATTGGAAGATACGGAAACCGGATCGGAAAAGCCCAGTTTACCCTGGAAGGAAAAACGTATAAGGTTCCTGCTAATGATAACGGACAGTCGCTTCATGGAGGCCCTAAAGGTTTTCATGCGCAGGTGTGGGACGCAAAACAGGTAAACGACTTTACTCTTGAGTTGTCGCGTATTTCTGTTGATGGTGAAGAAGGTTACCCAGGAAATCTGACAGTAAAGGTTACTTATGCGTTAACCGATGACAACGCGATTAAAATGGACTATCATGCTACCACCGATAAGACTACGGTAGTGAACCTCACCAATCATGCTTACTTCAACCTAAACGGTCAGGGAAATGGAGACATCAATGATCATGTTTTAACGATCAATGCTTCTAGATTTACCCCTGTAGATGCAGGCTTAATTCCGACAGGTGTGTTGCAAGATGTAGCAGGAACGCCCTTTGATTTTACGAAACCTACAGCAATCGGCGAAAGGGTAGATGCGGATAATGAGCAACTAAAATTAGGGAAAGGTTACGATCATAACTTTGTCCTTACTAATTCATCTACAGACCTGAAGCAGGCTGCGAAAATAACTGGTCCGAAAACCGGGATTACGCTTGAGGTTCTTACTACAGAGCCGGGTGTACAATTTTATGGAGGTAATTTCCTTGATGGAAAATTAAAAGATGGCAAAGGTGGCGCAGTGTATGCTCATCGCTCAGGTTTTTGTTTAGAAACTCAGCACTTTCCTGATTCGCCGAACCAACCTTCTTTCCCAAGCACTACTTTGAAGCCTGGCCAAACGTATAAAACAACTACTTTGTACAAATTTTCTGTAGAATAATAGATTGATTTTTTAGCACACGCGGCACACGCGCTAGCAAGAGTTTTTAAGAAAAAGGCTGCATTCAATCAGAATTGCAGCCTTTTTGTTTTTTACTAGTATTTGCTGGCGCACTCCCTTCTGTCCATAGTAACAGATTGATTTTGCGTTTGCAGACCATCCTATTGTAGGTTTTTATGATAATTCCTGTTTATCTTGATGAATTTCCGGTTATATCCAATAATCGCTACGGCGATCAGAAACGCTACACATACAAAGAACCAGAAGCTGTTATGCCAGTTTTTATTAGTGCCAGCCTGGTTGCTAAGGTCACTGTCTATATAATTAGTTGCAAAAGCCTGCACCGAACTGATTAGAAAGAATAGGCAGAAAAAAAAGATGCGGCCTATCATGTTACGTGATTTTTTTAGTGCTTTCATAAATAATAGTTTTTATATCGTAACAAGCAAAGCTGCGGGATGTTCTATCACATTCTTTTACAACGGAATAGATGTTATACGAAAATCAGCTGATTGGCTAACTCAATCTCTTCCTGCGAAATCGTATGTTCTCTTCTTTTATATACGCGCTGATTCACCACCGCCCCCATGTTACTCAGTATGGCAACACTCTCTTCAACCCTTGTGAGGGGCACATGCATGTCAGGATCTCCGGTTGTTACCAGTACCGGTGTTTGAAGAAAATCGCCTTGATAGCTCTTTAAGTTTAATGCCTCGCCGATCAGACCGCCGGTAAAGGCAATGATGCCCCCATACCTTGCAGCATTTCTAGCAGCATATTCCAGCGAAAGACAAGCACCCTGGGAGAATCCCAGCAGGTAAATTTTTTCTGAGGAAAATTCTTGCATCTGCAGGTCCTTTATTATAGATCCAATCTGCTCTAAAGCTGAGTCCAAAGCAGGTTGATTCTCCTGCTCCGGAGCCAGAAAACTGTAAGGATACCAGCTGAAATTTGTAGCCTGGGGAGCCAGGACGGCAGCATCACTTAAGTTGAGATGCTGCACAAGTGATATGATGTTTTCAGCCCTTGCACCCCGCCCGTGGATCATGATAACTACTTTATCAGCTTCAGCCAGGGGCTTTCCTGCTGTAATAACCTGTTTGCTGTGTGTATACATGTTAATCAAGTTTTGGTAATTTACTACTAATATCCTCCCTGCGAGTTTCATATTGAGCAGGCAGTTTTAAGCCGCTTCCCAGCTCTTCGACACTTTCGTCAATCGCAAATCCCGGATTGTCGGTAGCCAGTTCGAATAATACTCCACCGGGCTCCCTGAAATATAAAGAGTAGAAATAGTTACGGTCGATTTTTTCGGTGATATGATGGCCTTTCTCCACTATTTTATCCCTGAACCGCATCAGCACCTGATCATCCTTTACCCGGAAGGCCACATGATGAACCGACCCGCCCGCTACATGTCCGATACCTTCGCCTTGTGCTTCCACAACATCCACGATAGCTGCATTTTCAGATGCATCGGTAATGAACCGGTAGCGATTTACGTGCTGTTCCAACAACTTGTAGCCAAATATTTCTGTTAGTACATCAGCGGTGGGCTGCAATTTGTTGGTGGTGATGGTCACATTGTGGAATCCTCTCGTGGCTACATCTGCAGCTACTTGATCAGTTTCCCATGGAGTTCTTGAATCGGTGTTTTTTGGTACGATCAATTCGAATTTTAAACCGTCGGGATCCAGAAACGTAAGATATTGTTCTCCGAATTTCTCAGACGTCTTGTTGTAAGTGATATTGTTTTGCTCAAAACGTTTTAACCAGAAGTCAAGGCTGTTTTCAGGAACTGAATATCCTATTTCAGTCACCTGGCGTGTGCCCCTTCTTCCGGTACCTATTCCTTCCCATGGGAAAAAAGTAAGGATAGTGCCCGGAGTCCCAACCTTATCACCATAATAAAAGTGGTAAGTATAAGGATCGTCAAAATTTACTGTTTTTTTAACCAGGCGTAAACCAAGTACTCGGGTATAGAAATCAAAGTTCCTTTTTGCTCCACCTGCTATCGCTGTGATATGGTGAAGTCCTAAAATTTTATCTTCCATTTTTTCTATGTTTTAATGTTAACAGATAGGCCTTGTTAGCCCGTTTGATACATCAAAAGTAAGAGGGTAGGGGAAGCTGTGCCTTGATGTAGGATAAGAACTTTAGATAACTTTCTTTTTGTGCAGGTTCGACCGGATGCGGCTGAGGGATTCAGGCGTTATGCCCAGATATGAAGCAATTTGAAGCTGAGGAACCCGCTGAGGTATACTAGGATATCTTTTAATGAAATCCAGGTATCTCGCTTCGGCTGTGTGGGATACGGTAGCGTAGAGGCGACTTTCAAGCACCACGTACGAACGCTGAAGCATCAGGCGAAAAACTCTTTCCATCTGCGGAATTGCATGATAAAGATGCTCTTTGCTTTCATAGTCGATCACCAGTAGCTCGGTGTCTTCTAATGCTTCGATAAACAGATTCGATGGTTTTTGCTCAGAGAAGCTGCCAATGTCACTGATCCACCAATCCTCCACAGCAAATTGCAGGATAACTTCATCGCCGTTGTCGTCGATATAATATTTCTTGACACAGCCCTTTACAATGTAGGCCTCAAACTTACAGATCTCCCCCTGACGCAACAAAAACATCTTTTTATGGATGTTTTTGGTTTTCAAGCGCGAATGGAAAAGCTCGAGTTGATCTTCTGTAAAACTGGAACAGCGTGTAAGATGTTTATCTATTTCCTGGAACATTTTCAAACATAAATATTTTTCACAATATCTTGTTTAAGTACCCGAAATAGTCTTTTTGCTTATTTAATGATTGATAGGAGCTTCGATGATCAGAAACTTGCTTTGCTGGACATTCCGTATTTCAATAGCCTGTGTATTCCAGATCCCTATGGCATCCCTTTGCTGAAGAGCCTGCCCTGCCAGTTCAAGCTCGCCTTCGATAACAAATATATAAAGGCATTTATTGAGGGGATTTAAGGTGTAGCTCAGATCCTTGCCTTCATCAAAATACCCAAGCGACAGTTTAGCGTTTTGGTTGATCCAGCAGTGTTCTGTTCCTTCTTCATTGCTGACAATGGTTTTCAAGGAGTTTTTTCTGCTCGCCTCAGGGAAAGACCTCCGCTGATATCTTGGATTGATATTTTGCAATTTTGGTTCTATCCAGATCTGAAGAAAGTTTACTTCCTCTTCTCCTACATTGTATTCTTCATGCCGGATGCCCGTACCGGCACTCATGATCTGCACCCAATCTTTTTCAACCACTTCTGTATAGCCTAACGAATCTTTGTGGTTCATTTTGCCATTTAGCATGATGGAAATGATCTCCATATTATAGTGGGGGTGGATGCCAAACCCTCTGCCGGGCTCTACAAAATCGTCGTTGAAAACTTTTAATAAGCCAAAGCCTGCTTTATTTGGCTGGGTATAGTTTGAAAAGCTGAAGGAAAAGTTGCTTAGCAGCCAGCCGGCATCTTTTATGCCGCGATCGTCTGCCTTAAATAATTTAAAATCCATAGTTATTTTTTAATAAGAACCATTTCTTTCAATGCTTCTAATTTCTGTACAAGCAGCTCTTCGGCTTTTTTATCAATGAGCGTTCCATCTTCATCGAATTTTGTATTAGCCTGAGATATCAGAACCTCCGGCTTATAAACCGGCTGCATATTCAAAAATTGAAAAACGGGCAGAAAAGCCAGTTGCATTCTCACTGTGCCTAGCAAGCCTGGTGTTGCACCCACTATGGCGACTGGTTTGTTCAGTAAAGGCGAGTCGCTTCCGCGGGATGCCCAGTCAATAGCATTTTTCAAACCTCCTGGGATAGAATAGTTATATTCCGGGCTTGAAATTAATATAGCGTCAGCATCATGAAGTAATTCCCTGAATATCCGGACGGATTCAGGTCTTTCATTGGCAATCGGCAAGTCCAGATCAGAGTTATACAGAGGAAGCTCGGCAATAGAAGCGATTGTCATACTAACAGCTTGAGGAAGTAGATCCTGGGCAGCTTTTAAAAGCATGGTATTGAATGAGCCTTTTCGAAGGCTTCCGGAAATGCCGGTAAATTTTATGTTTGTGTCTGTCATACAGGATGTGTTTTGGAACTTTCCTAATTGCAGGTTGTTTGTTGCTGCCGTAAATTTATAAGACGTAAGGCGGCAAAATATTGATCTATGATAAGAAACCCTTAATCCAGACATTTTTTATGAATAAAAACTCTTTTCTTGTTTATGGTGTTCAAGTAGTTAATACGTACATCTAAAAACTGGAAAAACATGACAACTAATTTCAATCCTGAACACACAGAAGGACCAGTGGCACGGACCATTGAAGAACAAACAGCGAAATTACCCTCAGATCTGTTTTTATGGACTGCAGGTGTAGCTATTGGGGCATCCCTAGTGTTGCAAGTAATAGGTAAAAAACCTAAGAGCTTATTTGTTGGGCAATGGGTAGCACCATTTTTACTGCTTGGTATTTACAACAAGCTTGTAAAGTTGGAAGGCCATGACAGTGTTTCATAGCACAGGCATGAGCTGCTTATAAACCACAGAGTACACAGAGGAATCACAGAGAACTGGAAGAAACACTCTGTGTCCTCTGTGTTGTAGTTGGAACCGTATATACGTTTCAGGCATTCTTTTTTGAGTTTTTTTTCGGATGGTAAATTCTTATATGTAATTTCATGCCTTCAATCAGGAAAGAAAAGGAGGAGAATGAAAATTGAAATAGCGACCCCTGTCTCTAGACATAGGCAAATATTACCAATCCGCAAACTGGCACGTTATGTCTCTTTTGATCGCCTCTCTTAATTCGGGCAGTAATGGCAACTGTTATTATATTGGCAATGAATCTGAAGCTATTCTGGTAGATGCCGGTATTTCCTGCCGCGAGACAGAAAAACGGATGAAGCGTCTGGGCTTGTGCATGTCTAAAGTTAAGGCAATTGTAGTTTCTCATGAACACTCAGACCATATAAGGGGAATCGCCACTCTGGCTAAAAAGCACAGACTTCCGGTTTATATTACTGAGCGCACTTACCTTAACGGAGGCCTAAGTATTGATAAAGAGCTGTTACGGTCATTTGAAGCCTATCAGAACATCCGTGTAGGACAGCTCAAGATCTCTGCTTTTCCGAAGTTTCATGACGCTGCCGACCCGCATAGTTTTATAATTGCATTTAATGATATTAAAGTCGGGGTTTTTACAGATATAGGTAGCCCTTGCGAACATCTTATTGATCATTTTCAGCAGTGTCATGCAGCCTTTTTGGAGGCTAATTATGATGAGGAAATGCTTGAAAACGGACGGTATCCCTGGTTTTTAAAAAGACGCATATCAGGTGGTCACGGGCATTTGTCCAATGCGCAGGCTTTAAAGCTCTTTAAAGATTACAAACCTCAGCATATGAGCCATCTGTTATTATCCCATTTATCAAAAGATAATAACTGTCCGCAATTGGTTTATGAATTATTTAGTAGATGTGCCGATCACACGAAAGTGATTGTGGCTTCCAGGTATGAAGAAACCGAAGTGTATCATATAGGGGAGCCAGGCAAAAGAAGAGAGAGGCAAATCGCCGGCGTTCAAACCGCACTATTTTAATCGCAACAGATAATAAAAAAGCCCTGAAGTTTTATCTTCAGAGCTTTTCTAACCAATCATGGCATTTTTGATCTCAGATTGGTTTTCAGGTATTTTTGTGGTTTTAGTGTTACTTAATCATCCAAATCTTTTTACAATTCAATTGTTAACAAACATTTACATTCCAGGTCATACCGTTCGATCCTTTTATCTGCTGAGCAATCAAAACTATTTTTTTGTCGTTAACCGACAGTTCCTTTTGATAAACAGATTGAGGACTACGAGTAGCATCTGGTAACTCTTTTAAAAATACGTTGATTTTTGAATCAAGATCGTGTTGGATAGTTTTTTTCGGCATTGTTTATTGATTGAGTGACAAGACAACGCACCATTTACAACTTTGTTTTAGTTTTTTTTTTAAAATATATATCAGAGGAAATATGTTAACATTTCAGCGGCAGATTTTTAATCTTCAAACATTTGACCGAAATAATTATCTTTGCCGCAACACACTCATACACACACTTATAAATCGCTCTACATTCATGAGGAATTTCCAAATTCTTCCAGCACTACTCATACTGTTTTTGGCAAAGAATTCTTTCGCCCAAAGCACACCATATACGGTTCGAGGATTAGTACAAGACACCTCAGGGGCTTCTTTGCCTGGCGCGATTGTTAAACTGGTATCTGGCGTAGACAGCTTATCCAGCTCTGTAAGACCCGATGGAACCTATATTTTTAATAATGTAAAATATGCGGCTTTTAATTTAAAGGTTGCATTTCTCGGTTTTAAAAATCACGTCAGTAAGCATAAACATAACAACGAAAAAGTACTTCAGCTGCCGGTGGTCAAGCTCAGTGAAAGCTCTAATGCTTTAAAGGAGGTAGTAGTCTCGGGTATTACGCCGGTAAGGGTAATGGAAGATACAATTCAGTTTAGCGCGGCAGCTTATAAAGTTAGGGAAGGTGATGCTGTAGAGGAAGTGATCAAAAAACTCCCTGGCGTAACGGTCGATAAAGATGGCAATGTAACCACCCAGGGTAAGCCCATCACTAAGATTAGAGTGAATGGTAAAGACTTCTTTGGCTCCGATGTGGCTACTGCAATCCAAAATTTACCAGCTGATGTTGTTCAGAACCTTCAGATAATTGATGACTATGGCGATCAGGCAAAGCTTACCGGGATAAAAACAGGCGAGCCTGAAAAAGTATTGAACATAAATATTCAACCAGATAAGAAAAAAGGGTACTTCATCCGCGGAACAGGCGGAATGGGAAATGAAGACCGGTATATTTCCAGTATACGGGGGAATACTTTTAAAGGTGACCGCCAGCTTTCATTCGACGCATCTCTTAATAATACCAATATGCGTGGTGGCGGTGGCGATGGTATCACTAACAATAGGGACGCAAGCTTCAACTATCGCAATCAGTGGAGCGAAAAGATCTCTGCAGATGGTGGTTATCAGTTTCGAAACCGTGATAATAAAACCATAAGCAGCCGTTATGGACAAACTTTTTATACCGACTCCCTTACACGCTTTGTAAACGATGACACTAACAATAGCAGCAGGAGCGACAACCACAATTTTTGGGGTAACCTCGAATTGAACCTAGATACTTTGAATTTTCTTAAGATATCACCAAATCTATCTTATAGTAATTCAGAAAACGGCTCTATAGGTTTAAACAATACGCTTATTAATAAAGCAATTTCTATTCGTAACAGCGAATCTTTTAATAATTCGCTTTCGGGCAATGCAGGTACAAATGTCTTCTATAATCATAAATTCTTAAGAAAGGGCCGTAACTTCAGTATCTGGAGCAGTATAAATTATTCTAAAGGTGAGAGCGACAGGGATTCAAGAAATAACTATAATGATACGGATACGCTTGGTTTTACCAGCAGCAGGAAACAGTACCAGCTTTCAGAAAGCTTCAATGATAACTTCCGTACCATAGCAAACTTCTCATACATTGAGCCTCTGGGAAAGGCTGCTTATCTGGAATTAAATTATAACTGGAACCGTACGGAAACAAAATCCAGCCGCGAGTTAAATGAGCTTGACACGATAACAAATAATTACCAGTTTAATCAGAACCAGAGTAACAATTACCAATATCAATTCGTTACCAACCGGCTTGGACTGAATTATCGCAAATTACATGAGAAATACAATTATTCTTTTGGATTAAGCGCTCAACCAGCAAAACTCAAGGGGCAGGATATAAGCCGTAACCTCAACACTGAAAAAGAAACCTTTAACTGGATTCCAAACGCCCGGCTTGTCTATCGTTTCAGCAAGCAAAAAAGCCTGACCGCAAACTATAACGGACGAAGTAGTCAGCCCGGCTTTACTCAGTTACAGCCTATTACTGATAGTACCAATCTTCAGAACATCGTTATAGGTAACCCTGACCTGAAACCTGAATTTACTCATGGTCTAAATGTAGAATACAATCAATCAGACTGGAGTTCCGGTTATATCCTGCTCGGAAGTTTATCTTTTAGTCAAACTGCAAATAAAATAGTAACCAGCAGAACTCTCGATCCGGTAAGGGCTCGTCAGGTAACTAATTACCTGAACACCGATGGTTTTTACAATCTGCGTGGGAACTATTCCTTTTCAAAGCCCTTTGACGAACGAAAATTCACATTAACTTACCAGGGTGGCGCCAATTACAGCAACAATATTGCCTTTTCAAACGGCGAGCGCAACACCGGAAAGAACATAACCTTAGATCAGGGATTACTGTTCAGAGTAGATATCAAAGATATTGTAGACACAGAGATCAGCACCAGGTACTCCATAAACAAAACACAGTATACTCTTTCGTCGTTTAGCGATCGTCAGACCGACCGCCTGGTAATGGGACTGAACGGACGAAATTATTTCTTTAAAGACCTGACCGTAGGTTACGACTTCTCCAAAACCATAAACAAAGGCTTTAACAGTGCTGATATGGCCAACCCAACCATTCTCAACGTATTTATGGAATACCGTTTCCTAAAAGGGAACCGGGGATCATTAAGACTGCATGGATTTGACCTCTTCAATGAAAATACAGGGATATCCAGAGATGTTTTCGATAATGAAATTGTCGACAGCCAGGTAAACCGCCTGGGGCGTTATTTTATGTGTTCCTTTAATTTACGTCTGAGGAAGTTCGGCTAAGTACAGATATGGTGCTAAACGGCTTCTCGTCATGCGATCCTGAATCAAGTTCGGGCGGTCGTCCTGCCGAATTCATTTCGGCACCTCTTGAACTATGTTTAGCTCAAGGGGTCCTGAAACAAGTTCAGGATGACGAAGAAACGAATGTTTGAGCGCGGATCGTCCTGCCGAATTCATTTCGGCACCTCTTGGACTATGTTTAGCTCAAGGGGTCTGAAACAAGTTCAGGATGACGAAGAAACGAATGGCGATTCTTCGCCTTCAACATCTTTATTGCTTTTGAAGTAAAACTTTGGCAAGATCCTCCGGTGTATCAATCGCTACCGTTTCAATATCTGTAACTGCAGCCTTAATTTTATACCCATTTTCTATCCAGCGGAGCTGCTCGAGCGCTTCTGTGCTTTCGAGTATTGATACCGGCAGCTGAGTAATAGCCAGTAAGGTATCTATACGGTAACCATAAATACCAATGTGTTTGTAAAAAATATGGTTTTTAAGCCAATCCTGAGGCTCTCTGCCCCGAACATACGGAATAGTGGCCCGGCTGAAAAATATAGCTTCTGAGAACTTGTTCAAAACTACCTTTGGCGAATTCGGGTTATTTAACTCTTCTTCGGTAAGGATGGGTTTTACCAAGGTGGCCAGGTTCGTTTCTACTGAAGCAAAACAGGCAGAAACGATATCTATCTGCCTCGGATCGATGAATGGTTCATCTCCCTGAATATTTATGATCACATCAAAGCCGGGTAGCTTTTTTGATACCTCTGCACAACGATCTGTGCCGCTTTGATGCGTATCGGCAGTAAGAACTGCTCTTCCACCAAAGGCATGCACGTGCAGGAGAATACGTTCGTCGTCTGTAGCAACAACTACTTCATCAAGCTTTTCGGCTTTCATAGCCTGTTCATACACCCTTTGGATCATGCTTTTGCCATCGATATCCACGAGCGGCTTTCCGGGGAAACGAGTTGATGCATAGCGTGCTGGTATTACGCCTAAAATCCGACTTGGAATGTTCTCTCTTGAGAGCTCTGGAGTATTGCTGGCAGTGTTCATCCTTTTTACTTTATTTTTAAAACAGACCGTTTATTTCCCGCTCAATGCTCTGGATTATAAAACCCAGGTCTTCCGGATTGTTTGCAAAATCAAGCTTATCCTTGTCCAGGATCAAAAGTTTTCCCTCCTTATATCCACCGATCCATTTTTGGTATTTATCGTTCAGCTTTGACAAATAATCCAGTCTTATCCCGGCTTCATATTCACGTCCTCTCCGCTGGATATTATTAACGAGGGTAGGTACTGAAGCTTTCAAATAGATCAATAAATCCGGAGCTTTGATAAATGAAGTCATGTTATCAAATATCGCCCGGTAGTTTTCATAATCCCTGGAGGTCATCAGTCCCATGTCATGAAGATTCTCAGCGAAAATGTAAGCATCCTCATATATCGTCCTGTCCTGCACAATGTTTTTATTATTGCTCGTTATTTCCCTGATCTGGTTGAAACGACTGTTAAGAAAGTAGATCTGCAGATTGAAGCTCCAGCGCTTCATGTCATTATAAAAATCTTCCAGGTACGGGTTATGCTCAACCGCCTCGAAATGTGGTTCAAACGCTAAATGCTTGGCTAACAATTCAGTCAGGGTAGTTTTACCTGCTCCAATATTTCCTACAATGGCAATGTGCATGATATGATCTTTATGTAAGGGATTAAAAATTCTTAAATCTAGTTAATATGGCAATGTGCATACTTTCTATATTATGAAAAAGACCTAAAAATGTTTAAATCCGATTATTTCACGCACTTCTTTTATTGTTTTTGATGCGCTTTCTCTCGCTTTCTCAGCACCCAGCTGGGAAACCTTGCGAAGGTAGGAAGTATCTGCAGCAATCTCATTGATACGCTCGCGCATCGGTGCTGTGGCAATCACCATATCTTCAGCCAATTGCTTTTTAAAGTCGCCATACCGGATCTGGCATTTATTGTACAGACTATCAAAGTGCATAAATGTGTCTTCCGTGGAAACGATCTTCATCAGGTCAAAAAGGTTCTGAATAGCTTCGGGTTTTTCCTGGTCTTCTTCGGTAGGTCCGCTGTCGCTTACTGCACGCATCACTTTTTTACGTATTACCTCTTCGCTGTCCGAAAGGTACACCGCATTGCCTTCACCCTCAGATTTTCCCATCTTCCCTTTTCCATCTAAACCTGGCACTTTAACTAGTTTGTCGCTAAAGCTGAAGGCATAAGGCTCCGGAAAATATTCGGTTTTATATAACCTGTTGAAACGGTTGCCAAAAGTTCTCGCCATTTCCAGGTGTTGTTCCTGGTCTTTTCCCACCGGCACTTTTGTGGCTTTGTGTATAATAATATCAGCAGCCATTAAGACAGGGTAGGTCAGCAGGCCGGCGTTAACGTTATCCGGATGTGCTCTGACCTTATCTTTGAAGGAAGCGCTTCTTTCCAGTTCGCCCAGATAAGCGTTCATATTAAGGTAAAGGTAAAGCTCTGCTATCTGCGGAACATCCGACTGTACGTAAATAGTAGCTCTTTCCGGGTCAATACCGGCTGCCAGATATTCAATTAATACCTGTTTTACATTTCCGTGGAGATTTTCCGGGGTAGGATGGGTTGTTAATGAGTGATAATCAGCAATGAAAAAAAAGCAATTATATTCATGCTGCATTTTTACAAAATTCTGAACAGCTCCATAGTAATTTCCCAAATGGAGCTTACCGGTGCTTCGTATACCGCTTACAACTGTTTCCATAAAGTGACGAAAGTAAGGAATTTTTATATTTTTGGATTGAATGAAAAGATTTTTAAAGAGAATACACCTCCTGCTGTATACAGCTTGCGTGGTGCTGTCCTTCACAATTTTTTATCCCTTTTTATACTACTTTACGCGAAAGCCAGCCAGATACAGTACCTTGAACTCCTTCAGGTATATGTTTGCCATATTGCCATCATTGCTTACCGGTATCTTTTACCGGTTTAAATTTAAGCAGTGTATTGACTGGTCCAAAACCTATGTGATCTGCGCCAATCACTCCTCAAACCTTGACCCTACGGTGTTGTCGCTGCTGATCAAAACCAAATTTGCCTTCCTTGGGAAACAGGATCTGCTCGAAAACCCGGTTACAGCCTTGTTCTTTAAAACGATCGATATACCTGTAAATCGCGACAGCAAGATTGCGTCATTTAAAGCGTTTAAGAGGGCAGCCGAATACCTCGAACAAGGTATAAGTTTGGCTATATTTCCCGAAGGAAAGATAGGAGAGGACTATCCGCCGGTAATGCATGAATTTAAGAACGGGCCCTTTCGTCTGGCGATAGAAAAAAAAGTGGCTATAATACCGGTAACAATAGGCGATTCCTGGAAGAAAATGTGGGATGATGGAACAAAATATGGAAGTAGTCCGGGAATTTGCCATATTTGCGTTCACGCTCCTGTGGAAACCAGCGGAATGGATATTGCCGACGCTGATCTCCTTCGGGACAATATTTATAACATAATACACGCCGATTTAGCGCAATATGAATCTTGATAACGAAACCATTGTAAGAATTGCTCATTTAGCACGGCTAGAAGTAAACGAATCCGAAAAAGAATCTTTGCTAAAGGATATGAACAACATCCTTCATTTTATGGAGAAGTTGAATGAACTTGATACAACTGATGTAGAGCCGCTGATATACCTTACCGATGAGATCAATGTGTTGCGTGAAGATGTGGTGAAACAAGAGATCACTGCCGAAGCTGCCCTGTTAAATGCGCCACTTCATGACGGTACTTATTTTAAAGTGTCGAAAGTGATTGATAAGGGCTAAGGCGCGTTAATCTTTATAAACCCATAGTAATGACTTCTAATCCAGATACTACCTCCATTTTGCCGCCAGTGATTTTCGGTACGAGCGGTTTGGGTAACTTGTTTGTGGCCCTTGATGACGCGATAAAATTGGAAATTGTAAAAGAATGTTTTGCCCATTCAAACGGCCCTGTGGTTTTTGACTCAGCGGGGAAGTATGGAGCGGGACTGGCACTCGAATCGCTGGCAAAATGTCTGAAACAACTAAATGTTCCTCATTCGGATGTGATCATAAGCAATAAATTAGGCTGGTATCGCACTGAATTGACCACCCCCGAACCTACTTTTGAGATAGGAGTATGGAAAGATATTCAGCATGATGCGGTGCAAAAGATCAGCTATCAGGGCATCCTCGATTGTTTTTACCAGGGAAATGAGCTGTTAGGACAGTACGCCCCGCAAATGGTTTCAGTGCACGATCCTGATGAGTACCTCGCTACTGCGAAGTCTGAAGAACATCGTAAAGAATTATACAACGATATACTGGAGGCATATAAAGCTCTTGCTTTGCTGAAGGAACAAGGCAAAGTGGAGTCGGTAGGAGTAGGAGCGAAAAATTGGAAAGCCATTGAAGAAATAGCCGCAGATGTGAAACTCGACTGGGTAATGATTGCCAACAGCATGACTATTCATGACCATCCGGCAGATCTGCTTGCTTTCATGGAACAGCTAAAAGCAGAAGGTATACAGATCATCAATTCAGCTGTTTTCAATGCCGGCTTCCTGATCGGAGGAGATTTCTATAATTATAAACTTATCGATCCGCTGCTTCCTGAGAATCAGCATTTGTTCAAGTGGAGAGAGGAGTTCTTTAATACCTGCCATGATTTTGGCGTTAAACCTGCGGAAGCTTGTGTTTACTTCGGTTTGCATGCTCCAGGAGTAAGCAGTATTGCGTTAAGCACTACAAACCCGAAACGAGTGAAGGAGAATATAGAAATGGCGTATAAGGAAATTCCGGCTGCCTTCTGGGCAGCTTTGAAAGAAAAAGGACTTATTGAGAAGGAATATTCTTACCTGTAGGAGCTGAAAGAGCACATTGCTGAACTCTAAGCACTGCTTGTAATTCCTTAAGGAAGAACTTATATAGGGACTGTAAATTTTACGCAGCTTGAGGGCAGCTCAACCCCACTTTAACCGCACCTTGACCGCTAGAAATGCGATTGGAGTGTGTTAAGCATGCGGCTCAGGTAAGCTTTATTTGAACTTTAATTGATTCCGCTTCCCCGGCGTTTTATATCCAAAATGCCTCGCTTCCAGGTTCAAGATTTTTGAAAATAGAGAAAGCCTGCTTGCTTCTTTTTCCGCTGTTGCAATAGAATAAGATTTTTTTACCGGAAGCCACAAGTTTTTCGATCTCGTCCGGTATTTCAGATAAAGGGATGTTTATTCCATTCAGGCTGCCATCGGCTTCAAACTCGATGGGTTCCCGTACATCTACCAGTAAAACAGAATCCTGATTGTTTTCCAGGAAAAGGTCCAAGTCTTCTGGTAATAGCCTGTTTTTATCGTCTGTAGTGTTAGGTGCAGACTCCGGACGTTCAGTTGTCGTAACCGGAGCAAGCCTTGATACCTTAAACAGGTTAAATGTATTTTCCAGAACGTTCATGATCAGCAGTTTTCCGGATAAAGATTCACCAGTGCTCAGGATGATCTTAAGTGCTTCATTAGCCATGAACGATCCTATGATTCCTGGAAGCACTCCTAATACACCGTTTTCGGCGCAATTGGGACTCTCTCCGGCTTCGGGAAACACGCAGCGAAAGGTGGGGCCGTTCCGGTAGTTAAATACCGATACCTGGCCTTCAAATCCGAAAATGGAGCCAAATACCAGAGGCTTGCCTAGTCTGACGCAAGTGTCGTTCACGAGATACCGGGTAGCAAAGTTGTCGGACCCATCAACCACAAGTTCGTAGCCTGAAAACAGATCTTCAGCATTATCAGCTTGTAAACGGACAGGGTAGGAGCTGATATTAACAAAAGGATTAAGGCTTCTGAGTTTCTCAGCAGCCACTTCTGCTTTGCTTTTTCCAATGTCGGCACTCGAATAAAGGATCTGCCGGTGCAGGTTGCTTTCATCTACCTTGTCATCGTCTACAATGCCAATATTTCCAACACCAGCAGCCGCGAGGTATTGTAGGAGCGGACATCCCAGTCCTCCCGCTCCAATAACAAGCACTTTTGCTGTTTTAAGTCTTTTTTGTCCCTCCAGACCTATTTCTGAAAGGATTATCTGGCGCTGATATCGTTTTAGTTCTTCTTTTTGCATGTTCTTTAACCACAGAGGGCACAGCGATTTTTATATAAAGTTTTAACCACAGAGAGCCACAGAGTAATAATATTTCTCCGTGTTTTCTGTGTCGAATACTGTCCTTAGAGTTCGCGAAGCGGCTTTAAGGATTCACCAATGAAAAAGAGTCTCTGACTCGTTAAAGCGCTATGTTTGGGCGTGTGGTCGAGTCGGAGACTCTCATTTATTGAATAATCCGTAGTCTGCTTGCCCGCTTCCCATCCCACAACACTACGGACAGCCCCCGCAGGACATTCATAATTCATAGCTCATTTACCCTTCCATAATCACTCTGTCCCAATCCTTCCAAACCGCCTCGTAGCCTTGCTTCCTGATCATTTCAGCAATCACTGCTGGACTGCGTTCATCTGAAATTTCAAACTGTTCCAGCGATTCTGGTTCAACCACATAGCCACCAGGATTGGTCTTTGAGCCCGCACTGATGGAGGTGATGCCTAATTTAATAACATTATTTCTGAATTGTTCAGATTCGCGTGTAGAAAGAGATATTTCAACTTCCTCATTACATAAGCGATAGGCACAGATGAGTTGTACCAACTCCCGGTCGCTCATTTCAACTTTCGGCTCTAAGCCACCCGAAAACGGCCTTAAGCGGGGAAAAGACAAGCTGTAGCGTGTTTTCCAGTAAGTTTTTTCGAGATAGTTCAGGTGCAGAGCGGTAAAAAAGGAATCCGTTCGCCAGTCTTCCAGTCCGATCAGTACTCCAAGCCCCATTTTATGAATACCTGCTCGTCCAAGCCTGTCGGGTGTTTCAAGCCGGTACTGAAAGTTTGATTTTTTTCCTTTTGGGTGATGCTTTTTATAGTCCTCTTTATGATACGTTTCCTGGTAGATCAATACGGTATTTAACCCGCAGGGAATAAGCTCCAGGTAATCTTCTTCGTCCAGCGGTTGTACTTCCATTGAGATATGAGAGAAATGCGGGCGCAGCATGTTCAATGCCTGCCTGAAATAATCCACATGAACGGTTTGATTAGCTTCGCCGCTAACCAGTAGTACATGATCGTAACCGAGCTGTTTTATGGCGGCAGCTTCCTGCATAATTTCTATCGGATTCAGGGTCCTGCGTTTTACTTTGTTATCGAGGCTGAAGCCGCAATAAGTACATATGTTATTGCACTCGTTTGAGAGATACAATGGTATGTACATCTGGATGGTTTTTCCGAAACGTTTTTGCGTGGCCTGTTGACTTAATTGAGCCATAGGCTCGAGGTAAGGGACGGCTGCCGGAGAAACAAGAGCCATGAAATCGTCGAGATTTCTTTTCGATGAATTTAAAGCCAGCTCAACGTCCGCACTGGTTTTACTATAGATCTGATGTCTAACATCATCCCAGTTATATCTTTCAAAAATATCAGAAAAGTTACTCATCTAAAAAGGCGGTTAAAGGACTGGTTGCTACTGCGTGATTGAATGGTTTGGCCAGGCGAGCATCGTAGGCCATTCTTCCTGCTTCACACGCTAACCTGAAGGCTCTGGCCATTTGTACCGGATCGCCGGCAACAGCAATAGCAGTGTTAACAAGTACTGCATCCGCTCCAATTTCAAAAGCCTTTGCTGCGTCGGACGGTGAACCTATACCAGCATCGACCACTACCGGGATAGTACTTTGTTCAATAATAATCTCTAAAAAGTCGATTGTTTTTAATCCTTTGTTGCTGCCAATGGGAGAGCCCAAAGGCATCACTGCAGATGCTCCTGCTTCTTCCAGTCGTTTACATAAAACCGGATCGGCGTGTATATAGGGAAGGATAATAAAACCCAACTTTACAAGTTCTTCAGTGGCTCGTAAAGTCTCTATCGGATCAGGCATCAGGTATTTTGGATCCGGGTGGATTTCAAGTTTAAGCCAGTTTGTTTCCAGCGCTTCCCGGGCTAGTTGTGCAGCAAAGATTGCTTCTTTGGCTGTTCGCACACCAGAAGTGTTTGGCAATAAATTCATATTCGGATGTTTGAGATGAATGAGAAGATCATCATTCCGGTCATTCATATCTACTCGTTTCAACGCAACTGTCACCAACTCAGTTCCTGATGCGAGTAAAGCTTCTTCCATTTGTATTGCCGAATTGAACTTCCCTGTCCCGGTGAACAAACGGGAATGAAATGTTTTGTCTGCTATCTTTAACATAGTAATTAGTTTTAATTATTTATCATTTCAGTTCTTTCAAGTGCTGTGTAGAATTCCTCTATGGTTGTTTTTTGATCGTCTGCAAAAGTGATAGCTGCGGATACGGCGACGCCGTGGACTCCCAGGCCTCTCAGTTGACTGACGTCCTGGAGCGTAATGCCCCCGATCGCTATCAGAGGGATTTTGATATTTAAGATCTTTAGGTTATTCACAATGGATGTGTATCCTTCAAACCCTAATACCGGGCTCAATTTTTCTTTGGTAGGTGTATATCTAAAAGGCCCTAAGCCAACGTAGTCTGCTCCGGATTTTACTCTTCCAAGGATATCTTCAAGGGTGTTTGCAGTGCCGCCTATAATCAATTTGTTACCGGCTATTTTTTTTGCTTCTTCAATAGACATATCAGACAATCCGAGATGAATTCCGTATGCTGATACTTCCTTTCCAATATGAGGATAGTCATTTATAATAAGCTTTGCCCGGTATTTGTCGCAGACTTTTTTTGCTTCATAAGCGTACGAAAGAACCGTTGAATCCGATTCGTTTTTTACCCGTAGCTGAATCCACTTGCAGCCTGAAATAAGAGCATTCTCGATACCATCAAGATGGTCATTTGTTGTTGTCTTTTGCGAGATGAAGTGAAGCCTATCTATCATGTTTATGGTATCCTAGAAGTGATGTGTTAGTGTTTAAAAATGTTTCAATATAAGTCTTGGAAAGTTGGCAGCTTTCTGCCAAGTCGATGCCTTTAGCAAGGTTTGATAATATGGCTGATGACAGTACACAACCGGATCCGTGTTTGGGATAAACATCCGTGGTTTTAGCTTTAATTTCTAATTCTTGTCCTTTATAAAACAGAACGTCTGTGCCTTGTTTTTCCGGGTGATGACCGCCTTTAAGAAGCACGTTTGTAAATTCAGTCAGACGTTTATTTCCGAGCATTTTTTCAAGCGCAAGGAACTCGTGGTAATTGGGAGTAAGTAGTGTTATAAGCCTTAACACGTCAGCCAGTTGATTTGCATTGAAAGATGTATGAAAGGTAAATCCGGCACTGGCATGGAGAACGGGATCGAGGACGATCTTTATTAACGGAAATTTTGACCTTATAAAAACTATTACTTCATTCAAAGTTTGTAAGTCCTTGACAATCCCCACCTTTATGCCAGAAATTGCGAATTTCGCAATCAATGGTTTTATTTGATTTATGATCTGCTCTGCACCGATCCAGTCGACTGCCGTGAGTTCAGAATCGTTTTGCTGCGTCAATGCAGTACAGACGGCGAAGCCATACACTTCATGCTGTTCAAAAGTTTTTATATCTGCCAGGATACCGGCACCCGCGCTGGGATCGAAACCTGCAACACTGAGCACAAAAGGACGTTTTTTTATCATAGTCTTGAATTAAGCGGAAGTTTGCATGTGCCGCTTAGGGCTATAGATTTTATCTATATCAGCTTTAAGAGCTTTAAATTCCCTTACAGCATTTTTTGGGCGATTCCACAAGGCACCGAGCACCGCAATTCCGTGGAACCCATGTTTTAATAAGATGTTGTAATTCTGTATTTTAATTCCTCCTAATGCAATTACTTGTATAGGTAAATAGACCCTTTGGAAGTCAAAATTTGGATCAAAAATACCTTTATAGCCCTTTTTTGAAATACTGTCAAAAACCGGACTTAAAAAAGAATAGTTAAAAATGGCGTTGATGGTGCTTAAAGATGAAATGTTATGTACAGATGTGCTCAATACAAAACCTTCCGATTTGAGCTTTGTCAAATCCATACTCCCGATACCTGCCCTGCCCTCCTCAGTAATGTGTAAACGATTTATACCATAGTCTTTTGCAAGACTATGGTGTTGGTGAAGTGCTATCTTTGAATGATATTCCGGCCTGATCAAATCAAGAAATTGTTTCGTATCGTCAATGGTTTTTCCGGGTTTTCTCAGGTGAAAATATTCCATGTGATTGTCGAATAGTTGATTAACTATCTCCGCTTCATTCGCAATATTTTCCTGGTGACTTATAACAATTAGTTTCATGTTAGAAATAGATTTCGCTTCCTTTTTTTGTGAACTCTTCTGACTTTTCTTTCATTCCTATAGCTATAATTTCTTCCTCACTTATTCCGGCCTCATCAGCGTATTTTCTTACGTCTTGTGTGATCTTCATGGAGCAGAAATTTGGCCCGCACATCGAGCAAAAGTGCGCTACTTTAGCGCCCTCTGCCGGTAAGGTTTCGTCGTGAAACTCACGCGCCGTATCCGGGTCAAGGGACAGGTTAAACTGATCTTCCCACCGGAATTCAAATCTTGCTTTGCTTAATGCATTGTCCCGGTATTGCGCGCCCGGATGTCCTTTTGCAAGGTCGGCTGCATGTGCTGCAATCTTGTACGTAATCACTCCATCTTTTACGTCTTTTTTATTCGGAAGGCCGAGGTGTTCCTTGGGGGTGACATAACATAGCATTGATGTACCAAACCATCCTATCATTGCGGCTCCAATGGCTGATGTGATATGGTCGTAGCCCGGCGCAATATCAGTTGTGAGCGGTCCCAAAGTGTAGAACGGTGCTTCCTGACAATGCTCTAGTTGCTTTTCCATATTCTCTTTTATCAGGTGCATCGGCACATGACCAGGACCTTCAATGATCGTCTGGACGTCGTGCTTCCAGGCGATCTTTGTGAGCTCACCTAATGTTTCAAGTTCGGCAAATTGTGCGGCATCATTTGCATCTGCAATGCTACCAGGACGGAGTCCATCGCCTAAAGAGAATGATACATCATAGGCTTTCATAATTTCACAGATCTCTTCAAAGTGAGTATAAAGGAAGTTCTCTTTGTGGTGTGCGAGACACCACTTTGCCATGATCGATCCGCCCCTCGACACAATACCTGTTAGTCGCTTAGCAGTTAGCGGAACATAACGCAACAATACCCCTGCGTGAATTGTGAAATAGTCCACGCCCTGCTCGGCTTGTTCGATTAACGTATCCCTGAATAATTCCCAGGTGAGTTCCTCTGCTTTGCCGTTTACTTTTTCCAATGCCTGGTAGATAGGAACGGTCCCAATTGGTACCGGCGAATTGCGTATGATCCATTCCCTTGTTTCATGAATGTTTTTTCCGGTCGACAGATCCATGATCGTATCTGCGCCCCAGCGACAGGCCCAAACAGCCTTCTCCACTTCCTCTTCTATGGTCGATGTAACTGCGGAGTTTCCAATGTTGGCGTTGATCTTAACCAGGAAGTTTCTTCCGATGATCATGGGCTCGAGTTCCGGATGGTTGATATTGGACGGGATCACCGCTCGTCCCGATGCCACTTCCTGTCTTACAAATTCTGGTGTGATATAGTTTTTCGGTGTGTTGGCACCGAAGCTGTGTCCGGCATGTTGTTTCGAAAGCGTGTTATATTGTCCGTTTAACTGCTCTTTCAGCAAGTCGATACGCTGGTTCTCGCGTATAGCTATATATTCCATTTCTGGAGTGATAAGACCTTTTTTTGCATAGTGCATTTGAGATACATTCATGCCGCTTTTAGCCCGTAAAGGTTTACTGATATGGGCAAAACGGAGATCGTCTAAGCTCGCATCTGCCAAACGCTGCTGTCCATATGCTGAAGATATTTCCGATAATTGTTCGACATCGCCACGGTTTAGTATCCATTGCTCTCGTAGTTTAGGTAAGCCCGCTTTAACGTCGATATTTACTGAAGGGTCCGTATAAGGGCCACTGGTGTCGTATACCGTAACCGGGGCGTTCTTTTCTGTCTCTCCCGGCTTTCCGAAGAGCTTAGTGTCATTAAGACTGATTTCTCGCATCGCTACTGAAATATCATGCATGATGCCTTTTACGTAGATTTTTTTCGATGCCGCAAATGGCGTACGGGTGATCGTCTGATCGGTAGGTGTTTTTTCGATTTTCATTAGAATTGTTTTTAGTATGCTATTGGTTTGTCTGGAGTAATTAAATTTTATCCTGTCCATAGAATTCCGCAGGGTTTCTATGGATTAATCAATAAAAAAGAGTCTATGACTCGCTGGGCGTCAAGTAAGGCGTTTAGGGAGCCAGAGACTCCTACCCATTGACCAATCCGTAGTCCCCGTAACACTGGTCCGGGCTTCAGGCTACGGACAGACGGCTTCTTTCGATTTCATTAACTCCCGTTTATCCCCCCTGTGTGGCTTTTATAAGCATCACATTATCGTCGGCATGGAGTTTATGACTCTGCCATTCTGAGCGTGAAATAATGTTGTGATTAATTGCCACTGCAATGCCGGCTTCGGTACCGGGCATCAAAAATGTTAGTAGCTCACTGACAGAATAATCGTCAGGGATGCTGTGTTGCTGCTGGTTGATTGTAATTTCCATTCCTGTTTTTTTAGAAATACTTCAGGAATGCCTTATAGAAAAGGACATAGAAAGGCACTGGAGTGCCTCGCACTTTTCCCTTCGGCAGTACTAACTGCATCAGGTTCAAAGGGTATTATCTCAGTCCGTATCCGGACACCCCTAAAGTATTACAAACATAGGTAAAATATTCTGCGTTAAAAAGACGAAAACTTTCGAAACATCAGACGGGAACGATCAACCCGGTTACCAAGTACGAAAAGCTACCTTTTAATATTCCGCATTATACAGAGGTACTTACGACGTTTTTAGCATTTAAGCACACAATTACCTGGGCGTTCTGTTCTATTAGGAATTTGAAATGCTTCAGTATGCAACCTTTAAATGATTTCAATAATCTTCAGGTCGCTGCACTCCCATCATACCTAAAACAATATGTTGTGGAGCAGCAATATGAACATTATACACCCGTTGATCAGGCTGTATGGCGTTATATTATGCGTCAGAACTATGCTCACTTAAAGGATACAGCATATTACCCCTACATTCCTGGTTTAAAGGCCGCCGGATTGACCATCGAGCGAATTCCTGATCTGCAGGAAATGAATGACGCCCTTGGCAGGATCGGATGGGGAGCTGTAACGGTCGATGGTTTTATTCCCCCGGCTGCCTTTATGGATTTTCAGGCGCACCGGGTTCTTGTTATCGCTGCAGATATCCGTCAGTTGGAACACATTCAATATACTCCGGCGCCCGACATTATTCATGAATCTGCCGGACATGCACCCATCATCGCTGATAAGGCCTATCATGAATATCTTAGTTATTTTGGTTCCATAGGAGCAAAAGCAATGTATTCGGCTGAAGACTTCAGATTGTATGAAGCGATCAGGGAATTATCTGTTCTTAAAGAGACACCCGGTGCCTCCGGAGATGACATAAAGGCTGCCGAAGAGCGAGTGACACAATGCCAGGCCGCTATTGCTGAGCCTTCAGAAATGGCTTTGCTGAGCCGGCTTCACTGGTGGACAGTAGAATATGGCCTGATCGGTACGCTGGAAAATCCTAAAATATTTGGAGCTGGTTTGCTGTCCTCCATCGGCGAAAGCGCTTCCTGCATGGATGCAGGCATACCAAAGTTATGGTACAGTATTGACGCGATAAACTATCCTTTCGACATCACAAAGGAACAACCCCAGCTTTTTGTTACTCCTTCATTTGCAAGGCTGACAGAGGTTCTCGAAGAATTTGCGTCAGGAATGGCATTCAGGCGCGGAGGAAAGGAAGGTGTGCTGAAAGCCATAACCTCAGGTAACGTCTGTACCGTGGTCTTCAGTTCAGGACTGCAGGTAAGTGGATTGTTTGAAAACCTGATTTGTGACAGCAATGATGAACCTGCATTTATAAAAGCCAAGGGACCCTGTGCTTTAAGTTTAGAAGGCAGTCAACTTCCTGGCCACGGAAAAGATTATCACAAAGCAGGCTATTCTTCGCCTGTGGGCCGTCTTAAAAATTATTCTGAACCTCTGGAAGATTTTAATGACCGCGACTTAGAGATAGCCGGTATTAGGGAAGATCACGTAGTTGAGCTTGCCTTTGAAAGTGGCATTACACTTTCCGGAAAACTTGCTTCAATAACGAGAAATTATTCCAAAATACTGCTTCTAACTTTCAGTTTTTGCGAAATGCACGCAGCTGACGGCTCTTTGTTATATTCGCAGGATTGGGGGCCATTCGATATGGCAGTCGGTGAGAAGATTGTATCTGTTTTCAACGGAGCTGCGGACAAAGATGCTTATGAAAATACCGTCAAACCAGCCGTTCCGCCACCACCACTTCCGGTTTATGATGAAAAGACGCTCGCTTACCATCACCTCTTTGCAACGGTTCGCCGGATAAGGGAAGCTGAAAACGGATATTATCAATTAGCGGAGGTTTGGTATTCACTAAAGAAAGATTTTCCTGAAGACTGGCTTTGCAGTCTGGAGATCCTGGAATTACTTGAAAAAAGGAACCTGTTTTTTAACCTTACTTCTGAGATCAGGGCAGCACTGATACACAAAGAGTATACGGAACCACAGCTCAGCAAACTGATCCGCGATGGCTTTAATCTCGTCAGTCACCCTGTGCACGAACTGGTTTAATATTTAACATTAAGACTTCAATATGAGGATAGATACAGATGCGTTTAAAGCAGAGGCCGGAAGAAAGATAGATTTAAAGGATTTCAGTACAAAGCCAACGGTCAATCTGGAAAAAGAAGAATCCCTGGAACTTCTTAATCATTTAAAGCGTGAACTGTCTGAACTGCAGGAAAAGCTGTATGCAGATGACCGTAAATCTTTACTCATCATATTTCAGGCTATGGACGCTGCCGGTAAAGACAGCGCCATTAAACATGTGATGAGTGGTTTGAATCCGCAAGGCTGCCAGGTTTATAGTTTCAAACAGCCAACTTCGGAAGAGCTGGATCATGATTTCCTGTGGCGCCATTATAAAGCCCTGCCGGAGAGAGGACGAATAGGTATCCACAACCGCTCGCATTATGAAAATGTCCTGATATGTAAGGTTCATCCTAAGTTTGCAGCAAATGAGAGCCATTTACCTTTGGCCGAAATTAATGAAGCTTTTTGGGAAAGCCGTTATAACAGCATTCGTAATTTCGAAGAACATCTGACTGCGAACGGCACAGTTGTTCTGAAATTTTTCCTGAACATTTCTAAAAAGGAACAAAAAGAGCGCTTCCTGAAACGTATAGAGGATCCTGCAAAAAACTGGAAGTTCTCTGCGGGAGATATTGTTGAACGTGAACAATGGGAAAAATACATGCAGGCATACGAGGACGCTTTTTCAAAGACGAGTACCGATTCATCACCCTGGTACATCATCCCGGCTGATAAAAAGTGGTTTGGTCGCCTGGCGATCTGTCAAATCATCGTTGATAAGCTGCAATCGATGAACCTTAACTTTCCGGTTTTACCGCCAGATGAAGTTGCAGCTCTGGAAGAAAGTAAACGACAGCTGTTATCAGAAGATAAATGACCGGAATACAAGTATCCTGAAAAAAACATAATATGCCTGAAGGACCCTCCATTGTAATACTCAAAGAAGCTCTGACCCAATTCAAAGGAAAGACCATTCTGGCCGCAGAGGGTAATTCGCAGGCGCTTGATCTAAATCTGCTCCTCAATAAAACTGTAATTGACTTTAAAAGCTGGGGTAAACACTTTCTCATCTGCTTTGAAGGGTTCTCCCTTCGAATCCACTTCATGTTGTTCGGTACTTACCGGATAAACGAGCGAAAAACAAACCCCGCCAGGCTATCGCTGATATTTGAAGATGGAGAGATAAACTTCTACGCCTGTTCAATAAAAGTGATAGAAGAAGATCTGGATGAAGTTTACGACTGGTCGGCAGACGTGCTAAGCATACACTGGGATCCGGCAAAAGCAATCGAAAAACTTAAGTCTCAGCCCAAATTGCTGGTTTGCGATGCCCTGCTCGATCAGAATATTTTTGCCGGTTCCGGAAACATCATAAAGAACGAAGTACTGTTCAGAATCCAGGTCCATCCCCTCAACACCATTGGCGCTCTGCCGCAGCAAGCCCTGGAAGCTCTGGTGTTCGAAGCCGCAAACTATAGCTACGACTTTTTAAGATGGAAAAAAGAGTTCACCTTAAAACAGCACTGGTTAGCCCACACCAAAAAGACCTGTCCACGCGACGATGTTCCCTTCATAAAGGAATATCTCGGCCGTACCAACAGAAGGACTTACTACTGCAACCTTTGCCAGAGGTTGTTTGCATAAGTAGATTATAAGCTCGAAAATAAAACGTCTGAATTATCGAAAAGCTTAAATAGAAAAAGGGCGCCTTTCGGGCGCCCTTTTTCTATTTAGAAACAATTTCTGCTTTAGTAAAGCGTAAACTCTACTCGTCTGTTTTGTTTGCGGCCTTCCGGCGTATCGTTAGTGGTTATTGGCTGGAATTCGCCATAACCTGTTGCCTCGATGTTTGAAACTGTTGCTCCTTTACCTACCAGGTAAGTTTTCACTGCTTCGGCACGGTCTTTAGATAACTTCAGGTTGAACTTATCAGATCCTATGTTATCTGTATGTCCGGATATCTTTAAGCTGAAACCATGGTCTACTATTAACTGCGCAAGCTTATCGAGAGTAGGGTATGAGCTTGGCAGTATCCTTGACTTTCCAAATTCAAACTCAAGATTGTTAAAGGCATCCTTTAAGACCTTTTGAGCAAACTCAGGAAGTGGGCAGCCTGATCCGTCGACTTTCACGCCGGCAGGAGTTCCTGGACATTTATCAAACTTATTGGCCACACCGTCATTATCTTCGTCTCCTAACTCGCGGTCGTACCTGGCCCTGTCTTCTTTCTGAAGGCTATCTAGTCGGGCTACAGCTCTTCTAAGTTCCGTGTCGTCGTATTCTGCACTTCTGCCTCCGGGGTTGTATGCAGCCAATTGATACTTGCTTCTTTTCCCGATGGCAAATTCAAGTCCGGCATACCCGTAAGTGAACCTGTCGTAAGAGGTTCCATAGTCGTAGCCATCAAACCTGTCGGTTTTCATGAAACTTACCTTATAGCCCATATCCAGGTTAATTCCCCTTGTAAGACCGATCTTAAATCCAAGACCAACCGGAATGTAGAAACCATCCTTGGTGCCATCGGTGGTATTACCCGAGTTTTCCGAAGTCGGATCAAATGACATAAATCCTATACCTGAATTAAGGTATGGACCTAAAAGGCCAAATTCTTTATGCATTTTGAAGTTAGCGATAGTATAGGTCGCTGTTAAACTTCCTCCATTTTTTATCCTGGTTGAATAACGTGAATCCGGTAGAGTTCCCGAAGGAGATATCGCGTCTATACCTCTTACCTTACCAGCGAAAAAGTCTGCCTGCAATCCAAACGAAGGGATTAATTGTTTTTTAATATACACACCATACCCAAAACTTTCGGTTGGTGTGGTATAGTCGTTGTTTTTATTCGACCAGAATAGCGTGTGTGGCGTAGCAACACCCGCGGTAACTCCTATAGACCAGGTCCTGAAGTCTCTGACTCTGTAATTTTTAGTACTGTCAGCCCCCGTGAGGCTTTGTCCCATAAGTTGGGATGATGACAAGAAGATCAGGCCTCCTAAGAGGACTTTTTTTAACGAAATAGAATTTTTAAGTTCTGTGTCAGGTATATTTGTATTCATAGATCTTGCAATTTAAATCTTTTTAAATGTTTTGGTGAAATAAATGCTCCGTTGTATAACCGGGTTTACAATTATTTGTTTGAACCTATTATAAGCTTATTTTTTTTGTTCATTTTTTTGAGATTATTGCTTGTTATAAAAATTATAGTCAAGAAACGTTAGGTTAATATCCTACAATGCTGTATTCGTAAACTGCTGTTTGTTAACGAATTCAATTTAAGAAAAAAAAACGTGAAATAGGAAAGTCAGAAGACAGGTCTTTAATATTTTGGCACTTAGCTCCGATTAGGATTGCGAGTATTGTTTTTCTTTAAAAATATATTCAAAAAAAAGATTGTAAACAAATAAAAAGTACAGGCGTTGATTGATAGTTAAACAAGCTAATTATTAATAAAAATGCCAAATACAAAAACAAGCACCGCGAAAAAGAGCGGTAACACGAAACAACGTACAGTAGAACAGGAAAGCGCTCTGAAAGAATTATTTGTTGACGGATTGAAAGATCTGCTTTGGGCCGAGAAACAATTAGTTAAAAGTCTGAAGACTTTTGTGAAAGCAGCTACATCCGACGAATTGAAGAGTGCCTTTGATACGCACCGTGTAGAAACAGAAGGTCAGATAGAACGCCTAAACCAGGTGTTTGAGGCTGTAGGCGAAAAGGCTACGGCAAAGAAATGTGATGCCATGGAAGGTCTTGCTAAAGAAGCCGAGGGTTTGATAGAAGAAACGGAAGATGGTACAGAGGTTAGGGACGTTGCCCTGATTTCGGCAGCCCAAAAGGTAGAACATTATGAGATTGCGTCTTATGGTACTCTTAAAACACTTGCTGGTGTACTGGGCTTTACAGAAGCACAAACGTTACTGGAGCAGACACTTGAAGAAGAGAAGAAAACCGACGTTCTGCTGACTGAAATTGCAGAAGGCTTTGTGAATGAAGCTGCTAAAGACGAAACTAAGTAATCAATGGAATATTTACCGGACTTCAGATGCCGGTAAATATTTTTTCTTTCATCTACCTAATTAAAGAACATGTTTTACCACGTAAAAGAACTACAATTTAACGCCCGGGTGTCAAAACCAGATCCTCGTTTTGCCCGGCTGCTTTTAGAGCAATTTGGAGGGGGCAACGGCGAGTTGAAAGCCGCTATGCAGTACTTTGTACAGGCCTTCGGCTGTAAAAATCCATATCCGGATAAATATGATCTGCTGATGGATATTGCTACGGAAGAATTTAGCCATCTTGAAATAGTTGGAGCAACTATTCAGATGCTTTTAAGTGGCGTTAACGGCGAGCTTAAAGACGCAGCTGATAGTGAAGAGATCATGCAGATGCTCAACGGAACTACGGCTAAAGAAGGATTCATCCATGAAGCAATGGTGAACCCGCAATTTGGGGTGCTTTCTGGCGGAGGACCAATGCTGACTGACAGCAACGGCGTGCCCTGGACAGCAGCCTACGTGAATGCAAATGGTGATCTTACAGTTGATCTCCGTTCAAATATAGCAGCTGAATCGAGGGCTAAGATCGTTTATGAATATCTTTTAAAATTCACCGACGATCCGTATGTTAAAGAAACTCTTCGTTTCCTTATGACTCGCGAGGTAGCACACTATCAACAGTTTGAAGCTGCCTTAAACACCATTCAGCCAAACTTTCCTCCCGGAATCCTGCAAAGCGACCCGAGGTATAGTAACAGATATTACAATATGTCTTTTGGTGCTGAGGCTCGCGGTCCATGGAATGATGGAACCAGCACTCAATTAGGCGAAGCCTGGCAGTATGAGGCAGATCCCTTGCAGCAAGTGAAGGAAACTAACGGTTTGATCGACCTGAAGCCGGAAGGTACCGACCGTACCGAAAAATCGGTTTCAAAAACAAACCAGGCTCTGGGTAAGGAGCGCAGCACAGAAGTAAAAAGTGCAACTCCCGAAACTGATATACAGTGGAGTGCATATGCCGACACGGTTAAAGTTGTTAAAAAGAAGTAAACCGGTGGACTTAGTTAATGATGCGGATCGGGTACAAGTAGTTTATTACACCGATCCGCTTTGCTGCTGGAGCTGGGCTTTTGAGGAACAGTGGCAGCGCTTGATAAAAGAATACTCTGAATTTTTTGACCGGACTTACTGCATGGGAGGGCTAATTCCTGACTGGAAAACTTTCAGCGATCCCATGAATGCAATAAGTCGTCCCCTGCAGATGGGTCCTCTTTGGTATGAAATCCAACAGCTTACAAGCTGTGAGGTAAACGATAATATTTGGATCGACGATCCGCCCTCATCGTCGTATCCCGCTTGTATTGCAGTGAAAACTGCAGGACTTCAGTCTGCAGCTGCTGCTGAAAGATACTTGTACCTGATTAGAAAAGCTGTGATGGCAGAGGGAAGAAATATCGCGCGCCCGGAGGTGCTTGCTGAAGTGGCCGAACAACTTTCAGAGCTTTATCCAGATTTTGATGCATCCCTGTTTAAACGCCAATACAATTGCCAGGAAGCCAGGGATGCTTTCAGGAACGACCTGAATCAGGTGAAGATACATAAGATCGGACGATTTCCCACCTTAATTTTCAATAAATCGGGAAGGGGATTGATGATCACTGGCTTCAGACCCTACGATGCCTTAGAAAAAGTTTTGTTGCAATTAATAAATCCTCAACCTGAGAAGAACTATTCTGAAATATAAGTGTTACACTTTTAACGACGAATTTAAACACATTCAAATGAAGAACTATAAAGATTTAATTCAGGATGCTGAATCATTGTTTAAAGATGTAACCAGCGAACATGCTAGTAATGGCAATGGAAAAATTATTGCCGCGGCAGCTATTGGCTTAGCAGCAGGCGCTATACTGGGTATTCTTCTGGCTCCTGCAAGCGGAACTGAAACAAGGAGCACTATTGTTGACGGTTTAGGAGGAGCAGGAGCTAATTTAAAAGAAAAAGCAAGGCAGGGAATGGATAAACTGGCGGATTTGAAAGATCAGGCAGTTGATGCTGTAAAAAGCAAGGTTCAAAGTACAGGCTCTGCTGATCCAAACCCAACAGTATAAGTGATGAACTTCTGACAGGTTTATTCTGGTGTAAGCCTGTCAGAAGTTTTATTACGATCCTTTTTCACCCACAAACTGATCTTCTTTATATTTAAACAACACGTTGAACGTTGTTAAACTACCGTAAATACGCGTTATATACTGCTGAAGGTTAATTTTCTCCTCATTATCAATATTACTGCTGTTCACTCTTTGTTCAAGCACCCTTAACCTGTCGCGCACCATTACAATTTTATTAAAAAACTGATCGATCGGAATTTCTTTTATTGCTAGGCCGGTGCTGCCTGGTTGAAGAATCATCTTTCCATTCTTCCATTTATCACCTAAGGGTACCACTTCAGAAACATCAGACCATCGTTGCAATAATTTTTTAAGGGTCTGTTCCACTTCCCAGGCACTAACCATATCTGTATCAGGCGCCATGTCATCCAGAACTTCCAAAGGCTCTGTTATTGGAAGCTCCTTGTATCCACTTTCAATAAAGGTTACCAGCAAAGCATTAGAGCGTACATTAATAACAACTCCCTTGCCATAAGTATCATGTTTAACCCGCGAGCCGATTCCTATATTGTCTTGCATGTTTTACGAATTTGCAGGCTAAAATATATTTTTCTCTTTTAAGTTTCATTATTTTATATATTTATCACCGTCGAGTGCCCCCGTAAGGGCGTTTATTCCTAACCTTTTTGAGATGCTTGCGTACAAGGACTTTTTTGAGGGTCTTGCGAAAATTTTATGCCCGGAGATGAGGGGTTTGTCGACAAATTTGATAATTTGATTTATAATTAAAACGCAAAGATATTAATGGAAACTGGTTTAAGTAAGGAAAAGCCCGAAGTGAGATTACGGGTGTTCAGGGCGATTGACGATCCTGAAGCTTGCAGATTGTTCTTAGAAGGGCATGCCCATGTATTAACCAGTATAGGGATAACAAAGGTAACTTCATCGAAAAATGAGTGGACTACGAATCCGGCGGCCTTTGTTCTTATCGTGGAATCGCTGGATGGCAAAAAAGTTTATGGAGGCGCACGTGTACATGTAGCGGGGGGGAGTCAGCCTTTGCCTATTGAAGAGGCGACCGGGGCATTGGATCCTGCTATTTTTGACCTGGTATATAAACATGCCATGCATGGAACCGGTGAGCTGTGTGGTTTGTGGAATTCAAGAGAGATTGCGGGTTATGGAATCGGCAGTATTTTTTTGATCAGGGCGGCAGTTGCAATCTCACACCAGATCGGTTTAAGTACTCTTTTTGCATTATGCGCCCCTTACACCATTAAGCCGGTGGAGAGTTGTGGTATGGATCATGAAACCAGTATCGGAAACCAGGGAACATTTTATTATCCGAAACTAGACCTGGTTGCCACCACCATGTTATTAAGAGATGTACCTGTGCTAAGTAAGGCACATGAGGAAGACAAAGAGGCTATTCTTAAAATAAGGGAACTTCCTGATGTGATCCGGGTTGAAGAACTTCGAAAAAAAGAAATTACAATACATTATCAGACAGGTATTCCGCATCTGAGTGAGTGGAGTTTGAATGATACTATTGAGTCTGCAAAAACGAATTACCTTAAATATAAAATTGACCAGGAAAATATAAATTTCCTTTAAATACAAACAGATACAATTACTTATGGCTGATAAACATTACGATATTACTTATTTGCAAAACACGGTTAGGTTGCTGAAAAGCCTAAAAGACCATTCTTATACTTTTTTTCAGGATATAGACAGTGGTTCTATTGTTGACCTGGGATGCGGGGCAGGTAACGATGTGATCGAGTTGTCAAAAATGCTAGGGGAACAGGTGAAAGTGATCGGTGTTGATCATGATCCTGTAATGCTTGAGCAAGGTCGTGCTCAATCACAGGCTGCCGCTACCAACACAGAATTTATCTTATCTGAAGCTTTTCCTTTGCCATTCCAAAACGGAGCAATTGCTGGTTTAAGGAGCGAACGACTGATTCAGCATCTTCACAATCCCGAGAAAGTGTTTGCAGATATCCACCGCATACTGGCTGATGGAGCTCCGCTTGCAATTATTGAAACAGACTGGCATAGCCTGTCTTTTTATACTGAGTTTGTGGATACGGGCAAAAAGATCAATGCCTATCTTACCGATGTTAAGGTGAAAAACGGTTTTGCAGCGCGCAAATTAACGACCTATCTGCAGACCCTTAATTTCAGGAACATCCAGTTTGAAATTCATCCATTTGTAGTAAATAGCCTTGAAGAGGCCAATGAATATTTCTGGATTGACCGGATCGTTAAAGAGGCGGCTGAACTCGGATATATTACAGAGGCAGAGCGTAATGACTTTTACCATGCAATGCAGTCTTCCAACGATAGATCTTACTTTTCTTGCTCAATAAACCTCGTTGTAGCCTCCTGTATCAAATAGTATCAAAATGATTAAATCGTTATTTTCCTTAGGCTTTGGTATTTTACTGTTATTGTTCAGTTTGAACGTAAAGGCCGATATTTTTATCACCGATTCTACAGACAGGATTATGGTGGGTAAGCAGCTTTCGGTTTTGCAGGCTGATAAGGAACTGACTTTCGGGCAGGTGCTGAATTCTAACGCATTTAAACCTAATAACTCGGAGGTGCCAAATTTGGGAATCTCACCTGTAAGTACGTGGCTGAAGTTCACGATAACGAATAAAACCAGCAGCCAGCGGCTTCTGCTGGATGTGGCATATCCCATGCTGGATGAAGTGGAGCTGTTTGTGCCTGATACTGGCAATACTTATTCAAGCATATTATTGGGTGAGGTTAAGAAATTCAATACCAGGAAATACAAACATCCTGACTATATTTTTGACATCAATGTGCCTCAAAATAGTAGTAAGACGTATTATTTGAGGATCAAAGGCGCCGAACAACTGATCATTCCCATATCAGTGAACAAGCCGGATACCCTCTGGCAGACCCTGACAACAGAAAACCTTCTTTCAGGAATTTACTGGGGAGCGGTGCTTATCATGTTCTTGTATAACCTCTTTGTTTATTTCTCTGTTAAAGACAAGAGTTATATTTATTATGTAATTTACGTAGCTTCGGTTGGCCTTACGCAGCTGGGAATCAAAGGATTTACGTTTCAGTTTCTTTTCGGAAACTATCCGGATTTCGAACAAAAAAGCATTGTCATATTTGCCAGTGTTGGGGGCATAGCTGCTTTGATGTTCACTAAGAGTTTTGTGTTAACTGCACAAAAAGCACCGAAGTCTGATAAAGTTCTTTCGGCCATTATCGTCTTTTTGTTTATAGCAATAGGACTCACCCTGATTGGAGAGATCCAGGCTGGATTCCAGGTAATGCAGGTATCAACCACGGCTTTCTCCATAGCTATTATTGCCGTTTCGGCAATTGTAATGCGAGATGGGTACGGCCCTGCTAAGTTTGTTTTTGTTTCCTGGTCAATCTTTTTTATTGGCGCCATCATTTTTGCGCTGAAAGATTATGGGATCCTGCCGTTCAATAATTACACGAGTTACACCATGCAGGGAGCTTCTGCCATTGAGATGGCGCTTCTGTCTTTCGGACTTGCAGACAAAATCAACGTACTTAAGAAAGAAAAAGAAGCTTCTCAGGCCGAAGCTCTCCGGATAGCAACTGAAAACGAGCGGATCATCCGTGAACAGAATGTGGTTTTGGAAGCCAAAGTGAGTGAAAGGACGTTTGAATTAAAAGAAGCGAATACTGAACTTTATAAAACGCTCGACGATTTGAAGCAGGCGCAGACGCAACTGGTAGAGTCTGAGAAGATGGCTTCGCTGGGTCAGCTTACCGCCGGTATTGCTCACGAGATCAATAACCCGATAAACTTTGTGACCTCGAATGTAAATCCTCTTCAGCGGGATGTTGATATACTATTTGACGCACTGGAAGCTATTGAGGAAACAGGAATGTCGGATGCACCGGTAGCCGATAAACAAAAGAAAATTGAAGAATATAAAGAGGAGATCGACCTGGATTACCTGAAGATCGAAATTTCTCACTTACTTAAGGGTATCAGGGAAGGGGCTGGCCGGACTGCCGAGATCGTCAAAGGTCTGCGTGTGTTCTCCCGCCTGGATGAGGACGATCTCAAACTTGCCGACATCAATGATTGTCTTGAGTCAACCATGGTGATTGCAAACAATTTGCTGCAAGATAACATTAAAGTAGTGAAAGATCTGGATGAATTACCGCTCGTGGAGTGCTATCCTGGTAAATTAAACCAGGTATTCCTGAATATAATTTCAAATGCTATACATGCGATCGGTAAAAAGCATAATGGAGCAGGCGGTGGAGAACTGAAAATATCGACGCGGAAAGAAGAAGACAACGTGTTCATCTCGATTTCTGACAATGGTGTCGGTATGGACGACAATACGACTAAAAAGATATTTGAACCTTTTTTTACTACCAAAGAGGTCGGTGAGGGAACCGGATTAGGAATGTCGATTGCCTATAATACCATCAAAAAACATAATGGTATCATTCACATAAACACAGAACCCGGAAAAGGAACTGAATTTATTATAGAATTGCCCGTATTGCACAGGATTAGTGCAGCGGTCTAGATTAAGGCATATAATTGGAATCTATCAACCAGAAAGGCACCATGCCAGAGAAAATAAAAATATTATACGTCGATGATGAGCAAAATAACCTGATAGGATTTAAAGCCTCTTTTAGGATAGATTATGCTATTTTCATAGCCAATAACACAACGGAAGCAAAGAAAATACTTGAACAGCATCCTGATATCAGAATTATCTTCTGTGATCAGCGGATGCCGGACAAAACAGGGGTAGAGTTCTTTGAAGAGATCCGTCTGGATCATCCGCATCCTATCCGGATATTACTGACTGGATATACCGATATAGAGTCGGTTATTGACGCGATAAATCGTGGGAATATTTACAGATATGTCAAAAAACCATGGGGAAATGAAGACATTCGCGCTGCCATTGAAGAGTCTAATAAATTTTACCTGGCAAATTCCATGCTTGCAATAAAAAATACAGAATTACAGAAAGCCTATACCGAGCTGGATAAATTTGCATATAGCGTAAGCCACGATATCCGAGGTCCCTTATCGGGTATACTTGGAGCTATCAGGGTAGTGAAACATCTTGATACTATCGAAGATATGAAAGAGATGCTTTTTTTAATGGAGAACTCTGTTAAAAAGCTGGATACCTTTATCTTGAGCGTTCACGATTATTATAACATACAAAGGGGCGATCTAAAGATTTCCGAAATCGACCTGAATACCATTGCCGCCGATCTCGGTGACATGTATAGTATGTATACCAATGCTAAAAACGTCAGCTTTTCTGCAACTGTTAATCAGAACGAAGGGTTTAGAAGTGATGAAATTTCCGTGAAACTGGTGCTGAATAATTTGCTGTCGAATGCCTTTAAATACCAAAGGAAAGATAGCCCGAATAAATCCGTCAGCTTAGAAATGGAAGTTGACAAGGGGATCGCCACTTTCTATGTTAAAGATAATGGTATCGGTATCGACGATAAATATCGATCAGAAATATTTAACTTGTTCTTCCGCGCTACATCTCAGGAGGCAGGTTCTGGATTTGGCCTGTACAATGTAAAAGATGCCCTGCTAAAATTAAACGGCAACATTGAGGTGAATTCTGTAGTAGGAGAGGGCACAATTTTTAAGGTTACAATTCCAAGTAAATAATAAATGAGCAAATACAATTTTATTGTTATTGACGATTCTGCCCTGGATTGTTTCATTGCAGAGAAAATGATCGTGCATACCGGCCTGTGCGAAACGGTCAGGTGTTTTACACAGGCTAGTGATGCTTTAGAGTATATACAGGCCAGTTCGCTTGAGGCAGCTACGCTTCCTACGGTGGTTATACTGGATGTTTTAATGCCAATGATGAGTGGTTTCGCATTTGTAGAAGCATTTGAGGATCTTCCCGAAGATGTAAAGGAGCGATACACGATTGTGGCGCTCACTTCTTCAATGAACAAAACTGATATGGAAAAGATCGTCAGTTACCAGGTGGTAAAAAAGTTGCTGGACAAACCTATCACTTCCGAAACGATCATAACGCTTTTAGAACGCTAAGGCTTTTTTCAAAGCCTTTACGCAAGCAGACTTTTGACAAAGCCTTTACGAAAGCAGGCTTTGTCTTACCAGGAACTCAAGCTGGTCGTTAGAAACGGCCAGTTTGCTATTCATTTCGACAATTTCTTTCTTTTCCTTATAAACCTCGTAAGCACGTTCGATAGATTGGGTAAGCTCTTCTTCATTCCAGGGCTTAGCAAGATAATGAAAGATCTTTCCCTTATTTACAGCATCTACCACGGCTCCCATATCTGCATAACCAGTTAAAAGAATTCGCATAGGGTCTGGAGTAGTTTCCAGAACTTTTTCTAAAAATTGAACACCAGTCATGTTTGGCATTCTCTGATCCGTAATAATAACATCTACATGCTTTTGTTTAAGGATCTCCATAGCTTCATCACCACTTAGAGCTATCAAAACATTGTACTTCAACCTGAAAGTTGCCTTGAAAGACATCAGATTGTTGTGTTCATCATCTACGTACAAAACTGTTATTTTATCCTTCGACATAATTAATTCATTTAATCATTACCATTTACAAATGCGATTCATAGATGAGCCAAGTGTATTACGAAAAACCGGACAAAATGTTATATAAATGTACTTTATCTTTTCATTTATTCCAATATCCATAAATTGCAAACTTAGCGCTTCGATGCTTGTTATCAAAATGCACAATTATGGAAATATTATGGCAGAAATTCATGTACAGCGAAAACGTAAAAGTTCATGGTGGCTTTGGCTAATCATTATTCTTATTCTGGCAGTGGTACTTTATTTGTTGTATAATTATTATTACGGTGGGACGGTAAGTCCGGCTATGTAATTATACTTCAGTAAGATATCATAAAAAAATAAACTATGTCTGACAATAATCCCATTAACAACCATCTCAAAGAGTTAGGTAAAAGCGACTATGAAATTTCCGAGGGCCAGTCTGATATCAGGGGCTGGCTTGTGAAAAATGAAAAAGGTCAGCTTCTTGGAAAAGTAAATGATCTTATTCTTGATACCCAGTCAAAGAAAATAAAATACCTGATCTTAGATATGGATGGCAACGAGTTGTACCTGCAAGTAAGAAAGGTATTGCTGCCGCTCAATATTACTGAACTGGACGAGGTTTATAAAAATGTAATTTGCCCTGGGCTGCTCGCAAACGAAATAAGTTCCTTACCATCATACGAGAAAGGCAAAATTACTTCTAATGTGGAAGATATTACTGCTTCTGTGTTTGCATCGGGAAATACGCTAAAGAGCAGGCAGGCAGCGTCGCCCTCTTCTGAGACCCCAGTCACACCTGTGACCTCGGGCACTTACAGCCAGATGCCCGGCTATGCGCATGCCAGTACCTCTGCCGAAAGCCAGGTTAAGAAACAGGTGGTTGTTGGACTATTTGAGTATACCAGTGAAGCGCAGTCGGCTGTAGCTTACCTCAAGGAAAGTGGTTTTGACAACAAGAATATTGAAATTACCTACCGGGATCGTAACGACTTTGAACATGGAGACGAAAATAACAGTATGAGCGGTTTCTTTAGTCGCTTGTTTAGTTGGGAGGAATCTAACTGGTTAAATTCTGAAGAAGCAAAGTTCTACTCCGTTGTTGCAGTTGATCATCTGTCGATGGCGGAGGCCGAGAGGGCCGCTGAAATACTCGACCGGCACGGAGCTATAAATATTGATGACGAGTTTAAAGCGTATCGTTCGAAATATCTGGCCGAAAATACTGAAAGACGGAATCAAAAATATCGCAGCAGAATAATCAGCAATCCGGAAAATAACAGCAAAACAAACGGTATTTAAGCATCCCTGCACTGGTCCATTGCGCGTGTATAAGTTTTTAGTGTAGCTTTTAAATAAATAAGCGTACTTAGCGCTTTTATTTTACAATGATATTTTCTTTTGAAGCTTCACTTGCACAAATCTCTGTACACAAGGTTGGCAATAAGTTACAGGATGAGTTTTATGTTTTGTCTGACGAGCCTTTGCAGATCGAAGATGAGCTGCTGGCAAAATTGCTGATGCAGTATTTTCTGAATCCATTTGAAAAGGTCAATGAAGTGTTCCGCCTTTTTCATCCAAATGATGATCTCAATCTGAACGAGGTATTTCACTTCGTTTCGCGAATGTTTGAGGATGCTCAGAGTTTTCATGAAAACAGCCAGCAGCTGGCGAAACACTTATACAATATATCCGGCCACCCCAAAATCAAGTCGGGCGAACTTTATATCGTAGGTTTTAATAATGTGCAGATAGAAGGTGAGATGATGGACGCTATCGGTATTTTCAAGTCTGAGACGAAAGAAACGTATCTTAAGGTGTATCCCGAACAGGCAGGCTTTAAGCTTGAATACGAAGAAGAAGCAATTAATATTCAGAAGTTAGATAAGGGCTGTCTAATATTTAATACTGAAAAAGAGGAAGGATACAAGGTTGCTGTTATAGATCAAACTAATCGCAGTGCTGAGGCCGTTTACTGGAAGGATGAATTTTTAAAGCTAAAGGTTAGGAACGATAATTTTAACCAGACGCAAAATACCCTAAGTATTTACAAAAGCTTTGTTACTGAAAAGCTCGACGAAGATTTTGAAATGAATAAGGCAGATAAGATCGATCTCTTAAACCGGTCAATGAAGTACTTCAAGGAAAAAGAAACCTTCGATATGGAGGAGTTTTCGAATGAGGTTATTGGCAACGAAAAAGGGATCGAATCGTTTAAGAACTATAAAAAGAGTTACGAGGAAGAGTTTGATACTGTAATTGCTGACTCGTTCGATATCTCGGATGCTGCTGTAAAGAAACAGGCCAGGACCTTTAAAAGCGTACTTAAACTTGATAAAAACTTTCATATTTATATCCACGGCGACCGGGAGCTGATAGAGAAGGGTTATGATGATGGTAAAACCATGAACTATTATAAGGTGTTCTTCAAGGAGGAACAGTAATAGAGGTTTCATCCACATAAAAAACTTTATGACCCAACCTGCTGGCGCACGCGTGCCCGCGTGTGCCTCGAATCCGAATACAGGTTATTGGTTTTTCAAAATCGTTGTTACCACAACACTTCTTCTTCCCGACGGAGTTATAACCACGCTTTTCAGGGTTCTTTCTTCTCCTTTGGGTACTTGTATTTTAATACCATCCTTATATTCACGATCAAAGTCATTGGGGATCTTTCCATCTATGGTGTAATAAATAGAAGCTCCCTCTACCGGTACTGTATACTGCAGGTTGAAACTCTCGCCAAGCAGTGTAGTGTCTTTTGCGCCTATGGGTTCCGGCACCCGGTAAATCACTCCATTTTTATCCAGGTTACCGAGATGCAGCGGTACCCTCTTTTCCGAAAAGTCTTCCCATTTCTTATTTTCAAGGGGGGTCCATGCTATTTCAGATAGTGCGAAAATACGAGGGTATACCAAATAATTTACTTTGCCCGGGGTCTTCATATATTCTGTCCACATATTTGCCTGCACGCCAATAATATATTTCTTTTCGTCAGCCGTCAGTTCTTCAGGGACCGGGTTATAAGCATAAACTTTCGATAAAGGCAAAAGACCGCCAATTGTTAATGGCTCTTCAGCAGATTTACTTTCCCTTTTGTCGAAGTAGAGATAAGGGCCAGGCGTCATAATGACATCGTGGGACAGCCTTGCTGCTGCAATACCACCTTTGGTTCCTCTCCAGCTCATTACAGTTGCATCCGGAGCCAATCCGCCTTCCAGGATCTCATCCCATCCGATAATTCTTCTTCCTTTTTTATTTAAATATTTTTCTATTCTTTGAATGAAATAAGATTGTAACTCGTGTTCGTCTTTCAGTTTTTCTTTCTTTATCCTTTTTTGGCAGAATTCGCAGGTCTTCCATTTGGTTTTTGGACATTCATCTCCCCCAATATGTATGTACGTTGAGGGAAATAAAGGCAATACTTCGTCCAGAACATTTTGCAGAAATTTGAAAGTATTCTCTTTCCCGGCACAGAAAACATCATCGAAAACACCCCATTCATAAGTAGCTTTAAATGGCCCTGGGTTTTTGCCACAGGCTAATTCCGGATAAGCAGACAAGGCAGCCAAAGCATGACCAGGCATTTCAATTTCTGGTACCACAGTAATATATTTTGAAGCTGCATAGGCGACTACCTCTTTGACTTCTTCCTGCGTATAAAAACCACCGTACCGTTCATTGTCGTATTGTTTTGGCTTATCTCTTAAGTAACCTATCAAAGTTTGGTCTCTGAATCCTCCAATAGAAGTTAGCTTAGGGTATTTCTTGATCTCTATTCTCCAGCCCTGATCTTCGGTCAAATGCCAGTGAAAAGTATTCAGCTTATAATAGGCCATCATGTCAATATATTCCTTAATAAAACTCACGGGAAACATATGGCGACCAACGTCCAGATGTAAACCTCTGTAGGCAAATCTAGGATAATCAGTTATTTCGAGGAATGGGATCTGGGTTGATGACGAGTTCACAATCTGTAACAAGGTTTGAATGCCGTAGAAAGTTCCCCGCTCTGAAGATGACTTAATGGTTACACCTTCCTTCGCAACAATTAAACTGTATGCTTCCTCTTTGGCTGCATTTTTCTTATCTAAAACTAATCTTAAACCTTGCTTTTGGTTTATATCTATAAACGGCACTTCTTTTAGTAATTTGTTGAAGTTGTCAACATTGCTGAACCCTGCATACTGTACTCCTAATTTTGCAGGTATACTATAGCTTCCTTTACCAATGTTCATGATGGCAGGGGCTGGAATTATACCAAGCGAGTTTTTGTTCTGAGCACTCAGGTTTGCTAAAGCTCCAAAGAAAAGCGAAACTAAAATTATTATTCTCTTCATATATGGTGTAAAAATATCGGTATTAATAGTGGGCGGTGTTGCTGGATCAAGCGGAAAAGTTGGGGGATGTTCTTTCCTTCGTCATCCTGAACTTGTTTCAGGACCTCTTGCTTAAGCATGTCCTTTATAATCCTGGAGTTGCCGAATCCTGAACTTGATTCAGGATCGGCATGACGACCGTTTTAAAAAGTTTGGCACTAATGCGCTTAGCCGCCCCAACTTTTCCACTTGATCCGTGTTGCTCGGCTACGTTTTTAAAAACCTTAAAAAAAAAGGCCCGTTCAAAATTAGAATATTATCTAATTCCTGACGAGTCTTTTTAATTATCTATTGATACACGATTACCCTGGGCATCACCAGCCGTATCAGAAAAGTTGATTAGAGGGATTCCTTCGGCTTGAAAATATTCTTAGCTAATTTTATGCTGACAGCTGCGCATCAATATACTGGCCGATCAGTTCTACGGGCAGGTCCAAAGTAGGATTTACCTGTGTTTCAATGATCCACTTCTTGTCTTTATCTTTTGCGATGCAGAACGTGCCTTTTTTCCGGTTGACATAGAAAATGTCATAATCCTTACTTGGTTGTTCGACAATATAATGCTGATTGTTTATTTCGATATTGAAAATTTTCATGGTTGAATATTTTGTTTAAATATATAAATTATTTTACAACGAATATGAAGTTTTATTGTAAAATGATAAATAAATAATTGCTATTGTTAATAAATTAACAAATAATGTCCCGTTGTGTTTTAAAGGGCTTTTTATTCCTGAAATATTTTGTACACAGATGTTCACATGCTGACACAATTTTAATTGTTTGGCTCATTCATTATTAAATTTCTTTCAAAGTGGTTTCATATTTGCGTATCTTGTATGAAACAATATGATTTATTATGATTCGATTCAATGATATTCATAAGAGACAGTGTTCTGGCTGCAAATCGCGCGATTTTGAGAGGGTTAAGAAGCCGGTCATCTTCAGATTATTGGGATTTGGATCATCCCTGAAAAGATACCAGTGCGCGAAATGCTTTAAAATTTTCTACGTTGTGGGGAAGAAAACCTCAGAATCCCAGCTTCTCAGTCACTAGTTGCCGGTAAATAATCCGAATGAAAATATCATATTCTGTTGCCTGAATTCTATCTTTGAGGATATGTAAGGATATTCTTGCGTACCACTATTTGACTTGTGAACCAATATTTATTGTTTATTGATACAGAGGGTTCCGGCTTGCCGAAAAAATGGAATGAGCCTTATTCGAAAGAGGGGAATTGGCCATATGCTGTTCAGGTTTCCTGGCTTGTGTATACCAGGGATGGCAGGGAACTGAAACGCGAGGACCATTATATTAAAAATGATGATTTCAAAATTACAAAAGGCTCCATAAAAATTCATGGAATTACCCGTGATCTTCTTGATCAGAAAGGGGAAGACCGGGCTTATGTGATGCAGCTTTTAGCAGATGATCTCAATGCCTATAAACCATTAGTCGTTGGACATTTTATAGAGCTCGATTATCATGTTCTTGCCGCTGATTTTTTGAGGGCAGACGTAGAAAATCCCATACCTAAACTCAATCTTCCTGCCTTCTGTACCATGCTGGCAAGTACCCCATTTGTTCGCAATCCGCAAGCGAGTTTTTTAAAGCTCGGACAGTTATATGATACGTTGTTTAATACAGCACTTCTTAATCCGCATAATGCTATTGTGGATGCTAAAGCAACAGCCGACTGCTTTTTTGAAATGTTGAAAAGGGGAGACCTTACCGAAGACGCTGTTGCGCAGCAAAAACCGGATCTTAGTATCAAACTGGCAGGTGATAAGAAGTCCGCCTGGGCGTTTTTTTTATTTCTTTGTATAGTAATAGCAGCTTTTTGGATATGAATTCACGCTTCGACATATTAAAAAAAGTAAAACCCTTTAATTTACTTCCTGAAAAAGTACTTCATACCGTATCTGAACTGCTGGTTGAAGTCAAGTACAATAAGGATATCCTTATTTACCAGCAGGAAATAACCAAAATGAAAGGAGTGGACATCATTGTTGAGGGTGAGTATGAATCCTTTTTCTATGATAGTGCCCACAATAAACGCCTCGTCGAACATCACCAGGAGGGTTATTGTTATGGAGGTGTCTCCGTTTTATTAAACCGTAAAAAGTCTTTGCGGACGGTGATTGCGAAAAAAGGGACGTTGGTGTTCTCCCTTCCGAGAAAAGACTTCAGGGCCCTTTGTCAGGCTTATGAAGAGTTCTTCCATTACTTTACGAGGGAATTTGGCAGGCGGATGTTTAATGAAGACTTTGCTCATTTCGCCAAAAATCCCGCATCATTCGAGGAAAGTTATATTGCTTCCGAACAGTTGTATTCCCGAAAGATTGAAAGTTTAGAACCACGCGAAATCATCTCGTGTTACCCCGAGACTCCAGTTTACCAGGTTGCCCGGCTTATGGCCGACAAGAAACTGAGCTGCTTGTTTGTTAAGGATCATCAGGAACAGATCATAGGTTATGTAACTGACATTACGCTGCGGGATAAGATAGTCGCCCGGATGCAGGATGCTTCCCTGCCGGTGTCTGAGATAATGGATAATCCAATAATATCGATCAGCGGTCAGGCCTATATGTATGAGGCCTTGCTGATGATGTTCCGTACCAAGACTCGTTATCTGCTTATTGAAGATAATGGAAAGTTCAAGGGTTTTATCACCCGGAACAGGTTATTGAGCGAGCAGGCTCAGTCGCCGCTGGTTTTCATTCAGTCGGTGAAACTGGCACTTTCTACGGAAGAACTCAAGACCAAATGGGAGATGGTGCCGCAATTTGTGACTCAGCTTTTGGGCAGGGGAGTTAATGCGGAGATCGCTAACGATGTCATTACCACAGTAGCCGATACCATAGCGGTAAAGGTGATTGAAAACGTTATCGAAGAGATCGGACAGCCACCGGCGAAATTCGTATTTATGGTTTTGGGAAGTGAGGGCAGAAAGGAACAGACCTTAAAAACCGACCAGGACAATGCGATCATTTATGAGGATAAGGCCAATGAACACCGCGAGCTTGTAAGGGAATATTTCTTAAACTTTGCCACTATCGTTTCCGACCGCCTTAATTACATTGGCTTTAGTTATTGCACAGGAGGATTTATGGCCAGCAATCCAAATTGGACACACTCTCTGTCGCATTGGAAACGCAACTATCTCAGCTGGATGCAGGAATCCCTTCCGGAAACGGTGATCAAGTTCTCTACATTTTTCGATTGCAGGTTTATCTATGGGGAGGAAAAGATCATGAGCGAGCTGAAAGAGTTCCTTGATGAAGAACTCCAAAAGCCTATGGAAAAACTTTTTGTCAATATGGTTAAAAATGCATTGCAGTACGAGCCGCCACTAACCTTCTTTAAGAATATCAAGACCATAACCATTGGAAAGCAGGAGGTTTTTGATGTCAAAAAAACGATGACCCCAATAGTTGACCTCGTCAGGGTGTATGCCTTAAAGAACAGGGTTTTTAAGGTGAATACTGGTGAACGTTTAAAAGCTCTGAAGGCGCTTGAGGTGTTTTCGGATGTAGAATATATGGCCCTTATGCAGTCGTATTATTATCTGATGAGCCTCCGTCTGAAAAAGCAGGCAGCACAGCTGATCCATGATAATACTGAGCCCGACAACTATATTGACCCAAGCAGCCTCACCAAAATTGAACGGGTTACGCTGATCGAGATCTTCCGCACGATCGAGAACTTCCAGTCAAAAATAAAACTCGAATTTACCAATAACCTGTTTGGATAGAATGTAAAAAGATGTTAAAAGTTAGCTGTTCATGCTCATCTTGATGGCTATTATGAATATATTTAGCGGACTACGATTGTTTTTTATGTGTTATATGCGGTTTTTGCTTTCTTCTGTTATATTGTTTTTTGTTCTGCCCTTTACTGCTTTTTCACAACGCGATAGTGTGGGTCTGAATGCCATAATTGAAAAAACGGTGAAGTTTTCAACCGACCGGCCAATTGAAAAAGCCTACCTGCATTTTGATAAACCTTATTATGCCCTGGGCGACACCGTGTGGTTTAAGGCCTATTTAACCGTAGATAACCATCTTCCTTCGCCTTTAAGTAAGATTATATATGTGGATGTTCTCGCTGGTAAAGATTCAGTGGTTAAATCGTTGAAGCTGCCTGTAAATAGCGGTTCGGCAAGTGGAAGTCTGGTTCTGGCACATTTGTCATTTAAACAAGGGAATTACCGTGTAAGAGCCTACACTAACTGGATGTTCAATTTTAAAGACGATTATTTTTTCTATAAAAACCTTGTGGTAGGAGATGCGATAGAAAAACAGCTGGTAACACACATCTCGTTTACTTCAACAGCAAAATCTTCTAAACTGGGTACAAATATTTCGTTTAAAGATCCAAAAGGCCGTCCCTATATTGATAGAAAGGTAAGCTGGAAATTAATGGACGGATATGATGTAGTTAGTAAAGGACGAGGCACAACTGATGCGAAAGGGGTCTTGAACCTCAATATTGAACGTTCGAAAGGTGATCCTGATAAGGCTGCTTTGGTAACAGTAATGGAACTTACTAGTGAGAAGAACATCAGCACCACTTTTCCGCTGCTATCCGTTTCCGAGAAGAAGGATGTCCAGTTTTTCCCTGAAGGAGGGATGCTGATCGACGGGCTGCCTTCAAAGCTTGCATTCAAAGCGATAAGAGCCAACGGCCTCGGAATAGATGTAAAGGGTACTATTGTCGATAATGCAGGTAATACGATAAGTGACTTTGCTTCAGGGCACGCCGGCATGGGGGTTTTAACCATTGTACCTCAATTGAATAAAAGCTATAAAGCCAATGTTGTTTTTCCGGATGGTTCTAAAGGAGTGTTTCCCCTTCCGGTTGTCAGGGAGGAAGGAATAGCCATGATCGTAAACAATAGCGATACCGGGTCTGTAAACATCAGGATTGCAGCTAACAATAAGTTCTTTGAAAAATTTAAGGGAAAGACCTTTTACATTATTGGTAAAAGTTCAGGGATTGTTTGTTATGCAGCACAGGCACGCTTACAAAACCAGGTGTTCACAGCCAAAATTGAAAAAGACAAGTTCCCTTCAGGAATCACTCAATTAACCCTGATGTCATCGGCAGTGGAGCCACTAAGCGAGCGTCTTATATTCATTCATAAACCCACTGAGCTTTCAGGAATTGTAAAAACCGATAAGGCCTCATATCTGGCCAAACAAAAGGTGAAGATGGACTTTAACCTCAAAGCCGGAAGCCTTCCATCACAGGGGAATTTTTCAGTAGCTGTCGTCAACGAATCAAAAGTTCCTTTCGATGAAAATGCTGAGACAACCATATTGACCAGCCTGCTCTTAAACTCAGATCTTAAAGGTTATATCGAAAAGCCTAACTACTACTTCAATAAAACGAACAGTAAAAAACTTCAGGACCTGGATGTCTTACTGCTGACTCAGGGTTACCGTACTTTCTCTTACCCAGAAATAATGACAAGCAGCTATCCTGCATTATCGTTCGTCCCCGAGCAGGGAATAGAGATCTCTGGGAAGCTGAGAATGAAGAACGGCATGCCGGTGTATAAGGGCAATGTACGTTTGATCATACCCGATAAAAGCTTTTCGGCAAGCGCTATAACTGATGCCGAGGGTCAATTCCGTTTTACCAACATTTCCTTTAACGATTCGTCCAAGGTGACATTAAGCGCTGTCAACAATGTCAACTCCAAAAATATGATGTTTATGGTAGACGGCACCGCTTTCCCTTCTGTCAAAGAAAATATAAATGCTGCAGAAGATGTGCTGAATATTGACAGCGCGCTCAGCGTGTATCTGGAAAACAGCAAAAGTCAGTACTTTGATTTTCGTACCCTACAGGAAGTTGTTATTAAAGCGAGAGCCGAGAAGAAGCCAAGTCACGCTGACTACCCGGCTCTCTCAGGTTTAAGTATGATGGCCGACCAGGAAATTTCGGGAGAGCGCTTGTCGGGTTGCAATAACCTGATCCAGTGTTTACCCGGGCTGGCTATGGGATTGACCTATATTGATAACAATTTGTATCTCACCAGGTCATACAACCAGGGCGATAGAACGCCTGTACAGGTCTATATTCAGGATATGCCTGTGGATGTGAGTTTCCTTGCTACACTTAACCCTCGTGAGATTGAATCTATTGAGGTGTTTTACAAGGATGGCTTAAGTGGCATAAATCGCAGAAATAACACAAACGGTGTCGTCGTGTTCAATAAAAGAGAAGTGAAAACAGTGGCTTTAAAAGCAGATCAGATAAAGGAATTGTTTCCGGAATCAAATAAGCTTACGTTCACTCCTCAGGGATACTCCAAAGTGCGTCAGTTCTATTCTCCAAAATATGATGTTCCGGCTTCCGCAAAGGTTAAAGATCTGCGTACAACTATTTACTGGAACCCGGCGCTTTTACCTGATGAAATAGGGAATGCAAGTTTTGAATTTTATAATTCGGACGGGAAAGGTACCTATCGCGCCGTTATCGAGGGAATTGACAATGAAGGCCGACTCGGTCGTTTTGTTCAGCGCTTCACTGTAAAATAAAGAATAGAGGTTGTCCCGTAAGGATTTTGCTAGTAAATAAGGTTTGCGTAATTTCTTTGAGAGAAACTTGCTGACAAATTCTATTCTTTTTAATTTTCGGGTCATTACTTAAGCTGAACATGATTTTAATTGTTGATGATATCCCTGAAAATGTATTCTCACTGAAAAAAGTTCTCGAACATCACGGCTTTGCCGTTGATTCGGCCTTTTCAGGTGAAGAGGCACTCAAAAAGATCCTGACAAGATCTTATATCCTGGTGATTCTCGATGTACAGATGCCTGGTATTGATGGTTTTGAAGTAGCCGAAAATATTAAAGGATATAAAAAAGCTAAGGACACTGCTATCATTTTCCTTTCAGCAAATTCTACCGACACCAACCTGATCATTCAGGGATACAAACAGGGTGCGAGGGATTATATCACCAAACCTGTTGACACAAATATTCTTTTATTAAAGGTGAAATCTTTGTATGAGCTGTATGAGTCAAGACAGGCCACTACAAAACAACAGCTTGAAATAAGCGCCTTATATGAAAAGGAAAAAGAGCTGAATCTCCTATTGTCGAAAAAGGTTGAAATACTGGAAGACTCCCTCCGACTTGCTAAGATTGCAGGCTGGGAACATAATGTAGATACGCAGCAAACTTATGCATCGCCTGAAGCCTATCATTTGCTGGACCTTAATCCGGAAAAGGATGCGTTTAACCTGGACCTGATCCTGGCGAGTCTGAAACCTGAAGACAGGAAACGCCTGATGGGTTCAAACGATAAGGCAACCTTTGAGTTTGCCCTTCTTTACGCCGGGGCAAATGGTCAGGAAAAACAACTCAAGTATTTTATCCGGGTAGATGAAAACGACGGTCAGAAAAAGATCAAAGGGGTGGTTCAGGAAGTAGGGTTAAATTCTGCCGGCTTATAAGCCTTCTGATAAAGAGTGGCCTGGCGAAGCTTAGAGCTTAGCGTGCTTAAACGCACTCTCATTGTCTGTCCTTAGGAGTTTCGGAGGAGCTCTAAGAATTCAAAAATAAAAAGGAGTCTTGGACTCCGTTAAAGCGCTATACAAAACGCCTAAGGAGTTGGAGACTCTCTTTTATCGGTTGATCCTTAGTCCCTGGGCGCGCCTAAGCCCCGGCTACAGACTAAGGACAGCGGCCGCACTTTAAACTTTGACTCTCCAGTTTCTCCGCTTAGAACTTATCCCTTATTACTTAAAACTCCGCTCTAGTGCTCATATACCGAAACACTCCCATTCTTATCAAGAATTTCTGAAACCCGCAGTGCTTCCGTTTCTGTGCTGATCTTTACCGAAACAACAGATCCGCTGCCGGAAACCTCCATAGCCGGTTCTTCTTTCTCTGAACGAGGGGAAGAAACTTCGATGGTGTCTTTACTGAAGCCGTTGCTTAACAGTTCGCTTATCGAATTCTGAGCCTCCAGACTGTCATCAAAAACTCCGCTCACAGTTTTAAAGCTTTCAGCATCTCTTTTTTCAAAGATCTCATTCAGGGTGAAGTGAGAGTGACTGTAAAAATGTTCACCTTCCGCTAATATTTCATTGCCTGTAAGACCAGAACAATCCGCATCTTCCGTTTGGCCAGCGTATGCAAGCCGGACCATATTCTCCACTCCCGGATTCACTTCGCCGGGTATATAGTCAGGGAGAGAGTTGATCAGTTTCGTATTTAATGCAGATATTATAAGGAAATTTCCAGGTTCATAACAGTCGACCATGCCAACCGGAGCAAGGATCTCCCTTGAGGCAAGCCCTTCCTGATCGTTCAGCCGGATAACCAGGTAACGAACCTTTCTCGATTGTGTGTCATATAAGAGATCTGTTACCCTGCCAATTTCAACTTCCTCTTCGCTTTTTACCATGTAATTTCGCAAATCATGTGGTGCTTCAATGGTTTCGATGTCTTTACCTCCTAGTTCTTCAAGGCGGGTCAAGTGTTGATTTTCCAGCATAATATTTTTTCTATATTGTTCTATAACAATAATATTCTGCTGATTGTTGACCTTGCTACTATTTAAAATAACTATAACAATAGTGAATCAACCCTGTGCGCATGCACCATTCCTTCGCATGGCGACCATGCAAATATGGTGAACTTGCCGTCCTGGGAAGCTACCAGGGCAATAGAATCCCTCTGGTCGTGCACGAACTGGGCGGCTGAAAGATGCCTGGTTCCGCCGTTCTGACTGGGATGTATTACAGAGGCTTCACCTCCAATAATAGGTTCTGTGGTAATAACCTGCTCTATTTGCTGGCTGCCTTTTGCACGCTGGATCTTTGCTCCGAAAGCGAGAAGCTCATGTTTATTTGTCATGATGGTGGCCCCGTCTACCGCTGTGAGCCCGGCCATATGTTCGATTTCCCGGTTGAGAGCATTCTGCCATAGAGTTTTATCGCTTTCTTGTTCGCTCTTCTGAACCAGCTCGCTGAGGCCGCTAAAGGGCGGCTCCACCGGATAAGATATGGGATGAACGATGGAGCCTCGCCATTTGTCTGAATCGGGTGGGACGATCAGTAATGTTCCCCCGCGCCCATGCGCGCGCATCGAGGCTGCCAGTTGTACAAGGACGTTCACCGAATCGGTCCATGGAGTAGATGAAGTGAGGCCCAAAAGGGAAGTCAAAAGATCCGGGCAGTCAGGTATGTCTGCAGTCTCTTCCAGAACAATTTTTACCTGGTCACCTTCAAGGATTGCTACATTTACAAACTTTCCAAAGCCTCCTTTTCGCCGGTGCTTTACTACTAAAAGGCCCGGCTCAAAAACCTCGAGAATAAAACACAATGGCGGAACAGAGCGGGTTGTTCCCCATAAATATAATTCATCATTTTCCTGCCAGACACCAATATGAATGCCGGCTCGTTCGACCCCCGGCGCAATTTTTTTAAGTACCCGTGACCTCAGGGGCAGCCGGCGTTCGAATATAAGTGGAGAGCCAGCTTTCTCAGGAGGAAGGAATGCCAGGGATATTTTGGGCGAATGCCCCTCTTCTTTAAGAAGACTTGCCCAAAAACCTGCATCTATGATAGCCTCAATAGTCTTCACATCGGGTTGAGGCGCCGGATCAAGGCCTACTGACTCTTTAAGACCCTCGAGATGATTTAGAAAATGCGTTGCAACTGCTGCCGATACTGTGCGTGCAGCCTGATAAGCTGATTCAGGCATAATAATATTTTGTAAAGCTAAAATAGGGAAATATTAACAGGCAACGATCTGTTAATGTGAATAGCTGCTGGGAGCCAGCAATTTTGTGATTTTAATTACCTCCATTTTACATTTCAAGTCACGGCTGGAGTTTCTCATTAGCCAATTTTGTTTAATTTTACCTGTCTTATGTCCTTATCGTATAATCGTATAGTAATTAAAATAGGTTCCAATGTATTAACAAAGGAAAACGGCCTGCCGGATCTTGAACGAATAGCACATTTGGTGGAGCAGATTTCAGCAATAAAAAAGCAGGGTAAGGAAGTGATCCTGGTGTCGTCAGGGGCTGTTGCTTCGGGCAGAAGCGTACTTAGTGTATCTGACAAGTTTGATGCAGTGGCTACCAGGCAGCTTTTTGCTTCGATAGGGCAGGTGAAGCTGATCAATACCTATTCTGCTTTATTTGAAAAGCAGGGACTCATTTGTGCGCAGGTGCTTGTTACCAAAGAAGATTTTCGTGACAGGCTTCATTACCTGAACATGAAGAACTGTTTCAGCATCTTATTCCAGCATAACGTTATTCCTGTGGTAAACGAAAATGATGTTATTTCGGTCACAGAGTTAATGTTCACTGACAACGACGAACTGGCTGGTTTGATAGCGTCTATGTTAAATGCAGATGCTTTGATAATTCTTTCAAATGTAAACGGCATTTATAACGGTGATCCGAAGAATCCGGAATCAAAAGTGATAGAGGAAATCGGCGATTCAGTAACTGGATTCTCATCATTTATATCAGCTCAAAAATCTCAGTTTGGCCGGGGCGGCATGATGACTAAGTTCCATATGGCGCATAAGGTGGCCCAGTTAGGTATAGCGGTACATATAGCCAATGGTAAAACGGAGAATATTTTGCTCAAGCTTTTGAAAGAAGAAGTGGTAAACACCCGCTTCATTCCAACCCGGAATGCTTCAAACAAAAAACGCTGGATAGCTCACTCTGAGAATTATGCAAAAGGTATTGTAAAAATAAATGAAGGGGCCAAAGCAGCGCTCAACTCTTCAAAAGCAAGTAGTCTGCTTCCCGTAGGGGTGACAGCTATTATTGAAGAATTTCAAAAGGGCGACATCATTAAGCTCGTTGATGAAAAAGAGAAACTTGTGGGCCTGGGCATCGCCGAATATGGTTCCGACAAAGCTGCCGAACGCTTAGGGCAGAGCAAGCAAAAAGCGTTGGTTCATTATGATTATTTATTTTTAAATCCTGACACCTATTAAGATGGATCTTACAACAATCTTTCAAAATACTCAAAAAGCAAGCAGGGCGCTTGCTATATTAAGTGCAGACCGTATTAACGCTATATTAATTGATCTTGCCAGAGCCGCTGTTGCGAATGCTCCCATGCTTATAGCCGAAAATGAAAAAGATCTGGCCAGGATGGATTCTTCAGATCCAAAGTTTGACAGGCTGAAACTTAGCGAAAGCCGTATTTCGGATATTGCAAAAGATATCGAAAACGTCGCCCGTCTTGATTCGCCTTTAGGCCGGCTATTGCTTGAAAAGGAACTCGCAAACGGGCTAAACCTTAAAAAAGTAAGTGTACCTCTGGGCGTGGTGGGGGTTATTTATGAGGCCCGGCCGAATGTTACCTTCGATGTTTTTGCTTTATGCTTAAAAACGGGAAATGCTTCTGTTTTGAAGGGTGGGAGCGATGCTTCTTATTCAAACGAGGCTATTATTGCATTGATCCACGATGTGCTGAAAAAACATGGGGTGGATGTAAATTCAGCTACCTTATTGCCTTCGGACAGGAAAGCTACCGAGGCCCTGTTGACGGCTATAGAATATGTGGATGTAATTATTCCACGGGGTAGTCAGCAACTGATCAACTTTGTGCGCCAGAATGCAAAAGTTCCTGTAATTGAGACCGGCGCTGGGATAGTTCATACATATGTAGATGCTAATGCCAGCCTTGAGAAGGGAAGGGCTATTATCAATAACTCAAAGACTCGCAGGGTAAGTGTGTGTAATTCCCTGGATTGCCTCCTTGTTAATCAAAATCAGCTTGTTAATCTCAGGCAACTTGTGGCACCACTCGTTGAATCAAATGTGCAGCTTTTTGCGGATGCGCGTTCTCATGCAGTGCTTAAAGGAAGCTATCCTCAAGAGCTTTTAAGCGAGGCAAGGGAAGAACATTTTGGTACCGAGTTTCTCGATTATAAAATGGCTATCAAGACAGTTGATAGCCTGGACGAAGCGCTTGATCATATCGCCGGCCACAGCTCTAAACACAGCGAAGCGATTATATCGGAAGATGAACAAAATATTGAGCGGTTTTTGAATTCAGTAGATGCTGCAGCGGTTTACGCCAATAGTTCGACTGCATTTACGGATGGGGCACAGTTTGGCCTTGGCGCAGAGATTGGTATCAGCACCCAAAAGCTTCATGCCCGCGGCCCGATGGGCCTCGAAGAACTGACAAGTTATAAGTGGATTGTGAGAGGGAACGGACAGGTAAGACCGGCGTAAATTAAATAATTAACTTTACGTGCTCCTACATAACTTCTGATAAGAACCGCCTTAAAAACAAAAGCCTTTGCAAAAATACTTTGCAAAGGCTTTAACGAGGCAATAATGTCTTTATTTAGTTATTCGTTGCTGTGTCTCTTACATGAATACTAGCAAGAGACGGGAAACGTTTTTCGAGGAAATAAAAACCTCCAAACAATAACACTCCGTAAATAACATCAGCAATCAGCATATTTCTTAAGAAAGGTAATCCCATGATATACGACTCAACAATACCATGAACGTTACGTGGGTACCATGAGTAAAGGAAAGCAAAATTGGTGATCAGAAAGAACACTACAGCTCCTGCAATAGAAGCCAATGCTATGTTAGCCGGGTTTACCTTATTTCTGATAAAAACGCCGCAGGCCACCATGGCTACAAAGCCTGTATAAACCGCCAGGTTAAAACCATTTCCTATAAATACATCCGACAAAGCCATCGCCGCCAGAGGTATTATAAAGGCCAGACTCTTGTTGTTAAATTGTGAACCCGCAAATATGGCCAGTGCGCCAACCGCAGTGAAATTCCAGATATTAGGTAGCAGTAATGGAAGGGCACGGGTAGCCGCAGCAACCACAACCAGTAAGCATAACACTAAAAAACGAGTAGATTGCACTTGTTTGATCATAATACAAAATTAAAAAAAAACTCTATTGTTTAAGCTATTTTCTAAATATTAGTCAGTAAAGGTGGATCAGGAGATATCTAAATTTGCCTTCTTTGAGCTGCTACCTTGGTCCAGTCCACTATCGGGAGAAAAACGAGGGAAAGCTAAGCCCCCGGAGATTTCACAAAAAAAACAAAACAAATCGGGGCTTAAGTGTTTTATAATTAATTGACAGCTAAATGTTTATATCATGTATGTTGTCAATCTCAGACTGCCTAATTTAAAACAATATAAACTATGAAAACAACTACTTTTGTATCCGGCGTTGCAAGGTTTGTGGTTCTGATTGAACTGCTTGCTCTATTATTGGCGGTCTTTTTAGGAATACAACTCCTATCCAGATAAGATCATTCCCAACAAAAAAGGCGCTATATGAAATAGCGCCCTTTAAACGTTTAATATTATCAGTCTGGATTTTACAAGGCCACCTCGGCCTCATGTTCCTTGTTTAACTTAAGAACATCTCCGGTCCAGGTACGGATCTCTTTACAAAGCTCCGGATTGGTACTTAGTGGTTTTCCATGAGAAGGAACCATTTGTTTGATCTTTTCCTGCCATTCCTCTGAACTGAATTTTTCTTTAAAACAGCGTTGAAGCAGGTTGAGCATGATCGAGATTGCTGTTGAGGCTCCAGGAGAAGCTCCTAACAAGGCTGCAATGGAGCCATCGGCAGCACTGACTACCTCTGTGCCGAATTCGAGGATTCCCCCATGTTTTTCGTCTTTTTTGATCACTTGAACACGTTGTCCTGCTATTTCCAGCTCCCAGTCCTCCATTTTCGCTTCAGGGAAATATTCACGTAAAGCTTCAACTCGCTCTTCAGGCGATTGTCTCACTTGTTCGATAAGGTATTTAGTCAGAGCCATATTGTCAAGCCCTGCAGCAAGCATGGGCCTGATATTGCTGATCTTAACTGATTTGAAGAGGTCAAGAGCAGAGCCTTCTTTTAAGAATTTTGTAGTGAATCCGGCGTAAGGACCAAAAAGCAATGCTTTTTTGCCGTTAATAAAGCGTGAATCCAAATGAGGAACAGACATAGGAGGAGAGCCTACAGAAGCCTTCCCATATACTTTTGAATGATGTTTTTCTATAATAGCCGGATTGGTGCATTTGAGCCACTGCCCGCTTACCGGAAAACCTCCATATCCCTTACCCTCCGGAATGCCCGACTTGATAAGCAATGGTAAAGATCCACCTCCCGCTCCGATGAACACAAACTTAGCCTTCACCATAGTTTTTTCACCGGAAGTTAGGTTCTTCATTTTTAGGTTCCAAACGCCATTTTTATCCTGCTTCAATTTTTCAACTTCTTCATTGAAATACAGGTTAACTCCAGACATGGCCTTTAGTTGCTTAAACATGCAGCGCGTAAGTGAACCGAAGTTTACATCAGTTCCGATAAGCATCCTGGTAGCGGCAACTTTAGTCAAGGGATCGCGTCCCTCCATTACCAGGGGAATCCATTCCTTAAGTTCTTCTATATTATCAGAAAATTCCATCCCTTTGAATAAAGGGTTTTGAGTTAATGCAGCATAACGTTTCCTAAGAAAATCAACGTTTTCATTCCCCCATACAAAACTAATATGGGGAATAGATTTGATGAACGTTTCCGGTTTATCCAAAACACCTTTATCCACCAGGTAAGACCAGAATTGTCTTGACTCTTCAAACGACTCGGCAACTTTTATTGCCTTGCTGATATTAATTGATCCGTTTTCCAGTTCAGGAGTATAGTTAAGTTCACAGAAAGCTGCATGCCCGGTACCCGCATTATTCCATGCATCCGAGCTTTCTGCTGCCGCAACGTCGAGTCTTTCGTAAATATCAATCTTAACAGCAGGATCGAGTTCTTTAAGCATCACGCCAAGAGTAGCGCTCATAATACCAGCCCCAATCAATACCACATCCGGGCCGTCGTGAGAAATTTTATCGTGTTTCTTTGTCATTGTTGTTTTTTGAGCTTTCAAAGCTTGTATAAACAAATACCGTGCGCTTTTATCAGGAATGTAAAAGGTATAGCATGTATTTGTAATATCATCATTCTTCGCATAATCTGATTAATACATCTACAGAATATTCCCCAGTTAAATATGACTGGGTGCGGAGCCGCAAAGATAAAAAAGTATTATTATTGTTTTTGAAAATAAGCCGGTAGATTTATAAAAGAACAGACAAAAATGGCACAAAACAGACTATTAAACGCTTTCGAACTCTTCGATGCATACAATAAAAAGGATCCTAATAAAATTACATGGGAGGGAGTGCTTTATCCGGCCGAATACTTCTATGCCATAAAGCTTTACGACTGGGTTCAGAAACTTCAGCCTGAAGCTGGTGAAGCACTTTTACTGGCTTCCCGCTGTCAGCATATCGGCAGATGGGAAGTGCCCCGCGATACCTACCCTCAAAACAAGGCAGGTTACCTGAACTGGAGGTCTAATTTAGGACGCTACCATGCCCAGAAAGCAGCACAATTGCTTTTTGAAGCAGGCTATTCAGAAACCGAGATTGAAGAAGTAAAGACTATTGTTTTAAAACAGCAGATCAAGACTGATCCGCGTGTGCAGACAATAGAAGATGCCTTGTGCCTGGTTTTTCTTGAGTTTCAATATGAGGAGTTTATTGGAAAACACGAAGATGCAAAGGTGGTCAGGATACTTCAGAAAACCTGGGCGAAAATGAGCGAAGCCGGACATCATGCCGCTCTAGGACTTAAATATTCTGATAAAGGTTTCAGTCTGATTAAAGAAGCGCTGGGACTTACTGAGTAGTTTGCAGTAATTGTCGAGAGCACACGCGGCACGTGTGCGCTAGTATACGTTTACTTGCTGGCGTACGCGTGCCGTGTGTGTCGTGTTCTCTGTGACAAAATCACTGAGAAATTAATTCTCGAATTTGTGTATACTTGTTAAGCTTTTTAAACAGCTCTACTATATGATACTTAAGAAGAAAAAAAATGTAACCAGAGTTTTCCTTTTCCGTACAAGCAAGTATCTATTTAAAACACTATGTATCTAATCACATCGCCAATGTTCAGCTTTCTTTCTGTCTTATTGATCTTAAGTCTTATCTATATGGTGTATACTGTAGTGTATGCAAAACCGGTTGATAAAGACGATGAAGATTTTTAGCTGATCAGTACGCGCTTTCTTCTCCCTTTAGCATGTTAATTATAGTTAAAAAAACTATTTTAACATCAAGCATTGCCGACCAGTTCTCCAGGTACCAGATGTCGTGCTCGACACGTTTTTCCATCAGCTCCAGATTTATGGTCTCGCCTCTGAATCCATTTACCTGCGCCCATCCGGTGATCCCGGGTTTCAGGTAATGTCTCACCATATACTTATCGATAATTGCACGATATTGTTCAGTATGTTTTAGCATATGGGGACGTGGACCAACAACGCTCATATTACCCAGTAATACATTAAAAAACTGGGGCAGCTCATCCAGGCTTGTTTTTCGCATGAAGCGTCCGATACGGGTTACACGGTCGTCATTTTTAGTAGCTTGCTTCGCATCACTGTCCTTGTTCATTTTCATGCTTCTAAACTTGTAGCACCAGAACATTTCATTGTTCCGGCCGCTCCTTAGTTGCTTGAACAATACGGGACCAGGACTTTGCAGCTTAATGATGATAGCCAGGATAGGGTATAACCAGCTCAAAACAAAAATGATCACTGCTGAACTGAACAAAATGTCGGCCAGGCGCTTGCGAAAGCGGCTATGCATTTGCTCCAGCGGCTCTTTCCGCATACTGATCACCGGGAACTCTCCCATATAATTGATAGTAAAAGGAGAAGCTATTGATTGGCTGAAGTCGGGCACGAATTTTAATCGCACACACTGACGTTCTGCCTCCTGCATCAGGCTTCCGGCTTCCGACAACTTATCGGCTGTAAGTGAGACATAGACTTCTTTGATGCCATTATCTGCAGCTCTTTTTATCTGTTCGCAGGCCGCGGGGAGCAATTGTCCATTGTTATCTACAAACATATAGTCGTCCTGATCAAGGAAACCTTCAAAGTTATAGTGTGTGTCTTTTTCAAAGAAGGTAGCTAATCTGAGGCTTGTATTGTTCCTGCCCATAACAGCAACGGGCTTTCTTATTTTGAAATGTTTACTCAGTATATTCTCAATTACAGTAAGTAAAAACCGGCTGATCAGGAGATTAACTGCAAAAAATGTATAAAATAAACCGAGGAACACCCTTGAGATCTGCTGGTCTTTGGAAAAGGAAAGGAAAAATACCCAAAACACCATATGTAAGAACATACTTTTCCAGCTCGCCCGGTACACATTTTCCAGACTCATGATAGTCTTTTTCGAGTACAGTGTGAGCATATTAGAACTCAGCAGCCATAAAATATTAATATTGATCAGATATTGACGATAATGATCAAAAAACAGGGCTTTGTCCAGATTATTGCCCATGTAAAAGGCAAGAAAAAAAGAAAAATTGAGTATAAGTAAATCAGTGCCTCCTAACAAGAGGCGCAGAGAGTATAGGTAGCGACTTTGCATAATAATTCCTTGTTAGGTAAAAAGTTTAACAATTTTGATTTAAAGCCTAAGCTTCAACCGGGATGTTATAGCTTACCTCACTTCGGAATCGCGACTGATAGTTGAGTAAATAGTTTGCTTTTCATAGATGTAGATTTTAAAAGTAGATGTTCGAATACAGGTAGAATAAGGTAGATAGAGTATTTTATTTTTTTCGTTATTTCATAAATAAAATGTTATCATTTTGTTTTGTTTTTTGCCAAAAGTATACATTATTTCTGGATTTGTTGAAATTTCTTATTTACCAGGATGTATGCAAATAGCGGGCCATAATATAAATATCTTTTCCACATTCGCTTCGGTTCGTTAAAAAGTCGAACAAACCATTCCAATCCCATCTTTATCCAGAACTGGTGAGGCCTTTTTACGGTTCCTGCATAAAAATCAAAGACAGCACCAATAGAACATATAATCGTTGCATTGAGGCTGGCCTTATGCGCATGCGCCCATTTCTCCTGTTTAGGAGCAGTCATTCCTACAAATAGGACATCGGGTGAAAATCTGTTCACCATTTCAATCATACGGTTGTTGTCTGCTTCTGTGAATTCTTTCTTAAAGGGCGGCGAATATGATCCCACGCTGATTCCAGGGTATTCTTTATTTACCCTTGCTTTGATTTTTTCAAGGGTGCTTTCTGAGGCCCCAAGATAAAAACAGCTGCCTTTCTCTCTGTCTAATTTTTCCAGAAGATGTTTGTGAAGATCTGCCCCGGCAATCTTTTGAATACTCCGGCCCGTAAGAAATTTAGACGCCAAAGTGATCCCTATACCGTCGGGCAGTAAGATATCCGACTCTGCCAGAGCTTTTTTGAAGGCATCGTCTTTTTTAGTTACAATATATGAGTATTGATTGATCGTATTGATCAGTGTTTTTTTGCTTAAATCAAGCTGCTCTAGTCCTTGATTATATACAGGAAAGTCTAACACTTCAGTTTGAGCCTTATTTGTAATATCTTGTTTCATATGTAATCGTTTTTATCATTGATAATTGAAATTTAAGCCACAGGACGGGCGTATTCCTCCTCCTTATGTACATGGCGGGCTTTAATAATAGCTGAATTATAAATAGCCAATTGCGTGCTCAGGTTAATATTAGGAGTATATTTATCTTCATAAGTTTCCCGGGCATTAAAAAAGAAATTGTCCTTCGACTCCAGCGAGTTCCAGTGGTCCAGCTTATCTCTCAGGTCATTGTGATTGCCTGCTTCAAAGAATAATCCATTATGGTGATCCTTGATCAATGTTTCCATGGCGCCCAGTTTACTTGAAATTACAGGGGTACCCGTCGAAAAGGCTTCATGAATGGTCATGGGCATGCCCTCATACCACATAGAAGGGAAGATGAGTGCTGTCGATCTTTTTAAGATGCTGATGATCTGATTGTTTGATCTTAATCCGAGGTATTTGATGTTGGGATTTTCTTTTTCCGCTTTTAGAACTTTTCCCTTAAGTGGGCCGTCTCCGATGATCTGTAACTGGTGCTCTGTACCCGCAAAAGCCTTTAGTAAAACCTCTATACCCTTATCCTGAGTTAGGCGGCCGACATATAGAAATTGCGTGCTCCGGTTTTTTAGGTTGTAACCTTTATCTTCTACGAAGTTTGGTTTAACACTTATCTGGTCGGCCCTGAGGTTTAATGCCGAATTCAAAAAGAGGTTGCGGGCAAAGGGGGTGAGGGCAATATACTGGTCTACGGCGTTCCATGTTTTAAGCAACTTGTGAAAGTATACCGTAAAAGCCAGCCAGAATGTTTGGACAGCTGAGTTTCTGTAAACTTTGTTTACTACGGCTTTCCATGGGAAACCGGGTTTTAAACTTTCCTCAAAGATACGTCCTTTATGAAATAAGGTACCCGAAGGACATAGAAGGCGGTAATTGTGCAGCGTGAGCACCAGGGGAACTCCCAGTTTTTTTACCACCCGGATAAGGAGGGGAGAGCCGCCAAAATACCAGTTATGAATGTGTACAACATCTGGCTTATGTTGAATGATCAGCTTTTTCAAGCGGGCAGCAGCGCTGAAGTTCCAGGGTGCCAGTAAGAACTTCAATGCTGTTTTGAATTTGTTGCCGCCATTACTGAAGCTTACTTTATGTATGTCGGTATGCGACGACAAAAGTTCATACTCATTGTGGAAGACTGAATCTTCACCGCCTCGTTCGGTGTAGGCCGTATGCACAAAAAGTATTTTCATGTCAGCGTTTTTATGCTTGGAGATATATACTTCCATTTATTAAGGGCGGAGAATTAGTATTAATTAAACAGATAGCCCATGGCTTTATATTTAAGCCTGGTTAAAATGCTGTATCTGCTCACAAATTGTTTTATAATAGCCGGGCTGATCGACACTTCCCCATTAAAATGGAAGTTGTCTTTATTCGATCCGTCCAATTCTGTTGCAAAACGGGATTTCATTACCGCGCTGGTGTGCGTTGCTGCGGTACCGAAACCGATATTTTGAATCTTGGATATTACCGGGAATGCGGTGAATGTTTTTGTTTTGAACTGGTGGTAACACCATCGGATTGCCCAGGAATTTATTTTGCCGTTCATCTGGCGAATCAGCATTCCTGACAGGTCGCTTCCCATACGGTTAAAATCTTTTTGAATTCGCGTGCTTTTCGAAAATTCATGATAATCAGACACTGTCCAGTCAACATGTTCCCATCTGTCGCGCCAGGTAGCCCATCCCCAGGAGGAGGCTCTTTGTGTAAAATAGTTGTCGAAATGATACTGCGACGGCAGATTTATCGGGAAGGAATAACCTGAAATCGAAAATACCTTATGATTATCCCTGTAAAATCTCAGAGAGTCGTTCATATAACTAAGAAAGTTCGTGCTGGTGATCAGGTCGTCTTCCAGCACAATGGCAGCTTCGTGAACTTTAAGGACATCAGTCACCCCCTCAATAATGGAGCGGGCAAGGCCTTTATTTTTTTCGGCTTTAATAACAGATACGGTTTTAAAACCGCTGATGGTCTTAAGGTAAGCTCTCACATCCAGGATATCCTGTTCATCAGAGGGCTTTCCGGCAGCGTCCGAGTAAATATACAGATCGGTTGAGCCGGCCAGAAAGTTTTTACTGAGGTGTTCTACTGTCTCTTTTAAATGATCAAGCCTCTTATAACAAAATAATATAACGGGGTAATAATCCATAAATAACCTTTAAAAACGTGAAGATTTACTTTTTAAAAGTCGTCCAGATTACCGGGAAAAAGGTTTTAAGCCATAACTTGCAAAAAGCGGCCGGGTAATACAGCGGAAAGTGGTATTTGATAAAACCCAGGTATTCGTGATAGGCGAGACCTTTGGGGCTCATCAAATACTTTATGCGGTCTTTCAGGGAAACATCCGATGTTTTCCAGTTTTTACCGTGGTCATGAATACAGGTGCCCAGAAAACCAGGGGCTGTCACCACTTTAAAGCCTGCTTTCTTAGCTTTTAGGGTATAGTCGTAATCTGCTATTCCATGCGTAAATGAGTCGGACAGGATACCAATTTTCCGCACTACTTCCGCGGGAACCAGCATGATGTTGGCGTTTCCCAGGTCGCAGTCGAGAAAGTCACTGTCGCTATGGATGGTCTGGCTTTTAAGGAACAGGCGAGACCGTAACTTCTTTCCACCGTAGGTGATCTTCCCGTTTTCATCACAGGTAGCGCCAACACAAATTGCCGGCGATGCACTGTTTTCGTTGTATTGTAACAAGGTGGTTAACGCGCCGTCTTTCAAAACGGTGTCATCATTCAGAAGCAGGTAATAGTCGTAATCGCCAGCAAGTGCTTTTCTCCAGGAATTGCGCATGCCCCCTGCCCAAAACAAGGATCCGGTTCCATGATATACATGTACTGCCGGATAATGAAATTTAACGGCCTCTGCAGTCCTGTCAGCCGATCCATCATCTGTAAGGTGAATATCAAAGCTAACGTTGGCGGGTAGTTTTTGCCGATATATACTGTTCAGGCAGCTTAGTGTCTTTTGTTTTCGGTTAAAGGTGGTGAGTAAAATTCCAAGTTTCATAGTAAGCAGATTTATGAGCGGCAGGTCATCCAACCGGCCTCAGTTTGAAATTTACATTCTTTATTTTTTTGATAATTGCCTTATAGCAGCTTGTGGTATAGTAGTTAAACTGACGCACAACAGGCAGGGCAGGAATCCCGGCAAAATCTTTCAGGCGTTCAACAAATTCGGTTGAAGGCATATCTTGTCCATAGTCCTTGCATTCATTGATCAGGTAATTATACATACCTGCGATGCCATAGGTTTTTTCCGCCGGCAAATGCCAAATGGTAAGGTCTACATCCTCAGGCTTCACGTTTCTATAAAATAGGGGATTTGTCCATATTCTTTTAATAAACGAATTATCCTGGGAGGCATGAAGCCCATTTTTATAGTACAGGTAACTCAGAGTATGGGCCTCTTCGTTCAGCTTCTTTAAACCCAGAGCATGTCTTTCAAGTAGTTTAGGCCATAGCTCCTGGAAATCGGCAAAAATCTTTTTTATGTTCTCTACGCTGCATAGGAGGAATTCGCCAAGGTGGTAGGAAGGGATATCGTTAACGGGCTTTTCCAGCAGCTCCTCGAACAGGGTCTTCATCTCCAGTCGCGATAAGCCATTAATGTCGTAATTAACCGGGCTATCAATTTCAAACGATATAAATCCATTCTTCTCTGCCTCAGCGAACAAACGCTGAGCCGGTTTGATAAATACGCAGTCAGAATCCAGGATCAGGTATTTATGATCTGCGTTTGGATTGTTTTGCGAGATATGCTCGAGAATAGAAAACTCGTAGAACTGATTTTGAAATAGTCCATAATATCCCTTAGGTGTTTTGTATTTGAAATCCGTGTGAATTATTTCAACTTCCAGATCTGCTAATATATCTCTTACGGACCTTCCGTCTATTTTCGGCAGATGTTGGACGTTCGTAAAAAGCACATGCTTTTCATTTCTGTTGAAACGCTTGCTGGTGATGAAAAAAACAATCAGGCAGCGCCAGTAAATATTTTGATGAGCCTGGCTGGAAGACTTTTGGCCAGACTGCGGAAATAAACTTTCTTCGCCTTTTTTATCGGCGCATAGCCAGGTACAGATGTGATTCATAGGATACGTTTTACAGTTAATCTTTTGTTTTATTGTTAAATTATTGACGAATCAATCTTCCTTAAGGATTAATTCGTCTGAGCCTTTTTCATAGTAATAAACCATATCTTTCTTCTCCAGGTAATAAAGGCACATGCCTACATGACCCCAAAAAATAAGAGGTAACGTATAATTAAAGGAGAATAGTAACCCACTGATACAAAAAGGTATTAGCACTACGGCTTCTTTCCGCAGGTTTTTACTGAATGCCTTATAGATCAGGTAGAACAGGAATGAATATTTTAACAGCAAGCCGGCGATCCCATGGTAGAACAGGATTTCAATAAATCCCTGGTGAAAGTGGTGCCCAGTGCCCGATTCCCACCAGTCTACATAGGGGTTTTCCATCTGATAGCCTTCAAACGTCCATCCCATAAACGGTTTCTCAACGATATAACCCAGATAGATAGCAGTTTGTTCTAAACGAAAACCACCTGTGCTCCCTTCTTTGGCCGGATTGAGAATCTCACTGAACCTGTCTGAAAAAAAACTAACCAGTTCAGGAGACGTGCTTGATATGATTGTAACGGCAAAAAGCAGCATAGAAACGCTTATAACAAGGAAAGCGCTCAATCCACTCATTGCCTTTCTATTAGTTCTAACCAGTAAAATGAAAAACACAAGAGATGCGAAGATTGCGCAACTCCACACAGATCTGTGTTGATGGATTACAATAATTGTAAAGCACAGCACAAACAGAAAAAATGCATTTGCTCTTTGCGTGGTAATGAATCTATGCAGATACCATAAGAATGGAATAATCATCATGTAAATAGAATGAGCATGTATTATTCTGCTGTCGCCGGAGAAAGGTCCTGTATTATAGGACGTAAAACTCAAACTGAAGGAAAACTCGTGTCCAAAAAGGGCCATGAACACCAGGTACATGATCAGGTAAAAGCCCGCTACGAATTCTAGTATATCGGCATTCAGCTTTCTGAAAAGACTCTTTATGAAAATAGTATAGATCACGGGGAAGATCACCGTAAAGACCTCGAAGTATTTGAAAGGAGCCTTAAAGTAGGTCAATGATTCAAATACGAGTTTGGCCATCAAAATAGTAAATAAGCCGACAAAGATCTTTTCGGATACTTTCAGACTCTTAAAGTCGGTTAAAACATATGCATAGATTCCAATGCAAATAGCCTTAACAGTAACATTGTTAAGGTAAGCATTTTGGGTAAAGATCCATGATAAGCATTGCTCAAAGAAAAGGTAACAAAAGAAGATCGTCAAAAATTCTTTGAGGTATATACGATAGTTAAATAGTTTTACTGATGATCTCAACATGTAAATAATTAAATATAATTACCAATAGCAAAGTCGTGGGCCGTCATGCCGAATTCTTTCGGCATCTCTTGAGTATGTATGAAGCCCTTGCTTCAACAAGAGATCCTGAAACAAGTTCAGGATGACGAGGGTTACCAATAGCATCCACCTTCAATACTTTTAATACCTTGTGGAGTTTCGGTACTTTGTGGCCTGGTCCAGTGCTCGTTCATCATTGATGCAACGATCTGGTGTTCCTTTTTTTCTTCCCACCTTTTTCCCTTTATTCCGAAAAGAGTTTGGGTTGCTCCGCCCAGATGAACAGCTTTTTTACCCAATCTTTTTACATAAGCAGCAAGCGGAAAACCATACGCACCACAACCAATGATGGCAACATCAAAGTCGGTAGCTGTTATCTGCTCTTTCATATGATCCAGTGCCTCAAACCAGTCCTTGAATCCTGTCTCGTTATTAGCAATGGATTGTATAGCTCTTATTGTTTTCAATTCAAATTGTGGAAGTATGTTTTCATTAGGGAACAACTTGTCCCTCTTTTTGTACTGTTCTTTAATGCTTTGTACAAAGGGATGAATAACCAGAACTTTTTTGCCTTCAAGGGCGGCGCTCCAGGGTCTTTCATGATTGTAGGGTTCCAGGTCGAACAAGCTTATTTTTTCGGCCCGGGCCAGCTCTTTCTCAAATAATCGTTCATGCCACAGCCATGATCCGAGTATATCAACCTGCTTCATATCCTGGATCATCATCTCAGCAAACTTTTCAAGCATCTGTGGGGTAGAGGGAAAAAAGCCGGCATTGTTAGCCATCAGATTAATGGTGTTTTTGTCCCACCAGAAGGCTTCTGATTTAAATTTAATGTAGTTAACGAAATTTGCTTTATGGTTTTTTACACTCACGTAATTGGCGATACATGAAAGCTCCACAGCGCCTAGCCGTGCTACCATTAAAGGCCTGGAGGCCCGCAGTTTTTGTTCAATCAGAGATCCGGCCGCCTGGTCTGGATAAAAGGGTTTGTCGGTAGCAATGGTGTTTTCGGCAAAGAGTTTGCCGTAAACCTTTCTAGCTAACTTAAGAGCGTATATGGTAGGGGTATTTATCGCAATCATTTTAGTAAAAATTACCCGAACTTACTCGGCCAGTTGAAAGTTGAATCCATCCCTCACCGCTTTTCCGATGGCTGAAACATGTTTCGGAAAATCTGCAAAGGTTTTTTTTCTTAAAGAAAGTTTTACCACGGCTCCAACCCGTTTAACATTGCTGAATAAAGCTCTCGACACGGTGATAAAAGGGTTGCCAAACTTACGGTCTATGATTATCTGATTCCGGATCTGGTAATAAAGCTTCCAGTCTACGGATATACCCATTGCCGGATTATTTATCTTTTTGGTCATGATGGCACTTTTAACAAATCCCACTTTAAACCCTGCATTGAATACCCGGGCCGAATAATCTGTATCGTCATACAGAATAAAATACCTTTTATCTGCGAATCCTACTTTTTCAATTACGTGCCGGGAAAACATAGGGCCTTCAAAGGGAAAGGACACGATCTGTTTGATCTTCTCGTCTCTGAAGTCGGAAGACCGGATGGGGTTTATAGCTTCTGGTTTGAAAGGGTTGCTGAAATTGAATTTAGAACCGTAACGCCATTCAGAATCCGAGTTGTAAAATTTCCTGTCGGGTTGGAGAACATCGAACTCGTTATGATGTTCAGCATTCGAGCTTAACATCTCTTCCAGGCAAGTGATCAGTGGCTCCACATCATCATCCATCATCCAGATCCAGTCGTAACCTTTGTTGTAGGCTTCTTTCATTCCCCTGTAAAATCCCAGAGCGCCTCCGCCATTTTCCTGTTTGATCACATGAAGGTCGGATTGTGTGTTTAACCACTCTTCAGTACCGTCGGTACTGCTATTATTGATTACGAATATAGCATCTAATTTATAAGTCTGGTGTCTTAGGGCCTCAATACAATCTTTTAATAAGGCGAGTCGATTGTATGTTACCACAACAGCGGCGATAGTTTTCATAGGCATTTTCTATTTAATATTTTGGTAGATGAATTAAAAGTTCCAGGTTATATTTAAAAGTTTTTTTAGGTTGAGCTTTTGATGACTTTTTGTTTCAGCATATATACAAAGGGCCTTGCCACGTCTGATAAGTATTTGTACTTAAAATAATTAAGATCAATAAGGTGAATCTGCTGAAAGTACAGGAATATCCACATGGTTGTGGTGATGATCAGCTCGGTGATCAGCCAGGCCCAGGCTGTGCCAGTGGCCCCCATTTCACGGGATAAAAAGTAGTTCAGCACTAAGCCTGTTGCGGCACCCATCAGAGTAATCCTGAAAAAAGGCTTGTCCATTTTCAGGTTGATCATTGTTTGAATACCGAAAAGATCTCCTAAAGCCAGTATCAGCGGTACAAAACATAAAATTCGCAACACTACTGTAGCTTCAGAAAACTGAGGTCCATACAAAGCAAGAATAAGCCAGGGGGCCAAAACCCATATGCCTATACCGGCTATAAGTGTGAATATCGTAATAAAGGGAGCCAGCTGCTTTACTTTAGATACGCCCTCTTGTTTTCCCTTTCCAAAGCTTTCGCCGATAAATGGAAACAGGGACAGTCTCAGCGGAAGCGAAACGAAAGTCTGAAGGATCATGATCAGCTTCCAGCCCGCAGTGTAGAATGCAACATCTTTGTTGGTTTGAACCAGGCCAAGGATAATAGTATTTGTGGTGGTATATAGTGTCACCACGATCATGGAGAAAAAAATCATTTTTTCAGTCCATAAAAGCTTAAAGATGTTCGGTATTGCAATGGGCTGAATTTTAATTTTATAACGTTTTATGGCCCATAAGAATGAACCTATTCCTACCACAATTTGAGATAAGCTGGTTAACAGAGGCTGAAGGATATAATCCTCCTGCTGTCTGATAAAGAAGATTAACGAGATCGTAAAAAGCAGCTTGGCAATGAAGTTAAAAATTGCCATTTGATGCAGCTCCTGCATTCCCTGGTAAAGCCAGTTAGGTGTGATTACCATGGAGAAACAGGCGAGGTAGGTATAAATAAAGAGCTTCTTTTCTGAGGCCATTTGCGGGATATAGAAAAGAGTGATAACGAATATACCTGCCGAAAGCAGCAGTAATAAAGCTTTTGCAAAAAGGATCTTACTAAATATCCGGCTCCTTTCTTCTTCATCTTCACTATTAGCCGCAATTGCCCTGGTAGCTGTAAGGTCGAACCCGTAATTTATCAGCAGGCTGAAATACGTAACTATAGCTCCTGCGAAATTAATTACTCCGAATTTGTCGGGCCCGATGATGCGGGCGATTATAGGTACAGCCAGTAAGGGCAAAAAGTTATTGGCGAATTGAACCAGACTCAAGGAAAAAAAGTTCCTGGCTAAGTTTTTTACCGGACTTGTTTTTCTAGCACTCATATGTTAGAATAGTTATGAATTATGAGTTATGAATTCATAACTCATAATTCATTATTCATAATTCAATTCGAAATAGCGAGTCTTCTTGACATATCTTTCATAACGGATTTGAAAGATGTTTTTTGGTTGTCAACATAATAACCGTATCCGTAACGATGCTCGCCCTTCATATGAACACCATTAAACACGATCTTCATTTTAGGCATTTTCTGTTCCTTACGCAGTTGCTCTATAAACTCAAGGTGAACCTTGTATGTATAATCCTGCCTTACCAGGTAGAGTGAGGCATCTGATAATCTGGATAGTATCAGGGCATCGGTTACCAGGTAAATAGGAGGTGTATCGATCAGAATATCATCGTATTCGGTACGTAACCATGCAATTAGTTCGTCGAGTTCGATCTGCTCAAGCAATTCAGAAGGATTGTCAGGCAAAGAACCAGTCCCAATCACAGACAATCCGGGATGGATATCTGATGGCTGGATAATTTCATGTTTGTCTGCGCGACCTTGCAGATAGTCGCTCAAACCCTTGCTCTCATGCAAATTAAAGTTTTGTGCAATTTTTGGCTTACGCATGTCAAGTTCAAGGATAATGGTCTTTCTTCCTGATGCAGCTAATGTTACACCCAGGTTACTGGTTACAAAACTTTTTCCTTCGCTTGCAATACTGGAAGTGATCAGGGTAACCCGGCCTTTATCTTTTTTATTGTGCAGATACTGGAGGTCAGTCCTGAGCGACCTGAACTGTTCACCCACCATATAACCGCTTTTAGGCTGGATTACGATAGGAGAGTCGGATTCTTCATAAAATAATTCTGTAGAAATAGGTACATTGGTTAATATTTCAATGTCCTTGCTCGAGGTAACCCTGTTGTTCATCAGGTTTCTGCCGAATACTAAACCTGCAGGGATAAGTAGGCCTGCCAGTAATGCAAAAGTATAAGCAAGAGGTTTTTCAGTACCATCTACATAGGCCTCATCAACAGTTTGGCTAAAGGCAAGGGTTGAAGTGTTTCCAAGCGCTGCCTCTTCGCGTTTTTGCAGCAGGTATATATATAAATTTTCTTTAATGCTTTGCTGACGTTTAATGCTTACCAATTGACGTTCGTCGCTCGGAAGTTCCTTAATAGAAGCCATAAACTTCGAGTTATAGGATTCCAGTTGATTCCTGGTCGAAGTAAGTGAGTTTTTAATACTTCTGATATTTTCACGAATAGCCGATTTGGTTGTTGCGATCTGACCATCTAAGGTGCCGAAAATTGGGTTACCTTCAGGAGTAGTCGCCAATAGCCTTTCGCGTTGTAATTGAAGTTCATTGAGTTTATTGATCAGCGCAATTAAACCAGGATCAGATATACCCATAGTCGAGGGCGTGCTATTTGCGTCGTTACTTGCAAGGTAGCTTTCAATGCCTCTTATAATATTCAGCTGAACATTTACCTCGTTCAGGTTGGCATCGTTAGAACGTACATTTTCAAGATAGATCTTCGATTCAGAGGAAATGTCGGTTAAACCACGGCTGCTTCTGAAACCCTCTACATCTTTCTCTACCGAATACAATTCATCGCGTAGTGAAGCTAACCTGTCGTCGATGAATTTCAGTTCACCCTCAGACGCTTTTTGTTTTTCATTTTGCGAAAGAAGATTATACTCGCTGATCAGGTTGTTCAAAACATCTTTGCCACGCTTAACTTCTTTATCTTTCAAACTTAGTTCCACAACGGAAGCCTTTTTATTTAGCTGAGATGTACTTACAGCTTTAAGATATTTGCTGGTTGTCATTTCCGGATCTTCGATAGTAAGTTTTATCGTTTTGCCGACGTAGTCCTTTAAGTTTTCTGTTTTGTTCAGTTTCCAGGAACCAAAGTCGTTTTTCAGGTTTTGACCGAAAGCAAATTCCTGGCTTTTTCCATCCGCATGCTTAATGATAAACTTGTCAGCATTTTTTATTTCAATATCGAAAGTTCTTTCAGTCAGCAAGTCGGTAGGCCGTGTCAGGCTAAAACGGAAAGGAGTGGTTGAGTACACATCCTCTTCGGCTAAAGTTCCGGGAGTTTCATACTTAACCCACAGCTGAAGCTTCTTGACAACTCTTTGCATCAACTCACGCGATTCAATGATTTCAATTTCATTTTCCACATTTTTGCCTCCCTGATAAGGCATGATCATCTCTTTCAGGGCAGCTTGAGAGTTATTTGCATTTTTTTCATCTTTTATCAGGAGCTTTGCCTTTATTGAATAGGTGGGTTTAGTATATTCGAGATAAAAGAAGGCAACGCCAATAGATAAGGCGAGGAACAATACAAATAAAGGCCAGTGGTATACATATTTTGCCACTGTGTCCTTAAGGCTCCCGGCTTCATGATCATCCGATTGTCCAGATACAGGGGATAAAAGTATTTTTTCAGTTTTCATAGGGGTATTGTGTTTCTAACGGGTTAATAGTACAACAACTATAGATATGGCAGATAAGAGGATGCCGATGTTTCGATAAGTGTTATCTACACTTGCATATTTATTTTTTCCGGGCTGCACATAAATAACATCATTGCTTCTTAGATAATAATATGGTGAGGTAAATAGTTTTTTTGAAGTTAAATCTATAGGAATATACTCCCTGGTACCATTTGTTTCGCGTATAAGCATAACGTTGTCGCGAAGTCCGGTTATATTAAGGTCGCCAGCCAAGCTGATAGCTTCAGGAATGGTAATTCTTTCATTCTGCACCTGGTAAACTCCTGGCCTGGCCACATCTCCCATCACAGACACTTTAAAATTGAGGATACGAATATTTACTACAGGCTCCTTAAGATAGGTAAGTAGCTTTTTTCGGATGTTCTCACGTAGTTCTGAAGTGGTTTGGCCGGAAACTTTATAGTTTCCAATTAGCGGCAGCTGAATTTCGCCTTTCCTGTCTACCAGGTAACCTATAACAGGATTGTTATTTGTTGTTTGATTGGTTCCTGTGATGGTATGAAGGTTATAATTAAATATAGACGAAGCTTCTGGGTTAAGGCTGCTCACGCTAATACCCAGGATATCCTCAGGCTGAACAGTCAAAGAGGTATAATTGTCAATAGCCTCCTTAGAGGGAATTTTCTGATTTACATCCTGAAAGTAGGGGACCCTGTTATAAGATCCGCACGAAGTAATAAAAAGTATCAGCCCCGTTATAAAGGGTAATTGTAATTTTTGTTTCATATATAGAATTAAGTGTATGTTCGCGTTTTGGTAGAAATTGTCTGTGTTGTTAATTGTTGTTTTTGTATAAATTCATTTATTTCGTTAATATTTTTCTATTTTTTTATCAAAAGAATCAACTCACTGTATAATTAATAACTTTACGAATTGTTTTATGAAAAAAATAAAATTTGAAATTTTTCGCGACTGATTCACAAAACTGTCGGATAATTTCTCATCATACAAATACTTTTTATCCGGATATTGTTTCGTCAGACTGCTGAAAATTTCTACACATTTGCGAATTGTTATTTTGAAGTGTATTTTTAAATAGTTGTAAATCAATAGCTTGTTCCGTTTTTAAAAACCTGGCACAGTATTCTAAAGTCACCCAATTGTAAGGGGACCTATACAAAAGAGTTAGAATTAAGTTTTAAAAAATGTAACATCCTTTTCCCTTCTTGCGTAAAGGATGCTAAGTGTGAATGAGTTATGAGAAAAATGAATCAAAAAATGTTATTAGTGTTTTTAGTACTTAGTACTTTTGCTTGTAAAAAAGACGCTTTAGTTGAACCTCTTGCCGAACAGTCGGCGAGCCAGCCTGTTACAATAGAAGAAGTAGTTTCAGCTACAGCTTCGGCCGAAACTAAGACCCTGAAGGGCAATGGAACTACTGATAACAGGACAGAGCTTCAAAAGCTTGTAAATGCCTACGCGGCGAAGAGTAAAACCTTAGTGCTTCCTAAAGGTAAGTTCTTAATATCTGATGAGATAGTATTACCAGCAAATACCTCTATAGAGGGTCAGGGCGATGCTACTGAGATTATACTTACAGGTGGATCTGCTGCAAACAGGAGAGTTTTCAAAGTGCCATCAAAGGTTAGTAATATAAAGCTTAAAAATCTTAAAATCAATGCTAACCAATCTAAAAATACCGGTGCCCAGCTGGTGGCCTTTTATGTAAGTGAAAATGTCAAAAACGTATATTCAGAAAAAGTAACCTTTGCAGGTGGACGCGACGGTGGCGCAGTTCAGGTTAAAGGATTGAATTCTGCCCAGGTTACCCCTCTAAGCTTTATTAGCTGTAAATTTGCAGAGGCGGGACGTACTTCACTGGAACTTCGCGGAACTAAAGATGTAGTGGTTACTAACTGTGTGTTTGAAAACTGGGGCTCACAAAACCCAAACTCGCCTGCTATCCAGCTTCAGAGTCAGGATAACGTAAACGTGAAGATCACCAAAAATACATTCAATAATAAATATGGCGTTCAGTTTGCCATCGAATGTGCCAATGCTTACGTGGTTAACTCGGTTATCTCTGATAATAAGTTGAACGATCCTAACAACCTTGGCGGTAATGGAATCTCAGGATATTTCAAAAATACAAAGATTACCAACAACGTTATGAAAGGTGGAAAAGGGCATCAGAGAAGTGGATTAGAGATCTTTGGATCATACAATACCTTAAGCTATAATACGATAACGGCGGGAAATATTGCAATCTCTGGCGGAAAGGCTGAAGATGGAACCGGTATAGTGATCTCCTTCAATAATGTTAAAACCAAAAATGATAATGTTTGCGGAATCATGTTAGGTGGTGGCGGTTACAATCTCAACAATGTTAAGATCGCAAACAACATAGTAGACACCCGATTGTCGAAAGGAAATTCTTCTGCAATTATCTTAGGAACCTATGGAGCAACACGTGCTGTATCTGACATTAATATCGTGTCCAATACTTTATATACCAACGCACATTGTATCCGACTTCAGGCTTTAGCTGGTAGCAAAAACATCACTATTGAGAGAAATGCTTTTAAAGCCGGGAATACATGGTTAGGTTATATTACGAATACCTTCAGCAATATTGTAATCAAAGGCAACATCAATTCGCTGGCGAATAAGGGAGTAAGCTACAGTGTAGCTAGCACTCCGAAAGTGTCAGTTCAATAATTTATAATATCTGGTTTATCAAAAGAAGCCCTGCAATTTTGCAGGGCTTCTTTTGTTTAGATCGCTATGCTAGCGCTCGCGTGCCGCGTGTGCTTAAAAAAAACTTACATCGCAAACCTCAGAAAAGCTGCAATGGGACTATCAGTAGGCATTTTTTCCCTTTCAAGGATATGAACTTCGCCTCCGTTAACTATCGTTTTTAAAATCGCCTTGTTAATAAGGCATTCATCATCGTCTTTTTTGTTTTCGTTTATAACAATTTTATTCTCTGTGTGATCAAAAGAGCCCCAAATATGGCTGTTTTTCTCTACAAACAGATCAGAGACCTGGGCGTAATGAGCAGCAGGAACAACCTCGGTGGGCATTGTTGAAGACAAGCCATTAGCAGAATTGTCGTAAAAGTTTTTTAACGCCGTTTTTGAATATTCTTTAAAGTAAGGCGTCAACTTTTCTCTTACCTTTAGATAAAGGCTATGCCTGTCTTCATGATCGTAATTACCCTGCAGGCAAACTTCGGAAATATGTTTATAATTTGAAATTTGCTTATATGCAGCGATCTCGTAATCTACAGCAGCCAAAACAAGCGGTACATGCTGGTTGTGCAATACTTCTGTCCAGAGGGTTTGGTCTACCTCTCTCAGATACTGAAGCAAGTATTCCTCTTCGTCAGCAAGACCGCTGCCATGTCCATGAAAACTGGCACCTACTACAGCCCGCTCTCCGGCACCGGCACCGGCTCTTCGGTGAGTTTGCCTCTTGTCTTTTTCTTCGAAATGAATAACATCGTTAATTCCGTATGGCAAACCCTCTACTTCCAGTTTCTTCATCTCAAACTGGTCGGCTTCATAGAACTTACAGCTGTTTTTACTGAAAACAAGCATGTAAAAACGGTGCCTTCGTTCAAGCAGCGGCATCAATTGGGTCAGAAGGAAAGTGCTGTTTACCAATAACTCTTCCTTAACCTCCAGGGACACCTGGAAATATTTGAAAAAGCCTTTGGCCATAAAGACAGCCAGACCTTGCGACTGCTTATTCCAAAATTCTTCATCATTAAGTAGTTCAAAGGCAGGAGCCAGGATAGCTTCGATTTCCCTTAGTTCCACCCCTTTTGCAATCAGGGTGGTTTTGGCTTTTTGCAGGTTGTTTTTGAAAACGATCTGATCGTACCGTTCGTTAACAGCCAGGCCCGAACTATGAGTTGGAATATAGATACTGATACAATTATTTGCCTGGTAACTGCCAAGCTCGGTATATTCTTCTTTGGTGATTATCTCCATATTTCTTGAATTTAATTGTCCTCACTATGATCTTCTCCTTTATTCGTATGGCGATTGCTATGTCTCACATATACGTTTGCCGCTGGCTGATCCGGGGCATCCATGTATTTGTCTGCAAGTTCATTGTCTTTATCGAGATCATTAACTGCAAAAGCATCTCTTAATCCTGCAGTCTCTTTCGGCGAGCCGGTCGGGCGGCCCTTGGGAGGAATATAGGTCCCGTTTCTGTCTTTTCCCATAGATATTGATTAATTAATTAAATAATTGGACATTATTAATTGTCTTTCGCTGTAAACTTTTTATACAAAAGTCCAGCCAATTTCTTTTAAGATCCATTAACACCCGGGTCTCGGGAGTTTTATTCTTAATTGTCATCATAGAATAAATTGTTCAGGTAGATGTTATTCCATAAGGGTGCCTCAATTGAATGCCAGTCTAAAATTCTAACTGTTTAAAATTGAAAGAGTTTTTAAAAAATTAACAATTTAATTATCTGAACGGGAGGGTGAGCTGGTTACAGATTTTGGGGTACTAAAACTACCAGCGAACGCGGTATAATATCCACTTCAATCTCCTTTGTTTTACCAATTACCTCCCCATCGACCTGTAGGGTGGTGCTTTTTGCTGTTCTGATCTTAGCACGGTTGCAACTGATCACTTCAACATATTCTGATGTCTGCAGAGTGCCCAGAAACATCTTCAGTGCAATAGAGAGCAGCTTTATACGGGGAAAGGGCTTAATGATCACCAGCTCAAATTTACCATCGTCAACTTTCCCTGTGGGATTTATCACAGCTCCGGTACCATATTTAGAAGCATTGGCGAATGTAAGCGACACAGCTTTCCGTACAATGTCAATTCCATCCTGGCGGATATAAAAACGATATTTTTTAATCAGGAAGATTTCATTGAACAAGTGGCGGGTGTAGGTCCATATTCCGCGTTTCGGGTCCTGGTCGAAACGTTTCACTACCCGGGCGTTTAAACCTACATCCGCAAGGTGAACGCAGATTTCGCCGTTTATTGTCAGCACATCGATGGCTCTGCGAACGCCGTTTGATATCAGACTCAGCGCCAGATCTATCTTATTACCAATACCCAGTTCCTTCGCCATCCCATTAGCCGAACCCAGCGGAATAATGAGCAGTGCGATGCCCGTGTTTTTCAAAAGTCTCGCCAGGAAATTTACAGTGCCGTCGCCACCTGCAACAGCAACAATTTCAGGCGAATATTCTTCAATCTCGGCTAAGATATTCTCTTCATCACCCTCACGATGCAGCCGGTATATCAAAAATTCAAATCCTTGTTTTCTCGATTCTTCAGAGATAGTAGCTTCCAGGTTACCCGGATCACGTTTTCCCGATTTCGGATTGATTACAAACAATACCTTCACGTAGTATGAATTGAGGTGCTTTAATATTACAGCTGTTCGCGTACTTCCAGCAAGAACTGTTTAAGGCGTTCCAACGAATCAATTACCTTTTGGTTTTCTTTTACTTCCGATTTGTTGCTTTTCAGGTAATCTTTTGCTCCCTGCAATGTGTAGCCCTTATCTTTCACCAGGTGGAAAATGATCTTCAGGTTCTCCACATCGTCTGGCGAGAAAAGCCGGTTACCCTTTTTGTTCTTTTTTGGCTGCAGGATATCAAATTCACGCTCATAAAAACGTATCTGCGATGCATTGACATCGAACATCTCCGTCACTTCACCCATGGTGTAGTAAAGTTTATTTATTTCACGTTCTTTATAAGGCATAGACAAAGATAGTTATTATTGGATTTATAAGTTGCAAGTTTTAAGCTAAGAGCAGTTGATTGAAAGCAAAGAGTCGAAAGTTTAAGTTTGAGAGGACGGGGAAGGGGCAAAGTAAATTTCAAAGTAAAAAGTTCAAATCTCCTGCTAACTTTGCATTCCCAAATATTGAAAATGACAACGAAAGAGATACGGAAAGCTTTTTTAGATTTTTTTGCAAGTAAAGGTCATCAGATCGTCCCATCCGCACCTATTGTGGTTAAAAATGATCCTACATTAATGTTTATTAACGCAGGGATGAACCCCTTCAAAGAAATCTTCCTGGGTGAAGCTCCTGTGAAGTATTCAAGGGTGGCCGATACTCAACGTTGTTTGCGTGTATCCGGTAAACATAATGATCTGGAGGAAGTAGGCATCGACACCTATCACCATACCATGTTCGAAATGCTCGGAAACTGGAGCTTTGGTGACTATTTCAAAAAAGAAGCTATCGAGTGGAGCTGGGAGCTGCTAACCAGCGTATATGGTATTCCTAAAGACAGGTTATATGTGACCGTCTTTCAGGGCGACGAGAAAGAAGGCTTGCCTAAAGATCAGGAAGCTTTTGACTTCTGGAAGCAATGGATCGCGGAAGATCGTATCCTTTTAGGAAATAAAAAAGACAATTTTTGGGAAATGGGAGACACAGGCCCCTGCGGACCTTGCTCAGAGATCCATGTAGATTGCCGCTCCGATGAGGAAAGAGCGACGGTTGACGGAAGTGCCCTGGTTAACAACGACCATCCCCAAGTGATTGAAATCTGGAACAACGTATTTATGCAGTTTAACCGCCTTAAAAACGGTTCCCTGCAGCCGCTGCCAGCGCAGCATGTGGATACGGGGATGGGACTTGAGCGTTTGGTTCGCGTACTACAGCAGAAATCATCTAATTATGATACTGATACTTTCCAGCCTTTAATCCAGTTTATTTCACAACAAAGCGGAATAGCTTACAACCTGGGTGAGAGTGACAGTAAAACCGATATTGCAATGCGTGTTATGGCCGATCATATCCGTGCCATCGCGTTCGCGATAGCCGATGGCCAGCTACCTTCAAATAATAAAGCAGGATATGTTATCCGCAGGATTCTACGTCGCGCTGTTCGGTACTCTTACACCTTTTTAGGCTTCAAAGAGCCTTTCTTCAATAAACTAGTGCCTGTTCTTGCAGACCAGTTTGATGGCGTATTCCCCGAACTTAAAGCCCAGCAGGATTTCGTGCAAAAAGTGATCCTTGAAGAAGAGGTGTCTTTTTTAAGAACACTGGCTACTGGTATCCAGCGCTTTGAAAAATACGCTACCGAAAATACAGATGTAGTTGGCGACTTTGCGTTTGAACTGTACGATACTTTCGGCTTTCCGATAGATCTGACAGAGCTGATGGCCCGTGAAAAAGGACTTGCAGTGGATATGGAGGGCTTTAACCAGGCACTTGAACAGCAAAAAAGTCGCTCAAGAGCTGCTACCGCCATTGATACCAGCGACTGGGTGATTGTTAACGAAGGTGATGAAAATGAATTCCTCGGATATGATGTCTCCGAAACAGAATCGCGGGTATTGAAATATCGTAAGATCAGCGCTAAAGGAAAGGAACAATTCCAGATCGTTCTCGACAAAACTCCTTTTTATGCAGAAAGCGGGGGGCAGGTAGGGGATACCGGGACATTAAAAACCTCTGGCTCAAATCCTGAAGTCCTTATCGTTACAGATACTAAAAAAGAAAATGCACTGATCGTACATTTTGTGGATGAGATCCCGGAAGGATTGGATCTTTCGCAGCCTCTCACAAGTTCAATCGACCTGCACAAGCGTGTCCAGACGGAGAATAACCACTCGGCTACACATTTACTGCAAGCGGCACTGAGAGAAGTTATCGGCAATCATGTACAGCAAAAGGGCTCTCTGGTAAATTCAGATTACCTGCGTTTCGACTTCTCTCACTTCGCAAAGGTTACCGAAGAAGAAATAGCCCGTATTGAGACCATAGTGAACCGTCGGATCCGTGAAAACATAACGAAGAAAGAGGAGCGGGCAGTCCCTTATCAGGAAGCAATCAATCGGGGCGTAACTGCGCTTTTCGGTGAAAAATACGGCGACGTAGTAAGGGTGATTACATTTGATCCCGAGTTTTCAATGGAGCTTTGCGGAGGAACACACGTAAAATCCACAGGACAGATCGGTTATTTCAAGATAATCTCCGAAGGTGCAGTAGCGGCCGGAGTTCGCCGTATTGAAGCCATTACAGGCGAGGCCGCCGAAGCATATATCAACGAGCAAAACAGGTTGATCAGCGAAATCAGGAGCTTAATGAAAAATCCAAGGGACCTTACAAAATCGCTCGAAACCTTGCTGGAAGAAAATTCAAGGCTGAAAAAAGAGATCGAAAAAAGCGTTTACGAAAAAGCGGCCAACCTGAAACATGAGTTAGCAGCAAAGGCTGAGCAAATAAACGGAATCAACTTCATTGCAGAGCGTGTGGATCTCGCGAGTGCTGATGCGGTAAAAAACCTTGCTTACAATCTTAAAGACATTGTTGAGAATTTATTCCTTGTTATTGCCACCGAAACAGAGGGTAAACCAGGTCTGACTGTAATGATCTCTGAGAGTATAGTTGATCAAAAAGGTTTCCATGCGGGTAACATTGTGAGAGAGCTTGCTAAAGAAATAAAAGGCGGCGGCGGCGGTCAGCCATTTTACGCCACTGCAGGTGGAAAAGATGCTGCCGGACTTGATGCAGCTCTGAAAAAAGCACGCACCTTACTGGGTTAATTTATCAAGTAAGATCAGGTAAGGTAGGCCCTAGAGCCGGTCCCATTGAGCACACGAGGCACGTGTGCGCTAGCTTTATGTTACCCTGCTGGCATATGCTAGCGCACGCGTGCCGCGTGTGCTTAGTCTTATACTATTCTCTGGCAGCGGCTCTAGGGGTTTAGTAATGAAAAGGAGTCTCAGAATCCGTTAAAGTGCTATAATTTAACGCCCAACGAATCGGAGATTGGTTTTGCTGAAAATTTTTCGGAGAATAACTTCAAATGACTTAGTTTATTAACTATTTCATTAGTAAATTCGGTTGCTCCTTGATCATTGAGATGCGTTCCGTCGTAAAATAACGTATAATCGTTAAACTCTGGAAGCTCTGAGTAATTGAATAATGGGATTTTAGCCTCCTGGGTTATTTTTTTAATAAGATGTATGGATCCGGCATTTAATCTTCGCGTAGTTGGTGAGATCACTACATACAGTTCCACTTTGTTAGCCTTCGCAAGAGATATAAATCCCCTAAAAACCCTTATTAGCTCCGGATCGTTGCTGACTTGTTCACTTTTTTCTATTCTTTTGACTTTTTTTGAAATCTTGTTTCCTTTTAGCGCTATATATCCATTATTGCTTTCGTCGTTAATAAACCCATAGTGATAGCCAAGGATTTCTGCAACATCTGTGTTGTAGGGATAAGTTTTGAACAAATTGGATAGAAGAATTTCACTCTTCCTTATTTTTGAAATATTCTTGTTAATTTCCGGGAAGTCTTTAAATGGTAAAAGTGCATCGATCATTGCGTCTTCGCCTTCCCGTCCCGCCTTCCATGAGAACTCTGAAGGTTGTACATCAAGAATTACGACTTTAGGTTTATAAGTACTGAGCAACTGGGAAAAGACCGCATAAGAATATAGTATGTTTTTTCCGCTTCTGCCGAGGTTGTAGGTTGGTACCTGAAAGTGTTCTTCTATAATATGTGACTTGTAATGATGCATGGCCCGGGAGCTTCCGAATATTAAAATGTCTTCTTTCGCTTTCGTTAGAGCATGAATCGTTTGATAGAATTCTCCATTTTGTAATTTAAAATAAATCTTTTCAAGATAATATCCGATCGCACGATCGGCGCTAAACAAAATCAATAAAAACAACAGAGTACTTTTGCCAGCATTGAGGAATGTTTTTTTCATAAGATTAGAATTGGAAGTAGATAAATTGAGAAGAACTTAATACGCCGAACAGCAAAATCAAAATGATCAGGCCTGCATACGTGAGGTGTCTTACTAATTTATACCTGTTGTTAAGTAAAGTAAATGACCCAGGATAAAACTCCTCAGCGATTTCCGTTACAAAAAGGGCACTAATACCTAATAGCGCATATAGCATATTTGAAGTTGAACCGATAAAAAGGTCACCTGCTTTCCAGGTAAATATGCTATGAACGATAGTGAAAGCTTCATTTACCGAACTTGCCCTGAAAAATACCCATGCAAATGCTACAAAAGCGAAGGTCAATAAAGTTTGAAAGGCTGAAGGTAGAAATCCTGTAAATTTCAGGTTGGGAAATCGCTGCATTAGACGGTCGAAGTTAATACCGGCAATTTGATAGACTCCATGTAAGGCTCCCCAAACAATGAATGTCCAGTTAGCTCCATGCCACAATCCACTGATCATAAATACTATGAAGATATTTAGATACATCCTGTTGAAAGCTACCCTGTTCCCCCCTAGCGGGATGTATAAATAATCTTTAAACCAGGTGGACAGGGAAATGTGCCAGCGAGACCAAAAATCCTTTATTGACCGGGCGAGGTAAGGCCGCCTGAAATTCAACATTAGCTTATAGCCCATTACTCTTGCCGTGCCCAGGGCGATGTCTGAATACCCCGAAAAATCACAATAAATTTGTATTGCAAAGAACACGCTTGCTACAATCAGTGACACTGCACTATGCTTATCCGAATTATTATAAACACTATCTACATAAACAGCAAGTCTGTCTGCGATAAAGACCTTTTTAAAAAATCCCCAAAGCATTAATCGTAGTCCGGCCACTACATTATCATAGTTAAATGAGTGCTTTTCACGAAATTGATGAAGAACGTTTTGTGGTCTTTCAATTGGTCCGGCAACCAGTTGCGGATAAAACATTACGTATAAGGAATAGATACCGAAGTGCCTTTCTGCTTTTTGATTTCCGCGATAGACCTCTATAGTATAGCTCATGGCCTGAAACGTGTGGAAAGAGAGCCCGATTGGAAGAAGAATTGATAGATATGGTACAGATTCCTGGAAGCCTGCACTGCCAAGTAAGAAAGAAAGGTTATCCGCGATGAAGTTATAGTACTTAAATACTGCCAGAACTCCCACATTTGCTGCAATACTCAATATCAAGTAATTCTTTCTTCGCTTTCCAGTGGATCTTTCAATGAGAATACCGGCAAAATAATCTATAACAATTGTGAATCCCAGTATCAATATATAAAGGGGTACAAAGGTCATGTAGAAATAACAACTGCTTAGTAACAGGATTTTCCACCTATGCCCATGCGGCGACAAAAAATAGGTGGTGGTGATAATGATAAAGAAGATTAAAAAGTGTAAGGAGTTGAAGAGCATAGCTTTAAGGTCATTGGTAAATTTCAACTAAATTACCTATCGAAAGCTAGTTCGAAAAGTCACTGAAGAATTTGCACGCAGTTTGTAAAATTGTGTAAACGTCACATTTTCTGTTGGTTCCGCCTGTGAAATGAAAGTTAATCAGTCAGGTGTGGTTGTCTGAAGTATGGCCGGCCTGTTAGTCCGGCTGAACTACAGGTTATCCGATAAACTAGAGCCTGCGTATCCAGGTTGTGCCGGGAATTCGACTTTCTAAAAATTATAAATTTTAGCAACCCTTTGTTTTTGATCTCCGTATAACCAATCAATAAACAAAAGCTGATGATGAGGATAGAAGCTGAAAAAGATGTACGGCAGTCAAAACATTACATTGTTTTTAGAATAGGTGCAGATACAGATATAAAAAATGGCAGAATTGCAATGGTTGAGAAAACTTTAAAGGCACTTGAAGCTAAAGAAGACTATATAGCATGTCAGGCTTTATACGATTCCCTGCAATATTATAGCATCAGCTCTTCAGAAGCCGTCGAGGTTCTGGCATAACCCGGCGTTACAGGAACTGAACATGAAAGTAGTTATAGTCCTGCTAGCCGCTGCCGCTATTCTTTTCCTGATCGCTGTCAGAAGAAGAAAGGTTAAGTGATGAAGAAAGAAGCGCTTAGACCGTTAAGACGGTTGCTTTAACTTGATCCTGCCTTTTGGCCCCACCCTCTGAGCGCGGGAACCAGGTACTTTTGGCACCGGCACGAGTTTTTGCGGCTTACCATATATCTCCCACAACTGCTCAACTGCGGAAATATAATGATCTCAGCGGGCTCCATTCCCGGTTATTATACTCTACCCGTTCGTCCAGCAGGTTAATGTTGAAGGCCCGCAAAAAAACGGTTACAATGATCACACATCCCTCTGGAAGATCTTATACATCGGTGTTAAAGCGGTTGACCATCTTCTTGTCTGGAACGGCGCAAAGAGGGACTAGCGTTTGCCGGATACTCAAAGCGGTAGCACTGGCCAGACCAAACTCCAGGACACTTGCCTTGCTGTTAACAGTTTGCTTAACAAGCTTCAGTCTGCTTTGAACTATGGCTTCTTAGCATAACTTAAAGTTATTCGGGATTACAATTGGTCATTTGACTTAACGTCCGTTTGTGCCAACATTTGTAGTAAATATAAACAAAAGTATGGCACAAATAACAACTGACATTTGCATTATCGGCGCAGGGCCTGTAGGTTTATTCGCTGTGTTTGAAGCCGGTCTCCTAAAAATGAGATGTCATTTGATTGATGTCCTCCAACAGGTGGGCGGGCAGCTTTCCGAAATATATCCTCAAAAACCTATCTATGATATCCCGGGCTTTCCGGTAATAAATGCGCAGCAACTGGTAGACGGTTTAATGGAACAGATTGAACCTTTTAAGCCCGGGTTCTCCCTCGGAGAAAGGGTTACCGGCCTGGAAAAACTTGACGACGGAAGCTATATTGTCAGCACAAACGAGGACACTGTTGTAAGATCAAAGGTTGTGGTGATAGCGGGTGGTTTGGGCTGTTTTGAACCCCGCAAACCTCCAATTGATAATCTCGAAACTTATGAAGGAAAGGGCGTAACTTATATGGTAAAGGATCCCGGGCTGTTCAGAGATAAAAAAGTGGTGATAGCGGGCGGAGGTGATTCGGCTCTCGACTGGACTATCTATTTATCCGAGCTAGCTGAACAGGTAACCCTGGTACACAGGGGAGACACCTTCCGGGGAGCCCCCGACTCAGCCGAAAAAGTTGCTCACTTAGCCGGTCAGGGTAAAATAAATCTCTTACTGCAGTCGAATGTCACCGCAATTCAGGGAAACGGCCGGCTTCAGAAAGTGCAAGTTTTGGATAAGAACAAACTGATACAAACCGTTGAAGCAGACTACCTGGTTCCCCTGTTCGGTTTAACGCCCAGGTTAGGACCTATTGCCGACTGGGGTCTGCAGATCGATAAATCCGCTATTAGCGTAAATACGCTTGATTACTCAACTAATATTGAGGGAATATATGCTATTGGCGATATCAATACTTATCCGGGAAAACTTAAATTGATTCTTTGCGGCTTTCATGAGGCAGCCTTAATGGCTCAGAGCGCGTTCAAATACGTTTATCCGGAACAGAAGCTAAGTTTTAAATACACCACAGTTTACGGTGTGAATACATTTTAATTTATGATACGAATCAGAGTTGAAGATAGAGATGGAAGTATACGTGTCATTGAGATACCAGATACGGTTGATCTCAATCTGATGGAAACACTTAAAATATATGAATATAAATTACGTGCTACATGCGGTGGAATGGCCTTATGTGCTGATTGCCATTGCCAGGTTATTGATGGTGGTAATAATCTACCAGAGCCGCAAGATGCTGAATTGATTACTCTTGAGAACCATCCGGGTGCAAGCTTTAACAGCCGCCTGGCATGTCAGATCAGGGTGGCTGAAGAAATCGACGGCCTGTCCATCCGCCTTATGGGAGAGACAGAGTAAGTTTAACCTAATAAATTATATAACATGATCACAATATTTTATGTCAGCACGATGCTCCGTGCATTTATCCAGGAAACCTTTCTAAAAAAGCTAAAAAGCTTTTTCATCAGAAAGAACCGCCTTGATCCAGCGCCAAATATCTCAGACACGATTCTTTTTATATGACACTTAATCAAAGGGCTCTGATTCAGAACTCTATTTTAAAGGCTCTTCGAGATATCCATACTCGAAGCCCTAATCGTAGGTTCTCCGAACCGATTGATCTAGATCAAAGTCATTTAAAAACTGATAAGGGTTAAATAATGGGCCTCACCAAATGTTATTGTTCTTAGGAAGCATTTCTAAAAATATTCACGATTTTTTTTATTAAAAATCCGCCCTTTGATTCAGGTTTGAATATCTCAGATGTAATTCTTTTGGCGTGAAAGGCTTTGATTACCATGCTGTTCAGTATCTTTTCAAAGAAATTATAGAAAACCACGCTTCCCCCAAGGGTAAAGACCAATGTAAAAATTATGAACAGATCGCTGTTCCCGATACCTGAATACAAAAACAATTTGATTGAAAGCGGGATCAGCAATAAAGTATGGATCAGATAGCAGGAGTAGGATGAGTCGCCAAGTTTGCTGAATAACCGCGGAATCTTAAAGTTAAACAACTGCTCTAGTAGCACAAATCCTGTTAAGAAAAACATGCAGGGTACACCCCATACAAGCACTCTTAGAAAAGCAAGCTTGCTGTTTTCTGACACCATGGCTGCGTCACTGATGGTATGGCAATCAGTAAAGATAGAGCAAAGCATGAGGGCGAATCCCCCAGCAGTCAGTAGGGCAACACTGATCTTGGTTTTAATGTCCGCAGGGGAATTTTCGGACGTAATTTGTTTAAATATGAGGCCTGCCATGATACCGAAAGCAAATTCGATTAACAGCGGAGATAACAGAAATTTGAGCAATTGATCGTGCGGATTGCTAAAGTTTCCTGCCAGGGCAAGCAGGAGTAATATACCCACAAGATAATGATACATATTCTTGCCGGCAGTTTTCAAAAGGATCGCTATAAGCATATAGAAATAGACTTCAAGGGATAAGGACCATCCAACCGGAATCACAGGAAATATAAACTCGCTTCCGGATACCGGGAAGAAGAATATGGTCTTCCATATTTTTTCTGCATGCAGGGCCGTCCCTTTGAACGCAGAAAGACTGAGGGAGAGGACCGACAATATCCAGTACAGGGGAATTACCCTCAATATCCTTTTTGTGATGAAATCTTTCCAGTTTCCCGACTCAATGTAGGCAGCGCTTACCATGGTCATGATGAAACCGCTGATGATATAAAAAAGATCAAGCCCGATAGCGCCCCAGTTTTCAAGGAACATATAGCTTTTTTGGATAGAGTTGTTACTATAAGGACTGTCCATGATATGAGTGTATACCACAAGGGCAACTGCAAGTGCTCTTAAACATTGGATGGATTCTATTTTGGGTCGGTAGATGTGAGCCATATGAGAGATTTTTTCTAAAAATAATTTTTAATTTGGTGGCTTAGATCTGTGAAAATCAGATTGTAAACGGATGTACAGGTTGGTTTACAGGAAAGATATGCTAATTTTCTAAATATTTATTCAGCAAGCGGTTGTGTTTGAAAAAGTAAAACTCTATATTTGCACCTCATTTAAAAAAATACATAATAATGTACGCAATAGTAAATATAGCAGGGCAACAATTTAAGGTTGCAAAAGACCAGCAGATCTTTGTACACAGATTACAAGGTGATGAGGGCGCTAGTATTGAATTTGACAATGTATTATTAGCAGCAAATGGTAGTGATATCCAGGTAGGTGCTCCGGCATTGCAAGGCGCTAAGGTTTCCGCTAAGATCGTGTCTCATTTAAAGGGAGATAAAGTAATCGTTTTCAAGAAAAAACGCCGTAAAGGTTATAAAAAGAAAAACGGTCACCGTCAGCAATTCACTAAAATTGAGATCACTGGTATCTCTTTATAGTAGGAGGTCTGTTTCAGCAGACTTATTTAAAACAGATTGTTAAACATTTTGGGATATTCCCTTAAAAATAAAATAAAATGGCACACAAAAAAGGAGCCGGTAGTTCGAAGAACGGTCGCGAGTCGCATAGCAAACGTTTAGGTATCAAGATTTTCGGTGGTCAGAATGCTATTGCAGGAAACATTATCGTACGTCAGCGTGGTACTAAACATCATCCGGATAAAAACGTTGGTTTAGGTAAAGATCATACTTTATTTGCGTTGATCGACGGACAAGTCGTTTTCAAAAAGAAAGCAGATAACAAGTCTTACGTATCGGTTCTTCCGGTAGCTGCTGTTGCAGAATAGTAAGTACTAAGAATTTAATAGATAAAGAAAGCCTCGTTAGATAACGGGGCTTTTCTTGTTTGAAGGAAAATTTTGATGCTTTAGCGAGTCAGAGACTCTTTTCATTGATAGATCCGGAGAGCGCTCTGCTAACTCTCGCGGACAGAATCGCTTAGTCTCCAGTTTAAGGGATCAAGTGGAAAAGTTGGGGGATGTTCTTTCTTTCGTCATCCTGAACTTGTTTCAGGACCTCTTGCTTAAGCATGTCTTTTATAGTCCAAGAGTTGCCGAATCCTGAACTTGATTCAGGATCAGCATGACGACCGTTTTAAAAAGTTTGGCACTAATGCGCTTAGCCGCCCCCAACTTTTCCGCTTGATCCAGTTTAAGGGTGACAGGTCCTAGTTTTCCCTTACCAGGAGCTCTTCGGCAAAGTGTCGCAGCGCTTTTTTCTTATCATCGCCGGCATTTACTTTTTCGAGTGCCGATAAGGCCTTCTCGGCAAATTCATTCATTTGTTCGTCAGCCAGCTGGCGCACTCCCAGGCGGTTATAGATATCGGTTACCGACCTTACTTTAGTTTCAGGATCGGCGTTCTCCTCATTTAGCCAGTAATGAAGCTCTTCCTCTTCCAGGTTCTCTGCAAGCTCGAGCGCTTTAATTAGCAAAAAGGTTTTTTTATTGGCAAGAATATCGCCGCCTACCTGTTTTCCGAACTTTTCTGGGTTCCCATATACATCCAGCAGGTCATCCTGCAGCTGAAAAGCGAGACCGAGGTTTTCACCAAACGTGTAAAGATGTTCAGCATCTTCGGGTGATGCATTCCCGATCAGGGCTCCGATCTTCAAACTGCCCGCTAGCAATACGGCCGTTTTAAGCCTGATCATTTCGAGGTATTCCTGGACGGTAACACTATCAAGCGCCTCGAAGTTCATGTCGGTTTGCTGGCCCTCGCAGACACCTGTTGCCGTATTGTTGAAAATGCTCAATACTTCCCTTAGAATTTTATCGTCGACCCTGGCTATAAGTTCATAGGCTTTTACCAGCATCACATCTCCGGATAAAATAGCTACGCTATCATTCCATTTCGTGTGCACCGTTTGCTTGCCTCTCCTAAGCGGTGCTTTGTCCATAATATCATCATGCAGCAATGTGAAATTATGGAACACTTCAATGGCTACTGCAGGATCCAGGGCTTTGATGATACTGCCGTCGAATAAATCGCAGGCCATTAACAGGAGCACAGGTCGCATACGCTTGCCGCCAAGTGACATGATATAGCGTATTGGCTCGTATAGCTCGTCAGGAGCTGAAGGATACCGGCTTTCTGCGATTTGCTTATTGATCAAATCTTGTAATTGAGGGATTGAGTACATATATTATTTGCCAATAGACTAATGAGGCGAAGTTATAAGATATATCTTTTATCTGCCTTCATTTAATTGATTAATTACCTTTGGACTTGAAATTATACGGTTTAATAACCGTGTTTTAACAAAAAGGTTTATCGCATCACCAACATAAGAGTTCCTTGCTATTGGGGCAAATTTTTTGCTAAATTTAGTTTTGAGGATAAAAAATGGACTTTTTAACAGGCTTAGAACTGGAACATATAAATCCGGGCGTTGGGACAGGAGCTAAAAATGGTTGGATTCATCCGAATCTCGGTTTGGGCCTGGAATGCTATGATTGCCCTGGTTTGCGGCGATGTATGCATGTGGAAGCCTTCCCATAAAACACCTCTTACTGCTGTTGCCTGCCAGATGATCGTAGCTGATGTATTTAAGCAAAATAACATGCCCGAAGGAATTTCGTCGATTGTTAACGGCGACAGGCATGTTGGCGAGTGGCTGGCGAAGGACGCTCGGGTCGCATTAGTGTCTGCCACGGGATCAACGGCTATGGGAAAGAGTGTGGCCGGGCTTGTTGCACATCGACTGGGACGTAGCCTGCTTGAACTCGGCAGTAATAATGCTATAATGATTTCTGCTGATGCAGATCTGGATATGGCTTTGCAGGCCTCGGTGTTCGGCGCTGTGGGGACTGCAGGTCAACGCTGCACTTCTACGCGTCGCCTGATCATTCATTCTTCCGTATATTCAGAGTTAGCGAAAAACTTGTCCATGCTTATCGGCAATTGAAAGTGGGCGATCCCCTGGATGAAAATATTCATATGGGGCCGCTCATAGACCAGGATGCGGTGAAAACCTACCTTGATGCGATTGAAGCATGTAAACTGCAGGGAGGGAAATTTATTGTTGACGGAGGTGTTTTGGAAGGTGAGGGTTTTGAGAGTGGTTGTTATGTTAAACCCTGTATTGCAGAAGTGAGCAGTGGTTTGCCTATTGTAGATATGGAAACTTTTGCGCTGCTACTTTATATTATGAAGTATGACTCTATTGAGGAAGCGATAGCTATGCAGAATTCGGTTTCCCAGGGGCTTGCTTCTTCAATTATGTCTTTAAATATGAGAGAGACAGAGTTGTTTTTATCGGCTGCGGGCTCTGATTGTGGGATAGCTAACGTGAAACGGGCGGAGGCAGGGAATCAGGGTCGGATGCCTGGAAAGTGTATATGCGGAGGCAGACGACTACTATCAATTATGGAAGGGGTATTCCGCTGGCGCAGGGGATCAGGTTTGAAATTGAGTAGTATAGTTTCAACACAGAGAACGCGGAGGATACAGAGAGACACGGAGGCATGTTTGCGTGTGCCTTAGTTGACAGAATCTACTGCAGGCTTGAAAAAAAATCCTATTTTTGCCAGCCAGCCGGAATAGTACCGGTTGTTCAACATTAATTAAATCATAGTTGTAGATGATTAATATTACACTTCCTGATGGTTCTGTTCGTGAATATGAAAAAGGAACTTCATCCTATCAAATTGCATTATCAATATCCGAAGGATTAGCAAGAAACGTACTAGCTGCCGAAGTGAACGGCGAAGTTTGGGATGCTGCACGTCCGATCGAAACGGATTCGACCGTTAAATTGCTGACCTGGAATGATACCCAGGGCAAATCAACTTTCTGGCATTCATCGGCTCACCTCATGGCCGAAGCCCTAGAGGCTTTATATCCCGGAACGAAGTTCGGTATCGGGCCCGCTATCGAGACCGGTTTCTACTATGATGTAGATTTCGGCGACCGCGACTTTTCTTCCGACGATTTCAAGAAAATAGAGGATAAGATCATGGAGCTGGCAAAAACGAAGTCAGAGTTTGTGAGAAAACCGGTGAGCAAAGCAGATGCTGAAGCTTACTTCAATGAAAAGGGCGATGAATACAAACTGGACCTGATCAAGGATCTTCCTGATGGTTCTATAACTTTCTATACACAAGGTAAGTTTACGGATCTCTGCCGGGGACCGCATATCCCGAATACAGGATTCGTCAAAGCTGTAAAACTAATGAACGTGGCCGGGGCTTACTGGCGTGGCGATGAGAGCCGCAAGCAGCTGACCCGTATCTATGGCGTAACTTTTCCAAAACAAAGTGAGCTAACAGATTATCTTAAGATGATCGAAGAAGCTAAAAAGCGTGATCACCGCAAGCTTGGAAAAGAGCTTGAGTTGTTTGCTTTTTCTGAGAAGGTGGGAATGGGGCTGCCATTATGGTTGCCTAAAGGAACTGCTCTGCGGGAAAAACTGGTAAGGTTCCTTCAGAAGGCCCAGGAAAAAGCAGGTTACGAGCAGGTAATTACCCCGCATATCGCCCATAAAAACTTATACATCACTTCCGGCCATTATGATAAATATGGTGCGGATTCTTTCCAGCCAATAAAGACGCCGCAGGAAGGAGAGGAGTTTTTCTTAAAGCCGATGAACTGCCCTCACCATTGCGAGATCTATAAGACTAAACCCCGTTCTTACAAGGACCTGCCGGTCCGTTTTGCTGAATTTGGTACTGTTTACCGCTATGAGCAAAGTGGGGAGCTGCATGGTTTAACCCGGGTTCGTGGTTTTACTCAGGACGATGCGCATTTATTCTGCCGTCCGGATCAGGTAAAAGAAGAATTTAAAAAAGTAATTGACCTGGTATTATACGTTTTCAAATCCCTGGGCTTTGATGACTATATAGCACAGGTGTCTTTGCGTGATCCTGAAAACACTATTAAGTATATTGGATCGGATGAAAACTGGAGGCTTGCCGAGACTGCCATTATTGAAGCAGCCGCTGAAAAAGGGCTGCCGACAGTGGTTGAATTCGGAGAAGCTGCATTTTATGGGCCCAAACTAGACTTTATGGTAAAGGACGCCTTAGGCAGAAAATGGCAGCTTGGAACTATCCAGGTGGATTATAACTTACCTGAGCGCTTTGAACTGGAGTATACCGGAAGTGATAACCAGAAACATCGTCCGGTAATGATACACAGAGCGCCTTTTGGTTCCCTCGAGCGTTTCGTAGCGGTGCTGATAGAGCATTGTGCCGGAAACTTCCCTCTGTGGTTAAGTCCGGAGCAATTTATCGTTCTTCCTATTTCTGAAAAGTACGAAGATTATGCAAAAAAAGTTTTGGAATCCCTTAATAATTCCGATATTCGCGGGCTGATTGACTTGCGGGATGAAAAAATCGGCAGGAAAATCAGGGATGCGGAGGTCAAAAAGATCCCGTATATGCTGATCATTGGTGAAAAAGAAATGGCGGAAGGAGTAGTTTCACTACGGAAACATGGCCAGGGCGATTTAGGAAGTATGACAGCAGAACAATTTAAGAGTCAATTAATTACAGAAATAACCGTTTAAATAAAAAACAAATTTGGCATTAGGAAGACCAGGTTTTAACAGAGGGCCAAGACCTCCGTTTAAGAAAAAAGAGGCTGAACACAATATTAACGAGTTCATCAGGGCACCGCAGGTACGTCTGGTCGGTGAGAATGTTGAACAAGGTGTGTTTTCTTTGAGCGAAGCACGTGCAATAGCTGAAGAACAGGAACTTGATTTGGTTGAAATCTCTCCAAACGCGAATCCTCCGGTTTGTAAAGTAATTGACTATAACAAGTTTATCTACGAGCAAAAGAAGAAGCTTAAAGAGATAAAAGCAAATGCTAAACAAACGGTGATAAAGGAGATCCGTTTTGGGCCTAACACCAATGAGCACGATTTCCAGTTTAAACTGAAGCATGCGATCAGCTTTTTGGAAGATGGTGAAAAGGTTCGGGCTTATGTTCACTTTAAAGGCCGTGCCATTGTGTATAAAGAGCAAGGGGAAATTCTTTTGCTGAAGTTTGCACAAGCACTTGAAGAGGTGGGAAAAGTAGAGCAGTTGCCGAAATTAGAGGGAAAACGAATGTTTTTAATCGTTGGTCCCAAAACAGGTAAGAAATAATTAACAGGTCAAAATAAATAGGTTATGCCAAAAATGAAAACCAATTCCAGTGCTAAAAAGCGTTTTAAGCTTACTGGAACAGGTAAAGTTAAGAGGAAGAATGCATTCATGAGTCACATCTTAACTAAGATGTCTACTAAGCGTAAGCGTGCCTTAGGTCAATCAAGTCTGGTATCAGATGGTGACATGGGTAACGTAAAACGTATGCTTTGCATCGGAAAGTAAGACCTGCATTATTCAGGTTATGTCTGAATTAAATTAAGGATTCAGACAATTAATTAAATTTTAACCCGGCCTTCGGTTGTAAGTTTGCTGAGAAACGCAGCGCCGCCCGCCAAAAATCAAAACAAATGCCACGTTCGGTTAACGCAGTTGCGTCAAGACGCAGAAGAAAAAAGATCTTAAAATTAGCCAAGGGTTATTACGGATCAAGAAGCAAAGTTTACACTATTGCTAAAAACACGGTTGAAAAAGGTTTGCAATATGCTTACCGTGACCGTAAAACCAAAAAGAGAGAGTTCAGAGCATTATGGATTCAGCGTATTAACGCTGCTGCTCGTCAGAACGGATTATCTTACTCACAATTAATTGGAAAGTTAGCTGCTAAAGAAATCGGTTTAAACCGTAAGGTATTAGCTGATTTAGCGATGAATGAGCCTGCAGCTTTCAAAGCAATTGTTGATGCAGTAAAATAAACCAGCAATAAAAAATTAAAAAGGGAACCCAAAACGGTTCCCTTTTTTTGTGCACTTTGTATTCGTAGCTTTAATATTCTTTAGTATTGTTTAATATTACTACTTAATTTTATCTATGGATTTTGGAAAGATACCCGAAGAGCAGTTGCCAGAGGTTCAGTTTGCTCTTCCCGCCGATTCTCTATTTACAAATGAGGTTTTGAAACAGGCGGGTAAGCCTGCACAACCACAGATCTATATAGGTTGCGCAAAGTGGGGAAGAAAAGAGTGGGTGGGCCTTATTTATCCTCCAAAAACGAAAGAGGCTACTTTTTTAGATGAGTATGTAAAGCATTTTAACTCTATTGAGCTGAATGCTGTTTTCTATAACATGCCTAAAAAGGAGCAGATCAGAACCTGGAGAGAAAAGGCAGAGGCGGTAAGGACCGATTTTAAGTTCTGCCCCAAGTTTACGCGGGGTATCAGCCATATACGCCGTTTAAAAAATGCGGAGGAGGATACTAACCGTTATCTTGAAAGTATTTATGAATTTGGACCATATTTAGGTGCTTCATTTTTGCAGTTGGCTGATAATTTTGGTCCTGCTAATTTTGAGGTATTGAGAGCGTACCTGCAGTACCTGCCTCATGATTTTGAGATCTTCGTGGAAGTTCGGCATAGTGCATGGTTTGAAGACGCCGCTGCCAGGAACGACTTCTTCGGCATGTTGAAAGACTTAAAAAAAGGCGCTATTATTACAGATGCCAGCGGCAGAAGGGATTGCGTACATATGGAACTAACCACACCTCAGGCCTTCATTCGCTTCGTGGGCAACGGCCTGCATCCCACAGATTATGTCAGGATCGATGCATGGGTTGACAGAATTAGCAGCTGGGTGGACAAGGGGCTGCAGGAGGTCTATTTTTTTCTACACCAGCACGACGAGAAGGATACTCCTGTCCTCGGCGACTACACAGTGAGGAAGTTCAATGAAAAGCTTTCCGGTAGTTTGGCCGCTCCCATTTTTGTAAATCAAAGCCCACAACTTTTTACATAAGTTTTATAAATTGTATGCCAGAATAAGAATAAAACCTATTACTTTAGTAGAGTTAGATATTTTCTTAAACTTAAAAAGATTTATACTATGAGCTTACGATTAGGCGATACCGCCCCCAACTTTAAAGCACAAACATCCTTAGGTGAAATTGATTTTTACGAATATCTTGGTGATAGCTGGGCAGTGTTATTTTCACACCCTGCAGATTACACGCCGGTATGTACTACTGAATTAGGCAGGACCGCTGCATTAAATAACGAATTTAAAAAACGAAATGTAAAGGTCTTAGCCCTGAGCGTGGATCCTATCGATAAACATCAGGGATGGATTCAGGACATCAACGAAACCCAGGGTGTAGAAGTCGACTTCCCGCTTATTGCAGATGAAAACAAGGAAATTTCTGAAGCCTATGGCATGATCCACCCAAATGCTTCTGAAACAGCTACAGTAAGGTCGCTTTTTATCATTGCGCCTGATAAGAAGATTAAACTGATCATATCTTATCCTGCCTCTACGGGTCGTAACTTCCAGGAGATCCTTCGTGTGATCGATTCTCTGCAGTTAACAGCAAATTACAGTGTGGCAACACCTGCGGATTGGAAAGAAGGCGAAGATGTGGTAGTTACTCCGGCAATCAAGACGGAAGATATTCCGGCGCGTTTTCCGAAGGGGCACCGTATAGTGAAACCATATCTGCGTTTTACTCCTCAACCGGATAAATAAATAAGAATCTTGTGATTTACGGTTGTTTATATCAACCGTAAATCTGAGTTTAATCATTGTCAAACCGGAGGAAATTTTTATACAATGAATAATTGCTTTTGTAAAAAAAATATCTATGTTTGATATAAATCTCCAGTTTTTAAATATAACCTGAATTATAAATACCCTTTCTTTTTCAGTATACTTTTATAACGGTGATTTAATGCTAATTTTATTATAATATTTTATGAAAACTGGAAAAGTTAAATGGTTCAATGCCGAAAAAGGTTATGGCTTTATCACGCAGGAAGACGGAAAAGAAATCTTTGTACATTTTAAAGATATTCAGGGTGGGGTAAACGCACTTCGTGATAACGACAGTGTTGAATTTGAAGTTGCTGAAGGTCGCAAAGGCTTACAGGCTGTAAATGTGAAGAAAGCATAAGTTCAATTTGAACCTACTCACGAAAACCTATAAGGAGTTGAAATCCTTATAGGTTTTTTTGTTTAACATCGAATCAAGCTGAAAAAGTTGGGAGGGGATCAAGTGGAAAGTTCGGGTCGGCTAAGCGCATTAATGCCAAACTTTTTAAAACGGTCGTCATGCCGATCCTGAATCAAGTTCAGGATTCGGCAACTCCAGGATTATAAAGGACATGCTTAAGCAAGAGGTCCTGAAACAAGTTCAGGATGACGAAGGAAAGAACATCCCCCAAATTTCCGCTTTATCCTTGGGAGGCTTCTTTCAAGAATCTACGTTGATTATGAAAAGCTTTATGTGCCAAGAAACCGGATACAGGCTAGACAGCAATTTCTGTCCAATCTCCCAATTTTTACGCTTCATAACAATACTCCCCTTAATACACCCTCGCTTTTTTCATGATCTCTGTGTCCCCCGGAACCAGATCTACAATGTAATAGCTCTTGATCTGGCTTATATTCAATTCATCTAGCAGATCAACCAGGTTCTTATAGTTTGATTTGTCGCTGGGTTTGATAATTACGATCAATCCTTTGCTGGAATCCCCGGTTCGTTTAATTGCTTCAATATTTTTGGCGCGAAGAGTGTTCCGGATAGTGTTGCGTTGAAATCCATCATTTGAGGAGCTTTCGAGCGGCTTAGCGCTGTTGCCAACCAGCCAGTGCAGTTTGTTTTCTTTGCCAATATATATTGTCATGGTGCGGTCTTCGGGGACCCTGGTGTTTGGTTCGCTTTCCGGATTAACCGGCATTGCCAGGGGCATAGCCACTGGTTTAGATAAGGTGGTAGTCAGCATGAAAAAAGTGATGAGCAGGAACATCAGATCGACCATCGGAGTCATGTCTACCCTTGGAGATAGCGATACATTTCTGGATTGGTTTCGGCCTCTAAGGCTTCCTCCGGATGATTTTAATTCGGCCATTGCTTTAAGGATTATAATAACCTGATGCAGCCAGGACCGAATTTCCATAAAGGTTCTGAATTACTCTAGCAAGCTTGCTTCTTCTTTACCAGGTAGAGTACCTTTATCCAGCTCTTTCTCCGTTTCAATTGCAGGCAGTGCTTCTGTATATATAAGTCCGATCTTTGCTGCATGTTCCGCTGCCTGGGCGGCATTGTCTATGATCAGCATTTCCAGGTCTTCTGTACGCGTCTTTTCGGCTATTTCAAGGGCGATCTTCTCTCTATGTGCCAGCTGCACATCGCGGATGTAAATGGCCAGAACTCTTCCGGGATATTGTTTTGCAACTTCCTGGTAAATGGTCGGATCTTCCTGTCCGCTATCACCGATTAGCACAAAGTTGAGGTGTGGATAGGTGAGGAGTATATTTTCGATCTCTTTAAACTTATGGCCCATATGGCCGCTGCTGATAAATTTATTTTCTTCCAGCCCAAAATCTCTCAGCAGCAGGGGTCCTGCGGGTATTTCATTCAGGTCCAGGTAGTCTTTCAGGAGATCGTATAAGTTCCAGGGACTGCTGGAAACGTAAAAGAAAGGGTTGTTTCGTTTTCCGTTTCGTCCCAGTTGCAGGGATTTATAAAATTCGGAGACGCCTGCAAAGGGAAGCCTGGTCCTGGCATTATTCAGGAAAACAGTCCTGGCCATTCTCAGTGCGTTGGTGGCTGAAGTTTCTACGATAGTATCGTCGATATCGCTGATAATTCCATATTCTGCATCGAAGGGAGGGATCAGCACTTCTGCACTGGTTTTTATATTTGTTTCAAAAGGAATGGGGGCGTGTTCCAGCTCGATTTCAATGTTGTGCCAGATATCATCCAGGTGAAGAACTTGCGACGGGGCCAGATTTAACAAGAAGTAGCCCTCTTCGTCGGTTATGACCTGATGTGTCTGGTCCTGAAAAGATACTTTTAATAAGGCGCCCGGAACTTCGTCGCTTTCGAAGCGCTTGTACATGTTTAAGAGATTCGTGAAGATGGTGTCCTTATCTGAGGCACTTTTGAGAAGTTTGTCTTCCAAAACGCGACCTTTTAGATATAAACGGTTTGTTGTGCCGTAGCTTCTGTAAGGGACGATCTGGACTGGGTCGTTTAGTTTGAGTCGTCGCCTAAGTTTGAAGGTGATGTCGTCAAACTGTTCTTCAATGTTTGATACCGAATCTTTAAAAAGCTTTTTCCAGTTCACAGGCCTCCTTTGGTTTAAAGTAATCCGGGATAATCGTTTTCGATCGCCTTGCCAAGTTCCTGTAAGTCGTTGTGGTCAAGGTCAAAGGAGCCTTCGTCTAAAATAACCCATCCGCTGGTTTTAGTTTTCTGCACGATAAGGTTGGGTTCCTTTTGGCTTACAACTGTTTCATTTTTAGGGTCTTTGTCTTCGTCGAAAGCGTTGGCGCTTTCGAGCTCTATTGCGAAAAGATTATCTTCTACCTGGGTAACGGTGACGTCTGTGCGTACACCTTTTACAGGGAAATGGGTTTTGAATGCAGGCATATGTATTATAATAGTTTTTCTAATAGACAAAGTTCTGCAAGTAAGGTTTGTTAACGATGGAGGGAAATTGAGATGGGTGGTAATTTAGCACACGCGGCACGCGTGTGCTAGCAAGGAGTCGATATGCTCCGTCTGTCTTAAGTGTTCCGCAGGATCACTAAGGATTCAGAAATGAGAAAGAGTCTCAGACTCGATAAAGCGCTATGTTTATTGCCTAACGAGTCAGAGACTCTCTTTATTGTTTAATCCTTAGTCCCTGGCGCGCTTGGACCCAAGCTACGGAATAAGGACAGCGCGTGTCGTCTCTGCGCTCTGTGGTTACTAAGAAATTAAAAAATCTTCCCGCACCGGCGAAAAGCTATCTACTAACCTTGCTGTTTGGGTAAGCAGCTGTATGGCGTGTTGTTTTCCGGATGGAACATAAAACATGTCTCCGGCTTTAAGATGGACAGGAGCTTCGTCTTCTATGAAGAACAGGACTTCTCCTGCTGCAATATAGCAGGTTTGTTCGTGAGGGTGAGAATGCATTGGATCGGGCTCCGCTTGTGGTCCGTTACTGAAATCCAGAACCGCTGTCATGAGCTTTTCCAGGCTCACCAATCTTCGTTCAAGTCCTTCGGCTGGCTTTTGTACCTCCGCGGTACCATAATGTAATACAGGCATGTCTAGCTATTTAGTTATTAGTAAATATTCGCAGGATATCTGCACCAACTTTAGTTTCTGATCTCCGGCTGCCTTTAACTTCTGGTGCTTTAAGGCCTTCATTCCAATAGTCGCCGCTGATGAATATCCTGGCTTCGTCCCATAAACCTGCTTTAATGAACAAGTCCAGTGTTTTAACTCCTCCTTCGACGATCAGCGACTGCACGTCCATTAAATATAGCTGGTAGCAGATCAATTGGGGCAGGTAATGGTCAAAATCTTCAAGCTGCAAGTATTTAATGTTGTTGCTGATCTCTGTTTTGATAGCGTTAAAAACGATTGTTTCCTGGCTTCCGTCGAATAAGTTCAGACTGGATGAGAGTTCCAGGTTTCTGTCAATAACTATCCGTTTAGGATTTCGGCCAGCCCATTCCCGCGCGTTAAGCCTGGGATTATCAACATGCGCTGTGTTTTTTCCTATTAAAATGGCATCTTCTTCGGTGCGCCAACGATGAGAAAGTATTTTTGAACTGGCGGAGCTGATCCATTTTTGCTCTCCATTGAGGGGTGCGAAATAAGCATCGGCAGTTTGTGCCCATTTGAGAATAATGTAAGGCCGTTCTTTACTTATACGTGTAAAAAAACGCCTGTTCATGTGCCTGCAATCATGCTCCGATACATTTTCAACAACTTCAATACCCGCATGGCGCAGCTTCTGAACACCGCGTCCGTTTACATGCTCGAAGGGGTCCGCGCAGCCGATCACAACCTTTGGAATGTTATGACGGATAATAAGATCGGCACAGGGCGGGGTCTTTCCCTGATGAGCGCAAGGTTCCAGACTTACGTACAAGGTCGATTCGCTAAGCAGTGTCGCAGCCGCGGCTCCATACTTAGAAAGCACTGCATTGATGGCATTCGCCTCTGCATGAGGGTGCCCATAGGTTTCGTGATAAGCCTCGCCAATAATTAAGCCCTTGTGCACGATCACAGCTCCCACCATCGGGTTCGGACTCACGCTGCCGGCGCCAAGCTGAGCCAGGTCGAGGCAGCGGCGCATATATTTTTCGGGATCCAAATCTTTTTCTTTAATGTTAAACAAAAGTGTAAAAAAATATGTTTTTTAAATGCCATTTCCGATTATTACTTAAGCTTGTACTAAAATAAAGCAGACATTTATTACTTATCACACTATGACAATTTCCGCAATAGAGAGTATTTATACCGACCAGTTGCCACCGATGTACGATAAGGACGAGGCAAAATCGCTTGCCCTTCTGGCTGTACAGCATGTATGTGACCTTACCAAGAATTACATTCTTCTTCATAAAAGTCATGAAATAACACTCAAGGAGGAAACTTCGCTCATCAGGATACTGGATGAACTTCGGTTTGGAGTGCCTCTGCAATACGTACTTGGGGAAGCTGATTTTTACGGGTTGCGTTTTAAGGTAAATTCCAGTGTGTTAATTCCCCGGCCGGAAACTGAGGAACTGGTGTTCTGGGCGCTGGATAGCGTGAAAAGGGATCCTGAGCTCGGGATCAATGTGATCGATATTGGCACCGGCAGCGGCTGTATACCTATTGCTATTAAAAAGAACCTGCCTGAGGCGGAAGTGAGTGCATGCGATATCTCCCATGAAGCAATAGAGGTCGCTATAAATAATGCGGTGTTAAACCAGACAGAGGTGCATTTTTTTCATGCGGATATTTTGAGTCCCCGCTTTACTTTGCTGCCTCTTACATTCAACCTTATTATAAGCAATCCTCCTTACATTACGGATTCAGAAAAAAGGCAGATGCATAAAAATGTTTTAGAGCATGAGCCGCATACTGCGCTCTTTGTTCCAGACGATAATCCACTTCTATTTTACAATTCAATAGCCGACTTCGCTGCAAAGCACCTCAGCTCAAAAGGATTGTTGTTTTTGGAGATCAATGAGGCGATGGGCAGGGAGGCAGAGAATATGCTTCATAGTAAAGGATTTAACACGGAGCATAAAAAGGATATAAACGGAAAAGATAGAATGATAAAAGCCTGGCTTAACTAGCAGGCTTTTATTTTCACGCAATATTATTTATCCTGATTTATTTAACCTGCTCTTCTTTTGGAATGATTTGAATTTCGCGTTTTGATTTTGCAGTGAAAGATATGTTATGGTCTTCCAAAAGTTCTTTTACGCTTAGAAATTCTGAATCCCTCGAAGTCAGGATACGATCATTACGTTTTAGCGCAGTTGTCAGATCGGAGAAGATTGCCAACTCCATAAAATCGTTGTAGGTATACTTTACTGGTACTAAGTTCATAGGTCATTAGATAGAATTGATAAAGCAAAGGAAATACGAAAAAGTTTTATTTAATTCAATAAACTCTTATCTACATTCTGCTATATCCAGATAATCTCTGCTAAAAGTTTAAAAAAAACTGAAGATGTATAATTAAAACTTTGGATCTTTTAGTTTTAATTTGCCTTTGATTTTGTATCCGGGGCGAATGATAAGAAGAACAGATGAGCCAGAAAGAAGCTAAAACTTATATACTTAATAATGTACGCGTTTCTTCTTTAGATGAAGTGCTTATTCAGAATCATTCGGCCGAAATTGTTTACGCGCCACTTAAATTCTACGACATCGAAGTGGTGTCCATGCAGCTGAACCTTGCTACGTTTAGTCATTCGGCGTCCTCAGGTACCTTAGTAAGCGTTTGCCAGCAAGAAGGTAGTATCGGGCTTTCCTGCACCTGCAACAGTATGCATGAAAAGTTGTGCCGATACCAGGTGTTAACCCTTCATTCAATCCGGAAAAATAAAGATTACCTGTTGTTTTTTGATGATGCATTCAGGCAGGAAAAAATAAGGAAGTTAGCAGAATCTTATGGTTTGCAGCACGAAGAGCAGCCGGATGATTTTTTCCAGGTTGAATATATTGATAGCAGGGCCGTTATCAAGCCCAGGCTGCAAGGTTTATTTCCGGTTACTAAAGAGTCTACGTCAATCCTAAAGGAAAACCTTTTTGTAAGGGATAATACTGACATCCCTTTGAAATTCAAGCTGAAGCTGGGGCTGCAACCATTTGTCGTGGTCCGGCAGCACAGGTTTTACAGGCATCTTAACATGGATATTTATGAGGGAGGTACCAGCCTGGCTGGAAAACTGAAAAATCCACTGACCCTGGTAGATCCTCAGACGCAGATCTGGAAAACACAGGGACAGGAAGAACTGAAGTTCTATACAGGAGTTACCTGGTTTCAGAACAATCACACCCGGGAAAGGTCGGAATCCGACATTCATGCTTTGAAATCAGTTTTTAAAAACCCGCTTGCACTTAAGTTTTATCAGCACGATCCGGAAATCTCCGAAAAAGTAAACGCAGCCAGCTTAAGTCCCATTACCTTAGGCTCCGTTATTACCGATGCAAGGGCATCGGTTTGTGAGAAGTCGGGCTTGTATCATATCCATGTTGAAGTACAGATAGACAAGCAGCTGTATTTGCTCCAGGATCTGGTTTTCAAGCATGGCTACTTTATTCAGATGGGAGGTAGGCTCCACCTGGTCGGAGATCTGCAGCTACTTAATGTCTTTGATTTTTTCAGGCAAAATGGTTCGGTCCTGATTATCCATAAGTCGAAGTTCACTGGATTCAAGGAAGATATCCTCGATAAACTTGAAGACCGTATTTCTATTTCGTACTCCTGGGTTAAGCAGGAAGCGCCAAAAACGGAAGGTGCAGGGAAAGAAGTGGAGCCTGAAAGGATCATTTACCTGTCAGACTCGGAAAGCTATGTGCTGATCAATCCGGTAGTGAAATATGGGGATGTTGAAGTGCCCGTTTTGAGCCGGCGCCAGGTTTATGCTCCGGGTAGCAGGGGCGACATCATCGCCATAACGAGAAATAACGAATATGAAGACGAATTTACTTCCCTGCTGATAAGGCAGCATCCCTTTTTCCAGGAACAACTTGACGACGGCCTGCTATATTTCTACCTTCACAAGGACCGTTTTCTGAAGGAAGATTGGTTTTTGACGGCTTTTGATGAATGGCTGGGACAAGGTATTACCGTTCTTGGGTACAATGAGTTAAAAGGTAGCAGAATAAACCCTAACAAAGCGAAGATTTCGATTAACGTAGTAAGTGGTCTGGACTGGTTCAATGCAGAGTTAACGCTGAGGTATGGGCAGAAGAAAGCCTCCTTAAAGCAGGTTCAGAAAGCCGTCAGGAACAAACATAAATATGTTCAGCTGGATGACGGAACTTTTGGTATACTGCCGGCAGAGTGGATTGAAAAACTAAGCGCTTGCCTGCAGGCCGGTGAGATCAGAGGTGAGACGAGTCTGAAGATCCCCAAAATTAATTTCCAGCTTATAGAGGAGATGGGGGAGGATGGAGTGCTGGATGAAGCCGTTAAAGATGAACTGGCTGTAATCCGGTCCAAATTGAGCAACTTCAAGTCGATCGAAAGTGTGGAAGTGCCTACAGGGCTAAATGCTGTACTTCGTCCTTACCAGAAAGAAGGATTAAACTGGATGAATTTTCTTGATGAATTTAACTTTGGTGGCTGCCTGGCCGATGATATGGGATTGGGTAAATCACTACAGATCATTGCTTTTATATTATTGCAAAGACAAAAAGCAGGGAGAAATACTAATTTACTGGTCGTTCCTACCTCGCTGATCTTTAACTGGCAGGCGGAGATTGAAAAGTTAGCTCCTTCAATCAGAGTGCTTACATTTTATGGTTCAAGCCGCATAAAGGATACGAGCTCGTTTGAAAACTACGAGGTGATCCTTACCTCGTACGGAACTCTCTTGTCGGATAGTGCATTTTTGAAGAGCTATAGATTTAATTATATATTCCTCGATGAATCGCAGAACATAAAGAATCCGAATTCGCTGCGCTACGGGGCGGCTGCTATGTTAAAGTCGAGGAATAAAATTGTGATCAGCGGTACACCTTTTGAAAATAACACCCTGGATCTTTATGGCCAGTTATCTTTCGCCTGCCCTGGCTTATTGGGAAGTTTACGGTATTTCAAAGATATCTTTTTGATACCTATAGATAAATTCCAGGACAGGAGGAGAACAGAGGAGCTTCAGAACCGGATCAGGCCGTTTATTTTGAGACGAACGAAAGCTCAGGTCGCTCTGGAACTTCCTGACAAGACCGAAATGGTTCTCTATTGTGAAATGTCCGCCGGACAGCGAAAGGTATATGATGCCTATGAAAAAGAATTCCGAGACTTTATTTCCGCCCAAAGCAACGAGGATCTACCCAGGAGTTCCATTCATGTCTTGAAAGGATTGACACGTTTGCGCCAGATATGCAATTCTCCGCTATTGTTAAATGAAGAGAATCTGCCTGATTATTCTTCTTCAAAGATCAGTACATTGATAGAGCAGATAATGGACAAGGCCGTATCGCATAAAATACTGGTGTTCTCCCAGTTTGTGTCGATGCTCGACCTTATAAGGACAGAACTTTTGAACAGAGAGATCGGGTTTTCTTATCTGACGGGCAGTACAAGGGATCGGGAGGCAGCGGTAAACGGATTTCAAGATAATGAGGAAGTAAGGGTGTTCCTGATCAGTTTAAAAGCTGGAGGGACAGGCTTAAATCTTACTGAAGCGAATTATGTTTTCCTGGTTGATCCCTGGTGGAATCCGGCTGTTGAAAACCAGGCAATCGATCGCAGTTACCGAATTGGGCAGGACAAAAAAGTAATTGCTGTGCGCCTGATATGCCCGGGTACGATAGAAGACAAAATGCTGCAATTACAACAGCGTAAAAAAGATCTGCACAACGTTTTGCTTAGCCGGGAAGTGTCTGACCTTAAATTATTCAGCAGAGAAGATTTAATGTTTCTGTTAAATCCGTTGAAATAAATATTTCTTTGCTGACCACTTCAATCCTTTTGTCCGCTTTTTTATCATTTTAAACTTCACACTATTTTTTCAAACTGTTGCATTTGTAATATATTAAATTTAATTTTAAGGAAAGTTTAGGCAAAGTTTTAATTTTGGAAGTTCTTAACACGTGTAATTCGTTGTACCAACAGGATTTTCAGAAAACATACGTTGCAGAGCTAGCATAAATTAATTTACTTGCAGTTTAGGAACAAAGTTAGCTGTGTGTTAACGATGTGTTGTCTTAACCTATATTATAAACATCTGTTAAAACTAGAATGCGTGTATCATTAATAAATGTATAATAACTTCACATATTTTACAAATTTGTAAAATTTTTGCTTTGTATCTTAAAAGTTAATTACATTTACGGTAATAAAAATCAAATCTACCAAACTATGAGAACATTTTACAACGACCAGGCAAGGCCCCCAGGGTGCCCTTAGCTTTCCAGAGTTAACTAACAGGATACGGACAATAACAGCCTTTAGAAAATGAATAAAGTAAAATTACATATTTCTCCAAAACATCTGTTTTCTCCTATATCGTATGTTAGTAAGCAGCTTACTTATTTGAATACATTAACTGTGTTTTTTTATTACAGCATTTATTAGAAAATGAGAATTAAAAAGATGCGCCGGGGAGGGACGTCTTTACATTCAGCTTTCAATAGGTTATTTTAATTAGACATCAACAAACAAGGATTAACTGTAAGAGAGAGAGGACTCTTTTACAAGCTATTAAAAACATTTCTTTAATCATTTAATTTACCGATATGCATAACGGAGAAATTGTAGAACTTGTAATTCGTCGTGATAACATTAGTATCAGCGAACTTTCCCGACGACTAAACGTCAGTAGAAGATCAGTTTACAACTGGTTTACGCAGGAAAATCTAAGTCTAAACATTATAAGCAAAATCGGAGAAGTCCTGGACCATGATTTTTCGACGGATTTTCCAGAGTTGGCGAACACCTCTGCCAGGAAGATCAGCGGCTATAACTTCAGAGATGGAGAAATTAATGATGAAGCCTCGCTTAATTCAGTGCAATACTGGCGGGATAAGTATATAGATCTGCTTGAGAAACACAACGACTTTTTAAGCCGAAATACATCGCTATCATCAATGTTAAGTTATTAATCTTTCAAAAATATCCTGTTAAACTGGATCCATTTATAATCAGATCTATTGAATATACATATACTCCCAATCAGTTTAAGCAGATATTATGTAGCCTTTATCCGGAAACCCAAGACCCGGATAAAGGCTTTTTTGTGGAATAAGCTTACTGACCAGGGGGCTTCTTTTTTCTCATTCCGTACGCTGAATCTTGCAAATTTTAATCATTGATTTACCACCGTTTCTGCCAGCTATAGTTTCTTGTTGTGTTAAGAAATCTTTACAATATTGTAATATTTCGACATGACGTTTTTTTTATCAAAAACTACACCGCTAATAGTACTTTTTTCGGGATATTTCAAAGCTGTTACTTCCACTTATACACTCTCTTGTTGCCAGGAATATGGCCATGTACTATATAAAAGGCGATTTCTTTTTGCGCTGTAAATATTGCTTTTACAGGTTCGTATTCCCTTTGTAAAGCTTATACATTTCAATTTACAAGTTAAAAAATCAGTGTTTTTATTTCTCATATGTACATACATTTGAGTGTTCAGTAAAGCGAATTCTGAATCTGCCAATTTGAAAAACATGAAAGACATTTACTTGAAAGCATTAAAAAAAATAGGAGTTCTTTCCATACTTTCTATCTCCGCCTGTGCTCCTCAAAGGGACCTGGTTTACTTCAGCGATATGACTAAAAAAGGGGCTGGAAATGATATAATAATTAATAGTATTGAACCCAGGATTCAATCGAGCGACTTGTTAAATATTACGGTTAATTCGCCTAGTGCTGAATCGAATGTATTGTTTGCCGCCAATTATAATACACCGGCAGGAAACGGTGATTACGAGCTGGTGGGTTACCGGGTAAACAAAAACGGAAATATAAATTTTCCTGTTCTTGGTAATGTAAAGCTGGAAGGATTTACAATAGAACAAGCTCAGCAAGAACTGACACGTGAGTTGAAAAACTATGTTAAAAATCCCATCGTCAATATTCAATTTCTGAATTTTAAGGTGACGGTTATTGGGGAAGTAAATAATCCCTCAACTTTTACTGTTACAAACGATAAGATCACTCTACTCGAAGCTCTGGGTATGGCTGGAGATATGACTGCTTATGGTAAAAGGGAGAATGTGCTGATCATCCGGGAGAATAATGCAAAACGTACGATGGTCAGGGTAAATCTAAACAAAAAGGATGTTCTGAGCTCACCCTATTTCTATCTGAAGCAGAATGACGTAGTATATGTAGAGCCGGATAAAGCAAAATCCATGGAAATTAGCCGAAATAACCGGTTGATGCCTTTAATTGTGGCTTCGATATCCGCGGCTGCTGTTATTGCTACAACCTTTTTAAGACGCTAGTATACTAACTGACAATATCCCAAATAAAAATATTTGTTATGAATGAGATAATGAAATACCTCAAGTATTGGTATATATTTATTATAACAGTGGCTATTAGTGTGACTCTTGCATTCTTTTATCTGCGCTATGCTACCCCTGAATATAAGATCACAAGTACTCTTCTAATTCAGGATGATAAGAAAGGCGACGGTATGTTAAAGGGGACCGCATTCAGTGATCTTCAAATGTTTCAGACAACAAGAACTGTTGATAATGAAATAGAAGTTCTAAGGTCCCGTGACCTTGTCTACAATGTGTTAAAAAGCTTATCCATGGAGACTAAATATTCTATCAAACATCCTTTTATGACGAAAGAGTTGTATGGTGAAGATTTGCCTGTAAAAGTAGTTATACATAAACTCAACCGCTCTGCATATACCCGGGAGATAACTTTGAAACCTATTGATGATAAGACCTTTTTATGGCAGGATTCAGCTAAAAAAGTTATCTATAGATATGGACAAACTATCACCAATCCTGCTTACGTTGTTCATGTGGAAAAAGGCCCGGCCTTTTCAAATAACAAGACAAAAATATCGGTAAAGTTTCGCAGTTTAAAAGGGCTTACTGAAGCATACAGCCTGTCCAAATTAAGTATTACACCTATTATCAAAGATGCAAATACTATCATTCTAAGTTTGGTTGACGAGATTCCTCAAAGAGGGATTGATATATTGAATAAACTTATTGATGAATACAATCTTCAAAATGTCAATAATAAGAGTGTTATAGCCAGGAATACCATTAAGTTTATAGATAACCGGTTAAAATATCTTACTGCGGATCTGGCGATGGTAGAACAGGATGTAGAGAATTATAAACGAGTAAACCGGGTCACTAATATTTCTGCTGATGCCCAAATTAATCTTGAAAATTCTGGCGGTTCCAATCAGCAATTGGCCGACCTTGGAGTTCAACTCAATATTGTAAGATCGCTGGAGAACTATTTAAGTCAGACAGACCAGAGTTTCGGTTTGGTTCCCAGCACCCTGGGCTTAAAAGATCAGACATTGGTTGATCTGACAACCCGTTATAATGACCTTCAACTGGAACGGCAGCAATTACTTCGTTCTGCCAATTCTCAAAACCCTTTGGTGCTGAACGTAAACGATCATCTTGCGAGCTTAAAAACAAGTATGATGGAAAACTTAAGAAACATCAGAAAGGGATTGCTTCTAGAAAGAAACAACCTCCTTGCAAGATCATCGTTCTTTGAGTCGAAGGTAAGGAACGTTCCGGTGATAGAGCGGGGGCTTCTGGAACGTACCAGGGAACAAAGCGTGAAGCAAAGCTTGTATCATTATCTCTTACAGAAGAGGGAAGAGACGGAATTATCTTTATCCGCAACAGTGCCTACATCGCAAGTGGTTGACCGTCCGTCGTATAATAGTGTCCCCCAATCCCCAAAAACGCAACTCATCTACTTATGCTCTGTAATATTTGGATTTATTTTACCAGCCGGGTTTATCTTTTGCAAGGATCTGCTGAACACTAAGGTCCAAAACTCATCCGAAGTCGAAATGATCCCCGGAGCGCGGATTCTGGGCGAGCTGAGTCATAAGGGAATGAAAGGATCGGTAGTTATACAGAGAGGCAGTAGAACAACTATCTCCGAGCTGTTCAGATATATCAGAAGCAATCTGAGTTTTATGAACCCAAACAACCAGAACCAGGTCCTCCTGGTAACATCAAGTACAAAAGGGGAGGGTAAAACATTCTTTAGCATTAACCTTGGAATTACTCTTTCTATGGTGGATAAAAAAGTAGTATTGCTGGAGTTTGATCTTCGTAAGCCTGACTTGTTAAACAGTTTGAAGCTTAAATGTGAGGCGGGGCTTTCTGATTATCTTACTTCTGACGATGTTCTGCTGAATGATATTATCCTCTCTTCAAATGTTTCTCCTAACTTATCAGTGATAGGATGCGGTTCACTTCCGGAGGACCCTTCAGAGCTTCTAACTACTCACAGGGTACATCTTTTATTTGAAAATCTAAGAAAATCATTCGATTATATCATTATCGACACTCCACCGGTAGGTATGGTGGCAGATGCATTCAGTCTTGGACTGCATTCTGATGCCAGCATATACCTTGTACGTTACAATTTTACCAATAAATATCAGCTGAAAATACTGCATGATATCTATGAAAATAAGAGCTTAAGGAATCCTCTGGTTGTGTTTAACGACGCAAAAAGTGAAAATAAATATACTTATGGATATGGCAAATACGCTTATTCATAGACGGCTCAAAATTTTATCATCTACCTGTATTCAACAATCGCTTTGTTAGAGCTGAGCTCTACTCTCAGTTCTCAACAAAGCCAATCACAACAATTAAGCCGCTCGCGGTGCATTTAACGGTCGAGATCTGCAAATGATCTGAAGCCAAAAAGATAATCATGTAAGTGAGATAGCGAAGCTCTGCCATTTAGAGACCCGGCTAAACACTTCAAAAGACGCTAGCGTCAAAACAACATTAATATTAAAGAAAATTAGTCATGTAAGTGAGGTAGCGAAGCTCTGCCCGCCCGCATAGTATCCTGATCATAAACTAATCACGTTCACAAATGGAAAAGAATATCCCCATAAGGCCTTCATTAACGAAACGCTGGCAGGTAATTTACACCCGGCCACGGTGGGAGAAAAAGGTTGACCAGCTTTTGCAGGCACAAGGAATTGATTCTTACTGTCCGGTGCGAAAAGTGGAGAGCCAGTGGGCCGATAGAAAAAAGATGGTTGAACTACCGCTTTTCAATTCGTATGTTTTTGTAAAGATTAACTGGAAAGAGGAGCATAAGGTAAGGCAAACCTTAGGGGTGCTGAACTTTGTGTATTACATGGGTAGGCCTGCAATAATAAGAGATAATGAGATAGATGAGGTAAGGCACTTCCTGCAAGAAGCACCTGATCTTGAAGTGGTGAACTTACAAGACTTAAGTATTGGCGACCGTGTAAGTATTAAAAGTGGTGCTTTTCTTAATCAATCCGGACAGATCATCGAAATTCAGGGAAAAAATGTGCTGATGGTTTTCGATAACCTGAGTTGTGCACTGGTCACCAAAGTAGATGCATATAACCTGTCATTAATAAACAACTAAATCCATGAGGAACATTGTTGAAAACGTAAAGATCGCTGTAGTAGGCTTGGGTTATGTAGGCCTGCCTCTCGCTGTCGAATTTTCTAAAAGATATAAGGTCTTTGGCTTTGATATTCATTCAGAAAGGGTGGAACAGTTAAAATCTGGCCATGATCATACTCTGGAGGTTTCTGAAGCAGATCTGAAAGATGTCATTACTCAGGATTGCACGGAGCCGACCGGTTTGTTCTGTACCAGCGATGCTGAGTTACTGAAACAATGCAATGTTTATATCATTACCGTACCTACACCCGTAGATAAAAATAAGCGCCCGGATCTGATTCCTCTTTTTAAGGCCAGCACTACTGTCGGAAAGGTGTTAAAGAAAGGAGACATTGTAGTTTACGAATCAACGGTATATCCCGGTGTAACCGAAGATGAATGTGTTCCGGTCCTTGAAAAACACTCAGGCCTCAAATTTAATACAGATTTTTTTGCCGGATATTCCCCTGAGCGGATCAATCCCGGTGATAAGCTGCACACCGTTTCCAAGATCCTTAAAATCACTTCAGGTTCAACTCCTGAGGCTGCAGCTATAGTAGACAATCTATACAGGTCGGTAATTGGGGCAGGTACTCATAAAGCTACCTCTATTAAGGTTGCCGAAGCTGCTAAAGTTATCGAGAATGCTCAAAGAGATATAAACATTGCTTTCGTTAATGAACTAGCTATGATTTTCAATAAAATGGGAATCGATACGCAGGACGTGCTTGATGCAGCAGGCACTAAATGGAACTTCCTGAAATTTCAACCTGGCTTGGTCGGAGGGCACTGCATAGGAGTAGATCCCTATTACCTGGCGCAAAAAGCGCAGGAAGTGGGTTATCACCCGGAAATCATACTTGCCGGCAGGCGGGTGAATGATGGAATGGGTGGATATGTCGCTGATCAGTTAGTTAAACGGATGCTTTCTAAAGGAACAAACGTTGCCAATAGTGATGTCCTGGTGCTAGGTTTTACCTTCAAAGAAAACTGCCCTGACGTAAGAAATACAAAAGTGATAGATATAGTTAAACGTCTTGAGGAATACAAAATAAATGTATGTATTCATGACCCATGGGCAGATGCCACCCAGGTAAAGCATGAATACGGAGTGATCTGCCAAAATGGAGAATCCAAACAGAGAAAATACGACGCCATATTACTTGCAGTAGCTCACCATGAATTCAAAGACCTGGATATTCAGAGCTTGTGTAAAACAAATGCGGTTGTTTATGATATCAAGTCGGTATTGCCGGCTTCCGTTGTAGACGCGCGCCTTTAGTATTATCTGTTCATTATCTAAAAAAAAAATCTCTTATGACTATCATGTATAACATTCCATACCATAACGGCGTTGATCTGGCTAACCTCAATTTCCTGGTAACCGGCGGTGCCGGATTCATAGGATCGCACCTGGTAGAGTACCTGTTGAAATATGGTGCAGCTAAAGTGCGGGTGCTTGATAACTTTTCAACCGGTTTTAAAGCGAATATAACACAGTTTGTTAATCATCCTTCATTTGAACTGCTTGAGGGTGACATCCGTGATCTGTCTGCATGCAAAAAAGCCTGTGAAGGAATCAACATCGTGCTGCATCAGGCCGCCTTAGGTTCCGTTCCCCGGTCAATAGAGGACCCGTCTACAACAAATGAGGTTAATATCAATGGCTTTTTAAATATGCTGATAGCCGTAAGAGATGCAGGAGTGGCCAGAATGGTCTATGCAGCGTCTTCTTCAACTTACGGTGATAGTAAAGAGCTGCCAAAAGAGGAAGATAAAATAGGCAAGCCTTTATCTCCCTATGCTGTCACTAAATATGTTAATGAAATCTATGCCGATGTTTTTGCACGTACTTACGGATTAAAATTAATTGGCCTGCGCTATTTTAATGTATTTGGACCCCGTCAGAACCCGAATGGCGCCTACGCAGCTGTTATACCGAAGTTCATACTGAAGCTTTTAGCTCATGAGAGTCCGCTGATCAATGGCACCGGAGAGTATTCCCGCGATTTCACGTTTATCGACAACGTGGTCCAGATGAATATAAAGGCTGCGCTTACCACAAATGACCGGGCTGTTAACCAGGTGTATAATGTGGCTTATGGCGAGCAAACGAACCTGAATGAACTTGCCATGTATCTGAAAGAGGACCTTGCAGAAACCGATGAATTGATAGCAGATGTTCCTGTCTTATATGGACCGGAAAGAGCAGGCGACATTCCGCATTCCCTGGCTTCAATAAACAAGGCTATACAGCTCTTGGACTATAAGCCGCGGTTCTCCTTCCAGGAGGGGCTTAAGGAAACAGTAAAATCATACGTTTCAGACAACCGGTTCACAGTAGCTGCGTCTGAACACCAAAGTGCCTATTCATGACTTTGCGTGAAAAAACAATCGCGGGCTTGCTATGGTCTATTACCGAACAATTCAGTTCCAAACTGATAGGGATTTTAATATCTATTTTCCTTGCCAGAATATTGGCGCCGGCGGAGTTTGGTTTGATCGCCATGCTTTCGGTGTTTATTTCAATTGGGAATTCTCTGATAGAAAGTGGATTAACTTCATCACTGATACGAACAGATAATCCAACAAATGAAGATTTTTCAACCGTTTTTTTCTTTAACCTTTTCGGTAGTATCATCATTTATGGGATACTTTTTTTTAGTACCCCTTATATCGCTTTGTTCTATAGACAGGAACAACTAATAAATATTATCCGCGTTTACGGCATTTCCTTTATTATCAATGCACTTTTCACTGTTCAAAGTGCAAGGCTAACGAAGGCGATGAATTTTAAGATTCAAACACTTATTAACATTCCATCGGTGATCGGAGGGGGGATAACTGGTTTAACCCTGGCTTATGCGGGTTATGGAGTCTGGAGTTTAGTGTGGATGATGTTATGCAGCTCCTCTATATCAACGCTGATGTACTGGATTTACTCAGACTGGCGTCCAATGCTGACCTTTAATACAAACAGTTTCAAAAAGCACTTTTCTTTTGGTTATAAGATGACTTTGTCCGGAATTCTGGAAAATATCTATAGGAACACCTTTGTCATAATCATAGGGAAGTATTATTCGGCAACACAATTAGGGTTTTACTCTCGTGCTGAGTCGCTAAGCCAGTTGCCATCTACCAATATATCGATTGCCTTAGGCAAAGTAACGTATCCCATGTTTGCTTCTATAACCCATGATAATGAAAAATTAAAAGTTGTATATAAAAGGGTTCTCCAGCAGGTATTGTTCTGGAATGCACCCTGCCTGGTACTGTTATGTGTCATTGCCGAACCGCTGTTTGCATTTCTGCTGACTGAAAAGTGGTTGCCCGCCGTCCCATATTTTCAGATACTATGTATAGCAGGAATAATGTATCCTCTGCATGCATACAACCTTAATATTTTAAAGGTTAAGGGCAGGAGCGATCTGCTGCTAAAATTGGAGTTTATTAAAAAGACCATCAGCGTTGCCGGAATACTTATGGTAATCCCATTCGAAATCTTCGGACTATTGTATTTTCAGCTTGGATGCAGCTTCCTGTTCTATTTTATAAACTCCGTTTATAGCGGGAAAATAATAAGTTATCCGGTGAGCGAGCAAATTGGAGATATATTTCCAACCATTGGATTGTCTGCCATTACCGGGCTCTTATGCAGGTATGTCGACATACAGATGGTTAAACAGTTCAATTCTGTTGACATAGATCGCATTCTAATTATCAGCCTTCTCTATCTTTTAGCTTACTTAAGCTGCAGTAACATGATCAGACTTACTGCTATAACTGATTTTAAACATCTAATCTTGAAAAAATGATACCTGTTACTAAACCCTATCTCCCTAATGTTCATGAATATGAAGATTATTTGAACAGTATCTGGGAGCGGCAATGGTTAACCAACAATGGCCCATTGGTGAATGAATTCGAGTTAAAACTTAAACGCTATCTTAAAATTCAGCATTTGCTTTTTGTTTCGAACGGAACGATTGCACTGCAAATCGCCATAAAGGCGCTTGATTTAAGAGGCGAAATTATCACAACACCTTTTTCTTATGTGGCAACCAGCAGCAGCATTGTATGGGAGGGATGCACACCTGTTTATGTCGACATAGACAAGGATACATTTAACATCGATCCAGCAAAAATTGAAGCTGCTATCACACCCCAAACGTCTGCAATAGTAGCAACACATGTATTCGGTAACCCTTGCGATATTGATGCCATTCAGGAGATTGCCGACCGGTATGATTTAAAAGTGATCTACGATGCGGCTCATTGTTTCGGCACCACCTACAAGAATAAATCTGTATTTGAATACGGGGATATCAGCACAACCAGCTTTCATGCGACAAAACTTTTTCACACGATAGAAGGTGGGGCTGTTTTCACCATGGATCCGGAATTGTTGAAGAAGATGTCTTATATGAGAAATTTCGGTCATAATGGGCCTGAAAGTTTTGCTGAGCTGGGTATAAACGCAAAGAACTGCGAATTCCATGCAGCCATGGGTTTATGTAATTTGAATTATGTCGATGAAATACTGGAAAAAAGGAAGTCCTTATCATTTTATTATTGGAAGCATTTAGAGGAATTGGAAGCGACCTATCCAAAGTTAAATGATGATCTCGACTACAATTATGCCTATTTTCCGGTAGTGTTTGAGTCTGAAGATCTGATGCTTAAGTCACTTGAAGCATTAGCGGCGGAAAAGATTTACGCACGGCGATACTTTTATCCCTCTTTATCAAGTTTACCTTATGTTAATAAACAGTTTGTTCCTATCTGCGAGTCAATCGCAAATAGGATTGTATGCCTGCCTCTTTATCATTCTCTCACGTTTTCAGATCTTGAATTGATTAGCAGAGTGTTGCTTCGTGTTCAAAACTATTATAAACCACAACAATTAAATACCAGTCGTTCTCCAATATTGGTTGAAAAAGAAGTTGTGTTTGAAATCAACGCGCACAAGAATCCTTAGAGCTATAACTCAATCATTTCAAAATCAAACATATCTGTTTAATGGAAAACCATACCTCCGACATTAAAGTTAGTATTTGCTGTATCACCTATAATCACGAAAAATATATAGCAAAGGCAATTGAAGGATTCTTGAATCAAAAGACATCTTTTAAGTATGAAATCCTAATAGGCGAAGATTGTTCAACAGATAATACTTTAGCTGTGATCAACGATTATATAAAAAGATTTCCCGGTCAGATCAAACTGATTACCGGAGATAAAAATATAGGATCTATAAGAAATCTGGTCAGGGTTTTTGCCGAAGTACAGGGTAAATACATTGCATTTTGTGACGGAGACGACTATTGGACGGACCCCCTCAAAATTCAAAAACAGGTCGATTTTCTCGAAAATAACCTGGATTATACATTATGCTTCCACTATTCAGAAGTAGTTGACAGTTTTGAAAAAACCATATATGTTTCTCAATGTCCCAAACCGCTTAGTTATACCTATAAAGATTTCTTAATAGGCAGGAGAGATGAAACCAGAATTGGCACTATGATGGTTGTTAACTCCGAGGAAGTAAGAAACATTAGTAAAAACGACTGGTACTATACCACTAATGGAACCGATGCGATCTTCAAGCTTTATGCAACTGCTGTTACCGGGGGTAAGGGATTTGTTCTGCCCGAAGTGATGAGTTGTTATCGTATACATGCCGGTGGTGTCTGGAGTATGATCAATTCAAAAGTGAAAAAGAAAAAAATGCTTAGTGATTTTAAAATAGTGATAAATAATTTCAAGTATTCTTCCTTTCAAAAAAGAGAATTGCTGAAAATCTACATGAAAAAATACTTCTTCTTCGAGATTCGAAACTTTCGGCTGAATAGTGTTCTTCATACGTTGTCTACCCTATTGTAATTTCTGACATAAGCAGGAATTCACGGTTAATTCCTATAGCCATGTTTAAAAAGCTAACCATATTTGGGATCGTTCTCTTGTATTTATACACGTTATCGTTTAATGTGTTTATGACATCTGTCTTTAGAATCCCAACTCCTCTTTTATTCGGTTTACCCTTAATTTTTTTATTCGGCAAGATTAAACAAATTGCTTTTTCCTATAGACGGGAATTATTGGTCTTTTATATTGCAGCAATTTTTCATTATCTCGTTGGATACGAAGATGTAAAATCGTTTTTTGTAGTCATTATCATTATTACCTGTTGCAGCCTGTTCTATAATTATTTCATAGGAGATAATTTGAATAGGATGAAACTCGCCATTTTTATATTTTATGCTTTATTGATATTTTCTTCGATGATAATGTTGCTTAATCATGTTTATACCAGTCAGATTAATCAATTAAGAGCGTTGTTGACAGGTGAGTCGGTAAAAATCCTGCAAAGTCCTTCTGGAATATCTGCTTTTATTTTTACTTTCGGCTATCAAATAGCAGCCCTCACCTCATTTGGGATAGTGTCTGTCGCTGTTTTTAGAAAGAATCTTCTTATTCAGCTGCTAGTATTTATATTTTGTGTATTGCTGATATTCTGGGGAATGAGTCGGTCGGTGCTGGTTGTTCTTGCGTTGTCAGTTGGCACTTTCTGGGTGTTATTTTACAGGATTAAAACGGTCATTATCTTCGCTGCTTTATTTTCGGTTGTTATGCTTTTGAGTTCCTCTATTCAAAACCTGGCAGGCGGCCGGAAACAAAACATTTTTGCCAAAAATGAAAAGCATGTCAAAGAAAATCGCAGTGGTTTGGCTGTTGAAAATCTAAAGATCATTGCAGATAATCCACTAGGTTTAACCTGGACAGGCAAGACATGGGAGCAGGTAGCCAGATACAACCCGACCTTTAAGTTGGGAGAATCCGGCCTGGTTACATCCCACAATGCTTACCTTATGTTTATTACTTATTTGGGAATTGTTCCCGGTTTAATTTTTCTTCTATTATTTTATCAGAGAATTATCAGGATATTCTGGCTTATCGCAGGGCAGGTTCGAAAACCAGAAAACGCCTTGCTGGTTTCCCTATGTTTTTCCCTATTTGCTATATCTCTCAATTCTTTTTTCCATAATGACTGGCTACTTGGCGGAAGTGGGCCTACACTGTTTCTTTATTTCGGTGTTCTCCACCTTGCAAGGCTCCAGGGTATAAGGTAACTGAGAGGTTCCTTCCTTTACTTTTTATTTCTCATCTAACTTCGAAACTATGAAAATTCCCTTCTCACCCCCGTTTATTGATCAAAGTGTAATAGATCAGGTCCTTGATACACTACAGTCAAATTGGATTACCACAGGTCCGAAAGTAAAAGCTCTGGAACAAGAGATAGTAAAGTTGACGGACTCAAAGGCGGCAATATGTGTTAATTCCTGGTCTTCAGGCGCTCTTTTAATGCTTAAGTGGTTCGGAATCAAAGAAGGAGATGAGGTAATTGTGCCTGCCTACACCTACTGTGCAACGGCCCTAAGTGTGATGCATTGTGGCGCTACACCTGTTATGGTAGACATTAACGATGATTTTACTATAGATCCCGCTGAAATAATGAAAGCCATAACCCCCCGTACCAAAGCAATTATTGGAGTAGATATTGCTGGTTTGCCGTGTGAATATCAGGTGATTAAATCTATTATTACAGATCCTGTCATTCAAAGTCTCTTTACTGCAAGTTCAGAAAAACAGCAAAGATTAGGAAGGATATTATTGATTGCGGATGCTGCTCATTCTATTGGGGCTTCTTATGGGGACCGGGCGTCCATTCTCATGTCAGATATAGGAATATTTTCCTTTCATGCAGTTAAAAATATTACGACAGCTGAAGGCGGTTGTGTCTGCCTTAATTTACCTGAGGCTTTTGATACTGCAAGTGAATATAATTTTCTCAAAATCTTTTCTTTAAACGGCCAAAATAAAGATGCTTTTCTAAAAAATAATGGGGCGGGATGGCGATATGATATACTCTATCCCGGCCTGAAAATTAATATGCCCGATATTTGTGCAGCAATCGGGCTAGCGCAGATCGTTAAATACAAGGAGGACTTGCTCGCTCTCCGAAAGGCGATTGCTTTGAAATACGATGAATCTTTCAGGTTATTCGATTGGTTTATTCCTCCTGTTCTAAAAGATAAAGATAGGGAGTCGTCCTATCATTTGTTCCCATTAAGGATAAAAAACATAATCGAGTTACAAAGAGACAGAATCATTGAGCGGCTCATGGCTAAAGGTATCGTAGTAAACGTTCATTTTATCCCTTTGCCAATGCTTACATTGTTTAACGACCTTGGGTATAATATTAAAGACTATCCTAATGCTTATAAACAATACTCCTCGGAAATCTCCCTGCCAATATATCCACAGCTAACAAATGAACAAAGTGATTTTATCATTCAGTCCGTAATTGAAGCTGTTGTTGCAGAAGTAGGTCTGGACAGTATGGTTGAACCAGTTTATACAGTATAGATCTATATGGTTACAAAACGTACTTTTGATATTGTAATTTCCTTTTTGGCACTCCTTTTTCTGTTTCCTGTATTTATAATTATATCTGCTGCGATCATTATAGACTCAAAAGGAGCTGTGCTTTTCAGGCAGAGAAGAGTTGGCCGTAATAAAGTTGATTTTGATCTTCTCAAATTCAGAACGATGGAATCAAACGCCAGTAAACTCGGACTGCTAACCATTGGAGATCGCGATGCTCGTGTGACCCGAGTGGGATATTGGCTGCGCAAATATAAACTGGATGAGCTGCCTCAATTATTAAATGTTCTTAAGGGCGATATGAGTCTTGTCGGACCGCGTCCCGAAGTAAAACGTTATGCTGATCTTTATAATCCTACTCAGCAAAGAGTTTTTGAGGTGAAACCAGGTATTACAGACTGGGCGTCCATCCAATTCTGCAATGAAAGTGAGCTTTTGGCTCAATATAGCGATCCCGAAGTATTTTATGTTCAGGAGCTGCTTCCTGCAAAGCTTGCGAAAAACCTTAGCTATATCGAACATCACGACTTATGGATTGATCTTAAAATAATTTGCCTTACACTTCGGAAAATTGTTAAGAAGTAATCAATAGAATATGAAAGATAGTTTGTTACTGCTAATGACACCTAATATGAGCCTTCAGAGATGGAGTGAGTTGGGTCACTTGTCAAGGGAACTAAATTATTACAACGCATTATGCACCAAAGGAAACCTCAAGTTGATTATTTTCAGCTATGGAAGGCACGATTCAAAATATATTGAGAATTATCCCCAGGTTAAACTATTGCAGATGCCCGCCTGGATTCCCGCAGGAATTCCCTACAAGCTTCAGAATTTTATATATAATCTGTGCTCGCTTATCTTATTCAGACAATTATATAATCGTGTTGCCTTAATTAAAACAAATCAGTTTGCTGCAGCTGGCTTTGGATTACTTCTTAAAACTGTTTTGAATGTACCTTTAGTTATAAGAATGGGATATTATTATTCTCATTTTCAGCAAATAGGTTGGCTGCAGAAAATTAAAGAGTTTATAGCATTCAAATACGGGGACTTAATTGTCGCAACCTCTCCCGAAGCCGTTTCATTTATTATCAGGTTCTATGGTATCCGTCCAGAGAAAATACTTAGCATGCGCAATACAATAGACCTGGAAAGGTTCAAGCCGTTGGAGAGAGAGAAAAAGTTTGACTTAATATTTATAGGTCGTTTTGAAGCACAGAAAAACATCCAATTGCTTACCACTGTCCTGAATACTGTTAAACTGCGGACGTTAATTATAGGGAAAGGATCGCTTGCTCCTTTGATTAAAAAATGTATCAAAAGCAACGAAAAGATTGAGTGGAAGGAGCGGGTAGACAATGTAGATCTGCCTGAGTATTATAACAGTTCGAAATGCTTTGTGATCTTTTCCAAATATGAGGGTAGTCCTAAGGTGTTATTGGAAGCCATGGCATGTGGATTACCTTGTATAGGAACAGAAGTTCCAGGAATAAGAGAATGTATTATGCATAAAGAAAACGGCTTGCTGGTCACCGAAGACGCGACAGATATTAGCAAACAAATAAACAGTTTGTTTGAAAGTGAAACGAAACTTAGAAACCTTGGAGATAATGCAGTTGCCTGGGTAAATGAGAATTGCGATATGACTGAAAATATCAATAAGGAGCTTATGTTCTATGCAGCTCATCTGAGTATGAAACATGTGCTTTTCCCACTTAATAGCCATAATTATGTTAATTAGTGTTCTTATGTCGGTGTATGATTCCGGGCAATATCTGGAAAATGCCATACTTTCCATTCTTAACCAAACCTTTGAAAACTTTGAATTTATCATTATTGATGATGGCTCTACAGATAATTCGGTTGCCATTTGTCAAACATATGCGTCTAAAGATTCCAGGATTAGATTCATACAAAATGAACAAAATCTGGGTCTTGCAGCCTCGTTAAATAAAGGGATACAGATAGCTAAAGGGCACTATATTGCCCGTCAGGATGCAGATGATATTTCGTCGGTCGACCGGCTTTCTCTTCAGCTAAAGTACGCTTTAGCACATCCAGAGGTTGATGTTATCGGATCTGATTGCTATGTTATTGATATTACAGGCCAAATTGTTTTTCTTAATAGCAGCTATTCCAGGCAGAAAAATTTTCGATCTGTTTTATTGAACCGTAGGGCTATCTTTCCACATGGAAGTGCATTTATTAAAAGAAAAAAGCTTGAAGAAGTGGGATTATACGATACTAGATACTATTATGTTCAGGACGGTGAGTTGTGGTTGCGCTTTTTAAGCAATGGTGCGTTAGTTCATGTATTAAATCAGCCGCTATATTTATACCGAACCGGTCCCGTAGCCACTACTAGAAGAAAGGTAGCTAAAGATTCATTTAATAATGCACTGCGCTTATCATATTCTGAACATAAAAATATAGAACTCGCAAATCTGGAGCTCGATCAGGTTAAAGTGTATTTAACAAATAGCAAATTAGTACAGCGCCCTAATTACATGGCAGAGTATTGGAAAAGTCTCGGAAATGCAGCTTACTTCAATAGTTGGAACATTAGAGTATCATACAAATATATTTTCAAGGCATTTAGAGAGAAGAATTCTATAAATAACTATCTAAAATATTTATTTCTAGTCTTAATTTATTTGATTCCACCAAATATTATCAGGCCAATCCTGGCAATTAGGTGATGTACAAGTCAGTTGCATCATTGCTATATAGAATTAACAAATAAACTAAACCATCATGCGCAGCCGCTAAAAAGCAGAAACAAACAATGCTCATGATAGCTTCACTGCCTTAAAAAATAAATCACTGTAATAAAACCATCATGAGCAGCCGCTAGAAAGTGGAAACAATCAATGCTCATGATAGCTTCATTGTCTTTGAAAAACAAATCACTGTAATGAAAAACTATACATTAAGCGATGTAATTGGCTGGGATGTGGTCAATTGGTCAAAAGCGATTTCTTTTTGGGAAAAGCATATTGATTTACAAAATAGGAATTTTCGATGCCTTGAACTGGGAGCGAGTAAAGGAGGATTGTCGCTTTGGTTAGCTTTAAATAAAAATAACGTATTGTGCACCGATCTTCGCGGCCCTAAAAAAGAAGCGGAATGGCTGCATGGAAAATACAATTGTTCTGAGGAAATTAGCTACGCTTCTGTTGATGCAACAAATATTCCGTTTGAAGGCCAGTTTGATCTTATTGTTTTTAAATCAATACTTGGAGGGATCTGTGGAATGGAAAAAAATGAGCTAAAGAAGAAGATTGCCGAAGAAATATATAAAGCGTTGAAACCTGGTGGCGTTTTGCTGTTTGCCGAAAATATGGAAGCTACATTAGTTCATAAATTCTTTCGGAAGAAATATGGAACCAGAAATTGGAATTATCTGAAGATGAATGAGATAGGTGACGTTTTCTCATCTTTCTCCAACCTTAGGTATACTACTGTGGGATTTCTTGGATGTTTTGGCAGGAATGAACAACAAAGGAGCTTTTTCGGAAGAGTTGACACCGTCATTGAAAAGCTCTTACCTCAAAACTATAAGTATATCCTAATTGGTGCAGCCGAAAAGCGTTAAGCTGATTAAGTTATATATTTTTTTCAACCAGCATACAAAAAATGAAAAGAAAAATTTTCTTTATTCTCAGTTCTCTCAGTGCGGGAGGTGCCGAAAGGGTCTTTTGGCTATTATCCCAGGGGTTTGACAAAAAAATGTATGATGTATCCATTGTCCTTCTAAACCCAAATAAAAAATGTTTTTCTAATGAGCTGGAAGGCGTCACTATAATTGATCTTGGTACCACAAAAGCTTCGCTTTCTTTTTTTAAACTTCGTAAATTGTTGCGAAGAGAACGTCCCGACACTGTTTTTTCGACTGTGGACCATATTAATATCCTGGTTGCACTCGTATCGTTTTTCGTATCTGTTCCAAATCTAATTGCAAGGGCCTCAAATATTCCCTCACAAATTCGAAAATACAGGGGCAGTAAAGCCAGATTTTATAATTTCTTCACTCGTTTTTGCTATGCTAGATTTGATAAGGTTGTCTGTCAATCAGAGGAAATGGAACAATCTGTGAGAACAGAGTTTCGTGTCAGGTCCAACAAATTAGTCGTAATTCCAAATCCTGTGATTTTTACTGATATTAAAGGTATAGGAAACCTGAAAGCAACCGCTAAAAAACTTATACTGGTTGCCCGGCTATCTCCCGAGAAGGGAATAAGTCGTTTATTGCATATTTTACACTCATTGCCTGATCACTATTCCTTAACAATAGTAGGTGATGGGGCATTAAGATCGGACACCGAAGAAAGGTTGAGAAGTCTGAACTTACAAAATCGTGTTAGATTATTAGGCCAGCAATCCAATGTAGTTGGCCTCATCGCACAACATGATCTCTTAGTCTTGAGTTCATTCACAGAGGGCTTTCCAAACGTTGTGCTAGAAGCCTTGTCGGTCGGTATACCAGTTGTTGCATTTAAGGTCGGTGGCATATCCCGTATCATCCGTGATGATTTTAATGGGTTTATGCTAGAACAGGACGACGTACAAGGCTTTAAAAATGCCATAGTGGCTGCATGCTCAAAAAAGTGGGACGCTACAGCTATAAAAAACGATGTGTTTGAACAATGTGCCCTTGACAAAATTACCGACAGGTATGAAAGTCTGATGACCCATAACTAAAAATGGGGTCTACCAGTTCCAGTTCTTTGAACGACTAAATCTAAATAATAATTTCTTATGTGTGGTATATTCGGTTCAACAATTAAATATAATGAGGCGATACTAGCTGAAAAACTGGATAAAATAAATTTCCGGGGCCCAGATTACTCGGGATCTCTTTATATAGACGATCTTGTATTGGGTCATAACAGGTTAGCAATCATTGATCTGGATCATCGATCAGATCAGCCATTTTCTTATTTACATCTACATATAGTTTTTAATGGTGAGATCTATAATTACCAGGACATTAAAAGTGACCTTGTTAAGAAAGGTTACCGGTTTACAACCGCTGCGGACACGGAAGTGATATGTGCTGCGTTTCTTGAGTATGGCAGGGCCTGCGTAAATTATTTCAATGGCATGTTCGCTTTTGTTATCTATGATTCACAAAAGAAAACGCTCTTCGGAGGGCGCGACAGGCTCGGAAAAAAACCACTTTATTATAGCTTGGCTGGTGGAGAGTTTGAGTTTGCTAGTCAGCCCTCACAAATTACTCTGGCACGCAATTTTACATTAGATACACAAGCTATTTATGAATATTTAAAGTGGGGTTATATTCCTGAACCCAGGTCTGTTTGGACTCAGATAAGGAAAGTGCCAGCCGGACACACATTCACTTATTCTTTAACTAACCGGTCTTTTGAAACGGAAAAGTACTGGGATCTTGACTATAGCTGGAAAAAGCGTTTTACAGGCGACTACGGGAAGGCAAAACACATATTAAATAATCTCTTGTTTGATGCGGTAAAACTAAGGATGCATGCTGACGTGCCGCTTGGAGTTTTTCTGTCGGGTGGAATTGACTCTTCGCTAGTAGCTACAGTGGCTACAAAAATAGTCTCGAACGTCAAAACCTTTTCAATGAAATTTAATGAAAAAGGCTTTGATGAAAGTATTCACGCGGCAAAAGTAGCAAATTGTCTTGGAACAGATCATCACACCATTGAGTGTAACTATAGCCAGGCTATGGATCTTATCAGGAATTTTTCATTGTACTATGATGAACCATTTGCAGATTCAAGCGCCATTCCAAGTATGTTATTAAGTAAACATACAAAACAGCACGTAACAGTAGCCCTCAGTGGCGATGGTGGTGACGAGGTCTTTCTGGGTTATGAAAGATATAAATGGATAAGATCCAGAAATTATCTGTTCAGATCTCCGCAATTTGTACGTAAATATATATCCAGTTTGATCAGCTTATCACCACTGTACAAACATAAGTTGGTTGCAAAAGCAATAAACATTGAAAATATCCAATCGCTTTATGTGAAAATGTTTGGAGGGCTTGATAACAGTTGGATAGATATGCCGAAATGCGGCGCCGATGGTCCTTTTATACATCTCCTCTCAAATTCAAATAAGCCGTTGATGGAAACAGTCTCTGACTTTGATATTAAAACTTATCTGAACGATGATATAAACACTAAGGTTGACCGGGCTTCTATGGCCTTTTCTCTTGAGGCAAGGTCTCCTTTAATGGACTACCGTATTATCGAATTTGGAAGAAGCTTGCCTACAAGTTTCAAGTATAAAGGTAACATACAAAAGAGAATATTGAAGGATATTCTCTTTGAGCACCTCTCAGCCCGCCTATTCGACAGGCCAAAAGCGGGATTCACCATGCCGTTTGCAGAATGGTTTCGAAACGAGCTGAAAGAATATGTGTTAGACAATCTTTCTGCGGCCAAGTTAAAACAAATTCCCGGCATAAACATCAGGAGAAGTCAGGAGATCATTAATGAACATATGACGGGGAAATGGAACAGGTATCCACAGATCTGGAAGCTTCTGGTCTTGAGCCAATGGCTTAATAACCAGAATAAGACAGAACACTTCCATCGAATCTCTTTGAACGCTGTGGGATCCCTAAAGGACAGGTCGCCAGGATCAACAGACTAGACTATATTATTATCCTACCATTATGAGCACAAAAATACTATTTCTAACCCCGGGTATGTGGAAGGGTGGCGCCGAAACTCAGCTTTTGAAGATAGCCCGGTTTTTAAAGTTTCAAAATAACGACGTTATGATTATTTCTCTGAAACCAATAAACGGGTTTAACACAAATTTTGAGGAGGAGGGGCTGCGGGTTGTATTTCTCAAAAACTGGAAAACACATTCAATATCCAATTGCATGTTATTGTATAAGGCCGTGAAAGCATTTAAACCAGACGTGACTATTGCTTTTATGTTTATAGCCATCATTTTTGCTAGAATACTGAAAATTCGTTTTAAGTTTAATTTAATTTCCAGCATCAGAACTTCGGTGCTTCCTAAAAAATGGAATATACCATTTAGGCTTACCGCTGTCCTGGACGATAAAGTGGTGTATAATTCTCATGCATCAAAATTAAACTTTGAGAACAGGAATCTGGTTCGAAAACTAGGCATCGTTATCAATAATGGAATCTTTTTGCCCGAACTCCAATGCCAGAATAATGTAAATTCTAGCGGAATCTTCGTTTGGATTTGTATAGCACATTTTAAGTGGAATAAAGATTATCTAACTTTATTCAAAGCGATCGCCCTGTTGAAACAATATAAGTTCAGAGTAGATATTATAGGAAATTTAAACGATGAAGTTTGGCCGTTTAAAGTTATTAAGGACCTTGGAATTGAAAACCATGTTCGTTTGCTCGGATTTAAGCCCAATGCTTCTGAATATCTTAGAAGGGCTGAAGCATTCGTTCTTTCGTCATTCATGGAGGGAATGCCTAACGCTATTTTAGAAGCCATGGCTTATAGAAAACCTGTTGTGGCATCTGCCATTGATGGCAATATTGAATTATTACAAGGAGCTAATGCCGGACTTCTTTTTGAACCTGCTAACCAGCAGGATTTGGCCGATAAGATGGTGCAGGTTATGCATATGAGTGAGGATAACCGTATTGCTTTGGGAAGGAGGGGTCGAAACTATATCGAAAGTAATTTCTCCGAAGCGAAGGTGATGAGCGATTGGTCTGACATTATTAGTGATTATTCAAAAAATGGAAAGGCGAGGTTAAACGCCTCTGTTTAGAACTTAAATTGTATCTATTAAAAACTGATTAATAATTAACTTATAACATCTATCTTATGAAAGTATTAGTAACCGGAAGCGCAGGTTTTATTGGTTTTCATTTAGTAAAGCAATTGTTGGAACGGGGAGATGAAGTTGTGGGCATTGACAACATTAATGATTACTATGATGTAAATCTAAAGTATGCCAGATTGCGCGAAACAGGCATACTCAAAAATAAAATAGTTTATGGTCAGACTGTAAGGAGTGTTGAATACCCAAACTACCAGTTCGTGAAGTTGGATTTAACAGATGCCGAAGCACTGGATGACCTTTTTAAAATGCATAATTTCGACTCGGTTTGTAATCTGGCAGCTCAGGCTGGCGTAAGATACAGCCTGGTTAATCCACGGTCGTATATTGAATCAAACATCAATGGTTTCATCAATCTCCTGGAATGTGCCCGTCATCATCACATTAAACATCTACTTTATGCAAGTTCATCAAGTGTATATGGATTGAACTCAAAAATGCCTTTCTCGGCCAATGATAATGTCGACCATCCGATATCATTATACGCTGCTTCCAAAAAAAGCAATGAGCTTATGGCTCATTCCTATAGTCATCTTTTTAATTTACCAACCACTGCCCTCAGATTTTTCACAGTCTACGGACCGTGGGGCAGGCCTGACATGGCGATGTTTCTGTTTACGAAGGCTATGTTAGATGACAAACCAATAGAAGTATTTAACGGGGGAGACATGAAGCGTGATTTTACTTATATCGATGATATTATTGATGGAATAGTGAAAGTAATTGATAATCCGGCACAAAGAAATGAAGATTGGAACGCTGCGGCCCCTGATCCGTCGTCCTCAAATAGTCCTTATCGTATATACAATATCGGTCGTGGAGAGCCCGTCAGGCTTATGGACTTTATTACGGAAATAGAGAAAAACCTCGGTATTATAGCTAAAAAGAAGTTTCTTACGATGCAAGATGGTGACGTATCAAAAACCTGGGCAGATATAAGTGATCTCAAATCGCTTGGTTATCAACCTAAAGTCTCTGTAAAAGAGGGAATTAAAAGTTTCGTAAAATGGTATAAAGACTTCTACAATTTCGACGAAATCGAGACTAAACTTAGAGAAATCAACATACCAATACTTAACGAATTACCAGTGACTCGCTAGTGTCCTCTACTGAGGAAAACTTGACTGTTTTACCGCTCACTTTTCGGTTTTTATTTAAAATAAAATCGTTCCAAATTCACAACACTTTTCCAAGAATGAGATTGTGGTGATCAAATGTGACAATCATATAGCGTTTTTGTGACATCTTGATGGCATTTTCCGTATCCAAGAGAGTTTGAATTGTGCCAAACGTGAGAAATTTTTTTACGCTTTTAGTTTAATGCACTGAAATCTTCAAAAAAATTCTGGAAATAAAAAACTCAATATTAATCGAAGGGTTTTCTTTTGTAAAGTAGCTTATTTCTTAAAGTGATAATAGATGGCGTCTGTCGAAAGTTTAAAATATATCTTTTTTGTCTAAGCGTAATTTTTTTTGGAATGAGATACCTGGCTTAATACGCAAATTAATCGTTCTTTCATACTGATTCACCCCGTATCCTATTCGCTGTGAAATGCGTTACAGGGGTGTAAATTTTTAAAACAGTATGAAGAGAACATTAAAGCTTAAAAACGGATTAGCAAAAGGTCTGCTATTTTCAACAGTTATCTTATTCAGCCAATGTCAGAAAGAGCAAAATGACTTGGTTCCGGAGGTAACAGTAAATTCCATTTCGGCAGTAAGTTCGCAAACATTTTCACTAGATGTTGCTGCAGCGTCATCAAAAGGAGGATATTCTTATGTGATCTATAAGGATTTTAAAACTCCTGGAGATACTGATGCAAAGAAAACTCAGTCTATCCTCAAGATCTATGAGAATGGTAAAGAGTTGGGCCCAGCACATTCTTTGCACCGGGACGTAAAAATTTCCGGTAAAGGAAGGTTTAGTCATTGGGGAAATGAACTGTATTTTTCAGCGTCTGATAATACAAACCCACGTACAAACGGTCGTAAGTACACCTATAGTGTCGGAAGTATAGCAAGTGAACCTACACCTACACCTACACCGACTCCTGCACCTACGCCAAGCCAACCACTCTCGCTAAACGTTTCTGATGCGTCGTCAATGGGAGGGTATTCTTATGTAATTTATGAGGATTTTAAAACTCCAGGCGATAGCGAATCAAAGAGAACCCAGTCTATCCTCAAGATTTATGAGAATGGTAAAGAGTTGGGCCCAGCACACTCTTTGCATAGGGATGTAAAAAACCTGGGTAAGGGAAGGTTTAGTCACTGGGGAAATGAGCTGTATTTTTCAGCATCTGATAATACAAACCCACATACAAACGGACGTAAGTATACTTATACTATTGGAAGTGCAACTGGTACTCCGACACCTATACCTACACCAACGCCTGTACCGACTCCGACACCAACACCTAGCACTGGTATTATAGGATATGCCAATGTTGATGGGAAAACCACGGGAGGTCAGGGCGGTCAAACAGTAACAGTAACCAGCCTGTCGGCTCTAAAGAGTGCAGCATCTTCTTCTTCCCCAATGATCATCCAGATATCTGGTACGATCACCGGAACAGGAAGCGTAACACTTAAATCAAACAAAACCATTGTTGGACTTAAAGGTGCCGTAATGAATGGAGTAGGATTTAAGATTTTTAATATATCGAATGTAATAATTCAAAATTTGAAGATCCAGAATGTAGTGGCTGGGACAGATGATAATGATTGTGTTAATATCAAGAATTCACACCACATCTGGATAGATCATTGTGAAATGTCGGCTAGCAAAATGAGCAATTGGGATTATTACGATGGCTTGATAGATATCACAAAAGGATCAGATTATATAACAGTATCCTGGAACAAGCTGCATGATACCAACAAGGCGATATTAATCGGCGGCGGAGACGGAACAACTTCGGATCGTGGTCATCTACGTGTAACTCTGTATAAGAACTACTTATATAACATTGCAGAAAGACAGCCACGAATCAGGTTTGGTAATGTCCATGTATTCAATAACTATATTAAAAATGGAAGTGGATACGGTGTAGCAGTTGCCATGGGAGGAACAGTTCGTACCGACAACAATTACTTTGAAGGAACCAATGCGCCTCTTAAAACAGATGTAGGTGGCACAGCTGGTTATGTAAGTGGTGCAAGCACAAACATATTCAAAAGTTGTGGAGCAAACCGAATCACTTCTTCTGCATCTACCTGGTTGCCTCCATACAGTTATAATTCAGAAGTTATTGCGGCAGCTAACGTACCTTCAGTAATAATGAATGGTGTAGGTCCAAAATAAAAAAATCGGGCTTTCAACATTCATCAAATATCTAACGCATAAATAAGGGCTAGTACTAGCCCTTATTTATGCGTTTATAACAAGTGTTAAAGGGAGTTAAAATTTGACTAGTTTTCAATCCACTTTAACCCCAAAAAATCGTTCCAAAAAATGCTGGGTTTATGTAGAAAAAAATAACAATAGATTTAAAGATTTAGAAGATGATGTTCTTATGATAGTTTAATGATCTTCTTGTGACAATAGCTTTTCTGTATAGTGAAATTTTTAAGAAAATCTGTGAACTTATTTTACGATATCTAAAATACCTTTGATTATGTTACCATAAATCTAAATTAATTTATCGCTCTGCTTACCACACCGGAAGAATTATTTTAAGTGAAATTGCTTATTGCAGTTAATCCGGTTGATTTATAGTTTGTGCATTTGTTTGTAAGTTAAATCGCATAAAGCATTGTTAATTTGATTATATAAATTTACCGAGCTTTCCAACTGTGTACCCGCGTATCCTTTATTGTAAAAGGGCCGTTACAAGGGTATAAATTTTTAAAACAGTATGAAGAGCAAAGTTAATTTTAGAGGTAGGCTACCAATGAGCTTATTATTATCCACTATCTTTTTATTTAGTCAGTGCCAGAAAGAGTCAGACAATGATTTTAATCTAGAGACCTTACCTGCTAGCACCATCTCAGCAGTACCGACGTCACCGGCTATTATCGCCATAGACGTTAACAGTGTATCATTAAAAAGCGGAAATTCTTATGTCGTATACAAGAATTTCAGCACTCCCGGAGACAACTCTTCGAAACCAACTCAATCTATCCTCAAGATTTATGAGAATGGTAAAGAGTTGGGCCCGGCACACTCGTCGCATGCGGATATAAAGAATCTTGGTAAAGGAAGATTCAGTCATTGGGGAAATGAGTTGTATTTTTCAGCTTCTGATAATACAAACCCACGTACAAACGGGCGTAAATATACTTATACCATTGGAAGTGCAGGAGCAGGTAGTTCCGTGTCAATTCCTACAACACCAACGCCTGCACCGACTCCGACACCAACACCTAGCACTGGTATTATAGGATATGCCAATGTTGATGGAAAAACCACGGGAGGTCAGGGCGGTCAAACAGTAACGGTAACCAGCCTGTCGGCTCTAAAGAGTGCAGCATCTTCTTCTTCCCCAATGATCATCCAAATATCTGGTACGATCACCGGAACAGGAAGCGTAACCCTTAAATCAAACAAAACCATTGTTGGACTTAAAGGTGCCGTAATGAATGGAGTAGGATTTAAGATTTTTAATATATCGAATGTAATAATTCAAAATTTGAAGATCCAGAATGTAGTGGCTGGGACAGATGATAATGATTGTGTTAATATCAAGAATTCACACCACATCTGGATAGATCATTGTGAAATGTCGGCCAGCAAAATGAGCAATTGGGATTATTACGATGGCTTGATAGATATCACAAAAGGATCAGATTATATAACAGTATCCTGGAACAAGCTGCATGATACCAACAAGGCGATATTAATCGGCGGCGGAGACGGAACAACTTCGGATCGTGGTCATTTACGTGTAACGCTGTATAAGAACTACCTATATAACATTGCAGAAAGACAGCCACGAATTAGGTTTGGTAATGTCCATGTATTCAATAACTATATCAAAAATGGAAGTGGATACGGTGTAGCAGTTGCCATGGGAGGAACAGTTCGTACCGACAACAATTACTTTGAAGGAACCAATGCTCCTCTTAAAACAGATGTAGGTGGCACAGCTGGTTATGTAAGTGGTGCAAGCACAAACATATTCAAAAGTTGCGGAGCAAACAGGATCACTTCTTCTTCATCTACCTGGTTGCCTCCATATAGCTATACTTCAGAAGTTATTGCGGCAGCTAACGTACCTTCCGTAGTAATGAACGGCGTAGGTCCAAAATAAAAACGCATAATAGAACATATTCAATTAGCAAATACATAAGCCATTAAGTCATCCTTGTGGGTGGATTAACGACTTGTGTATTTGTTTTTTTCTTTTGAACGCTTTAATTTTCAATGCATAAACCTTGAAGCGTCGCCCCTTCAGCCACCTTGCCAGATAAAGCAAATATTGACGCTGGATACTAGTGGAAGATAACACTGCTAATATGTATTCTAGTTAGCGTCAAACAATGACTTCAGCCCACGGGCAGGTTGCCTCCACATTAGTAAAATTCATTTCTAAACATGGCAACTGACGTGTGAATTATAATGCAATATGTTGCCCGATGCTCGGTAAGCTATCTTCTACAGGAAAAGTTTAACTATTCATAGTTCGGCAATTATTCACCGATATTCCCCTATCTACCATGGAACCTAAAAAAAGGAAAGTACTCATCGCGTGCGATTCATCCCGGTCTTTGCTGGACTTTCGCGGAAAATTAATTGAAGCTCTGCTAATTAATAACGACGTAGCAGTGTTTACGCCAACCATTACTCATGCCCATATCCGGGATAAGCTAAAGAGTTTGGGGGTAGGCATTTATGAAAACGATCTCAACAGCAGTAACGTTTCCATTTGGTCAGACCTTAAATATATTACGAATTTGTACCGTACGATAAAGGTTAATAAGCCTGATGTTTTTTTTCCTTATGCTTTTAAACCAGTGATCTACGGTTCGATGGTTGCCAAAATGTGTAAAGTTAAAAGCATCACCCCCATGCTTACCGGTCTGGGTTATAATTTTTTAAATACAGGGTCAAAAAAATACCTTATAAAAAGTATCACCCGGCAATTATTGAAGGCTAGCCTCACTACCAAAAACCGGATAAAAGTTATCCTTCAGAACAAAGATGACTATGATACTCTGTTAAATTCTAAGATAATCAATGCCAGGAACAAAGCGTTTATTGTAAACGGTTCGGGGGTGGACCTCAGTCACTATAGATATGTCAAGCCTAATACCTCCTGCATCAATTTCCTGATGGTTTCCCGATTAATCAATGCCAAAGGAGTTAACGAATTTTGCGAGGCGGCAAAACAGCTTAAAGGAAAATACCCACAAGTTCGTTTTACATTGATTGGGCATTATGACGACAATATTGATGCAATTAGTAAAGAGCTCTACTCACAATTAAAGTCGGGCGAGGTAGTTGAATACGTAGAACCTGTCACTGATATCAGACCCTATATTCAGGAATCCTCTGTAGTGGTGCTTCCCTCGTATTATGGTGAAGGTATACCGCGTTGCGTTCTCGAAGCAATGGCTATGGGCAGGGCAATAATTACCAGCGATTCGGTAGGCTGCAAAGAAACAGTAAATCCTTCTTTAAACGATATCAATGGTTATCTCGTGCCAGTTAAGGATGCCAGAGCCCTGGCATCGAAGATGGAACATTTCATCACAAATAAAGTCGATATTATCCAGTTCGGCTTAAATGGTAGAAAATATGCCGAAGAAAGATTTGATGTTCATAAAGTGAACGCTCAGATGTTACAAGTTCTTGAAGGGTAAGGAATCTCCCATCGTATTCTCCCTTTTCTTAACAACCTTTTATATGTTAGTATCCAACGCTCTTCCTATTGGCGGATATATTGAATTGCAATTGCCTGCCGGAAATGAATATTATCCCTCGCTGTTAAAATTGAATACAGGACGCAACTCTCTGGAGTACATTCTTAGCATTAAAGGATATACAGGAATTTATCTTCCCTATTTTACTTGCGAAGTAATGCTTGAGCCGGTTAAAAAGCTCGGTCTTGAACTTAAGTATTATCATGTTGACCGCCATCTTGATCCAGTCCTGGACTTTGATATCGGTCCCGCCGAATGCCTCGTGTATACCAACTATTTCGGTATCAAGCAAGAAACGGTCCGGCGGCTTTCTGAAATGGTAAGGAACCTAATCATAGACAATTCTCAAGCATTCTTTTCTGAGCCACTGCAAGGAATTGATACTTTTTATTCCTGCAGGAAGTTTTTCGGTGTTCCGGATGGCGCTTATTTGCAACTCAATAGCAACAAAAGATTAGACATTCAGGACGATTTTTCCGCCGGCAGGTTTTCACATTTGATTAAAAGTATTGATCTGGGTATAGAGGATGGCTATGGCGACTATATAGCTAATAACAACGTGTTATGCTATGCACCGATAAGGCAAATGTCTCCTTTAACCAGGAAAATATTGTCCGGAATAGATTATGACGAATGTAAGCTTAAACGCCATGCTAATTTCCATTTTCTCCACTATTTTTTGGCAGATTATAATGAGCTTCCTATTGATGTTCGCGACAACTTATCGCCTTTAGTTTATCCACTGCTGATAGCAAAGCCTGGGTTAAAGAAGCAACTAATAGAAAATAAAATCTTTGTGGCTACTTATTGGCCAAATGTCCTTGAATGGACCAGCCCTGAAATGCTGGAGTATCAGCTTGCAGACAATATCATAGCTCTGCCAATTGATCACCGCTATAATCTCGATCACATGACACGTATTGTAAATGTCCTTAATCAATTACTATGAAATACGCAGTTTATATACGGCCGCTGGTTCTATGCGATTCAGAAGTTTCGTATCAATGGCGAAATAATCCGGAAGTCTGGAAATACACAGGTGCAAGGCCCGACAAAGTTATCACTCCCGAAATAGAAAGGGAATGGCTTGCAGCCTGTCTGGCACGCGACGATGAATATAGATTTGCCATTTGCCTGAAGACTACGGGTCAGTACATCGGCAATGTGCAGCTAATCCAGGTAAAGAATAAAAATGCCCAGTTCCATATTTTTATTGGCGACCAGCAGTATTGGGGTAAAGGTATTGGAAAACAAGCGACTGCTCTTACTCTGCAACATGCTTTCGAAAATCTGATGTTAGACAGTGTTACCCTTAGTGTCAACAAGGAAAACCATGCCGCGATAGAGATCTATCGTAAAATGCATTTTCAACAGATGGGTGAAGGCGAGATCTTTTTTGAAATGGTGCTGACCCGGAAAATGTATAAAAAAGTACTATCCCATATCTATTCTCGGATTTAAACTTTCGCGGGTCGTCGCCAGTGTATACATCGGGTTTAACAAAATGCTCGAAATTTTTGAGGTTAAACCTGCATCAATAAATCTCCTACATAAAATTTATGACACAAATAATCACGATTCATCAAAAGCAAGAATGGGTAAGCTATATCCGGAGATCTGCTGAGCATGATTTTTACCATACCTGGCATTATCATTCTCTCGATACTAGCGGTGATCCAATACTTTTCGTTTACGAAGAAGCAGAGAAATTTATTGCTTTTCCAATGATAAAAAGAAAAATTGACAACTCGCAATACTCTGATCTTACGTCAGTATACGGATACCCTGGGCCTGTTTCTAATCCAGGCTTTGAAAATATGGATGATGACCTGATGGAGAACTTCAAAAGGGAGTTTCTTAGCTTCCTCAAGAATGGACGTATAGTCTCCGTGTTTTCACGCCTTCATCCATTTATGAAACAACAGTCGCTTATCGACAAGTTTGGCGGAGTGTTTGAAAACGGCCGTACCGTGGCTATTGATCTTACTGTTCCGATCGAAGTGCAGCGTTCAAAATACAGGGAAACTGTATATGCTTCCATTAAACAACTTTGGAGAAAGGGTTACCACATAAAAGAGAGCAAAACAATAGAAGACATACGGGTCTTCATAGACATCTATACCGAAAATATGAAGCGTATAGGGGCTACCGATTATTATCTGTTTAACGAGCAGTATTTTATTGACCTTTTACAGTCAACCGAATTCGACAGCCGGCTATTGATTGTTTATGCCGGAAACTTACCGATCTGCGGAACGATCATCACTTGCACCAGCGACATTGTTGAAGGGCATCTGATTGGCACCCGAACGGAGTATTTAAAAGAATCGCCAACTAAATTACTGGTTGATGAGATCAGCGTAATTGGCCGTAAACTGGGCATGAAATACTATCACCTGGGAGGTGGTTTGGGATTTAAGGACGATTCATTATTCAAATGGAAAAGCGGTTTCTCAAACCTCTTTTTAAACTACAATAGCTGGCGTTATGTGGTCGACCAGGCTGCCTATAATTCACTGGTTGAAGAAAAAGGGATAGACCTTAACGACAATATAGATTTTTTCCCACTGTATAGGAGTGAGGCAAGTAAAAGTATTATCAATTCAGTCAATTAACCTAAGATCTAATATCTACCTATGATTTTTGAAATTACTATTGATCAAAAAGAAGAATGGAAAGGGTATGTGCGCAGGTCTGCACATTATGATTTCTACCATACCTGGGATTATCATTCTTTGGATAAAAGTGGTGAGCCGATGCTTTTTGTTTACCAGGAAGGTGACGATTTTATCGCCTTTCCTTTACTCAGGCGTGCAATTCCAAATTCAAACCTGTTCGACCTAACCTCTGTATATGGGTACGCTGGTCCGTTTTCAAATAAAAAGTTTGATGATCTGGATGAAACCTTCCTGGAAAATTTTAAAGGTTCCTTTTCTGATCATCTCCGGAACCGCAAATATATTTCTGTATTCACCAGGCTTCATCCTTTTCTATACCAGGAAAAACTAATGGAGAAATTTGGCGGGGTATGCATCAAAGGAAAAACTGTCGCCATCGACCTCTCTGTACCCCTCGAAGAGCAAAGAGAGAAGTATAATAAGAACGTTAAATACTATATCAGGAAAACGAGGCGTAAAGGATACCAGATAAAAGAAGCCCGGGGCTTAAATGAGATGCTGGTTTTCAGAGAGATCTACCTCGAAAATATGAAGAGAATAAATGCAGCAAGCAGCTATCTCTTTAGCTTTCAATATTTCTCAGATCTGCTTAAGGCTGGTGATTTTGATTGCAAGTTGATGCTTGTATACGATGGTGATAGAGCCATCGCCGGTGCTATCATAACCTGCACCAATGGAATAGTGCAGGTGCATCTCATTGCTACTAAGACTGAATATCTGGCGGACTCGCCAGCCAAGCTTTTAGTTGACGAAATAAGCGTAATGGCCCGGAACGCCGGCATGAAATATTGCCATTTGGGAGGCGGATTGGGCTTCAAGGAAGATTCACTCTTTGCATGGAAGGCTAGTTTTTCTGATCTGTTCTTAAGCTATAACAGCTGGGGGTATGTTGCAAACGAATCTGCCTACGACTCGCTTGTCGCCCAAAATGGGATCAGTAACAAAAGCTCTGATTTTTTTCCGCTTTACCGGTCAAAGCAGACATCCGATTAATTGATGCGCCGTTTTTTACCATAATAAAGCTATCTCAAAACATCTATTCAGAAACGCTCCATAATTTCATCTACCATGAAAAAAACACTACTCCGCGAAAAAGTGCATTCCCGCTGGCTTATTTTATTGATAGACCAGGTAATAGTTTGCTGGGCTTTTTCTATGTCCTTTTTAATGACAAGCCGGGTAACATACACCGATATGTTCCCTGCGAATTTTTTACCCTATCTCGGATTGTTTTCCGCCGTCTCGATCAGTGTTTTTATGACGAAAAGGGTTCACAACGGTATAATCCGGTATTCGAATACGGAAGATATACTGCGCATCTTTTCTGCTGTATTAACCTGTAATGTTATTTATTGGATCCTGGTACAGTTGGTGGTTAAAGCAAACATCCATATTGTATGGCCCCAATTAATGGAGGCCGTCATACTAAACTTTTTTTTATCTTCAACGGTACTGGTCATGTTGCGCCTTGGGGTAAAGAATATTTTTAACGTCTTAAAGAGTGAAGAAAAACAGGAGTTCAAAACGATCCTGATATATGGCTCGGGCCGGTCATCGGTATTGCTTAAACAGGCACTGGAAAACCATCCACAGATCAAGTATAAGGTTGTGGGTTTTGTGGATAGTGATATAGATAAGGTTGGGAAAGAAATTGAACAGAAACAGGTATATAACTTCTATGCGATTGCCGCCCTGAAGGAAAAACATAAAGTTAACGAACTCATCGTGATGAGTAACAGCCTGAGTAAACACGGTCAGAAACAGGCTGTAGAAGAATGTATAGAACTTGGAATTAAGGTATTGACCGTTCCTCCGGCCGATAAATGGTTAAACGGTCAGCTTAGTGTTAATCAGATTAAAGATCTGAAAATTGAAGACCTCCTGCAGAGGGAGCCAATAGTTCTGATAAAACAGAATATTATTAAACAGCTTTCGGGGAAAACAGTACTTGTTACCGGTGCCGCCGGTTCAATAGGGTCCGAAATAGTCAGACAGGTGTTAAGCTATAATCCCAGGCTTATAATCTTATGCGATCAGGCGGAAAGCCCTTTGCATGAACTGCAGCTTGAACTGGAAGATAATCAGATGGCAGCTAAGGTTAAGGTATGTATTGCCAATATCCAGAACCTGACAAGCATGCGCAGCATTTTTACAGCTTATCAACCTCAAATAGTGTTTCATGCTGCAGCTTACAAACATGTCCCCATGATGGAGAACAACCCGAGGGAAGCGATCTTATCGAACGTTATGGGTACGAAAAATATCGCAGATCTGTCAATGGAGTTTTTAGTAGAAAAGTTCATTATGATCTCTACTGATAAAGCGGTAAACCCAACCAATGTAATGGGGGCGTCAAAGCGTCTGGCAGAGATGTATATACAGTCCTTAAACAGTTCGTTTAACAAGACTTCGCACGAAAAATTGCTTGAAGATTCGGGTTTTTATATGCCAGAGAACAGAAATACACATACCCGTTTCATCACCACTCGTTTTGGGAATGTCCTGGGCTCAAACGGATCGGTAATTCCTCGTTTCAAAGCCCAGATCGAACGGGGAGGGCCAGTAACTGTTACTCATCCTGATATTACGCGTTACTTTATGACCATTCCTGAATCAGTTCAGCTGGTACTGGAAGCCGGGGCCATGGGGCAGGGAGGTGAAATTTTTATCTTTGACATGGGAAAACCAATCCGCATTGCCGATCTGGCCCGTAATATGATAAAGCTTGCGGGTTTAGTACCCGATAAGGATATCCATCTGGAATATACGGGACTAAGGCCGGGAGAAAAGTTATACGAAGAACTCTTAAATAAGGAAGAATTTAATATCCCTACTCATCATCACAAAATCAAGATCTCCAGTGTAATTGTGTATCCATTCATTTTTATTCAGGAAAAGATCCACGACCTATTGAGCTTAAACGAGGCTGGAAACGAAGTTGAAGTGGTAAGGAAGATGAAAGAAATCATCCCGGAATACAGAAGCAATAACTCCCGGTTTGAGGAACTTGATTCTGTAGCAGAAGTGTATCATTAATACGCAAATCTTTTCAAAGAACTGGCCTTCAGATAGCCACTTAAAAAGCATAAAACACTTTTTGAATCATCTTTTGGCCATTATTAACTCAAATAATGAACATTTAATTTATGTCTAAAAGATGAATTCAGATATGCACGTAGGGGAATTGATTGAAGAATTAATTCGTGTAAACCAGTTAAGTATTAGTGAAGTCGCAAGAAAAATGCACGTAAACAGGCGTTCAGTATACAACTGGTTCAAGCAGAAATCAATCCGGCCTTATATTTTACACAGGATATGTACTGTGTTGGCGTACGACTTTTCAATCGAGCTGCCAAAAGTTATCAAAGAAGAACAAACAAAAATGGGAGGCCCAGACGATATGGTAGTTCCCGATAAGGCTCTGGAATCTAAAACCGTGAGCTACTGGAAGAATAAATACATATATCTTCTGGAAAAATATAATGAGGTTTTGTCTCATGATACGTCGAAGGGAGAGCATCCGCCTCGAAAGCATCTCTAAAGTGTTTTATTTCCCGACCTATTTTTCTCAAACCCGGAACTCTCTCGTTCCGGGTTTTTTTGTGAATGTTTAATTGAGGAAACCATTTATTAGTCTCATCGGTTATAAGCAGGTAAATAGACATCGACCCTTTAACTGAATTTCATGTATACACTTGGTATAAATGCAGCATTTCACGATTCCGCTGCATGTATTATAAAAGACGGCATTTTGCTTGCCGCCGCAGAAGACGAACGTTTTACTCACATTAAACATGGAAAAAGGCCAGTGCCTTTTTCGACCTGGGAACTACCTTTTCACGCTATCGACTATTGCCTTAAAGTGGCGGGAATACATCTCAGCGATGTTGATCATGTGGCATATTCTTTTGATCCCCATTTGCTGCTGGGTGAAAAATACTCTGGAAACGCCTCTATCGAAATTCCATTGGAAGAGGATTCTGAACTTTCAAAGTATTGGCTTAATCCCTGGGACCCGTTGTTCCTGTCTTCTATTGTAAACGCACCGCGACAACTGGTGGATGGTTATCCTCATCACCTTCAGTTGAGGTTCAAAGGGGCTTCTGTAAATGATTTCAAATGGCACTTTGTTGAACATCACCTTTCGCATGCAGCAAGCGCTTATTTTCCCTCGCCTTTTACTGAGGCTGCTGTATTAACGCTTGATGGTCGGGGAGAAAAAGCAACTACCACTTACAATATCGGAAGAAATAACAATATCGAGAGGATTGATCAGGTTAATATGCCACATTCCCTGGGGCTGCTGTATGAACAGGTTACATCGCACCTGGGCTTCCTGCATTCATCCGACGAATATAAAGTGATGGCACTCGCCTCCTATGGAAAGCCCGAATTTGTTAATGATTTTCGCGAAATGATCAATATCGGTCCTGGATTGCAATACTCTATTGGCAGCCAGCGTTTTGAGGAGCGCTTTGGCCCTGCCCGGCTAAGACATGAGGAATTTACAGCACATCATTTTAATATAGCACACTCCCTGCAGTTAGTTCTGGAAGAAAGTGTATTGGAGTTGGTAAACAGGCTGCATGGGGAAACGAAGCAGGAAAACCTTTGTATGGCAGGCGGCGTAGCTCTTAATTGCGTCTTAAACGCTCGTATAAGAGACCGGAGTCCCTTTAAAAATGTGTGGGTGCAACCAGCGGCAGGCGATTCGGGAACCGCCCTTGGCGCTGCAGAATGGGTGGATGCACGCGAGCGGAACAGCCAGGTTAAAGATTTTGAAATGGAACATGCCTACTGGGGACCCGATTACTCTGATGGTGAAATTGAAAAGTTTCTGGGCTGGGCTAAAGTTCCGTACAAACGTCTGCAAAATATTGCCGAGGAAACAGCAGAAATACTATCTCAAAATAAGATTATAGGCTGGTACCAGGGCAGGATGGAATATGGCCCCAGGGCACTGGGAAGCCGTTCTATTTTAGCTTCCCCAATAAGTGATGAAATGCAGTCGCGCCTTAACGAAGTGAAAGATCGTGAAGACTTCCGTCCGGTGGCGCCGGTGGTTTTAGAAGAAGATGCTCCTGAGTGGTTTGAAAATGCAAAATATTCACCTTACATGCTGTTTATTTATGATGTGAAACCGGAAAAGGCCCATTTGATTCCTGCCGTAAGGCATACCGACGGAACCGCCCGGATACAAACTGTAAATAAGGATCAACATCCCAGGTATTACGATTTGTTAAAAGCCTTCAAAGCAAAAACGGGTGTGCCTGTTCTCGTAAACACATCCTTTAACACGCTTGGGAAACCTATCGTTTGCTCTCCGCGTGATGCGATCGAATGCTTCTGGACCTCACCCTTCGATGCTTTAGTAATCGGTTCCTTCTTGATAGAGAAGTAATCATGGAAAAAAAGATTTCTGTTGTCATTCCAACTTTTAAACGCGTTGAGCTATTGAAAAAATGCTTGTTATCCTTAAATGCTCAAACATTTAAGGATAGCGACTATGAAGTGATCGTGGTGAGCGACGGTCCGGATGAAGAAACCCAGCGACTTATTTCCAGTTTTACAGGGGACATTATTTACCTTCATCTGGAAAAAAAGAAAGGCCCCGCTGCTGCAAGAAATCTCGGCTGGCTTAAAGCCAGTGGCCTGTTGGTAGCCTTTACAGACGATGATTGCCTGCCTGCCTCCAACTGGCTTGAACTAATCTGGAGCCGCTACCAGGGGGAAAAAGAAATAGCTTACTCAGGAAAGGTTATAGTTCCCATCTCAAAAAAGCCAACCGATTATGAACTGAATACGGCCAATCTGGAACGGGCGGATTTCATTACGGCCAATTGTGCCTGTTCAAAGGAAGCTCTAATACGGGTAGGAGGGTTTGATGAGCGTTTTGAACAAGCCTGGCGAGAGGATAGCGATCTACATTTTAAGTTCCTGATCCACAATATACCGCTTATGAAGATTGAAGCCGAGGTAGTTCATCCTGTGAGGCCGGCAGTCTGGGGTGTTAGTCTCAGGGAGCAAAGGAAAGGAATGTATAATGCATTGCTCTATAAAAAATATCCTTCGCTGTACCAATCTAAAATAGCAGCAAAAGCTCCATGGAACTATTATGCAATAATTCTGACTTTTGCCGGTATGCTGGGAGGTCTGCTTACCGGATCAATATTGCTCGCCAAGCTTTGTTTCTGGGCCTGGTTGTTTTTCGTTGGAATGTTTACTATAAAAAGACTCAGCGCTACGTCGAGAAGGTTCGACCATGTAACTGAGATGATAGTAACTTCTATTTTTATACCGTTCCTGTCTGTTTACTGGCAGTTTTACGGTTCTTTAAAGTACCGTGTCTTATTTATTTGATTTATGCGTTTACCTTCAGAAGAAATAAAAAAGATCATCATATTCAGGGCTCTTCAGCTAGGAGATATGTTATGTGCCATACCGGCTGTAAGAGCGTTGCGACGGGCTTATCCTGCAGCAGAGATCACATTATGCAGTTTGCCCTGGGCTAAATCATTATTAGAGCGCTTCCCTGATTATTTTGACAGTTTTATACACTTCCCGGGCTATCCGGGGCTTCCGGAGCAGGATTTAAATCCGGCTGAGTTTACAGCTTTTCTGGCTGCTGTGCAAGCTGAAAACTTTGACCTTGCTTTGCAAATGCAGGGAAATGGTTCTGTAATAAATCCGATGGTGGAGCTGTTCGGGGCAAAATATACTTCAGGTTTTTACATCGAAGGACATTATTATCCGAAGAATGAACTTTTCCTGGAATATCCCGATCAGGGCTCAGAAATCAACAGACACTTGCTTTTAATGAACCATCTGGGAATTCCATCCCAGGGTAATTACCTCGAGTTCCCCTTAACAGAAAGTGATAAGGGTGAATTTGATAACCTGGATTTGCCTCTTGAACCTCAGCGCTATATTTGTATCCATCCTGGTTCAAGGGGAGCATGGCGCCAATGGCCGGTGGAGCATTTCGCTGCTCTTGCAGATCATTGTTACGAACATGGCTTCACTCCTGTGATAACAGGTACCAAAGAAGAACTCAGCATAGCGGAGGCGGTAAGAGCGCACATGAAGAATGAGCCGCTTATGGTTGTAGGCAGAACCAGCTTAGGGGCTGTTGGAGTCTTACTTAAGAATGCTTATGCGCTTATTTCTAATTGCACAGGGGTATCGCACATGGCGTCTGCCTTCAAAACAAAAAGTATTGTGATAAGCATGGATGGAGAACCAGGACGCTGGGCTCCAATCAACAGGGAGTTACATTACGTTATTGACTGGACCCAGGAACCGGATTTTGATAAGGTAGCAGGCTGGCTTCGGGATTTGGTAAATGGAAAAGTAATCAGCCTTTCTTCTTAAGGATGGGTTTCAATTTATGCAGGGTGTCATTATGCGCATTGTCATGCCGACCCTGAATCAAGTTCAGGGTTCGGCACCTCTTGAGATATCATGAAGGACATGCCTGGGCAAGAGGTCCTGAAACAAGTTCAGTATGACGAAGAAATGAATATGGATTCTATTTAGCAGACAGGCGCGACCCAATTAATCTGAGGAAGCGGCAAGCCACTCGTCATGAATCTCCGGAATTTCATCAAGGCTGTCGTTTAAGATATCCTTGGCCGCGTTAATAATTTCAAAAGGATATACCATGTTAAAAGTCGAAGAGAAATACTTCTGATTCACATAGCGTATCACTTCGTTTTTGCTGTGCAGATCTTCAGGAATGCTATACGGCAACACCTTTCCCACAGCTTTCCAGGGAAAGTGTTGCGGATTAGTAAGCGCATATAGAACAATAACCGGCGTGTTCACTGCAGCTGCTATATGAACCGTGCCGGTATTTACCGAGATAAGGAGCGGAGCCTTGTTAATCAATGCTACCAGTTCTATTAAAGAAAAGTATCCTCCCATAGAAAATGACCGTTCTCCTATAGCCAGCTGTAACTGATCGGTCAGTTCTTTTTCCGCCGGTCCGCCGGTCAGTAATACCTGGTATCCAAACTCCTCGATCAGCCTTTGCGCGGTTTCTACCCAAAGATCAAAAGGGTACTCACGCTTTTTCTCGCTTACGCCGGCATGAAGAATGATCCAGGGCAAAGCGGTATCTACACCGGCTTCCTCCAGCATCACCGTGATACTTGCATTTGCTGATACCTCCAGTGATAGTTTATCATTCGAAGGCACGGCTCCCACAGTTGCCACCAGGTCCAGGTCGCGTTTTACCTGGTGTTTAATAACGGAATACGGCTCTCTATCAGGAACCCAGTGCGTGAGGAGATCATAGGGATTTTCCCTGCAATAGGCCAGACGTAAGGGGATCTCTGCAAGATACGCCAGCATAACGGCGGGCAAGGGATTTTGGCTGTATACCGAAAATACAACTGCCGCATCAAATTCTTTACTTTTTATCTCCCTGATAATATCAAAAAAATGTTCAGGTCCCAGGGTGTTGGCCAGTTTAACCCAGGGAAGATTGCAAACAATAAGCTCATCAATTTCTGGAATGTGCCTGGCAATGCCTTCCGCCATAGCCGAAGTGAGAACAGTGATCTTCGCTCCGGTAAACTCTTTCAGTGCCCGGATTGCAGGCGTGCTCATCAGTAAATCGCCCATATTGTCGGGCCGGATACATAAAATGTTCTTACAGTTGTTCCATTGGCTTTCCATAATAATTTTTTTTGTGAAAGTTTAACTGTTCTTACATGGCCACAAAGAACCTTCAAACCACTTTCATCCTCGGTATGTGAGTTTCCGCTCATGAAGGTTTTTTGCTTGGCTGTTCAGAATAAATTCTGCAGCCTGGTTTATATTGTCGGCCATAAACTGGGGATGGTTCACTTCATTCCAAAGCCATTCAGTTTCATTGCCGTTGTTAATTAAAATACTTTTACATCCGGCCCTGTTGCCGGCCTCCACATCATGTAAAATATCTCCCAGCATCCAGGAGGAGGAGAGATCTATATTTAATTCTTCTGCTGCCTGCAGCAACATACCGGGTGCCGGCTTTCTATTGCCGCAGTCAAGCCGGTAACGCTCAACAGCTCCCTCAGGGTGATTAGGACAATAGTAAAAGCCATTCAGATAAACCGAATGGCCGCCCAGCAGGTTCTCAATCCTGCTTTTTACGCCTGAAAGATCTTCTTCCCTAAAAAAGCCATGAGCCACTCCGGCCTGGTTAGATACAATAATTAAAAGGAAGTCATTCTGTTGCAGTGCCTGCAATCCTTCAATACAATTATCCTCCAAAGTGATCAGTTCGGGTTTAACATTATAAGGAACGTCCTTAATAAGTGTGCCGTCCTTATCCAAAAAAACAGCCTTACGCATCTCTCGCTAATTTTAAGCGGCTGTTTGCTGCCTGTGCCTTACTGCCGGATGCGCAACAGCAGCACCTAATTGTTCGTAAAGGGCTGCAGCCATAGAAGCAACCCTTGCCCAGGTAAATTGTTTATTTACACGTTCAATGGAATTGTGCTGCATGCTTGACAAGAGCTGGTTATCGTTCAACAAAAAGTCGATTTTATCAGCCAGGGCCTGTGGGTTGTCTGGTTCTACCAAAAATCCCGTTTCTCCCGGCGCTACGCTATATTTTATTCCACCAACGTCCGACCCGATCACCGGCGTGCCGCAAGCCATCGATTCAAGTGGTGTTATTCCAAAGGGTTCATACCAGGGAGTTGTGATAAAAATATCAGCGGCAGAATAATAATATTTCAGCTCAGATCTATTTTTTCTTCCGGTAAAATGCACACTGTTTAGTATATTTTCTTTGCGGGCAATATCCATCAGTCTTTTCAATTCCGGGCTTTTTTCCGGATCAGGAATATCGGTGTCTCCCCCAACAATTAACAGCTGCAAAGGTTTATTGCCGTTTTTCAGTTTTGCCGCAGCTCTGATCACATTGTCAATTCCCTTTCGGGGAACCATCCGCCCCAGCTGAAGGATAATGTTTGCATCCGGATCCAGGCCCAGTTGCTTCCGCGCTTCAGTTTTATTGACAGGGTAAAACTCTTTCTTGCTGAATCCGCATGGAATGATCGTGATCTTTTGAGCATTAGCACCGTAATAGTTGATAAGGTCCTCCCGGTCCTGCGGACATTCCGCTATGATCACATCCGCATTAGCCGCAACATGCTTTTCAACATCGATACGACAGGCTGGAAATTTGTCCACATCCTTCTGGTAGAGCTTGCGTACATAACCTAATGCATGAAAGGTTATTACAAAAGGGATATCGAAGATCTCTTTCAAATCGCAGGCAACGAGGCCCGACATCCAGAAATTTGCGTGAATTACTTCATAATTGATTTGCTCTGTCCTGATGAACGATGACATGTTTTTAGTGAACTGCGGCATATACTGCAGTAGCTCTTCCTTGGCAACGCAGGTCGCAGGACCAGCTTCAATATGTATTACCCGGATACCCGGCAGCCAATTCGTTATGTACGACTGGTTTTGATCCTCCCTTCTTGTAAAAATATCAATTTGATAGCCGGCACTTGCCAGATGTTTGGCCAGTTCGGCAACATAAACATTCTGTCCGCCACTATCTACACCACCAAGTGTTGCCAGGGGGGAGGCATGCTCACTGATAAATGCAATTTTCTTCTTCATAGGTATTTTTTTTACGAACAATGAAGCTGTCACGTGCATAACATCCCGTTTTGAAGGATGACTCGTGATATTTCATTTGTCTATTTATGATATCTTAATTACTGAGATGATCTTCAGATCATAATTAAGTTCTGCATACTTTCTTTACGGGCGATCACCTGTTTAAAAGTTTCTTCCCAATCTTCAATAAAGCGTTTAATATTATAGCGGTTTAAGACAGTCGCTCTGCCCTGGGCGCCCATGTCGAGAGCCTGCTGTTTATTTTTCAGCAACTCTTTCATCTTGGAAACGAGCACTGCTATGTCCGTATGAATAAACCCATTGCGGTCATTTTGAATAACAATCGGCATCTCGGTAGTTGCCATGGCAATCACGGGTATGCCAAGCATCATAGCCTCACAGACTGCCAGGCCGTGACTTGTATAGCGGATGGGGTTAAAAAAGAAACGGTATTTACTAATAAATTCAGGAAGCTGCGGATGCAAGACTTCTCCCAGTCCGTGTCCTTCTGTTCCCATACCAATAAGATCTAGTGGTACATGTTTTTTTACTTCCTGGAAGATGTCCCAGCCTAAAAGACGTCCTCTTGAAGGCAGGTTGTTGATCACCACTATCCCTTTCTCCAGTTCACCGCTGCAGGTGATATCCGGTGTGCTCACACCGTGCTCGATTACCTTGGTTGGAGTAGAATTATTATCCCACATTAGCCGGTTGAAATGGGTTACGTGCACCAGGAGGATGTCGGCGTCGTTTACTGCGTGCCTGGTATCTGTAGGATGCTGCCGCGGCGGATCATGCTCCAAATAAATTTTTGGAAGTTCCCTTTGTTCTGCTGATAAAATTTCAAACTGATCTTCCAGGTAATTTTTGTTGGTTTGAAAAAGGATGCAGTCAAATTCTGTATCTTTTACCTGACTTACAGGAACTTCAATAACGTTAGCACCAAAAGGAAATGTTTCGCCCCTGCCATAGTAACCCTCAGTTTTTTCTTCTTTTACAGGAATAAAAATGTCATAGTTGCCTTGGGATAAATAAAAGAGATAACTGCCATGGATATGCCATGTGAAAATCCGGGGTCTTTTTTGCTGCATAATTTTTATAGATCAATAATTTGCAAGAAATTACATTACTGATTAATAAACCAGAATTATAAATAGATGTAAGTGTCTGACAAACGAACGCTTCCTAATGTTTCAGTTAAAAGAAAAAAACGTACTTCCCGCGGTCTAAAACCATTATGCAGGCTCTGATGTTAATTAAGCAAAACATATATCTATGGCGACAAGAGGATCGAAAACAGAAAGGAGGGAAGTGAACTCTTCCCAGCCGTACGAAGTAAAATATCTCGCTGAAAAATTAAACGTTAGTGTTCAGGCTATAACCGGAGCGAAGAGAGCTACCGGTTCTAATGACCGGAAGGATATCGAAAAGTACATTAAGGAGAAAAATAAATAGGAGGAGCCCCGAAAGGGGCTTTGTTGTCTATGGGAAAAACGATAGGAAAAACAAAACAGTCAGCAGCCAAAGCAAAAGCATCTAACACGATGAAAATTTCTGCAGCTGAGGCGAAGACTTCACAAACAATAACAGAATACCTGGCAGATGCTCCTGAAACCCCCATGCCGCTGAATTTAAAACCGATGCTGGCAACACTGGTAAATGCGCCTTTTGACGATGAAAACTGGCTTTACGAAGTTAAGTGGGACGGCTATCGTGCATTGGCTTTTATTAGTGACGGCGAAGTGGAGCTGCAGTCAAGAAATCGCAAGTCGTTTAATGAAAAGTTTTATTCAATACACAGCTTGTTGCAAAGCTGGACTATCAACGTCGTGCTCGATGGAGAAATTATGGTACTGAAAAAAAACGGCACCTCAGATTTTAGTGCCCTGCAAAACTGGAGAAGTGAGGCAGACGGGGAGCTGGTCTTTTATGTATTCGACATCCTCTGGCTTGAGGGCAGAAGTTTAATGGAACTGCCGTTAAGCAAACGGCTGGAACTGCTAAGGCAGGTGTTGCCAACTAACGACGACCGGATAAGGCAAAGCAAGGTTTTTGATGCCAGCGGTACAGAGTTCTTCAACGCTGCACAGAAGATGGGGCTGGAAGGCATTATAGCAAAACGAAAAGATAGCTCTTATCTGCCCGATTTTCGTTCTAAGGACTGGCTGAAAATTAAGGTGAACCAGCGTCAGGAAGTAGTGATAGGAGGTTTTACCAACAATGAAGGATCATCAAAATTGTTTAGTTCGCTGCTCCTTGGAGTGTTCGAGAATAACAAGTTTCGCTATGTAGGAAAGGTAGGGACCGGCTTCTCTGATAAGTTACAAAAGGAAATGATGGCAGCCTTTAAGCCTTTCATAGTTCCTGATAGCCCTTTTGAGCAAACTCCGGACTATAATAAACCCTCGAGATTCAGACCTAATCCTCCAAAAGCCAACGCTACCTGGCTTAAACCAGAATTGGTGTGCGAAGTTAGTTTTGCAGAAGTAACCAGCGACGGAGTGTTCAGGCATCCTTCCTTTGAGGGCATGCGTGATGACAAAAAGGCCCGGGAAGTTGTGCGCGAAACCGCCGAACATACTTTGGAAGTGATAGACGATGAGGCAGCGATTGTAAAGCAGAAAATGATCTCGGCCCCCAGGATAACGCGTAAAAGTCTTCTTAACCCGAAAGATGAAACCCAGGTACGTGAGGTCTGTGGTCGCACCCTGAAGTTTACCAATCTGAGTAAACTCTACTGGCCGAAAGAAGGAATCACCAAACGGGACATGTTTAATTATTATTACCAGGTTGCCGAGTTTATTCTTCCTTATCTAAAAGATCGTCCACAGTCTTTAAATCGCTTTCCTAACGGGATTAATGGCAACAGTTTTTACCAGAAAAATGTCAAAGACAAGGCGCCAGAATGGGTGAAGACTTTTCCTTATGTCACCAGCGATGGTGAACATAAAGAGTTTTTAGTGGGAACAGACGAAGCAAGTTTGTTATGGATGGCTTCTCTCGGGTGCATAGAAATGAATCCCTGGTTTTCAAAAGTGAAGTCGCCGGATAATCCGGATTACTGCATTATAGATCTCGATCCGGATAAAAACACTTTTGAACAGGTGGTTGAAGCAGCTTTAGTGGTTAAACGAGTGCTTGATGCATTGGATGTACCTTGCTATTGCAAAACTTCAGGATCAACAGGAATGCATATTTATATACCCCTGGCCGCTAAGTATACCTATGATCAATCGCAGATGTTCGGTCGCCTGATAGCCAATATTGTCCACAAACAGATCCCGGACTTCACCAGCGTTGAGCGCATGATCGCTAACCGTAAAGGGAAAATGTATCTTGATTTTCTGCAGAACCGACCGGGTGCAACCATCGCGGGTCCTTATTCCTTACGTCCTAAGCCAGGAGCGACAGTTTCAATGCCCCTGCATTGGGATGAAGTAAAGCCAGGACTCAGCATGTGCGACTTTACCATACACAATTCTTTGGACCGTTTAAAATCAGAAGGAGATCTGTTTAAAGGAGTGTTGGGTGAAGGGATAGACCTTGAAGCTGCTGTTAAAAAAGCAAAAAGTCTTTTTAGTTAGCTTATTCTTTCAGAAGCGCCCTAAATAATCAACTACTTTTTCGCTTAAAACATAAAAAGTATTTTTACTTAACTTATTCTTTTAAGAGCATCCTGAAGTAATCGACTACTTTTTCACTTAAAAAAAGCAAAAAATATTTTTACTTAACTTATTCTTTTAAGAGCATCCTGAAATAATCGACTACTTTTTCACTGCTAAAATCAGCAGCTCCCTCATGGCGGTAAACCAGCTCCCCTTTTTTGTTAATAATAAGGGTAGTTGGTATACTTCCGCTCATCAGGCTCTCTGGAATTGAGCTTGCCGGAGTAAACACAGGCAGAGAATATTTCTTTTTATCCATGGACTTTTTAGCGGTTTTAGAATTACCGTCTACATCGACCATAAGAAACGCTACCTGATCATTGCCTTTAAATTTTTGATAAAGGGATTCTATAGACGGCATTTCTGCCCGGCAGGGAGGGCACCAGGTCGCCCAAAAATTAACCAGTAGTACTTTGCCTTTTAAGCTTGCAATACTTACTTCTTTCCCATTTGAATCTTTGAAGCTGATGTTAGATAAAGCATAAGTTGAATGCTGCGGCGCATCAGTTTCCTTAAAATCAGCCTGAAATAATCCTATTTTCATCAGGCCATTGATTACCAATCCCTTACTTTCCGGACTGAATAACATCAGAAGTGCGAAGATAACCAGGGCTATGGTACTGATGTTTGAAAATGAAAGGCTCGATTTTCTCATAATTTTTCCTTCATGTCTTTGCGAAGATACCGCTTTTATATACGATCTTATCATGTCTGAATGTAATGTTTGTTATAAAGAGATTATTATTACATTTGGTATACCAATAATTGGTAAACCAAATAGTCCATTATGAAACCTTTTTTATTCGCATTTTTTCTAACATGTATGCTGTATGCGTCACCGCGCGCGCAGACGGCGGTTCAAACCTCTTTTGAATCTCCTCAGTTCAGTTCCGGAAGTATCCATGGTCAAAATAGCTGGATACTGAGTAGCGGCAACGCAACTGTTACTAGTGCAAAGGCTAAAGCCGGATCCCTGTCTCTTCGATTTCAAGCCGACAACAGTGCCTTGCTTATCAATCACAAGGCGTTTGAAGGCAATGTTACTGGTTTACGAGGTGAAATATACGCCGACTTCTGGGTAAACCCAGTCTCGTTTATTACCAAGGGGATTGCTATAGCCGGTTACGATTTATTCGGGGGCAGCTCCAAACGAATCTTTGTAATTGAATATACCACCGACAATAAAATTAAAGCTTATAATGGTGGTTCAGGTGTGAATGTCGGAACCTGGGTGGCAGATACCTGGACACGGATCTCCGTTAAAGCGGATTTTGCTACCGAGAAGTATAGAGTTGCCATCAATGGTGTATTGTCGGAAACGGAGTTTAGCTTTAGAGAAACCTATACCCCAACAGCGAGTGGTACCAGGGAAGCCGGCATCAAGGAATATCATTCCCTCCGGATAAATCAGACAACAGACACACAAATTGCCAGCTCGGACGTATACATCGATGACCTTTACGTAGGAACCAACCCTATTCCGGATGTTTCTTTCGGAGCCTCATCAACAAGCCGGACTATCTCCCTTACCCAGCCGGAATTCGGAACAATTACCTTAAGTCCTTCAAAAACTGTCTATAACCTCAATGATGAGGTTACTGCTACCTTAACTGTTCCGCAAGGTTATCTGAATGCGGGTTGGACAGGCAGCCTTTCGGGAACAGAGCTTACTAAGACTTTCACAGTAACATCCAACATGACAATAGGAGCAGAGGTTACAATTAATACAGCCAATCCGCCGGCACAGTTTAGCATCATGTTGGTGCAACCTGCTAATGGAAGTATCAGTTTATCACCGGCGTCGTCGGATGGAAAATATTATAAAGAAACAAAGGTAACTGCCACGGTTTCTTATGAACCTTGTTATCAGTTTAATGGCTGGACCGGAGATCTTTCAGGTACTCAGATTTCAAAGGTCTTTACGGTAACTTCAGGCCTTACCATAGGTGCAGACATCACAGAGAACAATACTCCTTCGGTTGTCAGAACGGTATCATCTGTGACTGATTTCAAAAATGCTCTGAATGCGATGAATCCGGGAGATATTATAGAGGTTGCCGATGGATCTTACAATATGGGCAGTGTTAAGATAAACCGGTCTGGCTGTGAACTGCGCCCAATTTTAATCGTGGCGAAAAATCAGGGCCAGGCTGTTATTAATGGCAATACCACATGGGAACTCGATGGCTTAAAGTATGTTACTATAAAAGGATTTTCATTTAAAAACGCTTCTGTTGGGACGGGAATAAAAGTTCTGAACTGCAGCAGGGTACGCATAACCGGAAATAGTTTTAATCTGACAGAAACCGGTTCATGCAACTGGGTTTATATCGGTGATACTTTTGGCAGTACTTTACCCCTCAGATCTGGCCACAACAAGGTTGATCATAATGTTTTTGATGGTAAAACCCATCCCGGAAAGTTCATTTTACTCGATGGCAACATCAACCAGCAATCCCAATATGATACTATAAGTTATAACTTGTTCAAGAATAACGGACCTCGTGCAGCAAACGAAAAAGAGAGTATCAGAATAGGGGTGAGCACCTTGTCGAAAAGCAGCGGTTTTACTGTGGTGGAATATAATTTATTCCAGGACTGTGACGGTGATCCGGAAATCGTATCGGTTAAATCCTGCGATAATATTATTCGTTTTAATACTTTCCAGCGCTGCCTGGGTACCCTGTGTTTGCGTCAGGGCTTCAGAAGCGTAGCTGAAGGAAATCATTTCTTTGGTGAAGGCAAGACGGCGGTGTTTACCGTATCGAACTCCGACGGAAGTACATCAAGCAGCACTATCGGCTGCGGAGGCGTGCGTGTTTACGGGCTGGATCACAAGGTGATCAATAACTATTTTCATGGCTTAACTGGATCTAAGTGGGATGCTGCCTTGACTATCACTAATGGAGATGTAACAAATTCGTCTACCAGCACGGCTGATCATTACCTGCCTGAAAACCTGATTGCAGCGTTCAATACCTTCGTAAATAACGAATCTAACATTGAAATCGGTTTCGATAATAACGGGAAATATCCAAGATATCCAATCAACTGTCTTATTGCAAATAATATTGTAGTGGAAAATAAGACGCCTATAATTAAGTCATTTAGCACTCAATCCCTGGCGGGAGTTACGTTCTCTAATAATATTATGTATCCGACCGGTAGTTCATCTCTGGGTATAAATGCCACGGCTGCACAGATCAGAACGGTAGATCCTCAGTTAATTCAGCCTGCATGTACCAAGCCTGGGGATTGTAATGAGGATATCGCCTACCACGTATTGCGCCTGTCAGCAACAAGCCCGGCGATTGATGCGGCCACAGGCAGTTTTTCCGAAGCGTCTGTAGATTATGAAGGCCAGGCCCGTACCGGCACCAAAGACATAGGAGCAGACGAGTTTTCTTCAGTTCCATTGGTCGTAAGTGCATTAAGTGAAAAATATGTCGGTCCCGCCGCCGTCCCTTTCGACTACAGTTATCAGGGAGTGCTACCGGTGAGTTTATTAAGCTTCACCGCTTCGGGAAAGCTTAATGATGTGAATCTTGCATGGAATGTGGCCCACCAGGTGAACCTGAAACAATATGATGTAGAGTGGAGTACTGATGGTAAGACGTTCATCAGAGTTGCTACTATACCGGCTCAGGATCAATTACAACACTACCGTACTTCTCATTCAAATGCGGTCACCGGCAATAATTATTACCGCTTAAAAATGCTGGATCTCGACGGGAAATATGAATATTCACCTTTGCGGGTGGTTAAAATATCTTCTACCGTTAAGGTCTATCCAAATCCGGCATCAAGGATTCTGACTATTGATATGAGCACTGCAAATGTGCCAAATGCTCAGGTCCGGCTTGTTAATATGTCTGGAAATACAGTGCTTCAAGCAGAAACTTCATCAGTATCCCATAGCTTAGATGTTCAAGTGATCCCTTCAGGAGTATATCAGCTTGTACTTCAACTGGCTGATGGCACATCGTCATCGAACTCGGTAGTAATAGTGCACTAGTTTTTTGTTTCATACAATAAGTTTCACTAAAAAGTTTCAATATGAGTTGGTCTGCCGATATCGGTTAATCAAATTTCGAAAAGACATCAGCCGACCATATTAATTATCTATGTTTGGTCAACCAAAAAAAATTGAACAATGTAGACCTGTGGCGAGAAGGAACCACGGCCTGTCGCCCGAAATGGGGGATGTACCGGAGCCAACTCGAACCTTCTTATCTCCGGGATGAAGAGATACGTTTCAACGATTTTTTAATTGAAGAACAGAAGTAAAAAATTGCAATCACAGCTTCAACGATTAGCCCCTGAATAATGATCTTTAAAAAAATTATACATAGTCAATTATTAGCATTTATAATAGTGCTTAACGCATATGCTGGCGCACGCGTGTCGCGTGTGCCAAGCGAATTATTTTTAACCTCCCTTACTCGTGGACCTGAATCTGTTGATCAGAAACCTGCTAAATACCTGGTTAAAAATGCATCAGAATTAAATGCTTTAAGTTTGTTGCCCGGTGATACCGTCATCATGCTCAACGGAAACTGGCAAAGCCAGCAGATAAATTTTAAGGGGAAGGGTACACACCAAAAACCTATACTGCTTTTAGCCGAAACCAGGGGGGAAGTGCTCCTAACCGGTAATTCTAATCTGAAAATAGACGGGACCTGGCTGATGGTAGACGGATTAGCTTTTAAGGACGGCTTTTCTTTAAAAGAAGATGTCGTGATCTTTTCAAAAAACTCTTCGAATTGCCGTTTGACCAACACGAGTATCGAAAATTACAATCCCCAAAATAAGCAAACAGATTATAAGTGGATCTCTTTATACGGCAGAAATAATCGTTTAGATCATTGTTCTTTAACCGGAAAAAGCCATTCGGGAACAACCTTGGTGGTTTGGCTGGATGATAAGCCCAACTATCACGAAATAGATCACAATTATTTCGGACCGCGCCCTCCTTTGGGAGCTAACGGTGGCGAAACCATCAGGATAGGTACCAGTACATGGTCGATGCATGATTCTTATACGAAAGTCGCTTACAATATATTTGATAAGTGCGATGGAGAAATGGAAATCATATCCATAAAATCAGGTCATAATCTCATCAGCAATAATTTCTTTTATGAATGCGAAGGAACAATAACGTTCAGGCATGGGAACAACAACGAAGTTAGTTACAACTATCTTTTAGGTAACGGTAAGAAAAATGCCGGCGGTATTCGTATCATCGGTGAAAACCATAAGGTACATCATAACTACTTGCAAGACCTGCCAGGAAGGAATCTGAGGGCGGCTATCTCGGTAATGAACAGTTTGGAGAAACCTCAACTTCATGAATATTTCCAGGTAAAGAACGCAGATGTACAATCAAATATTATCGTAAACTGCCGGGAGGCCTTTGTTCTGGGTGCTGGTAAAGATGCACTTCTAAAGGTTGCACCTGATAATTTGAGCGTTAAGAATAATTATATTATAGATCCGGGTTCGCTGCTTGTCAAAACAGATAATCCCACAAACCTTGTTCTGGAAAATAACCAGGTAAGCGGCGCTTCGTTACAAACAGGGTTTGTTAAAATGTCTGAGGATCTGCACAAAGCAGAAGGGATCTGGCAGCTTAAAGGAGAAACAAAAACGCCTTTCTGGATAGACACGTCGGTAGGACCTTCCTGGAAGGAGAAGTCCCAATTTTAATTTCAAATATTTTTTGCAATTGACAAAGAAATCTCCATATTTGGTAAACCAATTATTTGGTCGACCAATCATGAAAGAACTAATAGATAATATTCAAGCTATACAGGTTGAAAGTCCTGTAGACAAAATTATTCGTCAGCTCAAGCAACTCATTGTTTCAGGTCAATTAAAACCGGGCGACAGATTACCCGCAGAAAGGGCTTTATCAGAAAAATTCGGGGTAGGGAGAAGCTATGTACGTGAGGCCATCCTTAAACTTGAATTTTATGGACTGTTAAAAACCAATCCTCAAAGTGGTACGTACGTTTCGGGACTTGGTATTAAAGTGATCGACAGCTTGATAACTGACATTATCAAATTTAATAAAGACGACTTCAGTGCTATGGTTGAAGCCCGTTATTACCTGGAACTGGATTCTGTGCGACTCGCCGCAGAGCGGAAGTCTTCTGAGGATATAGAGGCCATTGAGCAGGCAATGAATGATTATGAAGCCAAGGTAAATAATGGAGAAAGCGCCGTGGAAGAGGATATGCTTTTCCATGTGATGATTGCCAGGGCCACAAAAAATTCAGTTATAGAATCTATGATCCTTAACCTTATTCCTGACCTGATCAAACACATTACGGAGAACAAGATCTGTGGAGATAACAGGGGAAAGGCGGCGATCGAAGAACACAGAGCCATTTTTGAAGCTCTGAAAGCGGGAGATATCGATGCCGCCGAGAATGCCATGGCAGGTCACCTGGATGAAATTTTGCAAATAAGCAGAGCCGATTTTGCCGCGAAACTGCTCATAAATAATAGCTAATCAAAATGTAGAGTGGCGCTCCTGAGAGCGTAATCTGGAATTTAACTAATAGGAAATGAACTACTTAAAAAAAGTGGTAATTGTTGGGTTTTGTCTTTACTTTCCATCAAGCCTTATCGCTCAGAAGCATCCCAATATTATGCTCACCAGCCAGAATATCGATGCGGTGAGAAAAGGCTTGCAGGAATATCCTTTGCTTCAAAATTCCTATAAAGAGGTTCTTAAGCAGGCAGATAAGGCGCTTGGAGCTCCGATAAGTGTTCCGGTTCCGAAAGACGGAGGAGGAGGTGTTACGCATGAACAGCATAAGAAAAATTATCAGAACATCCTGGCATGCGGCGTTGCTTATCAATTAAGCCAGGACAAGAAATATGCACAGTATGTCAGGGAGATCTTATTAAATTATGCGGGGCAATATGAAAGATGGCCAAACCATCCTAAAAGTAATCCGAGTAATCCTCCGGGCAGGATCTTTTGGCAAAACTTGAATGATTGCGTATGGCAGGTGCATGTAATTCAGGGATACGACCTGGTGTTCGATGCAATCCCCGCAAAGGATCGTAAGACAATTGAAGAACATCTTTTTATACCGGTTCTAAAATATATTACTGTTGATTCCTACGAAACTTTTAACAGGATCCATAACCATGGAACCTGGGCTGTAGCTGCGGTTGGACTCACTGGGTATGTAATAAATAAACCTGATTATGTGGAGATGGCTTTAAAAGGATCTGATAAAAAAGGTAAAGCTGGTTTTTTAGCACAGATCAATGAGTTGTTTTCTCCTGATGGCTATTATACGGAAGGGTTCTATTATCAGCGTTATGCTTTATTGCCGTTCATCCTCTTTGCTAAAGCAATTAACCAGTTTCAGCCGGAGTTGAAGATCTATGATTACCGGAACGGTTTGTTGAAGAAGGCAGTCAACACTGCACTCCAGGGAACCTACAGCACCGGTCATTTCTTCCCAATCAACGATGCAATAAAGAGCAAAACTTTTGAAAGCGACGAAATAGTTTATGCGGTAGATATAGCTTACGCAGAAATGGGAGGGGATAAAGGATTATTGTCGATAGCCCAAAAACAAAAGAAGGTAGTGGTTTCTGATGCCGGGTTGAAAGTTGCCCGGGATATTGCTGAAAAGAAATCGCAGGACTTCAGTTACCAGCCTCAATGGATAGCTGATGGAAAGCACGGCGATGAAGGAGGTCTTGGGATCCTACGTTATGGAACTTTAAAAGAGCAGCAGTGTGTATTGTTTAAAGCCGCTTCACAAGGTCTCGGTCATGGTCATTTTGACCGTCTGAATATTCTCTATTACGATAACGGAACCGAGGTTTTCCCTGATTATGGCGCATCACGATTTATCAATATCGAAACTAAGGGAGGAGGAGGCTATCTCAAAGAGAACAATACCTGGGCAAAACAAACTGTTGCCCATAATACACTCGTTGTCGATCAGACTTCCGCCTTTAAAGCGAATCTGAAAGCTGCGGAGAAGCACCATCCGGAATTGATAGAGTTTAAAACCACAGATAACATTCAGGTGGTAAGTGCCAGGGAAAATAATGCTTACCCTGGAGTGCAGATGTTGAGGACAACAGCTTTAATCAAAATTAAAGAGCTCAAGAAGCCTTTATTAGTAGATATATATAAAGCAGAATCAGCAACTGAACATCAATATGACCTGCCATTCTGGTATAAAGGCCATATGGTTGACGCATCATTTAAAATCGCAGCAGTTAAGGACAATCTTAAGGCCTTAGGCGACAATTACGGTTATCAGCATATTTGGCTTAACAGTAAGAACGAAATCCCTGAAGGAAATGGATATATTACGGTTTTAAACTCAAATAGCTTTTACACCACCACTTTTGCATCAGCTGCGCCGATTGAGGTTAAGCTTGTTTCATTGGGAGCTAATGATCCGGAGATGAACCTGGTTGAAAGTAAAGCTTTTATTTTGTCGCAGCCAAAAGCGGCTAATCAAACTTTTATTTCTATCACAGAAAATCATGGCGGCACCGACCCGATTGCTGAAGTGACCAACGGAGCAAATAGTTCACTGAGCTCTATTAATATTCAGAATTCTGATGCAAAGCAAACAACATTCAGTTTTAAAGTTAAAAATAAGACCTACATCCTTACGCTTAATTACTACGACAAAAATAATTTCATACAGATAAAATAGACATACATGTTACAGGGCACATTATTTCAAATAGATGCAGAAACTCCATGGCAGGATTTAGGCAATGGCATACAAAGGCAGATCTACGGTTATGACGACAAGATCATGCTGGTAAAAGCGAAGTTCGATACAGGTGCGATAGGTACCCTGCATGAGCATTACCACTCTCAGGTTACTTACGTGGAAAGCGGCGTTTTCGAGATGACCATCGGCGAACAAAAGAAAATAATCAGAAAAGGTGATGGTTATTATATTCCTCCCCATGAGATCCATGGTTGCGTATGTCTGGAACCAGGCATGCTGATCGATATATTCAGCCCTCACAGGGAAGATTTTTTATAAGCTAACACACATCTAAAAACCAATTTAATATGAGAAGGGGAATAAGTTTAATCTGCCTGTTATGGATGGGATTTGTAACAGTAGCGCAGGAGACGCCGGAAGTTAGAAAAGTGGTTTATCCGCAAGGATACACTTCTCAGATCAATGTGATCTATACCCAGGTAAAGGGATGGGACGGTAAAATGGATCTTTATCTTCCTCCTAAAGAGAAAGGGCCATCTCCAGTGGTAATCAATATACATGGCGGAGGCTGGAATAAAGGAAGCAAGGACACGCAAAGTGGCTTCAGCACTTTTTTCAAGAAGGGTTATGCTGTAGCTAACATTGGCTATCGTTTATCGCAGGTTGCCACAGCGCCTGCTGCGGTTGAAGATACCCGTTGTGCTTTAATTTACCTGATCAAGAATGCAAAAGAGTTAAATATTGATGTCAACAAGATTGTAATCATGGGCGGTTCGGCAGGAGGGCACCTTGCTTTAATGGGCGGCCTGCTCGGTAACAATCATACCTTCGATACCAACTGCAAAGGGGTTAACAATGTTAAAGTAGCTGCCATAATTGATAAATACGGAATTACCGACGTGGGCGATTGGGCTTATGGCAAAAATATTACCAGTAAATCTGCCGTAATGTGGCTGGGTGATAAGGCTTCAGATGTTAATTTCAGAAACTCTGTTTCTCCAATCACTTATGTGACAAAGAACAGCCCCCCGGTATTTATAGTACATGGCGATGCTGACCCGGTTGTACCTTATCAGCAATCACAGGAACTTCATAAAAAATTGGTAGAGGCTGGTGTTAAAACTGAATTCATCACCGTAGAAGGCGGTCTTCATGGCAAATTCACGAAAGAAAAAAATTCAGAGCTGAACGTAAAGATCATGGAATTCCTAAAGAGTGTAGGCGTTCATAACTAGGAAGACCATGAAAATACAAGGTTTACGTTGGTATATCATTTTCCTGATCGGCCTGGCAACAGTTATCAATTATATTGATAGGAGTGCCATCAATATTATGTGGCCATATATCTATCATGAGTTTGGGATAAGTGATGTCGATAATAAAAGTACACTGGCTCTGATTACTTCATTTTTCATGGTAGCCTATGCTATAGGTCAAACATCAACAGGTAAGTTAATGGATGCCATTGGCACACGCATGGGTATGGCAATCTCGATTGCCGGATGGAGCATTTCGATTGCATTACATGCGATGGCCAAGTCTATTTTTTCTTTCAATGTTTTCAGGTTCCTGCTTGGATTTTTTGAGGCGGGCAACTGGCCGGGGGCGACAAAGAGTAACGCTGAGTGGTTTCCGGCGAAAGAAAGAGCCATTGCTCAAGGAATATTTGGTGCAGGAGCCTCCCTTGGATCAGTGATCTCTGCGCCGATCATTGCTATATTGTTTGTGACGTTTGGCTGGAAGGCTACTTTCTTCCTGATCGGTGGTCTGGGCTTGATCTGGTTGATTCCCTGGTTGTTTATTAATAAGGCGAATCCCGATAAACATCCCTGGATCACGGAAGAAGAGAAACAGCACATATTGTCTTCACCCGCACAAGCACAGGATGCCGCTTTAAATGCACCAGCATTGTCATGGAAGGAACTTTTATCCTTCAGAAGTACCTGGGGTATTATTCTCGGCCGCTTTTTTATAGATCCGGTGTGGTGGTTATTCGTAACCTGGCTTCCAACGTTCTTAAAGGAGCAATTCCTTTTTGATATCAAACAGATCGGTGCCTTTACATGGTTTCCATACCTCTGCGCCGCTATCGGAAGTTTACTGGGTGGTTTTTATTCCTCCAAACTGATCAAAAAAGGAGCAGATCCGGAAGTTGCACGAAAAAAGGCAATTACAGTAGGTTCCGTTTTAATGATGCTTGGACTGGTAGCCATCCTATTCTACCTGGATTCTTTAAAGGATCGTCCTTACCTGGCGATGGGCTTAATCGGCCTGACCCTGTTTGGCTTCCAGTTTCTTATCGGAAACCTTCAAACTCTCCCTAGTGATTATTTCAATGGGAAAAATGTGGGCACCGTTGCAGGTATGGGCGGCACCGCTGCAGTTATAGGTACTTTATTTACTACCTGGGCAGTGCCTGTTATTACACAAACGAGTTATGTGTCCTTCTTTTTACTGGGAGCGGCTTTAGTTCCGCTCGCCTGGTTATCAGTTAAATTCATGAGTTCTAAAAATTAAATTAAATAAATCAAGATGCGTTTAAAAAACAAAGTAGCAGTTGTAACAGGTGGAGCAAGAGACATAGGCAGAGCTATATCCTGCCAGTTAGCCCGTGAAGGAGCAAAAGTAGTGATCAATTATTTTGATGATGAAGCTAAGGCTCAGGAAACAGCTGACCTGATCAAAGCAGAAGGCGGCCAATCCATTATTGTTTACGGAGATATGACTAAAGCTGACGATGCCAATAACCTCGTTGCTAAAGCTAGAGAGGCTTTCGGAGAAGAAATTCATATTCTTGCTAACGTTGCCGGCGGGCTGGTTGGGAGGAAGAAGCTGGTAGAAATGGAGGAATCTTTCTTTGACTTCCTGGTTGATCTGAACTTCAAATCAGTTTTCCTGGTTTCTAAGGCAGTTGTGCCTTTCATGCCTGAAGGTAGTTCCATCATCAACTTTTCCTCTTTAGCAGCTCGTGATGGCGGTGGTCCGGGAGCAAGTGTTTATGCAGCGGCGAAGGGTGCGGTAATGACCTACACTCGTTCACTGGCAAAAGAATTGGGTCCGCAGGGCATTCGTGTAAACGCTTTGGCTCCGGGAGTAATCTCTACAACCTTCCATGATGTGCACAGTACACCTCAGGTTCGTCAGAACATTTGCAATGCGACAGCGCTGCGCAGAGAGGGAAGTGCCCAGGAAGTTGCAGACCTGGTGGCTTACCTTGCTTCCAGCGACTCAAGCTTCATCAGCGGGAATAACATTGATATTAACGGAGGTCTTGCCTTCTCTTAAAAAAATAAATAAATCCCTCCGGATTGTCTGGGTATAAACAGTCAATCCGGATAAAACTTAAGCCAATTATACGAGGAATAACCACCCTTGCATTAAACGAAATAAAGGCGTTAAACAACCAATATCGGAACCATAAACCAGTTCCACAAATAACCACCTGACAACGTAGTCAGGCGATTAATCATATAACCAATAAATTAAATTGTAATGATTAAACCAGGATTTTCTTCCACCTGCAAAACTGGGGTCGCTCTGCTTATGCTGGGGCTTGTTTTGCAATGGAACGCAGAAGCATTCGGCCTGGAAAAGACAGCAGCCGGAAGCAAATTAGCCCAGGATATCACCGTAACCGGGAAGGTAACAGACCTAAAAGGTGATGCATTGCCTGGAGTGAGTGTGATAGTAAAAGGTACTAAAAATGGTACCACCACCAATGCCTCGGGTCAATACACACTCAAGCAGGTTCCCGATAATGCTACCCTTGTTTTGAGTTTTCTAGGATTTAAAACCAGAGAGGTTGCAGTTAACCGTCGTAAAGCCATCAATGTTATTCTTGAAGACGATACCAAAGCCCTGGATGAGGTAGTAGTAGTAGGCTATGGTACTGTTAAAAAATCACACCTAACAGGGTCTATAACCAAACTGGAGAACCAGAACCTTGACGAGATTCCGGCTTCCCGTTTAGACAATGCTCTGGTGGGTAAACTAGCAGGTGTAAACATCCAGAATGTAAATCCTGAAGCAGGCGCAACACCACAGATCAGGGTAAGGGGATTAAATTCTATAAGTGCAGACTCTGAACCTCTTGTAGTGGTGGACGGATATCCTGTACCCGACGGGCTGGCATTTGTTAACTCTCAGGATGTAGCTTCCATTGAAGTGTTGAAAGATGCCGCATCTGCTGCGATATACGGATCCAGGGGTGCCAATGGAGTGATTCTGATCACCACTAAAAGCGGCAGGTCGGACAAGCCTAGGTATTCCATAAAAGCCTATACAGGAATAAAAGAGGCCTACAAGCTTAATCCGCATATGACATTTACAGATTACGCACAAATGTTATATAATGAGGCTGCTTTACGGGCTAATGATCCTACCGTGCCAGCTAACAGGCGAAATCTGATAAGCGCTGGAGAGCAGGCATCCTATATTATTGAAAGCCAGATCAGTGGCTCGCCAACCGACTGGCAGCAGGAAGGATTGAGGGATGCCAGTATTAATAACGTACAGTTCAATATCTCGGGAGGTAAAAAAGACCTTCGGTATTACATCTCAAGCAGCATCCAAAGAGATCAGGGGATAATGAAGGAAAGTCAGAATGACAAGCTAAACTTCAATGCAAAAATAGACGGGTCCTTAAGTAAAAAAGTTACTTTCGGATTGAACCTAAATCCAAGTTATAACAAGATAAACAGACCACCTGTTAATTACACTGACTACTACCGCTACGCCTCGTTCATTCCTGTGTTTCATAACGAATTTACTGCCGCATTCGTAAATCAGAATCCTCAATGGGCGAATATTAAAGCCGGTGACTATGCACAACCACGGCACTTCAGTGATTTGAGTTATGCAGGCTTAATGCCCGATGGAAGTTATTTCACAGGAAGTAGCGTAGATCCATGGTCATCCACTTCAAATAACCCTGTTACCATTATGGATCGAGAGGACCGCAATACGCATACATACAGGATGCTTGGTGGTGGTAATATTTCAGTTAATTTTCTGCCTAACCTGGTTTTTAAAACTTCGATCGGCGGCTATTTCACATATCAGGAGAATAACAGCTTTATTCAAACAGACTCGCGTAATGACGGTCAGGTAAACGAGGCAACTTTTGGAACCCGGAAATTAGTTGACTATCTATGGGAGAACACTTTGAATTATTCCTTTAAGAAGAAAGACCACAACTTCACTGGATTATTAGGGTATACTGCTCAAAAGACGACAACTTTCTTATCCAACATAAATGGGTATAACTTTCCCAATGAAGACTTTCAAACTATAAATCAAGCCGCACAGATTAACCAATCTCTAACAAATACGACCCAAGAACCCATTGGGCTGATTTCTTATCTTGGTAGGATCACTTATGACTACAAAGGGAAATATTTGTTTTCAACAAGTTTGCGATCTGATGGAAGCACTTATTTTAATAAAGGAAGGCAATACGGTTGGTTTCCTTCTGTCTCTGCTGGATGGCGCTTAAAAGAGGAGTCTTTTTTACAACAGGTGAATTGGCTTAGCGATTTAAAACTCAGGGCAAGCTATGGCGCGACTGGTAATAACCGTATCCAGAGCTTCGCTTATTATAACCTGTTATATCCGGGTAATTATTCATTTGGCGATGGTACTGGTGCTGTAAGTCCAGGCCTGGCTCCAAACAGTAATACACTTTCTAATCGAAGTATCACCTGGGAAAGGACTTATGAATATAACATTGGTTTCGATGCAGGTTTTAACAAAAGTAAGTTTACAGTTGCGCTTGATTACTATAATAAAGTTACCGACCGCCTATTGTTTAAGGAAACCGCTATGTCGTTTAGTGGTTCTTACGACCACTGGAATAATGTCGGACGAGTCCGGAATCAGGGTATAGAACTTGATTTTAGCTCATTAAATTTTTCGAAAAGAAATTTTGAATGGAAATCGTCTTTTAATCTTTCAGCCAATAGAAACAAATTACTGGATCTCGGTGGAGAGCAGTATCAATTAAATTATGGTGAACGTGAAGAAGTATATGCTGCTTATTTAGGAGGACCGGCGATTCAGTATTACGGATATAAAACCGACGGTGTATGGCTTTCTCAAGCTCAAATCGATGAAGCCAAGACAAACGGTCAAACTTCAACGTTATCCAGATACTATCAGGCAGGAGGATTGAAGTTTGTAGATGTGAACGGTGACAATGTTATAAGTATTGAGGATCGCACGATTCTAGGCACACCATTTCCAGATTTTACCTGGGGCCTCACCAATGCATTTAAGTACAAAAGTTTTGACTTAAATATATTATTGCAGGGAGTTCAGGGCGCCAAAGTGATAAATGGTGATGCCAATTACAATGAAAATAAACGATATAATCCAAAGTTTACTGAGAATCGTTGGTTAAGTGCAGCTAATCCAGGGGATGGAAAAACTCCTTATTATACCAATGGTGAAAATTGGATGCTGACTGATTATGTAATTGAGGATGCGTCTTATGCTGCTATCAGAAATGTGATTATCGGATATACTTTGCCAAAGAAATTTGCCGCGAAAGCAAACTTAAAAGGATTAAGGTTTTATGGATCGATCGATAACCTTCTCTATATAATGGGCAAAACTTACCGTGGAATTAATCCAGAAGCGCTTACTACTACGAATCAATATAGCTCGCCCCTGATAAGTGGTTACCAGCGGGGTGCATTTCCAATTGGCCGTACATTCACCTTTGGTGTTGATTTGAATTTATAAACTACTTAAAGACGATTCAAATGAAATCATTTAAATATATAATATCAGGAGTTATACTGAGCTTTAGCCTTTCGGCATGTCAGAAAATAATAGATGTGGAGCCTGTTTCTAATGAAAGGGTTGAAGATTATTATCACAATTATAACGAAGTAGATGTTGCACTCACAGGATGTTATAAAGGTTTGCAGGAGCCTCTCAGAAGTGAATGGCGTGTTACAGATCTGCGAAGCGATAACTTAAAATTGAATGTGATCAATAGTTCATCTGCGGAGAATGTTTTCCTGCTGCATCTTGACACCTACGAACTAAATACGAATCATCCCGATGTCTATGATTACTGGCTGGCTGAATATAAAAATATTCGAAGTATCAATTATGTACTCAAAAGTCTTGGGGTGAAATACAGCAACGGACAGGTTGAGTTTGGAGAAAGACTGGCGCAAGTTAAAGATTCTGAGCGTGACCAGTTAGCCGCAGAAGCGTTATTTCTGCGTGCCTATCATTACTTTAACCTGGTACGCCTGTACGGAGGCGTGTTTTTAATTACAGAACCTCTTGAGGCCGAGAACGCCAGACAAATTAACCGGTCGTCTGTTCAGGATTGCTGGAATTTCATCGTAGCGGATCTAAAAGCCGCAGAGACGAAGCTGAAAAGAGTGCCCTACGGATCAATGAATAAAGACGATATGGGACGTGCGACTATTTGGGCCGTAAAAGGTTTGCTGGCTAAAGTTTACTTAACTCTTGACCGTAAATCAGAGGCACTTCTGCTGCTTAATGATGTTATTGATAATAGTGGCTATGGACTGGAATCTACTTACAGTAGTGTATTTGCCATCAGTAATGAAATGAATAAAGAAATATTATTCGCCGTTCGTTTTAAAGCGGGCGGACTGGGGATGGGAAACTGGATGGCAAATTATTTTGCTCCTCTTGCCAGTGGCAATGCGGTGGTGAACGGAGATGGGAGGGGACACAGTTACCCATCAACAAATTTAAGTCAGGCCTATAAGACTCCAGGTGCCGGAAACAAAGATTTGAGAAAGGATGTAAATATTGGTACCTACGTTAGTCAGCTTTATACAAAAAAATACCTATCTCAGGTATTGATTGAGGATGATGCTGAGAATGATTTTCCGGTGCTGCGTTTTGCAGATATCCTTTTAATGAAAGCAGAAGCAATTGGATTTGACGGGGCTGGCGGTACTTCTGTCTCCATAATCAATCAGATCAGGCAAAGGGCCGGTGCCACAACGTTCAGTACTGGTGATTTTAATGCAGCATTTTATGTATATCCTACAGATCCGTCTGATGTAAATGCTATTACCGACGATAAGTTTGAAGAAGCATTGTTCAATGAAAGAAGGTTAGAGCTCGCATTCGAAAACCAGCGCTTTTTTGACCTTTTACGCACGGGCAAAGCTGTAGATTACATCAGGAATTACTTTGCTTCAGAGTTTGATTCTCATTATAGAAAATATACTCTTACACTAGCTCAATTGCAGGGCTTGGTAACACAGGATCGGTTGTTATTACCAATCCCCCAGCGGGAGATTGATACCAATACTCAGATTAAAATTGCTCAAAACAGTGGTTATTAGAAGCCATAAAGGAGGTTTATCATGAAAGGAATTATTAATAAAGTAGCTTGTGTGTTTTTGCTAGGCTTGGTCATCATGACTTCCTGCAAAGAGGAGAAAGAGCTTAAACCGGCCGATACTTATACGCTTGGTGATTTTGTGTATAATTTGGCTACGAAAAAATTCGAGCCTGAAGCACAATTAAGTGGTAATATTCAATCGGCATCCGGTATTAAACTGGTGTATTATTATTTATTGAGAGGAGAGGAAAATCCTCCGGTATTAGTACATACTGAAGAACCTGCGCAAGAAAACCAGTTCGACTATAATTTCACTATTCCCAACGAGAGCTTTTCGGCTTTTGATATGAAAGAGGCAACTGGTGTAAAGGTAGTGCTGAGGCATTTGGATAACACATCTTCGGAAGATCAGTTTAGAATATCTTCGTTTATGCCGGAAAGACCCGAATTGTCGGGATTTCCAGCTATACTTACACCCGTTACAACTGGCGGTACAACACTGGTTAGCGGGAAGATCGAAGCAGAAAGCGGCATTGCGAAGATCGAAATTTATGATAATTATAAGGGAAGTTTCGAGTTGGTGGAGAGCATCACAAACCTGAACGGTGCCAAAACCTACGATTTGAACTATAACTATTCTTATACCAAGAGTGCTTCGAAACTTAAAATTGTAGTAACGGATGCTATCGACATACCCGAAGAGGTAATAGTAGATTTGGACGTTCCTTACTCGTATTACAAAGTCTTCATGACTGCGCACGGTACAGGGACAAATACCATATTTATTCCCGAATCTGGAATTACTCTTGGTAATTGCAGTTTAAATGAAGCCGAAGCTGTGATGGCGTTTGTTTACTATGCGACAAGTAATGGACCTACATTTTATAGCCCGACTAATACTGGCAATGTCTCGGCAAATTTCAGGTGTAACGGAGTTTCTTGGACAATACAAAATCCTGCGGCAATGAGAGCGACAAAGTTCAGGGTGTTGGTTCAGGGTACTACAGGTATCAACAATTTGTATACACAATTTGATGCTAACACAATAGCAAATTTGGACAATGCCTATTTTACCGCAAACTCTATTTCGGCAGCAACCGGAGTATCCGCAAGATTTGATCCGGCATCTGCAGGAACTACATCTGTATTTAACTTAACCACTGCTTCTTTGATATATGTCCGCATTCCGGATATTGGAAATCCTTCCACTTACAAAAATGCATTGATCAAGATTCGTGAAGCTACTTCTACGGGTAATACCTCAACCGTGCAGTTTGAAATAATGATTCAAAAGAAATAATGAGTGTGAAAGGAGAGACCGATTGAGTCTCTCTTTTAATTTTGATGTAATGAGACCTTTTTTAACTATTTTGTTACTAGCTGGGGCATTTGCTGCGGCTGCTCAAACAAAAATCGTCAACAACTCCAAAGAGCTCAAAGCTGCTGTAGCCAATGCCAAACCTGGCGATAAGATCATACTTGCCAGTGGCGAATGGAAAGATGCCAACTTGGTTTTAAGCGGTACCGGTACGGCGCAAAAGCCTGTACGGATTTCTGCTCAAAGTCCCGGATCTGTTATCTTATCAGGAAATTCGTCCCTAAAACTATCCGGGGAACACCTGATTATTAAAGACCTGTATTTCAAAAACGGCTACGCAGCCAAAGGTGACGTTATTGAATTCAGAACCAGCAATGATAAACTGGCTAACAATTGCCGGCTTACTGGGATTGTCATAGAAAATTACAGCAAACCTGAAAAATTCACAAGCGATCATTGGCTGGTTTTATTTGGAAAAAACAACAGGGTGGACCACTGCACTTTCGTGGATAAGCTAAACCTTGGCACCACTGTGATCGTGGAATTAACTGATGAACGAAGCCAGCAGAACTACCACAGTATTGACAGCAATTACTTTAAAGGCAGGCAGCGCCTTGGATCAAATGGGGGTGAAACCATCCGTGTGGGTGTATCCAAATACTCCCTTACACCTTCGAGGACTAATATTAAATATAATTATTTCGAAAGGTGTAATGGCGAGGTGGAAGTGGTTTCTGTCAAATCGGGTGAAAACCAAATTAGCTTCAATACATTTTTTGAATGCGAAGGTAGCCTGGTCTTACGTCATGGAAGCAACAACGTTGTAGAAGGAAACCTTTTCCTGGGCAACAATAAGCCCTTTACCGGAGGAATCCGTGTGATAAATCCTGGTCATAAAGTATTCAATAATGTTTTAATTGACTTAAAAGGGGATGATTTCCGCTCTGCACTGGCTGTGATGAACGGGGTGCCAAACTCTGTAATTAATCGTTATCACCAGGTTAAGGATGCAGATATTCATCACAATACATTTGTTAACAGCAAGAGTATTGAGTTTGGCGCAGGCAAAGATACTGAACGTACGGCAGCACCGGAGAACGTTCAATTCAGAAATAACCTTATTGCCGGGCCGTCTGAGCCGCTTTACACAGATCATAACCAATCCGGCATTTCCTTCACTGCGAACGCGGTTGTCAATGCTAAACAGCAAACACTTCCTCCAGGGTTTAAAAATGTTAAAGCAACCAATAAGAGTTTTAAAGGAATTGAAATACCTAAGCCAGTTTCCGGAGCAGGTGCCGATCCTTCAAAGCTTCCCTTAATAAAAGTGCAAGCAACGGGTGCCAGTTGGTATAAGCCCACGGCTAAAACAGTGAGTCGCAAAGGTAAACGAATTAAAGTACCGGCTGCTGAAGCTGGCAGACTAGAGCATTTGATTAGCAATGCAGATGCAGGGGATACGATAGTATTAACGGAAACAGACATCTATCCACTTCAGACCGAACTGTTTATAAGTAAACCAATCACCATTATCGCCGCTGAAGGCTTAAAAGAAAAACCGGTATTGGTAAACGTGAGTGATAAGATCTTGAGATCTTTCATCTGTATTGAGAACGGAGGAGCTTTGCTCGTCAAAGGAATAGCATTAAATGGCAGTTACCAGAATTATGCAGACGTCCAGGCCGGCATCACGACCAGTACCAAACCGATGATTCTGCATTATAAGTTAGCTGTTGACAACTGTGAATTCTATAACTTCAATGAGAGCAGCTTTAGTGCTTTTAAAGCAAGTAAGGGTACCTATGCTGATAGCCTGACTATAAAGAACTCTGTTTTCAGAAATATCTCAGGAACAGCTCTGGATTTGTCTTCAGAAAAGGATGACAAAGGCATTTATAACGCAGAAGTTACAACGATTGAGAACTGCCTGTTTACTGGGATTCTGGGTTCTGCACTTAATTTATACCGCGGGGGGAATGACGAAAGTACTACCGGGCCATTATTAAATATAAACCACTGTACTTTTAATGAAGTAGATAACCGGGAACAGGGATCCGTGCTTAGCCTGCTGGGCGTGCAACAGGCCAGCATTACCAACTGCATTTTCAATAAAAGCGGGCAGGGAGGACGCTCTGTTTATTTCCAGGAAAGTGGCAAAGACGATCTTATGGTTGATTTTTGCAATCTGTATCAATCAGGGAAAATAGAATCTTTCTATAACAGGGTAACAGGAAATCACATCTACAATACTGAACCGAAGTTTAAGGACCCGGACAGGTTTGATTTTAGTTTACAAAAAGATTCTCAATTACTTAATAAATCTTCTGAAGGCAGAGCATTAGGGTTTAATCTTTAGCAGCAAAGTAGGTATAATGATTTCGTTTCTTCGTCATCTTAAATTTCTTCCTTCGTCTGTAGCGAGGGCCTGCGTTGGAGGGACTACGGATTCTCCCATGAATTGGAGTCTCTGACTCTTTAGCCGCCTAATACTTGGCGCCCAGCGAGTCAGAGACTCTTTTTTATTGATGAATCCATAGAAACCCTGCGGAATTCTATGGACAGGTAAGTCGATAAAGGGTCATCCTACATTCCTTCGCCCCCCGTCTGTGCGAAGACTGTCTGATAAAACACAAAAACCCGGCATTTCTGCCGGGTAACGATATTTAACGATGGTAACAATGGCGAATTTTAAGTTGTTGACCTTATCCCGATGTAAACTTTCTCTCCGATCAACTTTACCGGGTAGGTCTTTATAGAAAAATCATCACCGCTAAGACATTCGCCGCTGTGAAGCGAAAACGTTTTTTTATGGAAAGGGCAAGCTACCTTTGGTTCACAGTTTTCGCCGGTGCTGCCGATCATGCCCCTGGACAAAACCATTTGCTGTTTATGCGGACAAAGATTTTGGGTAGCAAACCACTCATTCTTCCGGGTGAAGTTGAATACGGCAATCTGTTCGTCTTCATGTTTAACACATGCTCCGCCATTTTCCGGTACATCACTGGCATTACAAGCAAGTACCCATTTTATATCTGATGTTAGTTCGATTTCCATGTTATTCATTCAAAAAATTAGATATTCAAATAATTACCACTCTCTGGCTTTAACCTGTTCACGCATGGTGTCAAAAGCCACAGATGGATCTTTTTCTTCCGGCGCGTTAACAAAGTGACTGAAACGCTTACGTAATTCGGGATTTTTAACTACTTCGTTCCACTCACAGTGGTAAGTATCAATTAATCCCTGGATTTCTTCTTCCAGCTGCTCACAAATGCCCAGACTATCGTTAATGATGACGTTTTTTAGGTAAGATAAGCCGCCTTCCATTTTATTTAACCATGTTGCAGTCCGGGTAAGCGGATCAGCGGTCTTGATGTAGAACATCAAAAAGCGGTCTAGGTATTTTATACAAGTTTCTTTATCTACGTCTGCTGCTATCAATTGTGCATGCTGTGGTTTAGAGCCTCCGTTTCCACAGACATATAAGTTCCAGCCTTTTTCTGTAGCTATGATTCCAAAATCCTTTGCCTGAGCTTCAGCGCATTCCCTGATACAACCACTTACGCCTCCTTTTAATTTGTGCGGAGACCGGATTCCCTTGTACCTGTCTTCAACCTCTATGGCAAAGGATACGCTGTCATGCAATCCAAAACGGCACCAGGTGCTTCCCACACAGCTCTTAACGGTTCTAAGGGACTTGCCATAAGCATGTCCGCTTTCAAATCCAGCATCAACTAACTCTTCCCAGATATTTGGCAGATCGTTTACATGGGCTCCGAACAAGTCTATGCGCTGTCCGCCTGTGATTTTAGTGTACAAATTGTATTTCTGAGCAACTTGTCCGATCACTATCAATTTTTCCGGAGTAATCTCTCCTCCAGGAATTCGGGGAACTACAGAATAGGTGCCTCCTTTCTGAATATTGGCCAGATAGCGGTCGTTGCTGTCCTGGATAGGTTGCTGCTTAACGATAAGGTCATTCCAAAGCCCGGATAGGATGCTTGCTACGGCCGGTTTGCAAACCTCACAGCCATCGCCTCTGCCATAATGGTCAAGTGCTTCATCGTAAGTTCTTACATTGTTCATCTTCAGTATGTCCAAAAGTTCCTGGCGCGAGTAGTCAAAATGTTCGCAAATAACATTTTTAACATACATTCCCTGTTCTTTCAGAGTGCCGTTTACCAGGTCCTTAACCATCGGCATGCAACCTCCGCAACCTGTTCCGGCTTTTGTGGCCTTTTTAATGCCGTCAGCGGTGATGATTCCTTCGTCTCTTACCTTGCAGCAAATTGCGCCTTTAGTAACTGCCTCGCAAGAACAGATCAATGCATCGTCTGGCAGGCTCATCACACCAGCGCCACCTTCTCCAGCTTCACCGCCACGTGCGCCCAGAATCAGATCCTCAGGGTTAGGTGGCAGGGCCATGTTATTTTTTACGGTTTGCAGAAGCATGTTATAGTCTTCTGCATCGCCAATAAGTACACCACCTAAAAGAGTTTTACCATCTTTGGTGATGTTGATACGTTTATAAACTCCTTTACTTGTATCTTCAAGAGCAATGGTGCGGCAGTCTGGTTCATTAATGAAGGGATCTCCAAAGCTGGCAACATCCACACCGATCAACTTAAGCTTAGTGCTCATGTCGAAGCCGGTGAATTGTTTTTCGCCCGCATTAAGCTTGCTGACCACCACTTCGGCCATTTCATATCCCGGGGCAACCAGGCCGTAGATCATTCCATTATATAAAGCGCATTCTCCAATCGCGAAAATCGATTCGTCTGAAGTTTGCATGCTTTCATTAACCACAATACCGCCGCGGGTGCCAACTTCCAGTCCGGCAAGCTTTGCAAGTTCATCCCTTGGACGAATACCGGCTGATATAACCAGCATATCAATAGGAAGCGACGAGTCGTCAGCGAAATTTAATGCATCGACCTTGCCATTGCCTGCGATTTCTGTAGTGCTTTTATTAAGATGTATTTGTAAGCCTAGTTCCTTTAATTTCATTTGCAGCATAGCGCTTCCAGGCTGATCAATTTGTCTGGGCATTAGGCGGGGAGCAAATTCAATAACATGGGTGTCTTTTATGCCGAGGTCTATCAATGCCTTTGCTGCTTCCAGTCCCAATAAGCCACCTCCCATTACCGCGCCGTTTCTGGCGTTCTTTGAATAGGCACTGATCAGTTCAAGATCTTCAATTGTCCGGTAAACGAAAACACCTTCCTTTTCAACTCCCGGAATGTCAGGCACAAAAGCGGAAGAGCCGGTCGCTAAAACCAGGTAATCGTACTTTAAAACGGTTCCTTTTAAGGAATGTACGGTTTTATTGTCGCGGTTGATCTCCTGGACCGGATCATTTAGATGCAGGTTGATTTCGTTTTCAGCATACCATTCTAAAGTATTCATCAATAAATCATCAGCTGTCTTCCCACTGAAGTATTCACTCAGATGAACACGGTCGTACGCCGGTCTAGGCTCATCGCCAAAGACTTCTAATCGAAAGGAATTGGTCTTTGCTACCAGTTTTTCGCAAAACTTATAGCCAACCATTCCATTTCCGATTACAATAATTGTTGGTTTTTCGTTTAGCATGATAAAATTTGTTAAAGCACCTTTTTTTTTGATCTTAAAGAGAAGATTGCTGCGTTTTTTCTTCTGTTTAATATTATTTATAACAAATTTATTAAAAAAGATAGAAAATTCATGATGTTGGCAATATAAAATGAGGTTTGTTGTGATTTTTAGAATTATGACAACATTTATTATTGTATTTGACTAGTTTTCTTAGTTGCCTTTGGATTTTGTTTGGTTTTATTGCGATTTTTCTAATGGAAAAATGATTGAATGGTGAATTTTTTTGATTTTTGTGATAGTTTATTCTGTTTTTTTTTGATGAGTTGATCGCGGGTGTGGCTTATTGGTAGGAAAAAATGGTAAATAGAGAGGGGTAGGGTGAATGGGATTTGATGAGGAGCATTTGAAGGCCATTCTGGGGCAAGAGGTCCTGAAACAAGTTCAGGATGACGGAGGGGGCAGGATGAAAGAGAGTTTCAGGATGAAAGAGAGTTTCAGGATGACAGAGAGTTTCAGGGTGACGGAGGGGTTCAGGATAAAAGAGAGTTTTAGGATGACGGAAAGGTTCAGGATGGGGGAGAGGTTTAGAAATAAAAAAGGGGCTTGAAGAGTTCAGGCCCCTGTATAATAGGGTATCGGGTAAAGAATAATCATATTCATTGGATTAGGGTAACATCTTACTTATCGTCTAAATGGCCAAAGTACGAAGTTCTTTCTCTGTTTCTGCTTATTAAGTCTTCATCGTCCTCTCGTTGAAATGAGAAGAAATTTTCAGCCTGTATACGTTTAAGTAAAGTGTTAATGAGAGAGAGATCAAACTCATCTTTGTTTAACTTAATGAGATATTCGTTTTCTGTAATTTCAATGCTAGATAGTTTCATATTTCGTAATTTTTATTCAATATAAATGTATAAATCGTTTGTAAAAAAAATATTTCCCTTATAATAACATTATGTAAAGAAATTCTTTGTAATTACACACAGTTTACATAGATTGTTTACAAAATTTCACCTGCCTGAAAAAAAAGAAGCCTGCATTTTTTATTGCAAGCCTCCTTAATGAAATATGATATAAAAGGCAAGCCTTTATTCGAACCATAACAGCACTTCATCTCTGGAAGGCACCGGGATGTCAAGCTTCAGTTTTTTTCGCATTCCACCCAGATCGTTAAATACTTTATTTGGATTTGCTGCCTTAAGCTCTTCAATAGTATTAAATCCCATTTTTATCAGCACAGCAACCCATACTGCAGGCACCCCGATAGCAACAAAGTCGTCTAGAGAGGCAACTTTTAGTTTTTTCTCCGGACGCATCTGCGGGAAGAACAGTACTTCCTGTATAGTGCTCTGATTTGTCATTAACATTACCAGACGGTCGATGCCGATTCCCAACCCTGCGGTAGGAGGCATGCCATATTCCAATGCGCGCAGGAAATCTTCGTCCATTGCCATCGCTTCTTCGTCGCCGCGATTGGCAAGTAAAAGCTGATCTTCCAGTCGTGCCCTCTGATCAAGAGGGTCATTCAATTCTGAATAGGCGTTGGCTATTTCCTTACCGTTTACGAAGAGTTCAAAGCGCTCAACCAATCCTTCTTTGCTGCGGTGTTTTTTCGCCAGGGGAGTCATTTCCACCGGGTAATCCGTGATATAAGTAGGTTGAATGAGCTGGGCCTCCACTTTTTCACCAAAGATCTCGTCGATAAGTTTGCCTTTACCCATGGATGGATCTACAGATATTCCAAGGTCTGCGCAAACTTTTCTTAAGCCTTGCTCGTCAAGCTCCGAAACATCGATGCCTGTATACTTCTGTATTGATTCAAACATGGAAAGCTTTTCGTAAGGTCCTGCAAAATCAATTTCGTGAGAACCAACAGGCACTTTCGTTGAACCATGGATAGCCAAAGCCACTTTCTCCAGGCATTCCTCTACCATCGCCATCATCCATACATAGTCTTTATAAGCTACGTATATTTCCATGGAGGTAAATTCGGGATTATGCGTACGGTCCATTCCTTCGTTGCGGAACATCTTACCAAATTCATATACTCCATCAAAACCGGCAACAATAAGGCGTTTCAGGTAAAGCTCATTCGCAATACGCAGAAACAGGGGCATATCCAGGGTGTTGTGATGCGTTTTGAAAGGCCGTGCTGCAGCTCCGCCGTGAACGGGTTGCAATACAGGGGTTTCTACTTCCATCCATCCCTGGTTGTCGAAGTAAGCACGCATGGTGTTGATCACCTTCGACCTGTTAATGAAAATTTGCTTCAGGTGCGGGTTCACCGTCAGGTCAACGTATCGCTGGCGGTAACGTAGTTCAGGATCAGTAAATCCATCGTATACATGGCCCTCTTCATCGCGTTTTACAACGGGAAGTGGTTTCAATGATTTAGCAAGAATTTTTAGCTCAGAAATATGGATAGAGATCTCTCCGGTCTGCGTGGTAAAAACATATCCCTTGATTCCTATATAATCGCCTATATCCAGAAGCTTTTTGAAGACAGTATTATATAAGGTCTTATCCTCACCGGGACAGATCTCATCACGTTTCAAATAAGTTTGAATTCTGCCTGTTGAATCCTGGAGTTCTACGAATGCCGCGCTGCCCATTATCCTGCGGCTCATAATCCGGCCGGCAAAGCTAATGTTCTTATAATTAGTTTTATCGCGCTCATAGTTGTCCTTGATATCCCGGGCGGTAACATTTACCTCATAAGCTTCAGCGGGGTAGGGCTCTATGCCCAACTTGCGCAGCTCCTGCAACGCCTCGCGGCGTAAAATTTCCTGTTCGGACAGTCCGATGCTCATTGTATACAAGTTTTTCTGCAAAAGTAGTATTTATGATATATTAATCAATAAACATACTTTCGCTTTTATTGAATGTGAAGAGTATTTGCTTAAGTATTGTTTAAAAGCATTAATTTCGCCCCGTTAATCATTGCATAAAAACAATCAGAATGGCTAAAGCAAAAAGCAGATCACAGATAGTGATTTCTTCGATAAAGCAAAAAATAAAGTCGAAAAGAGAGGACATTCAGAAGCTGGAGGAAGAGGTAAAAACCCTTGAAGGTCAGCTGCAGATCCTGGAAGAACGTCCTGATTTTCTGACAACAATCCTTGAAGCTCTTCCTGAAACGGGCGAATAAGGGATGCTGGAAATTCTATTCAGAGACGAACATCTTATTGCCATTAACAAGCCTCATGGCCTGCTGGTACATCGATCATCTATAGCCAGGGACGCCGAAGAGTTCGCGCTTCAGCTATTGAGGGACCAGATCGGCCAGTGGGTGAACCCTGTTCACAGGCTGGATAGAAAAACGGCCGGTATACTTTTGTTTGCGCTCGATAAACAAACAGAAACCCAAATGCATCAGCAGTTTGCAGAAAATCTGGTGGAGAAGAAGTATCTTGCCATAGTGAGAGGATATACTCCCGACGAGCAGGAAATCGACTATCCGCTGAGGAAAGAGAATGGTGTCTTGCAGGATGCTTTTACACGTTACAATACCTTAGACAGGGCTGAACTGGATATCCCATTGGGAAATCATCCGACGTCCCGTTATTCTTTTGTGGAGGTGACACCCTCTACCGGCAGAATGCACCAGATCAGGAAACACTTCGGGCATATCTTACATCCTATTATTGGCGACAGGCCGCATGGTTGCAATAAGCAGAACCGCTTCTTCAAGGAAAACTGGGATATGACCACCATGCTGCTTCATGCATCACAGCTTGAATTCAAACATCCTCTAACTAAGGAGGCCATCCACATTCAGGCACCTTTGCAGGATGAGTTTAATAGAGTGAAGAAGATAATGGGTTGGGAATAAGTTTTCTTCTTCTGTGCGGTTGGTCTGAAATACTATTAGTCTTTAAACTGTTTTCCCAGGTTCTCAAGCTTCTCTATAATATCGTTTAACTTATCCTGTTCTTTCCTCGCGTACTTACGCATCAGCCAGGCACAAATTATAAACCATAGGATGGTGAACACAGCGCCGCTGAGGGCTTGCCAGAGCGGAGCAGAAAAATACACTTCAATAAAATATAGCGCGAAAGCCAGGCCAATAAATAGACTGTAAGCGGCGTACTTCCGGGTATTTAAAGTGTAACGATGTTGCTGGTATTTTTTTAGAAATGTGATATACTCATCGGGCTTTTGGAAAAGTGACTCGCTGTTTGATATGCTGCGATAATCGTGGAACTGCACAAAGAGGTAATACAGGCAGCACAGGATCAGTATTAGCAGCGACAAGTGGGAGGTCCACATAAGAAAAGGCTGAAAGGTCCATATCAAAACAAAGAAGAGGATAACAGCAGCCATACCTATCGTTTCTTTTAGCAACTTACTAGCCAGGGCGTTTTTTGATCTTTTTATCTGTTTCAACAGATCGTCATAATTCATTTTGGGACGGGCGGCCTGACCATGCCATATATTTTTCAGTGCATCAAAATCTTTCATATTTATTATATATATCAGTCAGCTTTAACTTAATACGATGAATCTTTACCCGGAGGTTCCCTTCGGAGATACCAGAGATCTCAGCAATTTCAGTGTAAGGAACCTCGTCGAGGACCATAGTAATGATGATCCGCTCATTTTCTTCCAGCTGAGAAATGCATTTATACAAAAGTGCAACCTGTTCATTCTTGTCCGACAGGTCTTCCTGCTTGTTTTCAATAATAGAATCGGTCAATTCGTCTTTTTGCTGTCGCTTTTCAACGCGCAGCCATGACAAACAGGTATTAACCGCGATGCGATAGATCCAGGTGGAAATCATTGCCTGGTTACGAAACTTATCGAGGTTTTGCCAAACTTTCAAAAAGGTTTCCTGCATTAGGTCATTAGCAGCCTCAGCGTCTCCGGTATAACCATAGCATAAATGAAAGATCTTTTTTGAATTGGTTTGGAAAATTTCTTTAAAGAGGGCTTCCTTGTTAAGCATTTTATTTTAGATAGATGGACGGTGCCTTTGTTACAGTTCAAATGCCTTTTTATTAAACCAACGGGCGTTCTGTTCTGCTTCCTCTAAAATAGCATTATATTCTTCTGCATAATCAAACTGCAGATCCTCGTGAAGTTTACCCAGCAGTTTCTTTGCTTTCTCCAGCTGTCTTACCAAAATCATCTGCAGCGGTTTATGATTAGAGCGGGTATCGGCATAGTGAAGATAGTTTTTGCAAAACCATAACAGGAGCTCTAGTTCTACTTGTGGCAGGCCGGTATATTTTGCATGTTTGGCAAGTAAACGCAGGATTTTTCGAAGTTCTTTAGTACTGTAGTAGTGATGTCTTTTGAGTGTTTGAAAGCCCTCAAGCAGGCTTGCTTTCACTGAGTCAGCGTATTGCAGAGGATTGGCTGCTTCATACAGTAAATAACTTAAAAGCTCTTTATTTTCTTTTTTATACTTAGCGAGTTTCAGGGAGATTTCTATCAGTTGTTCATTGCTAAGTGAAATCAGCTCCTTTTTTATATCGCTTAGTCTTTCGGGTTTCATCTTTCAGCAAGCTCAAATTTGTGCTGTAAATCTAATTATTTACATTTGTTTACCCATCAACTCAATATATGAAGTTAAAACAAGCAGGCTTTGCTGCTCTAATTGCCGCTACCATTGCAGCTATTCTGGCCTTTGTTAATCACTATAACCTGATTGCTGTTTCTCCTATTGCATTACTATTTTCGCGCTGGCTGGCGGTAGTTGCACTAATCTTATTTGCAGTTAAGAAAAAGTCTCTAACCTCCTGGATTCTTATCTCGATGGTGATCGGAGCTGAAATCGGTCATGACTACCCCGAAGTTGCCATGAACCTGCAGGTCTTGAGTAAGGTGTTCTTAAAAATGATCAAAGCCATTGTTGCTCCTTTGCTGTTTGCTACCCTGGTTTATGGAATAGCCGGTCATGCGGATTTGAAGCAAGTGGGGAGAATGGGCTGGAAATCAATTGTCTACTTTGAAATCGTCACTACACTAGCTTTGTTTATAGGTCTTGCGGCTATCAATATATCGCAGGCTGGTGCAGGTATAAAACCGCCCGCCAGCTTGCATGAGGAGCTTCCGCATGTACCGCCACAGTCCTGGACGGATATCATTTTACATATTTTTCCTGAAAATATAGCTAAGTCGGTAGCCGAGGGACAAATACTGCAAATTGTTGTTTTCAGCATAATCTTCGGGATTGCTCTTGCCATGGTACGCGAGGATAAACGGATGCCCATGCTTCAGTTTACGGAAAGTCTTGCCGAAGTAATGTTCAAATTCACCAACGTTGTAATGTATTTTGCACCAATAGGGGTGGGGGCTGCCATTGCCTATACGGTTGGGCATATGGGATTGGGAATTCTTTTAAACCTGATTCAACTATTGTTTACCCTTTATGTGGCGCTTATTATTTTCCTTTTAGGAGTGCTGCTTCCGATAGCGCTTTTGGTGGGTGTGCCTATTAAGAAATTTCTACAGGCTATTGCCGGACCTGTTTCTATTGCATTTGCTACCACAAGTTCGGAGGCAGCTTTGCCCCGCGCCATGGAAAACCTTGAAAAACTGGGTGTTCCCCGCAAGATCGTGGCCTTTGTAATGCCTACAGGTTACAGTTTTAACCTCGATGGTACAACTTTATACCTGGCGTTGGCTTCTATTTTTGTTTCCCAGGCAGCCGGGATTGATTTCAGTCTTGGCCAGCAATTGCTGATCGTGTTTACGCTAATGCTTACCAGTAAGGGTGTAGCCGGAGTGCCAAGGGCTTCCCTGGTAATATTGTTAGGGACCGCTTCTTCCTTTGGAATGCCTAGCTGGCCAATATTTATCATCCTGGGAATAGATGAGCTAATGGATATGGCACGTACTTCTGTAAATGTAATAGGGAACTGCCTGGCTACTATTGTGATAGCGAAGTGGGAAGGGGAGTTCGTGGAAGGGGAGGGTGAGTTTTGAGTGATGAGCGGTAAGTTATAAGTTCAGGGTTGAAAGTTGTAAGTTAAGGTTTGAGAGTTGAAAGTTTAAGCTGAAAGTTCAGGGTTGAAAGTTTAGCGTGAAAAGTCGTGGAAAGCTTCTATTTTCGCGGATCGAAACAATGTACAAATGAATAACAGGACGAAGAAGATATTTTTAGCGCTTAGTATTGCAGTTCCATTTTTATTGTATTGCATGTATTACTATGGAATGATGGTGAAAAATGCGCCATACAAGTTCGCCGAGTTTGAATCGCTTACCTTTAAGTATGGTTTGGGAGATAGTCTTGTAAATCAATACAACTCTAAAACCCAGGTATACCAGTATATTAACGACAGAGATTCCCTGGTAAAAGTGAAAGTAAAATTAAATAAAGACGATTTATTGTACCTGCACCGCAAAGCAGCAGATTTGGGATTCTGGAATTTTCCATCAGTGATGGAAGGTGTATCAGGAGGCAAGACAACCGTCCCTCACTATTACCTCGAATTCAAATACCAGCGCAAAACCAAACATATAGATTTTGACCTTGATTACGCCGGCAAACCCAAGCTAAGCCAGGCTGTGCGTCAACTTATCGAAGAAGTAGATAAGAGGGTTAAGGAAGCGGAAACCAGAAGATAAGTTGAAGTTGGTAGTCACACGCAGTCACGCGTGCGATTACCAACTTCAACTTTTAATACTTAAACACTTTCCCGTCCGCTATTACTTCCTGATTCTTTGAATCGAAGGTAGCTTTAGCACCGGTTCTTACAGCCGCATTGGTCATAATATTAGCGATAGAATGATAATAACCTGCCTCTACCGGAGCATTGGGTTGTTTTCTGCTGCGGACGCATTCCATCCAGTTAAGCATATGACTTGAGGTTAAAATATCTGCCCCTGTATTTGCTGAAGCCGCTACTTTAACCGCGTTCTCTGCGAGGTTAACTTCAGGCAGCAAATTCGCTTTCATGTTCATGGCCGCCGCCGCCTTTGCCGATAAACCACCCTTAGGCGACACTTTATTCGTTATCAGGTTAAGTTCACCGCCGTTGGAATAATAGATTTCTGCCGGATGTTCATCGCCGTTGTGCATCCTTGATCCGAAGGTAACCTGGAAGCCATTTTCCGGATCATTCTCTTTACCGTAATCAAATACAGCGGTGGTAGTATCCCAGTTCCTTCTGCCGTCTTTCCATTGGTAAATGCCTCCGTTTGCTACAACGCTTCTCGGGTGCTGTAAGCCGGTGAACCAATGAACGGTATCGATCTGATGCGACATCCATTGCCCGGGCATGCCTGAAGAGTATGGCCAGAATAAACGGTATTCAAGGTATTTCCTTGGATCCCATTCTTCGTATGGGCGGTTCATCAAAAAACGCTTCCAGTCGGTGTCTTCTTCCTTACATTTAGCTACCAGATCCGGCCGGCGCCACCTGCCTGGCTGATTCACATTCCAGGTAAGTTCCACCATGGTGATATCGCCGAATTTGCCTTCTTTGATAAAGTCGGCTGCAGCTTTATAATTAGTGCCGCTTCTGCGTTGAGAGCCAATCTGAACTATCCGGTTGCTGTCTTTGACCGCTTTAAATGCTGCTTTGTTATCTTCCATCGTTTCAGCGAATGGCTTTTCTACATAAGCATCACAATTGGCTTTTACCGCTTCAATGGTATGCAGCGCATGCTGGAAGTCGGCGGTAGCAATGATAACGGCATCCAGGTTTTTCATCTGGTATAACTCATCATTGTTGCGGAAGGCTTTTACCACCGTTCCTGTTTTTTCTTTAAGAAATGCCTGTCCCTCTTCTCTTCTTAACTTCCAGAGGTCAGAAACGGCTGCAATCTCAAAATTGAGTTCTTTGTTATGATTAAGAAAAGACGGGAACAGAGAGCTTCTGAACCTGTCGGAGAAACCGACAACGCCCACTCTAACCCTGTCATTGGCACCTATTATTTTTGCATAGCTTTTGGCACTCATCCCCATAGTACCCAGATAAACTCCGGCAGAAGCAATAGCAGACTGTTTGATGAATTTTCTTCGAGAATTTTGCATGGTCTAATGTTTATAACGATAGATTAGTTAAACTTCTTGATTTTAATACTCCTAAATGAAACCTGGTCGCCATGGTCCTGAAGGAGTATACGGCCTTTTGGCGCCATTCCAAAGTTCTTCCAGTCTTTGTATTTACTAACAGATACCAGGTCCTGGAACTCTTTAGATCCGCGCTCGTATTCCAGCACTTTGAATCCGTTCAACCAGTATTCCACCTTATTATCAGGATAAACCCTAATGATACCCTGATTCCATTCGCCGATCTTTTTTCTTGAAGCTTTTATTTTCTCAGACGTCTTTAGGTCATATAAAGATGCCAGGGTACGGTTGCCATCCCGTCCTAATTTTGCGTCCGGATGTTTATCATCGTCCAGGATCTGATACTCCAGGCCAATAGCGGAACCTTTGTTGCCTTCCGTCTCAGTTACAAAATATTTAACCCCGCTATTCGCACCCTCGGAAAGCTTAAAATCGAACTTCAGTTCGAACGCACTAAATTCTTTTTCTGTAACAATATCACCGCCATTGGTTGACTCCGCACCACCCGATTTTTGAACACTTAATATGCCGTCCTTTATTTCCCAGCCTTTTTCAGGAAAAGACTTTTTGTAGGCACCTCTCCAGCCATTAGTAGTTTTGCCGTCCCATAACAAAGTATACCCGTTCTTTTTTTCCTGAGGCGACAAGTTATTGGCTACCAGATTCACGACATGAATATTATCATAAGGAGAAGGTTTCAGGTCTTCCGTGCTGATACGAATATTCCTCCAGCGGATCTGCTTGCCGGGGGTATCATTTTTGCCGATAGAATGCACCTGCAAGGCTATAAATCCCTGAGGGGTGAGGTCGTCAATCACGTGAGCTGTAGGCACGCCGTTCACCCAGGTCCGGATACTGTTTCCAATGCATTCCAGCCTGTATTTATTCCAGGTGTTATTTTTGAATGCTTTTTTTCCTTCCGGATTGATATCCAGGGTATACAACCAGCCTCTCCGTGCTTCATCGTAAATTCCACCGCTATAAGCGCGTTCTGACGGATCTATCTCCATTTGATAACCATGCACCCGGCCATTTTGATAATCAGGAAGGCTGAGGCTTCTGAACTGGACACCCGAGTTCATTGAAGGATCAACGAAGAGCTCCAGTTCAAGAATGAAATCGCCGTAAGTTTTTTCAGTAGTTAAAAAAGAATTTGGTTCATTGCTTACCGTGGTTCCGATAATTTCGCCATTTTTCGCTTCGTACTTTGCCTTACCGTTAAGCTGTTTCCAGCCGTCCAGGTTTTTTCCATTAAAAAGCGGATGCCACTTAGTTTGTGCATCAGCGCAGAAGGTACTGGCAATAAAACCCAGTACCATAAATGCTTTAAATCTCATGTGTTGTTTATGTGGTTGTTTATGCGCACAAGATATTATATTTCTTTTAGAAAAAAATATCTCTACTTAGCAGATTCCACAATTAATTTAGCATGATCAGCTTCATAAACCGTTTGAAAAAAGTCTACCAGCTGCTGATATTCTTCAGGAGCATAAGTTCCTTCATTTAACTGCATGATCCTTTTGTAGGTGATCTTATTCCCTGAAAAGGTAATATCTGTAGTATAAGATCCGAAAGGTTTCTCAATACGTTTCTTTTCCGGAGGAAAGTTAAGCTTGTAAGAGTCGGGTAGCTGATAAGTTATTTCATCTTCATCGTGCCAGCCGCGGTTTATGAACACCGGGTTTACTCTGCTACGTACTTCCTTAGGTACATTGGTGTATTTATTCAGACTATTAACTACCAAATGCAACTTACCGGCGTTAAAAGAACAATAATCCGTCGAGTTTATACTTAAGCTTTCTGTGGTGACCGGTCTGGCTTCTTTGACCTTCTTATATTGAAAAGATTGGATTTTGAGGTTCGGCAAAGGATACAGGTCAGGGAGTTTTTTCAGTTGTTCAGCATAAGCCTCATTATACAGAACATCATGATTGTCATATTGCGAACCTTCAAAGTTTGTAACGATCGATCCAGTCAGATCACCCTTGTCAGACACCTGGAATTCTGCCCGGCGTATCTGGCGGTTGCCTGCTGTCTCTAGTTTAGGCGTCCGCATTAATTTTCCTCCCTCTGCACTGCACACTACCACCTGCCGGTCATCAGTAAAGTCACCCAGAAACCCGAAAGGTTTAATTTTACTGGTGCATTCCAGCCAGGTAGTGTCATTCTTAAATGGCAGGCACAAAATGACATGGTTCCCCTGATTCATGCTGGTAAAGTCAGTCAGTAAGTCTTTTTTTAAGCCTCCAGCTTCTACAACAGCATAATAGGACTCTATTCCGGCAACTTTAAGAAGGGCCTGCGTATAGTTAACTAATCCTTTGCAATCGCCATAACCCAAGCGGTCAACTTCGGCAGCAGGGTAGGGCAGGTAACCACCAATGCCGATCTGAATACTGATATAGCGTGTTTTACTCTGCATATATTCATAGATCTTCCTGGCCTTCTCTTTTGGATTTTGCAGGTCTTTCACCATATCCAGAACTAATGAACGGGTTTGCTCGGGGAGTTCATCTCTCCCCTTCAGAATGTTTTCATACATCCATCGTCCATATTCATCCCAATTTCTGAAACTTCCTTTGATGTTCTTAAAAGCAAAAGTCTCGGGAGCCAGCTTTACTGAAACCAGAAATTGCTCATGATCAGGGCTGTAGGGCTCATATCGCAGGGGACTGATATTACTCACCTGCCATTTAAACGTTCTGCTATCCTTATCGGATAGTTCTTGCACTTTGCCGGTATAATTGAATTCTTTATGACGGAGCTTAAAGTTCAGGGGACAGATAAAGCTTAATGAGCTTTTTTCAATAGAGACTCCCGTTGTGGTTACCGGAAGCCAGTCCCGGAAGTAAAGACTTTGTTTGCTTCGTATCTCATATTCATACTCAATAGTATAGGGGTATGATGTTTGTGTGGGATGAAAAAACTTCACGCGGTCGTCATCATATATTGACATGCTGCTTACGGCACTGCGATCGTTGAAATTTTTCTCAGTGAATTTCGACACCGGCAGCCCGAATTCGTTATAAATGATGCCTTTCGCTAATTTAATTTGAGTGACTTTGTCGTAGTAAAGGTCTATATTAGCCTCATTCGCCCCGGAAGAGTTCAGGACAGTAATTGCCACCTTATGTTTTGAGATTACATCATCCAGTGCCTTGACCTCAATACTCGTTTCCGAGTTTCTTACTATTGCGCCGGCTCTGGGTAACAGTGTTTTGGGGATAGCTGATACAGCATAATTTACCTGAGCCCTTGATGAGAAAATTAATAGTAAATAAGTAAAAACTAATACAGCGCGCTTCATATCTTCTTTTTAAAAACCAGGTCAATTTGCTGCGACTGCACGATCTTGTTAAACAGCTCTTTCAAGTAAGGATATTCCTCGGCACTGTAAATAGATTTATTTAACTGGGTGTGATTCATAAACAAAAGGGTATTGCCCTCTGCACTAACCTGTGCTATAAATTTACCTCCTTTGTCGGGCAAGGCTAATCCCACCGGGTCAATCTTACTGATTACCTCAAACTTTTCAGGGAAGGAAAGCGTCATCATGATCCTTGTCTCAGACGGAGCTCCCATATCCACCGGATAAGTTCTTTCGGCCAGTTTGAAAGGATTTTCCGTCACCCGGTCCAAAAAGAAGGGGTTAAAGATCAATGTGCTCCTATCCTGCTTGTCGGCTACATCCATCTCTATGGTATAAGTTTCGGATAATGATCTGTCCAGAGTATCGAGATTAAGAATCTCCGATTTCATAATCTTTATCTTCGGCATTCGCTCGTCAAGATCTTCTACGTATTCCTCAGTGGAGTTAAATCTTCTGATCTTGTTACGTTTATTATATGCCTCATATCCAGAAGAATAAATAACAATAGTGCCTTCAGCTTTTCCAGACTCGTTAATGGTAAGGTTTAAATTGATTGTTTTAGACTCTTTTTGGGAGGCTTTTAAGTCAATCCAGTACGAAGGCTTGCTAAAGCTCATCACCCTGCCCTTGTCATTGATACATCGCATCGGAAGCAACCCGAAGGGCAGAAGCGGATCGGTTGCGTCAAGGAGGTAAGACTTGTCGCCGATGTTAACCTTGCAGATGCTATAGTTGAAATCGCTTAAAACCGGGAACAGCGGGTTGACCGTCCCGTTTGAACGGGTGGATAAAATGACTGGTTCGGCGTCTAAATCGGCTGCGTTCATAGCTGCCACCAGGGAGAGGTTGATATCACCAACATTGCCGGTATGTGTCTCAAATGCCTTTTTCAGACCATCATTACTATACTCGCCATAATTGGAGTTCCATTTAAACCAGTTCTGCCAGTACTTATAGATCAGCTTTGCTTTATCCAGTTCATCTTTCTGTCCCGACAGCAGAGGGCTGATCTTGTCTTTAAAAAAATCTTTTTTCTTTAATTGAGCACCAAATGCCTCATGTGTTTTAAGTTCATGATCCACGTCCTTCCATTCTTTCGTTAGTTTGGTCTTAACGCCGTTGTAACTGGTGTAGTCAGACAGTTCAAAATACATGGCCGACTTAAAATTACTTGCTGCAGTCATGTAATCCTCTTCCTTGAATGCAGGAATGTCTTCCATGGCGTAGATCATTTTGGAGCAGTCGGCTTTAAAACCCCCGCCGGGACTATAGCAATCTTTTTCTACCGAGCCGGTATTTTTAGACAGCTTCAAGGGGCCACGTATGGAGATATTGTAATTGTAAACTGCAGGTATCCTTGGTGAATATTCCGAATAAATTTTAGGTAGATCTGACTGAAACTCCCATTTCCTGAAGTTAAAAACAAAAGGCGACTGCAGCCGATAGGAGTATTCAATGATGCAGCCATCCCTTAAGTTAGGCATGGCAAATTTAGTCACGTCGACATTTTTGTAGGCTTTTTTTTCTGTGAAGATCTGTTTAGGATCTAACTCCGATGACCTGATCAGGCCTTGTTCATCCGGATAAAAAGTTATTCCTTTGATATTGCTCAGTTTTTCGAAGGAATTAGCATCCTTCTTGTAGATAGGGATCTCAATGTTTCCCTGTCTGAACTCCTTACTGTTAAAGATCTTGGTACGCACATGATATTCGAAAATAAGCTCTGAATCACTGCTGCTTAAATAGGCTGTGCCGAACTCACGCAACACTACAGCATTGGCGCTGGTATCTTTATCGTATCTTTTGAGGTTAAATTCTTCAGTGCCAGGTTTTGCAAAGCTGAAATCCTGCTGTGCGGACGCAAAATATGCCATAGCAATTATGGCAAAAGTTATAAGTACTTTTCTCATGTGATGGGTTGGTGCCGAAAGATAATCACAATGACAAAAATTTCAAACAGCTATTATTTTTTAATTTGTTTGTAAAAGCTTTTTCCGACCTTTGGTTCAGATGAAACTCAATTTGAAACGTCCTCTTGCATTTTTTGATCTGGAGGCTACCGGTATTAATTTAGGTGCCGATCGTATCGTAGAAATAGCTATTTTGAAGGTCCTTCCTGACGGTTCCCAGGAAATGAAAGTCTCAAGAATTAATCCTGAAATCCCTATTCCCTATGAAATATCGTTGATACACGGGATCTTTGACGAAGATTTAAAGGATGCGCCTACTTTTAAAGACGTAGCACAAGAGTTTGCAGATTTTCTGAATGATTGTGATTTGGCAGGCTATAATTCCAACAAGTTTGATATTCCCATGCTTATGGAGGAGTTCCTTCGTGCAGGCGTTGAGTTTGAATTAGAGAACCGTCATTTCGTTGATGTTCAGAATATTTTTCATCAAATGGAACAGCGTACTTTAAAGGCGGCTTACAAGTTCTATTGTGGTAAAAATATTGAGAATGCTCATTCAGCAGAGGCCGATATTCGTGCCACTTACGAGGTTTTACTGGCACAGCTGGATAAGTATAAAGATACCGAGTGGGAAGATAAAAAAGGGAATAAGTCTGTTCCTGTAAAAAACGATGTGGAAGCATTGCACTCATTCACCAATTTAAGTCGTCCGGTCGATTTTGCTGGTCGTATTGTGTTTAACGAACATGGTATCGAAGTATTTAACTTTGGTAAACACAAAGGCAAATGTGTAGAGGAAGTATTTACTGCAGAACCTAGCTACTATGCGTGGATGCAGCAAGGGGAGTTTCCCTTGTATACTAAGAAGTGCCTTGAAAAAATCTGGGTACGCTGGAACGGTAAAAAGGTTCTGGTAAAACAGGAAACAACAAAAACAGTTTCTGTTGAAAACGCGGAGGGTCGCCCTAAACAGGATGCAACAAAACCTTATTATCAAAAGAAGGATTTCAACCCCGGATTTAAAAAACCTGAAAAGGCCGACAAGGCAGAGCCGATAACCAGTGATATGCTGGATCAGTTAAAACTTAAGTTTGGTAAATAACATAAATAACAAATTAAACCATTTAGCGAAACGCTTGTCCATAAGAGGCAAGCGTTTTTTTTTGCCTGGAATTACCCTTTCCAGCGTAGGCGTGCCGCGTGCGCTGGAAGCAGGACAAAAAATATAGATCGCCGAATAATGCCATTTGGTAGCAGTATTATACAAGCAGGTATCAAAAGTTTTTTTATTATTTTCCTTATTGCTAAAATTGTTAATCTCAACATCAACACTTACAAGATGAATCTTTTTAAATTCTCAATTCCTGTACTCTTAATATTGGGTTACGGCAAGGTTTGCAGCGCACAAAAGCTTCCAGGAGATCAGGAACAGGCTCAATGGGCTCCTGTTCCACCAAAGATTGACGGGAAACTCAGCGAGACAGAATCGCTTACAGCCTATAACCGGAATACCCTGCTCTTTTACAACATGTCCAATGATGCTAAAAATCTTTACCTGGTCTTAAAATCTGAAGATCCGCTTAACAGCAATAAGATTTTGATGGGAGGTATTACGGTAAGCTTTAATGCCAGTGCAAAGAAAAAAGAAAAAGATGCTGCCTCTCTAACATTTCCCGTCATAGTGAGAACCCCGAGGGGCCAGGGACGTGGAGGTTCAGGACCTGGCGGACAACGTGTGTGGCAAGGACAAAACAGGGAAAACCGAACCCCGGCTGATTCAGCAGCTTTAGTTGAAAGAAGAAAGCAGCAACTGGCACAGTTCAAAGAAATCAAGGTATCGGGAATACCTGCTATAACAGATTCCCTGGTATCTATCTATAATGAATTCGGCATTAAAACAGGCGTAAATTTTGATACCAAGGGTAGTTTTATCTACGAGCTGGCCATTCCCTTAGAACTGATAGGGCTGAAGCCAGGTAAAGAGTTTGCCTATAATATTAAACTTAATGGCAGGGATTTTGGCGTGGGTGGCAACATAGTAGTTATGGGTGGCGGCGGCGGACGAGGAGGTAACTTCGGAGGCAGTGGGGGCCGTCCCGCATTTGACCCATCCATGTTTGCAGCTACAGATTTTTGGGGAAAGTATACGCTGGCTGATAAATAATCCCCTTAAACAATCATTTCATATTCTCAAACATGAATAGAAATTTACTCTCCCTCGCTTTATTCCTTTGCTCTTTCAATCTACTGGCACAGGTAAATCATGAAGTGAGTGGAATTGTTAAAGACAGTACAGATAATACTGTAATTGGTGCCTCAGTTACACTGATGTCTGCTAAAGATACCCTGCGCACCAGCACCAATCCTGATGGAATATTCGTTTTTAAAAATGTTCAGGCAGGGCAGTTTGTTATCAGTGTAAGAAGTCTGGGCTACATGAATTACACCAAGCGCTTCCTTTATAATGATGCAACTAAGCGGTTGGTATTGGATCCCTTGATTCTTAAAGCCCAGACCAATATGCTTAATGAGGTAAAGATAGATGGGACACCAAGTATTACCTACAAAGAAGACACCATAGAATACCGGGCAAGCGATTACAAAGTTCGGGAAAATGCTACGGTCGATGAGATTTTAAAGAAGATGGAGGGAGTAGAGGTCGCTTCAGACGGAACGGTTACTGCCCAGGGAACGCAGGTCACGAAAGCGCGTTTAAACGGGAAAGACTTCTCGGGTGGCGATGTAGCTAATGCCATTCAGAACTTACCTGCCGATATTGTAGATAAGATTCAGATCGTTGATGATTACGGCGATCAGGCTGCCCGTACCGGAATTAAGGAGGGAGATCCGCAAAAGGTATTAAATATCGTAACCAGGAGGGACAAGTCTGTGGGTAATATGGGACGGCTTAATGCCGGCGCGGGAAACAATGAACGCTACGGTGTTTCAGTTTTTGGTAACCGGATAAATGGCAACCAGCAGATCAATACCAATCTGCGGTTCAATAACACCGTGAATGGAGTGGCAGGTGGCAATAATGATAATTCGTTTTCGGGGGGAGATTTCGGTTCTCGAGGCGGTCGTGGAGGAGGAGGGTTTTCCGGAAGTACCGGAGGCAGCGGTGGTACCACAACTCTGGGAAGAGGATCCTTCGGGTATAGAGACCAATGGAGTAAGAAAGTGAGCTTCAACGGAAGTTATTCCTATGGCTTTAATAATGTCAATTCTTTAAACAGCAGTATTTCTGAGAATACAACTACCCTCGGCAGCATATACTCAACTAACGAAAGTAATGCCGACAACAATACAAAGAATCATTCTTTCGATTTTGACCTCGAGTACGATATTGACAGTGCAAACTTTTTAAGAATACGACCTTCTATTACTTACAGCAGCTCTTCAAACAGTAGTTTTTCAAAGAATATACAAACAGGGGTGTTCAACCAAACCCATGATGGCAGGAATAGAAGTGAGAACACTACGCCGAACTTCGGGGGAAGCATTTTTTATCAGCACCTGTTCAAAAAGAAAGGCCGGAACTTTTCCCTCAATTTAAGTTATATGCAAAGTGATCAGGATAGGGATAATGAGCAGAATGTAAACATATTATATTATGACGATACCGATGCCAACGTCTTGTTGAAGGATTCCCTGGTGCACCGAATGGTACTTCGTAAAAACCTGAACAACACCTTCAGAGGTAGTACAACCTTCTCTGAACGTTTAGGCACAAAGTCGAGGCTTGATTTTAACGCACAGATAAACCGCAGGTCTTATGATAACAGTGCGTACACCAATAACCTGGATGCTTCAGGTATTCAAACACCCGTTGATTCATTGACCAATGTGTTTAATTATTCTTTTACAGAAAGCAGGCTTTCCTTAAACTATCGTTTTACTGAAAAGAAATACAATTTTTCGCTTGGCATGACCGGTATCCCAACTCTTTTAGAGGGTACTAAGGTTCACCTCGACGCCACAACCAGGAGAGGTAATTTTTATCTGATCCCCATAGCACGGTTTGAGTACCAGTTTTCAAGACAGCACCGTTTTAGCCTTAATTATACCGGTAACGCATCCGAACCATCGTTCGATCAAATTCAACCAGTAAGAGATGTGTCGAGGGCTAATAATCCGGTGGTAGGTAACCCCGACTTGAAAGCTGCGTTCAATCATACTGTTAGTGCTGCTTATAATAACTATATCTCGAATTCCAGGCTTAATTATTCCCTTAACCTGAACGCCAGGTTCGTTGACAATTCAGTGGTCTCTAACATAGTGAACATTCCTGTTGAAATTCAGGAGGACGGGAAAACTGTGACCAGTTATATCAATGAGACACGCTTTCTCAACATGAACGGTGCATCGACAGTCACGGGTAACTACAGCATATCGAAATCATTAGCCGACCGGAAATATAGTATCCGCCTGAATGGTAGTGTGGTGAACCGTAAAAGTATCTCTATGAGTAACAACCTGGAAAACCGTGGTACCACATGGACATTTTCTCAGCGCTTAGGTCCTCAGATCAATCCGAACGAATGGCTCGAGCTTAATCCACATGTCAACTTTGTTTATACCAAGGCGGATTTTACACTTCCTGCATCAAGGGACATAAACACAAAGAACTGGGCCTTAAGTGGTGATGGCAGAGTGTATTTCACAAAAACGATCTTGTTTTCATTTAGTGCAAGTAAGAACTTCGTGAGTGGGATAGACGCAAATGTTACGAACAATCCGTTTATCATTAATACTGCACTGGAGAAACAATTTTTTAAGCGTAAAAACGGAGCTTTAAGTATCCAGGCTTTTGACCTTCTCAACCAAAATAATTTTATTAATCGCGATATCAATGAAAACGGCTACACAGATACCCGTTCAAACGCTTTAAGCCGCTACGTATTGCTTAATTTTCGGTGGACGCCTCAAAAATGGACGGGAGCTGCAGCCAGCAGGAATGGCCGTATGATGAACCGGAGAGGGGACGGTAGTTTTTACTAGATTGATAGGCAAGCCCTCGAGGGCTTGCCTATCAATCTAGATATTTTCTGCTTTTTCAGTGATGTTCTTCTCAATCAAAAGGTTGATAATGCCATCAACCATACCCACCCGGGGAACAAAAATCTGCTTAACTCCGGCGCACTTCATTACCGTAAGGTAAATCTCACAGGCAGGAATGATAACGTCGGCTCTATCCTGGTTCAAGCCCAGCACATTGATACGTTCTTTGAGAGAAAAAGACGAGAGATAATTATACATATCCTTCAACTTATTTATTGGAAGCGGCATGCCTTCTTTTTCTTCTGAAAGTTTAAATAACTTGTTAATATTTCCGCCTGTTCCAATCCCGATAAGGTTCTTATATTTCCTGGTATGTATTTTTATCCAATTTTTCATATCCTCCCAGGTTTCTTCGGTATCTGCGTTATCCAGTATCCTGACAGTACCCAGGGGGAATGATTTGGATGACTCAACTACTCCTTCTACAAAAACGGAAAGCTCAGTACTGCCGCCGCCCACATCAATATACAGGTAGTTCTTTTTCTTATCCAGGGTTTGTTCAATATGTGTAGAATAGATAATGTTAGCTTCTTTCTGACCCTCGACGATCTCTAGGTTCAGGTTTGCTTCTTTGCGGATACGTTCAACTATTTCCTTCCCATTTTTCGCCTCACGCATTGCCGAAGTAGCACAGGCTACATAATCCTCAACTTTATAAACGTCGATCAGAAGCTTAAAGGCCGTCATGGTCTTAACCAGCTCATCTGCCTTCCTTACAGAAATTTCTTTATCCAGAAATGCATCATCTCCCAGCCTCAAAGGAACGCGGATCAGTGTGTTCTTTTTAAACGAAGTTTCTTCACCTTTTTCAATTATATCGGCAATAAGTAAACGAACGGCATTGGAGCCGATATCAATAGCAGCGTATCTCAATGTTAATAGTTTTTATATTTTAAATAAGTATAGATATCGCTTTGCGCCCTGTAAGCTACTTTGGCTTTATCTTTACGGTAATTATTGTTGTTCAAACTGTTTATTTCCCTTGCTTTTGTATTGTCTTTTAGCTGAATATTGATTATTTCTCGTACCTCCCGCCGTACGTTGGGGTCCAGGATAGGAAAGCCCACTTCCACACGATGGTCCAGATTCCGGGTCATAAAATCTGCGGAAGACAAGTAGATCTTCTCCTCGCCATCGTTTGCGAAGATCCAGACGCGGGCGTGTTCGAGGTACTTATCAATAATACTTATCACTTCGATGTTTTCGCTAAGTCCGGGAACTCCCGGTACAAGGCAGCACATTCCACGTATGATCATTTGGATTTTGACTCCTGCCTGACTGGCAATGTAGAGTTTTTCAATCATCTCCTCATCCGCAAGGCTGTTCATCTTTAGTATCATGTATGCAGGTTTGCCAGATGCTGCATTTTGGATCTCGTTCTCGATCAATCCGTAGATCTTGCTTCTCGTTTCAAGAGGAGATACGATCAGACAGTTATAATCTTTGTAAAATACTTTTTTTTCAAGTCCTCGGAAAAGCTTTTTGAGTTCTGTTGTAATCTCCTCATTAGTAGTAAAAAGACTGTGATCACAATACAGTCCCGCAGTTTTTTCATTGAAATTTCCGGTGGCCAAATTGGCGTAGTACATCAGTTTGCCTTTTTCTTTTCGTGTTACAAGGCAAATCTTTGAATGTACCTTATAGTCGAGCAGTCCATAGTTAACAATGACGCCTTCTTCTTCGAGCCTGTTAGTCCATTTTATATTGTTCTCTTCATCAAAACGCGCCTTCAGTTCGACAAGGCAGTTCACTCTTTTACCATTCTTAGCTGCGTTGATCAATGCATTTATAATCCTTGAATTTTGCGCCAGCCGGTATAGAGTAATACTAATTTCGGTTACCTTGGGGTCAATTGCAGCCTCCCGAAGAAAATGGATAATATAGTCGAAAGATTGATACGGCAGGTTAATGAGGAAATCGCGTTTGGCAATCTGGTTAAAAATACTTTTCCTAGCATCCAGACCTTTCACATTTAAAACCGGATCTTTAGGATATTCAAGCTCCTTTCGGCCCACATTGGGAAAGCTGATAAAATCCTTAAAATTATGATAGCGGTTGCCCGGGATAAGTCCGTCGGCATCTAGCTTCAGTTTATCAACCAGGTAAGTAAGCATATCAAGCGGCATATTATTATCATATAACAGTCGCATAGGCTTGCCTTTTTTTCTTTTCTGCAAACTTTTGGTCAGCGTAACAATGAATTTCTCACTTACACTACGATCCAGTTCGAGCTCTGCATCCCGCGTTAACTGAATGGAATAGGCTTCAATTTCATCGTAATCAAAGATAAAATAGATGTCTTCGAGGCAGTATCTTATAATGTCATCAAGCAGAATGATAAACTTGAGGTTATTGGTTTCCGGAAGCACCACAAAGCGTTGAAGGCTTTCTGTAGGGATTTCAATAAGACTGTACTTTACCTTCTGGCCAGCTTTTGAAAATTTGACCAGGAAATATATTCCCCTGTCTTTAAGCTCAGGAAAGGGCTTGTCATCTTCCAGCATTACCGGTACAAGGGTTGAGAGCAGCTTATCTCGGAAATAATTTCTTAAAAATTCACCACGTCCTACGTTCAGCTGTTTATCGTTGATTATAAAGATCTTTTCTTGCGCAAGTTCCTTAACGATCTCATCCTCATACAAGTGGTTAAAACGTCGCTCCTGTTTCACCACAATGTTCTTTATCTCTTTTAGGATCTTCTTCGGATTATATCCGAATAACTCTTTCGCTTTGGTGTTCACATTAGCCAGCCGGCCTAGTGTCGGTACTCTTACCCGATAAAATTCATCGAGATTAGAAGAGAAGATAGCCAGGAAACGGATGCGCTCAATTAATGGAACTGTTTTGTCCGCAGCTTCCTGTAATACTCTTTCGTTAAAGTATAACCAGCTAATTTCTCGGTTAGTAAACAGTGTTTTTTGCCTCGGCATGAATTAAAATAGAACAGCCCCAACTTATATGAGCCGGGACTGCAAAACTGTACAAAATAATGTTAACTTAATATTAACTAATTCTGGTTAGGTTTACTTTCTGTAATGTCAGAACTTGAGTCGCCAGTATCGGTGTTGTCAGAGTTTGGTGCATTGCTACTGAGCTCAGTTTTAGTTGTCTGAGCAGGCTTCCTGCTCCGTCTTATCGCAGGCTTGGCGGCGGCCGGTTTCTCTGCTTCCGCTTTTGCTTGTCTCGTTCGCCTTACTACAGGTGTATCTTCCGCATTTTCTTGTTTGGGTGCAGCAGCTGTTTTTCTCCTTGCAGGTGCAGATTTTTCAGCTGTTGGTGTTGAAGCTGAAGAAGTTGTTGCATTGCTTCTCCTTTTTCTAACCGGAGCTGCATCGGCAGGCCCCTCCTTAGTTGCAAGAACCTTAGCAACAACTTTGGCTGCCCTTGCTGAGGGCTTAACGTCGGCCTTTTCAGCCACAGCTTTTACAAGTTCTTTTTTCTTAGTTTTTTTATTATCCTCTTTGGCGTTCTTTATCTTTTCCGATAGTTTATCCGCCAGCTGCCGGCTCATTTTCCTGATGTCTTTAGCTATCCGGTCAGCATCGTGACCAAGACTATTTACAGCGTCCAGGAACTTTTGGGCCATGCCAATTTCAAGTTCCTTTCTCGCTGCCTTTTTTTGGCTTTTCTTAGCAGGCTTACTCGGTTCGCTCTTCTTTTTCTTCATACTTATTTTTGTGAGTTGGTTGTTTGTTAGGGCCGCAAAGAACTTGCCCTTACTTTCATCTTCGTTTGTGAGCTTGGCTCACGCAGGTTTAATATTCAAAAATACAATTTGTTAACAAATTTGTTTTATTATTAAATATATCGACATATTTTTAAAGTCTCAAATAATTTGTATGCCATCATTTGATATTGTGAGCAAATTTGACGCTCAGACTCTCGATAATGCAATCAATAACGCGAAGAAAGAAATTCTTAACCGTTATGATTTTAATGACTCTAAAAGCACTATTGAATTGGATAAAAAATCCAATGAAATAACAATAGTCACTGAGAATGATATGCGTTTGAAAGCTATCGTGGATTCGATTATTTCCCGTATGGTTAAACAGAATCTGGATCCTAAAGCACTGGATATGGGCAAGGAAGAATATGCTTCGGGGAATATGCTTCGCAAAGAGATCCTGGTACGGGAGGGGATTGATAAGGAAGTGGCGAAGAAGATCGTGAAAAAAATAAAAGACAGCGGGATTAAAGTGCAGGCTTCTATTATGGACGATCAGGTTCGTGTACAAGGAAAGAAAATCGACGATCTCCAGGCGGTTATTTCCGTTTGTCGAGGCGAAGATTTTGGTCAGCCTCTGCAGTATATTAATATGAGGTCTTAATTACTTTGTTTGTTAAATCTACAGCCTTATGCCCGAACTCCTGATCTCAACAGACAAGACGAAACTGAACCTGGCATTAGTTCATAAATTTCTGAGCGAAGAATCTTATTGGGCTAAAAACATTCCACTCGAAATCGTCAAGCAATCGGTCGAAAATTCACTTTGCTTTGGCGTTTATCTTGGCGAAAGTCAGATCGGATTTGCCAGGGTAATTTCAGATTTCAGCACTTTCGCATACCTCGCAGATGTATTTGTTTTATCGCAATACAGAAGAAAAGGTGTTTCTAAAAAGTTAATGGAGTTTATAAAAGAGCATCCATCCCTACAAGGATTGCGAAGATGGATGCTTGCTACTTCTGATGCCCAGGAGCTGTACCGGCAGTTCGGATTCAGGAAACTGTCTAAGCCTGCCAGTATGATGGAGATTGTTGTTAACAACGCTTATTCGGGATCATAAGGAAGAGTCTTGCGCGCTCCCAACTCTGTCCCCCACTCTGTCCATAGAGTTCCGCTGCGCTAACTCTCCAGACAGGAAAGAACCTCAGGAAACGATCATTCATAATTCATCAATCATATTTATACCAACTGCTTCATCGCCTCCGAAACCTCCGTAACCGGCAGCTGGCAGGTTTTGTCTTTGCAAACAAATATCTTAGTCTGATCTGAAAATTTATCCTCCAGCAGGGGTAGGGTACCGGTTCTTCCGCCAAGCAATATCTTATTGGGGATGAAGTTTTTTTCCAGTTCCTGCCTTTTCTTTTCTGCCTCTTCACCGGTTATGGCAATTTCAAAAATACCGGATACCTCATCCATCAACAGCATAGCCCAGTTGGAATACCCTGAACCGTAAGTTCTGATGTGCGGGAATACATTCTGCAGCATCTGGCGAGCCTGTTCCAAATAGTCGAAGCGGTCAAAGAAATGCCCCAATTTGTATAAATTAATAGCCATTGCAGAATTTGAAGCAGGGATTACATTGTCTAATATTTCATGTTTCCGGGCAATAAGTTCTTCGTCAGCCTGAGAGGTATAATACAACATTCCTGTACCGGCATCATAAAAATTCTGCAGCGCATATTCATTAAGCTTCCGAGCTTCCTGAAGCCATTTTTCCTCGAAGGACGCTTCATATAGTCCGATGAACGCATCGATCACAAAAGCATAATCGTCGAGAAAGGCAATTTGCGGCGCTTGTTTATTGCCCGTCTTTTTGTAAACGCGTTGTAAGCCTCCCTGAGGAATCATTAAATTATCCTTAATAAAGTTCGCGTTAGCAATAGCAAGGTTGAGGAATTCAGGTTCGTTGAAAGCCCGGTAGGCATCAGTAAGCCCTTTTAACATCAGGCCGTTCCATGAAGCCAGGATCTTGTTGTCGAGTCCCGGACGGATTCGCTTCTCGCGGTAGCTGAATACCCTGGATTTACAAGATGCGATCACCTCTTTTAGTTCATCCACTGATATACCTATTTCCTTGGCCAGGAATTCATCATCCTCTTTCCGGATCAGTACGTTGGTATGTTCTTCTTCCCAGTTACCCTCTTCAGTCACGTTGTAATAAATGCCAAATAATTGTGCATCATTACCTAAAATACTATCAAGTTCAGCTTTTGTGAACGTATAAAATTTGCCTTCCACACCTTCGCTATCGGCATCTAAAGCTGAATAAAAACCACCTTCCGGAGAAGTCATTTCCCTTTTAAGCCATGCTATTGTTTCAAACACCACATTCTTGTAAAGCTCTTCAGGTGAATATTGATATGCCTGTGAATATAAGCTCAGTAACTGTCCATTGTCATACAGCATTTTTTCGAAGTGTGGCACATGCCAGTACCCGTCTACTGAATAACGGGCAAAACCTCCTCCTATATGGTCATAAATGCCTCCGAAAGCCATTTTTTCAAGGGTAAGTTTGACGATTATATGTGCGGTGTCATCCTTAAGAAGATGCGCATACCGTAGCATAAATAGCCAGTTGTTTGGCATAGGGAATTTGGGCGCCCGGTTATGACCACCTTCCGAAAGATCGAATGTTTGTTTCCATGGATTAAATATGTCCTTCAGGTCTTCAGTTGAGTACTGAATTTCCTCATCAGAAAGATTTAGTTTCTCCGAATCTTCAATTCCTTTCGTTAACCTGTCGGCGTAGCCCTTTGCCTCTTCAGGCTTTTGTTGCCAGAATTCAGCCAGGTTTAGCAGCACGTTTTTCCAGTCGTCCTTTCTGAAATAGGTTCCCCCATAGATTGGCCTTTGATCTGGTAAACACACGCAGTTTAGAGGCCAGCCGCCACGGCCGGTCATCAATTGAACCGCCATCATATAGATTTGATCGATGTCGGGCCGTTCTTCCCGGTCAACCTTTATGCAAACAAAATGTTCGTTCATGATATCAGCTACAGACTGATCTTCAAAACTTTCATGCTCCATCACATGGCACCAGTGGCAGGCAGAATAACCCACACTTACAAGGATCAGTTTATTCTCGACCCTGGCCTTTTCTAATGCCTCAATACCCCAGGGATACCAGTCGACCGGGTTGTTTGCATGCTGCAATAAATAGGGCGAGCTTTCTTGACTTAATCTGTTGGACATTTGTTGCTGTTTAAGCTACAAACATAGCTCGATTTTATTTGTTGCGCCGAATTTGATTTAGGTGCATTAGATCATGTTTTTTATCAGCCGGCCTAACAATGATAATTTATCTCGAATCTCAGGAGTCCAGTTTAATCCGTAGCTCAAACGCATACAATTATAGAACTGGTCCTGCAGGGTAAACATCCTTCCGGGGGTAATGCTGATTTTGTATTTAAGTGCTGTCTCGAAAAGGTCTACCGTGTTAACTCTTTTGTCGAGCTCTGTCCATAACATAAATCCCCCTTTAGGGCGGGACACCATTGTTCCCTCAGGGAAGAACTCTTCAATAGCGCTCAGGTATTGAAGGCTATTGGCATGTAAAGCCCTCCGAAGGTTACGCAAATGATGTTCGTACCGGCCATTCTGCATAAAGTCGGCAACAACTTCCTGGTACAGTGAGGGAATACCTATCGTTTGAAGTAACTTTTGGCGAAGGATCTTGTCTTTATACTTCCCCGGAGCTACCCATCCTACACGATATCCCGGAGCCAGGGTCTTTGAAACGGAACTGCACCAGAGTACCATTCCTTCCTCGTCGTAAGCTTTACACGGAACCGGACGTTTATCATTGAAAAATATGTCGCCATAAATATCATCCTCTATCAGGGGAATACCTCTGGCGGCAAGCATTTTCACGACTGCTTTTTTATGTTCTTCCGGCATACAACTTCCGAGAGGATTGCTGAAATTACTGATCAGTGCACAAGCCTGGATTTTGTGCAGTACTGATTTTAACGCATCCGGATCAATGCCTGTAAGGGGATGAGTAGGCAATTCGATCACTTTAAGTCCGAGAGAATAAGCGATTTGCAACAAGTTAAAGTATACTGGACTTTCAACAGCGATAGTATCGCCAGGCTTGGTTGTAGCCATCAGTGCATTATAAAAGGCGTTTGATGTACCTGAAGTGGTGATGATATCATCTTCGCGCAGGTTACCTCCCCATACAAATGCCCAGTGGCAAATATTCTTTCTTAAATTAAAAGAGCCCTGAGGGGTATCGTAAGCCAATCCGCTATCAGGCAGGGTGCGAAGCATTTTTACAACACTTCTGTTCAGCTTTTCAACCGGCAGGAGGGAAGGATCAGGAACACCAAACGACAGCTGGGTCATTCCAGGTATGCTGAGCGAATCAAACGCCTTTTTTAATAAGTCTCCAGGCTCCCTGGCCTCTGCCGTGTCGGGAGCGCTGACAGAAGGAACGGATAGTTTCCGCTGCAGAGCGCTACTTACAAAATATCCCGACTTAGGTCGCGCCTCAATGAACCCTTTTTTTTCCAGTTCCATATATGCCTGCTTAGCGGTGTTAATACTTACCTGGTAAATCTTCTCTACCGTGCGGATGGATGGAAGTTTGTCACCAACTTTCAGCACCCCGCTACGGATCTGCTGTGCGAGAATATTTGCAATTTTAAGGTAAAGAACTTCTTTTTTTGAAGCAGGATAAGTTTCTGATAGCATACCTTTTATCGATCAAGAATTTAACCAATTTACAAGCTGGTACAAAGCCCTTCTGAACCCGTTCTCATTCTCAAAACCAAACAGCTTAGCCAGATCTGGCGGATTTTGGCTATTCATCATTTCTGTCATCCTTTCAAAACTATCTTCAAATCCCTCGTACGCACGAATCACAGGAACGATCTGATTTTGATCCAGGTCATCAACGCATAAGCTAAGAGTAGCTACCTTTTCTCCGTTCATCTCAGCTATGTAAACTGGAATTCCGAAATCTAATCCAATATCCGGTTCCGATCCTGTTTTATAAAGGGCAATAGCAGCATTGATATCATTTAAGAAAACCTTTCGAAGACGAATAGTGCCAGCAGCAGTCACGAAACTTTCTGTAACTGCATTAATAACCATCTTTTCCATCTGATTAAATTTTTATTGTTAACGGATGAAAAACAAATTTATGAATGGTGTCAAAACGAGTACAGATACAAATATCAATAATTTATAGGATACAGATTCGCTTCAGCACATATATACCTTTGCAATGTTCTGAAAGCACAGATCTCTAAATCAGGAGCGAAGAGAGGGGTATTTCAAGGGTTTGCTGGTAATGAAAAATAGAATATTGAGCCTTGACCAGGTTCACTTTCTACCCATATTTTCCCATGATGACTCTTTATCAGTTCTGAGGATAGGTATAATCCGATACCAAATCCGGATATGAATTTTGTATCAGCACCGGTTACTCTGTAAAAGCGCTCAAACAGCTTGTCGAGATCTCTTTCGTTTATTCCAATTCCATTATCCCGGACACTTGTTGTAATGGTATCGTCCGTGTGATGACAGGAAATTTCGATTCGGTTGCCGTTGGGTGAATATTTAACAGCGTTGCCAATGAGATTACTGATCACTTGACTGATTTTTTCCCTATCTGCATAGAGAGGGATTGCAACAGTATTCTCGAAGATGATCTGGTGATGCGGGGAATGCATTTTATGAGCCTCTACCTCCTCATCGATCAATTCTGTTAAATTAAACCATTCTTTGTGTAAATGGATTTTTCCTGAATCAAAGCGGGTTACATCAAGAAATCCATTAATGAGCGAGTGCATTTTCCCCGTTTGGACAAGTGCTTTTTCTGAAATTTGATGATAGAATTGCTTACCCTCTTTTTCGGCTCTCTGATGGATCAATTGCAAAAAGGCTTTTACCGAAGTTAATGGGGTTTTCAATTCATGACTTACAATCCCGATGAAGTCATTTTTTCGCTGTTCATCCCGCTTCCGTTCAGTGATATCCTGGACGGTGCCGTTAAGTCGGATGGGGCGTCGGTTTTCATCAAATGAGGCTTTACCTTTTGCTCTTACTGTTCTGACTGAGCCATTCTCCGGATGAATAATGGTGTAATCAATTTCATAGTTTCCGCCGCTTTCATAATCCAAAGCCTGCCTGATGGCTTTCTCCACCCGGGGACGGTCTTGCTTGTCTATCGTCGCAGTGGCTAAAGAAAGGTCAACTTGATCATCCGGGTTTAATCCAAACCAGGATTTCAGCTGATCATTCCCAGTAAACTTGCCTGTAGCGGGGTTAAAGTCAAACGTGCCAAGTTCAGCGGCTTCAATGGCCCGGTTAAGCATATCCTGGATAAGATGATGCTCTCTTTTGGTCTTAACCTGCTCAGTGATTTCCTGAAGGATGACAATAATCCCAGTTGTTTCGCCTTTTGTATTTTTAATTGGCTGATAAATGGAGTTGACATATGCCTCCCTGAGTCCCTCTTCAGGGCTATGTAACAAAATCCTTAATTCCTCGTTATTTCGACCAACGCCGGTTTCATAAACCTGGTCCAGCCACTTAAGAACGATTTGATCTTTAAGTTCAGGCCTGGCGATAAAATGTGGTTTTCCTTCCACTTCTTCCCTTGTGCGTCCCCAGATTTTTAAGATCACATCATTGACTACTTCAATAAGCATCTCTTTTCCCCGAAATACACATATCCCGATAGGAGCTTGTTCAATGATCTCCTTCAATTGTGCCTGGCTTTCAGACAGAAGGTTGTTTAAGTTATTTAACTCTTCATTGCTGGCCGAAAGTTCTTCATTTATCGTCTCCAAATCTTCGTTGGCAGCTCCAAGCTCCTCATTGATGGCTGCAAGTTGCTTAATAAGGATGAATTCACGCTGCTCGCCCTCTTCAATCGTTTTTTGCTGAAAATGCAGCTCGGTTACTTCGCGCGCTGTATGTAATATGCAATACGTTTGACCATTTTCGTCCAGTATGGGCAGGTACCTGAAATCAAAATAGGAGGTTCTTACTTCTCCATCTACCTGGATACTGACCGGAGCCTCTTTTGCTTCGTAAATTTTACCGGTTCTCCAGACATGCTGAAGCAAGGCGGCAAAACGCTGATGTTTTATTTCAGAAACAGCGTGCTCGAGGGCCTTTCCAATCACGGTCTTTTCCCTACCCCAGATCCGGAGCATAGCGTCATTTGCGTATTGAATTTCCAGATCTTCTGAAATATAGATGGCTGCAGCTTCGGCGCTGAAGCTTAGAATTTCAAGTAATTGTTCGTTTGTGAGACGAGAAAAGGAGTTCAGCATTAATTATATATTTCGAAGGTACAGAACATTTGCTTGTCAGCCAATACCAGCTTAAGTATACGCAAAGAGGTCGTAAAGGTTTAATTAAGGATAAACACCTCAGAGATTCAGAAGAGTTCGGGCTTAAGCCGCCTCTCTCTCGAGCATAAAAAAAGGTCTTCAAACGGGGAGGATGAAGACCTTTTAACTAACCAATTATAAACCGATACAAATATATGTATATTGTTAATATTTCAAAGGATTTTAATAAAATTTATAACTTTTTTAATTATTGATATTGTTTAATGATAAAAAGAAAATTTTTAATGCCATTTCCCCAATTTATTTGTCAATCCTTAAAATATTTACCTTGCATAGATCAACATAAATTTCTAGCTTAGTATTGCTTGCGCAGGCGTGCCCCGTGTGCCATAACTGCTGTTCAAAACCCTTATCCTATACATTGAAAAAAATAGTTAAAATATTTCTTTCCTCAGTTTTGTGTATAATCCTGCTTGTCCTTGTATATGCAGGTTCTGCTTATGTCTTGTCTCGTGTGGGAACCAGCAGAGAAGCTTCCGGATCAAATGATGTAGCCATATATATTCTTACCAACGATGTCCATACTGATGTAGCAGTGCCAATTAAAAGTCCGTACAAGGATTGGAGCCGGGAGATAAAGTTTTTGAACACATTGAAAAAGGACACAGCATTTAAGTATGTAGCTATGGGATGGGGGGATAAAGGCTTTTATCTCGAAACTCCAACATGGGAAGATTTGAAAGCAAGTACTGCATTTAAAGCAGCTTTTAGCCTAAGTACTTCAGCCATCCACACCACGTTTTATAAAACTTTGAAAGAGGATAATACCTGTGTTAAGATAGATATCAGTGCACATCAGTATCAGCGGCTCGTAACATATATCGAGAATAGTTTTAAACGAGATCCGAAGGGGCATTTCATGTTCATCCCAACAACAGCTAATTACGGAAATGACGATGCTTTTTATGACGCTGTGGGTAGTTACAGTCTTTTTCACACCTGCAATACCTGGGCGAATAATGCTTTAAAAAGCTGCGGACAGAAAGCAAGCTTTTGGACTCCATTTGACACGGGAATATTTTATCAGTATAAAAATTGAAATCGGTTATAGCCTTGAAGAAATCAAAATGGAGATCATTTTGGTGGTGTATAACCAACCTGAAATATTTCTACTATTTTGGCTGGTGTGATGGTAGAGAAGTAATATAACTGAATATACAATGAATCCGGATATCGAAAACTATAACAGTACTCAAACCGACGAGGAAGCGGCGGTGTGCCACACATTATACCAGCTAATTAACAAAGGATTACCTGAAGCCGAAAGCAAGATCTGGCACAGGCATCCTGTGTGGTTCCTGGACGGAAATCCAATTGTGGGATACAGTAAATTAAAAGGCGGTATTCGATTGTTGTTTTGGAGTGGTCGATCTTTCAATGAACCCAACCTGCAACCAGAAGGGACCTTCAAAGCAGCAGAAGCCCGTTATACTAATGCTGAACAAATTAACCAGCAAGATCTAAAGCGATGGCTTGAAAAAGCACGGGACATCCAATGGGATTATAAAAACATAGTGAAGCGTAAAGGTGTGCTGGAACCCCTCAGAGGACTTTAATACATTTGCGTTGTACCACAAGAGCAGTATTCCCTGTTTGACTTGCAGAATCATTTACGTATCGTCTAATTTATGCCGTAAATTATTTTACAATAAGGAAACAAAGCCATATTAATCACCGTAGAACGGACAAAGAAAATGGCGTGTTAAGAATTAATAGGCACTATAATCACACTCCTATAGAGGAGGCCCAGGTTGAAATATTGAAGTGGGGAACAATAGCTTTTATTGTAAGTCATATCAATATTGCTATTTCCCTTTTGTTTGGTGATGATATGACCGCAATTCCGCTTTTAATTGTGGTCACAATTCTGAACATTCTACTCTATTTTAAGATACTGAAGAGTGGCTGGATCGTGCCGGCTACACACATTCGGATTTTATTCACCCTTTTTCCTATTTGGCTTAATTTTTTTGTATTTCAGGATTTTCTTGCAACACTAACGGACTTCTTACTGTTTTTCGAGATCCTGATCTTTGGGTTTTTTAGTTTGAAGAATCGCTGGACCTTTCTATATTCCCTTGCAGCGTTCATTCCGTCGATTCTATTGTTAAGCACGACAGATCATTCAAGTGCAGTAAGTATCATACAGTCTGAACATTCGATGATAGCCTATATAGTCAATATAGCTTGCCATGCTTCTTTCGTCGTATTCGCCTGTTACCATATTATAAGATCTTTTAAAGATTCTCTCATACGGGTGGAATCACAGGCACTCGAGATTCAGGAAAAATCAGAGGAGGTTCAGGTGCAGACTGAAGAATTACAGGCGCAATCCGAGCACTTGCAGGAAATAAATGACAGTTTGAATCATCACGCAGAGGAGTTGTACAGGCAATCCATTTACCTAAAGGAAATAAACGATAGTCTTGACAAGCAAACACGCGAAGCGGTGCTGGCCCGTGAGGCTGCAGAGAAGGCGACCCAGGCTAAAAGTGTATTCCTGGCTACAATGAGTCACGAAATTCGAACTCCCATGAATGGAGTGATTGGTATGGCTGGCCTGCTTGCCGAAACAACATTAACATCCGAACAGGAAGAATATGTGAGATCCATCAGAGTGAGTGGCGATGCGCTTTTGGCTGTCATTAACGACATCCTGGACATCTCTAAAATTGAATCTGGGAACATGGAGCTTGATGAATACGGATTCGACCTGAGGAAATGCGTGGACGATGTGATTGATCTATTTGCCGGAAAAGCTGCAGATCAGGGATTGGACCTTACGTACGAAATTGAAGACGGGATACCAGCACAAATCTTAGGTGATGGTTTAAGACTAAGGCAAGTTTTGATCAACCTGATAAGCAATGCCCTGAAATTTACCCATAAAGGCGGTGTGTTTTTAAAAATAAGTTCGGAGGGGGAGGTTGAGAATCGCAAAATTAATTTCATCGTGCGTGATTCAGGAATAGGAATTCACCCGGATAAACTATCCAGGTTGTTTAAAACCTTCTCTCAGGTAGATTCATCAACAACGCGTAAATATGGGGGAACAGGCCTGGGCCTGGTCATCAGCCAAAGACTCGTGAACTTAATGGGCGGAGCTATTTCGGTCGACAGTGAACCAGGGCTTGGAACTACCTTTAGCTTCAGCATACGAACCAAAGAAAGCGCTTCTAGCAACCTTAGCGTCGCCAGGCCAGTGGTAGTTGATAAAAACAAAACCGTTTTGCAGGAAAACCTCGCTGAAAGATACCCCTTAAACATCCTGATAGCAGAAGATAACCTGATTAATCAGAAGCTGGCATTGATGATCCTGAAAAAACTGGGTTATGCTGCTGCCATAGCTAATAATGGGAGAGAGGCGATAGATATGTCGGAGGGAGGTGGTTTTGATGTTATTTTAATGGATATACTAATGCCGGAAATAGATGGTCTCGAAGCCTGCAGAGCTATCAGGAAGAAAAATATGAGACAGCCTTTTATTGTGGCTATGACAGCCAATGTAATGCCTGAAGATCGCGACGAGTGCGTTAAGGCAGGAATGGATCATTATATTTCGAAGCCAATAAATCTTGAGCTACTAATAGAAGTTTTAAAAGAAGCCGCTCAGAAGGTTAATTTACCTGCTGAGCAGTCCGCTTAAACTTTCTGCGGGATTTTCTCTACGAGAACTTGATTTCCTGCCTTATCATAATAGGTGCAGGTCATTTGTTCCATGGATACTGCCCATTTTTCAACACCCAGGCGAGTACTCAGTTTGCTAAACGTCGGATAATCGATTTCTCCTTGCTGGTGCGCTTTGAGATCTGATTTGAATTGTTCCTTATTGCAATTATCTGCAATTGTCAGGGCCTCATACCTTGCCGGGGAGATGGTTGTGTAGCCATTAGTACCAGAAAAGATGGTGTGTCCGTCGTTAACGAAGGTTTCATAATAGCTTACACCAAGAGATTTAATATCCTGTATGTAAGCAGGAAAGTCCGCACCCGATTTTACTTTGCTGTGTGCCGCTTTGATTTGTTCTAATGAAATCATTGCTTTCTGATTTAATTGTTAAACGATTGGTTGAGCACAAGTCAGCATATATCTGCCTTGCGTTCAATTACCATACAAATCTCCGCCAAACGCAGGCGTTGCTATTGTAAAAAATCGTTTTTCTACAGAAACCGTTTGAAATTTTCGGGGGTATCACCTGTGAATTGCTTAAAGGATTTGATAAAATGAGCCAGGTCGAAAAAATTATTTTCGTAACAGATCTCCGAAAGCGATTTGGTAGGGTTCAGGTCAGCCAGAAGGGCATTAAAACGGATGATCGATGCGAACTTCTTAGGACTGGCACCCACGACTTTTCTGAAGCGTTTTTCAAAAGGACTTTGACTGATGAACAGCTTGTCAAGAAGTTCCTGGATCCTGATAGTTCCACGGCTTTGGTAGATAAGTTTTATTGCTTCTGCGATCAGGTTGTCCGATCGTTTGTCTTTCAATCTCGACAGTAAAAACCGCTCCACAGTATTTATTTTTTGACTGTCGGTTTTAGCAAGCACTAGTTTTTCCTCTACCTCCCCAATGCTGCTCCTATCAAAAATATCCTCGAGAGAAACACTGAGATTGAAAAGCTCGTTTGCCGGATGGGAAGTAAAGTGCGTAAAGCCTGTTTCCGTAAAAAAGACCAGGATAGTTCCTATGTTTGCCGAGTTTTTAAATACTTTGTATCTGTCAGAAATCCCTGTGATGCCCGCTGCACTAAGTGTTCGTTCGTGCTGATCCTTCATAACCGTGAGCTGCCCGCTGTATTGAAAGCCAATTACAAGTCCTGAGCTCGGAAAAACTTTATACTCGCTTTCCAACTGATTTTCCGACACTACAAAGTACTTGATGTAGGGGCGTAACTTTTCGGTTGGCGAGTACTTGTCAAACTTCACGGAAACTTAGCAATTAATATGTTAAAGATAGGAACATCTGATCGTTTTTCAGTGAAATGATGAGATTGACTGAATGCTCCTAGTCTGACAGTCGCTGAAGCTATTGTTGTAATACTCAACGAACAGCAAATTGGGAATCCAGCTGAGAAGGGCAATGATAAGATAATTATGTTCGAACTGCACCCCGTTACCGAGAACCGTAAATAGCCAGATATAAAAGCGCAATGTAACTGCCGCAAAGGCAAGTGCATAACTTCTCCTCATCATCCTTGTGTGAGCTTCGTACTGTCTCTTTTTCACAGCTAAATAAGCTGCCATGGTAAAAATGATCCACAAGGTGTTTTGAAGAAGAAATGAAGTAAAGACCCCGGTACCTCTGTCAATAAAGAATGTCATCACATAGGCGCCCGGTACAGCAAAAAGCAAGACCCCAAACACATAGAGTTTTCCTAAGACGCGATGGAGTTTTGGATATCTCTTGCGAAGCGGCAGGAACTGGATAGATCCAGCAAGCAAAATAAGAGCGCTTCCAAATATGTGCGCATGAAAGGCAGGCAAATACCAGCCACTGGCTATTGCCTGCTGCTTTAGTTTTAAAAAGCCGGTATCTGGTTTTAAGTCGATGTATTCCAGCGTAGAGACACTTAAAATCACTACCCAAAAGAAAGCAATCCACCATAGAAAGCGTTTCCATCTCATTTCAGGACAGCCAGTTTTTTATCAAAAGTCTGAAGTTTCTTGTCTATCCAGTTAATGTTATAGCGGTCTATTTCGGTCAGCTGATCATCAACGTTTGAATGTTTTGGTTTGTATTCCATCATGTTCATTTCAAACATGTCAATCCAGCTCTTGTCCTCAAACTTAAAATCATAGTCAGCATAGATCTCCATTTTTATATACTCCAGCATGCCTTTGGTTGGAGAAATAAGCTTTTTATCGCCATATCGAAAACAGCCCTTAAGATATCTGTCGTCAATTTTTACATATTTACTAAAGCTAAAGATCCGTTTATTCGGGAGTTCGTTCATTTTTCCGTTTTCCAACCTATAATAGTGATAAAAGGGCATGGCTTGCAGATACTTTCCCTGTATCTTGACATCAAAAGAATGGTCTGTCTTTATCTCCACCTCTGTGTCTGATAACGCTGCGGCGCGAATCTCATTACATTCTATGTCTACCGGATAATCAGAACTGATGTCGAAACTGTGGATCTGGTTATTCTTCTTATCCACCATCATCACTTTTTCAGTGTCGTAAAAGTCTGACCTGCCACCTATGTAGTTATCCCGGATGGAATAAAAAATGGTTTCCAGCCAATCAGCAGGCTGAATCTTTTTAGTAAGCCTTATGTCTATCCAGTCACTGATTTCAAAGAACTCAACTTTCTTTCGTAGAGGATTCTTGAAATGAGTCATTTGATACATGATTTTCCAGTCAACCAAATGCGAAGGAGCCAGGTAGAGGCAACCATGTATTTCGCGCGAATTGTACTCAAGCAAATTCTGAATCTGATTTTCAGAAACGCGATACCGGTTTGCCTGTTTACTTACTTTGTTCATTATATCGTCAACCCTGATCGTACTATCTTTTTCACTGATACTATAATCTTTGTTCAGCCAATAATAGTCCTGTCCATGATTCAGCACAGCGATGTGAGTAGAATCATGGATGGGAATGATCTGGTCGTTGTCTACGGGCACCACTAGTTTTCCTTCGAGGTTGTAGAATCCCCGTTTCCCATCCTTTTCTACCTCAATCAGGCCTTCAAACGTCCCCCCAATATTGTGGATTAAGCTATAATCGGGAGGGACGATCTCTTTCATCTCCGCATCAACTAAACCCATGCTGTACTCTGGCTTTGGACCATTCCCGTAGATTACTGCATTAACATTCCACTCTCCTTTTACCACGTAAAAGTAGGATCGGCCATCCACGTAGCTAAACCAAAGTACGGAATCATATTTCGTTTTCAGCTGTTCTGCCGTTTTGAAGGCAGCCAGCGTTTGCGGACTATAGATTTCGTCTGCCTGGTACATCTTTGCTCTGATGGCATTTTCGTAAGCAACGAAGTCACCGAAAAGCTCTTCTCCATTAATTTTAATAACCTTAAAAGTGTTTGCACCGTCCTTTCGTATATCCAGGTTCAGCTCCGACTCAAAGTCGGGTAAAGATTCGTGACTTAATACCATATTGACCTTTACGTGACTTAGTCGCTCATTGATCATTTTTATCTCAGGATCAGTGAAAGAAATTGCCGTTTTGTAAAGAGGTTTAAAACGAGCATCGAGTCCGGTCTTTCCGCTTAATAAATTAAGAAGACGAGCTAATTCTTTTCTGGGCTGCTGTACATCAAAGTGTATCCGTACTGATTCTATAGGTTTGGAATTAAGGTCATTGACCAGTACTTCTAAAAAGGCTTGAATTTCGTTTTCCTCCGGCTTATTGAGGTATTGCTTCCCGAAAAGAAAGCCTGCAAGAACAACAACCAGGATGCTAGCTGCAATAATAAGCCTGTTTTTTGACATGATAAGGTTTTTAAATCTATTATAAAGAGGCTAAAATAATAAATCTTTTTTATGGGAAAAGCATGCTGGCTTGCCCTTCCGAACAATACAAAACTATTTGTAAATCAGGTAGAAATGTGCTTGATTTACAGCTTTTAAAATGAGTATATTTACAAAGTCAGCCGTTTAAAACACTCAAAGGTGTGCCAAATAGAATCTCCGAAAAATACACGACATGAATAATCGAATAGCCACATTACTCGGAAATGAATTTTTCTTAAGCGACGGAGGTCTTGAAACGGACCTGTTTTTTAATAAGGGTATTGACCTGCCTCACATGGCAGCATTCACGCTTACGACAAGGCAGGGGGGAGGGAGATTCTGGAAAACTACTATGCCGACTACCTCAAGCTGGCACGTCGTTAATATGTGAACTTTATTCTTGAAACGCCCACATGGCTGCAATAAAGACTGGGGGATAAACTAGGATATACACCAACGGATTTGGACAGGCTAAACAAAACTGCGGTAGAGCACATGAAAGCTATGCGGCAAGCATTTGAAACGGACAGATCCCGGATCATCATCAGCGGAAACATCGGACCAAGGGGCGATGGGTATAAACCCTCAGATATGTTAAATGTTGCCGAAGCCGAAAGTTATCATTCAGATCAGATAGCCACATTCAAAGATGCTGAGGCCGATCTGGTTTCTGCATTTACTATGAACTATTTGGAGGAAGCATTGGGGGGAGTAAACGCCGCAAGGGTAAAGGAAATCCCTGTTGTGATTTCCTTTACCCTTGAAACCGATGGTCGATTACCCGATGGAGGAACATTTGAAAATGCGATTGAAACTCTTGACCGCACAACTGGTAATTATCCGCTTTACTATATGGTAAATTGTGCGCATCCACTTCACTTTAAAAATAAGCTTGGCTCAGAGAAAACCCTAAAAAGGGTTAAAGGACTTAGGGCGAACTCTTCTACGAAAAGCCATGAGGAACTCGATAACTCAGTAGAAATTGATAAAGGAGACATGGATCTGCTTGCCAGAGAATATCTGGATTTAAGAAATTCGATGCCCGCGCTTTCTGTTATAGGCGGTTGTTGTGGTACCGACCATACCCATATTGAACGTATTTGTGAATCGCTTTTAGCGAAGGCCTGATAACCTTTAACCATTCCACTTCCATGGATCGATTAGGTTGCGCCTGTCAATAAAGAAACCCAAATAAATAAATCGGTATTTTGTTCATAAAACCAGTTTCTATATCATCTGCGATCACAAAGCTGTTCGGGACATTCTGTATTTGTTTCGCTGATTTTTTCTTACCCCCAACCTCAAATGTAAAAAGCTTTTCGTTCTCTCTTACAGAAATATCTCCTTCGGCAGGCAGATACGCTTCGGCTCTGTAGTTCGTTAGCTGATTCAGGATAAACGTTTCCCTTAGTGTGCCTACATCAGGAGACGTTTTTAACGCATATGAAAAGTTGGTGTTTGCCAGATAGATCTTATCTGGCTTTTGCAATAAGCTGATACCCTTGCCATCCCGGTTGAGAAAGTGAAGTAAACCAGCTTTTTCAAGTGCGTGAAGGTATTCTTTAATGGTGTTGCGCCCAATACCCAATTTCTCGGCTATAGCTGATATGTTGGCGGTAAAAGGAACAGACTCTGCTAATATTCCGAGTAATTTCTTAATCTTGAAAATATGTTCGGCAGTATACCCTGCTATATAAGCTAAATCCTCACTTAAGGTAACTTCCATCGTTTGTACCAGCCTCGTTTCAAAACTTTCCTGGTTCAAGCCTTTACTAAAGGGAAAGTATCCTTTCTTTAAATAGTCGGTAAATAGTGACAGTGGTTTAAATAAACCTGTTAATTGGGCCGCGTGTTCAAGATGGTTTTCGAGAAGATCAGTCAAACTTATCGGGAGATAATTAATGTTATGAAAGAAGGAAAGATACTCTCTGAAAGAAAGACCTGCTAATTCATAGCTCGATACTCGTCTGCTCAGATCGGCTTCGCCACGGTATAGATCAAGTGCAGACGAGGAGGTGAAAATAACTTGCAGATCGGGAAGTCCATCATAAATGATCTTAATTTGCCTCGACCAATCTTTCATTTTATGCACTTCATCTACCAGCAAGGTTCGACCTCCTAATTGGTGAAACTGTTGGGCCAGATCATAGAGGTTATTGTTATAAAACCAGGGATGGTCTAGTGTAACATAAAGGTTTTTGCTTGTGTCTTTTAAGTTATACTTGAGGTGTTGAAGCAAGAGCGTAGTTTTGCCAACTCCTCTGAGTCCTTTTACACCCACAAACCTCTCCTGCCATTGAACCTGGTGAAATAGATAGCGGTTAAATTGGTTATTAACTTTTTGGAGCAAAGTTGCCTGATATTGAAATAATTTTTCCATAATATTGATTTGAGGCCAAATCAAATATAGTATAAAAATGGTTTGGAGTGAAATCAATATTAGATGCAGACACATTGGATGGAAAGCAATCAGGAAGTACTTTGTTTTATTTTTCGTACTTATTTGCTTACTCCATCACTTAATTTCTATCATAAAAATATCTTTAATGTGCAAGGGGGAATAGTATTTAACGTGTCGAAATGAATAATAGCAAATTTAACTGGAGGTCTTCAGCAGCATCGCGACAATGTTTCACGATTTAGATGATGTAACTCTTTATAGAAACAGCTATATCTAAAATATAACTGATGGAAGAAAATGTTTCGGGTTAGGGCTTAAAGCTACAATTAGCAGGTAAGAATTTTAGGTTTTTTAAAACACGCGGCACGCGTGTGCTTTGCTCTTTTGCCGAACCGCATGTGCGCCTCAAGTGCTGTTTTCTCAAATAAAACCTATATTAGAAGCCAATATTAATCATTATCACAGTATAACGCTGTATTTTCATGGCTCTTAATAAGTTTGCATTATCTCTTGGTTTTTTCTTTCTTGCTACAAATCTTGCTCTTTGTCAAACTATCCTTACCGGCAAGGTTGTCAGCGTTTCAGATGGCGACACCTTTACCATCCTGATAAGCGGAAACCAGCAGGTTAAAGTCAGGCTGCATGGCGTGGACTGCCCCGAGAAGAACCAGGACTTTGGGACAAAAGCAAAAGACTTTACATCGGCCAACATCTTCGCAAAATCAATTAAAGTCCAATCTAAAGGAAAAGACCGCTATGGCCGCACCATCGGCGTTGCTATGTTGCCAAATGGCTCAACGCTTAACGAGAATCTGCTAAAGGCTGGTTTTGCCTGGCACTATAAGCAATACGACAAGTCGGAAAAATATGCTCTTCTCGAACAGCAGGCAAGGATTGCCAAAAAAGGCCTGTGGTCTCATCCCAAACCCCAGGAACCCTGGGAGTTCAGAAGATCCGGAAGGAGAAAAAGTTCAGGAAAAACGACACCAGCTTCAAGTTCATCAAAAAATAAATCGCAGGTAACCAATGTAGGCAAGCAATCGTCCGTTTGTGGCGCAGCAACTAAAACAAGCGGGAAACCTTGTCAACGAAAAGTTGAGGGAGGAGGAAGGTGCTGGCAGCACAGTCAGGGTGCCTGATGCTACTCCCCCCCGGACACCAAAAACTGGATGCAGAGTAGCTGCTACCTGTCTTTCTTCTGCTGGCCGAAAAAAAAGCCGGTTATATCTAATGGTCCTGATAATAGTACTGATTGGGTATTGATCTTAGGGTTTGTCAACCCGGTTTCTGCCTCTCTGCAACCAACCCAATCAACTTCCCAAACTTTTAATCTCAAAACCACAAACCTTGTAATTTTACACAAGTACCTGCGACTAACTTTGAAAACAAATCCTGATGGAAAAAGAATTTATCGAAATGATAAATGCGCACCGCGGAATCTTGTATAAGGTTTGCAACCTGTATTGCAATGATCCGGAAGACAAAAAAGACCTTTTCCAGGAGATGGTACTGCAGCTTTGGCGCTCTATCAAAACCTTTCGGAAAGATTCACGGGTTTCAACCTGGATGTACCGTGTGGCGCTCAATACTGCAATAACTAATTTCAGAAAGGAAAGCCGTAAGCCCGAACGGTTTTGCATTTCCGAAAATGAATTGCAGATCCCCGACATTAGTGACCTCGCCCTGCAAAGCGAAAATCTTAACCTTTTAAAAAAGGCAATAGACCAATTAAATGCCATTGAAAAAGCCATCATCATGCTTTACCTGGATGAAAAAAGCTACGATGAAATAGCCTGCATTATAGGAGTAACACGGAGCAATGTAGGAGTCAAAATCAACCGGATCAAGAGTAAACTGGAATCAATTATTAAAAAACAAGAGTTATGAACTTAGAAGAAATGAAAACAGCCTGGCAGGAATACGATGTAAAACTGCAATCAGCACAAGTAATAAACCAAAAGCTGATAAACAGTATGATCAAAGAGCGCTCATCTTCCCGCTTATCAAAAGTAAAAAAACAATACGTGGCCTTGCTCAGCTTTATGGTGTTTTGGGTTGTTGTTGATCTTGCAGTTCTAATTGGAAACCCCTTTGACTACACACAAACCGTAGAATATATCCCAATTGGGATCCGCTGTCTCTGCATGGTCTTGCTTGTACTGGCTTTAACCAGATTTATTCATAGCTTGACTAAGATAGAGATCGGCGCAGATTCCATAGTAGTAAACCTGCAGAAAGTAATTCGAATCGTAAGCCAATACGAACGCCCCGGCAGGCTATTGGCTCTTACTCTGAGTCTGATGCTGCTTTCTTCCGCAGTTCTGTTCCCGCTATCATTTTTGCCCAGAAAGATTGAACTTATGGGTTTCTGGGGTGGCCTTACAGACACGATGATCCCGATAACAATCTCCATAATCGTCATCGTCATCGCACACCTTCTGGGTGCGTTCAAATCCCGGCAGGGAGAGAAGTTTCAGGAAGATCTGAAAGAATTGATGGAGCTGAAGGGATTATCGGAGGAGTTAGGTAAAGACGAATAGTATTCGGGAATATTTGCGGTCACCATGCATGATCGTTTCTAGGATAAAAGAGATCAGTTAGTCTATCCTTTATTCCTCTGTTTCAATCTTCATTTCTATTGAGGAAGGTCCCTCACTACTACCGCTTTTTATAGCAGGTTGGAAACTTACTACTTGTCGTTAATAGTTCAAAACAATTAACGACAAGTAGCTATTCCGTATCAGTTCTTAGTAATAAACAGATCATATCCGCTTGCAGCAGGATAAACGTTGCCTCCAAAGCTAAAAGGTGAATAATAGGTTCCGGCAAGGATCTTGTAACCTTTTTTATCGATTGCTATCCGTTTTGCTTCTCCGCTTATCGTGCCCAGGTTTTCAGCGCTCTCCGGTAACCCAGAAGCAGAGTACACAGCAGTGAACCCTTGAATGTTGCTTGTACTGCTTAGCTTGATATCCCCAATGGTTGCTGCAGTATCATAGTATCCTGTAAAATGCAATTTGCCATCGTTCTCAACAAGATCAAAAATATACTGAGCCCCGGGCAATCCCACTTGTGAAGCCCATATAAGAGAGCCATTACCGTTATAACGAGTCAGAAAAGAAGAACCGTGCTGCATAGCCGAAGTAAATGAGTGAGAACCGATGCTAATTTGTTCCCGGAAGCTTCCCCCGATGTAAATATCTCCATCCTTATCGACAGCAAGTCCGGGACAGTTTTCAGTAGATGGTCCCCCAAAGGTGCGTACCCATATCACCTCTCCATCTTCGTCGAATCTCGCCAGGAAGACATCCTGATCGCCATTGTTCGTAAGTGAAAAAGAGCCGATCTTTTTCTGCCCCTCAAAAGACCCAGCAATTAGCAAATCTCCATTCGGCGCAAACTGCATATTAGAAGGGTAAATTGAACCATGTGTGGTATAGTCCCCGGGAATAACCCCATATACTTTTCCCCAGTCGAGTGTCCCGGTCTGGTCATAACAGGCGATAAAAAATCCCGACTGATCGTTCACCCCCATGCGGGTATCACTGAAATAAATATCGTGAAAGAAGTAGCCCGTAACATAAACCTTTCCAGAAGCTGATACCATGATTGAAGTAGGTCTCTCAAACCCAGTACCTGAAATCTGTTTTACCCATCGCACTTTGCCTTCACGATCCAGACTCGCTAGAAACATATCCGTCATGTTAGGCATTCCGCTCGAGTTATTTAACCTTTTCAGCTCAAGCGACATATCACCTATGCGGGTGAGGCCCCGGAAAGTCCCTCCTACGAAAACGTTCCCTTCAGCATCGGCAGCCAGCGTATAACCTTTTTCTTCATGGCTCCCGCCGAGGAGAGTGGCCCAGATCATTTTTCCGTTTTCATTAAACTTAGCAACATAGGCATCATGATCACCATTTGCCTTGAGGCGAAGGCCCGGACTCATGTCAAAAAAGAAGCCAGCCCCTCGAACTTTGGTAGAGCTGGTTATGTAAAAATTGTTGGAATTGTCCTGAGCAAGATCCATGTCATAATTTGCCTCGGAGGACTGAATGAAAAAACGTTCTTTGAATTGATCCCGCTTCTCGTCTCCTGAATCTTTTTTACAGGACGCGAGGACACTTGTCAAGGTAAGAATAGTGAAGTAGAATAATTTAGAATGTTTCATATAAAGCAAAATTCTTACAAAAATAAAAGATAAAAAAAAGCATGACAGCCGAATTTTCGGACGCCCTGCTTTATTTAATAACCATAATAGAACTAACTGGCTATTGCTTAATCAGGTTAGCGCTTATGCGAGTGCAGCCTTGTCGCCTGGTTCTTAAAAAGCTTAAAAAAATCCCCCAGATACCCGGGAAATTAATCTTTCTTTTATTTTTTTATTTCCAGGTTTCATTTCTATAAATTCTTTCTGCATATTTATACCATTAATAAACCTCGAACCCTAAAACAGTTGAAAATGAACGCCTCAGCCTTAAAGCAATCCCTAGCCATACTAGTGCTGGCAATCCTTTTTGTTTCTTGCGAAAAACCTGAAACTCCCGCCAAAGCTGAAACTCCCAATGAAAATGGAACCGTTAAACCAGCAAATGGCAGCATATCATATTTTGCAAAAGCTTCAGGTACAGCCCCAAAAGGATCAAAGACAAAGACCGCACAAGTTTTAGCAGACTCAACCTATGTGCAGTGGTCTTCTGCATCTATTTTCGTTGAAAAAATATCATTTGTTGGCCGAAATGGCAGTTTGCTTGATACAACAATTTGGGTAAGGAAAAACCTGGACATTCTTAATACAGATGTTTTGACGGGAGTGTTCAGCTTACCCGCAGGATCCTATCGGGACGTGAAAGTCAAATTGTTCCTTAGAAAAGCAAATTATCCAGAGTTAGCTTTCAATCTTGGAGGAACATTTATAAGTTACCAGGGAACTCGTGATAGTCTGATAGTGGCAAGTTCATTGCCCTTTGAAGCAGATTTGGCGGTCAACGACATTATTATTAATGCTTCTGATAGCTATAAAGTAGTGTTCAACTTTAATCTCGACAAAGTATTAGCAGGGATTTCGATGGGCACGCTCCAATCATTAAATCCCCATGTCACAGAAGGTAAAAGAATCTATACAATCTGGAAGGGTGGACCTCAGGACGTACCATTTTTCAACCAGGTTGCTGAAAATTGGCAGACTGTGGCAAGCGCTGTGATTTCCAAACAGTAATTTATCACATGGAAAATCTATATCCTCCTCAACCTGGTGATATTAATGAAGAGATAAGCAAGCCTAGTGCGGCCTTTAAAAAGGAGGTAGTAAAAGTTTTTTTCCTTTGCGTGCTGTTTTTGTTATGGTACCTGGTCCTTCTGGCTGCAACCGTGGGTATTGCCTTTTTAATTGGCTTCCTGGCCGTACTGCTCGCCATGAGGTGATATCAGCCTGTTTAACCAATTATACCAGGAATTGAGTAATGCTTATACTCAATTACCTTTTGACGTTATTAACGGGCTGGTGTCCCGGATTCTCGAAAAGGAAAAGCAGATGAAAGAGCGGATGCATGAAATACTTAAGGACGAAAGTATCCTACAAATCCCCGCCTTTAAGAATGATTTAGATGTAATCCGGCGGTTATGTGATAGCAATCATTCATATTTCGCGGAAGGCGGATACCTTAATGAAGAGCTCGACCTGCTGAATGAAGCTTCCAACGCATTTGTAAATTTCAGTACCGGTTATAACTATGAGCTTAAGAAGCTCGCGCTGGAATGTCAGGTCAAATTTCTAAAGCCTGAAGCCGCCGGAATTCAGACTGGATAGATGAAATACATACCATAATGTTGCGTTTTTCTGTCGCTTGCCGTATCGTAAAAGAACATAGATTCTAACATACATGAATAAAACCCTGCATCTGCTTTCAATCCTGGCACTGCTTTTTGTCGGATTCATTTCAGGTTGTCAGAAGTCTGACAAAAAAGCCCCATGTGAAGAACTTATTAGTGAGGCTGCCCCGACCTATATTTTTGTCAAAGTTGTTGATAAGCAAACAGGAGCGAACATCATAGCGTCAAACAACCTGACAAGCAACGAAGTGAAAGTTACAGTTGGACAAACTACGGAACAACTTGCACCGCAAAACTGGCGTATCACTACAAACGCCAGTACTTCACCCTATTACAGCGTTCTGCAGCTACTGGCCTTGCCGGCAGGAGAGGGGCAGTATATCCGTAAAATTACGCTGGGGAACTTTGGTGATATAACGCTGAATTATAAAGTCAGCAAAAAAGAAAACACCAGTGACTCACCCTGTAGTTCCCAATATTACTATTCCGTTTCTGAAGTCAGCATTACAGATCATCCCTTTGAGCTCTTAAAGATCCAGGGCCAGGATGTTCCAAATTTTCTGGTTGTTGCCTTGTAATGATAGGAGAACAGCTTTCCTGAAGTATTACTCAGGGTCAAACTTCAATAACCAGATCTTATTCAGAGCGATGAGTCCGAAAAGTATACCCAATATCCTTGCAGGTATCCGGAAATATTATCCGGTTCCCGAAGCCTCTATGGCTCAACTGGTGTCATATCTGGAGCATGGAGATTACCTCCGGGGTGATTTGCTCATTCGTAAAGGCGTTAGAAACAGGTATGTTTACTTTATCGAAAACGGCTGTACCCGGACGTATATCATAGCCAAAGGAAAAGACATCACCAATTGGTTTAGCTGTGAAGGGGATATTACTTTTTCTTCGTCATCACTTTACCATGACGCACCTCCTTTTGAATACGTTGAGGTCTTAGAAAAATCTACCATATTTACAATCAGTATTGAAAACCTGGAAAAACTATTATTGTCAGACATTCATCTAACCAACTGGTCTAGAACTATTCACCAGGAAGTACTATTAAAAATGCAAACGCTCCGGCTCGACAGGCTATCCCTGTCAGCCAAAGAACGTTATGATAAATTCTGCAGGGAAAATCCGGTTTTGTTAAACCGTGTAAATCTGGGCCATATCGCTTCCTATCTTGGAATTTCCCAGCAATATCTTAGTAACCTCAGAGGCGATCACCGATTTTAAGATAGATTAAAAAAACTTCTTGTCGCTAAGCTTAAATTTGCCGGAGCAATAATATTCAATGAAATCAGAACTAGAAAAATGTCTTGCAGGCGAGCAATTTAATACTTCCGATCCAGAGATACAGGTTATAATTCACCGCGCCAGAAGTCTTACAAAAGAATACAATCAAACCGCCAGTACAGATAGTGTGAAACGGCAGGACTTATTGTCTATGCTGTTTGATCGTCTTGGAAGCAACGTAAATGTCGACACCCCATTCTACTGCGACTATGGAAGACATATTTCTATAGGGAGTAATGTTATTATCAATATTAACTGCACTTTCGTAGATTGTAACAGGATCGAGATCGGCAACAACGTGCTGATCGCTTCCAACGTACAAATCTACACTGCTACACACCCTGTGGGGATTAATGAAAGGTTGGTAGAGGGATGGGTGGAAGGACATGAGAATCCCTTTTTTCGTACATATGCACTACCCGTAAAGATAGAAGATAATGTATGGATCGGCGGGGGCGTTGTCATCCTGCCCGGAGTAACCATTGGCAAAAACACAGTAATAGGTGCAGGAAGTGTGGTAACCAAGTCTATTCCCGAAAACAGCGTCGCTTACGGAAACCCTTGTCGCGTGGTGCGCTCAATAGATAAGTAATGGAAGTTAAAGCAGTAATATTCGACCTCGATGGCACAATAGCCAACACCCTTCCACTTTGCATTTCAGCATTCAGAGCGGCGATAGAACCTTTAATCCGGCGCTCCTTGTCTGATGATGAGATTATAGCAACCTTCGGTCCATCCGAGGAAGGCACCATAATGGCTTTGGCGCCTGATTTTTATGATGAAGGTGTATCTGCTTATCTACGAAACTACCAGGATTTGCATCACAACTGTCCCCATCCCTTCGAAGGCATGCCCGGGATATTGGAAACACTAACAAGAAAAAATATCCCGATTGCAATGGTCACGGGGAAAGGGAAGCACAGCGCTGATATATCTCTTAGACATTTTTCACTCACCAAATACTTTTCGATCATTGAAACCGGTTCACCCGCGGGCCCAGGAAAAGTGCAGGGCATTCGGGCGGTACTAAATAAGTGGAACAACATCAATAAAAACAATGTGATCTATGTGGGTGATGCACCCAGCGATATCACAGCCTGTCGGGAAGCCGGTGTTCCGGTTGTGGCTGCGGCCTGGGCGAGCACAGCCCAACCGGAAGTGCTAAGGTCAATGAAGCCGGATGAGTTGTTTCTAACCGTTGACGACTTTAAGGCCTGGCTCAATTGTTAGATCAGTATTGCTTGCAAATTATTATGATTAATTATTGCGGAGTTGGTGAAATTACTTGTCAATCCATGCAACCCGTTGTACCGAATGATGGGCTGAGGAGATGATTTTCTCATATAACGCAGGTTTTCTCGCGTTCTTATAACGATATCCTCCCGACAGTGCAAGCAACTCATGGTCCAATTCTGCAAGGGCAAACTCATTTCCAAGACTTCTGCATTCCGCAATAATTTCACCAAACGGATTTAGTATCATTGAACAGCCGTTTTTCAGCTGATCATCATCCATCCCAATGGGATTAGAGAAAACAACAAATACTCCGTTATCATATGCACGTGCTGGCAGCCATTTCATCAGCCAATTGCGCCCTTTGTCTCCATCAAATTCCGAGCGAAGTATTTCCGCATTCGTTGCTTTGTTCAGCCAGAGAGAAGCGTCAACGAAACCGGCTCCAGGCCTTGGAGAAGGAGTGCACATGGTAACGTGCGGCATAAAAACAATCTCTGCACCCATAAGTACGGTGGCTCTGACATTCTCTATAATGTTGTTGTCGTAGCATATTAGAATGCCGCACTTCCATCCCTTAATATCAAAAACAGTATAGCTGTCGCCCGGCAGGAGAGCAGGGTTTATAAAAGGATGTAATTTGCGGTGCTTCGCAATTAGGCCATTACCATCGACGCATACATAAGCCTTATAGAGATTATCCTGTTCGTCTTTCTCAAACAATCCCGCTAAGATGATAATATTGTTTTTCTTCGCCATGGCAACCAGTGCAGATACCGTCGGCCCGTTGGGAATGCTTTCAGACAAGTTAAGCAGTTCCTGTTTATTTAATTTTCTTGCAAAACTATAGCCCGTAACAGAGCATTCATGAAACGAAATTACCTCTGCACCGGCGGCGGAAGCCTGTTCAACCATTTTATTTATCACCGAAAGGTTGTAGTTTTTATCGCCACTCGCATTCTCGAACTGTGCAGTTGCTATCTTTAAATTTTTCATATTTTTTTTCGCCAAAGTTATCTCTGGGAGAAGTATGCGTATTGGAAATTTCCGACAAAAACTATCTCTTTCAGCAGCGATTAGTGGCAGAAAAGGTTTAAAGCGAGGGGGTCTGCACCCGAAAGATAGCTTAACGGCGTTGTACCTGTCATGGCTCTGAAATGATTGTTAAGGTGCGCCTGATCATAATAACCTGCGTGTAATGCACATCTCGTTGGAGAGTGGTCATGCCCCGAGCTTCTTAAGAGCTTAAGGAAGTGTGTCATCCGAAGGATCCCGCTAAACTGCTTTGGAGATATTCCAATCTCATAGTGGAACCGTCTCTGTAATTGGCGCTCAGTGGTCGGCAGATGACGGAGAAGCTCTTTCCCCCTGATGTTTCCATGATGCAAACGAATCAGGTCAATACAGCCGCTAACAATCTTGTCGGCTAATATGGATTTATTCTGGATTTGAGTTAAGAAGTCCTCGAATTCAGCAATGATGCCGTTACAATTGCCAGCTTTGTTATTCATAGCCTTAATTGCATCATATGCAGGAAACAAATCACTAAAATGAAAAATCCGGTTCTTCAGTTTGGATGCGTTTAGTGAAGTCAGTACCGCAAGGGCATAGGGTTGCAGAACGGCAATGATCATTCCGGAGCAATCCAGTGCGGGTATGTCAATATACTTGTCAAAAATTCCGTATACCAGAAGCTCTCCCATTTTCCCGGGTCCGTCAGGGAAATAAGGCAAAGCTGAGTCTTCCTTTGGTATGATAATACCGGGACTACCGTCAGTAAAAAAACGCATGGGTCCTTTATAACTTCCCGGATGGTAGATGAGGTAATGGCGTACTAAATGACTGACTTCTTGTGATGGTGCTATCTGCATAAGTTTTAATGTAAACTAATAGCTCTATCTAATTCGCGAATAGTATCGTATAATTTACTTGACGAAGGTTGATACGGTTTTGAAACATACCTGTCGCTGCTTGTCTGGCTTTTAACAGCACCTATCGAAACCAGGTAGAATAAAATTAGGGTAATGGCCTTGTTTTCCATAAATATTCGACAAATGATGTTTTCAATTGTTACAGAGCATCAGAATGTGCACTAGTATTTACATGATTGGACACATGCGCGACGTGTGTACACGGGCAAACACTCCTGGTCTTGTCTTTTTTGTTAACATTAAATAATGATTAGCTTAATGCTGTCAGAATAATTTTGTTTTTGAGTTATGTCTGATAATTTTTCCGGTATCTCTGAAGAAAATCGCTTGTTTTCCTTGTTATGTGAAGGGAATAAAGAGGCTTTTGATAAGATCTATAAGCTTTATTGGAAAAAGTTGTTTGTATACCTGGTAAAGGTGATCCAGGACAAAGAAGCAGCGCAGGATATCGTTCAGGAGATTTTTGTTTCCTTATGGCTGCGCAGGGATAGCATTCCACACTCTACCACACTAGCAGGTTACCTTTTTACGGCAGCCCGCTTCAAAGGTATCAGCCATATACAAGCCTCTGCTAACAAAACCAAACATCTGGACAATCTCATAAAATATTATTCTGAGCAGCGTGATGTGGTTAATGAAGAATATGCCGCCAAAGAACTAAATCTAGTATTGAATAAGGAAATCGAAAAGCTACCACCCAAAATGAGGGAAGTATTCGTCTTAAGCCGAAAGGAAAATTTAAGCTACAAGGAAATATCTGAAAAACTGAATATTTCAGACAAAACTGTTAAAAAGCAGATTAACAATGCCTTAAAGCACTTTAAATTAATCCTCAATGAAGGCTCCTTTTACCAGATATTAGTGCTAGGGTCTTACCTGCTTTAGCCCTATTGACAAAAAATCTTACCAATTGCCTGAAATTTCCTTCTTTTGCTCTAAATATTTTTTTCAAATGGGTCTACTACCAAAGGCTATTTTTGGAGATATTTATAATAAACATGGATAGAAAAGAGCTGGACCAACTCCTAAAGCGTTATTCCGAGGGTAAGTGTACCGCGCAGGAAAAGATCATTTTAGAACAATGGTTTGATGCTCAATCTAATGCCGGTAGTTGGGATTTTGAAGAAAAGGAGGAGACCCATACAGAAGAAATCATCAAAAAACGTATCGACAGGCGATTAGAATCTCGCAAAACTCAATGGGGGATAATATTTAAGGCCGCCGCTGTTCTGCTCCTTGTTTCCAGTATCATATTCTTTAACAGAACTAAGATCTATAATGCAGTTAACCCCGTTGTTTATATCGAAAAACACTCTTCAGAAGATCAGCAGATAAAAATCACCTTAAGCGATGGCTCGAAGGTCTGGTTAAATGAAAACAGTAAGTTAAAATACCCCGAAAAGTTTAATGGCGAGGTAAGAGAGGTGACGCTTGAAGGCGAGGCATATTTTGATATACAGCACGACAAAGAAAAGCCCTTCATTGTAAAATCCTTACACACTACCACGCAGGTTTTAGGTACAGCTTTTAATATAAGAGCATATCCTTTCCTGAGCAATGTAAGTGTAGCTGTAACGAGAGGAAAGGTACGGGTATCTGAGCAAAGCGCTGGTGGTGCATCAGAAAGCACTGTTCTTTTACCTAATGACCAGGTTAGCGTCGACCGGACAACCGGCACTCTAAGAAAGATCAGGGTTGATTCCTCCGGTGTTACAAGCTGGCAGAAAGGATATATCACCTTTAATGCGGAGCGGCTGGCTGACATTAGTGCTATGCTGGAAAGTGAATATCCTGTGAAGATTCGTTTCAGGCAGGAAGAACTGAAGGACTACAGGCTGACTGCAGGCTTTAGCAGCAAAGAACGCATAGAGGATATTTTAGAGATCCTCGCCCGTATCAATAGCTTGTCATATCAAATTGACGGTAATACCGTGTACTTTACCCGCAATTAGGCCCCGACCCAGCAATCAGGTTTAGATCTGGATATCTAAAAATAAAAATCTGAATATCAGTATTTTATATTTTTTCTATAGTTTTTTAACCACCTGCCTACTACCTAGCCCTGCTTGTGGCGATATATCTGTAAACACGTTACACAATATGGCACAATCAAGCACATATCCACCGGGGAAATTCATCACCCAACATTATCAAAAGGCAAATACCGAAAAATTTGATGACATTTTTCTCTCACTGATATGAAAATTTTACACCGTATACTTTTGGTTGTTTTGATTGGATCTTGTTCTTTAATGGCGCCCGAATCTAAAGGACAAACAGCTTCTGGCTCAAAGATCAGTGTTGATATTAAAGATCAAAGCCTTAAGTCTGCTTTATCGATCATTCAAAAGGCATCAGGCCTGCAAGTAACCTATAACGAAGATTTGGTTGCTGCCTATAAAAAAGTGGATCTTACCTTAACTAATGTCTCTCTTACCACGGTTATGGACCGCTTATTACAAAGCACCGCATTAAAATATCAGATTACAGGGAACAAGATCATTATCCTGCCTAAACAAGAAAACAGGCCGGCACTTCAGGGAAAACATTTTATCAGCGGCAAAGTAGTTGATGAAAGGAACGAGCCTCTGCCCGGGGCTACTGTTAAGATCGCAGAGTTAAACAGCAGTATCTCCACCGATAGTGAAGGATTATTTAAAATAGAGGCTGATGAGGGAGTTTATACACTTGGAGTAAGCTTTTTGTCTTATGAAAGCAAAACAATTCAAAACGTTAGCACCGGTCCCAGGGAGATCCTCATTGTATTGCAATCAAGTAGTCAGCAATTACAAAATGTAGTAGTAACGGCATTGGGCATAAAGCGTGAAGAAAAAAGTTTAGGCTACGCGGTCACTAAAATAGAAGGAGAGGAGATTTCAAAAACAGCTCCTAACAACTGGGTAAATGCTTTATCGGGCAAAGTGCCGGGCCTGAATATTTCAAAAGCCGGTACCGGGCCTGGAGGGTCGGTAAGGATCACGCTGCGGGGACAAAACTCACTGGACCTGGATAAAGGAGAGCCTCTGATCGTCATCGATGGTGTACCCGTAACGAGCGGAATGATCGGGAATAATGGGATAAGTTATGGGGCCACCGGCAACACTGAAACCCCGGTGGATTACGGCAACGCCCTAAGCGATATCAATCCGGAAGATATACATGATGTAACCATCTTACGGGGGCCTTCGGCAGCAGCCCTTTATGGATCACGGGCGGCTTCGGGCGCTATACTGATCACCACGAAATCTAACAATCAAAAGAAAGACCGGATTGCAGTTGCATTTACTAGTAGCGTAACCTTTGATGACGTTCTGCATTATCCTGATTTTCAGTATGAATTTGGCTCTGGTAATGCAGGCAAACATCTTTATTATTCCTTTGGTGCCAGTCCCGACGGTCCCAGCACTCACTCTTCACGATCCTTCGGACCAAAGTTTGAAGGCCAGCAATTTTACCAGTATGATCCTGAGACCCAAACAACAGGAACCGCAAAAACACCCTGGCTTGCAGATAAAAACTATGTTAAAGACGCATTTAACAGGGGAGTGACTTATAATAATACGGTCTCGGTGACAGGCGGAGATACTAAAAATGCGGTACGGTTCTCTTATAACGACCTCCGCAATGAACATATCTTGCCCAATACAGGCTACTCATTTAACAGGCTTTCTTTTTCGAGCAACAGCAAGCTAAACAAGTTCCAGCTAAGCACCAGGGTTAATTACTACCATAAAGGAAGTGATAACCTGCCGCTGTCGGGCTATAACTCCAATACTTATATGTATGCTCTGATGTACGGTGCTGCAAACATTCCATTTAGCTGGAACTCCAATTATTGGGCCCCGGGTAAAGAAGGAATTGATCAAAACAACCGGCTGAACCCGGCAATTGATAATCCTTATTTCACCTTGTATGAAAGTTTGAACACAGTAGATTACGATCGCATTTTTGGGAGTATAACGGCTGTTTATTCTTTTAATAAAAAGATGAATTTACAGCTGAGGGGTGGTACTGATCAAAGTACATCGTTCAGAACCTTCAGCAGACCATACAGTAGTGTGCGTTTTGCGGTTGGACGCTACCAGGAGCAGCATGTGGTTTCCAGGGAACAAAATTTTGATTTTCTATATAAATATGATGAAAAGCTTTCAAAGAATGTTGGGCTGGTTTTCTCAGCCGGGGGAAGTGTCACCTACCAGCAGACAAACAACACTTCTACGCTGGCCGAACGCTTAAGCTACCCGGCAATGTACACCCTGGCAAATGCAAAGGACCGGCCACTTGTTGATCCCGAAAGGTCAAAAAAAGAGGTACAAAGCTTATACGGCCTAACCCAGCTTTCCTACAAAACATTTGCGTTTCTGGACCTTTCAGGAAGGAACGACTGGTCGAGCGCACTTCCTAAAGAAAATTGTTCCTATTTTTACTATTCAGCATCGGGGAGCCTTGTTGTCTCGGAAATGCTGAAACTCGCCAATAAAAACGTACTTTCCTTTCTAAAGCTAAGAGGATCAATTGCACAGGTGGGTAATGATACTAGCCCTTATAGAACTACCCTGTACTATACTAACTCTGATTTCGGAGGGAGTTATAATAACCCAACCGTATTGCCGGGAGGCAAAAATTTAAAACCTGAGATCATTACCAATCGGGAGGCAGGGGCAGACATACGGTTTCTTAATAGTCGCTTAAACCTTGATCTTACCTATTACAATTCAAATAGCGAAAATCAGATCCTCGAAGTGCCTATTGATCCGGCAACTGGTTACCAGCGCCGGGTGTTTAATGCCGCATTAATAAACAATACCGGCTGGGAACTTGCGCTTAGCAGCAGTCCGCTCTCAAAGAACAGCAACCTGAAATGGAAGACTACAATTACGTGGTCCACAAACAGAAGTGAAATCAGGGAACTATCTCCCGGAGTGGAATCTATCATTATGGCTACAGGCCCCAGGGGCTATATTGAAGCAAGGGTGGGCGGAGCAATAGGCGATATCTATGGTTCAGGCTATCTACGTTCTCCGGATGGGCAGATTGTGAACGACGCCAGTGGATACCCCATCGTAGATACTGAAAATATGAAATTTATCGGTTCTGCCGTCCCGGACTGGAAAGCTGGAATTCAAAACCAGCTTAGCTTTAAAAACTGGAGTTTCGGGTTCTTGTTTGACGGGCAGAAAGGCGGTGATATTTACTCCTTCTCAAACTCTGTTCTAGCCGGGAACGGAAAACTGACCAGCACCTTGCCCGGTCGTTATGAGGGTTTAATAGGAGAGGGAGTGCAGCAAAATGCTGACGGTTCTTATCGTCCGAACGATGTTCTTGCCGATGCGGCCGGCTATTATAATGCAAAATACCTGAGAGATAATGTGGAAGCAAATACTTTTGATGCGTCCTATATTAAATTGCGGGAAGCTAATTTAGAGTTCCGCTTCAGTCCAAAGACGCTGAAGGCTCTGCATGTCCGGGGCGCTTCACTTAGCATTTACGGACGGGATCTTTTGCTATTCACCACATTCCCTTTATACGATCCGGAAATAGCTACGCTAAACAGGAATCGTATAGAACCCGGTTTTGAAACCGGACAGTTTCCTTCAACCAGAAGTTTTGGCACAACCCTTAAAGTATCTTTTTAATATATGAAAAACGTATCTGCATTTTTCTATACGCTATTGTCGATCCTGACAATGGTGAGCACCAGTTCGTGCACGAAAAATTTTGACGATATAAACACCGATCCTAACAGGCTGACAGCAGTAGCCCCGGGAACTTTACTGGCCCCAGCACAGTTCGATGGTATGTGGCTCATCACAAAACGGGCCCACCGGATAAATAATGAATTGATGCAGTATTCCGTGGAAATAGGTTCATTGAACGATTTCACCAGGTATGTATTCAGAGAGAACGAATTTGATGCCATCTGGTCTACCCTTTACCGCCGGGCGAATGACATGCATGAGATGTATCAGCTGGCTGAAAAGATCAATGACGCAAACAATATGGGAGCTGCCCTCGTGATGAGGGCCTGGCTGGTATCGAATCTGACCGATATGTTTGGCGAAATTCCCTATACAGAGGCCTTCAGAGGGAAAGAAGAATTATACTATCCAAAATTTGATTCTCAGCAATCCATCTACGCAAGCCTGCTTACCGACCTGAAGAGAGCCAACGACCTTTTTTCCGAAACCAAACCTTTTGACAGTTCAGATCTCATTTACAATAACGACCCGGTGAAATGGAAGAGATTTGCGAATTCATTGCGCCTCCGCTTATTAATGCGCGTTTCCGGAAAGGAAGAAATGGATGCCCCTGCCCAGATCAACGAGATGTTTAGCAATCCAGATAAGTTTCCATTATTTGGAAGTAATGACGATGAAGCCATGTTGAGATATACTGGGGTAAAACCCTTCATCAATCAGTTCTTTGAAATGTCCGACTCTGAATTCAATGGAAACAAAAGAATGGGTAAGCACTTAATGGACCTCATGAATTCTACGGTAGACGGCAGACGATTCAGGTATGCTACAAAAAACACGGCGGGAGCCTATGTAGGTATTCCCAGCGGATATACAGAACAGGAGGGCGTGGAAATGGCTGCAAACAATGGCATCGGTACCTCAAGATATGCTACCACCCTCAAAGCGGATGATTACCCTTTGCCCATTTTGACTTGGTCGGAGGTTAACTTTTGCTTAAGCGAGGCAGCACTTAAAGGCTGGATCGCGGCCGATGCACAAACGTATTACAATAAAGGTATAGAAGCATCCTGGCGTCAGTGGCGCTGTACCTGGGACGGAACAGCAGGCACAAATTACCTGAACCGGTCAACAGTACGATTTACGGGGGCAACTGCTACCATGGAAAGGCTGATGAATCAAAAATACATCGCGATGTTCTTCTCGGGCTTCGAAGCATGGTATGATTACAGGAGAACTGGTTTGCCAAATCTTCCTATAGGACCGGCTGTGGAAAATGACAGGATCTTGCCGAGAAGATTCGAATATCCGCTTATTGTCAAGGCTACCAATAAGGAAAATTATGAGGAGGTTTCTTCAAGGATCGGCGGCGATAACCTGAGAGTAGATGTTTGGTGGGCACAAAAGCAGTAAGCCTTAAAACTATAAGCGCCAACAAAGTACTATGTTCTCCAAGTTATCCATTATTTTCATGTTCTCTTCGGTAAGCAGATTTACGGCCTTCCTGGTAGTTGTGACTATAACGTCTTCTCTTTTTTCTTGTAAAAAAGAGAAGGAAGAAGTGTCCGTTAGCCAGCACGAAGTATTCAAAATACTGTCATACAATGTTTATGAAGGCTTTAGGGGGGATCAGCAAAACATAGCAAACTTTAAAGCCTGGATAGATACCGTTAAACCGGATGTAATTGCACTGCAGGAAATGAAGTACTTTACGAAGGCGAGCCTGAAGAGCTTTGCCTTGGAAATGGGCTATCCCCACACCCTGATGTTCCATGAAAGCGGACTTCCGGTAGCACTGGTTTCACGTTATCCAATTACCGATGTCAAGCAGGTGCCGTCAGACCTTCACCTGATACAGGCCAAAGTGCTGGATTACAACCTTATGGTGGTTCACTTGAGCCCGCTCACTTACGAGAAAAGAAGACAGGAAATCGAGCTGGTGCTTGAACGATGCAGAGATTTAGCAAAAGACGAAAAAACGCTGATCATGGGCGATTTTAATAATATGTCTCCGCAGGATGCGACTTTTTACAACAACTCTGAAAAGATGGCTTTAGTGAGGCTGAGCGAAGCCAACAACCCGGAGGTAAAGATCCTGAATAATGGGAATATCGACTACTCAACCATTCAGGCGCTAATGGATAACGGCTTTTATGATTCGTGGAAAATGTTCAGAAACTCGTACGAAAAGAGTGCGCCCACAAAGTTACGGTCACATAACAATTACACGCGGATAGACTATATCTGGTTGAATGAGCCACTATTAAACGACTACCTCAAATCCTACTTTATAAAAGACTCTTTTACCCATTACCTCTCTGATCATTACCCGATGGTTCTGCTCTTAAAAAAATAAAATGACAAAGAAATACACGCTTTTTACTGGCCTGCTACTGATCTTGTTTACCGGGCTTTTTGCCGGAAATTCCAAGCAAAACACGCAGGTTAAAAAAGATCAAACACCTAAACCTTCGTTTAAGATCCTTTCATATAATGTTTACGAAGGATTCAGAAAAGATAGCATTTACATCAAAGCATTCCAAAAATGGGTGAAAGAAAAAGACCCCGACGTAGTAGCCTTCCAGGAATTAAACGGATTCTCCAAGGAGAAGCTGATAGCGATGGCAAAAAATGCAGGCTACCGGTATACGGTTTTACAAAAACGAGCGGGCTTCCCCTTAGCTCTCATGTCAAAATACCCTGTTTCCAATGTAAGAAAAGTCACAGAAGGAATGCAGCACGGTCTTCTCTACGGGAAAGTATTAAACTATCATCTCTTTATTACTCATTTAGACCCTAGGGCTTATGAAAAGCGGATTTCCGAAGTAGACACCTTGCTAAAGTACCTCCATCTTATTCCTAAAAATGAAAAGATCCTGCTAATGGGCGATTTCAATAATATGTCACCCTTAGACAAAAAGGATTACGATAATCCTGCGAAAATGAAACTCGTACTCAACTCAGAGAAAAACAACCTCGAAACCAGGATCACCAGGAATGGAGAAATTGACTATACGGCCATTCAAAAATTACTAGATGCCGGCCTGTACGATTCCTGGCGCCTATTCCACCAGGAGTATGAAAAAAGTGCACCTACCAAGATCAGGAATCATAACAATTATACACGCATCGATTACATCTACATAAACGCTGCGCTGAAAAATGATTGCATCGCCGCAGAGCTCGTAAAAGACGATCTCACCGACGTGCTGTCCGATCATTATCCGATGCTGATTACCCTTAAAAACAGATAATAGATGATGAAGTTTAATATAAAAAAGATCACACTAATACTGGTCCTAAGCTTTGCAGGCTCCCAGGTATTTGCCCAAAAAACAAATAACTTAAAGTATATAAGCGCCCAATCCCTTACTATATCCGGAAAGGGGATCTCTACCACCAATACTTACGATCGTGTAGATACAGCTAAATATAAAGGTTTACCACCCAGAGTAGCGCAGTTGTTAACTAATTCTGCTGGTTTAGCCATTCGTTTTACCACTAACAGTACCGTTATTTCGGCCAAATGGTGTGTTACCCGTAGCAGACCGTCGACCGTTGTGATGCCTGTGACACAAAAGGGGGTCGACCTGTATATTAAAAACGGAAACCAATGGCAGTTTGCCGGCATTGGCAAGGCAACGGTAAATAATGGCTGTAACGAGGAGATCATTATTAGCCGGATGGATAATTCTGAAAAAGAATGCTTGCTGTATTTACCCCTATTTGATGCGGTAACCGGTGTTGAAATAGGAATTGATAGAAAAGCAGAGATCAAGGCAGCAGCCGAACCTTTCGCCAAAAAGGTATTGATCTATGGTTCAAGCATCGTACATGGAACCGGTGCCAGCAGGCCGGGTATGGCCTATCCGGCACGCTTATCCCGCTTAACAGGCATTAACTTCATTAACCTGGGAGTAACCGGCAGTGCCAAAATGGAACCTGAAGTGGCCGATATGATCGCTCAAATAGATGCCGATGCTTATATCCTGGATTGTGTACCTAACACTAATCCCGATCTGATCAAAGAGCGTACGGCTTACCTGGTGAACACCATCAGGAAGAAACAGCCTGGAAAGCCCATTATTGTGATGCAAAGCGTAGTCCGGGAAAGCGGCTATTGGGATAAGGTTTTAGGCCAGCAGGTTAAAAATCAGAACATTAACATCCAGCAGGAAGTGCTCGCCTTATTACAAAAGGATGTAAAAGATCTGTATTTCATCACTTCAGAAAACATGCTCGGTACTGATCACGAGGGTACCGTGGATGGCGTACATCCAAGCGATCTGGGGTACGACCGCATGGTAAGGTACCTGCAACCTCTAATCACTGAAGTTTTAAGTAAGTACGATATAAAAGCACAATAAAATTATTTCTCAAAAATTAGCGTTATGAAAAAATTATTTCTTGTTGGATGTATAGCACTGTCGTTTATAGGGACGCAGGCACAAACTCCTAAAAGCTGGACCTATAACTTTGGAACGGCCGAAGCAGATCTTTCTCCAGTTTCGGCAGGCGGAATTTTGTCAGCAAATGATGGGGTGAGCGGGCACACCCATGCTTCCTTGCCTGCGCCGGCTGATGGGCAAATTGCGAGAGTTTGGACCGGAAACCAAAATGCTGCAGGCTATACTTTGAATAACTCTGAAGTTCCGGGTTTCGGTTCAGGAAGCAGGTTACGGTTTTTGACTGCTCCTACATCTTCAACCAGTAAGTTCTCCATATTAAATATTGCAAGTGGTGCTACTCCGGGGCTACTAAGTGTTAAGTTTAAGTTGCGGTTTCATGCAGGTGTAGCGGCAGATTATAGATTTGCTATCGGTGGTGATGCTGGTACTGTCAATTGGACTACAAAACATGGTAGCTCTCAATTCTCTAATCAATTCAATTTTAACGATATAAATGCTCTTCCTGCATTTTTACTTATGCATTGGAAACTGACCGGCTCAAGCTATAAGTTATTGATAAGAGAGCAGAAAAGTACGAGTACATTGACAAATTTGGATGGATATAAAGAACATGAGGTAGAATTTAAAAATGGCGAGAACTACGACATCGAGATATATTCAAATAATACCTCAAATACTGACAACTCCAGCTATATAAAGAACAAGGTAACTTATACGGTTGCTGCGCGCTCAAGTCAAATATGGGTAAACGGTCAACAATTATTATACAGCGCTAATCAACCTAATTTCACCCCAACAACGGATAGTTACAACCTGGCTGCCGGAGATCCGCTTAATGCCTTCATGTTTTTAGGCTACAATAATGCTGATAACAAAGCTCTGGCTTATTTAGACGATTTCGTTTACGCTAATTACATTACAGACTTAGTAACCTTACCTGTGAAACTCTCTTCATTCACCGCCACAAAACAACATAATGGCGTTAAACTAAACTGGTCTACAGCCTCAGAGCAGGATAATTCTCATTTCGATGTATTACGTTCGGCAAACGGGAAAGATTTTACGGCGATAGGTGTGGTGCAGGGAAGTGGCACAAGCAACATCAATAAGAATTACAACTACATAGACCACAATTCCCTTAGCGGCACCTCTTACTATCAGTTAAGACAGGTTGATTTCAATGGTAGATCTTCGGTATCTGATGTGCTTGCTGTTGAAAATAGATTAAATGCAACTGAGTCAGTCCTGTCTTTTAAAGATCAAAACCTTGAGTTGGTTTTGGATGCTACTAAAGCAGGAGAGGGTTTCGTGAGAATAGCTGACTTAGCTGGTAAAACTGTTTTGAAGAGGAGCCTCACTATACAAAAAGGAAACAATACCCTTCAGGTGCCAGTGCAACTGGAAAAGGGAATATATGTAGTTTCTTTAAGTACTCTAGATGGTGTGGTGACCAAAAAAATTGCATATTTATAATTTGTTTAAATGAAATTAAGCAGGGCGGAAGCCCTGCCTAATTTCAATATCCTTAACGCAATGGCTCGTTTACTTTGTTTAAAAAATTCGCTTCTCTTGTTCTTGGTATGCTGCTTTGGTAATCTTCAGGCCCAAAACACCTCTCCGGATATCGCAAGCCTGGTAAACGTCTTTTTGGGAACATCAGGGGATCACGGTCAACTATCGCCTGCTGCCAGTTATCCATTCAGTATGTTAAGCATCGGGCCTCAAACTTATCCCAAGCTACATGCCGGGTATGAATATGAGGCTAAACGATTCCTTGGTTTTACGCACAACAGGTTCGAAGGAGTAGGCTGTCAGGGCAGTGGAGGGAATATTTTGATTAAACCTTTTATTGGGACATCAAGCCAGCCTGACCTGGTTAAGTTAGATCAATCTGCAAGCCCTGGTTACTACCAGGTCTCCTTTACAAATAAAATTAAGGCCGAAATGTCCGTCTATGGTAAGTCGGGCATGCATCGTTACCAATTCCCGGAAGGACAAGAAACTAATGGTTTTTTTATAGACCTTTCTCACTCCCTGGCTAACAAGTTTGTGGCAGAACAGCACCAGGTAAAGGGTAATAGCATCAGTGGCTGGGTACAAGCCCGTACCACATGTAATGCAGGTACTTATAAAATCTATTACTACCTTGAGTTCCCCCGGAATGTGCTCTTCAAAGAGCAAAATGCTCACCAGCTGATCGCTGAGTTTCCTTCCAAATTGAGAAATGCCGAAATCAGGGTAGCGCTGTCATCAGTGAGTGAGGCCTATGCCAGGGCATCCTTATATACCGGAAGTTTTGATGAAATGAAGGCCATGTCGCGTAAAGCCTGGAACCAGGAGCTAAGTAAGATCAGGGTGGACGGAGACATCTCCAGGAAAAAGCTGTTTTACTCGCTTTTATATAGAACATTGCAATCTCCATACAACCTGTCTGAAGAGGACGGCACATTCAGAGCTACAGATGGCAGCATTCAAAAATCAAGGGAGACCATGTACAATGGCTGGGCTATCTGGGACAATTACCGTACGCAACTGCCCTTGCTGTCTGTAGGCTGGCCAGAAAAGTACCAGGGAATGGTGTCATCACTTGCCAGGCTTTATGAATCAGGCAAAAAGGATTTCGCAACGAATACCGAACCGAGTAATACCGTCAGGACCGAACATGCCATTGTTGTCCTGCTGGATTCTTACCGTAAGGGTTATAAGATAGATTTCGAAAAGATAGCAGACTCTTTAATAAAGGACGCCGACCGCTTAGATTTCTCCAAACCAGACAAAGCACTCGAATCAAGTTACGATAACTGGGCCCTGTCAGAGATCTTAGCGATCATTAAAAGACCGGAATTAAGCAGTATATATAAAGCAAAGGCGCTGCAATACAAAGACTACTGGAATAAAGATTTTAAAGACATTACCAAAAAAGATGTAGATAAAGTGCAGGCCAGGGGATTGTACCAGGGCACAATATGGCAGTACCGCTGGTTCGTTCCTTTTGATATGAAGGGGCTGATCGAACTTTCCGGCGGCATGAATAATTATACGAAGCAACTGGATTACTTCTTTGAAAATGACCTGTACAACCATGCTAATGAGCCCGATCTGCAAGCCCCACTAATGTATAATGTTACCACAACTCCGGCAAAGTCACAAGAGCTGATGCACCGCTTCGCTGTGGATACGGTTATCCAATATTACTTTAATGAAAATAGCAGGGGAATAGACCCCTTTGTAGATGTGGTTTATAAAAATCAGCCGAAAGCCTACATCAGAACAATGGATGATGACGGAGGCGCTATGTCTGCATGGTATGTGCTGACTGCTTGTGGTTTCATGCCCGCTTGTCCCGGCTGGCCTGTCTATTACTTAAACGTACCGCTTTTCAAAACAGCTTCTTTTACCTTGCCAGGCAACAAGTCGTTTGAGGTAAGCGTAGAGAACTACGCAGCTGACAGTAAATACATCAAAAAGGTTATTTTGAATGGTAAAGTGCTCGACCGTAATTATATTACACATGAGGAGATCCGGAATGGCGGGACTCTTAAAATTGTTGCTTCCACCCGCCTGGAGGATACGATGATAATAAGCAAACCATGGATTTCGAAAGTAGAGTAATAAAAAAAGAATGATAAAAAGAAATGCCGGCATAACATCATTCGATTTATGCCGGCAAAAATCCGTTCATCTAATACAACCAGCTCTCTATTATTTTTTATTTATGCTTAGTTTCGCGGGATATGCGCAATGCCGTCAATTTAAGCCTGAAACACCTGTTTCTGGTTCTCTTTATCGTTCTGATTTGGGGAATTAATTTTATTGCTGTCTATGTGGGACTAGAAAGTTTTCCCCCTTTCCTGTTGTCTGCTATCCGCTTCGGGCTTTCGGCCTTGCCCTGGGTGTTTATGCTGCCCAAACCCGATGCTCCATTAAAATTTGTTTTAGGCTACGGTCTGTTCAATTTCGCTATGCAATTCGGGCTGCTTTTCAGTGGAATTCATCTCGGTTTGTCTCCGGGACTCGCTTCGCTTCTTCTTCAGATTTCAGTATTCTTTTCTATGGGCCTGGCATTTATATTCTTTAAGGACAAACCAAGCGTTCTGAAAATATGTGGTTCGCTGATATCCTTCGTTGGAATTGGCATTGTTGCTGCACATATTAAGGGGGGTGCCACCTTTATTGGCCTTGTACTTACCTTGCTTGCTGCGTTCTCCTGGGCGGCCGGCAATATGTTCACAAAAAAAGTTAACGCCCAATCCCCACTTTCGCTTGTGGTCTGGGGAAATCTGATCGCTTTTCCCTTTATGGTAGTGCTCTCTTTGGTCTTGGAAGGGCCTGCTTTAATTGAGCACTCACTGCATAAGGCGTCCTGGGAAACTATTGCTGCAGTTTTCTATATCGTTTATATTTCCACACATATTGGCTACGGTGCCTGGGGATTTCTTTTGAAGTCTTACTCTCCGTCAGCCGTGGTTCCTTTTACCCTCCTGATCCCGGTTGTAGGCTTTTTTAGTTCAGCAGTATTTCTAGGCGAAGACCTGCCTTCCTGGAAACTTTTAGCCTCCTTGTTTATTATCGGCGGACTTGTTTTTGGCTTGCTTGAGCGGCAGATACGTTCGCTTTTGCGGATCCTGGCTCCTGAAAAAGCAGGTTAACCCAGGCGTACTATCCGGATAGAATACCGTCTGCCGGATCTTAAGAACTACATTCTTTCAAGAGAAAACCATAATTAACCCTTCTCAAGACTTACTCAGGTATTCTCTCAATGTGCTTTCAATCTTTCCGCAACCTACCAGAAAGGGTTTGTCATCAATGCTGATATTAAATCCCTGACCTACCACTGTATATGCTCCTGATACTTTGCCGAGCGGGGTTGATATATTAAAATTGCCCGATGATGGGTCGCCATTAAAAGTTCCGCCCGCCTGAGCTATTGCAGATTGTGCTTTTTGAATCAAATAATCAGCCGAGCCCTGAAACTCGATTGTAAAGTTGCATTTAGACATAGGATTTGTTTTATTACACAACATTAAGAAGGTAAAATAGTTCTCACACTTTAAATCCCTAAATGACGACGTAAAGGACGCGCTGCTTCGATTAATTTGGTTTATCGTTTATAATAATAATGCTCAATTAATATATTATTTATATCACTTATGGAGCTTTGCGGCGATATCATGGGTGAAAATGTTGACCTGGTTAATTTTGAGTTACTCTACAATCGTTGGAGTGGACTTCTCCATCAGTATGCTTTTTATATTGTTAGGGATGAGGAGGTAGCCGGAAGCCTGGTCAATGATCTGTTTGTGCAATTGTGGTTCAAGCAAACCAAGCCCGAAAATCTAAAGGGGTATTTGTTCAGGGCAATTAAAAATGCATCGATCAATTACCTGGCTACCAGGCAAAACTATCCCCTTACCTTATTAGACCAGGAAGAGCTCACTACAATTTCTGACCTTTCATCTATAAGCCCCGAATCTGACCATGCTGACAAGCTATCGATGTTGCAGAATTTAATAAGCCAGCTTCCTCAAAAGCGACAGCTGGTTTTTAGAATGCATCGTATAGAGGGCTTTAGCTATGCCGAAATTGCTGAACTTTTACAAATATCGGTAAGGACGGTCGAAGATCATTTGTCGAAAGCGATGCAGTTCATTCATACTCATTCAAAACCTTTTCTTTGCAGAAAGTTAACCGAAGCTTAATATTTCCAGCCCGTATTTCCTGCCGCCAAAACTGTCTTACAGTTGAACGCAAATACATATGGACAACACACTTTGGGCATGTATCATTAAAAGATTATCCAACGAGGAAACGGCAGAGTCAACGGCTTTGCTTGACAGCTGGTTAAATCAGGATCTCAGAAATAAGCAAGAATACGACGAAATAAAAGCCGTATGGGAGCTGGGAGGCACGTTGGCGGTGAAAGGTCTGAACAATTTTTCGGATGTAAAGGCCCGCATACAAACCAGCGAGGAGCCGAATGAAACCCGGCCTCTTCGACGCAATCTCTGGAGTTACGGCCTGGCCGCAGCCATTTCCGCAGTGTTTCTTTTGACTGCATTTTTTCAATTTTATAAAACAGGTAAAAAAGAAGCTGCCAGGGAGCAATGGATCGTTAAAAAAGCCGGTGCATCAAAAATCCATTTGGTGTTGCCCGATAGTACTGAGGTTTGGCTAAACGCCGGAAGTGAAATAAGCTTCCGTAGAGCATTCAGCGATCATAAGCTTCGCTTGGTAAAATTGAGTGGCGAGGGATATTTTGACGTAAGTCATAACCCATCGCGACCTTTCATAGTACAAAGCGGTCTGGTAAAAACCACCGTGTATGGTACAAGCTTCAACATAAGAGCATACCAGAACGAGCGTATTTATTCGGTATCTGTAAACTCTGGAAAAGTAGGCGTCTCTACACCCGTAAATTCCTCTTCAAAACTAAAAGGATCACCTTCAGAAAAGCAAAGTGTCATGTTCTTAACACCAGGACAGAAATTGCTTTATAGTAAGTGGAATAAGCAGGTGTCCATGTCTGAGATCAGGACGGCCGATGTCAACTCATGGTTGGAAGGCGAATTAATATTTGATCAGACTCCGCTTAACGAAGTTTTCAGAACCCTTGAAAGACAATACAACCTTGAGATCGTGTCGGATGATCAGCGACTGGAGGGATGTACCCTTACTGCAAGGTTTAAAAATAAATCTATTGCTGAAGTGCTTAAAACACTAAAGCTTGCTACGAATATACGGTCGAAATATGTTGGACAAACCATTTATATAGAAGGAGGAGCAGCATGCGGTAGTACCAAATAAAAAAGCCGCTTCCTGGAAGGAAGCGGACTCTGTTACAGCCATTTGCCGGCAAGCTGCTGGCTGTTTAATAATTTAAATCGGAAAAATTTAAACAAAACAAATTTATGAAAAAAATTAATGAGGCCTCAGGCCTTATGAAAATACTTATGCGTATAAGCCTGTTAATCAGTATTATTTTTGTGACCGGTCTCCAGTTGCTTGCTGCCTCTGTAGTTAATGGACAAAGTGCATTAGACCAGCCGATCTCAATCAGCATCAGGAATGCTGCATTTGCCGACTTGCTGAAAGCGATTGAAACAAAAACGGGTGTGAGCTTTGTGTACACCAATAATGAAAGGGTAGAAGGTGCCGTATCTGTTTCCAGCCAGACCAAAACAGCTAGAGCGATTTTATTTCCCTTGTTGAAGAGTAATAATCTAAAATTAATTGAAGAAGGCTCAACAGTAATAATAAAAAAGACTGCACGAACAACAACCGCCCCGAAGACAGGAGCAGTGGTTGGTTATGTTAAAGATATTTCCAGCAATCAAACCTTACCCTATGCAACAATTATACTTAAAGAAAATAACCGAAAAATCCTCACAGATTTGAACGGCTACTTCGTCCTAAATAACCTGAAAGCCGGTAATGCGGTATTGCTAGTAACTTATATCGGTTATGAAACAGCAGAATTTCCTGTGGATATTAAAGGCGGTGAAACAATAAGAATAGAGCTGAAGCTGAAAAGTCGGAGTAATGAAATGGATGGGATTACCATCACAGGTATCCGGCGTGGCGAAGCCGTTGCTCTGAGCAATATGCGGAACGCCGATAATATTAAATATGTATTATCACAGGAGCAGATTGAGCGTTTTCCAGATGCTACCGTGGGCGAGGCTGCTCAACGGGTTCCTGGTATTGCAATGGATTATAGTTATGGCTTGCCAAGGAATATCATCATCAGGGGATTAGATCAGAGCATGGGATCTGTTACCTTAAATGGAAACAGGTTACCTTCTACACAAACCAACTCTCGTGATATTGACCTGAATGGGATCCTTTCATCAACAGTGGAAGCGATCGAAGTGAATAAAACACTAACTCCTGATATGGATGCCGACGGAACATCGGGTTCTGTGAATATCATTTCTAAGACTCCAAAGCCAGGATCGCAGCAAATTCGGGTAAAAGGCTCGTTCGGGAATAACTTTCTTTTAGGTAAGCAAAACTTTGATGGGTCCTTCGAATACGGCCGAAGGGATAATAAATGGGCGTACCAGATCGGGTTGAATTACAGCAATACTTACCGGGGGGAAGATCGGGTGCAAAAAGATTACGATACTTATGAGATCAACGGGGAGGAAAAGATCAAATTGTCGAACCTTGAATTGGAAGGTTCAGATCTCCACAGACAAAACCTGGGTTTACAGGCCGAACTAAGCTTCTTCCCTTCAGAAAAAACACAAATATACGGAAGAACGTCATACAATAAATTCTATGAACTGCAAACCAGGGGAACCAAAAGTTTCGAAATAGGTGAGTATACGGATGAAAATACTGCCGGCGACATTACTATCGGATCTGCCGGTTCTCCGAGAGATTACCACCGTGATCTGTTTAGCTTGTCTGTTGGCGCTAAAACAAACATAAATAACTGGAAGGCCGACATTGATCTGACTTATGGCAGTGGTTTATACGATCAGCCGATCTATTATGATGGGTATTTTACTTACAACGGCTTGAACGCTGGCCTCGATATGAGCGACCCAAGAGCTCCTCAGTTTAACTTCACTAATGGCGACATAAAAAATGCGGCTAACTATACAACTTCTTCCTATGTGAACAGGCATCAGATCGCCCATGACAGGGACGGACAAGGCTCTTTCAATATTCAGCGAACTTTCGAGCTTAGTCAGAAGAATAAGTTTTTGTTTAAGTTCGGCGGACGCTACAGGTATAAGGAAGACGACCATACCAGGGATTATTTCCAGCATAAATTGAAAGCTGGTACAGTATCCATGCAGGACTTTTTGTCGGACTATTCCCGCACAGATTATTTCAATGGTAAATACGACCTGTCGGGAGCCATAGCCAACGGCTACCTGATGGAAGACTATTATCAGAATAACTTATCCTTGTTCGAAACCGATGAAACCTATGTAAGGCAGAATACTGATCCGGATTCCTACCGGGGTAAAGAAACTATGGGTGCAGGATATGCAATGGGTAAACTTACGCTCAACAAACTTGACATCATTACCGGGCTTAGATATGAAAGAACTGGATTTAATTATAAGGGAAATGTGGTATCTTTTGATGACCAAGGGAAGTATGTTAGCACGATAAAGGTAAATACTAAGTCTTCTTTCGACGGATTTTTCCCTAGCTTAAACCTGAAATATGCCCTTGATCAGCGCACAAACCTGAGAGCAGCCGTAACAAAGTCGCTTTCCCGCCCGGGATATTATGATCTGGTGCCATGGCAGGAAGTCGAAGTCAGGCGAAAAAGAATGAAGCAAGGAAATCCAGACCTTGACCAGGCAACTTCAGTCAATGTTGATTTTCTATTCGAGCATTATCTTAAATCGCTTGGATTAATCTCCGGTGGTGTATTCTATAAAAATATTGACAATTATATTTATGAGAGTGTGTATACCCAGCAGGGAGGACAGTTTGATCAGTACCAGGTGACGCAAACGGTAAATGGTGCTAATGCGCATGTATATGGCTACGAAATTGCCTGGCAGCAGCAGCTAACGTTTTTACCCGGATTTTTAAACGGTTTTGGAATCTATGGAAACTATACTCAAATACAGTCGAAATTTAAGGTGCCGGGTTTAGTGAGCGACCGAACTGTTCGTTTGCCATCCATGAGGCCAAAAGTAGGTAACGCGTCCCTGTCTTATGAGAAATTTGGTTTTTCAGGACGTTTGTCACTTAACTTTTTCGATACGTTCATCAACGAACTTGCAGAAGAACAAGCTAATGACCTGATGGAAAAAAGCCGGGCGCAGTTAGACTTTTCTGCTTCTCAGCGTATCAACAGGAAATTTACGGTCTTTATCGGAATCAGCAACATCAACAATGCACAAACCATTATAGACTATGGTGACGGACGTCCTAACGACCACAAATATTATTCTGCATGGGCTAACGCAGGTTTCAAATACAGCCCTTTTTAATTTTTAGAAAAGTATGATAAAAAAAGTTTTTCTGATGGTTCTGATCTTGCATGGAACCCTTTCAATCAAGGCTCAGTTGTATAAAGCTTCGGCCGTTCCAGACCGCATTATTCTTACCTGGTCGGCCGACCCGACAAGCACCCAGTCTGTAACCTGGCGTACAGATACCACTGTGAACAAAGCTTATGCACAGGTACTGATCGAAGGAAGTTCACCTGATCTTGACAAGGGGAGTGCCCAGGAAATCGCTGCACTTACCTCCGCTTTGCAAGGGGATACTTATGAGAAAGCCCATTACCACAGTGCCACTTTTACCGGTCTGAAGCCCGATCAGCTTTACGCTTACAGAGTAGGAGATGGCAAGATTTGGAGCGAGTGGTTTCAATTCAAAACTGCACCGGCCGTTACCAAACCCTTCTCCTTTATTTATCTGGGAGATGCGCAAAACGACATCAAATCCAAGTGGTCGCGTGTGATCAGAAGAGCCTTTGCTACCCACGGCGATGCCCGCTTCATCGTCCATGCCGGCGATCTCATTAATCGCTCAAATAATGATAATGAGTGGGGCGAGTGGCATTTTGGCGGAGGTTTTATTAATGGGATGATCCCCAGTATTCCTTCTTCAGGCAATCACGAATATTTCAGGGACGCGCAGAAAAACTTAACGCTTGACCCGCACTGGAGAATGCAGTATACCCTGCCTGAAAATGGCCCGGCCGGCCTGGAAGAATCTGTATATTATATAGATTATTCCAATGTACGGATCATATCATTGAACTCGCAGATGATCGTGCTGGATTCAACGTCGATGAAAAAACAAGCTAAATGGCTGGAAGGTGTGTTGAAGAATAATCCCAAGCAGTGGACGATGATCACTTACCATCACCCGATCTACTCAACGGCGAAAGGCCGGGACAATAAAGAGTTCAGGGACTTGTTTAAGCCGCTATTCGACAAATACCATGTCGATATCCTGATGCAGGGACATGACCATACTTACAGCCGCGGTCAAAACTTGCCCACCGGGGTGTCCGGAAAAGTGGGTGGGCCGATGTATGTGGTTTCTGTAGCCGGACCCAAGATGTACAAGATCGACGTTTCACCCCGTTGGATGGATGTTTTTGCAGAAAACACTCAGCTGTTTCAGATCATCTCAGTCGACAATAATGAGCTACTGTATACAGCGTATAAAGCGTCGGGAGAGGTGTTTGATTCCTTCAAGCTTAAGAAAACAAGCAAGGATAAGGCAGCTGTCTTTACTGACCTGAATAAAAAAAGCCAATAAAAAACCATTTATAGTTCTAACAAACCTTAGTCTTTGATTAGGGTTTGTTAAAACTATTCATAGCTAGTGTATTCTTTTTCGAAACGCAGGCGACCAGAATTCAGACAGGCAAGCCTCCTTAAAATAATTTTATTTAAACTTTCAATAAGTTTTGAAAGTTTAAATAAATACCCCTACATTTGAATCATGGAATTAGCAGAAGCAAAGCAAAAGTTCATCGAGGCATGGGGGAAACTGGGATCAGAGTGGGGGATTAACCGCACGATGGCACAGGTGCATGCGCTACTGTTGATCTCTCCGGAAGCACTTACCACCGAAGAAATAATGGAAGCGCTGAGCATCTCAAGAGGAAATGCCAACATGAACTTACGCGACCTGATAGGATGGGGGCTGGTGGAGAAGCAGCATAAGGCGGGAGAGCGAAAAGAGTATTTCTTTGCAGATAAAGATACCTGGAACATTGCCCGCCAGGTAGCCAAGGAGCGTAAGAAAAGAGAATTAGACCCCGTGTTAAGGGTGCTGGACGAATTGTCGAAAGTAAAAGGCGACGAGAAAGACATCGAATATAAAACCTTCAACAAATCAGTAACGGATATCAATAAGCTGGCTAAAAATGTGGATAAAACCCTGGAGACCATGCTAAAGGCGGAAGAGAACTGGTTCTGGGGTTCAATCTTTAAAATATTCAAATAGAATATTTTTTTGATATATATTTCAAAATTTTTTGAAAGTTCAAGATTTACAAACAAGTTTAACGCTATGACGACGCTTAAAAATCATCTTATCCTCTTCGATGCGGAATGTCCTATGTGCCGGGTGTATACCCGGGCCTTTGTAGAAAGTGGCATGCTTGACCGGCAGGGAAGGGCTGCTTACCAGGAAATTAACGAGCAGGCCTGTCCGGTACTAGACCGCCAACGGGCAGCAAACGAAATTGCCCTGGTAAACCTGGAGACAGGCGAGGTTACTTACGGAGTCCAAAGTTTGTTTACTGTATTCGCTGCACCCTTCCCAGTACTTAAACCCTTGTTTCTTTTTCTGCCTTTCGTTTGGCTAATGAGCAGGCTTTACGCCTTTATATCCTATAACCGGAGGGTGATCGTTCCTGCATCTATAACAAGCGAAGGCGACTTTAATATACAACCCTCCTTTAGGCTAGATTATCGAATTGCCTATTTACTGGTCAGCTGTCTGTTTACCGCAAAAATCTTGTCTGATTACTCCCTATTATTAAAAGGACTTATTCCCGCCGGAAATCCTTTCCGCGAATACATGATCTGCGGCGGACAACTACTTTTTCAGGGAATAATCATAGGAGTTCTAGATAGGAGCAAGCGCTGGGAATATCTGGGAAATATGATGACCATCTCTTTTGCAGGAGCGCTTTTATTGTTGCCCGCCCTGCTGCTTGCACCATGGCTAAATCTTTCTTCTGCGTTTTATGGAGGCTGGTTCTTGGGAGTAGCCGCTCTGATGTTGCTGGAACATATCCGCCGGAGCAAATTACTCCAACTCGGCTACGGCATGAGCTTTAGCTGGGCACTGTACCGCGTATTGGTTCTATTATTTATTCTTATCACCACCTGACATGAAGTACCGTAAAATCATACTCGCCGGAGGTAACGGTTACCTTGGCGGCGTACTCGCCCGATTTTATAAAGATCTTGCTGAAGAAGTCATCATCCTGAGTCGTAAGCCGGCTCCACGGGACAAAAACGTAACAACCCTGCTTTGGGACGGGAGGAGCAAAGGAGACTGGGTCGATAGTTTAAACGGGGCCGACCTCCTCCTGAACCTTTGTGGAAAGAACGTAAACTGCAGGTATACAGAAAAGAACAGGAAGGAGATCTACAGTTCAAGATTGGTTCCTACAGCTCTTTTCGGAGAAGTAGTTGCAGAACTCGACAATCCTCCCGAACTCTGGATTAACATAACTTCTGCAACCATTTACAGGCACGCGGAGGACCGGCCACAGGATGAAGAAAACGGAGAAATGGGTTACGGATTTTCTGTTGACGTCTGTCAGAAGTGGGAGAAAATATTTTTTAAGACCACTACACCTCGTACAAGGAAGATTGCTTTGCGAATGGGAATCGTACTGGGGAACAAAGACGGCGCTTTCCCTCGCTTGCTTAACCTCGTGAACCTTGGCCTGGGAGGTAAGCAAGGCGACGGAGGACAATATGTTTCCTGGGTACATGAACAAGATGCTGCGAGATGTACCCAATGGCTAATGGACCATAAGGAGCTAAGCGGGGTGTTTAATTGCACCGCTCCCGGACCTGTAAAGAACGCAGAATTCATGACTGCCATCCGCAAAGCTCGCGGAATTCCCTTTGGCTTAAACGCGCCCGCCTGGTTGCTGGGAGCAGGAGCCGTGCTCATAGGAACAGAAACAGAACTGATTCTGAAAAGCAGGTGGGTATTGCCAACACGGCTTACTGAAAGCGGCTATACTTTCCTTTTTCCCGAAATCGCCCCTGCAGTTCACGACATTTTAAGCACCACACTCTGATATGCCCCTGATCACACTAGAAACCAAAATTAAAGCACCACGGGAAGTCTGCTTCGACCTTGCCAGAAGCATTGACCTGCATCAGGAAACCATGCAACATACCAACGAAACCGCCATTGCAGGAGTAACAAGCGGGCTTATCGGTCTAGATGAAACAGTAACCTGGTGCGCACGGCATTTCGGGGTACAAATGGAACTAACAAGTAAGATCACTCAATGCATCTTCCCACAGGTCTTCATTGACGAAATGCTTAACGGGCCATTTAAAAAGCTGCAACATACACATCGTTTCGAAGCAAAGGAGGATTATACCCTTATGGTGGATGAGTTTCAGTATGAATCTCCTCTCGGCCTGCTTGGACGCCTGGCCGACAGGCTCTTTCTTAAAAAGTATATGAAAAGTCTACTGCAGCAGAGAAACGCCCGGATCAAACAAAAAGCAGAAATAACACTCAAAGAATCTTAATATGAGACCAGAAGAAGCACAACTAAGAAGGAAAATCAAAGCCTGGATTACCTTTTTTATCATCGCTCTAATCTTAAGTGGCATTACCGCGTTTCCAATCGAAAGCCAGCTGTCAGTGGTAATGAAGTTCCGGGATCGTTTTCCCCTGTCGCTGCAGAATTGGCTCAGTACCATTTACAGTGCGGTAAAAACAACAAACACTAACTATCCCTACCTCGCTTATGGAACCGATTGGCTGGCCTTTGCTCATATCGTAATAGCCACTGCCTTTATCGGTCCATTGAGAGATCCCCTCAGAAATATCTGGGTGATACAGTTCGGTATGATTGCCTGTGTTATGATATTTCCGCTCGCGCTCATCGCAGGTCCGATAAGAGGAATTCCTATGTTCTGGCAGCTTATCGACTGCTCCTTCGGCCTGCTCGGAATCATTCCTCTCTACGTTTGCTACAGATACATTAAAACCTTAGAATCAATACAAGTTAGACCCTTATCCCAAACCCATGAATACAAACACTGAGAACTTTACGTTAATAAAAGGCTTTTTCCTTTCCAATCTTTTTGGCTTTTCTTTGATCGGCATCAGCAAGTTGTTGCTATTACATCCCGGAGTGTTCGTCTATACAGAGTTCGTCGTTATCCCATTGCTGATGGGAGTGATAAGCGCCTGGTGCTGGAAAGACCTTGATTTAAAGGGTAAACAACTAACAACTCTATCCTGTCTGAACGGCATCATCGCCATTGTTCTAAGTGCTTTTATTCTTGACGAAGGCGTCATCTGCCTCATTATTGTTTCTCCGCTCATCTTTGCATTTATCGTTACAGGCGTATTCACAGGAAAGGCGATGTTTCGTAAGAACAATAAAAACCTGAACATAAGCATCTTTTCGCTGCTTTTGCTGCTATTTGTAGCCGACTCTCTTGCTACCCATCATCACGAAAATATGGTATCTGATGTGATGCTGATCAATGCGCCCGCAAAAGAAGTGTGGAAACATGTGGTAGCATTTGAGAAAATAGAAGAGAAGAACAAGTTCTGGCTTTTTCGTATGGGAATGCCTTCGCCAGTACAGGCAACCGTCGACGGCTATTACCAGGGAGCAGGAAGGAAATGTATCTTCAGTAACGGCTATATATTCGATGAAAAAATTACCGTGTATAAGCCAGGGCAGGATCTGACATTCGAGATCGTCAGTCAGCCGCAGGATCCCGAAATTATGGGGCACATTGACATCCTGCGCGGACAATTCCTTCTGAAGGATAATGGTGATGGTACTACTACCTTAACCGGCAATAGCTGGTACCGGCTCTATGTATTCCCCCTCTGGTATTATGATACTTGGGCAGAAAGTATCACAAGGAACGTGCATTTGCGTGTAATGGATCATATCAAAGTCCTCAGCGAAAAAAGATGATCTTTGAATTTATTGTAAAGAGGTTCGGTTTTCTAAAAAGGATTCCCTTACTACCACAGCTTTTCGACGCATTGCTGCGGGTTCAGGCATTAATCGCCAAACCCGAACTTCTTAGCTGGCTGGATAGCCTGGAGAAAGAGTTGCAGAGCTGGCCAGGTGTAAGTATCAGCATGCATAAATATGGCGGCTCGCAGTTCAATTACCAGGGGAGGGAGATTGCACACCTGCATAGTAATGGCTTGCTCGACGTACGGTATAGCCTCAAGATCAAACAAGAATTGCTTACTGAAGGTAGGATCTCCGAACACCATGTACTTCCCCACACTGGCTGGGTAAGTTTTCAACTCAGGTCAGAAGAAGACTTGAAGTATGCCCTTAGGTTGATTGAGATAAGCTGTTCAATGAAGATAGGGCACTGTAGTTCCAGCCTTTAAGAACCTTTTCGATGAGATGTAATTTGCGCTTCGGTAAACATCGTGTGCTAGTTAACCAAAATAAGCATGAGAAACATTTTTTTACCCAATCCGATATTTTCATAATTTTGCTTCATGAGAATGACTGTAATGTTATAATATCCTTCCTCGAATATATTTTGCGAATAGCACAGTAACACTACTGTCTAAGCAAGATTCCTATTGCATTATTTTTTTATTAACAATGTTTTCACGCGTGCAACCGAGCCGTGTGGAGGCCTCAATTTTTTATTACATGTCATCCCTTTTAAGTAAAACAGAAGTTGAACAATTCATTCAAGATGGATTTGTTCGTATTGATAACGCGTTTTCTGCCGAAGTGGCCAATGCTGCTTTAGATATTTTATGGAAAGATATTCCTTTTGATCGTTCAAACCAGGAAAGCTGGATAGAGCCTGTCATTCGCTTAGGAATGTATTCGCAGGAGCCATTTATACAGTCAATAAATACTCCCGCTTTATACGCGATATTTGACCAGCTTATCGGCGCGAATAAATGGATACCGTGCAGAAGCGTTGGTGCATTCCCAGTTAGATTTCCTGCCAGCAAACAACCAAATGATACCGGTAAACATGTAGATGTGAGTTTCCCGGGGGGTGACCCAGGAAATTATTTTGAATGGCGTGCCAATATCAGGTCAATGGGCAGAGCATTACTTATGTTAATTCTATATTCGGATGTAAGTAACGACGATGCGCCGACCGTGATCTTTAAAAAGTCGCATATTGACGTTGCAAAGTTGCTTTATCCTGAGGGCGACAAAGGCTTGTCATTTATGGAACTGGCAGCCAGGTTGGACGACTTGCCAAAACACGATGAAGTATTGGCTACAGGTAAAGCCGGTACAATATATCTTTGCCATCCTTTTCTGGTACATTCAGCGCAGTCCCACAAAGGCGTCAATCCCAGGTTTATGGCCCAACCGCCGCTATTGCTTCGGGGTGAATTAAACCTTACCGATTCAGAAATAGGCTTTTCGCCGGTTGAGCGAGCCATTCGTATGGCAATTGATTAGCCATTTAGAAAGAGACCCGACTGAGCCCGATATTCCATCGGGCTCAGTCCATTAAGTTCAATTTTATTCTTTCCTTGTTGCAATAGCAGTCGTAGTTTTTTACGAAGCAAAACAGTAAGATCTGTCTCTTGAACGAATTTAGAAAAATCATATATTGCTGCTCGATAACATTATATACTGAATAGCCTAAGAAGAAAAAATAAAAACTTAAAAATAAAATTATGAGAAGCCTCAATCCCTGGATCAACTTCAATGGCAACGCCGAAGAAGCATTTAGCTTTTATAAATCAGTTTTTGGCGGTGAGTTCGCAAAGATCGTTCGCTTCAAGGATCTTTCGGGTCCCGAATTTCAGGTTCCTGAACACGAAGCAAATAAGATAATGTACATTGGTTTACCTATCGGCAAGCACAATGTATTAATAGCCAATGATGTTCCGGAATTTATGGGAAGAGTAAACGAAAATGAAAACAGGTCTAAAATAGTTGTGAGCACAGAAAGCCGTGATGAAGCCGACAAAATATTTAACGGATTATCAGCAGGAGGTGAGGTTGAAGGCCCCATGGCCGACAGTCCCTGGGGTACATACGCCGGGATGTTTAGAGACAAGTATGGTATTGAATGGATTGTAGAATTTGACCCGGGCTTATAACTTTTTAAAATAATAAACCTTAGCGTTTAAGAAAGCTTAATGAAATGACATACATCTCAACTTTTTTCCGGAAGAAGTACTAAGCGACAAAGCCACCTGGTTGGTGGCTTTTGCGTTTACAATCGCTCAATTTCGTCGATTGACATGCCTGTAGCTTTAGCTATGTCTGCCACAGGAACATTTAGAGCTTTAAAATTGCGGGCAATATTTTCTATTGCCAGCGCTGCTTTGGCTCTTTCGTCCTCGATAGTCTTTTCAATCGCTTTCTCTACCGCAAAATCAAGCTGGTTTTGCCGGTCCCATTTGTCTTTTAAACTAGTTTCGTATGCCATTCGTTCCTCCTTTGTTAATGCTGCAACCTCTGCTATTTTGAATAATCTTTTAAATATAGGTTTCGTTATAAACGAGGGAATATCCACAAATTTACTCAAATGCTTAATTATAAACAACCATTGCTCCAGACCGGTTTTAACATCTTCTTCTGCTTTCTCGAACGCAGCCAGCTGGATGTAAATAAAGCCGAGTTTGTGATAAAATTCTTTTCCGGTTTCATTGTCCATCAGACTTACCCGGCGGATATACTGCCCTGGAAGACTATCCTCAAAAGAGAACCGGTCCATCACCGCTATCAGGTAAACTGGAGGTAACTCGTATTTCCACAAGTCGACGGCTCCTTTAGGGGCAATATCGCTGATAAAACGTGAGGAGTAATACAGGCATCTATCTTTGAAGAATCTTTGGTCGGTAGATTGCAACTCTACCAGAAAGTAGTTCCCTTGATTATCTATGCAGGAGATATCCAAAATCACTTTAGCCGTATTCTTATCTTCCCCCTGATGCTCATTCTTGAGGAAAACCAGGTCTGTGATCTCGTGTTTGCCTATGAAAATCTCATTCAGGAAAGCTATCAAAAGAGGTTTGTTGGGCTCGCATCCGAATAATTTTTTAAAGCCAAAGTCGCTGGTGGCATCAATATACTTGCCTGGAGGTATTAGCATGATCAAAGTTCAGGCTGCAAAATACAAGCTGGTGTTATGGAGCACCATGACGGTGGTCATGAAATTTATTGTTTTGCAACAATACCAGCATACTAGCAACATCTTTTTAACCTTTCGTAAAATTTGTTAAATTTCGCTTCCCTTATCCCAACCTGATGAGTAAATACTTTACACTGTTACTTTTACTTGTAACCAATTATGCCGCCTTTGCTCAAAAATCACTGCATAAGAGCAGGGAGAGCAGCTACCTCACCTATATCTATCCGCTGAACGAGGAAACTGTAAAAAGCCTTCTGAAGAATAAAGCTCTGGATGAGCGTGTTCTGAAGAACCCGGTCGATTCTTTCAGAACGAAAAGCACCTATAAAGATCATTTGCCTCCGGGCAACTACCTGAAAGTTTTTGCCGAGAAAAATTTGCTGCACTATTCACTGTTGGAAAAAAGAACGGCTTCCCTTAAGTTGCTGCATAACGGAAAAGACCTGCAGTTCATTTTGCTGGACCGCGAAGGAAATGAAGTGGAAGATGCCGAAGTGACCGTAAACGACCGCAGGATCGCCTACGACAGGCAGGGCGGATTATGGAGGGCTGGTTTCCCTAAAAAAGAGCAAAACCTGCTACGGGTGTTTTACCAGGGAGTGGCCAACTATTCAATAGTTGAGTACAAGAAAGACTCCAAACCTTTTTCTCAATACACAGCCTGGGTGTTGCGGAAGAGCCCGCTTAAATACGTGTATATTCCAACAAGAAGTCTCTACTATAGAATCAAGAACGGAAACGCCGGCTACCGCTCAAACGCGAGCCAGCAACAGCTCGCTTCAGGATATATAGTTTTTAACAAACCCATCTATAAGCCACTCGATACCGTAAAACTGAAAGCCTTCCTGTTGCATCGAAAATCGCATAAGCCGGTCGATAAGGAGATGGAAGTACGTTTGTCAGGCAACAACAAGAACAAAGTGCTGGGAACGCTGAAGCCGGTAAACAAAGGTTCCTATAATTTTGAATTTCCACTTCACGACAGTTTGAAGCTCGAGCTTGACCGTAACTATTCCATCAGCTTATATCATAAAAACAAGCTCTTCCAGGCCGGCAGTATCCGATATGAAGAATACGAACTGAAATCCATCACCTTCAACATGAGGGGTGCGGAAAAAGAGCATAGCAGGAGACAAGCGAACTCGCTTTATTTCAAAGCAACAGACGAGAATGGCCTCAACGTCCTCGACGGTCGCGTAGAACTCCATATCCTTACACGCTCAGCATCCCCGCTTGACAAAGAAAGCGTTTTCGTTCCTGATACCCTGTGGAAGCATCAGTTCAGGCTGGATCCACTCGGGGAAACAAAGATCCTTCTGCCAGATCATATTTTTCCGGATGCTGATATTACCTATGCAGCTGAAGCTACTTTTTTAAACAGCAATAATGAAAGCAGAAATGCTCAGGAAGAGTTTGACTTCAGTCCTGAACCGGATGAGGATCTCCGGTTTGAACTCAGGGCCGATAGTCTTCATGTAAGTTTTGCCGCCGAAAAGGGCATAAAAAAAGCAGAGGTACGGGTTGCTGCAAGCAATACTGAGGGTGATACAATCGAGACCTTTATGCTAACTATCCCCGGCGCTTTTAAAATTGATCCCAACGCCGAAGAATATGAATTTGAGGGGAAAGATATCCTTGACTGGTTTGATTTTGAAGACCAGGATCCGCGGATTAATGCCAGCAGCCGTCGTACCGCCGACTCTCTTTTTGTGCAGGTTGCTAACCCCCACAGGATTTCTTTCTGGTACACTGTCCTGAATGGTAAAAAAGTGGTCGACAGAGGCAGGGCTATTGATCTGGACTACAGGGTAGCCTGGAAAGGAGGTGGAAAGGCCGACTTCAGGTACAGCTTTATTTGGGGCGGCGAAACTAAAGAGCAGAGTGTGCAGGCTCAGTTCGCCGAAAAGGAGCTATTGCTGGATGTTCAGCAGCCTTTGGCGGTAACACCCGGACAAAAATCTGAAATTGAGCTTGCTGTAAGAGATGCCAAAGGGCAGCCGGTGGAGAACGTGGATATTACGGCCTTTTCAATCACTTCCAAATTCGATTACAACGTTCCAAATATTCCATACTTCGGCAAAAGATACAGAAGTTTCAAATCGAAGCCTCAGCTTGAGGAGGGGTATACTCCCGAATTTAGAAGAAAGCTTGACTGGGAGCGATGGGCGGCAGAGCTCGGACTCGACAGCATTGAATACTTCCGCTTCACCCATCCTTTAAATACCTACAAAACCGAGGAGCCTGCGCCAGATAGCATCACTCAAATTGCTCCTTTCCTGGTCTCCGGCGGAAATATCCTACCCGTCGAGATCCTGTATATCGACGGAAAACCGGTGTATTTCAGTCAGGCGAAGCAGTCGCAGCCATACTCGTTTAAAGTGGAGCCCGGGCTCGTTAACCTGAAGTTCCGACTAGCCGGCAAGATTGTGGATGCCGGCTCTGTATTGTTGCTTCCGGGGAAAAAGTCAATCTTTAGCTTCAATGCAGATCCGGGACTTAATAAAAGTATTAAGATTGTCAAGGCTTCTCCCACACTTACTGATGCAGAAGCCAATGTCCTGAACCGTTATATGATATCTCTTAGGGATACCTGGTCGCCTCGCTTTGCCACTATCCGGGAACCCCAGAAAACCATCCTCCTTCGTCCAACCGAGTCGAACTGGAGCAATAACAATAATGATATCCTGGTAGGGCCGCTTAGCTACAACCTGGCAGAGTTCCGGATAATGGGGGAAGCGCCTACGGGTTTTGTAGCCGAACCAAATTACGTTTATACCTTTCAACCCGGACTGATCAAACAGACGTCAATCCCCGCAAAGTATCCCTTCAGTACCCGGCTCCTAAATACCAGCGCACCTGCTTATACGCAATATGTTTTACGCAACAACCAGGTCGACAGCCTTTGGCTGGAATACCTTGACCTGCGGAGCCATACCATGCAGCTCTTTTCAAATCAGTCTCCCGCCGGTAGAGTTTCCGGGAGGCTGGAAATCAAACTGAAAAAGCCTGTGCCACAAAATTCCCTGCCACTGGTGAAAAGCATACTTCTTTATAAAAATGACAATCCTGATTTTCTTAATATATACAGGGGAAGCGACACTGATCTCGGTCGCCTGGACACTGGCAGTTACCGCCTCATGCTGCTTTTGAAAGGCGATAGTTACCTCCTGCGTGAAAACGTTAAAATAGCAGCGAATGGAAAGAATCTGCTGACCCTAGATTTCAATAAGATATTTCCTCCTGATTCCACCAGCATTAAAATTGCTGAGAAAATCAGGGAACAAGCAATGGGAAAGGGGGGGAAGGACTCGCCCCTGGTGGATAACATCAAGGAAAGCTTCAACCAGCAGTTTATAGATCCCTCGGTTTATAAAGCAACTATGTCAGGCCGGATTCTGGCGAAGAGCGATAAGACAGCTTTGCCAGGCGTGATTATAAAAATTAAAGGAACCAACTTTGCAAGCTCTACCGACATTAATGGAGAATTCAATATCCGTGTTCCCTTGCAGGGCAAGCTTCTGATTAATTTCATTGGTTTCGATTCCCAGGAACTTAATATCGATCCTGGAAAATATCTTGACATCTACCTCGAGGAAAGTACGCAGAAGTTGGAAGAGGTAGTTGTGGTCGGTTATGGCGCAAACTCAAGAAATAGCAAAGCACTTGAACAAAGTTTGCAGGGAAGGCTGGCAGGAGTTTCCGTAAAGAGAAGTGTGACAGCAGCGTCTACCACCATTAACATCCGTGGAGTCGGTTCCATAAGCAATCAAAGCAGTCCCCTGTACATCGTTGATGGTATCCCGGTAGAAAATGCATTGAAATCGATGGATCCCTCTGAAATTTCCGATTTAACTACGCTCAAAGACGATGCAGCAGTTGCTATATACGGCGCCAGGGCAGCTAACGGTGTGATCATCATCACCACCAGAAAAGGAAAAGAAAAAGCAGAAAAAGACGCTGCAGAACTTGCCGCTGCCGGCAGCGCATCTTTAATCTCCACATCATTAAGGACGAATTTCTCAGATTATGCCTTCTGGCAGCCACTTTTAAGAACTAATTCAGAAGGAAAAACGCGGTTCAGCGTTACCTTTCCGGATGACATCACCAGCTGGCGCACCTTCTTCATTGCTATCAATGGCAGGGAGCAGAGCGGCTTTAGCGAGAATAGTATTAAGTCGTTCAAGCCACTTAGCGCAAGCTTTGTAAGTCCGGCTTTCGTTCTTGCAGGCGACAAGTTCAGTCCGCTCGGAAAGATAGCAAACTATACCACCGAACCCGCTTCTGTGAACCGCGAGTTCCTCTATAATGGTCAGCCGAAACTCAAAGGCCCGCTCCAGGTAAATAATTCCCATATAGATACCATTTCATTGGTGGCAGAAAGAACTGATAGCCTGAGCTTCCGCTACAGCTTCGAAAAAGAAGGAGGTTATTCCGACGGTGAAGAACGCCGGATACCGGTTTATCCCGTAGGAGTGCTGGAAAGGAGCGGAGCATTTCATCAGCTGGAAGGGGATACCAGCCTCAGCATACGGTTTGATCCCAGGCTCGGCGAGGTGAAGTTACGGGCCGAAGCATCCGTGTTCCCCACTTTGCTCCAGGAAACAGAACGTTTGCGCAGGTATCAGTATCTGTGTAATGAGCAGCTGGCTTCCAAGCTGAAGGGATTGCTGCTTGAAAAAAAGATCAGGGAACATTTAAAGGAACGATTTGACCACGAGCGCGAGATTAACACACTGATCCGGAAATTGAATGAGGGGCGCAAAGCCGACGGCACATGGGGCTGGTGGAAAAATAGTGAAACCGAACTATGGATCAGCAGGCACGTCCTTGATGCTCTTGTCGAAGCCTCTAAAGCCGGTTATAAAATTCCCTTCAGGGTTGAGGAGATCAAAGATTACCTCGTTTATCAAGTTTCGTCTGACCGGGGAATGGATAAACTTGATGCTTTGCTGATGCTCCATAAGCTGGATGCAAAGATCGATTACAAGACGCCCCTGGGACATTATGAGAAGGAACTAAAGAAAGCCAAAGAGAAAGTAAACATTTACGAAAAACTCAAGCTTCTTTACCTCCAGCAAAAAGCAGGCATTGCCATCTCTGCTGATTCCCTGTTGCAGTATAAACGGAGCACGATGTTTGGGAATTTGTACTTCGGAAATGATTCATACCGTTTCTTCGATAACAGCATTCAGAGCACCGTACTTGCCTATCACATTCTCAGGGAAGAAGGAAAGCACCCGGCGCTGCTTCAGAAGATAAGGAATTATTTCCTGGAGCAGAGAAGTTCAGGCGAGTGGAGGAATACCTACGAATCTTCCCTTATTCTTGAAGCCATCATTCCCGACGTGCTTCAGGAAGGAAAGAAGCCACAGCCCGCCGAAATTACCTTGTCATCTGATCCAGGTAAAACCATCACCTCCTTTCCTTACGATGGCAATGTTAAGCCCGGCACCACGGTACAAATAAAAAAACGAGGCGATATGCCAGTTTACCTGAGCGCTTACCAGGAGTTCTGGAATTCAGAACCCCAGAAGCAGTCGAAGGATTTCCGTGTAGATACCTGGTTTGAAAACCAGTCCGGCCTTCGTCAAACCCGTCTAAAAGGAGGGTCGTCCGTTACCTTGAAAGCTGAAGTTACTGTAAAAGCAGATGCCGAATATGTGATGGTGGAAGTTCCGATCCCTGCAGGTTGTTCTTATGAGGAAAAGGAGCAGCAGAGCTGGTGGGGACCAGAAATTCACAGGGAGTACTTTAAAAACAAAGTAATATTCTTCTGCCGCAAGCTGAAGCAAGGCAGATACACATTTCAGGTAAAGCTGATGCCGCGTTATGACGGTTTGTATACCCTAAACCCTGCTAAAGCTGAAATGATGTATTTCCCGGTGTTCTACGGAAGGGAAGAGATGAGGAGGGTTCAGATTGGAGGCAGGTAATAGCAACAAGCCGAGGCAGGTAAGGTCCTTTAGTACTCTATTTATAATCCTTAGTGATCCTGCGGACACTAAGGAAAGCCTTGTACAGCAAAAAGATTACAACCGCTCAATTTCTTCAATTGACAGACCTGTTGCTTTAGCTATTTCAGCAATAGGAAAATTCATGACCTTGAGATTTCGGGCAATTTCTTGTTGCGCCCTTTCCCGTTCCTTTTCTATTTCTACCGCCGCTTTAGCTCTTTCTTCTTCTACAGCTTTCTCTACCGCAAAATCAAGTTGATTCTGCCTGTCCCATTTGTCTTTTAAACTGGTTTCGTATAACATGCGTTCCTCCTTTGTTAATGCTGCAACCTCTGCTATTTTAAATAATCTTTTAAATATAGGCTTCGTTATAAACGAGGGAATATCAACAAATTTACTCAAATGCTTAATTATAAACAACCATTGCTCCAGACCGGTTTTAACATCTTCTTCTGCTTTCTCGAAGGCAGCCAGCTGGATGTAAATAAAACCGAGTTTGTGATAAAATTCTTTTCCGGTTTCATTGTCCATCAGACTTACCCTTCGGATATACTGCCCTGGAAGATTATCTTCAAAAGAGAACCGGTCCATCACCGCTATCAGATATACCGGAGGTAACTCGTATTTCCACAAGTCGACGGCTCCTTTAGGGGCAATATCGCTGATAAAACGAGAGGAATAATACAGGCACCTATCTTTGAAAAATCTCTGGTCGGTAGATTGTAACTCTACCAGAAAGTAGTTCCCTTGATCATCTATGCAGGAGATATCCAAAATCACTTTAGCCGTATTCTTATCTTCTCCTTGATGCTCATTCTTGAGGAAGACCAGGTCTGTAATCACGTGTTTGCCTATAAATATATCATTTAGGAAATCTATAAGATGAGGTTTGTTGGGCTCGGTCCCCAATAATTTTTTAAAACCAAAGTCGGATGTTGCGTCAATATACTTGCCTGGAGGTGTTAGCATGATCAAAGTTTAGGCTGCAAAATACAAGCTGGTGTTATGGAGCACCATGACGGTGGTCATGAAATTTATTGTTTCTTAAACAATAACAAAATACGGCGACTCTCATACACAACTCGGATTCAATCAAAAACTACTGTTGTTTTGTAATCATGTGTATAACGCCTAATCGAGTCTGAGACTCTCTTTTATTTATGAATCCTGAGTGACCCTTCGGAACACTCAGGACAGTCTGGGGCTTCGAAAATTAGTGACCCTTTAGAACGCCAAATTGATGACGGAAAATACGCGGTTTATCCCGTGATGGTCAGTGACTGAATAAGATCCGCTTCCAATCTCAAATGAAACTTTAGGATTGCAGGGCTCCCGGGAAAGGTTCCGGATACTTCGCCGATGAGCAATCTCTCGGCTCCTGTTTCCTCATAACGGAGCGGTTTTAATACAGCCTGGTATTCCCGGTTTGAATTCTCGATCCACTGCTGGATCTCAGCTTTACCTTTATGGGTTTTGCCCTCATCATGAACGATGGCCGTCTCCGTAAAGCAATCAGCATAAGCCTGACTGTCAAAGCTGTTCTGAGCTTCTATCAAGCTCGCTACGACCTGGTGTAAATTCATTGTCAATTGTATTTAGATGTTAAACGGTTGGTACGGTTCCTCCGTCAATTACAAAATCAGAGCCGGTAAGATAGCTGGCCCTGGGTGAAGCCAGAAAGCCTACCAGTTCAGCAACCTCCTCGGGCCTCGCAGGTCTGCCCATGGGTATTCCGCCCAATGCATCCATCACACTTTGCGTTGCCTCGTCCAGGGTGATGCCGGAACTCTTTGAAATTCGTTCCATCATTCGTACCGACGATTCGGTCATGATCCATCCTGGTGAAACGGTAAGTACGCGCACACCTTTTGAAGCGACCTCTTTGGATAAACCTTTACTATAATTGATTAAACCTGCCTTTGCCGCTGCATAGGGTAATGTTGAATCGTGCAGGGGCAGCTTACCCTGGATAGAAGCAATATGAATGATCACACCATTACCCCGCTCCAACATCTGAGGCAGGAAGCCCCTGTCAAGGCTGACTGGTGCCAATAAGTTGGTGCGGATCGAGAGCTCCCAATCTTCGTGGGTCAATGCTGCAAATCCCCCTCCAGGGGTTTCAGAACCGCCAAGGTTATTGATCAGAATATCGAGTCTGCCAAATTTTTTCAACACTTCACCGACGATTTTTCCTGTTCCTTCAGGCTGACTTAAATCCGCTTGAATAAAATACAGCTCCTGCTCGTTATGCTCTGGTTTATTCCTCGCGATGATAATAACGGTTGCCCCTGCCGCATGCAGACGGTTTGCAATGGCCTTACCAGCCCCCTTTGTACCACCGGTGACCAGCGCAATCTTGCCAGACAGTTCACTATGAAATTGAGAATCTTGTTCCATAACCTTTGTTTTTTGCCCAAATTTCGACAGTGCCTAAAGTTCTAACAAGTACGGACTTACGAATCAGATAGGGACAAATTTATCCCTATTGCTCAATACCGCTACCACCGTATATTTGTCTTATGTACGAAAAAAAGACTATGCCATACCTCAACTGCGGTCTCGACCTGGTAGGGGAGGTACTCTATGGTAAGTGGAAGATCCGGATACTATGGTTCATTCATGAGGGCCACAAACGCCCGAGTGAATTGCAGCGCAAGGTTCCAGATGTAAGCAGGAGGGTTCTGAACGTCCAATTAAAAGAGTTGGAAGAGCATGAGCTGGTTAGCAAAACGATCTATCCGGTTATGCCTCCAAAAGTTGAATATGAGCTTACGGATTTTGGTAAAACACTAATACCTCTGATCCAAACCATTGGACTTTGGGGAGACGAGCATCAGGAGCGCCTGAAAAGAGTGATCTTAAAACAGTATCCAAATAATTATTCAATTTTACCGATACATCGGGAAGCACGCAAGGCGCGATAACTCGTATATCAAAAGTACCTTGTCAAGCAACAGCGCTCCCGAAAGAACTCATAAGTTTCTCTTATTGCTTTCAATCTCAATGAACTCTGGTAGATAATTTGGCGTACATCCCTTTGATACCATTTCGCCCTTATAAAGTCCCGTATTCTTCCCAATCCCAATACAGCGTGCCCTGTATTTTTTATCAAAAACTCCGATCCAGCCAGCAGTGAAATTCATTGCCCACTGTACTTCAGGTTTTTCGTTCACTATTTGTTTTTCAATGTCCGATAACAATTCTTCAGTGTTGGGGGGAGGTGTTTGTCCCAGCCAACGCAAGCGAGCCTGGTAGTACCAGAAAGTTCGTCTTTGAATTGCAGAAGGGCTGTCTTTCCACGATTCCATCAGAGCTATAGTTTTCTTGTCTTTAGATAGTTGATTGGCCATCAACCAATCGATCAGTTGATTTCGCTCGTTAAATGGATGATCCTGTATGTCTTTGTCAAGCTTGTTAATCAAATCCTGTGAAAGAAGCTTGTTGTCCATAATCAAGATTGCCAATTGCCGGGGTAAAAAGCTCCCGGCTGACCAAAGTTCCATAGCCAGTTCGTGATCCTTTTTGATGTCCTTCGCAATTTTCCGCAAATCACCCAGCTTGGTCTTGCTATTGATCTGACTCAGGATGTTGTCTGCTTTCGAAGATAGTTTCATATCAGTTTTTGGTTTGTTGAAACAAGTTATTCTTTTTTATATAACTGTCCGTTTACTTTGTTTAGACAGACGGCTTTGAATCGTTCAAATATACGAAAGCCTTAGCCTGCCGAAATTACCTTGTCGTCTGATCCAGGTAAAACCATCACCTCCTTTCCTTACAATGGCAGTGTTAAACCCGGCAACACTATACAAATATAAAAACGAGGCAATTGAAGGTTGATAGCAAATAAATAAAAAGGGCAGCTTTAGTTTTTTCGACTCGCGAATCGACGCTTATATTTGTTATATGGACGTACTGATTGTTTATCCTGAAAATAAAGAGCAGCTTGACGCGCTAAAAGCCATCATGAGAGCCATGAAAATTGCTTTTAAACAAGAAAGTGATGTGTATCCACTGCAAGAGGTGGAAGGTGTGACTCAGTCTTTAAATCAAGCCAATAAAGGTCAGTTAACTCCTTATACCGGTATAAAAGATATGCTTTTTTTCATGAAATGAGTTTAGCAATTTAGTATACACCTTGGTACAGCAAACTATTACAACCGCTCTATTTCTTCGATCGACAATCCTGTAGCTTTAGCTATGTCAGCATTAGGAATATTTAGAGCTTTACAATTTCGGGCAATATTTTCAATTGCCAGTGCCGCTTTAGCTCTCTCGTCTTCAATAGTCTGTTCTACAGCTTTCTCCACCGCTTTCTCTACCGCAAAATCAAGCTGATTCTGCCTGTCCCATTTGTCTTTTAAACTAGTTTCGTATGCCATTCGTTCCTCCTTTGTTAATGCTGCAACCTCTGCTATTTTAAATAATCTTTTAAATATAGGTTTCGTTATAAACGAGGGAATATCCACAAATTTACTCAAATGCTTAATTGTAAACAACCATTGCTCCAGACCGGTTTTAACATCTTCTTCTGCTTTCTCGAACGCTGCCAGCTGGATGTAAATAAAGCCGAGTTTGTTATAAAATTCTTTTCCGGTTTCATTGTCCATCAGACTTACCCTTCGGATATACTGCCCTGGAAGATTATCTTCAAAAGAGAACCTGTCCATCACCGCTATCAGATATACCGGAGGTAGCTCGTATTTCCACAAGTCGACGGCTCCTTTAGGGGCAATATCGCTGATAAAACGAGAGGAGTAATACAGGCATCTATCTTTGAAGAATCTTTGGTCGGTAGATTGCAACTCTACCAGAAAGTAGTTCCCTTGATTATCTATGCAGGAGATATCCAAAATCACTTTAGCCGTATTCTTATCTTCCCCCTGATGCTCATTCTTAAGAAAAACCAGGTCTGTAATCACGTGCTTGCCAATAAATATATCATTTAAGAAATCTATAAGATGGAGTTTGTTGGACTCGCTCCCCAATAACTTTTTAAAGCCAAAGTCGGATGTTGCGTCAATATACTTGCCTGGGGGTGTTAGCATAATCAAAGTTTGGGCTGCAAAATACAAGCTGGTGTTATTGATCACCATGACGGTGATCATAAGATTTATTGTTTCTTAACGGCATCAGGATCAGCATAAAACAGGCCGGGTCTTGAGAAATCAGTAACAAAAAGAAATACAAATTATGCGAGGCCGTTGCTTTTTAACATATCTTCCATAGTTTTGGGTTAACCTTTTCACGATCATATCTTCCTCGGCTGACATCGCAGCCCTTGCTAGCATATTTCAAAGGTTAGAGTTTAGAACAAGTTAAAACCAATGAATTGGGAAGTATTACCCGAAGAAAAAGTTATAAATAGAGAATCAGATGAGAGGTTTATTCTGAGCAAACTAAAGATTTGGCTCACTAACCAAAAAGCCAACTGGTCATGAACGATATCTTAGCCCAGCTTATCTCCCTTTGTGCGCATGGTAATGCTTTTCTCCAGGGAAGGCAAATCTATACACAATATTTTAAGGAGAACACCACTTATCGATTTTGCGGCAATGTTGAGTTTCGGGGGTACCGAGAGACTTTCTTTACAAGGAGAGAGGTTCAGATAGGTACCAGTCCTGAAGAATGGTTTGATTACCTGAAACAGTGCCGGTGTTCCGCTCTGACACTCGATTTTGAGTATTCAGCCGATCAAAGTTTGGTGAAGGACTATAAGTCAGCAGGATTTGTTGGCGGAGGGGGACGATGGGCTATCAAAGCATTTTATCCCAAAGATCTGGATTTTTGGTTTCCGTTATGGGATTCAACAGATGAGAATGCTAAAGATCAGAAGATATGGGGTGTGCGGTATTACTCTTTAGATATTATGAAAGTAGCGCTGGGATATTCCGAAAGTCTGCAACAGGTTAGGGAACAGCTATATCGTGTACTTGACCAAGTATCAGAATTTGCTCAGCAGCACAATCTGGAGCCTTGGGGGGCAATCTTCCAGGAAGCCCTGTTTACCTTGTCGTCAAAAACACCACAGGAAGATTATTACTATCATGACCTGTTGCCGCCAGATGTTTATTCTAAAGAGGCCGAACAGGTGCTTTTTTCAGCTGCAAAAGCCAATGTTTTCGGAGGTATGGGATCCTGGAATGATATGGGCTTCGGTGACGATAAAGTAAGTGCCCGATATGAAGAGTTGTCGTCATTGCTATATGATACGATCGTTAAGGCAATTCAGGTAAGCGTCAATTCAATAAGAGGTTAATTCCGTAAAAAGGATGGCGTTTTATTCGCAGGATAGCGGTCAAATCCATACAGCTGTTAAAGCCTCTGATATAGACCCTTCTGTCAGGATTGGTGCTATGAATTATTAAACCTACGAAGTTAAGGGCTGGTTTCCCGTTTTCAGTTCGTATTCTTTCACAAGAGCTTCAACAGGAATGTTCAACAATTCACTAAACTTTCTGATCATCGTAATTGAAAGGGATTGCTTGTAGTTAAGTACTTTACTCACAGTTCCTTTATCACCATATTCCTTAGCCAGATCAGAAGATTTGTATCCAAAATCCTGCATCCGGATTTTGATTAACTCTATCGGGTCTACTTCTGGTAGATCCCATTGCTTATTTTCATATTCAGAAATGAGGTGAACCAGTAAAAGCTTTTCCTTATGTTCTGTTGAACCCTTGGGCGCATCTTTTATTTCCTCATACCTGGCAGTAACTTTTTCATAGTCCTGCTCGGATTCAATCAAAAACCACTGTTGTTTTGTAATCATGTTTTTAAATACTTAGATAGTTGCTGCGTCAATCTTATCATAGTCCGTGTGAGTTCCAACAAACCTTACCTCAACTATTTCGTCCTCATAATCCACTTCAACAACCAGGCGATATTTATTTCCCACTATTTTAAATCGGGCTCTGTTGCCTTTGATTGTCTTGGCTGTCGGAAAGGATTCAAGTATGTCTGTACTTTTCTTCCATTTAGCTTTTTCAGTGACTGTTTTCCAAACTGTCAGGCTGGATGCCGAATCTGCATGTTTACGGGAGAAATCCAGAATTTTTTTTAGATAAAGAATATTCATCTGCGGGAATTTGTTTTTTTGTTGGGTTTTCGAATGTTGCCATGCCAAATGAATTTTAAGTTTAAAATAGTAATTCCAATAACTCAAGTACTAATATTATCGAAATCGTAAAGTACTTACTAATACAAATATAATGGTTTGTTGGTATATTGCCAACTTTATGTTGCTTCCCTTTCATATTATCATCGTTTCCTCTATTCAATTTGCTTCATTCTGTTGTATGAAGCACAGGTTGGTGCGAAGCGGAATATACACGGTTTATAATATAGAGGGGAATGACGGTGGTCATAAAAGTCATTGTTTCTAGTTTAAAACTAGATTCCAACGGCTTGCTGTTAATCCTTCAGCTTAGGCGCCCAGTTTTGACACTTATTTTTCTCCTACAAACAAAAAGTAAATATTCACCTTTACTTCCGAACCTTGTAAACTCCTCTCTTATCCGATAAGTAATTCTTCGGCATGAGCTACATCAGGAGCTTCCGGAAAGGTCAATCGGACAGCAATTACAGCATAAACGATATTCCTCTAACTGATCAGGATGTGATATATTTTCATACATTAAAATTCCTCTTATGGATTAATTTCCATAAGTTTACGGAAAAATTCATCCCCTCAAAGATGAATTATGATGAGTTTTAATGTTGTCATTAAACGATTAGCCTAAACCTTTTAGGGTCGGAATTGTGAGCTGATTAAATTAATTCGAAAAGAAAATTTAATCTTTTTTCCTTTCGGGTTGATCCGCTGTGACTTTTTTGTTTACAGTTTTATTGTTGTTATTGAAAAATTTCTACTTAAGGATTAGTGCTTCCCGGTTTTACATTTTACCTCAACTATTCACGCTGATCTTCCTGTTAATAAATCTGAAGGGTTATGTGGTATTTGCTTCTGAAGGTGCTGTTAGTGGAGACTTGAATAAAAGAAATGTTGCTGCAAAACGTGCAATAGCTGATACAATACAGTATGTCTGGCCATCTGTAATATGTCAGGGAAGTAGTGGACTGCAGTTAACAGCAAATAATGCCCCAGCCGGAGCTACGTTTCAATGGCAAAAGGATGGTAATGATATTCCGGGTGCCGTTGCTCAAACTTACCAAGCTACCGGAGCCGGTGCCTATTCGGTAGATGTGATAGCTAACGGTACTACGGTCAGGTATGATCCCGCTGCTGTTACCGAAAGCGTTAAGCCAACGGCTAATTATACATTTTCACCTGGAGGACTGTGTTCAGACGTTGTGGTTCAATTCACAAATGCCTCGACTGGCGCAACAAGATATGTCTGGGACTTTGATGATCCGTCTTCGGGTGCAGATAATATCTCTAACTCTAATAGCCCTTCTCATAAGTTTTCTTCAATAGGTTCAGGTACTAAAGTATATGCAGTTAAATTAACTGCTTTTAATAGCGCAGGCTGTAGTGATACAAAGGTCATTAACGTATCAATTAAGCAGAAGCCCGACGCATCATTAGATGATTTTGCTTCTATCCCCAAATTCGTTAACTGTCAGACCGCTGGAGCGGGATCTTCCTATACTTTAACAGTTGATAATACCTCAGCAACACTGCCTACAAATACCAACTATGAAATTGACTGGGGTGACGGTTCTCCTCATTACAATTCGGCTACTTTCACAAGCTTAAGTCATACCTATACAGCCACCGGGTATTTTGATCTGGTGTTGAAAGTGACCGGAGCCAATGGATGTGTTAGCCAAAGAACTTATAGGGTTTTCAATGGGAGCAATCCCTCGGTTTCAATGGGAAATCCTGGGAATACCCAGGGATGTGCTCCCATTCCATTTACTTTTCCAATAACAGGTACTGGAAATAATCCTCCCGGAACAGTTTATACCGTTTCATTCAATGATGGAAGTCCAGACGAGGTTTTCACAACCCCTCCAACGAGTATTACACATACATTTACAAAGTCTTCCTGCGGTTATACGAGTTTAGGAGGGATCGCCAACTCGTTTCATGTTCGTATTGTAGCTTCAAACCCCTGCGGGTCATCTGCTGTAACAGTTGAACCAATAAATGTTTCGGCAAAGCCAACGGCCCAAATTAGCGCTCCTTTAACTACTACGTGTGTTAATAAAGAGATCCGATTTTCTAATACTTCTATTTCAGGTGCATATTTTTCTAATTCCACTTGTTCAAGCGTTTATAAAAACAGCTGGTCTATACTAGGTACCCCTAATTGGACGGTTACTACCGGAACTTTAGGAAGCGCTAATCCTACTTACAATCCGGCCACGTGGGGCTCAAGTTCCATTGGTATTACATTTTCCCAACCGGGAACCTATACCTTAACTCTCTATACCGGAAACTCATGTGGTGACGATTCAAAAACGGTGGTTATCACTGTCAACCCCTTGCCCGTAATGACCAGCCCCAATACAAAGACAATTTGCAGCGGCAGCTCCGTCAACCTCGCGCTTACATCGGACATTGCAGGTTCTACTTTCAAATGGTCAGCATCAAATAATCCAAATGTAAGCGGTGACAATACTGCAATTAATAACTCTTCCACCATAAACCAGACTCTTACCAATACCAGCGGTACCGCTCAACAGGTAACCTATACGGTTACCCCCATATCCCCAGTAGGATGTGAGGGTACTCCTCAGACCGTCACAGTGACTGTTAATCCAGCTCCGGCACTGCCCACAGTTACTGGTTCAGTTAACTACTGTGTAGGGGAGACAGCCAATCCTTTATCGGCAGCAGGTTTGGCTGGAAGCACACTCAACTGGTATACAACAGCAACAGGGGGAACACCGACTAATACAGCACCTACACCTTCTACCGCTGCTTCGGGCATTACTACTTATTACGTCAGTCAAACAACTTCAGGTTTATCTTGCGAAAGCGCACGGGCCTCAATCACAGTTACCGTAACAGCTCTTCCAATAGCTCCGCCGGTGAGCCAGCCTAACCTAACTTACTGCCAGGGTGAAACAGCTGCGGCTCTCAATGCAACTGTAGGGTCAGGCAATACCTTACGCTGGTATACGGTAGCTACAGGTGGTACCCCTTCAACAGGTGCCCTGGTTCCGTCAACCACTACCAGCGGAACATTCCATTTTTATGTAAGCAGAGTCAACTCTGCAGGTTGCGAAGGTCCGAGATCTACCATCACTGTTGTTGTCAATCCCACACCAGCAGCACCGGTGGTGGTTAGCGCACTAAAATATTGTCAAAATGAGCCGGCTTCTGCATTGACAGCAACAGCTGATGCCGGAAACACCCTACGTTGGTATAACACACTTACAAGTACAACACCGTTAACCAGCATTACACCCTCGACTAGTACACTGGGAAGTAGAACATACTATGTTTCGCAGAGGACATCCAACAATTGTGAAAGCCCTCGCGCAGCTATAACAGTCACCATCAACCCCATTCCAGCCGCGCCCTCAGCGACATCGCTGGTCTCTTACTGCAAAGACGCAATAGCATCCGCACTATCAGCAAGCGCCTCCGCAGGCAACACCCTGTTCTGGTACGAAAGTCAGACAGGAGGAACGCCCTCAACTACCGCTCCGGTACCTTCCACGGCAGCAACCGGCAGCAAAACCTATTACGTAAGCCAGAAAACTGTCGAAGGCTGCGAAAGCTCCAGGACGGCGATAACCGTAACCGTGAACCCGGTGCCAGTCATCACCTCAGTTACCTCAGCCAATCCATCCACCTGTTCCGGAACCAACGGAAAACTTACCTTAAACGGACTAAGTGCCGGTGCAAGCTACACCCTTAATTACACCAAAAACGGAACCTTGCAAACTGCTACATTAACATCCAATGGAGCGGGAACCCTGGAACTGCCCAACCTAAGCGCTGCTACATACGATGATATTAAAGTATCCTTAACGGGATGTACTTCCAACACCATGGGACCGTACATCCTGCAGGAGCCGCCCGCACCGGCAACACCTGCAGTTAGCAGCAACAGCCCGGTTTGCAGCGGGAATACACTCAAACTACAAGCCAGCACCAGTACAGCCGCAGGAGCTTTAACCTATCAGTGGACAGGGCCTAACGGATATACAAGCACCCAACAGAACCCGGAACTTAGCAATGTACCTGTTGCCGCATCCGGAACCTATACCGTCACCGTCACTCAGAATAACTGCGTGTCTTCAAGCTCAAGTGTTACCGTCACCATCAACCCAACACCATCAGCACCAACCACAGGTCAGCCGGTACTAGCTTACTGTAAAGACGCAACAGCATCCGCACTAACAGCAAGCGCCTCCGCAGGCAACACCCTGCAATGGTACGAAAGCCCGACAGGAGGGATGCCCTCAACTACAGCTCCGGTACCTTCCACGGCAACCACAGGCAGCAAAACCTATTACGTCAGCCAGAAAACTGCTGAAGACTGCGAAAGCTCGAGGACAGCCATAACCGTAACAGTTAACCCGGTACCCGCTATCACCGCTGTTAATCCAACTAATCCCTCTACCTGCTTCGGAAGCAACGGAAAACTTAGCTTAAGCGGATTAAGTGCCGGTACTAGCTACACCCTTAACTACACCAGAAACGGAACCTCGCAAACTGCTACACTAACATCCAATGCAGCAGGAACATTGGAATTAACCAATCTCAGCGCTGCTACATACGATAATATTACAGTATCCTTAACGGGATGTACCTCCAACACCATGGGACCATTCACCCTGCAAGATCCGCCAGCACCGGCGACACCTTCGGTAAATAGCAACAGCCCGGTTTGCAGCGGTAAAACATTAAAATTACAAGCTTCCACAAGCACCAGTACAGCCACTGGAACCCTGACCTATCAGTGGACAGGCCCTAACGGATACACCAGCGCCCAACAGAACCCGGAGCTTAGCAATGTACCTGTCACCGCATCCGGAACCTATACAGTTACCGTAACTCAGAATGACTGCGTTTCTTCCAGCGCAAGTGTCACCGTCACCATTAATCAAACGGCCAGTGCTCCGGCGGTTACATCTCAGATATCCTACTGTCTTGGTGAGCCTGCTTCTGCGCTTACAGCAACTGCCCAACCCGGAAACACCCTAACCTGGTACACCAGCGCCACGGCCACCGCCGCCACCGGCAGCAGCACTGCACCCATACCAGTAACCAGCACCCCAGGAACCATCAGCTATTTCGTAAGCCAGACCACTGCCGAAGGATGTGAAAGCGCCCGCGCCCAGATCGATGTCACCGTTCATCCAACGCCAACCCTAAGCAGCAGCCTGACGCCCTCAGCCATTTGCAGCAATAGCCAGTTCCAGTACACACCAACCGGAACAGTAAGCGGATCAGCTTTCAGCTGGAGCAGGGCAGCCGTACCCGGGATCTCCACGCCAGCTAACAATGGCACCGGAGCCATCTCCGAGACACTCGAAAATACCAGTCCTGCGCCAATCACGGTGGTCTATACCTACACCATCACGGCTAACGGCTGCCATAACACGCAAAACGTCGAGGTAAAGGTTAATCCCGGTCCCGTTCTTTCCAGCAGCCTCACACCTCCGGCCATTTGCAGCAATACTATTTTCTCATACACACCGCAAAGTCTTACTACCGGTGTAAGCTTCAGCTGGACACGTGCAGTACAGGCAGGAATATCCAATTCAGCAGGCAGCGGCATAGACAAAATAGAAGAAACACTCGTCAATACTACCGATGCGCCTATAGAAGTAAGCTACGTATATACGCTCAGCTCAAGCGGTTGTTCGGTTCCTCAAACGGTAAAGGTGGTAGTGAACCCTTCGCCACAGCTCAGCAGTACCTTAAGCCCGCCCGCAGTATGTAACAATACCGCCTTCAGTTACCAGCCAACAAGCAATACTGCCGGACTTACCTACATCTGGAGCAGGGCTCAGGTGAGCGGTATAAGCAATGCAGCGAACAGCGGAACGGGCGACATCACCGAAACCTTAATCAATACCACCAGCGAACCCATAGAAGTCGTCTACAAGTACACGCTTGAAGCCAACTCTTGTCAGAATATCCAGGAGGTCAAGGTAAAAGTGAATCCAACACCGGTATTTACCTCTAGCTTAACACCAAACGCAATCTGCAGCAACAGCAGCTTCAGCTACAGCCCAACAAGCAGCACCACAAATAACTCAGGCCAGCTCACATTCAATTGGTCCCGAGCGGCAGTAGCAGGCATCAGCAACCCGGCAGCATCCGGAACAGGAAACCCGAACGAAACCCTCCTCAATACCGGCAGCACCCCACTGGAGGTAGAGTACGTGTATACGCTCAGATATAACGGCTGTTCCGACGGAAGCACTTACAAAGTTAAAGTAACTGTTAACCCTTCAGCTGTATTAAGCAGCACCCTAAATCCATCCGATATTTGTACCGGCGAGCAGTTCAACTATACCCCAACGAGCGCTGTCGCGGGAACAGCCTTCCAATGGAGCCGTGCAGCAATCGCCGGCATCAGCAATCCCGCGATAAGCGGAAATACCAACATTTTTGAAACGCTAATTAACACCACTGATTCTCCGATCACGGTTGTCTATACCTACACCCTTACGGCGAATGGCTGCTCATCAACAGAAAACGTCAGCATAACAGTAAACCCTCATGCAAAAGCCGAATACACGGCAGCTAAGGTAAAAGCCTGCGTACCCTTCGATCTTTCCAGCGTGATCAGCCCGGTTCCTTATCCAGATCGCAACGCCAGTTATACATGGTACGCCAATAACGTCCTGATAGGTATCGGGAACAGCTTTCCAGGTTTCACCATCCAGAACGACGGGGAGACCGTCGACATCAAGCTGGTTACCGAAAGTAAATACGGGTGTCAAGCCGACAGTATGAGCCTCAGCTTCTCCACCATCAAAGCCGTAACAGCGGCCTTCACTAAGGATCTTCAGAGCGGCTGCGGTCCCCTGGCAGTAAGCTTTAACAATACCTCCAGTCCCCTGGCCGGAGCAAATTACGAATGGAACTTTGGCGACGGTCAGACCTCCACATTGGAACAGCCCGGCACCATTACCTTCCAGGCACACCCGATGAACAGGGATACCACCTATACCATCACACTAAAAGCATCCACAGACTGCCAGTCGGCCATCTTCACCGACTCAGTCAAGGTACGTCCGCAACCTAAAGTGATATTTTCGCCCGACAAAACCATTGGATGTTCGCCCTTTACGGTGAAGTTCCGGAACCAGTCGCGCGGCATACCCAATACCTATACCTTCGATTTCGGTAACGGAGATAAGATAACGAAAACTACCAACGAGGAAGTAAGCTACACCTTTACTACCGGGAAGACCGACACCCTTACGGTGAAGCTGATCGCCGAAAACGAATGCGGCAAAGACTCCTCCAGCTATGAAATAGTGGTGTTCCCCAATACGGTCACGCCCGAGCTGGTAGTCGCCGGAAACAAAAAATATGGCTGCGCACCCTTCACTGTTAAGTTCGATAACAACTCTACCGGGGCAAATGCCTTCACCTGGGATTTCAAAGACGGAAGCACCTTGTCAAGCAGCAGCGCTCCCGAAAGCCAGGAGCATACCTTCAACGCCCCTGGCATTTATGAAGTTACCCTGCTGGCCTCCAATGGCTGTTCAGATACTACCACCACCGAAACGATCACGGTCTATCCAAAACCCCTGGTAGATTTCAGTACCCTCCAGCCGTTGTATTGCGCCGGAGACTCGGTAGAGCTAGTAAACAATTCTCCCTTAAATAATTTCAGCTATATCTGGGATTTTGGCGACGGTCAGTTCAGCAACCAGGCAGCCCCTAAACACCCTTTCCCTGCAGCAGGCAAGTATATGGTGAAACTCACCGCCGTTCAGACCTTCCCCGACGGCACCACCTGCAGCAATTCCATCTCGCACGAAGTCGAGATCATTGCGCGCCCGGTAGCTAATTTCAACAGTAATGCCGGCACCCGCAATTGCGCTCCCTTTAGCCTGACCGTATTTTCCACACCTGCTAATGCCGCCAATGTAGAATGGGATTTTGGCGATGCCGGTAAGAACGGAAACCAGGCAGCGGGACATACCGCCACTTACGTGTACACCGAGCCCGGCCTGTATGCCGTAAAAGCAAAAGCCTATAACCTGCTGGGATGTATCGACTCGGCCATACAGTACGTGCAGGTTACTGCAAGCCCTGTGGCCCAGTTTACCACCCCGGATACGGTGATCTGCGGACCGGGTGGCCTGGTTCATTTTACCAACACCAGTACCTATAAAGGAGCCGACCTCGTAACCTATAAATGGTTCGTAAATAACACCCAGGTATCCACATTTAAAGACCTGAGTCATGTTTTCAGTATCCCTTCCGGGGTTGTCATGCCACGCATCTTCAACGTCCGCTTAGTAGCCAGCAGCACCCTGGGATGTTCCGATACGGTAGAGCATACCATGCAGTTTAATCCTTTGCCAAAGGCGATATTCACGCCGCCAGCCACCATTGCTTGTGTACCCTTCCGGGTGAACCCGGCCAACACTTCCCTGTACGCTGATCATTATAAATGGTACCTGGACGATGTGCTTGTCTCCACCGATAAGGATCCCAAAAACGTCCTGCTGACCGAAGCCGGCAAATCCTTTACGCTGAAACTGGTGGTGAGTAATAACTACGCTTGCCGCGAAGATAGCCTTACCACGGTACTAAGCACCTATCCCAAACCTACTGCACAGTTCAGCCTGCAGGACAGCATCAGCTGCAATGGCAAACTGGATATTAGCATCAGCAACACCAGTACCGGGGCAGTCCGCTACCTCTGGAACTTCGGCGACAACACGGCCGAATCCACAGCTGTGGCTCCGGCGCATACCTACGCCCAGGCCGGAACGTACGAGCTGCGACTGGTAGCCTTCGATAATATCTGCAGCGATACGCTCATCCGCAAAATATACATCTCGAAACCTCCCAAATCCGGGTTTATTGCCAATACCACTTCCGGCTGTACCAGGATCGAAGTGAACTTTCAGAACCTTTCCGACAACACTTCAGATTACCTCTGGGATTTCGGCGACGGCACCTATTCCAGCAGTAAGAACCCTACACATTCCTTCAATTACCTCAATTCACCGTATACGGTAAAGCTGATTGCCACAGGCGAATTCGGATGTGCAGACACCGCTGTTATGGTGAATTATATCCGGGTAACGGCACCACCTATGGCAGATTTCAAGGTCCTGCCCGATACCCTGATCAAGATACCCGATTATACTTTCCACTTCGTCAATACCAGTGAAGGTAACCCGGTAAAATACCGCTGGGTCTTTGGTGATGGTAAGTTTCAAGACATTAGTGTTGATGTTAGTAATATTAATGACTCCCGGGATGTCTTTCACACCTATACCGACACCGGCACTTATACCGTGCAGCTAATCGCTACCAATATCCAGGGATGTAACGATACACTGTCAAGACAAGTCAGGGTCCAGGGTGTTCCGGGATACCTGTATGTACCCAATGCATTCGAACCCAATAATACTAAAGACGACGTGAAGTTCTTTAAGCCGGTAGGTTCCGGGATGGCGGAATACTCCGTACGGGTCTTCAATAAATGGGGACAAGTAGTGTGGCAGAGTTCCAAACTAGATGCCGAGGGAGCACCCCTGGAAGGCTGGGACGGCACCTATCAGGGGCAACCGGCACCGCAGGACGTTTACGTTTGGGATATTGATGCCCGGTTTTTTGATGGATCGGAATGGAAAGGGATGAAATACCAAACCGGCACCAGGAAGAAAAGCGGTCCCGTCCACTTAATAAGATAAGTAATGAGCAGAAGAATTAGAGTTATAAGATTTATAAGATTAACAAGATTAATAGGGTGCATACAAGCAATACTAGTGCTGCAGCAGCTAAGCCTAAACTTAAATAATCTTTACGCACAGGATCATATTTATTCGCAGTTTTACAATGCCCCCAATTATCTCAACCCCGCTTTAAACGGGCAGTTCGAAGGCGATCTGCGTCTCAATATGATCTACCGGAACCAATGGACCAATATTTCAGGGCCCTTAACCTATTATTCGTTCTCAGCAGATTATGCCATTCCCGAGTTCAACGGAGGGATAGGTTTACTGGCAACCAGCAGCAGTGAGGGAACCGCCTACCTGAGGAAAAACAATATTTCAGGGATCTATTCGTATAGTGTAGGTTTTAATAATGCGATACTATCTTTAGGGATACAGGCGGGAGTGACCAACCGCCGGATCGATGAAAGCAAGCTCGTTTTTGGCGACCAGCTAGACAGGAACGGTATTATCCTTGATGGCGAATCGTCGGCCAATCTCTTAACCCTGAACAATCGCCTGTTCTTCGACTCCGGAGCAGGCGCCAACCTGGTCGTAGGAAAGTTTATGGTAGGAGCAGCAGCACAGCATCTAAATCAGCCGGACGAATCCTTCACAGGCTCGAAGGCGAAACTTCCCATCCGTTACAACGGACATGCCAGCTATCGCCTGGACCTCGATTATTATGACGATGAAAACAGCCCGGTGCTGATCCCCTCGGTGCTTTTTTATAAGCAGGGACAAGCACAATCCTTCAGCTTAGGCGCCCAGTTAAAGAACCGCAGAATGAACGTTGGTTTGTGGTATAGGGGAGAAGGGAGTCGTCAGGATGCTATCGTGGTCTCCCTCATCCTCGACATTTTTAACAGGAGAGATTCTTACGATAAAGTAAGATTAGGGATCAGCCATGACGCCACCACTTCCAAACTAAACTATACCAATACCTCAGGAAGCACGGAAGGCGCAATAACCTGGGAAACAACTTTTCCGAACAGAGCATCGAATGGAGGAGGCTTGGGTAATCGGTATAATTTTGGAAAACGGTGTTATGATTTCTATTAGAGGTTGTCAGTTCTAATGTTGCTTACGTTCAGCCTTCCCGTTAATCCTGTTTTTAATTCAGAAGGGCTTATTGGCCGACAAGATATCACCAGGAATAGAGCAACAGATCATCAACCAAAGCAAAATGAGCATCCTTGCTTATCAGGGTAAGAGCGTATTGCTTAGCAGTGGCGGCAATCCAGACATCGTTGGTGGGAATTGGCTTGCCTTTTTTGAATAATGATGCCATAATCTGACCAAAATAATCTGCTGTTTTATCATCCACAGGAAGGACTGTGCATAAATCTAAAAATGACTGGAGCTTCTTTAAATGCTTCGTTTTGTTACTTACCCGATTGATACCAACATATAATTCACCCAAGACAATTGATGATATATAAAGACTATTAACGTCTGAAAGTTTATCTGCAAACTCCGTATTACCTCCGAAAATATCAACAATGATACTCGTATCGATCAGGAAATCATTTCCAGTCATTTTCATCAATATTTTCGCAGGATTCTGCTATCGCCGTCCGCATGTTATCAGCTTCCTTTTTTGAAAGAAAGCCTACGAAGTCATGGATCGACTTTTTAGTTTCCTCAGGCTTTGATGAATTAAGTACATTTTCTAAAGCAATCAATATACTTTCGTTCTTCACTTTAAGTACTTTTTCGATGAGATTTAATCTGCGCGCTTCAGTAAACATCGTTTTATTAATTTGATGTGGTAAGTTAACCAAAATTACATGTACTGCAACAACGTTCCAGTACAACGTTTCATATTTAACTTAGATTACAAAGATAAATAATTTTGTTGTGTTCTGGACAGCGTTCATCTGGTGCACAAGCCGACTCTGTACGCGCCCAAAGTATAACGCCGCGGCAGCACAGGATTTCTCCTTTGTTAATGCTGCAACCTCTGCTACCTTAATAATTTTTTAAAGATACAAACAGGTGTTATGGAGCACCATGACGGACTTAAATCCTAAACAACGCCCGGCAGAGAGGCGAAGATTTCAAAGTCCAATACTCAGTAAAATAAGAGACCTTTTCCGAGTCAGTTACGTGAGTAAAACCAAACCAGGTGGCAAATATCTCGAAGAAGCGGTACTGAAAAGCCCAGTGAAACTCCTCTATTGCGGCAGCATAATTTTTATCACCTCTGTGCTGCCAAAGATCGTTATCAAAGGCCCTCATCAACATATCAGAATAAAATGTACCGGGCTGCGGCTTATCTCCGTATTTTCTAAGCAGGTAAAGCGTGTAAGCCCAGCCGTTCTGACCAGTAGGAGCTTCATGATACGGTGCAAAAACCATCCAGTTAATTTCCCTGGCAAAAAATAAAAGAAGGCTTTTAAACCGGTCTGTAGCGGGGCCATTCAAAAATGCTTCCCCTTTTTTGGTTATCGATAGCTGATTGTTCCTCTTCTTAATGTATCCCCCGGTTTGGAGGAAAAGCTTAAGAGGAGTGATATATGGTATGTTTTCCTCGATGACCTTTTTGATAAGATCCATATATTTGTATTCAATCACCTTTTGGTCGTATAGAAGTTGACACAGGGCCACGGGCAAATTGCCTTTCGAAGTAAGTTTTACTTTTCCCGCCTTCCTGATTTCCGACAGCAGAAGGTCCGATAAAACGAGGATAGGACATTGCTGCAGCAGGTCGTCGCTCAAACTGAAAGGGATAATGATGGGGCAACCCTTGCTAAAAGGCATGTTCAGGAGCAGGTGCATCTGCGTTGGACTAAGACCGTCAAAGTCGGGCTCCGGTTTATCGTTCAGTTTATGCTGGAACTTCGCCATTAGCTCATTCAATTCTTCCAGAGATAACTCTCCGGTCTGCGCTTGAGGAAAGGCTTTGAAAAACTCTTCCAGGATATCTTTTGCACCTGCCATTTGTTCAATTGTTTTAATCCTGCAAATGTGTAAGTTTTTTTGATGATGAGTAAATACGTCCAACAAAAAACAAAAACTACCATAACCTCCGGCAGGAACAGATTAATCGGAGAACTACTTGCTAAACCCAACAGCTTCGGGATCGGTGGGCCCCATACTGGAGCAGGCAATGTATTCGGTTCGCACTGGCAATCGTCAAGAAGTAAATATTCACCTTTACTTCCAAACCTTGTAAAACTCCTCTCTTATCCAAATAAGTAATTCTTCGGCATGAGCTGCATCAGGAGCTTCCGGAAGGGTCGATCGCTCATAAATTGATTTGATTTCCTCCAGCTTTTCCTTTACCATCGCCATCAGTTCATCGTACTCAAATGCTCCTGATCTGATCTTTAATAAAAACTCCCTGTCAGGACGATGAACGCGTACTTCCTTGTATTGCGCTATTTCTTCGGCCATTGCAAGCAGACGGAAGGTATGCATCATATTTTTTGCATCGTAGTTTTTGCCGTGAGAAAGCGTGCTTTGATATCGTATCTCATTCCTTTTGTTTACCCAGTCCCAATATTCCCTGAATTCCCTGCAATAAACAGAATAGGCATCTTTGTTAAAATTCATTACCGCCAAGGGTTCAATCCCTTTTGGCACTGAGGTAAGCTGAACGTCGTCGGCATTACTGCCCGATATAATTCCAAACAGTTTCTCTCCTTGCTTTAACTGATGCTGATGATACAGCAGATAGACATCTCTAAAATGAGGCAGCTTAGAAAGCCCACATTCTTCCTGTCGGAATTGGTGTTCCGTCAGCCACTCTTTTAACGCAACACTTCCACTCCCCTGGACAACATAACAGAAATCTAGTACGCTTCGGCGTTCAGACTCAAAAGCTTTATTGATCTTCTTGTTCAGTCCCCTGGCTTTCTTTATCTGGCTGGCTGCATATCCCGCAAAAGTTTCAAGGCATAGCTTGGAAAGAAAGTCCTCCGGTTTAATTAAATCCAGCAAAGGGTGTTTGTAAAGAACACAATCCTTAGGAGTGTTTAAAAGTTCGAGAATGTTCGGGTTATTTTTTAGCAGTAGCTCCAGAAATCGCTTCAGCTCAAAATACACCTCATCATTACTCTGATTACTCACCTGTTGAACTTGCTCAAATCCAAATAATTGCCTTTTGGGAAGAATAAAGACTCCTTTCTTGTCGGTATCTGAAGAGGGGAGAGCAAGGTTATAAGCCTTGCTTCCGCTGATGCAGTTTAAAAGCAGGTGATCTTTTTGTTGATGCAGGGATTCGAAAGTCATCATCGTATATGTTTTCTAAACAAGCCATCGAGTTCATCCGTCGCGTATCTTTCCGAGGGAAGAAGAGCAACCTGGCGTTTACATTTTTCTGTTATTTCTTGAAGCCACTCATATAGATCGGTTTTCGGCTCTATGAATGTCTTTTCACCGGATACTTGCTTAAGCTGTAAAAGTTCATCAATACCAGTTTGTAAAACGTTATCTGCAACTAGAGCCCTTAGTTTTTCAAACTCCATTGGTGGTACTTCTCTCTTTGTAATGATCCATAAACAAGCCAGGGCAGGCCTCAACGCATAAAAATACTTCTTGAGTTTAACTTGTTCTTCTCCCAAATCGTTCCCGAGGGTATTAATGATATTAACTGCCATGGAGAGGTAATGATTTGCTCCTGCCTTAAGTGAAAAGTATTTAGATGCAAGCGACATGAGCTCTTCTTTGAAGTTTTTGTCTTCCCGGTATATTATTGGTGATTGAAGCCATTCATATAGTGGTGCATTCGATTTGAGAAAAAGTTGAAGCGCTTTTCGAACATCCCAACCACTGATGTCTAAAACCTCATTAATGGGCAGTTCCAGTACGTCTCTTACATTAGCTATAGAGAGATAATCTTCAGTTTTACGAGCGTATATAAAACGGACATCATAGTCGCTGTCGGGAGAGGCAAATCCCCATGCCCGGCTGCCAGACTCGCAGGCATAAAGTATACGTGTGTTGTGCTCAAGCTCTAGCTCTTCAAGCTTTTTAATTATTGTTGATCGCATTGTGAATAATTTAAATTGGAGCTTGTTTTTTTTTGAATCACAAGCTCCGTTTAACGCCGTGTTTGATTACAACCTCGGATCGACAGGCTCACTCTCCAATGCCAGTACCCCAAAAGTGCATTGGTGAACTTTTCTCAAAGGCTCTTTATGGATAAACCTTTCTAGCCCTTCCACACCCAAAGCAAACTCTCTCATGGCCAGTGATCTTTTCGCATTTAAGCTGCGTGATCTTAACCTTGTCAAATTTTCTTCCGAGGTATATTCGGGTCCGTAAATAATTCGAAGATATTCCCTGCCCCGAACTTTAACAGCTGGCTGTACCAGGCCTTTTTTATCGCGTTCAACGAAATCATAAGGCTTGATCACCATTCCTTCGCCGCCTTTTCCTGTTAATGACAACCACCATTCTGTTGCTTTATTTACACTGTCTGCATCTTCCAGATCAACAATGCGATAAGGCGTAGCCAGCAAGATGGCCGGGTCTTTAAGGCAGAAAGATTTAATTGTTTCCATATGCCATTCGTGGTTCTGTTCTGTCCATACTTTGCCTTCTGTAGCCAAAATATGAAATGGCGCAATTTTGTAATCTTCCAGCTTATTTACGTTCCAGCAATAATTGCCATAAGCACTCTTATAATTTGAAACCTGATCCAGCTTATTACTATATCTTTCAGATAATTCCGCAAGCAAAGGATTACGCTCTAAAGCCGCATTTAAAATAGCTAAAGTTTCCGTTAAAGCATGAGTAGCAGCGGCACCTACCGAGGCATATTGCGTTTCAAGCAAAGCCTGTGCTTTTGCACTCCATGGCATTAACTCGGTATCCAGGCACACCCAGTCTGTTTCAAACTTTTCATAGAATCCGGATGCGACTAAAGCATCATTCATCCTGTTTAGCAGGGCTTGCTCGGTTTCCTTTTCATTAAAAAATGCACGACCTGTTCTGGTATACACCGTTCCAATTCCTTCATCTCTGATTCCGAAAACGCGTTCAATAACACCTTCATCTTTGCCGACAATCAGAACCGCTCTTGAACCCATGTGCTTTTCTTCGCATACCACTCTCTTTACACCGGCATTCTTGTAATACTCAAAACCTTCGCTAGGGTATTCCAAATAGTCACCCTCTTCGCTGGTTTTGCATGGACTCATTGTAGGTGGAAGATAAATTAACCATTTAGGATTTACCGCGAACCGGCTCATTACTTCCAATGCTGCAATGGCATTCTCCTCGCGGATGGTCACATTGTGCGCATATTTTGTTTCTATAATTTGTTTGCCAATTAACTCCGCAATATCCAGCACATCATCGTTCTCTTGCTGCAAACTAAGATTAGATTGCTTTTCGGGAAGCAAAGGACGAACTGGTTCACAATAAACCTTTGCAGCCTTAACCGATACCAGCTCCTTTTCAGGATATCGTAATGCAGTAAGCGCCCCCCCGAATACGCAACCGGTATCAATATCAATCGTGCGGTTTAACCATTGAGGCAACGGAACCGGCGTATGACCGTAAACAACCATCGCTTTGCCTGCATATTCCGCTGCCCAGTTATATCTTACCGGTAAACCAAATTCATCTATCTCTCCGGTGGTTTCTCCATAATAGCAAAACTCTCTGACAGCCCCAGAACCTCTTCCCTGCATATTTTCCTTTAATCCGGCATGAGCAACAACCAGCTTTCCTTCGTCTAAAACATAGTGGCTCACCAGTCCATCCAAAAAGACTTTTGCCTTATCTCTAAATTCCTGCGTTTCTGCTGAAAGTTGCCCGATAGATTCGGCAAGCCCGTGTTTTACCTGTACGTTTTTACCATTCAACCAGCGGACTAATTTAATGTCGTGATTTCCAGGTACACACAAAGCAGTTCCCGCTTCCACCATTTCCATCACTAGTTTTAACACAGCAGGCGTTTTAGGTCCACGATCCACTAAGTCTCCCAGAAACACCGCTCTTCTTCCTTCCGGATGAGCGTAAAAGTTGCCGTTATGCACATAGGCTAAGTTGTGGAGCAACTCGACCAGTTCATCGTAGCAGCCATGCACATCGCCGATAATGTCAAACGGTCCCTTTTCATTCTTTTTATTGTTGTATAAGGGGTCGCGGGCAATTGCAGTAACGGCATTCACTTCCTCCAGGCTCTTCAGTTCAATCACATGGCGAAAACCTTCCAGTTTAAGCTTTTTAAGGCTACGCTTAAGCTGCGAAATATGCTGAGGAATAACGTGTTTCCCGAAGTCTCTGTCGGATCGCAGTGCATTTCTTTCCGTACAAACCTTTTCAGGAAGGTTCAGAACCAGGGCTACGGGTAAAACGTGATACTCGCGGGCTAACTTTATCCAATCTTTTCTGGCATCGTCCTGTACATTAGTTGCATCAATTACGGTAAGAAGGCTATTCTTCAACCGTAAAGAAGTGATATATCTTGCCAGTGCAAAGGCATCCGAAGAAACAACCTGATTATTCTCGTCATCACTTACCATTCCGCGGCACTTATCAGACGAAACAATTTCAGTTTCCTTAAAATGCTGCCTCGCAAACGTAGATTTCCCTGATCCTGAAGCTCCGATCAGTACGATTAATGACAACTCCGGAACCTTGATTACTTTATTATCTCTCATGATAAGAATTCCTCCTTTTCTGTTTTTAATTTAAATACTGCCATCTGACTTAAAGCCCCTACTTCAACATCTACTTCGCCCACGGGACTAAAGCTCACGTCGTAGGAATACTTGCTTGCAATAGCACTTGCCCAACTTTCAAACTCCTTCCGTGTCCATTCAAAGCGGTGATCGGAGTGGCGCATTTTCCCTTCTTTGTAATCGGGAAACCGAATATTGTACTCGGCGTTAGGAGTGGTAATCACAACTGTTGCCGGTTTTGCAAACTCAAATACTGTTCTTTCCAGAGCGGTTAATCTTGGCTGGTCGAGATGTTCAATTACTTCTACCAATGTCGCTCCGTCGAAACCTTCAATTCGCTTATCCCGATAGGTTAAGGATCCTTGAATCAAGCGTACACGGCTTAGTTGTTTTTCGGAAAACCGTTCAAGTTTTAAGCGTTCCTTCGCTATTTCCAGAGACCGGTAACTGATATCCATGCCGAGCACATAGTCAAACGCTCTTTCAGCCAAAAGTAATTTCATCAGACGGCCTTCTCCGCAACCGAGGTCTACCACACGTTTGCATCCAGCATGTAGCAGAACATCCTTAGCAGCAATTAAACGCTGATCGTGAATCCGAATAACCTTTTCAGCCTCATCTGCCGGCCCTGCGTCAAGCCCTGCATCAAAATCAGCGTCAAGCAATTCTGTATCCTCTTCGTTTTTACTTACCAGCACCTCCAAAGCCTTATTTGCCAATGATCTTTGGTGTTTCAGATATCGCCTTACAATGGTTTTCTTTTCGGGATGAGTATCCAACCAATCTTTCCCTTTTTCCAGCAACTTCTCTACTTCATGCTCCGTAACCCAATAGTGCTTGTCGTTGTCGCAAACTGGAATAAGAACATATAAGTGAGACAGTAATTGCTGAACAGTGATTTCATTTTTAAGGATAAGCGTATAATACCTGCTTTGTCCCCAATCAGGAAATGCCGGATCAAGAAGATGTGTGGTTACGTTAAGGGTATATCCCAATGGTTCAAATAACTTCCTCAAAAAATCCTCGCCACCCTTTACCGGCAATACAGCCAGTTTCACTTCCAGGGAAAAGGGCCTATCTACCAATTCAGGTTTATCTTTACATCTGCCGTTTAGCGCCGTTGAAAAAGCCTTTGCAATGGCTGCACTCATAAACGAACTGGCAACATACGGCCGGTCATTAACATATTGTTCCAGCGCAAAATCATTTCCTTTGGGTCCGTCATTTCTTACAAGTCCTACCGGATCAATATCTAACAAAAGCACAGCAGTGCATTCTTCATCATCTGCGCGTTCGTAAAACACGTGTGCCTTCCCATTTGATAGTTCGACACTCTGAATCTTTGCCGGATGCTTATGCAGCAAAAAGCTAAGATCAGTAGCGGGTTTGTGACGATTGGTAATGGTTAATAACATATTTTAATAACAATATTTATTTACTTAACGGTACAAAGTAACCAAGCCGCTGCGCAGTCTTTTTGCGCAGTGAAAAATTATTTACTATTTTTCTCAAAAAATTTCCATGCCCGTTAACCGTAATGCCCTTATCCGTTACCGAACCATTGACACCTGCCTTCGGAACAAGTATAAAAAGTGGACACTGGAGAACCTCATAGATGCTTGTTCGGATGCTTTATATGAATACCAGGGAATAGATAAGGGGGTAAGCCGGAGAACGGTTCAGGCAGATCTGGAAACCATGCGCAGTAATAAACTAGGTTATAATGCGCCAATTGTTGTTACCGACAAAAAGTATTACAGCTACTCGGATAGCAATTACAGCATAACCAATATTCCCCTTACTGATCAGGATCTGCAGGTGCTTACTGAAGTAGCGGACCTGTTGAAACAGTTTAAAGGCTTTAACCATTTTTCTGACGTTACAGAAATGGTAAGTAAACTCGAAAATAAGGTGTACGTACAAAAAACTTCGGGTATCTCGGCGATTGAGTTTGAAAAGAATGATAATCTGAAAGGGCTTGAGCATATTGAAATCATTCGGAAAGCCATTATCTCACAAGTCGTACTGTGCATCACTTATCAGTCCTTTAAAGCCAGACAAGCAAGTACATTCTGTATAAGTCCTTATTTGTTGAAGGAATACCGGAATCGCTGGTTCATTCTTTGTGAATCGCATCAGAAAAGCAGTCCGCTTTTAACGCTTGCGCTTGACAGAATTGAAGGTCTAGAGATCGCATCGAATGAGTTGTACAGAGAAAATAAAACGCTCGATCTAAGCACTTACTATTCTGATGTTATAGGTGTGACGAAAACTCCCGGACAAGCGGACTGCGAAGTCGTTTTTCAAATCGATCATAAAAATGCTCCCTATGTTATTACTAAGCCACTTCATCATACCCAGAAATTAATTGATAAAAATCCTGAAGGAAAGGTATTCTCCATCCGGGTGATTTTAAATTACGAATTGGAAAGGGAATTACTGGGTTTCGGGTGCAGGATAAAAGTGTTGAGACCGAGAATTTTGGTAAAACGAATTCAGGAGAATCTGGCCGAAGCGCTGGAGTGTTATCTGAATACTGATGAAGAGGGAAGGGAGGCTTCAATTTTTGGCTAAAAAGACGAATAAAACAATCAGCTTATAAATGATAAAACATAAAAACCTTTTCCCAATGCTAGTGCTGGCAATAATTTGTCTATGGACAATTTATGACGTCCTGATGCATCCGATTGAGATAGATGGAACAGCCTATAAGCGACAATTTTCGACGGCAAACTTATTCGCAATCCTGTCAGTTTCAATTTGTATCGCAACATATTTTTTTGCTCGCAGACAGTTTAAGTACCTAAGCATAGCAACTGTTTTTCTCGGATTTCTCGGAATCCTGAGTTTTACGTCTACCACCTATACATTTGTCTTCATTATTCCATTTCAGCCTCTCTCTGCAGGCATTGCACTAATGTATCTTGGTCTAAACTATCGCCTCGTAAAAAGTAGATTGGAAGGCCCGGAAGAAAATGAAGCCGATAAGGTGCCCGACGAAACACAGATTGCCAAGTTCAGAACTAAATATATGCACAAAACCGTTATTGAGCTTCAGGAGCTAATTGAAGATAAAAGGTTTGTCAAGGAAGCAAAAATTGCAGCACAGAAACTGTTAAATGAACGAATTTAGAATGTCGAGTTTGAAGTTCAAAAGGCAGTCGTTCATGAAAGCCATGAAAGTTGCATTTTATACAGATCAGATAATTAGCTGATAACTTACCTGAATATGAATTGAACCCTTATCCCAATGTTTGAAGGAATAGAACTATTATTTGAAATACTCTCCCAGCCTGAGCCCAAAACACGGTTTGGCAGCATTGTACAAGGGGTAATTATCACTATTATTTTGCTCGGTCTTTTAATCATGCTGGCAGTCTGGATTGCAAACCTCTTCGAAAATTAAAGATGCAGCACTTCAATAAGCTTTCATTTTGTTTTAATCATAATATATTTATTGCCTGGTTCTTAGCTCTATTCTTTCCAGTCACTCTAAAAGCACAATTGCCAGCGGATAGCGTCATTATCGAGCGAAAAACATATGGAATTTTTTGTTTATTAAGATCAGGATAATCAAAATGCCATAATGTCCCACCATCGAAACTCCATGGTTAGTTCAGCTTCTTCTCCTTTAAATAGTGCTCGCAAAAACTCAAATATACTTCTCATCGTGTCTGAACCAAAGGATGATTTGACCAAGTTAAGCACCTCTCTGCTATTTTCCTTATTTCCTCTTTTCTATAGAAAGGAGAAGGTCCTTTCAATTGCATAAAGCGTGGTGGCCTTAGCAAAGCTTGTATTTCGGCTTATCTGTCTAACCGGTTAGCCAAATAATCTAAATAGTTCAATTAGTGTATGGTCGCAGCAAGATTTTGAAAATTCTATTAATTTATTTTTGCGAATATTAAAATTGATATAATTTAGAGAAAAATTACCTTTTTACGTATGAAGTTTTTTATCTCGTTTTTGGCTCTATGCTGTTTTCTGCCATCTTATGTAAATGGTCAGGTAGGTAATATTACGTATAATGTCACAAGTCAAACCTTAACGGTCGATGTTTCTGTCGAAAAAATAAAACTTGGTGAAACATATAAGGTAGTCGTAAATGGAGTGGATTTGAACCTGTATAAAGTAATTATCAATAATGTTGATTCGGTAACGCAGAAAGCTATTGCTTTTCCAGGGTTTGGTACCTTCGATATCACAACTCTTGCCACGTTAGTTAAAGATATAGGAGCAAGCGGTGGCATAAATGCTGTTTTATCATCGCTTTATGATTCAAGTAAGGTTGTCAACGCGATCAACGACCCTCAATTTAAAATAGACATGAAAGTATTTTCATCGCATAAGAGTGGGACTCTGCAAAAAAATCTGTTAGCGCCTCCATTGCGTGCAGATGTGGAAATTGGATTATTCGAAGCATATATAGACAAGCAGTATGAATTACTGCTGGTACAAAAAGATTCTATTGATGCATTAAAGCTCGATGCAGGTAAAGTCGCGATGAGTTATCTGATAAAAGATAAAAATTCGCAATCCTATTTGAAATTATCGGGAAACAAACCAGTAATTTCGGACATCTTGGATAACAGTAAAACGCTGCGGGATAATCTTAACAGGATAAATTGGGATCTTGTAAAGGAATATAATACTTATAGTCAGAATTTAAGAAGTTTACGCAGCGTGATTTTAAGAGATAGGGATTTAATCAAACGAGATTCGTTAGCACGGAAAGCGTATGCAGAATTTTCAAAAGTTTTGGAAAAGGGCAAAGCAAGTTTGAGTGATTCGATAGTACTGGGAATGGTGAAACCTCTGATTGTTTTTGAAAACAACAATTCGAGCACTTATTCCAGTTTACCTTTGCAATTCAGCAAAGACGAAACAACCCTAACTTTGGAGATAAAACCGTTGCGAGATGATAATTACCTGCCTGCGTACAAAACGACATATACTTTTCCGACTACAAAACGCTCCTATGTCGCCCTAAGTAGCGGAATCTTCGTAAGCACATTGCATAACAAGGCATTTTCAACAAAGACTACTGTTTCGGCAACAGATACAACTTATTCCTTATCCGGGGAGCAACCGGGTAAATTTGAATTCGGTAGTAATGTGATGCTACGATTTGGAGTTGCCATAAAAGACAATGTCTCATGGCAATTTGGATTTGGCCCCGGAGTAACTGTAACTAATAAAATTAAGCCAAGAGCTTTAATAGGGACAGGTGCGGCATTTGGGTACAAGCACAAGTTTCTCATTGATTTCGGTCTAAGTATGGGATATGTGGACGTATTAAGTAATGTCTATGATGAGACAACCGTCTATAGTACTCAACCGGCTGATGTTATGGTATCGAGGTTTAAAGCAGGGGCTTACATGTCACTGGGATATATGTTTAATTTATAAAATTCAACCGCACGAGTAAAATTTTACCAACGCCTCGTTAAACTACAATCACAAATTTTATAATCTCTTTTTCTCAACTAAAAAGTGTTTCAGTTTTTATTCAATTTCAATGAGTCTGTTGCATCATGGACGGATATTATGCAATCAATTTTATCTTTCTTCAGCTTAGCACTTGCAGGTATTGGTGCATATTATGTGATAAAGACATTTAGAGAACAAGAAAAGGCAACTCAATCTCAGTTGGAGCTAGCCAGAATGCAGATTGAATTACATAGAATGGAGCTTATGCCATTTTTAGTGTTCAAGGATCAGATAAATTTTACTAATTACGAATGGGATGATCAAAATCTTGTCCAACAACAGGTGCAATTTGAAGTGCAGAAGAACTGCATGAAAAATTTAGAAATAGTAATTGAATTTTGCTCAGAATTGATAACATTTAGACTTCCTGACTTGCAAGTAGCAAAAATATGGCTACCAAAGGAACTTGTTTCTTTCAACTTTGCATACGACCAGCAACAAGTTAATGAAGAGATAATGTATACTGAGTTTCACAATGTTTATAGTAATATTTTAATCAAGTACTCCGATCTTGTTGGCACTCGTTACGAGCAAAAGTTCGTTTATGAGCCAACTGTTCTTCCACAAATTAATCCTGCATGTCGAGTAGGCTGAAACGACGTTGTTCCCGGATTATATTAAAGCAATAATAAATTAAATGCATATTCTGATTTCCTAAGTAGCGACGAGAACTTTTCCACACCCTTTTTCATTTTCCCCTTAAATTTCTTATACTTGAAGTTTAGAAAAGCCGCCTAAAACTTAAATGTCACAATCTAATTTCGAATTCCTTGAAGAAGAGTTTGCAATTCTCTTCAATTTAGGGCAATCGGCAGAATACAATCTGTATGCTGATCCAAACGTAACCCTCGTAAAAATGAGGCAGTTTGGAGAGAAGATGCTTGGTTTAATCTTTGAAAATTACAATATACCATTCCCCTCCCTTGATAATTTCAACTCCCGTTTAAAAACGCTCGAGTTTGAACGCGTCCTTCAGCCAACCATTCGTGATTTATTTAATGCCATACGTAAGATAGGCAATGAAGCAGCTCATGAAGCGACTGGGACTGTGCAAGAGGGTAAGACAGTATTGTTTTCCGCTTTCAAATTAGGCAAGTGGTTTTATGAATCCTTCTCCGTAAAAAATGCCGATATCAGCCAGCTAAAATTTAAAGTTCCGGAGAATCTGGACGCTCGCCATGCATTGAAGGAACTTGAGGGACAATTTAAAGAGCTCGAGCTGCGGTACAATCAACTTTTAGAAAAACGCGAAACCCAAGGAATACCAGAGCCTGTTAAACAAGAGATATTTGAGCGTTCAGCTAAAGCCGCAAGTAAGATAGAAATGTCGGAGGTTGAGACAAGAGAGCTTATAGATGCTCAACTAAGGCTTGCAGGATGGGAAGCAGACACTCTGGTTCTCAATTTCAAAAAGAATAAGACAATTCCTGAAAGGAACAAGAAAATAGCGATATCCGAATGGCCTGTAGGAGGGAAGTGGGCCGACTATGCCTTATTTAATGGCTTTGAATTGTACGGCATAGTTGAAGCAAAAAAGTATGCACACGATATCTCTACAGATCTTCGTCAATCCAAAATTTATGCAGAACTGGCCGAAGAAAAGTACGGCGCCAAGTTGTTAGGTGAGTGGCAGGGATATAAAGTGCCTTTTTTATTCTCAACCAACGGTCGTCCATACCTGGAGCAAATAAAAACGAAATCTGGTGTCTGGTTTTTCGATGTTCGCAACCCTTACAACACTGCTCGTGCGCTGCAAGGCTGGCAAAAGCCTGAAGGGCTGGTAAAATTATTTCAGCAGGACATTGCTAGAGCCAACCAGAAGATGGAAAATACTCCGTTGGATTTTCTGCAAAGTAAATCTGGTTTAGGGCTGCGCGGCTACCAGGTAAAGGCTATTCAAGCAATTGAGCAAACATTGATTAACGAACCGGAGAAGCGTAGAGCATTGATCGCCATGGCAACCGGTACTGGTAAGACCAGAACGATCATCGGCTTATGTTATCAATTAATTCAGACAAACCGTTTTAACCGTATTCTTTTTTTGGTCGACAGGACTTTACTCGGCATCCAAGCAATTAATGCCTTTAAAGACAATAAGGTAGTCGGACTAAATACCTTTGCCGAAGTTTACGATGTGAAGAATATGCAGGAGGCTGTCCCTGATATTGATACCCGTCTGCAATTTGCGACTGTACAGGGAATGGTTAAACGTTTGTTTTATAACGAATCAGGAGATGTTCCAACTATAGATCAATACGACTGTATCATTATAGACGAAGCTCACCGGGGATACCTATTAGATAAAGAACTAGACGAGGAAGATCTTGACTTCAAAGATCAGATGGACTATGTAAGCAAGTACCGCAAGGTTCTTGATTACTTCGATGCCTATTCCATTGGATTAACTGCAACTCCGGCGCTTCATACTCACGAGATTTTTGGATCACCGGTCTATACCTATTCTTTCCGGGAAGCAGTGGTAGATGGCTACCTCATAGACCAGGAGCCTCCCTACATCATTCAAACCAAACTGAACCAGGAAGGCATTAAATGGGAAAAGGGAGAGAAACCCAAAGCATTTGATAAAGAAAACAATTCCATTGTCGAGCTGGAAGAATTGCCCGATGAGTTGAATATAGATGTTGTCGGATTTAATAAGAAGGTTCTTACGGAGCCGTTTAATCGCACGGTTGTTAAACAACTGGTTAAAGTACTCGATCCTGATGGAGAAGAAAAAACCCTGATCTTTGCTGCAACTGATGAACACGCAGATACCATTGTCCAGATGTTGAAAGAAGAGTTTCAGGCAGTAGGTATTGATGTCCATGATTCTATGATCGAAAAGATTACTGGAAAGTCATACGACCCAGAACAGCAGGTTAAGCGATTCAAGAACGAAAAGTATCCAAATATCGCAGTAACAGTCGATCTTTTAACTACAGGTATTGACGTGCCAACTATCTGCAATTTGGTGTTTTTGAGACGGGTTAAGTCGAGGATACTTTATGATCAAATGCTTGGACGTGCTACCCGAAGGGCGGATCATATTGGGAAAGAAACATTTAAAATCTATGACGCAGTAGGCATTTATGAAGCGCTGAAAGACTATACCCAAATGCAGCCCGTAGTTGCCAATCCTAAATCGTCTTTTACGCAATTAACCGAAGAATTAAAACAGATAGAACGTGCAGAAAGAGCTACTTTGCAGATTGAGCAAATACTCGCAAAGCTGCAGCGCAAAAAGCTGTTAATAGAAGAGCAGAAGCCGGCGGAGTTTAATTACCTCGCTAACGGAAATGATCCGGATGACCTGATAGAATATTTAAGGAATCAGCCAGTGGAGCAAAGTGCAGCGAAGATAATCGAGCTATCTAAATTATGGAAGTTTCTTGATGAGTTCCGTCCGCTGCCTAAATCAATGCTTATTTCATTTCATGACGATGAATTTAGAGGTATGGAACGGGGGTACGGTAAGGGCAAGAGGCCAGAAGATTACCTGGAAAGCTTCTCAAAATATATTCAAGAGAATCAGAACAAAATTGCAGCTCTTAACATCATCTGTACCAGTCCGAAAGAGCTGGATCGAAAATCTTTACGTGAACTGCTTATCACACTTGCTCATGATGGCTTCGACGAAGTATCTTTGAAAGCCGCCTGGAAGGAGGCAAAAAATGAAGATATCGCGGCAGATATTATATCATTTATCCGTACTCTTGCCGTTGGTAACGCTTTATTAAGTCAGGAGGAGCGGATAAAGGGAGCTATAGCTAAAGTCAGGAAAATAAAGAAATGGAGCGCCATTCAAGAGAAATGGATCGAACGTTTCGAAAAGCAACTTCTGAAAGAGTCAGTATTACAACCAACAGATCTTGACGAAGATCCGTTCAATGAAGCAGGGGGGTATCAACGACTCAATAAGATCTTTGAGAACCGCCTGGAGGAAGTCATTAATACCATTAACGAGAATTTATATAATCAATCAGCATAGAGAATGAGTGCGGACGAAATAGCCAATAAACTTTGGAACTTATGTAATGTACTGCGTGATGACGGAGTAACCTATCACCAGTACCTTAACGAGTTAACTTATATACTTTTTTTACGATTATCTGAACTAAAGAAGTTTGAAGATGAACTGCCGGAGGAATACCGTTGGTCTACTTTGAGGGGCATTCAGGATAACAAAGAATTGTTTGACCGTTACCGGGAGCTTTTAGCTTCCATTAGTACCAAGACGGACAATGCAACCATTAAAGAGATTTATACCAATGCTTCCACAACCTTACGGAAGCCGGTAAACCTGCGTACACTCATTACCAGTATCGATGCCATCGACTGGTATGATGAGAAGGAGCAAGACAAGATCGCTACGATCTACGAAGAGCTGCTAGAAAAGAATGCAGGCGAGAAGAAAAGCGGAGCTGGACAATATTTTACGCCCCGGCCGCTAATAAATATTATGGTGGATCTTCTAGTGCCTAAATTGGGTGAACGCTGGAACGATCCTGCTGCCGGAACCTTCGGTTTTATGATTGCCGCAGACCAATATCTTCGGGAAAAGCATGATCATTATTACGAGCTCGGCAGCAAGGAACGCAAGTTCCAGGTAGAGCAGGCCTTTAGTGGATGTGAACTGGTTCAGGATGCTCACCGACTGGCTTTGATGAATGCCAAATTGCACGGACTGGAAAGCCGGATCGAATTAGGGGATACCTTATCTGATCTGGGTAAGTCCTTTACCGGTTTTGATGGCGTACTGGCTAATCCTCCTTTCGGAACCAAACAGGGTGGCGAGCGCCCAACCCGTGACGACTTTACTTATCCAACGAGCAACAAACAGTTAAACTTCCTGCAACATATATACCGCTCCCTTAAAAAAGACGGAAAGGCGAGAGCCGCAGTGATATTACCAGATAACGTGTTATTTGAAGATGGGGACGGTAGAAAGATTCGACGCGACTTAATGGATAAATGCCGCTTACATACTATTCTTCGCTTACCTACCGGGATCTTTTATGCGGCCGGTGTAAAAACCAATGTGCTCTTCTTTGAGCGTGGCAAAACAGAAACAGGTAATACCAAAAAGGTTTGGTTTTACGATATGCGTACCAATGCGCCAAGTTTCGGTAAACGTACGCCTTTTACACGTGCTGCATTTGATGGTTTTGTAAAGGCTTACACCGGGGGAATTGGTCTGAATGTCGTTCGTGAAAAGTACGATGGGTCGGTGGATGATGAAAAAAGAGCAGCAGTTCAGGATGGGCGTTGGTCTTGTTTGACAAGGGAAGACATAGAGAAGAAGAATGATTCGCTGGATCTGGGATTGATGCAGGATGCAAGTTTTGCTGCTAATGCGCATACAGAGGAGCCGATTGATATTGCGAGGGAAGCAGCGGAAGAATTGAAGGGGATTCAAAAGGAGTTGGACGCTATAATTGCATTGTTGGGATGAATATACCTAAACACTGGGAATTAACAACACTGGGCAAGGTAGCGGTATGGGGATCCGGAGGCACTCCAAATAGAAGTAATTCTGCATTTTACGGCGGGAGTATTCCGTGGATAAAGACAGGGGATTTAAACGACAGTGTAATTTACGAGGCCAGCGAATTTATAACCGAGTTAGGATTAGCAAAATCAAGTGCAAAGATTTTTCCAAAGGGTGCCGTTGGTATCGCGATGTATGGAGCTACCATTGGAAAAACTGCTATGTTTGGTATTGATGCAGCTACCAATCAAGCTTGTGCAGTAGCCCAGGCACGGGAGTTCGTCTCGAATCACTTTCTGCACTATTATTTAAAATCCCAGAAGGAAGCCTTCATTGAAAAAGGCAAAGGAGGAGCTCAACCTAACATTTCACAAGCTGTTTTAAAAGAACATCCGTTTCCTCTTCCCCCACTTGCGGAACAAAAACGAATTGTAGCCAAATTAGATGAAGCCTTTAAGCATTTGGAAACACTAAAAGCCAAATTAGAGCGGATTCCTAAACTGCTTAAAAAGTTTCGTCAAACTGTATTGACTCATGCTGTTACTGGTAAGTTGACGGAGGAGTGGAGAAAGGGGAAGCAGTTGGAAAGCGCGCTCAACACAATTCTCAGTAATCGACGGAACTATTATCAAGAAAAGTTAAGAGGAAGCACCCAGGGCGGTAAAAAGCCGCGAAAACCAGATGAATCTGCTTTCGAACGGTTTGAGCTTGGTTGTACATATTTGTTTCCCGAATGTTGGGCAATCTCGAATCTGAAAAATATAGCTGATTTTATAACTGACGGGGAGCATGCAACACCGAAAAGGACAGAAACTGGATATTATTTACTCTCAGCTCGTAATGTACAGGACGGATATATATCTTTGGAAAAGGTAGACTACGTACCGGAAGACGAATATGAGAGAATACGAATGCGTTGTAATCCGGAGGCCAATGATATTCTTATATCCTGTTCAGGCACCGTAGGTAGAGTTTCTATAGTACCTGAGAATTTGAAATTTGTTATGGTAAGAAGCGCGGCGCTGTTGAAGCTTCAGTCCAATCCGGAAATAGCTAAATATGTCGAGTTCGCTCTGAGGTCCGACATAGGGCAATCACAAATATCTAGACTGCAAAAATCTACTGCGCAATCGAATATTTTCTTAGGTCCGATAGGAAAAATAGTTATTCCGTTACCTCCAAGTGAAGAAATAGAAGAAATTATTGGACGAGTCCAGACGTTGTTTACGAAAGCCGATATGATAGCACAACAATACAAGGAACTGAGAGTAAAAATTGATAGATTACCGCAGACGCTTTTGGCAAAGGCATTTCGGGGAGAATTAATAGCGCAAGAAGAAACTTATGCAGAAAGTTTAATTAAAGGCTTATCATTATTATAATGGCGACAAAAACCTCAACAATAATACTTTAATCTTGACTTTTTATTTAGTGTTGATAAGGATCCTATTGGCGCCTTTGAAGAATTAAAGGCACTGTTCCAGGATTTGTACGAGATCGACAAGTTATATCATCTATCCAAAAAATGGCCAAGATGAGCTTTTTTAGCCATAACCTTTATTGAATAAAACGAATGAATTATAGAAAATGGAACTAAGCACAATTTTAGAAAAAATCATCACTGGTGATTGTACACTTTTCGCAGGATCTGGCTTTTCATACGGGTCGAAGAACATTAAAGGGGAAAATCCAATGACGGCCTTACCGTTGGCAGAAAAGCTTTATAGAGATTGCAATATTAACGAAACGGATGGGGACTTGAAGAATGCTTCACAAACATATCTTGAAAATCATTCGGAATATGCACTGATTGACCTTTTAAGAAATAACTATACGATTTCAGAAGTCAGTCAAGCTCATCTGACGATAGCTCGCTCAAGTTGGAAAAGAATATATACAACAAATTACGATGATGTGATGGAACTGGCGTTTAAAAGCCAGGGTAAGCTCCTAAGCCCGGTTATAATGGGGGATAAGATAGATCAGTACAAAGATAAACGTACATTTTGTGTCCATCTCAATGGCTTTATAGATCGATTAACACCTGCTAGTCTACATAATGATTTTAAACTAACAGATAGTAGTTACCTAACCACAGACTTCTTAGCAAGTCCCTGGATTGATCTTTTTAGAAGTGACATCGAAACATCAAGACTAGTTATTTTTATTGGATTTTCATTAAATAGCGATCTCGACTTGTCACGTGTAATATCTGCCCATTCAAATAAAGATCGCCTTGTTTTTATTGTGAAACCTAAGGATTCTCAACTTCTTATAAAGAAACTAGAAAGGTATGGTCATGTTTTCGATATCGGTATTGATGGATTAGCAGATGCGTTAAACGACAAGAAACTAACCTACAATCCACCAGTCGAAGATAACACCATCATACAGTCGTTCACTAAACCTGTGCTTGGTAATCCCTCTACCAAAATGAAAGATAAGGACGTATTTGAACTTTTCTTTAAGGGAAACTCAAATTTAGATTTCATACATTATTCCTTAGCTAGTGGTGGAGAGTACAAATATTACTTGAAACGAGACGAACTATCTGAGGTTTTAAACTATATAGCTAACGGTGGCAGAAATATTCTTATTCATTCTGATTTAGGCAACGGCAAAACATTATTTATTGAGGGACTTTGCGAAAGACTATCTGCAAACCATTATAATGTCTTTATATTCAAAAAATATTTTGAGAACATATACAGTGAGATCGAATATTTGTGTACCAAAGTAGCACGTTGCGTAATAATCATTGAGAAATATAGCGATCATTTCGATTTAATAAGAAAGTTACAAGTGTTTAGGACCCAAGACGTAATAGTAATACTTACTGAAAGATCAATTGTAAATGATACAGCTTTCATTGACCTAGATAAAGGTATATTCGAACAGGAGTATCTAACTAAAGATCTAAATAAGTTATCGTCAACTGAAATCAATGAACTATCGGAAATTCTAACTCATTATGGTTTATGGGGTAAACATTCATCCGCGTCTCGAGATCAGAAACGTAGAATTATAGAAGAGAATTGTAAGAGATCTTTTCGTCTTTTGCTCCTTTACCTCCTCGATTCTCCTGATATAAAAGGAAGATTTGATTCGATCTTAACCTTTATTGAAGGTGCCAACAAATCTTTTTTTGAAGCGTCTCTTTTAGTTTTAGCTGCCAGTGTGTTTGATTTTCAAATGGATTTAGATAAGTTAGTATATATTCTAGACGACGACCTCCTGAATAACCCTGCTTTTCACAATAACGACCATTTGCAAGAAGTAATTAATTTTAATAACTCCTCGATAAAAGTACGTTCCTCTATCTTAGCATTATCATTGTTGTCTCAACCTAAGTACCATCATTCCCTAATCAACTTATTGATAAAAGTATTTAAGAAATTAGATCAAAGAAGGTCTTTCGATAAGAACAATCACCTAATCCTGAAAAGTTTAGTCTCTTTTTCACGATTGCAATCCATCTTCAATTTGGATGAAAATAGCCACTTCAAAGCCGTAGTCCTAAATTTTTATGAAGACGTAAAAAGCACAAGCTTTGCTGCAAAAAATCCATTCTTTTGGCTTCAGTATGCAATAGCCAGACTTTCTTCTCGCGATTATTTAATTGCTGATAAATATTTTGAAGCTGCGTATAGCTATGCTCGATCAAATGCAGACTTCGATACATTTCAAATTGACAACCATTATGCTAGACATCTGCTGGAAAATGAGATATACAACGGTTCAATTGATTCAGCAATGGAACAGTTTCTTAAAGCCCACAACATATTGTCTTTCAAGTCGACCGCTAACGAGAATAGGCATTATCCTATTAGAGTAGCTATTAATTATGGGAAATTTTATGATAAATATTTCAATGATCTTACAGGGCAAGATCAGAAGGTGTTTCTTTTGTCATGCGCGGAAATAATGCAGAAAATAAATGATTACAAGCTTACAATGGACCAAATGCGCTGGAATAAGGCTGTCCCTAAGTGTGAGAATGAATTGAATAGGATTTTGACAAAAAATAGTTAACGCTGTTAGAGATCTTCTGCAAGGCATCTCGAACTTAAGACAAAAAGGGATTTGGAATCCTTTGCTGACCTAAGCCTAGAATAAATAAGTTGCTGGTTTGAATTAGCAATTGGACACAGTAAACTGATAGACGTTAAATCACAAACAACGTGACTATAACAACAACCCTATCAGTTTTTATTCTCGCTTTAAGCTACTTTAGTTAAATTATTCTCGCATAAAAAATGGGACTTTTTGATCAAAATCTTATTCAAAAGTTGAAGAATGCCGGTCTTCAGGATGTGCATTGGGAATGCTTTCTTCCGAAATTAGGTTTAAATCTGAAGAAGATAAAATATAACCCTTACTTCTTACCCTAAAATAAGTAGGGCAAATGTTAACATTGTAAAGAACAGTTTAGCTAGATTTCCCTTGCAATGAATTCGAGCTAAGATGTAAGGGCCATTTTATAGCTAGTTCCATTCGTACTTTTCCTAAATACGATTAAAAAAATAGAGTAAATATAAACAATGTCAAGAACCATTATCAACAAGCTTTACGATATCATAGTCACTAATAAAAGTTTTCTTGAAATTCCCACAAATTATACAACCTCTGAGCATTTTCCTGACTATGTAAAACAAAAGCTTGATAACTATTATGAATTTTTAAAATATAACGGGGTCGGCAAAATTGTAGCTCAAATCTTATGGAGCGAAAAAAGTCATTTCTCTTTCCTGCGCAGGGTAGGAATTTTTAAAGATGCAATTACTGGTGCTTTAGGTTATTACTACGAAGGTAAGGTCGCAAAAGCTTATGAGAAATTTAACGGTTCTTTAGATACTGTAGTTCGTTTCAAAGACAATACTGTATTAACACGTTTAGAACCAAATTCCAATTTTTACCGAATTAGACCAGATTCTAATAAAACAATTAAACACAGGAAGGAAAATTTTCACATCCAGTTCGACCTTCGACATATTTGCGCCACACAACGATATAGTATTCCAGGCGTTCCTTCTCTCTATCTTGGAGATTCTGCATTTATCTGTTATGAGGAAGTAAGCGAACCTATATATGCTGAATCTTTTATTTCTAAATATATATCTAAAACCTTTTTAGATATCATCGAAATTCAAACAGTAGAAAGCTTTATTAAGCAGTTTAATAATGAAAAGAGAGAGAACCACCTGCTCACACATTTGTTAAGATTTCTTTTGTTATATCCTCTATATGTTGCTTGTACGGTGAAAGTTTTGCATCCAAAGGGTGCATTCAAACCAGAATATATAGTCCCTCAACTATTAATGCAATATGTTAGTGACGAAGAAAAAATAAGAGGGATAAAATTCCCTTCGACAAAAATCGATGCGTCTAATGGTTTTTCCGATTTAATCACTCACAATTATGTTTTTCCGGTAAAATGTAATAAAAAAGATGGCTTTTGTGATTTTTTAAGTTCTTCATTTGAATTAACTATTCCAAAATCTTTTGATACTTTACTAAATGGGAAGAAAACTACTGGCTCTTCTTTATATGTAGATACTGACTTTTATAAGGTTGAGAACGAGTTAGCTAAGTATCAAGTTGGACACGTCCTTCATTAATCCTCTGCTGGTCCGAGCATGGAATAAAGCAGCGCTGGTTCCACTTTGAAATATGGAACTTTCCCAATAAAAATCAATTTAGTAATCGTAAAAGTTAATATGAGTAAATCATTCTTTGAATACATTGGCATAGCGGATGTTGAAAGAGTTCACACGCAATTTTTATCCTGGATTATTTCAAAAGACTGCAAAGCAGTCGATGCAACAGAAAAGGCTTCCCTGCTTTCTGGCCTTTTTGGAGCTGATGGATCAGAAATTACCCGAATTTATACCGAAAGGAAAGGGATAGACCTTGTAGTGGAAACCACGACTGCGGTGCTTATAGTGGAGAATAAACTGAAATCAAGTCAGCATTCAAACCAACTGGGCAGATATAAGCTGACGGCTCAAGAGCTATACCCGGATGTTAAGAAACGTTACTACTTTTTGACTTTAATAGGAGAGCCTTGTACAGATAGTGAATGGCAAAAGCTCACGTATAAAAAGCTCTATGAGTGCCTAATATCACTGAAGTTAAAGCACGATAGTAATAATACAATTATTCTGGAAGAATACCTAAGCTATCTGAGGAAGTTGGTAGATGTTGTTGATGACTTTAAAACGAATACGAAGTCGTACGATATGGTTTTCCTGGATGGCAAGAAAAAGAAGGAAGACAAAATTGATTTTGAATACAAAACGGATGGGGAGAAATTCATAGCTGCTAACCAGCTTGAAACCATACTTCAAAAGTCCTATTTGTGTTCCGTGGCAGAAATTATGGAGGAATGTGATGTGCTTGTTACTGATACACGAGGTGATGCACTGATTAATTTCACATTAGCAGAGGCAATTAAAGTGGATGGAAAGGATTTTAGAACAATTATTCAATTACAGAATGATAACATAAAGTTTGCCTTTACTACAGCTGATCGTCACTACGGTAACTCTAAAAAGAATTGGATACAGAAGGTAATTCCGTTCATGGAAAATATTGCAAGAAGTAACGATTTTGGCTACACTAAAGTCAACAAGCCAAAGGAGAAGGCGTATGTCAGCCTTTCGAAGAAAGTAAAGAATTACTGGCACCAAACTCCCTATGAACTTGCTGCGTATCTTCGTGAAGAAATAGAGAAGGGGAGAGAACTGACTACTCTGTTAACCAAGGAAATAGATGGTATTAAGATTAGCAAATAGATAAAATGCCATTTCAACCTGAAAAGATCACACGGGAGCACGTTCTGGAAGCTCTCGCTAAAATTGATAAAGAAAACAAGCCCCTAAAAGGCTCTACCATATACGACCTACATTTTGAGGGAAAGACCTATCCGCCTAAGGAGGTGATGAGAGACGCGCATCAGATTGCAGTCGGCGAAAGGCTCTGGAAGCGGAGTGGCGGTCCACCTACCAACGACTTTCTCATCAAACTTGGTTTTACTATCGTCACAAAAAGCGAACAACCTGATCCTTTTCCTGGTCTCATTCGCGATTATAAAGCATTGATTTCAAAGCAGGGTTTGAGTGATGAGCTATATAAGTGGGAGTTGCTGGAGGAATTTAAAGGAATGCCGAACCCGGAAGCGGCCGATTTTGCCGTCGAAGTGAAATCGGTGGATTTTGCCAATCTGATCTATGGGCCGGGCCTAGGAGTAATGCAGCAGTTGGCAAAGACTTTTCCTGTGGAATATAGGGAGTGTTATTTTTTGCTCTTTGATGAACAGAGAGAGTTACAGGAAAGGGTTGAGCTCTTTACGAAACAGGCGGGCATACTTTACAGAAAGGTCGAGGCGGACGAAAAGAAGCAAGCACATCATGATGAAAGGACTATTGCGACTATATTGACCTATCATGATCCGGGCACTTACACGCTTTATAAGGATTCTTTTTATCAGACGCTATGCAAGGTATTGGGAATAAAGGCTGCAGATGCAGGAAAGAAATATGTTCATTACCTGACCCTCGTTAATCGATTTATTGACGAATACATTAAAGACGATCAGGAACTACTTGATCTGGTAGCTAAGTACAAAAGCGCTAACGCTTTTTCTGACACCAGCTTTAAGATATTAGCACAGGACATTCTATATCGAATGTTGGAGATCAACGGGCGCACATTTAGGGCGCTGGTTGATGAGTTAGCACAATCGCTGGAAGACGATCAGTTTTTACCCAGGTTTAAAGTGGTGAAAGAGGTTTCGGGTAAGGAAGGAAAGGGAAGGGAGTGGGTATGGATTTCCGATTCATCAGGCTTAATTGGTAATGTAACTGCTCATTACGAGATGGAAATTCCGGCAAACAAGCGGGACAAGATTCGCGTCTCCCTGCATTTTGAAGATGAGCGTAATAATAAGAAGTTTATTTCCGAGATCGGTAAAGAATTGCCAGACGGTTTGAGATGGTTTTCCTGGTTCAAAGCAGATAGCATCCGCTTCAAAAATGATCTTAATTTTTACACTGAAAAAGCCGTTGAACAGATCATTGAATGCCTGAAGTATCTGGATACCCAGCTTGGAGACAAAATTAGATTTATAGTCCAACAACCTCTCTCTAAAGAAAGAAAAATGAAAACTGATGCCTCTCTCTCAAAGTTTCCCTTAAATCAAATCCTTTACGGTCCCCCAGGAACCGGAAAAACATATCATACTATTAGTAAAGCCTTAGAAATTCTTGGAGAAGGCATTCAACGACCAAGAAAAGAGCTTAAAGAAGTCTTTGACCAGCATGTGAGAGATCAACGAATTGTTTTCACCACATTTCATCAGAGCCTGAATTACGAGGACTTCGTAGAAGGAATAAAGCCAGTAGAAAACGATGATCCTTCACAGCCAATTCAATATGAAACTAAGGCAGGAATCTTCAAAAATATATGTAATACAGCAAGGGGCTTACAAGAAATAAAACGGCAACCGGAAGATCTTTTTAACCAGGCCAAGTTTTTCAAGATGTCGCTAGGGGGCTTACAAAATCCGCATATTCACGATTGGTGCATAAAGAATAACTGTATAGGTTTAGGTTGGGGTGGGGAAAAGAATTACGAAGCCTTTAAGAGTATCAGGATCTGGGACGAGTTCAGAGACAAATTTGTTCAAGAATTTCCGGACCTGGTTTCTCAAAGCCGTTTTCATATTGTCGCAATGTTCACTTTCTTCAAAATGAAAGTAGGGGATATTGTTGTAATTACAAGAGGCAACCATATAATAGACGCAATTGGGAAAGTGACCGGTGAATACTTTTGGGACGATAGTAATGACTTTGAGTATTACCAATTTAGAAAAGTAGAGTGGCTGGTAAAAGACTTGAACCAGGATCCTTCTATTTTCTTCAAAAAGAAAATAAGTCAGCAAAGTATCTACCCTTTCTTTGAGGATGATGTAAAAAGGGAAACCTTTAAAACCCTCTTCAAAAAGGAGTCAGAAGGAGAAGAAGCAGGTCAAAAACCTTACGTGTTAATTATCGATGAAATCAACCGGGGGAATGTTTCAAAAGTTTTTGGAGAGTTGATCACTCTTCTGGAGAAGGACAAACGCCTGGGTAATGAGGAGGCCGTAACCTTAACGCTTCCTTATAGCAGGGAATCGTTTGGAGTGCCATCAAATTTGTTCATTATTGGTACTATGAATACCGCCGACAGGAGTGTTGAAGCTTTAGACACGGCACTTCGAAGACGGTTTAGTTTTGAAGAGATGCAGCCTGAGGCAGAATTGTTGTCGCCTGGACATACTTTATGGCGGTTTCTTTGGAAGTATGAGAATTACAAATGGGAGGACGAGGATTATAAGAAAAAAGAGTTGAGGGTGTTTGAGCTGCTTGGAGTAAGTGAAGAATTCAAGAATGATAGACATAAGATTTGGGAGGCTTTCACGCAAAACGGAGATCAGGAAAGTCAAATCAACCTGGTGAAAGAATATGCTTATACAAATGTTAATCTTCAGAAGGTTCTTAATACCATTAATAACAGACTAGAGGTTTTAAAAGACCGGGACCACCAGATCGGCCACGCCTATTTTATTCATGTATATAGCCTAAGGGAATTGATGGATGTTTTTCGCGATTGTATTGTACCCCTGCTGCAGGAGTACTTCTTTGGAGACTATTATAAAATTCAGTTGGTGCTGGGTCCTGGTTTTATTAAAAGTTCTCAGGTTAAAATATCATTTGCAATAGATGAGGAGGAAGAATATGATGACAAGCGGATTTACAGCATCAATAAGGATGCATTAAACAACGTGGAAAAGTTCGATGAGGCCTTGAAAAGTATGAAAATTCAGTAATGGCTGCAATACTTCGTTTCTTTGAATATGATCGGATAAAGTTTAATAAGAAGCATTCAAGTGCTTCAGGATCGGAGGCTCTTGAATTTACCACCTCTCAGATCAATGCTCTTCGTGCTTTTCATACTTCAAGCGAAGGGAAATATTATGATCTGATAGACAACGGCATCCAATTCAAAGAACAGGTCGGAGTACTTCAAATTAACCAACTCACAATTGAGGTGCTTCCGAAGATTGATCGAAGCGAGTCTGATAAAGCTCAGTGGCACGACCTCCTGTTGAATATGCTGAAAGAGTGTAAGTTCATCCAGCCGGAGTCGACTGGTTACGCATCACTTAAACTACGGTCGAACTCTATACTGGATTTCTATTTTGAAAAATACCTAAATGAGCTGGAGCAATTGCTAAACAGAGGGTTAATTAAACGGTACCGGAGCGAAGAGGGAAATCAAAACTCCCTGAAGGGTAAATTACTTTTCAACGAACACATCCGGCACAATCTGGTGCACGCCGAGAGATTTTACGTTGAGTACGGGGTGTACGACAGTCAACATTTGTTACACCAGGTACTCCGGCAAGCTTTGGAAGTTGTTTGCCGGATGAAGGAGCGATCGCATATGGGGGAGCGTTTATCGCTAATTTCCTCTTTATGGCCGGACGGCAAGACGGTGAAAATAAGTGAGGATATGTTCAAACGATTTTCGCAAAGCCGCAAGCTTCAACCCTATCAGGAAGCTTTACAAATTGCTAAATTACTGCTCCTGAATTATCACCCTGATCTGAGGGGCGGAAAGGAATCTGTGCTGGCTGTGATGTTCAACATGAATGAGCTATGGGAGGAATTTATCCACCAAAGGCTAAAGTCATGCGAGAAGGTCTTTGGCTGGAGGGTAAGGGCGCAAAGAAGGTTGCGCTACTGGCAGGGAGATAATGGTGGTAAATTGTTGATTCCGGATATTGTTATTGAATGTGCCGCCGGAGGCAATATCATCATTGATACAAAATGGAAGCGACCAGACAGGAAAAAACCAAATGACGATGATTTAAGACAGCTGCTTGCGTATAAGTTATACTACGAGGGGCATATGGCTTATTTACTCTATCCATCAGCTGATGAGAAAGGTAGTGTTATTAATGGTGAATACAATAAGACGCCCTTTGAAATGCCCCATTCTGAAAAGGTAGTCGGTTTGCATGGCGGACTCCTTTTCTTAAATGTTTTGGAAGGGAAGGGTTTAATAAGCAAAAAGGAATTCAAGACCCGACTAGAAGAATTACTCCCTAAATCCTCTGTATTTTCAACCATAACATCCCCGAATACATGAGAAAGAAATCTATTGAATTGATTTCGTTTTCGAACGGATTATCAAATTCAAGACGTCTTACTTTGGTAAGTGAAATCATAAATAAAACGAAGGCTGACGTGGTCTTGTTCAGTGGACATACAATTGGTTTTGTCAACAATATTGAGGATTTGAAGGAATCTGTTAGAAACCGACGGGTAGAGGCGTTTTTTGAGCTCGAAGACATTAACTCAGCCAAGGTTAACAATTGCATGTACAGGCTTTCGAAAGGAAAGGTGATAAGTATGTATACCAATCAATTATTCTCCACCTCTAGAGAGATCGAAGGAAATTACCAGCTCGCGGATCGGCTACTATACGAACTTGAGCATAATAGATGCGTGGAGATTGATGGTTTACATTTTCTCGTTTTACAATGCGGGGAAATTAACATCTTGAAGAATTATCAATCCGATCGAAATAGAGTAGAGTTCCGTTTGGCAGATAATAAAGATCTCAAAAGAAGGTTTGACAGGTTGTTGAAGAGAGTGAACGTGATATTAAATCCTATTCATTCTCCGATGGGGAATCAATGTAAGATGGCGAAAAGAAGATTTTTTTTATCATCTAAAAACCGATATTATTTCTCGACTAGCAATACTGCTCCTGATTCCCGGAATTTGAAAGCTAAGGCTTTGCAATACGCCTTATTTAACGGTAAGGATTTGAATGAAGTTGATTGTACTATTGAGCAGGACCGGGTATCGAGGCTTTATGAAATTGTATATTAGGGAGCTTTTTCGTGAATTTTCTTAGCCACTCTGATAACACAACCGAAGCTTAATACGGATAGCTGAAGAGTGCACAATTTAAACTAGAATACTATATACTATCACAATCAGGTATTGGTTAATGAAAGGTAGAGAGCAAATCAATTATAAATTTATATTTGCAATCAACGAAGAATTCGAGTTTGTCGACGAGACAAGTGATCGAATACCTGTAGCCTTGGTATCTCCTTGAATATATACTTATTACTTAAACTTTTTCAACAAACAACATATAATTACGATGACGATTTCGAATGACACAGATCGGAGATGGCAGCTATTATGTAATGCCGCACGGCAGCTGCCACATGAAGACCGTGAATTATTGCCTGGCGTCAAATGGGGCGATTGCGCGCAATTTTATACGCCGGCTTTTTGGAAAGTGCAGTATATGGCACATATGCAGCGGCATGAACCCAGAAAAATTTATAAACTTGGTAAAAATATACTAGAAGAGATCGTCGTCTGTTTGCTCGGCGGGTTTGGAATGCCGTCGGAAGTTGGCCTGGCCGCATTTGAGCGACTGAAGGCTCGTCAATTGATCAGGCCTAAAGTCAGTAAGCTGGAATTACACCAAGCTTTGGTTCAGCCATTTGAACTGGCGGATGGGAGAATAATCACTTACCGCTTTTATAACCAGAAAAGCAATTACATCTTTAGATTACTAGATAGGAACGACTTAGATGATATTCCGGTTGATAACGATTTAGTATTACGTAAATGGTTACTTTCTGTTGATGGTATTGGCTTGAAAACTGCTTCTTGGATAACCCGGAATTGGTTGGACAGTGATAAGGTGGCTGTATTAGACATACATATTTTAAGAGCCGGACTGCTTGCTGGCTTTTATCAGAAAGAATGTGATCTAACTAAATATTATTTGGACTTAGAACGGCAATATCTCTCATTTTGCGATGCCTTGGAAGTTTCTTCAGCAATTATGGACGCAATAATTTGGGATTTTATGAAAAAAACTAATAGATTAGCCTTAAGTGTACTAAAGAACTTAGACTAAGCCAATTATAAATGTCAGGAAACGGAAATAACGAATCGGATTCATCTTCAACCCCGTGGAGTAATATTAACGATATTAATTGCAGTGCGTTTAGCGGACGCGGAACTATCATGTCTCCCAGTGCAGCGGTTTTGGCAACCTTAGCGGTCGGCGATATATTAAACATCAATCTGCGAACAGCTGCGGCGGTACAAGCATGGACCCAAGCTAGGCAGTTGGTAGGAACCGTATTTTTTACGAATGATGTCTCTTTGCCATTAATCCATTGTCTCAACGAACAGTTTACTTATCAGGCGAGAATTACCTCTCTGGTAGGTGGCTCTTGTGAACTTTTGATTTACAGCGTATGATCATTGTTGGTGGCACTTATGATGAACACTGCTTCCAACCCCGCTGGGATAAAAAATTTGGCTCAGGTTTACGCGCCTGCTGGGCTATGGCAAAGCTTAGGCCTCAGCAAAAGATCGAATTTCATACTTTCGGTAATGAAGCAACCATGCAGTATCTTGATCAGGTTGCCGAAAGTATCAGCCTTATTTGTCAGGTAACACCCATTCCCCAGAATATACAGTTCCGGTACGATTATCCATTGGCGGATCCAGTGGTTCTGCCGCGTCCGGATACGTTAAACAATCATAAAAACGTATTGGAGGCCAGCGGTCATGTCATTTTATATTATGGGATGATTGAAGGTAATGGCAAAGTTACAGGTAATAAAGTGGTCTACGATCCGCAATCCCCTTCAAATCCAGTAGCTTTTCATGCTACCGGTTCAACTGCCGAGCGACTAGCAATTGTGGTGAATCTTACCGAAGCCAAGAAGATCAGCGGTGTTCGCAATAACGACATTCAAGCAATCCAGCAATTTTTCTTCGAAAAGGAAAATGCAGAGATCCTGGTACTGAAAATGGGTGCGAAAGGTGCCTGTATAAGAACCCGAAAAGGTATCGAATCGTTTATTCCAGTTTATCAAACACAGTCAGTATGGCCCATCGGTTCAGGTGATGTATTCGCAGCTTCTTTTGCGCACTATTGGGATGAAACAGATGATCCGGTTTTCGCTGCCAGGCAGGCATCTTGGGATACGGCTCTTTATTGCAACACACGTAGTTTTAATTTTGTACCTTTTGAAAGTATTCCTGAACTCAAGCCATTTCTTATTAAAGATTATCCTCAAGCTCAACTTTATTTGGCCGGACCATTCTTTACCTTTTCTGAGCGATGGTTGATTAACGAGATCTATCACTGCCTTCACTCAATGAATATTCGAGTGTTTTCCCCTTGGCATGACGTCGGCCTGGGCGAAGCATCCAAAGTTGTACCCATGGACATCAAAGGATTAAATGAGTCCAAAGTGATTTTCGCCGTTCTGGATGGACTCGACTCAGGAACATTATTCGAAATTGGATTTGGCGTAGCAAAGGAATGTACGGTCATTGGCTACGTCGAGAATGAGACTTCTGAAAGCATCAAGATGCTGGAAGGCACGGAATGTCACATCGAGAAGGATTTAACCACCGCATTATATAAATGCCTTTGGGCGCTCGCTAAGGTCAATGGCTGAAGGTATTCTATTATCGGGTGGTCTTGATTCAGTTTCGCTTGCTTACTGGAAACGGCCAGCTCTTGCGATTTCGATAAACTATGGACAGGCCGCAGCAAAAAAGGAATTGGAAGTTAGCGGAATCATCGCCCGGGAATTGGGTATGACACATGAGGTCATACAATCGACTGTAGCAGTTTGGGTAGCGGTGATTTAATTAATAGCAATCCTATTGAGGGTTCGCCTTCTTCAGAGTGGTGGCCCTATAGAAATCAACTACTTGTTACCCTGGCTTGTATGAGAGGTATCAGTTTAGGCATTAATAAACTAATGGTCGGATCTGTGAAGACAGATGGATTTCACAAAGATGGCACGGCGGGCTTCTACGAGCGGATTAATGAACTAATGAGCTATCAGGAAGGCCATGTTCGGATAACTGCACCCGCAATCGAGTTGTCTTCTGTGGAACTTATTAAAACCTCAGGCATCCCAAACTCATTGCTGCACTGGGCACATTCCTGTCATACCGGTGACATCGCCTGCGGCGAGTGCCGAGGCTGTCGTAAATATCAATATACGCTAAGAACTTTATATGATAAACAGTGAAAAACCCGACCGTAAGACAAAAAGAAGATCCAATTCGTGATTTTGAGTATAGGCTGGGTGAGCGAATAAAACTGTTTCGGCCTATAGAAGTATTGACTGCTTCATTTGGTGAAGTCATTTCGAACAGAAGGTCCGTCCGAAAGTTTCAAACAATTTCCCTGCAACAATTAAGCGAGGTGCTCTGGTACACAGCGAAAGTCAAAAGCTTTCAAATGCATGAAAGCGGTTATCTTCTTACTCATCGCGGTGCACCATCTGCAGGAGCACGACATCCTGTAGATGTTATCGTTTTCAATCCCGAAATTTTCAAAAATGAAGATTTCTATTACTATAACCCATTCGATCATTCACTTAATCAAATTGTTAACGTTGATAAAGATATTCAACCATTTCTCGTCCATATTAATAAAATCGTTGCAATTGGCCCTGGTACATTACTTTGGTTTGTTGCTCATTCAAGAAGAAATGCAAGTAAATACGAGAATTCGGAATCGCTGATTTGGAGAGATGCGGGCGCACTGATCAATAGCATTCAACTCACTTCTGCTGCTTTAAATCTGAGAAGTTGTCCAATTGGCAGTTTAGGTGAGCCCTACATCTCAGAATTTTTTGCCGATCCGGATGTATTTGGTTCTGGCGGACTAATTATCGGTTGAAAAGTATTTTCGAATGCGATACAAGGTTTCGCTAATGAATCGGTCAAATGTCAGATTTAATAGTGCTCGATCATACCCCCTTCTTAAAATATTCGGTTTAAGATCTTGCTTAGGGCTTGTGGTTCACGAAGGTTGCCGAATAAAGAATAAGCATTATAACCCTGGCGGTTTTTATATTTGATGATTTCCAGGTCTCGCATCCGATATTCCAATATGGTACGGCTTACTTCAAACTTATAAGCCAGCAGCGTAATCACTTTTTTGAAATCCAAAATATTCTGTTCCTGATAGTCCAGGAACATGGTACCCTTGTTACGGATACCATGTTCGATTTGCCAGCAAATTAACTGAGCTAACAGCGAACGTCGAGGCATAATTAACGCAGCTCCAAATTGATTAGCCTGCCATTCTAACCAGTGTTTTTCGTTTTTTAGTGCATATTTTCGTGTCTCCTTATTGTACGTCGAATCTGCCTGGGCATCATAAAGTTGTTGTGACAGCACTAAATTCTCATGAAGAAAGAAATGGCCGATTTCATGTGCGCAGACAAAAGCAAATTGTCCGGTATCTCTCAGCGACTGATCAATATAAATACATTTGGCTTCACGGTCATAATAGCCATTCAAGTGGCGTTTATTTTCTGGTAACGGTTCATCAACGATAAATCTTAAACCATATTTTTCAGTCAGGTAAACCATGAAACGCTCCAATGGTAACGGATTACCATGATATAAAATTGAACCATCAAATTCATTGATAATATTTTGGGTCATATCCTCAATCAAACTTTTTGACAGATATTCCAATCCGGCAATTTCTTTACCAGGCTGCTCCCAATAAACACGCGCGTTTAACTGACTGGTCAAATGATGTTCAATTAGCCTATCCCAGTCATCACTACCTAATTCTTCTCGTTGCAGCAAATCGCGTATCTCTGCCAATCTGGTAGCCTGATCAGTCCATGATACCACTGGAGCTGTATCAGTAAGAAGTGATTTGCCACGTTTTTTGTTGTGAAGAACAATGTTTGCTTTATCACCCCTGTCAATTTGGATAAACATAAACCTGCGGTTTTTCAGAATATTTAATCCGGCTTTCTGCATGCGTCCGGTGGTTACAAACACGCCTTTTACATACTCACCGGCGACCTGCCGGATCTTCGATACAAACTCTTCGACATCATTGACCGGTACATCACCACTATAATCTTTACATTCGACCAAATACAGCAAGTGACACCGTTCCGCTCCTTTAGGCCAAACTTCTATACTCTGATCAAAGATAATATCACCCTCCCGATCACTGGAATAATACCTTGGTTTTCTCAACACCCGGCATGTTTCCGGCATTAGACCGAAATTACCTTCGGCAATGGATTTTTGGATAATATCATAAGCCCTTTGCTCAAATAGTTCACCTTTTAATGTCGTATTCATTTACCGAAATTTGTACAAGTAAAAATAAGGATATGAATGATGTTATATAAAGGTATTCTTTTCAACAATGAACTTAATAAGTGGAAAAAAAAAGAATGGTAATATTTTTAATATTTCCATTTATTTTTCCCCCAACTATTGCGTTTCAACTAAGTTTCAGTCCTGTTCAAATGCGATTTTCGTGATATTCTCCAGCGTTGAGAGTTGCTTCCCGTATGGGGTATGATTTGGGGTACTTGGAGTTATATGGCTGTTAATTAGGACGCTCATGCGCCCCTAATTAACTTTAAATTGGGCCACAACAGAAGATGATGAATTTCCTTTTGAGTCTTCTCTATTACCAATCAATGTCACTTTATAATCTAATCATCAAACGGAAATTTACGTTTAATAGTTTTGCCTTTAAGAAAATAAATCCTTACAATTACACAAGAAATTATCTAAGTTTTTTATGAAAAAAATCAATTCGCTACTTATTCTTATTTTAATGTTAATTTTTTCTTACGTGACAGTTAAATCTCAAGAGGTAGGAAAATGTGATACTATTAAAACATCAGGTCGAATTCTCGATGAGGTAGGAGATCCCTTGCCGGGCGTTTCGATAAAAAGTTACTCAGACTCTTTTATCGGTACCACAACAAATATGAATGGGGAATTCTCATTAAGAACTTGTAAAGATGACGTTCTTTTAGTTTCTTTCTTAGGGTACAATTCAGGAGAAATACGAGCCTCTAATAAATTCCAGGAATATCAATTCACGTCGGCTGGACTGCAGGCCTTTCTGCCGGGATCAGCATCTTCTTCTTCTCTATATAGTTATTGGTCGGGTGCAAAAGTTGGTTATAACATAAATGTTGAGAATGGAGGTACTGGCGAAATTGTTGGTGGATCATCTGTGATTATAAATAAGTTCACAAAAAAATATTTCAATGCAAGGTGGGATATCGTCGGTAACATAGGAAACTTTGCCTCCACTGATGTTTCTAACGACGAGACACAACAAAAACTCGTTAAACTAGCTCAAGAGGAAACAGGACTGAGTATTGGCCTTGGAGGTACTTGGGAAAAGCCACTGGGCGAAGATGATGAATTTACATTAAGGCCATTTTTTAACACATCGTATAAATTAAATACCTTCAAAGTAGCTAATAAAAATGCGGACAACACCTTGTCAGGTGATACATCAAATGTTGCTTTGAACCAATGGCATAATTCGTTAGGAGTGGAACTTGAGGGCTTCGATTTACTAGGCGGCGGAAAGGTCCACCTTGGATTTGGAGTTGGAATTGATCTATTCAGCAAGGATAGATACAATACTATTTTTAATAAAAGGCGAGGGTCGTTTACATCTCTCGCAGCATCACTGATATTACCACTTTCAGACAGATTTGGCTTTCTTGTCGACGGCAACTACTCCAAAAGATTTCATCCTGTTTATACGTTCGGAATAGTAATTCGCAATCTCGAAGAAAAGAAAAAAGAATAGTGGGTAAGACCCGAAATCAAGTCACCATTTCCACACCAGCACAGCGGCATCTATTGCATGATTTGATGTCGATCTGGTGTAACCTGTCAGCTTCTGGAAGTACTCTTTAGAAACCTTTGTTTTACCCCTTCCAGGAGCTGGCATATCAAAATGAATCCATTCTCACCCAAAAAGCTTTCCCTCATTTTGCATTCCCTTTTGATCGAACCGGCACCCCTGCTGCTTTGCTTGAGCGTTGGGACCGAACCAATTTCTCTTACGAGCATCCTCTACCACATGAATGCAGCTTGAAGTGTGAGACTGCTTAACGAATCTCAAATGCCTGGTGAATGGGAACCGTCTTTATCAGCACCAGACTCTTAGTCTTTTTGCAGTAAATGGCAAGCACGGTATTTGTTCCCGGGTCAATGCCAATTATAAAGTCGTGTTTAACAATTACGTTTGGACTCATGATGTTTGGAAAAAAATCTTTCATAAAAAAGTAACTCTTCTTTTTTGGGAAGTATTTATGGATGATGGGAAAATACTTCATCGAGAAATTCCGGTTCTGGGAACTGGCATCTCAACAAACATCCAAAAAAAGTGAGTTAGAAAAATGCTCTCAATACCTTGAGAGACTCAAGTATCTAATAGATTTTAAACCTAAGAAGTAACATGGACATATTTGTCAAATATAAGAAAGTCAATAACTAGGAATACGACTTCTCCTTCTTAGTTACACCCCAGTAGCAAGGATAGGCGCCATCGCCATTTAACGGCCCATGTCTTAGGAGAAGACTACTACCATAATAAGCATTGTTGTTGTTATTGCAGGTGTGGGAATGTGTGTAAACTCGGAGAGCTTTCCACATTTCCAGTCCTTTCTCTTTTTTTGCTACTTTTTTTCTCTTTAAAAATCATTGTTGATAACAGCCTAAGCTCCATTGTACAGATCGGCAGGAAGACGATGGCCCAGACTCTGGTGGTGTCGTTTATGGTTATAAAAACTAAACCACTTCTTTACCCCCTGGTAAAGCTTTAAGCCGCCTGCTTCCGGATTCAGATAGATATATTCCTGCTTCAAACTTCTCCAAAGCCGCTCTACAAAAATATCATCTGTCGCTCTGCTTTTACCGTCCATGCTGGTCTGAATAGTGTTGCTTTTAAGAAGCAATGTATACTCATCACTGGTAAACTGACTGCCCTGATTGCTATTGTGTATGTCCGATGATGTCGTCGTATCAAAGCTTTGTGCCATTGATGAGGATTTTGAACTCCTTCGCCCGGTTCAGGTACAGAAACCAGCCGAACTCACTGGCCAGGTAATCGGTGAATTCCTTGGTAAAGAGCAAGTCTCCGGTTAAGCCGAAGAAATCAGTAAAACTAACAACGGTTCCAGTTTTTTTTTCTTGGAGATGATGGTGTCAAAGGTTTCAAAGCTTGCAGCTCGCCTTTGTTTATTGTAATGCTGTATTGAAGGTATTTGCCATCTAGGGCGGCGTAAGTCGTTGTCCATTTACAAGCATTAGCGAAAGTGCTGAATGCGTAGCGACCTTTACCCTTCTTGCCTTTAACAAAGCTGTTTTTGTTGGAGTACAATAGTTTCTGGGAATCCAGGAAGTGACCGAACGTATCGCCAATGGTTTCAATGTTGATACCGCTGCCATTATCACTGATGGAAAAAGAGGAGATGTAGCCGATCTCGTTGCTTTCGAAGTTGAGAAGCACTTCTGTAGCCCCAGCATCGAAGCCATTCCAGATATATTCTGCTAAAGCTTTTTTGAAATCGTTTGGTAAGCCCCTCTGTTCTACACTTTTATTGGTAATCTGCGCAATATGTTTATCCATCTCAAATGTTTTCTGCTAATATAATTAGTAGGGTAGTGCTTCGCAAATCGAGTTATCAACGTTGATTTACGGGATTTATTTGTGTCCTACCTAACCATCATTGGATAGTAATTTAGTACTTTACAGGATATTGGTTGACTATGGAGGAGATATAGACCCTGTATATACCAAGGATTTAGTATTCACATATTCGAAAGATTCTTTAATTACAGAATTTAAAGTAATGGAATGGAAAAGGTAGTCTTGTGCGAGTATGGTACTGAAATAATAAAGTAGATATCCTTAAACTTTGGCTTTATATGAGTATGAGAGCGCATCATTTTTTTAAATACTAGTTTGATAAAATAACAATAAACATCGTGGAATTAATTCAAGGAGCACTTCCTTCCAGGAGCCGAAGTCGTTTGAGAGGTACTTAGCTAAGTTTTTTTTAAGTTTATAACAGCTCAACAGTATCAAAGCAATTGATATATCCTTTATCGAAACACGTAAATGTTTCAAAGCAAAGGTGATTTGATTTTCTACAGAACGTTTAGAAATGCCCAATTTGGCAGCTATCTCATCATTGCTTAGCATTTGTTTTCTGCTCATAAAAAAGATTTCCCTGCATCTTTTGGGTAAATTTTCCAGGTAAGCGTCCAACTGAGTCTCAAGATCAATACTCGCCAAACGATCGTACCCGGAATTCTCAACAGATCTCATTGAAATTACTTCCAGGTTTTCTTTATATTCAATGATTGTTGAGTGATGTCATTCCCGGAAACTCTGCTCTATTTCATTTAGCGTTTCTAAAAAAGATACATTTCGAGTGCTGTTCTTAGCCTCTTCCAATTGTTGTTTTGCCTCCTTCTTGTAGCCATTTGAATACAAGGTCTGAATTTGAGATGCCTTGTATTCAGACCGATAACCGCAGGACAGGATTTTTAAGATGTCGTCTTTAGAATTTACTTTATTCAGGTATGGAATTACTAGATCTATAGAATGTTTTTCGACTGTGGTATAAAGCATATTTTTGTCTGTTTGGACAGTTAAGTCGAACCATAGATCTTTGTTCTCCTTCGTTAGTCTGCCAATTCGTTTTCGTACAATGCAACTAACTTCCTGAAACTTTTCATTTGCTTGTTGATTGCAATGAAATTTTTCGGCTTCTGGTAGATAGAGTCCAATATTAACGGTAAAACTTATATGGTTCTTGCCATAAAAACAGCTCTTCTGAAAGTTTACAATCTTCCCCCAACAGCTAGAAGTATCATAAAAACGCAAGTTGTTTCCTGATTTTTTGTAGCCTTTTTGCTTAAAATGGGGCCATATAACTTGAGAAACGAGAAAATCAAATCCTGTCTCAACGTCAGTTTTTTGCATGTTAATCTTAGTTTTGCACAACGAACGAATATACGGGTCAAAAATGAGATTACTTGTCTTTCAGCAATTTCTCGAGAAGAGCATTTTTCTCACGTTCAGATTGAAGTAAGCGCTCATAAAGATTCTTGTTCTCTTCTAATGCTTCAATCAATTTATCCAACGGATTGAAGGTGCAATTTTGGTAAAAAGCAGATGCGTTATCTTTAAAGTCTGTAAACGTATTTGTAATAATATTTACCGCTGACTGCTCATCAAAATTCTTAATCGCTTCTTCAGGTACATTCAATGCCTTAGCAACCTGAGCAAGCACTTCTGGTTCCAGTGTTTCTTTCGCCTCTAATAAGGAGATTCGCTTCTGGTTCCAATCTTCACCAAGCGCAATTGAAAGAGCTTCTTGCTTAAGCCCAAGCATCTCGCGGAAGCGTCGTACGTTTCTGCCCTGGTGAATTTTTGCTGATTTTTCAGATGTCATGCTCATACCTGTAACTAGTAGGGTTATCAAGACAAATATAAAAAAATACTTGAGAGGCAAGAACTGCGGTCAAAGATGCCACAGACTGTAATTGGGGAACTTAGATGATTTGTAACGTTGAAACAAAACAATCTTCGCCAGCTAAAAATGGTTTCTAATCAATACGGTAAGTATTGCGAACGAATTAATGAAGCAGATCCATAATTCTAAAAGAAGGATGCCGGCCATACTCACCGAAGATCTCGCCTGGGAATGGCTGATGGAGGAGCCGTCGCAAGGTCGCCTTACTGAAATTGCAATGACGCAAGTTCCTTCCAGGATGCTGGAAGCTTGTACGATCAGTTCTGAATACCGGACAAGTGGCGAGACTGCTCCACAAGAATATCCCGAACTTCCTGCTATTGATCAGACCTTTGTCGACCAGGAAATACTTGATTTTGACCACTGGGCAGCATAGATCCTCAAGGCCTAAAAATTCTTTTCAATCTTTTTCTTTTTGCTAACTTTTTTAGCATTATTTTTGTTGTTCATTAGATGCTAAACACAGCACATGACCGCAAAGCACAAAAATGGACTCAAAGAAAGCGTTGATTGATAAGTTACAGAAAGACATTTTGCTATGGCAGGGTTATAAGGCGCAGCCTGCCGGAAAGGCTGATACAATAGGGCTGGGGCAAATTGAAAGCGCTTTTCCCAATGGCGTATTTCCCAAACGGGCTATCCATGAGTTTATCACATTCGTTCCGGAACAATCCGCTGCTAGCGACGGCTTTATTGCTGGTTTGCTTTCACAATTGATGAAAGAGGGTGCCGCCTGCGTATGGGTCAGTACCTCCCGGAAACTATTTCCCTCTTCACTCAGTGCTTTTAACGTTCCCACGGAACGCATCATTTTTATGGATGTGGCAAAGGAGAAAGATGTGCTTTGGATCATGGAGGAGGCTCTGAAATGCGAAGGACTTGCTGCTGTTGTTGCAGAAATCAATGATCTGAGTTTAACGGAATCCAGGCGTTTGCAGCTTGCTGTCGAAAATAGCGGTGTTACGGGTTTTATCTTACGGAAAGATGCCGGTAAAAAGGCTAGTTCCATTGTGACCGCCCGCTGGAAGATCACTCCATTGCCAAGTGAGAACGAAGACAATCTGCCTGGTATCGGATTCCCGCGCTGGCGTGTTGAGCTCCTGAAGGTTCGCAACGGCTCGCCGGGTTGGTGGACGCTGGAGTGGGAAGCAGACCACTTTAAAGAGGTAGTAACAGAGAAGGTAAGCACAAGAATATTTGGGCAAGAACAGCGACAAATTGGTTAAGAGATGTCTAAACGGTACGTTTCCATATGGTTCCGCCACTTGCTGGCCGACTGGCAGGCTATCCGCCGGCCAGAGCTGAAGGATGTACCTTATGTTTTTGCTGCACCTGATCATGGAAGAATGATCATCACAGCGGTAAGTCCGCTGGCAGAACAATCCGGCATTGAAACCGGAATGCGTGCTGCTGATGCAAAGGCCATTTGCCCTGGCCTGGAGGTTATAGACGACAAGCCAGACAGAGCAAAGAAACTGTTGCGTGGAATCGGCGAATGGTGTATCCGGTATTCTCCAACAGTTGCAGTCGACGACTTCTCCAATGACGGACTATTTATGGAAGTGAGTGGTTGCCCGCACCTATGGGGAGGCGAGCGCGAATATCTTAAAGAAATCGTTTCCCGCTTAAAAAGCAAGGGCTATACGGTAAGGCTCGGCATGGCCGATACTGTAGGGGCGGCCTGGGCCATCGCGCGATTTGGACGTGTTACACCGCTCATTCATGCAGGAGAGCATGCTGAAGCTTTACTGCCATTGCCGCCCGAAGCCTTGCGCCTGGAACAAGGGACGCTGGCCAAATTGCAAAAGCTGGGTTTTTACCAGATCAAGAGTTTTATAGGCATGCCCAGGTCAGTGTTGAGGCGACGGTTTGGAGAAGGCTTTCTTTTGCGCTTAGGTCAGGCGCTTGGAACAGAGAACGAAATCATAGAACCTATACAGGTTGCAACTGCATTTCAGGAGCGCTTACCGTGTTTGGAACCGATTAAAACCAGGCGCGGAATTGAAATTGCAATTAAACGACTGCTTAAAAAATTGTGTTTGCGTTTACAGCAGGAGGGAAAAGGCTTGCGTTCTGGCGTTTTAACAGGCTACCGTATTGATGGTAAGATCGTCCGTATTGAAATAGGCACCAACAGCGCCAGTCATAGTGTAAGTCACCTGTATAAACTTTTTGAACTCAAAATTGAGCAGATACGTCCCGCCTTAGGTATTGAACTTTTCGTACTCGATGCACCCAAAACAGATGATGTAGACGCAGCACAGGAAGCTATTTGGTCAGACAAGCTGGGGATGAATGATAAAAGCCTGATTCAGATGCTCGACAGGGTTGCCGGTAAGGTTGGTCCGAATGTGATCCGCCGGTATGTGCCTGATACGCACTATTGGCCGGAGAGGTCATTCAAAAAATCTCTCACAATTACCGAATTACCGGTAAGCGGCTGGCGTAATAATAAACCCAGACCTACGGAGCTGTTATCCAGGCCCGACCCGATAGAAGTGATGGCGATCATTCCCGATCATCCGCCCAAATTCTTTGTCTATAAAAACACCAGGCACAATATCGTCAAAGCCGACGGTCCCGAACGTATTGAACGGGAATGGTGGCTTGATGCGGGTGAACACCGGGACTATTACCAGGTGGAAGACGAGCAAGGCCGGCGCTACTGGCTTTTTCGCTCCGGGCACTACTCAGATGCAGGGCGTTATCAATGGTTTTTACATGGTTTTTTTGCATAGGAGTTGGAAATGGAATATAGTGAACTACAGGCAACCTCTAATTTTAGTTTCCTTCGTGGTGCTTCGCATCCAAATGAACTCGTCGAAACTGCTGCGGATTTAGGGTATAAAAAGATCGCCATAACAGATCGAAATACCCTGGCAGGGATCGTTCGTGCGCATGCAGCAACAAGAGAGAAGGAGATAAAGATAATTCCCGCTTGCAGGCTTGACCTGGTAGATGGCCCAAGCTTGCTGGCTTATCCCACTAATAAAGAAGCTTATGGAAGGCTCTCCGCATTGCTCACCGAAGGAAATATCCGCACAGAAAAGGGGAAGTGCGAATTATATAAAGAGGATGTCTACCGGCATGCAAAAGATATCATCTTCACTGCCATTATGCCTCATGAACTAAACCGCTACTTCCGGTTCGATCAACTATTCTTAAATTCTATAGCGGAGTATCGCGAAGCGTTCGGAAAGTGGCTTTACCTTTCCGTAACCCGAAATTACCTCGGCAATGACGATAAGCGCATCTTTCGGATAGATCAGCTTTCGAAGGAGTTTAATATACCAATAGTTGCCACAAACGATGTGCATTATCATGATCCGTCGCGGCGGGAACTGCAGGATGTGTTGACCTGTGTTCGCGAGAAATGTACCATTCAGCAGGCAGGCTTCCGCTTACACCAAAATGCCGAGCGTTTTCTGAAGCCGGTAGATGAAATGCACCGCTTGTTTAGGAAATACCCGGATGCAATTTATAACACTATGGCTATAGCCGAAGCTTGTAATTTTTCCCTCGACGAATTGAAATACGTTTATCCCGCAGAAATTAACAAGAGCGGCCGCACGCCATTAGCCGAATTGGAATACCTTACCTGGAAAGGAGCCCATGAGTTTTATGGTGAAGAAATTCCGGAAAAGGTAGTCAGGATGATCCACCATGAAATGGATTTCGTGAAGGAAATGGATTATGCGAATTATTTCTTGTTTGTGGAAGATATAGTCCGCGAAGCACGAAGTAGAGGCATTCTTTGCCAGGGGAGGGGGTCTGCCGCAAATTCAGCCATTTGTTTTTGCCTCGGGATTACTTCTGTGGATCCTACCAAATTTGATCTGCTATTTGAGCGCTTCATTTCTCCAGCACGAAATGAACCGCCGGATATTGACGTCGACTTTGAGCATGAGAGGAGGGAGGAGATCATCCAGTACATCTACAATAAGTATGGGCGTGACCGCGCTGCAATTGTAGCAACGGTTACGCAGCAACATCAAAAAGGTGCTATACGAGATGTGGGCAAAGCAATGGGCTTGTCGCTTGACACCATTAACCGGCTTTCCAATTCCATATGGGAGTATACTGATGAGTGGTTTGACGAAAAGCGTGTGACCGAACAAGGTTTGAATCCTGATGACCCGCATCTAAAAAAGACGCTTGAGCTTACCGGGCAGATGTTAGGCTTTCCGCGTCAGCTTGGCCAGCATACCGGCGGCTTCGTAGTTACCCAGGGCAAGCTCACCGATCTCTGTCCCATCCTGAACGCCCGGATGGAAGACCGTACCAATATTGAATGGAACAAAGATGATATTGATGCCCTCGGATTCTTGAAAGTGGACGTACTGGCACTGGGAATGCTGACCTGTATCCGAAAAGCTTTTGATCTCTGTAAAAAGCACTATGGGCGGAACCTAACACTAGCAAATATCCCTCAGGACGATCCTGTCGTTTATAAAATGATCAGCCTTGCCGATACCCTGGGCGTGTTCCAGATTGAGAGCCGTGCGCAAATGTCTATGCTGCCCCGCTTGCGACCACAATGTTTCTACGACCTCGTGATAGAAGTTGCCATTGTGCGGCCTGGTCCTATACAGGGCGATATGGTGCACCCCTACCTGCGAAGGCGCAATGGTGAAGAGCCTATCGATTACCCATCTCCCGAGCTTGAAGAAATCCTGGGACGCACGCTGGGTGTTCCCCTGTTTCAGGAACAGGCCATGAAGATCGCAATAGTAGCTGCGGGATTTACCCCTGCGGAAGCTGACGGCTTGCGGCGCAGCATGGCGACCTTTAAGTTCAAAGGACTGGTGAATCAGTATGAGCAAAAGCTGATTGATGGGATGCTAAAAAAAGGCTATACCGAAGAGTTTGCTAAACGGATATTTAAGCAATTAGAAGGCTTTGGAAGTTACGGTTTTCCGGAAAGTCATGCGGCAAGTTTTGCTCTACTGGTCTATGTTTCCTGTTGGCTGAAATGTTATTACCCCGATGCCTTTGCAACGGCCTTGCTGAACAGCATGCCTATGGGATTTTATCAGCCTGCACAAATTGTGATTGATGCCCAGAAGCATCAGGTGGAGGTGCGCCCTCCGGATATTAATCATTCAACCTGGGACAATCTCTTAGAAGAAAAATCTGGCAAGTATTATGCTATTCGCCTGGGTTTCCGCCAAATTAAAGGAATTCGTGAAGACGATATCGAACTTCTGGTGAATGGCCGTGATAAGGGCTATCGAAGCATTACAGCTTTAAGAGACGCTGGGGTATCACTTAGTGCATTGGAAAGACTTGCAGATGCAGATGCTTTTAATTCTATCGGCCTTGACCGCAGGAAAGCTTTATGGGAGATTTCTGCTTTGCAGGATATGCCAGTCGAGATTTTTAAAGGGCAGCCATCCGAAAGCGTTTTAGAAACTCAGGTAGAGCTTCCTTTAATGTCCAAAGGCGAACATGTGGTGCAGGATTACGCCACAGTAGGGCTTTCACTCAAAGCGCATCCAGTCAGCTTTGTTCGTTCCCAGTTAGATATGTTACGCGTTTTACCAACCAAAGTGATCAACAACGAGGCAAAAAACGGTGAATCTGTTAAAGTGGCCGGATTGGTATTGGTGCGTCAACGCCCTGGTACAGCAGGCGGCGTTTGTTTTATTACCATTGAAGATGAAACCGGTTTTACTAACCTGGTGGTGTTTGAAAAGCTATTTGAAACGTACCGCAAAGAGATTCTTCATGCACGTCTTCTGATGGTGGAGGGAAAGCTTCAACGGGAAAAGGAGGTGGTTCATGTGATTGTGCATAAGTGTGTTGATCTGACAAAGCTCCTGGGAAAACTGGTGCAGCGCGAACAGGATGATCTGCCCGTATTACGGCATGCCAGTGGAAATGAAAAAAATGCGCCGTATCCGGCGCAAAATAAGCGTACCCAGGTAAGGGAAGAAGTTCCTAAAGGAGCGTTTCATGGGGGCAGGAATTTCAAATAGTTGAATCTGCAGCAAAGAGTCAGTCCAAAATCATAATCTTTTGGTCTCAGTGATTGAAAAATTACCGGCAGAAACTTTGAGGAATTGGCGGATGAGATGATATTCAAGCCATTTAGGATGACTAAGTCGGCCTATTATTGGCTGCTTGCTTACGAAGCGATGATTTTGTCTCTTTTGTTTCGTGCTTTAATTGTTGTAGCATTTAACAGAAAAGCATGAACATGAATTGTATATTTTGCTATGAATATTTCCAACACGACCCCAATGAAGATCAGTATTGAAATTAATGCAGTACTTGTTTCACAATCTAATTAACTGCGATATATTTGTAAAATCAAAATGTGGAGATGAAGAAAATATCTAAGGAATTGATGGGGGCTTCAGCCGCTCCAATTATTTTAACGGTGCTTAAAAGCGGAGATAGTTATGGATATGAAATAGTACAGAAGGTAAAGGAGCTTGCGAAAGACAAAATCGAATGGAACGAGCCCAGTATTTACCCTGTATTGAAGAAACTTGAAAACAGCGGCATGATCAAATCCTATTGGAAAGTAGTAGAAGGTGAGCGACCACGCAAATATTATACTCTTCTGGCTGATGGAAAGGAACAGCTGAAACAAAATATGGCAGAATGGGACTTGGTTTATTCCATTTTTGGGAAGTTGAAAACGGAAATATCTTAATGGATAGCTTGTCTTTTAATGGAAAAGAACAGCGGGTTTCTTTTTGAAGAACAGTTTGAGCTCTGGCATAACCAGGTCAAGGACCGGGAAGGTGTTACACAGGCCGATGCTGAAGAATTGAAAAGTCATTTTCTGGACATCATTGATGAACTTACTATTGCAGGACTTGATGAAGAGGAAGCATTTTGGGTGGCGTGTAAGCGAATGGGTAGAGACTTTGATTGGACTACAGCTTACGCAGATGTAAATAAACCCCTAATTCAGTTGAAACGGTCATTGATAATCCTGGCTGGAGTTTTAGCTTATTTTTTGCTATACTATTTCATAAACTGTTCTGCTAAGCTCCTCTACGTTGCTTTGATTTATAACGAAGCGAACGGGTATGTGGCGATTGATTGGATCTCAAAATACTTGATTGCTATTCATTTAATGGTGATGGTATTTGTAGCAAGCATCTATTTTTTTGAGCGAAAAACAATCTCATTTATTGAAAGTATTGAATTAAAACCCAGACACACCGTCTATCTGCTGCTCATAGCAATCCTGTTAAGCATCTTAAATACCTGCCTAAATCCTCTCACAAAGACACTTGTAGGCTACGACCGCCCTCTTATAAGTCATCTATACCAGGTTTATCTCTACTTTGACTATGCTTTTCCATTCCTCATCTGTACAAGTTTCGCCATACTCTATAGCAAGTATTACAGGGCTGCAAAGTTTATTATTTAATGAATGATAAAAGTTTTATATATTGCACTGCGATATATAAAACATATGCAGAAGTTGTTTCTTTTTCTTTTCCTTACTTCGATCTTTTCATCTTGTAAAAAGCCATCCTTAGAATTTGCGTGTGATCCTGCGATAAACGAATTCGTACTTAGTAACCGATATGAATTATCGAAGATTAGCACTCAAGAACTTGTTTCATATGATCTTCAATTACAAAGAGCAATCTTCAATAGTTGGGCTGAAGATAAAAAGAGAAGTATCTGGGTCGATAAGTTTAAATATTTGCTCAGCCATGAACCCTTTACAGCCGCCGAAGCTGCCCATATTCGGACATTGATTGACCATTTCGACGACGATTACTTTAATAAAGAGATCTTACAAAATAATTTGCATTCACGTTCGGCGTTTGCAGCGGAATGGGTAACCTATGCAACTAAAGATTTAAAATGGTCCAAAAAGTATATTGCATTTATAGTATACCGACTTTATACGGATCAATCTCAGTTAGATAGGGAGCTTTCGAACCTGCAAATAGCCGCCGAATCCTTGAACACGAATTCAGAAGCTGGCAATTGTAGCTGCAATACATCATCTGACTTCTGCAGTTTATTTTGTGAACGCGGAGGATGTCAAATTACAACTGGCTGTGGCTGGGTGTGGTCAATGTCTTGTGATGGAAGCTGCTATTGATCATCTACCAGTTCAATATTGAATTTACCAGTGAAAATAACGCGCATTATTCTGATCATGATCTGCGGGATTTACTTGATACTTCCATCGATAGCATCAGATATACTCATGGATGGAACTCAAAGTGGAAAGTCTTTTTTTTTCTCGTATCTGGTAATGATGATGGCATTTCTATCTATATTGAAAGTTCTTTTTTCTAAGTCTATTTGCCTTAATATAAGTGTAATAGATGGTTTTTTCTTGATTTGGGTAACATATTGTGTTTTTAACGGATATTTTAATATTTCCTTTTCATCATTGCCCGCGTTCGACTTTTATGGCCTTGCTATTATGTACCTAGTTTTGCGTCATACTTCAAATAATAATATATTATGGATCTATCTTTCGCTGGTCATAGGTAGCGGATTACAGGCTCTTCAGGGAAATCTTCAGTTATGGGGATATTTCCCATCAAATCACAGCTTCTTCAGAGTTACAGGTGGTTTCTTCAACCCGGGGCCTTATGCGGGCTATCTTGCAAGCGTCTTTACAATAGCTTTAGGTTTTTGTCTTTTTCAAACTGGTTCTCCTGCGGAAGTTAACAAGCAAAAATGGTCAAAGCTAATTATTCTTATAAAGCCCCTGATAGTTACAACACTTGTTTTAATGGCTCTTGCTCTGGCAGCAACCCATTCACGAGCGGCCTTGTTAGCTTTACTGGTTTCTGTGGGGTATATGATTATCTATGTTTATAAGTATGAAGTTAATGCTTTTTTTAAAAAGTTCTCCAATTCAACTGTTAAGAAGTTGGGTTTAACAGTCTTTGGTATCACTCTCTGCTGTGGTTTACTAATAAGTTTGTTTTATCTAAAAAAAGATTCAGCAAATGGCCGCCTGTTCATATGGCAGATTGGTACCAGCATGATTAAGGACAAACCCATTTTGGGATTTGGTTTTGATCAGTTCAAGGCCCATTATATGAACTATCAGGCGGCTTTTTTTCAACAGAATCCTCACTCTCCTAAGGGAACGGTCGCAGGCGACACCAATTATGCCTTTAATGAGCCATTACAGGTGACAATAGAAAGTGGAATTGTTGGGTTGCTAATACTTGCAAGTTTCTTTATTCTATGTTTAAAATCCAAGATCAGTAATGAGAAAATCGGCAATGCTTCTGATTTGAGGCCGCGCACTGGTAAGGGCTTGCAGAATAAATGTATATTATTTGTCAGTGCGAAAGCCGGGATAATTAACATCCTTGTTTTCTCACTTTTCTCTTATCCTGGACAGATTCTTCCTATAAAAATTACCCTTGTGCTATATTTGGCAACGGTTGCCAACCTATCAAAGAGGGAGTTTATTTTGTTCAGCCCTCCAACTCAAAGATTCTTCAGGTTGCTTAATTTGTCAGGCAAAATAGTACTGATAGCAACAGTCACCTTTCTAATCTTTAACTCCTGGAAAAAACTAACTAGCACGTTGCTTGCATACCACTGTTGGAAAAGTGCTTATGATTACTACCAGTTCGGCGTTTATGACGCCTCGGTCAGAGAATATAAAAAAGCTTTACCAGTACTTAAGGCCAACGGTAATTTTCTTACGAATTATGGTAAGGCTCTCGCTCTCTCCGGAAAGTATATTGAGGCAAAAATAATACTTAAAAAGGCTGAAAATCATTATCCTAATACAATTTTATACATAACGTTAGGCGACTGTTATAAAAGCCTTGGCCAATACACGCAGGCTGAACAGGCTTATCTTCAATCATGGCATATGAACCCAAGTCGTTTTTATCCTCTTTATCTGCTGGTAAAACTGTATGCCCAATGTGGTCAGAAAGAAAAAGCAACTACGGTAGCAAACGAATTATTAAACAAGGAAATAAAAGTGCACTCAAAAGCGATTCAGGAAATGAAAGAAGAGCTTAGAAAACTAATAACACAAGGGCGAAATAAATAATCCTTGTCTTTACTCCTATGAAAAAGAAATCAACCAACCTGAATAAGCTAATTTATGTCTTTATATTGTTTAGCTTTCTTTCAATCTCCTGCGAGGAACGACAATCTCAATTGGCATCAGCTTTCGACCAAGCGGGCACAAACAAAAGCGAACTAGCAAAGGTAATAAGTCACTATCAGAAAAGACCTGCAGATAGTTTAAAGTTGAAGGCTGCATACTTCTTGATAGAAAATATGCCTTTACATTTTTCCTATGATACGACCTACTTGGTTAAATATCGCCCAGTTATTGAACGAATTCGCCTGCTTCGTCTAAGAGGACTTTCCAGAGAAGAAATAAAGAACGGTGTAAACCCTATGATGGACAGTCTTACCACAATCTATCCTCTTGCCAATACGTATTTGGTGGATAACAACGATGTCAATTCTATTTCTTCAGAGTATCTAATCCGGTCGATTGATCATTCTTTCCAAGCTTATGAAGAAAATCCCTTCAAAAGCCAGATTTCTTTTGATGATTTTTTAAATTTTATCTTGCCATACCGGATTGAAAACGGATACAGCCTCGAAGACTGGAAAGACTATTTTAAAAGAGAGTATCAATTAAAGAAAGGGCAAAGCTTCTCTTCGGTTCAGCAGCTTTCCGACTCTTTACTAGTGAAATTTGCCGACGTGAAAATTGGGTGGCGAATAGCAGACAATTTTCCTTACCTTACCTTCAATGACTACTTAACATCTAAAACAACGCATTGCTCCCAAAAATGCTGGTTCAATTGTCTTCTCCTTCGGTCTCATGGTATACCAGTCTCCATTGATTTTGTTCCAGCCTCTAGGGTTCATCCTGCCGGGCATGAATGGAACGCAATTAAGTTGAAAAAGAGTCTTCATCCTTTTGAACCCTTCTGGGAGGACAGTTTGCGTGATTTAATGCCATTTTATAGTCGGAAAAAAATTCATCCCAAAATTGGCCCACTGCATTTTCCGAAAATATATCGTAAAACGTTTAAAGTAAACGCCAACGAACTATTAAATCAAGGTAATATTGGAGAAGATATTCCTCAGTTCTTTAAGAATCCATTTTATCAGGATGTTACTGATGAATATTTTGAAACGTTCAACTTACGATCTCCTATCTTAAGGAAGATAAATGAACTGAATTATGCGTATGCCTGTGTCATGGGGAACGATCAAACTTGGGTACCAGTAGACTTTGGAAAAGTTAAAGACGACCTTATTATCTTTCAATCTTTAGGTTCAGAAAATGTATATCTGCCAGCATATTATAAACTCAATTCGCTCATACCTGCGGCATATCCCGTTTACTTAAATAAAAATGGAATCCCTATCGTTCTCTGTCCTGATAAATCGCGGCGACGCAAAATTCATTTTTCGCATATGGCTTTCGAATGGCCTGACTATGAAGAATATAAAAACGGCTTTATCGGTGCTACTATTGAAGGTTCAAATAACAATAACTTTGAACCACATGAAGTTATTCACAGGTTTGAAAGACCATATCAGCCAGGAACCTATCGGGTTTCCATAAGTTCAAAAAAAAAATATCGGTATTTTCGACTTGCACTTCCTTCTTCCAAAATAATACTAAATGAAATAACATTTTTTAATAAGAAAAGTAAGGCCGAACGCTGTATCTCAGGGACGTTAATAAAGTCATCTATTCAGGATAGCCTTCTCTTCCAAAGATTGGTTGATGGAGATCTAACAACAAAATCGGTGTTCAAACCGAGTGGAACCTCAACGTTCAATGATAAACGCTGGATTGGGTATGATTTCAAGAGACCAGTTGCTCTCAGTGGGTTTGAATTTTATTACGCTTTCGACACAAGTATAAACAGGGGCTATATATACGAACTTTTGTATTGGGACTTCGGTTGGAAGTCGCTAGGTCGGAGGAAACCTGGATTCTCCGGTTCTGTGTCATTCACAAATGTACCGGAGAGTACTTTATTGGTTGTAAAAAACTGTCAATCTGGAAGCTATAGCCGGGTATTTACTTACAGTGATGGAAAACAGCATTGGTTTTGACGTTAAAATATTCACATCAACCCAGATTCTTTGTGTCGTTAACTAAATTCTTAATGAAATACTCATTTTCCTTTTTATCGATTTTCTTCAAAAAATTAATAAAAAGGAAAATGTAATTTAGATGTTGAAAGCGGGACTTTCGACTAATCTCCTGCAATTTAAGGGCTCGAGCACAATAATTATATTTTAACGTAAAATTTAAAAACATGAAAAAAACAATCTTAAAAACGTTAGCGGCACTTTCGTTTGTTGCACTGGTTATTTATAATGTAAAATCAGGCAGTGCGGAAACCTTGTCTGGGGCATTATCTCTTTCCTCATTGGGAAAGCAAGCTCTTGCTGATTGTGAGTCAACTACCGGTCTTCCAGGAGATTGGATAGTTACTTATCATTCAGCATGCAGTTGGACATGTACACATGGTGGTACCAATACCTGTCCCTTATAAATAATTAAGTGAAGGAAAAGTGTCGCAATTGCGGCACTTTACATAAATTCTGACACCATGAAGATTTGGAAAATATTTTTATCAAGCCTGATTTTAGCTAGTTGTAAATACTATAAAACTGATGTTGAAACCATCAAGATAAGTGCCGAGAGCGATAAAAGAAAACAATATCACGAAATCGCGAAAATCTCGAAGCTCATCCCTCTTGCCACTGATAGCAATTGTACTATTCGGGAGATAAGTAAAATATGTATTCTAAAAGACGAAATAAAGATTCTCGACAAAAAAATGTCTTCAATATATACATTCGACAAGGAAGGAAGATTTCTGTCCAAAATTGCACAGCTAGGCCCAGGCGTCGGAAAATATATGCGGATAGATGATTTTGAAACTAATTCTGACGGTTCTTTATTAGAGATCCTCGATGGTGTTAGCAACAAAATAATCACATATTCAGGAAACAAGTTCCTGAAGGAAGCTAGTTTACCTTTTCGGGCGGATGCATTTGCTTTTAATCAAAATAAAATCATCTTTCATAGGGATATTGCTCCCTATAAGTCTGATTTAATGTACCAGATTATAGTCACTGATAAAAACTTTCAAATCATTGATAAATTCGTGGAAATCCAGACTACCAGCGATCTTACATTTGCTCCGCAAAATCCACTTCAAAGAAATGAAGCATCCATTTCGTTCCTGCCGATTTATAGTCCGGATCTGTTCAACATTACATCAGAAGGTGTTTTTGAAAAATATCACTTAGATTTTGGAAAAAATTGGATGACAGACAATTTTATTTACTCGAGAAAGAATCCGGGTACATTCATCAGTGAACTTAGTCAGTCAGGCTACGTATACTTTCTCAACACGCTTGAAGGAGATAAATATTTAACTATTTCTTTTATGCTTAAGAATAAAATCTATACTGCTGTATATAATAAACAAAAAAAGGATCTTGTATTTATTAGTGATTTTAATTCCAGCTATTGTGGTGATTTTGGCTTCCAGGCTTATCAGAATAATCATTTTATTGCTAGTATCAAAGCCGAGCAATTATTAGACTCCTATAAATCCGGTAAATATAATTTTGCCAGTACTGAAGTGCAAAAGACGCTAGCTGGAATTAAAAGTGGTGATAATCCAATTATTATGTTTACAGCGTTTCAGTTCTAACTTATTGAGAGCAGTGCAACAAAGATTTCTACATTAAGGATAGGCGTAACAGCCGAAAATTATTAATGATTTTCCATAAGCAGGTTGAGAATGTGATCTTGGTGGGCGCGATATTTTTAACTTGTGATCTTTCTAGAAGCTTTCTATCCATACTTTTTCTTGCAGGCATGATGCTGGGAATATACTATTTGCATAAAAAGAAACCGTTTCTTTTTTTATCAGTTTTTATAGTTTTAGCAATACTCTTACATTTATCTGCTTTTGAAATATATAATGTTCCAAGTACATCTATGGAGGATAGTATAAAACCTGGTAATATCCTTTTAGTTCGTAAATTAAATGGTATTCGTTGGCTCGACTTGTTTTTAGGGCAAAACAGGAATAACCATTTTTTCTCGTTTGATAATCATCTTGTTTGTGAACGAAATGATATCTTAATATTTAAACGCCACTCTGAAAAATCATATTTTGTAAAGCGTTGTTTAGGATTACCAGGCGAAATGCTTACAATTAAAAACAGAGAAATCTTTATTAATAACAAACCTTTATTACCCTTGCCTTACGAAAAACAGTTATATAAAGTGGATATAGAGAGATTTGTATCTACTGCAGATAGCTTACATATTGACTATAACCTCAACCATTTTGATATTAATAGACGATTTGCAGAAATCGAATTAAGTACTCTCGATATTAAACAATTAGGTATAACAACACAGAGTTCATGTATTCGTCCCTTTTTTAAAGAGACAAGAGCATATCTTAATCAATACTTCAGTTGGTCTGTTGATAATTTCGGGCCCGTCATTATTCCGAAGCGGAATATGTGTGTAAAGCTAAATGATTTTACCTACAGATTATATAAGGACATACTTGTTAGGTATGAAAAGAAAATTATTTTGAGGTTGCCTAACGGTATGTACATAGAAGGTGGACGCCCTGTTAAGCATTATACATTCAAATATAATTATTATTTTATGCTAGGAGACAACCGTAATAATTCGGATGATTCTAGGTACTGGGGATTTTTACCAGAAACACATGTAATTGGAAAAGTTCAGTGTATACTATTCAATTGATGAAGATAACTGTCAGCAGTCGAGAATTTTAAAATTTCCATAGATTATAGAATTGTTAGCAATCAATATATTTAAACGACCCTACTAATACCATGAGCGTTAATTATTATTTATTATCAATCCTTTTTTTCATTACTATTTCAACAAAAGCCCAAACTACCGAAAAAGCAAGGATCCGGGTGAAATATCGCTTCATACATGTCCGAGATACAACAGATCGGCAAAGGCCATATACTGAAGATTTGGTGCTCCTGATAGGTCAAAGTTCCAGTGCCTATCTTAGCGAAGACGAGCAAAGGCAAATTGAGCTTCGCAACAAAGAGCTTAAAGAGCAAATCAGTAAATCAACTAATCCTAATAGCCTGGATCTGGTTATTACAGGTACCCGGCCGGTAAGTTCTGCTGAATATTTTCAGTTTCTATCTATCCGGAAACTTTTTATCAGGGAGAAGTTAAACAATGACTATCTGACAGAAGAACCACTTCCATTGATTAATTGGAAAATAAGTAACGACAAGATGATGATAAATGGGTTTCAGTGTCAAAAGGCTACTGCTCATTTTAGAGGAAGAGATTACATAGCATGGTTTTGTGCGGATTTTCCAATACAAGTTGGCCCATGGAAGTTGAATGGATTGCCAGGATTGATCATGCAAGCGGAAGACGTGAAAAAGGAAGTAGTCTTTCAGTTTAAAGGTTTGGAAGATATTACTGACAAAGACCTATTAATTAAGATCCCCGGGGGGTGGGTAAAGGCGACAAGAAAAGATGTAGACAGATTATTGGAATTACAACGAAAGGATCCTGCTGCCTATGCTAAATTACCAGCAGGTAAAGTTTCAGGGGTGTTAGGTGATGTCAATCCGTCTCGGGTGAATTCAATTCGAGTTAATTCGCCCGTAGTAAACTTTGGCAAGAAGATTAACAACCCGATTGAACTTCCTGAAAAAAAATGAGATCGTTAATAACTATTCTCCTTATTAACCATTGCCTGTTATTTATATGTTCCACACATGCTCAAACTGTCCACGGGACAGTTACTGATACGCTCAAAAATGCCATACCCTATGCGGGTATTACAGTAAAGAATTCCGACGATATTATAGTTGCATATACTTTATGTAAAGAGAACGGATCTTTCTCTCTATCCATACCTGACAATCTTCGAGCAGGAACGCTAAGGATAGAAGCAGCTATACTGGGATATAAGAAACAGTCTAAACCTTTAAATGAATCTATTAAAGAATATTCTTTCATTTTATTTCCTGAGTATCAGCATTTGAAGACAGTTGTAGTTAAAGATTCCCGACCGATGCTGAAGGTGCGAGGTGATACAATTAATTACAAAGTTTCAGATTTTAGCAATCCACAAGATCGCGTTATTGGAGACGTACTGAAAAAACTGCCGGGAATTGAGGTTAGCGAGAATGGGAAAATAAGTTATAATGGTAGGGCTATATCTAATTTTTACATTGATGGAGATAATCTCCTTGATGATAAATATAATATAGCTACGCAAACGGTACCTAACAGCATTGTTGAAAATATACAAATCCTGGAGAATGATCAACCGATAAAAATTTTGCGTAAAAGGTCTTACAGTGAGAATGTTGCAGTGAATATTACGTTTAAAAAAGACGCAAAACTAAAACTATTAGGTCAGGGGATAATTGCCGGGGGAGCTCCTGGGAAATACGATGTTAATGTTAACGGTATGACATTTAAAGACAAATACAAAGCTATCAATTATGTGAAAGCAAATAATACTGGTACTGATGTAGCGAATGACCTTATCTCCCATAACGCATCTGAATATCTAAAGCGGGCAGAAAACCTCATGCCTAAATCCATGTTGTCGTTAGGAACAGCAGGAACCCCTGATCTGCCTAAAAATCGATTTTTATTTAATCAGGGACTGTTACTGAATTTTAATAATTTAGTCCGCTTCAAGAGGGATCTGCAGCTTAAAGCAAATGTGTCTTACTTGCATGACGTTCAAAATCAACAGTATCAAAAATTAGAGCAAGTTTACCTGAGCAATGACACTGTTGCTTACGATGAAGTCCAAAATAGCCGATCAAGAATAAACGGTTTTGTTTGTCAAGTAAATATCAATGTAAACAAAGACAGGTACTACTTAAGCAATTCCTTTTCGGGTGATATAGGTATTAATTCAGATTACGCCATGCTGACGGCTAACAACAGCTATATTGAACAGAATTTAAAAGAGAAAAGACGTGATTTTTCGAATGAGCTTACCTTCCTTCAATCATTAAATAAAGAGTTGATTCTCAATATTTATTCTTATACAAGCTATACCTCAAAGCCTGAGTTCCGGATAATTAACCCAGGAATAAGCGCCTTGATTTTTAATGATGGTCATCCATATAAAGGTTTAGAACAACGAACTGATATTCCTACTTGGGTCACTAACAATTACATTTCCATAAGATCACAGTTTAGGAAGTTCAGCTTCCAACAAAAACTTGGTTTTAGTTCTCAATCTCAATTGCTTCAATCAGATCTTCATGCGGTAGACAACAATTTTGACACTAATGCTATAGATAGTTCATCAAATCACCTCTCCTGGTCAAGAAAAAAGTTTTATGCTTCCTCGGAAATTAATTTCTCCGCTACAAAATTCAAGTTGAACCTTGCTTTCCCAATCTCTTTACAGCAAACAGATTATCAAGATGATCAGTATAAATTATCGCAATCCTCATCCCGGATATATTTCAATCCGCTGTTACAGTTAAAATATCAGACAGGGCTGGAAAATTATATCTCTTTCGATTATGATCTAATGACTAATCCTGGCAGCTTAACTGATGTATACCGGGGCTATATACTGCATAACTACAGAACCCTTATCGCTAACAACACGGCTCTTACAGAGCAAGAAGATCAGAATGTAAGACTGGGGTTTCATTATCGGAAAGGAATAAAATTATTCTTCTATAATATCAATATCAGCTACAAACATACCAGTGCAAATAATATCACAAGCAGTGTAGTCACACCGGAATTCCAACGAAAAATAACTTTACCTTTTGCCAACAACACAGACAGCTGGGCAATAACAGGGCTTATCAGTAAGTATCTCTTTTTTATAAAATCTACGGCTAGTTTTAGTCCAACCTTTCAGCTGAACAAAATCAATATTTTACAAAATGGACTTTTATTACCGTATAAAACAAAAGTTCTTGCGGTTAATGCGGGGATCGAAACCAAGTTAAGCCCCAAGGTGAATTTAAATTATAGAAATTACTTAACACATCTTAACAGCTTTTCCTCGGAAACTCCCAACGTCGAATTCATTCAGATTAGACAGCATACCGGCATTAACTACACTCCATTAGACAAGCTTTTATTTAGAGTGTCTGGCGACTATTACATAACACATCAGCAATTTACTGAAAACCGCTCGAGCTTTTTTACAGATTTTACCACACAAGTCAATATCCCGAAGAGGAAGATCAAACTTGAGTTGAATCTAATAAATCTTTTTAATACAACCTTATATAGTACAACATATCTATCCAGTAATTTATTTAGTGCAAGCACTCATAAAATATTAGGAAGAATGGTAATGGGTAGGTTGATCTTTCAGTATTGACATGCTTCCAAATACCTATTTTTCAATTTTATCAGATCGGAGACTATTCTCCCGCAAAAGCAGATAACTTTTGTTGATAGATGTTTATTAGAGCTACTGGTTCTAAGGCATTATCCTCCTCTTTAAAATCACTAATAAACTTACATGTCCTAAGGAGGGAGTTCAGGTCTTCGGATGATTGAATCCTCTTGTAAAGATTGTAGGAAAGTAACGATCTTCTAAAAGATGAGTCATTAAATATGAATTTAATAATGTCATGTTCAATTAAATAAAAATCAGTACCGTTTATGCCCTTATTCTTTTCGCTCTCATGAAACCGCAAGATTCTAATGAAATTGTTAACAGTATTCAGCGCCTCGTGAGAACTCATCAGGTCGTCATTAAAATCTAATCGCCCCAGAAAGGAAAGCAGCTTACTATCATCTTGGTACGTGCTATCCTTCTGCTTTACTCTGATAAAGTTCGAAATACTATCCATTTTCTTTACATTGTTATTATAGCTAAATAGCAACGAGGAGAATTTAATAGTTAAAATGAGATCTATTTCATTTATTTTTTTAATTAAGCCTGATTGCTTGTGTTTAAAATATGAAAAAAAAATTTCTGATTTTTCAAGCGAGTATTTAATACGATCGTTATAATCGCTGTTTGTGTTCAATTGCTGCAATTCCTGTTTTAAGTCTTTTCTAAAATTAATATAAGGTGCAGCAGTTCCGTTTAAATTGATCTTATCTCCCTTAACATTCAGAGTTAATGTATCACCAGGCATAATGAAAGAATATGATAGCGAATTAATCCATATATGCATTGGTCCGTCTAACTTATATGTTTTTTCAAAAAAATGGTCTTTGTTGACTTTCATCGTATCAGACACATAAGCATAATCTTTCCAATAACTTATAACTAATGGGCGGGAAGGGTTAGCAATATATCCATTAATAGTGACTGTTGCGATAGAGGCTTTGCCGCAAATCATTAAAAGAGAAAGGATCAGAAATCTTTCTATTCTTTCAAATGGCTTCCGACTAAAGTTCAAGTTGTTTGTGTTAGTATGATTCATTTCTAGTATCCATTAAAGGGTTGTTTCGGTTGGTCATTTCAAGGATTAAGTCAAGAAATCTGCATACTGGCCTTATCGTCGGTTAAAAATGTTGAATCATTATCTATAACTAGATCAAGTGATCCAAGTATGCACTTAATCGTTGCCGTAAAAGGAACGATCGAGTCATTAACCATAACAATGTGCTTTCTTTTTTTATCAATTGTTTTGATATAATTAGCATTAATGAGATAGGATTGTCCAACCCTAATGAAGTTCCAATGTCCCACTTTTTTCGCAAATCTGGTTAATGAATTACAGATTACAAGGGTCTCGCCATTAAAAAAATAGATGCAGGTATAGCAATCATCTGATTTGCAATAAAGGATATCGTCTTGGTTTATGAAGCGGACCTGGTCTTGAGTATGAATAACGAGTTTTTTTAAGTTGTTTCTCATTGCTGGGTAGGTTTGGTTGTTAAGCTATGCCTAGGCGTGAATCTTTCAGTTTATAACATTTTTTAATTGATCAATCATAAGACAACATTCTCAACAAAACTTTTTAAAACTTTCAATAGTGTTGTGTTTTTAACACATATATCGTAGTGCAATATATTAAATATTTCGATATTCGATGACGTTTTGTTTTAATGATGCTTGAAAGGAAAACGAGTAAAGCTATGTCCAGTCTCTGCATTTACATCATGGGATTAGCAGAAGCAAAGCAAAAGTTTAGCGAGGCATGGGGGAAGCTGGGATCAGAGTGGGGATCAACCGCACGATGGCACAGGTGCATGCGCTGCTGCTATCTCACCCGAAGCGCTTACCACGGAAGAAACAATAAGCCCTGAGCATCTCAAGAGGAAATGCCAATATGACCTTGCGGGACCTCATAGGATGTGGTTTGTAGAAGCAGCATAAGGACGGGGAAAGGAAAGAGTATTTCTATGCGGAAAAAGGATACCTGGAATATTGCCCATGGAGAACAAAGTTTTTGATATCGACAGGATTGATATGATTCGCGATCTCTTTGTTTTCTGCTGCTATACCGGCCTTACTTATGTTGATGTGATTAATCTCAAGCACGATAACATCGTAGAAGCCGCTGACGGTGAGATGTGGGTGAGAACTTGCAGACAGAAGACCGATATTCGGGTTAATACCCCGCTATTACCCAAAGCGGTAGAAATCCTTAAGAAATATAAAAGCAATCAAAAAAGAGCCCTACTGACCAATACCGTTTTTCCTGTAGTATCAAATCAGAAGAAGTAATTGCAATGTGCATGAAATGCACATTGCAATTAAGAAAGAAACAAGACTATTATCTTGCCTAAAACCTGCTCTTTTGTATAAGAGTAGCATAGTTATTGTTGTAAACTATTCGTAAATTTGAGATGTGGAAAGGTTAACCATCAATATTCCAGACGAAAAAAGCTCACTGGTAAAACAGATTTTAAAAGAGCTCGGAGTCATTATACAACCAGATAAAAAGGTAAATCTGTCAGATGTTAGAAAGAAGCTGGCTAATGTTTCTGTCTGGTCTGATGATGATTTGAAGGTTTTTGAAGAAAGTAAAACAGCTTTTGAAAACTTGAAGCCTCAGCAATGGTAGCTGATACGGGACGTAACGATGCCCGCAAAGTTTAAACTTTTCACTCTAAAACATGATAATTTGTATCTTGAAATTAAAGAAGCATAAGTGTCATGAGACCACTATGCTTCTTCGATAAATTGAGAACATATGTTCTAATCTATTGGAGGTGCTGCAGGAAAATCAATAGCAATTTCGGTTGCAGCGTAAACATAATTAGTAAATGTTCTCAAAGTTACCAGTCCGATCAGCTCGATTAAAGCGGCTTCATCATAACCTGCAGCAAAAAAATTGTCAATATGCGTAACATCTGCTTGGCCTTTATTCTCTGCAATTGATTGCGCCAAGAGGATAGTCGCATCCAATTTTGTGTCTTTCGAAATGCCTTTCCTGATCTGAATGGTTTCTTCCTTAGTGAAGCCTTTCATTTGAGCAATGGCGGTATGAGCAGCGAGACAATAATTACAAGCATTTACCTGCGAAACGACTAGATTAATGGCCTCACGCTCCTTAGCTGTAAAAATGCTGCTGCTTGTTAGAGTTGCTTCGTAATCCAGCATGCCTTTCAACGCCGGGGCAGAATAGCCGATAGTTGCGTACAGGTTAGGAACTTTTCCCATTTTTTTCTGTATCTGATCAAAAATTGCCTGTGATTCAGTGCTTACCTGCTCTCTGGCAGGTACTGTGATAGTTTTCATGATATATTTGATTGATTATTAGTATTATACCGTATTTAGACACGAGGGTGACGGTTGAGGTAGGCCGTGGCTGAATCGCTCATGGTTACAAGAGTGCCACCAAAGATGACAAGGTCCTTAATAACGAGTCTGCCACGTGCTGATAAATAAGGAAATCCCCATTGGTGATCAGTCAGATGCGGCACCCAACTTTCAGGTGTTGTTATCAAAAATGACAGGGTACCAAGCGTCATAATGGAAATCAATATGCTGCCGATCATACTACACAGCGGAGCTACTGGATGCAGCGCAACTAAAACAGCCATGGTAATCAGCAGGATACCAAGCCCTTTGGAAAAGCCATAAGTGTTGTTTTGAATATGCCACTCATGATTCACTGCAATCAGCTCGCCCTCCTTGTTCATGTGCTGCTTGTAGTCGGCTGGATAGTTGTAAAAGAAAGACATAAAAGGGCTGTTTGCCACAAAAGGTACGATGCCGTCAGCCTCATAAGTGAAGAATTTCAGCCCGCCAATCCAGAGAAATACGACGACAATGCATAATCGTATTGCTTTTATTCCAAACTTTTCCAGGCCGGCGATGGTATTTATGATTGAAGTTTTCATGCTGTTTATTTTTTACCAAAATTACAGCAGCCTTCAAGCCCGGAACATGGACGGAACAGGCTAACCCATGGACAAATCCCACAGTCCAGAAGTTAATTCTTGTTCTTTTTCAGGCGAATGCGCATGGTCGCTACAACATTCCATCCTTTTTGCTGGAACAGCTTCTCTGTGTCCCTGCCAAACCCGGAAGACGCGCCTGTTATTGTAGCTGCTTGATTCATAACTGCAAATTTTATAAGCATTTCACGCCCTCTTTTAACATTTTCTCTGATCGATAATGAATTTGATAATTATATCAGCTCATGGAGGCCATAATCCTCTATTTTTGGAGGTAAATAACAAATAGCAATACTTATTATGTTAAAGCCGATACCGGTTATTTATTCTTCATCTGGTGAATATTTGTTAGGCTTGCAACACCTGGAGGGAGAAGCCTTATGTGAACCGACGCAGTATTCAGAATATACCATTTTACTGATTACACAAGGAAAAGGTAATTATCATGCTGATTTCGGGGCTTTCCCGTTTACCGCTCCCGCTCTCTTATTTGCTACCCCCTTACAGGTACTTCACCTGCGGGACTGCGATGATTTGCGATGCATTGTCCTGCAATTCCACGGTGATTTTTACTGCATCGAATATCATCGCAAAGAAGTGGCGTGTAACGGGCTTTTGTTCAATAATATTTATATAGATCCGATCATCTCTCTCTCCGCCACGCAGTCCGCTAGCTTTTCAGGAATTCTAAAGGAAATGGAGGAGGAAGCAAGGCAGGATAACCCTTCGGAGATCGTTATCCGCTCCTATCTGCAACTCTTTCTTGCGAAATCAAGCAGTATCAAAATGAAGGAGCTTGATGGAGCTCCTGTTTTGATCAAAAAAGATGAACAAATGGAAAAATTCAGACAGCTATTAGACGAGCACTATCTTACCTTTCGCAAACCGGCAGCCTATGCGGGCTTATTAGCGATGACATCGGATAATTTCACCCGTCGCTGTCAGCACTACTTCAAAAAGACACCCTCGCAGTTAATCCAGGAACGGCTGGTACTGGAAGCTAAAAAACAGCTTCACCTGACACGGCAAAGCATCAAGGAAATCGCTTTTAATCTGAAATTTCAGGATGAGTTTTACTTCAGCAGGTTTTTTAAAAAAATCGCTAAAGTTTCACCCCAGGTATTCAGGGACAAAACCGGGATATCTATTGTAGCAGATTTACCCAAAAGCTGATCAATCAAATTTCAGCTCTTGGGTGAATTATCTTATACCGTTCAGTTCAGATGTAATTTTTTAAATTCCAATGGCTTCATGCCAGTTTGCTTTTTGAACAGTCGGGTAAAGTAAGAACTATTCTCAAAGCCAAGTTGGTAGGCAATTTCAGCAACACCCTGCTGTCCTTCCCGCAAAAGGTTCTTGGCTTCACCAATTAATGAGATATGAATCAGGTCCATCGCCGTTTTGCCGGTTTCCTGTTTCAACAGATCACTCAGGTATCGCGGGGAGACAAACAGACTTTCAGCCAGCTGGTTCACAGATGGTAGTCCTTGTGTTTGTAAAAGGCCCTTGTGGTAATAGTCCTGAAGAACCTCAAGAAAACGGGTGGCCGTTTTGCCGGATACTTCGGTGCGATTAACAAATTGGCGTTTGTAGTAGCGCTGCGCATACATCAGTACGGATGCAAGATGACCAAGAATGATTTCCCTGCTATACTCATCAGGATTATTTTCATATTCCGATTTGATTTTATCATGCAGCTCCCAAATAACGGCTTCTTCACGTGGCGACAGATGCAGAGCTTCGTTGACCTCATAATCGAAGTAGCTGTATTTCTGTATGGCTTTATAAAGTTCATGTCCGTTCAAATAATCCTCATGGATCAGCAGCATAAATCCCCTTTCTTCAAACTCCAGGTTCTTCATTTCGATGATCTGCCTGGGTCTTACAAACATCATGGATCCGTTGGAATGATCATACTCTGTACGGCCATAAAGTATCACGCCTGATTTAACCTTTTTGAAGCCGATCATATAGCAGTCAGAGGTAAACTCACGGTCCCCCAAAGGGCACTCGCTCTGACAGCCTATTACACTGAACAGTGGGTGTTCAGGTGGGGCCCAGCCATTTCCTTTATGCAGGTCGGTAAGTGTACTGTAATGTTTCATATTGTCATACAATGTAGGGCGTTATCACTAAAAAATAAAACCAAATATTGCTGTTAGGTTGCAATATTTGGTTTGTGAGCTCTTAATGACCATGTGCAGCTACCGATACATCTTCCCATGCTTTCCAGGTGTCAAGTTTCTCCTGGTACACACGTTTTGTTTTACTGTAACCAATTTTGCCTAAGAAGAGGCGTAAGGGAGGATTTTCTGCATCAATCAATTTCAGAATGGCAGGTACAGTAGCTTCGGGTTTGCCATAATCTTCAGGCAACAGGCCCTCGGCTGTTGCCAGGCCGGCCTTGAGATTGTCGTATGCAGCAATAGCTTTGCTCTGCACTGCTGATGCGCCACCAAAATCGGTAGTGTAACCGTTAGGTTCTATAAGCGTTACGTTAATGCCGAATTCGGCTACCTCACTAGCCAGAGCTTCACTAAAGCCTTCCACGGCAAATTTGGTGGCATTATAAATTCCCAATGTTGGCAATGACCATACGCCCAGAACGCTCGACAGTTGAATAATGTGGCCATGACGCTGTTCACGGAAAATGGGCAGAGCTGCTTGTGTAATCCACAGTGTCCCGAAGACATTGGCATTAAATACATCTTTGGTTTCCTGTTCGCTGGCTTCTTCCACAGCGCCAAATACACCATATCCTGCGTTGTTAATAACCACATCCAGACTTCCAAAATGACGATGCGCTTTATTTACGGCCTCAATGGCTGCTTCACGGTCGGTTATGTCTAAGGCAATTGGTAAAAGGCTGTCACCGTATGTATCGCTAAGATCCTGTAGTCCGCTGATGTTCCGTGACGTAGCAGCTACTTTATCGCCACGTTTTAAAAAGGCCTCTGCCCAAAGTTTACCAAATCCTCTTGATGCTCCGGTGATGAAAATTGTCTTGCTCATGATTGTAATATTTTTTTTGTTGTTTTTGATATTTCAAAGGTGGGCTGATTTACATGGGATAAATAACCCGTTTGTCGGGAAGAATAGCACAGAATTACGTACTACCTTAATTATTTTCTTGCGTTCGGGACGCCGGGACGGATTAAGCTTACTTGATTGTACCTTTCAGGTAGTGGTTGATAAAATTCAAGCAGCCACAGCAAGGGTTGCGTAGATTACCTGGCAGGCTTTGGGACTGCCGCTCCAGCCGCCTGTAGCTTTGTCGGCGCATAACCAAAATATCGTTTGAAAGCGAAAGAGAAGTGTGAAATATTCTCAAATCCTACCTCTAAATAAACCTCCCCGGGCTTCCGGTTTTTTACGGATAATTCGTAATGCGCATGTTGCAGCCGCTTTTCAGTAAGCCACTTTTGCGGCGTAGTGCGAAAAGCTTTCCTGAAATCGCGGTTAAAGGTCGCGATGCTCCGACCGGTTAGGTAGCTAAACTTTTCCAACGGCATATTGAACATGAAGTTCTTTTCCATAAATGCTGTCAGGTTAATCTTCCCGGGTTCAGAGAAATCTGAGAGAAGAGCGTCTGTATCAGGGTCCAGCGTGCGCAGGATACTGATTCCTTCCTCTACTTTCAATAGGATGATCTCTTCCGGAAGGTCCTCATTCAGTTCGAAATAGGGTAATAAGGAAGCAAAATAACTTTCAAACAAAGGATGCGGATCAAAAGTTCTGAGTTTAGTATTTGCTGGAGAACCTGCTTTGATCGCTTTACCAGCATAGTAGGCAGCCAGCCGATCAGGCCTGAACATGACCACTACCGACTGATAGGGTCGTCCATCTTTGGCCTTTTTGATGACTGAGCATAACTGATTTCGAGGCACCAGCAGGATATCTCCTGACACAAGTGTATATGAACGGTCAGCCTGGATGATTTTCATTTCCCCGGAAAATACCTTCATGAGTACATGGCAATCCGATACTACCTCAGCCTTATAATACTTCTCATCTACACATGATACGAGTATTTCTGCAAGAGTATTTTGCTTCCTATCCGTCATTGTTCAAATTTACAAAATCGCACGGATGCCTTATTTAGTCCTTCAAAAATTCTGGGATGAGCGTCTCGCCGGCTACATCGGCATAGGCGGTAAGCTCTATCCATTTCTCAGCCTCGTTCCAAGTTTTCTCGGTATTCTCCTTCACCAGCTGAAAGGCATCGCTTCCTATTAAAATATGCGGTGGGAGCTGATCAGCTTCACTTACCTTTAAAACAATTTGTGCCACCTTTTCGGGATCGCTGTTCTCATTGCCCCAGTAATTCTCAAGGAATTTGATTGTAGCACCTACCGTTGGTTCATATTCCGGTAGTAGTTCAATAGGATCGGCAAATGCCTTCTTCCCCCAGCCAGTCCGGATTCCGCCTGGCTCCAAGGCCGTCACTTTCACGCCAAAGGCAGCAACTTCATGTGCAAGGCTTTCTGTAAAGCCGCCTACCGCCCACTTGGCGGCATGGTAAGCGGCGTTGCCGGGTGTAGCCATCCTGCCGCCTGCCGAAGATATCTGTATGATGTGCCCGCTTTTTTGTTTGCGCATATAGGGCAATACTTCGCGGGTAAGTGTAACCACACCAAAAAAACAGGTTTCCACCAGTTTTCGAAACTCATCTGCAGGTACCTGTTCAAACGGACGGTTATCGCCGTACCCTGCGTTGTTAACCAGCACATCAATACGTCCAAATCGGCTAACGGCGTCTTTTACTACATCGGCTGCCTGTTGCTCATTGTTGACATCAAGCTCCGAAACCATCAGCTGCGCCCCAAACTCAGCTTTCAGGTCGGCTAATTGCGTTATGTTTCTTGCAGTCGCAATGACGGTATGTCTCTCAGTTAATGCCGCTTTAGTAATGCTGCGGCCAAGGCCGTTACCGCTTCCCGTTACCAACCATACTTTTCTTTCTGTTTTCATCATTATATTATTTTTAAACAAAGTTAGATGGGAGACGTCTGGCACGTTTTGTTCAGCATATCAATTTTGCTTTGTTCAAAATATCAAATAGCAACAAGTGCTTATTTGAACGGCGCCCCGGCTGCCAGGGGTTTAAACCTGTAGATATAATAAGGAGCTTTGGCTTTATTCGTCCCGCCGTTGAAAGTGGCGCCTAGATGTACCTGCGCTGCGGATACATACATGTAGCCGTCGGCTGCATTATAACTCACTCCGTCCGGCCAAAGAAGTTTGCTGTCTGCCACCAGCTGGTGTACGCTACGGTCCTTGGCCAGTATCACGCTCACACTGTTGGTTTCCATAGCAGTCAGATAAAGGTTTCCATCCAAATCGATGCTAAGGCCACCATTATTCGGTTTCGAGGAATAAGTTTCTACACGCTTATCAAGCTCGTTCCCACTTATCCTCGTATCCAGCAGATCTGTAATTTGCACCCGGTAAACTTTCGACCCGTTCAGCGGGGCATAGTACAGCCAATCAAAGTTTGCATCGGCCGTAATTCCGTCACAGCCCACCAAAAGATCCCTGTCCTTTATTTTCAGCCCTTTTTCACCGATCACCAAAGGGATGTTTTCAGGCCGGGTGCTGTGGGTGCCCTCCAGCAGTCGCCTTGTCGATCCGGTTTTCATATCTACTACAATCAATGCTGCTTTACTGCCGTCACCACCGTAACCGATACCTTCGTCAGCGATCACAAACACGCCATGTTTAAGATCAACCACCATATCATTCGGTTGTGATTCTTTGACCAGGGATGATGCCGGTAGATAATATATCCTTTCCAATTTGTCTGTTCGCGTATTCCAGCCCACTATCTTAGGTGTAATGTTATTTCGCTGCCCCATATCCAGTACCCATATAATACCATTTGCATCATTTCGAATGCCGAGCACGCTGCTGAAGTAATGATCATCAGTGCTGCGGGGTGTATTCCAGTCGAGGTTTGGAAAAGGCGAACTTCTCTTGCTCTTAGCATCGTATTTCATCACCCGAATCTCGGGATTAAAGAAGGGGTGGTTGCTGTAAACCAGTTCGCCCTGCGGTGTAAAGGTGATATTGCCGACCGCTCCGCTTACTGTCGCGTAAAGTTCAGGCTTCCCAACCTTACCGTTCCATTTATTGCTTTCCTGCTTAGCACCGGTGGATGCATAATAATTATCAGTACCAGCAAGCCAGTCCATACGTGATGGGGCAAAGAAATCTATATCCAGCGTGCCGTCTTCCAGTGCCGTGAAGCTATGAGGTACATTGGGAGGTATGATAATACCCTCGCCCGCTTTGACGATGATCTCTTTTCCACCAACTGATACCCTTACACTACCTTTGGTGATCAGCGAGTATTGCTCGTTTGGATGCTGGTGAGTAGGTACGACAGCTCCTTTTTGGTAAGTGAAGTAGCCGATGGTTCCTGACTCACCGGATAAAGTACTCCTGGTAAGCAGTGCATTTACTTTTTTGGCTGGAAGGTCTTTCAAACTAAAATGTTGAACTTCCTGGGCAGTTGCCTGAAGCATAAACATCATACAACTAGTGAATAGTAAATTTTTCATAATTTGTTGCTTAGATTTTGAACCTGTAAATTTTGAACGGACGCTGGATCTTGTCCTCACCTTTATGGAACCAGGGCATCAACTGTATCTGCGATGTTGAGATGTACAGGTAGCCGTCAGGTGAGATGCTGTAACTGTCCGGCCAAAGTAGTTTGGTCTCGTCGGTTACCAGAGTATGCATTTTCAGATCAGGGGTGATCTTAACTATGCTGCTTTTCTCCAGATCGCCCAGGTAAAGGTTACCTGCCTTATCGAAGATCATACCATCGGTAGTTATAAAATGACCCAGATCCATTACGCTGTCAGCTATTGCATGAAGAGGCGTGCTGAAATCCCGAAGCAGTAAGGTACTAATCCGGTATAATTTATCATCAGTAAGCGGCTTGTAATACAGCCACCTGTTGTCAGGTGTAAGGGCAATACCGTCTGAGTTCACCTTCAAGGAACTTCCGTCACCTTTAAGCAACTCCGATCCGCCGGGGGAGAAATGGTAAGCCGAATCAGATTTAACGGATATATGGTCGCCCAATACAAAACGCGACTCGCCAGTAGTAATATTGAGTATGATGATACCTCCATTAGACGAACTGCTCAGGTAAGCAAAGCCATTCGTGTTATCAATACGGATATCATTCAGGTACACATCAGGCCCGGCGACATCTTTTGGAAAGCGATAAATGCGTTCAATTTTATTATTAGCCAGGCTAATCTTTACTACCTTGTTGCTTTGCTGGTAAACGGAACCTAAACCAATGCCCGCAGCATCCACTACCCACAGAAACCCCTTTTGATCAGTGACGACAGACTGCACGCAAACAAATTTGTTCAGCCCGTTTTGCCCTTTTTTAAAGCTGTTCCAGTTGTTATCCGGATAAGGAACGGGTTTGCCATTTTTTATTTCAACTACCGAATACGAATGGGAGTCTAACCAATAGGGATAATTGGTAAACACCCTGCCATCAGTTGACACAGCTACGCCGGTCAGCTGGTAGGTGCTATCTGCAAATACCTCTTCAAGTTTTGCTGCAGCTGAAGAATCTGCATCCACTAAATTTTGCTCTTTGTTCCCTTGCTTTTTATTCTTGCAAGCAGCCATGAGCATTACCACAATGGTGGCCATTATTAAATTTTTCATCTTGCTATAATTTGAATCAGATGCTTAAAGGGTAACCACAACTTTTCCTACAGTGCGACCGCTTTCTACCTGTAGATGAGCACTGGCCATCTGTTCGAATGGATAGATCTCTGATACATGGGCTTTCCAGATACCCTTTTCAAGCAGCGTTGCAACTTGCTGCATGTCGCTCCCGCTAGATTGTACCAGCATGAAATAGCCATTTACGCCTTTTGCTTTTGCTTTTTCGGTTACTGCTTCATTCAAACCGGTTGGGATACTGATAATAGTGCTGCCTCTTTTAGTCACCAGCAATGATTTATCAACAGTTTCACCGCCCACACCATCCAGTACAAAATCAAACTCCTCAGGATGACTAGCCCAGTCATAGGCAGTATAATCAAGATGCTCGTCGGCACCCAGGTTCAGGATAAAGTCTTTATTTCTCGCAGATGAGGTACCAGTTACATGGGCGCCCAAGTATTTAGCCAATTGTACGGCAAAGTGACCTACACCACCTGACGCCGCATGTACCAGGACTTTTTGCCCGGCCTGAACATTGGCATTATGAACCATTGCCTGATAAGCAGTTAAGGCAGCAAGGGTTGATGCTGCAGCTTCTTCATGCGAAATATTAGCTGGCTTCAAGGCCAGTTGTGACGCCGCCGCCGCCACATACTCGGCATAGGCTTTTCCGTGGCCGGGGAAGTTCACCATTCCGAAAACCTCGTCGCCTGTTTTAAATTGCTCCACTTTTGATTCGGTGACTACACCGGAAATGTCCCAGCCGAGAATCAATGGGCTTTGATTTTTAATGCGGCCGTAAACACCTTTACCAGCGCGGCTTTTTACATCCACGGGGTTAATACTAATGGCTTTTACCTGTACCAGCACCTCACCGGTTTGCAGTATTGGCCTTGCGATTTCCTGAAATTCCAGCTGGCTTACATCGCCAGGATTATTGACAACAATTGCTTTCATGTCTAATGTATTTTGATGAAAGCAAAATTATACTTGACATCATAAACAATATTGGTATATTTTTGCCATAAATCAGTACAAGTATGAAACGGGAAGATTTACATGAGCCATTCTCCATCGAATATAAAACCTTGGAGGAAGGCCCTCGGGAAGGTCATAAGCACAGCTTCTTTGAATTGGTATATATTGTAGAAGGAACAGGAATACAATGCATTAATCAAAGCAAGTTTGCTTACGTGCCCGGACACATGTTCCTGATTACCCCAGAAGATTGCCACTCTTTCGAGGTAAAAGCCACCACTACCTTCTTCTTTTTGCGTTTTAATGATATCTATATCCGGGAATCGGGAATCTTAACAAGCAATATTCAAAAGCTGGAATTTATATTACAAAACGCCAACCATAAACCGGGCTGTATTTTAAAAAACGTTGTGGATAAGCAGGTAGTCAAGCCACTGGTTGATGCGATCATCAGAGAGTACGAGACCCGCGACATCTATAACCAGGAACTGATCCAGCAATACGTAAATACGATGATAGTGCTGGTGGCGCGTAATATTGCCAAGTTCCTGCACCTGGAGCTTTCTGAGAATACGGATCAAAGGGCTGCCAATATTTTGAATTTTATCCAGGCAAACATCTACTATCCTGACAAGTTACGTGCTGACTACCTGTGCAGGCAATTCAATGTATCGATCAATTACCTGGGCAAATATTTCAAACAGCATACCGGAAGCACCCTGCAAAAGTATATCACCCAATATCGCCAAACCCTGATCGAGCACCGATTGATACACAGTGATAAACGGCTGGGAGAAATTGTTGTTGAATTTGGCTTTACCGATGAAAGCCATCTTAATAAGTTTTTCAGGAATAATAAGGGAATCAGTCCCCGGGCCTTTCGGAGCAAAAACTCAACCAGACTATTAGCACTGATCAATTAAGCGCTTCAAGACTGATCAAACGACTTTTTGCAGTGTAGTCCCCCGATCATTAAAGTTCTTTTTCTTTGAGGCTCTGGTCACAGACCATTCAAAGAGCTTTGACAGCACTTCATTCAGCCCCCAACCCGTTTCAGTCAGGGTGTATTCAACCATTGGTGGAACTGCCGGGTAAACTTTCCTTTCTATCAGTTCCGCGTCTTCCAGTTTCTTAAGCGTTTGGACGAGCATCTTGGGCGAGACCGGGTTCACCTGTTTTAGCAGGTGATTGGTACGTTTCGGGCCTTGCATTAATGATAGTAAAATTGGTACGGTCCATTTATCTGCAAGCAACATTACTGCTTCATGTAGAATGCAATCCTGATCGACAACCACATCTTCATAACCCAGATTCTTGATTTGACTCAATAGTGACAATTTTTTTTCTGCGTCTGCTGATTCCTGATCCATAATTCACCTTTTGGTTAATAATGCACTAAAAAGTGCCGTATTTCAAAATTATACTGTGCCCGGTAGCTTTACCAAAAATAACAACAAATCATGACAGATATTAAACAAAATGAGCTATTGCCTGGTGTGCTGCAATGGTCTATTGGAGACAGAAAAGTTACCGTGCTTGTCGACAGTCACTTCAACGCTGGTGAAGAATTTTTCACGAAACTACCTGAAGGTGGAGTTGGTGAAACTCTGAAAAAAGCTTTCAGGTCCGAAAGCCTGATCCTTACCACAAGTTCGTTTCTAATCGAATCAGATGAGCATGAACCCGTACTGATCGACACTGGTATGGGTACCAAGATGGCTCCCCATCTTACAGGAAGATTGATCGAGGCTTTAGCGTTCATTGGTAAAAAACCGGAAGATATCGGTATCCCTCCGATTTACCAACGACCCGGCTTGGCAGCAATACGCTCTGGATTTTTATTGCGTATCCATAAAGGGTGGAATCAACAGTAAAGTGAAGTACAGGCAGCAATATTATGATTTCGACAAAGGCCTGATGACCTTTGTTGCTGCTAAACAAATTCAAACGCTTGAAATTCCTGAAGGAGGAATACAAAATGCCGAATTCGGTAAAGGTTACGCCCTACTGTTACACCCGGATTTTCTTTATGGTCATCCGCTTTCTGCAGCCATAAAAAATTATGGTTTTTTCTCTTATGCAGTGTACGAAGCACTGCATTTGTCTGAGCAGGAAGAACAGAATGTAGCTGATATTTTTAAGAAGATCGGTCAGGAAATAAGGTGCATTGATAGGCATACTCAGGAGATTGTGCTTTCCCATATTGACTTGCTGCTGAATTACAGTAAGCGCTTGTACGAGCGGCAGTTTATTACTCGTAAAGCCGTAAATCATGATTTGTTGATAAGAATGGAAGAGCTTTTAAGTAATTATTTTGCTAATGAAGCTGCATTGAAAAATGGATTGCCAACGGTTGACTACCTGGCTGGTCAGCTTAATCTATCGCCGCACTATTTAAGCGATATGCTGCGATCACTTACCGGGCAAAGTGCACAGCAGCATATCCATGACAAATTGATTCAGAAGGCCAGAGATTACCTGAGTACAACCAGCCTGTCGGTCGCTGAAATTGCTTACCAGTTGGGTTTCGACTATCCGCAGTCATTTAACAAGCTATTTAAGAAGAAAACGGAACAATCACCCTTGGAATTCCGGCGTTCTTTTAACTGATCGGCAATTAGCTTTCTTCAATACATTATACGTTTTGCAGTAGGAAATTAAATGCATCGTAGGAAAGTAACCAATAAAAAATTCAATTAATCCATCCAACGCTGCCTTATTGAATGAGGGTGTTAAAACCGCAAAATTATTACGCTTGCCATCAAATGCCGGTATAATCTTTTAATCTTGAAACTAGAATTTTTAAGACTTGAGTTGCCAGTAAAATCACGAATTGGGGTGCTGCAAAAATTTTAAAACCAGTTCTAGCAGCCTACCAGGTTGTTCCTCCGGAATATAATGACCGCACTCTGTAATACTGGCCGACTGAACATGATTTAAAGCGACTTTCTGCATAGCTGTACCCATATTTAAACCCTGCCCATCTTCAGCACCTATTGCCAGAATGGGAAGAGCAAGCTTCTTTTGGTAAGCTTTATTTTCAGCTGCACTCCTTGTAAATGCCCGATAATAATCAAATCCAAACTTTAATCTACTTTCACCCGTGTAAGCGCCAATATAAACTGCTAGATCAGCTTCATCAATGGCATCTTTAATCGTTGTTTTGTTAGTGAAATACCATCTTAAATAATCGCTTTCCTTTCCAGCAAGTAGAAATTCAGGAATATCGTCTATAGCGTGAAAATAAAATTGCCATATCTTTTTTGCATTCGCGGGTGAAAAAATCTCTTCTGGTATCAGCCCGGGAATACCTGCATCTAAAACTATTAATGATTTGAGCATATATTCAAATTCCGAGCAAAAGTGACAGCAACCCAAGCGCCTATGTCGTGAGCCAAAAGATGAAAACTCTTTATCTTCAATTGCTCACAAAATTGTCTAATAAAATTAGAAACGGATAAGGTATCAGCAGACGGCAAAGCGTTACTATTTCCAAGCCCCGGCATCTCTATCGCAATGACATGATAATGTTTCTGCAATTCAGGCCACACCTTACGCCAGATATAAGATGTTTGAGGCCAGCCATGCAGCAAGATAATAGTTGACCCGCTGCCGCCTTCATAATAATTTACTGCAATGCCCCCAATAACTGCTTCCTTTGCATCTGGCATTTCAATAGATAAATTCATGTTGTTCATTGTCAATTACTAGCAAAGTAATTAAACTACCCGTTCAAAAAGTTGGAAAAATCCGGTATAAACTTGTAGATTTATCATATGAGCACTATGCGGCAATTTGACCCCTTAGTAGTAAATGATTACGTTACCGACATTTACCAATTTGCACCCCATAGACACACGTATTACGAACTTATTTACATATTTAAAGGAAATGGGACTCATCTACTAAATAATAATCAGTTTCATTACCAGGCTGGTGACCTGTTTTTGATGGCCCCCGACGACCACCATCATTTTGAAGTGAAACAAGCAACACGCTTCATCGTCATAAAGTTTACCGAACACTACTTTAGTACATCACACCTGAGAAATACTGAAAAAGATCTGGTTCCGCAGGTACTTATGCAAGCACGGTCTTTGAAGGAGAATAAAGTGTCATTCAGCCAGACTGCAGCTTTATCATTAAGAAACACGGTGCAAAACATTACCCGTTATAAGGATGATGTTGATTTAGCGCATTCTAATTACATATATTTTCAGTGATTATCCATCTTCGGGCTCATTCAAGAAGTGCTTGCTCACCCCGTTAAGCAATCGCCCAATTGGAAACCTGGCAAGCAAGAGATACTTGACTATATCCATCAAAATATATATGACCCGCAAAAATGCCAAATCGGCAATATTGCCAGGAAGTTCAACACAGCGGCAAGCTATTTCAGTGATTATTTTAAAAGAAATTTTGATATCAGCTACCGTGCTTATTTGGATCAGTACTGGATTGGATTAATTGAAAGTAGGATTAAAAGCGGCCGTTTAAATATGAAGCAGATTGCTGCAGAATTTGGGTTCAGCGATGAAAGTCATTTCTCCAACTATTTCAAGAAGCACCGTAAGGTAAGACCGACAGCCTTTAAAGCTAATATTTCTAATTTGCCTAATCCTTTCTAGTCTTTTTGCCCTTAGAAACAAAATACCCTCACTAATTAAGTCTCTCATGAATGTAACTGTTAGTTCTGCTTTAGTTTTTCAATAATTGCACTATATTTCTCATAAAAAGCAACAGCGCCGTCCTTGATTGGCGTTCCTGTTTTTATATTTTGAATTAAAGCTTTTTTATCAATGAAAAAATTAGCGGGGAAAAAATTGATGCCCAGCTGTTTGAAATAATGGTGGCCTCCGCTAACTAACTCATAATTGAAAGGCTGCTTTTTTAGAAAGTTTGTTACCTTATCATTGCTTTCCGGCGCCATAGCTAACAGCACCACCTCCTTATCTTCCTTATACTTTTGAGCAATTTGGTTCAAGCAGGGATTTCGGCGATACATGGCCCACTTGATATTGACCAAAATTTATATGAATTATTTTACGTTTTAATTGAGAAAGAGTAACAGCCCTGTCATATATGTCTGTTAGAGAAAATTCTGGTACTGATTTATGTAGATAAGTTGTTAGGAACCTGCTCGTCGGGTTAACTGCTCCCGACCTAAAATTTTATATGGTAATTACAGAGTCGCCACTCACTATTTTTCTTAACTTCTCTACTAGAGTGGTTTTTCTGCAACTGATTTCAAGCTATCATACAGGGTGGCCGTTAGCGATTTTGTTAAATCGAATAACGACACGAATTGTCAAATTAATGTTAGTGCCGAGGGCTTTTATTCATTGGCTTTCTGGCGCTCTTTAATTAAATGAATGTCTGAACTCTGAAGGCGAAATATTTGTCTTTGTCTTGAAAAGTTTGCTAAACGATTGTGAATGTTCAAAGCCCAATTCATAAGCAATCTGCGAAACTGAAAGATTTGTAGTTGATAATTTTTCTTTAGCTTTTTCGATGATTGCATTCTGAATGTATTGTTGTGTGTTTAGCCCTGTCAATGAACTTAACATGTCACTTAAATAGCGTGGTGACAGCTTCAATTCTCTACTGATATATTTAACTGATGGTAAGCCGATTTGTAAACTTTTGTCTTCCTCGAAATACTTGTTTAACAGGTTATCCAAAGAAGTTACGATATCGTGATTGATTGCTTTTCGCGTAATAAACTGCCTGTTGTAAAAACGATTGCTGTAATTCAATAGCAATTCTATTTGTGACACCAGAACATGCTGACTAAATTGGTCTATATTATTGTCTAATTCGTGAGCTATTGTGGCAAATAAATTGGCAATGATTTTTTTCTCCTTTGCTGATAAAAACAAGGCCTCTGAAACATCGTACGAGAAAAAGCCATATTGATTTATTTTTTTTCCTAACGGATGATTTCGTATAAAGTCGGGATGAAAATATAGAGCGATACCTTCATAGCTTTCTATGTCTTCCGGCGGATGAACGATTTGTTTTGGCTTCAAAAATGCTAATCCGCCTTCTTCAAAATCATAATATCCTTGTCCGTATTTTATTTGTCCTTTGAAGCTAGTCTTGAAGGAAATTTTATAAAAATCAAGACTTACTTTTTGCCCTCTTGGAAAGCTGTCAATCGAAACCTTATTGTAATCAACCAAAGCAACCAATGGGTGCAATGGGGCAGGAAGTCCAAGGATACGCAGCAATTTCGATATACTTTGTATCTGATGGATGTTAGATTGTTGCTTCACTTTGTTTTAATTTTAATCAGTTTTGCTTTGCAGGACGAATTACAATATCACCAATTTCAACGTCTTCCGGCTGACTTACTGCATAAATTACAGCATTGGCGACCGGTATGGGATCGATGGCAATCTGTTCCATTCCTTTTTGAATGGCTGTTTTCATCTCTTCATTTTTTATGTTGTTTGCAAAATCTGTTTTCACAATTCCCGGTGAAATTCCTGTTATTCGAATATTTCCGTCTGACTCTTGACGAAATGCTTCCGCAATAGTGCGAATGGCATTTTTAGTTCCTGCATAAATGCCTTGCATAGGCACAATCTTTATTCCTGAAGTTGAAATGATATTGACGATATGTCCGGATTGTTGGCGTTTAAAAACAGGAATTGCAGCCGCCATCCCATACAAAACACCTTTAAGGTTAATGTCGATCATTTCTTCCCAACCGTCTATATCCAATTCATCAATCCGGCTTAATTGACTTACACCTGCGTTGTTTACGATGACATCTAATTTTCCGTACCGCTGAACTGCTGTATTTACCAGATTAACTAGATCAGCTTTATTCTTAACATCAATTTGCGCAAAGGTGGCTTCACCACCTTTGCTTTTAATTTCTTCAACAAGTTGTTGTAAATGTTTTGTTCGTCTTGCACCCAAAACAACCTTTGCACCGTTTTTTGCCAGTTCCATGGCGATGGCTCTACCTATTCCACTGCTTGCACCTGTGATAGCAACTACTTTTTCTTCAATATTCTGCATTGCTGTTAGTTTCTATCTATCGATTTGTTTTTCTAAAACTTCAGGATAGCGGTCACCTACAAGGGTAATTTCATTTACAGTTGTGTTGATCTTTGCAAGTTCATCAGCTGTTAGTATAATATTAGTACTTGCAATATTTTCCTCTAAACGATGCAACTTTGTCGTTCCTGGTATTGGTGCTATCCAGGGCTTTTTAGCTAAGATCCAAGCCAATGCTAATTGTCCGGTTGTAACATTTTTTTGTTTGGCAATCTTGGTAAGTGCGTCCACCAGAACGAAATTAGCTTTGATGTTCTCTTCACTGAAGCGAGGAATGACATTTCTGCGATCGACATCTGCTAATTTTGAACTTATTGTACCTGTGAGGAAGCCTTTACCCAACGGACTAAATGGAACGAACCCAATTTCTAACTCTTCTAATGTTGGTATGATCTCGTTTTCGGGTTCACGCCAAAATAATGAGTATTCGCTTTGTAATGCAGATACGGGATGGATGGAGTGTGCCTTACGAATAGTTTTTGAACTGGCTTCCGACAAACCAAAATATTTTACTTTACCCTCTTGTATTAGGTCTTTTACTGTTCCTGCAACATCTTCTATTGGAACATTGGGGTCAACCCTGTGCTGATACAGCAGATCGATGTAGTCTGTTCTTAATCTTTTTAAAGATGCTTCGGTTACTGCTCTTATCGTTTCGGGTCTGCTGTCTAAACCAGTTGTTGGTCTGGCATCTTTACAACCAAATTTTGTTGCGATAATAACGTCTTTCCTAAAAGGCTGTAATCCTTCGCCAATGAGTTCTTCATTGGTGTATGGTCCGTAGGCTTCTGCAGTATCAAAAAATGTGATACCCCTTTCAACTGCGTCGCGCAGTAGTGTTATGGCTTCATTTTTTTCCAGGCCTTTGCCATCCAAAAAATTCAAACCCATACAGCCAAAACCTAATGCGGAAACTTCTAATCCACTATTTCCTAATCTTCTTTTTTGCATAATGCTTTTTGATTATTGTTGAAACTAAATAAATCTCAAGTACAAAATTCCCCATTGCAGTTCCATAAAAAGTAGCTGGATTGGTAATTGTTGTAGTCCAATTTTCAAATGTTTTTTACACTCTATAAATGAGTCCGCTACCTTGATCTAACGATCTGATAGTTACCATATCATTGGCCGACAACTCAAAGTCAAATACATTGAAATTTTCAAAGATCCTTTTCACATTTGCTGATTTCGGAATAACCACAACTTCCTTTTGGATTAACCATCGTAGAACTACTTGCGCGATACTCTTGTTATATTTGAATGAGAGCGCTACTAAGGGTTCTTGGTTAAAAAGATTATTTCTACCTTGAGCTAAGGGAGCCCAAGCCTCCATCTGGATTCCTAGAGATTTTAAAGCATTCTGCATTTCTGTTCTTTGGGAAAATGGATGGGTTTCCACTTGATTGACTGCCGGAACCACGTTATGCTGCTTAACTAGATCTAAAATCTGATTCATATTAAAATTACTAACACCGATCGCCCTCACTTTACCCTCCTTGTATAATTCTTCCATTGCTTTCCATGAGGAATTTACATCGCCCTGCGGAAGATGAATCAAGTATAGATCGATATAGTCAAGACCTAACTTTTTTAGCGATGCCTCGAAAGCACGCTTTGTTTTGTCATACCCCAGATTCGCGGGTAAAAACTTCGTGGTTACAAAGATTTCTTCCCGTTTCACGTTACTTTTTTTAATCGCTCTGCCCACCGAATCCTCATTGTTGTAGACAGCTGCTGTGTCTATAAGTCTGTAACCGATATTTAAAGCATTTAACACACACTGTTCACACTCAAACTCGTCCCGAAGCAAGTATGTACCAAAACCCAATAGCGGCATCTTTACTCTATTATTTAATATTACTTTTTCCATTTTGCACTGACTTGAAGGTCAAGTTCAAAATTCTTGATATTAATCACCTAAAATGTATCCGAAATGGTATTTGCTGTAGTTAAATTGTATTGTAGAGCTTTACTACTTATATATTGTGACAACTACAATTTTTAGAAAGGAGACGTTTTCTAGGAATACCAGGAATAAAACAAACTTTTACTGCTAAAGAAAAGGAAAGCGCAATAGATGAGTTTGTTTTCGTTAAATCTGAGAAAAAGCTTGTTAAAATAATGTTCTCTGAGATAAGTTTTATTGAGTCGTTTGGAGGCTATATTTACATACATTCCGGGGCAAGACAGGTATGAGGTAAAGGAACCGCTTTTTGAATTCGATAGTAGGAAATTCTGTCAATTTAGGAAACTAAAATATAAACAGCCTCTTCAAATACTTTCCATCCAGCCTTTTCTATGAAAAGGCTGGATGGGAGATTTGGTCTTTAAATAGTTACTTGGAATTCCTATTTAGCTTCCAGAAGTGCTATCATGTTTTTACCAACCAGTTTTGCTGATGCCGGATTCTGACCAGTAACCAGGTTACCGTCTACAATACTGTTTGATGCCCATGGAGCTGCCGCGTGAAATATAGCTCCCTGTGCCATTAATGCTGTTTGAAGATCAAAAGGCACATCGGCAATGGCGTAGTTTGCTTCTTCTTCAGTTGTAAATGAGGCAATGTTTTTACCTTTAACAAGGTAGGTACCATCACTTAACTTTACGTTCAGTAAGGATACAGGGCCGTGACAAACAGCTCCAACCACAGCATTGCGCTCGTAAGTTTCTTTGATAACTTGTTTTAAACGTGCATTTTCAGGCATATCTACCATTGGTGCCAAACCCCCAGGTACAAAAATGGCATCGTATTTACGAACATCCACATCCGCTAGTTTTCGGTTATTCTGCATCTTTTTCCAGCCTCCATTATTTAGGAACTCTGCGTTTGAGGCTTCATCTTTTGCCTCCAGATTATCCAGATGAGGAACTTCTCCGGTAAGACTTGCAAAATCAATTTGGTAGCCAGCATGATCAAACTCCACATAAGGATGTGCAACCTCATCCAAAAACACACCCGTTTTTCTATGGTTTGGTCCGATAACTGAAGCATTTGAAACGATTATTAAAATCTTTTTTGATGAAGTTTTTTTGGGAGCAGCTGTATGCTGTGCATCAGCGCTAGGTTGGAACATTAAGGCTAAGATCAAGATAGATAGTGATTTTAAAGTTTTCATGATTTCTAATTTTTGTTTGTTTATTCGAATGATTGATTGATTTTATTTGTTGATCTCTTTAGCAAGACCTGTAGATTAGTATAGCTTCTTAAGGACGGATACTTCGCGGACTTCCAGGTGTGGAATGATTTGAAGGGCGACTGTTTCCTGATAATGTGAAGCAGCCTTGTGCTCCTCGGCAGCATCAGCGTTAACATAGCGTTCGTGCAGGAACAGTACGTTAGGGTCTTCGGCTGATTGGTAAATATTGTAGGAAAGGTTTCCCTTTTCATTTCTTGTTTGTTCTACCAAAGTAGGCAGCAGGTTCAGTATTCTTTCAGTTTCAGTTTCTTTGATTTTCCATTTTACAATTACTTCTTTTTCCATTTTTTTCTATTTAATTTTTTAAGCTCTTATTTTCTGGAGATCCATATCTCTCCGTTGACATTACAAAACTGGGCTAAATGGAGAAGAAATGACTGTGACCTATATCACATTCAAATTGCAGGCTGGATTATGTGAGGTAAGTCACAATTGGGAAGAAATGGTGAAGACGACATCCAAAAATAGCTAGTACTCTCTTTCACATGGATTCATCCGTAAAATGTACCATTAATACCGTAGGATGTGTTTCATCTACTCCTCATACTGCAACTAAGTTTGTAATTAAATAATCAGACATGAAAACAGTATTAATAACAGGAGCAAACAAGAGCATTGGATTTGAAACAGCTAAACAATTATTACATCAGGGATATTACGTGTACCTGGGATGCCGCGACAGGAAAAAGGACAAGCTGCTATTAACCAATTGCATGAAGTTGGCTTAAACCAGGTTGAAGCCATAGAGATTGATGTCGATAACTCTGAATCGATAACAGCAGCACGCAAAATATTAGGTGAAAAAATCACAAAGCTTGATGTATTAATTAACAATGCTGGCATTAGCGGAGCGATGCCACAAAAAGCGCTGGAGTCGAATGTTGATATATTCAGGCAGGTTTTTAAGACTAACTTCTTTGGCGTTATAGAAGTAACACAGGCATTTGCTGATTTATTAAGGCAGTCATCCGAGCCAAGGATTGTTAATGTTACTTCAGGACTAGGTTCTCTTGCGTTGCAAAACGATCCCTCATGGAAGCACTTTCTGGTAAAACCCTCAGCTTATGTAGCGTCAAAAGCAGCACTTAATGCTTATACCATCGTGCTTGCTTATGATCTGCGTGATACTGCCATCAAAGTAAATGCGGTCGATCCAGGTTACACGGCTACGGATTTTAATAACCACACTGGTCCCGGAACGGTGCAAGATGCTGCCGCTCGCGTAGTGAAAGCAGCTGTTCTAGGTCCTGATGGTCCTACCGGCCAATTCTTTAGCGATGACAATTCACCCGAAACTGGTATCAGTCCCTGGTAGAAAAAGCCTTAGGCATCGTAGTAAGACACAGCATTATATTTTAATTCCTATACAAAGAATACCAAGTTCTACAAAATGAAAATAACTATAACTGGCTCATTAGGAAATGTTGGTAAGCCTCTCACAGAAAAGCTGTTAAAAAAAAGTAATACTCTTACCGTAATCAGTAGCAATCCTAAAAAGAAAGCAGATATCGAGGCTCTGGGTGCGGCGGCAGCGATCGGCTCACTTCAAGATCCGGACTTTCTTCTATCTGCTTTTGAGGGCGCTGATGCCGTTTTCCTAATGGTACCACCAAACTTCGCTGCGACTGATCCAAGAGGATACTATCGGAGCGTAGGAAGTAATTATCTGTCTTGGGTAAGGCTATCGGCAGGCCTGATCTTCAATGGGTAACATTTAGTGATGAGGAAACCTTAACCGGCTTGCAACAGGCAGGTGTTCCCCTAAGCGTAGCTGAAAAGCTTGTAGAACTAGGTTCAAGTATTCATAGTGCTGCCCTTCGTGAAGATTATGATCTGCATACCCCGGTAAAAATGGGGAATATCAAAATGGCTGATTTTGCAAAGGAGTTTGCAGAGGTGTTTAATGATAAATAGATCACTAGCAGCATTGCAGTTTAATTTAGCTGCCTGCATGCATAATTTGTTAAACAATCATTACCTTGACGGAGAAACGCTTTTAACTAGACAGGGATTCAAAAAACAACAGACAGCCATTCGAACTCCTGTCTGATGCAACGTAACAGAGGATCTCCCCCGTTTGTTGTTGAATTGAAAAAGGTTTTAGACGTTCCTGATTAAGCAAGCATAAAACATGTTTAATAATATTGCCCAAGTACCAGCTTATCCATTTGAACCCGACGAAAGAAACACCAGTAAATACTTCAGAGTGTATAATTTTGAAGGGAATTTGCCTGATCAGTCGGACTTGCTTATCCCTCACCGGAAGGAAAATTATCTCCTCGTCTTTGTCAAACGAGCGGGTGGAATTAGGCATTGGATAGATACGACAGCCTATATATTAAAGGATGATACGATTTACTTTACCGGGCCCGGTCAGGTTGTCGTTAAGGAAGAATTTAAACAAGTCTGGAGCACGGGTATTGCATTTACACCTGAGTTCCTATCTGTTCAGGAAAACATAGCGATCAGCAGTTTGCCTATCATTCATAATCCAGCAAATGCACACGAGTTAATTTTAAACGAGGCAGATGTTAGAGTTGTTGAGGATTTAATAGCTAAAATTAATGTCGAATATCAACAACCGGGCGAATGGCAACACCGGATGTTTTCTGCCTACTTAAATACACTGCTAACTTACCTTAGCCGACTTTATACCGAGCAGTTTAACGAAAAAAACTTTCTGACAGACAAGCTCCTGCTCAAAAATTTTCAGGGCAAGGTAAATGAGCACTTCCGCGAAGTTCGTGAAGTAGGCGATTACGCTGCTATGCTTAATATTTCTCCAGGTCATTTAAGCGAGGTGGTGAAAATGCAGAGCGGAAAGCCCGCCATCAAACATATTCATGAGCGACTGGTGCTTGAGGCCCGGAGGCTGCTTTTTCACACGAGTAATTCTTTAAAAGAAATTGGCTTCGACCTGGGCTTTTCTGATGCATCTTATTTTAACCGGTTCTTTAAGCGGGAAACAGGTGTAACACCCGCAGAGTATCGAGCTTATATTCGGGAAATGTACCATTAAGGCAGAAGTTTGACCATCAGAAGATAGGGCAGACGAGTCAGAACTTTTGTGGAAAGCATTTACCTAAGGGTTTAGTCTGCTAAGAGTTTCCCGGGAAACACCCAAATAAGCAGCAATTAGTTGCTTAGGTACGATATTATACAATTGAGGATACATATTCAGCAGCTCTTCATAGCGAGCCTTGGTATCATTATTCATAAACGATAACAAGCGCTTTTGCTGAGCCACATATCCTCTGTTTGAGCGCCAGCGAAAGAAATATTCCAGTTGGTGAATTTCCTTACATAGCCTTTCTCGATCCTCACTCGCCAGGCATAAGACTTGAGTGTCAATAACAGAGTCTACACTGAACGTTGCTTTTTGTCCTCCATATAATGCGCCATAGTCAGAGGCCCACCAGGTAGACAAGGCAAATTGAAGGATAAACATTTTTAGATCCTCGTTAACAAAATAAGTTTTCAAACACCCTTCTAAAACGAAGTATTCACGGTCTACATCTTCCCCTTCGCCGATCAGCATTTCACCTTTCTTAAATAAAATAGGCTTAAAGTGAGAATAGAAATAGTTAAACTCTTGATCACTGAGACTAATGGTTTTGGAAACGTGCGTCTTTAAAATTTCTTGCGGCGCTGTTTGAATACTAGTCATAGAGCTGGAGATCGATAAAACGCGTTAAAGATATGAAATTGCTTCAACCTGCCATGTTAGCATCGTCATTAAGAAACAGATTCGTTCTCTGTTATCATTTTGGCTACAAGTTACTCCAGTTTCGCTACATATCAGCCCTTCTCAAAACGGAGCTTTGCATCCAATATTAAATGAGAAGAAATGAGAAAGACGATTTTTATTACCGGGGCTTCGGCTGGAATAGGTAAAGCGACGGCAAAACTATTTGCTGAAAAAGGCTGGAATGTAATTGCCACTATGCGTAAGCCTGAGAATGAAAAAGAATTGAACCTGTTGGAAAACGTGACTTTGTTGCCACTAGATGTTACGAACCTTCAGCAGATTAAAGAAACCACACAGAAAGCAATGGTCTTGGGGGATATAGATGCGGTTTTTAATAACGCCGGTTATGCATTGCTGGGCGTGTTGGAAGGCATGACAGACGAGCAATTGGTTGCACAAATGGAGGCGAACTTTTTTGGGGTAGTTAGAGTAACCCAAGCTTTTATTCCTTATTTCAGGCAGAAAGGCTCTGGCCTTTTTATTACCACCGGGTCTTCTGCCGGTTTAATGGGCTTCCCGGTAGGTTCTATGTACGACGCAAGTAAATGGGCTTTGGAAGGCTGGAGCGAAAGCTTATCGTATGAATTAAATGAGGTAGGTATCGGCATCAAAACTATTGAACCGGGACTTGTGGCAACTGACATTACTAGCAGGTCGGTTATTGTCTCACATCCTGCTTATGAAACTTTGATGAACAAGTTCATGAAATTGATCGAATCCGGAGAAAACGTTTCAACAGCAGAGCAAATCGCAGAAGTTGTGTATGGAGCTGCCACCGACGGTAAAATCACCCTGCGTTACATATGCGGAGAAGATGCCATCAATTTATATGCACAGCGTCTTGCCGTAGGGGACGAAGCTTTTCGTGAGGGCATTAAACAAATGATGGGATAAAGGGAAATTACATTGCCGGTAGATATCTTTAACCATATTTACCGGTGGTAATTGAAATGAGCTAAATCATGGAACAGAAGAATAAGCTGAAAGTATTTCATTCTATTACAGAAATGCAACGTGCATTTGGTTTACCAAAGCCACTACATCCCTTAATAAGCATGTTGGACTATAGCAAAGTGGAAATAACTCCTGCAATGCTGAAAGATCCTTTTGTAATGGATTTTTACAACATCACCTACAACGAATCAGAGGGTTGCAGAATGAAGTATGGGCAAACGACTTATGATTTCGAAGAAGGGGGAATGTTTTTTACTTCACCAGGACAACCTTTGACTGGCATTGAAGCGGCCACGGCAAATGCCGGTTTTACCCTACTGATCCATCCTGATTTTTTCCGGAATTATCCACTCGCCACAAAAATCAAACTTTTCGGATTTTTCAATTACTCGGTAAATGAGTCTCTGCACCTTTCGGATAAGGAAAAAACGATTATTGCCGGCATTGGCAGGAATATAGACGATGAACTAGAGACAGCAATAGATGATGTTAGCCAGGATGTGCTGATAGCACAAATAGAATTACTCTTGAACTACAGCCAACGATTTTTTAAGCGGCAATTTATAACCAGAAAGCCCATTAATAATGCTTTGCTGGAAAGGCTCGATAAGATTCTCGATAAATATTTCGATGACCAAATTGCCCTAAAACAAGGTTTACCAACAGTTCAGTTCCTTGCAGAGCAACTCAACCTATCACCAAAGTATTTAGGCGATATGCTAAGAGCGCTGGTCGGACATAATACACAGCAGCACATACATAACAGGCTCATCGAAAAAGCTAAAGAGATTTTAGTTATTAGCGACTTAACAATTAGTGAAATTGCCTATAAATTGGGTTTCGAACACCCTCAATCATTTAGCAAGCTATTTAAATCCAAAACGAATTTGTCTCCTATAGAATTCAGAATGAGTTTTAATTAGCATCCTGGTCATGGGCAGAGGAAAATGTAAGTAAGATAACCGATTCCAGGTCTTCTTTTGTTTAAAGTTGGTCCTACTTTTTGGCCTCAATTTTTTCTACTTTCTTTTAAGGTTCAAAAAGTTATAACTTTCTGAACCTAAATGTTACCCTCCCGGAAATCGAACCGGTTTTTAGACGAATTTTCAAATTTAATAATCTCCTACAACACGCCGCCGGCAGGGCACAGATACTAGGAGTCATACACCGTACAGCAAACGACCGGTGGGAGTGGAGCGAAGGCGGTTTAAGCCAGTATGAAGCTGACGCAATTGGAAATAAAATTGATGCTTATTACGACTGACCAAACGGACAATTAACTAATAAAGCTCCTGGCACTTGTCACAGAAATGAATAGTTCTCGACCCAAGTTTTTGATGAATCACAGGCACCTTATCCCTGACACATTCCTTCGCTTTATATACAACAAGCATATCATCCATAACACCATCACGTTTCCATTCTAGCATCTCAAAACTATACTTAACAGACTCAGTGATAATTTCCTTTAACTTCTTGTCAGGAATATCCTGTATTTTGTTCAATGGATGTACCTGAACGCGGTACAAAACCTCGTTTCGGATTTTATTCCCAATGCCGGTGAATATATCCTGATCAATAAGTGCTTCAATAATATATGTTGAGCCAGTTTGCCTCAACTTCTCAAACGCCTTTACGGTGTCAAACTTTTCGTTCATCACCTCGGTGGTCCAGTCGAACACCTCATCCAGCGGTTTTTCAATTAGCTTTACAACGCTGGCATAGAAGTTAATATTTTTAGAGTCGAAGGTAAGTCCAATAGTAAGTTTTCCCTTTTTTTCCGAATTAATGGTAAACGACCCAAACAACATCAGATGAACTGAAATAGCACAATCAGGGAAAATGATTAGAAGTTGCTTCCCGTAGGTCATTATGTTGACAATGTTGTTATTGGTAAGGCGCTTTTTAATCTTCTCATCAACCGAACCGTTAACTGCTATTATCTTTTCTCCAATAAACTGTTTGGCGTTTTCGCAAAGAACTAAAATGGTAGGAGCTTCAGGCATGTTTTATTTCAGTTTAGATAGTCTTTTCAGCGTTTAAGTAGTTCTACTCTTTTATTAAAGTGTAGGATGTGTTTGGTTTTTCAAAGCTAAAATTTTTTTAAAATTATTTGGTACATCAATAGTATTCTATGTGCTTCTTTCATACTAAGAAACTCGACTGGCGGAAATAGCCAGACAGATAAGAACTTCAGTTTCATTTCATCGTTTATGCTTGAGCACTTCCGATTCGCGATAGTATTTTCTGCGTCCAATATTCGTATGAGGTAGGGTTCCGTTCTGACCCCAGTTATACACAGTTTTTTCATCAACATTTATCAGAAGACTCGCCTGCTTAGCCGTTAAAAGACGGTCGGGCTTTTGGGCAATTATCTGTGATTTTTGCAGGTTAAGGCTTTCTTTATGGTATTCCTCCGCGGCCTCTAATCGTTTTTCCATGCGGTGAAGTGTTTCTGTAGTATCGTGAAGTTGACGAGTAATTCGTAATAGATGGGACATTTTTAATAAATTTAGTGATGACCATTAGTTGCTGACTTATTCTGTTGTTATTGGCTTTTTTTTAATAGTTTAGCAATCTGTTTGAGGCTTGCGTCCAGGTTGTTCAAATTGATATTCCCGAATGCAATACGAAGACTATTATAGGTTTGAGGGAGGCCTTTACGATCTTCTTTTGGAATACCCAGGTTATTCTTGTAGAAGATATCATGCAGGCATCTGCTTGACACAGGCCTCAAAAAATCCAGCCAGAAATACAAACCGGAGTCTGGTGGATGGTAATTGACGAGCGTGCCCAGATGTAGTTCTACCATATTGATGATCTTTCGCTTTGTACAGGAATGCTGATGATAGAGCTTGGTAATATGCGCTGTAATAGTATCCTGGTTTATTGCTTCCGCCATCGTTCGCTCCACTGCTTTGCTGAATTTCGGAACCGCATTAGAGGTAATTCTCTTTAGATTTTTTATAAAACTTTCGGGACCTGCTATGAGTGCCCATGCAAATTGGTAATGTAAAGCTGAACATACTGTGCTGATGTATATCACGCGGTTGATCTCAGTAGTTGCTATTAAGGGGCACTGCGCATTTTGATAGCAGAATTCGTAATTTTCATCTACTTCTATTATGACAAATTCGTATTGTTTTGCAAGTTCCAGAAGTCGTTTCCTCCGGGCCATCGTCATCGCAACAGGGATGGGATAATCAGCAGATGGTCTTACTAAAACCACTTTGACGTGTTCCCTTCGGCATATTTGTTCCAACAAATCGGTATTAAGCCCTTCCTTGTCTGCCGGGGCACATCTTATCTGTGCTGAACAGTTTAGCAAAAGATTGTAACAGGTTCTGTCGTACGCTGACGACATTACTACTACTTCTCCGGGGTTGATCAGGCTTCTCAATGCAATCTGCACAAATTCCGAATGACATGGACCAACACAAAACTGTTGAGGATTGATGCAAAGGTTCCTTTTTTTCAATAAGTTGACCAGAGCATCGTTCAGGTCCGCGTCTGCATGTAAACCTTGTGCAGGCTTTAATGCTAACACATTCTCAAATTTTCTCCTTAAATGCAGGAGTTCAAAATCAAGAAGTTCTGTAGTTGACAGGATGTTCGATCCAATATCAAACCAGCATAACTTTCGAAAACCCGGTGTTTCAGCGTTTGCTGCTGTTTTTCTGAATTTAAATGGTGCAGGACCAGCCAGCACTTTTTCGGTTTCGACCGATCTCTTGCGCCGGTTCATCTCCACGAAAGTGCCCTTTCTGCCATGGGTGGACAGGATGCCTTTCGTTGCCAGGCGAACATAAGCTTTTGCCACGGTGCAGCGAGCGGCTTTTAGATGCTTAGCAAGAGATGTAATGGTAGGTAAGGGATCTCCCATACCGAGAGTCCCGTCATGAACGCAGCTCTCAATTGCTTCTTCAATATGCAAACTTAGCGGCTTGCCTCGTGCCGAAATTTTTGCAACAAGTTTTTTCAACGTGAGTTCCACTGTTGTTTTTTTTAGTTAACAATTGGGTGTGTAAAGCAAATATATATTTGGTGGGGAAAAGTGTACATGATGTAAGGCGTGAATTGTACAGTCTGCACCAATTACCTTCTTTGTACTGTGCGGAAGTAGTTTTAAACGGCTTCTTTACACGCAGGCTTTTTACATACTGTGCAAATTAGATGTACCTTTTTTTATAGGTTATTTTAAGGAATAGCCTATGAGTGAGGCGGTTTACTAATCTTCATCTGACCTTCTTTTGATCTTCTCCTGACCACGCTTTACTGTTTTTAGGAGATGTCAAGCTACCGGTTAGATTGCTCTAGGATATTTTCTAATGAGGTCCTAAACCATCTCCAATAGATCTCATAACCATCACAATAAACTTCTAAAGCCTGTTCAGGAGCTGGTATGATGAAGAGTAGAACAAATCAGCTGAATTTCGACCGTGTGTTATCGTTTCGTCTTGTTGTTTCGTCGTCTTCTCATTTCGTCTCAATTTTCTAATCTCGCTTTAATCCGAACAGAAGCCCTGGTATTGGAGTTTTCGGTTCCGTTTTCGGAAGAAGCATCGGAGATAAACCGGAAACAAACCGGGAAAAGTCGGGAAAAAACCGGGAAAGTTCAGGAAAATTCGGGAAAATCAGGAGGTAAAATTGCCCTCTGGTTGCAGCTCTGCTACGTTTGTTCTGTCAGGCCGACGTACCGGTACAAAACTTAGGCTGATCCTCTTAATTCCCTTGGGAGGCAAATGGAAGGGACAATTAATAAATAACAATTTTAAAATTTTAAAAAAATGGCAGAATTAAACAACGGTCCCCTCGGAGGGATCTCTGGCAAACTGGGCAATATGGTTGCCAGCAATTGGAGGGACATCAGCTACCTCAGAGCTAAAGGCAAACGCAGCAAGAACGACCCGACCGACAAACAAAAAATAGTACGGGAGAAGTTTAAGATGATGTTTGACTTTTTGATCCAGATAAAACGGATTGTGGAGCTGGGTTTCAAAAACAAATACACCGGCAGGTCTACGGCGTATCATCATGCAGTGAAAAAGAATATGGCAGCCTTTAAAGGGACGTATCCGGATCTGGAGATAGATTTGGCCCTGATAGAGATAAGTGCAGGCTACCTTCTTCCATGTTCTGGTCCTGAGATGGTGCCCGATGCCGAAGGCGACTTAACTGTAAAATGGGATGACCAGGGGAGTATAGAGAACCAGGAGCCTTCAGATGAGGCAACTGTAGTGCTCTATAGCGAGGAAAAGAAGCTGCATGCGGTGTATGTTGGTGCGCAAAGGTCGGAACTCGAGATGCTGGTCACGCTTCCAAAGTCGTTTTCGGGTGATACGGTTCACGGTTACATTTTTTTCACAGATGTAACTGGTAAACTAAATTCGAAATCCATTTATATGGGTTCTGTAAAGATTCCCTGATCTTAATTATCTACGTATGCCTGGCTTCGGCCGGCATACGTTTATTCCTTTCATTTTTAACAAGTAGAAATCATGTCAAACTTAAATGGTGCAAATTTATTCCCCTTTTCGGGTGCACTGGGAGATAAGGTGTTTTGTAATGGAAAGATAAAGAGACCTTATGTGAGAAAACGGCCGACTGGCGTTAAATCCGCATCTGCCGCTCAGTTACAGGTCCGGGCTAAACTTAAGAAGGCTAATTTATTTGTAAATACGTTCAGGCAGATTATCTGTATTTGCTGGACTGAGAAATATAAAAAGATGTATCCTTTCGATGCGGCGATGTCCCATGTTTTGACCCAGGCTATTAAGATGGAGGATGATGAACCAAGAATCCTCTTTGACCAGGTTTGGCTTAGCCGTGGGAAACTTATCAAGCCACTGAGTACATCTTTTCAATTCGACAAGGGAGAAGCCATTGTACAATGGACGAGCTCACCCAAGTTATCGGTAGATGACGAAGCAATTGCTGTATTTTATAACGAAACTGCGGAGGCCGGACTTGTTCTCAGGGAAAAAGCCATCCGCAAAGATGGTTTCATGCGTGTAGTGCTTCCTAAGGGCTTCGTTAAAGGTAAAATTCATGGCTACCTGTTGTTTCTTAAACGTAATGGAAAGGATGCATCACCAACTACTTACCTGGGTTTTATTTCTAACACTTAATTTTTAAAATCATGACAACGATACTTTTGAAGTGGCTTAAGTGGCCACATATTCCGCGCGTTAACTTCAACCGCGAACTGATCAACCTGATTCTTTGGGTGCTTATGTTCCTGCTTTTTCCGGGAGCAATACGGCTGTTTGATAGCTCAGCAGCGCCTTTCGATGCGGGTGTTCTTAGCGCTATCATCCTGGCTTCACTAGCTGTGTTTTTCTTTCAGTTTCTGACCTGGTGGATCATCCGGACCATCTGGCCTGTGATGGCTGAGTATTCTGAATTCGGTTTTGAGCAAACTTTCAATCAACTATTACCATGGCAAAGATTACTGATCTTTTTAAGTTTTTACTTGTTGCTGCTTTTTGCGTTTGTGTTTACGCTGGCAGCGCTGGTATGAAGTTTACCGGTAGCGATTTATTGGTTGGAAAACGACAGAGAAGCTCGTCTCTGCGCCTGAGTCTGCAAAGTATTTACACTGCAGAGCTGGGTGTAAAAGAGAAAACCGGTAAGAACGATGGGGACCGGGTGGAAACTTACCTCCGGTACGTTCATCTTAAAGCTTCAAATCCCTGGTGCGCAGCCTTTGTGTGCTGGGGGCTTGGTCAGGCCGGAATCCCCAACCCTGGCAGCGGCTGGTCGCCTGATCTGTTGCCAAACTCTAAAGTGATCTGGCAGCGAAGAAGAAGCTTAATGAAGCAGGGAAAGACACCGGAAGCTGGTGATGTGTTTGGCATCTGGTTCCCCGAAAAGGGAAGAGTGGCCCATGTCGGATTCGTTGATGAGTGGTCAGGCAAATATCTTGTCACCGTCGAGGGCAACACCAATGTTTCAGGAGGGATTGAAGGTGATGGGGTTTACCGTCGGCGAAGAATGATCAGCTCTGTTTACAAGGTGGCAGATTACATAGGAGGGAAGAGTTTATGAAATCCCTTAGGAAATTTGTTGTGAAAACCCCTATGAAGATCGGAGTAGTTTTGGTTTTAGCTGTGATGATTTTGTTCTTCCCGGGTTGCTCGGTGCTGAAAAATCGCTCGGTAAATAAAACGGACAGCAGCTTTGTTCAGCGAGAAAAACTGACCAGTGCAATGTCGTTAAAAGAGAGGACCGACAGTGAAATCCGTCTCATCTATGCAGATTCCGGCAAACATACGTTCATGGTTGAAATAAGTCCTGAGGGTGATTTTACCTACTCGCCGGTTGGTGGATTTAGCGGTAAAGCAAAAATGCTAAAGATTTCCGGTAATGGGGAGATCTGGAGGGGGGGACGCTCAACTCTGTCTGCGCGAAATGACATAAAAATCGACTCGGTCCGCAGTGAAGATATGAGGTCAAGATTAAGGATCAGCAACAGCCAAACCTCAGTAAAGACCGAAAAGCAGGGTAAATGGTATGTGTGGTTGTTAGTAGTGACAGCCGTATTAATTGGTTTGTTAATTCTCAAGAAGCGTCTTCTAGCCTGAATTGCCGATGGTGGACAACGACTATGGATTGTTTGTATTCAGCAGTGGAATTCCCAACTCTGTACAGCCAAGCTTTTAATCTCCTGAAATAAAGCTTGGCTGATCATTTTGTATTGTCAGGAATGTTCTTATTTTGTCCGGACAGTTGAACATGGTATGTAGTTCATTCTCAGTAAAATAATACTAATATAATCGTCTTATGCAAAAACAAAGTTTTAATTACCGCAATCAATTGATCCGGATAATTGACCAATTCACGTCAATATAAACAATCTTATAATTTCAACATGAAAGAAAATCAACTTAACTATCGCCAGCAGCTGGTCAAATTATATTACCTGCTGGACGAAGCTGCTTTCTCCTTTTACAGTCTGGGTTTTAAATTTGGTCTGGAAAACGAATTCCAGGACCTGAATGCTGTTTGGAAAGATGATGAAGGTATTCCGATAGACCTGGAATACCTTAAGGTTATAGATCATCAGGACATACCCAATATTATAAATATAGTTGAGATCCTGTGGGAAGCCCGGGATTCAGTGGAAAGCATGAATAAGCTTTCGAAGGAGGACCTGGTTTTGCTGGTTGAACCACCGGTCGAACCATTGATTGAATCAGATGATGAACCCTTACCAGATGACGAACCCGTATCAGAAGATGAGACTGCTATATTTTCGAACTTCCATAGCTTTTTCGATAAGTTGATTTTTTTCGAAGATTTAGTCAACATCTATTTAGCGCTTTGGGAAATAGCCTTTTCTAAAGAGGCTCCAAGTGAGGTACATAGAGATTTTGCGCGTAGATTTTTCATAGGTGGGTTGGAGCTTAATACCGACGACCAAAACGTTAAAGTGGTATTAGAAGCGTTGAATAAGGTGGTACTGCTTAACTGTCAATTGAAAACGGATTGATAAGGAATATTGGAGATATGAAACGTTGGGACTGAAAGTACCGTTCGGAAAGAACAGTTTCAACTTAGTGCTGGTTATTTATTTCTAAGTATTCTACCTGAATACTGTTCCAAAATCCTCACCAGTTTGAGACTGATTTATTGTCAAAATCCATCTCAAACTTATCCTCAAATAATAAGGGATCTTAAGCTTTTATGTCTCTGAGGATTTCTATCTTTTCCCGCTCACTTTTAAGCAGTCTTTCATAGAGATTCTTGTTTTCCTCGTAAAGCTTTTTATTGTCTTCAACCACTTCTATTAACTTGTCGATAGGATTAAAGGAAGGCTGAATATTCACTGCGTTAAGAGTCGAGTTGTCATGGCTTGAAAATGTATTCGAAATAACATTTACCGCCATCTCTTCGTCAAAGTTCTTGATAGCTTCCTCTGGCACTTTCAAAGCCTTTGCCACCAAGGCAAGCACTTCAGGTTCTAAAGTTTCTTTAGCTTCTAATAAAGAGATCCGTTTCTGGTTCCAGTCTTCACCAAGGGCAATTGAAAGGGCTTCTTGTTTTAGTCCAAGCATCTCGCGGAAGCGCCGTACATTTCTGCCCTGGTGAATTTTTCCTGATTTTTCGGATGTAGTGCTCATACCTGTAATTAATAGGGTTGGTTAAGACAAATATAAAAAAATACTTGAGAGGCGGGAACTGCGGGAGGCAAGAAGGAGGATTGACTTATTTAAGTGGATGAGTCTGAACATGTTATAAGCATCCATTTGCCATTCTTTTGCGATTCAGGAACGGCTGAGCTTTCAATTGTTCCTGGTAGTGTAGCCGGAATAAAATATCCGTTTCAATTACTAAGATAGAAAACCTCAGAATAGGATAGAACGGGAAAATCTGCTTTCTTTGATATAGCCCCTGTATGGTTTACCCGGGCAAGCAAAAGTAGTTATGATTAGGTATAAAAGTCAATTTGGTATCTAAACTGGTTCAGGACAATAAACATGATTAATCTAAACGTCTTGAACTGGAACCTGTTAATTTGTCCCCCTGAATAGGTTGCTATCAGCCTGATAAGATCTCTTTTGCTTTTTAATCTCCAGGTTTATTTCTTTTCATTTCCAGGATTTCGATTAAATGTCTTTTATGGAGCATGCAGGAACCCTATTGCCCATTTTTCCACAAAAACCTCCTTGATTTCTTTATGGTACATCATTTACAATCCTTCTATATATCTCTTCCTGGCAAAAAGCTTTTGCTCTTAGCGGGGCTGACATTCATGATTTTTTACGCCGCCAAACCCAGTGCAGCTGTTAATGCTCGTTTGGCAAAAGGGCCTTACGACTCTGATAGCCTTATTCTAATCCGTACCTCGGGCGCCGACAAAATACAGGCCATTGGAGCAATAGCACAGCTCGATTTCGAACCTTTCGGTTGCCGGGTATACAATGGCTCCATCAGCCAGTTCCTGCAGGGGCTGAAAGTCTCGTACCTGAAAGATTCCCGGCTGACGCTGATAGATGGAACCGGTTACATCGGCCAGATCGACCTGTTGCTGGATACTCCCTTAAACACCATCGAAGAACTCAACAAAGCGCTGGCTCCCTATGATCTCCGCTTTATACACAAAAAGCTTCTCGGAGACAGGAAGACCAACCCTGACAAAAACTAAGAACATGACACAGCCACCTAAGAATACAGAAGCAGAATGCTTCAAAACGTTCCTGATTACTATCGGTATCCTGCTGCTGATCATCACGATCGTGCTGGTCAGTACCCTTGTCAACGCTCAGCAACAAACCAAACCCTTAAAAATAGGGGAGAAGCTGCCCGAACTAAGTATCACAAATGTTATCGACCTTAAGGCAGGCAGCATAAATTTAACAGAACACAAAGGCAAACTGATCATTCTGGATTTTTGGGCTACCGATTGCAGCAGCTCCGCTGAATACCTGCTCACGGTAAAAAAGCTCCAGGCGAAGTTCAATGATAGAGTGCTGATCCTGCCGGTAACTTCGCAGCAAGCAACAACCGTACAGGCTTACCTGCAAGCAAGCCCAAAGCTTTCCGGCCTGAACCAGCCCATCGCCACAGGTGATACCCTCTTAAGACAATTCTTTCCTTATAAAACCGTACCCCATATCATCTGGATCGATCAGAAAGGCGTGTTCCGCTCGGTTACCTATGCCGAATACTTGAACGCAGACAATATCCGGCAGGCTTTAACTGGCGGCCCCATGAACTGGCCGCAGAAAGACAGCGAAGCTCCCTATGATTACAACAAACCGCTGGCAGCAATTAAGAGCCCTGCTGCAGGAGACAAGCGAAATAGCCTGCTGACCGGTTATGTTCCGGGAGCCAGCACCCGTTCCGGCACCCAGAAAGACAGCAGCGGCCGGATCACCCGCTTTTATGCCATCAACCATACCCTGCTGCATCTCTACGCGATCGCCTACCAACGCGGGGGCCTGATCTTTAACCCTTCCCGCAGAATCCTGGAAGTCAAAGATACCGCCGCTCTGGTGTACAGCCCGAAAGCCGGTTACCTGACCGAATGGGAGCGGAAGCACCAGTACAGCTATGAATGCAGCCTTCCTGCCCGAACTGATCTGAAAGATGTCTATCCCTGGATGCGCCATGACCTGGACGCAATGACCGGCCTTAAAAGCTCCATCGAAAAACGAAAGGTCAGTTGCCTGGTGCTGAAAATCAAAGATGTAAGCCTGTTTAGATCACAAGCGCAACCAACAGCGCAAAAACGCTATGTCGCGCTGGGGCCCGAAGAAGAAACACCCTTTATGCAAAATGCCCCGCTGGAAAACCTGGTGCTCGCTCTTAACCGCATTTCCGGCTTTCCGCCCGTACTGGATGAAACCGGTTTTGCCGGTCCGGCAGATCTCCGCTTTAGTAAGCCCCTGAACAACTTAACATCCTTCAAGGAAGAACTCAAAAAGCAAGGCCTACTGCTGCAAAGCCAGGAGCGGGAGCTAGAAATGTTCATCCTTAAAGAACCCGCCTTTACCACCGATACCACCCTAACCCACTGATCAGTAAAAACCATCAAATCATTATCCGGTAAATCAGAAAATCACAAGAAATCAACCCTCAAAAATGAAAACACCCTATGTAGTCCTCTTTACCCTGTTCCTCCTAAACCTTTATCCCAGTCACCTCAGCGCTCAACAGAAACAGCAGCACCCAATAAACGGTCGCATTCTGTCAAACACGGACCAGGAAGCCCTGGCCGGAGCCTCTATCATGGTGCCCGGCACCGGCATCCATACTACTTCCAATGCGGATGGCACCTTCCAGCTGAACCTGCCCGCAGACAGCGCTCAGCTTCAGGTTTCCTATATCGGGTTTAAAACCCTGAAAATAATGGTACACGTAAACAATCAAACCAGTAGCCCCCTGATCTTAAAGCTCCAGCCCTCCGGTGCCCAGTTGCAGCAGGTTACCGTTTCTACCGGCTACCAGCAGCTACCCCTTGAACGTGTCACCGGCTCCTTTGAGGTTATTGATCAGAAGCTCTATAACCGGCAGGTGAGTACCGATGTGCTCAGCCGGCTGGATGCCATTGCCTCCGAGGTGCTCTTTGACAAACGGGGAAGTGCTGCTAACCAGAATTTCAGTATCCGGGGTATCAGCAGCCTGGGCAGCAGTACCCAGCGGCAGCCTCTGTTCATTGTCGATAACTTCCCCTATGAAGGAGATATTCGCAACCTCAACCCCAACGATGTCGAGCAGATCACCATCTTAAAAGACGCGGCAGCCTCCTCCATCTGGGGCGCGAGGGCAGGAAACGGCGTGGTCGTCATCACCACCAAAAAAGCAGGTTATAATCAGCCCTTCAGGCTCTCCCTGCAAAGCAATGTCACCCTCGGCGAGAAACCCGATGTGTTCTATGCCCCGCAAATGTCCTCCGCCTCCTTTATCGAGGCCGAGCGCTTTCTCTTTGATAAAGGCTTTTATAACTCCGCCCTAAGCAATACCCGGGCAAGGCCGGTGATCTCTCCCGTGGTGGAGCTGCTGGCTAAACACCGGGCAGGGCAGCTTAGCCAGGAGGAGCTTAACAGTCAGATCGCAGAGCTCAGCAGTTACGATGTACGAAACGATATCAGCAAGTACCTATACCGCAAAAGCGTTAACCAGCAGTATGCTCTAAACCTGAGCGGGGGAAGCAGCAACCTGCACTATACCCTTTCGGGAGGATACGACCGGAACCTGCTGAGCCAGCAGAGTAACGACTACCAAAGAACCACCCTGCGCAGCACGGTGATCAGTAAACCCATCAAGCAGCTCGAGCTGCAGGCCGGGCTCAGCTATACCGCCACCCTGGCTCATAACTACAATACCGCCATCAATCCCGGGGGAGGCAAGTCGGTGATCTACCCCTATGCCCGCCTGGCCGATGCCGCAGGCAATGCCCTGGCCCTGGAAAAAGACTACCGCCTGTCCTTTGTAGATACGGCAGGCAAGGGCAGACTGCTCGACTGGCATTACCGTCCCCTGGATGAGGCAGAACTAGCAGACAATGTCAGCCGGATCCATGACCTGGTGCTAAACCTGGGCAGCCGCTACCAGCTCTATAAAACCAAAGCCAACGAATGGAACGCCGAGTTGCGCTACCAGTACGAGCGGGCCGCGACCAGCAGCCGGGAGCATTACAGCAAAGACACTTACTTCGCCCGAGACCTGGTGAACCGCTATACCCAGCTCACGGCTTCCAGCCGTACCACCATCATCCCCGACGGAGGTATCCTGGACCTGGCCGAACAGGTGCTCGATGCCCATGTAGCGCGGGGGCAGCTCAACTACTCCGGTCACCTGGGAGGGCAGCACCAGCTGGAAGCCCTGGCCGGGGCCGAGATCCGGCAGCGCAGGAGCTCTTCCTCCTCGGGCCGCAGCTATGGCTATGATGATAACTTTATGAGCTTTAAGCAGACGGACCTTGTAAACAGCTATCCCATCTATGCTAACCTGCTGGCTAATACCCAGGTGCCGCCAAATAATGCTTTCTCCGATGTCACCAGCCGCTTTGTGTCCCTGTTCGGGAATGCCGCCTATACACTAAAGAGCCGCTATATCCTTTCGTCCAGCATCCGCAAAGACGCCTCCAACCTGCTGGGAGTAGCTACCAACCAGAGAGGGGTGCCCCTGTGGTCGGTAGGGCTGGCCTGGAACCTTTCCCGCGAAAGCTTCTACACTGGCACCATTCGGGAGTTGCTGCCTTTTATCAAGCTGCGGGCCAGCTACGGCTATAGCGGCAATGTGGATAACAGCTTGTCGGCCCTGACCACCATTGCCTACCGGCAGCCTCTGTTCAACTCTTCCACCGGGCTGCCCTATGCCCAGGTGCAAAACCCGCCCAACCCTGAGCTGCGCTGGGAGAAAGTGCGGATGTTCAACCTCGGGCTCGACTTTGCCAGTAAGGGCAACCGCCTGCAGGGCAGCCTGGAGCTCTATAACAAGCGGGCCAGCGACCTGCTCAGCCTGGTAGCATCCGATATCACCAGCGGCTTCAGCACCCTGACCCGCAACAGTGCCGCTATGCGCACCCGCGGCGCAGATATCAGCCTGAACACCCTGATCCTTCCCGGAAGGTTCCGCTGGGAAGCTGCTGCCCTGTATTCGTACTCAAAGAACAAGGTGACTAAGTACTACAGCAAACCCAGCTCCTTCAGCTTTTATGTTGGAGAGGGCACGGGCATCTCGCCCCTGGAAGGGCAGCCTGCCTATAACGTGGTGAGCTACCGCTGGGCAGGGCTGGATCCGGCCACCGGCAATCCCATAGCCTTCCTGAACGGTCAGCCCAGCCAGGACTATACGGCCATCACCGGCAAAACCACCCTGGAGGACCTGGTTTTTCATGGCGATGCGGTGCCCCCGGTGTACGGCTCGCTGCGGCAGAGCTTCAGCTATGGCAATATCAGTTTGTCGTTCAACATCAGTGGAAGGTTTGCCTATTACTTCCGCAGGAGCACGATCAACTATGCCAACCTGATGGTCTCCTGGGTGGGGCATCCCGACTATGATAAACGCTGGCAGCAGCCCGGCGATGAGCTGAATACCACGGTTCCCTCGATGATCTATCCTGCCAATGCGCAGCGGGAAAGGGTGTACAGCCAGAGTGAAGTGACGGTAGAGCGGGGAGATCATATCCGGCTGCAGGATATTAACCTGGGGTATTCGTTTATCAGGACCGCTATTCCCCGCTTGCCTTTTAAGCAGCTGGATGTCTTTCTATATGCCAATAACCTGGGAATCCTCTGGCGGAAGAACAAAGCGGGTCTCGATCCCGACTACGGAAACAATATCCCGGCGGCAAAGAGCCTTTCGGCGGGAATCAGGGCAAACTTTTAAAGAAATGGAAAGACAAAAAGAAAAGATCATGAAGAAGAAATATAGAGCAAGATTAATTGCGTTAACGATTTTAGCAGTTTCTCTGCTGCTGGCTTCCTGCGAGAAGTTCCTCGACCTGAAACCCAACAAGGCGCTTTCCGTTCCGGCTACGGCGGGAGACCTGCAGGCCCTGCTGGATAACGAAACGGCGATGAACACCAATTACCCGGCAGCGGGAGATATCGCCTCAGACGATCTGCGTTTGAACCAGGCCGACTGGGCCAAGCTGTTTTTTATCGACGACCGGAAAACCTATACCTGGGAAGGGGATGCTCAGGCTACCCAGGACTGGAGTAACGGTTATTACACCATCTTTAACGCTAATGCGGTGCTCGACCTGGTGGATAGGGCGGCTACCGGAGAGCAGCACAATATCCTGAAAGGCTCGGCGCTGTTTTTCCGGGGACTGAGCCATTTCCAGCTAGCCCAGGTGTTTACGCTGCCTTATGATAAGGCTACCGCTTCCTCTATAGCGGGATTACCTTTAAGGCTGAGCTCAGACTTTAACGATAAGACGGTAAGATCGAGCCTGGAGCAAACTTACAACCAGATCAGGAACGACCTGGAGCAGGCGGCAGGCTTGCTGCCGCTAAGCAGCGCCTACAAGACCCGTCCGGCACGGGCAGCAGCTTTTGCGGTACTGGCCAGGCTGAACCTGGTGCTGGAGGACTATGCCGCGGCAGGCCGCTGGGCAGATTCCTGCCTGGCACTGCAAAGCAGCTTGCTGGATTACAACCTGCTGAGTGCTTCGGCTGCTAATCCTTTTACACTGTTTAACCAGGAAGTGATCTTTCATGCGATCAATAAGGGTAACTCGGGGGTATTTGTAGCGAATGTGGCCAGGGTTGACCGGGAGCTGTATGATGCCTATGATGACGATGATCTGAGGAAGGGGCTGTTCTTTACGTTAGGGGCAGACCAGGGTGTGTTCTTTAAGGGAGATTATGCAGGGAAGAACAACGGAAGTTTGTTTGCCGGGATCACTACGAGTGAAATGTATTTGGTGAGAGCGGAATGTTACGCACGGGAGGGAAAGCGGGAGGAGGCGCTGGAATGGCTGAATAAGCTGCTGATCAAAAGGCGGCGGGCAAGCAGCTTTGTGCCTTTTACGGCTGGTACAGCAGAGGAAGCACTGGGGCTGATCCTGCAGGAGCGGAGGAAGGAACTGGTGTTCAGAAGCGGGCTGCGCTGGATGGATCTGAGACGGTTGAACCGGGACGCCAGGTTTGCGGTGACGCTGAGGAGGCTGCTGAACGGGAAGGAGTATGTGCTTGGGCCGGGGGATAAGCGGTATGCGTTTTTGATCCCGGAAGTGGTAGTGACGGAGACTGGGGTGGGGCAGAATGAGCGATAGGTAATTGTTATTTGACGGCGAGTCTGGAGACTCGCTTTTATTGCTCAATCCGGAGTGTGGACACTCCGGACAGGCAGAGAGTAAATACTTAAATCAATTATATGGAAACTAACATATCAAGCTTCGAAAGGAATTCAGAAGTTTTTTTAGAATTAATGGAAAGGTTTTTTCAAACCTATCCTCCGGAAGAAGCCGAACGAATATTCTGGGAGTGGTGCTTCCTTTTCAATAGGGCTGATTTAGAGATACTGCCGGAAGAAAAGGTCAGGGAATTTACAGATTTCATTCAGCAGATGAAGGAACTGGAACTAGCTATTAAAAAACATGAGGAACAGCGGGGTGATACTGAAGACTGGCTAATAAGATAAACCAATTGAATAATTACAAAAGACCATAGAAATGGAGACATCTGACAAAAATAATGAGCATCAGAAAATCATAAATAATAAACATGAGGGAACATCAATTGATCCGAAGGAGATTCCCAATCCTGAGATCAAAGAAGCCCTTATCGTATTCCTGAAAAAGGTCCCGGTAATGCGCCTTAACCGAAATCTTAGAAAGGTAGTGCTTGGCTTTCTTCATCCCCAATTAAACGATATGGAGGTAAACACGTTAGATTTCGTGGTTGATATCCATCACCTGATCGCTTTTCTTGAGGTTATACATGCTCATCCACAAGAATGGCATAAAACGAGTCATTACGAAAAGGAAAGCAGAGTCGAGTCATTTGAAACGAACGAAGAATATCAGAGAATCATAAATGAGGAAAAAGACGGAAAGCCAGTAGAACCGAATGAAATTTTCAACGCGGAGCTCGAGGAAGCTCTTATTACTTTTCTGAAGAAAGTTCCGGCAATGCGCTTTAACCTGCATCTTAGAAAGGAAGTGCTTGGCTATTTTCATCCTGAGCTAAAAGATATGGAAGTTAAATCGATAGATTTCGTATTCGAGATTTATCACCTGATCTGTTTTCTGGAGGCTATACACGGTCATTCACAAGAATGGTATGCAATTGAGGAATTTTTTGGTGTGTAAAGAATCGTAAGCGGGTCAATACTGCGCACATAATACTGGGTCGTCAGTTGATAGAAGCTAGCATTTAGTTCAATCGCCGCCACATCCACCGCATCCGCTTGAAGCTCCTCCACAATCAGAACCACCGGAACTGCATGAGGAACCGGTTGAATCAGAAAAAGGACCGTTTGTTTTGGTCATAACGATGATAACCGGGAGTAGGAGACTGTTTAGTACGGCATTGCCCTCTAAAAAGTAGCGCCAGCTCCAGTCGTCCGGAGTGTCTTTAAAATTCTGTTTAAAGAAGGCTGGTATGCTATGCCTGGCAATCAAGTTCGTGGTCCTGTTAAGGAAAGCAACCGATACTACTAATAGAATGAAAAGGATAATCACGAGGAAACCGACCGGTTTATCCATGCTAATACCTGTACCGAGGCGGACGAATCCTGCGAGTAAGGTCATTGCTAGCAGAAAAAAGTTGAGATAAAATATCCGTGAAAAGAAATGGGATTTGACAAAGTATTTTTTGACGGCATCTAGGCTGTTCTCCATGGCCCTAAATACTGGTCTCGCTATTAAATGTTTCAGCAGGGGAGGATATCGATTCGGCCCATAGGTATCGATTACCTCTGAGATAGAGTATTCGACTACCGTTTCTATCGCGGCGTCGGCTTGATTTTTTAATATGTTTTCGCTGAAGTCGAGTTTTTGCTTATCTATCATCAGACTCACCTGACCGTGCAGTACGTTTTCTATCTTGCCGGTTTGTAGATAAACAAGTTCGAGTGGATCGAGCTTGAAGATGAAGGCATCGCTACTAGTACGGTTTAAAAGTTCGGCAAACTTTTTCCTGTTATAGAATTCGAGGAAAAGCAGGATTAAAGTGAAAAGTAAAACGTATCCAATCAAGAAACCGGGATTGCCAATTTGAACATAGCTATTTCTTAATAAATAAAACAGGGGTATATACGCCAGTAATACTAGGGGAATGGCCAAAAGCAGGAAAGCCCTGATTTTGTACCTTGCTTTGCCGAGGGCGAGTGGCTCGTAGATGTTAGAGTAGTTCCAGAAGGTTGGCGGCTGATCTCCGAAGATTTCCCCATACAGCTTTTGCGTGGTTTCTTTTGCGTGCCGGAATCTGTCGTACTCGGCCGGATGATGTGTTGAGGGAATATGCTCAATTCGCTTTCCCAGTACCTGGCAAAATTGATGGTAGGATTTCGTGTCCACCAGGTGTTGGTGCCAAACCACATCTACAATTTCGGAAGGGGATACCATGGAGTCGCTGATAGCGGCCAGGTACATAAATTTTTTATACTCCAGAATAGCTTCGCTGGCGAAATTGATCGTCCAGTTATTTTCCATTGCAAGCCGGGTGGAGAAACCATAAGAGCGTAAGGGCCGATCCAGATCAAAATCCCTGATGGCTGTCCATTGTGTTTGATTCATCTGCTGAAATAGTGGAATTAGCTCTTTATCATACCATGTTGTAGATGTAAATTTACACTTGTCAATTTAAAAAGCTACTACTATTATATCCTACCGTCGACAAATATTTTATCGCCCTTGCTCATCCGCCATGTTCAGCCTTCTTGTTTTTAGAAGACATCTGCAATGCCCTTAAATACGCCTTGTAACAACGTTATGTGAAAATAAATTTGCGCAAGTAAAATCTTGCGCGTTTATTTGTGCAAGGTTTTACTTGCGCATTATGACACAGAGCAGAGATATTTTTCAAGCCATAGCAGACCCAACCCGCAGACAGATCATCGGCATGCTGGCCAAGGAGCCGTTGCATGTTAACGCGATCGCCAAAGAGTTCAGCATTACCCGGCAGGCCGTCTCCTTACACGTTCAATTTCTTAACGACGTTGGCTTAATCGCCATAAAACAAAAAGGCAGGGAAAGATATTGCGAAGCACGCCTTGAAAAACTGATCGAAGTTACTGACTGGGTTGACCAATACCGGAAATACTGGGACAAGAAATTCGACTCTTTAGAAGAGTACCTCGGAAAGATCCAAAATAAAAAATAGAAATCATGGAATCCTACAACACCTTTAAGCAGGAAGACAACCAGCTCATTCACACCAGGCTTCTTAATGCACCAAGAACGTTGGTGTGGGAAGTATGGACAAATCCAGAACATATCAAAGCATGGTGGGGGCCAGATGGGTTCTCGCTCACCACAAGATCAATGACCGTGTCGCCGGGGCAAACCTGGGAGTTTGTGATGCACGGCTGGGGAAAGGATTGGGAAAATAAGATTGAGTATATAGAAGTTATTGAGCCCGCCCTCTTGTCCTACAAGCATACCGGTGAAAATAGTGAAGACTACAACTTTTTGGTCACCATCACATTTGAGGAGATGAACGGGAAAACATTACTAACAATGCGATCCACCTTCAAGTCTAAAGAGATCATCGAGGAACTGAACAGAAAAGTAAATGCAATTGAAGGCGGCAAGCAAACCTTGAACAGATTGGAAGCCTATCTAAAAACATCATAAAGCAGTTATACATGAGCAAGATAATTTTTGACAGCGGAATTTCCCTGGACGGTTTTTTCGCGGGCGATCACAGAGGGCCCAACAACCCAATGGGAGGCGTATCTGGCAAGATTCATCCTTGGATGATTAAACAAAAGGCATTCTGGAACCACATTAATATGGCAGGGTATGGTGAAGAATATGGCGCAGACAGTAAACTGATCGATGACGTTTTCGAAAGGACAGGCGCTTACATTATGGGTAAAAGAATGTTCGAAGAAGGAGAAGTACATTGGAAAGAGGACATCTACAAGGCGGATGTGTATGTAATTACGCATGAAGAGCGAGAACCCTGGGTTCAAAAAGGATCAACTACTTTTTATTTTATAAACGACGGCATTGAAAGCGCCTTGGAAAAAGCAAAAGCTTCAGCCCAAGGAAAGGATATAAGGATACAAGGTGGTGCCGAAACTATCCAGCAGTATCTTAACGCAGGCCTTGTTGATGAGTTCTTCATTCACATTGCGCCTGTCTTTTTAGGCAGCGGCATCCGCCTGTTTGACAATATTGATAGCGAACTTTACAATCTGCAAGTACTGGAAGTCATACCCTCCGATCTCACCACGCACATCCGGTATGGCCTAACCAAAAATAGGATGTAAAACATAAAGAAGCAGGTTAATTTAAATCTTAACAATCTTCGAATACTGCTTTTAAGATTTGCCTTTTTTATACCCGGCATCGCTTGCGACGCCGGGTATAAACTTGACTATAACATTTCCTGATTATTCGACAACCCTACCGGAACCCAACCAGAAAACACCCGAAAAGATTATCCCCTGGTACCGAAAGCCTTCGGAAGTTTCGGCCAAGTTGTTCGGAAAAAACTACCCTTGTCGGTATTCCAGATTAAGAAAGAACATCTGGCCATTTGATCAGCCTTTTGCTGTTCATTTATTATCCGGTGATATCCAGGTACCTGGATGTCACCTCAGCGGCGATCGATCCCGGGGCTCTCAGCGCTATTATTATAGCGGTGGTGGCCTTACTGATCTTCAAAGCGCTTACCTGGTGGCTCATCAGGACGTTATGGCCGGCTCTGGCAGATTATTCAGAGTATAGTTTCGAAAATAACTTTAATTCATTATCACCATGTTACGGAGTAATCATTTATTTAAGCTTCTATCTGCTGTTATTATTCTCTTTTGTGTTTACGCTTTCAGCGCTGGTGTAAATGATCCAGATGGTAAAGTCTCGCCGGCAGTAACTGTAAGAAAAAAGCTTCAGGAGATTTATATTTCTCAGATCGGTGTGAGGGAGCTGACCGGAGCTGTGATCACAATCATTTTTTGTTTGGTTATTAGGGGGCGTATGTATCCCTAATTTGCATGAGGATAATTTACTTTTGTTCATATGTCTGACCGTTTTGGGTCAGCTTAGCTTGATTTTAAGATAAATGGAAAATCAATCTGAATACCGGCAGCAGCTGATTAAAATGTTTCATTTGCTGGACTACGCCGCCCATGAGTTTTATGACCTGGGCTTTACTATCGGTCTGGAAGAGGAATGGCAGGACTGGAAAGCAACCCTGGTGGATGGAGACCAGCTTCCTGTAGATCTGGAAATTCTAAAAGCTTTGAATCATCCGGCCATACCTGGCGTTATCAGGATAATTGAGATCCTGGCCGATGCCCGGAATTCCATTGCAAACCTGAATAATCTTTCGGACGAGGAGCTTAGTATTTCTGAAGACCCGGATTTTGATACAGAATCCAGGGAACAAGATTTAGAACGAAATCCATATTCTCGTTCCTATATCGAGTTTTTTATGTCAGAGCTTCATTCTGATTTGCTCAGCATTTATGAAGCACTTTGGGAACTTGCCTTTTCTGAAGAATTGCCCGATAAATCATATGACTATTTTATGATGAGATATTACGAAGGAGGGCTGGAACTAGCATCCGATGATCAGAATGTTAAAGTGGTTTTGGAAGCGTTAAATGAGGTATTGCTGATAAATGGTCAAACGGAGTATGAGAGGTGAGGAATTAATCATGATTTGCCGGTTAGTTCCTTTACAGGACGATTGAGATAGTTTAGATGTAAGAGAACTGGCTAAATTAACACAACGTTGGGTATAACCAAAACTGCTTTACGGTATGGATCCAGTAGCTCGATACTAAAAATGTGGAATGCTTGAAGGAACGCTAAACTACTCGAAACTGAAACAATGCTGAACTAGATGAATTTCCATGTTCATCTTTTGTGATTATTTTCCAATAATAGGTAGTTCCAGAAATAACTTTTATATTATTTAAAAACATATCTGGGACGTTGCTTTTATAGATCTCAGGAGAAATAGAAGTTCCAAAATATACATCATAATTGACTATGTCGTTATCAGGATCACTTCCTCTCCACCTTAATTGAATACTACCATTAAGCGCCGTTACATATTGACCAATGGGGGAATTTTGGTCCGCAGGAAAAGGTGTATAATAAATTTCACCGGGCCCAGGGTTGTAAAAATTCCATATATCACTTTGTGATTCTAATGGTGTTTTAACCGGTTTGGATATAACATACCATGAATATGGCGTATCACGCGAAAGTGTTAGCTCCAGCATTGGCACAGGAGTGTTATGTATTATCGATGTGCCAGTTGTCATGTTCTTAATAATTACATCATAGTTACTGGCATTATCGACCTGTTTCCATGTGAATGAGATTATACTTTGTGTAGCAGATACGATTGTACTGGTTGTACAAGCTGAATTTTGGCTCGGAAACAGTAGAACCGGTTTATTGGAAATTTCCATATCGGGCTTATCTCCATCAGTTTTTTTCTTACATCCGCAAATTAACATTGTCACAAGTAATACCAATGTTCCTGTTCTCATTTTTTTATTATTTTAAATATACGTTGGGTATTATCAGTAGTTAATTTAAGCATGTAGACTCCAGGAATCGAGATGCTAGAAAGATCTAACTTTAAAGTATCGCCTGGGTGGTTAAATTTTGAGGCATAAATACAGAATCCAACTGTGGAATACACATCAACCCTAACGTTACCTACAGTCTGGTAGCCTAAGTTTATATAAATTATATTTTCAAATGGTGTCGGATATATGGTGATATCGCTAGATGAAATAACTGTCTTGTAAATAACGCCTTGGCAAGGTTTGTCAGTAGTAATTATAATATCATTTTTCCCATCTGCAAGCTCGAGGTTAATTATGCTGTCTCGTGTTGTTTGGGATATACCATTTAACTGGATATTGTAAATAGTGCCACCTTCTAATGAAAATCTAATGTTTTTATTATCAGTGCTTAAGGTGGATATGCCGAGAGTTTTTGGCTCTGAAATAGTAAGGGTGTAGCACTGTTCATAGCTATCATTAGCAGCTACCCTAATGCAAAGCTTATAAGTGCCTGCTGCAAGGTTCTTAAATGTGGTGGCGTTATCAAATTGAACTGTATTTTTTGTCGTACCCGTAAGCGTAGCCATGTAATTTAGCTCTTGTGCTGCGGTGATGCTGATACTACCGTTATTTAAACCTCTGCATGTAGCAGTGGTAGTCGAGATAACAAAATTAGATACTGGTAAGCTTTTTAGTATGGTAATTACCCCTGGTAAGTACGAAAAGGTATAATTTGTTGAGGATGCTCCTTTAAATAAAATAGGATATGTGCCAGAAATGGAAGTGTTTGTTGCGCTGGTCTCTGCAGTAGGTTTTATGGTGATGCTTTCTTCGGTGTCTGAATTGACAAAACCGCTAGTAGTGTATGTAAAAATAGGAAGCTCTGATCCTGATAATATGGTTTTGTCTTGTGCTTTAATGGTTAAACGAGCTGGTGTTACGATAAGTTGCCGCATTTTTTGATCAATATAAGCACCGGCCGACGTTGCTGTTATGGTCGCTATACCCGCCCCGACAATACGAATTCTGTTTTCAACAATAATTGCAACCGCTGTATTGCTGCTGTTGAGTGTTACTGTGCTATTGGTAGGCGGTATAATTTGAGGCTCTATATCCGCAGCTCCGTATACTACACTGGAGATTGGATTTAATACAATAGCTCTGTTTACATCGGCCGTAACTTTAAATGACTTTGATACACTGTAACCAGCAGGATCTGTTGCGCTAATTGTTACAGTTGCTTGTTCTGTCGCATTTAATCTGGTCCCTTTACCAGGCAATTGTGAGATTTTGAAATTTGTCGATTCGCAATTACTTGTCAATAACACATTTTTAGTATAATCAGGAATTTCGGCTGTGCCAGTTTCATCAAGTGCTAAATGCTGATCAGTAAAGGTATTTGTAATTTCCATGTCACTGGTTACTTTGATATTAACAAGTGCCGTAGCCGATGAGCTTATCGCGCCGAGATGGCCATCGCGATATCCTTTTTCGCCACCGGCAAAAGTTGTTACAAAGCCAGTTGCATCGATTTTTCTGATGCAATTGTTCCCCAAGTCGGCTACATAAACGTTTTTTTTCCCATCAACAGCTATACCGCTCGGGTTATTAAATCTTGCTATAGAGCCGGGGCCATCAATATATGCTCCGCCTGATGCTCTGCTTCCCGCAATGGTGGTAACTGTTCCGTCCGGAGTTATTTTAACAATAGAGGATCCACTGATAATGTAGATATCTCCATCTTGGTCAACCGTTATACCTAAAGGGTATAGGTAAGTGTCAGATTTCTTCGTTAACAATGTAGATACTTGCCCGGATGGGGTAATTTTACGTATCGAACCATTGCCAGAATCTGCCACATAAACAATACCGTTATCATCAATTGCTACTCCACCCGGAGAACTAAAAGCAGCGTAATAACCTTGTCCGTCCTGACTGCCGTGACCATAGTAACCCGCAAAAACAGTTGAGACACCCGTCGGCGTTACTTTTGATATGGTTCCGCCACTCATGTCGGAAACATAGAGCGTGCCATCGGGCGCGGCCGCTATTCCCGTCGCAACACTTAATGCAGAAGCGATGTCAGAACCGGGATACGTGTGTCCGCTCGTGTATCTCCCGTTTCCCGCGAGGGTGGTAACATTATTTTGTGTATCTAGCTTACGCACAGAACCTGCAGTAAAGTATATATTGCCAAACGGATCGACTGCTAATTTCGAATAATTAGAAATTGCCAGGCCTGCCAAAGTGCCTTTGCCATCGGTATTGGTAGATGAACCGCTTCCGGCTAACGTTGTGACTTCACCAGATGCGCTTATCTTTCTTATTTTGGAGTTTCCCGCATCACAAATATACAGATTGCCATATACATCAAATGCTACAGAACTCGGTCTATCAAACTTTACAGCTGCCGGATTGAGAGGGCTGGCTGAATCTTCAATCTTAATACTTACGTTTTGATTACCTATTGAGGAACAATTAAAGCTCGGGGTGCTTAAAGTAATTTTAGGATTTGTAATTGTTGAATTTATTGTTGCAAGATCGCTTAAAGTAAGGGTTTTGGCTTTGCCATCAATTAGCGTAACTTTAATAGTGTCGGCTAGGGGAGTTATAGACGTTCCTTCAGGAGTCGGTGAGCCATAAATAAACCCGCCTAAACTAACACTGCCTAGTGGAGTCTGTATTGATACAGAACCGCTGTTTCCATTTGCAGGCACAGCGGTTATAATGGTTGGCGATACAACTTTAAAAGAAGTTGCCGGAACACCGCCAAAGCTTACCGCGGTTGTACCGTTAAAATCTGTTCCCTTAATAGTTACTACAGTTCCAGTTAGAGCGCTTTTCGGTGCAAAAGTGCTTATGGTAGGTTTGGAAGGGGTATGGGGATTATTCTGATAGATAGATAATACGTAGCCCATAGAGGCAAGGATATCAGATTTGCCATCCCCATCAAGATCGCCAGTGGCTAGCGACGAAATGCTCCCGGTTATAATATCTTCACTTGCGCTCAGTGAGTTGGAATTGAAAACACCCGGAGTACTGGTATTTCTAAATATGGAGAACCCAGTAGGTGTTGTGTAATTGTTACCCCTTGACGCTAATATATCGGGCTTACCATCGCCGTCTATATCATTAATAATTACTTCTAATAGTTGTGATAACTTAAAGTCTACCTTGGGGGCAAAACTTATATCAGCATTAACTGAAGTGTTGCGTAGTATTGAAAAAGTACTATCTAATAGGTATGATATAATGATATCAAGCTTGCCGTCACCATCAATATCTCCCATTTTTTGGGAGATGCCGGTTAAGGTGTTGCCCGTATTTATATCGATATGGGGGGCAAATGATGTGGTTCCGATGATATTAGAAACCGATGTGTTTTTAAGTATAGATATACTTCCGTCTGAGTTATTGGTAACAATATCCGGTTTTCCATCGTTATTAAAGTCAGCGACAGACAAATCTGTCGCGTAGGACTTGATTGGAAATTGTTTTTCAACACCGAAGGTGAACTGAACGTCGCGTGATATGTTTTGCGAAATTTTCACTGCCTTAAAATCGGCATCGGTTGAAATCATATCGGCTAAACCATCGCCGTCTACATCGGCGACGGTTGATGGCTGATTACCGTATGATACGCCCGTAAATACGGGCAGATTAAATGAGAATGTGCCGGGTACCGAGGTGTTCTTTCGTACGCCAAAACTATTGCCAAATTCAAACGGCCCGCCTCCTTCAGCTAAAATGTCGGGTTTCCCGTCGCCGTCAACATCAATTATCTTGACATTACGACCTACATCAAAACTAGCGGGTGGCGCAAATGATCCCGCACTAATAGGTGCTCCAGGGATAGAAATATTGCGGTGAATAAAAATCCTATGAGTATCCTGGTTACTTATTACCACCAGGTCAAGCTTTCCATCTCCATCTATATCTGCTATTACTGCTCGCTGATTGTAATTTTCGCTTCTTATATAAGCTGGAGCGTTAAAATCATTTTCCGTAATGCTGTATTTGGAATTATAGGTAGTGTTAAAAGGCAACCATGAATTACTGATCCGTTTATTAGCATTATTTGCTACCAGTATTTGGCTATATGTACTGCTTGCCGGGACTGTTAACGTTAAACTATTAGGCGAGGGGGTGGTAACGACCTTGCTGATATTGCCTATGGTAACTGTGTTGCCCGATGGCAGTATGTTGAAGTTGTTGCCAGTTATGGTTATTTGAGAGCCAACTGCTCCTGTCAACGGACTAACTCCTGTGATTTGCGGTGAAGTTTGTACCAACGGCATAGGGTGATGGTAGACTGGCTGTATAGAATTATTGGACATCGCAGCTAAAATGTCCGGTAAATTATCTCCATCAATATCGGCGACAGCCAATGTGTGTGCTTGGTAAGGTATTTCGATATGCGCGGAGACATTAAACGCAATGTTGTTCGTATTTGTATTGTTTTTGAAAATTGATAATGTACTATGGTTGTGTTGTTTTTCGTCCGCCGTTAAAAGATCAGGCTTTCCATCGCCGTCTATATCTGCCACAGTCAGTGTGTAAGCTCTAGCTTGATTGCTATTTAACACTAAGGGACCAGCAAATGATGAACCGTTAATAACGCCTGCTGTAGACGTGTTTTTTAATATGATTAATTGATGCAGAATAATATCAAGTTTCCCGTCTTCATTAATATCTGCCAGATCAAATTCTCCGGAATGTTCAGACATCAGTACAGGCGGCTCAAAACTAAATTTTCCGTTTGCTGATGTGTTTCGAATTACTGTAATGCCATTTTTGTAAGGATAGTCGCGGTCGTAAGAGCTAATTACCAGGTCTGGTTTTCCATCTCCGTCGATATCGCCAGCCGCAAAAGCAGAAAGTGTCGGTAGATTCAGCTCCGTACTAGCTGCAAATGCGATCTTACCGACAGATGACACGTTGCGGTGTACATACAAAGATAAGCCATAACTCTGGGACGTAACGATATCGAGTTTTCCATCTGTATTTAAATCGACCAAGATCAGGCGGTTACCAAAAGTATGATAATACGAAGTGATATTTGTTCTTTTTTCGAATGCGATATTACCGGAAGTAGATATGTTTCGCAAAACGGAAACTGTATTGATGGTTTCGTTAATAGTTATAATATCAGGCTTGCCATCACCGTCCAGATCGCCAATCTTAAAGTTTTCTATAGCATCTCCGCCCTCAAAATCAATAGCCGCATAAAATTGCTCGGTTAGTGAGGTTACTTTTAACCCTTTGCTTCGCCATACAGATATTTTCTTTGCAGTAATATCTGCGGTAACCATATCAGGATTGCCATCGCCGTCTATATCACTTAATTCTAGATTCATAAGTTTTTGTCCACGATAGTGGGTGTTTAGAGGTGATTCAAAATCTGATGTGCTTGTACTTGTGCTGGCGGTATAGGTTACATTAAATGGTTTTAAAGAATAGGCGGAACGGGTAGTCTCCGTATTTAATACACTAATTGGCTTATATGTGGAACCCGGAGGTACCTGTACTACAATTTGATTGGCCGTAGCTGATATTACTTTCGCTTTAGCGGCACCAAAATGGACTATATTATAATCAAGAGCATTTTTGTTAAAATTAGAACCATTAATTGTCACCGTGGTACCCACCGGACCGGCTAATGGAGTTATAGAACCTATAACCGGCGGATTGTTTGGATTTTTACGAAGTAGGGATACTGTATTAAAATTATTTGTTACGATGATGTCTTTTCGGCCGTCTCCATCGATATCTGCCAGAGCAACCGCCGAGGTGTTCTGCTCTATATTTATATCTAATTTAGGTGCGAACGATGAACTTGTGATAGGCCCACTAGTATAAATGTTTTTTATAACGGAAACACTTCCATCATTATAATTGGGTACAGCCATATCTAATAGCCCATCGCCGTCGATGTCATCAAAAGCAATTTGATATGGCCCTTTTCCCGTTATAGTGCTAATTCGTGGTAAAAACGACTCGCTGTCGATAATAGCGCCATTCGTAGCATTTGTTAAAATAGACAGGGTGTTGTCAGTCCTATCTACAGTTACTAATTCGAGTTTGTAGTCATTGTTAAGGTCGGCAGTTGCAATAACTGATGCACCATTGCCACATGGGAAATTAATGGGCGTTTCGAAAGACGAAGCATTCAAAGGGCCGGTATAAGTGCTTGCGTTATGTATTACAGAAACCATCCCGTACGTATTTATGCCTGCAATATCCAAGCGAGAATCACTGTCTAAATCGGCTAGCGTTATGTTTTTTAAAGGAACACTAATGTTGTATGGGGCAGCAAATGATGCGTTGTCAAGCACTCCTTTTACTGAATTATTAAGCAAAACAGAGACTGTTGCTCCGTTGGCAGTAACAATGTCTGGCTTGCCGTCCCCATCGATATCTCCCACTGAAAGTGTTAAAGGGCCAGCGGCCGTTGCAAAGTCAATTTTTGACCCGAAAGAATCGACATTAATAGTTCCGCTTGTAGCTTTATTGGGGTATACCGATACAGTGTTCCCTAGTTTGTTGGCTACAATTAGCTCGGGTTTGCCATCGCCATCCATATCCTGTACGGCAACAGCAATCGGGGTATTTCCAGTTGGAATATCAACTTTAGGTGAAAATGAGGTTTTGTTAACTACATTCTTAGTGGCTGTGTTACGAAAAATAGATACAGTGAAATTTATTAAGGTGTTTAGAACCACCATGTCTAGTTTTCCATCTCCATCTATATCACTCATACACACCTCCCGGGGAGAATAACCTGTGGTTAAATCTACTTTCGGATCGAAGTCCGATGAAGTGATTGAGCTTTTACTGTCTGAAGTAGTAATAAATGGAATGGGAGAATAGCCAGTTAAACCCAATGTAGTGTTTAGCACTGAAATTGGCTTATATGTCGCTCCTATTGGAACAATGGTGGTTATTGAGGTACTTGTTGACGATATTACAGTAGCTTTTACACCTCCGAAAAATACGTTATTGTTGGCCGCTACCGTATTAAAATACCGCCCCCAAATAGTTACGGTTGTGCCGGCGGGCCCGGATAACGGATTTACATTATTAATGTAAGGAGACTGGGAAAATAGGGGGGTAGTAAACAATAAGAATATGTAGAGTAATAAACGCTTCATATAAGGTTTGAGGTGTGTCTTTAAAAAAGTTAAGTGTAAAGATATTATTTTGTGTACAAATCGCACAGCTTATAGCTCATGTAGCTGTCGAAATAAGTGCACTTTACTACAATTCTCTTCAATATTCTTTTCTAAAGCCTACCGAAATCCAATTTTTCTTTATCCAAAAAGGCAGGAATTTTTAGTCAAGTTCAAGTCTTCAAAGAAATTTCCGCATTTTCCAAGACTTTCGCCCTTCTTTATAACCCTTCCGATATTGTGCTTGGGGCAAATTCAAGCTAATTTGCTCCATTCGCTAATGCCACCTAACTCTATGACTTCATTTTACGTCAACATACCAATCCTCGTTAATTTGATGAACTGTGTTATGTCTTGCTTTTATTATGCAACAACTGGTTGTCTATTCAGGTCGATATATGGGTAATGTTCTGCTTCCTTAGCTTCTTAAAGAATTCTTCACTACCATTCGCTTGCGAGTATTCCATTTCTTATTATATTTCTACGATTCGCTTACTAACTAATTGGGCGCTCCCGCCAGCGAATAAGGATGTAACCTTGCCATCAGCAATATCAAGGTCAACCTGGATCAGGCTTGGCGAAGACGGGTTCATAAAATGTCCCTGGTGAATTTGAAAGTGCTGCTTTTGATATTTAGATTGATACAAGTAGGCAGCGAGCTGCCCTGCAGCCATACCTGTTGCAGATTCTTCGGGAATACCGTAAGCCGGTGCAAACATACGCGTAGTGGAATCAGCTCCGGGTACATTGCAAAAGATGTAATAACCGATCAGTTTATGTTTTGCAGAAATGGTGGTGATCTGCAGCATGTCTGGTTTTAATGCAGACAAAGCTTTATCGCTCGCAACTTCTAAAAGCACAAAGCGATTGCCATTATCTGATATCAGTGGCGTATACCCCGTATCGGCAATTTTTAAAGATGCAGCAACAGACATGGCGTCATCAGCATTTAGTTGGCTGAAGACAGGTGCCTTTTGCTCCATAAAAACCTCCTGACCTTTGAAGATGATTTCACGACGTCCGTCAATCGTTTCCTTGTTTGATGTAGTTTTCTGCTCCGGTATCCTTCCGGTTTGCTTCAAATAAGCGAAGGCAGCAACCGTTGCATGGCCGCAATCGGCAATTTGCCTTACCGGTGTGAAAAAGTCAAACTTAAAGTCGGCAATAGCAGACCTGCTGATGAAGGCCGTTTCCGACAAGCCTGCTAACATTGCTATTTGTTGTTTTTGTTCAGAGGATAGGTCATCGGCATCCAGTACTACGGCTGCCGGATTTCCGCCTCTACCGCCAGTGGTAAAAGCGTTTAATATGTTTATGGCAATTTGCATGTTATTACATCACTTGAAATCAGCAACATTGCCTGTTCAAGTGATTTGAATAATAATTACGCTAAAGTAATATCTTATGCTACAGGCTGCGCTGAAATTGCAGGATGTAAAGCAGGAAATCATGTATGTGATTCTTTCCTTTCGCCTGATACTTTTTACATTGTTTGTTCTTGCCAGAACGTTTTCTGAAGTCTAGTCTTCCACTTTCTGTAAATGATAGGTCTTTCTTAGGATCGTAACCTTGCTGCCAGCTTGCGGCTTGGCAGGTGTAAAGCTTACAAAGTCGCCATTAGCAGACGTAACACCAGGAAGTTTAGAATAACTAATTGCATATTCGTCCAATCTTATGTTATCGAATGTTACTTTATCTCCTGAGTTAATTTTGTTCAGTAAGAAAAGCCGTCCCGAAATCGGTCCTTGAGCTTTGCAATAACAAAAGCTTATTTCCTTTGAAAACATTCCATCAGAGGTAGTTCCCCCTTGTGAATTGGAATTGATGGAGAGTAGAACAGGTTTAGCTTGAGGAGAATACTGCGCTATAACATGTGAAACATCTTTTAGACTTTGGAGCGCGTTAGGTCCCAATTGTTGCCTCGCGATTGCTAGTGATGAGTAGATTAATGCACTATTGTCAAATTGAATATCATAACCCATTAAGTTATCGACTTTGAAGTTGTTTTTTATCTTTTGAGTGTCTTCATCAGTTTCAATTTTGCTTATTTTGACTATTTTCTGTGCGATATATAAATTTTCGCCTTGCACGGTCGCCCTTTTCTTTCCACCCGCTTGCAAACCTGCGTTAAATACATTAACCCCGTTCGGCAGTTTTGCCCTTACCGATCCTTCTAATTCTTTAGAATAAATAATGTCAATTGAACTTACTTTTGCTGCTTCAAAAATGACCTTTTCATTTTTAACAAGTGGCAACGAGTATAAATCCTTAACTGTTATTATCTTAATGTCTCCAAGTTCTACACTCAATTGACTGTTGGAAAATGCACCTAATCCTAGTATAGATTTAAGGGAAAGTTTTAACCCACCTAATGTTTCATTAGATAACGATTGTTGGCTTAGAGATTGGGATTCTATCAATTGTTCTGGGGGGAGTCCGGAAGTCGTTGCACCTATGCCGGCAACCCATTTTGCTCCAACAATTTGCCTGTTTGAGGGAACATTAATAAAAGTATAGCCTTTTAGAATGCCTGTACTACCAATAGGCTGACTTATACAAACTTGGGTTACTATCGAGAAAAACAGAAGCAGAATTGATCTCATATGTTTTTTTCTCTAAAATAGAAATTTTATCTTGATTGTAATTCTTTCGCAGGCTTAAAACTTTTTTGACAAGTTCCTCGGAAGGAATACCCCCAGATTTTCAATACCAGAATATTGCTTAGGTGTTCTTTTCTCAATCGGCCTTGCTTGTATTATTGTCAAATTATATAAACAGTTGTCTATTAAGCGAGTCGCATAGACCTAACCATTCGATGAAATTGTTAATCACCATCTTTCTCACCTTCCTGGAATTTCAGACCAGACAATCTCACCATATTGCAGGGGCGTTCCATCCCCTGCAATATGTACTTTGTTTTTTACTCCTGTTCTAAATTTTCATTGATCCGTTTTGCCGACTCTCTCATTGCAGAAATAATAACTTTCGGATCAAGCAGCTTATACCTGCTTTCCGGTAAAAATACACTTAAACTCGCCAATACTAAACCATCTTTATAAAGTGGTACTGCAAGGCCGGATAAATTAAGCTAGTATGTAGTTTTGAATTAGTATGTATTTTTTTCTAGAAAATTTAATCGCCCCATTTAAAACCAAATTTAGCGGATGCTTCCTCGTAAGTTTATCTTGTTACCTATTACCTATTCTTATAAAACAGGTAAAATGGCACAAGTATCCTTTTTGCGGCCGGAGACACGAACCGGGGCGAAAGACTTGTGCAGGTAGCAGCCTTGGTTCCTGTCCTCGCGAAACATCCCAATTTCCAAGGCCCCAGTAACAGCACAAAGCCTTATTGATTTTATGCCTTTACCAGTTTTCGAATATTGGCTTCTGTTATCTTCTTAAGACCGTTGATATTTTTCAGGATTTCTGCTTTATCCCCCATTAATTCTCTGAGTGTGGTTTGGGAGGATGTAAGCATAGAGCCAGTAAATTTTCTATTATTTAAGCTTTGCCGTGTCGCCATACCACCAAAAGCTAAAGTAGAAGTAGCCGAAGGGTTTTGATTGGTTAAAATACCAACCATCCAGCAGGTGGCCAAGGTAACGGCAGGGTACTGAAAATGGGTGCGGATGTCCTGTCTTAAAATTTAAAAACTCCGCTTCCGTTTTGGTTGGAACAGCAAGTGATTGCTGATGTATTGAAAATGGCAATAATAGTGCTCTAATGCTACGTATTAGCACTTTGCAAAGTCAAATTGGATTTGATGAACCCACAAAAGAGTGGCTGACCTCAAACCCTGAAATGGTTTCTGAAATAGAAAACTATTTGGAACACTCTCCGGTGGATGACGAATTAAGATCCTCCATAAACTCCTTTATGGAATTTTCTAAAACTGGAAGCATTGACTGGGAGGATGCTGGTCTTACACTAATCCTATCAAGTGTTATTCCAGTCACACACCGGCACCATATACCTGTAATAAAAAACCATATTAAGGCGATGGTTGCCATGGAATATGTCCACGATCCGACCTTAACTAATAGCTTTTCTGATAAAATGAAAGCCTATTGGAGAGTTTCAAATGAATGGATTCATACTGGCCTTGATTTCGCAGGTTTGGTGCCGGTAGTAGGGGAGGTCTTTGATTTAACTAACGGTATTTTGTATGCGATCGATGGTGATAAGATAAACGCGGGATTATCTATAGCTGCTGCTCTTCCGGTAGCTGGCTGGCTTTCTTTAGGCGCTAAGTATACGATTAAAGCTGTAGATGCAACAGGTAATACAAAAACTGTTTTAAAATGGGTGGTGTCACAAAGTGGTCAGATCTCATTTGGAAGAAGAAGCCAATTACGTCAAGTTTTGAAACTGGCCAAGGGGGATGCGAGACAGGCGCATCATATAATTCCTTGGGAATATTCTACACATCCTGTAGTGCAAAAAGCAGCAGATTATGGTTTCCATATGAATGAGGCTTTAAATGGTATCCCTTTGTCTACATTGATACATAACGGAAGCCATACAGCATACAGCACAAAGGTTTTTGACGAGTTAGAAGAAATACGTACATTGTATGGATCTAATATCACACCTCCGCAGGCTGAGCAAGCGGTATTAGATTTAGTGAATAGAATTCGAAATGAGATGATTAATCATCCAACTGTTCATATCAATAATTTAAATTTTTAATGAAGTATTTCAGATTAAAAAGGTCGTCGAATGATGCGCAAATTGGAACATTTCCGCAAGTCTCAGAAGGTGTGTTTTTTACTACTATAAATGACCCTGCTTTCTTAGAAAATATAGATCTTTTTAAGGAAATTCAAGGGAATGTGAGCGTTCCAGCTGCAAAACTTGCCAAGAAGGCAAAAAAAACTGACTTGGTTTCTGTTAGTAGCATGGGATTTTCAGGACGTTTATTTGTCAGTAACAAATTGAAAAATATTCTGGGAAAATACGCTGCAGATAAAGTTCAGTTTTTGGAGTCGTACCTACTTGACAAAACGGGCGAAAAGGAGACATATTGGATTGTTCAACCGTTAACATCAGATCAGAGTTATCTTGATTTTGAGAATTCAGATATCTGGCTAAAATCGATACGAGAAGGAAAGATTTCAAAAGTCCCGTTGACATCGCTGGAAGATTTTAATATTCAATCTCAAAAAATCGATCTTCCTAAACATCTACAAATAGAGAAACCTGCGATTAGAGAAGAAATTTTAGATGATTTTTTTATCTTACAAAAAGTGTCTGCAGGAACAGGATATTATGTGTCTGAGAAATTAAAATCGGAAATTGAAAATCAGAATTGTACAGGAATTGATTTTGAATTACTCCACAGTTAGATCTTCAACACGCAATGCTTGAAAAACGTTTCTTGCTAGTGAATTTCAAATACAAAGGCTGTCTCATTACACGTGAGACAGCTTTGTAATGCCTATGAATCGCGGTGATTTAAGCCGTTCGAAAATGTGGTGCAAAATAAGATAAAAAGTCTCACTCCATGACTGGGCATTTTGTTATCCGATTTATTGATGTAGATGGAATGCTTTTAGGGGTATATTAAAAGATTATCAAAGGTCGAATTGCGGGTTTGATCATAAGAGAACATCGAATTAACAACCATGGTAAAAAGCTTGCATGATAGGCAACTCCGAGTGAGTGGTCAGCCATATGAGCTGTCGCATTAGCTGCGCAAGGTACCGATGGGCTTTTATTCCCCTAATAGCTTTTCGACCTCGTCCTGTAGCAACGGAAGATGTCGTACCAGGATGCCCCAAATTACTTCATCTGAAACCGAGTCATACCCATGAATAATTCTGTTTCGCACATCTACGAGTTTTCTAGCATTCGAAATTTGGATAGAGTTGCTTTTCTTTAAAATCCGGTTCATTGCCTCACCGATGATTTCTATATTCCTTTCCACAGCACGCTTGGTTCGTAGGTCACTTTGGTAATATTGAAACTCTTTTGGAGTGTTCACAAAGAAGCCTTCTATTTCATTGATTGCATTCAATATATCATACAGCCAGGCTTTAACTTCTACGTCCATAAATCAATTGTCGTTGCTGAATTATAGTGTCCCTGAAATAAGGATTTTTTATCGCCTTTTCTTCTAACAGGTCTATTGGTCGTTTTAAAGCATCTTGCAAAGCAAATTTCAGGTCAAAGTAGTTATCGGCGTATTCCAGGACATCTAATGGCTCAAAATCAACAACTAAGTCAATGTCGCTTTCACTATTGAATTTGTCGGTTAACACTGAACCAAAGGCGTACAAGCTCTTTACCCTATGCCGCTTACAGAGTTGGGATATAATTGACGAATGTCTCTCTATCTGGTTCATATTACAAAGCTACGAAAATGAAAAGAATTTGGTCGGGCTAATCATCGATGTGTTTCCAAGCTTGGTGTGATTCTTTCCTTTTGCCCGCCTGATATTTTTTACATATTAAGCTTGTTCATGTCCAAAGTTGTAGCAGATGGCGTATAACCCCTTACTTTAAATACCTGCTTGTTAGCAGGAAGGTAATTAACTTCGCCGCCGCTTAGTGTTCCTTACATCGGAAAAGGCCATCAGTACATTGTCTTCAAATAGCCAGTTATTGATGGAAAACGTGCCATCTGTGATACGGGAACTTTCTGTTCGTCCCAATCGCCCGTTCTGTGAGTAGCATAGCTTGTATATTGCCAATGTCCTTTGCATCCTGTATTTTGCCTCTCACTTCGAAGAAGCGTTGTTGCAAACGTGCCAGCAACGTGTAGTTAGCCGGGCAAATATAAACTTAGGGGGATGCAGCACAAAGCCTTATTGATTATATGCCTTTACCAGTTTTTTCATATTGGCTTCTGTTATCTTTTTAAGGCCATTGATATTTTTCAGAATTTCTGCTTTATTCCCCATTAATTCTCTGAGGGTGGTTTGAGAGGATGTAAGCATAGAGCCTGTAAATTTCCTATTATTTAAGCTTTGCCGTGTCGCCATACCACCAAAAGCTAAAGTTGAAGTAGCCGAAGGGTTTTGATTGGTTAAAAATATTTCGCGGTGTTCGTCGTCACCTTTCAGTAGGTAGTACTTTTTCTTGTTTTGCCAATCCCTGTAATTCTGACTGGAAACCCTTGTACCGTAACTCACTCTTATCAGGGTCACATTACCCCGCACGAGGTAATCTTTCATGGCAAATAAACCTCCTTCAAATTCATTAAAGCCTTCGTCGAGCGATGCTATATCTTTTATGGCCCCGCTGCTATGTACTGAGTGTTTGGCTCGTGCCTGATTCGTCTTGTGTTCGGTTTTCGTGTCCTGGGCGTGTGCATAAGAAATTGTGAAAAATGCCAATAGGCAAATAAGGTTTAAATTCATCGTTTGATTTTTGCTTAAAAATAGGAGATACATTGATCAATTTATAAAAAAATGTTCTACCGCTATTTGGCGCAAATGTGCAGCGTTAGTTTAGAGACTTCGGGATGGGGCAGTTTGTTGAGAAGAGTGACTCGAAAAAGATGATCGCGAAACTAAAAGAGTCATCTCCCGCCGACTTTCACTTTACATTATAATTAAATTTATAATTTTATCAGATGCAAGAGACCGATAATTCCTCCTTAACATTCCAATATACACTATCGTATTCCGATTTTTTAGCTTTCCAGCTTTACACTGCTTCAAACTCCCGCCGCTCGAAAAGAAATCGTAGGAGGAGTTGGTTGATCATGATTGTGCTTTCCCTTTTTCTTTGTTACACGGCCTGGTCAACCGGACACCAAAGTCATCTTTACTTTCTTGTTCCCCTGGCCCTGGTGGTTATTTTATTTTTCCCGACCTACCAAAAGTGGTATTATAAAAGGCATTATATGAGGCATATAAAGGAATATTACAGCAACAAGGTTAATCAGCTGGGGATTCTAAGATTGGATAAAGAGTTTATATTAGAAACAAGTGCAGTGGGAGAGAGCAAAATTTATTTAACGGAAATAAAGGAACTGCATGAAACGGGTCAGCACTTTTTTGTTAAGATAAGTACTGGAGAATCATTAGTTCTACCAAAAACGCAGGTAGATACCCAGCTTTTAAAAGAGCAACTGTTTAAGTTATTGCCGGAGCATAAGGTAATAGTAAAGGAGGATCTGCAATGGAAATGGTTTTAATTAAGGCTACCTGGTGGGAACATCCGACAAACCTAGCTTACGGCAATACTCGCCGTTCGACTAATTAATTATCATTAGGAACATTTAAACAGAATGAACAAGCTTAGGGTATGAAATTAAGTCTATTTTTATTCTTCCTTGTACTAGGCAACAGTTGCCAGGCTCAATACTATTACAGGGCGTTCGGTGGACTGAAGAATTGCAGGACAGTACAGGATATTCATGCGACCGTTCGTGTGTTACAAAGAGACGTAACAGATGCAAGAATTAGCAGGCCGATGGGATTCGGATACCATTATACGTACTATGAGTTTTCCCTGAGACCTGGCAACCGTTTTCAGAACTTCAGATTGTACCTGGTTTCTAAAGATGATACGCTCAAATTGGCAAAATTGGAAGGGATGCATTGGAGGGGTCATGTATCCGAAAAGGACTATTTAGTAAAAGACACAAAGAGCATCGTCGAGTTTCTGGACCAGCACTATGAAGTCTATAAGGGTAGCCTGAGTATTAAGCGATTCGAAAAGGAGATAACCAATCAGCTCACCTACACTTTTGGTTGTGGTCTTGACGGAACTAATTACACTAAAGAAGCTCTCTTGATGAACAAGTATGTAGCTGCGGGTAACAAAAAGAAGCTTTATAGTTGGTTGAGTTCTACTAATACGGAGCTGCAGGCTTATGCTGCTACTGGCTTAATACAATTGAGAAAGCGAGGATTTGAGCTAGGACAGGAGCAGCAAAGAGCGTTAGGTCATTTGACTAAGCTGAATCCACCGGTTCTAACTTGTGCTGGTTGCTTGTATGGATTGACAAGAACCATTACGGAAGTTGTTGGGATGGATGGAAACGAGTAGGAGCGGGAAATAAGATAGAACTGCCGGGAATATGATAGAAGCCCGTTATTCATTTTTCTTTGATATAGCCCCTGTATCATATCAAGGTATTATCATGTCACATTTTGTCAGATTTCCTCAATGAAGATTTTCAATTTTCAAAATATTCATACTCCTTGGTGTAAACGCTATTAACAGAGCTCAACTACGGCAGGTTTTAAAATTGGTGACGGGTGATCCGAGACAGGCTCATCATATAATTCCCTGGGAGTTCATCGACAATACTGTGGTCCAAAAAGCGGCAAATCACGGGTTTCATATGAATGAAGCTTTAAATGGTATTCCTTTGCCAAAATCTGTCCATGTTGAGGGCATGGTGCATAATGCCTACAACACTACTATCCAAAATAAACTTTCTGCTATTACTACCTTTCACGGAGCTAATCTCACTCCAAAAATTGCCAAAACTGAGTTTAAAAATTTAATTTCGAAAATTAGGACTTAGGTCGTAAATCATCCTGGCGAAAACATAAATAATTTTTGTAATGAATATTTATAGGTTAGAATACGAACATACACAGGAGATAATAGGAGGTACTTTTCCTCAATCGCAAAAAATAGTGGAGGACCCGGTTAATTGGCAGTCATCAAACCACATAATGTCCGTTTGGGGCCAATTTCCTTTGAATATACATATACCTGACTCAATTCTTCATTCAAGGGCAAAGTTGACTGACCTGGTATCTTCTTCTCTCATAAGACATCCAATTATTAGTGGAAGGCTTAAGTTGATCGTTGAGAAGTACCGGACCGATGGTTTAGAATTTGCCGTTACCGGATTGTTAACTGGAAAGAAGAGAGTTCAATATTGGATAATGAATGGGTATGATATGGACTACGAAAAATATTGATTATGCAAGATCTTCTATTGTCAAAGCGGGTATAGGAATGACTAAGATTGATCAGCTAAATATACAATCGGCCAGTGATCCTAAAGAAGCTATCAGGGCAATGAAACCCCCAGAAGGAGTTTGGATTGAGAAACTGGTTCTTAGAGATGATGTAAAAGATGATATATTTTTTCTGGACAGAGTTGACGGGAGTAACTATTATATTTCAGAACGATTGAAGGATGAAATAATTGGTGCTGGTTGCACTGGTATCGTCTTTGTAAATTATACCGAAAAATATCCCGGATAGTGTAAATCAATCTAAAAAACAAGGTTAAGCTTTTGTAAAGGAATGTTGGCTTCGTTTGAACAAAGGTTTGCATGTCTTTACGGAAAGCAGTTGAACACAATTATAAGGTCTCAGGAGTGTCTGAGATCTTGTAATTTGGCTTACGTCGATTATGATAGAAAGTGATGAAAAATCTAAATTACTTTAGATGTAATCCAAATGGTCATATCAATAATTTAGACTTATAATGCAGTATTTCAGAATAAAACGCTCCTCGAATAATTGCACAAATTGGAACATTTCCCCAAGTCTCAGAAGGCATTTCTTTACTAACATAAATGACCCTGCTTTCTTGGGAAACATTGATCTTTTTACCGCACTTGGTGGTAAGGAGAATAATCTAGATGAGCAGCTTGAATCAAAAGAGTGACAGTTTTCATTTTATTGAACTTTCTGTATTATTGATACGGATTTAAAAGTCTGCTTTTAATAAAGATGCCAGGCTTACCGGCAACGGCAGACGAATAAACAATATTAATTCAGGAAAAGATATAATGTTCATTAAGTACTTAGGATCAAGCGTATTCATAATAATTTTAGGCGTAATTTTATATATTAGAGGTGGAGCCAATAAACAAGAGTTGAACAAAGCTAGTGGTGCTATAAGGTATATTAATAAAACCTACCAGGATCTGCCAAACAGGGACTTTGGAAAATATCGCTATCTTCAAATTGAGGGGTTCCCGGAAACAATCGAGCTGTTTATTGGAAAAGAAAGTGGTGATTTTAAACCCGATCTGGAGAAAATTGATGAATTGAAAGTTGGTGAAGAGGTAACGGTCTATTATTCGGATGGCATCAATAGCGAGAACGATGGTATTCAAAGATTGGTTCAATATATTGATAGGGGCCGTGAACCGGTCTTTAAAAAAGGCAGCTGGGACAAAACGCTTGGCTTTATTGTGGCTGCATCAGGAGGCCTGATACTAGTTGGGTTATTTGTCCTGAGAAAATTCGGAAAGATCTAGTTTCAGAAACGCTTGAGTAGGTAATCACAGCCTTGATGTAAGGAGAGGCATTCTGAAAGCCATACTTTCGAGTCATGCCGTTCTTTTCACTTTTAGTAAACAATAGGATGCTTTACTATAACATATATACTCATATTGCTGATAAACAATTTTTTGAGATACAAGAAAAGCTTATCGCCCTTGAAAAGTTAATGCTTGACAGGCTGACAGAATTAGAGTGGAACTTACTAAACCGGTCAAGGAAAATGACGCTTTAATAGTAGACTTTTATCGTGACGATGGGATCTTTATGGGAAATCTCGGATTCAATTATATTGATAAACCAGGGGGGGCACCTTTTCTTTTTATGTAGCTAAAAGTTATGATGTATTCCAAAACAGATATTTTGTAAAACAAAATATCTCGGAAGGTACAAGTTTAGCTTATTACGAACAAAATATTGATTTGATGCTCGATAAATCAATTCGTTTGTATGATCAGTGGGATAAAAACTATATTTTTATCAATACTATAGATGATTAGAAAGAAACTAACTGTGTTTAGTAATTCAATGTTGTTTGTTTTGAATCCGGTGTCAGAAATCGTCTTATCTACTGACTCAAATGGAAGTGAGCGTTATTTTAATATACAAGACTTAATTGCTGGAAAGTGGGGCTATAGGGGGATGCAGGATATTGAATTTGCCTATAATCGAAAATGGTTTCAGCCGAATGAGATTAATGCTCTGGAAAAGTTAGATTGTCAATGATGATGTCCAAATGACGCTAGGCTATTCTAAATTAGCAACTATTGGATGCTGTTGTGGCTGCAGGCAGTAAGGCCTTTCTATAGGCCTTTACAACATTTATACAAATCTTGTATGTGATTCTTTCCTTTTGCTCGCCTGATATTTTTTACATATTAAGCTTATCCATGTCCAAAGTTGTAGCAGATGGCGTGTAACCTCTTACTTTAAATACCTGCCTGTTAGCAGGAAGGTAATTAACTTCGCCGCCGCGCCGGGTATAAATTGCCAGACCGCCTCCACTTCCGGGAGCGCCCAAGAAGGGTGGGGGATATGCTTTTACGATTGCTATATCACTTACCGGTATATTGGCGACATCCTGTGCGGATACCCTCATTTCATTTATGAAAAACGTTACAGGTGAACCCCGCCACCTTGCAGTCCCCCCATAAAAGCCTCCCGGTGCTATTTGCAGACCTGCAATCCTGCCTTGCAGAAAAGTGAAAATATCTGAAAACCCTAATGCATGAGGGTCATCCATAATACTGATCAGTCGTTCGTTGCCCGACTGAAATAATCCGCTAACATATTCTTCATCAAACTGCTGGGCAGGACTTTTGGTGGTACCCGTTACTACTACTGCCTGCAGTTCAATCCCCGGGCCTGCAAAACTAGCTTCCGCGGCTTTGACGGGCTGGTCCAGGCTTAATCGCATAGCTGATGAAGGCTTGCCGAGATAAAATACCTTGCCCGCCACCGCTAAGGGTTTATAAGTGGAATCGAGTAGAGTACTGATACGGATGTTGAGCGGCTGCTTAGTGTTTCCTGCATCGGAAAAGGCCATCAGTGCATTGTCTTCAAATAGCCAGTTATTGATGGAAAAAGTGCCGTTCTGTGATACGGGAACTTCCTGGTCGGCCCAATCGCCCGTTTTTGTGAGTAGCATAGCTTGTATACTGCCAATGTTCTTTGCATCCTGTATTTTACCTCTCACTTCGAAGAAGCGTTGTTGCAAACCTGCCAGCAACGTGTATTTGCCTCTTGCCAGCGAATCAGGTAGATACAACGCACCGGAGGCCTGTCCGTTGATCATGGGCCAGCGGAGCTGCGTACGCAGTCCTTGTTCGTTTTCAATGGTCAGCTCCAGCGTCGCCAGGGACTGATTTATTATCCGACCGCTACTATCTTTGTAATCCACCTTTACAATTAACGAATCACCAGGTTGTAATATGTTCTTATTCAGTTGTATATCCAGCCTGTGCTTGTTTTGTTGTGCCTGTACGGTGCTCGTCATCAGCAGGCAGGCAAAAAGGGATAAAACCACGCTTTTCATATAAATAAATTGAACAAAATTGAAGCCAGCAATTGCTGACGAGACAGAAAAGAAAAAATAAAATGCAAGGGGAGCGATTTCGAAACGGTTAAGTATCAGAACACTACCTTTGTTACATTGATGAACGGGAAAAGTGAATGGAAATTTTAAGAATTACAGAAAAAACCTTTCGGATCTTATCATTTCAGGCCTGGAACGAAGCGAAGGAGAACTTAAGTCTTAAATGTTACTCAACCCAATTTTCAATTTGAATATCATTAAGTCGTTCAAAATCTGAGACATTTCTTGTAACGAGTACTAAATTGTTGGATATGGCTGTAGCACCAATTAATAAATCAAAATCATCGAGTATATTTCCAGTTTTTCTCAATCTTGCTTTCTCAGAAGCATAAACATCTAGAGAATTAAAAATGGGTACTACGGTAAATCTTTGCTGAAGCTCAAAGATCTTTAACATGTTTTTTTCTGGAGTATTACTATTTGCTGCACCGTATTTCAATTCTGCTATAGTTATTTCGGAAAGAAAACACTTATTAATGCCAACAGCCTCTATACGGTCTGCTAAGCCAAATTGGCCCTTAAAAAGGTAAATGCAAATATTTGTATCAAGTAAATATTGCTTCAAAACGATTCAATAGAGCGTGTAAAAGAACGTGCCTGTTTTAAATCTGAAATAATCTCATCTGCCGATTTCTCATTTATGAAATCACCTTCTAAGGCTTTAAGAGAGAGGTTTTTAGTCTTTTTTGAAGTCTTCAATGAGGCAGATAATCCCGATATTAAATCAAGTTTACTATTAGGGCTTAATGTTTTAAGAAGTTCAAGATAACTATCTACTAATCTTTTATTAATATCAACCGTTTGCATAATCTTCCTTTCTATCTTAGCAAAAATACAATAATTCGTATACAATAACCATGCAGGGATTTATTCAAATGTCGTTTTGTTTAACTCTCAATTTACATTTGAATTTTTGGATTACTTTGACTTCCGTTTTAAGAAGGCACAAACCTGCAGTTATATTATTCTATAGACTCTTCAATTTGTGACATCCTTATCCTCAATAAGCCTCAAAACAACCTCATACGGCGTTTTCTTCTCCCATTTTGCTATTAACCATGCAATAAAGCTCAGGCTAAAGATGTCGCTGTTTCCTGCTAATTTTAGTAGTTCTAAAACCTCGTTCCTGTACGCAGGCTCGAACTGCAGATCAGGTTTGAGCAGGTGCTTCTCAACCAATTTCAGAAACACTAATACACGGTCTTCCGATGTTTTCAGTAAATACTTCTTATACCTTCGCCGAAGCTGTTCAGCCGGGACATGGCAAGCTCAATATTGGAAAATTGTGCCTGAGTCAAAATTTCCATGACATTCTTTCGGATGGTCCATAACATGCCCATCCTCTTTGTCGTGTCCTCAAAATATTTTGTAATTGGCTAATCAGTACTCTTTAATCAACACTTTTGCAGGAATATGCAAAATTTCATTGAGTTTACGAATCATGGCCAGACTCAATTTTCTTTTTCCGGAAAGTATTTCAGACTTCCGGGAACGATAACCCAGGATGTCACCCAGTTCTTTTTCGGAAATCCCCATCTGATCAAGTCTAAACTTAATAGCTTCTAATGGATTTGGAGAAGGTATAGGAAAATGTATCAATTCATATTCTTTGATCAAAATACTCAAAATCTCTAACTCATCTGAAGCAGTAGACCCTTCTTTTATGTCAGCTTGCATCAACTCATAAACACGGGCCAAAGCGTTATTATATTGTTCTTCTGTTTTAATTGGCTTTAACATAACCTATTGTTTTTGCATCTATTTGATCATACTGTTCGTGCGTACCGAACCAAACGACAAATACGATTTTTAGTCTATACTCAATGTCAACAATTAAGCGATAAAATTACCATGAATATAGAAGACAACTCTCTTGTTCGTAAGAATGGACGCGTTTCGATACTGCGCCTTTAGTTCGTTCGGGCTGTGCCAGAATGCTGCCGAAGTTTCTTCATACCAACTCAATAAAGCTTGTTCAGCCTGTGGATTAACTTCGCCGCCGCGCCGGGTATAAATTGCCAGACCGCCTCCACTTCCGGGAGCGCCCATGAAGGGTGGGGGATATGCTTTTACGATTGCTATATCACTTACCGGTATATTGGCGACATCCTGTGCGGACACCCTCATTTCATTTATAAAAAACGTCATAGGTGAACCCCGCCACCTGGCAGTCCCACCATTAAAGCCTCCAGGTGCTATTTGCAGACCTGCAATTCTACCCTGCAGAAAGTGAAAATATCTGAAAAGCCTAATGCATGAGGGTCATCCATAATACTGATCAGTCGTTCGTTGCCCGACTGAAATAATCCGCTAACATATTCTTCATCAAACTGCTGGGCAGGACTTTTGGTGGTACCCGTTACTACTACTGCCTGCAGTTCAATACCCTGGCCTGCAAAACTAGCTTCCGGGGCTTTGACGGGCTGGTCCAGGCTTAACCGCATAGCTGATGAAGGCTTGCCGAGATAAAATACCTTGCCCGCCACCGCTAAGGGTTTATAAGTGGAATCGAGTAGAGTACTGATACGGATGTTGAGCGGCCGCTTAGTGTTTCCTGCATCGGAAAAGGCCATCAGTGCATTGTCTTCAAATAGCCAGTTATTGATGGAAAACGTGCCGTTCTGTGATACGGGAACTTCCTGGTCGGCCCAATCGCCCGTTTTGGTGAGTAGCATAGCTTGTATACTACCAATGTTCTTTGCATCCTGTATTTTGCCTCTCACTTCGAAGAAGCGTTGTTGCAAACCTGCCAGCAACGTGTATTTGCCTCTTGCCAGCGAATCAGGTAGATACAAGGCACCAGAGGCCTGTCCGTTGATCATGGGCCAGCGGAGCTGCGTACGCAGTCCTTGTTCGTTTTCAATAATCAACTCCAGTGTTGCCAGTGACTGATTTATTATCCGACCGCTACTATCTTTATAATCCACCTTTACTATTAACGAATCGCCAGGCTGTAATACGTTCTTATTCAGTTGTATATCCAGCCTGTGCTTGTTTTGTTGTGCCTGTATCGTGCTCTTCATCAGCAGGAAGGTCAAAAGGGATAAAATCACGCTTTTCATATAAATACATTGAACAAAATTGAAGCCAGCAAGCGCTGACGAGACAGAAAATAAAAAATAAAATCCAAGGGGAGCGATTTCGAAACAGCTAAGTATCAGAACACTACCTTTGTAACATTAATGAACGGGAAAAGGGAATGAAAATTTTAAGATTACAGAAAATCCTTTCAGATCTTATCATTTTATTATAAGACCTGATAGAGTAAGGAGTACAGTCGATAACGCTTACTAGCCGGTCTTCATTTTCTGTTTTTATCAATGCCAACAGCCTCTATACGGTCTGCTAAGCTAAATTGGCCCCTTAAAAAGGTAAATGCAAATATTCGTATCAAGTAAATATTGCTTCAATTCTTCTATCGACTCTTTAATTCGTGACATCCTTATCCAATCACTCTCAAAACAACTTCATACGGTGTTTTCTTCTCCCATTTTGCTATTAACCATGCAATAAAGCTCAGGCTAAAGATGTCGTTGTTTCCTGTTAATTTTAGTAGTTCTAGAACCTCATTCCTGTACGCAGGATCGAACTGCAGATCAGGTTTGAGCAGGTGCTTTTCAACCAATTTCAGAAACACTAATACACGGTCTTCCGATGTTTTCAGTAAATACTTCTTATACCTGCGCCGGAAGCTGTTCAGCCGGGACATGGCAAGCTCAATATTAGAGAACTGTGCCTGGATTAAAATTTCCATGACATTCTTTCGGATGGTCCATAACATGCCCATCCTCTTTTCATACCAGGCATCACTGCAGGTCAGCAGGCTTAACTCTTTCAAACTTCGCTTGTCATTTCGCAGCGCCAGAAACATAGTCAGGGCCTCCTGGTTTGCCTTACTTGCAGGTGAGCTGGGATATTGCATCGCCTTGTGGAATGCCGGTATGCTGTTGAACGAAAAAGGATATTATTTTACGATTTTATTATTTGGCTTGTTCGCCGTGATCTCGGTACAAAAAAGCGTGCGCGGCAGGGCAGAAGGAATTGCCGTTACAGATCTTTATTATGGTATAAGTTGGTTTGTCACTATCGCCGCCATGGTACTCCTGACTGTGGGCCTCTGGAATGCAGACCTCGCCCGAAGTGAAAAAGGATTTTACGCAATGGCATTCTGTCTGAATATGTTTTCGGCCATTGCAGTACAGAAGAATACCCGCGACGCTAAAATGTTAGAGGATAAAGAACTGTAACGTAGCGGTTGCAACCCCCGCAGTTACTTGCCGGTCAAGGCTGCAGGGTATTAGTTGAGTTCACGACAATGGAATTCATTAGTATCATCCTTATCCTGCTGGTGATCGTGCTGATCATCAATCAGAAATCCGCAATACTTAATAAAATCGGCGTACTGGAATCCCAGATCGATAAGCTTCAGAGGCAGTTGGGAAAGCTTCAGGAAGAAGACCGAGGAGCAGTTCAAGGGCCAAAAAGCGGAGGAAACGGCCGTAAATCTTTTAGTTGTACCTGTGCCTGTACCGGTAGTGTTTTTAAGACTTGGATCTTACACTCGATAGTTCGGCTTTGGTTGTTGCGGCATTAGTTGTGCGTTGTTAACATAACGTTAAAATTTATCGCTTGGTACGTTAAAAAAAATATACTTTAAAAGCTGTTTTTTTACCGATTCCGTCGTTTATTTTTGGAAAAAGAACAACATTTTTCAGGAGAATAAGCATGGAATTTAACCCCCACAACCTAGTTATTCAACTTTGCATGCAGGGAATGGCCCTGGAAGACAAAGGGCAACCGGTAGAAGCAGCCGGTCTTTTCCTTCGGGCCTGGAACGAAGCGAAAAACGACTTTGAAAAGTTTATTGCCGCTTGGTATGTGGCCAGGGTTCAGCCAGATGTTTCTGACAGGGCGAAGTGGTACGAAACCACATTAGAATTAATCCTGGAGGTTAATAATGACGCTGTTAAGGGGGCGTTTCCTGCGCTGTATTCCAATTTGGCAAAAAGTTACGAGGAGCTCGGCGACTTCGATAGCGCAAAAAAGTATCACCATTTAGCCTCAGCACCGGCGAGCCAACCCTCCGACAAAGGTCCCTTTTATCATGGGACCAGAGCAGACCTCCAGGTGGGTGATCTGCTGACCGCCGGTCGCAATTCAAACTACCAAACGGAACTCACGATGAACCATATTTATTTTACCGCCCTCGTTAACGGAGCAGGTCTGGCCGCTGCCTTAGCAAAGGGCGAAGGGGCGGAGCGAGTTTATACAGTTGAGCCCACAGGCGATTTTGAGGATGATCCCAATGTGACCAACAAAAAATTTCCGGGCAATCCAACCCGTTCTTATCGAACCCGGGAACCTTTGAAGGTCATTGGTGAGGCAACGGAATGGTCAAGGCTAACGCCTGAGCAATTACAACAATGGCGGAAAAAACTCGCTGATAACCAGGGAGAGATTATTAATTAGAGTTTCTGTCAAAATATTTTACTTTACGTATCATTGTTTAAAAATATTAGATTTGTTTTTCAGCGATATCTGACGCAATAACCATTTATACTGTAAGATGCAGACTAACACTCGGAAGGGGATTAATATGGCTTTCTGCTTATTGATTTTAAACATTATCCTGTATGGTTCTAAAACCGCTATATAGTGATTTTGAGCTGTTGCAAAAGATAGCAGCAGGAGATGAACATGCCTTCAAATTATTCTATTATAAGTATAATAAGACCGTTTACCTTTATGCATACCGCATCCTTGACTCTGACTTACATGCCGAGGAATTGATGCAGGAAGTTATGCTAAAGATCTGGATGTTGGGGGATGAATTACTGGGAGTGAATCATCTGGAAGATTACTTGAGGACTATGTGTCGCAATCGTTGTTACAACAAACTACGGCAATTGAGAAGAGAGGCTTCTAAAAACAGGGCTGCTACAGACGACTGGAAAGATGAAAGCAATGTGACCGAAGAGACGATATTGTTAAATGAAGCAAAAGGCCTTCTTGAAGAGGCTATCGCAAAGTTACCTGCCCAACAGCGTAAAGTTTATAATTTGTGCCAGGTTCAGGGCCTTAAATATGAAGAGGCTGCCAGGCAGCTTGATATTTCTGTTCTAACCGTTCAATCTTATATGAAAATAGCTTTGCGCTCCATTAGGGCAAATATGCGTAATCATACTGGCGCGGTGGTAATACTGCTTACGTTAATTTATAGATAAATTATAAAAAAAATTTATATTTCTTAATCATACCGGAGCGGTGGTGATACTGCTTGCTTTAATTTATAAATAACCTTATAAAATTTTTTTTATCTTCCATACCCCCGGCCATTGCTCGAGCGGTGTCTTTACGTTAATGGAAGATCATAGAATCATAATTCTATTCAATAAGATTCAGCAAAAAGCAGCTACTGCCGAAGAACAACAGGAGTTTGATGAGCTTTTACAGGATAAGCTGGCGGAGCAGGCTTTGAAAACGTATTGGGATCAGCAGTGGAGGGAAGTCCTTGCTGAGGATAAATCCTCATGGCAAATCCCGAAAGAACAGGAGATCCTGAACCGTATTCTATCCCATAGAAATAGTAAGTCGAAAAAATCGCTTAATTACAGATTTATGGCCGCTGCTGCCAGTATATTAATCGTAATGGCGGCTGGCTTGTTTTTCCTCAATCAGGAACGTACGGCATCACCGAAGCAGTCTAAGATTGTTAATATTGTTCCGGGAAGAAATACGGCCACACTTACCCTGGCTAATGGTAAAAAGATAAAACTATCTGATGCTGCCAACGGCGAACTGGCGAATGAGGCCGGAGTGAAAATTACAAAGTCTGAGGATGGGGAAATTACTTATGAAATTGTAGGAGGCAATCCTGATAATGATTCTGGCTCAGGTTCGGATAACTGGAATACACTTTCGACGACAAATGGAGAAACGTACCGGGTCCGTTTGCCTGATCATAGTGAGATCTGGCTTAATGCCGCTTCGTCAATCAAATATCCGGTAAACTTTGCAAAGCAGGCAACACGAAAGGTGGAACTGACCGGAGAAGCCTATTTTGAGGTCGCAAAAGATAAAAGTCGTCCTTTTATTGTACACACGAAAGATCAGGTAGTTCATGTTCTGGGAACACATTTTAACGTAAACGCTTATGAAAACGAACACTACATAAAAACAACTTTGGTGGAAGGAAGTGTTCGTGTACAACGCGTAAATACCGGAAAATCGACCATAGAAACCGAGCCCCAAATATTAAAACCTGGAGAACAGTCGCTTTTGTCTGAACAGGGGATTAAAGTAAGGCAAGCTGATATAGAAGAGTCGGTTGCCTGGAAAATGGGATTCTTTAAATTCAGAGATGAAAACATACAGAGCATTATGCGCAAGGTCTCGCGCTGGTATAATGTGGAGGTGGTATACGTTGGAGAAATCCCGACCAGCGGTATAGAGGGATCTGTGTCCCGTTATGACGATATCAATCAGCTGCTGGATCTGTTAGAATCTACGGGCCTGGTTAAATTTAAGATCAGGAATAACAAGATCATAGTGAGCAAATAACCAAGTATTTAACCAAAATAATAAATCTATGAAAATTAGACCAACCTAAAATGGGTAAAGGAAGTCCGGAGTAATAAAAAACGTGAAAGTGTCTCACCACTTCCACGTTACATGCATGGGCTATTCAATACCTGGACCATGTCCGGATAAATAATCGAAAAGAAATCTTGAATAAACCCAAACAATCAAAAGTATGAATTTTAATGCTTTTATCAAGGCTCCGTGCCGTGTTACCTGATCTGACAATAGCGCAGGATAGTAATGTGATATTGAATGTGTTATTTAAGCAGTTAGCTAGTATTAGCTAGAATTAACCAAATATTAACCAAGTAACAAACAAGATATGAAAATAAGACCAACCTGAATTCTTGTTAGGGAAGCTTAGAGCGAAAAAACCTGAAAGTGTCTCACCACTTTTAGGTTGACGCCTGGGCTATTCAATATCTGGACCAAACGGATAAATAATCGAAAAGAAATCTTGAATAAACCCAAACAACCGAAAGTATGAATTTTAATGCTTTTATCGGGACTGCTATGTCTATAGCTTTCCGGTATAGAAAAACACTATTAGTTATCAGAATAACTGTTATCATATTACTCATGGGCTTGATGCAGGTAAGCGCGTCAAGCTTCGCTCAGAAAATAAATCTTTCGTCGAAGAATGCAGATTTGCAGGAGGTGATAGAGCAGCTGAGAAAACAAAGCGGCTACAATTTTTTGTATATCAAAGATATAATCAGCAGGGCGAAACCTGTTACTGTACAATTCAAGGATCTTAGCATTGAAGAGGCACTGAATAAGATATTTACCGCACAGCCCTTGATCTATCAAATTAAGGATAAAACGGTAATCATCAAACCTAGGCCGGATAAGCCTGCAGCCGAGGTCCAGAAAATTCCTGTCACCGGAACGGTCCGAGATGAAAACGGAGAAACACTCATTGGGGTGTCTGTATTGATAAAGGGCACTAAAACGGCCACTGTTACCAATTCCGAAGGGGTTTATACCATTCAGGCCGAGCCTGGATCAGTATTGGTTTTCAGTTATATCGGTTACCAGACACAGGAGGTTACGGTAGGAACGAATCTTAGTATTGATGTGTCGCTGAAGGCTGTGGCGGGTGGCCTGGATGAGGTGGTTGTCGTTGCCTACGGTACGAGGAAAAAGGAAACGGTTACGGGGGCAATTGCTTCTATTAAGACCACGGAAATTAAACAGAGTCCTGCAGCAAACCTGGCGGTTACGCTAGCTGGAAGGTTGCCGGGTTTAACGGCTATTCAGCGCAGCGGTCAGCCAGGAAGGGACATTACACAGCTGTTTATCCGGGGACAGGGAACCGTAAATGCACAAAGTCCGATAGTCCTGGTGGACGGTATAGAACGTGACTTGACTTATATTGATCCTAACGAGGTGGAATCGGTGACAATTTTAAAGGATGCCTCATCTACGGCTATTTTCGGAGTGAGAGGAGCCAATGGTGTCATTTTGGTGACCACCAAAAGAGGAACCTCTGAAACACCGGAGATCAATTTCGTAACCGAGATCGGCGCGCAGGACTTTCCTCGTTTTATCAGCCCTGTTAATGCCTATGATTTCGCAACCTTAAAAAACCTGGCGCTTACTAACGACGGATTACCTGCAGAATATTCTGCCCAATCGCTGGATTATTATAAAAGTCAGGAAGACCCTTTGCGTTTCGCCAATACTGACTGGCGCAACCTGCTGGTGAAAGACTATTCTTTTCAGCAACGGTATAACCTGAATGTTTCGGGCGCTAGTAAATCGACCAAGTACTTTGTAAATGCCGGTTACTTAAGTCAGGGCGGGCAGTTCAATACTGAAGAAGATCTGAGCTATGATCCTGCTTTTAAGCTTAACCGGTATAATTTCAGATCAAATATTGATATCCGCCTCAATAAGAACTTAAAGGCATTTTTGAACGTAGCGGGTTACCTGGAGCAGCGTAATAGTCCCTATGCTTTGGGTGGCGACAACCCAACAGACTGGATCATCTACTTTATGAACCGGATGCCTGCAGTGGTACCGGGACCGCTCACTCCCGATGGCCAGGTGATTACTTATTCAGACATTGACCACCCTGCCTACGGACTGATTAACCGCTCGGGTTATACACAGCAGAAACGAAGTAATGTATTAGCAACCTATGGGATGGAGCAAAATCTTGACTTTATCTCCAAAGGTTTGTCAGCGAGGGCTGTCGTTTCCTTCGACGCCCGAACTATCAATAATCTGGAGGCCACAAGGAAGTATGAAAAATATGTACAGATCATAAATCCTAATTTAAAGGGGGCAGATGGGCGCGACAGTGTGTACTACAGGCCGTTTAACAGTGATCAGAATACACCTTTAGCCATTGGGGGAGGCCGCAATTTTGAGACTTTGTCGAATTTTCAGGGCTTTATAAATTATGCAAGAAATCTTGGGAAACATGACTTCTCAGGCATGTTGCTTTATCAGCAACAAAACAATGTGATCAATAACGAGCTGCCATTCAAGTTAATGGGGCTGGCTTCCAGGTTCACTTATGGTTACGGCTCACGGTACTTCCTGGAATTTAATGCAGGATACAACGGCTCCGAACAGTTTGCTGAGGGGCAGAGGTTTGGTTTTTTTCCGGCAGTTTCTGCCAGCTGGGTTATCTCTAATGAATCCTTCTTACAAAATAATACTGTCGTCAATTTGCTGAAACTGAGAGGTTCGGTAGGTAAAGTAGGTAATGATCGCATCGGCAGCAGACGATTTTTATACCTGGACGATATACAGGTTGTCGGCGGTGGCTTTTCCGGGAGCCTCGGCAATGCGCAAACCATTAATTATAACCTGTTGAAAAATTCGCAGTTACAATGGGAGGTCGCAAAAAAATACAACCTGGGATTGGAAATAGGTTTATTCAACCAGTTTAATCTGGTAGCAGATGTGTTTTATGAAGAAAGAGACAACATCCTGCGTAACAGGGGGACAATTCCCGATCTCAACGGGCTTCCCATCTCTGTATTACCACCAGTAAACATTGGTGTGGTTGAAAACAAAGGGTTTGAAGTTGAGCTGAACTATAAGAAGTCTTTCAACAGGGATCTTTCGATGCTTGCCCGTGTTAATGTAAATTATGCAACCAACAGGCAGATTTATGCCGACGAACCACTGTTGCCGGTAGATTATGCATACCGTTACAGGGAAACAGGTTACCGGATAGGTCAGATGTTCGGATATGTGGTTGATGGGTATTTTACTGATCAGAATGATATTGCAAATTCTCCCGTGCAAATTGTAGGCGGGCATGAATCAAGACCTGGAGATTTCAAATATAGAGATCTGAACAACGATAACCTGGTTAATGAACGAGATATAGCTCCAATTGGTTATTCAACAGTTCCGGAGTACCAGTATGGGGCGGCATTTAACGTAACTTATAAAAACCTGGATTTCAGTGTGTTGTTTCAGGGGATATCAAATGTTTCTAACTACTATAGTGACCAGGGCGTTTTTGGTGATAAGAATTATATAGCCAGGCACCTGGAAAGCTGGACGGAAGAACGTGCAGCAGGCGGGATGCCCATTAACTATCCTCGACTATCTACGCAGTCAAATCCCAACGAAAGGCCAAATTCCTTTTTTATACTCGACGCAAGTTATCTGAGATTGAAAAATATGGAAATCGGCTATACCCTGCCTTCCAAATGGACCAGCGTGATTGGGACAAAGCGTTTGCGGATTTATGCTAACGGTTTGAACCTCTTTACATGGGATAAATTACCTACTACGGAGTTCGATCCGGAGTTGACGAACAGCCGGGATTATCCTATCACAAGGCTATACAATTTAGGTGTAAACTTTACTTTTTAATCTGTTTAAGATGAAAAATATTTTAAGAATTTTCCTCTTGCTTTCTTTAGTGGCAACAGGTTGCACGAAAGATTATCTGAACATCACACCGGATGGCAGAACCACACTTGATGATATATTTAAGGATGAAAAACGAACAGAGGCTTACCTGAACCGGGTTTACGGACACATACCGAGCTTTTTTTGGAAGTATGGCTTTTTTGATTTCCTGGCACCTTATTCGGATGAAGCTTACGCTTACAGTGGTGCTGTAATGGCATGGTCGGCAGGCAGTCTGAATGCCAGTGGAAATCCTTTGCACATTCACCAGGAAAGAGGTAAGGGTTCTTATCATTTTGGAACTTTTTGGGCGGGTATCAGGGATGCCAACGTGTTCCTGCAAAATATCGAAACTGCCAATATCCCAAGTGCAGCCAACAGGGAACGTTTTCGCGGAGAAGCACAAATGTTACGGGCTTTTTATTTCTGGGAACTCATTAAGGAATATGGTCCGATGCCTGTGGTGACAGAACCTTTCGCTAATGATTTTGACTATACTACCCTCAAACGTCCGGCTTTCCAGGATTGCGTTAATTTTATTGCAAAGGAGTGTGACGAGGTTATTGCGAACAGCAGTATGCCCATGCGGATAAGCACTGAAGCAGAGCGCGGAAGATTTACTAAGGCTGTGGCTTATGCCGTAAAATCTCAGGCTTTGTTGTACAATGCAAGCCCCTTATGGAATACTGGTAACGACAAAAGTAAATGGGAAGCAGCGTCCCTGGCGGCACAGGAGGCCATAAATGCATTAACTAGCCAAGGATATACATTGGTTGACAATTATGGTGATTACTTTTTGAGCAAAACAGATATCAGCAGCTCGCCAAGGGATAAGGAGACCATTTACGAAATATTTGAGCCACAAACAGATCCTGTGTTCAGTATCATTAACAGCATACCAAGCAAGCCCGGAATGTTTAAAGTGGGGGCAACTCCAAGTCAGGAACTGGTGGATAGTTATGATATGCAGGCAACAGGAGAACCGGTAATTACCGGATACCAGGACGCCGATCATACCCAGCCAATCTATAATCCTGGATCGGGATACAATCCCTTGGAACCTTACCAGGGACGCGATCCAAGATTCTACGCAACCGTTTGGCATAATGGAGCTGTATATGATAACATCGCCGGAAGTACCCATATCATGGAAACCTACGTTGGCGGGGCAGATCAGCTGTTAAAGGCGCCGATAGGTTGGGCATTTACCAGGACAGGTTATTATTTACGTAAGTTCATCGATCCTCGCTTACAATCGGGGCAACCGGAGGATGCACGCTGGAAAAAATATCGCCTGGCGGAACTATACCTTAACTTGGCGGAGGCGGAAAACGAGGCACATGGGCCCACCTCCATTGCTCATAATGCGGTGAATAAAGTACGGTTCAGAGCAAATATGCCTGACTTTCCGGATGATCTGTCGGAAAAGGATTTTCGCGATCGTATCCGCAAAGAACGCAGGGTAGAACTCGCTTTTGAAGAACACAGGTTCTGGGATGTCCGAAGATGGAAAATATTGGATGAGACGGACAAACTGGTAACTGGTATGGAAATTACAAAGCAGCCAAACAACAGCTTCTCCTATGCTCGCTTTGTAACAGAGCGGAGAAGTGCCTGGAGTGATAAGTTCCTGATTATGCCTATACCGATCAGGGAAACTGCTATTATTCCGGATTTTGACCTCAATCAAAATCCGGGTTGGTAAACATCATCTGACAGAATGCAAACCTAATTTAGAAAGCTATGCTAGCCCTAAAAATATATCTCAACTTAACACTCTTAGTTGCCACTGTTTTTGCCTGTAAAAAACCTGAAGCGGAAAAGAATGACGGAAGAGCGATTGATATTCCCAATAACAGCACAACATCCCTGACCGCTGCACAGGAACGTTATATTGTTTTTTTTCTAACAAATACCAGTGTTGATCAGGCGGACAGCGAAAACACGGGTAAAGATGCCAATTCGGCCTTTACGTTTGTAGGGGAACTGCCGCAGATCTTTGGAGCAGTGAACCCGCAGTCTCCTTATAAGTATGCGTTTGGTTTACCCGGGCCGATGCTGCTTACCCAATCTGTTCAGCAAATGCAGTACCAGGTTAACAAAGCCTTCGATATTGCGGAAAAATACAATGTTCCGGTTTATTTCCAGTTGGATGATATTAACAATTATACCACTGAGTTCGGCGGGGGCGCAACGCCAAAGTTTTATAATGATCCCTCGTGGTGTGAATGGGTATCGTTCCCCTCAGGCGCTGAGACCTGGGGCGGGCAATCTAATGGACGCCTGCCTTATTTTTGGTTTAACTGGGGCGCCTGGATGCATGCCCAGGCGTTCCCTAACCTACAATCTCCCGGCTTCAGAGCATTTGTAAAAAATCAGCTGGAAAACGGCGTGTTGTCTGTGCTGAATACCCGCTACAACCAATTAAAGGCAGCCGGGAAAGGATACTTGTTTGCGGGAATGGCTATTGGTTGGGAAACGCACATTCCAGACTACTCGGCTGATAATACGCTGTATAATGTGAATCCCTCGTCTTTACCGATAAATGCAGTATTAGGTGACCAGATGCAGAGCTGGGAAGCGAATAAATTTGGATATGCCGCCCTGCACACCTTAGGGCTTACCTCTTACAACAAGGACCACTTGTACCAGGTTATCCATGATTATTCAGAATTTTTAGCAAAAACTGCTTACGACTCTGGTATTCCAAGGGAAAAGATCTTCTCTCATATTGTTGGTGTAAAATCAAGCCAACCGGGATTGTCAACTACCTTCGCTCCACCGATCTGGACTGCTGTCAACGATTATTCAATACCCGGTTTCACGCTGTCGCCGGTAAGTTGCCCCTATAACCTGAATACTTTAAAAGCGGAGATCAATCTGGCGGATCCTCAGCAGACTAACTTTGCCAATGCCGAAGGATACAGCATAGGGGCGGACGGTTCTTTCGCACAAGCGGACGCCTATTTTGGTGACATGTTTGGTCATGGGGCCTCTATGGTTGCCGTATTTGGCTGGGGAAGAGAGCCCGCCAGTTCTGCATTTGCAGTGTCTCATAGTGTAACAAGCCCCTTTGTTCAGGCCGCTAAAAAATGGCTGAGCAACGAGGTAAAAGTCTGGTCATTTACGGCAGGTGCCGAAGGCTGGACGCCAGGCAATGATATCACTGGTTTTGGATGGAACAATGCAGGCAAAATACGTGGTACACTGACGGGAAATGACGCTTTTTTACTTTCTGCAAACTCAGTTGGATACAATATGGGTGCAGAAAAGCTGATCCGGATTGGTATGACAAACGCTTCAGCCAACACGGTAGGGCAGGTTTATTTTACAACCACAGCAAGTCCCGGCTGGTCTGAGGATAAGAGGAAGGATTTTACGATACTTCCAAACAGCTCGCTTTCCAATTATACGGTAAACATGGCTGATATTCCAACATGGCAGGGAACGCTTAAACAGTTGAGAATAGATCCCTCTAATGCGGTTCCCGGCAGCACGACTGCAGGTAACTTTAGCATGGACTATATCCATGTCGGTAGCCAGGGCTGGAACTTTATGTCTGATCCGGAAGGTTGGACAGCCGGACAACAGGTCAATAGTTTTGGCTGGTCTGCCTCCCCGGGAAATTCTATTGCGGGAAAGATTACAGGGGCTGATGCGTTTATGCTGTCTGACAATAACCTGAATGTTGGGCTTTCTAACTGTCGGTATGTGGTGCTTCGGATCAAGAATTCCTCGCCTCAGACCATTGGTCAAATTTATTTCACAACAAGCACTGATCTGGCATGGAATAATGCAAAACAGGTGTCTTTCGCCCTGAACCCGTATTCTGATTTTACCACCTATACTATTGACATGAGTACCGTTCCCGGATGGACGGGTACATTAAAGCAATTACGTATCGATCCTTCCAATGCTACCCCTGGAACGCCCGTTAACGGATATTTCCAGATTCAGTATGTAAAGTTAGTCGGGTAGTTAGTTAAGATCTTGAGAAGGCTTTTTATGGAGATTTTAAATTTTAAGTCAGTAAATATAATCTGCTTGCTTCTTGCGCTGGGGATGGCCAATGCCATCCCTGCCTCTGCGCAAAAAGAAAGTCATGTTCCGGTGATCTTTGAGACAGATATGGGGAATGATGTCGACGATGGACTGGCGCTGGCGATGCTTTTCAGGTATGCGGACGATGGTGTAATCAATTTGCTGGGTATCAGTAACAATAAGCAAAGTTTGAGTTCCCTGCAATTTATAGATTTAATGCGGCGCAAGTATGGTTACCCGCAGTTGCCCATAGCAACCGTGCAGAATGGTGTGCAGGGGGAAAATGAAGCTAAAAGTTTTGCAAGGAAGGTAATGGATTATAAGGAAGATGGCCGTCTGGTATATTCCAGTAGGGTAAAAAACTATAAGCATGTAGAAAGTGCTGTTCATTTTTATCGCCGTATGCTTGCCAATGCAAAAGATACCTCTGTCGTGATTATTTCGGTAGGATTCTCATCAAACCTCGCCGCTGTTCTTGAATCTAAGCCAGATCGGTATTCGATATTAAATGGGCGTGAATTGATAGCACGAAAGGTGAAGTTTCTGAGTACCATGGCTGGGAATTTTAGCAGTTCGAAACAAAAGGAATTTAACATAATCAGTGATCTGCCGGCTTCCAGGAAGGTATTCAGAGACTGGCCAGGGCCTATTTACATTAGTCCTTTTGAGGTAGGCGCAAGTATACATTTCCCTGCTACCGTTATTGAGGCTAATCTGGGCTATAAGGGGCACCATCCCCTGGTAACTGCTTATAAGGAGTATATTCCCATGCCCTATAATAGGGAAACCTGGGACCTCAGTTCTGTTTTGTTTGCTGTAGAGCCGGAAGTGCATTATTTTCAAGTAAGTAAACCGGGCAAATTGGTGGTTGATGAGGACGGCTATACTCAGTTTAATGAGGACATTAATGGCAGGCACTATTTTTTACATACTCCAAGCAGACCTGAAGGAGCTAAAATCAAAGACCGTTATGTAGAATTAATCAGGGCTGTGACGCCTTGACATCCTGAAGATTTGCCTTGTGGGCAGGCTTTTATAAACAACCTGATATTTAAATGAATAACATAAAAAATTATATGCGTACAGCATTGGCTTTATGGGCTTTGATGACCGGCTTTGTCGATGTTAAAGCACAGTTTAAAGCAGAAAGTTCAGTGCTTTCACAGGGCTTTTTAAGTCCGCCAGACTCTGTGAGACCTTATGTGTACTGGTATTGGATCAATGATCATATTTCTCCTTCCGGCATTATAAAGGATCTGGATGCCATGAAAAAAGTAGGCATCGGCGGGGCTTTTATCGGCAATATTGGACTTAGTAAAGAGGAAGGTACTTCTTTTGGAGATATTAAACTGTTTTCTGAGGGATGGTGGAAGGCGACCGGGACTGCTATGGAAACGGCAGCAAAGAATGGAATTACTTTAGGCATGTTTAACAGCCCGGGATGGAGCCAAAGTGGTGGTCCGTGGGTAGAGCCTGCGTCTTCTATGCGTTACGTAACAAGCAGCAGTTTACTGGTAAAAGGCGGGCAGCAGGTTCTTATGAACGTAATGCCCCGAACTACTGATACCACTTATCTATATACGCTAGCGATGCCTGCTCCCGAACATAGTAGTTTTCAATTGAGCACTTATGCTCCGGATTTCTCGACAGACGCAGCTGCTAGCAAGCTGTCTAATCTGGCGGACGCCAATCTTTCAACAGTTTGTATCCTTAAGCCAGTTGATAAGAGCTGTACTATTCATGTGAGGCTTTCTAAGTCTTTAACGGTCAGGAGCCTGATTTTGTATCCGGCAGAAGTTCCCTTCTCTGCCGACGCAGAGCTGCAGGTATTACGTAACGGGAGAATGGAGACGATTCGAACATTTAACATAAACAGGATTAACCCCAGTAAACAGGTAGGTTTTGTCCCTTATGCACCTGTATCGATTGCTTTTGATGCGGTTAGTTCGAAGGAATTCCGGATTGTGTTACGCCACATTGAAGGAACCCCTGGCTTTAAAGAGATTAATTTGTCTCCGGCAGTATACCTGGAGCGTTACATGGAAAAGCAACTTGCAAAAATGTATGCAACACCTTTACCGCTGTGGAGTGAGTATCAGTGGCAGACACAAAGTGAAATCCCAGATTCACGACTGGTGATCGACCCGAAAAAGGTAGTTAATTTAAAGTCGTTTGTAAATCCGCAGGGCGTGCTGAAGTGGAATGTGCCTCCAGGAAAATGGCTCATTCTAAATTATGGTCTGAGCACCACTGGGGTAACAAACAGTCCGGCCTCAGCTGAGGGCAGGGGTTTGGAAGTGGATAAGATGGATCATAAGAAGTTGAACTCCCATTTTGATTCCTTCATTGGAAAAGTGCTTGAACGGATACCCGCGGAGAAACGAACAACTTTCAAGTATTTGGTAGCAGATAGTTACGAAATGGGCTCGCAAAACTGGACTGACAGTTTGCAGTATACTTTTGAACGGGTTTATGGTTACGACCCCTTACCCTGGCTGCCGGTGCTGGCCGGCAATATTGTAGGAAGTGCCGGTCAGTCGGACAGGTTTTTATGGGATCTCAGAAGACTGGTTGCCGACCTGGTTGCTACGGAATATGTGGGAGGTTTGAAGAGGCTTGGTAACAAGCAAGGGCTTAAACTTTGGTTGGAGAATTATGGACACTGGGGCTTTCCTTCGGAATTTTTGAAATACGGCGGTGCATCAGACGAGGTAGCCGGTGAATTTTGGAATGAAGGTGAGCTCGGCAATATCGAAAACAAATCTGCCTCATCGGCTGCACATATCTATGGAAAGCGCAGGGTGTGGTCAGAATCATTCACTGCGGGGGGCGGGGCGTACACAAGGTATCCAGCTTTACTAAAACGAAGAGGTGACTGGTCGTTCACGGAAGGGGTGAACCAAACCTTACTGCACCTGTATGTTCACCAGCCGGATGAGTCGGATTACCCTGGTTTAAATACATGGTTTAGTACAGAGTTTAATAGGAAAAATACGTGGTTTTATCAGGGTAAGGCGTTTATTGACTACCTGAGAAGATGTAATTATATGCTTCAGCAAGGTACACCTGTGAATGACGTCGCTTATTTCATTGGAGAAGATGCGCCCAAAATGACCGGGATAAGAAGTCCTGAATTGGCGGAAGGCTACTCGTATGATTATATAAATGCAGAAGTAATTTTAAATAGACTGAGTGTTAAGGACGGCAGACTTTTGCTGCCGGATGGAGTACAGTACAGGATACTGGTTCTTCCTCCTCTCAAAACCATGCGGCCTGCCTTGCTGGAAAAAATTGAGTCACTCGTACGCGAAGGTGCCGTGATCTTGGGCAGCGCTCCGGAAAGTTCTCCTAGTTTACAGGATTATCCTCAGGCCGACAAACGTGTCAGAGCACTTGCGGCGGCTTTATGGGGAGGGGCGATTATGAAGAAAGGCGTAAGAAAATATGGTAACGGCTTAGTGATGGAGGGTATTTCCATGCAGGATGCTTTGGATTATATCAACCTGGCCCCGGATCTGAAAACGAATGTGGGCAACAAGGTATTGTATACACACCGGACCACGAATGAGAAGGAGCTGTATTTTGTTACCAATCAGTCTGGAAGCCCAATTGAATTTTCAGCTGTATTCAGAGTGACAAATGCATCACCTTATTGGTGGGATCCGGTTACTGGAGTCATAAGGGATCTGCCAGGCTTTAAAAATGATGAAGGTAAAACATCCATTCCCTTTAAACTTGATACGGATCAAAGCGGTTTTGTTGTTTTTAATAAAGGCGTATTGAAGACCGATGGTAGTAGACGAGAAAACTTTAAAGCTGCTGATCACTTGCTTACATTAACCGCACCGTGGGAGGTAAACTTTGTCAATTCCCCATTACCCGGAGGTCCGGAAAAACCTGTTGTGTTCAATCAGCTGATTAGCTGGTCTGACCATCCCGATGAGCGTATTAAGGGATTTTCAGGCTCTGCAGTATATAGGACAAGCTTTTACCTGGAGAATACGTATCCCAACGAAACCATACTTCTCAATACAGGTCGAATAAACGGAATGGCTAAGATCAAAGTTAACGGGCAGGAAACCGGAACAGTATGGACTGCACCCTGGCAGCTTGATGTTTCAAAGGCTATAAAAAAGGGGAGCAATATTGTAGAAGTAGAGGTAGTAAATACATGGACAAACCGCTTGTTGAAAGACAGCAAACTTAATGCGAAAGAGAGGCTCAGCCATACTGAGATAACAAATTTTTCTACAGATAGTAATTACGAGGTGTCAGGTTTAACGGGCCCGGTAACTCTGATGAAGATTCGCTATTAATAATTTAAACATCGAACAGAATATTTAACCATTGCTAAACCTGCAATTAAATGATAAAGAACAGTAATAAAATTTTAGTGGTTGGTAGTTCCAACACGGATATGGTTGTTAAAACAGAGCATCTGCCTGCGGCGGGTGAAACGACTCTTGGCGGCGTTTTTTTTATGAACCCGGGCGGAAAAGGGGCCAATCAGGCCGTTGCAGCTGCGAGGCTAGGCGGGGATGTCACTTTAATATGTAAAACAGGAAAGGACATCTTTGGCGAGCAGTCGGTAAAGATCTTTGAAAATGAGGGAATTAATACCGCTCATCTCTTATCCGATCCTGATCATCCTTCTGGTGTCGCGTTAATTACGGTGGATCAAAATGCGGAAAATTGTATCGTTGTTGCGTCGGGAGCGAACGCTACACTGAGCGTAGATGATCTCAAAAAATCGGAGGAGTTAATCGGGCAGGCGAGGATAGTGCTGATGCAATTGGAAATACCGCTGGAAACCGTAGCTCATGTAGCAGAGGTAGCTGCGTCAAATGGCGTAGAAGTTATTTTGAACCCTGCGCCCGCGGCTAAGTTGACGGAGACATTATTAGGTAATGTGTCGATTATAACACCCAATAGAACAGAGGCTGAAATGTTATCTGGTGTTGTCATAAAGGATATACATGGTGCAAAAGAAGCTGCCATGGTTATCCAGGGCAGGGGAGTGAAAACTGTGATCATTACTTTGGGAAAGGAAGGAGCTTTGCTATTACAAGAGAATGAATTTACTCATGTAGCAGCATCCAAAGTAGATGCTGTGGATACTACTGCTGCGGGTGACGTTTTTAACGGAGCTCTTGCGGTTGCCCTGGCTGAAGACAGAAGTCTTCAGGACGCAGTGAACTTCGCCTGTCAAGCCTCTGCCATTTCGGTAACCAGGCTAGGGGCTCAATCATCAGCCCCACTCAGAACCGAAATCGCAGAAAGCCTGATTTCAAAACAGAGTTAATACTAACCATTATTACGAACCAAATTGAACGAAAGATATGTTTATCATTGAAAGTTATTCTCTTGCAGTAATATTCTGCATAATCACTATGTTATGCTGGGGCTCATGGGCTAACACACAGAAAATGGCTGGCAAAACCTGGCGTTTTGAATTGTTCTATTGGGATTACGTTATCGGGATCTTACTTTTTTCAATAGTTTCTGCATTTACTATGGGTAGTGTTGGCAACCAGGGACGTGATTTTCTGACAGATATAAAACAGGCGGAGGGTGCAAATATCTTAAGCGCGATTTTGGGCGGTGTAATTTTTAACGCTGCGAATATTTTATTGTCTGCCGCAATCGCCATAGCAGGGATGTCTGTTGCCTTTCCTTTAGCTATAGGATTGGCCCTGGTTTTAGGAGTCCTGATCAACTATAACGGAGCACAAATAGGAGATCCTTTTATGTTATTCTCAGGTGTGGCATTAATTGTTGTGGCCATAGTGCTAAATGCAATAGCTTATAAAAGGAAAAGCATAGGGCTGCAAGAAAAGGTATCAGCTAAAGGTATCGCAATCTGCATAACTGCAGGTGTACTCATGGCTTTCTTTTATCGTTTTATTGCAGCATCTATGGACCTGGAAAACTTTGTTTCGCCAGCAGCCGGAAAGATGACCCCTTATACTGCTGTATTTATTTTCTCGACAGGTATCTTGTTAAGCAATTTTGTTTTCAATACGATCCTTATAAGAAGGCCTATTGTTGGTGAACGAACGAGTTATAAGGCCTATTTCAATGGAGGTTTGGGCACTCATCTTACCGGTGTATTAGGTGGTCTGATCTGGGGCTTGGGAAATTCACTGAATTTGATCGCCGCTGGAAAGGCGGGGCCAGCTATTTCGTATGGATTAGGTCAGGGTGCCACGCTGGTAGCAGCCTTGTGGGGCGTTTTTATCTGGAAAGAATTCCGAGATTCGCAGACACGTACGCATGGCTTGTTAATTGCAATGTTCTTTTTCTTTATCGCAGGGCTCAGTCTACTCATCTTTGCAGGTGCATAATTTAACTTGGGCTGTCTGGCTTTATTGGTAGATAATTATAGTTTTTGCCACATTTTGATTCAGGATAGGGTTGACTATATCTGCAATTACTCTATCTCCGGCATCAATTCTACCATCCTGGTTAGTGTCTAAAAATTTTGGTGACCCTACAGAGGGAACAGGTGTTTGGAAGGGAGCAGAGTTTATTTCTGTTTGCGTTTGGAAGATGCCGATAATTAATAAACCATTGATCGTGTTTTTGGCATTACCTTTTTGCGCAGTCAATAAATACTGGTTTTTGAACTCAACCGGAATTGAAGCTACTCCTGCCTGATTTGTAGTTGCAGTATATTGGGGTGTTTTGTTTGTCACATCAGTTTGCGTTGCATAGAGGTTAATGGTTACACCACTTGAGTTACTTAATGCGGTGTTTGATGGACTCCAGCTGTTGCCATCTTTAACCGTGATTTCAAGTGTGGTGGCTGGCGATTCAGGATCATCTTTCTTGTTGCAGGAAGACAATTGAGTAAGGGCCGCGACTCCAACCAAGATAGTAAATAGCGTTTTCATAGTTTTTTAACTAAGTTATTAAAGTGCTTTTGAAAAATTGTTTACAATCTCGTTTACAAAAAACGGGGGTCGGTGACTCTTTAATTGGTCCTTGTTAGTATTATTCACTCCGGTCTTGATAATAAGGATTCCTGTCAATCCTAACCTGTTGTCACTTGTGTGAAAACAGGTTAGGTAGGAGGGTGTTCCGCGATTTCTAACCACTTAATCATTTAGACTGACCAGCGGTTGAATGCTCGTTAAAGCTCAACAGGCTGTACCCGTAGTTACAAATTGTCAAGATCGCTTGCTACATAGTAGCTTGGCACCAAGGGCCGGAAGCCAGTTTTGCTGCGCAGTTTGGAAATATACTGCACGCCCTTGAAAGGATCGTTCGGCGGGCCTTCTGTTTCGTCAAAAGTTTCTGCCGCTTTTCCGACAGAATTAGCGAGTTCATACAATGTGATCGGGGAATCGTCGGCCACGTTAAAGATCTCTCCGCCCAACCCCTCGGTTGTGAGCAGCAGTATCAGTGCCTGGGCGACATCGAGGTGATGCACCATATGCATACGCGAGCCTGAGTGCATATTCAACGCTTTAATATATGGAATAACTTCGGCGATGTGCGGGTCTTTGTCACCATAAACGAGCCAAGGCGCAATATACGGACGTCGAATCCCTGTTTTGCTGCATGTTGATCAATTCCATTTCTGCAGCAATCTTGCTGGAAGAGTAGGCACGGGGATCGTTGATATCTACTTGTTCATCTTCTCTTGCAGGGCGGTGGTATCCTGAACCGTATACATTGGAGGTGCTAGTAAAAACGAAGCGTTTGACGCCGGCTTCGTATGCAGCCTGCGCTAATGCTGTACTCCCTTCGCGGTTGGTTTTGACAATACCTTCGTTATCGGTAAAAGTACGGAACAGTGCGGCAAGGTGGATCACGGCATCCATACCGGTTACGGGTGGCAAGGTGGCCGGTTCACGCAGATCACCGGTAATGGCTCTTGCGCGGGAATGGCGTGAACTTTAAAGCCCTTTAGTCTTAGGTCGGCCAGGTTTAGTCCCGGTATTTCCGTGCTCTCTTGGTTTACCATTTCGGCAAAGTTAAGAAAATCAATTCTGACAGAAGTGAAAGTATGAACGAAGATTTGAAGCAGTGAGAAGGCTTTCAAGCGTTCCCTGTTGGGGAAACAACCAGGAGAAAGTAAGAGAAAGGGCGAGTTGATGATCGTCAAGTCGCCCTTTCGAAGTTTAAAGGAAGAACTACTTGGCTTTTACGGCCACTGGTTCGCTGTAAGTGGTAGTCCCGTCGTGATCTACCTGCGCCAATCTTAAGTAAATGGTATTGACACTAGTAGATTTATCGCCTTGTTGGTCAATCCAGTTGAGGTCTTTTTCTTTCGCGCAAGAGCCAGCAATTATGGTCATCACTGCCAGTAAAGCCGCCAAGCGGTAACGTCTTCTGGAGAAAGGAAGCAGGAGGAACCCTAATAACGTAAAGCCGGCAAGGCTCATATTTGCTATGTTAATCTCTACCTCGTAAGATGCTCCGGAGGCACCGTTGATTGCAGCATCCTGGCGCACAAGGTCTTTCCATGACTTTCCGTCTTTTGAACTTTGCAAGATAAAGTGACTATTGTTGCTTTCCGATGCAGTTTTCCACTTTGCATTTAAAATGCCTGAGTTAGAAAGGCTCGCGGAAAAATTGGTCAGCGAAACAGGTAATACATTGCTATCCTTAACCCAGGTAAATGCGTCTAGTCCAAGATACCTGTAATTACCACCCCCAGTAATCTGCAATTGGTCGATTATGATATTCGAGTAGTTTTGTCCATTAAGGTTGGTTAGATCAATCAATGTATAACCATTTGTTGTTCCAAGGCTCGTCGCAAAGCCTGTGGTTTTAGTTTGGGTGAACTTGGTGACACCACTTAGCTTACCTGTAACGGTCAATGTGCCAGTTACGTTGAGATTCAAATTTGCCGCAGACGCATAAACCCAAAATCTGGGTACTTTAAAAAGGTTGGAGGTCGTCTTGATGCTGAACGAAGGGTTTTCAGGTTGATTGGCTGTGCCAGTATTGTCTATGAAGCGATTGTCGTTTGCTATACCATTCCAGCCCGCGCCTGGATAATTGGCCTGAATGTCAAATAATCCATTGTGAGATAGAATGTTAAAAATTACGCCATTGTCCGTAAAACTTGTGGAACCGTGGGACTCTGTCTCGAACGGTTCGGTACTCGTCTGTGATTTCGCTGCGAAAGTAGCTGTCAGTAACAGTGTAAATAGTGCTAAGGTCTTGTTAAATTGTTTTTTCATCTTTTACAAATTGTTGTTCTTTTGTGTAAAATTATACGGTATTTCAATAAAAATGTTCTTTGACTTTTCATATTCGGTAAAAAAATGCCTTAGTTGCTTTAAAGGAAATAGATACATTTTTAGATTATGCAATATACTGCTGTAAAGCAATGGTACCTGCAGGAGACTCCAGTTCAAGGTTTAACCAATTCAATGCTCTTTTGGACAGGTATTCCTTTTTAGAGACTGATTCAGGCAGGTGTATGCTATAATATATCAGGAAGCTTTTTAGTCTGTTATTGACCCGGGTCACGTCCTTAACTTTTGCTTCCCTAAAGCGAAATAAGCTCCGCAATTCTTGTTGCTCCTGCGTTAAAACGTGAATTCCATGCAGGTTGCCTCTTTCAAGGTGTTCGGCAATGGAACGACTGTCGTGCAGGTCTGTTTTATTCTTCTTCTGTTTATCCGTAGAAGGTATATCAGCGGCATGTACCAGGATATTGTCTATTCCCTGTTTACATAATTCTTCATGAATGCCTGTGCCGCAAAAGCCAGCTTCATACGCTGAATGATAACGGCCTCCCGGAAAATTCCTTTGTAGATAGTTGTTTAGCGATTCCCCTCCTGGCGGTTGAGTAAAACGAGCTACCTCAATACCAAGGCTACGGATGGTTACAGCCCACGATTTTTTGTGGACGTCCAGTCCAACATAAAAATTCTGACCCTTAAAGTCAATGAAATTTTGCAAATTTGTACTAGGCATAAGTGCAGTTATTAATTTGTTAAAACCTTGCGGAACATAAAGTTACCGCTTTGCAAAATTAATTTCGGCCCTCCTTCTGGAGGATGACCGCATACACTGCGCTTATGCTTTTCTTACATAATTACTCCTTTTTAATCCTTGAAGCTCCTCCGGAACTCCTAAGGACAGACAAAAGCTTAAATAACGACATTGGGCAGGAAGGGACGGCAGTAGACGTAAGAGGAACAGAATCAATAATAGGTAATTTGCTTACAAGCTTCAGGGGTTTGCATACATGCGTTCCATTTGGCTTACTGATCTTTGAATCATGGAAATAAAACAAATAGCATTGGGCAGCCAGGGCTTGGTTGTACCAGTGATCGGCCTGGGCTGTATGGGCATGACAGGTTTTGAAGAAGGGAATATGTATGGTCCTGCGGATGAGCAGGAAGCCGTCGCAACCATCAATCGTTCGCTGGAGTTGGGCGGCAATTTTTTGGATACTGCCGATCTGTATGGGCCGCTGAAAAATGAGCAGTTGATCGCTAAAGCAATCAGTGGTAAACGTGATCAGTTTATTTTGGCCACTAAGTTTGGCTGGGAGATCGATGACAACAATAAAGTAACCTGGGCCATTAATGGTAAAAGGGACTATGTAAAGAAGTCTATAGAGCGTTCGCTAAAGAATCTCAATACCGATTACATCGATCTGTATTATTTGCACCGTCTGGATAAAAATACGCCGGTCGAGGAAACGATTGGAGCGATGGCGGAGCTGGTTAAGGAAGGTAAAGTAGGTTATATCGGTTTGTCCGAAGTTTCGTCTGAAACGGTTAAGCGGGCGCATGCCGTGCATCCAATTACTGCTGTACAAAGCGAGTACTCTTTGTTTGAGCGGACCGTGGAAGAACGCGGGGTTTTGACGACCTTAAAGGAACTGGGTATTGGGTTTGTAGCTTACTCACCCTTGGGCCGTGGTTTTTTATCGGGACAGATCAAAAGCATCGATGACCTGCCGGAGAATGATTTCCGCAGAGCAATCCCGCGTTTCCAGGGAGAAATGTTTAATAAGAATATTGAATTGGTTAAGGCAATTGAAGCCATGGCCGAAGCAAAGAACGTCACTTCTTCGCAGCTGGCTTTGGCCTGGATCATGAGCAAGGGGATTGTACCGATCCCGGGGACGAAACGCAGAAAGTACCTGGAGCAAAACCTTGCCGCGACTACCATCGAGTTGACGCAAGCAGATCTTTCACAACTGGAGAGCATTGTGCCTTTGGGTACTGACACGGGCGCACCTTATGATGAGTTCAGTATGGGCTTAATTGATTAATTTTGAGTATGCACTCCATTAATTCAATTAACTCTATCTCGGAATTTCACCGCTTGCTGTCATTGCCAGAGCCTCGCCACCCGCTGGTGAGCGTGATCAATCTGGCGGAAAGTGTTTTTCTGGAAGACGAGGTCTGGAAAGGTTTTGTTAACCGCTTTTATTGCGTGGCGCTCAAACGCGAAGCCAAAGGCAAGATCAGGTACGGACAGCAGCATTATGATTACGATAAAGGAGTATTAAGTTTTACCGCGCCTAACCAGGTGCAGCAACTGGACCTGCAAAATATGGAATGCGGGTCCGGTTATCTCCTGATCTTTCACCCGGACTTCCTGTTACAGCATGCTCTGGCGACCAGCATTCATCACTACGGTTTTTTCGATTATGCCGTTAATGAAGCGCTGCACCTGTCGGCCGAGGAAGAAGATGACCTGATCACCATCCTCCATAAAATTGATAAGGAGTGCCAGCATATCGATAAGCATACCCAGGAGATCATTCTGACGCAAATTGAGAGCCTGCTAAAATACTCCAACCGCTTTTATGAGCGGCAGTTTTTAACCCGCAAAAATAATAGTTTAGATCTCCTCACCAGGTTCGAGCAGTTGATCGATGATTACTTTAAAAGTGAGGTACGGGGCTTGCTCACGGTACAATATATTGCCGGGCAGATGAACCTGTCGCCGAACTACCTGAGTGACCTGCTTCGGGTTCATACCGGGCAGAACACACAGCAGCATATTCATGAAAAACTAATTGCGAAAGCCAAAGAAAAGCTCTCCACAACAAGTCTTTCGGTCAGCGAGATCGCCTATGCCCTGGGCTTTGAGCACGCGCAATCCTTCAGCACGCTCTTCAAAAAAAAGACGAATTTATCGCCGCTGGAATTTCGACAGGCGTTTAACTGATTACCAGGGACAAACAGATATAGGCCTGTCTGCATAGCAGTAAACCAAGCATGTCGATTTATGTTAAAACCTGACCTGGGTAAAAGATGTGGAGCAAGAGAATGTCGAAATTAATGCTTTCGCTGATAAATTAGTTTACCGGTTCATAGTAAAGAGTCACAGCACCGCCGCTAAAGGTTTTGGTCTTTATGAGTTTGAGAAGAATTTTTTCGCTGATGTTTTTAAATAGGGGCAAACCACTTCCTGCGATAACAGGATGAACACAAATTTGATATTCGTCTATTAACTTAAGTTTCGTCAAAGCTACAATCAAGCCCGGACTGCAAACAAAGACGTCATTACCCGATTGTTGTTTGAGGTCCAGAACTTCTTTCTCAAGGTCTTGACTTGCTAATTTCGCACTTTTCCAATCCACACTTTTCATTGTGCGGGAAAAAACAATCTTTGGAGCGTTGTCCATTGCGACTGCAAAATCGTCCATGGCCTTATCGCCTGTAGGCTTTTCCAGCACGGTTCGCCAAAATTCCATTAGCTGGTAAGTTATCCTGCCATACAAGAGGGCATCAGCACTTCTCACCAGGTCAGCGTAATGCTGATGTATTTCTTCGTCAGGGACAATTGAGGTATGGTTACAAAACCCATCAAGGGTCATATTGATTGCTGCAATGATCTTTCTCATACTGTTTTGTTCAAGTTAATCATCATTTTCAAGTTCATGTATATCGGTTCTCACAACTGGTAACTAAACTGATAGCACCAATTGTGCAAAGGGTAGACCTTATTAAGTATTTTCATTTTCAACTCATTTCCCTGCGAGTCTCTTAGATTTCCTCTTGGACCATGTTTATAACCGTTTTTCCCACGCAGACCATTGACGGCATACCTCACTTTACAGCCTGCGGGGGATCTCTTACAAAAAAGCTTTATTGTATTATCCTTCAGGAGTACATTTCGAAGGATGTTGACGTTTTTAGGGGATACTACACTAAATCCATAGTTAGCAGCTTTCAATACAGCCACAGTATCCAGGACAAGTGGTGAATGGGGTACGGCAAAATCAATTAAAACAGTGTCGCCGGAAATAGTGGTATTTCGGGGAAACAACCCCCCGATTGGCTTCGACTCAAGCATCCTGACGACTGAGAGCCCGGCCATGTAACCGAGTCTTTTTTGTGATATTCCATCAAGGTGCACACGTTCATCGACGAAGCTGTAGGGATAGGTGGGGCCACTTCCAAAAAATAAAGAATCTTCCTGTATCAACTCTAATTGCCCCTGCGGTACGAAAACTTCCTTAGCATTAAAAGTCGCCTCGTTGAAGCTTTTAGACAATGTGAGGCAATTGGTCTGGTAGGAGATGCAGGCAACGTCCTGGGGCTGTCCGGTAATTGCTTTAATGTCTTCAGACAGGTTCAGCTGGAACATTTTCAGGTCTTTCTTATAGTTGGTCGACTTTTTCCACACAATATCATTTTCTCCCTGCATCCAGCAAAAAGCAGGAACGATAAATTTCCAGCCTTTTTCCCTGGCTTTATTATGCGCCTTTTTTATTTCATCAAGAAATTTCACATATGGCTTGCTTCCCCTGCCAAGATCGACAATACTTGTTGCGCCCTGCCCGCCGGGAAATGTACAGATCATTATACTATCGAGAGCTCCTTTTTTCTGCAAATAGGCAGCTACAACTTCTGACATCCCATATATCGAGAGCTCAAAAGCGCGCCTTTTATCACCCAGAATCTTTTTCATCCGTTGTTTAAAATGGGTGTCAGACAGATATCCAAACTCTCCATCAAGGTTCTCGGTTACTACATGATTTAAGGTCTTTTTCGATAAAGAATCAAAATCCGTAACCCTGACAGCCTCTTCACCTAATGCCAGACTTTGCCCGTAAACCGGTATTGCCAGCACCGTACGCTGTTGTTCGCCGGACTTTTTGTTACAGCCTAGACAAATTAAAAGTAATAAGAGGATTAGAGGAAAGCTTAATTTCATTTCCTTACCGGTATTCTTTTCCACCGAAAACATAGGTGAAAAGACAAACAAAGAGCTACTTTCCTTCATTCATTTATGACGGCTGAATATAAGCAATTTTCGTGCTATCAGAAACATAGGGGAATTTTTCGGGGCTTTACATCTCCGGCTCAAGACGCCGGAGTTCTTAGAAAAAATACAAATAATATGCCGAAGCATTCTCCATTGAGTTTCAAATAATAGCAGGATGTATTCTTTTTATACTCTAAGAAAAAGGATTAATTGGAATCGTAAACCAAAACGAACTTCCTTTTCCATCATCACTATTTACTCCTATTTTACCGCCATGTTTTTTAATGATCTCTGCGCAGATGTATAGTCCTAACCCTAGACCTGAATATTGCATTCCACTGCTGTCTGCCCTGTAATATCTGTCGAAAAGGTACGGGATCTTGTCCTTCGAGACACCAGGACCATTATCTGTGACAGAGATTTTTACTGATTGCTCTTCTTTAGCCAGGTCAACGAAAATTTCTTTTGATCGAGCCGCATATTTTATTGCGTTATTAATAAAATTTAACAATACCTGCTCAATTCGATCGGGATCTGCATATACTTCCAGTTCTTTGTCCCCCCGAAGTATTATTGAATATTCACCTGCCTCACGAATATGATGGCAACAATTGTTCACAAGTTCGCCCGGTCTAAACCATGCCCTGCGAAGATGAATCTGTCCTTGGTTTGATTTGCTGGCATTTAACAGGTCATCTATGAGTGCAGTTACCTTTGCGATGCTAATATTGCTTTGTTCAACTAATTTAACCGTTGTGTTATCGGGCAACCGACCTTTCATTCTACCAAGTAATTGGAGGGAAGCCTTTAAGCTGGTTATTGGTGTTTTTAGTTCGTGGCTGGCAATACTTATAAAATCATCCTTTTGCTGTTGCAGCATTTTAAGTTCATGAATATCTGTGGAAGTGCCTATCCAGAAATCGACTTTTCCATTTCTTTTTAAGATAGGTCTGATGCGAGTTAAATGCCACCTGAAATTTCCATCAGCCTGCTTATAACGGGTTTCTATGTCTTCCTCAATTCCGGTTTCCCTTATTTTTTGACAGATTTCCAGTGCAGATTGCAAGTCATCTCGATGGAGCACCTGCTGCCATCCATATCCACTGGATTGCTTGAAATCGAGCCCCGTGTATGAATACCACTGCTTATTGAAAAAGGTGGCTAATCCTTCATCCGTAATTGTCCATGAAATTTGAGGCATAGCCTCCAGAATAGCATTGAATTTATCAACGTCTTCTTCTGCACGTTTTCGTGCTTTAACCTGTTCAGTTACCTCATAGGCAAAAACCAGAATGCCATCAATTACGCCATCTCCGTTATACCTGGGTTTATAAATAAAATTCCAATAAATATCTTCAGGCTCACTGCCTTCATGTCTTGCCAGTACGGTTAATACCTCTTTCCCCTCGAATGTCTCTCCCTTAAGATAAACCTTGGAAAGGATATCCATAAGAGGGTGCCCGTCCATCTCCGGTAAGGCTTCCAGAATAGATTTTCCAAGAAGAGAACGGCCCGGAAATATAATTTGATAGGTAGGATTAACAAGTTCAAAAACGAAATCAGCACCCTTAACAATACAAATCGCTCCGGGTGCCTCCATAAAAAGAGAGTGCAATTCTTTCGTTTTCAATTCTGCCACTTCAGTTGCAATCCGCTCTTTTCTTGCCAGCTCAAATGCATCGGTAATGTCAACTGTTGTGTGGATAATATACTTTATATTTCCATCGGCATCTATTACCGGGTTATTGAATGCCCTCCAGTACCTGGTCTCAAAGGAATTTGTTCCTCTGACCGGGATATCATATCGCTGCGTAGGCAGAGATGTTTCAGATTTTTTTAGTACACATTCGATCAGGCTGTTTTTTAAAGCCTGAACACTTCCCGTTTCCAAATCATCGGGATTTTCTGGAAAAGCTTCAAAGAGGCCTAGGCCAACAATATCCCCAGGGTTAGTGCCGGTTACTTTTAAATATGCGGGATTACCATATATAATGGTAAAAGACGGCGTATCTGGCTTGAGAACTATAGTAGGAGGCGCCGAGAGCAGTGATTGCTGAATTTCGTTTGAGATACGGTACATGTAAGATAGTTATTGGACAAGCTAGCAATTATAATGCAAAGAGATACTGAAAAGATAAGAAACATCATTCTTATTTCTTTATCCCTTAAAAAACTCGAGGCTGTTGTACAAAGTGTCGTAGAGAAGAAACCATTCACTTTGGCGAATTGTAACAGATGTTATATATTTGAGAACACTTATGGAAAGGATAAAAGACATTCAACTTGTTCAGGAAGGAGACATGATGCATTATAGCGACAACCTTTCTGTTGTTTCCTCTGTGGATATCGAAAATAACAAAGTATACATAAAGGTAGACAATGGAGATATCGTCGGAATGAAAATCGAAGATTTTTCCCGTTGTACGTTCTTTAGAAATCGACCACAACGTTATTATTAGCAAGGGTTAGTACTTTTCTCCCTAATCAACGAATGAGTTTCACCCCGCCCTCTTATAAAGTAGGCATTGGCGCTTCTGCAGGAGGTATTAAGCCACTCAAATCAGAAATCGCATGAAAGTTAGAGACAGCATAACGGATCCTTCGAGGTAGAAGGTGTGATAAGCGAATAGATTCTATCGGCGCCTTTAAAGCGACTAAAAAAGTCATGCTAAGATATCTTTTTATAGTCTACTTATAGTTTAAAAAAACCGGCCGGATCGGCCGGCTACGTGTTTAGTCACGGATGGAAGTAATGTTCAGCGTTATTTCAACCTCAGGTAACAGATACAGGGACTCCTCCGGATCGTTATAACTGTTCATTCCCCAATTCAACCTGTTTATTTTGAAATAGGCATCTGTATGCACTGTGGTTCCCTCGCTGGTAATTTTTGCCGGGAAACTTATTTGATGGGTTTGACCAATCATGGAGAAATCCCCCGTCACTACATAATTTGCACCTTCAACTGCCGAACTTGTTCCTCTCAAGTATGGTGATACTGAAGTAATATGAAATTTAGCATCAGGATGCAGTGCAAGGTTAAAAAAATCAGGGCTTTTCAAATGGGCAAGCAGGTCTTCTCTCGGGCCCTCAGGCAAGTCATAGTTTTTAATGCTGCTTATAGGAATATTAAATTCGCCCCCGCTGATCACTCCTTTACTGTTCATCTTCAGTTCTCCCTCTACGTCAAATGAACCTTCATGAAAGTGATCGGTTGCACTTCCTTTCCATTCAACCTTAGAAGCGTCCGCCTTAACAATGTAGGTGCTTGTTCTTTCCTCATCTTTCTGACAAGACACCAATAGTGTAAGCGCAAGTACCGGCGCAGATAAGTATTTCATTTTCATAATAGTAGTTTTTCCGATCTTATAAGAATGTGACGCCATAAGCCTCTGACAGCCGCGATGTAAGCTGGGCAACAAGCTCTAAGGGCGGAGGTCCCATAGGAGGGAAAACCTGCAGCTCGCCGGTTGCGGGGGTACTAAACTCGATAAAGTAATTCCACAAGGCGCCCGGTGTTATTACGGTGATAAAAGTAGCCTGCTTGCTCATTATCTTGAATGTATGAGGAACCTTTCGCGGAGCAAATACTGCATCTCCTGGCTTTGCTGTTCGTTGTTCCCCATCTATGTTAAAAGCCATTTCACCTTCCAACACATAAAACGTCTCATCTTCGTTTTCATGTAAGTGAAGGGGTGGTTCTGCACCCTCCGGTAAAACCATTTCAATTACGGCCATTTCACCCGAGCTTTCTTCCGGTGAAATAAGGGTTTTGAAATAGCCTCCCTGATAATTCCTGTAAATACTGTTTGCTTCTAAAGCTGTCTCAATGCTCTCTTTCATAAATATTTCTGCTGTATTTTTCCTGCAAAAATGGCTTGCCGGAGGGACAATGTTTTGTAAAAAACCGACATGCTCAGATGTGAGGCAAGCTACAATCATCCATAGAGGTTAGTGAAGCATTTACCATGAGTGACATAGAACTCACCTGTTGCGTTCTTTTTAAGACGCGAAGCGCGGAGGCCGGTGAGACGGGTAAAATCCCTGGAGAAATGAGCCGGGTCAAAGTATCCCAATTCATAGGCAAGGTTTGAGAGCGACTGATCCGGGTTCTTGTTAAGACGAGTAAAGGCAGCATTCAGACGAATAAAGCGGCCGAGCTCTTTTGGCGAGAGCCCTACTTTTGCCCGAAAGATACGTTCCAGTTGTCGCCCGGTAATTCCAAGCTGCTGCTCAAGGTGGGCAAGACGGTAACTGCCGGTACTTTGGTAAAGCTGCGACAAGGTATGTTCTACATAAGCTTCCTGAGCCGTCTCTGGCAATAGTTTCTGGCTGAAAAATTTGTTGAGTACCTCTACCCGCGACAGATCATCCCTGGCTTCAAACAGGCTTTCGAGTACTTCATTGGCCTGGTTTCCCCAGATATTTTCCAAAGCGATGCATGGCAGATCAGTAAATTCATCCATCTGGTAAGCCATTATACGCTGGATACCGGCAGGTTTAAACTGCACCTTTGTCAGACGCGTATGACCATGGAATTTTAACCAGATAGGGTTTCTCAGTTGTCCGACAATAAAGGAGCGCGGGGTGGTCTTCATCTCTTCCTCAGCATTTTTCAGACTGTATTCATGTAGGTCTCCGTAAAGGAATAACATAGAAATTTGTCCGAAAGGAATAAGTCTCCAAACATCAGACATGAAAGAATTCGTTTTCCAGTCTATATCAACGATCATGTAATGATCGATGTATTGAGCCAGAGAAGCTTGGGGCAGGTAGACTTCGGTTGTGTTCACGTATTGAGATTTTGATCAGGAATTAAGATGGATAATTATGGGATGCGAATTTAGATCACTGCAAATAGCAATCAAGTTCTGTCGACAAAGGGCAGGATTTGTCGATAGAAGACAAGGTTCAAAGCTGGTTAGCAAGGGTTGAGAAACGCTTAGAAAAAGATATCAAAAAAATATTAGATAGATATCCGAAAGGATGTACTTTAACCGGGTTGCCGTGGCAGGCTCAGGATTGTAGGAAACGTTTATAGCAATCCTGTTTGTAATTTCGGCCAATCGGTAGTTCTTTTCCCGCTATCTTAACATAGTTTGGGTGAAAGGATTCTATATTATCCAGCGAAACAATAAAAGACCTGTGAATACGGATGAAGTCTTTGCTTGGAAGCAGTTTTTCAACCACGCTAATTTTGTATTTAGTCGTCAGCACCCGGTCTTTCAGCACAACTTTAATATAGTCTTTCACACTTTCGATCCATAAAATATCTGAAGTTTTTACTTTCGTGTTTTCCCGCTTGATCCGCAGATATAAAAACTGCTCTTTGTTTACAACTACTTCCAGATCAGGACTTTTCTCTGCTGATGGTCGAAAGCGCGGGTCAAAGATCTCCCGCACCCGGTCCATCGCTTTTGAAAAACGTGAGTAAGGAATTGGCTTTAAAAGATAGTCTACAGCACCAAGATCAAACCCATCCAAAGCATATTCCTGGTAGGCTGTGGTAAAGATCACTTTGGGAGGATTAGTGAGACCTTTAATGAAATCTGTCCCCATCAGTGCAGGCATCTTGATATCGAGAAATAGAAGATCAATTTTTGCAGACCGTATAATTTCTGCAGCCCGAATGGCATTATGACATCTGCCGGAAATTTCCACCTCAGGGAAGTTCGTTAGGTACTTCTCAATTACCTCAATGGCGTGAGGTTCATCATCTACAATTAAAGTTCGTAACGGCATAGATCACACGATATAGGCAGGCTTATCAAGCTCAAGTTTAAGAATCGCAATATACACCTCTTCTTCATCAAGCAGCTCCAGGGAATATCTACCGGGGTATAACAACTCAAGTCGCTTCTTAACATTGCTAAGTCCCACTTTTTCAAAGTCTCTGTTTACTGCATTGCTGTTTCCAGCCGGCTTACTGTTGCTGACTTTAAAAGATAGATCTTTCCCGTCTATCAGTAATTCGATATTTATCCAGGGCGCCTCTACGGTTTCACTGACGCCATGTTTAAACGCATTTTCAACCAACGGCAACATTAGCAGAGGGACTATCTTCTGCCCGTCAACGCTGCCGATAAGATTAAAATTAAGCTCCAATCGCTCTTCATACCGGATCTTTTCCAATGCAATGTAATTTTCCAGGATTTCGATATCCCGCTTCAGCAACACTTCTTCCATATTGCCTTCATAGAGAATATACCGTAAGATATTAGATAGTCCCATAACAATCTCGGGAACTTGCGTGGATTGATTAAGCGAGAGCGCGTAGAGGTTATTTAAGGTATTGAAGAGGAAATGCGGATGTATCTGAGCTTTCAGAAAATTAAGTTCAGCCTGCATGGCCGCCTGCCTTCTTTCGTACCACATTTTTATGAACTTAAGGGACACGCCAGCCCAAACGATAACATTGCTCCTTTCTACCGCATTAACAAAGTCATGAGGATTCAGGAATTGTTCGCTGAAACTTCCGTCGAGCTTTGACCAGGTAAAGTTGGGTTCGGTTGCACTTAAGACGTTGTAGATATAAGGATCTGAAACCAGAATTTCATTGAGCCGGTAAAGGACAGCGGCAAGGACTGCACTTAGCAGGCAGGCAAAGAAGGTTAGGAGATACTTTTGCCTGAAAAGGATACGAGGGACCACCCAGTACGCTACAGTATAAAAGTAAAGCATGTGCACCGGAATGAGCATCAGGATTACCAAGAATCCTAGCGCAAAATTATCGAATGCAGTACCATAGATCCAGGTCAGCACAAGAATGGCCAGTAACCAGAAGCCAAAATGCCGGAGGAAGGATTCTTTCATAGGAGAGAACGATGGATTTTTCCGTCAAATATAAAAATCCATAGCCGATGGATCTTGTAAATCGACGAAAGTAACACTTTGGTGGATGAATGACCTGGAAAACTAAATGAGCTGGTTGTAACCATCCGTCGAGCTCTATTTCCAACTCGAGGCAACTGATAATGATGGAACGACACGCAAAAAGGATGGCTCAAATTGCCGCCTTTTTGCGTAAATGGATTGTATTGATAGAATGCCAGAAGCATTAGATTCTCGCGAAAGATAATCCATAGGTAAATCGCAGCGACGATAAATGAGGCTACATCACCCAAAAACACTTTGGGCTTTTCTAACGGTAGTTGACAGGTCAATTCCCTCACCAAGAATACCTGTAAACAGATCTCCGGTCTCTTTCAGCCGGTCAATGGCATTGTGGATCGTAAAATCACGCATAGTTAATCCTGGTTTTACCTCGTCCCATGTTACCGGCATGGAAACCGTAGCTCCGGGCTTTGGCCTGAGGGAATATACCCCGGCAATGGTAGCTCCCGGACGGTTCTGCAAGTAGTCGAGATACATTTTTCCTTTGCGGTTGGCGATCATCCTTTCGAGGGTAGTAAAGTCAGGGATCTGCTTATGTACCAGTTTGGCAATAATGTTGGCGAATATCTGGCTCTGATCATAGCTGTACTTCGCGCCGAGTGGGATATAGATATGAATGCCGGTAGAGCCCGATGTTTTTGGAAAGCTAGGCACATCTATGGCGTCCAGAACTTGCTTTACCTCCCGGGCTGCCTGTATCACCTGGTCGAAGGTCTGTTTGTCGGGGTCGAGGTCGATCACACAATAGTCCGGGTTGTCTGGAAACTGGGAACGGCTAAACCAGGGATTCATCTCGATGCAGCCCAGCGATGCCATCCAGAGTAAGGTAGCTTCATCATTTCCAAGTAAGTAGTCCTTTTCAATTCCTTCGCCGTTGGTGTGCGGCATGGTCCTGGCCCAATCGGGAGCCTTATCACGCACGTTTTTTTGATAAAAACTTTCACCGTGAATGCCACCGGGAAAGCGGTTTAAAGACATCGGGCGGTCTTTGAGATAAGGGAGCATGAAAGGCGCTACCTGGTGATAGTAGTTGAACATTTCGCGTTTGCTTATTCGATCTTCCGGCCAGTAGAGCTTGTTCAGGTGAGTGAATTTTAGGATGTGACCGTCAACTTCTTTTGCTTCTGTATCTTTTTGGGAAGAGAGTAATAAATTACTATTAATACTATTACTGTTCTTTGAAGGGTTAGTTTCTGCATCCTGCTCAACTTCTTCAACGATGGTTTCTGTATCCGCTTCTAACTCCAGCACCACCTCCTTTGGATTTTTATCGGTTCGCAAGCCTTTGAATGAGGCCTGCCGGACTTTACCATCACTGGTGATTTCCGCAAACTCTATTTCGCAAACAAGTTCTGGTTTTAACCAGGTAGCTTTTGCGCCTAATCTTCTTGGCCGGAATTGCGATGGTTCATCCACGTCGGGTTCTACGTCGAACGCGCTTTCATTGGTGATCAAAGGTTTGAACAGCGCCATCATTTCTTTTTGCTTTGCCGTATTGAAACCGGTACCCACTTTGCCGATATAGCGAAGTATGCCTTTGTTATCGTACACGCCGATAGCGAGTGCGCTGAAGTACTTAACGGTTCCTTCATTTTTTGTAAATCCGGCTATAACCACTTCCTGCCTGCGTTTCACCTTAATCTTTAGCCATTCGCGTGAACGAGCATCAGAAGTATACAAACTGTCAGCGCGTTTGGCAATGATACCTTCCAGTTTCATCTTCCTGGCAGCTTCGAAGAACTCAATGCCATTTACTTCGAATGCCTGGCTCAGACGGATCTGTTTATTGTCTGAAGGCAAAACGGCTTTAAGTATTTCCCTGCGTTGGTACAAAGGTAATTCTGTTAATGATTTGCCTTCGTACCAAAGAATATCAAAAACGAAATAAACCAGGTTTGTAGTTTTAGTATTACGCCAGTTTTGTAATGCTCCGAAATCTGCGTTGCCTTCTTCATCTAGTGTCACGATCTCGCCGTCAAGAACAGCATTTGCTTTCCAGTTCTCCAATAGCTCATTAATTGGTTTGAACTGATCGAAAGGCAGGTTGTTCCGGGAGATAAGTTCTGCGCGTCCATTTGTTACGAGCGCTACAGCGCGATAACCATCCCATTTAATCTCATAGATCCATCCCGGGTCGTCAAAGGGAGTGTCGACCAATGTGGCTTTCATGGGTTTGATTTGGGACGGGATCTTTGCTACAGGGGCATCTTTTAACAAGGTCTCCAGGTAGGCAGCAGGGGAGGAGCTTGCGGCTTTGCCTAGCTCTTTTCCCGTTTCAGCGATCTCTATTTTTTCTTCCAAAGTGCCTGCTATTGTGGTTGATGCTTTCGATTCCGGGAAATTTTCCTCGGCAAGTTCGATCCATACAGGTGCATGATCGCTGGCTCCTTTCCAGCCGCGTACATGTTTATCAACTTGAGCGGTTTTAAGTCGGCCGGCAATTTTTTTGTTGAGGAGAAAGTGATCCAGCCTTAACCCTGCATTTCTGCCATAAGCGTCACGAAGGTAGTCCCAAAAAGTGTAGATACGTTCATGCGGGTAAAGTGCCCTGATCGCATCAGTCCAGCCCTGGTCTTCAAGTTCTTTATATGCTTCACGCGGTTCAATTCTAAAAAGGGCGTTCTTAAGATACTTTTCCGGTTTGTAGGTATCCATTTCTGTGGGCATCACATTATAATCACCAAGCAAGATCACGGGCAGGTCGAGATCAACCAAGTTTTGGGCATGGAGGGCCAGGCGTTCCATCCAGCGCATCTTATAATCAAATTTCGGCCCTGGGTAGGGGTTGCCGTTGGGAAGGTAGATACAGCCGATTACGATGTCGTTGATGAAAGCTTCGATGTACCGGCTATGTGTAAATTCATCGTCCTGACCGGGCAAGTCATTACGAAGTTCCCGGATCTCCGTTTTAGATAAAATGGCAACGCCATTCCAGCTTTTCTGGCCGTGCCATATGGCATGATAGCCCGCACCGCGGATAGAGTATTCCGGAAATTTATTGTTTTCCGATTTCAGCTCCTGCAAACAAACAATATCAGGCTGCGCTTCTTTCAGCCAGCGAAGCAGAATTTCAAGCCGGCCATTGATTCCGTTGATATTATAAGTTGCTATTTTCATTTTTCCCCGGAGACGACAAAGCCCCTTTCGGGGCTTTTTGTGTATTTATTAATATAACAATTAAGGCAGGGCATGGTTTCTTACAGATAAATTTAGATTTCAGTGATAAAAGTGCAGGCAAGGCAAACAATCGATAGGAAGGATGTTATTTAGATGGTGAAGATAAAGAGGCTTGTGAGACATGGCTTGATAATGAGACTCATTGATTCAACAGGCTGTTGATCGAAAAAAATAACGATTATAATATATTATGGAAGAGAAAAATATTAAAGCATTCGGAACTGAGGCTTCTGATGCACCCTTAGATCAGTTAAACATCCATCGCAGAAACCCAACACCTCACGACGTTGAGATCGAAATATTGTTTTGTGGCGTTTGTCATTCGGACCTCCATACCGCAAGAAATGAATGGCATGGAACAATGTATCCCTGCGTTCCCGGGCATGAAATAATTGGTAAGATTGTTCGCATCGGTAGTCATGTCAGCAAATTCCAGGTTGGTGATATTGCCGGGGTGGGTTGTATGGTAGATAGCTGCCGCGAATGCGAGTACTGCAAGGAGGGATTGGAACAGTATTGCGAGCCCGGTGCAACACAAACGTATAATTCGATTGATAAACACTCGGGTATCCAGACCTTTGGAGGCTATTCAGAACGTGTGGTGGTTGATGAAGCCTTCGTGTTGCGAATACCTGAAAGTCTGGATCTGGCAGCTGCCGCGCCATTATTATGCGCAGGGATCACTACCTATTCGCCTCTGAAACACTGGAACGTCCTTCCAGGTCAGAAAGTTGGTGTTGTTGGCATTGGAGGCCTCGGACATATGGCTGTTAAAATTGCCAAAGCTATGGGTGCCGAGGTAATTGTATTTACAACTTCGCCGTCGAAGTTTGAAGATGCGAAACGCCTGGGTGCTGATGATGTGGTGTTGTCAAAAGACGAGGAGCAGATGAGCCGATATGCCGGAAAGCTGCATTTTGTGTTGGATGCTGTTTCAGCTCAGCACGACATTAACGCTTATTTGAATTTGCTTAGGGTAGATGGTTCTTTAGCCCTGGTGGGAGCTCCCGAATTGCCTCTTCCCGTGGCTGCATTTAGTCTGATACCATCGCGCAGGAGCTTTGCGGGTTCAATGATCGGCGGCATTGCTGAAACACAGGAAATGCTTGATTTCTGTGCAGAGCATAGAATAGTTTCTGATATTGAGATAATTGATATCCAGCAGATAAATGAGGCTTATGAAAGATTACTAAAGGGAGATGTTAAGTATCGCTTTGTGATAGATATGGCTTCATTGAGAAAATAATACAGAGGTACTGAAATCTTTGGCTCCTGGTTAAATGGATAAAGATTTTGGGCTCATCAGGGATGAGCTTAAAATCTTTATTTGGTACAAGTTGACAGCTTATATTGTTTACGATATTGAGTTGCTGTACACCGCCTATAAGCATCGGGCCAGGTATTTATTCTTACAAGCTTATAAATACGAGCAAGTTTAAGTTTGCAGGCCTGCCTGTCTTTAAGCAAATTACTCTTTATACGATAAGGCAGGTTAATTATCGCACCCTTTTGCAGAGAATTTAAGTTGTCTCCCACTAGAAGACAATTAAAGCCGTGGAAGGCCTGTACAGCTGGTTCAACTTTCCCGCTGCCAGTGTAATCGCCAGGAACAGGGATGTCACCTGCTTGTCCCAGTTTTCTACCTGCCGGTACGGAACAGATTCCGCCCACCCATGTTTTTCGGGGTTCCTGAACTTTGATGTACCAGGTAGCGTTTGACGGTCTCCAAAAAGCTAAATCAGCAATGCCTTCCCCTGTGTATTCGGCAGGAAGGGGAATATCACCTGCTTCCCCCCAGTTGCTGATCGCCAAAGCCTTTTATATGGAACACCTGCTCAGCAGGCAGCTTTATCTCCGTTGAAATGCTGCTTTTTGTAACATCTCATGCTACTTATGCAACGTATGCATAAACACCCTAAGGCCAAAATGCTCCAATTTAGCGGTCGAAAAGGAGAAACCTTTTCATGTTACTAACCAACTAATTAGAATAACCATGTTTAAGCAAAACTCTTCGGGGCAGTCTCCGGTATTAACATCCCATTTTAAAATCGCTTTATTTGCGGTCCTTAATTAAGGTTAAGAAGAATTTTAATTACAGTTCAATTATTAAAATCTAAATTTTTATGGATAGAGGATTATTACTCAGATTTTCCTTCTTTAAGCTGTTCGGTCTCATAAGTATATTGATACTAGATCCGCAATACGTAGCGGCCCAGCAAAAGCAAATTGTCACTGGAACCGTGGTTTCTTCGGATGACGGTTTGGCAATTCCTGGTGCTTCCGTTATTCAGGAGGGTGCAGCTACAGGAACATCTACGGATCAGAACGGTAATTTCCGGCTCAGTATTACACCTGGGGCGAGGGTGATCTTTAAGTTTCTCGGCTATACCGAGCAGCGCATAAAGATCGATAATAATGAAAATGTGACCGTCCGGCTGAAACCTGCGGCTAACGATCTTAACGAGGTTGTTATAACTGGATATACCCAGCAGAAAAGGTCGGACGTCACCGGAGCAATAAGTACTATCTCCGGTCAGGAGATACTGAAATCTCCTGTTACGAATGTTACCAATGCCCTTGTTGGAAAGGTACCAGGCGTTGTGGCTCAGCAAACAAGCGGGAAACCGGGAGCAAATGCAGCCAACTTATACATTCGGGGAAGGGTTTCCAATAATTCTACCGCTCTCATCATAGTTGACGGAGTGGAACGCCAGTCCTTCGGTGATATTGACCCTTCAGAAATTGAGAGTATTAATATCCTTAAGGATGCATCCTCTGCAGCCATGTACGGTATTAAAGGGGCGAACGGCGTGATTGTGGTAACCACCAAAAAGGGCCGGGATGGCAAAGCAAGAATTTCGTTGTCAGCAAATTATGGCATCGTTGGCTATACAGGTGTTCCAAAGGTTCTGGATGCTTACGAATCTGCACTCCTCCATACTGAAGGTCAGATCAACAGTGGCTCTGCCCGGACGTTTTCAGATGAGGATCTGGAAATTTTCAGAAATGGGACAGGTGATCCTTTACTTTATCCGAATGTTAACTGGTTTGAAACAGTTACCAGGGACCAGTGGTCGCAAAATCAGCAGAACCTCAATATCTCTGGTGGAGGTAAGATTGCAAATTACTTTGTCTCGATCGGGCACACTTTTGAAGACGGCATGTTAGAGGACTTTAAAAGCCCGCTAAATTATAAAACTACGCCTGACTATAATAGAACTAACTTTCGGTCGAATATAGATCTTAAGCTTACCAAAGGGACTACGGTAGGTGTAAATATTGGCGGACGTCTTGAAAATCGATACTCTATTCAGGGATTTTCTCCTTCTGCTGAGCCGGATGATATTTATGCAAACGGCCTGGAAGGGTTTTTGAGCCGCGTGATCGCTATTCCTTCATGGGGATTACCTTACTTCCCCGAGTATACGAATACGACCGACCCGAGTCTCATAAGACTTTCTGACCGCTATAATCATGTTCAGGATGATAATTTAGGAGTTAACACCCATAACCCGTACTCTTTGCTAGTACGTGGTGGATATCTTCAAACTGATAATAATGCTATTGAGACAATTTTTACTTTAAATCAAAGCTTAAACAGCGTACTGAAAGGTCTGTCGGGCAAAGCTTTATTAGGATATGATGCCTATGTGTCGAGCGGCAAAAGACAGTATGGTAACAGAGCTGTTTACAGGGTAGACCGTACCCTGAAAGATATTGTATATGTAAGTGGAAACAACGATCCGCTTAGCACCATTACGTCTTCAAGGAGTGGTTACTTCAAAACCAACCTTCAGCTTTCCCTAAATTATAATAACAAGTTCGACAAACATAGCGTTTCAGCTCTTTTACTGGGTCAGCGTGAATTCAGGGCTTCAGGTACGGGAGCTAATTACTCTACGGCACCTGCTCCCTTTACTAACCAGGGTGTTATTTATAATTTATCTTATAATTTCGACGAGAAGTATTTTCTACAGGCCAACGGATCTTACATGGGCTCTGAAAATTATGCCAAGTCTGAAAGATACGGCCTTTTTCCTTCTTTCTCACTAGGTTATACGGTCTCAAATGAGCCTTTCTTAAAAGATATTTCCTGGATTCAGCAGATTAAATTCAGAGGCTCATGGGGCTTAGTGGGTATACCGAGTGCCGGAACGGGAAGGTTTTACTATAATAACAATTATGGCCCGGGAACCTCCATGCCATTTGGCGAGGATCCCCTGATCAATGCTCCTACTATAATTCACAACCTTGTTGGAAATCCTGAAGTAACCTGGGAGAAATCGGTGAAACGTAACATCGGTCTTGAGAGTTCCTTTCTAAGAGGAAAGATTGCGTTCAATGCGGACCTCTTCGACGATAAACGGTACGACATTCTTCTCGAAAGAAACAACAGCAGCTTTGCAACCTATGGTGAAACGCTTCCGAAAGTGAATTATGGTGAGAACTACAACAGAGGCTATGAGCTGGAGTTGAAATACCGGAGTACGATCGGAGATTTTGGATACAATATTGGAGGACAGCTTACTTATTCAAAGAACAAAGTTGTAATTGCTGATGAAGCGCCTGGTACTCCGGATAACCTTAAAAATACCGGCCTTCCTATAGGCCAGATGAGAGGCTACCGGACTTTAGGCTTCTTCAATGACCAGGCTGAGGTGGATACATGGGCCAAAAATGGGATAACCAACATCCCGTTTATTCCGGGAGATCTGAAGTATGCGGATCTCAACGGAGATGGTATCATTAATACTGACGACCGCTCGCCTTTTGGATTTTCTACCATCCCTGAGTATACCTTTGGAATAGACCTGGGATTTAATTACAGGGGATTCAGCATATCAGCTCTATTACAGGGAGCAGAAAATGTAAGCTCTGATGCCCTGTTCTTCAGCAATGCCCGTAACCAATATTACGAGCCCATGATGGGAAGATGGACTCCTGATACCAAAAACAACGCTACCTGGCCGGTGATCCGTGAAGGTGTTAAGCAGGGAAACCCCAATGAACAGGTAAGCGACTTCTATCAAACCGATGCCAGTTATCTGAAACTTAGAAACGTTCAGGTTCGCTATCAGTTTGGTAAATCAGTAACCAAAAAACTTCATGTGAATGGTCTCAGCGTTTTTGTAACGGGCCAAAACTTAAAAACATGGACTAAATTCTATGGCTATGATCCGGAAAACGCTTATTCCCTTTCCGGCACGTACGGTAACAAAATGACCATATACCCAAGTACCCGGGTGTTGAACTTCGGCTTAAACATACAATTATGAGATTACTAAATAAATACTTATACCTTTTAACAGGTGGTTTGACCTTTTTGTCTTTCTCATGCAAAAAAGACTTCCTGCAGCGCGATCTTTCCGTTGTAGTGGATGAGAACGCTGTTTTTCAGGACACCTTGCTTGCGGAAAATTTCGCAACCAACAGCTATGCGTTTTTAATTGACGATTACGCAAGACTGAACGGAAGTAACAAGGGAATGACCGGCCAGTTTACTGACGAAAGCATCTCAAATAATAACGAGTCTTTCGTATCCTCGATGACCGCAGGAAATTATCTGAGCACCCAGGCTACGGAGATCGTTACGATTTACGGTCAGATGTACAAAGGGATCAGAAATGCCAATACTACTTTAGCCCGGCTGGACGACTACGAGGGTAACTGGTGGAAACGATCAAGAATAAGAGGCGAGCAGCTATTTTTGCGGGCCTTCTATTATTTCGAGTTAGTAAAGCGATTTGGAGGTGTGGTGATCATCGATAAACCTCAGCCTGTTAGCGAAGCTACGACAGACCTTCCCAGGAACAGCTATGAAGAGACAGTAGCATTCATTTTAAAGGATCTGAATAATGCCATTGAGCTTCTGCCTGATGAATATCTTGACAAACGGTATAGTGGGAGGGCAACCAAGGGAGCGGCCATGGCACTGAAATCACGATTGTTGTTACTTGATGCCAGTCCCCTGAGGAATCCGGAGAATAACACTGACAAATGGCGTGTTGCTGCTGAAGCTGCTGCTGCTGTTAAATTAATCAACAAATACAAACTGGAAGACAGTTACGCCGACGTCCTTGTTCTGCCGGCCTCCGAAGAATACATTATGATAAAACCCAGGGCTCCGCGCGTATTGCAAGGGTATCTTAAGGACTTCATTATGCCTGCAAGTTACGGGGGGGCACAAAGTACCATTTCTCCTACCCAAAACCATGTCAACTTATATGGTATGCAGGCCACAGGTTTGCCAATAGGTGATCCTCTTTCGGGGTACGACGAAAACAATCCTTATGTGGGCAGGGATCCGAGATTTTATGTGAATATACTTTATAACGGATCGTCCTGGCAGGGGCGTGCCGTGGAAACTTTTATTGGCGGCCGCGATGTTCGCGGAGATAACGTTACCAAAACAAGTTATTACGTAAAGAGACTTTGGCCTGAGTCTGTGCGGAGTACAGTGTCAAATTCGCAGGGACGGGTCAACTTTATTTTCTTCAGGTACGCTGAGATACTTTTAAACCTTGCAGAAGCCAGGAACGAACAGCTTTCAGCCCCCGACCAGGAAGTATATGACGCAATCAATGAGGTAAGAAACAGGGCGGGTATGCCCGATCTGGAGAACCTCGACAAAGATAAGATGCGTGAAAGGATCCGGGATGAACGCGCAGTCGAATTCGCCTTTGAAGAAATGCGCTGGTGGGATGTGCTTCGCTGGAAAGCAGGGGCTGAAATTGTCGACCAAACGCTTTACGGCATGAAGATAGATAAGGTGGGAAACACTCTTACTTACCAGGAAGTGCCTTTGGAGTCAGCTCATCAACGCCCTGGATTCCAGGAACGCTGGCATTGGTATCCCATTCCGCTGGCCGAAATACGAAAGTCTACAGGAGCTTTAGAGCAAAGTCCTGAATGGAAATAGAATATTGGTTTAGTTTCTAATTCTAAAAAGCATTAAAATGAATTTTTTAAAATACTATAGGACAGCCTTTTTGGTAATGCTGGCGTTTTCCTGGACCCGGGCCGACGCACAAGATCCTGATTCCATTGGGCGTACAATATTTTTGTCTGAAGAGGAGATCATTTATTCACCTTTTTACTCAAAGAAAAACAAAGAAACCGGGGCGGCGGTCTCAACCCTGGCAACAAAAGACCTTCCCCAGATACCATTAGGCGGTTTGAATAATATCTTAGCCGGCAGGGTTCCCGGCTTGTATGTACAACAGACAGGAACCAAACCTGGTGCTGAATCTGCGACCTTCCGCATCCGCGGAACTTCAACCTACAACTCGGGAAACAACCCTCTTGTTTTGGTTGATGGTATCTCCAGAAGCCTGCAAAATATTGATCTGAATGAAATTGAGAGTTTTACAGTGTTGAAGGATGCGGCTTCTTTAAGCTGGTATGGTCTTAATGGAGGAAATGGGGTTATACTCGTAAAGACTAAATCGGGTAAACCATCACGCAATTTAATCAATTTTAGCTCACAGTATGGATTTCAGCAGATGGATAGGCATATTCCATCACTCGATTCCTACACGTATGCTACGCTTTATAACGAAGCGCTTTCCAATAGCGGGCAGGCCGGAGGTTTCTCACAGGAACAACTGGATGCTTATCGTTCCGGATCGAACCCGTTTCTCTATCCAAATAATGACTATAAAAACGAGCTGATGCGCAGTTCAGCTCCCGTACAGCGCTATGTGTTGTCGGCATCCGGGGGAACGGAAGCTATCCGGTATTTTGTTCATACCAGTTATTTTGACCAGGATGGTCTTTTTAAAAATGCTAAAGGAGACGGTTTTAATTCGCAAGTACGCTTTAATCGTCTTAATTTCAGAACAAATCTGGATGTGAACGTGACTAAAACTTTAAGTTTTGGCTTATATGCAGCAGTCAGGGTTGAAAACCGTAACAATCCGGGAGACAACGAAACCGATGCGTTAATTAACGACATTTACAATCTGCCACCGAATGCATTTCCTTTGCTTAATGAAGATGGTACTTTTGGCGGAACCAATACTTATGATAACAATCCATTAGCAAGGTTAACGAGGTCGGGGAGCCGGAGAGATATACTCAGAGGTTCTTTTGCTACTATAACGGCTAAACAAAAACTGGACTTTGTTACCAAGGGGCTTTCGGCTAATGTGCTTTTTGGCTACGATGCCAGCGGAACTTATACCTCTGGTTTTGTTCAAGATTATGAACTATATGATTTTTCTCAGAGCCCGGTTCGTATAATCAGCCCGGTTACAAATCCGAACGTAGGTTACAGGGCTTCATCTTTCAGCGGAAATAACAGGAAAAATGAGATCTGGATAGGTCTGGATTATGACCGAAGCTTTGGTCTGCATTCCATTGACGCGGGTTTCAGGGGACAGCGCTCTGTCGATAATGACGCTTCACGCCTGGAGTATCGCGACCAGCAACTTGCCGCAAGACTTAGTTACGGATACAAAAGCCGCTACTTCATCGACCTGACTGGTAGTTATGCCGGTTCTGAGAACTTTGCACCCGAACAACGCTATGATTTCTATCCTGCAGCTGCTATTGGTTGGATCGTTTCTGATGAAGGCTTCTTAAAAGCAAGTAAAAGTGTTAATTATTTAAAGTTGAGAACCTCTTACGGGCTCACAGCGAATGGCGGAATAGGTGGGACCCGTTTACCTTTCAGGACCTTGTATAACAGGAACGGTGGAGGTGGCGGTTATGCTTTTGGTACCTCGTTCACTGCTACAACCAGCGCCGGAGAACAAAATCCTATGGGCAATGCTGATATCCATGCCGAAAGAATCAGAAGGTTTAATATCGGCTCGGATATAAGGTTCCTGAACAACGCGCTCAGCCTAAGTGCAGATTATTTTAACGAAAGGCGATCGGATATATTAACTGAGGATTTCAGGCCAGGGATTTTGGGCATTTCCTTAGTAAGTGTAAACGGCGGGGTAGTAAGTAACAAGGGATTTGAAACTTCTTTGATGTTTACTAAAACCCTTGGTAAGTTAGATCTTGCCCTGAACGGTAATTATACTTACGCTTCTAATAAGATTATCGCCCGGAACGAGCTTTCGGGAACGCTGCCTTACCAATCAACCGTAGGACATAATGTTGGAGGAGTAACAGGGACAGGAGGAGGAAAGCGGTTTTACCTTTCTGATGGGCTCTTCAAAAACCAGGATGAAATTGATAACAGTCCCCGACAAACGCTTTCAGAAAACGTCTATCCGGGTGACATCAAATACCGCGATATAAATATGGACGGAGTGATAGATGTAAATGACCGGGTAGAAACCAACTATACCGACATCCCTCACAGTTATTACGGTTTCGGCTTTAATCTGGGTTACGGCATATTTGCCCTTAACGCCCAGTTCCAGGGAATTCAGGGTCGCACGATGAGCGTATACTCATTGATTAATTCAGGTCCAGACCGTTTGAATACGTATAGCCTTGATCGTTGGACACCGGAAACTGCCTCCTCGGCGAGATGGCCGCGTCTGGCTGCTGCTGACAGGGGAAACAATGAGGCTGCCTCTGATTTCTGGCTAAGATCTGCGGACTTTTTAAAACTTAAAACGGTCGAGTTGGGTGTGTCCTTGCCGAAAGATGTTCTAAGGAGGGTAAGGCTTCAGCGTGCCAGGGTATTTGTAAGCGGATTTAATGTGTTGTCATTCTCTAAAATTCAAAAAGATTTCGACATAGATCCGGAAATGAATTATGCTGGGTATGGTAATGATTATCCAAACCTGAGAACTTATTCTTTAGGGTTAAACGTGCAGTTTTAATTGAAACAGAGCATAAGATAATAGAAATTATGAAAAGGATACTAAACAATAAAATATACAAATATGCGGCCTGTGCTTGCATGGTACTGACCTGCTTTTCGGCTTGCAAAAAAGATTATCTTACGTTTGATGTCTACGAAGGTGTAGTGGATGAAGATGATATTTGGGAAAATGATCGTTTTGCAAGATCTGTATTAAATGTTGCCTACAATGGCTTGCAGTACCGTTATGATCTTGGTGAGGGAGCATTGCTGGCCGATGCTACCGATGAAGCAGTGATATCCCAGCCTAACAACCCTGTACTCACCATGACCAATGGCACATGGGGTGCTGGAAATGTGTTTGATGACCGGTATACCGCGCTATATACAGCTTTACGTACAACAAACCTCTTCCTAGAAAAGGCACCTAAGAGTGCCATTTTACCGGTGTCTGATATTAATCCTCTTAGAGGGCAGGCCTTTTTTCTGCGAGCTTTTTATCATTTTGAGTTAATGAAACGGTATGGACGAATTGTTCTGGCAACAAAGGTTTTTGACAAAGATGAAGACCTTGACCTGCCAAGGAATTCTGTGGATGAGGTTGTCAGTCTCATCAAAAATGACTGTGATTCAGCAGCTGCTTATATTCCGGCGATCTGGAACGGTACCGGAACTACCACTTCTAACGGTGAAAACTGGGATACCGGAAACAGGGGCAGGGCAACGAAAGCTGCTGCCCTGGCTTTAAAATCGAGGGTCCTGCTATATTACGCCAGTCCGCAATATAATCCACTTCAGGATGTTCAGAGATGGAAAGACGCTGCCGAGGCGGCAAAAGCTGTGATAGACTTGAATAAACATTCGCTGGTTAGCACTGCAAATTACCCCCGGCTGTTCAATTATAGTAATGCTGCCACCTTATATAATTCGGAAGTGATCTTTGCAACAACTGCTGTCAACACGAATGCCATTGAAAGTAATAATGCACCGGTTGGGTTCAATGGAGGGAAAGGTCGCACAAATCCGACTCAGGAACTCGTCGATGCATTTGACATGAGCAATGGAAAGGAAAGACTGGATCTCACTTCGAATTATTCAGACAATAATCCCTATGCCAACCGTGACGCCAGACTTGCACTTTTTATTGTGACTAACGGATCCCAGTATAAAACAGGCAGTTTAACACGTACGGTGGAGACTTTCGAAGGGGGGCTGGATAAAATTGACAAACCTACCGATAAGATATTTGCTACTAAAACGGGGTATTATCTCCGTAAATTTACCAGTGATGCCGTGACATTTGCAGGTTCGACAGGTCTTGTATCTCAACGACGTCCCTGGGTCTTATTCCGTTATGCCGAAATACTTCTGAATTATGCTGAAGCTTTAAACGAGTCGGATGGAGATGTTACAGCAATATATTCAGCCATTAATGCCGTTCGTAGAAGAGCAAATCCTTCCTTTCCGTTACTGGCAGGCCTGGGTAAACTGGAAAGAACAACCAGAATAAGGAAAGAGCGCCAGGTAGAATTATGCTTTGAAGAACACCGGTTTTTTGACGTACGAAGATGGAAGTTAGCTGAACAGGTTTTTAATAAACCGGTAAGCGGCATGAAGATCAAGAAAGTGGCTAACAACTCATATACCTATCAGAGGATCACTGTTGAAAACCGGGTGTTTGAACCTAAGAATTATCTGTATCCTATTTCGCAAAATGAATTGAACCGCTCTCCGAAACTGGAACAAAACCCGGATTATTAAAATCCGGGTTGTAATCTTAAGCTTCTGTTTTTACTTACTGTAAACCAATATAAATCATTTTAAACCATTATGAAATACTGCTTTTTGCTCACGTCTTTTCTATATATCCTTTCGGGGCATGCTCAGACTAACTACTACATATCCTCCTCGGGAGATGACGAAAACAACAACGGTACTTCTGTTAATTCACCATGGAAAAGTATCGGTAAGGTAAATAGTATGATGGGCAATTTCCATCCAGGAGACTCTATCCTTTTCAAAAGGGGAGAAGAGTTCAGGGGGGAGTTGAACATCACAGCTTCAGGAAGTGCAGGTAGTACTCTTAATTTCGCGTGCTACGGCGCGGGAAACAAGCCCGTTATCAATGGTGCCATGGTAGTTGAGTCCTGGAAGCAGGAATCTGTAAATATTTGGGCGGCAGATTATACCGGAGAGATGAGCAGCTTGAACAACTTTTTCGTCGGTACAGAAAGTCAACAGATAGGCCGCTGGCCCAACTTTAATGCTGCCGCTACAGGTTATAACTCTGTGGATGCATTTACGGGTAATTCTCAGCTCACCGATGCCGCACTTTCGGACCGCAATTTTACCGGGGGAACCGCAATTGTAAGGGTAAGGCTGTTTATTCTCAATAAACCAATCATTACCGCTCATTCGGGAAGTACGCTCTCTTTCGCACCTAATGGTACAAATTACGATATGACTGTAGGTGATGGATACTTTATTCAAAACCATGTTTCCACGCTCGACCAGCAAGGTGAATGGTGCTACGATGCCGTTACAAAAAAGATCTATCTTTATTCTGAAACCAACCCGAATTCTTTACAAATTGAAGCCCCTTTTAAAAGCAATACATTAAGCGCCAGCAATATCAGTAACATCAGCATCACCGATCTTAAATTCATTAATGCCAATAGCTATGGCTTGAGGATTGAGAACTCAAATAGCATTAAGATTGAGAACTGTGACTTTGATAACTCGCATAATGCGATCTATCTTAATCTTATCCACAATGCAGAGGTAAATCACAATACGATTAATAATACAAACAATAACGCTATCTGGCTGGCCGGTACCTTTTACAATTGCAATTACAATATTATTAATAATACAGCGCTTCGCCCAGGAATGGGAGAACCAAATAATAATCAGTATAACGCAATAAATATGGTAGGCGCTGACGCAACGGTGATGGGTAACCGGATTAACAAAGTGGGGTATTGCGGGATCCGCTTTGAAGGCAGCAGGCTGAATGTGAAGAACAATGTGATCAATGAATTTGCATTGACAAAGTCTGATGTGGGTGGTATTTATTCTTTTAAAGGTTTTGCACCCGCAAGCTATGGCTATGGAAACAACCACATAATCGGAAACATCATCAGTAATGGCGTTCCAAACCTTTTCGGTACAAGGGCAATCCCGGTAAATACTAATTATGCTGTAGGTATCTACATGGATCAGAATACGGTGAATAACACCATCAGCAAAAATACGGTCTATAACTGCAACAGTGCTGGGTTTATGATCAACGAAGGCGCAAACAGTCATATCGTCAGGGACAATGTGTTTTACAACAACATGTTCGGTTTCGCTTACTTTCCGACGGTTACAGGAGCTAAGAATTTTACGGTGAAGAACAACATTTGGTTTAGTAAGCATCCATCCCAGATAGCCGGAATGTCTCAGGCAACTAATTTAAACTACATGAAGAACTTCGGATCGGTGGACAGCAATTATTTTGCACAGCCTTTTGAACCGGACAGTGCCTTGATACAAACTAATGAGAATTATTCAACTCGTATCAATAAAGTTTATTCGCTTTACGACTGGAGCAGACTGGGTTACGATCACAACTCTTTATTATCAGGTTATAAAGTTGCCCCGTATATCCTTACTGCGGAAGGGGCGAACTCCATTACTAACGGAACATTCAATACAGGAATATCAGGTTGGACCCTTACACCGGCAAGCGGCAGCATGGCAGCGATCTGGGATAACACAGGGGTTTTGGATGGGGGGACCATTAAACTCTCGACCCTGACTGCTACGGGCGCCACAACATCAAGGGCTGCTGCAACTGTAGGAAGCCTCCAGTTTGGCAAATTTTACCAGGTTACATTCTCCATGAAAGGCATGACAGACACGGCCAGGTTAAAAGTCGTTCTTTTTGGCGGTCATCCTGTAGCCAAGTACCGTTACGTGAAGACAAGCACCCAGAGGAAGGAAGTAAGCCTGATCTTTAGTCCTGTGGCCAGCATAAACAATATCTCTCTTCAGTTGACGCTGAATGATCCCGGAAACCAGGTCTGGATAGATAATGTGCAGTTTAAACCGTTAACCACAACAAATACAAATCCTGACGATTACTTGTTTTTTGCTGTGAACGACAATAGTACAAGCAAGTCTTTTGATCCGGGTCCAGGAGTTTACAAAGACGTTAAAGGGAACATCTATAGCGGCTCTTTTACGTTGCCAGCGTATTCTTCAGTTATACTGATGAAAAATGATGGTGTACTTCCTTTGAAACTCATTAATTTCTATGGGTTTGCAGAGGGATGCAAGGCCAGCCTGCAGTGGAATATTCGTGATGCGAAAGCCGTTAAAGGTTTCGAAGTGGAAAGTAGTATTGACGGGAAGAGATTTCAGCAGATACATCTCATTTCCGGTAACAAATCTGGATCTTATAAATATACAACCGGCCAGATGCAGAAGGATGTATACTACCGCTTGAAGATAGTGGATGAAGATGGCAGCAGCGTATACAGCAATGTTACCATGTAGCCACAATTTGCAACCAGGATAAGCCAATGTTTTATCCCAATCCGGTTAAAGGTACCGGGGTGCTGCATTACAACACAAGCGATCCGGGGATGATAAGTTATACTATTTTCAGTGCCAGCGGGCAAGCTATCCTGCGCAGGAGCATCCCGGTACAAAAGGGAAAAAATATGTTAGATCTTGACACCTCGACTCTTGCGGCAGGTTACTATGTTCTTTCTGTGATTGACGGAGGCAAGACAGGTACTTCCATCCCATTCGTTAAGCAATGACATTAACCATGCCCCTTTAACCTTATTTAAAATATCAAAATCAATAAATATGTCATTCAAATTAAGCGTATTAGCCATCGGTATGTTATGCATGTTTTCAATCAATGCCTTTGCTGGGAATGATTATGATTTGACTGACCGTCAAGGGCTGCCAATGCCCCTTTATTCGGCAAGGAAAGGCTTGCCTAACATTTACAAGAAGCTGAGTACAGGTAAGGAAGTAACCATAGCATACCTGGGAGGCAGCATCACTGAAGCAGCCAGGGGCTGGAGAGATCAATCGGCCGATAAACTCAGGCAAAAATTTCCGGCTGCCAAGATTAATACCATCAATGCAGGTATAGGAGGGACAGGATCAGATCTGGGAGTGTTTCGTTTGCGTTCACAGGTACTTAGTCAAAAACCTGATCTGATCTTTGTCGAGTTTGCGGTGAACGATATCGCAAAGCCGGCTTCTCTCATTTACAAAACGATGGAGGGTATTGTGAGACAGATCTGGAGGGAAAGCAGTGAAACAGATATTTGTTTTGTGTACACCATAACAGGGGATATGGGAACCGGTCTTCAGAATGGAAAGATCCCAGCTTCAACTTTAGCAATGGAGGTCATTGCTGAGCATTACGGCATAGCCAGTGTGAGTATGGGCCTTAAAGTGGTAGAGCTCGCCAGCCAGGGAAAGCTTGTGTATAAAGGTACAAAAGAGCAATACCCGGATAAGATTGTGTTTTCAGGAGACAATGTACACCCTTTTCCGGAAACCGGGCAGAGATTGTATGCGGAGGCTCTCTTATCTGCACTGGATACGATATTCAACCGATCGGTTTTTAGAAAAAGCAAAAGGCTTGTGAAGCCTTATACTCGGGATAATTGGGAAAAAGCGCAAATGATAAGTGTTTCAGAAGCGGTTCAAGATGGCCTGTGGGAGAAGGTTCCCGCAAATGATCAGGAATTACTCAAAGTATTCAAAAAGCCTTTCACCGAATTTATTAAGTCTGATCAGCCAGGTGCAAGCCTTTCTTTCCGGTTTAGGGGGCAGATTGCAGGCCTCTATGACGTGGTGGGGCCGGGATGCGGTCAGTATGAAGTGACCGTAGATATGCAGGAGGCCGACATCGTTTCCCGGTTTGACAGTTATTCCACTTATTACAGGCCCCAATACTTCCTGAAACAGGATTTAGAAAACAAGCCACACCTGGTGGAATTGAAGGTTTCGGGTAAGCAGCTGGATAAAAAGGCGATCCTCCTGCAAAGAAATAGCCAGGTAATGGACAATCAAGCGAGATATGAAAACAATTCATGTTATGCAGGATACATCATGCTGGTAGGTAAATTATTGAGATAGTATGAGCAAGCTAAGGCATTTATATTTTTCATATTTTCTATTCGTTATTTTCTTTCTGTTTACCGGGCTGAGGTCCTTTGCCCAGCAAGGAGCTAACCTCCCGGAACGTGAAAAATGGTTTTCAGGTCTTGGATTCGGAATGTTCATTCATTGGAGCATCGATTCTCAGCTTGGCGCAGTGATCAGCCATTCACTCGCCGGTGCTTCCAGGGATTATCGGGAGAAGTTTTTTAGGACTTTACCCGAAACGTTCAACCCCTCAAAGTTTAAGCCGGAGGACTGGGCAATCCTGGCTAAACTTGCCGGTATGAAATATGTGGTTTTTACGGCAAAGCACCATGCCGGCTTCTGCATGTTCAAGACAATTACCACTCCCTTCAATATCCTGAATACGCCTTTCAACAAAGATATTACCAGGGAGGTGATAAGTGCATTCAGAAAACAGGGTATAGCGGTTGGTATTTATTTTTCCCCGGAAGATTTTTATTTCCTGAACAAGACGGGTGCTCCGGTTGGGCGCCTGCAGAACCCTCTTCATTATCCTATAAGTAACCCGGCCCTGATGGAGTACGACAAAGCCCAGTTAAAAGAGCTTCTGACCAATTACGGAAAAATAGATATCATATTCCTTGACGGGCCGGCCGAAGTTTTAAAAGAATATTGCTGGAAGTTGCAGCCGGATATCGTGGTAACGCGTGGACAGATGAATACTCCTGAACAAAAAGTTCCGGATACCGCTATTCCTTCACCATGGGAAACATGTCTGACTATGGGAACTGACTGGCAGTATAAACCGACTAATGATAGTTTTAAATCCGGAACAGAGCTTATCAATATCCTGATCGAGACGCGAGCCAAAGGTGGGAATCTTCTTTTAAATGTTGGTCCCAAACCAGATGGCAGCATTCGCGAAGAGGAGGAAGGGCTCTTGCGCGAGATTGCCCTGTGGAATTTTGCCAATGCAGAAGCTATTCATAATACAAAGGCTGCAACAAAAATAAGGGAAGGAAACATCTGGTACACAACATCAACTGATGACAGCGTGATCTTTGCTTTTATAACTAATACCCCATGGAAATACGGCGAACGAAAGGAGATTGTACTATCATCGTTAAGGGGGACTGCGGCGACATCTGTAGAAGTTTTAGGCTATGAAAGCAATCTTTTGGAGTATCAGCAAAATTTTGATGCCTCGGTGAAAACACAGATCGGAGAGATCGGTCTGGTGGTTAGCATGGTTAACGGCCAGCGGTTTTATACGAATAACAAATGGCCTAATCCGCTTGTGCTTAAGATCAGGGGGGCGGTATTTAAAGAGCAGCCAGCTACACAAGTTAAAAAGTCTAATCTGGACGGAGCACATTAAACAGGAATTATTTAAAAAAACATGAAAACACACCTTGATAAATTAATCACACTTTTGATACTTTTAGTATCGCTGCAAATTTCGCGTGCGCAGGATGAGTCGTATTTCGTTCTTGACATGGTACACCATAATCCCGGAGAACCTTTAACAAACAGCATCTTCACAGACCCCGCATTTCTTAAAAAAAATGGTTACACCGGACAGGTTATCAACGATTTTACCTTTGCTCATGCAGCTATCACATTTGACGGCTTAAATCGAAACATCTTCCCCGAAGGGTCTGCTGAGCGCAGGTGGGTTAATGCTGCGGCTCAAAAGGTTAAAGACAATATAAAACGTGCGCATGCAGCAGGGATCAAAGTTTATTATTTCACCGATATAATAGTCCTGCCCAAAAAGCTAGTAGAACTTTATAAGGACGAAATTACGGACGAGAATGGAAAGATTTCATTTGAACGCCCGAAAACCGTTGAGATCCATCGTATGATGCTGAACGAGCTGTTCGATACATTTCCAGATCTGGATGGCCTTGTGATCAGGACAGGAGAAACGTATCTTAATAACGTGCCACACCACACAGGAAACGGACCGATAACCAATGGTCCGGAAAGTCACGTCAAGCTGTTAAACTTACTCAGGGAGGAAGTTTGCCAGAAGCGCAACAAAATGGTCTTTTATCGTACCTGGTCGTTCGGCGGAATGCACGAACAACCGGATTACTATCTTAAGGTTACAAACCAGATAGAAACACATAAAAACCTGGTATTCGCCATAAAACATACGAAAGGAGACTATCAGCGTACGTTTGATTTTAACCAAACTTTGACTTTAGGTAAACATCCTCAAGTTGTTGAAGTTCAGTGTCAGAGAGAATACGAAGGTAAGGGTGCCTATCCTGATTATGTGATGGATGGTGTAATTAATGGATTTGAAGAGTATTCGTCCAACAAACCACAAAAGGGGTACAAAAGCCTAGATGAAATTAAGAAGAGTCCTAATTTCAGGGGGATTTGGTCTTGGTCGAGGGGTGGCGGTTGGGTAGGTCCCTACATCAGTAATGAGTTCTGGTGCGAACTGAATGCTTTGGTGATCAGCAGGTGGGCCCTTAATACAAATCAGACAGAACAACAAGTGTTTGATGCGATAATGGATGAGAAGGGGATCAAGGGGGCTTCGCGGAAAAGGTTCAGGGAATTAGCCCTGTTGTCCGCGAAAGCGGTTATAAGAGGACACTCAAGTGTTAAGCTACCTTTTCAGACGAGCTGGACATGGTGGATGCGTGATGAGTTCTTATCGGGAGTTGATCCAAACTATAATCCGAGGCAATTCTCCTCTGAAGGATTACTGAATAAGGCTTTTACGCAGTTTTACAAAGATGGAGTTTTGAGCGCAGCTGTCGCGGAAAAGTTTGAAGCTGTAGACCTGTGGAAGAAGATCGAGAAGTTGAGTAAAAAGATCGATATGGAGGAAAAGAATGATAAAGAATATGTGCATGTATCTTCTGTTTATGGCTTATTGCTCCACCAGATAATTGCGGAAGGCTGGAAGGTTATGGCTTTGGGTTTTACAGGCGATAGAACAGGTAAGTATGCAGTAAAGGAGATGAGTTCTGCCATAGCTAATTACGACAAGTATTGGAACAGGTACGAACAGTTCAGGACTTTAAATTTATCAGCCGCAACACTTTATAAACCATTCGCATTTGAATACATTGCTCCGGCTTATCACGGCGACAAGGGTATGGGGGCATCGGTTAACTATTACCGGAACAAGATTAAGAACTTGCAGTAGCGATATGGAGCAGAGAAAACAAAAGATCAGAAATTACACCGTTGTTACCGTGACATACGTGTTCCTTACTGTATTGCTGCTGTTTATTATCTATATATTTATCTGACAAAAGACCATACTTTTGGCCTGAAAACCATTTAGGATGTCGGTAAGGAGCTTTTTTCATTTTATAACACTGATCATCAGCCTGAGTCCGCTTTATGCAATTGCAGGGCAGGCAAGGGCTGTTATAAGTCCGGGTGTAAGGTTCGACCAATATTTCAGCAATCATGGACTGCCGGATAACCGTGTAAGGAATCTTTATCAGGACAGCAAAGGATATCTTTGGGTGGGCACAATGAACGGCCTTTGCCGTTTTGATGGTTATGTGTTCAAAAAATTCTATAGTAACAAGGCTCCCGAAAGTATCACTGCAACCTGGGCTTATGCAATAGCAGAAGATGATAACTCTGATCTTTACATAGGCACCCGGTACGGATTAAGTAAATTTATAAGGAATAGTGAGAGTTTCGTATCCCTGGGGAAGGAGAACGGGGCCGGAGGACACCTGGATGGGCCGGTGAGTGCTTTACTCCTGAAGAATAAAAAACTGTGGATCGGAACGCCAAAGGGATTGCTGCAATTTGATCCTTCGACCGGCAAAAGTAGAAGGTTCGCCGCTCAACCATTAAATCTTGGTATTTCCAAAATCATCCCGTCCCGAGGCGACTATCTATGGCTCGGCACTGAGGAGGGCATCGTACGATTCAATACCACAACATCCCGGTTTCAGTTCTTTAAAATCAATATTCGGCCTAACCCTTATGGCGACAGGATCTGGTCATTGCTCGAGGACAATGAAACCCTATACATTGGCACCGGAGGTGATGGTTTACTTAAACTTCGGTTTGATGTTGGTGGAGGCAATGGTTTTGATTTTGAGAAGATTAAGATCTCTACGTCGAGTGGCCGAAGCCTTGGAGGAACCCAGGTTTTTGATGTGGTGAAGTCGGCCCGGGGCGACCTTTGGCTAGCTACAGAAGAAGGTCTTGGAAGGATAAAATATATTGAACGGGAGCTCGTTCTTGAGTATTTCACTAACAATTCCCTCGATAAAAACAGTATCAGCAATAACATTATCTATAAATTACTGATAGACCGTAATGGCATCCTTTGGTGCGGAACAGAATTGGGTCTTAACAAGTCAGATCTGAGTCTTCTTGCCTTTCAATACTTCACATTTAACGGTATCGGCTCGGCGGACATGGTTAGAAGTATAGCCTCTGCTGATGGAACGAATATATTTTTGGGAACCGCTAGTTCGGGGCTTTTTAAGTATAATACTAATACGGGAACCTCCTCGACCCTCCGCTATGGAGCCGGGAAGCTTCCGTTTAATGCCTTTCGTTCGCTATATATTAACGGCGGAGCCTTATGGGCAGGTACCCTCGGAGGGGCGTTCAGTATTTCAACGAGCGACATTGCGGCTCCTTCATCGCTTGTAAATGATCATGCGACATTTGCTACCTTAAGGGACTCCAAAGGCAATTTCTGGATAGGAACCAACAGGGGATTATATAAACTTGATCCGCAGGGGAAGCAGGTAGACCTTGGCGCCTCCAGGGATGTACCGCAAATTGTAAAAACAGGTTTTGTAAGGCAGATCTATGAAGATAAAAAGGGAGATATCTGGCTGGGTTTTGAAAATGGCGGATTGATGGTGATCCATTCCGGAAGTGGGAAGTTCGTTAAATTTGGTGATGGTGCGGCCCGGAAACGGTTGCTCGGAACCAATATTCTGGCTATTACTGAATATCCGGCCAATGTAATCTGGGTTGGCACTGAAGCCGGTTTGAACAAGATCAGTTTCAGTGGCCGGAACCGGGAAGTATTTACGATCAGGATCTTCAATGAAGAGGATGGCCTGCCTGATAAATCCATTAATGGCATCCTGGCATCGGATAAGGGGTTGCTTTGGATATCCACCATTAAAGGCTTAGCCCGCTTAGATGTCAAAAAGAACAGTTTTCAAACCTATCTTTCAAACGTGAACTTCAGCATTGGAAGTTGTTATAAAGTAAGTAGCAGCAAGCTGTTATTTGGAACCAGTAATGGTTTTATAGCTTTTAACCCCCAGGAAATTCCGGCAGGTGGAGATGGGCCCGTTGCAGCTATTTCGGAACTAAAGCTTTTTAACCAACCGGTTGAGATTGGTAAAATGTTTAATGATGATGTTATCCTTCATAAGGGTCTTTCATCCACAGAAGAGATTGAGCTGAATTACCGTAACAATGTATTTACCATTGGTTTTACAGCTTTGCATTACTCTAATCCCGAAGAGAATACTTATTCTTATAAGATGGAGGGCTTTGATGATCACTGGATCAGTGCAGATGCTTCTACGAGGGCTGCAACGTATACCAATCTGGATCCGGGTACCTATTTTTTCAAAGTAAGAGCGGCAAATTATATGAACAACTGGAGCCGGAAACCTGCTGTGCTTAAGGTTACCATTTTGCCACCTCCGTGGAAAACCTGGTGGGCCATCCTTCTCTATGTAGTTCTGTTTAACGTGCTTCTGTTGGTGTTGATCCGTTATGTCCTCATTCAATCGCGGCAACGACAGGAAATCGAATATCAAAAGGTAGAGAAGGAGCAGTTGAAGCGATTAAATGAAATGAAGGTGAATTTTTTCACTAATGTTTCACACGAATTCAGGACACCTCTAACTTTGATATCCGGGCCTGTTGAGGAGTTGATGCGTGCACCGGGTATTGGAAGTGAGGAAAGAAGTAAGGTGAGCTTCATTTATCGCAACTGTAAGAAACTTTTACAGCTCCTGGACGAGTTAATGACTTTCCAGAAGGCAGAACAGGGTATGTTGAAATTAAAGCTCGCCCCGATGAACATTTCGTCCTTTCTTCAAACCATCTATACCAATTTTCAGCCCCTTGCAGAACGTAATAAAGTTAGTTTCGGCTTTGATAATACTTTCGGCGACAGGATAGTGTCTTTCGATCCGGATAAGCTGGAGATGGTATTGAATAATCTTATTTCTAATGCCCTGAAATTTACACCCCAGGGCGGCGAAGTAAATCTGATAGTGGCCGAAGAGTTTGTGACCGGTGAACCTTCAGTCCAATATCTGTCAATTATCGTTGAGGATAATGGAAAGGGCATCTCTACGGATGAGCTTCCCTATGTCTTTGACCGCTTTTTTTCTGAACATAACCAAAAAGGAACCGGAGTTGGCCTGGCCTTAAGCAAAACATTGGTAGAGTTGCACAAGGGCAGTATCGATGCAGAAAGTACTCCCGGAAAGAAAACGATTTTCCGGGTGCGATTGCCGGTGAATGAGCAGACAGCATTACAGGCGACGCCAATTGATTATTTGCCAGGGTCCAACGTTTATACCGAAGAACAAAACCATGTTTCTGACGATACAGACATGACCGAACGGCCCCTAGAGCATAAGATACTGATCGTGGATGATAATAAAGAGATATTAGACTACCTGCAGTTGATGTTTACAGGACGTTACCGGATAACCCGGGCAATTAATGGAAAAGATGCGCTGGATAAATTGAAGGAAGAGGAACCTAACCTTATAGTGAGTGACCTGATGATGCCGCTTATGGACGGGAATGAACTTTGTTCTTTAATAAAATCGGATGTGAAAACAAGTCATATCCCATTTATTCTATTAACGGCGAAAGCTACTGACGAAGATAAGTTAAAGGGCCTTCATACAGGAGCCGACGACTATATCCCCAAGCCTTTCCATCCCGAAATACTGAAGGTAAGGGTGGAAAAAATGATAGAGGCGAACAAGCGCATCATTGAAAAATACAAGGGTGATGGTGTCATAATACCTAAAGATATTGCTAAGAATCCTCTGGATGAACAATTCCTGAAAAAGGTTTTGGATACAATAAATCAGAATATGAGCAACGATGATTTTTCTGTAGAGGATTTAGGGGAAGCGGTATTTATGAGCCGAAGCCACTTGTTTCGAAAGTTAAAGGCTTTAACAGGGCAAACGCCGATCGAACTGATTTACCAGGTCAGGATTAAACGCTCCATGGAGCTTTTGCTTGCACGGAAGCTTTCTATTTCTGAGATAGCTTATGAGGTAGGATTCAAAAATCCATCCTCTTTCACTTCGTCGTTCAAGAAGCAATACGGAAAATCGCCTAAAGAATATTTGGGCGATATACTGAAGGGCCAGAAAGATGCATAACGTGTTTGAAAGGTGCGTGTGGTCATTTGGAAATACTTTTTGCAACATTTCCGACAGGTAAAGTTCTGAATCAAAAATACATTTGCTACGCTTTATTAAACACACTAACCAAATGATACTAATTCCTGAAAGAAGGGCTAAACCAGTTTCCAAAATTAAGACTATTGTGCTTTCCTGCACCTTGGTTGCTGTACTGGGAGGGCCTTTATTTGGCCAGCAAAAAAAGACGACAAACCTGTATGTTGGTCCTAATGGAAGTGATAAGAATCCGGGAACACTTAGCGCTCCATTCAAAACGATTGAAGCGGCGCGCGATCATGTAAGAGCACTCAAGAAATCCCACAGACTTCCGGCTGGTGGGCTAAATGTAATTATAAAGAGCGGAGACTATATCATGCCGACAGGTCTGAAATTCGACAAGCAGGATTCCGGGACTCCGTCATCACCGGTTTCATACATCGCTGAAAAGGGTGCAAAGGTAAACTTAATCGCAGGAAAAGTTCTTAATTCAGCGTTATTGAAACCGTTAAGTACAACCGCGGCAAGAAGAGTTTATCCTGGTGTTGACAGGACCAATCTAGTGGAAATCGACCTGCGGGGTTTAAATTTGGTTAATGCATCTCGTTTTGCTCCTGCAAATTGCTTTTCAGACAGCTGGCACATTATCGACTTTTTTGCGAACGATAAACGGCAGCCTTTATCCCAATGGCCAAATCCGCAGGAGAATATCCGTAATAATAATGATCCGGGATGGGTTACCTGTAACGGGTCGCAGGGTAACAAAACTTTTTATTACGGGCCGGGTGGGAAACCTGAAGATGGAGAATACGTTAATGAGCTGGATCTTGATGGCTCAGGGCGATCTGCAAGATGGGCCTCTGCTATAGGAGACGGATATGAAATTTGGTTGAAGGGATTTTGGAGAGTTCCCTGGGAGCCTTTTACCATCAAGGTAGGAAACATCAGCACGAAAGAAAATACCATAACCCTGGCTGATGAACCAGACGGGGGAATGGGGTCAAAATACAGTCCGGTGGCGAACAAAGAGCCCCTTTGGCGCACTGGTCTGGGAAAGGAAAAATGGAGGGCAATAAATCTCCTGGAAGAGATAGACTATCCTGGAGAGTGGGCCCTGGACGTCAAAGATCAGAAGATATATTTTTATGCACCCTCTGATCCAAGGGCCCTGAGGCTTATGATCGCAGATTCTGACGAGCCGGTGATCCAACTTACGGAGGCTTCGAATATCAGATTTATCGGCTTAAATATTTCAGGTACAAGGGCTAACGGAGTTGAATTCATAAATTCCAGTCAGAATATCATTGCAGCTTGCACCATCTCCAATGTGGGTAGTGATGGTATTGTACTTAAAGGGGGGAAGAATAACCTGGTGCAAAGTAATGACATCTTTGAGACCGGAGGAGCGGGCCTGGTTGTGGCTAATTCCGGAGACCGTAAATCATTAGAGCCGTCGGGAGTGGTGCTTACAAACAATCATATTTACCAGATAGCTAAGCTTGCCTTCAAAGAAGCTATTCAGCTTGCTAATAGTGTTGCGATAAAGGTAAGCCATAATTTAATGCATGATATGCCTAAAAGTGCCGTCCGTACTGATATGGTAAACAATTGCCTTTTTGAGTATAATGAAGTGCACAATATTGCTATGGGCGAAAGTGACAATGGCGCTTTTTACAATTACGGAGGTTGGAGCACTTATGGTAATGTATACCGGTATAACTTTGTTCATCATATAAACCGTTCAAACGGGTTTTATTGCGATGATGGGGACAGCGGCGACAGGTTTTACAATAACATTGTTTACGATGCGATAGACGCCATTAAATTTGGCGGGGGACACCATAATATAGCCGAAAACAACCTGTTCATTCGCTGCAAAGATCAGGGTGTGGACGACCGGGGTATTTCCCGGAATTACCGGCTTGGTACTCACTACGAGGCACGGTTGCTGGAAATGAAACCATTTGAAGAACCATGGAAGTCGTATGGCAAAAAGCTTAAAGCCGAATATGGGTTGAAAGCCAATCTTTGGTCGGATATTTTAAGGGCTGCCTGGCATCCAGAGTATCCAAACGGCTGTGCGTTAGTTGATAATGTGTCGGTTCAGTGCGGCCCATACCTAAAGCCAAAGCATGGGGAGGTGACTATCAGTGGTAACCTCGAACTCCCATCGGTAAAAGATGCTGCATTTTATAATTTAAGCATGCTTGATCTTAGAACAGATAATCCGGAGGTCATTAAAAAAATTCCAAAGTTAAATTCGATTCTTCCGGCAACTGGGCTCCGGAAAGATTCGTACCGGACCACGGTACCGTCTAAAAGTGAGACCGGAGGTCTGGAAAACCGTGGAAAAGCGGGAAATGCATGGGATGAGGATCAACTCGTAAAATAAGCTATTTAATACATTATTCAATGAAATTTAGATTTACCATATATCTTTTGGTATTGGCCTGCGGCGCATTTGCCCAGCAAAAGAGGGAGAGTTCGGTAGGGGACTGGAAAAAGTTGAGCCTGAGAGAGAAGATCGGCCAGACGATGCTGATGCTTCCTGACAGGGAAGATGAACTGCGTCTAGGGGGCGGCAGTCTGGAGGGCTTTTTTAAAAACTATCCTGTGACCGGTTTTTTTATGGGCTGGAAACTCTTCGTAAATGTACCCGAGGATCAGAAAGTAAACCATTTGAAGAAGTCGCTCGTCGAATATCAGCAAGCAAGCCGGCTACCCCTGATCTTTCAGCAGGACTATGAAAACGGAATAGCGCTTCCTGGAATGACATCACTTCCAAGGGAAATGGCACTCGGGGCAGCCAACTCTACAACGCTTACGTATGATTACGGTACGAGCCTGGCCAGGGAAGCAAGATCACTAGGAGTAAAGTGGGTACTTCATCCTGTTGCAGATCTTAGCATCAATCCCCTGAACCCTATAGTAAATACACGCGGTATTTCGGACGATCCGGAGAAGGCTGTCAGGCTGTTGAGCAGGCAGCTCAAAGGCTTACAGGATAATGGCGTAGCTGCCACTATAAAACATTTTCCAGGCGATGGTATGGATAGCAGGGATCAGCATCTTACCACCACTACTAATTCGCTGAGCATGCCGCAGTGGAAGCAATATCACGGAAAAGTGTTTCAGGCATTGATCGATAGCGGGGTGGCAGCAATTATGCCCGGACATATTACTTTACCCGCCTACCAGAAAGAAAAGTTGAATGGGTTCTTTCCGCCGGCAACATTGTCCAGGGAGCTGCTTACTGATCTTTTGAAAAAAGATATGGGCTTCAAGGGGGTGATTGTGTCTGATGCAATGACCATGGGCGGTTTTCGAGGCTGGTATCCCAATCAGTTAGAAGGAGAGATCCAAAGTTTTCTTGCCGGGGTTGACGTCCTGCTCTGGCCTTCCTACGAATTTATGGATACGGTGGAAGCCCGGATAAAGCGTGGCGAAATACCGATAGCGCGTCTGGATGATGCTGTAAGCCGGATATGGGCGATGAAAAAGAAGTATGGGCTTCTTGATAAAAACAATCAACTTCTCCGCGAAATGACTAAAGAGGAGAAAAGCTTCGCCCAGTCTACTGCACAGGCGATAGCAGAAAATGCGGTGACGCTTGTGCGCGATCGTAATTCTGCTATTCCGATTGACTCAGCAAAAAGTAAGAAAATTTTGGTTATCGGGGTGACTACAGAAAGCCGTAAAGGTGGCGACGGAGGTCTTGAAGTGTTGAAGAACTTTGCTTCAGGTTTAACCAAAAAAGGCTTTGATGTTGATTTTCAACGTAACCTGCTGTATGAGACTCAGGGATGGACTGAAGATGTAACCTCCAGGTATGATAAGGTAATCGTTGCCGTTGTCCGCCAAACACATACGCCATTTGGTCCCCTTCAATTGTATGACGACGAAGCACAGACGGCGTGGGGTGTAAATGCAATGCCGAAAGATAAAGTCATAGTAGTTTCCTTCGGAAGTCCTTATCTTTTAAACGAATACTTTGAAAGAGTAAACACCTGCATTAATGCGTATTCAAATGGTCCGGAGATGCATAATGCGGTAATAAGAGTCCTCACAGGAGAGATACAGGCGAAAGGGGTATCACCTGTGATTCTTGAGCGGAAAAACCCTGAACTAAATTAAAGATCACATGAGAAAAAATAAGTTTTTAAATAACGCAGCACTAGTTATTTCTTTTTGTGCTATTTACCTTCAGACTGTCAAAGCACAAAATAGTGTGACAACAGAAAAACCAGTTTGGGTTAAAGAAACGGAAGCTCAAAAAGACAAGCGGATGGAGTGGTGGCAGGACGCTCGCTTCGGTATGTTTATACATTGGGGATTGTATTCTTCTGCTGCCCGGCACGAATGGGTGCAGAACCGCGAAAAGATAAGTGCTGAGAACTACAGGAAGTATTTTGATGTTTTCAACCCTGATCTGTATAATCCGCAGGAGTGGGCGAAAAAAGCAAAACAGGCAGGAATGAAATATGTGGTGATCACCACAAAGCACCATGAAGGTTTCTGTCTTTGGGACTCGAAATATACCGATTTCAAAGCAACGAAGAGTCCTGCGGGAAAGGATCTGTTAAAGCCTCTGGTGAATGCTCTAAGAGCTGAAGACATACGGGTTGGATTTTACTATTCATTGATCGACTGGAACCATCCTCATTTTCCGATCGACAGGAACCATCCTTTACGGGATGAAAAGAATGTTGCAGAACTTAACCGTAACCGGGATATTAAGAAGTATCAGCAGTTTCTGAAAGATCAGGTAACAGAACTGCTAACCCAATTTGGTAAAATAGATGAGCTTTTCTTCGATTACTCTTATCCAGGATCTAATGGAAAAGGCCAGCAGGATTGGGATTCTGAGGGCTTGTTAAAACTAGTGAGGAAACTTCAGCCTGATGTGATAGTAAATGACCGGCTGGATCTTAGTGAAACAAACTGGGGATGGGATTACAAAACACCAGAGCAGTTTATGCCTGCTAAATGGCCGTCTGTAAATGGGATAAATGTACCCTGGGAGACCTGCCAGACCTTCTCTGGTTCCTGGGGCTATCATAGAGACGAATATTCATGGAAGTCAAGCAGGCAGTTGATTACCATGCTGATAGAGACCGTTAGCAAAGGTGGGAACTTGCTGCTGAACGTTGGCCCTACGGCAAGAGGCCTTTTTGAAGAGAAGGCAAACGAAAGGCTCGATGATATAGCAAAATGGATGAAATTTAACGACAGGTCTATTTATGGATGTACGCAGGCACCAGACAATTTCGAAAAACCCGATAATTGTATACTGACGTATAATGCCGGCACTAAACGTCTTTATATTCACGTTCTTTCCTGGCCATTTAAGTCCTTGCATCTGAAAAATTATAAGGGCAAGTTCAGGTATGCTCAATTGCTGAATGACGCTTCTGAGATAAAATTTAGATACGATATCAAACCCGGAAGTCATACTACTGAAACAGCAGGTGAAAACGATGTGATCCTGGATCTGCCAGTGCAGGCTCCTGGTGTTGAAGTTCCTGTTATTGAACTTGTTTTGAACTAAGATATGGATATCGACAGCAAGTTGACAGCCCGCCTTCTACCGGATTATTCTTCGTTACAGTTAATTCGACTTATCGCTAAGTGAAGGCGGCGGATTCTTGCTTCCCCAGCGGCTGGGCTTATTTCCCATAACGAACTCAAGTGTTGCCCCGTTGATGATGTCGGCATGTCTGAACCAAGACTTCTTCCAGGACTTGCCGTTTAGCTTTGCCGATTGAATATAAATATTCTCTTTACTGATATTTTTTGACTTGATAGTCAGATATTTATTCGTAGATAATTTTACCGATACTTTTTTAAATAATGGTGCGGTAATCAGGTAAACGTCCTGACCAGCGTTGGGATAGAAACCCATTGCATGCATCGCATACCATGCAGACATCGCCCCGGAGTCGTCGTTCCCAGGCAATCCCCCTCTTCCGGTACTATAGCGCGTATTACGTGTTTGGTTAACTACAAAAGCGGTCCGGTCTTGCCTTCCTGCCCAAATATACAGGCAGGGCATTAAAAAGCCAGGTTCATTATTTACGTTGTAATACTGGTTCACAAAGAATGTATCCAGTCGGTTAACAAATGCATTTTTACCCCCTGTAAACTCCATAAGTTTTTTAACATCCTGCGGAACATATAAGGAATAGGTCCAGGTGTTACCTTCATATAAGAAGCCCGCAAATGTTCCATTTCTAAAAAAATCAAAATCATCTACCCAACTACCGTTCTTGTTTTTAGGCCAGATAAACCCTTTTGCTCCGTGATTGCTCAAAGGCCTCCAAATGTTTTGCCAGTTGGATGCTCTTTTTAAGTACTTTTCTGCATCTGCTGTCTTGCCCAGACCTTTTGCTAGCATGGCAATGGAAGCATCATTGGCAGCATATTCAACGGTCCTTGATCCGGCGATCGAAATTCCATAAGGAACGTAACCTAAGGATTTGTAAAGTTCGATTCCTTCTCGTCCTTCCTTTTTCGGTCTAAGGGGTTCTACCTCAGCATTTTTAACCATCGCTTCATAGGCCTTTGAATAGTCAATGTTTTTTAAGCCTTTTAAATAAGCATCAGTAATAAGCACATCAGAATTTGTACCTCCCTGAATTAATCCGTTATCGTTTCCACTTCTTGCGTCGGGCATATAACCTTCATGTTTATAAATATCAATCAGTGAGCGGATAATGTCTTCCTGCCTTTTTTGATCTAATAGGGTGATTAAGGGGTTCGACGCCCTGTACGTATCCCATATGGCATAAAAATCATCGTAATAGGGTTCGTCAGATTGCCATAATGGATTCTCCCCGGTCCGGTTTGAGGGCATCAAAAATACATGGTATAAGGCAGTATAAAACATTTTTTTATTGGCCTCATTATCGTCTTCAATTTGTATACGCTGCAGCAAATCAGTCCAGGTTTCCAAGGCTTCCTGCTTGACCTGCCCGAAGTCTTTTCCTCCAGATTCCAATGCCAGATTTTGCCTGGCTTTGGCACAGCTAATAAAGGAAATGCCCACTTTAGCTACAATTTGCTGTCCGGCAGATGTCTGGTAATTGAAAACTGCCCCGCATGCTGTTTTCGATTTTTGCGTGGCTGGCTTCACTTCCTTTTCATCAGATAATACCCCGTTTTTCCAGGTTTGGGATGAGGACGCCGGTGTATTGAACACTGCATGAAAATAAACAGTATAGGGAGCGCCCTCATTCCAACCTCCGGCTATAGTGCCAAAACCTTCAATCTCTGTATCAGAAAGGATCTTTATTCCCGAATTAATTAGTTTTTGAACGCTGCTGCCTTTCACAAGAAAAGAGGCTGCATCTATGAGTATGTGCGATTGGTTTGATTTCGGAAAGGTATAACGATGTAGTCCTACACTGTGGGTAGTGGTAAGTTCTACTTTGATGAAGGATTGACTTAATGTTTTTGAACTTTCTAATTTTTTTAAGGTTGCAGAATAATATCCAGGCATAGCCACTTCATCGCTAACCTCGCTTTCATGGGATTTAATATCCGCAGGCCCCAGGCCCGGCATCAATAGAATGTTACCATATTTGGCTCCTCCTCCGGTACCGCTCACATGAGTATGACTGAATCCATATACTGCTGATTTGCTTACATAACCTGAATTGTTATTCGGTGATTTTCCTTTTTTCATTTTTCCGTCAGGACTTAACCTGACCATCCCAAATGGCAGGGAAGGCCCTGGAAAAACATTTCCGGAATTTTCGGTTCCGATAAACGGATCAACATATTGCAATACGCTTTTTTGCGCTTGTGAACTGACTACCCAGCAAGTGAGCAATAAGATAAGTACAGGTCGATTGAGCTTATGCACGCTATTTAATTAGTTCGCTTATACTGGCAATATATCAGGAACTTAGATAGTAAATACGGGATATTTGAAACACATGTGCCGTGCTAAATGAACATTTGTTGATCTCTTTTAACTAAATTTTTTTGAAGTATTTAACATGCTGATCTGAAACAATACTCTGAATCTATTCTTGGGCGATGTAAGTACATTAGCTAGCAACAGTGCGATACACGTTGTTTGCACTTCCAGAAAATGACCATCACTATGAAGCGGATATCCTTCTTTCTGTTTTTAATAGGCTGTAGCCACATAGCCGCCGCACAGGTGAAAATACATAGCAAGAAATCTATTGTTAAGGTAATGAATAAGGTGGCAGACTGGCAAATCGATAGCATTAAGAATAAAGGTTGGCGGCATGCCACTGATGACTGGACGAATGCGGTTTTATATACTGGTTTAATCGCCTATGCCGATGAAACCAGCACCAAAAAAGTCTATTCATTTCTTAAGAAACATGTGGGCGATAAGCTGCGATATCAGTTTACAACGGACTCTAACCGGTATCATGCGGATTATTACTGTGTGGGTCAGCTTTATGCCTCGCTTTATGCAAAATACAAAGAACCTCAAATGATTGCAGGTCTTAAGGAATTAGCGGACACTTTGCTGCAAAGGCCACACACCGAATCCTTGTTATGGGTAAATAAAGTAGGCAGGAGAGAATGGGCCTGGTGCGATGCACTATATATGGCGCCGCCAGCCCTGGGAATGCTAGCCAAAGCAACGAAAAATGCAGCTTACCTGGAGCTGTGTGATACATTGTGGTGGAAAACCACTGACTATTTATATGATAAGGACGAACATTTATTTTACCGGGATAGTCGGTTTTTCGAAAGGAGAGAAGTCAATGGGCAGAAAGTATTTTGGTCCAGGGGAAATGGCTGGGTGATTGCCGGCTTAGCAAGGCTGATGACGATTATGCCTGAAACTTATTCTTCAAGAGCAAAATATGAGCAGCTTTTTAAGGATTTGGCTAAAAGGATAAGTACTTTACAGCAAGAAGATGGCACATGGAGAACCAGTTTATTAGATCCGGCATCTTATCCTTCGAAAGAAACCAGTGGAACTGCCTTTTTTTGTTATGCCATAGCATGGGGAATGAACAATGGTCTGTTAGATAAAAACACATATTTGCCAGTGGTAAATAGAGCCTGGTCCGAGCTGGTTAATTGTGTACATGCAGACGGAATGCTGGGTTTCGTACAACCCATTGGCAACAAGGCAAAAGCCGGGATCAAAGCTACGGATACTGAGGTTTACGGTGTAGGTGGTTTTCTACTTGCCGGAGCCGAGCTGCTAAAACTGAAATGAAAGCTGGTAGCTTTTCGATTTAAGCGTAGATCTTAGAAGCTTTGAATTCTGTGCGTGATAGGTTGTTTATCATGTAGAAACAGTATAAGTGTAGCGATATGTTCTTTAATTTCGTCATGTGTCTAAATATTTTTTAATGAGACACAATTTTTTTATACTCGCAATCCTTGTTGTTTTAACAGCATGTAAAAAAGATAATGGCCCTGGAAACGAACCAGAGGTGAAAGAACTTCAAGTGCTAGGTTGGTCACAGGCGAAAGATAATACTAATTTTGTGCCCACTTTATGGACGGGTGGCGGCCAACTTAAACGGCAACTTAGCTTCCTGCCGATTTTGAACGACGCACGTTATAGGATGGCATTTAGTTCTCAGCTGGAAGGTAAGCCGGTCTATTTTGGGATAGAAGATACCCAGTCTCCCTCAAACACAAAAGCAGTTATGTGGCAGGGAGCTGAAGGTGGCCTTAAAACGATTCTTTCTGAAAAGACCCTTCACCTAGTTCAACAGGAGCGTATTAATGGTTTCTCGGTGAATCCGCTTACCAATGACATCTATGTACTGGCATCTGACCGGGATTACTACTATTATTACGAGATCAGCGATGGCGGAAACAGTATCGTAAGGACTTCGGTGAATGCAGGAGCGCACGGAGAACCTGTTTATATCCAGGCAAGTGGTGCAGATATTCATTTGTTGACAGTCACGCAGATTTATAGCGATGCTGTGCCTGAAGGAAAAACAATCATTAGACATTTGAAAAATGATGTCCTCTATGCAACTTATGAGATAGCTCTTAATGAAGAGGAATATTTGTGGAATAACCTTTTTGTTGGTACTGCTACAATTGAAAATAATGTATGTCATTTATTGGCTGTTGCCGATCAGTCTCGTGATTATTATTATCTGAAGCTAAGTAAAGATGTGCCTGTTGTACAAAAGCCAATTCAGATTGATGGATATACACCTTCTTTTGGTTCAGAAACCGGAAGTATCACTTCAGGATCGGGAGTATTCGAGAATGGACATTTTTATTTAGCTGCGAGAAGAGATGCCAGGGATGTGGCTTGTCTGATAGTTGATGTGAGACCGGAAGCTCCCACTACCCGTAAAGTTGTGCTGGAAGCTCCACAATTATATACTACTTATACTGCGTTTAAGACTTATAAATATGGAGATGATATCTATATCAACGGAGTGGCCGACTCTTTTGGAGTTTACTGGAAGAACGGAAAGCTTGTTGTGCCTGATAACAACGGTTTGAACATGTCACGGATTGGCTACATTAGTTTTCAATAGGTTTTTTGGGTGATTTGGGGAAAGGGGGGAGCAACGGTAGCTTCTGGGAAGTACTTTTTTAAGCTATGTTGGTAATTCTAAGGAACCTATAGAAGTGGTCCTAACCTAAGGACGGCTAGATGGCCGTCCTTTGGTAATCAATGACTTCTCGTACTCATTTTCGCTAATTTGCCGGGACTGATATCTTGATCTTGTTACCTTTTTGAGGGTTACTATACATAATCCCCTTGGAGGTGACCAGCCCTATGCGGTAAACTTGATTAATCTTGCGTTTGCCGGCGATTTGTTTGACCGTGACCGTCAGATCAGATCCTTTCGTTTCTGCCTGGTAGTTCAATAGGGTATAGTCACCTTGGGTGTAGCCAAAGCCGTCTTTAGCATCGTCATAAAGTGATCCGGAAGCATTCCCTTTCTGGTCAGGATTAATAAGTAAGGTAATTTCCTCTGCATTGTATTCTTCAGTGCTTTGGAAAACTTTTCCGACCGGCACTATCGCACCTGCTCTTATTTTTATCTGAGCCTGATAGCCATCATCATAATCCTCGAGAGTAATATTGCGCCAGTTACCATTAGGTAACTTAACGTTTTTCGCCCAGCGGGGTACAATAATCAATTCACTGCCAAGCATAAAGGCTTCTTCCTCCGCACGAAGGGAAGGGTCCTTTACATCGGCAAAAAACAGAGGCTGCATGACTGGCATTCCGGAAACGGATGCCTCTCTAAACAAGGAATAAAGATAAGGCATCAGTTTGTATCTGCGGTTAATCGCGGTGCGTGATGCCCGCTCGGTTTTCTCTCCGAAGGCCCAGGGCTCCTGAGAGACGGTTTCGATGGAAGTGTGATTTCTGCAGAATGGATAGTATGCACCCAGCGCGATCCACTGACTAAATAATTCGGCACTGCAGTCGCCAGAAAATCCGCCGATATCCGGACCGCTGAATGGCTGGCCTGAAAGACCTAAATTGATGGACATCGGTATCGAGGTTTTCAGATGTTCGAAGGAAGACTTGTTATCTCCGGTCCATGTGGCGGCATAACGCTGTCCGCCAAGGAAATTTGATCTGGAAAGTACAAATGGTCTTTTACCTGGGTTCGCATCCAGAATGCCCTTACGGGTAGCCTGCACCATCATCATGCCGTAGATATTATGGTAGCGCAAATGCGGACCATCAGGGAAACTGTTGCCGCCTTTATGCATGTTATCCGGGGGCATTGATCCTTCCGGACCATTAAAAACCGAAGGTTCATTCATATCGTTCCACACTCCGTCTATCCCAAGGTCCATGAAATTTTTGTATAAAGACGACCACCAAGTTTGTACTTCCGGATTTATAAAATCTGGAAACACACATTGTTCTGGCCAAACTTTGCCTACGTATGGCTGGTTGCGGCTGTTCTTAATCCAATAGTTTCTTTCTTCGCCTTCATCATAAACTTCATAACCAGCTTGTTTCTTAACCCCCGGATCAATCATATAAACCGATTTTACATTTTTGCTGTGCAGATAATTATTAAGTTCCTTCGGATCCGGATAGCCCTTAGGGTCGAAGGTGAAGATTTTGAATTCGTCCATATAGTTGATATCCATCCATATCACATCAATGGGAATTTTCTTCGACCGGAAATTGTCGGCTATTTCTTTAACTTGTCCTTGCGGATAGTATGAAAAACGTGATTGCTGATATCCCAATGCCCACATCGGAGGGAGCTGCATAGTACCGGTTAGGCTTGCTAAACACTTAATTACTTCCTGGGGTGATTTTTTCTCAATAACAATTACTCTAAATGTCGGACCATCGCTGATGATCTGGATGGATTCGCCAAGTTTGATCTGCTGTTTCCACGTATGGTCTGCTAATATTCCGAAGGCGGTGCCCTCTTTTCGAACGCCCAGCACCCATGGGTGCGACTGATAGAGTCTTTCGCCATTAAATTGAAGATAATTTCCGTTATCTGAGTTCCATAAGGTAACGTTTTTACCGTTTCTGAGCAGACTACCTGTAACCTCACCGGTACCATACAGGTCAGTTCCAGGTTCGTATTTAATTTCTACTATGGATTTTCCTGCTATGGACTTGAACTCCGGGAGCAGCGTCCATTTTTCAGGCAGATCGTATTTCTTATGAAGTGTGTGGATGACTGCAGGAGAGGGGAGGGTTTGAACGGAATCAAAGTCTTTCGGATAGAAGACAGCTATGTCCTTTTCGACTCTAAACGACAGTTGAGCAAAGCTGTAGCAGAAGTAGAAATTAAATAAAAGAAGGACTAAGAACCGATTAGCTTTCATGCTTAAATTTGTTGATTATCAAATGATGAGGTTTGTAAATATTTATCAGGAAATTAAATGGTAATAATGCAGTAGAACACATGTTTATCCCGCTAATTTTAGAGGAGGGTTTTGTAATTCTATCTGAGCTTTCAAGGCTCAGATAGAATCAAAATATTATAATCCAAACATTTCGTACGGAATACGCACACCTTTTACCCTATAATAGTAGGGATCGTAGTTGCCGTCGCTTTCCTTTATCGCCCCGTCACCCGTATTCACGCAAGCGCCGAAATTGATGCTGTACGTTAGTAGTAACTCCCTTTTTCCGTTGTCTGCATGTGCATGTATCAATGGCGTATAAACTCTTGCATTAGAGCCTTTATAAAACTCGGTGAAATGGTATACCATTCTTTGATTAATAAAAGGACCTGTAGGACTTGTTGAAGTAGCGATGTACATTTTAAGGGAAGGAATATCACAATAAAATCCCTGCTCCATGGTCAGATGAATGTATTTGCCATTTAAGTAGCTTACAAAGTTAGTACCTTTGCCTTTGGCCACATGGGCGTTAGATACTATCGACGCAGTTGCTACCCAGGCATTTCCGTTCCAGAATGTCCAGTCCAGCGGGTTGTTTTGCGGATAGCGGGCAGTGTAAAGATATGTTTCAAATCCGAAACTATTAGGATCAGTTCTAGTTCCGAATACATAGACAAAACCGTCGTTGGCTTTCACCATTCCGGATGCATAACCAATAAGTTTTTCCGAAGCTGTCAACCCTGCCGGCGCCAGACGTTCTGTTTTCCAGTGATTTGCGGTAACAGGGCTAAGCTTAAACAAGGATTGATGATCGTCGTCGGTACCCAAACCTTGTCCTTCTCTGTTGTGAAGGTAGACATCATCACCGATTTGCACCCCTGCACCGGGCCAGCTCCAGGTTTTACCAGGGTATTTAGGAATGAGGTTCCCGATACCTCCATTTGCTCTTCCGTCAGCCGTCATCATTGGTGCAGCCGGGCTCCAGTTGGTGGCCGAAGGTTGAATGATAACCGAATTAGTGTAAGAAATGAAGTGGTTTCCAAAAAGGTTCCCATTAGGAGCCAGGGATCCCTGATACCAGGCATCCTGAGTTACCCAAAGCACTCGCCCGTCAGATAACGGAATACTATTGCCCTGATCGAAAGCCACCGAACCGGTTGTCCTGTTGAAGAAATTAGTTACATCTCCATCACGATAACTGTCATTTGGAAGCTTGGTTATTACCCATTTTTGTTTGTCGGCGTTTAATTTAGTTTCCTGCGTGATCTGTACATTGTTGCCATTTCCGCTCATGGTAAGAAAGAGTCCGTTAGCTTTATTAGAAATTTCATATTTCCCTTCCTGAGTAGATTCTTCGATTTTCCACAACTGCACATCGTTTGTATTCTTTAGCTCCCACTTCTGTTTTATCGGCAGACCAGCAGCGGAACCGTTTCCTGCATTTAAGAACAAGCCGCTAAACAGGTTTCTAATCTGATAATATTTCACACCAGCTACTGTGGAGTTGTAAATGATATGCCATTCCTGCCACCTGTTTAAGTTCTCGCCACTGCTGATCTCGGCCTCAGCAACATTCATTCCCGCGTTATCGAGATACTTTTCGTTAAAGTTACTGTTTCCTGTCACTTGCATCACCCTCGAGTTCACTGCGCTGGCAATACTATAAGTGGCATAGTCGGTGATGTTTGTTTCAAAGATCCTGAATTCAACTTCCCACTTTCTGCTTTGCCCTGAGGCAGCAGTAATAGTGTATGTAACAGTTTTATTTACCGATACATCAATAACTTCTCCCGATGCAGGACTGATAATTGCGTCGTCCGAAATTTCGATGATCGGCTTCAAGGCTTTGAGGTTGGCGTCCGGCTTTACCCTGACCAATACCTTATAGTTTTCATTTTCGGAGTAGATGCTCGCACTTCCATATTGGCCAGCCTCCAATGTGAAATTTTTGATCATCCTGCCGGGACTTGGTGGCTGAAGGTGATCTTTTTTACAAGAGATTATTAAAATAAAAGCTACAAAATAGAACAGGTTTCTCTTTATTAAAGCATTCATTGGTTTAATTATTTGGTTCAATCTTAGTAAGTGAACGATAAAGATATGCGTTAAAAAACGTTTTAGCAAGAGAGTCTGGAAAGAATTTTTTGTGGAAAATTTATTCGTTTATCAAAAAAAATGAGTTTGCGTGTTCACTGCTGGCTTTTTGCACACCGTTAAGCATCTAAAAAAAATATTCTATCAAATAAATTTTAAAGCGCATTTTAATAATTAGCTAAATCGTTTTATATTGCAGCCCATTTAAACCAAAAACATACTCTATACATGTGCATAAGGAAGATCACTTTGCTGCTACTAAGCGGCGTCGCACTAACGCAAATAAGGACTACAGCCCAGGAAAATAGCTACCCGCATAAGGTGAATACGCGAATTGGAACGGAGGGTAAAGGAGCCAGCGCTCATGAGGCTTACCTCGAAGCCGGCTATACTTTTCCCGGTGCGATGTATCCCTTTGGTATGGCTCAGTTTACACCAACTTTTTTTCATCCAAACAAGGGTTTTGTTATCAACCAAATGAGTGGTGCAGGTTGTGAGCATATGGGCAATTTACCATTATTGCCACTACCAGGTGAACTGAAATCTTCTCCTGAAGACATGTTGGGTTATAAGCCGGAGTTTAAAATAAGAAATGCGTATGCCGGTTTTTATGAGGTTCTTGACAGGGGAGGGGTAAACAGTGCGCTCACCGTAACCACAAGAACGGGTATGGGAAAGTTTGACTTTCCCGCTAATAACAGCGCCGCTTCAATTATTATTGGTACAGGTTTAAATGCCACTACTATGAAGGAAGCTAATGTGAATATTACAAGTAACAGAAGTTTTGAAGGTTTTGCGGATGGGGGCGCTTTCTGCGGCACTCCGGTTAGCTACCGTATTTATTTTGCAGCCGAATTTGACACAGAGGCCGCGGGTTTTGGAACTTGGCAAGGCGAGAAACTAAAAAGAGGTAACAGGCAGGAGACGCAGCCAGGTACAGGTATTTATTTTACGTTCAAAACTGCCGGAGGTAAAAGTGTACTATATAAAGTTGGCATTTCTTATGTGTCATTGGCAAATGCTAAGGAGAATTTAAAAACGGAAAACCCTGGATGGGACTTCAATAAAATAAAAAATTCGGCTATAGCAGCCTGGAATAAACAGCTGAGTAAAATTGAGGTAAAAGGTGGTTCACGTGATCGTACCACACAATTCTACACTCATTTGTACAGGGCGCTTGCTCACCCAAATGTTTTTAATGACGTTAACGGTGAATATATTGGCGGAGATAACAAGGTTCATCAGGCCAGGGGATTTAACTATTACACGGCTTTCAGCAATTGGGATACCTATAGAACGCAGACGCAATTGATCAGCATGCTGGCCCCGAAGGAAACATCGGATATGATGAAATCAATATTGCTGTTTGCTGAGCAAAGTGGTGGAGGTTTTCCTCGTTGGGTGTTAAACAGTACCGAAACGGGAATTATGCAGGGTGATCCGACTGCAGCTATGGTTTCGGTAGCTCATTCATTCGGCGCAAACGATTTCGATACACGGAAGGCCCTTCAGATTATGAAAAAAGGCGCCGAAGATCCATCGGCGAGATCCCAGGACCAGCTTACCCGGCCATTTCTAAAACAGTACCTTGAAAAAGGCTATATGAATGCCTCCATGATGCTTGAATATACTACTGCGGATTTCGCTATTGCTCAGTTCGCTAAACAAGCTTTGGCAGATGATGTAACCTACAAGCAATATTTAAAACGAGCTCAGAATTGGAAAAACCTCTACCATCCTGAAACCAAATGGCTAAACTCCAGGAATGAAAACGGAACCTGGAAAAAACATGACGAAGACTGGAGAGAAGCAAGCTATAAAAATTACTTCTGGATGGTTCCTTACAACCTCGGCAAACTGATCGATACAATTGGAGGCAAAGACGTAGCGGAAAAAAGACTAGACGAGTTTTTCGTAAGGTTGGATGCTTCATATTCGCAGGAATGGTTTGCGGCAGGAAACGAACCTGATTTTCAAGCGCCCTGGATTTATAACTGGACAAATGCACCATATAAGACGCAGGCTCTTGTAAAGCGAATTATCAGGGAACAGTATCGCAATAAAAATAATGGCTTGCCTGGCAATGATGATTTGGGGGCAATGGGTGCCTGGTATGTCTTTGCTAACATCGGTTTATATCCGGTGATCCCGGGAGTTGCTGGATTTTCGGTAAACAGTCCTTCCTTTAGTTCAGTGAAAGTCCATTTGAAAAATGGTACGATCGACATTCTGGGTGGTGATGAAAAGCTTGAATATATTGAATCCTTGAAACTGAATGGCAAGCCCTTAAACAGCACCTGGATAGAATGGGAGCATTTAAAGAATGGCGCCAGGCTTAATTTTAAGCTTTCTAATCAAATAAGTAAAACCTGGGGTACAAAAATAAGTCCTCCTTCTTACAATTAGACTACAATTAAACCATCACACGAATGAACCCTGTATTGCATTTCTTTTTGAGCCGTTCTGCCGCTGGGATTCTTGCCCTGTCGTTTTCGGTATCGGGCTGTGCCCAGACGACAACTCAAAGTATAAGGCAATGGAGTTTGGCGCCTTTTCTGCGGCCTGCGAATCCTCAGCCAATCATATCTCCTAATGCGAAATCAACTTTCCAGGATCCAATGAGCGGCAAAACAAGCTTTTGGGAGGCGAATGATACTTTTAATCCAGCAGCCGTTGTAAAAGGTGACAGTATATACGTGTTATACCGGGCCGAGGACAAAAGTGGTGTGGGAATAGGCGAACGTACGTCCAGGTTGGGCCTGGCATCCAGTGCTGATGGCCTGACCATGCAAACGAGGCCGGAGCCTGTGCTTTTCCCTGCGGACGATAGTCAAAAAGAATTCGAGTGGCCAGGAGGTTGCGAAGACCCACGCCTGGCAGTCACTGAAGATGGAACCTATGTGATGCTTTATACTCAATGGAACAAAAAAGTTCCCCGTTTAGCTGTCGCAACTTCAAGGGACTTAATCAGCTGGGATAAACATGGTTCTGTTTTCAGAAAAGCATATAACGGCAGGTTTTTCGATGTACCAAGTAAATCGGCTTCAATAGTAACTAGTTTGAAAAGTGGAAAGCAGGTCATCACGAGGGTTAATGGGAAATATCTGATGTATTGGGGCGAAAAGTTCATCAACCTCGCCACTTCGGATGATCTGATCAACTGGACGCCTGAGGTGGATACAAGGGGAGAACTTTCAGCCCTTGTTTCACCACGACCGGGCTATTTTGATAGTCAGCTCACCGAATGTGGCCCGCCGGCAGTACTCACGAAACAAGGTATTGTATTACTTTACAATGGCAAGAATGAGCCAGGCAAAAAAGGCGACGAAAAATACACAGCCAATACCTACGCCGCAGGGCAAGTTTTGTTCGATAAGAAAAACCCTGGTAAGGTGTTGGACAGGCTGGACAAGCCCTTCTTCGTTCCGCAGGAAAGTTTTGAAAAAAGTGGACAGTACCCCGCAGGGACTGTGTTTGTGGAGGGCTTAGTGTATTTTAAAGACAAATGGTTTTTGTACTACGGTTGCGCAGACTCCAGGGTAGGCGTTGCCATCTATAAACCCTAAATCCGCTTTATCGGGAATCAAAGATTAACTAATTAAGAAACAAATGATGAAGAACCGCCTTTACCTGTTTGTCTTATTCTGCAGCTGTTATGCTGCTCAGATAAGCAATGCTTTCAGCAATTTACGAGACAACAGACGCCCATGGAATGCTCAATGGATTGCGCCACAAAATGGTAACGGTACAGAGTATGGCGTTTTCTATTTTCGGAAAACTGTTGATTTGAAGGAAAAGCCCCATGTTTTTAAGGTACAGGTATCTGCTGATAACAGGTATAAGTTATATGTCAATGGGAAAATAGTTTCGATGGGGCCGGCCCGGGGTGATACTTTTTTTTGGAATTATGAAACTGTTGACATAGCGCCATATCTGATCGTAGGAAAAAATTCACTGGCTGCTCTCGTATGGAACGAAGCTCAATACCGGCCGGAAGCACAGATTTCGGTTCGTACCGCCTTCATCCTTCAGGGTAAATCGGAAGCGGAAGAAGTCCTGAATACGAATGATACCTGGAAGTGTATCAGGGACGAAGCTTATCAACCAGTCCCGGGCTACTTTTTTGCGGCCAGCAAAGGACAACTTGTTGATATGGCGAAAGCAGTTAAGGGAGATTGGACCAGCGTTCATTTTGACGACAGCAACTGGCCTAATGCCGCGAAATTATTTGACGGTAAACTAAAGGGGATGTCTGATGGCCTGGCCTGGCAGTTGGTTCCCTCCCCTCTGCCACAAATGGAACGGAGCTACCAACGTATCCCAAAAATGCGTATGGTAACAGGGATGAAAGTGCCTGCTGGATTTCCAGCTGAGAAAACTCCGGTTGCCATCCCCGCAAACAGTCTGGTTACCTTACTGCTCGATCAAACGTTTTACACGAATGCATATTTAACGCTGGACTTCAGTAAAGGGAAGGGAGCTGGAATTTCTATTGGGTATGCCGAAACTATGTACGATCAGGGAAGTAGTGAACTACGTAAAAGCGATAGAAACGACGTGCAGAACAAGAAATTCGTAGGCAGGATAGATAGCTTGCTTGCAGATGGAAGTGAACATCAGTCTTTTACTACACTTAATTACCGGTCATATCGCTATATCCGGTTGATTGTACAAACGAAAGATGAATCACTGATCATCGAGGATATCTACGGCACTTTTACGGGCTATCCCTTTAAGAAAAACTACGTTTTTCATTCGGCAGATCCGGAGATCAAAAAAATTCTAGACATCGGTTGGCGCACAGCAAGATTGAACGCTATGGAAACCTATATGGATTGCCCATATTATGAGCAATTGCAATATATTGGAGATACGCGCATCCAGGCCATGATATCTTACTACAATAGTGGTGATGACCGGTTAGCAAAAAATGCGATCAATTTGATAGACCGCTCACGTTTAGCAGAAGGGGTAACAATGAGCCGCTATCCTACACATAGTACCCAAATTATTTCCACCTTTTCGATGTGGTATATCGGTATGTTACACGATTATTGGATGTACCGCCCTGATGATGGTTTCCTTAAAGATAAACTGACAGGGCAGCGTGCAATTCTGGAGTTCTTCGCCAAACACCAGCAAGCTGACGGATCTTTGAAAGATTTACCTTACTGGCGGTTTGTTGACTGGGTTGGTGATATGGGCTGGGGACCAATGGGACCAAACGGCAGTGCGGCAATTTATGATGTACAGTTATTGCTGGCATATCAATGGGCTTCTGATCTGGAAAGAGCTGTTGGAATACCTTTTTACGCCGATTATTATGCCGGTAAAGCATCGCAATTAGCAAATACCATCAGAAAGAGGTATTGGGATGAACAGAGGAAGCTGTTTGCCGACACTGAAGAGAAAAAGGGCTATTCCCAACATGTGAATTCCCTGGCTATACTAGCTGGCATCGTTGATGCCGGGGATGTCGCCGCAGTGGGCAACAGTCTTGCAAATGATAAGAACTTAACTCAGTGCACCATCTATTTCAAATACTATCTGCATCAAGCCTTGGCTAAAGCAGGTTTAGGCAGTAACTTTATGAATTGGTTAGGGATTTGGAGAGATAACATCAGACTTGGCTTAACCACCTGGGCGGAAGATTCAAGTCTCAACACTGTTAGATCAGAATGCCATGCCTGGGGAGCAAGTCCCAATATTGAATTTTTCAGAATTCTGTTGGGGATAGATACTGATGCGCCAGGTTTCTCAAAAGTTAAGATCGAACCGCATTTAGGAACAATGACGAAGGTTGGCGGTGAAATGCCCCACCCGAACGGAAAAGTGTCTGTGAGTTACGAATTGAAGAGAAATAAATGGCAAATTAATATTGCTTTACCTCAATCTACAACAGGGAGGTTACTGTGGAAAGGCAAAACGTATGAATTGAAACCCGGACTTAACGCGCTGGTGGTTTAGAAAGCCGTACATATATACCACACACATAGCTACCTCATTCAAAGCGGTAGGATCAAACTTTCAAAAAGAATGATGAAACGTAAATTTTGTATTGCAGTTCTTTTCACGATGCTGATGGTTGGCACGCTGTCGGCACAGGATAAAGACCTTGTAAAATATGTAAATACCTTACAGGGAACAGATTCAGAATGGTCCTTGTCTTACGGAAATACTTATCCTACTGTGGGCTTGCCTTTTGGCGTGCATTATTTTTCAGCGCAAACTGGTAAAAATGGCGACGGCTGGAAATATCAATATAAGGCGAATACTATCCGGGGTTTCCAGCAGGTACACCAGTGCAGTCCCTGGATGAACGATTATGCGGTATACTCTCTAATGCCCGGAATCGGTACCCTCAAAGTAAATGAAGATGAACGGGCTTTGGAATTTCGGCATGCCAATGAAATTGCAAAGCCAAACCATTATGCGGTGAAGTTCAATAACGGTATACTGGCAGAGCTTAGTCCGGTGGAACGCGGCGGACATATGCGTTTTTCGTTCCCTGATGCTGGTAAGGCGTTTCTCGTGCTGGATGGCTTCCTGAAAGATTGCGAAGTGACAATCTTGCCCAAGCAACGCAAAATTATTGGCTATGTTAACAACGGGAGATTTGTACCGGCTAATTTTAGGAGCTATTTTGTTCTTGAGTTCAGCCAGTCATTTAAAAGCTTTGGCACCTGGGAGAATGTGAATGGAAAAATCAAAGAATGGAATTCAGCAGACTCAGGCAGGGGAGTGGGAGCCTATTTAGAGTTTAGACCCGGAGCCAAGGTAGAAGTAAAAATGGCTTCGTCCTACATTAGTCCCGAACAGGCTCAGTTAAACTTTGATCGTGAACTGGCCATCAATAAAAATTTCGAGGTAACTAGGCGCAAAGCTTTCGGTGTGTGGAATACGCTGTTAAACAGAGTTTTGGTAGAGGGTGGGACGGATGAGGAAATGGCGACATTTTATTCATGCATGTTCCGTGCTAACCTGTTTTCGAGGAAGTTTTATGACCTGGATAAAAAAGGGATACCTTATTATTATAGCCCGTATGATGGCAAGGTTCATCAGGGGTATATGTATACGGACAATGGTTTTTGGGATACTTTCAGGGGGCAGTTTCCGTTGAGCAATATTTTGCATCCTCAGATGCAGGGCAGATATATGCAGTCCTTATTGGATGCCCAGAAGCAATCCGGTTTTTTTCCGACATGGTCAAATCCTGGCATGTCGGGAGTGATGATCGGCAACCACGCTATTTCTCTTCTTACAGATGCCTGGGTAAAGGGCATCCGTACGTTCAATCCTGATAGTGCATTAAAGGCATATTATCATGAAGCAACCAACAAAGGACCCTGGGGTGGCTCAAATGGCAGAGATGGCTGGAAAGATTATTTTACTAAAGGATATATCCCGTACGGTGATATCCACGAAAGTACTGCGAAAACACTGGAATATGCTTATGACGATTTTTGTGCTTACCAGCTAGCCAGGTTAACCGGCAACAAATTTTATGAGGAAGTTTTCGCCCGTCAGATGTACAACTATAAAAATGTCTTTGATAAGAAGGCGAATTTCGTACGGGGCCGTTTGGGCAACGGCGACTGGAAGCCAAATTTTGATCCGGTAGAATGGGGAGGAGCTTTTACTGAAGCCAATGCCTGGCAATATACGTGGTCGGTAATGCATGATATTGAAGGTCTGATCAGTCTAATTGGCGGCGAAGACAGATTTAACTCAAAACTTGACTCCTTCTTTACTATGCCTCAGGATATTAGATACGGCTCTTATGGTAAGGAAATCCACGAAATGAAAGAAATGCTACTGGCAAAAATGGGTCAATATGCTCATGGTAATCAACCCACACAACACGTTCCATATTTATACAATTTCAGCGGCCAACCCTGGAAATCGCAGAAGCAGCTTCGTATGGTTACTTCACAGCTTTATAATGCCACTGAAAAAGGCTATCCGGGAGATGAAGATCAGGGTCAAATGTCGTCGTGGTATGTATTAAGTGCTCTGGGTATTTACAGTGTTTGTCCAGGTACAGACGAGTACATTATAGGAAGCCCCGTTTTTCAAAAAGCTACCATCCGCTTAGAGAATGGAAAAATATTTATCATTAAGGCAAATAACAATAATTCACGGAACGTATACATCAATTCAGCACGGCTTAATGGTAAAAATTATGATAAGAATTATATCAGGTATAAGGACATTATGAATGGGGGCATTTTGGAATTCGAGATGTCAGACCAGCCCAATATGAGTAGGGGGACTTCTGATTCAGCAAGGCCTTTTTCGCTAAGCTTAAACAAATAACAATATATCACACACACACACACACACTTATAATAATGCAAACAACAAGAAGTTACATATTCAATGGATTTCTGCTCCTGGCGTTGATGGTCAGCTCTCAAGTCTTTGCTCAAATCGCAAAATACTCACTGGATTCTGACAAGCAAAACGTTTGGATGCATGCTTCTCAGGCGGAGATTGGCAGGGACAGCATCAATATCTTCAAGCCTGGTTATATTTCGACAAATTGGGTGAAAGCCACCGTTCCGGGCACAGTCTTTAACGATTATGTGGAAGCTGGTTTGGAAAAAGATCCGAATTTTGGCGATAATATTTACAAAGTAGACAAAAAGAAGTACGACAGGAATTTCTGGTATCGGATTGCTTTTAAGACGCCAGCGAACTATCAAAACGATCAAAAATTGTGGCTGAACTTTGAAGGTGTAAACCGCAAAGCAGATGTTTACCTCAACGGAACCTATCTCGGAAAATTGAATGGTTTTATGGACCGCGGCAAATTTGATATCAGCGGACTCGTTGATAAAACGACGGATAATATACTGGCTGTGTTGGTACATTGGCCGCAAACCCCAATTCCTAATTATGCCACTCCAACTTATATTTCGTCTGCCAGCTGGGATTGGATGCCTTATGTACCAGGCCTGTTGATGGGCATAACTGACAATGTGTATCTGAGTACCTCGGGGGCGGTTACCTTAACTGACCCCTGGGTGAGGACTAAAGTTCCCTCTTCGAACAAAGCCAGTTTGCAACTTAATGTGGAACTAAGCAATGGTACCGCACTTGACAAAGAAGGTGAACTCACCGGTGTTATTCAGCCTGGAAATATAAGCTTCTCGCAAAAGATGAAGATTGAAGCTTATCAACAACGAACTTTCACGCTTGATACAAATAAGTTTAAGCAATTCATCATCAGTAATCCCAAATTGTGGTGGCCCAATGGCTACGGTGATCCAAACCTATACACCTGTGAACTGAAATTTAACGTGGATGGAAAGGTGTCGGATGTTAAGAAGATCAGCTTCGGGATCAGGGAATACAGCTATGATACCATTGGCAATGTATTCCATATCAGCATCAATGGTAAAAGAATTTTTATAAAGGGTGGTAATTGGGGGATGTCTGAATATTTGCTGCGTTGCAGGGGAGAGGAGTACAATTTGAAGCTGAAGTTACATAAGGATATGAACCTGAATATGATCCGTAACTGGATAGGCTCGGTTACCGATGCCGAGTTTTATGAGGCTTGCGATAAATATGGAATCATGATCTGGGACGATTTCTGGTTAAATTCTCACAAGAACCTGCCCCGGGATATTTTTGCGTTCAACCACAATGCTGTAGAAAAAATTAAACGATACCGAAACCATCCCTCGATTGCAGTCTGGTGCGGAGATAATGAGGGGTATCCTGAGCCGCCACTAAATGGCTGGCTTGCCGAAAATGTTAAGACTTTCGATGCAGGAGATCGTTGGTATCAGGCTAATTCTCATTCTGATGCATTAACCGGAAGTGGTCCCTGGACCAACTTCGATCCACAGTGGTACTTTACGAAGTACCCGGGAGGCTTTGGAGGAGATACTGGCTGGGGAATGCGTACTGAAATAGGAACTGCCGTCTTTACCACTTTTGAAAGCTTCAAGAAATTCATGCCAGAGGAAAATTGGTGGCCACGAAACGAGATGTGGAATAAACACTTTTTTGGTGAAAGTGCCGCCAATGCCGGTCCTGATCGTTATCAGGAAAGTATAGACCATCGCTACGGAAAGGCTCTTGGGATTGAGGATTTCTGTTTAAAAGCCCAATTGTTGAATATTGAAACGAATAAGGCTTTATACGAGGGTTGGTTACATCATATGTGGAACGATGCCTCGGGGGTAATGACCTGGATGAGTCAATCCGCTTACCCATCATTTGTATGGCAAACTTATGATTACTATTACGATCTGAATGGTGCATACTGGGGTGTAAAGAAAGCCTGTGAGCCATTGCATATTCAATGGAGTTATGCCGATAACAGCGTAAAAGTGGTAAACAGTTCAGGTAAAACATACGACAAGATTAAAGCGGTAGCGGAGATTTACGATATCAAAGGCCGGAAGTTGAAAGACTATACAAAAAATGTCAGGTCTGCCAGCAATACTGCCGAGGAAAGTTTTGTAATGGATCTCTACACTATTCGTGATAATCTGGCCTATCAGAAACCCGTATCCGCTTCAACAACTTCTGATGAAGCTGGCCGGCCAATGGCTGTCACTGACGGTAACTCTGGCTCGAGGTGGACCAGTAGTTATACAGATAATCAATGGGTTTCTGTCGACATGGGGAAGACAGAGCAAATTAGTCAGGTGACCATTGAATGGGAGGCAGCGTTTGCGAAATCATATAAAATCCAGGTATCTGAAGACGAGAAAAACTGGCGAGACGTATTTACAGAGCATAGTTCTGACGGTGGCAGCGATAGGATAACCTTTAGCAAGACAAATGCCAGATATGTGAGAATGTATGCGTTGAGCAGGGCTACTCAATATGGCGTTTCAATCTACGAGTTTGAGATTTACAAAGAGCAACGAGTTAAATCGCCGGAAGTTCAGCTAATCAAACTCTTTTTGAAGGATGAAAAAGGTAATACACTTTCTGACAATTTTTATTGGAGAAGCAGTGCGCATAATGATTATACGCAGCTGAATACATTGGCTCCGGTTAATCTTAAAGTAAGTTCTAAAATGAGCCAAAATGGAGGTAAAAAAACTATTAGTGCTAAAGTTACGAACGCTTCGAGCGAGATCGCTTTCGCAGTTAAAGTGCAGGCTGTAAATGCCCAGACCGGCGAACGAATCTTACCTGCTATGATGAACGATGATTATTTCACGCTGTTTAAAAATGAATCAAAAGATATCGTCATCTCTTTTGATTCCAGTTTGCTAAATGGCAAGAATTATAGGTTGGAAGTAACACCTTATAACAACAGGAAACGATGATAAAGTTTGCTAAACATATTTTAATATTTGGCCTTTTACTCGCCTTATCAAAAAAAGGATTTTCTGCGTTGAAACTAGCAGATGCTTTGCAGAATAATATGGTAGTTCAGCAAAATAAGCCGTTCAGAGTTTGGGGAAAGGCAGACCCCGGAAAGACAGTCAAAATATCTGCAGACTGGCTAGACAATCCGCTATCACTTATAGCGGATAAAGAGGGTGGTTTTTTAGGCAGTATTGAAGTGCCTCTGGCTAAAAAAGGAGATTTTACCCCACATACACTCAGGGTACAGACCTCGGATGAACAGATCACGCTGAATAACATATGGATCGGAGATGTATGGTTTTGCAGTGGGCAATCCAATATGCAGTTTGCGGTAAAAGAAATGCTAGGGGCGGAAGAGGTTATTAAGGATGCTGATCAAGCTGCTATCCGCCTGCTAAATGTGGGATTAAATTTCAGTGCAGTGCCAATTGGAACCTTTTCCGGAAAGTGGCTTGAATGTTCGCCAGAAACTGTTAAGGGTTTCAGTGCAGTTGCTTATACCTTCGGTAAAAAGTTGCATGAAGAGTTAAGTATTCCGATAGGGCTCATTTTTTCCGGAATCGGCGCTTCTGCGGTACAGGCATACATTCCGCAAGAGGAACTGGCCAGCGATGTTTTGTTGAATGACACGTACCTGCTGCCTTTCCTCAAAAGCCCCAAATCTAAGGAAACGGTTGACAGTGGCTTTTCCTTCGAAAAGGTAGTACGTCCTTTTTTGCTATATAATGCAATAGTCAATCCTTTTGTTAATCTTTCTATAAAAGGTTTTTGCTGGTACCAGGGCGAAGCTAACCACATGGAGCGGGAAAGCTATGTCAAGGCTACGCAGGTGTTAATAAAATCCTGGCGAAACAATTTTAAGCAAGGAGATCTGCCATTTTATTACGTACAAATCGCGCCGTATTTTCATGATAAAGAGGATGACAAACTCGCCTATGATGCTTTCTTTAGGGAAGCTCAACAAAAAGTCTCAGAGCTTAACAATACGGAAATGGTGTGCACAATGGATGTAGGTGAGGCAAGAGATCTCCATCCCCGGAATAAAAAACCGGTCGGTTTACGACTTGCATCAGCAGCGTTGAACAGGACTTATAACCAGCACCATATACCTTATCAGGGGCCAGAGTACAATTATGTCAGCTTTAAGAAAACGAAGGCTTACGTTCACTTTAAACCTGGAACTACCGGAGCAGGGCTAACGACCAATGATGGAACAGCACCGAAATTTTTCTACCTGGCAGGTGAAGATCATGTATTTCACCCGGCCACAGCCATTATTAGTGGGCACTCGGTTATTCTGAGCACAAAAAGCGTTAAACGTCCGGTGGCGGTTCGTTATGCCTTTTTCAACTACCCGGTTACAAACCTGCAGAATACCGGAGGTTTTCCGGCGCTGCCTTTCAGGACCGATAACTGGAACGAATAAAAGAAATTCTTTATGGGAAGCCGGTCTTTGCCGTTTTAATCATCGGCAAGCTCCTGCCTAATCTTTTCAATTTTATATTTGCTAAAACGTTTTAATTGTTTTTAATTTGTTTTGGCCAATTATAACTGAATTCTTTATTGTAGAAATGAAAAAACTGCTTTTCACCCTGTTTTTATTACCTTACCTGGTATATGCGCAAAAGGCATATTTCATTGATGGTTTTCATGGGGGGATCTGGGGCCATTATCCTGCAGGTTACACCTCCTACATTGTAGAACAATTAAACAGAAATCCGGCCTGGAATATCAATCTTGAGATTGAACCAGAAACCTGGAAAAGAGATTTAAAGTCAGATGTTGCTGGCTTCAGAGCAATTAGGGAACTTTTGAAAGATACCTCCGCTAACTCCCGGATAGAGTATGTTAATCCAGCTTACGGACAGCCTTATATGTTCAATATTTCAGGTGAAAGTATCATCAGGCAGTTTTCATATGGGATGAAAATGTTAACAGGATATTTCCCGTCAATAACATTTAGGACATATTCTTCGGAAGAGCCTTGCTTTACCAGTGCTTTGCCGCAAATACTAAAGTCCTTTGGTTATAGTTACGCTTCGTTAAAAAATCCAAACACTTGTTGGGGCGGTTATACGAGGGCTTATGGGAGGGAATTAGTGAACTGGATTGGTCCGGACGGTACCTCGATCTTAGCTAGTCCCCGCTACGCGATTGAAGCCTTAAAGCCTAATTCTACCTGGGAAACCATTGGAAATGCGAATTCGAGAGAATTTATTGCCAGCGCTTTCGCGGACGGAATCAAAAGTCCTGTGGGTATGTGCTTACAGGATGCGGGCTGGCGGTTTGGCCCCTGGCTGAAAGGCGATTTTTACAAGCCCACAACATATACAACCTGGAGGAACTATTTCGAAAATATCACGGACAGGACGAACGTTTCCGACTGGAAGTTTACCCAGGAAGATGTGCAGACAAGCTTAGTATGGGGTGCGCAAGTATTGCAGCGGCTAGCGCAACAAACACGGATTGCAGAAAACAAGGTGGTACAGGCGGAAAAAATTGCATCCCTGCAAAAGCTGGAGAAAAATATTGCTTATCCATCAGCTTCGATCAATGATGCATGGCGTAACTTAATGTTAGCCCAACATCATGATTGCTGGATCGTTCCTTATAACAGGGACGGGGGAAATACCTGGGCGGATAAAGTTAAGAACTGGACGAATAAGACGAACCAGGTCGCAGATAGCATTTACCGGAGAATGGCTAATGCGGAATTCGCTGAAGACGGATTTAAGTTCAGGGTTTATAATACACTGGGAAGAGAACGTACCGAATGGCTTAAGGTTCCGTTGCCGAAAAATGTTTCAGATACGCAGGGCTTAACGATGGTGGATCAAAACAATAAAAAGTTGCCGGTACAAGTATTGAAAGACAGGAAGTCAATTCTGTTCAAAGCCCGGGTGCCGGCAATGGGATATGCTGTGTTCGAGTTGAAAAAACAGGCTAGGTCTATTATTGGATCTAATGGTAAAAATGCAACAATTAAATTTCTGCAGAACGGCGACTGTATCCTGGAAACAGACCTCTATAAGATACATATTGATAAAAGTAAAGGAGGGACGATTAAGAGCCTGGTCGCAAAAAAGCTAAAAGAGAAGGAATTTATTGACGCTGATTCGGAGAGGAAGTTTAATGAGTTAAGAGGGAACTTCTACAAAAAGGGAGGTTTTATGACCAATACAGACCAACCTGCTAGGATCTCAGTTTTAGAAAACGGACCTTTTATGCTTAGCGTTAGTATCCGGACCGAAATTGCTGGTAATCCGGTCACTCAGGTTATCACCATGCAACAAGGGGAGCCGCGGATAGATTGTAACTTAAGGATAGACTGGAAAGGAAATGAAGGTATTGGTGAATTTGAAGAAAGCAATTATAAGGCCACTACCTTGAGGAAAGCTTTCTATAATGATAAATATAAGCTGCTTACTTTGTTTCCCCTGGCTTTGAAAGGACAAAGGGTTTTCAAAGATGCACCCTTTGATGTCGTAGAGAGCCGCCTGGAGAATACTTTCTTTGGCAGCTGGGATAGTATTAAAAATAATGTTGTGTTCAATTGGGTAGATGTACTGAGCGGCGACAAGGAGTTTGGAATGGCCCTGTTTTCGGATCATGTAACTAGCTATTCACACGGAAGTGACTTTCCTTTAGCCTTAACCACCCAATATTCGGGAAAAGCACTGTGGGGACGTAACTATGTGCTTGACGGGCCGACGGAAATCAGTTATAAACTTTTGCCACATATGGGAGACTGGCAGAAAGCAGAGATTAACTATCGGAACGAACAAATAAAAGAACCATTACAAGCTATAAGCATTAGTTCAGATCCTGGGATAAAACAGCGATCCTTTATCGAAAGTTCTACGGGTGCTTTAGAGATCAGCTCTTGTAACTTTGAAGGTGAAGATCTGTATATCAGGATATTCAATGCAGCAAAAACAAAAACCAAAGGGACGATCAAACTCAATTTTAACGTGTCTGCGGCCTCATTTGTCAATTTAGACGGAAGCAAGATGTCAGATACGGCGCTTTCTGCAAAAGGGGAGGGTATAACCGAAATTGCAGTAAACTTGAATCCATTTGGTATAACCACCTTAAAAGTCTCAAAACAATGAAAAGGATTACCGCATACTATTTACTAGCGATACTTGCCGGGTGGCAAGTAAAGGCTCAAACGCTAAGTCCCTTCAAAAAGGGGGACAAAGTAGCGTTTATGGGAAACAGCATTACTGAAGCTGGCTATTATGGTTCAAACATCTGGCTTTATTATATGACCCGCTTCCCGGACCAGCGAATTACCATCTACAATGTTGGTATTGGAGGAGACGTTGTGGGGCAGATGAACGAACGTTTTGAATTTGACGTATTGCCAAAAAAGCCGAATTTCCTGGTACTTACCTTTGGGATGAATGATACTGGTTATTTTGAGTTTAATCAGGAAAATGCCGAAGAAACAACCAAACAACGTATACAAACATCATTTCAGAACTTCGGTCTTTTACAGGCTAAATTAAAAGCCCAACCGGGAATTACTCCGATAATTATGTCGTCGGCGCCTTACGATGAGACGATGAGGAACAAGAACAATTACTATAAAGGAAAAAGTAAGGCAATGGAGCAGATTGTGGCTTTCCAACGTGAGGCAGCTCAAAAAAACGGCTGGCCTTACGTGGATCTTTTCCATCCGATGACTGAAATCAATCTGCGGGAACAGAAGGTTAAACCAGAGTTTACTATCACCGGACCAGATCGTATCCATCCGGGAAGAGGAGGCCATTTGGTTATGGCGGCTACTTTTCTGAAAAGCCAGGGGCTGGCAGGTAAACCGGTGGCAAAGCTCGATCTCGACGCTAAAAAAGGTGTGATCTCCGTGGAAAATGCCACCGTAGCGATTAACAAAAAACCAGGGGTAAGCCTAAGTATTAATTATTTGGCGAAGGCTCTTCCTTTTCCGATAGATTCAGTTTCAGGAGTGTGGGAAAATCCTCAAACCCAGGCAGATGCTTTAACGGTCTATCCTTTTATTGAAGAATTTAACCAGGAGATCTTAAAGGTGAGGAATCTTAAGAAAGGGAGGTACGACCTGGTGATCGACGGTCAGAAGATAAGTTCTTTTAGTTCTGATACTCTGGAAAAAGGGATAAATATGGCTGTGCTGGGTAACACGCCCCAATACCGGCAGGCCGCCGAAATTATGTATCTAAACGATTTAAGGCTTGATTTGGAGAAGAAGCTAAGAGAATACTATTGGTTGCAGTATAATTATTTCAAAGGACAAAATATGCTATTTGAAGATTCGCAGCTTGCTTTTGAAAAGGCTGAGGAGAAAGCTAAAGCCGATTGGTTTGTAAAGAGTAAAATGGGAACCTATCAAACTGCTCGTTTTCCTGAAGTGAGAAAAATGTGGCAGGACAACATTGACCAGCTTACGAATAAGATCTACCAAATGAATGTTCCGAAAATGCACTTAATAGAAATTGTAGCAGTAAAATGAATAAGAAATCGGCATATATAACCATGGGTGTCATAGCTACCTTTTTAGCTTGTAAAACTACCAGCAGGCAATTCGACAACGCAAAATATGTTAATCCTTTTATTGGTGCGAGTACCAGTGTTGGAGATGCCGGTGTTTACCATGGATTGGGAAAGACATTTCCGGGAGCAACAACACCTTATGGTATGGTTCAGGTTAGCCCAAACACTATTACCGGCGGCGATAACGGTTCTGGCTACAGCAATGAACATACCAGCATTGAAGGCTTTGCTTTTACGCAGATGAGCGGGGTAGGATGGTTTGGTGACCTTGGAAACTTTTTGGTGATGCCAACGACAGGACCAATGAAAACCAATTCAGGAACTCTTGAAAAGCCGGATTCAGGGTATCGCTCGAGGTATGATAAATCTTCGGAAAAAGCTTCAGCTGGTTATTATAGTGTGTTTTTAACGGATTATAAGATAAAGGCAGAAGCCACAGCTACACCTCACAGCGGAATGTTGCGATTTACTTTTCCAAAGAACCAACAGTCAAGGTTGCAGATTGATTTGGCAAGAAGGGTAGGGGGGACCTCGACAGAACAATACGTTACAGTGGTGGGCAGTAATGCTATAAAGGGCTGGATGAAATGTACGCCGGAAGGTGGCGGTTGGGGAAATGGAGATGGACAAGCCAACTATACCGTCTACTTTTATGCCGAATTCAGTAAGCCATTAGTGAATTATGGCGTTTGGTCAGCAGATATCCCCGACGGCGCAGTCAGGAAACGCGAGGAAGTTACTAGCGCCGCTTACCAGAAAATTATAGCGGAATCTGAAATTTTGAAAGGCGTAAAAGATAAACAGGGGAAACACTTAGGTTTTTTTACCGAATTTGATACTAAAGACAATGAGGGGGTCTTGCTAAAGGCCGGAATTTCATTCGTAAGTATGGAAGGGGCAGAAAACAATCTCCGGAACGAAATTGAAGACTGGAATTTTAATGCTGTAAGGAAGAAAGCCACGAGGTTATGGAATGAATCCCTTTCAAAAATTAACATCGAAGGTGGAAGTGAAGAGCAGCGCAACGTTTTTTATACTTCGTTGTACCATACTCAGATAGATCCAAGAGTATTTGAAGATGTAGACGGAAACTATATCGGCGGAGATTTTAAAGCTCACCAGTCGAAGGATTTTACCAAGCGTACTATTTTTAGCGGCTGGGATGTTTTTCGCAGTCAAATGCCCTTACAAACTATGATTAATCCAAAACTGGTGAATGATATGATCAACTCACTTGTATCGCTGGCGGATGAGAAAGATAAAGATTACCTGGAAAGATGGGAATTTTTGAACTCTTATAGTGGCTGTATGATCGGTAATCCGGCAGTCTCTGTAATTGCCGACGCCTATGCTAAAGGTATTAAAGGGTTCGATATAGAAAAAGCATACCGGTTGTCTGTAAACAGTGTGGAGAAGTTCGGCAATGGTGAAAAAGGCTATGTCAGCGAGGGTTTTGGAATTTCACATACCCTTGAATACGCTTATTTCGACTGGTGTGTGGCGCAGATGGCCAGATCATTAGGAAAAAATGCTGATGCAGAGAAGTATCTGAATAGATCGCAGGCGTATCGAAATATCTTCGATGCGGAAAAAGGTTGGTTCAGGCCGAAAGATAAAAACGGAAACTGGGAGCCCTGGCCACAGGAAGGCCGGCTGAAACAATGGTACGGTTCTATTGAAAGCAATGCTTATCAGCAAGGATGGTTTGTTCCCCAGGACGTAGATGGGATGGTTGCTCTCATGGGAGGAAAAGAAAAGGTGCGTCAGGATTTAACAACTTTTTTTGACAAGGCACCTGAGGATCTGATGTGGAACGACTATTATAATCACGCTAATGAACCGGTTCATCATGTGCCGTTTCTTTTCAACCGCCTTGATGCGCCCTGGTTAACTCAAAAATGGACGAGGGAGATCTGCAGAAGGGCTTACAAAAACTCGGTAGAGGGTTTGGTCGGTAATGAAGACGTTGGTCAGATGTCTGCCTGGTACGTGTTAGCGGCTAGTGGGTTGCATCCGATAGCGCCTGGCGACACCCGCTATGAGATTACCAGCCCCGTGTTCAATAAAATTGTTCTTAACGCAGATAGTGATCACCCTTTTACCATCGAAGCTGCAGATAATTCGGAGGCCAATGTGTATATCCAGAGCGCAACTTTAAACGGGAAAGAATATAACAAATGCTGGATAGATCATACAGAGATCGTCAAAGGGGGAATCCTGAAACTGAAGATGGGCGCCAGGCCGAACCAAAACTGGGGTTTAAACTAAGGTTAATAGATTATATCCAGCTTACTCTGACGTTTTGAAAATTTTGAGATCTGTAATACGCAAACAGCACCTGCCAATGTTTTTGTCAGGTGCTTTTGCGGCTTATGTAGTCTCGAATGCTATTTTTGTCTTTTCCTGGTTTTGCTACGTACCTTTGTTTTTGCTGCTAGCGAATGCTGGTAAAAGGCAAGTTTTTTTTTCGGGACTTGCTTTTGGGCTCGGGATTTCATCTGTGATATTTTTTTGGATGTTGGGAGCGGCAAAGGAATTCAGTGGCAATCATGTTACTTATTCCATTTTTGTTACCGCATTATCAACGGTCCTCTTCGCTTTCTACTGGGGGGGAGTGATTGTGGTGATTAACCGGACCCTCAAAGGGAGATTTGATAACAGTTTTCTCAAAGCTGCATTAGTCGCGAGTGTTTTCGTGCTTGCGGAAAGCGTGCTAACATTTTGCTTTCAGCAAATGCCCTATTATCTCTTTATCAGCGGGTATGGTTTGTTGAATAACTTATATACTATTCAATTCGCATCTTTTCTGGGCTTACCGGTGTTAACTTTTGCGGTGATCTGTGTTAATTATTTACTGGCGGATGCTATCTTATCAAAAAGATGGAATAAGCTCTTGCTGCCAGTGGGGATAATAGTGATGCTTATCTCTGGCGGCTTGCTGATCAAATCTAACATTGATAACAAAATTTTGTCGGGAGCTCCCATAAAGGTTGCAATAGTTGCTGAAAATGTACCTCCACAACTGCGTTGGGATGAACATGGCGGAAAGATCTTAGCACAAAGACTTCTAAGTCTGAACAGGCAAGCGGCAGTTTGGAATCCTGACATAGTGTTATGGTCGGAATCTTCAATTCCCTGGACATATCGCGAGGATGACGATCTCTTAGGGGAGATTTTAAAAGAACCATACCCAGCTCAAACCACCCAGATCATCGGGATGATGGGAGAATATTCAAAAAGTGAGGTTTATAATTCAGCCTATGCCATCTCGCGTGATGGAAGGGTGATAGGCAAGCATGATAAAACGTATTTACTTAGTTTTATCGAGACACCGGTTTTCGGTTTAAATATGCCATTCCAGGATCTGGATGGTTATTTGATTAAAAACGGAGAGGGGACAAAGCCAGTTTCTACACCCAAAGGAAAAGCTGGCATTGCTATTTGCAATGAAATAATAAATCCGGAGGCAAGTATTTTGCAGGTTAGAAACGGAGCAGAATTCTTACTCAATTTGAGCAACGATGCCTGGTTCAAGGACGGTGCTATTATTGAAGTTCATTTTTTATACGGAAGGCTAAGCGCCGTAATTAACCGCAAAGATGTGGCCCTGAACAGCAACAACGGCCTTTCCGGCCATGTTAAGGCCAACGGAGAGGTGCTGTCCAAACGAAAAAGCAAAGACATGTTTGTTGAATTAGCGACGATCAGTCCCAATAATTACGATAACTCGGGAAATTATCATCCTTTCTTGGTACCGATCCTCTCACTTTTATTCTTCTTATTCTCGGTTTGTACAAGACGAATTTCCAACTCTGGCTAAGCTCTGTCTCCTCTCATGAACAGCCTGTAATTACTAGATTTCATGCTCTTGTTTTTTTTATTAAAATTATAATTTTAATTTGCTAAAATGTTTTAGTTGTATTAATTTAGCCTAAACTAATATAAACCATTATGGATAAAACGCTACTCTTATTTACGCTGTTGCTGTGTGTTGCGGGCAGCGCATTTTCGTCGACCTTAGTTCAGGGGAGCTGGCGCTGGCGCAATGACGATGGCAATGAGAACACTGCCACTTTTAAAGCTGCAGAAAATACATCGATAACTATAAACGACTATGGTGTAATCAGGCTGAGAGTAAGGGTTGAAAATCAGAGCACAACACAAACTCATGCTGTCGGAGCTTTAAAGTACTCAACCTCACTTACAGATGTTCCCGTTCTTATTACGAGTGATCCTTCTGTCAACGCATTTGTCTATGTACAAAGTGATCTTGCGCCGGATAGTAAGGAGCCGACTACAAACAGCAGTTTTTTAACCACTGTAAACACGGCTGGTCTATCACCGTTTGATTACGCTGCTGGTCAATATTTTGATCGAGAGAGGTTTTTGGCAAATAATGATGACAAATCTCCTGTTGGCCCCTCAACGTATTCTGATATGGAGTTTGTAATTAGGCCAACTGCTAACGTTTTACCAGGTACCACCTATTACTTTATAGCTGAAAATACGAAATCCGACGAGCAGGTTCCATCAAATGAAAATAACTTTGCGGTATTAAAGACAGCTAGTACATTGCCAGTTGATTTTGTGAGTTTCCAGGCTAAAACTGATAAGGACCGGGTGCAGCTTAGCTGGATTACAGCTTCTGAAAAAAATAACGACAGATTTGAAATCAGTAGAAGTACAGATGCCCGCAGCTGGCAATCGATTGGGGAGAAAAAAGGGAAAGGTACGTCAAGTAAACCTTCTTCTTATAATTTTGTCGATCATCTGCCATTGAACGGTACATCGTATTACCAGTTAAGTCAATATGACTTTGACGGAACTAAAAAAGTGTTATCCGTACAATCAGTTAACCTGTCGTTAAAACCTTTTGTTGATGTACAGGTGTTCCCTAATCCTGCCACGAGTGAAATAAATCTTTCGCTGCGCAACTACCCGGGGCAAGGGGCCGAGGTCAGTCTATTCAGCCAGGACGGGAAATTGATCCATAAAGAACGATTGAAGAAAGATATAGAATTACATAAACTAAGTATAAACCAAATGCCGGAAAAGGGGGTGTACATCCTTAAGGTGGTCGGGGACGATTTGAACCTTTCAAAAAAGGTTATAATTTTGTGATGAATTGCTAAAACGTTTTTATTTATGAGGGTGGAAGTAGAACTATCCTTTACCATTAGAACTTACCTTTTATGAGCAGTTTGCCTCCACCAGGGCTACAATTCCTGTCTCCGAAGAGGTTTACTAAAAATTAACCAATGAACCCTGTATGAACCCAAATGTTGAGAAACGAATTGTTCATGCATGTTCATCGCCATTAAACAAATTATTTGTAATGAAAAAATGTAAGTTTTTTTTAACTAGTCTGGCGGCTTGCACATTTTTATACGCTTGTCAGAAAGACAGCTTTTTGGACCAAACGAGCTCCACAGATCTGAATGAACAAGCAGTTTTCGCCGATAGTGCCTATACCCTCGATTTCTTGTCTGGTATATACGCGGATATTGGTTTTGCCACTGCTCCAAAAAGGTTTGGCGGCGGAGGCCTGGATGCCTGTACCGATGAGGCCGAAGGCGCATCTTCAGGTGCGATTAACACCTATATTCAATTCGCCACAGGCACTGTCAATCCGGACATTATTACCGATGATGCGTGGAGGGTATCTTATTCCAATATCAGAAGATCAAATATCTTGCTGAAAAACCTGCCTAATACTGAGTTAAAAGAAAATACGAAAAAACGGATAAAAGCAGAAACCAGGTTTTTACGCGCCTATTATTATTTTATCCTTCTTGAACATTACGGTGGTGTAACTCTGATGGGAGATAGTGTTTATAACTCTAAAGACATAGTTCCATCTGCCAGGAATACCTTTAAAGAATGTGTTGACTATATTGTCAGTGAGCTGAACGCTGCGGCGGCCGACTTGCCCTGGATACATGTGGGAGACGAGTACGGGAGGATAAATGGGGCAGCCTGTAAAGGGCTTAAAACCAGGGTTTTGTTATACGCCGCCAGTCCGTTGTTTAACGGTGGCAGCATAGCCACTGCCGAACCGCTGAAGTCGATAACCTCATATCCCAGCTACGATAAAGATAGGTGGAAATTAGCCCAAGATGCCGCATTGGAGATCCTTAGTGGTCCTTACTATTCATTGCATATCAACAATTCTACAGAGCCTGGCTATGGCTTTTATGAAGTGTTCCACCTGCGATCAAGTACTGAATTGATTTTGGCGAGGATGCAGAAGGCAAACAGAGATCTGGAGGCTGTTTGGAACCCGCCAACCCATGGTGTAGACAATCCTGGTGCATATCCCTATTTAGAGTTAGTTAATGCTTTTGGAATGCGAAATGGTAAGAATATAGATGACGAAGACTCGGGGTATGACCAAACTCAGCCCTATAAGGACCGGGATCCCCGTTTTGCGAACACCTTTACCCGGGATCAATCCTTAGTGTATCATACCCCTGAGCTAATCAGGATTCCTGTCAATATTTATATTGATAAAACTAATCCTAATAATGTTACTTCGGGCCAGAACGCGATTTACAAAGGAACGCCAACAGGCTATTATACCTTTAAAATGCTTCACCGGGAAGTGGTTGCCAACTGGTTTAACGTAGTTACACCCCGTTGCTTCCCTATTATCAGGTATGCTGAAGTATTGCTGAATTTCGCAGAAGCGAGAAATGAGTATTTGGACGCACCAGATCAGCAGGTGTACGATGCAGTAGAGCGTATCAGGCAAAGAGCCGGTTTATCTCCTTATCAATTGCCAACCGGATTAACTCAGGAAGATATGCGTAAAGTGATCAGAAACGAAAGGCAAAAGGAACTGGCCTTTGAAGGTCACAGGTTTTTTGATGTTCGCAGATGGAAGATTTCAGAGGAGACGGATAACCGTTTGATGCATGGCACCGAGCCTGTTAAAACGGCATCTGGCACTACTTACAACACTATAGAAGTGAGAAAACACAATTTTAATCCACGTATGTATCTATGGCCGATTCCACAGGCTGAAGTAGTGAAGTCTGCTCAGTTGCTGCAAAATCCCGGATATTAACCAATAGTTATCATGAAAAGACGAATATTCACATTTTTTTACCTGCTGTTCGGCACTCTTGCTTTCGTTGCATGTGAGGATGAGTTAGCTGCAACAATTACCGACGAATCCCTGAAAGAGGTTACCGGGACCTGGAAAGTGGTTTCGCTTACGAGGAATGGAGAAGAACTGGCCCAAAGGCTGGATCTGAGCAGGTTCAGAATTACCTTTAACCCTGATGGAACTTACGCTTTGCAAGACAAATTAGCTTTTGCTGTTGCCGGCCCTGGAACCTATAAGCTGAATGATCCTCAATATCCTTATAGTTTAATTCTTACAGAACAAACTAAGGAAGCGCAACCTGTCAAATTTCAATTTCCGGTAATCGAAGGAAAAAGACAAATGAGCCTCACCTTTAGCCCTGGATGCAGTAGCAATACTTATCAATATAATTTTGTAAAAGAAAAGTAGATGAAGATGAAATACTTAATTGAGAATATTCGATACCTCTATCTGCTGCTAGGTATAGCTGTAGTGATCTTTCTGATTCAATGCGGCCTCAATGCATTCACGATAGAAATGCCTGATTCCGGTAATGCAAACGAAGTTGCAGTTTTTAAGTTGCACGGTAGTACCGAATCCGTTATTGATAACTCTGCTCCGGATCCAACTTATTCAACCAGACTCTTGGTAGGGATTATGGTTCCAAAAAGTTGGAATGCGAGGCAAAACGCTGTGTTAAGTTTCAAAAGCGGTAAAGGAGATGAGGCGAATATGGTTCTGATTCCTGATTCTGAGGTCGAGCCGGCATCTGGCCTCAACTGGTCGAATGCGGCGAAACGAAGATTTGGTATAGGGCCCAACCTTTTCGACGATTTCGAGTGGCTGGTCTACAGAAGTAATAATGTATACGTATTCAGGAACGATGACGATATTAATATTGATGTGACGATTTCCTGCAAATTGGGTCCGGAAAATATGATCGCAAAACTAGGGTTCTTCCTGGGATCTTCAAAAGAAAACTTAAGACCAGAGGATACCGATTATACCAAGTTTGCTTTTTCAGATCAGTTCGAGGTAAAAAACGGGACGGGAGAAGTGATTGATTTTGTAAATCCACAGTTGAGCAAAATAGAGCCGGTAAAAAGCTTGGATAATGACATCGTTACCTTCACTTTCGATTCAGGCGTGACTCACACTGCTCTTAGCAATACGGACGATCTGTATCTGTGCGCTAAGGCGTATGGTGAGAACAATACGGTTATCTCTGAAGTCTGTGAACAAACCGCCAGGACCAGGCTGTCAGCCTTGGGAGGTAAGCGCTACCGACTTGATCTATGGCCGAAAGGTTTTTTTGATGTTCCTTCCGACGTTATCATCTCGAGAATAGAGTACCACTATACGGATGTAACCGGAAACATTAAAGTAGGGTTTGCCAATACCGCGGATCCCTTCAAGTTTACTTTCATATGTCGTTAAACTGACTATGCGAGATACCATTAAACCCTGAAAATAAGAAATTTAAATTAGTATTTATGATGCTAAATTGCTATATCAAAAAGAGCACTCTGGGGATCCTGTTGCTTTTTTCAGGCCTGATTGCCGTTAAAGCACAGCAGGCTGAACCAACTGCTGCCACAGGCGGCTTCAAGGAAACCAGAGATTCCCATAAAATAAGTGTTGTCGATGAGTTTGCCAAGCCGGTAAGCGGCGCTGCAGTATATTCAAAAGCTGGAAAGCTCCTGGGTACCACCGGAGCGGATGGGATTACAAATGTTAATGGGGCTGATGAAACCATTACGGTTCGTCTAGCCGGATATTATCCCAGAACGATCAGAAATATCAGGAATACTACTGTAAGATTGACCGTCGATTACCTTCAGTCTGCCGACTACACCAATGTTTTGTATGACAGGAAAGCGAACAAAGAGATCCTGGGTGCAGTATCGACCGTAAACAACAATCAGCTCAAGACAACTCCGACCTCTCTGTATTTAAATGCACTAACCGGAAGGTTGCCGGGCTTTTATACTCAGGAAGTCAGAGGTTTTCGTTCTGCCAGAACAACACCGACAACCTACAACGATCTCGCAGGCTCCCTTCCAAGTGAAGCAACGCGGTATAGTTCGAATTTTACTGATAATTCGGAGATCAACTACAATTTAAGAGGCTTACAACCGGTGACTATAATAGATGGAGTCCAACGCGATATTTATTCGTTAGATCCTGAAAATATAGAATCAATATCGGTTTTGAAAGATGCACTTTCTACACTTTTGTTGGGCCAAAAAAGTTCACGTGGTGTCTTGCAAGTCACTACTAAAAAAGGAGTAGCTGGTCCGCCCAGGATTTCGTTTACAGCACAAACAGGTATCCAGAACCCGTTAAAAATTGCAAAGCCGCTAAATGCTCACGAATACGCTTATCTATACAATGAGGCCCTGCAAAACTCCGGAAGGACGCCAGCTTTCACGGAGGCGGATTTCAACGCTTTTCGTTCCGGTGATTCCCCTTATTTATATCCTAATGTAAACTGGTATGATGAGGTGCTGCGGGATGACGCGCCTATCATCAAATATAACTTAGGTGTTAATGGAGGAGGAAAAACTGCCCGTTATGCTCTTTCTTTAAGCTATATGAATCAGGAAGGGATGTTTAAAAGCATTAGTGACCTAAATACGAACCTAAGCCTTGACCGTTATCTTATCAACAGTTCAATAGATATAGATGTTGCTAAAAATTTTAATATAGGTTTGCAACTTTTCGGTAGAGTGCAGGACGGCAGGCAGCCTGGTGCCGGTACAAACAACATTTTGGATGCCCTGCACTATACACCGAACTATGCATATCCGGTCTTTAACCCGGACGGCAGTTTCGGCGGATCTTCCTTATACACAACTAACCTCTATCAACAAGTTACAGAATCTGGATACTTATTAGATAATAACCGGGACTTGATGGGAAATTTGGACCTGAAGTATAAATTCGATCAGTGGCTTCCAGGTTTGTATGCAAATGCTAAGATTAACGTGACTGCAGCGTCTTCAAGCTTAGTTGACAGAAGCAGGCGGCAGCCTGTCCGTGATCTGAGTTATGATGCTTTAGGAAACCCGGTATACGCCCGCTATGGCCTCATCTCGGATCAGCCGAACTCCTTCGCGATAACCTCAACCACAAATTCGTTTTACGCTCAGGGAGCAATTGGCTACGATACTCGGATCGGTGATGATCACCAAATTGGAACCAAACTTTTTATTGATCAGCAAATTGCTAACTACCAGTTTGATTTGCCGGCTAAGTATACCAATATAGCTGCGACCGGAAACTATAGCCTCAAAAATAAATATTTTGCTGAGGCTGCAGTGAATTATTCAGGATTCAATCGCTTTCAATCCGGCAATAGATTTGGACTATTCTATGCCTTTGGTTTAGGCTGGGATGTTGCCGGCGAAAGTTTTATCAGGGATAACATAAACTGGATCGATCAATTGAAGTTCAGAGCCACTTATGGACAAACCGGCAATACCAATGAAGGCGCACTGGGGTACTATTCATGGAGAGCTTCTTATGGCCAGGATGGAACCAATGGTTACGAGGTTGGCCCTCAATATGCATTTGTGAGTGGCCTGGTAGAAAGGGGGCTGGCAAATGTAAATGCAACGTGGGAAAAAGCCCGCAAGCTGAATGTAGGTTTAGATATGGCTTTCTTTAAGTCGCATTTCAAGGTTACTGCCGACTATTACCGTGACAAATATTTTGATTTGTTGCAGTCAAGAGGTTCATCGATCGAACTCATTGGTATGGGATATCCCAATGAAAACATTGGTAAAAATCTCTACACAGGACAGGAACTCATGCTTACTTACCAGAATAATATCAACAGCTTTAATTATTTCATTACAGCGAATGCTTCCAGGATGAAAACAGAGGTGTTGTACATGAATGAAATGCAGCAGAAGTATGCCTGGAATTATAGGACAGGTATGCCGGTTGGTCAAACTTTCGGTTACCTGGCCGACGGTTTGATACAGACTCAGGCAGAAGCAGATGCTGCGCCACGACTAGCCGGTACTAAAGTTTACCCGGGCGACATAAAACTGGTTGACTTAAATGACGATGGGGTAATCAATATCTATGACCAGACAGCACTCGGCAATACCAAACCCATTATTTATTTCGGTACTACCTTAGGCTTCAATATCAGAGGTTTCGACTTGAGTGTGTTACTGCAAGGGGTTAAAAACCGGTCTTACCAACAAATTGATTACTCCTTCGGATCTAATGGCGATCGTCAGGGTTATGAATATCTTTTAGGCAGATGGACACCGGAGACTGCGGCCACTGCCACTTATCCAAGACTGACCATAGGTGCTAACGGAAACAATACCCCATTCTTAAACAACTCCAGTTTTTGGACCCACTCAGGTGAGTATCTGCGTATCAGAAACTTAGATATAGGCTACACGCTACCTTTCAGTGTAACTAACCGCATTAAGGTAGCGGGTCTGAGGATATTCGCAAATGCACAGAACTTATTTACCACCACGCCTTACGACAGGTTAGACCCGGAGGTTTATGGCGATACCGCATATCCCATTCAAAAAATCTTCAATGTCGGCGTAAATATCAAATTATAAGAAAGAGACAATATGAAAAAGATATATATGAAATGGTTGGCAGTGGCAGGGTTGGCTAGTCTACTTTTTTCGTGCAAAAGCGATTTGGAGACCGAACCGATCGAGTTGCAAACGTTAGATCAGATATTTAATAGCAAAGATTCTGCTGGTGTAAATGCTGAAAGGTTTTTGTTAGACATTTATACCCGTCTTCCCCGGACGTACAATCGAGTCGGAGATGATTATTTAGACGCGTCAACCGATGATGCAATTTCATCCAATCCGGCGAACGTGTCCGTTCTGCAGTTGGCTCAGGGCTTGAATACTTCCGAGAATTACCAGGATAACCAGTGGGCTAACTGCTACAGTGGCATACGTCAGGTTAATATTTTCATTAACAACATTGACAACGTTCCGTTAAAAGGTAAATTAGCCAATGGAACTGGCTTTAATGCGGTTTGGAAATCGGAGGCGAGGTTCCTGAGAGCGCTCTACTATTTTGAACTGGTTAAGCGCCATGCCGGCGTTCCTTTGTTAGGCGACAGGGTTTTTCAATTAGGGGATGATATTGAACTTCCAAGGAACTCTTTTGAAGAATGTGTGAACTATATTGTTAGCGAATGCGACGCCATTAAAAATACCCTGCGTACAAACCCCTTTGATCTTAACTTTATCGAGCGGCCGACTAAGGGAGCCGCTTTGGCCTTGAAGGCCCGGGTTTTACTTTATGCAGCAAGTCCCCTGTACAACGGTGGCAACATAGACGCATCCAATCCTTTAACCGGGTATACAAACTTTTCGGCAGAAAGATGGCAAAAGGCTGAGCAGGCTGCTCTCGAGTTAATTGACATCAATCAGTTTGAGCTTCTGGACGATTTTAAGAGCGTATTTATTACACAAGGCAATAAAGAGCGTATCTTTTCCAGGCAAGGAGGAACCAATGTGAACATTGAAACGGCCAACGGGCCAATAGGCTATACTACTGTTGTAAACAATGGCCGGACGAGCCCAACTCAGGAGCTGGTAGATGCATTTGGCATGGCTAACGGTCTCCCGATTACAGATCAAGCTTCCAACTATCAGGAAGATAACCCTTATGCAGGAAGAGACCCAAGGTTTTATGCGACTGTTTTTCATAACGGATCACAATGGTTGGGTCGGCAAGTTCAAACTTATGAAGGTGGGGCTGATAAACCGGGCGGCAGCAAACAGCAGACCAGGACCGGATATTATGCCCGAAAATTCATGGGGAACTTTGAAAGCCTTCTAAGGTACGATGATGTTAATCATGATTTTATCTTATTTAGATATGCGGAAGTGCTTTTGAACTACGCAGAAGCCAGAAACGAGTTTTTAGATGCCCCGGATGAAGAAGTTTACCAAAACGTGGAAGCTATCAGAGAGAGAGCGGGTTTGAATCCTTTTCAATTGCCCTCCGGCCTGACCAAAGTGCAGATGCGGGATATTATTCAGAATGAGCGTCGCAAAGAGCTGGCCTTTGAAGAACACCGCTTCTACGACGTAAGAAGGTGGAAACAGGCAGAGGATCTGTTCAACAAGCAAGTGCATGGAATGACTATCTATAAAACAGGAACGGGTACCATATACCAGGAAGTACCTGTATTGCAACTCAATTTTAATAAAAAGATGTATCTGGCTCCTATACCATTTTACGAAGTGATAAAAAACAGGAAAATGGTTCAAAATCCAGGCTGGTAGTTTAGGGTAGTTAACAGTTCAATTAAAAGAAATGAAAAAAGTCTTATATATTATTTTATTGATTTTTTCAATAGCTCCTGCTCTTGCTGTTGGTCAGTCTGTGGTAAGGGGTGTCGTGCGGGATGCCAGTGGGCCCTTGCCTGGTGTTACAATTACTGAAAAAGGGCTAAAGAATGTAGTCGTTACTGATGTGGCTGGTAAGTTTTCAATCTCTCTTAAAGGGGGAGGAATACTTGTCTTTACAAGTATAGGATACGTTTCCGTAGAAAAGAAAGTAAAAGCGGGTGACAATGTGGAGCTCACCTTACAATCCAGCAGTCAGGATCTTAACGAGGTGATGGTAGTGGGATTCGGAACGACCAAACGTATCACAAATACAGGTGCGATCAGTTCTGTGAAAGGAGCCGATATTCGAAATATACCGACGTCCAGCGTCCAAAACGCAATGGCAGGGAGAGTATCCGGCTTTGTTTCTGTGCAACGTTCAGGCCAGCCTGGTCGCGATGCTTCCGACTTTTTTATCCGAGGAGTTAGCTCCTTAAATAGTGAAGGAAATCAGCCCCTAATCATCGTTGATGATATTGAGTATACTTATGCTCAGTTAGCTCAAATCAATGTCAATGAAATTGAGAGTATTTCCATCTTAAAAGATGCGTCTACAACAGCGATCTATGGTATTAAGGGTGCAAACGGAGTTTTAGTAGTGAAGACCCGCCGTGGAACTAAGGGTGCGCCCAAAGTGAACGCACGATTTGAGTCGGGGGTGCAGAGTCCGGTTTCCCGCCTGAAATTTTTGGATTCGTATGAAACAGCGCTTTTGGTCAATGAAGCAAGAGTGAATGATGGCTTATCACCAACGTTCAGTGAGGCTGCATTAGAACATTTCAGACTGGGTGATGACCCCTATGGACATCCCAACGTAAACTGGTATGAAGAGATATTCAAGCCTTCAAGTATGCAATACAATAGTAATGTTGATATTTCCGGGGGGACTGAATCGGTGAAATACTTCATCTCCGGCGGCGCTTTTACCCAGGACGGTAATCTTTATAATTTTGAGGACGAAGGTAACCAGGTAGACAACAACTATTACTACAGGAGATTTAATATGCGCTCCAATCTGGACGTGCAGGCAACCAAATCTCTCAAATTAAGGTTAGATATGCGCGCTAACTTCGGTAAGATTAATACCCCCAGAGCAGGAAACATAGTGGGAGAGGTGTTTGACTTTTCCAAGATACATCCTTATTCTGCGCCGTTTTTAAATCCCAACGGTTCTTACGCGTATGCAAGCGACACTCAAAATCTGTTGCCTACAATAAATGCCCGTCTGGCAACCGCTGGTTACAGGTTAGACAGGCGCAGCGACTTAAATATCCTGTTTGGTGCAACTCAGGAATTGGAAAGCATCACAAAAGGCTTGTCGTTCTCCGGCCGCATAGCCTATGCCGGGGTAGAATCTACCGTTCGCGATCAGGGCAGGGAAACCCCGCCATCATATCTTTACAATCCCAACAGCGATACATATGTACTGAATGGTACGAAGTATGTACTTGATAACTACACTTTGCGCGCAGAACAAGGTGATTATAACAATAGGGTAAACGTTCAGGCGTATTTTAATTACGCCCGCACCTTTGGTGATCATAGTTTGAATGGCTTATTGCTTTATAACAGAGAATCGTATAAGGAAAAAGATGCATTTGTAGCAGCGAAAAACTGGATCCCTCAGAACTTTCAGGGGCTTACTTTCAGAACGGGATATGACTACAAACAAAAGTTTTTAATAGACCTTACTGCAGCCTATAACGGTAGTGACCGTTTTAATGCCGACAAAAGGTACGGGCTTTTTCCTGCTGTTTCTGTGGGGTATAATTTGGCTAAAGAAAACTTTTTCGACGAGAAGCTGAAGTTTATAGATCTCTTTAAACTGCGTGGCTCATTTGGAGAGGTAGGTTCGGATAGGGTTAGAGGAAATCAATATTTGTTTGACCAAACATATCAATCCGGAGGGCCTTATTCGTTCGGTGAGGTAAGTAAAGATGTGAACACGATTTATGAAGGCCCGCTGGGCAATAGTAACGTAACCTGGGAAAGGAGCAGGACCCTCGATATAGGCGCAGATATCAATTTGTTCAACAACAAGGTATCGGTGGTAACGGATTATTTCAACACCTTAAGGTATAAGCAGCTGATCCCGTCAAACTCTTTGCCGCTAAATATCGGTGTTGGTATTTCGCCTACCAATATCGCGAAGGTGAGAACCAGGGGTATAGAACTCGAGTTAGGTTATAACGATAATATCGGTTCATTTAGTTATAACATCAAGGGGGTACTTACCTATTTCAAAAGCAAAATCTTATATATGGATGAACCGGCACCAGCATATCCATGGCTAGCCAAAACCGGTTACCAGATTGATCAGCCCTTTGGCTTCTTATTCGATGGCTTTTATACGGAAGACAACATTGCTACAAGTGCTAAACCTAACACCAGCGTTGATATCGTGCCCGGCGATCTAAGATACAAAGATTTGAACCAGGACGGTGTGATTGACTTAAACGATATAACAGCCATAGGCAAACCAAATACGCCTAATACTAGTTATGGTCTTACTCTTGGCGGTAATTTTAAAGGGTTTAGTTTTAACGTCTTGTTCCAGGGCACTACTGACTATTCCTTTTATGTTAAAGGCAATGGTATTGAACCGTTCCAAAGCCAGTTCCAGCCTATTCATCAGCAGCGCTGGACGCCGGCAACAGCCGCCTCCGCAAAATTTCCGCGTCTGTCTACTAACCCCACTAGCATAAACAGCCCCGGAGCTTATCTGTCTGACTTTTGGTTGATCGATGCAAATTATCTGAGACTAAAAACGGTGGAAGTCGGTTATCAACTGCCGCAAAAGTGGCTGCCAGCTAAAATGAATAATGCCAGGCTTTACCTGAGCGGTTACAACCTGCTGACCTGGACTAACTACTCCCTATACCAGCAGGATCCTGAGGTTACTTCAAACACCGCGGGAGATGCTTATCAAAACCAGAGAGTGGTAAATCTGGGTCTTCAGATTGGTTTCTAGTTCAGGAAGCTTTTATACCAATATAGCCGCCCTTACGGGGCGGCTTTTTTAATTTTTCATGGCAGATTGACATTAATACATTAAATTGTACCTGATACAGCTATGTTTCCTACTCTATCCTCCCTTGTCAATTACTTGTTCGGCACTAGTTTTTCGTGGCTGGTTCCCACTTTCGGTTTTTTTGTAGCGATGGCATTTATCCTGTCTTATTTTACATTCTTAAGTGAATTTAAGCGTAAGGAGAAAGAAGGCGTGATCAAACCCTTCACGCAGGAAATTATAACAGGAGGAGGAGCGAGTTTCAAGGACTATTTCGAGTTTGGCTTGCTTGGCTTTTTGATCGGACTTAAGGTTGTAGGTGCGTTTATTTATTACGCATCATTTTCGAGGGCCCCCTTAAAGTTTATTTTTTCATTGCAGGGAAGCTGGCTGTTTTCCTTGTTGGGCTGCGTATGTTTTTGCTTTCTTATTTACACTTACAAAAAGAAGGAGAAGTTGACGAAGCCGCGGAAAGATAAGGTGATCATGCATCCTTATCAGCTAATGCCAAAACTAATTATCTGGGCCGCAGTTTGGGGCTTCCTGGGCGCTAAAGTCTTTAATTTCTTAGAAAATTTTCAGCAGTATCTGGGACATGACCTGATCTATTTTTTGAAGTACAGTGGTCTCACTTTCCTTGGAGGATTGACCTTTGGAGCTATCAGCTACCTGTGCATTGGTTATAGGCGTGGAATGAAATTGATTGACTTAGCAGATATAGGATCTCCGGGGATGCTGGTAGCTTATGGCGTTGGACGAATAGGATGCCAGCTTTCTGGCGACGGCGATTGGGGGATTCTGAATACTCATCCCAAACCTTTCGCCTGGCTGCCTGATTGGATGTGGTCATCCCAGTTCCGATATAACGTCTTAAATGAAGGCGTATATATCAATGGCTGCACTGGAAACTATTGCTCCGAGTTACCTTATGGTGTGTTTCCTACCTCATTTTATGAATCGGCGATTATCTTAACTTGCTTTTTGTTGTTATGGGTCTTCAGAAAGAAGATCAAATTGCCGGGACTGGTTTTTTGCTTCTATCTGTTAGTAATGGGAGTAGAGCGCTTCTTTATGGAAAAAATAAAGTTAAATTACAAGTATGAAGTGTTTGAAGCCAGCTTGTCCGAAGCGCAAATAGTAAGTTTGTTATTCATTGCTTTAGGTACTACTATTGGCACGTATATTCTTGCTAACAGGAACAAATCGCCGAACATGTCTGTCCAATTCTAAGATTGAGTCCATACGCGGCTGGACAGAGATCCGTCTTCTATTAAAATCCGAAGTGATGCTTGCGCTTGACACTTCGGATTTTAATTTTCTGCTAGTTCCGGTAACGGCAAAAGCTAGCTATATATTAGGATTGTGCTTTCTCAATCCATTTGCGGGCATTCACAAACGCCTCTATCCATGGCGAAACCTGATCGGTACGGCCTTTTGGATAGTGTGCCCAGTGCCATTGGAAAATGGAGCGCTCTATATGCGGCATCATAACCAGATGTCTACCAGAATCGTCACAAAGCATAGCCACATCGAAGTGAGAGCCATTGGGGTTAGCCGGATATTGCTCGTATGCATACTTAGCAACGATCTGATAACGATCTTCACTGTAAGGAAGATGGAATCGTCCTTCTCCGTGAGACACCCAGACCCCGAGAGTCGATCCTGCAAGGCTAGACAGCATAACAGAATTATTTTCGGCGATCTTTAAGGATGTAAATATACTTTCGTGTTTGCCACTTTCATTGTGCAGCATTTTAGGTTTCTCTTCGTGGTTTCTGTTTATCAGTCCCAGTTCAACAAATAGCTGGCAGCCGTTACAAATCCCCACAGAAAGTGTGTCCGGACGGTTGAAGAAGTTTTCCAGGGCCAGCCTTGCATTTTCATTGTAGATAAAAGCTCCGGCCCATCCTTTGGCAGATCCTAAAACGTCTGAATTTGAGAAACCACCTACAGCACCAATAAACTGAATGTCTTCCAGATTTTCGCGTCCGGAGATCAGATCGGTCATGTGAACGTCCTTCACATCAAAACCGGCCAGGTACATCGCGTTTGCTAATTCCCGCTCAGAGTTGCTTCCTTTTTCCCTAATAATTGCTGCTTTTGGACGTGTTTTAGTGTTATCAAAAACAGGTTTTTGTCCGTCAAAGTTTTTAGGAAAAACGTATTTTAATGGTAAGTTCTTGTAGTTTTCGTAGCGCGCTGTTGCCTTTTCTACGCCACTTTGCATTTTATCCAGCAGGAAAGATGTCTTAAACCAAACATCACGCAGGTGAGCAATATCAAAGTTAAAACTATCATTGCCGTTAGTTACCTCCAAAGATGCAGATGTACTAACGGTACCAATTTTAAATAGTTTAATGCCTTTGTCTGCAAATGCTGATACTACTGATTGTGAGGCCTGAAAAACAACACCAATGTTTTCAGCGAATAACAATTTAACTGAATCTGCTTCGCCGACAGCCGACAGGTCAATCGTAGCACCCAGATCATTGTCTGCAAAACAAAGCTCTAGTAGAGTGGTAATTAAACCACCACTTCCTATGTCATGTCCTGCCTGGATGTTTCCGGCTTTTATCTGATCTTGCAGAACGTTAAACGCATTTCTCAAATATTCTGCATCTTTAACATCAGGACTTACAGCACCTATTTTGTTTAGTATCTGAGCGAAGGAGGAGCCGCCCAGTTGATGTGCATCGTTTGATAGATTGATGTAATAGATTGAACCGCCATCTTTTTGCAATACAGGTTCTACTACTATATTGATGTCGTCGCAATGGCCTGCTGCAGAAATGATCACCGTCCCGGGGGCAATAACCTCAGCGTCGCGGTATTTTTGCTTCATCGAAAGGGAATCTTTTCCAGTAGGAATGTTGATTCCAAGACTAATAGCAAATTCGGAACACGCTTTTACCGCTTCGTACAAGCGGGCATCTTCGCCTTTATTTTTACAAGCCCACATCCAGTTGGCCGATAAGGAAACACTTGTCAGTCCGTCTTTTAATGGAGCCCAAACGATGTTTGACAACGCTTCAGCGATAGCATTGCGGCTTCCTGCTGCAGGATCAATCAGAGCAGACAATGGGGCATGTCCCACGGAAGTGGCAATACCATCTTTACCCTGGAAATCTAATGCCATCACCCCGCAATTGTTTAATGGCAGTTGCAATGGTCCGGCACACTGTTGTTTAGCAACTTTTCCCCCTACGCAGCGGTCCACTTTATTTGTTAACCAATCCTTGCAAGCAACAGCTTCGAGTTGTAATACTTGTTCAAGATAGTTCGATAGGTTCTCTTTTTGGTAGCTTAAATCCTGGTAAATACGTTCTACGGTAACATCCTCCATAGTGATTTTAGGAGAGTTGCCAAACATATCATGGAGCTCCAGGTCTATAGGTTTGATGCCGGTAGATGACGATTCAAAAGTAAACCGGTGATCGCCGGTAACTTTCCCTACAGCGTACATCGGCGTGCGTTCTCTTTCTGCGATCTTTCTCAAAGTTTCGATATGCTCATTGCCGATCACAAGGCCCATCCTTTCTTGTGACTCATTTCCCACGATTTCTTTTGCAGAAAGGGTAGGGTCGCCCACAGGAAGTTTATCCAGGTCTATTTTTCCACCGGTGGCTTCCACTAGTTCAGATAAACAGTTAAGGTGTCCGCCCGCACCATGATCATGGATAGAAACTATAGGGTTTTCGGGACTTTCAATCAAGCCCCTGATGGCATTGGCCGCGCGTTTTTGCATCTCAGGATTTGAGCGCTGGATGGCATTTAACTCGATACCTGTCCCGAATGCACCTGTATCTGCAGAAGAAACGGCAGCGCCACCCATTCCGATCCTGTAGTTTTCTCCTCCTAATATAACTACGTCGTCGCCGGGAGTTGGTGTCTTTTTTTGCGCCTGATCAGTCTTGCCATAGCCAATACCGCCCGCAAGCATGATCACCTTATCATATCCTAGTTTTTGATCGCCTTCCTCATGTTCGAACGTAAGTACTGAACCTGTGATGAGGGGCTGTCCAAATTTATTACCAAAGTCTGTTGCGCCGTTAGATGCTTTTATGAGGATGTCCATTGGCGTTTGATACAGCCATTGACGCTCCTGCATATGGTTTTCCCAGGTTCTGCCAGCTTCAAGACGAGAGAGGGCTGCCATGTATACTGCTGTTCCGGCCAGGGGAAGTGAACCTTGCCCGCCTGCCAGCCTATCTCTTATTTCGCCGCCAGATCCGGTTGCAGCACCATTGAAAGGTTCAACCGTTGTCGGGAAGTTATGCGTTTCGGCTTTTAGAGAGATCACAGAGTCAAAGTCCGATTCTTTATAAAAGGCGGGGATATCGGCTCGTTCAGGAGCAAATTGTTTGACCCTTGGGCCTTTTACGAAGGCGACGTTGTCTTTATAAGCCGAGACAATACCGTTAGGATTTGCCTCAGAGGTTTTTCTGATCAGCTTAAACAGAGAGGTTGGCTGAACTTGTCCGTCGACCACAAACTCACCGTTAAATATTTTATGCCGGCAGTGCTCTGAGTTTACCTGCGAGAAGCCGAAAACTTCAGAATCTGTTAAAGGTCTGCCAAGCTTTTTAGAAAGCTGATTTAAATAGTCTACTTCGTCATTGCTCAAGGCCAGGCCTTCCTGAATGTTGTAGGCCGCTATATCATCTATTTCTAGGATAGGTTCAGGTTGAATTGCTATCGTAAACACTTCCTGACCAATATTTTCGTATTTCTGGAATAGCATGGGGTCGAAAGCAGTGAAGTCTTTAGCTGCTTTTTTAAATTCCTCGATCCTTATGATGCCTTCCATTCCCATATTTTGGGTAATTTCTACAGCATTTGTGCTCCATGGAGTTATCATTGCAGCCCTGGGGCCGATATAATAGCCTTGCAGGTTGGTTTCAGGCAACAATTTTGCATCGCCGAAGAGCCATTCAAGTTTAGAAACTTCATTACCGGAAAACTGATTGTTTGATTGAAGGACAAAAATCGCGTCAGATGGATTTTTAAAGAAATAGATCATGCTTAGTATTGTAGCTGCAAATTTACCCTTTTTATTTAAAAGTAATGATTTTGATATGAAAATCTGATTGGGGGTGCTTCAGGAGTGATTGGACCGAAAAGAGCCTGATTTTATCAGCTCGTCATTCACATCCTAAACTTTCTTATTTTAGTGCTTAAATTAAGGGTATGAACGAAGATCTGAAGCAATTAAAAGCCTTGATGAATGCTATGGGCTCCTTAAACGAGGCCGACTGGGAGTGCTTTGCTGCAATCTGGAAACCATATTCGTCCCCGCGGAAGGTTGCCCTTACACATGTGGGCGAAACCGAAAAGTATCTTTATTTCGTGCTGGATGGAGTGCAGCGTGTATACTATTTTGATAGCCAGGGAAGGGAAGCTACAATCGTATTTATGTATCCACCATCGTTTGCCGGGGTACTCGATTCCTTTATGCTTCAGCTGCCTTCTAAATACTGCTTTGAGACGTTGAGCACTTCCCGCTTTTTGCGAGCATCGTTCGTTGATGTGAATGCTTTGATGAAAAGCCGCCCGGCACTGCAAGGATTAATTTTACAGGGGATGTCGCAAGTGTTGTCAGGGTTGCTGGAACGCCTGGTTGAATTGCAGTCTTTCAGTTCTGAAGAAAAATTCAGCCGGTTTTTGGCTCGCAGTCCGCACATCCTTCAGCTGGTACCCCATAAATACCTTGCAAATTATATTGGCATTGACGCTACTAATTTCAGCAAGCTGATCAACAAAGTAAAAATTTAAATCATGGTATTTACCAAGATTTAAATAAAAAGTGCCTGGCATTTTTGCAGTAAAAAATAACTGTGATGATCTTTAAAAAGAAACAACTTTTGAACACTCTCAGTGATCGCGCGCAAGCGCACCTCGATATTGTTAAATCCCGTTTTAAGAATCAGGGAGAGCAGGAATTATTGCGTTTCCCTGAAACTGGCGGCTGGAGCATTGCTCAGTGCCTGGAACACCTCAATTCTTATGGAGACTATTATTTGCCACGAATTCGGGCTGTATTGAATATCGGTACCGAAAGTGAAGAAGCAGATTTTAGAAGTGGTTGGTTAGGCAATTATTTCAGTAATATGATGGAACCATCAGAAAAGAAGTATAACGCATTTAAAGGGCACCTACCGGTTACAAATTTAGACCCCGGTGCTGTGGTTGATAAATTCATTTCTCAGCAGCTGGAATTGCTGGATCTGCTCAGAATTGCCCGGACCTCCAGGCTTAACAACAGGATACCAATCTCAATCTCACCCTTAATACGCTTGAAATCCGGTGATGTTTTTCGTTTTGTTATAGCGCATAATGAGCGGCATATGCAGCAGGCTTTGAGAAATTTAAAGAGAGTACAGGTAAGTGATTTATCGCCGGTGCCTGAGATAGAACAATCTTGAACTTAATTAGCGCTTCTTGCCCTAAGCAGGGCCATATATACGTTACCCAAAAGGAGGTTTTATGAACTCAAAACCAGGCAGACAATGGTCGATGCAATTTGCTAGGCCATTGTCTGCATAATTGATTAATTATTCTACGTTAATGGTTGTAGTTACAGCTACTGAACCGCTGGTCTCATATCCCGCGGGGACTTCTGCGTTTTTGCCTTTCATGGTTAAGAATAGGATACAAACTAATACTCCTAAAACGATAGAGAGTGTTTGTTTGTCCTCTCCTTCATGAAAAATGCTTCCTGCGGTTAGGGGAATTTCTTGGCCATCAACGGCCTTTACAGACTTTAGCTGGATTTCCACAAAGCCTTCTTTACCGAGCCCCTTCGCTTTCTGTACTCTTAATACCTGGCCTCTCGCAAGAGATCCCGCTTTTATAACAGTTTTTTCATTTGCTTTTACGTCGTAACGAACTTTAAAGTCTATTATCTGACCAGGAGCCAGCGTCGACGATGAAAGTGACGTTGCAGTTTCTAATATAACAGACGTTCCGGCGTTCAGGACGACGCCATCAGCACGCATACGAAAGGACATTGATAGTGTAGCGACAATTAAAAGGCAAGCTACCAGTCTGAACTGAAGAGATTTGGAAATTGAAGTTAACATAATTGTGAAAATTAGGGTTGTATATTAAATAGTAATTTGTTTTTAAGATCTTCTTTTTGACGTTGGTTATAACGCTGTGCGCTCTTACTCGCTCCATAAATATTTCCGATATAAAAGCTAAGATTGAAAACTCCCGTAAGCAGCCCCATGCCGATATTCTTCTTTGAAAAATTGGAGTAAGTGGCATAGGTAAGCAAGCCATTGATGATAAATGCAGACAATGCCGTTTGCCTGTGACCCGCATAAGCATATCCGGCTCCTGGAACGATTGAAATTGCTGCAGCAACCGCTGGTTTTTTTTCTTTAAGGGGTAATGAGGCATCGAGAACGCTTATTTTTCCATCACGTGTTTTATCGGGAAATGGAAGACCTTTGAGGCTTTGCAAGGTTGATCGTGAATTTTCCCAATCATGTAACTGGGAGTAGTTGGAAACCTTCAACAAAGCAACTTTTGTTTTCATAAATTCATCAGACGGCTTCCTTTCGAGTCTATCTGCAATCTTTAAGCTTTCCTGGAAATTGTTCAGTTTATACTGAATGGTAGCTATCTGATACAATACTTCCGGATTGTCTTTGTATTCCGGGGAACAATGAATCTCGTAAGAATAAAGTGCTTTTTCAAATTCACCCAGAGCATTGAAACATATCAGTTCATTTAAGAAAAGCTCTTCGCTCAAACGACCCGTGCTGAGCCTTATTCGTTTTAGCTCAATAATCGCTTCGTGATAAAGGCCATCGTTAATCAGCGATTTTATAAGAGTGTTTTTTACGCTGCTGTCAGGCTGGGCATCAGAGTAAGCAAATGTTGGAAGTTTTCTTTTAAAGTATAAATTTGCTGGAGTTTGTTGATAGACGGGGAAATCAATGTTTTTAAAGCCATTTTCCTGCAATGTTAGTGCATAGTTCTTATGGTCATGCCCGCACCTTAAAAGTCTGTCGGAAGTAAGCAAAAAAGCGTGTAAAAAGTTTGTTTCTTTGAAAGATTTCAGCCCGAAATTTGAGCAGCTCGGATACATAGGACATTCCTGGCCTCTAATTTCGCTGATGTAATTTTGGTAAAAACGTATGTAGTCTTCTGTTGAGGATTCCTTCGTTTGGATTTTCTCACTAGAATAGCTGACGCGGGAGGTAAGACTATTGCCGTCAACTTTAGACGTAAAAGTCTGAGCATATGTTAAATTAAAGCAACCAATTCCAATCGAGGAAGTGATGATAAGGTGTGATAAGCGGTACAAGATGGTTCTAAACTCTGGGCAAATTTATAAAAATCACTTAATCTTTAAATAGCTTTGCTTGATTTTATAAAAAAAATTCCTGTAATAACCTTATTATTATCCTGTAATTAATTGATGTATATGTATCGTAGTCAAAAAAAACAATTTTCGCTTATCGCAAGCTTATTGTTTATGGTATCCACCTTATCTTTTAAAACTTTTGCACAAACAGATTCATTAAAAGTTGTAAAGGCGAAATGGGGGGTGAAGAAAATTGCACCGAAAATCCATTTAAAGCAGTTTGGGTTTACTGATAGTTCGCTGTTTAATTCCAATCAATACATCAGCATCCTCGAGATCAGAAGAGGCCGGAGATATGAGATTGACCTAGTCTTTGAAAAAAAATTGCTAAAAAGAACGAGTGAGTTTGGGAAAGAGAACCGGGCTATTGCTGCCATTAATGCTGGGTTTTTCAATATGAAAAAAGGAGGTTCGGTAGATTATATTCGCTCCAACGGCCAGCTTATTGATTCCAATGTTTTGGGAAAGAGCGGACAGCGTGCACCTCATCAGCAGGCGGCTATATTAATTAAGCAGGGTGTAGTGGATATTGAAAAATGGGATGGAACAAACGATTGGGAAAAGCATCTGGATGGAGAGGATGTGCTGGAGTCCGGACCTGCGCTCCTAATTGACGATCAGGTTCAAAGGCTTGATTCTGTTTCACATAACTCTTCTCGTCATCCCCGGTCTGCTTTGGCCTTGAAAAATAGGAATAAGATATTATTTGTTGTAGTTGATGGCCGGGATGCTAATGCGGCAGGCATGAGTCTTTTTGAGCTTAGTAAAGTGTTGAAATGGCTGGGCAGTCGCGAAGCGATTAGTATGGACGGCGGCGGATCTTCTGCTTTATGGATAGACGGACAACCTGAAAATGGAGTTGTAAGCTATCCTTCGGATAATAAGATATGGGATCATGTGGGAGAAAGGAAGGTGGCAAATGCTTTGGTTGTCAGGAGAAGAAAGTAAAATTCACGTTTGGTTTAACGAAATCTAAGACAATCTTCTGCTTGTTTTTGAAACACCGAGTAACCTTTAGCAGTATTTGGATAGTTAAAAAAGTAACTGTTTTCCTGGAGGAACCAGTTACTTTTTTAACTTCACTTTACGTGCGATGGCACTTTTACTTCTTTGCCAATGATCACGTTATTAAACACAATATTTTCAGTATTGCTGAGACTTAATCCTGTGGCGGCGGAATCAATGGTAACATTGGAGAAATGTATATCCCTCACCTTTTTTGTTGGGAAACCTTGAATAACAATAGCAGCGTTAGTTGCTCGTCTGAATTTTACGCTGTCGACAAAGACATTCCGTATATCAGTTGCAAAACCTTTTCCTTCTCCATGGTAATATGACGTGATGAAGAAGGCGTCTTCTACGTCCCCAAATTCAACGTTATTCACATAAATATTACGGATAAAGCCACCCCGGTCCGGATTAGACTTTAAATAGATGCCGCGCTTGCAATAGCCGCCGTAAGTGCAGTTTTCAACAAAAATATTTTGTACCCCCGCCGACATCTCACTACCAATCACCACGCCGTGAAGCCCTTTAAACCTGCAATTGCGAATGATGATGTTTTCAGAGCTAGTGGCTGTTTTCCGGCCTTCGTGGTCACGCCCGGCTTTGATGGCGACATTGTCGTCGCTGTTGTTGAAATCAATATCCTCAATCAATATGTTCTTTGAGTATTCGGGGTCGAAGCCGTCGTTGTTTTTATTAAAGGCTTCGAATTTCATTTTTCGTGCAGTGATGTTTTCTGACTTTAGGAAATGTACACACCAGAAAGGGGAGTTTTTGATAGTCACACCTTCCATAAGGATATTCTTACATTCGAAAAACTGGATGAGTTGTGGGCGCAGGAAATGTCCTTTGCCGAATATTCGTTCTTTCAGAGGGACGTCTTCGTGATTCATCCTCCGGCTTAAAAGTTGACTTTCTTTTTGTTGCGCATGCCATTTGGCGAAAGAGTCACTGGCATTTCCGTCAATGATACCTTCACCAATGATTGCCACATTTTCAAGCTGATACCCGTAAATAAATGGACTATAGTTGTAAAGAAAGGTGCCTTCCCAACTGGTGAGTACCACTGGCAAGTAATCTGATGGATTGGTTCCGAAAACCAGCTTCGATCCCTTTTGTAACTCAATGCAAAGATTACTTGTCAGATGTATGGGGCCCTTGACAAGGTAAGTGCCAGGGGGAACTATTATTTTTCCTTCGTTCTGTTCTTTACATGTTTGAATAGCTTTGTCGAATGCAGGTTTACAGTCCGTAATTGAATCGCCGACAGCACCAAATTTGGTGATCAGCATCGTGTTTTCGGAAATTTTAGGGGGAACGATGTTCTTGAGAATTTCGTCACGCTTTCCGGTCCGGGAAGAATCTTTTTTAGGAGCACGACTGCAGGAAACGGTATAGACGGATATAAAAAGGAGAAAAATGTATTTCATGAGGATACTATTTTAAGAGCAAAGGGCTTTCTGATTCAACAGGCCACACAATATAAGAATAGGTTTTTGTTTGGGGCGAGTCTGCAAACTCATTTTTATCCTCATTAGAACGTGGCTTCAATGAACGCTTATCAAAGCTGGGAATCAATTGTAAATAACCGATATCTAAGAAGTATTTAACCGCTACTGGGCGCCAGCTTTCCAAACCTGGTACGCGCTTGGTAGGGGTTTTGTACAGGTTATTTGGCAACTCTTCCCAGCGCCTTTCAAAGCTTAGTTAGAAGTATGGATAAAATGAAAACCCTGCTCGTCTTGGAAATTATGCATCAAGCGAGATCAAACCTGTCCAGGTTCATCACTTTGTTCCAGGCTGCAACGAAATCCTTTACAAACTCCTCGCGGGCATCGGCGCTTGCGTACACTTCGGCAATAGCCCTTAGCTCAGCGTTGGAACCGAATACCAGATCGGCACGGGTGGCTGTCCATCTTGCTACACCAGTGCTGCGGTCGCTGCCTTCGTAGACCTCTTTGTCTTCAGTTGCAGCTTTCCACGCAGTGCTCATGTCAAGGAGGTTCACAAAGAAATCGTTCGTAAGTGCTCCTGGCCGCTGGGTGAAAACACCGTGTTTGGAGCCATCATAATTAGTGTCCAATACACGCATGCCTCCAAATAATACGGTTAATTCAGGTGCGGTAAGGCTAAGCAGGTGAGCCCTGTCTATCAGCAGTGCTTCTGTGGATACAGACGATCTTGACTTTCGATAGTTACGGAAGCCGTCGGCAGCTGGCTCCAGGAAGCTGAATGATTCGACGTCAGTTTGTTCCTGTGAAGCGTCCATTCGGCCCGGCGTAAAAGGAACGGAAATAGCTTGTCCAGCGTCTTTTGCGGCTTTTTCGACAGCCGCACATCCAGCAAGTACGATAAGGTCTGCCAGGGAAACTTTTTTGCCGCCTGTTTGTGCGGAATTAAACTGCATTTGGATGTTTGCCAGGACATTCAGTACTTTTTGAAGCTGTCCGGGATTGTTTACCTGCCAGAATTTTTGAGGAGCAAGGCGAACACGTGCTCCGTTGGCACCACCGCGTTTATCAGAACTGCGAAAGGTGGAAGCAGAAGCCCAGGCTGCAGATACCAGTTCAGATACAGTCAAGCCCGATTCTAATATGTTTGCTTTCAAGTTTGCTATATCTGTTGCATCAACCAAAGGATGGTCAACGGCTGGAATCGGATCCTGCCAAAGCAATTCCTCTTCTGGCACCTCCGGTCCCAGGTAACGCGATCGCGGACCCATATCCCGATGGGTCAATTTAAACCAGGCTCTGGCGAATGCATCAGCAAATTCGTCTGGGTTCTCCAGGAAGCGTCTGGATATTTTTTCGTAAACAGGATCGAGTCTCAAAGAGAGGTCGGTGGTTAACATTGTAGGTAAACGCTTTTTTGAGCTGTCGAAAGGATCTGGTATAATGCTTTCTGCATCTTTAGCCACCCACTGATGTGCACCGCCCGGACTTTTTGAAAGTTGCCATTCAAAGCCAAACAGATTTTCGAAGAAATTATTGCTCCATTGGGTCGGTGTTTTCGTCCATGTTACTTCAAGTCCGCTGGTAATGGTATCCGGACCTTTACCAGTACCGTAGCTATTGCTCCAGCCAAGTCCCTGCAGTTCCAGCCCGGAAGCTTCAGGTTCTTTATCTACATGGGAAGATGGAGCCGCACCATGGGTTTTACCAAAAGTATGTCCTCCGGCAATCAGGGCAACAGTCTCTTCGTCATTCATAGCCATACGGCTGAACGTATCGCGAATGTCTTTAGCGGCGGCTATAGGGTCTGGATTACCGTCTGGACCTTCGGGATTAACATAAATCAGTCCCATTTGTGCAGCTGCAAGCGGTTTTTCGAGATCTCGGGAGTGAATTTGTCCATCTGCATTGTCGTCAGATACTAATACGCCATGTTCTTTTGGAACCCCTTCTGAACCATGGCCATAACGCAGGTCGCCGCCAAGCCAGGTTTTTTCCGAACCCCAATACACGTCCTCATTGGGTTCCCACACATCTTCGCGTCCACCCGCAAAGCCAAACGTTTTGAAACCCATGGATTCAAGGGCAACATTTCCGGTAAGGATCAGCAGATCAGCCCATGAGATATTTTTCCCGTATTTTTGTTTGATTGGCCAAAGCAGTCTGCGGGCCTTATCGAGGCTCACATTGTCGGGCCAGCTGTTTAATGGGGCAAAACGCTGCTGCCCTTGTCCGGCTCCCCCACGGCCATCCGTTACACGGTAGGTGCCTGCACTGTGCCATGCCATACGGATAAACAGGGGACCATAGTGCCCGAAGTCTGCCGGCCACCAGTCTTGGGAATCGGTCATAAGTGCATGGAGGTCTTTTTTTACAGCTTCGAGGTCAAGACTTTTGAATGCTTCTGCATAGTTAAAATCCTCATCCATCGGGTTTGAGAGGGAAGAATGCTGCCGCAGGATGTTTAATTTTAATTGGTTGGGCCACCAATCACGGTTTCTGGTACCGCCACCGCCTACATTTTGCTTCATAGTGCCATTATGGAATGGGCACTTACTGATGTCATTTGATTCTTTTTCCATTTTTTAAGTTTATAAAACGAATAGTTTTTTAGTACTCTCAGTTAAATTGCTCGCTATAAAGTTAGGATGGTGATGGGTATAATCAAAATCAATTAAACCTATATTGTGATAGCTAAAATCTATTTCACTAAATGAAAATTTTGATCAAATTTCAAACAATCGATGACTTGGGTGTTGTGAAGGGGGTGGTTATACTTATAATATCTCGCTTAACATCTGGATGGATTAAACGAACTACATGATTTTCCATGTTCTGATGTGAAAGATTTAAAGACATGTACGATACCTTGTATGAAGATTCTGAGGGAAACCATTAAGTTTAGAAAATAAAAGCATTAAAATATTCAAATGAATTCATTTCTTCTAAGTGCAATACTGGCAATTACTTCGCTTTCATTGACTGAGGGCGCAACAGCCCAAAAGAAACTTTTTTACACCAAAGCTTCTGAATTGGGTCGCGTGGGGCAGATCCTTCCTACTGCTAACCTTTTTCACCGGATTGACACGGCAACTTATCCAAATTTGCCAGCTGTTGTAAAGACCCTACTTACCCAGTCTGCGGGAAAGGCTTTTGTTTTTACAACGAATAGTAATACAATTGGTGCAAAATGGTGCGTGAGTCCAAGAAAGCAATCAGACAACCTTACTGCGATTAATCAGAAAGGCCTCGATTTGTACATTAAAAGGCAGGGCGAATGGGTATGGGCAGGTGTTGGAAGGCCGAAGGCTAACTGCACCGAGCAAACTATCGTTGGCGATATGGATAATTCAGATAAAGAGTGCCTTCTTTACCTTCCTCTTTATGATGAAACCATTTCGCTGGAAATCGGTGTAGAAACTGGCAGCACGATTGCTGCGAGTGCGTCGCCGTTTAAAAAAAGGGTGCTGATCTACGGCTCCAGTATTGCACAGGGAGCTTCTGCCAGCAGGCCTGGTCTGGCTTATCCTGCGATGTTATCAAGGAGAACGGGATTAAATTTCTTAAATCTTGGCTTGAGTGGAAATGCCAAAATGCATCGGGAAGTGGCCGATATGATTGTTGACATACCTGCCGATGCTTATATTCTGGATTGTGTTCCAAATTCTTCGCCGGATGAAATTAAAGAAAGAACGGCTTACCTTGTAAACTCTATCCGGAAAAAATATCCAAAAGCTCCTATTATTATGATACAAAGCCTCGTTAGAGAGCAGGGTAACTGGAATAACGCTACCAGAGAGCGTGTTGCGGCACAGAACCAATCGTTTCAGAGAGAGTTTGATGCTTTGATATCAAAAGGGGTAAAAGACTTGTATTTTATCAAAGAATCCAACTTCCTCGGGACAGACCATGAAGGAACTGTTGACGGAACACATCCTAATGACATTGGCTTCGAAAGGTTCGTGAACGTTATAGAGCCTCAAATCGAGAAGATCTTAAAAGAATGAAGATACTCATAGCACCCAATGCCTTCAAAAATAGCATTACAGCAAGTGAAGCTGCAATTGTTATTAAGGAAGGTTTAAGTACAAGCGTTCTGAAGGCATCCTATGAATGTTTTCCTATCGCCGATGGGGGCGACGGAACCGCTGCTTTGATTATGCAAAAGTGCCAGGGAGAAATTGTGGAAGTGACCGTTAGTGATCCCCTTGAGCGCGAGATTGCATCTTCATTTGGCCTCATAAATGGCGGGAAAACAGCTATAATCGAAATGGCTGATGCTTCCGGTTTAAGATTGTTAAAGCCCGATGAGCAGGATCCAACTCTAGCTACTTCTAAAGGGACCGGGCAATTGTTAAAGATGGCTTTGGATAAAGGTGTCGAGGAGATTTTTTTAGGAATGGGAGGTTCGGCAACCGTTGATGGAGGTTTGGGAATATTGAAAGCCCTGGGAGTCAAATTTTTAGATTCTGAAGGGAATTCGATAGAGAATGTGCTACAGAGTTATAATTCGCTTTCTTCCATTGATCTGTCGAAAGTGGATCAAAGGGTGTTTAATTGCCAGTTGACCGTCTTGTGCGATGTAGATAGCAAGCTTTTGGGGGAGGATGGAGCAGCAGCAGTTTTTGGTCCTCAGAAAGGAGCTAGTCCGGAACAAGTAAAAGAACTGGATGCTTTTCTTACTCAATTTAATCATATAACACTTCAGCAAACAGGCTTAGACATGTCTCAAATGAAATATGGTGGCACTGCTGGAGGGGCAGCTGCAGCTGTAGCTGCCTATTTTAATGCCAGGCTTGAAAATGGCATAAGTTACTTTTTGAAGCTTACCAGATTTGAGGATACTTTAAAAGCCTGTGACTTCCTGATAACAGGTGAGGGAGCCTTAGATCATCAAACGTTGCAAGGCAAAGGTCCTGTAGGGGTGGCGAAGGTTGCGAAAGAACGCGGCATTCCGGTGTTTGCTTTGACCGGCAAGGTTGCATTAAGCGATATACCCCAATTGCGAAAATATTTTGACGTTATTCTTCCGATAGGAAATCAACCTATGGGTTTAGATGATGCCCTTAAGTCAACACATGATAATCTGAAAAGAACTGCAGCTGAGCTGGGATATATGCTTAAACTGGTTAAGAGCCAATAAAGTAATAGATATTCTATTGAAAAATTCCGGCAAACATGCCTGAGCTGTATGCCGGTAAAATGTGTTTTATTCGAGAATGAACATGATGCCTGATTTATCCATCAGCGGTGACCCATCCCTGTATGATCCCTATTGTTCGGTGTACTCGATGTTTGTTTTTGCTGCCAGATACTTCCACTCTTCCAGGTCCCTGTTCAGCAGGTTCATTTTGTCCTGCGCCAGCTGATAGGAGTCTTCACCGAGAAAGAGATGCAGTGGAGGGCTAGTGCTTTCGGCTGCCTTCATCAATACAGATGCTGCCTTTTTAGGATCGCCAGGCTGATTTCCATTAATGTTGCTCTTATGCAATTGTTCTACTTTGCGGACTTCCTCGTAAGCTTCCAATGGGTTTTTTGGCGAGCCAAGAGAGCCACTGGTAAGGAAATCGGTGCGAAAATACCCCGGAGAAACAACAGTAGCATGGATACCGAACTGTTTTACTTCGCTGGCCAGGGCTTCTGTCAATCCGTGTACTGCAAATTTAGTCGCGCAGTAAACTCCGAAGCCAGGGAACAGACCTGTAAAACCTCCAATCGAAGCAATATTGAAAATATGTCCCGACTTTTGTTCCCGCAGGTACGGCATTACCTTCCGGATCACGTTTAGAAGACCGAAAACGTTTACTTCAAAGTTTTCGCGCGATTCACTATCACTCAGTTCTTCCAGGCTACCAAGCAGTCCGTAACCTGCATTGTTCACTACTACATCAACCCGTTGAAACTTGCGAACCGTGTCTGCAATGGCCGCCTCTACGCTTCTTTCTGATTTAATATCTACCGCGAGAGGCAGAAACTGATCGGATTCAGCACTTACTGCCGCTTGCAACTCATTCAAGTTTCTTGATGTAGCTGCTACCCGATAGCCGTTGTTTAATAATTGCTTAACCAGGCTTAGACCCAATCCTTTGGAAGCCCCGGTTATGAACCATACTTTTTTTGTTTCCATTTTTGTGTTAATAGTTTGATTTATTTGTTTCTTATCCGTGGTAAGCCATGGAGCGTGCAAGCTCTTCACTGCGTTTGAATTCTTCGGCGAGGAATTCCAGTTTTCTCATGGCCCGGTTGTAGGCATCCTCGCCCAGAAGAAGATATAAGGGAGGCTCTGCTGCTGTGGCAGTTTGAATGATTGCTGCTGCTGCCTTTTCCGGATCGCCGGCCTGCTGTCCGTTCATTTGCAGGTATTTCTCATGGGATTCACGTACGCTTTGATATTCCGCTATCGGGCATTCGGGAAGGGCTAAGGATTCCTTTGTCAGGAAGCTGGTTCGGAATGCACCGGGTGCCACAATAGTTACCTTAACTCCAAATTCCCTTACATCTTCGGCAAGTACTTCAGTTAAACCTACTATTGAGAATTTGGTGGCCGCATACATCGCCCAGCCGGTATTGGCAGCAATACCTGCAATGGAGGAGATATTAAAAATGTGGCCTGAATGCTGCCTCCGCATAATTGGCATTACATGTCGGATGACATGAAGAGTTCCGAATACATTGATATCAAAGCTATCCCTGCTTTCTTTATCGCTTAGCTCTTCGATGCTGCCGCCAATCCCGTAGCCGGCGTTGTTGACCACCACATCGATCCTTTCGAAGGTCTCAACCGTTCTGTCTATTGCAGCCTTAACACTCGAATCGCTGCCCAGATCCACCTGGAGGGGAAGAAAGGAAGGGGAGTCTGTACCCACTACATCCTTTAATTGCTCAAGGTTTCTGGATGTAGCTGCAACGCGCTGCCCTTGATTTAGCAACTGTCGTACGAGGCTTAGTCCGAATCCTTTAGAAGCTCCTGTAATAAACCATGTTTTTTTGTTATCCATATCTAAATCGTTTGATAGTTCAAAGGTAGCTCGCTTGTGAAGGGTGAGATTGTGAGATTCAATGAGATCTTTGCGAAATTCAAACAGTGGGAAGAAATGAGCAATTCTCAGCAATGTACAAGGTTATGCCAGGGTCAGCAAGAGGCGGCAAAGTCAGCAGGGGCAGGAAGATATTTTTACAGACGCAAGCAAGCAAATCCGGGGACTTGCTTGCTTGCGTTTTCGCCAATTCGCTTTAAAATTAGAGCTAAGCCGCCTGGCTATTCCTGAAGCTGCTGGGCGTTAAAAGCGTATGTTTTTTAAAGAAGTTATTGAAATGTGCGGGATCTTCAAATCCGAGGGAGTAAGCTATTTCGGAAATGTTCCAGTTGGTATGCTTCAAAAGTACCTTTGCTTCTGCGGTTAAGCGTTCTGCAATAAGGTGGGTAGTGGTCTTTCCTGTCGATTCTTTTATCGCCCTGTTCAGGTGATTAACATGTACAGCCAGTTGCTCTGCATAGTCTTTCGCTGAACGCATCGTCAGGCGCTGACCTGGACGCTCAATTGGGAACTGTCTTTCGAGCAGTTCAGTAAAGACAGCAGTGATACGTGTCTTTGCATCCGGGTGGTGATATAGCGTTTCTGTCGGCCTTGATTTAAGAGCGAAGTGGGTTAATTCGGTGACGTAGTTTCGGATGAGATCCATTTTGAAAGTATAGTCGGAACTGATCTCGTCCAGCATTTTAAGGAATATGGCGCTTACGTGTTCGTCTTGCAGGGGATCAAGTTTATATGCGGGATTACCCCCTGGAGTGTACATGGGAAGGTCGCCTAATCCTCCTCTAATTTTTTCTGTGAAGAACGATTTAGAGAAAATACAGAAAAAGCCGGTCTTGTCATCTGAGAGTGATTCCCAGGTGTAAGGTATATTGGGGTTAAAGAACATGAGTGTAGAGCCTGATATCTCAACGCTTTTATCGGCATAGTGATACCTGTTCTTACCCCGGATAAGACTGATCTTATAGAAGTCGCGGCGACTGTAATTCACCGGAAGGGCATTAGGCCCATGGCAATCTTCAAGCCGGAACACGTTAAAATGCCCCGTCTCCCGGTTTAGATCTCCAGGCAAACGGTCGAACTTTATCTTGTAGAAATCTTCGATAGTCTCTGTTTTCATTACTATGTTCATACACCCGGTGTTATAAGGCCCTTATCAACGGCAATGTCTAAAGTTAGGATGAAAAAGTCAATGTTGTTTGTAATATTCACATAATGTCTTGCGAAATTCAAACATTAGAGTTTTTCAGCTAAGTCCCTGAAGGTATTAAGAGTTTTTTCGGATACACGGGTACTCATCCCCTCCAGCCAATGGCTTTTCTCCCTCACGCTGACGGATCTCAAAATCCAGGTAATTTCTGTAAGGAGCTTCGGGGAATGATCGGGGCCGACAATGGCCCCTTTCATATCCACAATTTCCTGGTTTGAGAAGTTTTCCCAAAGCAAAACATTCACTTTCTCTTCTTCTTTTTCCATATGCTGGAGGTGGAAAGCAATGAAACGGTTGAAGTCAAGGAAGATTTGCATCCCCAGTTTCTGCCGTATGTGTACATCCTCTGCAATCCTAACATCGTTGATTAACTTAATTAGTGTCTCACTCAAACGCTGCCCATGTAAATGATCATTTTCAAGCTCCAGCATCAAATGTTCGTCGTATTTTGTCAAATGGGGGAAAATATACTGGTCTTCGTGAAAGGAATGCCGCTCAACCAATTCCAGAACTTCTGTCAATTTTATTAGAAATTTGTTTGTTTCATGCCTGGAAGAAAAATCAATCTTTTGAATAGCTATTCCGGTATGAAATAACATTCCCCTCAAGCCCTTATGGCTGTAATAAAATGTGTTATAACGCTGGTCCATCTTATGTAGATATTAAGAAGAGTCGGTTTCTGCTATTTAATTTAAAATCTTCAAGCACTATCAAGTAAACCTTATTACCTGCATCGTATTTCACGCGATAGCGGGAAGGATAATGAACTCCTGTTTTAAGAAATGCCTCAGGCTGAGCGATCAGGCTTACTGAATCCGGCTTTGATTGGAGATAAGCAAGCGTAACCATTGGCTCATAAAAGGTGACACGTTTATCATAGGTACCGTAAAGGAAGGCCTGAGTGAATGTGCCGCTCATAGAGGAGGGATCGACCCAATGTTTGCCCATTTGAGGAACGCCGCCGGCTATTGGTACAAAGCTTTCCGGCAAAAACCGTGGCTCCGGTAAATCCTCGATTTTTGGGTCATCCCCAGTGATAGTTAGTCGTTCCTGCTCAGACATCATGTAAAAATGAACGTCGAAATGTGGTTTGTCAAAAACATTTTCGGGTGGATGTCCATGGGGGTTCCAGTCGAGTGTAACATGATCAAAAGGTGTATGCAGTTTTTGTTGCGGCAGTGGCAAAGTATAAGATGGTGCTTCCGCGTGAGTTGTATGCAGGTGACTGCCATTAGGAAGGTTTACCAAAGCTTGATCGGTAAGCTGCACTCCTACAGCTATAGGAGCACCTGTCTCGTCGGTGGTTATAAATGTTTTTGCCTTGCCATTGCCAACGGGCACTTCAATCCCATAGAAGGTTCCCGACTTATCATTTTTTTCGTCATCCTTTTTACAACTAGTTAAAGTTGAGTTCACCAAAAGTAAAGCCAATAGGCTACCATTAAACAAAGTTTTTGTTTTCATTTGTTGTCGTTTAGATGTTTATGTGATGCTGGTGATAGATCGCCTGATAAGGCACCGCCTAAAAAGTTTTAAGCGATGCGTGGCATATCACAGTAAATTTTCATAGTATAGACAGAGATTATATCATTTCTACACCATAGTCTTTCAAGGTTTCTGTGTTATGAGTGATTACGTGTGGAGGAGGAGGGCCCTGTAAAGGAGGTAAAGCCTTCATGTCTTCGGCCGGGGCGCTGTTATCCCAAAACCATTGGTCTAAACCGGCAGGACTAATCCACATTAATACTTTAGCAACATCTGTTTTAACCTGAAAGGTATGGCTTACTTCTTTCGGCAGATAGACATAGTCTCCTGCTGTTGCTTCAAAAAAGTCGTCGCCAATTTTAAACGTGATTTTCCCTTCTAGCAGGTAATAGGCTTCGTCTTCATTAGCATGAACGTGCTCTGGTGGTTCTGCACCAGGTTGCACGTCGATTTTCAGAAGTGCGTGGGCATCTCCCGTTTGCTCACCTTTAACTAGGAAGTGAAAAAGTGCACCGGGAATTGCTCTTGAATTACCGGGCTGAGGCTGATTTAAAAATCCTGGAAGTTTCATAATGTTTTCTTATTTTTGGTAAGTTTAACTTACTACAAATGCAAGGTAAACTGACTATATTTGGCAAATGTTTCTTTAAAAATATATGAAAAATCGTAAAAACACTGGTGCTTACCTAAGACAATTACTGGATGAACTAATTGATAATCTTCATAATACGCTTGCCGGAGCTGGTTATGAAGAGATAAGACCTTCGCACGGTACCGTATTTCAGTATATCCGGGATTCTGGCTCGAGAATCACAGAATTGGCTGCTGAAGGTAAAATTACCAAGCAGTCAATGAGTGCAATCGTTTATGAACTCGAAGAAAAGGGGTATTTGACGCGGAAGCCTGACGTTTCGGATAAAAGGGCGGTATTATTTATACTTACAGCGAAAGGAGAACAGGTTAAAGCGCTGGGCCAGTCTATTAATTATGAATTTGAAAAAAATTGGGAGGCGAAACTAGGGAAGAAAAAGTATGCCGATTTCAGAAATAGTCTCGAACTCTTGTGTGATGATACCACCTTATTGAAAACCGAAAATAGTTGAAAGCAGATATTTCTATCCTTGTATTAATATGTTCTTTTTACTTGTCATTTCTGTAAATACTTTATAATGAGATACTACTTACTTCTATTAACAGTCCTTGTAATTTTTACGGGATGTGAAAAAGATAATAATGTTTTAAATGAGCCCAAGGTGAACGAGCCAGAAGTTATCGTGCCGGAAGCTAAAGAGTTTCAGGTGCTTGGCTGGACTCAGGCGGGAAATAACGACAACCTCGTGCCTGCCTTATGGACAGACGGCCGTCAGCTTAGCTTCCTGCCAACCCATATTAACGCACACTATAAAATGAGCTTCAGCAGCAGGGCGGATGGAAATTGGTTATATTTTGGGATAGAAGATATTCATTCGCCATCTTCCTCAAAAGCTGTCATGTGGCAGGGTATTACCAAAACCGTTCTATCGGAAAAGACCCTGCATGCTGTTCAGCAGGAGCGTATTAATGGTTTCTCAGTAAATCCGGTCAGTAATGAGATTTATATCCTTGCAGCCAATGAAAAAGACTATTATTACGACTATTATTACTACAAAGTCAGCAAAGGAGGGAACGCTGTTTCTAAGACTTCTATAAATGCAGGGGCGCATGGAATGCCTGTTTATATTCAGGCAAACGGTTCAGATGTTCATTTGATTACAGTTACTCAGGTTTATACTGATGTGAATTCTGAGGGGAAAACCATTATCAAACATTTGAAAAATAATGTCCTTTATGCATCCTATGAGATTGACCTAAATGAAGAAATATACCTGTGGAACAACCTGTTTGTAGGTACAGCAGCTATTGTAAACGACGTATGTCATTTATTGGCTTATGCAGATCACTCCAATGATTATTATTACCTAAAGCTGAGCAAAGATGCTCCGATAGTGCAACGGCCAGTCCAAACAGATGGTTATACACCGTCTTTCGGTGCGGAAACCGGTAGCATTTTTTCAGGGTCAGGAGTATATGAAAACGGCCAGTTTTATATAGCTGCGAAAAATGGAGCCGGGGATGTGGCTTGCCTTGTAATTGACGTGACACCGACTATTCCAACAACTAACAAAGTTTCGCTCGAAACGGCTCAAACTCACACGGGGTATACTGCTTTGAAAACGTATAAATATGGGGATGACATATACATTAACGGAGTGGCTGACGATTATGGCGTTTATTGGAAAAATTCAAAGCTGATTGTTCCAGATAAAAGCGGTTTAAACCAGTCGAGGATAGCCCATATTAGTTATCAGTAACAGTTTTGCGTGGATCTTTTCAATGTTGTTGCTTTTCAAGAGCCTCATACCACATGGATAAGATCTCAGGCTACTATTAAGGTGGATGGCCCAAATGTGGCCGAAGTTAATCAAGAAATTTGGCAAGATCGCTTAAGGCGATTCTTGCCAAAAATACCTGATTGCTTTTCAACGTGGTATTTAATATATGTAAGTGACCAGGAAATTATTTGAATTAAACTTCAGAGACTGGAGCTGGTAATCTTTAATTTCATAGGTGAAAGTTTCGGTTTCTGTCTCCTGCACGGTGTTGTTATACATCAACGTTTTTGTCACTTTAAGGGGTAAATGTCTCAAAGTATTTAAGAAAGCAAAGTTGTATATCTGAAAGTCTTTAGCCACCAGGTGCCAGGGGTCTATCAATGGCCATGGATTTACAAAAAGTTCCTCTGAGTAGCCTTCGATGTCGAAAATAACTTTGCTATTAGGGTTTGTCTCACTTTGAGTTTCAATTTTTTTAGCCCTTTTTTGGCCATCGTACTCGTAGGTAGTGACGCTTTTTAAGACACTTCTCAAATCATCGAATTCAAAATACTTCATCTGTTTCAGGCTCAGGTCGGCATTGTATACAAACTCTAAACGCGTTCCCGGGTAAGTTGTGCCTACTAGTTTTTCAGTAATGCTGCTCACCTGTCCCTGTGGAGTGTACTGGTAATTCTCTTCCATCATATCCGATTTAATTACCTGAGTAAGCCTTTTGCCGGTGTATTTAAATTCCCGGGTCATTGTAGTGGTACCTGCACCACCGGCTATTGTAGCTTTCACTGTACTGTCCGGATTGTAGGTATAAGTTTCTTCCCCTGAATTTCCCCATTTTATACTTTTTACAAGCTTAGGAGCGAAAACAGGATCTATAATAATTTCGTCAGAATTGTCGTCTTCTTGGCAGGAAGTAAAGGTCAGGCTAGATATCAGAAATAAAACGGCAGGTAAGGTAAAAATTGTTTTCATTATATAATACCGGAAATTATACCGGGCACCTATCCATACGTACTAGTCTAGCAAAACGCTACTGGGAAAATTATTTTGTATAAACTTTTGGATCATGTAGTATGAATATATAAGCTTTGGTGGAAAGGAAGTTGCAGGCATACAGCTAATTCCGGGTTGTGAGAAACTCTTTAACCCGGAACCAGGAAGACGATCACTTCTTCGGCACTGTCCACACATAAACTGTCTTTCCACCAACATCCAGCGTCTGTTCCGGCTTCCAGTCGCCCATATCGAAGGCATGAGAGACAATCCTGCTACCAGGCTTTAATTGCTTCAGGAGAATGGGTTTGAGCTTCATATTTATGTCGGGTAACAAGTATAATGTAACTACTGTAGCTTTGCTGAAGTCAGTTTTGAATAGATCGGCTTCGACGAAATTGACCTTGGAGGTAACATTTTCCTTTTTTGCATTGTCGTTAGCCTCTTTAATTCTTTCAGGGTCGTAATCTATTCCTGTTCCCCGCACTCCGTAGCGCTTTGCTGCAGTTATTACAATTCTTCCATCACCACAGCCCAGGTCATAAAGGATGTCGCTCGACTTTACATTTGCAGCTTTCAGCATTGCGTCGACCACTGGCTGAGGAGTTGGAACATAGGGAACCTGGGCGACGGCCCAGCCTGATGCGCTTAGCATCAGCAGGAGAATGAGTAGATTTTTAAGGGTTTTCATTTTATATTGTTTAATGGATGATTATAGTCTGATCATGCAGTAGACTCAAAATATTTTTTTCTCTTCCGATTCTTTCGACCAAAAGCAAAATTTACGATCAGGCCGCTAAGCAGTATTACTATTCCCGCCAGTGCTCCCATACCTGTATACATGATGCTGGCATACAATAGGTAACAACTTGTGAAACAGAACACAAGCGGTGTTAGTGGATAAAAAGGAACCTTAAAAGGTCTGGCTTGCCTGGGTTCTTTAACCCTCAGCAGAAAAAGGGCTATTCCAACCAATAAAAAGAAGAACCAAAATACCGGAGCTGTATATTGTACTATTGTTTCGAATCCGCTCCGGGTAAAAAAGCCCATACTGATCAGAGCAAGTGCAATCAGGGCTTGAACCCAAAAAGCAGTTACAGGCGTTGAGTTTTTATAGTCCCATCGCCCCAGTTGTCCAAATGGTTTAAAATCCCGGCCCAAGGCAAAATTCGTTCTGGCACCTGTAAACATTGTTGCATTTGCCGAAGTTAATGCCGATAAAGCAACAATGCCTGCAAGGATCATAACTCCTGGGGGGCCGAACGTCGCTTTCATTACATCTGTACCCACAGCTCCGGATTTAGACATGGCATCAAGACCAAGGGTGTTCACGTAGGCAAAGTTAACAAGCAGGTAAATTAAGGTAATTGCAATCAAGCCGGTCATTAATGCTCTTACAATCTGTTGACTGCCAGCTTTCATTTCGGAAGAAATATAAGCTGCCTCATTCCAGCCTCCAAAGGTTAAAAGAACAATAACCATAGCCATTCCAAAGGAACTGTCGGCTGAAGCCCTCGCAACATTATGAGTATGCTCAACGCTTGTATCGGCAAAGAACAAACCGGCGACAATCACAAAGAGCACGCCTATGACTTCCAGGCCTGTCAGAAGCTTTTGCGTACCGCTCCCGAATTGCACTCCTGCAATGTTTATCGCTGTGAGGGCAACCACCGCCAGAGCGGCATATATTATGGAGGAATACTTAATAGGATTGTAAACTTCGGCCATATAATCGCCAAAGATAAAGGCAAGTAATGCGATTGAACCAGTTTGGATAACAGTCATCCTGGCCCATGCAAACATGAATCCCATATTTTGTCCGTAGGCGCGGTAAATAAAATGATAATCTCCTCCTGTATTTGGAAAGGCGGTGCTCAATTCAGCATAGCAAAGCGCCCCTATCAATGACATCAAACCCCCCAGAACCCAAACCGAAAAGAAAATCGTTTCATCAGCGGAATTCGCTGCAACAAGAGAGGGAGTGCGAAAAATGCCAGCACCTACTACAATACCAATGATCAACGCTATTGCATCGCTTAACTCCAACGTTTTTCGCGGCTCATTTAGCGTTGATTGCAGGTTATTAGCATCCGGGCTAGCATCTTTATTCATACAAACTGAATTAAGAACTACTATCTAACCACCAGAGTTGGTAACAGTTTTATTTTGTTTTGGTCTGTTACCCAGTGGTTTATTCTTGCTCAGTAAATTCTCAGATTTGATTTAATTTTTTTAAAGGGTTATAAGCCGGCCCTTCGAGCACTTCTCCGTCTATCGCGAAGCGACTTCCATGACATGGGCAGTCCCAGCTTTTTTCAGCGGCATTCCAGTGAACAATGCAACCCATATGCGGGCAGATCGCTGATACTGCATGTAAGCTGCCACTTTCATTTCGGTAAACCGCGCATTTTGTGCCGTTTAATTTGATTACTTTGCCCTCATTTGGCTTGACCTCCGATAGTTCATTAGCGTCTTCTTTGAACAACCAGTCTTTTGCCAACTCGTAGGCTACCGTAAAATTCTCTTTTGCAAATTTGCTTGCAGACGCTAAAGGAGTAATTCGTGAGGCGTCATATGTTTTGCTCCATGGGTTCTCTATTTCCTGTATTTGATCGCTGATGATCATTGCGGCCAGGGTGCCGTAGGTTAATCCGTCGGCGGCAAAGCCTGTGGCGATATAAGTTTTGTTGTCTGCAATGCTTTTGCCGATATATGGAATTCCATCCGCAGGTTTGAACTGCTGTGCCGACCAGCGATACTCTACACTGGCAACGTCAAAGCGCTCACGTAAAAACGCTTCTAGTTTTTCGAAACTATCTGCGTTCTCTTCCTTGAGACCGACTTTATGCATCTGCCCCAAAGCCATCAGGATCTTACCTTTTGGAGAGTCTGCGGTTCTTACGGAATAATGCTCTGAAGACTGCATTTCCCAATAGACGCCGGCAGCCGGGTATTCACCCTTAAGGGTGACACCCACTGCATACTCCCTGTAAGCTTCCAATAGTGTATGTACAAAATAGATTCCTTTAGGTGTATGCGTGGCCATAATGACCTGTGAGGCGGTGATATTTCCGGATGTTGTTTCAACTACACATGTCTCACCTTCTTTTACGTTGGTGGCACGTGTACCTTCAAAGATCTGGCAGCCGGAGGAGTAGATTTTTGTCGCCAGACCAGTAACATATTTAAGCGGGTTAAACTGTGCTTGATTTTGGAGGGAAAATCCCTCGCTAACCGGCATAGGGTAGGATATATGTGGGAATACTTCAAGCCCCGCTGTTTCTGCTGCTTCCTTTTCTTTTATTACAAAAGATTCGCTTTTCCCTTCGACGCTGAACAATGTCCAGGGCACACGTTCAAAACTGCATTCGATTCCTTCATTTCCAGCGATTTGTTCAATAAGATCTATCGCGGCGGCTCTTGAATTCACCACCTCTTTCATCTTATTTGCATCAAACTTGCTTCCTACATTATGCAATCCTTCCCCGCCTATGGTGGCGTAGAGGTTTCCTGTTGAAAATCCAGTAGCTCCTTCGCCTATTTTACGAGCCTCAACAACTGCTACTGATTTGCCTGCTTTTGACAATAAATAGGCTGCTGTAATACCTGTAATTCCTCCGCCAATGATCGCCACATCTACATTTAAATCACCGCGTAGTTGCGGATAGGTAGTTTCAGGACTTGCATCTCTCCAAACTGAAGGGTTTTCCATAGTGTCTTTTTTAATGGGTGTTATGTAATAATGAATAGCAGGAAAAATGGTTTAAGAAAAGTTTGTCAAAACTCCGTAAGCAATGTCAGGATTTGAAAATTTAACCCCGCGTTTCGGTGCGGCCCTTATATTTGTATTTCATGGCCAGCCTTGCAGTCACCTCATATCGGAAGATCATTCATATCGACATGGATGCTTTTTACGCGTCGGTGGAACAACGCGACCATCCTGAATACCGCGGTAAGCCGCTGGTAGTTGGAGGTTTGCCCCAAGGCAGAGGTGGAGTAGTGGCTACGGCAAGTTATGAAGCCCGGAATTTTGGCATTCGCTCGGCCATGTCTTCAAAACAGGCTCTTCAGCTATGTCCGGACGCCATATTTGTCAAACCGAGGTTTGAGGTGTATAAGGAAGTTTCAAGGAAGATCCGTGAGATATTTAGCAGATATACCGATCTTATCGAGCCTTTATCATTAGATGAGGCCTATCTTGATGTGACTAATGACAAGTTAAGTGTCGGCTCTGCCCTCGAAATAGCCAGGCAGATAAAAGCAGCTATCAAAGACGAGTTGGCCCTTAGTGCTTCTGCAGGTGTTTCAATTAATAAATTTGTCGCGAAGATAGCCTCGGATATCAATAAGCCGGATGGCCTGACCTTTATTGGCCCCTCGTCTGTTAAAGGTTTTATGGAACAATTGCCTGTAGAGAAGTTCTTCGGAGTAGGCAAGGTTACGGCCGCCAAAATGAAGGGTATAGGATTATTCACAGGAGCCGATCTTAAAAGGTTATCTGAAGAAGAGCTGGTAAGGCATTTTGGGAAGTCAGGTCATTTTTACTACCAGATCGTAAGGGGAATCGATAAACGGGAAGTGCAACCGCATCGCGAAACAAAGTCGTTAGCTGCCGAAGATACTTTTGCTACTGACCTTACAAGCCTCAAAGACATGGAGGCTGAACTGGAAAGGATTGCCAGCCTGGTATATGAACGTTTGCAAAAGAAAAACTTAAAGGGACGAACCATCACTTTGAAGATCAAATACAGCGATTTTAAACAGATCACAAGGAACAGGTCTTTTCCTTTTCCCGTATGGGATCTTAAAACGATCGTTGAATGTGCAAAGCAATTGTTAGCCGACACTTTTCAGGATGAACAGAAAGTGCGTCTCTTAGGGATTTCAATTTCAAATTTTGGCACCCCGGAGTCCATGCAAAAAAATGCTGCTAATTCCGCGCAGCTGAAATTATTCTGAATGAGCATTGTCTGAATTAATTTTTCGAAGATTCTGAATTTATTCCCACCGTCCATGAGAATTACGTGGCGGTTTGTGGCTACTGAATAACATTTGAAAGGTTATATCAGGCTTTCAATTAATTTAATTGATATTAAAATTTAATCTTCTTTCCTTCGTAAAGTTTGAGTAAGGCCTTGTGGACATAAATATTTATTCTGTTGTACTGTTTTTCTTTGGAATAGCAGCTTTTGTAATTTCAACCTTCTTATTCATCAGGATCAGGGATATAGGCAAATACCTGAGTTTCGTGATTCTGTCAGCAGCACTGTGGGCTATTATGTATGCCGTGGAGCTTTTGCAGGTTGAATTGGAAAGGGCTTATACCATTGTTGAAATTGAATATATAGGAATCACCCTGCTTCCTACTTTTTGGTTGATTTTTATAGTTAAGTTTTTACGACTGCATCAATATATAAACCTCAGAAATTTTCTCCTTCTGTTGTTGTTTCCATTACTGACCATAATCATCGTTTGGACTAATGAAAAACATCATTTTCATTACTCAGATGTTCAGTTAAACCAAAACGATTACTACAGTGTATTCACTTTCACTCCGGGACCCTGGTACATTGTATTTACCATTTGGTTTTATGCAACACTTGCTTTCGGCTTATTCCTGCTTGTCATCAATAGAAGTAAAGAAAATAACCTGTTCAGGAAACAGAAGAACGCACTCATTCTGGCGTCGACCATTCCCTGGCTTGCTAATATTCTCTATTTAATTGGATTCCGGCTGGATGAAGGAATTGATATTACACCATTTTCGTTTATCATAAGCACATCGTTCTTTTCATATGCGCTTATTAAATACCAGCTGCTTGATATTCGTCCGGTTGCCAGCGAGCAGATCATCCAGGCCTTAAGGGAGGGTGTTTTGGTGAGCGATATCGGAAATAGAATAATTGATCTAAATCCGGAAATGAGTGCCATTTTAAATGCTGATAACAAAAATTTTATAGGAGCGAATCTCGATAAGTTCTTCCCGGAGTTGAAGCATTCTGAATTTACAGGTGAGATGGAAATTGTTCTGCAATCTGAAACCGGGGAAAAAACATACTCTGTTACAATTAGCAATCTTAATGATAAAAAGGGCAACGCAATAGGACGGATATTTCTTTTCAAAGATATCAGTTATTTAAAAGCTACTGAAAAGGTTCTTTTGAAAGCAAGGGAGGCGGCTGAGCAGGCTACTGCAGCCAAGGATCAGTTTTTGTCTACCATGAGCCATGAGATAAGAACTCCAATGAATAGTATACTTGGTTTCACGCATTTATTGCTGCAGAATGATCCGCGTGAGGATCAAAAAGAATATCTAAATGTTCAGAAGTTTGCTGCGGAGAACCTCATGGTACTGATCAATGACATCCTTGACTTTGCAAAAATTGAAGCGGGTAAGATCGATGTGGAGGAAATGAGCATAAACCTTAACCAGTTGGCTCAAAAAATATTTTCTACCTTTAAATCTGCGGCAGGTGAAAAGGGAATCAAGTTGGAACTGAATCTTCCTGCCGAGGGTATCCCGATGGTCTTGGGCGATCCCTTCAGAATTACCCAGATACTTACTAATCTCATAAGCAACGCAATTAAATTTACCCAGGAAGGGGTGGTTAGTGTGAATATTACTCCCGGTAAACAGACTTTGGAAAGTATAGCTGTTTTATTTGAGGTGACAGATACAGGGATAGGTATTGCCGAAGACAAGATACACGTCATCTTTGAAAGCTTTACACAGGCGAGTTCTGATACTACACGTAAATTTGGCGGCACTGGTTTGGGACTTACTATATGTAAACGTTTGCTGGAACTGATGAATAGCGAAATGCATGTTAAAAGTATACCTGGACGAGGATCGTCATTTTCATTCGAACTTTTGTTTAAACTTGTAATGGTGGCTCCCGAAGAAAAGCAAGATCAGGAAGAGGATAGTGTTCCGAAAGACCTAACAGGTAGAAAGATCCTGGTGGTGGACGATAATCCGATGAATGTTCTGCTTGCAAGCCAATTCCTGAAAAGATGGAACATTCAGGTGGGCGTGGCAAGAAATGGATTAGAGGCACTGAAAGAGGTGCAATGGAATGACTATGATTTGGTGTTGATGGACCTTGAAATGCCGGAAATGGATGGCTATACGGCCAGTCGTGAAATCAGGCTCCTGCCGGACCCCAAGTTCCAGCATTTACCTATTGTAGCACTATCTGCAAATGCAATGGCAGATGTTCAGGAGAGGGTGCTCGCTGCAGGTATGAAAGATTTTTTATCCAAGCCTTTTACCCCGCAATCGCTTTATGATAAAGTTAGTGCTGGATTCAGATAGGAGCCTGATAGTTGAATAGTCCAATAAGAGGTTGTAAGTCCTTACTGGGAATTTTTTTCAAGTATCTGCGATAAATCCTCTTCAAAAGCAATATTCACGAGCTCCTGAGGAAGTTCTTTCTTAGTTTTCAATCCGAGGCTTTTCAGCTCAGCAGTCTGCCTTAGCAGGTTGCCATTCCCTGTACAAAGTTGCTTATACGATTCATTAAATTTATCCTGCGCAGAGTTCAAGTGATCGCCAACCTTCCGTAGGTTAGCCACAAAACCCACAAACTTGTCGTACAAGTCAGCTCCGGCTTTAGCTATTTTCTGCGCATTCTTGTTTTGGTATTCGCGCTTCCATAGATCTACAATCAGTTTTAGGGAAGTGATCAGATTGGTTGGACTGAGCAATAAGATACGTTTATCGTAAGCAAAGTTCCATAGGTTTGGATCGCCTTGCAGGGCTGCGTTGTAAGCAGCTTCACTTGGCACAAAAAGCATCACAAAGTCGAGCGCATGGTTGTAGTCATCATAACCTTTGGCGCTCAGACTGGTAATGTGGTTTTTTATAGCCAAAATATGTGCGTTTAATTCCTTTTTTTGTTCTTCAGGGTCTGACGCTTCGGTTAAACGGGTAAATGCGTTCAATGAAACTTTGGAATCGATAATTACGCTCCGGTTATCGGGATACCTGATGACAGCATCAGGCCGCATTTTTTTTCCTTCTAAATCGGATTTTAGTGTTTTGCCGTCTTCACCAGTTAGTTCGTGCTCCATAAAATATTCGCGCCCCTTTACCAAACCGGATTTTTCCAAAATACTTTCCAGAATCATCTCTCCCCAGCGACCCTGAGTTTTCGATTCACCTTTCAAAGCACGGGTGAGGTTACGGGCCTCCTGGCTGATCACCTGGTTAAGCAGGGCCAGCTCTTTGACCTTTTCTCCCAAAGAAAAGCGCTCTTTTGATTCTTTTTCGTAAACATCCTCCACTTTCTTTTTAAACTCGTTGATGTTCATACCCAGGGGATCAAGTATGTCTTTAAGGTTGTTTTTATTCAGCTCGGTAAACTTTTCAGTTTTAGTTTCGAGAATTTTGTTGGCAATATTTTCGAACTCTGTATTGAACTTTTTCCCCAGTTCTTCGATTTCTTTCTTCTCCCTTTCTAGCTTCTCTTGCAATGAAATGTTTCGGGCAAGACTTGTTGCCAGTTCCTGGTTCTTTTCAGTTAACTGATTATTCGCAAGGTGCAGATCTTCTTTCAGGATAGCAGCTTCGTTGCTTAGTTGCCTGAAGCGCTCATCCATGGCATCACTGCCTGCTCTGGATATAACCAGCTGCTGATTCATTTCGTCGAGTTGCTGCTTTAGAATTCGTAATTCCTGTTTTGCTTCATCCAGCTCTCGGTCTCTGTCGCGAATAGACTGATGCGCTGTTTGCAGGTTTGCCGTTGCCGTGGATAACTGGTGATTTACCAACGAAAGATCATTGTATTTTATGCGAATAATTTCACTCAAGTCAGTAAGCTCTTTGTTCTTTTCATCAAGATTTCTTTGGTATGCCAGTAGTTGCGTTTCTGAGTTTGCCCTGAGCGCGATATGCAGTCTTTCAAGTTCGTTGTATTTATGAATACCGGCCTCTCTTTCAGCCTGAATAGTTCTTTTCCATTTGGATTGGGAAATTTGCCAGGTGATGAGTATTCCGGTAACAGCGCCTATTGCGAAGCAAAAAATGATTTCCATATTTTCTTTATTGTAGCAGAGCAGTTAAAAATATTGTTATCAGTCACAACTTATCAGGCTGATAACTTTTTCAAATATCGCATAAAAATGCTAATATCCTTAGTTTTTTAAGGTCTGATTTGACAATATCATGATAGCCAGGCGGAAGATAAATGCTAATATGCGCCCGTAAAATTTAGTTCAATTGAATAGAAAGTCTATAAAAATACTTAAGCGAATAATGTTCTCCTTTTTCCTGATATTTGTGCTGCTCGTTGCAGTTATCTTTTTTTATATGCAAAGGCCTGAATTTGGTGCCAGCCCATCGGCCAGACGCCTGGAGCAGATCAGAAAATCTCAGAACTATAAGGACGGAAAATTCGTAAATCAGCATTTTACCCCTGCGCTTACTGAGGGATATAGTTATCCTGGTGTGCTGTATGAATTTATATTCTCTAAAAGAGAGCGACGGGTTCCTGTGGATAATATTCCATCAGTCAAAACCGATTTGAAAGCTCTTGAGCTGACAGAGGACGTGTTAGTTTGGTTTGGGCACTCGTCGTATTTTTTACAGCTTGACGGAAAAAGAATATTGGTCGACCCGGTCTTCAGTGGGAATGCCTCTCCGCTTCCTGGGAGTAATAAGGCCTTTGAGGGTACAGAGCGGTATTCTGTGGATGACTTACCTGAAATTGATTATTTATTTATCTCTCACGATCATTATGACCATGCGGATTATGAAACGCTTATTAAGCTGAATGCTAAGACCGGGAGGGTTATCTGCGGTCTCGGTGTAGGCGAACATTTGGAACGATGGGGCTTTGCTGCATCAAAAATTGTGGAAAGAGATTGGTATGAGAAGGTTGAACTTGACAGCGGCTTTGTCGTGCACACTGTTCCGGCAAGGCATTTTTCGGGAAGAGGTTTCACACGAAACAATACATTATGGCTTTCTTTTCTATTGCAATTCCCCAGCCTAAAGATCTTCATAGGAGGGGACAGTGGTTACGATACTCATTTCGCGGAAGCCGGCAATAAATTCGGCCCCATAGACCTGGCGATCCTGGAAAATGGTCAATACGATATCAAATGGAAATACATACATATGCTTCCAGATGAAGTACTGAAGGCTGCGAAAGATCTGAAAGCGAAACGGCTGTTTCCGGTGCATTCGTCTAAATTCGCTATGGCTAACCACGCGTGGGATGAACCCTTAAAGAAGCTTACAGAACTCAATGAAAATCAAAACGTTCCTTTGATTACACCTGTTATTGGTGAACAGGTGAATCTGCGTGCCCAGGATCAACAGTTTAAACAGTGGTGGCGCGATGTTAAGTAGACATCAAACAGGTGTTAACTATGCTTAAGATAAAAAGTCTTCGAGAGCTCAAATACTTGTCAGTTTCAACTCAATACAACTTATAACTCATTATGTCGCAGCGGAAGATTAAGCTCAGTATATTAGATCAGTCGATTGTTCGCCAGGGCGGCGATGCAAGGCAGGCTGTAATAGAAACGATTGAAACTGTGAGATTAGCCGAGCGTCTTGGTTATACCAGGTTTTGGGTTTCTGAACATCATAATTCAAGAATGATCGCTGGCTCAGCCCCCGAGGTATTGATGGTGAAACTGGCTGATGTAACTAACTCTATAAGAATCGGCTCAGGCGGAATAATGCTACCTAATCATAGTGCTTTAAAGGTTGCCGAGAACTTCAGAATGCTTGAGACCCTTTTTCCAGGCCGCATTGACCTTGGGATGGGGCGGGCTCCGGGTGGAGACCGGGTAAGTGCGTCTTTGCTTAATCCCTCAAACGACTTTAGTGAACAAGGTTATCTTGATCAATTAGAGCATTTACAGGCATATTTTACGGATACGGCAGCAACTTCCTACGGAGCGATTCTGGCAGTGCCCCAGGCTCCAACGGTACCTCTTCAATGGATTTTGAGCTCCAGTGGAGGTAGTGCCGGTATTGCAGCCAGATATGGTCTTGGTCTTGCAGTGGCAAGGTTTATTAATGGTTTTGCATCTCCAGACCTTGTGGAATCTTACCGGAAGCAATTCAGACCTTCAGAGTATTTTCCGGAGCCAAAAGAGCTATTGTCGATTACTGTACTTTGCGCGGACACCGAAGAGAAAGCTTTGCAGCTTCGGAAGCTGTCTGATTACTTCTTATTGCAATTTGAACGGGGCAAGTTTGAGCCCATGGGCCCTTATGAGGAAATTAAGGACTACCAGTTCAGTCCGCAAGAACAGGAAAGAATTCAGTACAACAGCGGCAGGATCATTTCAGGAACGAAAGATCAGGTAAAAGAGCAGCTTACAAAACTTGCTGATGATTTTGATCTGGATGAAATTGTGGTGGCTACCATGACGTATTCGCAGGAAGACAGACTCCGTTCATTTGAGCTATTAGCCGAAGCTTTCGAATTAGTTCCCGGTATAAAGAATTAACGCTTCTACTAGCGCTTCTGGCGCACGCGTGCCCCCTATGCCAACCCAGCCCTCCATATTTCCTGAAAAATAGTTTTCAGTCCTAAATTGAAAACCATAGTCAAACCCCGGTTAAATTTTTATTTCATTAATTATGGAAATTTAGGCATTTTTCAATCTGTAATTAAAATGATAATTACAGATTGCCCCGAGATATGAAAAAAACCTTTATCACCCTCTTGATTTCCTTTATTACTATCAACAGCATCTTTGCACAAAAGACGGCAGATAAATACAAAGTACTGATAACAAAGATAGATTCATTAGCAATTAAAGGCTTACCAAAATCGGCTTTAGCCGAGATTGGTAAACTCGAAGATCTTGCCAGGAGAGAAAAGAACACCCCTCTGCAAATTAAAGCTACCATCTACCGCATAACTTTTATGTCGTACCTGGAGGAAACTGCACTTGAATCGATTATTGCACGATTAAAAACAGATATCAACCTTACAGCCTATCCTGTCAGACCTGTTCTTGAATCCCTACTGGGGGAGCTTTATTGGCGTTACTACCAGAACAATCGTTACCAGTTCAGTAAAAGGTCCATATTGGAGAAACCTGATGATGACTTTACCCGCTGGGATCTGAAGACGATCATCCGTGAAGTGTCCGTCTTGTATAAGGCCTCTTTAAAAGAAACAGAGAAGCTACAAAGAACGCCTCTTGAGGCACTGGAAGGCGTTCTAATCGGTGATACGACAACACGATATTTACGCCCTACATTGTACGATCTGCTGGCCCATCGTGCACTTGATTTTTTCCTGCATGAAGAAGCTGATCTTCTTAAGCCTAAACAACCCTTTACTCTCAGAGATGCTAAATTATTTGCAGGCAGTCGTGATTTTATAAACAGCCCCATTATTTCTTCTGATACTTTATCTACAAGTTATCAGGGGCTTAAGCTTTTGCAGGACCTCAGCCAATTTCATCTGAATAAAGCTAATAGCGCCGCACTTGCAGACGTAGATTTAAAGCGTCTGGAGTTTGTTTTCAGGAAATCGGTGCATACTGATAAAGACAGTCTTTATGTAAGAAACTTAAGGGAGCGTATTAAAACGCTTCCAAAAAGCGAGATAATTGGCGACGCCTTGATTTTATTATCCCGGTATTACATGCAGAAGGATAGTCTTAAGCTGGCACTAAATTATGCTGAACAGGCAACATTGATAAAGTCAGGAAGCCTGGCTGAGAAGAATGGCCGGTCGCTGATTATGCAGATCAGACACAAGGAAATTTCAGTGGCTGCTGAAAATGTAAATCTGCCGGATAACCCTATTTTAGTTTTCCTCAACTATAAAAACATCCAGGAAGTAAAGTATAACCTTTATAAATTGACCGACAAGCAATTCGCAGAGATCAGGAAACTTGATGAAAATTATGAAAGATGGGGCAGTACATCTGTAAGGCCTTCGAAGGCGTTATTGAAATACCTCTCGGCTAAAAAGGGATACGCCCAAGCTCAGTTTAAGATTAAAGATCCGCTCGATTACCGCAAGCATACTACAGAGTTTGCTCTTAAACCCCTGACGACCGGAAACTACTTATTATTAACAGGACTTCCAGGAGACGTAGACAGCTGTTTAAGCCTGCTGCAGTTCAAAGTTACTAAGCTAAGTTATACATCGAGAGTTACACCGTCGGGAGATATTGAAGTTAGAACGCTTAACCGCGAAACAGGAGAACCGCTAGCCCATGTTACTGTCAGTCTGAAACGGGTTGAATATAGTTCAGGGCAGAGAGCGGATGTTCTTCTTGGCTCGGGAAAAAGCGATAAAGAGGGTAAATTTACCTATTCTGGTATGAGCGGTAGTTTTGGACAGACAACTATAAGTTTGTCTCTTGCCGATGACTCTTACAAAGATGAAGGACATTACTTATATGGAGTATTGAAGAGCAAATCATCACCGAAAGACGTAACCAGAACTATATTGTTTACCGACCGTCATGTTTATCGCCCTGGTCAGTCGGTATATTTTAAAGGGATAAAGCTTGTACAAACAGGGGCAAGTTCAAGTATTCTGGTGAATGAACCCACCAAAGTTTATTTAAAAGATGCCAACGGAAAAGATATAAGCTCGGCAGAGCTGAAGACCAATGAGTTTGGTACATTCAGTGGCTCATTCATTCTTCCTCCAGGTAGCTTGAACGGCAGTTTTCGCATACATTCTGATAATGGTTCAAAGCCGTTTCAGGTTGAGGAATATAAACGGCCATCCTTTACAGTGGAGGTAGATGCAGTAAAAGAAAGTTACCGGTTGGATGATTCCGTGATGGTTAAAGGCCGGGTCGCTGCATTTTCCGGATACGGCCTGTCCCACGCGAATATTGCTTACCGGGTCGTCCGAAAAAGGACAAATCACCGCAGGTTTCATTACTATGGAAATCCAAACCCGGGCACTGAGATACTTTCTGATACCATCGAAACGAATGGAAGCGGGGAGTTTACTGTCAGATTTAAGGCCCTGCCTGAAGAACTTCCTTCCCAGGAAAATATGGTATATAATTTTGAGATCAGTATTGACGCCATGGATATGAGCGGTGAAACGCATTCCGCTTTCGCGAATGTAGCCGTTTCTGAGAAGGTCTATACCATCAATCTGCTCTTGCCTGAAAGATTACTTCCCGGGGATGAGAAAGAGGGAACAGTGAATTCGGGAAGCTTTAAGCCAGGCAAAGGACCGCTGTATATTGTCGATGGGCGTGTCTTCGAAGATTTTAAAAGTTTAGATCCATCGGAGATCGCGGAAATTCAGGTGCTCAAAGACGCATCAACCACGGCGATTTACGGTTCACGTGGAGCAAGTGGTGTTGTTCTCATCACAACAAAAAATAAAAACGAAACGAATGTTTCTAAAGCTGACCCTTTCAAAGTTCCTATAGGTTTAAGTAATCTCAATAATCAAAATCTGGATGGTGAAGTAAAGGTGAAGGTATATAGCCTGAAGACTCCGGAAAGAACAACTATAAAACGTCTGTGGACTAGTCCCGACCTGCCTATTCTTTCAAAAGATGAATTTTCTCAGCTGTTTCCCTATTACGAATATAATAACGACCTTAAGTATAAAAGCTGGCCCGTGATAGCACTTGTGGCGGCCAGGCAGCAAAAATTAAATGGGGAAAAAAAAGAGTCTCTGGATCTGTCTTTTCTGAAAAATGAGAAAAGCGGAGTATATAAGATAGAAGTTTTTGCTACAAACCGCACAGGTGATACTTGTTCTGCGACGTATTTTACCAGTCTGATCATACAACCAGATGTTCCGGCGAAATCCGAGGATTGGCTTATCCCGGTAAAGACGGTGGTAATTCCTGGTAAAGAAGCTGAATTCCTGGTTGGCACAGGTATACCAGGAAACATATTAATGGAAACCTATGAGGCAGATCAGCTACTTTCCTCGCAATGGTTGAAAATTGGGAACAAGCAGGAATTGGTTAAGGTTCCTGTAAACGTAGATAGCAAAAACTTGCGGTTTCAATTTATAACGGTCTTTCAGAACCGTATGATGAGTAGCTATCATGACGTTTCCCTACGGAAATCAGCCAGGGACCTGGAGATTCGTTTTCTGACACATCGCGATAAATTGCTGCCGGGACAAAAAGAGCAGTGGAAGCTTCAGGTTAAAGCTAAAGATAAGCAAGCCGCTGAAATGCTGGCCGGGCTTTACGATGCCTCGCTGGATGACGTTGCGCAGCCGGACTCATGGACCGCCAATTTGAGGTTTTCGGAGGAGGTACCAGGTTATTTTCGTTGGAATGGCGGCAACTTTGTGCAGCAAGCAAACAGCTTACCATTTAGGTACCAATATATCAATAGCTCGGTTTCAGAACGTAATTATGAGTCTCTTGATTTATTAGGATCCAGGCATTTCAGTGGATATAATGATGTTTATTTCGGTTATTTAACAAAGCTTACTTCTAAAGCTAAGCACGAAGCAGGAGCAAAAATGGTACCCGGTGATGCTGTATTAAATGAAGTAGCGGTTGTGGGTTACGGTACCCAGAGGAAACAGGACCTTACCGGGGCTGTCAGTTCAGTTACAGCGCCTGGGGAGGAAAAGAGTATTATGATCAGGGGAACCAGTTCAATTGTCGAAGACAACAGTGTCTATGATTTTGCAGCAGTGCCTGCTCCCAAAAAAACAGAGACGGCCAGCATTCGAAAGAACTTCGCTGAAACAGCTTTTTTTTATCCGCACCTGCTTACCAACGAAAAAGGTGAAATCCTGATTGAATTTACAATTCCGGAGGCATTAACACGCTGGCGATTCAGGGCTTTTGCCCATACCAAAGACCTGCAGTCAGGTCATATTGAAACGGAGGTGGTTACACAAAAAGATTTGATGGTCTCGGCAAACACACCCAGGTTTTTCAGGGAGGGCGATACCATTAAACTATCTGCAAGAATAGCTAATTTAAGCAAGCGGCCAATCACTGGAAAAGTGAAGCTGCAACTATTCAACGCGTTAAACATGCAGCCAGTAACCTTGTTGGTCAATGCCGGTGAGGCTGAACAAAATTTCGAGATAGGAAGCTCGCTTAATAAATCGGTTTCGTTTAAACTTGTTATACCTCCCGGCCTGGATGCCATTACTTATCGTTTAACTGCTGATGCCGGTAAGTTTAGTGATGGTGAGGAAAACACAATTCCAGTGTTACCCAACGCCATGGTGGTGACAGAGTCAATGCCTATGATGGTGCGGGCAGGCCAGACGAAGGACTTTACGTTTGATAGATTGCTGAATAATACAAGCGAAACATTAGAGCATAAAACACTTACTTTGGAATACACATCCAATCCAGCCTGGTATGCTGTTCAGGCCTTGCCATACCTTATGGAGTTTCCTTACGAAGGTTCCGAACAGACCTTTAGTCGCGTTTTTGCCAATAGCCTGGCAAGTAATATTGTGAATAAGCATCCTCAGATTAAAACAGTATTCGATCAATGGAAGAACCTTAACAGAGGTGCACTACTATCGAACCTGGAAAAAAACCAGGAACTTAAAGCGCTCCTGATAGAAGAAACTCCATGGCTGCAGCAGGCAGCCAACGAAGCGGAGCAGAAAAAACGGGTTGCTCTTTTGTTCGATCTAAACAAGATGGCTAATGAAATGCAATTGAATATTGAAAAACTGCGTAAAATGCAGCGCTCTGACGGTGGGTTTCCCTGGTTTGCAGGATCCAACTACTCTGACAGATATATCACCCAACATATTCTGGCCGGGCTTGGGCAGTTGATGAATGTTAAAGCGGTACCAGATTCCAGGCTTTTGGAGGAAATTGGTAAGGAGGCTATGAAGTACCTGGACAATGAGATTGTACAGGATCATAAAGTAGCTTTAAATTATGAAAAGAAGCATAAGGTTAAGCTTAAGGAGTTATCATACATTACATTGCATGCCTTGTATGTTCGTTCTTATTTTCAGGACGAACCGAAGTCTGCCCAATTGAAATTAGCTCTAAATTATTTCCTTCCAGTCCTTATCACAAGCTGGAAGTTCAAATCTGTTTATGAACAAGGACTCATGGCTGTCGTTATGCATAGAAATAAAGATATTGAAAATGCCAAAGCCGTAATCCGCTCGCTCATAGAAAGGGCCCGGCAATCTGATGAACTGGGGATGTATTGGCCGGAAAATAAGCTTGGATATTATTGGTATCAGTCGCCAATAGAAACCCAGGCCCTGCTGATTGAGTTTTTTACTGAAACCGGCGCCAGCCCGAAACATATCGATGAAATGAAGATCTGGCTGCTAAGAAATAAACAAACTACAAACTGGAAAACAACTAAAGCTACAGCTCTGGCCTGTTATGCCCTTTTAATGCGTGGCGACAACTGGTTAGCATCTCAGTCGCTGCCAGGCATCAGTCTTGGGTCAAAAACGTTGACCGATCTAAAACCAGGACTTAAAGCAGAAGCTGGATCCGGTTATATTAAAACCAGCTGGAAAGAAAGGGCGATAAAAACTGAACTGGGGAAGGTTAGTTTAAAAAATGATTCTAAGCTGGTAAACTGGGGAGCGCTACACTGGCAATACCTTGAACGCCTGGACAAGATCACCAGTGCAGAAACAGCCTTAAAACTTGAGCGCAAATACTTTATTCAGAAGCAAACTGATGCTGGTCCAGTATTAACTGCGATCGATAAAAACCATAAACCTAGGACAGGGGATCTGCTAAAAGTGGTGGTGTATCTGAACGCAGACAGGGATTATGAATACGTACAGCTGAAGGATATGCGTCCGTCAGGAACGGAGCCTGTGGATGTATTGTCTGGTTACAAGTATCAGGAAAGATTTTACTATTACCAGGTGACTAAAGACGTGTCAACAAATTTCTTTATAAACAATCTTCCAAAGGGTAAATATGTATTTGAGTATCGCCTGAGGGTAGTGCAGTCAGGGAATTTCTCAACCGGGATCAGCAGCATACAATGTTTATATGCCCCTGAATATAATGCTCACTCAGAAGGCGAGAGGATGGAGATTGATTAAGTACAACGACTAGCTTTATTTAAAAGTGTAAAAAATTAAAACTGGCATGCCTGTATTAGAACTTATAAAAAGCTATCCTTACTAACGCTTATGTGCGGTGTGTGCGAACAAACCGGCATTTTTTTGGACTCTTGTTTCCTTTGACACACAAAAATGTATATTTTAGCATTTGCGAACAACGCGATATACACTGCACACATGATACTTAGACAAATTACATTAATAGCCCTGTGTTGCTTGACTGGGCTTGCTGTTCTGGCTCAGAATACTGAAAGAAAAATTTCAATTATCCCTGAACCTGTTGACATCAACAGAACTGGAGGCCATTTTACCCTTCCTGCAAAAATAACCATCAGATCGGCGGAATCTCCAGAGGTTATGAACACTGCCAGCCTGTTAAAATCAAGGTTGGAGGCAGCGACTGGAGCAAGCGTAGAAACCAGTAATACAGACGATACTTATACCATCAGGCTGCAGCTAAATGCTGATGAGGACGCAGTCTTAGGCAAAGAGGGTTACCGCTTGCAGGTTAGCCCCAAAACAATCATAATAAAAGCCAATCAGCCAGCCGGTTTGTATTACGGAGCACAATCATTGCTGCAACTCTTTCCGCATGAAATAGAAAGCGCCAGGCCCGTAAAAACAGAAAAATGGCAGATCCCTTGTGTCAATATAATGGATTATCCTAGATTTGCATGGCGCGGACTAATGTTCGATGTTTCACGGCACTTCTTTACTAAAGAAGAAGTAAAGAAGTTTATCGATAATATGGTGAGATACAAGTATAATATGCTTCATCTTCACCTTACCGACGATGAAGGTTGGCGCATTCAGATAAAAAGCTTACCCAAGCTTACAGAAGTTGGAGCCTGGAGGGTGAACAAGACCGGTCAGTTTGGTACATTTTCTCCACCGACGCCGACTGAACCCAGAGACTACGGCGGCTTTTATACCCAGGATGATATTAAAGAGTTGATCAAATATGCTGCTGACCGCTTTGTGAACATAATGCCTGAAATTGATGTGCCGGGACATAGCCTGGCTGCAGTAGTATCTTATCCGGAACTTTCGTGTACTCCAGGGGTAGAAAAGTACTCCGTACGTGCGGGGGAGCCTATCATGGACTGGTCGCAAGGTGCCCCGCCCATCGCAATGCTTGACAATACACTTTGTCCCGCTAATGAAAAGGTGTATGATTTTCTGGATAAAGTGATCACGGAAGTTGCTGCCCTGTTTCCCTTTGAATATATTCATATGGGTGGTGATGAGGCCCCTCATAATTATTGGGAGAAGAATCCTGCTATATTGGAGCTTATGAAGCGAGAAGGATTAAAGACAATGGAAGAGGTACAAGGATATTTTACTCGCAGGGTGGAGACTATTGTGCAGTCTAAAGGGAAGAAATTCATTGGATGGGACGAAATATTAAGTGGTTCGCCTTCTCAGTCAACGGCGGTAATGAGTTGGCGAGGGGTTGATGGAGGTATCAAAGCCGCAAATTCTGGTCACGAAGTGGTGATGAGTCCCCTAACTTACGCTTACCTGGATTATATGCAGGGAGATGTGGCGATCGAGCCTAAAATTTACGCCACCTTGCGTTTAAACAAATCTTACAAATTTGATCCGGCAGAAGGTATCACTAATGTCAATTTAGTAAAAGGAGGACAGGCTAACTTATGGACCGAAAATGTTTACAACATGCGTCATGCTGAATACATGGTTTGGCCAAGAGGAATGGCTATAGCGGAGTCGGTTTGGTCACCTCCAGCTAAAAAAGACTGGACAAGCTTTTACCCCAAAGTGGAAGAGCATTTTAAACGTTTAGATTTTGCTGAAACAAAATATGCGCCAAGTATTTATGATCCAATTTTTCAGGCTTCCGCCGGACCACAAAACACTTTGATGGTGCAGTTAAGTACTGAAATTCCCGGTCTGGATATTCATTACACTTTTGATAACTCTTTTCCTGATAATTTCTATCCCAAATATACGTCGCCTCTTATTGTGCCAAAAGACGCTAATACCTTAAAGGTGATCACGTACCGTGATGGAAAGCCTATCGGCCGCATAATCACTGTGCAGATCAGTGACCTGAAGGGGAGAATTAAAAAGAAATAGTTTATTCAGGTTTATAAATAAAAAGTCACGGGTTTACCGTGACTTTTTATTTTGATGGATTAAAAAGATTTAGTCCATGCTTTCGACTATTTTAGCTTCGAACTTTCCTTCCGTCAAAACCATGCTGGCATCCCCGTTTAGTTCTTTAACAGTTGCCGAGAATGTTCCCTTAACTTCCTTATCATTTGAAGAAGTAATTTTAACCGTGGCTTCCTCCGCATAGTATAATTTGGCTGCCGATTCTTTTCCTACAGTATAAAGGACCATCACCCCATCATCATCGTTATTGTCATCATCGCCTTCTAACACGTAGTCTCCTACTCCATGAAAGTTGTCAATAGCAACAGTAACCGCTTCTGAACTATTAGAACCGTAAATCCCAAGCTCGTCTTCATCTGTTTTGTAGGCAAAAAGATGAGTACTCGTTTTCTGAGATCCATCGACTTTGAATGACATTTTTGTTGACTTAACATCTTCTTCGTCATCAACTTTGTTGTCGTCATCTTTTTTACACGATGACAGTGTTGCCGCAAAAAGGCCAAGCATTAAAAATGCAGATGTAAATTTTTTCATAAAAATAAAATGTTAAAATTTTATAGATGATTACGGAGCATATCAGTAAACAATTACAATGCAAGAAAAAAATGTTACTCTGTTTTTGGAACTGTAAAGTTTTGCCTGGCCGGCATTATGCGAAAGGAATCAGGAAAAGGGGGGAGTAAAAAGGGGAGAGCTTGAACGAATTATACACAAACCCTATGAGGTGTTTTGCTACTCATAGGGCTTATAAATACTGAAAAACTAATAAGTCTTAAGACGTCCCAAAGTGGTTTCCAAAGAAGCTTTAAGTTTATCAATAGCTCCTTTAACGGCTTGTTCTAGCGTATCTGCGTTGTTTGTAACCGCAATTGGCTTCAAACCTTCTAACTTTGCTTCGAGCATGCAGCGCTGATCGTTCCTGGTTTCTTTGCTGCCGTTCTCATCCGTAAGATGAACTTCGATCCTGGTAATCTGACTACCGAATCTGCTTAAAGCGTCTGTGATTACACCCGTGAAATAAGCATTCAGCCTTTCACTCCCAGCAATATTATTATCTGTATTGAATTGAATTACCATTTATTTGTGTTTATGTGTGAAATTTCAACTCGTGTTATAACATAAAAAGTGTCCTCTTGTTCTCTGCTTATTTCAGTTGACCGCCAGCTTTATATGTGCCAGATGGTGTTTAAGATGCCACGCAGACATTGCAATCGCTTGTGCCTGGTTCACCGTAAATTTCCTCACGGGATGAAAGTACTCAATTTTCAAGTCCGAATCTTTCAGCGATTGGATGAGCAATACATATCTTTTGGTTAGTGCTTCGAGCATCATTATAGAATCATCAATATGCTCACTATTTCCATCAGCAGTATTAACCCAGGCATCCAGGTTAATAAGGGTCACTTCATTATAGTCGGGCTCAGTCAGAGCTTTTTTCATTCTAAAGAAATGCAGAAGCTGAATGTCGGCAACATGATGGATTAACTGCCTAACATTCCAGCTATCAGGCCGGTAGGTTTTTGTCAAATCCTCAAAAGATAGGTTCGTGGCCACAGTTCTGTACTCTTTCGGTGCTTCCCTAATTGTTTCGAGCATTGAAGCCATTTCTTCACGGCTGTAGCTGTCTTTTTTTACGAACGGTCCAATTGGGAACTTGAGTACATTAAGATCAAAAGTATTTTCCATTTAATAAGTTTCCTGTGATGCAAGTTCTCATAAAGAAGTCTTAATAGCAAGAAACGTATGGGATAATAAACATGATTCATGTCATTTTTTTCATACGACAATGATCTGGTTGTGATCCTTTTCTAGATAGAGCTTTAAATAACGGCGGTGTTATACGTGTTTCTATATATAAATCAAGAACATTTATAATGAGCTTTCACCTTTTAGCTTTTTGTCTGATATTTAAAAAAGCTAAAAGGATTATTCATTTCAATCACAAACGTTAATACAATGATGGAAAAAAAGGAGCAACTTCAGCAGGCTTATATTAACCACGTGCTGCTTAATGATGAGCAACCTAGAAGCGTTTTTGTTTTCGCTAAGGAGAATGAACTTGCCGAAGAAGAGTTTTATAAGTATTTCGGTTCGTTTGACAGTATAGAACAAAGTATCTGGAAAGTTTTGCTGGATACAGCGATCACTGAAGTGAAGGCCCAGGAGATCTGGCCGCAATACTCATCCCGTGAAAAAGTACTTTCTTTATTACTTTTATAATTTCCAGGAACACGAACTCAGGGCAGTGCATGCGGATCCCCATCCTGGAAATTTCCTCATCACTGAAGAAGGGAAACTGGGTATCATTGATTTTGGATGCATCAAAGTGCTGCCTGACGATTTTTACTATCCATTCTTCTCCCTTGCGGCAAAAGAGGCTCTAAATGACGAAGCTGAAACTCTGCAGGCATTCAGGGATCTGGAAATGATCCTCCCTGGCGACAGCCCTCAGCAGATAGAGTTCTATTTTAGGAACTTCTCTGAGATGATCAATCTGTTCACTAAACCGTATACTAACAGCATATTCGATTTCAGTAAGAAGGAGTTCTTTGAGCAGATCTATGCTTATGGCGAAAAGATGGCGAAGATGCCTGAATTCAAACAAGCAAGAGGCGTTAAACACTTCATTTATATAAATCGTACCAACTTCGGGCTGTATAGTATACTTCATGAATTAAATGCGACAGTTAGAACCGATACGTTTCCACCGCATTTTAAAAAATAAATGGTACACTTACCATCCTAATATTACATTAATAATAGAATTGAGCAATACTATCCGGGTAAGCTATGTCGTTATATGTTCAATAATATTCGAATATCCATTTCCACTCCTTTTTTTAAAAAGCTTGTGATCTGTGTTTTGAAGATTTAAACAGCTTTTTATTTCTTATTAATTTCTATCTATGTTAATTATTTTAAGCTTTTTTGTAGCGCATTGGTTCCTGTCGTTGTTTTTTCAAACCTTTTTTCAGCACCGCTATGCGTCTCACAGGATGTTCACTACAAGTAAAACCTGGGAGCGTATCTTTTATATACTGGCTTATGTTTGTGAAGGCGCCTCCTTCTTAAATCCTCGTGCGTACGCTATCATGCATAGGGAGCATCACGCGTTTAGTGATACTGAGAAAGATCCGCATTCTCCTCATTTTTTCACTGATGTGTTTCAAATGATGGTGGCAACTGTTAAAACATTCCGTGATCACGTCAAAAACGTGTCGAACCCAGAACTAAGGTTCAAAGGAAATTATCCCGAATGGCCACTTGTTGATCGAATAGGTTCGTCCATATTATCGAGGCTTCTTTTTGGCGCCGCCTATACCTGTTTTTATATCGCTTTTGCCACCCATTGGTGGCTGTTTCTACTACTACCTATTCATTTTTTAATGGGGCCAATTCATGGTGCTATTGTAAATTGGTGCGGTCACAAATACGGTTACACTAATTATGATAATAATGACAAGTCGAAAAATACTACACCATTCGACTTTCTGATGCTTGGAGAACTATTTCAGAATAACCACCATAAGCACCCAAACAGTGCTAACTTCGGTAAAAGATGGTTTGAGATAGACCCGGTTTATCCGGTGATGAAGTTGATGCACATGCTGAAGATAATCAAACTCCGCAAGAGTGTGTAGCTTAAGAGCTCTATGAGAAAGGCTTTTTACAAAAAGCGAACAACAGCAGGATAGGGGCAACAATGCATAAAGTGCTCTGTTCCATTCTGTATGAAAAAAAATCTACTTGTTTTGGGACTATTGTTTTCAAGACTTCTGAGTTTTGGACAATGGAGCAATGATGCGGGAGTAAATACTCCCATAGTGGTTAAAGATGAAAGTCAGGTTGTCTACAACGCGATCAACGATGGCACAGGAGGTTTGATCCTCGCATGGGGAGATGACACCGGATCTGACGGTCAGGCGGTATTCAGAAACAAGCTTCTTTTGCAGAGATTGTCAGCTGCAGGCTTTAAACAGTGGGGCGAAGAAGGAAAAAGGGTTTCTGAATCCTTAAATCATACCGTTTACGGTTTTATGGTTCCTGATGGTACCGGAGGCTGTTTCGTGGCCTGGGTTGAAAATATTAATGACGATGAAAGTACTTCAGATATCTACGCTCAGCGAATAGATGCTCATGGGAACAGGCTTTGGGGAAATAACGGTGTTGTAGTATGCAACAGTCCCGAGGAGCAGTATGCCAGCAATATGGTTCCTGATGGTGCTGGTGGTGTTGTTATTTCATGGACAGACAACCGTAGCGAAGGCGAGCTCTCCCGTCATGTATATGCTCAAAGGTTTAATGGAGGCGGAGCGGCTCAATGGGCCACAAACGGTGTACCGGTGTCTGACAATGAGGGAGATATTTTAGGAGCCCTGGTTTATCCAGACGGAAGCGGCGGGTTTACGGTACTTTGGAACGAAGAGACTGTCGCGGACGACGTATATGGGTCGAGAACATACTGGCAAAAGCTAAATCTCAACGGCAGCAGAAAGTCTGCAACAACAAATACCCTGATCTTTGATTTCGCCCCGTCTGCTAATTTTGTGGATCTCGCCGGTTTTGTCCCTGACGGAGCGGGTGGGTTCTATGTAGGAATTACAACTGATGATGATGTAACAGCTAAATTGTACCTGCAGCATGTGCTGAACAATGGTACAAAGACTTTTAACAATACGCCGCTGGGTATTGAGGTTGATCCCTCTATTGGCCGACCATCAGAGGTTCCAGGGGCTAGTTATCTTGATTACCAGGTGAATATGGAAAGTGACAATGCCGGAGGTGTTGTCATGGCCTGGACAGGTGTGCGTTCGGCGGAGGGTGGATATTTTGCACAACGGATAAATGCTTCCGGAACAAAGTTTTGGGGTGCTAACGGAGTAACCGTTGTTCCGGAATTTATTCAATATTTAGGAGCAATGGGCCTCGTCAGGAATCAGGGGGGCGATTTTGTTTTCCTGATTTCAAAAGGAACCACATTTGGCAATTCACTTTTGTATGCTCAAAAGATCAGTGCTGCCGGAGCAGTTCAGTATGCTCCGGGCGGTAATATTGTGTCGAGTGTGCAAAGTCCGAAATTTGGTTTTATGATACCATTTGCCGATAATGTTGCTGTAATTTGGAGCGATCTGAGGACCTTTGACGGGTATGATATTTATGCCCAGAATGTTCCTCTTAATGGGGTTTTACCCGTGCGTTTTGCGGGTTTTAACGTGAGGTACGAAAATCAGCAAAGCAAGCTGAGCTGGTCGACTGCTTCAGAGCTGAATAACGACCGCTTTGAGATCGAACGCAGTAACGATGGAAGGTTATTTAGTGCTATCGGTTCTGTTAAAGGATCGGGCACGGCAACGCAAACCAGCCATTATTCCTATTCTGATCCGGAAGCTTTTTCGGAGAGCGGGTATTTATACTATCGTATTAAACAAGTGGATTTTAATGGAGATTTTAATTACTCAGAGGTTCAGCCGGTAAAAGTTCCGCTACTTCAGGCATCAGAAATAACGTATTATCCAAATCCTGTTACAGATAAGCTGATGGTCTCCTTTAAAAAGCCTTCTGATCAGGTTCAATATTCGTTAACCGATATTTCCGGGCGATTGGTTTTTAAGCGTTCAGACCAATATACCGCCGGTCCGCTGGAGGTTAATTTGACTACTGTGCCTTCAGGCGTATATATCCTCAGCGTCAAATCGGGGAACAAGGTATATAATGAAAGGATAGTTAAGAAGTAGGAACTTTTTTGAGCGGGATGCTGCTGCAAGATGCAAAAAAGCACACGCGGCACGAGTGCGCCAGCAAAGGTTTTTAAAACTTTTCAGCGCACGCGTGCCGCGTGTGCTAAAAAAGCTTTTTTGGGAACAAAAAATTTCTTAGTTCTTTATAAACTCAGCGTTTGCGTTCAAAGTGATCTCATCACTTAATACAGCAGCAGGAAATTTCGCGCCGATTCCGAAGTCAGAACGTTTGATAGTTCCTGTAATTTTGAAACCTGCAATAGTCTTTTTGCTCATTGGATTAACGCCAGTTTTTGCGACAGCGTTTAATTCCACTGGTTTGGTCACACCATGAAGTGTTAAGTTACCTTTCACTTTATAGTTATTGCCGCTAAGTTTCTTGAAAGACGTGCTTTTGAAAGTCAGAGTAGGGAACTTAGACGTTTCAAGGAAATCCGCGTTTCTGATATGCTCGTCACGTTTGTCATTATCAGTATCTACAGAGTTCGCATCTGCAGTAAGCTCTACCACAGCGTCAGAAAAATCTGCTTTAGTTGAGGTGATCTTTGATTCGAATGATCTGAATGAACCTTCTACATCAGATACCAATAAGTGAGTGATACTGAAGCCAAGTTTCGCGTGCGACTTATCTAAACTCCATGTAGAAGCTTCAATAGCTGTAAACGAAAAAAGAATTGCTGAAATAGCTGATAGTGAAAGTAATGTAAGTTTTCTCATCTTGTTTTTATTCAATTAATTGTTTTGTTTTGTTGCTAAAATGTGTCGCAAACTTACATATATTTGCTATACTTTTGTAAGTACTATACTAAAGTATAGTGTGTTTAAACACATATTGATATTACAATGACAGAATCCGATAAAAACCCAAAAGTTCACAGCGAATGTCTAAGCATGATCGTTCCAGTAAGAGATGCCCTGGCCATATTGAGCGGAAAGTGGAAACTGCCGATAATAATTGCTTTGTCTTTTGGAAACAAAAGATTTAAGCAAATGGCTAACGAAATTCCGGGCATCACGGACAGGATGCTATCCAAAGAACTTAGAGATATGGAGCAGAACCACCTGATAAAACGCACTGTTCACGATTCTTTTCCCGTTGTGGTGGAATATTCCATGACTGAATATGGCAAGTCGCTGGATGATGTAATTGATGCCCTGAGAAATTGGGGTATTGAACACCGTAAGCGTATCAGCGGCAGAGTAGGATAGAAGTATGAAGATATAAACCAATAATCCAGATTACCCGGATAATTAATCTCATGACTAATCACGGGATTTTTCCTTCTTACCCCAACCGCCAAAGATCTTCCAGCCTTTTCGCTTACCCTTATCTTTCTTTCGTTTAAAGATCCTTTCGAAGAAAGACTCTTTTTCTTCAGTCCGCACGTCCTGCTCATATCTGAATGAGGCACAAGACATTCTCTGAGCAAGGTAATCGGGCAGCGTTTCAAAACGGGCGTATCGGAGTTTATCTTCCTTTGAAATTCGTCTCATAAATTCTCCCCAGATAGGTAGGGCAGTTTTCGCACCTTGTCCTAATGCGAGTGTCCTAAAACGTACCAAAGGGCTTTCGGCTCCAACCCAGACACCTGTCACCAGATCCGGGGTAATCCCTATAAACCAGCCATCAGCATGGTTTTGAGTAGTCCCCGTCTTTCCGGCGATATCCATTTTTAAGCCATACTGTGATCGAAGGGTGGAAGCACTTCCTTCCTCCACAACGCCTTTCAATAATTCTAGCATGATCGCTGCACTTTCTTCACTGAATGCCTGCTTTGGGGGCGCAGGTACATGCTGGAATATGACTGCACCGCTTTGTTCTTTGATCTTTGAAAGGTAAACCGGCGGATTGTAACGGCCTTTATTGGCAAAAGTTGTATATGCAGCGACCATCTCCATGAGCGACAAATTAGCTGTACCGAGGGCAATGGAGGGTACTCTTGGAATTTCACTATGAATTCCCATTTGATGGGCAAGTCTTCTAGTCGGTTCAATACCAGTCTGTAAAAGTACTTGTGCCGATATGGTATTAACCGAATGAGCCAGTGCTCCACGCATACTATATTCGCCTCCATACTGACCGTCGGCGTTTTGAGGCGACCAGTTTTCGTACTCCGGATAGCTTAGACGCTGATTCGGAAAATACTGGCAGGGATCAAGCCCATTTTCAAGCGCCGCCGTATAAACAAAAGGCTTAAATGTAGAGCCAACCTGACGGCGTGATAATACATGATCATACTTAAAGGACCGGTGATCTATTCCACCTACCCAGACGCGCACATACCCCCTTTGCGGGTCTATAGCCAATAGTCCCGTATTAAGCAGGCGCTGATAATATATAACTGAATCTCGCGGGCTCATTACCTTGCTTTTATATCCCGACCAGCTGAAAACCGACATTTTTACCGGAGTATTAAACACCTTATCAATTTCTGCCTGATCCATACCCGATTCCTGGAGCTGTTTATACCGCAGGGATTGCTTTATTGCATTGCTAATGAAATTGCTGTTATTCCCCCAGGGTTGCCGGCCTTTCCAGTGCTGGTTAAAACGCTGCTGAACGGAAGCCATCTTTTGTTTAACCGCTTTTTCGGCTTGTGCCTGCAGCCGGGCGTTGATGGTAGTATAGATCTTTAAGCCATCGGTATAAAGATTATAGCTATCGCCATTGTCTTTTTCATGAGCCGAACACCATTTTTCCAACTCAAGCCGTAGTTGCTCTCTAAAGTAGGGTGCTATGCGGCTGTCAGAATCTTTATTGTTATATTTAAGACCAAGAGGCAGTTCTTTTAAAGAATCAGCTTTGTGTGACTCCAGAAAGCCGTACTTTACCATTTGGTTCATTACCACATTTCTTCGCTGTTTTGAACGTTCAGGATAATTACGTGGATTGTAACTGGTGGTGGCCTTAAGCATTCCAATCAGCACGGCCGCCTGTTCTATTTTAAGGTCTGCTGCGCTAGTGTCAAAGAAGCGCCCGGCAGCTCTTTCAATTCCATATACATTACTTCCCATAGGAACTGTGTTCAGGTATAGCTCGAGTATGGCTTCTTTAGAATAAAAACTCTCAAGACGGTTGGCTGTAATCATCTCTTTGAGCTTGTTAACCGGTGTACTGAGTATGCCGTAATCTTTCCTCGGGTAGAGATTTTTGGCAAGCTGCTGGCTGAGTGTGCTGCCTCCTCCGGAACTCTCTTCCTGCAATAACATCGTTTTGAAGAAAACCCTGAATGTACTACGGGCATCGATTCCCCGGTGGCTGTAGAACCGAACGTCTTCGGTCGCTAACAAAGCTGCGATCACGTTTGGCGAAATGTCTTTGTAGGAAACGTTACTTCTGTCTTGTATATAATACCTGCCCAGCAAAACCCCGTCTGCTGAATATACTTCAGAGGGCGTACTATTCTTTATAGATCTGAGTGCCTTGTTGGTTGGGAGTGCTCCGAATGTTCCGGCTAATACGCTAAGATAAAAAAGGAAGCCGGCCAGCATCAGAACTAAAATCAGCAGTCCTGTCTTTTTAATAATATAGAGCAAAATTCTGATTACCGTGCCCTTTGAAAATTCGTATCTCAATAATAAACAAATGAAAAATTGTAAGTAGCCTACTTCCTTTAAACCTCAAGCAAAAAGAAGCCTTGTGCGTACCCAGCCTTCATCAGGATTGGTTTCGCCACATTATAAACTTTTACTCCTCCGGATGTTTCTCCTTCAAGTGTACCCACATGTGCATGACCATGGAACGCAGCAACCACGTTTCTTCTGCTAAGCGGTTCTGCAAGCCGGGATGAACCCAGGAACGGAAATATCTGTTCCGATTCACCCACTACGGTCGCCTGGATAGGGGCGTAGTGCATGACTGCAATCTTCCGGATATGTTCATGTTCCTGATCCAGGCGGGCTAAAGCACGGTCAAGATGAAGTGCTTCATCAACCGCCTCCTGAACAAAGGCCTTCATAGCACCTTCGCCAAACATCGACAACATATGTTTATCAAAGCCGCCTCCGAAACCTTTTACGCCGGCAAAACCCACACCATGCACCACCAGAGCTTCACCATCAAGTATAGTCATCTGATTGTTTTGCAATATTTGACGGATGAGCTTATGCCTGCCTTTTTCGTAATCGTGATTACCAAGAACTCCCAATACAGGTATTGTACAGGCTTTTAGTTCTTCAGCCAAAACCTGGGCTTCACCCTCGTCGCCGGTATCAGTTAGATCGCCGGCTATGATCAGCACGTCTGCACGGTTAGATACTTCTTTGAAAAAATCAGTCCATTTACCCTTATCCGTTTCACGAACATGAATATCCCCAACGGCGGCAATGCGCACTTTATTATTTTCAGTTGACATGTTAAGTAGTTTTGATTGTACTTACTTTATAGTTCCATTCTTTGATATCTACCTGGTATTGTGTTTGGTCAATAACCGGACCACGGCACACTTTTTCGACTGCAGGCGGCAAATCGTATTGTTCTTTTGCGCGTTCAATAAGTTCATCGAAGAGCCATTTTGGGATGATGTCATGATAGTCGGCAGGGTAGACAAACTGAAAGATCAGGATCTGTGTCAGTAACAAATGCCAGTGCTGGTCAAGTCTGAACAGCAACCGTTTCCAATCCAGTTTTTTTCCATACTTCAGGAGAATATGATTTACATCGGCCGCATCGTAGCGCTCCCGGTTCTGTACATAGATTTTGCACCATACTAACTCTTCCGCCGGTAAAAACTTTACCGGTACACCGGCAAAAGTGCCTTCTGTTGAGTGCTCGTACCAGGTATCATCAACAGTACAAATGTTGTTCACAGTGTCGAAAATAATATCGATAAAATATTCGCCCTTAAATATTTTAGCTAACCATCGAACATCTGTCAGTTCAGTTTTGTAGCCTTTTTCAGCGAAGTGCTTCAAAATTTTAGGGTACTCAGAGGGTTTACAGAACACATCAAGGTCTTTGGTGTCGCGATATAAACCAGTATATTGAAACATTGCAAATGCGCCTCCTAACATGAAATTCGAACCACTATCGTGAAGTAAGTTCAGGGCTTCTTTATAAAATTCATTAGCTTCTTTCTTTTGCTCTTCTGTTACGATCATACAAATATTACCTTTTTTTACAGGTAGCATAATAACTTAGATTATAAGATTTCTGTTTGAAATAAAAATTTGCCTTATTTTTAGCTCCTAATGGTTAGCTACAGTACGGTTATTTTAAAGTTTGCTGAAAATGGTGAGAAAACCGGATGGACCTATATTGAAGTTCCTTCTCACATTGCGCAGGAATTGGCGCCGGGTAATAAGAAATCGTTCCGGGTAAAAGGCACTCTCGACTTATGTCCCATTGACGGTGTCGCTCTTATACCGGTGGGTGAAGGGAATTTTATTATGGCCATTAATGCCGGAATGCGCAAGTGTATCCGAAAATCAGAAGGTGCCATGCTCCAGGTAAGTCTCGAAGTGCATGTTAACTATTTTCTCCCGGTTCCGGACGAGCTGCTGGAGTATTTTGATAGCGATCTGGAGGCAGAAGAATATTTCAACAGCCTTGCGAAGTCTCACCGCGAGTATTTTATAAAATGGATTGATAGCGCTAAAACACCTGCTACTCGTGAGAAGAGGATCGTAAATACAGCAAATGCCATGGCTCGTAAATTGGACTATGGGCAGATGATACGTTCGACGAGATTAAAGGACTGATATTTTTGGGTAAACTCTTACATTTGTGCCCTTGTAATAAGATATAACGTTTAATGAAAGATTTTAAAAGGTATTATACCCTGCCAGCGCCGCCTGACGACGTGTACCTGGCATTAACTAACCCGAATACCATCCATTTATGGTCAGGCGAAGAGGCAGAGATGTCAACGGAACCAGGCTCAGAGTTCTCTTTATGGGATGGAAGTATCTCCGGAAAGAATCTTGAATTTGAAGAGGGTAAAAAAATAGTACAGGAATGGTATTTCGGAGAGCAGCAAGCACCTTCTATTGTAACTATAAAGCTCCATCCAAGTAAAGAAGGAACATCTGTAGAGTTGCGACATACTAATATTCCAGATGTTGATTTTGAGGATATTACAGAAGGTTGGGATACTGCATACTTCGGATCTCTTCAGGATTTTTACGCAGATTAACCGTCATCTTTCTAAATTAAATTTCTTTGAAAACTATTTTTTCATATTTGTGTACTTTGTATTAGCAATCGGTTAATATTATATTAATGTAACCGAACTTGATAACTTGCGTATAAGCAATTATCTAAAATGAAAGCGATGCCCAAAAAAACAACTGAATTTAAGTCAGGAATTTCACATTCAATTCTCGCCTGGTCTCATCAGGCAACAACAGCATATCGTTTTTTCAGCAAAGAGGATTTTTTGCACATGATGTCGGACATGTCCGTAGAGGATATCAAAGCAGACATTGAGCGATTTAAAGATCTTGAAGAATACGAGATCTGCCAAAAAATCAAGTTTGTTTTAAGAGTAAAGGAAAACGCAGAGAAGGTGAGTATTGACTCTTTATGCGGTATGGCCCTATCGGGTGACATGGACTAAGTAATATTTTTCTACTATTGAATTCAAATTTGATGAATTCTGATACATTTGCAATGTGAAATGGATTAGTTTCATCATATCGGTTTACGTTCTCCTTTTAGCAGTATCACCCTGTTGTGCCACTGAGCACCTGAATGCCTCCGGAGATGAGTGCCTTATCGAGCAGCGAGAGGCCGATTGCTCTAAAGATCCCGATTGCAAAGGTTGCTCCCCGTTCTTTTCCTGCTCTTCCTGCAGCGGTTTTATGATCTACTGCTCTGTTGTTTTTGTGAAGCCTGTTGTTTCTTTCTCCTCAAGTAAAAAATATTCCCTTTATACCTATTTTTGTCTACAAGACATCTGTTTGCCCATTTGGCAGCCACCGCGGCTGGTTTAAGTCCGGGACTAAAGCACTGCTTATTTAGCACGCCTCCGTCTGTCCGCTAGTCTTGTGAGAAGGGCGGTGCGGTAGGAGACTACGGATTGTCCAATAAAAAAGAGTCTGTGACTCATCGTACGTTAAAATGGCAATCTAGCGAGTCGGAGTCTCTTTTTTATTACTGGTCCGGAGAGACCCTTCGGAACTCTCCGGACAGGAGGGGGGACAGACTTTTCAAAACGGTCGTCATGCCGAATTCATTTCGGCAACTCCTGGAATATAAAGGACATGCTTAAGCAAGAGGTCCTGAAACAAGTTCAGGATGACGAAAGAAAGAACATCCCCCAACTTTTCCGCTTGATCCAGAGTCTCTCACCCATCGTACGTTAAAAATGGTACTCTGAGGGAGCCCAGGCTCCGTTTATCCATATAAAACTCTATTTTTTAGAAACAGTATTTAAATGAAGATTTTTTTAATAACCCTACAGATAGTTCTTTTTAGCGCTTATTCTTATGCGCAGCATAATATCAGTTTTTTTGTAAGGGACGCCGATACTGGTGATCCTCTTCCGGGCGCTTCTTTCCTTTTGCCTGACAACGGTCTAAGGACGAGCAGTGATAGCCGCGGTTATGCCGGATTTAAAGATCTTGCTGCCGGTAAACAGCCGCTGCAGATCAGTTTTGTAGGATATCATAGTTATTTAGATACGGTGGACATCACAGGAAATGATACCCTCGAGATCTCCCTCGAAAGGGCGGGGGAGGAAATGGAGGAGTTGGTCATCAGTTCAACCCGGTCCAGCCGGACCATCGAAAACATCCCAACCCGGGTTGAATTTATTGCCGGCGAAGAACTGGAGGAAAAAGCCAATATGAAACCTGGCGACATTCGAATGGTACTTAGCGAGAGCACGGGGATCCAAACCCAGCAAACTTCTGCAACAAGTGGTAATACGTCCATCAGGATTCAGGGCCTGGACGGACGCTACACCCAAATACTGAAGGATGGATTTCCTTTGTATTCGGGGGCTGCAAGTGGTCTCGGTTTACTGCAGACGCCTCCGCTTGATCTTAAACGTATCGAGGTAATTAAAGGTTCTGCTTCAACCTTGTATGGCGGCGGTGCTATAGCTGGGCTGGTTAACCTGATCAGTAAAGAGCCGGGAAATGAGCCGGAATTAAATTTCCATTTTAACGGTACTTCAGCGGGAGGATTAGACCTGAATGGTTTTTATAGTGACCGATATGGTAAAGTCGGAATAACTGTATTTGCTGCCCGGAACAGCAATGCTGCTTATGATCCCGCGGACATTGACCTTTCAGCCATACCTCGGTTTGAACGATACACTCTCAATCCGAAGCTATTTTTTTACCTAAATGACAAAACCAAACTAAACATCGGGATCAACAGCAATTTTGAGAACCGGATAGGTGGTGATCTTCACTATATTGAGGGAGAGCGAACAGCCGGTCATACTTATTTTGAACGGAATAAATCCGAACGTATTTCAAGTCAGTTTGTTCTCGAACATGATTTAAGCAGCAGCAACACGCTTACAGTGAAGAACAGTGTCAACCACTTTAACCGGCGAATAAGTGTTCATGATTATACTTTTGACGGCATCCAAAACGGCAGTTTTACAGAGCTAAGTTTCGCACATCAGTCAAACGCTACAGAATGGATCACAGGCCTCAACGTTTGGACGGATGATTTTCGTGAGAAAGGAGTTCCCCCCGGTATATTGTCACGGAGTTATACCCAGACAATTGCTGGTGCCTTTGTACAAAACAATACGCGCATAAAGCCATGGATGGAACTTGAAACAGGAGTCCGGGCCGACTATGTTGTCGATTATGGTGTCGCATTCCTTCCGCGTATGTCGGTATTGTTTAAAATTAACTCCGGATTAAGTTCCAGGCTTGGAGGAGGTTTCGGTTATAAAACACCGAATATCTTCACAGAGGATACCGAACGCATTCAATACCGCAATGTGCTACCGGTAGATGCTGACAAAAACAAGTTGGAAAAGAGTTATGGACTGAATGCTGATTTGAACTATCGTACCGCTTTTTTTGATGATGCAGTTTCTTTCAGCATTAATCAGCTATTCTTTTACACCTATCTTGATAACCCATTGCAGCTAATAAGTACAGGAGAATCTTTCTCGCTTGTCAATTCCCCCGGACATATAGACACCCGGGGAGCCGAAACGAACATTAAATTGGGATTTAGGGATTTTAAGTTGTTTCTTGGCTATACTCTTACTGACACTAAGTTACATACTGATGGTGAATTTAGGCAGAATCCCCTCACATCAAAGCACCGGTTGAATAATGTATTGATGTATGAGCTGGAAGATAAATGGAAAATAGGAGCCGAAGCTTATTATTTTGGCAAGCAAAAACTTAACGATGGCCGAAGCGGAAGATCATATTGGGTGACCGGTTTTATGGCTGAAAAACTTTGGGAAAAGTTCTCTTTGTATATAAACTTCGAGAACTTCACAAATACCAGGCAGACTAAATTCGAGAGCATTTATACCGGCAGTATTACCAACCCCGTATTTAAAGATATTTATGCACCACTGGATGGTTTTGTGGTGAACGGAGGTGTCAAATTGAGGTTATAGTTGTAACACCCTTATTAAACACATTAGGGGTATAGCGATCAGTTAAAAGTAGCTGTGCCTTTAATTTGTTTTATCATTCGGTTGATCTTCGAACGATCAACTCGGAACGGATGATTATTTCTTCATCCTCCTCATAAATGAAATTATTCTTCAAAGCTTTAAACAAAGCGACAGTAGCTTGTTTGCCAATTTCAAATGCAGGCTGAGTAATAGTAGTAAGTGGTGGCTGTAGCAAGGGAGCCATCTTTAAATTTGAAAAACTGATCACCTTGAGTTTTTCAGGGATACTAACCGAAAGCTTGTTACACACCTCATACACGGCAACGCCGAGCTTTTCTACAGAAGCAAAGATGCCATCAGGGGCATCTTCCGCAGATAGCAAACCGCTAAGTACCTTTTCATTCCCCGCGTCATCTTGATGGCAATAGACCACCCGGCTACGGATTTCAAATTTCTTCACTGCATCTAGGAAACCTTTCATTCGCCTTTTATCCATGCAAAGCTGTTTAGAGATCGACAGGTAGGCGAGGTTTTTACAGCCTTTTTGAATTAGGTGAAGAGCTGACCTGAATCCACTTTGATAATCGTCTGTACCTACTTTCAGGGTCTTATAGCCGTCATGGATCCTGTCAAAGAGAACAACTGGTATCTTTCGTTCGTTAAAGTCGGCCAGATGTTTCACGTCGGTCGTTTCGCTTGAGACAGACATCAGCACCCCGTCCACTCTGCCATCTAAAAGTAATCGAGAGATACTAAGTTCCTGCTGGTAGCTTTCATGTGTAAGATAAATAAGTACGTGATACCCTTTTTCTCGTGCAATTTCTTCAATGCCATTGATTGCAAGGCTGAAAAAGCTGTTAGTTATTTCGGGGATAATTACACCTATGGTTTTACTTTTACGGCTTCTAAGATTACTTGCATACAGATCCGGCTGATAGCCAAGTTGTTCTGCCAGCGCCTTAACTTTCTTTTTCGTTTCTTCACTGGTCTCGTAGCTGTCACTAAGGGCACGGGAGACGGTAGAAATCGAAAGGTTAAGTTTTTGTGCAAGTTCTTTGATCGTGATTTTAGACATAACTCATATCTCCACTATTCAGCAAAGATATAAATGAAATATCAAACGCATTTGCGAATGGACAAAACATTGGGATGCATCCTGTGTTAACCATAAAATTTTAGAATCAAACAATGAAGAGAATTAAAATAGAATACCCTGTAAATGGTGCTAATGTTGAACTTTACGCAGAGCCAATGGACCTTAATCACCGTATGTATTCACTGGAAAGAGGCTTGATGGATCCACATCCATTATTAATTGAGCATAATGAATACGGTTGGAAAGTAAAGTCTCAGGACGATTGGTCACTAAGTGCTGAAGAAATAAACAATTTGGGCGAGCTACTTGTAAAAGAATATCCAAACAGGCCTCAGGAATAGACAAATAAGATACGTGTATTACTTATATGGTGCGGATCTGTCGGGGTTTTCCGGCCGGTTCACCCAATTTTTTTCAATTAAGACATAGCGCCTTGTCGAACAGTAGGCACAGAAAAAAATGCGTAACGGGATAAAATAGAAAAGCTTTCTAAACCAGGAAGGTCTGTGAATCTGGTAATGATAAACAGTTCTACACTTCCTACACCTTAAGTCCTCTAGAAAAATCAATGTTAAACGAGCGTATTTAAGGCGTTAAAAATACATAAAGTTTTAATTTAAAATAAATAAATCTGTGTTTACAGAAATAAAGTCAAAAAGAGCAGTCTACGCTGCTCTTTTTGACGTCTGTTGTAAGTACGACAAGAAGTTGTGGTACTCTGTATTAATATCGCGCCACATGCTTTCAGCCTCACATAGTAGTCTTTGTTTACGGAAACGGACACCCATTAGGGCTTTTTCGATTTTCAAATTTAAATAGAGCATCTCTATATATAAGGCCTCTTCGCCGAGAGCTTTTAAGTGTTCTGTAGAATCCATAGGTAATAAATTTAATTCCTAAATAATCTCCAAAGCCTGTACAAGGATGGTGCCAGTCACTAAATACTCTCCCAAATTACGTCGGTAAACCATTGTTTTCGATCAAAAAGGTGTCTTATTGTTTGAAAACCACTTTGATCTGCAAGTTTATCAATCTGAACCGGAGTGTATTTGTGAGAGGTTTCCATAAAGATATATTCATTCTCTTCGAAAGTGATTTGCTGACCGCAGAGATCCACGTGCTGGTTGCAAAGGCTGATAAGATAACTATTGCAAGCACCTGAAGCCGGGTCATAACTTTCATAGTGTTCAAATTGCTCTGCATCGAAGTTTGCACCCAATTCCCGGTTGATCCTCCTCAGAAGATTAAGATTAAACTCTTTGGTTAATCCATCCGCGTCGTTGTAAGCCCGGAATATTGTCCAGGGATTTTTTTTCAGATCAAATCCAATAAGTGCCATGTCGCCGGTATGGAGGTGTTGCCTTAATTTTAAAAGAAATTGCCCGGCCACATCCGGAGGCATGTTTCCAATATTCCCACCAAGAAATAGCACCAGCCGCGGGCGCGTCGAACGCTGAGAAGCAAGCTTCAGTCCGGCAAAGTACTCCGCGTCGATTCCCTCTATCCGGATTCCTGGAATCTTTTGAGGTAATTCCCTTTCCAGCATTTGTATTATGTTTGCCGATATATCTATCGGAAAGTACCTGAAATCAATATGGGCATTCGATAAACATCTCAGAAGCTCGGTGGATTTCAATGCGTCTCCGGCGCCCAACTCAATTAGATCAAATCCTTCCTGAAATCTTTTAACCAGACTTAGCATCTCCCGGCACCTGCTGCTGAATATTTCCATCTCAGAATCGGTGAGGTAATATTCTGGCGAAGTCATGATCTGCTGAAATAACTTGTCTCCCTGTGCGTCGTAAAAGTATTTGGAATCCAAATGCTTAGGATCACTGCTTAAACCTTTTAATACGTCTTGTTTAAACGAGTTTTCTGTGTCTGCTATTTCCTGTGTGATAATAGTGCTCATGCGCTTCTTATTCTGCCAGCCTGATGCCGGTGTATTGCCATTTAAGGTGTGGATGAAAAAAATTACGATAGGTTTTGCGGCTGTGACCGGGGGGGGTAGCTTCGGATGCACCTCTCAGTACCATCTGATTCACCATAAATTTTCCGTTATATTCCCCGATAGCTCCGGGCGCCTTTTTGTAGCCAGGGTATGCCATATAAGCACTCCCAGTCCATTCCCAACGCTTGCCCCATTCAAAATGTTCAGCGGCAACTTCCCATTCAAATTCTGTAGGCAACCGTTTTTCTCGCCATTCTGCAAAAGCATGGGCTTCATAATAATTAATATGACAAACAGGGGCATTTAAAGCAAGTGGTTCTAATCCCTGAAGTGTATAATTGAACCATTCGCCGTCAATGTTATGCCAGTACAGAGGGGCAGTAGCCTTTGATGTCTTTACCCATTCCCATCCTTCCATATGCCAATATTTGAAATCCTGGTATCCTCCAGCATTTATAAAGTCTATGTACTCGGTATTTAGCACCAGTGAACTGCTTATTCGAAAATCGTGGAGATAGACCTTATGACGGTTCAGCTCATTGTCGAAACAAAATGAGTCTCCCTGAAAACCAACCTCGTATGTGCCTTCGGGTATTTCTATCCAGCCAGGGGCAGGAGGTGTTGTTTCGTCAAGGCTGTGAAGCTGTGTTAAGTATGGTGGGAAAAGTGGATTGTGACCCAGTATATATTTGATATCCGTGACCAGCAGTTCCTGATGCTGCTGTTCATGATTAAAGCCCAGTAACAACAAGTCTTTAAGACTCATAGCATGTTCTTCATCCGCCAGTAAGCGTTCCATCGCTTCGTCGACATGTTGCCTGTAGAGATAAATCTCGTCTACCGATGGCCTGCTTAGATTTCCCCGGTCCGTACGAATAACCCTGGCGCCTACATTTTCATAGTAGCTGTTAAACACATAATTAAAGTCAGGGCTAAATTCCCTGTAGCCTTTCAAATAAGGCTTTAATAAGAAGGTTTCAAAAAACCATGTGCTGTGCCCAAGGTGCCACTTCGGCGGACTTACATCTACCACGGGTTGCACCACATAATCTTCAGATTTAAGCGGGGCACAAATATCTTCGGTATGTTTCCTGACAGCTTTATAGGTATTTAAAAACATAGATGTCTAAATCCTATTAAAGCACAAACATCCTGAATTGTTTGAATGAATGCATTGCTGGCGCACACGTGCCCGCGCGTGCCATATCTTCGCCCTTCAATTCCTCACTGCAAAATCCTTTTCAAAAAATGATTATACCTAAAATACAACAGCACCGCAGAAACTAGCAGTCCGCCCGTCAGCCCGGTCCATATTCCGTTGGCTCCATATCCCAAAACAATACCCAGATACCAGGCAACCGGAATTCCAAAGATCCAGTAAGCCATAAATGTAATAATGGTAGGAACATTAACATCGCCCATTCCCCTGAGAATACCGAGTCCGACAACCTGCGCGCCGTCGAACAACTGGAATAGGCCGGCAATGATTAAAAGCTGCGAAGCTATTTGAATAACAGTGATATCCGAGGTATATATCCAGGGCAGGTATTTACTGAAGATAAAAAATATACATGCTGCTACCAGCATGAACACCACTACGATATGATAGTTGGAGTTTGCTGAAAGCTGTAATTCTTTAAAATCTTTACGGCCAAAATTATTGCCTGTCTTTATGGTAGCTGCCGCCGAGATACCGCTGGCCATCATATAAGTCATCGAAGCCAGATTAATAGCAACCTGATGTGCCGCCTGCTGAGCAACGCCGATAGTGCCCATCATAACAGCAGCTCCGCTGAAAGCGCTTACTTCAAAAGTATATTGCAACGCCACCGGCGCCCCTATTTTCAAGATCTTTCTACTACGGATATAGCTGATGCGTCTTAAAACAAAGTTTTTAAGATACTCTTTGAAATTCTTCGAGCGAAAAAGATAAATCCCCATTACTATTGACATCAGGCTTCTGTCTATCAAGGTGCTTAAACCGACTCCCCGTACGCCCATGGGTTCTAAACCGAAAAGGCCCTTTACAAAGGTTATCCCTAAAATCACATTTAACACATTGCCCGCTATGGAAATAACCATGGCCTGCCTTGTAAAGCCCAAGCCTTCAGCAAATTGCTTAAAGGTCATAAATATCATTAAAGGAATGATGGAAGCGCCGAGTAACGCAAGATATGGCTTTGCCTGCTTAACCACATCTGGAGACTGTTTAAGATCATCAATTACAAGCAGAAGTCCGAAATAGATTAGAATAAACAGCAATATCCCGGTAATGGTATTGATTATTAAACTGTTGGATAAGAGCTTTCCACATTCCCGGAAGTTTCGCCGACCGTTTTCCTGTGCGATAAGCGGGGTAAGGCCATAAGAGATCCCTATGCCAATAACCATCACGATGGTGAAGATACTGTTCACCAGGGAAACGGCTGCCAGCGGAATTGTGCCAGCAAAATGTCCGACAATCACACTGTCGGCCATATGTACAAGTGTATGTCCCAACTGAGATATGACCACCGGAATGGCTAAACTAAGATTGGTGATGTAATGAGGTTTGTATCTAAGGAAAAATGTTTTCAAAGCAAGATCAAAAGTGAATGCTGCCAAAGATAAGTCCCGCTTGGCCTTAATATGAAAATTGTGGATAAGGTTTTTTGAATTTTCGATAGTTAGCCTCATTTTCGCGTCCATTACAGTATAGAAGGATATGATTCCACATTTCAAAAAGATAGCAAACGAATTTTCGATATCAGAACAGCAGGTTAGCACCACCATAGGTTTGCTGGATGAAGGCGCTACTGTGCCTTTCATTTCACGTTACCGTAAGGAATTAACAGGTAGTCTGGACGAAGTTCAGGTTGCGGGTATACGGGATAGGGTAGAGCAATTGCGGGAGCTAGACAAACGCCGGGAAGCGATCCTTAAATCGCTTACAGATTTGGGCAAGTTAAGTCCAGAACTGGAAGAACAGGTGAGAGCGGCTGAAACCATGACAGCGTTAGAAGATATTTATCTTCCTTATCGTCCGAAACGTAAGACCAGGGCTACCGCTGCACGCGAAAAAGGGCTGCAGCCGTTGGCTGATCTGATCATGCAGCAGGATAAGTTTGATGTCAGTTTAGAGGCCTCCAAATTTATAGACGAAGAAAAGGGAGTAAACTCGGAGGAAGAAGCTTTAGCCGGTGCACGCGACATTATTGCAGAAAATATTAATGAGAATGCTGAGATCCGTGGATCGATTCGTGAACTTTTTGTTGAAAAGGGAACCTTTCAATCAAAGGTAATAGAAGGTAAAGAGGAAGCAGGCCATAAGTATAAAGATTATTTTGATTGGTCAGAACCAGTAAAGTCTGCCCCTTCACATCGGATCCTGGCATTGCGCCGTGCCGAAAAAGAGTTGGTTTTATCACTGGATATCTGTCCTCCGGAAGACGAGGCACTAGCTATTTTGGACCGTTTATGCGTTAAGGGCAACAGTGCTGCGTCGGATCAGGTACGGCTTGCCATTGCAGATAGCTACAAACGACTCATAAAACCTTCTATGGAAACAGAAGTTCGCCTGCTTACCAAAAGGAAAGCCGACGAAGAAGCGATAAGAGTATTTGCTGAAAATGCCCGCCAGCTTTTACTGGCAGCACCTCTGGGCCAGAAGAGGGTTTTGGCAATAGATCCGGGATTCCGGACCGGTTGTAAAGTGGTCTATCTGGATGAACAGGGGCAGCTGATTGAAAACACTACTATTTATCCTCATACAGGAGCCGGTGGACTTGCGGAGGCCGGTAAAACCATACAACATCTGGCTGAAAAATACCAGATTGAAGCAATTGCTATTGGTAATGGTACAGCCGGCAGGGAAACCGAAACCTTTGTTCAAAAGCTAAATTTACCCGGTGTTACCGTTGTGATGGTCAATGAAAGCGGCGCATCTATTTATTCAGCATCAGAAGTGGCGAGAGAAGAGTTCCCGGATAAAGACATTACAGTAAGAGGGGCGGTGTCAATCGGAAGGCGTTTGATGGATCCTTTGGCCGAGCTGGTAAAGATAGATCCGAAGTCAATCGGCGTAGGTCAGTACCAGCATGATGTGGATCAGAACAAGTTACAAACATCCTTAGACGATACGGTGATAAGTTGCGTGAACGCTGTAGGCGTAGAGTTGAACACGGCATCGAAACAGATTCTTTCTTATATATCAGGTCTGGGACCCCAACTGGCGCAAAACATTGTGGATTACCGCAATAAAAACGGTGCATTCAAAAGGAGAGAGGAGCTGAAGAAGGTGGCTCGTTTAGGCGAGAAGGCTTTTGAGCAGGCTGCGGGATTCCTCCGCATTCGTAATGCGCAGCATCCTCTTGATGCCAGCGCAGTACACCCCGAACGTTATGCACTGGTAGAACAGATGGCTAAAGATTTGAATTGCAGCGTGCCTGATCTTATTAAGGATGAAGCACTCCGGAAGAAGATCAATTTGCAGAAATATGTGACGGAAACGGTGGGACTGCCAACTTTAACGGATATACTCAGTGAGTTGGCAAGGCCGGGCAGAGATCCGAGAGAGCAATTCGAAACATTCAGCTTTACGGAAGGCGTCAATGCCATCGAAGATTTGAAGACGGGAATGAAGCTACCTGGAATCGTTACTAACATTACGGCCTTCGGAGCGTTTGTAGATATCGGTGTACACCAGGACGGACTAGTTCATTTGAGCCAGTTGTCAAACCGTTTCGTGAAGGATCCCAATGAAGTAGTTAAAGTTCATCAGAAGGTTGAAGTGATCGTTACAGAGGTAGATATTGCACGGAAAAGGATCGCTCTGTCTATGAAAACAGAGGAAAGAACCGCGGTGCAGCGAACTGGTGGAAGATCCCTGGAGAAGAAAGGAAAACCATCAAAGGAATCGGATATGGCGTCTAAACTTGCTGCCTTGCGAAATAAATTTTCGTAAAGAATAAAAGATAAGGGAATTGTTGGTATGCTTATCGAAAAGTTAGAACAATATCAACACTTGTTGGTTAAATAAACATGTTACACCATCCTGAAAATATGAATCAGAAAGGCAAAAATAGTTTTAACATCTATATTGATTTGTTTGATAAAGGCGAATTTAACGAAATGATCGTTACTCGCCGGTCGGATGAATATCAGGTGGATTTTGGCGACACTTATCTGGGAACGCTGTCTCATAAGAGCGATAACAGCTGGGAACTAATCAACGGATCAATCCCTTCCTTTATCATCCCCGATATTACACGCAATATCACCAACAAGGAAAAAAATTAATATTTGTCTTGCAGAAAAGGCCTCCCAAAGGGGGGCTTTTTTTGTTGTGCGCCCGGCATGGCGGAATATATATTTTTTTTTACTAGGAGGTGCAAGTCCTCTATGGGCCCGGTAAGGGGAACCATTAGCTGAGCGGCAAGGGTGTTCCGGGTGACTGGAAATCTGAAGGAAGCCGAAGGCAAATCGCTGGCCTGACGAACAGAAACCGTATACGAGACTGTCATGACGGATGAGGAGGCAATCATCTCTAAAGTCCCAAACTTACCCGGAAGTCATGAAAGTATATACGGCAGGTATAAGCGTGAAAGTAAAACGTCTTACCCGGGGAGACCTGAATGAGAGGCCTGCGGAAGGGACAAGCGGTTCCCGGAAGGGGCAACCCATTTGGCAACAGATGGCTGAACATTCAGGAGTCAGCAGAAGTCATAGTAATAGCGAATGCTATGAAGGACGGAACCATTAAATAAGGACAGAGCCTTTTATGATACAGAAGCAAGAAACAGAATTAAGGGAGGAATCTCCTTTGGCCATCGGTATAGGAAAACTCCCGGAAGGAGTAATGAGTTCAGATGGTGTTGTTCCTTCTGTACCCTTATCAGAGACCTCATGTCCGGAGAGAGCAAGCCTGATGGAACGCATTACCAATAGCGAAAACATGCGTCAGGCGTACCAGCAAGTGAAAAGGAACAAAGGAGCACCGGGGATCGACGGGATGAAAGTAGAAGAGCTTCCATACTATTTGAAAGCGCATTGGGTTCAGCTTAAATCCCAGCTTGAAACAGGTCGTTACCAACCACAGTCAGTTCGCAAGGTAGAAATCCTTAAACCCGGAGGCGGTAAACGCATGCTGGGCATCCCCACGGTAGTAGACCGCTTAATCCAGCAGGCTATCCATCAGGTGCTAAGCCCTCTATGGGAACCAAATTTCTCAGAGCACAGCTACGGCTTTCGTCCTGGGCGTCGAGCATCGGATGGAGTAAACAAAGCCAGAATATATCAGGAAGAAGGTTATAGGTATGTAGTTGATATCGACCTGTCGAAGTTCTTTGATGAGGTTAACCATAGCCGTCTGATGTCCCGACTGATGGAACGCACTCCCGGAGAGCAAGCCCTCCACCGATTGGTTCACCGCTTCCTGAAAGCGGGTATAATGGAAGGTGGCCTGGTAGAAACCCGGGAGAAAGGAACACCTCAGGGCTCACCTCTGTCTCCGCTATTGTCCAATATTGTATTGGATGAATTGGATAAGGAGTTAGAACACCGAGGGCACAAGTTCGTCCGCTACGCGGACGATTGCAATATCTACGTGAAGAAGAAGCGGTCAGGAGAGCGGGTATTCGCCTCAGTTAGCCAGTTTCTGGAAAAGAAAATGCGACTAAAGGTAAACGGTGAGAAAAGTAAAGTGGATCAGCCCCGCAACCGTAAATTCTTAGGCTTCTCGTTCTACTATCGTAAAGGAAGGGTCGGTATCCGCATCTCCCCAGAAAGTATCAGTCGTTTTCGAAGTAAAGTAAAAGATCTGTGCCGAATGGGAAGAGGAATGAACATAGGCGACTTTGTCTTTGATCTGCTCAACCCTTATTTACAAGGCTGGATCAACTACTATCGTATCGGCGAAACGAAAAGCACGGTAGAGAAACTGGACGAATGGATACGCCGGAGGCTTCGTCTGCTGCTGTGGCGCAGTTGGAAACGAAGGTGGACAAGACGGAACAAGTTGATGGAACGGGGTCTGCCGGAACAACGGGCAGTCGATTCAGCCTTCAACGGCCGGGGTCCATGGTGGAACTCAGGAGCCAGCCACATGAATGCAGCCTATGGTAGATCCTATTTCAAATCACTAAAACTGGTGGAGCTAAAGGCAAAGGTCTTGTTCTATCAGAAATCATTAATTAATGGAACCGCCGTATGCGGAACCGCACGTACGGTGGTGTGAGAGGACGGCGAAAGTAAAGCTAACTTTCGCCTCCTACTCGATGCTTGCGGGTTAGTCGAAATTACTGGTTTTAGCCTTACATGTAGACTCACCGTTGCCTCACTGTTGACATACTGTGGCTTTACAGATATTTCATTATATGGTGGCCGGGATTTGGGGATTGTGCGATAAAGAACAGCAAAGGGGCTGAAATTGAATATTCCAGCCCCTTAAGTGGTGTTTTATAACGAATCGCTAATGTTAATTGCTAGCGATCGAGGGTGAGAACTTCGTAACCTGGTTCCTTATTGGCTTAACCGTTTTTAGATAAGTAAAAATAGCCTCCAGGTCGCTGGTTTCCATATTGCCATACATCGTCCAGGGCATTACGGTCTGAAAATCCCCTTCACTAACAGACTTCATTGCGTGAGGATTTTGGTACGACTTGAACCGGCTTATAAATTGTTCTTTGGACCAACGGCCAATTCCTGTTTCCAGATCCTGTGTGATGTTGGCAGAGCTAACTGTGCCTCCCGGTAGTCTAAAATCATAGCCTCCCGCGAAATCCATTCCTTCGATAGGAGTGCCTTTTTCCTGTTTGGTATGGCAATCTCTGCAAGATGCAGAATTCACAAGATAAGCACCATAAGCGAGTTGATCTTCCTTAGCAGGAATTTTTTGTGGCTGTGCTTTAACCGGCATCGTATTGACAAGGAAATTTACGGGGAAATCAAGAGAACGTTCCGGAGAGCCTGTTTCCTTGGGTGGTAGTGTTCTAAGGTAGGCAATAATTGAATAAATATCTTCGGTATCCATCTTACTATAAGCCTTGTACGGCATGATCGGGAAAATTGCAGATCCGTCTTTTTTAACGCCAGAAGTGATTGCCCGGTAAATTTCGCCGTCTGTCCACTTACCGAGGTTATAAGGGGTAATATTTGGCACATAAACCTCTCCAGGGAACCCGATGTTATGGTCAAACTTCTCGCCCCCGGTACCTACACCATTGGTATCAAGCGGGCCGGAAAATTTATTCCAGTGCCTTGTTGAGTGGCAATCTACACATACTGTAACATGATTTGCCAGGTATTTGCCTCTCTCAATCCGTGCTGGGGTGAGCTCTACCTGTATATTGGGAGGATCCCCCACATCAGGAAGTGCAACTTTTACATAACTGAGAGCGCCGCCAACTAGAATTACGACTGCTATGAAAACATAGACAATAATCTTTCCGACTTTTTTCATTGAGAAATTTCATTAATTGTGATTAATCCTTCTACCATCGCTAGGTGAAATTTAGTTTCAAAATAGTAATTTATTATGACGTAGCTGTATCCAGTTTCGTTACAGTTAATTAATATTTTTTTTACGTTATTCGAGAAGGAGCGAAATCTTTACACGGTAAAAAGGTATTTTGTCTTTAGGCTCTCTATTTTTTGGAGTTTGGGAAGCACTAAATTAAGCTTTGATTTGGGGATTTCAAGTTGCAGCACACACTCACTCTCAAACCACTGTTTCAAAATATTGAGGTTTGAGTCTTTTATTATGCGCATCACTTCGTTCATCTGCACATAATTGTATTCAATAGAGTAAATGTCGTTAACCGTCAGTTGGATGACATTTGCGGATTTAATTGCATCGGCACTTGCTTCTTTGTAAGCATTAATAAGGCCCGGAACTCCCAGTAAGGTGCCGCCAAAATATCTCACTACAATTATAAGAATATTGGTAAGGTCGTTTGAAAGTAAGGTATTCAGAATGGGCCGGCCAGCAGTGCCTGAAGGCTCTCCATCGTCGTTCAACCTAAAAATACTTCTGTCAGAGCTAAGACGCATTGCCCAGCAATGGTGCCGCGCTTTAGGATGCTGTGCCCGCACTTGTTGTATAATTGTTTTTGCCTGCTCCTCTGTTTTTATCGGATACGCATAAGTAATGAACTTGCTTCCTTTGTCTCTAAATATACCTTCTGAGGGCTTTTCAATTGTTTTATAGGTGTTGTCAAAAAGCATGAGGCAATGATAGCAATTTTGCTATAAAAAAATCTGCATGTGCAGAATTCACAATTGTTTGGGGCGATTGAAAATCATTTCAAAAAAAAAGGGAGGACTTTTGGTCTCTCCCTTCTTAATCAAACTTAACCTATCAAACCTAAAATGAAATCTTATACAGTTTTAACGGAATAGATCGTAATGTGTTATGTGTTTGTTAAAGAGTGATTTATATATGACAAATAAGGGCGGGTTTTGATTTTGCCAGATTTCACTATCCCAGACGCAAAACTATAATCAGACTATTGCGATATATTCAATTCTTACTATATTACGTTAATTTTGATAAGCTCTTATTTGTAGATGAAAGCAATATTTCCATAAAATTCCTAACAATGAAAAGACTCCTGACCCTTGTAATATTACTCTTTGCTTTAAGTTCATTCGCACAGAAAAAAGTCAGCGCCACTGAGCTTTCAAACTATATCGGTGATTCTGTGACCGTATGTGATAAAGTTTATGGAGGAAGATTTCTTCAAAGGACCTCTATAACTTTACTTAGCGTCGGTAAAGAATTTCCATACCATTTATTAACTATAGTTATAAAGGGGGGCGACCGGGATAAGTTTAAATATAAGCCGGAAGATGCCTTGGTTAAGAAATCTGTTTGTGTGACAGGGAAACTGACGGAGTATGGCGGGAAGCCTCAGATAATTATCACAGACCCGAGTCAAATAAAGATTCAATAATGCCGGCGGTTACACTAGAAGGAACCAGTTTCAGATTCATCATCCGTTCCCTGTTTTTTTACTTTTCCATAGGGTCAGATATTTTTTTTTGTATTTAATATCTTTTTCCATTCCAATTAGCTGAAGCGCCTGTAATTTGACGTTTTCTTCAAGCGTATGTTCATATAGGTTTTTTAGAACCTGAATAATGTCGTACCGGATCAGCGTGTAATGTTTTTCAGTGGTACTATTCATGAAACGATCGATAAGGTATTCGATCACCTTGCTTTGGAGCTCCTTTCCTGCAGCAGCTACCTTCCATAAAGACTGCAGGGAATGCCTGGCTGTGACAAATCTTTCATCTCTGGTGACTATGATCATGTCATTAAGGTCTTTGAGCATCCGTTTCTCAGGATCACTTTTTGCCAGGTTGGCTAAGATTTTAGCCGCCACTGCCCGCTGATGGTTATCCCGGTGTTTTAGCAGACTTAGCAGATCCTCCCAGACCTCATAAGCCCAGTCCACCGGCCTTTCGGTTACCCCTATAATATAATTAAAGGATTCATTCCTGGATTTTGCATCAGGGGATCCTAGATTTTCCAGATGTTTCCGGGTTAATGAATCCATATAATTAAGATGCTAGTTTTTCTCTAACTTGTTTTTTAAGTCATTCAAACTTGTCTGCAGATCCTTTTTAAGCATTCCATCAACAAAGAGGTTGGTTAAATTCATGGGGTATTTACTCTCTCCACTCATTGTCCATCTTACCCGCGTTTGATTTTCAGAAACTGCTTCGGTGATCATCGAAGCAGAAGCAATTCCTTCAAAGGGTTCTATAAACCGCAACTCCGTTTCTATTTTTTCACCTTCCTTCAGTGTTTTGATCTCCTGTTCGCCCTTTCCAATCTCGTCGTTGCCATCCCAGGCATAGACAAACCCAACGGTACCATCTGTGCCTTTAAAGTCTCTTTTAACATTGGGATCCCTCCTCAACCAAATGTTATAGTCTTCCTGGTTTTTAAGGAACTTCACATAATTGAATACTTCTTTTTTGGGTTTGTGTACAATGATCTGGTTTTCCACTGCATATTCGTTCTTAACAAATAAGGCAATGATGAGAGGAATTGCTATTAATACAGCAACAGCGATACAAATTTTAGATACGATCTTCATTTTTTATAAGTTTTAAATTAGACAATTAAATTAATTTTTGCTGCACATTTTCAGTTATGTATAACACAGGCAAACATACGGTCTGCTATACTAGTTAATGAGGGGCAAACACGCCAATACAGAGGTTTAATCCGACAGAACAAAGGAGCGATCGATGTGTGGGTAATAATCGCTTTAAAGTGGCGTTCTTGCTGCAATTTTATCTATTCTTTAAAACTAATCACCAGTCTTATAGTTGTATTGAAATTATCTAAAAAATACGGCTAATGTCAGAAACCTTAACGATAACCGGGGAAGACGAATCTGTTCTGTGGAAGAAAGTTACTGAGCACTATTCAACTGTCTCTAATCCGCGAGAATATCATATAGCATTAGACCAGCAGGGACGGCGCATACTGCTGGATATCATCGAAGAGCCGGAAGGTACAATTTTTAGTGCATACCTATATGGCCGAAGCGATTTTCGTTTTGCCATTTATCCTCAGGGATTTATTGATGAGATCGGGAAATTTTTTGGTATGGAAGATGTTGTCCTGGGCTTTAAGGACTTTGACGACAAGTATGTTGTTAAAACCAACCAGGAAGGATTAACCGAATCTCTCTTTGCTGATGCTAATATCAGGAAGGTCTTTGAGTCGATCCCCGGTTTAAGTATGGGGATTGTTCATTATACACTTGATGACTCAGACGGCAAGGTGCCTTTTCTCGAGCTAAAGGTTGATGGCTGCATAACAGAACCTATTCTGTTAAGAAAGATATACAATGCCTTTTGTTCCGTTCTGCTGCTGATCGAGCAGTAGTGCGACTAAGATTTACACTATTTTAATCAGTTAATTATGAAGATGCAAACCTTTAAAACTTTTTTTCTAGCGATTATGACGGCTTTCTGCCTCGCCGGCAGCAGTTGTAATCAGAGTACTAACCAGGGTGTTGATGAATCCGGATCCGCGGATTCGAATGCACAGATGAATACTGATACGCTGATGATCGATACTTCTTCAAATGGCAGCAGCACTGATTCATCCAGTGTCCCTGTTCCTACTCCTTGATCATATCTGGTAGCCGAACGTTATAAAAGCAACAGGCTTGAGAAAGCGGGTTCGGACGCGGGCGATATTGTCTGAGGGCGGATCAATAAGGAATTGCGGTCCAAAACCTGTTTTCAGGATCATGCCTGTTGCACCCTGCAGACGATAGCCGATACTGGGGTTTAGAAACAACTGCATGTTATAGTCTTTTTTCACCCCTCCGTTGTAGGGATGGAACTTGGTAAAATAAAGTGCATTTCTAAGATCTATCTCAAAATGATGCAGCTTGCCCCTGGTAAATGTGTTAAGCGAAAAAGGGAATGAAAAATGATCGCTAATTTCGAAAGGGGCTATTCCGATATTGTACTCCCAATGCCATTTTCGGGATGACGAAAACGTATGACCAAAGTTTATTGAACCTGTATTCCCTTTGCCGCCCCAGGCGAGTGTGATCTGGTTCTTTTTGAAATTTACCCTCGAAGAATCTGTACGACAGTTCGCCGTGGCATGCATAGTAACTGTTATAAATGCCAGTGTTATGAACTTTATCATAGTTAAAACAAGTTTTTCGCCTTTCCCGAATTTCGCTGAAAGCTTCGGTTAATTAGTATAAATCAGGTAATTGTATCTCGTTTTGTTCAAAAAGAGAAATTTATACCAAGTAAACTGTTTCAGGATTTCTTTAAACGAAATGTTTCGTTATTTGACCTTTTTGTCTACTTTCGAAGACGTATGCAAATATCAAAAAATGATAAGACCCTTGTACGGTCTTGGGCGATGTTCGATTGGGCAAATTCGGCTTATAACCTGGTTATAACATCAACAATCTTTCCCGCCTATTATACTATCATAACTACAACAGAAGAGCATGGAGATAAAGTTTCTTTTTTTGGCTTTAGCTTTGTGAATACCGCATTGTCCAACTATGCATTAGCTGTGGCTTATCTAATCATGGCTGCATTGCTTCCATGGCTATCCTCAAAGGCTGACGTGTCTGGTGATAAAAAGTTCTTTATGAAGATCTTTACCTACTTAGGCGGCGCCGCATGCATGGGACTTTATTTCTTTAAACTGGATACGCTTGAATGGGGAGTGATCTGTTTTGCTATTGCTGCGATGGGGTACATAGGAGGGGTGATGTTCAGTAATTCTTATCTGCCACAAATAGCTACCGTTGATCAGCAGGATAGAGTAAGCGCGCAGGGTTTTGCATATGGGTATATAGGCAGCGTGCTGCTGCAGATCATCTGTTTTGTGTTTGTTTTAAAGCCGGAGCTGTTCGGTATAACTGACGGTTCATTCCCCGCCCGTTTGTCCTTTTTTCTGGTAGGGCTTTGGTGGATTGGCTTTGCGCAGATTCCTTTTTCAAAACTTCCTAAAGGAAGCAGTAATGCAGAGAAGACTGCGGTTAACGGATACCAGGAGCTGGCTAAGGTATGGCATCAACTAAAAGAGAACAATCAGCTGAAGCGTTTTCTATACGCTTTCTTTTTTTATTCCATAGGTGTGCAAACAATTATGCTGGTAGCTGCCAGCTTTGGAGAAAAAGTATTGCATCTGGGCACCTCAAACCTGATAGCGACGATTCTTATTATTCAGCTGGTAGCGATTGCCGGTGCTTACCTCATGTCGGGCTTAGCAAACATCATCGGCAATGTGAGGGTGCTGATGCTGGTAGTAATCATCTGGATCGCTGTTTGTGTATCCTCGTATTATATTTCAAATGCAACACAATTTTACATCCTGGCTGCAGTGGTTGGTTTGATCATGGGCGGTATTCAATCGCTTTCACGCTCGACTTACTCAAAGTACCTTCCGGAAAATACGACAGATACGGCATCGTTCTTCAGTTTTTATGATGTTACGGAGAAAATCGCCATCGTAATTGGTCTGGCTACCTTTGCCTTTGTTGAAGAACGCTCGAACATTCGCAATTCAGCACTCGGCTTAAGCGTTTTTTTTGTGATCGGATTTTTTATGCTGATCATTTTGTTACGTACAAAAACGTCAAAAGATTGAAAATAGACAGCCTGCTTTTGCATTTCTGATTACCTTTGGCATTCTATGACGGTTGAACTATTTATTCCATGTTTTATTGATCAGCTATATCCCGAAACAGCCTTCAATACCAAAAAGATTTTGGAAAAAGCTGGTTGTAAGGTTAAATATAACCCGGAGCAAACCTGTTGCGGTCAGCCTGCGTTTAATGCCGGTTTCTGGGATGAGGCGAAGGAAGTAGGCTACAAGTTTTTGAACGATTTTACGGAGAACAACTATATCGTGGCGCCATCGGCATCATGTACGGGTATGGTGAAGAACTATTATAATGATTTGTTTACCAATACGGCGGTTCATAATAAATGCAGGAATATTCAGGGTAATATCTACGAACTCTCTGATTTCCTGATTAATGTATTGAAGAAGGATTATTTCGGTGCCGAACTGGAGGGGAGAGCTGTTTATCATGATTCCTGCTCAGGTTTACGTGAATGTAAAATTAGAGATGAACCAAGAGCTCTGCTATCTAAAGTACATGGATTGGATCTGGTAGAGATGAAAGATACCGAAAGCTGCTGTGGATTTGGAGGAACCTTTTCAGTGAAGTTTTCGAGTATATCAAGTGCTATGGCGCAGCAAAAAATCAATAATGCACTCGAAATGGAGGCTGATTATATTATTTCGACGGATGTATCATGCTTGTTGAATCTTCAGGCATATATTGATAAGAACAATATTCCTATTAAAACCATTCACCTCGCGGATGTGCTTGCACATGGCTGGGGAAATGTTTAGCGGAAGAAAGAAATAGTGTTTGGATTTGTAATAACGTACACGCGGCACGCGTGCGCAAGCAATTCAGGATATAAGGTTTGCTTGCGCACGCGTGCCGCGTGTACTTAATGTTGGTTTTATAATACCGATGTCTTCCGGTTGCTAGAATACCTTTTGTATTCGTCGCCTTCAACATAGTGCTTGAAATTGGTGATGTCTTCGCGTACCATGCTCTCAAAAACGCCATTTAAAAGTTTTGCGATACTGTGTCCTATTGCTCCCGCAGGAGGGAAATAGTTAATTTCTATATTCAATTCAGTTCCGGATCCGCTGATGGCATCAATAAACTCTACTTTTCCTGCGTTATCTATCATTGAACCTTCTACGGACTGCCATCCAATATAACGGTCTTGCTCTTCGCGAGTGATTTCGGCGTTCCAGGTAAGTTTTACTATCTCGGCGGGAAGGTTAGCTCTCCAATAAGAATGTGTGGCGCTGGTTTCATCTACCGAATGGAGATGTTTCATGAATTTCGGCAGGTTTTCCAGGTTTCTCCAGAAAGAATAAACTTCTTCACGTGGAGCGTTGACGATGAATCGCTCTGTGATCCTGATTGCAGGAAGATCTGTAGTATCTTTTCCAATCTTATTATAAACCGGACAATAGCCTGTAGCGCCGCGATACAGTAATAAACCGCCTGCAGCAGCTTCCTGTAAACCAATAAAGGGGTGTTTTACCAGTTGGGTCAAGCCTTTATATAACATGAATGTTCCTGCAGCAATTGAGATCACTCGCTCGGTAGTATTTACATTTTCTTGCTCACCCGGTTCGAGGATTGAACCTTTCAGGTTGTTATTTACTTTTGATGTTAGTGTTTCAAGCATGTTTTACCTTATTTGTTTAATTGCCTTCAATTATTATTTCGTTTTCTGATAAACAGAATTTTTCAGTGAGCTCTTTGATGATCTTACGTACACAGTCGAATTTATTTGCGTGATTGCGGACGATAAGTTCCTGAAGCAACTGGTCGTTATTTTTATCTTTAAATATGAATTTGGTGTAGATGTTATGTTCTGTCATGCTTCTACAACAATGTAAGTCCAAAAATGTTAGTAAGATTTTAACAAAGAGCAGGAAAGTAATTGGCACTTCAATTGATAGTGCAATAAGGTAAAAAATTACACAGAAATAATGAAGCAATTGTTTTTTATATCACACGATACACAAACAGCAGTGAAGGCGGGTATGGCTGTTTCAGGTATACCACAAATAGATCAAAATCAGGTCACGGCCTTGAATGCCTTTCTAACGCTGAATCATTTAAAAAATATTATTCCGGTATGGGACGATGATGATCAGTTTGAAGAGGTTTTAGACACGTATACATTTATTACGACGGAAGACGCTGAAAAAAGTATTTACAGTAAGGATAACTTAACTTAGGAAAAGGCGCCCGATATCGATATCCGGGCGCTTTTCTAATGGAAATTTTAGTTAAGAGGTGCTTGTATAGTTATACCCTGCTGTTTTAAGGTTAAAAACACCTCTCTGGATGATTCAAGGGCCTGATGATTGTCCCCATGGATGCATATTGTTTCTGCGCAGATTGGTATCACAGCACCTGTAGTGGAAGTTACCTGCTGCTGGGTGACCATCATTAGCACCTGGGCGAGCGATTGCTCCGGCGAATGAATTGTGGCATTTTGTTCTGTTCTTGGGGTAAGCATTCCGTTATTCTGATAAGTACGGTCAGCAAACACTTCAGAAACGGATCTTAATCCTTTTCTTTCTGCGGCTGCTATCATTTCGCTGCCTGACAGGGCATACAGGAATAGAGCGGGATCAAAGTCGATTATCGCCTGCGCTATGGCTTCAGACAGGTCCCTGCTTTTTGCAGCCATGTTATATAATGCACCGTGAGGTTTAACGTGATGGAGTTTTGCTTCTGTTGCTTTTACAAATGCAGCCAGAGCGCCAATTTGATACAGGGTGATCCGATACGCTTCTTTTGGCGATATTTTCATTTCCCGGCGTCCAAAGCCTTGAAGATCGGGTAGACCGGGATGCGCTCCAATGGCAACACCTTTAGCATGAGCTTTTTTTACGGTGTGTTCCATTACCTGGTAGTCGCCTGCATGAAAGCCACAGGCAATATTGGCAGAGCTAATAAAATCGAAGAGAAGGTCATCATTGGCACAGGAGTAATTTCCAAATCCCTCGCCCATATCGCAATTAATATCAATTGTTGTCATTAATAGGGTAAGTATCAATACTTAGTTCTTATTGTGGCTGCAAGCTGCCGGATGTTTAGCTCTTGTTCTATATACAGTTTTTCGGCTTGTTTGCGTCCGAGGATTTCGAAATAAATTTCGTCCCGAGGTTTTAACTGGGCACAAAGGGGTAGATCGACCGCGATAACCTGCAAGATTCTGGGATATCCTCCCGTAACCTGGCTATCGGCCATTAACATCATCAGCTTTCCATCTCCGGTTGCCTGGATCGTTCCGGAGGTGACCACAGTAGAAAGGAGCTCCTGAGTGTTAAGACGGATGATTGGTGGTCCCTCAAGCTCATAGGCCATGCGGTTGCACCGGGGACTTACAGTAAATGTTTTTGATAACAGGTCCAGCAGTGTATCAGCAGTAAACCATGTAAATTCCCTTCCCGGAATTACACGGATGGTCTTACGTTCGAGAGGAAGGAAATCGTTTTTTGCGGCTTTCCACGGAGGGAAACTTACCGAGGCTGAACCCTTAAGCGATTTTAAAATGGCGTTACTTTCTGCACTTAAGGAGTCTGTATTTTTAAGTACATCCTTTTCGCGCAGCCGGCGACCTTCGAAGCCACCAAAGCCACCTTGAAGATAAGTGCTTTTGCTGCCAAGTACTTCTGGAACTTTCCAGCCTCCGGCAACCGCCAGATAGCTGAACGAACCATCATTTTTCTTGAGGAACAACCTCGTGCCAGAAGGTATGAATATTGGCCTGTCCGCCGGAAGCTCCTGGTCTTCTGTATATAATATACTTCCTTCACCACTTAGCGCAATCAGCAGGTCTGTCTCTGCCAGAAACTCGGCGCCATGATAAGTGAATTCGATCACAGCTGCATTTTCTGTATTTCCAAGCACAAGATTGGCAAGACGTGCTGAAAGTACATCCATCGCACCCGATACAGGCACGGCATCGGCCAGGAACTGTGTTCTCCCCAGATCTTGTATCGTGCTTAACAAACCAGGTTTAAGTATTTTTATTTGCATCAGTAAGCATTTAAATAACCGGGATTCTCCACAATATCTCTGAATTCAGAGAAACTGACAGGTTGAAACTTTACAATATCTCCGGCTTTCAAAAGGGAAGGATTTGCCCGGCCAGCGTCAAACATTTTCAGCGGCGTTTGCGCGATAACCTGCCAACCTCCGGGGCTGTCGAGGGGATATATTCCCGTTTGATTACCTGCAATACCTATTGATCCCGCAGGAACATACCTGCGGGGGCTTGGTTTACGTGGTGCCGCAATTGTTTCCGGCATTCCACCTAAATAAGCAAAGCCTGGAATAAATCCTATCATATACACTTTATATTCTGCAGCACTATGTTGTTTAATTACTTCCTCTGTGCTAAGATTGTTGATGCCGGCAACATAATCGAGGTCTGGCCCCCAGTTGTTGCCGTAACAGGCAGGTATGTTGATGATCGAACTTTGCTGGGTTAAAGAAGTGTGATTTTTTCCGGCCAGGCTTTGCAGGTAAGCCGACACTTTATCATAGCTGTTTATACCAGGCAAAGTTGATTTATAAACTGTTACAGGCTCATAAAAAATGCTCAGCGATGCGTATGTGGGTACAACTGCGATGAGGCCGGGAAAAGGATGCTGAGATAAAGTATGTTTAAAATCAGTTACGTGTTTTAGAAGTGCTTCGTCGATGACATTTCCAAAGTTAAGCGTAATAGCTTTTTCTGACAAAGCATAGATTTCAAACAACCCGGCACTATTTGACTTGTCTTGCATAAGCATATTTAGTACTAAGTTAGGCTTTCCAAAACTGAAATCACAATTTCTATCCGTAGAAGTGATTCCGGTTTATACAAGGAAGATGAAGCTGTGTTTTAGGTAATGTTAAGTAAATTTAGTGCATTTTTCTTAGTTTTCGAAGAAAAAATACGTCTTTTAAGTATGTAAGAATTTAAATGAGTCTTATTTTTACAAATATGGATATCGAATCTTTGCGCGACTATTGCCTTGAGAAGGAGGGGGTAACCGAGAGCTTACCATTTGGAGATCAAACGCTTGTTTTTAAAACGGGAGGAAAGATTTTTCTGCTTGTTGGTTTAAACTCGCCATCGAGCTTTAACGTAAAGTGTGATCCTGAACGTGCAATTCAATTAAGGGAGGAGTATGAGGAGGTGCAGCCTGGTTATCATATGAATAAAGTACACTGGAATACAGTAAGTATGACGGGTAGGTTATCGGTTAATCAGCTCAAAGAGATGATTGATCATTCTTATGAGTTGGTTTCTAAATCAAAGAAAAAGGTTTCAAAATAGAGGTTATCTCAGATTCCCGAGCAATTGGTAGGCACACGCGGCATGCTTTCACTAGCAAGAGTCGGTATAAGGTCAGCGAACAACAAAAATCCAGCAAACACTTGATGTCGTCTGTAGTCGCCTGGCGCTTGGCCCTTCTCACAAGATAACGGACGGTGGGGGACAGTGGGGGGTGATCATCTTGAACTTGTTTCAGGACCTCTTGCTTAAGTAGGTCATCTGAACATACTCAAGAGGTGCCGAAATGAATTCGGCATGACGTTAAAGTGTCCCGGCTGGCGCCGCGTGCCGCGTGTGCTGAGAATTGAAATTTAATAAAAGTCGTAGCAGCGCATACTTCCATAGCCTTTTTCGCGGCCTTCGCCAGTTTCGAAACCAACACTAAGTTCTGAAGTACCGCTGGTATTACCGTAGTTTAATTTATTCGTTGTGGCATCGTGGCTAACTCCCAGACGTAGTTTCTGCTTGTTATAGCTTCCGGTAAAGATGTCGAAGATCAAAGAAAAGACAAATGAGTCGTTACTGCCTTTTCCGTTTGAACGATACCAGACCCCGGCGTTGACAGCTCTGCGTTTATATTGGACCCCGGCGCTGATTGAAGTTGCCTGAGCTTGTTTATAATAAACTACTGATGGAATTAAGAAGGATCCCTCTTCGCTGAAGGGGTCATTTCTGTCCATAGCATACCGGTAACTGGCATGTATGGCGGTGCGCACGGGTGTTGGAACCGGGCTGCCAGTGAATGATTCGTCGGGTTTGTTTAAGTGAAGCAGTGATGCACCCAGCATCGCTGAGCCTATCACAAAATTAACTCCTGCACCTGAATCAAAATAGTATTTGCTGTCGCTAAATGGTTGCTCAGCCTGAGATGCGGATGATTCAAAACCCAGACGGGAATCCAGCTGATCTGAGAACACCAGTTTGCTGAAGTCCATCTGCCGGTTGGTAAGACCCGCCTGTAGTCCGAAAGAAGCGATAAAGCCGTCGGTGCCTACGTTATAAGCATAGGTGCCCGCTATATTGTTCTTTTTAAGGTACGCGGTACCTTCAGAAGAACTATTGAACATCAATCCAACACCACCATTGATATTTTTGAACTGGTAATCCATTGACGCTGAAATATAACTTAAATCGCCCGACATTGCTGTCCACTGGTTCCTGTAGATCATATTCATTCTGAATGAGCCATCAAACTGGCCTGTTAAGGCTGGATTTAGATAGATCGGCGCATTGTAAAACTGCGAGTAAATATGGTCCTGAGCTTTTATACTACTTCCCAAAAATAGTATAAGGCAAAGGATTAAGAAGTTTTTTAAAGGTACATGTATCAACCGCATCATTATCTTATTAAATGTATGGGGCCTGTTTTTTTCGGCTCCTGGTTGTTATACGACATTCCTGCCCATTCGGTTCCATTTTTAAATGATGCTGAGACTTCCCAGAAATAAACCCCCTGAGGGGCTGGTTTCCCATTATATATTCCGTCCCAGGCTTCGCCGGGAGCTCCGTTCCCATCAAGTTTTTCTGTTTGCCAGATCATTTCTCCCCATTTGTTGAAGATTCTGAAATGCCATTTGTCAATTCCGGATCCTTTTGCCGCAAAGCTTCTCAGCTCTGTAGTCGCACTATTAGGCATGAAGGCGTTCGGAACAAACAATTGTCCGGGAGTACCCGTGATGCGAACTGTTTTTTCAACAAAACTGCTGCATCCGAATTCACTGGCCATGATCAGTTTCACTTTGTATGTACCGGTATCAGGATAGGAGTGCTCCGGATTCCGGGAATTGGATACCGGACTACCGTCTCCAAAATCCCAGCTCATGCTTGAAATATCACCGGTGCTGGTGTTCTTGAAGGCGAATTTGAAATTGGGGTACTGTATAACTTCACCTGGCTGTACTTCGAAAGCAATTACAGGGGCACTGCTAACTTTAATATAGTCCTTCATGATTAGAGTGTCCATACAGCCATAGTTGCTTTTTGTAATCAGCTTAACGGTATACGAAGACTTAGCTGAAGTATAGACCTGTTTTGGTGGATGTTGTCCATTGTAAGTTGAACCGTTGCCAAAATCCCAGAAATAAGATATCGCATTGGTTGTTGTATTACTGAACCTAACATTCAAAGGAGCACAGCCCACGGTAACGTCTGCTGTAAATGCAGTAGCTGCTGCAGGGAACACGGTGATCTTTTTAACGACCACGGTATCTGAACAATTTGATGCAATTAGTTTCACCAGGTAGGTTCCTCCCTCAGTAAAGGTGTGTTCTATAGGATCATCGCTGATTGTTCTTAAAGTATCGGATCCGTCTTCGAAGACATAAGCGTACCTGGTTGCGCCAACTGTATAATTGTAGAATTTTACGGTATGAGGGGCACAACCACTTAATTGATCGGCATTTACGACCAGGTCAGGCTGTACGGTGTTCGGAGCAACTTTAATGGTGTGGCTCTGTGATTTCTGACCGCAAGCATTTTTTACCGTCATGGTAACAACAAAGTTTTTACTTTTTCCGGTAGTATAAGTATGTACTACAGAACGGTTGTCAGTATATACCTCATCCGGAGTGCCGTCGCCAAAGTTCCAGATATAAGTGTTTGAACCACCCGGCGTCAGATTCTTAAAAGTAACTTTCAACGGAGAGCATCCTTCAACCGTGCTTAGCGTAAACCGTGGTACTGGTTGGCCGATCACTTTGATATTAAGCGTATCAGAAGATGTTGCACAGGCAGAAGTTGCTTTGAGGGCGACAGAGTAAGTGGTGTCCTTGCCGTCGGTGCGTGCCTGGAAGGTAACTGCAGGAGGTGTTTTCAGAGTTGATTTCTGCCCGTTACCAAAGTTCCATTCAAAGTTAACACCCTCCGGATTTAAGGTTTGATTATTGAAGTTAACTATTGTAGTGCCACAACCTTGCAGCTTGTCGGCTGTAAACTGTGCAGTTAAGGAAGAATTAGTTTTAAAGGTATGCGAAAATGTCTTTTCACCGCAACCTAAGGCACTTGTTACTTTAAGGGTGATCTCGGTAATATCTCCAGGGTTATTTAGGGTATATCCAGGGAAGGCAATACCAGTTCCAATCAGTTTTTTACTAGCGAACCATTGGTAGGTATCTCCGGTTCCCGAAGCCTGAGCCTTTATATTCTGAGCGCTGATGTTGAACGGTGCGCATGCAGATTCCGAAGTCCAGGTGAATGCAGCAACAGCTCCGTTCGAAACCTTTATCTCCACAACATTACTTACGCTTTGCTGAGCGCCGGTACATATTGTGGAAGTGACAAGTCTGCGGAAATATGTTAGTTTGCTGATCGCTTGCGGCTGGTACTCAATGCCAGTAGCAGCAATGATGTTTGACCAGTTCTTTCCATCGTTGCTTTGTTGCCATTGGTATTTATAAGTGCCGTCTGCGCCTGCAGGAACACTACCTTCAAGCTTAGCAGGTGCCGTATTTACACAGATCAGTAAATTTGTGCCTTTGATCGTATTGTTTGTAATTCCCTTTTGAACATCAACCTTTACCAGTCCACTTATGATGCTGCAGTCGCCCGAGCTCACAGTACGACGGAATAAAGTGCTTTCAGTAACTACAACACTTAAGTTCTTTTGATTGTTAACGTTAATAGCGGTCCATGTGGTGCCATCTGTGCTTGCTTCCCATTTGTAAGCATAGTTTCCGTCGCCTCCTGCTGGTATACTTCCGGTCACTGTTATAGTTGATCCTTCGCAAACTATAAAGCCAGGATAGCTAATGGTGTTTCCTGCCAGTGCTGTAAGGTTATTAATTAATACTTCATCGTTGCTTGAATTACAGGTTCCGGGGCCAGTGATCGTCCACCTGAAACGGTACACCTCGCCTGATACCAAACCGCTGATCATTGCATCGGGTTTTGAATCGGAGTCGAAGGTTACGCCTGTCTGGCCTGATACAAGCGTCCATTTACCTGTTCCAAGCCCAGCATGGTTGGCATTAAGTTTAACTTCAGTCACCGTACAAAGTTTCTGGTCGGCACCAGCGTCTGCTATTACAGCAGATGGGGTAACATTAACCACTACTCTTACAGGCTCTCCAGAACAGCCCGTCGCATTTACCGGGGTAAAAGTGTATGTCACTGTGCCGTTAGTTGTTCCGGTATTTACCAGTATGTCGGCGATTGAAGCGACAGATGTTGGAGTGTTCTGATTTTTGTATCCTGTAATGGCTCCATTAGCTTCAGCTGTCCAGGTATATAAGATGTTTGGCACAGGTGAACTTAAACTAATTCCTGCAGCCTGGTTCGTACAAATAGTTTCATTAAGAGCCTTTGCCTGAACGGAAGGCATTGGATTGATGGTAACGGTATAAGTAAAGGCTTCACCGGGGCATCCGTTCGCTTCAGGAATGATAGTATAAGTCACTGTCGCGTTAGCGGCTGCATCAATATTGCTAAGTGTTTCTTTGATGTCACCGGTACCACTTGCTGAAAACCCTCTGGCATTTGCAGAGCCCGTGGCTGTCCAGCTGATCGTACTTCCTTCAACTACTGCTACAGGCTTGTAGTTTAACTCCGTTCCTGTACAAATAACGGCCGAGTTCGGGGATGTAATTTTATTAGGTGGGTTTATGGTGACAATCACAACATCGACAACTTTATCACATGGTGCAGGGATTAAAGTGGTGGCAGTAAGGCTAAGCTGAACTGTTCCCGCTTTGATCTCTGCTGCTGATGGGAGATATTCGGCGTTTAACGAATTTCTTCCCGGGATAAAAGTTCCGGTTCCGCCAACCCATGAGAATCCGGCTACCGGGGGACCGCTAAGCGTACCGTTTAAGCGGGCACTGTTCCCGGCGCATATAATAAGATCGGTACCGGCGTTTACCGTGGGCGATTCGTTAAAAGTTATGGTTTTTGTTAAAGTTTTGACACCGCAATTATTCTTCGATGTTATCTTGATTGTATAGGTGCCATAGTCCTCAAAGAAGATCACCGGCTCTTTTGAGTTGGCTGTTGTCTCTTCTTTAAATGAAAATGCACCACCGCTAACTTCCCATAAATAGGTATCGGCTTCTTCTTTATAGGTGCCGGAGAAAGAGGTGGTAACCGGATTTCCCTGGGTATTGCTAAAACGGAGCAACTGGCCTTTGCCGCACAGGTTACTCTGCCAGTTGGCGGTGATACCAGGCTGCTCATTTACAATAATGGTTTGCTCAGGAGAAGTAACAGGTGAACAGGAAGATGTGATGGTAAGTTTTATCTTATAAATTCCAGCCTTGTTAAACTTGAATTGCGGATTCTGACTTTCGGCATTGGTTCCATTTACGTAGGCAGCTGTCGAAGGACCAGTGGTGATCCATTGATAGGTATTTTTTGCGCCTCCGGTGGTATCGATCACCGAGGTGTTAAGGGGGGCTAAAATAGAGGATACACATACTGCCTCTTCACTTAAAGTAAATGCGGGTTTAGGGGGCATCTGGATTTTTATCTTTTTCTCTACAGGAGCCGCCTGGCAGTCGGAAGTACTCTCAGACTCAAGACGAATTGTGTGTACGCCAGGAGTGGTAAAAGTGTGTTTCAATTGATAGCTTAACGAAACACCCTGCGGGGTGATAAGAACATTGTCTACATACCAGTAGTATACCACATTATTATTGGTACATGCAGGTGTTGCCGAACTTGGATTTTCTCCGGCTATCGAGTTGTTTGAAATGGTCAGTTGGGTATTGATACAAGCAAATTCAGGTGGCGCGAAACGGTTTTCTGGTTGTGTTACCACTTTTGCCTGAGTAGATACCGGTGTTCCTATCTCATTACAAAAAGGACTCATCAACTGTATTTCAATACCAAATACATTATAGTATTTTTGTGAGCCCGCCGTTATCTGGCTACCACAAGATGATTTAATATAGGTGTGCTTAACCCGGCCGCTGTTTGCCCTTATTTGATTTATAGTATAATTTTCTATTGTATTATCACCCCACTTAATCCGGTAAGAATAGCCGGGGAAGTTTGAATGAATACCACTCGCCCCGTTAATCTCCACTCCATACTCTAATACACCTAAGGGTAAACATACCGTATTGCTTCCGAAGGTACTAAAGGGAGTATTTTGCGTATTATTGATAAGAAAATAAGCCTGAGTACCGACAATGCCGTTTGATTCAGCTTTTACAAAGATCGTATAATGTGTTACGGCAGCGGTGAACTGCTCCGTTTCGGCACCTTTAAAGGTCACATTTTTAACGTCAGCCTCGTTAAATCCGTTGGTAAAGGTGGCTGTTACTGTTGCGCCCGTAGTGGAAGCGTTATTAAAGTTAAATCGTAGGTTAGGTCTGCCGGAAGCGCAGTTTCCAAATGTTTTGGGATTAGTGCCTATGGTTTGAGAGGGTGCGTCGATACCGGCTACTATACCTGCTGAGCTTTCCACTTTAAATTCATTAGAAGGTGCACTAACGACAACTGGATTTGTACTTTTTATCCGAACCCGATAATTTCCTGGAGTGGTATTCACAGGTATTACTCCATTAACAAAGGTGCTATAAAAACCTTTATAGCTGCCTATTTCCTTTTCTGTTGCGAAATTTCCGGTTGCATCAGAAAGATATAGTTTAAAAACATTGTCAGAAAGTAATTTACCCTTACTGTCTTCAATTGTTAAAGGAACTGCTAAAGTCGATCCCTTTCCATAGGGTCCTGCATCTACAGGTCCTGTCGCAATGGTCTGGGCAAGTAGCCCAGTTGCATTTACAAACAATAAAACTAAAGAAATCTTGATTATTCTACTTAACCGCACTACAAACTCTACCAAGGCTATTTACTTTAATGTTGTAACGTGTATACGGTGAGAGACTTAATTAAGGTTCCATTTAATGAAAAATAAAAAAAGCCGACGAGTTTGTCGCCGGCTTTTTATTTGCTGTATTTGAGAGTTTTATGTTAAACCGCGAGTTCATCGATGTATTCAGAAAGCCGCGGCAGATAAATAACATTATCATTTTTTCCTAATTCCATAGACCAGAAACTTCCCGCCATTTTAAATATCTTGAACAACTGGTTGGATTCATGCAATAGAAAAAATTCAATCCACTGGCTTACGTTCATCCTTCCTAACACGGCATGGGTTCCAACCCGTGCATAGTTCTCTGACGGCATTTCTTCAAATTGCAACATGAGATCATTACGCAAACGATATAGTTCGTGCAGTAAAGAGCCTGTGGTTTTGGCATTTGTAAAATTGAATTCAGGGTCTAGATCTGGTTTATAGATTTCAAAATAAGGATTCACCTCATTTACGATTCTATTTATTCTCTCCATAAAAATATGCTGATACCTGGTGAGGTAGGCAATTGTTTCATGAATAGAAAACCTGTCCTGGCTAAGCCTGTTGTAAATGGCTTCCGGAGGAAGATCGTCGATGTAATTTTTAATCGTCTTGTGCTGATTACAAAATCGCTCGACACTATGAGAGTGTAAATTCATAGAAAAATTACTGTTGGTTAGTTCACTAGGTAACATGCGTTTATGAATATTGTTCTTTCTCTGATACTATAGTCAGTAACTATGCCAAATGTCCGGCACGGATGTTAACTGACTGTGAGTTTTCTGATAAGTTTTTCATCCCTGCGCAATAGGGGTGGGGAAGTGTGAGGCTACGCTTCATAAAAACAAGACACATTCGCAGTTTTGTAGGTATTTAGATACAAATATGAGATCATAATTTGTGACCTCATTCCTCCTTAATCGAAAAAGCTTGCTTAAGTGGAATTTTAAACCAGAAAGTAGAGCCTTTCCCCAGTTGGCTGTTAACGCCATATTCGCCCTTATGTCTTTTTACGATCTCAGCTGAAATGTACAAACCTAATCCAAGTCCTGAGAACTCCTGGGATTTTTCTTCTACTCTGAAAAAGCGATCGAAAACGTGAGACAACTTTTCTTCAGGTATTCCAATGCCGAAATCTGTTACCGAGACTTTAATAAATCTGTTTTCCCTTTTTACGTCAACCCTCACTTCCTTGTTTTTTGGCGAATATTTAATGGCATTACTTAAAAAATTGGTTATTACCTGCTCGATTCTGACTTTATCTCCCTCAACCAGCTCGTCCAGGTTGTTATTTACAGTAATGTTATGAAGGTTCGAATGGTGCGCGACTGTCTCCATGATCAGTTCATGCATGGAAAATGCAGAAATATTCATGTTTAATTTTCCTGCCTGAATTTTGGCGTTATCCATTAAGTCACTTATGAGTGAAGTTAATTTATTGACCTGTTGAGTAGCTTTTGAGACAAAAACCAACAGGGTGTTTTCATCTGTATGTCTTTCAATGAGGCGTTTCATCACCTGTATAGAGGCCTTCAGAGTAGTAATAGGGGTTTTTAGTTCATGACTGGCAATACTCATAAATTCATCTTTTTTCTCAACCAGCTTGCTTAAAACCTCATTCTCTTTTTGCTTTTCAAGCACTTCCTTTTTTTCTGTTATTTCCTGAATGTTAATTATAAATTGGGTTACGTTTCCTTTATCATCTCTTTGAAAAACTTTTCCACGTTCTCTTAACCATTTCCATCGATTTTGTCTATTCTGTAATCTGTATTCAATCTCCTTAACATCTTCGTCCGATATATATTTTAATTCTGAATGGAATTTTTCGAAAGCGGGAAGGTCTTCGTGATAGATCTTCTGTTTCACATCGTTCAGGCTGAGCTCGGTTAGGTCAATACTCCAGCCAAGATCCGGATAGAAACTATGGTTTACATAACTTATTTTTTCCAGGGTCAGATCAACCACGAATATAAGGTCAGGACTGGCTTCGGTAACTTCTTTTATAAAGTGTTCATTTTTTTTCAGTTCCTTTTCTGCTAACTTTTTTGCAGTTATATCTTGCGTAATGGAAATAAAATGTGTTGGCAGCCCTTCTTGATTTCTTTCAAAAACCTTACTTCTGACCTTGAACCATTTTAACTCCCCCCCGGCGTCTTTTCCCCGGTACTCAATTTCACGAATTTCCTTGTCTTGGGCCGATCTGAATCCGTTGAAAAAATCCTTGAAGTTTTGCCAATCGTCAGGATGAATCAGATTTTTTATATCAAAGTAGTCAAGTTTTTTCAATTCCTCTGCTGAGTAGCCCACAAAGGTGCTGACTTCTATATTGGCATAAGTTATCCTGAAGCTATCGATCTCAATAACAGTGATTAAATCGGGCGTAGCTTCAGCAATCTGCCTCACAAAATGGTGCTGTTGCCTTAAGGCTTCTCCTGCTGCTATTTTATCACTGATATCATGTATTATTTCGAAGATCTTTTCTGCCTTTTGTTCGCTATTGTAGATCACTGTGCCTTTGGTCAAAATATGCCGCAACTGTCTGTTAGGGAGATAAATGCGGCGGATATACTCAAAAGACACGGAAGTAGCGATAGCTTGGTTAATAACATCGTTGATCTTAGGCGGGTCTTCCGGATGAGAAACAAAATTGAGGAATTTCAATGTAGGTTCAAATGAGTTGGGGGGATAACCGAATAAGCGAAAAGCCCCTGGCGAGAAAGTGATTTTTCCACTATGTAAGTTACACTCGTAGTGCCCTGAGTTTGTCATCATTTCAGCCTTTTCCAGTGTCTCCTTGTTTAGCTTAGTTTCATGGATTTCTGTTGCAGTGCCCACCCACATTGTTATTGTTCCATTTCTGGCTGGAATCGGAATGATTCGATCACTATGCCAGCGATATTCGCCACTGGCATTTCTGACCCGGAATTCGGTTTCGAAGGGGTCCCCTGACTGACTTTTTTCATCCCATAGTTTTCGTTTGGCGGCATAATCATCGGGATGTATCATTTCCGCCCATTTTGTACCTAAGCCGGCTTCAAGTGTTCTACCGGTGTATTCAGTCCATCTTTGGTTCAAAAAAGAAACCTCCATTCCACTTTTAAGGATAAAGGCTATATGCGGAATAAAGTCGAGGACGAGCCGGAAATTGGCTTCATTCTTCTTTAATTTCTCATAGGCGACTTTATCCTCATTAGCGTCAGCGATAAGCACAGCGATACTTGTTTCCGTTGGGTAGGTAGCAATTTTGAACCATCGGGAATGTGATGTTGAGTAAAGTTGATCAGTTATACTTTTATTTTCTAAAATAGAGAATGTGAGAAATTCTGCCAGTTTCGATCCTTTTTCAAAGGGAAAAACATGCCATAAGGTGATATGGGAGGTATCCTCATCCTGAATCCCAAAAAAACGGAGAGCTTTAGGATTCAGATACATAAAGTGCTGGCTGCGGTCAAGGAGAAAAAAAACCTCGCTAATATTACTGACAATGGTTTCGAAACCATTATCGAAGTCTGTCCACGTGCTTTTAAGTGCTCTGTTCACTGCAAATAAGTAACAATTCAGCACCTAAATAGTTACTCAGATTCTATTGGATTTTAAAAATTGTAAAGAACCAGAAGATGTGTGCTATTTTTGCAGAAGGAAGGATATTGGCGAAACACCTCAAGAGGTTTGCTGATGCCTCCTGAGACGTTTTCTATTTACTTTCAGTCTCTTCGACCATACCAAGGAGGAGATACTTTGCTGAAGCGGGATTGGTAGCCAGGGGGACATTATGAACGTCACAAACTCTGAGTAACATTTGTACATCTGGTTCATGAGGATGCTTACCTAAAGGATCGCGAAAAAATATGATTCCTTTCAGGTCTCCTTCGGCTGCCATTGCAGCTATCTGTGCATCGCCGCCCTGCGGTCCGCTCAGTTTCCGACTAACTTCAAGGCCAGTTTCCTGGATCTTTGAACCGGTAGTTCCTGTCGCTATTAATTTCATGTTCTTTAGAATATCATAGTATTCTTTCACGAAAGCCACCATTTCAGGCTTTCTTCCATCGTGAGCAATAAGAGCAATAGTTTGTGTTGACATATGTTATTTATTTATAGGGCACACGCGGCACGCGTGCGCCAGCATGTGTATCGATATATATATATATATTATTTAAAAAATAAATATGCAATTATAATAGCTGCAATTACACCTACGAGGTCGGCAATGAGGCCGCAGACTAGGGCGTACCTTGTTTTCTTAATACCTACTGACCCGAAGTAAACGGCGAGTACATAAAATGTGGTTTCTGTGGAACCCTGAATGATGCTGGCTAACCTTCCCTGGAAAGAATCGGCGCCATAAGTTTTCATGACATCAATCATCAAGCCCCGGGCTCCGCCACCACTTAGCGATTTCATAATTCCGACTGGCAAAGCCGGTACAAACGCCGTATCGAAGCCACAGGCCGCTACAACAGATGCAATCCCGTTTATGATGTAATCCATACAGCCGGTGGTTCTGAAAGCACTGATTGCTACCAGTATGGCAATTAAAAAGGGGATGATCATCACTGCGGTACTGAACCCTTCCTTGGCTCCGTCAATGAATGCATCATATACGTTTAGTTTTTTTGATGCTCCGTAAACGACAAAGAGAGTAATGATCGAAAAGATGACGAGACCTCCGAGCGAGCCGGTGTAAGCTTCGATCTTTTCAGGAGGGAGGCCATGTAACCAGAAGTATAAGGCAGCCATTATCCCTAAGAATAAGGATATGAAAACCAGCACCGGAAGCTTAAAAAGATTGATTTTTTGATACAACGCAACTGCCAGCATTCCGGAAATAAAGGATATGAACGTTCCAATGAGCGAGGGAATAAAGATATCCGCGGGATTGGCAGCGCCATTTGCAAGACGGAGGGCAATCACAGAGGTAGGAATCAACGTTAATCCTGCGGTATTGAGCACCAGAAACATGATCTGTGCATCGCTGGCGGTTTCTTTAACAGGGTTTATTTCCTGCAACTCCTTCATTGCCTTTAATCCCAAAGGGGTAGCGGCATTGTCCAGGCCAAGCATGTTGGCGGAAAAGTTCATAATGATCGAGCCTGAGGCAGGGTGGTTTTTGGGTATGCCTGGAAACAACTTGCTGAAAAAAGGATTAACAGCTCTTGCAAACAGACTTATCATGCCGGCACGTTCGCCTATTTTCATTATCCCAAGCCAAAAGGTCATTATTCCTATCAGCCCAAGGGATATTTCTGCCCCGGTTTTCGCGCTGTCGAACATTCCATTGATCACACTCGAAAATATAGCAGTATCGCCGAAAAACATGAGTTTTACCAGGGCCACTACAAAAGAAACGAGAAAGAACGCTATCCAAACGTAATTAAGAGCCATGCGCTATTGTAACCGGTTTAGTGAGAAATCATTTTCTGCGTTCGTACTCTAAACTGGCTAGGATAAATGGGCCAATTGCCTTTCCTTCGTTTTGCGTAATGGTTACGTCCTTGCCGCAAAGATAATAGTTAACGGTTCCGGTTCTAGACGGGTCTTTAGCCGGACCGAGACCTGCGGATGCACAGGATTGTAAGATATTCAGATCTCCATTCTTCTCTTCGCGAATGAAGTTACTAAGTAGTCCCCTATAGGCTTTTTCCGCCACTGGCTGGTAGGTGTCTTTATTTAAAAGTCTTAAGCGGATGCCTTTCAGATACGCGTAGGTAAACATCGAGGAGGCGGAAGATTCTAAATAATTAGCCTGATCGCACTGGTTATAAAAGTTTCCGGAGATTTCGTCTCCCTTATTGTCGGATTTTTTAGTGTTGTCGTACTGTAACAGTTGGTACCAGCTGCCGCTATGTTTATCCTGGTATCTTGCAAGTCCGGCAGCAACCTGATTCATAATTTCACTTAAGGATTTATAATCAGAATGCTCTTTAGGCATAATTTCAAGGACATCTACTAGTGCCGCGAAATACCAGCCCATTCCCCGTCCCCAGAATTCGGGCGAGCAACCTTTATATGGTCCGCTTTTTCTGGCCCAAAATGAATTTTCGTCTTCCGGATCAGCGCTCCATCCATGGTAATTCAGCTGCTTTTCTCCGTCGTAGGTGTACTGGTGGATTGTTTTAAACTGCAGAGCGATATCAGCCCATGATTGATTGTTCTCTTGTGTGCTTATTTCCCGGGCAAAAACGTCCTGCCATTGTGCATACAGAGCAGGACCCATATATAAGCCGTCGAGCCACATTTGGTTAGGATATTGAGCTTTATGGTAGAATCCGCCGGCTCCAGGTTTGGAGGCGTCAATTCGACTATGATCGTACTTTAGCTTGTTCCGAAGGAATGTAGCGCAGTTCTTATAACGTTTTGCATCAGCGGTATTTCCCCTTTTCAATTCCTCGCGGTACAGGGTAAAGAGGATCTTTCCGGCCGCCAGGTCATCAATATTGCTTTTATTAACGTGTACTGTATCTTGTCCCTGAAGGCAATGGTCTGTGTAGGTCTTTACAAGCTGATAGTATTCTTCTTTTTCAGGATACTGCTCCCAAGTCTTTAAAACACTGAAAGCAACTAAACCCGGGACATAATCCCAATGTGCCTTTGCCAGTTGCTGCTGGTTTCTGTTTGTGTAAAAGCTTTTCATAGCGCGGCTCTCTACCATTTTCTTCGAATAGGTCGCCTGCGGGCTTTCAACTTTCTTTAATGGGGTACTACATGCAGCCAGACTGCAGACTAAGATAAAAAAATACAGTTTCATGCGAGGGCAAATTAACATTTTTCGAGGCCTTTTCCTATTTTAACGGTAATCTGATGAAATTCCTGTTTGAAGCGGCTATTTACTTTTATACCTTTGATCCACTAATTTTTAATTTTATGAGAAAAAACTGGTGGAAAGTACTTGCCTCAGTTCTTGTTCTTTACTCTCTTGTCTCGGGTTTTTTATTGGGAGTTCCGCATTTGCCGATCTTACATGAGAGTATTCGTAACTTATATTTTCACGTTCCAATGTGGTTTACGATGATTGTTCTGTATTTAGTATCGGTCATTTATAGCATAAAGTACCTTGGGTCAAATAGCGAAGAGCATGATTTAGTGGCTGTTGAGTTTGTTAATGCGGGGGTAGTGTTCGGATTTTTGGGCTTAATAACAGGGATGATATGGGCGAATTATACATGGGGAGAACCATGGCCAAATGATCCAAAGCTCAATAGCGCAGCAATTTCAACGCTAATGTACCTTGCTTATCTGGTTCTGCGCAATTCAATGGATGAAGAGCAAAAAAGAGCGCGTATTTCGTCAATTTATAACATCTTTGCATTTCCAGTTATGGTGGTGCTGCTTTTTATCCTTCCAAGAATGACAGATTCACTTCATCCAGGCAACGGCGGAAATCCTGGTTTCAATTCTTACGACCTCGACAGCAGGATGCGTACTGTATTTTATCCTGCAGTTTTAGGATGGATCTTGCTGGGCGTGTGGATTGCATCTCTGCGTTTCAGAATGAGGAAACTGGAATACAAACAACATAATTAATCATGAAAAGACTTTTTTTTAGCGCCTTATCCCTGTTCTTTATGGTGATGACGTCATTTGCTCAAACTGCAAATGAGGTTGAGATGGCTGATGATATGCGTAGCTCGGGCAAGATATATGTGGTGGTTGCAGTTGTTGCTGTGATCCTGATTGGATTGCTGTTCTATCTTTTTACTATGGACAGGCGCCTGAAAAAAATGGAGAACCGTCACTAAGGTTGCATCCAATTTGTCTGCGGAGTATGCAGTTTAAAAACACTTTGTTACCTTAATGCTTTTATTTGGAAATATAATTGATGTATTCTAAACTAAGTTTATAAATATGGCAGACAACAAAGTGGCTCCGAATGCCGGTGGTTTTTTTGACGATGTTAGTAATTTTTTTGATCATGCTGCGCAGTTCACAGGGCACCCTACTGGCTTACTAAACCAAATCAAAGCTTGTAATAGCGTTTACCGTTTTCGTTTTCCAATCAGAAAAGGGGACGGTGTAGAGGTAATTGATGCCTGGCGGGTGGAGCATTCTCATCACATGTCTCCAACCAAGGGTGGTATTCGTTTCAGCGAAATGGTCAACGAAGATGAAGTTATGGCTTTAGCCGCGTTAATGACCTATAAATGTGCTATAGTTAATGTGCCATTCGGAGGCGCCAAAGGTGGCATCAAAATAAATCCTAAAAATTATTCGATTGCGGAGCTCGAAAACATAACACGCCGCTATACCGTCGAGCTAATTAAGAAGAATTTTATCGGTCCGGCAATTGACGTTCCCGCTCCTGATTATGGTTCCGGAGAGCGCGAGATGAGCTGGATCGCCGATACTTATTATACCATGAATCCCGGACAGCTTGATGCTATGGGATGTGTTACTGGTAAGCCTATTGCGCTGCATGGCATTCATGGAAGAAAGGAGGCGACAGGGCGGGGAGTGGCTATAGCTACCCGTGAGTGCGTTAGTGTCGCTGAAGATATGAAAGCGCTGGGCTTAACCGCCGGTCTTGAGGGAAAAAGGGTTATTGTTCAGGGGCTTGGTAATGTGGGATATCATTCCGCAAAATACCTTTCTCAATTTGGAGCACTTATAGTTGGCCTCTGCGAATTTGAAGGAGCGATCTATAATGCGGACGGCTTAGATCTCGAAGATATAGTTGCTCATCGCAAAGAGACCGGCTCAATTTTAGGTTTCAAAGGTGCCAGGTCAGAATTTAGTAATTCAGCGGAAGGCTTAGAACAGGATTGTGATATCCTGGTACCTGCGGCCCTGGAAAACCAACTTACCGGGGAGAATATAGGCAGGATAAAAGCAAAGATCATCGCCGAAGGAGCAAATGGTCCGACTTCCCCGGAAGCCGGGGCGATATTTTCAAAGAAGGGCGGGATCATCATTCCGGATATGTATTGCAACGCAGGAGGCGTAACGGTATCTTATTTTGAATGGCTGAAGAACCTTTACCATGTTGCTTTCGGTCGTATGGATAAGCGGTATGAAGAAACGTCCAGTATGAATCTGATCAACCTGATGGAAAAAATGACAGGGGTGTCTTTGAGTGCCGAGCAAAAAAATCTTGTAGCTAAGGGTGCAACAGAGCTTGAACTTGTAAATTCAGGACTGGAAGAGACCATGATCCGTTCCTACCACGATATCCGAGATATCAAGCTCACAAACAGTAAAATAGAGGATCTTAGAACGGCAGCGTTTATAGGGGCTATTGATAAGGTGGCTATATCTTATATGAATATGGGTATCTGGCCTTAAGTAATAATTGCCGACTTATTAGTATGAGGCGCGTGATAGGGCACATAAGAGCGTGTGCCAAATACGAAAGTAAAAAGAAAGAGAGACTAAACCAGCCTCTCTTTCTTTTTTAACGTTGCATATCTCTTAGAGATTTAACCTTATCATGTGATTCTTTCAGGAGAGCTTTTTGCTCGGTAATAAGCTGCCTGATATAAGCCGGTAATGAATCGTCTTCTAATGCCATTTTATATGCTTTTTGTGCAGCATCCTCTCCAAATTCACAATTTTCGAGAACTGTTTTTCTGTCGTGACCGCTAAAGAGAGCCTTCACATCCATCCATGCACGGTAAATTTTTCCGCTGTTAGTGGTTCCTGAATCAACATCTTCGCCTAATGCAGTAATTTCGCTAGCGAGCGCTAGTTTATTTGTATGACTTTCGGCGATGAAGCCTGCGAAAAGAACTTTAAGATCGGAGTCACCTTCTTTCAATTCTTTCAACGCTTTTTCATATCCTACAATACGATCGTTGTTAATTTGTACCAGGTCGTTTAATACCATGGTGGTCGTTTCTTTAGTTTCCATAATAGATTAAAATGTTTGATCAGAACTGTACAAGTATTGTTCCAAAGGCGCAGATGTTTATTTAAAAAAATAAAACTATTTTTATTTATAAATGAAATTTCTATATTTGCGCCTCTCAATAGGAGGATTATACAATGAAGGCTGATTTACACCCAAAAAATTATAGATTGGTAGTTTTTAAAGACATGTCTAACGATTATGCTTTTGTAACCAAATCTTGCATAGAAACCAAGGAAACCATTAAATGGGAGGATGGAAATGAATATCCTTTAATCAAATTAGAGATATCTCATACTTCACATCCGTTTTATACAGGAAAAATGAAATTGGTCGATACGGCTGGACGTATTGACAAGTTCCGTACCCGTTACGCTAAAAAATAGTAATTTATTTTTAAAATATATTTAAGTCCCGGTTTCTCCAGCCGGGACTTTTTTTATTTTTGCCCGCATATGAATATTGTTCTCTTTGACGATTCCTCCAGGGAAAGCCTGTTACCTCTTACATTTACCCGTCCGGTGGCTTCTTTACGCGTTGGTATATTAACTATCGCGGAGAAATGGGAGAAGCACCTAAAGTCTGAAGAAGTATCGTTTCTCACAGCTCCTTATCTTGAAGAAAAGTTTCCATATAAAGAAGCGGATCATGGGATTTTTATTAACGGTTCTGTTTGCCCCAGTCCTCCGTTACTTGAAGCTATTGACAAGCTCGAAGACGGCTCGGCACTGTTTAAAGACAAAGTGCTTATTGCAGTTAAAGCAAAAGGAATAAATAAAGACTCTTTTAAAGATATTGTACATTTAAGAAATATAGAATTTGAATACACTTTTACTCGAATTATCTACCCTGAAGACATCTTCAAATTTAATGACTCAGAATTAAGGATTGATTTTGAACTCCTCACTGCAGGAAGAACATCAGAAGTGCTGAGTTCTACCAACAGGATCATGGGCGATAATATCTTTGTAGAAGAAGGTGCAGCTGCCGAGTGCGCGATTTTTAATACAACCCTTGGTCCGGTCTACCTGGGAAGAAATTCGCAGGTGCTGGAGGGAGCATCTATCCGGGGAGCATTTGCATTATGCGATAATGCCCTGGTAAAAATGGGCGCTAAGATATATGGGAAAACAACTATCGGCCCGTATTCAAAAGTAGGAGGAGAGATCAACAATGCAGTCTTATACGCTAATTCTTCCAAAGGACATGAAGGTTTTCTGGGTAACTCTGTGCTAGGTGAATGGTGCAATATTGGTGCTGACAGCAATAATTCTAATCTTAAAAATAACTATGCCGAGGTAAAGCTCTGGGATTATAACCAGCGCCGCTTCCGGCGAACGGGATTGCAATTCTGCGGCTTAATAATGGGCGATCATTCAAAATGCGGAATTAATACGATGTTTAATACCGGGACTGTTATTGGTGTGAGTGCAAATATCTTTGGCGCCGGTTATCCCCGCAATTTTATTCCTGACTTTTCATGGGGAGGGGCGCAGGGCTATGAGGTGTATGCTTTAAATAAAGTATTTGAAACAGCAGAGAAAGTGTATGAACGGCGCGGCGTTGCATTTGATAGCGCAGACAAAGAAATCCTATCCAATATCTTCGAATTAACACGATCTTTTAGAAACTTTTAGAATAAATAACATGAGAAAAAAAATAGTAGCTGGCAACTGGAAAATGAACCTTGATTATACAGCAGGTCTAAGCCTGTTCTCTGAGGTGCTGAATATGGTTAACGATGAAGTAAGAGGCGATCAGGAAGTGATCGTTTGCCCACCTTCTCTTTTTGTATATAGCCTTGCGCAGCTGGCTAAGCAGAACTCAAGAGTGAGTGTTGGAGCCCAAAATGGTCATCAGGCAGATTCAGGTGCATATACAGGCGAAATATCTGCATCGCAAATTAAGTCGGCCGGAGCCGAGTATGTTATCCTTGGTCATTCTGAGCGCCGCCAGTATTTTGCTGAAACAAATCAGCTCCTGGCCGAAAAAACGAACGCTGCTTTAAAGAATGATTTGAAACCGATCTTCTGTATTGGAGAGACACTGGACGAGCGTAACCAGAATATTCACTTTCAACTTATAAAAACGCAGCTAGAAGAAGGTGTATTTCATTTATCAGCTGAGGAGTTTGCTAAGATTGTTTTGGCTTATGAGCCTGTGTGGGCAATTGGTACAGGCGTAACAGCCAGTCCGGAGCAGGCTCAGGAGATACACGCTTTCATTCGTTCCGAGATCGCTGCAAAATACGGTGCAGAGGTTGCTCAGAATACGACAATATTGTACGGCGGAAGCTGCAATCCTAAAAACGCTGCTGAACTATTTTCACAAGCCGATATCGACGGAGGGTTAATTGGTGGAGCTTCTTTGAAGTCAAGGGATTTTACAGATATCATCAAAGCTTTTAATAAATAGATTTTGGATTATTACGAATTTGTTTTCAAGCTTGCTTCAGATGAGGACTATCACAAGGATCTATTGATCAACTCCTTGTCTGAAGCCGGCTTTGACACTTTTGAAGAGACTTCTGAAGGCTTTAATGCCTACATTATTTCAACTGATTTCGATCAGCAAAAGTTAAATGATGCGTTGACCGGTTATGATGCGATGTTCTCATTTTCTTATGAGAAGAGTCTTATTCCGCAAAAGAACTGGAATGAGGTTTGGGAGAGCAACTTCGAACCTTTGGTGATAAATGATCAGTGTTATGTTCGCGCTACTTTCCATGCACCCATGCCGGAATTTCCTTACGAGATAGTCATTGATCCTAAGATGGCTTTCGGGACGGGGCATCATCAAACCACAACCATGATGATGGAATTTATTCTGGAAGAAGATCTTAGATATAAAGAAGTGTTAGACATGGGTTGTGGTACTGGCATTCTGGCAATTCTTGCCGAGAAATGCGGAGCTAAAGAACTCCTGGCTATGGACTATGACCAGGTTTGCTATGATAGTACCGTTGAAAATACTCAACTTAACCAATGCAAAAACATACACGTTCTTTGCGGCTCTAAGGAAATAATTCCCGATAAAAAGTTCAACATTATCCTGGCCAATATTAACCGCAATATACTAATCGACCAGATAGACCGTTATTCTAAAGTCTTAGCAACTGACGGTCTGCTGTTTATGAGTGGCTTTTATCAGGAAGATTTGCCTTTGATCACGGCTGAAGCAGCAAAATATAATCTTAATTATTCTTTACATAAATTAATGGATAGATGGGTTGCTGTTAAGTTTGTGAAACAAAATTAAATTAGATCTTTTTATCTTTGTCTTTTACTTCTAGGAATTAACTTCGGGTATTTAAATGCGGATACATTTAATAGCAATAGGGGGAAGTGCCATGCATAATATGGCTATTGCCCTGAGTAAAAAAGGTCATACGGTGAGCGGGTCGGATGATGCGATTTTTGAACCATCATTCTCAAGATTGAAACGGTTTGATATCCTGCCAGCCGAAATGGGTTGGTTTCCCGAAAATATTACTTCAGACATAGATGCGGTAATACTTGGAATGCATGCGCGGCCTGATAATCCTGAACTCTTGAAGGCACAGGAACTGGGACTAAAAGTATATTCTTATCCGGAATATGTTTATGAGCAGTCTAAGGATAAGATCCGTGTGGTAATTGGTGGGAGTCACGGAAAGACAAGCATCACCTCGATGATCCTGCACGTACTTAAACAGTCGGGCATAAACTGTGATTTTTTGGTTGGAGCTCAGCTTGAAGGTTTCGACACTATGGTTCAGTTAAGCGATGCGCCTGTAATCATTATTGAAGGGGACGAGTATCTGTCCTCGCCAATTGATCGTAGGCCAAAGTTTCATTTATACCGCGCGACAACAGGTGTTATAAGCGGGATTGCCTGGGATCATATAAATGTATTTCCAACGTTCGATAACTATGTTGAACAGTTTCGTCTGTTTTTGACGACAATTGAGCCTGGAGGAACAATTATTTATAATCAGGAAGATGAGACAGTTGCCGGGCTGGTGAAAAAAGAGGATGTTAATTTAAAGAAAGAAGCATATTCGTCACCAGAAAGTTTCATAAAGGACGGAATAACATATTTGAAAGTTGACGAACAATCTACCCCTTTGCTTGTTTTTGGTAAGCATAACCTGCAGAACATTGAAGCGGCTCGCCATGTTTGTAATAGTTTAGGGGTAAATGATAAACAATTTTATCTTTCAATTAGTACATTTAAAGGCGCTGCGAGGAGACTGGAGCTGTTGGGGAAAAATTCTTTCACATCAGTCTATAAAGATTTCGCTCATTCTCCGTCTAAATTAAGAGCCACAATTGACGCCGTTAAGGAGCAATTTCCTGAAAGACAAGTGGTAGCTGTGATGGAATTGCATACATTCAGTAGTCTAAATAAGGATTTTCTGAATGAATACAGGGGGTGCATGGATATGACAGATGTGGCAGTCGTATTTATATGCAACAAGACATTTGAACAAAAAAAGTTGGAACCTTATGGTCAAAATATAGTAAAACAAGCATTTGGTAACAATCAGTTAAATTTCTTCAGTGAGACCGAAATGTTGGTAGAGTTTTTGCGCTCTATTAATTATAAGAGTAAAAACTTGCTTCTTATGAGTTCTGGAAATTTTGGCGGATTAGATTTGGAAGGCTTTGCTGAGAGCGTTTTGAGTGATTAGAGGTATAAAAAAAAGTAAAGGAAAATGAAAACATTAGGAAAAAAAATAAGACTCCTGAGGCATCAAAAAGCCTGGAGCCAGGAAGATGTAGCAAAACGGTTGGATATTTCTATTCCTGCGTTCTCTAAAATTGAAACAGGTATAACGGATATTAATTTATCCCGTTTGGAGCAAATTGCTAAACTATTTGATATGACAGTAGTGCAACTGCTTACCTATAATGATAATGAGCAGCAGGAGAAGTACGTTTCAGAACTGGAGGTTATTTCCAAGAGGCTTCAGGACAGAGAGTCTGAGGTAATCGAGCTACAGAAAAAGATCATTGATCTGTTTGAGGAAATCAGAAGAACTAAAGTACTTGCTTAAAAAATGCCCCTTTCGAAGGGGCATTTTTATTAAAATACTTTTCTTAAGGTGACATGCTTTTTGCCAAAAGTAGCACCTGTTGCTTCATGGATGGCAAGCATCTTTTCGTTAAAGTCGCCCACCCAGGAAAGTTCTAACTCTTCATATTGCTTCAAAGGAAGAACATACTCTTTCAATTTTATGAACATGGCGCTTTCAAGTCCGTGTTTTTGATAGGCTTCCTTAGTCCCCATAACCACGGCTCTCATCCGGGAAACGCCCCTCCACCGGTAATATAAAAATTTCATCTTTTCTATCAAACCTAGTTTTCCTTTAAGAGGTTTAATGATCTGGTTTGCATCTGGAAGTATCAGGACAAAAGAAGCAGGTTCGCCATTCACATAAGCAAACCAGATTAGCTTTGGATCCATAATGGCCTTCATTTTATTAAAGCTTTCCAGAAGTGTAGCCTTATTGATAGGTACGAAGTTTTCGAAGTTCTTCCAGGCATCATTATAAATTTCCATAAAATCGGCTGCAAATTGGTCGATCTCATGGATATTCAGGTGCTTGAAAGTATAGCCTGGTTTCCGGATGACCCACTCGGCAATTTTTGTGAATCGCTCAGGAAAAGGTTTGTTAACACTTAAATGGTTTGTTATCTGCTCATATAAAGGCAGGAACCCATAAGAGTCGAACAGCTTTTTGTAATAGGGCGGATGATAATTCATTCCATAAGAAGGATGAGTAAACCCACTTACCAGGAGTCCCCAGAATGTGTCGTTTTCGCCGAAGTTAATGGGGCCGTCCATTGCCTGCATTCCTTTGTTCATGAGCCATTCTTTCGCTGTATCGAAAAGTAGGTTAGCGATTTTCTGATCATCGATACATTCAAAAAAGCCGATCCCTCCGGTTGGTTGAGGATATGAATTTGCTTTCTTATAATTTATGAAAGCAGCAATCCGGCCAGCTAAATTGCCATTCTCATCTTTTACAATCCAGCGCGTAATAGTTCCATGTTGATGAAAGTTGTTCTTTGCCGGATCAAATATTTTTTCAATGTCTTCATCTAAGGGGCAAACCCAAACCGGGTCATTTTTATAGATAAGTCGCGCAACATTTAAAAAGTCTTTTTTGTTTCCCTTATTCTGTACCTCAGTAATTGTCATAGGTTTTTACAAGCAATATAAAAAAAGCATTCAAAGATGAATGCTTTCCTGTAAAAAGTATTTAAGAAAAACTAATAATCGTCGTCATCATCGTAAGAGCTAAATTCATCAAAGCCACCCAGATCATCAATTTGTTCATCAAAGTCATCGTCGTCATAGCTTTTGTTTGCTTTTGAATCAACAGGCTTACTGTCTGACATTTTAGCGCTGTTTGCTGTGCTTGGCTTCTTCGGCGTTCTCATAATACTCGGTAATTGGGTAAGTTTCTAATCAAATTGATTTAAACACTAATTTAATGTAATTTTTTTATTTCTGTCCAAGGCAAAAATAAAATAAAATCCAGGGATGCAGAAAGCAGGGCCCAATTATTCTTTATTTTCTCCGATTTCGTTTTCGTCAGTTGCAATATCTTTTAATTGAGGTAATTCGGCACTGCTGTTAATTCCGAAGTAGTCCATGAATAATGAACTGGTGGAATAGAGAATGGGTTTTCCGATTGTTTCCGCCTTGCCAGATATAGTGATCAGCTCTTTCTCAAGTAATTTTTGAATGGTATAATCACAGCTAACCCCTCTTATCTGTTCAATTTCAAGTTTAGTTATGGGCTGCCGGTAAGCAATAATTGCCAAGGTTTCGAGGGCTGCCTGACTAAGCTTCTTTTTTGATCGCTGCATTTGCAACTGGTTCACGATCTGGTGAAATCTTTTCTTCGTAAGAAACTGGTATCCGCCATTCAGCTGAACTAAGGAGAATGCAAATTCGTCGCTGTCATACTTTCTGCGGATAATTTCTAAGTGTGATGCAATTTTCTCTGCTGTTAGTGTCTCTTCTTCACTGCCTTGCAATACCTGCACTATTTCATCAGAGGTAAGGCTCTGTTCAGAAGCAAATATTAAGGCTTCAATATTTAACTGTAGTTGCTCCAAATCTGTTTTTTTTGGCAAACTTAATTAAAAATTCTTCTTTAAGGCGTTAGAGAAAGGTGCATTTGAAAACTCACAGCGAGCGATTTTGTCAGTCTAATTTAATAATTGCTTTTATAAGTAGCATTTTTAGGCGATTTGATTCTAACAGGCAAAACGTTTTATGAAGAAAGTTAATTATATACCTGTTCTTTTGGTGCTAACACTTGTGTTGTTGATGGACCTATATGTCTTTCAAGGCATCAAGGTGCTTTTACTTGCTGGTGGTATAAGCTTGGGATATCCCGTTTGGGGGCTTTATTGGCTGGTATCGGTTACAATTGCCGCCACTTTTACTTATAATGTTATCCGTGCGCTTTCGACAGGAAACATTCCGTCTTACTTTAATTTCGCAGTAAATACTTTTCTGACTTTTTTCGTGACAAAACTAGTTTTTGTGTTGGTTCTATTTGCTGAGGACGTTTTCAGAATGGGATATGCGATTTTTAATGATGGCAGGTGGCCGGAACGTTTTCATTTTATCAGTCAAATGGCTCTTATGCTTTCTGCCTTTCCGTTTTTCTCTTTTCTGTACGGAGTTACTAAAGGCAAATACAATTATAAAATACACAGGCATAAACTTCATTTTGAAGACTTGCCTCCGGTATTTGATGGTTTTAAGATTATTCAGATTTCAGATATACATGCTGGCAGTTTTGACAACCCTAAAGCAGTGAAAAGAGGAGTAAAGTTAATAAATGCAGAAAACGCCGATCTGGTTGTCTTCACAGGGGACCTAGTGAACAATAAATCAGAGGAAATAATCCCGTGGCTAAGTACTTTCAGTGAGATTAGAGCTAAATATGGAAAATTGTCAGTGTTAGGAAACCACGATTATGGGGATTACGTCCGGTGGGATAGTATCAACGAAAAAATAGCAAATCTGAACAGTTTAAAAAAATATCATGCTGAGATAGGATTTCGTTTACTGTTGGATGAAAGTGTGAGTATAAGAAAGGGCGGCGAAGAGATTAAAATACTTGGGGTGGAGAATTGGGGTTTGGGTTTTGGAGAAAGAGGAGATCTGAAAAAATCGATGAGGGATTTGAATCCTTCAGATTTCAAAGTATTATTATCGCACGATCCTACGCATTGGCACACGATTGTTAAAAATTATCCTGTCAAAGTCCATCTCACGCTTTCAGGACATACACATGGCATGCAGTTTGGTATTGAGGCGCTGGGATTAAAGTGGAGTCCGGTCAAATACAGGTACCCACATTGGGCAGGACTGGCGCATGAGAATGGAAGGTATTTGTACATCAACAGAGGATTTGGCTTCCTGGGTTTTTCGGGAAGGGTAGGAATATGGCCCGAAATAACGGAAATTACTTTACACAAAAGTGTGTGATGTATATACAATGTCTTTAATTAGAAGTACTCAAGGCCTTACCGGACTTAATATTCGCTATTTTCGAAAAAAAAAGAGCCAGATTAAAAATCTGACTCTACATCTACCTATGAAAAACATGTCCTCTTTGGAAAGGACACTATTATTACGTTTGTAATTCAGTTAATGTTACATCAAAAATCAATTATGCAGGAACATTTAATAATTAAACTTTCGGGGATCAGCCTCAATGGAATGATCAGTCGTGCAGCAGAACCTGGATCTATACTTTTAAATGAGTTTTTATTCAATAAAAACAGAATAGAAGATCTGCTGATGGGCTATTATTTTAATGCACGAGGTCGTGTTTTCAATGTGATGATCAATAAACCTGTTATGGAAGATGAAAGTAACGGCTATTTATATGTACATTATTCCATCGGACATTTTAATGCTTGTGCTGATGTAGACAGTTTCCATGAAGAAAAGATGAAATTAAGTTTTGTTCTGAATATGGACAAAGCGGAGCTGAATATTTCCGGAGAGTATTTTCCAGAAAGGGAGCCTGACGAGTTTTAAAATTGGCGGTAGAAGAGAAAACTTTTAAAATGCTTTTTAAGTTATCTTTAATAAAGTCTATATGAGACCGCATTCAGATGAGGATATAATACGAAAGGCATCCCTGCAGGATAAAGAGGCCGGATTAATAAGAGACAATAAAATTGATATTGCTGTAGATATGGAAGACGACCATGGAACACTGCATACCTATGTGGTTTCTTTTGAAAGGAGCCCCGGTTCAGAAGGGGGGTGGAAATTTTTAGAGCTAAATGAGCTAAGTTCTTTATAATTGTAATCTAACCCATTCCTGATTAGAAGGAGAATGTTTATCTTTAAGATATATATAGAGGACCAGTAATCTCTTATAACCGGCTCTCTCTTAATTGTAATTCATTTTTAGCTTTATGAAATGGACTTTTGTAATTCAGCAGAAGCTTAAAGTAGCTTCGTTGCTGGCCGGTGTAATGTTGATGGTGGTTCTGTTCAATCTAATCGAGCGAAAGAATATTGCTGAAATGAACCGTTCAGTTACTTCTATCTATAATGACCGGTTGGTTCCGGCTACCGGCATCTTTTATCTTACCGATAATTTATATAGCAAAAGGTTCCTGCTTGAAAAGTTTCTTTCTTCGGGCAGCCAGGACATAAAGGCCCTGAGGTTAAGTCTGGCAGTTCATGACCAGAATATAAAACTCCTTATCAATCAGTTTGAGAAAACTTATATGGTTGATAAAGAGCTGACTTTTTTGAACGAGTTTAAGCAAAAGGTGACCAGTTATACCCGGATAGAAGAGCAAATACTTTTGCTGGCTGAAAACCATTCGAAAAGGGAAGCCCTTGCTTTATATGATACACAAGGCAAAAGCTCACTTATCTCCACTGTTCAAAAGTTATCTGAACTTACGAAAATTCAGACAACGGTTGGAGGAGAACTATTAAATAATACCAAAAGAATACTAGCCACGTCTGACCTTTTATCGCATCTTCAGATGGCTCTGGCGATTGGAATTGGCCTGGTAATTGTTTCCTTGATTACTGCTTCCAAGGCCGTTACTCATACAGAAAAGAATTTCCACTTGAATTGAGCTCTTTGCTAACATTTAATTACTTTAGCGAAATTTCTTGCATCTCAAAAGAATTGTATTCAGTGCTATAATGGCTTTTTTTTGTTTGTGAAAACAGAACCAGCTGTTGCCCGTTAAAATTTATCGGATGCATTTACCATTTGCGGCTTGTGGATATTTTATAATGTTCGGAAGCCGACCTATTTTTTTATATTATGAAGATTCAACCCAACAGCGTAGTGGCGCTTACGTACGATTTGTACACCACCGAAGATGGTCAGGAAGTTTTTGTCGAGAAAGCTTCAGAAGAACAACCTCTTGTGTTCCTGTACGGAGTAGGCATGATGTTGCCAAAATTTGAGGAAAATTTATCCGGACTAGCTGCAGGTGATAGCTATGATTTCCATCTGTCTGCCATAGATGCTTATGGTGAAAAAGATGCGAATGCTGTTGCTGAACTTGGCATAGAAATGTTCCAGGGAGCAGATCTACCGGAAGTTGATGCTGTGTTACCTTTACAGGATAACCATGGCAATCAGTTTCGCGCACGGGTGACCAACGTGTCTGACACCAATGTTACTGTTGATTTGAATCACCCTATGGCAGGTCAGGACCTGCATTTCAAGGGGCAGATCTTAAACGTTCGCGAAGCGACGAAAGATGAATTGGCACATGGTCATGCTCATGGTGCTGATGGCCATTCAGGACACTAAGAGTAATAAAAAAAGCGTCGTTTGACCAACGGCGCTTTTTGCGCTTTAGAAATACCTTTCTGCTTTAAACCCGTAGGTGAGGATCAGGTTCTCACTCCTCGTTTTTGTTAATTTATTATATTTAAGTGAAGTATTAAGGGATAGGTATTTATTAAGTATCACCGAAAATCCGGAGCTGGTACTTATAATATAATCATCCTTGTAATTTAGTGAGTTCTGTAAGAATCCGGTACCGTCCAGGACAATAATTTTCTTTATTGAATATTTAAAAAATACTCGTAGAGAATTCCTGAATGTTTGGTAGTATTCATTGTGATCATTGACCAGGAGTTTACTCGTTTCAAATAGTATCCCATTGCTGATATTCAACTGTATGCGCTCCGAATTTACGACATTATACGCAAGGCCTAGCCCCGCTTGCAACTGATTGACTATCTTTAAGGAATAGCTTGTGGTAAAATTAGCCAGGCCCCAGTAGTAAGGTGAAGGCTCCTTTTGATAGAGATTGAAATCAAGGCTTGCCGTATAGTCATTATTGGAAAGTTGCCGGTTTTGTTTACCATAAAGCCAGTTGTTATTAAAGTTAAGCACTGCTTTTTTATTCCGGACACTGAATTTCAGGGAATTATTAAGGATGTATGCATCCGTTGTATTGGTTTTATTAATATTGCCACTTGCATTAAAAGCGATGAAATGATGCGTGCTGTCCTTGAACTGCGGATAGCCGGATAAGTATAAAAGTACCAGAAGCAGAGATGTAAGAGTTTTAATGATCATAGATTGTGTGCTGATCAAAACTACTGGATTGTATTGGTACATACCAAATGCTGATTGACTAAATTTGCTTCAAATGCTTTGAACGGATATAGGAAACACAAAAAACTAAATCTATTCGTTATTAATAGATACATTCATGAAGGTTAAAAAGAATCTATGCAATTTATAAAGGGTAAGGTAATTGTAGCTTTTCTTTCGGGATGTATAGCGTTATTTTTTGCCTGGGAAGCCAGCCGGCAGGCCTCCATACAGATACTTGGGAATGTAGATAGTTTATCGACTCCAGTCGACAAATTACATCTGGTCAATCAGTTATTTCGTGATATCAATAAGTTGGAACAATTACAGCGTGCGCAGGCCATCCAGGGTAAAGACCGGGATTCTAATAATCTGCGCAATGAATCACTGGAATTAAGGAAATCATTAGACAACCTTGGAAAGATGTATACGGGCGATTCATCCCAATTGGCCCGGATAGCCTCCATGAAAAAGATATTACGCGACCGGGACAGCTTGTTCTCAAATTATATGAGGGTAAGGGAAGGCCTGGTAAGTGGTAAAGAGCTTTCCAGGCAGCTCGGCAGGCTGACCAGCATTTATTCTAAAAGCCCGGTGCTTGTTGAGAAAATAATTACAACGGAAAAAACGTCGACTATTACCATCAACCCGCCTGGATACGAAGACGATAAAAAGGCATCCAGGGGATTTTTGGGCAGACTTTTCGGTAAAAAGCGGGATGTTGCACCGGAGACGACAGAAGTAGACCAGTTGCCTCACGAACAATTGGCAAGTGAAACCGTAGATGTGAAGATCGATACCATTTCGTCGGCAGCTCAGGTGAATCCGGATAGCTTAAAGAGGGAGATCGATAAGGCCCGCCGAACCATTGTCAGCACTCAGCGCCTAAAAAGTACCAGTTTTATCGACCGTGAGGCTGCCCTGACCAATGCAGGGAATATTCTTATTAACCAGATGTTGAATATCCTGCAGGAGGTAGAGAAGGATGCTCTGGCGCAGGTGGAGAGAAATAACAGCAAAACAAAAGGGGTTGTCGAAGAAGGGGCCAGAAATATTATTAACATTATTTTGCTGTTTGTTTTGGCCACTGCGATTCTGTTGTACCTTATCCTGACAGATATTTCACGTAGTGCACGCTATAGAAACCAGCTGGAACTGGCAAAGGATGAGGCGGAGCATCATAGTGCAGTAAGGCAGCGTTTCCTGGCCAATATGAGTCACGAGATCCGGACTCCGTTGCAATCTATAATCGGGTATTCGGAGCAGTTACGGCAAGGCCATACACAAAGCAATGAAGCTATCAACGCCATCCATTACTCATCAGAGCATCTCCTGCAGATCGTAAATGAAATTTTAGATTATTCGAGGCTTGCATCAGGTAAATTCAGCCTTAATTTCGGAACTTTTAGCCTAAAAAGCCTGCTACAGGAAATTATTGCACTCGTACAGCCTCAAGCATCCAAAAAAGCACTGGCTTTAATATTGGAAGATCATACACAAGCGGATCAGGTTATAGCGGACTCGTTTAGGTTGAAGCAGATCCTCCTAAACCTGATCAGCAATGCTATTAAATTTACAGATGAGGGATCTGTCACTTTATGTGTGCGTGCAACTGAAACAGAGCACCGTTATCATTTTGTTTTCCAGGTGGCAGATACAGGACACGGCATTCCTAAAGATAGTTTTGCTAACATTTTTAACCAGTTCGAACAAGTAAATACTTCGGCGGTGGCCGCGACGAAGGGAACAGGCCTGGGCTTGAGCATAGTTAAAGAATTGGTGGAACTGCAAGGCGGATCGGTAACCGTTGAGTCAGAGTTGGGAAGAGGTACTACATTCGAAGTACGACTTGGCTTTGCTAAGCCGACTGCTGTTTTAAAGTCTTCTTATGAGGTGGTTAGCAATTTTCCGGCTAACGAATTAGACGTATATCTGGTCGATGATGATCAGTTGATCCTTCAACTGGTATGCTCCATATTTGAGAAACACCATATCCGTTATCACTGCTTTACTTCGCCTTTGGAGCTGTTGAATAATCTGAAAGATCCGGACAAATCTGTGGTTATGGCCGATATACGCATGCCTGAAATGAGTGGTATTGAACTTTGTACTGAACTAAGAAAGAAAAGTTCATCACTGCGTATATATGCTCTGACTGCTCAGGCCCTACCCGAGGAGAGGCAGGTGATCCTAGAGGCAGGGTTTAATGGAATATTAATGAAACCCTTCAGGGAAGCGGATGTTCTGGCTCTGTTGCTGGATACTGTTCCAACCGAACAGCTTCCGGAGATTCAGCTGGAGAAAGATTTTGATCTGAGTTCTCTGGAGCAAATGACCTTTGGAGACACAGAAAAAATGATCCGGTTGCTTAATCAATATGTAGAGGATAGCAGAGAGGATGTAAGGCAGCTAAGTGATCTGCAGGGTGACGAGTCTGAGGTGCCTTTCTTACTACACAAGCTAGCAGGGCGAAGTGCTCAATTGGGTGCAGCCAGACTCGCGGCGTTAATGAGGGAGCTTGAGATATTAGCATATAAAGAGGAGCACGAGGCCCCCTCTTCGGTAACAAAAGATGATCTGAAAGCAATTGCTGCAGAAGTTGAAAGTGTTATGGGAAAAATTGAAATGGAGATCAGCCGTCTATCTGGTATTTCTCCATCTTATAGTAAAGAGTTTTCCGGTCAATATTAAGCAGCTTTGCAGCCTGCGATTTATTGTATTTTACTTTTACTAATGTTTGGGCGATCAGTTCCTTCTCATTAGCTTCGTTAACAGCTTTGATGTCGGATGTTGACGGTTTCGCACCATGCTTTACGGCAATGAACATTTCGGAAGGTAAAGCGGTTTTCTGAGCAATTTGTCCCGGTGTTAGAAGAACCATCCGTTTGATCACGTTGCGCAATTCACGCAAATTGCCTGGCCAGTCATATTTTAAAAGGAGATCTTTAACTTCAAGGGATACACCTTGCACGTTCCGGTCCAATTCTTTGTTCGATTGACGAATAAAATGGTCTATAAAAATATCGATGTCATCATCGCGTTCGCGCAGGGCGGGTACCTCAATTTTAAATTCATTGAGCCGGTGGTATAAGTCTTCCCTGAAGTCACCTTTACTCACACTATTATAGAGGTCATCGTTAGTGGCAGTAATGATCCGCACATCAACACTTACCTGTTTGTTACTTCCAATAGGCTGTATCACTCTTTCCTGTAGCACGCGCAGGAGCTGCACCTGAACCTCATAATCGAGGTTCCCAACCTCATCAAGAAAGAGTGTGCCACCATTTGCTGCCTCGAACCGGCCTTTTTTATCAAGAACAGCCCCGGTGAAAGAGCCTTTAACGTGGCCAAATAATTCACTTCCTGCGAGATGTTTGGACAAAGCTCCGCAGTCAATAGATACAAAGGGCATCTGTGCCCGTTTACTGAAGCGGTGTATAGATTTGGCAGCATATTCCTTTCCGGTACCGCTTTCACCCTGGATTATAACAGACATGTCTGTAGGTGCTACCAGTTTTATATAATCATGTAACTGAATCGAAGCATCACTTCGTCCTTCAATAAAGTTTAAATTTACAGGAAATTGGTTGTTAGTCTTTTCAACTTTTTTCTCCAGGGCTTCGTTCACAGCCATTAAAAGCTCATCTGGATTTACAGGTTTTGTTATGTAGTCCAGCGCACCGAACCGCATTGCTCTCACGGCGGTCCTCACATCATTGAAGCTAGTCATTATAATAGAGGGAGCAACTATTCCTTTGGATTTGGCGGCAGCTATTACGTCGAGTCCAGTTCCATCAGGCAAGCGATAATCGAGGAGAAACAGATCGTATTCTTTTTGTTCCAAGGCTTTGACGGCCAACTTCACCTTTGATGCAGTTTCTACGTCATGCCCTTTTTTAGTAAGAAATCCTTGTAATAATTCTGAAAAAGTTATATCATCTTCAACAAGCAGAAGCTTAGCCATAGCAACGGGTTTAATTAATCAAAAATACAAAAGCCGAAGGATTCTTCGGCTATTGTAAAGGATTAACTGTAATTAACTGTAAAATATTGTATTGAAAATTGTTTGCCTATGGCTTTTTAGGCTATTGCTTTGGCTTTTTAGTTTTTAAGGTGTCTGTAGGGGTTTGAGCTGTGTCTTTTTTGGTCGTATCCTGCAAGCTTATTCCTGAATAGTTTGACGAAATAGATGCAGTTGTTGAATTGATGCCTGCAAATGCCAGAGCTACTATAATTGCTAATGCTGTCCTTTTCATAGTTTTAGTTTTTAGTACGCCACCTATAGTATCAACATAGTGCCATGAAAATATAAATTGTTAATACATTGATAATTAGTGTGTTTTGATTTTTGTGCGCTTATTTCTTTGTGGAATTATTCTACACACTGCTGCATTAGGCCGCAACTTATAAGCTGTTGTGGTTGCTAAAAGCGCTGCTGTTGGCAGTTGGGATGTATTTGGTATTACCGGCTTCAAAGCGGTTTCGCAGGCTATACTTTATAATCTTATTTTCTTGTAGGGCTTTGTAAGTCTCCGCCAGGGCCTGAGCAGTGTAAATTGCACAAAAAGGCTGGGGGAAGTCAGCCAGTTCATAAACGTAGAAATCGAAGTTGGTCTGTTCGTTATATGTTTGGATCAGGAAGGAGAGGGTTTGCTGCTCCATGTCGATAAGATCGCAAGCCATTAACAGTAGGTCTTTTTGCGGGTAGGCGTCGTGAACGCTGAGCAGGCCATTCAGCGGACCCTGGACTGGCAATTTATCTTGTATCAACGTGAATTCCGGGAGAGCCTCTTGGTATTTGTCGAATTGCCCGTGATTGACCGATACCACCACAGGCAGGTTTATAGATTGCAGCTTAGCGGCAATAACCTTAGCCCAGGGCCTGTTTTGAATCATCAACAAGCCTTTATCGCTTCCCATCCGGGTGCTCCGGCCTCCGCATAAAATTACGCCAAGAAGTTCCTTCATAGATCAGCCTTATCAGAATGACCCAAATTCTTGTCCGGATTGACGAGATCCCTGATGTGTTGTTTCAATTCTTTGATTTCGGGAAACTTACCTGCAGCTTTTCGATCAAAGATCAGAGTACCGTCAAGCCATATTTTAAAAGTACCACCCAATTCAGCGGGGTGTAAGGACACACCTCTCAGTTCCTCAGTAAATGTAGTCAGGAGTTCCTGTGCAAAATAAGCGGAACGGAGCAGCCATCCGCACTTCGGGCAATATTCTATAGTGATCAGAGGTTTCATGTAAGTTTAATTTTAATAGGAACCAGTCTCATAAACATGTTTGTTAGGGTCGCCGGTAAAATCCTCGCAATTGCAATTTCCACCCCATTTCTTTGAACCATCTTTGAAGTACTCACACTTCCATATCGGAACTTCATGTTTTATACGGTCGATTATGTAGCGGTTCGCTTCGTATGCCTCCCGCCGATGCGGGCTTGCAGTAATAACCACCACTGCTGATTCGGCCACGGAAACTTTGCCAATCCTGTGCTGTGCCACAGCAATGTTCAGTTTCCACTTTTCCCTGGCTTTATCCAGTATTTCATGGATCATTTTAGCAGCCAGACTTTCTTTGGCTTCGTACTCAAGGTAAGCTACAGCCATGCCCAGGTTATTGTCTCTTACTTCTCCGCTAAAGACAACAAGTGCTCCTGCCTGCGGATGATGAGCAGAGGACAGCAGACCAACTATGTCTAACGGAAGTGCAGATATATATGTATTAGCCTCCGCTGCTGGGAGGGATGATGCTGATGCTGTCATTCTGTTTAAATTTATAGGAGGTGTCAATAAATTCGTCGTTCACAGCAAAACGGCATGAACTTAGGATCCGGGTAGCTTCAGGGTTTTGTTGGCCAAGATAATCTTTCAATGAATTGATATCCTCTACCAGATCCGGTACGAAAAACTGTTTGTCGAAATACTCTTTCAGTAGTGCAAAAACTTCCACCTTCATATGTTTATTTTTAATTAGCCTCCAATACTTAACATACTCAAATTGCTCCCGGTAAACTTCAAGCTTTGTTTTTGTGACATGGCAGCCTGTAAACAATCAATCAACGCTGCATCATCATGGATGTGGTTTACGGAAACCGGGGAATTACTACTCAGGCAGCCGTAAATGTTTCCGAGCGAATCGAGTCGCAAACGATCACAATCTCCGCAAAATGGTTCGGTTTCATTGGCTACGATACCAAATGTGTAACCACTGGTAGTTTTCCAGTAATTGGCTGTCGAACAGGGCTTGCGTTCCAGGCGCTCGAAATCATAACCTTTGCTAATTTCAGAAAGGATCTCATCTTGTGAAAAGAAGTGTTCATCCGCCTTGCCAAACAAGTGCCCCATTGCCATTATCTCAAGAAAGCGAATTCTGATGTTCCTTTCAAAGGCGAACTTAAGTAATGGAATAATCTGGTTTTCGTTAAGGCCCCGCATAATCACAGCGTTCAACTTAACTTCTAGTCCCTCATCTATTGCAGTATCAATACCTTTTAAGATTCGGTTTATGCCATGCCTCCGGCTAACACTGTAAAATACCTCTTCATCTATGGCATCGAGTGAGATGTTAATGGAGCGAAGCCCGGCTTCGGCCAGGGCCGCAGCCTGATTTTCCAGTAATAAGCCATTAGTGGTAAGTTTTAAGTTGTCGATGCCGAGAAGCCTTGTCGACCTTATTATCTCAGGCAGTTGGTGATAGAGGAGTGGTTCTCCACCCGTGAAACGAACGGTATCTAACTTTAGAACCCTGTGCAGCTTTTTTATAATGGCTGATAAGTCACCGGCAGAAATACCCTGTGCCTTAGATATGGTTAAGTTATCTTTGAGATCTTCTGTGCCGCAAGTGCAGTATACGCATCCTAAATTGCAGGTATTTATCAAACTTACCCGCAAAGTTTTGAATCTTCTCCCAAACTCATCTATCAATCCTTCCATCATCTTACGATCACATAAAAAATATAAGCTTTACCGATGCAACGGCAAGTACTGCAGTTAGCACATACCGTACGGTGACTAACTGAAAGCGCTGGCTTCCCCAATAGGCGCCTGCGAGACCTCCACATAAGGCTGCAGAAAACCAAGTTAGTGATTCTGCATTAATGCTAATATCCCCAGGATGTCCTAGTAAGCCTGAAGCCGAGTTTAATACAATAAAAATGGCTGAAGCAGCAGCGGCTTCCTTTGCATTTCCCCATGCCAGAAGAATAAGTATGGGACTCAAAAAAATTCCTCCGCCAATATTTAACATTCCAGATAAAAAGCCAATGATCATCCCAAGCAACAACGCAAGAGGAAGTGTAAGCTCTTTCCTCGCCATTTTCTCAACCGGGCTAAATCCTAATAACCGAATAACAGGGATCATTAATGCCAAACCAAGCAGCAGATTGTATAATTGTCCATGCAAGGGCATTTTTGAACCTAGGAAGGCCATCGGAATAGACGTTATTAAAAATGGCCAGCAGAGCTTCCATTTAAGGAACCCAGCCCTGCTAAATTGAATAAATCCCATTCCCGCTACCAAAATATTCAGTACCAGTATTAGAGGTTTATATGACGCAATGGGAACGGAAAAAATAGAAAGTACTGCAAGATATCCGCTTGCACCTCCATGGCCAACCGACGCGTATAAAAAACCAATTACAAAAAGTGAAAGCGTAAGAAGCAGGGTATAATCCATTCTTCTGCAAAATTAAATAAAATTAGTGGGTTTAATTTAGGTGCTTAAAGTTACCAGCGTGTTCTTGTCAACTACTATAAAATCTGACTTCGCAGAATCGCAGGTAGGGCAGCAATAGGTTTCCGGCAAAAGATCGAAAGTTGTAGCTGGAGAAATGTTATTAGTAGCATCGCCATAAAAAGAGTCATAAACAGTAAAACAATTTTTGCATTGATGGACGTATGTAATTTGCTCTTCCTTAACTGCTTCGACAGGTTCGGGAGCTGTGAACAAATCACCGTCGGTCTGTAAATTATAAAAGAAGTCGCACAAGGCTATTAATGATGCCGACAGTCCATCGTAAGTTACACCTTGCTCATACATAACAAAATCTTTAGAGTTTGGATTGAAGTCTCTGGTATACAAAATGTCAAATTTATCCTGCTGATCATTCTCTGATTTTTCCAGCTTTTTAATTATCACAGAGCCAAATAATCCAGTTTTTGGGTTGATTTTGATCGCAAAGCTAAGCTTGAATGTTCTCAGGTCTACGAGGTCGAACTGGCGGACGAGGTGCTGCTTTAATTTTAAGCCGTATTCGCAAAGATCTTCAAGCTGCCAGTTTAACTCGTTTGACGCATGTCTCACATTAATCCGGTTTTTTGCCAGGATCCAGTTCCAGGATTTTCTATCTTCAGGTTTTATGTCCTTTATGATCAGCGATTTCCAGGGAGTGGTGTAAATTTGACCTACACGTGTTTGCAGACAAATAGAGGAGATGTCTTTTAAAAATTTAACAGTGTATTGTTCATTCCTATTGTATATACCCAACCAATATTTGCCGCCGTATCTATTGAATCCCTCATAATAAGGAAGCTGGAAGTCGGGAAGGGTGAGGGCCTCGCCAGGCGTTTGGTTAATAAAACGTTTAAGGGCTGATATCTTTTTGAATAATACAGCTCCATCTACTTGTTCTCTGTCGTAAAACAGATCTTTGCTGGCAAAAATATATTCTTCAATCAGCTTGCTGAGGGATGCAATGTCTTCTGTGTAGATCAAACTGGGCCAGGCATAAAAAGTGTTTGTTCTAGGGAACCGGATGTGCAAATGCCAGAAATTGCTGATCGCCGAAGCTATGAAGTTCAGGTTTCCCGTAAAAAAAGGGATGAAAGTCTGATTATTATCAGCAAGGTTAATTTTAAGTCTGGGTTTAAAATCGAAGCCATCCAGGATATCCTTGTACACGCCTTCGCGCAGCCAGTTTGAGATGCTAAAAATATCTTCAGAAACATATGAGCTTATGATATTAGGCCATTGGTCCGAATCAAGCTCATATTCAACGTCAGCAATTAAAAATTCATGTTCGAGGTCTTCCAGCTGCTGATCATTGACCAGCAGGAAGAGTTGTTGCCTGTTTCCTAAACTGACAGTTTCAATTCCTGCTTTTTCCGCTGCATTTAAAATTCCAAGCAAATCTCCTGCAGCAACAATACCACCCGGAAGGTTAATTTTTATGATGTGCTTTGTTTCAATCAATTCTTCTGTCATACTGCGGCGCTTTCAACTAATGCATTTTTTAAACTTTCTTCTAATATCCTTTTTACCTCCGGACGGCATGAGCCACAGCCCGTACCTGCGCCAGTTGATAAGCAAATTTCCTTAAGGTCTGTACATCCTGCCTGGATTCTGTTCTTTATGTTTTCAGTACCTACATTATTACAGCTGCAAACAAGTTTTCCCAATACAGGGTCAGCTTTGGTGCCACTTCGCAGGAGTTGCAATCTTTTCTCACTCAATTCCGTTTTATTACCAATAAGTTCTCTGAATTCCTGAAATTCTGATTTATCCCCTATAAGTATGGTTCCAACCAGCCTGTCTTCGTGTATGATGCACTTTTTGTAGTAACGTTTTGCCTTGTCGATAAAAACGATCTCTTCGTAGTTTTTATCATCCGGACTTTCCGGAATTCCTATACTACAGAGGTCAAATCCCTGGATCTTGATAATGTTCATAAACAAACTGCCCTCGTAGAAGCTAGCAATATCGCCGTTTAGAAATTTTGCTACCACCTCGGCTTGTTGTTCAGCCGCTGCAGTTATCCCATAAAGCGTTCCTTCGAATTCGGCAATTTCGCCGATGGCAAAAACGGATGGGTCGCTCGTCTGAAGCCGATCATTTACCACCACACCCCGCTTGCATTCCAAACCACTTTCGCGGGCGAGCTCAAGGTTTGGGCTGGTGCCGATCGCCAGGATCAGTGCGTCGCAATTTATCTTATGACCACTGGCCAGCCCTACACCCGTAAGCTTGGACCGTCCGTAAAATAGCTGTACTTCATCATTATAGTAAATGTCGCAACCCTGGTCTACCATTTCTTCATGGAGCAGCTGGCTTCCCAACGGATCTAACTGCCGGTTCAAAAATCTGGATATCCTTTGGACAATGGTGATCTTGATGCCTATCTCACGTAAAGACGCAGCCATCTCGAGTCCTAATAGACCTCCGCCCACAATTACGACATGCCCGCCTTTTGAAACATGCTTTTTAAAATTGTCAGCGTCAGTGCGGCTACGCATGGTAAAAATACCGGGCAGAGAAGGTACATTACGCGGAACTGCCGCCCTGCTGCCTGTAGCCATGATCAGAACATCGTAATAGGTTTTAACACCCCGGGAATCGATAACAAATTTTTCCTCCCTGTTCACCATTTCGACACTTACTCCTCTGAGCAGACGTATGTTATACTCTGGTTCTTCTGAATCTTTCATTTTAACCAGCTGTTCCCATTTCTGCTCGCCACTGATATAGTCAGGAAGCATTACCCGGTTGTAAAAGGGAAAGTTTTCCTTGCTGAAAATGGTTATCTCATCCTCCTGATTGATTTCACGATAGCTTTTTACGAAACCATAAGAGCCGGCGCCTGCACCGATCACTACAATACGTTGCACGGGCTTCTGATACTTTTCCACCCGGACTGCGCAGTATTTGAAATCAGGCTCTTTCGAGATGGGATCAACCAGTGTACTGGTAATGTTGTTTGTGCGGTTTAAATCGTTACCAAGGATTTTTCCCCAATGCATGGGAAGAAAAACAATACCAGTTTTTATACTGCCGGAAACTTTAGCTTTTACCCGCACATCTCCACGACGAGAACTTACAGACACAATATCTCCATCACTTATTGATAGATTTTCAGCATCCGTTGGATGGATCTCCAAATAAGCTTGCGAGATGTGTTTTTTCAACTTATTGACTTTGCCGGTTTTCGTCATGGTATGCCAGTGATCTCTGACCCGCCCTGTGGTAAGAATGAAGGGAAAGTCAGCATCGGGCAATTCACTCAATAAGGTATCGTCGGGAGAATGGATTATTGCTTTTTTGCTCGTGGTATAGAACTTCCGGTCGGTAAAAAGCCGTTTTGTTCCCGATTCTGTCTTTTTGTTGAAAGGCCATTGTATGGTCCTGTGTTTTTTAATTATACTGTAATCTAGCCCATGAATATTAAGGTTGGTTTTTACAGTAAGCCTGGTATGTTCCCTGTAAATATCCTCCATGCTGGAGTAGTCAAATCCTTTATAGCCCATTTTACGCGCAAAGCGGCAAATGATCTCGGCGTCGGGGAGAGCTTCCCCCGGAGCCTCAATAATTTTATTTAGATAACTTATCCTTCTCTCAGAATTAGTCATGGTGCCCTCTTTTTCGGTCCATGCTGCTGCTGGAAGAATAACATCAGCGTATTTAAGAGTCTCAGGCTTATTGCTTACCTCCTGAACAACAACGAACTTTGCTTTTTTTAAAGCTTGTTCTGCGAAACGGGTATTGGGCAGGCTTGTAAGCGGGTTGGTACAAAGAATCCAGATGGCTTTCAAGCGCCCATCGTGGAGGGCTTCGAACATTTCTGTAGCTGTCAGGCCCGGTTTTTCTGAAATAGATGTACCTCCCCAAAACTTTTCAACTTCCTGACGGTGTAAGGGATTTGCCAGGTTCCGGTGCGCAGGCAAAAGGTTTGACAATCCTCCAACTTCACGGCCGCCCATCGCATTTGGTTGGCCGGTTAGTGAGAATGGGCCTGAACCCGGCTTGCCAATATGTCCTGTGATGAGATTCAGATTGATCAGGCTCAGGTTTTTATTGGTTCCAACAGAACTCTGATTTAAGCCCATTGTCCACATGCTTAAAAATCCTTTTGCATTTCCAATGTATTCAGCGGCAAGATGGATGTCGTCTTCACTTAGGCCGCAAATTACAGAAGCTTCAAATATCGTTTTTTGAAACACCAGTTCCCTGTATTTTTCAAAACCTTCGGTATGATCTTTCACAAATTCCAGGTCGATACAGCCGTTCTGAATTAAAATACGACCGATTGCATGGTTTAGGGTGATGTCTGTACCAGGATTAATCTGTAGGTGTAAATCGGCAATAGAAGCGCTGTCTGTGACCCGTGGATCTACCACAATAATCTTAATGCCGGGATTTGCCGCTTTATGTGCTTCCACCCGGCGCCAGATTATTGGATGGCACCAGGCAGGGTTGGCCCCGGTAACATAAAAGCAATCAGCAAGTTCTATATCATCGTAGCAAACCGGGACGCTGTCTTCACCCAGTGCCATTTTGTAACCCACAACCGCACTGCTCATGCAAAGTCTGGAATTGGTGTCTATGTTATTACTGCCGATAAATCCTTTTATTAATTTATTGATCACATAGTATTCCTCAGTTAAGCACTGACCGGAAGCATAAAAGGCTACTGAATCGGGGCCGTATTTCTCGATAAAGGTTTTAAAAACGGCAGCTGTACGTTCCAGAGCGCTATCCCATGAGACACGCTGCATAGGCATATTTTTGTTGAAACGCATTTCGGGGTACAACAGACGGTCTGTCTTGTCATTTACTGTGTAACCCAGGTTTAAGCCTTTGCTGCAAAGCATTCCCCGGTTAACCGGATGGTCCTTGTCGCCACTTACAGAAATTGTCCCGTTTTTTTCGATCTCGACCTCAATGCCACAACCCACGCCGCAATAGCAGCAGGTTGTGGTTAATTTCTGTGCGTTGTGTTTGTGCTCCATTATCAATCTTTTTTAATTCTGTAAGATTTAATTCAGGCTGTTTTTAGCTCAGCAGGATTAATATCGGCAACAGAGGTTTCTTCTTCCGATCTGGTTTCAAAAGGAATAACGGCTATAAGAATTCCAATAATTGCTACCGCTATGCCCAGGTAAAGAAAAGCATCAGCATACGTGATTGATTTCGCCTTGAAAAGGAAGCCAGCGAGCATCGCTCCAATATTACCGCCGGCACCCACTATTCCGCTTACAGAACCGATAGCTTTTTTATTTATAAAAGGCACAATAGAATAGGTCCCACCGTTTGCCATTTTAAGAAATAGCGCGAAGAACAACATAGCGATGATGGCAGCCGTTAGTGTGCCGGCCTGCGCAAACAATGCAATTCCGACTCCTTCCAGGATAAGGAAAGCACCCAATAATAGACCTTTTCCTTTCAATCCATGTATTTTTCCCACTTTATCACTAAAATATCCGCCCAGGGCACGGGCGAAGATATTCATCAATCCGAATGAAGCGGCGAGTGCTCCGGCCATGATCAGCGAAGCATTGAAGTTATCCACAAAAAAAGTCGCAGCTACATTGTCAACGGTAATTTCGATTCCGAAACAAGCAGCATAGGCGAAAGATAAGGCCCATGTGCGGTAATCTTTCAGTGCCAGTTTGAAGGACCCTTTTGACTTTTGAGTGGCAGCACGTTTGATATCTTTATAATTGCCTGCAGGAGTGTCTTTAGTATATTTATAGTAGATAAAGGCCATAATCACCAGAATCAGGCCCGGAATGATCATCGCATACCTCCATGAGTTAGCTGCTGTAGTGAATCCCAGCGTAACGAATCCGGACGCGATTAAAGGCATTACAAGGTTGGTAACACCTCCGCCAAGGTTTCCCCAGCCACCGGATACTGCGTTTGCTGTACCAACTATACTTGGCGCAAACATCATCGAGGTGTGGAATTGGGTAATTACAAATGAGGCTCCGATGATGCCGATAATGAACCGGAACAAAAGGAAAGATTCATAACTATTACTAAAACCTATACACATTACGGGAACGGCTCCAATGAGTAAAAGAATTGTGTACGATAATCGTGGTCCAAGGCTGTCGCATAATTTTCCTATGATCAGGCGGGCTATTATAGTAGCCGACACTGAAGCAATAATGATATTTCCAACCTGTTCCTTATCAAGTCCCAACTGTTCCCGCACGAGGGGCATCAGTGGTGCAATTCCGAACCAACCAAAAAAACAAAAAAAGAAAGTTACCCAGGTAATGTGAAAAGTACGCATTTGAATGCCTGAAGTGCTGAATATATTAAGTTTGCTTAGAGGTTTTGCAGTCATGTCTTGTCGTTTTTAATATTGTGTTTTAATACTTTGATGGTGTTTTTTAGTTACAGGAAGAATACCTGTCAAATAAAAAGTTTAGGAGTCTGTCCTTAATTTCTATATACAAGGGGTTTTGTAGCATATTTTTTTTGTGACGGGGTCTGGGGAGAGCAACGTCTATGATGGTCTTTATTGCCGGCGCCGGCGCGTGATTCATCAGCACTACGCGGTCTGAAAGAATTATTGCTTCTTCAAGATCGTTTGTTACTACAATAATAGTTTTCTGGCGGTTGTCGAGATGCCATAGCTTGAGAAGTTCCATATGCATTAGTCCTTTTGTTGTTGCATCCAGAGCCAGGAAGGGTTCGTCAAGCAGCAGGATCTTTGGGTTCATGGCAAATGACCGTGCAACAGCGGTCAGTTGTTTGATGTCGGGTGGGAGCTGTCCGGGAAGTTTATCTTTGTATGGGTCAAGATTTACCATGGTAAGCGTGTTGCGTGTTGTTTGCTGTTTTTCTGACTCTGGGTTGTTGGGCATAACCTTGTCAATCGCATCATAAACATTCTGATACACTGACAGCCATGGGACAAACCTGTCATTTTGAAGAACAATCTCCGAGTTATATTCCCGTCCAGTAGTGCCGCGGCTGCTTGCGGTGTAATCGCTGTTACCTGGATTAACTAAAGCTGCAATCTTGTTTATTAAGGTGGATTTCCCAGAGCCTGAGTGTCCCATGATCGCAATGATTTCGCCCTTTTTAATCTCCAGGTTAATGTCTTTAATAAATACAGACCTTTTAGCCCCGGGTAGTTTTGTAGTGAATTCCATAGCCTAAGATTATCCGCGGGTTTTAAAAAGAAAATCAGGCCGGATATTCAACATCAGGTATCCAAATGAGGGCGACCTATCATAGTCGATAGAAATATCCTGCCCTTTGGCCTGGGAAAGGGCGCTTGTAGCCATCATCGCTGAATATCCCAGTTCAATGTTAGTAAATCTATTCAGCGAATAATTTAAAACCAGATCTAGTTCGTGTGCCAGGTGCTTTTTAGTGGAAGCAGCCAGAGAATGATTGGAATCAAAGCGATGCAAATCCGCCGATACATAATATTTTGTAGTAGTATACTTTGTTTTAAAGTAATAGTCCTTCAAGCCGGAAGCTGGCGAACCTGTGGGTGCGTAGAAGTAATCCATATATCCCCAGAACTTATGGGGTGTTCCGTACAAAGGGTCGAATCGTTTGGAGTCGGATGCCAATGTGGTGGTCTTATTGCCGGAAAGAACATCGAATCCAGGGCCAAAACTAAACTTTCCTTTAGTATAACTGGCTAAAACTGAAGCATGAAATGCATTCAATTTTTTTCCGTCGCGATCTTCTCCTAGTTGATGATAATAAGCTCCCTGGATAGTGACATTTTTTATGGCAGAACTAAGCATGCCGCCGAACGTGTAGCGGTCATTGGTGCCTTTTACGTCGTATACTCTGCCATATATAGTTCCATCAGTAATCCCGTCATTATCTGCATCGGTGACTACCGATACTGGCCTGTACTTTGAAAAGTTATCTTTGAATGCAAGGAAAGACAGTTTGGTCTGATTGATCTTTTTACTTGCATACAAGCTGACGAAACTTTTGTAATTCTGGTTTCCGGCATTAGTATTTGCCGGGTTAGCATAAGAAGGGTTGCCTGTAGCGGAGCTGTTTCCATTTGCAGAAGTTAAAGGAATTATTCCGGAGGGGGTAGATACTAAAATACCACGATCTGTTTTCACGGTCGCCGGAACGTTTCCAGGGGTATAGGCGGTGCCGCTAGAGTTCTCAGTATTTTGGTTGTAGGCATATCCCATATCTACTTGCCATCCATGATGTAAAGCTTTAATCAGGGCCATATCGAATCGACGTCCTTGCTGGAGCCAGTCGAGATTGCCGATCAGGCGGGCGTCGTCGTAAATTAGCTCCTGACGACCAACCTTAAATGAAAGAAAATCAAGGATCTTAAACTTTTGAGTAGAATCCGTCTTATCGGCTAAAATCAGTTCTGCCCAGCCTTCATGAAGCATTAGTTTGTTACCGTCGGCAGGGCTGATTGTTGAAGCGTCCTGTCCCCATACTCTAACATCTTGTAACGTGACTCCAAAATTTACCTTATCCCATTTATAACCAAAATTGAGTCGCGTTCGTTGCGACACGAAGGACGCGGGAGAGGCGGTCTCAGGCGTTAAATTCGCAAAACCGTCTCTGACTTCTAAACGAGGCCTTAATTGTCCGGTCAAACTTATTTGAGCTTTTGCCGGAGTGACAGACAGCGCTGCGACCGCAGTCAGACTAGTTGTTAAGAACCGTTGAATGATAACTTTTTTGTACATTTGATAGGTTTTTAAGTTTGTTAAAGCACTTGAAACTTTGCCCCGTCTGGACTGCGACCTCCATTCGGGGTTTTCTTTTGTTTTTCTTTTCTATATTCTTTTAAGACTTTGCCATTAAATGTTGATATAAAACTATTGTATTTTGGTAAAAAAGTAAAGAAAATTATCAATTTAATTGAATTAATATGATTTATTTAATACAAATTGTGGTTTTTTGGTGTTTTATTAAATATTATTAGTGATTTAGCTTTAAAATTGTCGAATTTTTAATTTCCATATCATGAATATGATGGTTTTATTTTATGTATATGGGTAATAGTAGTGAGAAAATTGGTATAAATGTTCAAAATATCAGAGATGTATCTCGTTTTTTGATTGTTTTTTAAATTTTGTAGGTGGTTTCAGCTTTTTTTTAGTCTTTTGTGTTTGGCATGTCGCCTTTTACGTTATCTGTTCGTGAACAAACAAAGAATTATACTAGTAGATTGGGAAACGATCAATTGTAGAGAGGAAAAATGAAAAAATCAAAACATGAATGTAGTTTAGACGGGTGTTTTTTATGCAGGTTGTGTCTAAAAGAATGGCTTCCTGCTCTGAGGGCTCAGAGGCAAAACTTTAATGTTAAAAAAGGCGAGGTGATATTTAGAGAAGGGGATAGGGTAACGGGCGTATATTTTGTCTACGAAGGAAATGTGAAGGTTCATAAAAAATGGGGATCAGATAAAGAGCTTATTATTCGCTTCGCCAAAAAAGGAGCAATAATTGGGCACAGGGGGCTCGGCTCAAATTCATATTATCCGGTAACCGGAACAGCGCTTGAGAACGGGGTGGTTTGTTTTATTCCTATAGAGTTATTTGAGGCTACCTTAAAGGTAAACCACGAGCTGACATATCAGCTCATGATGTTTTTTGCTGATGAGTTACAAGAATCCGAGCGGAAAATGCGAAATCTCGCGCATATGCCCGTTAAAGGAAGAGTTGCACAGGCCTTATTTTCGCTTAAAGATAAATTTGGGCTTACTTCGGAAGGCTACATTGATATCGACTTAACCAGACAGGATTTGGCATCTTATGCAGGTGCAACCTATGAAACCGTTTTTAGGATAATAAACGAACTAAGTAACGAAGGGATGATCAGTACTTCCGGTAAGAGTATTAAAATATTGAATCCTGAATCTTTATCCGATATAATCAACGATGGAGAGCTTTTAAATACAAATGCAGGCATTTTTAAAAAGAAGATCCCAATAGATCTATAGTTTGAAAAAGCTAACGACTGTCCCGGGGGATAATTCGTGAGTTTTTTTTGGATGATGAGCCAATCCGTCTGCATAAAGCCCCAATCGTATATCTCCCGAGCCGTTAATTGCAGTGGTCACCAGTTTAGAAGGTTCACCCTGGACAATTACAGGAAAAAATTCATCAAGATCGGATTTTTTTACTCTGGTATCACCCAAGGGAAGATGGAGTTCTTCGGCCATGCTTTTAAGGCCAAGCGATTTTGCAAGGTAGGTCTCAATAAAAAGTTTAAAACCAACCATGCATGAAAAAGGATTGCCGGGTAGTGCAAATACCATTCCGCCCCGGGGCATCTGACCGCACCATATAGGCTTGCCGGGTTTTATTGCAACTTTATGAAAAAGTTTGGTCACCCCGCATTTCTCCAAAACCTGGGGTACATAATCGGCATCGCCGGCTGACACACCTCCGCACATGATAAGGATGTCACAATGCAGTGATTTTTTTATAGTAGCTTCCAGCTCCGGAGGACTATCAATCAGGTGTGCATATAACCAGGGTTTAAGCTGCCATTTTTTTAACAACGATTTAATTAACCATTCGTTGCTGTTTCTGATTTCTGAAGGACCTATTTCTGAAGTAATTGGTTTGACTTCATTTCCCGTAGTAAAAAATGAAACTGTTGGGAGCTTTTTAACATTTACTTCAGCATGCCCAAGGGCAGCGAGTGTACTGATGACAGCCGGAGTACAGATGCTGTCTGCTTTGATAGCCAGGTCACCCTTTGCAAGGTCTTCACCCTCCCGGGCCACATTTTGAAATTCTCTTAAATTGGAGATTTTAAAGGAAACCTCTCCATCGGCCTCGGCTGTATCTTCGCGACGTATAACAACGTTAGCCGGTGAGGGAACCGGGGCGCCCGTCATGATCTTAAAACAGTATCCTTTAGCTAACGTTTTTTGCGGGGTCATGCCTGCATAGATGATCTCCTGGATCCTGAATGTCCTGATCCCTTCATTCCAGTCATCCAAACAGAATGCATATCCGTCCATGGCAGAGCGGTTAAATGGGGGGTAGGATCTGTCGGAAAAGGCGTCCTGTGCAAGAACCCGGTCGCCGGCATCTCCCAGCGGAATCAGCTCTGTTCCAAACCCCTTCGCTTTTGATGAAATAATGGCTTGAGCATCTCTGAAGTTTAGCATATGCATAGGACAAATATTGTTATGAATCAGGTCTCCTGTTTCTTATTTGTTTGAGTCTGATATTCTTTTTATTTCTTTTATTAATAACGGAAAAGCAGGTTCTGTCATCCCATGTCCGTATCCATCTAGTTCAAGAAGAGTAGTTTGTTTATGGCCAGCTAATTTCATCATTCTCATGAGGTATGCATTTTCTTCATAGCGGCCAAGCATTTCAAGCTCCCTGTCGCCAGTGATGAGGAGTAAAGGAGGAGCATCTGCTCTTACATGAAACAAGGGGGCATAATGGTCTATAGTTGGCTGCAATTCTTTGATGCCTTTTTCATTGCGTATCGTAAAATGAGTAATGGCCTGGCCGCTCATGGATATGATTCCTGCGATTTTGTTTGCATCAATGTTGAAAGCATTTAGCCACGTCTTGTCTAGTCCGACCATAGTAGCAAGATAAGCTCCTGCCGAATGCCCGGAAAGGAAGATCCTGGAAGGGTCGCCTCCATAGGTTGCTATATTGTTGAATGCCCACGCTATGGAAGCAGCGGCATCTTTAATATAATCGGGAGCATTTACTTTTGGCGATAAGCGGTAATTGACGCCGATGATACAAAGTCCTTTTTCTTTAAAAGCCGCTGGGATTTCTTTGCTGCCCTGGGTTAACCCGCCACCATGGAACCAGACAACGGTGCTGAATCCCTTTTGATTTTTTGGATAATAAATGTCTAAAATGCAGCGCTCATTGATATAACTATCCATATTGCTTTGTTTTTCAGAATAGTACCGGATATTGGTCGTAATATTATATTCTATCTTCTGAGCTGAAGCAAATGTTACCCAGCTAAACAAAACACATGCAAAAGAAATTTTCTGAATGTTCATATTAATGTCCTCCGCCTTTCATCATTTTTCTTGCATGAAAAACTGCTGGTAAAATAGCTTCTAAGGATTCTCTTGCGCCATCCGAACTGCCAGGCAGCGTTACAATAAGTGTATGTGCAATGGAACCTGCGACACCCCGGCTCATCATAGCTAAAGGAGTACGCATCTGCCCAAAGTTTCTCATGGCTTCTGTTATTCCACCTGCATCCCGCTCCAAAATTTCGCTGACGGCACTGACTGTGTTATCCCTGGGTCCGAGGCCTGTTCCGCCAGTGGTGAAAATAAACTGGATATCTTCAGCTACCCACTGTTTTATCTGAGTCTGGATTAAATGCTTCTCATCAGGCAGGATACTGTAATACTTTACCTCAGCTCTTGCTTCTTCAAGCATGCGTTTTATCAGTAAGCCGCTGCGGTCTTCGCGTGTGCCCTGTGCACAGGAGTCTGAGCAAACCAGCACAGCACAAGTAGGCGAGGTGGCGAAGAACTTTTTCCGGTCGCTTTTTCCCCCCTTTTTTTCCAATAACTTAATATGTCCTATTTCAAGGGCGGTATCTACTGGTTTGAGCATATCATATATTTCCAGTGCGGCTACACTTACTGCTGTGAGTATTTCCATCTCAATCCCTGTCCGGCCTATGGATTTAGCTTCTCCATAAATCACAATTCCTGCTTTTGACAACACCGCCTCAGAAAACTGATCAAAGTGAATGGCGGGGTCAAGAAACTCAAAGGAAATGTCCATACCATCGATAGCTACAGGGTGGCAATGAGGAAGCAGTTGCGGCGTAAGCTTGGCGCCCATAAAACCAGCTGCCCTGGCTACATCAAACAGATTACCTTTGGGCAGCTGGTTATCCTTAATTTTATTGATAGTTTCTGGAGAACAAAATATAATTCCTGTTGCTCTTGCCGAACGTAACGTTATTTGCTTATGGGTAATATCCCTCATATTTTTATATGTATAGCAAATATTGGAATTAATTTTCGTAAAACCTGTCTTAAATAAAGGTGGATGATACATCAGTTATTTTCCAGCCCCGGCTAGTGTACACTATATTCAGAAACTCAACTTTTGAAAAATTCTCATACTTCATAGTTACTTTAACCACAGCTTGGCGCGGATTCGACTCCATAATTGTATAATCAGCAATACAGTTCTGTTGTATGTTTTCGTTGTGCTTGAAAATGCTCAGCATTTCAATTTTGCCGTGTCGGATAATTCGCTGGCCGCGGGTACTTGTAAACTTTATCTCGGGATCTAAAACCTGTGCTAGGCCTTTAAGTTTACCTAAACTTACGGCATCCAAATAGGTTTTTACCGCATGGTTCATGCTTAGCTTCTCAGTAGCTGCTTCATCTGATGCAAATGCACTAAGTGTAAATACTATCAATACCAGAGTGCCTAAAGATCTTAATGTTTTCATGGCATTTTAATTTTGAGTGTTTGAGTAATTTCTTAGGTCAAAACTAATGTCCGGATGAGTCGTTAGAAAGGAGTAATAGGTCAGCGTAGTTCGGATCTCGGTAAATAATGAAGTTTTGTCGGTAAAAGAAATTGCACTTTTTAACCACCAGGTTTCATGTCGATCCTGAATTGTCCGGTTGACTAATCTTTGGAACACTAATTGTTCAAACCTGAACATCTACTTAACAAACATTAAAAAAAAATCTATGTTAGCTATGAACTACAGGGGTCCATTTAGGGTGAGGCTTGACCAGAAGCCCTATCCTGAGATCAAACACCCCAACGATGCTATTATTCGCGTTACCCGTTCTTGTATATGCGGTTCTGACCTGCATTTGTATCACGGACTAGTGCCTGATACAAGAGTGGGTATGACCTTCGGACACGAATTTGTGGGAGTAGTGGAAGAAATTGGTGAGTCTGTACAAAAACTGAAAGTCGGCGACAACGTCCTGGTGCCATTCAATATTGCATGCGGAGCCTGCGCTTTCTGTAAGCAAGGTTTGTACGGCAATTGTCACGAATCCAATTCGCAGGCTACAGCTGTAGGAGGGATCTTCGGGTATTCGCACACTGCTGGTGGTTACGATGGTGGACAAGCTGAATATGTCAGAGTACCCTATGCAGATGTTGGCCCGACAGTAATACCCGAAGGAATGGATCCTGATGATGCTGTTCTCTTAACCGATGTGGTGCCTACAGGGTATCAGGCGGCCGAAATGGCCGGTATTCAAAAAGGGGATACAGTTGTAATTTTCGGTGCAGGACCCATTGGAATAATGGCGGCTAAATGCTGCTGGCTTTTTGGGGCAGGAAGGGTCATTGTGATCGACCATCTCGATTACAGACTTGAGTTTGCCAGAAATTACGCTAACTGTGAAGCCTATAATTTTAAATCACTTGAGGATCCCGTCTTATTTATTAAAAAAATAACGGATTGGCTAGGAGCTGATGCCTGTATAGATGCGGTTGGATGTGAGGCTGCTGGTAGCGCCCTGCAAACCATAACCGGAAGGAAGATGTTACTACAGGCTGGTTCTGCCACAGCACTTCATTGGGCTATTAATTCTGTAAAAAAAGGAGGAATAGTTTCTATTGTAGGAGTATACGGTCCTACCGGCAATCTTATTCCAATAGGAAATGTGGTAAATAAAGGAATAACGATCAGGGCAAATCAGGCTTCGGTGAAGCGTTTACTTCCAAGGCTAATAGATCACGTTCAGGCTGGCCGCCTTGACCCGAAAGGATTAATTACTCATCGCATCCCATTGGAGGAGATCTCAGAGGCTTATCATATTTTTTCAGCAAAACTGGATAATTGTATTAAACCAGTTCTTATTCCACCATCGGCACAACGATAAAATTTGACATCATGGAAAATACACCAACAAACTATAAGGACATTAAGGGCTGGGGAATAGACGCAGATCCTGAAAATGATCCAACATATCCAATCAAGAACAGAACCGACGAAGAACATAAGGGATACAACTGGGAGCGACCGGCTCAGCAGCCCGTGGACATTGAGGTGCTTCAATCAAACGAACGGCCAAATGTGACGGCTGTTTTTGGAACTTCAACCCCGCCCTCAGGTTTAAGCGGAGAGATCCGCCGATTTGCTTTCAAATACAGTGAGGGTAGTTACGGGCACTGGCTGCCACTGATTCTGGCCGACAGGATCAATGTTTATGAAGGCATTATTGACGACTTGAGTTCAGGGCGTGTACCTAATATTTTTGCCGAAAGAGGCTGGACTGCAGAGTGGAAATATAACCGTGAAGGTTTTATAAAAAAGGCACTCGCCGGAATTGTCATAGGATCTTTCGTGGTAGCGGCCTTATGTTACAAGAATAAAAGCAAATCTCATTTCAAAAAATAATTTAGTTAACAGATATATGCAAAAGTCAAATGAATCCCAGCAAGTGCAGCCCCCTCAGCATCAGGACAAACAGCCGGGCCTGGAGTCGGAAATGACGCCAAGACCTGCTTATCAGGGAGAGAAAACGGATGTTTTCTCAAAGTTGGCAGATAAAGTCGCGATAATTACAGGCGGAGACAGTGGGATAGGCAGGGCTGTAGCGGTTGCTTTTGCACGCCAGGGTGCTAATGTGGTTATTTCTTATCTTAATGAAGAAGAAGATGCCAAAGAGACCAAATGGCAAGTAGAGCAGGAGGGCCAGCAATGTTTACTTGTTCCCGGAGATGTGGGAAAAGAACAACATTGTATCAAAATTGTAGCAGATACTATTCAAAGTTTTGGAAAACTGGATATCCTGGTAAATAATGCAGCTGTTCAGTATCCACAGGAGAGCCTCGAGCATATCACCTCAGAACAATTAGAAAAGACATTTCGCACGAATATTTTCGCTTACTTCTATATGGCAAAGGCAGCTTTGCCGCATCTGCCGAAAGGCGGCGTCATTATCAATACAACTTCGGTTACGGCTTACAGAGGAAGCGGTCATCTGATAGATTATGCTTCAACAAAAGGTGCAATTGTTGCATTCACAAGATCTCTTTCTCAGTCGCTTGCCGACAAATTTATCCGGGTAAACGGAGTTGCTCCAGGTCCGATATGGACGCCATTGATCCCAGCCACATTTCCGGCTGATCAGGTAGCTTCTTTTGGAAGTGATGTTCCTTTAAAACGCCCTGGGCAGCCAGAAGAAGTGGCACCTTGTTACGTTTTTCTTGCTTCGGAGGATTCAAGCTACATGACCGGTCAGGTTCTCCATCCAAATGGGGGAGAAATTATAAATGGTTAGGGAGTTTTGTAAAAAAAGAGGCTTAATAATGAATAAAAGGATGATAAATTGACAAAATACTTGTCTTTTTATCATCCTTTAATTTTAGTATCTGCATAAAGCTGTTATTTTTGCTGCAATAAGCTCATATATTAATAAATGAAATTAAGCCAGAAAGAAGCTCTTTTTGCGAGTGAAGTTGTCACACGATTTGAACTCTACAATAGTTTATTCCTTACTCTTCCATTTTACCGGGTAAAGCATACAGGAACGCTTCTCCCGTTTTTTACATCGCATTGCGAAGAAGGAGTAAAGCAGAGTCTAGCCCCTGCAGATATTATAGAGAGTTTTTTTGGACAATATGAGCAATACGTTCAAACTGAAGACAGGACGGATCTCTTGTTTCGCTTTATTCAGTACATTGAACGTCAGGTTGTATTGTTTGATGCAATTGAAGACTCTGCTTTTACCAAGACAAACTCTGATGAAAATGCCCTGGCTTTCTTAATGCAGCAGGCTTCCTCTAACCCTGCGATGAAGGCTGAAATTAAGCAAAAGCTTGAAGAATTCTCTTTACGCTTGGTTCTTACAGCTCATCCCACACAATTTTATCCGGGTAGGGTACTTGCAATCATTAACGACCTTACTGATGCTTTAAAGTCTAATGATATTAATACAGTTCACCAGCTTTTGCAACAGCTTGGGAAGACTCCTTTTTTCAATAAGACTAAACCTACGCCGGTAAACGAGGCTGCCAGCCTTGCCTGGTTCCTTGAGAATGTCTTCTATCATGTGGTTTCTTCTTTACAGAAGGAAGTCGAGAATGAGATGGAAGGACTTTCTTTCAGTGCTCATCAGTTAATCGAACTTGGCTTCTGGCCAGGAGGCGACCGTGACGGAAATCCAAATGTAACTTCAGAAAGTACTAAAGAGGTTTCGGAGCTTCTTCGTGAAATATTGTTCCGCTGCTATTACCGCGACTTCCGGGTACTTAAACGCAGAATCACTTTCAGAGGCCTTGAAAATTATATGGCCAAACTGCAGGAGTTGTTTTATCAGAATAGTTTTACCAGGGTTGAAAACATGGTTGACATTCAAAAAGAAATCCTGGACAATCTTGGCTCTGTAAAGAGTGTGCTGCAAAGTGTGCACGACGGACTTTTTGTTGATACTGTTGATGATCTGATCCGGAAAGTTACCTTGTTTGGGTGTTATTTTGCATCCATAGACATTCGTCAGGACAGCCGTGTATTACGAAATACTCATATTACCTGTCGTTCATCTTTAAGGTCTTCTTTCCTTGAGGGTTACGATAATTTACCTGAAGAAGAAAAGGTTAAGAAGGTTACTTTTGAAGAAGATGATATTCAATGTGACGGTCTTGATAGTCTCAGCAACGATACTTTGCAGACGATTCGCCTGATGAAGAAAATGCAGCTCGCAGGTGGCGAGATGGCCTCTCATCGTTTCATTATCAGTAATTGTCAGCAAGCTTCTGATATTTTGCAATTAATAAACCTCTTCCTGTGGAGCGGCTGGAAAAAGGACGAGTTGAAAATTGACTTCGTGCCTCTGTTTGAAACTGTACAAGATCTTTCAGCAGCTTCTTCTGTTATGGAAAGTCTTTATACGAATGAGTTTTATAAAACCCATTTAAAGAATAGAGGCAATAAGCAGGTGATCATGCTTGGTTTCTCTGACAGTACAAAAGATGGCGGGTATCTTATGGCGAACTGGTCTATCTACAAGGCTAAGTCTGAGTTGACCTCATTAGCGAGGAAATATGGAGTTCAGCTTGCGTTCTTTGATGGCCGTGGTGGCCCTCCTGCCCGCGGTGGAGGTAAAACACATCGTTTTTACGCTACTATGGGTAAGGAAATAGCTAACGAACATATTCAGCTAACTATCCAGGGACAAACAATAAGCAGTCAGTACGGTTCTTTTGATACAGCTCATCATAATATTGAACAAATGATTAATGCGGGTTTAGTTAATGCCCTGGATAAGAGTGATAAAAATACTTTTACACCGGAGCAAAAGGCCTTCATTGAAGGAATGGCTTCTGTAAGTCACAAGCGATTTGTTGCACTTCGGGAAAATCCATTATTCCTAAAGTATCTCGAAAAGCTCAGTCCTCTGAAGTTGTTGTCCCATATCAATATCAGTAGTCGTCCGGTAAAAAGGAATTCAGGTGGCGAGTTAAAACTCGAAGATCTGAGAGCTATCAGCTTCGTAACTGCCTGGAGTCAGCTTAAACAAAATATACCAGGATTTTTTGGGGTTGGCTCAGCTTTAAAGAAAGCTAAAGAAAGCGGTGAATGGAACGATGTCAGATCTTTGTATGAAACTTCCGGATGGTTTAAAACGATGATGGACAACTGCATGATGTCTATGTCTAAAGCCAATTTTAACATTACTGCTTATCTTGAAAACGACAGTGAATTCGGCGAGTTCTGGAGGGTACTGAGAGATGAATTTAATCTTACAAAAGCTTTATTGCTGGAGCTAACTGATTCGTCAACCTTGATGGAACATTATCCGGTAGAGCGTCGTTCAATTGCTTTGCGTGAGAAAATTGTTCTTCCATTGGTATTGATACAACATTATGCCTTGCGCCAGCTTGAAAGTGGCAATGTTTCAGAGGAACAACGGCAGATATTATCCAAACTTGTTATACGTACCGTTTACGGAATTGTGAATGCAGGAAGAAACCTGGCGTAATTACCAAAACCGGAAGAAAACAAAAGCGTTATTTATAGGGATACTTTGGTATCCCTTTTTTCAAAAATAGATGGAAAAGCAAATTGTTACCGGCTTATTATCCTATGGAATGTCTGGCCGCGTGTTTCATGCCCCTTTTATCCAAACGCATCCCTCATTTCAACTGTACGCTGCCACTGAGAGGACCAGGAAGAAAATAAATGAACGGTATCCGGAGGTGATCAGCTATAGCTCTGTGGAAGAGCTTATAAATGATCCAAAGATTGAACTGGTTATTGTTAATACGCCTAATCATTTGCATTTTGAACATGCAATGCTTGCTTTGAACGCAGGCAAACACGTATTGATTGAAAAACCGTTTGCAGCTACAGCAGACGAAGCGAGCCAAATGTTTGATCTGGCAAAGCAAAATCAGTGCAAGATCATGGCATACCAGAACCGGAGATGGGATTCAGATTTTCAATCTGTCAGGTCTATAATAGGAGAAGGGGCTTTAGGTAATTTGATCGAAGTTCACTTCCGGTTTGATCGCTATCGAAACGAACTAAGCCCCAAATATTTCAAAGAACAGTCTTTACCCGCAAGTGGCTTGAGTTACGACCTGGGCCCGCATTTGCTGGATCAGGTGATCAGTCTCTTTGGCAAACCTCTCTTGTTTACAAAAACTTCGGGCACATTTCGCGAGGGCTCGCAGGTAGATGATTACCTGCACGTTCACCTCAAATATCCGGAGAACTTAAATGTTTTTGTAACCGCGAATTTGCTGGTCGCCCATCCTTTACCCTCATTTGTAATACATGGTACAAAAGGCTCTTATATAAAGAAGAGAACAGATGTACAGGAAGAGCAGCTCGATAAAAATATCTCTCCAATTGATCCTCATTATGGTATAGAGCCTAATGGGGCCGAGGGGATGCTGGTTACGGTGAATAATGATGGCAGCTCTGGTACTCATTACAATACCGCACTTAAAGGTAACTATAATCGTTTATTTGACGCCATAGCGAATCATATCCAGCTGGATAAGCCATATCCGATAAAGGAAGAAGAAATCATCTGGCAACTGGAGATCCTGCAATAAATATTTAATTATTCTGATACAAAAATAAAACAGGCTATAAAGCAATATGTTCTAATAACATATTCTTTATAGCCATGATAACCGATATATATCGGCTATGCATCTGTTTATTTTGTTGCATAGTCACAGGGTGTAATAGTGTCGATCAATCCCTGTCCTACCTTCCTGAAGGCAGTACGGCATTACGAGGAACGTCGTCTGAAGCAACTAATACAACGGCAATAATAGCGCAGCAACAAAACGCGTCTATCGATTCTGCAAGTGCGGAGTTCGCAAAACAAGCCTGCATATCGAACAAACTTATCATTCAATTAAGTTTGCTAGCAAAGGAACGATCACAGAGCTCCATTATTCCTGCCTTTGCCGAGACTACGATAACGCAATACCGGAAAGCAGAATCAACTCTTGAAGATATCCTCAGGGAGAAGGGGATACCATCTGATAGCCATATTCCTGCCAACGAGCAGGATGGAATAAATAAGCTATATACTTTAAAAAGTCATGCGTTTGATAAATCATATCTTGATTTGATGGAGCAGGCTCACAGAAGAGCCATAGCGGTTTATAAAAAAGGTGCTACCAAACCGCTGGATAATAATATAAAAACGTATGCACAAGAACGCTTGCCCGATATCGAAGCGCAATACGATGCACTTAAAGAAATTGAAAGATCAGTAAAAAGCCTGGTAAAAGATCAATAGAAGTACATACTATGAAAACAATCGAAAAAGAAGGTTATAAACTAAGGAAATCTGATAAGCTGGAATACTTCAAGGTTTCCCCGGGTGTATGGGGGATGAAGATCGTGTTTGTCAATATTTATATTGTCGCAACGGGCGACGACGAAGGGAAGGACTGGGTCCTGATAGATGCCGGGTTAAAGGGATCCGGAACGAAAATCAGGCGTTTGGCCGAACACCTGTTTGGTGCTGGAACTAAACCCACTGCTATCTTGCTCACTCACGGACATTTTGATCATGTAGGAGCTTTGGAGGAGCTGCTGGGATTTTGGGAAGTTCCTGTTTATGCACATTACCTGGAATTACCTTACCTGAAAGGATTATCATCCTATCCTCCGCCAGATCCAATGGTAGGTGGGGGCTTAATGAGTTTGATGTCCTGGATTTACCCTCGAAGTCCTAAGGACCTGGGTAACAGGATAAAAAAGCTGAACATGGGAACCGAACTGGAAGAGTTGCCGGGATGGACGTTCATTCATACTCCGGGGCACTCACCGGGCCAGGTTTCTATTTTCAGGGAAAGTGATAAAACGCTTATTGCTGGTGATGCATTTGTAACCACAAAGCAGGAGTCGGCATTTTCTGTAATGACACAAAGAAAAGTTTTATCCGGCCCGCCGAAGTATTTTACGATAGATTGGTCCGCTGCTAAAGAGTCAGTTAAAGCTCTGCGTTTGCTAGAACCAGAAGTAGCTGCCACAGGTCATGGCTATCCCATGTATGGAGAAGTGCTGAAAGCCGCCCTGGTTGATCTTGCTGATCATTTCGATGAAAAAGCTGTTCCGCATTATGGCCGTTATGTGAAGGAACCGGCCCGGGCAAATAAAAACGGTGTTCAATACATTCCCCGTAAGGTGAATAATCCGGTAATTTTAACCAGTGTCTTCATTCTCGCGGGGCTGACCACTGCGGGTTTACTTTGGGGAATCAGACGCCGGTGACCTGAACCATGAATGTATTATACTAATTTATTGACGTATGAACCGTGTATATTTCGTAATAGCATTTATGCCGACGGGATGGAAACCTTTCTCCAACGATGGACTATTGTTCGGGAATTTTTTTGGATAATTGCTGCACTATGGTTTCTTTTGTTTAAATCATAATGCTATGAATCGAATCGACCGGATATCAGCTATCCTTATTCAATTGCAAACTCGTCGTGTGATAAAAGCGCAGGATATAGCAGACAGGTTTGAGATAAGTTTGCGTACGGTTTACCGCGATATACGATCATTGGAGGAAGCAGGTGTACCCATAATAGGAGAGGCGGGGATCGGTTATTCACTGGTGGAAGGATACAGGTTGCCACCTGTGATGTTTACCAGGGACGAGGCATCCGCGTTCCTGACTGCTGAAAAACTGGTAGCCCAATTAACCGATGCTTCCACCAGCGCAGATTATTCGTCTGCGATGTATAAAATAAAAGCAGTACTTAAATCATCTGAAAAAGAGTACCTGGAGGATATTGAATCCAGCATCGCTGTTTTAAAAAGCAAGCGACAGGAGAACAGCGCTCTGGAATTAAATCTGCTTCAAACAACGCTCAAAAGTATTGCCGAAAAAAGGGCAATGACTATCAAATATTTTACACATTATAGTCAGGAATCTAACGAACGCTGCGTAGAACCTGTCGGTGTCTTTTTCCTGGACACTTACTGGCATCTGATTGCTTTCTGCAGATTGAGAAATGACTACCGGGATTTCCGCCTGGACCGGATCTCAGACCTTAGGTTAAGCAATCAGTTATTTTCCAGGCAGCATCCACCGCTCAAAGAATATCTGCAGTTCTCTTGCAAGGAAAAAAACCTGCATGAAGTTGTTATCAGGGTCTCTAAAAATTGGCATGCTTACCTTGATAATCAGAAATATTATAATGGTTTTATTTCTGAAGTGAAAGATGGCGACGAAACTGAAATGACTTTTATGACCACATCCATTACTGGTTTTGCACGTTGGTACATGATGTTTGGTGATGAGGCTTGTATAAAAAAACCAGATATACTGGTAGAGACTGTGCGGTCTATGCTCTCCAACATTGCTGAACGATTGACGACCACCGTGCCGGAGCCGGTCCTGTAATATTGCTGATGTTAAACAGAGTCGTTAGGCACACGCGGCACGTGCACCAGCAAGGGTTCAGCATGGCGTGTGCTTAAAGCAATTAAGCCGCAATTTAGCCGCAAAAAAAGCGAGAAAATTATGCTAATGCATACTTTTGCTGCTTTTTACCCGAAAATGGTAAAGATAAGTCCTCTGAATTTGAAAAATGTTGTATTTTACCCGCATAAAAAGCGATAGATGCAGGAGAATACTATAAAACCACAATTATATGTTATCGGAGCTGGCCCGGGAGATCCGGAACTGATTACATTAAAGGCATTTAAGGTGCTTCAGAAGACAAAAGTGATTTTATATGATAATCTTGCTAATAAAGAACTTTTGGATCTGGCTCCAGAGGACTGCGAATTAATATATGTGGGGAAACATCCTTATGGCGAATATACTCCTCAGGAAAGAATTCATGAACTGATCAAAGAAAAGTCATTTGAGAAGGGGCTGATTGTGCGTTTAAAGGGGGGAGATCCATTTATATTTGGACGAGGCTATGAGGAAATGATCTTTGCCAGGGAAAATGGTATTGAAGCTTTTTTCATTCCGGGGATAACCAGTATGCAAGCTTCCGGATTCGAAGACATCCCTTTAACTCATCGTACCTTGAGTGAGGGAATATGGGTAGTAACCGGCACTAAAAAAGACGGCACTTTATCAAATGACTTGCGTCTTGCTATGCAAAGCAATTCAACTGTGGTGATTTATATGGGGATGAAGAAGCTGCAGGATATTGCCGACACGTATATTAAGGAAGGAATGGGAGAAACTCCTGCCGCCATAATTCAACATGCAACTTTAGCAAAGCAAAAATCGGCCGTTGGTACAGCAAAAAATCTACCTAAGATGGCCATTGATAACAAGCTTACACATCCAGCCATTGTAATCATCGGAGAGGTTGTCGGGTTGAAAATAAAAGGCTAATCTACCTCAAGCTGACTGAACTTTCTAATGCCTTTTACGAAATACATCCAGACAATGCTTCCCGGATAAAGTCCACTATGCCTCCGGTGAGGGAGAGATTTTGAGGCCTTATTTAGGTTACGCCGGAGATCTTTGAAAAAGGCAATATGAGCTTTGTTAATTGCCCTTGCCTGTTTAAACTGACCTCCGGCCAGGAATTTCAGCAAGGTGATGAAATCCAGCCAAAACCGCGTAAACAGGATGGAAAAACGTTTGTCTTTAGGCAGATTTTTTAAAAGCATAGCTAAATTGTTCCTGAAGTTTAGATAGCTTTTATAGGGGCTGGTGCTGTTTAAGGTTCCGCCTCCTATATGATAAACAGCAGATCCCGGGCAATACATAATTTTATAACCCATGTTTTTTAATCTCCAGCACAGATCTATTTCTTCCATATGTGCAAAGAAATCGGCATCAAAGCCACCTGCTTTCTCCCAGCATGCTTTTTTTATGAATAAGGTAGCACCACTGGCCCAAAAAACCTCTGTGGCTTGATTGTATTGGCCCTCATCTGTTTCAACAGTATCAAACAGCCGCCCTCTGCAAAAAGGATATCCATATTTGTCTATAAATCCTCCCGCGGCACCAGCATACTCAAAGGCGTTTCTATTATTCCATGCCTTGATCTTAGGTTGTGCAACGGCAATTTCAGGATCACTTTCCATTAGCGTTACAACGGGCTCAATCCAACCTCTGGTAACTTCAACATCAGAGTTTAACAATACAAAGTAGTCGGCATCCACTTGGTTTAAAGCTTCATTATACCCGCCTGCAAATCCTAAGTTTTTGTTGTTCAAAATAAGCCTTACTGTACTGAAATAGGTAGAGATCATCTCCACTGAATCGTCATCCGACTTATTGTCGGCGACAATAACCTCAAGGTTCGGATAGGAGGAAGCTACCACCGCAGGAAGGAATTGTTTAAGGAATTCTCGACCGTTCCAGTTTAAAATAATAACGGCGACTCTGGGGTAAATTTCCATTTAATTATTCTGCTGATTTAAATTTCCAACGTTTATGAGACCACAGCCAAAGTTCCGGCCTTGCTTTTATTTGCTGTTCCAGTTCTTTCGTGTGAATTTCTGTGATTTCGAACTCGCTTGTTTCCTTAGGATCTTCTACAATAGTTTTGAACCTGGCTTCGTAGTACCCTCTTTTAATACGATCTATGTAACAGAAAACTACCGGGTTTCCCGTGGTTTTTGCTATTTTCTCTATACCGAGAAATACTGACGTTCGCTGGTTGAGAAATTCTGTGAAGTAGTTAGACTCATGTCTGGTGGGTGTCTGGTCGCTTACAAAAACGGCAAAATATAACCTGTGCCTGTTTTCAGCAATCTTTCTCAACGTATGTTTCATAGGTACCATTATAGTACCGAACCTGCTCCTCATTTTGTTAAGGAGTGCACCAAAAAGTTTATCACCAAGCGGTTTATATACCACTAAAACCGTTTTGTTAATAAACAGGTTTATTGCCAGATTTCCCCATTCCCAATTTGCATAATGGCCACCAGTTGCCAAAACAGATCTCCCGTTATGAAAATGGCGTTCTGCTTCTTCCGGGTTAAGGAACTTTAATCTTTTTTTCATACTATTACGAGAAATGGTCAGCATTTTAAAAGATTCAAGTATGTTGTCGCATAAAAAGCGATAGAACTTTTTTTCGATCACCTTTAACTCCGCCTCAGTTTTTTCGGGGAAGGAATTTCTGAGATTGGGTTCTACCACATGCCTGCGGTACTTTACAATATAGTATATGATGTAGTAAAAAAAATCGGAAACCAGGTAAAGGATTGGAAAGGGCAGGTAAGAAATCAGATATATTGAAAATTTACTTAGCCCCCAAAGAACCTTCTTCATGTATGTTATTTATTTTTAATTTCGGCGAACCGGAACACAAACTTACTATATACAATGAATAAAGGTGCAATCTTTCCATTATTTTACCTTCCGCCTGTTAGCTTTTTTCCTGAACTTCTTCAGTATAAAGATCATATTGTTATCGAGCGCTTTGAGCATTTTCCCAAACAAACGTACAGGAACCGGGCGTCAATCCATTCTCCCCAGGGGAAACTTGACCTGATCATTCCGGTAGTAAAGGGATCGAAAGTTCATACGAAAGTAAAGGATGTAAGGATCTCGTACGACTTCCAATGGCAGCGCTTGCATTGGTTAAGCCTTCAGTCATCGTACAGAAGCTCCGCATATTTCGAATTTTACGAAGATGAGTTCGCTCCGTTCTTTGAGAAAAAATGGGACTTCCTGTTTGACTTTAATAGTGATTTGCTGCAGGTTTTGTTGAAGTTATTGAAAATTAATATTAATCTGTCCTATTCGGAAGAATATGAAAAAGAATACGCTGATCTGGCAGATTTTCGTCATGAAATGAATCCGAAGGCCGGGATTACCTATTCTAATAAAACTTATTATCAGGTTTTTGACGACAGGAATGGCTTTTTACCCAACCTAAGTATAGTCGATTTGTTATTTAACCAGGGGCCACAAAGCATCCAATTCATTTAAAAAATGTCGAATTTTTTTAGAAGGATAAGTATTAAAAAGACCAAAAGGCGCCTGCCGCCGCCTGGTACCAGCCCAGGGTCTTTGCAACCGGCTGAAGGCGCTTTGCCTCCAAAGATAGACGTGTATTCCTTTTCTCCCTCATTTTTTGAGAAAGTTGAAGTTTCATCATTTGAGGAAATAAAGACGATTCTCCATAATCATCCTTCAGAAATTCATTGGATTGACGTTAAGGGCCTGGGTGATAGTTCATTGTTGGAAACGATCAGGGATGAATTTTCCGTTAGTACCCTTATTCTGGAAGACATATTGCATACACATCAGCGCCCCAAATTAGAAGAGTTCGAAGATCATCTGTTCGCCACCAGCAGAATGCTTTGCCTAAACAGCAAACTGCAGCTGGAAAATGAACAGATCTCATTTTTATTAACTGAAAGAGTGCTTCTGACCTTTCAGGAAAATTACGAAGATTGCCTGGACCCGGTGAGGAAGCGATTACTGGAAGGGAAAGGAAATATCCGTATTGGCGGCACTTCTTATCTGATGTATGCATTGATGGATTTGATCCTGGATAATTACTTTATACTGATCAACCGGTTTGGAGATGAACTAGATTCGCTCGAGGAGCTGTTATACCGGCGTCCGGGAAAGTCAATAACCTATGATGCGCAACAGATTAAGCGGGCTTTAATCACTGTAAGACGAGCGGTATGGCCTGAAAGAGATAAAATAAATGACATGCTGAGAAGCTCATCGCCCCTGATAACCGATCATACCAAGACTTTCCTGAGGGATGTTTATGATCATTCTATGCAGATCATTGACCTCGTAGAGAGTTATAAAGAGATTGCTACCAGTGTGATCGATATGTACTTGTCTTTCATGAGTAACAGAACCAACGAAATTATGAGGGTGCTTACGGTGATCTCCTCCATATTTATTCCGCTTACCTTTATAGCAGGGGTGTACGGTATGAATTTTGCCGATAAGAATCCCGAAACAGGACAGGTGCTGGAAAAAAATATGCCCGAACTTTATTCAGAAAATGGATACTTGTATACCATGTTCGTGATGGGCTTCATTGCATTGGTACAGGTGATCTATTTTTGGCGTAAGGGCTGGCTTAAGTAAGTCCTGCTTTGTGTTACCAGCAGGTTAACATAGCCTTAATTGTTATTATAAAACATAAATCAGGCATCATTTTACTATTTTAGCGAGCAATGCAATCTTTTGAACTTGACAAAACGGATATTCAGAGAATAACACAAGCACTTGAGGGCGATGATGAGGCTCTGAAGGTCTTGCTGGCTGAATACCATGCGTCAGAAATTGCGATCTTATTCGAAGGGCTTAGCCAGGAAGCCAGAGAATATATCATTAATATTCTTCCCAGCGATATCGCTTCGGAGGTAATTTCAGAAATGGATGCTGAGATTCACCCCGAAAAGATCCTGGGAAATCTGCATCCCGAAAAACGTTCAGAAATTGTAGAGGAACTCGATTACGACGATGCTACAGATATTATCAGCCAGCTGTCTGAGAAACAGCAAGAAGAGATATTAGAAGGCCTGGATGCCGAAGATGCTTCTCATATACGGGCCCTCCTGAATTACGACGAGGACACCGCTGGCGGCCTGATGAATACCCAGGTACTTAAAGTGAACAGCGGCCTTACCAAAAAGGAGGCACTGGACGAAATCATACGTCTTTCTGAAGAAATTGAGGAGTTTTATACGATAAATGTAGTCGACAATGACAATAGGCTGGTAGGTATCGTCTCTTTAAAGGATATTATAAAATCAAAGTATACGGTTCATATTCGTGAACTAGTTAAGGACGATTTTGTATACGTAACTGCTGATACGGATCAGGAGGAGGTTGCCAAGCTTCTATCCCAATATAACCTGACCAGTATTCCCGTAGTCGACGATAAAATGAAACTACTGGGCCGGATAACCTTTGACGACGTTATCGACGTGTTGCAGGAAGAAAATACAGAAGACATTCTGAAAATTTCCGGGGTATCAGAAGATGAGGAATTATCAGGAAACTGGAGAGAAGCAATTAAAAGCCGACTTCCCTGGCTTGTTCTAAATCTTGGGACTGCCTTTCTTGCTTCATCTGTTATCAGGCATTTTGAGCCTACTATTACGCATCTGGTGATACTATCAGGTTATATGACCATGATTGCGGGTATGGGAGGTAATGCGGCGACCCAGGCTTTAGCAGTAACCGTCCGGCGCATCTCATTGAACGACCTTACCGATAAACAGGCCTATCAGACTGTTTTTAAGGAACTTACTGTAGGCTTAATTAACGGTGCAATTATCGGTTGTATAATTTTTCTGTTCGCCGTGTTTTACGATAGAAATCCCATGCTAGGCCTTGTAGTCTTCCTGGCGATGACTGGCAATCTGTTGATAGCCGGTATTACAGGGGCCTCTATACCCTTGCTTCTTAAAAGGATCGGAATTGATCCCGCAATTGCATCCTCCATCATCATTACTACATTTACAGATGTGCTTGGTTTTTTGCTGCTTTTGGGTATGGCAAGCAAGTTGCTTCTATAACAAATCAATCTCTGCTGTTCTTTCTGTAAATTTCTTCTAAATTTGTTGCAATTAAGATATGAGATTATGACTGAGATCAGGAACGATTGGACCAAAGAAGAAATTTCTGAAATATATAACAGCCCTTTACTGGATTTAATTTACCGTTCGGCGAGTGTGCACCGTGAAAATAAAGATTATTCTGAAGTGCAAATAAGCAGTTTGTTATCTATCAAGACTGGTGGATGCTCTGAAGATTGTTCGTATTGTCCGCAAGCGGCCCGTTATAACACTGGTCTTGAGGTACAGGCACTGATGTCGCTGGAACAGGTTACTTTTGCCGCGCAGAAAGCAAAGGATGGAGGTGCCTCCCGTTTATGCATGGGAGCCGCCTGGCGTGAAGTTCGTGATAACCGCGATTTTGATAAGGTCATAGAGATGGTTAAAACGGTGAACAGCATGGACATGGAAGTTTGCTGTACACTAGGCATGTTAACCGAGAGCCAGGCTCAACGCCTTGCCGACGCTGGTTTGTACGCCTACAATCATAACCTGGATACCTCTGAAGAAGATTACAAGCGAATTATCACCACCAGGACTTATGATGATCGCTTGAAAACAATAGAAAATGTTCGCAAAGCTAAACTTACAGTTTGCAGCGGAGGAATTATCGGACTGGGAGAAACAGTTGAAGACCGTATTTCAATGTTAAAAACGCTTTCCAACATGCCTAAACATCCGGAATCTGTGCCAATTAATGCATTGGTGCCGGTAAAAGGAACGCCTATGGAGAATCAGCCTTTAGTTCCTATCTGGGACATGGTGCGTATGATTGCTACGGCACGTATTATCATGCCCAAAACCGTAGTGCGCCTTTCAGCAGGACGTACTCAGATGAGCCTCACTGATCAGGCACTTTGCTTTATGGCAGGAGCTAATTCAATCTTTGCCGGAGATAAACTACTCACAACTCCTAACCCTGAATTTAACGAGGATATGCAGATGTTTGATATACTTGGTCTCAAACCACGGGAGGCCTTTAAAAACGGGCGTCCGGCTGTACGGGAAACGGTGGAGTTGTAGATTTACTTTCTCTAAATAATTTAAGCTTTAATATAAACTTGAAAGCCGGGATATAACTATTCCGGCTTTCTATTTTTTGCCCAGGTTGATTACCGCGCCGAGGGTAAAAACCGAATGGCCGGCAGTTAAATACTGCCTGTTCTTCAAACCAATTATGCTTCCGCTGGTATATTGGATCTGCACTGTTTCACTTACTTTCATACGGGTGAAAAAAACAGGCTCAAGAAAAATATTGTCCTCCTTAAAAGGCGAAGAAGTCACACTGGCGGTGCTTATGGCAAATTTATCCAGATCCAGGTAATTTATTCTTAAGGCTGTTCCATAATTCAAAGGGTATCTTTTACCAAACAGCTTGAGCGACTTTTTATTTTTCGCACTGTAATTAGCCTGGACAAAATATTTATTGAAATCAGCATTTTGGGTTTCTATCGGGAAAGACCCCTCATATTGCAGATCTTTGTAAACTCTCTCAGAGCTGCCACGGCCAAAACCAGCATACACTTCGAAGATGCGTTCGTTTTGTTTTCCGAAGCTTGTGAAGTAACCCGCGGCAGCTTCTATAAGGTTTTGGCTGAAATCCTTCCTGTCACGATTCCGGTCAATGTATGAACCATTCAACAGAACACCTACATGGTCTGACACGGCGAGCGCCGAATTAAAGCTCAGGTTTCCTTTTAAAGAAATATGAGCACTTCCATGGATCTCACCCCGTGAACTCAGCATTGGTGTATTGGGGACGTTTGGCATATATATAGATGAGCATCCGGTAGTAACCAGTAAGGGTAAGATAAAAATTAAAAGGGACCTGTTTCGCATTAAGGGACAATGTTAAATTACGATGTTAAAAATGATGTTAAGTACTAACGCAGCTGTTTGCAATTAATTATAGCAGCAGCTCCTTTGAATATTGTGCAAAAAATTGCTCACTTCCTTCACAAACATTTAATAGTGATAAAAAGTTGGAAATTTAATGATTAAGGTCATCGGAACGCTATTTTGTACACACTACATTAGTAAAAACAAGGTTTGGGAAGAATCGAGGAAGAAATAGATGTTGCCAGCAAATTTCTGTACAACAGACCAGGAAAGAAAAGGACGTGTAATCGTCTTAAAAGCGTATCGAATCAGCCTTTTTGCTGTTTGTCTGATAAGAGAAACTGGATTTTTTTAGAAAAAAAATAAAAATTTAATTTCAGTAAAATGTGGAATAATACTTGCGTTTATAGTAGTATATTTTTAATCTAAACTTGATGTTATGTTAAAGAAGCCAGGATTTGCAGTTTCGGTGCTCAATATATATATAATCACATTTTTAGTGATCCTTCAAATAAATATCTCACAAAGGTTAGAACATGCTATGTTCCTGATGGCACCTTTCATTGCCATATGGGCCTTTTATACAGTGATCCATTATAGCGAGACTGTTCGCTTCGACAGAAAAAGGTTACTCCGATAAAATGAGAGAGTTCGATCTTAATTGCTGAAGCAAGATAACTAGCTTCTTGGATGAAATTGGATAATTGTGTTTCTTAGGAAATCACGGTCAAGATGTGTATATATCTCCGTTGTAGTAATACTCTCATGTCCAAGCATATCCTGAACTGCTCTTAGGTCGGCGCCTCCCTCAATTAAATGAGTAGCGAAAGAGTGTCTGAAGGTATGAGGACTGATTGTCTTATTTAAACCTATGGTCTTAGCCAGCTGTTTGATGATCATGAATACCATAACCCTGCTTAATGGAGCTCCCCGCCGGTTAAGAAAAACAAAATCTTCCTTTCCGACTTTAATGTTTATATGTACCCTGACTTCGTTTATGTAGATCTTTAAAAGCTTAATTGCTTCCAGACCTACTGGTACCAGCCGTTCCTTATTTCCTTTTCCTGTAACTTTGATAAATTCAATATCGAGGTATAAGTCAGAAAGTTTTAAGTTGGTCAGTTCAGATACCCGCAGGCCGCAGCCATATAACACCTCAAGCATAGCTTTATTTCGCATCCCTTCAGCACTTGAAAGATCTATCGCTTCAATAAGTGCGTCTATTTCGTAGATGTTCAGCGTTTCAGGGAGTTTTCTGCTGAGTCGGGGACTCTCTATCAGCGATATTGGGTCCCGGTGTATGATGTTCTCCAGGAGGAGGTACTTATAAAAGGCTTTCAAACCCGAGAGAACTCTTGCCTGGCTATGAGGTAGCATCCCCAGCTCATTTATCCAGGATAGAAAGAGCTCAATGTCCTCTCTTTTTATAGCGGTGGGAAGTATTCCTCCAACACTATCTGAATATTGATGAAGTTTATCAACATCGCTTAAATAAGCATCAATACTATTGACTGACAAGCCCCTTTCCAGTTGGAGATATGACTTAAAACCGGTTTTACAAATCTTCCAATCCATGGGCAATTACATCTTTCAACAACAAAATAAAATAAAACTCTTAAGTTTGAAGGGATGAAGATACAAATCATTAATGGGCCTAACCTGAATTTATTGGGAACCCGCGAAAAGTCGATATATGGAGAAAGTGGTTTCGAACCTTTTTTGGCTGAACTAAAAAGCAGCTATCACAGTGTTGATATTCAGTATTTCCAAAGCAATATTGAAGGCGAGCTTATTAATAAACTTCATGAAATCGGATTCAGCTATGACGGAATAATATTCAATGCAGGAGCGTACACGCATACTTCACTTGCCATTGCCGACGCTATTGCAGCTATAAATACGCCGGTGATAGAAGTTCACATTTCCAATGTTTATTCCCGTGAAGAATACCGGCACAAATCTATGATGGCCAAAAATTGTAAAGGCATCATTACCGGCTTCGGGCTACATAGCTACAGGCTGGCCCTTGAGAGCTTCTTATAGTTATTTATTAAACCACCTGAATAAACGATCTATATACAAATAGTTATATAAAAGGTTAGTGATCCTGATATGACTACGAAATTTCATTTTAAATATTTTTTAAGGTAGAGGTGCGGTCATATAGTTTATTTAAAACACGTTATCATTTCATCATTTAAAACTATATTCTAACAAAAATATTGTGAGAATGATTTGCATTTTTTCCCACATCTGTCTACTAGATCCTATAAATGCCAATAATTTTATAATTGAGCCTTAAAAGCTATTTTTGCATTCAACATTGTTAATCGGCACATGAGCATTTCCAGAACGTACAATCCAAAAGAAACAGAAGATAAATGGTATAAATACTGGCTTGAAAAGGCCTTTTTTAAATCGGTGCCCGATGAGCGCGAACCTTACACAATTGTAATTCCTCCTCCTAACGTCACTGGTGTATTGCACATGGGGCATATGCTGAACAATACCATACAGGACGTCCTTATAAGAAGAGCCAGGATGCTTGGGAAAAATGCATGCTGGGTTCCTGGAACCGATCATGCGTCAATAGCTACTGAGGCTAAAGTGGTGGCTATGCTTAAAGAAAGGGGGATAGAAAAAAAAGATATAAGCCGTGAGGAGTTTTTAAAATATGCATGGGAGTGGAAAGAAAAATATGGAGGCATAATATTAAAGCAACTTGAAAAGCTTGGAGCTTCCTGCGATTGGGACCGTACTAGCTTTACCATGGATGAAGCCCTTTCTGAGGCGGTTACTGATACTTTTATTCATCTCTATAAAAAAGGATTGGTTTATCGGGGAGTTAGAATGGTGAACTGGGATCCGAAGGGCCTGACTGCAGTGTCAGATGAAGAGGTGATCCGTAAAGAAGTAAATCAAAAACTATATTATATAAAGTATAAGGTATCCGGAAGCGAGGAATATCTGGTGATTGCTACCACTCGCCCGGAGACTATTATGGCTGATACAGCCATCTGTATTAATCCTCATGATGAACGCTATAGTCATCTTAAAGGAAAGAAAGTTTTGATTCCTTTAATTAACCGCGAAATACCAGTTATTGAAGACGAATACGTGGATGTAGCTTTTGGTACGGGCTGCCTGAAAGTAACTCCTGCACACGACCTCAATGACTATGAATTGGGTTTAAAGCATAACCTACCGGTAATTGATATTCTTAACGACGACGGAACTTTAAATGACAAAGCTGAAATTTTAATAGGAGTGGAGCGTTTCGCCGCCAGGAAAAAGATTGCCGAACTTCTGGAAGAGGCAGAACAACTGGAAAAAGTTGAAGATTATAAATCTCAGATCGGTTTTTCAGAACGGACTGATTCTGCAATTGAACCTAAATTGTCGCTTCAGTGGTTTTGCAAAATGGACGTGATGGCCAAACCTGCGCTGGAATACGTTCTGAATGGCGATGTTAAACTTATCCCTGACAAGTTTATAAATACCTATCGCCATTGGATGGAAAACGTTAAAGACTGGTGTATTAGCCGGCAATTGTGGTGGGGACAAAGGATACCGGCCTGGTACTATAAAAATGAAGTTGTAGTAGCTAAATCCAAGGACGAAGCAGTAGAACAGTTGTTATTAGCCGAGTCTAGAAATGGACTTTCGGATGAGGAAAAGGCTGCTTTCAAAGAGGAGGCTAAGTCGCTTATCTCTCAGGATGAGGATGTGGTTGATACCTGGTTTTCTTCATGGTTGTGGCCCATTTCGGTGTTTGACCCTTCTGTTTGCGGTCACCCGGAAAATCCGGGTAATGCCGATCTTAACTATTATTACCCCACTAACGACTTGGTAACTGCTCCTGAAATCCTCTTCTTTTGGGTAGCCCGGATGATCATGGCGGGACACGAATTTAAGGGCGAAGTGCCTTTCAAAAATGTCTATCTCACTGGAATTGTTAGGGACAAACTAGGTAGAAAAATGTCTAAATCGCTGGGCAATTCCCCCGATCCGATTGATCTTATTGACAAATATGGAGCGGATGGCGTACGGGTCGGGATGTTGCTGTGCTCACCCGCAGGAAACGATTTGATGTTTGATGAATCTTACTGCGAACAGGGCAGGAACTTTGCCAATAAGATTTGGAATGCCTTCCGTTTGGTTAAGGGGTGGGAAATCGACACTCAGCTCGGTGCTGCAAATGAAGCTGCTGTTGAATGGTTCGATAACCGTTTTAATGAGGCTTTGGCAGAGATTGAAGATAACTTTGCACAATACCGCTTATCTGAAGCTTTAATGGCCTCTTACAAACTGGTGTGGGATGATTTCTGTTCCTGGTATCTTGAAATGGTTAAACCGGCTTATCAACAACCTGTAGATCAGTTTACGTATAAGGCAACCAAAGAATTTTTTGAAAGGATACTGAAGCTTCTGCATCCTTTTATGCCCTTTCTTACAGAAGAACTATGGCATGACGATGAGATATTCGCAAGCCGTTCAGAGCTGGATTGCTGTATAGTGTCGAACTATCCGGTTTCAGTAGATGTAAAAAAAGGTCTGTTGAAAAACGTTGAGGTAGTAAAGCAGGTAATCTCTGAAGTTCGAAACATCAGGAATTCTAAACAGATCTCTCCAAAAGAAAGTCTGCCATTATCTGTAAAAATAAATTCTGAAATACCTTATCAGCGATATTCCGGTATCATAAACAAACTGGCTAACCTTAGTGAATTTATTGTAGTAACCGAGAAGGTTCAGGGAGCCACAAGTTTTATGTCGGACAGGGATGAGTTTTTTGTTGTCTTACAAGGAAGTCTCGACGTGGAAGCCGAACGCGAGCGTATCAGCAAAGAAATAAAATATCTTAAAGGTTTCCTTAAGTCGGTGGATGCGAAGCTTTCAAATGAACGTTTTGTAAATAATGCTAAAGCTGAGGTGGTGGATAACGAGCGTAAAAAGAAAGCTGATGCCGAGGCAAAGATCCTGATATTGGAAGAAGGCTTAAGCGCGATCAAATAACTGAACCTGACTTGAATTATTGTACAACCATATCATAATGAAATATACTTCTTTATTTTTCTTAAGCCTGGCGCTGTTCGCTTGTCAGGAACCCAAAAAAGCCAAACAAAAAAAAGAAATCGATCCCAAAATACTTATTACTTGTAATGCTATCGGTGAGATCGGTTTGAAAGATACCCATCAATCGCTGGTGGACAGATTTGGGAAAAATGCCATTACCGAGCATGAAAATACCGTATATGGACATTATTCTACTGTTTTCGAAGGTGATGAAAAACAGGTAAACGTTTACTGGAAGGAGAGTAGTGCTCCATTTAAAACGGTGAAGTTTGTTGAAGTAAACACGGCAGGATCTGTTTACATGACTAAAGATAGTGTTAAAGTTGGATTAACGATGCGCCAGTTAGTAAAGTTGAACGGCTTTATGCCGGTTACCTTCAAAAATATCTGGCAGCCATCGGAGGCAGGTATCATAAAGAGCTTCAACGGAGGAACTGTAGAAAGCAATTCACCGTGTCTTTCAGGCTTTATGGAGCAGGTCAAAATCAATGTAGTGCACAAAGATGAAATAAAGGCTTTCAGAAATAAGGAGTGGGTGGAATCGTCAGACCCACTTTTTAATCGCATTGATATGGAACTTAGCTCAATCAGAATATTCCCCAAACAATAATGTTACAAGGTTTATTTAATAAGGGAAAACTCATATTTATGCGGCTTTCCCTTTTTTTATTAGTTTTCTTTTTATTGTCTTGCGGGCCAAGCAAGCGAGGGGCTGAACCGGGAGACTCGACAGGCAATTTAATTTCTGTGGGCCTTGATGCTCCTGGAACAGAAAGTATTATCACCTGTTGGGGCGTAGGCAGAATTGACCTGGGCGATGATCTGGATGCTATCATAGAGAAGTTCGGCCCGGAAAGGGTTACTCAGGATTCACTCTATCAGGAAGGGATGTTTCAGGGGCTGATAACGGTTGTTGGAAAAGGTACTCCGGAAGAAGTAATTGTACGCTGGGAAGAAAACAAACCGCCATTTAAGAACATCCGTTTCATTGAGATAGAAAAAGTTGACTCCCCATATCAGTTCGCAAACGGCATCAAGATTGGAACCTCAATGGCTGAAATAGTTAAGTTAAATGGAGGAAACGCAGTTCGTTTTTATGGCTTCGGCTGGGATTATGCAGGTACTTTTGCCAATTTCGACGGAGGAAAACTGGAGGGCGATATTCCCTGCTTTGGAGGAGTGTTTGCACCAGGTGATCAAGCATCTTCAGAACTGCCGGCAGGGCTGAACGGCGATAAAAAACTAAGTTCCGATCATCCGGATTTAAAAGGGCTCAATTTAAAGCTTGTAAAAATACGGATTATGAATAAGTAGCCTTTAATCAAATGCTTTTCCGGAAGTTTCGCAAGTGAAGCTCCGGGTGAATTCTTTAATTTCCCATCTGGTTTGAGGACTTTTAATATCCATCAGACTGATATTATGTATATGATTATCTCTGGTTGAAATTTGAATCCTGCAAAAGTTGGTGTTTATATGATGGATATCTGATCCTGCTATGGTGATTATTTCATTCAGGTCTTCATTATAATAACTTATACCATCTTTTGTTACAGCAAGGGCCAAAGGTCGTTTACTGAAATGCGCTCGCAGATAAATAGCCGAAACACATGCGGCTGTTAATACCAGTGCCAGGGAAAACCAACCTGGTATGATTAATACGGACAGGATGCCGATTACTACTGTAATGCCGATAAAAATGGCGTGAAAAGGAGAGCTCTGCTCTTTTAAAGATATCACAGCACTTTCCCTGTAAAACCTAAACTTCATGACACTGATTTTACGAAAATTAAAATATTAGGTTACAGTGAATTATCGTAATCTGGCAAATCTTTTACAAAGGTGTATTTCTGATTTTCAAAGTCTATAAGGCAGTAAAAGTGTTCGAGTCCGTTACTTACTGCCAATAAAGGTACTCTATGAATGATGTTGTACCGTGCTATCTGGTCAAACACGTTTTGAGTAATCTTCACGGAAGGCGCTTTGCATTCAATCATAAGTATTTTTTCACCCCGATTATTGAAAACGACCACGTCTGTTCTTTTTTGCAGCGAATTAAGCTTTAAGCCCCCTTCCAATTTAATTAGCGATCTTGGATAGCTCTTTTCCTTAACAATGTACTGAACCAAATGTTGCCTTACCCACTCTTCCGGAGTTAACACAAGGTATTTTTTTCTTATTTCATCGAAGATATAAGTAATACTTAGCTCTTGCTTTATCTTAAATGGGTGAGCGGGAAGATTTAATTGTAAGGGTTCAAATATCACGTGGCAAAATTCGTAAAATTTGCTGAAAGCAACAGCCTAAGTATCTGGGTATTTTCAAACTCCTTACCGAAAAAAACTTCCAGAACAGTTCTAAGACAAAAATTACTTAATTTGGCAACCTGATATGACTGCTGCAGCACTGTTAAATGATCTGAAAAACCGGAAATTTAAACCGGTTTATCTCTTCCATGGCGAAGAACCTTATTATATTGATCTGTTTGGCACTTACATCGAAGAGCATCTATTAACCGATGCTGAGAAAGGCTTCAACCAAACGGTAGTTTATGGTCGAGATACAGATATGATAACAGTATTAAATGCCGCAAAACGATTTCCAATGATGAGTGAATATCAATTGGTGATGGTAAAAGAGGCACAGGATCTGAAATGGGGAAAGGATGAAGATAAAAAGGGTGCAGATCCGGTACTGGCATATTTCGAAAACCCTGTTCCCAGTACTATACTTGTATTTTGTTTTAAGCATTCCAAATTCGATAAGCGGAAAAAAACATATAAGGCTATAGAAAAAATCGGAGTAATCTATGAATCAGCCACTATTTATGAAAGTAAGGTTCCAGGTTGGATAGAGGAGTTCATGAAAGATAAGGCCTATCGCATCCAGCCACGGGCATCAGCACTAATGGCTGAGTATCTTGGTAATGACCTTTCAAAAATTTCAAATGAGCTTGAAAAACTCATGTTAAACGTTCCTAAGGGAAATGAGATTTCGGTGGAGGACGTTCAAAACAATATCGGTATAAGTAAAGAATACAATGTCTTTGAGCTTCAGGATGCCCTTGCCCGGCGTGATCCCTTGAAGGCAAATCAGATAATTGATTATTTCGCTTCTAATCCCAAATCAAATCCAATACAAATGGTTTTGGGAGCATTAAATACTTGGTTCACCAAAGTTTTAAAATACCATTATATCTCCGACAAGTCGTCTTCAAACCTGGCTAGGGAGTTGGGTGTTAACCCATATTTTGTGAAAGATTATGAGCTAGCAGGTAAAAGTTACAACGCCTGGAAGACGATCGACATCATAAGTTACCTTCGCGAATACGATCTGAAAACTAAAGGTGTCGACTCGACAGGTAATACAACCGACGGCGAATTGTTAAAGGAGCTGGTATTTAAAATCTTGCATTAGACTCTAATCAACCCGTGTCCATGTCTCGGTTTTTCCAATGAGAGCAATGCCAAAAAACGCCCGTATATCCAGCTCTCTTTCAGATTGAAGGCTCATCTGGCAATTGTATGTTTTTCCAGACTTTGGATCATAAACGGTACCACCACCCCAGGTATTATTGCCTTTATAAGCCAGATCTCTAAATATCTCTAATCCCATAATAGGCCGGTTCCTTAGTGCTTCGTCTGGGTTTTTGATGTCAGTCAGAGGCTTGCCATTTTCGTCATTTGGCGTTTTAAGCCAGATTAGCTTACCAAAGAACTTTTCACCTTTTTTGTAGATTTCAATTTTTCCACTGCCGTGTGCACTGCGCCAATGACCAAGAATATCGTTGCCGTTATGACTCAAGTTAAAGTTTTTCTTATAGTCAGTACTATTATTTCCCGCCTGGCTTGCAAAGGAAGTTAGAAAAACGAGTATCGTTGTAAGTAGAGATTTCATAGGATAGGTTATCAAAAAAAGAAGGTGTCCAGAAAGTTTCAACTATCGTGAGTCGGACCTTCAGACACCTTCGTTATTTTTAAGCTGTGAAATTATCTTTTTGAGCTTTTAGATTAGCAAGTGTATCATTCGCCTTGGTGGCAACAGTATCACTGAAACCGTTGATTGAATCAGTTAAATGTGTTAATGTTTTCTTTCCATTATCTGTACCTAATAAGTACCATGCGGCAGCACCTGTTGCAATTCCTGCAAGTAGTAAGGTAGTTGTAGCTTTTGAATTATTTCTGATATTCATAGGATGTGATTTTTATTTATCACTATAGTAATAAATATCTTGCCAAACTTTAAAAAAGACTATAGAACAAAAAAAAGCCGCTTGATGAGCGGCTCTTACTTTTTCTATTATTCCCCCGGGTCTTCCCCATAGGTGACCTTGGGAATATGCTTATCAATCTGCCAGCGTCCTGTTCCTTCTTCTCCGATTACATCAAAAAGTTCGAGGATGCGACGAGCTACATATTCTTCTTCAATTTGTTCTTTCAAGAACCACTGAATAAACTGGAAGGTCATAAAATCTTTGGCCTTAAAACAGCGGTCTGCCATACGGTTAAACTGAGAAGTAACGTGAATCTCCTGCTGTAAAGCTAATTCAAAAACACCCTTAAAAGAATCAAACTCCTGTGGAATGTTTGTAATTTCGGGAGATATAGCCCGTCCGCCCATATCATTTACAAATCGAAAGAGTTTCATCATGTGTTCTCTTTCTTCGTATGATTGTTTTTCCAGGTATCCTGCACTATTATCAAAACCATTTCTGTTGCACCAGGATGCCATTGAAAGGTATACTGCTGAAGAATATGCTTCTGTCTTTATTTGTTCATTTAAAAGAGCTTCGATTTCTTCGGTCAAAGAAGTTCTAAGTCTGAGAAGGTCTTTCATAATACTGTCGTTTTATATTTCTAAGTTAGCTATTATAACAGTATTAAAGACAGATTGTATACTATAAAATACAATAAAGAATAAGTCTAAATATTCTCATTAAATTCTCACCAGGAATTTAAACAAGGGAATGAAGACATTCCCGGATAATACTGTTAAGCTGAACCATAAACTTCGCTCCGTTTAAAATCTCACGAAGATTTAAAATGTCAGTAATGGTGAGTAAAAAACAGCGTTCAGTATAATGCGGCATTAGTATAGCTATATCAGCATTGCGTGACATATTTTTAGCCATTTCAGCGATATCAATCTGATTTACCCTTTTTATAAAATCGAGGAAGTCGCTGATTTTGAAGAACGAGTGGTGCCCACCAAACTCCAGACGGAAAACATTTTTAAGGTTACATTGGTGTACAGATCCGTGCTGAGTTTTAAAAATTTCTACTAGTTGACAGCTCATTTTTATACTTCTTGTGTTACTAAGCAATACAAATATAGAACTAGTTTATAATTAGTCCAAATAGATTGTTGCAATTTTATCACTTATTTACAATACCTGGCCCAAAAAAAAAGATTTGCTTATAAATTGCATCTTCGCAGCAGCTTAATGAAACAAAACATCTGCATATTATATTTAGATTTCTAATTAGTTTCGCTTTTATGAAGGAAATGCCGGTTACCGTTAAACGCTCAATAGAACTTTTAGGCCTGGTGCTTATCGGTTTTTTATTAGTGATAGGAAAAGACATAATTATGCCTGTTACTATGGCATTTTTTATCAGTATCGTGTTACTGCCTGTTTATCAATTTTTTTTAAGGAAAAAATTTCCTGAATCGCTTGCCATCTTTTTATCGATCTTCTTTCTTATTATTCTGGTTGCTTTGTTAGTATGGTTTTTCTCATCACAGATAACCAGCCTGGTATCCGATTTTCCTCAAATCAAGAAGAATGTGACCACGCATCTAAATTCTTTGAGTAACTGGATAAATGCAAAAACAAAATTTTCTACCAAAGAGCAGATCGATCTGATCAATGAACAGAGCAATAAACTGCTTAATTATGCAGCAGGAATGCTGAGTGGCGCAGCAGGTTCTGTATCTTCAACCTTACTTTTTGTCGGTCTGCTGCCTATCTATATATATCTGCTTCTCTATTACAAAAATGTGCTTCTGCGCTTTATCTTTTTATGGTTCCCTGAAGAAAATCATGAAAAGGTTAGGGAAGCGATGTTAGAAACGAAAGTTATTATTAAAAGCTACCTGATAGGTTTGGTGATACAGATAACATATATGACTATTATTCTCGGAGGCATTCTTTTGATAATAGGTATTAAACATGCCTTACTTATTGCTGTGATCTTCTCGTTTTTAAACCTGATTCCTTATGTTGGAGCTTTGATCGGAAATGTGATAGGTGTGCTCCTTACCCTTACTTCAAGTGACGAGTTATGGCCCATTTTTGCAGTTCTCGGAACCATTGCGCTTGTTCAATTTCTTGACAATAACATACTAATGCCGCGGATTGTCGGTTCGAAGGTCAAAATTAATGCACTTATTACTATTATCGGTGTTTTTGTCGGCGGAAGCCTTGCCGGAATTTCGGGAATGTTCCTTTCGTTGCCTGTGATCGCTGTGCTGAAAATAACGTTCGACAGATCCACTGAGCTTAAACACTGGGGAGTCCTTCTCGGAGACGAAAGGCCGGTAAGAAGCCCAATTTCATCCCCTGAAATGCGATCAGACAAAGAAGAGGTGCAGCAAAAGATCCAAAAAGATAATAACATAGAGCCAACTAAGAAGAAATAGTATTTTTTACTTAAAGCCTGGCCACCGATAAATACTACACATGATTGTGTATATTTACATATTCTTAAGTGGTGGGTATTTATTCTAAAATCAAAGATAGCTGGGAAAGTTTAACTGGATCAGCTTCAGAGTTTCCGTTAGAAAACCGTCTGTTTAATTCAGCGTGTGTTATCGCGCTGGTGGCTTTCGCGTATCATGTTCCATTCAATTATTTTGTAGGCTTGCCCTTGTCAGCACTTGTAGCCCTTGTGCTGCTGTTGATTCAGGCTGCATGCTATTACTTATCCAGATTCAAAGGAAAAGTTGTAACCAGTATAATCATCATGGGCTTAAGCGTTTATGCCCTGTTCGGGCTTAACTATTACTATAATTCGGGAATTCAAGGCCCAACCTTACTGCTTTTTGCACTTTCTTTTTTTCTCATTATAGCTATCGCGCCAGGCTGGCAGTATAGATGGTGGTTTCTTTTGAACCTGGCAATCGTCGGGGCAATTTTAATATCCGAATATTATCATCCCGACCTGGTTCATCAGACGTATAATACCAGGTTTGACAGGTTTGCCGACATTTCCTCTTCTTATTTTGTAGTGATAGTTCTGATCTATTACGGTACAGCTTTTCTGGTGAAGAGTTATCGGAAAGAAAGAAATTCCGCGGAGCAAAAGGCGGAGGAGCTGGAAAAAATCAATGCTGAAAAAAATAAGTTGTTCACTATCATTTCACACGACATAAGAGCACCTTTGTCGTCTATTCAGAATTACCTTGAGCTTCTTTCCGAGGACTATCTGGAAGAGGAGGAAAGGCTGGAGCTCTCGAAAGAGCTATTATCAAGTACCAGGCGAACGCAGGAAATGTTGATGAATATTCTTTCGTGGTCAAAGACTCAGCTTGATGGCGCTTCGGTAAATTTAGACCCGGTTGAATTACACTCAACATTACAGTCTACAATCGATCTTTGTAAGTCAGTAGCACATAAAAAGGGTATACAAATTATATACCACATATCGGATGATATCACTATACTAGCCGATAAAGACATGCTTCAGCTAATTGTCAGGAACCTGATAAATAATGCTATTAAGTTTACCAGATTGAACGGCCGGATCGAAGTGAAAGTGCTTGCTGAAGCCGGCGAATGCAAAATTACGATAAAGGATAACGGGATAGGGATTAATCCTGAGCGACAAAGAGATCTGTTTTCTCTAAAGGCCAAATCAACTTATGGTACTGGTCAGGAAAAAGGAATCGGACTGGGTTTGGTATTATGTAAAGAATTCACAGAAATTCAAAATGGTAAAATCTGGTTTGAAAGCTCAACTGATACAGGTACTTCTTTTTTCGTTTCTTTTCCCTTAGTCGAAAATCATGTATTGATGGCTGTCTCTTAACTTAACCCGTCTGTTCTGCAAAAAAACCTATAAGATTCGAATCTTATAGGTTTTATAAAACAAATTAAAGGAGCATATTCAAACTCCCGATTTATAGAAATATTTACCAACGATTTCCGCCTCTGCTATCTCTGTCTCTGCCACCGCCATTTCCGCCTCTGCTATTTCCTGACTTGTTATAGCCGCCTTTGTTATAACCGCCGCCACCTTCGCCCCGGTTAAAGCCACCGCCAGATCCAGATCTGTCAGATCTGCCGAAGCTTCTCCCTCCAGAATTCTCTCTCTTGTCTTCTGCCTTAGAAACAGAAATCGCTCTACCGTGGAACTCAGCGCCATTTAGCTTATCTATAGCTTCTTGTCCCTGCTCGTCTTCGGGCATTTCCACAAAACCAAAACCCCTTTTTCTTCCGGTTTCTTTATCCAGGATAAGCTTAACTGATGAAACAGTTCCGAATTCTTCAAATGTTTGCCTGATATCAGCTTCTTCTAGCTGAAAAGGAAGGCTTGCAACAAAAATGTTCATGTACTAATAAAATAATGGTGAGAATGAATGAGTATTATTTTTAATTAATTAAAAGGTGTTTGTGAAATTCATTAACATAGTTCATAGGCTTTTGTTTGTTGTTAATTTTCTTTCTTTTAAACAATTACTGCATTGAAGATATGAATAAAGAATGTTTAAATCTATTATTTTTAATAATTTATTTTTCTGAGAAAAATTATCTCTGTCTGTTTTCCAATATCGAATATCAGACAGTTTAAAGAATAGAGGTCTTTGTGAGATGATTTTGTTATCTTGGCGCAATAACACAAAATAAGTGACATTTCAGGATTTTAACTTTCATGAACATTTGCAGGAGGGCTTGGATAGTATGGGATACAGTGAGCCAACTCCTATTCAGCAGTCTGCTATACCAATTATCCTAAAAGGCCATGATCTGATAGCATGTGCCCAGACAGGTACAGGGAAAACGGCCTCATACCTGCTGCCGGTTATGGATTACATCAGCAAAACTGATAAAAAGAATATAACTACTCTTATACTTGCTCCAACACGGGAACTGGCACAGCAGATTGATCAGCAGGCAGAAGGCCTGGCTTATTTTACAGGAATAAGCTCTGTCGCCATTTTTGGAGGAGGCGACGGCATCGTATATGAACAGCAACGGCGGGCAATTCAGAATAATGTAAACATCCTGATAGCTACTCCAGGCAGATTAATCGCCCATCTTTCGTCGGGTGTGCTGAAACTGAATCAGGTTAAACACCTGGTATTGGATGAAGCTGACAGGATGCTTGATATGGGATTTCAGGAAGATATTCTTAGGATTATCAGTTATCTCCCAAAAGAGCGGCAGACACTGCTGTTCTCAGCCACCATGCCTTCACGCATACGGAGCCTAGCCAATACTGCTTTAAATAATCCCGAACAGATAAACCTTGCCGTATCGCAGCCGGCAGCAGGTATCGATCAGCAGATCTATAAGGTGCTTGATGAGCAGAAAATACCACTTATACAATTGATCCTTAATAAAGGAGCATTTTCGAGTGTCATCATTTTTGCTTCTACCAAAGAAAAAGTTAAAGAGCTTTACAAGGCTTTGCGCAAGATTCATATTGACGCCAAAGCCTTTCACTCTGATCTTGACCAATCAGAACGGGAGGAAATTCTTCTTGAGTTTAAAAACAGGAAACTAAAGGTGCTGATCGGAACTGATGTCTTATCGCGAGGGATTGACGTAGAAGGGATAGACCTGGTAGTCAACTATGACGCTCCTTCCGACCCGGAAGACTATATTCACAGAATTGGAAGAACCGCCCGTGCAGCGACAACAGGTACAGCCATTACGCTGGTAAACGAGCGTGATCAAAGAAAACTATCCCAGATCGAAGCGATGATAGGGCGCGAGATACCTTGCAGTATTTTGCCGGATGAAGCAGGGGAGCAGGTTGAATTTAAACCGTACGTAAAAGCCAAAAAGAATAGAAAGCCACCCCAGGGAAAAAGGAAGTTCAAGCCTAAAACAAGGCAATAAATATAGCCGATGTTCGCATATGCCGGCGCACGCGCATTGTCCTTTAGTTAAGAGATCCAATGTTTGATCAGCGCTGTCCTTAGTCTGTAGCCTGAGTTAAGTGCGCGAGAGACTAAGGATTATCCAATAAAAACGGAGTCTTTGACTCCTTAGGCATTAAACACTGCGCTTTAGCGAGTCAGAGACTCTTTCTCATTGCTGAATCCTTAGTGATCCTGCGGAACACAAAGGACAGACAAACAGACGATTCTTATATATAACCAAAGATCAGACAGCAAGCTGAAAGCTGAAGAACTATTTAAATAGTTCTTCAGCTTCTTCAATGAGTTGATCTTTGTTGATAGGTACTACACCTATATGCTCGCAAACCAAACCGCCTGCTAAATTCGCTATCGCTGCAGTTTTAAAATCGTCAAAGCCAGCAGCCAGGCAAAGAGCAGCAGTAGAGATTACAGTATCACCTGCACCCGAAACATCTGCAATGTCTCGAACATGTGCAGGAATGATTCGTTTACCATTTTTTGATTGTATAAACACCCCATGTTCTGAAAGTGTCACCATTATTTTTTCTGCCCTCAGCTTTTCCTGTAGTTTGTTTACAGCCCTGTCCAAATCGTCGGACTTTTGCAGGTTAATATCTACTTTTAAACCTTCCCGAAGTTCCTTCAAATTCGGTTTAAACAGTGTGACATCTTTGTAGCTTAAAAAGTTGCGTTTTTTTGGATCAACAACAGTTATGATCTTCCGACGATTTGCTTCTGTAACTACCTGAGCGATCAGACTTTCGCTGATAACACCTTTGTCGTAATCTTCGAAAATTATAGCATCGACTTTTTGATGCTCTAGTATGAATAATATTCTTAACAGCAGATCAGCACTTTCAGAGCTAGTTATTTCTTCATCCACCTCTGCATCGATTCTCAGCATCTGCTGGTGGTGTCCGATAACCCGTGTCTTAACAGTAGTTGGCCTGCTTGACAGGCGAAGTAAACCTTCAGAACTAAGCTCTTGCTTGTCCATCAGTTTTATAAACTCGTCTCCTTCTATGTCCGTGCCTATGGTTGCACATATGATAGGATTGGCCCCCAGGGCCTGAATATTCAAGGCTACGTTAGCTGCTCCGCCCAAACGGTTTTCCTTTTTCTTAACGGATACGATAGGAACAGGAGCCTCCGGAGAAATGCGGTCAACATTTCCCCAGAGGTACGAGTCCATCATCACGTCGCCAATTACAAGGATATTTAAGTTGTTAAACTGTTGGAACAGCTTTTTCATCCTTTAATTGTTCTAGAGCGAATTTAATGCGTTTAATAGCTTCTATTAATTTCTCGTCTGCTGCCGCATACGACAAACGAATTGAATTCGGATCTCCAAAAGAATCGCCGCTTACAGTGGCTACATGACCAACATTTAAAAGATATAATGAAAGATCTTCTGCGTTTTTAATTACAGAACCATTAAATGATTTTCCGAAGAACGAACTTACTTCCGGGAAGAAGTAAAATGCTCCTGCCGGAAGGTTTACTTTGATGCCATCAATTTCTTTTAACAAACCGTAAACTAGGTCGCGACGTCTTAAGAAAGTTTTTTGCATTTCCTTAACACTGTCTAAACTGCCTTGATATGCTGCTGTTCCAGCCATTTGAGTGATCGAACAAGTTCCGGAAGTTACCTGACTCTGCAGTTTGTCGATAGCATTCGCAATTTCTTTATTGCTTGCAGAAAAGCCTAATCTCCATCCGGTCATAGCATAAGCTTTAGACAGACCGTTGATTATGATAACCCTGTCTTTTATACTTTCAAACTCGGCAATAGAAACGTGCTCTCCAATAAAGTTGATGTGCTCATAAATTTCATCGGAGATAATATATACATCAGGGTGTTTTTCAAAAACCTTTACTAATGCGGCAAGCTCTTCACGTGTGTAAACAGTCCCGGTTGGGTTGTTAGGTGAAGAAAACATAAATAATTTCGTTTTCGGAGTTATCGCTGCTTTTAATTGTTCCGGGCTGATTTTAAAATCAGTATCTATCGTTGCATTAATAAATACCGACTCGCCATCTGCTAATTTCACCAGCTCAGAGTATGATACCCAATAAGGTGTTGGAATCACCACCTCGTCGCCCGGGTTAACAAGGCAAAGGATAGCGTTGGCTAATGACTGTTTTGCCCCGGTAGAAACAACAATCTGGTCGAAATTATATTCAATCTTATTTTCACGCTTTAATTTAGCGGCTATAGCCTTTCTCAGGTCCGGATAACCGGCAACAGGAGTGTAGTAAGAATAATTTCCATCAATAGCTTTTTTGGCAGCATCTTTAACAAAATCAGGTGTAAAGAAGTCTGTTTCTCCAAGGCTAAGGCTGATAACATCTACGCCCTGAGCCGCTAATTCTCTGCCGAGTTTCGCCATTTTTATAGTAGCTGACTCTGCAAGATTGTTAATTCTGTTCGATAAAATACTCATAAGCGCAAATATATAAAGCCTTTATGTAATGTGTAGAAAAACTTGTATTTTGAATAAGAAAAATTGGCCGAGTACAGGTACGGCCCGCTGTCTAAATTTATTTCCTTTTGAAAATTGACTTATTTATCGCCTACCTTTGCGGAAAACAGATCCGAGTGCATTCTCAAAAGAAGATTATCCTTTTTGCCCTGTGTGTAAGTGTGCTCCTGATGCTTGGGAAGTTCGCGGCTTATTTTATAACTTCATCTAACGCAATACTTACTGATGCCGCTGAGAGCATTGTAAACGTATTAGCGAGTGCATTTGCGTATTACAGCATCTATCTGTCGTCGCAACCCAAAGACTTTAACCACCCATATGGGCACGGAAAGGTTGAATTTTTTTCCATGTTTGTGGAGGGAATTCTGATCCTGATCGCAGGCTGCCTTATTTTGTTTAAATCGGTATATAACTTAATCTATCCTTCGCAGATTAAAGACCTTTTCGACGGCACTATTATCATCGCTATTACGGGTGTGATTAATTTTTCCCTCGGACAGTATATGATCAACCAATCTAAAATATTAAGATCGGTTACTCTTTTTGCCGACGGAAAACACCTCAAAACAGATGCTTACAGCAGTGCTGGTTTGGTTGCTGGCTTAGTTCTCATTTATCTCACAGGGAACTATTACCTGGATAGCGTTTTATCCATCATCATGGGAGTATATATTGCATATAATGGATATAAACTAGTCCGGAAATCGGTAGGAGCCTTGATGGATGAGTCTGATCTGGAAAAAGTAGAACAGGTGGTTGAAATTCTGAACAAGAACCGTCATAACAGCTGGATCGACATTCATAATCTTCGGACACAGAGCTACGGGCATTCACTACACATCGATTGTCACGTTACATTACCCTACTATTTCGAATTGAACAAAGTACACGACGAAATATCAGAGATTGATACCCTTGTCAATCAAAATGGCTTTTCTCAAACCGAATTTTTCATTCATACTGATCCTTGTCTGCCACAGTGCTGTCACTATTGTCGTATGGATAAATGTCCGGTAAGGACAGAGGTTCAGAACCGAAATATTGAGTGGACAGTGGAGAATGTGACCAGTAACCATAAGCATTATCAACAAATTTAATCGTATGTATCTGTTTAACGTTCGTGTTTATGGCCTTCTGATTAATGAAAACAACGAGGTTCTTATCAGTGACGAGGAGGAATACGGAATACGTTTCAGCAAGTTTCCGGGTGGTGGTCTTGAATACGGTGAAGGATTGATAGAGGGCTTAAAGAGAGAATTTGTTGAGGAGTGTAATGTTGATGTTGATGTGCTGAGTCATTTCTACACCACAGATTTCTTTTGCAAATCGGCATTTAACGAGAGTCAGATAATCAGTATCTACTATTTGGTAAAACCAATAAATGAACTACAGCTACGCTTTAAGCAAGTGGTGTTTGATTTTGATAATGAAGGTGATATCAAACAAGCTTTCAGGTGGAAGAAAATTTCAGCACTTGAATTGGAAGACGTTACTTTTCCAACCGATCAGCGTGTGGTTAAACTTTTAAAAGAAAAAAATATCTCATGACATTAGCAAAACGTGATCAGGAGAGCATCTGGCATCCCTATACACAAATGAAGACAGCTTCAGCCCCTGTTGCCATTCTCAGGGGAGAACGCGAGTTTTTGATTGGGGAAGACGGAAAGAAATATATTGATGCCGTCTCTTCCTGGTGGGTAAATATTCATGGACATGCCCATCCCCATATTGCCCGGAAAGTATCAGAACAATTACATTCTCTGGAACATGCCATCTTTGCTGGCTTCACGCATAAGCCTGCGGTGGAGCTGGCTGAAGGCTTATTAAATATCTTACCTGACAATCAGGCAAAGATATTTTACTCTGACAACGGCTCAACCGCAGTAGAGGTTGCGCTTAAGATGTGTTTTCAATATTGGTCCAACAAGGGTTTGCCGCGACGAAAAGTGATTGCTTTCAACAATTCATACCATGGTGATACATTTGGTGCAATGGCTGTGAGTGCCCGGAGTGCCTTTACAGCACCATTCGAGAGTTTCCTTTTTGATGTAGAATATATAGACACACCTCACGAAGGAAATATCGAGGTGCTGAAAGCTCAGATTTCAGAATTGGGAGATACAGTGTCTGCTTTCATTTACGAACCTTTAATTCAGGGCTCAGGAGGCATGCTGATGTATGAAGCCACTTACCTGGATGATCTACTCGCCGTTTGTAAAGAGAATCAGATATTTACCATTGCTGATGAAGTGATGACCGGATTTGGACGTACAGGAAAGTTGTTTGCATCAGAGTACTTGCAGAACGATCCGGATATTGTGTGTCTGTCAAAAGGCTTGACAGGTGGCACAATGGCTTTGGGGGTAACTTCTTGTACAACGGAGATATACAACGCTTTTTTATCTGATGATAAATTAAAAACGCTTTTTCACGGACACTCGTTCACCGCTAATCCGATAGCCTGTAGTGCTGCATTGGCAAGTTTAGAGCTTACTTTGCAGCCGCAAACTATGCAGAACATCCAGCGAATTATAACAAAACATAAAGCGTTTGCTGAAGAAATAAAGGATCACAGGAAACTTAAACAAATTCGTCAAACGGGAACAATCATTGCTTTTGAATGGGAGACAGGCGAGGATTCTTCGTATTTCAGCAGCTTACGTGATAATCTGTACAGATATTTCCTGGGGGAAGGCATAATTCTCAGGCCTCTGGGGAATATCATCTATATTTTGCCACCTTATTGTATATCAGATGAGAGTTTAGAATATGTTTACTCAAAAATTAGAAATGCACTGAATTTATTTTGAATCTTTGAGTAATCACAATAATGGAAAGGTCAAAAGTTAAAGATGCAACACCGTTAATGGTGATAGTGGCATTCGTCACAGTCTATCTTGTTTGGGGCTCCACTTATTTCTTTATTCAAAAAGCCATACATGGCTTTCCCCCTTTTTTTCTGGGAGCATTTCGTTTTTCTACCGCCGGTCTGATCATGCTTGCATGGTGTACCTACAAGCAGCAAAAAGTGTTCGTTTGGTCCCAGATCAAACACTCGCTAGTTAGTGGATTTCTTTTATTATTTATCGGAAACGGCGCTGTAATATGGGTCGAGCAGTTTCTTCCAAGTGCGCTTGTTGCTATCCTGGTCTCTTCGGCACCTTTATGGTTCGTTTTGCTTGACATACCAAAATGGCGTGAAAACCTGAACAGCAGGTCCACGGTGTTTGGTTTGTTGGTTGGCTTCGTAGGAGTAATTATTCTTTTTTATAAGAATATGTTGGATGCATTTTCAACTGGAGGAAGTACGCTCGAAATGGGAGGTATGGCGCTTTTGATAATTGGCGCAATGTCCTGGGCTGGTGGCTCTCTGTACTCAAAATACAAATCTAGCGGAGCCGCCACAGTAAATTCAGCCTGGCAAATGATAGCTGCGAGTGTAGCTTTCACAATATCCAGCGTAATCAGTAATGAGCCGGAGGGCTTCAATTGGAGCTCAGTTCCTTCGGAAGCCTGGTGGTCTATCGGCTACCTGGTGATCTTCGGTTCGATCGCAGGATTCAGCGCCTATGTATGGTTGCTCGAAGTAAGACCCGCAACGCAGGTAAGTACCTATGCCTACGTAAATCCGGTGGTAGCTGTTCTCTTAGGCGTCTTTTTCGCTAATGAATCGATCACCTTACTGCAAATCCTTGGTCTGATCATTATTTTATTGAGCGTATTGATGATCAACCTTGCAAAGTACCGAGCGGTTAAGTATAAGTAGGTCAGGTGTTATTACTATGAAAGCCCACGCGGCACACCTGTCGCGTGGGTCAAGTTAGCTAACACAGACCTCTGCAATCATCAAACACCTGCTTATATTAAAAATCCCACTCATCTTTAACGGTTCCGTTCTGAACGAGAGTAAAGTCGATCTGGCGTTTTGATAGATCTACCTTCTTAACCAGGATCCTCACCTCATCACCAAGCTGATATTTCTTCTTTTTTCGCTGACCGATAATACAGTAGTTTTTCTCATCCAGCACATAAAAGTCGTCGGATATATCTTTCAAGCGGATCATACCTTCACATTTATTCTCGATGATCTCTACATACATACCCCATTCGGTAACTCCTGAAATGATACCATTATACTCCCGGCCTATATTATCTTCAAGAAACTCTGCTTGTTTATATTTAATTGAAGCCCGTTCTGCATCTGCAGCCTTTTTCTCCATTTGGGAAGAATAGAGACTAAGCGCCTCATAGTGCTCTTCGTTCGCTGATTTTCCATCGGCAAGGTATAGCTCCAGCAGCCGGTGTACCATCACGTCCGGATAACGACGGATAGGAGAGGTGAAGTGTGTATAAAAATCGAAAGCCAGGCCATAGTGGCTCGATTTTTTAGTGGTATAGATAGCTTTTGCCATCGAACGAATGGCCAGTTGAGTAAGCACATTCTGTTCTTTTTTACCCTCCACATCTTCCATTAAATGATTCAGTGAACGGGCAATCTCCTTATCAGATTTAGTATTGATCTTATAACCGAACCTGGCTGCAAAAAGCGCGAAGCTGTTTAGTGTTTGTTCGTTCGGTGCATCGTGTGCGCGATAAACAAACGTGTATTTGTTTTTACCCTTGCCCTTTTTAGCAATGAACTCAGCTACCTTGCGGTTAGCGAGGAGCATAAAATCTTCAATCAGCTTGTGCGCATCCTTCCGTTCTTTTACGTATACTCCAATAGGCTTCCCTGCATCATCAAGTTTAAACTTGACCTCCGTGGATTCAAAACTAATAGCCCCATGCTTAAACTTTCTGTCCCTTAATTTATAGGCCAGTGCGTTAAGCTTATGGATCTCATTATAATATTCCTGGGAAGTTCCTTCGATAACTTCCTGTGCCTCCTCGTATGAAAAGCGGCGGTCAGAATGGATGATCGTTTTACCAAACCATTGTTCAACAACATTCGCCTCGTTATCTAATTCAAAAACCGCGGCGAAGCATAATTTATCCTCTTTCGGTCTTAATGAGCAAACACCGTTTGACAATCTTTCCGGTAACATAGGGATCACCCGGTCGACAAGATAAACAGATGTACCACGTGCATAGGCTTCTTTATCTAAAGCGGAATCGGGTTTTACGTAATGGGATACGTCTGCAATATGAATTCCGACCTCGTAGTTTCCATTGTCCAGGTATTTAAATGAAATGGCATCATCGAAATCTTTCGCATCAACAGGGTCAATAGTAAAGGTCAGAACTTCTCTAAAATCACGTCGTTTACTTATCTCCTCAGCACTTATCTCTTCCGGTATCGCGTTAGCTTCCTCTTCTACATCATCAGGAAACTGAAGCGGGAAGCCATATTCGGCCAGGATAGCATTCATCTCTGTATTATTTTCACCCTGCTTTCCGAGCACCCGCGTGATCTGCCCAATAGGGTTTTTGGCATCCTCTGGCCAGTCTGTTATCTTCGCGATGGCTTTTTCACCATGCTGAGCACCGTTAAGATCGTCCAGTGGAATGAAAATATCACGAAGCATTTTTTTATCATCAGGAATGAAGAATGCAAAACGTTCTGATATTTTTACGATACCCGTAAACTCCATCTTAGCCCGTTCCAGGATTTCAATCACTTCTCCCTCCTTACGCTTTCCTTTGCTTTTTGCAAAGACGTAAATTTTTACCTTATCACCATTTAAAGCGGTGCGCAGCTTACGGGGGGCAACATATATATCGTTTTCAAATTCATCGTCGGGGATAATAAACGCCGAACCGTCGCTGGTCATGGCTACCCGGCCCGTTAAGAAAGTCTTAAGTTCCTTTAACTGGTATTTTCCGGCATCTACCTGTTGGAACAGTCCTTTATTCGTCTCAACTTTAAGTACGTCGAGGATACTTTCTCTCGACTCTGCGTCCTTCAAATTTAGCTTTGCAGCAACTTGTTTGTAGTTAAGTGGTTTGTTGCCACTTTTCTCAAATACATCTGTTATGAGTTGAGTAAAAACATGTTTTATATGTGAGGCTTTCTTTTTTGCCATTTTATTAGATCTATTTAAAAGTTGTTTTTTGACAACAGACGAAAACTTTATTTTGCTTTTTAATTCCACAAAAAGCACCTTTTTCAACCTGCTGATCCTGGCAAGATAGTAAAATTAATTTTTCTCTTTGTCCAGTATCACAAAGGCCTGCTGTAAACGGTTCCCCTGCTGGTCTACCAGGGTGATCTGATGTTTTCCTGCGGAAGGATTTAGTGCTATTTGGTGAATATCGCGGGTGCTTCCCACGAACTCATCATCCAGGTGCCAGAACACCTTTGTATCGCTCTTTTGGTGAGCAGCATTAAAGATCACTTGCCCTCGTTTACCATCGAGCTCTACAGGGACATAGATCCTTGCATTGTGACGGGGATAGATCAGTTCCATCACATTGCCTCCAATGTTTCCCGCACAGTCCTCCCTGAACGGAGGCAGGCTCTGATAGCTGTAATCTTTGGACTTGTAATAATATTCCATCGCCGGGGGCAAAACAAACCAGCTTTTATGGATCATCTCCGAGGGACTTTCACATTCTGAACTCACCTGGAACCGTCCGCTTCGCTCCAAATGGACCAGCTTATGAAAGTTGCATACGGCCGCATTAGAGCTTCGTACAGGCAGATGCATTTTTTCTGTAGAAGTACACATGGTCGATGCTTTAAATCCACTTTGTTTGCAAACCTCCAGTAGTTTCATTTCCGGTGAAGGCATTTCAAACCACTGGGTCGATCCGGGAGGCAACGAGCGGAAGATGTCGAACAGGATAGGTGCCGCGGCATCTATCCCGGTTAAGCCCGGACGGCCCTCACCATCAGTATTTCCTGCCCATACTGCCACCAGGTATTGCGGCGTAACTCCAATAGCCCAGGCATCTCTGAATCCAAAACTGGTGCCAGTCTTCCATGCGATCTTTCGTGAGGAGGAGAATTGCTTCCAAAGCAGCTCTTCGCCCGGACGCATCACTTCATTCATAGCCTCAAAGGTATAATATATTGCCGAGGCGTCCAGTTTGCCGTTCTTTTCCAGTTCTCTGTCGTTTGCTTTATTTGCGAGATAGGTCGGTGGCCTCCAGTCGCTTTTTGCATATTTTCCCCGGTTTTTCCTATAATGTTTTAGAGTTCTTGCCATGCTGGCATAAATGCCGCTAAGCTCCCACATAGTTGTTTCACAGCCACCAAGTATTAAAGACAGGCCGTAAAAGTCGGGCGGCTTGATCAGGGTAGAAACACCTGTGCTCTTTAAAAAGTCGTGAAAGCGCTCATATCTGTACTGCTGCAACATGCGCACGGCAGGGACATTTAACGACCGTGCTAGTGCTTTTGAAGCAGGCACAGCTCCGTCGTATCCAAGATCATAGTTATTGGGCTGATAGCCGGAGATCTGCGTAGGGATGTCCGGTATAAGGCTGTTAGGCAGCAGCATGCCCTCATTCAGCATGGCAGCATATAACAGAGGTTTTAAAGTGCTGCCCGGACTGCGGGGCGCCTGGATAACGTCCACATAACTTTCTGCTTCAGTATTTTCCGGCTGGTATATATTTCCAACATAAGCCAGGGCTTGCCCGCTTTCAACGTCCAAAACCAGGGCTGCGCAATTACTAACTTCATTGGCTGCAAGTCGCTGACGATGGCTCCATAAAATATCGCTTACCTGATTTTGAAGCTGACTTTGGATGCTGGACCGGACAAGAGTAGAACTGAGTTTATTTTTTTTAAAATCCGACTTAACGAGGCTCATCAAGTGCGGAGCACTTTGAGGCAAAGGGAATGGTTTGCCGGGCAGGGGCTCGATGCTGGCGAGCATTGCCTCGTCAGCATCGATGACTTTTTCGTGCTCTAAAATGCTGATCAGGCGATCTCGTTTTACGCGAAGACGATCCCTGTTTTTGCCAGGATGAACAAGCGAAGGAGAATTAGGCAATACAGCCAGCGTGGCAGCTTCTCCCCATGAAAGGCTGGAGGCGGGCCGGCCAAAATACCTCCAGGCGGCAGCATCCAGACCAACCACATTCGAGCCAAAGGGAGCGTTAGCCGCATACAAGGAAATGATCTCTTCTTTATTATAGCGAAGTTCCAGCCGGAGCGCTTTGATTGCTTCAAATAACTTATTAATTAGAGTACGTTTATTTCCCTGGGAAAGCCTGATCACTTGCATACTTAGCGTGCTGCCCCCGCTAACGACCCTTCCCTTGCTGAAATTCTGCCTAATCGCTCTTGCGACAGCTAAAATATCAACACCAGGGTGCCTGTAAAAACGTTTGTCTTCAAATGCGATGATACATTGTTTAAATTTCTCAGGAACTGAATCGTTTTTCGGAAAGCGCCACTGACCATCCCTCGCGGTGGAGGCACTTAGCAATTCACCTTCGACGCTTTCAATCACAAAGGAGGTAGGATGAACAAACAGGGGCTCAGGTAAGCAAAATGTAAAAGCAGTCAACAGAACCAGCGCACAAAGAAGAGCTGTCTTTTTCGTGCGCGACATGCTGCGAAAGAATTCTTTCAGAATTGCCGTGAGCTCCCTCATTTTCCCGCAACACTTTGCGGTTCAGGAAGCGGACTAACTACCTCAACCCATTTCCCCGGTACCGTAGCGCTGATCTCTGCATTATACATCCCTTCACAATGAGTAGGAGGCAGGTAATACCGGCCAGTATAAGAAGCATTCAGTAACACGAAATAAGTAAGCTCCTTACCTTCGGCCAGTCCGAAATAGGTGTTTACCCGGTCGTCCCTGATATCCCTGTAATCCGCAGGTGAGGACTTAAATATCGCCTCATTGTCCATCAGCCGGGTATTGATAATCTCCCATCCTGAAGGGAACAGCTGGCTTAATGCAAGGTTATCATACCGCCCGCGTTTGCCCGGATTCGAGATATTCACCTGCGCTATAAAGTCGGTGCCCTGCACAATCCTTGCCGGGTCGATCAGTTGCCCTGCAAGCGAAAAGTATCCCACACGCATACTTAAAATATCCGGATTTCCTGCCGGAATATCTTCCTGACCAATAGATGGCTTACCCCTGAGCACTAACCTTACGAACAAACGGTTCTTGCCTTTATTACTTAGCATAGCCACATTCTTTAATCCCGATAAAGCTAGCTGCGATTGCCATACATAGGCGTTTTGATCGATAGTTCCTCCCGCCTTGTTGACGCGATAACTGAACTGCAGCTTTTTCCCGGCCGTACTCGCTCCGCAATATTTAGCAATGGCGATCAGCGCATACGCGGTCGACTGGGTGCTATACCAGTTATCTTGGGACAACCTCGCCGAAATGCTCCGCATTAAGCCCTCAGCCTGCTTTTTCTGGTTAAGAAGTGTCAAAGTTTCAAGGATCATCGATTCATCACGCAGATCAGAACCAAAGGTACCGTAGGATTGCTTGTAAGGTTTTACATCCAGTGATAAACCCCTGATCAACTGCATCGCAATTCCTGCCTGTCCGGCAAGCCTATAGGCAGCCGCCAGACGCCACTTAGCAGCAGGAGAGAGGTACTTAAACTCCCTTAGCCTGTTCATTGCACCCAATTCGGGCAATTTCGCCAGTGCCAGCAGGTACAAACGGTAGGCCTGTAAAAGATCAGCGCCATAAAAATTCAGGGTCGAGGGCGCCCAGGATACCGCTTTGTTCTTCTGAAACTTCTTCCACTGCGTTAAATACCCAGGTGGAAGCGAAAACCCGTTCGATTCAGCTTCCAGCATAAAATGCCCTGTGTAATTAGTGCTCCACTCATCAGCTTCCTTAGCGCCCGGCCAGTAAGCCATGCCGCCATCAGGCAGCTGGTAACCGTTCAGCCGGGCAATGGCTGTTTTGATATTCCTTTCGGCAAGCGCTTTTCTGGCCTCAGATAGCTCGGTAAGCTTTTGAAGATATAGTTGCGGGAAAGCAGCAGAAGTGATCTGCTCCACGCAACCATGAGGATATTGGATAAGATAGTTTAATCGTTTATCCAGATTGATGGGGGCTACCGACGAAACCTCAAGCGTCCCGCTGTTGGTGCCCGCTGTACCGAAAGCCGCGAATGGAACTTGTACAGAGGCTCCCGGTTCGAGGGTCTTCTCTATAACTCTTGTGATCGTTGGATTAGGATTTCGCACGTCGAGCTCTATGTCAAACTCAGAACTTTCTTTGCCGCTTTTCGCGATGACCTTCAACTTTCCTATACCAGATAAGTTCCGGGTTACGAGATCCAGGTACACCAGCTGATCGCCAGGTTTACTGAAGGCAACAGAGGTTCGGTTACCCTGAGGGAAGCTGAACATATTCGATCTCAGTTCAAGGCTTACGTTTTTCACCGAGCTATTCATCGCAAAGACCGTTATTGGTAAGCGAACCTGCTCACCAGGACTTAAAACCCGTGGCAGTGTAGCCAGCACCATCAAAGGCTTTTTGACCTTTATCATTTTCTCTGCAAAGCCGTAGGCCGATTTATGCCCGGCAATCACCATAGCTCTCAGCGAACCCACATATTGCGGTAGTTTAAAACGATGCGTTTGTTTGCCGCCATCCGAAGTAAAGGGACCCATAAATTTCACAACAGGTTTAAACCTGTTCGCACTTGGGTTTTTACCGCCTTTTCCGGATTGCCTGTCACCCCCGATACTTAGAATTCTCTGCAGATCGCCGCCGTACGCGCCAATCACATAATCAAACAGGTCCCAGGTTTTTACGCCTAATCCTTCCCGGGCATAAAACGCAGCATGCGGATCAGGGGTAGGGAAGTTGGTGATATCCAGCAACCCCTCATCGACCAGAGCAATAGTATAGGTCATTTTTTTGCCGGATGCTTCAGATACGGTGATACTGGCATTGGTTTCCGGCCGGATCTCATCAGCCATAGAAATGACAGGTTTCAACAGGGTCCCAGGATCTTCTATTTCCAAAGGTATTATTCCGTACATCCTGATCGGCAGGTCGTTAGCTGTTTGCGAATGAGGCTGAAGGAGAGTGACATTCACGAAGACGTTAGGGCTCATCTCTTTCTCAGCCCTGAACCTGAACTGTGTTTGTCCTTTTTTCGCTTCTATCCAAAAAGTTTTAATTACCCCGCTTCCGTTCTCAATGCTGATGAGTGCACGACCCGCATTTCCAGTTGGTATCGTAAGGGCAATTTCCTCACCTACATTGTAGTTATCCTTATTTGCCGTAAACGACAGCATAGCAGCCTCGCTAGGATTTTCAGTCTGCATCCGCTCAGCCCAGTTTGGCCAGTCAATGTAAACGATCTTGCCTGTCGAGTGGCCTGTTTCCGGATCCCTTATGCGGATCAGATAACGTCCCCATTCGGGTTCGTCAACACGGAGGTTCCACTTACCGCGGCCATTGTTCAGCGACACAGAGGCCGTCTGAATCAGTTTATTGTATTCGTCCTGGGTAAAATTGCTTACAGCGCTTTCATCTTCATCCCACCACCATTGCCACTTCATTTTATACAGTTCGATCTCCACCTGGCGACTTCCGCCCCTGAGTCGTCCGGCTGCGTCTACAGCCACAATGTCGATAGGATGGTTGACACCCGTAACCAGCATCTCCGAGAAACCCTTTCCTTCGGGACTGCGAAGACCGACATAACCATTGTAAACATGGTAAGGCATAGAAACCTGGTTAATGCTGAAGTTGCCGCCCGGCTCAAACACCTTGACCATAAAATTAGCATTCAAGCGCCCCGGAGCCTGTTCTTCCACATTTATATTGGTATTCACAGCGGCAATACCGTTCTCATTCAGCTTTCCGTCGAAGACAGTTTGCAGCTGTGAACTGAACTTCCTTACTGGATCGTCAAATATGAACTGTTCAAAACCTTTGAAATTAGTTTTTTCCGGCGAAACGTAAGCATCTACCTTCGCATTAAGATTCCGGCCTGCACCACCAAACAACCACTCCGCTTTTAATAGCCCCCTGGCACTTTGAGATTTCGACAAATACGCCTGCTTAGCAAAGGACAGGTTTATCTTTAGCCTGTTAGGCATGACCGTCTCTATACGGATCCTTTTTTCAAATACGGCGCCGCCAGCTTTTATCCGGGCAGTCCAGTTGCCCGTTTGAGAGGACTGCTCCGTAGCCGTTCTGAACGTGTAAAAATTATCGACTGATCTGTTCAGGCTGATCCGTTTAAACAGTTGTCCCTGGGGCGTATATAACTCCAGGTCTACGGGATGTCCAACCGGGAGTTTGTTCTGACTGTCATCAAGAATAAAAGAGATAAATAAAGAATCGCCCGGCCGCCATACGCCTCGTTCTGCATAAATAAATCCTTTCAAACCCTTCTGCAACTGCTCGCCGCCAACATCAAAACGGCTTAAAGGAAGAGAGCTTCCGTCATCAAGTTTCAGATAAGCCCTTTCATCGCCCTTTTTTGCCACCAGGAGGTACGGTTTACGTTTCAAGCTTAATTGGGCCAGGCCGTCATTTCCCGAATTGGTGCTGGCTAATACCTGCTGCTGGTAGTCGAGCAATTCCAATTTCACTCCTCCAAGAGGTTCAGCAGACAGAATATCGGTTACGGCGATCAGCAGATTGTTGCTGCTGCCGCGTTTTGCTATAAGCCCAATGTTAGAAGCCAGGACATTTCGCGAAGCCCAGCGTTCCCGGTTGTAATACGATTTGCTGCATGGATTATTTCTTTCTTCCCAGTTATAGCCGTAAGGATAATAATTATCATAGCGACCCCAGAACTCATCGTCCTCATCAATATTGGCCCTATAACCACCATATTCATCATTTTGCTGATCTTCTTCAGATTCGTTGCCAGCTCCACTATTCTCTGCTCCTTTGCAGGTATATACACTATACGCAGGCCTGAAACCAATGGTGATACGATAGATCGCTCCAGGTTCGGTCCGGATAAGTTTATCGATATCCAGCATAAAGCGGTTCTTTTTATGAAGGTTCAGGCTTTTATCCTCATCCAGACGGATAGTGGCCTGTTTGATCGGTTTGGCCACCTGCCTCAGTAGATTTTCACCATCGATGGTATTTTGCTGCAGGTACTGTGGGATGTTATTTTCATAGATCTTAATGATGGTAACATCCACTGCATTCAGGTTTGTCGCTTCAAAAGGCATCATCAATTTGCCTGAATGCGGCAGGATTACGCCCTTGCCAGGGATACTCACCGAAGGTTCTGTATTTTCGAAATGCACATTAGCCGAGAAGGAGCGGGGCAGCTTTTTACTCTCAAAGTTCTCTATACCTTCATTAACAAATGTCGAGTAGTTTCCGTTCAAACGCTCACCTGGATATAATTTTACTTCGCTGCCGTTGATGGTGTAAGCAGGCATGGGCAAGGTACGTATACCGAGTAGGCCGGTAAGATCCTGTCCGATACGGATGGGATCAGAAAACAATACTGAGATATACTGTTCTCTATCCTGTACCGGACGAAGCTCCAGTACTTTGAACTGCCCTGCAGCCGGTACCATTACTTCTTTTGTACCTTCTCCATCTGCATTAATAGGAGCACCGTCAAAGCTTAGCAGAAGTTTTTTATCATTTGGATAACGGGTGATGTTATTTACGGTAAAAGTGTGTGTACGCGCTTCGTTGTTATGTTCCCAACTGATCCTGACCTTCCCATCATAGCTAAGCTGCAGCATCTTTTCGATATTGCTGCTTTCCTCCGTATCGGCGGTAATGATCCTTCCGCTTAGTTTCATAATGGCTGCAGCGTTTGCCGAAGCCGAGCGCAAGCCAAGGGTTTCGATAGAAAAATCAGGCTTTATCGTAGTAAAACCAAAATTGAAAACCCTCAGGTTTTCAGGGATCTCCATAATCTCCGAAAGATTAAGGGTGGCAGTATATTCTTTATCTGGCACCAAAGCTTGTTCCGGACGAAACTCAATGGTCCGGGAATCCAACCAATAAGCCTTCCCCTTGATCTCCGGTGAAAATTCAAACAGCTCGCCGGACGCGGGCTCATTGGTCGAGTGCAGTGTTCTTACATCTGTCGCTAGCCTTACCTTAATTGTACTACCCCGCGAGATTATACCCGTAGTATAACTTTCAACATAACCGCTGTAGATTTCATAGTTGCTCTGCGCAATCTTTTTTTCCCGGGAACTATGGTAAAAGATAGCAATTATTGCCATTAAAAACAGCAGGATTACGGCCAAGTTACTGCCGTGTCTGGCGAGAACGGATTTTTCAGGAGAACTCATTGCTTTGGGTTAATTACTGGAAAAGTAGGAAGTTTTTTTATGGGAAAAAAATATATAGATCGGATGGAGAGATTATGAATGAACTACCTGTCTTACCAGTCATTCCAGTAAGCTAGCGAACGTGAGTTGCCTGTGCCACTTTTCACGACGACAATAGTTACCAGCTTGAACTGCTGCATAACAAAGGTTTTCTGGTAAATGGAAACTAGTATTTCCAAGCTTGATGTGCTTCCTTCATATGAAGATAATAAGATCTCCCTTGAAAAACGGGCAAGGTCATACCTGCATGTAAATTACGCCCATTGTCATAGTCCTCAAGGGGTTGCTTCCGATCAAACCCTTTCTCTTGACTACCGAACGCCTTTAGGCTCATCAGGACTGATGTTGCATCAACAGGCTATGCCCGTACGAATGAAGGTGATGGGAGAATATCATATGCCCAAGCTCGGCACAACGGTCCCGGATAGGGAAGGATTGAGTTGATAGAAAGGTATCTCAACAGCTTACGGTGACACTCTGTTGCTAAAGGGAATAATTTCAATCCAATGAGGTTATTACTTCAAATTTACAAGGTGTTTTTGATTCGACCATACAGGATTATACTTTTTCAAGTCTTTCTTTCAGCACTTAGTATTGTTTTAAGACTATTGTTTCCATTGAGGTTTTTTGACCCAGGGCTAAAGATACATTGGTGACTGTACTGTCCTTATATCCCTCAAGAGGAACAAATTTCACAGAATAGTTTCCGGCTGCTAGTCCGCCAATCGTGAACCTGCCTGTTAAAAGATCAGCTACTGTACCAACGGTATCCTTTCCTGCAATGACAAGTACTTCCGGGTGGCTTGATAAAGGCAGCACAGTCCCTGAGATTAACCCGGTGGTGGCGGCCGTGATACCCCTGACTACGGGTTTTAACAGGTATTTTCCGTTGCCGGTACTTACAATCGATTTTGCAGCATCAAAGTCGAGCAGCAGCGAGTAGGTGGCTCCTGGAACTAAGGTCGGATTGGCGGTCAGTTTGACTTTCCATCCTGACGATTGTCCGCTTGGCGTACTCAGCGCAGATTCAACGCCGTCTACTACAATAGTGTTTTCGGAATTATTTAGAACGAGCCTGATCTCCGTAATGTCGCCGCCTGGCATTTCGCCCGAAGCGACTAATATGTCGGGATTACTGGTTCCCATCCTAAAGTCAAGGATATTAAACCTTGGGACGGTTGCAGTAAATACATAAGGTTTACCTCCTGATACCAGGACTATCTCTTTTACACTTAGATTGATCTTCTCAAAGTTTCCCGGTGCATCAGTCATCCTGATTTGAACCCTGGAAGTTCCTGAAAAAGATGTTTCATTATTTTTTTGGCAAGCGGTGAAGGTGCTGATCCCTAGCACCGCTGCAACTGTAAAGTATAAGAATTTCTTTTGCATAAATTGTCGATTTAAAGTGAGACTCAAAAGTGCTTTCAGAACATGAAATGATGGTGATGTTTAAGATTTATTTTTCGACAAAACTTCATGTGAATTTCATGTGGGCCGCCGAATTTTGTAGGAACCGTCGCGGTCTCCAATACAAATGTTATTTTTGCAGCATGGGCAGCTCGTTCATTTTCAAAGCATGTTTAATATTCCTATCGATCCAGAAGGTTTCAATACCTTCTTTGGCTGCTCAACCTTTGATGTTTGCATTTAACGTGACAGAGCAACAAGAAAAAAAAGAACTGGACGAGAAAAAGCAGGAGGATAAAAAAACACAAAAGAAAGATAAGCAGGAGCCCAAAGCGGATGCTAAGAAACCAGATATAAAAGAGGTGCCCAAGGCTAGAAGACAGTCGCGACCAAAAGTGGTTACTAAGCCTGATGTGAAAGTCAAGCCTGTCAAAATTAGCCGGCCTAAAATTAAAAAACCTTAATGTTAATAGATGAAATCTACATTCCTTCTGTTAATCACATTTCTGGGTTCGCTGCAATTATGGGCGCAACAGGACACTATAAGTAAAAAAACGACCCTTACTGCGGCCATAGTATACAATAGTGATGTGAGTTATTATGGTCAGTCTACGAATGAGGAAATGCCTTATATTCTGCTGAATGCTACATTAAGGCTTCCGGCTGGCGTTTACTTTTCTGCCGGATCTTACAAGCTGTTCAACTACGGCTCAGGCATTTCGGCAGCCGACCTCGGACTGGGTTTTGACTACGATATTAACGATCAACTTAGTTTTGGCCTTGGTTATTCGCGTTCTTTTTTTCCCTCAAATTCGCCATTATTACAGGCGTCCAATGAAAATAATCTTAATTTTTCAGCTACATATACCTCACTTTTCTTTAAAACTGACTTAAATGCCGATTATGCTTTTGGTCAGCAAAGCGATGTCTTTTTAAGCCTGGACACTTCCAGGGAGGTTATTTTAGGCAATTTTTTTAGCGATAAAAATGAATTCTATATAGAACCGGCAATAGAAATAGTGGCTGGCAGCAGATCTTTTTACCAGACATACACCATTGCCAAAGGAAAACGTGACAAGGAAAAAGGCAAAGGCCTTAAGTCTCCTGGTAACTCTGGCAATTCTGGTAATTCAGGCAAGTCAGGATCATCTGCAGCAGAAAGTACTATTACCAGGGAATCCAGGGACTTCAATCTTTTGTCTTACAATTTTAAATTGCCCCTTAGCCTTAGCAGGGCCAATTACATTACAGAATTGAGTTATCAATTTTCAGTATTGGGCCGTAAGGCGGAAGAAGAACTAAAAAAGCAGCAATCCTATTTTGGGCTTGCATTTTACTACCAGTTTTAAAGTGCTATGAAAGTATTAATTATTGAGGACGAAAAAACACTGGCTTATGAAATGGAAGCCTTTCTGAAAAAAAGCTTTTATGTATGCGACCTTGCGCACAGCTTCAGATCGGGGGTAGAACAACTAGAACTGAATCAGTATGATTTTGTTTTAATCGATCTGAGCCTGCCAGATGGCGATGGTCTGGACGTTTTAAAACATGCAAAGAAGAGTAATCCTGGCGCCGCTTATATTATCATTACAGCGCGAACTAACTTGAAAGACAGGGTAAGCGGACTTGACCTGGGGGCCGATGATTACCTTGCAAAGCCTTTTTATCTGTTAGAGCTTCAGTCGAGGATGCAAGCTATAGCCCGTCGTAAGTTCAATATCACGGAGGAGGCGATTTCGATTGGTGAATTCCAGGTAGACATCCAAAACAGGTTGGTCACTTGTGATGGGCAGTCAATTGAATTCTCCCGAAAGGAATTTGATCTTCTAAGTTATCTTTTGCTGCACAAGAATCGTGTACTTACTCGTGCACAGCTTAGTGAGCACATTTGGGGAACGTTTGTGAATGATGATTATGACTCGAATTATATCGATGCACATATCAAAAATATTCGCAAAAAGCTAAATGCCTGCGGAAGTACCGAATGGCTGGAAACTGTAAGAGGGGTAGGTTACCGAATTAGAAAGTGATATGAAGCTGTCTACCAAACTCACGCTTTTTATTACCGGGTCTAAGTTGGTCATCGTGCTGCTTTTTGTGGCGGCCTTGCCTATACTTGTAAAGGAGATAGCCTCGCAGTACACCAATTATACATTGAAACAGCAACGTTCGAAGGTATTGTCTATTGTAAAAAAAAATGGCCTGGATTATTACCTGCAGGGTGAGGAAAACTATGGCAGCTACACCTTACTGAAAGAAGAGTTCATCGCTTTTCTTCCGGTGAAAACCGGATTTAGTTTAGATACGATTAAGGATGCTCAACGACTGATTGAAGGTGATACTTTAAGTTACCGAGTGCTTAGCCATACCTTCAAAAACAAGCAGAAAACCTATTTGCTTGAAATTGGTAAAACAACCGCAAGTATCCACCAGTATAATAAGCCCTTGCAGCGTTTCGCCTTATATGTACTCATTACCTTAATTGTGATGACAGTGCTGATTGATCTCACCTTTATACGGCTTATTCTTAGACCTCTCGGAAGTATCATCAAGACAAGGCTTGTAAACAGGGTGTTTCCATTTGATGTGGAACAAAAGCGAATTCAAACCAACACAACAGATTTCAAATACCTGGATGAATCACTCCTGCTTTTGATGGACCAGATCAATGAGGCCTTTTATAAAGAGCGTGAATTTACTTCGAATGCTTCTCATGAGCTGATGACGCCCATCAGTATTTTACAGAACAAGCTGGAAAATTTTCTGGCTGAGGAAGGTTTAGATGCTAATCAGTCTGTCGCCGTAGTGGAAATGATGAAGACGGTTGACCGGTTGAAGAAGATCACTAGTTCCTTATTGCTCATCTCCCGGATTGAAAATGAACAATATATCAGGAAGGAAGAGCTGAGGCCTATGGAGTTATTTCAGGAAATTGTCGACGAGATCAGGCACCGGCTGGAAGAGAAGAACATCAGCATTTCCCTCGATATTTCCCCAGACGCTCTTCTTAAGGATGTAAACAGAAATCTTCTATTCCAATTATTTTTCAACCTGATTCATAATGCTATCAAATTCAACCGGCAGGATGGCAGGATTTTTATCAAAGGAGGAAGATCGAATGATGGCAAGTATTACATACATATAAGTGATACTGGAATTGGAATCCCCAAGGAGGACCTCCCTTTTATTTTCGACCGCTTTATGAAAACCAATCTTGCTGCCCAGGTTGGGTATGGGTTGGGACTCGCTATTGTAAAAAGCATCGCGATCTATCATCGAATCCAAATAACAGCGGAATCCGAACCTGGGAAGGGTACGACTTTTAAGTTGAGGTTTAATTAGCGCATTTGAGATTTAATAAATTTGGTTAGTACAAATAAAAATGATTATGAAAATTATAAACGTATTGGTAGCAGCGCTACTTGTGGCTTTTCTTGGTTCTTGTTACCCTACTCAGACCGCTGGCAATAGTGGGAAACGGCCGCCTGGGCAGGTAAAAAAGGCTACTGGTTCAAAATCGGCAAAGCCTTATGCTCCTGGTCAGCGGAAGAAGTAAGAAGAAGTAAATAAAAGCAGTTTATAAGCGATACAACTAAACAGGGTAAATGACTTGCAGTTCAAGTTGTTTACCCAGCTTAGAACGATACTTACAAGCGGAGTGTTGTTAAGGACTTCACCGTGATATTGCTGAATGAAGCATCGATTCTTTCCCCCTGAAGGATATGCCCCAATTGTTATTCTTCTATAAAACCATTAGGAAGGAAATCACCAGATATATTATTTGGACCTTTTCCTGCTGGAATGACACCTAGCACTTCCAGATACTTTGCCGCAAACGTAGTTAAAAGTAAGGTACCTCCCTTAGAACGAAAAGAAGCAGTTCACCAATCATCCTTTCAACGGCATTCAGCAAAATGCTACTTTCAAAAATTTACTTATTCGGAAAAATGTATTTTGCAGCAAAATGTGTTAAGGTCTGTGCAGTCTGATACGGAAACTACGCTCGAAGATTTAAAGTTTAGAATACAAGAATATAGGTCGTTGTCGAGTGAGCAGTTGACCATTAATTTAGGGTGGTTTAAAAGAAACGTGAAGCCTCTTGCAGATTCACTAACGATCAAATTAAATCTTAATTCAGACAATCCGTATAGCAATTTACTGGGTTTGCCTGCAGTAAATTTAGTTGGGTAAGTCTATGCTGGCGTGCTTAGGCAAGAGGTCCTGAAACAAGTTCAGGATGACGAAGAAACGGTGTTGAGTATATATAACAATTGCCTGTTATACCTCATGTCTTTGATAAGCCAGATGGAAATCATTGTTCATGCTTTTAAATCTCCCGACCACAGTTGCAATAAACTCTTCATCGAGTAATTGAAAAACTCCGTCAAGGCCTCCTGTAACGTCCATTTCAGAGAGCTTAAAAGTTTGCTCCAGAACACCTTGTTCAAATTTGATAACGAACTTCATGTTCATGGAAAATATGGTGATTTTGCAATCGGGGCGCGGTAGTTCTGCTACAACTCTCATAGTTAATACTTTCTAATCTTTATATTTTTTAAATTTTTCCTTCCAAAGGATTGATGCCGTTTATGGTCCCTGTGCAGGAGAGAGTTTTGAACCGAGCAAACAACTCTTCGCTGTACCAGTTTTCCTGCCGTGTCTTTTTAATTACCTCGGTATGCTCTTTTGAACCATAGGCGAATGCTTTTACAGAATCAGTATTTTCCCATAAAGAAAAGGTTGCCTGCCTGTAATAGGGGGCTTCTCCAATACCGAAGGAAGTGATATAGCCTGGTGAAGTATGCATTAAGCGGCTTACCTTGTCAACATTTTGCCAAAAGTTTTTAAGGCGGTTAAGCCGGATCGTTGCTCTTGTCAGTACTGCAACTGGCCCGTTTAATTCCGTAGATTCCGTTGAATCGAAAGGCTCTTTGTTGTCCCATTTTCCACGGCTTGCTACCGGAATACAGAGTATGGTAAATGTCTCATTGCAAAATTTCTTCCACCAGCCAGATATAAATGAGTGCTTTTGAAATTTGTTAAACTCATCTTGGTTGTTCCATACCGCAAGTAAGGCCCATTGCTGTAGATCAGGTTTAATGCTAAACGATCCGTTTTTGCCGCAGCCCATCAATTTCCAAAACTTGCAAGCCGGATTCAGCCATAACGGAAGCCTGTGGATTGCCATGGCTAAAAAAGCAAGCGGAATGAGAGCTTTTTTATAACGGACAATAGTGAGCGATAGAAGCATTTGGCGATAGTAGAAAAAAAATGTGATAACAGCAATAAATACGTTTCTATGTCTGAAAACAATCTAAAGTAACACAAGTTAATTAGTGATTGCTTAAATGTTATACTATATATATGTCAGGAGATTTTTTCACCGTGTTAATTGATAATAAACCTACAAGGTTTGAGAAAAAGAGAGTAGTCGCCATTGAACCGTATGAGTTTGGTGCCAAAATTACTATTGAGGCTTCGCATACAGAGGAAGAACCTATTCTCTATTTTACATCTGAATCGTATGAAGAGGTTGTTAGGTCTTATTCTTCGTAGGTTTTGATGTATTTTTTCTTGATTCCGTTAGTTTTCGCCTGCGTGTTTTTTTGGTTTCTTGAATAATTGATACAATTTTACGTGTTTTTACTACAATATATGATTGTTTTTTTAGTTAATCGTTGTTTTTGTGGTAATATTTTGTCATTTTTATATTTTATATAGAGAAAACATAATTTTTAAACATGAAAAAAGTATTACCTTTTGTTTTATTACTGGTAGCCGTGGTTTTGGCTCTTGTTTTTCCCTCTGTTGAGCCGGTAACTGTGGCTGATGCTACTTTCGACACTGGAGATACCGCATGGATGTTAGTTTCCACTGCATTGGTATTATTAATGACTCCTGGCTTAGCTTATTTTTACGGGGGGATGGTGCGGAAAAAAAATGTTATTTCCACCATGCTGCAGAGTCTTGTCTGTATGGGGCTGATCACGGTTCTTTGGGTGATCTTTGGTTTCAGCCTTGCATTTGGTGAAGATATTGGCGGATTAATTGGAAATCCGGCAACTTTCTTTATGATGAAAGGAATGCTTGGAAATCAGGCCTGGCCGCTGGCTCCCACTATACCATTAGTATTGTTTGCGATGTTCCAGTTAAAATTTGCAGTAATTACTCCTGCTCTAATCACTGGTGCATTTGCAGAACGGATCAGGTTCAATTCATATCTAATTTTCTTGTGCTTGTTTATGATCGTAATCTATGTTCCCCTTGCTCATGCTACATGGCATCCTGAGGGGATTTTATTCCAAAAAGGTGTACTTGATTTTGCGGGAGGAACAGTTGTACATATGTCTGCAGGCTGGGCGGCTTTAGCTTCGGCACTGTTTTTAAAGAAACGTACTACGCCTGCACATACACCTGCAAGGGTTTCTTATGTGATCCTTGGAACCGGCTTACTATGGTTCGGTTGGTTTGGTTTTAATGCAGGATCAGCGGTAGGAGCGGGCGCATTAGCCGCCACGGCCCTGGCTACTACAACTACAGCTTCTGCTGCTGCAGCTATGGCCTGGATTTTCTTTGATATATTCCGGGGAAAGAAACCTTCAGCAATGGGTGCCTGTATAGGTGCTGTGGTGGGTTTGGTTGCGATTACCCCAGCCGCAGGTTTTGTTACTGTTCCCCATTCTTTGGTAATAGGTGTTGTTGCGGCCGTGATCAGTAACCTGGTTGTTTTATGGCGTACACGCACCAATATTGACGATACACTTGATGTATTTCCTTGCCACGGTGTAGGCGGTATGGTAGGTATGCTGTTAACTGGTGTGTTTGCTCATCAGAATGTGAATGCCGGTAACACTACAGGAAACGGTCTTTTTTATGGCGAAACTAAATTGTTTTTAACTCATTTGGTTGCACTTGTGGTGGTTTCTGTATTTGCCTTTGTTGGTTCGTATATACTCCTGGTTATTACCAATGCCATTAGTCCTCTTAGGGTGAGTGCGGAAGATGAAGAAGCCGGACTTGACCTTAGTCAGCATGATGAAGAACTGTAGTTTTGCGATTCTGTAATCCTAAATCCATGATTAATGGAAAAACCCGCTTACGTGGGTTTTTTTGTTGCCAGTGTTGTTTTATTTTTAAACTTTTGGGGAGGAATATTTTTCTCATTAAAAAGATCAACCGATGTTATCAAAATTTAGTAGTAAACATTTTGCAGCAGTTGCATTGACTGTAAGTATGCTCAGTTTTTCTTGTTCAAGTTTAAAAGGAGGCGCTAAAAAGGAAGCAAAAGCTAATATAGCTTCAACTAAGACAGGTGTTCCGGGAAGCGGAACCATTAGTTTTGTTCAGAAAGGATCGGAGGTAGAAATGAAGCTTGATATCAGTTTCCCTTCTAAAGCTAATAAGTCAGTCGCCGTCCATATTCATGAGCATGGTGATTGTGGCAATGAAGGTAATGCAGCTCACGGGCATTGGAATCCTACGAAAAGTAAACATGGCAAATGGGGTAGTGCCGAATTTCATTTGGGAGATATAGGCAACGTACAGCTTGATGCCTCCGGAAAAGGTTCACTTGAGATAAAAACAGACAAATGGTCTGTTGGTACTGGTGCAGATAATGATGTTACAGGAAAAGGTTTGATTGTTCATGATGGAGTGGACGACTATGTTACACAGCCTACAGGAAATGCCGGCTCGAGAATTGGTTGCGGTGTAATTGAGTTAGCTTCCAGCAGGGTAAATAGCCTGTAAACATTAGTTAAAAAACCTGTAAGTTTTTTGAAACTTACAGGTTTTTCCATTTTGTATGACCTGGTATTGCGCCAGTAATGCGTAGAAATGTAAATTAGATGTTAATTTTCGCGCTGCATGACTGCATATTAGCGATTGCTGCTTCAAACAACTTGTCAGGAAGGTCGAAAACAACTATCTTTGCCCGGCAAATAAGAAATTTTATTTGCCATGCATCTTGATCCCGAAAAATTCGTCGCAGAAGGTCTTACTTATGATGACGTTCTCCTAATCCCTGCTTATTCTGAAGTCCTGCCGCGCGATGTGAACACTCAATCGTATCTAACTAAAAAGATCCGTATCAATGTTCCTATTGTCTCGGCCGCTATGGACACCGTTACTGAAGCTGAACTGGCAATTGCCATTGCTCAGGCAGGAGGTATAGGGATTCTTCATAAGAACATGACCATTCAGCAACAAGCCGAGGAGGTGAGGAAAGTAAAACGCTCGGAAAGCGGAATGATTCAGGATCCGGTTACTCTTCATCAGAATGCGCTGGTTTCTGATGCATTTAAAATCATGCAGGAATATCGGATCGGTGGAATTCCGATTGTTGATTCTGAAAGCAAGCTGGTAGGTATATTAACAAACAGAGATCTTCGCTTTCAAAAAGATCTTAATCGCCCTCTTCATGAAGTGATGACTAAAGATAATTTGGTTACGGCTCCCAAAGGAACCGACCTGATTAAAGCTGAAGAGATCCTTCAGGATTATAAGATTGAAAAATTACCGGTGGTAGATGCAGATGGTAAGCTTATTGGTCTGATCACATTTAAAGATATTCAGAAATTTAAAAACTATCCTAAAGCATGCAAAGATGAGCATGGCCGTTTACGCGTAGGTGCTGCTGTTGGTGTTTTAGCCGAAAATATGGATCGTGTAGCTGCATTAGTTGCTGCCGGCGTTGATGTTGTGACTGTAGATACCGCTCATGGCCACTCTAAAGGAGTGATCGATATGGTAAAGGCGATTAAAAAAGTTTATCCCGATTTGCAGGTGATCGCCGGAAACATAGCTACTCCGGAGGCTGCAATAGCTTTGGCAGACGCTGGTGCTGATGCTGTTAAAGTAGGTATCGGGCCAGGTTCTATCTGTACAACCCGTATCATTGCGGGTGTTGGGGTGCCACAGCTGTATGCTGTTTATGAATGTGCTAAAGCTTTAAGAGGAAGAGGCGTGCCTGTGATTGCCGATGGCGGGATAAAACAAACCGGAGAGATTGTTAAAGCTATCGCTGCAGGTGCCAGCTCGATCATGGCCGGTTCTTTATTTGCCGGAGTTGAGGAATCGCCAGGCGAAACGATTATCTATGAGGGACGGAAATTCAAGTCTTACAGAGGTATGGGCTCTGTTGAAGCCATGGCGAAAGGATCAAAAGATCGTTACTTCCAGGATGAAACGGATGTGGTGACCAAATTAGTACCGGAAGGAATTGTTGGCAGGGTGCCTTATAAAGGAACTTTGGCAGAAGTTATCTTTCAGTATGTAGGCGGTTTACGTGCCGGTATGCATTATTGCGGTGCAGCCACCATTGAAGAGCTTCAAAACGCGCGTTTTGTTAAGATTACTGCTGCTGGCATGCGCGAGAGCCATCCTCACGATATCACTATTACTAAAGAAGCACCGAATTATACGAGATAGGTTGGGTTGATTGGTTGAATTTCGTTTAACGTTAAACCTTGTTGGGAAAGGGACATTATTGCACACACGAGTCGCGTGCCAAAGTTGGCTTATTATCCTTTATCGGCTAATGATCCGATATTGTCATTTATCGGGCAATCACCCGATATTTGTATTTATCGGCTAAAAGACCGATATTTATTGAATGATAAGTGTAATCACAGGAGATGTCATCAATTCGCGGCAGGCAAAGTCACCTCAAAGTTGGTTGCCGGTTTTAAAAGGCGCACTTTCCCGGAACAACATTTGGGAAATTTACCGGGGCGATAGTTTTCAGGCTGAAGATAGTCCTGAAGAAGCCCTGCTTAAAGCTATCTACATTAAAGCCAATATTAAAACCCTTAAAAATATCGATGTCCGTATTGCAATCGGCATCGGCTGTAAGGATTATAATGGCTCAAGTCCAGGCGAGTCAAACGGGCAGGCTTTTATATTATCAGGTGAAAAGTTCGAACTACTAAAAAAGGAGCGGCTTACTTTAGCGCTTCATAGCCCCTGGCCCGATCTTGATTATGAAATGAATATTGCTATCCGGCTTGCGCTGATAGCAATGGATAACTGGGGGCAAGTGGCAGCCGAAACGGTTAAGCTTGCTATTGAGCATCCTGAAGCTTCACAACAAGAGTTAGCTGAGATCTCCGGAAGATCGCAGTCCTCGGTAAGCGAGGCTTTAAAACGCGCCAGCTTCTCTGAAATAATGGAGCTGAATGATCTTTACCAAAAGAAACTAAACCTCTTTATCTCTGCCTGATGGATATATTCTTAATAAAACTGCTCATCGCACATTTTTTGGGGGATTTCTTTCTACAACCCGATTCCTGGGTTGTAGAAAAAGAAGCTAAGAAACTCAGGTCGCTGAAGTTGTACCTGCATGTGCTTATTCATGGAGGCTTGGTAATGTTATTACTTGCTGATCTGAACTATTGGCGTCAGGCGGTGGCAATCCTGGTGCTGCATGGGTTGATTGATACCGTAAAACTTCTTTTTCAGAGATCATCGACCAAAAGGACCTGGTTCTTTGCCGACCAGGTGTTGCACCTGATTTCCATCCTGGCAGTTTGGTATTTGAGCACGAATCCGGTTCTGAGTTTCGACTATTTGAGCAAAGAGGCTTTTTGGATAGCCGCCCTTGGAATATTATTCTTGTCCTACCCAACATCTCTTATCATTAAAACCCTCATCGCAAAATGGACTCCGAACTATTTGCCGACACAACCGGCGGGAAGTGTTGCATCCTTGCAAAGTGCAGGCAAATATATTGGAATGATGGAGCGTCTGCTGGTATTACTTTTTGTTTATACCAATCACTGGGAGGCCGTAGGTTTCTTGATAGCAGCGAAATCGATATTCAGGTTTGGCGATCTTAAAGAAGGAAATGATCTGAAATTAACAGAGTATATATTGATCGGCACTTTTTTAAGCTTTGGAATTGCGATTGTTGTGGGTATGGTGTGTGTGAATTTGGTATAATATCCTTTGCGAGGAATTAGTTTTTAGCACACGCGTGCCGGGTATGCCTAACTGTTCCTTTCACAAATCAATGTTTATTTATACTTCCGGAACCAACTTGTGATCTTCATTTGAATAACCCCTAAAAAGGCTTCTCTAAAGATCTTAGTGCTCATCTTGGAGGTACCCTCCGTTCTGTCGGTGAAGATGATGGGAACCTCAACTACCCTAAACCCATGTTGTATGGCAGTAAATTTCATTTCTATTTGAAATGCATACCCTACAAAACGGATTTTATTTAGGTTAATAGTGCTTAACACTTTTCGCCGATAGCATTTAAATCCGGCGGTGGCGTCCTGAATATTTATTCCTGTAATAAACCGAACATAAACTGATGCAAAATACGACATCAGTACCCTGTCCATGGGCCAGTTCACCACATTTACTCCTTTAATATACCTTGACCCAATAGCTACGTCGGCATCTGCTAAACAGGCTTCTCTCAAGCGTACCAGATCTTCGGGATTATGCGAAAAATCAGCATCCATCTCAAAGATAAATTCGTATGTATGTTGCAATGCCCATTGGAAACCATGGATATAAGCAGTGCCTAAACCAAGTTTGCCGCTGCGTTCCTCAATATGAAGCTTACCGGCAAACTCGCCCTGTAAGTGCTTAACTATGGAAGCTGTGCCGTCAGGAGAACCGTCATCAATAATAAGAATATGAAATGAATGAGTTAATGAAAATACCTTACGGATTATTTTTTCGATATTTTCCTTCTCATTATATGTAGGAATTATTACAAGACTGTCTGATAGCACGGAATATTATTAAGACAGCAAAAGTAAATTTAAAAAGTATAAAAGAAAACCCCGGGCAGATTTACCAGGGGTTAAATTATGTTAAAGTTTAAAAAACTAGTGGACTCCGTGCATTAGTTTCTTCAGAAGCGGTGTTAGCAGCATAATGAATATCCCCAATCCAACCGGGATGAGGGTGAAGATCAGGAAGAATGTCGACATCGAATATTGTGCGGTGATCTGATCGATCATACCACCCATAGTACCTGCAATTTTATTACCGATGGCTATCGCCAGATACCAGATCCCGAACATTATGGCGATCATTCGTCCTGGTACCAATTTGCTGACATACGACAAGCCAACCGGCGAAATGCATAATTCACCCATAGTATGAAAGAAGTAAGCCAGAACAAGCCAGATCATACTTACAGATGCCACTTTCGCTCCCTGAGGGATATCGGATGCGCCAAAGGCTAATACTGCAAAGCCTGTGCCCAGTAATATCATGCCAAATCCATTCTTAAACGTAGCAAATGGATTGTATTTACTTTCCCAAATCCTGGAAATAAGGGGAGCACAAGAGATGATGAACAAAGCATTTAATATCCCAAACCAGGTCGCGGGAACCTCAGCTTTAACATCATAATACTGGCTTTTTAGCATGTAGATCACCAGCACCCAGATAATAAGAAAGCCAGATGCTAATATAATGTTGCCGGTGGCAAATCTTTTAAAGGTGTTTAAGAACAACTTAAACAGCACATAAGTGATAATGACTAAGGGGATAACCGTAATAAGCGTGTTTACAATATTAAAAACTAATTTATAATTCCCTTCCAGTACTCTTGCGGTATAATCTTTGGCAAAGATGGTCATTGAACCTCCAGCCTGCTCAAAACTTGCCCAGAAAAATATGGTGATAAATGCCAGGATGATCACGGCGATCATTTTGTCTCGCAACACCGGTGTGTATTGTGATATCCTTTTTATCAGGATAAAAATAAAGAGCGCCAACGCAAGCACAATGGCAAAATTGTCACCGCTTACTCCGGCTACCGAAAAGTTAAAAACATTCAGGGATGTAATTTTAGAAACCGGATCATTTATCACCCAAACAAGACCTATAACAGAGATCAGGGCTATGAGAACCAGATCAAACTTTGAAAAAGGGTTACGTTGTGCTTCATCAGGGTGCTCGATTTCTTTTGATTCAGTATTATTAACCGGCTTTAAGCCAATGTCGCCAAAGATGTTTTGGGTGAAATAGAACTGAAGCATTCCAACAAACATAAATATACCAGCTAATCCAAAGCCGTAGGTCCATCCCCAATCCGGGCTTTCTCCAATGTATCCGCAAAGGAGCATACCTAAGAAGGCTCCTGAATTTACTCCCATGTAGAAGATGGTATACGCACCATCTTTCTTTTCAGGATGGTTTTTGTACATCTGTGACAAAACAGAGGTCATGTTAGGTTTGAAGAAACCATTGCCCAGCACTAATAATCCTAGGCCTATGTACATAAATATGGGGTTGAATTCTAAAGCCATGGAGGCATGCCCGCAGGTCATAAGAAATGCGCCGACAATAACTGCCCAGCGGTATCCTATTATCCTGTCGGCAATATAGCCTCCCAGGATAGGCGTTAGGTAGGCCAGGGACGTGTATGATCCATAAATGGCAAGAGCGTTCTCCCGCGGCCAACCCCAACCTGGATTGTCGCCAAACATAGATGAAGTCAAAAATATAACAAGCAGCGCCCGCATTCCATAATATGAGAAGCGTTCCCACATCTCTGTAAAGAAAAGGACAAATAATCCTTCAGGGTGTCCGAGTACCGTGGATTTAAAAAAGTTATCAGTGGTGTGTGTCGACATATTTTAGTTTAATCTTTCTATTTAACATCATTCATTAGTTTTCTGACAAGACCCGACGCAATGATCAGTACAATACCCGCGATCAGGGCATATATCGCAAGCTGATAATACCCATCAGTAAAAGTGATCAACTTTTGATATAAAGTATCGTTCTCATTACCTTTAGCCATGTCAGCACCTAACAAGCCTGCAACATACTGACCATAGGCACTGGCAAGGAACCACATCCCCATCATTACTCCCTGTAAGCGTGGAGGTGAAAGCTTGGTCATGATTGACAGGCCGATAGGAGAGAGGCAAAGTTCTCCAAGAGTAATGATCAGGTAAGCCAGCGTGAAGATATCCAGCGAAGTTATTCCCTGTTCATTTGCAAAAAATCTGGTTGCGTAGAACGTAAAGAAAGCACCGGCCAAAAACAGAAAACCTAGCCCGAATTTGACAACCGTATTAGGCTCTATTCTCCTTTTTGCCATGGCAATCCATAATAAGCCGAGTAATGGGGCAAAAATAATCACGAACAATGAGTTGGCAGCGTTATTTACACCGTTCGGGTCCAGGGGAATGCCGAGTACTGTCTTCTCAAGATTATTGGCTGCAAACAAACTCAGGGATCCGCCGCTTTGCTCGAAAAAGGCAAAAAACAATATTGAAAAGAGGATAAATATCAAAGCAGCAAATAGTTTTTTGCGCTCGATTACGTTGTATTTAGTCATCTCATAAAAGAGATAGATCAGTGCTGCAGGCCCGATAGTATACATAAACCAGTCGGTATACTGAGTTTTAGAAACCATGATCATGATCAGCGGTATCACCGCTATAGAACCCGCATAAACAGCATAACTATACCAGCTGGTGTTTTTTGCTTTTTGTCGAATTGTTGCAGGCTCATTAGCGACGTTATGGCCTACGCTCTGTACGATCACAGGCTCAACTGTTGAATTGAAAGCAGGCGGCAGACCGATGGGCCCGAGACTATGTTGCGTAAATAAGAAGGTGAGAAGGCTGATCGTCATCACAATACCCGCCAGACCAAAAGCCAGGTGCCAGGAATATTCTTTGCCTATAGCGATACAGGCATATCCCCCTATCAGTGCCCCAATATTAATACCGGAGTAGAATAATGAAAATCCTGCATCGCGACGAGGGTCGTTGTTCTTATACAGCTGCCCAACCATAGTAGATATGTTTGGTTTGAAAAAGCCGGTACCGACTACAGTAAAGCTGATGCCGAGGAAGAAGAACTCGTGGGGATCATAAGCAAGGATGGCACTGCCAACAATCATAAGCAAGCCTCCCCAGAACAATGACTTTCTGAATCCCAATATCTTGTCAGCAAACAATCCCCCGATAAATGTAAATGCATATACAAATGCTTGTGTGGCCCCATATTGCAGGTTGGCCATCTCATCATTCATCAGCAGTTCTGTTACCATGAAATAGGCGAGCATACCACGCATCCCGTAAAAGCAGAAGCGCTCCCACATTTCAGAGAAAAACAAATACCAAAGCTGCCGGGGGTATTTTCCCTTGAAATCCTGGATCTGTTCTAAGGAAGGGCTGTTGGATTGTTCCATTATAAGTTATTATATATAAAAGAAGTTAATTTTGAATACAAGTGAATAGAAGTATTACCACCCCTGATACTATGGTTTTTGTTGGGATAATAGGCTTGCTCGAACGGTATGTTTGCGTTGATAAGCGCTTCAGAAAATGCTGCGCTATTTTGAAAGTGTACGTTATCATCGCCGGTACCATGTATCAGTAAAAATTTGCCCTTTAAACGATCTGCAAAGTTGATAGGAGAGTTGTCATCATAACCCTCTGGATTTTCCTGGGGAGTTTGCAGAAAGCGTTCAGTGTAAATGGTATCGTAAAAGCGCCAGTTAGTTACCGGGGCCACGGAAATAGCCACTTTAAATATACCATTGCCTTTGGTTGCACAGAGCGCGGACAAATAACCTCCAAAGCTCCATCCCCAGATCCCAATCCGGACCGGATCAACAAAGCTTTGTTTTCCAAACCATTTGGCTACTTCTATCTGATCGATGGTTTCATATTTACCCAGCGCTTTATACGTCATTTTCTTAAAGGCGGCTCCTCTGAAGCCGGTTCCTCTGTTATCAACAGAAGCTACTATATAGCCGTTTTGTGCCAGCATCCTCATCCAGGTCATAGATATTCCAGCCCAGGAGTCTGATACATTCTGGCTGCCGGGACCGCCATAGACAAAAAGTAATACGGGATATTTCTTTGTGGCATCGAAGTCTGAGGGTTTTATCATATACCCGTTCAGATCTACACCTTCCGAAGTTTTTAATGTAAAGAAATCGGCCTTTGGTACCTGGTAGCGTTCCAGGTTGTTTTTAAGTGCTGAATTGTCCTCAAGTATCCTCAGGCGCTCGCCCGCCTGGTTATGAAGACTGATATAGGCAGGCTGATTGATTGTGGAATGTTGTAGTATATAATAGCTGAAATCGCTGCTGAACACCGCACTGTTTGTTCCGTTTGAAGCACTAAGACGTTTCTTGTCACCACTGCTGAGCTTGATGGAATAAATATCTCTCTGCAAGGGAGATGCCTCCGCCGACTGATAATAAACAACCTTGTTCCTCTCATCAATTCCATAAAGCTCCGTTACATCCCATTTACCTGAGGTAAGCTGTTTCAGCACTTTCCCATCCATATTATAAAGATAAATGTGATTATAACCGTCGCGCTCACTGGTGTTTATAAACTGGGTTTTATTATCCAGAAAAGTAAGTTGTTCCTGCTCTATGTCGATATAATACTTATCCTGCTCGGTCAGCATTACCTTCGATCTGCCGCTGAAAGCATCAGCAAGAAGGTAATCGAGCTTGTTCTGGCGCCTGTTTAGACGAAGCACACAGAGCTGCCCGGGATCAGCCGTCCATTTAATGCGAGGAATATACTGGTCTTTCTCTGAACCCACATCCACATTATGCGTGCTCTTATTTCCCGTATCATAAACATGAATGCTCACTATCGAGTTCTTTTCGCCAGCTTTAGGGTATTTGTAAACATATTGAAGAGGATAGAGGGAGTTAAAAACAGTCATCGAGAATTCAGGCACCGCCCGTTCATCAAACTTATAATAAGCGATCTTTTTACTGTCGGGGCTCCAGAAAAACGCGCGGGCAAAGCTGAACTCTTCTTCATAAACCCAGTCGGAACGGCCATTAATGATTTCATTCTTCTTACCGTCAGCGGTGACCTGCAGCTCGTTAAGCGAGGCAAGATCTTTAATGAAAATATTGTTGTTTCTCACGAATGCCACTTTCATGCCATCAGGAGAGAATGTTGGAAATAGCTGTTTTTCCTTTTCGGACAATGGAATAAGTTTTTTAGTGCTAAGGTCAAGGACGTAGTAGTAAGCGAGTGTAGAACGTCTGTAAACCGCTTCTTCATCTTTAGATAAAAGCACCTTGCTTTCGTCTTCGTTGAACTCAGTGCTTAGCTCCATGGTGTCTTTACCAGTAATAACATTTGCTGAAGAATAAATGGTTTCGAGTGTTTTCCCGTCTGCATAACTTTTTCTCAATACCTTCAACAGTCCTGTTTTTCCATCTCTCACAATAGAAGCATAACTTTTCCCGTCCTTAAGGGAGTTTAATCCATATATAGTCCGTTGTTGAAAAGTTGTTGCTTTGAAAAGCGAGTCGATTGATATTTTAGAAGTTTGAGCAAATAGATTTTCACACAGAAACAATAAAAAAAAGAGTTTCTTCATACAAATTCCGGGGTATAGAAGTAAAAGTAATCATTCTAACGAATTAGAATGGATGATGTTGGATGTTTAAAGTCTAATTTTTTAAGATTTTACTTAATTCTTTACTTTATTAGAGAGTTTTCGTAGGGAATCCTGGTAGCAATAGACCTGCCGAGCGTAATTTCATCGACATATTCGATCTCGCCACCAAAAGCAATACCACGGGCAATTGTACTGATCTTTACCGGTAGATCCTTTAATCTTTTATACACATAAAAGATGGTTGTATCGCCCTCCATGGTGGCACTTAAAGCGAGTATGATCTCACCAACCCCGCCATTTTTGACACGCCCGATCAAGGATTCTATATTCAGTTCGGATGGCCCTACTCCATCCATAGGCGAGATTAGGCCGCCCAGCACATGGTAAACTCCATTGTACTGATTGGTATTTTCGATAGCCATTACATCACGGGTATCCTCAACAACACATATTAAGTCCCGGTCGCGTTTCTTATTTGTACATATTTCGCAAACAGGGCTATCTGATATATTTTGACAAACATCGCAAAACCTGATGTCATTTTTTAAACGGGTTAAAGCCTCACTAAATCGCTGAACATCCTGCACTGGCTGATTTAACAGATGCAATACTAATCGCAATGCCGTTTTTTGACCAACACCCGGAAGCCTGGAGAATTCGTTTACAGCATTTTCCAATAATCGGGATGAAAAATTCATTTTGCAAAGGTATTAATAGGATTACACAGATTAAAGCCGCTGGAGGATATTTCCGGTTTCCCGGCGTAATATTTAAAGGATTAACATTTAGTACTTATATTGCGCCGAACCAAATTTGCCCTTAACTGATAAAGTATGTCGCCTATAGTTTTATTATCGTTTATAATTGGATATTTTGTGATACTTATTACCGTTGCGCATTTCACTTCAAGGAAGTCTTCAGATAATTCCACTTTTTTCATCGCTAATCGTAACTCAAAGTGGTATTTGGTGGCATTCGGTATGATTGGTACGGCACTGTCGGGGGTGACATTTATTTCTGTACCCGGCGCAGTTGGGAACAGCAGTTTCGGGTATTTTCAGTTTGTTTTAGGCAACGCTGTAGGCTTTGTGCTCATCGCAACAGTTCTGCTGCCTTTGTATTATCGCATGCACCTGATTTCCATCTATACTTATCTGGAGCAGCGGTTAGGATTCTGGAGTTATAAATCAGGGTCCATGATCTTCCTGATCTCGCGTACGATCGGCTCGGCGTTCCGGTTGTATCTGGTAGCTATCGTTTTGCAGAAGTTTATTTTTGATGCCTGGAACGTTCCTTTTGCCATTACGATACTAATCTGCCTTGTGTTAATCTGGCTATACACTTACAGGGGAGGACTAAAAACCATTATCATCACCGATACTCTACAAACGGTATTTCTGCTTTTGTCGGTAGTTTTATCTATTTATTTTATCTCGAAAAGTCTAAACTTTAGTCTTACAAACGCGTTTGAAGCAGTTAAAAGCAGTTCTTACTCTAAGATCTTCTTTTGGGAGGATTTTGCGGGAAGTAAGGCGCACTTTCTGAAACAGTTTTTTGGGGGAATATTCGTCACGATAGCCATGACAGGCTTAGACCAGGATTTAATGCAAAAAAATTTAAGCTGTAAAAATATCGGTGAAGCTCAGAAAAACATGCTCACTTTTACAAGCATATTTGTGGTGATCAACCTGTTTTTCCTTAGCGTTGGCGCCTTGTTGTACATGTTTGCCGCAAAGAATAACATTGATCTTGCCTCTTTTAAGACTCCTGATCACCTGTTCCCTGAAATAGCACTCAACCATCTTAATATCGTACCAGCGATTATCTTTATGTTAGGCTTAACTGCGGCGACCTTTGCTACCACAGATTCGGCGCTTACCGCCTTGACGACATCTTTTTGTGTTGACTTTCTTAATTTTAATAAAGAAAAGGACCATAATTCGCCTCGTCTGGTCCGTACCAGGCACCTGGTGCATATTTCCTTTTCCTTTTTAATGCTCCTGGTAATACTTGGTTTTAGGGTGATCAATAACGACTCGGTTGTAAATGCTATTTTTAAGGCTGCAGGATATACTTACGGCCCCTTACTCGGACTTTTTGTTTTTGGTATGCTCACTAAAAGCAATGTAAGAGATCGCCTGGTTCCATATATCTGCATTTTATCTCCGGCAATCTGCTTTTTACTGGATTCTTATTCGGTCCAATGGATAGGGTATGCCATAGGATTTGAACTGATAATTTATAACGGATTAATAACCTTCCTGCTTTTGCTAATTACCAGTAAAGGGGAAAATAAAAACAAATACTAAATACAATACTTATTGGGAATATGACAAGTGACGATAAAATAAGAAGTGCATTCGAGAACCAGAACTGGCATGAAATTAAGGTAACAGACTCGTGGCAGATATTCAAGATAATGGCCGAATTTGTGGATGGCTTTGAAAAGCTGGCTAAAATTGGCCCCTGTGTGTCGATCTTTGGATCTGCACGAACGCCCAATGACAATAAATACTATAAAATTGCCGAAGATACTGCGAGGTTGCTTACAGAGCGCGGTTATGGTGTGATATCGGGCGGTGGACCGGGGATTATGGAAGCGGCCAATAAAGGCGCTTATGAGGCAGGAGGGAAGTCAGTAGGGTTAAATATTGAGTTGCCTTTTGAGCAGTTTCATAACAAATACATTGACAGGGATAAGATCCTGGAGTTCGATTATTTCTTTGTCCGGAAGGTAATGTTCATGAAATACTCTCAGGGATTTATTGTCCTGCCAGGTGGTTTCGGCACCATGGATGAGATGTTTGAAGCTATTACACTTATCCAGACAGGTAAAATTGCAAGGTTCCCAATTGTTTTGGTAGGTACCGAATATTGGAAAGGCTTATTAGACTGGGTAGAGAATAATATGCTTGACGCAAAGAATATAAGTCCAGATGATCTTGGTCTCTATCGACTGGTAGATACCGCAGAAGATGCTACAGAACACATTTTTAGGTTTTATAATAAGTACGTTCTCAAACCGAACTTTTAACGTAGGAAATTTAGTTTCTCAGCACACGCGGCACGCGTGCGCTAGCATAGCCGGCATATACCCTAATACGCTTGCTAGTGCACGGGTGCCGTGTGTGCTTTACGAGCGGGGATATAAATGCTGGTCGTTAAATTTTTTAGATATCGTTATTTTATTTCCTTTTCGATTTTTCCCAGACGGAACTCTGCTGTTTCTTTATATAGCGTCGAATGCCCGCTAGTACCGCATAGTTCATGATGCAAAAATAATACGGGATAAATAACACCTTAATCCGGAGCTGTTTTTTCTCCAGCACAAGACCTATAAATGCGAATAAATAAAACAGGATCTGCCCGGCCAGTAAGATCTGGTAAAGCTGCTCTTCTGGCTGCAAGGCAATGATCAGGTTTAGCAAAAAAGCCAGTATCAGCAAGAACGGAGTGATGGTCCAGCGAAGCACACGATGGCTAATATACTGGAAACTTAAAGTGCCATATTTAAAAATGTTCAGCAAACTCTTTAGCCATATAATAGATTGTATGCCTCCGGCTGCTATCCTTACTTTACGCTTTAGTTCTTCGGATACGTCGGCTGACGCAGTTTCCGAAGCATATGCTTCAGGTTCATAAATGATCCGGTATCCCTTTTTGGCAATCAGCATGGAGATCATAAAGTCATCAAGTATAGCATTTTTATCCACCGGTTCGTAGAGCTCTCTGCGTACGCTGAAAAGTTCACCTGCGGCACCAACTACCGAATATAACTCGGAATCCCATTTTTTTAATGTAGATTCATACTTCCAATAAAATCCTTCACCCGCTGCACTTGCATCGGCTTGTTCATCGGCCATCACCCTTTTTTCGCCGGCAACTGCTCCCACCGTTTTATCAGCGTAATGACGGCAGATATTCAACAAGGCGCCTTTATTCAAAAAGGTATTTGCGTCTGTAAATACGATGACTTCAGTATCGATCGTTTCAACTGCACGGTGAACCGCTGCAATTTTACCAAGACGTTCCGGTCGGTGCATCAGGCGGATCTCAGGATATGTTGAAATTATCTGAGGGGTCCTGTCGTTCGAGCCATCTGTGACAAAAACGAGCTTAAGGCGGTCGGCCGGATAGTTTAATGCGAGGGTATCTGCAATTTTTTCCTGGATAAAGCTCTCTTCATTATAGGCAGCTACTACCAGGGTGCAGCTCGGCAGCCTGTCTGCATCAATAAGTGGCAGGATCCTTTTCCCTTTTAAGATCCTCCTCAGCCTTACAAGGAGATATAGGAGAATTCCATAACCAAGAAAAGTATAGAAAATTATAAAAATTGCAAGCCAAAGCGTAAATTTCATTTTATCTGATTTTATTCTGTAATATCCTGTAGCTAAATTTTTTGAATGGAGTAGCCCAGATCTTTACTGTCTTTTTTGTGAGTAATATTCCACCAAATTGCTTTGATGAAATTCTGCGCAAGGTCCGGTCGTTTATCACGGAGATAAGTAAACAGATTTCTGGGGGCTACCAGGCAGCAGAAGTGGAAGTAGAAGAGAAATCTGGCGATCAGCGGGGCATTTCTTCTAATGAACAGAATCCTGTTCCTGTTCATAAAGTATTCTTTCAGAGAGCTTCTTTTGCCAACGGAAACAGACTCTTTATGATAAATAAGAGCCCCGGGCTCCACCCATATTACATATCCAGACCTCTTTATCCTCTCGCACCAATCCATTTCCTCATAATAAAGAAAAAAGTGTTCGGCCATTAAGCCTGCTTTTTCAACAGTTTCCTTCCTAACCATCATAGCTGCACCGTCGGCAAAGCCAGTGGGTTTCGCTGGGCCATCGTATTGGCCTTTGTCGGTTTCATACTCGCCAATCCGCTTGTTACGGGCAGTAAAGTAATTCATTGGTGTAAAACCTGCATACTGTATAATGTCTGGTTGATGGAAAAACCGGATCTTCGGCGAAACCATACCGGCGGTAGGGTGACTATCGAGCACAGCAGCAAGCGATTCGATCAAACCTGAAGTAAATTCTGTATCATTGTTCACCAAAAACAGGTAATCACCCGTAGCTGCTTTAATTCCTAAATTATTGCCGCCGGCAAAACCTAAATTACTCTCTGAGCGTATAAAATGGATGTCAGGGTATTTGGACTGCCACTGTGGAACAGGATTAATGACACTACCATTATCGATAACGATGATTTCAGTGTCGGGGTAACTGTTTAGAGTTGAAATGGAATGAAGAAGTTCTTCTGTTACCAGGGCTTGATTATAATTAACAGTGACTACTGATACTTTATTCATTATACGGAAAAAACGTTTTTACGCTATAAAAAAGGGGAAGATACAATTTTATTAAATTAAACAGCTTTGGAAAACCGAAAGAGCATTGAAGACCAGGTTAAGCAGTTTGAACAACTGGAGGATTCGCAGGTATCTGTTGAGAAAAAACTAGATGAACTTATAATGCTACTTGAAAAAAGTAACCTGGATAGTGAGACATTGAGCCGCTTGCAGGATAAGTTTGTTACGGCTGCCGAACAAACGAAATCGTCTAATGATAACTTTAAAGCATTTCAAGGCCTTGATAACAATGGCTCAAGCCGGCTTGAACTGGCGGACAACCTGGAAAGTTTACTGTCATCTTACAACGTAGACAGTAAGGTCTCAAAAAAATATCTCTTTGCCGAAAGGGTTTCCAAACTTGTATTAATGCTTATAGCTGTAGTATTAATGGTGTTTGGCTATGCCCTGATCGTTATGCCTGCTACCCCCGAATTTGAAATGTTTACCATTTTTTATTTTACAAGGGATGATGGATTTACATTAATGGATCTCATAGCGTTGTTAATTGTCTTTGCTGGTGTATATTTGTTTATTCGTGCTGTTATAAAAACTAATAGTCCGGATTGATTGTATGCCTCAAATTCAGAAAAAGATCCTTCTTGTTGATGATGACCGACTAATTCTTATGTTGTTTAACAGGGCCTTGATCGACGGTGGTTTTCAGTGTTCAACTGCCCAATCTGTCGAAGAGGCCATGATTTTATTGGGTAACGATACTCCTGATCTCATTCTATCCGACTATCAAATGCCTGGTCAGGACGGTTTTGAATTCAGAACGAGGGTCTTAAATGATAAACGCTATAAAAATATTCCTTTTGTTTTTTTAACCTCATACACAGACAGGGATCTGATCCAGCGTGGTTTGGATATGCAGGCTGTTGATTATATCGACAAAGAAACACCTGTTCCATTGGTTGTGTCGAAGCTCAATAATATTCTGCAAGCTATCAGAAAGGAGCACGAAAAGTCCATCTATGAAATCCGGGTCGCTGCCGAAGCTCTGAATCTGAGTTCTGTACCGGCAAATCCTCCTGTCATAGAAGGCTTCTCCCTAAACTTTCTATACAAGAGTTTTGAAGACTATCCTGGAGGCGATTTTATTGACTTTATATGTATTGACAATGATTTTACCTTTGCAGTCCTTGGAGATGTAATGGGAAAGAAATGGGGGGCATGGTTTTTCTCGTTCAACTTCCTAAGTTATATCAGGTCGGCAATACGTTTATGTGTTTTTGATGGCGATTTGTCGACAGCCAGTATTCTTCAGAAGATAAACCGGGTTATTTTCATGGATCCGGTGCTGGGCGATGTACTTTCTACTTTATCTTTACTGATGATAGAGCACAAGACCGGCAAGGTACATTATTCCGGAGCCGGAGACCTTCCTTTGGTTTACTATAATGCTCATGAGAAAACCTGCCGGCGAATCTGTTCATCGGGCTTACTCCTGGGGGTAATGCAAGACGGCCTTTATAATGAGGAGATAATTAACCTCGCAGAGGGCGATCAAATGATAATTGTTTCTGACGGAATGATAGATTTTGAACTTAACGGAGAGAAGAAAAGCGACTATGATTTGTTTTTTAATTTCGTAATGCCTATGCTTGGAGAAACAAACTCATTCGATTTAATTAAAAATGTAACCTTTTCTGCAGATAAACGTAAACATCTGGTAGACGACTGCAGCTTAATTTTTATTGAAAAAATTAAAACTGATAAATAAATGATCGAAACTTTTACCCACAGCAATTACACTGTTGCTAAGCTACAGATTAAAGAGGCAAATTTAGATGTGGCTGAGCAATTTAAAACCGAAATCCTTCAATTGATTGACAAAGGACAAAATCTTATCATAGTAAGTTTTGAAAATGTTGCTTATGTAGACAGTTCGTTTTTGGGAGCCCTGGTATCCGTATTAAAATATGCGATGTCTAAGAATGGCGATATTGCAGTTGTTCAGCTAAACAAAGACATTAATAATCTGTTCAACCTTATTAGAATGAACAAAGTGTTTAAGATTTACAACACCCTCCCTGATGTTTTTGCATAAGAACCAGCTGGCTGTGGCAACTGAAATCGTAAGGACTTTTCATTTTAACAATGAATCGAAATCCATTCATTCATTGCTTACAGAGATTGTTTCCTTTATAAAAATTCATTTACCTTCTGATAGTTACGAGGATAAAATAAGTAACTGTAAGCAAATCCTAATTGAGTTGCTGACCAATGGAATTAAACACTCAGATACGGCAAGTTCTGTAATTACGATAGTTCTGGCCGATAATCAGGTGTCGATCAGTAAATCTGATTCGGGCAGGATGTTCTATTTAGATGATTATACCGGCTGGCCACCTTTACAGTGGCCGCTGGAAAAAAAATATCTTGGTGAAAAGATAAGGATCTATTCAGACGACATCAATCAACTCTATGCCGTTATTGAAAATGATCAGCGTATATCTTTTGAACTAATTGAGTACCCAATAGGGACACTTACAAATGACACTCACCTTATGGAGCATTACGGCCTGCTGATTTTGAGAAAGCTGTCTGATGAATTCTTCTATGCATATGATCCGTCTACAGGATCAAATCTTTTCAGAGCTACAATTAAGCTTAGCTGATCAACCCTATACTTTTTTCTACCTTCGACTTTGTTCTGTCAACTTATACTAGAATATATCTATAGTGTACTTACAGGCTTCAAAATGATCATCTTCTCTTCCCTCCATAAATAGTACTACTTTATATTCGGTTAGATTATCGTTAAACCCTAAAAACATTCTGCGCAGGCACCTTTGTATGATAGGACTTAAATAGATGTATAAGTTTTCGCAATAGTGATGGAATTTGGATTTAATAGTCTTGTCGTAGAAGTCATTTCGGTTGAAATCGGACATATTGATGGTGAGGATACCGGCATTAAAAAAACCGCTTACGATCTCATTTCTGATGCCTGGAGATAGTCGCTCCAGCCATTCTTCCGGCAGTTCTTCAAAGATTGTATTGTTAAGGGTGTTACTAATAATTTGTCGATAGAGATTGAGCATAATCTGTTTTTACAAAGGTCCTAAATGATGTAAATTCTTTTGTCCATTTATTGCCTTTATGTGACTATGAATAGTTACTTCTAAAAAAACAAATTGTTTGTATAAGTTACAAGTATTAATTCAAATTAATAAAAACAATGAATGCAGATCTGTACAAGGCTATCCTGTTCAACGAAACTGTTTTAACTGGCAGGTATGGAGCGTATCGGTAATGATTTCATTATTTGGTGGTTATCCGTGCGCGCCAAAATCTTGTTGTCGCATAAAAAACGGCATTTCCGCAATTACAGAGACATGATTTTTTAAATAAAAAGTTTAAACAGGAGGCTCGAAATTATATTAATTTACTTTTTTTGGAATAAAATTGCCTGTTTTCTTCCTGAAACTTCTTTTTTGTTCGGTACTAAGAATCTGCAGAAAGAGGTTTCGAAGAGTTCTAGCAGGGCAGCTGACGAAAAAGGTCCAGCAATATTGCCAGACCTTTAAGGAGGGATAGATCTTATATGTTATAAGCTTTCGCCATGCTGACTAATATCTAATCCAATGCGTTCATCTTCTTCCGACACCCTTAACCGAGTAATCATATCTGTAATTTTTAATAAAGCCCATGATCCAAAAAAAGAGAATATTGAGGCTCCAACCAGAGCGACACTCTGTACCAGGAAAAGATGCGTTTCTCCAAATATAAGTCCATTCCCTGTAGTATTTGCCGGATTAATAGCCTGGGACGCGAATACTCCAGTAAGGATCATTCCGACCATACCGCCCACTCCATGACAGGGAAATACGTCAAGAGTATCGTCTATTGAAGTACGTGTGCGCCATTCTACCACAAGGTTACTTACTATAGCGGATATCATACCAATTAGTAGGGAATGGGGAATGGTTACAAAGCCTGCAGCAGGAGTAATGGCTACTAATCCTACCACTGCACCGATACATGTTCCCATGGCGGAAGGTTTACGACCTTTAAATGCGTCGAAGAATATCCATGCTAAAGCCGCAGAGGCCGAAGCTGCCATAGTGGTGGACAATGCAACGATAGATAAACGGCCTACGCCAAAAGCTGAACCTGCATTAAAGCCAAACCATCCAAACCATAACAGTCCTGTACCGAGCATCACATAAGTAATACGCGCAGGGTTATGATTTGGCTCATTACGACGTTTAAGATACAGGGCAGAAGCGAGTGCAGCCCAGCCTGCCGACATATGAACCACAGTCCCTCCGGCAAAGTCTAATACTCCAAATTTAAATAAGATACCCTCAGGGTGCCATGTAGCATGAGCCAGTGGCGCATAAATAAATATAAAGAACAGGCAGATGAAGAAGACATAAGAAATAAAACGTATACGTTCAGCAAATGCGCCGGTGATCAAGGCCGGGGTAATGATGGCAAACTTTAACTGGTACATAGCAAACAAAGCCAGTGGAATGGTTGGTGCCAGCTCCCAGGGCTTGCTGTCAAAAACGTCCTTCATCATGAAAAAGCTTGCCGGGTTTCCTATAATTCCCCAGGTGCTTTCGCCAAATACCAGGCCAAATCCAAATATCAACCATATTACAGTGATTATTGCCATACAGATGAAACTTTGCAACATGGTTGAGATGACGTTCTTTTTATTCACCATTCCGCCGTAAAAGAAGGCGAGGCCGGGCGTCATGATCAAAACCATTGCCGTTGCAGTCAGCATCCAGGCAATATCAACGAGATTGTACTCTGTTAAATCGGTGTTTTTTGGCACCGATGGAAACAAAAAGCAAAATACTGAAAAAAGAATAATAAAAATAAAAGGAATCTTAGACAATTTATTTGCCATACTTAGTTTTGGTTATTAGTGGCCGCAAATATATTCTAAATTGTAAAGTTTTAGAATTTTTATTGCTTGTTTGGTAATAAAGTATGTCTAAAATTGGATTTCATTGGTTTTTCTTAAATGTTTTAAGAATTTTCTAATCTTCTTCCTTTGAAATCAGTCCTTCCGTAAGACTTTTCCATTGAGCGCTGGAAATACCTATCATTGCCCCAATAGCAATGACTGTATTTCTTATTTTGTCCTTGAGAGTTTCAGTGTCAGTGTTTGGCAATTCATTCCGGCCGTGCACTTCTGCTGTCACTGTCTGGTTCACTCGTTTGATCAGAAAGTAACTGTTGGCATTTTCATCGAAAAAGTGTGAGGTGCTTCTATCTGGTGTTTCCGGATTACTTGCCGGGCAGACTTTCACCAGGATATACTCCCAGTTTTCATTCTCATTAACATCTTCTTCAACTGCTTCAACCTGCACCCAATCGAAACCTTCACCAGAATCAGATCCGGGAGCCGGTATATCTATTTTGAAAAAGTCACCTTTTTGAAGTTGCCGGTCAATTTGCCTTCCGCTGGCATCGGTTAAGGTGAAAGAAGCAGAGGCCTGACCGGCAAGACTGTGCCATTGCGACACCCTGAGCAGACGGTCCCTGCAGAGTTGAAAATGATTTAAAGCTTCTTCAGGGGAGGATAAGGTAATGCTGCTGCTGTTGTCGCTTTTGGCTCCTTGTTGGTTTTCAGGTATGATGTTATCAGGATGTTTCATAGTAGATTTTTAGATAAAACATCCTGATAGCAGAAAGTTTGTGTTTATTCGAAAATGATAGTTTTATTTCCGGTTACAAATACTCTGTCCTGAAAAACTAACTGCAATGCTTTGCTGAGCACAGACTTCTCGATCTCTTTGCCAGCAATAACCATTTCCGAGACACCAAAGGTATGGTTTACCGGTATAGTTTGCTGAACAATGATAGGGCCCTCGTCCAGATCATTGGTTACAAAATGCGCTGTTGCGCCAATTACTTTTACGCCACGCTCATAGGCTTGACGGTATGGACTGGCACCAATAAATGCAGGCAAGAAGGAGTGATGAATATTAATGATCTGGTTAGGAAATCTGGCAACAAATTGAGAAGAAAGGATGCGCATAAACTTAGCAAGCACTATAAAGTCGGGCTCGTAAGGTTCAACAACGGCTAAAAGCTCCTGTTCAAACTGCTCCTTCGATTTGTTTTCATGTGTGATATAGTGAAATGGGATATCAAATCGCTCTGCAAAAGTTTTCAGCGAATCGTAGTTGCCCGCTACACAGCATACATTTGCCCCAAGGGTATTAAATGAATGTCGTACAAGAATGTCGGCAAGGCAATGATATTCTTTTGTTACCAGCAAAGCGACAGTTTTTTCAGCTTTTGGGTTTATGGTTACTTTTGCTTCAAGAGGGAGGGAGGCCTGGAGTTCATCCAACAGCTGGTTTGCACTTTGTACCATTCCGCGACATTCTATTCGGGCAAAAAAACGATTCGCCGCCTCGTCGACAAATTCCCGCATAGCGGTAATATTTAAATCATGTTTTGATAAGATCTGAGAAATAATAGCAACAAGCCCAACATTATCCCGGCATTCAATCAGAATCAAGGTTTTATTCATGCCCTAAATATAAAGCAGGATTTTAAATTTCCAAGAGTGTTTTTGCCAGGGGGGGCTAAACCCGCAGTAATTAGGCGGAAGGTTTTAGCATTTCAGCTTTAATAGTAAAGTTTTCGGGCCACCGTCATAGGACCTAGTTAAGTTTATTAACCTTTTCCTTTAGGGCTTTAGTAGGATCAATAAAAGAATCGTCCAGCTCTGATGGCGCATTTTTTAATTCGAGATCCTGAACAAATTTCCAGCGGCCATTAGAAAGCTTAAACCCATCATAAGACATATCGGGCCCCATTAATTCCGGCTTGTTCGTTATTCTTGGGTCGGGCGCGGCAAGGTGATCAAAAACTATCATTCTTTCTTTGGGCTGATAATTCAACATCATAGATACCTGCCGGTTGTATTCAAAGATCACCCTTTTTTTACCCAGCAAGTCTTTATTGCCCTCAAATACAGGTAAACCAAAATACGCTTTATCATCCTTGAACTGTAGTACTTCAATGACTTTCCTGGTTGTTTTTACGGTATTACCCTTCCAGCCAAGTAGTATGTAATAGGGTGAGCGCACATTTGCCGTTACCGGAATGATCTTATAATACTGCGCGCCAAACCAGTTCTCATTTGTAGTTAAGGTGTCTTGCGGATTTTTGATAGCCTCTGTATGATCTATTAGAGGTAACATTTTTAAAGTGCTGCTTCCCGGAGTGTTCATTTGTATTGTGCCATAATAACGGTAACTTCCATTATTATTCATTACATGCCAGGAAAATATTCTGAAGCGCCTGTCGGGTGATAACTGAATAGAGATTGTCTTAACGGAGTCAAAGCCAAAGTTAAACGAATTAGGTGTTTTAAGAGCTTTAATAAGCGTTCGTATCATCTTATAACTCGAACTGTATCGCTCAGCTTCATCCGGATTGTTAATGCTCTCATAGCTTAACATTTTTATCGTATCCTGATAACGCAAAATAAGATCTTTGTTAGGCGATGAATGCTGCGCCTGTATGGCTTTAAGTCCGCTTAAAAACAGAATTGTAGCTAAAAAAAGTGTTTTCATATTTGATCTCAACCTAACCGCAAAAATGTTCTTCAGTTTGGGCTCCTGTCGGCTTTTTAAACGAAGAAGTGATGTTTGTGGTTACAGTCCTTAATAAAACGCTATTGTACTATAAAACAGTATAAGTACTTAATTGATTCTATATATAACAAAATTGATTTTCTTTCTCTTTTTTTGTGACCGGGTTTATTAAATCTTATATTTTTGAAACACTAAGGAAACAACGTGGCTAAATTCAGGAGAAATTCCCATTTAATACTGTACCGTAAGTATTCTTCCTCGCTTAAATATTTATTGATGGTACTATGCGTACTGATAGTTACGCTTTTTTTACCGAAACATGCCCGGTTTAAGTACGAGTATGAAAAGGGAAAACTTTGGATGAACAAGGATCTGGTGTCGCCTTATAGCTTCGCCATAGAGAAAACCGCTGCAGAACTCGATAAAGACAGAAAAGATGTCCTGGCTTCCGTGTTGCCTGCTTATCAATATGATCCAGATGTTTTTGAGACGGAACTTCAGGCTTTTAATGCTGATCTCGATATTAAATGGAATTCAGCCAATGAGGATGCCGAGATGCAGATAGCATACCGCGAAGCGGGCACAAAGATCCTTACAGAAATTTATGAGCGAGGTATTATGTCGTTATTCAAAAGATACCAACGGACTGGCGACAATTACAACTTTCTTTTACTAAATAATAATCAGGCCAGGCAGATGAATACTGTCGGAGTATTTACTTTGGAATCTGCAATTAAGTATGCAGAAAAGCAGGTAAATGAAGACGTTCGCATAACCAACAAACAGTGGTTGGTTAAGTTACTGGAAGACAGGATAAATCAAAACTATATCTTCGACGAACGTTTAACTGAAAAGCTGGAGGCTGAAGGTCTTCAGAATATATCCACCACCCGTGGAATGGTGCAAAAAGGTGAATTCATTGTAGGCAACAAAGCGGTGATTACTCCGGAAATCTATCAAAAGCTCGAATCTTTAAAAAATACCTACGAAAAAGACTCGAAAATAAGAGGAGACAAGCGGATCATTTTCGCCGGACAGTTTTTACTAGGGGGCTTAGTAGTAATGCTATTGATGGTCTTCCTACGTCTGTTCAGAAGAGATATCTTCCAGGATAACCGGCAAATTTCGCTGATTCTTATAGTTATCACCTCAATGCTGGTGGTATTATCCTGGTCTATACAGCTTAAAATACCTAACCTCTACTACATTCCTTACTGTATAGTGCCAATTATTATCAGGATACTGTTTGACACCCGTCTGGCGCTTAACATACATTTATTAGTTGTGCTCATAGCTGGCTTTTACGTTCCTAATAGCTTCGAGTTTGCGTTTTTGCAAGTAACATCCGGCATGGTGGCTATTTATAGTATCAAGAACTTGGTAAAACGCGAGCAATTTCTGATTTCTGCATTATTAATTCTGGGAAACTATTTTGCTGCCTTTCTAGGTATTTCTTTAATAAGAAACGGTTCTCTGTATGCTATAGACTGGATCACGTTTGTCCCTTTTACTATCAGCGTTCTACTGTCATTGCTTGCTTATCCACTTATTTATGTCTTCGAGCGGGTGTTCGGTATCACTTCTGAAGTGAGCTTGATGGAGATCACCAACACTAACTCAAAACTACTTAGAGAGCTTTCGTACAAGGCACCAGGCACCTTTCAGCATTCTTTGCAGGTGGCTAATCTTGCGGAGGCTGCCATTTATAACATCGGTGGAAACGGACTGCTGGTTAGGGCAGGAGCTTTGTACCACGACATTGGAAAAATGGAAAACCCCCAGTACTTTATTGAGAATCAGAACAAGGGATCCAGTCCGCATGATTCATTGTCATATGAGGCCAGTGCTCAGATCATTATCCGGCACGTTACAAAAGGAGTGGAGATAGCACGCAGGAATCACCTGCCTGAGATCATAATCGACTTCATCAGAACCCACCATGGCAACACAAGGATGGACTATTTTTATCAATCATACCTTAAAAACTTCCCGGAAAAGTTCGTGGACGAAAATATTTTCAGGTATCCCGGACCAATTCCTTTTTCGAAAGAAACAGGTGTTTTAATGCTTGCTGATTCAGTAGAAGCTGCATCCCGAAGTTTAAAAGAACCTGATGCCAAAAGTATTAATGCGCTTGTTGACAGGATTATAGATTATAAACTAGATCAGGGTCAATTAAACAATAGTAATATTACCCTTAAAGACGTAGCCATGATCAGGCAGATCTTTAAAAGTATGTTAATGTCAATTTATCATGTTCGGGTGGACTATGACCTATAAAAAAGTGAAATTTTTTTTTGAAGGGACTACCTTATTACTATATTTGCACACCCTAAAACAAGGGCACGGGATTAAAACACCGGAGTTTAAAAACTCGAAAAATGGTTCTTTAAAATACTAGATCTTTAAATTCAGCAGCATCCGGGAAAGCTGTTAAAAATAAACGGAGAGGTGCCTGAGTGGCCGAAAGGAACAGTTTGCTAAACTGTCGTACTGGTAACGGTACCGCGGGTTCGAATCCCGCCCTCTCCGCAAAAAAGAATTAAAAATCTACTTTTTTTAACGGTTTTAAAACCGTTACTTTGCACTCCCTTAAAAAGGAGAATAAAGATACCGATCGGGGTGTAGCGTAGCCCGGTATCGCGCCACATTTGGGATGTGGAGGTCGTAGGTTCGAATCCTGCCACCCCGACTAAAATCAAGATGAGTTTGATTTTAAAATTGAAGTAATAAAAAAGATCGATACTAATCGGGGTGTAGCGTAGCCCGGTATCGCGCCACATTTGGGATGTGGAGGTCGTAGGTTCGAATCCTGCCACCCCGACTTTAAGAAGGACAAAGTGGACCAATTCCATTTTGTCCTTTTTTATTTCCACGCTTTTGGTACTCCCCGGCACACCGTGTGTGCCAAAAACGGATCAAGTGGAAAAGTTGGGGGCGGCGAAGCGCATTAGTGCCAAACTTTTTAAAACGGTCGTCATGCCGAATTCGATTCAGCAACTCTTGAACTATAAAGGACATGCTTAAGCAAGAGGTCCTGAAACAAGTTCAGGATGACGAAGGAAAGAACATCCCCCCAACTTTTCCGCTTGCTCCCAAAAAATTTTATGCTGGTAAATAGCAATTCCTCCTCCAACTTACGCTTAACCTTATCGTTGCAATATCGCTGCCCATATCCTAAGCTGGAACTGAAACGTTTGGTCGTATCCAGCTAATGAATAAACTGCCCGGTTGGGAGTGCCATTCTATGTTAGGATAAAATTATCCGATATATCTCTAATTTAACATTGCTCTAACCTACGAGTCCTAATTTTAACATTCTAAATAGATATCCTTAAAATATCCAAATGAATGTTGATTTCGGTAGGTTAACGCAGTGCCCCTTGCTAAAAATAGCTGCGATAATAAACATTTTCGTCATTTTACAAATCTTCCCGTTAAAGGCCAGTTCCCAGAAGCTTATACTCGAAAAACTGCAGCATTCGCGGTCCCTCATTAAACAAAATCCGGATGCAGCATTCCTGGAGATCAAGCGCCTGTTGAAAGAGTCGCAAGATAACATGGATGAATTCGCTATAGCAGTATGCTATGAGCAGATTGGCGAATTATTTTATTACCAGGCAGCATATTCCCAGGCATTAGACAATTACTATAAGGCTAATAGTATTTTCAGGAAGCACCACTATGATGATGAGTTGGCTGGGAATCTGAATAAAATAGGAGAGACCTATTATTATAACCGGCAATACGGCATTGCTTTGAAGTCGTTCCAGGAAGCCATCAGTATTTATAAAAAATCTAATAACCGTAGCGGAATGGCCACTTCCTATGGTTTTATCGGCCAGACTTACGAAAAGAACAATGATGATAAACAGGCTTTCCATTTTCAAAATCTGGCTCTGGCCGAATTTAGAAAACTGGAAGATCAGACCGGCATTGCCAAGATATACGAGAATTTGGGAAGCATATACGAAGATAAGCTCCAGCTGGATTCTGCGCTTAGATATTTTAACCTTGCTCTCGACCTGAATAGTTCACGCGATGACCGGATGTCCCAGATCGAAATATTAAATAATATAGGTGATGTATTTCGTAAATCCGGCCGGTATGTCGAATCGTTGATCTATTCTAAAAAAGCCGAAAAACTAGCCGTTGAACTGAATGAGCCCTATCAGCAAGCCAGTGCCTGCCGGGATCTTTCTAAAGCATTTAACCTGATGGGGAAAAATGACAGTGCCTATCACTACAGCGAAGCTGGTAGAGAAGTTTTTATGAGTATCTTTTCTCAGGATAATAAAAAACAGCTTCTATTATTGCAGACCTTGTTTGAGATCGAGCAAAAAGACAATACCATCATTCAGTTTGAGAAAGACAGGCAGGCAAACAGATTGTTCGTAATAGCTGCCATTGTGATCATCGTGCTGCTAATAGCACTTGCAGTAAGTATAATAAGTAAACAGCGACTCAAAATCATCAATCAGCATCAACTAAATCAGCAAAATCATTCGCTCTTTGAAGCCCAGAAGAAAGTAATGGAGGCTGATCTGTATACCAAGCAGCTTAAAGAGGAGAACCTCAAGGCTGAACTGGAACTGAAGAGCAAAGAGCTTACCAGTCATACACTTCATCTCATTCAAAAAAATCAACTTCTTGAAGAACTAAAAAATAAGCTCAATGCCATGATCAAAGACGAAAAGCGGGATCAGCGCAAAGAACTTAAGCAGGTGATAAGCCTGATCAGCTTCAACAACAATCAGGATAAGAACTGGGAAGATTTCCGTGTTGTTTTTGAAAGAGTGCATGAGCACTTTTTTGAAAGCCTGAAAAAATACTGCAATACCCTAACATCTTCTGACCTTCGGCTTGTGGCGTTGCTAAAGATGAATTTGAGCTCTTCTGATATTGCAACGATGTTGGGTATATCACAAGACAGTCTCCGGATTTCAAGATACAGGCTCCGTAAAAAACTTAATCTTGAAGAGGGGGAGAATCTGAGTTCGTTTATTCAGAGGCTATAGAGGACAAAAGCGGAGGCTTAAAAGTAAAGTAACCGTCCGTTAACGCAAACTTAATGGCTCAATATTAGATATTAAACTATTGATGTACAGGTCTTTATTTTTGAAATTGGTGTGATGTTGCTGTTTTGTATACGCTTTTCTGCCCGCTGTATCTTTTTTGTAACGCCATAAAATTGATTGCTCGTTTCTCTGCTTTAATCTTTGCCCTTAGAAAAATAAATCACAATTTTATGAATCTTAAAGCATTACTTTTTTGTGTGCCAATTTTGTTTCTTGCTGCTATGGCTTTTGGTCAGCGAGCAATTGTTAAAGGCAAAATTACTGGCCAGCAAAGTAAAGAACCCCTGACAGGTGCTACCGTTCTGCTTTCCGGAACAAATAACAGCACAATAACTAACCTTAATGGGGAGTATCAGTTCTATGTAAACTCGGGAAATGTAAATCTTACGGTACGGTATCTTGGTTTCAGAGATACAACTTTGACTGTAAATCTGAAAGGAGGTGAGTTGAAAGTACTTAACGTAGCTCTTTCCGGACGCCAGCAGAAATTAAGCGATGTTACCATTACCGGATACACGCAGGGCCAGGCAAAGGCGCTGAATCAGCAAAAGAATGCCGACAATATCAAGAACATTATAGCGGCAGACCAGATAGGACGTTTTCCTGACCCGAACGCCGCCGAGGCATTACAAAGGGTTCCAGGAGTAAATATCGAAAGAGATCAGGGAGAGGGAAGATATGTTTCTGTAAGGGGGCTTGCACCGCAGTTTACTAATACAAGCATTAACGGCGAGCAAATTCCTTCCCCTGAAGCGGATGTACGTTTTGTAGCCCTGGACGCTATTCCTTCTGATCAGTTGGCATCGATTGAGGTGACCAAAGCCCTGACGCCCGATCTGGACGGCGATGCTATAGGAGGTTCCATTAACCTCATCACCCGTACACCTCAAAGCAGCATTCCGGAAATAAGCGGATCATTCGGTGGGGGATATAATAATTTGATGGGAAAGTCAAATTTGCAGGGACAATTGCAATATGGTCAGCGCTTTGGAAAAGATGAAAAGCTTGGCCTCTTATTGAACAGCAACTACTACCACAATGATCTTGGTTCTGATAATGTTGAACGTTCAGTTGCAGATAACGAACTGGAATTGCGCGACTACGAGCTCACAAGAACACGTTTAGGCTTGAGTTCATCTTTAGATTATAAATTCAATAATCACCATGAAATCTATTTGAAAGGACTTTATTCGAGGTTTACTGACCGTGAATTCCGGAGAGCTTATGTTTTTGCTCCCGAAGATGAAGAAATAGTTAAAGCAACTAAAGACAGATTTGAATCGCAATCGGTTATTTCTGTCAATGCCGGTGCTAAACATACATTCAAAAAGTTCTTCCTGGATTATGAAGCCCAATATAGTTACGGGGAACAGAACACTCCCTACGATAATGAGGCAGAATTTATCGCAGGAATTTCAAGCAACATCGATTTTAGTAATTCTCGTTATCCTGCCTTCCAGGCAGCTGACTATACCAACAATTCATTATACGAGTTTGACGCCGTAGGCTTTGGCAAAACCCTGGCAAAGGATAAAAACCTCACTGCAAAATTTAATATCGGTTTGCCGTATAAGTTGGGCGATAATGATGGCCTGATCAAATTTGGGGCAAAAGCAAGGTCGAAAGATAAAAGCTATCGCATTCAGCAAAACACTGTAGAAAATCTTGGTGGTGTACCAACATTGGATGCTTTTGAAGAGGACCCGGTAAAAGATGAATTTTTTTCCGGCCGGTATGAATTAGGCAGACCTCTAAATGTTACCAGCCTGATCGGTTATTATAATGCCAACCCCGGTCAGTTTGAACTACAGGTCGAAGATAAAGCGATAGACGAAGCGCTGGAATCGTATACTGCAAATGAAGATGTTGTTGCCGGTTACCTGATGGCACGTCAGCAAATAAAGAAGTTAATGGTTTTAGGAGGCGTGAGGTACGAATACACCAGGGTAAAATACAATTCAAGCGATGTAGTGATCAATGAAGCTGGAGATCTTGAAGATATCTTACCCGTTTCAGGAAGTTCCACCTACGATTTTATCTTACCTCAGTTACATTTCAAATATGAACTTAGCAAGTTTAGTAATCTGAGAGCAGCACTGACCTGGTCTTATGCGAGGCCAAACTTTTCAGAGATCATTCCTGCACAGGAGATTAACCGGGAGGATAATGTTGCAACCGTTGGTAATGCAGATCTGATGCCGGTCAGTGCTATTAATTACGATTTGATGTTCGAGCGGTACTTCGGTTCTGTGGGGATCGTTTCGGCTGGTTTATTCCACAAAAAACTCGACGATTTTATTTACAGACGAGTCCTTTTTAATACATCTTACCCCTTAACCGGTCCTGCTGCCGTAACTGGCATCGATGTGGTTCAGGTTCAAAATGGTAATGCGGCTCAGGTAACCGGTTTAGAGTTCGCTTTCCAAAGAAGATTAACCCTTATTCCGGCATTAAAGGCTTTTAGTTTATATCTTAACTATACCTACACGCACTCTAAAGCAAATATCCAGAGTAGGGAAGCTACTGAATCAGATTCAAATGTTCAGGAAGAGATCAGGTTGCCGGGACAATCTGCAAATGTGGGAAATGCCTCTCTTGGATATGAAGGCAAAAAACTGTCTTTGCGTACTTCTATTAATTTCAGCGATAAGTTCCTTTCAGAAGTTGGAGGGTCAAAAGCAGAGGATATTTATGTAAAAAGTCGTCTGCAGCTTGATGCGAGCGCCAGTTATGCCTTGAATAAAAAGATCAGGTTGTTTACTGAAGTGCTGAACATTACCAATCAGCCATTACAGTTGTATCAGGGAAATAAATCACAGACTATCCAGCGCGAAATGTATTCTTTCTGGACCCGGTTTGGCGTAAAGTTCAATCTGTAATTTCTAACAAGCTCATTAAAAGAACAAATGAAAACATTAAAATATATCTTTTTCGCATCGGTTATCCTGTCAATGACAGCCTGCGATAAAAAGAACGATAACCTGATTGCCCCCATTGTGGAGAACGATTTCCCTCAGATCCTGTTACTGGCGGATGAAGGAGACGGTGAGTTAGAGGATGAAGACAAATTCAGTTTTAAAATAACGCTGGCAGACCGGAAAGATCCAGAGGGAAATGAACTTGGTGGTAAGATCATCCCATTAGAACAGGATGCTACTGTTAACTTCGAAGTTTCAGACACTAAAGGCTTCGATGCCATTTCTTCTTACATCTTAGATGCGAAAGCCTTTTACGAGATAGACGACTGCACAAGCTCCGAAGATGCAGACATAGACCTGAACATGGTATTCGATGCACGTACGGGCAAGGGCAGCGTTACCTTTCCAAAGGGTGTAGAAGAAATCGAGATCGAGTTTGAAACGGAGGCCAGCCTATTCGACGATGATGTGTTCAATGAAGAAGAGCGCGGCCTGGAAATTAAGCTTAGTTCTGTAAATGCTCCGGGACAAAATGTGGTGGTAAATAGTTCAAACGTTTTCGAATACCGGGTATTAGATGATGAGGGTATCTATGGCGAGTATGAATTGGATATCGATGATGCCAGCCAGTTCCAGAATTACATAAACCTGTTTGGGCTCGTGAATGAAGAGGTTAAAGGTCTTTCTGCTGATGATGTTGAAGAAATAAAGATCGAATTTCAATACGGTGAATTAAAGGCCCTTGTGGTATTGAAGCAAACAATCCAAGTGAGCGAATGCGGCGAAACCGAAACTGTAAACCGCGAAATTGAGATTGAAGCTGATCTTGAAGAGCTGGAAGGCGATAGTCTGAAAGGCGACCTGGAATTAGTGGGTGAAATCGAAGATGATAAAGGAGCATCCAAAGAGTTTGTTTATAAAGGGAGCTTTGAAGTGGTCTCTGGTGCACTTACATTGGTATTGCAGGGGGAGTTTGATGACGATGAAACTGAAGAAATAACCCTGGCACTGAGTAAATGAAGCAGCTGAAATTAATCTTAAGTAGATTATCTGGTAAGTTTACATATTCTTTTGTAATACTTATAGTTATCCTGTCTGGGTCGTTCCAAGGTTTATCCCAGACAGCTTCTCAAGCAAGCTCGCAAAAGTTGTCAAAGATCATTGCTGAAGAGAAAGCATCAGGGTACCAGGGAGGTTTCATCGAATCATTGCAAGTGAATGAAGATGCCCTGAACTTCCTGGTGATAGGCGACTGGGGTCGTAACGGGCAGTATCATCAGACGTCGGTGGCTAAGCAATTAGCCAATGCTGCAATTACGCTGGACAGCAAGTTTATAATCTCAACCGGGGATAACTTTTATCCAAACGGTGTGCAAAGTATTAGTGATCCGCTATGGAAAACATCTTTCGAAGATGTTTACAATGACTTTCCTTTACTACAGGACTGGAATGTGGTATTGGGCAATCACGACTACCGGTCGAATCCCGCTGCGCAGATTGCCTACTCAGCGATCAGCGGCAGGTGGAATATGCCTGACTACTATTTTTCGCAGAAGCTGAGCATTAATGACGATGCCACGCAAAAGGTTTTATTTGTTTACATTGATACTAACCCTTTTGTAAAAAAGTATTATAAGGATGATGACTATAAAAAGCAAGTGTCTAAGCAGGATACAGCGGCACAAAAAACCTGGATCAACAGCGTGTTGAGTGATCCTGATCCGGCGATAAAATGGAGGATTGTAGTGGGGCACCACCCGCTGTATTGCGGTGGCAAGCGGGTAAAAAGCCTTGAAACATTTGACATCCGGAATTGCTTTGAACCCTTGTTTAAGAAGTACAAGGTCGATGCCTACTTGTGCGGCCATGAACACGACCTTCAGCACATCAAGCCGGCCGGCCAAACTCACTATTTTGTGTCTGGTGCAGGCTGTGAGGTGCGACCAACGGGAAAGCTTCCTGAAAGTCGTTTCGCAAAGGCTGACTTTGGCTTCATGACTTTCTCTATCAGCCCTGACAATATGCTGGTGCAGGTGGTAAACGACAGGGGAGAAGTGATCTATACAGATAATATTAAGAAAAAGAACTAACATGTTGATTTTAAATAAACTACACCTATACGCGGCTTTTGCTTCTGGATGCCTGATTGCCCTGAGCATATCCTGTTCAAATAAAATAACAACGAAAACAAACGGTACGCAAGGACCCGACAATGTTGTAAAACCCCTATATATTACTGAACCTGTGAGATTTGACACGGACGATCCGGCAATATGGATTAATCGGGCGGACCCGGCTCGGTCACTGGTTATTGGTACCGACAAAGATAAAAACGGCGGGCTTTATATATACGACCTTAAGGGAAAGATAGTCAAGGAGAAAACTGTGAAAGGACTAAAACGTCCTAACAACGTAGATGTAGCCTATGGTCTGACTTTAGGTGGGAAGAAATTCGACATTGCCGTGGCTACCGAAAGAATGACCCATAAAATTCGTGTTTACTCTCTGCCGGATATGAAGCCCCTTGATAATGGAGGAATTGAAGTCTACGAAGGTCAAATGGGCATAATGTTCCGGGATCTAATGGGAATAGCCCTCTATACCGATCCCGCAGGAAAGATCTATGCTATTGTAGGCAGGAAAACAGGCCCTACCGATGGCACATACCTCTGGCAATATTTGCTTGAAGACGATGGTAATGCACGGTTAAAAGCCACTTTAATAAGAAAGTTCGGAAAATATAGTGGTATCAAAGAAATTGAATCGATAGCGGTCGACAACGAGCTAGGCTATATTTACTACTCAGACGAACAGGTAGGCGTACGGAAGTATTATGCCGATCCAGCAAAAGGCAATGAGGAGCTCGCTTTATTTGCCACGGAAGGTTACACCGAAGATAATGAGGGCATCAGCATTTATAAAACCTCGGCAACTACCGGCTATATCCTGGTATCTGACCAAAGTGCGAACAAATTCAAAGTATACAGCAGGGAAGGGCTTAATAACCCTCACAATCATGCTTTGATCGATTCTGTTAAAACGGCAACAGTTAAAAGTGACGGGTCGGATATTGTGTCTGTTCCGTTAAATAGTGATTTTAAACACGGTTTATTTGTAGCGATGAGTGATGACAAGACTTTCCATTTTTACCGATGGGAAGACATAGCCGGAAGCAAACTGATCATTAATCCTTAGATTCAAAGACTAAAATAGCAGGCTTGATTCCCTGCTATTTTATTGTTCTCAGGAAAGATATGAGCCGGTAAATTTACGAAGGTAATTCTAAATTGAAGTGATTGTTTTCTGGCAGTTTATTGTATTCGGCCAGAAACTCAAAGCCATACACCTCAGGCATGTTAATGTCAAGAAAAATGTATGCCAGAGAAACAGATAATGCACTTGCGCGCCAATGCTGAAATGCAGACGCTTTTCGTCAGCAAATTTTAGAGCTACCTCATTTTGGTCGATATTTTAAAACTACGCCACCTGTGGAGAGTTGTTGCGACGAAATCAACGATAGCTTTTTTGTCGTCAATCCTTTTGGAAACAGGCATCTTCCGCTTCCTGCAATAACAGGTGCTACCCCTATTCTATACTCATCAAAGAGGTTTTCTTCAACCAAAGTCTCAGATAGGTATGCACTGCCGAACACATACATGTCTTTATCTCCACCTGACTTCAGCTTTTTAAGTTCTCCTACCACATTTTCCTTAATGAGGATGGAGTTATTCCAATCTGCTGATTCCAATGTCCGGGAGATTACTATCTTGGGAGTCGTATTCATCAATCCTGCAATCTCACCTTCTGCATTTTTCCAATATGCAGCCATACCCTGAAACGTTATCCGGCCAAATACAAGGTAATCTGCCGACTGCAACTGTTCAACTGATAATTGATGTAGCTCGGGTCCCCAAACGGTTTCGTGAAAGGGAAGGTCCCAGCTTTTTTCTCCTTCAAAATATCCATCAAGCGTAATGATATTCCACATTATTAATTTTCTCATGTTATTTCTTTTGAAAGTTTATTTAAATAGGCAGCTAACGTTTACTTGCACGGGTGTGTCAGCCAAAATAAATATACGTATTTATATTAGATCCGTGGCGAATCCTCGGCATTGGACTTTTCCCTACAATTATTCTGCTTGTCTATAAGCGCCAAACAATCTCGGTATGTGTTGTATGCTCGCAGAGCACTAACTAGCCTCTGTTATGTCCGTTTGCAGGCCCTCAGCACCTCCAGCAAACGCGGCACATTTACCGGCTTCGAAATATATTCATCCATACCAGCAGCCAGACAAGCCTCCCTGTCGCCCGGCATTGCATTTGCCGTCATTGCCACAATCCTCGGTTGCCTGCCCTTGCCGAAACGAATCGTACGTGTAGCTTCCAGACCATCCATATTAGGCATCTGAACATCCATCAAAATCAGGTCGTAGGTATTGGTCTGAGCCAAGCTCACCGCCTCGACACCATCATTAGCCAGGTCAATCCTATAACCCAGCTTGCTAAGGATCCGGTCAGCCAGCTTCTGGTTGATAAGATTATCTTCAGCCAAAAGAATATTTAGTGGAAAATTCAGGGCAAACTCAGCAGAGTACGAGGAACCAGCATCCTGCCTTCGATGTGCAGGCAAGGGAAGCTTCGTTTTTAATTCAGCCCTTACCGCTTCGAAAAACTGACTCTCCTTCACAGGCTTGGTAATAAGTTTTAAAGACAGCTCAGGATACCTCAAACATACATCATCACCCACATCCGACAAGATTAATACAGGAATTTCCGGAGATAGCTTCCTGATTGCAGCAGCCAGATCAACATCATTCCATTCCGGCACAGACCTGTCCACAATAACAAGACACAAATCCTTGTTTTCAGAAAGGATTTTTAAGGCTTCCTTCCCTGAAGCAGCCAGCACTGGTGCCAGTCCAAGACGAAGAAGATGAGTTTTTAAAACCTCTCTTAGTGTGGCATTGTCATCCATAACCAAAACCTTTTCCTTGTCATTTGGAAAACGCTCCTCAAGATAAAAGTTCCGGCCCGGACTCCTTCCATTGATAAAGTTTAAGGAAAACGAAAAACACGAACCACTTCCCAGTTCACTTACAACCTGGATTTCGCCGCCCATCAGATCGATCAGGCGCTGACTGATCGCCAGTCCGAGGCCCGAACCTCCATATTTCCTTGTGGTAGATGAATCGACCTGGGAAAACGCTTTGAACAGAGCAGGCAGTTTTTCCTCCCGGATTCCTATACCAGTGTCACTCACACTGAACCTAATCTCCGTATGTGAACCAGTAGTATTTATCTTACGTACCTGAATAAAGACTTCACCCTTTGAAGTGAACTTCAAGGCATTGCCGGTCAGATTGATCAGCACCTGTGATAAGCGATAACTGTCTCCAAGCAGATACTCAGGGATTTCCGCATCCACCTGGTATATCAGATCCACGGAGGAACTGCTGTTCCCCGAAAAAATATCCATCACTTTTTCCAGGCAGGCTCTCAGATCAAATTCCTGCTGCTCTAACTCCATTCTGCCTGATTCAATTTTAGAATAATCTAGAATGTCGTTAATCAAGCTAAGCAAAGATTCACCACTGGATTTGATGATTTCAACGTACTCATTCTGCTCAGTACTCAACGGAGTAGAAGATAAAAGTCCCGCCATCCCGATAACACCGTTCATAGGAGTCCGGATTTCATGACTCATGGTTGCCAGGAAAGTGCTTTTCGCCTCATTCGCTTTTTCAGCCTCCCGTTTGGAGCGCTCAGCATCCTCGAGTGCTTCGAGGGTGAATTTTTGCTGCGTCTCCAGTTCACTAAGCATCGATTTGTTTAACCGTGAATACTGTTCGTTGATAATAGAATTCAGGATGACAATGATGAATAATGCGGTTATGGCAATACCCGTTCCCATGAAAGCAATCCAACCCTCCCGTAGAATTGAATTGTCTAATTGCAACGAGAAAGACCCAATCAGTGGGTAACTGAAAGCAAGAGAACTGTTGAGCAGGAGGGTGCAGGCAATCCAAATCTTTTCGTTGAGAGCAAAGACAAGTAAAGGAAATACTAGTAAGCTCAGCTGAAGCTGGTATAGCGCCGGAATTAAATCCTCATTCGGCTTCAGTAAGCAGGCATGATACAAAGTTAGAAAGACAGGAATATTAGCAGCCAGCAGGAACCTCGAAAAATTGACTTTTTTATAGAAATTTAAAACTAAACAGCCCGTAACAGACAATGCGACTCCCAATGGGCAAAAAAGAAGCTGCGGGAAATAAACCGCAGTCAGCACAATATAAGGAATATCAAGAAGAACAGTTAAAAGCGAAGTTTTATTGGTCAGCTTAAGCTTTTGTTGTAACCACTCTTCCTGATCTTCATCAATTCCCAGGGCAAGTAAGGTATGTAGCACTGCTGCAGCTTTCATTACAAGGAATTTTTTATTTCTACGGTGGGTTTTTATCGGGGTTTCGTATAATTACGAACTATAGGCGAGGCAAGCTATGTATGATTTATCCTTATGTTTAGAATCTACATGTACATAATAGATCTGATGTTTCATCAGATCCAATGTTTTTTGAAACCCTTAAAGGATTGTACTATTATACTTGTCAGTAAGTCTTATCTGGATTTCTGACAGTGACCACCTGGCTGAAATGTTACCATCGGTATAGAGAACCAAAAAAATTCCTTCCCGGTGGCGCATTAGATCAATGGCCATGCGGAGAACCCGTATGGCCATTAAATAGTAGAAAAAAAATTCTTATCTCGGAATGATACCGTTCCGATCAGCAACAAATTTGCTTTCAATAAACGCATCCATACGTCTAAGATGACTCCTCGTTTCTTTATTCAAAGTAGTATTAGCTGCTGCTCTTCTGAAGGAGGACTGCAATCTTCGCAACTCCTCAGAAAGATAACTTGACAAATCACTGGTAGCAATATTATAGTATCTTCCAAATCCGATCAGGCTGGCTTCGTTAGGAAAAAAATTCATATAGCACAACCGATATACATAATTCTTCTGCAGATTCCTGCGATAAAAATCAATATTCCTTGCACTATAGATCTCAGCATTGATACCTTTGTCGAAGTCCCTCAGCAGGTCTTTGACTGTATATGTCCGCACGCTAAATTCCTGCTCATTGATCAGCAGACGGCTTAAGTTCGCCCGGGTGAACACCGACTCAATAACACTCTTCTGTAACTGATTCAACTCCACACCGAAACTACTGTTCAGCCGGTTCAGGACAATTTTCGTATTCAACCACATTGGTGTAGAAAAAATCTCTTTATTAAGGAAGCCGACAGCCTCTTTCTGGATCTCATAAGGCACCGGCTGATACATTAATCCCGGCTCTGCATTGATTTTAACAGTGTGGTATTCCCCGGCAATATTCTTTGATACATGGCCCAGGTACCTACCGAACTGCAGCCAGAGATCAGAATAAGACATATTAAGTTTTTCCTGGCCTTCGGTTGGAACATTCACCCATTTATGCAGTTCCGGTGCAATCCTCTTAAGGTTCTTTATTCCATAATAGCCAGCTTTCATCGCGTTGTCTCCCAAGTCCTCATTTTGGGAACGGGGGTCGCTTGCCTCCAGCTCAGATCCGAACCATAAGTTTTTATTCCTGCGAATTGAATCGGTGACCATCTTAATCAGGTAGGGTGTTTCAGCCTCCGGATTCTGGTAATCCGGCAGCCAGCTGTATCCCCATTTTATAGCCCAGAGATCATAATCGCCGATTTTAGGAAAAAGACCGCTCTGAGGGATCTTATCCTCCGGCTGTGCAACATAGTTGAAACGGGCATAATCCATGATAGAAGGCGTATGGCCATGGCTTTCGAGCCACTTTTTATCCCTTAGCTTCTCGACCGGAACTCTAGAACTTGCCCCGAAATTATGCAGTAAACCAAGAGCATGGCCTATTTCATGCGAAGAAACAAAACGAATAAGTGTACCCATAAGCTCATCATCGAATTCCGGCTTACGTGCAGCTGGATCAGCGGCTCCGGCCTGCAGGCGATACCATCTTTGCAACAGAGACATCACATTATGATACCAGAAAATATGACTTTCCAGGATCTCACCGCTCCGCGGATCAGACGTGCTTGGCCCCATAGCATTGGCCACGGACGACGGGCGGTAAATAATAGCCGAGTGCCTGGCGTCATCAATGCTCCATGTACTGTCCTGCTCCCGGGTCGGAGCCTCTTTTGCCAATACGGCATTTTTGAAGCCGGCCGCCTCAAAAGCTTTTTGCCAATCGTTCACACCAGCGATCAGATAGGGAACCCACTTTTTCGGCGTTACAGGATCGATGTAGAAAACAATCGGTTTGACCGGCTCTACAAGCTCCCCCCGTTTATACTTTTCCATATCTTCGGGTTTAGGTTCAAGCCGCCATCTTTTGATGTAAGCAGTAGTAGTCACGCCCTGCGGATCAGCACCAAAATCTTTGAAAGCAGTCGTAAAATATCCCACACGTGCGTCCGCCAGACGACCTTTCATAGGCTTCAGGGGAAGCAGCACCAATGAAGAGTTCAGCTCGATAGTAAATACGGAACCATTAGGATTAATTCCGGCATTGTATGTTTTCACCGCTCTTATTTCAACGTTTGTGTTATACGTATGGACATAATCAATATAACTCCTGTCGTTGATCTGCCCAGCCATGCCAGCCCGTTCCTTGAATATTTTTTTTTGAAAATATAGGACATCATTATCGCTGTTCAGAAACTCAGTTACATCCACCACGACAGCCGACGAATCTGAAGGCATAGTCAGAACCGGGAATGTGGCAACTATGGCACTCACATTATTCTTTTCCAGGGCAGCAAACAAAGTCATCGTACTATCCTTGGCGTACTCAGAATAAGATCTGCGTCTGAGAAAAAGCTTGTTATCGGGACCCTTCTCGAAACTGTAGACAGTTTCCCCGATTTGATCGCCGGCGTAGCCTGAGCTTCCATTTCTCATATCTGAGGAGGCCTTGGCGATACGGCTGACCACTAGGATCTCTCTCTTCAGGATATTATTGGGGATTTCAAAGTAAAACTTGTTGTCTTTTTGGTGGACAGTGAAAAAGCCGGTCTGGGTTTTAGTGCCCTTGCCTACCACATCAGAATAGGGTTTTAAAGCCTTCGCTTTCTTTAAGCTGTCCGCTGTTTTTTTAGCCGGATCAACAGCTTCAATTGGGCTGATGAGGGAGACCTTTTTTTTCTTCTTAAGGATTGCGCAGCCTGAAATGAGCAAAGCTCCGCAAATAGCTCCGCCTAACAGCGTCTTAGAACTTTTTAACATGTTTTTTATCTCGGATTTTGTATTATTTCTGGATTTAGTTGAATGTATTTATCAGCAATCGCGAAAGTATAACGGTTACTTTCCGGCTCAAGCGTATAGCTTTCTCCTTTAAATAACCGGGTAACAGGCGAAACCAATCCTGCGTCCTTGCTTAGGCGGCGCTGATCGAACCAGCGCATACCCGTACCTACCAGCTCACGCCCTCTTTCGTTAATTACATGCTGCAAAGCCTCAGCACGAGAATCTGCACTAAGGTCAGCGCTGTAATTTACCCTTAGATACCTTTTTTTACGAAGCGCGTTCAGAATGCTGACCGCCCCTGAAGGATCATCAGCCCGGGCCCGGCACTCCGCTTTTATAAGCATCAGCTCGGGTACAGTGGGACCTACCCAGACACCGTCCGCCGTTATCCTTGACTTATAATAGAGCTTATTACCATTGCCTGCAGGGAAGTTTCCTCCAGGGATATTTGGATCTGAAAGGTAAAAGGTTGTATAACGAAGATCATTTACCTGATCATAAAGGGCGGTGGCCGAAGAACTGATCGCCAGAGAAGTTGGGAACTGGGAGGTACGCTTAAAAAAGATCACTTCCGGATTTCTTATTTTAGCCGGGTACGTATTCCTGTTAGCTGCATAATCATTTAGGTCGACCAAAGTGTTCTGAATGCCCAGGGTACGGTCAGCGTATTCTTCTGCCTGTGCAAACTGACGCATATTTAGGTAAACCCTAGACAGTATGGAGTAAGCCGCCGCTTTGGAAGGGTTAGGACTGTAATCAGGTTTATCCGGCAGGCCTGTCAAAGAAGCCTTCAGGTCCTCAGATATTTTTTCATATACCTTTTGGACGCTTGCTCGCTCAAGACTGGAATAGAATGAGGTGCTCAGTTGAAGAGGTACACCTGGATCTGATTCTGCACTTAATGGATCATATTGTTTAGCATAAAGGTTAACAAGGGTATAGTAAGCAAACGCACGGTGTACCCGTGCAGATGCGAGAACTAACTCCTTCAAAGCTTCAGTTCCGCCTTCACTGTTCATTATCCCTTCTTCTATCAGATTACAGGTATAGATCTGTTTGTATAAATTATTCCAGTCAACATCCTCTTCGCTTTGACCATATGTTTTCTCCGCCCAGATAAAAGCATTTGCCTGAGAGAGAGATAAACTGTTTTGCCAGCTGAGTATTTCGTTCCCCGTATCATCCGCAGCAAGGACCGGCAGATAATAAGCAGGGTCGAAAGTGGTCGAGTTGTAAAGAAGCTGCTGAAAATCACTTGTCCGTTTAAGCACGCGAATCTGCTCTGGTGAAATCTCAACATACTTCCTGCATGCGGAATGAGCAAGCACGGTAATCAGCATTAGGCCTTTGTAAATATATCGCTTCATTGTACTGTTCTTAAAGTGAAAGATTAAAACTGAAAACATAATTTCTTGTCGGTGGAAGATTCGATAACGTTCCGTCAGCCTGATAGGCGGGATCTATTCCTTCTTTATTTGCCACCCATAACAATCCGACGTTACTTACCGTTGCAGCCAGACTGATCCCTTTTATAAACGGGCTCTTCTTGAAGAATGAAGGTGGAAGGTTATAGCTAAGACTCACTTGCTGCAAGCGGATATGGCCTGCATCCCTTACATTCTCATCCGAGTTTGCGTACCAGAAGATACTGTTGAAATTCGTGTTGCTAAAACCAGGTACACTCGTCACCGACTCATCACCCGGCTTTCTCCAGCGCATTGCAAGTACGTCAATGTTAGGAATTAAGCCAGAAACAGATCCAGAAGTGGGGTAGAAGGACGTATTCACTGTTTTATAAAGGAACTTATGTCCAAAGTAGTAGCTGGCCCGCGCTGAAAGGCTCAGATTTTTGTAAGTAAAGGTATTGCTAAGTCCCCCGAAATAAGGTGCCGTTGTTCTCCCTGCATACTTGCGGTCTTCAGCGGAGATAGATGACGAACCGGAAGACTGTATGACCGAGCCATCTGCTTTATAAATTTTCGATTGTCCTTTCTCATCCAGACCAGCGAAGCGGAATACGAAGAAGTTATCAACAGGATAATCATTGATGATCATCCCTGAACCCACCGAAGTAGAATTGTTTTCAAAGCGAGCATCCGTGACTTTATTGGTATTGTAAGAAACATTACCGTTCATCGTCCATAGAAAGCCCCTGCTTTTAAGAAGGTCTCCCGACAAGCTCAGCTCGTAACCATGGGCTGAAAGCGTGGCAGCATTCCTGGCCAGAGAGGTGAAACCATAAGTTCCATTCATCGGAATGCTTACAAAAATACCCTTGGACCTTTTTTGGAATACGTCGGCCGAGATGGACAGACGGTTATGAAAAAACCGCGCATCAATCCCCTGGTTACTAAGAGCTGTGATTTCCCATCCTAGATCTCTGTTTGCAGGATTCCCGATGCTGCTGTAAGGCAGCTGGGTGTAGCCGTCGACCAGTCCGACGCTTACTGTTGCATAATTCTGCGAGCTGCCTGGCGCATTCCCGAGTTTGCCATAAGTTCCCCTCAAACTAAGTGCTTCAAGCCATTGTACCCCTTTCATAAAGTTTTCTTTTTTAAGATCCCAGCGCAACCCCGCCGACCACAGCGGAGTAGCCCTGTCTTTACGGCTTACACCCAGAATGTTATAGTCATCAAAACGAATGCTTCCCGATAAGAAATATCTTGCCTGATAAGAGTAGGATGCGGTACTATAGTTAGAAAGGTACCTCACTCTGTTCTTGAATACCGTCCCGTTAGCGGCCGGCAGTAGAGACACCTGACCAAAAATGGTAGTATAGCGTGTAACCGTATTGGCATTGATCGAAGTAGAGAGCTCTTCATTGTAGCCATACAGGACCTGGGAGCTGCCCTTAGCACGCTCTTCCCTGATCTCAGAGCCGGCGATCAGGTTCAGGCTGTGAACATCATTCCAGTTCTTGTTGATGTCCAGTTGAATCCTCAAACCATAATTGTCTTTATTAACCCTGCTGCCATTATAAACCGAGCCCTTAGGAAAGCCATATACCGAATTAATAGCAGCGTTACTGCTATTGGCAGTATTGGTGCCATTGTTAATGTTGTTCCTGACTAGGTAACTATCCTGATTCTGAACAAGTGTCTGTTCCTCAAGGCTTTTTTGAACCTGTCCCGAAGCGGTTAAACTGGCCCAAGAGCTTAATACACCTTTAACAGATCCGTTCACCCTGACGAGATTTCTTCCATTCACCGTGCTATTGTAGTTCAGTTCATCAATAGGATTGTAAGTCCAGGGCAACAGGTTTCTTACCCGGGTAAGGCTGTCCGAAACACGTGTAGTGTAGTTTACGCCCCGGTAGATCTTATTGCCGTTTTCATCTATGAGCTGGTCATAAGGGGCCATTCCAAGTCCGCTGCTACCCATAGCGGCGACAGCTGCACCGTTTACCTTTGCCTTGGAATTCAGATAATTAAGCCCAATGTCTATAACAAGTTTCTTATTCAGATATTCATTGCTGAGGTTTGATATTACAGAATAGCTTTCAGCATCATTGCTTTTGAAAATGGGCTGATCCTTCGTGTAGTTTCCGGAGATATAGTACGAGCCGTTATCTGAACCGCCCGAGAATGAAAGATTGTATTGCTGAGAAACAGCATTCTGTAATAAATTATCCCTGAGCTGATCTCTCCCGGAACGTGCAGTCAGCACCTGTATGGCAGAATCACGCTGGCCCGTATACAAAGCATTCCGTTTTGCTTTCAGCATCCATTGCTGGCCTTCGCTTACAGGAGCTGATCGGTAACCCTGGATCTCCGGGTCCAGAATATAGCCCTTATCTACCAGCTCCTGTTCCATTTCAAGGTATTGCTGATTGGACATGGCCCGTACATTGGAAAAATTTCCAGGCGCGGAACTGCTGACAGCAGAATTGAAGTTAATAGATGTCTGACCTTTTTTACCCTTCTTTGTCGTGATAACAATCACACCATTTGCCGCACGCGCTCCCCAGATGGCAGAAGCAGCAGCGTCTTTCAGAAAAGTGATACTTTCAATATCTGCAGGATTGAAATTTGTTAAAACAGCATTTCCAGAGTGCGACGGCTGGTTTTTAAACGATGTACTGCCATCTACAGTGCCACCCTTGATAGTCGCAAGGTCCTGGTTTAATGCGGGGAAACCATCAATTACCACCAGGGGAGAGGCATCCGTACTTCCGAACGTGCTGATCCCTCTGATTTGGATCTTGTTATTACGAATATCAAACTGAACCCCGGGAACTTTACCTTCCAGGCGTTCCATCAAATTGACCGACGGGGTGTTCGCTATTTCTTTAGCCGTCACCACCGAATAAGCTCCGGTAACACTTTCCTTCCTAATTTGCTGATAACCGGTCGATACCGAAATCTCATTCAGCGCCTGTACAGCAGGTTTGAGCCGGACTACCATATTGGTGCTAGCCCTTACCTCCAGCGTTTCAAAACCGATGTAGGAAAAAATAAGGATTGCGTCATCAGGCAAGCCAGAAAACGTAAAGGTTCCGAATGAATTAGTCGAAACCGTTCGCCTGGTTCCTTTAAGGGTGACATTTACGCCGGACAGTGATGAACCGCTCGTTAGGTCTAATACCTTACCGTCGATCTGGACAGTAGACAACCACTTTTCCACCTTTTCAAGAAACGAAACATCTTTCTTTTTAATTACTATTGTTCGATTGACAATAGTATAGGTTAATTCCAAGGGAATAAGGGTCTTTTCTAAAACTTCCTCAAGCGGGGTGTTGTTAAAAGCAGCCTTTGTTTTAAGAGCATCGTTTACCTTGTCTTCCTGCCAGAATACATTGTGCCCTGTTTGCCTTCTGACCTCTTTAAACAATTGCTTAAGTGAAGCGTTATTGTCTTTAAACGTAATTCTCTGCGCGCGGCCTGCTGCACTCACCTGGACCAGAAAAATTGTTAAAATAAATATTGTAAGCTTCATAGTACGAACAACAAAAGTTATGGCGCAGGCAGACCAGCCAGACCTGTTTTGATCCTGAAATTTCATTATATTTGTTTTTTAGTGCTTTAGTCGGATGTGATTTTATGCTACTGAACACTGAAAACTTAACCGGGGATGTTAGCGCATTTCCGGTTCTTTCTGTGTTCTTTGGTATTAGGAACTGTTAATTATTTCATAGCCGTGATCCTCCTTCCTTCTGCTTTAAAATGAACCGATCCGGTAGACTCCAATACTTCCAGTAATTGCCGGATATTTTCGAAGCGAGAGATGCTTCCTTTGAATTTTTGCCTCTTAAGATCAGGATCCCTGAACTCGATCTCAACATCGTACCAGCGGGCCGCCTGTAGCAGTATAGTTTGCAAATCTTGTCCATCGAACATAAACAGACCATTCTTCCATGCCATAACCTCTTCAGAGTCAATCTCTCTGATTCCAATGGATTGCTTTTCAGGCAAGACGCACGCTTGCTGCCCCGGTATCAGGATGACCCTTTGTCCGCTCGCAGAAATACTGACCTTTCCCTCAAGCAAGGTCGTTTTTACAAACTCTTCTTCCGGGTAGGAATTGATGTTAAATTGTGTTCCCAGAACTTCTACACTTTGTCCCCTTGAAATGACATGAAAAGGAACCTCTTTACCTTCAGTTGCGGCATGCTTTGTCGAGATCTTTCTGGACACCTCAAAATAGACCTCGCCACTGGTCTCTACACGACGCCTGGCGGCAAAAGCAAGGTTTACCGGGAATCTGATGGAAGACATTGCATTCAACCAAACCCGGGACCCATCCGGTAGCACCAATTCAAACTGCCCGCCTTTGGGCGTAGTAATCGTGTTGAAGGCACTAGAGGAGGGAATTACGCCCATTGGCTTTATCTCATACTTCAGCCTGCCGTTTTTATCCGTCAAGATCTTAATCCCTGACTGGGAAAATATTTGCTGCCCGGTCTGGCTTAAAACAACCTGACGACCGTCTCCGAGAGTGAGTACTGCTTTGTTCGTTCCAGGCTTGATTGCGTTGAGGTAACGTTCACTTAGCAGCTGTTCTTTCTTAAGGTTCATCTGGTGCAGACATAGAATACCGCCCATAATCAGCAATACGGCAGCGGCAGCCGATAACCATAGTCGCCTGACAATCAGGGGACGATGCTCCCTCCTGATTTCCTTATGAATACGCGAAAGGATTTTCAAACGATGCTCCTCCCGGGAAGAAGCAAAAGTCTCTTTTATAGCAACGGAAGTCTCCAGGTTCGAATGAAACCATTCATTGAATTCTTCCCTCTCATCCTGACTGATACTCCCCTCAAGCCATTTTGCAGCCAGTACCTCTAATCTTGTTTTTTTAGAAATCTCATCCATTTGGGAGTCTTTGAAAGTAAGTCCCCTGAAAGAATAAAACTCCTCAAAAAAAATAAAAAAAAATCAGATGATTTGTAAAATATTCCAGATAATCACACTGTTTATGATTTTATATTTGGAATACTTTGTCAGTATTAGCAGGACTTTTGCAATAATTATGTTATAAATCACAGATATCATGGGTTTATGACGAGAATAACCATAAATCACAATAGATATATAGAAAGAAAAGACTGAATTCCTGTTTTTAAATTTTTTTTAGCGCGAAAAAGATGCCCATCCACTGCCTTTTCGGATATTCCCAGGTGTTTTGAAATTTCTTTGTAGCTCATGCCCGATTCCTTGTTCATTTGATATACAAGTCTGCAGGTCTCAGGAAGGCGTCTAACAAGGATCTCGAGCTGCCTTTTCAGATCTGAAAAATTTAGATATTCCTGAGTGGAGTCATCTAACAGATCGCCAGTAAGTTGCTGTTTTTCGTAAAGTCTTTTTTGACGCTGCCTGCTAAGATACTTGATAACCCTGTATTTAACACATACCATCAGATAACACTCAAGTTCCGAATTGATAAGCAGATCTCTTCTGCGTTTCCATAGAGATAAAAAGATATCCTGAACAATTTCCTCGGCCTCCTGAACATCATTAAGTTTATGTATCGCCACACCCAGAACCCGGCTCCAGTACCTATTATACAACTCATCAAAAGCCTTTTGATTTCCCTCGGATATCAAAAGCAGTAATTTTGCATCAGAATGCGTTAAAAAACTACTCAAAAAATTCCCCTCTTTCTAATATATAGCATAAAATTAGATATTATTTATAATTTTTAATGTATTTTGTTGTAATTATATAAATATTTACTGTGTTTTGATGTGGATTTTAACGTATTACTAAGGATTGTTAAATAAATTGATTTTTTATATCGTAATTATGGTCCATTTGAGCGCAAAAACGGTTTGTGGACTCCGAATACAAGCCTGATCCGGATCGCCAAAATCTCAGATTCCTAATTCGTGTCCTTTCTCAAATATTTATTTAATATCTAGTATGAAAATTGCTAAGACAAACTTATTAACAAGCAAGCAGCTGGCTTTGGGCATCTTGAACCAACTCAGTCACGAACTTGCTTTAGCTAATGGTAGGGAAGCGGTGGAGATGACGTTAGATATAGATTATGACTTGCTTTTGAAGGACGGATGAATTCCGGAACGGTTGGATTGGAGGCTAGGCGTTAAAATCCGTGACATGTTTTAAGATAAAAAAAGTCACTGATTGGTCAGTGACTTTGTCGGGATGGCCGGATTTGAACCGACGACCTCCAGCACCCCATGCTGGCGCGATACCGGGCTACGCTACATCCCGAATTAACATATTCGTAACGTGTGGCAAATATAGAAGTTGAAATGAACATTTAAAAGAAATCCGGCTGTACGTAAGAAATTTTAATATTGACCATCGTTAAGCGCTTGTTGTATTCATTCCGGGGTCGGGGATACAACCCGACATCACAGCGGTTGATGCGCTAGTTTCATTCACCAACGATCAATGTGGCAACATCGTCCGCCAGGTCACTGAAACTTACTGGAACGGTTACGTCAATTCAAGAAGCTCCTCGACATACGAATACGATAACAAAGTAAATGTCAAAAAAAACCTGGACTACCCAACGGATTATGTTGGCTTTTTTGTCCTAATAATATGGTGAAGCATGAGTCGGTTGTAGATAATCAGCCCGCCCAGCTGATAGAAACAAGAGATTACCAGTAGACTTCTGATGGTAAACCACGAACGGCTCAATGTCACAGTACGGAGGTTCAGTGGTCAGCTGGGAATTTGAATACAACAAATAATCAGGGCTTGCAAAGTTTCCCGGTTGAAAACGTTAAATTAGATCAACATCATTCGGCGGCCAATCCAAAGTTTAGTCGATATCCGCTTAAAAAATCAAGACATTATTGTCCACGACTTGAACAGCTACCAGGTTCCTATCTTGTCCTGACCTGCTTCTTTATTAGACCCTGGTAAAATCGTATTTGCGTCGTGCAATGACGGTAGAACCTCGGTCTAGTCACGGTTTAATCACGGTATAAATAGTACAGGGGTACGAGAAGTGTCTCGTCCTAATTAGGCTATACAGGTTAGGGGATTAATAGTAATTGAGCTATACAGCTTGATTTGTTATTTCTAAAGTAGCTATACA
>NZ_JAFMZP010000003.1 GCF_024436435.1 Desertivirga xinjiangensis
GCAATAGCGATAAGAGTTCTTTCTCCAAGTTTTTTTGCTCGCAAAACTAATCCTTTTTTATCACCCTCCACAACTTTCCGGACTGATCCCATATAATGGGGATCAGGGATCTCCATGAGAAAGACTAGTTTCATCTATAGATAGATAAGGGCCAACATTGTCCAGGAAGACCAGTCCCTTGCGGGCATCGTTCGGTGTTCCCAATTTTGGTATTCACTCAGTTTATCCAGGTAGTAACGTTGTAATTTTCTTCCACTAACACCGTAAAAGGAAACGATAGTTTACAGACTATGTGCCTGGGTATCGGCTGATTGCTTTTAAAAAAAGCCGCAAAATCACTGGTAATTCGCGTTCCCTTTGCTACAAGACTCCAATCCCGGTAGACGACTTTGCCTGTATCTACGCTTAGCCATCTGCGGCGTTTGATGTGTAGGTATACTTCATGCCCTCTCATGGGAAAGTCCTGCAGAATCACTTCATCAAAGAAGCCTTGGGAAAGAAGCTTATTTAGATTGATATTCCACTAGTATGGAGTTTATTTCCTCAAGATAAATATGAATTTCTCCGCCCTCTTTTTTTGACCTGAAAGTGCGAAATAGTCTGATACCCCATCGGGGATCAGGATCAAGCGTAAAGGTTGGGTGGAGCCTTTCAAGAATTTAATTGATTTGTGAAAAACTTTATGGCCCACGCGTGCAGTGTGTGTGTTTAGACTACGGATACAGGTTGAATAACAATTGCTACTCCACAGAACTATTACGCTTGATCCAAGAACATCCCTGTTCTCCCTTTTTAATTTGGTAAATGAATAACCGCTACTAAAATGCTAGGTGATCCTTACCTTAGGGAACCGACTTGCTGTACTTATTATAGGTTAGTTTTCTTAGACAAACGAATGTCGCGAGACGAGCTGCAGATGTAAAAATCAAATGCTCCACTTTCAAAAGTCCACGCATTTTTCTTGTCGTGATAGTACATCAGATCATCTTTATCGATGCTGATTTCCACTTCTTTGGCTTCGCCAGGCTGTAGGAATATTTTCTTGAAAGCCTTCAGCTCTTTAAGGGGGCGGGCAAGTTCAGATTGCTCCTGATGAACATACACTTGTATCACTTCTGCACCTTCCATTTTGCCCGTATTTTTTAGCTTAAATTTGAGTACGACGTTCTTCCCCTCCGGCTTAATCTTCAAATCGCTGTATTTGAAACTTGTATAGGATAAACCATGACCAAAGGCAAACTGAGGTTCCACTTTATAAGTATCGAAATAACGGTATCCTACGTAAATATCTTCCTTGTACACCTGTTTCATCGTGGCCAGATCACCTGGATATTCTCCTAAGGCATGAGCAGGAATATCCTGTAGCTTTTTTGGAAACGTGATTGGTAATTTCCCTGAAGGATTAACTTTTCCAAAAATGATGTTAGCCAGCGCTGTTCCACCTTCCATACCTGGATACCATGCCTCAATAAGGGCCTTGGTTTGATTTACCCATTTGCTCATATCTACAGATCCGCCACCCATCATCACCACTGCGGTTTTTGAATTGGCTTTCAATACAGCCTGGATCACTTCATCTTGTCCAAAAGGAAGATCTATGTTTTGTTTATCCCGGGCCTCAGCATCGTAAGCAGGGCTCTTTTCCTGCTCCATCCCCTCACCATATCCGTGCACCCAACCGCCTACGAAAATTACTACATCCGCATCTTGGGCTGCCTTAACTGCTTCTTCAATTAAAGGAATTTCACTTTTTGAATCTTTTTGAATTCGATATCCGGGAACATAGTTCACTGTTACAGAACTTCCTAACAGACTTTTTATACCCTCTAGGGGCGTAATTTCATAGCGGGTAGGTACGCGGGAACTACCGCCACCGCCGTGGTGTTTATAGTCGGCATTCGATCCTATAACAGCTATCCTCCTAATCTTAGCCGCATTTAGGGGAAGGAGCTGGTCTTCATTCTTCAAAAGGACAATTCCCTCTTCTGCCACTTTAAGAGCAATTTTTTGATTTTCAATTTCGTTGATGCTGGCTTTGCCCCGCTCATCAAACATCTTATTTTGGAACATCACCTTCAAGATACGCTCTACTTTATCGTTGATCAAAGATTCGGATATAGTGCCGTTTTTAACTAGCGGAATTACGAGGTCATTATCCATGAAATACTTTTTAGGAGTACCCATTTCGATATCTGTACCGTTCTTCAACGCTTCTTCGGTATTATGAACTGCGCCCCAATCGCTTAAAAGAATTCCTTTATAGCCCCAGTCGCCTTTTAGAACTTTGTTAATAAGAAAATCATTATGCGTACAATACTGGCCCCGGAATTTATTATATGCTCCCATTAATGTCTGAACCTTGGCTTCCTGCACTGCAGCCTTAAAACCAGGAAGATAAATCTCATGCAAGGCCCGGTCACTCATCTGCACATCAATTTCCATCCGTTTCATCTCCTGGTTATTAGCGATATAATGTTTAACACAAGCCGCGATCCCCTGGTCCTGAATTCCCTTAATGTAGCCCACACCTAAACGGGAAATAAGATAAGGGTCCTCGCTCAGATACTCGAAATTCCTTCCGTTTAAAGGAGTTCGTATGATATTAATTCCTGGACCAAGAAGAAAATCTTTCCCCCAGAACTTTGCCTCCTTTCCAAGTACCTCTCCGTACTGGTAGCCGAGATCTGGATTCCAGGTAGCACCTAAAGCATTGCCTGTAGGTAGATAGGTTACTGCTCCCGGCAAGTCTTTCTTTCCAGGTTCGGGGCGAAGCCTGACACCATGAGGGCCATCCGACATCCAAATAACAGGTATCCCCAAGCGTGGAATTCCACCAGATGTAAACGTTGAACTTCCATGGATCATGGTCACCTTTTCATCTAAAGTCATTTGTGCAAGAAGGTCTTTTACCCTGTTCTCTACCGGTTGAGAATCATCTTCATAAATGTCTTTTTCAAGGTTATTATTCAAATCTCTCCAAAGCTCAGGTTCCTTCAAAACCTCACCCGACTTGAAGTCTGTGCTAATACATGCATATCCTGTTAAGCGAGTTTGCTTAATTGAAGCCGTCTTTTCTCCTCCAGAAGAGGAAAAGGATGTATTTCTGCCTTTGATAATCTTTGCGTACTCATCATTACCTGCACCACTCGAACTAAGGTTCTTTACGCTTATCCAATCTGCATGCTGAATATGTAAAACGGGACGAGCATCCGGCTTTGCAAGTTTGAATTGAATATTCTCGAGAGTAACGTTTTTAGCGTGACGAATATAAAAGCCATGAGCCGGCAAGCTGTACCCAAACATCCTGTTTTCCGGATAGTCCTTTTCGTTTTCGGGAACCCAGCGCACTACATCGCTTTGTTGCCCGCCACCTGGAAGCTCGAAAACCATATTTTTCAATACAATATTTTCTACATAATGCCCGGGGAAACCTGTGATAGAATTGCTGATCAGGCTGTTTCCTGAAGCTGTTACATTGCTGATCTGTACATTTTTCAAGGAACCGGTCAATACCTTTTGTCCGTCCTTTGCCGCTCGCCTTTCCCGATCTCCAAGCTTGATAAATATTGGCGTTTGAACTCCGTTCATTTTAATGTCCGAAACCAAAACATTGTCCATTACACCTCCATCTACCACTTCGAGTGCTATACCAGACAGCGTAGAAATTTTTGAAGTAACACCGGTTATTTTAGTGCTCCATTGCCTGAACTTATCCTCTGTTGGTAATTTAACCGTACAATTTTTTACGCTGATATTTTTAAAACCTCCAAATGAAGCTGTGCCCATTTTAATCGCATTACAATTGCTTGATAAAACACAATTGCTAACGGTAACATTTTCGCAGGGAAACGAAGTATTGCTTTTAAAGCACAGGGCATCGTCATCTGTATTGATCACGCAATCAGAGATCGTCACGTTTTTACTGTCGATATCAATCCCGTCGTTATTGAGGTTAGCGTGACTGTAAACATTAATTCCCCGGATATCTACGTCTTCGCAAGCCAGGTAGTGCTGTACCCAGAAAGCCGAGTTTTTTAGATTAACATCTCTCACTTTTACTCCTTTGCAACCGATAAGAAAAATAATTTTGGGTCGTTTAGGATTGTTATCAAAAACCTCAAAGTTTGGACTTGAACCATTTCCATCTATTGTTCCCTTGCCCGTAATGGCTATATTGTTAGCATTTTCTGCGAAAACAAGACTAAGGTTCAAACCGGGAAAAACTTTGGAAGGATTAGCAGGATAATCCTTAAGATCTGTACTTCCTGAAAGTACAGCCCCTGTTTCTAAATTGAGCTGAACATTGTTTTTTAAAAATATGGTTCCAGTAACGAATATGCCTTTTGGAACTACTACCCTTCCTCCCCCTTTGGCTGAACATTCATCAATAGCTTTTTGAATAAAGGTGGTGTTTTTAGTTTTTCCATCGCCCCTGGCCCCGTATTTAAGGATGTTATATCCCCCAGTAGCAGGATTTTCAATAGCATTAGCTGTTCTCCCCCAGAAGAGCTCCGCAGTGAGGAAAAGAAGACTTGTTAAAAATAAATTAGTTAGTGTGTTCATTTTATTTAATAGTATGTGTTTAAAAATCAGTTAGAAGTGCTTCGTAAAACACCTTTATTCGCCCATTTAAGGTTCTCCTTTGGACCCATTTGCAAAACGAGCTTGCCTCCCCCTATTAGGTCTTTATGTTTGAGCTGTGCTTCGTTAATTTCATTTCCGTTTAATAAGGCCGATTGTATGTAGCGGTTTTGTTGGGAAGCGTTAATTGCCTCAATTGTAAAAACCTTTCCATCAGCCAAATAGAACTCAGCTTTGGGGAACAGTGGAGAGCCAATAATATAATCAGGATTTCCAGGACAAACGGGATAGAAACCGAGCATACTAAAAACCAGCCAGGCGGACATTTGTCCGGCGTCTTCATTCCCACTCAATCCTCCCGGGCCAATACTATATTCCTCCCGGATAATTTTATGTACCTGGTTTTGCGTTTTCCAGGGAGCTCCGGCCATTGCGTACAGGTAGGCTGTCTGATGGCCGGGCTCGTTTCCATGCCAGTAATAACGTAAATTAAACAGAGTATCAAGGCGGTTGATGAAACGCTCATTTCCCCCCATAAGCTTAAGTAGCTCTGGCAAATCGTGTGGAACATACCAGGTGTACTGCGAGGGTGAGCCCTCTGTGATAAAAGAACAACGGATGGCATTAGGATCAAAGCTTTCGATCCATTTCCCCGAAGCGTACCTTCCCCTTACATAGCCGCTTATAGTGTCGAAAACATTTTTAAAGTTAGCGGCTCTTTTGCTTAAAATCTTATAATCCTGTTCTTTGCCTAGTTTAAGCGCTACCCGCGACAAAACATAGTCATCATAAGCATATTCGAGCGTACGCGATACCTGCTCCTCTTTATGAAAAGCATCAGGAACCGAGTCTTCCAGTGGGATATAGTTGTATTCCAGGTAAGATCTTAAAGCCCGTCTTCCTTTCCCCTCTTTGTAGTCCTCTAACTTTTCATTTATGTCGAAGGCATTTTTGCGCATAGCCTTGTAAGCCCGCTCAGCGAGAGGAGATCCGATACCTTTTACTAAAGCATCGCCGAGCATAGCAGTAGCATGATCCCCTATCATTGCCGAAGTATAACTGTTCCAGCAGGGAAATATCGGTAGCCAGCCCCCCTCTTCCGCCTTTGTCACCAGAGATTCCATCATGTCTTCTGTCCGTTTTGGCTCCAGAATGGTCAACAGCGGATGAGCAGCACGATAGGTATCCCAGAGGGAAAAGTCGTCGTAATAAGCAAACCCTTGGGCCTTTTTAATTATTCCGTTTGATGCGAAAGCATTATAAGAGCCGTTCACGTCGCTCGTTATCCTGGGCAAAAGTTTAGAATGATACAAGGCCGTGTAAAACATGGTTTTCTGCTGCTCGTTACCCCCTTCAATACGAATTCTGCTAAGTTCGTTTTCCCATTCAAACTTGGCTTTCGCCTTTACCTCCCCGAGATTCCACCCAGGTATTTCCGCCTGAAGGTTCTTCCTTGCCTCATTAATACTTGTAAAGGAATAGCCCACTTTGACATGTACCTGGGGTACTCTCCCGAATGCTAATTTGACAAAAGCGCCAACAGCTTGCCCTGTTCCCATTTGCTGCTTCTCGTTCTTCTGAATGATTTTTCCTTTCCAGGTTCCATACTCATCAAAGTCAGTATCAAAAACCACTACGAAATAACCGCTGAAACCAGCTGGCTTGCCTAAACCCTGGTAAATACGATGAACCGGATTATAACCTCTGATTTCTCTTTTTTCCGGATCAATTTCTATAAAACCCTCTCCTTCGTCACTGTTTGGTTCAATTACCACATAAGCATCATCTTTATTACTAAACCTGAACTGGAGAATACCGGAATGACTTAGAGCTGAAAGTTCGGTAGCAATTTTACTATCATCCAACCAAACAGAATAGCTATAAGGCCGTGCCTTTTCTTTTGCGTGACTAAAATTGGATGCTCTCTTTATCGGATCAATTTCAAGCGCTCCCTTCATCGGCATTATTGTCATACTACCATAATCCTGCGTGCAAGAACCACTTAACCAATGACTAGCTCTAAAACCCTGTATCTTCTTATCCTCATAATAGTAGGGTGCCACGCATTTAGTTTCGGTTGCCTGTGTTTGTGGAGTCCAGCTTGTCATCCCGTGAGGAACGCCTACTGCCGGGAATGTTTGTCCCCGCAGCTCCGAGCCGTCCTGACTATGCAGCCGGGCACTTTCAGTGGTACTTATGCCCGTACCTATCAGTGGATCAACGTAATCCAAAGGCGAGAGCTTTCTTGCTCCCGCTTGCCCGAAAACCTCTGAAGCTATTGCCATCACGGCCATTACAATTAAACCTCCTCTCATTTCTTCACTTTTTTACTTTTCAGGCGCCGGGGTTTCTGAAGCCGCCCAGTTTCTTCCGGGTTTTGCTCCCATATTGAATTCGAGCTTTCCTCCTTTAACTATTTCATCATGATTGATCCAACTCCTTTTTAAATCTTCTCCGTTTAGGGTAACAGACTGAATATATATATTAATAGAAGAAAGATTCTTTGCGGTGATCAAAAAGCTCTTATCGCCAAGTTTAATAGCAGCTTCCTTGAAAAGCGGACTTCCAATATTATACCTTCCGCTTGCAGGATTTACGGGATAAAATCCGAGTCCACTAAAAATGTACCAGGCCGACATCTGACCACAGTCTTCATTGCCGCACAGTCCATCCGCTTTTGATCCGTAAAGAATGCTCCTTATTTCACGTACCTTCTCCTGTGTTTTCCAGGGTTGCCCAGCATAATTATATAAATAGGCTATATGATGACTAGGTTCATTTCCGTGTGCATACTCCCCAATTAAGCCTGTAATGTCAATTGGCTTACCCGAGATATCCGCACTTTTTTGAGAAAACAGGGCATCCAAACGTTTGCTAAAACTTTCCCTGCCTCCCATTAAATCTATAAGTCCGTTTACATTGTGAGGTACAAACCAGGAATACTGCCAGCTGTTTCCTTCTATAAAATCTGATTTACCATAAGATGCGAAGGCTGGGTCGAAGCCTGGAATGAAATTGCCCTTAGAGTCTTTACCTCTCATGAAACCTGTTTGAGTATCGTATACATTTTTGTAAGCTTCCGAACGTTTCAGGAAATAATTGTAATCATTCATTTCCCCAAGTGCCTTCGCCATTTGGGCTATGCACCAGTCATCATAAGCATATTCAAGGGTTTTGGAAACAGACTTATTCTCCAGGTCGGCAGGTACATAATTGTACTTTTTAAGATGGGCAATCCCAAATTCGTCCTGCATAGCACTTTTCTTCATGGCTTCATAAGCAAGGTTTACATCAAAACCACGGAAGCCTTTAAAATAAGCATCGGTGATAACAGGGATGGCATGGTAACCAATCATACAATTGGTTTCACTGCCAACCAAGGGCCAAACCGGAAGCAAGCCGTATTCCTTATACTGAGCCAGCATAGCATTAATAAAATCGTTTATCCGGGAAGGTTGGGTGATGGTAAATAAAGGATTTGCGGCCCTAAAGGTATCCCAAAGTGAAAAAACGCTATAGTTCTCAAAATTCTGGGCGTGGTGTATCTTTTTATCAAAGCCCATGTAACGTCCGTCTGCATCAGAAAAAACTGTAGGCGCTATCATGCTGTGATAAAGAGCTGTGTAAAAAATACTTTTTTCTTCGGCCCCTCCATCATTCACATCTATTGCACTAAGCGACTCTTCCCATTCTTGCGCAGCTTCATGTCTGACCCTGTCAAAGTTCCAGTGTCGAACCTCTTCACGGAGATTATTAAAAGCGCCATTTTCGTCGGTATAGGAAATTCCAACTTTAACCATTAAAGCTTCCTCGGCTTTAGTATCGAAATTCAGCACAGCTTTTAAATCGCGTCCGCTTGCACTTTTTTCTGTTGCAGACAAAACCTGGCCTCTGGCAATAGCCGAACTTTTGAAAGGCTTTGAGAACCGGGCCACAAACCATATCTCTTCACTAACAAAATCTTTCTCGGTCCCTTCACCCCATCCTCTCGTTTTCCTGAATCCGGTGATCGTTGAATCATTGTCTATTCGGATCCATGTGTTAATGACAGAATCCGTTTTGAAACTGTGAAAAAGATCGAAGAGAATATGGCTTTCTTTGGAAGCAGGAAAAGTATACCGATGAAATCCTACTCTTTTAGAAGCAGTAAGTTCAGCTTTTATTCCGTAATCATCGAGAAGTACAGAATAGTATCCCGGACTTGCCTTTTCATTTTCCTTTTTAAACCTTGAACGGTAGCCCTCTCCGGGATTACTCCTGCTTCCTGGCTTCAGCTTAATTGCACCCGTGCCTGGCATCACCAGAATATCTAACAAATCTCCTCTTCCGGTTCCGCTTAAGTGAGTATGACTAAAACCCATTATGGAACGGTCAGAGTCATGATAGCCGGAGCACCAATCCCAACCTTCATTAAAGGTATCCGGACTGAGCTGCACCATTCCAAAGGGTCGGGTTGCGCCTGGAAATGTATGTCCGTGCCCGCCTGTTCCTATAAAAGGGTTAACATGTTGTATTCGTTTCTGGGCTTTAGTTATCTGAAACAAGAGGATAGAATAAAGCACAATAGCTATTGTTTTCATTGTTTATTAGAAGTTTTATATTGGTTAAGTTTTACCAGATCTCAACGTTGTTGCGATCTACCTCCTGATCGCATGTATCATCTTTCCTTTTTAATTGTTCAGCTGTCTGCATTATTTTTTCCGCTTATCGATTGGTTTGAAAATCGCCAGATATAGGAGAACTTTCTGTTAAATCTTTACCCTTCCTCTAGGTTGTGATTCTGAATAGTTAAATTTACAAAAGGTAGGAAAGCTATTAGCGGACAAAGACGGGCATACAGGTGCGAAACAGGCGCAGGGTATTTATTTATTGAAAATGAGGTATTTTTGCATTTACTCTGTTACTATTATTACGGCACAACAATTAATTAACCAATAGAACCGTACAATTGAAAAGTAAGGCTTATATATTAAAGTGCATTGAACTGGTTGAGGAAAAGATGAACTGGGGAAGTAACAAGGACTGGATAGATTACAACTTCCGGAGCCTAAGTGAGCAAATCTTCAAAGTTTCTAAAGTTTCCATTAGTGTTCGCACCTTAAAGAGAATATTTCGACAGGATACTGATTCTGAAGTTTTTTACGAACCTCAAATTGCTACTAAGAATGCCTTAGCTGTTTTTCTGGGTTATACCGACTGGGCGGCCTTCGTACTCACACATTTTCCAAGGGCAAAAGACCATCCGCAGGAAGAACATGAGTTACAGGAGAATCCTGAGCCGGAGGAAGCCCTCCAAGATTCACGGCAATCCGTTCATGAAACAAAGTCAAAGATACAGGGTAGACATCTTATATGGCTTGCTCCTGCTATCCTCATCCTGTTAACTCTTTTTGGTATCTATTTTTGGAAACCAGAGAAAGTGAACATAGAATTTACTGCTAAAAACATCATTGCCGACAATTACGCGTTTAAATACGACATTTCCTCAATATCATATAACACAGCTACTGTAGATCTTGATTACACCGTATATAAAACACTAACAACTAAGAAAGGCGAATTTACTTATCCTTTCAAATTACCTGATTATTATAAAGTTAAACTAATTGTAGACGGAGAAATCCGGACACGAAAAGATATTCACATTCCTTCCAACGAATGGGTGTGTGTTCTTCAACAAAATCAAAAAGAACGTCTGATGAGCAATAAAGTGCTATATAACCGGGAAGGAATTCTGCATTTTGCTAATTCAGAACTAGCCAGAATTAAAATAGACACAGCAGATGAATTCTGGCTCGACTTCAGAAATTTTAAAGATTTTGATATTGATGGAGATAATCTAATACTGGAGATAGATGTGAAAAATGATCAGAAAAGCGGGGGGATCGATTGTTTTGATACCAGTGTAGAATATATCGGCGAATCCGGGACGGGAAGAGTTAAACTGGTAAGACCGGGCTGTGCTAATTTCGCTGTCTTTGAATTTGGCGAAGTACGGTTCAACGGGAACTTCCATGATCTTAGTCCGTTTGGGGCAGACCTTTCTAAATGGAACAAGGTAAAAATTGAGGTAGTGAATAAAAAGGTAAACGTTTTCCTGAACAATAAACTATCCTATAAAAACTCTTACAAACAGGCTATTGGAAATGTGAAAGGATTTAAGATCAAGTTTAAAGGCTCAGGATCGATGGACAATATCCGCGTATTTAATACGAAAAAGCAGTTGATATACCGCGAAGACTTTAATGGATTACCAGTAGAGCAGAGGTAGGAATGGCATCTATCCATTCCTACAAAAGATGCATCTATTTTTTGTTATTTCCTCCGAAATAAAGAGGAATTATAATATTATTATCCCAACCCCTCAAGGGAAATTGATTCATAAAGACATCCCTTATTTCAGTCGCCTGAATGTCTCTTATCATGGGATTCCAGTTTCTGTTGGGTCCATTGGTACAAGCAACAATAGAAACAGAAGAATTGTCGTTCACAATACCTGGAGGATCAGGGTCCGCATCCCTGCCGAAGCGGTTGAGAACACCTCCAAGCATTTCAACTCTTGCTCCATTTTCCGCCTTCAGTATGGAAAACGTTTTTTCTGTTTTAAACCCGAAGATCCATAACAAACTATTTTTTCCTGCATTAAACTGAAAGTGATCTGCTTTTTCATTATTTATAAATCTGGCATAAGCTGCTACATTTTCAATGACGCCTGCGAATCTTGCAAAACCGTGCACGTTATTAGCAAAAACCTCTGTTCCGGGACTTTTTAAATCACTATCATAAGGATTTGCTCCGGAGCTTGTGCTCTCTAATACAAGATTACGCTTCGCCAGGTGTTTTATGGAACCACTGGCAAACTCCAGGTCTTTGATCAGGAGAATATTTGCGGATGCTTCGCCAATAATAAACTTAGCTCCTGCCGACTCGATCCGGGCATCACCGCCTATTAGTTGTTCAACTGATGCCGGAATCTTCACTTCTCCGTTTATTAAGTAGGAGTTCCTGGGAAAATAAATCACCTTCTTGCCCGAATTAAAAGCCTTTTGCACGGCTTCCAGGTCGTCGGTTTTACCGTCGCCTACAGCTCCGAACTGGTCTACATTCGCCCAATCCGAAAACTTAGGTTTCCAGGCAACCAGGGGGTAGTCTTCAACTTTAATATTCAATGATCGGATCTTCACCTGCCGGCCTTCGATAGCAGAGGAGCTAAAGACATTGTCGCTCACATACTCCTTTACGGGACTCGTTACGGCAATAGCTTTGCCTTGTCTATCTACCGCAACCTTGTAACCTCTAAACACCATATTTCTGACAAATAATGAACCGGCGTCGATTCGAATACTTTCATTTCCCATATTAGTTTTAAACTCGCTATCCACAATTACCGCATGTGGTAAACGAGTGCCCTTAGCTTTAAGGTGTAACCCTATGGGGGCGCCGGAACTATATATCTTTCTTAGTGACGCTGACATACCAGCGACCTCAACAGTCGCCAAAGAAGAATTTTTGATACTAATATATTCAATCGCAGGATGCGACTCTGTATCACCTTCAAGCATTATGCCTTTTCGAAAGCCTTCTATACTAATATTGCTGTAATAGCCATGGGCCGAACCAATACGTATATGCAGACCTATTTCGCCGCCTCCAATAATTTTTACATTGTCCAGCCGCGAGGTGTTTGCCCCGTAAAAATCAACACCTATAGCACCGGGATTTCCCTGGCCTGTATTAATGGTGAAGTTCCTGAATTTAAAACCAGCAGGCGCATTATTAAATATAGTTGCCCTATCAAACCTGGAAAACGAAACGACCGGAAGGTTTGCTCCGGCTTTGAACGCCTCCAAATTATCTGCAAGCTTGATAATTACACTTTCCCTGCTTTGCCCAACCAACTTTAATCCCGCTGTACCCTCCCTTGCAGAGGAAACTTGATGCTTCTCACAATCTGGTACAGGATCGCCGGAATATACCAAAGGCTTTGTGACCAGATAAGTTCCGTTAGGAAAGTAGATGTGCCAGTACTCATGCCAACCACAAGGCTGGCCTGCTCTCCTTAACCGGTTAATTACCCAGTCCATTGCCGCAATAATCGCCTCAGAATCATCATTCTTACCATCACCTTTGGCATTCTTGCTATAGATTCCCGCTTCTACCAGTTTTTTCACATTAATAAACCGCCCTCCGTTTTCCTTAAACATGGCAGCTGGGTACACTTCATTTACTTTGATATTTCTATCTTGAGTAAATGCTTGCACTGGTAAGAGAATAGTGAATATTGCTATCGCAAAGAGCCTTATCATCAATCGAAGTATTTCTGTTAAAAATAAACCGGCACATCTATATAGAAAATGCCGGTCAACTAGCCAATAAATAATTAGTTATTTATAATCTGTATTCTGTTCTAATTTTGGGTTTCTGTTCCGCTCTCGCTGAGGGATCGGCCAAACGGTTCTGAAGGTTGGAATACCAAGAACTGCTTCTGCCCGATTGTTCCGTTTTAAATCCATCCACCTATGCCCCTCAAAGGCTAGCTCTAAAAAGCGTTCATTTTCTATGGCAGCTGTAAGGTCAAAGTTCTTAGCAATATCAGATGCGTTCGGGTAGTCATATACCGAAGGTGTGGTTAGTGGAACATTGAAAGCTCTCCTTCTGATAGTATTCAAATCAGCAATAGCCGCTGCAGTTTCCCCTAGTTTATTCAATGCCTCTGCTCTTATTAGTATAATATCGGCAAGCCTGAGGGCAATAATATTAGGATCTTCATTAGAGTTACTGCGATTATGTTTTTTAACATAGGGCTGCCCTGCTGTTTTAAATTGCGGAGTGGTACTAACTGCGATAGAAGCATCCTTTCGGATATCTCCCGGATCGAATGCATCTTGAATTTTTTGAGAGGGAACAATTTGGTATTGACCTCCGACTGTAGTCGACTGGTTTGATTGTGGCATGAAACGGCTGTGTAATCCATGTCCCTCTGATGTAGAACTCACAAATTGCACTTCCCAAATCGCTTCAGATGTGTTTCTTCCCGCGGGCGTAAACATGTTAGTATAATTAGTAGCACCAGTTACAAGCGTGTAAAGTGGATTATTAATTACTTCAGTAGCTTTGTCTGCCGCTTTTCGATATTCTTTTGTTGTCAGGTAAACCTTCGCAAGAAGTGCTTTAGCTGCTCCTTTAGTTGCGCGACCTCTGGTCTGTATTGCATCGCTAAAGGAATTTGGGATATTTGTTTCGGCATCTGCCAGGTCCGAAGATATTTGAGAATATACCTCTGCAACAGTACTTTTGGGTATGGTAAAATCTACATTAAAAGACTCATAGGGTTTAACAACTATGGGCACCCCCCCATAGCCATTCACGAGATTATAATAAAAATAAGCTCTTAAAAATTTTGCCTCAGCTACAATTTCAGCCTTTTCTTCTTCTGTAAACGCTTTGTCATTTATTCCGGGAACCCGGGAAATGATATCATTTACCCTGTGCATGCCCGAGTAATTGAACTGCCAATAAGCTTCTACCTGAGTGTTGTCTACCGTTAAGTTGTGCGCATTAAACTGCAGATAGCCATCGGCTGCATTATTGAAAGTTACTTCGTCGGTTGATGCGACATAAGCCAGTGGGTTATAAAGGGCGAGACTTTGAACGCGGTCATAAACACCAATTATTGCAGAAACTGCATCGGCCTGCGTTTTCCAGTAATTTGATTCTGCAATCCGGTCCTCCGGTTCCTGGTGGATAACGTCGCAGGAGAACAATAAACAGAGACCGGTGGCTAATAATATTTTATTGAAAGTTTTCATGTTAGTCTAATTAATTTGTTTAAAACCCTACGTTTAATCCCATCATAATTGTCCGTGGCTGTGGTTGAGTTGCCCAGTCGATACCTAACTGTGAGTTTTTAACCTGTTGGTTCTGAGATTCAGGATCGTATCCTGAATATTTGGTGAACAGCAGGAGGTTTTGTCCACTTACGTAAAACCTTGCATTACCTATCCTTAATTTTTTAGTTAGAGCAGAAGACAGGTTGTATCCCAGAGTTACATTTTTCAAGCGGAGGAAACTGCCATCCTCTATAAAACGCTGAGATACTTCACCGTTTGTACGACCGTCTGCTCCGGCAGGATCGTCGTAAATTGCTCTAGGCACGTCGGTAATACGATTTTGAGGAGTCCAACGGCGTAGTGTATTAGTAGTACCGTTATTTTCGCGGTTCATTCTTTCCAAAAGATTGCGGGTTTGATTATAGACATCATTCCCGAAAGACCATTGAAAAAACACGCTTAGATCAACACCTTTGTAGCTAAAGTTATTGGTAAAACCACCCGAATGCTTAGGCAGGGCGTTTCCTAGAATCTGTCGGTCTAATGTGGTAATGATGCCGTCTTTGTTTAAATCCTCATACATCATATCTCCTGTGTTCGGATCCACACCCAGACTACGGTAACCAAAAAATGAACCTACAGATTCTCCAACCCTGAATATGCTTGTTGGATTTGTAGTGTTGAATGCATTAGGCAACGCTTCAGTAAAATCAGCGCTGCTTGGATCTCCTTCTACTGTTGTAGGCAGGTAGGTAATCTTATTTCTGTTAAATGAAATATTGAAATCAGTGCTCCATTTAAAGGCATTTACAAAGTTCCTTGTAATGACTGCCACTTCCAGACCCCGGTTCTCCAGATTTCCAATATTGGCGCCAAAAGTTCTGTTAAAACCGGAGGTGTAAGGAATTTCCAATTTAAAGATCAGTTTGTCTGTCGCTTTCTTGTATACATCTGCAACAACTGAGATCCGATTATTAAACAAGCTAAAATCTAATCCTATATCTGTTTGCGTAGTACTTTCCCAGCTTAAATCAGCGTTAGTCAAACTACCTGCGCTGATTCCTGGCAACGTACCGTAGTTGCTTCCAACACTATAAGTTGCCAGCGAAGGAAAATCGCTTCCCAATCCTTCCTGATTGCCCGTTACACCAATACTGGCACGCAATTTAAGCTCGCTGAACAATTTTGAGTCCTCCATAAATTTTTCCTCGCTGATGTTCCAACCACCAGAAATTGAAGGGAAATAACCAAACTTATTGTTTTTTCCGAACCTGGATGACCCATCAGCCCGTATAGCAGCCTGTAACATAAATCTGTCCATATAATTATAAGTGGTACGGGCAAAGTAAGAGGCCAGCCCCCATTTCGAGCGCAGATCTAATGCCTGAGTTCGGGTAGAAAAACCACTTACAGACTGTATTACATCAGTGGAATTGGTAGTTCCTGCAGCTCCAATCTTTCGCAAAGCAGACTCCTGAAGACTCTGCCCGAGCAATGCACTGAACTTATGATTTTTTGCTACCGTTCCGGAATAAGTAAGTGTATTTTCATTATTCCACAACATTACAGAATAGACGCTGGCACTCCCTGAAGCAGGGTTTGATGGTGCATTGATTTCTCTTGACTGGTACCTGTCGTCTGTAACACTTAAATTATCAAACCCGAAAGTAGTTTTGAAAGTAAGATCTTTAAGCAGCTTATATTCTCCAAACACATTTCCCACGTAACGATTTGTATTAGAAACATAGCGCAGTGTATTTGCCAGCATTACCGGGTTCAACCTGTTCAAAGCATCTCTATAATAAGTGCCGTCTGGGTTATAAATAGGATTATTAGGATTTTGGATAAGAGCTAAAGCAAGAATGGACTGACCAGAAAAACTATTGTCTCTCCGGTTATTTTTGGAAAAATTACCTGTTAAATTGACACCTAACTTCAATTTATCGGTTGCCTTAAAATCGTAGTTGATACGACCGTTAAACCTTTTGAAACGCTGACCAATTATGGTACCTGTTTGATCAAAATAGCCGGCAGACACGTAATGAGAGGTTTTGTTGGTGCCACCCGCTACAGATACGTTGAAGTTAGAAATAGGAGCACTCTGGAATACTGCATCCTGCCAGTTAGTCGTGTTTCCTGTTCTTACAATCCGGTCATCGTTAGCAATATTGATATTATACGGAGGAGGATTATTTCTGGCGTTTGCTCTCGCTTCTTCAATCATGTCGACATATTGGTCTCCAGTTAGCAGATCTAATCTCCGGGTTACAGTAGCCACACCAGAATACATATTAAAATTAAATCTGGATCTTCCCTGCTTGCCTTTTTTAGTAGTGATCAGGATTACCCCATTTCCAGCTCTGGAACCATATAACGATGCTGCAGCCGCATCTTTTAAAACTTCAATTGACTCAATATCATTCATATTGATATCGTTCTGCGTGGTAATACGCTGCCCGTCGGTTTGCATCGGACCTTCTCCTGCAGCAATATTGTTCATGGGGACACCATCAATCACATACAAGGGCCTGTTTTCTCCAAATAGCGATCCATTTCCCCTGATACGAATGTAGGTTTCATCTCCCGGAGCACCCGAATTTTGAACTACCTGTACTCCGGGTGCCTTACCCTGTAGCGCTGCATCTAAATTAGTTACCGGAACGTTTGCAATATCTTTTCCCTTAACACTTGCGATAGATGCAGTTACTTCCTTTCGGTTTTGCGTTCCATAAGCTACAACAACAACCTCATTTAGTGATTTTGAATCAGCTTTTAAAACGACGTTTAATACTTTGTTTTGCCCAACCTTATGCTCCTGGCTTGCATACCCCAGGAAGGAGAATACCAGAGTTGAATTCTCACTGGGAGCCTGAATCGTAAACATACCATTCACATCTGTACGGGTGCTGATAACGGTGCCTTTAACTATGATAGTTACTCCCGGCAAGGGTTCGCCCGACGCTTCTTTTACACTTCCAGTAACCCTGAAAAATTGGGGTGATCCCTGAGCTTTGACGTTTATGTCCATCAGAGTTAGCAGAGAAAATAGCAGTACGTAGAAACTCTTAAATTTCATCTTAATTTGGTTAATTGGTTCTCTAAAAATACTTCTGGTTTTACCAGATGCCTAGCTTACAAAAGCGGAGCCTTGAACGTGCGCTTTAATTTGGTTCTTGTTTATAAATTACATCTCGCTCTTTATGAGCCTTTCCGGAAAACGATGTTATTCAACAAATTTGTTAGCATAAAATTACAGTACAATCTGGCAAATTTCTCGGACAAAGTCGGGCAAACATGCGCGTTGCACTATTCAGAGCACTTTTTATGGTCTATATAGTTCTCAACCTGTTTTCTTCCCTTTATTGATTATTAAAGGGAAACGTACAATTAAAATTCGCGATTTATGGACTTGATATCTTCATTTAATTTAGGATCGAAAAGTTGAATACTTCAATAGTACAAGCCTATTTAAAAGCAGAATCTGCCCTTCTATGCCCCGGCTACCTTAGTGTTACCAATTTGTGAAACTACTTATATTAAAATTTTTGGACGGAAATAGACACATCAATCCACAGTAATCAATGTAATTGCAGTAGACTTGAATATAAAGGAGATTTTTGAGCGTGATGGAAGTTTGGACAGGCAGGAAAAACAAGACTTTGGAAAAGGGATTAATCAGCTGATTCTATCCAGAATTCAATGCTTAGATCAGGAAGCGTGGTCTTAAAGGATTGACCAGGTAAATCGGCTATGTAGACGTTTCGACTTGTAGGCGTATATCGGTAACCTTTGAAAGTTTTGGATGAACCCGTTTTTATCTGGAAGGTAAATGGGGCTCCAGACCGATTGGTAAGGACAATTGTCATTTGTCCCCCTGGCGTTTTGAAAGCGAGAATTCGATTATCATCCCGCACTTTATCTTCTTCCACATTATATCGTACCGAATTCCAGGGCATATACTTTAGAAAACCCGCAAGTGCATTAAAATTTTGGCTATTGTATTGCCAATGCCCTTTCCTGATGCCAGAAAACTTCGAAAAATCATTATCGTTTTCCGGGCGCCAAAATCCAAGGCAATAACCGGACGCCTCTGCATTGGTAGTAGGCTTTAATGCATGAAGCCAGAACCAGGTAGGAGAGTTTACAAAAACAAGCCAGTTCATCAGATTCTGAGCCCTGTTGATACACAAAGTATCCGAAGTGGGCCGTTGGTATTCAAACTCATTCTGGTAGACAGGCTTAACGAAGGTGTTCGTCTTATATAACTCGCTTTCCCTTATTATCTGGTTAGAATTAGAGCCTACCCTATGATACACCCAGGCATCCACGTAACTTAGCAAAGTTGGATCGGTCTGTATCTGCTTTCCAATCTCTCCCGAATTGCCATTCCATGTCTCGGCCATAATTAGGGCTTCTGGTGCCGCTTCCTTAATTTTTGGTGCTACCTTTTTCAGCACCTTGCAGTACATATCTGCTGGGTAGTAGCAATGAGAGTAAGCCTGAGGTGCTTTCCCTAGCGTAAGGTTGCCGAGTGTTTTGATGGAAGGCTCATTTTGCAAACCCCACATCGATATTTTTAGGCCTTCCTTTTTCAAATAGAGGATATCATCTCGCAAAGCATTACCAAAATCATTCAGAAAACTCTGATTGTATTGTTTCAAACTTCCGCCAAGATAGCTATTAGTAGACTTCCAGTAAGGTGCCGGGGACCAGTATTCCATTGAGATTCCCTCTATCCCAGATTTTACTATCAGCTCCTTCAAATCTTTCAACTGGCCTGGATATCGCTCAACCATTCGCGACTTTGTAGAATCAAGACCTCGGAAATACAGGCCCATGGCTAGACGGCAGTAACGGAAGCCTTTAAGCAAATCCCGGTAAAATCGTTCCCGTTCGGCATCTACAAGATTGTTAGGTATTGCAATAACTTCCTCGGGCAGCCCAGTATTTCCCGACCCTATCGCATCATTTTGAATCTCAACACCAAGCCCCCATATCACTTGTTGTGGCTGATCGGTCTTCAGTCTGTACTTTCCCGAACGCTCCTGCCCCCGCAATTGGGTATTGCAAACAATCAGCAATAGAAAGAAGGCAGCTCCAAGTGTTGCTGGTCCTTTGATAATGTTTTTCAATGCCTGCCGGCGGCTGTTTTCCTTCTTCATACAATTGGTTCGATAGTTTGTGTATAAAGGTTGGTAGATTGGTTTTTACTTCCTTTCTTCTGCTTAAACAGAATTACGAATAATAACAAAACAAAAAAAGCAATACTCGCAGGAATCAGCCAGATACTTTCCCAATGATGACCATTCTTCATTTTAAATGCATCTACCACCAAACCAGAAACTAGGGAACCGATGAGCATACCAACGCCGTAGGTTGCCAAAGTAATCAGTCCCTGTGCCGCACTTTTAATTTTCTCGCCAGCCAGGTTATCCGTGTAAATTTGTCCGGTAACGAAAAAGAAATCATAGCAGATACCGTGCAGCACAATTCCTAGTACCAGCATCCAATATCCTGTGTCAATATCACCATAAGCAAACATCAGATATCTCAGAACCCAGGCAAACATTCCTATAGCTAGCATCCTCTTCACGCCTAGTCGGATAAAAAAAACGGGGATCAATAACATGAACAGTGTTTCAGAAATCTGCCCTAATGATTGTATTCCCGCTGCAGATTTCATTCCAGATTCATTTAAAAAGAGGTTCGTGAAATTATAATAGAAGGCCAGGGGAATACAGATTGCGATGGAAGAAATAAAGAATAGCAAGTACGAACGATTTTTCAGTAAACGAAGAGCATCTAAACCAAGTACCTCGGCCACTGATGTTGTTTCTCCTCTTTTCGCTGGGGGGGTGTCCGGAAGAGTGAAGCTTATCAAACCCAATAATCCCGAAGCTCCAGCTGCCATTCGGAAAGTTGAAGTCAATTGTCCAGATTGTTCCCAGTTCAGCCATCCGATAAGCAACCCGGCGATGATCCATCCGATTGTACCTAAAACACGTATTGCCGGGAACTCTTTAGACGGATCCTTCATCTGCCTAAAGGCAATAGAGTTTACAAGCGCTAGCGTAGGCATAAACAGCACCATATACGCGAGTATAGCCGGAAAAAATCCATCGAAGCTCTCAGAACCGGAGGCAAGCCAGAGTAAACCTGCGCCTCCAATATGTAAAATTGCAAGGATTCGCTGGGCGGCGAAGAATTTGTCGGCAATTAGTCCGATAATGAAAGGGGCAATAATAGCGCCTATAGACTGAGTAAGGTAAGCCATTCCAATTTGTGTGCCGCTGGCGTTTAAATTCTTTCCCAAATATGTTCCTAGCGTAACAAACCACGCTCCCCAGATAAAAAATTCCAGGAACATCATGCATGAAAGCTTTGTTCGGTTTATGATCGTCATATGATTTTAAGAAGAGTGTTTATAGTTTTTTAATCATCTATTCGGGCAGCAATACGGTGGATAACTCCACTGAAAGAGTCTCCTCACCGACGATCATCCCTGTTTTAATCCTTTTTCCATATTCACCCCCTAAGAGAAAGCTCTGTCTCCCTTTTTATATGGTATACATCCGTCGTATCTACCCGGCACAGAAACATATCTCAATGCTTTCGTTGCTCCAACTTCGGATGTAAAAAAACCCAAGAGAGTAAGCTCCTTTATCATCTTGAAATAATGGTTCGGCGCTTCCTGGCTTTTATCTTTCGAATAGGCTTTCTGCTCTTTGTCTAATTCTGTTAAAAGTTCAGTACGTTGCGCCGCATTGCATTCAGAAAATTTTTTTTTAAACTTTTTCTCAGCTTCTTTCTCCAACCTACCAATGCCATTTATAAAAATTTTTTGATCTTCCGGCTTGTAACAATCTCTCACCATCAAACCCATAAATTCTCCAACTTTTGCGTCTTTAGCTCCCGGAGTATTCGTGGCAGGAAGAATAGTCTCTGCTACTTCATCCAGTAAGCTGATCTGCTCCTGAGTGAACAGATCATTGTATTTCTCAGCTTTCGGTCTGCATGCCAGATTGGTAAAAAGATCTGCACTTATAATTGTTCCGCCTAACAACCAGGCTACCGTTGATAATGCTTCTCTACGGTTCATATTGACTTTTCCTATTACATCAATTAAAGGTTCATTTTTTTCAGCTCTCCTACTGCGTGGTTTACCGCTCTTGCTGTTAGAGCCATGTAAGTAAGCGAAGGGTTAACGCAAGACCCGGAAGTCATACAGGCACCATCTGTAATGTAAACGTTTTTGGCATCCCAAACCTGGTTCCATTCATTGAGAACAGAAGTCTTAGGGTCACGCCCCATGCGCGCAGTTCCCATCTCGTGAATTCCTTGTCCCATAGCATAGCCGTTATCATACGTCGCTATCTCTTTCAGACCTGCTACTTCGAGGATTTCCTGAGCATCGTCCATCATGTCTTTTCGCATCTTCTGCTCGTTCTCCCGAATTTCGCAATCGAAGTTTAACACGGGCAAGCCCCATTTATCCTTAGTGTTCTTATCCAGGCTAATCTTATTTTCATGATAGGGAAGAATTTCACCAAAGGCGAGAATACCCATACGCCATGGCCCTGGCTCGCACAAAGTATCTTTAAATTCCGAGCCGATATTTAATTCAGCCACTTCCCTGCCCCAATTTTGCCTGCTTGCAGCTCCCTGGTAGCCAAAGCCTCTTAGATAATCCCGCTTATCATTAAATAAATTTCGGAAACGTGGTATATAGATTCCGTTCGGCCGCCTACCATAATAATATTTATCTTCATATCCTTCAACAATCCCAGCCGCCCCCACTCGGAAATGATGATCCATTAGGTTGTGACCTAGTTCTCCGCTACTGCTCCCCAAGCCGTCCGGCCATACCTCTATTGCCGAATTCATCAAAATCCAGGTGGAGTTTAAAGTAGATGCGCAGATAAAAACCACCTTTGCCAGGTACTCATAAGTTTGATTAGTTTCAGCATCCAACACCTCAACGCCCCTCGCCTTTTTTGTGTCTTTATCGTATAGGATGCGGGTAACAATGGAGTAGGGCCTCAAGGTTAGGTTGCCCGTTTTCACTGCTGCAGGCAAAGTAGAAGATTGAGTGCTAAAGTATCCTCCAAAAGGACAACCAAGCCAGCATTTATTCCTGTACTGGCAATTTGTTCTATTCTGCAAAGGTACCGTCAGGTTTGCGCTTCTGCCCATGATCATGTGCCGAGAACCCTTATAATGCGCCTTTATCCGTGCAGCAACGTCTTTTTCCACACAGTTCATTTCCATTGCAGGAAGAAAATCTCCGTCAGGCAGCTGTGGCAAACCATCCTGGTTTCCATTAATGCCGGCAAAGCGTTCCACATAACTATACCAGGGAGCTACGTCTTTATACCTGATAGGCCAGTCAACAGCAATTCCCTCCTTTGCATTTGCTTCAAAATCGTATTCACTATGACGGTAACTTTGTCGTCCCCACATTAGCGATCTACCTCCAACATGGTAGCCCCGGTACCAGTCGAAACGCTTTGTCTCCGTATAAGGACTTTCTTTTTCGTTAGTCCAGTAGCTGAGATTGGTTTCGTTTAAAGGGTAATCTCTCTGCAAGACAGGATAGTTGGCGATCATCTCCTGCGTTCGCCCACCACGATGGGGGAATTCCCAGGGCCCTCTATTAGCATTAACATAGTCTTTTACATGCTCAATGTTATGTCCCCTTTCAAGCATTATAGTCTTCAGACCTTTTTCGGTAAGCTCTTTGGCAGCCCAACCGCCGGAAATACCAGAACCAATGACGATTGCATCGTAAATATTACTTGACATAAGTGTGATTAGTTTACCCGTGGCTTAATTGCGCTCTGTAATGAAAACGCAGTGCTAAATTAGAGGAGAAAAAGCTTTTTTGAAGAAGTCAAAGTCGGGCAGAAAGGTGCAGAAGCAGGCCAAAGAGATATCCCGGCGGGATTTTTCTTAAAAAACCTACAATAATAGATGGATTTCGTCCTCGTTTGAATAAAAATAGGAGGCATATGCATAAAGTAAATCTCCTGCTAATACCTTGCTTTGATGGAATCGAAATTGCGATTCCATCTATTATACTTCCTTAGTAGCAACTTCCATCGAAACACAGAGAGTCGCTCCTGCAAAGGTCAAGGATTTTTTAAAGACATATAAAAGGTTTGCAAGCAAATTAAACCGCATCCAAATGTGGACAATTGTTTACAGAGTAGCTACTCTGAAAACACATACCCTGCTAACAATTCCGCTTCGACCTGTATTTGGGAAAGTTTCGGCCCGTATTTCAGAAAGTATAACCTTGATTTCTGACAAGTGCTCGTAAATTGCTGCCTGTAGTCTTCCTTAGTCCCGCGATTAGTCCGCCTTTTACCAAAATACGTGGAGTTTTTGTGCATTTTCGGATGGGTTCCTGCTGCAATATTTCACCCACAGTAATAACTCTTCCCAGGTCAAGGGTAAATTCTGTCGGGTATTTCTGGAAGAAGGGCGCGAACATCACATCTTAGCAGGGAATTATTTTGCCATTCTGATTATTTTCACCTAAAAGCCTCTTAAATCATTGACCATCAATGGAAGAACGTTTATTTTTACACTCAGAATGTATAAAATATTTACACAAAAAAGGAGGAAATAAACAATGGCAATCATAGATAAAAAAGGGATCCTTCACGGATCGATGGCAAATAACGTTTACAAAGGATACCGTAATCGGCAAGTGATACAGGGTAAACCAAAAGAGTTTAAGCAAACCCTTGCCAGTAAAGCAAGCGGCCTGGAATTTGGCTTGTGCAGCACTACAGCCAAAGCAATCAGGCATGCTTTTGGCCATACCTACAGCGGGTATGACGGGCAAATGATCAATCGTCTGAATTCTGCCGTAAGAAACGGCGTATCGGCCAGCCGGAAAGCGTGCGGAGAGAGAGATGTGCACGATGCTGATCTCAGCTTCCTGGAAGGCTTCCAGTTCAACAATAACTCGGCGATGGATAAGGTATTGCGCGCCAGGCCCCAGACTTACCTGGATGCGGAAAACAAAATCTGTATTAACCTTCCCCCCATCAGCATTTATGACATCAAAGGCCCGGGCGATAGTAATACCCAATATGCCCTTCGCTTTGTAGCAATTGCCTTCGACTTTAAAAAGGAAGTTTATTGCTATAACAGCGTGAAGGAAATAAAAATAGCTTACATGCAGGATTTTGAGGGTGGAGTGATCCGGCTGGAAGATGCAGCGATTAAAGGCCGGCTAGTGATGCTAAGCATGTCCATCCATGGCTATAAAGATGATGGATTCGGAGGTTTAGAAACCATAAATTCTCTGGCCTGGAGTCCCTCGGAACTGATCGGAGCCTGGCAGGTTGCAGGCGAAAGCGAAGTTGCTGAAGCCAAGGATGAGGAAACTCCGGCCTACAGGGTAATTGAACTCATTTATTTGGGGAACAGGATATTGAGAGAGATCAGCAGGCTTTATGAAAAAGCTGGTGCACCTAAAAAAGTGCCGCAAAAGGCAAGAGCGGAAAACCCGAAACCTAAATCAGAGCCCTGGCCAGTTTCAATAGTTGAGCTGCCTAAAGGAGATATTGAGTTCCCTAAGGATTGATAGGAATTGTATTCAGTTAGGAGATTACTCTCCTTTGCGCCCAATCCTAGCTGCTACTATTCTCCTCAGCTTAAATCCTACGGGAATATATGCTTTGGGTTTTTCCTCCTTTTTCGCTAACAGTGCATCCAGGTTTTGTTTCTCTTTTATTTTTTCCACCTCAAAACGGAGTTCTGTATTATTGACCAGCATTTGCTGTATCCATGTGAAGATACGAATGATCTGTATAGACCTTTCGACCTCGCACTGTTTAATACGTTTGATAGCATGGCCACACCTGTTCAGTAATGCCATTGGAAGATACTTAGCATGTGCGCCTTGCTTTAAGGTGTCATTCTGGCTCCTTAAAAAACTATATTCTTGCTGACTTAACTCAAACATAAAGTCTCCGGGAAAACGACCTGCATTACGTCTTACCTGTTAAGCTGCTTAGTTTCCACCTGGTACAATTCCGCCAAATCATTATCTATCATTGCTTTTTGACCTCTGACATAATAAATTTGGTTCATTATTATTTCGTCAGGGACTTCGATTACAAGTTCTCTGTTTTAGCCATATGGCTACAAACTTACATTTTAGTACCAAATAGTGGTATCGGTGTTTATTTCCTTATCGAAAAGATCCACATCGGCATCCATGCCTTTTATTAATTGTCCTTAAGTACCATGTTTATTCAAGTTTTGATGGCTTACCGGATCTTCCAACTGAATTGAAAGCTGAAAAAACTAAATTCCCGTTATCTTTAACCGGTCCTGTATACACCGGGCTTTTGGCACTAGGTAAAGACCCATCGGTAGTGAACCTTATCACAAAGCCCGGAAGCTGAATATTAGCCAATACCTTATCGCCGTCTTTTTTTAGTCCCGGCTGAGGTATCCGGTAAGCGAATCCACCGGCATAATGATCCAACCTTCGCAATTCCCGCTTTCCGAGAACATTAAAAAATTGAGATAAAGACTGGTTGTAAAGCTGCTTGGCAATATCCTTGTCTTTTTCTTCTGCCCAATCCGGACTTCGTGCCCATGCTCTTTCTGCCAGCGCGAGCAAGCGAGGCATTAAAAGGTATTCCAGTTGATCTTTATTCTTAATTGTTTCAGACCAAATCTGGCCTTGTAATCCGATGATATTCTCTTTTCCGGTATCGGTTGGTTTAATGGCCCGACTCAGGATCTGTTCGCTAAGTTGCCGGCCCAAATAATTCTTTTGCTGGTTCCTAAGGTAATCGAATGGAATAAAACTAAACGGTTTGTCGAGTTCGGTAAGTCCGCCCCAGTAGAAGCCTGGCTCTTCAAAACTTTTATGGTAAGCCATATCAAAATAGAAATTGCTTACAAAGGATATAATAACCTTGTAGCCGGAATTGGCTAGCCTGTATGCCAGATCTTCATTCCCCAGCAGGTTATTCCAGACGTTCAGGTGAACGTTATCATTAGCAAATTTTGGGTTAACAAGCCATTTTTTCTTTCCGTCAACCATCTGTTTTGTTAAGCCTACTTCCTCCCAGCCCGACAGGTAGAGCCCTTTGGTTTTTAGCATGTTATTGACCTTCTCAAAATAAAGGTCCCATACATCAGCCGTACTCTTAATGTTATTATTTTTTAGCTTCAATGCTGCAAAAGACGGCGACTGCTCCCATACTCCGTTCGGTACTTCATCCCCGCCAAAATGTATGGTTTTTAATGGCGCTCCGGCTTGTCCATAGAGTTCAATGATATCATCTGTAACAGCTTCTAAAAAATTGTAAACGGATGGCATAGACACGTCGATAACATTATCATTCCACTTTTGTACCGACCTATAAATGGATCTGTCGTTCACATCATGTAAAAGATATTTTTCTGCCTCGGCAACTTTACCTTGCGCCATGTACTTGCGGTACCTGTAATCCATTGCTTTTATTGCGGCCCTGGCATGTCCGGGCGTTTCAATCTCCGGAATAACAGTGATGTGGCGTGCTGCGGCATATTTAAGTATTTCGATAAAATCGTCTTTGGAATAATATCCCGAGCCTGAGTTTTTATCTGCAAACGGCCCGGACCCGTAGGAGGGTGGTAAATGTTTTTCATCTTCGAAGATATGCGCACGCGTAGCCGAAAACGCTGTCAGTTCAGGGAAGGATGGAATCTCTAATCGCCAGCCTTCATCATCATTTAAATGAAAATGGAAGGTGTTGATCTTGTATAATGAGAGAACGTCTAAAAGCCTTATTATTTCAGCTTTAGTTTGAAAATTTCTGGCAACGTCTAACATAAAACCCCGATAGGGAAACCGTGGTTCGTCTTTGACTTCGAACTGTGGTAAAATGATCGTTTTATTTTTACGGTTTGGAAGGAGCTTAGGGTCTAGCAGTGTTTTTAAGGTTTGCATGCCATAAAAGGCACCAGCTGGCGTACCGGCGGAAATGATCAACTGATTGGAGGCTACAGTAAGCTCGTAAGCTTCATTCTTTAAACTAGCTGATTTTAAGATAATAGCCGGGCTATTTAACGGTTTTTTTGCCGGGCTTAGAACTTCATAACGGATGTTCTTTCCAAGGTATTTAGACAGTTCTTCAGAAAGCAGTCTGGCCTCGCTGGCAAATTGGGCATCATAAGCTATTTCAATCTTCTCATCAATGGAAAATGTACCAGGTTTTTCCTGGTAATATTTAGGTGTCGGGAAGATTTTTATCAATTGCTTTTCCGGAATGTCTGCAACTTTTTGATTGTCCTCGAAGATCATCCCGGATGAGATCTCTTTGTCTCCGCCAATTCTATAAAACTTCCTGGCGTCAGCCGGTCTCAGTAACTTCACATCACCTAATGCTTGTATAGCTTTGGTCTGATCCCATACCAGGTAAAAGCACTGGGGCGCGTCTGATTTGTTTACTATCCAGGAGTTGGAAACCATCTCATACCTGATGCTTTCTCCCGGTCTAAGTCCTTCAAATTCTTTGCCGGGCGTAAAACAGGACAGATCACCGTTAATATGTTTTACATCTAATGGGTTTGCTTCGTTTTTGGGAGTAATGATCCTGACAAAATTGAAATATAGTCGCCAGCCAGCTTTTGGCAAGATGGACGTACCTGTATTTTTTATCTCAAGAACAGAGAGCGCCTGTTCTTTACCCAGGTAATTATTTTCAATGGGTTGCCATGTGAGGCTTAATTGCACGCCTGGTTGTTTAGCGAAGCCAAACACGCTGCACAAGGTGAAAAAGGTAAAAAAACTAAAAAACAGAACACACGTTATACTTCTCATCTAGTCTACTTTAATTTACTATGTTATTTTAGTCGGGACAACCTTTGTATCAGCAATTTTATTTTGGCATTCCTGAGCTCGTTTTCCTGAGCTACTTCGCCATCGTATAGCATGTCTTTATTTAACTTCTTAAACCGGGCATCGATCTTTTTGGTATCAAGCTCTTTTAGTTGTCTCAGTAATTCCGGCATTCTTGCTCTATCAAAACCAGGCGTGTTTAATTCCATCTCAATAGCCATATAGCTTAGGTACTGCGTTCTGATTTCGGCCATTAGCCTGTAATGTTCAAATTCAGCTTTGTTCCTAACAGGCTTTAAGGTTTTAAAATCATTAAGACTTCGTTTAGCACTGTCGAGCAATTGTTCTATCGATACCGAGGCTTGACTGATGACGCCCTGGTTTACTTCGTAGGGCGCTCTTACCAATGCGGCCCAAAACTTTCCAGCATCTGGTTCATTGAAACCGTAGGTATTTCTTGCATAAGCTTTTACAAACTTGTTGGGTTCAAGGGCTGTGAGAGATTTTAATGCTTCAAAATAGGCATCGATTAAGATATTAAAACCGCTGATGGGGTACACCCGCCTGATTGCCTTTAAATCCACAATATCTTTGGTTGTTTCCCACTCTGTTGAATACAGTCCGGAAGTTGACCAGGAAGTCATGACCATTCCTTTATACCCGAAGTTGCGGGCCGTTGGTATAAAATCACGGACGTTTTTGAAATGCTTTTCCCATTGCGTCAGCATATAGTTGTCCGGATGACTTCTTATGGCAGGCGAGCCCCAAATTTCAAAGCCGCTTTTCATCAGCTTTTCGTGATCTCCAAACATATTAGTATCCCAGCCGTAATTCCAATCTACAAAAATGGTTTCCTTAGGTAAACCTTTCAGAGCGTCGGGATAGTGCAGGGCGATATCGGCCCATAATACAGGGCGCTTCCCTAAACCTACTACCAGATCACATAAAATTTTAATGTAATCTCCGTATAATCGTCCTTTACCCACTTCAAGGGCCTTTTTTTTCGATCTTTCGGAACGACCTAGCAGGTAGGTTTCATCTCCGCCTATATGGATATAAGGTGAATCGTGAGTGGAGATCAGATCTTTATACAGATCTTCGAAAAGCGCCTTATTCAATTGCTCTTCCAAAGGGTCAACCTGTGAAAAGTCTTTCTGGTCTTCCCGTTGTTTCTTATACCGGTAATTGCGTAAGATGTATTCTACGTGTCCGAAACTTTGCTGCAAAGGAATTACATCAATTCCCAGGCTTTTGCAGTAAGCCACAAATGATCTTACCTCTTCCCTGGTGTACGCAAACCTGTTAGGGATGAGCGGGTGGTTTTCAAAGGGATAAGTAGCCTCCCACTCCATAACCAGGGTGTTGATCCCATTCTTACTCAACTTCAGGGCAAATTCCCTGAGGGCAGGCATTTTCATCACCTGGATCCTTAGATCCAGGTGGAAGCCTCTTATCGCAAAACCGGTACCTGACTGAGGGTTCTGACCGAACAGGAATTTAGCGTTTACTAAAATCAGGAATAGAAAAAAATACCTTTTTAACACGGTTGTTTTTATTTAATGAACTTGAAACTTTTGCTGTGGTTACCGACTGAAATATTAACAACATAGATACCGGAAGGTGCATTGTTTAAGTCGTAACTGTAATTGTTAAATTCCTTTTTGTAGGTTAAAGACTGAGCCAGTACCTTCCTGCCGGATATATCAGAGATTAAAAGGTTTCCGTTACCACCTGTTTCAGCGAATACGGTGAGACTTATCTTCCCTGCATTTTGCGAAAATTTGATCTCTTCTGTTAATTCGAAACTCACAGAAACAGTCTCGCCGAAGAGTGTAGTCTTGCCATCTTTGTCTACTTGTTTCAGCTGGTAATAATTTACACCTGCTATGGGATTAAAGTCAGTAAAGCTGTAATTGATTACATCATCAGAGTTCCCTTCTCCTGAGACTTTTCCGATGTACTCAAAATCATCCGAAGATGTGTTCTTTCTCAGGATCTCAAAATGAGCATTACTTCTTTCTGATAGGGTTTGCCAGGTCAACCTTGCTGTGGTATTGCTTCTTACAGCTTTGAGTCCCCTTAAAGAAACGGGTAAGGTACTTGTTGGAACGTATTTGATATTAAAGTTTCCTACGGTAATGGGAGCCAGGGCCCCCGTTGTACTTCTTAGTCCTTGCAGCAAAAAGCTGTTTAAAGGAGCGCCTAATGCCAACTCTCCGGTTCTTGGGAAATTAACCAATGAAGCGGAACCTGTAATTCTTGCACCATTTACCCAGATATTAAACGTTCCTGAGGGCAGAGTATAATTCACGCTGCTGCGAGTATACTCCTGGGGCGATGTGTGATTATTGGCATAAACTTCCACGTTGTATGGTCCGCCGCTTTTACTGAAAGTGCTTGAGTTAATGGTAATAGCAGCCCCATCAGTTCCCCTGTAAGAGAAAGTGATGGTTGTAGCGGTCATATCCCATCTTAGGTAATTAAATATCCCGGCATTGGCTCCTCCCTGCAGGATCGAGCCATTATTAAATATATTGTTGCCTTCAGTTCCTGAGGCACTATTTCCAAATGCATAGGTCAGTGCACCTGTTGTAGCATTGGTATTGCCAAACGAGACCGTGAAAAAAGAGCTTGTTACAGCGCTTAAATCAGCAACGTTATAAACAGAAAACTTATTGGGCGCAGAGGTGGAATTACTGGCGGTTAAACTGAGTGACGCTGGAGAACTGCCGGGATTACTAATGGTAAAACCACCTGTTGAAGCGGCAGCTCCAGTATACACTCTTGAAAAACCAGAACTTGGGTAAGGTAAAAAACCCGGGACTTCAGAGCTTGATACGGATGATTTCGCAGTAGCGGCTCCGTTATAAGTAGTACCTGAACCAGTACCTGCTCCGAAATCATACGTAAAGTCTGATGCACCCTGTCCCATCCAGGTGCCCTGGGCGTTTGCTTCGGTTGCACAAACTATCATGAGAACTAATATTGTTGAGAATAGCTTTTTCATAACCGGTAATTTTATTTAACAGAATTATATTGAAGATTTCCAAGGGTTATTGACAGCGCATTGGCAAAGGGGCCTTTGCTATGATATCCCTGGAACAGGAAGCTGTTTAACGGGGCTTCAGGTGCTAATTCCCCGCTGGCAGGTATGCCTGCTCCAGCTTCAGCACTTACTAAGTTTCCGTTAACCCAAATGTTTAGTGTTGACTTCGCCAGGGTATAGCCTTTACCGCCACGGGTATAGGTCTGTTCTGCTAAAGAATTATTTAGGTATAATTCTACTTTATGCTCATCCGTCTTTTTGAACACGCTTGGGCTTATTAACTTGTAGGTGTAGCTGTTGGTCAGTGTCCGGTAAGAGAAGAACACATTATTATTTGTGCTAAACTCCCATCTTAAGGCTGCAAACAGGCCGGTAGCATCTGCGCCGGTTAAGGAAGTCGCATTTTTAAAAATATTATTGCCTCTTGCATGCCCGATTCCGAACACGATAGCTCCATTAGTGGGATTGTTCTCATTAAATGAAAGCGTAAAGAATAAACTGGATACCGGGCTTGCTTTGGAAATATCATAAACTGCTAACTTATTTGCATTTGAGTTGCTGGAAGCATCTATAGTTAACTTTGCGGCTTCGTTCTTGCCAGTTATCCGGAAAGATCCGCCGGCATTAATTCCGGTAGTAACCGATGCAAATCCGGAAGGCGGATAGGCTAAAAACCCAGGTGTGGCGGTAGATGAAACAGATGTCTTTGACGATTCTCCGCTTTCAAACTTGTCTCCGGCGTTACCGGTTCCTTTACCTAAATTGTAGATCCAGGTACTGCCTTTAGAATCAAAGGTACCGGCTTCGGCCCAATATGTTTTCTGAGCATTTGCACCTAAAGTAATGGCAAATAATAGTCCTGTGATAATATATTTCTTAATCATATTATGTCTTTGTTTATGTATCAATATGTTGTGTAACGACTTATTTGACCTGAAAAGCTCCCATTGAGAATTTCGAGTAATTGATGTCGGTGCCGTAAAAATCTTTGGCTCCCAGATCACTCAACCAGTAATTGCCTTCCATCTCCGTTTTAGGGATACCTTTGTTTATCACTCCACTGGAAGCTTTCAGTTTAAAACCCTCGGTGTGGGCAAAGCCGATTTGATAGGAAAGTGGATTGACGAATTGTGGGTCTTCATAAATGCCCTTTTCGTCTTTGACATAAAACTTATCATATCCGTAGTAAGCGTTGTTTTTAAATACAGCACTCTGACCTCCTGATTTGACAGACAGTTCTCCCTGTCCCGCGTGATAGAAAATGTTATTATAAAACTTCGAGGTCGCCAGGGCTTCGTCAGAGATAACCACACTTTCATAGTCTTTACGTAGCACAATGGTGTTATTATGTACAATTGCCGTACCCCTGGTATGATTAGCCCAAACCGGAAAATCAAACACATGCAATCCTTTAATGCCATCGTTTACACTGATATTATGTCGCACAATGGCATCTTCAGAGGTACTCGTTATCAGTACGAAGCCACCCTCGTTATCGTGAGAATAATTGTATTGAATAACGGTTCGGTAAGCATCTTCATCAGCGTCAAAAGCTTGTCCGTCTTTGCCGCCTCTGGTATTGTAAACCTCGTTGTACTGAAACGTTGCCTCATCTGTACTGCGGCACCAAAGCGCTACGCCATACCTGACCAGGTCTTCGGAAGCATTGTGCGTTTCCCATACCTGATTATGCTCTATGAGTGCCCGGTAAGCGTAGCGTACAATAACTCCGTCACCCGCACAGTGGTGGATTTTGTTACGTCTGATCACAAAGTTGGTAATAGGCCTGTTCCCTTTTACGGCTTTAGAGCCGTCGGTAAGATTTGAAAAAATAGCCAGTCGTACCACGTTTGCGATTTCACAGTCCTCGATTAAGATATCGTCAAATTTGCTGGCGGCAGTTCCTACAATTCCTATTCCACCGGTATTTTTCCCTTTCATCTCGAAAGAGTAATCGCCCATGATGTCATGTATGTAGAGATTTTTGAGATGAATATGTTTACGGTTACCACCATTATCTTTAATTAACACACCTAACCTGCTTCCAACTGCCGTGGTATTGTTGGTGATCTCTAAATTGTTTACTTCCCAGTAATCTATATCCTCCAGTTTGACAACTTCGTCTACGGCGCCCTGGCCATCCAACAGGGCTTTTTTCGAGCCCCCGTAAACAGATACAACAATTGGTGATAATTGACTGCCGGAACCTTTTGGTTTTAGTTGCCCGTTCCATACATCGCCAGATTTGAATAAGATGGAATCACCAGCAATAAACTCAAAATTATTTACCTTATCCAGTGTCTTCCAGGCCTTTTCAGGTGTTTTACCATTGTTGGTATCATCGCCGTTTTTGGAGTCGATGTAAAAGTTACTTCCTGAACGTGCCAGTGGCTTGCTTGTCTCTGTTTCCTTGCAGGATATGGCCATGACAGTGCCAAGCTGCCCAAAAATGAGCAGCAACATTAATGTCTTATTTTTCATCTATTACTGAATATTGATGGTGATTTTTAGAGGTGCTTCATAATACCCTCCGTTGTGATCTTTTGCTTCTACTTCAATCTCGTCTGTGGATCCGGTTCCTTTAAACAGGTATTTTATGGATCCATTGGCTAAGTCCGTTTGTGAGAAACTTGCGTTTACTGGTAGTGGTATCCCATATTTTACCAGGTAGCCATTTTCAGGAACTCTGGTAACGATGTAACTGATGTTCTTATCAGCCGTACCAGTCATTTTTAGTTCGCTAGTAGTTAATTTGGCAAAACCAAGCGAACGATCGATGTTTAACGGAGCTACCGACCCGAAACTCAATATGGTAGGCGGCGGACTTGACAGGCTTAAATATGCTTTATACCTGCCGGCTGAATACTCCCTTGGATAGATCTTGACGAAATTATCATTATTGTGATTCATCAGAATATTCAGGAAGGTTCTGTTAGCTCCATAAAGCTGATTGACCTGCGAGGTAACATCCATCGAAATCCATCCAACATATGATGCATTTAACGAAACGTTGGCTAAACTTACCCGGTCGTAAGAAGGTGCTGTTTGCCAGGTCACCGTTGTTTCATCAAAATCGGTATTTGCGCCTGCATACGCATTTAAGGACGAAGCCAGTCCCGTGAAATAAACGTAAAAATTAATTTTAGCCAATCCTATTTTATTGCCGAAGGTCGGAGTTCTTAGAGGAAACTGAAATAATCCCATACGGTCTACCGATACATCCTTTCCATTCGAGTTTTTCATATCAATACTGGTTGCATTGTTGAAGTTCTTCGCCCTGTTTGCTGTACCGTTTTGAATAAAGAGGTCTTTAGTTACGTCGATTATATCCGTTTGATTTCCAACAGAGCCAGAGGGAGCATCAGGAACGGCATCTTTCAGCTTGTAAAAGGTAAACTGATCAGAGACGTGAGCAATACCATTTTTGAACTCTAAATTCTGGCTCCTTATCACCGCAGCCGGAGCATTCAAGTCGCTGGAATTGTTGGCGGTAAGAATATATTCGTTTGAACTTGTAGCGCTTCGGGTATAGTAAATAAAACTGCCATTTATGGTTTCCATTTTTCTGGTTTCTCCAAGTGTCAGATCGAAGGAACGTAAACGGCCTTTAAAGATATGGTCTGATAAGATATTTTTTAGTACTACGGGTGGTACCTCAGCCAAATACTCGTAACCAAGACTCCTTACCATACTAGCTACGGCCTGATTAGTTAAAAACAACACGGTATAATCTTCAGGCTTGTTCAGATAATCGGATAAGCCGGCAATTCTAATAGCATCTGCATATAAGTTCAGGTTAGTTAGATCCTTACTGTGATCAAGAGCCAGATATTCGCTAAATGTTACCCCCTTTAAATTGGAACCAGCATCTACTGCTTCCAATTGTTCGTTTTTTAAAAACTCCAATTTCCCGCAACCGAACCCGAAACTGAAAATAGCGAGGATCAATACATTGAATATTAATTTCCTATTCATAATAATTTGATTATTGGTAATATGAATTTTGTTTTAGCAGGGGATTGATCCTGATCTCATTAATGTAGATCGGCCATACATAATTATCCGGATCATTCAGACTGTTATTGTTAAAGGGCTCCATCACGCTGATTGCCTTACCAGTTCTTACCAAATCGAACCAGCGTTTGCCTTCAAAACAAAGTTCCCTGGCACGCTCATTCAATATAATATCCTCGATCTCACTTTCGTTTAATCCGGCATAATCTGCAGGGAGCAGAGCGGCTACTCCAGCTCTTACTCTCATCTGGTTAACTATGGCAATTGCATCAGGAACCAGGCTCTTTTTGTTCAGGGCTTCGGCTCTAAGCAGCAGGATATCGGATAACCTGTACATGATAATGTTCTTGTCATCCATCGTACTCCTCTGGAAACCTGTTTTTTCAAAAAACTTCAGGATATTCCTTTTATCATCGTAGATAATGCTGGCTCTCTTATCGCTGGGCGAAAACTTTGACATCAATTGCTCACTGATCTGGAAGGCGGGCTGGAAACCGACATCGCCGTACACCTGGATGTAAAGTGATCTTGTACCCCGCTCAGCGAAATTATAGTCGATCTCGAAGATAGATTCTGATGAGAAGCCGGTAGTGAACTGCTTAGCATAAGAGGTATTCTCTAAGGTGGTGGCATCACTCAGTGATGTAAGGGTGTAATTTGAAACGTTGGAGATAACCCTCTGCGAAGCAGCCAGGGCCTTATCGTACTGATGCCTCCACATATAAAGATCGGTGTACAGTGCATTCACAGCACCTAGTGTTAATAAAGCTTTGGTTGTTTGTGAAGGAGTGAAGCTACCCGGCAATAGAGTCGACGCGGTATCTAAATCGGCTTCAATTCTTTGATAAACAAGAGCTGTGTCAGACCTTCCTACGTAAAAATTATCGGTAGCGTCTTTTAATGGCTCTGTAACCAGGGGCAGTTCGCCCCAAATGCGAGTCATATAGAAATAGCAAAGTGCTCTTAATGCAAATGCTTGTCCCATAACCTGATTATAATCAGTTGTTTTATTGAAGTATAATCCCTGATCCTTCATCAGCTTGACATTTTTAATGATCAAATTCGTTTGGTTCACAACCGCGTAGAACTGACTCCAGCTGGTAATTCGCAAACTTGAATTAAGATTATTTGTCAAAAGATTTAATGTCTCGGTGTTTAATGAGATCGGGTTTTGTGCAACGTTATCAGCCCTGGCCTCGCCGTAAAAAACTCCTTCGGGCGCCATTGCAGCCTGTAGAAGCGTATAAGCACCATTTAATGCCGCTGTTGCCTGCGTAGTCTCTTTCCAGAAATTAGCATTGGAGTATTCTGTGATGGGATTAAGATCAAGCGCTTTTTTACAGCCTCCGGCTATCATTAATACCATAATAAGATATAGCGATAATTTTATCTGAACATTCATCGTATTATAAATTAATGTTTAAAGAAAAATTGTATGACCTGGTTCTTGGGAATGCGCCTCTGTCGACACCTGCAGAGAGTGAATTTGTTGATGAACTTACTTCCGGATCATATCCTGTGTAAGAACCCAGTGTGAACAGGTTGGCGGCACTTAAGCCCAGGCTTGCTCCCGTCAGCTTGAACTTTGAAACTATCCTGTTTGGAAGTTTGTAGCTGAGTGCAATATTCTGTAACCTTACAAATGAGGCATCTTCAACAAACCTGCTGGAAACTACATAATTCAGCATCGGATCTGTTTTTACCAACTTGGGAATATCTGTAATATCGCCCTGGTTCCTCCATCTCCGCAGCTGATCGGTTGAAAAATTCTGGTCATTCTGCGACGAGTCTAAATTGCGCTTTAACTCATTAAATACGTCTCCGCCAAGGCTATAGGTAAACAAAAAGCCCAAGGTGAAACTTTTATAACTGAAATCGTTTTGCAATCCTCCTGTGAAGTCGGGGTTCGGATTTCCAATGATTTGAAGATCATCGTCGTTAATCACCCCGTCTTTATTAAGATCTTCCCATATCACATCTCCTCCTTCAAAGATTCTACCATTGGAAGAACCTTGTCTATACTGTGTTACCATCCCAGTGGTTTCGTCCCTGGTGTATACGTTATCTTCATCTCTGGCATAAACTCCCAAAGATCTCAAGCCATAGAATACCCCTACCGGTTCACCTACTCTGGCCATATTAAATAGGTTTGGCCGGTAGTCCTGCCCATCTGGAAGAGATAGGATTTTACTTCTGTTCAAAGCAAATGTGAAGGTAGTTGACCATTTAAAAGGTGCGACAACATTCACCGTTGTCAGCGTAGCTTCGATACCTTTATTTTCTAATGAGCCAAAATTTCCGGGAATGGTGCTTACACCTGTAGTACCGGGCACGCTGACATCAAACAAGAGATCTTTGGTTTTCTTCAGGTAGGCGTCGGTGGTAAATACTATCCGGTTTTTAAGGAATGACAGGTCGAGACCGATATTACTATGCGATGTTGACTCCCATTTTAACAATGGATTTGGAAAGCCGGATAGGATTACAGCGTTCTGGCCCAGATATGAACCATTGTTTACGTAACCGCCCTGACCCGCATAATTTCCAATAGACTGATTTCCAGTAATTCCAAAACTTCCTCGTAGTTTGGCATCATCTAAAAACTCAAACTTTTTGAAAAATGCTTCTTCACTAAATCTCCAGCCTGCCGATGCGGATGGGAAATAACCGAACCTGTTGTTTGTCCCGAATCTGGATGATCCGTCACGCCTTAGCAAGGCAGAAAAAAGGTATTTTCCTTTATAATCGTAATTTGCTCTTGTAAAAAATGATAATAGCGAGTGCTGTGAAATGTTTTGTGTATAGGTTGAAAGTACGGCTGCCGCTGCTACGTTTGTCAATTGGGCATCCGGCAATCCTCTTCCTATCAGGTCAAGGTTATCCGTATTGAATTTTTGGTACGACTGGCCCAGTAAGAAATTGAAATTATGCTTTTTATCAAGGTTAAGTTTGTAGGTTAACAAATTCTCGTTGATGAAGGAAGACGACTTTATATTCTGCAGGTAGGAACTGCTTAACTGGCCTTGCGGCAATAAGCTTGTTGGCGTAAAATTGCTAAGGTCGCTGTTTTCGTAGTCAAACCCTAAACTGGTGGTAAATCTTAGATTTTTGGCGATCCATACTTTAAAATCCTGGTTACCAAACATTCTAAAACGTTTGATCCTGTTCGCTGCCAATTGAGCTATGGCCAAAGGGTTAGGCTTACTGCCTTCGAACAAGGGAATTAACTGCCCCGATATTGGATCGTAAGGATTATATACAGGCATTGTACTTAATGCCTGAAAAACAACACTCTGACCGCTCATGCCGGTTAATATCCGGGTATAGTCTGTATTGGAAAGGTTAAATGACGAACTGCCCGATATTGCTTTGCTAAACGTATAATATACTTTTGCAGTTGCAGTAGCCTGCTCGTAATTGGTTTCTTTGATGATAGGATCCAGGTTTTTATACCCTGCACTCAGGTAATAATTTATATTATTATCAGATGAGCCTCCGCTTACGCTGATGTCAGCCTTATATTGTAAAGCCTGCCGGTACATGATATCATGCCAGTTCATAGATTTAGAATAATAAGGGTGCAGCGAATCAATTACCGATTGTTTTGCAATAGGGTTAGTTGTACTATTTGAATAGGCATCAATATAAGCACTTCGCCACTGCGGGCCGTTCAAAACACCAACAGACCTGGTAAGTTCTGCCATGCTTGTATTGGCAGAAAATCGCAACACCGGCTTCTTTCCGCCCTTTCCGGTTTTGGTAGTGATCAGAATAACACCGTTTGAAGCTCTTGATCCGTAGATCGATGCTGTTCCATCTTTTAATACTTCGATGGATTCAATATCCGCCGGATTTATATCTGCTAAGGGACTGAAGGTAGAACCATCGTCGTTCAAACCTCCTTTAAAGGTTTCCGTGTTAATAGGCACACCATCTACGATATATAAGGGCTGACTGCTGCCGTTAAGAGATGAACCACCCCTGATCCTGACAGTTGCACCAGCACCCGGCTCGCCGGAATTGGAGGTGATCTGCAGGCCTGCGATCTTTCCCTGTAAACTTGTATTGATATCGCCCAGGGCATGTCTTTCCATTTGTTCGCCCGAAACAGATCCTACCGCACCGGTTATCTCCCGTTTCCTTTGCGTTCCGTACCCTACGGTAACAACCACTTCACTTAAATTCACACGATCTCTTTCAAGCTTAATTTCCAGGCTAGTAGTTCCTTTTATAGCGGTAGAGTAAGATTGATATCCGATATATCTGAAAACTAAAACAGGGTTGACACCGCTCACCTGGATCTTAAATTTTCCATCATTATCGCTGGAGACCACCTTATTTGTGGATAACAGGGATATAGACACTCCTGGTAATGTCTCACCAGACACGGCATCTTTTACCACCCCGGATACCGTACGGACGTCCTGTGGTTGCACAGGTGCATCGGGGGCTGATACACCCAGATTTTTTAAAGTTTTCGGAGTGATAAGGATGGTGCGCTTATTAATAGCATAGGTAAAAGGTTGCTTGCTAAAAACTGCTTTTAATGCCTCTTCTAAAGCTACTCCTTTTAAATTTACAGTTACCGGCTTTGCTCTAAGCAAATACCCTGCATCGTAAAAAATACTGTAGCCGCTCTGGTTACCTATTTCACGAAGTGTTTCTGATAAACTCGCGTTATTTTTAGTAAGACTGATCTTTTGTCCCACAGAAGCAGCGCTTACCTGCATTAATGTTATCAGGCATATGAAAAAAGACAGCTTCATAATACGCAATACTTTAGATTTATCGCAGACGGATCGCCTGCAATAGCTTGTAATAGAAAATTTGTACATTTGAGTAATTCCTTAATTGATTGTCTCGAAAAGCGATCTTTAAGTTATCTACATCAGCTTTAAGCTGTATTCCGGAAACGGTGCGAACGTTTCCGGTTTTTTTTTTGCAGATAACCTGGTGTTAATTTCTAAGTTAGTCTGTAATCAATATTCTCCTTCCTTCTATTTTATAAGTAATTCCGCTGGTAATAACCATATTATCTAATAGATCTTTGATAGAGTCATACCTGGAGATTCTGCCAAAAAACTTTTTGTCTGTAAAATCACCGTTGTATTCTACTTCTATATCGTACCAACGGGAAGCTTTTTTCATAACTTCTCTAATACCTTCATTATCAAATATTATTAAGCCTTGTCGCCAGGCCATCACGTCGTCCAGGTTAGCTGCACGAACTGTGATACCTGATTTATCTTTAACCGAAATACCTTGCTGTCCGGGCACTAGCATGGTGGTATGGCTGCCCTTTTGCAATCTCACCGACCCTTCTGTTAAGGTTGTTTTTATTTCATCATCGTTTTTATAGGCTGAGATATTAAAATGTGTACCCAATACCTGCACATCTACACCGTTTGCACTAACAGAAAATGGCATTTTTTTATTCTTTGCTACTTCAAAATAACCTTCACCGTTTAGAATAACCTTACGCTGCTTACCATTGAAAGAAACTGGGTATTGTAAAGATGATGCAGCATTTAAAAACACTTTAGTTCCGTCTGGCAGTATTACTTCAAACTGCCCTCCAATAGGGGTTGCAACCGTATTGTATGCGTTCTTATCAGAAGAATTTGAAACTGCTGATGCATCATATATAATTTGACCGTTCGCATTTTTGGAAATGATGATTCCGTTCTCATCGATGGAAGTTCCATTTTTTACATCATCAAGAACGACCTTGCTTCCATCTGCCAGTGTTAACAGGGCTTTATTTCTTATTTTGACTTCCGATGAACTGGCCAGGGTATCGGGTTTATTGCTATTTTGAACGTATAGGATTCCAAGCGTAACCACACCTATTAAAACTGCAGCAGCCAAAAGCTTTATTACAAGCTGACGTGCGCCTATATGTTTTGTTGTTGCTGATTGCTGGTTGATTAACTGCTTCATGTTCTGAACCTGAACAGCCAGTTCACGATTCTGACTTTGATGAGCTAGTTGTATGATAAGATCTTTTTGTTCTGCAACTTTTGCCCGAAGGCCAGGATTTTCATTTAGCCAATTTTCCCAATAATCAACATCTTCCTGGTTGGAGCGAAAACAGTAATTAAGAAAGCTTTCATCTTTTATTAAAGAAAGAATATCGCTATCGCGCATAATTGTCTTATTAATTTGAACAATAGAGCGCGAGCAATCGTGTTTTCACTACTCTATTTGAAAAAAAATACAAATAAAAATAAAATAGTAGTGATCGCTAAAGTGAGCAATGGGGTTTGCTCTTTCTCCAACAGTAATTTAAGCTTATCTACTGCCTTGTAAATGGTATTGTAAACCGTATTAATAGAAATTCCGTTGGTATCAGCTATCTCCTGATAAGAAAGGCCGAGGTAAAATTTTTGATAAATTAACTGACGCTGTTTTGCCGGCAATTGCTCTACATAATTTTGCAGCACACGGCTTGACGCTGACTGACTTTGTTTGGTAATATAGGTCTCTTCTACTGATGGCGACAATAAAAATTCCGGTAAATCATCTAAAACTATGCTATCACCTGCATTAAATTTTTCCTTTTTGTAAAGTTTGCGTAAGAAGGCTGTGATAATGTAGTTATGATGATGTACAACACAAATCATCTTTCCATGATTTTCCCATAAATAGAGGAAGGTATCATTTATACTGTCTTTAACTTTAGCAAGGCTGAATCCTTTTTTTAAACCAACAAAGTTTAGGTAATTATAATAGTGAGCGTAAATGTCCAGATATGCCTGTTCATCCTTATTATTCACAAATGCATTCCATTCTTTGGTTAAACTGATTCCCTTCTCCATTTATTATCGCGTCAAACGAATATACTCAGATTTAGCCACACATCAAGACGCTTGGGTACTAATTTATTAATTAGTCACTAAAAAAGAGTTATATTTCCATTAATTTCAATAAATAGGCGCTAAAAACCGTGAAAATAACAATAGAAATGAGTGGTTAAGCCAAAAAATTAAGAAAATTTTCATAGCAGCTATATTCACGACAGTCATGAATGTAAACAGAACGAAGGCCCCGAAATTTAAAAAATTCACGAGGCCTCTATAAACATTACAGCATTTTCATCGGCAAAATTATAGCTTGCCCACTCTTGCAGATCTATTGCCTGTCACTCCTGTTAATTTGATGATATAAGTGCCAGCTGCCAGGTTTGATAAGTTTAGATCTATTTGCTGATCAGTGCTGTCTATATTTCCATTAATTAAAGTAGTGCCTTGTAAATCAATTACGCTGTATTTGCTGTAAACGCCAGCATCTACGGCTATAGTTACATTACTTTGGGTTGGATTGGGATAAACACTTACACTATTAGCAGATAAGCCGATTTTTACTACCTGTGTAGCCAGATGGGTAAGTTTCCCATCAAGGTCTTCCTGCTCTAATTTATAGTAGTAGGTTCCGCCAACAACTGTGCGGTCTGTATGAGCATAGCTAAGCGGTGCGGTACTGTTGTTGTTAGCACCCGCAACTTTTGTGACCAGGTCATAGCTCTTACCATCGGTACTCCGACTTATGATGTATTGTTTGTTGCTGGTTTCCGAGGCAACCTTCCAGTCTAGTTGCGCTCCTACTGTGGTTGCTCTTGCAGTAAAGCTGATGAATGATACCGGCAATACCGTATGATATTCTACAGCTCCAATATCTATAACACCATTTTTGCGGGCCCTGCCATTGAAATCGACTGCCAATGTGTTATAACTGTTATTACCCGCATCTTTGGCAGGACTGGTGGTTTGCGGTGCTAAAAAAGCCAAGTCGCCAGGTGTTACACTGATGAACAATGGATCTGTATCAATTAAATTGGTTGGATCTGCTGATACCTGTGAGGTTTGCTGAATAATATTATAGTTAACGCTGCCAAGCAATGTAGCAGGATTAACTACATAAATATCAGGGGTATTGGTATCGTTAGTTGCTGCTGTGAAGGTATTGTTGAAAAAGATATTGTTATGCAGATACGTTTTTTTATCCGTAAAGGAGACATTGCTGCCTACCGCGAGAACTTGTAAACCTGCAGTGTAATTCGCTGCACTTCCGGCACGTGTATTTTTGTTGTCATAGAATGTATTGTTAATGAAAACGGCGCCATAGTTACTGCCATTTTGGGTTCCATATACTCCGCCATTGCTTCCTGTACTATTTTTGTAGAAAATACAGTTTTGGAAAGTTGGTCTTCCGGAAAAGTTATAAACAGCTCCTCCTCCGTCAGCGCCGCCGACTGAATTTTCTGCGAATAAGCAATTGCTAAAGGTTGGTAGACCTCCACGTATGTCTATTGCGCCACCTCTTCCATTGTGACTGCGATTGAGTTTAAACGTACAGTTAGCGAAGGTAGCACTACTCGAGTTGGTGCTTACTGCTCCTCCATAAGAACCAAAGTTCTCAGAAAAAACCGTATTCTTTATTGTTACATTGCTGGACACTACCAACGACATTGCAGCGCCATAAATGTAACCTGCCGTTCTCGGTGTAGCATTCGTATTATAACATTTACTGATCTCGCAATTGTCAAGGGTTGGGCTACTATTGTTGATGTAAAATCCGGCACCTCCTGCTGCTGAGTTGTCACCAACCGCTCTATGGATGCTTGCTGTGACATTGGAAATAGTAAACCCGGTACCAGAATCCAAAATATACATTCCGGCCCCGAACCTCCTGTCTACATTTTTTGAATTGACAGACAGCGTTGAACTACCCGAAGCATCGCCTTTTGTCAATGTAAATCCATCGAACACAGTGTTGCTGGTTAAACCAATGGCAATGACCACATGGTGCACATTATCGGTTTTATTTTGAGTCATATAATTGCTTGCATTTGCACTAGTCTCGGTTACATCATCACTATTCAAATCGCCACTCAAGATAGTTTCATTTCCTGCTATGCGTTGTGTTTCATTATCTTCAGTGCCGGCAAAACCGCCATAAATACTCACTCCATCTTTAAGTACAAAAGCATTATCCCTATGTGTTGCATTGACTACAGTGGGTGTATTTGCAGGTCTGTTTGGTAAATAAGTGCCGCCTTTCACAAAAATTCTGTCTCCGGCTTGAGCGGTATTGATCACATCTTGCAAGTCTTGAGACGCAGTGGCCCAACTTGTAGCTGTAGCAGCAGCGCCTGTTCCATCGGTTTTGACATAATAAGTGGTTTGTGCACTGGTATTAAAAGCAAGTAAGCTTAAGCATAGCACTCCCAATGTTTTTAAGTAAAGTTTTCTCATATTGTTTAATTTGGTTTACCATGATGGCATTATCAGGGTCTGGTCGTTATAAACGGTTATGACAAAACTAAATGCATGATGTATCGGGAGGGTTCATTTTTGTACGGAAATGGTTTGGTTTTGTACAATTGATTATGTAGCTAATCAATCGCCACTGCTATCGCCAGCCGCCCCGCTGTCTTCGCACTAAGATTAGCGTATGTAGTTCAGTTAAATTATTTTAAACTCTTTAAGCTTACGAAAGTTAAACACTAACAAGTTTACACAAACAGATCAAAGACACAGCTATCTAAAAATTAAACAAACGAACCCAAAGCTATGAACAAATACAAAATTGCAGTTATCGTAGGAAGTCTTCGTAAGGAATCTTACAATTTAAAAACAGCGAAGGCTTTATTAGCTCTTGCACCAGAATCACTAAGTCTGGAAATGTTAAGCATCGCAGAACTTCCTATGTTTAACGAAGATCTGGAAGCGACGCCACCGCATGAGTGGGTCACATTCCGGGAGCAAATCCGTGCGGCTGATGGACTTCTTTTTCTGACGCCAGAATACAACCGTTCGGTGCCAGCTGTTTTAAAAAATGCTATAGATGTAGGTTCCCGCCCTTACGGACAGAACTCATGGGACGGAAAACCGGCAGCTGTAGTGAGCGTTTCGATTGGAAACATTAGTGGATTCGGAGCTAATCATCATTTGCGTCAATCGCTGGTCTTTGTGAATGTGCCTACCATGGCTCAGCCTGAAGCGTACATAGGCGGAGCAACTGCTCTATTTGACGAGAGCGGAAACCTGACTAATGAATCTACAAGGGGGTTTCTGAAAACCTTTATAACAGCCTTTGAAAAATGGGTTGATACTCATGCAAAAAAATGATCTTTATATCTAGTATGAATTTAGCACAAGAAAGATCGCCAGCCTGGATTCGGCCTGTAGCCAAAACGGGCCTTTTTGCAAAAGGCATAGTTTACTGTCTTATTGGGTTGCTTGCCCTTATGTCCGCTTTTCAAATTAATGGTCAGGCGGCAGGTAAAAGTGATAAGGCTGGGTCCATCCAATTCCTTTTAGAAATGTCGGGAGGAAAGATTGTACTTTTATTTATTTCTATCGGATTGTTAGCCTACAGCGTCTGGCGTTTCTTACAAACATTTTTAGACACTGAACATAAGGGTAGCAGACCGAAAGGAATTGCCAAACGCTTCGGCTATTTTTTTAGCGGTCTTACCTATCTGTCTATCTGCTTCCTAACAGTTAAGGCGATAATTGAAGGCAGCTCCGATTCCGGAGGATCATCTAACTCACAGATTCAAAGCTTAATGAAACACCCTCTCGGGATGTGGGTGATGGTTGTCATTGGGCTAATCTTTACCGGAATAGGCGTTTACCAAATATGGTATGGTAGTTCGGAGAAATACCGCAATCATGTCGATGTTCAGAAGCTTAGTCAAAAAGCTTCGTTTTCTCTGCTAAGGGCTGGAAAAGCAGGATATATTTCGAGGGGCATTGTGTGGCTTATAGTTTCTTTTCTTTTTTTGAAAGCTGCATATCAACACAATGCGTCAGAAGCGGGTGGCACAGGTTCAGCCTTCAGCTTCGTTCAGGAAGGCCCTTTCGGAACATATTTACTTGCCGCACTCGCATTGGGACTCATCTGCTATGGTGTGATGAATTTTATCAGAGCAGCTTTTGAAAACCTCGACCGTTAGTATTTAGGAATCCTATTTATAAAAGAGGATTATTTAACCTTCATGAAGTTGATGTCCGGCAAACTTCCGTCGGCCTTACGAGGTTTTTTGAGTTCACTGATTTCTAAACTTATAAAGTTATCTGGCTGCAAATTTTGATTAAGTTGCCAGTTATTACCGCTTATTTCTTTTAAGTCGGCTTCCAGAGATCCGGGCGTTCCGAGTACTATACAATCTTTCACGGTAAGTTTAGATACAGGATTCTTCTTTCCAAAACTCAGGTTCTTTTGTTTGTTATCGTAAGCCTTACAACCAATCAAAGTAACCTCTCCACGATTGCTATTATGATCAAAGCCATTTTTAACGTTGCCTGCACTGACGCAATTGGTGTAAGTAGCATTGTGCTTCAACAACTTGTTATCACTTCCCCCAGATTTAAATCCGTTACCATCCCCACCGCTCAACTGGCCATTTTTAAGTATTCCGTTGCTGAAAGCCCAGCAATCTTCAAAAACGGTGCTTACATTATCAGTCTGCTTCAAATACCCATCCCAGCCATCGTCGAGATTTTGCCATGCCCGGCAGCCTTTGAATTTATTTCCAGACCCTACGTCAATTTTACATGCAAATCCATCGGCGTTTTCAATCTTAGAATCAGCATTAAAGTAAGAATCGCAGTTTAGAATTAAGTTGTTTGCAGCATGACTATCTAATTGCAGTCCGGTATCTGAACATTGTGAAAAAGAGCAATTTTCGATAAGGTTGTTATTACCATTGATTAAAATGCCGTTATCACCAGCTTTTGTTACCTCTATCCCTTTAATTTCCCAGTAACTTGCTCTTAAAATAATTCCCTGATTAGAGTTCCCTTCGCCCAAAGCACTAAAATCGAATATTGGCCTGGTCTTATTGTTTTTATGAGAAATCAAAACAATGGGTAGTTTCTCCGATCCGTCAACTTGTATATCTATCCTTTTTTGAAATTTATAATCGCCACTTTTTACGAGAATCACGTCACCGGGCTTAGCAGCTTTTAGTGCTTGCAACACTTCGTCCACAGAACTAACTACAGTTTCCAATTCTTTTACGTTTAGGACTCTCCTACTTGTACAAGCTTGCAGCGTAAAAGCAGAAAGGAAGAATACCAGACTAAGTAAATTGTGGGATCTTAGATATTTCATGCAATGGTTTGTTTTGGTTTAAGAGTTCTCCTGAACGAGGTAAGTGATTTTTATCTCGCCGATCAGAGATTCAATATTACGAATAAAACGAGCTGTTTTAAACGCATGTAGAGACGATTCTGTGCAAACGTTCCCGGTATTGTATTGAATGTTCGGCTAAAACGGACCTTAACGAGTCGCTGGAAAGACAAGGGCAATTGTCAGCCACACTTCTAAAAGCATGCCTGAATTCTAAATTTGCAAAATAATCCTGCATTCAGTACACTAATTGTACTAAAAAGCCACAAGTATTACGTTATTAATCGTAAAATCTACACTTAAAATAAACCTTGGCACAGTTATAGTTAGTATGGAGGTACATCTATCTATAAAACCTTGTCGAAGAGCTCTGAGAAATCAGGGCTCTTCCTTTTTTTGGTATTAAGTTCAAAGATTTAAAAAATCATCCAGTTTGGCACCTACGGCTTCCAGCAGTCCGCTGCTCAACTCGAACTTGCTGATATGATTATGCCAAAGGCCGGTACTTTTATCTTTATAAATAGCATAAACGGTAGAATACATAATTATTTTTACTTCCACTCTATCCGCTGTTACTTCTGAGCTTTCCAGGAAAGTAGTATATATTCTTTGTGCGTATTCAATCTTAAAATCTGTCATAAAGCCACAAATATAAAGCAATCTCCATCCATATCGGATGTGAAATTTGAAGGATGTCTGCTAAACGGTTACTACGCTTCCTAACTTGGAATCAGGCGAGGAGGTTGACGATTGGTGTAGGAATAAGAATACGGAAAGATATAAGATGGTAAGAAAAAAAATGCCCTGCAGATCCTCACCTGCAGGGCTAACCTAAACCTTATCACAATTACTTGTGTTGATTCAAAGATACAACAAGTTTTGATTTTTAAAAACACTAATTTAATTTTCCTAAAAAAAGATCTCAATTTCCTCATACACAGCAAAATAAAATTCATTATAAAGCATGAGCGCCTGTTTAGCCGAGAGGTCCAGCAAGTTCAGGATGCCGAAGAAACGCAATGGGAGGGACCGGAAAGTTGCTAAAAAGAAAAAGGTCTTCAAACGGGGAGGATGAAGACCTTTTAAACTAACCAATTATAAACCGATACAAATATACATATATTATTATTAGTGCAAAATTTTTTTAAAAAAAATGTTATAATTACAAGAATCTGCACTATACGTTGTGAAATTATAAAAAAAATACCATACCAGCTGGCTCTGATGTTTCAGAACCGGACTGATTTGGTATCTTGTACAGAAAGAGTGTTATGTATAAAGGAAAACAAGGAAAGAATTGACCCTTAAATTGATCAATTCATTCCTGTAGAAAAATCCTGGCTGCCTGTATTAGTATTAGTGTGAGACTTTCCTGACACCTGATCTTTTATCTTATCAACATAGGGCCGTGCTTTTTCCATCCACTCCGGTGCCTTTGCCTTCAAGTCTTCGGCAATAGAGCCACCGTCTGGTCTTCTCTTGGTAATGTAGTTATACCCAGCTGCTGCAGCTGCGCCTACAATTAAATATTTTAGTAAACTCATTTTTATATGTTTTGAGCTTACTACTACAAGTAGGGTGCCAGTATTATTCCGGAGCTGCTGTAGTTCAATATAAGTTAATATAGGATCCGGAATTTAATCGTGTGATCTATCTCCTTTAATTCCTTAAGAACCTGATTATCATACTGAGCGCTTACATCTGTAATGGCATACCCGATCTGTGCGTTTGTACGCAGGAACTGTCCTAGAATATTGATATTGTGCCTGGCATAGACCTGGTTGATCTGCGCCATAATACCTGGCACATTGCTGTGTATATGGATCAAACGGTGCGCATTTTTAACTTTTGGCAACTGCAGGTTCGGAAAGTTTGAACTCAGATAAGTATCCCCTTTGTTGATAAACTCTGCCATCCTTTTCGGAATGAACTGCACATTTCGGGGGTTATTTTTTACGTCATCGAAAATAACGATACCCATTTCTGTAGCAATATCATGCGAGATCTCCGGTTTACTGCTTCCCAGGTAACCGATAGTTTTTAACTTAACTGCCCGTTCTAACACTGCATCAGCAATATGCTGACCGTCACCCAAAAGCAGCATGCCAACATCAGCAATGTACTTTTCCTCGAACGTATCTTTCTGACGAATGGAAAACCCGTCTTTCTTAAGAACGTTAACGGCTTCTTCGGGCACGTCTCCGACAATCAGACAAAGTATCCTGTTTTTAGGATACGAAATGGCACTGGGGAGCTTATTTAAATACAGAAACTCATCAAAGCTGGGAGTAATGTGATCCGCTTTCTCCAGGATACTCTTGCGGGAGATATTTTCTGTGTAAGCATAAAATTTCTGGATGAGACCGGATTCTTTTAATTGAAAATCAGAATATCCGTCGCCAATGCCAAATATATTTCCCTGAAGGTTTAGTTCACGGAGAAGTTTAACTTTCCCTCCCTCTGTTGATAAAGGATTTGCTTCATCGTATCCAATGATATTTCCCTGCTCATCAAACTGGAAAGTATTTGCGTAAATATTTTCCTGTTTGATGTGGTATGGAAGAACTACCGGCGTAATGAACTCTTTGAATCCACCGGAAACGATCAATACATCGTCGGCATGCTTTTTAAAGAAAGCCCTGTTACGCGAAAAAGATGAAGACACCTTCTTCTTCAAGCGGTTAACTAGTAGCTTTAAATGATCCTGGTTTGCGTGAAGAAGCTTTACGCGGCCGGATAAACTTTCCCGGAAAGACAAGCGGCCTTCCATCGCGGCATTTGTTAGATCTTCAATTTCTTTATAAATTTTTTCACGGTCGGGATGCTCTTTGAGTGAAATCCGCACCAGCTCATCTAATGCCTCTACCTGGGTGAAGGTGCTGTCGAAATCTATAATATAAAAATTCTTCATTCTATTTTAAAGAAAGGATATAATCCGATATAAAATTTGCTGCAAATGTACTAATAGAATACTATCGTTTTAATTTTCTGCAAATTTCTTGTATAGTATTGCTAATTGGCTTGTATTGGAATTTCGGAAAAGCCGAGAGAAACTTACTGCTCGAGTATTGATGCAGCCTGAGTGAACTTCGGGCACTGTCTTTGGTCAATGCATAATTCTTTCCCGTAAATAATGATAAAAGGCCCGCAGCCCGCCAGCCTATTTCCATAAGCCAGGGTTTGGCTTCCAGGTTGGGAGCCTTTATGCCGAAACATTCGGATGTCTGCTTGAACAACTGTCTGCATGCTAGATTTTCTGCATTTAATATATAGCGTTCTGCACTAAGCTCACTGTCCATTAACAGGATCATAGCTTTTGCTACGTCTTCCACATCCACCACCCCCAAACTTCCCCGGGTATAAAAGCGGAGGCCACGCTGTACCATGTCAAAGATCTGACCACTGCCAGCTTTGCCTGCATTAGCGCCAATTATCACCGATGGATTTACAATAACGGCATTCAGCCCTTCTGCAATAGCCCTCCAAACCTCCATCTCACTCTCGTACTTTGAAATGGAGTACCCGTGTTGTTTACCATTAAACTCCCAGTGAGTTTGTTCTGTAACTTCACCTCCATGCCTGGCCTCGCCAAGTGCGGCTACCGAGCTAACATGGACCAGCTTTTCTACATTGTTATCTAAACAGAGATTTACGATGTGGTAAGTACCTACCTGATTTGTTTTAAGTACATGCTTTTTGTAGGCTGGATCAAAAGATACCTGGGCCGCACAATGGTAAACATGCGTGATCCCATCAAAGGCAGCTTCGAGAGAGAAATAATCAAGGAGATCTCCATTTACCCATTCAATGTCGAGTTCTTTTAAAACTTCCGGAATAGCAGAACCAGAGCGCTTAAGAGCACGTATATGCCCACCGCTTTCATTTAGCTGTCTTATTAATTCGGAACCTAAAAATCCAGTTGCCCCTGTAACCAGTACCATCCGGCTGAAATTTTGAAAATGCTTTCAAAAGTATTTAATAAAGTTGATATTTGGACGAAAACTGAGGGATGGCTGATTTAAATCATCCTCATGATTAAATCCAGCATTAATTAAATAGAAATCCAACAGAAAACGAGTAAAAAATCCCATACCACACAGATGTCTTTAGCCGATTTTTTTTCACCACTTAACAACCAAAAATTAAGTCCCGAAACTGGGTTTTACACAAGCCAATTAGGGTTTAAGGTGGAAATGTTCTCTAATGATTTTCCGGATCTTGAGACTGAGAAATTTGATATCGCCATAATCGGCGTACTTGAAGACAGGAACGCCGTAAACAATCAAGGCACAGCGCTCGCAGCTGACTATGTGAGGGAGAAATTATATAGTTTGTATCAGGGTAGCTATAACTGCCGCATTGCAGATTTGGGTAATATCAGGGCGGGCCATAAGGTTACTGACACTTATGTAGCATTAAAAACTGTTATAGCCGAACTTATTAAAAAGAATATTGTGCCCATTGTTATTGGCGGCGGACAGGATCTGACGTATGCTCAATACATGGCCTATGAAGATCTTGAACAAAAGGCGGATCTGGTGGTAATTGATTCTAAATTTGATCTTGACGATTCCACAGAAACTGATAGTATTGAAACAACTTCCACCTCGTACCTAAATAAGATCTTTTTACATCAGCCTAATTATCTTTTTAATTTCAGCAACATTGGTTACCAAACCTATTTTGTGAACCAGGACAGCCTTAGGGTTATGGAAAAGCTGCTCTTTGACGTTAACCGGCTAGGTGATTTCACGAATAACATGCCGGTTGCAGAGCCAGTGATCCGCAACGCAAGTTTAATCAGCTTTGATATTTCAGCTATAAGAGCTTCGGATGCGTGTGCGAACAGCAATGCAACCCCGAACGGTTTTTATGGCGAGGATGCCTGTCAGCTATGCCGCTACGCTGGTATGAGTGATAAACTAAGCTCCATCGGTTTTTACGAGTTCAATCCTGCATTCGACAGAAATGGCCAGACAGCCATGCTTTTGGCCCAAATGATCTGGTATTTTATTGACGGCTTTTATAACCGGAAGAAAGATTTTCCTTTACAGCCTAAATCGCAATATCTTATTTACCGGACATCACTAAAAGACCAGTCGCATGAACTTGTGTTTGTGAAAAGTAAAAAATCTGACCGCTGGTGGATGCAGGTGCCCTATCCGGTAGGAATTTCGGGTAATGAACGTTTTCATTTAGTTCCCTGTAGATACGAAGACTATCAAATTGCCGTTTCAGGAGAGATGCCAGACCTATGGTGGCGTACTTATCAGAAGCTGGTATAGCAATTGATAGTCTCCATTAAATCCATGATAGTTCCGTCATAAAAAATATTATTCAAATGAGAAAATTGATATTCCCGTTGCTATTTCTTGCACCTGCTGCTCTATACGCCCAACAGAACTTTATAATTAAAGGGAAAGTGGCTGATCCGGGGCCCGCTGCGAAGATCTTTTTAACCTACGGCCAGAACGATACGCAGAAAATTGATTCGGCTGCGCTAAATAATGGATCATTTGCTTTTAGCGGAACCGCTAAAGGCTTTTCTAAAGCAGTTCTTGTATTAGATTATAAAGGAGCAGGTTTTAAAAACCTAAATGAGAAATCACAAATTGACGTTCTTCCGATATACATTGCTGAGGGTACCACCAACGTACAAAGTGCCGACTCCTTATCAAGGGCGACTGTCACAGGAACGAAGATCAATGAAGAGAATCAGCTATTGTCGAGATTGTTGAAACCTGTAAATACTAAGATAGTAGCCTTAAACCATGAATATGAAAGTGCTGCTCCCGAAAAAAAGACATCCGAGACGTTTAAACAGTCTTTACAGTCCAAATACAACAGCTATGTAACAGAGCGGGAGGCAATCAACAAGAAGTTCATCACTGAACATCCTGACAGCTACATGAGCTTAATTGCTGTTCAAAATATGGCAGGCTCAGAACCTGATGCTGCTCAACTGGAGCCCCTGTTCAATTTGTTGTCTGAAAGTTTAAGGAATAGTCCGGAGGCTGCGAGCCTAAAAGCTTTTTTGCAGGCAAGCAAAGGCACTTCAATCGGTGCAGAAGCTATGGACTTTACGCAGGCGGATGTAAACGGCAAACCCGTTAAACTTTCAAGTTTCCGGGGAAAGTATGTTTTACTTGACTTCTGGGCTTCCTGGTGCGGCCCCTGCCGGCAGGAGAATCCAAATGTGGTAAAAGCTTATAATACTTATAAGGATAAGAACTTCACGGTTCTGGGAGTGTCACTAGATCGTGAAAATGCAAAAGATGCCTGGTTAAAGGCCATCGCCACTGATAAGTTAACATGGACGCATGTTTCTGACCTGAAATTTTGGAACAATGAGGCTGCTATGTTGTATGGCGTCCGCTCTATTCCTCAGAATTTCCTGATAGATCCTAACGGAAAAATCATTGGTAAAAACCTTAGGGGTGAGGAGCTTCAGAGCTTTCTGGCTAAGACGTTAGGAAAATGATGAGTTAGGAGTGATGAATTATGAATTTAGTTAAACGGGTTAGGTGATTGCCCGTTTAACTAATCTCATATTACAGTAAGATTATAATAGATCAAATCCGATATCGGTACGGAAATACCTTCCATCGTAATATACTCTGCCTGCGTCGGTGACCGCTTGCTGCACCGCATCGAACATGGTATCCTGCAAAGAGGTTATTGCCAGTACTCTGCCTCCGGCTGTTTTCACCAATCCATCTTCCAGTACGGTTCCGGCCTGGAATACCTGGGAATCCCTGATATTATCGAGGCCTGTAATTGCTTTGCCCTTCATGTATTCGCCTGGGTAGCCGCTGGCAACTAACATTACGGTTGCAGCCGTTTTTGGAGAGACTACAAGTTCCTTTTCATGGAGGTTCTCATTGGCTACTCCCAGTAAAAGTTCAACGAAGTCGCTTTCGATACGTGGCATTACGCTTTCAGTCTCCGGATCACCCATTCGTACATTGTACTCTATGACGTAAGGTTCTCCATCTGTGTTCATAAGGCCAATGAAGATGAATCCTTTATAAGGTATCTGATCCAGCTTTAGGCCACTGATAGTTGGTTTTACTATCTGATCTTCTACTTTCTTCATGAACGCTGCGTCAGCAAAGGGAACAGGTGATATGGAACCCATTCCTCCTGTGTTTAAGCCGGTGTCGCCTTCGCCAATACGTTTGTAATCTTTTGCTTCAGGAAGAATTTTATAGGAGTGACCGTCGGTCAATACAAAAACAGAAAGCTCTATTCCCGTTAAAAATTCTTCGATAACTACCATGTTGCTCGCTTCACCAAACTTGGCATCCTGAAGCATGGCAATCAGTTCGGTTTGAGCCTCTTCAAGAGTTTGACAGATTAAAACACCTTTTCCAGCTGCCAAACCATCGGCTTTTAATACCACCGGAAATTTGTGAGTTTCCAGGTAAGATAAACCTTCGCTTAAAGAATTGAGGGTGAAAGAAGCAGAAGCGGCAGTAGGAATAAAATGCCTGCGCATAAAAGCTTTTGAAAAGTTTTTGCTCCCTTCTAACATGGCGCCACTTTCCTGCGGGCCAATTACGGGAATATCTTTAAGGGCTGAATCTGCTAAAAAATAATCGTGAATTCCTTTTACAAGAGGCTCCTCGGGACCAACTAACACCAAGTTCACTGAATTTTTTAATACAAAATCCTTAACTGCTGCAAAATCTGTTGGCTTGATGTTGACATTTTTTCCATAAGCTCCTGTCCCGGCGTTTCCGGGTGCAATGAACAACTGGCTAAGTAGCGGACTTTGGGATATTTTCCAGGCAAAAGCGCTTTCTCTTCCGCCAGAACCAAGTAAAAGAATATTCATAGCGGCAAAGATAAAATTTTTTAATGGCTTATGAGGAGGGGGTTCGAAGAACCTGCGATAGGGCTTCGGGATCACAGTGATCACAGATCTCGAAGAGCACAAGAAACTGAAAGAGCTAGCTTTTTATATGCATGCTCAAACCTTAATATTTACAACTTATCACTTACACAACTAGCCTAAATACTTTGCCTTGATTTTATTTCGAGATAGCGGTTTATGGTGTTAATGGTAAGATTCTGCGGTGCAGTTAATATTGATTGGATCCCGTGCTTGGCAAGCTCTAAAACGATCTGCTTTTTTTCATAGGCGAACTTTTCTGCGATGGTTTTGATATAAACGCCTTCGAGGTCCCTGGCGGGTTCTTCAGCCAGAGATTTCAGTTCGGTATTTTCGAAAAACACGACCAGGAGCAGGTGGAAACGGGAAATTCGCTTTAAAAAAGGTAGCTGCCTTTCGAGTGCTGACAGGCTTTCGAAGTTCGTGAACAATACAAGAAGGCTTCTCTGTTTCAATGTATTCCGAATGGCAATAAACAGGGCTTCCTGGTTAGATTCAAGGTACCTGGTTTTTTCTTTATATAATACTTCTTGAATTTTGTTCAGCTGCACGGGCCGGCGGTCGGCAGGAAGGATTGATCCAATTTTTTCCCCAAACGTTATCAGGCCTGCTTTATCCTCCTTCCGGATAGCGATGTTTGAAAGCACTAATGAGGCATTTATGGCGTAATCCAATAAACTTAGCCCTCCAAACGGCATCTTCATGGCACGCGACTTATCAATAAGACAATACACATGCTGGGATTTCTCGTCGCTGTACGAGTTTACCATCATATCACCCCGACGTGCGGTGGCTTTCCAGTTTATAGTACGATAATCATCCCCTGCTACATAATTCTTGACCTGCTCGAACTCCATGCTGTGGCCAAGTCTCCTGATCTTTTTTACACCCACCTCACTTAATCGGTTGGAAACGGCCATCAACTCAAATTTCCGCATCTGTAAAAAAGAAGGATACACAGGCAAGGTCTGCTCCTGTTCAAAGGTATATCGTCTCTGAATGGTCCCTAGGGGAGAAGAGACATACACATGCAGGCTGCCAAACTTATATTCGCCCCGTTTTACAGGTTTAAGCTTATAATCAATGATCTTATTTTCATGAGGCTTCATACTCACCTCAAACCAGATGTCCCTTTTTTGAAACTGAACGGGAATTTCGTCTATTATGCCCAGTTGCACCTTAAACCCATAAAAGTTTTCCAGGTTGATCGTTAATACGTTATCATCTCCGTTACTTAAACGATTGGGAGCATTCCGTCTGGCAAATACGCCGTCATGATGTATCCTGAACAGCAGGACCATATCTATCACCACGAGCAATACAAACACCAGAAATAAAAGCAGCGGAACATCGCCTAACCAGGGGAAAAAGAATGACATCAAAAACATCAGGACAACGCCAGCCAAACCTGTAAACAGGCGATTGGATAAAAACAGGTCTTTGTAATACTTAGTTATCAGATGTTCCAAAAGTATATGCTAACAAGATTTGTAATTCAACTTATTATATTATCTATACTATCTCTTTGCTCCGGCTATCTGGGCACTTCAATTTTGTGGATGATCTGGTTTAGGACGTCATCAGTTGCGGCTCCTTCCATTTCTTTATCCGGAGTAAGAATCACCCTGTGCCTAAGGACGGCAGGCACTGCTTTGATAATATCCTCCGGGGTAACAAAATCGCGGCCTTCCATTGCCGCAAGAGCCTTTGAGCTGTTGACCACAGCGAGGGAGGCCCTGGGAGATGCACCCAATGAAAGCGATTTATTATTTCGGGTTTCGTGTGTAATACGGGCAATGAACTCGAGCAATTTGGGTTCCACGTGCAACGTTCGTACCTGATTTCTCAGCTCAACTATTTCGTTTACAGACAAAAGGGCTGTGATATCATGTATTTTATCGGAAGTTTTGAGCTGATGCTGCTCCACCAATATTGCAGTCTCTTCTTCTAATGATGGGTACCTGACTTCGATCTTAAATAGAAAACGGTCTAGCTGCGCTTCCGGCAGACGATAGGTTCCTTCATGTTCGATAGGGTTTTGAGTAGCCAGTACGATGAAAGGTTCCTGCATTGCGTAGGTTTTGCCATCAATGGTTACCTGCTTCTCTTCCATCACCTCAAACAAAGCCGATTGGGTTTTTGCCGGGGCCCGGTTGATCTCATCCACCAGGATCACATTCCCAAATATGGGCCCTTTTTTAAACTCGAACGACGATTCCCTTGGATTAAACACCGAAGTTCCCAATACATCTGAAGGCATTAAATCGGGCGTGAACTGAATCCTCGAGAAACGGGCGTCAAAGCACTTAGCCAGTAATTTGGCGGTCAGCGTTTTTGCAACGCCCGGCACCCCCTCAATAAGGATGTGCCCGTCTGCCAATATGCCTGCGATAAGAAAATCGACCATTTCGGTTTGCCCGATGATCACCTTCCCCAGAGAGGCACGGATATCTTCTACCGCGCGGCTTAGTTTGCTAAGGTCTATTCTGGTTTCAAAAACTTCTTCTTCCATAATTAATTAGTTCTACTCGTTTGCTGTTGCAATCTATATTTCCGTTGAATTTTTGCTAATGCAGCGTCAAACAAAATGTTCGATCTATTTCGATTGTTGATTAAATTGCTCTATATTTTTATTGAGTTCTATTAATTCTGTGTCGGACACCGTTTGGTATTTGCTGATCTGTGCTGCCTGCCCTAATATGACTTCGATCAATTGCCTGGATACACCGGATTTTTGCGCCAGTGTATCCGTAAATTCTGCATTGAGCGCACCCGTTTTTATATTATACCTGGCACGAATACCTTCCAGAAAATAAGTCACCTGTTTCCTGGCAATGTTCGAATTATCTCTTCGTTGATAATACACCTGTCCTACAATTTCAGCAAATTCTACAGACGTATTTTCCAAAGGCTTTATCACCGGGATGATCCTTTGTCGTCTTTTTATCTCGTACACAACAAAGAGGAATAAACTGAACAGAGCCAGGTAATAGGCCCACTTCAATTCCTTGTGTTTTAAGAAAACGCGCATCATACTGGTTTCACCTTCACTACCGAGAGCGGAGAACTCATCCCATACGATTTGCCCGTCAGTGGGAAGGTATGACAAGGTTTTTTCTGCATATTCCGCGCCTTCCGGTTTCAAAATATTATAGTTGGTAAAAAAGAAAGGGCCTGGTAGCAGATACAGCGCACCTTTACCGTAATTATATTTGATAAAATTGGCATGTCCTCTATTGTTTTTCCCCAGGATCACCGTCCGGCTTGTATCGTAGCTGCTAAAGTACTGTTCTCCTATACCTTTATCGAAAGTGTAATGCCTGGCTGAATCCAGTGCAGAATCAGTGAAATATATAGAGGCTCTTTGTTTAGTCTTTAATTTTAGTTCTGTACTGATCTTCAACTTTAATGAGTCTTCCAGGTATTTACCAGGGTAATAGGTAGCGATCAGGACATTATTGCCTTGCTCCATGTACTTCTTTAAATGTTCAAAATCGTACTCATCTACTTTTGCCGCTTTCGCGACGAGGATGTAGCTGCCTTTTCCCGGGGCACTTTCTTCAAAAGTGGTATACGGAGCTGTTCGTACTGCCTTTATTTCCGCCTGAGGAAAAATATCTTTTAAGCGTTCGTAAAACACAAAGGTTCCAAAGGGAATTTTATCCTTCTTTGAGAAGGACTCTTTCCAGTCGACTGGCTTTGGGCGGTTGTATTGGGCCAGCAGATATATCGCCAGAAAAAGAAATCCTAAGAAAGCATAAATTTTTAAATCCTTCATCCCTTTAAGCTAAAATCGACCACGGTTAAAATCATTAAATGAAGTATTTATCTTATCGAATGCATTGCGATTAACCTGGAAGCTACCGTACCAAACGTGCTCAAACTGGCGTGTCAATGATCTGAACACACTTTGTTGCCGGGGATTTTTTAACTCCTTTATGTATTCAGAATTTGTTTTATCAGGTTTCCAGGAGATCCGTCCGGAATCATTCAGCCTTTTTAAACTCCTGAGGTACAAGAACCTGACGGCAAGCCGAAAATCGTTCCGGTTTACAGCCTCTTCAATTGCTGCATCGAAGGATATCTCATGGATATTTTCGAGGATTTCCGAGTAAGGCACTTCGATAGCTTGCGACCGGCCAGTGAACAGGAGGCTGGTATCCATACCAGCAAACTTGACCACAGCAAAAATAATAGCGGCGCAGCCAAGCAAAATAAAAATGTACTTAAGTGCACCACCGGAAGCCGCATTTTCAAAAGCATCCCCAAATAGGCCCCAGAACCAGGTCCAAAACCGGCTCCAAACAGAAGGTGACACATTTAACTTTTGGTCGCCATACTGGAAATCTTTGTTACTACGATACTCATCCAAAACGGACGTATCGAAGTGCCGGATGTTTGGTCTTCGTATATCAGACTGTACTGCTGCATTTGCTGACCGGGCAGGAGCATATCCTGCAATTCCGCAAAACAGGTAACACAATGCTGTTAAAAATAGTAGCCTTAACATTTAATAGCTTTCTTCGGGATCAGAGTCGGAGGGCTTGTCTTTACCAATTGCATTGATGCGGTCCATCAAACTGCTGCCTTCTTTCTTTTCAACCAGATTATAATAACATAGAACAGTCACTATTTGAGGAACCAACATAACAAGATTAAAGAGCGATTCCATTACGGCAGTGAAAACGGCTACCAAAAGAGGCAACTTTGTGTTGGTGAGGAGCAGACCGGCGCCCGAAATTATGCCAATAGGAATAAAAGTGATCACCATTAAGGCAAACACTACGAAAAAAACGACGAAGATCGGGCCGGTGGCTGCCCACCAATTACCTTTAACCAATCTATAACCCCGGTCAAGAGCATCCGTCAGCCCGGTATTTTCAATGACCAGCACAGTCAGGCTTATTGAAATAACAGTAAGCAAATAAATTCCTGGGATAAGAAAGAGGAGTAAACCAATCACTATCAATATCCCGAACACGATGTTTGAGCCTATAAAACGCCAAAAAAAATATTTGAAATAACTCCATACCTCATCGACAGAGGGTGGCTCATTTCCTTTTTCAACATAAAGGGATATATAACATAAAGTAGTTAATGAGACAAAAAGAAATGCCAGTGAGCTAAAGACCTGACTCAATTTACTTTCTGTTGTATCGCTGCTCAAACGCTCTCCTATTGTCTCATTTCCTCCGCTGATTCGCAATTGATTAAAGATCTCTGAAACCATAGCGGCGATGATAAAAAAGCCCGCGATTACAAGACAGGCTTTCAGTAGTGGTCTCCAGTTTTGTTTCAAAAACACAAAGCTATCATTGATGAGTTCACCAAAATCGCGTTCCTGACGCAAATTAATGTTCTGTTTCTCCGGGCTTGTCATTTTTTAGTTTTTGGGATAAGTAATTAGGATATATAATAACGTACCACACCATGAAAGAAAGTGAGGCCAGCAGGATCGACAAACTCAACAAAAGCGGCATTTCTGTGTGGCGTGTTATAAACCCTTCAAGAAAGGCAGCACAAACAAATATAGGGACCAGTCCGATCACTATTTTAAGCCCTTCCTTTGCACCTCTTGTAACAGACACGATACGTTTGTAGGTTTTAGGAAAGAGTATGCTGTTGCCTAATACCAGTCCGGCACCTCCTGCGATAACAATAGCCGAAATTTCAAGTGTGCCGTGAATCCAGATAACCAGTACAGACTGCCAGCCCAGGCCTTTACTAAAAAAATAATATTGAAAAGAACCCAGCATAATGCCGTTCTTTACAAGGTTGTAAACCGTTCCTACAGAAGCAAAAATGCCGCTTACATAAGTATAAAAGGAAACGAAGATATTATTGGAAGCGATATAAAAGAACATTGCAAACTCGCCCTCTTTTTTATAAACACCGAAAGGATCACCTTTACTAATATTTTCGTTAGTCATGTTTACATAACCGTCACCCAATATCAAACGCACAAAAGAATCATCGAACTTGGCAGAAAGTGCCCCGATAAAGCAAAAAACAACAAAGAAGAGGAAAGAGTAAAGCAGTTGCTTTTCGTGCTTTTTAAATAGCAGCGGCAGCTCGGTGATCCAAAATGACTTAAACCGGCCACTTTTCTCCTTCTTATTAACATAAATAGATTGATGAAAGTGGGCGGCTAACCCGTTTAGGTATGCCGTTGTGTTTGATTTCGGAAAAAAAGTTTTTGCGTAAGCGAGGTCATCGGTAACTGAAATAAACCGTGCCGCAAGCTCATCGGGATCTTCGGTTAGATCTTGCTCGAAACGCACCCATTTGGAATAGTTTTGCTTAACAAATATACTCTCCTTCATACTGGTTTAGGCAGGAATATTTTCAGTTAAAATAGGAACAAATTTTAAATCATCAACAAAAAATTTAAATTAGAAAATATTTTAACTATGCAAACCGTAAGGATCACAACAGCGCAGAATATTGATATTGATTATGAAGTTGCCGGACTAGGCCCGCGGATACTGGCTTATCTTCTGGATTTCCTGGCCTTTTTTTTTATTTACATATTGATCTTTGCGAGTGGCTTCGGCTCGGGACTTGCAGGTGCAGGGTTGCCATCATTCTTCGAGGTACTCCTGGTTGTTCTCCTGTTATGTTATGCATTTTACGACCTTGTATGCGAGGTCTTTTTCAATGGTCAAAGCCTTGGCAAGAAGGTGATGAAAATAAAAGTGATCAGTCTTGACGGAGCCCGCCCAGGCCTTGGACAATACCTTTTGCGCTGGATGTTCAGAATTATTGATTTCACAGTAACAATGAATATGGGTGGTCTGCTTTGCGTTGCCGCTACAGACAAAAAACAAAGGATAGGCGATCTTGTGGCCGGTACTACTATTGTAAGAACCAAATCGAAAACTGGCTTACACCATGTAGCATTTATGCCTCCGCCGCCAGATCACCAGCTGGTGTTTCCTGAAGCAAGCAAGTTGTCGGACAGCGATGTTAGTCTTATTTACGAAGTGTTAAATAATTTCAACAAAAGTAAAAATCATCCGTTGCTTCAATCGACGGCATCCCGGATCAGAGAGCATCTCGGACTGGCTAATGTCAACCTGGAAAGTGATGAACAGTTTTTACAGGTCATAGTAAAAGACTACAACTTTTTGCAGATCTATGGTGAAGAGGTCTGATCTTCGGTTAATCTAGCAGCTCCATTTGGAACAGATCTGCGATCTTTGTTTTTAAAACCTCTTTCACTTCTTCGATATCTGGCTTATAGCCAAGTTCTCTTTCCATCGAGGTAACATCTTTATCATCTATACCGCAAGGAACGATGTTTTTGAAGTAATCCAGATCGGCATTTACGTTAAATGCGAAGCCATGCATGGTAACCCAACGACTGCAGCGGACACCCATTGCGCAGATCTTACGAGCCCGTTCGTTATCGGCATCGAGCCACACACCGGTAAATCCGGCGTACCTGCCGGCTGTTATTCCATAATGCGCCAGGGTGAGAATAACCGCTTCTTCAAGGGTGCGCAAATACAAGTGAATGTCAGTAAAGAAATTATCGAGGTCAAGAATGGGATAACCCACTATCTGTCCGGGGCCATGATAAGTAATATCGCCGCCCCTGTTTATTTTATAATAGCTTGCAGCCTTGTCTTTCAGGCCTTGTTCATCCAACAATAAATTTTCGGGCTTGCCGCTTTTTCCAAGCGTATAGACGTGGGGATGTTGTACAAAAATCAGATAGTTACTGGTTGGATCTTCAGCTGCCTTGGTACGGTTTAATGTTTTCTGATCTACAACTTTTGTGAATGTTTCTTCCTGCTTATCCCAGGCTTCCTGATAGTCCATCAAGCCCCAGTCCTGAAACTGCACTTTTTTATTCTTCATGTATTGGTAATTGTACGTTCTCTTTATATATTCTGAGGAGGCTCAGTATTTTGTTTGATACCTGTAACATACCCTATCATGTAATCTTTAAATCGCTCGTAGTAAACATCGTATTCAGAATACTCATCATCTACTTCAAGGGAAGCAGGAAAGTTTCCATCTTCCTTGAAGGGAAATTCTTTAAGCCTTATATGGTCTTTGAATGAGACGTTGCGCTTTCCCTGTAGTTTATAGATAGCTTCCTTGGCACACCAGCATATGTATAAATGCTCTATTCGATGCTTCGGATCGATAAAAGCCAGCTCCCGGGGAATCAAAAATTTCGAAGCTACTCTTTCGATCTTATTTTTGACCAGTTCAATATCAATACCCACAGGTTTGTTCTCGCTGATAATTACAGCTGCATAGTCGAACGAGTGACTTAAGGAAATATGGTGCGGAAAATTTACCAGATACGGTTTGCCATGTTCATCCACCTGGCAGTCGATATACTTATCTGTATTAAGCATTTTGCGAAGCAATACACGCGTACTTAGCCAGTGCAGGTTTCTTTTACCATTATTCAAAGTCTCCAGTCGAGCCTTCTCTTCATCGTTCAGTATGAGTTGTGAATACAGCTCTTCGGCACTTTCTTCGATCTTCCATATTCCGAAAGCCGAGGTACTATCCAGATGTTTATAGTAGGCCAGAGCCATGTCTTTTAGATTTCATTTGAGTACTTATTCTTAGCGGCTTATCGATGTAAAGCCAGCTAAATTGTTTATAACAGATAACCCCTGTGCCTCCATCCTGTTTAACAGAACAGTGCAAAATTATCGTAAATTATTCAAATTATAGAAACAAGTACTATTAAACTCCACTCTGAGCTAAATGCCTGCAAATGAAAGAAAAGGTATCCGGCAGCCACACTTAATTCTAAATTTTGAAATTTTATCTTAGTTTTATGCCCAAACCCTTTAATGGATTATGATTCTTACAGACAAACGCATTTTAGAAGAAATTGATAAAGGAACCATTATCATTGAGCCCTTCAACAGAGAGTGCTTAGGCACCAACTCTTATGATGTCCATCTGGGTAAATATCTTGCCACTTATAAAAACAGGGTACTTGACGCAAAGCAGCATAACGAAATTGAGCATTTCGAAATTCCAAAAGCAGGGTTTATCCTCCAGCCACATACCCTTTATCTGGGCGTAACAGTGGAATATACGGAAACTCATGCGCATGTCCCCTTCCTCGAAGGAAAATCGAGCACTGGTCGCCTGGGTATAGACATTCACGCTACAGCGGGAAAGGGTGACGTAGGGTTTTGCAATACCTGGACACTGGAAATTTCGGTGGCACAGCCTGTGAGAGTATATGCAGGGATGCCTATTGGTCAGCTGATTTATTTTAATATTGCGGGAGAGGTGGAAACTTTTTACAATAGTAAAGGAAACGCGAAATATAACAATAAGACCACTCGTCCTGTGGAGAGCATGATGTGGAAAAACACTTTTTAAATATAAATGTTGTATATTTAATAGCGAGCCTCAATTGTTTAATTGAGGCTCGTTTATTTATATGTCTATGAGTCGCCATGGTCTGTTTTTAATATTGCTGCTTCTGCCTTGCATTTTAGGGCTTACCCTTATGAACAGGGAGGATGAGCCTCTTAAGGATCTTTTAGCAAAACTTGAAAAATATAAAGCAGCCAATTTACAGGAAAAGGTTCACATACATACTGATAAGCCATATTATAGCATAGGCGATAGTATATGGTTTAAAGCCTATATTGTTAATGCAAGTGAAAACAAGCTATCTGCCTTCAGCAAGATCCTGTATGTGGATCTAATCAACGAAAGGGATTCCATCAAAAAATCGTTACGACTGCCTGTAGTTTCTGGCCTGGCCTGGGGCGACTTCGTCCTCTCTGATTCCCTAACCGAAGGCAACTACAGGATACGTGCTTACACCACCTGGATGAGAAATTTCGGAGAAGAGTTTTTTTTCGACAAGACTATCCAGATAGGCAATTCTCTCACAAACCAGATAGTTAGTGATGTTTCTTATAGTTTTTCGAAAACGGGCATTAGACAGAATGTAGCAGCCAGCATCACCTATCAGGATATTAACGGAAAACCGCTTGCTAACAAAGAAGTAAATTATTCCGTGCAACTGGACTTTAGAAATATAGCCAGCGGGAAAGCGGTTACTGATGCAAAAGGACATGTGGAGCTGAAGTTTAGCAATGCTCAACCTTTTGTGCTGAAGTCCGGAAGGATCAACACCACTATTAAACTGGATGAAAAAAGTTCAGTTAAGAAAGCCTTTCCCCTGAAGACGACTTCTGCCGAGGTGAATGTTCAATTTTTCCCTGAAAGTGGGCAACTGGTAAACGGACTTACCTCCAAAGTTGGTTTTAAGGCATTAGGTGCTGATGGTCTTAGCCGGGAGGTTTCCGGGTATATAAGTGACCGCAATAAGGTTAAGGTAGCCGAATTTGTATCCGAGCATGCTGGAATGGGCTCATTCATAATCACACCAGAGAAAGGAAACTCATATAAGGCATTTGTAAAATTTAAAGATGGGTCTGAAAAACAGGTGGATTTGCCTGGTGCTTTTAATGATGGCTACATTTTATCCGTTTCAGAACCTGATAAGAATAACATCGTCATAAAGATCGCGGCAAGTTCGTCACTTGGCGAAAAAGGAGAATTGACTGTTATAGGACAGACAAACGGGGAAGTACAGTATATCTCAAGGGCACCGGTGTCTAATACGGTCTTTGTTGCAAAACTTCCTAAAAAGCGTTTTCCAACTGGAATACTGCAACTGACCTTGTTTTCTCCAAGGTATCAACCTGTGGCAGAACGTCTCGTTTTTATAGAAAATCAGTCCTTAACCCTCGACGTTAAAGCCAATAAACCTGTTTATGGTAAACGTGAGAAAGTGCAGCTTAACCTCGGTACAAAGGATACTACTTCAAAAATAACACAGGGAAACTTTTCGCTCGCAGTAATTAATGAAAGCCTGGTCCCTTTTGACGACAACAAAGAAACTACTATTCTCTCGAACTTGCTTTTGAGTTCGGACATGAAGGGTTACATCGAAAATCCCAACTACTACTTCACAGCAGAAAACAAGGATAGGTCAAAACACCTAGACAATTTATTGTTAACACAAGGCTGGCGCAGGTTTACATGGAAAAATATTATTTCAGGCTCTTATCCTAACACTGCTTTCAGTCCGGAACAAACTATTAGCATCAGCGGCAGGGTAACTACAACAAACGGCAATGCGGTAGCAGGAGGAAAAGTGATTTTATTGCCCTCCAGGGGAAATGCAGCGATTATGGATACTGCCACCGATGCAGAAGGTAAGTTTAAATTTGAGGGACTGAGCTTTAATGACAGCACAGCATTTGTATTACAGGCAAGAAATGCAAAGGATAAAAAGAATGTTTACATTGAAATAGACCGATTGCCTGAGCAACTGGTAACAAAAAACAAAAATGCACCTTCTCTTGAAATAAATGTGAATCAAAACATGCTTTCGTACCTTAAGTTACGGAACGAGAATTTTGAAACCATGAGAAAAAATGGTCAGTTACGCAAAACCATCATGCTGGCTGAGGTTAAGGTTGCTGATAAAAAGCCCGTTTTAAGCAATTCCAGCAATCTGAACGGTGCTGGAAATGCTGATGCTATCATTAAAGCTGACAGGCTGCAGTATTGCCAGAATCTGGCGCAGTGTTTACAGGGGGTGGTTGCCGGCGTTATTGTTCAGAATGGAATAGCTTATGCGACCCGTAGTATGTTCAGCTCATTCTCAGGACCGGTACCTATGCAGCTGGTGGTGGATGGAATGTATCTGGAGCCTGACTATCTTAGCATGATTCCACCACAGGATGTAGAAAGTATAGAGGTGCTGAAAAGCATAGGCAACACTGCCATCTATGGTATCCGCGGCGGTGGCGGAGTACTGATAATCAACACGAAGCGTGGGGAGCGCAATTTGTCATACAGAAGCTTATCTCCGGGAATTGCTACTTACAAACCCCAGGGATTGTTTACTGCAAGAGAATTTTATTCGCCGGCATACGCCGACCCGAAGGACGACACCCGCTTCCCTGATTTGAGAAATACAATTTACTGGACTCCGAATATTCTGACAGACGACAAAGGAAATGCCTCTGTTAGCTTTTTTACCGCAGATGAAGCTGGAACCTACAAGGTTACTATTGAAGGCCTCGCGTTGAATGGCTCATTAGTTAGAAAAACTTTCCGCTTTAAAGTGCAATAATTCAACAATAAACAGCAATTATCGAGGGCTGAAATCTCATGGTAAAAATTTTGTGTAAATTTGCACCCTATGAATATTCGTTTTGCTGATACTGATACACAGGTTGAAACTTTTACTCTTGACGAGGTATTGGCTGGTTTAAAAACCAGTCACAGGCTTATTTTGTGGAATGATGAAGTGAACACTTTCGATCACGTTATATACTGTCTGTCAAAATACCTTGATTATTCAGAACACCAGGCAGAGAAAATAGCCTGGACGGTACACACCAAAGGTAAGTGTGAGGTACTTGAAGGGTCTTTTACAGAGCTGGAAGTTTACCGTAAGATTCTACAGCAGGAGGGGCTTACCGTTAGCATTGACTAATGTAACGAAGTAATTACCTCAAACCCATACCAGCATTTCTTTGTAGCACGTTCTTTGCTTATTTTACCGCACACACATTTAAAATGAAATTTTTCAAATTCACGAGCATTCTCATTATTTGCTGTTTCCTGAAAACCCAAGCTCAACCTGCAGGTTCAGGAAGTGTTAGCGGGAAAGTAATTGACAATGCAACGAGTAAACCTATAGACTTTGCTTCGGTAGTTTTGATAGATGCCACAGGCAAAAGTATTAAATCGGCTCAGACTGACATGCAAGGTAATTTTACCTTAAGCCCGGTTCCCTTTGGCTCCTATTCCCTTAAGATAAGCTTCGTAGGATATCAGATCTTTTCCAGAAAAGACATCACCCTTTCTTCAACTGTTGCAAAGCAGCATCTTGGTTCTATAAAACTAGCTGCATCTAAGGCAACTGTTCTGAAAGAAGTGGTGGTGCAGGGTCAGCGTAATCAGATCCAATTGGGGATAGACAAAAAGGTGTTTAATGTGGAACAAAGCCTGGTAAGCGAAGGTGGATCTGCAACAGACCTGCTGGCTAATGTACCAACAGTGGCGGTTGATATAGACGGAAATGTGAGCCTTAGAGGCTCGGGAAGCGTGAGGGTTTTGATCGATGGTAAGCCTTCAGCTATTGGAGGAGGTGATATAGCAACGGTACTTCAGTCTCTTCCGGCCAGCTCTATTGAAAACATAGAACTGATCACTAACCCTTCGGCTAAATATGACCCGGAAGGTCAGACTGGTATAATAAATATCGTACTAAAGAAGAATAAAAAAATAGGTTTGAATGGAGCTGTGGCTTTGTCCGGAGGCACTCAGGATAACTACAATGCTAGCACTAACTTAAGCTACAGAGATGGGAAAATTAATCTTTATGGAAATTACAGCTACAGGGAGGGCAAACGCCTGGGTGGCGGTTTTAACAATACCACATTCAGCAATACGAATAGTATAGTTAATAACATATCTGATGGCCGCAGGTCGAACACCGGCAATACAGCTAAAGTTGGGATAGACTATTATTTCAATCAAAAGACTACCTTGGGATTATCTGGTAATATCAACCTGAGGAACAGCGATCGTGATGAAGACATCAACTACCTCTACCAAAACTATAATGCCAGCCTGGATGGGTCCAGCTTCAGAACTTCAAGAGAAACAGATGAGGATACCGGCTACGATCTGAGCCTGGATTTTAGCAGGAAATTCAAAAAGCAGGGTGAAGAACTAATGGCAAATGTTAGCATGGGAGAAAGTAAGGAAGATGAGTTTCAAAATCTTAATCAAGATTTCTACACGTTTGCCGGCGCCAAAAAAGACACTCTTGACATAAGAGAGAACGACGGCAACGAACTTAGCCGTAACTATAATCTTCAGCTGGATTATACTCTGCCGTTCAGCAAGACACAAAAACTGGAAGCAGGCTACCGCAGCACCATCAGAACAGAAGATGCCTCGCAGTTTTCCAGGCGGTACGACGCATTCGCAGGAAGTATAGTAACCGATTACAGCCAGACCAATGATTTTAACCTTGAAGACATTGTACATGCTGTTTATGGGAGTTATCAAAACCAGATCACACCAGGTTTCGGATTTCAATTGGGTTTAAGAGCTGAACAGGCCTATCTTAATACAGAGTATATCGGCCTTGATCCTATTAATCCTACCAACGATAAAGCAAAGTTGGATTACTTCCGTATTTATCCGAGTGTGTTCCTGACTCAGAAGCTTAGCGGAGAGCAACAACTTCAAATGAGTTATACGAGGAGGGTTAACAGGCCCAGGGGATGGCAGGTAAATCCATTCCGGGATCTTTCAGATCCTAATAACATCCGTACCGGAAACCCTGGTCTGAGACCGGAGGATATACACTCTTTTGAATTTAGTTATTTAAAATATTTCACTGGCTTAACACTAACCTCTTCCCTGTATTTCAGACAGGTAAATGATGTTGTTGAGGGAGTTCAAACTGTTATTGATAATACTACGACCCTGACTCAGTTTATAAATCTGACAAAAAACAGGGCGGCTGGCTTCGAAGTGATAGGCCGGGCTGACGTTTCGAAAGCCCTCAACCTGACCGGAAATGTGAATGTATTCTATAACAAATTCTCTGGCAGCGAGGAATATAACATCGGCTCGAACAGCGGTTATAACTGGACTTCAAACCTGACTGCTGGCCTTAAATTACCCTACAACCTTTCTGCACAATTAAATGGTAACTATATGGCACCCCGCGTAACAGCACAGGGCAAAAGTAAGGCCATGTGGGGCACTGATGCAGCGTTAAAATTGGACGTTTTGAAGAAAAAAGGAAGTATTTCCTTTAACATGCGTGATGTATTTAACTCCAGGAAATGGGGTTCATATACTTCAACGAATGTCTTCTACAGGGAGTCACAGAGACGTATGCAGGGCAGGATGAGCACGCTTACCTTTAGCTATCGTTTCGGCAACTCTGATCTGCCGCAACGTACTAAGAAAAGAGACACTGGCGGTGATGATGGAGGACAGACGCCGGAAGAAGGCTTTTAAGATTCCTTAAAAGTAGCACCTGGGCCCATCCCATTTTGCAAAACGGAAACTTAGCATGATCTCATGGGAGCCTTTTTGTACGTGCGAGAGCTGACTGGTGGTAAGATCATAAGCGTATCCAACCTGCAATTTCGGCGAGATCTGCAGCTCGGCGATAAAATTCATGGAGTCGAAAGATCGCCATGAGCTTCCCAGCCATAGCGTTTCTGCAATCAGAAAATTCGCATTCACATCTATTTGCATTGGAGAACCGTTTACATATTTCACCATGGCATTGGGTTTGAATTTAAGGTTCTCTCCGAAATCAACAAGGTATCCGCCCTGAGCGATCCAATGGGTACGAAAAGCAGTCCGGGTACGTTTGTTTCCACGGAACTCCATGAACGAAGGAGCAGAAAGCCCGGCGTAGAACTTATTGGAGAACAACATGAGTCCAAGGCCTACACTGCTCCTGATATCATTCTCATTTGCAAAAACAGGATCGATCATAAACGCCTCATCTGATATCTCACTATAGTTTGCCTGGTACTTACTGATACCTCCGTTGATACCGAGCGATAAAAAAGTTTCTTCGGCAATCTCAACCTTCTGAGCAAATGATAGGAAGGCTGCATTATCAATAATAACTTCCGCAATCTGATCGCGCATCAAAATTGCTCCGAAAGAAGAGTTCGACTCGTTTATAGGAGAATGTAATGAGAATATCTGTGTATTCGGAGCCCCTTTGAACCCAACCCATTGATGGCGGGATACCGCAGTCATATTCAAGGCATTATCTATAGATGAATATGCTGGATTGGCTACAAGTCCGCTAAACATATATTGAGACAAAATGGCTTTTTGCTGGCCCGAACAAAACAGAGGCAGCAGCCACACCAAAACTAATAAACGTCTTATGCTCATGACCAAGGATAGATCTAAAACGCTCCTATACGGAAACTGTGAAATTAAGTTACGCTGTTACAAGCAATGATGTTTCATAGACACAAATCAATTTTCAAATCTGAAAAAGTTTAATTTTATTTGTATACACCATTTAGGATATCTACGCGGGCTGAAGTTCTAATATCTTAATATACAGCCTTGGAATAAGAAACATGCAAAGAATAGATTCTCACCAGCACTTTTGGCGTTTCGACCCCATCAGGGATAGCTGGATCAATGACGAAATGAGCGTTATACAACGCGATTTTTTACCGGAAGACTTATCTCCTGTTTTAAAGGAGAATAAATTTGATGGCTGTGTGGCGGTGCAGGCCGACCAATCAGAAGAACAGAACGCCTTTCTTCTTGAACTTGCTGCTGAGAACTCCTTCATTAAAGGTATTGTCGGCTGGATCGACCTCCGCTCTGAAAATATTGTAGAGAGCCTTCAATTTTACAAAGGCTATGAAATGATCAAAGGGTTCAGACATGTACTGCAAGGTGAAGCCGACCGGGCTCTGATGCTTAACAGCGAATTTAAACGGGGGATCAAGGCTTTGGGTAATGAGGGATATACCTATGACATTCTTATTTTTCCGGATCAGCTGATCTATGTCCCGGAATTTGTTTCTTCTTTCCCGGATCAGAAATTTGTTATAGACCATATCGCGAAACCTCCTATCAAGGGTCAAAAAATAGAGGACTGGGCAAGAGACATTCGAACTCTGGCGCAGTATGAGCATGTATTCTGCAAAGTATCAGGCATGGTAACTGAAGCCGACTGGAAAAACTGGAGGAAAGAAGATTTCAACCCTTATCTGGATGTAATTTTCGAAACGTTTGGATCTGAAAGGTTGATGTACGGTTCTGACTGGCCGGTATGTCTGGTTGCTGCTGAATATAAGAATATGCTTAGCATTGTGAGTGATTACACCTCTGCTCTATCTGAAAATGAACAAAACTTATTCTGGGGTGGAAATGCTTCCAGATTTTATGGACTTGATTAATCTCATCTAATATATTTATAACAACATGAAAACATTAGTTTGTACTACGCCGGGGCAATTTGAATACCAGGAGGGTGATAGTCCGGTGGCTACAAAAAATCATTCTATTCTCAAAATTAAGCGCATTGGTATTTGCGGCACAGACCTGCACGCATTTGAAGGCACCCAGCCGTTTTTTGAATATCCCAGGATCTTAGGACATGAGCTTGCAGCCGAGTTTGTTGAGGGCGACAATGCCGAGGGATTCAGTAAGGGCGAAGCTGTGACCTTTATCCCATATTTTAACTGTGGGGAGTGCATTGCCTGCCGGTCGGGAAAGGAAAATTGCTGTACAAGTATCAAAGTTTGCGGAGTGCATGTAAACGGTGGTATGGCTGAATACTTATCTGTTCCATCCTATTCGCTGATTCATGGCGAAGGATTAAGCTTTGATGAACTGGCTTTGGTAGAGCCTTTGGCTATAGGTGCTCATGGAGTGCGGAGAGCTGATGTTAAACCGGATGAATTTGTTTTAGTGATAGGCGCAGGTCCCATCGGTCTTGGAATTATGGAATTTGCCAGAATTGCAGGCGGCAAGGTAATAGCAATGGACATCAACGATCAGCGATTGTCTTTCTGCAGCGATAAATTGGGTGTAGCACATACCATAAATGCCATGAATGACGATGTCATTGAACGCTTAAAAGAAATTACAGGCGGCGATTTCCCAACTGTAGTTATTGATGCTACCGGAAGCTTAAGAGCTATAAACAATGGATTTCAATATATGGCACATGGAGCCCGTTATGTCTTAGTCGGCCTGCAAAAAGGGGAGCTTAACTTCAGTCACCCGGAGTTCCACAAAAGAGAAGGAACACTAATGAGCAGCAGAAACGCTACCCGTGCAGATTTTGAACATGTAATTGCGTCTATGAAAAAGGGCATGGTTAACCCTGCGACCTATATTACTCATCGGGTAACCTTCGAACAGGTGAAGGATGATTTTAAGGGATGGTTAGATCCTGCAAATGGCGTAATAAAGGCGATGGTTGAACTTAACGACTAGGGTAAGTTATACGTAATAAGTTGTATTTATAAGTCTTTTTAAAAACCATTTTATCTCTAAATTACAATAGCAAAAAAGCGATTTATGAAAAGCGTGGCGTACAGCACCCTTAAAATTGCACTTGGAGCACTGATGATTGTCTGTGCTTCCTTAGCTGCCGAAGCACAGACATTAAAGGTACCCGCTGGCTTTAAAACAAGTATCGTTGCAGATAACCTTGGCAAAGCGCGTCATATTGCGCTTACCAAAAAAGGCGATCTTTATGTAAAACTTGCCAGGCCTGTAAATGGGAAAGGTATTTTGTTTTTAAAAGACAAAGATGGTGACGGGAAGTATGATGAAACAAGTGGATTTGGCTCATATGGCGGTACAGGTATTTATTTAAAAGACAATTACCTTTATGCGTCCTCAGACGAGGAAGTATTCCGGTATGAGCTTGATGAAAACCAAGCTGTTGTTAAACCTGAAAGTCCTGAAAAAATAGTAAAGGGTTTAATTGCGAGGAACCAGCATGAAACAAAATCAATAGTGCTGGATAATTCGGCAAATATCTATGTGACGATCGGCGCTTACTCTAACTCCTGCCAGGTTCAGGATCGCCGTCAAGGTTCTCCTGGGCGTCCAGGCTGTCCTATCCTAGATTCAGCAGGCGGTGTATGGCAGTTTAAATCGGACCGGCTGAATCAAAGTTACGGCGAAGGCATAAGGTATGCTACAGGCTTGCGTAATGTTGTTGGCCTTGATTGGAATAGTCAGGACAAATCGTTATATGTTATGCAGCACGGCAGAGATCAGCTAAGCATGTTCCCTGACCTGTTTAGCAGCGAACAGTCTGCAGAACTACCATCAGAATGTATGTTCAAAATAATCAAAAATGATGACGCTGGCTGGCCGTATATCTACTATGATCACATACAGAAGAAAAACATCCTCGCGCCCGAATATGGTGGCGATGGCAAAAAAGAAGGCGATACCAAGTATATAAAACCGGTGGTAGGTTTCCCTGCCCATCTCGCACCAAACGGCTTATTATTTTATACTGGCGAGCAATTCCCTGCGAAATATAAAAATGGTGCTTTCATTGCGTTCCATGGTTCCTGGAACAGGTCTCCCCAAGCCCAGGAAGGTTACTATGTAGCCTTTGTCCCCTTCAAGAACGGAGCACCCTCAGGTGATTGGGAAATCTTTGCGGAAGGATTTGCTGGTGTGGAGGTGGTGAACTCGCCGAGACAGGCGCAGCATCGTCCCTGCGGATTGGCTCAGGGACCGGATGGCTCACTTTTTGTATCTGACGATGTAAAAGGCACTATCTATAAAATATCCTACACTAAAAACTAAAAATTTGAACAAGCTGAAAATCGTTGTATTACTTACCGCAACTTCTGTTGGTGCTATGGCGCAAACTAAAAAGCCAGCACCAAAATTGAAAGCTAATACAGTAAGTGCTTCCGCCCTTAGATCATCGCTTGAAAGAGGGAAAGAGATGTATGCGACTTACTGCGTAACGTGCCACCAAACAGACGGCGGCGGGGTCCCTAATTTAAACGCACCGCTCATCAAGTCATCCAATGTTGTTGGAGACAAAAAGAAACTGATCAACATTCTGCTTAAAGGAATGCAGGGTATTGATATTGATGGCGAAAGCTATTCAAATGTAATGCCCTCAGCCAGCTATTTAACCGATCAGCAAATAGCCGATGTGCTGACTTATATAAGGAACAATTTCGAAAACAAGGCGAGTGCGGTTACTGCAGCAGAAGTGAACCTGATTAGAAAATCAAAATGAAATACAGGAAATTTAAAGATATAGAAGTATCAGAAGTAGGTCTGGGGACCTGGCAACTGGGAAGTGCCGATTGGGGAAATATCAACGATGAAGAGGCATTTTCTATTTTAAATGCATTTGTTGATGCCGGAGGAACTTTCATCGACACCGCCGACGTATATGGAATGGGAATTAGCGAGAGCATAATTGGCCGGTTCCTGAAAACCACCAATAAAACACTGTACGTTGCAAGTAAGTTAGGCCGAAGAGGCGATGAAGGAAATGGATGGCCGCAAAACTTCAGCTATGACTCAATGAAAAAACATGTAGAGTCGTCATTGCAAAATCTAGGAACACCTTCATTATTTTTAGAGCAACTTCACTGTATCCCGACCGAAGAGCTCCGGTCGGGCAAGGTGTTTGACCATCTGCGACAGCTTCAGGATCAGAAACTTATACAACATTGGGGAGTAAGCGTTGAGACAGCCGAAGAGGCCCTGATCTGCCTTGAACAAGATGGTCTGGCTTCGCTACAGATCATATTTAACCTTTTCCGGCAGCATTATTCGGAAGAGTTCTTCGAAAAAGCAAGGAAAAAAAATGTAGCTTTAATTGCACGGGTTCCCCTGGCGAGCGGATTGCTTTCTGGCAAATATACCGAGCGGACGGTATTTGATGCAAACGATCACCGTAACTACAATGCCAACGGAGACGCATTTAATGTAGGTGAAACATTTTCGGGTATCGAATTTGGTAAAGCAGTAAGGCTGGCCGCCGACATTGCAGGGAGGTTTCCTGACGACCGGACATCGCAATGGGCTATCAGGTGGATCTTAGATCACCCTGAAATCACAACAGTGATACCAGGAGCAACAAAAGTTGGCCAGGTTGTAAGCAATATTTCGGCTTCTGCATTGCCTTCACTACCTGCCTCTGTGCATAAAGAATTTAAAGAACTTTATAATTCTGATATTTTTCCAAATATCAGAGGAAAATTTTAGCATTCTGAAGAACCGGAATCAGTCATTTGTTTTCCGGTTCTTCAGATAGTAAAACGCAAGCCGGCCGGCAATAACCATGTGATTAATCAAATTTGGCACTAAGCCGTAATATTCTGAGAATATACGAAAACGTTCCATCAGGCTTTCGCGATGCTTCTTTTTTGACATCCCTCCTACAAGATATTTCGCCACATAGATGCGGGTATTTACTATTCTTTTAGCATTCCTGATTGCATGAAGCACCCAGTCTATGTCGGAGCTTAGGCAGTAAGCACTGTTAAAGGGCCTGGAAAGGGACCGCTTGACATAGATTGCCTGATGACTTACACTCATGCCGTATTTAAAACTTTTCAAAGTAAGCTTCTCGGGGGCTTTGTGCCGGCGCTGGCCTAAACTGTTCCAGTTTTCGTCGAACATCTCTGTTTCTCCATAGTAAATATCTGCATCCAGCTCTGTGTCGAAAACCTTTTGGACGGTATCTAGCGCATAGATTTCATCACCGGAGTTCATAAATAAGACATAGTCGCCGCTAGCTTTGCTAAGTCCCTTATTCATGGCATCATATATTCCAGCATCTTTCTCTGAAATGAGCACCGATATTTTTGTCTGGTGCCTCCGGATGATTTCCAGGGTCCCATCGGTAGAGCCGCCATCAATAATTATATACTCAATGTTAGAATATGATTGATTTACGACAGACAGTATTGTCCGCTCGATATCGCGGACGTTGTTGTAAACAATTGTGATAACGCTAAGGGTTGGATTGGAGGTCATAGCTGCTGATAAATATCAAGATGTCGTTGGGCAATGACATTGAGGCTAAAATTTTGGACAGCCCAATCTCTTGCTGACTTAGATAGATCGCCGTTCTCGTTCTGTTGAATAATCCACTCGATACCTTGCGCCAAAGCCTTTGTATCGTACAATTCCGCAAGGAAGCCATTTCTTTTATGAAGGACAACATCCGTAACACCGGAAGTTCTGAAAGCGGCTACCGGCGTACCGCATGCCAGACTTTCAAGAGCGGTATAACCCATGCTTTCCTCCAAAGAGGTAAACAAGAAGACATCGGCCAAACTGTAAAGCCTCACAAGAACACTATCATCTTTTATTTTTCCCACAAACCTATAATTAATGGGAATATCGAATTTAATATCAGACCCATCACTTCCATAAAACAGCAAGAGATATTTTGTTTGGTCGGTAGATGGCCTGCCAGCTAAATGCCTGAGTGTGTCAAGCAGCTCCGGGAAACCTTTATGCCTATCGGATTTTGAAGGCATATAGCCCGCCAGAATAACTACAGTCCCTGGATCAATACCAAATTCGTTACGACAGGATGTTTTATCTGTGGGTCTGAAAACATCCGTTTCCAAAGCGTTCGAAACTACATGAACATTCTTGCCCTTTGCAAGTGAAGCTTCTCTTGTACGGTCGCCCATCCAGGTGCTTGGTGCAATGAAATCAAATTTCACCCCGGTATATGCATCATATTTTGCAAGCCATGTACGATGAGACAGATCATTTCTACCCGGTCTCTTCAATACGGGGCAATTGCCACACTCGTTTTTGAAGTGCATGCAGTCATATCGAACATGACAGCCTCCGGTTATAGGATTGCTGTCATGCAAAGTCCATACGATCTTCTTGCCTAAAGAAGAAAGTTGTCTTATTTGATCTGGCGCAAGAAACCCATGATTTATCCAATGAATGTGTATTATATCCGCATCCCGAAGAATTTTTAGATAATTTGGAGAAAGTCCAAAGCGCTGTAAAGAGAAGGGGATTGCGTTACTTTTTAGAAAGGGTTTAATCAGGAACCGTTCCGCAAGGATGTTGATCAGTGCATGAAGGCGGCGGGGAACAGAGCTGGATATAGCTTCCACATTGGAATTCTGATCAAACTGATAAAGGCATACGATATCAGAATCAGCTCCCAAATTCCGCAAGCCTTTATTTAAGCGCAGGACAGCCCTGCCTGCTCCACCGTTACCATCGTATGTGTTTAAATGAACAATCTTCACAGCCAGCAAAAATACAATTATCTGGCTTTCATTTTGGTGAGTATGTGATTAAAGTAGCGAAGACCACGTTTTAGTAAACTTCCTTTCCGGTGCTTTAGGAAATCTTTCACAACTGCGAAGGCTTCTTTATTTTCTTCAATAATATCCGGAAAATCTGTAATGCGGTTTGGATTTATCGGGCTTCTGTAGATCTCGCCGACAGCCGAATGCACCCCTGATCCATCATGGCCTATGTTATCAATTAAAGAAATCTTTGGATTTAATGAAAGTCCATTGTTCAAAAAGACAGAAGCATACCAGCGAATAGCCCAGGAATTATTTTTCCCATCTCTGAAATGCTCCATGTGCTTCCAAAAGTTCATAGCGCCTTCTACTTCAAACTCATATTTTGACTGCCGGTCGAACTTGCTCATTAACACATTAATGTCCGGTTCAAAGTGTTTCCATGCCCGGTCCCAGGTTGCCCAAGCCTGGCTGCTTGATATGCGCAGAAAGAACGATTCTGGCAAATTATTCTCCTTTAGCGCATACATAAAGGCCGTAATGTGCATCACTTTGTCTTCCTCTTCATATTTTTTCAAGCCATCATTAAAATATTGAAGGGTGTGAGGGGAGGTAATTACGTCATCTTCCAGAACAATTACTTTACCATATTCTCGGCAAAGCCTGGTTACACCGTCTATTACGGAGTTGGCGAGGCCATAGTTGTGTTCACGTTCGATAACTTCAACTGGTTTAGCCCAATCTAAGTTATTAATAAGCTCGCGCACTGCTTTCACATTTTCTTCCTGTCCGGGTTTGGCACCATCAGAAAATATAAACAACCGTGACTCATCAGCCAGGAGATTCTTTTGAAGGAAATTTAGTGTTCTCCTTGCATGATCAGGACGGTTATACACAAATAAGGCAATAGGGGCAAAATTCTGCATCTTCGATGTAATATCTAATGTCAGGACAAATCTAGTTAAATGTTAGTGAGGTTAGGTTTTATATAATCTAAATTGTAGAACTGTCATTAACCTGACATGTCTGGGTGTCTTTATTCCCAAGATTTCCGGACAGTCCATCATTCACAGCTTTTAAAAAGCATCTATATTCTTTTTCCTTTGAAGTGATAACGCTTATAGCCCATTGCATAGCAAGACACAGGTACATATTAACTTGGAATAACGCGGGACTTCTGATTGCAACCTTATTGAAAAAAACACTGTTTCTTACTTGATAATAGGTCCTGAAACTCCACAAATCCAAAAAGACAGAACGCCAGATCCGCGACTTGTAAGTCACCCCATAGGACCGGTCAATGTCGATGATCTGGCTTGATGGAATAAGCCAGATCTTTCCACCGTTCTGAGTTATCCTAAACGTATACTCAGAGTCATCTGCATATAAAAAGAAGCGTTCATCCGGATATCCTATCCGCCGAAGCAGGTTTCTGTGGAGGAACATACCGCCATAAGGCGCATAGGGCAGCGTAACTTTCTTTGTGGGTAATCCTTCTTTTTTAAACCGGTCTTTGAATTTGAGATACTGGTTATAAGGGATTCTAAATAAACTAAAGCCTAAAAAGCTGTCAGGTACAAGATAATATCGGTAAGGATCTTCGCCGCTTGCTATACTGACATGCTGCTTTCTATCTTGTCTGAGGCAGAACAAGGCTTTGCTGTCGTCATTTTCTAAAGTGTCAGTCCATGAAGCAATAAGATGATCCAGCGCTTGTGTATCGGGAAGGTTATCATCGTCAAGCAGCCAAACAAGATCAGCAGTTGTATACTGCTCAAAGTGCTTTAATCCCGCTTTATATCCGCCCGCCGACCCTGTATTCTTTCCCTGCACCAGAACCTTAATCCTTTGATCATCAAGCGACAGGCAGTTCCGACTGACATCATAGACAGAGGCATTATCGACAATGAGAACATCAGATATTTCCGCAAAGCTCAGAACCCTTAAAACAACCTGTTTTAAAAATTCCCATCTGTCTCCATAGGTGACTATCAACGCGCAAATATTATATGTTATCTTTGCCATCTTATCTTCGCAAGATACAATGGACAGAAGAATTTTACAATATAGTGGGGGTCGTTTCGGCTCAATCCTTCAAAAAAGCTTAAAGGCCTAAATCAGCTTTTGTAAATGGGAATTATCAAACAACAAACAGTAAAGGGTTCTTTTTATTCTTACCTTGGTGTATTTATAGGTTTTTTGACGTCCTTTCTGATCATGCCTCATGTTCTTAGTCCCGAACAAATAGGGCTGACAGGCATTCTGGCGTCCTTTTCTGTGATGACCGCTCAATTCTCCATATTGGGGTTTAATGCCACTGCCCGGATCTTTCCATTCTTCAGGCATGATTCCAGAAATCATAATGGCTATCTGTTTTTAGCTTGTATGATCTCTGTGATAGGCTTTTTCCTATTCTGCGTAATTGCCGTCCTTTTGAAAGACGAGGTCGTTAATCAAAATGGCACAGATAGTTACCTGTTCGAGAATTATTACTGGTATCTGCTACCGCTTACATTTTTCACCCTTTTTTTCAACGTTTTTGACCTTTACTCAAGAATGTTGTACGATACAATTACAGGGAGGGTACTGAATGAATTCACTAAACGAGTGCTCGTATTGATAACGCTCCTTCTGTTGGTTTTCAGTTTCGTTGACTTCAGTCAGTTTATGTGGCTTTGGCTGCTCGCTAATATTATTCCAACTCTAATGATAGCACACCGGCTATACAAAAACAGGCTACTCATTATTAGGCCCCAATTTGGTTTTTTAAATAAATCTATCAGAACTCAGCTCATCCGTCTTTCCGTTTTTGGCATCCTCACGGGATCAGCACCGTATCTTATCCAAAATATTGATAAATACATGGTTACAGAATCACACGGTCTAAGTTCTACGGGCATTTATCAGATCGCATTCAATTTTGCGACGATTATTACTTTACCGGCCCGATCGCTTTATAGCATTGCCTTTACAGTCATCTCTGAAGCCTGGAAGCATAATGACCTAAAAAGCATCTTATCGATCTATCGTAAAAGCTGCATTACTCAGACGATCACCTCCTTATATCTGTTTATACTTATTTGGGCAAACATCGATAACATCTACGAGGTTCTGCCGCCTGAGTATGCCCAGGGAGAATATGTGATCTTTTTTATTGGACTTGCTAATTTGATCGATTCGGCGACCGGCGTAAACGGGGTTATACTGGCAACTTCGAGATACTACATGTGGGATTCTTTCTTTACATTAGCATTGGCGGGAATTACTATAGGAGCAAATCTCATATTCATTCCCTTATATGGAATAACCGGGGCTGCAATTGCTTGTGCGGTTACTTATGCGATTTTCAATCTTTCAAGATACCTCTTCATTTTAGTGATCTTCAAGCTACAGCCCTTTACAATGAAGACGTTATGGGTACTTATCAGTGGGGCTGTCACCTGGTACCTGGTTTACCTTATTCCCAAATTTTCCAATTTTATTGCAGACGGCTTACTACGAGCTTCACTTATATCGGTTCTTTTCGGAGGGACAATTTATTTATTCCGCTTTTCAGAGGATATCAATTCATTGATCGATGGTTCTATAGCCCGAATCGGTATAAAGAGAAGAAGCGTCGATTCCCCTGAGGAATAAATTTCAGAGTTCCTGACCAGTATGGACGGCACGAATCAACCCTTTTCTAAAAAAGGGAGGTTTGAGTAACTCCGACCTGGAGTTAAAATACATTACTCCGGGGGTTGTACTGATATGATAACTTAATCGTGAAAGATAGCTACTGAACTTATTGAAATCATCTTGCTTGTGATATGTACACAAAGCAATTTTAGGATGTACGGTCCGCATAGTATTTTCCATGCCTTGCAACACTTGTTCTTCTGCGCCCTCTACATCGACCTTAACAAAGTCAATTTTGCACTGTTCTTCGGCCGCAAAAACGTCGATGCTTACTCTTTCTTCATCATCTACATCAGATACAAACTTACAGATAACCTTTACTTTGTTTTTCCATGGTTCAAAGGTGGCTTCTAACGCTTCCAGCCACTCCGGATCGCGCTCAAACAGAAATGCTTTCTGCACCTTATCGATGTTGTTCAGTGTAAATATTCCTTCGGCTGCACCTACGTCGATCACGAAATCTCCCTGGCTGACATTGAACACACTATCGGTATAACTGTGGGGCGACATAGGGTCTTGCTCCATAAGAAGGCCATTATAAAGCATTTTGATAGTAGTCACATTGTAAGATCTTTTAAAATACAATCGTTTTCCATCATGATTTACCCAGTAAAGACCATTCGAGGCATCCCGGGAAACTATAATCGTATCATACCTATATTTATCAACAAAACGGCCAAAGAAAGTTTTCAAAGGATGAGATTTGAGGTATTCAACCGCTTCTGCCATTTCTGGATCAGCTGATTGATTATCCCTATAGTAATTCAGGATCATGGTCCTCACTTGCCTGGCATTTGCCTTCGCCTTGTATACCCTCAGGGTGCTCTCAATCTTATATCTAAGCTTTTTAATAATGTTCATTTGTGAATCTGTACCGATTTAGGGACTTCGATACTCAATGGCAAGTTAAATAAAAGCAGCATTAGTTTAAATTACGCGGTTTGGTTTCGGTAAGAATTGGAGTATGAATAAAAAAGTCCTCATTTCGAATATCAAATGAGGACTTCAGTTCTAAACTGTATAAGAAAGGCTTACCAAGCTTGCCTACACAAACTTTTTAGCATTAATTTTACGCTCATTCTCGTTAAGATAGATCTTACGAATACGCATACTCTGTGGAGTTACTTCTATGTACTCATCCGCCTGGATATACTCCATCGATTCTTCTAAGGAGAATTTTATAGCCGGCGCAATACGTGTATTGTCGTCTGTTCCGGATGCGCGCATGTTAGTCAAAGCTTTTCCTTTTACGATGTTAACTACTAAATCGTTGTCACGGATATGCTCACCAACAATTTGACCTTCATAAATATCGACACCTGGGTCTACGAAGAAACGGCCACGGTCCTGCAGTTTATCTATTGAATATGCAGTTGTCTGACCTTTTTCCATAGATACAAGTACTCCATTTAAACGACCGGGGATAACGCCCTTCCATGGCTCGTAGGCTTTGAAACGATGGGCCATGATAGCCTCTCCAGCGGTGGCTGTTAATACATTATTACGTAAGCCTATAATACCTCTGGCAGGAATGTCAAACTCAAGATGCTGAAGATCGCCTTTAGGCTCCATGATCAACAACTCACCTTTACGTTGCGTTACTAGCTCAATTACTTTACCGGCAACCTCTCCAGGAACATCAACTATTAAAGTCTCTATAGGCTCGCATTTTACACCGTCAATTTCCTTGACGATTACCTGAGGCTGGCCAACTTGCAGCTCATACCCTTCGCGGCGCATCGTTTCGATTAACACTGACAAGTGAAGGATACCTCTGCCATATACTAAATATGCATCAGGAGATTCGGTTTCTACAACCTTTAAAGCAAGGTTTTTCTCCATCTCCTTATATAAACGCTCCCGTAAACGCTGAGATGTAACGAACTTACCTTCTTTACCGAAGAACGGCGAGTTATTGATGGTAAACAACATGTTCATTGTTGGCTCATCAATCTTAATTACTTCTAATTGTTCAGGATTTTCAAAGTCGGCGATAGTATCACCAATCTCAAAACCATCGATACCTACAACAGCGCAAATATCTCCAGATTTCACCTCCGACACTTTAACCTTTCCTAATCCTTCAAACGTATAAAGTTCTTTGATCCGTGATTTTTGGATCTTACCATCACGCTTAACCAAAGAAACCGGCTGGTTCTCTTTGATAACTCCTCTGGCAACCCGTCCGATAGCAATACGCCCAACAAATGAAGAATAATCGAGTGACGTGATCTGCAATTGTAAAGTACCTTCGGCAATTGGAGCCGGTGGAATATTTTCAAGGATCGCGTCCATCAACGGGAAAATATTGTCGGTCGGTACTTTATAATCTGTACTCATCCAACCCTGTTTAGATGAACCATAAATTACAGGAAAATCCAACTGATCTTCAGTAGCGTCAAGATTGAAGAATAATTCAAAGATCTGCTCATAAACCTCTTCAGGACGGCAATTTTCTTTGTCAACTTTGTTAACGACAACAATTGGCTTCAAACCCAATGCAAGTGCCTTTTGTGTCACAAAACGTGTTTGAGGCATAGCACCCTCAAAAGCATCGCAAAGTAAAATTACACCGTCAGCCATCTTCAATACCCGCTCCACTTCACCTCCGAAATCGGCGTGGCCCGGAGTGTCAATAATATTGATCTTTACATCCTTGTATTGAACGGATACGTTTTTTGAAACAATAGTGATTCCGCGTTCGCGTTCCAAATCATTATTATCCAGGATCAGGTCGCCTGTTTCCTGATTATCTCTAAAAATAGCGCAACTGTGTAAAATTTTATCAACCAAAGTAGTTTTGCCATGGTCAACGTGTGCAATAATTGCAATGTTTCTAATATTCTGCATGAAGAATGCCTCTCAAATTTTTTGCAAAGGTACAGTTTTAAATTGTTATTTCAGCGCTTTTGCAAAGCTTGAAATTAAATGACAATCAGGCGTTAACATAATATTTACCTTTGCTTTATGGATTTACAGGAAGTAATGGTTGGGGGCTTGTTTCTGATTGCGGTGTTCTTTAATTGCCGCATGCTTTACAGAAACTTTAATCAGAAGAAAAGCTGTGCAAGCGGATGTAATAAATGCGGCGTTGATTTCTCACAAATCACCATACCAGAAAAAGAAAACTCCTAAAGATTTTAATTTTTCTGAATCAAACATACAGCGTAGGCAACTACACCTTCTTCCCGTCCAATAAAGCCCATTTGTTCATTAGTAGTTGCTTTAATTGATATATCCTCTACCGAAATTCCGATGGCATGAGCGATCTTCTCTTTCATTTCCGGAACGTAAGGATTTATTTTTGGCTCTTCCAGGCAAATCATCGCGTCTATATTTCCAACTGTCCAGCCCTTTTCGGTAATCAAACGAACACATTCTTTTAGCAGAACTAAGCTGCTGATACCTTTCCAGCGATCGTCTTTGTTAGAAAAATGAAATCCTATATCTCTGAGGTTAGCAGCACCCAACAAGGCGTCGCATATAGCATGCAGGATAACATCTGCATCTGAGTGCCCGAATGCACCTGAATGATGTTCTAGCTCCACTCCGCCTAGTACAAAAGGATGTCCTTCACGTAGCTGATGAACATCGAACCCAAAACCTACTTTTATCTTCATTTTTGAATAAAATTAAAGAGCAAAGTAAATCGCAGGGTATTGGCCAAAGGGCTTTTCTCCTGATTTGCCAGAATGTAGGCAAAATCCAGATTTAGTACATTATACTTTAAACCCGCGCCTAAAGTAAGATAATTCCGGTTGCCCTTTTCTGGATGCTCATAAATATATCCTGCTCTGAGTGCGAATTGCTTATTGTAGCGATACTCCAGTCCGGTAGAATAGCTCAGCTCCTGCATTTCTTCTTTAAAACCTCCCGGAGCGTCATTAAATGAGCCAAAGATAGCTGCTGGCACAGACAGATTTGAAGGATCTCTGCCTGATACGATGGTCGTGTTTCCGTCTTCTGTAACAGTGACAGGAGGAGAGGGTATTAATAGTTTATTTATATCAAGAATGACTGTTAATTCGCTCAAAGCGTCAGGAAAGAATGTTGCCGCACCTCCGATTCTCAAGTTGGTTGGAAGAAAAACTTTATTATCGTCGCCCTCTACGTAACTCATTTTATTCCCTATGTTAGAAATGTTTAAACCAGCTGCGAGGCGGGCATCGTTTCCGAGCAGGATTGTTTCCTTTTTAAAAAAGGCAGATACATCAGCAGCCAAAGCAGTCCCGGCCTTTGTCTGTGCACCCGTACCACTTACCAGATTAGTCCCCAGATTAGATCTGATGAACCTTAAAGCAGTTCCAAGCGAAAAATTCTCTCCAAACTGCCTGGCAAATGTTGCGTCAATAGCAAACTCATTAGGGCTGTAGATCGTTGCTTGCTCTTCTCCGGTTTGTCTGAACTCGATATCACCCAGGGAAAAATATCTTAAAGAACCACCAATTACATTTCTGTCATCTAAACGGTAAAATCCAGTTAGATATGCGAGATTTATGTCTGGAACCAAACGTTGAAGCCAGGGGCTGTACGATAACGAAAGGCCGGCCGGGCCGTCAATGAAGGCTAATTTTGACGGATTCCAGTGAATTGAGTTGGCATCTGGTGAAACTGCCACGCCAGCTTCGCCCATCCCGCCGGATCTTGAATCAGGCGCAATCAAAAGAAAGGGAACACCTGCTTGTATCAGTCTCGAACCAGTCCTCCCATCAGTTGTCGTTTCCGGATCTCCACCAACACCCTCTCCTTGTGCTGATGCTTTGTAACAGAGTAAAGCAAACGCAACAAGCAAAACAAATCCTACCTTGGTTCTGTAATTAGTAATCATGCTTTAAATGTATTAAAAAAAATTATTTACACGAATTAATTAGGTGAGGTATTGCAAATGTTGACTAGTGAAACGTATACTTCAGCTGTTGTAAATAACTTTTGAAATAAAAACCGTAACTATCTAAAAAATAATACCGTAATAAGGGAATTGAAATCGGACATCTACTTAATCTATTTTTATATGTCTGCGATTTATCTAATTTTAGCAATTAATGCTCATACTTAAATAATGAAAAGAATATCTATACTTTTTACAACAGGGTTGCTTGCGCTGGGGATTTTTGGAACTGCATGTAAAAGCAAAAGTAGTGGAACTTCTTCAAAAACAGGCGCTGCTTACAATGACAAATATTATGGCTTTCAGGTGGCTAGTAAAGTTAAACCGGGTCCTGGTCCCGGATTAATCGCAATTGAAGGCGGTACTTTTGTAATGGGAGGAAGCCTTGACCAGGACCTCGCTTATGAATACGACAATTTAAGGCGAAGAGTGACTGTCGCATCTTTTTATATGGACGAGACCGAGGTTTCGAATGTCGATTGGCTGGAATACCTTTATTGGATCACTGTTAATTTCCCGGAGGATAGAGAGTATTACTATAATGCGTTGCCTGACACATTAGTTTGGCGCAGGCCTCTATCTTATAACGAACCTTTTGTGAATAATTATTTAAGGCATCCGGCCTACCAGGACTATCCGGTTGTTGGTGTTAGCTGGGAACAGGCCAACGCTTATTCAGAATGGAGAACAGATAAGGTAAATGAGGAAATATTGAGAAACAGAGGAATCCTTGTAGACTATAAGACTTTAGCCGGAAAAGGTGGTGCAACCGTTTCAAAACCTGCGGAGCCTTTCAATACAGACATTTATCTTAATGGTCAGTATAGAGGTGAAGGAATTGATGGCAAGAAAATGTTAAAAGATCTAAGTCCCGGTGCACAAGCTGCTAATGGACAAAAAGCGCCTGTAAGACCAGTGCGCATGGAAGACGGAATACTTAAACAACCTTACCGTTTGCCAACGGAAGCAGAATGGGAATATGCTGCTTTATCTCTTGCCGGAAACACTGAATACGAAAATATTGAAGATGGTAAGATCTACCCCTGGAACGGTTTAGGTGTTCGCTCAGCTAAACAAAAAACCCGGGGCATGATAATGGCGAACTTTAAACGTGGCGAAGGGGATAATATGGGTACCGGTGGTTACCTAAATGACAAAGCAGACATTACTGCTCCGGTTACAAGTTATTTACCAAATGATTTCGGCTTATATAACATGGCTGGTAATGTCAATGAATGGGTCGCAGATACCTACCGCAAGCTATCTTTTGAAGATGTTGAAGATTTCAATCCTTTTCGTGGAAATCAGTTTGTAAACAAGCGGCTTGAAGATCCAAAAACAGGAGCCTACGCTAAGGACAAGTATGGTAGGGCAATAAAAGACCCGGCTCCGTCCAGAAAGAAGCAAACATGGGCTGAACTTAACGGAACGGTTGACAGTTCTAAAGCAGCCTTAGGTGGTAAAGCCTATGATCCTGATTTCCGCAGTGAAAAAGACACAGTTAGCGCTGCGTTATACGGTGTAACTACCCTGGTAAACGATCAATCGAAGGTGTACAAAGGAGGATCATGGAACGACAGGGCTTACTGGTTAAATCCGGCTACAAGAAGATTTATGCAGCAGGATGAAACGAGCGCCGAGGTTGGCTTCAGATGCGCGATGACAATGGTTGGATCCGCGGAAATTAATCCAAAAGGCAAACCAAAATTCAGTGCGCCACCATCAAGAGCCGCTAAAAAAGCAAGATAAAAATTTGATACTACCAAACGAGCCCCTTTATATGATGAAGGGGCTCGTTTTTTATCTGGTTAAGGCATACTGTACAAGATTAGCTCCCATACGGAGTGCCTTTTGCCTGGTATCCTCACTGTCTCCAGCATAAGTGCCTGCATCTTCCCAACCATTGCCCAAATCGCATTCAAACGTGTAATAGCATACCATTCGGCCTTTGTATATTAGCGCAAACCCTTGCGGGCGTTTCGCATCATGCTCGTGAATTTTTGGAAGGCCCTGGGGAAACTTAAACTTAATTGAATAAAGGGGATGGTTAACAGGCAACTCAACGAACTCGAGTTCCGGAAACACCGTTTTCATCTGGGGCCGTATATATTTGTCGAGTCCATAATTGTCGTCGATGTGAAGAAAACCACCTGCCATGAGGTATTTCCTCAAATTGAGAGCCTCCTGTTCAGAGAATTGCACGTTACCATGGCCAGTCATATATACAAAGGGGTAATTAAATATGTCGGCACTTCCAGCTTCTACAGTAGCCTCTTCAGTATCGAAGTTGGTCGCCAGATGCTTGTTGCAAAATTCAATCAGATTAGGCAACGCAGTTCGGTTTGCGTACCAGTCTCCCCCTCCATTATACTTCAACTTTGCCATCTTATAAGTGGCAGCACTAAATCCTGAAAAAAGCCAGATAGAACACAGCAGGAATAATATACGATTCATCTGTTCAAAAAGTTGATTTCAAAACAAGCTTCAAGGGCGGCAGTCTCAGTCCTAAGCCGGCTGTTTCCCAATGTCACGGGCAGAAATCCTGCATTAATTGCAGAGCGTATTTCAGCTGGAGAAAAGTCTCCTTCGGGACCAATCATTACCGTGTAATTTCCTTTCGGCTCAACACTATCCTTTAACGCTGTTTTTTCCTCATCAATACAATGTGCGATATATTTTTGACCCTCTGCCTTTTTAATGAATTCGTCAAATTTTAAAGTGGGATTAAGGATTGGATGATAGGCTTTCAGCGACTGCTTTACAGCTGAAGTAATGATTTTAATGAGTCGTTCTGGTTTCACTTCTCTTCGCTCTGACCGGTCGCAAATGATAGGTGTGATTTCATCAACTCCAATTTCTGTAGCCTTCTCAAGAAACCACTCAAGCCGTTCGATATTTTTTGTTGGAGCAACTGCGACATGAAGATAGTGATCTCTCTTACCGTATTCCAGTTGCTCTTCGATAATGTTGAGCACACAGTGTTTGGGATGAGGCATTTCTATCACAGCCTTAAAAAAGCCTCCCTTTCCATCAATAAGATAAACAACGTCATCCTTACCAAGGCGTAAAACTTTTATACAATGCTTACTTTCCTCCTCACTAAGAACGTAAGTTTTACCAATTATATCGGGAGTGTAAAATAAGTGCATAACAGCAGTTTAACGAAGGTCTACCGCATCTTCAGGATTTATTTCGAGGTCTAGCTTCACAGACTCGATATTTTGTTCTGTCTTTTTAAGGACTGTTATTGTATAGCCATAGAAGTCTTTCCGTTCGCCAACTTCGGGAATCTTTCCAAAAATATCACTCACCAAACCACCAACGGTATCGTAGTCTTCATCCTCGGGCAGATCATGAGGCAGATATTCATTTACATCGTAGATAGTTGCAGCGGCGTTCACAATAAATTCATGTTCTGACACCTGTTCTACAATTGGTTTTTCTTCATCAAACTCATCCTGAATTTCACCAACAAGTTCTTCCACAATATCTTCGAGGGTAACCATACCAGCGGTTCCGCCAAACTCCTCAAGTACAATGGCAATCTGTATACGTCTTAGCTGAAACTCACTTAAAAGGTCGTTGATCTTTTTAGACTCCGGAATAAAATACGGCTTTCGTATCAGATCTTTCAGGATCAGTTCCTTTTTATTAGCAATAATAGGCAATATGTCTTTAGCATGAATAATCCCTACAATTTTATCTATGGTTTCATCGTAAACCGGAATTCTCGAATATCCTTCCTTAATAATTATATCCACCAATTCATCGGATGGAGTCTCAAGTTCAATACCTGAGATCTTGGTTCTTGGAACCATAATATTTTTAACAACGCGCTCATTAAAATCAAATACATTTTTAATGAGTTCGTGTTCATTTACATCAAGTGCACCGCTTTCTTTACCCTGCTCCAAAAGATATTGTAATTCTTCAGAGGTATGGGCAGCCTCATGGCCGCTGATAGAGTGAATACCTACCAGTCGCAATAACATGTTGGCGAAGCCATTCAAAAGAAGGATAAACGGCCTGAAAACAAGATAAAAGAAGTGCAATGGCAAGGAAACACCCATTGTGATGCCTATTGGCTTTTGAATTGCCAGGGATTTAGGCGCTAACTCACCAAAAACGATATGCATAATGGTGATAATTGTAAAAGCAATTACTGGACTGGCAGTAACTGTAAAGGATTCTATAAATTTAGGGTTGGCGTTGAATGCATACAGCACATTGCTAATAATGTGCTCCATAACCTCTTCACCTACCCAACCAAGTCCCAGAGAAGCCAATGTTATTCCTAGTTGCGTAGCTGCAAGATAGCCATCCAAATGTTGTAAAATATGCTTTGCCGTTTTCGCAACCCTGTTTCCTGACTTTGCTGTTACCTCTATCTGAGATGCACGAACCTTTACAATAGCAAACTCTGCGGCTACGAAAAATCCGTTCAGAAACACCAGGAAAAATGTAAGGAATATCTGGAAACCCATTATTTAATTAAACATTAGTAAGAAAAGTACTATTATACAATTCGATACTCTCCTGTATAACTTTATAGGCATATTCTTTGCCGTGTAACTGTTCAATAGTAACGTTTTTGTGTTCAAGCGCTTTGTAATCCTGAAAGAATCTTACTATCTCCTTTGTGGTATGAGGAGGCAAGTTTTCAAGATCCTCAATATAATTGACAGACATATCGTTTTTTGCTACCGCAATGATCTTGTCGTCCTGTTCTCCATTATCAACCATATGCATAACTCCAATAACTTTAGCTTCGATCATAGACATCGGGAATACATCCACCGAGCAAAGCACTAAGATATCAAGCGGATCTTTATCATCGCAATAAGTCTGGGGTATAAAGCCGTAATTAGCCGGGTACATCACGGAAGAAAATAAAATCCTGTCTAAGCGAAGTAAACCAAAGTCTTTATCCACTTCGTACTTAGCCTTTGAGCCCTTTGGAATCTCAATAATTGCATTTACTACAGCTGGCAAATCGCTGCCAGGGGAAACCTTATGCCATACATGGTCTTTGTTCATAGTTATAATTTATATTATCTAGTTAGAGCGTCTTTCAGGTTTCCTGTTTTTGAAGTAAGTCCACACAAGAGGGATAGCAGTAATAACCACAAATCCAACTATAATGTACATCAGATACTTATTCACCTGATCCGCAAATTTTATTCCCAGGAAATATCCTAAAAGGGTGAGAGAGGTGATCCATAAGAGAGCACCCACAACATTATAGAGGGCAAACTTTTTAAAATCGACACCTATGACTCCAGCTACGATAGGAGCAAAAGTACGCACAATTGGAATAAATCTGCCCATAATAAGTGCAAAGGCGCCCTGCTTATTATAATATTCTTCTGCGGAAACGAGATATTGCCTTTTAAAAAATAGAGAATCTTTTTTAAGATATAGATGAGATCCGGTACGCCTCCCAAACCAATAGCCAACAAAATTGCCGAGGATAGCGGCAAAAATAAGTCCGGTCATCAACATACTTAAAGAGGTATCCAACTTATCTGTGGCAACGAACATGCCTGCCAGGAAAAGCAGGTAATCACCCGGTAAAAAAAACCCAAAGAAAAGGCCTGTTTCGGCAAAAACCACGAAAAGGAGAACATAAAAACCTCCTTCTCTAAGTAACCTTTCCGGATCTATTAACTGATGGAGCGAATCCCAGAGTTCGTACATAATCGAATATCCGTAAATCTACGAATATTAATAACATTTTGTTTTAAATTATCAGATCAGGCGGGAAATCAATTCCGGGTAAACTCCTAACAGAATAGTTGCAGCAGCTGATAAACCCAACACTAACCGATAATAAGGTGAAACAATCAATTCATGCCTGTCGGCCTCTTTAAAATACATCGCCACTATCACTCTAAAATAATAGAAGATACCAATAGCAGCATTAAGGACGGCAAAAAGAACCAGGTATGTGTGATAAGTCGACAAAGCACTGGTGAACATCATGAACTTACCTATAAAGCCGGCTGTCAGAGGTATACCTGCCAGCGAAAGCATGGCAACAGTGAGTGTAAGTGCGAGGAAAGGATTTTTTCTGGCCAAACCATTGAAGCTATCAAAACTGTCTGTTCCAACCTGGCGTTGCAATAGTATCAACGCAGCAAAAGCCATAATTGAAGCTATTGAATATGCAGCGGCATAAACGAATATCGAAGTATCCGAACTACCGTTGAGAGAAATTACAGCAAAGAGCATGTATCCTACGTGAGATATACTGGAATATGCCAACATTCGCTTGAAATGTTGTTGATACACTGCGGTAATATTTCCTATTAATAAGGACAAGGCGGCAAGTGTAACTAGAACCGGCGACCAAAATTCTGACAGTGGAGAAAAACAGAAAAGAAAAAGTCTCAGAAAAGCCGCAAACCCAGCCGTCTTTACCACAGTGCTCATATAAGCCGTAATTAAGGACGGCGAGCCTTCGTATACATCAGGAGCCCAAAAATGAAAAGGAGCAGCGCCCACTTTGAAACATAAACCTACAATAAGCAATAGTATACCCCCGTAAAACAAAGGTGATACTTCTTGCGGAGCAGATAAAATATAATTTCTAATCTCCAATAAGTCAAACGATCCTGAGGCACCGTATAATAAGGCTATGCCAAACAACAAAAAGCCCGTCGAAAAAGCACCCATCAAAAAGTATTTCAAAGCAGCCTCATTTGAAGCAAAATCCCGTTTCTTGATTCCTGCAAGAATATACAAGCTTACCGACATAATCTCTATACCGATAAACAACATTGTAAGGTTATGGTAGGAAACCATTACGATTATCCCTGCTAGCGAGAACAAAATAACAGTGTAATATTCAGCTATATTGCTACTTATCCTTTCAAAGTAGTCTTTTGAAAGAAGAAATATGAGTAATGTTGACAGAATAGTGATACCAGAAAAAGCCGCAGCAAAATTGTCGAATAACATCATGCCATTATATATAGGCTGAGCGTAGCTTCCCCATTCATAGAAAGAAAGACTTAATGCGCCCAGAAGGCCTAATATAGATACAGGTAGTAAAGCTTTTTTAGCTTTGAACAACCCCAGGTATAAAACAAGGATCGCTAAAAGAGATATGGTGATTAATACGCTCATTTTTTATAGTACTTTTAATAGTTTGTCGGACTCCCGCCCGCAATTTTGCCGTTTACAAAATCTATTAATTCACGGGTGGAGGTTTCTGAAATTGCGAGTAAAGGTTTGGGATACACACCAATAAATAGTATGAGTGCGCAAACTACAAATAGAACTACTTTTTCAGTTCCGGCAATGTCGGCAAAAGTGAGGGTGTTATCGGCAGACGGGCCAAACATAATGCGTTGATACATCCTCAACATATAAACAGCTCCCAGTATTATCGTGAGGCCCGCTATTGCAGACGCCCATATGTTGTAATTATACAGCCCCATCAAGAGCAGGAACTCACCAATAAACCCATTGGTCAGCGGCAATGCTACCGTGCCAAGTAATATAATTAAGAATGTTATCGAAAACTTTGGGGCCATTTTGGCAATCCCACCCATCTTGTCCATATCTCTGGTTCCCAGTCGGCGGATTATGATATCAAGGACAAAAAAGAGTCCGAAAACGTTCAGTCCGTGATTTAACATTTGGATCATAGCGCCCTGTAAACCTTGTAGATTCCAAACGAAAATCCCAGCCGCGATCAAGCCTACGTGAGCGATGGAAGAATAGGCTACTAATCGCTTGATGTCTTTCTGTGTAAAAGCAATCAGAGAGGCATATACAATCCCAATAACGGCCAAAGTTAAAGCTGTTTGTCCCCATTGCGCAAAACCAAGAGGAGCAACCGGAATCAGCCATCTTATGGCGCCATAAGTTCCCATTTTTAACATAATGCCGGATAGCAACATGGTTCCGGCAGTTGGAGATTCAGTATAAGTATCTGGCTGCCAGGTATGAAAAGGAAATATTGGCATCTTGATGGCGAAGGCCATAAAAAACGCAAGGAAGACCCAACTTTGTTCTGATGTGCTTAATGATAGTTGGTAGAAACCAAGGAGATCAAAGGTCTTATCCGGCGTTTGCTGAGCCATGTAGATAATACCTAAAAGCATGATCAAGCTTCCGGCAAATGTGTATATGAAGAACTTGATATTGACCTTAATTCTGTTAGAACCACCCCATATTGCACAGATAAAATAAATCGGTATTAACGCGATCTCCCAGCCAACATAAAAAAGGAAAGCGTCAAGAGCAGTAAATACCAACAGCAGGCCGCTTTGCATAAAAAGGATTAACCCATAAAATGCACCGGGACTTTTGTAATTGTGACTGAAGCTGGCAAGAATTATCAGGGGAACTAATGCATTTGTTAATAATACTAGCAGCATGCTAATGCCATCTATGCCTGCATTAAACCGGGAACCTAAAGAAAGCAACCAGGGAAAATCTACAGTAAACTGAGTACCAGCTGCCGGGTCAAACCCGTCCAATAAATATCCGGTAAAGCCTAATGAAAGTAAAGACCATATGAAAGCTGCTGTTTTTGCCTGTTGATGTTTACCAAACAAGGATACAATGATAGCACCGGCTAATGGTAAAAATATAAGCAGTAAAATTTCCATCTATAATGTTCTAACCCTTGTTATATGTTATAAAATCCATAAACTAATAAGGCAACTATCCCGGCGATCATAATGAAGATATAAAAGCCGATATTACCTGTTTGAAGCAACCTCAATCCTTTACCTGCCTCTGCGGTTGCGCGTCCGAGTCCATTGACAAAACCGTCAATGAAGGTTTTATCTACAATGCGATAAAAAAAACCAGAAAGAATATTCAGCGGCTTGGTAATGAGCGCATCATAAATCTCGTCAATGTAAAATTTATTGTAGGAAACGTTGGCGAACGCTGTCCTTTCTGCAGTATCAGGAACCGGAACATGATTGTTCCTGGCATATCTCAAATAAGCGATAAAGGATGCAACAACAGCAGCAATTACCGAGACCGTCATCAATATATATTCTGTACTATGATCTAAATGACTTGCTCCGGTTCTTTGCTCTGACGCCGAAAATACCGGCTCGAGAAATCCGGCCAACCAATGGTTACCATGTAAGGCCTCCGGGACCCCGATGAATCCGCCTATTATGGAAAGTACTGCCAGTACTATCAAGGGGAAAGTCATGGACGCCGGGGACTCATGTAAATGGGCTTGCTGCTCAGTCGTTCCTCTAAATTTACCAAAAAAAGTAAGGAACAACATCCGGAACATGTAAAAAGCAGTGAACATGGCTCCTATTACCCCGATTAGCCAAAGCAATTTACTATGTTCATATGCGTGGGCCAATATTTCATCCTTGGAAAAGAACCCTGAGAATGGCGGCAAGCCAGAGATAGCAATGGTACCCATTAGCATCGTATAAAAGGTAACAGGAAGCTTGCTCTTAAGGCCTCCCATTGAGCGCATATCCTGCTCGTTACTTACCGCGTGTATTACAGAACCAGCACCAAGGAATAACAATGCTTTAAAGAAGGCATGGGTTATTACATGGAAGAAAGCTCCGGTATAAGCGCCTACGCCCAAACCAAGAAACATGTATCCTAATTGAGAAACGGTCGAGTAGGCCAGGACTTTCTTTATGTCGGTTTGTGTAATAGCTATTAATGCAGCAAGGATAGCAGTCGCCAGGCCGACTACTGCAATAATATCTAATGTAAATGGCGCTAATGTAAATAGAATATTAGAACGCGCTATCATATAAATACCAGCAGTAACCATAGTTGCTGCGTGAATTAAAGCCGAAACAGGTGTTGGACCGGCCATGGCATCTGGCAGCCACGTGAATAAAGGAATCTGGGCCGACTTACCGGTTGCCCCCACAAAAAGCAAAATCGTAATTAATGTTATAACATCGCTACCAGCCGTCAAACTAGCCGCCTGTGGAAATACCTTAGCAAATTCCACACTGTTAAAAGTATTGAAAATTAGAAAGATAGCAATCAGAAATCCGAGATCTCCAATCCGGTTCATAACAAAAGCCTTTTTGGCAGCACTTGCATAAGCTGGGTTACTGAACCAGAAGCCGATCAAAAGGTATGAACAAAGTCCAACACCCTCCCAACCGATAAACATAACTACGTAATTGGATCCTAAGACCAGCAAAAGCATGAAAAACACGAACAAGTTCAAATACGAAAAGAATTTCGCAAAACCCGTATCATGGTGCATGTAACCAATAGAATAGACATGAATTAAAAAACCTATTCCGGTAACGATCAAAAGCATGAGTGAACTTAATGGATCTACCTGGAAAGAAAACGGAATACTGAGATTTCCAACCTGTATCCAGTCAAAAAGCTGAATAGTAAATGATTTTGTTACACTGCCATTAAGCTCAAAGAAGATCCCCAGGCTTACTGCAAATGAAAGAAATACTGTTAAGCTACCGATGAAACCTACTGCCCCTTTAGGTAAAAAACTCCTTCCGAGACCATTGATCAGAAAACCAATCAAAGGAAACAAAGGAATTAACCAGACTAAATTTATCATGAATGTTGTGTTCGTTTATTTTTAAAAGCTATTTTTCCTGTCAATCAGCTCACCACTTCAACCGGTTCAATACGTTGATGTCTGTAGAATTGGTATTGCGATATATCATTACAATAATTGCAAGTCCTATTGCAACTTCCGCAGCAGCCAGGGCCATTACGAAAAACACAAAAACCTGCCCTGCGGCATCACCCCTATGGGCGGAAAAAGCTGTAAACAACAGATTCACAGCGTTGAGCATGAGTTCTATTGACATGAAAATGATAATTGCATTTCTCCTTATCAATACGCCCATAACTCCAATAGAGAAAATGATAGCACTTAATAAGATGTAGTGATTAAGTGGTACTCCCTGAATTGATTGTGTAACTGCTTCCATTATATTTTTTTGGGGTCTTTCTTGGCTAAAAGTACTGAACCCACCATAGCTGAGAATAATAAAATTGACGATACTTCAAACGGCAAAAGGAATTCATTGAACAGGACCTTCCCTAAATTCTTGACAAGTCCTATTCCCGGATCTTTTAAAATAAGAGGTTCAGATACATTTAATGATTTTACGGCACCTACAAGAGTAAGAAGTAAACATAATCCAGAAACCACTCCCGCAATCTTAAGTAAGCTGGACTTCATTGGCTCTGTATCCTTATTGAGATTTAAAAGCATCAATACGAAGAGGAATAGCACCATAATCGCCCCCATATACACTATAAAGTTCACTATAGCCAAAAATTGCGCATTTAGCAGAATATAGTGAACTGAAAAGGTGAAGAAAGTGACAATAAGGAATAGAACGCTGTAAACCGGATTTTTGGAGAAAATCACAAGTAGTGAAAAAAAGATTGATAAAAAAGCTACAAAATAGAATAGATTCATTAATTCTACGGTTTTTACTTTAAGTCCTTGAAGAAATCAAAGGTATAATTTTTAAGATTTTAACGGAGCCTCAACGAGTTTATCTTTCCCGTAGATAAAGTCCTTTCTAAGATAATCGGCTGCAACAATGGGCCCATCCAGATATATTGCCTCCTTAGGGCATGCTTCTTCACACAAACCACAAAAAATACATCTTAGCATATTGATTTCGTAAACTGCAGCGTACTTTTCTTCGCGATACAAGTTTTCTTCACCTTTCTGACGTTCTGCAGCTGTCATGGTTATTGCTTCCGCCGGACAGGCTAAAGCACACAGACCGCAGGCGGTACATCGCTCACGACCATTCTCATCTCTTTTAAGAGAGTGTAATCCGCGCCAATTTTCTGAAACCGGCCTCGTTTGTTCGGGATAAAAGATCGTTTCTTTCTTCACAAACATATGGCGAAATGTAATGGCAAGACCTTTAAAAATTGAGGGCAAATAAATACGCTCCCAAAAATTCATCGGCTTTTGCTCTAATACCTTTTTTCTGTTACTTAATGATTCCATTTATCCTCCTTCCCCTTCAGGGAAATCATGATTAAAGTAAATTGTCTTTGATTGTTATCCAAATACCTGTTAGAATAATATTCGCAATTGCCAGCGGAATGAGGACCTTCCATCCTAAATTCATCAGCTGATCGTAGCGGAAACGTGGAATTGTCCAGCGGATCCACATAAAAAAGAAGATGAAGAAGAAGATCTTCGCGAAAAGAACCGCAATTCCAACAATTGGTGCCCAGGTAGGTCCGAGGAGCTCAAATACATAGTCCATGCCTGGATAATTGTAACCTCCCCAATATAAAGTTGCCATAACAGCAGAGGATACAAACATATTTACATATTCTGCAAAAAGAAATGCACCGAGCTTAAAGCCTGAATATTCCGTGTGGTAACCAGCTACCAGCTCATTTTCACTTTCGGGAAGATCAAAAGGAGTACGGTTACATTCTGCAAAAGAGCATACAATAAATAACAGGAATCCCAGAGGTTGAGTAAATACGTTCCAGGTAAACCAGCCATTGTTCCAGAAACCATGTTGTTGCTCAACGATATCTTTCAACGAAAGTGTACCAGATACCATGAGCAAGGCTATCAAAGAAAGTCCCATAGCAATCTCATAACTGATATTTTGCGATGCCGCCCGTATAGCTCCCATGAGAGAGAACTTGTTATTTGACGCCCATCCTCCAATCATTATCCCATATACACCCAAAGAAACCACACCAAAGATGTAAAGAATTCCAACATTTATATCAGTAACCTGGAGCTCTACAACTCTATCACCAAACTGCATACTTTGGCCCCATGGAATAACGGCACTGCCGATACATGCAGTTAACAAAGCCAAAGAAGGACCCATTATAAACAGGAATGGATTGGACTCTGCAGGAATTATCTCCTCTTTGAAGAACATTTTGCCGCCATCGGCGAGAGGCTGAAACATCCCGCCTGGTCCTGCGCGATGGGGACCTACTCGTCCCTGTAGAAACGCGGCGATCTTCCTTTCAGCTAGTGTTGAGTAAGCAGCCACTCCTAACGAAACAGCAAAGATTACTACCACAAGTATAAACTTTTCTATAATAAGGGCTAGTTCCATTTACAGTTTTGTTGACCTTTCAAATTGTTCTTTATTAGCCTCAAGCAGAGCTGGATTTTTCCTTATCACTGGAGGAGGTCCTAATTGTTCATAATGGTTAGCTGATATAACCGAATGGTTGGCGATTTTTCGAGGCCCCTCAATCACCCATTCGTTTGTTTTCTTTTTATCGAAACGGCAGGTATTGCAGATAAACTCTTCAACTTCACCATATTCGTCTTTCCGGGCTGTTACACGAATAACATCTTCACCCTTGTACCAAAGCGTTACTTTTCCGGAGCATGTAGGGCAATCACGATGGGCATCCACAGGCTTTGTAAACCACACACGGTTTTTGAAGCGAAATGTCTTATCAGTGAGAGCTCCCACAGGGCAAACATCTATGATGTTGCCAGAAAAATCATTTTCAATTGCTTTTTCTATATAAGTCGAAATCTCGGCAGCATCACCTCTGCCCAAAATGCCGTGTACCCTGTTATTTGTAATCTGATCGGCTGTAAATACACAACGATAACATAAAATACAGCGGGTCATATGTAACTGTATCTTATCTCCAATATCTATTCTATCGAAGGTACGGCGCTCAAACTCATATCTTGTCGCCTCTGAACCGTGTTCATAAGCCAAATCCTGCAAGTGGCATTCACCTGCCTGATCACAGACCGGACAATCAAGAGGATGGTTTATGAGTAACATTTCAACCACACCTTTCCTGGCCTCAACGACCTCAGGAGAGGTGATATTCTGAACCTCCATACCATCCATAACAGTGGTTCTGCATGAAGCGACCAGTTTGGGCATAGGACGAGGGTCTTTCTCGGAGCCTTTACTTACCTTAACCAGACAGGTGCGACATTTTCCTCCGCTTCCCTGCAATTTTGAATAATAACACATTGCAGGCGGGACAATGTCACCACCGATCTGACGTGCTGCATTAAGTATACTTGTTCCTGCATCAACATCTATGCTGATACCATCTATCGTAACTTTAACTTTATCTGACATGTTAAAGATTTCCTCTCTTAATTAACTGGATGTAAATCCTCCGGCTTAGGCAAGGGGTCGGCATAATTGGCCAGTCCGTAATTTCTTTCCATAGCTTCTTTAGGATGAGTTACATGCCATTCGAATTCGTCCCGGAAATGACGAATTGCACTTGCAACAGGCCATGCAGCAGCATCGCCCAGAGGACAAATCGTATTTCCTTCTATTTTTTTCGAAACATCAACCAGCAGGTCAATATCGCTTAACTTTCCGTGCCCGTATTCGAGACGATGAAGTACTTTCTCCATCCATCCTGTTCCCTCTCGGCAAGGCGAACATTGTCCACAGCTCTCATGATGATAAAACCGTGAAAAGTTCCAGGTATTTCTTACAATGCACTGGTCCTCATCGTACGCTACGAATCCTCCGGAACCTAACATAGTCCCTGATGCAAAACCTCCGTCTGCCAGTGACTCATAGGTCATTAGCCTGTTATCACCATTGATGGTCTTTAGAATTAAATTCGCAGGTAATATTGGTACTGATGATCCGCCGGCTACCACCGCCTTTAATCTCTTTCCATTGGCTATGCCGCCACAGTACTGGTCTGAATAAATAAATTCTTCAACCGGAATACCTAGCTCAATCTCATAAACACCTGGCCGGTTTAAATTACCAGATGCGGAGATTAATTTAGTTCCGGTACTTCTTCCAATTCCAATTTTCGCATACTCATCTGCACCATCATTTATAATCGGAACAGTAGCAGCAATTGATTCGACGTTATTTACAACGGTTGGACAATTGTATAATCCGGAGATCGCCGGGAAAGGTGGCTTTATCCTCGGATTTCCGCGTTTGCCTTCAAGCGACTCAATCAAAGCAGTTTCTTCACCGCATATATAGGCACCGCCCCCGGGCTGAACATATAGTTCAAGATCAAATCCAGAACCCAATATATTTTTGCCCAAAAAGCCAGCATTTTTCGCTTCAGCGATCGCCTTTTCCAGAATACGTATCTGCGGCATCATCTCACCGCGCAAATAAATATAAGACGTATTTGCTCCCAGAGCGAAGCTGGAAACAATCATTCCTTCAATCAACAAGTGCGGAATGTGCGTCATTAAATACCTGTCTTTGAAAGTACCCGGTTCCGACTCGTCACCGTTGCAGACTAAATATCGTGGCACACCGTCTGGTTTAGCAAGAAAGCTCCATTTCATACCAGTAGGAAAACCAGCACCACCACGGCCCCTTAGTCCAGACTTCTTCACTTCCTCGACAACTTCGTCCGGAGTTAAAGTTTTCAATGCCTTTTCAACGGCACGATATCCTCCCTTCTGACGATATACTTCAAAGGAATTGATTCCAGGAACGTTTATATGTTCTAATAATAGTTTGCGTCCCATTTTAATTAGTTGATTTGAGGTTTGTCGACTGTTTTCAACCGTAAGCTGTCTATTAATTCATCTATTTTAGCTTCAGTTAAATTTTCATAATAGGTGTAATCAGGTCCGATCTGAAGCACCGGAGCCATACCACATGCGGCAAGACATTCCACTCCTCTCCAGCTAAACAATCCGTCTTCAGTCACTTCACCTTCTTTAACCTGAAGTTTATTCTCTATATATTTCATGATCCGCTCAGCACCTACAATACTGCAAGGACCTGTCCTGCACACTTCCAGAACATATTTACCCTGAGGTTTCAGAAAGAACATTGTGTAGAACGTCGCTACCTCATATACTTCAATCGGCTTCAGCTCCAGATAGTCAGCCACTTTATCCATTGCGATCGAACTCACCCAACCATATTGTGCCTGTACCAAGTGAAGAATCGGCAATAAAGCAGATTTCTGCCTTCCTTCAGGATAACGTGAAACAATCTCAGCGAACTTTGAAAGAAGTTCTGGACTGAAAATAACATCTTCTGTATCAGATATTTTAAGCATCTAATTCTCCTGCAATTACGTTTAAACTACTCATATTCACGATAGCATCAGATAACAGCATACCGCGGCTCATAGGAGCATACATTTGATAATTTATAAAACTAGGCCTGCGAAAATGTAGACGATATGGGGTTCGTCCGCCGTCATTTATTAAGTAAAAACCCAGCTCTCCATTTCCACCTTCAACACAATGATAGACCTCTGTTTTTGGTGTATCAACTTCACCCATCACTATTTTAAAGTGATAAATAAGAGCCTCCATGTTATTGTACACCTCTTCCTTCGGAGGCAGATAAAAGTCGGGAACGTTTGCATGAAAAACACCTTTAGGCTCTTTATCGATTTTAGCAAGAGCTTGCTCGATGATTCGAAGGCTTTGCCACATTTCCTCGTTTCTGAGAATATACCTGTCGTATACATCGCCCGTAGTTCCAACAGGAACATCAAAATCGAAATCTTCATAGGAGCTGTATGGTTCGTTCGCCCTCACATCATAGTCAACACCAGTAGCTCTCAGTATCGGTCCTGTCCAGCTATAGTTCATCGCCACTTCAGGAGTCACAGGGGCAACTCCAACGGTACGGTCCATAAAAATGCGATTACGGTTAAATAACTGCTCAAACTCTTTCAAAACAGGACCAAAGTTTTTAACGAACTTTTTAATCTTAGCAAACGCCAGGTCGTTAAAGTCGCGCTCGAAACCACCTATACGACCGATATTTGTGGTTAATCGTGCCCCACAAATCTCTTCATATATCTCATAAATATGCTCCCGCTGCTCCATGAGATAGAGAAATCCTGTATAAGCACCTGTATCTACACCTAAAATTCCATTGCAAATGAGATGATCTGAGATACGTGCAAGCTCCATAACAATTACACGCATGTAATCAACGCGCTTCGGAGTTTGTATATCGAGCATTTTTTCCACCGTCATATGCCATCCCATGTTGTTGATGGGCGAAGAACAGTAGTTCATGCGATCTGTAAGCGGCGTAATCTGGTAAAACGGCCGATGTTCAGCAATTTTTTCAAATGCACGGTGAATATAACCAATAGTAGAAACACCACTCACTATTCTTTCACCATCCATCTCCAGAACATTCTGAAACACACCATGGGTTGCAGGGTGCGTGGGTCCAAGATTTAACGTTAAGGTCTCCTTACGGTTACTCTGGCTGTCTACAATAGCAGGTTGATTCATCTTATCTTCCAAAGTAAAAATCTTTTTTATCTACACGGTTAGGATCCTCAAGAGGAAATTCCTTCCTCATTGGAAATGCCGTCATATCGTCAACATTTAAAATACGGACTAAGTTAGGATGGCCTTGAAACTGCACACCGAAAAAGTCATAGGTTTCACGCTCCATCCAGTTAGCACCTTCCCATAATTGCGTTGCAGACGGTATAACAGGATTAACTCCGTCCAGAGCAACTTTAATCCTAACCCTGACATTGTTCACAAAGCTATGAAGGTGATAAACTACAACTATAGGAAGATCTGCCTCGGGATAATGTACCGCTGTAATATCGGTGAGAAAATTAAATCTTAGTTCGGAATCTTCTTTCAGAAAACTGAGAACGTCGAAAATTTCCTCTTTTGTTGTTTCAAAGGTAAGCAAGCCGTAAGGCTCTGTTGGTAGCGCGATATTTTCCGCAAAGCGGGAATTCAACTTTTGAAGAACAGCCTGATTACTTATTTTACCCATTACTGGATCCCGTATTTACTTAATAATTCTTTATACTCAGGAGAATTGCGACGACGCATCGGCTCATTCCGAACCAGGTCCTGAAGTTTCATAACCCCATCTAAGAAAGCCTCAGGGCGGGGAGGGCAGCCAGGGACATAAACGTCGACAGGGATAATCTCATCAATTCCTTGCAAAACGGAATAAGTATCAAATATTCCTCCACTTGTAGCACAAGCGCCAACTGCAATAACCCACCTCGGCTCTGCCATCTGTATGTAAACCTGACGTAGAACCGGCCCCATCTTTTTGGCAATTGTACCCATCACCAGTAACATATCTGCCTGGCGTGGGGAAAACGACGGCCGCTCAGATCCAAACCGGGCAATATCATAATGGGCTCCCATGGTGGCCATAAACTCTATCCCGCAACAAGAGGTTGCGAAAGGCAACGGCCACAGTGAATTAGCACGGGCAAGTCCAACAACTTTATCGAATGACGTCGCAAAGAATCCAGAACCTTCAATTCCTGGAGGAGCTTCTGCTAATTTTATATCACTCATGTATTTATCTCCAAATAAAGTAGCTCATTCCAACACGTTGGAATGAGCTACAAATTTACTAATAAGTCTTGTTTATTCTGTGCTTCCAGCAATTATTTAGAACCGATCTAATTACTCCCAATCCAGCGCTTTCTTTTTTATGATATAGATAAAACCAAGCAGCAAAGTCCCCATAAAAACTAGCATTTCTATCAATCCGTCAAATCCTTCAAGGCTCATCTCGCGGAAATTAACAGCCCAGGGATACATGAAGATCACTTCAATATCAAACAGCACGAAGAGGATAGCAACGAGGAAGTACTTAATTGAAAAGGGCTGACGAGCATTACCCACAACTTCAATTCCCGACTCAAAAGGAGATAGCTTTTCTTTACTCTTTCGTTTAGGCCCTATAATGTGGGTCAATACCATAGTGAGCACTACAAATCCTAAAGCGACAAGCATTTGGAATACGATTGGGAGGTAGTTAATTGCTGATGTTTGTGTTTCCATTTATGAATGCAAATATATATAAAGAGCCGGATTACCGGCTCTTTGAAATTTACTTACTACCATTCAGCGATTTAATAACCTCGCTCGCATACGTGTTTGCCGGGTCTAAAGCAAGCGTTTTATTAAAGTACTCCTTTGCTTTCGCCGGATCTGAGGTCAAATAAAACGCACCAATATTATTATAAGCCTCAGTTAACTGATCCTTATTTTTTGGATCAGTAAGATTTTCAGGTTTCTCTGCTAAAGTAGCTATAAACTTCTCGTAGTGAGGTATGCTTAATCCCTTAGGACTTTTCTGGTCATCTAGCAACCGGTTAGTACGTGCCCTATATATGTAAGCAAGCGCATAAGTCGGAGCTTTTGTGTTTACATAGCTAAATGCTGAATCTGCTTTCACAAGTAGCTCAGATGAGGGATTTTCCTTATTCTGAGTTTTTGCCGCATAGTCAAAATAATAAGAGTAACCAACATAAAAATGGTCGCTAAGAGTAGCTTTTGGCCCTAATATTGCCAATTCGTACAATTTAGCGGCTTCAGCATACTTTTTCGCTTTGAAAGCTTCTGCAGCAAGTGGAGTGATTTCCTCTGCCAAAGTAGAATCCATACTTATTCCTTTTTCCAGACTTGCATAAGCGGTAGAATCACCTAACTTATATTGGGCTTTACCCAAATAGAAATGATCCAGTGCTATTACGCGGCGTGGCTCAACCTTTGATAAAAAGTCTTTTAGCGCCTGCGCACTAGCTTCATAGTTTCCATTTTCGTATGCAGAAATCCCTAGATAACGATAAATCCTTGGATTAGCCTTATCCTGTTGAATCATTGCCTGAGCTTCCTGCTCTAAAGCTTTATAATCACTAGCATATACAAGGAAATCGGCATAACGCATTCTTGAGTCAACAGATTTATCAGTCAGGTCAAGGTATTTTTTGTAGTGCGCAATAGCAGCCTGTAGTTTCGCCGGCTTTTCAGCTGCGGGAACATTAAAGCTCCACTGCAAATTCGTCTCTGCCAACTCACGATAAGCAGGACCATAATTAGGATTAATAGCGATAATACTATTAAATTCATCCGTAGACTCTTTAAAGGCCTTAGAGTTTTTATTTAATACCCCAAGCTCAAGCTTCGAACGCAAAAGATTCTTATCAAGGTCAAATGCACTGCGATAAGCACTATATGCCTCGCCATTCTTTTTCAAACCTCTATAAGCATCACCAAGCGCTAGAAATACCTCCGCATCCTTCTCATCCATCGTTTTCGCCTTCTCCAGATGAGCTAGAGCTGTTTCAAACTCCGGCTTTGGAGCGCTTATATAAGCTTTCGCTACATAAATATATGGATCGTTATCTTTCCTTGAAGCGAGAGATATTGCTTTATCGAAATTTGTTTTTGCAGAAGAAGCGTTATCTGAATCTAAATCAACTGCACCTAATCCTACATAATTTAAAGCAAAGTCTTTATCAGCAGCTACACCTTTTGAGAAAAAAGCTTTAGCTGAATCAGCATAATCGGTTTTTAAATAAACGTTTCCTAAAAAAAAGTAATTTTCTGCCTCTGCAGGTTTCGACGCTATCAAAGACTTTAAAATGGTCTTCGCTTGCTGATATTTTTCTGCATCAATTGCTTTCTTAGCTTCGTCAAGGTTTTGCGCGTAAACAGAGGAGCTTACAACACTCAGAACCAAGCTAGCTTTTATGGCTTTTTTTATCAATTCCATAGTTCAATTTTTATTATCGTATTATTATTTCTCTTGAAGGTAAACTATCAGGTAAAAGACCCGATTTCAGAACAATCCTTTGCCCCCTCTCACTAGCAAGGAAGGAGGCAAAACCCGTGCCTAAACCTTTGGTTCCCTGACAATTAATTATATACACACCCCGACTTAACGGGTATAAATCCAAAGCCAGATTATTTTGCGACGGCTTATAAAACTTGTCACTTCCTGACTTGCCGGGCAGGTTTTTTACACCCAATATCCTGATCTCCTTTTCCAGAGGCTCAATTTCCTTACCCGGAAACTTAATCCAATTAACACCTATAACACCAATAGACCCAATATTATTGTGTACATATTTAATTACTTCTGTATTTGATCTCAGTGCATATACACCTTTAGCAGGTAGCTGAGCCACTCCTGACAGCTCCTTTAGATATCTCACTGTACTTGAATTGGCATTATCAAATACAAGGCTTTTATTGGAATTCCCTCCTTTTAAAATATCTATTATTTCCTGAACTGTAATAGTAGAATCCAGGGAAGACTTATTAGAGATAAGAGCAACTGCATCAACCGCAAACCGATTGGTTCTAACAATCCTGTTTTTCTTTTTAAAAGATGCAAGCTCGGATGGCAACAGCTCACGTGACATTATGGCAATACGCACACTGTCATTTAGGAAGCTGTTCAGCAATTCCCGTTCAGGTTTATAAGTAAAATGAATGTTTGCCTCAGGGTAGCTACTTGTAAAAACATCCCATTGGTCTTGAACAATAGGAGCAAAGCTCTCGTCAACAACAATCTGTGTGACGCCAGATGTAGGTGTGCTAACTTTTTTGCTGTTCTCACTTCCGCAGCTTGCCAGAAACACGACAGCTACAACCATAATTGCTATTGCACTACGCATCATATCAATTCCTGTTTGAGGTATACTCACCGTATCCTCTTAGTAAAGCGTATAAAATCAGAACTGCACCAAAAATCATTCGATAAGTGTGCTCCACATGAAATGGGATAAAATCCGTAAAAAGGATCAATAAGCCTAAAACGAAAAAAAAGGCTATTCTAACAAAGCCGAAAATGAACAGAAATCGCTTTGCGGGCGATTTCTGCTGATTTTGCCGATATGACATCTCTTACTGTGCTTCGAGGTTCAACAATATCGGGATTGTATAATTAACACGAACCGGTCGGCCGTTCTGGATACCCGGATTCCATTTTTTTGACTTCTTAAGAACACGAATTGCTTCTTCACCCGTTCCCATACCTAAATCACGAAGTACTTTAATATCCGTCAAACTTCCGTCCTTTTCAACAACGAAGCTCAATATTACCCTTCCGGATACACCTTGTTCTTTTGCAGCTGCCGGGTAGTTATAAGTTTTACCTACGTAATCATAGAACTTTTGAATACCACCTGGGAATTCAGGTTGCACTTCGATAGTAGCGAAGTCATGCACGCTATTATCTTCCACTACTGCAGCCTGAGTTGGAGGAGCTTCACCAACAGGCTCGTCAATACGGATTTGCGCGTTTGGATCGCCTTCAATAGTTTTCTGGCCAGGATCTTTTACCGCAAGTTCTTCCTGGCTAGGTGGCTCTTCCTCACGCACCTGCTCTGCAGGAACTACCACCGGTGGCGGGAACCGTACCTGGTCTACCCTGGGTTTGGGCGGCTCAGCTGCAGGGGGAGGAGGAGGGGCTTGCTCATCAACCGGTGGCGGAGGTGTTAAAACCACTTCCGTTACATCGACTTTATCCTCTTCAACCATTTCTACATTCCCTGTCAAACTCTGAATGTATTTAACAATCAGCGGAGAACAAACTAGTAACGCAAAAACAATAGCTCCTATGAATAAAGCCCGGGTAGTCGTTCTGTTGTTATCCTTCCGGAGCACAAAAGCTCCGTAAGACTGGTTTCGTCCGGTAAAAACCACTTCCAGCCATACCGGATCAAAAATATCTAATTTTGCCATTTTCTTTTATTTAAAGAGTTTACAATCAATAAACTCCGTCGCGTTTTAAAAGGTCAAGCTCTGGTTCAGTAATATCAACGATAGCATAAGTACCACCGTTAACACCGACATTGGTGATTTTCATCTCATCCAAAATATCAACCAAATTTTTGTACGTAGACTTATCACTTGCCTTTATCAGCACGATCAGGCCTTTTCCCGTTGCAGCTTTTACATCTTTGATCTTTTCCAAAATGGCCTTTCTGATACCATTTTTTCCATAGTTATCTACTGTTGGGTTCTTAGGTTCTTCGATCGACCCCATGTACCATTCGAGTCTGTTCTTGTCTCCCAACAACACGGTCATTGTACGGGTATCTGCAACTTCGAATTTATCATCGTTCTTTTCATCTTTATCCGGCATTGCAAGGTCCATCGCTTGAGGCTTTGCAAGGGTCGTGGTCAACATAAAGAAGGTGATCAGAAGAAACATCAAGTCTACCATCGGTGTCATATCAACACGGGCATTCTGCTTTTTACTTCTAACCTTCCCGCCTTTTTTCTTGCCACCCCCGCCGGAGCTGTCTAATTCTGCCATATAAATTTATATTTTCAAAGTATTACTCATCGCTTCCTTCGAGAGAAGTGATCATACTAAATTTATTTACTTCCTGCGATTGAAGAATGTCAATTACTTTCTTAACAACCGGATATTGTTCTTCTGAATCTCCCTTAATAGAAATTCGAAGCTCCTTATCATTTATCTCCTTGGTAGCAACCCGTGCATTATAGATCCACTCGCGCAACTCAGATGCATTCGCACCCACAGAGTCGGTAGGTATTCCCGGTTGTGCAGCTTTATTGCGCGCCTTGTTATCCATGTTGATCAGTTGCTTTAAGTTACCAATTGGCACCCCGAAAGATTCCATAAGCGAAAAGCGAATTTTTTCTTCTTCGGTGAAAGGAACCTTATAACGCTCAGACATCCTTTCCAGCATTCTGATACGGATTGGCTGACCGGCAACGCCAAAGAAAACTTTTCCCTCTCCGATGGTAAGCGTTGCAATATCTGTGGTTGGCAATTTAATTTTTACAGTCGACGAGGGAGTATCTACCGGCAGAGGCTCGGGCTGACGTGCAGTTGCTGTTAATATGAAGAATGTTAACAACAAAGAGGCTACGTCGCACATTGCCGTCATGTCGATAACTGTACTCTTTCTTGGAACTTTTACTTTAGGCATCGTTTAATATAATAATGATTCCTTGGTTATTTAATTAGATGAAAAAGTTCAGGAGTTTCCATAAACTCCTGAACAAAAACTTTCACTAAATTTTTTTTTAATTATTCTTATGTGTGCTTGCATAAGTTTGTACAATTGAGAATCCTGCCTCATCAATTGAATAAGTCAATTTATCAATTTTTGATGTAAAGATATTGTACATAATAATTGCTACTGTAGAGGTTGCAATACCTGTCGCAGTATTGATCAAGGCCTCAGAGATACCGTTTGCAAGAGCAGCCTGATCGGGTGCACCAGCAGTAGCCAAGGCCGCAAACGACTTGATCATACCGGTTACTGTACCTAATAGTCCTGTTAATGTACCTACGGAAACCAGAGTTGCAATGATAGTTAAGTTTTGTTCTAACATTGGCATTTCAAGAGAGGTTGCCTCTTCAATGTCCTTTTGGATCGCTAAAGATGCCTGCTCTATATCAAGATTAGGATCAGCTTCAACTTCTCTGTATTTCTTTAAGCCAGATTTAATTACATTCGCCACAGAGCCTTTTTGCTTGTCGCACTCTGCCATTGCGGCCTCAATATTTCCAGAAGCTAATAAACCCTGGATCTTTTTAACGAATACTTCTACATTTCCTGAACCAGCAGCTTTATTTATAACAAAGAAACGCTCAATTGAAAATACGAACACCATTAAAAACATTCCCATAAGCACAGGTACAATTACTCCCCCGCTGTAAATCATCGCAAAATAATTTCCTGGAAGCGGATGTCCTTCTTCATCAAAGTTTGAAGGATCACCCATTACAAACTTCCAAAGTAGTACCCCGATAACAATACAGATTACGATTGATAAACTTGCAAAAATACTTGAACCAGAGCCGTCTTTTTTCGCTGTTGTTGGTTTTGGTGCGGTTGCCATTTTTTTAGAATTTAGTTTTAGTTTTTAGTTTTTAAATGTATTAATTGATATTGTAGATAAATCATCTATAAAATTATAAATTCAATTTTTAAAGACGATGGAACCTGTTTTGTTAATTTTACTTTTTTCCGTTCAGCAGCATCTCCGAGACAATAATAACGGTTATGTATTAAAAATCGCTTATGCTCTCACCATTTTTTTACAATGAAAACCATTTTTTTTTTCAATTGCAAGCTGCAAGGTAAAGACTTTTGAATAAATCTTCTGTATAAACCCATTCTAAACTTGAGAAAATAGCCTATCCACCTGCTTTCTTAACCTTATATTCACCTGTTCTTAACAATTCAATAACCTTGTCTCTGAAATCTCCCTGGATTATTATTTCTCCATCCTTAGCAGATCCGCCTGTCCCGCACTTCTGCTTCAAGAATTTACCGAGTGTTATTAAATCCGCCTCAGTTCCTATAAAACCTGTTACTAGGGTTACCGCCTTTCCTCCGCGTTGTTTCTTGTCTAACTGCACTCTGAGATCTTGTTGCTTAGGCGACAAAGTCTCTTGTTCATAACTCCTTTCTTCCTGATATTCAAAATTAGGGTTGGTGGAATAAACCACTCCACTAAGGTTTTTGTTTTTAGACATAAGTTAATGTAAAATTTTTAGTGACAAAGGTTTTATTGTAATAGAAATACTGCCGGTAATTTCTTTGGGCTCGCCATCAATATGGATAACTCTTGGTTTATCTGTTTCTATACGTATATCTTTGCCTTTTATTATCTCAATGTACCTCGACCTATCAGAAGTTTTACTAAAAAGCCGGTACCCCATAATTGGAAAATGATATAAAGGAAATGGTTTCACGATGCAAACATCTAGCAGACCATCCATCAACGATGCAGTAGGAGAAATGTGAGCGTTGTTACCAAACTGAGATGAATTTGCAACACTGATCATAAAAGCACTTGTTTCAATAAGCTTCCCGTCAATTTTTATACGATAAAATTGGGGCCTATATGAAAAAACCTCGTAAAGTGTCGTTTTAACATAGCCCTTGAACCCCCTTTTTACCAAATTCGAGAATTTATGGCTTATGTGAGCATCAAAACCAATACCGCCAATATTGAAAAACTTCCATCTATCAAGGCAGGCGGTATCAATTAAAACGGAATCTAACTTATTCAGCGACTTGATAGCCTCTGCATTGTTGAGCGAGATCTTTAATGAGCGCGCCAATCCGTTACCCGACCCACAGGGGATAATTCCCATAAAAAAGGGAGTACTCTCCAGTGCTGAACCAACCTCATTGATAGTACCGTCTCCTCCCACTGCAACCACAATCTCTATATTATTCGCTACAGCATCTCTGGCAAGCTCAAAAGCATGGCCGGGATATTCTGTGAACTTGTATTTCGGCCTGAACAGATTTAGATCAAGGTGTCTTTCAGCTAAGGCTGGAAAACCCGTTTTTGCTTTTCCTCCTGAGATCGGATTTATGATAAATAAAATATTTTTTCTCACTTCTGTATTCAGCGAATTAAGGTTAAATTTTTCATAATATAAAAAATATTGTACTTTCGTCTACGCGAAAAGTGGATCGATTTGCTATGTTTCTGCAAAGAAACAAGATTGCAACCACGTAAAAAAAAGTGCTAATCCGATACTTATTTTTACTCTCCCTTGCAATCAGGAATCTGCCTGTATTAATTTAAAAAAATAAAATATGCCTTATTTATTCACTTCTGAATCTGTATCTGAAGGCCATCCGGATAAGGTTGCCGACCAAATTTCAGATGCTTTAATTGACAATTTCCTGGCGTGGGATGCGGACTCCAAGGTAGCATGCGAAACCCTTGTAACAACCGGGCAGGTTATGCTGGCTGGTGAAGTTAAGTCAAGTACTTACCTTGACGTACAAAAAATAACCAGAGAGGTGATACGAAAAATTGGTTATACCAAGTCTGAATACATGTTCGAAGCAAACTCTTGTGGAATTTTATCGGCAATTCATGAGCAATCCGCTGATATTAACCAGGGGGTTGACCGCAAAGAAAAACAAGAGCAGGGGGCAGGCGATCAGGGAATGATGTTTGGTTACGCAACAAGCGAAACTGCTAATTATATGCCATTAGCATTAGACCTGGCACATAAAATCCTTATTGAGCTTGCAGCTTTACGTCGCGAAAATAAAGAAATAACTTATTTGCGACCTGATGCTAAATCACAGGTTACTATTGAGTATAGCGACGACCACAAGCCTTCAAGGATCGATGCTATTGTTGTTTCTACCCAACATGACGAATTTGACACCGAAAGTAATATGCAGAAAAAGATCAGTGATGATATCATCAATATACTGATCCCACGGGTCAAAGCACTGCTCACGCCAGAACTTCAGCAGTTGTTTAACAGCGAAATAACCTACCATATCAATCCTACAGGTAAGTTTGTTATAGGCGGACCTCACGGCGACACTGGCTTAACTGGAAGAAAGATCATCGTCGATACTTATGGGGGCAAAGGAGCGCACGGAGGAGGCGCATTTTCAGGAAAAGACCCTTCAAAAGTTGACCGGTCGGCAGCTTATGCCACCCGTCACATCGCAAAAAATTTAGTGGCGGCTGGTGTTTGTGATGAAGTCCTTGTTCAGGTTTCTTATGCAATTGGTGTGAAAGATCCAATGGGTATTTATGTAAACACCTATGGATCATCAAAAGTAGACATGAACGATGGTGAAATAGCTAAGAAAGTGGCTGCTGTTTTTGATATGACACCATACGCTATAGAAACTCGGCTAAAATTACGGAATCCAATATATTCTGAAACAGCTGCTTATGGTCACATGGGTAGAGATCCTCAAACGGTAACCAAAGTTTTTGAAGGCGCAGGTGGCGAGAAAAAAGAAGTACAGGTGGAACTCTTCACGTGGGAAAAACTTGATTACGTCGACAAAGTAAAGCAAGCATTCAACATTTAAAATAAAGCCCCGCCATTCATCATGGCGGGGTTTTATTTGCAGTGTCTTTTATACTTTATAAAGTAACACCAGTTTTAAAAATAGCGATTTCACGGAAACCATTTTTTTCGTGATGAGCTTTTTCGCCATTTGCAACTCTCACAATCTTGTCTACAAATTCCTCCAGAGCTTCATCAAAGGTTTTATCCTCAGCTAACGGTCCGGCATTGTAATCAATCCAATGCGGCTTCTTAGTAGCCAGTTCATTATTAGTCGCTATTTTTAATGTTGGAATAAAACTTCCAAATGGTGTTCCCCGGCCAGTTGTGAACAATACAATATGACAGCCTGACGCACCAAGAGCCGTAGTTGCTACAAGATCGTTTCCAGGTGCACTCAAAAGATTTAACCCTTTTTGTTTTAAACGTTCGCCGTATTTCAACACATCAACTACATTCGCAATTCCACCCTTTTGAGTACAACCAAGTGATTTATCTTCTAGGGTAGTTATACCGCCCGCCTTATTACCTGGTGAAGGATTTTCGTAGATCGGCTGCTTAAGGTCGATGAAATACTGTTTAAAGTCGTTAATTAAGTGAACAGTCTTCTCAAAAACCTCTTCATTAACGCAACGATCCATCAATATAGTTTCAGCACCAAACATTTCAGGCACCTCTGTTAAAATAGTTGTTCCTCCCTGACTGATAAGAAAATCAGAAAAATAACCTACTAACGGATTCGCTGTTATACCTGACAAGCCATCAGATCCACCACATTTTAAACCTACGCGGAGCTCAGAAAGAGGGATAGGTTCCCTTCTGTCTTTCCTAACCACCTCATAGATTTCTTTTAGTAAGGCTTTTGAATCCTCCACCTCGTCAGAAGTGCTCTGGCTGGAAAGAAACTTTATCCGGCTCCTATCGTAATCACCGAGAGATGCTTCGAACTCGTCGATCTTGTTATTTTCACAACCCAAGCCGAGAATTAAAACACCGCCTGCATTTGGGTGAAGCGCTATGTCTCCAAGTATTTGGCGGGTATTTACGTGGTCATCTCCTAGCTGAGAACAACCATAGCTGTGCTTGAATACTTCAATTCCCTCAATATCCGTAGGATTCTCTTCCGCTTTAAACTCACGGATGATCTGTTCTGCTATACCATTTACACAGCCAACAGTAGGGACTATCCAGATTTCATTCCGGATTCCCACTTCACCATTCTTACGACGATAGCCGTTGAAAGTAATATTGCGGTTGGCATGAGGCAGTTCACCGTGCAACTGCGGATTATACGAATAATCATTTACATCACTTAACTTGGTTCGAACATTGTGTACATGAACATGTTCGCCTACCTTAATGTCTGCGGTTGCATATCCAATCGGATAACCATATTTCAAAATATCACTACCTGATGTAATATCTGTAATAGCTATCTTATGCCCTCGCTCCACCTCGCTCAGCACAGTCACAGTTTTACCATCAACCTCTATCGTATCTCCAGCGCTGAAACCCTTCAGTGCGATCACCACGTTATCGCGTGAATGTATCTTAATAAACTCTTTCATGAATATCTATTTTTAATAAACAGAAAACCAACCCCTTATACGTATAAAGATACTTAAAAGGATGTCATTCATCTGTCTTATTTTTCTTATTTAAACGCTTGCAATTGCGTTCTGCATCCCGTTCTTCTCAATATTCGTTAAATGCCGGGTTACAGCAGCCGTCAATCCCTCCACTTCATTTAAATTCATTTTCCAATTCCTTTGGAAACCCAGCACTTCTACCACAACATCTTCAAATGACTCATCACTACCATCATATTTAGCCCATGCCGACTTCAACAGCTCGATAAGTGGGGCGTCATCGTTAAGATTGATGGCCTCATCTCCTCTTTTACCTTTATAAAATGCAATAGTTGCTGCTAAAGAAAAGGCAAGTTTTTGAGGAATCTGACCCGTTCTTTTTTTGTACTCAAGAATTGAAGGCAAAACACGTGTCTCAAACTTTGACCATGAGTTTAACGAAATACTCATTAGCAAATGTTTGATATACGGATTTCTGAACCTATCGATCACGTCATTTGCGAACTGCTCGAGTTCTTCCTTCGATAGGTCAAGCGTCGGAATGATCTCATCAAAAATTGCCTCCTTAATAAATTTGCCAACAACAGGATGCTCAACCGATTCCCTCACGGTGTCTAAACCAAACAGGTAAGCAACCGGAACCAAAGTGGTATGTGCACCATTTAAGATCCTTACTTTCCGAGTACGGTATGGAGTCATGTCTGCTACGTATTTCACATCTAACCCGATAGATGGAAAAGCCAGTTCCTGCTGCAAAGACTCAGGAGCTTCAATAACCCAAAGGTGAAAATGCTCTGCCTCTACCACTTGTTTATCTTCGTAACCAAGTTCTTCTGTAATTTCGGCGATACGCTCTCTCGGGTAGCCAGGTACAATCCTATCCACAAGAGTATTGCTGAATGTACAGGCAGAATTTATCCAGTTAACAAAGCCCTCCCCAAGATTCCAGTTAGTAGCTAATTGCAAAATGATCCTCTTTAGGTTATCTGCGTTTTTTTCGATCAATTCGCAGGGAATAATGTGAACTCCTTTAGAGGAATCACCGCTAAACGTTTTAAATCTGTGATTTAACCAAACCGCCAGTTTTGCCGGATAAGAATTTGGAGGTGTAGCGGTAAGTACATCGTTTTCATCGTATGCAATACCAGCCTCAGTTGTATTTGATATTACATAACGCATTTCCGGATTTTCGGCAGTCTTTAGATATTCATCAAAATGTGTATATGGATTAATACCCCGGCTGATGATATCGATAGTTTCGTGCGTACTTTCTGCCTTTCCATTTTTCAGGCCACGAAGATAAAGCGTATATAATCCATCCTGCTCATTAAGCATGTTCACCATACCGTTGGCAATGGGCTGAACCGCTACAACTGACCCGTTAAACTTTCCGCTTTTGTTCAGTTCATTAAAAAACCAGTCGACAAACGCACGCAGGAAATTACCTTCACCAAATTGAAGAATTTTCTCAGGATATTCTCTGTAGCCTGAGTATGTGGTCTTATTTAATTGCATATCTAATAATTATTAAGTCAAGTTTTACAGATCGTTATCTGCTCTAAGTTTTGTTACGGTAAATACATCCTGATCAGTAGCATCACCTTTTTCCTGTAATTTTCCGAAAGCAGCTGCGGTGGCGTAATTAACAATATCCTGTGGCTGATGCTTATTATAAAATCCATAAATGAGCCCTGCCATAAAACAATCACCACTTCCGGATCTGTCTATCACACCTTTGGTTCGGAATTCGGATGAATTATATTGCTTACCCCCGGTAAACAAGCTCGTATAGTACAGAAGATTTTCGCTATCCTTATCAAATCGGAAGGTGTTTGCCACCGACTTACAACGCGGAAACATTTTCATTATTTCCAGAGATGTCGCTTCGGCATGCGCCAGGTAATCTTCTCTTTTCCCTTTTTGATGTATTCCTTCGTCTATTGCCGTACCAAGCAGGCTATTTGCCGACCAGATATTTCCCATCACAAGATCACATTGTTCAACAAGAGCCGGCATAACTTCTATAGGTTGCTTGCCATATTTCCACAAACGCGACCGATAGTTCAGATCAATTGACGTAGTTATTCTCCGACGGCTTGCTTCTTCAAGCGCTTCAAGACAAACATCAGCTACATTTTCATTCAGAGCGGGACTTATTGCAGTGAGGTTTAACCAGGAAACATCACGCAGTACTTTGTCCCAATCGATCATTCCTCTTTTTAATTCTGAAAATGATGATCGCTCTCTGTCGTAAACAACACTGCTTTTTAAATCGGCCCCCCTGTCGAGGTAATATACCCCGACCCGGTTGCCGGAAAAGAGGATAGAGGAAGTGTAAATGCCTCTATACTCTAAATAATTCACAATGTATTCAGACATGAAGTTATCCGGCAGTACGGTGCAGTACTTAACAGGGACACTCCATCCAGCCAATGCAGTTGCCGTATTTGCTTCAGCCCCTCCCATGTACAACAGAAAAGGGTGTTTCTCAGCCTCTTCATTAGGTGCCGGAGAAATACGAACCATCAGCTCACCGAAGCATAATACCTTACTTATCACAAGCTGAAATAATTTTTTGCGTTATAATAACAAATGTCTTTAACTACTTTTCCAAGCCACTCCATATCTGCGGGGATCTCTCCGTTTTCCACATCATCACCAAACAAATTGCATAAGATCCTTCTGAAATACTCATGCCGCGGGAATGATAAGAAACTTCTGGAATCTGTAAGCATACCAACAAAGCGGCTTAACAGACCCATATTAGAAAGAGCGTTCATTTGTTTGATCATTCCGTCTTTTTGATCAAGGAACCACCAGCCAGACCCAAACTGAACTTTCCCAGCCACTGACCCATCATTGAAGTTACCAATCATTGTGGCCATCAACTCATTGTCTGCCGGGTTAAGATTATAAATAATCGTCTTTGCCAACTTATCTTCGGTATCCAGTTTGTTTAAAAACTTGGATAACTGCCTTCCTTGGCTAAAATCGCCTATCGAATCCCAGCCTGTATCAGGGCCTAACTGTGATAACATCCGGGCATTGTTGTTGCGTAATGCGCCCAAATGATATTGCTGAACCCAACCTTTCTCATGATCCCATACTGCAAAATGAATAAGCATTGCCGATTTAAATTTCAGGATCTCTTCCTGGCTGATCATCTGATTTGCCCGGATCTTAGAAAAGATCGTTTTAATCTCCGCATCTGTATAATCTTCCGCATAAATTTGCTCCAAACCATGATCAGATATAGAGCATCCGTTAGCTGCAAAATAGTCATGACGGTTCTTTAGAGCCGAAAGATAGGTATCGAAATCAGAGATATTCAAGTCTGTTACGGCTTCTAATTTCGTAATGTAAGCATTCAGAGCAGCTACATCGTCTGCTGCCATGGCTTTATCCGGACGAAAAGCCGGGCGAACCGTAATATCTCCTCCTTCATTTGCTATTTTCTGGTGCCATTCTAATGAATCAATTGGATCGTCAGTCGTACAAACCGCTTCTACTTTCCGGCTTCTCAACAATCCGCGCACTGAAAAATCTTTGGTTTGAAGCTTTGCTGTACACTCTTCATAAATCCTTTTGGCAGACTTACTATCCAATACGTCATGAACATCAAAATAGCGCTGAAGCTCAAGATGAGTCCAGTGATATAAAGGATTTCTTAAAGTATAAGGCACGGTTTCAGCCCATTTTTCGAACTTCTCATAATCACTTTTGTCCCCGGTAATATAAGCCTCATCTATACCATTGGTACGCATTGCCCGCCATTTGTAATGGTCGCCATACAACCACACCTGTGTCAGGTTCTCGAAGTTTATATCATTTGCAATTTGATCCGGGATCAAATGATTATGGTAGTCAATAATCGGCATATCCTTTGCAAACTCGTGGTAGAGCTGCTGTGCCGTCTTTGTTTTCAATAAGAAATTCTCGTCTAAAAACTGTTTCATCTTATTTTGATGGTATTATAATTATTTATTGTAATCGTGAATTGAGCCGGACTAAGTTATTAATTTCCGGGCACTTGCTGCACCAACCAATTAACCAGATCTGTAGCAGCCTTAAAGTTCTCATATTGTGCCGGAAGCTTCCTTCCGTCAACATACTCATTATAAAACCAGGGATCGCCAACGGCGAACACTGTTCCTTTTCCAACTTTAGCTGTTGCCATAACCACTTTCTTTCCTGAAGTGAAAGCTGGCTTCGCTGGTGAAGACAAACTCAAAGTACTGATTTCTTTAATGTAAACCTTCTTTGATGTTTTAAAGATCGGATGCTTCTTTGGTATCACAAAAGCTCCCGTTTCATATTCATTGTTCTTTACCGCGTTGATCATGTCGTCATTAAAATGAATACCAAAGCGTTCAGAAATTATATTAAATTTCTTCAATTCTGCATTGGTGTAATCATTCGTAAAAAGAACTAAAATGCCCCCATTGTTCACCCATTTGTACAATTCATCTGCATCTTTTTCAGAAGCAAAATTTGGTTTAGCCGTCTCCTTTTCAGTGTCGGGGTCTACAACGATATAAATATCCGATTTTGCAAGATTTGCAGCCGTTGGTGCTGAGTCAAGTGTATTCAGGACAGCTCCCGTATTTTTGAAGATGCTCCCTAACAAAGAGAAGCCGCTATTAGCTTTATCATCCCAGGTATAATGATACCGGGTGGTTATTGCAGAAACATCTTTTTTGTATTCATTATTGAAATATTGATCAAGAGTAACCGTTTTTCCTTTACCGTTTTTTTGCAAAGCTGCAAGTTCCATTTCATTAGCTGCTGAAATGAACGAACCCACACCTTTTGGATCATTCGTAATAACTTTTTCCCTTAAGTAGTACTCATAGCTGCCATCCCGGTATGGTTTGCCTCCAAGGCCCGAAACACTGACTGTCTTTGTAAGGTTTACTTTATCAGCATTTACCACCTCAATAAATTCCTTCTGAATTCCAGAATATCCTTTTTTAGCGACAGACATAAACCTTTCCGGGAGATAACCAAGCCGCACACCTTTAGCCAATGTATAAACGAACATACTTGAGGCTGACGACTCTAAATAATTATTCTTTCCATCTGGCATATTTAAAATGTCAAACCATACGCCGGATTTAACATCCTGCACTTTCTCAACTGATGCAGCAAAACGGTTTAGGATATTAAGTAAAGAATCTCTCTTAGAATGATTTTTGGGAAAATACTCCAAAGCATCTACCAGTCCCATTCCATACCAACCCATAGCGCGACCCCAGAAATGAGGCGATTGTCCTGTTACCTTATCTGCCCATTGCTGCTCCCTCGATTCATCGTATCCATGATATAATAACCTTGTTTTGGGGTCCAGAGCATTACGTTCCATTAGAATGAACTGACGGGCGATATCATTAAAGGCATCGTGATCATTAGCCATAGCAGAATATTCGGCATAAAAAGGCTGACCCATATAAAGGCCATCCAACCACATCTGATAAGGATAAATTTTTTTATGCCAGAATCCTCCTTCGTTTGTCCGTGGATGAGTACTTAACTGCCGACGTAATGATTTGGCAGCATTAAGGTATTTCTCCTGCCCGGTAACTTTGTAAAGCAAGAGCAATGAACGACCGTTCTTTATGTGATCAATATTGTTGGAAGACTGCTCATATGTGCGTATAGTTCCATCCGGCTGAACGAAATGATCCATACTTTTCTTAATGTAATTAAAGTACTTCCCATCGCCGGTACGCTCCCAAATATTGGCAAATCCTTCAAGCAAAACCCCTTGATCATATGTCCACCTGAATGGCCTACCTGTCCATAGAGAATCGCTCCATATATCCATCACCGTGGCAGCCATTCTTTCAGACAATGGCTTGCTTTGTCCATGTGACTTTTTTGCCTGAAAAAAGAACAAAATAACTAATACAGTAATTACAGAACTTCTTTTCATTATTTGGTTTTGTTAGCTTTTATTTTTAACGCTTTCTTACTTGCCTGCTGATTTAACTCAGAAACCACTTTGGCATCTGATGTATTAGTATTAGCTACCTGGATATTGGCTGATTTTTGACCGTTGACGTTAAACAAAACTTCAGCACCTGGCTTATAAGATAGCTGATCAAAGCTGATGTCTGTACTGTTTGATATATTAACCATAGGCTTGCTGTGGGAAGTCACCACTTTGACGTTTTTAAGGTAAATATCCTTCGCCTCTTCGATTTTAATTCCTTCCTTAGACTGAATAGTTATATCCTCTAGAAATAAATTATTAATATTCATTTCAGGCAATCCCCTGACGAATATGGCTTTATCTGCGCCATCGGCAACCACATTGTTGATATAGAAGTTTTTAAATTGAGGAGTTTCTTCAGTTACAGGCAGCAATACTACTTTGGGAGCATCGCGTTTTTCACCAGTCAAAGGAACAGGGTCTACAGCAGCATAATACATGTCGAACAGAATTGCTTCTCCTGGAATATCCTTCATATTGATATTTTTGATAAAGATATTCTCAACAACTCCCCCTCTTCCCCGGGTCGTTTTGAAACGCAGGCCGATATCCGTTCCAATAAAAGTACAGTCGGATACATATATATTTTTTGCTCCGCCGGACATCTCGCTACCAATAACAAATCCACCGTGGGCATGGTAAACGACACAGTTGCGGATCATCACATTTTCTGTTGGCTTGCCGCGCTTTCTTCCTTGTTCGTCTCTACCCGATTTAATACAGATTCCGTCATCACCAACGTCGAAAACACTGTTCTCTATTAATACATTTTTACATGATTCAACATCAATACCATCGCCGTTCTGAGCGTACCATGGATTTTTTACCTGCAAATCTCTCACAGTAAGATCTTCACACATTAGTGGATGAAGGTTCCAGGCCGGTGAATTCTGGAATGTAACCCCTTCCAGCAATACCTTTTTGCAATTGGTAAGAACCAACAAGTTAGGTCGAAGAAAATCCTTTATCTCCTCATAATCTTTTAAGCTCTTTCCTGCGCTAATTACACCCGCACCTTTAACCTTAGATCCTCTAAGAGAGCTTTCGCTTGGATACCATATTTTTTTGTCCTCACTTAATGTTCCTCCTGATGCAAGCAGTTTGTTCCACTGACTATCGGTAAGTTTTTCCTTTTTAACCATTCTCCAGGCATCTCCATTTCCGTCGATAATTCCCTTACCTGTTATAGCTATATTTTCGAGGTTGGTACCTGAAACCGGCGACTGATTGCGAACAGCAGCTAAACCTTCCCAATTAGTCTCAATTAATCTATACTGGGTCAGATCATCGGTAAAAGACACAAACGCATCTGCTGCAAGATGGAGATTAACATTACTTTTAAGCTCAATCGGACCAGTGAGCCAGAATCCCCTGGGAATAAGAACAACTCCACCACCGTTTTTGCTGACCTGATCAATCGTCCTGTTAATACTTTCAGTGTTGAGGGTTAAACCATCGTTAAGCGCTCCATTTTTTGTAATACTTACGGTATCGCTTTTGAATTTGGGCACCACTACCTGTGGGAGGGTCGAGGGCCATGCCTGATAATTTGCTTTCTGCGCAGAAGTGTCCTTTGCTAAAATCTGCGTTAGCGCCAAACCCAGGAATGCAAGTACTTTAAATGTGTGTGTCATTTATTTGATTTATAATTTCTGTGTATGGAACCTTTACAATATAAACACTAAGCCGTTTCATTTTAGGCTATAACTCTTTTGTTACAATAGACCTATTAAAAGAGTGAAAGATTAGTCTTCAACAATTTTAGCGAGTTTTAAGAAGAATAAGAATGTTTTGAGCCATTATATTTATGCAATCGTTTCCGGGAACGTTATCAGGAGAATAAAATCCGGTAAGGAGGTTCCCTTTCGTTATAGCGAGTACATGACGCCTCCAACAGGATAGCGATTGGAACCAGAACCAATTGAATATCATCTTAATAAGATAGTATCAGTTATAAAACGCCTGAACTGGGACACCTTGATCCGGCCCTTATTTTGATGCCTGCTGCTTTTTATCTGAATTTTCATACCTTTGCCCGCTCATAGGGGTGCCTTGTTGTTTACTAGTCTGAATCAGACAGTACGACATAAAAACAGGCTGAGAATATACCCATCGACACAATGAGGCAGATCAGAGACGACCCCTGCCTTCATCGGTGATCGGGAACCTGATCCGGGTAATGCCGGCGTAGGGATAGGTAGCTAGTTTGCGTAGTCCCCTTTTACGCAAAATTTGAATTTTAGGATGAAGGCATCAAAGGATAGCTTCATTACCGTTTAAAACAATTATTAAATGAAAAAGATTTACATGCTTGCCTTAATGGCAATGCTGATTCCATTTCTGGCTTCGGCTCAACTCTCTATTACTGGTAAAGTCATTGATCAGGCAACAAACCAACCACTAGCCGGTGCAAGTGTAAGCAACGGATCTATATCTGTACAAACAGATGTTTCAGGGAAATTTGCAATTAATGACCTTCAGGAAGGCAGGTATACGTTAAGAGTGAGCTTCGTGGGATTCAACTCATGGACAACTACTTTTAACCTCAACCGTGACAGAGATTTCGCCATTTCTTTGGATCGAATCTCCATTTCAGCGGAGGAGGTTATCGTGAGGGCTACCAGGGCCTCCGTGAGTACACCTACCACTTTCAAAAACCTCAGCAAGGCAGATCTTGAAAAGAACAACTTAGGACAAGACCTCCCATACCTTCTTAACCAAACACCTTCTGTTGTAGTCAGCTCAGATGCCGGAAGTGGAATTGGTTATACAGGAATCCGGATAAGGGGGAGCGACCCAACAAGAATAAATGTGACCATAAACGGGATTCCTTACAATGACCCTGAAAGTCAGGGAACATTCTGGGTAAACCTCCCTGACTTCGCCTCTTCAGTCGATAACATTCAAATACAACGAGGGGTTGGCACGTCGACAAATGGCGCCGGTGCTTTTGGCGGGAGCTTAAATATTCAGACAACCACAAGGAATGATACGGCATATGCCGAACTAAATAACTCTATAGGATCGTTTGCCACACGAAAACACACCTTAAATTTTGGTACAGGCCTGATTTCAGGGAAATACACTCTGGATGGGCGGTTATCAAACATTGCTTCAGATGGATACATTGACAGAGGAACGTCAGACCTTAAATCTTTTTTTATCAGCGGGGCGTATTATGGTAAGAACAACCTTCTGAGAGCAAACGTATTTTCAGGCGACGAAAAGACGTTCCAGGTATGGAATGGTGTGCCCGAGGCAAAATTGAAAGGCGATAACGATGCACTTTTGACTCACTATTATAACAATATTGATTACCTGTATTACACCACCGAAGACTCTGTAAATCTCTGGGATTCTGACAAAAGAAAATACAGCCAGTTTACTTATGAGAACCAAACGGATAATTACAAACAAACACATTATCAATTACTATATAACCAAACAATAAACCCGGAGCTTAGCTTAAATTCAGCACTGCATTATACCAGAGGCCGGGGATATTTTGAAGAGTTTAAAAATAAAGAAACATTCGAGGGATATGGGTTAAACCCTTTGGATTATGGAGCTACTGCAGGCCAGGAAACCGACCTGATAAGAAGAAGATGGCTAGACAACGATTTTTATGGAGTTACGTGGTCGCTGAACTATATCCCTGTATCGGACTTTAATGTAACCTTTGGGGGTGCATATAATGAATACGATGGAGATCACTTTGGCGATGTAATTGCTGCGCCCCAGTTAGGGCTTCGTTCCATAAAAAACAAGTATTATGACGGCAACGGATTTAAAAAAGATCTCAACTTTTACCTTAGGACTGAGTTTGTGGCCGGAAAGACGCGCTTTTATTCGGACTTTCAATACCGTTATCTTGACTATTCGATCACAGGAACCGATAAAAACCTTGTAAATCATAATTTGAATAACTTTCACGAATTCTTCAATCCGAAAGTGGGTGTAAGTTATCAGCCTGGCAAAAGCTCAAGCATTTACGCCTCGCTTGCAGTCGCAAACAAAGAGCCTAACCGGGACGATTACATTAATGCCATTGCGGGTGAACAACCTAAGTCCGAAAATCTGAAAAATGTCGAAGCTGGATATCGCTTCAATAGTTCGAAAGTCCGGGCAGGACTAAATTTATATGGTATGTTTTACAAAGACCAATTGGTTTTAACAGGTAAGATCAATGATGTAGGTGAATATATACGCCTGAACGCAGCAAACAGCTCTAGATTAGGAGTTGAGTTTGACGGCAGATGGAATATCAATCATTCTCTGTCGTGGGCAGCAACCGCAACGTTGAGCCGCAACAAAATTAAAGACTATACTGAGTACATGGACGATTATGACAATGGAGGCCAGGCAGTTAAAACATATCACGATACTGACATTTCATTTTCTCCATCATTTATAGGCTCTAATGAACTTGCCTACCGCCTAATGAAGAATGCCGAACTAGCCATTCTTTCAAAATATGTGAGCAAGCAGTATCTGGATAATACTTCACATGACGACCGCAGTCTGGATGCTTTTTTTGTAAACGATCTACGCATACGTTATAATACGTCATTCAAAAAAATCAAGAACATTGGACTAACCCTACTGGTAAACAACATTTTAAATGAGAAATATGAGTCAAATGGCTATTCTTACACGTATCTCTATGGCCAGCCAATTACCGAAAACTTTTACTTTCCTCAAGCGGGAACAAACTTCCTCCTGTCATTGAGTCTTAAACTCTGATAAACGACCTCCTTTAAAAGCCGACCCCTGAGCCGGCTTTATTGCTTGGATCTAAATGATTTAACATCAGGATCATACTTAATTATTCACATTTTATTATCTTTCCGGCCACATGAAACTTAGAAATTATTTATTGCTTGGCTGTATATGCTTTTGTACCCAGGCATTTTCACAAAAGAAACAAGAGTCTTTGCCGCGCCCCAAACTGGTTGTGGGCCTTGTGATCGATCAAATGCGCTGGGATTACCTATACCGTTATTATGAGCGATACAACAACGATGGCTTTAAGCGTTTGCTTAATGAAGGATTTTCATACGAAAACACGTATATTCCTTATATCCCTACTTATACTGCAATAGGCCATTCAACGATCTATACCGGATCAGTACCAGCTATTCATGGTATAGCCGGAAATGAATGGATTGAGCAAAGCAACGGTTACAAAATGTATTGCACTGAAGACAGCTCGGTTGAATCCGTAGGCACTAGTTCTTCGGCCGGAAAGATGTCACCACGGAACCTTCTTGTAACAACAGTTACTGATGAATTAAAACTGGCAACGAACTTCCGGTCCAAAGTGATCGGCGTCGCGTTGAAAGATCGTGGTGGAATATTACCTGCAGGGCATTCGGCAAATGCAGCTTATTGGTTTGATGACTTGACAGGAAACTGGATCAGCAGTACTTACTATATGAAAGCCTTACCGCAGTGGGTTCAAGAACATAACAACCTGCGGTTGCCTGAAAAGTATCTGAAAAAGTGGGAAACACTATATCCTATCGACACCTATTTACAAAGCTCCAAAGACAATTCACCCAATTATGAAGGAAAATACAAGGGTGAGGAAGCTCCAGTATTTCCACACGATATGCCCAACTTCAGAGGAAGTTCGTGGGGAACTTTTCGCAGTACACCTTTTGCAAATACCTTAACCCTAGATTTTGCAAAAGCCATAGTTCAAAATGAGGCAATGGGAAAAGATGAGATTACCGATTTTCTCGCGGTAAGCATTTCTTCCACGGATTATCTTGGGCACCAGTTCGGACCAAACTCTATTGAAATAGAAGACACCTATTTACGCCTGGATAAAGACCTGGGAGAATTTCTTAGATATCTTGACAAAACTGTAGGAAAAGGAGAATACACCATATTTCTTTCTGCTGATCATGGTGCGGCACATAACCCCAGCTTTCTGCAGGATAATAATATTCCTGCAGGCTTTTGGTCAGGTTCAAACGGCCCGAAAAATGATTTGAAAGAGATTAACAGTCTTCTAGACAAAAAATATAAAGCAGATAAAATAATTCGCGGAGTATCTAACTATCAGGTAAGTTTCAATTATCCTTTAATAGAAGAAAAAGGACTAGACTTAACAGCTATCAAAAAAGATGTAATAAACTACTATAAAAAGCAGGCCGGCGTAGCATATGTGGTTGATGTAAAAAATATCGCGAACGAACCAATTCCAGAAATCATTAAAACCAAAATAATAAATGGCTTTTATGAAAAGAGGAGTGGAGAAATCCAAATTATCCTGGAACCGGGCTGGTACCAGGCCAGTGGCAAAATTAACCCTGGGACAACACATGGAACCTGGAATGCTTATGACACTCATATTCCATTCGTGCTTTCAGGATGGGGGATTAAACAAGGCAAATCTAACAAGACTTATTATATGACGGATATAGCTGCTACACTTGCTGCTTTGCTACGAATTCAGGAACCAAATGGCAATATAGGAAATGCAGCTTCAGAAGCTTTGAAATAATGAAAAAGTATATTTCCAAATTTCATTACTTATCCCAGGATTTGCCTGGAAGAAGCCACATTGATCAGGTGCAGCTCGCATGCCAATCAGGGGCAAACTGGATCCAATATCGGTGTCTAACAAAAAATGATGAGGATCTCCTAAATGAGATGCTCATCATTGCTTCGATTTGTGATGACTGGGGTGCCACGCTCATCGTTACTGACCATATCCATCTGATCGATAAAGCTGATGTACAGGGAGTACATATTGAGGATATGCAGGCAGATTTCAACGCTATCAGGGCTAGCATCGGGCCTGATAAAACACTTGGTGCCTCCGCAAATACATTCGATGATATTCAACGAATTGCAAAAAGCGGCGTGGTTGATTACATTGGTTGCGGACCGTACTCCATAACATTAACTAAACCTAACGACTATCCTCTTCTAGGTATAGAAGGCTATAAAACAATGATCGGAGAAATGATGAGGGCCGGCATAGATATCCCGATCCTTGCAGTTGGAGGAATCAGATTAGAGGATATCGAACCATTAATGCTTACAGGTGTTTTTGGAATAGCTGTATCCTCGGCAATTAATTTGGCCGAGAACCCGGGCAAAACACTCAAAGAAATTTATAACCAACTTATCTAGGTAGTTGCTTATTTTTCCGCATTATAAACCGCATCTGCAAACAAAAATCTAAACTGAATTAATTTCAGTTCGTTACATTTGAAACATGTCGTCACATCATATAGTCCGCGAGAAACAAGAGCCGGCTTTACTTATTATGAGCCTTAAGGGCTTCAACTATGAAAATCTTGGGCAATTACTTGAGTGGAGTCCGACAGTTGTGGTAAACGAACACGAATATGAAAACATTGATTCCCTGGGCATTAAAATAGACGCAGTAGTCAGCTCGGAGCTTTCTCCCGATCTCCAGGACAACACACTGGTTATTCACACAGAAGGAAGTCCTTTACAGGACGCCCTAAAATTTCTGGTAGGAGAGCAATATCCAACAGTGAATATCATTACCGATACTTTTTCAGCGAAGGATTATGCTTTGTATGTTGGTAGAATTAATCTCGTGGCTTTAACCCCCAAAAACCGAATTTTCCCGGTACAGTCTGGTTTCAGCAAGTGGAAAGCCAAAGATGAGGAAATTGAAATTCTTCTTGAAGCAAAAGATCTGAAGACATTCGGCCTGATACAGCAAAGTGATCATATCTTCAAAACAGAAAAAGACGGATTCTATACAATTTCTTTCAATCAGAACTTTACCTTTTTAGCCGAAAGATTATAGCTCATTCGTTCTGAATCTTAGTTATTCTTTTTGGAGTATCCTGTCCGCTAATGATACTTTGTGAACTCACAGCAATCGCTTTTATAGTCGACAAAATATTTTTCATATCAAGGGTTTCAATTTCATCATCAACAGTATGATAAAACCTGTCCGTATCTATCTGATCTGTCGAAATTGTATGTGCCGGCACTCCGAGCGCTGCAAGACTTGCGTTATCGCTCCTGTAAAAAAGCTGCTGTTGGGGATAGGGGTCCGGATAAAATCTAAATGTACTTCCCTTCAGGTTTGTTTGTAAAATTCGACCGAAGTCTGATCGTTCGAAACCTGTTATAAACGCAGCGTTTTTCCCGAACTTAGATTCCTTGCCAATCATTTCAATATTGAACATAGCAATCACTTCCTCCGGATTTATTTGCTTAGAAAAATATTCAGAACCCTTTAGTCCGGCTTCCTCTGCAGTGAATGCCACAAAGACTAAGGTCCGTTCATTGTTATTTAGGTTTTTATAATAACGCGCCAGGGAGATGACTGCTGTTATTCCAGAAGCGTCGTCATCGGCCCCGTTAGCAATTGAATCACCAGCTGAAGACTGTACGATTCCTAAATGGTCGTAGTGGCCTGAAAAGATGACAAGTTCTTTAGACCTACTTTTCCCGGGAATTATACCTGCGACATTGAACAATGTCTCTTTTTTGATCACATTGCTATAGCTAACCTCAAAACAGCTAACCATTTCTGACTCACCCAAAATGAACACTGCAGCATGCCCCGCAGGCTCCTGCACAATCCTTTCTTGCATATAATGCGTTCTGAAACGCTTAAAGGAATCAAAAAACTGCCTGTCTACATAAACCAATGCAGGTGTCTTTAACTGCATGATCTCCTTGTATCGCTCTATAAATGACTGCCCGGATCTTATATACTGGATGTTAGTGTCTTCAGAGTTTCTCCAGTCGAGAGACTCTACATCACTTACAATAAATACATCCTGGTTTTCTACAGGACTTCCGTTTATCTTCACATTCAATTGACCCGGGGCAATCCTATTCATCGGAAATTCCTGCCTGAACGATTGACTACCTTTATAAGTTTGCAAACCAATAGCTCCGAACTCTTTTTCGATAAATGTTGCTGCTTTCTCAATTCCAGGACCAGATAAGCCCCTTCCTTGCATATCGTCTGCCGCCAGTATTCTGATCACCCGCTCAATATCGTTTTGCCTGATAACATGCAAAGGTTGTTTTACAGCGCATGAGGTAACTAACAACGCCATGCAAATAATCTGAATGAACTGTTTCTTTGATCTGCTTACTCCCATGAGTAGTCCCTTAACTCTGCCGCTGATTTACCTTTTATTATCTTTTTTTGTTTGTCAATTTCAGTTTCAACCCTAGTATCGAGGATGCCGTCTGAAACCGCAAGATCAACATCCTTATCTTTGTAAGAGCCATATACTGCAGATTCCTCTACATTCTGTAAAGCGATGTCGTAAGGACCCTTATTGCTCATTAGTTTAACGAAAACAGGAAGGCACTCAAAAAGGATAAATAGCAAACCTATGAAGGCTATAGCCAGGTAAGTTCCAACGTCCCGGCTTCCATCAGCGTTAAAACTAAGCTGCCCTAGAGCCCAGTTCCGGTCTGCAAAACCAGCTACATTGGCTAAACTGTCTAACTGCTTGCCACTGAACATTTTTTCATCAGCCAGACCATCAAGGCCCTTCCGCCTGTTAATGAACTCTTCAACTTTCGAGATCTCAGCTCTAACCGATTCAAGCCGTTGAATTTTCTGGTTTAATACTGCTTCTTTCTGTTTGGCATAGGTTCCATATCCCACCTGACCTGATGTCTGGTTGGTTTTATCTCCAAAAATTTCCTGATTTAACTGAAAGCGCGAACGGTTAATGTCTCTTTCCAGGGAGTCTTTTTCAGATTTCAAATCGGCAGCTCTTCCTAACTCAAGGCTATATTTACGTAGAAAGGTATTATTAAGCGTGTCAATCTTTGACCGCTGACCGTTCAAATAGCTTGTCTTTAATTTCTGACGAATTTCTTTATCAAAAATTTTAAGCTCCAAAGGTCTCGAAATCACAATGCCTATCATTATCGCCAGCAAAATACGAGGCGTTGCCTGTAGGATCTGCAGATTAGTGGAGCCACTTTTACTGATACTCGAGACTATATACCGGTCCATATTAAATATGGCAAGTCCCCATAATAAACCGAAAATAACCGAAAAAAAGACCGCTGCTGAGCCGCCAGAAAAAACGAAGTACATGGCATAGCCGCCAGACAACGCTGCAAATAGTGCCGTAAAAAAAATGGTGGCACCAATACCAACATATTTATTATGTTCTGTAGGAAATCTTTTCAAAGTACCAACGTGCGCGCCGGAACAAAACCAAAAGAAATCAGTAATTTTCTTCATTAAAAGGTTGAAAATATATGTTATAGAACGCCTTCATAGGCTAGTTGTTACAAGTTAAAGTAAAAAAATTGTTTGATCACTTATAGGGCTTTATGCAATACTTATTAGTGACTATCTTTGACTTTTAGAATTGACATTATGAAAGAGATATCTGTAGAAGAATTAAAGCAGAAAATAGATAGTGGAGAAGATTTTCAATTAGTTGACGTACGTGAAACTTTTGAATATGAGGTATCCAACCTGGGTGGCGAAAACATTCCACTTGCGGGAGTTTTGATAGAGTCAGATAAAATTGCTACCGATAAACCAGTAATTGTTCAGTGCCGGAGTGGTAAAAGAAGTGCAGCGGCAATTATGCAGTTGGAACAGCAGTTAGGTTATGATAACCTTTATAACCTTGAAGGGGGAATACTTGCCTGGAAAGAGAAGTTTGACCCAGGCATGACCGTTTACTAGCAACACAATGGCTTCAAAGGTCTTCTTAAACGTATTGTACAATCTTTCTATCATTGTATTTGCACTCTGCCTGTTTTGGGGGTTTAACAATAGCAATTATACTTTATGTGCAGCTTGCGCGTCGGGTATAATCCTGATAGCTTATTTTAAGTACAGGTTAATAAAACAAGTTAAGGAACTAACTAAAAAGCGCCGTTGAGGCGCTTTATTTTTTATCGGATCACCGCTGGCAGATGTCCTTATAGGGGCAATACGCACAGTTGTCAGATCTGCCTGTATGCGTGAAAGGAATATCCGGATTGAAGAGCTCCTCTAATAGACTTTTTAAATGTAACTGGAACCCGACTTTTAATTCTTCAAGGTGTTCTGCCTGCAAATAAGCTTTCCCGCTACGCCCGCCACTAAAAAACAAGGTGCCGTCCGACTTCATTTTCCTAACTATATAAAGGTTCGGCTCTATTCGTTGTACATTTTTTACCTTTTCATAAATGTAAGTATAGAACAGAGTCTGAATCATAGCCTTATTCTGGCGGTTCCCATCGCGTTCAAAAAGATCATCGAGATAGCTGAATTTGACTTCATCGCTTCCGCCAGTTTTATAGTCTACTATCCGGGTAATACCTTCTCTCACGTCCACCCGGTCTATTATTCCATATAAATTAACGTGATTCAGCTTGCCTTTGATCTCAATAGGGAATCGAACTCTATAATCACTTTTATTTTCAAGTTCAATGATCCGGAATGGGGCAATGGTTTCATCATGTAAAAGAATGGCGTCAACATACTCCTCCACTATGCTTAGAACTATTTGCTGCATGCTGTTTGGTTGCCGCAGTTGATTCTTGCTATTAAATAGTACCATTGAAAGTGCTTGTTGAGAAAGCTGCCTGATATCTTTACGTTTGCTCCTTATAAGATCAGCGGTTATAGAATCCAGCGTCTTAAAATCTGCATAAAACCATTCCATAACCTGGTGCAGAACCGAACCAAGCTGATTTGCTTCGAGATTTTCGGAGATTTCTTCTGGTTCCCGGATCTTAGCAACATACTTGAAAAAAAACTGAAGTGAGCAGTTTAAATATGTCGTTAATGCTGTCGCTGATATTTTCTCGTCTTTCCAACTATTTTTACTTTGCAGGAATGCTTGCAGGGCAGTCCACACTTTTCCGGTCTTTTCTATTGCCAGATTTTTTGCGGGTCCTGTTCTTACTGCTTGCTGCTGACGTTCATAAATAAAGCTAAAATTACTTTCAAACTCCAGCTGCTTTAAAAAGCGGGACGGTTCTCCGATATTGTTTTCATCATTGAGGCTGTTATAAACCATACTTATATTATCGGCACGCTGCAATAAGCGATAAAATAAATAAGCAGAAATGGCATCCTGGTTTTCCAGAACAGGTAAGCCGTAAATTCTCCTAATACTGTCAGGAATAAAGGTAGGCGAACTACCTAAAGAAGGCAATGTGCCTTCATTTACCCCGAGGATAATTACATTCTCAAAATCCAGGCAGCGGCTTTCAAGCAGACCCATTATCTGTATACCCCTTAATGGTTCTCCTTCAATTGGAACCGACATGCCTTGCAGTGCCCTTCGAATTAAAGAAAGTACAAATGTTAAAGGTATTGTTTCAACATACGAGGCCAGTCCGTCATACAGCTGGTTCAGGCTCTTACTAACTGCAATTATAAGGTTTGCCTCAAGCTGCTGTAACAAACCCTGCTTTTGCCTGGTTTCAAGAACACCTGTTAGTAATACATACAATGCATCTATACATTGCAAGCCTTCATGTTTCACCGTAAAAAAGTTCGGGGCTAATGCGGATGAGAAATGTAACTCGGTCAGGGGTACTTCCAGCCATTGGTTATCAAGCATGAGCTTCTGTAAGATATCTTTTTCCCTTTCCTTCACCCCTGTTAACGGATGGGTTAAAAATGCCTGGACATCACGGTAAAAAATACTGTCTTTTTTTTCTTTATGAACTTGTTCCTGTACAGACAGCCAAAGGTCTATCAACCCAAAAACAGTTGACTGCGCTAAAGGATATCCCATGGTTACATTTACCTGCCCAGCCTCTTCTGGTACCGTTTGTAACACCGGGATCAATAAACTTTCATCAGCTACTATTATTGCAGTTTTACCAGGATTATCACCCGCATATGCGCTTCCGCGCAATAAGTTATCAATGGCCTTAGATTGCGACGCATGCCCCTGTGCTTCAATCACACGAACCTTTCTGTTGAGATTCCTTATTAACGAAGGCGGCTCCCCAAGTGCATTGGTCAGGCCGTGCTGTCCCAGATTTTTTCTAATAAACAGACCGGCTTCCTGGAGGCTATCCTCCAGATAATAAGTATCTACATCAAAGTAGAATAATGCTCTGCCGTATTGCTGCCATTTCTTAAACAGCCGCGCTTCCGCACCATTTAAGGCGTTAAACCCAACAAAAACTATTTGCTTGTATTGATCTAAAAATTCATGAGACTCTGCTTCAGCTAGGTTTCTATACAAGCGGGCTGTAGTTGTAAGCCCTTGCTGTTCAAGATGTGAGTGAAATGCTTTATAGAGCTTTGGCATCCGCTTCCAGAGGTCAATAAACTTCTTTTGATAGCTCTGTTGCCGGTCCTTGGAAAACGATGCCAGAAACTGCTCAAGAAACTCAAATTGCTCCGACGTAAAATGAGGAAACTGATGCTGGATGACAGCGATGTCTTCCAATTCGCAAAACAGGTCTTCCGCATTCACCAGGTCATAATCAATTTGCGAAAAATCACTTAAGATGATCTCCGCAAGGGGAAAGAATTTATCCGGGGAAGTAAGAGGACGGCCTTCGCCTGCCAACAATTTATTAAACTCCTGATGCAGAATAAAAAACTGCCTCAAAGGATCAGCAGGTGCCAAAGATGAAGACTTTAAAAAGAATTCACCAACCGTAAAGAACGCAGGGCTCCAGGAAGCTTTTCCAGTTATCTCACCAAGATATTTCTTCAAAAAGAGAACAGGACGCTTATTGTTAAATACAATAGCAACATCCATTAGATCCTTTCCAAAACGTAAGAGTAAATCTTCGGCAACTTCCTGCAAAAACGGTTTCATAATGAAATCTTAGATAACTACTCTGGTTGCCAGCCTGACATTACATTAAACAAAGTATATTCCTTTGCTTGTTCGTCGTTCAAAATATGAGCCCATGTTACTCGTTTGGAAGGACTAAAACCCGGTCCCCGGTTGTTGTATTCTGCGTAGTAGGTCGTTTTTTCATTTGATTCCTTTCCCCAGTTATTCCAACCCTCAGCCTTGATCACTTTGCCCATGTCACAATTCATGAAAACTGTCTTAGCAAAAGGCCTCCAGGGCCGGCCCAGGTAGAACGATCCTTCTCCTTCTCCTACGATTCTGCACTTATTAAAAACATATCCATATTTTAAGGTATCCGGAGTAGAGGCAGCGGTGATATAACCAGACTTTTTACAAAAGATGTCACAATTTTCAAACCAGGCAGTTGAAGAACCAAAAATAAAATCTACGGTCCCCTCAATATAACAGTCTTTGTAGTATTGACGGCTACCTTTCCCGAAAGTGTAGAGAGTGTCCTGAAAGCCAAGAAACCGACAATTCTTAAAAAAAGCCTTGTCACTCGCAACCCAAATGGCCACGGCTTGTCCTACAGGCCCGGATGTGTTTTGGAAACTTATGTTTTCGGCAGAGAACCCATCCCCATAAACATAAAAACTTGATGAGCCCGACGTGCCTTTCTCTTCGCCAAAAGTATTCTTCTTTTGTGCCCAGTCATCATAAGTAAGAATCGTTTTATTAACGTTCTCTCCTATAAATTTGACGTTTCGTTTGGAGCCGGCAAGTACAAGCTTCTCTTTATAAACACCATTTTTGATAAAAATGGTGGTCTGAGTTTTTCTGAAATCAGGCACCGCATTTATAGCTTCCTGAACTGTTTTAAAGTTGCCAGTGCCATTCTGGTCAACTACAAAATCGTATTTCTCTGTTGAAGCGGCTATAGCAACACCAAAATTCAGTAATAATATTGCAATACCTATCTTTTTCAATAAATCTGACATCTTACGGTTGGTGCTAAAATAAGGAAGCTGATCAATATTATCTGTACAATAATCTATTAACGAAGATTTTATCAATTAAATACAAGATATCTAACGGAAATATAGACTTTTTTACATTACTTAATATTGACTTAATCTTCCGCTAATTGCATATCAATACTTTAGAGCACAACAAATGCTTGTGAATAAAAACTTTACATGCCACTGATTAACCAATTATATGTCTAAGCGAGAGATAGATCTGGTCGTAATTTCTGATGTACATTTAGGGACCTATGGCTGCCATGCCAAAGAACTATTAAAATATTTAAAAAGCATCAAGCCGAAAACAATCATCCTGAACGGGGATATCATTGACATCTGGCAGTTTAGTAAAAGTTATTGGCCAGAATCTCACATGAAAGTTCTGCGCCGTATTATGAAAAATGTTTCTGAAGGCACTTCGGTATACTATCTCACCGGCAATCATGATGAAATGTTGCGCAAGTTTTGTGACTTATCATTTGGTACTTTTCATTTAGCGAATAAGTTAGTCCTGGAACTGGATGGTAGAAAAGCCTGGTTTTTTCATGGCGATGTATTCGATGTCACAATGCAGCACTCCAAGTGGCTTGCCAAATTAGGTGCTATTGGTTACGACACGCTCATACTTCTCAACCGGCTTGTAAACTGGATACTTATAAAATCTGGAAGACAAAAAATGAGCTTTTCGCAAAGAATTAAAGCACGCTTTAAAGATGCTGTAAAATTTATAAATGGTTTTGAAAACATTGCGGCAGAGCTGGCTATTGATAAAGGTTACGAGTACGTAATTTGCGGTCACATCCATCAGCCCGAGATTCGAAGGATCCAGGGAGAGAATGGAACTACCCTGTATCTGAATTCGGGAGATTGGGTCGAAAGTCTTACCGCTTTAGAATACAACAACGGAAACTGGGAGATTTTCAGATACAAAGCTGAAAATTTCAACCAAATTCTGATAACAGATGATGGGCTGACGGATCTTGACGATGAGGATTTAAATGCCAAACTGGACATCAAAGAACTATTAGAAAAAATCAGAGCCTAGATGTTATTTAAAAGGCAAATTTTAATGTAAGTTTGAAAATGCGGATATTATTTGCGGTGCAAGGTACCGGTAACGGACATATCAGCAGGGCCCGGGAAATCGTTCCTTTGCTCAAGAATTATGGCCAAGTAGATTTATTGATAAGCGGAACCCAGGCGGACGTATTGCCCGGTGAACCGCCGCATTATAGATTTCATGGTTTCAGTTTTGTCTTTGGAGAGAAAGGAGGCGTTAACCATTGGAAGACATACAAAGCCATGAACCTGCCGCGTCTTTGGAGAGATGTGAGATCTCTGCCTTTAAAGAACTATGACCTGATCATTAATGATTTCGAGCCGGTAACCGCCTGGGCATGTCGCTTGCAGGGGCGACCAAGCGTAGCTTTAAGTCATCAGGCCTCTTTTTTATCTAAAAAAACCCCCCGTCCTTCAGGAAAATACAACTGGGCAGAATCGTTATTCACGCATTATGCACCTACTACATATAAGATTGGATTTCATTTTGACAAATATGATGAGTTCATTCATACACCTGTAATTCGCAGCGAAATCAGGAATCAGGAGATCAAAAATTTTGGGCATATCACCGTCTACCTTCCTGCATATCATGATAAACTATTAGTTAGCTATCTGAAAAAAATACCTGAAATAAGGTGGGAAGTTTTCTCAAAACATTCAAAGCAGACATACACCGATAATAATGTATTTGTACAACCTATAAATAACGGGCTATATAACAAAAGTCTTTCATCTTCCATGGGTTTACTCACTGGGGGTGGGTTTGAAAGTCCTGCTGAAGCTTTATTTCTGGGTAAAAAAGTGATGGTAATGCCCATGAAGAATCAGTATGAGCAGCTGTGTAATGCAGCCGCAGCCAAACATATGGGTGTGCCTGTGATCTACCAGATCAAAGATAATTTCATTTCCTCAATTAAAGACTGGCTTAATTCGTCAGAGACAGTGGTCGTGAATTACCCTGATGAAACAGGGAGTATAGTGGAAGAGTTAGTCCGTTCTTACAGCTCTAAATGCTGATTCGCAATCTGCGGGGTTTTAATTATTATTGTCCTTTCAAATTAAGACACTGCTGGAATGATTAATTTTTTCAGGAAACTGAATCCGATAAGCATTTTAATACTTATTATCATTGCTCTGCTACTGCGATTGGGCATTTTTCTACAATTACCTGAAACCCTTGAATTCACATTTTTGGAGAATTATGGCAGCGCACTTTTCAGCATATCATCTACCAATCTCTTCAACCCCGCTTCGAATGTTTTTTTTGCTTTGGTGATCACCATTATCCAGGCAATCATTTTTAACAGGATGGTAAACGCATACAACCTCCTAAGTAGACCCTCTTTTCTGCCTGCACTAATGTATGTCACCGCCTCGAGCATGTTGCTTCCATTTTTGGTACTTAGCCCGGCACTTATCTGTAATTTCTTAATGCTATGGCTCATCTGGCGCTTTCTGAGTATCTACAGAAGCGTGGAAGCACGATCAGTAATGTTTGATTCAGGAATGATCATTGGTTTCGGAACATTGATCTATTTTCCGTTTATAGTGATGATTCCGCTCCTTTGGGTAGCCCTTACAATCTTCCGGCCATTCGATTGGCGAGAGTGGATCTCGGGCATAATAGGCTTTATCACAATTTATTTTTTCCTCGGAGTTGGCTATTACCTTCTAGGATCATTTGACAAATTTTACCAGCTCGAAGTACCCCTTGCTGCCACATTTCCCGGGTTGTTTAATATTAAACTGTACGACTACATAGTGCTAGCTCCTCTCGCTGTGATTTTGATTCTCTCATGTATATCGCTGCAATCAAAGCTAAAACGAAGTAGTGTACACGTTAGAAAAGCATACTTAATCATGCTTATTGTAGCCGTGTTCGCTGTCTTATCCTTCTATATTAAACCAGAGTACCATGTATATCACTTTATGCTGGCAGTGCCTCCCATAGCGGTATTTATGTCTCACTATTTCATGAATGCTACAAAAGCATGGTTTTTCGAAAGCTTATACGTTGTGCTTTTGGGATCTATAGTTTATTTCCAGTTCGTGTAGCTGCTGATATAATGAAAAAAGACAAAAGACAACGAGATCCTGTATGCGATCCATTGTCTTTTGTCCATATTTTGACAATATCTTAAAGTTTAATTTCTTCTTCTTTGGAATTGATGAAATGAAACTCTGTTAGATAGTAAGAGGGCACAGCTTTAACTTTTATCCACTTACCATAATTAAAGAACCAGCGCCATTGTTGAGACAGCAATCCTTTTTTAATGAAAGCCTCTATGTAAGGGTGTACACAAAGGGTAATATTCTTCTCATTTTGCTCATTAAGGATATAATTGAGGTTGTTCTCAATATCATCCATTAGAACAATGCTTGCCTTTATTTCACCTGTTCCGTCACAAGCGGGACACTTTTCATTGGTAACGATGTTCATCTCCGGCCTTACACGCTGCCTTGTAATCTGCACCAACCCAAATTTACTTGGAGGTAAGATTGTATGCTTTGCCCTGTCAAGAGACATCTGTTCCCGTAAATAATCAAACAGCTCCTTGCGGTTAACAGGCTTGTGCATATCAATGAAATCGATCACCACAATTCCGCCCATGTCTCTTAAACGAAGTTGTCTTGCGATCTCTTTCGCCGCTTCCTTATTCACCTGAAGAGCATTTTCTTCCTGATTCTCGGGGTTTGCGGTCCGGTTTCCACTGTTAACATCAATCACATGGAGTGCTTCAGTATGTTCAATTACCAGGTAAGCGCCCCCAGGAAGATTAACAGTTTTGCCAAATGCAGCCTTTATTTGTTTTTCAATTCCAAAGTGTTCAAATATCGGTTCACGGTGTTTATAAAGTTTAACGATCCGCTCCAGTTCCGGAGAAATATCTTTTATATATGTACGAATCTCTTCGTAAATACCCGTGTCATTAACATGAATATTGGTAAAATCGGCATTGAGGATATCTCTTAAAATAGTGGATGTCCGCCCCATTTCCCCCAACACCTTTTTCGAAGGCTCGGTCTTATCCAAACGCGTAGCGAAAGATTCCCAGCGCGCAATCAGATCAAGCAGATCCTTTTGCAATTCTGAAACGCCTTTACCTTCTGATACAGTCCGGATAATAACTCCGAAGTTCTTAGGTTTAATACTTTCAACTATCTTTTTTAAACGAGTACGCTCTGTACTGCTTTTTATCTTTTTAGAAATCGAAATTGCTTCCGAAAAGGGCACTAACACAACAAACCTGCCAGCAATTGAAATGTCTGAACTCAGTCTGGGGCCCTTAGTTGAAATTGGTTCTTTAGCGATCTGTACCGGCAATAACATATTGCGGTTCAGAACTTCAGAAATCTTGCCGGATTTATTTATATCCTCCTCCAGCTTAAAACTACCCAGCAGTTTATCTTTATAACTGCCATTCTTTACAATCTTGGTCAACTTAATAAGCGACTGAACCTGAGGTCCCAGGTCAAGATAATGCAAAAAAGCATCTTTCTCGTAACCTACATCAACGAAAGCAGCATTTAGCCCGGGCATGATCTTTTTGATCCGTCCGAGATAAATATCTCCAACAGCATAATTATTGTTTATATGCTCTGCGTTGAGTTCTACGAGTTGCTTGTCTTGCAGTAAAGCTATAGTCACCCCATTAGGGCTTGAATTGATTATTAATTCCTTTACCAATAGCTACTCAATTTAGAAGGCGGGTATCCGCCAACGTGCAACATCAGAATAATTTAAACACAAGAACCCCCAGTCGCATTGCGTGGAGGTGATGAGTTGTAAGTTTTGAGTTATAAGTTAAGGTTTTCCTCTGATAGCCTATAACCCTGAACCTATAACTACTTTTTCTTATGTCTATTCTTTCTTAAACGTTTTTTACGTTTGTGAGTAGCCATTTTATGTCTTTTTCTTTTTTTACCACTTGGCATAGCTTTTTTGTTTTAAATGTTTTGTATAATTAATTACTTTCTTAATTCTTGTAATTTCTGTTCTACTAATCTGTCAACCGACGGATCAGCAGCCAGTTCTTTACCTTTTGTATATGCAGCAATTGCATTTTCTTTGTCACCAAGATTCTCATAAGCCATAGCCAGATAAAGCCATGTCTCCGGTTTTGGTTCTTTAGCTATCACCGTTTTAAAACGGTCCACAGCTTTTGCAAACTGACCTGACTTCATTGAAAACAACCCCAGATTCATATTTGCATTGATGTTTTCAGGATCCTTTTTCACTACTTCAAGCAGAAGCTGGATTCCCTGCATTGGATTGGGAGTTCCGCTTACATAAGCTACTCCTAAACCTGTCTTTGCCTCAAGGCTTTCTGGCTGAAGTTCGAGAGCCTTTTGATAGGAGGAAATCGCCTTTTGCACAAGTGCCGGCTGGGCCAAACTATCAGAGGACATCTGATAAGCGCTGGTAAAAAGATCACCAGCCTTTAGCCAATCCGGATATCCATTACTTGATTGAGCTATAGCTTCATAATAGAAAGCACTGGGCGCAGGAATATTTACATCATTCCACTTTTCCGCTAGCTGTCTCTGAACACCAGCTTTATTTGAGGCGTCGGCCTTTTTCAACTGGCTTTCAAGATCTGTGATTTGCTGCGACATATTTGAACTGAGGTTCTGTTTTCCCGCTTCAGATACACTTTCTAAAGAAATCGATGCAACTTGAGTAGCAGCTTCCGCGCCTTCACCCGCATGCTGGCCTTCCTCTTTGACTAAACCTTTAATGTCCAGTGAAAATAATAGCCCCATCAGCAAAACTACTAATCCAATTACAGCTATTTGTTTTCCTTTTAACATCTTTTGGCTTTTTTACGCTTCTGCACTTGCTGCCGCTTCTGCTGCCGCAGCCGCTAATTTTGTAACGTTTCCGTTCTTAACTTTTTCTACAAATACTTTTGCAGGCTTAAAGCTTGGAACAAAATGTTCAGGGATAATGATAGCGGTATTTTTTGAGATGTTACGTGCAGTTTTTGTTGCCCTTTTCTTAACTACAAAACTCCCAAAACCTCTTACATACACATTCTCGCCTTGTACCATTGAATTTTTTACCACCTTAAAAAACGCCTCTACCGCTTCTTGTACATCTAACTTCTCTATACCAGTTTTTCCTGATATCTCTGCGATAATTTCTGCCTTAGTCATGTCTTATTGAGTTAAACTATTTCGTAAATACTTAATTGTTTTGGGGTTGCAAAAGTATTGCTTTAAATCGAATTCGTAAAATAAAGTCAATATTTTTTTAAAAGCTTCGTTTTAAACCTTCCTGCTACCTTTGCAAAAGCTAAAAAGCGAACGAAAAATAATGAGTTTTATTACTGAAATCATCGGGTGGTATCGACAGAACAAAAGAGACCTGCCATGGAGGAATACTTCTGACCCATACATCATTTGGTTATCAGAAATTATTCTCCAGCAAACCCGGGTAGAACAAGGAATGCCTTATTTTCATCGCTTTGCGGAGCGGTTCCCCACTGTTTCGGATTTCGCCGGGGCTAATGAGGAAGAGATTCTTAAGCTCTGGCAGGGGCTAGGATATTACTCCCGGGGGAGAAATATGCACCACACTGCACAACTTGTCATGGAGCAGCACGCAGGTTACTTTCCCAGGAAGTACGACGAGCTTATAAAACTGAAGGGAGTGGGCGAGTATACAGCGGCTGCAATCTCTTCATTCTCTTCAAATGAAGCAAAAGCGGTTGTTGACGGAAATGTCTTTCGTTTGCTTTCGCGTTACTTTGGCATCCATGAGCCGATAAATTCAAGCAAAGCCAAAAAGATCTTCACAGATCTGGCCAATGAGCTCATTGACAAAGATCAACCGGGGCTCAGCAATCAGGCGCTAATGGAATTCGGCTCTCTGCAATGCCGCCCTAAAAATCCTCTCTGTGAAAGTTGTGTGTTGCGTCTCTCTTGTGAAGCCTTTATGAAAGGGCTCACTGCAACACTTCCTAAAAAATTAAAGAAACAACCAGCAAAAAACAGGTTCTTCAACTATGTAATAGCAGCAAAAAATAACCAGATACTCTTTAACAAACGAGGTCCCAACGACATTTGGCAAAATCTCTATGAGTTTCCGTTGATAGAATCTGAAAAAGCGCTTACTTCTTTAGAGCTACTGCGATCTTCGGAATTTCAAAAGTTATTCGGGAAAAATGCCATAGTCAGATACGAGTATGGTCCGGTAAAACACGTTTTAAGCCATCAGCGTATCCAGGCGAAGTACATCTTCATCGAAAATTTCAAAGACTACTATTCAGAACAAAAAGCGTGGTTCTACACTGATATCGAGGAACTTGACAAGTTCCCAAGCCCCAAAATTATTTTTGCGTTTTTGAAAAACTTTCATACATTGTTTACTTAAATTAACACATAACACATGTCTGGAGTAAATAAAGTAATATTAGTTGGATACCTGGGAAAGGACCCGGAGATCCGGCATCTTGAAGCAAATACATCTGTAGCTGCTTTCACCCTGGCAACAACAGAAACTTACACCAACAAAGAGGGGAAACGAGTTGATCAGACCGAATGGCATAATGTTGTTGCCTGGAGAGGGCTAGCTGAAATTGCTGCTAAATATCTTCAAAAAGGCAAACAGGTCTATATTGAGGGCAAAATTAGATCCAGATCTTACGATGATAAAGATGGCAATAAGCGCTACGTCACTGAAATCGTGGCAGACACACTTACTCTTCTTGGAAAAAAAGATGATCAGAATGGTCAGCAATCTGATGAACGTACTACCGGCACTCCCAAACCGGACGATCAGCTGGCTGAAATACACAGGACTCCTGCTGATGATTTGCCCTTTTAAACTCATAAGTAGCAGAGATTGATAATCTCTGCTACTTTCTTCAGTTTAGCCCAGTCTAATTTCTTGACTTACAGATGAATAAAATTTTTAATTCATCTTGTAATAGTTCCTTTTTATTCAATACTTTTGCAGCGTTAACTTTTGTAGTTTACTGTAAGTCAAAGCACAAGAATGAACGTATCTTCCATCAATATCACAACAGCAACAACAGCGGCAACAGCCTATGTATGCGTTATGGTACGTCCTAAATACAGTGAAAAGTTAATTTTTCGTCCCCGACGACCTTTTATGCCCAGATTTTGATTCTTTTATCGGGCGACCTTACCTATATCCCTATTCGGGGAATGTTAATTAATTAAATTTCTGGCATAAAGCAAAGACAACAAATAAAGTCTTTTTCCGTATCAAACGGATTTTGAAATGAACCAAAACGATTTCTCTATAGTAGTAGCATCTGAAGCGCATGCCGGGTATGCAGAACAGATATGTGATGAAATGGCTGAATCGGCGAAAGCCCGTGGTACAGGTATTGCGCGCAGAAGCCCTGAATATGTAGCAGATAAAATGCGCGAGGGGAAAGCTGTAATCGCTTTGCACAAAGATGGTACCTGGGCAGGATTTTGCTATATTGAAACATGGAGCCATGGAAGTTTTGTAGCCAATTCCGGCTTAATTGTGAACCCTCTTTACCGCAAAGCAGGTTTAGCCAAAGCTATCAAAAGAAGAATTTTCGCTCTTTCCCGCGAAAAATATCCAGACGCTAAAATATTCGGTTTGACCACCGGCCTTGCCGTTATGAAAATAAACTCCGAATTAGGTTACGAACCAGTAACTTATTCAGAGCTCACCCAGGATGAAAACTTCTGGAAAGGCTGCCAAAGTTGTGTAAACTTTGATATCCTGACCATGAAAGAACGCAAAAACTGTTTATGTACAGCAATGCTTTTCGACCCGGTAGAAAAAGCAAAAGAGGCCGAAGAGAAAGCGAAAGAAATGACGCATAAAGCTACTTTGCTCGAACGCATTGAAGAATCAATCAGGCGTTCGGTAAAAGTTTTCGCATCAGTAATTAATCTTGTTCCTTAATACTTACACTTAATAAAATGAAGAAGAAAGTTGTTTTAGCTTTTAGCGGTGGATTAGATACATCATATTGTGCTATTTACCTGTCTAAAGACTTAGATCTTGAAGTACATTCAGTTATTGTAGATACTGGAGGGTTCAGCAAAGAAGAACTTGAACATATTGAAAAACGTGCTTATGCATTAGGCGTTGCTTCTCACCATGCTGTTGATGCAGTTGATGGATATTATAATAGCTCAATCCGATACCTGATCTATGGAAATGTTCTCAAAAACAACACTTATCCTCTTTCTGTAAGTGCCGAGCGGGTTACACAGGCTACTGCCATAGCAGAATATGCCAAAGAGATTGGAGCAGATTATGTTGCTCATGGTTCTACTGGTGCGGGAAATGATCAGGTTCGTTTCGACATGATCTTCAACATTTTATGTCCTGAAGTTAAGATTATTACCCCTATCCGTGATTTAAAGCTGTCCCGCGAAGCCGAAATTGACTATCTTAAATCTCACGGTGTTGAATTTAATTTCGAAAAGGCTCAGTATTCAATTAACAAAGGCATCTGGGGCACATCTGTAGGAGGAAAGGAAACTTTAAACTCCAAAGGAATCTTGCCCGAAGAAGCCTGGCCCACGCAAGTAACAAAAACCGGTACTGAAGAACTGGTTTTAGAATTTGACAAGGGAGAGCTAATTGCTGTAAACGGTGAGAAATTCTCACATCCAGCAAAAGCAATAAAGTCTTTGCAGGAAATTGTTGCACCTTATGGTATTGGCCGCGATATACATGTTGGAGACACTATCATTGGAATCAAGGGCCGGGTAGGATTTGAGGCAGCGGCTCCAATGGTGATTATCAAGGCCCATCATACACTCGAAAAACATACACTTACCAAGTGGCAGTTAAGCTGGAAAGATCAGCTGGCGATGTTTTATGGAAACTGGATGCATGAAGGCCAGTTTCATGATCCGGTTATGAGAAACATGGAAGCCTTCCTTACCGACACTCAGAAAACGGTATCAGGAAAAGTATTCGTCCAATTAATGCCTTACCGCTTTCAGATCATCGGCATAGAATCAGAACACGATTTGATGTCAAGCAAATTTGGAAGTTATGGTGAGATGAACGAAGGGTACACCGGTGAGGATGTTAAAGGGTTTTCGAAAATTTTCGGAAACCAGGTTAAAATTTATCATAAGGTGAATCAGGATGCAAATTAAAGCTCACCATTATTTTTTATTTTTCAATCTAAATAATCAGGATGCAAATTAAAGCTGGTATAGTAGGCGGTGCAGGATATACAGGAGGTGAATTACTTCGCCTCCTGGTCAATCATCCCAATGTGGATATCTCTTTTGTACACAGCAATAGCAACGCAGGCAATTACATATATGATATCCACACGGATCTGATCGGTGACACGGATCTTAAGTTTTCATCTGAATTGTCTGAGGATATCGATGTACTCTTTCTTTGCGTAGGACATGGCGATGCCAGAAAGTTCCTGGAAGCAAACCCTATTGATGATAAAATCAGGATCATTGATTTGAGTCAGGATTTTAGATTGGAGAATAAATCCGCTTTACAAAATAAACGTTTCGTTTACGGCTTGCCGGAGTTAAGGAAATCGGAAATTCAATCCACCAGAAATATTGCCAACCCAGGTTGCTTTGCTACCTGCCTGCAACTAGCACTTCTCCCCCTGGCAAAAGCGGCGCTATTGAAATCAGAAATTCATATCTCTGCAACAACTGGATCAACAGGAGCTGGTCAAAGCCTTTCTTCAACCTCACATTTCAGTTGGAGAAATAATAATCTTTCTGTTTATAAAGCATTTGAACACCAGCATTTAAACGAAATTGGCGAGAGCATTAAGTACCTTCAATCTACGTTTGCTTCCGACATCAGCTTTATCCCTTACAGGGGTGATTTCACCCGGGGCATCATGGCCACTGTTTATACAGATTGCGATCTTAGCCAGGAGGACCTGGATAAACTTTACGGAGATTATTATGCTGATCATGCATTTACACATGTCAGCAAAAAAAATATCGACTTAAAGCAAGTCGTAAATACGAATAAATGCCTGCTGCATGTTGAAAAACACGGCAATAAAGTGATGATATTAAGCGTCATCGATAACTTATTAAAAGGAGCATCCGGCCAGGCCGTTCAAAACATGAACCTTATGTTTGGACTTGACGAAAAAGCTGGACTACGGCTGAAAGCACAGGCCTTTTAATTTTAAAACCCTACACATATGAAACTATTCGACGTTTACCCTCTCAACAATATTGAAATTGTAAAAGGACAGGGAAGTTTAGTTTGGGATAATCAAGGTCAGGAATATCTGGATTTATACGGGGGGCATGCTGTAATCTCTATTGGGCATACCCATCCTCATTATGTCTCCCGTCTTACCGATCAACTTAACAAACTGGGTTTTTATTCCAACTCCGTTCAGATCCCTCTACAGCAGGCCTTGGCAGAAAAGCTCGGACAAGTTTCGGGCAAGACGGATTATCAACTCTTTCTAGTTAGTTCTGGTGCTGAAGCAAACGAAAATGCGCTTAAACTCGCTTCCTTCTACAACGAACGGAAGAAAGTTATCGCTTTTAGAGGTGCCTTTCACGGACGTACGTCACTCGCTGTTGCTGTTACAGACAATCCTAAAATTGTTGCTCCGGTTAACCAAACGGAAAATGTAATTTTTCTTCCCCATAATGATGAGGCTGCCCTTGAGCTGGCTTTTGCAAAAGAAGGAAATGAAATATCAGCAGTAATCATAGAAGGGATTCAGGGAGTTGGCGGCATTAAAGTTGCCTCCGCGACTTTCCTTCAAAAAATACGCTCCTTGTGTGACCAGTATAATGCGGTGTTCATAGCAGATTCTGTACAGTGCGGTTATGGCCGGACAGGAGACTTCTACTCTCATGACTTTGCTGGCATAGACGCTGATATTTATACAATGGCCAAAGGAATGGGAAATGGCTTTCCTATCGGCGGTATCTCTATATCTCCTAAATTCAAGCCATGGCATGGTATGCTAGGAACCACGTTCGGCGGTAACCACTTGGCCTGTGCAGCAGCATTGGCAGTTCTGGAAGTAATTGAACAAGACGATTTACTAGAGAACGCCTCTGAAGTAGGCTCATACCTAATCACCGAATTGCGAAAATTCAGCCAGGTAAAAGAAGTAAGAGGAAGAGGGTTGATGATAGGCATCGACCTGTCAGAAGAATTCAGCCATGTTAAGAAAGACCTTCTTTTTAAACATCATATTTTTACTGGCGAAGCTAAACCAAACGTAATTCGTTTATTGCCGGCATTGAACTTACAAAAGGCACATGCAGATAGGTTTTTGGAGGCTTTTAGTTTAGCAGTTGCCGCAGAGCCTGTAACGACCGGTCTTTAATCTAAAAAACTTAAGAATGAAATTATTTACTTCAGTACATGATGTTCAGAACGTTCCTGCGCTTGTAAAGGAAGCATTGGAGCTAAAAAATACCCCTTTTGCCTTTAAGGAGCTTGGCCGGAATAAAACAATAGGATTAATCTTTTTGAACCCATCCTTACGAACCCGGCTAAGCACTCAAAAAGCCGCTCTGAATTTAGGCATGACTCCAATTGTGATGAATATTGACAAGGAGGGCTGGGCTCTTGAAACTCGTGACGGAGTGATCATGAACGGAACAACTGTAGAACATATCCGTGAAGCAGCTGGTGTAATGGGGGAATATTGTGATATCCTGGGAATACGTTCATTTCCCGGCTTGAAAGACCGCGAAGAAGATTACAGCGAAGATATATTTAACAAGTTCATCAGGTTTAGTGGCAAACCTGTGGTTAGTCTGGAGAGTGCGACCCGTCATCCACTACAAAGCCTTGCCGACTTAATAACAATTGAAGAGCACAAAAAGGTTGCACGACCGAAGGTAGTTCTAACCTGGGCTCCTCATGTGAAGCCTCTTCCTCAGGCTGTACCCAATTCATTCGCCGAGTGGATGTGCAAGGCTCAGACCGAAGGAATGATCGACTTCGTGATCACTCACCCGAAAGGATATGAACTGGCCGAACAATTTACTCCCGGCGCGCACATCACCTACAACCAGGATGAGGCTTTAGCTGGTGCTGAGTTTATTTACGCAAAAAACTGGTCAAGTTATAAAGACTATGGCAAGATCTTAACTGAAGGTGATGGCTGGATGATGGACCTGGAAAAGCTCAAGATCACGAATGCCGCAAAAGTTATGCATTGCCTTCCAGTACGCCGTGATCTCGAACTTGGCTCTGATATTCTCGACAGCGAACATTCCTTAGTTATTAAAGAAGCAGGTAACCGGGTTTGGGCAGCTCAGGCGGTCCTCAAAAACATTCTGGAGGAATTGTAATGAAGCGTTTATATGTTATTAAGATAGGCGGAAACGTTATAGATAATTCGGAGAATCTTTACAACTTCTTAAATGACTTTGCTTCTCTGGATGGATATAAAATTCTAATTCATGGGGGTGGTAAACTTGCCACCGACTTGTCTCATACTTTAGGAATTGAACCTAAAATGGTTGAAGGCCGGAGGATCACTGATATAGAAACCCTTCGGGTAGTAACTATGGTATATGCTGGCTTGATCAATAAAAACATCGTTGCCCAATTACAAAGGTTCGAATGTAATGCTATAGGATTAACTGGTGCAGATGCTAATTTAATCCGGGCAACACGCCGGCCTGTTAAGGATATTGACTACGGTTTTGTTGGTGATCTTAATTCAGATTCGGTAGATAGCCAAAAGCTAAGTGCTTTACTGCAAACTGGAGTTATTCCCGTCTTTTCTGCAATTACTCATGATGGTGAGGGCCAGTTATTAAACACAAATGCTGATACTGTCTCCTCGTCTATCGCAGTTGCTATGGCTTCCTTATATGAGGTAAGTTTGGTATATTGTTTTGAAAAGAAAGGCGTTCTACAGGATGTGAACAACGACGATTCTATAATCAGAGAAATTAGCTCATCCGAATTTGACAGCCTCAAAGTCGATAATATAATTGCCGGAGGCATGCTCCCTAAATTAGAAAACGCCTTTAAAGCCATAAACAGTGGCGTTTCTGAGGTCTACATTGGTAAGTCTGATGAACTGGCACTTTTAAATGAACAACTTTTTGGAACAAGACTATTCGCATAAAATGAACAATATCGCCATTTTGGGCAGTGGAAACATGGGTTTAGCATTTGCCAATGGTTTGGTAAAATCAAACACATTCCAGGCTTCCCAAATTACACTCACCAGGAGAAACATTAACAATCTCGCAGCGCAGACTGCCGAAGGTTATATAACAACAACAAACAATTTTGAGGCAGTTTCTAAAGCTTCGATTGTTGTACTGGCTGTTCTTCCTCAACAGTTAAATTCACTATTAGCAGAAATAAAAGAGGCTGTTGATCCAGCCAGACAATTGGTGATCTCCGTGATTACGGGTGTTTCCTGCAAAGACATAAAAGCTCATCTCAGCGAAGATGTACAGGTGGTGAGGGCAATGCCAAACACCGCCATCTCTATCGGGCAATCCATGACCTGTATTACCACTGATAATGCAAGTCAGGAGTATGTAGATCTTACAAAGAAGCTCTTTGAAACTGTTGGCTCTGTCGTTCAGATCAACGAGGACCTGATGTCTTCAGCAACTGCATTATGCGCCTGCGGCATTGCTTTCTTTTTACGTTCTATCCGTGCCGCTTCTCAGGGTGGTGTCGAGATTGGCTTCCATGCTGAGGATGCTTTAAAAATGGCTGTGCAGACTGCCAAAGGAGCAGCGGATCTGCTCTTACTTCATGGTACGCATCCAGAACATGAAATAGACAAAGTTACATCGCCAAAAGGCTGTACAATAGCAGGTCTGAATGAGATGGAACATAATGGATTTAGTTCGGCCCTTATAAAAGGAATTAAGTTAGCTTCTGTGAAAGCAGGAGGCTTATATAAGGACGAGAACTAATGTCAAATCAGCTGGCAGAAGATAGTATAGAGCTCTTAAAAACTTTAATTGCAACTCCTTCATTCAGCAGGGAAGAGGATAGAACTGCGGATGCGATTGAAGTTTTTTTTAAGGATCATAAACTAAAAGCAAACCGGCATCAAAATAATATATGGTCCTTCAACCGATATTATGATGCCAGTAAACCAACTATACTACTAAATTCCCATCATGATACGGTCAAACCCAATCCAGGCTACAGCCGCGATCCTTTTGAGGCTAAGGTGGTGGATGGCAAACTTTATGGCCTGGGTAGTAATGATGCAGGCGGCTGCCTGGTTTCACTCATAGCCGTATTCCGTCATTTTTACGACAAGGCTGCGCTCAAGTACAACCTTTGCATCGCAGCAACAGCTGAAGAAGAAGTTTCAGGCAAAAATGGCATAGAGTCTCTGGTTCCTCAACTAGGTCCATTAGATTTCGCCATTGTTGGAGAACCTACATTAATGAACCTGGCAATCGCAGAACGGGGACTCATCGTTCTTGATTGTGTCGCACATGGCAAAGCCGGCCATGCAGCGAGAGAAGAGGGTGACAATGCAATTTATAAGGCACTCAAAGACATTGAGTGGTTCCGCACCTATGAATTCCCGAATAAATCGGAACTGTTTGGGTTAACCAAGATGTCGGTTACTGTGATCAATGCAGGATCACAGCACAATGTAGTTCCGGCTAAATGCGACTTTACAGTAGATGTCCGGGTTACGGATGCCTACCGGAACGAAGAAGTCGTCGATATTATAAAACAACATGTTGCCTGCGATGTCACACCTCGCTCTACTCGTCTAAAGCCTTCTTCGATAAGCAAGGATCATCCATTTGTTCAGGCAGGACTGGCACTAGGGAGAACAACTTATGGCTCTCCAACTACAAGCGACCAGGCATTGCTGGATATAACCTCAGTGAAGTTGGGTCCTGGCGACAGTGCACGCTCACACATGGCAGATGAATTCATTTACCTGGATGAAATTAATGAAGGAATCGAGCTATACATTCAAATGCTGGAAAGGATGCTCTAGCTCTGTTGTTGCAAATTACCGGCCTGCTTGCAGAGCAAAATCGAAAGAAGAATTCGATGAATCAATGTTCTTCCTGGAGTTACTCAACGAATTTAATCCAGATTTTCGATCAGTAATTTTAAACTCCTGGAAAGAAGCTAACGAACTTCTTTCTATTATTGTAGCTGCATTAGGAACGTTAAGAAAGTCTGATACAGCAGACAATCGTAATTCTAAAATCGTAAATCAAAATGAAGCTTTGGCAAAAAGATAAACAGGTAGAAAAATCAGTAGAAACCTTTACTATAGGAAAAGACAGGGAACTTGACGCAGAAATGGCAGCTTTCGATGTGCTGGGATCACTGGCTCATACCAAAATGCTGGAAAGCATCAACCTGCTCAGTAAAGAAGATCTGATAATTGTTCAGAAAGAACTCAAAAACATCTACAAAGAAATAGAAGCTGGTGATTTTTATATTGAGGAAGGAGTAGAGGATGTTCACTCTCAGGTGGAATTACTGCTTACCCAACGTATTGGCGAGGCTGGTAAAAAAATTCACAGCGGTCGGTCGCGCAACGACCAGGTATTGGTGGATCTGAAATTGTACTTCCGCAGCCAGATACAGCGCATCGTTGAAAATACCGAGAGCTTATTTAGCCAACTGATAAGCCTCAGTGAAGAACATAAAGATAAACTACTGCCCGGATACACGCACCTGCAAATAGCCATGCCTTCTTCCTTTGGATTATGGTTCGGTGCTTACGCAGAAAGTTTAACCGACGATCTCGAATTTATGCTTGCCGCCTGGAAGGTCTGCAACAAAAACCCCCTTGGGTCTGCTGCCGGCTATGGTTCATCCTTCCCCTTAAACCGTACAATGACCACTAAACTGCTGGGTTTTGAATCATTGAACTACAATGTGATTTATGCTCAAATGGGCCGCGGTAAAACAGAACGTCTTTTAGCTCAAGGAATGTCTTCTATCGCAGCCACACTGGCAAAACTGTCGATGGACGTGACACTGTTCATCAACCAGAACTTTGGCTTTATCAGCTTTCCTGATGAGTTAACCACTGGTTCCAGCATCATGCCTCATAAAAAGAATCCGGATGTTTTTGAATTGATGCGATCACGCTGCAATAAAATTCAGGCTCTGCCAAATGAAATTGCGCTGATGACCACCAACCTTCCATCTGGATATCATCGTGACCTCCAATTATTAAAAGAAAATCTTTTTCCCTCATTTCAGTCGCTGAATGAATGCCTGGAAATGGCGACCTATATGCTTCAGAATATTACTGTAAAGGATGAAATCCTAAAGGATGAGAAATACTTGTATCTTTTCAGCGTTGAAGCTGTAAATGAAGAAGTTTTAAAGGGTATGCCTTTCCGGGAGGCATACAAAAAAGTAGGTTATGAGATCGAAAAGAATGAGTTCAAGGCTCCTGAAAAAGTAACACACACACACGAAGGGAGTATAGGGAATCTCTGCAACGATCAAATAGCCGCAGCCTTCAAACAGACCCTGGCTGGATTCAACTTTGAAAAAGTTGATAAAGCCATTAAGCATTTAGTATCCGAATAAAGAATCGTAATAGTATATGTCAGTATCGCGTTTAGCACAACATCTAAAAGGCTCTGAAATCATCAAGATTGCAGGCGAAATAAACGAACTTAAAAAACAGGGTCAGCAGATTGCCAACCTAACTATTGGTGACTTTGATGCATCCCTCTTCCCTATTCCGGAACAACTTACTTTCGGGATCAAAGATGCTTATGATCAGCATCAAACCAATTACCCTCCGGCCGACGGCATCCTGCCTCTTCGTGAAAGTGTTAGTGCATTCATGAACAAAGAGTTTGGCTTAAAACTAAACACTAATGAAATCCTTATTTCAAGCGGATCCAGACCTATTATTTACGCCACTTACCTGGCACTTATTGATCCGGGGGATACTGTCCTTTTTCCTGCACCGTCTTGGAACAACAACCACTATTGCGACCTTACCAGCGCAAAAGGCATAGCAGTGCCAACAAAGCCAGAAAATAACTTTATGCCTACGGCAGAAGATTTACGGCCGCATATCGCTGGCGCAACTCTTCTGGCTTTATGTTCTCCACTTAATCCAACCGGTACAATGTTTGGGAAGCAGAATCTTGAGGAAATCTGTGATCTTGTATTAGAAGAGAATCGTACCCGTAAAGCAGGCGAAAAACCGCTTTACATTCTTTACGATCAAATTTATGCAATGCTAACCTTCGGTGATCATCAGCATGTTGATCCTGTTAGTCTGCGCCCAGAGATCAAAGACTATGTAATTTATATCGACGGAGCATCCAAGTGTTTTGCTGCTACCGGAGTGAGGGTAGGCTGGGGATTCGGTCCAGAATACGTGATCGATAAAATGCGCTCGATTGTCGGCCATATGGGTGCCTGGGCACCGAAACCCGAACAAGTAGCAATGGCTAAGTTCTTGCAGGACGCTGATAACGTTAGCAAATACCTTTCAAATTTCAAAAGTCGTATACAGGACAGTTTAAATACGCTCTATCAGGGATTCCAAGAATTAAAGGCCGAAGGATTTGCAGTTGACTCCATTGAGCCTATGGGGGCAATCTATCTTACTCTTAAACTTGATTATGCAGGAAAAATAACCCCTGATGGAAAGGTACTGCAAAATAGCGCAGACATAAACTTTTACCTTATCAAGGAAGCCAAGGTTGCCCTGGTACCTTTTTCTGCATTCGGTACAGGACATGAAGTCAACTGGTTCCGCGCCTCAGTAGGAGCATGTGATGCAGAGGAAATAGCAGCTATGATCCCAAGAGTAAAAGCAGCACTGGCTAAATTGAAATAGTTTTAACACACGCGGCACGCGTGCGCTAGCGGTTTAACGTATGCTAGCGCACGTGTGCCCCTGCCTGTCCGTAGACTGAGCGAAGCGGAGTCTACGGATTCATCAATAAAAAAGAGTCTCTAACTTGTTAAAGCAGACGCATCTTTATTAGACATCCTGTTTTGCCCGTCGTCCCATTAAAAGATAAAGCAGTGAGCCTAGTACCGGCAAGAACAGCACAATAAGTACCCAAATCAACCTTGTAGTACTGTCTTTAAAATCAGACTTCATTATGCTTGCCAAGGAGACAATTATAAGTATGAGAGGTATCGCCCCAAAGAAAAGGATAAGAACGACTTCCGGAAAACCGATATTGAGAAAAAGCAGTTTGTTCATGTATTAATGTTGTAATATATCTTTAATTTTCTAAAGATACTTTTTCTCCAATCTGCTGCCTCCACATAGCATAATAAAGCCCTTTTTCTTCGAGTAACTCGTAGTGCCTTCCTGCTTCAATTATATTTCCCTTTTCGAGGACGAAGATCCTGTCTGCATGCATAATCGTAGATAAACGATGGGCTATAAGTATGGTGATATGATCACTCATATCTGAAACAGCCCTGATGGTTTTTGTAATTTCCTCTTCTGTCAGAGAGTCAAGGGCTGAAGTCGCTTCATCAAAAACCAGGATATTAGGCTGACGCAGCAAAGCCCGGGCTATTGACAGACGTTGCTTTTCTCCGCCGGAAACCTTTACCCCGCCTTCTCCAATAACAGTATCCAAGCCTTTATCTGCCCTGGCCAGCAAATTGTGACAAGCGGCCTTCTGAAGAACCTCCATACATTCGTCATCTGTAGCACTAGGTCTTACAAACTGTAAGTTTTCCCTAATCGTGCCCGAGAACAGCTGGGTGTCCTGCGTCACAAAGCCAATTTTTTCTCTCAGCTCATCCAGGTGAATGTCACGTGAGGAAATCCCGTTATACAAAATCTGGCCTTCCTGCGGTGGATACAAACCAACCAACAACTTAACGAGGGTAGTCTTACCAGATCCGGAGGGACCAACAAAGGCGATCGTTTCACCGGTTTTCATGGAGAAGTTAATATTATTTAGTGCATTTCCGTTGGCGGTAAGATGTTTGAAGCTGACTTCATTAAATTCCAGCTCTTTAATTCTGCCGATTTTAACCGGATTTGCAGGCTTCGCTTCTTTCGGAGTGTTTAAGATACTTTTAAAATTAGTCAAAGACACTTCAGTTTCGCGATAGGTGTTTATTATATTACCTAACTCCTGCAATGGGCCAAAAATAAAAAATGAATAAAGGAACAGGGAGAAAAACTCACCAACCGTTATCTGTCCATCATAGATCAGATACATCATTAGAAAGATGATACTATTTCTTAAAAGGTTTACTAATGTGCCCTGAACGAAGCTCAAGCTGCGAACATACTTAACCTTTTTAAGTTCGAGGACTAATATCTTTTCCGTGGTATTATTGAGCCGTTTAATTTCCTGCGAAGACAAGCCAAGACTTTTTATCAGCTCAATATTTCTCAGCGATTCAGTTGTCGATCCCGCTAAAGCAGTGGTCTCAGAAACTATACTTTTTTGAACAACTTTAATTCTTTTACTTAATACAGAACTAATTGTACCAAGTACTGGAATTACAGATATGTAAAACACTGCTATAGCCCAATGAATATTTATAGCATATATAAAGACGAAAGTAATCCCAATTACACTTGTAAAAACTATATTGATAAAAGCTATGATCAGCTTTTCAGTGTCTATACGCACTTTTTGCAAGATGCCTAAAGTTTCGCCACTCCTTTGATCTTCAAATACCTGATAGGGAAGCTCCAATGAATGGGCTAAACCATCAGAATAAATACGGGCGCCCAGCCGTTGGGTGATCACATTAACATAGTAATCCTGAAAGTTTTTCGCAATCCTCGACACCATGGCGACACCCATAGCCGCAAGGATCAGCATTCCTGCACCCTCAAAAAATTCCTCTGTTGAGTAATCTTTGTAATGTGTTACATACTTATCGATAATTTGCCTGAATATCCAGGGATCCAAAAAAGAGAATATTTGATTAATTGCAGCTAACAATAATGCCAGCGCAATTAAACCCTTATAATTCTTTAAATAATTGAGTAGCAATTTCATGGACCACAAAAATAAGAAAGGGAATGAACCATACAGCCCATTCCCTTTCTTTTGACTTTAAAATTAGAACTTTAAACAGTCATGATATCTTTCTCTTTAGCTTCAGAAAGTTTATCCACCTTAACGATGTAACTGTCAGTCAGCTTCTGAACTTCAGCTTCTCCTGATTTAATTTCATCCTCGGAAACACCTTCAGACTTCAATTTCTGAATCTTTGAGTTCGCATCCTTTCTGATGTTTCGGATGGCAATGCGTCCACGTTCAGCTTCTTCTTTAACTTTCTTACCAAGATCCTTACGACGCTCTTCAGTCAGAGGCGGTACGTTTAATCTGATAACAGAACCATCATTTTGAGGATTCAAGCCAACGTTAGAGTCGATAATAGCTTTTTCAATAGCACTAAGTAAATTCTTTTCCCATGGCTGCACCACTATGGTTCGAGGATCAGGCGTATTAACGCTTGCTACTGCACTTAATTGAGTAGGGGCGCCATAGTATTCAACCATAACAGAATCAAGCATGGAAGGACTTGCTTTACCTGCCCGAATCTTGGTTAATTCGGAATCGGTAAAAGCGATTGCTTTATCCATTACTGCTTTTGCATCATTGAGTTGCTTCTTTATAAGGTCGTTCATCGTTTTTAATTTATGATCCTAAAAATTTTATTCTCTTACTAAAGTTCCTATAGGCTCGCCGTTAGTGATTCTCATGAAATTACCAGATTTATTCATATCGAATACAATAATTGGCAACTTGTTTTCCTGGCATAAGGTGAATGCTGTCATATCCATTACGTTCAGTCCTTTGTTATAAACCTCCTGGAATGATATCTCATCATAGCGGGTAGCATTAGGATCCTTCTCTGGGTCAGCAGTATAAATACCATCTACACGAGTACCTTTTAATACCACATCGGCCTGGACTTCTATCGCCCTCAAGGATGCGCAAGTATCAGTGGTGAAATATGGATTACCGGTACCGGCTCCAAAAATTACGATCCTTCTCTTTTCAAGGTGCCGTACGGCACGTCTCCTGATAAAAGGTTCGCAAATCTGCTCCATCTTGATAGCAGTCATTAAACGGGTTTTAACACTTAGTTTTTCAAGGGCATCCTGTAAAGCCATGGAATTAATAACTGTTGCCAGCATCCCCATATAATCTGCCTGAACTCGGTCCATACCCGACTTCTCTGCACTTAAGCCGCGAAAAATATTTCCTCCGCCAATCACTATTGCTATTTCTATTCCCTGGTCGTGAACTGCTTTAATATCTTTGGCATATTGTAACACCCGGTCGCTGTCAATACCGTATTGTTTATCGCCCATTAAAGATTCGCCGCTAAGTTTTAAAAGGATACGCTTGTACTTCATTTAAGTGAGAAATTTGGCAAAAATAGCAAAAAGTTCCGATTGAAGAGCGAGATTAATGATTTGGAAAGCGAGGACACAAATAAACGGGACAGACTTGACAAAAAAAATCCTCGCCTGTTGGGGCGAGGATATGATTATTTTATAGCCAGACCACTGATTCGCAGCGTCTGAAAACATAATACTCCAAATTATGCGCCTAACTGCACACGTTTGAAAGCAGTAACAGTTAAACCTTTTGATACGCTGTCTAAGAACTGAGCGATAGTTTTAGAAGAATCTTTAACAAACTCCTGGTTTAATAAAGTAGATTCTTTGTAGAATTTGTTCAGTTTACCAGCCGCGATTTTTTCAACCATTTCTTCAGGCTTGCCTTCGGCACGGATCTGCTCTTTAGCAATTTCCAGCTCGCGCTCAATAGTGCGGGCATCAACATCACCTTTGTCAATAGCAACCGGGTTCATTGCAGCAATTTGCATTGCAACATCTTTTCCAGCTTCATCGACACCAGCAGCATCAGCAGTTAGAGCAACTAATACTCCTAAACGGTAATTACCATGAATGTAAGCAATTACTTTCTCTCCAGACACTGTCTCGAATTTAGAAACACCAATTTTCTCACCGATCTTACCAGTTTGGTCAAGGATCAGGTCAGAAAGCTTTGTTCCGTTTAATTCCAGAGCAGTAAGCTCATCAGCCGAAGCGGCATTATTTTCTATAGCCAAATCAGCAATGCTGTTAGCAAAAGCGATAAAATCCGCATTCTTTGCAACGAAATCAGTTTCGCAGTTAACCTCTACTACGATACCGCGTTTTCCATCAGCAGTAGTTTTAGCAATTACAACACCTTCGTTAGACTCACGATCCTGACGGCTTGCAGCTACTTTAGCACCTTTTTTACGAAGGTAATCGATAGCAGCTTCGAAATCGCCATTAGCTTCAATTAAAGCTTTTTTGCAATCCATCATACCTGCACCAGTTTGCTGGCGTAGTTTGTTTACGTCTGAGGCGGAAATTTGTACTGTAGACATGTTCTTTTTCTTTTAAAACACCCAAACCCCCTAAAGGGGGCTTGGAGTAAATTTATTTATAAAAATATTATTATTCCCCTGTTGGGGATTAAGGGACTTATTCAGCTGAACCTTCGCCTGCTTCCGCAGTTACTTTAGGTTCTGCACGAGGAGCTTCTTTAGCTTCAGCACCGCTATCGATTTTAGCTTTAGCTGCTGCAGCTTCTTTTTCAGCCTCATCCTCTTTATCGCGTTTACGCTCATCTAAACCTTCCTGAATCGCTTTCACGATAATGTCAGTAATTAACTGGATAGATTTAGTTGCATCGTCATTCGCAGGGATAGGAAAGTCGATGTTAGATGGATCTGAGTTAGTATCTACCATTGCGAAAGTAGGCACATTTAACTTTAGAGATTCAGTAACAGCAATGTGTTCCTTTTTAACGTCTACCAAGAATAATGCAGCCGGAAGACGATTTAAGTCAGCAATACCACCCAAAAGAGTTTCTAACTTAATACGCTCACGCTGAATCATTAACTTCTCTTTCTTCGATAATACGTCAAAAGTACCGTCTTTAGTCATCTTATCGATGTTCGACATCTTTTTGATTGACTTACGTACTGTAGCGAAGTTAGTTAACATACCACCTAACCAACGCTCGGTTACGAAAGGCATGTTCACTGATTTAGCTTGCTGAGCAACGATGTCTTTTGCTTGCTTTTTAGTAGCAACAAATAACACTTTGCGTCCAGACTTCACGATTTGCTTAATCGCAGCCGCAGCTTCTTCAAGCTTTGTTAAAGTTTTATTTAAATCTATGATATGGATACCATTGCGCTCCATGAAAATGTACTGAGACATTTTTGGATCCCATTTACGGGTAAGGTGACCAAAGTGTACACCTGCATCAAGTAAATCCTGATATGTTGTTCTAGCCATTGTCTGATCCTCCTTAAATTAACGTTTACTAAATTGAAATCTTTTACGAGCCTTTTTACGACCTGGTTTCTTACGCTCAACCATTCTGGCATCGCGGGTCATAATTCCTTTAGCTCTCAATCCTGATTTAGTTTCCGGATCCAGTTCAACAATAGCTTTTGCAATTGCTAAACGAACAGCTTCCGCTTGTCCTTTAACACCACCACCAGCTACATTTACTTTAACATCAAATTTACCGGCAGAACCAGAAACCTCTGTAGATTGTGTAACGATGAATTGTAATGGTAAGGTTGGGAAGTACTCTTTATAATCTTTACCGTTTACGGTAATGTTGCCGCTACCATCGCTTAAATAAATGCGGGCAACTGCAGTTTTTCTTCTTCCTGAAGTGTTTGTAGTTGACATTTCTTTTCTCTAATTAAAGTTTGATTTCTTTTGGACTCTGTGCGGCATGAGGATGCGCTGCACCTGCATAAACATGTAGGTTTTTGAAAATTGCACGGCCCAAACGATTTTTAGGTAACATACCACGAACAGCTTTCTCAATGATGCGCTCTGGATGTTTCGCCAATAACTCCTTAGGAGAAATGAAACGCTGACCACCTGGATAACCAGTGTAACGAACGTAAGTTTTGTCACTTAGTTTGTTTCCTGTCAGTTTAACCTTGTCTGCATTGATAACAATAACGTTATCTCCACAGTCTACGTTTGGGGTGAAAGTAGGCTTGTGTTTACCACGGATCATCATCGCGATCTTAGTAGACAAGCGCCCCAAAATCTCGCCCTGAGCGTCAACAACTACCCATTCTTTGTTGACCGTCTGTTTGTTGGCAGAGACAGTTTTGTAACTTAACGTATTCACTTGCTTGATATTAAATTAATTAAACAATATACTATACCCCTTAAATTGGGACTGCAAAGATAGGCTAAATACTTTAATTGTCAAGCTATTGAAAAAGAAATATTAATTTTCTCCGGCGTGAATCTCCTTCAAGCCCAGAGGAACCAGTACCCTGGTTTTAAAGTAGGTAACGGTTACCACCAGCAATGTCATGCTTCCTCCGAACACCACAGCTGGCACTATCCCCATTAACTTCGCAGTTAATCCTGATTCAAAGGCACCGATTTCATTTGATGAACCTATAAACATCGAATTGACTGCCGACACCCGCCCCCGCATTTCATCAGGTGTAAGAAGCTGCATAATAGTGGAGCGGATAATCACACTCACACTATCAAAAACTCCCTCAAAGAACAGGAAAATTAAGGTGAGATAGAAGTTTGTTGACAGTCCATAACAAATTATTGACACCCCAAAACCTGTCACGGCAAGCAATAGATTTCTCCATGGCTTATCCATTGGTGAATGCCTCGCCATAAATAACATGGTGAGCACCGCACCAAGGGCAGGAGCAGCCCTTAGCATTCCGAATTGCTCTGCTCCAACATGCAGCACTTCACTCGCAATAACCGGAATTAACGCAACGGCACCACCAAAGAATACCGAAAAAAGATCAATGCTCATAGCTCCAAGCATCATCTTACTGTTAAATACAAAGCGGATACCTTCTGATAAACTTTTTACGATATTCTCTTTCGGGATGAAATTTGGTGGACGCTTCTTTATAAAAAAAGTACAGCAAAACGAAGCTGCAAGAAGGACCAGCACAACAAAAAAAGTCACTGATATTCCTCCATACGCATATATTAACCCACCCGTGGCCGGACCAGCGATAGAAGCGATCTGCCAGCTAGTACTGTTCCACGTGGAAGAATTTGGATAATGCTCCCTGGGTATGATAAGGGCCATCAGCGAGAAAACTGCAGGTCCTAAAAATCCACGGGCTATACCTATTGAAAAGATCATTGCATAAATAAGCCATACTACATGTGAATTGCCTATCTGTGCCGAAAATTGCGGCAAAGTAATTAGGAAAAGCACTCCCGAAGAAATGAACATTCCGGATAAAATACATTTGAGCAAGAAGGTCTTTTCAGATTTATCAGCTACATATCCACCATACAGTGCAATCCCGATAGCAGGAATGGCTTCTGCAAGTCCTATCATTCCAAGGGAAAGGGGATCTTTTGTGAGATGATATATATACCAGCCAATAACCACAGCCTGGATTTGATAAGCAAATGTTAGAAAAAATCGCATTCCCAGGAATGAACGGAATTCAGGAAAGCGCAATGCAATATAGGGGTCTGTTTTGGGGCTCGTACTAGGGTCTGTTTCCACGGATATTAATAAGTTCTATTTTGCCGAAATAAGCTATGTGTATAAAACAAACATATAACAACCAAAACTACTGCAAAGAATTTTATGAAATATTGTTCCATGTAATTCCATTGTCTTTTTTGATAAAGAAATCGTTGAGCAGCCGGTTTTCTTCCGCTTTCAATTCAGGATCCCTTTCAAATATCTGAATAACTTCCTCCCGTGCGGCTTGCAGGATTTTTTGGTCCTGGGCTAGATCCGCTAGTTTCAAATCAAGAACACCACTTTGTTGGGTGCCCTCAATATCTCCCGGCCCCCGCAGCTGCAAGTCAATTTCAGAGATCTCAAAGCCGTCAGTACTTTTAACCATGGTTTGCAGTCTTATCTTACCTTCACGACTTAACTTGTTACCGCTCATTAACACACAATAGGATTGTTCGGCACCTCGTCCAACCCTTCCCCTCAACTGGTGTAGCTGCGACAGGCCAAAACGTTCGGCATTCTCAATTACCATGACACTGGCATTTGGAACGTTTACTCCTACCTCAATCACAGTTGTAGCAACCATGATCTGGGTCTCACCTTTTACGAAACGCTGCATTTCGAAATCTTTGTCCGCCGGCTTAAGCTTTCCATGCACTATACTTATCTTGAATTCGGGCAATGGAAAAAAATTTGATATAGCTTCTATTCCTGCTTCCAGATGCAACAGATCCAGCTTTTCACTTTCTTTAATCAATGGATAAACCACATACACCTGGCGTCCTTTAGCTATTTCCTGGCGCATGAAACCATACATCCGCAAGCGCTGGCTTTCAAACAAGTGTATCGTTTTTATCGGCTTCCTGCCGGCAGGCAACTCATCAATTACTGACACATCCAGATCACCATATAAGGTCATAGCTAAGGTCCTGGGGATAGGAGTCGCTGTCATCACCAGTATATGCGGAGGTATTTGATTTTTTTTCCAAAGCCTCGAACGTTGCTGTACTCCAAACCTGTGCTGTTCATCAATTACCGCTAAGCCCAGGCTTTTGAACTGAACTTCATCTTCAAGCAAAGCGTGCGTTCCTATCAGGATATGCAAAGTCCCGTCTAATAATGCATCGTGAATCTTTTTCCTTTCCCTTTTAGGGGTTGAACCGGTAAGTAAGGCAACCTCCACGAAGCCCACCCCAAGCAACTGCTTTATCGAGTGGTAATGCTGCTGAGCAAGGATCTCGGTGGGAGCCATCATACAAGCCTGACAATCATTATCAAGTGCCAGCAACATACTCATCAAAGCTACCGCCGTTTTGCCACTTCCTACATCCCCCTGAATTAATCTATTCATCTGGATTCCCCTTTGGGTATCCATCCGTATTTCTTTAATTACACGCTTCTGAGCATTAGTTAGTTCAAACGGAAGCTTTTCATTATAAAAGGTGTTGAATTTCTCGCCAACCTGTCCGAAAACACGCCCGCGGAATTTCTGGGTACGAAGCAACTTATTCTTTAGCAGCTTTAGCTGGATAAAAAACAGTTCTTCAAATTTAAGTCGCTTCCTGGCGGTATCCAGCAATGCCGTGTCAGGGGGAAAGTGAATATTCAGAATGGCAGTTTTCCTATCAGGCAGATTAAATTTTTTAAAAATATATTCTGGTAAAGTTTCTTCTATATCTTTAAGGATCAACTCGAGCAAGACACTCTGAAGTTTTTGAATACCCTTGGTATCAAGAGAGAATTGTTTGAGCTTCTCCGTAGAACTATAAACAGGCTGCAGGGTAAGATTGCCAGTTTTTTTTGCTCCCGGATTATACAGCTCCAGTTCTGGGTGAGGCATGGAGATCCGCCCGTTGAATTCATTAGGCTTTCCAAATGCAATATAAACACTTCCAGGTTGAAGCGTTCTGTCCAGCCAGTTAATACCCTGAAACCACACCAACTCCAAAACACCGGTATCATCTTTTAGCCTGGCAACAAGTCTCTTTGATCGTTTTTCACCGATGATTTCCTTCGACACCAACCTGCCAATGACCTGCAGTGAGGAAAGCTCGGCAGTTAGCTCATTAATTTTATAGAACTTAGTACGGTCGACGTACCTGAATGGGAAGTGATACAGGAGATCTCTATAAGTAAATATTCCCAGCTCTTTTTTTAAGACATCAGCTCTTTGGGGACCTACTCCCTTAAGGTATTCAATAGGCGTTTGGAGAGTATGAACTGCCAATGTGCTTTTTAATCCTGATCGTGCTTTATCGCTGTTACTGAGATCTCAACATTAACTCCTTTGGGCAAGCCGGCCACGGCAACAGTTTCGCGGGCAGGAAACTCGCCTGTAAAATATGAACCATAAATCTCGTTCACTTTTGGAAACAGAGACATATCAGAAAGGAAAATGGAGGTTTTAACTATGTCATTAAAACTGAAAGATGCCTCGTTTAAAATAGCACTTACATTCTTCAGTACCTGGTGGGTTTCCTCTTCAATTGACGACACTACCAGTTGATTTGTTTCAGAATCTATTGCGATCTGCCCCGACACATACAGACTCCCGTTTACGAGAACCGCTTGATTATATGGGCCTATTGGAGCCGGTGCATTGGATGTATTGATAATTATTTTCATGAGTTTTATTTGCTAATCATAACAGACGATGAATCGTTTCTTTTATGCAGTTCGTCATCCTGAACTTGTTTCAGGATCCCTTGAATAATATTTAGCTCAAGTGATCCTGAACCTGTTTCAAAATGACGCAAAAAACAAGTCCCGGTGTTATTTCAATTTTTGTGCTTGCAAACATTTACCTTTTCAAGACAAACCAATCGATTAATTTGTAAATCAGCCCTGCGAGAAACATAATAATAGCCGTAGCATTTATTATATGCATCACTTTTAAATTAAAACTCTCCGGGCGATTTGGATCTTTCTTCCTGAAAAAGTACATATACAAACATAAAAAAAGAGGGCTTCTTTTGAAAGCCCTCTTTCGATAATATGCTTAATATACTATATTATCTTTTGATTTCAACACGACGGTTTTGAACACGTCCTTCTTCTGTAGCATTAGAAGCGATTGGACGGCTTTCACCGTAAGCTTTTACACTGATACGGTTTGCATCAACACCAGAGTTAACCAAGTAAGTTTTTACAGAGTTAGCTCTATCGCGAGATAAGTTAACGTTGTAAGACTCAGTTCCTTCAGCAGATGCGTGACCATCTAAACCAATTTTAGCAGCAGAGTTAGCTCTTAAATCAGAAGCAACTTTGTCTAAAGCAGGGTAAGATGAGGTTTTAAGCACTGAGCTGTCAAATTCAAACTGGATGTTGCCGTAAGGATTTGCAGCAGAAGCTAATGAATCAGCGTTAGGGAACTTGATAGTACGACCAGAACCGTCAACAACTGCACCAGCAGCACTGTTAGGCTCTTTGTCAAACTTGTCAGAAACACCATCACCATCAGCATCAGCAGAAAGTTGATTTACTGTGTTTTCTAAAGTGCTTACGCGAGTTTTTAAAGCTTCAACTTCCTGACGTAAAGTAGGATCTTTTAATTCATCATACATTACAGCAATTGGGTTAGTGTAAAGCAAGCTAGGTTTAGCTTTATTACCCAAAGCAAACTCTAAACCAGCGTAACCATAAGACCATCTGTCTTTGTTAGAAGAACCATTATCAAATGCTCCGTCAAGGTCATCATTGTCTAGGAAGTTAGCAGTGTAACCTAAGTTTAAAGTAATAACGTTACTCAACTTGAAGTTAGCACCTACACCTACTGGAATGAATAATGCATCCTCGCCATCGTTTCCTGCAACCGGAATCCTTTGAGATTTAACATCGTAGCTAGCTATACCGGCACCGGCTTCACCATAGAAGTTAACATTTTTAGTTCTGCTTAAGAAACTAACGTTTCCAAAAGAAGCCACACCTTTTAAAGCGATTGCATAGTGCAATTCAGTTTGGAAACCTGTAGATGCTGCTCCGGGAGGATTCGAAACATCTGCATCACCATTTAATTTACCACGGTGGAAATCCAATTTAGCAGCAAAGCCATGAGTGAATTGTTTCTTAATGAATGCTCCATAACCGAAGTCCATTTCCCACTCATTGTAATCGTTAGATCCAAAAGGAATGATTGGAGCTAATACTCCGCCATTTACTCCAATTGACCATGTTCTGTACTGGCTACTACCACCAAATACCGTGGTGGTAGGGGCAGAAGTTGTTGCAGTTGCATCCTGAGCAGAAGCGGTGCTAACACCGGCTAATGCTAAAGCTGATACCGCAAAAACTTTCTTTAATGTAGAATAATTCATGCTGTGTTTTTTTTAAGGTTAAACAATTTTTAATTGTGTAATTTTTTACAAAAATAAATATAAGTTTGATTTTGCCAAATCATCCAAATATTGTTCCAATTTCTTCAGCATAAACAAGAATCGCAAAGAAAGGTTTTATAAATAACCAAAATCGTAATAGAATGAAATATCCGTTGATAGATAAAGAATTATTCGTTTTAAATCGCTTAAATTATATTAATAAACTGAAAGGCAACTCGATAGCGATATTTAACGCTAACGATGAATTCCCCAGAAGTGGCGATCAAAATTTTATTTTTAAACAAAACAGCGATTTATTTTATCTCTCAGGAATAGATCAGGAGCAAACAATTTTATTATTATACCCTGATTGTCCTAATCCCGCCTATAGAGAAGTCCTATTTTTAAGACAGACAAATGACCATACCGCCATATGGGAAGGACATAAATATACCAAAGACCAAGCTAGACTAACGTCCGGCATTCAAAATGTATACTGGCTTGGGGAATTTTGGAACATATTGCCCACAATAATTAACTATGCCGACAACATCTATCTGAATACCAATGAGAACGACCGGGCAGTGGGTGTGGTGAAATACCGCGATCTTAGATTTATAGAAGAGATGCGATACAAATATCCACTGCATAAATACGAACGATCCGCGCCAATATTGAGAATTCTTCGTTCAAAGAAATCACCAATTGAAATTGAGCTGACCCGAAAAGCATGCAGCATAACCAGAGACGCCTTTATTCGAATTCTAAAGTTCGTTAAGCCAGGTGTAAAAGAATATGAAATTGAGGCAGAGATCATTCATGAATTTATCCGGCAAGGCGCTACAGGTCATGCCTACAATCCCATTATAGCGTCCGGGAAAAATGCAAATATTTTACATTACAATGATAATAATCAGGTCTGTAAAAACGGAGAAGTTATCCTATTTGACTTTGCAGCCGAATATGCGAACTATAATGCAGACCTCAGCCGCTCTATTCCTGTTAACGGGCGCTTCACCCAAAGACAAAGAGATGTATATAATGCCGTATTAAGAGTGTTTAAAGAAGCAAAGAAAATGATTGTAGCAGGCACGATATGGAACGACTACCATGATGAGGTTGGAAAAATCATGGAGAGCGAGCTGATCGGTTTAGGTTTACTAGATAAACACGATGTATCTAAACAAAATCCCAAAATGCCTTTATATAAGAAGTATTTTATGCACGGCACATCTCATCACCTGGGAATAGACGTACATGACTTTGCAAGCCGCTATCAGCCTTTTGAAGCAGGCAACATCCTAACATGCGAACCTGGGATTTATATCCAGGAAGAAGGTTTAGGAATCAGGCTTGAAAACGACATATTAATAACTGCGGACGGAAATATTGACCTGATGGCTGATATTCCATTAGAACCCGAGGAGATTGAAGAAATAATGAATAGTTGAACACTAACCACGTTTTTTCACTTCCTACTTCACCCAGTCTAAAAACTTTACTGTTTGAACCTCTTTCAGACTGGGTGGATATTCGTTTAACATTTCGCCGGCTAAAACCTTTTCATAATTTTCAAGGTAGGACAACGCCATTTTTTTTGAATTGAACATCTCAACAGCATACTCATGGCATTTTTTACTAGAAAATGCTGCACTACTCTCTATCGCCTCCAATAATTTAGTCGCATTGTTGCTAAGGTAACCTACCTCAGCAGAAACAATTTCCGGTAAGGAACCATACGGAGTTCCAAAAACAGGGCAACCAAAATATAAGCTTTCTATAATGGCAAGCCCAAAAGGCTCGTGCCATCTTACGGGGAAAATTAAGCCTTTTGAGCGATTAAGTAATTCAAATTTCTGCTCTCCTCCAACCATGCCATAAAAGCGTACCCGGGGACTAAAAGTAAACCGCAGACCCATTTTGACATTAAACCTAACGCCGCCTAGAACATCCAGCTTTTCATTTTTGGTTCTTGTAATGACATCAATTGCACCCCGAACATTCTTCACCCGCCATGCTGCGTTACCCAAAAAATGAAACCTTTGCCTGTCAACAAAGAAATCTGGCTTTAAATAGTCACTCCAGTCAAGACCATTGTGCACAAACACCTCCGATCCAAACCTGTCAGCGTGGTTCTTTGAAATAAAAATGGTATTCCGGTCGAACATACTCTGATCATTCGTATTCCCATGCATGGTTATAACATACGGTTTAGTCATGCGACTCAGGTCACCCGGCGAAAAATTGAAATGAACAACATCTACATCTTCTGGGATCTGATAAGAAATCGCTTTCGCCGGATCGAAAGCTATTACCGGGGCGAAAGAGCAGGAAGAGCCTTTCCTGGCAAGGTAAGTAACTTTATGCCCAAGTTGTAGCAGCTCCTTCCCAAGATACCATATTACGCGCTCAGTACCACCATACAATGTCACAGGGATAATGCCAGGATAAACAATTAGAATATGCATCGAAAAATGTGAAACTCAAAACTACTAATTAGTTCTAATTACTGGTCGATTATCTCAAAGCCAATTTTACCACCTACCCGCATAATAAACATAATTGCCTCCTTGAACATAATTGCCTAATATTGGGGAAATTTTGTATAGGTATGAGTGTCAATTCAGAATTGGGAATAGATGATGTATATATCGTCCATGGAATTACCGGATATGAGGAAAGAGAGCAGTTCCTTAACAATCACTTGCGCAATTTGAACTTTGATTTTCAATTCGTAACAGAATCACTAGATAAAACACAAAACGAATTATGGATTAGACAGTACTTTATTTCAGATATCAGGGATGTTTTGACTAATGGACCGTTATTTTGTACTCTTGTGCACATTCTCTGTTATGAGATGATAGTAAAAGCAAATAAACCATACGCCATTATATTTGAGAACGATGTTTGTTTTTTGGGAGATTTTTCAAGAGACATAAGAAATATTATTAAAGAAGCTGATTCACTAGATGAAGGCTTTATCGTCTCGCTCGAGAACTCGACACTGAAATTTCCTTCCCTAAGAGAGACGAAAAAAAGCCGACACCTGTACCCCGCAAAGATGGGCAGATGCGCAGCCGCCTACCTTGTTGATCAACAGGCAGTTAAAAACATGCTTAATCGGCTAAAAGTGATAAAATGCGATAAAGTAATAGACTGGTGGCATAACGACCTGATTAATGAAGGAGTTATAAGAATGTATTGGGCTCACCCTCCGCTAATTGAACAAGGATCTTTCAACGGCAAATATACATCCTCTATCGCAAGTCGTTCTGATGGTCGAATAAGAAGTTTCCGCTGGCGATTTCAAAAATTCTACAAGCGGTATGTTCATCGACTGTTCAAATCCTAACAGCAAATTTGGGTATATTCTTTATGTGCAATACGATTAAATTCTATGTGAAATGAAAGTTGCCGGGTTCACGTTTATACGAAATGCTGTTAAAAATGACTATCCAATAGTTGAAGCAATTCGATCTATTCTTCCGTTATGCGATGAGGTCATCGTGGCTATAGGTAATTCAGAAGACGAAACCTTAACCTTAATAAAAAACATTAAATCTCCTAAGATCAAAATAATCGAAACAGTTTGGGATGAAACCATTCGTGAGGGAGGAAAGGTCTTTGCAGCCGAAACGGACAAAGCATTTTCAGCTATTTCACCCGATGCAGACTGGGCTTTTTATATTCAGGGAGATGAATGTGTCCACGAAAAATACTATCCCATTATAAAAAAGGAGATGGAAGATAATTTGGTCAATCCTAAAATAGAGGGCTTACTGTTTAAATACTTGCATTTCTATGGGTCATATAGTTACTATGGTAGTTCAAGACGTTGGTATAGAAGAGAGATAAGAATTATAAGAAATAACAAAAACATCCATTCATACAGAGATGCGCAAGGTTTCAGATGGTCGGGAAGAAAAATCAATGTAAAACTTATAGATGCCTATATTTATCATTATGGTTGGGTCAAGCCACCTGAGGGATTGAAAAACAAGGTTAGGAACTTCAATAAATTTTACCACGATGACGATTGGATCAATAAACATACGCCTGAGACGTATGAATTTGATTACAAAAACGCAGACAGACTAGTTCCGTTTAATCTCACTCATCCTGATATAATGAAAAAACGAATCGAGGCTGTCAACTGGAAGCTCGACATAGATTTGGACAAGCTGGAGAAAAAAATGTCGTTTAGACGGCGACTTTTACAAAAAATTGAGGACCTGACAGGCTGGAGAATAGGGGAATACAAGAACTACAAAATTGTGAAACGATGACAAAATTTACCAATTCCCTTGTAATTTCGACTTATAACTGGCCTGAAGCTCTAGAACTTTGCTTAAAAAGTCTCTTAGCTCAAACCAAGCTCCCGGATGAAGTTTTAATTGCTGATGATGGTTCTTCATTAGCCACTAAAGACGTAGTTGAAAAATATAAAGTTCTTTTCCCAGTTGCAGTACATCATATCTGGCATGAAGACAATGGGTTTCAATTGGCTAAAATTAGAAATAAGGCTATTGCTGCTGCTAAAGGAGAGTATGTTATACAAATTGACGGCGATCAGATATTGCACAAAAAATTCATTCAGGACCACCTCCGCTTCGCAAAGCCGTGCACTTTTGTCAGGGCAAGCAGGGCATACATGAACAAGCGGCTTTCTGAACAATTATTAAAAAACAAGACCACGAATGTTTCATGTTTTAATAAAGGCCTAAGTAACGTATTAAGTGCAGTACACGTACAGTTTTTATGGCCCTTATTTGAATACAAGTATAAAGCCAAAGAGGTTATTGAAATACACGGTAGTAATATGGCTTTTTGGAGAGCAGATGCAATCAGGGTTAATGGATACAATGAAACTTTTGAAGGCTGGGGACCGGAAGATAAGGAATTTATAGTCAGGCTGATGCACTCCGGGATACAGAAACGATTCCTAAAATTAGGAGCAATAGCTTTCCATATCTATCATGCCGAAAGCTCACGAAATAATCTTAGCAAAAATGAGTTCATATTGCAGGAGGCTGTTTTAACAAAAAAGAAATTTTGCGAATCTGGTATTAATCAATATTTATAAAATGGGTTTAACATCCTCGTTATTAATATCAACATACAATTGGCCAACGGCTTTGGAACTTGTTTTAAAAAGCGTCCTCCTCCAGAGCAAGTTACCAAACGAGGTTATTATTGCCGACGACGGATCTACAGAGGATACTAAAATCTTAATAAACAGATACAAAAGCCTGCTTCCTATACCGCTGCACCATGTCTGGCATCCCGATAAAGGATTTCGGAAGACGATTATCATGAACAAAGCGATTAATGTCGCCTCTGGGGATTATATTATACAAATAGATGGCGACATCATACTTCACCCGCACTTTATAAGTGACCATTTAAAAAACGCTGAGCATAACTACTTTATCAAAGGCAGTCGGGCTATGTTAAACATGGAATTCACACAAAAACTAATTAAATCCGGAAATGTCAACATCAATCCGTTGGGAAGTGGGGTTCGATCTAAAATAAATGGCACATATCTGCCTCGCCTTAGTTCTCTGTTTTATGGCAGTACTAAAAAAACCAATGACTTAAGAGGTTGCAATTTCGCCTTTTGGAAGAAAGACTTTATTAAAGTGAATGGATATAATAACAACCTAATAGGTTGGGGGCATGAAGACATAGAATTAGCTGCCCGAATGGTGAATTCTGGTTTAAAAAGAAAGCAATTGAAGTTATCCGCAGTCTGTTTCCACTTATATCATAAAATCAACTCAAGAAAAAGACAGGATACTAATTACATGATCTACAAGAATGTTGTGCACAACAAGATCTCAGTTTGCACCAATGGTTACCGGCAAACGCTTATGAAGACTTAGTAGTCACATAAGTAATTACACATGCAATCACGATAAATGAAAGCTTAATGATCTTCCATTTGTTTAAACGGAATGGAGAAGGATTGATTTTATTAAAACTCACGTCTAATCGTTTTGCAAAATAACCGAACTTTCCACTTGAAAGGACCCCCCATAAATACCCTGCTTCATAACAGTTCTTATGCCACAGCATAAACCATATAAGTGGCAGTGAAAACCTTTTCGCGAGAAAGACCGAACGTATAGTATTTGTGAAAAACTCTGCACTCAAAACAATTGAGAAGACCCACCACCAGGCAATATTGCTTGCATTAATAGCTAAACTGGCAACATACACAAGAACTATTGTTAATGTAGTTTCGGAAGTAGAAAAAAAGTCACTATAGGAATATCCCCGTATATGTGGCAAATGTATTATATCACTTATTCCCAGTCCGTATTTAAACATCCTTTTGGTTTGTACTTTACCGTTGTCCCACCATGGATGCGTCACAATTGCATCCGGGACTGATATATATTTTTGATTATTCTCAACACTGTTTCTAAATAAAAATTCGATATCCTCGCCACCATTAACAAGTTCCGGAACAAATCTTCTGTGGCCAAGACGTTTACGGTTTAAAATTACGTCCGCGGTAGGAGGAACAGGTTGCTCGTTAACATAAAGAGCTAACAAAGGCTTGGCCACAATTCCATTCAAGACTAATGACTCTGTAGCTGAATTAAATGGTGGCGGAAACTTGGTTACACCTCCAAAGCCAATGCAATCCGGATGCTGAAGGATTTTATTCGCAAAGGCAATCAAAAGGTTCGGTTCAGGTACAATGTCATCGTCCAACAACAATATCCAATTTCCATTACCCTCATCAATACCGAGGTTCCTTGTTCTAGAAAAGCCTAAATTAACCTTATTAACTATAAAAATTACACCTAACGACTCAATTAATTTTTCAAATGCCTTCGAGACCCTGACACTGGGATTATCGGCAATCAGGTAAAATTTAATATCAAACCCCTCAGGTTTTGGTAATAAAAAAATCTTACTAAGTATCTCTTCATCTAATCGGTAGGATGGAATAACGACGTCTAAACTTTCTTGCATGGTTCAGCCGCAAAATAAGTAAATTTGCAGCTAATTCAATAATACATGCCCCTGATTCAAAAAGGAGACGCTGTAGTTAGAAAAGCACCTCCTTTGATAAGTATAATAATTGTTACGTATAATGCATCTGCATTCCTAAAAGATTGCTTGGATTCTGTTGAAAAACTGTCTTCTGTGGATTTTGAATTGTTGATTTTTGACGGCCAAAGTCAGGATAACACAGTTTCCATAATTAAAGAGTACGATAAAATAGTAAACTACTGGCAATCCGAACCGGATAAAGGAATCTACGATGCCATGAATAAGGCTGTCGGCAAAGCGCGTGGCAGGTGGTTCTTTTTTCTGGGAGCCGATGATCAACTGCTTCCGGGCTTTTCTGAAATGACTTCAAAGCTTAAAAACGATCGAACGCTATATTATGGAGATTGTAACACAACTGAAGGACTTTGTGGCTCTGAATACTCTGCATATAAGCTAGCAAAAAGAAATTTATGCCAGCAAGCCATCTTCTATCCAAAAGTAGTATTTGAGAAATATAAGTTTAACCTCAGATACCCTGTCTTTGCAGACTATCTCTTAAATATACAATGCTGGGGCGATGAGAGTTTATACAGGCAGTATGAACCAATCGCTGTATCTTTCTATAATTTAAACGGCTTCTCTTCGAAGCAAAACGAGGATCCATTTAAGCTAGAAAAAGCATTACATATAAAAAAGCATTTAAGTTGGTTTGTGTACATCAGATACCTCATCCGGAGATCCAAAGAGGCAAAGAAGACCGGCAGTAATTTTTTCTAAGCCCAAGATAACCTGTTAATTTTGACAGCAGGTGTGCAATCCTTTCAGTAACTTTGCCCTGAATGAAGACTTATTTTCGACTATTATCTTTTGCTAAACCTATTGAAAAGTTCGCTATACCGTACATCGTGACAACGCTACTCGCAGTTGTATTTAATACGCTAAATCTCGCACTGCTTGTGCCTCTTTTAACTTTTCTTTTTAATACAACAGCGGCAGGAACTGTTTACGAGAAACCCGAAAGCATGTGGAACATGATGGCTAATTTCAACTATTATTCCCAGGAAATTAACAAGGAGTATGGTACTTATGGAGCCCTTCAGTTTATCTGTGTGGTTATAATTTTGTCTGTTTTGCTTAGTAATCTTTTCAAATATATTTCTCAGCGGATAATGGAAAACCTACGAATTCACACCCTTTTAAACATTAGAAGAACCGTTTTCGATAATGTGATGAATATGCACCTTGGTTTTTTTAATAACGAGCGGAAAGGAGATATTCTGTCGAAGATAACTAACGATGTTCAGGTTGTCCAGTTTACTGTGACAGGAACTCTTCAGGTGATTTTCAGAGAGCCGTTTCAATTAATTGCGTATCTGATTACTTTGTTTAGCATTTCTTATAAATTAACATTCGTTTCGGTATTATTTATACCTATATCGGCAATTTTTATTGCTCGGTTGGTCAAGAGCCTAAAAAACCAGGCCTTTGGCTCTCAAGCGTCATTCGGAACAATGGTAAGTAACCTCGAAGAAGCCCTCACCGGTATAAAAATAATTAAAGCATTTAATGCTACGCAGTTTGTTAAGCAGAAGTTCAGCAACGAGAACGAAAACTTTTCTGAAATTGGCCGTCAAATGGCTAAAAAACAACAGCTAGCCTCTCCTATCTCGGAGTTCTTAGGCGTTTTAATGGTTACTTTCATCGTTTTGTATGGAGGGAATTTAGTTCTATCTGGAAGTTCAGAGCTTACCGCACCAGCCTTTATCGCATATATAGGGATTTTTTCGCAGTTAACTCGCCCTGCAAAGGCACTGTCCGATTCTTTTACGGGAATAAATCTGGGTCTGGCTGCTGGAGACAGGATACTCGAACTAATCGATATGAAGCCAGCGATTCAAGATTCGAAAAATGGGGTGGATGTTACCGGCTTCAGAGATTCGATCCGTTTAGAGGAGGTGACATTTAGTTATGGAGAAAAAGTTATTCTAAACAATATCTCCCTGAAAATTCCAAGAGGAAAAACCGTCGCCTTAGTCGGTCCATCCGGAGGAGGAAAATCTACATTAATGGATCTTATCCCTCGCTTTATCGAGCCTGCACAAGGCAGGGTTTTATTCGATGACACAGATATCAGATTGATAAAAATGGATTCTTTAAGAGCGCAGCTAGGTTTTGTAAACCAGGAATCTATTTTATTTAATGATACGATCTTTAACAATATTGCTTTTGGTAAAACTAACGCAACCCAAGAGCAGGTTGAAGCCGCAGCTAAGATTGCTAATGCCCACGAATTTATTGTTAATACAGATAATGGTTATCAGACTAATATAGGAGACCGTGGTGTTAAACTATCCGGAGGACAAAAACAACGACTTAGTATTGCCCGCGCTGTTTTAAAGAATCCGCCGATTATGCTGCTAGACGAAGCAACCTCCGCTTTAGATACCGAATCAGAGAAACTTGTGCAGGACGCCCTTAACCAGCTAATGAAAAACCGCACGACCCTGGTTATAGCACACCGTTTAAGCACCATACAAAATGCCGATATCATTGTGGTCCTTGAATCGGGAAAAATTGTTGAACAGGGAAATCATCAGGAACTATTGTCTCGAAATGGACTCTATAAACGTTTAGTAGAAATGCAGACTTTCAGTGAATAGCTTAACAATCGCAAGTAGAATGCATAAACCGAACAGAAATAAATTCCGGATAACTAGGTTTATCATACTTAAGGCCTCACGGTTTGTAAAATTCGTTTCAAAATTTAGAACTTCGGAAAAGAGGATCCTGGTAATCAAAATAGACGCGATTGGCGATTATATCTTATTTAGAAACTATTTAGAGGTTCTGAAAGAATCCGAAAAATATAAAGGATATGAAATAGACCTTATCGGGAACATTCATTGGAAAGATCTAGCGTTAACCTACGACAGCGGATTCCTTGCCAAGACGTGGTTTATAGATGAGGAGCCTTTATATTATCAACCCACAAATTTGATTAAGCTTGCCAGCTCGCTTTTTAAGAGAAAATACAAAATAGTTATTCAATCGACATACTCAAGAACGCTTATGGGAAACGGGCTTTCTATACTTGCTTCGGGAAAAGAAACGATTGCCTATTCCAGCAGCCATGAGCATCATCCAAAATACAAGAACAAAACCGATAAATTTTATTCTACTTTGATTGAAAGACCTTCGCATGTTAATCATGAAATGGACCGAAACCATTTTTTTTTCGAAAAAATCCTTGAACGAAAACTTCCTGTCCTTACTCCCCATATTCCGGTAAGACAGAAGGAGAGAAATAAAATAATAATATTTGCAGGATCAAACGATATTAGAAGGAACTGGGAAAAAGAAAAATTTCTTGAAATTATCCAAAGAATATTACTACAAACCAATGAACATATCCAGTTAGCTGGAGGCCCTAATGATATACAAACTGCGAATTTTATTCAAAAAAAGATTCCTGCGACCGGAAGAGTTATAAACCTTACAGGTAAAACCAGCCTTCCTGAACTGACAGAACTGATAGCCAGTGCAAAACTTGTGATCTCAAACGACACAAGCGCTGTACATATCGCGTCAGCAACGCAGACACCCGTCATTTGTATTCAGGGAGGAGGCCATTTCAATCGATTTACTCCCTATCCATCATATCATAATTTCAAACCGATTTGCGTCTACAAAGAACTGCCCTGTTATCATTGTAATTGGAAATGCTCATTTATCAAATCTGACACCGAAACTTTTCCATGTATACAGCAAGTATCTGTTGATCGGGTATGGGCCGAAATAGTTAAACAAATTCAAAGCTAGTGTTGTGAAAAAAATATTATACTTCTTTCCACTAAATCCGATAACTCAGGATGCTGGGTGTAAAACAAGGGCACTCAGGCTTCTAGAATACTTTAAAAACAGGGCATTCGTTACAGATTTTGTCGGATTGGAGTATTGGGATACATGGTCAATGGAAAATTTAAATCAATTGCGAGATAGCAGCCTGATAAATAAATTGATCCTAATACCTTCTCCGCCGGTTAAAAAAGGACTCAGTCGTCTTTTGAAAAAAAAAAAAACAAAAGACATCTTTGACAAACGATTGAAAGTCAAAGGGGCTTTGCCAAATTTTACAACATCTCATGTCAGAAAATCATTTGATGAAATATTAAAGAATAGTCACTATGATTTTATAATTATTAGTTATGCATACTGGGCCGACTTGATTTACGAAAACTCCTTCTTAAACAATGCTAAGACAATCATCGACACTCATGATTTGCTAACGTCACAGATTCAAAATCAGGAAGGAATCAACCTTGGAAAGTCTTTCCAAGAAGAGTTCAGACGACTTGATCTTTTTGATGAGATCTGGGCAATCTCCATAGATGAACAATATTTGTTTAGCCAATTTGTTAAAAAGAAAGTCAGACTTGTGCCGATTACTTTTGATGCTCCTCAAATTGACGAGACTATTGTTCCAGATTTTGACCTTTTGTATGTTGCCAGCGATAATGAGAATAATATAAAATCGATCAATTGGTTTGTTACAGAGGTTTACCCAAAGCTACCAAAAGGTATAAAAATTTGTGTTATTGGCAAAGTAACATTATATATAGACAATCTATCAGGAGTAGTCAAGATTCCTTTTGCACAAAACCTTGCAACGTTTTATCAAAGGTCAAAGATTGCTCTTTGCCCAATGTTAGCAGGCACTGGGGTTAAAATTAAAGTTGTTGAAGCATTCTCCTTCGGCTTGCCCGTAGTATGTACCACACGGGGTATTGACGGGCTTCCTAACAAAATAAACAACGGATGTTTAGTCAGTGATGATCCCGATGAATTCGCACTTAATATAGTCAAACTAATCAATGACAATACACTGTACTCCAAACAAAAAGCTCTGGCGAGAGAAATGTTCAACCTGGCATTTGATTCGGAAGTATGTCTAAAATTACTGGACTCTTCTTTCATTTAATTTCAGAATTCAACGATGAAAATATATTCATGGATCGATAAAAAAAATCTAAGAGTTTGCAAAAAAATTAATATAAAGTATTTACTTGAAAGTGACAATAATATTGCTTATGCTTTAAATAGACTCTTTTATCCTCTTTATTTAAAAAGATTAGGACTTGTAATATTAAGTGTGGCGTTATTTAAACGGGGAACCTTTAAATCACTTATATCAATAGTATTAGGCAATTCTTCATCACTAGGGTCTTGCCAGGATTCTTCCGTAAAGTATAGTGTACTAAAGGAATTTTTGTGGAATTTATTTGGGTACGGTTATTTTACTCCGAACGGTTTACTACCAATTCTGAACAACGTGGACCTTCTTAAAAAACGGTTACGGCTCGAATTATCTTCCCGACCTCTAGTATCAATAATAATTCCCGTTTATAATCAGCTAAGTTACACTTACAATTGTCTGCTAGCCCTGTCTAATAACCTGCCTAAAAATATTCCTTATGAAATAATCTTAGTCGATGACTGCTCCACTGATGAGTCTTATTCTTTTTTTTCGAACAACGTAATAGGCATACGGTATATAAGAAATGAAAAAAACCAGGGTTTTTTATTGAACTGTAACCAAGCAGCGGAAAAATCTAAAGGTAGTTACCTCTGTTTTTTAAATAATGATACTCAAATCAAAAAAGGATGGATCGAAGCTCTATTAAACTATCTTGAATCAAATCCATCGGCTGGATTGGTGGGAAGCAAGTTAATTTTCCCGTGTGGCCTGCTCCAGGAAGCTGGTGGCATCGTTTACAAAAATGGAGCGACAGGCAGGCATGGCAGTTTGGAGCTCACAAGCCTTAAATCTTTTAATCAACTAAAGAAAGTGGATTACATAACAGGTGCCAGTATTGTACTCAGAAAAGCTGATTTTAGCGCATTGGGAGGTTTTGACACTAGATACATCCCAGCCTATTATGAAGACACCGATTTATGTATGGCAATTCGGTATAAATTAAAAAAGGATGTCATTTATGTCCCAACGTCAGAAGTAATCCATTTCGAAGGCATGTCTTCAAAAAAAGATCATATTAATCAAATTATACTAACAAATAGAAATCAATTTATTCTAAAATGGAAATCAGAACTAACATTATGCACTCCCAAACAAGACGGGTGAGGGTCGGCTAAGCAGTCTATCTGTATCATTTCGTTTAAGAAAACGTATTATTATATTTGATTTCAACTACCCGATAGAATATGGTTATAATATATAGGATTAGCGACGCCGGATATGCCAAGGTCAAGCCGCGATACATCAATAACAAGAACTGCCTCAAGAATGCTTTTAGGCATTTCGATCCAGACAAGGGGGATCATAAATGGATTATAATTGCCGACAATGTAAGTGCAAAAACGGAAAAAATGATAAAAGACATCGTGGCCCAATCTGCCATTTATCATTCAGCTTCAATTGGAAATGGAGCTGGAACGTTTAATATAGCCCTGGATTATGCTTTAGATTTTCCCGAAGATGAAATAGTGTATTTTCTGGAAAATGATTATCTCCATAAGGATGGGGCATCCTCTGCTTTGTTAGAAGGCATCAATTTAAATGTTGACTATGTGTCCCTTTATGATCACCCGGACAAATATATGGCTGGTTTCAACCCATATGTGGAAGGTGGTTCAGAAGAAACCCGGGTTATGCTTAGCAAATCGTGCCACTGGAAGATTACAAACTCAACTACAATGACTTTCGCGTCAACGGTTAAAACATTGAAAGAAGATCAACAAATACTCCGCGAATTCACCAATGGCACTCACCCCTTTGACTTTGATATGTTCCTAACTTTAAAGAATAAAGGAAGAAAGCTCATTACACCATTACCCTCTTATTCAACACATGGAGAAACACTCTTTCTAGCCCCATTAGTTGATTGGGAAATTCAAAGTTTCGAACTATCAGAAAGTCGTCTTGGTAATCTGGCTAGAAGCTGGGTGCGGAAATTGGGATTCTAGGGTCTTAAATAATAAAAAGGGGTGTGGTTAGCTCGCCCCTTTTACAGATTCTAAAATCTTCCGAAGATCTTCCTTAATCACTTCTGGCGAAAACTTATAAATAGAATCGTAAGACGCATTTGCTAAATTATACCAAAGTGTTTCGTTATCATAAAGGCGTAAAATCTGGTTTGCAAACGCGATTTTATCGTCTGCAATCAGTACATCTTTATCATTGGTTAAATCCATTCCCTCTACACCAATACTCGTAGAGACAACAGGCAATCCAAATTCCATGCTTTGCCCGATTTTCCCCTTCATGCCTGCACCGTATCTCAATGGCGACACAAACACCCGGCTTGTTATAAAGTACTCAGATACATCTTCAATATAACCAGGAACAATTACATCATCGTTAGCTAATGCCAAAACGTCGATAGTTGGTTTACTTCCTAACAAATACACCTTTAATGTAGGCTTTTCTCGCCAAACTATTGGCATGATTTCATTCACTAACCATAAGACCGCATCTATATTGGGAGGATGAGTATAACCTCCGATAAAAAGTAAACCAGATCGCATACTATAGGCATTTCGGTTGCCAAATCCACGTGGGTAATGAATATTGGGAACAACTGCTGTATTTTTTATCCCATACGATCTCAGTATTTCGGCCTCTACCTTCGTTACAGTTAACGTAATATCAGCCCGTTGTGCAACTCGAAGTTCCAATTGCCTCATTTCTTCGGCTTTATGCAATAAGGGTTCATTTTGAAGTAACTCCGCCTCACGTTGCATCCGAATATGATGCAAATCAAGAGTATCATATATTAATCTTATATGCTTAAAGGAGGAGAGCTTATCTTGAAACGTGTCATTCAGGTCAGGTCGGGCTAGCCAAACATACTCCAAACATTCTATAATATCAGATTGATATTCTCCCTTATAGAGTAAAGCACAAAAATCATTCGAAACTTCAATGCCCTCTTTAAGAAGCGCGGAGTAGTAAGGCTCTCTGATATCAACGTTTGGTGGGGCAAAGATAATATGAAATTTGAGGGACTTTAGAATACGCATTATTCGAGTAATTCTAAGCGATCCGGAGTCCCTATCAAAAGTAGGTAGAAGCTCTATTATCAATATAGATGGCGGCAACAGCCTTCTTGCTGCACAATCAACATCCCCATTTTCGTAGTGTTGTCTTAGTTCTATATGCCATTTTTCATAGAACTTTTGCCGGTTAATTTCCTGGTAAAATTTGACAGTGCCAGGTACAACTTCTTTCCCGGAAGTTATACCCTCATAATGTAAAACTTGCGAAAATGGTTGATAAACAACTTTTTTCCCGAGGATGTTTCGTACAGACATACAGAAGTCGGTATCTTCATAATATGCTGGCTTAAATCTCTCGTCGAAAAATCCTAACTTTATAAAGTCAACCTTCCTAAACAAAATACTTGCACCAGAGCAATAATCAACTTCTCTTATATAATTATATTTTTCCTTTTCAGGCGAATCCATTCGACCGTAATTGGCACCACTTGCGTCGCTAAATACGATTCCTCCGGCCTCTTGAAGATATCCATTCGGGTAGATAAGCTTACTGCCTACGCAACCTACTTCGGGGTCCTTCTCGATAACCTCAAGCAAAGATTCAAGCCACCTTTTTCGCACCTGAGTATCATTATTCAATAAACAAATATACGTTCCCTTGGCTCGACTGACGGCTTCATTACATGAAAGTAAAAATCCCTGATTACTTACATTCCTAATATAGCGAATTCCTTCTGTCCGACTTTTAAAAAAATCAGATGTACAATCAGTGCTACAATCATCGATCACAATGACTTCAAAAGGAATTGCATTTGATACATTTTCCCTGATTGACAATAAACAGTTAAAAGTATAGGACAAATTATTATACACCGGAACAATAATGGACACCAATGGGTTCTCAGAAGTACCCAGACAAATATCCCGGCGCATAATCTCCCGAATACTCAAGGCATCATATAGTTCACGAAAATATAGGAACCGAAATCCAAAGAGTTGCCGAAAAAACTCCTTGAACTTATTGTTATCTTCAGCAAAACGTTGATTTATGTAAAACGGGTAGTATTGTTTAAGGAGTAACTGTGATATGCTTTTGAAAACAGATTTTTTAAAAAGCAAGATATTCAACAAAATTATCAGCAGCCTTTTAAAATATAACTTAAAAAAAGAAGGGTGGAAATAATATGAGTTTCCTCGGCCTTGCTGCAGACCCTGCAAATACTTGGTATTTATCTTAGAACAAATTCTCTTATTCCGTTTTTCTAAACTCTTGGACAAACTCATTTATGCAATACGAAAAAAATCAATCGAAAATTACATCTCAAAACTCAATTGGCGGACTCTATTTAATTCGAAAACTCCAAAACTTTGTAGAAAAATTATCTTTACTACCTTTTTTAGACGTTTCAGGCTTATTCTCAGATAAAGGATCAATTCGCGGCTCAGTCACAGGGTTGTGGTAGGTTTGCTTCAATAATTCAATCAAATCCTCAATTGATCTTTGCTTGAACAACTCTAACTTTGGCCAGCTGACCTGATCAAGGGGGTGAAAGTTCCTTACATAAACATAGTTATGGTCATCAATTGCGTCCCATAAATTATAATAGCTTTCCGTATTGAAATCATCTTTATGCCCCCAATTATTCAGTTTAGCCTTAATTTCAGCGCTACGGCGAGCCCAGCTTTGATGAACTACCCTATCATCCCAAAAAACTTGTTTCAGTCCTGAGCTATATCGTGCATATGTATAAACGGGACTATTTGTTATAAAAGGTAAATAGTCCGCAGCCTCTGATACAATAATGAATCCGTCTTCCGTTTGCTTATACATTGGAATCACTTTGCAGTTGATAGAGACTGGCTCACCAGGTTCATAATTGTTCAGTTTGCGCAATAGCTCGGGAAAGTCAACAAAATATTCATCCGAATCGATCTGCATAAACCAATCACAGTCCCCCATCCTTGCAGACAGCATTTGTCTTTCCCTTGTATCCAGTTCAATGACAGGGACATTTTCGATATAAAAATCATCTTCGTAAATGACGATTTTTTTTTCAATGTCCAGTTGATCAAGCCAGGACCAAAACGTATCGCTTATGGTAAATATTTCGCCAGACCAGGTTCTTCTTTTCAAATCTAAACAAAGAAATATTTCTTCTATATATGGATATACAATTGGAAGTGATGTCTTAAGGTATTCGTAATCATAGGAGACCAAAAAACCTGCTTTGATTTTTTTCATGCGAGAGTTTGTAATTTACTTTATGCTTTCTAAATGAAACTATCTGACTTGAAAAGATTTATGGTCCTGTCAAGGACATTCGAAGCCTTAAATAAGTTACGGCATCTATTTTGATATTCTGCTGTAAGGCTCTTATGCCAAGCTATTGCTTTAGATTCCGCATTCAATGCATTCTTGTCCAAAAACTTGTCCAAAATTAAAAGCTCCAAACTTTTTACAATATCCGAGGCGCTATAGTTATTCAGGACTTTCGCTCGCGCCTTCACCGCTAACCTAGATCTGTATCGGGGATTACTATAGAGAAATTTCAATCCGTCTGATATCGACGACACGGATCGAGAAACAACAAGTCCTGAGATGCCGTTATCAACCAATTCAATTTGTGCATTATCCTTATCGGGAGTACTAACAGTCAGCACTGGAACACCTACTAACATTGCTTCTGCAATCACCATACCGAAACTCTCACCGATATTACTTATCGCCAGAAAGGTATCCATCGCTTTATAATAGGTGAGTAATTGCCTTAGGTCAGATGTAGTCTCCAATATCACCAAACTATCTAAAATATCTAACGCAGCAGCATGATTCAACATCTTTTCAGTCGCTCCAACTAACAAAAATTTGCTTTTAAAATTTCGTTTTAAAAAATGGGCAAATGCATCAAGCGTAATAAGGTCAAACTTGTTATCATCTGCGCGCCCAACTCTGCCAACCACAAATTTTTCGATCAGTCCATACTGTGCTTTGAACTTCTCAACCTCACTATCGTCTGGAATTAAACCTTGTATGTATTCGGTATCAATAGGATTAGGTAAAATTTTTCGCTTGTTGGCAAATATGAGCCCCAGCGAACCATCTACTTGCATACGTCGCACCAAGGTCATTTTGGACACATATAAATCGTAATCAATAACCTCATAAAGTGGTGAATGGTCATATCCGCCAAAAACATTTGTTTGTATAACTAATCGAGGTTTATTGCCTTTAATTACCTCAAAAAGACGTTCGTCCATATCTCCACTTCCATGCCAATGAAGTACGTCCGTTTCCTCTAGGATTTCGGCAAACCTATTAAGATCATCGTGCAGTATCTCAACAACGATTCCCAAATCCTTAATCAACTGGACTCTTTCTCCTCCCTTATGGATTGCCACTACGCAAACACTGAAAATGTCCTTGTCGAAATATTTCGCAAATAATTGAAGTGCATACTCTGTTCCGCCCAAACCAAGCTGGTTAACTGCTTCTACTACTCTTATTTTCCTTTGCATAATTTTATCACATCAACATCCTGTCGAAAGTACGAACTTCAGAAAATCCAATCTTTTCATGAGGACGTACAAACATAAAGATTATAGCGTGATTGATTTAAGAATTCTTATCTGAGCGTGGAGACCATCAATCTTTTTTAAAGGCTTCACGGGCGCACTTCAAGTGTCAGGGGCGTAGTGCACCGTCAGCCCAGAACAAATAGTTACATCCGTTTTTAGTACCTACATGTTCTTAATAGCCACATCTTAACCCCACTCATTTTCAACTTTTTCACTTAACGTTTTGAAATTTAGAACTTTCGCCTGTTAAACAGTCGAATTTTATTTAAACAAAATATTTATCGTTGGTGTAATACTTCAATGGGTTCATGTAAAATTTCAAACATTAACCGAAAGAAATCTTAAGTTAGCCGATAATGCTAGCGAAAGTGTCGAACCGATCATTATACCTGCAATAATTTGAAACGGGTAAATAAAAAACTTACTTGTGATAGTAAAAAGCTTATTATTTCTAACATATCAACAATTTAATTATGAAACAAACCTTATCTTTATTACTCGTCGTAGTACTCCTATGGTCTTGCCAAAAACAGGACAGTGGCCCTACAGAAAGCAAATTGATTAATAACTCATCAAAGAATGGAGTGAGTACAATCAAATCAGACCCGGTGTGGAATCTTTTAGGTTACGGGTATGATGCCGCAGGAGAATTTGCAAGAGCTAGCGCCGCGAAAGGCAAAGTACTTAATATACAAGCCTTAAAAAACGATTTTCCCTCTGCAGTAGAAGTTGACCCGGCAGGATTTCAACAAGGAGTAATCACGGCAGGAAGCAATGCTGTTGACTATTCTAAAGAACTAACCAAAAAAGGGGGCTCGATAGTGATAAATACAAAGCCTTTAAGCTCTCCATTTCTGGATCTAACTCTTCAACTAATAGTTACTCGTCAAAATTCATCTTTGCTTCTTACAATCTTAAAGTTCAAAGAAAACGACTTTACTTAGTATATCCGACAGAGCTGTTGATAAATTATCTTGATCCCCTATTTGCTTCAATGGTTCAAACTCAGTCTGCTCAATACATTGTAAATACCTATGGAACTCACATTCTCGCTGATATATCTTTAGGGGGTGTTTTGGAAGTATTATACCAGGCAGAATCCTATAGTACATTCAGGAAAGATGCGGCTGAAGTAGGTGTACATCTGAGTGTGTTAAAAGTTTTCTCGATTAATGCAGGAAGCAACAAAAGTACATCACTGGCCAACAATAGCTTTTTTCAAACTATTCGATATAAAACAGCCGGAGGAGATCCTTCAGTTGCTGTTTCCGGCTCTATTTCAGTGGACCCGAACGCCACCATTATTCCCATTAATACAACCAATTGGCAAAACAGTTGTACACAAGCAAATGCAGATCTTATTGATTTAAAGCCGTCTAGTCTTATTCCTATATATGATCTAATTGCTGACCCCGTTAAAAAAGCTGCCGTTAAGGATTATGTAGACCAATATCTTATTAATAATGGTGTTACAATATTTGATGAAAAGCCACCGATATATCAGTATTATAGTTCTGGATCAACAGGCTACCAGTACTTTTTAGAAAGTAACAGGGCTAGTTCGTGGTGGGCATATGAAGGCCAACAATTTAATTCAGTGTCTGGAGGCGCTTTAGGTGCAGTTCCTATCTTTGTATACCAGAATGATCAACTCGAAGATTGGATCTATTCACCACTTGACCAAGACCAAATATACTTATCTTACGCAAGTAGCGCTCCATATAACAACAAAGGCCCTCGATTCTTTGGATACACGACACAAAAGCAAGGGACAATCCCATTATACCTGCATTGCAGGCAAAATAATGAGCACTTCTTATCAACCACAAGCTGGTTTCCTAATATGAAATCAACTAAAATTGCCTTTTACGGGTTCCCTATGAATTAGCCTTTCGTTTAAAGCGATGAATTGCATTAAAATTCATCGCTTTTACTTCTTCATAAGAATCTATAGCCGAGTAAGAGACTTTATTGAGGAAAAGGAGATGGTATATACCAAATAGTGCGCCGACTATAAGGGGCTATTATCGGCACGGCTTGAATAACGGCAAGAATTTAGGCATTTCTGATATGACTGCATTCGATAGGTACAAGACAGATATCTCTTCTAATGTTAAGGAAATTTCCGATCCAGGGGATCGATTTTTCTTCGACGGAAATATGAATGATGTGGATATATTCGAAATGGCAGGTGGCTTAAAACGAATTTTTTGGCACGCGAATCTTCCATTTGGAAAAACAAAGGCAGATGGATATTATATAAGGCAGGCACTTCATTTTAAAGGAACAGCCAAAAGGGAAATCCGTAATTATGTTTCTTTAAAAATTAAACTAGAAAAAATCATCAGAACCTTGAGACGCGTATTTTGAAAACCACTGATTACGAATCTGTGAAACTTACCATAGTTTTCAACGGGAGTGTTTTACCAGCTTAACACTACTCAAACACACGAAAACTCTCCCTTCTTTCTTAAACCCCTCAATCAGCCTTTCCATCCGCTCACTCATTTTCGTTCCACTATTCTTTACCACATATCCCGAAAATCCGGACCTCCTTCTCATTCAGATCAGCAGACTCCCATGGGTGAAAATACACATTCAGGTAGCTATCTTTACGCAAAGCTTTTTCGCAGAAACACCTGTACAGCCAAGCGGAAAATTATGAAAGGACAACCAGAATAAAGGGATCCGAAAGAAAGGACTTACAGATGACTGAAATCTGTCGCACCCCCTGCTCATAAAACATTGTCCGCGGCTAATTTTTTTATTATTTCTAATTACTTTTTAATAAGTACGAAAATGGTTATTAGATGTTACAAGAAAGCGAATGACTAACTAAAGTTGCCGAAAATTACCGCCACCTCAAGCGGAGATTAAGCCCACTTCAACCGCACCTTGTCCGCTAGATTGCGCTTAATCTGCAGATTACCTCCGCTTAAGGTCCATATTACGTAAGATCTATCATTAGCCTCTTTAATGCAAGCTTCCTCTTGCTTAGGTACAAAAGAATTACACCCCTCATAAAATTAAGTGCAACAAGCAACTTAGCTACCTCAAACCTGGAACAAATCAATAATACTCCTGATAAAACTAAACCACCGCTTTTTGGTTATATCAATAGTTTCAGCTATTGAGATTTTAAATTTACATCTAACTATTAATCAGATACATGAACATTAACAACTACGACTACCTTATTGTCGGCTCTGGTTTATTCGGAGCCGTTTTTGCGCACGAAGCTACCAAAGCCGGCAAAAAATGCCTGGTAATAGATAAAAGAAAACATGCCGGCGGAAACGTTTATTGCAAAGAAATGGAAGGCATCAATGTGCATTGGTACGGTGCCCATATCTTCCATACTAATGACAAAGAGATTTGGGACTATGTAAACCAGTTCGCTGAGTTTAACAGATATACCAACTCTCCGGTTGCAAATTATAATGGCGAGCTATATAACCTGCCATTTAATATGAACACCTTCTACAAACTTTGGGGAACCAAAACACCTGCAGAAGCTAAACAAAAGATAGCAGAGCAAATAGAAGACCTGCATATCACAGAGCCTAAAAACATGGAAGAACAAGCCTTAAAGCTTGTTGGTACCGACATCTACGAAAAACTTATAAAACACTATACAGAAAAGCAATGGGGCCGCAATGCCACTGAATTGCCGGCCTTTATTATTAAAAGGCTTCCCGTACGGTTCACTTATGATAACAACTATTTCAACGACAAATATCAGGGTATACCTGTGGGCGGCTACAATAAAATAATTGAAGGTTTACTGGAAGGTATTGAAGTACGCCTGGATACTGATTTCTTTGCTAACCGCGAGGAACTTAGCCTGCTGGCTGATAAGATCGTCTTTACTGGAAAGATTGACGAGTACTATAATTACCGGTTTGGCGAGCTGGAATACCGCAGCTTAAAGTTTGAAGTCGAAACACTTGACGAGGAGAATTACCAAGGAAATGCCGTGATCAATTATACTGATCCGGAAACGCCCTACACGAGGATCATTGAGCATAAACACTTTGAATTCGGGACTCAGCCTAAAACTGTGATCACTAAGGAATATTCTTTACAGGCGTCAAAAGGAGTGGAACCTTACTACCCGATTAATGACGAAAAGAATACAGCCATCATAAAAAAATATCAGGATCTGGCTAAAACGGAAACTAATGTAATATTTGGTGGTCGCTTAGCGGAATATCGGTATTATGACATGCACCAGGTTATTGGATCGGCATTGGCAAAGGCTAAGCGCGAACTTGGCACTAATGTCCTCATTAATGACGAAGCACAATTATAATACATAAAAAAGTTCATTTAAAGCACACGCGGCACGCGTGCGATAGCAGGGAAATTCAAAAGGCTTGGATAATCTGATATTCAAGCTTTTTTTGGCAAACAGAAATAAGTTTCTCTGCGGGGAGTTTCCTACCGGGCATCAGTTTTCAAAAATTGTAGTATTTTTGGATTATAATCCCGAAATATTATAATTTTAAAGGAATTGAATCCGAAATGATTACAAGAAGGATCACTGAAGCAATCGAAAACAGGCTGTTTAAAGGTAAAGCTATCTTAATTTTCGGACCCCGGCAGTCGGGAAAATCAACATTGGTAGAATCCATTCTTCAAGACAAGGAACATCTTTATTTAAATGGAGACGATGCTGATGTAAGAGACATTCTTACAAATACTACAGCTGCCAAGTTAAAAGCAATTATCGGAAAGAACAAAATCTTGTTTATTGACGAAGCGCAACGTATACCAAATATCGGCTTAACTCTCAAATTGTTCACCGACCAAATAAAAGATGTGCAGGTAATTGCCACCGGCTCATCCGCTTTTGAACTATCCAGCTATTTGTATAAAGACCTACTAATGCTTGAGCAGGTGAAAAGCCGCTAATCCTGGAAAAGCTACTCAAAGCGTTGGCATTACAACTGGGCTCTGAGATTAGCTATCATGAGATTTCACAAACAATAAGCAGCGACGCAAAAACAGTGGATAAATACATAGATCTGTTAGAAAAGGCATATGTAGCATTTCGTTTGCCGGCTTTTAGCCGAAATGTCAGGAACGAAATTAAAAAGGGTAAGAAAGTGTACTTCTATGATTGCGGAATCCGTAATGCTATCATTAATAACTTCAAGCCTTTGAACTCCAGAACCGATGTGGGCGCTTTGTGGGAAAATTATGTAATATCCGAGCGGATGAAATCCCTCCGTTACCATTCTATTGATATTGATCAGTACTTTTGGCGTACAACGCAGCAACAGGAGATTGATCTGATTGAAGATGATGGGGAAAGCTTGTCTGCTTATGAATTTAAATGGCACAAGAAAGGTAACGTGAAGTTTCCGCAGACTTTTACGGAAAACTACAAGGTTTCTAAAACATCAGTGATTACTCCTGACAACATTGAAGACTTTTTACTGCTTGGGTGATTCTACTGACATAAAAAAGTCCGTTTAAGCACACGCGGCACGCGCTAGCAGGATTATACTGACATACAAAAGCCTCTTCTAGTAAACATGAAGAGGCTTTTGTATTACATATTGAATGTTGTTATCTTAATTCATTAATTGGGAATGTATCCATATCGGTATAAACCAGGTTTTCACCTGCCATTGCCCAGATAAATCCGTAGTTTGAAGTTCCGCCGCCTGAATGGATTGACCATGGCGGAGAGATGATAGCCTGGTGGTTCTGAACAACCAGGTGACGTGTTTCCTGTGGCTGACCCATCATATGGAAAACTACCTGTCCATCAGGTACGTCAAAATAGAAATATGACTCCATCCGGCGGTCGTGAACATGCGAAGGCATAGTGTTCCAAACGCTGCCGGGTTTCAGAATGGTAAGACCCATCACCAATTGACAGCTCTGAATACCTTCTAAGTGGATATATTTATAAACAGTCCGCTCGTTTGCAGTTTCTTTACTACCAATATCTAAAGGGGAGGCATCTTCTTTTTTCATCAAACGATGCGGGTAAGTGTGGTGTGCAGGCACAGAGTATAGGTAAAACTTAGCCGGATTCTCAGCCGAGACACTTTTAAATGTTACTGATTTTGAACCTTTTCCAGCATAAACGGCATCAAGTTTAGAAACCGCATAAACTGTTCCGTCAACCGATACTTCTGCATCTCCGCCTACATTGATCATGCCGATTTCGCGCCTTTCGAGGAAATAGTCTGCACGCAGGTTTTCGTATACCGGAAGTTCAAGCACCTGGTTCACAGGCATCACACTGCCTATAACTGCCCGGTCGTAATGTGAATATGTAAAATTGAACTGATCTGGCTGCATCAAATCTTCAATAAGAAAATTCTCACGAAGCTCTGCAGTATTTAATGCTGCAACTTCCTTAGGACCTTGAGCATAACGCTGATTCATTTTCATAATTTTGTTTTTTGTATTTTACTTATCTACCCATCCAGCCGCCATCAACAGTAAGGATGGTCCCATGAATATAGTCAGAAGCCTTGGAAGCCAGGAACACGATTGGTCCTTTGAAGTCCTCAGGCTCGCCCCAACGACTTGCAGGTATTCTTCCCAATATTGACTTACTGCGTTCCTCATCTGCACGTAAAGCCTCTGTATTGTCGGTCGAGATATATCCTGGAGCTATTGCATTCACATTTACGCCTTTTGATGCCCACTCGTTTGCAAAAGCTTTAACCAGGCTTCCTACTGCGCCTTTACTAGCCGCGTAACCGGGAACATTAATTCCTCCCTGGAAAGTTAAAAGGGATGCCGTGAATATGACTTTACCCGAGCCTTGCTGAATCATTCTGGACCCAATTTCTCTCGTAATGATAAACTGGCTGTTAAGGTTTATATCAATAACCTTGTACCAGTACTCATCAGAATGTTCAGCTGCAGGTTGACGCAAGATCGTCCCTGCGTTATTTACCAAGATGTCAATCCGTTCGTTTTCAGACAAAACCTTTTCTAAAAAGCTTTTTACAGAATCCCGGTTACCGAAATCACACTGATAAGCTTTAAACTTCCTTCCTCTGGAAGTAATTTCTTTTTCTATCTCACTTCCGCTTAAAGCGATGGAGGAAGAAACTCCGATAATATCTGCACCAGCCTCGGCAAGAGCTTCTGCCATAGCTTTGCCTATACCGCGGTTGCAGCCCGTGACAAGCGCAACTTTCCCTTCCAGACTAAATAAAGATTGTGTACCCATAACGTATGCTAATGTAAAATGCGGCGCAAATTAACGTTTATGCTTAAGATTTGGAAGCCTGCCACAGTTATTTCCGGGATAAATATTTTATGATCAGAAAGTTTTAAATAAAAAACAAGTGATGACGAGCGTCATGTTTTTTTCGAAAGACACTATCTACATTGCCTTTCTGAACAAATAACTATATCGCTATGTCACTTTCACTTTTTGATTTAACAGGAAAAAGAGCTCTTATAACGGGGGCAACGCACGGCTTAGGTATGTCTATGGCAACAGGCCTGGCAAACGCCGGAGCACAGATAATAATTAACGATATTTCCGGGGATAAACTGGATTCGGCCATTGAAGAATATGCCAGGAATGGAATTAAAGCAACCGGTTATGTATTTGATGTAACGGACGAATTTATGGTTTCAGAAACAGTGGAAATAATTGAAAAAGAGATCGGGCCAATAGATATCCTGGTGAATAACGCGGGAATAATAAAGCGGATCCCAGTGGTGGATATGGAGGTTAGCGATTGGGAGCAGGTGATCAGAATCGACTTAACAGGACCTTTCATCATGTCAAAACAGGTTGGAAAATATATGATTGAGCGGAAAGCAGGGAAAATCATAAACATCTGCTCTATGATGAGTGAAGTTGGAAGGGAAACCGTTAGTGCATATGCCGCTGCAAAGGGAGGGTTGAAGATGTTCACTAAAAACCTGGCAACTGAATGGGCAAAGTTCAATATACAGGTAAATGGCATTGGACCGGGCTATTTTGCAACCACACAAACAGCCCCTATACGAGTTGACGGGCATCCATTTAATGATTTCATCATTAGCCGCACACCGGCAGAAAGATGGGGAGAGCCTGGGGACCTGCAGGGAGCTACTATATTTTTATCGTCGAAAGCGTCTGATTTTGTAAGTGGACATATTTTATATGTTGATGGAGGTATACTGGCAACTTTAGGAAAAGCAGCCAATGAATAAATAGAACAACTTTAAAGCACACGCGGCATGTGGCCGTTGCACAACATGCCCTAAAAAATCCCATACTGTCCGGAGAGTTCCGAAGGGCTCTCCTTCGGAACTTAAGGACAGACAAAAGCTTAAAAAACGACATTGAGCGTGCGCTAGCAAGGCGGTATCAAAAGCTGTCAAAAGAAAAAGGGCGATCTCTCAATCGCCCTTTGCTTTTATTTTGATAAGTACATTGACTTTTCTTTGTATAACTTAACGAAGTAAGGATCGTGAAGGTCCTTAATGAAACGGATGGCCTCGCCTGTCGATTTCATCTCAGGCCCCAGTTCCTTTTCTACTTCAGGAAACTTGTCAAAAGAAAATACAGGCTCCTTAATTGCATAACCAATCAATTTTCTTTCGATGGTGAAATCCTTAAGCTTGTTTGCACCTAGCATTACTTTAGCGGCGATATTGATATAGGGTACATCGTATGCCTTGGCTATGAAAGGAACTGTTCGTGAAGCTCGTGGATTTGCCTCAATCACGTAAACCTTTTCATCTTTTATAGCAAACTGGATATTTAACAAGCCTCGTACATTAAGAGCTTTGGCTAGTTTCACCGTGTAATCTTCCATCTGGCGGATCACATTATCCGACAAGTTGAACGGAGGCAACACAGCGCTTGAGTCTCCGGAGTGGATACCCGCCGGCTCGATGTGCTCCATTAAACCGACGATGTGAACATCTTCTCCGTCGCAAATAGCATCAGACTCGGCCTCTTCAGCACGATCAAGGAAATGATCGATCAATACCCTGTTTCCTGGAAGATCTCCTAACAGTTTAACAACTGCGTTTTCCAGTTCTGCATCGTTAATAACAATGCTCATCCCTTGTCCGCCTAATACATAGCTAGGGCGGACCAATACAGGATAACCTACTTCCTTTGCCACTACTAAAGCCTCTTCAGCATCAACAGCAACACCATAACGAGGGTAAGGTATATCCAGTTCCTTCAACAAATCTGAGAAGCGACCGCGATCTTCGGCAATATCCATATTGTCGTACGAGGTACCGATAATTTTGATACCTTTCTCATGAAGCTTCTCTGCCATCTTTAATGCAGTTTGCCCACCAAGCTGAACAATTACGCCTTCCGGTTTCTCAAAATCAATGATCTCGCGAACATGTTCCCAAAATACCGGTTCAAAGTATAGTTTGTCAGCCATATTGAAGTCGGTCGATACCGTCTCAGGGTTACAATTAACCATGATTGATTCGTATCCAACCTCTTTAGCAGCCAGTAGGCCATGAACGCAAGAATAATCGAATTCAATTCCTTGTCCAATACGGTTAGGACCTGAACCTAATACTATGATTTTCTTTTTATCGGAAGACACAGACTCATTCTCATCTTCGAAAGTTGAGTAGTAATAAGGGGTTTGTGCCTGGAATTCCGCAGCACAGGTATCCACCATTTTGTATACACGGCGTATTCCCAGTTCTTTTCTGCGGTCATAAACCTCATCTTCTGTAACGTTGCCAAGCAGCCAGGCAATCTGAACATCAGAAAAACCTTTTTGCTTTAATGTATAAAAGAAGTCTTTAGGAATATTATTTAGTGAATAGCGTTTCAGCTCTTGTTCAAGAAGCACCAGTTCCTGAATCTGTACAAGGAACCATTTGTCGATCTTAGTTACCTTCCGGATAGACTCCATTGGTACACCAAGACTCATGGCATCTTTAATCAGGAATAAGCGGTTCCAGCTTGGATGCTCCAAACCTTCCATGATCTCGTCCAGGTTACGGCTTTGTCTGCCGTCAGCACCCAAACCAGAGCGTCCGATTTCAAGACTCTGAGTAGCTTTCTGCAAGGCCTCGATAAAGGTCCGGCCTATGGCCATTACCTCACCTACAGACTTCATCTGCAAGCCTAGCTCCTTATTTGCACCTTTGAACTTATCAAAGTTCCAGCGTGGAACTTTTACAATAACATAATCCAGCGTTGGCTCAAAGTATGCTGATGTTGTTTTCGTGATCTGATTTTCAACCTCATCAAGGTTATAACCGATAGCAAGCTTGGCTGCAATTTTAGCAATTGGGTAACCTGTTGCTTTAGATGCCAATGCTGATGAACGCGACACCCGTGGGTTGATCTCGATGGCAATAATGGCTTCAGTAACAGGGTCTACAGAGAATTGCACGTTACATCCTCCGGCAAAATTACCGATAGCACGCATCATCTTGATCGCCTGATTACGCATATCCTGGTAACAACGATCACTTAGGGTCATCGCAGGAGCCACAGTGATGGAATCCCCTGTATGGATACCCATTGGGTCAAAGTTCTCAATAGAACAAATGATAATTACATTGTCTTTGTTATCACGAAGCAACTCTAGCTCATATTCTTTCCAACCCAATACAGCCTTCTCAACCAGAACCTCATGAGTGGGCGAAGCTTGTAAACCACGGCTTAGAGCTGCATCGAACTCTTCTTTTTTATGAACGAAACCTCCTCCTGAACCACCTAAGGTATAGGATGGACGAATCACTAATGGAAAACCTATTTCTTGAGCAGCTTCTTTACCTTCAAGGAAAGAGTTAGCGATCTTCGACGGCGCAACACCAACGCCTATGTCCACCATCAACTGGCGGAATTCTTCGCGATTCTCGGTTTTTTCTATGGCCGCCACGTCAACTCCGACTACACGCACACCATATTTCACCCAGATCCCGCGTTCTTCTGCCTCTTTACAGAGGTTTAGAGCTGTTTGGCCACCCATGGTTGGTAACACCGCATCAATATGGCGCTCCTGTAAAATCTGCTCAATACTCTCGCATGTTAGCGGAAGAAGATAAACATGATCACCAATAACCTTGTCGGTCATGATGGTGGCTGGATTTGAATTGATGATAGAAACTTCAATTCCTTCGTCTTTTAATGACAAAGCTGCTTGTGAACCAGCATAGTCGAATTCGCAAGCCTGACCGATAATGATTGGTCCTGAACCAATGATCAGGACGGATTTAATGGAAGTATCCTTTGGCATTAGGGTTAAATATTTTTAAAGTTCTAAAGTCGGATGACCTGAAAATCAAGAAGGAAAGTCTTTTTATATAAAAAATCCCGACTTGATTGTCGGGATGCAAAGGTAAGAAAAAATAGCTTTCTACGAATTATGATTTGGAAATTATGCGTTTAGATTAATCTTCTACAAGATTAAAAACTTTTTATGGCATAATACGTTGTTGTGGAACAAATCAGGCACACACATGAAAAAGATAATAATTGGATTTATTGCTGTTGCAGCCCTTGTTGGGTGCAGCACCTTACAATCCATTGTACGGTCCAGCTTGCCTTATACAGCAACTCTAATCGTCCCTGCATCTACCAGCACCGGGAATACACACTCTGCAGTCAGTCCTGCTAGCAGTATGGATCAACTTTTCGGCAGTAATACCAACGCACAGGTGAAGGAAGTAAGAATTGCTTCCGCGAAACTCAGTGCAAGTAATCCCGCAAATCAAAACATAGGAGCCTTTAGTTCTGTTAAGCTTTATCTATCGCGGAGTGATGGTTCGGGAGAAATTCTCGTAGCCTCCAGAACCGATATTGGTTCTTCGGTAGGCAATAACCTTGTGCTGGACATAGATAATTCGCGTTTCGTTGATGACATTATCAAAAGCAATGCTGCGAGAATACGAATGGAATATGTTCTGAGGAATAAACTTACCACTGATGTAAGCCTCAAAGCAAGCTTAGGTTTTTCATCGGTCCCTGCTACGGCCCAATAATTCTAATTTCTCTATATACTAATTGTTTGGTTAATGAACCTTTCTGATATTTCAGAAAGGTTTTTTTATTAGCGGTTGACTACATTTGCACGGATGACTTTTATACAAGCCGGGTTTTTCAACGAGGTACTAACTCAATTTCAGCAAACCAGTACTTTAGAATGGATTGGAGTTAGTACTGCTTTCATCTGTATCTATCTTGCTGCCAAAGAACATATCCTCAACTGGCCGGTTTCGATTATAAGTGCTTCGGTGTATGCTATAGTGTATTATCAGTTCAAGTTATATGGCGATTCTGTCCTACAACTTTATTTTGTTTTCACGGCTGTGTATGGCTGGTACTACTGGATCAAACGGAAACAACATCATGACAAACCTATTGTTAGCTTATCATTAAGAGAATGGGGAATAGTGATCATGGCTATTTCATTACTCACTACAATCTTAAGCCTGTTTCTTGACCACTTCACAAATACCGATGTTCCTTACGTTGATGGGTTCTGCACAGCTATGAGTTTTGTTGCGCAATTTTTGATGACGAGAAAGGTGCTTCAAAACTGGGTGCTTTGGATCATTGTGGATATCTGTTATGTACCCCTTCTTTTATTCAAAGGCCTGGCTTCGACTGCTGTACTCTATGTGGTTCTGGTAGTTTTGGCAACTATTGGTTATATCGACTGGAAAAAAACATGGAAAGCGGCTTCAACGATATAAAAAAAATTGCGGTGGTAGGACCCGAGTCGACAGGTAAATCAACCATTTCGGAACAACTGGCTGCACACTACCGCACGATATGGGTGCCCGAGTTTGCCAGGGGATACTGTGAGCGCCTGACAGAGCCCTGCACCTGGCAGGATGAGATAAATATGTTTCAGGGACAGATAGCGCTCGAAAAACAATTGCTACCTGATGCTAATAGAATTCTGATCTGCGATACTACCTTCATTACTGTTAAAATATGGAGCGATTACACTTTCGGAAAGGCTCCACAGGAAGTACTTGATGAACTACCTAAGCACCCATATGATCTATACCTTTTAATGGACATCGATCTTCCCTGGCAGGACGACCCTTTGAGAGACTTCCCTCATTTAAGGGAATACTTTATGAATATCTGGCATAAAGAACTTCAAGCTCTGAATGCTAATTATACCGTTATTTCAGGCTCAGACGAGCAAAGGCTTCAGAATGCCATCTACACAGTTAATCAATATCTTAACAAAAATTAACATCTGCTTAAGTATGATTTGAGATATATTTGCACAACATAATCTCGGCTGCCAGGATTTAAGGGAGAGAGGATTTATAACAAAAGGCTTTTATCAATAAAGCATACATACGTTCTTTTTAAATTAATGATCAAAACCTTCCGGTAAACGGAGGGTTTTTTGTTTTAAAACTTGTTATAACTTAGTCACATAAAAACACACAATGGAATTCCTTTCAAATCCGGAGATATGGATCTCCCTCATCACGTTAACTGTATTAGAAATAGTATTAGGGATTGATAATATTATTTTCATTTCTATCCTTTCAGGAAAACTCCCACAAGAACAGCAGAAAAAAGCGCGTCAGCTTGGATTAATGCTTGCCATGGGTACACGGGTACTACTACTGCTTTCATTGACCTGGATCATGACTCTAACCGAACCTTTGTTCAACGCAGGCAACTGGATTGGCATAGACAGTGAAAAACTTGCGATATCCGGTCGCGACCTAATCCTGCTGATTGGAGGTTTATTCCTAATATATAAAAGCACCATTGAAATCCATGAAAAGCTTGAAGGGGAAGACCATACGCAGGTAGACCGTAAGGTTCATTCTTTTGCAGGTGTAATCACTCAAATACTAATACTGGATATCGTTTTTTCCCTTGATTCTGTTATTACCGCTGTAGGGATGGCCGATAATATTGGAGTAATGGTTGCGGCTGTGGTGATTGCAGTTGGCGTAATGATGGTATCTGCTAGTGGAATCAGTACATTTGTAAACAAGCATCCTACCGTAAAGATGCTGGCCCTTTCATTTCTATTACTGATTGGTGTATCGCTCTTAGCTGAATCTTTTGAACAACACATCCCGAAAGGGTACATCTATTTTGCAATGGCATTCTCTGTACTGGTAGAAATGCTAAACCTTAAAATGAAAGCCAGCGCTTCAAAACCGGTGCACTTGAAAAATTCCCCTGAGGAACCGTTGAAAGATGAGGAGGTGTCCGGAAAGCACCTTTAACGATCTAAACTGCACATTCGATTTCTCAGCACACGCGGCACAACAAGCCTTTCAGATACTCGCCCTCAGGGAAAGATGCCCTTACCGGATGATCTTCAGGCTGGCAGAACTGGTATATAAATTGAATTTCCTTTCCGGCGTCTAAAGCGGCCCATGCAAGGATCTGCTTGAAATGGGCAATATCAACAGCCCCTGAGCAAGAAAACGTAGCCAGTAACCCTCCACTATTAAGCAGAAGCATCCCTATTCGATTCAGGTCTTTATAGGCCCTTGATGCCTTATCTAGTGTCGACCGGGACGGGGCGTACTTGGGAGGGTCGAGAATAATAATATCAAACTTTTCTCCGCTTTCGCGAAAAGCTCTTAATTGTTTATTGACATCAGACTGTATAGCTGTATGAGGGAGATTAGCGAAGCCATTTAGATTTATATTCTGCTTTAGGGTATCTACAGCCAACGCAGAACTGTCCACACTGGTTACTTCAGCAGCTCCCAAGTTAAGGGCATTCAAGGAGAATCCCCCTGAATACGAAAAACAATCCAACACGCGCTTACCTGCGGCATGCTCAGCCACAATGCGCCTGTTATCACGCTGATCGCAAAAGAATCCCGACTTTTGTCCTTCTGAGATATTAATATGGTACTTAATCCCATTCTCAATCACCTCAACGAATTCAGGAGGAGCCTCGCCAAAGAGGATGCCATGAGATGGTTCCAGGCCTTCATGAGCACGTGCAGAAGCATCACTTCTATCAAAGATTCCTTTCGGGTTTAGCTGATTCTGTAATTCTTCCAAAATAAGCCCCTTGACCTTCTCTATACCCGATGTTAATATCTGCAGGGAAAGGTAATCTGCATAGCGATCAACTATCAGTCCGGGCAAAAAATCAGCCTCACTGAAAACCAACCTGCAGGCATTAGTATGCGGTGATTCCAGAAGGGCTTTTCTCGCGTTTATAGACTGCCGAATGCGGTTTCTCCACCATTCATCGTTGATTTCAACTTCTCTATTCCATTCGAGAACCCTAACCGCTACCCTCGACAGGCTGTTATAAATTCCATAAGCCAGAAACTCGCCTGAGCTGTCAATAACAGTGATCAAGTCCCCATTTTGGGGTTTTCCTTTTGTTGAGTCAATTGCTCCTGAAAAGATCCATGGGTGTAACTGGCGAACGGCTTTCTCTTTTCCTTTTTTTAAACGTACTTCAGGCATAGCATCAAAGGTACAATTCCCATGGGGGTTTTGGAAGTTAAGCTCGGATGCCTTACACGTGATATAGGAATTAAAAATCGAATTAATCCTTTAAATTTGAGCCATGGAAGAGATTAGCTGGACTGAATTTGAAAAAATTGAAATCTGTGCAGGAACCATATTGGACGTACTCGAATTCCCCGAAGCAAGAAAGCCTGCTTATAAGGTGAAAGTTGATTTTGGTGATCTTGGAATCAAATGGAGCAGTGCTCAGATCACTAAACATTATACCAAAGAAGATCTAATAGGCCGCCAGGTGGTAGGAGTTCTAAATTTCCCCAAAAAACAAATTGGAAAATTCATGTCTGAGTTCCTTGTCACAGGCTTTGCCGACGAAAACGGCGAGATAGTGCTGGCTTCGGTTGAAAGGACCGTTCCGAACGGGGCCAGGCTTATTTAAGTCGGCAAAATTGAATAGGATATATGAGATATATAAGCTTTACCGATGAGCCACAAATGGCACCAGACGATTTTTTCATGAATGAGGCTTTAAAGGAAGCACATCTGGCATTGGAACAGGACGAGGTGCCAATCGGAGCGGTGATCGTTTGTAATGGAAAGATCATTGGCCGGGGGCATAATCTGACAGAGCGACTGAACGATGTAACTGCTCATGCCGAGATGCAGGCATTTACTGCAGCCGCTGATTTTCTTGGAGGGAAATATCTTCGTGACTGCACATTATATGTCACAATCGAACCCTGCATAATGTGTGCAGGAGCATCCTACTGGACTCAAATAAGCCGTATTGTTTACGGGGCCCATGATGTTAAACTCGGTTTCCGACGGATCAATCAACGCATTACGCATCCTAAAACAGAAATTGTAAGTGGGATTAAAGAAAATGAATGTGCATCTTTGATCAAAGATTTCTTTGCGAGAAAAAGAAATAAAAGCTGACATATTGCTGAACAATCTTTTTAAGCATAAGTTATCTTTGTACACTAGAATATTTTACCTTATTAACTTAATACTATAAATTATGGCTTTTGAATTACCAGCGTTACCATACGCTACAGATGCTCTTGAACCGCATATCGACAAGGCTACAATGGAAATCCATCATGGAAAACACCACAATGCATACGTTACTAATCTTAACAATGCTATTGCAGGTACTGAAGCTGAAAGCAAAGGATTAGAAGAACTTCTAGCCGAAGTTTCAAAGTATGCTCCTGCTGTTAGAAATAATGGTGGCGGTCATTATAACCACTCTTTGTTCTGGACGGTATTAGGACCAAACGCGGGCGGACAACCTACAGGCGAACTAGCTGAGGCAATCAATGAAGCATTCGGTTCCTTTGAAGACTTCAAAAAGAAATTCAGTGATGCTGGAGCGACTAGATTCGGTTCTGGTTGGGCTTGGTTAAGTGTTGCTGCCGATGGCAAATTGCAGGTTTCTTCGACTCCGAATCAGGATAACCCACTAATGGATGTTGCTGAGGTTAAAGGCACTCCAATCTTAGGCCTTGACGTTTGGGAGCATGCGTATTACTTAAATTATCAAAACCGTCGTCCTGATTATATTGCTGCTTTTTGGAATGCAGTAAATTGGGATGCTGTTGCTGAACGTTACGCCCAAGCAAAGTAATCTTAAAGTAGTCTTAAGAAAAAAACTTTTTGTCTGAAAGTAGTGTATTATAAGAAATACACTACTTTTTTATTTTAAATCTATGACAAAAAGCATATTTTATTCTATAGCACTTATGACAACCATGTTGTTATCTAGCTGCGAACTTATAGGAGACATTTTCAAAACCGGAGTTTATGCCGGAATTTTCATTGTAATAGCTGTGATCGTTTTGATCATCTGGCTATTCCGAGCTGTCTTTAGACGCTAGAACGTATCCATCAAAGTTTTCCTTGAGTTGCTTAGCATCTCCTCGGGGACGATGTCCATGATCTCCTTTTTCAGCGAAGTGATAAGTCCGCGCTTTAAAAAGTTTCTATGGGTGACTAAACTGATTTCACGCGCAGGTACAGGTGCTTTAAAGTGCCTTACCTTGCTCATCTGCTCGTCTGTCAGATCTGCGAGGCTTAGTTCGGGAAGAATAGTTATACCCGCATTCAGATCTACCATCCTTTTGAGCGTCTCCACACTGCCTGTGTTATATTCAAAAGACTTCACTGAACCTGAGCCTTTCTTTTTGCAAATGTTCAACACCTGATTCCTCATACAATGTCCTTCGTTTAACAGCCAGGTTTCTTCAATTTCTATGTCTTCCGCAGAAATAGTTTTTTTATCCACCAGCTTACTGGACGGAGAGGTATACACAACGAAGTCTTCGTAGAACAAAGGAATTTCCTGAAGACTTTTATCTTCAAGGGGTGTTGATAATATTCCGCAGTCCAATAGTCCAACCTTTAAGTTGTTAATGATCTGTTCAGTGGTGTATTCCCAGATCTGCAAATGAACTTTCGGAAACCTGGTGGTAAAACTCATTATCACTTTTGGTAAAAGGTAAGGAGCAATAGTAGGAATAACGCCAATTTTTAACTCGCCTGCCAGTTCATTTTTATGTTGGGCAATCACTTCCTGTAACTTAGAGCTTTCAGCTAATACTACCCTAGCCTGTTCGATTACTTGCTGTCCAATATCCGTAGGTATCACGGGCTGTTTGCTTCGGTCGAAAAGCTTTACTCCGAGAGTATCCTCAAGCTTCTGAATCTGCATGCTTAAGGTTGGCTGGGTAACAAAACATTTTTCTGCAGCCGTTACAAAACTCCTGTACGTATCCACAGCAACGATATATTCTAGTTGAACAAGTGTCATATAAACCGAATCTATTCAAAGGTAAACAATACCGATATTATATATAGCTTCATAAACAGGTGACAAAAAGCAAACAGTAGTTAATCGGTTTTTTGACGGGGTTAATTGAGAAAAGAAGACAGCCATTTACAAAAAAGGCAGGTTCTTTAAACCTGCCTTTCGATTAATATCTGTTTTACTTACTCCACCGTTACCGACTTGGCGAGATTTCTTGGCTGGTCGACATTACAACCCCTCATTACAGCTATATGATAAGAAAGCAACTGCAGCGGAACAGTAGCAAGCAAAGGTAAAAACGCTTCATTTGCATTCGGAATTTCTATCGTGTAATCAGCCATTTTTGTAACGTCTTTATCTCCTTCCGTTACAATCGCTATTACCGTTCCTTTTCTGGCCTTAACCTCCTGGATGTTACTTATTACTTTTTCGTATGATGAATTTTTAGTGGCTATTACCACTACAGGCATATCTTCGTCTATCAAGGCAATAGGACCATGCTTCATTTCTGCAGCAGGGTATCCTTCCGCGTGAATGTAAGAGATCTCCTTCAACTTAAGCGCTCCCTCAAGAGCTACCGGAAAGCCTGTTCCCCGACCTAAGAACAAGCAGTTCCTTGAATCTTTCAGCTCTTCAGCGATTTGCACGATATGATCGTTAGCTTCGAGACACTTCTCTACAAGTCCGGGAACATCCTCAAGCTCAGTAAGCAAATGAACAAGTTCGCTTTGTTTGATCGTTCCCCGCTTTTCAGCAATAAAGAAAGCTATCAAAGTAAGTACGGTAACCTGAGCAGTAAATGCTTTTGTAGAAGCTACCCCGATCTCCGGACCGGCATGAGTGTAGACTCCAGCATGCGTGATTCTCGGAATTGACGACCCAACCACATTACAAACACCAAAAATGGTTGCACCCTTTTCCTTTGCCATCTCAATTGCAGCCATAGTATCTGCGGTTTCGCCCGACTGAGATATGGCTATAACAATATCCTTTTCAGAGATAATAGGGTTTCTGTATCTGAATTCTGATGCGTATTCAACTTCAACGGGAACGCGTCCGTATTCTTCAATAAGATACTCTGCAACTAAACCGGCATGCCAGGAAGTACCACAGGCGATAATGATAATCCGGTCAACATTTTTCAGCTTCTCAGTATATTCATTTAATCCACCCAACTGAATTTTACCTTCATTTGGATAGATCCTGCCGCGCATACAATCTTTGATGGAACGCGGTTGCTCATAGATTTCCTTGAGCATAAAGTGATCGAAACCACCCTTCTCGAGCATTTCCAATTTTAGTTCCAGCTCCTGAATGTAAGGAGTTTGGATCCGGTTATCAGTACTTTTTATAACCAGCTCATCTCGCTTTATATAAGCAATTTGGTTATCCTTTAGGTATATTACATTTTTTGTATATTCAACAATAGGTGATGCATCAGACGCAATAAAGTATTCGTCCTGTCCAACCCCTATCACCATCGGGCTTCCTTTGCGGGCTGCTATCAGAACATCAGGATCTTCGTTACTCATAACTACGATAGCGTATGCACCTACTACCTCATGCAGGGCTACCCTTACTGCTTCAAATAATTCAAGCCCGTCAGAATTCTGGATCTCTTCGATCAGGTGAATTAAAACCTCGGTATCGGTATCGCTTCTAAATTCATGCCCTTTTAATTGAAGGGCCTCCTTTAAAACAGCATAGTTTTCAATAATTCCATTATGTATGATGGATAGTCTTCCATCGCCCGAATAATGTGGATGTGAATTTCTATCAGAAGGAGCTCCATGGGTTGCCCAACGGGTATGCCCCATACCTACACTGCCAGATTTATCAAGATCGTGCGCAAAGTTTTCGAGATCACTTACTTTGCCGGCTTTTTTGTAAGTTTTGATATCTCCATTCATTAAAGCTACACCTGCACTATCATAACCCCGGTATTCCAAACGGTGAAGTCCTTTTATAATAACGTCCCAGGCATTACGATGCCCGATATAGCCTACTATTCCACACATATGTAAACGTAAATATTAAATCTTTTAAAAAATTCTAACTACTCTTTTTTAGTCGGGTCTGGTGTAATAGACCTTTAATTTCATCCTGTAATCAGGGTTTGAATTTGTACTTCCCGCTAAAACCGTTCTGCCGGCGGTAATAGCAGATGGTGAAATGTTTGAACTTCCAGTCAGGCCTCGTGCTATTGGAGCAAGATAAGTATCATACTGTTTAAGCCTGCCACTTAGAAGATCCTGAATGTACGACGTAATAATAAAACTATACTTCCTGGTATCTTTGTTATAAAAGCCTCCGAATAAAATCTCCGGAAGATACCTTGCGTCCATACCTATGGCGTTATCAGGTACAGGTTTTCTTACACCTGCAATATCTGTTCTGTACAGGGCCAGACGTGCAGCGGGTGCCAGGACCGTTCCGCTTCCCTGAGGTAAAACTTCTGTAACAATAAGCTCAGCCTTATTCACAGCAATTTCGCCAAACGCCTTGATCTTATTAAGTTCATCATCAGGAAAATGAAGCCTTGTTCTTAGGCCTCCTAATGCCTCCGAATAAACGACTTCAGAACCGCTGCCGGGATTATCCAGCTGCTGTTCAATGTCTGTAGAAAAAGTATGAACTATTTTTGAAGAAGCCGTTGTGTTGCTAAAACCAAAGGCAACCATATTGGTATCTTTCGAATTATCGTCCTTAACATTTCTATAGTAGATTTCCAATCTGCTAACATCTGTTGTTTGAAGATCAAAGAATATAAGGCCGCCAGGATTGGTAGCAGCTACTGGTTTGACCGTTACATAAAGACCCTTGAAATAATTCGAAAAAGCTGTATTTGAGGCCAGGTTTGCCGCAGATGCGTTCATAATTTTATCCCTGATAAAAGTTTCATCAAGCGGGATCCTTAATTGAGGAAGCACTTTTACGGCAGTATCCTGAATACCATCAATGATCTGAAAAACCGAACGAGATGAATCCCGCCATGGAAAATGTGATACGACCAGGTTCTTACTTATAACACTATTGTTATATGCCCAGTTCTTTGTATTATAATAACTGGCAGAAGAGTTATAACGTTCAGTCAATTGATGAACTTCTATTGGAAATGTGGACGCCTTGGTAGAGTCGCCATAAAACTCGTTTCCATACTTTAGGACCAGAACTGCTGAATCGAGTTCGGGACTGGTTCCAAATGAAAACCCATCTGAAGGCAATGATAAACCAAGCGCTATGCTAGCCTGTGTAGTTCCAAAAACCGGATCAACCAAGTATCCGAATGCATGCCGAGAACTTCCAGTCGTAATAAGACTGTCTTCCTTTTCAGTAAATGCATTTACACTTGTAACTTCTAAATCGCTTTTAATGAGGTTATCCGGATCAACGCCTAAACCGACGAGGTCGGATTTCTGGCAGCTGCTAAAAATGATAAGATTTATACATAGGAAGAATAAATCTCTTTTAAAATATTTCATTGATTGTGTTTTCTCTATCTCTTTAATACAGCCGCTAAGATATATAAAATTAGTTTTCAAATTTTTATCTACACGCCTAAAGTGTTCCAAAATAAATAACGTACCCGAACAAGGTCGTATTATCCATTAGCTGCAGTTAACCTGAGAGCCATACAAAAATATAATATTAGTCAGGGACAGCTCAAAGCTCTCTTAAAAATGTAAATCTCGCGAAGAATTTTGTAAATCAGAGAATCCCTTCCTGTTAAATGATGTTAAAGGTTCTCGAATTACCAACTTCTGAATGAAATAAAGGGAATAAAAAAAGGGGAAGATTTAATAGATCTTCCCCTTTTTCTTATATCCAATATCTCTACGCTAAAGTTACAAGATCTTCATTTGAGATCTCTTCGTAAAGATTGTAATAGTTTTCATAATCTGAAGTGCCCTCATACTCTAATGTTGGCTTCTGACTGTCTTTTACAAACTTCAGAACTTCGTCGCTCACTTCCGCATCACCATAGACAACCGCATCAGAATAAGTGATCGCTCCGATATGTAAAGCATCAGTTCCACCATCCTTAAATGCTTCTGTGTGCTCTGCCGTCATGCCATTCATAATCGCTTTTCGGGTAAAGTCAACAGGGAGTGCTTCAGATAAATCATCATTATAAACTGAATACACAATCTTTGCATTTTTGAAAGTCGGATCGTCTTTATAGGTAGTTTTCAGATAAACCGGAACTAAAGCACTCATCCTTCCATGGCAATGAACCACTTCCGGAGACCATCCTAATTTCTTAACCGTTTCCAGAGCTCCTTTACAGAAGAAAATTGTACGCTCATCATTATCTGCAAAGAATTTGTTACTATTGTCTTTGAAAACATGCTTTCGCTGAAAGTATTCTTCGTTATCAAGGAAATATACCTGCATACGAGCTGAAGGTATTGATGCGACTTTAATGATCAGCGGGTTATCATTTTCATCAATAATGATGTTCATTCCTGAAAGACGGATAACTTCATGGAGTCGATTACGACGTTCATTAATGTTACCGAAACGCGGCATCAGAATACGGATTTCAAATCCTTTATCCTGCATCGCTTGTGGAAGCTGCCGGGTTATTTCAGAAATTTTTGTTAACTCGAGGAAAGGCGACATCTCGTGGGTAATAAACAGTAGCTTCGTTTTTGCCATCTCCAATAAAAAAATTTACCAAATACAGTTTAGGACTGCAAATGTAATCATTATCTTATGAATTATCAACGAATTATGCAAATGACTTTGATATTTTTTCTTTAATGTACACCTTTGCCCCTGAATTAGGAATAGACCACATATTGAAAATCTTTACATCGAAACAGGAATTATCCGGGCATCTGGATAACCTGAAAGGTCAGGGAAAAAGCATCGGCTTTGTTCCTACAATGGGAGCTCTTCACATGGGCCACCTGTCCCTTATAGAGATCGCCAAAAAACTTACTGATATTGTTGTTTGCAGCATTTTTGTAAATCCCACCCAATTTAACGATCCTAAAGATCTCGAACTGTACCCCCGACCGATTGAAGCCGACACCATTAAACTACGGGAAGCGAATTGCGATATACTCTTTCTTCCTTCCACCGGCGAAATGTATGCTGGAACAGAAACCTGGCATATTGACCTTGGCTATATTGAGACAATCCTTGAAGGCAAATTCAGACCGGGCCATTACCAGGGCGTTACACAAATCGTCAAAAAACTTTTTGATGTAGTATTGCCAGATAAAGCTTTTTTTGGACAGAAAGATTTTCAACAGGTAAAGGTGATCAGCAAAATGATAGAGATCTACAAAATGCCGGTTGAAATTGTTACCTGCCCAATACTTCGGGAAAGCGACGGGTTAGCCATGAGTTCGCGAAACATTCACCTTTCAGGCACAGAAAGAATTCAGGCCCTTGCACTGTCGCATACCTTACAAATCACCAGAGAGAACGCCCCTTTTAAAACACTCAATGATCTGAAAGCCCTGGCTGAAGAGTATCTCACTAATAGTGATGGAGTAGACCTTGAATATTTCGAAATTTGTGATACTGAGACGCTGCTACCGGCTAAGGACACAAGCACAAGCCTGGTTGCTCTTGTAGCTGCAAAAGTTGGAAAAACCCGCCTGATAGACAATATCATAATTAAGTAATCTCTAGTTTCACATTTGAAGCTTCTAATTAAAGTTTTGCTAATTTTGCGATATGATTATTCAGGTTTTGAAGTCTAAGATACACCGGGTAAAGGTTACACAGGCTGAATTGAATTATGTGGGTAGTATCACTATTGATGAAGACTTAATCGAAGCTGCCAACATCATTCCAAACGAAAAGGTCCAAATTGTTAATAACAATAACGGAGCAAGATTCGAGACGTATGTAATCAAGGGAGAAAGGGGTTCGGGTGTTATATGCCTGAATGGGTCCTGTGCACGTCTTGCACAGGTTGGCGATATAATCATTATAATGTCGTATGGGTCGCTTCCTATGGAGGAGGCGAAAAAATATACGCCGGTTTTGGTTTTTCCTGACGACAACAATCTTCTTATAAAATAGGTATGAGTAAATTACAAGTTATTGAAAACAAAATTCTCTCTATAAGTAATTTACAAAAGCTTTTAAATATCTGGCGACTCAAAGATCAAAAAATAGTTTTCACCAACGGCTGCTTCGACCTTTTGCACCCAGGACATATAGATTATCTTGCAAAAGCTGCAGACATGGGCAACAAGCTTGTAATCGGCCTGAATACAGATAAATCCACATCAGCATTGAAAGGTCCAAATCGTCCTATTACTGATGAAAGATCCCGCTCGCAGATCCTGGCATCATTTTTTTTCGTGGATGCTGTGGTGTTATTTGATGAGCCTACTCCTTTAAATCTTATAACCAGTATAAAACCGGATATACTAGTTAAAGGTGCTGATTATTCAATCGACCAGATTGTAGGTGCTGATTTTGTTCTTGCAAATGGCGGCGAAGTTAAAACCATTACTTACCTTGAGGGTTATTCTACCACGGCTATCGAGAAGAAAATTCGAAATAGCTAATCATTCAATAGCTCTTATTGGTGATTATACATTAAATCAATTTAATTCTTATCCTAGGATTCAGCTCCTTTGAGAAGGACTAATTATTATGATGACAAAAATATTTAGAGCCTGTTTAGCAGGGTTCGCCGCCTTTCTTTTCTCTGCATGCTCCACTCAGAAAATTGTGCTCGATCCAGTCACAGTAAAGGCCAATACTCCTGGCAGTAATATTTACCGTGGCAGTTATCCACATCTGACCGACATTCTTCACACCAAGCTAGAGTTAAAACTAGACTGGGACAGTTCTTTTGTGATAGGGAAAGCCTGGATTGAAGCCAGACCGTATTTTTATCCCCTAAACCAAGTAAGTCTGAATGCACAGGGCTTTCGGATCAATAAGGTGGCGCTAATAAGCAAAGACGATAACCTGGATTCACTTAACTACAAGTACGATGGTAAACATCTCCTGATAGACCTGGGGAAGACCTACACAAATGATCAGAAATTTACCCTTTTTATAGATTATGTGGCCATGCCCGCCAGGCTAAAAGTGGGAGAAGATATCTCATCGCCCGGCAACCGCGGCATCTATTTTATCAATCCTACCGCAACAGAACCAAACAAACCCCAACAGTTCTGGACGCAGGGTGAGCCGGAATGCAATTCGACCTGGTTTCCCACCATCGATGGGCCCCAGGAAAAAATGACGCAGGAAATCAGTATAACTGTTCCGAAAAAAATGGTAACGCTGTCGAATGGCGCACTTGACTTTTCTTCAGATAATGAAGACGGCACCAGAACTGACTTCTGGCGACAGGAGCAACCCCATTCTACATATTTAACAATGGTGGCTGGAGGTTATTTTTCTGTAATCAAAGATAAATGGGACGACAAAGAGGTTAATTACTATATGGAACCCGGATATGCCCGTTATGCAAAACTAATATTTGGCAAAACCCCTGAAATGCTGGAGTTTTTCTCCAAAAAATTAGATGTGAAATATCCCTGGGAAAAGTATTCGCAAATAGTAGTTCGTGACTTTAATGATGGTGCAATGGAAAACACCACCGCCACGGTGTTTTTTGAAAGGATGAACATGACAGACTCATCCTACCTGGATGAAAATTACGAAGATATTATCTCTCACGAGTTGTTCCATCATTGGTTTGGAGATCTGGTTACTACAGAATCCTGGGCAAACCTTCCCTTGAATGAATCTTTTGCTACATATGGAGAATACTTATGGAATGAATATAAATACGGAAGGGATTTCGCAGATCTTTATGGATGGAAAGATACACAGGCATATTTTAACAGTGAGAAGTTTACACAGAATGTGATTCGATTTGATTATGCGGATAGCGAGCATATGTTTGATCAGGTAAGCTATCAGAAAGGCGGCCGCATATTACATATGTTACGGAAGACTGTCGGAGACGAAGCCTTCTTCAAATCACTCACTCATTACCTTAAAAAACACTCTTATAAAACTGCCGAAATACATGACCTTCGAATAGCTTTCGAGGAAGTCACCGGACAAGACTTAAACTGGTTTTTTAATCAATGGTTTTTAGCAGCCGGCCATCCAGTGCTCCAAATTGAAAATACTTACGATTCCTTTTCGAGAAAATCAACGATTATAATTAAGCAGTTACAGGATCTAAGCAAAATACCGCTGTATACCATTCCACTAAGCATCGACATTTATACATCTGCTAAGGTGGAACGCAAGAACATTGTGGTCAATAAACAAAGTCAATCCTTTACTTTCGATGTGGCTCAACAGCCAGAACTTGTGAACGTCGATGCTGAAAAATATGTGCTTGCAGAAAAAAGGGAGAAGAAATCGGCTCAGGAATATGCTTTCCAATATCAAAAAGCACCCTTGTTCATGGATCGCCTGGAAGCGTTTCAAGCACTTGCCAGACTGCCTTTAGACAAGACTGCCCGCGAAGTATGTATTTCCGCTCTCGGAGATAAAAGCTGGCAAATCAGATTGCTTGCAGTTAACGCAACAAGCCGTTTGAATGAGCAGGAAAAAGATATTGTCTACCCCACAATTAAATCTCTGGCTATAACGGATGAGCGTTCATATGTGAGGGCCGCTGCAATTACTGCCTTAAGCAAGACATTCAGCAGCAGAGACAATAACGATATCTTTTTGAAAGCCGCTTCCGATAAAGCCCCAAGTGTCCGGAATGCATTGGCAAACACTCAAAAGAACAAATCATAAGCGGCCCGGGATTTATAAGTACCTTAATCTTTAGACAGCGAACCGAAAACCATTTTTATCAGGGCAAGAAGTACGGCAAAAAGAAGAGCAGACAGAAATCCAGCAGTATTAAAGCCACTCATCAGGCTGTCAACAAGCAGCACCATCAGTACGGTGATGATAAACGACATCAATCCGAGGGTTAAAAAGTTGATCGGAAAAGTAAACAGCCGAAGTATTGTTCCTATTGTTGCATTGGCCAAAGCTATAAGGATCCCTGCTAATATCGCCGATCCAAAACCACTAACTTCAACACCGGGTAAAAGAAAGGCGGCCACAGACACTGCGACACCCATTAGTAATATTTCTATAATTAATCTCATAAGCTATTTTTTAACTATAACCTCAGTTTCAGCATATAGTTTGTAGTCGGCAACGTCTCTGGTATTATAAAAAAATTAGAACCTTTTGTATATCAATTTCTTGCTTATTTAAAATTTTACTACATTTGCAAACAATCTGAAAAGAGGGGACCGTTTGTCCCCTCTTTTCTTTTGCAGGTAAATTATGAATATTGAGCAGAAGGTACGCGAACTAGTAGAGCAGAAAATAGCTGACCGCCCTGATCTTTTCCTGGTGGATGTCAAAATGCATCCTAATGGAAAATTAATTATTTTAATGGATGGTGATCAGGGAATTGGGATTGGAGACTGCGCAGCCATAAGCCGTCATGTAGGTTTCCACCTTGAAGAAGAAAATGTTATCGAACAGGCATATAATCTTGAAGTTTCATCTCCAGGGCTGGATACTCCCTTAAGTGAAAAGAGACAATATCAAAAGAATATCGGCCGGACGGTAAGCGTGAAACAATCCGACTCAAAACATGAAGGGAAGCTAGTGATGGTAACCGATGAAGGAATTACAATAGAAGAAAAAATAAAAGAAAAGGGAAAAAAGCCGGAAGTTACTGAAACGCTGATTCCTTTTGATAAGATAACAGAAACAAAGGTGTTAATTTCATTTAAATAAGAATGAGCAGTATTAATTTGATTGATTCCTTTCAGGAATTCAAAGACTTTAAAAACATTGACCGCCCTACTGTAATTAGTGTATTGGAGGAAGTATTCCGTAGTATGATTCGTAAGAAATACGGTACTGATGAAAATTGCGATGTAATTGTTAACCCCGATAATGGAGACCTTGAGATCTGGCGTACCCGTACTGTAATGGAAGACGGATTTTCAGAAGACGACGATCTGGAAATTGAATTGGCTGATGCTCATAAAATAGATCCGGACCTCGAAGTAGGCGACGACTTTATTGAACAGATCACCCTTGAAAGCTTCGGCCGCCGTGCTATTCTCGCTGCCCGTCAGACACTGGTTTCAAAAGTTCTTGAACTTGAGAAGGACGAGATCTTCAAAAAATACAAAGATCGGGTTGGGGAAATTGTAACCGGTGAAGTTTACCAGGTGTGGAAAAAAGAAACACTAGTACTTGACGATGAGGGGAATGAATTGCTTCTTCCTAAAACTGAGCAAATTCCTGCCGACTATTTTAAGAAAGGCGATTCAGTAAGAGCGGTTGTCCTTAAGGTTGACATGCTGAACAGTAATCCGAAGATCATCATTTCACGTACCGCACCAGAATTCCTTCAGCGCTTGTTTGAACTGGAAGTACCTGAAATTTTTGATGGTCTGATCACGATTAAAAAAATAGTTCGTGAGCCGGGTGAGCGTGCCAAAGTAGCCGTTGAGTCTTACGATGACAGAATCGACCCGGTAGGAGCCTGCGTAGGAATGAAAGGCTCACGTATCCACGGAATAGTTCGTGAGTTGAAAAATGAGAATATTGATGTGATAAACTTCACAAATAATAACTCATTATATATTCAGCGAGCTTTAAGTCCGGCTAAAATCACTACTATTAAACTCGACGACGTTGATAAACGCGCTGCGGTATATTTGAAACCCGACCAGGTGTCTCTCGCTATTGGTCGTGGCGGACATAACATCAAGCTTGCTGGTAAATTAACTGGTTATGAAATAGATGTATACCGGGAATCTGATGAAAATGATGAAGACGTGGATCTGGAAGAATTTTCAGATGAAATCGATGGCTGGATTATTGATGAATTTAAACGTATCGGTTTAGATACAGCACGTTCCATCCTCGAATTATCAGTTGATGAACTGGTACGACGCACAGATTTGGAAGAAAGCACTGTTAGAGAAGTGATGGGGATATTAAAAGCAGAATTTGAATAAGTTAAAAAATACTGATTTGGGTTCCGCTATTAATAAACGAGATAAAAAACGTAATTTTGTTTAAAAATTAGCGAGAGGTAATAAATTTTAGATGTCAGAAGGTAAAAGCATAAATTTACTAAAAGCTGCAAAAGAGCTGAATATCGGTTTATCAACCGCGGTAGAGTCATTGGCAAAGAAAGGCTTCAAAGTTGAAGCAAAGCCAACCACTAAGCTCTCCGAGGAAATGTATAATGCCCTTTTAAAAGAGTATCAGGGAGATAAAATCGTTCGTGAAGAAGCACGGCAAATTGTCATTGGAAAAATACGCCGTGACGATTCCCCTTCTCCGGCAACCGAAAAATCAGAACCTCGCCGCTCCAATGACTTTGAACAGGAAGAAATTTTGATCAAAAATACAGGATCATTCAGCCCTCCTGCACCTCCTACGGAGAAACCAAAAACAGCCGAAGTTGAAGAGCCGGAGGCTCAGAAACAGCCGCAGGAAGAATTTGGTTTACCGGGAGTGAAGGTTGTTGGCAAAATTGATCTTGATTCGTTAAATAGAAAGGGAAAAACCGAGCCTAAAGAAGAGAGTAAACCAGTTGAAAAACTGGAAACTCCTGAGCCTGACGCTAAGGTAGAGGTTGCCGAACCAGTACCCGCTCCTGAACCTAAAAAAGATATAGTTCCCGTTCCTGAACCAGAACAGCCTGCTCCCCCTGTAAAGGAAGAGCCTGTGGCCGAGCCAATTCAGGAAAATATTAAAGAAGACGTTCCATTAAAAGAAGAAAAAATCGAACCTGTGATTGCTCAAGCTCCTACAGCTGAGGTTGCAGCTCCGGAATCATCCCCCATTCCTGAAACACAACCAGATCCCGAGCCTGAAAAGGAACCGATTACGCCGTCTGCAACGGAAGAAGATCCGGCAGAGGATGAAGTTATACGAGCTAAAGCCCAACGTCTAACCGGGCCTAATGTTATAGGGAAGATTGATCTTTCGGCTCAACAACCTCGCCGAAAGGACCAGCCAATTGCTTCCTCATCCAACGTTTCGGCTAATGACAACAAGCGGAAACGGAAACGCAAAGATGCTCCGGGAGGAGGACAAAGCAGCCCGCAACATGGTGCTGGTCAGAATCCAGCAGCGAGTGGACAGCAAAGACCACAGCAGCCGGGAGCACCTGCTAATCCGAATCGTCCTAACTTCACAGGTGCAGCCGGCACTCCGGGTAAAAGCCAGTTTCCTGGTCGTCCGGACTTTAGAAACCGTGTTCAGCCTGGCGCCCGCGGAGATGAGCCTTCTGAAAAAGAGATACAAGATCAGATTAAAGCTACGCTTGCACGTCTAAGTGGAGCCGGAAAGTCTGGAAAATTTGCTCAGCGTGCTAAGTTCCGTCGTCAGAAACGTGATGACGTTGCTCAATCTGCAGAAGAACTGGCAATGGAGCAGGAGTTACAGGCAAAGGTGCTTAAAGCTACAGAGTTTGTAACTGCCAATGAGTTGGCCAATATGATGGATGTACCTGTTACGCAAGTAATTTCTACTTGTATGAGTTTGGGTATGTTCGTATCCATCAATCAAAGGCTTGATGCTGAAACGCTGACTATCGTTGCTGATGAGTTTGGTTATGAGATTGAGTTTGTTAAGCCTGAAGACGAAGAGGCCAGCCTTGAGCAGGAAGATAATGAAGATGAACTAATACCGCGGGCTCCAATTGTAACCGTCATGGGACACGTGGATCATGGTAAAACCTCATTACTCGACTTTGTACGAAAAACCAACGTTATTGGCGGAGAAGCGGGGGGTATAACGCAGCACATCGGTGCGTATGAAGTTAAACTTGAGGACGGCCGGAGAATAACATTCCTCGATACACCGGGCCACGAGGCATTTACGGCTATGCGTGCTCGGGGTGCTAAGATTACAGATATAGCAATTATCGTTATTGCGGCAGACGATAGCGTCATGCCACAAACCCGTGAAGCTATTAACCACGCTCAGGCAGCTGGTGTTCCTATCGTTTTCGCCTTCAGTAAAATTGATAAACCAGGGGCTAACACCGATAAGATCCGTGAGCAGCTTTCTGCAATGAATATACTTGTGGAAGATTGGGGTGGAAAATACCAGTCACAGGAAATATCCGCTAAGTCAGGTCTTAATGTTGATCTGCTTTTAGAAAAAGTATTGCTTGAAGCAGAACTACTTGATCTCAAAGCTAACCCTAACAAACGGGCGACAGGTGCGGTAATTGAAGCGGCCCTTGATAAAGGTCGTGGAATTGTAACCACTGTACTTATACAAGCAGGTACACTCCGTGTAGGAGATCCGATCCTTGCCGGAAGCTATAGTGGTCGTGTTAAGGCTCTGACTAATGAAAGAGGTCAGAAGGTTGATAAGGCTGGACCATCAACTCCGGTACAGGTACTCGGAATGAGTGGCGCTCCAACTGCCGGTGATAAATTCAATGCCTTAGAGAGTGAGGTTGAAGCACGTGAGATTGCTAACAAACGCCTTCAATTACAACGTGAACAGGGACTTCGTACCCAGAAACACATCACGCTTGATGAAATTGGCCGTCGATTGGCTATCGGAAACTTTAAAGAGCTTAACATCATTGTTAAAGGTGACGTTGACGGTTCTATTGAAGCGCTTTCTGATTCATTATTGAAATTATCTACAGAAGAGATCCAGGTTAATATCATTCATAAATCAGTGGGTCAGATCTCCGAGTCTGATGTATTACTTGCAACAGCTTCAGATGCTATTATTATTGGTTTCCAGGTACGCCCTTCAGCTGGAGCACGCAAACTTGCCGAGCAGGAAGAAATTGACGTTCGTCTCTACTCAATTATTTACGATGCGATCAACGAGGTTAAAGCTGCTATGGAGGGTATGTTAGCTCCTGAATTTGAAGAAAAGATAACATCGAATGTGGAGATCCGTGAAACCTTCAAGATCAGTAAGGTTGGTACAATTGCCGGCTGTATGGTTCTTGATGGTAAGATCAACCGAAACAGCAAGATCAGAATTATACGCGATGGCGTTGTTGTCTACTCAGGGGAACTGGCGTCGTTAAAACGTTATAAAGATGATGTGAAAGAAGTTTCCGCAGGTTACGAGTGCGGTTTGAATATCAATAACTTTAATGATATTAAAGTAGGAGACATTGTTGAATCTTACGAAAGCGTAGAAGTTAAAAGAAAGCTTTAATCTAAAACGCATTTATTATTCAGAGGCGATCTTTTAAGATCGCCTTTTTTGTTGTAGACATTCACGCGGTCACTATCCTCAAAAAAGTCCAACAAAAAAGCCCTGTCGATTGGACAGGGCTTAAAACTATATTAAAGTGTTTATGAACAACCGCCTTGTGTTCCGCAATTAAGGCATTTGTAACAAGTTCCTGAACGAACTGTTATGTGACCGCAATTAGTACAAGCCGGAGCATCACTTTGGCCGCCTCCGGATATATCAAACACAGGCTTTAGCTGTTTGTCGCTGGTTACCTTAGGCTGCGCAGTGTCAGCAAACTCATTCTCATGTGCATTAACATCTTCGTCAGCCATTTGAGGATTTCCTAAAATCGCGTTTTGCTCAGTGATGACATGAACCAAATCTGTACGGTTAAGATATTCATACCCTAACATTCTGAAGATATAGTCGATGATAGATGTAGCACTCTTGATATTTTCATGTCCCGCCACCATACCGGAAGGTTCAAACCTTGTAAAGGTAAATTTATCTACAAACTCTTCAAGAGGTACTCCATATTGCAAACCAACAGATACTGCTATAGCAAAACAGTTCATTAGTGAGCGGAAAGTAGCACCTTCTTTGTGCATATCCACAAAGATCTCTCCTAAAGTGCCATCTTCGTATTCTCCGGTACGAACGAAAAGGGTCTGACCTCCCACCGCAGCCTTTTGCGTAAAACCACCGCGCTTAGCAGGCAGGTTTTTACGCTCTACAACCGAAGATAACTGCCTTTTGAACTTGGTATCCGTTGACCGCTCAAGAATGGCTCTGGCAGCTTCTAATACCTGCTCAGGCGTAAGATCACTTAATTTAACGTTTGCAGCTTCGCCAAGGACTTCTTCTACAGAATCAATTTTCTCATCTTTTGTATCGGATTTAGTAGAAAGAGGTTGCGACAGCTTACAGCCATCACGGTATAAAGCATTGGCTTTCAATGCAAGTTTCCATGATAATTCATAGCAATCCTTAATCTCTTCTACCGTAGCTTCATTTGGAAGATTAATAGTCTTTGAAATCGCACCTGAAAGAAAAGGCTGTGCAGCTGCCATCATTTTGATATGGCCATGCGCATGAATATAACGCTGGCCTTTTGAGCCACATTTATTTGCGCAATCAAATATAGGGTAGTGCTCTTCTTTCAGATACGGAGCACCCTCTATTGTCATTGTACCGCAGATAAACTCATTGGCCTCGCTGATCTGCTGGCGATTAAATCCTAAAGCTCTAAGAAGATTAAAGTCCGCCGCATTATATTGATCTGCTTTAAAACCTAAACGCTTCAGACAATCTTCTCCTAGCGTCCATTGATTAAATACAAACCCTATTTCAAAAGCAGCTAAAAGAGATTTGTCTACTTTCTCAAGTTCATCCTGTGTAAAACCTTTCGCGGCAAGTGAATCAAAATTTATATGAGGGGCACCTTTTAAGGTAGCGGCTCCTTTAGCATAATTGACGATAGCCTCTATTTCGTGCTCTTTATATCCCTGATTTCTTAAAGCCGCAGGTACTCCCTGGTTGATAATTTTAAAATAACCACCACCAGAAAGCTTTTTAAACTTCACCAAGGCAAAGTCAGGCTCTATACCTGTTGTATCACAATCCATTACGAGACCGATCGTTCCGGTTGGAGCAATAACTGTCGTTTGCGCATTACGATAGCCATATTTTTCACCTAATTCAACAGCCTTATCCCATGAGTTGCAGGCCGCAGACAATAAATAATCAGGGCAGTATTTTGGATCGATACCCGGAGGCGCAATTTCCAGACCTTCGTAATTTTCTGTCGAGTTATAAGCAGCAAACCGATGGTTACGCATTACCCGTAACATATGCTCTCTGTTTTCTGAGAACCTTCTAAATGTTCCTAACTCCTTAGCCATCTCCGCAGATGTAGCATAAGCTGTACCGGTAAGGATAGCAGTAATTGCGCCACCGATAGCACGAGCTTTTTCACTATCGTATGGTATGCCGGCAACCATTAGCATAGATCCGAGGTTAGCATAACCTAAACCAAGGGTACGGTAATCGTAAGACAGTTGTGCCACCTCCTTAGATGGGAACTGAGCCATTAAAACAGAGATCTCAAGAACAACAGTCCATACGCGGCAAGCGTGCTCGAAACCTTTTACATCAAACGTTAATTTCTGTGTGTCAAAGAAATGCGCAAGATTGATCGATGCCAGATTACATGCTGTATTATCGAGGAACATGTACTCTGAGCATGGATTTGAAGCATTAATACGTCCTCCCTCAGGACAAGTATGCCATTCGTTAATAGTTGTATCATACTGAACACCAGGATCGGCACATGCCCATGCAGCAAAAGCAATGTCCTGCCAAAGCTTCTCTGATGAAATTGACTTAATAACTTTTCCGTTCGTTCTGCCGATCAGGTCCCAGTTAGAACCACTTTCTAAAGCTCTGAAGAACGAATTGGGAATACGTACAGAATTGTTGGAGTTTTGACCGGCAACAGTTCTATAAGCTTCTCCTTCGTAATCAGATGAGTATCCGGCAGCGATAAGTGCAGCCACTTTGCGCTCTTCTTCAACTTTCCAGTTAACGAAGCCTTCTATTTCAGGGTGATCAAGATCAAGACATACCATCTTTGCAGCACGACGGGTGGTACCGCCTGACTTGATAGCGCCTGCTGCACGATCTCCGATCTTAAGGAAGGACATTAAGCCAGAAGAATATCCACCCCCAGACAATCTTTCGTTTTCGCCCCGAATAGCTGAAAAGTTAGTACCAACACCTGAACCATACTTGAAGATCCTGGCTTCACGAACCCAAAGATCCATGATACCACCATCGTTGACTAAATCATCATTAACTGATAGTATGAAACAAGCATGAGGCTGTGGACGCTCATAAGCAGATGTAGATTTCTCCAGTTCTTCGGTTTCAGGATTAACAAAATAATGTCCCTGAGGGCCGCCGGTTATACCGTATGAACTGTGCAAACCAGTATTAAACCATTGTGGAGAGTTTGGAGCAGCAAGCTGGCCCACTATGGTGTAAACCAACTCATCGTAAAAAACATCAGCATCTTTCTTTGAAGCGAAGTAACCATATCTCTCGCCCCAGCTTTTCCAGCAATTTGCCATACGATGGGCAACTTGCTTTATACTCTTTTCTGACCCGGTAGATCCGTCTGCCTGGGGCACTCCAGCTTTTCTAAAATATTTTTGAGCAAGGATATCAGTAGCAACCTGACTCCAGGAAGCAGGAACTTCCACATCGTTCATTTCAAAAACCGCATCACCTGCCGGGTTCCTGATCACGGATGAACGCTTTTCATAAGTGAATAAGTCATACACATCCACTCCTTCTTTCGTGAAGTAGCGTTGAAAGCCTAATCCGGCTCCTTTTGCTGTTTTAGCTGCAGTACTTTTACCCATATTTGTATTCTTATTTTATTGTCTTTAAGCCAAATCTATCGTTAAAAAAACTATAGAGAGTTTTTATCAAATTTACCTGTACAATTCACGTATTACAATTCACATTTTCCACACCTCTCCGGGGAATGTTGGCCTGGATAGTAAAAGCACAATGAAATGGCTTAAAACTAAAGCATTACAATGTGGAAAACTTCAAATTTAACGTTCTAAATTGCCTAAATCTCAGGCTATATTGTCAAAATTAATTTACACTATCCATACAACGCCGTATTGTTAATCCCAAACATAAATTGTATGTACTATCATAAAAAAAGCCGGCAGAAATTGCCAGCTTTTTTTATGATAGTACTAAAGCTCTGTTTATTCTACAACAGTAACTCTGATCATATTAGTTTTGCCTTTTTTCTCGATCGGCATTGCTGCTGTATTTATTACGATCTCACCCGGCATAATTAGACGTTCTTCACGAAGGATACGATTTATATCACTTATAGACTGATCAGTGCTTTCGGTTTTGTCGTAATAAAAGCCTTTGACTCCCCAAAGCAGACTAAGCGTATTAAGCAAATTGCGATTACTGGTAAAAATAAAAGAACTTGCTTTGGGTCTGTGACTTGAGATTTCGAAAGCAGTGTACCCTGAATACGTCATGGCAACAATACCAATAGCATTAGTTTTCTCAGAAAGATAAACAGCAGAGCCACAAACCGCATCCGAAGTATATCTCGGAGAGTTTTGATTTAACTTCTTTGGAGTTTGATAAGGATAAGCTGTTTCTTCTATATTGGTGATAATTTTAGACATCGTTTCAATTACGATGAGAGGAAACTCACCAACTGAGGTCTCGCCACTTAACATCACCGCGTCTGCACCATCCAAAACAGAGTTGGCCACATCATTCACTTCAGCACGTGTAGGTCGCGGAGTAGTGATCATGCTTTCCAGCATCTGGGTTGCTACAATAACGGGCTTAGAAGCATCACGGCATTTGCGTGCAATCATCTTTTGAAGAACCGGCACCTGCTCCATAGGCATTTCAACGCCCAAATCACCGCGGGCAACCATTACTCCGTCTGTAGCAGCAATGATCGCGTCGATATTATCGATAGCCTCAGGCTTTTCAATTTTAGCGATCACCCTTGCTGACTTGCCACTGCGATTGATGATACGCTTCAATTCAACGATGTCCTCAGCGGTACGCACAAAAGACAAGCCGATCCACTCTACATCATTTGCTAAAGCGAATTCAAGATTGCTTAAATCCTCTTCAGTTAAACTTGGTATAGAGATCTTTGTATTAGGAAGATTTACACCCTTGCGTGAAGTAAGGACACCACCGTGAACAACTTCACAAACCACGGTATCTTTATTATTTGTATCTACTACCCGCATCTGAAGCTTGCCGTCATCCAAAAGAATGATCTCACCTGCTCTTACATCTCTCGGGAAGTTTTGATAAGTAATATAAATTTGATTCTCGTTGCCAACAAGTTCATTGGTGGTAATCTCTATCCGGCTTCCATTTATCAGCTGGATACCGCCTTCCTTTACTTTTCCAATACGGATTTTAGGTCCCTGAAGATCCGCCAGCATACCCACATTAGTTTTGTACTGCTTGTTAATTTCCCTGATGGTATCGATAATCTTTTGATGATCTTCCTGGCTACCATGTGAAAAATTTAACCGGCAAACATCAACGCCGGCTTTGATCATGCTCAGCAATGTCTCCTTATTTGAAGAAGCCGGGCCTAATGTTGCAACTATTTTTGTCCTTTTATGAACTTGTCTCATCTTATTTAATTTACCTCTTTTTATATGATTCACTTCAGTGTACAATGTACACTATGAAATATTTTGCTAAAATATCAGATTTTCTTTAGATTTCAACCTACCGGGATTAAGTTCTGCGGCAACAACCACACCCTGAAGCTTATTTATACCCTCCAGCAGGTAACTGAGATCGTCTTTATCGATAAAGTTTTTTATTAAAATAAAATAATCCACCGACTTCATTTCAGGGATCAAATAACCTTCGGAACCTTTATTAGCCAAAAGATAATATTCCGTCTCCATATCATCAACCTGATAAAGATACCTTGAAAAATAGGCTTTCTGGTCACCCCGGGTATGCAAAGAAAGCTCCTCTATTCGTACAAAGTTTATATTTAATTGCTTATTTATTTTAAAACAGAGCATATAATCTTTCCACGAAGAAGTGATTGCTATTAAAACAAAGTCAAGGTCTAGTTCGTATTTTAATGTAAGCCTGTTCAAAATGTCTTTTTAAGCACTGCAAAAGTATAAAAGATTAATAGTTACAAGCGTAATTCAAATCATTTTTAGACAAAAACAAAAAGGTTTGATATTAATTAGAATTTATTTTTCTTTGCACTGAAATATTTAACCCATTTAAAAAAATAAAACTATGTCTGATATCGCTTCAAGAGTAAAAGCAATTATCGTAGAAAAATTAGGTGTAGATGAGAGTGAAGTAACACCTGAGGCATCTTTCACTAATGATCTTGGCGCAGACTCTCTGGACACCGTAGAGCTAATCATGGAGTTCGAAAAAGAGTTTAACGTTGCAATACCTGATGACCAGGCTGAAACAATCGGCACCGTAGGGCAGGCTATCGCTTATTTAGAGAAAAACGTAAAGTAATCAACGCATCCACGATATAAATGGAGCTTAAAAGAGTTGTAGTAACAGGACTAGGTGCGCTTACTCCGATTGGTAATTCCGTTACGGAGTATTGGAATGGATTGATTAACGGGGTAAGTGGCGCCGCTCCGATTACAAAATTTGATACTACTAACTTCAAAACAAAGTTTGCCTGCGAAGTCAAAAACTTTAATCCTGAAGATTTCCTTGACAGAAAAGAAGCCCGTAAGGTCGATCCTTTTGTGCATTATGCTATAGCTTCTACAGATGAAGCCGTAAAGGATTCCGGATTCGGAGATTTCAGCAAGTTTGATACGAACCGCATCGGAGTGATCTGGGGTTCGGGGATAGGCGGTTTAAAGACTTTTTTGGACGAGGTAACGAATTTTGCAAAGGGCGATGGTACTCCGCGCTTTAATCCTTTCTTTATCCCTAAAATGATCCTGGACATTGCTCCCGGTCATATCTCTATCAAGTATGGGCTTAGAGGCCCGAATTTTTCTACGGTTTCGGCTTGTGCATCTTCAACGAATGCCTTGATTGATTCTTTCAATTACATCCGCCTTGGTATGGCTGATGTGTTAATTTCGGGAGGGTCTGAAGCTATTATTAACGAAGCCGGTATGGGTGGATTTAATGCAATGCATGCACTTTCTACCCGAAATGAAGATCCGGCTACGGCGTCACGTCCCTTTGATAAAGACAGGGATGGCTTTGTTGCTGGTGAAGGAGCGGGGACTATCATTCTTGAAGAACTCGAGCACGCTAAAGCCAGGGGCGCTAAAATCTATGCAGAAATTATTGGTGGCGGGATGAGTGCAGATGCAAATCATATTACAGCTCCACACCCGGAAGGATTAGGTGCCAGACTTGTGATGACTAATGCGCTAAGAGATGCTGGCTTAACAACTTCCGACATTGATTATATCAATGTTCACGGTACCTCTACTCCGCTTGGAGATATCAGCGAATCGAGAGCTATCATTGATCTTTTTGGAGAAAATGCCTATAAGCTAAATATCAGTTCCACAAAATCAATGACAGGTCATCTATTAGGTGCTGCAGGTGCTATTGAATCTATTGCTTCAATACTAGCTGTTCAAAATGATCTTATTCCTCCAACAATAAATCATTTTACTGATGATCCAGAAATTGATCAAAATCTGAATTTAACCTTTAATAAAGCTCAAAAACGCATAGTCAGAGCAGCTCAAAGTAATACCTTCGGATTTGGCGGACATAACGCGTCTGTGATCTTCAAAAAGTATGAAGGCTAAACTTAACAACAGCTTATAAATTTTTGCAAATGGCAAAAACCTGCTATTTTTATATAAATAGTGCTTTTACTACGTTTATGTAATGATGCAACTTCCATTTTCAAGGATTTATAAGCTTCATTTTTCGCCACAGCGAAAATACATCAAATCGCTCCGGAATTTACTTGGATTTGTACCTGGTAATGTGAATCTCTATCGGATGGCTTTCCGCCACCGGTCTGCCGCAGTAACGGTCAAAAATGGCACAAAAAATAGCAATGAACGTCTGGAATTCCTGGGAGATGCGGTGCTTGGATCCGTAATCGCAGACGAATTATTTAAGCGCTACCCTTATAAAAGTGAAGGTTTCCTAACAGAAATGCGATCCAAGATAGTCAGCCGGGCAAACCTTAATCAGCTATCGCGGAAGTTGGGTCTAAATGAGCTGATAGAATTTGATAGCAAAATAATCAATTATCCTGCGAAACAGGGATCATTACTTGGCGATGCTTTTGAGGCTCTTATTGGTGCTGTTTATCTGGATAAAGGCTACGATTTCACCCATTTTTTTATTCTTCAGCGTATTATTAAACCGCATGTGGATATACACACCCTGGAAAATACGGAGACGAATTTCAAAAGCAAACTGATAGAATGGTGCCAGCGGCATGGAAAAGATGTCACCTTTGAATTGATTGCAAATAATGAGGGAGAGAGCTCAAAGCTGTTTACGATCCAAGTGACTATCGATGGAGAAAATAAGGGCTCGGGCAGGGACTACAATAAAAAGAACGCTGAGAAACTAGCTGCAGAAAAAGCGTGTGAGGCCCTGGGCATCTAATTCCAAAATTCCTCCCCCCTCCGGTCATCTATAACAAATTAAAAAGATTTAAATCTATTACGAGCTCGTATTGTTGGATGTATATCAATTCAAGTCCAATGAAGTATAAAATTTGTATCACTGCCCTTCTTGTTTACTCCCTTGTTACAGCATGTTCTCAATCTGAAAAATCCAATCAAGGCTTTTCAGATACCACACAGGTTTATGACAAAGAGAACCCTGATTCTGTACAGGCTACTCAATCGCTTTCAACCAGCGACACAACAATTGTTACAGGTACGGGTAGCAACAACCAGTCGTCACGGGTAAGCGTTGGCAAGGATACCACCGGGAAGAAAAATTAATAACAAAAAAGCCGGATTCTTATCCGGCTTTTTTGTTATTAAATATGATAAGGATTATAAACTTCTGAAGAATGATACGTCATTTTGCGCAGTGATCTTTACCACTATTTGACTATCCTCCTTACGTAAGCTCGCAAAATAGTACATATTATCGGAAGATGACGTGTAAGCACCAGCTCCTGCAGTATCATCAACTTCAAATTGAAGAACCTCGCCTAAGGTATAATCTTTATATAACTTCTTTAACTTTTCAAGTGATTTAGCTGGCAATTTCTCTCCGGAAATATACTCTGTAGTTGCCACATATTCACCCTGAGCGTTAAAGAATGCAGATTTCTTTACCCCGTTCAGTGTGAAAGCAGCTTTATAATATCCATCCACATTTGACCAAACTACATTTTTTGCATCGTGATATTTCGCTTCGAAGTTATTTTGGGCGAAATAAGAGGCATTTGTTTCTCTATTAAGATTTTTGTTTTTATCGATCGCCTTAGCATTTACAATCAACGCCAGAGCAAAAAAGACTGATAAGATTGTGTGTTTCATAATTTTCAATTTTATTTTCACAACAAATATCAGCTTTATTTATAAATCTGCAAACAAAAATTCAATTTTTATGATAATTTGATAATACAACACTCGATTTTCTAAAAATATAAAAAACAAGGCTCGATTAAGAGCAAAAATTGTTAATTCATCAAAAGTCATTTATACCTTACAAAAGAATGGAACTAGCAAACACTATCTTAATATTTATTTTTTTTAAATCTATATAGACAGTTGTCTGTTAAGGATTTACATCTCAATTTAATTACATTATGAAAAACAACTTTTTTTTACTGCTACTTGTAGCAGGATTAAGCTTATCCCTGGGATGCTCCTCGAGCAAACAGGGACAATCGGGAACAGATTCAACCATGACTGACGGTGGTATGGGTACCGATACTGGGACTGGGACTGATACGGGGACTGGCTCTGGAACTGGAACTGGTACAACCGACACCACAGGTACAGGTACAGGAACCGGGACGGGAACTGGTACTGGAACTGGTACTGGGACCGGGACAGACACCACGACAACTCCAGCTCCTTAGTCGCCAAACAAAATAAAACGCACTGTATATACAGTGCGTTTTATTTTCCTCATGTAATCGCAAACCAGACTAATCCTTTATACTTTAAACATCATAATCAATTTTTAAAATGAACAAGCTCTGATAATATTTGTAATATTGAGTTCAATATATATAGTCTTGTTAAGCCAGGACACTTTGCTCAATACACATGAAATATTATTTAGCCTCCTTTCTGGTAATCCACGCCCTTCTGACATACAGCCAGGGGCGAAAACCCTTCACAGAAACCAGCCCTGAACAAAAGCACTGGGTAGATTCAGTGTATCGAAAGCTTAATAAAAAGGAAAAGATTGCTCAGTTATTTTTTATCAGGGCTCACACCAATCTTGGTAAAGCATATGAAGATTCTGTGGCAAGCCTGATCAAACGGGCAAAGGTTGGCGGATTAGTTTTCTTTCAGGGAGGACCAGGTAGGCAGGAGCTTCTAACACGCAGTTATCAGTCTATATCTAAAGTTCCCTTATTGATCGCCATGGACGCAGAATGGGGTTTGGGCATGCGCTTAGACAGCACAATCTCATACCCTTACCAAATGACATTAGGCGCGATTCAGGATAATCGTCTTATTTATCAAATGGGTCAGGAAATTGCCAGGGACTTCAAACGTCTGGGCATGCATCTTAATTTTGCACCTGTCGTTGATATTAACAATAACCCGCGTAATCCGGTCATCAATTACCGTTCATTCGGAGACAACAAATATAATGTGGCTCTGAAAGCGGAGGCTTACCTGAACGGGCTCCAGGACGAGGGCATACTTGTCAGTATAAAACATTTTCCAGGCCATGGTGATACCGATGTGGATTCGCACAACGATCTTCCCAAATTAAACTTCACAAAAGCACGCCTCGATTCCCTGGAACTCTACCCCTTCAGAGAATTAATTAAAAAAGGCGCTTCCGGCGTAATGGTTGCACACATGAATATACCCGCGCTTGATAACACGAAAAATCTGCCTTCAACGCTTTCTCGTCCAGTTGTGACAGATTTGTTAAAAACAGAACTGGGTTTTAAAGGTCTTGCGATCTCCGACGCCATGGAAATGAAAGGCGTTGTCAAATACTTCCCTAATGGCGAAGCGGATGTGAGGGCACTTATAGCAGGCAACGACATCATCGAACTATCAGAAGATACAGAACGTGCCATTAAATTAACACGTGAAGCGATCAGGAAGAAACGCCTTAGCCGTGAACAGGTCCGGGAAAGCGTAAAAAAGGTGTTAGCTGCAAAGTATTGGGCGGGTTTAGATAGTAGAACAACGTTAGCCGACACATCGGACATCCATGCAATGCTTAACAGGCCTGAAGTCTTTGCATTGAATCAAAAACTCGCAGACGCAGCTGTTACCGTTTTAAGGAACGACAGTCTGCTTAAAGCCTTGAATCCCGATGCCAGGACTGCATTTATCAGTGTGGGCGTTACGGAAGTAACCACGTTTCAAAAGCAACTAAATATCAGCTTTCCTAACTCAACAAATTTCATCTTGTCCAAAATTGCTTCATCCAGCGACATCGCTAACATACAAAAAGAACTAAGAACCTATGATCAGGTGATTTTGGCTATTCATGATTATAGAAAGCGCCCTCAAAGCAAACTGGATTATAACGGTCAGTTGAACCGGTTTATCGCGGAGCTGCCTGGCCGCAATATTGTAACCTGTCTATTTGCTAACCCCTACACATTGTCGGCATTGCCAGGCATTGAAAAAAGCAAAACAATTATTGTTAACTATCAGAATAGTGATGAAGCCCAGCGGGCGTCTGCCAAGGTCCTGAGTGGACAAATGAACGCCTCAGGCAGATTGCCGGTAACGGTTAGCCCACTGTTTAAAACGGGTGATGGACTTCAGTATATGCCAATTCCCGAAGCTTTAACAGGGAACTTAGTCATAAAGTAATGATCAAAAAAAGGTCAGAACAGGTCTATTTGCTCTACGTAATATTTAGCACACGCCGCACGCGTGCGCTAGCAGGAGTGATCTACCCTTTCTAGCGCATGCGTGCCGCATGTGCAGAAACTAACCTTTTCAGACAACTTCTTTCATCTAAAAACCTCCTGGAGGTCTCATCCCGCCTCCCTCAGTTCTCCGCTGTCTCATCATTTCCCGGTCACTATCAAATTTCTGCTGCGAGTTGCCTGCAAATTTCTGGAGCCTTATACTTAATGTGGCCATAAAATACCGTGTCAAACGGTTTGTTTCACTATTTGTAGTCATATTGCCGCTAACCGAACGGCTGATATTGGTACCTTCGTTGAGTAAATCAAATCCCTGGATTCTAAAGGTTCCTCTTTTATTAAAAAATTGTTTTTCAAGGTAAGTATTTACTATGAACGGATTGGAATTAGTGGTACCGGTATAACCGGTATTGAGATTCTTACTCAGGTCAAAACCCACGATAAAGGTCTTCAGAAAATACACCTTTCCTCCAAGATCAAAAGACCAGGTACTTGCTTTTGTGTCATTATAGTTAGGCAAACCATAGTTCACCCATGAATAACGATAGCTGGCTGCGGGATAAACTTCAATATTTTGATTCGGATTTATCGTCCACCTCAGGCTTTGCGATAGAGACCAGTTTTTACCGGTATTCTTTTCCCCATCTACGAAAGAAACATCGTTTGTATTGCTTACACCCCCACCTAAACGAAGCGTATATTTACGATCAGCAAAAGGTTTAGACCATGAATAGTAAGCATTAGTGTTGTTGTAGCCATCCGCATTTAGATAACCTGTCTCCTGAATAGTATTATATCTTTCGGGATCACCGGGATTTTCCGGTTCTATCCTAACCTGGTAAGTCCTGATGTTCCTGACTATCTGGTCGGAAGTAATAGTACTGAAAAGACCTGCGTTAAAATAAGTTCCGCTCTGAGAATTCGAATTGTTATAGCTAACGTTAATAGATTGGTTAAAAGCCGACTTTAAGCCGGGATTCCCTACAATTGGCCTTTGCGGATCTGTTTCATCCCTAACAGGCTGGATCTGCGAAAAAGAAGGCTCAGCGCTCCGTCCATTGTAATTAATGGTCAGCGACTTAGACCTTGCGAAGTTATAAGAAAACCTTGCGGTTGGAAATAGATTAAATCCGGATTTATTTGTTTCAGGAGCTCCGCTTGTTTGCGACCGACCTTTTAACAGCGTGGGTTGTGCAGTCAACCCAATGTTGAAATTATACAATTTCTGCTTGTCAAAACGATAATTCAGATTGAAACGGTTGGTAGCAAACGAATAATCATATATATTACTTAGTCTGTCATTTTGCACTGGCGTTTCACCTTCATACAACTTAGTGATACGGCTATTATCATAAGAAGAAAGAGAATATGTATACCCAATATCCACACGGCCCAATTTTCCTACGGGCTCTGAATACGTAATATTGGCATTAGTGTAATGACTTTCGTTATTAGTATTGATTAAACGATGCGAGGTCGAATCGGTTGGACTTGCTGAACCGTCAGCGTAAAATAGAAAGTCGTCATTCCGGTCCTGCTCGTTTTCGTTATCCGACTGATTATATGAAGCAGCCACAGACAAATTTCTCCCTGGCCGATTGAAACGGTGATTAAAGATAATATTTCCACCGATATCTGGTGACGTTGATTCCGCATATGAATTTGCGATCTGGCTGTTAAGTGATTGATCTGTTCTCTGAAGCGAATTTGAAAATACCTGTGCTTCGCTACCTGCATAACTAAAGGAGGGAGATATTCTCAAATAATTCAAGGTGTCAATTTTATACTCCAGATTAAAGTTGAAACGATGATTGGAGTTGTCTGTTTCTGAATCGGTGTTTGAAGTGGTTTCCAGGTTACCGAGATCCTCGACATTAGTATTAGCAAGACTATAATTATTGCTAAGCAGATCTGTATTTCTAACACGCATGCTGTAGCTTCCAAATATGCTTATTTTCTTACTTAAATCGTCCCGGTAGTTCAATCCAATACTGGATGCGTTTGTGATGCCATTATTATTGTTTCCACCAAAATTTCCTCCGCCTCCTCCCGGAGTAAAGCCGCCGCGGCCTCCGCCGAAGCCTCTCCGGCCGCCACCGTCAAAATTAAAAATGGAGGCGTTTGTATTATTCAGATTCAACAGAACCGAAGTTTGCTGATCATTATTCATAAACTGACCCATTCCCGATACCTGATATCTACCCTGATTACCTCCGCCAGCAACTCCATTAACAATCATTCCTTTATTTTTATCAGGACGGATAGTAATATTTATGATCTTTTCCGGATCACCTTCTCTGATGCCACTTATGTTTGCCTGGTCACCATAATCGTCAACAATCTGAATTCTTTCAATCACTTCTGCCGGCAGTTGCTGAGTGGCTGTCTTTAAGTCGCCATTAAAAAAATCTTTGCCGTTAACTTTTACACGGGTAATACTTTTACCCTGGCTGCTTACATTACCGTCCTTATCTACTTCTACTCCTGGTAACTTTTTAAGCACGTCTTCCACCACAGAGTTTTCACGCACCGGATAATCACTAGCTCTGAACTCAACAGTATCCTGCTTCACCGTAACACCCTTTGAACCGGAAACGACCACTTCATTCAACAGATTGCTTTGGATCTGCACAATTATCGGATCCAACACCAGCGGGCTGGTATCTTCCTTATAGAGATACCTCCGGTTTAAAGTTTGATAGCCAAGGCTCATTACTGTTATTAGAAATTGAGATGACTGAACATTACTGAATACAAATTTTCCGTTCAGGTCCGATCTGGCTAATAAGGTATCACTGGCGGATGTTAGTTTCACCGAAGCTGCAATAAGGGGAGTGCCGGTAGAATCTTTTAATACGCCAGAGACTTGCCGCTGGGCAAACAGGCTCGTTGTAATAAACACAAAAGCTAATATTACTAAACTTTGTTTCATTGTTAATTGGGCGCTGATTTTACTGTGTATGGGTCTTTGATCGCAAGTTTACAAGAGCGTTTAATAGAAAGATGCTGAAAGATACTTATAGGCTAATAAAAGCGACGAATCGACTATTTTTGTCTATTTCTACGACTGGCCCATAAAAAGAAGGAGGCTCTCACGATAGTTATCACTTACAGGAACTTCGGTCGATTGTATCACCACGCGGTTCTTTTTAAATGCCACTAACTTCTCCAATGAGATTATGTAGGATTTATGTACTCTCATAAACCGCCCTGCAGGTAACTTCTCTTCCATGAAACGCATACTGAGTCGGGTTATTACCGGCTTATCACTATCAGCTAAGTAAATCTTTATATAATCTTTTAGACCCTCAATATAAAGTATGTGGCTAATATTGATCCTTACCAGTGAGTAGTCTGCATTCACAAACAAAAAGTCACTAGATCCGGAGCCCGCAGATACCTGATGAGGGTTCTTAAGGTTAAACAATTCAAGGGCCTTATTACAAGCTTTAATAAAACGCTCAAAGGAAAAGGGTTTCACCAGATAGTCCAACACATCGAGATTGAAGCCGTCGAGCGCATATTTTTCATAAGCGGTTACTAAGACTACCATTGGCGGATTACTTAAGCTCTTCAAAAATTGCAAACCGGAAAGCCCGGGCATCTGAACATCCAGAAAAATAAGATCTATCTGTTTCCCACTTAAAACAGTAAGAGCTTCCATAGCATTCCGGCAGGTACCGGCCAGCTCCAGAAAAGATACCTGCCTGATGTTGTCTTCCATTAATTCAACGGCAAACCTCTCATCGTCAACTACTAAACAGCGAATCATTTCAATAAAAGTTTCAGTCGTGATACAAATGTATCATCATTCTGTACAGTTTCAAGTTTATAACTGCCGTTGTATAAAAGATCAAGCCTCCGCCTCATATTAGCCAGTCCGATGCCCGAGCTTTTATCTCTTGTTCCCCCGGAAAAATCCATCGAATTTTGCACTTCAAACTCCAGCCAGTTTTTGGAATGGTCTATTTCGAGCATAATTTTTATAAAAGGATTAGGCACCATACCTATACCGTGCTTAAAGGCATTCTCTACAAATGATATAAGGAGCATGGGTTCAATTTCGTATCCCTCCAGGTCTTGCCCAATATTTACCTGGATGTCAAGATCATCTCCAAAACGCAATAATTGTAAGTCGATATAACTTCGCAGATACTCAACCTCCTTTTCCAGACTAATCCGCTCATCGTTGCTTTCATAGAGCATATATCGCATCAAATGAGAAAGCTGAATTAAGGACGGTTCCATCATATCTGACTTTTTTCTTGCCAGAGAGACCAGGGTATTAAGCACATTGAACATAAAGTGCGGGCTTACCTGGGATCGGAGAAAACTCAACTCAGTTTTCAAGTGTTCATTTTCTTGCTCTTTTCTTGCCTTTTCTTGTCGGGACGAGTCCCGTATGATACGGTAACTTATGCTGATACCAATTATAAACACATAGGGAAATAGGGAGAAATACGGAACGTTCGTCCTTTTAAACCGCTTTGGCGGCAGCTGGTCTTGTTTTGAGCTTTGAAACTTCTCAGCATTCCTTTCAAAATCAGCTTTCCGTTTCATTGGAAAAAAACGGTGCTCTACATAGGATGTGCACTGAATAAAAAGCAAGACCGCTGCAAAAAGACTAAGAATATAAAGCGCCCATCCTCTCTTTTTATAAACCCTGGGATAAATAAGATAGGCATTCAGATAAAAGAACGCAATCAAAACCAGGTTGCTTAAAAATATTCTGTTTTGCATGGTCTCCGATAGTCGGGAGCCTGTACTTGCCAACCTGACAATATAAGGTAAAAAGAAAAGCAGCATCCAGAAGAGAACATGGAGCAACGGTTTCAGAAATTTTAGTTGCTGATTGGAAATAGCCATTTTACAAAAATAAGCCTGGAATCCTTTTCCTCCACAAAATGAGCTCAAACCTTCTGAATACTAGACGAACAGCTATTTAAGCGCGACTTTGAATGGTATTGACAATCACTTCAAAGCCGCGCAAGAAGTAAAGCTGAGGAGCATTAAGCCCTTTCTTCCCAGATCACTGCAAGATTCACAATTGTTTCAACAGCTTTTTGCATATCCTGAACCGAAACCCATTCATGTTTACTATGAAAGGCATGTTCGCCGGCAAAAATATTAGGGCATGGTAAGCCCATAAAAGACAAGCGGGACCCATCAGTTCCGCCCCGTATACTTTGGAGTGAAGGCTCCATGCCTGCCCTTTTAACCGCTTCCCTGGCATATTCGATAACATGCGGATAAGTGTCTAATACCGTTTTCATGTTTCTATACTGAGCATCCACCTTAATAGAAAAAGATGAATTAGGATAGCCCTCCAATATCTCAGTCGCAATCGCCGAAAGGATTTGCTCCAGCCTGTTAAGTTCATCCTCGTCAAAGTCGCGCAAAATAAACTCCACAGTCGCCTCTTCAACACTCCCCCTGATAGAGACTGGGTGCATAAAGCCCTCCTTTCCTGCAGTACTTTCCGGAGAGTACCTGTCTTTAGGTAAAGCGGCTACTATTTCTGCAGCAATCTTGATTGCACTTTCCATTGTCCCCTTAGCAAATCCCGGGTGAGCACTTACACCCTTTATTTTCAAGGTGGCATGGTCAGCAGAAAAAGTCTCATTCTCTATTGATCCTCTTGCTTCTCCATCTACCGTATAAGCAAAGTCGGCGCCGAGCTTTCGCAAATCTACTTTATCAACACCTCTGCCGATTTCTTCGTCGGGAGTGAATAATAATCGGATCTTACCATGTTTGATTTCAGGATGATTCACTAAAAAATTTGCTGCATCCATAATTTCGGCCAATCCTGCTTTATTATCAGCTCCTAGCAGCGTTGTTCCACTCGCTGTAATTATATCATTACCCAGTTGATTATTAAGCTTTGGATGGTCTTTTCTCCTGATTACCTGGCTATTGTCATCAGGTAATATTAAGTCTTGCCCCTGGTAATTCTTATGGATGACAGGCTTGACGGATTCACCGCTGCAATCCGGAGAGGTGTCCATGTGAGAGCAAAAGCAAATCACCGGAACCTCTTTCCCGCTCGTTGCAGGAATAGATGCGTAAACGTAGCCATAGTCATCCAGTTCAGCATCTTTAATACCCATCGCCAGCAGCTCTTCAACTAATATTTTCCCAAGATTCTTTTGTTTTTCCGTCGAAGGGTAGGTACCGGAATATGGATCTGACTGTGTATCAATTGTTACATATTGTAAAAAGCGGTCGACGCATGTAAAATGATATTTTTTTAAACTTTCCATTAAATTTACTTTTTGAGTAACGATTTAACAATTATTTATTTGAAATTTTATCTTTTTTAACTTAATTTACTCCGAATTTTAAATTTCACAGCTTTGAGAAAGTATTTACTCATTATTATCGGTTGTTTATTTGTATTAAACGTTTCCGGCCAATATAACTATTATCGCCTTAGCGCAGGTGTTGGTTTGGGTATAAACACAGCTTTTGCCGATCTGGAAAAGACCCGTTCGAACCAAACTATTATCGGCAATCTCGACTATCATTTAACGCCCTTTACGTCTATTGGATTTGAGCTGCAAAAAGGAACCCTTAGTGGAGGAGACAGTATCAATGACCCCCATTTGCGATTTTTTAAAAACAGCTATATGGCCTTCACGGTGAATGGTAAAGCACAGCTTGGCCAGTTTGTCGACTTTGAAAGCAGTAATTTACTGTATGCTATCCGCGGTTTGTATGTTGGTACAGGTGTCGGTATCATTAAAAATAAGATGACTGAAAATGTAAGGATCAGGTCGACAGACAATCATGTCTTTGCTGGCGATGATGTTAGTAGTAATATCGTGGTTCCCATCAACACAGGTATCAATTTTAATATTTTAGACCGCTGGGGCTATACACGTTATATCCTGAACTTAAACTATCAGATGAATGTTACTATGGGCGAAGGACTTGACGGATATAATGACTCTGCAGCTAAATTCAAGAATCAATATCCTGATTTTTACAGTGTGTTTTCTGCCGGGATAAAAATCTGTTTTGGACCAGAAGGCTTGTATTAAAAATATTTTCAGTAATGGCGTAATAATTGTACCTTACCCTTACAAAATAAAGCTATCAATATACTAATCTTAGTATGTTGATAGCTTTATACGTTTTAAAACATTGTCACAGATTTGATGGAGCACTTTTTAAGAGAGACACCGGTTGCCAGTATAATTTTCTTATTTACTATAATTACCAGCTTATATGCATTTTCCAACCCTCAAATTTATGGAAAGTTCATGCTCCACCCGTACAGCGTAAGCAGGGGAGAAAGGGTTTATTCAATCTTCACCAGCGGCTTGATTCATAAGGATTGGGGTCATCTCTTTATGAACATGCTCTCTTATTACTTTTTTGCATTTACGCTTGAAAAGCAGATTGGATCGGTGCAATTTGGCATCCTCTACCTGGTAAGCCTTGCATTAAGCGATTTGAGCACTATCCTGAAACATAAAGACCATTTCTGGTACAATAGCCTTGGGGCCTCTGGCGCTGTTTCAGCCGTTGTATTTAGTTACATACTATTTTTCCCGGATGCTGAATTCTACTTGTTCTTAATTCCTATTCCGATAAACGCAGTGATTTTCGGAGTTTTATACCTGGTGTACAGCGCCTATGCTTCCAAGCAGTCAAGTAATATAAATCACGACGCACATTTTTTTGGAGCAATCGCAGGAATAATAGTGACCATTATTTTTGACCCCTGGGTTATCAGCCATTTTTTTACCCAGCTAACATCCTGATCAAAAAACAGACCTTAATACTACTCTGAATTCCGGAAGCTTGAAACAAGCAGCTGCGTCAGTCCTGACAGTTTCTCTCGAATCCGCATTGAGTGTCAGCAAGCAGGTCATAAACAGTATTGGAATCAATAATACAATAAAAGGAGATATAGCGTTATCAGAACTTTTCATGATCATTTGTTTATAAAACCAAATGAACAACTTATTTAGATTCTCCTAAAAAACTTTAGACTAACTATGCAAACTTGTAGATAAACATCGGGATAGGACAAATAAAATGCGGATAGGTTTTTGACGTCTGGATTTGCCCGTTTGTCGATTTTATTTAATGTTTGATGATCAGTTCAGTGTCCAGCATCCTGGTTTCAAATTCCGTTACCGGGTATTTACTTTCGATCAGTTTTATCAGCAATTGTGTGGCCACCTGCCCCATTTCGAAAGCAGGCTGCCTCACTGCAGTTATTGGAGGACTAAACAGATCCACCACCCCCGAATTTGTGAAACCTGCAATTTTGATTTTCGATGCAAACTCTGGATCGTGGTTTTTAAAAGCCATCAGACATCCTGTACTTAATTTATCCTGTGCTGCGAAAATTGCCAGGGGCCTCTCCTCCAGGTTAAGCAGTTCGCCTACGGCGTTGTCTAACTCCTCTTGAATCATTCCACCATGCTGGCAATACTTCACATACCTTTCGTCGAACGGAATGTTATATTTATTTAAAGCAGTACGGTAACCATCTAACCTCTCGCTGGTAATAGACAGGTGCTCCGGATTTGTAAAATGAGCAATTTTTGTATGTCCCAACTTTATTAAATACTCCGTTGCTTCAAATGAGCCTTTAAAATTATTTGCTATTACCTTATGAGTCTCAATTTCTTTGGCAACCCGGTCAAAGAACACAATCGGAAGACCTTTATCATGAAGGTTTTTTATATAGGAATTATCTGCGCTTTCAGAAGATAAAGAAATGAGTAAACCATCCACGGAACGGGATGCTAAATGTTGAACATTGCTGATCTCTCTTTCGTAGGATTCATTGCTTTGTGTAATAATAACATGATAGCCGGCTCCGTATGCTATAGATTCAATGCCATTTATAGCTTGTGAAAAGAAATTATTTGCTATTTCGCACACAACTACACCGATCGAATAGCTCCGGCGCTCCTTTAAACTCAAGGCAATAGGATTAGGCCTGTAATTTATCTTCTCCGCGTACTCTAAAACTATCCTTTTGGTCTCATCACTTATCTCATAACCACCCCGTAAGGCTCTTGAAACGGTAGATGTAGATAGCCCTAACGCTTTCGCAATGTCTTTTATGGTTATTGTTTCAAACTTCATTAGCTAGCTTAACATCTCGAAAGTAACAAAAAAAACCTATTTAATAATCATACCATCGCTTCTGCTGCATCAACTTCTAGTTCCAATGTCCTTAATGACCACCACCTTGAAATCTTGTACACGACTCCGAGCTGATGTGGTTATAATTCACGATCAATTCACAGGCTTCTCAAGTCGTATTACTAATATTAAGTATAGAGAAATGAATAACAAGTTGATTACTTGAAAATTGTAAATTTTCGTTAACCTAAATGAAACAAAACTGTAAATCGAGTTGTGATATATTTTATGTTGATTTGTGTAAAACATTAAATACTTATCTATGAAAAAAATTCTACTTCTGATCGCCTGCTTTACAGCGGTCAATGTACAGGCCCAGCACTACTGGAACTTCGAAACCGCTACGGTAACATCCTCAAATGGTGAAAGCCCCAATATTACAGTTAGTCCCATAACATTGCACAATAATAATGGATCGACGGAGCTGCTTGTTGACGGAAGCTCTTCCGGATACGACGGAGCATCCGGCGGAAAGGCAGCAGCGGCATCTGCAAAAGAAGGCGGCTTTGACAAAAATAACAGCACTTATTTCGAGATTTCGCTCACTCCCGCACCGGGAAATTCAATTGTGCTCGCTGGTATATCCTTTGCAGCAAAAAGCAGCGGACTAGGCCCTACAAACTGGAGCGTTCGAACCAGCAATGTCAGTTCATCATTAGGACCATATGGCGAAGATTTTGGGGCGGGAGGCTTAAATACAGACGAATGGGAGCTCGAAAGCTCAGCATTCTCATTGGTTGGGGCAGCAAATGAAGTGATCACCCTGAGGTTATATGGCTTTAACTTCACCGCACCACCAACAGCCGGTGAAGTTAATTGGATGATAGATGATCTGAAGATTCACACGGATATTCAAACAATGCCAATTAAATTGAAAACATTTGAAGCTCAGTCATTGATAGCAAGTATCCAGCTGAAGTGGACTACTTCTTTGGAAGAGAACACAAAAGATTTCGAGATTCTCAGGTCTTCTGACGGTAAAACCTTTACTACGATTGGCAAAGTAGACGCTGCGGGTAATTCCACTACAGAGAAGTCATACTCTTTTACCGACTACTCTCCATCCGGGGGGATCAACTATTATCAGTTGCTTCAGAGAGACCACGACGGCAAATACGCAAAGTCGAAAATAGTTACAGCCAGTTCAGCAGCAAGGCCTACCGATATTAGATTATCATCCGTCAATGGCGGAGTGCAATTGGTTATTTTTTCAAACACAGCCACAAAAGGGCAGCTTATCCTCAGCAATCTTTCGGGTCAAACAATTGAGAACAAGGAGGTGAAACTCGACAAAGGCAAAAATACAATCATTCTGAAGGGCGAGTATCCCTCTTCGGTACTGATCGCCTCGTTAAAGACATCATCAGAGTCAATATCCAAAAAATTCTTAGTCAGGTAGATCCTTTACAACTTATAACCTGTGAGATCGTAAAAATCTCACAGGTTATTATCCAAACAAATTTTCAAACACTTCCTCAATCTTCGCTACGCTCTTAATTTCTATAGAGTAGCGGCTCAGATCGAGTCCTTTTTGATTATATTTAGATATATAGATGGCTTCGAAACCGAGTTTTTGAGCTTCTGCAATCCTCTGTTCCACCCGATTGACAGCTCTTATTTCTCCCGACAGCCCCACTTCAGCTGCGAAGCAGGCATGCTGCGATATAGCTATATCTTCATGAGAAGAGATGATTGCTGCAACAATACCAAGATCTACGGCAGGATCTTCAACGCGCAGGCCCCCGGCGATATTTAAGAACACATCCTGAGCACTCAAACGGAAGCCGCAACGTTTCTCAAGAACAGCCAGCAGCATATTCATCCTTCGGGTATCAAAACCAGTGGCCGAGCGTTGTGGGGTTCCATAAGCCGACGGACTTACCAATGCCTGTGTCTCGATCAGCATAGGGCGCAGCCCCTCCAACATCGCAGAAATAGTAATACCACTTAATTGTTCTTCTCTTTGAGAAAGTAAAATTTCTGAAGGATTTGAAACCTCACGTAAACCAGTTCCCTGCATCTCATAAATACCGAGCTCAGAGGCTGAACCAAACCTGTTCTTTACAGACCGTAAGATACGGTAAACATGGTGCCGGTCGCCTTCAAATTGCAAAACGGTATCCACCATATGCTCTAATATCTTCGGTCCGGCAATTGTCCCATCCTTTGTAATATGGCCGATAAGAAACACCGGCGTGGATGTTTCTTTAGCAAAGCGAAGAAGCTCTGCTGTACATTCCCGCACTTGTGAAACGCTTCCCGGCGTTGATTCTATAAATGATGAGTGAAGAGTTTGAATGGAATCTATCACTACAACTTCGGGCTCCATCTGCTCTATCTGTTTAAAGATGTTTTGTGTAGATGTTTCCGTAAGTATATATGTTTCTGGTCTGCCACCAGAGGGTACAATACGTTCCGCCCGCATTTTGATCTGGTGTTCACTCTCTTCTCCGGAGACATACAAAACTTTGAGTCCAGGCAGATTTAATGCAACCTGCAGCATCAGCGTCGACTTTCCAATTCCGGGTTCACCACCTATCAATACAAGCGAACCAGGCACAACGCCTCCGCCCAAAACCCGGTTTAACTCCTTATCAGGAGTGATTAGTCTGTTCTCCTCAGAATATACAATTTCATGGATTGCAGCTGGCCTGGCAACCCGGGCGTTCAGTTTACCTGTTGGTTTCCAATCCGGAACATTTGGCGCGGGCTTCTGTATCAGTTCCTCAACAAAAGAATTCCATTGATTGCAGGCTGGACATTTACCCAGCCATTTTGCCGATTCATAACCACAACTTTGACAAAAATATGCCGATTTGGATTTAGCCATTCAGTAAAGATAATTCTAATTTGTAAAAATGGTTCAGCTATTACAGGGGCAGGTCCACAGATTCGTTAAAGTCCTTCCCTTCTTTTAGCAGGAAGCTCATAGGATGATCGGGGTTTTTAATAATCTCAAACAATGTAAAGCCCCATGCCTTCCAAAAATTCTCCAGCACTTGCCCATAAGTTTTGCCTTGCCAGGTATCATAAACCGGCCTGCTGCTGATCCTCAAGGGCATAGCATCTATATATGTTGTCCCATTTGCAGATAATACCGTATATTCTGGCAAGCGATTGAATAGGTACGCAGAATAAAAAAATCTTGCGCAGATCTCCTCAAATTGTATAGGATGAAGAATGTGATTGCCAATCTTATCAAGCACAGGCTTATGATAAATAAGGCTCTCGCCATTATCCTGCAAACAGGCCACAATTCCAAAGTCGTTCATCTTTAATGAGAAAACCAATGTATTTATCTCGTCCCGGTAACTGAAAGTTTCCGGTGCGCTTTTAAGGGGGAAAACTTTGATACTCCATGGTAAAACGCCCTCAAACTCCGTGTTTTGCACCAGCGACTGCAACATAATATGCAGATTGCTAAACTTATGCGCTATTGACTGAGAAAAATTAAATTCTTCGCCGACGGCTCTTTGCTGCCGCATTCCAGCCCGAACTTCCCAATGGATTATACCATACACCTGTTTGGCCATCCATTGAAACAGTTTCAATTCATCCAGCTGCGTCACTGCCTCATACCCGCAATTAAATGCATTCCGGATTTCTATTTCCAGCAATTCGAGTTTAGCTATAGCTATTTCTGAAGCCGGCACAGTAATGTCACGGTAAGTAAGGATCCGTTCATCCAGCATTTTGAAGGGCTTATCTTCAAGCTTGTACTGCTTTATCAACCATTCCGGAAAAACAGTGATTTTTGAAACTGCGGGATTTCCCGTCAAATAACAGACACTTTCACTAAAATTATATCTGTCGAAGGGTCGAAAAAGAGGACTACTCATCGCCTGCAAAGGTACAAAGCGAAGTCGGATCTCCTTTATTGTCAAAAACAAATTAACACTGACGTGATATGGGCTATATTTATAGCAGCGTTTATTATGAGAATCTCTTATCAACCCTATCAGCTGGAACTTAAATATCCGTTCAGGATATCCGGGTTCTCCCGGACTTATACTCCTTTAATACTGTTAAAAGTTCTTCACGGGGGGCATATAGGACTGGGAGAGGCCTCTATGGTACCCTACATGGGTGAGAATTTTGAAACAGCTTCGCAGTTTCTTAAACAAGTAGATTTGAGCTGGATGAGACCTCCTTTTAATTATACCGAACTCAGTATCTATTTAGATGGACTTTCTGATGGCAATCCGGCGATAAAGGCAGCAATCGATATTGCCTTACATGACCTGGAGGGAAAGCTCACCGGTATTCCCTGCTTTAAATTTTTCGGTTCAGAACCGGATCACATGCCTGTCACTTCCGTGACTATTGGTATCGATTCCCCCCAAATCATTGTAAAAAAAATAAAAGAGGCAGAATTTGCACGGGTTTTGAAAATTAAGCTGGGTTCAGATGACGATAAAATGCTGGTTGAAACCATCCGGACAGTGAGCCACAAACCTTTGTATGCCGATGCCAATCAGGGCTGGGCCAATAAAGAAGAGGCGCTGGATTTTATATTCTGGCTTAAAGACAAAGGGGTAGAAATTCTGGAGCAACCGATGGATAAAAACAATCTTGACGGAAATGCCTGGATAACAGAAAGAAGCCCCATCCCCATCTTGGCAGATGAGGCAATACAACGTCTGCGGGGTCTCGACAAAATCAAAGGAGCCTATCATGGAATCAACATCAAGTTAATGAAGAGTGCAGGCATGAATGAAGCCTTTGAAATGATAAAAAAGGCGCGTGAATACGATATGAAAGTTTTAATTGGCTGCATGAGCGAGACCAGTGTAGCCACTTCTGCGGGAATTGCTTTGGCTCCCCTCTGCGACTGGGCTGATCTTGATGGTCCTTTTCTAACGAATAACAATCCTTTCGACAGTCCAGCCTTTAAAGACGGTAAATGGCTCCTTAATAACCACCCGGGATTGGGTATCCCTGACAATAATTTTTAATTTTGGCGTTTCCTTGCTATGCAGCACAAACCTCTTAAAATCCTTCAGGCCTCGGCTGGTTCCGGAAAAACTTTCAGTCTTACTGCACATTACCTGACCCTGTTGTTTACTACCGAAACGAAGTATCGGGAAATCCTGGCTGTAACCTTTACAAATAAGGCAACCGAAGAGATGAAGTCAAGGATCCTCGAAGTGCTCCGAAACCTTGCCTTAGGAGGGGGAAACGTTGAAACATTCCGGAACATTATACTGCAAGCACATCCCGATTTAAATTCAGAGACGCTAAAGATTAAGGCTTATGCAATTTATCGCCGCATTCTCCATGACTACAGTCGCTTTGCCGTAAATACCATCGATGGTTTTGTGCAAAGAGTAATCCGTAGTTTCTCCTTTGAACTAGGCCTCGATGCCGGGTATAAGCTTGAGATGAACCTCGACAAGGTCAAGAAAGAACTAGCGGTAAAGCTAAATGAACAGCTTGAGCGTAAGCCCGAATTACTGCAATGGATAATCAACCTGGCGCTTGAACGGGTGCGCGACAATAAAAGCTGGAATTACCGTGATACACTTCTCGGCTTAGCAGGTGAGATCTTTAAAGAGCGTTATCAGCCCTTTGAAAATGCGATGAAGTCGCACGAACCTGAGCGCTTATTTAAAGATCTCCAGGAAGTAACAAAAGGCATGCTTGATTTCTTTGAAGATTCGGTAACACAGCAAGCACGCCAGGCGGTAAAAATCTTCCAGGAATCAGGAGTACTGCCTGATCAGCTAAAGGGCAAATCCCGCAATCCCCTCAACAATCTGATCAAGATAGCCGACGGAGATTATGCCAAAATCACGGGGCTTCAAAAGATGATCAATGAACCGGAGGAGTGGCAGAAGGGAGGCTTAAGCGCAGATGCAGCTTCTCTCTTTGAACTGTTGAACCCAGTAATAGCAGACCTTTCCAACTTTTACCTTGAGCAACTGCCCCAATACCAAATGGCAAAAGCCCTGGATGCGAACCTCTACTATCTTCGCTTAATGCAGGAAATGGCGGCCCTGATGAAAGAATACAGGGAGGAAAATGCCACTTTACTAATAAGTGACGCGCAGAACCTATTAAAGGGCATTACGGTAGAACAAGGTGATAACCCCTCATTCATATGGGAGAAGATGGGTAATCGCTACAAACATTTTTTGTTCGATGAATTTCAGGATACATCTTCTTTTCAATGGGACAATTTCCTTCCGCTTCTCAGAAACGCTATGGCAGAAGCAAATGGGAAACTTATTGACCACCTGATCGTAGGAGATGTTAAACAATCTATTTACCGGTGGAGGAATGGCGACTGGCGTATATTACATAGCCATGCCAAAAAGCATCTGGGCGACATAAGGGTTATGGACGATAGCCTGCAGGAGAACTATCGCAGTGCCTCTAACATCATCGACTTTAATAACTTCCTGTTTAAATACTCTCCGCAATATTTACAAAATCATATAAACGCAAAAGTAAATGAGGACGGAGGGGCAGATTTCTTCCAAAATTGGTGGTCAGCTCAAGGCTACGATGAAATTATCCGGAATGCTTACAGTCAAAGCCATCAGAATAAAGCGGAATCTACGCCCTCCGGAGGAACAATTGAAGTTGAATTCATTGAAGCGAAAGACAACCGGACCAGAGCTTCTGAAACCCGCGAAGGTGCTTTAAGATCGGTCAAAGACAAATTAATCACCTGGCTCGATAAAGCCGAACCAAGATATGCTCCCAGCGACATCTGCATTTTAGTCCGGAGTAACAGAGAGGCCCGGGAAACGGTCGAATACCTGATAGCAAATCATATCCCGGTTATTTCAGGGGAAGCTTTATTAATAGCCAACAACTCTGCTATACGTTTGATTGTCAACACCCTTTATGCAATGAGTGCGAAAAGGGATGAGAGCTCCTTATTCAAGGCCAATTGCATTTATCTTTATCATCATATACACGACAGGGTTATTGACTCTGCGATCTGGTTAAAAATTAACTCCACAGAAGTAAGAGAACTCCATGAGGCTTTGCCGCACAGCTTATGTGAAAACTGGTCAACCTGGCAACAGTTTCCGCTTTTTGTAATTGTTGAGCAACTCATTTCAGCATACCAGTTGAATAATCTGAGTATGCATTTGCCTTATCTTTTTGCTTTCCGAGACATGGTCAGCTCATTTGTAAAACAAGGCGAGCGCGGAATCACTTCTTTCCTGAACTGGTGGGAAGAAGAAGGCGAGCGTAAAGCCCTGCCTTCCAGCGAACAGACCGACGCTGTTCAGGTAATGACTATCCACAAATCAAAGGGACTTGCATTTAATGTCGTTATGCTACCTTTTTGCAGTTGGAGTTTAGACGGTATGGCGAACAATATTTTTTGGGTTGAAACAGACCAAACGCCTTTTGCAATGCTTCAAAGCGTTCCGGTACATTACAAAAAAAGCCTCGGACAATCAGCTTTTGCAAAAGCATACTTTGAAGAGTTGTTATTCAACTATATGGACGCCCTTAATATGCTTTATGTGGCCACCACCAGGACCAAAAACCACCTTTACATATCAGCCCCCGGACAGGTGGCGGGCAAGGATGACCAATTTAACCTTGCAGGTGATTTGATCTTCCATACGCTAAAGTATTATGCATCAGATCTGAACACAGAGTTTGACGAGTCGACATTTATAATCGATCAGCCTATACTAAAGCAGGTTTCAGGGAATAAATCAGCATTGCATGATACACGCTTTTCAGAAACGACATGGAGTTTTGAATCGTACCCCTTATCAAACCGGCTTGGTGATGCTCTGACAGATAAAAAAGTCTATGAGCAACTTGATATCCTTAGCGGAGATACACAGCGACGACGGGGAATTATCTTACACGATCTTCTTTCGCGGGTGACCAGTGTCACTGAGCTTCCTGCCGTACTGACTAAAATGTATCAGGAAGGTTTGTTTAGAAAGACAGAAGAAAGTGAGATTTTGAAATTAGCAGAAAGTGTTTTGCATCATCCCGAATTGAAAGCCCTTCTCGACAAACCTTACGAGAGCCTGAATGAACAAACCATTATCAGTGGCCTCGGAGAAAGCTATCGTCCAGACAAAGTTCTGATAGGAGAGGATGAGGTTGTCATTATTGATTTTAAATTTACGGGCGAACCTAAAGCACAACATTATACTCAAGTCAATGAATATCGTAGTTTGCTGGCTGAAATAGGGTATCAGAATGTCAGCGCCTATTTATACTATGGCTATCTGGAAGAACTAAAGGCCGTGAATTAGTCACGGCCTTCTCTGAATATGTTTGCAGCTAATTTATCCCTGAATGATAGTCAAGACCATTCCAGGTTTTACTGATGCCTGCTTCAGGCGATTTAAAACTTTTACTTCGGCCTCTGTAGAGTTGAATTGCTCAACAATAGAGCTCAGGGTATCTCCTTCTTTAACTTTGTACTTTACGTAGGTATCAACAGCCTTATAATTTGAATTATTTGAGCCGGGGCTTGTCTTTTTTGACACTACGGAAGCTACCTTAGTTTCCACAGGGACAGTGTATACCAGACGCAATTCATCTTCAAGCTTCCCTGGCTTTGTTAGCACGTCACATAAGGCATTATGTAAATAATCTTTTATGACCGGAATAACCAGTTTCCCTGGTTTTTCGACGCTTCCATTTACAATTTGATTCTTATATGCAGCATTTAAAACTATCAGATCTGAAGCTTCAACACCCACAGCCTTGGCAACACTATATAATGAAACTGGTCTGTTAACGAAAATTTCCCTGGTTGAGATATTGAAATCAGGCTTTACAGGATAGATCCCATGTCTTTTACTATTGTTCATCAAGTATACGGTAGCGATAAACGCAGGCACATAACTTTGCGTTTCGGCAGGCAAATATTGGCGTATTTCCCAATACGTAGTTGCCGATGGAGCCTTTTCCATTGCCCAGCGTATATTGTTGCGTCCACAGTTGTATGAAGCAATGGCTAGCAACCAGTCTTTATACATCTCATAAGAATCTAAGAGATAACTAGCAGCAGCATTACAAGCTAAAACCGGGTCGCGGCGCTCATCTATAGTTTCATTAATCTGCAAACCGTATATTTTCCCAACGGGCTCTAAAAACTGCCACAAACCTCCGGCCTGTGCTGATGACAAGGCAAATGGATTTAAAGCAGATTCAACAATAGACAGGTATTTAATTTCTTCAGGTACACCCCTTTCCTTAAATACCTTTTCATAAATCGGGAAATAATATTCAGACAGTCCAAGAACTTTGGAAAATTTAGCTTTGTGAGATGACGCGTAGTAATTGATCATCCTCTTAACCGGCTCATTATAGGTTAAAGGAACTGTTTTCGTCAAGTCATCCAAAGTACGGCGGTACTCGGAAGGATCGATCAAAGCAGACGCTTTCACCGGATTTTTAACATTGACATCAACATTCGCTTTAGTGGTCACCGGTGTACCTGCTAAAGCAAGCCCTAAAATAGTCAGGGCGAATACTCTTTTCCTTCTCATCATTTTTCAATATGGCTAAACAGCCTCTGGTAATTGTTGGTAATTGTCTCCCTTTCTACCAAATTAACGGCTTTTAGTTACATTTAAAATATATTTAGAAAAAGCTAATAATTCCGACTCACCAAACCGTTTCCCTATCAGCTGTATTCCTAAGGGTAAATTAGTCTTCGTTTCACCTAAAGGTAAGGAAATTGCTGGAATTCCTGCCAACGAAGCCTGAACGGTAAATATATCTGCAAGATACATAGTAACCGGATCATCTGTCTTCTCTCCGATTCCAAAGGCCGGACCAGGGGTAGTAGGCAAAAGAATGAAATCATGATCCTGCAGGATCTCATCGGTTTTCTCGCGAATTACGCGGCGAACTCTCTGAGCCTTTCCATAAAAAGCATCGTAATGACCAGCACTTAGCACGAATGATCCCAGCAAGATACGGCGTTTCACCTCTGCTCCAAATCCTTCAGAGCGTGATTTTTTGTAGGTCGATTCAAGGTCGGTAGCATTAGGACTTCTGTATCCGTAATGCACCCCGTCATATCTTGCCAGATTCGACGAAGCCTCAGCCATCGTTAATATATAATAGGTTGGCACTACAAAATCAAGATAAGGAAAAGATATCGGTTCTACAGCGTGGCCGGCCTCCTGCAATTCTTTAATCGTTTTTTCGGTAAGAGCCTTCACTTCAGGATCTAGTCCTTCCGAGGTTAAAGTTTCGGGCAGATAAGCAATTCTCTTTTTCCCGGAAAAGTCGAGCTGCTGAGTATAGGCAGGAACAGGGAGGGTTGAGGAAGTACTGTCATATTCGTCGTGACCGGCAATTACTTCCAGTAGCAAAGCTGCGTCCTCTACAGAATTTGTTATCGGGCCAACCTGGTCAAAGGACGACGCATAGGCGATAACCCCATGTCTCGAAACCCTGCCATAAGTAGGTTTTAAACCAACCACGCCACAAAAAGCCGCAGGTTGTCTCACAGATCCACCAGTATCCGTCCCTAATGAAGCCATGCATAAGCCCGCCTGAACGGCAACCGCTGAACCTCCTGAAGATCCACCTGGTACACGGCTATTGTCTGCGTTATTTTTCACGGGACCGTGAAATGAATTTTCGTTAGAGCCACCCATGGCAAACTCATCACAATTTTGACGGCCTATGATCACCGCATCTTCTGCCAAAAGGCGCTCTACAACGGTCGATGAAAAAACAGATCTATAATTATCAAGAATCTTTGAACCTGCAGATACGATATGGTTTTGATAACATATCAAATCTTTGATGCCGATAACCATACCGGCCAGTTTGCCGGCAGTACCATCAAGCAACCTGGAATTTACAATTTCAGCCTGGCTTCTTGCTTCTTCAGCAAACACTTCAACGAAAGCATTTAAATGCTTGTTTTCTTCTATGCGCTGCAAGTAAGCTTCCACTAATTGGCGTAAATGCAGCTTGCTATCTTTTATATCCTGTTGTACGCTGCTTAACGTAGTGTACTTTTCCATGCCGTGAAGGTACATATTTCTATGAAATGAAACCATTATGAACAATAATACCTGAAATTAATGCGGTAAATTTTCCAAAATCGGTCATACATTTGAGGTCTTGTTCCTGAAAAACAAAAAACCTCATATCTTGCTGTAAGCAAAACATGAGGTGATATTACATATTTTATAAAAGCCTAATATTCTCTGCGCTCCTTGGTTTCCGCTGGGTCACCATCTTTCGCGTCCTTAAACTCTTTTACGCCTTTACCCAATCCGCGCATCAGTTCAGGGATTTTTTTACCCCCGAATAATAGTAGCAACGCAACTACAATAAGAATAATTTCAGGAGCTCCTAGCGCCGCCAATAAAATTGAATTAACCATGATTATGAATTTGTTTGCGCCTGGTCGGCTTGTTTATTTTTGTTAGTATTACTATCTAAATCTACGTTGAGGTCATCATTAACAGCATTGATGTTCCTGTGAATCTCACGCTTAACACCGTCTGAAGCATCTTTGAACTCGCGGATGCCTTTTCCCAGACCACGAGCCAGTTCAGGCATCTTCTTCCCTCCAAACAATAATAATATTGCTCCTACTATCAACAACATTTCCGGGGTTCCTATATTCAGGAACAGTAAAGCAGCGTTTAACATCCTATTAAGATTTATACAAATATAAGTAAATATTATACTAATCGTTTTCTAATTTGCCAGCCAACTTTCAGGATTTAAAGGAGTTGACCCTTTCCAAATTTTAAACTGCATCTCTGTTGTTCCATCCTCCGAGTCGGTTGAAACAACCCCGATGGTTTGTTTCACTGAAACTTTCTGGCCCCTTGAGACACTTACTGATTTTAATCCGGAATAAACTGAGAAATACTCTCCATGACGAACCAGTATATATTGAACATTACTTGCAGGAATAGTCCCTACCTGGGCAACGGTCCCCTCAAAAACTGCCCTGATTGCCGCTCCCTGATTCGTCCGGATAGTAACTCCATCATTATCAACGACCACACCTGCCCCTACAGTATGCCTGCCAAATCTTTCAGTGATCGACCCGTTTGCTACCGGCCATGGTAAACCACCGCGATTTCCCAGGAAATCTGATGAAAGCTTTGCTGCCTCAGGCGTTGAAGCAAGAACGCTGGATCCTCTTGACGCAGGCTTGGCCGGTGCAACCTCCCGATTTTCAGCTTTTGCTTTGGCTGCAGCAGCACGGGCCGCTTCTTCTTCCCTTCTTCTGGCCTCCGCAATTTCTCTGGCAATGGCGTTATTGATGGCCCTGTTTAAACTGGCAGCTTCGCGCTGCTTTTTAGACAATTCCTGCCGCAACTTCTTTTCTTGCTTTGAAAGCTTACTAAACTGCTGCGCTTTAGTATTCTTTTCTTTTCCGAGAGTGATCTTTTCATCCTCCTGATCGTGTAACAAATCGTTCTTTGACCTTTTATTCCGGTCCAGCTGAACAATTTTAATCCCCAGCTCCTTAGAAGTCTGTTCGATGTATTTAGCCTGCTTCTTACGGTAATCTCCAAACTGCTGCAGATATTTTAAGCGTTTATAAGCCTGGTTGAAATCTTTAGAAGCGAAAACGAACATCAATTTGCTGTATGCGCTTTGATTTCTGAACGCAAAAAGCACCATAGCAGCATATTCTTTTTTTAGCTTATTTAACTGGGATTGCAGCGAACGTACAGTACTTGTGTTTTCAGAGATCTCGTTATCCAGTAGCCTTACTTCCGAGTTGATCGTCTTAATCTTCTCCTCACGAAGTCTTATTTGTGCATTCAGGGCATTTATCTGTTTTAAAGATAGCCTCTTATTGCTTGCCACTTCGTTCTGAGAGCGCCTGAGCATTTCAATTTCGCGGGTTAATGCATCCTTACGGCGTTTCAGCTCAGCACTGCTTTGACCATAAGTATTGCCTACCACTAATATTAACGCGAGAAAAAGAAACAGCCTTATAAAACTCATGCCGCAAATCTATCTAATTAATTTTTTACCGTAAACCTTTTAGGCACATTGAATGGAAAATCTACCGCCTCGTTTACTATGATACTATTATAGTGAAGATCGATTTTCACACTTCTATTCTGAGCGTCCGAACGGATACTAACATCCTGAGGGAACTCTTTTCCTGAAATATTCACAAAGTTGGCGTAGTTAACAAGAAGGTTTTTTCCGCTGCTACGGTCGGTCAGATTGCTCTGAACCAGATTATACCGGCTGTTAAACAGGAGCTTGTACAATAAACCTGATACATTGCCGCTAAGTACGGTCTGCGAATTCTCTTCTCCGACTGTTACCTCAGAGCCCGTAATGCCCTGCATCATAGTAGCTGTAAATAAAGATTGTACCGTATTAAAACTTACCTGCTTATTAGTGAACTGGTGTATATAATTGAAAGGTTTGGCCAGATATTCACTTTGTAAACGATTTAACACCTTTATACTGTCCGGTGTTATCAAAGCCCTGGCAACTTCAATTCCCGCGATGGCCGTGACTGACACCCAAATGGCTTCTCCATTCCTCATACGAATATTCATGCTGACATCTTGGGTATTATTATTTATATTCAAGTCGGCTTTGGCTTTTACAGAAAGCGTAGTATAGGTTGGCTGCTTATCCTGGACATTTTTCATGACGCTGCCTGAAGACAACCGTTCTTTCTCAAGGGGAGCAGGGGAAGCCGGCAAAGTAGCTTTCTTCGTTTTACAGGCAGAAGCTGCAAACAAGGTCAAACCCGTCAGGACTACACACAGAACCTTATTCAGAATATTTTTTCTCATTTATTTTCTTATTTAAAACGTCTGAACTAGCGCCTTTTTCCCTGGCTGACTTCCACTGCTGCAGTGCCAGATCCTTTTCGCCAAGATGGTAAAGGATATCACCATAATGTTCAGCCAGGACTCCGCTGTTCTTGTTATTACTGATAGCTTTTTCAATCCAAATGCGGGCATCCGCATATTTTTTTTGCTTAAATAGTACCCACGCGTAGGTATCTTCAAATGATGAGTTTCCAGGCTGCAGTTTATTTGACCGTGCAGACATTTCCTCCGCTTTCCGAAGATTATTTCCCCGTAGGGATAGGTAGTAAGCATAATTGTTTAGTACATACGTATTATCGGGATTCAGAACGAGAGCTTTATTATAAGAGTCATCAGACTCGGAATATTTTTTTAGGGCATTATATGAATCGCCTAAAGAGGAATAGATCTGCGTCTGGAAATTCTTATCCTCAGGCTCAAAGTCGATCGCGGTGTTAAAATAGCTGATGGCTTTCGGGTGCTTGCCGCTCTGTGCATATGCAATAGCTGTATAAAAATACAGAGGCGCCTGGTTGGGAAATAAGCTTAAAGCTTCTTCTCCATCGGTAATAGCCGAAGCATAGTCCCTGGCACTGATATTTATTTTAATAAGTTGTTCCCAAACCTGATAAATCTGGCTATTGAGTTCAAGTGATTTTTTATAGGCTTGTTTTGCATCGTTCAACTTTTGCACCTGGAACAATACATCTCCGTAAAGAGAAAAGGCCTTCGCTTCTGCCGGGTGACTTTCTGTAACAAGCTTTGACAGTTTCAATGCCTGCTCTCTTACAGCAGCATCCTCAAACTTTTGAAACAAGGATAGTATGATCCCTATCTTAGCATTTACATGTAATTCAGGCGAAGCAAAAGCTGTTTCTAGTTCGGCCGTTGCCTCTTCATTCTTTCCCCAATCCTTATAGATATCAGCGATACCCAAACTAATGAAGGGATTACGAATACCTTTGGATTTTGCTTTAAGAAGTATTTCTAATGCTTTGTCCCGCCTGCCTGATTTTATGTACAGATCACTTTGATTTAGATAATTAGTTGCTTCGCCAGGATTCGCCCCTATAAGTTTATCTATTTCGAGAACAGCTTTTTCAGAATCTCCCCCTTGCTGGTAAGCACGCTGCCTTGCATTACTTAACTCTGTTGAACCGCCAAATTTTTCTTCTATGGAGCTGTAGATCATTTCTGCCTCTTTTGTCTTATTAGCTAAAACAAGAGAGCTCGCTTTATCGAAGTAATAATTATCATTATCCGGCTCCAGTCTTATCAGATCAGTATAAATTAAGCTGAGCTGATCGTAATTGCGATGCTTTTTATAAATATCAGCCAAAAGAAGCCAGTACCATTTATTACCCGAATTTACTGTGACGGCGTCGCGGGCATATTTCTCAGCCACAGCATCTTCGTCCTGTGAATGATATAAAGTGGCTAACTCGTATAAAGCTGCATGATTAGCAGGATCAGTTTGGACAATCTGTTTGAAATAGCCCTCCGATTCAGAAATTCGGTTTGATGTTTTTGCCTTTAACCCGCTGAAAAAATTTTCTCTGATAAGAACACTGTCTTCTTCATTGAGTACGCGTCCTACAACTACCACAGCAGCGTTTTTCTGCTGCGCAATACACACCCCACAAGTAATACTCAAGAAAAAGGCAAACGTTCTAAACATATTTAAATTCCTGTGTGGCCATATCCTCCGGCTCCTCTAACTGTATCTGTTAGAATTTCAACTTCACCCCAATCAATCTGTTCATACTTTGAAATAACCATTTGCGCCACCCTGTCTCCGTTTCTGACAACAAAATCTGTATCAGAAAGATTGATCAGCAGAATTTTAATTTCTCCCCTGTAATCGGCATCAATGGTACCAGGAGAATTCAACACTGTGATACCGTATTTATATGCAAGGCCACTTCGGGGCCTTACCTGAGCTTCGAACCCCTTAGGCAATTCCATATATAGTCCCGTTGGAATGAGCACGCGCTGCAAAGGTTTAATTATAATCTCATTCTCCCGAATAAAAGCCCGTAAATCCATGCCGGCGGAAAGCTCCGTTTCATAAGCCGGAAGTGCATTGTCTGATTTATTTATTATGTTAACGATCATCTTCGAAGAATTAAGCGAATATTTTTCCTTTCAAAATATAGTGTAACCAAAACGAAGGCAAGTACTAAAGTATTGCCTGCAAATAAACTTCGGTTAAACACATTGAAAGATAAGAATACTATTATGACAGAGGCAATTAAATAGGTCACTATTTTTTTCACATTATAGGGTATCGGATAATTTCTCTGCCCGAGAATATACGAAAGCACCATCATCGTGGAATAGGCTGTCAGTGAAATCCATGCAGATGCCATGTAGCTGTACCTGGGAATGAAAATTATATTCAACACAATGGTTAACAGCGCCCCAATCCCCGAGATATACAAACCATATTTAGTTTGATCAGACAGTTTATACCAAATAGATAAATTCATATAAATGCCCAGACTTACATACCCGAACAACAGCACAGGCACTACCTTTAATCCCGACCAAAAAACCTCCTTTTCGGCGTCACTTCCCTTGACAAAATATTTTAAGATTTCAATGTTAGCTACAAGGCTCACAAATATCAGGCAGATTGCTATCACGAAATAATTCATTATGCTGGCATAGGTCTCACCTGAATTTTTGCTCTTGGCGTGGCTGAAAAAAAATGGCTCGGCCCCTAAACGAAAAGCCTGAATAAAAATACTCAGGAAAATGGCTATTTTACCAACAGCGCCATAGATTCCCACCTCCTCCGCTCCAAAATCACCATCCAAAAGTTTTTCAAGAAAGATCTTATCTGAGTTTTCGTTTACGATGAAAGAAAGGTTCGCAATCAGTACGGGAAAACTGTAGTTAATCATCTCCTTCAACAGCCCTCTATCTAGCTTATGACCCAATTTTAAAAGTTCCGGAAACAGCAGTATAAGTGTAAGAACACTTGCCATAAGGTTAGATACAAAAACATATCCTACCCAACCAGGTCTATACCAACCAAATTCACTTCCGTTTTTAATAAGCCAGGGGATCACAAACAAAAAGATAAGATTCAGGGAAACGAAGCTGATTACATTAACAAGCTTAATAAGGGCATATCTGCCAGGATGTCCTTCTGCTCGTATCTTCGCAAACGGAATTACTGAAATTGCATCTATCACCAGTATCCATATAAATAACCGGATAAATAACTTATAGTCCTCAACACTAGTCACACTCCCATCATGCATCCAGATAGCTACTTTGCCTGCAAAGAATGAGCTGACTAATAAAAAGCTCAGCGCTATACACAGCACAAAAAAGAAAGTAGTAGTGTATACCTTTCTTTTTTCCTCCAACCCTTCATACTTATTCAGGTATCTGAAAAAAGTTGTTTCCATTCCGAACGCCAGTACCGCATTCAGCATGGAAGCCCAAGCATACATAGTAGTGAAAATTCCATATACCCGGGCAGGGTAAATACTTACATAAATAGGGGTCAGTATAAAGTTAAGCAACCTGGAAATGATAGTGCTTAATCCATAGACCACTGTCTGACCGGCAAACTTTTTTAGTGTTGACAATATTCGAGTGTTATTTTAACCCCCGCTCAGGGTGAGTTCTTTCTTACGACCTCAAAATTACGATAGTTTTTTATTTCGCCCTCTACATATTCTACACGCTCAACTTTTGCATGCTGAGGGCCTTCATTACACCATTCTAAAAACGACTCCAAAGAAAAATCATCTCCTTCTACCTCGGCATACACAGAGCCATCATCCTTATTTTTTATGAAGCCTCTTACTCCGAGCTGATCTGCAACTGCCTTAGTAGCGGCCCGAAAAAAAACGCCCTGGACTTTACCGAAAACAGTAATATTTAAATGTTTCATACATCTCTTAAATTAAGCACTCCAGATTAAAGCTCCAGGTCGGCTAAGCGTTTTTTCTCTGTTAAAAAATCGTTCCAGATATCATTTAATATCCTGGCTGCAGGCCTTATCCCATTCAACATAGCAGAAACCTGACCTATCTCCAATTCTCCCTCAAGCAGATCGCCTTCGAACATGCCTTTTCTTGAGCGCCCGCGACCCAGCAATTCTTCAAGCGCTTGTCTGTCGGCTCCCTTCATCTCTGCCTTTTCTACTTTATTAAAAAATTCATTTTTCAGCAACCTTACAGGAATCAACGTTTTGAGGCTTAGCTTGGTATCCCCTTCTTTTGCTTGCAAAACTGCCTCCTTAAAGTTGACATTCGCGGATGATTCCTCTGCAACGGCAAACGCTGAACCAATTTGAACGCCTTCCGCTCCCAGTGCCATAGCGGCCAGCATAGCCTTGCCATTGCCTATCCCTCCGGCTGCGATTACTGGTATAGAAACCGCTTCACATACCATCGGAATCAAGCACATGGTAGTTGTTTCCTCTCTTCCATTGTGTCCTCCGGCCTCAAAGCCTTCGGCTACGACAGCATCAACACCACTATCCTCTGCTTTCTTTGCGAACTTAGTATTCGCAACGACATGAACAACGGTTACGCCCGCATCTTTTAATTTCGTCGTCCAGGTTGCTGGGTTACCGGCAGAAGTAAACACTACTTTAACACCTTCTTCCAGAATTATATTGATATGTTCTTCAACAGCGGGATAAATCAAAGGAATATTAACACCAAAAGGCAATGAAGTGGCGGCCTGACATTTTTTTATATGGGATCGTAATATGTCGGGATACATTGAACCGGAGCCAATGAGACCCAAACCACCGCTATTGCTGACCGCGGAGGCCAGTTCCCAACCACTGCACCAAATCATGCCAGCTTGAATTATCGGGTAGTTAATACCTAATAAGCTTTTAATTCTGTTCATCGATGCAATTTGGCATTTATAGCAATAATGCCAAAAGATTAAATAAGTTTTTTTACTTCAGAATTAGCGGTTAGGCTTAAACCATTAACATTTGTGATGAGGTTTAGTCCTGGTTTTTTGCCAGGCTCCAGGCTCCCGAATTTTTCATCGATACCTAAATATTTTGCACCATTTAAGGTAGCCCAAGCGATTGTGTCTTTTAATGCAAGCTCGGGGAAGTTCTTATGCAGGGTTTTCAGCTCAGAGAGTATGCATAACTTTTGATTCGACGCCAGGCTATCTGTCCCTAGCGTAATATTCAGATCATCGAAAAGAAACATCTCAATCTTCGGCATCCTGTTCTCAATATACAAGTTTGCATTCGGGCAGAAGCAAATACTGATGTCCCTGTTGGTCCGTCGTATGAAATAAACATCCTTCATACTCGTGTAAGTATTGTGAACCAGCAGTATTTTCGCCTTTTTAGACATCAACGGAATACAACTTTGAAGGGAATTTCGAGCCTGAGGCTTAAAAAACTCTATATCAATGTTTAGATTTTTATAAAATTCTAAAAACCCGCCTAATTTATACCGGTATAATTTATTTTCTTCTTCGGTTTCCTGATTGTGTATCGAGAGCAATTCACCTGATTTGCCGCAAAACTTGTTAAGGTACCTGAAAAGCTCCTTACACACGGTATAGGGGGCATGGGGAACCAGAGAACTATTTAATGGGTCGAAATCTGTTAAGAGCTCTCCACCTGCCCTAAATACATCTTTCGCCTTTTCCGGATCGAAACAAATCAATTCAATGAATGAGTGATAGTAGATCGAGCTAGCCAGTTTTGTTGGTTTCGTTGCCAGTGTATTACAAACATCACCTACTGCAACAACACCATTCTCATACATCTCTTTATCTGCGCTAATAATAGCATCGTCTATTTCCTGCTGATTTGAATGGCGATTTTTTATTACGTTTTCAATGAATGGAATAAGGCCAGTGTCTTGTGGAATTTTTTTATGAAGATGAGATAGTTCCAGATGACAATGGCTGTTAACAAAGCCGGGCACAAGGATACCATCTAGTTTTTCTATGTTTTTTTTATCGATTTCAGGACTGCCGTCTTCGTATACATTAACTATCTCTCCCGATACGCCAACCGCAACAATCCCTCTTTTAACCGGTAAAGTGGAAACAGGGAGAACATAATCTGCGGAATAATATTTAATCATAAAACTTTATACTAACCCACCGCACAATCCATTCACACTTTTGCTGTTACAACAACAATAATAGGAAAAATTTTCATCATCGCTTTTTTTTCAAGATAAATATCTGAAATAATAAGTAAATTTGCGCTGTGAATGAGGCTGTTGTAAAAAGAGATATTCGTAACATATCATCTGCTGATTTAAAAGTATTTTTAACGCAAGCTGGCGAGCCGGCTTTCCGTGCTAAGCAAATTTCTGACTGGCTGTGGGTTAAGTCTGCAAGGAATTTTGATGAGATGAGCAATCTTTCAAAGTCTCTTAGGGAAAAGCTTAAGGAAAAATTTGCTATAAACGTCGCCTCCATTCACCAATCTCAGTTCAGTTCCGACCGTACCATCAAAAATACCTTTAAGCTATTCGATGAAAATATCATTGAAGGAGTTTTGATACCAACTTCAGATCGTATGACGGCCTGCGTCAGCTCTCAGGTTGGCTGCAGCCTCACTTGTAAGTTCTGCGCAACAGGTTACATGGACCGTAAGCGCAATCTAGATGCTGGCGAAATCTATGACCAGGTTGTTTTAATTGACAAGCAGGCCAGGGAAAACTACAATATTCCTTTATCGAACATTGTTTATATGGGCATGGGAGAACCCCTGTTAAACTATGCCAATGTTCTTAAATCAATTGATCGTCTAACTTCGGAAGACGGTTTAAATATGGCCGCAAAACGAATTACCGTTTCAACTGCTGGCATTGCCAAAATGATTAAAAAATTGGGTGATGATCAGGTTAAGTTCAATCTTGCTCTTTCTTTGCATGCGGCCAACGATAAAAAGCGTAATGAAATTATGCCGATTAACGAGCAAAACTCTCTAAAAGCGCTAGCAGAAGCCCTAAAGTATTATTTCTTAAAGACCAAAAATCCGGTTACCTACGAGTATATCATCTTCAATGACTTTAACGATAGTATCGAAGACGCCATGGAACTTGCCAAATTTTGCAAGCACCTTCCCTGCAAAGTTAATATCATTGAGTACAATCCTATCTCATTTGCTTCATTCCTTAATGCAGAGGAAGATAAAACCGAGGCTTTTGCGAATTACTTAAAGAAACAAGGGATTACTACAAACATTCGTCGCAGTAGGGGCAAAGACATCGATGCTGCCTGTGGCCAGCTTGCCGTTAAAGAACAATAATTTTGTGTGAAATGCTTTTTTTGTAAATTGTAGCGATGAATGCGGTTTACAGGCATCTTAGCGACTTTGTCTCTTTATTTTTCCCTGAAGTCTGTGCAGGCTGCGGTGCAAGTCTGGTCAGTCAGGAATCGGTATTATGCTCCGGATGTATTTTCCATTTACCTTACACAAACTTTCATCTTGATAAAAGCAACCGGGTAGCAAGGCAATTCTGGGGACGGGTCACTTTCAGGCAGTGCAGTGCGTACCTTTATTTCTCAAAGGGCTCAAAGGTTCAAAACCTCATGCATCAGCTCAAGTATAATAATCGTCCTGAGGTAGGTTTTAAACTCGGTGACATGTATGGCAAGGATCTGAAAGAGGCTTCGGGGTTTGAAAAACCAGATCTGATCATTCCTGTTCCGCTGCATCCGGCGCGTCAGCGAAAGCGTGGTTATAACCAAAGTGACTACTTTGCTGAGGGGCTTTCTAAACAGTTAGCTTGCCCTTTTAACAACCGCTCATTAAAACGCGGCCATTTTACAGAGTCGCAGACCAGAAAGTCCCGTTTTGTTCGATATGAAAACATGAAAGACGTCTTCATGGTAAATGAACCAGAGCTGCTTAAAGACAAACATATATTATTGGTAGACGATATCATTACTACAGGCGCAACTATTGAAAGTTGTGCAAATGCCCTTCTAACTATTTCTAACACAAAAATCAGCATAGCCTCCATTGCCTTTACCGAATAAAATATGAGATCACTTTTTTTTTCTATCTTCATTATAGTATTATCCTGTTTGGGATGCCGTAAAGAAGATGATTATTACGTAGACCCACGGAATCCTCTTGAATTTTCAGAAGACAGTATTTCATTTGACACCGTGTTTACAACAACGGGATCTACGTACAGACGGGTAAAAGTGTTTAACCGCAGCAATAAAAAGATAAAGATATCAGAGATCAAACTTATGGGCGGAGAGTCTTCGTCCTACCAGATTAATATAAATGGACAGGCGTCTAGCCTGCTGACAGATTTTGAATTACGGGGACGCGATTCTATAAATATGTTCATTAAAGTCACTATAAATCCTAATGCTGAAAATCAACCTTTTATTGTAACCGATTCTGTGCAGTTTATAACTGAAGGAAACATACAGCAATTACATCTACGTGCTTTTGGACAGAATGCGCACTTTGTTAAAGACCTCGTAATAGACGAAAACACGGTCTGGGATAACTCTTTGCCTTACGTTGTCTACAACTTTGTTAAAGTAAATGAAGGAAAAACCTTGATAATTCCGAAAGGGAGCCGGATCTATTTCCATAAAGGTGGAAAACTTGAGGTTGCCGGAACCTTGCGTATAGAAGGAGAAGCAGATGATTCAGTTACCATTGCCAGCGACAGACTTGAACGGCTACCTTATGCCGAAGAAAAGGGCCAATGGGATGGTATACGATTTTTGGAGAGCAGCAGGGATAATTTTATAAATCATGCAACTATAAAAAACGCACTTATAGGTTTACAAACGGGCACAAGTTCTGCCACATCAAGCGTAAACCTATTTATCGCAAATTCCATAGTCAAAAACATGGAAATTGCAGGCATTACAGGATATAAATCCTCCATCACTGCCTTTAATAATCTTTTTGCGAATTGTGGCCGCTACCTGATATATTGTCCGAATGGCGGCAACTTCAACTTCAAACAAAATACCTTTGTTAACCTGTCTTCAAGGACTACGCCCTCACTGTATTTTAGTGATATCCTGTCTGAGAGCACAACCGGGCCTCTGCAGGTTACCCTAATCAATAATATCATTTGGGGTGCCCTGCAAGATGAACTTATAGTTGAAAAAAAGGGTAACGATTTTTCCCAGACCATCCGGAGCAATTTGATCAAATCAACGGACAGGAACATTGCCAGCTTCGGAAATATTGTTAATGAGAACCCTTCGTTTGTTGCAAACAGCATTACTTATTATCTAATGCCTGGCAGTACGGCCGAAAATAAAGGTGAAGACTTATCCTCTGATCCAAATTTCCTTTTGTGGCTATCGTCCGACAAAAACAACAAGACAAGAATATTCCCCTCTGAATTAGGTTGTTATGAAATAATCCAAAATTAAAGGTAACCTTTACAGTATCCTACGGTATAATACCCCGAGAGCGTTAATTTAGAATGAAAAAGCTGGAAGCCATCAGGCAACCAGCTTTTTCTATTTTATACTAATGTGTTGCTTAGCCGGCTGAAATGAAAAGGTCTTCAAACGGGGAGAATGAAGACCTTTTACTAACCAATTATAAACCGGTTCAAAAGTAGTTCTTTTATACTTTGGCAAACTGTTTTTAACATTTTTTAACAAGTCGCCAATGTGCCCGGTCCAGTTTTATCACATTCTGGTCCGCTTCAACACCCTCCTTATTCATATAATGTTCAATTTGAACGAATGTCAATAAGCATATTTTATAGACCGTGACTAAACCGTGATTAAGCCGTGACAAGACGGTAAAAACGACAGTCTTGGTACTGCGGAAACACCTTCATGGATCAAGCTTGTACAGAAGCCGTTAAAAGCACATTAGGAACCGTATGCTGGCGCACGCGTACCGTGTGTGCCAAGAAATCCGATACAGGAAGAAGAACTTTTTTTTACGTCGTCCCCACAACTTTCACGCTTGATTCGCTAAAGGCTTAATCCGCATCAAGGGGGAAGAATGACCTTTAATTAAAAAGCCCGCATCGGATGATGCAGGCTTAAAGACTATATTTGGTTAGTTGAGTCCCCAAATATAACTACAATTATGATACTCGCAAATCTATATTCAAAAAATATTAAAAAATTATGAATTTAATAGTCATTCCATTTGATATTCACGTTTCATTTAATTTTTCGGTCGGTAATATCCATTTCTTCCACAACAATAAATAACATGTTTAAAACATTTTTAATAAAAACAAGTTATTGACTTTTGGTGTCGCGGAGGAGTGTTACTCTTCAGTGATCAGACCAAATAATCAAAGAGAGAACAAATTTAGAAAAGCGTATGAATGAAATTTACTCTGTTAAAAAACCAGTTTTTTCCATTGTACTCTGTGCTTAACATCTTTACTTAAGTTTATACTCAATTACCGGCTCAGTTCCATTTTGGGGTAATATATACGGAACTGCTGATCGTAAAATCTTCTACCTTGAAGTTCGTTACTATATTGACTTATAGATTCATTTATATATGGAACAGGTTATACTGGAGAGGGATGTAAAAAAAGCCCCTAAACCTACGACTACGGACGATTCTCTTGACTTAAAGGAATTGTTAAACGTACTGTCACAAGTAAAAAATGGAAAGCTGGATGCACGTATGCCCGTGACACAAGCTGGTATTAATGGCAAGATCTGCGAGGTGCTGAACGAGATCATCGATATGAACGAGCAGTTTGTAAACGAGATCTGCACTGCAGAAAAAATAATAGGAAAAAAGGGGAATTTATCAAAGAGGGTAGAGCTCCCGGATGCCAGGGGTGGCTGGGCCATTGGCATAAAGTCATTGAACAATCTAATCACAGATTTAACTTTCCCTACGCTGGAAATTGCCGGGATGATTAATTCTGTTGCCAATGGTAACTTATCACGGCAAATACCCTTGGAAATAAACGGTCAACCATTAAAGGGCGAATTCTTACGCATAGCAAAAGAATCAAATCAAATGGTTGCTCAGTTAAGGCTTTTTACCATGGAGGTAACCCGCGTTGCCAGACAGGTGGGTTCGGAAGGAAAACTGGGAGAGCAGGCTAAAATTAAAGGCGTTGCTGGTGTTTGGGAAGAACTTACCGATTCGGTAAACCAGATGGCTGGTAACCTTACAGCCCAGGTACGAAATATTGCAACTGTAACTACTGCGGTGGCCAAGGGCGATCTTTCCCGGAAAATCACGGTTGAAGCCAAAGGAGAGATCCTTGAATTAAAAAACACCATTAATACCATGGTGGATCAGCTTAACTCGTTCTCTTCGGAGGTAACCCGGGTGGCGCTTGAAGTAGGTACCGAGGGTAAACTTGGTGGACAAGCGAAGGTAACGGGGGTTGCCGGAACCTGGAAAGATCTAACTGACTCAGTAAACCGCATGGCAGGTAACTTAACCTCGCAGGTGCGGAACATTGCCGGTGTAACTACTGCCGTGGCCAATGGAGACCTTTCAAAGAAAATCACGGTTGACGTAAAAGGGGAAATGCTTGAATTGAAGAAGACCATCAACACCATGGTGGATCAGCTGAATTCATTTGCATCTGAGGTAACCAGGGTGGCGCTTGAAGTAGGTACCGAGGGTAAACTTGGAGGACAGGCAAAGGTTAAGGGAGTCGGCGGGGTGTGGAAGGATCTGACCGATTCGGTAAACCAGATGGGAAGTAATCTGACCGATCAGGTACGAAATATTGCCGACGTAACCACCGCTGTAGCAAAAGGCGATCTTTCACGAAAAATCACGGCAGATGCCAAGGGAGAACTCTTGCAGCTAAAAAACACCATCAACACCATGGTGGATCAGCTGAACTCATTCTCATCTGAGGTAACCCGGGTGGCCAGGGAAGTAGGTTCTGAAGGTCAGTTGGGGGGACAGGCAAATGTACCTGGTGTAGGCGGTACCTGGAAGGATTTGACAGACTCTGTAAATCAAATGGCGGGAAACCTGACAGGCCAGGTGCGAAATATTGCTGAAGTGACGACAGCCGTGGCTAAGGGTGACCTTTCCAAAAAGATCACGGTTGACGTAAAAGGGGAAATGCTGGAACTTAAGGTGACTATCAATACGATGGTGGATCAGCTGAACTCTTTTGGTTCAGAGGTAACGCGGGTGGCCCGGGAGGTAGGATCTGAAGGGCAGCTGGGTGGTCAGGCAAACGTGCCTGGCGTAGGTGGTACCTGGAAGGATTTAACCGATTCAGTAAATAAAATGGCCGACAACCTTACCTCTCAGGTACGGAATATAGCAGAGGTAACTACTGCAGTTGCAAAAGGTGACCTTTCCCGGAAAATTACAGTAAATGCCAAAGGAGAGCTTTTGGAGCTGAAGGATACGATCAATACGATGGTGGATCAGCTTAGAGGATTTGCTTCGGAGGTAACCAGGGTGGCCAGGGAAGTAGGATCTGAAGGACAGTTAGGCGGCCAGGCAAATGTTCCGGGGGTTGATGGAACCTGGAAAGACTTAACAGATAGTGTAAACAAAATGGCCGGTAATCTTACCGCCCAGTTGAGAAATATAGCAGATGTATCCATAGCGGTGGCTAATGGTGACTTATCTAAAAAGATCACTGTAGACGTTCGGGGAGAGATCCTTCAGCTTAAAGAAACTATTAATACGATGGTGGATCAGCTGAGGGGATTTGCTTCGGAAGTAACCCGGGTAGCTCGTGAGGTAGGTACCGACGGTAACTTAGGAGGACAAGCCTTTGTACCGGGCGTTGCCGGCACATGGAAGGACTTAACGGATTCAGTAAACCAGATGTCGTCAAACCTTACATCGCAGGTACGTAACATCGCAGAGGTAACGAAAGCGGTGGCAAGTGGTGACCTTTCGAAGACTGTGGTAATCGACGTAAAAGGGGAAATGATGGACCTGAAGAATACCATCAACACGATGGTGGATCAGTTAAACTCATTTGCGTCTGAAGTAACACGTGTAGCCAGGGAGGTTGGTACTGAAGGTAAACTAGGGGGACAAGCACACGTAAAAGGTGTAGGCGGTACATGGAAGGATTTAACGGATTCGGTAAATCAGATGGCGTCCAACCTGACTGGTCAGATCCGGGGGATTTCGAAAGTAGCAACCGGAATTGCAAAGGGAAACCTGAAGCAGCGCTTATCGATCAATGCTCTTGGCGAGGTTGCGCAGCTAACGGATACAATTAATGAAATGATCGACACGCTGGCCGTGTTTGCAGACCAGGTAACGACGGTGGCCCGGGAGGTAGGTGTTCAGGGCCGCTTAGGCGGTCAGGCAAGTGTACCTGGTGCATCCGGAACCTGGAAAGACTTAACAGAAAACGTAAATCAGCTGGCTCAGAACTTGACGGTTCAGGTACGGTCAATTTCTGAAGTAGCATCGGCGGTAACCAAAGGGGATTTAACCCGGACCATACGGGTGGATGCCAAAGGAGAACTTGAGGCTTTGAAGGACACCATCAACCAGATGATTGCCAATCTTAAAGGTACTACCTTGAGGAACCATGAACAGGATTGGCTGAAATCCAACCTTGCGAAGTTTGCTCAAATGCTTCAGGGACAACGAGACAGGAACGCGGTTGCTAATAAGGTACTTTCAGAACTTGCGGAGCTTGTGAATGCACGTTACGGAGCCTTTTATATCCTGGAGCAGCCCGATGACGTTACAGAGGAGCCGAAATTGAAACTATTTGCCGGCTATGCGCAGAGCAGGCACAAGGTGATAAATTCTGAATTTACACTTAGCGAAGGTCTGGTTGGGCAGTGCGCTATTGATAAAGAGCGTATTTTGATAACCAATATTCCAGGGAATTATCTCCAGATCAACTCTGGAATCGGGGCAGCAACACCATCTGCACTGGTTATTCTGCCAGTACTATTCGAGAATAATACTAAGGCGGTAATTGAACTTGCCTCGTTTGATACATTCAGTCCTACACACCTCGACTTTTTAGATCAGCTGACAGAAAGTATTGGTATCGTATTAAATAACATTGAAACAAATACCAGAACAGAGGAGCTTCTATCACAGTCGCAATCACTAGCCGGAGAATTAAAGGCTCAACAGGAAGAGTTGCGAAGAGCTAATGATGAGCTTCATGATAAGGCACAGCTGCTTGAAAAACAGAAAGAAGAAGTGGAGCAGATCAATAAAGAGGTCGAAGAAGCACGTCGATCTTTGGAAGAAAAGGCAGAACAGCTAACCCTTACCTCAAAATACAAATCGGAGTTCCTTGCAAACATGTCGCATGAGCTGCGTACTCCATTAAACAGCTTGCTTATCCTGGCTCAACAACTGTTTGAAAACCACGATGGAAACCTAAGCGAAAAACAGATAAGGTATGCAAGAACCATTCATTCATGTGGGTATGATCTTATCCAGTTGATTAATGACATCCTGGATCTTTCTAAGATTGAATCTGGAGTTATTTCTGCAGACATTATGCCTGTGAGCTTCAGAGAAATAGCTTCTTTCGTCGAAACCACGTTTAAACCAATATCCGAGGCTAAAAACCTTAATTTCGAAATCAACATCGAAGAAGAATTGCCTGAAATAATGGAAACGGACATTCAGCGTTTGAATCAGATCTTGAAAAACCTTCTTTCCAATGCATTTAAATTCACTGAAAAAGGAAGCGTAAAACTCAGCATCAAGCGTCCGAACGGGGCACTTCGAAATCCTCTCAGCGGCTCTGATCATGTAATAGCCTTTTCGATTGAGGATACAGGTATAGGGATATCAAAGAAAACGCAGGGCATAATATTCGAGGCCTTCCAACAGGCAGAAGGATCAACCAGCAGAAAATACGGGGGTACAGGTTTAGGGCTTTCTATCAGTAAGGGTTTTGCCGAACTTCTCGGAGGAACAATTATTGTGGAAAGCGAACTCGGGAAAGGCAGTTCCTTCACTCTCTTCCTCCCGCTGAAGTATAAAGAAGGGACGAAACAAATAGGAGAATACTCTAGCGCCTACCCTGTAGCAAAACCTGCACCTGAAGTTAAGGAGTCAATAATTGAAGATGACAAGCACAACATTCACCCGGGCGATAAAGTTATCCTGGTGATTGAGGACGACGTGCGCTTTACAAAAATCATGATTGACAAAGCACATGACTTTGGACTTAAAGCGGTTGTGGCTGTAAATTACATTGAAATTTTTGATGTGATTCAAAGTTACAACCCGATAGCGATTACGCTTGATGTAAACCTGCCTGAATCAAATGGCTGGAAAATTCTGAAATTGTTGAAAAACGATTATTCCTTGAGGCATATTCCGGTACATTTAATTTCAGGTGAAGATAACCGGGCACTGGCGCTTAAATACGGCGCCAAGAGCTTTCATTTAAAACCTCTTTCCAACAAATCTTTAGACGAACTAATATCCAGCGTTATCAATTACAATGATCGAAAGCTTAAAAAAGTGTTGATTGTTGAGGAAAACAAGAAGGACGCAGAAAACTTGATTTCGCTGTTGCAAACAGAAAGTATTCAAACCGCTATAGTCAATAATGCCAAGAAAGCCCTCTCCTTATTAAAAGAGGATGTTTTTGACTGTATTGTCTTGGATTTCAGCAAACCTGAAGCCGAACTCATTGCCAACTATCTTAACGTAAATAAACAGTTCCAAACGTCAGTAATTATTTACTCTAAGGAAGAATTCAACCCGGATCAGCTGATCCATTTAAAACGACTGGATCATAAGTCTATTTCCAAAGCTGAGGAGTCGGAAATACTTGTCCTGAATGAAGTTTTAAGGATGTTACATATTGATTTAAAAGAACTTCCAGAAGTTAATGCAAAAGAAATCAATAAACTAAAAGACGGCACAGACATCCTGGATAATAAAAAAGTACTTGTTGTTGATGACGATGTGAGAAACCTTTTTGCACTAACTGCCGCATTTGAACGTTCTAACTTGGAAGTGATCACAGCAGAGAGCGGAAGGGAAGCACTGGAATTACTTAATGAAAACAAGGATATCGATATCGTATTAATGGATATTATGATGCCTGAAATGGACGGTTATGAGACTATTCAATGGATTAGAAAAGAACCCAAAAATAAGCAACTGCCTATTATTGCGGTAACAGCAAAAGCAATGATTGGAGACAGGCAAAAATGTATCGCTTCGGGAGCTTCGGATTATATAACAAAACCGGTAAAAACCGATCAGCTTTTATCGCTGATGCGGGTTTGGCTATATCAATAACCTTCTAATATTGTATATCAAAGCAAAATATATAGCTTTGGTATACAATATTCATATTCACGCTAAATAAGAGAGATAGTGATTTCTGACACAATAAAAATTTTATTGGTTGACGACCGCGAAGACAACTTAATGTCAATGGAGGTGGTACTTGAAAAGGAAGGTTATTCCTTTTCGAAAGCAACTTCGGGCAAGGATGCTTTGAAGATTCTTCTTAAAGAAGAAGATTTCTCCTTAATTCTATTAGACGTTAAGATGCCGATCATGGACGGATATGAGACAGCGGAACTTATTTATCAGCGGGAGAAGCTTCAGAACATTCCGATAATCTTCATTACAGGACAAGACTATGAAGAGAAAGCTGTGTTTAAAGGATACCAGGCGGGAGCAGTTGACTACATCCGAAAGCCTTTTAATCCTCAGATATTAAGATCAAAAGTTGCCGTCTTCGCGGAATTGTACAAGAAAAATCAGCTTTTAAAAACAGCTGAAGAAGAACTTCGCCAAAAAAACGATGACCTGATTAAATTGAATCAGCAACTCGAAAGCAGGGTTAAAGAACGCACACTTGAGTTGGAAAAATTAAACGATGAGCTTCAGGAACTAAATCTTTCCAAAGACAAAATACTGTCGGTAATATCTCACGACCTTCGCAATCCATTTACTGCTCTATTGGCCTCTTCTGAAAAGTTGAACAGAGACTGTTCGAAACTGAGCACCTCAGAAGTTGCAAGTTTTTCGCAGATCATATACCGTACTTCAAAAAAAATCCTGGGTCAACTAAACGAACTTGTCGATTGGGCCAAGAACCAACGTGAAAAAAATAGTTTTAACCCTACCAAGTTTCAATTGGTGAAAGGGATGAAAGAATCTTTTGAGCTGTTGAAGAACAATGCTGCTCATAAAGATATCCTTTTAAAGAGCAAAGTCAGGGACAATATTTTTGTCAATGCAGACGCTCTTATGCTGAGGTCCATACTCCAGAATCTGATAACAAATGCCATTAAATTTACTCCGCATGGGGGCTCAGTGGTGGTTAGTGCAGAACCCAATGAAAAAATGATTGAAGTTTGTGTTCAGGATACTGGGATTGGAATGGATAAGGACATGAAGGAGAAAATTTTTATTGAAGCAGCTCATTCTATTTCAGGAACTAACAATGAGCCTGGCTCAGGACTTGGCCTTCTGCTAGTAAGAGATTTCGTGATGCAGCACGGCGGAACCATCCAGATTGAAAGCGAAATTGGAAAAGGCACCTGCTTTAAATTTACGGTTCCTGCAGTTCAAAATTAATTTTCATCCCGGCAAGGAAATAAATGAAGTTATCAACGCTCATATTTTTAGGATTTTCAGTAGTTATCGGCTTATCCCTTTTAGACTCTTATGTAAACAACCTACTATCTAACAAAGTAAATCAGAATACCCTGTTCCTTACGAATTCAGAAGCAGTGATACGAAATTCCAGCAAACTTCATAAGGGAATTATCGAGATGCAAAGTGCATTCAGAGGGTTTTTGCTTACCGACGAAAGAAACTTTCTCAGCGAATATTATGTAGGACTAAAAGCTATCCCTGCGTTAATTCGCGAACAACATGGACTTATCCGAGGTTCTGAAATACAAAAGACGAGACTGGATTCAATTTCTGAACTTCATGCACAATGGATCAATTACGCAGATTCGCTGATAATTGCCAAGCAGAATGCTCTTACAAATAAAAACACGACCGCGCGGTACAACTACCTCTTTGAAAACAAACTAAGGAAGCAGGTAGGAAAAAGGTTAAACGACAAGATCTCCGAAATTTTCCGGGCATTCGACCGCTCAGAATATAAGGTTAGGGCGGTACGTCGCGCCTTATTGTCTGCATCTATACAAAAGACAAAAACTTATTCACTGATCTTTATAATCCTCACTGTTGGTGTCGGATTGGTATCCAGCGTCTATATTGTTAAGCTCATCTCGAGAAGAATCACTTCGATGGTTAACCTGGCCCAGAGCATCTCAAAAGGACACTTTACCGTTTTAAACGACAATAAGAATGATGAGCTGACCAGCCTTTCTACCTCGCTTAATATCATGTCTACCACGCTGAGCACTAATTTTAGGCAGCTCGAAAAAAGGAACAGCGAACTTAATCAGTTTGCCTATGTCGTTTCACACGACTTAAAGGCTCCTATCAGAGGCATTTACAATGTGATTCAGTGGATTGAAGAAGACCTGGAGAACGAAATGTCTCCGCAGATGCGAAAATATCTTAGTATCATCCCGCAGAGGATAAACCGTATGGAGGATTTGATTCATGGATTGCTGGATTACGCACGAATAAGCAGAGACAAACCATTGAAGGAAACCGTCGATGTGGGTATACTTCTGAAAGATGTAACAGAATTACTGGTGCCAAAAAACTTCAAAGTAACCATTGGAAAGATGCCTGTCTTACACACAGAAAAGATAAGGCTGGAGCAAGTATTCAGCAACCTGATAAGTAATGCTGTTAAATATACCAAACACCCCGACGGTGAGATTTCTGTTAACTGCAGGGATATCGGCGAAGTCTATGAGTTTGCTGTAAGCGATAATGGAATTGGTATCGATCCAAAATACAACAGCAAAATATTTGAAATTTTTCAAACTTTGCGTGAAAAGCACGACAAAGAAAGTACAGGGATTGGCTTAGCTATAGTGAAAAGAATTATTGACGACCAGCATGGTACTATAAAGGTGCTGTCTGCACCCGGCAAAGGCGCAGCATTTTTATTCACGTGGGCTAAGACATAATATAATAATTTAATGAACAATAAACACATTTTATTAGTAGAAGACGACGAACTGGATGTAATCAGTGTACAGCGATCATTAAGAAAAATAGATCAGCAATATGAGTTATTTACGGCTTATAACGGAATTGAAGCTTTGGAAATGTTGCACAATGCTTTAGAAAAGGAAACTCCCCTGCCTGATGTGATTCTTCTTGACTTAAATATGCCAAAAATGAATGGTGTTGAATTCCTGAAGGCTCTAAGAAAAGACGATGCGTTGAAACATATTAAGGTCTTTGTAATGACCACTTCGGGAGATGAGTCTGACCGGAAGACGACCGAGCAGCTGGGGGTTTCGGGGTATCTGATCAAACCTTTGAATTTCAACAATAATGATAAACGGACTGACTCAATGGATGGCTTTTTCCAATTCCACCTGAGAAAGATCTTTATTAGCTAGTAATCCACTTTACATTAATTTTTTTGTTACTTTGAAGAAAAACTGTTTATGTACCCGATCTTGTTAGACATTCACTCCATCGTTCGTTTCGTAATCCTTCTTGCGATTGTTGTTTCCATTTTACTGGCATTTACAGGTTGGTTTGGCAAAAAGGAATATACCAAGGGCAACAAAGCCATAAATTTAATTACCCTGATATCTGCACATACTCAACTTGTTTTAGGTTTAATACTTTATTTTGTGAGTCCTTTTGCTTCCACTGGTAATATGGGCGCAGCTATGAAAGATCCCATTTTGCGCTACTGGACAGTTGAACACAGTGCAATGATGATTGTTGCCATTGTCTTTATAACGATTGGGTATTCTAAATCTAAGAAGGCTCTGAGTTCCACTGAAAAACATCGTTTAATTGCTGTTTTTTATACCATTGCTGCATTAATCGTAGTAGTTGCCATCAGTATGAGCGGACGTCCTCTCCTGGAGATGAGCAGATAAAATTTAAAAAATTTGCGATTGTAAAATTCTTTGCATTTTTTTGTACCAATGTTAAAAGTGATACATACTAAAAACTGGTGGTGGCAAGCAATAGCTTGTGCCGGGTAAAGTATGTTTAGTATTAAAATCGTAATCCGATCTAAATAGATATAACCCGACGCACTCCGTCGGGTTTTTTTATGTCAAAAAGAAATATAATGAAGAAATTTAACTTACACTCCTCTTATAAAAAATTACTTGCAGATACCACTACGCCGGTGAGTATTTATCTCCGCTTAAGGGATGTTTTCCCCAACAGCTTATTGCTTGAAAGCTCTGATTATCACAGCCGGGAAAACAGTATAAGTTATGTTTGCTGCGACCCTATTGCAGGAATAGTATTAGAGAACGACACATTCAGCACGTTCTATCCTGATGGATCAAAAGCGATTTCAAGCTCATCTGATATGCACCAGCAGGTGACCGACTTTCGTAACAGCTTTCAATCCTCCCTTGAAGACAAGTTTAAATTTATCTCCAATGGACTGTTTGGTTATTTCGCCTATGAAACGATCGAACTCTTTGAAGATATCAAATTACAAACGGAACGGAATGGCGAACGGAACATTCCTTTATTACAATATCATGTTTACAGATACGTAATAGCCATCGACCACTTCAAAAACGAACTTTACATTTTTGAACACAGGCCCAGCGAAGAAGAAACTTCCGGCCTTGAACGTATACAGTTCCTTATTCAAAATAAAAACTTTCCGGAATATCCATTTGAAACCACCGGAGAAGAAACATCTAACTTTACCGACGAAGAGTTTATAGATGTTGTCGAAAAATTGAAGCTCCATATTTACCGGGGGGATGTTTTCCAGATAGTTCCTTCGAGGGCTTTTTCGAAACCATTTTTAGGTGATGAATTTAACGTATACAGGGCTCTGCGATCGATCAACCCCTCTCCGTACCTGTTCTATTTCGATTATGGCAACTTCAAGATATTCGGATCGTCGCCCGAAGCGCAGCTAACCATAAAAAATGGTGAAGCGACCATATATCCAATTGCCGGTACATTCAGAAGGACAGGTAACGATGTTCTGGATGCTGAACTGGCAGCCAAACTAGAAAATGACCCAAAAGAAAGTGCCGAACATGTTATGCTGGTTGACCTGGCTCGCAACGACCTAAGCAGGCATTGTGATGAAGTGCAGGTAAAAGCTTTCAAAGAGGTGCAATACTATTCTCATCTCATACACCTCGTTTCAAAGGTGACGGGTAAGCTGCAGAAAAATGCCCATCCGTTTTATGTGGTTGGTGATACATTTCCTGCAGGAACACTTAGCGGAGCTCCTAAATACATGGCTATGACCCTTATTGATAAATATGAAAAAGGTCAGAGAGGATTCTATAGCGGAGCAATTGGCTACATGGGATTTAACGGCGATTTCAATCATGCCATTATGATCCGCTCTTTTATGAGCCGCAATAACGTATTACACTACCAGGCGGGTGCCGGCATAGTGGCCGATTCCGATCCTCAAAGTGAATTAAACGAAGTTAATAATAAAATCGCTGCATTACGGAATGCCCTTGAGATGGCAGGCAGCATTGTCCCACAAGTTGAAAAGATATAAGATGAAGATATTAGTTGTTGATAATTACGATTCGTTTACATTTAACCTTGTTCACCTTTTACATGAATGCGGGTTCGAACCTACGGTTTGGAGGAATGATAAATTCGAGATCTCAGATGTTGAGCAGTTTGATAAGATCCTTTTATCGCCTGGACCAGGTATCCCCTCTGAAGCAGGTTTATTATTAGATGTGATTAAGACTTACGCTCCTTCAAAAAGTATTTTGGGGGTTTGTTTAGGCATGCAGGCAATGGCCGAGGTTTTTGGGGGCAATCTTTATAATCTTTCATATCCGGTACATGGCAGAGCCACAGCGATGCAGGTCCTGGACGATTCTGAAAAGCTATTTAATATGCTGCCACAAACATTTAATGTTGGCCGTTATCATTCCTGGGCAGTAAGCCGGGAAGGCTTGCCTGATGATGTTAAAATTACCGCTAAAGACACCGAAGGAGTGATCATGGCGCTTCGCCACCTGCACTACGATGTTAGGGGCGTTCAATTTCATCCGGAATCAGTTCTTACAGAACACGGAAAACAAATGATAAAAAACTGGCTGACAGCACCCGCCTCGGAAGAGGCATAAAGGATAAAAATGACACAGAAACGCAGTGTAATTAAAGGAGAAGGATCTACTATTCTGGACAAGATAGTGATCCGGAAACGAAAAGAAGTTGAACTTGCACGCTCCAGAACATCTATTATACAATTGGAAGAGGGAGAGCTGTTCCACAGGGAGTGCTACTCGATGCGTGATTTTATTCTTTCTCCGGACAGAACAGGGATCATAGCCGAATTCAAACGGGCATCCCCATCGAAGGGTATAATTAACGATAAGGTCTTTGTACAGGATATTACACAAGCCTACGGAAACGCAGGAGCATCTGCACTTTCGATACTTACTGATCCATCTTTTTTTGGAGGCAGTGTAAACGATGTACTGCAGGCCCGCCAGGTGAATCAAATTCCGATTTTGAGGAAAGAGTTTATTCTCGATGAATACCAGATTATTGAAGCCAAGGCAATTGGTGCAGATATCATTCTTCTAATTGCCGCCATTTTAACAGCCGAACAGATCCGGACCTTTGCAAAACTTGCAAAAGACCTGGGATTAAGTGTATTGATGGAAGTACATGACCAGCGCGAACTTGAAGATTGTTTATGCACTGAATTAGATGCAGTTGGCGTGAACAACCGCAACCTGGCAGATTTTTCTGTTTCTCTACAGCATTCCTACGATCTGGCCGATCAAATTCCTGATCAGTTTCTAAAGATTTCAGAGAGCGGAATTAGTAGTCCGGCTACTATCAAAGACTTGAAACTTGCGGGATTCAATGGGTTTTTGATAGGTGAAAACTTCATGAAGGAAGAAGATCCAGGAAAAGCCATAAAGGAGTTTACGGACCAGCTAAGATAATGATAAGAACACACTCGGCAAACGTGCGCTAGCATAAGCAAGTATGTACTAGCCTGCTAGCGCACGCGTGCCGAGGGCTCTACTTTTCGGGCACTACGAATCCGGTTCAGCTGTTTTATATGATGTTTGGTGTGAATGATCATAAAACGCAACCATTCAGACCTATTCAGCATCCCTAACCTGGGATGCTTGACCTGGCTCCTGGATGTTGATTTGGCAATCTTCGGCAAGGCTTCTGTCAATCTTTGAATAAACTTTATCAGATCATTTCGGGCTTCCTCTCTACTCATCTTCTTAACAATAGATCCGATATTAGCTGGAGATTTATGCCTTCCCGGAGGTAGCTTCCCAAAAAAAAGGATCAATCGTGTTACAAAGGAAGGTGAAGTAAGTGTTGAGGTTTCCTTACCATGCATACATTTCTCAATGGCAAGCAATGACCGGGTATTCACCTGGATGATATGACAGTAAACTTCAGAAAGCGACCAGCTGCCATCTTCAGGCGACCAAACAAATTCATCTTCCGATAGACCTTTGAGTAAATCCTGGTAATACCCGAGATGCATTAAAAGTTCTTTTCCGGATTCGTTGTCACTCATAACATATGCCGTAATTCGCTTAATCGTGAGATTTGCTTCCTGATATCTTCGGGCGTCTCCTTTCCGCAAGGATTGAAGTATATAGCATCCATTCCGAAATTTAACGCACCCCGAATGTCAGCCTCAAGGCTATCTCCAATCATTATACTCTCTTGTTTTACAGCAGCAGCACCATTCAAGGCAAACTCAAAGATGGCTTTGTCCGGTTTATTAATGCCCACTATATCAGAAATCACAATAGTGGTAAAATACTTTTTCAAGCCGGTCAGCTCAATCTTCATCTCCGTCGATTCTTTAAAGCCGTTAGAAATGAGGTGTAAAGAATATTTACCGCTTAGATATTCAAGTGTTTCATGGGCATCCGGAAACAGATTAGTCTTGGTTGGGCAAATGCGTACATAATCGTCTTCAAATTGCAAAGGGACAGCATCCACAACAACTCCCAGATCCAGAAACGTCTTTCTAAAGCGGGTTTGTCTCAATTCTTCTTTGCTGATACAACCAGAATGATATGATGCCCAGAGCTCATGATTATTTTGAGTATAAGTTTCGATAAAATTGTATGGGCAGGAAACACCTATTTGTTCCAGCTGATAGGTCTTATATAGTTCATGCAGAGTTTCCTCAGCATTTCTGTCGAAATCCCAGATGGTATGATCAAGATCGAAAAAAATATGACGGTAGGACATTCCTGATATGTTCGTTATCAATTTTAATAAAAGTGCAATACTTATAACGTGTAAGCCAAAATTTTAATATTTAAATCTGGACATTATCCTCTTTCGCTCCAAAAGCTAGATCTCCTGCATCCCCCAGACCAGGGACAATGTATGCTTTCGTAGTCATTTCTTCGTCTATATCCCCGATCCAAAGCTTTGCTCTTGGCAGGTTCGCTTTAACATGTTCAACGCCTTCAACGCTTGCAATTATGGAAACAACATGTATTTGCTTTATATCGTATTGTTCGAGTAATTCGCGGCAACTTAATACCATACTTTTACCTGTGGCCAGCATAGGATCGGAAACAATCACAATCTTACCATTGAGATCCGGACTCGATACATATTCCTTTTGAATCGTAAATCCTCCTCCTTTGGTAGTTTGACGGTACGCAGCTATAAATGCGGAGTCGGATTTATCAAAGAAGTTTAACAGACCCTGATGTAAAGGCAAACCGGCCCTTAGGATTGTTGCAAGTACCGGATGTTGCTGTATAACCGGAATAATTGCCGTACCCAATGGGGTTTCAAATTCCATGTCTGTATAACTAAGAGTTTTACTAATTTCGTAAGCGAATATTTCACCCAAACGTTCCAGGTTTCTGCGAAAGCGCATGCTGTCGGTTTGAATTTGCGCATCGCGCAGCTCAGCTAAAAAATTGTTAGCGATGGAAGATGTTTGGCTTAGTATGAACATGTTAGTATAAAATTAATGATTAATCTTATTTAATCATTTAAAAAACAAACTTATTATTAGATCAGACCGTTCAATATAGGGAAATAAGGGATACGCCGGGGTTACATGTTTCACACTGAACTAACCAAAATTAAAGAATCAATATTTCTATCTTTGATCTGAATGGATTTTAAATTATCATCAGAATATGAACCTGCGGGAGATCAGCCGGAGGCAATCAGACAATTGGTTGAGGGAGTAAATGCTAATGAGCATTACCAAACCCTTTTAGGTGTAACCGGATCTGGAAAAACCTATTCGATAGCAAATGTTATTCAGCAAACAAATAAGCCTACCTTAGTTTTAAGCCATAATAAAACCCTGGCAGCTCAGCTTTACGGTGAATTTAAGCAATTTTTTCCGGAAAATTCTGTCAATTATTTTGTGTCTTATTACGATTACTATCAGCCGGAAGCTTATATAGCAACCACTAATACTTATATCGAAAAGGACCTTCAGATAAATGAAGAAATAGAAAAGTTGCGACTTCGCACAACATCTTCACTGATGTCAGGGAGGAGGGATATTATTGTTGTTTCGTCCATTTCCTGTATTTACGGTATGGGAAACCCGGAAGACTTCTCAAATTCTGTATTTAAGTTTGCCGTAGGGACGCGAATAAGCCGGAATGCGTTTCTGCATCGCCTGGTTGAAATATTATATTCAAGAACTACCGCTGATTTCAGAAGGGGAACGTTCAGGGTTAAAGGCGATACCGTGGATATTTACCCGGCTTATATGGATTACGCATACCGCGTTTCATTTTTTGGAGATGATATAGAAGAATTAAGTACTATTGATCCATCTACAGGAAAAACCATCGAAAAAACAACTCACATGGCGGTTTATCCGGCGAACCTCTTTGTTACTCCAAAGGAACGTTTTACCCAGTCGGTTTGGGCGATACAAGAGGAACTTGAAGTCAGAAAACAGCAGTTTATAAAAGAACAGCGCTTTTTGGAGGCCAAGCGGCTGGAAGAGCGGGTGAACTATGATCTTGAAATGATGCGTGAATTAGGTTACTGTAGCGGCATTGAAAATTATTCAAGGTTTTTCGATGGAAGGCTGCCTGGTATGCGCCCTTTTTGCTTACTTGATTATTTTCCTGATGATTATCTGATGGTTATTGACGAGAGTCACGTTACCGTTCCACAGATCCGGGCAATGTATGGGGGCGACCGATCCAGGAAATTATCCCTGGTAGATTACGGATTCAGATTGCCTGCCGCCCTGGATAACCGCCCGCTTAACTTCGAAGAATTTGAGCGATTGGCACCGCAGACAATCTATGTAAGTGCAACTCCCGGCGATTATGAACTAGAAAAGACCGGAGGCGTTTTCGTTGAACAGGTCATACGTCCAACGGGATTATTAGATCCGCCTATAGAAGTACGACCGGTCACTAATCAGGTGGATGACCTTTTGGACGAAGTTGAAAAAACCGTTAAACAAGGTGACCGGGTACTGGTTACAACGCTTACCAAGCGCATGTCGGAAGAACTTACGAAGTATATGGATCGTTTAGGCATCCGCGTACGCTATATTCACTCTGAGGTTAAAACCCTTGAACGGGTTGAAATACTTCGGGGATTACGACTGGGAGAATTTGATGTTTTAGTTGGCATTAACTTACTGAGAGAGGGTTTAGATTTACCCGAAGTGTCTCTTGTAGCTATTCTTGACGCTGATAAGGAAGGCTTCCTTCGCTCTGAACGTTCTTTGATCCAAACCATCGGACGGGCTGCGCGAAATGACCGCGGACGGGTGATCATGTATGCAGACAAGATTACAGACAGTATGCGTATCACCATCGACGAAACGAACCGCCGCAGGGAAAAGCAAATGCGCTATAACGAGGAACATGGAATTATACCACGTACAGTGGGTAAATCTAAAGAGGCTATTATGGAGCAGACTTCTGTAGTTGACTTTAAAGGAGGCGTACAAAAGGTCTATACCGGAGGGGAGGAAACGGCTCAATCTATTGCGGCTGATCCTATTGTTCAATATATGAGCAAGCCCGAGCTTCAAAAATCCATTGATAAAACGAAAAAAGAAATGCTGGCAGCTGCAAAAGATATGGACTTCCTGCAGGCTGCGAAACTTAGGGACGAAATGTTTGCCCTCGAAAAAATGATGGAAGACAGATTTGGAGGCAAGAAATAAAACGGATATAATAATGAACGGACAAAATAGAAAAGACGTCTACCCTGGCCTCGAAGTCGACATAATTCTAAAAAAGGATCAGCGTAGCGGCAAATTGACCCGCGGAATAGTAAAAAATCTCTTGACGAGCGCATCTTTTCATTCGAGGGGCATAAAAGTGCGATTAGAGGATGGCCAGATTGGAAGGGTAGCAAATATTATCGAGGAAGGTTAACTTTGAATTTTAATTAATTATCATTAAAATGTAACGATAATATTGACCCTGAAACAGTCGGACAATTTTATCGTCATATTTGCATTAATTATACTAATGACATTACTTAAATTTCTTTTTATTACGATACTGGTTCTCTATTTATTGAAGATGATAGCCAGATTGCTTCTACCCCTTTTATTTCAAAAGGTGGTTAACAAAGCGCAGCAAAACTTTAATAATCAGTACCGGGGACAGCAGCAACACCAGCAGCAACGTCCGGCGGGAAAACTTAATGTTGATTATATTCCTCCTAAAGAGAAGGAAGCGCGTGCGGCTGATAAAGCCGGCGACTTTATCGACTTTGAAGAAATAAAATAGGCCTTTTAGTGTCAGATGCTGCAGGTTTACCGGTCTAATCGATAAACCTGCAACACATTGCTTTGCTTCTCCTGAAAATATCTCCTTGTACATCTCTCCTTTTTTCTATTTTTGGTTTCCAACAATTTAAATAATGACGAACTGGTTTAAGAGAAACGGTATCCACTTTGCTATAGCTGCACTGTTTATTGTGATATGTTTTATTTATTTCAGCCCAGCCATCCAGGGCAAGGTACTTTATCAGCAGGATGTGCTACAGGCAAAGGCAATGCAAAAGGAAATAATGGAGTACAAGGCTAAAGATGGCACTGCGCCACTTTGGACTAATCAGATGTTCGGAGGCATGCCTGCTTATCAGATCTGGGCTCAGTTTCCTAAAAACCTTACCACTTATATCGTTTCTGCATTAAACCTGGTGTTTCCAAATCCAATAGGCACTGTCTTCCTATACCTTTTAGGAGCTTACTTTCTTTTTTGTGTACTAAAAATTAAACCCTGGCTGGCAGCAGCCGGAGCCATTGCATTTGCATTTTCTTCTTATAACTTCATTATAATTGAGGCAGGACACAGTAATAAAGCTGTTGCGATAGCTTATTTTGCACCTATTATAGCAGGCATACTTTTAACCTTTAGAGGAAAATATCTTCTTGGCGCGGCTTTAACGGCCCTGTTTCTTGCTCTGGAAATAAGGTCGAATCATATTCAGATGACCTACTATTTGTTCTTGACACTACTTATACTTGCAGGAATAGAATTATACCACGCAATAAAGAACAAAACAATCAGAGACTTTTTTAAAGCAGCCGGTGCTTTAGGTGTCGCTATTATTTTGGCGGCAGCAGTTAACACAAGCATGTTATGGACTACTTACGAATATGGCAAAGAGACCATTCGTGGAAAATCTAACCTTAAAACTGAAGGCACCGGAAAACCTTCCAATGGCTTGGACAAAGAATACGCTTACCAGTGGAGCCAGGGAGTAGCTGAGAACATCACCTTCCTGGTGCCTAATGCCTATGGAGGTTCGTCCGGCTCAGGCGCTTTGGGTGAAGATTCAGAAGTGGCTAAAATTGTGTCTCAAAAAGGAGTGCCTACAGACCAGGCTGTAGGCTTTGCCAAACAGATGCCTACTTATTGGGGTGAAAAGCCTTTTACTTCCGGCCCTTACTACTTCGGAGCAATTACTTGCTTCCTTTTTATTTTCGGCTTATTTGTAGTGAAAAACCGGATTAAGTGGTGGATTGTAGGCGCAACTATCCTGACCCTCTTTTTATCCTTTGGTAAAAACTTCCCTTTAATTTCGGATTTGTTTTTCGATTACTTTCCCTTATACAATAAATTCCGGGCGGTTGAATCTGTTCTGGCTGTCACTGGCTTATTGTTTCCAATTTTGGCAATACTGGCTGTGCAAGAAGTTACTTCGGGAAAGCATGATGAGAAGCAGATATTAAAGAAGCTGCAATATTCTTTATACATTATAGGTGGGCTGTTGCTGATCATTATAATTGTTCCAACCCTCCTGTTTAGCTTCAGATCGGCCACACATCAGGATTTCATCGGCCAATTGAGCCAGGCCATTGGCGGAGATCAAAACTTCGCTAACTCTATTGCAAATGCCCTCGTTGAAGACAGGGCAAATTTAGCACGTATAGACGCTCTGCGCTCCCTGATATTTGTCTTGATAGGTGCAGCACTGACCTGGGCTTTGATTAAAAAGAAAATGAAGGCCGAACTGACCTTTATATTATTCGCTGGAGCTATCTTAATTGATATGTGGGCTATTGACCGCCGGTATTTAAATAATGAAAAGTTTGTTGAGCAGAACCAGGTAGATCAAACTTTTCAACCGCGCCAGGTTGATGAACTAATTATGCGTGACCCAAGCCTGAATTACCGCGTATTGGATCTGACATCGCCTCAAACTTTTTCAAGTGCAACTGCGTCATACTTCCATAAAACCATAGGTGGATACCATGCTGCGAAGCTGAAACGCTACCAGGAAGTTATTGAAAAACAGTTTAGTGCGTCTATAAATGAGGATGTTCTCGACATGCTTAATACCAAGTATGTGATCACTGCAGGGGAGGGGGAATCGCAGCGAATTCAAAACCGCGAAACCGCCTGCGGCAATGCCTGGTTTGTTACCAACGTCTTGTACGTAAAAAATGCAGACGAAGAAATGACGGCTATCAATAGCTTTGATCCGAAAAAAGAAGCTATAGTTAGCGAGGAGTTTAAATCACTTATTGACGAAAAGAAATTAGGAACGACTACTAACGCTGACATAAAACTGAGTAATTACCATCCGGATCATTTAACATATGAGTATTCGGCACCAAATGACGTTATCGCAGTATTCGCAGAGATTTGGTATGATAAAGGTTGGAATGCTTATGTGGATGGCGTTAAAATCCCTTATTTCAGGGCCAACTATATATTAAGAGCAGCGCAATTACCTGGGGGAAACCACAAACTTGAATTCAAGTTTGAACCTGCTTCTTATTACGTTGGTGAAAAAATATCACTCACCGCATCTATTTTACTAATTGCAGGCCTGGGTCTTGTAGGTTTTAGAGAGGCTAGAAGGAAAAAGGAAGCGAAAGCTTAGAATATAAAGGACAATTTTTCTAAAGCCCGGAAACCATCCGGGCTTTTTAATTGGCAGCATATTTGTCAAAAAATACGTTATAAATAAATACTTTTACAAATTGTTATAAGTACATGGCAAGACAAAAATTTCATGATACCGCAATTAAGCCTGAGCGGGCTGTTCTTGTGGGGGTAATAACTCCGGACGAAAGTGAGGAAAAGGAACGCGAGTATCTTGAAGAACTTGAGTTTCTAGTGGACACTGCCGGAGGTATTACTGAAAAAACGTTTACTCAAAAATTAAGCAGGGCTGACAGGGCAACCTTTGTGGGTACTGGAAAGCTTGAAGAAATAAGCGCTTATGTAAAATCTGAGGAGATTGACATCGTGGTATTTGACGATGAACTTTCACCGTCACAACTAAGGAATATAGAACGGGAGCTTCAGGTAAAAATTCTGGACAGAAGTAACCTGATTCTCGACATCTTTGCCCGGCGAGCTCAAACTGCACAGGCTAAAACCCAGGTTGAACTTGCCCAGCTGCAGTATCTTCTCCCCCGTTTAACTCGCCTTTGGACTCACCTCGAAAGACAGAAAGGAGGGATAGGAATGCGCGGTCCAGGGGAAAGTCAAATAGAAACTGACCGCCGTATTATCCAGGACAAAATTGCCCTGCTTAAAGAGAGGCTTAAAATTATCGATAAACAAAACGCTACTCAACGCAAAAACCGGGGACAGCTTGTGAGAACGGCGCTTGTTGGATATACCAATGTCGGGAAATCCACTATCATGAACATGATCTCTAAATCAGACGTATTTGCGGAGAACAAGCTTTTTGCTACGCTGGATACTACTGTCAGGAAAGTGGTGGTAGAAAACTTGCCTTTCCTCCTTTCAGACACTGTTGGATTTATACGTAAACTTCCGCATCACCTTGTTGAATGCTTTAAATCAACCCTGGATGAGGTTCGTGAAGCGGATATCCTGATCCATGTGGTCGATATTTCACATCCAACCTTCGAAGACCATATCAAGACTGTTAACGACACCTTGAAAGATCTGGGCGCTATTGATAAGGAGGTGATTACTGTATTTAATAAGATCGATGCTTATAAGCCGGAGGGCGACCATGATGGCAGAACAGTAACACTCGAAGAGTTTAAGAACACCTGGATGAGTAAACACATAAGTCCTGCGGTATTCATTTCAGCACTTGAGAAAGATAATGTAGATGAGTTCAGGCAACTGCTGTACGATAAAGTAAAAGCGATACATCAAGAGCGTTACCCATATGATGCCTTGTTATATCCGGACATTGAGGAATATCCGGATGAATCATAATACCTAAATATTTAAAAATTCTGTATCATGGAATCAAAACGTCAGCAAAAATTCGCTGGAGTAATCCAAAAGGATCTTGCAGCTATCTTTCAGCGCGAAGGGATGCACTACTTGCCTAACACTTTGGTCACTATAACAAAAGTTAGGGTTACGCCAGATTTGGCGATCGCTCGTATTTTTTTAAGTTTTTTCAACAACCAGAATACTACTCTGGCATTAAATACTATCAAATCTCACGCAAACGAGATAAGATATAAGTTAGGCAGCCGGATTAAAGACCAGGCCCGTATAGTACCTCAGCTCGAATTCTTTGTGGATGACACCAATGAATACGTAGAGCGAATGGACAAAATCTTTGATAAAATTAGTAAAGAACCGCGGCAACCTGAAACTGACGAGGATTAAATTTGCTTTTGCAGAGACTTAAGACTTAATATTTCGATATGCTTTTAAACTATCTAACCTTTATTTTTAGTCTTTTCCTTAGCTACGTTAACCTACAGGATAGGCCGGCATTCAAAGGAGGGAAATCCAGGTTAGATAGTTTTATCGCCAACACGATCATTTATCCTGAATATTCAAAATTCAACTGTTTGCAAGGGTCTGTGCTTATCAGTTTCCAGCTGGACCATACAGGCAGGATATTCAATTCAGGAGTAGAAAAAGGATTTGGCCTTGATTTGGACGATGAAGCTTTAAGAGTTATCAGACTTACCTCAGGAAAGTGGATTGTCCCGGCAAGCTTTGATACTACACAATTTTTGTCAATCCCCATTAATTTTTCATTGCGTGAATACGATTGTGAATCGCGCAGCAAAGAAGAAATTAAGGAAGCTATTAATGCATATAAAGCACGTGAAGAGCTCTCAAACGCCGTCATCAATTTTTACAGCCAGAAAGATACCTCAAAAACCCGGGAAGGGGAGCTGCGGATACTTGAACTTAAAGAACAACTAGGTTATAATGATACCTTTATAGAGCGGGTAATACGTCAGGCAAACCAGAAATTAAAACAGGGAGACAAGGAAAGCGCATGTGAAGACTTCCTTTTCATCAGACGGATTGGAAGCGACAAGGCAGACAAGCTGCTGGCATTGCACTGTCAGATCAGAAAATGACAAGTTCCACAAGGAACATTTATATTTATAATAATTTTAACCGTGATTTTTCGCCTGCATCCCGACTCCTGTGAATTTCCACCCGCCGAACTTGCCGAAGAAGATGGACTGCTAGCAATTGAAGGAGATCTGTCAACCCAAAGATTATTAAGAGCGTATAGCCAGGGAATTTTCCCCTGGTACTCAGAAGACACTCCTATATTGTGGTACTCCCCACATGAACGGTTCGTTCTCTTCCCGGATGAAATAAAAATCAGCAAAAGTATGCGCCAGGTTATTAGATCCGGAAAATTTTCTGTTACCGAGGATAAAGCTTTTGAACGTGTAATTAAGGCTTGCGCAAGCGCTGCAAGAAAAAATCAGCCCGGCACCTGGATACTTGATGAGATACAGGAAGCATATATAAATCTTCATGAACTCGGACACGCTCATTCTATTGAGGTATGGTTTGACAATGAATTAGCAGGAGGCCTCTATGGGGTAAAACATAATAATGTGTTTTGCGGCGAAAGTATGTTCAGTACTATTAGCAACGCTTCAAAGACCGCTCTTGCCTGGCTTTGTTTAAACAAAGGATACCAGCTCATCGACTGCCAGGTGCATACTGAACATTTGGAAAGCATGGGAGCCCGGTTTATTTCAAGAGCGGAATATATGCAGCATCTTAATAAATTACCTGAATTGCTTTCTTGATTGCCTGCGATCTAACCCAGTATTTCCCTTATATCTTCTGCTGTCAAAGATTTGACGAAGCTCTCTTCGGTGGTTATTAAAGACTCTGCCACAGATCTTTTCCTGTTTTGCAATGCAAGGATTTTCTCCTCTACAGAATCTTTAGTGATAAACTTATAAATAAACACATTTTTTGTCTGCCCGATGCGATGCGTACGGTCAACGGCCTGCTGTTCAACTGCAGGATTCCACCATGGATCAAGCAGGAACACATAATCGGCTTCAGTAAGGTTCAAACCCACCCCTCCGGCCTTTAGGGAGATGAGAAAAATTTTAATGGTTTTTTCATTCTGAAACTCCTTCACTACATCGCCTCTATTTTGGGTGGCTCCGTCTAAATACGAATACGCAATCCCTTCTTTGTCCAGATATGCCCTGTAAATTTCAAGTTGTTTAACAAACTGCGAGAAGATCAGCACTTTGTGGTCTTCTGCTAACACATTTTTTAAAGTGTGGATTACGTTTTCGAACTTTCCGGATTCCCCTTCATAATCTCTGTCGATCATTTCCGGATGATTTGCTATTTGGCGCAGCTTAGTCAGCCCCTGAAGCACTTGAACCTGTGACTTAACAAAAGTGCCGTCTTCCAGCGCTTTTAACAAATCATTTCTGTATTCAGATTTTACTTGTTCGTAATATTCTGCCTGCTCATCACTCATCTTGCAATAAAACAACTGTTCTGTTTTTGGCGGCAATTCAGTTGCTACCTGATCCTTAGTGCGCCGGAGGATAAAAGGTTTTATCAGTGCCTGCAGCTTTTTTGCCTTCTCTTCATCCTTCTTCTTTTCAATAGGAGTAACAAAGTCGTTCTGAAAAAAACTTTGACTTCCAAGTAGCCCAGGATTTATAAAAGACATCTGAGCCCACAGGTCATTCACTGTATTTTCCACCGGAGTTCCGCTCAATATCAGCTTGTACCGCGACTTAAGCTGCTTTATTGCCTTATAGGCTTTAGATGAAGGATTTTTGATATTCTGACTTTCATCAAGGATAACATAATGAAAGTGTAACGTGTTCAACAAATCAATGTCTACACGGGTAATGCCATATGTGGTAAATACAACATCATACTGCATAAAACGATCTACATTCTTATTTCTTAAACTTCCTGTATGCACATGAATGTTAAGGCAGGGGGCAAACTTGGCGGCTTCATTCAGCCAGTTATAGATCAAAGACGTAGGCATTATGATCAGGGAGGTGGATGGGGTCCTGTTTTCCTCGCATTCCTCCTTTATTTTTTGAAGCAATGCCAGGGTCTGCACCGTTTTCCCTAAACCCATATCATCAGCCAGGCATCCCCCAAAATTGTATTTCCTCAAAAAATGAAACCAGTTGTATCCTGCCTTCTGATACTCCCGAAGAGTTCCATTGAAATGTACAGGCGATAACTCATCATCGATTTCCTCAAAACTGGTCAACTTTTGAAGCTTTCTGTCTAATGTAATACTTGCAAGCTCACTGTTAGCAAAATCTGAAATAAGACCTATATGATGTTTTTTAAGTTTTAAGCATGAATCGCCTTTTTCGGTGAAGCTTAAAAGACCCCCATATTGAGAAAACCATTTCTCAGGAATGACCGCAATTTCACCGGAAGGTAAGGTATACTCGCGAATACGGTGCAAAATGTGATGTCTCAGATCTATAAATGGCACCTGGTATGGCCCAAAGTAAACAATGGCATTCAGATCAAACCAATCATTGTTCTCAACTATTTCGAGGTTAATCTTATTACTTCCGAACAAGAATCGCCTGTTACCATCGGGCTGTTCTATAGTAAATCCGAGCTCCACTAAGTGATCATGATTCTCATTCAGCCAATCTATTACCGTGAATGCAGCATCTTCATTCTCCATAAAGTCCTGATCGGGCTCCAAGCTGTTGAACAGTGATCCGGTAGTTTTAAGACCCAGACTTTTTAACTCGGCAAGTTTATTATTTTCCCAGTTCGATGATCGTCTGATCCGATGAAAAATATAATTATCACCTTGTTTTTCCATCCGCACAGATACCTTGTTTTCACTGCCTGCAGCAAAGATATAGTTGGCATATTTAAAATATAGCTGCAACTGCGATACCCCGGCAGGAACATAAATGACCTTTAGAATAGGAGATGCATCAAACTTTTCTGTGTTAATTTCAAACCCCTCGGCGTAAACATGATGCTTTTCAATAAGCGGAGCAACAAACTTCTCGAAGTAGGTTTTTTCAGACGCTTTTGGAATCGAAATAAATCGCTTGTTTAAGAAAGGCTGCAGTTTTTTACCTTCAATATCTCCTTCAAAATGATATATTACATCATCGAGAAGAAGCCTGGCGGGTTGATTGCAGATGATTTGAGCATCACGGAACATAAACTCAATACGAATCCCTTGATATTTTATAGTTGGAAAGTAGCGCGTTTCCATCTCGTTCCTTCTGAAATGAAACAACACTGAGGCTGGCTCTGAAGCCATTGTGACTTTCTTTTCTACCGGCCATCCTTCCTTGCTCATCATGTAGACACCCTTATCTCGTAATAAGCCAAGTGCCTCAATCAACCGTTTTTCAATCTTTGGCCTGATTACCGAAAATAACTTGTCATCGAAAACTTTACTGAAATACTCGACCGGCCTGATTGGCTTTTTGTAATAACGCTTGATAATACTACCCTGTTCTGTCTCTTCAAGAAGCTTTATCAGCCTGATATCCGTATCATCCAGCAAAAAATTAAACTCTTTCGCAGTGGTAGAAAATAACCTTTGATACGTTAATGAAAACCCACCGTCTGAATTTAACTGAACAATATGTGGCTCGATCAGATAACCCAGATAATCGTGCAGGCATAATGAATAAACTAATTTACAAGGCTTTGTACTGTCAACACGCAACATCGGCAAATGCTAAAAAATATCTTGGAATTTAGCATTCTAAAAATGTTAAACATAAAGAGAATAATAAGAAAATCAAACTCTAAATTTTATTTTACAGATTATTACCTACCGGCTTCTCAATAAAATACTCTTTCTGATAGGTGAGAGGACTTTTTCCCGTAATAGACTTAAACCATTTATGGAAACTCGCAAAATTATTAAACCCGCTTTCAAAACATACCTGCTTAATGTTCAGGCGATTTTCAATCAGCAGCCGGCAGGCCTGACCGACCCTGACCTCATTTAAAAAGCTGGAATAAGTTTTCCGCGTTCGGGATTTAAAAAACCGGCAAAAAGAATGCGGACTGATCTTAGCCACTGCGGCAATTTCTTCCAGAGAGATCTTCCGGGTGGAGTTCGCCAGCGAGTAGTTATAGATGTCATTCATTTTATCGTTCTCCTTCTCTTCAAAATTGTATTTGAAGCCAACCGAAGACAAAATTTCCACTTCATTCGACCTGGAGATCTCTAGCAGGGCCTGGATAAGGAAAACTATTCTTTCAGGCCCTTCCGAATGGAGCATGCCCTTGATATAGTTGGCTATCCTGTCTGTATTTCCTTCCGAAACTTTTATTCCTCGCCGCCCTTTTTCCAAAAGGGATTTTATAACCTTATTTTCCGGTAAGCTCCAAAAAGCCTCCCCACAAAAGTTCTCATTAAAGTGAACAACCCTTATGTCGGCAGCAGCTTCCTTGTTAAAGTAGCACTCATCAAAGCGCCAGTAATGAGGAAGGTTTGGCCCAACCAAAACTATATCTCCCGTTTTAAAACGCTTAATACTGTCACCTATAAATTGAGTTCCTTCCCCTTTCTCAAAATGAATCAACTCCACTTCCGGATGGTAATGCCATTTGCTATTTATATCCGGAAGAAGATCCTGACGCGCACTAAAGGAGTGAGTTGGACCCGAAGCTACTTTAAGTAATTGTGGTTTCATGGGGTTTGCGTTCGTTTCGAACGAGCGTACTACTCACACACAGCTCAAAATCGAATCAAGCCCTAAATTTAAAGTTTATCCTTGGCTTTTGAATAAAGACTATCATTTTTACACTTAAGACCTTCGGTTGTCATTATCCACTCAGTACGCGTATCTGAGTCAGTATCATCCAGCCCGCAATCATTTAAGTTATAGCCATGAAGGTGCGACCGCATTGTTCCATCTATAATCAGACGGGTATCAACTGGGATTTTAAGCGTTACATTTACTTTTTGATCCCGGTAAAGAGCATTATCTGATAGGTATAGGTATTTGTCGAAGATAAGCGTGGAATCAGTTTGTAAGAACTGATACTGCGTTTTTTGAGCAGTCTTCAATGCCGATTCAAAGGTCTTTCCCTGAGCCTTAAACTCCTTAAATACCATAGATCCGGCTTCATCACTTTTTTCAATATGCAGGTCAAACTCAGTCAAGCGGTCGAAGTCATCGTGGTCATCAATCAGTATGTTACCATTGAAACCAGCGATATTTAGTTTCAAGCTATCTTCATGCGTTAGTAAGCGATTCGGATTTAACTTAAGATAGTACACCGGATAGCTTAGCAGGTCTGAACGTTGTTCAAACCGTGCCTCCTCTTTGAATTCAGATGCAATCTTAGATCCGTAATATACTCCCATACCCAATCCGGTTAACCAAAGAACAAGCATGGCAAACGAGCCGGTTCTCGAAATCAGCTTGCGATTGAAGATCACCCTGACGGCAAACAAAATTAATGCAATTAACGGTATCACCGACAACAGGAAGGCACTTATATAGACAGACGACCTGTATTCCGGATTAATTGCAATAAAAGGCAACACGTTCAATTCTTCATTATTCCAAAATCCTAAAAAGAATAATAAAGAACCGATCAAGCCAAGCAAGGCCATCCCACCGGCAAAGATGATCAGTGCACCGATCGCCTTTATGCAGATTTTTATACCTTTTGTGATCAGTTCAAACAAGTTATTAACAAAATCGCCAATAGTATCAGCAGATTTCTGAAACCCCGGTTTATTGAAATTTCCTTTAAAAGCTTCGACTTCATCGTCAAAACTCTTCTTAAAGTTTTGCAAATTCAAAGGCTCACCTTTCATCGCCATTCTTTCCTGCCTTGTTTTTGCTTCAGGTATTACCAACCATAAAATCCCATATATTATCAACCCTGAACCCGATAAGAAGATCGATAAGATTGCAAGTATTCGTACCCACTTAACCTCTATGTCAAAATAATGAGCCACACCAGAACATACACCCGCTATCGTCTTGTCATCCGGATCCCGGTATAACCTTTTTTCAGAGAAAATTGCAGAATCCTCCGGCTGACCATCAATATCTTCAAAGTCATTTACGCTGCCCATTTGCGCTGTTATTTCAATAACATCCTGGATTACAATAACCTGCTTGCTCTGCGCAGCCAAACGCTCAGTGAACATCTCCGCAAGCCGGTTTTCAATATCTGTAATTATTTCATCACTGTCCGAAGAGTAAGCGAAATGCCGTTTTACCTCGGTCATGTAAGTTTTAAGGAGTTCATAGGCATCCTCTTCTATATGAAACACAATGCCATTGATATTTATAATTATCGTCTTATTCATGATGTATAGATTAAAGGTTATTTGTCAGTTTCTCTTCCTTCCAGCGCTGTATTCACAGAATAAACCAGCTCTGTCCAGGTTGCGTCGAGTTGTTTAAGGACCTGCTTTCCCGAGTTAGTCAAAGTATAATATTTTCGCGGTGGTCCGGAACTTGACTCTATCCAATTATAACTCAACAAACCATTGTTTTTCAGGCGTGTAAGCAGCGGATACAAAGTTCCTTCAACCACCAAAAGCTGGGCTTTTTTAAGTTCGTTAATAATGTCGGATGCGTAAATCTCTCCACGCGAAATAATCGAAAGAATACAATATTCAAGTATTCCCTTCCTCATTTGAATCTGTGTATTTTCAACTATCATAGCAATACAAAGTTATATGTTTTATTTAGTACTATGTATAACAAACTACTATGTTATATATTTTTTATAAATCCTTAATAATGGCTTGCAATTGCTGATTTATTTTTAAAATATGGCGGTTAAAGTCGGCGGTTTTTCAAAAATTTCACAAATTAAATTTGATATAGTTAAATAAAGACAACATTTTTATAGCTTAATTAAAACTATATATGAAGCAAGTTTTTGCTGCTTTATGCTTTTCACTTATTCCTTTTATAAATTGCTTAGCCCAAGAGCATCTTGTTAAAGGAAAAGTCAGTGAGGAACATAGTGGTAGGCCATTACAGGGTGTAAGAGTTAATATAAAAGACAGTAAACATTCAGCCTTAACAGATCTCGGAGGCAATTATCAATTACTGGTACCAAATGAGAATTCAGTATTAATATATTCCTCGATAGGTTATGAAAAGCAGGAGGTGAGTTTAAGAGGGCGGTCAATACTTGATGTATTCCTTAAACAAAGCAATCAAACCCTCGATGAAGTAATGGTAGTTGCTTATGGAACTGTAAGAAAAGAAAGTTTTACAGGTTCTGTATCGGAAGTAAGATCAGAGACTTTTGAAAACCGGCCCATTACTTCTTTTGAAAAAGCTTTACAAGGTGCTGCATCCGGAGTTCAGGTTACAAGCGTTTCTGGTCAGCCAGGATCAAGCTCGACAGTAAGAATAAGAGGAGTAGGTTCATTCAACGCCTCTAGCACTCCATTATATGTTTTAGATGGTGTTGCAATCACCAATGGAAATATGAGTTACATGGCGCAGTCTGACGTTACATATACCGGAGATGTTCTGTCCTCTTTGAATCCAAATGACATTGAATCTGTAACTGTTTTAAAAGACGCATCTGCTTCTGCAATTTATGGTTCAAGGGCAGCAAATGGTGTTATTCTAATAAATACCAAGAAGGGAAAAGCTGGAAAAACAAACTTCTCCGCCAGATCCAATGCTGGATATTCATCTGAAGCGGTGTCCAAACACGCTGTCTTAAATGGCGCCGAGTATTACAAACTTTATTGGGACTATTATTATAAACAACGCAGGGCGCTCAACGATTCTGAAACTGACGCGGTAAGTTTTGCGAACAAGCAAACCAATAAAACGTTATTCGGATCGGAAACTAAAAGCAACTACAACACTACTAGTCCATATGTAGCGAATGGTGTACTAGCAGAAAATGCACGTTTATATTATGACACTGATTGGCGCAAGGAAGTGCTGAGAAGGGGACTCACAAAGAACATTGATATATCGGCTGAAGGCGGAGCTGAAAAAATTAAGTTTTTTGTTTCAGGAGGATATTTTAGTCAGGATGGAATTGTACTTGGCTCAGATTTTAAGAGATACTCGGGAAGATTCAACATATCCAATGATGTTTCTGATAACTTTACTGTGGGAATAACCAACCATCTTTCCTATACAGATCAAAATACCCCTGCAGGCGGAACCGGAGCTGCTAATCCAGTCAGATTTGGGGACCTTGTTTCCAATATTTATCCATTATATGCCCTTGATTCAAATGGAGAACCCCTTATAAATTCTATAACAGGACAAAGGGAGTATAATTACAGCAATCCTTTAACAAATGATTATAACCCGCTTGCTTTAAACGAACTCGATGAATATAACACCAGAACGGCACGGGTAATTACAAGTCCATTCGCTGAATTAAAGATATTAAAGACCCTCAAAGCTCGTTCTACTGTCGGCATTGACTATATCGCAAATAGAGAGAGACAATTTTATAACATGCAGCATGGCAATGGAACTGGAGTGCGCGGTCGCGGTTATCGTTTTTCAAGGGAAGATATTACACTAACATTTATTAATACCCTAAACTATAACAAAACGTTTGGTGAACACAGCGTTGACGTCTTACTTGGTCAAGAAGCTTATAAAACAAAAAGAGATAACACCTATAGTCAGGCTACCAACTTTGCTTTCCCTGGTGCAGATGAACTAATTGGTGCCTCCATTCCTTCTATTGCCCGCTCTTTCTTGTCAGAGCAAAAATTTGAATCTTACTTTACAAGGCTCAACTATAGTTACAAAAATAGATATTACATTTCGGGAAGCTTTCGAAGAGATGGTTCTTCAGTTTTTGGTCCCGGCTTCAAATTTGGAAACTTTTACTCCATCGGTGGAGCCTGGCGTCTTAGCCAGGAAAACTTCTTAAGCGAGATAGAATTTCTTGACGAGCTAAAATTGAAGGCGAGTTATGGCGTATCGGGGAATGATCGACTTGGAGTTGATAACAACCGCAGCCTCGAAAATCGTTATGCATGGCAGGCGCTTTATAGCCTCGGTAAGAACTATGAAGGTCAAACAGGGATGAACTTCTCTCAACTCGAAAACAGAGACTTGCATTGGGAAAAAACCAGATCTACAGATATAGGTCTGGAAGTTTCTTTCCTGAAAAATAGAATTAGCGCAGAGATTTCATATTATAACCGCGGATCAGATGAACTGCTATTTCAAAAGCCATTGTCGAAACTTACTGGTTTCGACTACATTAATAGTAATCTCGGCGCAATGGATAATCGTGGCTTTGAAATATTCTTAAAATCCAAGCCACTAGGATCAAAAGAGCTCGACTGGACTACATCATTCAATCTCACGTCTAACAAGAATACAATAAGGAGGATGACTCAAAACGAGATTATTGAAAACGGGACATCTAAACGCTGGACAGTTGGAGAGGATCGCTATCAGTGGTATATCAGAGAATACGCGGGCATAGATCCACAGACAGGCAGACCATTATGGTACGTAGACGAACTTGGTACAGACGGCAAGCCCAATGGAAACCGGTTAACGACCAGTAACCCAAGTTTAGCAACACAGTACGGAGGGCAGGGGTCCTCACTTCCTAAGGTCACTGGCGGATTTAATAATACTTTCAGATATGAAAACTTCGATCTAAACATCTTTACATATTTTTCGGCAGGAAATAAAATCTATGATAGCTTGTACAGCCTTCTCATGCATGGTGGGGAAACTTCTGGAACACAAATGTCCCGGGACATACTGAATGCCTGGAAAAATCCCGGGGATATCACTGATGTTCCAAGATTTGCTGTTACTAATACGGATCTTGGAAATTATACCTCGTCCAGATTCCTGGTAGATGGATCTTACATCCGCGTCAAAAACCTCACCTTAGGATATTCTCTTAATCAACGACTATTGAGATCGGCGAAGTTGTCTTCTGCACGAATCTATTTGATGGCCGAAAACCCGTTTACCCTGGCTAAACATAAAGGGATGGATCCGGAGATCGAAAACTCTGGCATCAGCAGCAGTGATGTTCCTAACATTAAAACCATATCATTAGGCATTAACATTGGATTATAAAAAGGAAATGAGCTTTAAAAATAGAAATAGTATCAAATGTATTATATTGATCCTTCTGGCTAGCATTTTAGGCTGCAAGAAAGATTTTTTAGATACTTCGCCAACCGAGCAGGTAGATGCAGATGAAGTTTTCAAAAGCTTGGAAAAGATACAAATTGCTATGACAGGCATTTATGATCTTACCACTACTGCCTCAAACACCTCTGCCTATTCGCACAACATGATCCTTAACGCAGATGTTAAAGGTGGTGATGTTCTCATTGTAAGTACTGGCAACTACGGTCGCTTTACTAACGGCTATCAATTTGTTGAAACAGTTACATCTTATGAACCTACCGAATATTGGGCGACATCCTATCAGATAATCGCAAACACAAACGAGTTTGTAGATAAGATACCGTCCTCTCCTTTAAATGAATCACAAAAAAAGCGCTACCTAGCCGAGGCGAGAGCGCTTAGGGCAGAGGCTTATTTCTGGTTGATAAGATGGTTTGCAAAACCCTACTCATTAGATCCTGAGGCAGCTGGCGTTCCAATTATCAGTAAGCCCTTAGGCCAATATGATACCCCTCCTGCCAGAAGTAAAGTGAAAGAAGTGTATGCCTTCATACTAGAGGATTTGAAATTTGCAGAACAAAACCTGGGAGAACAGAATAGCATCTATCGAATGAACATTCCTGCTATTCAAGGATTCCTCGCACGAGTTTATCTTACCATGGAAAATTGGCCGGAAGCGGTTAAGTACGCGAAACTTGCAAGAGCCAACAAACCATTAAGTCCGGCAAACGACCTTCTTAAAGGGTTTTTTAGTCCTACATCGGAATGGATTTACGCTATGAACGTTCGAACAGATGATAATCAGGGACTATTAGGAGTGCATTCATTCTATGAACCATATGATGTTGGTTATTCGACCTTCAGAGCCACCACCGAGTTTTTTAATTCATTTGCTGAAGCTGACATCCGTAAAAAACAGTTTCTCGTAAAAAGCTCAGTAAACGCCGATGCCAATACCGCTATCTATAGAATGAAAGGTGAGGGATACTTAATTAACAAATTCGATTACACCACCACTACTGCTAGAAATCAGGTTCTGATTCGATCTGCCGAGATGTGGCTGATAGAGGCAGAAGCGGAGGCTCGCCAGGGAATAACCCATGAGACCGAAGCCAAACTCGCTCTTCTTGAAATACAACGAAGAGCAGGAGTAGCAACCACGGTATCACCAAACACAGGAGATGCTTTGATTGAGGAGATAATGACAGAGCGATCAAAGGAATTATATGGCGAAGGACATAAATTTTTCGATTTGCTGAGAACGAAATCTCCGGTTAACCGGACCGGCTCAACAAGCCACTGGAAAATTGTTAACTACCTCCCTGGAGACAAAAAGTTAGTTTTACCTATTCCGCAGGATGAAATCAACGCAAATCCTAATATTGAACCGAACCCATTGTAAATTCATTTTAAATTTAGGTGAGAAGGCTCCGAAGATATTCGGGGCCTTTTTTATGAGATTAACCTTCGGTTTTTCAGTTGATGTAACATCAATTAGTGAAAACATTCACAATTCGCAAGCGTTGTTTGTATATATGCACTGTATCTACCAATCAAGAGCATATACCAGATAAAAACCTTTGTATTTGCGAGGAACTTCACCACTTAATGGCTGAAACTTTACTTGAAAACTTAAAACAGAAAGGACCAGACAGCGAAATCAACCGGTTTTTTTAGAAAAAAACCAATAAATGACTTAAATCATTTAAACATTCACAGAATTTTTGTGTATTTATTATTAATTGATCATTAATTAAAAAGAGGTATGAGAAAAAAATCGACATTTTTTTCTCTCTTGCTACTATGTGCAATAAATATATTTGCGCAAGAGCGTACTGTCACAGGTACGGTAACAGCGAGAGAGGACGGCCTGCCACTTCCCGGAGTAAGTGTCAGAATCAAGGGTGCTACTGTAGGCACCCAAACTAACGCTAACGGCGTCTATTCAATAAACGTGCCAGACCAGGGTGCCACTCTTGTATTTATCTACATTGGCTACGCAAACCAGGAAATTAGTGTGGGAACCAGAACTTCGATAGACGTTGTTATGGAAACAGATGCCACGCAGCTAGGAGAGGTTGTAGTAACAGCTCTAGGGATGTCAAGGCAACAGCGAACCATTGGCTATGCAGCCACAACGGTTAAATCGGAAGATATAACCCAGGCAAGAAATGCTAACGTAATGAGCGGTATCCAGGGTAAAGTTGCAGGCGTCACGATATCAAATAGCGGGGGGCCCGGAGCGTCAACCAAAGTCATTATCCGGGGAGTCTCATCATTTTCAGGTGGCAATAATCCTCTATACGTTATAGATGGAGTACCAATCAACAACAACACCGCCGACAATGGTTTCGCCAGTGATCCAACCACTCAAACAGTTGACCGGGTTAATCGCTCGGTTGATTTTGGAAACCAGGCTAATGACATTAACCCTGAGGACGTTGAATCTGTTACTATACTAAAAGGAGCATCTGCAACTGCCCTTTATGGTTCAAGAGCTTCACATGGAGTAATCATGATCACAACCAAAAAAGGCCAGTTAAATCAGAAGCTGAACGTAACTTATACCGGATCGGCAAACTTCACTAATGTTTTAAGGGTGCCCCAAACGCAGAATGTATTTGGTCAGGGTTGGCCCTATTTTGCCACCGAAGAAAACGGCTCATGGGGACCAAAGCTAAACGGCCAGATTAAAAGTTGGGGAGCTGAAGTTAATGGACAAAGCAGGGAAAAACCTTTTTCCTATGTAAAGAACAATGTCCGAGACTTTTATGATACCGGCTCAGATTTTCAAAATGCAGTTTCTATATCCGGAGGGGGCGAGCATAATTCTGTTCTCTTTTCTTACTCAAACACAGCGCAAAATGGAGTCGTACCAAATAACGCTGACAAATTTTCGAGAAATAATTTTTCCTTAAGAGGAACTTCAAAATACGGAAAGTTTGATGCTAACTACAGCTTAAATTACATTCGCAGGGATGTCAGTGCAGTTGCTGCAGGACAGGGCACAACCGACGGTGGATCAACGCTTTACCAGGAACTTTTAGCCATACCTGTCGATATTCCCATTAGCCAGTTGAAAGATTATAACAATATCTATAACAATGTTGACAACTACTTCACTGTATATGCAGACAACCCCTATTTCGTTATTAATGAAAATGGATCCAGACTTCAGGACGATCGGGTTTTTGGTAAGTTGGAATTAGGTTATGAAGTATTTAATGGAACCCGAGCTATTGGACGACTGGGGGGAGATTTTAATAATGCCAGGACTCATGATTGGGGAGCTATTGTCAATTTCAGTCCAGGATCCTATTCGGAAGAATGGGGAAAAGCGCCTACCGTAGGACGGTATGGCGAAACCTTTAGAAAAGATGGCCAGATCGACTTAAACCTCATGCTCCAGGGGGATTACAAAATAAATAATGATATTAGATTGGGTGGTACAATTGGTTATAATTACAATCAAAGAAGGTTCAACTATCTCAATTCTTACATAACCGGTTTAAATGTTCCCAAATGGTACAGTTTGGAAAATAAAACAACATCAGAGCCAATATCTTCATCCATTCTCAATCTACGTCGCCTAATGGCTGCATATGCAAATATTGACTTTGGGTTTAGAGACTATTGGTTTGTAAATGTATCGATGCGGAACGACTGGTCTTCAACATTACCAACCAACAACAGAAGCTATTTCTATGGTGGCGTAAATTCAGCGCTGGTTCTGACTGATATGTTTTCAGAAATTCAATCCGAAAAACTCAATTATCTCAAAGTAAGGGCCGCATGGGGTCAAACTGGTAACGATGCTGCCCCTTATCGAGTTGGAACTCCTTTTGTGCCCTCAAGACCGCGGCTAGCTTTCGGAGATTTATATCTTCCACTAAACGGGATCTTGGGATTAACGGAGTTGAATAACAAGGGGAACGAAAATCTCAAGCCAGAAATCACCACAGAATGGGAGTTGGGATTTGATACCAGATGGTTTGATAACCGAGTTGGCCTGGATTTCTCCTATTACAACCGAAAAACAGTAGACCAAATTGTGCGTGCAAGCGTACCGGCAGAAACTGGTTACACTACACAGACTTTGAATATTGGCAATATTGCTAACAGAGGGGTAGAAGCTCGCTTATCATTGATTCCCGTTAGAACTAATGATTTTAGATGGGACCTTGGCGCTAATTTCACAAAAAATGTGAGCAAAGTACTCAAGCTCTATGGCGACGCTCAGGAAATCCTGATTGAAGATGCCTATTCAGTTGACTTTGTTGCACGAGTAGGGGAACCACTGGGTATATTCCGTGTACCATCTGTTAGAAGAGTGCCCTCCGGTCCGGATGCCGGTAAAATAATTGTCAACACCTTAGGATATGAACAAATAGACGCAAGTGCTAAGGACGATGTAGGATCCTCAAACCCAGACTTTATTTTGGGTATAACAAATGGGTTAACTTATAAAAATTTTTCTTTAAATGCAGTAGTAGACTGGCGAAAAGGAGGCAAATTTTACTCCTATACTAAGCAACTAAGCGCATTTGTGGGAAACAATATGGAAACCACCTTCAACGAACGTCAACCATTTGTTGTTCCAAATTCAGTAAGGGAAATTGTGGCCGAAGATGGCACGGTAAGTTATGTCGAGAATAATATTCAGATTAACAATACCGATATGTATAACTATTGGTATGGAAACACTAATCCCTATCGCTGGAGAGATTATGTTCTCGACAGAGACTACTTAAAGTTACGGGAAGTGGTATTAACTTACACATTACCTAAGTCGGTCCTTACAAGATCAAAGCTATCTAAGGTTGATGTGAGTCTGATTGGAAGAAATTTGTTACTCTTTACCCCTAAATCCAACACGTTCGTCGACCCGGAAGCTACAAGTTATGGAAATGATATCATTTCAGAAATTGGAGAATTCGCTGCCGGGCCGTCAATGCGCAGCTTCGGAGCGAGTGTAAGGGTCACATTTTAAATTATTTTGACATGAAAAAACTTAAAATATTAGCCGCATTGCTTGTTTTGATCACCACTTATTCAGCGTGCAAAAAGGCTCTAGATATAAACGAGGATCCTAATTATCAGACAGATACAGGCGCAAAGTTCTTGTTACCGTCTGGAATTGCATTCTCAGCATCTCGCATAGGTGGAGATTACCAGTTAATAGGCAGTCTATGGGCTCAACAATATGCTCAACACAATAATTCAAGTCAGTATAGGACCACTGACAATTATAATCTCACAAACGCTAGCTACAATGCAGCATGGGATAATATGTGGGCCGGGGCTCTAAAAGACCTTAGGCTGGCCATGGCTAAAGCTGAAGCAGCTGGCGAATGGCATTATTATATTGCTGCCGAAGTAATGTCGGCATTCGACTACCACATTCTAAATGACTTCTATGGAGCAATTCCAATTTCAGAAGGGCTAAACTATCAAACTGTCCCGCAGCCAGCGTTCATAGAAAACAAAGCTGCAAATGGAATAATAATTTCAATGCTGGACGATGCGATTTCTAAAGAAAGCCAGGCTGCAGCTCTAAGCCCAATGGGAGGAGAAGATTTTGTTTTTGAAGGAAGTATTGAAAATTGGATCCGCTTTGCAAAGTCGTTAAAATTAAAGATTTTGATGCGAGATTTTGAAGTGAATAGAGTTGCTATTCAAGCTTTACTAAATGAAAATGATCTTCTAACAGTCGATGCAAAAGTGGATATTTTTATCGATGCAGAAAACAAATCAAATCCACTTTTTGAACAAGACAGGCGCAAACTAAATACAGCGCAAAATTTGCGGGCAAGCAACACCTTATTATCTTATCTGTTGGAAAATGACGATCCCAGGGTTGCAGCCTTTTATGAGACAACTAGCTATGAACCAGAGGATGAAGCCGATGAGGAATGGCCTCTCTATTTCGGCTTAGAACAAGGGTATTACAATACTCCTGAAAGGTACGAGAACTCACAGACATCAAGAGCTATTATAGAGCCAACTGATCCGGTGTTCTTTATGTCTGCGGCAGAAGTTGCTTTTCTTAAAGCCGAAGCTAATGCCCGACTAGGAAATTCAACCTCAGCTAAAACGAACTATGATCAGGGAGTTACTCTTGCTTTCCAAAGGTGGAATTCGGCTGACCTCCCTCTTAATGCAGCAGCGTTTATCTCCCCTGGAGGTGAGTATGCATTCAATACAGCAGCCGGCACAGAAGGTATGATCCAGCAGATCATCACTCAAAAATGGATAGCTTCAACCCGTTCACAATCGTGGGATGCATTTTTTGATCAGAACAGAACAGGTTATCCGCCTATCAGCACTGTAACTTCAAATGATCCAGCATATGTTCCCGGATCCTTTACTATTTCCAGAACCTCTGTATTACCAGCCGAACAAACACCCCGAAGACTGCTCTTTCCAAAGAGTTCAAGTGACTACAATCCTAACACCCCAACTGTTGTACCTATATATACAAAAATGTGGTGGCATAAATAACCGTCGATTTTTAACATTAGCAAGATGAACATGAAAAAATTTAGAAATATAATCCTGTCACTATTCATAACTGCTTTGATAAGTTGTGAAACCTACCCCGATCAGGAGGTAGAACATTCGCCAATATGGCCTATGGCCGGAGAATGGCTTACCTATGCATATACTCAGGATGGAACCCCGTTCGGAGCGACTACTGCCAACCAACGTGGTACCCGATTGACTCTTCGAACGTATAACACAGCAGCAAACAGTAGTGACCAAGCATGGATACGCATGGGGACAAACACCCAGGCTCCTGCTATTTGGGGGAAAATCAGTGTAAATGTTAATGAGAAAACCTTTGCCGGAAGAGATATACCTAACGATCTATTTCCAGGTAAGACATTCAGTTTAAATGAGGCTAAGGTTCTTTTACAAGCAACAACAACTCCCTCTGGTGCTGTTGCTGACAGTATTTATATAAACTATATAGCCTCTGACGGAATAACTTACACGCTAAGAGGCCATCGGAGAACCGCATGGACGCCAACGGAGTAATTTAAAAAGCGGTCGTTTACTGTTCAATGTAAACGACCGCTTTTTTATTTCCCCTCCAACAATACCTCTACCCTTAAATTTTTCAAGTTCTCTAACGGGTTTTTCGAAACTATTATAGGATTTTTACCTCCAACTCCTATACAAGATAATCGTTTTTCACTGATTCCCATATTGACCAAATTCTTTTTAATAGCAAGGGCTCTTTTGAAGGAAAGTTGCTGCAAGTAACTATTCTCGGCGAATGGATTATTATTCGTGTGACCGATTATCCTGGCATCAAAACCACCATGCTCTTTAAGAAAGTTTGCCAGTCGAACAAGGTCGGGCGTGGCATTCATCATAATAAGATCCTTATCAGGAGAAAAATGGATGTTAAACAACAAAAGCTTTTTGCCGTCAGCCGGAGGCTCCAGGTAAAAGTCAAGAGTATCCAGGTTTCTGGACAAGCTAATATCTTCAGTTTTAAAAATAAACCCAGGATGTTGCGCTGTTACATTTATTGCCCTTCCTAGCGGCACAGCCAGGGAATATTCTCCATTTTGATTTGCATAGGTTTCAGACAAAGCCACGCCAGTCAAATCATCTTCACACACTATCCGGGCGGCGGGCAAAGAATCCTGCTTCTCACTATTAAATACTTTGCCGGTAACCCGTGCTACCAGCGGATATGATGGCTTAAGTTTACTAACAAAGGAAAAACCCGCACCCCCATCATAAATGTTATCAATGATGATCGCAAGCGAATCGCCCGCTTTCACGTCCAGCGGTTTTGAAAAGCTTTTTCCAGGACCCGCATTTGCATATGAATTTATGTACCCTTCAGCCAACCCGGTACGGCTTTTTATCTGCAAGTCATTTCGTGAAATATTAGACCGAACTGGTAGGATGTTGTTCCTCGCAATAGCACTTGCTAAATCCTGATTGTAACGATACAGCATCCAGTCGTAATCATCAGAAAGCTGTTTCGGCTTTATCTCAAAGCTTAGGATACCATCGTAAGGTATTCCCAGCTTCAGCCAGATGGTATTCCGCTCAATTTTGAAGATGACCGGAGAGCGTCGCTTGTTTATCTTGAACTCCTGGACTTTTCCATAACCCACAGGGCTTCTTGAAAATACATACGTTGTATTTACCTGGAGAGATTTCGCGTACTTTAAATCCCCGGCATTTTCCTGAGCATTCAAAGAAATTGAATGTAAAAGAACCAGCATGTAGAGAACAAGAAAGCGCATTCAGATAGATCCAAATAAAAAAATCACATAAATTCAACCTTTACATCACGATCATTAACTACTAAAGTAACTGTTTTTCCCAAAATAATCGCATGGTTATCAGAAACATGCCCGGCCGGAAAACTGAAGCACACCGGATAGTTGTATTCTTTTACATGATTGATAATAATTTCTTCAACAGACTCGCCAAAAGGGATATCATTATCTTTTAAATCCGTGAACCCTCCTACAATTAAGCCTTTTAACTTCGCTAGCTTGTTTGCCCTCTTCAAGCACCACATCATACGATCAATCGAGTATAAATACTCTCCCACATCTTCTATGAAAAGGATCTTCCCATTATAATCCATATCAGAGTCTGAGCCATTTAACATTGCCAGAAGCGTAAGATTTCCTCCAATTACCGGAGCTTTTGCAATTCCATGAATATTGCTGCGCACTGCAGGAAACGCATATTTTAAGGGCTCCCCAAACAACGCTTTACGTAACGAATTTAAAGATGGCTTTGTTGCATCAGGAACATTTAGAGGCATCTGTCCATGAATAGTCTGGATACCCATACCGGCGTGAATGTGACTGTGTAATACTGTGATGTCACTGAAGCCTGCCAGCCATTTGGGGCTCTTTTGAAACTTTTTAAAGTCAAGCTGATCTATAATACGAATGGTACCATAACCACCCCGGGCTGCAATTATTGCTTTTACCGATTGGTCATCCAAAAACCGCTGTAAGTCCTTTCGGCGAAATTCGTCATCACCGGCAAACTGCCTGTAAGATGCATATACTGTTTCCCCTAAAACTACTTCGAGACCCCAGCCTTCAAGCAAAGCTATCGCTGAACTAATATCATGTGGCAATTTCTTAGCCGGACAGGTTATAGCAATTTTATCACCTTTTTTCAAATAAGCAGGAGCAATAGATTCAGTTTGCATAATTCGGTCTACAAATATGCAAATTTGATCTTTACACATTCGCAAATGGTTATCTTTGCTCAATTTAATTAAAATTGATGTCTGAATTAGATAAATTTAAAAGATATACTGTTACATCCGCTTTACCTTATGCTAACGGTCCCTTACATATCGGACATTTGGCGGGGGCATACTTGCCAGCTGACACCTTTGTGAGACACCTTCGCCTTAAAAGAAAGGACGTCGTTTATATTTGCGGATCTGATGAACATGGCGCTGCCATCACTATAAAAGCAAAGAAGGAAGGCACTACTCCACAGGAAATCATTGATAAATACCATAACCAAATTAAAAAGAGTTTTGGAGATTTTGGCATAGGATTTAACATTTATCACCGGACCTCTTCTCCAATACATCACGATCTTTCCCAGGAATTTTTTCTGAACCTCTATGAAAAGGGGGAATTTATCGAAAAAGAGTCAGAACAGTATTATGATGAAGAGTTCGATCAGTTTCTCGCTGACCGTTATATTATCGGAACCTGTCCGAATTGCAAAAATGACGGCGCATATGGCGACCAGTGCGAAAAATGCGGGACGTCTTTAAGCCCAACAGATTTAATTAACCCCAAATCAACATTAAGCGGAAAAGAACCGATCCTTAGATTAACGAAGCATTGGTACTTACCTCTCGATAAATATCAACCCTGGCTTGAAGACTGGTTGCTGGAAGGCAAAAAAAACAAATGGAAATCAAACGTGTACGGCCAATGTAGTTCCTGGTTAAAATCGGGATTGCAGCCCCGTTCTATGACCCGGGACCTGGATTGGGGGATTGATGTACCATTAGAAGAAGCTAAGGGGAAGAAATTATACGTATGGATGGACGCGCCAATAGGGTATATTTCGGCAACTAAACAATGGGCTATCGACAATGGTAAAGACTGGAAACTTTACTGGAAAAATCAGGAGAAGGAAGAAGACAACTCCTGCTTACTGCATTTCATCGGAAAAGATAACATTGTGTTCCATTGTATTACTTTCCCATCAATCCTCCATGCACACGGAGAATACATCCTGCCTCAAAATGTTCCTGCAAATGAATTCTTAAATTTAGAAGGGGACAAACTATCGACTTCAAGAAATCATGCAGTTTGGCTTCATGAATATCTGGACGAATTCCCTGGAAAACAGGATGAACTCCGCTTTGTACTAACGTCGATCCTGCCAGAAACCTCTGACAGTGAGTTTACCTGGAAGGATTACCAGGCAAGAATTAACAATGAACTTGTTGCTATACTAGGGAACTTTGTAAATAGGGTAATGATACTTATGCACAAGTATTACGATGGTATACTTGAGCAGAGCACACTTAACGATGTAGACCTGAGTAACCAGGTAGGAAACACCTACTCTGAAATGGACGAGAACCTGCAAAGCTTCAAGTTCCGCCAGGGTCTGTCCTCTGTGATAGATCTTGCTAGGACAGGTAATAGATATCTTACAGAGAAGGAGCCGTGGAAAACCTTTAAAACTGACCCTGAAAATACTCGAGTCGTACTTGAAAATTGTGTTCAACTAATAGGTCATTTGGGTGTCCTCATGCAACCCTTTTTACCGAATGCTTCCAAAAAACTCTTTCAATTGTTAAACCTGGAAAACGATACTGTGTACTATGATGAGGCGCTTGATCTTAAGAAAGGGCACCAGCTAAATAAGCCAGAACTATTGTTTGAGAAGGTAGAGGATGAGGTTATTGAAAGACAATTGGAAAAACTAAAGCAAAAAACGCAGGCGGCTGCACCTGAAAAAACACCGAATATTTCTGAGGCAAAAGAAAACATTTCTTTTGAGCAATTTGCAGCTATGGACATCCGGACTGGAACAATCTTAGAAGCAGAAAAAGTTGCTAAAACAAAAAAACTTCTAAAACTTAAAATAGATACCGGTATAGACCAACGCACGGTTGTCTCAGGTATTGCTGAATTCTTTGAGCCGGAGTCAATCATTGGTAAGAAGGTGAGCATACTAGTTAATCTTGAACCAAGAGAGATCAAGGGTATCCAATCGCAAGGTATGATCCTGATGGCGGAAAACCTCGATGGCAAGTTAAGTTTTGTTTCACCGGGAGATGAAACCAACAATGGTTCCACGGTGCGTTGATGTGTTTAAATTTGAAATTCGACTTAATTTTTTAATTTTAAATCTGCACATTTGCACATCTTATATTATCATCGGCCCTGTAGTTCAACGGATAGAATAGGCGTTTCCTAAACTCTAGATGTGGGTTCGATTCCCGCCGGGGCTACGTGACGGGAAAAGTTCAATTCACGAACTTTTCCCGTTTATTTACTTTCCCGCCAAACTATAAGTGCCATAATGAGATAAACTCCAATCCCTGAAATTTGACGGCTCTGGAATCCCCTTTTTAAATTTAACATCTAGTTAATAAGCAAATTGTTTCTTTGTATTCGATGTTGAAAAACGAGGCTCGTGCTCAAGAGGATTTGCTCATTGCCTATGAGCAATATTGGGAAATGCTTTTTGATATTGCTTTTTTCAAGACAGGTGATACGGAAGTAGCAAAAGACATTGTCCAGGATGTGTTTATCGGTCTCTGGAACAACATATCTAGCATTCGTTTAGATGAAATCAAGTTTTACTTGCTTAGATCATTAAGAAACCGTGTAATCAACTACTATCGGAATGCGGGCGTCCGTCATAAGCATATGGATCTTTACTTACAAACCCTAAGTGAAGCCGAAGAACAAACTTTTGGGAATTTAACTGCAAAAGAGCTTCAGAAACTTATTGATACAGAGATTAGACTGTTGCCTGAAAAGATGGGCGAAATTGTTAGATTGAGTTGTATTGAAGATTATTCGCATACAGAGATTGCAGATATGTTATCCCTGTCTACACAGACAGTTAAAAACCAGTTAAGTTCTGGTCGCAAGCGTTTAAAGGACGCCCTATCTCAATACCCCCTGGATTATCACCTCCCCATATTGACATTCTTTCTCAATTTGTAAAAAAAAATTGATCTGCCTAGTACGCTTTAAATCTATAGGTGTATAAAAGAGTAGATGAAAGACGAATCAAAGGATCTACAAAGGCTAATAGAGAAATTTCATAAAGGTGAATGTTCGCCCGAAGAAGAATTAATGTTAACAATTTGGGTGAATCGTTTGAACGAACATTCGTCGGCACATAAAGATGTTGATAAACCAGCAATCAAAGAGAAGATGCTGGAAGCTATTACAAGTGCTGCGGGAGCACCAGCTAACCGGAAAATAAACAATTTTACACTCCCCCTGAAAAGGTGGACTACCATCGCAGCGGCTGTGCTGATTGCATGTTTGTCAATACTCTTATCATACAACAGCAATCAAAAGGCGGATACCAATATCGTCTATATAACGCATTATGCAGGAGAGGGTAAGATGTTGCATCTCTCCTTGCCTGACAGCAGTTTGATTTACCTTAGTGCAGGAAGTAGCATCCGCTTCCCTAAACAATTTGCCAGGCTAAGCCGGGAGGTACATTTGAATGGTGAGGCATTTTTTAAGGTTACCCGTCACACCGATAAACCATTTATCGTCCATGCGGGTCCTGTAAGCACTCGTGTATTGGGTACGCAATTCAAGGTAAATTCTTTTCTGTCTCTTCAAAGTATCAACATCGAAGTAGAGGAAGGAAAAGTACAAGTCAGCAATGATACAAAAGTGTTAAGTAGCCTCACAAACCATCAAACCCTACTTTATGACAGGAAGACAGGCGAATTTGCAACGGGGGTGAACAAAACCATTCATCTGGAGGATTTTGCTAAAGGCCATATCATTTTTAAAAATGCCTCGTTTGAGGAACTCGCACTTCGCGTTAAAAACCAGTATGGATATAACCTGATTTTTCAAGATTCCGCTCTTAAAGCAAACAGGTTCACTGCTGACTTTTATATAACACAGCCGATTAATATCTTCCTAAGTAAGTTCTGTTCAGTATACGGAAAAAGTTTTACCATTAAAGGAAAGGAGATTTTTATACGATAAGATTACCTACAAAAAGAGCTGCCAGCCAAGCAAGGCCGGCAGCACAGCTTTCGGTACGCCAATACCGATAGACTGTAATTGCGTCTTTGCTCACTAAAACAAAAACATTCAAATATGACAAATAAAACAGTTCATGTCTGCATATTATTCATGAAACTATCCTTTTTATCTTTATTTTTTATCACTCTACTATCTACAACGATGTTGGCAGGTAACGTCGGCGGACAAATCCTGAACAGTAAGGTCTCAGTAACTATCGGTCAAACTAGTGCGGACAAAGCCATCGAGAAAATAGCCAATTCTACCGGAATTAGCTTCTTTTATGATGTAACAACTCTGACCCAGATAAAAACCGTCGCTCGAACTTACAGGAATCAACCTTTAGCCTTAGTGCTGACTGACTTATTTAACCATTCTTCACTAGGTTTTAAAGAGGAGCGAAACAGCGTTATTCTCTTTAAAAAACCAGCACCTGCCGCTCCGCAAAAAGGGCCGCGCGGCAGTATTCAAGGTACGTTACGGGACGCTAAAACAAATGAAACGCTAATTGGAGCCTCGGTAAGAGTGCGAGGACTAAATAATGGCACATCTACCGATGTTGAAGGTAAATTCAGGATCAGCAACCTTGAAGCGGGAGTGTATACTCTCGTTTTTTCTTCACTCGGTTACAAGCTCGCCACGGTAACGAACGTGGAAGTTCAGGCCGGAACTATTACAAAAGTAGATTTTAAGCTGGTTCCAGATGAGGGACAATTAAGCGAAGTTGTTGTTCGGGCTGATATTAAGTTGGAGAACACCACAGAGCGGGGCATTATTAAGGAAATTTTCGAGTCCCGCGGTGTCATATCCGGTATTTCTACCGAACAGATCAACAAAAGCCTTGATCGTGACGCATCTGATGTAGTACGCAGGGTTTCCTCTGCAACTATCATCAACGACCGCTTTGTGTTACTACGGGGCCTCGACCCCCGCTACACACTTACCATGATCAACGACTTTATTGCGCCAAGTTCTGAGACGGATAGTCGGGATTTTTCGTTCGACATGCTTCAGACAAACACGATCGATCATATTTCAATATACAAATCTCCGGTTCCTGAGTTGCCCGCCGATTATGTAGGAGGGGTAGTGAAAGTAACAACAAAGAACACTGCTAATTCTCGCCAGATACAGTTTCAAACTTCCACTCAGTTCAGACCAGGCAGCAGCTTTCAGGACTTTTATACCTACAAGGGCAGCAAGACCGACTGGCTGGGCTTCGATAGGTCTTACCGGGCCTTCCCTAAAGATGTGCCGGGATTTTTCGAGCTGCCGGCCCAACGCAACCAGGCCCCTTATTACGGCTCCCGAGGATTATTTGAGGCAACAAATAAAGCTTCCTGGAACCTGCAGCGAGAAAAGGCAAATGTAGACAAACGCTTCAATCTCAGCTATTATGATTCCTGGAAATTGCGGGGCGAGCAGGTGCTGAACAACCTCAGTTCCGTTGCCTATACTACCACCAGGCAGAACCAGTATCTGAAGGGAGCCTACATTCCTGGTCCCTTCGTTGACAGCTACCGGATAGACACCACGAGCACCGAGGCAGTTCGTATTTCATTGATGGAAAACCTTACCTGGGTGATCAATAAGAATAACTCGGTAAGTTTTAACAATTTCCTTAATCAGATGTCTGATGATAATACCTTAGTGCGCCATGGTGGGGGTGATGGGGAATTTGCGAACTCAGAGTATGCCAAAGCCGTACAGTTCCGCTACCGCAGTCGCACGCTGTATACTGGCCAGATTAATGGCAAGCATCAACTCGGCAAGCAACAGTTGCAATGGCGGGCGGGCTACGGCTATACAGCTGAACAACTCCCCAACTACCGCGGGCTTGGCCTGGGACGACAATTAGGCACTGATTCTGTTATGTTTTTTGGCCGTAATGGCTTTGGCGAAACAAGTGGGGCTTTTAACTATTGGCAAAATTTGAATGAGCATACCTATACTGCTGCAGCTGATTATGAGATCCCTTTATACAAGAAAATAACGCTTCGTACAGGCTTTTTTGGAGAGCTAAAAAAGAGGAGCTTTCTGCCGAGGAACTTCGGAAATGGCGCCCTGGTGGAAGGCTGGTTCTCAGGAGACATCTTCAACCGCTTAGATGACTTCTTCACACCGGGAAGCTACGGGTCTACCCAGCCAGGAGCCGAACCTGCCCGGTACGACTTCCAATACGATGACCGTACTATTTTAACGGTTGGGACTTCAGGATACAAAGCAGAAAACAGGCAGGCCGCCTGGTACGGAGCTTTAAATATTCCCCTGTTTAAAGAAAAACTATTGATCTATGGAGGCCTGAGGGCCGAATATAATAACCAGCGTCTCACTGCCCAAACTGGTTATGTTGATGCCGACAATAACCCAGTGTATCAGGAATCAAAACGTGATTCTGTGGGCCTTGACTTTTTGCCTTCAGTAAACCTTACCTATAAAATGACCAGGAAAATGCAGCTCCGCGCGGGATATGGTCTTACGGTAAACCGACCAGTTTTCCGCGAAGTTGCTCCTTTCAATTTTGCTGACCTGGTGAGCAATAATTTCTTTAAAGGTAATACCGGTTTATATCAATCCACGGCTGCCAATGCTGATCTTCGCTGGGAATGGTACCTTTCAGACCGGGAACTAATCAGTATCGGTGGTTTTTACAAGTATATCATTGATCCAATTGAGCGCTATACCCTTGGCGGCCTGGTAATACCTGTCAATTCCATTGATGCCAAGGTACTGGGAGCTGAGCTGGAGATCCGGAAGAACCTTGAATTTCTTGGCAGCCGTTTCCTGAAACGCTTCTCCATGATCGGTAATTTCTCCTATTTAAGAACCCGGACCCGGATAGCAGAGAACACGCTAGGTGATCCTAGTCTTTACCAAGGGTTTGCCCCCAGGGAGACCAGGCCATTAGTAGGTTCTTCTCCGTATATTATTAATGCTGGCCTTTACTACGACAACCCTTCCAGCGGCACCCAAATCTCTGCCCTTTATAACGTGGCGGGAAACCGGCTCATCTTTGGTGGTAGTGTCAGTTCTATTGGTGAAATTTATGAAGCCCCAAGAAATGTAATTGACCTGGTTTACACGCAGCGGCTGAGTCGTAACCTTTCAGTAAAAATGGGTGTTCAGGATCTGCTTAACCAGTCGTACAGGTTTTTTCGCGACGTAGACCGGAATCGCAAATACAACCCTACTAAATACAATAAGCTGGATCTCGCTATTCAACGGGGAGAAATCCTGGGACCAACAATGTTGGGCAATGATCTTTACCGTATCCCTGACGTGGAAAGTATGGATTACATAGAATACGAGTTCAAACCGGGCAGCTATTACAATGTAGGGCTAAACTTTACTTTTTAGTACAAAATTATGAAAAGCAATATATCACTATTTGCCTCCTGCCATAAATGGGGCGGCTTTTTTTCCCTTTTGCTGCTGATGACAATAATGTCGGCCGCTTGCCTCAAAAGCAAGGACCTGGAATTTACTCCTCATATTTCACATATCTCGCCAAATGCTGTTGCTAAAGGTGCAACACTGCTGATCAGAGGTGAGAACTTCGTTTTTTCGAATGCTACTACAACTGTGAAGCTTACCATGGAGGGACCTCAGCTCTACGAACTGGACGGAGTCTCTTTGTTAAGTTATGTAAAGAATAATGAAATCCGCTTCCCTATGCCCGAACTTCAGCCGGGGATGTATAGTGTTTATCTAACCGTACTCGACCGGCAGGGTAACCGGCGAAGTAATACCGTACATATTCAGGTTCTCGAGGTAGGGGTCTCAGAAATCAGCCCTGAACGTGCAGTTGCTGGAACGGAAATTACCATCCGGGGTACAGCCTTGAAGAATACAACGAAGGTGCTTTTTACAGGTTTAAACTATCAACAGGTAGAGGCTATCCCTGTAGTGCCACCAACTAATGAAGAGATCCGTGTAGTAATACCACAAGGGGCAATACCGGGTCCTATCAGTCTGAGTGCCGCCAACTTTATCATTCAGGGACCTGAGTACCATGTGGCGCTGCCAGCGCCAGCGATATTGGATATTTCGGGTACAAACCTCAAGCCAGGAGACAAGATCAGCATCAGTGGTGCCAATTTCGGTCCAGCAAAGCCAAATGACTGGACGCCTTACCCCTACTCGCGAAGAGTCCTCTTCCAGGCGGAGAACGGTGGACAAGTCGAGGGGATACTCAGCAATGCACCGGATGAAAATACGGATACTAAAACGACTGTTTATGTCCCCTTAGGGGCTACGTCAGGGCCGCTTGAATTGGAAATTGATGGTATTAAAGCCTCAAATTCACCTCAGCTGACTATCACACCCGTGCAGATCAACCATGGTATGGCCTTTTATGATAACAATAACGTGTACCTGGCGGCAATGGAAAATGGTGCATCCAGATTCTTCAAGTTGTTTAGCAGCTCTGGTTTCATTGCTCAGGCTATTCACGCCGACCCGCAAAGTCGTAAGATCTACTTCAATCTGGACAATGAAGTCAGTAGCATTACCTTTGACGGAAGTGATTTGACAACAGTTGCCTCGGGATCAGCATCGAAATTCTACAATTATCGCAATAAGGTTTACTACCTTACAAGCGATAAGCGGGTAATTTCCACCGAGGGCGAGCAGATTGCACAGCTGCCTGACAATGATGTGTTGAATTACGAACTTGATCTGGGAACTGGCTTTGCATATGGAGTTCGAATTGACTACAACACGGGCATGAATAAAATTTTCAGGGTGAACCTGGAAACAGGGGAGGAAAGGGCGATTTACCAGGATCTCGCGCCAGCAATGGGAATTGAAGATATCCGTGTTCATAACAACCAGATTTATTTGAACTACCGCAACTCAATTGTAACTGCAAGAATAGATGGTACTGGCCCTATTGAAACAGTAGTTCCTGACTTGCAGTATGCCGCAAACCTGACAATTGACCTTCGTAGTAACAGGCTTGTCTTCATTGATGGTGGGGTAATCTATAGCTCTGCTTTAGACGGCTCTGACAAGCGGATAGTTTTTAATACACAGAGCGATCATCCATTCCTTTCTGGACTCTATAGTTATTCATTATTTTAACCCAAAGGTGCGGCCTGGTGCCGCGCCATTTAAAAGACAGTGATGAGAAAGAAAAAATACAACAACCTGATGAGAATTTTTCTGGGAGCCCTTATGGTAGTTCTTGCGGCTGCCTGTCAGAAAGAGAACCCGCCCTCTACAGAACCAGTTAAGTGGGCTTTCACCTATGTCGGGGACAACAATACCTCCTGTTATGCAGACCGTATCACCGACTACACGGTACCTGAAGCGTTTGAATCTACTGTCATTGGCCCCCAGATGTATGGTCTTACCCTGGATAGGATGCAAAAGAAGCTCTACTACTTCGATGGAACTGAGAATATTTACCGCTGTAATTACGATTTCAGTCAGCCCGAGCTCGTTGGAAATGCTGGCAGGATCACCGGCCCTCCAAATCAAAATGCAGTTGCGGGAGGCCTGATCAGCTATGACCGCAGATTCTATCGCCATGAAGACGATGGACTTGGAATGGGTGCTCTTGTTTCAAGCAAGCTGGATGGAAGCGACAGGAAACACCTTTTTGAAGGCTTTACATTTATAGGGATGGTTGGTATTTCGAGACCTGCTGAAGAACCCTATGTTTATTTCGCAATGTCAGGCGAAAAGAAAATATATAGGGGCAACGCAGATGGCACGGGTACATTGCAACTCCTTGCCGACTTGAGCAGCGATACCACCTTCACTCAGATTAGCGACCTGGAGGTCTATAAGAACAAGCTCTATGTTGGGACCGATAAGGGTATCTATGAAATGAGCCCCGAAGGCAGGAATATGAAAAGAATCTTCGCAGAAACTGCAAAAAATATTGCCCGTAATGGGATGTACCTTGGCGAGCGCGAGCAGAAGCTTTATTGGATAAGTGCAGACCCTGATGAAACCGGGGTCTATTATGGCTCGCCTTATCTTTATGAGGGGAAGATCGATGGGACAGGGGCAATTAAACTTTTAGAACAATTTAGTTACAAAGCAAACCTTAGTGTCGATATTTCCGATTAAAGGAGAACAGCTGGCAAGCTACTACTTGCTGGCTGTTATTTAATTACTATTTTCGTTATCATTAACCCTTACAACTTATTACAATTAAAAAATGAGACTTTTCAATGTTTTTTTGAATGTCCTAAGCTTATTCATTCTGCTTTTTTTATCTGGTTGTGCGAAGGAAGAGCCTATTAAACCGCCATCAAAGAATAATCAGCAGCCCGTGTACTGGACCATTAATGAAGGCACGGATGGCGGCGCAATTATGAAAGGCAGCACAAATCCCGAAGGAAAAACTAAGGTTGAAATCCTTTACGACTCCTCAGACGGCGTTCGTATTCCATTTGGTATCGCTGTGGATACCGTTCGCAATTATATTTACTGGGTTAACAGTGTCAACTCCTCCACAGATGATATGGACCTGGTAAGAGCTCCATTGGACGGCACCGGCTCTCCACAGGTAATCTTCCACCGCGATGGCAAAACAAATTTTTTTATGGATCTCATTTTGGATATAGAAAGCAACCGGCTGTACCTGAGTAATTCGGTTAGTAAAGACAGCCCCTTCAATCCGGCCGATGGTCTCAATAATCTTCTTAAAGCAGAAATAATAAGAATTGATTTGGAACAGCCTGCAAATGCAGTAGCCCTTTATAGCTTAAACACCCAGGCTTCGATCACCGATATAAAGCTGGATAAAGGGAACGGGAGAATTTACTGGTCGCAGGCTGTCTTAACAGACAGTAAAAACAATGGGTCAGCACAGATTATGCGTGGTAGTATTGACGGCCAGCAAACACCAGTGGTACTTTATGACCAGGCAGACGGCTTGAAGTTTGCAAGCCATATTGCCGTTGATGCAGCAAATAACAAGCTTTATATAAATTCGTTCGAAGGTGCTGATAATCAAATCGGCCGGACGGAGGATAGTAATTATATCTTAATGGCTAACCTGGATGGTAGCGGTACGCCCCAGAAGTTTTTTCAGGAAGAACCTTATTTGATTGGGGGACAAAAGCACCCAATATTTATCTTAGATATGGACCTGAATCCAAAAACAGGTAATTTATACTGGATGAACAGCCGAAACGATGGTGAAATAAAAAGAATGAAACTTACCGACCGCTCAGTGGAAACCAGTTATACTGGTTTAAAAAACGGAATATTCTTTCATATTACCAATTTATGAAAGTGCCTCAAATTAGATCATTCATTTAGTATTTGTAAAAGCTATTGAACAGCACGAGCAATATGCTACAAATAATAAGTTCGATAAGGAAAAAACCGCCGGGGCTACGTAAAACCCAGTAGAAGTATGTTTCTCCTGGTTTTTTTTGATGAAGGGGAACGAAATAGGTAAATTCTACTGATTTCACACGGGGCATAATGACCCAAAATGAGTATTTTTCTTTATGACTGCTGTAGCAGTGGATGAAAATTTGAAGAAGGGTAAAAAGGGGTTAAGTTTCTGCGCAAAAAAGAGTGATTAGCTGTTGCTCGCTATGAGCAGAAATGCCGCCTTCTCCTGAGGAAAAACAGGTTTGAAAAGCTGACACATATTGTTCTAATGCAATTGAAAAATATGTGTTATTTAGAGGAAACTTCATCCCATGATGTCAACCGTTGTTCATCTATTCAAACTATTTTTTTCGAAAAAATAGTTCAGAATACGCTGTTGCCAATCCGCCCTTTAGTTATAAAGCATGGATGAACGAACTTGACCCGAAGAATGACATCTAAAAACGTTCTGAGGGAAATGGATTCCATCCCACCCAAAAAGAATGGCGACTTTGCTTTTTTGCTGCACCTGATTAAATCGCTGAAGTCGGAAGGAAAAAGCTGCATTTTTTTACCGCTCGGTGTATTGTTTCGGGGTAATGTAGAAGCTGAAATCCGAAAGCAAATTATCAAGAAGAATTATATCAAAGCTATTAATGGTTTGCCGCCCAACTTGTTTCAAGGAACCGTCAATTATGAGTTAGTCAAGAACTAAGAGCTAATTGAAAATTATTTGAAATTTCGTACCTGGATTGTCACGAGATATGGAAGATTGCGTTGCACACAGCCAATTTCAATCCATTGGTGTATGGAAAATTATTTATCCGGTTGCTATCAATCTTAGTAAATTATTTATGTTAGAATTACCTTTATTTTACAGAGAGTTAATACTAAATCCACAGATTTAATTCTTGATCTGATTTACATTATATGCCAGCAGAAGTATCTAAAACAGCGCAATTTAACAGTGTTTACTATGAAACACACAAAAAATTGTACAGTACAGTTTTAAAGCTTTGCCGTGATGAAGAGCAGACATTTGACATATTACAGAAGGTATATTTGCAGCTTTGGGAAAAGTGGGACACTGTAAAAGATAAAAGCAACCTTTATCCACTTCTTTTTACCTATGCGAAAAACATGTATATCGATGATTTACGCAGGGAATGCCGCCGCAGAGAAGCCATCGAAGATATCGCCCGCACAGCTGAGATAAGTGGTCCAGACGGTGAAAGCCAGATAAAGCGCAAAGAATACATGAAGGCCATCAATATGGTAATTTCACGATTAACCAGCAGAAGAAGGGAAGTCGTACAGCTTTACCTGGATGAGGGCCTGACCCGCAAGAAAATTGCTGAACATCTTTCTGTCTCCCCCAATACAATCGACAATCACCTTCAGGAATCCTTGAACATACTCAGAAGGGAGTTGCAGCCTTATTTAGAGACCGGTATAGATTAAAGACTGCGGTTTTGATGATTTGGAATACACCTATTCGGTTCTGCGCAAAGTAAAAGTGTGAAAACTGCTCCCTCGATAACGAGACACTTCATCATTGATGAAAGATAGGACCTTTTTAGCGTTAACGACAGAACACACTTCTCAACATTAAAAAAGCCGCTTTAGTGGAGCGGCTTTTTAAAAGAATTTAAAAATTACAACTTCTGTTCTAAAAGTATACTAGTACTATAGCTTATAATGTTTGGATTTCCTTTTAACAATAAACTAAATACATTATTTGTTCTATAACTGCCTGGACGAGCCAACCTACCTGCTCTCGATTCTTTGGTGACAATGATATCCCCGTTTGAGCTGTCTATGATCTCCATGAAAAACGAGCCTATATTCGATGGGAGCTGTACATAGCCAGAAAAATCTCCATTGGCTACGTTTTTAATTTCTCCCTTTAAATTATATTGTCCTCCAACATACTGATAGATTGCAATATCAACTATCTTACCTTTTGTATGTGTAGTATCGGCATTGAATAAATTTACTTTAAGGGAGTCACCCCCGGGTGGTGTTGTTGCTAAATTATCAGCAGATAAAAATAAAGGCTTGCTGTTAGGGTCTGTCTCTAGAATCAAAAACCTCGGTGATGGTGTATGGGTTAGTGCGATCAAGGTATCTACAACTGTAGTACCCGTCTCAATAATTTTTATAGTAAGCTTCTGATTATCCATCAGTTCCACGAATTGATTTAGAGGCTTGTTACTTGATAGGCTATCACCAATTATTTTATCGTTTAAAACAGCTTGATATAGCTGACTTCCAATAAACTTAATGTTAAGGTTGCTAAAAGTGGGCTTTTTTAGGAGCTCACCATCTTTGGTACAGCCTGCAAATAGGGCAGCTATGAAAAAGAAAAGAAAATAGTGTTTGTTCATTTTTTTTACTTTTAAGAACAGGTGCGGTTAGTGCCCGCACCTGTTTGATAAACCAGTATTCTATATATCAATTTAACTTAGTAAGTGTTAGAAGCAGGATCATCCCAACGAGGACTTCCGGATGCACCGAAAGCACCGATTCCTGATAATGCAGAATTGGTGTAACAAAAATCAGGATTGCCTGCTGCGATGAAAAGTCACCTCAATCAATGTCAACATCTGCACTGGCAGAACGGCTGAAATCGCCTGTAGAGGATGATCCGTTGAATGGTTCTTTTTTACAGCTTGCAAAAAAGAAAGCAGAAATTAAGACTGCTAAGGACAATTTTTTAAACATAATTTTTGTTTTTAAATAAATGATTGATTATATTTAGATATACTGGTTTCTATAGCGTATAACTTAAACTAAAACTGATATTTCTTCCGACCGTGAATTTGCGCCTCAAATGGTCGTAGCGTTCATCGTACTGTTTGCCACTCGGGTCTTTTGGTATATGAATTATGCCGTTTGTATCGGGAACAATTCCCGTCTCGGCCAGGTTACTATAGCCTTTATAGTTGTTGTAATATCTGATAAAAGGTTGATTAAGCAGGTCGGAAAAATTGACCTTAAACTCGGCTCTGTTACCTTTAAAAAATCTGTAATTCAATTGCAGGTCGACAACATCTCTTGCTTTTTCCCACTCATTGTATTGTTGAAGATCTGCACCAAAAATGACGCGTTCACCAGTCTTATTATAAGCAATATTGAAACCGAAGTGTCTCCCTGCATATAATAGACCTCCGTTTATAATATAAGGGGCCTGTCCATATAAAGGACGACTCTGCTGTCCCGGATAAAGAACTGTGCCTTTGATCTGCTCTCCTCCAGGTGCAGTGTAGCTTACGTCTCTTCTAACGTCCTCTTCACCTAATTCAACTTTGGCATCTATCCAGGTGAAGTTTCCAGAGATATAAAGATCACTAAGAAACTTTGCACTGCTGATAAAACTCAAAGACTTTCGGAAGTTCAGCTCGATGCCATAATCACTCGCACTGCTAAGATTTAAGTAATGATACTGATAGATTTTATTAGAATTAAAATAAGAAGTGATGGATTGCAGTTCAATAGGATTTTTAAATTCTTTATAGAAGCCAGAAATGGAAATGATCTCTTGCGGACTTGGATAATATTCGAAACGGATGTCAGCATTCTGAATATCGGTAGGCCGCAGATTACTACCGTAGGTAAAAGCATTAACCTGCGGTTCAAAGTACTGAAACGAAGAAAGCTCTCGAATATCGGGCCTTGCTATTGTTTTATAATAAGCTCCGCGAATATTGATTTTTGGTGTTACGGCATAGATCATGTTAACCGATGGCAGGAAATTTGTTTTACTGAACCCCGCCAACGAGTCTCGCACCTCTCCGTCATCGGTCATCGACTGTGTAGCTGTGTAAATATCATTTTTTTCTGCTCTTAGCCCAGCAATCAGTCGTAAGTTTTTCGTGATATGTCCGTCAAGCATTCCGTAAAATGAATTTAAGCGTTGGAAGCCGTCATACCCATTTACTCGGTTTATCGTTGCGGCATTTGGGGAGGCAAGCAAAGGCATATAATAGAGACCTTCAGCATTCATTTTATCATCACCTAGAGCTTCATAGTAAGGCAATCCATCGTATGCCGATGTTAAAGAGTTAGGATCTAGCGGAGAGATATTGAAACGCTGTGCGTCGAAATCAGCCTCTCGGTAAGTTCCCTGGTAGCCAACCTTAAAAAGTTGCTGCTGCTGAAACAGTTTGAAAGGCTGCTGGGCCTCCAAGCTCCATGTGAAACGATTTTCTGACAGCTCTGAATAGTAATCACTAACTGCGTCCAATGCATTGCTCTGAACCACATATTTATAGTAAACCTCACTATTCTGTTTATATCCCTGGATCCTGATGTTGTCTGGTTCGTCTCTACGGGTCATCGCATAACCTCCATGCCAGTTGAGTTTAAATCCTTTTTCACCAATGGCGTGTTCTCCTTCCAGCCTGTTTTGCATCAGGGTATTAGTGAGTGGAAAATGCCCGTAACTATCCAACATGTTACCATCATAAAGGTTACTGCCCTGATAGATGAAAGAGGTTTCGGCGAGCTTTTGCGTGAATATGTTCCTAATACTGATCTTATTTTTTCCGAAAGCATATCCTGTATTCAGTAATCCACTTACAGTAGTATTAAAGCTATATTGCGTGCCATGGTATTCGTGGATGTCCGGTGGGGCAACATCATCGTAATCCTGGGAAGTTTGGTCATTTCGATAAGTTAGGGCAAAAATGCCGCCCAGCTTGCTCTGGTTTTTAAACACTTTGGTTCTGCCAAGGTTAAATTCATAGTCCTGTACAGGCATCCCTGTATAGTTATACATTTTCAATCGGTCTGGGAACTGTTGACTAATCGCACCTATTTGTTGCCTGGCAGCCATGCTGTTTGGGTTGTTAGCCCGGGCAGTCCGGCTGAGTTGCAGATATTCGTCTTTATTGTAGCTGTCTGGCAAGCTCCTGCCACCGTCGTCGAATCCTAGAAAATCATATTTTCCCCTTTGTGGCTGATAGAATGCTTTTCCGGTTGCTTTTGAGTTGAAGCCGCTGCCTATTTTAAAACGTAAAAAATTGGCTTCAGGAATGTCCCTGGTGGTTACCTGTACAACACCGCCGGAAAATTCCGCAGGAAGATCTGGTGTGGCTGTTTTATTTACTACGACGTTATCGATCATCGCAGAAGGAATAATATCGAAGGCAAAGTTGCGGCGGTTGGGTTCTGTACTTGGCAACTGCGAACCATTTAGCATCACGTTATTGTAACGGTCGCTCAATCCCCTAACCGTGACAAACTTTTCATCCTGTACATTCAGCCCGCTTACTCGGCTCAGCACTTGAGCTACATTGTTGTCTGGTGTACGGACGATCTGCTCCCGGGTGATCCCGTCTGTAGTAGAGGCATTGTTTTTTTGAGAGGCGTATAGGCCTTCAATAGATGCTTTCTGATAGTTTGCAGTAACAACTACTTCCGCTAAAGCATTGTCTGAAGGTTTCATAGCGATGTCCAATGGAGTATTTCGGCCTTCAGAAACTTGTATGCCTGTTATCCTTTGTGTTTGGAAGGAAATGTAGCTAACTTCTAATGTATAAACTCCGGGAGAGAGACTCAAAGAATAGGTTCCGTCAACACTGGTTTGGATCGTTTTATTGACTGGAAGAACTTTAATAGAAGCGCCGGGCAGGGTTTCTCCCTTTTCATCCAGTACCTTTCCGGAAATCTTTCCGGTTTCCTGTTTTCTTGCTGGCTTGTCTTCGATCTTAACCATGATGGTCTTACCGTCGACGTTGTATACTAATGGGGCCTGCTGTTGTAAATGTAGCAGGACCTTTCCAAGAGGAGCCTTCGGAAAGTTCAGCTTTCCGGTTTTAATGTTCTTTGCCTGAACATTGTCGTAAACATAACGGTAGCCAGCTTGTCCGCTTAATTTAACAAATACCTGGTCAAGATTGGCCCCGGCAAGGTCAAGTGAAACGGTGGCATCTAAACGCCCGATATTAGCGTGTTGCCCGAAAGATGCCTGGACAAAAAAGAACTGCAGCAACAGTAGCAGGGTAATTGAAAATGATTTTTTTTTGTAATAAACACAATTATGTGTAAACAGATGCATAAATTTATTTTTTTAAGTTTTAACAGCTTGAAAAATTAATGGAGGGCGCTGGTGGCTCAGCGCTCTCTTTGTATGGGAAATTAGTTGATCAGGTATCGGCCTCCTTTCTTTTGGTACTCCAGTCCGTAGACGAATAGTATTTTACTAAGCACATCCTCAGCACTTTTGCGATCGAACACCCCGGTAAGGCGTTTCTCTTCTACACCGGGTTCTGATGAATAGGAAATGTCAATGTTATACAGCTGCTCTATGCGGCGAAAAGCCTCATGAAGCGGAACATCATTAAATACGAGCCTGCCGCTAATCCAGCTGTTGACCTCTTTGGTCTCTACTTCTCTAAGTGAGATTTTCCGGTTGTTTACCGAGTAACTCAACATCTGTCCGGGGGCCAATACCTCCTGCTGGCCGGGAGTCTGAACGCGAACCTTGCCTCTAACAAGAATGACACGAATATCTTTTTCGTTTTTATAAGCCTCTACGTTAAAGGCCGTACCCAAAACAGTGGTGCTGATTTTACCCGAACGAACCACAAAGGGCTTTTCTGGATTATGACTCACGTCAAAATAGGCTTCACCAGAAATTTTAATCTCTCGACTGGTCTTATTGTATTCATCTTTGCTGTAAGCAATTGAGGAATTGGCATTTAACCAGATCATGGTTCCGTCGGGCATTTTTACCTCTTTCACATTCAAAGAAGTATTGTCTATTGTTGTCCAAACCTTCGCAAGCTGACCGGCATGCCTGTTTTCCTTTTGGTGCCTCCATATCAAATGTGAGCTTGCTGCAATCGCAAAAATAATGGCTATACTGGCAGCAATTCGTATGGGCAACCTTTGCATAAAACCTCTGGAGGCAAACCCAGCTTCAGGCGCAGTCGTATAATCACTTTCCACTCCACGGAGTATGTGTTTGATAGCCGCCTCAGTTTCGATTTTACCTTGTATGGAATGCAGCAATTGTTCAGATTTTTCTTGGGGAATATCACTTTCTTTTGTATTGCGATCCACCTCATCCATATAGGCATGGAGTATACTAAGGTCTTCTCCTTTTAAATAGGTTTCTACTTCCCGCCGCTCTTCCGGGGAACACTCTCCTTCAAAATATTTGTATAATAATTTTTTTGTCATTTGCTCTCAAAGGGCTCTATCTCCCGCTTCTATTACTATCACGGACGAGCCGGACTTTTTTACTATGTGTTTTTACTTATTTTATAAGTTATTTTCATTCCACTTATTGCCTGCATAATTCTTTCACGATGAAATCTGGGCTTTTTTACGATTAGCTTGTCACCTATTTTAGGTGAGCCAAATTCTATTTTCGAAATCGGATAGTAAATTTTTGAACGATGGTCGTGTAATAGTATATGACAATGATACTTAATCTAAAAAGCGAACATCAAAATGCAGGGAATCAGTTATAGAAAGCATCGGCATTTGCTTCTGTTGCTTCAGCAAATGGAAGCTATACTTGAAGATACTCAGGACAAACCGGCTCTCCTGGAAGAAGTTAGGAAATATCATAAAAAACTTGACAGCCAGCATGAGGCTTACCTTAGCCTTTTGGAAATATTAGCAGGTAACATCCAGGATTATGAACAACTTTTTGAAAGGATAAGGGTTGAACTGGTCGGAAAAAAATTAAAAAAGCTTCTTAAAGATATGAAGGGTGACCGCATGGAATATCCAATCCTGATAGAAAACATCCGTCTGGCCTACGGAACCTGACAAAAACTGTAACATTTAAAACCTAACAATGGCACTTTAATAACCTGAAGACTTCGGGACAGGGAAGGGTTATGTACAAGTATCGGCCTTAAGTTCTTTGTAATGATAGTTCCATCCGGACCCAGCAATAATTTAGAGGGAATAGCCCTCACACCATATAGTATTGCCGCCTCACTATTTCGAAACTTTTGATCTGATATATGGGTTGTTTCGGCGCCTCCATATAAGGCGCCAAAAACGAGTAAGAACTTTTATTCCTGTATTATATTAAGGAAGGACCGTTTTCCGATGTCCGCCATCAGTGTAATTCTTAAATAATGAGTACTTATCTAAGCCTTGCATGAATAAGTCCTGAGATACTGGCTGCAACATCATGAATAATGTTCCGGCACAACCAATTATTATAAACAATACTTTTTTGGCTTTCATAAAACGTTTTTAAGTAGAACTTGACATTCCTCCTGAATGCGTCTTGCCTTATCTGGCTTTGCGAAGTGCCCAAATAAGACTTGCTTAGACGGGGCACCACGAAATTTAAAAAGCCATGAGGTTAGACGAAGGGTCCTTTTATCAATGCAAATTTGAGCCAATAAAAAATGCTTATCAATTGGGCAAAACACCCTTTTTTTGTTGCGTAAAAAGTGCAAGTACAGCAAGGGTCTCTAACGCTAAACGCGCAATTTTAGGGTCTAAATACGGATTAAAAAATTTTGTAAATCGAACTTCACACATTAACTTTATTGATAATTATTTTCAACCTTTAAACTCTTATTTATGCAACAATTATTCCCAGGGGGACCTATCCCTAGCGATCTTTTCGAAGCAATGGTTAAAGAATACCATGAAAAAAGATTGACACTGATTAAAGACCAATTAGGTATTGATGACGCTAGAAAATGCTGGTTCTCTAAGAAAACCATCGACGAGCTGTTTAAAGCTGCCGGAGCAACTGAAGAAAATTCAGAACATTTCGGTCTGGAAATTCACTATGGAGTAGTCCCAGAAGACCGTAAAGGCGTTCCTATTCCGGATGATTATGTTGGACTACATAATCTTATATTAGTGGCAACCAAACCAGCTGGAGTTTCGGGTTTGGATGATGATGATGACGGCAAAGGCTACGATACTGGTACTTTGTGCCCTCCGAACTGCCACTAATAATCTTTATGTTAACAAAAATATACCTTGTCACGTTACTTGTGAGCTCTTTGATAGCTTTATACCATTTCAAAAAGCTTCCTGGTCATCTTCAACTCTTTAGTATTTTAATCCTCAGTACGTTCGCCGTGGAATTTATTGGATATTTTCTTGTAAGAACTAACAATGCATGGATGTTCAATATTTTTACAGTTATCGAATTTGTTTTATACCTGTCGATCTTCAGACACATAATTCATAGTAACTCCCAAAAAAAACTTCTTTTAGCTCTAACCATATCCTATGTGGTAGCGAGCCTTGCAAACATGCTTTTCTTTCAGGGTTTCTTTAAGTTTAATAACTATTCTTATTCTTACGGATGTATGCTCGTTTGTGCGGCAGTAGTTATGTATTTTTTTCAGTTACTGCATTATTCAAATCCTCAGCCACTAACACATTTACCTATGTTTTGGATTGGTACAGGTTTACTTATATATTACGCCTGCAATTTTTTTTATATGGGATTGGTTAACTATCTTATAAGTGTTAGTCTGGAATTAGCCACCGAGTTATTTACTTTGATAGCTGTGTTAAACATCATAATGTATTCCTTATTTTCCGCAGGTATAGTATGTTCGATAACCCAACGGAAGTAATAGTAATTATAATCTGCGGAACATTAATAATGTTCTTACTGGTCGGTACCATCATCTTTTTCGTATTATCATATCAAAAGCGATATTTAAAACACTTGCACGAAATAAAAGAACTCGAGCAGGTTTACAAACAGGAGCTCTTAAAATCAGAACTCGAAATAAAAGATCAGACCATGAATAACCTGGCTTCCGAGATTCATGATCACATTGGACAAATGCTCTCCTTAATAAAACTGAATCTTTCCCTAAATCCAGCTCCTGGACTCTCAGAGACCAAAGAGCTGGTTTCACAGGTTATCAAAGATGTCAGGAATCTCGCTCATAGTATGCATACCGATGGACTATCTAACAAATCTATTCACACCTTAATCGAAACTGAAGCAGACCGCCTAAGGAAAACAAAACACTTTGCCATATATTTTGAAAGCAAGGGGAAAATATTCGCCCTTGATAATCAGACAGAAATATTTCTTTACCGGATTTTCCAGGAATGTATCAACAACACCATGAAGCATGCCCATGCAAAAAATATTTTCATAGAACTAAACTATAGCCTACCTTTATTAAGTATTAAAATAAGCGATGATGGGCAGGGCTTTCAGTCACATTCTGTTGAAGAAGGCCTGGGTATTCGAAGTATCAAACACAGAGCTAATCTTATAGGAGCCAAACTTCACATAAGCAGCGAACCAGGTGTGGGTACCAGTACTTATTTAGAGGTTGATAAAAGTAATCAGATATTCCATGGCGATTGATCTTGCAATTGTAGACGACCATAATCTTTTCAGAAGCGGCATTAAAAGCCTTATTCAGCACTTTCCAGATTATAATATTGTTTTTGAAGCAAATAACGGCGAAGAGTTTATAAAAAAATTGAGAGAGTTTCAGCCTTTTATTGTCCTTCTTGACTTAAGTATGCCCGTAATGGACGGGATTAGCACTGCAAAATGGCTTCACTATTATGCACCGGAAATAAAAACTATTATTCTCTCAATGTCTGAAGATGAAAAAACAGTTCTTACCTTATTGAAATATGGGATAAAGGGTTACCTTCTAAAGGACAGCGAACCGGAAGACTTCAAAATAGCACTTGATACGGTTTGTGCGGGAAACTATTATTATCCTCAATTCGTGACAGCCCATATGATGAAGCAATTCCATAAAAGCTCAAACGACGACGAAAGTTCGGGAGGAATAAAGTTAAACGATCGGGAGATCGAATTCCTTAAACTTGCGGCAACAGAGCTTACGTACAAGGAGATCGCAGATAAGATGTCTCTCAGCGTACGTACTATTGATAATTATAGAGACAACCTCTTCGATAAATTAGGTTTAAAAAGCCGGGTAGGGCTTGCATTATATGCAATAAAAAACAATCTCGCCTAGTTGCATGATACTAATATATTTAGCATTTTTGTACTATGCCATTTGAAGAGAACAGTGAATATTTTAAGGGACGAGGAGCACAGGTTAACACTCATAATAAGTTTCTAAAAAACAAATATGTCAACGATCATATCGAGGGGCTTGATGAGGAGATGCACGAAAATGTTTCTACCCAAGTATTTGAAGAACATGCCAAAAGTATAGTCAGTATCTCAAATAGTCCCGACCTTCATTTTAATTATTCCATTAACCCATACCAGGGCTGTGAACATGGTTGCTTGTACTGCTATGCCCGGAATACCCATGAGTACTATGGATTCAGTGCCGGATTAGATTTCGAAAGGAAAATCATTGTTAAACGCAATGCCGCTGAATTACTCGAGAAGTTCTTTAACAAGCCAGGTTATCAGCCTCAAACTATTATGCTTTCAGGCAATACAGATTGTTATCAACCTATTGAACGTCAACTGAGGATCACCCGGTCGCTGCTCGAAATATTTCTTAAGTATAAACATCCGGTAAGTATAATCAGTAAAAATAATCTTATTGCCAGAGATATGGACATTTTAACCGAACTGGCAAGGCTAAATCTGGTAGATGTTACTGTGACCATAAATTCCTTGAACGAAACACTGCGTCAACTTATGGAGCCGCGAACGGTAACAGCAAAAAGCAGGCTAATGTTGATAAACAAGCTTGCTAACGAAAACATTCCGGTCCGCTTAATGATGGCGCCTATCGTCCCTGGCTTAAATAGCGACGAAATCCCTACATTGATCAAAGCTGCAGCAGATGAGGGCATAGGCGCTGCGATCTTTACCATTGTACGTCTTAACGGGGCAATTGCTGAAATTTTTTGTGACTGGATCCGTAAAACCTATCCAGACCGGGCAGATAAGGTTCTGCACATGATTGCAGATTGTCACGGGGGAACTTTGAATGATAGTCGTTGGGGAAATCGTCTTCGCGGAGATGGAAAAATTGCTGAGAGTATCCACCAATTATTTAAAATTTCGGTCAGTAGGTATCTGCATGGGCGAAGTCTTCCACCTCTCGACTTATCCCATTTCACACCCGCAGGAGGTAAACAAACTCGTTTATTCTAGCGAACAAAAAAAGCGATACATACTCTGTATCGCTCTCTTATATTTTCAGCTTATTTGCGTTTAAACTATTTCTGTTTTTTCACCCGCCAGCGCCTCATCAACCAGGATACGTCCGCAATGCTCGCAAACGATTACTTTTTTATGCTGACGGATATCCATTTGGCGTTGAGGAGGAATTTGATTGAAACATCCGGAGCATGAATCACGCTGAATAGTTACAACTGCCAGCCCATTCTTAGCATTCTGACGTAAACGGCTATAAGCAACTAACAAACGCTCATCTATAGATTCAGCAGCGGCGCTTGCTTTAGCATTCAACTCATCTTCCTCTTTCTGAGTCTCCGACGTAATATTCTCCAGCTCAGCTCTTTTAGCTTCAAGATCTTTCTTTCTGTCTTCCAGATCAGCCATAGCCTTTTCAAAAACCGCAGTTTTATTGGTGATCTCAAAACCAAATTCTTTAATCTTTTTCTCGCTCACCTGAATGTCCAGCCCCTGAATTTCAATCTCCTTAGAGATAGCATCATACTCACGATTGTTTTTAACATCGTTAAGCTGGCTTTCGTATTTTTTAGTAGCAGCCTGTGCATCTCTTATTAGATTCTTTCTGGTTACAATAGCATCTTCAAGATCATCCAGCTCAGACTTTATCTTGTTAATCCGGGTTTCAAGACCCGCTACTTCATCTTCAAGATCGGATACCTCCATTGGAAGTTCCCCACGGACCTGTCTGATCTTATCGATTTTAGTATGAATATTTTGAAGCTCGTATAATGCCTTAAGCTTTTGTTCTACGGTTTGTTCCATTAAATTAGATAATTTATTGGGTTTGTATTTACTGTTGTTAAATGGAGTGCAAAGTTAGCAAATTTTTTCCGAATAATGTCAAACAACAATTGTTGCGTAAATTGCTCACTTTCAAAATGTCCAACATCAGCAATTATTATTTTTCCTTCCGCATCAAAAAACTCGTGATACTTATAATCTGAGGTAACAAACACATCTGCGCCGGCTGAAATAGCTTGCTTCAATAGAAAGCTGCCGGCTCCTCCACAAACTGCCACCTTTCTCACTGCTTTATTGCGAACAGCTGTATGCCGGACAACCGTAGCATGCAAGTTTTTTTTCACAAGCTGCAGAAAATCAGCTTCAGGCATTTCAGCATCCAAATGTCCAAGCATTCCTGCCCCTACTTCCTGGAAACCGTTGCTGAGCGGGTATAGATCATAAGCGACTTCCTCATAAGGATGTGCTTGAAACAGCGCTTGTAAAACCTTTCTCTCTATAGATGATGGATAAATGGTTTCTATGGATATTTCGGACTCCTGATGCCTGATCCCCTTTTCGCCTACATAAGGATCCGTGTTACTACCCGCTTTAAATGTTCCTATACCTTCCGTATTAAAACTGCATTCCGAATACCTACCTATTGAACCGGCACCGGCGCTAAATAGAGCATCACTAACAATTTCAGCATGACTCAAAGGACAAAACGTCACCAATTTTTTCAGCAAGCCGGTCTTTGGTGAAAGTACTGTACAATTCTTTAAACCCAGTTTGTCACATATCATCGAGTTTACACCGTCTAAAACATGATCAAAATTTGTATGGATAGCATATAAGGCAATATCATGCTTCAATGCCTTCATCACCACGCGTTCTACGTAGGTATTACCATTGAACTTCTTGAGTCCTTTAAATACAATGGGGTGATGCGAAATAATGAGACCACAATTTTTCTCTATAGCCTCGTCGACAACAGCTTCCGTGCAGTCCAGCGAAATGAGCGCAGACGTAATTTCAGCATCAGGATCTCCTATAATTAATCCTGAATTGTCGTAATCTTCCTGATAGGCCAAAGGAGCGATCTCTTCAAGATAGGATGTCAGTTCAGATAATTTCATGCTTACTCGTTTGACTGATCTATTCCTTCTTCGTCGTTTTGAAGCACACGTTTATACCAATTGATCTTCATCCAGTATTGAACAAAAAAGAAGATCTGGCTAAAACCAATTACACCAACAACGGCGGCAAAGCTCGATGGAACAGGGACCAGCATTGACACCAGCGCCACGAGAGAAAGTATAGCAAACGTTATTCCTGATGCAAATGCAGGACGCTCTTCTTCTTCAAAGTCCCGGCTTCTCAATTCATTGGCAATAGATCGTGACATACCGAAAACAACTATGAAGTTTATAATACAATTAATCACTGGAATAAGCAAAAGCCATATACTCGAAGATTGTAAAGCTTTGTTTTCCGGACTGACATATGATAGTGCCTTTATCAGGCTTCTGCAAAACATTATGGTTATCAAAATGTTTACCAGGGCAGCAAGTCCTAAAGTTAGTAAATTCTGTGGATCAGTTGGCATTTGCATAATTCCACAAATTAACATTAGTTAATCCACCTGAACAAGCGTATCAACATATTTATTAATAAACTAAATAGAACCATGGTGGTTATTGGAAAATAAAAACGGAAATTTTTGCGTTCTATTTTAATATCGCCCGGTAAATTCCCTATCCAATGGAGTTTATCATAAAAAAAGTAGATGATAACACCGATTAGTGCCAGAATCAAACCTGCTATTATTACCAACTTACCAGTATAGGAACTCATCTGCTAAATCGTATCATTTGAGCGCATTCCGCGGCAACTTTCTGATTAAACTCAAAAGCGAGACTTTTATGATTGATGGCATCAACAATTGTACCTACAAAGCATAGACCAAAAGTAAATACATATAAAATACCCATTCCTATCTGGCCTACCATAAACCGTTGTACACCGGCTACGATTACAAAACCCAGCAAGGTGAAAAGTAATATATCCGTCGGACTATGACGCTTGCTACCATAAAATGCAATGAACTGCCGCACTTGTTCATCATTCATACCTTCCATAACTTTCTGCACATACGCAAATTCCTCTGGAGTGATCCCTTTCAAGGAATAAAGAAAATCTGAACTAATCATGGCAAATCTGGTGAGTTTTTTCAAGAAAGGTAAAGAAATTTTTTACTTAAAGAAAATATTCTGCCAACTAAAATAATCAGGGCAGGCAAACCTAAAATATGGTATTGAACGGATTTTTCCACTTCACCATGTAAGATACATGCAACAGCTCTCCCTAACCCGCAACCCGGACACCATTTTAAACCCATAGCTCCTAATGGGCAAAGCGTAAAATGGTGCTGGTCTAATGGTAAAAAAGCAAGTGCAGTCAGAGCGGCAATCCAAAATACTAACTCAAAATTCCGTAATAAATTCAATTACAAATTATGTTGTTTATTCATCAAAAGTAATGAAATCACCAAAGTAGACAATATCCCGATCACACCTGCGGCACCAACCCGGGCCATATAATCAGTTTGTAAACCCTTAATTACATAAGTAACATATACCGACGCAAAAAATGAGGCGATAATTCCTCCCACAATCATTATCTTGAACCCTTCGAAAATTCCTTCAAAAAATTCCATCCTACCACCGTTAACCCGGTTTCTGAAGTTTTTTATGCCCAGGTATAAACCTGTAACTGGAATAATACCTGAAACATATTCAAGCCATGAAGGCTGATCAGCCTTTGGAAACTGGCTTTCGTATACGCCTGCAAAATGTAATACTAATATCCATACACCACTCGCTATACCAATAAAAGCTCCGTATTTAAATGCGTTTTTCATAATTATACGTTATTACTAAGTTAAGATTAGGGCCGATAAATTTTTAACATCTTGTATAGATAAATTGTTCCCACCTTTAATAAATTTTAACTTGACAGATCATTTCTGCATATATATCAAGGAAATAAAAACAAAAAGCCTGTTGATTAAATTTTTGATAGTAATTTACCCCGCAATTTTATTTGATAGATTTTTGTGTTGTGAACGTAAGGGAAATTTTAGATTTATATAAAAACGATAAACGACTTGAAGACCTGGCGGCAGCATTAAACGCGGCAAGAGGTCCAAGAGTGCATTTAAAAGGATTAATTGGATCTAGTGATTCAATTATTGCTACAGCTGCATACTTTCATCAGCATGCTAATATGCTGTTCGTACTGCCAGATAGAGACGAAGCAGCGTATTTCCAAAGCGACCTGGAAAATCTCCTGAATAAAGAAATCTTAATATTTCCTTCTTCCTACAGAAAACCTTTTGAATTTACTCAGCCAGACCCAGGCAATGTATTACAAAGAGCTGAGGTACTCAATGAATTAATTCATTCGACCGAATTTGGAAAGTTAATTGTCACTTACCCTGAGGCCCTTGCCGAAAGGGTAATTAACCGGGCGTCGCTGGAGAAGAATACCCTGGAAATCTCTACCGGTAACAAGTTAAATATTGACTTTATAAATGAGTTTTTGATTGAATATGATTTCGAAAGGGTAGACTTTGTTTATGAGCCAGGTCAATTCTCCATTCGTGGTGGTATTGTGGACATATTTTCATTTTCACACGACCTACCTTACCGGATAGAATTTTTCGGAGATCACATTGAGAGCATCCGTACCTTTGAGATAGAAGATCAATTATCAACAGAAACCGTTAAAAGTATCACCATAGTTCCTAACGTTCAGTCGAAGTTCCTGACAGAGCATAATATATCTCTGCTCGAGTATATTGATGCCGGTACCTCTATATGGTTCAAGGATGTTCAATTTACTTTAGACATTTTAAAGGATGGTTACAAAAAAGCAACGGAACTATGGAAAGCACTTCCGTTAAGTGATAAAAATCAAAACCCCGAGTGGATAGATCCCAAATTCAATTTTACTGAAGAAAAGTTGCTCGCCGATCAACTGAAAGATTTTTCTATTGTCGAATTTGGTAAACAGTTTTTTTATCAGGCAACCAGTGTCATTAACTTTGATATTAAACCTCAGCCATCATTTAATAAAGATTTCAATCTTCTTATTCACAATATCAAACAAAACGAAAGCCAGAGAATAATTAATTTCATTTTTACAGATTCTGTAAAACAATCAGAACGACTGTATTCTATTTTCGATGATATCGACAAAACCGTAAAATTCACGCCAATAAATCTTTCGTTAAGAGAAGGTTTCGTTGATTACGAGCAGCGGATAGCATGTTATACTGATCACCAGATATTTGACAGGTATTATAAATACAAACTTAAAAAAGGCTACACACGTTCACAGGCAATCACCCTTAAAGAACTTCGCGAATTAAAATCAGGCGATTATATTACTCATATTGATCATGGGATAGGTAAATACGCCGGGCTTGAAAAAGTGGAAGTGAATGGTAAAACCCAGGAAATGATACGCCTTATTTATGCAGACAATGATTTGCTGTACGTTAATATCAATTCTCTAAACCGGATTTCTAAATATTCAGGCAAGGAGGGAACGGTACCTAAAATGAACAAGCTGGGTACTGATACCTGGGAAAAGCTCAAAAAGACCACAAAAAAAAAAGTTAAAGACATTGCCCGGGACCTGATAAAGCTTTATGCCGTCCGCAAAGCTCAAACCGGAAACGCTTTCCTGCCCGACACCTATCTTCAAAATGAGCTGGAAGCATCATTCATCTATGAAGACACTCCCGACCAGGAAAAGGCTACCGCAGATGTTAAAAAAGATATGGAGTCACCGCACCCTATGGACCGCCTTGTATGCGGAGATGTTGGATTTGGTAAGACAGAAATCGCGGTACGGGCAGCATTTAAAGCTGTTGCAGATAGTAAGCAGGTTGCTATATTGGTACCCACAACAATCCTCGCACTCCAGCATTATAAGACATTCACTTCCCGCTTAAAGGACTTCCCCTGTAACATCGATTATATAAACCGGTTTAAGTCAAGTAAACAGATAAAAGAAACACTTAACAAACTGACTGAAGGTAAAGTTGATATAATTATCGGCACACACCGCATAGTGAGTAAAGATGTAAAATTTAAAGATCTTGGTTTACTCATAATCGATGAAGAACAAAAATTTGGAGTTGGCGTAAAAGAAAAGCTTAAACAATTCAGAGCCAATGTTGACACACTCACCTTAACAGCCACTCCAATACCACGTACCCTGCATTTTTCCCTCATGGGAGCGCGGGATCTATCCATTATATCCACACCACCACCTAACCGCCAGCCTGTAGTTACTGAATTGCATGTTTTCAATGAAAAGCTAATTAAGGAAGCTGTGGAATTTGAAATCAGCAGGCAAGGCCAAATATTCTTTATACACAACCGCGTGCAGGACCTGGCGCAACTTGGAGGAATGATTAAAAAGCTTGTTCCCAAAGCCAGGATCGGTATTGCTCACGGACAGCTGGAAGGTGATGAGCTTGAAGATGTCATGTTAAAATTTGTCAACGCTGATTACGATGTGCTAGTGGCCACTACCATTATTGAAGCCGGGCTTGACATTCCAAATGCAAATACTATCCTTATTAATCACGCCCATATGTTTGGTTTAAGCGATTTACACCAGATGCGCGGCAGGGTAGGTCGCTCAAATAAAAAAGCTTTTTGTTATTTACTAAGCCCCCCCCTTTCAACTCTTACGCCGGAAGCAAGGAAAAGACTAAGCGCAATTGAAGAATTTTCCGATCTGGGTAGCGGCTTCAACGTCGCTATGCGAGATCTGGACATTCGTGGCAGCGGGAACCTCTTAGGTGCAGAACAAAGCGGTTTTATTGCAGAAATAGGTTTCGAAATGTACCACAAAATACTGGATGAGGCAATTCAAGAGCTGAAAGATGACGAATTTAAAGACTTGTTCCAGGATGAAAAACCGCGTCCGATAGTTTCCTTTACACAAGTGGATACCGATCTTGAAATTCTCATTCCCGACAGTTATGTTACAAACATCACTGAACGTTACAACCTGTACACTGAGATATCTAAACTTGAAAATGATACGGATCTTGAAAACTTCGCCAGGCAACTTACAGACCGCTTTGGACCCATGCCAAGGCAAGTGAGCGAACTATTAAATTCGCTGAAGCTGCAATGGTTAGGCAAAAGCATTGGCTTTGAAAAGATTTCCTTAAAAAAGAACTCGTTAAAAGGGTACTTTGTTTCTGACCAGCAGTCTCCTTATTTCGAGAGTGACGCATTTAACAGGGTACTGGCCTTTGTAAAAGATAATATGCGCCGGTGTAATCTTAAAGAGGTTAAATCAACACTTCGTATTTCTTTTGAGGATATCAGGAGTCTCGATGAAGCAATTCGTGTTCTTGAAGAATTAGCCGGTGTTCCTGCTTAGAGGTCACTGGCTAACTTGAAAGGTAATAGGCAAAACCATATTAGTTCTAACAGGACTTCCGTTCAATACACCTGGCTTCCATTTAGGAGAATTCTTAACTATTCGCAAGGCTTCCTCGTCACATCCGGCTCCGATACCCTGTCTTACTTTTGCATCCTTTACAGAGCCATCCTTATCAATTACGAACGATATATATACCTTGCCTTGAATATTTGCCTGACGGGCCGCTAAAGGGTATTTAATATTATTCGATACATATTTGATCAGCTCTTTCTGACCGCCTGTAAATTCGGGCTTCACATCCAGCGCTGAAGCCTCATAAACTTTGTTTTCTGCAGATACCTCAACAGCCGGTGCTGAAACCTCCACCGATGCCGCCGGCTCTAGCACATCAGTAGAATCTGGTTCAATAGTTTGAATTATCTCATCTTTTACATCAATATCGCGGAGGGACACTATCTTTCCATCACCATCGATGATCATCTCATACTGAATATTTCCTGAATACTGCTGTCTTAGAGATGGACGGAAATAAGTTTCTTTCGTCCAATAAGTAGCTATTATCCGGTCATTCTGACGCTCAAACTTAAGTGACGACACTATCCATACCCGGCGTAAATTCTCAGTATCCTCTCGGCGTTTCCAATAGATCTCTTTCAGCCGCGTATGGGTGAGGTTATGGAAATTAAAAAATGTCTCAGTAATATTAGCAAAATAGCTCGGCGGATCAAAATATCCACGGCTTTGATCATAATAGAATGCTTCTATAAATTTTACCAGCGATGTCCGAACTTCAGATTCACTCATATGAGAGCTTTCATCCAGTATTGATGAGTTGTTTTCGTCTTCCACAACTTTGACAGGTACAGCTTCCTCTTTTTTCAATCCTTTCCAGGGATCGTCTACGAAAAATGTCATATAGCCCATTACAAGGATAATGATACCTAATATCAGACCCATATATAACAATGAGCGGTCTTTTCTTACAACCGTTTTTTCTTCAGTTCCGTCTTCCGTATTCAAAGGCGTGTTTTCCATTTCCAATTATCTAGCTGACAAAATATAAATATACAAAAACGAGGGGTGCAGCAAATAAGAGACCATCAAATCTGTCAAGTAAACCTCCATGACCAGGAAGCAAGGATCCGGAATCCTTTTTGCCAATACTCCTTTTTAGCATCGATTCACATAAATCTCCAAAAGTACCGCCAACTACTATTAACAACGAAATAACTGACCAGTCAATAACCGACAACTCAATATATTGTGTACTTAAAATAAAGGCTACCAGCAAACTTGAAAACATCCCGCCGAAAAAACCCTCCCATGTTTTTTTCGGTGAATGGCGTTCAAATAACTTTGTCTTACCTAATTTAACACCAAAAAGGTAAGCTCCTGTATCGCTCGCCCAGAGTAACAATAAAATTCCTAAGGGAATATGGAAATTATACTCCCCGCTAATAAATGCAGATGCGCTGAAAAAAATAAAAGGTACGATCAGATAACAAATAGCAAAATAAGTAAAAGCCAGATTGTAAAATGGTTTATCAGATTTACGATAAAGCTCTATGATACAAAGCAGAACAGCAAGAGGAGCAGCCAATAAAGTATAATGCAAGCCATCTCCCTCCAGCAAGTATACAGTTACAGGGATGTATACTAACAATGAAAGTAATATCCCTCCGGCATGCTGCGGACTGAGACTTTCTGATTTAACCAGAGTGTAAAACTCGTTGACACAAAGAATAGCTAACAGCATAAAAAAGATGGCAAATGTATAAGCACCCGTCAGTACCGATGCCAGCATAACTAATACAAAGAAAAAACCCGTTATTGCCCTTGTTTTCATAAATCCTTACTAATAATAACCTCTATTGCTTTTTGATAGTCTTTTTGGTGTATATAAATTTCAACATCGCCTATCTTATAAGGGAAGCCCTGTTTATCGAATAAAACAGCATTTATTTCGTTATCTATCAAAACCTGCCTCACAATCTCACACCTGTAATAATCAGATGATGAATAAATCTTAACCCAGTCGTCTTTCATCAAATTCCTTCTTAACAGGTGACAATCTAAAATAAATAAGCAATAGTGCAGATGTAAACAGTAAACTTACAAATGGTAAATAAAACGGATATTCACCTGGTTCATTTAGCATCTCAACAGATTGACCCTTTCTTTGAAGGATAAATGCTAGGATAACCTGAGTGCCATTATTAACAAAATGAGCGATTATGGGAACCCATAAATTCCTGCTAAAATAAAACAGATAGCCAAATAATGAGCCCAAAAGCAACCTTGGAACAAAGCCATAAAATTGCACGTGAATAGCACTAAAAATAATTGCTGCGACCCATATGCCAGCGTGGAAATTTCTGGTCCATCTTGTAAAGATTTTTTGAACACAAGCCCTGAAGAGTAATTCTTCACCTATTGCCGGAACAACAGCAATGATGAGAAGATTTACAAATAGGTCAGCCGGCGACGTCATCACAAGGAACTGTTTAGTTAGAAGTGCTATTTGATCTTCTTTCGCCCTCATCCACGATTCAATTCCTTTCAAAAACTCTGGCAGTTTCATCTTCTGGTTGGCTAATATTGTCCAGTCGATAAACGGGGTGAAAACATACAGGATCACAATAGCCAATATAATCAACCTTAAATCAAGCCGCCTCTTTAGGTCTAGAAAATTAAATACACCAACATGCTGTTGTTTTGCAAATAAAATGGCGGGGACAATGAACGTCCCTATTGATGAGCATAACTGGATGATTTTTAGCACCGGCAAAGCAAAGTCTCCCGTCCGTAAACCATGTAATACATCATTACCGTAAATCAGGTAAGAAACAAAAAAACCAAGGAGAGTGAATAACAAAGTACCGGCTAAAACCAGGAAAATAAGGTTAAGCAGATCTAAAAAAGGATGACGGGCACCTGACTTGTCTTCCATTATCATCGGTTAAATATTTGTATTTTTGCCATTTATAAAATCAGGCAAAGATAGTATTTAAGTATAGCTGATGTCCGTAAAAATTGGAAATATAGATTTAGGTGAATTCCCGCTCTTGCTGGCACCAATGGAAGATGTTAGTGACCCTCCTTTCAGATACGTTTGTAAGCAGAGCGGTGTAGATATGATGTACACGGAATTCATATCGTCTGAAGGGTTAATTCGTGATGCAGCAAAAAGTATCCAGAAACTGGATATATTTGAATATGAGCGGCCAATCGGTATCCAAATTTTCGGCAGTAACATTGATAGTATGAGAGAGGCTACACAGATTGCAACTAAGGCAAGCCCCGATCTCATTGATATCAACTATGGTTGCCCAGTTAAAAATGTCGCTTGCCGTGGAGCAGGCGCCAGCTTGCTTCAGGATATTGACAAGATGGTCGAAATGACAAAAGCAGTTGTTGAATCTACTCATCTCCCTGTCACCGTGAAAACTCGTTTGGGTTGGGACGATAATACCAAAAATGTTTATGAAGTTGCGGAGCGCTTGCAGGACGTTGGGATTAAGGCTTTGACGATACATGGACGCACTCGTTCTCAAATGTATAAAGGACAGGCTGATTGGACTCTAATCAGGGAAATAAAGAGAAACCCGCGAATCCAGATACCTATTTTTGGTAACGGGGATGTGGATTCTGTAAATAAGGCGGCAGATTGGCGACTTGAATACGAGATCGATGGGATTATGATTGGGAGAGCATCCATTGGATACCCATGGATTTTCAGAGAAATAAAACATTTCTTTAAAACAGGTGAAATTTTAGCCGGTCCAACTTTAACAGAAAGAGTTGAAGTTTGTGCTACTCATCTCGAAAAATCTATCGCATGGAAAGGCGAGAAAACGGGTATATTTGAGATGAGAAGACATTATTCCAATTACTTTAAAGGCATACCAAACTTTAAAGAATATCGTATGAATCTGGTTAGCCTGGAAAGCTATAGCGAAATACTTGAAGTACTCAATGAAATAAAAACAAAATTTGAAATTGAGATGGCTTGATTTTTGAATTATTATAGAGGTCTATAAAAATAGAAAAAGCTATGGTAACACATATTACTGAAGGCGTGAAAATATCGGTAGAAACAATCTATCAGCCCGAATATTCCAATCCGGCGAACGACCATTATATGTTTGCTTACAAAATATGTATAGAAAATATGACAGACTACAGTGTACAGCTAATGCGTCGGCACTGGTATATCTTCGATTCAAATGGTACTCATAGAGAAGTAGAAGGAGAGGGTGTAGTAGGGCAACAACCAGTTATTGATCCGGGTGGCTTTCATGAATACGTGTCGGGTTGCAACCTTAAAACTGATATGGGAAGTATGAAAGGAAATTATGAAATGAAACGCCTGGTGGACGAAGAGGAGTTTGAGGTTAAGATACCTGAGTTTTTCATGGTAGCTCCATATAAACTTAATTGATTGTTTTGCATTGTTAAATAAATAAAAAGCTCCCTTGCAATGAAGGGAGCTTTTTATTTTTCACTTAAGTTCAGGTTAGTCATCGCTTCTTCCGCCAAAAAGCATCAAAGCTAGATATAGAAGCTGTGCAACAGATCCCAGAGCAGCTACTACGTAGGTCATTGCAGCCCACCATAAAGCATTTTTAGCCTGGCCATGTTCAACACTTGTCTGCATAATGCCACGGTTGCTTTGTAACCATGCTAATGCCCTGTTACTTGCGTCAAACTCTACAGGAAGTGTTACCACACTGAATAGTGTTACTACCACCATTGCACCAAACGCTACAAGCAATAAAGTATGTCCAACACCCGAGGCCAGTAAGATAAAGCCTAACATAAACACCCATTGCAATAAATTGGATGCAATATTGACAATGGGAACCATTGCAGACCGAAATTGCAGCCATGAATAAGCTCTTGCATGTTGTACAGCATGCCCGCATTCGTGAGAGGCTACAGCTGCGGCAGCAATACTTCTTCCATGATATACCTCAGGACTCAGGTTTACAGTACGATCAGCAGGATTGTAATGATCAGATAACGACCCTTCTACAGAACGAATCTGTACATCATATATTCCATTATCATGAAGCATCTTCTCTGCCACATCCCGTCCCGTTAGACCGGAAGCTAATGGGGTCTCCGAGTATTTTTTAAACTTACTTTTAAATCGCGCCTGTACTATGAAGCTAACTATTGCGATTACTATGAATAATATTAAGCCCATTTTAAATTATTTTTATTTGTACTGATCAAAAAGTATTCCTACTATCATATTGTCATAAAAACATTCGTTCTAACTGACATATAAGCATATGCTTATTGAAATGTATTCCAACCTTGTGCTTTCAAAGCATGAACGTTGCCAGCTTTAGATATCATATTCATACCAGCTGCCTTTTCAGTTATATGACCTATTATACTTATAAACGCACTATTTTTTATTTTATCATAATCAGACTGTTTTATTGTAAAAAGCAATTCATAGTCTTCACCGCCACTCAATGCACAAACAGTAGGGTCGAGGTTGAACTCCCTCGCCGTTTCATACGTCATAGGATCAATTGGAATCTTTTCCTCGTATAAATTACATCCAACCTCTGATTGTGTACAAATGTGGATTATTTCAGAAGACAAGCCATCAGAAATGTCTATCATAGCCGTGGGTTTAATCCCGAAATCTCTAAGAATTTCTACGATATCCTTTCTTGCATCGGGCTTTAGCTGACGCTCGATGATGTAGTCTTTACCTTCAAGATCAGGTTGGATCTGAGGGTTTTCAATAAAGATCCTCTTTTCCCTCTCCAAAAGCTGCAGGCCCATATAGGCACCACCCAAATCTCCCGAAACACATAGCAGATCGCCCTCAGCAGCAGTATTGCGATAAGTGATAGCTTCCTCATCTGCATAACCTATGCTGGTCACACTTATTACCAGACCTTGCTTTGAAGACGAGGTATCTCCTCCAACAATATCCACGTTATATTTTTCACAGGCTAGCAGCATTCCTGAATAAAGTTCTTCAACTGCTTCAAGAGGAAACTTGCTTGACAAACCCAAAGAAACTGTAACCTGGCTCGGTACTGCGTTCATTGCGTAAATATCACTTAGATTAACCTGTATTGATTTATATCCCAGGTGTTTAAGGGGAGTATAAGCCAAATCAAAATGAATTCCTTCCAGAAGCAGGTCGGTCGAAATCAGCATTTTTTTGCCTGAGGGGTCTAGCACGGCAGCATCATCGCCCGCTCCCTTCAATGACGAGGGGTTTTTAAGTTTTATACTCCTGGTAAGATGATCGATGAGTCCGAACTCACCCAAACTGCTTATATCTGTTCTCTCCTTGTTTTCAAACATCTTTTAATCATTTATTGCCTGCCCTACAGACCAAGACGGGCCGAGATCTCAAGCATTCTTTCTATCGGCAGCCTCGCCTTTTCAATTACATGCATCGGGACATCTACCTCCGGAAGTCCATTCTTTAAACATAAATACAACTTTTCAAGTGTATTACGTTTCATATGAGGACAATCGTTGCATGCACAAGCATTATTAGGCGGGGCCGGAATAAATACCTTGTCCGGATTAGCCTTTTCCATTTGATGAATAATTCCACTTTCAGTTGCAACTATAAACTCTTTAGCATCTGTATTCATCGAGTATTTCAGTAAACCAGTGGTCGATCCTATATAATCAGCCATACTTAAAATAACATCCTCACATTCCGGATGCGCGATAAACTTCGCTTCAGGGTGCCTTTCCTTCAGCTTTAATATTCTCTGCACAGAAAATATCTCATGTACCATGCAGGCACCGTTCCATAGTACCATGTCGCGGCCGGTCTTTTTTGATACATAAGCACCCAGATTCTTATCAGGGCCAAAAATTATTTTTTGGTCTGGTGGCAAACTGTTCACAATTTGCACTGCATTAGCAGAAGTACAAACAATATCACTTAAAGCCTTAAGCTCTGCTGAGCAATTGACATACGTAATAACCAAATGGTCAGGGTACTTCTCTTTAAACTTTGCGAACAAATGTGCAGGGCAACTATCCGATAAAGAGCATCCAGCTTTCAAATCCGGCAATAAGACTTTCTTTGATGGAGATAAGATCTTTGCTGTTTCTGCCATAAAGTGTACTCCGGCAAACACAATTACCTCAGCGCCTGTTTTAGCAGCTTCCTGCGATAAGCCAAGACTATCTCCTATATAATCAGCGATATCCTGGATATCCGGCTCCTGATAATAATGCGCCAATATTACGGCATTCTTCTCCTTCTTTAGTTTTTCTATTTCATCAAATAGATCCAGTGTAGGATCTATTGGCTCATCTACGAAACCCTTAACATTTATTTCTTCAAAAATATCCATTTTCAACACTACAATAAAATACAAATATCTATTTAAAATATATTCTTATGGTTTATTAGGGTGTTAGTAATGTTAGGAAGATAGCAAACTAAAATTTGATTTTTTTGTTCTTTATAACTTTTCAACACTTTATTAACACTCTTGATAAATCAAACTACTGAGAATTAAGAGGCTAAACTCTCATAATTTTTATGACTTGAGTTTTACTGTTAATTCTTTGATGTGTTTGAAACGTTAACAACTACGAGTTTTTCTGCTTATAACTTTTTCAAAATAGATAGAATTTTAGCCTTTTTCACAATCGAAATATAGTTATCGTAATTTTTAAACCAGTTTCTATACAAAATTAACATCTTTACAGTGGTTTATCCACATTGACTAAAGAAGATTACATTTTACTAATTTATTTTTGATGAAGAATGTTGATTTCCTTGTTGTTGGTTCTGGCATTGCCGGACTTAGTTTTGCTCTTAAGGCAGCCCAACATGGTAAGGTACTGATTGTTACGAAGGCAAATGAAGACGAATCTAACACTAAGTATGCACAGGGAGGTGTTGCTGTGGTTGTTGATAAGTCAGATTCCTTTGACAAACATATAGATGATACACTCGTAGCCGGTGATGGCTTATGCGATCGGAGGGTGGTTGAGGCGGTGGTTAAGGAGGGTCCGGAAAGGATTCAGGAGATAATCGATTATGGAACTAATTTCGATACAACCAAGCCTGGTATCTATGATCTTGCTAAGGAAGGGGGACATTCTGAGAGCCGGATACTACATTATAAAGATATCACTGGCTTCGAGATAGAACGGGCTTTACTTGAGCAGATTCATAAGAACCCAAATATTGAAATTCTAACTCACTATTTCGCCGTTGAGTTAATAACTCAGCATCATCTGGGGCAGTTTGTTGGAAAAAAATCGAATAACATAGAGTGTTACGGGATTTATGCACTAAATACAGAGACCAATAAAGTAGAAAGGTTCCTGTCGAAAGTTACTGTGATGGCTAGTGGAGGTGCTGGTCACATATATTCTAATACAACAAATCCCACTATCGCTACAGGCGACGGTATAGCTATGGTTTATAGAGCTAAGGGCAAAGTTCGTAATATGGAGTTTATTCAGTTTCACCCTACAGCGCTTTATAACCCGGGTGAGTACCCCTCATTCTTAATTTCTGAAGCGGTTCGTGGTTTTGGTGGTATTTTACGCGACAGGACTGGGAGAGAGTTTATGAAGGATTACGATGCTCGTAAGGACCTTGCCCCCAGGGATGTAGTTGCCCGAGCTATTGACTCTGAAATGAAGAAGTCGGGCGATGACTTTGTTTACCTGGATATAAGGCACAGGAGTAAGGAAGACATACTATCACATTTTCCTAACATTTATGCACGCTGTCTTAGTATCGGGATTGATATGACTAAGGACTTTATTCCTGTCACCCCTGCTTGTCATTATATGTGTGGAGGTATTTTAGTTGATGAATTTGGCCGGTCGTCTATACGCAGCTTATATGCGTGTGGAGAGTGCTCGTCTACAGGGCTTCATGGTGCTAACCGATTAGCTTCTAACTCATTACTAGAGGCTACAGTTTTCGCACACCGGATTTATCTCGACGCAGTGAAAGTATTTAAAGAGAGTATCATTCCAGCAGACATTCCAGAGTGGGATGAAACGAACACTGTATTGCTAAATGAAGATATTTTGGTAACTCATAACTTGCGTGAAACTCAAAAAATAATGAGTGATTATGTTGGTATTGTCCGGTCTGATTTCAGGTTGGAACGGGCAATGCGGCGACTTAAATTGCTATATGATGAGACGGAGGAGTTTTATAAAATGACCAAGCTGTCAGTAAAGTTATGTGAATTGCGTAATGTTATTCAGTGCGCGTTTATTGTTATAAAGTCTGCGATGCTGCGTAAAGAAAGCCGCGGGCTGCACTATACAACTGATTATCCGGAGCATAGTCAGGATATTACAGATACTATTTTTTAACATTGAAGCTTAAATATGGCATTAGTATTAGCAGTTAAAGGTGTTTTACCCATTTGGGGAAATGATTGTTTCCTGGCGGAGAATTGCACTGTTGTCGGTGACGTGGTTATGGGTGATAATTGTTCAGTGTGGTTCAATGCAGTCATCCGTGGAGACGTTAATTATATCCGAATTGGGAGTAATGTCAATATCCAGGATGGTGTAGTTATTCATTGCACATACCAGAGGGCAGGTACAACCATTGCTGATAATGTGTCTATTGGTCATAATGCTTTGGTTCATGGCTGTACTTTGAAGAGCAACACACTTATTGGCATGGGTGCTATTGTGATGGACAACGTAATTGTTGAGGAATATACGATTATAGCTGCGGGAGCTGTAGTCCTTGAGAACACAGTTTGTGAATCAGGCTACATTTATGCAGGTGCACCTGCCCGCAAGATCAAGCCAATCAGTGACGAGCAGAAAGTCTTGTTAAGACAACTGCCGCAAAATTACATTTTGTATTCCAGCTGGTTTACTGTGAAGGAGGGGGAATAGTTATTTTTTCCTCCAGATCCCAGTTAGCTCGTAATGTTATTTCAGTAGGGCTATTCCAGATTTGTTCTGGTTGCTTCTTTTCTTTAACGCTACCCGTATCCCATATTCCGTTCTTGTTTTCATCATACGTAATTCTGATGGAGTATTTTCCTACTGAATACATGGTATAGTTTATCGTCCTGTTAGTGTTTATGATAGTTTTGGTAATTGGCTGATCACTTGCATTGAGTAGTTCTATCAGATAGGCCTTAGAAGTATCGGGAACAGTGAAATGGACGTTCAGATTGCCATAATTCTCCTCATCATCTCTTGTGATCGCCTTTTTGAATTGTTTGTTCAAGCCGCCGTATGTGCCTTTAACTGCGTTGTCTGCGATAGTTAGGTCATACGACTTTTCATTTCTCCAGGAGTATTTTAATCGATATTTTCTTGTTGACACTGAATCCCGTTCGAATCTGAATCCTCTAACCGGAACTGAGTCTTGTAGTAAGGTTACTAGTTTTGTATCAATAGTGCTTATAGGTGCAGAGAAGCTTAAAACGACGTCTGTGCCAGGCTTTACTCTTCCTGTTGGGATATTATCTTCGATACCAATGGTTTGTTTGTAATCGTCCCGTTTAGATCTTCTGATCATAGTAGTATCTAAAGGTTTTCCATTGTTTAGAATAGCTACTTTAATGGAGTCAAATGTTAGATCTTTCGTCCAAAGCAGTGCTGTATCGCCATTTCTGCTAAACTCAACTATCTTTTCGTTGTTTAATTCTGCCGGACTTAATATCTGCAGCGAGGGCGTTTCTAGTTTTTGGTTAAATGTGTATATGATTCTGCCGGTATTCTCTATTTTTCTGTCTAGTAATCGGAAAACGGTAGGTTCTTCTTTGAAGAGATGCAGCTTAATTCCGGATGTATCTTTTCGCAGTATTACAGGGTTTTCGATAAAAGCGACTTCGTCGTTTGGAGAGTTGTAAATTTTATCACCTCCGTCTTTCTCATAAACTGCATAGATCCGGTAGGTATTCTCCTTCAGATATTGCAACTTGAAGTTTCCTGAAGAGTCAGTAGTGGTAAATATATGGGCCTTCTTCTTACCGAATAGTGTGTCCTGATTCGCAGGTAGCAAGAATACCGTAGCGTCAAGTTGAGGTGCTTTTGTGATCGCATTTGTCACTGTGCCCGTGATAGAAAGCGAGTCAATTTTACTGCCTGTGGAAAATACGTATGAATAGTTTTTGAGTATGTTTCCCTCGTTGTAATCCACTATTCCATTGCCGAAATTAATTGTATAGGTGGTATTCTTCTCCAACGTATCCTGAAATCTAATGTGGAGGTATTTTTTTTTAATCTTATATTCAGGTTGCTTATCTACGTCGGGAGACAAGCTAATTTCCTTCGCTGTATTGCTCAGCTTAAAGTATTCATTGAGCTGAATACTTATTTCCGGCGAATTAAAATTTAATGTAAAATTCTTGGGTGATTCCGATAATACCTTCGGTGGCTCCGTATCCTTAGGTCCCCCGGTGGGTTGCTGAATGCTTGCACAGCCAAAAAACATCGCTAACAGGATAATTGATATTAGAAAATTTACGCTAAAGTATCGTTTTAAATTTGAGGGCATTTTAATGCGATTTAAGCAACTTTTACTTTTTTCGGAACCAAACCTATTCTCATTTCAAGATAGGTCGTCAGTTCTTTTTATTTTAAGTTTTTTAACTGTCTGTAAATCAAGTATTTATAATTATCTTGACATGTGAACCATTAATACAGATATATCTGAAGGAGAAACTCCTGAAATACGTGAAGCCTGTCCTAAAGTCCGTGGTTTTATTTTCATCAATTTTTCTCGGGCTTCCTTAGAAAGGGAAACTAAGTGATTGTAGTTGAATTCGGGATTAATCTCCTGGTCTTCCATTTTCTTCATCTTACCAACTATTTCAAGTTCTTTCTCAAAATAGCTTTCATACTTCACTTTGATCTCTGCCTGCTGAATCGTATCCTGATTATATTTGTTTAGATAATCCGTAAGCGCTTTACTCGCCTTCTTTAGATCTTCTAATCCAACCTGTGGCCTGGAAACTAACTGGAACATCTTTACGCTCTGAGTTAGGCGGGATGTTTTAAGTTCTTCCAATAGTGAGTTTACTTCGCCTGCATCGATGGACGTGTTTTTTAAGAAACGAACAATATCATCCGAATTACTTATTTTCTTGTTGACGACATCAAGCCGTTCATCGCTAATTAAACCTAGCTTATGTCCGATTGGGCTGAGACGTATATCTGCATTGTCCTGACGAAGAAGTAATCTGTGTTCAGCTCTTGATGTAAACATACGGTAAGGCTCTTCAGTTCCCTTAGTAACAAGGTCGTCGATCAATACGCCTATATAAGACTCTGAGCGCTTCATGATCAATTCATGCTCATCATTGATTTTTTGATGAGCGTTTATTCCAGCGATAAAGCCTTGACTTGCGGCTTCTTCATAACCAGTTGTGCCATTGATCTGACCCGCAAAAAAGAGGTTATTAATTAGCTTTGTTTCTAATGTTAAGTCGAGCTGCGTAGGAGGGAAGAAGTCGTATTCAATCGCGTAGCCAGGTCTGAACATCTTAACACCTTCAAACCCTGGTATTAATTTTAAGGCCTTGTATTGAACATCTTCTGGCAATGACGTCGAGAAACCATTAACATAAATTTCTACCGTGTTCCAACCCTCTGGTTCTACAAAAATTTGATGCCTTTCACGTTCAGCAAAACGGTTGATCTTGTCCTCGATAGAAGGACAGTACCGTGGACCTAGACCTTTTATCCGTCCAGTAAACATTGGTGATTTTTCAAAACCTTCTTTAAGGGTATCATGAACTTCGCTGTTGGTATACGTGATCCAGCAGCATCTTTCTTCGGTTGGGAGCTCGATATTGGTATAAGAAAATCTCCCGCCCTGAGGGTCTCCCCATTGCTCTTCCATTTTGGAATAATCCAGGCTTCTGCCATCTACACGTGGGGGGGTGCCCGTTTTCATACGTCCGGATTCGAAGCCTAACTCTACCAATTGTTCTGTTAATCCTGTAGCTGATTTCTCCGCAGTCCTGCCTCCGCCAAACCGCTTTTCTCCAATATGTATTAATCCATTTAAAAAGGTGCCGTTCGTCAGTACTACGGCCTCAGCTACGATTTCAATACCTAAAGATGTAATAACACCGGCGACCCGGTCACCTTTAACTACTAGGGATTTTACAGTGTCTTGCCAGAAGTCAACATTGGGTGTTCTCTCGAGCATCAAGCGCCACTCCTCAGCAAACTTCATCCTGTCGTTTTGTGCTCTTGGGCTCCACATTGCTGGTCCTTTAGAAAGGTTAAGCATTCTAAACTGGATCATAGACTTGTCAGTAACGATTCCTGAGTAGCCACCCATTGCATCTATTTCCCGAACTATTTGACCTTTTGCCACTCCACCCATAGCTGGGTTACAACTCATTTGTGCTATGGTCGCCATGTTCATTGTTATTAATAACACGGATGAACCAAGATTTGCAGCTGCAGCCGCGGCTTCACAGCCTGCATGACCTGCACCAACAACGATTATATCATATTTTTTAAACATTATGTTCCACGTGGAACTTTAAAAGTGTTCCACGTGGAACACTTTTAAAGTTGTATTAATATTCTTTTAATTCTAGAAGCTCCATCCACCTAATGGTGTAATTTTCTAAAGCTGCTTTATTTATTTCTATCTCTTTAGAGATTTCAGAAAGCTGAATATGGTCGCTAATTCCTGAATTTAGTCTCTGAGATAGTTCTTCTATCTTCTCTTCAATTTCAGGAATCCGTGCTTCTAAGTTCTCTAGTTCGCGCTCTTCTTTAAAACTAAGCTTGGATTTTTTCGCTGAATTCTCTTCTTTTATTTCAATCTTTTTACCAGGTGTTTTTAAGTTAGCAACTTCCTCTTCTTTTTCAAGTCGGTAATCAGTATAATTTCCATTATATATCCTTACTTTGGTATTTCCTTCTAGGATAAAAAGCTGGGTAGTTAATTTATCCATAAGGTATCTGTCGTGTGATACCAAAATCAGAACCCCTGAGTATTTTTCCAGAAAGTCTTCCAGTACGTTAAGGGTATCGATGTCCAGGTCGTTCGTTGGTTCATCAAGAATAAGATAATTCGGATTCTTCATCAGCACCCTCATTAATTGCAGGCGTTTTCTTTCTCCACCACTAAGGTTACTTACAAACGTATGTTGTTTAGCAGGTGGGAAGAGAAAATGCGTAAGTAACTGTGATGCGGTAAGTGTTTTTCCATCAGCCATTGTTATGTATTCGGCTACATTTTTTACAACGTCTATAACACGCTCATTTTCCTGAATATCTAATCCTGACTGTTTGTAATACCCAAATTTCGTCGTTTCACCAAATTGCACAGCGCCTTCCTTTGGTTGAACCTCACCTGAAAGTATGTTTAGTAGGGTAGATTTACCACTGCCGTTTTTTCCGGCCACCCCAATTCGATCACCTTTTTTAAACGTATAGCTGAAGTCTTCGATGATCACTTTTTCGCCGAAGGACTGACTAACGTGCTCAAGCTCGAGGATTTTGTTTCCTTGCCGGGATACCTTAGTGCTTAATTCTATTTTCTGGTTTTGATTGATTCCTTTAGTTTTACTCTCAAGATCATAAAAGGCGTCGATCCTGGATTTTGATTTTGTGCTTCTCGCTTTTGGCATTCTGCGCATCCATTCAAGCTCCTTTTTAAGTAAGTTTCTGTTTTTTTGAAGGCTTGAAGCCTCTATTTCCTCTCGCTCACTTTTCTTTTCCAGGAAATAACTGTATTTGCCTTGGTAGGAGTAGAGTTTTTTATTCTCCAGCTCAATGATATGATTGCAAACATTGTCAAGGAAGTACCTGTCGTGAGTTACCATAACGAGTGTCTTTTGACCAGTGGTGAGGAAACTTTCAAGCCATTCGATCATTTCAATATCAAGATGATTCGTAGGCTCATCAAGAACAAATACCTCTGGATTATCGATCAACAGTTTCGCCAGCGCTAAACGTTTTTTTTGTCCTCCGGATAAACTTTTTATTTCCCTATCAGGATCGTGAATTGATAACCTTTGAAGGATAGTTTTTATTTCATGTTCATATTCCCAGGCGTTTAGCTCACTTAATTCGTTAATCAGGTTGCTTAGTTCAAGATCGTCCGGGTTATCTGTTGCGATAAGATGCTCATACTGCCTGATTAATTGTTGTTGCTTATTGTCGAGGCTGTAGATGTAATCAGCTATGGTTCTTTGGCCACCAAAATCGGGGTCCTGTTCTAAGTATCCTACGCTCAATCCTTTTTCTTTAACTACTTTACCCTCAGTAGGTATTAAGCGTTCGCAAAGGATTTTCATTAATGTAGATTTACCTGATCCATTAACGCCCACTAATGCTACCCTTTGACCTTTTGCAATGCCGAATGTAATATCTCTGAATAGCCAGGTATCATTAAATGAATGGCCTAATTGTTCTCCTGATAAAATGCTCATGATATATTTAATACCAATAGTAATATCAAACCACTATTGATTGTGTTTGCTTGAGGTATACGTTAAGTTGCCGCCACGATGTTAAAAGGTTTAGGAGCGCATACCTCACTCATTATCGGCAAAAATACGGAAATAATAGTTCCAATAAGCTATTTGGTGTTGAAACATTTATTTAATGATAAACGAATGAATATCAGGGACTGCGTCTGTTAAATCAGAGATCAACTCTCTGATTAGTTGCTGAAACTCCTGCGTTCCAAATGAAAGTTTTCCTTAGAGGTCATAAGGGCCTTCTCGGCCTTCTTTTTGTCCTTGTAACCTAAAAGGTGAAGTGTTCCATGAATAATAACGCGGTGAAGTTCATCAACTACAGATGCTTTATATTCAGCGGCGTTTTCACAAACACGTTCATAACTTATAAATATGTCTCCTGTAAGATGCCTGTCCTGTTGGGAATTATCAAAGGTGATAATGTCAGTGAAAGTATCGTGGTTTAGATACTGCCGGTTTAAATCTAGGAGGTAGAGATCAGAACAAAAAATAAAATTAAGCTCGTTCAGCGTGTATCCTTCAATATGGATAGTTTCCTTAATCCATGATCTCAGCTTAATTTTATTTTTTAGTTGTAAAGAAACGTCTTCATTAAAAAAATTAATAGTACCAGCCATTAAAATTTAAAATGGAGTTCAACTTCGTTCCCTTTAAGATTAAAGATGCATTGGTCTGCAAGCTGTTTAATGATGAATACACCACGTCCGGTTAAATTTTCCAGATTCTCAGGCGCAGTAGGATCTGGTAACCTGTTATAGTCGAATCCCTCGCCTTCATCCGCGATGGTGAACTGCATGCGTTTTCCATTCTGTACTTCGAGGTTTATATAGACTTTTTTGGTTTCGTCCTGCCTGTTGCCATGAATTATTGCGTTTATTGTAGCTTCACTCAAACAAGTCAGCACATTAGCATAGGTATCATCACCTAAATTATATTCATCCTTTAACTTGTCAACAAAGCTCTCAACCGTAGTTATGCTTTCAATCTTCGATGGCAATTGCAAGGTATATAGAACAGCGTCGTCTGAAATTCCTACCCGGTTTGTTGTCATATATTAATTAGTATTTAAAATCCTAAAATAATCGCCTACTTTCATTTTATAAAATGAATTCAATGAAGGCGGTACAGTCTTTAACAATTCTATTTCACTTTGTTTGAGTTTTTTAAACTCATCTAATACAATTTTATTTTTTGCTGACTGATCTTTACCCTGCTTGCTCTCTCGTTTTGTATCAAGTTCCCGTTCACGTTCAGATTTTTCAGCTTCCAGCAGTCTCGTTAAGATCTCCTGTTGTCTTATTAATGTCTCCTGCCGAATTGTTTTGTTTACGAGATCAGTCTCACTTTGTTCCATTTCTTTCGAAACTTTGTCGAGATTCCCTAACTCGCCTTTGCCATTTTTGTTCAAATCCCTGTTAATTTCCTGCAGAGACTGCCTTATTAATTGTTGTTCACGAGCCATTCGCGCCATTTGTTCGCTCATCTGGCTTTCTTTGCCCTGGCCCTTATTTTGATTCCCGCTTTGCATTTGCTGCCGGGCATTCTGCATATTCTTATTTAACTCTTCCTGCATTTGACTCAGTTGAGAAAGACTTTTTTGTTTACCTTTTCCTTTTTGCTGAGAATTTTGCATTTTCTGCAAGGCTTCCTGAACTTCGCTCAACATTAGGGCCAAATTATTAATCGATGTCATGGCATATTGCTGATTTCTATTGGCTTCAGCCGTCCTTCGTTCAGCCAGGTTGTTCAATGCATTCTCGATGTTCTGATTTATGTCTTGTATCTCTTTATTAACTACTGATTCTATTTGCGGCACCTTCTTGCTCAGTGCATATAGACTATCTTGTACTAGTTTTAAATTGTCTTTTATGCTTTTTTGTTTTTGTGTAAGCCTAATATAATTAGGATCGTTCGAAGACGTACTCCGAAATGTCTGCATTACATTTTCCTGATCAAAAGAAGTGTTTAATAGATTGTCCAATATTTGTCTTAGACTTTGCATATTAATCTGATTCTCTTGCTGTTCGCTTTTATCTTGCATTTGATCGAGCTTGTCCGACAACTCTTTCATTTCGGAGGCAGCTTGCTGCTGTTTTTCGGCAGCCCTCTTGCTATTTTTGTTTTCAAGGTTTTCTTCACTTTTATTAAGAAGATCCTCTATTTGTTTCTGCTCCTCTCCTGGGAGCTCAAAATTGTTCTTTTCAAGTGCTGCTGCTTTTTCTTCGAGCCCCTTAAGATCAGTCTTTAGCTTGTCGAAAGCCTTATTTATATCTTCCTGTTGTTTTTTTAGCTCCTCAAAACTTGCCTTATTCTGTTTAGTTTGTTCTTTTAGTTGATTTTGTTTCTCCGCTAATTTATCCAAATTTTTAACAGCTTCATCTAATTTCTGATCAAACTCTAACTGCTTATATAACTCCAATATTCTGTCAAGTTCCTTATGCAAGTCCTTATTGTCTTTTTGCATATTGGAGAGTTCCTGTTGAGTTTGACTTTTATTATTCTGGTCGAGCAATTTTTCAATTTTCTTTAAGATATCTTTAGTCTTCTCATCCAAAACGTTATTAAACAGATCCTCGATTTCTCTTTGCTTCTGAAGGAGCTTTTCATCTGAGCGGTTCAGGTCTTTCCGGTCAAGTAAATTCTTACTATTCTCTTGTTGAATCTCTTGTACCAGTTGTTCCAGCTGTTTTTGTTTATCAAGCAATTGTTCTATTTGTTTCTTTTCCTCAAAGTTTAGATCCCTTTTATTTAACAACTGCTGATTAAGGCGCTTCGTTTCCCGCTCTATCTCCGCTGTCATTTTGATAGCTTCCTGCATTTTGTTTTGCACTTGCGTTGATGACTGTTCAACTTTTTGCACCATCTCATCTACTGTGGGAAACTTATAAACTTTTAGCGGAGACCGTGAAACCTTTGGACCATTCACACCATCATTGTCGTAGATCTCGAAATAATATTCGATCTGCTGCCCAGGACTTATTTGTATTCTACTTACGTCTAATGTGTGAAAAAAATTACAGCTTAAATTATTTTTTTTATCCATAGGAAGTTCCTTTGTGAATGCTTTCGCAGTACCGGTGCCTCCAGTAGTCCTATACTTAAATCTAAGGGCTGTGAATCCATGGTCATCACTAGCCTGTCCAAAAAAGTAAAGGGTCTTGTGGTTTACAGGATCAGGGCGCTCGGAAATCAGAATTGAGGGGTGCAGGTCGGGTATAATATTTATATGATATAAAACAGGATCACTTAGTCGCGTTTCTTCATTAAAAGGACTAACATAAAAGGTGGTATTTCGCATAAAGCGCTGGCTGAACCTAAATGAACCATCTTTAAGCGGTTGTAGAGACAAGATCTTTTCGGCAATTTTCATTTCAATCTGACTTGTATTCGCGGCAGTGAGCTTCCATTTCACATTCGTGCCAGCAGGTAAGCTTAAGTCGCCAGAGTTAGTGACATACTCATTTTTTTTGTTCAAATAGGCCGGATACTCGATCAGTGCTTCATATCTTATTATAGATGGCTTCTTTTGTACGTAAATAGTATAAGGTTTAGATGTATATTCATCGGCTATAAACCGTATCTGTTTGTTGCCCTGGATGTTTCTAAAGACATGATTGAAATTGATGATGGTCTCTTTATTAAGCTTATAAGTATTTAGCCCATCTTCGAGATAAATATCCTGAGGGATCTCATTTCCAATCATTTTCAGCCTAAGCTCAAAGTCATCTCCCTGGACAGCTGAAAGTCTTTTATTTAGCACGAGAAAGTCGAATGGTGCTTTCTTTTCGAATTTCCTGTCGTGCTTTAAAAGTCGTTCAGTGCTCTCGCTAAGGATACTAGGTGCTGTTGCCCCTATCAACACTATGATCACAAGGGGCAGCAGCACATATTTGAGATACTTACGGTTATCCTTAATTTTTATGGCGCTGGTGAAAGGAATCGGTTTTAGCTCAAAGATCTTTTGGTTTATGCTAGCCTCGATGAGTTCCCTGCCGAACTTGCTTTCATCGGCCAGTCTTTTTAACTGAAGAGTGTTTAAAAGTTTGTCTTTTACAGGGTTGAAATGACGCCCAATAATCTCAGATGCTTGTTCATGTGAAATAGTTCTGCCAAGGCGGTAATAATGCAGAATTGGGATAAAAATCCAGTTAATGAAAATACAACCATTCAAGAGCAGAAAACTATAGAAAAGTATGGTGCGGGTTAGCTGAGAAAAATTGCCGTAAAATTCAGCTATTGCAACGATGATGTAGCTCGCGAAAAAAGAAGCAAATAAGTATAGCACGCCCCTTACTACCTGATTAAGGTAGTATTTCCTTATAAACTCATCTATCTTATCAATGAGATAGGAATAATTGCTGGCAGATGCTTTCATATTAACCGGTTAGGGCATATGAAATTAACGAAATTTTGTTACAAAAGGTACAGGCTGAGCTTTTTTGTGAAGTCAAATTGTTTTTTTAAGGGCTACAAAGAACCTTCAACGTACTTTCATCCTCCCTATGTGAGCTTCCCTCAGGAAGTTTAATTGCTCATAAAGTGCCTTATAAGCATTTAACAAACAGGAAACCTCCAGTTAGAGATTTCCTGTCTGTGTTTTATTGTAGCATACAACCTGCTACAGTTGTATGGGCTGTTTCATCGATTAAGATTGCACCTCCGTTGGCACGGATGGCGTTATAGCTATCAAAGACTATAGGTGACGCCGTTTTTAACGTGACATGCACCACGTCATTTAATCCAGCCTGTTCAATATTATCTTGTCTTTCCAGGGTGTTTACATCCAGTTTGAAATTAATCTCTTTCACGATACATCTCACCCGTTTGCTTTGCACCTGCAATAAATATTTATTCCCCGGAACCAAAGGCCGGCTATCCATCCAGCATAAAGTAGCTTCGATATCCTGTGAAACTTTTGGAATGCTGTTTTTTGTAACAATCATATCGCCACGGTTGATATCAATGTCATCCTTTAGACGAATTACTGCACTTTGGGGAGCAAAAGCTTCCTCAACTTCTTCTCCGTGAACTTCAACGGCCTCAATAACCGAATCAATCCCATCGGGTAGAACTGTCACTTTATCACCCCTCTTATAGGTTCCGCTAACCACTTTTCCAGCGTAACCACGGTAATCGTGAAGGTCGTCAGATTGTGGGCGGATCACGTATTGAACAGGAAAGCGGGAGTCGGTTAAATTAATATCGTTGCTGATATTAATGTTCTCCAATAAATGCAGTAAGGTCTCGCCTTTAAACCATGGAGTATTTTCGGAAGGAGTAACGATGTTGTCTCCATTCAAAGCACTGATAGGAATAAAAGTGACGTCTTTGATATTAAGCTGCTTTGCAATTTTGGAATATTCAATAACAATGTTATTATATACCTCTTCTGAAAAGTCAACCATATCCATCTTATTTATGGTAACTACTACATGCGGAATTTGCAACAATGACGCAATAATACTGTGACGGCGGGTTTGTTCAATAACTCCCAACCTGGCATCAATAAGAATAATGATCAGGTCAGAGTTTGAAGCGCCCGTAACCATGTTCCGGGTATACTGAATATGCCCTGGAGCATCAGCAATAATAAATTTGCGTTTTTCAGTATTGAAATACTTGTAAGCAACATCGATAGTGATTCCCTGCTCTCTTTCAGCACGTAACCCGTCGGTAAACAAAGCAAGATCAATCTCACCTTCTCCTTTATTTTTACTTTGTTTTTGTATAGTAGCAAGCTGATCAACCTTAATTGAATCAGTATCATATAACAAGCGGCCAATCAGGGTACTCTTCCCGTCATCAACGCTGCCTGCAGTTATAAATCGTAATAAATCCATTGTCAGTTATAAATTTTTTATAAGCTACAGGTTGCAAGCACTTAACCTGCACCTTGTAACTCCCTAAAAATATCCGTTCTTTTTACGGTCTTCCATTGCTGCTTCAGAAACCTGATCGTCTATACGGGTTTCGCCGCGCTCGCTGATATTAGTTCTGTTGATTTCCGAAATGATATCATCAATGTTCGAAGCGGTAGATTCTACAGCAGCTGTACAAGTCATGTCACCGACAGTGCGGTAACGAACATGTCTTTTCTCGATGACATCTCCTTCATCGATACGGATAAAGGGAGACGTAGAAACAAGGTGTTCGCCATAAACCAAAACCTCGCGCTCATGTGTAAAGTAAATAGACGGTAGTTCAACACCCTCTCTTTTTATATAGTTCCAAACATCCAGCTCAACCCAGTTAGAAATTGGAAACACCCGCACGTTCTCACCTTTTGAGATTTTCCCGTTATAAAGATTCCATAGTTCAGGACGCTGTTTTTTAGGATCCCACTGACCAAATTCATCCCTCACAGAAAAGATACGCTCTTTAGCACGTGCTTTTTCCTCATCGCGGCGTGCTCCGCCAATACAGGCATCAAAACCGAACTCCTCAATAGTATCCAATAAAGTATACGATTGAAGCGCGTTCCTGGAGGCAAATTTTCCAACAGGTTCTTTTAATCCTTTTGCCTTAATGGTATCTTCTACATTACGTACAATAAGTTTAGCTCCCAATTCATTCGCTAACCTGTCACGATATTCCAAAGCTTCCGGAAAATTATGGCCCGTGTCAATGTGTACAAGAGGGAAAGGGATTTTGCCCGGCTTAAACGCTTTTAACGCTAACTGTACCAGCGTAATTGAATCTTTTCCTCCAGAAAATAAAAGCGCCGGACGCTCAAACTGACCAGCTACCTCACGCATAATGTGGATAGATTCAGCTTCAAGTAAATCCAGGTAATCTAATTTAGATGGCATAGTTGTTTTTGTCAATTATTATGAATGTGCGTGTAGTCCGCACTCTTTACTCGTTTTATCTTCCCACCACCAACGGCCCGCACGGAAATCGTCGCCCGGCATAATAGCACGGGTACAAGGTTGGCATCCAATACTTACAAAACCTTTATCGTGCAATGTATTATAAGGAATGCCATTCTTATTAATGAAAGCTTTTACCTCATCTGTGCTCCAGTGTAGCAAGGGGTGGAACTTTATTATATTATTAGTTTCGTCAAATTCGATCATTGGAAGGTCGCCGCGTTCAGGCGAGTGTTCGGCTCTTAAACCAGTTATCCAAAGGTCATTGCCCCTAAGTGCCCTTTGTAAAGGCTCCACTTTGCGGATATAGCAGCATCCTTTACGGTTTTCAACTGACTCGTAAAAAGAGTTCGGCCCTTTTTGCGTTACAAACTCCTCCAACAAACCAGCATTTGGATAATATGCTTCCACAGTAGTATTGTACATCTCGTTTGTGCGACTCCATACATAATAGGTTTCACTAAACAAACGGCCCGTATCAAGAGTAAATATCTTTATGGGAAGTCTTTGCGACAGTACCATGTGAGAGATGACCTGATCTTCCCAGCTGAAGCTTGTGGAAAGAATGATTTTACCTGCAAATTCCTGTGCCAACAAAGCAAGAGCTTCTTCGGGAGGAAGGCTGCTTAGCTTTACAGAAACTTCTGTCATTTTATTTTTCAGGATGTCTGTCATTTTAATCAATATTATTTTCTAACCCGGTAACATACATGAAATATTCTTACTGGATCCGGCCACTATCGGAATGCCTATAGAAAAAGTAGGCAAAAATACACAGAATTACCGATTAATTAAGGATCAAAATAGAAATTGAATCATTAAAGGGTAATCTTTCTACCAGCTTACTTAAAACTCTATCTTTGCAGCTCAATAAAACTTTATTGTTATGTCAGAAAATGTTCGTGTTCGTTTCGCTCCAAGCCCAACCGGAGGGTTACATCTGGGTGGAGTAAGGACCGTATTATTTAACTACCTCTTTGCCAGGAAGAACGGGGGGGATTTTATTTTGCGAATTGAAGATACCGATCAAACCCGCTTTGTTCCAGGAGCTGAAGATTATATTAATGAATGTCTGAAATGGTGTGGATTGACTCCGGATGAAGGTCCCGATGCTGGAGGTGAATATGGCCCTTATCGGCAGAGCGAGCGTAAAGAGATATACAGAAAATATGCCGAGCAACTTATTGCTGATGGCAAAGCCTATTATGCATTCGATACCCAGGAAGAGCTTGAAGAAAAACGTGCTGAAATACCAAATTTCCAATATGGACATTCATTCAGGCACGAACTGAAAAACTCATTATCGCTGGCTCCTGATGAAGTTAAGCGTTTATTGGATGAAGGAACTCCTTATGTGATCCGCATTAACATGCCGTCTGATGAAACTATTTATTTCGACGACATGATACGCGGGGAGGTAAGCTTTGAAACCGCTCTTGTTGACGACAAAGTACTTCTGAAGGCAGATGGTATGCCTACCTATCACCTGGCTGTGGTGGTGGATGATTACCTGATGAAGATAACACATGCATTCAGAGGTGAGGAATGGCTCCCGTCGGCTCCGGTTCACCTCTTACTCTGGGAATATCTCGGCTGGAAAGAATCTATGCCCCAGTGGGCTCATTTGCCCTTGATCTTAAAACCCGACGGAAACGGAAAATTAAGTAAGAGGGATGGAGCTCGTTTAGGGTTCCCGGTATATGCCATGAACTGGGCGGATCCTGCTACCGGTGAGCTCGCTGCTGGCTTCCGCGAAATGGGTTTTTTGCCAGAGGCATTCAACAACTTGCTGGCTATGCTCGGCTGGAATGATGGGACAGATCAGGAACTGTTCACCATGGAAGAGCTGATTGAAAAGTTTTCGCTTGAGCGGGTGAGTCATTCGGGTGCTAAGTTTGATTTTGAAAAAGCTAAATGGTTTAATGCTGAGTGGATCAAAAGAAGCAGCTCTGAGCGACTAACAGAGGAAGTTGCGTCCATTTTAGAAAAAGCAGACATAAGCATTTCTAATCAGCAGAGTTTGCCGAAAGTTATTAGTTTAGTTAAAGACCGCTGCGTATTACTGACAGACTTTGTGCCACAGGCGGAATACTTCTTCAGGCAGCCAGCGCAGTATGACCTTGACGCGGTTAAACCTAAATGGAATGATCAGAAAGAGGAATTTTTTGAATCATTTGCTTCAGAGTTGCGCGAAAGCGAGTCGTTCTCTGCCGCATTTTTAGAAGAAACATTCAAAAGGCTGGCCGCAGAAAAATCTCTGAAAATCGGGGATGTAATGCTGCCCTTTAGAATAATGCTCGTGGGTGGAAAATTCGGGCCGACCGTATTCGATATCGCATACTTGCTTGGTAAAGACGAAACAATTGCCAGAATAGCGACGGCGATAACAAAGTTTAGATAAAAATATTACCCATAGATCTGAGTGTAAGCTACACTCAGATCTATTATACGCAGGTAAGGCTCCAGCCTGCATCCCATTTATGACCCTGATCCAGCTTAATGATCCCCTCTTTTTGCTCAATATTCTGATTGTGTGACTCTGAATCTGCAATGCCAAACCAAGGCTCTATACAAACAAAAGGTGCATCTTTAGCTGCCCAGATCCCCAAATAAGGGAATCCACGAAAATCATAGTGCAGACCATGAATTGTCTTATCACTGCATATACTAATCCGGTTTGATTTCAGGCCTTTAAAAACAAGTGCGTCGTTTTCAAAAAGACTTGCTTTAAGCTGTAGTTTTTTTTGATCCTGCAGAAAAGGGACGGTGCCAGTTATAAGATTGTCTGATATAGTCCAGCGCTCAGCATTTTCCTCCTCGCTGAAGTCAAGATAATAATCTTCATAGCTCGTACCTTTAACCAGAGGAACATTAAAAGCGGGGTGGGAACCAATGGAGAAGTACAAAGCTTTGTTCCCCGGATTCTCTACTTCGTAGTCCACCCTAATACTATTGCCATTGAGCTGATATTTAATCCGTAATAAAAATTTGAATGGGTAGATCTCTAAAGTTTCCGCTGAACTTTTAAGCACAAAAGATGCCGAATCTCCAAATACAGCTTCTTTTTCAAAAATCATATCACGGGCAAATCCATGCCGCTTCAATGTATATTTCTTCCCTTCGTAAATAAAAGAATCGTTTTTTAGAGATCCTACAATTGGAAAAAGGACCGGAGAATGGCGTGCCCAGTACTTTGGATCGCCATTCCAAATATATTCTACATTATTTTCTTTATATAATAGACTCTTTAATTCTGCACCACGCGGATCAATACTTGCCTTTATAAGCGCATTTTCCAGGACAACCATAGAGAAAGGTGTTATTTATCTAAGTAAAATCAAGCCTTAAAGATATTACTTTTGACATTGGAATATCTGCTCAATCAAAAAATGAAATCAATATTGAAAACATTATCTGGTCTGGCGCTGGCAATTTTTATCATCAGCAGCTGTTCGACTAATCCGTATGCTCCGGCGAACCGGTCTTATAAAAAACAGGTAAAAGAATTTTCAAGGTCCATCAGGGAATTTCCGGGAGTGTCTGGTGTAAGTACCCATGCACAATACCCGGTAGCAACCGTAAATTTTAATCTTAGAAAGCCAAACTACGTTATTATCCATCATACTGCTCAAAATGCCTGTGAGGAAACGCTCCAGGCCTTTACCTCATCAAAAAGTCAGGTAAGCGCTCACTATGTCGTATGTAAGGATGGAAGGGTTCACCATATGTTAAACGACTATTTAAGAGCCTGGCATGGAGGGGTAGCAAAGTGGGGAACATTAACAGATATCAATTCTGCATCAATAGGTATAGAACTCGACAATAACGGGTCAGAGCCATTCAGCGAATCTCAGATGAATAGTCTTATCCTTTTACTTACAAAGCTTAAGAAAGATTACAACATTCCTGTTTCCAATTTTATTGGTCACTCGGATATTGCTCCAGGCAGAAAGGTTGATCCCAGTGTTTTTTTTCCGTGGAAAAAACTGTCGGAGGCAGGCTTTGGAAGCTGGCCGGATGCTGTTCTGGATACAGTACCTGCCGGTTTTAACGGTGTTCAGGCACTTAAGATGATCGGTTATGATACCAGAGACTCACTATCTGCAATCAGAGCCTTTAAGCTTCATTTTCTTCCGCATGATTTAACTCCCTTACTCACCGATTCAACCAAAAGAATTCTAAATAACCTCATTCGAAAATATTAATTCAAATAATTTCGAAAATTCATCTTCTCTTCATCTTCGCTATGTTTCTTTGATTAAGAATCAGGACGATAACAAGTCCGTCGTTTAATGCCTGGTAAATTGGGACACTGCCCGGCTATATTAAACGTCTCTATATATAATAAACACACACATATCTAAGATTGCCCTATTTAACTAGGGCAATCTTCTTATAAGCAGGTGTGAATATGCTTGTTGTGTAGGTTGTTGCCCGTTTTCCAATAGCCTCGCCGCTCCGCGATATGTTCAAACCGACAACATTACAAACAGCATAAGAGATAAGCGGCGCCAGCAAAACAGCCAGGCGTCTGGTTAGAGAAACACTGACGATTTAAAAAGCCCGGAGCTGTCGCAGGCATTCGAGCATCAGCACTATAACTATGGCATTATTCCTGATTATTAGAGACAACCAACAAACTAAAGATTTCTATATGATTCTGCAGGTAAATCTTTCACGTTCGAACAGGAGATATAGGCTAAGGCTCGTCCCATTAAATTAGTACATGTATCTATTTCTTTTTTTCTTTAATAGATTTCATCTATAGTGTATTGATAAAAACGATCAATAAAAAGCTGCTTTTGATTGCGTCAGGTGTTTTTGCGACGTATCTTTGCAGCATCAAAAAAAGATAATTTATGATTACTATAGGACAGAAATTTCCATCATTTGAAAAAAAAGCAGTTGTTAGTATTGAAAAAGGAAAAGAGTTTGAAACATTAACCTCAGAATATTTAACAAACGACGACAACGTTTGGACCGTGATGTTCTGGTGGCCAAAAGATTTTACATTTGTTTGCCCTACAGAGATTGCTGAGTTTAACAAAGCTTTTGGCGAGTTCCGCGACAGAGATGCCCGCTTAATCGGAGCTTCTACTGATTCAGAGTTTGTACACGTAGCCTGGAGAAAAGATCATGATGATTTGCGCGATCTTAAGTTCCCTATGCTAGCGGATACTTCAAAGTCATTGGCTGAAGATCTTGGTATTTTAGAGCCGACTGAAAAAATTGCTTACCGTGCTACTTTCATCATCGATCCTCAGGGAATCGTACGTTGGGTAAGTGTAAACGATTTAAATGTAGGTCGTAACGTTAAAGAAGTTTTACGTGTACTGGATGGTTTACAAACTGACGAGCTTTGCCCTTGTAACTGGGAAAAAGGTCAGGAAACATTAAGTGCATAAGTTAATATAATTTGATAAGAAAGATCCCCGTTTACCGGGGATTTTTCGTAAAAGTCTGATTTGTTTTGAATCGGATATGGCGAACCCGCTAAATATTCTAAGCTTGATTGTGAGTATTTATTCATGCGGGCTTTTTTACCAAGCATAGATTTTAAAGAAATGAGTGAAACTACAGAAGTAATAAAAGAACTATTAGAAAGCATCAACGTTGATGGTAATTACCGGACAGAAAGTCTGGAGTTGCTTGAAAAAGGCGAATCAAGGTATTTGAGAGATTTTAAGGTTAATTTTAACAGTACACTTAGCTCAGAACATTTATCCGCAAAGGAGATAGGGCTGATCGGAGTTAGTATTGCCATAAATAATCAGAATAAGCCACTCCTGGCGTATTATACTTCATTTTCTGAGGCGAATGGAGCAAGTGCAGAAGAAATTGCAGAAGCTGTAGCTTGTGCTTCATTGCTGGCATCGAATAACGTATTCTATCGTTTCAGACACTTTACTCAAAAAGAGAAGTATACGCAGATTCCTGCGCGCATCAGAATGCAGATCATGATGAAGCCGGTAACTGGAAAAGAGTTTTTTGAGTTACTAAGCCTGGCTGTATCCGCAGTGAACGGATGTGAAATGTGTGTAAATGCACATGAAGATTCCCTTATAAAGCTGGGCACCACTGAAGAGCGTATTTTCGATGCAGTCCGGATTGCATCTTTGATCACTGCCACGGGGAAAGTAATATATTAACACAAATTTCCATATGTGGAAAAAAAAGTGACCTTAACATTTTATTAAAAGAAGAATGTTTTTTAATTTAGTAATAAGGTTAACCGCCTTGGAGCCAAGAGATTCTTCCCAATGTACTCTGAAAAAGTGAAACGGCTTTAAGGGAAAAGGTTTTTAATTGTAAATTTTGGGATTGCCGTCGTATGATCGTTTCATACGACGGTTTTTATTTCCGACCATGCTACGAAGATAATTTACGCATATGAGATATCTTCGGTTCCGCCTAATATCATTCTATTAATGACTAATTCCTGTCTTATCCCCAAGTTCCGAGTGGATTTCAGATCACTCTACGTTGAGTCCACGATTACTCCACATTGAGTCCACGTTTTTCCAAAAATATGCGGACTCAATGCTGAAGCTACGCGGTTTGTACGAGGCTATATATGGCGCTTGTCCCAACTTTGAACCGGTGCTCACCATAGTAAAGAAGATTGGGATTAGTTTATAGCCCGGACGCAAAAAGCAGTTTGATAGCATAAAAATAGTCAATATTTATTGACGACACTCCTGAATAATATACCTTTGTTAAAAAATAGAAAAATGGCAGAAGAAAAAGATAATCAAAATGATGGGTTCTATTATTTGTTAGGAACCATATTCGGAGCGTTGACTGGCTTTGCAATAACAGAAACTGTAATATTTGCCTTATTAGGTGCAATAATTGGGGCTTTATTTGCAGCGTTTTTTGTTAATGCACTGGTTAAAGACAGGACATACTAAAAATAAAGCCTGACACTTCACAGCGTCAGGCTTCAACCTAAACCTTATCACAATTAAACCAACTCTCGCTGGTTATATATCAATAACGGGCTAGTAATTCATTTGTTTTATAAATATTAATTTTTTTATTTTTTTGACGTCGCGGTCTTATCCTGGTATTGTTTAACCGTTCCATAAGCGTTATCTATAGAATTGCTGATAATTGTAATCAGTTCACCTGGCTTAACTTTATTAATGATATAATTCCAGGCGGCTTCACTATTGGGAGCAACTTCGTAACTTGCCAGAGGATTTACTTCCTTTATTCCTTCTTCTATCAGGCTTATGATTTGCTCTGCCGTGCGGTCCCTGAGATATTTTTCCTGACAGATTACTATATCGTTAAACATCCCGGCAGCCACTCTCCCCATTTCCCTGATATCGTCATCGCGGCGGTCTCCGGTGCCCGAGATCACCCCGGTATGGAACGTCGAGTCTGAACTCTTAAGATATTTACTCAACCCTTTTAACCCATCCGGGTTATGTGCGTAGTCTACCAGGATCTTGAAGTCTTTGAATTCAAAAACATTCATTCTTCCAGGAGTATGTGCTGGCGAGGGGATAAAAGTTTCAAGAGAGGATCGAATGTCTTCCACTTTAAATCCCCAGAGGAATGTAGTTAAAGTGGCGGCCATGGCATTTTGCGTCATAAAATCAACGCTGCCGTTAAATGTAATAGGGATATGGCTGATCTTTGCGATGCGAATCTTCCATTCTCCTTTCTTTATCGTAAGGTATCCGCCATCGTTTACTGCGGCCACTCCTCCATTACTGCAATGATCATGAATAACCGCGTTATCTGCATTCATGCTGAAATATGCGACATTGCAGTGATCGGTTTCTTTGCCTATTCTTATACAATTTTGATCGTCAGCATTAAGTACAGCCCAGCCATGGGGTTTAACTGATTCAATAAGAACCTGCTTAACATAAGCCAGATCGTCGAGGGTATGGATATCTGAGATGCCTAAATGATCTGCTTGGATATTTGTCAGTATGGCGATATCGCACTGATTAAAGGCTAAGCCAGATCGTAATATACCTCCTCTTGCTGTTTCCAGAACGGCGAATTCAACTGTTGGGTCTTTCAATACGAATTCGGCACTGGCCGGACCGGTAGTGTCGCCTTCAACCAATAGTGAATTGTGAATGTATATTCCATCTGAAGTTGTGTAGCCTACCCTGTATCCATTATTTTTGATAATATGAGCAATCAGCCGGGTGGTCGTAGTTTTTCCATTAGTGCCAGTGATAGCGATTATTGGTATTCTCGCCGATTTGCCCGGTGGATAAAGCATGTCGAGCACCGGAACGGCGACATTTCGGGCTTGACCCTCACTCGGAGCCAGGTGCATTCTAAAGCCGGGTGCAGCATTTACTTCGAGCACTACCCCTCCGGTTTCATGTAAGGGTTGTGTAAGGTTTTCGGCCATAATGTCGATTCCGCAAATATCCAGGCCAATCACTCTTGCTATACGTTCGCAAACGAAAATATTGTGCGGGTGAACCATGTCTGTGACATCGACAGAAGTTCCTCCTGTACTTAAGTTGGCCGTAGATTTGAGGCAAACTTCTTCCCCCTGTGCAGGGATGCTGTCAAGCGTGTAGTTCTTCTTTGAAAGCATATCTTCTGTGTCCCGGTCTATGCCAATTTCGGTCAGCACGTTTTCATGTCCGTAGCCCCGGCGCGGATCCTGGTTTTCGATCTCGATCAGTTCCCGGATAGTATGTTCGCCATCGCCTATAACGTGCGCCGGAGTCCGCTTTGCTGCTGCAACCATTTTGTTATCAATTACCAGGACCCGAAAGTCATAGCCAGTAATAAAGCGCTCAACAATCACTTTTTTAGAAAATCGTTGTGCGTAAAAAAGTGCATCAATTGCCTCTTTTTCGGTTTTCAGGTTTATTGATGCGCCCTTGCCATGGTTCCCATTGAGAGGTTTAATTACTAAAGGAAAGCCGATTTCAGCGATCGCTGCCAGAAGTTCCTCTTGATCAGACACAGTGGTACCCTGAGCTACAGGAATAGCCTGCTCTTTGAGGATCCGCTTGGTCTCCTCTTTATCGCCGGCTATATCAACGGCAATACTGCTCGTTTTGTCAGTAAGAGTTGCCCTGAAGCGCATCTGATTCTTGCCATATCCTAGCTGAACAAGTGATGAGTCGTTCATCCTGATATAGGGGATGTCCCTGGCTACAGCCTCGTCAATAATAGAGCCAGTACTCGGGCCAAACCGCTCCTTGTCGCGCATTTGGCGCATAGTGATAATATCGTCTTCAAGAAAATAGTCGATATCGTTAATTAAAGCTTCTGCGATTCTTACTGCTGCTTTGGCTGCGTAAATCCCAACGTTTTCTTCGAAATAGCTAAAGACAACGTTATACACTCCCGGAGTTTTGGTGCTACGGGTACGACCAAAACCTGCGTCCATTCCGGCCAGGGTCTGAATTTCAAGAGCTATGTGCTCGATGACGTGGCCCATCCAGGTCCCTTCTTCTACCCGTTCAAAAAAGCCACCTTCATGCCCGGGAGAACAGAAATGAGTGTACAAGCTTGGAATAAGCTTTTGGAGCCTTGTTTTGAAGCCTGGAATCTCGTTAGTCGGCCTGAATTCCAAGTCTTCAAGGTCGAGACGCATCTGAATTAATTTCGTTTTTCTGATCGACCAGATATTAGGGCCGCGTAGTGCCTGTATCTTTAATATCTTCATTTATTTGTAGGTGAAATTAAGGAATGAGAGTGTATCTTTCTGCGTCTTAGAATGTCCATCATTTTCAGATAGAATAGATAAACGAAACCGGGTTTGGAAAGTTTTAAAGCATCATTAAAAACTTATTAAGGATAAAATTGATATAATTATAGTAGCTTTTAAATTTTTTAATATATGGTTCCAAAAGGAAAACTTGTTATTATCGGGGGAGCAGTAGATCTGGGAAGCTCTTTAAGTTATAATGAAAATATAAGTCACCCCCATTATATCAAGTTTTTCGAACGCGGAATTTTGCGTCGCATGATCACGGAATCTTCAAAAAAGGAAAACTCTGTTATTGAAGTGATCACCACTGCTTCGAAAATTCCGGAGATCGTTGGTCCCGAGTATATTAAATCCTTCAGACAGCTACAGGTTAATAATGTCCATATTTTAGATATCCGAAATCGCGAAGATGCTTCGACAGCGGACGCATTGGAACGTGTAAAAAAAGCTGATATTGTGATGTTCAGCGGCGGAGATCAACTTCGTCTGAGCGCAATATTTGGAGGTACCGAGTTTTTACGTATCCTAAAAAATCGGTACGAGCAGGAAGCGCTGGTTATTGCAGGCACATCTGCAGGTGCAGCTGCGGCTTCGGCCAATATGATTTATCGCGGAAGCAGCAGTGAGGCTTTACTAAAGGGGGAGGTGCAGATCACTGGCGGCTTAGGTTTTATAGACGATGTGATTATAGATACCCATTTCGTACAGCGAGGGCGTATTGGCAGGCTTTTTTATGCGGTTGCCAGTAATCCAGGGATGCTGGGAGTAGGTTTAGGTGAAGATGCGGGCCTGCTGATAACAGGTGGGGTATGCCTGGAGGCAATTGGCTCGGGTCTGACTATCCTGGTGGACGGACGCTATATCAGCGAGACCAATATTTACGATGTTGAAATAGGGGCACCTGTTTCAATTGATAATTTGAAAGTGCATGTGATGTCGATCTTTGATAGATACGATCTGCATAAACATGAGCTGATTATAAACAAGGCTATTAAGGTGGAGCAGGACGTTTATCTTAAGGTGAAAAACTACGATTAAATGCAGCCAAAAATAATTATACACGGAGGGTTTTTCAGCGAATCTGCCGATACTGAAGAAATCAGGATTGCCAAACGCAATGCGCTTACTAACATTGTAACGGAAGCACATGAGTATCTTCAGGAAAACTCAGCACTTAAGACAGTTATTTACGCGGTGTCTTTGCTTGAAGACTGTGAGCTTTTTAATGCTGGCCTTGGATCACAGATACAAAGTGATGGGAAAATCAGAATGAGTGCGGCAATAATGGACGGTTTTTCGAAAAAATTTTCAGGGGTTGTTAATATTGAAGAAATAAAAAATCCAGTATTTGTGGCCGAGAAATTAATGAACTACGAAGATAGTGTGCTTAGTGGAGCTGAAGCACAGAGTTTTGCACGACAACATGGGTTTCAGTATTTTAATCCCGAAACTGAGAGCCGTAGACGCAGTTATATAGATAAATTGGCTGAATCATCACGAATTGGAACTGTTGGTTGTGTTGCTTTGGATTCGGAAGGAAAGCTGGCTGTTGCTACTTCTACAGGTGGCAAAGGCTTTGAAGTACCTGGACGGGTAAGCGACTCAGCGACCGTCGCGGGAAACTTTGGCAATGATTTTGCTGCTATCTCATGCACAGGTGTAGGCGAAGACATAGTCAGTGCTGCGCTGGCAGCAAAAATTGTTACCAGAGTTACTGATGGACTTAGTCTCAAAGATGCCTGTGACAGATCAATGAATGAGTTAAAACCTTACAACGGATTTGCAGGTGTAATAGGAATTTCGGCCGATGGAGACGTGTATCACACCGATTCGCATCCATTTATGGTTTGGGCCTCTTATGCGGGTACTCTGGAGGTTTTCTCTTAATATACCCCATATGAAAAGAGGAATATACTTTCTTTATTTAGCGTTGCTTGCGCAACCCGTGATAGCTCAGACAAAAGTCAAAAGCCAGGCAACAATCTCAAGTCAGACAAAGGCAGACAGTCTGATCACGCCAACTGATACTCTGGTTTTTATAAAACAGCCGATATTGAAGCTAAGTAAGCCTGAGATGCTTGTAAAGCAAGCGACAGAAAAGCAAGCGAAGCCGCTTGAAGCTATAGCGCTATATAAAAAGGCTATTGCGGCCAAGACAGCAGCACAAGATTCTAACTGGGCTGGAGATATTCATCTAGCCATGGCCAAATTGTTCTTTAAGACAAACAACAGTGAGCAAGGCTTTTTAGAATTACTTACCGCTCAGGCTCTCTTCAAGCAGTCTCAGAATATCTCCTGTCAGGCAGCTATTACAAATGAAATAGCGGCTATTTATGAGAAGAATAATGACTGGACTGAAGCTGAAAAATATTACCTTCTTGCTTTAAAGCAGCAAGAAACGAACGGCTTAACAGAAGAATTACCCTATACCGCATTGGCTCTTGCGAAGGGTTATCACAAGCGTAAGGAGTATACAAAAGCATCTAAATACCTGGCCGCATCTGTGAATCAGTTTGAACTTAATGCCGAAAAAAATAAGCGTGGAGAGGCTTACATGCTTTTGTTGGATATCACCAAACGGAAGAAAAGCTTTGTTGAGAACGAAAGTTTGCTTTTAAAAAGGATGCTTCCGTACTTCAGCGGAGTAGGTTCAACAAAGGGCAAACTAGAATGCTTTGATATGCTCGGACAGATCTATCAGCTTCAGAAACGCAATTCGGAGGCAAAATGGTTCTACCTGCAGGCTAATACGCTGAGCAGGGCTAATAATAACATCAACGGAACCGTGTCCTCCTTAATTAACCTTGCAGAGGTTAAAAGTACCCTTGGGGAGTACAAATCTGCGTTGAAGGATTTGAGAGAAGCCGACCTTTTAGCCAAGAAGAAGAATAATCTTCCGCTTATGGCCGATGTGAAGCTTGGATATACTTTCTATAATAAAACAAAGGCTAGCCAGGCTGCTGCAAAAGCTAAACTAGCTGCAAATGCCAGCACCAGCAAAGGTAAAGTGCTTGCTGAAACAAAGCCAAAGACTGCTGTTAAAACGGGGCAGCTCTAAGGGTATTTTGTGAATGTCCTCATTTGCAATTGCTTGTAACCCCTGAGATTTATATTCGTATGTTTGTGATACCGAAAGGTTTTACAAATGAATATTAAACTTCTATGCTGTCTCGCCGGGGCTGTACTGTTAAAAAATGCTGTTTTTGCTGCCGATTCGCTTGACGTTAAAAAAGAGATCAAAATAGTAACTATTGGACCACAGGAGATAAATCCAATACATCTCCTCGATCCTGCTGTTGTTTTGAAAATGGAAATTGAGCAATCACTCAATATCAAAAATCAAGAAGCTGACGCCTTAAAAAAATACAGGGAAAAAGAGGTTTTGAAATCCATACTTATGGCTACGGAAACATCGGACGCCATCGATTTGGAAATAACCCTGGAAGGAAGTCGCCGGTCTGGCGATCGTAAGGCCGAGGCTCTTGTGTTCAGCAGCTATGGCGTCTATTATGGACAACGCGGAGAATTAGAGAAGTCCATCCAATACTTTACAGAAGCGCTGAAAGTTCATGAAAGTTTAAAAAACAAGTCCGGAGTCCTAAAAATAACAGAGAATCTGGCCGCTTTGTACCAAGCCTTGGGTAAATATGCGCAAGCTATAAAATTGAACTTGCAGTTTGTCCAGTTATGTTCTTCTATGGGTAATACCGCAGGTGTAGCAAAGGGCTATCTGAATGTTGCAGAGAATAAATTGTTGCAAAAAGAGTACGCCGCTGCGGAATCTTATATCCTTAATAAATCGCTTTATCTTTTTAGGCGGACGGGAAATAAAGCCGGACGTATGAAATGCTTTCAAAGCCTTGCCTCACTTTATTTTGCTCAGCAGCGGTATACCGAGGCCAAATGGTTTAATCTGCAGGCAAACATTATGGCGGAAAAACTGGATGACAGGGAAGCCCATATAGAGAATCTGATCAAGCTTGCAGAAGTAAAAGTTGCTCTAGGTGAGATCGATATGGCAATTTCTGATTTTAAACTGGCAGAAATTATGGCTTTAAAACATAAAAACCTTGCTGGTTTAGCCAAGATTAAAGGCGATTTGGGAGAGATCTATCACAGTGTAGGGGATTATAAATCTGCCGGAGATGAGCTGGATGAGTATTCCAAATTGAGCTCTAGCCTGTTTAAACCGACTGACTTATAGCCTATTGGGACTGTTAATCGGTGTTATGTAAATTTTTATTCTTTAAATAACAATAAATACTATTTTTGAGATTATGTTGTTAAAGAGGCAGTAACATACACTGCCTCTTTTTTATTTGATTAATAAACTGGTATAGTATTAGATAGGTTATATCATACAATGGATTTTAAATCTCTAAAGGAAATGCTAAAAAGAATATTTCTGGCTTTGTTTATAGTAGCGGCAATTGCTTGTAAGGCAAATTTGCGCGTGAATACCGACGTAGAAGGCTCAAATAATTTAAAGCCGGAACCTCAGCAACAACTGGTAGCTAAGGAATTGGTTAAAGTGCTCGAAAATGCACATTACAAAAAAGTAAAGATCAACGATTCCATCTCAAATGAGATCTTCAACCGCTTTTTAAAGAGACTTGATGAAGGAAGGAATTATCTACTGGCAAGCGACGTAAAGGAATTTGAAAAGTACCGGTATGAGCTTGATAACTACCTTCGTGAGGGCGATTTGAGTGCTTTCTTCAAAATGTTTAATACATTTCAGAAGCGCTACCAGGAGAGAATTAAATTTTCAATTTCTCAAACGTCACAAAATTTCGATTTCAACAAAAACGAAACATACATATACAACCGTGAAAAACAACCCTGGTTCAGCACTGTTGCAGCGGCCGATGCTTCCTGGAGAGCTCGTATCAAATATGAATTGCTGAACATGAAATTGACCGATGACGAGTCGAAGATTCAACGTTCTTTAATTAAACAACGCAACCTGCCTGTAGAAAGGGACACTGCCAATATCGGTAAAACAAAAGAGCCGGCTCTGACAAATGCGGAGGTATTGAAGAAACGCTATACCAATCTTTTAACTCAGGTTCAAAAAACAAACAATCAGGATGCTTTCCAGATGATCATGGATTCTTTCACCGAAGCCATTGATCCACATACCAATTATTTCATTCCACAAAGAGCACAGGAGTTTAATGAAGAAATGGCGAGAACGTTTGAGGGAATTGGCGCCCGTTTGCAGTTGGAGAATGAAGTGGTCAAAGTAGCTGAAGTAATTCCTGGTGGTCCCGCCTTTAAAGCCAAAACACTTCAGGCAAACGATAGGATCATTGGTGTTGCACAAGGGAAAGATGGAGAGTTCCTGGATATAATCGGTTGGAGGCTTGACAATACGGTGTCGAAGATTAAGGGTCCACGTGGAACAATTGTCCGCCTGAAGATCATACCTGCCGGCCAGGAACTATCGTCTCAGCCAAAGATCATTGAGCTGGTACGTGATAAAATAGTGTTAGAAGATCAGTCTGCTAAAAAGACAGTAAAGGTTATAAATTCCGGAAACAAGTCGTATAAAATAGGAATTATTGATATCCCTGGATTTTATATGGACTGGAAGGCATATCAGGCAGGAGATCCTAATTATAAAAGTACAACCCGCGATGTAAGGCTGCTGATCGATACTTTGAAGCAGCAAAAGGTTGACGGAATTGTGATCGACCTTAGAAGCAATGGCGGCGGTTCATTGCCGGAAGCCATCGAACTGACAGGTTTGTTTATTAAAACAGGCCCGGTTGTACAGGTAAGATACCCTAACAAAGTGGAAGTAGATGCCGATGACGATGCAAGTATCGCATGGACAGGCCCGCTGGGTGTGATGGTCGACAGATTCAGCGCATCAGCTTCTGAAATCTTTGCTGCTGCTATCCAGGATTATGGCCGTGGGGTGATCATGGGTACCCAAACTTATGGAAAAGGGACTGTTCAGTCGGCCATAGATATGTCCAGATTTATCAGTCCTCTCGACGAGGTTCTGCTGAAAGCGCAGGGTAACAAAACTGCTACCAATGCAAATGCTCCGAAATTTGGCCAGGTAAATTTGACTATTGCCAAATTCTATCGTGTCAATGGAAGCAGCACTCAGCACAAAGGCGTGATCCCGGATGTTCAGTTCCCGATGATTTTCCCTGCAGACAAGTACGGAGAAAGCTCGGAGCCATCAGCGTTGCCATTTGACGCGATTAAACCCAGCACGTACTCTGCTGTTGCTAATCTTTCATCGGTTAAGCCGCAATTGATCAGCCAGCATGAAGCAAGAATGAAGTCTTCGCCAGAGTATAAATACCTGCTGGAAGACATTAATTTGTTCAAAAAACGCGACTCAGAGATTTCAGTTACTCTAAATGAGCAGAAGTTAAAGAAAGAGCGTGATGAGCAGGAAGCTAAAACGCTCGCCCGTAACAATGCAAGACGAGCTTTGCAAGGCTTACCTCCGTTAAAGAAGGGAGAAGTTAAGCCTAAAGATGATAATGATTTCATTCAGGATGAAAGTCTGCAGGTAATGGGCGATTTTATAAAATTAAACGAGAGCGGTAAGTTTAGTTTGGTTTTAACTCAGTAATCGCTTTATTCTAGAATACTAGAAAAGCCCGGTGTTTTGCACCGGGCTTTTTTCATAATTGGGTTGCTGATCCTGTCAAACAATTCTCGTATTCTGCTATTTTTATACTTATGGCAAGACCGCTGCTTCAATTTAACGATAACGGCATTTACTGCGCTGCCGGAGATTTCTATATTGATCCCTGGAAGCCGGTTGACGATGCTGTGATCACACATGCTCATTCAGACCACGCCAGATGGGGAAACAAGCGCTACCTTGCTCACGACTTGTCGCGGGAGGTAATGAAGTACCGTTTGGGGGATATTCGCCTGGAAACAATTGGCTACAATGAAACGATCTTTAAAAACGGTGTAAAAATTTCATTCCACCCTGCGGGACATGTGATTGGCTCTTCGCAGGTTAGAGTGGAGCATAAAGGTAATATTTGGGTGGTTTCCGGAGATTATAAGCTTGAAGACGACGGTGTTTGTACCCCCTTTGAACCAGTAAAATGCCATACCTTCATTTCTGAGTGTACCTTCGGCATGCCGGTATATAAATGGAAACCTCCCACAGAAGTACACGATGATATTAACAATTGGTGGCGGACGAACGCCTCTGAAGGCAAAACATCTGTTATAGCCGGTTATTCTCTGGGCAAGGCACAGCGTATTTTGCAGCACTTGGATCTGTCCATCGGCAAAGTGTTTTTACATGGTGTGATAGCCAATACTCATGGGGCTTTGTTACGCAATGGGATCCATCTTCAGGAGGCCACGCGTATCACTTCTGACTTGGGCCGAGATCAAACAAAAGGAGGGATGGTGATTTGCCCGCCCTCGGCACTAGGTTCTCCCTGGATGAAAAGATTTCATCCTTATTCGTTTGGTTACTGTTCAGGCTGGATGACGCTCAGAGGAGCTAAAAGAAGGAGGGCTGCAGACAGGGGCTTCGTGCTTTCAGATCATGCCGACTGGGATGGCTTGATACAGGCGATAGATGCAACGGAATGTGAGTGTGTGTCGCTTACACATGGGTACACTGCTTCCTTTACACGTTATCTTTCAGAACTTGGCTATGACGCCCATGAAGCTCATACGTATTACGGTGGGGATGAAGGCGTGGAAGAAGATAGCGTACTTGAAGAATCAGTCATTAATGCTTCTGAAGGAGAGGACGTATGAAGGATTTCGCCCGTCTTTTCACAGAGCTCGATGAAACCAACAAAACCAACGAAAAGGTTTCAGTCCTTAAAAACTATTTCATTTCTGTGCCTGATGAAGATAAGATCCATACCCTTGCTATATTTACCGGAAGAAAGCCTAAAAGACAAATTAATTCAACTTTGATGAAGCTCTGGGCAATGGAGGTTTCCTCTATTCCGCAATGGCTCTTTGAAGAAAGTTACCAGGTAGTTGGGGACCTTGGTGAAACCATCGCTTTATTGTTCCCGGATACAGATGTCACTAACGATAAACCGCTGTCTGAATGGATCGCGGAAATTAATTCTCTTGGCTTAATGACCGAAGAAGGACGGAAGCAATGGCTCATCGATTCCTGGAATATAATGAACCGGCAAGAGCGTTTTGTGTTCAACAAGATCCTGACAGGTAGCTTTAGAGTAGGCGTATCACAAAATCTGATCATCAAGGCGCTGGCAGAAATCTCGGGGCTGGATGCTGCAACACTCACGCACCGCATTATGGGTAACTGGGATCCGGCTTCATTCAGTTTTTATGACCTGATGCAGGAGCAGGATGCTTCCGATGATGCTTCGCGGCCTTATCCTTTTTGTCTCGCTTATGCAATCCAGGAAACATCAGATAAGCAGAAGACTGCAGAGGAGATAGGAGAACACCTGGGTGATCCACAGCTGTGGCAAGCCGAATGGAAGTGGGATGGCTTCAGGGCGCAGGCCATTCATCGGGGTGGCAAGATATTTATCTGGACCCGTGGTGAAGATTTGGCAACTGATAAGTTCCCTGAACTTCATAGCTTCTTGTTTGACTTGCCGGAAGGAACTGTTTTGGATGGAGAAGCGATTTGCTTTTCGGAAGGCCAGCCCTTGCCATTTAACGTTCTGCAAACCCGGATAGGCAGAAAGAATCTCACGAAAAAAATTCTGGCAGAGAGCCCGATGGTCTTTATTGCTTATGACTGCCTGGAGTTTGCGGGGGATGATATACGATCCATGCCCTTAAAGCATCGTCGCTCTGTTTTGGAGAAACTTCATCAACACAGTTCTTATAGCGGGATATTCCGGCTTTCCCCAGTTATCAACTTTAAATCATGGCAGGAGCTTTATGAACTGCGACTTACCTCCAGGGAGAATTACGCCGAAGGGTTTATGCTTAAAAAGCTCGACTCTGTTTACCAGACGGGTCGTAAGCGCGGCGACTGGTGGAAATGGAAAGTGGATCCTTTATCGGTTGATGCGGTAATGGTCTATGCTCAGAAGGGCCATGGTCGCCGGGCGGATCTATACACCGATTATACATTTGCTGTTTGGGACGGGGACAAATTGGTACCTTTCGCCAAAGCCTATTCGGGCTTGACAGATAAGGAGATTAAACAAGTAGATTATTTCGTAAAACGGAATACTTTAGAGAAGTTTGGACCGGTTCGAACCGTGAAGCCTCAGCTCGTTTTTGAGATTGGATTTGAAGGAATCAACAGGTCAACACGTCATAAGTCAGGCGTGGCATTACGCTTTCCAAGGATCCTGCGATGGCGGCAGGATAAGAAAATGGAGGACGCAGACACGATTGAGACCTTGCGGTCTATGCTAGATGCTTAATCATATATGGCTAAAGTCAACAGGAGTATTAGATATACAGACACTAGCAGAACAATAGGGGAGGAAGTGATCTCTGAATGGTTTAAATCGAGGCAATGGCAGCAATTCCCCTTTCAAATAGAAATGCAGCGTGCTTATCTTGAAGGGAATTCCGGATTACTTAATGCTCCAACCGGTAGCGGTAAGACTTTCGCACTGTTCTTACCTTTTGTCGCGGCTTACATCAACCGGTACCCGGATGATTATAAGACCAGGAAAAACAACGGTTTGCTAATGCTCTGGATCACTCCTCTGCGGGCACTAACCAACGATATTCGCAAGGCGATGCAATCCGTGGTTGATGATCTGGGATTGCCCTGGAAGGTGGGGAGGCGTACAGGGGATACCACCGCGAAAGAAAAAGCTGAACAAAAGAAACGATTACCCGAAGTACTGCTCACCACTCCGGAGAGTCTGCACCTCATGCTTACTCAAAAGGACTATCCGAAGATATTTGAAAACCTTGAAGTTATTGTTGCCGACGAGTGGCACGAGTTATTAGGAACAAAAAGGGGAGTGCAGCTTGAGCTTGGCCTGTCCCGATTAAAAGGACTGCGGCGCTCGGGCTCCGGAGCAAGCATAAAGATTTGGGGGATATCTGCCACTATAGGCAACCTGGATCAGGCCGCAGAAGTATTGCTTGGAGATGCCAGTAATGAGGAAAATGTAAAGATGATCAGGGCCCGGTTGGATAAGAAAGTTGTGATTCAGTCGGTTATTCCCGAAAACATCGAGCAATTCTCATGGGCGGGGCATTTGGGAATTAAGCTATTGCCACAAGTAATGGAAATAGTCGCGCAAAGCAAAACCACGCTTATTTTTACAAATACTCGCTCACAATCTGAAATATGGTACCAGGCTATCCTCGACAAATATCCACAATATGCCGGGATCATGGCTATGCATCATGGCTCTTTGGACAATGAATTGAGAAGCTGGGTGGAAGAGGCGCTTCATAATGAAATGCTCAAACTTGTGGTCTGTACGTCGAGTCTTGACCTCGGTGTTGACTTTAGGCCGGTTGATACGGTAATCCAGATCGGAAGTCCTAAAGGTGTAGCTCGCTTTATGCAAAGGGCCGGCCGTAGCGGCCATCACCCGGGCGCAACGTCCCGTGCCTGGTTTGTGCCAACCCATTCTTTAGAATTACTTGAAGGTGCCGCCATTAAAGAGGCGATGAAGCAGGAAATATTTGAAAGTCGCGATCCTGTAATACTGGCGATGGACGTGCTCACTCAATACCTTGTTACGCTGGCTGTATCTATTGGCTTCAAGCCTGATGAAATTTACAGGGAGCTTAAAACCACTTACGCTTATTCGGATTTAAAGGAGAGCGAGTTTGGTCAGATCCTCGACTTTATTACTAAAGGCGGTAAAACTTTGTCTGCCTACGATGAATATTTAAAAGTTATTGTTGAGGAAGGCTTGTATAAAGTGGATAGCCGCCGGGTAGCTATGCGGCACAGGCTAACTATGGGGACGATTGTGGGTGATGTGAGTATGCGGATCAAGTTCCTGACAGGGGGCTATCTGGGTTCTATAGAAGAGGACTTTATAGCTCGTTTAAAAATTGGGGACAATTTCTGGTTTGCAGGCCGCAGTCTTGAGCTGGTGAAGGTAAAGGATATGACTGCTTTTGTAAAGAAGTCGCCTAAAGCAAATGGAAGGATTCCGAGCTGGATGGGAGGGCGGATCCCTCTTTCTTCGCAACTATCCGCCATGTTCAGGAAGAAGCTGGACGAAGTAGCAGACCACATTGAGGAAGATATTGAGATTAAAACGTTGCGCCCTTTATTTGATATGCAGGCAAGTATCTCTCATCTGCCGCATAATTCGGAATTTTTGATTGAGCAATTTCAGTCGAAAGACGGTTTTCATTTGTTTTTTTATCCTTTCGAAGGAAGGCTGGTCCATGAAGGGATGGCTTCCTTGTTTGCTTTTCGAATCGCTAAGCTTAGAAACGCCACTTTCTCCATTGCAATGAATGATTATGGCTTCGAATTGTTGTCCGATCAGGAAATCCTCATCAGGGAGGCACTTGACCAGGATCTTTTTACCACAGATAAATTGCTCGAGGACATTCAGTTGAGCTTAAACGCGAACGAAATGGCCAGAAGACGTTTCCGCGACATTGCCCATATTGCAGGTTTGGTTTTCACGGGTTTTCCCGGCAAAACGATAAAAAATCGGCACCTGCAGGCTTCAACGTCATTGCTTTTTGATGTGTTTAGCGAATACGAGCCCGATAATGTGCTTGTTCGGCAGGCTTATAATGAGGCATTGCAATTTCAGCTGGAAGAGTTCCGGTTGCGGGAAGCCTTGAAGCGGCTGCAGAAGCTTAGGGTGGTTATTACCCGGTGCAGCAAGCCAACACCCTTTGCTTTCCCCATAATGGTTGACCGTCTTCGTGAGAAGCTAACGACAGAAAGTTTGGAGGATAGGGTGGCAAAGATGGCGATCCGGTATAGTGCGGATTAGAGTGGCGGAAAATAGAAGGAGTCGGTAGTAGATAGTACCGGCTCCTTTGGGATATTGTAAAAAATTATTGATTAGCCAGGTACTGAACGGCGGTAATAGTGCCGCTCTCAACTTTTATGCCCTGGGTTGCAGTTGCGTTACCCGCATTTATTTTATAAACATAACCACCTCCGGTTGTTAAATTGACACCAATATAGGCAGTACCATCTTTAGGGGTAAAATTATTAACTGAAAGGGAGCTAATACTAGCTTTGCCTGGCATGCCAGTCACCATAGTAACGGTTTTTGCGGAAACATCAACAATCGCTAATTCTTTTCCTGCTGCGTAAGCACCTTTTTCAGCTTTAGGGAGTACATGAGCTACGAACTTATTACCACCCACATAGATCCAGTTTGTAACGTAATAGTTTCCGGAAGCTGCTTCAACGTTGAAGTAATAGTTTTGGTCGAATTCGGTTGTGCCTGATAATACTCTTGTAATAGCAGCTGGCTTAGTATCTGTTAATCTTTTTACTTTTGTTTCACCTATCAGATCCGTTGTACTAGATACCGAGGCAGAAAATGCATAGACGTCCCCATTTTCTACTACACCTAACCCATTAACGAAGTATCTGCCGATAAAGCTGGTACGGTCATCACGGATAGTTTTTTCTAAAGCCATCCCAGGGTAGGAGTATACCGCAATATATGCCTGATCATGGTGATCAGAATCAAAGCTACCGTTTTTAATTGGGAAGAACGGTGCAAATACCTTGTCACCTACCTGCTGTAACCAGCTGAAATGAGCAATTTCTCCATTATTTCCTGGAGCCATAGCATCCAAAGTACCTTCTTTTGCAATTTGCAAGCTATTTGTGCTTACCTGATAATACGGGATTAAGGTTCCCGCAGGGTTAATAGTACGAGGAATTTTAGTTAGCAAAATATCATCACTAACAGGGGCAAAAGCCTGTACTGTTTCAGTTTGAAAGTTGGTAAGCTTGGTTAATAGCCCATTTTGATTATTATAAGCTGTTACGGCTCCAGGATTTCCTTGTCCGTAAAGCATGCTGAAAAATTTTCCTTTATGGGTTAAATAATAACGGTAGGTTCCGTCCTGCTCCTGGCCATTTCCCTGGGTTGTTACTGAACCTTCATTTAAGCTAGGAACATTGACAAGGTAGTCAGCGACACCTGTAGAGGCTATCGGTGTTAGAGTAAGGATATATTCCCCTTTCGTAAGATTTGAAGAGTCATTCTTTTTACATGCAGAAAATCCTGCTACCACTACCAGTGCAACAATAGCCTTTGTAATTCTTGATTTCATTTGTTTTGTATTTAATAGATTATTTGTTTAAAAAGTATCTGAGATTGAGATAGAAGCCTCGGCTTGGTTTTTGTAAACTAAAGTTGTCTACTAAGCGGGCATCGGTAATGTTTTTGGCTTCAAATGCAATATTATATCTGCCATTTTTAAGACTATATACAGCATTCGCATCTATAGAAACCTGTGTTGGAATCCCTCTTTTGTTAGCACTCGCATCTCTGCTTCCCTCACTTGGCCAGTACAGCCAGAATTGATCAACGAAGAGTAAATTACTTCCAAGAGTTAAGTGATTTCCTTTCCTCCCAACATCTTTTAACGAAACAGACAAATCTGCATTAGCAAAGAGATGTGGAATGTTAGGCATCTGATTAAGATACAAAGGACTCACATTTGTGTAATACTGACCTGATATATTATCGAAGTCATATTTCTGGAGGTTTTTTAAATACTGATATGTTACTGAAGCCCCAGCCAATAGCCAGTTTTTAAAGGAATACCTAACTTCTCCGTCAGCACCAATGGTACTAACTCCATCTTTGTTATCTGCAATTAATTTTTGCTGGTTTTGATTGTACCTGGTGAAAATGAAGTTAGTTGCATGCCGGTATACGCCGTTAGCGGTAATCGAGAATCGATTGATATCGTTTAACTTAAAGTTGTAAATAAATCCGAGATTGATGTTATTACTTGATTCTGGTTTAAGATTTGGGTTCCCTTCCAGGTTTTCTACATCACCAAAGATTTCTTCTGCGTTAGGCATACGATTGGTTAATTCGTAAGATGCCTTCGCCTGTAAATTTTTGTTTATGAAATAAGTGGATGCCAGGCCATAACCAATTTTATTTAAGTTGTTTTTACTGGAATTATTTGAAGTCCCACTTGTATTATGCAAATTGATTAATCGTCCAAATACTGCGGCACTCCACTTGTCCTCCACATCGTAATTGTAACCTACACCTAATACGTTTTTATTGCTTTTTTTAACATCTTCCAGCTCGGGGCTCGCAGGATTGAGCTCATCACTTCCTTTCCTGTTAAACATGGTAAACACATTGCTTACTGCAATAGAATGCTTTTCACTTAATTTATAATTAGCCATTGTTGTTACTAGAACCGGATTGTTCCTGTATTTGTAGTGAGTCCTTGAGCGTTCGCCGTTCGATCCGTTCGGTTTACGATTTCCATACCAGTCAAATCTTGCATTCACGGTATCAATGTTCTGATCGTATCCGATATTATAGTTTGCGTTTAAGGTCACGTCCAGGCCCTTTATCAGGTCGGTTTTTTTGTACTTCAGTGTAGGCATAATGGTGCGACCTCTTCTATGCCAGCCTCCGAAGACAGCCTCCATGCGTGCGCCCGTTTGGATCTCTTTATAATTCTGTCCAAGTGTTATCCCCAAAAGTAACTTATCTGCAAACTTCTTATTTACCAGTCCTACATTGGCAATAATGGATTCGTTATGATAAGTGTCATGAAATCTCCTGAGTGTAGCACTGGGAGCAAAAGCACCAGTGTAGATATCTGCGGCGTCAATAGTAACCTTATAATTGTTATCGGAATAATTTTGAAAGGCATTAAGCTGTACCGTGAAGCCTTTTTTCGTGGTAACAGCGGTGTTTAGTACGCTGCGATGTGTATTAAATGACCCAAAGGAATATGAAACGTCAATAAAGTTTCGGTAACGATCTCCTGTAACAATATTAATTGCTCCTCCTAAGGCGTCCGATCCTAGCCACATCGGTACCACACCTTTGTAAACTTCTATCCTTTCAGCAATATTGATAGGGATATTGTTGATCTGAAAGGAGCTCCCGAAGTTGTCCATAGGTATACCGTCAATAAAATACTTGACGTGATTACCCGAGAAGCCGTTTAGGGAGAGATTGAAATCAGAACCAACGCCACCGGATTCTCGTACTCTTACTCCTGCAACCTTGTCAAGGGCACCGGAAACATCCAGGGTGGTATTGTATAACTTGGTAGCATCAATAGCTGTTACATTAAAAGCCTGCCTGTTAACTTCTTTGACAGCGGTTCGGCCGGTAACTGTAACATCAGCGAGTTGCCCTACGCTGGCTTTGAGTTTAATATTTAGAATAGAATTTTGCCCTGGGGCAAGTGTAACTTCACGGTTTTGCTTGGCGAAACCAATTGCAATTACCTGAAATGTATGTGTTCCAGCAGCAATACTGCTGAACTTGTAAGCACCGTCATCATCAGTGATTGTTACCTGGTTTGTATTCTGCAATCTGATTGAAACGCCTGGAAGTGTCTGACCTGCTTCATCTTTTACCTGGCCTGATATTGAGGCTGTATTTTGAGCGAATGAGAGTAAGTGGAACGTAAATAAGACGCCTGAGAGTAAAATATTCTTAATTTTCATTACTTTAATGGTGATCGTTAAAGGTGTTTCTATTATAGTCCAGTGGTCACAAGATGGGCCTCTAAAGCCGGTTAAAATATCTATACAGCTATTTCTTCTTTTAGAACTTTCGGCCTTTGGACTACTGGCCTTCTCAATTGAGGCTGCATTAGTGTACCGGATGTTGAGGATTCCGCCTTCTTCTTTTCCTTTCCCTTTTTCCCTTTTTTGCGCTTGTTCCACCAGATTAAAAATCCGGTTATCGGTAGGCTTGCAGAAATCAGGCTGGCTATAAAAGCGATGATTTTGCCGGAAATTCCCAATATTGCGCCTACATGTAAGTCATAATTCATACGCCGGATCTTATCAGGAATACTAGCCTCTGAATACTTTCCAGCAAAAGGAGAAGCAGATTTAACTTCTTTTAATGTATACTGATCGAAAAAGTATTGGTCAGATTTATAATAGGCACCATGAACATGGTACACTGTTGCGGAAATCACATCAGCGTTTTCTCGTGGGATGCTTAAGTAAATACTGCCGGAGCTTTTCTGGGAAGCTGGTAATTGTTGCCAGATTATATCGACCGACGATGGCTCAAAAGCGGCTAACTGAGTAGTGTCTGAAAGTGGCCTGCGACGTTGTTCAAGCGATTTTCCGCCGGAAGTTACCCAATACAATGATTTACTAAACCATTGAAAGCTCCATACCAAACCTGTAAGTGAAATTACAACCAGTATTAGCATGCTGTAAAAGCCTAAGACGTTATGGAAATCGTAGTTTACACGTTTGAAGCTTCCGCTCCATTTAATTTTAAAGCTTTTGTCGCGGATAGCTTTATTTTTCCACTTCGTAGGCCACCATAATACTATGCCTGATATCAATAGAAATACAAAGATAAGTACAGCGCCACCAACGATCGGGCGACCGATATTATAGGGTAGCCATAAAGCACGATGGCCGTTTAGTATAAATCTGAAGAAATCGAATTCGGCATCACTGCCTCCGCCACGAGAAACGGTTTTAACCTTAAGGATTTCACCGGTATATTGGTTCATATAAACCGATGTAAATTTACCTACATGTTTACCGCCGACCCTTTCGCCTGCTTTTTTGTCTTTCCCGCCTTTGCCACGTTGTTTATCACCAACAGTGATCATTGCACCTTTATTACCGAACTGCTGTTTTACTGCAGGCTTTTTTTCTCCCTCGGGCCTGCCGCTGAAAAAAGTTACAATTGCAGCTTCGCTACGACCATGATAGCTAACTCCCGTAGCATTTTGGCCGTCCTTTAGGTGTCTATGCGCTATCGATGTAAGCTGTGTGGGTTGTAGGAATGTCGTTTCCTGAGGAGTAACAAAACGCCATTTTTCAATTAGATCCTTGATCTCATTTTCAAAAACATAGATACATCCGGTGATGCTTACAATAAATACAACAATCCCGGATAGTAGTCCTAGCCATAAATGTAACCAGGCGTTTATTTTTTTAAAGGTCATTCGATAAGCCTAATCTTATTTGGATTAATTCTAATTAGTGCAAAGAAAGAAAAAAAGTGAGTTCGCGCCAAATATTATTTAGAATTATTTCAAATAAGAGTCAGCCTATAGAGCTTGAACAATGCTATTCATGGTTACTTGTATATAAAAAAAGACATCTCATAGGTCCCAAAGGTCATTATTCTGGTTCAGAGGTGTTTGTGGTATGCTTCTTTTTAAATATGCTATTTAATTTATTCTTAATTTCTTCTGATGCTTTTTCCTGAACCTGCTTTTTAAGAGTGTCCGCTTTCTGGTGAATCTGGCTAGCTGATTTTGCAGCCATTGTACTTACCTCTTGTTTCGCTTTGCTGGTGAGCTCTGCTTTCTTATCTGCGAGCAGCTGGTTTACTGCTGCCTTCGCGGCATCTTTGGTTTCAGCCAGGCTGATCTTAACGGTTGGCTTTAAGATAGTTCCTCCAACGAGGGCATTGACTTTCACTGTCTCACCCAGATCAACTGCTGTTCCGGCTTTGCTGTTAAATTTGGCGATCAGGACATTCGTAGTTTCGGTCGCTTTTGTTCCCAGGTAAGACCTCGGAACGTCCATGCCCAATACATAATTAATTGTTTGATCAAGCCCATTGCTCCCCTGCACATTCATAAGAAAGTCGCCTTTTTTAATATTAAAAGGGGCAATGTTCAGCTTGCCTTGTTCGATTTTAAATTTGGCAAGTACATTATTTAGCTCGAGTTTTTTTAGCTTGTCGGTATTCAAAGCAGATGAAAGCTTATTCAGCGGCTCAAAACCTTGAACGATGGCCTGAATAATGTTTGTCAAACCAGTCGCATTAATACTTGAATATACCGGCATCATGGTATTATCAAGTTCTGAATCAAAGGACAGTGTTGTTGAAAATGAACCCTGTGTATATTTAGCCACCGGCGCAAGCATCTTTATGGTATTGAACGTTTCGAAAGCCTTTTGGATGCTCATTTTCTCAATTCCAAAATCAATAGCTACCTTCGGCTTCTTAGGATTTGTCGTAGCGTATGACCCGTTCATTGTAACTCTGCCGTCCAGCATGGTTAGTGCCATTTCCTTAAAATGTATGGTTTGATTTTTCACCAAAAGGGTACCGTTGGCATTTTTAATGTCGTAGTTGTCGTAAAATACCCTGTCTGCTTTCACTCCAAGTTTAAAGTCAATGTTAGCGGGCACCTCAATAGTTGTTAAGCGGGAAGTGTCCTTTTGTGTTTTTGCAACTGGTTCTGAAGGACCCATAAGCTCATTGATGTCCATCAAACCAGAATTGACACTAAAGCTGCCTTGGAGTTTAGCATTTTTTTCCATGGCAAATTTCAGATAGTTATCGATCGTTCCCCTGGCCTGGAGGTCACTTTTTCCAACCTTTGCCGAAAGATCTGACAAAGTAATGTTCGAGGGATTAAACATCATCTTGGCGGATGAAATCTTTACTGGCATTGGAACACTTGCGCCAGAATAATTGAAGTTTGTCGCAATCATATGACCAGAAACTTTGAAATCCTGGTAACGGCCCTTGTCTATAGACGACTTGTTTCCCTTTGCATTCACATCGGTATCGACTATGCCACTGAGCGACATATCTTTCATAGGGAAAATGGCTGTAAGCTGCTTGAGGTCCAGCTTGCCTTTTAAGGCCATGTCAACGTAAGGATCACTTACAGGCGTCTGTATCTCCAGACGCCCATCGAGAGGAACATTTCCAAATTCCATGTGAAAGGCTGGTATATTTACTTGCGTATGGTCGATCACGCCATCGGGATTAGATATCAATGCTTTAACATTGATGTTATTGATCGAAGACGGTAAGGAGGGGTATTTGATTTTACCATTTCCAATCACGAAGTTAAGATTAAATGCAGGCAGGGAGGTGTCGTTATATGTACCCTTAGCTGTTCCATCGAATGCAAATTTTCCACTGGCCTGGAGGTCTTTAAAGCTTGAAGAATAGATGGACGGAATTAAGGAAAGGAAATTCTTGAGGTCCGACTGCTGGGCATTGAACTTGAAGTCAAGCACCATGTCTGTATCGTTCGGCATAGCAAGGCTTCCTACGAAAGATAACAACAGTTCATTTAACTTGATCTGATTTTCGGCAAGACTGAACTTCATTTGCTTCATATTCATTTGAAGCGGTAGATTTGCACTCAGCTTTGCTTTATTTAAATAAGGAATTCCTAAATACTTCACCGTAATCTTCTCAATGTCCGATTTGGTTTCAAGGGTAAATAAATCTTGTGTAAAGTCGCCTGTGCCTGTATGATTCAGGCTATCTAGGTGCATAAACACGCTTAGCGATGCGTCATCGTAAACGATGTCCCCATTTGAGATCGAATATTTCTGAAGGGCCATCTTAAAGGAGTTCTGAGCGGTATCCGCAGGGCTGGAGGATGAGTTTGGTTTAGAGATGTCCCAGTTAGCTTTGCCACTTTTTAGTACCTTAGCATAAATTTTAGGATTATTAAGATTTATAGAGTGTATCTGGTAGTTTTCACCTTTGATAACACTCATCAAATTCAGGTTCATATTTAGCTCCGGAATGCTTGCCAGTGTATCTGTGGCAAAACTATCAACGCCAATAACAGTTAAGTTTTGGAGTTGAATGCCAAGTTCGGGAAATGAACTGATCAAAGTAAGGTCAAGATCTTTGAAATTGACATTTGCGTTAACGTTTTCGTTAATAGTGCTTTTAACTTTAATAAGAATCTTGTCTTTGAAAATATAAGGTAAGCATAGGGCAGAACCCAAAAGAAGAACCACAATTATAGAAACTGGAATCAATACTTTCTTTAAACTCATTTGTATGTGATTGGGATGATCTGTATGTCGCAAATCTAACATACTTAAACGTATGTTTCTGACAAAGTAAAATTTTACGCACGTAATATCTAAATTACTCGCAGCATTATAAAGGTTAATAACATGTTTAAAATTAAAACCCTCCTATGGATCGCTGTCCCGGCTCTGCTTGCCGCCGCTTGTTCAGAAGATAAAAAGAGTTCTTCGCAAGCTGGTAAAAGGACTATTTTCTTTGATAAAAGCGGTATGGATACTACTGTCAATCCGGCTGAAAACTTCTTCCGTTATGCTAACGGTACCTGGCTGAAGAAAACCGAAATCCCAGCTTCGGAAACTGGATGGGGCTCATTTTATGTCTTAGAAGATGATAACCAGAAAAATCTTCGCAAGATCCTGGAGGAAGCATCTTCGTCTGAAAACGAAGCAGGCAGTATTACGCAAAAAGTAGGAGCCTTCTACGCCAGCGGAATGGATACCATAGCAATTGATAAGAGGGGGTATGAGCCGGTTAAGCCACTACTCACGCGCCTTGAAGGATTAAAATCTCCAGGAGATTTGGTTGACTTTGCAGTTTCAGACTATAAAGACGGAAATGGCTTCTTATTTGAGTTTTACGTTGGTCCAGACGATAAAATAAGTACAAAGAATGCGGTTAATTTTCAGCAAACAGGTCTTGGACTGCCAAACCGGGATTATTATTTTAATAATGATGAGGCTTCTGAGAAAATCCGTAAAGCATATGTTAAATATATCGGGAAACTATTCAGCCTTACAGGAACAGATTCAGTTACTTCTGTGAAGAAAGCTCAGGAGATATTGAGGTTAGAGACTAAAATTGCGAGGTCCCACTCCACCCCGGTTGAACTACGAGACCCGGTAAAGAACTATAATAAGTTTGCAGTTTCCGACTTCCAGAAAAAAATCCCTGATTACGATATGAAAGAGATCCTGCGAAAGCTGGAGCTGAACACAGATACAATCCTTGTTGGCCAGCCGGCATATTATACAGCACTGGTTGCCCTATTGAAGACAGAGCCTTTGCAGTCATGGAAAGATAAGTTGAAATTTGAGGCCATTTCATCTTCGGCTGCTTACTTAAGCAAGCCATTCAGGGAAGCGAGGTTTGATTTTTACGGGAAGACATTAAACGGCCAGAAACAACAAAAGGATCGTTGGAAGCAAATGGTGTCTAAAACAGATGAAAGCCTCGGCGAGCTATTAGGCCAATTGTATGTGGAAAAGCACTTTCCTCCTGACGCAAAAGAAAGAATGTTGAAGCTTGTGGATAACCTCCAGAAAGTCTATCAATCAAGAATTGAGAAATTGGATTGGATGAGTGCGGCGACTAAGAAGAGAGCACTGGAAAAGCTAAATACTTTTGTAAAGAAAATCGGTTATCCTGATAAGTGGAAAAGCTACAATGATGTGGAAGTTTTAAAGGACAAATACTATGAAAATTTACAGGCTGTTGCTCGACATGACTTTAAGAAGATGACCTCCAAGTTAGGTAAGCCGGTTGATAAAGCTGAGTGGTATATGACTCCGCCTACTGTAAATGCTTATTACAATCCTCCTTTCAATGAAATTGTGTTTCCTGCCGGGATTCTGCAGTTTCCGTTTTTCGATAACAATGCCGATGATGCTATCAATTACGGCGCTATAGGGGCAGTAATTGGGCATGAAATGACCCACGGATTTGACGATCAGGGGCGTCAGTATGATAAAGATGGAAATTTGAAAGACTGGTGGACGAAAACGGATACTGAAAAGTTTAATGAAAAGGCCAAAGTTGTAGGCGATCAGTATAGTAAATATACCGTACTAGATAATTTGAAAGTTAACGGGCAGCTAACAATGGGTGAAAACATCGCCGATATAGGAGGCTTAGCCATCGCTTATGAAGCGTTTAAGCTTACCAACCAGGGGAAATCATCTGAAAAAATTGATGGGTTCAGTCCGGATCAGCGGTTTTTCCTTTCGTTTGCCCAGGTATGGCGCATCAAAAACCGGGACGAACGCATGAGGATGCGTATCAGCGTGGATCCTCATTCTCCGGAAGAGTTCAGAGTAAACGGGCCACTTTCAAATATGCCTGAGTTTTACAAGGCCTTTAATGTGAAGGCCGGCGATAAAATGTACAGGGATGAGAGCCAGCGGGTTAAAATCTGGTAGCAATGATCTGTTTACAGGACAGAATTTGAGCTCTTATTTGCGTTGATTCCTTGGAAGTGGAATTGGCAACAGATTTGCAATGTTACCATTATCAAGATTTGCAATATGAACTTAAAACGAACATTCGGAACGATCCTGACAATACTGGGTATTGTTGGACTAATATATGCGGCAGTAGGCTTTGTTCAGAATTCTGAAACAGCCAAAGAACTAATTGTATTTGGCATTTTGGGGATAATATTTTTCTTTACCGGTATTGGATTGGTTAAGGATACCCGGGATGTTGCGAAAATGTAGCGACACTGTGCTTTGGTGATTTTAAGCGAAAGCACTGTGGTTTGTCAGGACTTTTAACAGGACGAGTCTCCGCTCATTTAGGGATTGAAGACTCGTCCTTTCTTTTAAATATCTTCCGCATTAATTAAGAGCACCTTTAGGCTGTTTCTGACGCCGGAGCGGACAGATCAATGATAGTTTGGTTCTCAAAATAATTACCTAGGGCATGACTTAGGCTCGGTAGAAGAAGGCCTTTTTCGCTATGTAATACACTGTATTGTGGTCTTTTAGCAGCAAGGTTGAGTTTTTTGTTCGGAACGCCAATTACCATTGAAGGATTTACATTGGCATATTTAGCCACTTCGATAGCTAGTTGCGCCCAGGTGATGCTTCCCTGATTAGCAAGGTGCCATATTCCAGATTCATCATCTAGCAGAAGGTCAAGACTTGCATTTACCAGATCAGGGACATAAGTTGGTGAAACAAAGATATCGTTGGCTGCAGTGAACGAAGTTTTGTTCTTTAAAGAAGTAAGTACGTTAGTAACAAAGTTATAATCGTCCCAAGGGCTGAAAAATGCACTTGTTCGTATGATTAAACTGCTGGGAGCTTTCTCGGACACTAGTTTCTCAGCGAGCGCTTTACTTCTTCCGTACACATTTAAAGGCGATACGGGATCACTTTCTGTATAAGAGCTATTCTTTCGTCCATCAAACACCAGGTCGGAAGAAAATGTAAGTAATTTAAAATTATACTTCTCAGACAGCAAGGCAAGATTGAGGGGCCCTTGGGTGTTGGCAATGTAACAATCGTTAGAACTAATTTCGGCGTCATCAACACGCACAAAGCCTGCGGCATTTATTATTGCCCAGGGCTTTTTTTCCGCAATGACTTTTTCTATTTGACTAGGATCAGCCAGATTAAATTCCTGGCGGCTTAATAACAGGTAATGAATGCCTCTTAAATCGCATATTCTTGCAAAAGATCTTCCTAAAGTTCCGGTCTTTCCAATAATTAGCAAGGGTTGTGAACCTCTGTTTTCTGTATTAAGCCTGCGAATGTTGTTCTGAAAATAAAGCACCCGGATATCTTTTTTCCACCAGCCTTTCTCTTCCAGGACCGGGTGGTGAAATTCCCTTCCATCAGCCAGATGCTTTAACATCCCGGCTAGTGCAGTAGGTCGAGGATGCGGTGATCTCAAATCGAAAATCCCCGGTTCATATTCGACGTTTTTACTTGTTAAGAGCTTATTCCAGCCATACGATCCAAGCATTGACCAGGCGGTAATTGCCAAGATGTTAGCACCTTCTTGCTTTAGTTCGCAACAGGTGGTGTAAATATTTTTTAACCAGCGCATCTGCTCATCCCGGGTGCATCCCAAATGAACTTCAGTAACAGCTATGGGGATTTTAAACCTGTCCCAGGCTTCCTTCAATAAAAGCTTTGCTCCATACTCCTCTTCATCAAGATCAACTCTAACAGCTTCAACATCTGCATATTTATGCAGATGATTGCCGCCATGGCTACTTTCGGGGTACTTTTGGAGGTTTTCATCCAGGAAACGCTCGGACGTTGGATAGTAATTAAACCCTAAAATATCTACAGGACAGTTTTTCAGTTTGAAGAACCCGAGTTCCGCCTCGCTAATACCCGACCATAGCAAAAAGCTCCATAAAGGATGCCCGCTGTCGACTTTTCCCATAATCAGATCAAAGCCAAGCCAGCGCCGGTGATTCTCGAAATCTGCCTGGTATTTTAGCAATGGTGTACTATAAGTTCTGGAAAGGTCTTCAGTTTGGACCAGCTTTGCGTTCGGATTGATTTTCCGGATGGCTTCCATAGCCAGCACTGTAGCTTTGCATTCATTGATCAATAATTTCAGGAAGCTGGTATTATCTTTTTGATGGGGGTGCCAATGCCCATACAGTCCGCAAAACCGTGCGGTAGTTAAGGGTTCATTTACCGGCGTGTAATAATTGATCCAGGGGAATTTTTCTGCAACAAGACTTGCATACTTTGCCAGGCCGGTCGCAAAATCATCGGTTTCAATAGATGCATATTTCGGACCGCTGCCATGATGTACTAAGCCGGCAATTGGCTCTACGCCAAGTTCCCTTAAGCGATTAAGATTCCTTTCGATTGAACCCCATTCTATTGTCTTGTTTTGGGTCGGCTGGTGCTTTTCCCAGATTACTGGATACCTGAGCCGTTTTATTCCCAAACTACATAAGAGTTCTATGTCTTTCTCCCGGGTGTAATGACCAGCGAAATGTAATTGATCCAGGTATGTATGCCTGACACGGTTAATTGTGCATTCTATTCCACCCCAAACCTCTACAGGTTTCGATCCTTCTACCATAATAAATTTTATTAGTTAAGCACTCAACGGAACAGCGACTTTTGAGCCTATTGCTTTCCGGATCAAATCCATCATATCCGACCAGGTTTGGTCCCATGATTTGTTTGCAAGGAATGAGTCAACTTCGGTTAACCATTCTTTTCTGGATTTTGTGAGCTCGGATTCGGCTGCTGTTATAAATTGTTCGGCATTGTTTACAATGCTTACTAAATTAAGCATGCCATAGGGGTTAATTACATCTCTTATTGGAGTAGATATTACCGGTATCCCTGCGGAAAGATATTCGGGCGTTTTAGTTGGACTTATATAGCGGGTTGACTCATTTAATAGAAAAGGGATCATTGCAACGTCCCAGCCAGTCAGGTATGAAGGAAGTTCTTCATAAGACTTTCCTCCTAAATAATGGATGTTCTTGTTTTTCGGAAGTATGTCCGGATTGATTTTGACTACCGGCCCTATAAGAATAAAGTTCCAGTCGGGGCGGGCACTTGCCACTTTGCCCACTAGCTGGTAGTCGAATCGCTCATCGATAACGCCATAAAATCCGAATTTTTTTCCGCTGATGCCACCCTGATCGGCAGGCTCAGAAATCTTTTTTCTTGCTTTTGCGAAATGCTTTTTATCGATACTGCTTGGAAAAGGATGAATATTCTGATGCTGGTGTTTTTTTGCTTCGTATAATGACTGGCCTCCTGTAAATACTACATCAGCCCTTGTGAGTAATTCTTTTTCAAGATAACTCAGTTCGGTGGGTGCGTTTTTGAATCCAGTAAGCTCGTCCATACAATCGTAAACCACTAAGCTTGGGAAGTATTCTGCTGAAAACTCCAACGCCATCGGAGTGTAATACCAAAAGATGAAGTCGGATAAGCTTTTCTCCTTAAGGAAGGTTTTAAGGATTTGCTTTTGTAAATTGGTGTTTTCTTTTTTCCCTTTACCTTCAGGCAAGTGTGGAACTAAAACCCAAAGTTTGTCTTCACGTTTACTTATTGAAAGGAAACTATCTCCGTCCTTGGGCACGTCAAATACGGGCTCTTCAAAAAAATATACATTAAATTCCCTGGTAAAACGGGTTAAGAGATGTTGTGGTCGTTGAAATACAAAATCCCAACGCAGATGAGAAAATACTAGTAAATTTTCTGGGACACGTTTCATAGTTTAGTCTTTTATCGTTAGAAATTAACAATTACTCAAAAAAAACGTTTGCGTGTTAGAAAAATATTTATAGCATTAAGTATCGAAATAAAAATTAACCCCTTCCCCTGCTATAAGTTAGTCCATCAGGGCACAGTTATTACTGCTATATTTGATTCAATACTTTCGTTTTTTAGCCTGTCAAGTGCTGTAACCACATAGCTATACTGCATTCCCTTTTGCGAAGTGAAGTCAGTATATGAAGTGACTTGTTTATCAAAACTTATCTTTAAAATCTTCGATGGATCTTGTAAGTTCGCTTGTTCACCGGCATTAAAACGGTAAACCACATATCCATATGCAGTTTCTCCGTCGCGGGCCTTTAGTGGTTCTGTCCAATTCAGGACGACAAACTGTTCTGCAAGGGTAGCTTGTAAATTTAAGGGAGCCATAGGCGGGACATCGTCAAGCCAGATCATTTGAGGGGGTAATGATGGATAGTTGTATAAGTCATTACGAAGGGAGTCTTGAAACCCTGCCAGATTATTTGTTAATGATTTGGAACTGAAGTAGACGCTTCCCTGCACCCGCGGATTCCGGCGGAGATAACGGACCTGATTTGGAAGCTGCTTCCAATCCAGCCAGCCTTCACGTCTTTCGGTTGCTCTATAAGCGGCTTGTCCGATATAGACATGTCTTCCGAAGGCATTGTTGCTCCACCAGTCAACCAGTTTCTCGTAAGGGGCCGCTCTGTAGAAGAAAGGAAAATATATCTGGGGGTTAACATAGTCGATCCAGCCTTCCTGGACCCATTTCCTGGCATCCCCGTAAAGGACGCTATAGCCTGACAGTCCTGAGCTTTCTGAACCTTCGGTATTCTGGCTTTTGTTCTGCCATATACCGAAAGGACTTATGCCAAATTTTACAAATCGTTTGACACTATGGATACTGTCTGATAACTCTTTGATCAGTAGATCCACATTGTTACGGCGCCAGTCGGCAATATTATCGAAATCTTGCCCATACAACCGAAATTGTTCGCCATCGGGTATGCTATGGTTCTTTTCCGGATAGGGATAGAAATAATCATCAAAATGAACGCCGTCGATGTCATAATTCTTCACTACGTCCAATACTACCTGTACGATATAGTCTCGGACTTGTGGAATGCCAGGATTGAACAGTTTTTTTCCTGCGTAAGTGAAGAACCATTCGGGACGTTGCCGGGTGATATGATCTGATGTAACATCCGAAGGTGAAAGTGTAAACGTTGCACGGTAGGGATTGAACCAGGCATGGAGTTCCATACCTCTTTTATGTGCTTCGTTAATTGCAAATTCCAGAGGATCGTAATAGGGGGAAGGAGCCTGCCCCTGTTTGCCTGTAAGAAATTTGCTCCAGGGTTCCTTGCCTTTTGCATACAATGCATCTGTCGCCGGCCGGATTTGAAGCAACACGGCGTTTAAGCCACTTTCCTGGTGTTCGTCCAATATTCTAATCAACTCATTTTGTTGCAGGGTTCCAGACAGACCTTGTTTAGAGGGCCAGTCAATATTCGCAACACTTGCTATCCAAACGCCTCGAAATTCCCTTTTGGGGGGTAATTGTGAAGGTGATTGTGCGGAAATTGATCCTTGTAACACAAACGATATGGAGATCAGTGATAATAATCGTACGAACATATTTTGATTTCAAAAACGACCAAAGATACTTAACTAACAATAAGAAGAATAGATTATTGTGCAGAAGCTTGAAACAAATTGTGTAATCATTCTCAGGTTCTCAAGTTCAGAGAGAAAGTTAAAATATTATATTTGCGATAAGGGATTAACACAGATTGCAATATTTGAAGGTAAAATCAGTTTATTAAATCAAATGATCATGTACATAAACAGTATATATAAGCCATAACTGTTTATTTAAATCATACCATACAATGGAAAAAACTTATCAAGAACAACCACCAAAAAGAGATTCTAATAAAATATATTTTTTGATCGCTGTGATCGTCGCACTTGTGGGAACGAATGTGTATTTGTTCTTAAAAGAAAAAAAATCTGATGAAAAAATAGTTACCATTAGTGATGAAAAATCGAGGATGGAGCTGGAAATCGACAAGATAGAGACAGAGCTAGACAAAGCCAACAATTCAAATATTCAACTTACAGCAGATATGCAAAAGGAGCAGGAGCTTGCCCGGGAAAAGATCTCTCAGCTCCGTGAACAGCTTCGGGCTGGTAAACTTACCCAGGGACAATTGCTTAAAGCCCAGGCTGAGCTTAAGAATCTACGATATTTTGTTACGAAGTACACCTCGGATATAGCGGAGCTTGAAAAGAGAAATGCTGAGTTAACAGTTGAGCGTGATAGTTTGAGAACTACGGTGAGCTCTGTAAGTGATCGGGCGTCGCGACTTGAAGAGCAAAATACAGAACTTAGCTCGAAGGTGAAGGTTGCTGCTGCATTAAAAACAGGAAACATCGCAATTACGCCGCTCCGTATTAAGAACAGCGGTAAGGAAACGGATGTCAGCCGTGCCAGTACAGCGAAAAAGATACGTGTCACCTTCAATATAAATAACAATCCTTTGTCAGAGAAAGGCATGCATGATGTTTTTATAAGGATCATTGACCCGAGTGGAAATCTGATTGTGTCAGATAATAGCAGTGTTTTTGCAGCTGACGGCGACGAATTGCAATATACTTACAGAACTGCTATTGAGTTTGATAATACAGATAAGATCTATAACATAGACTGGACAAACCCGGCGAGTTTCCAAAAAGGGATATATACAGTTGTATTGTATGCTGATGGCTATACAATGGGTAAAACAACTTTTGCTTTAAGATAGTATTGATTCTTAGTATAACTGATACAAGAAGCGCTGTTAAGTCAACAGCTCTTCTTGTATCATGTCTTTTCAGAAAAAAGCCCTGAACTGCAAAGAACCGGTGTGTATTGTTCTTACAGCTTCCGATTTCCTTCCTTCATATCCAATATTAAGCTGTACTCCCTGTGTTATCGTACGCTGGAGCCCTGCCGTCCAGATGATATTATTGCCTGTCTGCAGGCCTTCCAGCATCTCAAAGGACAAGGAAGTATTAGGAGTTCCTTTAAATTTATTTTTTACGAGATTGATGCCTGAATTGATGGTGCCTTTGCGCAAAATATTATACCGAATATCAGATCCCACCTTGTAATTTGTTGATTCTTCTTTACTGTTTATTTGGTTGTTTTGTTGTGTAATGGATCCGTTAAAGCTAAGACGCATATTGTTGTTAAACTGATAATTTATTTCAGGCAAAAATTCCAGGAAGTTGATCTGATAGTTTTTTTCAGTGAATAGTTCTGACCGGTATTTTTTAATGCCCCGTTTTGTCTCCAGAACGAAATTGGTCTTTTGTATATTCCATCGAAGTCTTACACCGCCTTCATTTCTGTTTCGGGTATCGAAGCCATTAATAAGTAATAATTTATTTCCGGAAGTTTGATAGTTAAGATCAATACCGTAAACAGGGCTATTCCTGTTTATAAATAAAGTATTTCTCAAAAACGTGTTATCTGATATAAGATGTACAGCAGCGACACCCGCAAATGGATTGTAAGCCTGGAAGCCTTTTACGCCACTGGTCTTTCTTTCAGTTTTAAACGCAGTTTGGCTGGAAAATAGACTGAGGAACTTCTGGAATCCCGCTTTTCTTTTCCACAATAGGGCCGGGCTTAGGCGAAGTGTATAATTTGCCGTTGTATAATCAGTGTTGATAAATTCGTTTGTATTTTGGTATATACGGATGTACTTTGCCTGATCCTGAAACCGGGCTATTTCAAATTCATTTAGTTCTTTTATTGCATTTTGATTATAGTCGTTCCATGTATAAGCACCCTGGCCAGTAATCACTTCAAGATAAGAGAACTCGCGTTTTGGTTCTCGCCCCGGACCTAATTCATAAAAAATATTGCTATTTACAAAGCCTTTTAATAAGCTTAGGGTATAATCTATTCGTCCCAAAAGCGTGTTTTCATTGTCGTTCGCTATATGCTCGGCGTATTTAACATCACGATAAGTAGAAGTAATTGTTAGTACAGAGTTTGGGTTCGCTGATAGGTTGACCTCTCCTGAAATGATGTTTGCAAGAGACGAATTAAGCAGTTTTGATTGTGAAGGCAGCTGGTCATAACGTTTGCTATACTCGATCCTGGCAGAATTGCCAGATCCGAAATTTGAGACCAGATAAGCTTTGTACTGATCAAACGCGAAACTGTTCAGCGCCAGGAAACCGTCTTCCTGCTTTGTCCGATTTAGCTCCTGTTCGAAGTTGATACCGGCTATAAAGGCCTTAAACTGACGGCTAAGATCTGCCTGTTGCCGGAAAAAGCTTCCCCTATTAAGCACCGAAGATGAGTTCAAAATATTCCCGGAGTAGCGTATCCGGTACTTTCGCCAGTCGTAAGACCCATTGAGACTGTTTTGATATCCGGTGTAAATGTTTTCCTTGATAAACGTATTGAACTGGTAGTTGAGGTTCTTTGAAATATCTTTAAAGAGGCTGAAGGCCACACTGGCTAAATGTTCGTTTTTAAGGGAAGGTAGGCCATGCAGATTAAAGTCGCGTTCAAATTCGACGGGCCGATACCGTTCTATAGGTTTAAAAGCCGATGATGTCCGTTCGTAACTTGCACTTGTTATTAAGCGCGTAGCCAGGCTGTCCTGCTTCCCAAGCCGTGACTCGTTTTTTGCGTAAAGCTTCAGTGCGAACCCTTGATTTTGTTTATTTCCGATGTCTGAAAAAAGATTTACATCATTGTTGCTTAAAGCCACTTCCGAACTGATAAGCGTGTTCGCGGATAGCTTATAGTCGGTGCCGAGCGTAATGAGCTGTTGTTTTTTAGGGGTAATAAGCAGCGTAACGGGTTCATAGCTGCCTTGTTTGTTTCCAGCAACTGGCGGAACATACTCGAACACTCTTCCATTAGCCGCTGAGTTTGGCTTTAACTGATAATTACCATTATTCGATCCCACATATGAAAAGCCAAGTCTGTATTTGGCCAGAGCTGGGTCGATGCTTTGCACGTAAACTCCGGTGCCACCCAATGTGTCAATTTGCTTGTACAGGATTTCATTGTCATTAAAGGTTACAGTGTCGACGTTCGGGAAGTAAGCCTGATTGATGTTATTGCCCACCGCCTGTAAAAAGCCCTTTTGTTCGTTTGTGATTTCCTGAAGAAAAGGCTGGTTCCGGTTATCCTGCTCGTTGTAGTAATTGAGTTTAATGGCAAAGCGCGACTTAGAAATCTCCTGGTTGAAGTAACTGAGTGTGCGGGCGTAGTTTTTGTCTGAGTACTCGAATTCTACAATTATCCGGCTGTTTTGAGTGATAAGTCGTCTCGCCGTAAAGGTTATCTCAGCCGTATTGTAATCAATGACGTAGTCGTTTTCCTGACCTCTTTTTGCCAGGAGACCATCTACAAACACCCTTTCTGTTCCTGAAAGTACTATGATCGATTGCTCGCCATTGCTGCCTGTGATTCGGTAAGGTCCCTGGTTTCCCTCGATGCCGTTTATCGAAATACGGGATGATCTGCCCTTTGCCACGGCCGCGGAAACACTGGTTTTGTAGTTCCAGCCCTTCTTTGAGAAAAACTGGGTAGAAAAGGAGCCTCCTTGTGTTCTTTTGTAGAAGTTCATGAAATAACTGTCGGGCCTTCTTAGCTCAAAATCACCTCCGGTGAGCGAAGCGTTCTTACGCTTTAACTGAATAAAGACTTTGTCGAAGTCGTTTATCTGCTGAGTGTTCCCTTCGGGCTGAATTGGAATATTATCATCAGATATCGCTGCAAGAATTTCCAGATCCTCTGTGATCTTTCCGGCGAGTTGCAAAGTCATGTTAGAATTTAAGGCAAGATCCTGGTTATTCCCAACACCGACAGTTCTTGAAATGCTTCCACTTTTGTTCAGCCCTTCTAAGCTGAAAAGTGTGTTCTTTTCAGGGAATGTAGTTTGTTGTTCAAAGTCCTCATTACTGATCACTCCTTCAGTCACCTCTATGGCCGACCTGTTCGAATACCTGCGCGTAAAAAGCACCGGGAAAACCTGGTATTTAATCTCAAGCGGTGAAACGCCTGGTTTCTCTATCCAGATTAAAACAGACTTGGCCGCATCCATTTTATACGTTTCCCGGGAGATTGTATTTCCCTCATAAGTGATGCTGACCGATCCGGGAACAATACTTAGGGTGTCAATTGTTAGCGTATCCGCAGTACCCTCGATTGATTTCAGGCGATGCAAGTTTTGACCGAATACTTTTGAGCCAAACAGCATGAAACAGCTGGCCCATATAGTAAACGATTTCAGCATCAGGAAGCTAGAGGAAGAATAATATAAAATGTTGTACCCTTATTTTGTTCTGTTTCAAAGCGTATACTGCCATACATGTTTTCGATAGCCTGTTTGACAAATGCTAATCCTAAACCAGTACCAGAGCTTTTTGTAGTAAAATTGGGATTAAATATCCGTTCCCGCAAGTCTTCAGGTATCCCTTTTCCATTATCCTTGACATTGATATATACGTTCTTCCCGGCTGTGCTGAGAACAATTTCGATATTCCCTTTTCTGAAATCAGGTATAGCTTCAATTGCATTTTTAATGAGGTTATTGAAGATTCGAAGTAGATGGTCCTTTCCTCCTTTGACGATTACATCTGCTCCGCTAAGCTTCGTAAATGAGATATTGAGATCCGCACTGTTACGGTATACGTCAATACACTTGTCAATAGTTTCAGATATGTTGATGTTCTCGAATGGAGTATCGGGCATTTTGGCAAAGTTGGAAAACTCCGACGCAATTAAGGAAAGGCTCTCTATTTGCTCGATAAATGATTTGCTAAACTTTTCAAACTTTTTATCGAAGTTCGGGTCCTTTTCTTTCCAGGACTTTTCAAGCAATTGAACTCCCAGTTTTAATGGAGTGAGTGGATTTTTAATTTCATGAGCTACCTGTTTGGCCATCTCCCGCCAGGCTGATTCTCTCTCGGAGCGTGCAAGTTTTTGGGCATTTTCTTCGAGGGCTGCAATCATATTGTTGTATTCCTGAATCAGACCGCCGATCTCGTCATTACTCTTCCATTGAATAGGCTCGTTTTTTGCCCCTATTTGTATCTGACCAAGACTCTTACCAACGAGAGTAAGTGGATAAGTGATCTCATTGGCCAGGAAGATAGCAAAAAGAGCAATCACTACCAGTACCAGGGCATAAACATTAATGAGGGTATTTAGATATGAACCTACGCGAATATCATATTCGTGTTCATTAGAATAGTTGGGCAAACTGAGGTAAGCAATAGTTTCGTTTTTGCTGTCTCTGATAGGCTTGTATACCGATATGAATTCCATCTTCCCAATACGCTCATGATTTAAAAATTCTGAGCGCTGGTATTTGTTTAGGAAGGTATAAGCCATAGCATTCATCAATGGAGATATAAATCCATAATCGTAGATATTTGGCTGGGTAGTAAATATCATTTTTCCAGAAGTGCTATAAAGATTAAGATCCGTGGCATTAATTTCAGCAAAGGATTGCAGTGCTTCTTCGCTTGAGGAAGAAAGTCCTTTGTTGAACATGTCATTGTTTTCGATAGCGTTTTTAATTTGATCGGCCTGCAACACAAGTTCCTGCTCTTTTTGCTGTCTGAACTGCTGGCTGATGCTGAAGTAGGTAATCCCGCCGACGATTAAAAGAGTAACCACAATAGCAGCAACCAGAGATGCCTGTATCCTGGTTTTGTATAAAATCCTGTTTCTCGATATCAGGTAGCTCCATCTGTAGCCATTAAGGCGAAAATTATCATCGTGAAAAATAACCCAGATCTGGTGGATAAGTATAATGGTGACCGAAAATGAAAGAAGGACCAGAAACAAGAAAGATACGGAGGCGAGCTGTATCACCCAGGTAATGACTGGCTTGCTAACCACAACTACCTTTGTGGCATTGGATTTATAAATTATATGGCTGTACCCGTTTTTTTCAATATAAACATATTTCCCTGTTTCGGCTGGAAAATCATTGTTAATGAGATTGTAAATGTAATTGCCGTTTTGATTAAGTAATCGCCCCTTGCTATAAAATGCAAATGAGTAATTATTTAACTGTTCGTCGCTATTAATTTTTCCATCTGCTAACACTTCCGGGAAAGATGCCTGCTCTTTGAATGTTTTCGATTCTAACTCAAGGGCGAGAGTCCCAAGATGGTGTTCTCCCTGACGGATAGGAATGAGTGCGAAATAATGCTGAAAGCCGAATGTGTTATTAACTCTGTAAAAATATTCGGAAACTTTAATAGAGCCAGCTACAACCAAGTTTTTAAAATGCTTTAAGGCCTTTGTATCTGTTTCTGGAATACTGTATCCCTCCCAGTTAGGATAGATCTTAAAATCGTATCGCGACAAGTAGCCATCAAAATGCAGCTTCCTTAATTTTTTTTGGAGCTTTTCTTTGCCATGTTGCTGCTCTTCGAAATAATCGATAACATCCTGGTCCTTTAAGATTTCTTGCTCAAGGGCAAAAAACATTAAAACCGCGTTCGGGTCGTCTGCGGCTTCAAGCTTGTGAGCTATCTCCTGACGGTTTGCTCTCTCTTTGGTGTATTGAAATGCCGCCAGTTTAACGGACGCTATAATTGCAAATACGAGTGTCGAGAAGAGAAATATGACAAGTTTGTAACTATGGTTCTTATTATAAAATGCCCAGCCCCGCAGGAAGATGATGATTGCAAAAAACAAAACAAATATGCTGAATGCATTAAATATGATCTGTATGAATAATATAGATGATACTCCAGTCAGAAATATGGACAATCGTTCACGGTTAGTTAAGGAAAGGGTTTGACCGATTACAAGTACAATTTCGATGAGAAGGTATACATTAAAGATCGCAACGCACATTAAAAGAACTCCAAGCCAGCTATGAGCGTTCAGGTATATGGCATTTGTGAGATCAAAGTTAATGTTGGAGCGGATAACGAGGCTGTAAAAAATCTCATTATGCTGATAGGCTACCAGGTAGATGATCACGCCTAATAAAGTGAATATAGCTACGGACGAAGCTTTGTTGAATTTTTTGTCAAAGAGGGTGATTTCAAAACGGTAGCTGTAGATAAAGCAAATGAACCAGCTTACCATCACTGCATTCAGTATAAAATCGCCAAGCGTTGGGAAGAAATAAGTTCCGGAATAGAATTTTGAGTCAAAAACCGGGACGTCGAAATAGGTGTCAAACCATGAGAATTCTAGCGTTACTATCCGCAGTATAAGGAAATATAGGAAGAAAAAGAGAATACTTGATTTCACATATCCTTTATTTGAAAAGTGGATGGAAACATAATTCACGAATATGGTGGCGAAAAGAGCTGTAAGCAGCCAGATCCATAATTCCAGCTTGGAATAGAAGGTATTTGTGATTGCAGATTTTAGCTTTACCGAAAATAGATACTTTCCTTCAGCGGTTTTTATATTATAAACCTGTTTGTCGTTGTAATCAGCAATTTCAATGTTGTTTTCGTTGATAAGGTCGGGTGCGAAGATATTTTTGAGATGTTTATTTTGAAACCGATATTCTGATTTTATTGGAATAAGAAAGACAGCTGAAAATGTGCCCGACGAGCGTTTTAAAGCCTGATACCAGCCATTTTGACTTTTTATTAAACTGGAACCTTCTTTTAGGCCAGCATCAGTAATCGGTGCAATATTATTGGATCCCCAGAACACCAACTGGCTTTTCTGATAAGTAAACACATAAATAGAACGCTCGTCTCCAAAGTTTTCAATGATCTGAGTAGCCAGGCTGGGGTTATGATGGATATTTTGGAGATTCTTGAAATTAGTCGGTTCAGCGAGGTAAGCACTTACGAATCTTTCCTTTTTATTTAAGTTCCGCTCTACCAACTTCGCATCGAAGTCAAGGATCTCGGATTTATCGAAAGTGAAATGAAGTGTAAGTGCTGTAGCGGCAAAGCTAATAGTAAGTAGAAATAAAAGTAGCCGTATTTTAAAAGTAGCACTCACGTAATAAAGGTTTTAGTAAAAGTAGCATAAAAAAGACAGGTGCAGTACGCATCTGTCTTTTTTGTATTATAAGAGTAAACTAGAAAGCGGCACTTGTTGTTTGAATTGTTCTGTCTACTTTCTTAATCAAACCTTGTAACACATTTCCCGGGCCAACTTCCGTAAACGAATGAGCACCGTCTTCAAGCATTTTCTTAACTGTTTGAGTCCACCGAACTGCGCCTGTTAGCTGGGCAATCAGATTATGTTTAATCTTTTCGGGATCAGTATAAGGTTTAGCATCAATATTCTGATAGACCGGACAACGTGGCGGCACAATCTGGGTTTCCGATATGGCAGTTTCAAGCTCTGCTCTTGCAGCCTCCATTAATGGAGAATGAAATGCCCCGCTGACATTTAGTTTGAGCGCTCTTTTTGCCCCTTTTTCGGTCAGTAAGGCACAAGCTTTGTCAATACCTTCAATGCTTCCTGATATTACCAATTGGCCCGGACAATTGTAATTTGCCGGAACCACAACTTCACTTACCATTTCGCAAACTTCTTCAACGGTATAATCGTCCAGGCCAAGGATCGCAGCCATAGTAGAGGGCTGGATTTCGCAGGCTTTCTGCATGGCGTTGGCGCGGGCAGCAACCAGTCTTAGTCCGTCCTCGAAGCTTAATGCTCCGGCAGCAACCAGGGCCGAAAATTCACCTAATGAATGACCGGCAACCATTTCTGGTTTAAAGTTGTCTCCCAGAGCATCAGCCAGTATTACGGAGTGAAGAAAAATAGCGGGTTGTGTAACGTTGGTTTGTTTCAGGTCCTCATCGGTGCCATTAAACATGATGTCAGTTATTCTGAAGCCCAAAACTTCGTTAGCTTTTTCAAATAGTTCCTTTGCTCTGTCAGAATGTTCGTAGAGGTCCTTTCCCATTCCTGGAAACTGAGCACCTTGCCCTGGAAATACGTATGCTTTCATTTATGTTTTAATATGAATTATTTAAAGTAGCCTTAATCAAGGCTCGCCGTTATCAGCCTTAAAAACTCTGAGCGGGTTTTGTCGTTAACAAAAGCTCCTGTGAAAGCTGATGTTGTGGTAACAGAGTTTTGTTTCTGGATACCCCGCATACTCATACAAAGGTGTTTGCATTCAATCACCACTGCTACTCCTAATGGCTCAAGGGTGTTTTGAATACAATCGCGGATTTCGTTAGTTAATCGTTCCTGAACCTGTAGCCGGCGAGCATAGGCCTCCACTACACGCGGGATCTTACTCAGACCTACAATCTGGCCGTTGGGTATATAGGCAACATGTGCTTTTCCCAAAAATGGTAACATATGATGCTCGCACATGGAGTACACCTCAATATCCTTCACTACAACCATCTGGCTGTATTCTTCCTTAAACATAGCACCTCTTAAAATTTCCTCTGGTTTAAGGTCGTAACCGTGTGTAAGGAACTGGAGCGCTTTTGCTACCCGCTCGGGCGTCTTCAGCAGCCCTTCGCGACTTGGATCTTCACCAAGGTCAGACAGGATCTGGCTATAATGAGAGGCAATGCTCTCTATTTTCTGAGGATTGTACCGGTCTATTTTGACATAGCCATCTAATTCGTTCTCCTCTGCCATATAGTTTTTCGACTGTTCTTCCATGATGAATTGATTATTCGCCGAAATATTCAACGAAATTATTTTCGGTTTCGACAAGTTTTATACTATGCACTGCGACATTTAAAGGATCGAGCTGAGATTTCAGTTGTTTATAGATCTCCATTGCAAGAACCTCAGTAGATGCCATTTTGCCCTCCATGAAATCGACATCAAGGTTTATATTTTTATGGTCAAGCTTGTCGGTTATATGGGTACGGATGATTTCTTTTAATACTTTCAGATCTATTACGAAGCCTGTTTGAGGATCTACGTTTCCTTTTACTGTGACAAATAATTCGTAATTATGACCATGCCAGTTCGGGTTTGAGCACTTTCCAAATACTTCTCTGTTCTGCTCATTGCTCCATTCTTCCCTGAATAATTTATGGGCTGCATTGAATTGCTCTCTGCGGGTGATGTAAATCATTTCTATAATAAATAATTGCAAACTTACATAAAATTTTACCTCCGGCGATTTCTGCTGGGGTCTTGTTGGGGATATCTGACCCGGGATTGACTTTTATGATGAAATTAAAATCAATCAATATGTAACTTTGCCAGATGAAATTGTTGTTGGTGTCAGCCACTCAGCTGGAAATTCAACCATTTATTTCTCATTTCGAATTGCCTGGTCTGTCTGGAACAGCGGCAAGGCATGAAATAGAGGTGTTAGTTACAGGGGTTGGAATGGTTGCCACTGCCTTTAATCTTGGAAAGGTTCTGTCAAACGGAGCATTTGATCTGGCAGTCAATGCCGGAATTGCTGGTGCTTTCGACAGACGCTTGCAGCCGGGGGATATAGTACGGGTAATAAATGACTGTCTGGCCGAACTTGGTGCTGAAGATGGAGACGCTTTTATCCCTGTAAACGAACTGGGTTTTGGTGATAGTACTTATGTTGATTCCCCTGGTTCTTTGATAAGCGCTTCGTTTTTAGGTTCTTTAAAGCCGGTAAGCGCAATAACCGTAAACCGGATTCATGGCACGGAGGAAAGTATAGGTAGTATAGTTGCCAGATTAAATCCCCAGATAGAAAGTATGGAGGGCGCTGCTTTTTTTTACTCCTGTAGCCAATCAGGGTTACCCTATATTCAAATCAGGAGTATCTCCAATTATGTGGAAAGGCGTAACCGTGAAAACTGGGATATTCCCCTGGCTGTAAAAAACCTAAATAAATGTTTAATAGAGCTGATAGATAATATATGAAACTAAGTCTTGGATTTTCACCATGCCCTAATGATACTTTTATTTTTGACGCCCTCATCCATCACAAAATAGATACTGAGGGACTAGAATTTGAAGTGTTTTACGATGATGTCGAAACCTTGAACCAAAAAGCGTTCAGGAAAGAACTTGATATAACGAAATTAAGTTTCCATGCATTTGCTTATGCTTTGAATGAGTATGTGCTTCTTGATTCAGGTAGTGCCCTTGGTTTCGGAGTTGGGCCTTTATTGATTTCCAGGAGGCCGGAGCCCCTACAGTCGGAGATTCCTAATCTTGAAATTGGCATTCCGGGGAAGTTTACCACTGCTAATTTTCTTCTTAGCGTGGCTTTTCCTGAAGCTATAAACAAAAAAGAAATACACTTTTCAGAGATCGAGGATTCACTGACAAAAGGAGACATCGATCTCGGCCTGATCATACATGAAAACAGGTTTACTTACCAGGACAAAGGTTTGAATAAAGTACTTGACCTTGGTGAATATTGGGAACAAAAAACCGGCTGTGCGATTCCGCTGGGAGGAATTGTGATCAAACGAGATCTGCCTGAAGACATACAGTTAAAGGTAAACAGGGCGATTAGGAGAAGTGTGGAGTTTGCGTTTGCTAATCCGAAATCGGGACTTGCATTCATCAAAGAGCATGCACAGGCTATGCAGGAGGAAGTTATGTATAAGCATATCGAGCTGTACGTTAATAAATATTCAATAAATTTGGGCTCTGAAGGTAGAAAGGCAGTGCAGCTGCTTTTCGATGTTGCCTTAGAGAACGGAATTATTCCTAGACTAGAAAAAAGTATTTTTTTAACACAAGATTCTTAAAATAAGATATATATGATAATAATTACAGGTGCAGCGGGATTCATCAGCAGCTGTTTAATACAAAAACTGAACGATGAAGGTTACTATGACCTGGTTCTGGTTGACGACTTTTCTAATGAAGAACAAAATAAGAATTTCGAAGCTAAGCGCTATTCTCAAAAAGTTGATCGCGATGAGTTTATTGGATGGCTAAAAGAAAATCAACTTCATGTTCAGTTTATCTTTCACCTGGGAGCCCGGACAGATACTACCGAGTTTGACTATGAACTATTAAAGAAACTGAATCTTCAATATACCCAGGATATTTGGAATATATGCGTTGAATTCGGCTTGCCATTGGTGTATGCTTCCTCTGCTGCTACTTATGGTTTGGGAGAGGCAGGCTATGATGATGATGAAACGCGGCTGGATGAGTTGAAGCCGCTTAACCCTTACGGTGATTCTAAAAACGAGTTCGATAAGTGGGCGCTTAAACAAGAAAGACAACCTTATTTCTGGGCAGGATTGAAATTTTTTAACGTTTACGGACCTAATGAATATCACAAAGGACGTATGGCATCGGTTGTATTCCATACGTTTAACCAGATCACGAAGACGGGGGGAATGAAGCTTTTCCAATCACATAACCCTGATTTTAAGGATGGTGAGCAGAAAAGAGATTTTGTTTACGTCAAAGATGTAACGGAAGTATTGTATTTTTTAATGCATCATCGCAAAGATTCCGGCATCTATAATTTAGGCTCGGGTAAAGCTCGTACTTTTCTGGATCTGGCCGTTAATACGTTCAAAGCAATGGACAAAGAGCCAAATGTCAGTTTTGTACCCACGCCGGAAGATATCAGGGATAAGTATCAGTACTTTACCGAAGCTAAAATGGGCAAGCTGGAGGCTATAGGTTACCACAAGCCTTTCCATTCACTGGAAGAGGGGGTGGAAGACTATGTTAAGAATTATCTTATACCAGGCAGATATTTATAGTTATTATAATTCATCTTTACTATTGTTAAGGTGTTTTACACTTAACCGCGATGAGACGGCAGAAGCTATTGTAGATATCAGGACAACTGTTACAAATATCAACACATAATCAACCCAGTTGATCCCGATAGGATAGGCGTCGGTTATAAAATCAGCTTCTGCCATTTTTATAAACCCATATTTCTGTTGAAGAACTGAGAAAACATATCCGGCAAACATTCCGGCGATACAGCCTATCAGCGATATCATCATTCCTTCCACGAAAAATATATTTCTTATTAGCGCAGTGTCTGCCCCGATGCTGCTTAAAATGGCAATATCTTTTTTCTTATCGATCACGAGCATTGTCAGGGATCCTATGATATTAAAAACTGCAATGATAAGAACAAAGGTAAGGATGAAAAATATCGCCCATTTTTCAGTATTTAAGATCTTGTATAGTAGTTCATTTTGCTGCACCCGGTTTTTTACAAGAAACTCTGAGCCTAGCTTTTGGATAAGTTCCTCCTGAAACTTCGCTGCCGATTCGCCCTTTTTAAGATACAATTCTATTGCAGAAATATTTTTCTCTTCACCAAGTAGTTCTCTTGCAAAAGTTAAAGGAACAATTAACGATTCGTCAAATTGCTGTTGTATCTGAAAAACCCCGATAGGATGTATTGTTTTTACGGTGAACTCTTCTGCGGGATTAAGTGAGTTTGACTTCCCCTTATTGGGTGAAAATACCTGAAGGTCTCTAAAGTTATCGCCAACGTTTATGCTGAGCGCAAACTGCACCATTGAACCAATCACCGCGTAGGGAGTATCCTCTGCCTCAAGTATAAAAGCTCCCTGTAATAGTGTACTGTCGAGATTCTGGCGTTTTAGAAAATCTTTAGAAACTCCTTTTACCATGGCGATGTATTGGCCGTCGTCATATTTCAGGAGTGCTTTCTCTTGTAAGACCTCAGTATAATTAGATATCCTGCTGTCTTTTTTAAGGGAAGTGAACACTACCTCCGAGGGATCGAACGTTTTGCCTTTTGACGGTTCAATTCTGATTTCAGGCGTGAAAGTATTGTACATTGACAATATCACGTTTTCAAACCCATTAAAAACTGAAAGTATGATGATTAGTGCGGCACTGCCCACAAAAACGCCCAGCATGGAAATGCTAGAAATAAAATTTATGGCATTTAATGATTTCTTAGAAAAGAGGTATCGTCGCGCAATATAATAGGAAGTATTCAAGAGCAGCTCATTGAGGTTAATACATCAGTGTGTTAAAAAAACGGGTTATGCTGCTTCTCAAAGCCGATGCTTGTCTCTCTTCCATGTCCGGGATAAACAATTGTAGCGTCGGGCAGGACAAAAAGCTTTTCGCGGATGTTGGACAATAGCTGAGCGTGATTACCTCCTGGAAGGTCAGTTCTACCGATACTCCCGTAAAATAAAACATCGCCGCCGATTACTATTTTTTCGGTTTTGCTGTAAAAGCAGAGATGTGCAGGTGAGTGTCCAGGTGCAAAAATAATTTCGAGTTCGCTGTTTCCAAAATTGATACTTCCTGTTTCAGGGAGAAATCTTTCAGGTAAAGGAGAAACTTCGTACTGAAATCCCTGCGCTGGAGCATACGATGGAACGGCTGTAAGAAGCGGTAGTTCACCCTCATGAAACTGAGGTTTCAAGCCATAGGTGTCAAATACGAATTTGTTGCCTAAAACATGGTCGATATGGCAATGGGTATTCAGTAAAAGAACAGGGCTAAGTTTTTGTTCAGCTATGTATTTTGTAATCGCATTCTGTTCGGCTCCGGTATACATTCCCGGATCTATAATAACACACTGTCTGCTTTCATCAAATAAGATGTAAGTGTTTTCCTGATATGGATTGTTAACAAAGGAATGTACATGTATCATAGCTCTCAAAAATAGTAAAAACCTTTAGGTTAAAATGTTCTTTAAAGGTCTACTTCCACCGGAATGATTTTACAAAAACATCGATGTCTTTTTTAACGAAGTCGAGGACTGGCTTTATGGAATCAATGCGGGGCACTTCGTCAAAGTACAGAGCCCCCCTCAAATAATGCTTCGTACTGTCAGTGAGGAAAAACTGCACTGATGAAGCTGTATTGCCATCGATAGTATAATAGATTCCGTATACCTTTTTTTCAGGATAAGCTATCCTTGCTTCATTGATCCCGGTTGCTTTTACAGTATGTTTAAAAGCGAAGGTCCTTGAGTCTTCAATTAGCTCATTAAAAACTTTTCTTGAGGAGATAGGCTGATAGCTTAGGTGAATTTTCCCGTTGAATTCGGGATAAACGATATTTAGCCAACATGGCTCGGTGCCCTGGGAATCGTCAGGCAGCACTTTTGCATACCTGGCGTAGTCAAAAATGAATGGGCAGTTACTTTTATATTCCTGGTATGATTTCTCAGGCAGAACTATGTTAAAATATCCCCGTGGTTTTGGGGAATAGTCGTTTCTGCAGGATATGCAACTTAATAAGCTTGAAAAAATCAGTAAGTAAGTTGCATGTCTCATTAGCTATTCCATATTTCCCAGGATTTCACTGCTTGCAGGTCAAGCATTTCCTCCCCGTTTTTTATCATTGCACCTTGCTGTTTTCCTCGTTTAAGGAATTCAGTTTCCTTAGGATTATATACCAGATCGTAGAGTAAATGTTTTTCAGAAAGATATTCATATGGGATGTCTGGGCAGGCACTGATATCGGGGGCTTGTCCCAGAGGCGTTGTATTTATGATAAGGGTATACTCTTTAATAAGGCTTTCTGAAAGTTCTTCATAAGTAATTTGCTTTCTAGCTTTTTTGCGTGAAACACTTTGGTAATCAATACCCAGTTTTTTCAGGACAAAGATCACCGCCCGGGAGGCGCCTCCCGTTCCCAGTACAAGCGCTTTAGTATGGTGTTTTTTCAGCAAGGGTTTAAGAGATTCCAAAAAGCCGTATGCATCAGTATTGTAACCTTCCAGGCGCACTTTCATAGGTGAAAGCTCACCGGTAAAAAAGGACTCTACTGGTTTGTTTTTTATGATCTTGATACAATTAACAGCATCTATGTCCTTGGCTTCGGCGCTGATCTTATCTAAATAGTACATCACCCCAATCTTGTGGGGTATGGTTACATTAAGACCACATAGATCAGGGTTGGAATTAATAAGTCCTTCGATATCGCTTATGTTCTGAATAGGAAATAATTCGTAAGAACAGTCATTCAGCCCCTCTCTTTCAAATTTCTCGGTAAAGTACTTTTTTGAGAAGGAATGCCCCAGAGGATAGCCAATCAATCCGAATTTCTTCATATTAAAAGAATATCCTTTAAACGCTAAGTGTTTTAAGAAAGTGATCAAAAGTATCGCCACGCAGGCCTAAGCGAATCGTTTCCAGAGGGATCACTTCTGCGGGAGCGATATTGCCAAGATTGACATTTGCACCAATCAGCTTAATAAACCAAACCTGCTGGTCTTTCTGAGGTGCCTCCCAAATGATTGTGCCTTCTGGTATCTGGGTAAGGATTTCATCTACGAGCCCTTCTCTTACTTCGCCAGATTCACGGTAGATCCCCACATTTCCACCTTCCCTTGATTCGGCAATTAGTTTCCATGAACCAGCTTCGATTTCTGCATGCATCATTTTGATCCACTTGTAGGGTGCAAAGATCTTCTGCGCATCCTTAGATCCAACCTCGGAGATAACTGTAACCTGTGAGCTCAGTTTTCTGATAAACTCACACTTTTCATCGTGCTCTATGTCGATGGATCCGTCAGATACCTCAGCAAGCTGCATGTCATACTTGTCAAGTACCCTGCGGTAGTCTTCAAACTGATTTCTGATTACGAAAGCTTCAAACAAGGTCCCGCCAAAATATACAGGTATGCCGGCGTTTCTATAAACTGCTAATTTATCTTTAAGATTAGGGGTAACGAAAGAAGTAGACCATCCAAGTTTTACAATATCCACATAAGGGCCTGATACTTCAAGAAAGTTCTCAATTTCTCTAATGCTTAAGCCCTTGTCCATAACCATGGTTAGGCCTTTCTCTCTGGGCTTTGGTGTGCGATCAGGAATTTGATTTAAACTGAAATTAATCATAGCCTGCAAATCTCACAAAAAAAATCCAATACTACCGTGACAATTGTATTGGATTGAGTATTTTTTATGTTAAAAAAAACTTTTTATTGAAAGTAAATGGAATTAACGGTCGGGAAGACGTTCTTCGAAATCGTTAATTGCAGTTGTAAGCCTCTTTAATGCAGGATTATATCAGATACTTATTTATTATATCAATTATAATTTTATTGTTCTGCAGCTGAGGAAGATACTCAAAAAGAATATCATGCTTGGTGGGATCTATTTTAAGTGCGATTTCCAGGCAGTTCAATGCTTCGTTATATTGGCCATCTGCAAAGAGATAGGCTACAATACGGTAGTACAATTCAGCAGCATCGGGATTGTTCTTAATAGCTTCTGCCATGATTTCAATGGCTTGCACGAGCTTGTTTTGCTCGTATAGAATAGATGAATAATCCAGCCATGCTTCCACATCAATTGGATTTAGTTCGATCACTTTCTCGTAGGCCTTTTCTGATTCTTCGAGTTTGCCAAGTTTGTATTGTGCATCAGCAATAGCAAACCAATAGTCGGCATTCAGGTCGTCTAATGCCAGGGCCTTATTATAGAAATGAAGCGATTCAAAGTAACGATCTTCGAAATCGAGAGTTACACCAATCCCAAACCATGCATCAGCCAGTTTCGAATCCATTTTTACGGCTTTTTTGTAATATGACCGCGCCTCTTCCATTTGTTCAAGTTTTTCATAGCATTCGCCAATTGCACAATACGTATCTGCATTAGGCGGTTCATATTCAAAGGTCTGCTTGTAAACTTCAATGGCTTCGGTAAACTTGTCCAGATGAACCAAGGAGTTTCCCTTGTTGAAATAAGCAGATGAAAAGTTCTCTTTAATGAGAATGGCATAATCATATGCATCTATTGCCATTTCAAAAAATGACATCTTATGGTAGGCATTACCTAAGTTGTACCATGCAGCGTAGCTGTATGGTTCATTGTCAATGTATTGTTTGTAAAACTGGATGCTTTCTTCCTGTTTGTCTAAAACATCATAGCAGAAGGCAAGTTCATATAATGCATCCTGATTTTCCATGTTTTGTTCGAGACATTTCTTCAGGCTTATGACCGCGTTTTCATAATCACCTACGTTCTGATACACCATTGCGATATGTAATAATATCTCATCGGTGTTTTCAGCCAGCTGGAGAGCCTTCTGGTAATTTTCAAGAGCTTCGTCATGCCGCTCCAGTATCTGATAGATATTTCCCCGTATAAGGAATATATCTGCTTCGGAGGGCTCAAATAGTTCAGCTTTATCAAGAGCCTCAAATGCATTTTCGAACTGGTTTGTCGCGATATATAACTGAGCCTTTTTAATGTGAAAAACTACGGCAAACGGGTGCTGATTTACGGCATACTCCACCACCTGCAATGCTTTGATAGGGTCGTTTTTTTCAATATAATAATCTATAATGTTTTCGAATGCCTGCGCATCAAAAAAATATTGATCCTTATTCCGGATCATTTCCTCGTAACGTTCAACTGAAAATTTAGGATCTTCACTGAACTCAAATTCAAAGTCATCTTCCATCAATACTAAGGTTAAAAAGAACGCCGTCTTTAGGTTAAACTCATAATGAAAAAACTATGCCAGTTTTATTAACTATTAAATTACTTTAAAAAAGGATAATCTCATTTAATTATTTATCAACATTTTAGTTGGTTTTTTCATAATGATTTGAACATTAATAAAATAGCAGATCGGATTGTGAATAAGTCGTGCGTGTGTAGTAAAATGCTGAATAATATAAATATAAGGAAAAGTCTGACATTTGAAAGAATATTCTTGACACCTGGCTGTTTATATTTGCATTTAGATGACACCCGCAGAGATAAACAAAAGATGGCCTGAACTTCAGGAACGGCTGGCCAGGCATTTTGATACAGATATTCCGGATATAAAGGTAATGTTGTTTTTGATCGGCGTCCAGGAATTGGGAAAAGGGCCGAGGAAGTTTTCAAAGCGACAGAAGGAAGAGCTGATGCATATTGCTAACTGCCGCCTGTTCAGTGAACTAGGCTTTTACGAACTCGAAGGTTTAGACCAGGACGGCTGGCCACATTGGAAGTTGGTGAAACCAATTCCAGCTTATACTTTGCTTGAGCAGGAAATGTTGATGAAGTCATTACTCATCGACTACTTCGATGATTTTGATTAAACGTTGTCCGGCTGGCTAAACCCTCAACTGATTTTTTGATCTATTCAATAAACACACATTTACATGAGATTTTTAATAGCGGTATTAGTACTTTTCCTTTCGAGTGTTACCAGCTTCGCTGCCAAACCGCAAAATACTTATGTGCGCATAAGAACGGCACATGGAGAATGCATTGTTAGATTATACAACGAAACTCCGAAACACAAAGAAAACTTTACCAAGCTGGTGAAGCAGGGTTTCTATAATCAAACCTTGTTTCACCGGGTAATTAAGGATTTTATGATCCAGGGCGGTGATCCCGGCTCTAAGAACGCAAAGCCTGGACAGCTTTTGGGGAATGGCGGTTTGACTTACACCGTTCCTGCAGAATTTGCTCCCGGATTATTTCACAAAAAAGGAGCATTGGCTGCAGCCCGTGACAATAATCCAGAAAAGGCTTCGAGTTCTACCCAGTTTTATTTGGTACAGGGAAGAGTTTTTACGGAGGAAGAATTGAATCGTATTGAACAATTCTATTTGGGTGGACGGAAGATGCCGACTGAACAAAGAGATGTATATAAGACGCTAGGGGGTGCCCCTTCTCTTGATCAGAATTACACTGTTTTTGGGGAGATAGTGCAGGGGGTGGAATTGGTCGATGCTATCGCAGCTCTGCCCGGCGATCAGAATGACAGACCTTTAACTGATGTACCGATGCAGGCTACTCTCCTTAAAAAGAAGGAAGTAAAAAAACTTGAAAAGGCCTTGCTTCAGGAGGCCTTCAGGAAAAATTTAATTATGCGATCAAGATAGATTAATGAAGATCATTACATATAATGTTAATGGGATACGCTCTGCCCTGAGTAAAGACTGGTTAACCTGGCTTCAGGCAGCAGATCCGGATGTGGTATGCCTTCAGGAAATAAAAGCTCACCCTGAGCAGCTTACAGACCTGGGTTTACTGGAGCGTTTAGGGTATGAACATTATTGGTATCCGGCACAAAAAAAAGGCTATAGCGGAACAGCGATTCTTACGAAACATACTCCGAAGCATGTGGAGTACGGTTGCGGCCATTGTGATTACGATTTTGAGGGCCGAATTCTCCGGGCGGACTTTGAGAACGTTTCGGTGATGAGTACTTATTTCCCTTCAGGCTCGAGCGGTGATCTCAGACAAGTTTTTAAATATCGTTTTCTTGACGATTTTCAGCAATATATCGATAAGCTAGAGAATGAACATCCAAGGCTTGTGATTTCGGGAGATTTTAATATCTGCCATAAGGCAATTGATATTCATAACCCGAAATCTAATGCCAATTCGTCAGGTTTTCTTCCGCAGGAAAGGGAATGGATGGAGAACTTTGTGAATACAGGATTTATTGATTCGTTCCGCTATTTTAATGAAGATCCCCACCATTACACGTGGTGGAGTTTCAGAGCTGGAGCGCGTAAGAAGAACTTAGGCTGGCGTATCGATTACAACATGGTTAGCAAAGATTTGGAACCTCATTTGGAACGCTCCAAAATTTTATGCGATGCGGTTCATTCTGACCACTGTCCGGTATTGCTGGAATTGAGTGTTTAGATGTAATTGTTAAAGCGCCATATCCGGTATGGCGTTATGCAAATATCCAGAGGGATATCATGTTCATCCGTATCCTCAATTTTCTCTTCAGGCTCAAAAAGTGAAACACCAATTTTTATTGTCTCTGATCTGCACTCTGAAAGGAACCTGTCGTAAAACCCTTTTCCATAACCAATGCGGTTACCTTTCTTATCAAATGCAAGAAGCGGCACAATTACGGCATCTATTCGCGATGGTTCCATTTCTTCACCATATTCAGGTTCGGTGATACCCCACTCGTTCATGGCCAGTGCGGTATGCTCATTCCATACAATATGAACCAGGGTGTGTGCCTTTATATCGCTTTTGGGCAGAAGGATTTTGATCTCAGGGTGTTTTTCTCTAAGCCAGTCGACCAGTAAGAGACTATTGAATTCGTGCTTCCCTACTATTGGATAAAAGGCATGAAGATATCGAACACGGCTGAAATCTAGTGAAGAAAAGTAGTTCAAAACAGCATCAGACAGATGCCCGGCCTCTTGGGTGCTTAGATCGCTTCTTTTCTGGAGATACTGTTTTCTGAGTAGAGATTTGTTCACAATGATTAAAAAGAAACGGTTGCAATTATTGCAACCGTCGTTATTAACCTAATTAGTTTTTAGAAGGGCCTATTTTACCCGTTCAATATAATCGCCTGTACGTGTATCAACGCGTACCTTTTCACCCTGATTTATAAACAAAGGCACTCTGATTTCAACACCCGTTTCGACAGTAGCATATTTGGTTGCGTTAGTTGAGGTGTCACCTTTAACCGCCGGTTCAGTGTAAGTGATTTCAAGTTCAACACTTGTTGGCGCCTGAGCCATGATAGGTTCGTCACTTTCAAAAGCTATAATTACATTCATTCCTTCTTTAAGGAATTTTGCAGCATCTCCGAATAACTGTTTTGGGATATTAAACTGTTCAAAAGAAGTATTGTCCATAACCACAAAAAATTCACCGTCAGGGTACAGGTATTGATAATCGTTTGTTTCTACTCTGCAGATCTCTACCTCTTCATCCGTGCGGAAACGGTATTCTACCAATTTTCCTGACTTAACATTTCTCATTCTTGCCTGATAAAATGCACGAAGGTTACCTGGTGTACGGTGGATAAATTCTTCAACCGCTACCAATTCGCCATTAAAACGTAGAATGTTACCGTTTTTAATATCTGAAGCCTTAGCCATAAAATTTTTAGGTTTAAAGGTGCAAAGATATAATTAAAATAATTATTTGAAATCGGTAATATTGAGCCGGGATGAGCAGAAGTCGTATTCATGCTCCTGGTTAGAACACACGATAACGATTCTATCAGCCGTGAAATCTTTGATGAAACTTTTATACCAGGAAATCCCCTGGTTGTCAAGGTTGGCAGTAGGTTCATCCAAAAGCAAGACAGGCGTGTCTGAGCAAAAAGCTAGGACCAGCTTGGTTCGCTGTTTCATGCCAGAAGAGAAGTATTTTACCTGCTTGTGCCTAGATCGTTCGAATCCTAGCAGATCTATCACAGCATTTGCCGTAAGATTTCCTTTGTACTTCTTAAAACTAAAATGAAAATCTATCAGTTCTTGGAGACTGAGTTCTTCAATAAGCTCAAGATAAGGGGTTGCTATACTTAGCTCATTGAAGATGGTATCTTCGTCGAGTACCTTTTCCTTGTGGTAGGATACCTTTCCTTCGGAAGTAGTAAGATTTCCTGCAATTATTTGCAGCAAAGTGGATTTTCCGGAACCATTATGCCCTAATATCGCATACGAATTACCTGTGGAAAAGGTAAAATTAATGTTCCTGAAAATCCACTCACGATTATAACGCCGGCCGATATGCTCGAGTTGTATCTTCATACCTGCGCCGCTGCTCGTCATTTTATGCGCCGGTAAAACCCTTCATAATCCCACGGTTAGAGTTCCTGATAAAGTCCAGGATCTCATCGCGGACTTCTGTTGGCTGATGCTCAGCTTCAATGAGGTCAAGTGCGGTCGTGATATTGTATTTTTTAACAAAGAGGGTACGGTAAATATCCTGTATCTCGTTAATTTCATCTGAGGAAAAGCCTCTTCTCCTTAATCCGACAGAGTTAATGCCTACGTAAGATAAGGGCTCACGCGCCGCTTTAACATATGGGGGGACGTCTTTACGAACTAACGAACCTCCCGTCACAAAGGCATGAGAACCGATATGGCAAAACTGGTGGATAGCTACCATTCCGGCAAGCACTACATTATCGCCAACTGTAACATGTCCGGCAATAGTTGTATTATTAGAGAATATACAGTTATTACCAACAAGGCAGTCGTGTGCTACGTGGCAATAGGCCATGATAAGGCAGTTCTTACCGATAACGGTTTTCCAGCGGTCTTTTGTTCCCCTGTTAATAGTTACGCACTCCCGTATAGTGGTATTATCACCGATCTCTACGGTTGTATCTTCTCCGGCAAATTTTAAGTCCTGTGGTGCTGCTGAAATAACGGCTCCTGGAAATATCCGGCAATTTTTGCCTATACGGGCACCATCCATGATGGTGACGTTAGGACCAATCCAGGTACCCTCGCCGATTTCAACATTCTTGTGAATAGTTACAAAAGGCTCGATCACCACATTGTCTGCAATTTTTGCCTGAGGATGGATATATGCTAAGGGTTGAATCATTCTGACTAACTTTCTTTAACTTTTACAATTTGGGCCATTAATTCAGCTTCAACAACAATTCTTTCTCCAACCATTCCAATTCCTTTCATCTGAGCGATTCCCCGGCGTATCGGTGCCAGCAGGTCGCATCGGAAAATTAAGGTGTCGCCAGGTATTACTTTATCTTTGAAGCGTGCATTTTCTATTTTCAAAAACAAAGTTAACCAGTTTTCTGGGTCTGGAACAGTATTTAGTACTAAAATTCCTCCCGTTTGTGCCATCGCTTCGATCTGAAGTACACCCGGAAAAATAGGAGAACCAGGAAAATGCCCCTTAAACAAGTCTTCGTTCATAGTGACATTTTTCACGCCAACTACGTGGCTTTTAGTTAGTTCTAGTATTTTGTCAACGAGAAGGAACGGTTGCCTGTGCGGAAGGATGTTCATAATTTGAACCGTATCATACACGGGCGTAGCATTAGGGTTATAAACCTTAACCATCTTTTTGCTTCGTTCTTTCTTAATCTGAGCCTTGATCCTTTTTGCAAAAGCAACGTTTGCAGCGTGACCTGGCCTCGCCGCCATGATATGACCGCGAAGAGGCACACCTACCAATGCAAGATCCCCAATCATATCAAGGAGTTTATGACGCGCAGGTTCGTTTTGATGCCTCAGTTCAATGTTATTCAAAATACCTTCTCTTGCAACATCAATGTCTTCGCGGTTGAAAAGAACGGCCAAATGTTTAAGCTCTTCCTTACTCACGTCTTTATCAACAACCACGATGGCATTATTAAGATCGCCCCCTTTAATCAGGTTATGTTTCAACAATGCTTCAAGCTCGTGAAGAAAGCAGAACGTGCGGCTTGAGGAGATTTCTTTTTTGAAGTCGGTTATTGTGGTAATTGCTGCATGCTGACTTCCCAGTACAGGCGAATTGTAATCGATCATACAGGTAAAACGATAGTCGCTATCCAAAGGCATTGCTACCATTTCCACTTTCCTGTCGGGTTCGGTATAATGGATATTGTAGGGAATATGGTAGTATTCCCTTTCGGCATCCTGTTCCACGAACCCTACTTTTTCTAAGGCTTCAATAAACAAAATGGAACTTCCATCCATGATAGGAGTTTCTGGCCCGTCTAGTTCAATTAACACATTGTCTACTTCCAGCCCAACCAAAGAAGCAAGCACATGCTCGATCGTGCTTACGCTGGCGCCGTTTTGGGAAATGGTTGTTCCTCTGGATGTATCAGTAACGTTATCTACATCGGCATCTATTACTGGCTGCCCTGCAACATCAACCCTCTTAAATTTATAGCCATGATTCTCCGGAGCTGGTTTGAAGGTCATATTAACAGGCTCGCCTGTATGTAATCCTGAACCTGATACGGTAATTTCCGATTTTATAGTACGTTGTCTAACATTCATATCTGATGTAATCAGCTGTTTTCTTTAATTTTTTTCTTTTAGTTTCCGCTCGAGCGCCTCAATTTTGCGCTCCAGTTCAGGAAGCCTGTTAAGTACCACCTGTGCACGCATATGATTGGTATAAGAAGTAAAAGGGGCACCTGCCCACTTCTTTCCTTCCTCCTCGATAGAGCGGTTGATTCCTGACTTTGCTTGTATTTGGGTGCCTTTAGCAAGGGATATGTGACCTACAATACCTACCTGACCACCAATTACCGATTGTTCACCTACTTTTGCACTGCCCGATATGCCTGTTTGTGAAGCAATAACAGTATTTTTTCCGATCTCTACATTATGTGCCAACTGTATAAGATTGTCCAGTTTCACACCCTTTCGTATGATAGTAGAACCCATGGTAGCACGGTCTATAGAAGTATTTGATCCGATCTCCACATCGTCTTCAATAACCACATTACCTATCTGACTCACCTTGGTATAGCTTCCGTCAGCCTGAGGAGCGAATCCGAACCCGTCGCTGCCGATTACGGTACTTGAATGGATGATCACACGATTAGCAATCTGACAATCCTCATAGACTTTTACGCCTGAAAATAATGTACAGTCATTTCCCAACTTAACGTTATCTCCCAGGTAAGTCTGAGGATATATCTTACAATTATCACCGACAACCACATTGGCACCTATATAGGCAAAAGCTCCAATATATACATCCTTACCTATAGTAGCAGACGGATGGATGAATGAAGGCTGTTCAATTCCAACTTTGTTTAACCTTAGCGTGTTATATTTTTCCAGCAAAATTGAAAAAGCACTGTAGGCATCTTTAACCCTTATTAATGTGGTACTTACAGGGGCAGACGGAATGAAGCTTTCATTGATGATGACCACCGAAGCTTTGGTTTCATACAAAAATGACTCGTACTTTGGGTTGGCCAGAAATGACAAGGAACCTTCACCGGCATCTTCTATTTTCCCTAATTGATTTACTGTAACGTCAGGATTTCCATCCACACTACCATTCAGTAAATTTCCAATTTGTTGGGCAGTAAATTGCATCAGGCAAATTTATAGGTTATTAGTTTATGAACAAATTTTAAGACTCTGACTTGAAAAAGAGTTTGAGTTTGTTCGTACTTGGTTAATTATAAGTCTTTTACGTGGCAAAGGATGTGCTTTTTGACCGTTTTTGCAAGTGCTTCGAGATTAGAATTGTCAGAAGCAGCTGCAATATCCATTATTGAACCATCCTTCATCAGCAAATTTATGTTTCCATCATCCACACGATATGCATTGTTTTTTATTGTGTTTGTGAACACAAAATAAGAAGCTTCTTCTACATTTACACTATATCTCGTCATTGCTTTTTCAATCAGGGCATTAATGCGTTCTGGAGGCGGAGCTTCATTGGATATTTCCACATGATAAAGGTTCCTGCTTATTAAATTACGACATAATTGCGATAATATTTTATCATCGGCCGATGCCCATACTTTAACAGATGTGTAAATATCAAAATCATCCAGTGACGAAAAGCATTCAAGGTGCTTCGGATCGTTTTCGAAATCCTTCTTTCTGATGGTATTGTTCAGAAAATGAGCAAAGTTAGGGGTAGCAAAAAGGTCCATCCCGTTCATTGTAAGTTGTTTGGCTCTCTCAAGGATCTTTACTAAAAGTTGTTCTGCAGCAATCACAGCTTTGTGAAGGTACACTTGCCAATACATTAGTCTGCGGGCAATCAAAAACTTTTCGATTGAATAAATGCCTTTTTCCTCAATCACAATCTGTCCCTGACTAACATCGAGCATTTTAATTATGCGGTCAAAACCGATAATGCCTTCGGATACCCCGGTGAAGAAGCTGTCCCGGTTAAGGTAATCCATTCTGTCCAGATCAAGCTGTCCAGAAACCAACTGGTACAAAAAGGTTTTTTGATAACTATTGTTGAAGATCTTAAGAGCAAGGCTAAGCCGCCCCCCAAACTGTCGGTTGAGGTTGTTCATGAGGAGGCTCGAAATGTGTTCATGCGAGATCCCCTCAACGATGGTATGTTCAAGGGCATGCGAAAAAGGCCCATGACCAATGTCGTGTAGAAGAATTGCTATCGTCACGGCCTCTTCTTCTTCGTCCGTTATCTCGCGACCTTTACTTTTAAGGGTTTCTATGGCCATTCCCATTAGGTGCATTGCCCCCAGCGCATGGTGGAAACGGGTATGCAGAGCACCCGGATATACCAGATGAGTCATTCCCAATTGTTTTATATTTCGCAAACGCTGGAAATAAGGATGCTCAATAAGATCAAATATTAAATCGGAATGGATACTTATAAAACCGTAAACCGGATCGTTGATTATTTTTTTCTTGTTCAAAGTTGTAGTCCCGCTGCAAAAATTGTTAAATTTAATGATACAAAAAACAGCTTAAAGTGTTATACCTTGGCTGAATACTAAATAATAGGAAAAAAATGCAGGAAACAACAATCCTTTGGGCGGATGACGAAATAGATTTATTAAAGCCTCATATATTGTTACTCAATGATAAAGGTTATAAAGTCACCACGTTCACAAATGGAAACGATGCACTGGATGCGTTTAAAAAAGGGTATTTCGATTTAGTTTTCCTTGACGAAAACATGCCTGGACTTACCGGGTTGGAAACCCTTTCTGAAATTAAAAATATAAGCCCCGATACTCCGGTTGTCTTAATCACTAAAAACGAGGAGGAACACTTGATGGAGGATGCAATAGGTTCAAAGATCGATGATTATTTGATTAAGCCGGTTAATCCGAAACAAGTACTCCTTACAATCAAAAAGCTTACTGAGAATAAGAGACTGATAAGTGAAAAGACCTCGATGGCCTACCAGCAGGACTTCAGGAACCTGGGCATGACCCTTAACGAAAGTTTGAGTTTTAGCGAATGGGTGGATGTCTATAAGAAGCTGGTATTTTGGGAGCTTTCCTTAGAAAAGCTTGAGGATGCGGGCATGCATGAGATACTTACCCTGCAAAAGGCTGAAGCCAACACGCAATTCTCGAAGTTTATTGAGAAAAATTATTTGAATTGGGTGAAAAATCCGGACGAGGGCCCACTCATGTCAAACCAGTTGTTACGAAAACGATTATTTCCGGCTCTCGAAAGTAACAAGCCGACCTTCTTTATTTTAATCGACAATTTGCGTTACGACCAATGGAAGATAATAAATCCATTGATTACAGAACATTTCAGGATGGATGAAGAAGATACTTACTTCAGCATATTACCTACAGCCACGCAGTATGCGCGAAATTCGATCTTTTCCGGATTGATGCCTTTGGACATGGAAAAACGCTTTCCGTCGATGTGGCAGAACGACGAAGACGAAGGGGGTAAAAATCTTTTTGAAGAACAGTTCCTTGCAGACCATATCCAGCGCACATTGAGACGAGAAGTGAAGCATTCTTATACTAAAGTGCTCACCTTTGAACAAGGGAAAGATGTAGTGGAGAACTTAAACAACCTGATGGGCAATGAATTGAATGTGATCGTTTACAATTTTGTTGACATGCTATCTCATGCCCGTACGGATATGGCTATGATCAGGGAACTAGCCAATGATGAGGCTGCTTACCGGTCATTAACGCTTTCGTGGTTTGAGCACTCGCCTTTGCTTGAGGCTCTTAAAAAGTTATCACAGAAAAATGTAAAACTGATAATCACTACTGATCATGGCACTATCCGGGTAAAACATCCCAGTAAAGTCATAGGCGACCGGAACACCAACACGAATTTGCGCTATAAACAAGGCAAGAATTTGAATTTTAACGCAAAGGAGGTGTTCCATATCAAGAATCCTCACGAGGCATTGCTGCCAAAATTACACGTAAGCTCCAGTTTTATCTTTACCAAAGAAGACGGTTATTTTGTCTACCCTAATAATTACAATCAGTTTGTAAATTATTACAACGAAACGTTTCAGCATGGCGGTATTTCTTTAGAAGAGATGATAGTTCCCTATGTTACTTATAGCAGTAAATAGTTTGCTGATTATCTTTGTGTATGGAATATTGTGTCTCTTCAGTATCAGAACTTAAGGATGTTGCCCAAAAGATATTGAATTTTGCAGAAAGAGAACGGGTTTTTTTGTTTTTTGGAGAAATGGGTGCTGGCAAAACCACCTTTATTAAAGAGCTATGCAGTACCCTGGGAGTAAGTGATATTACTTCAAGCCCAACTTTTTCAATAGTTAACGAATACAATTCGCAACAAGGGCCGGTATATCATTTTGATTTTTACCGCTTGAAAAACGAATCTGAAGCGCTTGATCTTGGTTATGAAGATTACTTCTATTCAGGAAATTTCTGCTTCATTGAATGGTCAGAAAAAATCCCGAATCTGTTGCCTCCTCAATCAATTACTGTTAAAATTGAGGTAGTTAATGATGATCAAAGACTAATTATGGTTAACAAAAAATAGAAAGACTATCTATTAATATTAAAGCTATTTTGTATTTTTCATCCCAATTGAATCTTAAATAATGATGAGCCAACTTTCCAACATTGCAAAACAAGGTCTTATGCAGCCTCAGGAAGCAATGCTTGAAACGAAAACAAGGAAGAATAATCTCCATATTGGCATCCCAAAAGAAACATCTTTCCAGGAGAACCGTATTGCGTTAACGCCGCTTTCCGTTGCCTTATTAGTAAATAATGGACATCAGGTATTGATTGAATCGGGTGCTGGCAACGGGGCAAATTTTTCGGACACTGATTATAGTGAACAAGGCGCACAGATCACGTACGATAAGAAGGAAGTGTTTAAATCCGATATCGTCATCAAGATTGGACCGCCTACTGAAGACGAGATTAGTTTAATGAAACCACAGCAGGTGCTTTTTTCTACGCTTCAAATGGCGTCTCTGAAGGCTGAAAGCCTGGAAGCGATGATGAAAAAGAAAATAACTGCCTTGTCTTACGAATATCTGCGAGATGAAGGCGGGATTTTAAGTGTGATCCGGTCAATGAGCGAAATTGTTGGAGCAACTTCCATATTAATCGCAGCCGAGTATTTGAGCAATGTGTTTGCCGGAAAGGGATTAATGCTGGGGGGGATCACCGGTGTTCCTCCTACTGAAATAGTAATTCTTGGAGCAGGTACAGTAGCTGAGTATGCTGCCCGCACAGCTATATCTCTGGGTGCCGAGGTAAAGGTCTTCGACAGCTCTATTTACCGGCTTCGCCGCTTACAAAACAATATCGGGAGCCGTGTATTTACCTCTGTTATTCAGCCGATAGTATTGAATAAAGCCATCACTACCTGTGATGTGGTAATAGGAGCTATCCGCTCTACGAGCGGAAGGAGCCCTTGTATTGTATCAGAAGAAACAGTAAGCAAAATGAAACCAAACTCTGTGCTGATTGATGTTAGTATAGATCAGGGTGGTTGCTTTGAAACGTCGAAGATCACTAACCACACACACCCTGTGTTCCGCAAGTATGATGTAATTCATTACTGTGTTCCGAATATTGCCTCGAGGGTTGCCCGTACTGCCACTTACGCTCTTACTAATATCTTTACACCCATACTCATGGAGATTGGAGAAATGGGCGGTATAATGAATGTTATCTGGGAGAGGCCTGGAGTAAGGAATGCAATTTATCTATACCAGGGACACCTAACAAATAAACATCTGGCTGAACGGTTCAATATACCACCAAAGGACCTTGAACTGTTGATCATTTCAAATCGATAATCCCCTTCTCCTTAATGGATACAAGCAGCTTGCTATTAAATAGTATTTCTTAAAACACTTTTATTTATTTATGCATTTAGTTTGAATATTATGTATTCAAAATATGCGTATAAATAAAAGTGTTTTTAAAGATATATGGAAAATACTTATCGGAAGTTTTAATGGGTTTATGAATGATCGCTGCCTGAAGCTATGTGCAGCACTTTCGTATTATACCTTATTTTCCCTCGCTCCCATGCTTATCATGTTAATCTACCTGGCGGGTAAAATATACGGAGAAGAAGCATTCCAGGGAAAAGTTTTTGAACAGATGAATAGCTTTATCGGCGCAGAAGCTGCTCTTCAAATCCAGGAAATTATCCAGAACGCGGCGATAAAGGAAAATTCTGTTTGGGCGATAGTGGTTGGTGTGGTAACTCTTTTCATTGGGGCGACCGGAGTTTTTATGGAGATCCAGGATTCCTTAAACATGATCTGGCGGGTAAAGGCTAAACCACAGAAAGGCTGGCTAAAAATGATCACTAACCGTTTGTTGTCTTTCTCGATGATTGCAACTCTCGGCTTTCTTTTAATTGTTTCCCTTGTAATTAATGGTTTGATAGCTGCATTCAGTTCTAGACTTGAAGCTTATTTTGATCAAAGTCTCAATGTACTTATCTGGTTGATTAACCTCGCGATCACCTTCCTGGTAATGGCAGTACTGCTTGGGATAATTTTCAAATTCTTGCCCGACGTTAAAATCAAATGGAAATTTGTTCGTGCAGGAGCCATCTTTACGGCTGTTTTGTTTATGCTTGGGCGTTATATTATCTCCCTGTATATTGAAAAGGTTGGCCCGGGAACTACGTACGGTGCGGCGGGTTCGCTTATCGTCATACTAGTCTGGGTATACTATACTGCTGCGATATTATATTTTGGCGCGGAATTTACTCAGGTATACACCGAAAAATATTGTGGTACTATTGAGCCTGCATCTTATGCAGTTCATGTGCAGCAGATCGAAGAGGAAAAGGATGTTGCTGTTTTACCGAAGCAAAATCAAGACGAAAACCCTCCGGGATCTTAACTTAAATATGAAAGAGGTTTTTGCCTCTTTCATATGTGAAAATGCTAATTCGATTTGTTCCTGTCGGCATATCCGAACACCTTTTGCAGTAAAGAGGTGTTTCTTGCACTGAGATTCTGTCTGATCTTTAGCTCTTCCTTAGCAATTTCCTGGAACAAGCCGCTAATTGCCATTTGAGTAACATAACTGCTGAGGTCAGGATTAATGTCGGCTGTTAGAGGAATCGCATTATACCGGGTAACTACATCACCCCAATATTTCGTTGCACCAACTTTTCCCAGGCTATTCTGAATAACAGGCCTGAACTTTTCCGTAAGCTGTGCGTTAGTTACTCTTTTGAAATAGCTTGTTGCGGCATCGTTCTGTCCTCCTAGAAGAATATTTGTGGCATCCGCTATCGTCATTTGTTTAATGGCACTAATAAAGATAGGTTTAGCTTCTTTTGCTGCATCTTCAGCCGCACGGTTCAAGCTAGTGATCACGTTATCACATAGCTGGTTCAGTCCAAGGCTACGCAAGGTTTTTTCAGCTTTTTGTGCTTCAGCAGGAAAAAGAATTTTAATTGCGGCATTGCCTAAAAAACCGTTTTGACTGGATAAGCGCTCGGCGCTATAAGTTGTCCCATATTCTAAGGCCTGCTTTAGCCCGGAGGCAATTTCTGCAGAGCTTGGATTTAAACCGCCAACTCCTCCCTGCGTCATTACCTGCTGGGCTGCTACATTCAGAGTTTCGCAACTGCTGAATAAAATCAAAGTTGTTGCCGCTACTATTAGTTTTATCTGTTTCATTTGTGTGTTTACAAGTTTAGAGCACATGCGCCTCCAATGGTTTAACATCATAATACACCAAAGAAACATAGATTAAGCGGTTTCTAAAGAATTCTATTTAATTTTTTGAGGTCAATAGCTCATCTGACAATAGAGAGGAGGATTTAACCAAGTTCAGGAATTCTTTTCGATAGCCTTCTTCATCCTGGCCGACAGCGGCTTTAGCCCATTCGATTACCTCTTTGAAAGTTGCATTCTGTTTAAATTCTGAGTTCCTGAGGATCATTCCGTAAGCAGCTACCGAAGCGGCGAAGCGAAAATCATTTGAGGTACTTTTCCATGGTGTACTGGTGTCGATCACTGGCTTTTCGAAATGCTTGCTTGAATTTCCTGTCGCCGTTTTATAACGGATCTTCACAGTTAGCAATTCATCCCCTAATGCGAGTCGGGTGACTGATGGTTTTTGGTATTTCAGGACGTCTGAAAATCCTATGAATTTACTTTTTATACCGACGGGGATTATTTCATAAAGCGCTGTGACCGTATGCCCTGATCCCAGATCTCCTGCATCCTTTTCGTCGTTGTTAAAATCTTCGTTATTCAGCAGGCGGTTTTCATAACCTATCAGACGAAAAGCCTGCACCTTTCCAGGGTTAAATTCTACCTGAAGTTTGACATCTTTTGCAACGGTATGCAATGTCCCTCCAAACTGGCTTACAAGTACTTTGCGGGCTTCCGCAATATTATCCACATAGGCGTAATTGCCGTTACCCTTGTCCGCGAGAATTTCCATTTTGCTGTCTTTATAGTTCCCCATGCCAAAACCCAGTACAGTAAGAAAGATACCGCTTTCCCGTTTTTCCTCGATCATTCGCTGCATCTCGGAATCACTTGAGGTGCCAATGTTAAAATCTCCATCGGTGGCTAAGATCACGCGGTTGTTTCCTGCCTTTAGAAAGTTCTCCGCTGCAATAGCATAAGCCAGCTTTATGCCTGCACCACCTGCCGTAGAACCTCCCGCTTCAAGCTGATCTAATGCGTTTTTAATTGTTTGCTTCCTATTGCCGGATGTTGGAGGTAACACCAAACCGGCGGCACCTGCATAGACCACTATGGATACCTTGTCGTCCTCTCGCAACTGGTTTACAAGGAGTTTAAGGGAAGACTTAAGCAATGGAAGCTTGTTTGGCTGGTTCATAGATCCCGAAACGTCGATCAGGAACACCAGATTTGATGGAGGTATACTTCTTGTATCCATTTTTCTGCCCTGGAGCCCTATTTTTACAAGACGGTGGCTATTATTCCAAGGGGCTTCAGAGATTTCCGTGTCCATCGAAAGCGGTATATCCTTCTTCGGTTCTGGATAGGTATAGTTAAAATAGTTCAGCATCTCTTCAATCCGAACAGCATCTACTGGAGGTAGCTGACCGCTATTTACAAATCGCCTTACAGTGCTATAGGAGGCTACATCTACATCAATACTAAATGTCGATAGGGGATTCCGGCTGACATTTTTGAATCCATTTTCAGTAATGCTATTATAGGATTCTGTATTGAAATCTGGTACAGGCGGGTGGATGTAGTGGCGCCTGGATTTGACCATAGCTACGCCAGCAAGTTTTCCTGATAAAAGCTGAGTAGTCTGCACTTCCTTGTCTTCGAAAGCCCTGATCTTGACACTTAATTTAACATTAACTATTGTTTCAGTGCCAACAGTCACTTCTTTCTGCTGGTAACCGGGGTAGGAGAATACCAGCGTTCTGTTGGCTTTGTCAAGAGTGACCTTGTAGAGACCCTGGCTATCAGAAGATGTTACTTTCGAAGAATTCTTAACCCGAATATCCACAGCACTTAGCGGCTGATTATTAGAGTTGTCAGTAATAATGCCACGGATTGTTTGTGCCATCGCTGGCGTTTGAGCCGGCACAAAAAAGATCATTAGCAGAGCTTGAATAATATGGAAAGTCGTTCTCATGTTTTATATCGTTGATCTTACTGAGGATGCCGGGCGAACTGAGTTTCCACAAATTATTTTTTAAAAATATTGTGGTTTATGATAAAAATCTGCATCATTATGAAATATCAATAACACAAGCAGGCTTGAAATTTATCCGGCATAGAAATACGCGTGCATCGATGACTGAAGCAGAAATGCTCTCTGAATATCGCCGTACCGGAGATTTGGAATTGCTAGGAAGATTGTTCGAAGCTTACATGCCTCTGCTCTACGGTGTCTGCTTGAAATATTTTAAGGAAGAAGATGAGAGTAAAGATGCTGTGATGCAGATATTTGAACAATTAATATCCAAGCTCAAAGTTCATGAGGTGAGCAACTTCAAAAGCTGGTTATATACTCTGGCAAGGAACCATTGTTTAATGGCTTTAAGAGTAAGCGGAAAACATGAGTTTGTAAATATCGAAGATTATGGTGTGGAAAAACCGCTGTTTCAGCATCCTGACTCTGATGGTGAAACTGAAGACCGGTTAAAAAGCTTGGAGCGCTGCATGAAAAAATTGCCGGAGGAACAGCGTTTGGCTGTAGATTTGTTTTATCTGCAAAAGAAGTGTTATAAGGAAGTGACTGATCTGACCGGATTTGATATCAACAAGGTTAAGAGCTACATCCAGAATGGCAAACGTAACCTCAGGATTTGTATGGAGAGAAGTGGTGGAAGCGAATAAAATAACATATAAGGAGATAGAGCAGTATCTGAAAGGAACACTGGATGCGAGTGCTATGCATGAGCTGGAACGTCGTGCACTGGATGATCCATTTCTTGCAGATGCCCTCGAGGGTTATTCCCATACAGATCATGATGATGCTCATTTGAGTATTCTGCAAAAGCAGCTTTACGAGCGGATCGCTATTCAACAGGAGAAAAAGAATATTTTCAATTTTACCTGGCAGCGGCTCAGCATTGCTGCGGTTGCAAGTTTGATGTTTATCAGCGCAAGTATTCTTTTTTGGATGAAGGGCAGCCAGCAGGAACCGGGGCTTGCATTGAAGGAGAAAAACGTAGATGTTGTTTTGCCTGACAGCGATACCAGGCAGGAGCTGACCTCAAAAGAAAGGGAGGAGCTGAGCAAACCTGGGACACAGATCACAACTGCGAGACCGGTATTTCGACAAACTCCTGCCAAAACACCCAAGGCGGGCCCTCTTGAGAACGAACCGGTCCTGGCAAGTTTGAAAAAGGAAGAGCGGTCGGTCACGCTGAATGAGGTGATCGTGGTTGATAACAACGTGCAAGCCGATTCGAAGCCCAATGTGTCAGCTGCAGCCAGTGACACAATGGTTGTTCCTCAGGTGATCGCTGGCAGAACGTCTGGAGTCGTCATACGTGGCAGGAGCAATTTACCAAACGAATCAAAACAAGCAAATCCGTCGTTTGTACAGGCTGATTCTGAGCCTGTGATCGGCTGGAGGAAATACCAACGCTATCTAAGGAATAATCGCAGTAATCCAGAAGCACTCATTCAGGACACCAATATCATCATATCTTTCACAGTGAATAGGGATGGACGACCTGAAAATTTCAAGGTGGTTAAAGGCTTGAGCGATGCTTTCAACAACGAAGCTATAAGGCTTGTCAAGGAAGGTCCAAACTGGAAGCCTGGTTTGTCTGAGACCCAGTTAAGCGTTGAATTTAAAAAATAGTTCGTTTTCCCGCACATTATGCTGGTTCTGCGGTTTTACATAAAACAAGCTTATGAAGAAACTTTTTCTATTTTTTTGCATCGTTTTTTTTGCCTGCCAGCCTAAAAAAAAGGATATCACAAACGTCGAAATAGGCGAAAGAACTGACCCCCATTCTTTTTCAGAACCAGATAAAGCAATTGTCAAACACCTTGATCTCGAACTTCGTGTAGATTTCAGTTCTCATACAATTTCAGGGAAAGCGACGTGGGATATTCAAAATGTATCAGAAGCCGATTCCATTGTGTTTGATACTCATCAGCTAAAAATAGATAAGGTTACTCTTAACGGCTTGGCCGAAGCTGCAGGATACACATTGGGGCGGGAAAATAAGATTTTGGGTAAAGCGCTTACGATAAAAATAACGCCTGATACGAAAAAAGTAAGTATTTGGTATAAAACGGCGGCGGATGCTGCCGCTCTGCAGTGGCTAACCGCCAGCCAGACAGCTGGAAAGAAACATCCTTATTTGTTTACTCAATCGCAGGCTATTCTTGCTCGTACCTGGGTACCCTGCCAGGACAGTCCCGGGATAAGATTCACTTATAGAGCACATGTCTCTGTGCCAAAGGAGCTAATGGCAGTGATGAGTGCGGTCAATCCACAAATGAGATCGAAGGACGGGACTTACACGTTTGAACAAAAAAAACCGATCCCGTCTTATTTAATGTCCCTCGCCGTTGGTGACATCGATTTTAAGGAAATTGATGCCAGAACAGGAATTTACGCAGAGCCCAGCGTGCTACAAAAGGCCGCCTGGGAGTTTGCCGATATGGGTAAAATGGTGGCTGCCGCGGAGAAGATCTACGGGCCTTATCAGTGGGGAAGGTACGACGTATTGGTGCTTCCCCCGAGTTTTCCATTTGGTGGAATGGAAAATCCAATGCTGACTTTTGCAACGCCTACAGTTCTCGCGGGCGACAGATCACTGGTGAATTTGATTGCGCATGAACTGGCACACAGTTGGAGCGGCAACCTTGTTACCAATGCCACATGGAATGACTTCTGGTTAAATGAAGGCTTTACTACTTATTTCGAAAGAAGAATTATAGAGGAAGTTTATGGTAGGGAAGAAGCGGAGATGCAGGAAGTGATTGGCTTTAACCTGCTAAAAGCAACGGTTGCCGAACTGGGAGATAAGAATGATGATACTAAATTGAAAGGAAGCTTTGAAAACCGTAATCCGGACGATGGTGTTACAGACATTGCTTATGAGAAGGGTTATTCTTTTTTGCGGCTGATGGAAGAGGCTGCAGGCCGGAATGTGTTTGATGCCTTTGTAAGCGAATATTTCAAAGGCCACCAGTTTAAATCTATAGGCACAGAAGACTTTGTGTTATATCTGCAAAAGAATCTTATAGCCAGAGACGTAAAGATTAGCGACAAAGTGCTGGTCTCCAAATGGATTTACGAACCGGGCATTCCGTCGAATGTAATCATTCCGTCATCGGTGAAATTCAGGGCCATAGATTCTATAATAAAGTCCTGGGATGGAAGCGTTAAAGCTGGCAGGTTGGCTACAAAGATCAAAAGTACTAACGAAAGGCTATACCTTATCAGCGCTTTGCCCGACAGTTTGTCGACACACGATCTTAGCCTTTTGGATAAAGACCTGGGTTTTACCCGTTCCGAAAATACTGAAATACAATGTGCATGGTATACACTGGCCTTAAGATCAAATTACGAAAAAGCCTATCCGGAAATAGAAAAGTACCTGATTAATGTGGGACGGAGGAAACTGGTGCTGCCTTTGTATAAAGAGATGGTAAAGACCGAAAAAGGAAAAAAATGGGCCAGGGAAGTTTACTTAAGGGCCCGGCCAAATTATCACTCTGTAACTTTTAATACGATAGACGAGTTATTGGATGATAGATAAAGTTTACCAGGAGATTCCCTCCCGGTAAACATATTAGAATAATTTATAGCCAAGGCTTAAATGCCATAAGTTCTGTTTTTGGTCGTACTTGCCACTTTTCTCAATATTGCTAAGTCCTTTTTCATAACGAAGATCTACACTGATATTACCTACATCAACACCTGCGCCTAATTGAGCGCCAATAGTCTGGTTTTTATAGTCGTTAACATTGGTCCCCATATTGTAATTCTCCTCAAAATCATTTTTAAGAATGAACGACACGATAGGACCTGCCATGAATCGAATGTTGAGTTTATCCATCCCTATTTTATTACCGAGCAAGACGGGGATATCAAGCGTGGTGAAATTTACCTTGCCACTTCCAGATACTGTTGTTCCATCCGCATCTATGTTACCAAATTTCCCCCCTTTACTTCCGAGGTATACCTCAGGTTGTACGTAAAATCCTGCGCCTCCTACTCTGGCCCAGGCTCCAACCTGGTATCCCAGGCGGTTTTCGGTGCTTGCCCAATCTGCCTGAAGGGTTGCAAGATTTACTCCGGCTTTCAAGCCTAGATCAAAAGACGGAAGCTGCGCCCGCACAGCAAAGGCTGTTAATAGAATTACAGTGGTAGTTATTAGCTTTTTCATCTTAAATGGTTTTGTGTTTGTTGAATTTTTTGGGTGAGTTTTTGAGAATAACATTTTAAGTTTAAAAATGTTGTAGACAGCGGGTTCAGGTTTTAAATAAGACGTATTAATTTTTACATTTGTCACAAAGAAAACCATGACAGAAATTACTATCAGCAATCAGAATTGGGAGAAGCTTAAGCTTAAAGTTAAACGTAAATACCGCGAACTTACTGACGATGACTTGGCCTATTCTCCCGGCGAGGAGGAGAAGCTTATTCAAAATTTGATGTCGCGGCTCCGTCGCAATAGAGAATATGTGGTTTTTACATTGAAGAAAGGTCTTGTTAATATTGACAATAATCTTTTATAAGATTCTGTATTCAGGCGTTATTTTTTCATAACTTTTTACTTTTTTTTCCGTACAGACGTTATTGTATGACGGCTTGATCTTGTCATAAACCAGACATCTTACATTATAATACGCATCTGCGTAAACGTGAAATCAATATGAGAAGACAGAGTACTACCTTTAAGAGATTTCTTTTGGCAGCTTGCCTTGCTGCGGTCCTTGGTACATCCGCGTTCCGCGAAGATCTGTTCCTGTACTCTAAAAACATCGACATTTTCGCCTCTCTATACAAAGAACTGAATCTAAATTATGTAGATGAAGTAAACCCCTCAAAACTTATGAAAACCGGTGTGGATGCAATGCTTGATAGCCTTGATCCATATACCGAGTACGTTCAGGAGTCAGATATTGAGGATTATAAAATGAAGTACGTAAGTACTCAATATGGTGGAATTGGAACCAGTGTTCACACCCGGAAAGGGAAGTTTATAGTAGCCGACATTTTCGAGGGATTTCCCGCACAGAAGGCAGATATCCGTGCCGGCGACGAACTAATAGAGATCAATGGGATATCCCTTAAAGGGAAGCTTTACGATCAGGTGAGCGCGATGCTAAAAGGACCAAAAAACACCGTATTAAAACTTAAGCTAAGCCGGCCGGGCGAAAGTGGTCCTATAGAAAAGTCTTTAATACGCGAAGAAATTACGCAGAACAATGTGAGTTACTCCGGAATGCTGAGCAATAATATTGCTTACATAAAGTTGGATAAGTTTCTTGAGAATTCTAGCCTCGAGGTAAAGGACGCGCTTTTAACTTTGCAAAAAAGTAACCCCGATGGTCTTATACTTGACTTGCGGTATAACGGAGGGGGCATATTGCAGGAAGCTGTCAAAATTGTTAATCTCTTCATAGAGCCGAATGTAACTGTGGTTACTCAACGAGGACGTAATAAGGCGAAAACTGTAAGTTATAAAACCTTCGACGGGCCAATCGCCGCAAGATTGCCACTGGTGGTGCTCGTTAACGGGCGTTCAGCATCGGCCGCAGAAATTGTTGCAGGGTCATTACAGGACTTAGACAGGGCGGTAATTGTAGGACAGCGGAGCTTTGGTAAAGGCCTTGTACAGCAAACATTTAATTTACCTTATAATAGCTTGGTAAAAGTAACAGTAGCGAAGTATTATACTCCCTCAGGCAGATGCATCCAGGCCCTCGACTATGCCCACAGGTTAGAAAACGGTGGCGTTGAAAAGGTCGCTGATTCATTGATTACAGAATATAAGACGAAATCAGGACGGTCAGTTTTCGATGGTAGCGGTATTTATCCTGATGTATATGTTGCTCCGGTTAAATATAGTCCTATTACTCAGACTCTTCTTTCGAGGAACCTGATTTTCGATTACGCAACACAATACAGAAAGCAAAATCCCTCCATTTCGAGTGCGCGAAGCTATAAGCTTACAGACTCAGAATATGATCAATTCTCAAGCTATTTATCCGACAAGGATTATAATTACAGTACCAAAACAGAGAAACTCATTAACGAGTTGAAAGCTGAAGCACAGAATGAAAATAAGCTGTTGGAAGTAAGAGCAGAATATGAGGCATTAAGAAGTAAAATAACACATAGCAAGAAGAATGACCTCATTCAGTTTAAAGAGGAAATCCGGAGAGCTCTTGAAAATGAGATAGCGGGTAGATATTTTTACCAAACTGGCAGGATAGAACACAATTTCCAATACGATGACGATCTTCGCTCTGCCTCAAACATTCTGCGAAGCAAGAGCACATTCGCTTCCATCCTTCAAGGCAGCGGAGCTTACAAGTCTATAGGCAGGCCAGGACACACAGTTTCGGCAAATATTGGAAACAAATAGGCTTAACTTCTGTTATGATGTAAGTTTCAGGTTTCAATCCCGGTGTAATGCTGCAGATAGTGTAAAAACTTCACAATTTCTGTTTGCTTTTCTACGCTTTGATTTACATATTGCCGAATAAGTTTGGCGCCTTTCGATAATTAACTAAATTAGATCACTATTTAATTAATTATCAAATATTTATGAAAACCCGATTCGCAATTGGTCCTGACACTTCCACACATTTCACCCTGTTTAATAAATCATTTACCGTAGCGTATAAACATACTGATGATACTATTTTACATGGATATGTTAGCCAGATATCTAAGGATGAATATGAGGTGTTCATTCGCGAAAAGGAAGTCATCATTCAATGCAAAAGGGACTCCCACGGTATCCTAAGCTGCAAGCTCAATAGTAAAGGAAACGTCGCCTGGGTGGACGGCATATGCGGAGCGGTTGCCAAAACACTTATGGAACAGTAAAATGACGTTTTGATGATGTGCTAATTTCTTATTTATAATATTTTTGTGGCTTCACAATTGTGATAAGGTTTAGGTTAGCCCTGCTGGTGAGGATCGGCAGGGCATTTTTTTTACATTTTGATACTTTTAATATTTTATTGAAACCCAAGCTTTATCAAACCGTATACCCAGTCTCCTGATAAGGGAAAGCAATTTTTGTATAGAGTTTGATACTAAGTTCTGTTAAAAGTTGTTAAAAATGGACAGTAATCGCTTTCAAAGGTGATATATTTTTCTATTTTTGCAATGCTCGGACCGAAAGCCGGTTAAGAGGGCGTTTATATTAAGGTTTTTTAATTGTAAACGAGTTTAGAATGGGTAAAAAAATGCTAGTAGCCTTGCTACTAATTTTAAGTGTTGTGTCATCCCAGGCACAAAATGAAAAAAAGACAACCGCAGATCCTGATAATCTGGCTAAAGACTACTTTTCGCAGATCATGGGAGTTGCAGTTTCCGCTACATCAAATGTTAAGCTTTATCAGTTTGTATACGATTGGTTAGGAACTCCATACCGCCTTGGTGGTGATACTGAGAGAGGAATTGACTGTTCAGGATTTGCATACCAGTTATATGATAAAGTATTTAATACAGTTATCGGAAATAATTCAAGAAATATCTTCAGCATGGTGAATCCTGTGAATAAGGAGGAGTTAAAAGAAGGTGATCTGGTTTTTTTCAAGATCAATAGCCGTGCAATTTCCCACGTTGGGGTTTATTTGGGTAATGATAAGTTTGCTCACGCGTCAAGTAGCAGAGGTGTGATGATAAGCAATCTTAACGAGGCATACTGGAAGCGTTACTACTATAAAGGCGGAAGACTGATCGAGTCGATTAGAGAAAAGCTATAAATCAGATATTAACAAAAGAGAATGAGTAATTAAGCCGCCTAGCGGCTTTTTTTTATCCTTCTAGTAGAAATACAATCAGTTCTTTAGGTCCATGCGCCCCAAGAACCAGGGTTTTCTCAATGTCGGCCGTCCGGCTTGGTCCGGTAATACACGACAACAAACTTGGAATTTTGTTTCCATATTTCTGCTTAACCCTATTCAGGCCGTCTTTCAGTTCCAGCACCAGTTGGGATGTATAAGCAACAACGATATGGTGATGGGGATAGATGCTCAGTCGGCGACCACCAGCATTCCCATTCGATATAAGTACACTGCCATTTCTCGCAATTAAAGATTCACAGAGAGTGATGCCAACTTCTGCCTGCAGGAAGTCTGTATCTGTACTGTAAAAAGGAAATTCATAATTTGAAAGCGTTTTCTGGAGTTGTGGTTCCCAGCAGTAAATACGGCGCCAGCTTTTTTCGTCGGCAAGAAGCAATAAGTTCTCAATAAACTGGATTTCATCTTCGCAGAAAATGAATTTTCCAGCTACCAAGCTCAACTGTTCGGCAAATAATATTTCGAGGAAATCATCGTAGGGCTCATATAATGGAGCCTCCTCCAGATTTGGATACGGATTGTCATGCTTTTCAAGTAAAGCTTTCCGTATTTTCTTCAGCATTTTTTCTTTAGAAGTAGTAGTATCTTTCATGCCCCTGCCGCTTTGTCTCGCAAAAGTCGCTTATCCTAATTTTAGTTAAAAGAAAAAGCCCCGGAAAATCCAGGGCTGTATGTTTATTTTCCGGTTATATGTCTTTCGATTCCGAGCTCTTTAATGGCTCAGTAGAATCACCAACTGGTTCTGGATGTAGGTTCTCTGCGACTGGTCGTTGGTTGCCGCTATCATCACCGTTTACAAACTCATCGTATGTAGTGCGGTGGCTAAAAGGCCTTTTTCCAAGAATTTCCTCAAGATCACTCTGGAACAGGATCTCCTTTTCAAGAAGTTTTTGAGCCAGATTCTCTAAGCCACTAGCTTTATCAGTAAGCAGCTGCTTGGTTCTGGTGTAAACCGAATCAATCAGCTTACGTACTTCTTCGTCGATCATCTCGGCAGTTTTCTCTGAATACGGCCGGTTAAACTGGTCTTGCTGATCATTAAAGGAGATATTCCCAACCCTGTCATTCATGCCGTAAAGAGTGATCATGGCGTAAGAAAGCTTGGTTATTCGCTCAAGGTCGTTCTGCGCACCTGTAGAGATCTTTCCAAATGTAAGGTCTTCGGCAACCCGTCCACCCATGGTCATACACATACCATCGATCAATTGCTCTGTTGTATACAGGAATTGTTCTTTTGGAAGATACTGGGCATATCCTAAAGCCGCTACACCACGCGGAACAATAGACACTTTTACCAAAGGATCAGCGTGCTCAAGGAACCAGCCCGCAATAGCATGTCCCGCTTCGTGGTAAGCAACGATCCGTTTTTCCTCGGGTGATATGATTTTGTTCTTTTTCTCCAGACCACCGATTACGCGATCAATCGCGTCCTGGAAGTCGTGCATATCCACTGCTGCCTTATCCTTACGTGCAGCAATAAGGGCAGCTTCGTTACAAACATTCGCAATTTCAGCACCAGCAAATCCGGGAGTTTGCGCTGACAGTTTTTTCGGGTCAACTTCCTCCGACAGCTTTATTGGAGCGAGGTGAACTTTAAATATTTGCTCGCGGCCAACTAAATCCGGTTTATCAATAGAAATTTGTCTGTCGAACCGTCCTGGGCGTAGAAGAGCCGAGTCTAGAACGTCAGGCCGGTTTGTAGCCGCCATAATGATAATGCCTGAATCGGTACCAAAACCGTCCATTTCAACAAGTAATTGATTTAGCGTGTTCTCTCGCTCGTCATTTCCTCCAACAATGTTGTTTTTTCCACGGGCTCGGCCAATTGCATCAATCTCATCAATGAAGATAATACAAGGAGCTTTGTCTTTTGCCTGACGGAACAGATCACGAACCCTTGATGCACCCACCCCTACAAACATCTCTACGAAGTCTGAGCCCGACAAGGAGAAGAATGGTACTTGAGCTTCACCAGCAACGGCTTTTGCAAGTAATGTTTTACCAGTACCCGGCGAACCAACCAGCAATGCACCTTTCGGGATCTTTCCACCCAGATTGGTATATTTCTGAGGGTTTTTAAGGAAATCCACTATTTCCATCACCTCAAGTTTGGCTTCTTCAAGACCAGCCACATCGTTAAAAGTTACGCTTACCTGCGATTCTTTATCAAATAAAGTAGCTTTTGATTTTCCAATGTTGAATATCTGGCCGCCAGCGCCACCACCAGCACCACCGCCCATTCTGCGCATAATAAATACCCAGAATCCTATAAGCAGTAATACCGGAAGTATGATTGACATAAACCAGCTTGCCCAGAAGTTTTCGCGTGATTCAATGCTAACAGGGGTTCGTTGCTCTAAAGGAAGATCTTTTTCAGCCTCCCTCAGTTTAGCCTGAAGTGCATCAAATGAACCATCAGTGAAAAAGTATTGCGGGCTGTTACCCGACATATTAAAATTATCTTCCTTGTTTACATCGTTATATTTAGGCTGAGTAAGCCTGTCCTTTTTAATGTAAACTTCTGCCATCACAAGATCATTATTCTTGTATGCTATAATTTTTTCAACGTCCCTTGCTCGCAGCATCTTGCTTTCGAATTCCTGGTAGTTGATCTTTTTAGCACTTGATCCGTTAAAAAAGTATTGAACGGCAAATAGTCCGATTATAATTGCAGCGTAAAGCCACATAATATTGAACTTCGGCGGCTTTGGTACAATCTTTTTAGCCGGGCGCTTTTTTATTGTCTTTTTAAAACTCTCGGTTTTTTTCTCTTTCATTTCTTAAAATTAATCCAGTGTGTGACTTACAGAGATCAGGCGCTTTTGTAAGATTTCATCTCTGCATCACCCCACAATTCCTCAATCCCATAAAACTGGCGTTTTTCTGTCTTAAATATATGCACAATAGTGTCAACGTAATCTAATAATACCCACTCACCGTATTCCAGCCCTTCTACACGAACCGGAAGCTGGTTTGATGCTTTGAAAACCTCTTCTTCTACGCTTGATGCAATTGCCCTAACCTGCGTGGATGACTCGGCGTGGCATATTACAAAGTAGTCGGCAATAGAGCTATGTATATTTCTTAAATCTAATCGTACAATTTCGTTTCCTTTTTTCTCCTGGATCCCGTGGATAACGAGTTCAGAAATAAAGGTTGATTCATTAATTGCTTTACTTTTTACCATTAAAAAAACTAGTTTTGGATGAATTTAGTAAATCTCCATTCTTTTGCAAAATAACACTTTTTCATCATTAATTGTTGGACAAAAAATAGTCACCCTTAGGCAGGTAGATTCCACCAATAATTATTTAAAGTTACAATTGGCAAAATGCGAGCCATTGCCTGAAGGTACTGTTATATTGGCAGAAGACCAGTATGCCGGACGTGGCCAGGTGAGAAATGTCTGGCATAGTCAACCAGGCAAAAACCTGACATTTAGCATACTTCTCTATCCTGTCTTCATAAAACCTGATTTTCAATTCAACTTAAATATTGCCGTTAGTTTAGCTATTAACGATGTATTGCGGTCGATTGTTGGCCCATCGGCAAAAATAAAATGGCCGAACGACATTTTTTATGAAGACAAGAAGCTTGGTGGAGTTTTGATTGAAAATAGTTTGCAGGGAAGTCAATTGAAAAGCTCGGTTATAGGGGTCGGTATAAACGTAAATCAGACAAGCTTTCCGGAAAGTGTGAAAAATGTAAGTTCCCTCAGAGAAATCTTACATCAGGATTATGATTTAAATGTATTGCTTCAGCAACTTTGTAAGGCAATAGAGCGACGTTATTGTGAGTTAAAAGAAAATCCCGGTACCCATTTAACAGAGTATCTTGGCGCCTTATACAGGTTCGGGGAGGATCATCCATTTATCATTGACGGCAAGCCCGAGGTAGCGAGAATTGTGGGGGTAAATGAAAGAGGATTTTTAAAACTTGATATAAACGGATCTTTGCGTTCATTTAATTTAAAGGAGGTGTCGTTTGTTATTCGCTGAATACATGAGAAAGATTTGCTTTTGCGTAACGTTAATTATACTTAATTTCTGTGCGCTGGCACAGATCTCCGAGCCTGTTAAATGGTCGTTTGCAGCGAAGGAGCTTGGTAATGGTCAAGTCGATCTGTTATTGACTGCCGTTATTGAGCCCGGTTGGCATGTGTACTCTCAATTTATTGACGAGGGGGGACCTATACCCACCTCTTTCAAGTTTACACCTTCAAAAGACTATGTACTTGTTGGTAAGACCGCTGAGTCCCCAAAGGCGGTAAGTGCCTTTGATAAGGCTTTTAATATGGAGATAGCATGGCATGAAAAAAAGGTTGTCTTCAAACAGAGGATCAAATTAAGTACTGTCAGCACTGTGGTTAGCGGGACGCTTGAGTTTATGGTGTGTGATGACAGCAGATGCCTGCCCCCTGAGGAGGTTAGCTTCAAAATACCAGTAAAGATAGAAGCTGGAGCTACTGCCAAAACATCAGGCTCCCTACCCAATACTATTAAGGAGCCGGAGCAAAAGCAGGCAACAGCAGATACCCCATTGAGCGAGGCAGTGAAAGCTTCTCCGGCAGATACTCTTGTTCCTGCATACGCCAAAGGGTTTGAATCTGATAGGGTAGAACTGAGCATGCCAGCGGCATCAAAAGCGAAAGACAATACCCTGCTTGGCATATTCCTCGCGGGATTTGCAGGCGGATTGCTCGCTTTTTTTATGCCTTGTATATATCCGATGATCCCTCTTACTGTTTCTTTCTTTACAAAGCGTTCGGGCTCGCGGCAAAAGGGAATCAGAAGTGCTGTCATTTATGGATTATCGATCGTTATTGTATACGTATTTTTAGGAGTAGTGGTCACTGCAGTATTTGGCGCCTCAGCGCTTAATGACCTGGCAAGCAGCGCGTTTTTTAATTTGTTTTTCTTTGTGGTGATCGTACTGTTTGCTCTGTCATTTCTTGGAGCATTTGAAATAACCTTGCCAGCTTCGCTTGTGAACAAGGCCGATGAGAAATCCAACCAGGGTGGTTTGATGGGTTTGTTCTTTATGGCGTTTACTCTTGCATTAGTGTCGTTCTCATGCACAGGTCCGATAATTGGTTATTTACTGGTCGAAACGGTATCGAATGGCGTCACATTAGGACCTGCAGTAGGAATGCTCGGATTTTCCATTGCCCTGGCTATTCCTTTTACCCTTTTCGCTATTTTCCCATCCTGGCTTAAGGAATTGCCTAAATCTGGAGGATGGATGAATTCAGTAAAGGTTTCCCTGGGCTTCCTTGAACTTGCACTAGCGTTCAAATTTCTGTCTAACGTTGACCTAGCTTATCATTGGGGCATATTAAACAGGGATGTATTCCTGGTAATATGGATTGTTATATTTGGAATATGGGCAATGTATCTTTTGGGTAAGATTCGCTTGTCCCACGATTCGCCAATAGAATTTATATCCCTTACCCGCCTCTTCTTCGCGATGGTAGTGCTCGGCTTTGCCATTTACATTGTGCCTGGTCTATGGGGCGCACCACTCAAAGCGCTTAGTGGATGGCTGCCTCCTCCCGGCACTCAGGAATTTAATTTGCACTCAGGAAGGACAGATCATGCCCTGACTCCTAAAAAGTACCAGGGTCTTTTTGAAGCACCGCACGGGCTGGACGTATTTTATGATTATGAAGAAGGCTTAAACTTTGCTTCTAAACAAAATAAGCCTGTTTTACTGGATTTTACAGGCCATAGCTGTGCTAATTGCCGCAGGATGGAGCAAGGGGTATGGTCAGATCCGGAAGTATTAAAAATATTGAAAAATGATTATGTTTTAATATCATTGTATGTTGATGACAGGACGGAACTGCCGCAAAATGAAAAATTAACTTCTGAATCTGGAAAAGAAATTAAAACTTTGGGGCAAAAGTGGAGCGATTTGCAAACACGTAAGTTTAAAACAAACTCGCAGCCATATTATGTAATCGTCAACACTGCAGGAGAGACTTTGGTACCTCCTCGGGCCTTTGACTTAGATATAGATAATTATATAGAATTTTTGAATAGCGGCAAAGCTGCGTTTTCAACAAAAAAATAATGAGCGAAATAAAAACTATCGGCGTTTTAACTTCAGGGGGCGACGCTCCCGGAATGAATGCAGCGATACGTGCTGTGGTACGTACAGGGCTGTTTCATAATTTAGAAGTAAAAGGTATTATGAGGGGTTATGAAGGTTTAATTGGCAACGAAATTATTCCAATGAACCGGAAATCAGTTGCCAACATTATACAGCGGGGAGGTACTATATTAAAAACTACTCGAAGTGAAGCCTTCAGAACTATTGAGGGAAGAAAGACCGCATTTGAGAACCTGCAAAAGAATAAGATTGATGCGCTGGTTGTAATAGGAGGGGAAGGTACTTTTACAGGAGCAAATGTTTTCCTTCAGGAGCATGGCATACCTGTGTTAGGATTGCCAGGTACAATCGACAATGATCTTATCGGAACAGATTTCACTATAGGCTATGACACAGCCATCAATAATGTTATCAACGCCGTAGACAGGATAAGAGACACCGCAGAGTCGCACGACCGTGTGTTTATTATAGAGGTTATGGGGCGCGACTCGGGCCTGATAGCGTTACGTTCGGGTATAGGTGTTGGTGCAGAAGCAATCCTTATTCCTGAATCAGAAACGGAAATCGAAGTGTTATTCCGACGCCTGGAGGAAGGCCGTCGCGACAAGTCGTCAAGGATTATTATGGTAGCCGAAGGAAGGCATGCAGGCGGTTTTGAAGTGGCTGAGAAATTGAAAGAACGTTTTCCGAAATTCGATATACGTTTGTCGATCCTTGGGCACATACAACGCGGAGGTAGTCCTACCTGTATGGATAGGGTGCTGGCCAGCCGTCTGGGTGTTGCCGCGGTCGAAGGGTTGATCAGTGGTCATAAAGGTGAAATGGTAGGTGTAGTGAGTAGCAATATCCACTTTACGCCATTCCAGAATGCTATCAAACATATCAATGAAATCAACCCTAATTTGTTGAGAATAGTTGACATTCTCTCTTTGTAATTGTAAATGATATTACAAAAACAGGGTCTGCATTCATTGCAATCCGGTTTATTTTAATATGGAATCTATCCAACAACATTTTCTTGAAGCACAGCAGGTGCTGAACGCTTTCATCAGTGATGAAAGGAACATTATTAATATAGAATCTGCCGGCAGGTTGCTGGTTGAAGCTATAAAGGCGGGGAAAAAAATCATTTCCTGTGGCAATGGAGGTTCAATGTGCGACGCTATGCATTTTGCTGAAGAACTCTCTGGCAGATACAGAAACGACAGGGTAGCATTGCCGGCAATCTCCATATCCGATCCATCGCATCTCTCTTGCGTGGGAAATGACTACGGTTATGCTTTTGTCTTTTCCAGGATGGTTGAAGCCATAGGTCAGGCCGGTGACGTGCTTCTTGCCATCAGTACCAGCGGGAATTCAGAGAATGTCCTGAATGCAATTGAGGCTGCTAAAAGCAAAGGATTAAAAGTTATAGGGCTTACCGGTAAGGACGGAGGTAAAATGGCATCACTGTGTGATGTAGAAATAAGAGCTCCAAAAACTAATTATGCAGACCGTGCCCAGGAGATCCATATCAAAGTGGTTCATTCTCTGATCGATTTTGTCGAACGGAATATCTGAGTTGATTCTCCTGTTGAAGGGCGTAGGTTTTGTCCACAAGTTTGTGAATAAGGTCGTCTAATTGCCTGCTCGTGTTTTGCATGAGCGTTATGATTTCGGCATTGAAAGGATCAGCATAGTTTTGTGTATTAAATACTTCTGATAAACCAAGCAGCGATGCTATTGGCCCCCTTATTTCATGCGATGCTATGGATATAAGTTCCAGCAGGCTTTGGTTATGGTTCATGATTTTTTTCTGTGTCTCAAGGCGCTCTTCGATATTACTCGAAATGCAGGCGACACCAACCACCTCCTGATTGTTGAATATCGGAGAAAGTTTAGTTTCAGAAAAGTAAGGATCATTTCCCGGAAGCTTTATCTGGTCAATAAATTGAACTACCTCGCCTGTTAAAGCCCGATCATAATATTTGCGCCATAGTTGTTTCGCTTCCGGAGCAAATTCAGGCATAAATATTGAATCGCCTATTTCAAGATCGCGGCCTAGCCCTTTACGTATGATGTCCCTGAACGAATTGTTCGCCGATAAGACATTGTAATGTCCGTCGATTGACCAGATGTGATCTTTGATATTGTTAATCAGTGCGTCCAGGTTTTCTTTGGCCAGTGTAATTAGCTGCTGATTTTTTATTTGTTCAGTGATGTCATGTGCCATCACTAATTCAGCATTTCTTCCCTGATGTTTAATGCCGTGTCCTGAAATGTTTACGTATATAAGCTCTCCATTCTTTTTCAGATGCCTCCAGGTACGACCCGAATCGTAGAATTGCGATTTAACCTTTTTTACGCTGTTTATTAAGGAAGGGATGTCTTCTTCAGGCCTGATGTCGGCGATGGTCATTGATAAAAACTCTTCTCTCGAATAGCCGTATTTTGTGATTGCAGCATTGTTTACTGCTAGAAACTTCAAAGTTTCGCAATCGTACGTCCACAAAGGATTCGGGTTGTTTATGAACAGGTATCTGAATGTTCGTTCTGTATCCAAGAGGATTGTTTCATCGGTTTTTCTCTTAGTTATATCTGAAAGAATTCCCGTGATCACCACATTGCCCTCTTCATCTGTCGCCGCCACTTTTTTATCTGAGATCCAGCGCACCTCTCCATTAACTAGTATGCGGTATTCAATTTCAATACTTTCGCCATTGAAGGCTTTTTCTGTTTGTTCAATTACATAAGAGTAATCCAATGGGTGAATATATTTTCTCCAGAATTTAGGGTCCTCCTCTATGGCGGCAATGCTGATGTCATATATATCAGCCAGCCGCTGATTTAAATAAATGAATTTTTTTTGAGACAAATTGTACAACCAGATAGCATCATTTATTGCGGATAGAAGGCTTGAAAGGGTTTGCATCAACAGAAGTTTGGACAAAAATAAGCGTTATTCTACAATTTCATTACCCAAATAGAAATTGTTGCAGGAGTGTCTCGGTTTAGTATAAAGAGGTGTTTATCATTTTTTTAATTAAAAATATTGACTTATCTTTGCGGCCCCGCAGGTGACTCCGGGAACTATGTTGAATACATAATTTAAAAGCAAAAATGGCAACTAAAATCAGATTGCAAAGACACGGTAAAAAAGGAAAACCTTTTTACTACGTAGTGGTGGCGGATTCCCGTGCTCCAAGAGATGGAAAATTCATTGAGCGTTTAGGTTCTTACAATCCAAACACTAATCCGGCGACTATTGAAATTAACTTCGAGAAAGCTTTATCATGGATTAACAATGGTGCACAGCCTACTGATACAGCTCGTGCTATCCTTTCTTATAAAGGTGTTCTTTACAAAAAGCACCTGGAAGGTGGTGTAAAGAAAGGCGCATTAACCGCTGAACAAGCAGAAGCAAAATTCAACGAATGGCTTCAAGGTAAAGACGAAAAGATCCAGGGTAAAAAACAAGGTCTGGTTCAGACAAAAGAAGAAGCTAAAAAAGCTGCTTTAGCTGCTGAAGCTAAAAAGAAAGAGGAAAGAGCTGCTGCAATTGCTGCTAAAAATACTCCTCCTGCAGAAGAAGAAGAAGCTCCTGTTGCAGAAGAAGGTTCTGAAGAGCCAGCTGCTGAAGGTGCAGAATAATCTGTTAGCTGAAATGACTATGCGCCATTGCGATATTTCGTAATGGCGTTTTTTATTAAAAAATATGAAGATTGAAGATAGTTTTTATATCGGCTACATAACCAAAACAAAAGGTCTAAAAGGGGAGGTCCAGATATTTTTTGAGTTTCCCGACTATGAAGATCTTGAATTCGATGTGGTATTCGTGGAGCTAAGCGGCAAGTTGATCCCTTATTTTGTTTCGGCCTCAAAGATTCAGAGTAATAGTACGGGTAATTTTTATTTTGAAGATATTGATACGATAGAAAAAGCTGAAAAACTGGTCCGAAAAAAACTATATCTGCCAAATGCTAAAATGCCCGAGCGTCAGGATGATGAATTTTATTATACGGATCTGAAAGGCTTTATCGTGAAAGATGAGCATTATGGTGAGCTTGGCGAAATTATAGAGGTACATGAGTACCCTCAGCAATTCATTGCTGTGGTTCCTTATAAATTTCGTGAAGTAATGTTTCCACTGAACGAAAACATCATCCTTAATATTGATGAGGACAACGGTATTCTGGAGGTATCACTGCCGGAAGGATTGATAGATATTTATATTAACGAATAAGCCCGAAGATGAGATTTGATATAATTACCGTGCTTCCTGGCCTGCTCGAAAGTCCTTTTGCTCATTCTATCCTGCAAAGGGCGCAAAAGAAGGGATTGACCGAAATCGTAGTTCATAATCTCAGGGACTACGCTTCGAATAAACACAAAAGTGTTGACGATTACCCTTACGGAGGGGGGAGCGGCATGGTGATGTCTATTGAGCCTTTTGCACGGTGCATAGAAGCGCTTAAGGCTGAACGTGATTATGACGAGGTGATTTTCATGACGCCCGACGGGGAGACACTAAATCAAAGCATCGCTAATCATCTTTCCGGTAAGGGTAATATCATAATCCTTTGCGGGCATTATAAGGGTATTGATCAACGTGTCAGGGATATATATGTCACTCGTGAGATCTCGATAGGTGACTATGTACTTTCTGGGGGAGAATTACCTGCAGCCATACTGGTCGACTCAATTGTACGTCTTATTCCAGGTGTGCTTTCGGACGAAACTTCGGCACTTTCTGATTCCTTCCAGGGTGAGTTGCTGGATGCCCCAGTCTATACACGGCCGGCCGACTGGCGTGGCCATAAAGTGCCTGACGTGTTACTCAGCGGCCATCAGGCAAAGATAGATGAATGGCGCGATAGTGAGGCCTTGGAACGTACCAGGCAGCGTCGGCCAGACTTATTGAAGTAAAAAACTGTAGAAATGTGGAATTCCGGCATATTGTGGAAAAAATAAAAATATCCTTTTTATTGTAAGAAAAAATTCCTAATATTGCAGTCCGATTTTTACGGGTTAAAAATCATATTAAGAGCTTAAAATCATGGATTTAGTAAAATTTGTTGAAGAGCAGGCGGTTGCGAAAAAAGAGGTTCCTGCATTCAAATCTGGCGATACAATCAGCGTTCATTATAAAATTCGCGAAGGAAATAAAGAGCGTGTTCAGATTTATCAGGGAGTTGTTATTCAGCGTAACGGTGTTGGAGCTACAGAAACTTTTACTGTGCGCAAAATGTCTAACGGTGTAGGTGTTGAACGTATATTCCCTATAAATTCTCCAAACATTGAGAAAATAGAAGTGAACAGCCGTGGTAAAGTTCGTAGAGCTAAATTATTCTACTTACGTGCTTTAACTGGTAAAGCTGCTCGTATTAAATCTAAAAGAGTTTAATTACAGCTTCTCTTCAAAGCATATAAGCCTTCCTGGTTTCAGGAGGGCTTTTTTTGTGATCGCGTGTGCCTGTAATTCTTTCCTTCTCTTGTTAATGGTTCTTGCCAACCCATTTAAAAACTGAAGATAGCTTCGAACAAAAAAAGCTGCCTGGTAAAAGCAGCTTTATAGTTTCTTAAGTACCATCAGCCTTTCTTCTGTGTCGCCGGCTTAGCTTGCAAAAGCGCTTTTGCTTTGCTGGTAGGAGAACAGCAGCTACCTCCGGTCTTTTTGCATTCTTCCTTCTTTTCTGTGCTTTGTGCTTTTTTCGCTGGTTTGGTCTGAGCAGTAGCTGTCATTCCCGCGACTGCAAGCAGTAAAACAAATGCTATTCTTTTCATCTAAATATCTGTTTTGTTAATGAAGCATGAGCTTAATCGCACATGAATTCAAATTCTTACTTATTTTTAAAGTCCGCCAGAACTGTAATTCCGCCTTTTACAACGTCTCCCAAGTTAACCTTAATATCCGTTCCCAAAGGTAAGAACACGTCAACCCGTGATCCGAACTTAATAAAACCAAATTGATCCCCCTGTTTAACTTCCTGGCCTTCCTTTACATACCATACAATCCGTCTAGCCAGAGCTCCCGCAATCTGCCGGAAAAGAACTGGTATACCCTGATTAGTTTCAACCACCGTTGTAGTGCGTTCGTTGTCTGTTGATGATTTCGGATCCCAGGCAACCAGGTACTTTCCAGGATGGTACTTAAAAAATTTAACAATTCCTGACACCGGATTCCGGTTTACGTGAACATTCACCGGAGACATAAAAATAGAAACCTGGATGCGTTTATCTTTGAAATATTCCGCTTCTATTGTTTCTTCGATTACTACTACCTTTCCATCCGCAGGGCATAACACATGCAGGTCATCAGTATTTAGCTTGCGGTTCGGACTTCTGAAAAACTGTAAAACGATTATGAAAAGGGCGAAGGATAAAATGTAAATGGTCCACAACAACCAGCTGATGTCTGCAAAGTAGTAGTTGGCAAAGGCATTAACAATAAAGATAAATAGGGCAGTAAGAGCAAGCGAGGTATATCCCTCTTTATGGATCGTCATTGATTTCAGTTTTTTGCAAAGATGCTAAATTAACATTAAGTTTCTGAGGGAACGTTGCATACTCTGTAAATATCTTTCAGGTTTCTGCCAAGCCCCTTATAGTCCAGGCCGTATCCCACCACAAATTCATTAGGTATTTCGAAGCCCACGTAACTGATATCGTCAATTTCATGAGTTATTGCCGATGGTTTATATAGCAGGGTACATACTTTTACAGAGGCTGGCTCCTGCTTCTTTACTGTTTCCAGGATATAGTTGAGCGTTAAGCCGGTATCCACAATATCTTCCACTAAGATTATGTCGCGATCTTTAAGATCCACGTCAAGGCCGATCACTTCCTTTACCTTACCAGTGCTGGATTCTCCCTCATAAGATGCTACTCTGATAAAGGCGACTTCACAAGATATATCAATCTCCTTCAAAAGATCAGCCATGAAAAGAAAACTTCCATTCAGAACCCCAATAAATAGGGGCACCTTATTTTCATATTCCAGGTTAAGCTGAATGCCCAGTAGACGGGTGCGTTTCTTGATCTGGTCGTATTCCAGCATCAATTGGAATTCCTTATCCTCGATTTCAACTTTCATAATTTTAGTATTGGCCTTCAATTATTTTATCCGCCGCTTTCCCGAAGTAATTTTTCTTTTCGCCTCTGCTCCCTTCGTTCTCTGCGTAGGTCTGCGGGGCTTTTAACGGAGTCTTTAATACCTTTCAGCTTGTTAACCTGGCTTACATGTACGGTATCCGGTTTCTTTTTCCCAAACAATCTTGTGAAAAAGTTTCCTGCCTCTTCGCCTTCTATGATCACAGGTTCTTCCTCACCCTCCATTAGGGAATCTATAGCAGTGGTATCCACCGGTGTTCCGCGACGCAAGCTTTCTTTCAGTCTTACCGAATAAAAACCATAAGCACTGGTATCCCTCGCAGTAAATCCTCTCTGAGCCATTAAACCACCTATGAGTTTAAAGTATCCCCTCATGCTCGTTCTCAGGCTCCCATCCCCTTCAAAAAAATATAGACCTTTTTTGGGCCGGGGAACTATATTCGCCAGGAATATACTTTCTCCTAACGTTAGATCTGATGGATGTTTCGCAAAATAATGTCTTGCTGCTTCACCGATACCATATACATTGGGCCCCCATTCGATCAGATTCAAATATACCTCAAACATACGCTGCTTGGAAGACACATTGTTATTTTCAATAAGCCATACGATAAGGATTTCCTCGATCTTGCGGGCCATTGTTTTCTGGCGGTTTAGAAACACATTTTTTACTAATTGCATAGAAATAGTGCTGCCGCCTCTTTTGAAAGCTTTTTCTTTAAAGTTTGTGGCTATAGAACGTGTAAAGGCCTTTTCTACAAAGCCGCGGTGCGAAAAAAATGAAGGATCTTCAGCTGTTAATACTGCATTTCGGAGATAAGGCGAAATTTGGTTTAAGGGGACATAATCAGGGTTTCCCGGACCAATGGTAATATCCCGCATTGGTTTGCCATATTCATAGGGTGTATAAACAAACGTATTATTGATTTTTTCCAGATTCGTTTTCCCCCATTTCAGGATGCCGAAATCGGTCTTTTTTAATGATGAATTGAAACGCACACTATCAGGTCTTTTAGAATCAAGGTAGAAATCCATCGAGTATTGCAGTTGTCCCGCAACTTGTATGCCTTCAAGCGATTCAAATAATCCCACAGGGAAGGAGTTAAACAGCTCCTGTGCATCCAGTTTCTCTGTCCTCAGTTTTAACTCATAGATCTTTGTAGGCGATAGTGTGTATTTGATATAGGGATTGGCCTTCACATTGTTAAGATAGATCACCGAAGAACTGTCGAGACCCACATAATTTTCACCGATCATAAAGTTGGCATCGATGGCTCCTGATGGTACTATGATATTGTTAGCTGCTATCTTCGGATGATTAAGTAGCAAGTTTTTCACAGCGCAATAGGTGTAAATTTTAAAGCTGTCACCGCTTCTTTTCGCCTCTTTTAGGGAAGTGTAAAGCGTGTCAAAATTCAATTTTAAACCTAGCTTTTTTTCAATGACTGGCAATTCGACTTTTTTTCCGCTGGCATAAAGTTTAAAATCCAGTTGTCTCTCATCAGGATCTACCTTACCGTCAATATGCCAGTTAGATTCGAGGTTATTGATAAGAATATTCGATTTCAGAGCACCGTCTTCAATAGTGGCTGAAGTGGTATACAGCTTTAGCTGATCGTCGTCATGTCTTATATGGACTTCAAAATTGTTCAGGGACATATTCTCCGGAATTTTATCCAGAGCCTGGTTGAGCAATTTATTCGCCAATTCGGCCAGATCCGCCCGGGTACTTTTCTGAGTACTGTCTTTTTCTTTTTTTCTAAACAGAAAGTCGTAGTTGCGGACACTATCCCGTTTAACCAGGTTTATCTTTCCTTCTTTGATTTGGATGTTAGCAATTTTCAGGTCGCCGGAAAGCAATGGCAAAAGTTGGATCCCAACGTGCAGATCGTTTATATACAATAGGCTGTCCCGGTTTTCCGGTACAATAGAGATATCTGAAAAGGCAACCGAACGTAAGCCCTCAAATCTGGGGTTGTTGATAGTAAGGTTCAGTTGATAGCTGTTCCGGGCTTTCCTAACGGCTTTTTCGATCACAGTTTTCAAGATTGCTTCGCGCTTTGAAAAAGCTATCAGCCCTGCGATAAGGGCTAGAACGAGTAATGCAATCACAGTAATGCCAGCAATTTTTAAGTATTTAGGTGGGATGCGCATTTAATAGAATAAGTTATCAGCTCTTTAGAGTTTAAAAACGTTCAAAACGGGTTTTTTATTTCCGCCCCGTAAATATCAATAAAATCACTATCCAAACAAGAAGATTGTCTGGCAGTTTGATAAAATTGATCTGTACTTTAAAATTTGTATGATAGGTTTTCAAATAGAATCTTTTTTAAATGTTATTTGTGTGAAATTCCCCGAAAAAAAAATATCTAAGTTTGCAGCGAGAAACGTTTTTAAATGATAACCAAAGAACAAGTCCTGAATGCATTGCGGCATGTAGAAGAACCCGATCTTAAGAAAGATCTGGTGACTCTTAATATGATCGAAGATATAGAGATTGAGGGTGATAACGTAAAATTTTCAGTGGTGTTGACCACTCCTGCATGTCCTTTGAAAGAACTGATTGCTAACGCCTGCCGTAATGCTATTTCGCATTTTATAGGTGCTCATGTAGTTACGGAAATCATTATGACCTCAAGGGTTACTACTCAAAAGAACCAGCCCTTACCGAATATACGTAACATCATCGTGGTTGCATCCGGCAAGGGAGGAGTTGGGAAATCTACGGTATCAGCCAACCTGGCATTAGGTTTAGCTCGTAAAGGAGCCCGGGTCGGTTTAATTGATGCCGATATATATGGACCTTCTATTCCGATGATGTTTGGTGTAGAAGGAGCTAAGCCAATGGCTATACAAACACCCGAAGGTAAAACCCGTATTGAGCCGATAGAAAAGTATGGCATTAAACTATTGTCGATCGGCTTTTTTACAGATCCCGGACAACCTATTCCGTGGCGCGGACCGATGGCTTCGAATGCTATAAAACAATTGTTCAACGATGCTGATTGGGGTGAGCTGGATTATCTGGTAGTAGATCTACCTCCCGGCACAGGAGATATCCATATAACGCTTACGCAAAGCTACCCGGTTGCAGGCGCGGTAATTGTAACTACACCTCAGAATGTTGCTTTAGCTGACGCAAAAAAGGGTATTGGAATGTTTTTAATGGAATCGATTAATGTGCCTTTGCTTGGTGTGGTAGAAAACATGTCATATTTCACTCCAGCTGAGCTGCCGGATAACAAGTATTACATCTTTGGGAAAGGCGGTGGTCAGATGCTTGCAGAACAGTTTAATGCCACTTTTTTAGGTGAAATACCTTTGGTGCAAAGTATAAGTGATGCGGGTGACGCTGGCGAGCCCGTTATTTTGGATAGTGGTAATCCTATGTCTGCGGCATTTTTAGAAGTAGCAGAGCGCGTAGCGCAGCAAGTGTCTATTCAGAATGCCAAAAATGTGCAGGTTGGGGTTTCCTAGAATTTTAGTAATTTTATAAAAATTTTTTATATGGATTTGTTGCAAAGAGTGGAAGGCGCTTTAGATACTATCAGACCTTATCTGGAAGCAGACGGGGGAAATGTTTCAGTTGAAGAGATTACTGCAGAAAACATAGTAAAATTGCGTTTGCTTGGCGCTTGTGGTTCATGTCCCATGAGTATCATGACCATGAAAGCCGGAATTGAACAGGCAATTAAAAGAGCTGTACCCGAAATAGAGGGAATCGAAGCGGTTAATTTAACTGATATGGATGATCCCAACGCAGTGCTGCCCCAAAATCTTCAATAAGCTAAATGTTTATAATAATGAAAGCGATGGCGTTGAATGGCATCGCTTTTTTTGTGTTGAAGGAAGAATTAGGCCATTTAACAGAATTTAACAACACTCTAGCACAATTTTTGGTAGGTTTACATTGATGATGAAGCATTTATTGATCATAGCGGCTTTAGTTTTGACTTTCGGTTTTGTAAAGAGCCAGGAGAAGCCTCTTGTGCAGTTTTCTGGTGTAATCTATAATATCGATTCAAACGTCGTAGTTCCCTATGTGTCGGTCACAAACAAATCCGACAGAAATAAGACCGTTTCAGCAAATTATCAGGGCTATTTTTCCTTCGTTGCCCACGAAGGCGACACTATCGTATTCAGTGCCATAGGTTACCGCCGTGAAGCTTTAGTAATTCCCCGTAATCTGGCGGATAAAAAATACACCGTTATCATGAAGATGAAAGCGGAAGTGATTAATCTTCCCGTGGTAAGAGTTTACCCATGGGCAAGTTTAGACGAGTTTAACCGGGAATTTATGGCAATGAAGTTTGCTGACGATGATCTGGAAATAGCACGTAAAAACGTAGAGAGAAGTTCACTCATGGCTATCGCTAAGAACCTGCCTCGTGATGCAGGGGAAATGAACACCATGAATTTTCAGAACAATCATATCAATTTAACGAGCCGCACATTTAACCAGAGAATGGCTAACCCTTTGTTAAATCCTTTCGCATGGGCTGCTTTCATTCAGCAGATACAGCAGGGTGATAAAAGCAGGTCAGGAAATTAATTGTAGCGCACGCGCAATGTCGTTATTTAAGCTTTTGTCTGTCCTTGGGAGTTCCGGAGGAGTTCTAAGGATTCAGAAATAAAAAGGAGTGTCCGACTCAGTTAAAGCGCTATACAAAACGCCTAGCGAGTCAGAGACTCTTTTATGGGATAGTCCTTAGTCCCTGGCGCGCTTAAGCCCCTGCTACAGACTAAGGACAGCGCCGAGATCGATAGCTCCTTTGGACAACGGGCCGGTCGTTAACGCTTTTTGTTTGCGTTAGGGAATTTCATTTTGTATCCTACCTTAATAGCTCCTCTCGAAATAGCATCCAGGCGGCTTTTAATCATAGCCCTTTTCAAAGGTCCAAGCTTGTCAGTAAATAACTTACCCTCGATGTGGTCATATTCGTGCTGAATAACCCTGGCAGCCATGCCCGTGAACATTTCTTCATGATGCGTAAGGTTCTCATCATAATAGGATAGGAAGACATTCTCCTTCCTTTTGATGTCTTCCCGTATATCGGGAATACTTAAGCAACCCTCGTTAAAATCCCAAAGCTCTCCTGTTTCCTCTATAATGGTCGGATTGATAAACACTTTTTTAAAATCCTGATATTCGGGTTCATCCCTGTCTGTAATATCAACAATGAACAGGCGTACGGAAAGGCCTATTTGCGGAGCGGCGAGGCCCACCCCGCTGGCATTATACATAGTATCGAACATGTTGGCAATCAGTTCCTGAAGGTTAGGATAATCCTTAGGGATTTCTGTCGCCACCTTCTTCAAAACCGGATCGCCATATGCTACAATTGGTAATTTCATTATACAAAATTATAAACTTAAACTGAATTAGTGCACAGCAGATCAATCTGCAGGTTCAAATAATAGTGAGCTCAGCCTGGAGGTGTCAAAAACTTCGTTTGCAATCTCGAGGATTTGTTCAGTACTCACAGCATTGATCTTCCTGAATATTTCGTCAAGGCTGTCGGCTTTGCCATGATCAATATAGCTTTTGGTCATGGCAATTAGTACGCTCAGGCGATTTTCTTCTCCTAAGGCAATCTGACCGGTGAACTTTTGCTTTGCCCGGTGTAAAGCTGTTTCACTCAACTTGTTCTCCCGAAGCTTTTTCAACTCTTTATGTACCAGCGAAAGCGCTTTTTTTGCTTTTTCAGCATCGGTTCCGAAATAGACAGAAAACAAGCCGGTATCACTAAAGGCTGTATAATTAGATTCGATGGTATAGGCAATGCCATATTTTTCCCTAATCTCCAGATTAAGCTTTGAGCTCATGCCGTTGCCTCCCAGCAAGTTGTTTAGTAATGACAAGCCAGTCTTATGGTGATGATGAATAGAGTAGGCATGGTTGCCGATGACACAATGGGTTTGAGCTATTGCCTGCGATTGTTTTTTAGTCTTTGCCTGGTAGCTCTGCACAGCCCTTCTGTCCATGGCGCCCTTGTTATGTGGGATATCAGCAAATATCTTCGTAAATAAATTGCAGAGCTTTTTATAATCGTAATTTCCAAGAACCCCTACAATGATTTCCTCCGTATTATAATTTGACTTCAGGAAACCAAAGATGTCGCTCTTTGTTAATTCGGTCACAGTTTCAGGAGTTCCCAGAATATTTCTTCCCAGTTCATGGCCCTCAAAGATGAGGTCTTCAAAGTCGTCTTGTATAGCTTCTTCAGGTTGATCCTGGTAGGAAGAGATTTCATCAAGGATCACTCCCTTTTCCTTTTCCATTTCATCTTCAGGAAATGTAGAATGAAAAACCAGGTCTTCAAATAAATTGAGAGCCCTTTCAATATAAGGGTTTAATACGGAAGCATGTATGCAGGTGTACTCCTTGGTAGTGTAGGCATTCAGATCGCCGCCAACAGATTCCAGGTAATTGAGGATCTGGCTGGTATTTCTTCTCTCTGTTTTTTTAAACAGCAAATGTTCTATAAAATGTGCCAGTCCATCTTTCCCTTGCGGCTCGTCGCGGGAACCGGCATTGACAATAATGCATGCATGCGAAATAGAAGAAGTAGTAGCTTTATGTAAAAGCCTGATGCCATTTGGCAATGTAAAGATCTGGTAATCCATCAAGATAGCAAAGGTAACAATAAGCGCCTTTTATTGTTCTTTCAGCTTTAATTTACATTCCCTTTTGAACTTATCAAACCGGGGCATAGATACATTTTTTATATACGACTGGTTGGGATTCTCTTTTGCATAGTTTTGGTGGTACTCTTCAGCACGGTAAAATTTCGTTAGCGGTGCCACTTCCGTTACTATAGGATCTTTAAAGGCCGGAGTCCATTTCATCAATGCTTTCCGGATCAGCTCCTTTTCCTGGTCGTTGGAGTAAAAGATCGCTGAGCGGTAAGAAGAGCCATAGTCCGGTCCCTGCCTGTCTTTTGTTGTAGGGTCATGTGAAGTGAAGAAAGCATCCAAAAGCTTTTCATAACTTACCACATTCGGGTTATAATAAACAAGAACTGTTTCTGCATGCCCTGTGGTTTCTGTACAAACCTGCTCGTAGGTTGGGTTTTTAGTACGTCCGCCTGCATAACCCGAAACGGCAGAGTCAACGCCTGCAATTTCCTCAAAGATATGTTCTGAGCACCAGAAGCATCCTTCTGCAAATGCCGCAACAGCCTGGGGCCCCCCGGTACTGATCTTTACCTCTACAGATTTCTGCTGACCTGATAAATTACAGGCTACAGTAATGCAAATAATAAGAGTAGCCAGAAGTAATTTCAATTTATTCATGAAAAAGATGTTATCGCTGTTGTAATAATAACATAATAGATGCTACAGAAGTATCGTAGCTGCCGATTTTGACAGTACCATGTTTTAGGTCAGATAATTAACCCGCCCAGCCATCTCTGTCCAGGCTGCGGTAGTGAATGGCTTCGGCCAAATGCTCTATCTTAATTTCTTCCGATGCATCGAGATCAGCTATGGTTCTGGACACTTTAAGTATCCGGTCGTAAGCCCTTGCCGACAAGCCTAGCTTTTCCATTGCTTTCTTCAGCAAGGTTTGCCCTGCCTCTGTGATCCTGCAGATCTCCCTTACAGTTTTTGAGCTCATCTGTGCATTGCAATACACATCATTAAGAGCATTAAAGCGAGTTTTTTGAAGCTCTCTTGCCAGGATGACCCTTTGACGGATAACAGTACTGCTCTCCTCCGGTCTGTCGGATGAAAGTTCGCTGAACTGCACCGGGGTTACTTCTACATGCAGGTCTATACGATCCAGTAGGGGCCCTGACACCTTGTTTAGATACCTTTGTACTTCTCCCGGACCACAGGTGCAATCTTTTTCAGGATGGTTATAGAATCCGCAGGGACAGGGGTTCATGGATGCGATCAGCATAAAAGTAGCGGGATAATCGACGGTGATCTTTGCCCGGGAGATGGTTACCCGGCGTTCTTCTAAAGGCTGACGCATTACCTCCAGAACGCTTCTTTTGAATTCCGGAAGCTCATCCAAAAAAAGAACGCCATTATGAGCGAGCGAGATTTCTCCAGGCTGAGGAGTAGATCCTCCGCCTACTAAAGCGGCATCGCTGATGGTATGATGCGGTGACCTGAATGGGCGGGTGGTCATTAAGGAATCAGAGGCCAGAAGCTTTCCCGCAACAGAATGTATTTTGGTGGTTTCGAGTGCCTCATGCAAGTTCAACGGTGGTAATATAGTGGGAAGCCGCTTTGCAAGCATCGTTTTTCCTGCTCCCGGAGGACCGATCAGAATAACGTTATGCCCTCCTGCTGCGGCAATTTCCAGGGCCCTTTTAATGTTTTCCTGTCCCTTAACATCTGAGAAATTGCTTTCATAGTTGTCTATATTATTATAAAACTCCTCGCGCGTATCTACTACCGTTGCAGTAAGCTTACGCTTGCCATTAAAGAATTCAATGACTTCAAGCAAGCTATCCACGCCAAATACATCAACGTCTGCTACAATTGCGGCTTCTCGGGCATTAGCTTTGGGTAAAATAAGACCTTTGAAACCTTCCTTGCGGGCCTGCACCGCTATTGGTAGTGCTCCCTTTATGGCTAGAATATCACCGCTAAGGGATATCTCACCAAGGATCAGGTATTTGTCCAGGATATCACTTTGAAGCTGGCCCGACTCGGCCAGAATTCCTATAGCGATGGCAAGATCATACGACGAGCCTTCTTTATGTATATCCGCGGGCGCAAGATTAACTACAATTTTTTGCCTCGGCATATGGTAACCTGTAGTGCTCAAAGCACTTTCTACACGAAGCATGCTTTCGTTAATAGCTTTGTCAGGCAAACCGACGATAAAATATTTAGTACCGCTGCTGATGTGAACTTCTACCGTGATCGTAGTAGCCTCGATTCCGAAAACAGCACTTCCAAAAGTCTTAACAGGCATTCAAACAGGTTTTTTCGAAGATGAAGAAAAAGTTTAAACTTCCAAATGATTTCAGGCACATTATTATCCAGCCTGCACTTAAAACTTACGACCCAAAACTTACAACTTATTACCGAACTTAGCCGCAGTGAAAAACCCAATCACCATCAAAACGTTTAAACACTATGAATCTTGATTTGACTGGAAAAAGAGCGCTTGTTTGCGGAAGTACTCAGGGGATAGGCCGGGCTTCGGCCATGGAGCTGGCTTTGCTTGGTGCAAGCATCACCCTGGTAGCCCGCAATGAAGAAAAATTAAAAGAAACGATTAGCTCATTGCCTGCTGACGATACAGAGTCGCACCACTACATTGTGGCCGATTTTAGTCAGCCCGATCAGTTAAAAACTGCTGTTGAAAATTACCTTCAGGAGCACACTGTAGATATACTGGTAAATAATACCGGAGGTCCAAAGGGTGGACAGGCTATTGATGCCGGCCCAGAAGAATACAGCCAGGCTTTTTCTCAACACATTGTCTGCAACCAAATACTCGCGCAAGCGGTAGTTCCTTCAATGAAAGCTGCTGGCTGGGGCAGGATCATTAATATCATTTCAACCTCCGTAAAGGTACCTCTAAAAGGTTTAGGTGTATCTAATACTATAAGGGCTGCGGTAGCTAACTGGGCCAAAACACTGTCGGCTGAACTCGGAGAATTTGGTATTACGGTAAATAACGTACTTCCAAGCACCTCCATGACCGGCCGCTTAGCTTCCCTCATAAACAGCCGGGCAGAAAAAGAAGGCAAGACTCCTGAACAAATAGAACAGGAAATGCTCAAAGAAATCCCTGCCAGAAGAATAGGAACCGCAGAAGATGTTGCTGCGGCCGTTGCATTCCTGGCCTCGCCAGCTGCAAACTATATTAATGGCATTAATGTGCCCGTAGATGGCGGCAAAACACCAAGTCTATAATTCCATTATGATGAGAATCCTTTATACCCTGCTTTTATTGACCTGCTTTTCTCAAGTACAGGCACAAACGGATACCCTTTCCATTACGCTGGAGAACGTAAAATACCCATATCCGGTAAAATTCCTTGAGGTAAACGCCGAAGGTCAGGATCTGCGCATGGCTTATATGGATGTCCAGCCTCAAAACCCTAATGGCAGAACAGTGGTCCTTTTTCATGGGAAAAACTTCGCAGGGTACTATTGGAAAGAGGTGATTCAGGCCCTGAACCAGGGAGGATACAGGGTAGTTGTACCCGACCAGATTGGTTTTGGTAAATCATCCAAACCCTTTATTCATTACAGCTTCCATCTGCTCGCACGATTTAATAAACAACTTCTGGATAGTCTGAATATTACAAAGACTTCCATCCTGGGTCATTCCATGGGCGGCATGCTGGCCACCCGGTTCGCACTTCTCTATCCCGAGCGTACAGAAAAACTGCTGCTTGAAAATCCCATAGGTTTGGAAGATTACCGGGCATTTGTTCCGTACCGCTCCACCGAAGAGCAATATAAGACCGAATTAAAAACCTCGGCCGAAAGCGTTAAAAAGTATTATGAAAGTTCTTACTTCCCAGAATGGAAGCCAGCCTATAATTACCTGGTAGACGTTGCCGCAGGTGTAACCCAAAGCGCGGATTTCCCGCGCTACGCAAAAGTGGCCGCACTAACATTCACTATGATCTATGAACAGCCGGTGGTGCATGAGTTCTCAAACCTTAAAGTGCCGGTAGTACTGTTTAATGGAAGAGAAGACAAAACGATTGTAGGGAAGGGTTTGCTATCTAAGGAAGATCAGGCAAAATATGGCCAATATAAATTCCTGGGCAAGGAAACCGCCAAAAAAATAAAAGGAGCCAGATTAGTAGAGTTTGAAGGTGTAGGGCATATCCCACACATCCAAATTCCCAAAGAATTCGTAAGTTCACTCCTGGCAAATCTCAAATAAATATGCTTTTTCCGATAGGTGATGATCATGTTAAAGGGCAGTATAAGCCCGTATTTACCTACTTATTAATATTGATTAACTGCTATTTCTTCTGGCAGGAAATACAGCTAAGCGAAGAACAGTTGCAAACTTTGTTCTTTACTTACGGTGCTATTCCTACAGAAGTTATGCAGGGCAAACAGTTGCATACCCTGTTCACCAGTATGTTTTTGCATGGAGGCTGGATGCATCTGATCGGTAACATGCTCTTTTTGTGGATATTTGCTGATAATATTGAAGTCTCTATTGGAAATCTCCGCTTTTTAATCTTTTATTTAGCCGGGGGTGTGGTAGCAGCCGTGGTGCATTGTTTTGTTTTAAAAGGGAGTAATATCCCTTGTATCGGAGCATCAGGAGCCATAGCTGCGACATTAGGTGCTTACCTCGTGATGTTTCCTTCATCCAAGATCAAAGTATTTTTCTTTTTCTTCTTTTTCAGGATCTCTGCTTTTGTGTTTCTGGGCTTGTGGATCGCGCAGCAATTGGTTGACGGCTGGGCATCTTTGGGATTAAGAACATCGGATACCTCGGGCATAGGCTATTGGGCGCATATCGGAGGCTTTGGTTACGGTTTGGTGCGGGGATTTAACTTTCGTGCCAGGAAGAAACACGGCAAGGAAAGCTATAAGTATTTTTAGACCAGGCCGACAAATTGTTTCCTTTGCACAATGAACAGCATCCAGCAAACTGAAGCTTTTGTCAGAAGATCTTTGGAAGGTGCCGAAGGAGGGCACGATTGGTGGCACATTTACCGGGTATGGCGAACGGCTAAGACGATTGCTACGCAGGAGAAAGTAGATCTGGAGGTTGTGGAGCTTGCCGCATTATTACACGACATTGCCGACTCAAAGTTTCATAACGGCGACGAAGAAATTGGTCCGCGCATTGCCGGAGAGTTTTTAGAAAGTATTGAGCTTGATAGGAGCAAGATTTTCCATGTGCAACAGATCATACGATACATGTCTTATAAGGCTAGTCTGGGGGATGTGCAATTCACATCAAAAGAGCTTGACGTCGTACAGGATGCGGACCGGCTGGATGCTATCGGTGCCATTGGAATTGCCAGGGCATTCAGTTATGGCGGATTTAAGCAGCGGGAGTTTTATAACCCTTCAATTCCACCGAGGCTCGGTATGAGCAAAGAAGAATATAAAAGCAGCACGGCTCCCACCATTAACCATTTTTACGAAAAGCTCCTGCTTTTAAAGGACAAGATGAATACTGTCACGGGTAAGGAATTAGCCCAACAGCGTCATCAATTTATTGAACAATACCTGCAGCAGTTCTATGCTGAGTGGGAAGGCCGGGCTTAGCCGGAAATACCGCTTATTTCTTGGAGTCCATGATCTACTGCTGATCTGAATATGACGAGCCCCCGTCAGGGCCGGAGCCACCCCAACTTACCCCCAACTTATGTATGTCTCAATTTTAAATCAGGGCTGTGTGCCGGATGAGTCCGCGTTTCTGGTAGTGAAACCCGGACTCGGTACTGATTAAACAATGATAACTATGTGAGACATACATATTTCGTTTAGGAGTTGGGGGTCTGAGGGGGGCTCTTTGGTCAGGATTTTTTTTTATCAAATATGATCTGCGTCATTTAAATCTCCTGCCTCCCTGTGTATCTTTCTGTTATATTTCTTTTTCATCATGGCAATAGTAGACAAGTTTGGCGGCATCCATGGAGCTTTCTCCAATTTGGTATATCGTACTTATCGCAATATGCGGATTCTTCAGATGAAGCCTAAAAAGGTTAAGCAGACAAACAATTCCAAGCAAGCGGGGAAGGAATTCGGCTTATGCGCCACCACCGGGCGAATAATGCGCGATGTTTTTCATCATATTTATGCCGGTTATGATGGTGAGATGGTTAACCGGCTCTGCGGTGTGTTGCGGCAAAGTATTACAGCCAGCAAAACGAAACAAAGAGGGGAAAGGGATCTTCATGACGGAGAACTGAGCTTCCTGGAGGGGTTTCAGTTTAATAAAAATTCGCCGCTGGATAAAGTTATGAAAGTGCGTCCCGCTGTTTCATTAAACCAGGAGGGTAAAGTTCAGGTTAATTTACCGGCTATCCGTAAGGATCAGCTTTTTACAGGCCCCAAACAGAATCACCGATGGTATACTTTAAGGCTGACACTGGCATCGTTTGATTTTAAAAAGGAGGTCTACAGTTATATAGGGTACCGGGATCTCCGTATCAGACGCGGAATGGCTGTGGATGCGCAGGAATGGGTGTTCGATGAAGTTTTGCCTGCAAACCGGGTGATTGTGCTGAGTATGTCTCTTCATGCCTATAAGCAGGATAAACTGGATGGACTCCAAAGTATCAATTCAAAAGAATGGAGCCCTGCGGAGATCATAGGGGCATGGCATACTCCCCCTGTTCAGGAAAGTAATCCGGATGAAGAACTAAAAGTGGAAGAGAAGCTGGAGCCAATGAATGATTATCTGGGCAACAAAATACTTCAGGATATATTAGCCTTCCAGGCTCTAATCCCGCCGCCGGAGCCAAACGGGCTTCGCGAAAAGCGTAAACCCCGGTATATCGAAAAACCTGAATTTGATCTGCCCAATGGGGATATTAAGTTTGAAAAATAAAGGATAAGTCCACTACATCAGGCCGGAGCAATGGTAGTTTGTAATTAAGCATTTGAGTAAATTTGTGGGTATTCCGTCGTTTGTAAGGAATCTCATATTTAAGAATTGTTTAAGATAGCAGTGGTGGCTGCATTGACAAAGGAGAAACGATCAGCCTAAAAGCAATACAATTAAGAAATAGATCAGCATTGCTGTTCCGCTGCTTAACGTCATTCTGCTCATATTTTTAAAGTTAGCGTTTTTTTCATTCTTCAGTACTTCAAGCAGCCATTTCAAAAATATCACCAGCACCGGAATAATAAATAACAGGAAAAGCCAGAAGTTCCGTATTTGATGTTCGAGCTGCCAATACCAGTAAATCAGTACCGAGGCCAGCAGAAACAAAAGGGCAGCGAACGCAAATGAACCCTTTATTCCTAAAATTACACTCAGGGTGATGTCACCTCTTTTCTTGTCTTCCTTATGTTGATAAACCTGCGTGAGCGGATAAGACGCTCCAATGAGGCAAGAACAGACGAGTCCGGCGATAAAAAAGGACAGGTTCCACACCTTGAGTATGCTGATTCCGGATATTGCTGTATAGCTTAGCCAGTAGACAAAGGCACCCTGAAAAATAAATACAACCAGGAAGCTGATCACCGGGTACTTTTTTAATCGTATAGAAGGATGACTATACATTTTTGACAGAATTCCGTAAAGCAATGTAGCAATTGCAAATTCTACACTAACAATAAATGACAGCAGTACACCAATTAGATCCAGCCCTAAAGAATACTGATACAGGCTTTTATCAGTCATGGGTGGTTTTTCCAGTAAAGCGATACTACCCTCATCTTTGTCAAAATAACTGTTATATCCGTTGCTTGCTGGGTAAATAAAAAAATGCCAGATGATAAAGACCAGAACAGCGTTTGTTACTACCATGGTGGGCGCCTGGCTTAGTGCAAACAGGTAAACTGGCAGCAAAAAGAACGAGAAAAAAAATCTCATGTGCAAAAACGTGGATCTTGAAGGCAGATACATAAAAACCTTAACAGATAAATGCCGTTCTTTTATGGTATAAAAATAAAATGGCAAGTATTATTTCTGCAATTGGAACAGCAAATCCGGTAAACCGTTTTGCACAAAATATACTTTTTGATTTCATGGCTGACGCTCATCAACTGGATGCAAAGGATATGCCACGGCTTCGGAAACTGTATGATGTGTCAGGGATTGAGTATAGACATTCTGTGATTGCAGACTTTGGAGTGCCACGTGGAACTTACTCGTTTTTTGGTAATTATGAGAAACTAGAGCCGTTTCCAGGGACAAAACAGCGAAGTGCTCTTTATGAACAATCAGCAAAATATATCGCTGTAGAGGCGGTCGGGAATTTGCTAAAAAGTTCTGATATAGAGGCAGGAGAGTTCACACATCTCATTACTGTGAGCTGCACAGGTATGTATGCACCAGGCCTTGATATCGATTTGATAGAAGCCCTTAAATTGAATAAGAGCATGGAACGCACCTGCATCAATTTCATGGGATGTTACGGGGCCTTTAATGCGCTTAAGATCGCCGACTATATTTGCAGGGCTGATCATAGCGCCAAGGTTTTGATTGTAGATGTTGAATTGTGCACGCTGCATTTTCAGAGGGAAAATACCATGGAGAATTGGGTGGCAAACTCCCTGTTTGCAGATGGAGCTGCTGCGGTTGCAGTAGTGCACGAAAGTGATTCCCAATTAAGATCAGGCTTTCTATTGAAAACCTTTCATAATTCTCTCCTGACTGAGGGGCGGGATGAAATGGCATGGAGGATCGGTGACACTGGTTTTGAAATGAACCTTTCTGCGCGAGTGCCGAAAAATATTTCTAAAAATATTTGTGCTGTAGCCGACAGTCTCAGTCAAAAAGCGGGCATTAACCGCAGTGCAGTGAACCATACAGCCATTCATCCGGGAGGGCGCCGCATTCTTGAGGTCTGTGAAGAAATGCTGGAGTTGCCTGAGGAGGCGCTTGATCATTCTTATGATGTCCTGAAAAACTTTGGAAATATGTCCTCTGTAACCATATTGTTCATCTTGAAGCGGTTGATGGAGCAATCGGCGCCGGCAGAAAAAGTGATGAGCTTTGCCTTTGGCCCAGGCTTAACGGTTGAAAGTATGTTACTTGAAGTTGTATAGATGAAAGCATTTAAATTTCGGAGCAGGGAGCCTGAGATGATGGACGATTTCTTCCTGGGAAGTGATATTATTGACCCGATCATGGACGAACTGGAGGTGGTAAACAAATTGCTGGGAGGATACAGGGTTTTTTTTAGTGCTTTGAGAAGGCTTGGTTTGAAGGATGGTGCCTGTATCAGCGATTGGGGATGCGGTGGAGGAGACTCTCTGCGGGTGCTTGCTGGATGGGCGCGAAAAAAAGACCTAAGAATGAAATTTGTTGGTGTTGATGCCACTCGATCGGCAGTGGATTATGCCAGGGCACGATCTGGAGCGTTCCCGGAAATGGATTTTATACACTCAGATGTTTTTTCTGAAGATTTAAGACCAGATCAGTTTGATGTGGTGATTTCAAGCTTGTTTACCCATCATTTTGATGATGATAAATGGATTGCGCTGATCAAAAAAATGTTAGACTGCAGTAAACTTGCGGTTGTTGTCAATGATCTACACCGCCATTGGTTCGCTTATCATTCCATCGGGGTGCTTACTCGTCTGTTTTCAAGATCTGAAATGGTGAAGCACGACTCCAAGGTATCTGTGCTGAAGGGTTTTCGCCGGACGGAACTGGAGAACTTGTTGCAAAAAGCTGGCATTACAAATTACAAACTCAGATGGATGTGGGCGTTCCGATGGCAGCTCATCATCAAAAAAACTGCCTATGCCTAGGGAAAAAACAGTGGTGATCGGTGGCGGTCTCGCAGGCCTGGTAATTTCTATCCTCCTGAGCAGGGCTGGTTTTGACGTTAGCCTGGTTGAAAAAAAGCTGTACCCCTTCCATCGTGTGTGTGGCGAATACATTTCGAGGGAGGTCTATCCTTTTTTTAAATCAATAGGAATAGATCTGCAGGAGCTCTCGCCGGCTCAAATCTCCAGGCTTGCTATCAGCTCCGTGTCTGGCAAATTGTTTTCCTGTAATCTGGATTTGGGAGGTCTGGGTATAAGCCGGTATGTACTGGATGATTTCCTATACCGAAAAGCCCGGGCTCTGGGAGTAAACTTTGAGCTAGGCCATAAAGTAAACAATACTGACTTTCGGGATGGGCTGTTTAACACTGTCCTGTCTGATGGTCGTGAAATTGAATCTGACTTCGTTATTGGCGCCTATGGTAAGAGGTCTAACCTTGACCGGTCCCGGAGCTTTTTCTACCGGCGGAGTCCATACCTGGGTGTGAAATATCATATCAGAACCGATTTTCCAGATGATTTAATCCAGCTTGACAATTTCGAAGGAGGGTATTGCGGTACTGTTAAAATTGAAGGAGACCGCTATAATCTCTGTTATCTGTCCGCAAATAAACATCTGTCCAGACTGGGTTCTATACAAGCCTTAGAAAGGGAAGTGCTATTCAGGAACCCATTTCTTAAAGCGATCTTTACAAAGTCCGAGTTTTTACTAGATAAGCCCGAGGTGATCAATGAAATAAGCTTTGAGAAAAAGTCATTAATAGAGGGGCATGTTCTATACTGCGGAGATGCCGCGGGTATGATTAGTCCTCTTTGTGGTAACGGCATGGCAATGGCTGTTCACTCAGCAAAGATACTGTCAGATACGCTGGTGGAATCGTACAGGCTTCGGCGGGAGGTGTTGGAAGCCCAATATATTAAGCGCTGGAGAGATCAGTTTAGCAAACGACTTTACACCGGCCGCATTGCACAAAGATTTTTTGGAGCCGGTTTTGTGTCCGAACTGACGGTATCTGGTCTTAAAAATATTGGAGCTCTATCAAATTTAATTATTAGGGAAACACATGGAACTCCGTTTTAGTATCTCTTTTTAGTATTATTGTAAACAGATGTCTTACAGCTCAATTGTTTTTAAATGAAACTCCGTGTCCTGGTCTTTTTAAATGCGTTGGCAGTGGCCGTTTCGCTGGCTCTTGTTAATTACTATTTCCAGCATAGTCTCACTGACCTTTTTATTACGTTTACTGTCACGCTGGTGATCTGCTTTGTGGTTTTTTACTACCTGATAGAGCGTTACGTTTACAGCAAGATCAAGCTTATTTACAAGCTCATCCACAATCTTAAGCTGGGTAAAGATCTAAAAGATGCTCTTGGCGAATACGTGAGCAATGACCCGATCAATGATGTGGAGCAGGAAGTTAAGGAATGGGCCAGTGTAAAAAAAATAGAGATAGATGCACTCAAGCAACAGGAGCAATTCAGGAAGGAATTTTTAGGAAACATCTCGCATGAGCTAAAAACGCCCCTTTTCGCTATACAGGGTTATATTGATGCATTGCTCGAGGATGAAGCGCTTGAAGATCCCGATCAGGTTATATACTTCTTGAGGAAAGCTTCGAAGAATGTTGACCGTCTGGGTTATCTGATTAAGGATATAGACGTGATTTCAAAACTGGAAAGTGGTGAGGTGCCGATCAATTTTGAAAAGTTCGACATAGCTGTATTGATCAATGAAGTGATTGAACAGCTGGAGGGCAAAGCGAAAAAACATAAGATAAGCCTTATTTTTAAGGACAAATACGACGCACCTACCTGGGTAATAGCCGACCGGGATAAGATTTGCCAGGTCCTGGTTAATCTTGTAGACAATTCTATTAAGTATGGGAAGGAGAATGGAAGTACGGCCATAAAAACGTTTGAGCTCCATGATCAGATCCTGATAGAAGTAACAGACGACGGTGTGGGTATTGAAGAAAAATGTCTTCCCAGGTTATTTGAGCGCTTCTTTCGAACAGATAAAAGCAGAAACCGGCAGATCGGCGGCTCGGGATTGGGGCTTGCTATTGTTAAACATATTCTTGAGGCGCATCAGCAAACGATCACTGTGCGAAGCACCGAAGGATTGGGTTCGACTTTTGCGTTTACCCTTGAAAAAGCTAAGCAAACATTTATTCCGGTATAATTTAACGCTTAACATTAACTTAACATTGCGATAATATCTTTGCATAACATTTTATAAGATATGGGCTTAAACGGCATATTCCAATACTTCATTCCGAAGGATCGCAAATTTTTCCCTTTATTTGAGCAGGCAAGCGCAAATATTATCAAGTTGGGCGAAGCTTTGATCGAGCTTGTTAATACAGATGATGAGGTCAAAAGAAAAGAATACACAAAATTAATTGAGGATTTGGAGCACAGGGGAGATGAGATCACTCATCAGATCTTCCTTGAACTGGGTAAGAATTTTATTACACCTTTCGACCGTGAGGATATTCATGCTCTGGCTTCTGCCATTGATGATATTGCAGATTTTATCCATGGATCGGCAAGCCGTATGCAGTTGTATAAAATAACGGAAATGACCACGCCGATTAAAAAATTGGCTGAGTTAATCTTACAGGGCTGCCAGGACGTGCATAAAGCTGTTGGTGAGCTGAAAAACCTGAAGAACATTCGTCTGATCACCGATTCCTGCGTGCGGATAAATAGCATGGAAAACCAGGCTGACTATATATTTGACCGGGCAGTAGGTGAACTTTTTGAATATGAAAAGGATGCCATTGCGCTTATAAAGTATAAAGAGGTTCTTGCTGCACTTGAAACAGCTACAGATAAGTGCGAAGATGTTGCGAATGTGATGGAGTCAATCCTGGTAAAGAACGCTTAATAAATTATAAATGGTTACTACCCTTTTAGTAGTTGTCGTAATAATGGCAATCGCGTTTGACTATATCAACGGATTCCATGATGCGGCAAATTCAATAGCAACTATTGTATCCACAAAAGTGCTTTCTCCCTTTCAGGCAGTTCTTTGGGCTGCCATATTTAACTTTGCGGCATACTTTTATTTTGATGACCATAAGGTTGCAAACACTATCGCTAAGACAGTTCTTGAACAATATATAACCTTGCACGTGATCCTGGCTGGTTTGACTGCTGCTATAGCCTGGAACTTATTAACCTGGTATTACGGTATCCCTTCCAGCTCTTCGCATACACTGATCGGTGGTTTTGCCGGGGCTGGTATGGCCAAAGCTATCGCAGTGGGTGACGGGGCATTACAAGCAATCAATTTGGGTAAGGTATTAACTACAGTATCCTTTATCGTACTGGCTCCCATAATTGGTATGATAATCTCGGTGATTATTACACTTGTGATCATCAATATCTGCCGTAATGCAAAGCCGGCAACAGCAGAAAAGTGGTTTAAGCGGCTTCAGCTGGTTTCGTCAGCGGCATTGAGCTTCACTCATGGGGGTAACGATGCTCAGAAGGTGATGGGTATTATATACGTTGCCATGGTGGCCTCGAATGTAATTGGAAGCTCCGATCCGATGCCGGGATGGGTTCCCTTAGTTTGTTATGCAGCTATTGCACTAGGAACGATGAGCGGTGGCTGGCGTATAGTTAAGACCATGGGCTCAAGGATCACAAAGGTTACAGCGCTGGAAGGGGTAGGTGCCGAGTCTGCTGGTGCTGTCACTTTAGGTATCACCGAGCATTTTGGTATCCCCGTTTCAACTACCCATACCATTACTGGTTCGATCATAGGGGTGGGGCTTACTAAACGTGTTTCTGCGGTTAGATGGGGCGTTACTATCAATCTGATATGGGCGTGGGTGTTAACCATACCGGTTTCTGCAACCCTTGCTGCCCTGGTATATTTTCTGATCAGCTTGTTTGGTTAAATGCGTGTGCTGTAGTTCTACTCAATTTTTATATCGGTAAGGATATCTTTCCCATAGTTGTTACCGGTCCTGCGCCGGTATCGATTGCCGAGCCGCAAAGAGTTTCGTTAGCAAGCAATGCAAATAAGATTGCTTCTTTTGCGTCGGGGTTTATGCCCAAAGCTTCAGTAAGCATAACCGCACTGTCTGGAAGAAGCTGTTGTAACCTTTCTACGAGGTAAGAGTTACGGCTTCCGCCGCCGCTTAGATATAAGGTAAAAGGTAGGGAAGAGATCTCGTTTAAGGCTTTTGAAATCGCCCTGGCGGTGAACTCGGTGGTGGTTGCCAGCAGGTCAGGTGAACTTAGGGATTCCGCCTTTGCAGCTTTTACTGCCTCGTTGAAATAAAGGAGGTTAAACAGTTCTGGTCCTGTAGTTTTCGGATAGTCTTGAGTGAAAAACGGGTGTGAGAGAAGTATTTTCAGGAGATTTTCGTCGACTTTACCTCCGCGTGCAAACTTTCCATTATCATCATAAGGAACATCAAAATATTTATTAGCCAGTGCATCGATCAGTGTATTGCCTGGCCCAGCATCAGTGCTAATGATTCTAGCATGGCTTTTATCCGAAGGAAGGAAGGTAAAATTGGCTATTCCACCAATGTTTAGGAGTACCCTGTTCTCCGTGCTTGAAGAAAATAAAATAACATCGCCATATAATGCTAATGGAGCCCCCTCGCCACCGGCAGCTATATGCTTCTGGCGGAAGTCACTTAAGGTGATAATACCTGTTTTAACGGATATATGGTCGCCATCACCGATCTGGAGCGTAGCATTCGGATAGTATTTTTGCTGGTGCAAACGCTTTGGCGCATGGTATATCGTCTGGCCGTGGCTTGCTATACAATCAATCTCCGACGGCGGGATATTCCATTTTTCAAGGCAAGCCAGTATTATTTCTGCATGTATATCTGCGATATGGGCGTTAAGTAAGGTCAGCTTTTCGAGGTCGACCAGCCTTTTGGAAAATACAGATCGGATGTCTTCAATAAATGCTGACGGGTAGGGGACAGATTCAAACTGCATTAACTCCATGCTGGTATTGAAGCCGCTGCCTTTTATCTTACATAAGGCCAGGTCAAGACCATCTAGCGACGTTCCGGACATTAACCCAATAATTAAGCGGCTTTCTTTTTGCGACATGTCGCTCAGACGGGATAGCATGAGATTCATGAAATAAAAGTAATCATTTGTATGGCTGGATTGAAAGGTTAGTCGTGTTTGCTTTTAAATTTCCTAAATCTTAGATTTATTGATATTTATTCAAGAAATGATTGAACAATTACCTCAAAAGAAAATCAGGCTGCTGTCGCTTGACGCATTCCGCGGGCTTACTGTTGCAAGTATGCTGCTGGTGAATAACCCCGGCGACTGGGGAAAGATATATGCTCCGTTCAAACATGCAGAATGGCACGGATGTACACCAACGGATCTTGTTTTTCCATTTTTCCTGTTTATTTCTGGTGTCTCTGTTTCCTATGCATTGGGTTCGAAACGTGAAGTTTCAGAAGGTCACGCTGCAATAATAATTAAGGTTTTAAAGCGCTCGCTGATATTGTTTGGATTAGGCTTGCTCTTAGGTTTTATTCCTGATATTTTCGTAGAGCCAGTTCAAACATTGCAGACTTTTAGGATCCCGGGTGTTTTGCAGCGGATTGCGCTCGTTTATTTTGCGGTGTCATTGATCTTTCTGAAAACCGGATGGCGGGCCCAGGGTGCTATCCTTGTCTTCCTTTTGGTCCTTTATTGGATACTGATGTCTTTTGTGCCTGTTCCCGGTACAGGCTATGCAAATCTTGAACCAGAAACTAACCTGGGCGCCTGGCTCGACAGGCTGATCATTACAGAACCTCATTTATGGAAGCATTCAAGGACCTGGGATCCCGAAGGTCTTTTGGGAACATTGCCGGCCATCGCTACAGGGCTTTCCGGGGTGCTTACCGGCACCTGGCTGCGGCGCACAGATCTGGATGATAAAAAGAGGGTTTCGCTGATGTTTGTTGCCGGCCTTGGCTCTTGTGTCGCGGGTTTGCTTTGGGATCTTCATTTTCCGATTAATAAAGCGCTGTGGACCAGCTCGTATGTGCTGTTCAGCAGCGGCCTGGCTATCATGTTCCTGGCTTTTTTCTATTGGTTAATAGATATAAAGAATATGAAGGCTGGAATTGTCCCTCTTCTGGCTTATGGGGTAAATGCCATCACCGCTTTTTTTATGTCGGGATTGATGGCAAAAATGATGGGCGCTATTAAAGTAGATATGTCGGATGGAACCGAGACCAGCCTGAAGGGATGGATTTATAAGTCTTTTTTTACTCCATATTTTTCTGATTATAATGCTTCACTTGCTTTTGCTTTAGTATTTGTGCTCTTCTGGCTTGCAATTTTATGGTGGATGTATGCCAAAAAAATCATTATAAAAATCTAATTTACGTCAAACTTATAAACGATCTCTCATATCATCTGAACAATGAAGATTCTAACTTTTAAAAGTCTTATTTATTGCTCATTAATAGCGGCGCTATTAAATGGTTCATGCAGTGTCAATAAGCCTATAGCATCGCCGGTAGCCGGCATTCCCGCAGAGTCGGATTCGATTCCACAGGATACTGCGATAGTGACCGGAAAGCTGCCCAATGGTTTCACTTACTACATCAGAAGGAACGTAGAACCGAAGAACCGGGCGCAGTTATATCTTGCGATTAAGGTGGGTTCTATCCTTGAAAATGACGATCAGCAGGGCCTGGCGCATTTCATGGAACACATGAGCTTTAACGGCACGAAAAATTTTCCAAAGAATGAGCTTGTAGATTACCTCCAGAAATCGGGTATCCGATTTGGAGCTGATTTGAATGCCTACACCAGCTTCGATCAGACCGTGTACCAGCTTCCCGTCCCAACGGATGATACACTGTTATTGAAAAATACCATGCAGATTATGCGCGACTGGGCACAGGATGCGAGTCTGGACCCTGTAGAAATTGAAAAAGAGAGAGGCGTTGTGCTTGAAGAAAAGCGTTTAGGAAAGGGAGCCCAGGAAAGGATGCAGAACAAATATCTGCCTCTTTTATTTAACAATTCCAGATACTCCAACCGCTTGCCTATCGGTACCGAAGAGGTATTGAAAACATTCAAGCCTGAAACGCTCCGCCAGTTTTACAAAGATTGGTACAGGCCCGATCTGCAGGCTTTAATTGTGGTTGGCGATATTGATGTGAAGCAAGTGGAGCAAACGATCATATCTAAGTTTTCCGATCTTAAGATGCCTGAGAATCTAAAGGATCGGACCGAATACAAGATACCATTGCTGAATAAAAACCAATTTATTGCGGTTACTGATGCTGAGATGCCTTATACTGTTGCGCAGGTCTTGGTGAAGCACCCCGAAACGGTGGTGAAAACGAAAATGGATATGCGCAATAGTATCATCCGGTCCTTGTATAATCAAATGATGGGAGCCCGGTTTAGCGAGTTAAGTAAACAGGCGAACCCTCCGTTTTTGCAGGGTGGAAGTAGTATCGGGGGCTTCCTGGCCGGTTTAGACGTTGCATCAGCCGTTGTAGTTGCGAAACCAGGCGAGGGCGAGTTTGAGAAGGGATTTAAAGCCGTGCTTACCGAAACTGAAAGAGTGAAGCGCTTTGGTTTTACCCAAACAGAGCTTGACAGGGCCAAGAAATCTTACCTTACTGCTATGGAGGCCGCATATAAAGAAAGAGATAAAACATCTTCTCAAACTTATGTGCAGGAATATCTAAGGCTGTTCTTAGAGGGCGAAGCGAGCCCTGGTATTGCATTTGAATACAAATTTTCAAAGGACAAGGTTCCTGGAATAGGGCTTGAGGAAGTGAATGCTCTGGCAAAACAGTACCTTAAAGATACCAACCGGGACGTCATCATTATGGCTCCTGAGAAAGAGGCTTCTAAATTACCCTCAGAGGAGATGGTCTCCGCCTGGATACAAAGTGTAAACCAGTCGGAAATTACTGCTTATGTAGATCAGGTTTCAGACAAGCCCTTGTTAGCTGCTAAGCCAGCACCGGGTAAAATTACTGCAGAGAAAAATATAGCTGAAATTGGTGTTACTGAACTCACACTGAGTAATGGTGTGCGCGTTATATTGAAGCCTACAGACTTTAAAAATGATGAGATCCGTTTTAATGCGTATAGCGCGGGAGGAACTTCGTTATATAGCGATGCGGATTATCAGTCGGCGTCGAACGCATCATCAATTATTTCTAGAAGTGGCGTTGGTGAATTCAATGCAATCCAGCTTCCGAAACTTCTTACCGGTAAAAGGGTGTCGGTGGGTCCTTATATCGGTGAACGAAGTGAGGGCATGTCTGGATTTGCGGCACCAGCAGATATAGAAACGGCATTGCAGTTAACATATCTTTACTTTACACAGCCACGTAAGGATCAGGATATTTACCAGGCTCATATCTCACAAGCCAGGGGAGCTCTGGCTAACAGGGAAGATGATCCCAATAGTGTGTTTTCCGACACGATATCCGCTGTTTTGGGACGTTATAATGTACGCAGAACTGGGCCAAGTATCTCTAAGATCGAGCAGATCAACCTGGACAGGGCCTATGCTATTTACAAGGAGCGGTTTGCAGATGCCAGCGATTTTACGTTCACTTTTGTGGGAAGCTTTAAAACTGACGAAATAAAGCCATTACTTGAACAATACCTGGGTTCGCTGCCTTCGCTATCGCGGAAGGAGCAGGCGAAAGACCTTGGGATCTATCCTCCCTCAGGAAAGATCAGTAAATCAGTTTACAAAGGTAAGGAAGATAAGGCAAGCGTAAGATTGTTAATGAACGGTGATTATGTTTATAATGAAACGAATAATAATCAGCTGGAGGCGTTGGGAGAGGTTTTACAAATCAAGCTGATTGAGCGTTTAAGGGAGGAAGAAAGTGGTGTTTATAGTCCGCGTGCTATGATGAGCTATTCGAAGGAACCGAGGAATCGCTATACATTTGTGGTTTCCTTTGGTTGTGCTCCCGAAAATATAGACAAGTTGATTGCTGCTACTATGGACGAGATTAATAAGGTAAAGAAGAATGGCCCGCAGCCGGTAGATATAGAAAAGTTTGTCGCTGAACAAAAACGTATCACAGAAACGCAGTTGAAGGATAATTCTTTTTGGCTTGATTATTTGAGCGGCCAATACCAAAGTAACGAAGATCCCAAAGCTGTGCTGGGTTATGTGGATTCGTTAAAAGCGCTTAACAAAGAAAATATAAAGCAGTCAGCGAATAAATATTTGAGCGGGAATAACTTTATTAAGTTTATTCTGCTGCCAGAACAGAAGAAGTAGAGAATTTTAGCTCCTGCAGGCTTTAAGTCTGCGGGAACTTATTCTCCCACCATAAATATCGCATTACTGAAAAGCAATTTACCATTTTCCCAAAAACCTCTGAACAAAGGGTTTTCTGCCAGATAGACTACAGAACCTTTTCCTATTTCCTGAACACCGAACAATAAGCCATTTACCAATTTTTCTCTCGTTTTGGCGCCTGCGAACCCGCTTACGTAAGCGTCATCTTTTAATACTCCAACATTCCATCCGCCGTTTAAGAGCTGGTAAATTTTATCATCAAGTTTTATGGTATAGTAGAACTTGGGATAACCAAACGCGAGGGGATGTGTATTGTCCAGATCTACCTTATAAATGGCTCCTGGTATGTTACTTTTGACTGCTTCCCTTTCTCTTTGTGCATAAGGGGTGATGCTTTTCAGTGCCTGGTCGTCCTGGAGATTCTTATCTTCTTTTAGCCGGATGGAAAAGCCTCTTTTCCCTGCTAATGACGAAATAGCGTTTTGCATGGCGATAAGTTTTCCACCCTCATTTATCCATGCACTTAATTTTTCCACCGGTAGCTCTCTATAGCTGCCGTCAGGTAGGATGATTACATTAAATTCATACAAATTTACCTCGTCGAGATCACTGGCATTTATAATGGAAGCAGAGAAATGTACCTGCTGTTCAAAAAAATGCCAGACTTCCCCAAAGCTTGTTGCTGAAGTCCCTTCACCGCTTAATACTGCAATTTTGGGTTTCTGCATATAACGTATTTTCGAAGACCCCAGATCGGGGCCCTTGTCTGCGAGCCCCGACTGAATAGACTGTAGACTCACACCCTCCTTTCGGGCGATGTCTGTCACAACTTTATCAAAGTCGCCTGTCAGTCTTTCGTTTCCTGTCCTGGTGATGATCAGCGAGCCGGGGTTCATAGGTTTTCCAACAAGGTTAAAAGCCACTTCGGAGTACCGAACGTTTATGTTGTTTTTTAAGAGGGCTGCCAGGAATTTAACGTCGGCCAGCGAATTCCAGTTTGATGCATAAGCTATGGATTTTGCAGGTTTGAGGATGGGAGCACTCGCTGCGGCATAATTTGGCAAAGGTTTTAAAATAGATTTTGTTGCGTATGACTGCAAACCATGAGCATAGGGGATTGCCCAAGCCGTGACATCATAGGTTATTGAATCAGAAATATAAGTTGCAGGCTCAAAAAGAACCTTTAGAAGAACTGACTTCGGCTGATAGGAGCTGATGACCAGGTCTGCCGGATGCACCTCTACCCCTTCATTTTTACCGGTGAAATAGTTGAAAGCCCTGACTTTTTTCGAAACGCCAAAGCCATACTGGATGCCATTCCTTTTTAACAAAGCGGAAAGCACCCTAAGCTTTTCAGGATTACTGTCCCTGATAATATATGATTTATAGTCGCCCGAGGGCTTTGACTGACTGTTATTGAAATAATTGCTGTATTCAGCAATGACCTGGCTGGCGTGCGTCGAGGTAATCTCAATCGTAGCCAGCGCGGAAGTATGGTGATGCAGAATACGGTCCTGAAGGGTCAGTAAGTTTCCTTCATGATTTACCACCGCAAGACCTGCTCTGCCTGACCCGCCTTGCTCGTAGGTCATACCAATAGCGCCGTTATAAATGGGATAAGTATCCCCGTACGAGGGATACAGCAGATCGAATCTTTCTTTAGTAAAATATAACCATCCATTTTTGTCAAAGTACCTGGCGTTGTTCTTTCCGATCACTACCTGGAAATCGCGCTGCCATTTCGTGATATCCTGATGAAGAGGCTCGGCGGCAGGGGCGAAATAGTATGGCTCGTTGATCCCCTGTTCATGGAAGTCGATATGCACTTGAGGGAGCCATTTGTTATATACCTCCATTCGCTGCTGGGTTTCAATTTGCGATTGCCATGCCCAATCCCTGTTCAGGTCTGCATAGTAGTGATTGGTACGTCCTCCAGGCCAGGGTTCTTTATGCTCACGGGTAAATGGATGAGCGTCCGGAGTGATATTCTTAACTGAATTGTAGAAATTCACATACCTCTCTCTGCCGTCGGGATTCATGCAAGGGTCGATAATTACCACAGCATTTTTCAGCCAGAGTTGAGCGTCGTCGTTTAAGGGATTAAGCAGGTGATAAATGGTTTCCAACGCTGCTTCGCTGGAAGACGCTTCATTGCCGTGAACGCTGTAGCTCAACCAGATGATGACAGGCTGTCCCGGCTTTGCTTTGCCCGCTTTCATACCACTTAATGTCAAATTATTCTGACGGATACTTTCCAGGTTTTTAATATTTTCCTGGGAACCTATGAAGGCTAAAAATAAGGGACGGTCTTCATAAGTCCTGCCGTATTGATGTAGTTTGATGTTCCCGGAAGCAGAGCTGAGGTATTGGAGGTAATTGACTATTTTATAATGTGGGGTAAATTTCGTACCTGTTTTATATCCAAGAAATTCGGCTGGTGATTTGAGCTGAGCCTGTGCTGTATTATTCAACAGATATGAAAGAATGAAAACAAAGGCCAGCATTTTTTTTAGCATACATTGTTTTTTAAGGATAGTAAAGGGAGCATTGCCGTAAGTGTAATTATTCCCGGCTTGCCTCTGATAAATTTATTCAATTTTTTTTAAGGAGGATCACCATTTTGAATTACATTCAAAAATTAATAATCTTCCACTTGGTTGGGTGTTTCTAAAGTTTGTATTATTACACAATTTTTTTCCATGACTATAGAGGCCATTTACAAAGTATATTCAAAGTTCCCGCATGTATGTACAGATACACGCAAGATTAGCAGGGAATGTTTGTTTTTTGCTTTAAAAGGAGAGAGTTTCGACGGTAATAAATTCGCAGAAAAGGCCATTGAAGCAGGCGCAGCTTATGCTGTTATAGATAATGCTGCGTATCAGAAAGATGACCGTTATATTCTTGTTGACGATGTGTTAGTTACCCTGCAAGACCTGGCACGTTACCATCGCAGGCAATTGGCGATTCCTTTCATCGGCATTACGGGCACCAATGGTAAAACCACCACCAAAGAGCTTTTAAACGCTGTTTTTTCACAGAAGTTCAAAACTTATGCAACCCAGGGAAACCTGAATAATCATATTGGGGTTCCCCTTACCCTGCTCTCAATAACACATGATGTTGAAATAGCTATTGTTGAAATGGGAGCGAATCACCAGAAGGAAATTGGCTTTCTATGCAGTATTGCCGAGCCTACACACGGCATGATCACCAATGTGGGAAAGGCACATCTTGAAGGCTTTGGTGGCTTCGAGGGTGTAAAAAAGGGTAAAGGTGAGTTATACGATTTCCTCAAAGACTCCGGAGGGATCGCTTTCATAAATGCTGCTAACGACCATTTGATGGGAATGAGTTTGTCACGACAGCTCAAAGATGTGATATATTATGGTGGGGACGATAGCGGCCTGGTTAATGGGAGAATTGTAGAAAACAGTCCCTTGTTAACAGTAGAGTGGAGAACGGACGCAGTGGTCCGTATTGTTAAAACGAATTTGACCGGCGCCTACAATCTTGAAAATATATTGGCTGCTGTTAGCATGGGCTTACATTTTGGATTGAGTGCCGAAGAAATCAACAAAGGGATTGAATCTTACCAGCCTGGAAATAACCGTTCACAGATAACCAGAACTGCACTGAACACGTTAGTTTGTGATTACTACAATGCCAATCCTAGTAGTATGTCGGTTGCGCTGGATAATTTTTCCGGTATAGAGGCAAAGCACAAGGTTTTAATCGTTGGAGATATGTTTGAGCTAGGTGAGGAATCTGCACAGGAACATCTGGCTGTTTTAGAAAAAGCTTTTCAGACCGATGCTTCTCAAAGGATTTTTATCGGAAAACAGTTTTATGAAAACAGATCCGGCTTCGATGCTTTGTTCTTTGAAACAACGGAAGAAGCTGCAGAAGCTTTCAAAAAGGCCCCTTTCCGGGATGCAACGATATTGATTAAGGGGTCAAGGGGGATGAAATTGGAGCAGTTGGTAGAACTACTGTAAATATCAGGTGCGAACAAACCTACCCGGCTCCAATGCGAGAAAAATATACCTACTTTCCGGTATTGTGGAAGCGATTAGGCGATCTAACTTTGCATGTTAATAATCTGATCATTAACTTAACTAGTAATCAATTAAACATGAAAAACTTTAAATTTTTAGCAGTGCTCTTTGTCGCAGTAAGTGTCGGCTTTACATCTTGTAAAAAAGATGACGATGCAGAAATTGATATGGCAGCTCTCAAAGGAACATGGCAAAAAACCAAGGTGGTGGAGACGTTTTACGATGCACAAGGCAAGCAATCGGAACAGGAGACCTATACCGATTACGATTCAGAGGATAGAATTCAAGTAACAGATAATAGAATTATCTATGATGGTGGCTTGTATGCTGAGAATTATAAAGTAGAAGGAGACAAGATAATTGCTAGTGAGATTGGCGGATCAAGTAGTAGTGAATATGAGATCAAAATTAAAAAATTAACCTCGACAGAGTTGGTAACAGAGTACGAAGATAAAGATGAAGACGGAAGCCGGGAGGTTATTGAAGAAACCTTTAAAAAAGTTAACTAATTAATATGACCTATACCACAAAAGCTGGTGCTTGCACCGGCTTTGTGGTATATCCTACGTTCGGGGAATATTCTCTATTTTTTTGCTTTATAACCGAGACCCTCGCAGAGGTGCCCTGCATTTCAGATTCCCCATCCAGAGCAAAATACCCAAAAGTGGGTATTTTATTCGCTCCTGTAAATACTACCTTTGCCACCTTAACTATATGATGAAGATGAAGAAACATTTATTTTATGCAATTACTGTCTTTTTGCTAGCCTTTACAGCTTGTAAAAAAAGTTCCCCATCAGAGGATGAGCAAATTCCTGAAGGCGAGATTGAGTTCTCGGATTTAGAAGTAAACCAGCATAAACAGAACCTGGAAAAAGCGGGAATCGATTTTGTAGAAAAAATTAACAGCCTTCCTGATGAAAAATTTGTAGACGTATTAGATTATTTATCGACTCTTAATGTTGGTTTGAATGACGAAGGTTCCGTTTCTAGTATTTTAGCAATTAACGAGGCGGCACAAACGAGAAACCTGAAAGGTGTTTTTAATGCTCTAGCAACTGTAGCTCCAGAAACAAGCAGACTTAGTGAGCTTTATGGAGTTTATGCATACAACAAAACTACCGGCGATTGGGATAAAACGGCTTCAAACTCAAAATTAGAGTTTATTTTCCCTTCTTCCCCAAACAGTAGTGCAACAAGTGCAAAATTAACCTTTACTTATGCTACCTCCGGTGCTACTACAACCGTTGATGGCGAAACGTTCGAATTACCTACATCAATATCAGCGACTCTGGTTGCCGATAACAATGAGGAAGTGAAGCTAACTTCTACTTATGAATATAAAGCTGATGGAACGCCTTCAAAAGCCGATGTTACTTTAAGACTAGGAAGCTTTACATTTGAAACACATGTATCAAATACAGTTTCAGAAGCAAACACAAGTCTTTCAGTGAAAAAGGGCAACGAAACTTTAATCAGTTTCAGTGCAAGTGCAAATGGTAATATGAGTATAGGTGGAGCCGAAGATATAGACGATATTGATTCTTTTGTGAAAAATGCGAACGCCACCTTTGAGATAATGAACATCCAGCTTGTAGGCCAGGTTGACATTAAAAAGATCAGAGAAGCTAACGATGCTATTAACTATAACCAGGACGAATCGGTCACTATTAAATTAGAAGCAGAGGCTTTCAATGCAAATTCTAGATTCGTTGCCATTAACAAAGATGATAATAAAGCTATTGCTAAATTAGTATTTGAAGGATATAGCGATGGTCCTAATTGCTATGAGTATTTTAATGGTCAGACTACCGAAAGATATTGCTATACTGATACCTTCCTTGAACCTCGTTTAGTGTTTAAAGACGGAACACCACTGGCGTTCGATTCTTTCTTCGACAATGGCTTCGGGAGCTTAATTGACGAATTAGAAGAATTAGGAGATAAGTTTTAATCAGAATTAAATATTAGACTTTCAAAAAAAGAAAGGAGGTTCAGGTCTGGGCCTCTTTTCTCTTTTAAGGACTTACTTTTATTTTATAAATGTAAGAGCCATACCCGCACCAAACCCCTAAACCTGGTCCCTGAATATTAGACATTATCTTCCCCGTAGAACCAATCAGCGGATTAGAGGAATTTAAGACTTCATTTTGAAAGCTGTTCCAGAAATCAAACCCGCTTTTAGGGATAGTCGAGATCTTGACGAAAATCTCTTCGTTTATTTTAAAGTAAGGTTCCTTTTTTATAGAAAGATTGTTCTCTGCACCTCTATTTATTTGCAAGGTGTATTCCTTCCCATTAAAGAATTTATCATCATGGTTGGACAAGAGTGTAGGAATATAACGCTTATCTAAGCTGGTTTTGGTGTAAATCTTATAGTAGTTCTTTTCTAATGGATCCTGGAACCTGATGTTGAGCTGAGCCAGGGTATCATTTTTCCCTTCAAACCATACGCTGTCAAGAGGAACGGGCTTGGGAATCATTGTTGTGGAAGTAAGTACCGTATCGAGGTATTCAATGGTTAATGTATACGTTTTTCCTTCCTCCCCCTTGATTTTTGATCCTTTATAGATGTAGGAAGGGAAATAGTTATCATCCTTACGGGAGGTAAGTATTTCGGACGTTTCTCCGTCGCTGACGGTAACTTTCGCCCAGCGAAGTACCACATTTGCAAATTGCGCCGAATCAAGTTCCGAAAAGAAAGGAACATTACGGGTAAGTATTACGTTCGGATAGCCTTCATTCTCAATCCAGCCCTCTACCGCAAACTTGGGTTCATACCTTTTAGCTGCATCTTCTTCTTTCTTACAGCTAAGTAACTGGCCATTAATAAGGAATAATAAAATCAAGATTGGTTTAATTTTCATAACTATCTAAATGAAAATTTATAAGTGACCGAAGGCAGAAATGGTAGGATAGCCACTGATTTTGGTTGAACAGATACGGAGTACTTTGTTAAATCTCCTTCTGCCAGAAAGAATACATAGGCTGGATTTTGACGGTTGTAGAGATTGTAAACGGAGAAAGATAATGAACTTTCGGTCCGTGCAGTACTTTTTAATTTATGAGTAGCCGCGACGTCCGCCCTGTGGTAAGCCGGTATACGAGCCCCATTATAAGAACCATATTCGTTTACAATATTACCGGAAAGCAGATAACGACCTACCGGCTTAGTGTATGCGTTTCCGGTAGCATAGGTAAATGAAAATGAAAGACTCCATTTAGGGTTCAAGTGGTAAGCAGCTAAGAAAGACACATCGTGTCTTCTATCGTACTTCGCTGGGAAAGTTGCCCCGTTGTTAAGCAATGCAAAGGTACGGTCGCTTTTAGAGATAGTATAGCCCATCCAGCCGGTGATTCTGCCAGTCTTCTTTTTGAGATAAAGTTCAAGACCATATGCAGCCCCGGAGCCGACGACGAGATGATCCTCAATTTTCAGGTTGTCTAATAAATTCATAATACCCCCGGAAAACTCCGTAAGACCGTCCATTTTTTTGTAATACAAGTCAACGTAGGATTCATAAGTGTTTTGCTTAAAGTTCTTAAAGTATCCAACTGAAGCCTGGTGACCCTTTTCCGGAGATATTCCTTTTAAAGAAGGCATCCAAAAATCTGCAGGGAAGTTAACCGCCGTTACCGATACAAGATGTACAGGTTGAGTATTGCTAGAGTAAGCTAATTTAACGGAGCTGCTGGAGTTTAAGGTATATCTTAAAGTAAGTGAAGGTTCCACGTAGGTATAAGTCGAAACAATTTTGTTTTTGGCATAATTTACTTTAGTATCGTCTTCTGAAGCTAAAGTGTATGGGCCTTTATGCCTGTACATTGTCATGCGTGCTCCTACATATCCTGAAAGCTTACTTGAAAATGTTATTTCATCACTTAGGAAGATGGAACTTTCATCCGAATAGTAAGTGTTGGGCGTTCCAAAGTCATATTCTACACCGGATGAATTTACAAAAGGAGTGTTGGGTTTAAAATTATGATGGATGTATTGGATTCCGGCTTTAAGAGTGTTATTCTTTAAATATACATTGAGAAAACTCTTAAGATTCTTATCTTTTATTTGCGAAGCTACAGCTGCCTGATATTTATCCTGGGCCATGCCGAAATCAAAATTATACTGGCTGTAGCTCGCCGTTGTATTTAGTATAACTTTATCACTGATTATTCTTTTCCAGGAACCGGAGGTCGCTAAGTTATTCCAGTTCATGTTGTTGCTTATATTAAACCGGCCTAGTCCAAACCCAAAATCATCTCCCCCATAATAGACCGATAAGAATAAAAAATTCTTTTTTGAGAGCCGGGAGTTCGAATTGAAATTCAGATCATAGAAATCATATCTTAACTTTTTGAAGATACTCGAACCCAGATTCAGCTTCTCAAGGGCAGGCCATATGGAAGCATTCATGAAGGTTTTCCTGGCAGAAGCAGAAATCGACCAATTTTTTGATACTGGAATGGCAAGATGTGTGGTTGCCGCAATTAAACTTACATCTCCTTCAACTTTTAATGAGTCAACAATTCTCTTACTACTGCTTACCTCGATTATTGACGATAGTCGTCCCCCAAATTCAGATGGAATCCCTGATTTATATAATTTAACTTCATCAACGGCTGCACTATTAAACACGGAAAAAAAGCCCATGAGATGTGAGGGATTGTAGATTACGGCATCGTTAAACAAAGTAAGGTTTTGACCAGACGTGCCTCCCCTGACATACATGCCAGAATTACCTTCACCACCCTTGCCGGTCCCCGGCAGGGTCTGGAGTGCCTTGATAGGATCTGCCTGGCCAAGAAAACCAGGTACTTTCTCCAGGTCTTGCTTTGACAGCACCTGCACATTTGGTGAAATACTCTTGGTCAGATCATTTTTAGCAACGCTGTTAACACGTACTTCTTGTAAGGTCGAAGAGCGGAGTTTTAAACCGAAATCTCGTTTGGTATTTGTTGGTATATCCAGATGGACCAACAATGTATCATGTCTTACATCGGTAATAACTATTTTATAACTTCCAGCAGGAAGGGTTAGAGCGTAGTAACCAGAGTCATCTGTTTTTGTGTGGGAGTTCAACGTCGATAAACTTGCACCTACAACTGGAATATCCTTACCTTCTTCAAATATATACCCTTCAAGTGTAACTGCTTGTTGAGCATTTGTAATTATCGAAAAGAAAATGAGGGAGAAAAAAGCACTAATAAATTTAATCATATCCAGCGGCAGAGCGACCGACAAGCACTATTAACGAGACCATCGTATCTGCTTGAAACGAAGCAAATAAACGAAAAACACTTTGTCGGGACAATACTTACAAATGGGTATTTAAGGATGGTTTTACCGTACAAGATATAAAAAAAGCCGGGCTTGTTTGTGCACCGGCTTTTTACATCAGAGAGTTATTACATCTTTCCGCCGAAAGGCATTTTAGGCATACCCTTCATCATTTTGGCCATTTGTGCCGGGTTGCTGAACTGTTTCATCACTTTACGCATATCTTCAAACTGTTTGATCAGTTTGTTTACTTCCGCGAGGTCTGTTCCCGATCCTTTTGCTATACGGGTTCTGCGGCTCTGGTTGATCGAATCGGGATTTTCGCGTTCAAAAGGGGTCATTGACTGAATGATGGCCTCGATAGGTTTAAAAGCGTTATCATCGATATCTACATCCTTAATGGCTTTGCCTACGCCCGGGATCATTCCCATAAGGTCCTTCATATTACCCATCTTTTTGATCTGCTGGATCTGCCCGATAAAGTCGTTGAAGTCAAACTTGTTCTTCCTTATCTTTTTCTGTAGTTCTGCAGCCTGTTTTTCGTCGAACTGTTGTTGCGCGCGTTCCACGAGGGAGACTACGTCACCCATGCCGAGGATACGTGATGCCATACGATCAGGATAGAACACGTCAAGTGCTTCCATCTTCTCACCGGTACCAATAAACTTAATAGGTTTATCTACAACAGATTTAATGGATAGAGCAGCTCCACCACGGGTATCACCATCAAGCTTGGTTAATACCACACCCGAAAAGTCAAGTCTGTCGTTAAACGCTTTCGCTGTATTCACGGCATCCTGACCTGTCATTGAATCGACCACAAACAGGATTTCATGAGGCTTGGTGCTTTGTTTAACCGCAGCTATTTCGTTCATCATTTCCTCATCGATAGCCAGACGACCTGCTGTATCGACAATGACAACGGTTTGTCCGTTCTTTTTCGCCTGTGCAATACCTTCTTCTGCAATGGCAACAGGATCTTTTGATTCTAAATTGGCATAGACCGGAACTCCGATCTGCTCACCCAAAACCTGGAGCTGATCAATCGCTGCGGGACGGTAAACGTCGCCAGCAACAAGCAGCACTTTTTTCCCCTTTTTTGTTTTAAGGAAGTTAGCGAGTTTACCGCTGAAAGTTGTTTTACCGGCACCGTTTAGACCTGCAATAAGAATAACGGTTGGGTTTTCAGGAAAGGCAATTTCAGTAACTGAGCCACCCATTAACTGGGTGAGTTCGTCATTCATGATCTTGGTAAGTAACTGGCCCGGAGAAACGGATGTAAGTACATTTTCACCAAGGGCTTTTTGCTTTACCTCATCAGTAAATGCTTTTGCTGTTTTATAATTTACGTCGGCATCCAGAAGGGCTTTTCTAATTTCCTTCATGGTTTCAGCCACGTTTATTTCTGTAATAGAGCCTTGTCCCTTCAGAACTTTAAATGCCCTGTCGAGTTTATCCTGTAAATTTTCAAACATATCAATTATGCTTTTTTAGAGCCTGCAAACTTACGTAAAATTTTGTCTTTGAGTTTTATAGAACGTAGATAAAATAATGGAGGCCTGCGATTTGAGTGGGGTTCATAACTCATCATTCACAATTCATCATTCTTTCAGCGCATCATCGCGGGAACTTATAAACCAAGCCCAGCGCTATGGCCTGACTGGCTTGTATTTTCAGACTGGTGTCGTCATCATAAATTCCGATACCCGTAAAAGTAACATTCACCAGCCTGTTAACTTTTGCTGTTACAGTTACATCAAGCCTGTTATCAGTAGTAGTTAGGTCCTCATAATTTGCAAACATATTATAGCGTGCTTTCAAATGAATATTTTCCATAATATCCTTTTCGTAGTTAGCAACTACCTGAAAGGCGAGCTCGTTCCGCATTCTTTTTCCTGGTTCCACCCCAAAGTTTTTTGCGTTTGTACGATATAACGCGGTATCCAGCACAAAAGTTTGGCGGGCTGTACCCGTACCAATACGTAACGAGAAAGATTTACCTGGTTTATATTCAAAACCCAGTGACTCTGTTAAATAACCGGGAGACATAAACTTTGAAATTAAAGTCTGAACTTCTTCCCCGGTTTTGGTTTTACTGTACGAGTAACCTTTGTCAAACTGCGATTCAAAGTTTAAGGATCCAAAAAAGTACCAGTTTTTAGACAGTTTCAAAGCCACTTTGTTATCCCAAAAGATGCGGTCGTTTGTTTTTCGTTGTAACTGGTCCCGGTTCTTTAATTTTCCATACTGGAGGATAACTTCCGAAATATAACTTTTGTCGCCTCTTGTATAATCGGTCTTATAGTTGATCAGCGTACCAATAGCAATGGAGTTAACCCCTCCTCCGCTCCAGTTATCACTAAATGCTGCCTGGTTCATGTTAATTCCAAAAGATATCCACTCTCTCCAATAATTAACCTTTAGATCCAGGCTGGCTTCGTCTAGCTGTACAGGCTGTAGCAGCAATACTGGCTTTCGCACCGGCAGACTGTTTTTTTTCGGATAAAGTTTTAAGTCGCTCAGGGCGATTGAATCTGTTTTTTGTGAAAATGCTGCTGATGAAAACAACAGGAAAAAAAATATAGGCAGTTTCTTCATCAGAATAATTTTGTTTTAGGATGAGGTATGAGCTTGTGTGTGCCGGCAAGTGCTGCTCAAAAACGCCACAAAGTAAAGAAAATTTAAGGTGTTTGAGAAATGCTGTGAGTAAATTATCAGACTTACAAGTACTTGAGCCAATGCCAGAAGGGTCTCCTGCTTAAATATTTTTGATCCAGGTCATTAGAGTATGCCTCCTTTTCAAAGGCAATTTCCTCATAAGCGCGTTTATGCGAACGGTAGCGGTAAAGGTTTACTAAATAGTTTAGAAGATAGAGGATATAGAAGGGGAGGATCAGTAATTCCAGCTGCTGTATAAGGTGTATCTTTTCATGAAGGACAAGAGACTTATGGTTTTTAAATCTTTTCTCTTTCACCAGGATAAATGGAAACAGCGCCATGCCTGCTGCAGGCAGAAAAGGCACCTGAAGTATCGGCCATCTCATGGTTTAACCGGCGTCACCAGAGGGGGTAGCCTGTTTGCCGCCGGGTTAGCCAGGTATTGCTTATACGTGTTTTTGATATAAGCTATTAGCGCATAGTCGTTGGCCTCCAAAACAAAGTAATAGGAGGGACGGTACTGCTGCATGAAGTCGGCAAGATCATTGCCTGACAAGCCCGTCACGGATCGTACAATATTCCTGTTAAAGCGGTAATCAACCATCATTTCATGGTAATCCCTCTCAAGGATCTCCTGGAGGTATCTGGCGTTTTTACCTTCCCTGCTCAACAGGCTCCATAAGGCATCAATACTTAATCCGGCACCAAAGCCGCTAGTTCCACCCACATTGAAAAGGTCTCCAGGTTCTCCTTTACGGTAAATATCGTTATGTGCTTCCTGGTTAGCTCTATGACGGCTGGATGGACTCTTCACTGAGTCGCTCACCGTGACTTCCTGTAATAAAATGCTTATCCGTTTTAAATAGAACAGCAGGGTGTTGGTGTTTTGAACAGTTATCGTATCTACCCGGTAACCTTGCAGGGCGGCTATGAGAGTATCACCCTTTAATGCCGTTGTGGTGGTAAATTCACCCTTACTATTATTATAGAAACCTTTATGGGTTCTTAGGTTATAGATATAAACTCTGGCCAGACGCTGCTTACTGTCGCGGTCAAAAACTATTCCCTGTACCTGACGATCCTGTCCCAGCAAGTCAACAACACAGCAAATAAAGAATATAAGGATCAGTGCTTTTTTCAAGTTACCCGTAAAGCTAAAAGTTTATTGCAATTCAATATTGCAATTTAACATACATTAACTATTTGGAAACAAGAAGAAGCTGTCCGGGTTTTAAATCAGTGCCATTAATAGAGTTTAATATCTTGATGTCTTCAACAGTTAAACCAAAGCGCTGACTGAGAGCGAAAAGTGTGTCGCCCGGTTTAACTTCATAGATCTTCATAGCTACCGGCCCTTTTTCCGGTACCTGCTGTTTCTTTATTGTCGACTCGCTCGATATTTCGTGTAATACTTTTTCTTCACGGTCAACCTTTGCTATAAGATTAACTTCGGCTCTGTCGTATTGATCGAGGCCGTATCGTTCAACGATATCGATCAATAGTTCGGCATACCTGGGATTAGTAGCATAACCTGCTTTTTTCAGACCCTGGGCCCAGCCTTTATAGTCATTCCTGTCTAACTCAAATAAGGCGGCATAACGCTGACGCTTTAAAAATTCAGAGTGATCGCGGTACGATTCTTCAGGGCTGCTATAAACCCGGAAACATTCATTGGCAGCATCGTCATCCTTGAGGATTGTTGGTCCGGTCCAGGTACTATTGCATTTGATGCCAAAATGATTATTAGCTTCCCGTGCCAGGGAGCCGTTTCCGTTTCCGGATTCCAGCAGGCCCTGCGCTAATGTAATGCTGGCAGGGATGCCGTTTTTTTTCATCTCCTCGATGGCGATGTCTTTAAAACGGTCGATATAATCTGTTGCTGTGAAATTGTTTTCAAGTTTATTGCCTTTAATTATCAGCACCCCTTGCGGTTTTTTTGCAGGAGTTGCTTTTTTTTCGGTAGCAATAATTCTCTGGCTAGTACAGGATATTGAAAGTCCGGCGCAGACTAACAGAATAAATCGTTTCATTAAATTTTATAATTGCAATTCCTGGCCAATGCTCAGGTTGCTGGTTTTTAAACTATTTTTTAAAAGGATGTTTTTAACGGTAGTATTAAACTTTTCAGCAATCTCTACCAAAGTGTCACCATATTTTACACGGTACGTAGTTGACTGCTTTGTTGTTTCATTTGATGTAACCTTGATTGTCTCAACCGGACGAATACTTTCGGGTATACCATTGTCATATTCATACAACTTGTATTTTTTGATGATACCCATCACCTGCGAAGCCCAGGTTTTACTGGCAGCATAACCTCCGCGTTGGATACCTGTTGCCCATTTTTTATAATCTCCTGCCGGATGATGTATAAACAGGCTGTTCACCCGCTTTTTTAGAAATGCTACGAAATCTGCATAGCAATCATCTACACTTTCGTATCCTTTGTAAGCTGATGGAATAGGTTTAGGTCCGCTTTTGCCTTTCAAGCCAAAGTGGTTATTAAGGTATTTGGCTATTCTGCTGGTGCCACTGGCTGATTCATGTATAGCAATGCCCAGCACGATACTTGCCGGTACGCCATGCTGATTCATTGTACGTATGGCTGCTTCTTTGTATGATGCTACATACTTGTCTGCTGCCGACTGTGCTGATGCTGTGCCTGTGATAAGTAGGATGAGGCTGATTTTCAATAAATTTTTAAGCATAGTTTTACAGTTTACGGATTATGAATAAACCATCGCGGACAGGGAGAATTAGTTTTTCTGTCCGCTGGTCATTACTTACTCTCTCATTAAAACGCCGGATATTTTCAGTATCCTTGTCGTTTGCTCCTAGTGTTATTTTACCGCTCCATAGCACGTTGTCGACTATGATGAGCCCTCCTTTTTTTACTTTGTCAAATACTAAATCGTAATAAGTGTTGTTATTTTTCTTGTCTGCATCAATAAAAACGATATCGAAAACCTCATCAAGCTGCGGAATTACTTCAACGGCATTTCCTATGTGATATTTTATCTTGTCGTTATATGACGACTTTTTGAAGTATTCCCGCACCCTTTCTTCAAGTTCTGCATTGATGTCAATGGTGTGGAGAATTCCGGTTTCCGTTAGGCCTTCGGCCAGGCATAAAGTTGCGTAACCCGTAAAGGTTCCGATCTCTAAAATGCGGTTGGGAGAGCTGAGTTTGCTTAGGAAAGTTAGGACACGACCCTGGTAATGCCCTGAAAGCATCCTAGGCATCGAGACCTTTAAATGCGTTTCACGGTTTATGTACCTGAGCAACTCTGGTTCTGGTTCGCAGTGTTGCTCGAGATAGGTCTGCAGTCCCTCAGTAAGCAGTTCCATGGCCGCAAATATACTGTTTTTAAATTTGCTGTCAAGTTTTGTAACCTATTGTAAAGATTATCAGTTAGATAGGTTGCATTTCGCGCTCCAGAACAGCTAAGGCCAGCCTAATTTTGGGATAAGGCAGTTGTTCGTTAAGATACTCATAAATTGGCTTTAGCGCCTTCTGTCCCCCTGTTTGAGCAAAGGCCTCTTTCACCTGCATTATTTCGTTTTCGCTTACGTAAGATTGTAAACTTTGAATCTTGTTTTGTATATACAGATGAGCAATGTGTGAATAAATGGTGGTTGGACTCAAGTCTCTTTTTTGGGCAATCTGTTCGGGCGTAAATCCTTGATGGAAAAAATTCAGCGTATCCCGATAGGTATCACTTTTTTGGTTTTTTGACGGATCCTCAGAGAAGCTATTGATAGCATTGAGAAACACCTGGCCATACCTGTAGAATTTATGTTCCCCGACACCTGATATATTGAGCATATCCTGTTCTGTCAAAGGTTTTTCTTTAACCATATCGATTAAAGTCGCATCGCTGAAAATAGCATAGGCGGGAACATCTTCTTCTTTTGCAAAACGGCTTCGTAACGTGCGAAGGCGGTTAAATAGTTCTTCATCCGGATTTGATACTTTGGTCCTTTTAGCCTGAGGTGCTTTGGCTTCAGGTTTAGGGAGGGGCTGTAATAAGGTAAGCTCGGCGTTTCGCCGTCCAAAAAGAATGTCATTTCCCAATTGAGTGATCTTCAATGCAAAGTTCTCATCGTAAGCCATTTCCAATATACCCAGGTTAAGCATTTGCATGAGGTAGCGCTGCCAGTCGATTCCCCCAATCTCAGAGCCGGCTCCGTAAGTTTTGATCCTATCGTATCCCGCATTCAGTATCTCTGCTTTTCTCGAACCACGCAGTACATCAATAACCATGGAGGCCCCTTCTTTTTGACCCATCCGGGCAATAGCTGAGAGAGCTTTTTGAACGAGTACCGTCGCATCGAAATGTTTTCTGGGGTTTTTGCATACGTCACAGTTTCCGCAGTTCTCTTCCAGGCTTTCTGAGAAATAGTTTAGTAGGATCTTTCTCCGGCAGTGGTCTGCTTCAGCATAATGCTGCATGCGCTTTAACTTTTCGAGGTTGATCTCAGACTGGCTGCTTTCTGCCGCGAACTTGTTCAGCATGGTTAGGTCAGCATAGTTATAATACAGGATGGTTTCTGAGGGCAGACCATCCCTTCCTGCGCGGCCAATCTCCTGGTAATAACCTTCGATGTTCTTGGGAAGATTATAGTGGATCACCCATCTTACGTTGGATTTGTCAATGCCCATTCCAAAGGCAATGGTTGCACATACTACCTGAAGTTCATCGTTGATAAAATCGTCCTGGATCTTAGCTCGTTGTTCAGCTTTCATCCCGGCATGATAGAAACCGGCGTTTATCCCATAATTACGCAGCGCTTCTGCAACATCCTGGCAGTTATTACGGCTTAAGCAATAAATGATCCCGCTGCTGTCTTTCCTGCGGTCGATAAATTCGGCTATTTCCTGCAGCTTCTCTTTAGTTTTTATTCCGGTGCGGACATCCAGGCTCAGGTTTTTCCTGTCGAAAGAAGAAATAAAGACTTCAGGAGATTTTAGTCTCAGTTGTTTCGCTATATCTCTTCTGGTTACTTTATCAGCAGTAGCCGTTAGTGCAACAAAGGGAACATGGCTGAACTTTTCGCGGAGCATGCCCAGCTGCGTATACTCCGGCCGAAAATCGTGCCCCCAGGAAGAGATGCAATGCGCTTCGTCGATGGCAAACATGGAGGGCCTGGCCATCTGTGTGATCATACCTAGTTCGGCGATCAGCTTTTCAGGGGAGACATATAGAAGGCCAATCTCTTTTTTATAACATGATTCTAGTATAGCTTGCTGTTCGTCAAATGACTGTGAGCTGTTTAAGAAGGCTGCAGAAATTCCGTTTGCCTTCAGCGCATCTACCTGGTCTTTCATGAGAGAAATGAGGGGAGACACAACAATACAAATACCATCGAGCATTAATGCGGGTACCTGGTAGCAGACTGATTTTCCCCCTCCGGTAGGCATAAGAACAAGAACGTCCCTGCCTGAGACTATCTTCTCAATGATCTCCTCCTGTTGCGACCTGAATTTGTCGTAACCGAAATATTTCTTTAGGATGCTTTGGGGCTGAGTCATTATTAGAATGAAAATTTCTGTTTCTCCAGGTACGACTGCAGGATGATAGTGGCAGAAATGGTATCAATGCGCTCCTTGTTTTGACGATCGGTTTTTTTAAGCCCGCTCTGTGCCACCGTGGCAGCTGCCATTTTTGAAGTAAAGCGTTCGTCTATTTTTTCGACCGGAATTCCGGGGAAGTTCTTTTTGAGAATGGTAATGAAGCCTTTGACGTGAGGCGCAGATTGTGAAGCGGTCCCATCCATTTGTTTGGGCTCTCCTACAATAAAACGCTCCACCTGCTGATCTGCCAGATATTTTTTCAGGTAATCCACAATGTCTTTAGGATGGATAGTAGTAAGCCCTGTGGCAATGATCTGCAAGGGGTCGGTGACAGCTATACCAACTCTTTTTGTTCCGTAATCAAAAGACATAATGCGCATTGTTGACTTAATTAATGGGTGAGATCAGGATGCGTAGACCTGATGCAAATATACGAAATTTGGAGTATAAGGCACACGCGGCACTCGTGTGCCAGCATGCAGCATAGACTAGTACCGCCTGGTTAGCGTACGCTAGCGCGCGTGCTAAAAACCGACTTTCTTCGATATGCATATCTATTATCCCAGCACCTTCTGCTTTGGTCCATAATTTATAGGTATTTCATATCTATCATTCCCAGCACCTCATGCTTTTAGCCCATAACTCTTAGATATTTCATATCTATTTCTTATTTTGCACCTCATGCAGTTTAGTGAGATAGTAGGACAACAGCAGGTAAAGCAACATTTGATTCAAACCGTTCGGGAGAACAGGATCAGCCATGCGCAGTTATTCCTGGGTCCGGAAGGTTCTGGAAGCCTGGCTCTGGCGCTTGCTTATGCCCAGTTTATTTCCTGTCGAAACCCTGCTGCTGAGGATAGTTGCGATGTGTGCGACTCCTGCCGCAAATATAAAAAGCTTATTCACCCTGACCTGCATTTCTCTTATCCGTTCTTTGCAAAGAACAGGGAGGATACCGCACTGAGTTTTATTGAAGAATGGCGGAAAGCTTTTCTGAAAAATCCTTACCTGAGCCTTGATGAATGGAGAAATCAGCTCGATGCCGAGAACAAGCAGGCAAATATAAATATCGCTGAATGCCATCAGATAATCAGCAAGCTAAGCCTGAAGGCTTTTGAAGGCGAGTACAAAGTGCTGATCATGTGGCTTCCGGAATACCTTGATAAGGAAGGGAACACTTTACTTAAACTCATAGAAGAACCTCCGCAGAAAACTCTTTTCCTGCTGGTGGCTCAAAACCAGGATCAAATATTAAATACTATTTTGTCGCGCACACAATTAGTGAAGATTCATCGTTTAAGTGATGAGGATGTGGCAGAATACCTGGTAAATAAGCATCACATGAACGAAGAGCAGGCAATGAGGGTAGCTTACCTGAGTGAAGGGAATATTCAGAGGGCTATCGCACTGAGTGAAGAGGATGGGAACAACAACTTTGGCCTATTTTCAGACTGGTTAAGGATGTGTTTTACAAACCGTGGTTTGATAACGATCGAGTTTTCGGACAACGCCTCTAAAATGGGTCGCGAAAATCAAAAGAACTTTTTGCGGTATGGCATGAAGCTGATGCGCGAAGTGCTTATGGTTTTATCGGGAGCCGCCGACCTGGTACATCTTCCGGCAAACGAAAAAGAATTCGTGGTTAATTTTAGCAAAACAGTTAATCCTGCGAAAGCAGAAGCAATTATAAACGAACTGGAAAAGGCACATTATCACATTGAAAGAAATGCGAATCCTAAAATCTTATTTTTAGATGTATCTTTACAGTTTATAAAAATCTTAAAATACAATACGCTCCCGAAAGGGACTCACTATATAATAAACTAAATGGGATGTGGATCATGTTCAACAGGAGGCGGTTGTACGCCTGCTGGCTGCAAAAGTAACGGCTCTTGCCTTACTAACGGGTGCAGTAAATTAGATGTTTACGACTGGCTGTCTGATATGGATATGCCATCAAATTATAAAGCTTTCAATATCGTTGAAGTAAAGTTCAAGGGTTCACGTAAGGATTTCTACATTAACCATGAGAATCTGTACCTTGAAAATGGCGAGTTGGTAGTGGTGGAAACGGCTACCGGAGGCTACGATATCGGGCATATTTCTCTTACGGGTGAACTGGTGCGGATGCAGATAAAAAAGAAGCATCAAAAAATGGAAGATATCGTCAAGAAGATCATCCGCCGTGCAAGTCCTGCAGATGTAGATAAGTGGAAAGCTGCAAAAGACCTGGAATGGGAAACTATGCATAAAGCGAGGACATTAGCCTTAAACCTGGGCCTGTCTATGAAGCTGAGTGATGTTGATTACCAGGGCGATAAGTCTAAAGCGACATTTTATTATACCGCAGAAGGAAGGGTAGACTTTCGGGAGCTGATAAAGAAAATGGCCGAGTCTTTCCGTATACGGATAGAGATGCGCCAGATAGGTATGAGGCAGGAAGCCAGTCGCCTTGGCGGATTGGGATCTTGCGGACGCGAGTTATGCTGCTCTACCTGGCTCACTGACTTTAAAACAGTCTCTACTTCCGCCGCACGTTATCAAAACCTTTCTTTAAATACCTTGAAACTTGCCGGACAGTGCGGAAAGCTGAAATGCTGTCTGAACTACGAGCTTGATACCTATATGGATGCCTTAAAGGATATTCCGGATGACGTTGACAGGCTTGAAACTGGTAAAGGAATGGCAAGGCTGCAGAAAACGGATATCTTTAAGAAGTTAATGTGGTTCAGTTACCCCAACGAGGAGAGCTGGATCCCGGTGGAAATAAAAAGGGTGAGGGAAATCCAGCAATTAAACCGTGAAGGAATTAAGCCTGAAGATCTGAAAGATGAAGCGGTTGAAATAGAACCGGTACAGGTTACCAAAGTGCTTGACTACGAAAATGTGGTGGGACAGGACAGCATAACAAGGCTTGACGACAGAGGAAATAAACGTAAAAAGAAACGCAAACCACAGGGTGGAGGACGGCCTGAAGGCAATCAGGGCGGTCAAAGGAAGCAAGAAGCAGGGCCTAAAGATAACGCTGCTGCTAAGCCGGCAGTAGCTGCGAAACCTCAGCAGCCGAAGGCGACTGATGGGAATCAGCAAGGTGGAGGTCAAGGTGGTCAGGGCCAGGGTAGCCGTCGCCCTAATAATAGAAACAATCAAAGAAGACATAAAAATAATAACAAGCCGAAGTCAAATGAATAAGTCAGTCTTTGCTGATCTCAGGTTTTCTTTACTCTTGTTGTGTTCTATTTATTTAGTTGGATGTACGGATAGTGCGCTGATAGATACCAGCACGGAGATTACCGGGAAAAACTGGAGCTATATTAAACGTGTTACTTTTCCCGTAAAAATTGATAATGCAAATAAACTATATAATGTTTATTTCAATCTCAGACATACTGCGGATTATAAGTACTCGAATATTTTTGTGCTGATACATCAACGATCACCAGGCTTAAAGACCATCACAGAACGCCGGGAGTTTCAGCTGGCTTATCCTGATGGTGAGTGGCTGGGAAGTGGTTCAGGAAACCTTTATTCATATCAGCTTTTGTTTAAAGAAAAATATAAGTTTCCAAAGGCAGGGACTTATGTTTTTGAGTTTGAGCAGAATATGAGGGATAATCCGCTTCGTGAGATTAGTGATGTGGGGATTAGAGTGGAGCCGGTGGAGTAAGTAGCCGGTTGATTGGCACACGTACGCCTGTGCTATAGAAAAACTGAGCAAGCCATCTAATAACCATACTTATCTTTCCAAAGCCGTTTAAGATGTTCTCTTAACTTAAGTTCGGCGGCATTGTTGCCGGGTTCAAACAAGCGTGTGCCTGCCAGCTTGTCGGGAAAGTACTCCTGCTCCTTAAAGTTACCTTCGTAAGAATGAGAATACGCATATTCTTTTCCATAGCCAATGTTTTTCATAAGCTTAGTTGGCGCATTGCGAAGGTGAAGGGGGACGGGCAAATCTCCTGTACGTGATACAATTTCCTGCGCTTTGTTAATGGCTTCGTAGCTGGCATTGCTTTTTGCAGAAGAGGCCAGATACGTTACGGTTTGAGACAGGATAATTCTTGATTCGGGCCAGCCGATAACGTTAATAGCCTGAAAGCAGGTATTAGCCAGAAGCAAGGCGTTGGGATTTGCGTTGCCTATATCCTCAGATGCGAGAATAAGTAGTCGCCTGGCAATAAATTTAGGATCTTCTCCGCCGGCAATCATTCGGGCCAGCCAGTACACAGCTGCATTAGGATCGCTTCCCCGGATAGATTTTATAAAAGCGGAGATGATGTCATAGTGCTGCTCGCCGGCTTTGTCATACAGGGCAAGGTTTTGCTGGACATTATCGAGAACCAGCTTATTGCAGATGGCGATCTCGTCTTTTCCTATTGCATTTATTACAAGCTCCAGAACGTTCAGCAATTTCCGTGCATCGCCCCCGCTTAGGCGTAGCAAAGCTTCATGTTCTGCTATGGTTATCTTTTTCTGGGAAAGATATTTGTCGCCGGCTATTGCCCGGTTTATAAGCTGAACCAGGTCATCTTCCGTCAGGTGTTTTAAGATGTAGACCTGGCACCTCGATAATAAAGCCGAGATGACTTCAAAAGAAGGATTCTCGGTGGTCGCTCCGATAAGGGTAACCAAGCCTCGCTCTACAGCTCCAAGTAAGGAGTCTTGCTGCGATTTGGAGAAACGATGTATCTCATCAATGAAGAGTACGGGAAGATTTTCTTCGGTTTCTTTGAGGCGGGCCGCTTTTTCGATCACTTCCCTGACATCTTTAACACCAGAATTGATGGCGCTGAGACTGAAGAATGGACGTTGTAATTGTTGGGAAATAATATAAGCCAGGGTGGTTTTACCCACACCCGGAGGACCCCACAAAATGAGTGAAGGAAGATTTCCGCTCTCTATCGCTCTGCGCAAAATTGCATTCTGGCCTACCAGGTGCTGTTGGCCAACATACTCGTCCAGGTTCGCCGGACGCATTCTTTCAGCTAAAGGAGGTAAAGTTGCCATAATGTTCGTGCTTGATGCCGGAGCTGGAAAACAGGGGCTACTGAGTGCTTTCCTGTTTCCCTTATGATTATCCCTTCTTCACTTCTTTTGCCCAGGTATCTTTTAAACTCACAGTCCGGTTGAATACCAGTTTCCCGGCAGACGAATCTTTGTCGAGGGTAAAATATCCTTTACGGATAAACTGATATCCTACCCCTTGTTCTGCCTTCGCCAGGTCGGGTTCAATATAAATCTGAGGAATGGTCTGAAGGCTTTCGGGATTAATAAGTTCTTTAAAGTCTTCTCCGTTAGCCGCCGGGTCCTCAGATCTGAACAAGCGGTCGTAGATTCGAACTTCGGCTGTTACTGCATGCGGTATACTAACCCAGTGTATTGTGCCTTTTACATGGATTCCGGAAGTATCCTGACCCGATTTTGATTCAGGAAAGTAAGAACAATGTACTTCTGTAATGTTGCCGCTTTCATCCTTAACGAAATCATCGCATTTAATAATATAAGCGTGTTTCAGACGTACCATTAGACCAGGTGCAAGACGGAAGAATTTTTTTGGAGCGTTTTCCATAAAATCCTCCCTTTCTATCCAGAGCTCACGGCCAAATGGAATATCGCGGGATCCGCCGCCCCCTTCTTCCTCGGGGTTATTTTCCCCATGAAGAATCTCTTCACCTTCAGGGTAGTTTGTAATAACGAGTTTGATCGGATCGAGAACAGCCATACGCCGCCAGGCCTTTTTATTCAGATCTTCACGTATACAGAACTCCAGAAGGCTAACGTCAATACTATTTTCGCGCTTTGCTACTCCAATGCGGTCGCAGAAATCACGGATAGAAGCGGCTGTAAAACCTCTGCGGCGCAAACCACTTATTGTAGGCATGCGGGGATCGTCCCAGCCATTTACGAAGCCTTCATTTACCAGTTGAAGTAATTTGCGCTTACTCATAACCGTATAGGTCATGTTAAGGCGGGCAAATTCATACTGCCTGCTTGGAAAGATGTCAAGTTTATCTATAAACCATTCATACAAGGGGCGGTGGGGGATAAATTCAAGAGTACAGATAGAGTGCGTGATCTTCTCTATCGCATCCGACTGTCCGTGTGCAAAATCATACATGGGATAGATGCACCATTTATCACCTGTGCGGTGATGCTTAGCATGTCTGATCCGGTACATCAAGGGGTCTCGAAGATGCATATTTGGGGAAGAAAGATCTATCTTGGCTCTCAATACTTTTTCGCCGTCAAGGTATTTGCCGTCCTTCATCTCCGAGAACAGGCGTAAGTTCTCTTCAATTGTTCTGTCGCGGTATGGCGAAGGTGTTCCTGGCTCAGTAGGGCTGCCTTTTTGGGCTGCAATTTCATCAGGACTACTATCGTCAACGTATGCCAGGCCTTTTTCTATAAGCTTTACAGCGAAGGCATAAAGCTCATCAAAATAGTTTGATGCGTATAACTCGTTTTCCCAGTTAAAGCCCAGCCATTTAACGTCCTCTTTTATGCTTTCTACATATTCGGTCTCTTCGGTCTCAGGATTAGTATCGTCAAAACGTAAGTTTGTTTTGCCATTATACTTAAGGGCAAGTCCAAAATTGAGGCAAATAGATTTAGCATGGCCGATATGAAGATACCCGTTGGGTTCAGGTGGAAAACGCGTATGTACCCGGCCATCATTCCTGCCATTTTTGATATCGTCTTCAATTATTTCCTCAAGGAAATTCAATGATCGTTCTTCGCTCATGTTTTGATTAAAAGGCTACAAAAGTAGCAAAATCCTCTTTGAGACAACAAGATTTGTTTTTATTGCCAGTACATGTTGTCATATATTTAAAGTCATAATTGAATAATTGTTTTAAACTTTAAAGGATGGCACCTAGAGAACGAAAAATACAGCCGGAAAATTAAATATTGTAGAAAAAATTACCCAGTTTAATTTTTTAAGAATTATCTTTATCACAATTTACTTGTTATGAAAAGGATTTTAATAGTTGATGATGAGATAAATATCGGATTGCTTCTTTCTAAGTTTTTGACCCGGAACGGTTTTGAGGTTGAAACGGCTACTCATGGTAACGCCGCCCTGGACATGCTTGCGAAAGAACGGTTTAATCTGGTACTATGCGACTTCAGGCTGGAAGATACCGATGGGCGTGAGATGCTCAAAAAAATAAAGGCTGCATATCCCGCAACAGGGGTGATCATCATAACAGGATATTCGGATATCAAGCTTGCTGTAGAACTAATCAAAATGGGGGCCTACGATTATATCACCAAGCCCCTGTACCCCGATGAGATTCTGAATACGATCAATAAAGCACTGGAAACACAGGATGCTTTATCAAAAAGTTTACCCGGTGACAACGGCTTGGGCCAGAGCTCCAGGAAAGAAAAGGGAACGGCGAACGGTGCTTTTCCCGAAGAGTTTGTAACCGGCGATGACTCCGCATCCAGGGAGCTGCAGAAGCAGATCGAAGTTATTGCTCCCACCAGCTATAGCGTTATACTTACCGGGGAAAGTGGCACAGGGAAGGAGTCGGTGGCTAAGGCCATTCATTTAAAAAGCAGCCGGAAAGATAAACCTTTCATCGCAATGGACTGCGGCTCACTCACTAAGGAACTTGCGGGGAGCGAGTTTTTTGGTCATGAAAAGGGCTCATTCACCGGGGCTTTGTATACCAAGATAGGTCACTTCGAAATGGCAAATGGGGGGACCCTGTTTTTGGATGAGGTAGGGAACCTTTCTTATGATATACAAGCGGCATTATTAAGAACCGTCCAGGAACGTAAAGTTAAGCGTATTGGAAGTACGAAGGAAATAGATCTGGATGTACGGATCATTGTGGCTACGAACGAGAATCTTGCAGATGCGATAGCTAAAGGTCGCTTCAGGGAAGATCTTTATCACAGGTTTAACGAATTTAGTATACATCTGCCTCCTCTGAGAAAAAGAGGGAATGATATCTTATTATTTGCCGATACATTCTTGAAAGTTGCCAACAAAGAGTTAAACAGGCATGTTGAGGGTTTTTCAGACGACGTTATAGAATGTATACTAAACTATAACTGGCCCGGTAATATCCGGGAGCTGAAAAATGTGATAAGAAGGGCAACCTTACTTACAGAGACCAATAAAATACAGCTTAAAGCCCTGCCGCTTGAGCTTTCTACTTTTGCCCGTATTTCTGCAATAGAAAGCGCTGTTGATACCATCCAAAAGAAGGAGACAACCAAGAAAGGCTTAAAAGATGCTGCTTTAGAAGCGGAATATGAAGCTATTTTACGTGTGTTAAAAGAGGTGAACTTTAACAAGACCAAGGCTGCCAAAATCCTCAATATAGACAGGAAAACGCTTTACAATAAAATGAAAGCAATCAATCTGGAATAAGTGATATAATGATATATTTCTTTATCTGGCTGCTGCCGGCAGTGCTGACCGGCTTAATTGTTCTCCTTTTTAAATATAGAAACAGTCAAAAAAATGTTGAACTGCTTTCGGAAGAACTGCGGATGGAAAGGCTATCGCGCGAGCAGGCAGAGCAGAATCTGATCAGGCAGGAGGACCTGCTTGTAAATATCGAAAAGATTGCTCATGATTTGAAGGAGGCTAGCTTCAAGCTAGTGCAGAGCGAAACTCTGTTGAAAGAGGCGGAAGCTCTTTCTCATAACGGAAGCTGGGAATGGTCGCAGGAGAAAAACGCATTTTACTGGTCTGACGAATTATATAGGATCCACGGCATCGAGCCAGAGTCTGCGGAGGTTGATCTTCGGTTCTATCTCACCTTAATCCATCCGGATGATGTGCAGTATTTTGTTACTACCCTGGCAGATACCCAAAATACCTTATCTCCATTCTCTATCGACTACAGAATTGTGCGGGCTGACGGCTCTATCAGGTATCTGTCATTAAACGGAACGTTTAAGACTGATTTTTCCGGCCGGGTAAATAAAGTGCTTGGGAATACTCAGGATGTCACGGAACTGAAAACCACATCACTAAAGCTGGAACGGAGTGAGAGCATATACAGGGCCATTGCCCGAAACGTTCCGGATAGTGCCGTTTTTCTTTTCGACGAAAACCTGTGCCTGCTGTTGGCTGAAGGCACGTCGGTTAAGAGCGTTGATCCTGGCAGTCTGATCCTGGATGTGGACAGCTTTCATAAAGTTGTTTTCCCGGTAGACCACAGGCAGTCGTCGGAGTTTATTGAGAGTGCGCTGCTTGGCCACGAAAACAGGTTCCATTGCTTTATCAACCAAAAGACTTTTAAGATAAGTTATACGCCGGTTTATGTGTCAGGGGGAGAAGTCTTCGGAGTGATGGTGGTGATGCATGATATTACCGACCTGGAAAGAACTCAGCGATCCCTGGAAGTAAAAGTAACCGAATTAAACAGGTCCAACAAGGATCTTGAACAGTTCGCCTATATTGCTTCCCATGATCTCCAGGAGCCACTCAGGAAGATACGGGCGTTTGGCGAACGCCTTAAGATGAAATATGCAAACCTTCTGGAGGGCGAAGGTCTGGATTACATCAGCCGGATGGCTAATGCTTCAGAGCGAATGCAGTTATTGATCGATGATCTGCTAACTTTTTCAAGGATCAGCAGGCCAGGTGATGAATTGCAACCGCTTAAGCTTGAGTATACTATAAGTCAGGTAATCCAAGATCTGGAATACTCGATTGAAAAGAAAAAGGCTGTTGTGCACGTCGATGTTAAGCATGAATTAAAGGTTGTGCCATCACAATTAAGGCAGTTGTTTCAAAATTTATTCAGTAATTCATTGAAATTTGCAAAAGAAGAAGTACCCTTGCTTATAAATGTAACGTCCGTTACTGTGTCGGGCCAGGATCACGAAGGCTTGCAAAATGAGAAGAATTATTGTAAAATTGAAATTGCAGACAATGGCATCGGATTCGATAGCCAGTACGACCGCAAGATCTTTACCTTATTTTACCGTCTGCACTCCCGAAACGAGTATGAAGGAACGGGTATAGGCCTGGCAATTTGTAAGAAGATTGTTGAAAATCACAATGGATTAATAGAAGCTGACGCTGAAAAAGGCAAAGGCGCTACATTTAGAATATTCTTACCGGTAGAATAAAATATAAATGATCAGGAATAAAGTAATTTTAATAGCAGAAGATGATGCAGATGACAGGCTACTTATAAAAGAGGCATTTGAGGAAAATCAAACATCGGCGACGATTATTTTCTTTGAAAACGGGGAAGAGCTTCTTAATTATTTGAAAGATTTTTCAAAGGGAGAAGCTGCGATATTACCGGACTTGTTCATACTGGATTTAAATATGCCAAAAACAAATGGCAAAGAAGTCTTGAAATATCTTAAAGAACAGAATATCTTTAAGGAAATTCCTGTGATTATACTGACAACCTCAAAACTAAGGGAAGAAGAAAAAAATGTTTTAACTATGGGGGCAGCAGGTTTTTATACCAAGCCTTCCTCGTTCACGGAGCTTGTGGATTTGACAGCCTCCGTTTACCGGACCTGGATAGTTTAACTTATTATAATGAGTGTAGTCAAAATATTACTTATTGACGATGATGAGGATGATTTCATTCTGACAAGGGAATTGCTTTATGAAAGCACCAACAGGTACCAGTATGAACTTTCCTGGTGTAATAACTACGGGGAAGCCATTGCTCTTATGCTGAGGTCTGAGCATGATCTTTTCCTTGTAGATTATCGCTTAGGAGAATCTTCAGGGATTGATCTGCTCAATGAAGCAGTAAAATCTAATTGTACCAAGCCAATCATTATTTTAACGGGCAAGGGCGACCGTAAAATAGACGATGAAGCTCTGCGTTTCGGAGCGGCAGACTACCTAGTAAAAGATGAGATCAACAGCCGGAGTTTGGAAAGAGCTATTCGTTACGCCTTCGAACATCATAAGACACTTAAGAAACTAAAGGATAGTGAAAATAAGTTCCGGATAATCTTTGAACGCTCCAAAGATCCGATGCTCATAACCGACTTTGAAGGCAATATCTTCGAAGGAAATCCGGCCGCTTTTGAATTTTTTGGACTTGGAAAGGAAACTTTTTTAACTAAAAACGCCACGGAACTCTACAAGGATAAAGCTACAAGGACCAGGTTTACCTGTTCGATGGGAGAGAAAGGTTCTGTTACGGACATGGAATGCGAATTTGTGGACAGTAAAGGAAATGTAAAATATGGTAGCCTGACTTCTTTTTTGCAAATAACGCAACATGGGAATAATGAATTGTATTATTCTATGATCCGTGATCTGACGCAACAAAAGCTCAATGAGCGACAGTTGCCCCCGGAGCAGAAACTTTATGCCATAGAGCGGATATCAAAAAATCTGGCTTTAGAATTCTACGACCCTCTGTCGAATATAATCCTGGCTATAGATGAATTAAAGATAAGTATCGGGAACCCAGAGGAGTTGATGTTACTTGATATCATCAAAAGAAACTGCAACAAAATAGATCAGTTTACGCTGCAGCTTATAAAAAGTACGGAACCACCTCTGGTCAATCTCAAGCGGACGAACCTGAATGACCTACTTCATGCCTGCACAGCGCAAGCTGAGAGCCGGTATGATATCGAGGTTGAAGTTTTTTTTATGAATGATGGGCCGGTATGGATAAATGCTGATGAGGATAAGTTAGGATATGTGATCCATCAGCTGTTAAAAAACGCCGTGGAAGCTACTGTGGGGCCCTGCAGGGTGTCGTTGAAAGTGGAGGAAAGCGAAGGGAAGCTGATCGTTGAGGTGTCTGATAATGGTGAAGGCATCAGTGAAGAAAATCTATCCAAGGTGTTTGAGCCGTTTTTTAGCACTAAGCCTCGTTCTTTAGGTATAGGCTTAACCCAGGTCCGGCGTATTATCGACGCTCACAAGGGTAGTATCAGCATTCAGAATAACGAACCGACAGGTACCAACATTTTAATAACACTTCCTGTTTAGGACTTCGGGGGGCTTATATGGCTCATGTCCACCGTGTTATACTCCCTGCCGGCTTCCCCTGCCCCATATAGTGCGAAATGTTTGACGCAGGCCATTATATTGGAATTGGAAGAAAAACTGTTGTCCCTTCCCTGATATCCACTCACCATGGCTTTAGCTATCTGCCCGCCCAGGAAAGGGTCCTCACCGGCGCCTTCCGCAACCCGCCCCCACCTTGGATCACGCGCCACGTCTACCATTGGGCTGAATGTCCAGCTAATGCCGTCAGCGCTGGCTTCCTTTGCTGCTATCTGTGCAGTTTTCTCAATTGCTGCCATATCCCAGGAACAGGCCAGGCCCAAAGGAATGGTAAATATCGTTTCATAGCCATGAATAACATCCATTCCGAATAATAACGGGATTTTCATCCGGCTTTCCTCTACTGCAAGACGCTGAATCTCCCTAATCTTTTCCACTCCCTTGATGTTGAACATACCACCAACCTGACCTTTTCTGATCTTTGCGGTAATATTGTCGTTGGTTCCAAGTCCTGTAATAATGTCGCCCTCAGCCGGAAGATTGAGCTGTCCGACTTTTTCCTCCAGTGTCATCAGCCAATACTATATGGTAGCAAAAGAATGAAGCAGCAATTCTGCCGATGGTTTGGAAGATGACCAATATCTCCGCTTCTTTAGCGATTCCCTCAATTCCTGATCTTTATTGTGGCAGATGATTCTGTTTTTTGTGAAGAAGATGCAAGATATACCGTAAACTTATCTTCCTCCAACATCCAGCTTCCTGTCTTCGCGTTGTAAAAAGCAAAGCTTTCAACCGGAATACTGATCCTGGTACTCCGCTCTTCGCCCGCTTCTAAAAACAACTTTCTAAATGCTTTAAGCTCCTTTACTGGACGCATGACTGAAGGATTTTCCTGACCTATGTACACCTGTACCGACTCTGCCCCTTTTATTTTCCCGGTGTTTTTTAAAGTAAAAGAAATAATTACCGAATCGCCCTTGCTGTATATCGTTTTATCCGTTGAAATTCTTCCGTATCTGAACGTCGTGTACGAAAGTCCATATCCAAAAGGAAACTGCGGGTCAATTTTTTTCTTTTCGTGCCAGCGGTAACCAATCAAAATATCATCTTCGTAATGCTGTGTATCACTCACTCCCGGATAGGACCGCTTACCAAAATAATGAGCGCTGTTATCTTCCAGTTTCACCGGAATGCTGAATGGCAGCTTACCCGAAGGATTTATATGGCCGCTGATGACGCCCGCTGTCGCTGCCCCTGCCTGAGAGCCTAAATACCACGACTGTATCAGCGCGTTTATTTTACCCAGCCAAGGCATGCTTACGGCATTACCGCTTATCAGGATCACCCCGGTATTTTTATTTACCCGGAGTATTTTTTCTATCAGTTCATTTTGACCGTAGGGCAGGTCCATATTCTTTCGGTCGCCGCCTTCGCAGTCCTGACTGTAGTTCTTGTTCAGGCCACCAAAAAACAGTACGATGTCTGCTTCTTTAGCTATTTTCAAAGCTTCCTGTGTTAAGGAATCTGCATCCAGTCCGGAGGGCAATTCCCTACTATAGTCAGGGTTTCCTGAGGCGTAACCCAGCGTGAACAGGATATTCTCTCTTCCGTATTCATTGATCATACCCTGTAACGGCGACACCTCCTCCCTGGCTTTCAACTCAGAAGAGCCACCACCCTGGGAAAGCCGCTTAACGGCATTCTCGCCTATTACTGCGATTTTCTTATACGACCTTTTTACCGGAAAAAACTCTCCCTTGTTTTTCAGCAATACGATCCCCTCTTCGGCAATCCGGCGGGCCAAGGCGGTATGTTCAGGGGCCAGCTTTTTCCCATAAGCCCGGCTGCGGTCCATATTCGTCCGGAAGTTCAGACGCAGTACGCGGCGTACTTTCTCGTCGAGCAGGGATTCGGGCCATTTTCCGTCCTGTATGGCCTTCAGAAAGGGCTGCGCCAGGTAATATTTGTCGTAAGCCGAGCTCTCCCCCCAGGTTAACCCGTTTGTCCACGAGCCCATTTCAATGTCCAGTCCGTTGTACACGGCCTCTCTGGTATCATGGGCCGACCCCCAGTCAGTCATCATGACTCCGTCAAAACCCCAGTCGCCTTTCAGTATTTCATTGATCAATAATTCATTGTGAGAACAATACTGTCCCCTGAACTTATTATACGAACCCATCACCGCCCATACACCGCCCTCCTGCACTCCTGCTCTGAAGGCAGGGAGGTAGATTTCGTAAAGCGCACGGTCGCTTACTTCCACATTGATCTTATCACGGTTTTCTTCCTGGTTGTTCAATGCAAAATGCTTCATGCAGGCCGAAACACCATTTTGCTGTACACCCCGGATATAAGGTACCACCATTTTTGAACTCAAATATGGATCTTCCCCCAGATATTCGAAATTCCGCCCGCTGAGCGGCGTACGGTATATGTTCACACCCGGGCCTAAAATCACATCCTTTTTTCGAAAACGAGCCTCTTCTCCCAACGCATTGCCATATTGAAATGACAGTTCCGGATTAAAGGTAGCGGCAAGACACGTTAACGCAGGATAAGCTGTACATGAGTCATTGGTCCAGCCCGCATGTGTCCAGTCATCCCAGGCAATCTCCATACGCACTCCGTGAGGGCCGTCGCTCATCCAGAGTTCGGGGATCCCGAGACGCGGGCACCCTGGAGTGCTGAATTTCGATTGTGCATGGATCATGGCAATCTTTTCCTCCAGCGTCATCCGCGACAGGGCATCCTCAATGCGGTAGTTAACAGGCTTGGTCTCATCCAGATAAACCGGTACCTGTGCGGACACGGAAAGGAAAAGAAGACTTAGTGCCAGGCTTGATGTTATCTTTTTCATTCAGATGGATTTGCTAGTTGGTATTTATTGGTAGACTCGGACATAATCGATCGCATATTCGAGAGGCATCAGACTGGTATCAATCCCTTTCATTCCTCCCCATCCGCCTCCAAACGCCAGATTGAGTATGAGATAGAATGGACGATCAAAAGGCCAGTTTTCCCAGGTGCAGTTCTGTGGTTTCTTCGTTACAAATCTCTTTCTTCCATCTAAATACCACTCCATCCGGTCTTCGTGCCACTCCAGAGCATATATATGAAAGTCGGCGGGCGTGAGATTAAAAACATTTGAGCCGATACCGTTATTCCGCACGTGATTAAACGCTTCCGTATGAATGGCATAATGATTCTTTTCCGGCTCATATCCCACATGTTCCATGATATCGATTTCCCCGCTTTTAGGCCATTTACCGTAGGTGCTTTCTGATGGCATCATCCAGATGGCTGGCCAGCTACCTAAACATATCGGAAGTTTAGCGCGCACTTCAACCCTGCAGTACTTCCAATCGGCTTTTCCCTTAGTCAGAATACTGGCGGATGTCAGCGGCCGCTTCTCTCCGCTGATCAGTGCGCTGTCGTTCCTCGCAGCGATGTAAAGCTTACCGTCTTTCTGGTAACAGTTTTCCTTCCGCTCCTTCGTATAATACTGCAATTCACCGTTCCGAAGATATCCCTCTTCAAAACTCCATTTAGAAGCATCGGGCAAGCCCTTACCGTCAAACTCGTCATAAAAGACCAGCTTTGTGTACCCGGCGGGCACAGGCCCTGGCTGACGACGCCCCACTTTATCATTCTGGCCTGCGGCGCCTCTCACTACACACATTGCAGCAAGGGTCATTGCAATATATAAACCTGTTTTTGTTCTTATTTTCATATTCTTACTTATTGATATACACGAACATAATCAATTACATAATCTAAGGGAAGTTTACTCAGATCGACACCTTGCTGTCCGCCCCATCCGCCTCCGAACGCCAGGTTAATGATCAGGTAAAAGTGTTGATTGAACGGCCAGCTCTGCCAGGTGCTGTTAAGCTCTGTTTTGTATTCATGTACCGGCTCTCCGTCAAAATACCATATCAGCCGGTCGCGTTGCCATTCAAGGGCATAAACATGGAAATCGCCGGGTGTTGTCGTTGTTAATGTTGCTGCCTTGGCATTATTTTTAGTATAGTTGTACTTTTCCATATGCGCGGTAAAATGCATCTTCGTTGCATCGTACCCTACGTTTTCCATAATATCGATCTCTCCGGATTTAGGCCATCCGCCATAAATTGCAGTCGATACAGGCAGCATCCAAATTGCAGGCCAGGTGCCCCTGGCTACCGGGAGTTTAGCCCGCACTTCCACGCGGCAGTACTTCCATCCGGCCTTAGCCCGGGTAGTTATACTTGCGGATGTAAAGGGTCGAGTTTCTCCATCTATCAACGCGTTATCATTTCGTGCCACGATATGCAGATTTCCATCTTTTTGATAACAATTCTCCAACCGGCCGTTAGTGTAATATTGAAGTTCACTATTTCTGACGAACCCGATTTCAAACCCCCATTTTTGGGCATCAGGCAATCCGTCACCCTCAAACTCGTCTCCAAACACTAGTGTCTTGAACTCGACAGGGATATAATTATGATGTCCTGGTTCATTCCCTCTCAGATTGGCAATTTCTTCTTCACAACCCATCAGGAAAAGGGTAAGTATTAAAGTATATAGAAATGTGTTTTTCATAAAAAATTATTGTTAGGTTAACTCAAATCCTCCGCCAGATCTGTTATCTGGACGGTGAAAATAAAACAGCATCGGCAACGATCGCTTTCCCTTCATCCTTGTTGTTGATTTCTACGTAAGCACGTCTTCCCCTGGGCATTTTATACGTCCCCAGGTAAGCCCATTCGCCCCCTGTTTGCCCTTCGGCGACTATATCCGCCTTTGAAATTGTTTTTTCAATTGTCTTTTTTCCATCGTAAATCATCACCCGGGTACGTTCGGCGAGGTCCTCTATCATCGGAATGTAGGCGTAAACGGCGTACTTCTTTTCACTTAATATCTCCGGAGTGTACTTTACAGATCTGTACACTCGCTCATTGCCGGCAGCAACCAGAAAGTTTGCTGCTGCCCCGTACGACCGGTAAGTATCTTTTCTTAGCTCCCAGTTTCCTGAGACAGTTACAGCCTTTCTATCGTCGTTATCGATCAATATTTCTGCGGTACTGTGGTCCGTCAGCGGGTTATTCCTGATTTGTTCCTGCAGCGAAGCTACATCAATATCCTGAACGGCCACATGACGTTCCACCGCCATACAAGCCGCAACCGCTGCAGATTGCGCGAGTACCATAAACACTGGCTCCATCCGTATAGAACCGTAGGCGATATGCGATGCTGACAGACAGACAGGCACCAGAAGGTTTTCCACTTCCTTTTTTTGGGGAGTAATGGCCTTGTAGGATATCGGAAAGGGGGGGAACCCGTCGACCTCCACATTCCCTTCATTTCTGACAAATCCGTCTACCACCAGGCGGTCGCAATTGTGCGAATCCATGGTATAGGCCGCCCAGCCGATCGCATCATGGCAAACTTCCCGCCCCTCACAATGATGCTGCGTCATGACCAGCTCGCCTTTCAGCCGCCTCGCCTCGCGTACGTACAACTGGTGGCTCCAATGCCCGTTCTTAACGTACTCGTCTTTCGGATATCCCCATCTTTTCATTTCCTGCCGGATATTCTCCGGCATCCGCGGATCATTCCCCACAAAATAGAGCAGCCCTTTCGTATAGTCGACATGTTGCTGCCATATCTTCTCCCGCTCCTCGTATGGGGCCTCCGGATAATCCCAGTTTGCACCGATCATATCGGTAGAAAAGCCACCTTTGTTATTGATATCGGTTTTTCTATTGGGCATCAGGCTCCAGGTAAACAAGTCGTGAAGCGATTTTCGTGGTGCGGTTTCGTGAAACCTTGCGAGCAACTCGTACTTTTTCGGGTCATAGCGGTCTGGCTCGGTAATATTTACCCTGTTAGCGGGATCGTCCGTCAGCGTGATTCTGAAATTGTATGCCTGAACCTTACGATCTCCACTTCCCGTCTTTTCCAGTCTGTTGTTGCTGATGCCCCATAATAGACCACTCGCCGGATCTCCTTTTACCAGATACGGATCGACATCGTCCCAGAACTGATGGCCCTTCATCAGTTGCACGCCATTGTATGTTTCACCGTACACACTGTTCGCTTCCCGGCCTACCGTATACGATGCGCCGGCTTTGGCCATCAGGTCTCCTTCGTACGTACAATCAATAAACACGGCAGCCTTAATGCGTTTGTTGGTTCCCGCTTGCGGGGCGGCGGTATCCTCTACCGTGATTTCGCAGATCCGGCCATCTTTCTTTTCCAGGTACGCGAGTCTGCGGCCATACCAAACCTCCACTTCGGTTTCGTCTATATACTGGTTAAAGATTTTTTCAGCTATGCCCGGCTCAAATATCCATTGTTCTAGCTTCCCATAATGCTTTCCCAGCCTCCGGTAGAAGTCCCGTGCGAGGCCGGTCACTACGTACTTGTTACCAATGTCGGTATATCCTAAGCCCCCCGAGCTCATCCCGCCCAGATTGTAACGGGGTTCTATCAACACTACAGATTTTCCCATTTTTTTTGCGGTATAGGCAGCTATCACGCCCGCTGAGGTGCCGCCATAAACACATATATCTACGTTGGCAACCTGGTCTGCTTTGATGGAAAAAGAGAGGATTGACGATAAACAAAGAATTAAAAACAGTCTGATTACTTTCATGATCAATACTTATGTTAACAAAGAAGCACCCCGTCCTGACAAGGTATCGGCAGGGCAGGGCACCTTACAGAATTACTCAGCCGGTACAAAAACTGAAAACCAACATTCCTGTCCGGCACTGATCCCGGGGGGCGCAACTGCCAATACAAGCAAGTCATTGGTCAGCTGTACGATGTGGAACTCTTTAGCTTCTTTCTTGTCTGGTTTATAATATACACCACCGGGAACACTAATGGTTGTCTTCAACATCCCTAATGACCATAGTCTTGTGTTACTGGTATGATTCAGTTTTGAATTCAGATCTATTTCAAATTTCCCGGTCAGGACAGTCCCGTCGTTACGCTTTTTAGTCAGGACCGACCCTCGCAGGGCAAGACTGAACTGCGATCCTTTCCCTTCACCGCGTATCAGCGTACCATCCAGTTCGCCGACCATCAGGCTCCACCACGCCGGACCGGAATCAGCCCTGAAGCCGCCGTTACCCCATGCTCTTGCTGTTTCCCGCCACTTCCAGGATTTGGTGCCTGTACCGCAAAGGAACGCGTATTCGGGAGCAACAGGGAATTTCAATTCTTCTACCACTATTTCCAGCTTTTTTTCAACAGTAGTCCCGTTCGGGTTAAACCCGGTAAAATAAATATCCTGTTCTCCGTTCATCACCATTAACACGGTGTCGGACTGTTTGCGGCTTTTGCCCGTTCCGTAGTCCCATAGCGAAAGGACAGGGCTGTGGTTTTCCAACACCACTTTATTGGTCTTCTTGCCGTCAACGACAAGAGGTGTTGCCGTAACATTTAATTGGTCGGCTGTGATAGAATCGCCTATCAGGTCTCTGTCTTCTACAGGCTTGCAAGCTACTAGTATCAGGGCTGCGAAAAAAAGACAGACATAGTTGATTAGATTTTTCATCGTGTTCGTATTTTAATGGTCAGCATTCATTATCTCCATCCCAGAAAACTTGCTTCTGCTGTGCCCCAACCGGGATTTTGGGTAAGCACACCTTCCGAAAGAGCGATCTGTGTTTCAGGAATAGGCCAGAAACCGCCGGTGGCGGCATAACGCGCCTTATATCCACCCCCTGCTTCTCCCATCACAGCATCCAACTTATTGTTCTTTACCTTAACACCAGCCTGCCTGGCCAGTGCTTCTGGAGCATCTCCCCACCGCATCAGGTCAAAATAGCGTATTCCTTCAAAAGCCAATTCCCAGCGACGTTCCTTCTTTAGCGCAGATAATGAATAAGTTACCGGCTGAAGATCTACCCTTTGGCGAACGCGGTTGATGCCATTAGCGGTGCCTGTTAATTCCGAGTGCATTAACAGCACGTCCGCAAAGCGGATCAATACGAGGTCCTGGGTGTGGCACAGCTGAAATTCGGCCGGAGAGGCTCCGTCTTTTGGAACAGAATACGATGGAAGCACCTTTCCGGTCGCATCTTTCGCTGTAATCGGAATATACTTTTTCTGCCAGAAGCCAGTTTCCTCCATTTGTTTGCCGGCCCCCCAAATGTAGCCGCTTAACTGATTCACATCTAAAATGGAAGCAGTACGCCGGACATCATCGGGTTCGGCAAGCTGCCATTCTTCCCAAAGATCAGAATTAACTGTCCCGAAACCCCAACCCTGTCCGAAAGGGAACGTATTGCTACTGCCATTGCCGCTTCTCAAGCCAAAATAAACGATAAATTGGTTGGAATAGCCGGTACGGTCCCATGTAGCGCCTATCCCGTATTTTATAGCGAACACACTTTCCTTATTTCCATCTCCCTCCCAACGAAGGCCTGCGCCGTTCGGATACGTATAATTGCTGGCAGTATACTCATTGGTTTCTGGCCACAAGTTTCGGAAATCGCTTACCAGGTCGTGCCCGCTGCTGGCAATACAATCGTTCAGCCACTCAATCACTTCACTTTTAGAAATGCTCCCCGTACTGCCATCATCATTGGCCAGCGGAAGCGCATCTTTTTTATAGTAGCCGGTGTAGAACAAAAACACACGTGCCATTAGCGCCTGAGCAGCCCACCTGGAGGCATGTCCTGCCTGAGCGGGGCCGGAGTACGGCACTGCATTCAGCATGCTGATTGCTTTCTCTAAATCAGCTGCAATTAAGGCATACGTCTGCACGGCGGGCGTCTTTGGGATGTTCTCTACTGCGCTTTGAACGATCAAAGGCACCTCTCCGAATAGCTGCGAGAGTTCAAAGTAATATAAAGCCCGCAGAAAATAGGCTTCGCCTTTGAAGTGATTTTTTTGTTCTTCACTCTCCCAGCCGGTGCAGTTGTCGAGGGTTTCCAGTGCGCTGTTAGCCCGGAAGATCCCCCGATAGCGGGAGGTCCATAAAGCGGCCATACGGTCTACGCCGTTGGTCATTAAACGGTCTATCGCCTGCGTCGCCAGGTCCGATTCGCCGCCCCCTCCAAAACGGTCGTCAGAGGCTACTTCTGCCAGGTAAAAGGCGGCCGACATGGGCGATGAGCTCGACATGCTCAATGAGGTGTATATTGCGGTAATAGCCTGTTCCGCATCCTTTACGGTCATCGGCCAGTTCGAGGTATCCTGCTTAGTCAGGTTCTCCGTATCTAAAAACTTCTCACAGCCACTGAGCAATATCACAACAGCAATGATCGACAGTATTCTCTTTTTCATATCTTTCCTATGTTAGTATCGGTTAGTATTTTATGCTCACTCCGAGCAGGAATGTGCGCGGACTTGGATAAAATCCGACATCGATCCCGGAAGCCCATGCCCGGCCATCTCCATAGCCGATTTCAGGGTCCATACCCGAATATCCGGTAAACGTATACAGATTGTTTACTGCCGCATACAACCGGGCCTGCGAAACCGGCATGTTTCGGAACAGCCGTTTGAAATCGTATCCCAGCGTAACATTCTGAACCTTTACATAATCGGCGTCTTCGACGTATATATCAGATATTTTAGCCCAATTGGTGTGTCCTCCGTTGGTCAGCCTCGGCAATCTGTTGGAAGTGCCTTCGCCATGCCACCTGCCGAATATATCGGTCGTGTAGTTCTGATAGGGGGCGTCTACAAAAGATCGGTACGATCGCGCAATCTGGTGACCGAAGGCGCCTCTGGCAGTGGCTGAAAAGTCGAAACCCTTGTAGGCAAAGTTCAGATTAAAGCCTATAATCACGTCAGGGTGTGGATTACCAATAAGTACCTTGTCTTTATCATCGATCACCCCGCTTCCATCGGTATCGACAAATATCAGGTCGCCGGGTTGCGCCCCGGCGAGCTTTACCGGCGTATTGGCAAGTTGCTCAAGGTTCTGGAAAACGCCTGCCGTCTTGTATCCCCAGAAATATCCTACAGGGAATCCAACTTCGGCACGATACATTTCTGTGGTGTTCTGGCTTAATACCCCTGCGTCACCGTGTATAATACCCTCCGAATTGGCTATACGGACCACTTCGTTATGGTTGTATGCCATGTTAAAACTAAGGCCGTACCTGAAATCGCTGACCCTGTCGTTCCAGCTTACTACTGCCTCAGCCCCGGTGTTTTCAATCTCTCCTCCGTTAATGTACGGCGGGTTAGTTCCGTAAGTAGCCAGTATAGGCGCCTGAACCAACCAATCTTTAGTATTTTTTTTGTACCAGTCGAAGTTAAGTCCTAGCTTGCTGCTGATAAAACGCGCATCGAAGCCCAGGTTCAGCTGTTCCGATTTTTCCCAGCTTACCGAAGGATTCGCAACGATGTCGGGATATCCCCCCACTTGTAATGTCGTTTTATTTCCAAAGTAATATCCTCCCTGGTAGGGGTTGAAGGCAATCGTTGCCCTGTACTGAAAATTCGGTATGTCGCTGTTCCCGTTTTGCCCCCAGCTTGCCCTCACTTTAAAGAAATCCATCCAGTTGAGCACTGGTTTCATGAAGGGCTCGTTGCTTATTACCCACCCAGCGGATGCTGCAGGAAAGTGGCCCCAGCGGTTTCCGCGTGCAAAGTTCGAGGAACCATCGGCACGCAGGCTGGCAGATGCCAGATATTTTTCTTTGTAATTATAGTTAACACGTCCGAAAAAAGACACCGATGCGCCATCCCCCCAGGGCGAGCCGCTTACCGATGTATTCGTTTCCGATATTCCCTGAGTATTGTTGATCCAGGCATGTTTCCACGAACCGGGGAACAAGGAGTTCGCGTTTTTTGCCGCCAGGTTATCTCCGTATCCCCATCTGGAAATAGAATGTCCCAGCAAAGCCTCCAGATGATGATCTTTGCCAGCGGTCACATCATACGTTAGCGTATTCTCTATATTCCATCCCCAGCCGGAGTTCTGACTTTGATTTACATGATCATTCTCGTCAACAACCGAAGGCGACAAATTGTACGAAGGGGTATATTGCCGGTAGCTGCCGGCGCTGTTGTTGTATCCAAACAGCGATTTGAACTTCAGATCTTTTACTGGCTGGATCTCCACGAACGCGTTCATACGCAGCGCAAAGTTCTTGCTTATATTATGCCCGCGCATATATTCCATGGCCGCAATGGGATTGACCGCCCCGCTCCAGAACGTCCATTCGTCGCGATCCTTGCTGGGCTGGTCGAAATATTCGCCCGCGCCATTATAGACCGGCATCAGCGGTGTAGCGCTCAGCATACTGCCGATATCGTTCCAATAACGGTTACCAATAGCGATCCCCGCGTTTTCCCTATGCGAATAGGTAATGTTTTCACCCACTCTGATCACATCGAAGCGATCGTTTTTAACCAGGGTATGCTGAGAATTAACCCTGACATTAAAACGTTTAAAGTCAGGGGCAACAGGCTCTCCTAATATGCCTTCCTGCTGGGCGTGAGAAAGCCCGATCGAATAGGAAGATTGAGCGCTACCGCCCGTAAAGCTTAGCGAATGGTTCTGGTCGATCGCATTCTGGTTCCTGATCTGGTTCAGCCAGTTGGTGCCATTCCATGTCCCATTGATAATAGCGTTATACTGATATGGTATCTGCGCAGCAAAATCAATGGTCGGGGCGCCATCGTTCCTTAGTGCCTCGTTAATTATTTGCATATATTCCGTGGCGTTCAGAAGGGGTGCCATTTTGTATACGTTCTGCCAGCCGACATAGCCGTCATATGCGATTTGTGATTTCCCCTTTCTGCCTTGCCGAGTAGTTACCAGGATGATCCCATTTGCGCCCCTTGACCCGTAGATCGCGGCAGAAGCCGCATCTTTCAGTATGTCGACAGATTCGATGTCGGCCGGGTTCAGATTATTGATGTTTCCGCCAGGTATCCCATCGATTACGTACAGCGGATCGGAATTCCCGATGGTGCCCAGACCGCGGATCCTTACTTTGAAACCTTCGCCAGGCATACCCGAACTCTGAACAATGCTTACACCAGGCGCCTGGCTTTGCAAAGCTCCTAGCACACTATGTGTGCTTAGCTTTTGCAGATCTTCGCCCTTCACCTGCACAGTGGCTCCGGTAACAAGCTTTTTCTTTTGTATGCCGTACCCAATTACGACCACCTCATTAAGCAAGGCGCGGTCTTCCCGAAGAACGACATTGACAGAACTCCTATTGCCTGCTTTGATCTCCTGCGGTACGAAACCAACATAGCTAAATACAAGTACATTATCGGCGGATGGCACCGTAATGATGTAATTACCGTCTACGTCTGTCACAACGCCAGTTTTAGTGCCTTTTACCAATACGCTTACGCCAATCAGCGGGTTATTCTCACTGTCTTTCACAGTGCCCCTGACTGTTCTGCCCTGAGACGGCTGACTGCTTTTCAGCATTGCCGGTACGCTCCCCATCATACGACAGGGTGCACAAACAGCTAATAAAAATAAGAGTGCAAATCGAATAAGCTTGCCTGGTCTGGCCGCCTTTCTTCTCTTGTCAAAGTTTTGGTTCATATTTGTTTAGTTTATGGCGTTTGTATTTTCATCTGCCACACGTTTTTCTAACTCCTTCCAACAAGTTCCTCTGCGGCAATGAGATTTATTCCTGTCATATCAAACCGGTCCCGGTTGCCTGATATCTCCAAGCAAAAGCACATCGGGCTTGTTAACGAATTCAACGAAATTATCGCTGGCCGGATGCCCGGGAACTGGAATGTAATAGTGCGATTCATCGTTCCAGGCATTCCGCCAGAAGAGGATATAACTCAACTTATACTGCGAAAATATAGGGTAAAGATAGTCTGTAAAATAGTTGGCCTGTCTGATTCCCTCCATTCCTGTGCAGGTAACCGACGGCACTTTCTTATGCTTCACTGAAAAACCGTTTAGGAAACTCAGACTTTCATTTAATCTGCTTTTATATCCTTGCCCGTCAGGATCTGACGGCTGATCAAAGAACAGGTCTATTCCGACGATGTCAACGTATTCATCACCGGGGTAATAATCTTCCAGCTCACCGGAAGACGCAGTCCCATACACCGAATAAGCATACAGAATGTGATGTACATTTCTTTTCTCCCGCAGATAGGTAACGGTAGCCTGCCAAAGCTTCTTAAAATCTCCGGCTGAATTTTGCGCTGAGTTCCACCAATAAGCGCCCGGTTTATTGTGTGACATATACGGACGGAAAATTAGCGGAATATATCTCCCATTGGAATCTTTTAAAGAAAGCATAAAATCGGCTAACTTATCAAGCCAGGCATAAAAAACTGTACGGTGTATGCTGTCCATTAGAATTGCGTCAATTGGCCGGCCAACCGTGGTATCGTCGTAACTCCCCCGGGTCAGCGGATTGTCGGCATGCCAGCTTGCCGTGGATATAATGCCCCGGGCGTGAGCCTCTGCTATTCTTTCCCGGATTAGTGCAAAGGGAACCGAGTCTATATTAAAGTCTGCGTTTGTTTCGATATTGCCAAAATCCCAGCCTGTAACGGCAGGATAGTCGCCCGTGATCCGTTTAATATCAGAACCGTTCTTGTCGGCAAACCATTTATTACCATACAACAGGTCGTCCTGATGACCGATCATCGTGCCCTTTTGAATCGTAGTTTCCATAAATGCAAGCAATTCCTTTACCTCCTCAGCAGCATAACGATCAGATATGGCAGACTGACGGCCCGGCAGATCGGCCTTCTGGTAAGTACAAGCTGTATAACTACATAAACAACAGGTAATTAACAATACATTGATACTACTTATGGGCATAATCAGGTCCTTTCCGTTTACAAATCAAAAATAGGCTTAACCGCCTAATACCGTTTTCCTGTGCCCATCATTTCCTTTTCCATATCTACCAGGTAATTGCGTAAATGTTGCCAATAGTTGCCTGAATGTAGCAACACCTGTCCCTTTGCCAAACCACCCTATATCTATCCTGTTTTCCGGGATGAATTTTAAAGAAGTATATCCGGAAAAGATTAAATTTGTATAATAACCACCTTAAAAACCACAAATTGAAAACATTTCTACCCATCGCTTTCTTTTTGCTGATTCAGTTATCGATATCCCCTGTTAAAGCATCCGCAGCGTTCGACGATGTCAATAGGTCGATCAACAGTCATGTCAACAAGTTATATCAGGACAAAAAAGGTTATATATGGATCTGTACTGACAATGGTCTCAGCAGGTTTGACGGGGCTGGCATCAAAACATTTTATCACGTCTATGGCGATTCAACTTCGCTGAAAAGCAACGCGGTGCTCTCAGTACTGGAAGACAGTAAAGGCCATTTCTGGGTGGGTACGACAGGGGGGCTGCAACTGCTTGACCGCAATACCGAAAAATTCAAAAATATTCACTTTTCTTATCCCCATATTACAGACTTTTCCTATATCAGTTGCATTCTTGAAGACCGGAAGGGCAATATCTGGGTCTCTACCGGTAAGGCCGGCGCTATACGTTTACAGGCAAAAACCCTGCGCCCCACCTACTACCTGCCTACAAACAGCAACATTTGTAGTAATATTATCAATTATATCTTTGAAGACAGGTACGGAAACATATGGCTCGGTTCGCAAGACCGTGGCGTAAGCGTTATTAACGTCGACAACAACATTATTGTCAATTACCGGTATGAGCCTGGCAACAAAAAATCTCTTTCCAGCAGTAAGATCTTTTCAATAGCAGAAACGCCCGGGGGAGACGTTCTTATCGGGTCTATCGACTCAGGTATCGACCTGTTTGATTATTCATCCAGAACGATCAAACGAAATTATATACCACGAAGCTACCTGGTATATACCATGATGACAGACAGGAACAACAACCTGTGGATAGGTACCGACGGCGACGGCGTTAAACAATATAACTTCGAAACCAGGCAGACGACAACATACGAACACTTTGTGCAGAACATAAACCTTGCGAATGCAAAGGTTCATAGTGTGATCGAAGACAAGCAGGGAAACATCTGGATGGGGCTCTACCAAAGGGGCGTTGTAATGATCCCTCCCTCGGGTAAAACGTCGGGATTCCAGATCATTGGAAGCAACACCTTTTACGGGAAAAAAAGCATCAGCCTCGATTGTGTGCTCAGTATCCTGGAAGATCAGGATCAGCATCTTTGGATCGGCACAGATGGCGACGGAATCTACCGGTTTGATAAAAACAAAGATCTATACAGGCATTACCATCTGGGCAGGAGCCATGGCAAAAGTGCGTTATCGATCGTTCAGGACTCGAAAGGACGTATCTGGACAGGTACTTATCTATCCGGATTGTACCTGTACGATCCGCAAACGGATACATTTGCGCCCGAGCCCCTGCTCTGCAACGGAGATAAAGTGACCGACATCAATACGATCGCCGAGGCCGACGATAAAACACTCTGGATAGGGACAAATAATAACGGAGTTTGCATTTACCATCCCGATACAAAAAAAACCAGATGGTTGCAGCACGATATCAAGAGAACCGGGGAACAACTGCTCAGCAACTCCATTCACTCCATCCTGCACGATGCTGCCGGTAACGTCTGGATCGGGACCAGTACGGCCGGCCTTAGCTGTTACAACAAGCCGACCGGTTCTTTCACAAATTACACCGCTGCTAACGGGAAGATCAGCAATCCCAGTATTACCCAAGTCGTATCAGGGCACAACGGAAATTTATGGGTCGGCACGAAAACCGGCTTAAACTATTTAGACCTGCAGAAAGGAACCACTACCATATTTACAGAAGCAGATGGGCTCAGGTCAGCATCCATAAGCGCAATAGAATCCGACCATCAGAACAACATTTGGATCAGCACCATGAGCGGCCTGTCGAGGCTAAATACCAGTACAAAAAAAATAACCAATTTCGAAATAACCGATGGATTAACGATGAAAGGAGAGTTCAGGAGAAATGCCAGTTTCCGGTCTGCCCAGGGAGAACTGTTTTTCGGAGGAACAGGCGGACTGGTGCATTTTAAACCCTTTAAAGATATTGCTTCTCATCCTGTCCTTGGCCTGTACCTTACCGATCTGTATATTTATAGTAAGCGGGTTGAGCCAGGTTCTTCAAACGATTCCCCGATCAGGCAAAGCGCAGACGTTAGTACTGAGGTAAATTTCGGCCATCAGATAAAGAACTTTTCGTTCGGCTTTGCGGCCATCGAATTCAACCAACCCGGAAAAGTGATCTATCAGACTAAAATGGAGGGCTTCGAGGATGAATGGAAGACCGTCCGCACAGGTAACCGCCTGGCCACTTTTACTAACCTTTCTCCCGGCCGTTACCTGTTCAAGGTACGCGCCTTTCTGGAAGGGACCAGGCCCGTCGAACGTACCATCGCTATTGTCATCCATCCGCCCCTGTTGCTCACGTGGTGGGCTAAAACGCTGTATACCGCAATCTTCATTGCCCTCTTGTGCCTGATATACCGGGCAATCAAGCACGGCCAGCATAAAAAGAAAGAAGACGCCCTGAAAGAAGGCGAGGCCCGCATGATGCAATCTAAATTACAGTTCTTCACGGATATTTCGCACGAAATACGTACCCCGCTTACTTTAATCCTCGCCCCGTTGGAAGAACTTTTAAAGAATGAAAACAACCCGTCGTTATCAAAAGTGTATCAATTGATCAATCAGAACGCTCATCGCATTCTACGGCTGATCGATCAAACCAGGGATGTAAAAAGGATCGACCAGGGAAAGGTCAGCCTTTGTACCGAAAACACAGAGCTGAATCAATTTATTGAAAGCATCGCACGTTCTTTCGACTATATTTCCCGCGAAAAGAACATTGAGCTGATTCTTGATACCGATAAGAATATTTCTCTTTTATGGATTGATAAAGACATTTTAGATAAAGTTCTGGTAAACCTGCTTTCGAACGCCTTCAAATACACAGATTCCGGGGGCGTCATCTCGGTAAAAACCGAAGTTCAGAATAAAACCATCAACATTTGTGTAACTGATACGGGCATCGGTATTCCGGTTCGGTACAGAAAGCTGGTATTTGAGCGTTTTTACCGCGTTCCAAACGACGACAATAAAGCCATAGCGGGAACAGGCATCGGCCTCCACATTTCCCGCAGTCTGATGGAGCTTCACTATGGAACGATCTTCATCAAAGACACGCCTTCCCGCCAGGGCACCGCAGTGGTCATACAGATCCCTGCAAACGACCTGCGCCTGAAGCCTGTTCCAAAACAGGATGAAGTTGCCACGGGAACGAATCGCTCGGCTTCCGGCAGGCCAGCATCAGGAAAGCACCCGGGCCGCTTTACCTTGCTGATTGTCGAGGATGATAAAAGTATCCGGAGCTACCTATCGTCAATACTGGAGAAGGAATACAGCATTATTGAGGCGTGCGACGGCATAGAAGGGCTTGAAAAGGCGATCAGATACGTGCCGGACTGTATCGTCTCTGACCTGATGATGCCTCGTTTAGACGGGTTGGAGCTCTGTAAAAAAATAAAATCACATGACCGTACCCGCCATATTCCGGTGATCATTCTGACAGCTAAAGGAACGCTCGCCGATCGTATTGAAGGCCTTCAGGTAGGAGCCGACTCGTATATCCCTAAACCGTTTAATACAGATCACCTCAAAACCAGGATATCAAAGCTAATAGAGCTCCGGAGCATTATAAGCGAAAAGTTAAAAGACGACGCGAACGGCAGATCGGAAAAACCGGCGTTGAAGTCAATAGACGACGTATTCTTAGAGAAGTTGGAACTTATTGTCAGAAAGCGTATCGACGACCCCGAATTATCCGTCGATGTGATCAGCAGCGAGATAGGGGTCAGCCGGTCTCACCTGCAGCGCAAAATGAAGCAGCTAACCAGGCAGAACCCTAGCGAATACATCAAAACAATGCGGCTAAAACATGCGGCCTGGCTGCTAAGTTCTAATAAACTGACTGTATCCGAAGTTTCATATGCTACTGGATTCACTACCCTGTCACATTTCTCGAACAGTTTCAAAGAGCAATACGGAATGTCGCCTACCAGGTACCTTGAAATTCATGCAGCCCATTGTCAGCTTTGACAAGCCTGAAGGACAAACAAAGATCTGTCGTTGCAGTGGCCATAGGTCGGAATTATCCCACCATATAGCCGGCAATTGCTTTCTTTTCAGAGGAGCGCTTTAGAAAACGCCTAACGAGTCGGAGACTTCTTTTTTATTGGTTAATCCTTAGTCCCTGGCGCGCTGAAGCCCCTGCTACAGACTAAGGACAGCGCCGAACTAACCTTTTCCTTAAATAATGACATTACGCGTGCGCTAGCTAGGCTAATCAGACACCACAACTAGCTTCCGAATCATCGAATCTTTGAAAGCTGTCGTGCAACTGAACAAAACCGGCTCATTGATGTTTCTAAGTTTGAAAGCAGAGATGGGCTGCAGATCTGACAGTTTTATTATGGTATATGCCGGTTTTTAATTACAAGCAACGTAACAATATCCTGCTTATCATCCTTATAGTATTAGGATGCTGTATTCTTTATTCCTTACGCTTTATAGCTGGTGCATTGTTAAGCACGGTTATTATGTACACCATACTCCGGCCTGTGTATTTGCATATCACTGATACTTGGCGTTGGAACCGTATTGCAGCGTGTATTGCTATTATCGGGAGTTCATTTCTCGTAATTGTTCTGCCTTTCTTTCTCCTTAGCCTGATGGTGATTAATAAGATCTCCGAATTTGAAAGGGATCAGATCAAGTTAAAGGTTCTGGTACATAAGATTGATGATTTTTTGGGCTCCAAACTTCATCAGCCTGATCTTGTAGAAAATGCGATGCAAAGAGTGACAACCTATGCGAGCGACCTGTTCCCTTCAATAATTGGTGGGGCATTTGACCTGTTGCTGGGTATTGTTATTATGTATTTTTTGCTCTACTTTATGTTTACAAATCATGAGAAATTTGAAGAAGGCGCGGTGAGGTATTCGCCATTCAGAGAGCAGAATGCCCTGAAATTTGCCGCCGAACTTAAATATACCACTTATTCCAATGTCCTGGGACAGGGCTTAATTGCAGTCGTGCAGGGAGCGCTTGTAAGTATAGGCTTCTTCCTGTTTGGTATAAAGGATGCAATCTTTTGGGGTGTTATTTCAACCTTTCTTTCATTTGTCCCCTTACTGGGCGCTCCAATCGTCTTTGTTCCGGCAGCGCTGCTCGAAATGGCAAACGGTAATAATTCAGGGGGTATCGGAATGTTAATATGGGGATTTGTACTGGTTATTAATATTGATAACGTCATACGCTTTTTAATTGCCAAACGGGTAGGCAATATACATCCCATTATCACGGTTGTGGGGGTAGTAATAGGCATACCGGTGTTTGGAATTATGGGTCTGGTTTTTGGCCCTTTATTGTTATCCTACTTCTTTCTGACTGTACGAATTTACGAGACAAGCCGGATGGCGACAGAAAGGCTTGAGAAGATCAGGGCAGCAGATGAAGAATAAATTCAAATAATTAATCTTTCTTTAAAAGAAAGCATTAATTGAAAAATATTCAAACCGTTTAAGCTATTTTATTGTATTATAGCATACAAAATCATTTATTATCCTTACAGAAAACAATTAAACTTTTACGCCATGAACGATAATACTAAAGTTTTAGTAGCCATGTTGGCCGGAGTAGCTGCAGGTGCGGCACTGGGAATTCTTTTTGCACCTGAAAAAGGCTCAGAAACGCGAGATAAACTTAATGATGCACTTAAAAACCTGGGTGACACTATTAAAGACCGTGCAGCAGAGGAGATTGAAAATTTAACAGCTTTTAAAGAAAAAGTCGTAGACAATGTGAAGACTAAATTTGCTTCAGCTGACGATAATGTTAATCAAGCGACTCAACAGCAGGAACCTGTTGCTGGTCAATTTTAAAAACTGAGGTGTTCAAAAAGCGTTTGGCCAGCCAAATGGTTTTTGAACACTTTCTCATTAAACTTAATTGTTTATGGCAGAAACAACTGAAGAAAAACAAGAACAGAAATCGCCCGATATTTTTCACCTGATAAAAGAATATCTGTCAACAAAGGCTGAGTTAACCAGGCTCACTGTTATTGAGCGCGTAACAGTGGTGAGTTCAAGTCTGATAACTGATGCTTTTGTAGCTGTTACAGGAGTTTTAACTTTTCTGTTTGCTTCTTTTACCCTCGCATTGTGGATTGGCGAATCAACGGGATCGTATGCCATCGGCTTTGGGGTAGTAACTTTGATATATCTTGCTCTGGCCTTGATCGTATTTTTCAGCAAAGAGCGCCTGGTTGATGGTTATCTCAATGATTTTCTTGTGAAGCGGATGTTTAAACGGAAGAAATAATGGAAAAGACTTTTAGCACTTTGGCAGAATTACAGGCTGAAATTCAATTCCTGAAGGTTCAGCAATTTAAGCAGGAGGAAGTTTTAAAAGAGCACCTAAGCAGCCCTAAGGCAATTCTTAGTACTATTGGCGGCTTATTTAAAGCAGACTCTGGCAGGCAATCTTTTGTAAAAGACCTGGTAAATCAGGATTTGATCACTAATATATCGAGAGTCATACTCCCCATTTTTCTTAATGGCGTAGTTTTCAAAAGATCTGGTTTCATCACCAAAACGCTGGTTACATTTTTGTCGCAAAAAGCGGCGAAACAAGTGAACTCGCATTCGGTAACCGGCATTGTAGACAAGATCACTGGCTTATTTAAAAAAAAAGGCGACCAGAAAACAACAGCACCAAGAATTAAGGACTATGGTATTCCTCCCGACAGTGAAACTTATTAAAAAAAAACCGAATTTTAAAGGTTGATGGTACGATGTTTAAATCATCCTCCATCAACCTTTTTTATATCTACCTTTCTTTATATTGTTTTAGAAAGTCATTATAGGCATAACCAATGCCTTCCTTTAATTCAATTTTATGCTTCCATCCGGAAGAATGCAATTTTGAAACATCCATCAGTTTTCTTGGAGTTCCATCAGGTTTTGTCGAGTCGAACTGCAGTTCACCTGTGAAGCCCACAACTTCTTTTATCAGTAAAGCCAGATCTTTAATGGTTACATCCTCTCCGGTGCCGATGTTCACTAAGCCTGGTTCATTGTAGTTTTCCATCAGATAGAAACAAGCTTCGGCAAGGTCATCTGCAAATAAAAACTCACGCATTGGGCTGCCGGTGCCCCACACAGTAACATTAGGCTCTCCGTTTATTTTCGCTTCATGGAATTTACGGATAAGGGCAGGTAATACATGCGAGTTTTCCGGGTGGTAATTGTCGTTATAACCATACAGGTTGGTCGGCATCACCGAAATATAATTGCAGCCATATTGATCACGGTAGGCATCGCACAATTTGATGCCGGCAATCTTTGCTATAGCGTAAGGTTCGTTGGTTTGTTCAAGCGTTCCCGTAAGCAAATACTCTTCTTTTAAAGGTTGGGGAGCTAATTTTGGATAAATACAGCTGGATCCAAGGAACATTAGTTTTGTAACTTCATTGAGGTAAGAGTTGTGAATGATGTTGTTCTGGATCATTAAGTTATCATACAAGAATTCGCCCCTGTAAGTGTTATTGGCCACAATACCTCCCACTTTAGCAGCTGCAAGGAAAACGTAGTCGGGCTTTTCTGAAGCAAAGAAATCGGCAACAGCCTGCTGGTTTCTTAAATCTAATTCTTTCGAACCTCTTGTAATTATGTTTTCATATCCTTCTCTTTCAAGTTTTCTTACTATTGCCGATCCAACCATTCCACGGTGTCCGGCGACATAAATTTTAGCGTTTTTTTCCATTAGATGTGAGCTATCTGCCCAAATATAAAATTATTTTTGCGGCTGATTTAATTATGGGTAAAGATAAACTAAGAAGGTTTGCTGAAATAGCAACTTTCGACAATGTACTTCAGTTAGAAGAAGGAAAAAAACTGAAGGGCTGCTGGAGCAGCGCACAATTTAATAATAACAATCCGGTAGTTCTGGAGCTAGCTTGCGGAAAAGGAGAGTATACGGTAAATCTGGCGAAGTTATTTCCGGAAAAGAATTTTATTGGCGTGGATTACAAGGGTAACCGCATTTGGCGGGGAGCAAAAACAGCCATCGAAGAAAAAATACCTAACGTGGCATTCCTTAGGATACAAATAGAGAATATACTCGATTACTTTGCGCCAGGGGAGGTTTCTGAAATATGGATCACTTTTCCCGATCCTCAGCCACAGGTCAGCCGGGAGAAAAAAAGACTGACTTTTCCTAAATTTCTTGAAAAGTACAAGCTGATATTTAAGCCGGGCGGAATGATCCATCTTAAAACGGATAATGATGGCTTGCATGCTTATACGGTTGAAAAGATAGACGAGCTGGGTTTAAAACTTCATGCCCGCACGGAAGATCTTTACAAGTCTGCCCATGTGGACGAAGTATTGTCTATCAAAACTTATTACGAAAAGAAGTATCTTGTAGCTGATAAAAACATTAATTATCTGAAGTTCAGCTTTGAGTAATGGAGAGAGATACCTTCTTTGATAAAGTGTATGCCGTAGCCAGGAAAATTCCTGCCGGGAGGGTAACTTCTTACGGGGCAATTGCACAATATCTCGGAATGAAAGGCTCGTCCAGAATGGTTGGCTATGCAATGAATGCTTGCGGGACTGCTTACCCGCCGGTGCCTGCACACAGGGTGGTTAATCGTAACGGTATGTTGTCTGGCAAGCATCATTTTCCCACGGAAAATCTGATGCAGCAAATGCTTGAAAGTGAAGGTTTGTGTGTTGAGGATGATAAGGTTGCCGATTTCAGGCGGGCGTTTTGGGATCCCTCGTTAGAAATGGAGGCTTTGGAGGAATGACAATAAACTATCATTTGTTCGTATGACAGAAAATCAAGCATCAGTAACCGAACTAACCAGGTGCTCCTGGTGTGGCAGCGACCCTCTTTATGTAAAGTATCATGATGAGGAATGGGGTAAAGAAGTGCATGACGACCGCATCCTTTTCGAGTTTTTAGTGTTGGAGTCGGCGCAGGCTGGACTAAGCTGGATAACCATCTTAAGAAAAAGAGAAGCTTACAGGAATGCTTTTGCTCAGTTTGATCCCCAGAAAGTTGCTGAGTTTACTGAAGAAGATGTGGAACGGCTGATGCAGGACTCCGGCATTATAAGGAATCGCTTAAAAATTACAGCTACCATAAACAATGCAAAACGCTTTCTGGAAGTTCAAAAAGAGTTTGGTTCTTTCGATATATACCTATATTCATTTATGCCAGGCGGAAAGCCGCTGATCAATAATCTTTCGAGCCCCAAAGATATACCTGCCCGGACGGAAATTTCGGATGCAATCTCAAAGGATATGAAGAAGCGCGGGTTTAAGTTCTTCGGGACCACAATTTGCTATGCTCACATGCAGGCGACAGGGATGGTTAATGACCATATTACCGGATGTATCGCCCGGTAATGCCTGGAATTGGATTAATCCTTAGTTTTGCAGCACCAGGTGGTCAGCGTTTTAAAATGTTGTTACCTTTGGCCAGGTAGTATTGACAAGAGTATTGATAAGCGTACTGATAAATTCAATATTCCTTCTTTCATCTAATTATTATAAAAGTGGAATCACCAAATAAAAAACTTTTTCTTCTTGATGGCATGGCATTGATGTACCGCGCGCATTTTGCCCTGAGTAAGAATCCGCGTTTTACATCAAATGGAATTAATACCTCTGCGGTAATGGGTTTTACCAATACACTGCTTGAGATAATGAAAAAGGAAAATCCTTCACATTTAGCTGTAGTGTTTGATACCGATGCTCCAACTGAGCGCCATACCGATTTCACGGAATATAAAGCACACCGGCAGGCGATGCCTGAAGATCTTTCGGCTGCCATGCCCTATGTGGTTAAGGTGATAGAAGGTTTTAACATACCTGTAATTACATCCGATGGATATGAAGCCGATGACATCATCGGAACGTTGGCCAAAAAGGCCGAACAAGAGGGCTTTACTGTGTTTTGTATGACTCCAGATAAGGATTTTGCCCAGCTTGTGTCGGATAATATTTTTATCTATAAACCTTCCCGGATGGGGAATGACATGGAGATCCTTGGAGTGCCGGAGGTGCTGGCCAAATGGGAGATCGAGCGGGTAGACCAGGTGATCGATATTTTGGGATTATGGGGCGATGCCGTCGATAACATTCCGGGCATCCCCGGAATTGGTGAGAAGACTGCCAAAAGCCTGATCAAACAATACGGTACCGTCGAAAACATTATAGCAAACAGCCATGAGCTGAAAGGTAAGATGCGCGAAAATGTAGAGGCTTATGCCGAGCAGGGAATAATTTCAAAGAAGCTGGCCACCATCCTCCTGGATGCGCCGGTAGAATTAGATGTGGAAGCATTGCAGGTTATTCCGCCAAGCCGCGAAAAACTGGAACCTTTATTTCTGGAACTTGAGTTCAGGACAATTGGACGGCGTGTTTTTGGCGATGACATTAGCGGCGGGGCCTCTCAGAGTACTTATGGCAAACAAACCGACTTGTTCGGACAACCTGTTGAACAAGCGGAAACGAAAAAGGAACCTTTTGCAGGATCTGTTACAGAACCTGCACCTCCCACAAAGAATATCCATAATACGCCTCACGTTTATCACTTGGTTGACACCAAAGAAAAACGTGCCGAGCTCATTGCTCTGCTTGAAAAGCAAGCAGCAATTTGTTTAGATACGGAAACGACTTGTATGGACGCCAATAATTGCGAGCTGGTTGGGATGTCCTTTGCTATTAAGGCCGGGGAAGCATGGTATGTACCGATGCCGGTACCACAGGACGAGTGTTGTGCGATTGTTGATGAATTCAAAGCTTTGCTAGAGAACCCGCAAATAGTAAAGATTGGTCAAAACCTGAAATACGATATCCTGGTGTTGAACTGGTATAACATCCGGGTGCAAGGCGAATTGTTTGACACCATGCTGGCTCATTACCTTATTGACCCGGATACCCGGCACAATATGGATATCCTTGCTGAGAACTTTTTGGGATATACCCCGGTAACAATTACTTCATTAATAGGAGCCAAGGGCAAGAATCAGCTGACTATGCGGGAGGCGGAGCTTGAGAAAGTGAAGGATTATGCTGCGGAGGATGCGGATATTACTCTCCAGTTAAAAGAAGTGTTCGTTCCCGCACTGGTTAAAGCCAATGCTGATAAGCTTGCAGGCGAGATTGAAAATCCTTTGATCTATGTACTTGCGGACATGGAAAGGGAAGGGGTAAAAATCGATAAGGAAGCCCTCGGGGAGTATTCAATTGAGATCGAAAAAGAGGTTAAGGTGCTGGAGCATACCATTTATGATAAAGCCGGTGTCAGATTTAATATTGCCTCTCCGAAGCAGTTAGGCGAGGTGCTTTTCGAAAAACTGCAGCTTGACCCTAAAGCAAAAAAAACAAAAACAGGTCAGTACCAGACCGGTGAAGACATACTAACAGCCCTTTCAGGCAAAAGTGACATTGTAAAAGATATTCTCGACTTCAGGCAATTGCAAAAGCTTAAGTCGACCTACGTTGATGCCTTGCCATTGCTGATCAATCCTAAAACAGGCCGGGTACATACTTCTTATAACCAAGCCGTAGCGGCTACCGGACGATTAAGTTCTAATAATCCTAACTTGCAGAATATCCCGATACGTACAGAAAGGGGTCGTGAGGTTCGAAGGGCATTTATCCCGCGAGCTGAGGGTCATGTTCTCCTTTCGGCGGATTACTCTCAGATAGAATTGAGGCTTATCGCTGAGATCAGCAAAGACGAAGCCATGATGGATGCCTTTTTGAAGGGACTGGACATTCATACGGCTACTGCCGCGAATGTGTATGGAATACCCCTGGATGAAGTAGATTCTACCATGCGCCGCAACGCTAAGGCGGTAAACTTCGGTATTATATACGGGCAATCGGCCTTCGGATTATCCCAGAGCCTGGGTATTCCGCGGAAAGAAGCATCCGAGATCATCGAGGAGTATTTCCGGAAGTATTCGGGAATCAAAACCTATATGAGCGATACTATGAACTTTGCCAGGGAGAATGGTTATGTGCAGACACTTATGGGCCGAAGAAGATATTTACGTGATATCAACTCTGCTAATGCAACTGTCCGGGGTTTCGCGGAGCGAAACGCTATTAACGCACCCATTCAGGGCTCGGCCGCTGATATGATTAAAATTGCGATGATTAATATTCACCGGGATTTTAGGGACCAGAACCTTATTTCGAAGATGACTATGCAGGTGCATGACGAGTTGGTGTTCGATGTAATAGAGTCGGAAATTGATCAGGTGAAGGAAATTGTCCAGGCTCGAATGAAAAACGCGATCAAGACCGAAATTCCGATCGTCGTGGAAGTAGGGCAAGGCATAAACTGGCTTGAAGCACACTAAAGTCGCCGATTAATTAAAATTATCTCATTGGAAATGAGATGATACATCAATTATCGAAAAAAAGTTAAAACCCGTCAAAAAGTGACGGGTTTTGTTGTTTTCCCGAAATATTATTTCTTAACTTTCAAACCATCAAACAGACACAATGAATGTAATTCACCTCAGTGCGGAATGTTATCCTGTAGCAAAAGTTGGAGGCCTTGGCGACGTTGTTGCCGCCTTGCCAAAATACCAGCAACTTGCAGGAGAGTCCGCGATAGTTGTCTTGCCATATTATGACAGGAAATTTGTTCAGGAAAACAATTTTGATGTAATTCTGGAAGCGGAAATAACAATGGGCGGTACAATATTGCCGTTCCAGATTTTAAAAGAATCAACTGACAAGCTGGGTTTTCCATTACATCTCATAAGGATCCCCGGGCTTTTAGACCGTACGGAGATCTATTCATATCCTGATGAAACCGAACAGTTCATAGCTTTTCAACTGGCTTTCCTTGAGTGGCTCACTTATTTTGAGATACGTCCTGATATCATCCATTGTCATGACCATCATACCGGACTGATCCCTTTTCTACTGAGTCATTCTATTAAGTACGGGCAGTTTGCCGATATCCCCACCGTATTGACCATTCATAATGCTCAGTATCAGGGTTGGATCGGCTGGGAGAAGTTTTATTACCTCCCGGAGATCGATCCAGCCAGCCTTGGTTTGCTTGAGTGGGGAGACTGTATAAATCCTCTTGCTTCTGCCGTGAAGTGTTGCTGGGCTTATACAGCAGTATCTCCTACCTATCTCCAGGAGTTGAGTTATCACGCTAACGGACTGGAGTCTTTATTTGCTGCCGAAAGCACTAAAGGGTTTGGAATCATTAACGGAATAGATACGGATATCTGGAATCCTGAAAGCGATCCGATGATTTCCGTAAATTATAACACACAAAATGTTGCCGAACGAAAACAAGAGAACAAGAAATTGGTTTGTAAGGAGTTTGGTTTAAGTATTTCTAAACCTTTGGTTGCATTTATCGGACGGTTGGTTGGCGAGAAGGGTGCAGATCTGTTACCGGAGGCAATTACACGGGTGCTTACAGAGTTAAAAGGGGAACTTAATATAGTGATACTCGGTTCGGGTGATGGAGTGATTGAGGATGAGCTTGCAGGTATTTTGGAGTCTTTTAAGAAGGAATACAATGTATTTATCGGATACAACGAAGCATTGTCGCACCGGATCTATGCCGGCGCTGATTTTCTTTTAATGCCATCGCGGGTAGAACCTTGCGGGCTTAATCAACTCTACTCACTTAAGTATGGAACAATGCCTATTGTAAGAAGTACTGGGGGGTTGAAGGATACGGTTATTGACATCACTGTTCCCGGGGGCTACGGTATCTGTTTTGACGAAGCTTCTGCAGATGATATTGTTACCGCTATTAAAAGAGCTGTTGAATTGTATAAAACCACTGATGAATTGAATTTGTTACGTACGCAAATGATGACACTGGATTATTCCTGGAATCAATCTGCTAATCAATATATAGATCTTTATAACAGCCTTAAATAATAAAATATGTCCAATGTAATAGCCGTAATACTTGGAGGCGGCCAGGGTACCCGCCTTCATCCGTTAACTGCCACACGCTCGAAACCTGCTGTGCCGATTGCAGGAAAATATCGCCTTGTTGATATTCCAATTTCAAACTGTTTAAATTCAGGGATCGACAGGATTTTTGTGTTAACTCAATTTAATTCAGCTTCGCTGAATAAGCATATTAAAAATACTTATCATTTTAACGTTTTCAGTCTGGGTTTCGTAGATATCCTGGCTGCAGAACAGACTCCAACTAACTCGGGCTGGTTCCAGGGAACAGCTGATGCGGTAAGGCAAAGCCTTCATCATATGACTCCCTTCGAATTTGATTATGTGCTCATCCTTTCCGGAGACCAGTTGTATCAGATGGACTTTAATGATATGATTCAGAGACACATTGAAAGAGGAGCTGATATTTCGGTTGCAACGATTCCTGTGACGGCTCAAGACGTGCCTGGCTTCGGGATCATGAAAACCGATGAATCTGATAATATTACGGCATTTATTGAAAAACCTAAAAGTGACTTTGAAGAGTGGGCATCAGAAGTCAGTCCGCAGATGAAAGCACTGGGTAGGATTTACCAGGCGTCCATGGGGATTTATATTTTTAACCGAAGTGCTATTTATGATACACTGACCAATGATCCGCATACTGATTTTGGAAAGGAGATTATCCCCGAGGCTATCAATAAAAGCAAAGTTGTAAGTTACCAGTATGAGGGTTACTGGACTGATATCGGAACGATTCCATCCTTCTTTGAGGCTAATATCGGTATCACGGATGATATTCCGCAGTTTAACATGTTTGATAAGAGAAGCATTTACTCGAGACCCAGAATGCTTCCGCCTTCAAAAATACAGGGCACTACGCTTGAGAAGACAGTTATCGCAGACGGATGTATTATTCAGGCAAGTAGAATTGAGCGGTCGGTAATTGGCATCCGGACAAGGATAGGCCGTGGCACAACGATCGAATGCAGTTATATTATGGGTAGTGATTACTATCAAACGTTGGATCAACTAGAAGAAGCTAAAGCAAACGGGGCCCCGATAATGGGAGTCGGGGAAAGATGCTATATAAAGAACGCGATCCTGGATAAGAACTGCCGTATAGGTAACGATGTACGTATAAACGGCGGGCCGCATCTAAAGGACGGCGATTATGAGAAATATACTGTTAGCAGTGGTATTGTAGTAATTAAGAAGTCGGCGGTACTTCCAAACGGGACAGTAATCTAGCCGGATAGTAAGTTCAACGCAATTTGCACATTAACTAGGTAGAGATTTTTTAAATCTCTACCGAAGAGCCAATATCAATAAGAGTTAACCGGAGCCCTGCATTGTCAAACTTTGCCAGGGCTTCGTTCTTATCGATCTTAATATATCCAAAGGTATCATAATGCATTCCAATAATATTGGAACATTTAATAAATTTCGAAGCCATAATGGCATCCTCTATACCCATAGTAAAGTTATCGCCGATCGGCAAGAAAGCAGTGTCGAAATGATACATATCGCCGAATAACTTCATTTCCTGCATCAGGGCAGTATCTCCCGAGTAATAAAGTGTCTTATCCGCGGCTTCAATTATGAAGCCGGCAGCGGTGCCTCCGTACGTGCCATCGGGCAAAGAGTTGGAATGCGCTGCAAAAACCATTTTCACTTTACCAAAATCGAAGTTCCTTTGTCCTCCCAGATTCATGGGATGGCAGTTGGTCACGCCTTTATTGTTCAGCCAGATCATAATCTCAAAGGAGCATATCACAAGGGCCCCTGTACGCTTTGCAATGTCAACAAGATCAGCGGTATGATCCTCATGACCGTGCGATACAAGAATGAAGTCGGCTTCTATGCTGTTTACATCGATATCTTTTGCCAGTTCGTTTGGCGTAATGAAAGGATCGAAAAGTATTTTTTTACCTGCCGTTTCGAGTAAAAAGCAGGATTGACCGAAGTAAGTAAGATTCATACGGGTAGAATTAACCTCCAAACAGATTTCCTAGATTTCCAAGCATCGACTGGCTGACTGCCTGCATTTCGGACTGGTGGACACTGTCGGCCTGACTAAGGGCTTTGTTAAGAGCAACAACAAGCAGCTCTTCGAGCTCTTCCTTATCGGCTTCCTTCAAAAAGATATCGTCAATTTCTACCGACGTTATGATCTTGTTTCCGGTAGCAGAAACTTTGATCTTTCCTCCTTCTGCCTCGCCTGTTACTGTGATAGTATCCAGCCGTTTCTTAATCTCATCAGCTTGTTGCTGAACCTGAAGTAGCTTATCGAACATAATGAAGTTTTAAATAAATATAACAAGAGCTGAATATAAATGTTTATCGCGTGTTACGGATAATATCAGGGGATAAAGGTTTTGAAATAAAACCGTGCACATATGCGTAAGACTGGGACCGCATGATGTCTTTTTCGTCAACAGAAGAACTTACAATATAAATTTTTATCGATTTAGAGAGGGCGTTTCTAAAGGTATCAAACTTCTCTAAGAAGTCCCAGCCGTCTACTACAGGCATATTGAGATCAAGTAGTATCACGTCGGGTAGAGCATCAGCAGCAGCTATATTTTGCTGAAGATATTCCAGTGCTTTGCCTGCTTCAGTATAACTCTTGAATTCGTCATAAATATTATGCTTTTCAATCATTATCTGCGCAATGCGCTGATGTATGGGATCATCATCAATAATAAAAACTTTGCTCATTACCAGTTAATACCTTTTTCTGTTGTGCGTAATATTTGCTTTATGGTTAAACAAAGCGATTTCATTGTATTCAAGTAAAAAAAACTAAGATATAACTAAATAAATCCGTTACAAATATGCATCATTGTGGTCACTTTTCAACAACATGTAGAATAAAAGACAAAATTTTCTACATAGTTAATCTTCTGAGGCATCTCCGGTTCCGGTATAGGCTGATTTGCGAACTACAGGCATTCCCACGATCTTAAATAGTTCATCTAATTGGAGCAGGCTACCATTTGTTAAATTGGTTAATAACACAATTGTTACGTCACTTGTTAAATCTCTCAGATAAATGTGTCTAAAACCATGCCACCAGCCTGTATGATAGGCTATTTTATGGCCATCACCTTCAAATAAACGCCATCCGTATCCATAGTTAAAATGCCCCCTTAATAAAGGGTTCCGCCCTGTATAAGCGGAGTCCTGCCAGGCCTTGCTGAGTATTTTGTTCTTTTTAAGGGCATAGTCAAAGAGGTATAGATCCTGAACAGTACTATATACTCCTTTATCGCCAACAGGGCCATCCAGGAAATTTTGAACCACAGAATATCTCCATGTCCGGTCGTGGCCCACCACGTCAGTAGGGATCTTTTCGTATACGGCTTTCGAAAGTACAGCGGTATTTTTCATCCCGCCAGGCTCAAATATATTCTCTTTCATATATTCAGCATACGTTTTCCCTGTAACTTTTTCGATAATGGCCGCCAGGACCATATAATTCGAATTGTTATAATGGAACTTTCTGTTGGGTTGTGTATAAGGTGCCGGCTTACGTTCAGCAATGATCTTCATTACTTCCGCGTTGGTTATCCCTTTGCTCTGATTCCTTTTTTCTTTGCGCCAGATACCATCCACAAAATAAACATAGTTCATTAAGCCGGAACGATGCGCAAGTAATAATCTTACGGTAATCCCATCATAAGGGAAGTCGGGAAAAAAATCTTTTACATTTTGGTCCAGTTTTAGCTTTCCCTGTTCTACCAACTGAAGGATAGCCACCCCCGTCATTGGCTTTGTGATGGACGCGAGTTCAAACTTTGAATTTATGTGGAGGCTGTCGCGGTGCAGATAATCGGCCCAGCCAATAGCATTCTGATATAAGATCTTGCCTTTTTTTGCAATCAGTACATTGCCGTTGAAACCTCTCTTTCTGTGAAGCTCTTTGATAAATGCATCTATTTTGGGATTTGCTTTCGCCGGGTTATATACTAATAAAAGGCTATCCGACTTATCGTCTTCAACGGTGCGTGTGTGGCTTTTTTTTTCGGCTGATGAACATGAACTAAAAAGTACGATTGCTAATAATATCCGGCTAACACTGAAACAAAATCTATACATACAAATCTGATACCTTCGTTGAGGGGTGAAAAATAGAAAATATTACAAAAAGAGCGGCTAAAGAGTTTTAAACAAATACATATCCTTTGAAAAATAATCTAGAAGCGCTAATTGTCATGGACTTAAAATTTTACCATTTGTTTAGCTGGAAAATGTAGGTCAAAAAGAAAAAATATCTAAGTTTGCGGCAAAAATAATCCTAAAATCATGACTTTCAGAATAGAACGTGATACGATGGGCGATGTGCAGGTTCCTGCAGAAAAATATTGGGGCGCCCAAACCGAACGCTCAAGAAACAATTTTAAAATCGGCCCTGAGGCTTCAATGCCAAAGGAGATCATTGAGGCATTTGCTTATCTAAAGAAAGCTGCTGCATACACTAATACCGACTGCGGTGTTTTACCGGCAGAAAAACGTGACCTGATCTCGCAGGTTTGCGATGAAATATTAGAGGGTAAACTTGATGCCGAATTTCCTTTGGTTATCTGGCAGACAGGATCGGGTACTCAGTCGAACATGAATGTGAATGAGGTAGTGGCTAACCGCGCCCATGTTCTGCAGGGAAATACCTTAGGGGAAGGGAAAACTTTTATACATCCAAACGACGACGTAAATAAGTCGCAGTCGTCAAATGATACTTACCCAACTGCAATGCATATTGCGGCATACAAGATGGTTATTGAAGTAACTATTCCGGGTGTTGAGAAACTACGAGATACGTTACAAGCCAAGTCTGAGGCATTCAAAGATGTGGTTAAAATTGGTCGTACACACTTAATGGATGCTACGCCTTTAACTTTAGGTCAGGAGTTTTCAGGTTATGTATCCCAGTTAAATCATGGTTTAAAGGCATTGCGTAATACCCTGGATCATTTGTCTGAGCTTGCTCTTGGCGGAACGGCTGTAGGTACAGGTATTAACACGCCGAAAGGCTATGATGTAAAGGTAGCCGAATATATTGCGAAGTTTACCGGATTGCCATTCCGTACTGCAGAGAATAAATTTGAGGCGCTGGCTGCTCACGATGCAATGGTTGAGTCGCATGGTGCTTTAAAGCAATTAGCTGTATCATTAATGAAGATAGGTAATGATATCCGTATGCTGGCTTCAGGTCCGCGTTCAGGTATTGGCGAGATCTTTATTCCGGAAAATGAGCCGGGTTCATCTATTATGCCTGGAAAAGTAAATCCCACACAAAATGAGGCTATCACCATGGTAGCTGCCCAGGTAATGGGTAATGATGTTACGGTTTCTATAGGTGGTTCAAATGGTCATTACGAGCTTAATGTATTTAAGCCTGTAATAGCCGCTAACTTTTTGCAGTCTGCAAGATTGATCGGTGATGCGTGTGTGTCGTTTAACGACCATTGCGCGATAGGTATAGAGCCTAATTATGAAGGAATTAAAAAGCATGTAGATAACTCCTTAATGCTGGTTACTGCTTTGAATCCACACATAGGTTATGAGAATGCCGCTAAGATCGCCAAGAAGGCCCATAAAGAAAATAAATCGCTTCGTGAAGTGGCCATTGAGCTGGGCTTGCTCACCAATGAGCAGTTTGATCAGTGGGTGCGTCCTGAAGATATGATCGGCGGTTTGAAATAATTTATAAAATGAAGGTGTCCAAATCTCTTTGTTCGTCATCCTGAACTTGTTTCAGGACCTCTTGGGCTAAGCAGCTCTATGCATATTCAGGAAACACCGAATCGTCCTCCTGAACTTGATTCAGGATGGGCATGACGATACGCTTATTTTGGACACCTCTTTTTTTCACACTATGCGATATACAAATCACCGCTTGCTTGTTCCAGCTTTACTGGTTCTGCTTAATGTACTTGTCATGAGCTTGTACTCCTGCACGTTTAATCCTAACGTTCAGGGAAGAGGTTCAGACTATATGCAGGGAGTCTGGGATGAAGAGCCGCTTGCTTATCGCGATAGCCTGCTGCAGTATACCAGCCATCATTTTAAGTTCAGCTGCGATTCTTTTTATGTGACGTTAAAAACTGAGGCAAAAACAAATTATTATCCCGATAGTTGCTTCAATGGCGGAAAATGGGCTGAATATGCCAAAGGGGTTTACCTGGTGAGCAATGACACCCTGTATCTGGCCGGTACTTTTACAAAGGCTAACTATAAGCAAAAGCTCCATGGGTGTTACCGCATAGGGCAATACCTTCCTACGTTTTTAATTAAAAGCACATCTCCCGGAGAAATCGAGTTGCAAAGTTTGCAGCAACATCTGCCGGTGACATTAAAGTTGAAAGAAAAAATTAACTGTAATCCACAACCTCTATAAAATGGCTGGAATATTCAAAAAAATGCTCATTGCCGCCCTGTTGGTTTACCTTCCGGGACAAACCATGGCATGGGGAATGCTTGGCCACCGTATTGTTGGCCAGATAGCTGACTCTTATCTAAATAAGAAAGTTAAAAAGGAGATCAGAAAAATATTAGGGAACGAGTCTATTGCCATGGCAAGTAACTGGCCCGATTTTGTTAAATCTGACCCATCATATAAATATCTTGATAACTGGCATTATGTAGACTTTGAGCGCGGAACAAGTTTTGCTCAGATGAAATCAATTCTTGAAAAAGATACTTCTGCTAATGCCTATACTAAGCTGAATTTTCTGATAGCAGAGCTAAAAAAAGGCTCGCTCAGCCAGGAAAAAAATGCTATGTATCTGAAGCTGGTGATCCATATTGTAGGAGACTTGCATCAACCATACCACGTGGGTTATCATGATGACCGCGGTGGTAATGATATAAAGGTTACCTGGTTTGGCAGTCCAACCAATATGCATACGGTGTGGGATTCGAAAATAATTGAATACCAGCAGCTGAGCTATACGGAATACGCTGAGTCTATTAATTTTACGAATCCTCAGCAACGTAAGCAGATTATTGAAGGCGGCCTGGTGGCCTGGTTGTGGGATTCATATCAGATCACCGAAACTTTATATAAGGATGTTAAAGCTGGGGATAAATTGTTTTACCGGTATAATTTTGATCATGTAGGCACACTGAATTCGCAATTGCTTAAGGGAGGTGTTAGATTAGCTGAAGTTTTAAACGAGATATTCGGATAGAGATTTATGAAGATTTTAATGGTTTGCCTTGGTAATATCTGTCGGTCGCCTCTGGCGCATGGTATTATGGAGCATATTGTCAGGGAGAAAGGGCTAGACTGGGAGGTAGATTCGGCCGGAACAGGCGATTGGCATATTGGGTCGGCACCTGACAGGCGCTCTATAGCGATCGCTAAGAATTATGGTCTGGACATTTCCAATCAATGTTGCCGCCAAATCACTGTGCTGGACTTCGAAAGGTTTGACAGGATATTTGTTATGGATAAGATGAATCTGCGCGACGTGCTCAGCTTAGCCAGGACAGAGGAGGACAAAAGGAAAGTGAAACTGCTTTTAGATACTGAAGTTGTTCCTGATCCATACTATGAAGATGATCAGTTCGACACCGTGTACAAAATGGTAGAAGATGGCTGCAGGAAGATCCTTGAAAAAGAGCTAAAAGCCGAAAGCAGCAGATCGCTTTGAGGTTTGGTATTGTGCTGTTTAATAATTATTTTTGATGTTAAGGAATATTACTATTGCAGGATTATCTGATCGATAGGACGTTCTATATTATAAAAAAACAAAAATACAATGAAGAGGATACTTAGTAGCTGTTTTTTGATTTTTGGCATGTGTGTAGCTAACGCGCAGGAGGGAGCTGTTGAAGATCAAAACCCAAATTATCTGATCAGCCAGAAGAAATACATTGAAAATGCTGATTCCATAAAGTTGATGATTGCATCAACGGCAGAAACCCTGTACGTACCATATGATCCGGATGCTGCTAAGCATGCGCGCCGTCAGCAGAGGCGTGAGTGGAGACACCAGGAGAGAATGGTACCGGATAATTACTATTACGGAGGTTCAGGCTGGAATCTGGGTTTTGGCTATAACTGGTTTAATAATGGCAGCAGGTGGAATAACTGGGGCGGTTATCATAACAGATGGCATTCGCCCTATAGAAGATGGAGATGGTAAGTTGTTGTTGGCCGAAAAATAATTAGAGATAATTAAAGGGGGATAGTGTTAACACATCCCCCTTTGTATTATTTGAGCAATGTGAAGATGTAATCCTTAGAAGCTACCATAGGATTGACCACTGACTTTTCTTCGTTAAGACTTAAATCGACGGTGTCGAAATAGAAGTGTTTTCCATCAGACATGGTCTTACTGATCTCCTGGATCTTCGAGACGTTCATTGTGCTGCTATTGGCTGCCATCAATGCCGCAAAGCCTTTTGGCTGATTTGATGTTCCAAAAAGATCAGGCAGGATCTTAATATCCACACCCAGATATGTGTTATCAACAGGTGCCACCATATGAGTCGGCGTTACAGAATATTTGCAGGTTAATGATTCTTTTGATTTATTAGTAAAGAAGATCTCCTGCTTAAACATGTTTTTATACCTTTTGCCAGAAAGAGGAGTATAGACCACCTTGTAAGCGAGTCCATTGCCAGCCTCCACCCATTCGTTCTCTACTGCTGTTTTACTTTGGTAAAGAATATCTGCCGGAATTTCTTTAAGAGTTCCTGAGGCTATTGAGCTGCTGCTGGAAGCGGCTGACAAAGTAAGAGCTGCTGGTGTTGAACTCATGGTGCTCTTATCTGAGGCTGCTATTGCTGGTGTTGCGGGCGTCGCTGGTGTCGCTGGTGTCGCTTCCAGGATCTTTCCGGTAGTGCGTCCGAGGTCAAAGTAATTTACGATCTGTAATCCCCTGCCACTTTTGATGCGGATAGTGTCGACATCAACACCGGCATCGCCATATCGTTTAATAGCAAACGTATTTTCTCCCTCGTAAAGAGGTACTCTGGTATAGCTAATAGTAGCGGGGAGTGTTTGCCAGTTTCGGGTGTCTGCTTTTTCCGTTGCTACATTGGTTGCATCTGCCGCGAATGAAGTAACTGAGCTGGCCGCACTGCCAAGGTAGTTGTTGGCAAGCATGCTCAGCCCCTTGCTGGCAGATTTTTTTGCGGCAAAACGCAGGGCAATGTCGATAGCTTCACGCATCATCCGGTCTTTTAAACACTGCTTAGCAATGGTGTAAAAGTTCTGAGAAAGCTCAAAGGGTTGTTCCGTACCATCCACTACGATACTTGCCCGCTTATAATAGCTTTCGCGTTCGAGATATTTAGGAATAGCAATAGCATTAAGTCCGATATTTACGCCAGCAGGTACGGGGATGATGATGTCATTCTGCTCATCAGCATATGAGCCTATGGTTGTACCTTCGGTGCCGGCTGCGGTGATCTTAGTTTGTCCTTTGAAAGGGCCCAGGCCATTTTCCCAAAAAATAACAGCTTCAGAAACCGGTGTCTTTGGTTTTTCAGCCGGTTTAACCGGAGCTTTGCTTTTTGCAGATTTTGATTTGGACGTACTTGCGCTTGATTTTTTAACTACAGGTTTTTTAGCAGCAGCAGCAGTATTTTTACCTGGACTAACAGGAGTGATGTTGAACTTCTTCGCATAGAAGGCGTACTCTTCATCAAATCCCAGTTGCCTGGAAGTGCGGAGTAAGTCCTTCTTTAGCTGCTCGGGAAGAGGAACTCCGAAGAACTGGTCGTTGTTTTTGAAATACAGATCCGCTGCATTTCGGTATGCAATAAATGCATTATTTATATCGCCGACCCCTTCATATAAAAGCCCCTGAAGAATCTGCGAGAAAGCATCCTCGGCGTATTTATTCTTATTCTCTTTGTATTTTTCGTTAAGAGCGTTTAGTTTAATATTGATCCGTTTAGCTTCTACCAGAGCTTCATCGGGTTTCCCCAGCTGAAAATAATTGAGGGCCATGTAGTAGTGGATAGTAACTTTTTCGAAGTCCTCTCCTTTATATGGCTCGGCCATAGGGTTTGTGAACTTCGCTGCTAAAGTTTGGCCCACATTACTCTTCACCTTATCGTCCAGCATAATATATGCCTGTTCAAACAGTTCATTACTTTTTAAGTAATTGCCGTTTAAATGCTCCACTTTACCTTTCTCCATCAGGAACAAAAGCCTGTTCCGATCCTTTAAAAGGAATTTATTTTGGTCAATATTTGCCACTGCGGCTTTGAAATCACCGTCAAATAAATTCACTTCCACATCCGCTGTTTTCGCCTTGTACGTAGCACAAGAGTGGAAAACAAGGGATGCGGCAATTAAACAGGACAAGATGGATCCAGAGAGCTTTTTAGCTGCTCTTTCCATGTTACCTATTTCTTTTTATTTCCTAAGTATTTTTTGATCTTTTTGTCGCCGATCCAAACTTTGTCGTTGGTTTGAATATTTGTCAGCTCAAGGTTGATTTGATAGAATACAGTTTTTTCTTTGCTATACTCATCAACAATGGAATTTATTGTACCCTGAAGTATGAAGTCTGCACCGTTCTCTAAGCCAAATTTTTTCATTGTTGATTTGGAGGCATTAAGCTGCTGATCGGCACGTTCTGCACGAAGTTCTTCCCGCATGTTACCTGCCTGTACCAGTTTCATTCTTCCGGAATTGATGATCTCTTTTTCAATGTCTTTTGAAAAAGTTTCGACGGCAATATGTTCGTGAGATTTATTGGTGATCATGCCCACGATGATTGTTGGTTTTTTCCCTTTGTTTTCAGCAGTAAAAGAATTGTACCATGAATGCTCCATTAATTCTTTGGATATTTCTTCAGCTGTTAACCTCGAGTCGGTTTCATTCCATCTACCACTTAAATCGGTAACTGAAGTTTCGCTAACACGCTGAACATGTGGCGCGCAATAACTTAAAAGAAACATTGCAGACACCGCAACAATAAATCTGTTTGTAAATTTTGATACCATATAAAAATTGAAATTTCTTAAAACAAATATCACAAAATTGTGTAGAGTAAAAAATCCATCGAAGTGAGTATTTTTTATTAAACGTAAAAGGCTTATATTCCGGGAGTTGCGAGTTGAGCCGCGGCAAGTTCACTTTTTGTTCGATTGGATAACAAAAATGGCCCCGGGTGAGGCCATTCTAAACTATTGTAAGGTTTTTAGAAGTTTCGCCACAGGAATACTGGCTGCAAATTTTTTAATCTCATCCTCGGTTGCGTTGTCTGCTTTCAGGGTAAGAAGGGAGGAGTTTAAAGGCAGTTGGATTTCGTAAGAAGTCTTGTTCGTTTGTGAATCTGTGTCCTTTTTCAATAAAGCTTTATATCCCTCCAGTTTTATAACTTTTTGATCGCCGCTGTTCGCTACAAAGGGCAGAGATAAAATGGCATTAATAGAGGACATCAGTGGAGAGTTTCCTATAATATCAACTGCTGCCGTCTTTTCGCCACTTCCATAGTCGCGGTGGATTACTATGCCTGCAAAACCCGATGTGCCGCTTACATTGTCGTTAGAAGTGTTTGAGGAGAGTGTTTCCAGTTTAGGCGGCAGGAGTTTTAAAATATCTTTTCCGGCAATGATATCCAGTTCCTGGAGCATTTGCTGCATGGCAAATCTTGCTTCTTCTAGTTTGTTTGCTGAGTAGGAACTGCGGGCAGCCGATAATTGTTTATTAAATTCCTGCCCATAGGTACTAAGACCTGCTGCAAGAAAGATCAATGTCTGTAAGAATGTTTTCATCGTGTAATTAATTATGGTCACGTTAAGTCCGGATTACTGTTCTCCGAGGGTTTTCTTAATTTTGTCAATGTCGATTGCGGATGCCGCCGTCATCAGATCCTGTTCTGTGGCGAAGTTCAGGCCTTCGAAAACCACAAGAGACGATTGCCCAAGTGGGACAGTGAGCTTGTATCCAGAACTATCGTCGTATTCGATTACCGCTTTATTACCCTTAAGCTTTGTTTGTTTCCATTTTTGTTCCCCGCCGGTAGTCTGAGCATAGGCTCCATTTGTGAGATAAAGGTTAACAGCGTTCATCATTACTGAGTTGTTAGCTATTGTCATACTCAGTTGCTTATCATCCTTCAGGTATTCTCTGTGAATGGTTAAGCCAGCCCAGCCCCATCCGCTGCTGGTTACCTTGTCTTTATCCGCCTGCAGGGCTAAACCTGATACGCTTTCAGGCAGGGACTTCAACAAGTTCTGTCCTATCTCCATCTCCACGCCAAGTATTGCCTGCCGGAGCGCAAATCGTGCGTCGCCATAGTTGGCGGATTTAAAAGAACTTTCTGCGCTGTTTAGGTTCTCCTTCACATCAGGAGGCGTAGTAACCAGGCCTGCGCCGCCCTTGTTTCTTATCGGACCACCGCTGCTAGTGTTTACTGATGTGCTGCTTACTCCTGCACCCGCAGGGTTGTTCGTTTGGTTGCTCCCCGTTTCACCTGACTGCGCCTGTTTGCCGTTGATAAGTTCATCGGTTTTTTTGTCGATGGTTTTTTCTGCTACCTCATTGGCTTTTTGCTTTATTTTCTTGAGAAGGCTTTGGGCCTGGGAGCCGGTGCTGATCAATGCCAGCGCTACCAGTAATGGAAAGATCCGGAAAGTGTTCATAAGTAAAAATTTAAAATGTCATGTAAAGTTAAGATGAATGGCTGCTTTATGCAGGTTTATTAACGAAGTGTAAAGTGAAAACGCTACAGGCGAGAAAGATTTTCAAATTTGCGCACTGTGCGCTGTTATAATCTTTTGAAAAACCTCTGGGCTTTATTTCGCGCGACACCTTTCTGTTTTGTATTTTTGCCCCCCTATGGCGAATATTAAACCGTCTGTACCAAAAGGCACAAGAGATTTTTCACCTGTTGAAATGGTGAAACGAAATTATATTTTCGATACAATAAAATCTGTATTCCGAAAGTTCGGGTACCAGGAAATCCAAACTCCCTGTATGGAGAATCTTGATACCTTGACGGGTAAGTACGGTGATGAAGGGGATAAGCTTATTTTTAAGATCTTAAATTCAGGTGATTTCTGGAAAGAGGCGGAAAGCAAAAAGGAGAAAGTTGCAGGTTTAGAATTCAATTCAAAAACATTATTACCTATATTATCGGAAAAGGCTCTGCGCTATGATCTTACTGTGCCCTTTGCCCGCTATGTGGTGATGCATCAGAATGAAATTTCCCTTCCGTTTAGACGCTTCCAGGTTCAGCCTGTTTGGCGTGCCGATCGTCCCCAAAAAGGGCGCTATCGCGAGTTTTATCAATGTGATGCAGATGTTGTGGGTTCTGAAAGTTTGCTGAATGAAGCAGAGTTTGTTTTGCTCTACGATGAAGCGCTTAGCAAGCTGGGGCTCAAAGACTTCACCATTAAGATCAATAACCGCAAGATCCTGTCGGGTATAGCCGAAATAATAGGGAAACCTGAACTGATCGTGGAAATGACAGTGGCAATTGATAAACTTGATAAAATTGGTTTCGACGGTATTGTGAAGGAGCTTTTGGACCGTGGTTTTACCGATGCCGATATAGAGAAGCTTAAGCCAGTGATCTTACTTGAGGGATCGAACGAACAAAAGCTGGCTGATCTTAAATCTGTTCTGGAAACATCAGTAACGGGATTAAAAGGTATTGAAGAAATTGAAACGATATTCAAGTATGTTTCGAATCTTACATCACAATCGTCTGCTTTAAATGCCCGGGTGGAGTTGGATATAACGCTTGCCCGTGGGCTGAATTATTATACAGGTGCCATCTTTGAAGTTAAAACGAACGAGGTTGCTATGGGAAGTATTGGCGGTGGCGGCAGATATGATGATCTCACAGGGATGTTTGGCTTAAAGGGATTAACCGGTGCCGGGATTTCTTTTGGCGCCGACCGGATCTACGACGTGCTCGAAGAACTGAATCTCTTCCCTGCCAGCACAGAAGAAACTACCAAAGTTTTAATCAGCAATTTTGATGCAGACGCAGAATTATATGCTTTGCCGGTTCTTCAGCAAATGAGGACCAATGGGATAGCGGCCGAGCTTTATCCTTCCTCTGCAAAGTTGAAAAAGCAAATGAGCTATGCTGATAATAAAAAGATCCCGTTTGTGGTGTTAATAGGCAGCGATGAGATGAACTCGGGTGAGCTTACGTTAAAGGATATGCGTTCAGGGGACCAGCAAAAACTGCAGCTGGGTGAGCTGATCGAAAGAATAAAGCAGGGGTAAGTTTGTTATTTGGAAATGTCTGTATGTTCTAACTGCGTTATCATATTCTCTAAGTGGGTAAGTGTAATCATCTTTGTTTTGCCGTGAGATATTGCAATGAGGACAATTTTATCACCAGAAACCAGATAATCAGCTTTTGACTTAATACATAAGCCGGCCTTCTTAACTCCTTACAATTCGGCTCTCCTGGACGATTTCATCCATTGTCGGCTTCCTGCCAGGTTTAATTGAATTAATAATTTCCGTGGCCAAGGAAGCAGCATCGGCTTGTCGTTTGATAGTAACTCCCAACTCTTTTAACTACCGCTTTACCAAGGCCGTTTTATTTTCCGGCACTTTAATCAAAAAAGTATCCATATACAAATTACTTTAGGCTAGGTATAAAAGCAATAAAGTGTTTTAACCTGATGTTGAGTGTTGATAAATTTAATTAACATACTACCAACATCCTTTTTAAAACAATCATCTTCTTTCGGGAAGTATAACCGAACAACAACCGAAAAGATTCGGGAAAGATTATCCCTTGGTTCGGGAAGTGTTCGGGAGGGCTTCGAGGTGTTGTTCGGAAAACCCTACCCATTGTTCGAGGTTTGTTCGGGGAAATATATCCTTTCTTCGGGAAGTGTTCGGGAAGGCTTCGGAAAAAAGCGAAGCGGCTTCGGGAAACCTTCGGCAACTATAAAAGCGCCCGGCTTGCTTTCCCGAACACTTCCGGTATTTAGTAATAAGCTTTCCGGAGGTCCAGTCGAACACGAGCCGGTCATTTCCAGAACGCCGGAAATAACCCTATTCAGAAATTTTTATTTCAACCAATTGCCACGGGATAGTCATAGACGTTCCTTGGTTTAAAGTTCCGGGTTATTCTTCTTATTTTTGTACTCTAAAGAAAAAGGGAAGTGCTAAATGCCAGTAAAGATACCAGATAATCTGCCAGCGATAGAGCTTTTAAAGAAGGAAAATATATTTGTAATGAGCGATCTGAGAGCAAATACTCAGGACATTCGCCCTATGCGTGTGCTTATCCTAAATCTGATGCCTCTAAAAATTACAGCGGAGACGGATTTTGTCCGGTTGCTGTCTAACAACCCTTTGCAGGTAGAAGTGGAATTTTTGAGGCTGGACTCACATACTTCAAAGAATATTTCGGAAGAGCATCTGGAAATGTTTTACAAAGGTTTCGGCCAAATAAAAGGAAATTTTTATGATGGTTTGATCATCACCGGGGCCCCGGTTGAAATGCTGAAATTTGAAGAAGTAACCTATTGGGATGAGATCACTCAGATTTTTGATTGGGCAAGAACACATGTTACTTCCACATTATATATTTGCTGGGCTTCCCAGGCTGCTTTGTACCACTTCTATGGGGTGGAAAAGCGACCTTTGAAGGAAAAGTTGTTTGGCGTTTTCAAACATACTGCAACAGAAAAAGGTCATCCCCTGCTGAGAGGTTTTGATGATGAATTTTTTATTCCTCATAGCAGGCATACCACCATTTCGAAGACCGATATGGTTAATAATGAAGAGATCTCTATCTTGTCTGAATCTCCGGAGGCGGGAGTAGCTATTATATCTTCCAGAGGCGGACGCGAGTTTTACCTCACCGGCCATTCCGAATACTCACCGCTTACCCTTCATGAGGAATATGTCAGGGATGTAAATAAGGGCCTTACTGTACCTGTTCCGCAAAATTATTATAAAGATAATGATCCTGCTAATTCTCCATTAGTTTGCTGGACAAGTCATGCAAATCTGCTGTTCAATAATTGGCTGAACTATTTTGTGTATCAGGAAACGCCGTATAATCTGCAAGATGTAGAGAAGCTGGGAGAGATTAAGGCTGGTAATTAGGATAAAAATTTAGTGTTTTTTTGTTCTTCTTTTCTTCTTTTCATCTGGTGGCCTATGTTATCCAAAGGGAAAGCCCTGCCTGACTATACATTTGTATCTAACCTCTTCTAAGCCGGTTGACCGGCTGTAACTTAACGGAGGAAATCACTTCAAGTTACCATTCTATGGATGCCATGGCGAAATTTCAGGATAAAAATGTATAATAAAAAGTCAGTTTAATATTCATATGTATTCCGATTATTCAATTTCTTTGGAATTGTAATTATCTCATATGAAAAAGCGATTCAAAAAACTCTTAGTTATCATTCTCTTTTCTATCTGTTTAGCTGAAGCGTTTGCTCAACCAGGCCTTCATAGCAATGAGGCAAAGAAAGACTGGTGGCATATAGACGTGATACCTCCATATAAGCAATCCTCAAAAGCGAAAAAACTCGATTTTATAAAAGTCAAAGGAAATTCTTTCGTCGATGAAAATGAGAAGGTTATTATATTTAAAGGAGTCTCAATATCTGACCCTGACAAGTTGGTAAAAGATGGGCGTTGGAATAAAAAGCATTTCGAGGTAATTAAGAGCTGGGGAGCAAATGTAATCCGCATACCAGTACATCCGGTAGCTTATCATCAGCGGGGTGTCGTAGAGTATATTAAGCTTCTAGATGAAGCAGTCACCTGGTGTTCTGAACTGGGAATATATATAATCATTGACTGGCACTCTATTGGCAATTTGCAAATGGAAATCCTGTCGCAAGACATGCACAATACCACTAAGAAAGAAACTTTTAATTTTTGGAGAACCATTGCAGAACATTATAAGGATATCCCTACCGTTGCTTTTTATGAGCTCTTTAATGAACCCACAACATACGAAGGTCAGTATGGAACAGCTAGTTGGGCCGGATGGAAGTCCTTAATGGAACAATTGATTGATTTGGTCTTTGTGCATAATAAAAATGTTATACCGTTAGTAGCTGGTTTTAATTGGGCCTACGATTTGACACCAGTTAAGGAAAATCCTATAGCCAGGGAAGGGATAGCCTATGTTACACATCCTTATCCTGGAAAGCGATCCATTCCAAGGGAGCCTAAATGGGAACTTGATTTTGGATTTGTAGCCGATAAATACCCGGTAATTGCCACCGAACTAGGCTTCATGAGCAGCGATGAAGATGCTAATTTAAAAGATGACGGCGTATATGGAGCTTCGATTATGAATTACTTCAATAAAAAAGGAATTTCATGGGTAGTATGGGTTTTTGATCCGGAATGGATTCCTCAGATGATAGAAAACTGGGATTACGCACCTACCAGTCAGGGAAAGTTTTTCCGCGAGGTAATGCAAGGTAAATTTAAATACGCAGAATAGTATTCGTGATATACAAATGATTAAGTCGCTGTGGCATCCACAGCGACTTTTTTTTTCCATTCAAGTGGCTCACTAAAAAGGAAGAGATTATACTGTAAATGGCTAAAAAAGTATTGAAGGTTGATCCCTTCTAATCGGAAATTTACAGGTATAAACCAAAGCATCTGATTTGTAAAGGATCCTGCTTGTTAGATGGCCATATCGGTTAGAAGCTAAGAAAAGCTTTGAATTTTTAAACTGTAATATGAAAATAGGAATAGATAGTTACTGTTATCACCGCCTTTTTGGCGAGGTTTACCCCGGTCAGGTAAAGCCGGAAAAAGAACTTTCTTTCGAAGATTTCTTGTTTAAAACGAAAGAATTGGAGATCGAAGGAGTATCCTTAGAGTCGTGTTTTATTCCTCGTTTCAATAACGATTATTTACAAGGGATAAGAGATTTTCTTGATACAGAAAATATGGATCGGGTTTATGCATGGGGGCATCCAGACGGACTGGAAGGAGGCAAGAATCAACAGGCGTTTGAAGAAATGATTCAGCATATTGAATATGCCGATAAAATTGGTGCCAAAGTAATGCGTGTAGTGGGAAGTAGCTTGCAGTTCAGGTTTGAAGATCACACACGGCAGTTGGATAGCCTCAGTAAGATGTTTTCTGAAGCTGCGAAGGTTGCCGCTCAGTATGATATTAAACTAGCTGTAGAGAACCATATTGACTTTAATTCAGATGAGATTCTTCAATTAGTAACCAATGTAAATTTGCCAAATTTTGGGGTGAATTTCGATACCGGAAACTTTTTGAGAGTTATGGATGACCCTATTCAGGCAATGGAGAAACTGGCTCCTTATGTGTTTGCTACACATATTAAAGACCTGATGCCGGTTAAAGGAGTTCCGGTAAATGAGTGGTATTTTTTTTCATGTGTGCCTACAGGAAGTGGTTTAATTAATAATCTAAAGTTAGCTCAACTATTAAAACACCATAATTATAATGGCTTTCTTGCTGTAGAGATAGATTATTTGCACCCTGAATACATCAATCAGGAAGAGCAGGTGGTAAAAAGAAGTTTGGAAGTTCTCTGGAACATAGCACAACATTTGGAGTATGCATAATATCTTAAATGTTGGTATAGTTGGCTATAAGTTTATGGGAAGAGCCCATAGCAATGCCTGGATAAAGGCCCCTTTGTTCTTCGATATTCCGGCACAACCGGTATTGAAGGCGGCCTGTGGCAGAAATGAAAGATCATTGAAAGATTTTTGCAGGCAATGGGGCTGGCAGGAAACCGAAACTGATTGGAGAAAACTAGTTACCCGCCCGGATATCGATATTATTGATATTGCACTCCCTCAACATCTTCATTATGAAGTCGCTATTGCAGCAGCAAAAGAGGGGAAGCATATATTTTGTGAAAAGCCTTTAGCGATGAATAGCCGGCAGGCCGAAGAGATGCTTCTAATATGTGAAAGTAATAAAGTAAAACACTATTTGAATCACAACTATAGAAGAACGCCTGCTATAGCTCTGGCAAAGAGAATGATCGACGATGGACGTCTGGGAAGGATTTTTCACTGGCGATCAGCTTATCAGCAAGACTGGATTGTGGATCCTGATTTTCCTCTTACCTGGCAGTTACTTAAGGAAACCGCACAAGCTGGTCCTCAATGGGATTTGAACTCCCATTGCGTGGATCTGGCACATTTCCTGGTAGGTGAGATCTCATCAGTAATTTCCTTACAAACCAACTTTATTAAAGAAAGACCTCTTGCCGATGATTATAAAACCGGAAACTTGCAAGCAGAACGCAAGGGAAGTGAAAAAGGAGAAGTGACTGTTGAAGACGCCGCTTGTATGTTAGTGCAGTTTAAAAATGGAGCAATTGGTTCCTTCGAGGCAACCCGTTTCGCAACCGGTCGAAAAAATAAATTATCCTTCGAAATTTATGGTAGTAAGGGGAGTTTGGTATTTGACTTAGAAAGAATGAATGAATTACTTTTCTATTCAAACGAAGATCCGGAAGGCGAGCAGGGGTTTAGAAAAATACTTGCTACAGAGCCTACACATCCTTATGTCAAAAACTGGTGGCCTCCTGGTCATCTAATTGGCTATGAACATTCATTTATACATGCCGTAGTAGACTTCATTCACGCAATACATGAGGATAAAGAGATTGTACCCAGCTTCCAGGATGGCTTGAAAATAATTAAGGTACTGGAAGCTGGAGCCGCCTCTGCAGAAGTTAAACATCTGATCACCATTCAATAAATTCTAAAAAAATATGAAATCTAACAAAGAAAAATTCCTTGAAGACGGGTACGTTATTGTAGATGTATTGAGCCAACAAGAAATAGATGACTTCAGGCATTTAATGGACGCCTTAATAAGTCCTGATGTTAAATCAGAAGACACACAAACAAGAAGTTCATCGTTTCAACACCTGGGGGATGAGATCAGTGATTTTGGCAAGGAGGCAAGGCAATATTATTTCCATTTGTTAACAAAACCCGGAACGGAATCTATTCACCACGCTTTTCATCACCCGGTGGTATTAAAAACAGTAGAAGAGCTTTTAGGGCCAAATTTGATTGTGAACAATGCATCAATTCTGGCAGCCAATGAAGGTACGGAGTATTCATTAGGATGGCATAGAGATATTATCCAAATTCCTCAGGATGAAATTGAGGATTGGATTTTCTCGCCAAGACGTTTTCATAACAGTGTTCAGATCAACTTGCCTCTTGTAGATGAGAATTCGTTGTGGGTTGTTCCGGGAAGCCATTTCAGAGCTAACACTGAGGCAGAAAATGAAGCTTTTAAAGGCTCAAAGCATTATGCGCCGATAGGTGCAGAAATGCCGGGTGGAATTCCGGTTTCTTTGAAGGCTGGCCAGGCTGTATTCTATAATAACAATCTAATTCACAGAGGATTTACCGAGAAAATGAAAGTTCCTCGCCGGACTTTACACATGGGATACCATAGTGCAGACTTTCCACCAACGTGGCATTTCTACCTCTTAAATTCCGATTTGCTTACACCAGCATACCTTGATACTCTAAGCCCTACGATGCGTAAAATGATGGGTGAATATCTAGAATGCAAAAAACAATATCCTAATATGGCAGACACCTGGAAAAAAGAATACAACTTTCCAGAGGAGTATTCTGTGTAGATAGAAAAGCCGGTAAAAGGTTGGAGTTTACATCATGTTACTCCAACCTTTTAAAATATCTTCAGTTGCAAACCAGTCTAATAAGAAATCACATGCAAGAGATCAATAGAGTCAGGCTTTTTAATGCCAGTAGTGTAGCCCTGGTGGTAACAGCGTTGACATTTGCTATCAGAGCTAACCTTTTGGGGGTTTTAGCGAACGAATTCGGATTGAGTCCACAAGAAATAGGAGAGATTTCGTCTGCTGCATTTTGGGGATTCACCATCGCTATGTTTATCGGAGGTCCAATCTGTGATTATATTGGTATGGGCCGGATGTTTCTTATTGCTTTCATTGGACACTTTGCTGGAATTATATTGACTATTTATTCAACCAATTATTGGACACTCTTTTCTTCCACATTATTAATTGGAATTGGGAATGGATTTGTCGAATCTGCAAGCTATGCCATGGTTAGCAGTATGTATACGAATCAAAAAGCAAAGAAAATAAATGACTGGCATATCTGGTTCCCTGCAGGTATTGTGATAGGCGGAGTATTAGCATACATCCTCACCCTTGCTGGTGCGAGCTGGAGAGTACAAATGATCTTCATGATAGTTCCAACGATAGTATACGGATGGATGTTTTTGAAACAGCATTTTCCTAAATCTGAACGAGTTACTAAAGGTGTTTCTGATAGAGATATGCTGAGAGAATGTTTCAAGCCGCTGTTCTTGTTTATGATATTTTGTATGTTGCTTACCGGGGCTACCGAGCTGGGCACTAATCAATGGATTGCTGAGCTCTTATCAACAGTGGGAGTTCCTTCTATTCTTCTTTTGGTATTTATAAATGGAATTATGACTATTGGAAGAGCGAATGCCGGATTCATATTAAAAAGAGTGTCGACCATAGGTTTACTACTTTTTTCGTCAGTGTTTTCATTAATCGGATTGATTTGGCTGAGTTATGCAGAAGGGTATATTGCGTTTGCGGCAGCAGGAGTGTTTGCTGCCGGTGTTTGTTTCTTTTGGCCAACCATGATTGGTTTCGTATCAGAAAACCTTCCTAAAACCGGACCTCTAGGAATGTCATTGATGGGAGGAGTAGGTTTGCTTTCTACATCTTTGATATTACCTGTATTTGGGATAGTGTATGAAAATCAATTGGCTGATTCAGGATCAGGTTATTCAAATATTGAAGTTCTTAGAACAGCTGTGGCCGGCTCAGAACAGGCTTTGCAACTGGCCCGTATAAAATTAGAAGCTGGTGCGGGTACACTAAGGTTCGTGTCTATCCTTCCAGCTATTTTGGTTATTGGGTTTTTCTTTTTGTATATCAAAATGAAGAAGAAAAAAGCAGAAAATGTTTCAGCAAAGCGAGTAACTTGGGCTGTTAATAAAGTGAAGATATAAACTGCCTATATATTAATCAATTTGGAAGGGTAATTATTTAGTATGACTGTTTGTTCTTTTCAGACTATTCGATTAAAGATTTCTTTGTATAGTTTCGTTGGTTTATCCTTTTTAATGTTGTTCTGCACTTCTTGTGTACCTGGTAAACGGTATGAGCACACGGTTGATTGGGTTGCGGGGGGAGGAGACCCCGGACAAACTAAATATTCAGAACTAGATGAAATAAATGTTTCTAACGTAAAAAATTTGAAGGTTGCCTGGGTGTATCGTTCCGGTAATATGTCTGGAAATGTTCAATGTAATCCCCTTGTGATCGGAGGAGTGATGTATGTGACGACTCCTGCCCATGAGCTGATCGCCGTGGATGCTACGAACGGGGAAGAAATATGGCGGTTCAATCCGGCAAGAGAAGGCGAGCAATTTGGAGGGATCAACAGGGGTATCGCCTGTTGGCAATCTAATAATAAGGGTAAGCTGTTATTTACCGCCGGGAATTATTTATATCAGGTTGATATGTACACCGGCAAACCAGAAAAAGAATTTGGATATGAAGGGAGAGTTAATTTAAATGAGGACCTCGTAAGGCCAATGGATAAAATGGCCATTACCTCACCTGGAGTGCCAATGGTATATAAAAATTATGTGATAGTTGGAGCTTTAAGCTGGAGTGCGCCGTCGAATGTAAGTGCTTTTGATGTTAAAACCGGCAAGCGAGCCTGGATATTTAATACTATTCCGAAGCCAGAAGAATACGGTTATGATACCTGGGGTAACAAAGATTTTTGGAGGGAGGGTGCAGGAGTGAATGTTTGGGGAGGCATAACCGTTGATGAAGAGAACGGTATGGTGTTCTTTTCAACAGGACAACCAAAAGATGATTTCTACCGCGGAGAGAATAAAGGGCAGCAATTATTTGGGAACAGCATCATTGCTCTAAATGCCGAGGATGGAGAAAGAATATGGCATTTTCAGGCTATCCATCATGATCTGTGGGATTTAGATATGCCTTGTGCTCCTATATTGGTAAGGTTAAAACACAACGGAAAAGCTGTTAAAGGAGTGATGCAGTTAACCAAAACAGGGAACATACTGCTTTTTAATCGTATCACGGGTGAGGTGCTTTCTAAAGTAGAGGAAGTACCTGTTCCTGCTTCCACTTTATCTGGAGAATATGCCTATCCAACACAACCCAAAATAACCTGGCCGGAGCCGTTCGCAAAGCAGGTAGTTACGGAAAAGGACCTTACCACCCGCACTCCCGAGGCGCATGCTTATGCAAAAAGGGTGTTTGCCGAGTCGGATGCCGGATGGTTTATTCCTCCTTCTAAAAAAGGGATCCTTTATTATGGAATTCATGGTGGAGCGGAGTGGGGTGGAGGAGCATATGACGAAAAAGAAAACAAATTGTTCGTTAGTTCCAATGAGTTGGCCTGGTTAATTAAGATGAAAGATATTAATGAAGCAGTTTCAGGGCAGAGTGATAAAAAAGCCCTTAGTGCTGGTAAAGCGGTTTTTTTGAAAATGGGGTGCTCCAGTTGTCATGGCGCAAATAGAGAAGGGCAAGGCAGCGCTCCAGATCTTACGAAGCTAGACAAAAAATATAAAGCTGAAGACATTGTAAAGATTGTCAAAAAGGGTAAGAATGCCATGCCGGCTTTTTCCCAGATTGAAGAGAAGGATATGCTTGACTTGACAGATTTTTTGTTGAATAAAGAAACATCAACCATTGCCATCTCTAAGAATAAACCAGAATACCGGTCGCTTGGTTATACCAAGTTCCTTGATGAGGAGGGATATCCTGCCACTGCGGCACCTTGGGGGACACTAAACGCTGTTAATCTCACTACAGGGAAACTTAGCTGGCGGGTGCCTTTAGGTGAATATGAAGAATTATCAAAAAAAGGCATTCCGCCTACCGGAACTGAAAATTTCGGTGGCTGTATAGTGACTAAAGGTGGCTTGGTTTTTATTGGGGCTACCCGCGATGAAAAATTCAGGGCGTTTGATAAAAAAACAGGTAAAATATTATGGGAAGCTAAACTTCCCTATGGGGGTTATGCTACCCCGAGCACTTACGCTGTAAATGGCAAGCAGTACGTTGTTATCCCGGCAACAGGCGGGGGCAAATTGGGCGGTAAAACGGGTGATGCCTATGTGGCATACACATTGGATTAAATCGCAGGAACGAACATTACATACTCAGATGATAGAATTGAAAAAAAATTTAGGGGTTAAAGGTGTATTATTAACGGTACTCAGTCTTTTTATGGGATGTGGGGCCATTTACAAGGGAAAAGATCACAAATCAAGAAACAGCATCTATTCAAAAGACAACTTGGTGGCATGGTGTATTGTACCATATGATATTAAAGAAAGGGATCCTGAGCAGCGTGCTCAGATGTTAAATGACCTGGGAATTACCAAGCTTGCATATGATTGGCGGGAAAAGCACATTCCAACATTTGACAAAGAAATTCAAACCTTAAAAAAACACCGTATACATTTACAGGCTTTTTGGATGTATTCAGGCCCTGATCCTGAAAAAGAGGGTAACCTAAAATTGATACTTGATGCCTTAAAACGAAATAACACAAAAACTGAAATATGGTTTATGGTTGGTGGTATCGATCTGAGTAAAATGAGCCAGGAAGAGAAAATAAGAGCGATTTCAAAACCTGTAAAATATATTGCAAAAGAGGCTGCCAAAATAGGTTGTAAAGTGGCTCTTTATAACCATGGAGGTTGGTACGGAGAACCGGAAAATCAGCTGGCTGTTATTAACCATCTAAAATTATCAAATATTGGTATTGTTTATAACTTTCATCATGCCGAAAACGACATTGATCGTTTTCCTAATTTCTTTCCAAAGATCCTTCCTCACTTATATGCTATAAATTTGATGGGTTTGAAGGGCAAAAACCCGGCAAAGGTAGTCCCTGTAGGCGAAGGTGATCAGGAACTAGAAATGATGAAAATTGTAAAAGAAAGTGGATACAATGGCCCCATTGGGATTATCAATGAAGATACTCATCCCGACGCGGAAGCCGGATTAAAAATGAATATGGACGGGGTAGCCAAAGTGGTTAAACAACTTGGTGATAAAAAAGCTCTGAGAACATATTAATTAATGAGAGTCTTATACTATTCGTAACCCGAAGTCCATATGGCAGCGTTTTTAAAAATTCTTTGAACAGTTTGCGATTTGAGCCATTTAGGATCATCGCCCAAAAGAGTTTGAAATATCCTGCCCTGTTTAAAGGGATAAACCCATGCAAGTGCGCGACTTTTATTTGAAGGTGCTTTGCTGGAAAGCAGGGTTGTGACTGGCATATCTCCTGCCAGGTAATAATGGTGGATACCCGGCAGTTTGAAGTCGTGGACATTTTTGGTGATGAAGTGTGGGGTTACATGAAGCTTACTGACCTCTCTTTTCCTTTGCCTGGGTTCTTTTTTTGTTTTAGTAAATTCTCTTCGAAATATCTGATTGTAAGCAGGCCAATTCAACTCTTCTGTTGCTGCGCTAGTTTTATTGTTATGAAAGGCCAGGCTTATTAATCCACCCCCCTTACTTAAATAATTTTCTAAAGCGAGTTTTGAGTGAGAGTTGATACCGGTTATATTTTCTCTATTTAGAATGACAAGTTTATAATCGCTTAAATCATATTGCCATAGGTCATTAATATTGCTCGAGATATCTATTAGAAACCGGTTATCTTTTTCAATAGCATTCTTTATCGCGAGAGTTCCTTTTCCCCATTCGTCGGATGACGAATCTCTTTCCGCTATTAGTAAGGCCTTTATGCTTCTATTATAGATATGCTTAGTGACTTCCAGATCTTGGTAAAAACGTGCCTCAACTCCGGTAGATGGTACTTCGATGCCGCTTGCCCAAACTATTCCGTTAAGGAGAACTTTTCGATAGTCGTTATTTTCCCAGTTCGAGTAGAAGTGGTTGATAGTTGCAGAAAATCCCCGACCTCCATCTTTTCTTTCCACGGTCCATGCTATAACATTACCAGTTTTGGGTCTTCCATTTAGACTGGGTACTTCAAGGATGGGTGAAAAGCGTTGGACTGTATCTGAAAATCGTATGTTGTAATAAAACTCTTCCATGATTTGAAATGGTTTTACTCCTCGTGAAACCGGGTGTTCTGGACTTGCTAAATTTACTTTAGCTTCAATAGCTTTAATTTCGGAATATTTTCGGTGGTTACCGGAAGAATCCTGCCAATCAAAATATCCGCCTGCCCATTCCAGCATCTTTTGGCTGTAAGCGTAAGGCGAAAAGGTGGAGAAGTGTAGCAAGGAGATTCCGCAACCCCGGTTTATTTGTTTTTGGATGATTCTGCTCCTTTCCCTGGTCAAAAAAGGCGAGTCGCGAAAATTGTAGCCATCCGGACCATCAGATACAATTAAAATTAAATCTGCGTCCTCCAGGGTTTTTTCATTTGCTGGCCAGCCGTGAAGATGTACTTCGGTCTTTATTCCTTTTGTTGAATTGTCTAACATAGTTTTGATCAGCCGTACCGTCTTAATATACTCATGAGTACCAGCCGGGTGACTTTTCTCGCCTGCAATTAATACGATTTTTGTTTCAGGACTTTTTTTGAACTTATTCTTCTTAGACAATAAAGAATGTTGTGCCTGGCAAGTATTATCTGTTAGAAATAAAGCAGTCAGAGTGATGCCTATAATATAAGTAAACGATCTGATAGATTTTTTCATAGCTAATACGAAGTTAAAGTGTTGTAACTGGAGACTAAGGTTTTAATAGTGTGGCTTGCATTCTAATATTAATACCCAATCATTATCTATACCTGAACTAGGTGGAGTGAAATGACCGTTTTTTTCCTGACTATTTTTAATCTTATTTTTTCTTCCATTTCTAGGATTATACCAATAGGCTGTTAACTGGCCTTTAAAAGTGCTTAAGTTTAGATCTACGGGTTGCCCTAAAGCCAAATAAATGATTGCAAAAGAATTGTCTTCAGCCCGTGCGGCTCGAATATGAGTGCTATCTTGCCGATTCACGCCAAGAATCAGACTCTGGTCGGGTACAAGCTTTGAAAAGCCCTTTTCGATCAGTAAAGCTTTCAGGTGTTTAATGTCTTTAGCGCCCGGACGTTTTAGCGCTTTCTTCCAGTCTGTTAAACAGGGAATCACAAAAGTGCCTTTTTTCCTGAACATTTGCCAGACGGCATTATTACCATATGTATAACCACAAGCCCCGGATAAAAAATTCCAGTAGGCAGTAAGTCTTACGTCGTAGTCTGAAAAAAAACCTTTTTTGAAATAGCCTTTATTGATCAGGATGTTATCTTTGTTTAGTATCGACACGGGTACTGTGATTGGATTCTTGAAATTAAGGTATTTCCAAAATTCAACAGGGATGTCTTCGTAAGCTGGTTCAGCATCTATAAAAGGCTTTGGGGGATAAACGGAGTAATCAGTTTCAGCGTACTTATACACGGGCATAAAACGTTTAGCATGGCCACTTTGATACATGTTAAAATCTAGCCAGGCTTCGTTTTGAAACCACTTTGAGGAAGAAGATTCGCCAGCGGGATGATACGTGATCAATTGGCTGCCCTTGCTTTGATTTTTTAAAGCCAGGCCCATTGCTTTCCAAATCTGAAATGTTTCTTCATTTAAAATATTTCTATCTCCTCCGAGTACCCAGACAACTGGCTTATTAAGATATCTTCGACCTAAATAGTTACCATAGTGTTCTGCATTCTGTTTATTAAATATTACAGGTCCCCAGCCTTCGCGATCTGAAGGGACTTTATCTGCCCAGGTAGGCAATATTGCCATAACAAGGCCCAGTTTTTCTGCTTTATTAATGATGTAATCAACATGTCTAAAATACAAGTCATTAGGTTCATCTGGCGATAGATTGAGAAAAGGCAATTCACCATAGGCGTTTGGCTTTCGCAGTCCATCGCTTTCGGCCAAAATAACCGCTTGAATGACAGTGAAACCTTGCTTGGCACGTTTTTCAAGATACCTATCCGCCTCTTCCCGATTAAGTACATGAAACAACTCCCAAGCTGTGTCGCCGATCCAAGCAAAAGGTTTGTTTTTGTAAAGCAAAAAGCGCTTGTTTAGGCTGACGTCCAAATCCTGCGAAAGGATAGATGAATGAATAGAGAAACAAAGTAGACTCAGGAAAATTGATTTTTTCATTGCAATTAGCTCCATGATGAGATAAAGAGATATCTTTCATATTTAATGTTGCATACGGATAATATATGCTTGCAGGGTAAACCCTATGCAAATGTAAAATCCATGTTCGATTTTGTTGTAACGGTGCTAATTATTGACTACTAATGGTTAGAAAAGTATTATGTTGTATTTGCATGTCTGTATAACTTTGGTATACTAATCAAACCAATCTTATAGCCACTAAGATTTTGCACTAAGTGTCCGATTAGCTTAAAATTATTTTGATATGAAAGGAATTATCTGTTCAGTATTTCTTACTGTTGCTATCAATGGAGCGATCTGTGCTCAGACGTCCAAACCATTATCAGCTCCATTTGGGGTTAATCTTGCGGGGGCGGATTTTGGTGCCAATGTGCCGGGTGTTTTTAATAAGGATTATACTTACCCTACCGGGGCCGATCTCGATTATGTCAAATCGAAAGGGTTAACATTGATCAGACTTCCTTTTTTATGGGAACGTATGCAACCTGTTCTGGGTGAAAGTCTTGATGCTAAGGAAGTGGAACGTTTTACAGAAGTGATTGATGCTGCTGCGGAGAGAGGAATATTGGTTCTACCGGATATGCATAATTATTGCCGTAGAAAAGTTGAAGGTGAATGGCTGATAATTGGTTCAGAAAGGGTGCCTGTTGAACAAGTAGCGAATGCATGGGCTAAGATTGCGGACTTATTAAAAGATAAAAAAAATATTTGGGGATATGGCATCATGAACGAACCTCACGATATGCCTGCAGAAAATTCATGGTTTACTATTGCGCAAGCAATTATCACCAGCATCAGATCTAAAGATTCCAAAACTGCCATAGTGGTAGGTGGCGATAGCTGGAGCTCTGCAGAGCGGTGGCCTTACTATAGCGGAAATTTGAAAAATTTGAATGACCCCGCGAATAACTTGATTTTTGAAGCGCACATTTATTTCGATGAAAATTCGTCGGGAAGCTATAAATATTCCTATGAGAAGGAACGTGCTACTGCAGAAACCGGGATTGTAAGGGCTATGCCGTTTGTTAAATGGTTGAAGGCTAATAATCTTAAAGGTTTTATTGGGGAGTATGGAGTTCCCGACAACGATCCTCGTTGGTTGGTTACCCTGGATAAGATGCTCGATTACCTGCAAAAAAATGGGGTTAACGGAACTTATTGGGCCGCCGGACCATGGTGGGGAGATTACCATCTTGCTGTACAGCCAAAAAATGGTATTGACCGTCCGCAAATGAAAGTTGTCAGCAGGTACCCTTCTGCAAAATAAATTAAAGATTCAAATTGAATCGATTCAAATGAAAAGACTAGCGGGGAATCTCACGGTTCAGGTTATCGTGGCAATAACAACCGGAGTGATTGTAGGATTGTTAGCGCCGGGTTTTGCTGTGACAGCAAAGTTACTAAGCGGCACATTTATTAAGTTAATAAATATGCTTATCGCCCCTATTGTATTCCTGACAATAGTTTTAGGGATAGCCAAAATGGGGGATATGAAAAAGGTTGGACGTGTTGGGGGAAAAGCTTTATTATACTTCGAAATTATTACAACGTTAGCCATCATAATAGGGGTGATATTAGCAAATGTGATAAAACCTGGCCAAGGAGTTTTACCTGTAGTAGATAGCGCAATTAAACTCCCTGCAAAAATACAGGCCGCTGATTTCAACTGGACAGAATTTCTTACTCATATAGTCCCTGAGAATATATTTGATGCATTTGCCAAGGGGGATATTTTACAGATTTTGTTATTTGCCGTACTATTTGCAACGGGTTTAAGTAAAATGGGCTCAGCCGGAGTTCCTCTTCTTGATACATTCGAAAGGATATCGCAGGCGCTATTTAATGTCATGAAACTGGTGATGAAACTAGCTCCGTTAGGAGCTTTTGGGGGGATGGTTTACACCATAGGAACTTATGGTATTCAAAGCCTTTTGCCCATGGCAAAAATTATGGGGGCGATTTATTTGACATGCGGCCTTTTCGTATTTGTTGTTCTTAACCTGATATGCAGATATTATAAAATTAGTTTGTGGAGATATCTCAAATTTATCCGGAGTGAGATATTGATCGTTTTGGGCACTTCGTCTTCTGAATCAGTTTTACCAAGTATGATGCAAAAAATGGAACGGTTTGGATGCTCGAAGTCGGTAGTCGGTTTGGTAATTCCAACTGGTTATTCATTTAACTTGGATGGTACTTCCATCTACCTGTCTATGGCTTTGATCTTTTTATGCCAGGTATTTCAAGTCGAGCTTTCAATTAGTCAGCAATTGACCGCAATTGGAATATTGATGATCACCTCGAAAGGGGCGGCGGGGATTACAGGAAGTGGCTTTATAGTGTTAAGCTCAACCTTAGCAGCTCTTAAGATCATGCCTGTAGAAAATGTGGCAATTTTACTGGGAGTTGATCGATTTATGTCTGAAGCCAGGGCAATCACTAACCTTATCGGAAATGGAATAGCAAGTGTTGTTGTAGCTAACAGTGAAGGCGAATTCGATTATAATAAGTACAGCAATTTATTTTCGGGCATGCATGATGTGCATGTGATCTCCCAAAGTAAAAAGCTCGAACCGGCTAATGAACTAGTTTAAAATTTAAAATATGAAATTAACTAAAATCAAGCTGGTTTTATTGCTTGCGGTTTTCCTATCGACTGCCCTTGCTTGTTCCAAGAAAGCCAACACTGATGAATCGGTAAAGACTAACCCGGAGCCTCCAGCAAAGCCAAATCCTGAAGACCCGAGCACCGGTAAGAAAAATATTAAACTGTTTTTGATTGGGAACAGTTTCTCCCAAAATGCTACCACTTTCTTGCCTGCATTAGCAGCCGAGAATAGGCATAGTTTAACCATAGGACGTGCAGAACTGTCAAGTTTTTCACTCCAGCTGCATTGGGAGGCAGTGGTGAAAAATTTGGCGGATGCAAATGATGTGAATGGAAAACCTTACAAAGGAAAGTCACTAAAAGAATTGTTAGCTACGAATTCCTGGGATATCATTTCTATTCAACAGGTTTCTGGAATGTCAGGTAAAGAAGGAACCTATCAGCCGTATCTGGGAAATCTTATTGAGTTCATAAAAAGACATCAGCCAAATGCCGAAATTGTTTTGCATCAAACCTGGGCATATCGGTCGGACGCTACGGTTTTTACGCAAATTTATGGTGGAAATGCCAGAACTGAACAGGAAATGTGGGAGAAATCAAGAGCAGCCTATCACTTATATGCTGAGCAATTTGGTTTAAGAATTATTCCCACCGGCGATGCTTTTTGGCTGGTAAGTTCAAATTCCAGATGGAAATATAATAAGGATCTGGAATTCAACTATTCCCAGCCTGTTTATCCTCAATTACCAGATCAATCCAATTCATTACATATTGGTTATTATTGGAACGCCGGTACTTTTGGCTTTGATTCTCACCATGCAAATACGGCTGGTTGCTTCCTGGGATCTTTAACTTTCTATAACTTTCTCTTCAAAGAATCTCCCAGCACTCCTGGCTATACACCTGCTGGAATAGACTCAGAATTTGCTTCCTTCTTGAAATATGTAGCGCAGACGGCTGTCGATGCACTAAACAATTAAGAGGAGATAAATCCCCCGCATGAATCGGTCAAATACGGATAGGTAATTTTACAACTATTTTATCCTCGTCAATGCCGCAAATGATTTTCTTGTTTCAAGTGTGCTTGGTTAAGCCTTTGATTATCAGGGGTGCCGTGCTGCTTGTTGGTCGGTATTGAATTTTTCTACGGTGGATATTTTTGACAAGTTTCTAGATGTGGCTTTTAAACAGAAGGTATTATATAGGTTTTAGCTAAAAAAGTATTAGTAAAGGTACCGTTAAAGGCTCAACTTTAAGTTTTATAAACCGAAAGAATTTTAGCCGGAAATATCATCGTTATGCACGCTGATCCGGTCCAGGATGAACTGATTTTGCTAATTGATTGAAACAATAATAAATGTATAGCCAGTTAGATGGCTGATAACTAACCTTTCCCATATGAAAAAATTAACTTTTATTCTCCTATTATTAAATAGCGTATATGTTACCTATGCGCAAACAACTTATTATTGGGTTGGAGGAACCAATAATACCTGGTTAACTCCAGCCAATTGGAATACAAAATTAGATGCTACTGGAGCAGCCAGAAATTCTACTACTACATCTGATATTCTTATTATTGATGGGAGCAATGTTGGAGGGGCAAGCCCAACAACCGGACCGGTAACAATTAATGTTCCAGCGTCAAATAACAATATTGGCCAGATAAAGCTAACAAACAACGCAGACGTTAGTGTTTATTCAACTAATACAGCAAGTCCCTTTTATAGATCATTAACAGCTACTTCTTTGTTGGAAATAGATGCGTCAAGTAGTCTTACTTTAAAAGATAACCCTGATCCAGCAATTACGTCATTTGTATTGTTAAGCCTTGGAACCGCTGCCACAGCGAGCATCAAAGGCAAGCTTGTGACGACAGGAAAGTATGCAAATCGTGTTTTAACGCAGAACTCAAGTATTTTGCCGTCTGTAGTTTTTCATTCAGGAAGCAGTTTACATACAGGTTCAGGAAGTCATCCTTTTGCCGGCAGTCCGGATTTATCAGTTATGTTAAGTGCCAATTCGACAATAACATATAATGGAGGATCTAATCCCTTTTCTGGAAATACCATTAATTTTTCTCCTGAAACGAATTATGTGTTTAATACGGCAATTACAGCTCCTTTCCATTTAACTTCGTCTAGCAGCATCGGTGATTTAACGATAAATGCTCCGGTTACTACTAATAGAAGTGTATCAGTTACCGGTGTTTTAAGTCTCAACTCCAAGCTTACTATTCGTACAGGCGACGTAGTAACGCTGACCAATACAGGAACTTTTGGCGGAGTATGGGGTGCTTCGTCTTATATAGTAACCAATTCAAATTCGACCAACGGCTTGAAAGGAGTTTTGGAGGTTAGCCAATTAAATGCCGCCAAATTGATACCCGTAGGTTCTGCATCCAACTATCTTCCAATCGTTATTAATCCGCAAAATACTTCTGATTTTGCGATAACTGTGTTCGAAGGCATCACAAACACTGCTACGCCCAATGGCCCTGCATTTACATCAGAGCAGAAGAAAAGGGTACTGGATGTGGTTTGGGATGTTTCGCGTTCGTCCGGAACGGGTACGGCTGACATCACTTTTGCCTGGCCCGATGCAGTAGAAGGTTCTGATTTTTCTGCATATCATAGCTCCGGAGTTGGTATCTCAATATTTGATGGGACCAGTTGGGGCGCTTATGTGGGTAGCGGCGATCATATTAATAATTCGGCTACCGCAACATTCGGCACATTCGCTCAGTTCAGTGTTGGTAATGCAAGTACAACGCTTCCGGTTACCTTGATAGACTTTGCCGGAAAAGTGGACAAAAGAGGAGTGGAAATAAGCTGGAAAGCGTCAGAGCTAAACCTGGCCCATTACAATCTGCAACGGTCAAGTAATGGTAAGCTATTTAACACAATCGCGACAATTACACCGAATACAGTGTCTTCTTACATCTATAGAGACCTGGTGCCAGAAAGCGGAATCAACTACTATCGTTTAATAAGTGTAGATAAAGACGGAACTCAAAGTACATCCGATCCTATTTCTGTCAACTTCTTTGCCAATTCAACACTTTCTTTCTATCCTAACCCGATTAGAGACAATGTTTTGAATATTAACGGCTTGGCGGCTGGCGATGTGATTAGAATTATAAACCTGAGCGGATCTCTTTTGCTTCATTACAAAACGAATGGAAGTGGTGTAGAATCTATAAATGTGCATGATCTCGCGTCTGGTACGTATATCTTAATTGTGGAAAATGCTGGCAGGCTTAAAACTTCGGACAGGATCATAAAGATATAGTTTGCTATAGCTTGGAAGGAACTCCAATCAATAAGCGCTTTGCTGCGCTCATAGGTATGATATAAAACGACTCAAATTAACCAATATAAATATATGATAAACTTTGTAAGTCTACTTAGAAATGAACCAGGACACAGCTTGCGGGTTGATGTTGTTAAGGATGGGGGAGTTGAGCGCTTGAGTAAAGTCCCCCTAAGGCTTCCTCAGCGAATTTTACTTGTCTGCGTACTGATTATATTCCTGGCAAGTGTTGCTTTTTCGCAAAACGCAGGAAATCATGTTGCCGGCAAAGTTACAGATACGAGCGGGGAGCCTTTACCCGGGGTTAGTGTCAAGATTAAGAATAGTAATATCAGTACCACTACCGATGGAAATGGTATGTATAAGATTGCTGTCCCGGACGCAAAAACGATCTTGGTATATACATATTTGGGTTTTACTACACAGCAAAAGGAAGTAGGGACCAATCGAACGATCAATATTCAACTGCAAGAATCAAGTAATAAGCTGGATGAAGTTGTAGTGATCGGCTACGGTTCTGTGAGCAGGAGAGACTTACAAGGGTCAGTTGCTTCCATAAAGGGCGAGGATCTTGTAAAAACTAATGTTACGAGTGTTAACGAGGCATTACAGGGAAGGTTGGCGGGTGTCCAGGTAAATAAGGGTGACGGAGCTCCTGGTTCTGGAGTTAGTATATTGATCAGAGGAGCAAATTCCTTTACAGGAAGCGACCCTTTATATGTTGTTGATGATGTACCCGTCCTTTCTGCTTCAACCCCCAAGGGAGGAGAAGATAATTTTCAAACAACCAATCCCTTGTCTTTTTTAAATCCTCAGGACATAGAAAGCATTGACGTATTGAAGGATGCGTCTGCAACAGCAATTTACGGATCCCGGGGATCCAACGGCGTGGTATTGATTACTACAAAAAAAGGAAAACAAGGCAGAGATAGAGTGGAATTCACTTCTGACATCAGTCTGTCTAGAATTTCTAAAAAAGTAGATATGCTGAATGCATCTCAATTTGCAAGTTTTCAAAATGAAGCGTTTTATAATTCCCATATTTATGAAGGTACTCAACTTAATGTCCCCTATCCAGGAGAGGAGGCATTCAGTTCTGTTGCTAACAGAAGAGTATATTTCCCTGGTCCTGCCGATTATGCCAGCGGGCTAAAGAATACCTTATATCCAGACGGGTTTACAGGAACTGACTGGTTAAATGAAATTTTGCATACAGGTTCTTTGCAGAATTATACACTGCGTTTTTCCGGCGGAGATGCGAAAGGTTCCTATTCAATATCAGGAAATTTGACGGATCAGCAAGGGATAATTAAGAAAACTGGTTTTGACCGTTACGGTCTACAACTGAATCTTTATAGGAACATCAGCAGATTTTGGCAGATTGGTACAAACACTAATTTCACATTTAATAAGTTTACACTTGGCAAAACAAATACTGCTGGCACACAGCCAAGTCTCATAAGCTCAACCCTGTTTTATCCGTCTACCCAACCTGCCAATTATAACATAAATGTAATAGGTGAAGACATTCTTAAAAACCTGAACTTATTTACTCCAACAAGTGCGATAGATGGCTCTACAGATATCACAAATACACTTCGGATATTTAGCAGTTCGTTTGTTCAAGCTAATTTAAGCAGTAAATTAAATTTCCGGCAGCGCCTCGGTTATAATTATAACACCAGCAAACGCTCGACCTACTATGATAGAAATACCGGAGAGGGCTGGAGTACTAACGGACGTGCTTCTGTTAATGAGAATTACTATTCGCAAATCGTTTCCGAATCAATACTTACTTACAAAAACACATTAAACAAAAAACATAGCATCAATGCAGTAGCGGATTTTAGTTATGAAATCAATACGGAGGGTAATGCAGGTTTAAGTGCAACCAATTTTCCTAATGATATCACTAAGTACGATAATATCGGAGCTGGCTTACAGCAAAACAGACCTCAAAGCTATAAGGGTGAAAGCCGGTTATTGAGTTATTTAGGAAGAGTTATTTATACTTATGGTGGGAAGTATTCAACAACGGTAAATTTCAGGGCCGATGGATCCAGTAAGTTTGCAAAAGGAAATAAGTTTGGATATTTTCCGGGGGTAGCAGTAGCCTGGACAGCATCGAAAGAACCATTTATTGCTAATCTTAACGTCTTTTCTAATTTGAAAGTTCGGGGCAGTGCAGGGGCTACAGGTAACCAGGGAATAGGACCTTATGGTACGCAGTATCAAATGTCAGCTTATAACGTCCCGTTAAATGGGGCTTTGCAAAGTGGTTACGCAATTAATACCGATTTAGGGTTGGTAGATCCTAATTTAAAGTGGGAAACTACTGTTCAATATGACGCAGGCCTTGATATTGGTTTCTTTGGAGATAGATTAAACTTCACATTTGATGCTTATCAAAAAACTACCTCAGATTTATTACAAGCTGTAAAAATAGCTACCAGTACAGGCTTTAGCACAATGTTGACTAATACAGGTACTGTAGAAAATCGAGGGCTTGAGTTTGCTGTTAATGGCAGGATCTCGCAAACCCCTAATTTTAAATGGAACGTAAACGCAAACCTTTCATTTAACAGAAATAAAATTACTGCTTTGCCTGCAGGTGACCAATTTGCTCAGCGGCTGTGGTATCAACTAGATGACATATTTATTCAGCGGGTAGGGGAGCCTATCGGGGCAATTTACGGTTATCTAGAAGATGGTTACTATGATAATCTCGCAGAAGTAAAGGCTGATCCGCAATTTAGGAATTCAACTGATGATTTTTTGCTGTCACGTATTGGCGAAGTTAAATACAAAAACTTCGATAACGAGTCGTCCAGTATAAGTGTTACTGATCGTCAAATTATAGGAAATACCAATCCTGATTTTACCTACGGTATCACGAATGATTTTAGCTATAGGAAATTTAGTCTAAGCATTTTTTTCCAGGGGGTTCAGGGAGGTGATATATTGAATGCAAATTTATTAAAAATAGGAATGGGGCAAACTTATAATATTCCACAGTTTGCATATGATTCCCGATGGACACCTGAGTCAGCCGCCAGAGCACGATGGCCGAAACCCTTAACCGCTGCTACCAGGACAATGAGGTTTTCGGACAGATACCTGGAAGATGCGAGTTATTTACGGTTAAAATCTGTGAATTTCGGCTACACATTTAAACCCAGGCATAAGTTCATTGAATCTTTATACCTGTTTGGTAGTGCAACAAATTTGCTGACATTCTCAAAATATAGCTGGTTTGATCCTGATGTAAATTCTTTTGGAGGTGATGCTTCCCGGCGCGGTGTTGATATGAACTCATACCCCAATACCCGGATGTATACTTTCGGTATAAAAGCGACATTATAATAACCATTTATAACAAATAACATGAAAAAAATATTTTGTGCTGTTACAATTCTGGGATTCCTCTCTTTGATTTCCTGCGAAAAGGCCCTGGAAGAAAAACCGTATTCTTTTATCTCCGCAGGTGATATTGGCACTACAACTGAAGCCGACGCAGAGTTATGGGTAAATGGGTGTTTGAATCAATTAAATAGCTTCTTTATTTGGGGGGAGTATAACCGGCCTCTGGAGGTTGATGCGGATGAGGCGACAGGGAAAGATTATGCCTTTTCTAAAGTAGGTGCCGGAAATTTTGTAGAAGTATCTGATTTAAACACTTTTTGGAAGGCCCCTTACACGCTGATTCAGCGTTGTGATTACGCAATTTCGAACCTGAATAAGTTTAGCATTGATGAGGCTGCAAAGAATAATGCACTTGGTCAGGTTTACTTCCTAAAAAGCTGGGCTTATTTCATGCTGGTAAGAGCATTTGGAGAGGTTCCTGTTTTTAAAGAACCAGTCATTGAAAGCGGGCAAAATAATCAGCCGAGACAGTCTATTCCTGAGGTTTATGCATATATCATCGAAAATTTAAAGCTTGCTGAAGAGGGACTGTATTCACGGAACGACGCTAATTGGAAGCTTGGCCGGGTTAGCAAAGAGGCTGCAAAAACACTTCTCGCTAAAGTGTATTTAACCATGGCGTCAGGCTCACTTTCAGGCGCTCAGGTTACTGTGAAGGGAGGGCCTCAGACAAGAGACAATGGCGGAACCCGGGTTTACCTTGATCCATCGATAGCAACTTATACCAAGGAAGTAGTTGCAGGTTATGAAGGGTTTAATGCTACTCAATATTTTACGCTTGCTCGTGATAAGGCACAGGAGGTGGTAGAGCTTGCTGGTGGAATGTACGAGGGCAACGATAACACAGGCTTATTTCCTTCTTATCCGGAGGTCTGGTCACAAGCCAATCATAACAAGCGAGAGCATTTATGGTCCATGAATCCAATAAGTGGTGATGAAACATTTGGAAACTTTTTTTCGCAACAATACACTGGGACAATCCAATCAAATGGTTCAATTACTGGAAACATTATTGGGATGAGTGACCACTGGTATCAATTGTTTGAAAACGATATTGATCAGCGGGTAAGATGGGGGGTTATTCACCGTTTTCGTCTCTACACAGCGGCCTCATGGCAATTCTATCCTGCATGGGAGGCGACTAGTCCAAAGAAAGATTTTTACGGGTTTGTGGAAGGTGATAACACAGCGCGTGATCAGTTCCACTTTGGAATGCTGACCAAGTATTCAATAGTAACCGACAGGACATTGAATAGAGCTGATGTGTATTATCCTTTGTTAAGATACGCCGAAACTTTATTAATTCTCGCTGAAGCTGAAAATGAAATCAATGGCCCGAGCTCTGTGGCTTTATCTGCATTGAATGCAGTAAGAACAAGAAGTGGAGCGTCTTTGATAGAGGCGGTTAGCTCAGAAGGAGTAATGGAAAAGCCTGCTCTCCGTTCGATTATTTTGGAAGAGCGTCAACGGGAACTTGCACTAGAGGGGTCTAGAAGATGGGATCTGCTGCGCTGGGGTATATATCTTCCGGTTATGAATGCGATTGGAGTTGACGCTAACGGAATTATAAAGCGTCGCGAACGGAGAAATCTGCTATTCCCTTTGCCTCTTGTTGAGATTAATGGTAATTCTGCGATAACAGAAAATAATCCAGGTTGGTAATAACTAAATTCTAAATAAAGTTAGACAATGCAATTTTTAAAAATACTTGAGCAACATAAATGGAATGTTTTAGTTGCTTTCTGCTTCGTGTTGTTCGCTTGTAAAAAAGAGGATAATGACTGCGTTGGTAATCCTACGATATCGAAAGTGTCTGCACCTGAGAATCTGGAAGAGGAGAAGACTTCTGGATCCTTTTATGACTGGATTAGCATACAGGGGGCTAATTTGTGTTCTGTAACAAATATCCGACTGAACGACGTTGAGGTTAATTTGTCTGATGCGTACATAACATCGACTGAAATAGTTTTCAAGATACCTGCCAAAAAGCCCAAAATTACAACGAACACCTTGAGTGTGATCACCAGGTCGGGTGAGGCAAAAGTCGATTTTACCACCACAATACCACCGACGTCAATCATAGGAAGTGACTTCGAATATACTGAGATTGGCGATACCATGGTGGTTTTAGGGGAGAATATGGAACTTCTGGAATTAGATGGACCGCTCAGTGTTTATTTTGGAAACGGTAAGGCAAATGTAACCCGGACTACCAGCGACAGTATTTATGTGATCGTTCCTCCGAATGCTGTGGCCGGCGATCAAATCAAGATAGTGGCCGGCGACGGGGTAGAAACCATTGTACCCTTCCGGTATAAAGACAACAGAGTTCTCTTTGATTTTGACGGAAAACCTGCAGCCTCAAATTCCGGAACCGTAAACTCCGTAGGTGGTGTTAGCGGTAATTACCTCAGAGTAAATATGTTGATATTGAGTAATTCAACAGATAGAGAGGTCATCCAGGAAAGGACAGTATTGCCTCAAGACGTGATTGATCATCCTGAAAATTATCGGTTTAAGTTCGAAATCAAAACCGATAAGCCGTTTAATGCAAACGCCATTAAAATTTTCCCTGATCGTGTGAATGGTAGTAGTAATCATTATTTATGGACGGGCACTGGATATCATACGAATGGAAAATGGAAAACCTTTGCTATCGACTTAAAAGACGCCGCTAAAGTAAGTCCCTTGCCTGCAAAGGCCAGCTATCTCATTCGAATAGCCTTTCACGGTTCAGGCAATCTGGACGCGGATATGTCTTTTGATAACATTAGAATCGTACCCAAAAACTAAATAAATATTTAAATAACGATGAGAAAACTTTTAAGTTCTTTAATTATGGCTCTTGCTGGCACAGGAATTTCATATGCCCAGCTTCCGTCTTTGAGCGTTTCCAGGATGCTGAATGAATATACCCCAGCAGGGGAGACGATGGTTATATTAGGATCGAATTTCGATGTCCACAAATTTACTTCCACGAATGGGAAAGTGCTTTTCGGTGACACTGAAGGTAAAATAATACGAGGCACAAAGGATAGCCTTTATGTAATAGTCCCGGCAAGTGCCAGACCAGGGGTGACAGTGAAGGTAATTTCGGGTGCTAAGATAGAGAAAACCGTTCCTTACTTGTATCAGGATAACCGGAACATTATCTTCGACTTCGAATCAGGCTCTACGAGCCCCTTCAGTACAAAGAGCGCAACGCCGGGCCCTATTAGTGGGAAATATGTGCGTGTAAAACAAGAGATAGAATCCTGGGCGGTGATCGATTTTGTACAAGGGAATGTGGCATTGCCGGCAGAAGCGGTTAAAGATCCCGATGCTTATGTGCTTAAATTCGAAGTTAATACTCTTAAGCCATTCAATGCCAATATGATTAAGCTGATGATAGATGGCGACTATCATCAGGTGAATACCTTTTTCTGGAAAACCCATCAAACCTTTGATACTAATGGTAAATGGGTAACTCATTCTGTTGACCTAAATAAAATTGTCAATACTCCTTTAAAAGAGTCCTTGTCAAAACATAAAATCAAATTTTCATTCCATGGAAATGGATTGTTAGACGCCGACATGGCTTTTGATAACTTCAGAATTGTTCCTAAGGAAGACTAGTCGAGTTTTAAATACGAACAGCGGCTGGTATTTCGCCAGCTGTTGGTTTTATCCTATATACAAATGAGATACTTAAAAGCAGGCAAAGCTGTATCAGTATGTTTACTGGCTGCGATTTTTGCTCTATTTCTTTCCTTTGACGCGAAATCTCAGGATGAAAAACCATATTACTGGAACACTATCCAAAGTTTTAAAAGGCAGGATAGCCTCCATGCACCTGTAAAAAATGCGATTCTTTTTATAGGGAGTTCGTCTTTCACGAACTGGAATTTTGTTCAGGATATGTTTCCGGACTATACAATCCTTAACAGAGGGTTCGGAGGATCACAATTACCAGACATTGAGCTGTATTTCGAACAGGTTAAATATCCACCGCAGGTAAAACAGATCGTTATTTATGCTGGTGATAATGATATCGCTAGTGGGGTTAATGCGGAAGGCGTTCTGGAAAGATTCCAGGAGCTATACAAGCTTATTAGGAAAGATCTGCCCAAAGTGAATGTTGCTTATCTTTCTATCAAGGGCTGTCCTGGCCGGTCGAGATCTATTCCGGTAGTCAAAGAAGCAAACGAGCTCATTAAGAGCTTTCTGTCTGAGCAGGAGAATGCAGTATTTGTGGATATTTATCATCCTACGATGATAACCGGGGATGAGCCAATGACGGATATTTATGTTGAAGACGGTGTACACATGAACCGAAAGGGATATGAAATCTGGGCATCCATTCTGAAACCATATTTAAAAAAATAACCGTTTACCAAATGAAACAAAAATGCACGATCACCTTAATATTTTTAGCTGCTATTCTTTTCTCATGCAAAGAGAAAGCGACTTCGGAACCGAAAGACCCAACTGAAAAACCGGTAGTTCCAGTCAAAGACGAACCGTTTGGGGTTAACCTGGCGGGCGCTGAGTTTGGAACGATACCTGGCATTCTAAACAGGCACTATGGGTATCCAACGGCTTCAGATCTCGATTATTTTAAGTCGAAAGGCTTGATTCTTATAAGGTTTCCCTTTAGGTGGGAAAGAGTTCAGCGTACTTTAAATGGTCCACTGGACGCCGCGGAGATTGGGCGGATGAAAACTTTCATCGAGGCTGCTCAATCCAGAAACATGCTGATATTACTCGATATGCATAATTATTGCCGAAGGAATTTAGGCGAAAACGGTACAGTTTTTTATGAAATTGGTTCAAATGAAGTCCCTCTGGAGTCAGTGGTTGATGTATGGGCAAAACTTGCTAATGAATTTAAAGCGTTTAATAATATCTGGGGATATGGATTAATGAACGAACCTTATGGTTTAACGAAGCTGAGCTGGTTTACCATTGCTCAGTCTCTTATCACCCGGATAAGAACTGTCGATACGAAAACAACTATATTGGTTGGAGGAGACGCATTTAGCTCGGCGTCGCGATGGCCTGAAGTAAGTGACAATCTGAAGAATTTAATTGATCCCTCTGATAATTTGATTTATGAAGCACATACTTATTGGGATAAGCATTCTAGCGGTACTTATGAAGGAACATACGAAGAAGAGGGTGCTACACCAAACACAGGGGTTCAACGGGTAACTCCCTTCGTTGAGTGGCTTAAAAAAAATAATAAAAGAGGGTTTGTGGGTGAATATGGTGTTCCGAGAGGAGATCCCAGATGGCTGGTGGTTTTGGATAATACATTAAAATACCTAAGAGATAATCATGTAAATGGATGCTACTGGGCGGCTGGGCCAAGGTGGCCGGAAGATGAACATTTATCCATTCAGCCCTGGCATGGTGATTTACCTCAAATAGCTATATTGCAGAAGTATTTAAAAACCAATTAAACACACCTTAAGAATTGGAGATGAGATTTAATATGAACAAACTATATTTATTGTCTGCAGTTTTTCTACAAAGTTTTTTTGCAGCTGCTGAAGTTCGAGTACCAAAATTATTTGGCGATGGTATGGTTTTGCAAAGAAATCAATCGATACCGGTTTGGGGATGGGCAAATAAAGGCGAAACGGTGATTGTCAAATTTAATAATCAAACTAAGTCAACTAAGGCAGATAAGACCGGGAAGTGGAAAGTTGAATTAAGCCCTGAAGCTGCAGGAGGTCCTTATCAATTAGCAATAAAGGGCAAGAACTCTATAGTTATCAATGATGTTTTAGTTGGTGAAGTATGGCTTTGTTCAGGACAGTCGAATATGGAGTGGTCTGTGCGATTAAGTAAAGATGCTGAAAAAGAAATAAGGGAAGCAAAATATCCTTCAATCCGACATTTTAAAGTGCCGAATACCACGTCGAAAGATCCGATGGATGATTTGACCGGGGGAAGCTGGAAGCAAGCAAACTCTCAGCATACAGCAGACTTCTCAGCTGTAGGTTATTTTTTTGCACGTGAACTCTATAGAAAATTAAACGTTCCAATTGGATTAATCAATTCTTCCTGGGGAGGAACGGATATTGAAACCTGGATAAGCAGACCAGCCCTCGAAAGCAGCGACATTTTTAAGTCGATGATGAAATCTATGCCCTCCTCTGCAGATCTTGAATACGTGATACGTGAGCGAAAAAACGAACTTACCCGCCGGGTAAAAGAATTGCAGGGCGAGCTTCCCAGGGATTCAGCTTCAGCAGTTGCTTTTAAAGAACCGGGGTTTGATGATACGAAGTGGCCAAAAATTGCCGTTCCTGGTGTTTGGGAACAATCCATTGAGAACCTTGACGGAGTGGCGTGGTTGCGGGCAACTATTGTACTGGATGGAAAGCATGCTGGTGAGGCCGCTGAACTCAGGTTGGCAATGATTGATGATTCTGACATCACCTACGTCAACGGCATTCGAGTCGGTGCTATGAAAAACGCTTATAATTCGCAAAGAGTTTATGGTATTCCAGAGGGTATTTTGAAAGCCGGACGCAATACTATTGCAGTGCGGGTGGAAGACACTGGTGGGGGAGGCGGTATATATGGAAGTCCCGAAGACATGAGGCTCATATTAGATGGTGAAATAATACATTTAAGTGGACAATGGTCTTTTCAACTGGAATCGCTATCGGTAGCTTCAAGTAGCAGTAACACGGGGGATCCAAATAGTTTTCCTACTTTACTGTATAATGGAATGATCAATCCGCTTGTACCTTATGGAATCAAAGGAGCAATATGGTATCAAGGTGAAAATAATGCTTCAAGGGCGTTTCAATACAAAGAAGCCTTCCCTTTGATGATTCATGATTGGCGAAAAAACTGGGGCCAGGGAGATTTTCCGTTCTATTTTGTGCAGCTTTCAAGCTGGATTGCCTCCAGCGGAGATAGCAAGCGAGGCAGTGCATGGGCTGAATTGCGGGAGGCTCAAACAGAAACCTTGAAATTACCTAACACGGGTATGGCAGTAACAATAGACATTGGCGAAACGAACGATATTCATCCCAAAAACAAACAGGATGTAGGTAAGCGACTGGCGGCTATTGCCTTAAACCAATTGTATAATACAGGAACGTTATTTCAGGGTCCTTCGTTTGCCAGTTTAAAAGTATCCGGAAATAAGGTAACAGTAGACTTTATTAATATCGGATCAGGCCTTGCCGTGAGCGATAAATATGGCTACGTTAAAGGGTTTGAACTAGCCGGAGCTGATCAGCAGTTCTACTATGCTAAAGGTTCTATTGAAGGGGGACAGGTGGTGCTTTCCAATGAAAATGTGCCTAAGCCAGTTGCAGTAAGGTATGCCTGGGCTGATGATGCTGGCGATGCTAATTTATTTAATAAAGAAGGGTTTCCTGCAGTTCCGTTCCGGACAGATACCTGGAAAGGGATCACGCAAAATGTTAAATACAGCATCAGATAAGCAAGGTTTGAGAGTGGGAGTTAAAAAAATAGCGTTCCTGATCCTGATGGTGCTGTCATGGGTTACTCAAGTGCGGTCACAAAGTAATCCTTTGAATCTTAGATGCGAGTTCCTGGAAAATCCGATAGGCATTGACGAACCTTCACCTAGGCTTACCTGGAACATGGCTGATTGTAAAGTGGGTTGTTCCCAAGCGGCTTTTGAAGTAATCGTTGCTACCGATTCGGCGGGCTTAAAGTCAGAAAAGGGCAGAGTTTGGGGATCCGGAAAACAGAGCTCGGCGTTTATGAAGTTATCCTTGCCTGATAATCTCCTGAAGCCTTTCACCCGGTATTTTTGGTTGGTGCGGGTTTGGAATAAGGATAACGGTTCGGGCTCAGCAGTCGCTTCGTTCGAAACCGGTTTGTTAAATAGCAAAAATTGGAAAGGAGCCTGGATAACAGATGCTAATGATATACACAAAAAGGAAGCTCCATATTTCAGAAAAGTTTTTAACGCTCTTAAAGTTGTAAAGTCAGCACGTGCATATATTGCGGCGGCGGGATTATTCGAACTTTATTTAAACGGGGAGAAGGTTGGAAACCATCGCCTGGATCCTATGTTTACTCGTTTTGATCGAAGAACACTCTATCTCACGCATGATGTTACATCATTTATAAGGAACGGTCAGAATGCAGTGGGGGTTTTGTTGGGCAATGGCTGGTTCAATCATCAGTCAACTGCTGTCTGGTTTTTTGATCGGGCAAGCTGGCGTGCTAGACCAAAATTTTGTTTAGACATCCGCATTACTTATATGGATGGCTCAGTGGAAACAATTTCATCGGATAATACTTGGAGAACTTCTTCGGGGCCATTGGTCTTTAACAGTATCTACACAGCTGAACATTACGATGCACGTTTGGAGCATCCGGGTTGGAATACTGTATCATTTGTAGATACAACCTGGAAAAATGCAATTTATACCTCTGCTCCTTCACAAAATATTGTGTCTCAGCAAGTGCGGCCAATTCGTGATGTAGAGCAGATAAAACCCGTAAGTTTTAGAAAGGTCAGCCCCAATGTTTACCTGTTTGATCTGGGCCGGAATATTTCGGGTGTGAGTGAGATTAAGGTAAAGGGAATCGAAGGGACAACTCTGCGCTTAATACATGCTGAGCGGTTGCGTAAAGACGGGCGGGCAGATCAATCCAATATCGACTACCATTATCGTCCTACCGACGATAAAGATCCTTTTCAGACGGATATATTTGTTTTGTCGGGGAAAAAGGAAGATTCTTTTCGTGCTAGATTCAACTACAAGGGTTTCCAGTACGTTGAAGTTGTAAGCGACAAACCCGTTGTACTTACAAAGGAAAGTCTTACAGCCTATTTCATGCATAGTGATGTGCCCGCTAAGGGAAGCATAAAGTCATCAAGTGATGTGCTCAATAAGATCTGGCTGGCTACCAATAATTCTTATTTGTCTAATTTATTTGGATATCCAACAGACTGTCCTCAGCGGGAGAAGAACGGCTGGACGGGGGATGCACACATTGCTATAGAAACTGGTTTGTATAACTTCGACGGTATTACTATATATGAAAAGTGGCTTGCTGACCATCGCGATGAGCAACAGCCTAACGGAGTTTTGCCGGCGATTATTCCCACCGCTATATGGGGTTATGATTGGGCAAACGGACCGGATTGGACTAGCACCATCGCTATTATTCCATGGAATATTTATTTGTTTTATGGGGATGAAAGGATTCTCTCTCAAAATTACGAAAATACTAAAAGGTATGTTGATTATATTAATAGCCGAAGCCCATCAGGATTAACCGATTGGGGATTAGGTGACTGGATTCCTATTAAATCGATTGCAAACAAAGAATTAACCACTTCCATCTATTTTTATCTAGATGCATCTATTTTGGCGAAGTCAGCAAGAGTACTGGGCAAGCAAGAAGATGCGAAAAAGTATGAAGCCTTAGCCGAAAAGGTAAAGCAGGCCATTAATTCGAAATTTCTGGATCGTAAAACAGGAATTTATTGTTCAGGATTACAAACCGAATTAAGTGCACCACTGTACTGGGGCATAGTGCCGGCCGAATTAAAGTCGACAGTAGCCAAAAAGCTTGCTGAGAGGGTTGAACGAGATCAAAGTATCGATGTTGGTTTGCTTGGCTCGAAAACTGTCCTTAATGCTTTAAGTGAGAATGGTTACGCTGAACTGGCTTACAAGCTGGCTTCTAGAGAAACTTATCCTTCCTGGGGCTGGTGGATTAAAAATGGTGCAACCACCTTGTATGAAAACTGGAAAATAGAAGGTAGTTCGGATATTTCACTTAATCATATTATGTTTGGTGAAATAAGTGCATGGTACTACAAGGCTTTGGGGGGAATCTTTCCAGATCCGTCGGCCCCAGGCTTTAAGCATATCGTTTTGAAACCGAACTTCGTTGGTGGCCTGAAACATTTTGAAGCAAAACATGAAACTCCATATGGGACTTTAATCTCTGCATGGAAAAGCCAAGGAAAGCAGCTTGAATATGTAGTAACTATTCCACCGGGAAGCACTGCCTCCCTAAGTCTTTCGGCGCAAAGTGTCACAGGAAAAAAAATGAATTCCGGAAATACAAGGTTGAAATTTAATGATCAGGAACCGGGGCTTTTTAAGGTAGCTCTTGCATCCGGTAGGTACATATTTTCCATAAAGCTTTGACATGGGCTATTACGATCAAACAAATACACGTACTCCTGAAAAGTTTTCTCTGAACTCTTTGGGGGTACAACCTTTTTTCTTTTTAAATAGCCTGTTGAAGTTAGAGATATTGTTAAATCCACATTGATAAGAGATTTCAGTCACAGAATGGGTAGTATCAATGAGCATACGAGATGCATGGCCAAGACGTATTTCGTTTAAGCTATTTATAAATGTATTACCAGTTCGTTTCTTAATAAATCGACTAAAAGATTCCTCGGTCATGTTTACCAGCCTGGCGATATCATTTAAGGAGATTTGTTTATTATAATTTTGATTCATAAAGTCAAAAGCCTTATCCAGACGCCGGCTGTTATAGTTGAAATTATTATTATTCAAAAAGGATGTATCAGAGAGGGCGATCATGTTCCTGCTTGTAGACAAGTCATGCAATAAACTAATGAGGTCCATTACAGAATCGAACCCGCTTCTTTGGCTTAGTGATAAGAGCCTTGGAAGCACAACTTGAATAGCTTCTTTTGGATAACAAACCCCTCTTGCGCTCATTTCGAACATTTTTTTAATAAAACTTAGCTGGTTCCTGGATAAAAACTTTTCGTCAAAAAGGTCTTTATGCCATTGAATAGTGATTTCGGTGATTTCTGTCTTACAATCATGAGTAAACCAAGCATGAGGAATATTAGGACCGACTAAAACAAGCTCAATGTCATCAATAATATCAATATGGTCTCCGATTATTCGCTTTGCTCCTCTGGCGTTTAAAATCAAATTCAACTCGTACTCGTCATGAAAGTGCAAAGGGAAATTGAATTCTTTTTTGACCCGCGAAAAAATAGTGAAGCAATCGTTAGGTGTCAGGGGAGTAATCTCCTTGGTTATGCTATTATTCATTTTTGGCTATAATATAGTTTAGTAATCGGGGATAATTGGATGGTATAAATTTATATTTTATTAAACTTTTTACAAATTATGTCAGAAAATCTACAGGCTTTGGATAAAAAAGTATTAGTCTAATTGTGAGTCAATATGGAAATTTGATTTTGTAAACCAATCTAAATAATGGCTTTTCAAAACTTTTACTAAGTGCTTAATTGAATTGAGCAAACCGGCAGATATCAAAGACTAAGTGAATAGCAAAAAGATCATCAAAACCTGCAAAACTTATAATCATATAAAATTTAGAAGAGCTAAATAAACACAATGAAATTACAATTGATAGATATCTCTATAATACTATTTTACCTGGTAATGATGGTACTCATTGGTTGGTTTTATAAAAATAAAGCTAAGCAAAATAAAGAGAGTTACCTGATGGGAGGTAAAAAACTTCCCTGGTATATGCTTGGTTTAAGTGATGCTTCAGACATGTTTGATATCAGCGGTACCATGTGGATGATCTCGCTGTGCTTTGTATATGGTATGAAGAGTATCTGGATTCCCTGGCTGTGGCCCGTATTTAATCAGGTATTTAACATGATGTTCTTAGCAAAGTGGTTAAGGCGATCAAATGCTGATACGGGGGCAGAATGGCTTGCTACAAGGTTTGGTGTAAAGGGTAAGGGAGTGAAAGCATCTCATAACATTGTCGTAGCATTTGCACTTATAAGCTGTCTGGGCTTTCTGGCATATGGGTTTGTTGGTCTTGGCAAATTTATTGAAGTTTTTGTTCCGTGGGATATGGTGAAAGCATATATTCCTTTCAACATACCAGCCCAATATGTTGCACATTTTTATGGGATAATATTTACCCTGTTCGCCATGTTCTATTCCATATTAGGAGGGATGCATAGTATTGTTGTTGGCGATTTTATCAAATATATTATTATGACCGTGGGTTGCATTGCTATTGCAATTATTGCAGTGATGCATCTGAACGGAAAGCAACTGAATGTACCTGAAGGATGGTCCGATCCATTTTTCGGCTGGACATTAGATCTGGACTGGAGCAATATTATAGTCGATGCTAATAAAAAAATAGAAGAGGATGGTTATGGGTTATTTGGCATCTTTTTCATGATGATGTTGTTTAAGGGTGTTTTTGCCAGCCTTGCGGGCCCAGCGCCTAGTTATGATATGCAAAAGGTGCTGTCGACGCGAAGCCCCAAAGAAGCATCTAAAATGACAGGGTTCGTATCTATTGTACTCTTACCTATTCGCTATTCAATGATCATAGGTTTGACTGTCCTGGCCCTGTTATACTATGATCAACTAAATATCTCAACTTCTGAAGGTGCTGATTTCGAGCGAATTTTGCCTGCGGCAATCAATGCTTTCTTACCTGTTGGAATTTTAGGCCTTGTCTTAACCGGTTTGCTCGGAGCTTTTATGGGAACGTTTTCCGGAACGCTTAATGCAGCGCAGGCATATATCGTTAACGATATTTATTTAAAATATGTTAACCCCAATGCTCCAACAAAAAAAATCATACGGTTAAACTACGTAGTGGGCGTTCTGGTAGTATTTATCGGGGTGGTGCTTGGTTTTTTTGCCAAAGACGTTAATAGCATACTTCAGTGGATTGTTGGTGCTTTATATGGAGGATATATAGCTTCAAATATGCTTAAATGGTATTGGTGGAGGTTTAACGCCAACGGCTTCTTCTGGGGAATGAGCGCAGGTATTATAGCAGCATTAATTTTTCCTTTCATCTTCGTCGGGGTTCTTCCTCTGTATGTGTGGCCCCTGCTGTTTTTTGTTTCTTTAACTGGTTGTATAGTAGGAACCTATACTGCGCCTGCTACAGATCTGACTATACTGAAAAGTTTTTACAGCAACGTTAGGCCATGGGGTTTTTGGGGGCCTGTTCATGCGGCTGTAATCGCTGAGAACCCCCAATTTAAACCGAATGGAAGGTTCAAAGTGGATATGTTTAATGTGGTTCTGGGTATGATCGCTCAGTGTTGTTTAACTGTGTTGCCCATGTACCTGGTTTTGTGGATGAAGCTTCCTTTGCTGGCAACGATCATAATTCTCGCACTCATTGTGCTTATATTAAAAAGGACCTGGTGGGACAAACTCGAAGATTAATTAACAAAAGTATAAAACCTTGTAAGGACGAAGATAAAATAGATAATATGAGTTTTGAAGAAAAATTAAATGCTTTGCAGCAAAGGCATTCCGAATTGATCACCAGGAGAAACTGCAAGCGGGACTTAGGCAACGGTGTATACGATCGTTATGAGTATCCGGTGCTTACTGCAGCTCATACTCCAATTGAATGGCGGTTTGACTTAAATCCTGAGTCAAATCCTTTTTTAATGGAACGGTTTGGAATTAACGCTACCTTCAATTCAGGTGCAATTAAATTAAACGATAAGTATCTAATGGTGGTGCGTGTGGAAGGATTGGATCGCAAATCATTTTTTGCGGTAGCGGAAAGTCAGAATGGTATAGATAATTTTAAGTTTTGGGAATATCCCATAATAATGCCAGAAACTGATGTTCCTGATATCAATGTTTACGATATGCGTTTAGTTAAACATGAGGATGGGTGGGTATATGGATTGTTTTGTACAGAAAGGCGTGATTCGAGTGCTTCGGAAGGAGATCAGTCTGCTGCTATTGCCCAATGCGGAATAGCACGTACAAAAGATCTTGTAAAATGGGAAAGACTGGCTGACCTTAAAACACCATCTCCCCAGCAACGGAATGTGGTACTCCATCCGGAATTCGTTAATGGAAAATATGCTTTCTATACTCGTCCTCAGGATAGTTTTATCGAGGCGGGGAAAGGCGGGGGAATAGGTTTTGGATTGAGTGAGGGAATAGAAAATGCAGTGATATCTGAAGAGATCGTTATTGACAAAAAGGTTTATCATACCGTTTACGAAGCTAAGAATGGTTTGGGACCTGCGCCAATTAAAACTCCATATGGTTGGCTGCATTTGGCACATGGCGTGCGTAACACTGCTGCAGGTTTAAGATATGTGTTATACATGTTCATGACAAGTTTGACGGATATAACAACCGTTACGCACAAACCAGCAGGCTATTTTATGGCTCCAGAAGGCGAAGAAAGAATAGGGGATGTATCGAATGTTCTATTTAGCAATGGGTGGATCGCTGATGATGACGGAACCGTCTTTATTTATTATGCGTCCTCGGATACCCGTCAGCATGTAGCTACCTCAACAATTGAGAGATTAACGGATTATGTGATCAACACTCCAGAAGATAAGCTTCGTTCTGCAAAGTCGGTAGAAACAGTTAACGAGCTCATAAGAAATAACAAGTTTCCATCAGAGAGGAACAAAAAAGTCATTGAAAATACGGATCAATGCGAAAATCTGTGGAAAAGGGGCTGAAAAATCCCACCGCTAGTTCGCCGATAAAAAATTATAATAATATAAAAAGCCTCTTAGATTATCTCTAAGAGGCTTTTTATATTAACTGGCGGTCTGGACGGGACTCGAACCCGCGACCCCATGCGTGACAGGCATGTATTCTAACCAGCTGAACTACCAGACCGTTTTTCCTTTTGGGTGTGCAAATATGTAGTTTTAAATTCAATAATCAAATAACAAATTGAAAAATATTTTCGTGTGTTACCGATCTTAACGGATATAAAAAAAGCCTCTCAGATTATTTCTAAGAGGCTTTTTTATTAACTGGCGGTCTGGACGGGACTCGAACCCGCGACCCCATGCGTGACAGGCATGTATTCTAACCAGCTGAACTACCAGACCGTTTTCCCGTTTGGGAATGCAAATATGCCCTTATTATTCCAGATATCAAAAGGATATTTCAAATAATTCGAATTAATTATACTCCTGAGCCTTCTTTCATCTTCTCTGCATTTTCGGCAAACTGTAATGCATCTATAATATCCTGAATCTCACCATCCATGATAGCTGGCAGGTTGTACATGGTTAAACCGATGCGATGCTCGGTAACACGTCCCTGGGGGTAGTTATAGGTTCTGATCTTGGCAGACCTGTCGCCGGTAGATACCATTGTTTTACGTTTTGCAGCAATATCGCCGGTTTGTTTCTGTACTTCGATATCATATAATTTGCTTCGAAGCATTTCCATTGCACGTTCACGGTTACCAAGCTGAGAGCGCTCAATCTGGCATACCACCACCATGCCTGTAGGCTTATGGGTAAGCTGCACTTTGGTCTCTACCTTGTTTACGTTCTGTCCGCCGGCACCGCCCGAACGGGAAGTTTGCATCTCAATATCTGCGGGATTAAGGTAGAAGTCGATTTCCTCGACTTCAGGCAATACAGCTACCGAAGCCGCAGAGGTATGTACCCTTCCCTGGGTTTCTGTATCAGGAACCCTCTGAACGCGGTGCACTCCTGATTCATATTTTAATGTTCCGTAAACGTCTTCGCCGCTGACATTCAGGATAACCTCTTTGTACCCTCCGGCAGTGCCTTCGGTAACATCGACTACTTCAACTTTCCAGCCTTTTTTCTCAAAATACCTGGTGTACATGCGGTAAAGGTCACCTGCAAATAGTGCGGCTTCATCTCCACCGGTGCCGCCTCTGATCTCAAACACAGCATTTTTAGAATCCTGTGGGTCTTTAGGAATCAACATCAGGCGGATCTTTTCCTCTAACTGATCCTTTTGTGGTAAGAGCTCATCCAGGTCCATTTTAGCCATTTCACGAAGCTCTTCGTCTTTCTCTGATGAAAGGAGCTCCTTATTAGCTTCGATATTGGATACAATATTTTTATAAATTTTATATTCATCCACGATCTTACCCAGGTCTTTATATTCCTTATTGAGTTGGGTGAATCGCTTCATGTCGCTAACTGTAGCCGGATCACTCAGTTCACGTTCTACTTCTTCCCAGCGAATTTTGATTGCTTCTAATTTTTCTAGCATGTTATTATTTGAAAATCACACATCCTGTACGTCATGTCCATCTCTGGTAGTCGTTCAGGAAGATTGGCGTTATCCAAGTCCTATCAGTAAAACAAGGTATTGTTTTAAAGGGCACAAAAATAGGGCTTTTTAACAACATATCCATTCTTAAAAAGCACCTGATTACAAATGAGTTTAATTGCGGCTGAATGAATCGTAGATTTGCGCGATCTCTGATTTGCTTAGCTGTCCGCCTACTACGAGCTTGTGTCTGAATACTGTGCTTTCTCCTGTCTTTAAACTGAAGTTCAGCTTTTCTTTTCCGTTAGTATAGACCTCCGCTCCAAGAGGATTGATTGCGAACAAACCATATCCCCGTGCCATCCAGAAACCGGGATAATTTACGTTGCCGGGATGGTCCATTATTATAATTGAAAGTGGTTTTTCGTTGATGTTTCCGGATAATTTAAGCCATTCAGAGCGGGTTCCAAATACTTTTTCACCGATGATCCCGGTGCTGCTTTCATAGGATCCGTTAACAGCATCTGCTGAGGCAACTTTTTTGATTGTACCTTTATTGTCCGAATAAACTTTTACAGGGTTTTCTGAAGGGTGTTCCAGGTGCCTTGCAACTCTTAATCCGAACATGCCTTCTTTATTGTCTTTAAATAAAATATCTGTTAGCGCTTTAAGTTGTGTCTCACGTTCGATCGTCCTGGCATTGTTCTGAATCCTGAAGGTGAACTTGCTTCGTTCTTCGAGCATGGCTTTTGCACCAGGATTATACCAGGTGGCCAGTACAGTGAGCTCCGCTTTTCCAATGCCACTATGGATGTTTTCAATCCTCTTAACTTTTATAGTGCCGTAGGCTTTCTTCGTGCTGTCAACTTTGGTGGAATTATTCCAGTAATCTGCGCCATTTACGTCTCCATAGTTTAACCAGAGCCCGATCTGGTGGGGATGATCCACCTGGTCGCCAATAGAAGGGCTAATGGGGTACCCCCGTGTAACACTTGTTCCGCCAGCTGCGTTAATCGGATATAGTATGTGTTTTTTCAGGCTGTCGGCATACAAGAGAGAGGTAAACAAACTGTCATCAATATAGACCCTGACTTCTTTAGCTATTGGGTTTTCAACGATCCTGATCTTAGCAGGGTTTTGAGCAAAACATATGTTTCCAAGGCACAGTAGAAAAAATAACAGCTTACTTGTTTTCATTTCCTTTGTTCGTTGAATAGACTTTGATTCTCTTTTCTCCTAAGGTAGCTAAAATTGTGTTTCCCTCGCTCGCTTGCACAATATTCGTCCCAACGGGTATGCGCTGGGTTATATGCTTATCGGAAACATCTATCCGGTGCCAGACTCCCTCATTTAGAAATAAAAGTTCCTGGTCTTTAACCTGGAAAAAACCAATGTGACCCACGCTGAAGCTTTTGATGTAGGAGCCAAAGCGGTCGGTCTGCAGGATGCCGGTTTGCGGATCATACAAGTAAACATTTTGATCTGTAGAGACCATGAATTCTGGCTGAATCGCCAACCCGCTTTCCTGGTATATATTGGCAGATTGCTGTTCGGGGTTAAACTGGTTGCTTAGTTTCTGAAGTTGCCGGTTGGCCTGGTCGTACACCCAATATCCGTTGGAATTGGACGTCGACACTAGTGTTATCTGCCGCGAAGTATCGTGGCCAAAGTTGAACCGGTTAATTTCATTAAGTGTATTATTTAAAACGACCGCCTGCTGTATTGCAGGATAGAATAACAGGATTCGCATGGGGTCTGTGGTATCCGCATAAGAAGGTCTTCCCATTGCTTTGTTGCTGTAATTCCATAATAACTTGCCAGCCTTAGAATATTTCAGCAGCTCGTTTTTTTCGGTGATCGCATAGATATTGTCGAGATTATCTGTAGCTATGAAGGTGGCAGGGGTGTCAATCTGGAAGAGTAATTGCAGAGTAGGCTGCGCAAATAACATCTGGACGTTCAATAGTAACCCCAGGATCGTCAGCGCGAATGCAATTTTAATTTTCATGATTAAATTAGGATTCAAAATATTTCAAATGCAATTCCTCTCCATCGAACACCGCATATGAATTATAGTTTATCCACTCTCCCAGGTTTATATAACGGCTGTTTTCAGCAAGTGTTATGTCAAGCGGTAAATGCCGGTGTCCAAAAACGAAATAATCAATGTGTCTTTTCTGCAGGATTTCTTTGCTGTAAATCACAAGCCATTCCTGCTTTTCACCCATAAAGCTTTCTTTTTTCATTCCGGCGATCCTGCTCTGTTTAGACCATGACAAAGCGATGCCTATTCCAAGATTAGGATGTATACGCGCAAATAACCACTGGCAGATCTTGCTTCTGAATATTTTCTTAAGGAATTTATACTTTGCATCGCCAGGACCGAGTCCATCACCATGATGAATATAAAACTTTTTACCGCTGAGTTCGATTTGTAGCTCGTTTGAGACGATCTGTATTCCCATCTCTTCGGTGAGATACCCGAACATCCACATGTCATGGTTTCCCTTAAACAGGGTAATTTTAACGCCTGCATCGGCCAGCTCCGACAATTTTCCCAAAAAGCGAATAAATCCCCTTGGAACAGCTCTTTTATATTCAAACCAGAAGTCAAATACATCTCCTACCAGGTATAGTTCCGCTGCATCGTTTTTGATCGAGTCTAACCAACGTACCACCTTATCTTCACGCTGCCGGCTTAAGCTGTAGTCGGCTACGCCGAGGTGAAAATCAGAGGCAAAATATATCTTATTACGGTCGGTCATTGTGATAAAAGTACGAAGATGCGGGGAAAATTGTAATTTGCAACAACGCTGAGCGTTTTTATATGTTTTAAAATGATTTAACCCCCATGAACAGGATCGCTATCACATTAATTATTACTGTACTGACTTGTTCGGGAATTGCACAAACTACTAAAAAGATGATCATTTATCCCGATACAAAGAAAGACCATACTATTGACGCTTATTTTGGAACTGAAGTTTCCGACCCTTATCGCTGGCTGGAAAACGATGTTGCTGAAGACACAAAGAACTGGGTTTCTGAACAGAACAAAGTTACTGAGGCCTATTTGGCTCACATCCCATACAGGGGGAAAATCAGGACGCGCTTAGAGCAACTTTGGAATTATGAAAAGTATAGTGCCCCATTTAAGGAGGGGAAGTACATTTATTATTTTAAGAATGATGGCTTGCAAAATCAATCCGTGCTTTACAGACAGCAGCAAGGTGCAGAGCCGGAGGTGTTTCTTGATCCAAACAGGTTTTCGGCAGATGGTACCACTTCGCTGGCTGGAATAGAATTCACCAGGGATGGGTCGCTGGCGGCCTACCAGATATCAGAAGGCGGATCGGACTGGCGTAAGATAATTGTGATCAGAGCGTCTGATAAGTCTGAACTTCGGGATGTTTTAACCGACGTTAAGTTTTCTGGTATTGCCTGGAACGGAAACGAAGGGTTTTATTACAGCAGCTATGATAAACCGAAAGCAGGAAGTCAGTTGTCTGGTTTGACTCAATACCATAAACTTTTTTATCATAAGCTGGGAACCGAGCAGCGGGAAGATGTTCTGGTTTTTGGAGGTGAAGATACACCACGGCGTTATATAGGTGCATCTATAACTGAAGATGGGCGTTTTCTGGTGATAACTGCAGCAAATTCAACTACCGGAAACGAGTTGTACATTCAGGATCTGAGCAAACCTGGAAGTAAGATAGAATGTGTGGTTGATAACATGGATAACGAACATGATGTTCTGGATAATGTGGGGGATAAGCTTTATATCTTCACTAATTTTAATGCCCCTAACAATAGGATCGTTACTGTTGACGCGGCAAGTGCGGGCATCAGGAACTGGAAAGACCTGATCAAAGAATCTGAAAATGTTCTGAGTGCAAACACTGGCGGTGGTAAAATATTTGCAAATTATTTGAAGGATGCTACCTCTTTGGTGCAGCAATTCGATATGTCGGGTAAGCTTGAAAAAACTATTTCGCTTCCAGGTGTGGGCACTGCGTCGGGATTTGGGACTAAAAAAGAGGAGAATGAGCTTTATTATACTTTTACTTCCTATGTATATCCGCCAACGATTTTCCGGTATAACATAAGTAAAGGTAATTCTGAACTATATAAAAAATCGGGTGTTCAGTTTGATCCTGCTCTGTTTGAATCAAAACAGGTTTTCTTTAAGTCTAAAGATGGGACTAAGGTGCCGATGATCATCACTCATAAAAAAGGGCTGGAGATGAACGGTAAAAATCCTACAATACTTTATGGATACGGTGGATTTAATATCAGTCTAACTCCCGCATTCAGTACTGCTAATATTGTTTTTCTGGAACAGGGAGGAGTTTTTGTGGTAGCCAACCTTCGTGGTGGAGGCGAGTACGGAGAGAAGTGGCATCTGGCGGGGACTAAACTGCAAAAACAGAACGTGTTCGACGACTTTATCGCGGCAGCAGAGACCCTTATTAAAGACAAATATACTTCAAGAGATTATCTGGCCATCTCGGGAGGATCAAATGGAGGTTTGCTTGTTGGCGCAGCTATGACGCAACGCCCCGATTTATTTAAAGTGGCCTTGCCGGCAGTTGGGGTTCTTGATATGTTGCGTTATCACAAATTTACCGCAGGGGCGGGCTGGGCTTATGATTATGGTACAGCGGAGGATTCTAAGGAAATGTTTGAATATCTGGCAAACTATTCACCTTATCATGCTTTAAAGGAAGGTGTTTCTTATCCTGCAACCATGATCACAACGGCCGACCACGATGATCGTGTTGTCCCGGCGCACTCTTTTAAGTTTGCTGCGCGCCTGCAGGAATATCATAAAGGAAACAATCCGGTACTCATTCGTATTGATACGAAAGCGGGACATGGCGCAGGAAAATCAACTGCCCAGATCATCGCAGAGCAAACCGACAAGTTTTCTTTCCTGTTCTATAATATGGGAATAGACTATAAGGAGTAAAAGCTTAAAAAGATCTTTGCAAATAACGAAAAGTTAAATGAACCCGTACGAACAGAAGAGACGCTGGAAATTTTTGTTGCTGGCTTTTGCCATTGTTATCGGTGCTGTTTCTCTGTGGTATAGTAATTACCTGGTAAAAGGTATTTCCGCTGCGGAGCGCACCCGGGCAGAGATATGGGCCATGAGCAATAAAAATATTATAGAGATCACGGATATTAACGACGACTATATCACTTTTATCTATTCTATTCGCGACAGTCTTTCAGTCCCTGCGATTGTAACTGATGAAAATGATAGTATTATTTACTGGAAAGGTCTGGACAGCACCAAAACGAATTACCAGCTGGAAGCGGAGAATGTGTTAGAATCGCCACTCTATACCCGGAAGACCTATGATCCGGTCTATTTTAAAACGCAGTTGCGTGAAATGAAATCACAACATCCCCCGATCGTGATCACGAAGGACGACGGCGAGAAGTGGTATGTGTATTATAAGGATTCTTCCCTGCTTACGCAGCTCAGAGTGTTCCCATATATACAACTCACAGTTATCGGCATATTTTTGCTGATCGCCTATGTAGTTTTCAGTTCTTCCCGGAGGTCGGAGCAAAACCTGGTTTGGGTGGGAATGGCAAAGGAGACGGCCCACCAGCTTGGTACACCTATATCTTCATTAATGGCATGGACTGAACTTATGAAATCAAAATTCGATGCAGAGGATGATCCTTTGATCCTTGAAATGGAAAACGACATCCGCCGGCTGGAAATGGTGGCCGACAGGTTTTCTAAGATTGGTTCAAAAGCTGTTCTGCAGAGTCATGTTGTGTATGAGGTTGTTGAAGAGTATGTGAAGTACTTTAAGGTTAGAGCGAGCGACAAGATCGTTTTCAGTGTTACCGGTGATAAGCAAGTTGAGGCAATGATGAATGTCCCTCTTTTCGACTGGGTGATAGAGAACCTTCTGAAAAATGCAGCTAACTCAATCGACGGTCAGGGAAGGATAGAAGTGAATATAAGTGAGCATCTGGCCAAAGAACAGGTTTTTATTGATGTCATAGATTCAGGTAAAGGCATTCCCAGAATGAAATTTGAAACAATCTTTCAGCCGGGCTATACTACCAGGAAGAGAGGCTGGGGACTGGGGCTTTCCCTAAGTAAACGTATCATTGATAACTATCATAAAGGACAGATCTTCGTAAAGGACTCAGAGCCAGGTAAGGGAACAACCATGCGTATCATTTTAAAAAGCAATATGAAATATGAAGCGACCACAAGCTGATGAATATGGGTCTTTTTATAAGGCTTATATTGATTTGACAGATGACGATGTGATCAAAGAACTGACAGATCAAAAGACTAGTTTTTCTGACCTTCTGAGATCGGGCATTGAGCGGGCAGAACATGCCTATGCAAAAGATAAATGGACCTTAAAAGAATTGCTGGGACATGTGATAGATACGGAAAGGATAATGGCTTACCGCTTACTTTGTATTTCGAGGAATGAGGCTAACTCACTGCCCGGTTTTGATCAGGATGATTATGTGAAATACGCAGGCCATAACCTGCAGAACTTCAATAAACTTATTGAAGAGTTTGAATTAGTAAGGGCTTCTAATTTACTCTTAATAGATTCATTAACTGAGGAGCAACTAGGAAGAACGGGAATGGCCAACAACTATCCTATGAGTGCGAGGGCATTGCTATTTATCATGGCTGGTCATTTAAAGCATCATATGAAAATTATCAAGGAACGATATCTTCCGGGTGGCAGGGCGACCGACCAAATTTAATTAGGCTATAGGCGAAATTCAAAGTGTTTAAAACTTATTTCAAGCTTTAATGTCAGGCATTTTAAACAAAAGACTGTGAATTTCTTTTTTATTAGCATTTATAACTAGATTTGCCTTCCCAAAAACATATATTGACTAATGAGTTCAGTTGAAATCACTAAGGATACCTATCTAAACTGGTACGAGCAAATGCTTTTGATGCGCCGGTTTGAAGAAAAATCAGGACAACTTTACGGGCAACAAAAAATCAGGGGCTTTTGCCATTTATACATAGGGCAGGAAGCTGTTTTGGCAGGTGCTATGTCTGTCTTAGGTCCGGATGATTCTATGATTACCGCTTATCGCGATCATGCCCATGCTTTGGCTAGAGGAATGAGCGCTAATGAAATTATGGCTGAGCTGTATGGCAAAGTAACCGGTTGTTCTAAAGGCAAAGGCGGATCAATGCACATGTTCAGTAAAGAAAAGAAATTTTTTGGCGGACATGGTATCGTAGGTGGTCAGATTCCACTAGGTGCAGGTGTTGCTTTCGCAGAAAAATATCTGGGAACAACCAATGTAAACGTTTGTTACATGGGCGACGGTGCTGTAAGACAGGGCGCTTTGAACGAAACGTTCAATATGGCAATGATCTGGAAGCTGCCTGTGATCTTTGTTTGTGAAAATAATGGTTATGCTATGGGTACCTCTGTAGAGCGTACTACCAATATGACAGATATTTACAAAATAGGCTTAGGTTTTGACATGCCTTGTGCGCCTGTTGACGGAATGGATCCGGTTGCTGTACACAATGCAATGGATGAAGCTGTTCAGCGCGCACGCAGAGGAGAGGGCCCAACATTTTTGGAAATGCGTACTTACCGTTATAAGGGACATTCTATGTCTGATCCGGCTAAATACCGTACCAAAGAAGAGCTTGAAAGTTACAAAGCGAAAGATCCGATTGGCGTAGTTAAATCTGCTATCGTTGAAAACAACTATGCTGACGAGGCGTGGTTCGCAGAGATTGATGCAAAAGTGAAAGCCATTGTTGATGAATCTGTGAAGTTTGCAGAAGAATCTCCATGGCCTGAAGCACATGAGTTGTATGATGACGTATATGTACAGCAGGATTATCCTTTTATAAGAAGCTAATTAATTCTACAAAAAACATCTGAATATAAAGAAATGGCTGAAGTTGTTCGCATGCCCAAAATGAGCGATACCATGACCGAAGGGGTTATCGCTAAATGGCACAAAAAAGTTGGCGATAAGGTAAGCACCGGTGATTTAATTGCTGAGGTGGAAACTGATAAAGCCACAATGGACTTTGAATCATTCCAGGAAGGAACTTTATTATACATTGGCGCAGAAGAAGGTGCGGCAGCACCGGTTGATTCTGTTATCGCCGTATTAGGTGCTCCGGGTGAGGATTATAAATCTGCTTTAGAAGGTGATGGTGGCGCAGCGAAAGCTGAGTCTAAACCTGAAGCTGCTGCGGAAAGCGCTCCGGCTGCTCCTTCTTCGGATGAAGAAGAAGGGGGCATCGATCCGGAATCTGTTGGTGCCACAGTAATTCGTATGCCTTTATTGAGCGATACCATGACGGAAGGGGTTATTGCAGAATGGCATAAGAAAGTTGGTGATACTGTAAAGAGTGACGACACTCTTGCTGATGTAGAAACCGACAAAGCAACCATGGAGGTTACGGCTTATGCCGAGGGTACTTTATTATATGTTGGTGTAGAAAAGGGACAGGCCGCTAAGGTAAATGATATTATCGCTATAGTTGGTAAAGAAGGAACTGACGTGCAGGCTCTGTTAAAGGGTGGAAAGAAAGCCTCTGCTCCTGCTGGTGCCGCTGAGGCTAAGAAAGAAGAAGCTGCCGCTCCTCAGGAGAGTGCTGCTCAGGCTTCTGGTTCTGCATCAGATGCACGCGTTAAAGCGTCTCCTCTTGCCAAGAAGATAGCCCAGGAAAAAGGTATTGACCTGGCGCAGGTTAAAGGAAGCGCAGAAGGTGGCCGTATTGTTAAAAAGGATGTTGAAAGCTTTACTCCTTCTGCCAGGCCGGCTCAGGCTGCTGCACAGGCAGAAGCTGCCCCTGCTGGCAAATCTGATAAATCTGAAAAGACTATCGTTATACCTCAGTTCATCGGTGAAGAAAAGTATACTGAAAAACCTGTTACACAAATGCGCAAGGCTATTGCCCGCTCATTATCTGACAGTTTATTCACTGCTCCGCACATCTTCGTTACGATGAGCATTGATATGGACAGCGCTATTGCTGCCCGTGCAAAGATCAACGAATATGCGCCGGTTAAAATTTCTTTCAACGACTTAGTAGTGAAAGCTACGGCTATAGCGTTGAAGCAGCACCCGGCAATAAATTCTTCATGGCTAGGTGATAAGATCCGCGTTAACGAGCATGTTAATATAGGAGTAGCCGTTGCGGTTGATGAAGGTTTAGTAGTTCCTGTAATAAAATTTGCTGACGGTAAATCTCTTTCTCATCTGTCTATGGAAGTGAAAGATTTTGCTCAGAAAGCTAAAACGAAGAAGCTTCTGCCTACAGATATGCAGGGATCAACATTCACTATATCTAACCTTGGAATGTTTGGTGTGGATGAATTTACAGCGATTATTAACCCGCCTAATGCAGCTATTTTAGCAGTAAGTGGAATTCAGCAGGTTCCGGTTGTTAAAAACGGTGCTATTGTTCCGGGTAATATCATGAAGGTTACTTTAAGCGGTGACCACCGTGTAGTTGACGGAGCAGTTGTTGCTTCGTTCCTTCAAACTCTTAAGGCTCTGTTAGAAGAGCCGGTAAGATTGCTGGTTTAAAGCAAAAAGCAAGAGCATTTAGCACACGCGGCACGCGTGCACTAGCAAGTTTGATACTGAGATAAAAAAATCCTGTAAGGTTATCCCCTTACAGGATTTTTTATGAGTTACTATTTGAAGGATTCAGCTCTTCATCTTTTCTACTCTGATAATCTTTACCGGGCAATGCTTAGCTGCGGTTTTATTAATCTCATATTCGTCGTCTCCAACAATAGCGGTAAAAAGCCCTTTTGATTCTATTCCTTCCACTAAAGTACATCTGCCATCTTTTGTAGATATTCTCCAGCGGTAGAAGGCGACTTCGACACAAATATTACATCCGATACATTTGTTACGCCATTGTGTGATCCTCACCATTAGACGTCAACAAGTTTATAAAGTTTATCTGCAGGCCGAACCCTGTCGGGCAGAGGGATTGAAATAATATCGCCTTTATGCACCGTGTCTGTAGGTATATCATTCACCCTGATTTCGTTGATCCGTGTTTGCACTACTCCGGTAGTAGGGCCGGTGATCAGGATTTCATTCCCTACTGAAAGGCTTTGGGCTTCAATCCTGAATTCTGCAGCTCTGGAATATTCGAAATATTTTAATCCTCTTCCTAAATAGACTTTCTTTTTGGTTGCCTTTGACCCATAGTCATGACTCCATTCACCTATCGTTCTGCCAAGATAGTAACCGTCCCAGAACCCACGGTTGAAGACCGTCGAGAGCTGTTCCTTCCAGTACTTCACGAGTTCTTTTGAATACAAGCCCATATAGCAGGCATCGATAGCTTCCCTGTAGCATTTGGTAACGGTGTGTACATAGTCTGCGCTGCGGCCGCGTCCTTCAAGCTTCAAAATGCTTGCCCCTGAGCCGATCAGCTGATCCAGAAAGTCAATCGTGCAGAGATCTTTAGCTGACATGATATACTGATTATCCACCTCAAATTCGATTCCCTGTTCTTTATCCGTTACTACATAACTCCGACGGCAGTTTTGGACACAAGCGCCCCGGTTTGCGGAGGAATATGCAGAGTGGAGGCTCAGGTAACATTTTCCGGAGATCGCCATACATAGTGCCCCATGACCGAAGACCTCTACTTTCATCAGTTCTTCTGAGGGACCGGTAATTTTCCTTCGTCTAATCTCTTTCGTTATGGCAGAAACCTGTTTCAAAGTGAGTTCCCTTGCCAGCACTACAGCATCTGCGTAAGCCGAGTAGAATTCGAGACTATCAATATTTGAAACATTTGCCTGTGTCGAGATATGTACGGGCATACCTACCCGGCGTGCGTAGGTCATTACTGCCTGATCGGAAGCTATTACCGCGTTAACTTTATTTTTAATGGCGATATCAATAATCGATTTCATGATAGTTATATCATGAGTATAGATAATTGTGTTAATAGTTAAGTACGCTTTAACACCATTCTGCCTGCACATAGCCATTACACGCGGTATGTCACCGAGAGTGAAATTGCTGCTTGCCTTAACTCTCATATTAAGTTGTTCAACACCGAAGTAAACCGAGTCTGCTCCAGCTTGTATAGCTGCGGTCAGTGATTCAAAAGAGCCTGCCGGCGCCATTAGTTCTATTCTTCTTGCCATAGCTTCAGATAAAAGATGAAATACAAAGCTTTCAATTATTTTTGCCAAAAAGTATGATCTTCGTCATGTCTACAAAAAAATCGTATGCGATGTCTGCTTATTATTTTAAAAATGCCCGTCTCAGCTCTTCCACTTGCTCATTACTTATCGGAACCAGATTGCCTATAGAAGCACCCAATACCAGTGATTGGGCACTAAACTCAGCCACTTCCAGGTAATCAAACGTCTGTAGAAGACTATCGCCGGCAACTAGTACGCACTCATTTTTAACGATCACTGCCGGATTGTTTTTGCCAACCAGTTCTGCTATTATCGATTCGGTTTTAAATTGTGATCCAAATTCCAGCTGACTCACGTCCTGAAGGAATATCCAGCTTTCTGGAATGGTGCGAACGTTGAAATTTGCTCCAGTTACCGCGAATGCCATTAGATAGGGAGATTGCGTTAAGATTATAGAGTTGATCTCGGGGTGGTTTTTATAGATTTCCTGATGCAGATAGCTTGTACGGCTAGGAAACTTACCGGATTCCCTCTTCCCATCTTTTATTTGCACGATGTCCTGCGGTTGCATATCCCAGCGCGGAATACCTGTGGGTGTAATTAAAAAATCATTTCCCCGCCACCGTGTGGAGATTGTGCCATAGGAGCTGATCATCAAGCCCTGGTTACAAGCTCTGTTTATGATGTCGCAGATGTTGCACCGTTTTTCTCTTTCGTCTGAGGGATGGAAAGTACCAGTCATTTCGGGTAAGGTATCTGCAACCTGGGCCTCAAAGGCGTCTATCTGCTCTTCTCTTAGGTACTGCGGTTTGCCTATTGCATTCCCATACAGTATCGTCCGCGCACAGAACTCAAGTGTTTCAAAGCGCTCGAAAGTTTCTGCCAGGTTTGATCCTCCCACTACGGTACCATGATTTTCCATTATGACAGCTTTATGTCGCTTAGCAAACTCCCTGGCGATTTTAACTCCAAGTGCTTTGCTCCCGGGAAGCTCATATTCGGCATAACCTGCCACTCCGCAGACATGTCTGGCCTGAGTGATAATATTGGTGTCTGGAGTGGCTCTCACAATGCTGAAGGAAACTAACGCAGGGGGGTGAGCATGAATGATCGCCCGAATATCTGGCCGTATTTCGTATATTGCTTTGTGGAATGGGAATTCGGAAGAGGGCTTATGCAAGCCTTCAATGCTTGCGTCTGCTTTTACGCACACAATATCCGAAGGCGAAAGTCGTCCCTTGTCGACACCTGATGGCGAAATCCAGATGTCTCCATTCTCATCTACTATTGAAATGTTGCCGCCAGATGTTGTGGTTAATCCCCTGCGGTATATTCTGCTCATCACCAATGCAATCTGATCCCTTGGATGCATTAGAGCAGGGTTAAGTGTCTGATCCATTTTTTATTTAATTATTGGTAATGCACAAATACTCAATAATTTATTATACAGAGAATGACGATCGTCACTTTAATATTTGATCTGCAGGCGCATTCAAATGTTCATTGTTTTTTCGGTTTGGCTCCGGTTTTTATTATATTTAGATATAGCACGGTGAACCTGAAATACTATATAAAGCTCTTAATATTTCTGCACCTTAGTTTGGGATGCATCCGTACGAGTGCGCAGTTTCATCTTGCCAAACGCGGCTCAAGCGAAAGCTTTGAATTTACTTTTATTAAGAATCTGATCATCATCCCACTTACAATCAATGGAAAAGGTCCGTTCAATTTTGTACTCGACACCGGCGTGGGCGTGTTTTTGATCACTGAGCCTTCACTTGCCGATTCACTGCAGCTGGGAAAGCTTAGAAGTATTAATATTTCTGGTTTTGGCGAAACGGATACGCTCAAGGCTTTTGTTAGCCCTCACCTGGATATTAAGGTGAACAATTCAATCGGGGGAAATATTCCTGCAGCGATCCTGGAAAAAGATGCCTTTGATCTTTCATCTTATACAGGTATACCCATTCATGGTTTACTGGGCTACGAGTTTTTCAATAGCTTCATCATCCGTATTAATTATGAAATGAGGACAATTAAAGTATACAAGCCGGAAACCTGGTATATACCCAAAAAAGGACATCTGGTGCCTATTACCATTGAGGCTGGTAAACCCTATATGCAAAGCTCTATCCGAATGAGTGGAAACGGGACTATAAAGGCCCGGCTTGTCATCGATACAGGTGCCGGACATCCGGTTTCACTGGAAAGTTATCGCGGTCAGCCCATCAGAGTTCCATCGCCGAATATCGAAGCAAATCTGGGTGTGGGGCTTGGCGGCACCATAAGTGGCAAAATTGCCCGGTTAGAGTATTTGAAGGTCGCAAAGTTTGAACTCCCAAATGTGATAGCAGCTTTTCCCAACTTCGATGATGTAGGTGTGAAGGTATCTGCAAAGAGGAGCGGAAACATAGGGAATGCAGTTTTTAAAAGGTTTCACGTAGTATTTGACTATGGCAGAGGAAGCCTGTTTTTGAGACCGAATTCTATGTATAAGGAAGTCTTTGAGCACGACTTAAGTGGAATGGAGCTAGCTTATTATGCACCAGATTACACCCGCTTATTCATTGCCAGAATAGAAACAGGTTCGGCAGCAAGTGAAGCTGGGCTGAGGCCTGAAGACGAGATAATCGCTATTAACTTTAAGCAGATCAGGGAAATGAATATAGATGAGATTTATAGGCTGCTTCATTCCAGGGATGGGAGAAGTATCGCTTTAACCGTACTGCCCCATGGTGAAACCAAAACCTCGCTTATTATTATGACCTTAAAACGCAGAATTTAATGAATTAGCTTTTAAGATTTCCTTTAAGGTCGATTGCTCTGTCAAAAGGCTTCAAATAAAGATCAAACAGGCGGGCAAGTTCTTTACGGGTAAGCACCTTATTCATGTCGAACTTACCTTTCAGCTTTAAGGACGGATTCCATCCTTTTTCCACTTCTTTATCAAGTTCCTGACCTCGGTTGGCTGTAAACTTAATCAGACTCAAAGCATCCTTCAGGGTCATCTTATCTGTTTTATTATCAAGGAACCAGATCTGGCTTCTGGTATAATATTCCTTCAGGGGTAGTCTGATCTCTTCCGAGGATACTGTAGAGTCGGGATTAAATAAGAGTTTTGTACCTATGAGCTGTCCCTTTAATATTCCGGTTACGGCTATCTTTTGAATGGAAAGTGCGATGGAATCCGAAATGCTGATATCATCAAACCTGATAAAATACGAATTAAAAGCAATCAGCTCAGCCTGAGTTTTTCGGATGTCGAGTTTTTCATTGGTGACGTCAAAAAAAGCACAATATGCGGCTGCCGCACCGGCTGCCTGGCCGGTAAGTAAAGTCGGAGATACATTGTCGCGAAAAAGTATGAAGTTCTCAACGCTGTCAGCGAAGAGTTCTGAAACCGGAAGGTGTGAGCCCCGAGTCCCAGGAATTGAGACCGATGTACGATATATCTTGTCTGAATAGATACTTCTGGTATTGGCAGATTTTTTTAGGCTTATGCCTGCCTTCAGGGCAATCTGACTTCCTGCAGTTGCATCAACAATTGCCTGGGCCTTTAACTCTCGTCTATCCGTAAAGGATATCTCCCAGTTCTTGCCGTCCCTCTCAATCTCACTCACTACGGCTTTTCTTATTACTGTGAGATTCTTCACGGTATCTGTCCAGCCTTTAAATAGGGTAGCTGCATAAGCAGGTATCAATGACTCGTTGTTTTTGACATTGGAGTTTTTCTGGACTGAATCTACCCTCTGCAGGAATTGTTTATAGATGCCTATCTTGTACATTTTGTCCTCAGGCGTCAGGTTAACCAGATCAAAGCCTCCTTGGTCAATTAATATTGTTTCTACACCTGAATGTGCGGATTGTATGGCGGCCGCTATGCCGGCCGGACTAGTTCCGAAAACCGCCACGCCGGCCTTTATTTTTTGTGCTATAGAGTTGTAGCCGCAAATGAGGCATAAAAGTGCCAGTAGAAATTTCTTCATGTAATCCTTTTATGTAAATATATATTCAAACCAACGATGTAAGGTATTAAAAAGTTTACTTGTTAAGATTTTTTAAGTAAATTATTGATGGGGATTAATTCAACATTCCGGGCATTTTTTTCAGCAAATAATATAAACAAAAACCCCGTCCGGTTAACCAGACGGGGTTTTCGCTTATAATATCCGTTAATTATTGTGCGTTTTGACGGGCTTCTGCTTTAAGTTTATCATTAGCCACTATAACTATCTCAACACGACGGTTTTGAGCCTTGCCTGCTTCAGTAGAATTATCTGCAATTGGTTCAGTTTCTCCTTTTCCAACCGTTGATAGACGGTTGCTTGCGATACCCTGAGCAGCCGCATAAGATCTAACCGCGTTAGCACGACGCTCTGAAAGGCCATAGTTGAAATCATCTGAACCTACTGCATCAGTGTGACCAACGATCATGATGTTTGTTTCAGGATTATTTTTCATAGTGGCAGCCAGGTTCTGGATATTAGTTCTTGCATTGTCTTTCAGATCAGACTTGCCTGTATCAAACAAAATACCTGAGTCAAATTTCACAATTAGTCCTTCCCCGGCGTCAACTACTTCAGCGCCAGGTACAGTTTTTTTGATCTCTTCGGCCTGACGGTCCATTTTACGGCCAATGTAAGCTCCCGCTACACCACCAATGGCACCGCCAACAACCGCTCCTATCGCTGTATTTCCAGCTTTATTTCCGATAAGAGCTCCGATTGTACCACCGGCTGCAGAGCCGATCACAGCACCTTTTTGTGTACGGGTCATTTGACTGCAACCTGCTGTAAACATTGCCATTGTTGCCAAAGCTAAGAAGTAAGTAGCTATTTTAATTTTCATCGTTTTCATGATTTTAGTGTGTTTGTATTTGTTAATAATTCTTGCAAAATAAAGGATTATATCCTTAAAAAATTGAATGATTTAAAATTTAATGTATGTATGATCAATCCCGAATCATAAGGTTTAACTATATTATTTTTATTTAACACCATAATTGTGCCACATGTGTTTAGTTATAGGTTATTCTGTGTTTGTATTAAAAAGATGTTAAGTGTTAACATAAAATTAACATTAAAGACTATCTGTGTTAATATAGCCTTAATATCTTTGAAACGTTTAGTTAATGTACCCTTTAAAAGATATCAGAATTGATGGCCAAAGATCTCATCAAAACGCTTATTTTAATCCTTTGTTTTATTTTTCCCCTTGCTGCGTTTAGTCAGTCAATTTCACGGAAGGGAATAATTTTCAAAAAGGATTCTACTTTTTCTGCGAGGATAAATGCCAGGATACAAACGCTGTACCAGGGCGAATATTCTATAGGAGATAAGAGCTATGAAGATGGCATACAAGTGCGAAGGGCTCGTATCAAGATGGAGGGTTTTGCTTTAAGTGAGCAGTTTGAATACAAGATTGAATTAGCGCTAAGCAACTCAGATATGGCAAATTCTACAGTTGAAAATTCTAACAGTCCGAATTTGGTGCTTGATGCACTTACTAAATGGAATTTTGCACCGGGCTTCAGTTTGTGGTTTGGGCAGACAAAACTGCCGGGCAACAGGGAGCGGGTGATATCGTCACAAAAAATGCAGTTTGTAGACCGGAGCTTGCTAAATGCAAGGTATAATCTTGACCGGGATGTGGGAATGCAGTTGCATCACACTTTTAGCACGGGAAACATAACATTTAAGGAGATTGCTGCTTTGTCCATGGGTGAGGGAAGAAACATCACTACGGGCAATAAAGGTGGTTACGATTATACCGGTAGAGTTGAGGTGTATCCTTTAGGGGAGTTTAAGGACGACGGCGATTATTTTGGCTCTGATTTAAGCAGGGAAGAACGTCCAAAACTGGCTGTCGGATTAACGTATGATTTTAACGACCGGGCATCCCGGGAACGGGGGCAACTGGGAGATTTTCTTTCCGGGTCAAGGGATCTTAAGACATTCTTCGCGGATGCAATGTTCAAATACCGTGGCTTTTCTGTAATGACCGAGTTTGTCGACAGAGAAACCGATGGTTCGGCAGTGGTGGCCAGGAATGATGCGGGAGACATTAGTGAGGCCTTCTTTACAGGCACTGGGTTCAATTTGCAAGGGGGGTATCTGATTAAAAGCAATGTTGAGGTAGCTGGGCGGTACAGCTCTGTCAATGCGGATAATGAGATTCAGCAACCAGATGAAAAGCAGTGGACACTCGGATTTTCCAAGTACTTCGTCGATCATACATTAAAGATCCAGAGTGATGTTAGTCTTTTACGTGAAAATAGGCAGAACTCGGAGGTGATGTACAGATTCCAAGTTGAAATTGGTTTCTAGTTAACATTGATTTAATATTTAATTAACAGGGTAATAATAGTCAAACAAGTAATTTGTATCTTTTAAAATATAGCATGATGAGATTGTTTTTAACGAGCATTATAGTATTCATTCTGTCATCTTGTGGTGGCGGCAACAAGCAAAATCAAGGCACAGGATTAAGCGGAGAGGTAAAAATCGATGGATCGAGTACAGTTTACCCATTGTCAGAAGCCGTTGCTGAGGAATTTAGAAACGTCGAAAGTGAGATACGGGTAACTGTAGGTGAATCTGGAACAGGTGGCGGATTCAAAAAGTTCTCGCGCGGCGAAATCGATATCAACGACGCTTCCAGACCGATCAAAGGAGAGGAAATAGAGTTGTGTAAACAAGGAAATGTCGAGTTTATAGAGCTGCCGGTAGCATACGATGGACTTGCGGTAGTGGTTAATAAAGAAAATACTTTCGTAGACTACCTGACAGTTAAAGAGCTGAAAAAAATGTGGGAGCCTGCTGCGCAAGGTAAAATTAAAACCTGGAACCAGATCAGGGCAAGTTTCCCTAACGAGCCTATAAATCTTTACGGAGCAGGCACGGCATCAGGTACTTACGATTATTTTACAGAAGCAATTGTTGGGGAAGCAAAATCTTCAAGAGGCGACTACAATGCCAGCGAAGATGACAATGTTTTGGTAAAGGGTGTTTCTTCCGATCGAAATGCTATAGGCTATTTTGGTTTAGCTTACTATCAGAACAATGCTGACAAATTGAAATTAGTACCAATCAATGACGAGGATGACTCCAATGGAAAGGGGGCGATCTTACCCAGCCCAGAAACGGTAACCAACGGAACCTATCAGCCGCTCGCGAGGCCAGAGTTTATTTATGTAAACGCAAAATCTGCAGAAAAGCCCGAGGTAAAGGCTTTTGTTAAGTTTTATCTTGAAAATGCTCCTGTTCTTGCCAATGAAATTGGTTCTGTAGCTTTATCCCAGGAAGTTTACAACCTTGTGATCAAGAGGTTTGAATCAAAAAAGACGGGTACCGTGTTTGGAACAGGAAAGACCGTGGGTGTAAACATGGCCGATCTTTTAAAATAACAGCCGATTAATATTGAAACGCCCTTATTAAGGGTAGATAAAGGAAGCAATGGCAAAAGTTAAAGAGAAAGTGATAGAGGGTTTTCTGATCTTCTGTAGTCTCGTCACCGTATTTACCACCCTGGGCATTATTTTGGTACTGGCAACCGAGTCCGTCAGATTCTTCCAGGAAGTATCGATCGTTGAGTTTTTTACCGGTACAGAATGGACCCCGCTTTTTGCAAAAAAACGCTTCGGTATTTTGCCTCTTGTTTGTGGAACCCTGCTTACAACTCTGATTGCGATATGTGTTGCACTGCCATTGGGTTTGACCATAGCGATTTTCCTGAATGAATACGCTCATCCAAAATTTACTGCGATAGTGAAACCTGCCCTTGAAATTCTGGCGGCGGTTCCAACGGTGGTTTATGGGTTTTTTGCTTTGACCTTCGTTACACCGGTATTGCAAAGCTTTATTCCAAATTTATCTGGCTTTAACGCATTATCAGCCGGACTGGTGATGGGGGTGATGATCATTCCATATATCTCTTCTTTAAGTGAAGATGCTTTGCGTGCAGTACCAAAATCATTAAGGGAGGCCGCTTACGGCATGGGATCGACCAAGCTTCAAACTGCTTTCCGGGTAATGGTGCCGGCTGCATCTTCAGGAATCATTGTATCAATTATACTCGCAATTTCCAGGGCAGTCGGCGAGACGATGATTGTAGCTGTGGCAGCAGGGCAGGAGCCGAAGTTTACCTTTAATCCACTCTCTTCCATTGAAACCATCACTACCTATATTGTACAGGTAAGCATGGGGGATGTGCCTCGAAACTCTTTAGAGTATAGTACCATATTTTCAGCAGGGATGGCGCTCTTCATATTTACATTTATCTTAAATAATATCAGTTTCTACATTAAAAGGAAATTTCAGCAGAAGTATGAGTAGTTCACAAATAAATAAGCTAAAGGACCTGGCGTTCAAGATCTTCGCTATGATCTGTACTTCGGTAGGGCTAATTGTGTTGTTAGTACTGCTGTATGTGGTTTTCTCTGAAGGGCTGTCAAGGATCAGTGTAGATTTTCTGACTAACCTTCCTTCGAGGGTCCCTTCCCGGGCAGGTATTTATACTGCTTTGCTCGGAATGGTTTGGATACTGGTTTTAACTGTAGTGATTTCGTTTCCAATTGGTATGGCAGCAGGAATTTATCTCCAGGAATATGGGAGGAAGAACTTTTTAACTAATTTTATAGAAATCAACATATCAAATCTTGCGGGTGTACCTTCTATAATCTATGGGATTCTCGGGCTGGAATTATTCGGCCGGGTGTTTGGTTTCGGTAACAGTATACTGACAGGAAGTCTTACCTTATCATTACTTATCCTGCCCATGATTATTGTATCTACCCGCGAGGCGATTAAAGCAGTGCCCGGATCGCTCAGAGAAGCGAGTTACGGTCTTGGTGCAACCAAATGGCAAACGGTCTGGAACGTTGTTCTGCCATCTTCTTTTGGCGGCATAATGACCGGGTTAATATTGGCAATTTCACGTGCGATAGGTGAGACAGCGCCTTTAATTGTAATAGGAGCGCTCGTATATGTTCCTTTTGCACCAAGCAGTCCCATGGACGAGTTCACCGTTCTGCCGATTCAGATATTTAACTGGGTTACTCGTCCACAGGCGGGATTTGTAACGAATGCTGCCTCTGCAATTATCATACTGTTGACATTTACCTTCTTGATGAATGGCATTGCCGTTTGGATAAGGAATAGATTTAATAAAAGAACTAAGTTTTAAAAACAAATAAATGAAGCTGGAAGCAAGGAACGTAAATCTTTATTATGGAGAGAAACAAGCGTTAAGGGATATCAGTATCGGAATTAATGCAAATACTGTTACAGCTTTTATAGGACCATCTGGTTGCGGAAAGTCGACTTTTTTGCGGTGCTTTAACCGGATGAATGACCTGATCGATAATGTAAAGATAACCGGTGATATATTAATCGACGGTCGGAACGTTTATAAAAGTAAGATGGATGTTGATGAGCACCGTAAAAAAATTGGCATGGTGTTTCAAAAACCAAATCCCTTTCCGAAAAGTATATATGAGAATGTAATATATGGTTTAAGAATTGCCGGAGTTAAGGATAAGAATGTTTTGGATGAGGTAGCTGAACGTTCCTTGAAACAAGCCGCTTTGTGGGAAGAGGTTAAAGATGACCTGAAGAAGTCGGCCCTGTCTTTATCTGGCGGGCAGCAGCAGCGTTTATGTATCGCCAGGGCAATGGCAGTTGAGCCTTCAGTTATCTTAATGGATGAGCCGGCTTCGGCCCTTGACCCTATTTCCACTTCAAAGATCGAAGATCTGATCTATGAACTGAAAAGCCAGTACACCATTGTGATTGTTACCCATAATATGCAGCAGGCCGCCCGTATAAGTGATAAAACAGCTTTTTTTTATTTAGGAGAGCTTATTGAGTATAATGAGACAGCAACCATGTTTACAAATCCAACTAAGGAGCAAACTCAAAATTATATTACCGGGCGCTTTGGATAATTATTAATACCTAATAGAAAGATATGACTCATTTAGAAGAAGAGTTACACCACCTGCACGAAGAGATGGTCGAGATGGGAAATCTCGTCAAAATGCAAATAGAAAAGAGTTTAACAGCTCTTATTGAGGAAGATGTCGATCTGGCCCGTGAAGTTATTTTTAATGAAAAAAGGGTCAATGCATATGAATTGTCTATAGACAAAGATTGTGAAAATATTCTTGCACTGCTTAATCCATTCGCTTCAGACATGCGGTTTGTATTTGCTACGCTTAAAATCAATACCAACTTTGAACGCATCGGAGACAGCGCCGAAGGAATTGCCAAATACATACTACAATCAGGTAAGTGTTTTGACAAGGAGCTGCTGAACGATTGCCATTTTTTCGAAATGGCTGACACTGTCAAACAAATGTTGCATGCCGTTACATCCTCCTATGCAGATAATAATGCAAAGTTGGCACGAACGGTATTTAAACAGGACATTATTCTGGATGAGATCAATAAATCTTCAACCGATAATATTGCCTTGTATATTAATAAGCGTCCCGAAAACATTTATCAGGCTCTTTATCTGCTAACCATAATCCGTAAACTTGAACGCGTTGGCGATCATATTACCAATATCGCTGAAGAGATCATCTTCCACATTGAAGCTAAGGTTTTGAAGCATATCAAAAGTGCAGCGAAAGAGGAAGAAGATTTGAATGAATGATCTGATCTAAAATGACTTTGTTTTCTTCATTTTTTGATAGTCATCTAATGACCTTGGGACAGTATACGGGAAATTAAAAGGGAATTTACAGGAGCCTGGCTCAAGTTTCTTTTTGTTGGAGTCAGTCAGTGTGTAGACCGAGTCGAGCATCCGGAAGTTTGTGTCGTAGAACAGCGTGAGGTTTTCCAAAGCCGCACCCCTTGTACACTCGCTCTTGAAAAAGTTATTTTGACGCTGAAAAGCAAACAGCCTTCCATTTTCGTCAAAATAATGCCTGTAAGCGATGAACCAATCATCTTTTGGGCTAAATGGAAGTTCGGCAATATAAACCACCTTGCCGTCTTTATTCTTTAACACGTTATAACTTGCCTCTATTTGTTTCGGGTAACGCTCTCCTCTTTTCACCTGTGTCAGCTCTGATTTGCCGGGAGTTTTCACATAGAGTACCAGCGAACTGTCCGACAACAAGCTATCAATCTGGTACTTTTCGTGCTTTAATCTGACTGCTTCGGCGTTGTTTCTATTTTTATTGGCGCACGCTGATGCGAAAAGTAAAGCTGTAAAGAGGAAGATCAGTGAATTATTCATTAGAGATAGTTTCTTTAGCATTAGCTTGCGCCCCTGGTTCTTGCTGCTTTATCCATCTTATTCTGTATCGTTTTTCCAGGCCTGGTTTTAATTGATCCTTTAATTCCTCCGGTGCCGAAATGACCTTCGGATCGCCATCGCTTACAAAACGTGTGTTATGCTTTATCTGGCTTTTCATAAATGTCTCAGGATTTTCAGTATGTTCTCCTGCCTGTACTCGTTGTATCGCCAGAGGGTTGAATTTAACTGAATATGGAGATACAGAGGATACGGATCCTACCAATAGAACAGCTTCATGGCGGTATTTGATTCCTTCAAATTCGCCCTGCGATTCAAGCAGGCGATTCTTTGCGTGAGCTCCAAGTGGCAAGGCCAGGGTTTTTGCTTCATATCCGGGAATAAACTCGCGTATTTCCTTGACGAACATCGCCAGGTGCTTCTGCACTTCCTGATCACTTAGCTTTGATAACATGGAGTGGTACCAGTTATGACTGCCAATTTCATAACCATTTTTAATGAGCCATTCGAGCTTTTGTTTTTTATACTCGGGTTGAGCGAATAAGCGCAAAGTGGGGTTGATCGCTGGAAGGACATAGAAGCTTGCAGTGATAGGGAAATCTTTATGCTTCCTTTTAAAGTCTTCCATGATTCCCAATGCACAATTTGGGTCAATAATCAGTCCGCCATTCTTTTCGATATATCTGAACTGGCCGGCACTGGAATCGTCCAAAGTGATGGCGAAGGGCGTTTTGCCAGCGGGAACGTTCAGGTTTCCTTTTGCGATGTCCATCACAGACACAGGGTAAAAGCCATTGTCGTAAAGCATCTGAAGGTCTTTCCTGAAATTTTCAGGGGTTCTTCTCCATCTGTCTTCAGGATAACCGATAAGGTGGTATTCGAGGACCATTACTTTTCCTAACTCATTGGGTACAAAATCAAGGGGGGGCTGCTCGATATTTGTTGCCCTAGGGTCGGCTGTTGCCGAATCGGCAACTGAGCTGTCCTGAGCATTTTCATTGTGCTGATTTACAGCATTCCGGGAGCATGATGTCGCCAGACATACAGAGAAAAGTAATGCGAAAAGAAGTGTTTGGAAGTTCATTTTTGACATTTAGTTCGCTAAAATACGAAATGCAACCATACTCTGGTATTCAGTTCCCTCGGGAGTCCTGGAAGGGGAGGTCCTTGAGAAACTTCAGCAATCAGAAGAGATGAACTAATTTACGATAAGTTTATATCCCTTGCCATGAACGTTGATGATTTCAACTTTAGGATCGTCCCGAAGATATTTACGCAGCTTGCTCAGAAAAACATCCATACTACGGCCATTGAAATAATTGTCGTCGTTCCAGATACTTATAAGGGCTTCTTCACGAGTAAGGACGTTGTTTTTTTTCAGACATAGCAGTCTGAGTAGTTCCGCTTCCTTAGTGGAGACCTTTTGCTGTAGATCATCCTTTTTTATTAGTTGCGCTGTGTAATCAAAAAGGTAATCTCCTATTTCAAACTTATCGAGTGTTTCTGTTTCCGGGGTTTTCTCCTGCTTGTTAACCCGCTTAAGCAACGCATTGATCCTCAATAACAGTTCCTCGATACGGAAGGGTTTGGTAATATAATCATCTCCACCCAGAGTAAATGCCTCTGACTTGTCTTCGATCATTGTTTTGGCTGTGGCAAAAATTATCGGAATAACAGGATTGATTTTCCGAATCTCTCTTCCTAATGTAAATCCGTCTTTTTTGGGCATCATCACATCAAGAATGCACAGATCAAATTTTTCCCTTGAAAATTGCCTCGCTCCCTCTTCTCCATCCCGGGCCAGCACTACTTCATATTTCCCTTTAAGCTGCAGGTAGTCCTGTAATAGAATACCAAGGTTTGGATCGTCTTCAACTAACAAAATTCTTTGCCCTTTTGCAGCTGCTGATATAGGTTCGCCTGACATAATTATCTAAGTATGGGTGGAGAAAATAATTTCAAATTCAGAGCCCTTATCTTTCTCGCTCTTTACACGGATATTTCCATGATGTTGCTTTACAATATTATCTACATAGCTTAAGCCTAGCCCAAAGCCTTTTACATCATGGAGGTTGCCGGTTGGAATACGATAAAACTGCTCAAATATTTTAGACAACTGATCCTTATTCATTCCAATACCATTATCCTGAACCTTTATGATCAGATTTTTGCCGCTGTTTAACGTGCTGATTTTAATTTCAGGATTTTCTTTGCTGTATTTCAAGGCGTTATCAATAAGATTGAAGATAATATTGCTTAGATGCAATTCATCTCCATTAACTACCGAATAAGATGCATTCAAATCAAGCGTTAAACTTGCGCTTTTCTTTTGAAATTGTAGGGTCATGCTATCGGCGATAGCGCCGATGAGATCATTCATTTCCACCGGCTTAAATTCCAGCTTTAAATCGCCCTGATCAATTTTAGCGATATTGAGAACTCGTTCTATGTGGCTGCCCAGCCTGACATTCTCATCATAAATGATACTGGCTAGCCGGTTGATTCGTTGGCTGTCATCGGCTACTTCAGGATCTTTAAGAGCCTCACTGGCGATCATAATAGTAGCCACAGGAGTTTTGAACTCATGTGTCATATTATTAATGAAATCGTTTTTTATTTCCGATAGCTTCTTTTGTCTGAAAATGATGTAGATAGTATAGCTGAAACAACCAATAAGGATGATCAATAATCCGGCAGATGATATTAAAACCGAATACATGTTTTGAAACATGTAAGCATTTTTTGTCGGAAAATCCACCGTCAGTGTGCCCGACTGATTAACGACCTCTTTAGGAAACAGGGCAATCTGATAGCTGTCTTCTGATAACAACACGCCTTCTTTTGACGATACTTGCGAGAAGATCACCGAGTCGGAGTTCGCTAATGATATTTTAAAGTTGTAAGGCAAGTTGATGCCGTGATTCTCCAGTTCTGTTTTAAGCAAGGTGTCGACGGGACTTATCCGCTGTAATAAAGGGATATCAAAATGTTCGTATTCATTGGCAATATCAACGAATATGTCGGTTCTGGGGTTTACTGTCTTCACCGAATCAAAGAAGGTCTTGATCTTATGGACTTCTCTTCTTTTTTGTTCATGAAGAAAGGCAAGTTTTTCTGCTTCCTGTTGTCTCTGCTCTTCCTCCAGTTCTTTTTTAAGCCGGGGGTTTATACGGGGAAGCGATACTACCCTCATTCCTGTATTTGGATCTTCAACGAGGTAGTGCACGCTATCCTTAACAATTTTGCTGGCTTTTTTTGTTTTCGTAGCAGTTGGGCCGCCTTCTACGTACAGCTCGTGGATCTCATCCTGGAATACCTGTCCGTAAGTATCAACGGATTGACGCAGTTTCACTTGAAGTCGTACCTTATTTAACTGGTTTGGATCACGGAAATAGGTTTCATAAAAGTCGTTATCAATGGTCATGATACGTGGGTACCGGGTCCTTATCGCACTATCGCGAGCCTTGAAATCCTGTTCAATCTTTTCCCTGATATCTTTGATACGTTCAGAAAAACGCTCATCTCTTGCCCTGGCCTCATGTCGTTCTCTTTCTATTTCCTGTCTTCTTTTTAATCTTTCTTCTGCAACAGCTTTACGATTTACAAAGCGCTTAGCATCCTGTTTCAATAGTTTATTGGCAACTTCACTAAGGGAGCTATTTATTGAAAGGTCGAATAACTGTGCTTTTTGATTATATGATTCCCGAATAAAATAATATTGCATTGCCATAACCCCGAAGAGGGCCAAGCTCATTAAACCAATGATCAGGCTAATACTTTTTTTCTTCATCTTTTACAAAAATACGTAAGCATCTGCCTCTCAGTTTCGTTTTAACAAATTTTAACAGAAATGCCGGGGTTTCCTGCTTTACAATAATAACGTCTGATGTGAAATAATAATGCCCCCATCCGTTCAGGAAAGGGGCATTATTTTAGTTTAATGTTGGAAGTTATAACTTTAAAAAGGAAGATCATCATCCTGAGGAGCAGAGCTGATGTCCATCGGAGGAGCGTACTCTGGCTGTGAACTTTGTGCTGCCTGAGCACCTAATACATTGAGCCGCCACACTACTAATGTGTTGAAGTAAGCAGTTTTGCCATTGCGGTCAGTCCATGGACGGCCACGAAGGTTGAAAAATACTTCCACCTGGTCTCCCACTTTAACAGAGTCAAATAAATTTACCTTATCCTGTAAAGCTTCAAATTTTATGTATTCAGGGTATTGAGGATTTTCTGCGTACTCAATTACTAATTCTCTTTTTTTAAAAGTTTCGGTTACATTCATAACCGGAGATACTTCATGAACTTTTCCTTTAATATCCATTGTTAAATTATTTCTTATAAAATCAAAACCAAATCTGGCAATTTTAATTGATTAACTTCGCACAATATTATGCAAGTTTTCAACACTAACAGTCGTATTATAGTAACGTGTAATAAGCGTTTATCGCCTTACCTGGTGAAAGAAATTGAAGGATTAGGATTTAGTATTAAACGCAGCTTCAGTACAGGTGTAGAGCTTGAGGGAACAGTAAACGATTGTATCTCACTGAATTTGAACCTGAGATGCGCTAGTCAGGTTTTATACTCCCTGCAAACATTTCAGGCACCAACTCCGCAGCACTTATATAATGAGCTGGTGCAAATTGCATGGGAAGAATATATAGATGTGACAGGTTACTTTTCGGTGACCTCTGTGGTTAACAACGAGCACATTACTACTCCGCTGTTCGCCAACGTCAAGGTTAAAGATGCCATCGTAGATCGCATTAAAGAAAAAAAAGGCGTGCGTCCAGATTCAGGACCTGAGTTTAATAAGGCGGTAGTAAACCTTTACTGGCAAGGGAGTAATGCAGAAGTTTTTTTAGATACCTCCGGTGAAACGCTGTCAAAGCATGGGTATCGTAAGATCCCGGGTAAAGCGCCTATGCTAGAGGCTTTAGCAGCATCCACTATCATGGCGAGTAAATGGGATCAGAAAAGCACCTTTATTAACCCCATGTGCGGATCCGGTACGCTGGCCATCGAGGCTGCCTTGCTCGCGATGGACAAAAGCCCTGGTTTTTTCCGCATGAATTATGGGTTTATGCATATTATTGGTTATGATGAACAGGTGTTCTTTGTTGAACGCAGGAAGCTTAAAGATAAGGCCAAAAAACAAATCGATTTCAGGATCATTGCAAGCGATCTCTCTGCTGATGCGGTTGACGTGGCTCAGAGAAACGCGAAAACTGCTGGTGTTGATCAGTTAATAGAATTCCATGTTTGCGATTTTGCTGAAACTCCAGTTCCGGAAGATTCTAAAGGAGTTGTGATGTTTAATCCTGAATACGGTGAACGCCTGGGTGTACATTCAAAACTTGAAGCTACTTATAAGCGTATCGGCGATTTTATGAAGCAAAATTGCAAAGGCTACAGCGGTTACATATTTACAGGGAATCCGGATCTAGCCAAAAAGATCGGTCTGAAAGCCTCCCGAAGAATAGAATTTTATAATGGAAAACTTGACTGCAGGCTGCTGGAATATGATCTTTATGACGGTACCCGGAGAGAGGAGAAGATGCCGGAGCCATATAGTTTCTAATAATATTAATTCAACTATTTCGTTACCAAAGTTTTGTGTATTTTTGCACTGTATGATGATTTATTTCCCTAATACACCAGTTAACGGGAAATCACTTTTGCCGGGATTTATTTAAGGACAGGTCGTTAAAGATCTTATGATAAAACCCTGTGCACTCTTGCTAGGATCTTGTTTAAACTCGCGGTAAGTGGGAGGGATTAGGTGTAGCAGGCTAAATGAGTTTAAATTTTTGTCCAGATAAATACAGTGAAATTAATTCTATTTAACCTTATTTTCGGTCTTGCCGTTCTTGAAGTTTCAGTTGATGTAGTGAACAAGGTGATCAATACTCAGTATGAAATCATTCATAAAGATAATATCAGGAGACTCTTATATAATATTGGGATCCCGGTAGAGATCCTTATGTTCATTATCAACATTGCTGTCTTTCAGAAGACTGGAAAGGTACTCTTTTAGTTGTAGCAGCAAGTTTGACCGTTGTTTCGCAGATAAAAGTTAAGCGTTCGTCTAAACTTTCCTTTAAATAAAAGAGATTGAATTACATTTGTCGCAATGAGTAAAATGCGGCAAGTTTTTCTGCACGCCATCATCTGGCTGGCTTTATTGCTCTTTTTCGTGTATATAGGCAGCAGAAGTAGTTCGCTGCACGAGGCTATTGTTATTTTCGTATATTTTGGGGCATTTAATATTGCCCTTTTCTACATTAATTACCTGTATGTATTACCGCGTTTCCTCAATTCGCGCAAATACACTGCCTGTGCTGTAGTCATTGTTGCGCTAATACTGCTATCTGGCTTACTCAAATTTGGTCTGGCCAGTTCCTTCAAAAATGTCATATTAGTAAGCGGCGCTGATCAGGCAATGATCGGATTTTGGGATTATTACCTGGCATCTATATTTACCAGTGCATTTTTTGTATTTATAAGTACCGCCTATAAATTCACTACCGACTGGTTTGTAAATGAAAAAGTTAAGAAGAATTTGGAAAAGGAGAAGCTTGAAGCAGAGCTTGCTTTCTTAAAATCTCAGATCAATCCTCATTTCCTGTTCAATTCTTTGAACAATATTTATTCACTCGCTTACCAGCGTTCGGAGAAAACGCCGGAGGCGGTACTCAAGCTTTCCGAAATAATGCGATATATGCTGCAGGAGAGCAATGGTTCGAGAGTAGACCTGTCAAAGGAGCTCAGATATCTCAATAACTACATTGAACTGCAGAAACTAAGGTTCAAGAACAAAGCATTTGTCGATCTGACCATTTTCGGTGAGCCGAAAGGACATCAGATTGCTCCCTTGATCTTGATTGCATTTGTTGAAAATGCTTTCAAACATGGGCTGGCTTCAGACCCGGAACATCCCATAGCAATCTCTGTTTTGATTGAGTCGCATCGATTAAAGTTTAAGGTATTTAATAAGAAAAGTCTGATGAATAAGGATGAAGCCAGTGGTATTGGACTTAATAACGTAAAACGCCGGCTTGAACTCCTTTATTCAGGTAAGTATAATCTGGAAATTTTTGACAACGATTCAACTTATTCAAGTGAATTATCTTTAGATTTATAAAATGATACGCTGCCTTATTGTTGATGATGAACCGCTGGCGCTTGATATTCTGGTTGACTATATTGATAAGGTGCCGGCTTTACACTTAGTGAAAGCAACTACCAGCGCATTTGAAGCGCTTTCTATTGTGCAGACAGAGCAAATTGATCTTATCTTTCTTGACGTGCAGATGCCGGAGTTAACGGGCATCCAATTTTTAAAGGTGCTGAATGGAAAGTGCCGGGTAATACTTACAACTGCATATTCGCAATATGCTCTCGACGGATATGAACTGGATATATCAGATTATTTACTAAAACCAATTGCTTTTGACCGTTTTTACAAAGCGGTATCAAAAGTGCAAAACCAGTATCAACCCAATGTTCAGCAGGTGGCAGCGGAGAAACCACAGAGCCTATCGCCCGACTTTATTTTTGTAAAAACGGAGCACAGGATCCAGAAAATCTTTATCGACGACGTTCTTTACATTGAGGGTTTGAAGGACTACATATCTATCTTTACGCCTACTGAGCGTGTAATCACCTTGCAAAACATGAAAAAGATGGAGGAAGCACTTCCAGCAGGCAGGTTTGCGCGCGTTCACAAGTCATATATTGTGGCTATTGATAAGATTGAAAGCATAGAGCGCAGCCGTATCCAGATCAGCGACAAAATTATCCCTATTGGCGATACCTACCGGGAGAATTTTTATAAGCAAATAGAGGATAAAAATATATAAGCTTTATTAGTGGTATTCTCAAAGTTTGCGCCCGGTTTGATAGCTGGTGTTCTGAAATTCTTCTCATCAAAAAAAACTTAAGATTCTAATACAAGCCTGATCTGCGATTGTGAGTCTGATAATACCTCTTCTATATTTTTTCCCTTAGGTTCAATTGGCTCAAGCACTGTAATTTTTATGTGCTCGCCAAAGCTTAGAGGGTATTTTCCATATCGTACCACTTTCCATGAGTTCTCAATAGCGATGGGAACCACAAGGGCTTCAGGCGCTTTTTTTAATAAGGTAGCAACACCTCCGGTATTAAAAGGTTTTAACACACCGGTGCTGGAGCGAGTACCTTCAGGAAAAATAACAGCCGACCATGTATTATCTTTCATTCTTTGGCCAAATCTAAGAAGCTCTGTAATCGATTGTTTTGGATCTTTCCTATCGATGTTTGCTCCGCCGCCATGAAGAAGGTTAAAAGAGACACTCGGAATTCCCTTAGTCAGTTCGATCTTAGAAATAAATTTAGCGTGATATTTCCTTAAGAACCAGATCAGGGGAGGTATGTCAAACATACTCTGATGGTTGGCGACGAAAATTATTGACCGGTTCAGAGGTAAATCGTATGCGTTTCTATAGGAAACTCGTACCCCAGCGGCATAAAATGAACTGACGAGGAAAAAGTTTAAAATATCCACACATTTCTTATGCGCTGAATATCCGCCGGCTTTTAGGCAGATCCATTGCAGCGGATGGAAGATGATAAGAAAGAGAAGATATAGGAGGTAATGAAAAGGGCTGAAGATATATCCTAAAAACTTATTCATGTGCTTATGCTTTCGATCGCGTACTTGTGTTTACTGGTCAAATTAAGCATTTTCCAGAAGCCATAGTTTGACCCTTAAAATAGCAGCGACGCTTAAAGAATCTGTAATTTTTCCGGAGAGCACCATCTGATAGGCTTCTTCGAAAGGTAAACGCCTTAATTGCAATTCTTCGGTTTCTTCAGGTTCCGCTTCTCCCTGCTTCAAGCCACGAGCCAGGTAGATATACCCGAATTCATCACATACCGAATTGGAGAGATGGAAAGGCTGTAGTTCGGTCCATTCTGTAGCAGTCAGCCCGGTTTCTTCCAGCAATTCACGTTTGGCAGATTCTAGAGGTTCAATGCCAAATGGGCCACCGCCTTCCGGAATCTCCCAGGTATATTGATCTAAGGTGTACCGGTACTGACCTACCAGCCAGGTATGCATCTCATCGTCAAGGGGCAGAATACCTAATGCATAATTCTTGAAATGTACTTTTCCATAAATTCCTCTGCCTCCGGATGGATTTATTACCTGGTGTTCCGTTACATTAATCCAGGGATTATCATATATCTCTTTCGATGATAATGTAGTCCAGGGGTTTCTGTTTTCGTCTATCATGTTACAAAGTAAATAAAACTAAGAGAACTGCAGGAACTGTTTTCTTTTTTGATCAGCACTTCTCCTTTTTAAAAGAATATACGAGCCCTTAACAAATTCCGCTTAAAAAAGCAATATTTTTCCTTGAAAATCCGTTTCTTTGTAAATTGTTTTGAAATACAAGAGCCGTGATTGATACCTCAGATATTAAGATTAAACGGACAAGCAATTCCCGTTTGCAAGAAACAGATTTTAGTGATCTGCCGTTCGGGAAGATCTTTTCCGACCATATGTTTATTGCCGACTATGAAGACGGCGAATGGAAGAATTTTCAAATTGTACCCTATGGCGACCTGACTTTTAGCCCGGCAATCTCAGCGTTGCATTATGGTCAGGCCTTTTTTGAAGGATTAAAAGCTTATAAGCAGGAAAACGGCGATGTAGTGATGTTTCGCCCTTATAAGAATGCTGAGCGATTTAATAAATCGGCAGAAAGGATGTGTATGCCTTCACTTCCCGAAGACCTGTTTGTGCAGAGTATAGCAGCTTTGGTAGAGGTAGATAAAGATTGGATTCCGACAGCGCCTCAAACCTCCTTGTATATTCGTCCTTTTATGTTTGCCACTGACGAGTACCTGGGTGTACAGCCATCTACAACATATAAGTTTATGGTGCTAGCTTGTCCGGTTGGCGCCTATTTTTCCAAACCCTTAAAAGTGAAGATCGAAACAAAATATTCGCGTTCAAGTGAAGGAGGTTTCGGGTTTGCTAAGGCTGCCGGTAATTACGCAGGATCTTTATATCCCGCACAGCAGGCTTTAAAAGAAGGTTTTGATCAGATTATCTGGACCGATGGGCGAGATCATTCCTATATCGAAGAACTTGGTGCTGCAAACGTAATGTTTATCATCGATGGAAAGTTGGTGACTCCTTCCACAAGAGACACCATTCTTAAAGGCATCACACGTGACACCATTTTAACCCTGGCTAATAAGTGGGGAATACCTGTCGACGAACGTCGTGTGTCTGTAGCTGAAATCCTTGAAGGCTTGAAAAATGGACAGGTTGCTGAAGCTTTTGGCGTTGGAACTGCGGCAACGATTACTTCAATTGCATCGATTGGATACGAGGGAGAATTATATGAGTTGCCTGACCCTGCAACTGCAGGCTTTTCAAGCAGAGCTTTAAAAACCTTGAACGAAATTCGTTACGGTCAGGCCCCGGACGAGTTTGAGTGGAACTATAAGATAGATTAATCAAAGGAAAGGACTTCACAGGGATATTGAAGTCCTTTTTGTCTATTTCTTTAGATTTCTCCGCCTTCTTTCCTTTCTTGATTCTCTCCTTTTGTCACGGTATGGGCTTTCCTGGCTGTTGCCCTGGAACTGTTCCTTCAGATTGCGCTCACGTTCAGGCGTAAGTCCTATCGTCTCCCGTAACCCCGAAAATAAACTTTGCCATATGGTACCAAGAAAAGTAACTGAATCGGGGCGATAGTAGCTGATGTTACCCAGTCTGAGAGCCTCGCCTGTGGAGGGATTATCTTCTTTTATAAGAAGGTTATTCGCGACAATCGATTTGAGCATCTGTTTGCGAAGCACTTTCTGGGAATCAATCTTTAACAAACCGATGCTCAGGTTTTCATAGCCCATGGTTAACCTTCCGGATGATTTGCGATAGTTCCCCTTTACATAGAATTTTGCACTGCTGATCCTTCCTGCATTTATTCTCAACATGGCCAATGGCCTGCTTAGCTGGTTGAAGTTTCTTGCATTCATTTCCGAGAGCTGACCTGAATATTTATATTCAGAAAAAGGTGATCTAAGGTCGAAGTTTATTGCAAAGTCTAATCTAGATTTCCCAAAGAGCATAGCAGAAAAGCTTCCTTTAAGCCAATTGTTTTCATTGATTGTAATTGTATCGTTGGTGAAGTTTGAAAGCTTGGCATTAATGCCATTAAAGAATATCCTCCCCGTACGTGCGGTAACAGGACTGTATTCATGATAATGCAGTGAGGAATTCTGAATATTGACGGTGTCGATCAGAGTGTTTAACCTGATTCTTTTCAAAGCGAGCTGTGGAAAGTTAATGCCCCTGTCAAATTTTGGAGCCTCTTTCCGTTTATCAAGGAAGATTTTCATGTCCGCCTTAAGCAAACGTAAACTGGAGGCTCTAAGCTGGCGTTTATCGATAAGCCGTTTGATGTCGATGTTGCTAAGAATCGCTTCATGCAGGATCAGATTGTACATGGCCTTTCTCGCAGGCAGACGTTTTGAAAATTCCAGGTCGGCATATCGGGGTATCACTTGTAATCCCTTTACCTGTGCATATCGTCTTGATGAAGAGATCTGCAGGTCGTCAAACAAGACGCTGTACATCTTGTCCCTGCTCAAAAATTCGTGTTTCCTGATCTGTACAAATACTTCCTTCGTGAAATAGAACCGCGACTTGTCGTGTTGGCTAAGCGAATCAATTAAAAGATCATCAATTCTGACAGAAAGATTTTTCACACCATCAATTTCCGGCTTTCCAAGGCTCCTGTCGTTATATTGGAAATCGACATTATCCAGTAATATTTCCTGAATTTTAATGGATTTCAAATATTTTGAGAGGCGCTGCCAGGCTGTTCGCTTATCTAAGGGTTCATTACTGTCGTCGCGTGGATTCTGATAAGTAACCCGGACGACCGGATTGTCAATATGAAGGGTTCTTACATCCAGGTTCCGTTGAAAATATACTTTAAAAGGATGTATTCGTTTTAATGATAGTCTTTTAACCGCTACTGAATAAAGATGGGTAGGGTGAGTTCCCTTGCTTCTCATTTGACGATAAACTTTGTCGTTTGCAACGAAACGGATATTATCCAGGTGCACAGTACCTGCAAAGGGGTTTAAGTGTATGTCTGAAAAGCTTATTGTATACAGGCCATCTGTAGCTGTCATTATCGCTTCTTTTAAACGGGAAGCAACCAATGGTTCTATTTTGCGAGAATAATGCATCAGTCCTAAGAACACAGTAAACAGACTTAGCAATGAAGTACTGAGTATGATTTTGGATCTGAGGGATATTTTCTTTGCTTTTTTTGCAATCATTCAACCCGAAAATACAATACCATATGATAATCGCATAATAATTAAATAAAAACCTGCCAGACTATGGCTTAGAATCCAGATGAAAGGCCAGAGCAGTTTCTCCGCCGCCTTAACATAAATCAATTCACAAAAAATGAGTAAAATACATCAGCTGACAACATGTCATTTTTATGAAAATGTTCGTACTTTTGAGGTCCAATTTCTAAAAGATGTTTAATTCACATATAGGCGAGAAAGAGCACAATGAGGCGAGACAGGGAGAAGCATTGATGCTTGAGAATCCTTCTGATAAGAATAACGGGCGTAAGTTGTTCATTGAGAGTTATGGTTGTGCAATGAACTTTTCGGATAGTGAGATCGTAGCCTCAATCATGATGGATATGGGGTTTGAAACCACCGCTGACTTTAAAGAGGCTGATGTGATTTTTATAAATACCTGTTCGATTCGGGAAAATGCAGAACAGCGTGTCCGAAACAGGCTGAAAGAGTTTAAGGGGGTAAAATCAAAGAACCCCGGTCTTGTAGTAGGAGTTTTGGGCTGTATGGCTGAAAGGTTAAAAGCTAAATTCCTTGAAGAGGAGAAGCTTGTTGATGTGGTTGTTGGCCCGGATGCCTATCGCGACCTGCCCAACCTGATCGACCTGGTTGACGAGGGGAATAAAGCCGTAAATGTTCTTCTGTCACGTGAGGAGACTTATGCAGATATCAATCCTGTAAGGTTAAACACTAACGGCATAAGTGCCTTTATTTCGATAATGCGTGGCTGTGATAACATGTGCTCATTTTGCGTAGTTCCTTTTACCCGGGGCAGAGAAAGAAGCCGCGATGCACATTCTATTGTGCAGGAAGCCAGTGATCTGTTTAACCAGGGTTATAGAGAGGTAACGTTATTGGGTCAAAATGTTGACTCCTATAAGTGGGAGGGGGGAGTGAATTTCGCTCAGCTGCTTGAAATGGTAGCTTTGGTAAGTCCGGCTCTTAGAGTGCGGTTTTCGACTTCTCACCCTAAAGATATTACAGATGAGGTGCTTCACACTATGGCCAGGCATGAGAATATCTGCAATTATATCCATTTGCCCGTACAGTCTGGTAATTCGAGAGTTCTTGAACTAATGAACCGCACCTATGATCGGGAATGGTACATTAACAGGATCGATGCAATTCGTAATATCATACCGGGTTGTGCTATATCTACAGACGTGATCACTGGATTCTGTACTGAAACTGAAGAGGAGCATCTCGAGACCTTGAGTATGATGGATTATGTGCAATACGACTTTGCATATATGTTTAAATACTCCGAGCGCCCGGGCACCCTTGCTGCTAAACGTTATGCAGATGATATTCCTGAAGAAGTTAAAAGCCGCAGGCTTACGGAGATTGTGGACCGGCAGCAGCAACATTCGCACATCAGGATGCTCGAGCAGATCGGCAAAGTACAGAAGGTGCTTATTGACGGTTTTTCAAAAAAATCAAAGAATGACTATGCTGGTCGTAACGATCAGAATGCAACTGTGATCTTCCCGGTTGATGAGAGGTACAAGCCTGGTCAGTACGTTAACGTTCTGGCTGAGAGATGTACAACAGCTACGCTTATTGGAAAAATAGTTGATTGAGAGGTTAATGTGGTTTGACATTTTATTGGGGTAACAAAAAAGGCTGCCCTGATTCTAACTCTTAATTTAAAAACACAACATGGATATCCAGGATATAAAAAATCGTTTTGGTATTATAGGAAATTCCCCTCTTTTGAACCGAGCTATTGATGTTGCAAGGCAAGTGGCTCCTACCGATATCTCGGTGTTGATCACCGGGGAGAGTGGAAGTGGCAAGGAAGTGTTCTCTCATATAATACATACACTGAGTGCCCGTAAGCACGGACCTTTTATTGCGGTCAATTGTGGGGCCATACCAGATGGAACCATTGATTCTGAGTTATTTGGTCATGAAAAAGGTTCCTTTACCGGAGCTCATGAAGCGCGGAAAGGATACTTTGAAGTAGTAAATGGCGGAACTATTTTTCTGGATGAGGTTGCTGAGCTCCCTTTAGGAACGCAGGCCCGCCTTTTGAGGGTGCTTGAGTCGGGCGAATACTTGCGTGTAGGTTCCTCAAAGGTTCAGAAAACGGATGTAAGGGTAATAGCAGCAACAAATGTTGATGTTTACGACGCTGTGAAAAATGGCAAGTTCAGGGAAGATCTCTATTACAGGCTTAATACGGTGCCGCTTAAGATACCTCCCTTGCGCGAACGCAAGGAAGATGTTCATCTGTTGTTTCGGAAATTTATAGCCGATTTTACAAATAAATATCGCAGTCCTTCTGTGCAGCTAGATGCGGATGCACAGCATGTGCTTATGAACTACAGCTGGCCGGGTAATGTACGGCAGCTAAAAAATATTGCTGAGCAGATTGCGGTTTTAGAAAAAGAACGGAATCTTAGTGCTCACCACCTTCAGGCCTATATTCCGCAAGAAACAAATCCGGGTAATTTACCCATGCGTATCAATCAGGATAAGAAAGAGGATTTTTCTGAACGAGATATTCTTTATAAGGTTCTCTTCGATATGAAGCGGGACATGCTGGAATTAAAAAAACTTGTTGCTGAAATAATTAAAAGTGGTGGCAGTACAGCAGCACTTTCCAATCCTAACCTTGTTCAGCAACTTTATCAGGATGCCGATCCGTATGCTGATGATCCTGCTCCACAGCCAAATACGCTTACAATCCACCACCCCGACCACTCGCCCAAAACCGACTACGATTTTTCACATCATGCAGAGGAAGTAGAGGAGTCTTTGTCGTTAATAGACAAAGAGTCGGATCTTATAAAAAAAGCATTGAAAAAACACAAAGGAAAGCGTAAACTGGCGGCGCAGGAATTGGGGATCTCCGAACGTACTTTATATCGTAAAATAAAAGAATTAAACCTGAGTTAGTACTGTATGATAAAGATATCAAAGAAGTTTTTTTGGGTTATTTTACCCCTCACTCTATTTTGTCAGTCATGTTGGTTATATAGTTTCTCGGGGGCCTCTATACCGGCAAATATGAAAACGGTAAATGTGGTGTTTTTTGAAAATAATGCACCTATAGTAATTCCTAACCTTAGCCAGCAGTTTACCGAAGCTTTAAAGAACCGGATCAGGAACCAGTCATCTTTGAACGTTGTAAGGAACGAAGGAGATGCTATATTTGAGGGCCGTATTACAGATTATAATTTCAAGCCCGTGGCGATCACTGCCAATGAAAGTGCAGAACGTACAAGGCTTACAATTACTGTAAGTGTTAAATACACCAATAACCTGGTTCCTGAAATGAGCTTTGAACAATCTTTTTCGCGATTCAGAGAGTTTGCGGGCAGTAACATAGCCTCTCAGGAGCAATCTTTAATTCAGGAAATCAACAGAGAACTTACAGAAGATATTTTTAACAGGGCTTTTGCCAACTGGTAATTTACTTCTTCAAACAATAAAGCAGTGGTCGAACCAGGAATAATAAATGAAAGGGAGTTTGTAAGGCTCCTCTCTAATCAGGAAAGCTATTCGCAAGATGATTTACAGACATTAGAGCGTTTGCTTGAACGATATCCCTTTTGTCAGGCTTTTCACTACGCCTACTCTTCGGCTCTGAAGCAGCTAAACTCCGAAAAATTCGGAAGCTATCTGCCAAAAGCTGCTGTATATAGTCCCTCCAGGGATATTCTTTTTCGATATATAGAGCACCCAGAGATTGTCAGGCAGATGCTTTACGAGAGGAAGAATGAAGATGTTGAAATAGAGGTTGATATCCAGACTGATATGTCTGTTGAATGGAAGCTTTTAGAAGTGGAAGAAGAGGAAGTATTTGAAGAAATATCTGAGATGCCTTCCGTTGAGCACAAAGACGTTGCTGAAGGGGCAAGTCTCAACTTCACTGATGAAATCGAAACAGTTATTCCTGAGTTTGAATCACCCGGTTTTAATCCCCCGGAGCATGTTGTGCTTGAGGATCAAAAGGAAAAATTTTCCCTACCTGAACCGGACGATACTGTTAAAGGGGAAACTCCGGAAGAAAGGCTTATCGTTGAAAGTGTTGCGGCAACAGACTATTTCATCTTTGACAAATCAGCAGTTGATCCTTTGCAGACAGAGCATAAAGAAGAGCCTGTTTCATTCAAACTGCTGCAGCATGCACATGAAAACGAAGAACTATCAAAGTACCATGACGAAACGCTGCCTTTCACGTTTTTATGGTGGCTTCATAAAACCCGCAAGCTACACGATGTTAACTATCAGCCCTATGCTGTCAGTAAGCCATATTTCAGGCCGGTAGTGCCCGAAGAAGCTGATTTAAACCAGCAGATAATTGAAAACATATTTCACCATCAGCCTGAACTAAATACATTTCCGGAGGTTTTGGCAGAAGGTTTGGGCACAGGTTCTTCCATCAAAAAAAAGGAAGATGACTTAATAGAACGCTTTATTAAAGAAGAACCTCAAATCAAACCTCCTTTGGCTAATATGCTGGATACAGAGAACAAGGCCCGGAAGAGTTCAGAAGATAATCTTGACCTTGTGTCAGAAACTCTGGCTAAAATTTACATCGATCAGATGCTTTATCATAAGGCTGTTGATACCTACAAAAAATTAAGTTTGAAATTTCCGGAAAAAAGAACTTACTTTGCCGCTCAAATTTCAGATTTAGAAAAGAGAATCAATTAATTAAAGAAGATAATATGTTTTACTTCCTTGTCATCGTAGCCATCGTTATTTGTGTGCTGTTAGCGCTACTTATTTTAATTCAGGAACCGAAGGGTGGCGGTCTTACTTCAGGATTTGCAGGTTCTAATAATATCATGGGTGTACAACGTACAGGTGATTTTTTGGAAAAGGGAACGTGGGTATTAATTATATCATTAATGGTAGTTGTATTATTAATCAACGTTGCGGTTCCAAAAGGAGGTGTGGCAGGATCAGGAGAAGATCTTCAGAACCAGATCAACAAGCCTGTTCCTTCAGCAGCGCCTATAAGTCCAGCATTGCCAAAAGCAACGGATACTACTAAGAAATAAGTTATTATACCTTATAAACCTAAAGGCTTCCAAACATGGAAGCCTTTTTTCGTTTGATTTAATTTTTATTACTGCTGGCCCATGCGTGCCTCTTGCTAGCCCTGTTCAAAGTAAATCCCTGACACTACACTGACAGGCTGACATTTCAGTGTTAAAGCTTTGTTAAAAGGAAGATAGCAATAATGAAAATTTGACAAGTTTTGCAGCAAAATATGCCTGACTCTGGCTTTGGCATAAAAAGTGACTATGAGGGACAGAAACAAATTACATATTAAACTATGGCATTAAATATTAAACCTATCGCAGACAGAGTAGTAGTTGAAGCTGCTCCTGCAGAAGAAAAAACAGCATCAGGAATCTATATCCCGGACACAGCTAAAGAAAAACCTCAGAGAGGTACCGTAGTGGCAGTTGGTGATGGAAAAAAAGATGAGCCTTTAACTGTTAAAGTAGGTGACGAGGTTTTATATGGTAAATATGCAGGTACAGAAATTACCTATGAAGGTAAGGAGTACTTAATTATGCGGGAATCTGATATCTACGCTGTTCTTTAGACAATATCAGACCGACAAAGAAAGTATCTGCGTCGAAAATAGAAGCAGGAATTATTAAGAAAAAAAGAAACGAGCGGGAATGGCTGACCATAGTAAAGCAGCGAGACCTCAATCTAAAATTTAAAAACAAAAATGGCAAAGCAAGTAAAATACAACGTTGATGCACGTGACGCTCTCAAAAGAGGCGTTGATACCTTGGCAAATGCAGTTAAGGTTACTTTAGGACCAAAAGGTCGTAACGTAATTATTGATAAAAAGTTCGGATCTCCGGCAGTAACAAAAGATGGTGTGACTGTAGCTAAGGAAATCGAACTAAAAGATGCTATTGAGAACATGGGTGCTCAAATGGTTAAGGAAGTAGCTTCTAAAACTGCTGATATCGCAGGTGATGGAACTACCACTGCTACTGTTTTAGCTCAGGCAATCGTAACAGCAGGTATTAAAAACGTAGCTGCCGGTGCTAATCCAATGGATTTAAAACGTGGTATTGATAAAGCGGTTGCAGCAGTTGTTGGCAGCTTAAAAGCTCAATCACAAACTGTTGGCGAAGACAATAACAAGATCAAACAAGTTGCAGCTATCTCTGCAAACAACGACGAAGTTATCGGTTCGTTAATTGCAGAAGCAATGGGCAAAGTTGGTAAAGACGGTGTGATCACTGTTGAAGAAGCCAAAGGAACTGAAACTGAAGTTAAAACAGTAGAAGGTATGCAGTTCGACCGTGGTTACCTTTCTCCATATTTCGTAACCAATGCGGATAAAATGGAAGCGGAATTAGAAAACCCTTACATTTTAATCTACGACAAAAAGATCAGCAGCATGAAAGAATTGCTTCCTGTTCTTGAAAAACAAGTTCAGACTGGCAAACCTCTTGTAATCATTGCTGAAGATCTAGACGGAGAAGCTTTAGCTACTCTTGTGGTTAACAAGATCCGTGGTTCACTGAAAGTTGCTGCTGTTAAAGCTCCAGGTTTTGGCGACCGTCGTAAAGCAATGTTAGAAGATATCGCTATCCTTACTGGCGGTACTGTTATCTCAGAAGAAAGAGGTTACAAATTAGAAAATGCAGATCTATCTTACTTAGGTCAGGCTGAGAAAATTGTAATTGACAAAGATAACACTACCGTTATCAATGGTGCTGGTAACGCAGATGATATCAAAGCTCGCGTAAACCAGATCAAATCTCAAATCGAGACCACTACTTCTGACTACGATCGTGAAAAATTACAGGAGCGTTTAGCTAAGATCGCTGGTGGTGTAGCAGTATTATATGTTGGTGCTGCTACTGAGGTTGAGATGAAAGAGAAAAAGGATCGTGTTGACGATGCTTTACATGCTACCCGCGCTGCCGTTGAAGAAGGTATCGTAGCAGGTGGTGGTGTTGCTTTCATCCGCGCAGTTGCGTCTTTAGCTGATCTTAAAGGGGCTAACGAAGATGAGAACACTGGTATCCAGATCATTCGTCGTGCAATTGAAGAGCCTCTTCGTCAGATCTGCGAGAATGCAGGAATCGAAGGTTCTATTGTAGTTCAGAAAGTTAAAGAAGGAACTGCTGACTTTGGTTACAATGCACGTACTGATGTTTATGAAAACTTAATTGGTGCTGGTGTAATCGATCCCACTAAAGTTTCTCGTGTAGCTTTGGAGAACGCAGCTTCTATTGCAGCTATGTTGTTAACAACAGAATGCGTTTTAGCTGACGATCCTGAAGAGGAAAAAGCTGGTGCCGGTATGCCTCCAATGGGTGGCGGCATGGGTGGAATGATGTAATATCATTATCATCAGATTATATTAAACCCCGGAGTGAAAACTTCGGGGTTTTTTTATTGGGAAAAAACTACAAATTTGCCGGTTAAATTTTACAAATGGACTGGGATAAATTTTACGACAAAGCTTACGATTTTATATTATTTAATGGGCCTAAATTTTTAACTGCGACTATACTGTTTTTTGCCGGCCTATGGTTGATTAAATTCGTCAAAAGAGTATTAATATCGGGAATGCAAAAGCGCGAACTCGACCCCTCGCTTCAGCCTTTCCTTCAAAGTATCATCATCATTTCTCTTCAGATATTCCTGGTTATAGGGGTAATGCAGATCATAGGTTTACAACTTACCATTTTTACTACAGTTATTGGAGCATTTGGTGTAGCCGCTGGTTTGGCCTTATCTGGTACCCTTCAAAATTTTGCAAGCGGAGTACTTATCCTGATATTAAAACCGTTCAGAGTTGGAGACAATATCATTGCGCAGGGACAGGAAGGAGCCGTAAGCTCCATTCAGATTTTTTATACAGTGGTAACCACTTTTGACAATAAAACGGTGATTATACCCAATAGTAAGCTTTCGAACGAAATTATTATTAATACCAGCAGAGAAGGAAAACGCCGGCTGGACATACTTTTGAAGGTAACCTACGCTACCGATTTCAATGAGGTAAAGCCTATTATTGAGGAATCCATTAAAAACTCTGCTAACATCCTGTCATCTCCGAGTCCAAGAATAGGCGTTTCGGTTCTTGAGCCGGATGGTTACAAGATTGTTGTAAATATCTGGGTTGCCCCGAGTGTATTTTCAGACACGAAGCTCAATTTTCAACAAAAGCTGATCGAAGACTTGAAAGCCAGGGATATAAAACTGCCTGGTATGCCATAAGGATATCTGTGGATTTTTTATTTTCTGGGGATTACCTGAATATAATTGATTAAATAATCTAATTTTGCTGATTCATGACAATGTGGCTTCTCATAAACGATGGCTTAATTGTTGAAGAATAAGGATTTTTACAAAAATATCATGTTAGGATTTTTAAATAAACTTTTCGGAAGCAAATCTGAAAGAGATATAAAGCAAATTCAGCCTTTGGTTGAACAGATCAAAGCAGAATATGCAAAACTACCAAACATCAGTAATGATGACCTGCGAAATAGAACTGCCGAGTTTAAAGCTCGCATTGCAGGCGCTTTAGCTGGTATTGATAAAGAGGTTTCTGATCTGAAACAAAAAGCAGATAATCCTGATTTACCTATTCATGAGAAAACGGAAATATACGATCAGGTTGATAAACTTATAAAAGAGAGAGATAAAGAACTCGAGAAAGTGCTTTTGGAGATTCTCCCGGAAGCCTTTGCTGTAGTGAAAGAAACTGCCCGCAGGTTCACCGAAAACAAAACTATAGAAGTAACCGCTTCAGAGTTCGACAGGGAACTTGCCGCTCGTAAACCCAATGTTGTTATTCAGGGTGATAAAGCCATCCATCATAATACCTGGCTTGCAGCCGGTACCGAAGTAACCTGGAATATGATCCATTACGATGTGCAGCTGATAGGTGGTATTGTGCTGCATCAGGGCAAGATCTCGGAGATGGCTACCGGCGAAGGAAAAACCCTGGTAGGAACTTTGCCTGCTTATCTGAACGCATTGTCCGGACAGGGAGTACATATCGTTACAGTGAATGATTACCTGGCACGTCGTGACTCTGAATGGAATGGTCCCTTATTTGAGTTTCATGGGTTGAGGGTAGATTGTATTGATCGCCACCAGCCTAATTCTGAGGCCAGGAGGAACGCATATCTTGCCGATATTACCTTTGGAACGAATAACGAGTTCGGGTTTGATTATCTGCGTGATAATATGACCAATACACCTGAGAGCCTTGTACAGCGCAAGCTTCACTTTGCTATGGTGGATGAGGTCGACTCTGTATTGATCGATGATGCCCGTACTCCTCTGATCATCTCCGGACCAATTCCGAGGGGAGATGAGCATGAGTTTTATGAATTAAAACCGAGAATAGAGCGGCTTGTTAATGCTCAGAAAAATTACATCACCTCGGTATTAAACGAAGCAAAGAAACAGATCAATGAGGGTAAATCCGGCCCGACAGAGGGTGGTCTAGCCTTGTTCAGAGCTCATCGCGGGCTTCCTAAAAATAAAGCCCTGATCAAGTTCTTAAGTGAGAGCGGCATAAAACAAATCCTTACCAAAACAGAGAACTATTATTTACAGGATCAGGGTAAGGAAATGCCTAAGGCTGATGCTGAGTTATTCTTTGTGATCGATGAAAAACATAACCAGGTTGAGCTTACTGAAAAAGGCATAGAGCTGATCACTACTTCTGGTGAAGATCCTAATTTCTTTGTGATGCCAGACGTAGGTACTGAAATTGCTGAAATTGAGAAATCATCACTTCCTAACGATGAAAAGATTGCACGGAAGGATGAACTCATGCGCGACTTCTCTATCAAATCAGAGCGTATCCACTCGGTAAACCAATTACTAAAAGCATATACCGTATTTGAGCGTGATGTAGAGTACATCATTGATGAGGGTAAGGTTAAAATCGTTGACGAGCAAACCGGCCGTATCATGGAGGGACGCCGTTATTCCGATGGTTTACATCAGGCTATCGAAGCAAAAGAAAATGTTAAGGTTGAAGATGCAACCCAAACCTATGCTACGGTAACCTTGCAGAATTACTTCAGGATGTACCATAAGCTGGCTGGTATGACTGGTACAGCAACTACTGAAGCGGGTGAGTTATGGCAGATCTATAAGCTTGATGTGGTTGAGATCCCTACTAACGTTCAGACTCAGCGGAAAGACATGGAGGATAAGGTTTATCGTACCATGCGGGAAAAATATAATGCCGTAGTTGACGAGATTGCTGCCTTAACACAAGCTGGTCGCCCGGTACTGGTTGGTACAACGTCAGTAGAAATTTCTGAGCTATTAAGCCGGATGCTTAAGCTTCGCGGAGTTAAGCACAACGTGTTAAATGCCAAGCTTCACCAAAAAGAGGCTGATATTGTGGCTGAGGCAGGTCTGGCCGGAACTGTTACCATAGCAACCAACATGGCAGGTCGTGGTACCGATATAAAATTAGGGCCAGGTGTTAAAGACGCAGGTGGTTTAGCTATTGTTGGTACCGAACGCCACGAGTCCCGTCGTGTTGACCGCCAGCTGCGTGGTCGTGCGGGACGCCAGGGCGACCCGGGTTCTTCACAGTTCTTCGTGTCTCTTGAAGATAACCTGATGCGTTTATTCGGTTCTGAACGAATAGCTAATATCATGCTTCGTATGGGAATTGAGGAAGGCGAAGTTATCCAGCATTCCATGATCACCAAGTCAATAGAGCGTGCACAACGTAAGGTGGAAGAGAATAACTTCGGCATACGTAAACGTTTGCTTGAATATGACGACGTAATGAATTCTCAAAGAACGGTGGTGTATGCGAAACGCAAAAACGCATTGTTCGGAGAACGTTTGGAAGTCGACTTAAATAATACCATTTACGATACCGTTGAAGATATCGTAACAGAGTATAAAGAGACAGCAAATTTTGAGGGTTTCCAGCTGGAGGTCATTCGTGTATTCTCAGTTGATGCTGAAATCACAGAAAAGCAATTTGCAGATACCTCGGTGCCAAACTTAACCCAATCTGTTTTTGAGAAAGTTACCGAGTTTTATCACCGTAAAAATGAAGCCATCGCTCAACAGGCCTTGCCGGTTCTGCAGCAGGTTTACCAGGAACGCGGTCAGTATATTGAGAACATTATAGTTCCGTTTACTGATGGAATCAGAGGCGTACAGGTTTCTGCAAACCTTAAAAAGGCAGTTGAAACAAACGGACGCGAAGTAAGTACCGCTTTTGAAAAAACCGTAGTGCTGGCATTGATTGATGACGCCTGGAAAGAGCATCTGCGTGAAATGGACGAGTTAAAGCAGTCTGTTCAAAATGCGGTGTATGAGCAAAAAGATCCTCTTGTTATTTATAAGATGGAGGCGTTCAATCTCTTCAGACAAATGCTTCTTTCGGTGAACAAAGACGTTGTCAGCTTCCTGTTTAAAGGTGGCATCCCTGTGCAGGAATCGGAAGAAGTAAGAGAAGCCCGTCCCCAACCAAAGCAGGATATGTCAAAGCTGCGCGTGTCGAAGCCTGAGTTGGCTGCTGTAGACGGGGGAAATGCACAACCCGGATTTGAAGATACCAGGGAGATTCAAAAACCGACTCCCGTGCGGGTTGAGAATAAAATAGGAAGAAACGATCCATGCCCTTGCGGAAGCGGCAAGAAATATAAAAACTGCCATGGTGCAGGATTAGAATAAGCTGAATGTTAAAGGAAAAAATTCAGGAATTATCTAAGCATATACACGGCGATGTTATCAAACATCGCCGTCATCTTCATGCTAACCCCGAATTATCGTTCGTGGAGTACAACACCTCTGCTTATGTAAAAGCGACTTTAGACGAACTGGGTATTTCCTGGCTGTCGATGGCCAGCACCGGCGTAGTGGGGATAATCAAAGGTGAAAAACAGTCGGACGCAGTCATTGCTCTTCGGGGAGATATGGACGCTTTACCGATCAGGGAAGCTAACGATGTTCCTTACAAGTCACAAAATGAAGGCGTAATGCATGCCTGTGGACACGACGTCCATACCTCTTCTTTGTTGGGTACCGCCCGTATCCTGCAGCAAATAAGGGCTGATTTTGGCGGCACTATTAAACTGATCTTTCAACCCGCTGAGGAGCGTTTACCGGGAGGTGCTAACCTGATGATCCAGGAAGGTGTGCTTGAAAATCCCAGACCGTCAGCAGTGCTGGGCCAGCACGTCATGCCGTTGATAGATGCGGGTAAAATTGGTATCCGTTCGGGAAAATACATGGCCTCTACCGACGAACTCTATGTAACCGTGAAAGGAAAAGGAGGACATGGGGCTCAGCCGCAGCAGAATATTGATCCTGTAGTCATCGCCGCCCACATCATTGTGGCCCTTCAGCAAATTGTAAGCCGTGTGTCTGATCCGAAGCTTCCAACGGTGCTTTCCTTCGGAAAAGTAATAGCCAATGGAGCTACTAATGTCATTCCGGATGAAGTGTACATTGAAGGAACATTCCGTACGATGGATGAAGTTTGGCGTGCAGAAGCGCATAAGCGGATGAAAAAGATGGCGGAAGGCATGGCGGAAAGTATGGGCGCTAGTTGCGAATTTAAAATCGTGAACGGTTATCCTTTTCTTATCAATGAGCCAGATTTAACTGCACAGATCAGGACTTTTGCCGAAAACTACCTGGGTAAGGAGAATGTAGAGGATCTGGATCTCTGGATGGCAGCCGAAGACTTCGCTTATTATTCACAGGTTACCGATGCCTGTTTCTATCGCCTGGGCACACGAAATGAGTCAAGGGGAATAACATCTTCGGTTCATACTCCAACTTTCGATATTGATGAAAGGGCTTTAGAAATCAGTACCGGCTTAATGGCCTATATCGCCTTAAAGCGTTTAGGCAATTAGTTTTTACGCTTCAGCTGTTTGTTTATGGTAAGAAAGCTCCTTTCTTTTCTCTTTCTTTTTTGGCTGTTATTTACTGTATATGCAGGCACTGCCCAACAGATCAAGCGCTTTAATCCTGATACAGTACTTACCATTGTGTTGGATTCGGCAGTGATTGTTAAGGCGGCCCGGATCAACAACCAAACTTTCATCAATAAGATCTTAAGGGACACCAGCTTTTACGAGGCCTTCAGGAATATGAAGCGCTATAGTTTCACCGCCGAAAACAGGATTTTTACTTACAATAAGAAAAATGCTGTTGAAGGTAAGATCTACCGGAAGATTTTTCATAATAACGAAGGCGAATACAAAATGCAGTTCCTTACCAGGCAGGATAGCGGCTCGCTTTATAAGAAAAACGGAAAGTATCAGCTGTACACCGTAGAGATGTTTGATTATATCTTCATGAATGCATACAATACTGACTTCGCCCCCGCATCCGCCCCATCCGGCGCTAAGAAAGGGAGTAATGAATCCTATAAAGACAAGCTTAAAACCTTGATATTTAGTCCTGGAAAGCCAATTAAGGGAGTCCCCTTTATCTCTGGTAAGACCGAGATCTTCACCCCTAACATGCGCCAGTATTATGATTATTCTTACAGTAGTGCTACATATCTTGACTCGATCCCTGTATATCGTTTTAAAGTAAGTGTCAAACCAGACCTGTCCAACTGGACTAAAGATGGGTTGATGATAAGAGAGCTTACTACTATTTTTGACAAGCGAGATCTAAAGATTCTTGGCAGGTACGTAGACATGAAGTACGATAATCTTGCTTTTGAATTTGATGTGCAGATGAATATAGAAATGGCCCCCTTTGATGGCGGAGAAACCCTGCTGCCTACTAAGATAAGTTATCAGGGCAACTGGGATATTCCTTTTAAGAAAGAAGAGCGCGCAAGTTTTCTTATCTTGCATAAAGGTTACCGCAGAGCGCCCGGTAATTAATCAAGATACCTTTAAAAAGTTGTTGTGTCGTTGAATCTTAGATCAGATTATGATTGCGAAGGAAACAGTAGATAAGATACTTGAAACCGCCAGAATAGAGGAGGTTGTCGGCGATTTTGTGAACCTGAAAAGGCGCGGCACAAGTTTGATCGGTAACTGCCCCTTCCATAATGAAAAAACGCCCTCATTCAATGTCTCCGTAAATAAAGGGATATTTAAATGCTTCGGTTGCGGTGAAGGCGGCGACTCTGCCAGCTTCATAATGAAGCATGAAAAATACTCTTATCCTGAAGCTCTCCGGTATTTAGCGAAGAAATACAATATCGAAATAGAGGAGATCGAGCAATCTCCTGAACAGCAGGAAGCCGATAACCGTCGCGAGAGCTTATACATCGTTTCTGCATATGCCGCAAAGTTCTTCAGTGAAACCATGTGGGAAACCGATCAGGGCAAGACTATCGGCCTGGGTTATTTTAAAGAACGAGGCTTCCGTGATGATATCATTAAAAAGTTTGAGCTCGGCTATTCACCAGATAGCTGGGATGCTCTTACAGACAAAGCTTTAAGAGAAGGGTTTAAAGAAGAGTTTCTCGAAAAAACCGGATTGACCATCCGTAATGACAAGGGCAAATTATACGACCGTTTTCGCGGGCGGGTGATGTTCCCTATCCATAATTTTACCGGCCGGATCATTGGATTTGGAGGGCGCACCCTTGTAACCGACAAAAAAGTCCCAAAATACGTTAACTCGCCCGAGAGTGATATTTATCATAAGTCCAATGTGCTTTATGGCCTTTTCCAGGCTAAAAAGGCTATTCGCGATCTGGATAATTGTTACCTGGTAGAGGGATACGCAGATGTACTCTCCGTACAGCAGGCTGGAATTGAGAACGTAGTTGCTTCGTCGGGGACCTCCCTCACTACAGAACAGATCCGTCTCATCGGCCGTTTTGCAAAGAATGTCACCATTCTCTATGATGGTGATGCTGCTGGGATAAAGGCTTCATTGCGAGGTCTGGATATGATCCTGGAAGAAGGGTTAAACGTAAAGGTAGTTCTTTTTCCCGACGGGCACGATCCGGATTCTTATGTTCAAAAGCTTGGCAGCTCTGAATTCAAGACCTACATAGAAAAAAATCAGCGTGATTTTATCCTTTATAAAACCAATATCCTTCTTAAGGACGCCGGTACCGATCCTATAAAAAAGGCAGGCGTAATTCATGAGGTTGTTGAAAGTATCGCAAAAATCCCGGATAGTATTAAAGCGTCTGTTTTTATCAGGGAGTGCAGCTCTTTACTTCAGATAGAAGAGCGGGTACTTATTGCTGAGCTTAACAGGCTTCGTCTGGGGAAAATGAAGAAAGATGGAGGGAAATCCGAATCGCTTCCACCTCCCGACGCTTATCCGGATGACCTTCCGCCTCCTGATGAAGTCCTTTTTGCTGAAGAAAAATATACGGAGACAGATGACCTGCAGGAAAAGGAGATCATTCGTCTACTGCTTAACTATGGTCATGAATTAGTGAAGTGGGATGGTATCACAGATACTTATATTGCTCCCTATGTAATTTCAAACCTTGCCGATGTCGTCTTTGACAATCCGGTTTGCAAAATCGTGTTGGAAGAGTATAATGCTTACATGGAAAAAGGTGAGCTGCCCACAGCCCAGGATTTTATACAGCATAAGGATCCCCAGGTTTCAGAGATGGCTATCTCCCTGATCTCTTCACCTTACTCATTAAGTGATAACTGGCTTGCCACCCGGAAGATCTATGTTAAACATGAATCTGAGAATATGAGGGCAACCATTCTTGGTGGTATTTTTCATTTAAAAAAGCGTAAAGTGGATAAGATCCTTAAAAGTATCCGGGAAGAGATTCAAAACGAAACCGATGAGGATAACCAGCTTATCCTGATGCAACGATATATGCGCGTTAAAGAGGTTGAAAAGGGGATTTCTGCGTTTATGGGTTCAGTTGTTATAAAATAATGGCACTTCATAATCAGTTAGGCACTAAAGGAGAAACCATTGCCAGAACATACCTTGAAAATAAAGGCTATGAAATCATGGACCAAAACTGGTGTTATGGCAAAACTGAAGTAGATCTGATAGCTTATTGGGATCGAAGAATTATTTTTGTCGAAGTAAAAACCCGTACTTCAACAAATTATGGTCAGCCCGAAGAGTTTGTCACATCAACCAAACAAAAAAATCTTCAAAAGGCGGCAGATGAATATATTTATCTGATGAATTTTAAAGGGGAGATTCGTTTTGATATAATTGCAATAGTTTTCGATCGCAGCGGCAATTATCAGCTTCGGCATGTCGAGGACGCTTTTTGGTAATTGATAGAAATTATTCAAATGGAACCTGCATGAGCGGCTGCTTAAAAACTGAGATATCTAGCTTATACAAGCTTCATTGCCATTAAAAAACAAAATCATTCAATGAAAAAAATCTGGATCTGTATTATAACTGTTATCGCAATAGCGGCATGTAGAAAAGAAAAAAGCTCCTCCGTTTATTTTCTGTCACCGGAAGAGGGCAAAAATGTTGCAGTGGGTACGCCCTTGAATATCAAGCTAGATTTAATTCCCGGCTCTTTTGATTCGGTGACATACCTGATTGATACCACAGAGATTGCATCAAAAACTGATACAAGCAGCGTAAGCTTTTCCACTGATAAGATGGACCTGGGCATAACCATTCTTACAGCCAAAATTTACAAAGATGGCATCGCAAAAGAAATAACAACCAACCTGGTTTTGCTGCCAGCTACGGCACCCCGGGAATATAGTTATTCGGTGATCAATACTTTTCCCCACGATACTTCTTCCTATACCCAGGGCTTAGAGTATCATGATGGTATCTTTTATGAGAGCGACGGTTTAACCGGGGAATCAAGTATGAGAAAAGTTGCTGTAGACGGTAACGTATTGAAACAGCTGGACATGCCCGCCGAGATATTCGCAGAAGGCTTAACAGTTGTGGATGACAAAGTAATCCAACTTACTTATCAGAACAAGTATGGTATTGTGTATGACAAAGCCACATTTAATAAGATCAAAGAATTTCCTTACCAGGAAAGCCGGGAAGGTTGGGGATTATGTTTCGACGGCAAAAATATTATCAAGTCTGATGGAACCAACCGCCTTTATTTCTTAAACAAAGATACCTATATCGAACAGGGGTATATTGAAGTATACGACTCGGAAGGAGCGGTCGACAGCATAAATGAATTGGAGTATATTGACGGGAAGATCTACGCAAATATCTATCAAACCGATAATATCGTTATCATAGACCCGGCAACCGGAGCGGTAGAGGCAGAACTCGACCTTTCATCTCTTTATCCGGATAATGATCGTAATGAGAACGCCGATGTTCTGAATGGCATTGCCTGGGATGCTGCGGGAAAAAGGCTCTTCGTGACCGGAAAGAAATGGGATAAGCTTTTTGAGATAAAAATAAAAGAATAAAAAAAGCGACAATAATGGTCGCTTTTTTACTGTAATCAGAACAATATAATAAATGTTCAACTAACAATTAATTATAAGCGATTCAAAAAATATGATAATTTTATCTCTTCAAACAGGGGCGATAAAAGGGGGGCAAATAAAAAATAAGAGGGCTCAAAATATTACGAGAAATATTCATACTTTAAGCCCCGCAAATTGAAAGTGTTTTTTTTACACTAAGTAGTTCTGAAGGAACTGTAAAAAGGACCCTTTTTCCGGTTAAAACGGATTCGCACAACATTTAAATTAATTAATATTTATATAAACCTTTCTTCAAATGAACAGGCTAGAAACCAAAGATTACGTCGTTTTTTTAGTTTACTTTCTAATCGTATCCATTTACGGTATCTGGATATACCGCCGCAAGCGCACTGAAAGCTCAGGCTCGAAAGACTATTTCCTTGCTGAGGGCTCATTAACATGGTGGGCGATCGGTGCCTCTCTTATTGCATCAAATATCTCGGCCGAACAATTCGTGGGAATGAGTGGTTCCGGATTTAAAATGGGTCTGGCTATTGCCACCTACGAGTTAATGGCAGCATTAACCCTGGTTATAGTCGCCATATTCTTTATACCGGTGTATCTTAAAAATAAGATATTTACCATGCCTCAGTTCCTTCACCAAAGATACAACGGCACGGTAGCCATGATCATGGCTGTTTTCTGGCTTCTTTTATATGTAGTAGTTAACCTTACCTCTATCCTTTTCCTCGGAGCTATTGCAATTAACAGTATCTCCGGTATAAGCTTAGATGCTTGTATGTATGGACTTGCCATCTTTGCGATCATCATCACATTAGGAGGAATGAAAGTTATCGGATTTACAGACGTGATCCAGGTATTCTTCCTGATCCTTGGCGGTTTGGCAACTACCTATCTTGCACTTAACCTGGTATCAGACCATTATGGTACAACAGGCGTATTAAACGGCTTTGCCTTACTTACCGAAAAAGCTCCTTCTCACTTCGATATGATCTTTGATAAGGATAACGAAAATTTCATTGACCTTCCTGGATTAACATTACTGGCTGGTGGTATGTGGATTGTGAACCTGAACTACTGGGGCTGTAATCAATACATTACTCAGCGTGCTCTGGGCGCCGATCTTAAAACTGCCCGCGGTGGTATCTTATTCGCAGCTTTTCTTAAGATTTTAATGCCTGTGATCGTAGTTTTACCTGGTATCGCTGCTTATGTATTGTGGAAAGAAGGCGCCGGAACATTTAAGACTGATATGTTGCTTGGTGATGAAGTAGCGCCAGACAGAGCTTATCCTGTATTATTAGCATTGCTTCCTGCAGGTTTGAAAGGACTTTCCTTTGCCGCATTAACTGCAGCGGTAGTGGCTTCTCTGGCTGGTAAAGCAAATTCCATCGCTACTATTTTCACGCTGGATATCTATAAAAAAGTAATCAATCCCGAGGCGAGTGAAACCAAACTGGTGAACATCGGTAAGATCTCCGTTATTGTATCGATGATCTTAGGTGTGATCATTGCACCACATTTGGGGATCGACAAAAAAGGCGGGTTCCAATATATTCAGGAATACACAGGTTTCGTGTCGCCGGGTATTTTTGCCATGTTTATCCTGGGGTTCTTCTGGAAGAAAACAACATCAAACGCGGCATTATTCGCAACTATCGGAGGATTCCTGCTGTCTTTAGTGCTTAAATTTTTGCCAGGATGGGTAGATCTTTCTTTCCTTTACCCTTTCGGCTTTGCGGTTCCAAACCCTGCTTCCGGCGGAATCTATGAAATTCCATTCCTTGATCGTATGGGCTTTGTATTCATATTCTGCATAATAGGTATGTACATAATAAGTATGATAGAGAATGGAAAAGGAACAAGACCTACCGGCCTTGAAGTAGATACAAAAATGTTCAGAACTACCACTGGTTTTGCGGTTGGTTCATTGATCATTGTGGGAATTCTTGCTGCTATTTACACCATTTACTGGTAGGTATCATTGAAAATTGCCAAAAAGCCCTTCCCGATGCGACGGTGAAGGGCTTTTTTTATGATAATGCCCCATTCATAGAAAAAATCAGATATGCGGGTGAAATCATGTTCATCTTAACCAAAAGATGTTATTTTTACCGGCTGTCAACTCAAATTGATTTATGTCGAAATTGAACAGAAAGCAGGATGCTCTGGATTATCACTCAAAAGGCCGTCCTGGAAAGATTGAGGTCATTCCTACCAAACCCACCCATTCTCAAAGAGATCTAACATTAGCTTACTCCCCAGGTGTTGCTGAACCATGTTTGCAGATTGCAGAAAATGTAGATGATGTTTATAAATACACAGCGAAAGGCAATCTGGTAGCTGTAATCAGTAATGGAACCGCAGTTCTTGGATTGGGCGACATCGGTCCTGAAGCAGGAAAGCCTGTGATGGAAGGAAAGGGCTTACTCTTCAAAATATTTGCAGACATAGATGTATTTGATCTGGAGCTAAACACCAAGAACGTTGATGAATTTGTGCAGATAGTAAAAGCACTCGAACCTACCTTCGGCGGAATTAACCTGGAGGATATAAAAGCTCCCGAGTGTTTTGAAATAGAGCGCCGTTTAAAGGAAGAAATGAATATTCCGGTAATGCACGATGATCAGCATGGAACAGCCATCATCTCCTCGGCGGCCCTCATAAACGCATGCGAATTACAAAAAAAGAAGCTGGACAAAGTTAAAATAGTGGTAAACGGCGCTGGTGCTGCGGCAATTTCCTGCTCACGCCTGTATGTGAGTGTAGGTGCAAAAAAGGAAAATATCGTGATGCTAGACCGGTCTGGCGTTATTCGTAAAGACCGGCATAACCTCGATGCAACTAAAGCGGAGTTTGCCACTGATCGCCAAATAAGTACACTTGAAGAGGCCATTAAAGATGCCGATGTTTTTATAGGGTTGTCTACATCCGACGTGCTTACAGCCGATATGCTAAAAACGATGGCCAAGAATCCTATTGTTTTTGCTATGGCTAACCCAAACCCAGAGGTTGCCTACGACGTTGCAGTGGCTGCCAGGAAAGATATTATCATGGCTACCGGCCGTTCTGACTATCCCAACCAGGTAAATAACGTGCTTGGATTCCCTTATATATTCCGGGGAGCAATGGATGTACGCGCCACTACCATCAACGAGGAAATGAAAATTGCTGCGGTGAAAGCCATCGCAGATATGGCAAAAAAGCCGGTGCCAGAGTCAGTTAACCTTGCCTATAACATTCAGAACCTAAAGTACGGAAAAGATTATATCATTCCGAAGCCGATGGATCCACGTTTAATTACTTCTGTATCACCTGCCGTCGCAAAAGCAGCGATAGAATCTGGGGTAGCCCGTAAGATAATAACAGACTGGGATGCTTATGCAGATGGCCTGGGCCGCAGGCTGAGTAAAGAAGATGCATTACTACGGACCATCAGCAGTAAGGCGAAATCTCTACCCCAAAGGGTCCTGTTTGCAGAAGCAGATAATTACAAGATATTGAAAGCCGCACAGATCGTTAAAGACGAGGGTATTGCTACGCCCATACTCCTTGGCAACAAAGAAGCGGTAAGGAAAATTATTATAGACAATGCCCTTGATCTTGATGGCGTAAAAATTATTGATCCGGCTGAAGAAAAGGAAAAAATTCAGCAATACGCCGAGTTTCTATATAAAAAGAGGCAGCGCCGGGGCATCAATCTTCCTCAGGCCGAAAAGCTTGTAAAAGACCGCAACTATTTTGGCTCCTGTATGGTAGAGTTTGGAGAGGCTGATGTACTGATCTCCGGACTGACTAAGGACTACGCAACTACAGTAAGACCTGCACTTCAAATCATTGGAACTGAGCAGGGAATATCAAGGGTGGCAGGAATGTATATGATGCTAACAAAGAAAGGCCCTGTCTTTTTTGGCGACACAACCATAAACAAAAACCCTACTGTTGAAGAGCTTGTCGATATTACGGTTTTACTTGACCGGTCGGTGCGCAAGTTCAATGTAGACCCGCGGATCGCTATTCTTTCGTATTCCAACTTCGGAACGGTGGAAGGAGAGGTTCCTGAGAAGACACGATTAGCGGTGAGTTTACTTCACGAAAAATTTCCGGAGATTACTGTAGACGGCGAAATGCAGGGGAACTTTGCTATAAATCCTAAGCTCCTTAAAAATAACTTTCCGTTCAGTCGCCTGGTTGGAGAGCCTGCTAATACGCTGGTGTTTCCTAACCTCGAGTCTGGAAACATCGCGTACAAACTTTTGCAGGAACTAGGAGAAGCTGAAGCTGTTGGCCCGATACTGCTCGGACTGAATAAGGCCGTACATATCTTGCAGATGGATAGCTCCGTGCGTGAAATAGTGAATATGACAACTATAGCTGTAGTCGATGCTCAATCCAAACAAGGTTCTTAAAGTAACAACTAGTAACAACTATAGATTAGCTAATGCCCCGTTCTGACGGCGTTTTTTAATATATTTTTTTTGAAACTGGCACAGGTGTAATTCCGTAGCAGAGTGTGACTTAGAGGGTTAGGTTTGCGATGTGATAAACTTCATCTATGAATTACCTTTTATTTTGCATTTTTGCTCTTGATTAAATAAAGAATGTACGAGTATATTGATGGAAAGCTGGTGTTCAAATGCCCGGCTTATGTTATAATAGAAGTTGGGGGAATAGGCTATCATATTAATATTTCGCTTAACACCTATTCAAAGCTACCTGGCCAGGAACGGTGTAAATTATATACCTGGCTGCATGTTAAAGAGGATGCACACACACTTTACGGCTTTATAGACGAGGGGGAAAGACGCTTATTTCTGCATTTAATTTCGGTATCAGGCATAGGAGCGGGAACCGGCCGGATGATCCTGTCGTCCATTACACCGGAAGAAATACAGGTGGCGATTGTAAAGGGAGATGTTCCTCTTATTCAGAAGATCAAGGGAATCGGCCCAAAATCGGCGCAGCGTATTGTTCTTGAGCTCCAGGATAAGCTTAAAAAAGAAGGTTTGGAAACGCTTACATCTCTTCCGCAGTTCAACACGGCCAAAGAAGAGGCCTTATCCGCTCTTGTAATGCTTGGTTTTGCTAAGAATGTGGCAGATAAGGCCATTGAAAATGTTCTGATACGCGAGACCGGAACGTTAACTGTTGAGCAATTAATAAAAAGTGCTTTAAAAAGCTTATAATTACGTTCCAAAATAATGTAATTTTCAAATACATTTGGGTTTTGAGAAAGATTTCTACCTTTTCTTTTCTGGTTTTGTGCATTGGCTGCCTGATTTTCATGCAAAGGCAAGGTATTGCTCAAACAACAGGTACCGCTGCTGATAGCTTGAAGCTTCGATATCCTTTTAGTGATTCAAAAATCCTGGAACTGAATCCCAAACCTGGATTTTATTTACCTAATCCTTCTAATATTCAGCGCAGTGTTGAATTTGATGCCGTTAACAAACGGTATGTTATCCGGGAGAAGATAGGTGAGCGTTTGTACAAAGCACCGCAATATCTTTCCATTGAAGAATATCAACGGTACGAAAATGAACTGATAAAACGTAATTACTGGAAAGAACTCTCTGAAGCGCCAATAAAGGAGGCCCGTACTCCAGGCTTTATACCTAGCGTCAAAATTAACAGTAAGTCGTTCGAACGCATCTTCGGAGGTAATTCTATAGATATCCGGCCCCAGGGTTCGGCAGAGCTAACCCTGGCGGGGCGCTTGAATAAGACTGAAAATCCCCTGTTCAATGAACGTCAAAGGAGGCAGGGAAACTTCGACTTTGATCAGCGCATTCAGATGAATGTAATGGGACAAATCGGTACCAAGCTAAGGATTTCCACGAATTACAATACAGAAGCACAATTTGATTTCGAGAATCAGATGAAGATCGATTACACGGGTAAGCCGGATGAAATTGTTCAGAAGGTTGAGGCTGGTAACGTAAATCTTCCCTTAAGCTCTACCCTAATTACCGGGAGCCAGGCTCTTTTTGGTATCAAAACTCAATTGCAGTTTGGTAAGTTAAATGTAACCAGTGTATTCTCACAGCAGAAATCTCAGCAAAAAGAAATAACTATATCCAATGGTTCTCAGCAAAATGACTTCCGTATTTCGGGTGATAGTTATGAAGCCAATAAACACTACTTTCTTGCTCATTACTTCAGAGACAGATATAATGATGCCCTCCGGAATAGACCTATTATTTCATCTAATTATAACATAACAAAAATTGAAGTCTGGGTAACTAATCGAAATAACAGTACCACAGATTCCCGGGATATTATTGGTTTGATAGACCTGGGTGAGCGCGATTCTATTGTGAATGACAATCTTCTGGTTGGAAATAGCCCTGTTCCGGCAGCAGGTCCTGTCGGTGATCCTGTTTTAGGCCCCCGGCAGTCCAACAACCTCTTGCCTTTACTAGAGGCTAATCCAAACAACAGAAAAACCAATTCTAACGACCTGAATGCCTTTTTTGCTGGTCAGAACGGGAATAATAATTTTTCGAAATTAACCTACGCCCGCCGTTTAACCGACAGGGAATTTACTTTAAATGCCCGTTTAGGATATATTTCATTAAATACTTCATTGAACGCTGATGAAGTGCTGGCTGTTGCTTACCGTTACAATTACAATGGGGAAGAATATCAGGTTGGTGAGTTTTCTACCGATGTTCCTGTCAACAATGAAGATCCAACGGCATTGTATGTGAAACTTTTAAAAAGTGAAACACTTAAAACCAGTTTACCCACCTGGCACCTGATGATGAAGAACATTTATTCATTGGGAGCATATCAGGTAAGCCGTAACGGTTTCAATTTAAATGTATTTCGCTTAGACGAATCAAGCGGTGTAGAAAAGCCGATTGTTACTGAAGGGGCCAATACCAGCGGAAAACTTTGGCTTCAGATCACTGGATTGGACACGCTTAACCAGGTGGGCGATCGCCGGTCGGACGGGGCGTTCGACTTTGTAGAAGGGGTAACCATCGACGCACTGAATGGCCGGGTAACCTTCCCTGTCCTTGAACCCTTTGGTCGTAATCTTGAAAACCAGTTTGTGGAGCCTGATTTGCGCAACAAGTACGTCTTCAAAGAACTATATAATTACACTAAAGCGGATGCTCAGCAGCTTTTTACGAATAAAAACCGCTATATAATTAAGGGTACTTTCCAGTCGGAGGTGAGCTCTGAGTTTCAACTGAATGCTATAAACATACCTCCCGGTTCTGTACAGGTAATTGCAGGGACTTTACCATTGCAGGAAGGCGTAGATTTTACGGTGGATTACAATAGTGGGAGGGTAAAGATCCTTAACCAGGCATTATTAAATTCCGGCCAGCAGATACGCATTAAGCAGGAGAGCAATGAACTTTTCGGATTGCAGCAGCGGTCTTTATTTGGATCGAGGTTCGATTACCGGGTTAACCATAAGTTGAACCTGGGAGCTACTATTATGAACCTCACAGAGAAGCCACTGACTGCCAAAGTGAATATTGGTGAGGAAGCTATCTCGAATACGATCTGGGGCTTAGATGCCAATTACAGTTCTGACTCACGCTGGCTAACCCGGATGGTGGATAAAATCCCGCTTATCAACACCAAAGAAGTTTCCACTATTACTTTCTCCGGCGAATATGCTAACATGATCCCGGGACATCCGAAAGCTCTGAATTTTGCGGGCAGTAAAAATGGAACCAGTTACCTGGATGATTTTGAAGGTAGCCGTTCTATCATTGATATAAAGAATTTTGCTGGCTGGCAGATTTCAGGGACACCGCTTAATACATCACTTAACGGGAACAGGTTTTCTGAAGCCACGTTAGTAAATGATCTTGAATATGGCGGGAACAGGGCTCGTTTAGCTTTTTACAATATTGACCCTATATTTTTTAATACCAACGCACTTACTCCGGATAACATCCGCCGGAACCCGAATGCCCGCTCAAATCACTATACCCGGGAGATCTTAGAGCAGGAAGTTTTTCCGTTTAAACAGTCGGCAACAGGTCAGCAATTAACACTTCCTACTTTTGATCTTGCTTATTATCCAAGCTTACGTGGTCCTTACAACTATACCGCTACTGGTTTAAACCCTGACGGAACATTAAATAATCCCAAAAGCCGCTGGGGAGGTATATTCCGGCGCCTGGAAACCAATGATTTCGAAGCTCTGAATATAGAGTTTATCGAAATGTGGGTGATGGATCCCTTTATTTATAAACCTAATCATGAGGGAGGAGATCTTTATTTCAATCTTGGTAATATTTCTGAGGATATTCTTAAAGATGGTAAGAAGTCGCTGGAAAACGGTTTGCCTGCCGATGGGGATATAAGTAAAGTGAACACTACCGTATGGGGAAGAGTGCCAAAACTGCAGCCGGTGATCCAGGCCTTTGACAATAACCCTTCTGCGAGGCAGTTTCAAGATGTTGGTTTGGACGGATTGACCAGTAACGACGAGCGTCAGTTCTTTGCCGATAGAGTAAACCAGATCAAAGGTCAGCTCAATGCACAGGCCGCTGCAGCGTTTGATGCGGATCCATCGTCAGATGATTTTCAATATTACCGAGGCGGAAATCTGGATGCACAGGACGCTGGTATATTAAAACGTTACGAACGTTATAACGGTACTGAAGGAAACTCGAAAACTACCGAGCAATCACAATCAGAAACGGGCATTGATAATACAGCCTCTACATCCCTGCCGGATGGAGAAGACGTAAATCGCGATAACACTTCCACTTCTACCGACGAGTATTTCGAGTATAAAGTTTCCATCCGGCCTGGCAGTATGGTGGTTGGACAAAATTATATTACAGATAAAGTGACCTCTACGGTTAAAATGCCTAACGGTTCGTCTCAACAGGTGTCCTGGTACCAGTTTAAAATCCCTATTGCTCAGGGTCAAAAGGTAGGTGATATCCAGGATTTTAAATCAATTCGATTTATACGGGCTTACTTGACCGACTTTGCAGATACCACAATTTTAAGGATGGGCAGATTGCAGCTGGTTCGTGGCGAATGGCGAAGATATAATGCCGAAAATAATTCGGCCAAGGTTCTTGCTGAGCCGGGCTTACCTCCGGTAGTGGATCCTAACGAAACACTTGATGTAACTACAGTTAACATCGAGGAGAATGGAAAACGTACCCCAATTCCTTATGTGGTACCTCCTGGTGTAGAACGCGAACGCGATTACGGAAACTTCCGGGGCGAAACTCAGCAGAACGAGCAGGCACTTGCCGTGAACGTGAAAGACCTGCGTGATGGTTATGCGCGTGCTGCTTTCCGTACCACGTACAACGATTTCCGCTCGTATAAAAAGATGGAGATGTTTATCCATGCCGAAGGCGAGAACCTCAGGGATAACGAAGTAAATGCCTTTGTCAGGATCGGTTCGGATAACCAGGAAAATTATTATGAGTATGAACGGCCGTTGAAGGTAACACTTCCGGGCACCCGCGATCCTTATGCCATCTGGCCTGAAGCGAACAGTATTGAAATTGAGCTGGCCAAATTCCAGGAAGCGAAAGCCGCCCGTAATAATGAACAATGGCCGACTAATGTGCCATATATCTACACCGATGGGGTAAGCCGGATCACTGTAATGGGACAACCTGATATGAGCAAGGTTCGGGTATATATGCTTGGCGTTCGCAACCCTTTGCGAAACGATGCTAATCCTGGCGATGACGATGGCCTCGCAAAGTCAGCCCAGGTTTGGTTCAATGAGCTGCGGCTTACTGATTTCGATGAAAGAGGTGGCTGGGCCGCCACCGCCCGCCTGAATGCAAAACTTGCCGACTTTGGAGACGTAACAATATCCGGAAGCAGAAGCACGATAGGTTTCGGTTCGATAGATAAACGGGTGAGTGAGCGGAACAGAAGTGATAATAACTTCTTCGACCTGGCGACGAGCTTTGAATTAGGTAAGTTCTTCCCGGAAAGTGTCGGACTTAAAATACCTTTATTCTTCAACCTATCATCGCAGTTAAGTACTCCTCAGTATGATCCACGCTTCCAGGATATAGAACTTGAAAATGCGTTGAAGGGACTCAACAGAAGCGAGCGCAAGGCTATCGGGCGTATTGTTAACGACTATACTTCCAGAAGAGGCTTAAGCTTTACAAATGTCAGAAAGATTAAAACTAACCCCGACAGCAAAAGTCGTTTGTGGGATATAGAAAACTGGAGTGTGTCGTACGCCTTCACCAAATACTATCACCGCGATTATATCAATGAACTGGCATTACAGAAAACATACCGGGGCGGCTTAGCTTATAATTTTGCAGGTCAGCCTAAAACATATTCGCCTTTCGAGAAGCTGATCAAATCAAACACACTGGCTTTATTGCGTGATTTTAATTTCAGTTTGTTGCCATCCTCTCTGAATTTCAGGGTTGATCTTGACAGGCAGTATTCAGAAAATATACTTCGTGATATTGGTGATGATCAAAGCAGCATCCCCTTAGGCTTGCGGACAAACTTCAATAAAAATTTTCTGATGAACCGCATTTATGGAGTTACCTGGAATTTGACCCGTTCACTGCAGATGGATTTCAACGCCACAAATTATTCGGTTATTGATGAGCCTTACGGAAGGATTGACGGCCGCGCCAGAGATTCTATATGGTCAAACCTGAAACGTTTAGGCCGCACTACTGACTACAATCATACACTGAACCTAAATTACACAGTGCCTGTCAACAAGATCCCCGGTTTACGCTGGACGAGTTTGGTGGCCCGTTACGGAACAAACTTTAACTGGAGAACAGAACCTTTGGTAACCTTGCGTGATCCGGAGATCGACTTTGGGAATGCCATCCAAAACTCAAGGACCATTCAGGTTAACCCGACATTAAACTTCGTATCCTTGTATAATAAGGTAGGATTCATCAGGAAATCAAATACTGCAGACGCTGCTGCTGCCAGGAAATTCCTGGTTAACGTATTAACCTCTGTAAAAAATATTACAGGAGCTTATACCAGGACAGAAGGAACTTTCCTTCCGGGATATAAGCCTACGACTAATATCCTGGGATATAATTTCGATTCGGACGCTCCGGGATGGGACTTCCTGTTCGGTAGTCAGCACGACATCAGGAACCGGGCTGTGAGAAATAACTGGATCACGAAAGATGAGTTGCAAAACCAGCTGTATGTAACTACTAACAGAGAGGATATCAATCTGAGAGGTACTATAGAACCATTTAAAGATCTAAGGATTGAACTGACCGCATTAAAGAGCCAGAGCTTCAATTACTCAACTACCTTTAAGTACCAGGAGGCTACTGAAAATAATGCCGCTGGCTTTGTTAATCAAAGCCCGATCACTTCTGGTGATTTTAGCATATCATTTTTCTCACTGAAAACGGCATTTGCAAAGGATGAAGTAAATGGAACTTCCAAATTGTTCCGCCAGTTCGAACAGAACCGCCAGGTGATCTCCCGCAGATTGGGGGGCTTAAATCCTAATCCAGGAGGTCAGTCCCCCGGGTATTCGGATGGTTACGGCGCAGCTTCTCAGGATGTACTGGTAGCTTCATTTATGGCAGCTTACACTGGGAAGGATGCAGAAAAAGTAAGCTTGAGCCGTTTTCCTAAAATCCCGGTTCCAAACTGGCGGATCACTTATAACGGGCTTACCAAATATAAGTTTTTTAGTGACTTATTTGCTTCCTTCGATCTTAGCCATACCTATCGTTCCACCTATAGTGTAAACGGTTTTAACTCGCTGGCACGTTATGCTGAATTAAACGGGTTCTCTTCTCAGGTGGATGCTAATGGCAACTTCCTGCCTTTCTACCAGTTTTCGCAGGTAACCCTGGCAGAGCAGTTCGTTCCCTTACTCGGCGTAGACTTCAGGCTGAAAAATAACATGAGCATCAACTTCGAGTACCGTAAATCAAGGGCCCTTAGCTTAAGCTTATCTAATAGTCAGCTGGCACAGCAACGAGATGATGGTATCATATTTGGTTTCGGTTACCGTACAAATAACTTACGTCTGCCATTTGGCCTTGGCGGTGGTCGGAAGTTAAACAATGATGTCAATTTTAGAATGGATTTTGCCATCAACGACCGTAAGACGACCATCTTCAGGGCTGATGTTGATGATGCAGAGGTTTCATCCGGAGCTAAGAATATAACTGTACGGCCTACCATTGACTATGTGTTGAATCAGCGCTTTAACCTGCGCCTGTACTATGATGGAAATATAACTAAGCCTTATACTTCACAAACATTTAATACCTCATTCAGCAACTTTGGCGTCAGTTTAAGGTTTACCTTGCAGTAGATGGCCGTTTGGCTAAGCACACGCGGCACGCGTGCGCTCAATGTCGTTAAGTGAAGCTTTTGTCTGTCCTTAGGCGTTCCGGAGGAGCTCTAAGGATTCACTAATACAAGGAGTCTCGGACTCCGTTAAAGCGCTATACAAAACGCCTGAAGAGTCGGAGACTCTTTTTTATGGGATAATCCTTAGTCCCTGGCGCGCTTAAGCCCCGACTACAGACTAAGGACAGCGCCGGCATAGAAGACCAGCCTAAGCGAACTATGCATAGGAGGCGTGCCTCAGCAAGAGGTCCTGAAACAAGTTCGCTTGAAAACTTTAACAGACTTTAACCTGTACTAATTTGTATTTGTACACTTATAAAGTATTTTTGAAAAAAATTAATAAAAATGAATTTTCCAGCTGAATTAAAATACACCAAAGACCATGAGTGGATCCGTATCGAGGGAAGCGAAGCTATTGTTGGCATAACCGACTTCGCTCAGCGCGAATTAGGCGATATCGTTTATATCGATATTAATACTCAGGGGCAGGAAGTAGCTCAAAATGAAATCTTTGGTACGGTTGAGGCTGTCAAAACAGTGTCAGATTTATTTATCCCGGTAACAGGAACTATCCTTGAGATTAATCCGCTGCTAGATAGCCAGCCTGAATTGGTAAATCAGGATCCTTATGGAGATGGCTGGTTAGTAAAGATCACCCTAAGTTCTGAAACAGAAGCTGCAGACCTCCTTTCTGCTGAGGACTACAAATCACTAATAGGCGTTTAATGATAAACACGATAAAGCACCAGTACCTTGCGATCCTATGGGCAATACTGGTGCTCATTCTATGCGACATGCCCACCGATACTCTCGAAAACGGTGTTCCGGTATTCGAGGGCATGGACAAACTGGTTCATACAGGTTTTTTCTTCGTACTAACTGTGCTGTTGTTTTATGGAAAAATACGGCAACAAAAAAGCTATTATTTCCGTATTACAACCATTGTGAAAATCCTTTTGGTTACTGCTTTCCTGGGTGCAGGAATTGAAATACTACAGTGGAAAGTTTTCACTTACCGCTCTGCCGAGTGGTGGGATCTTTTCTGTGACATGGTAGGAGTAGGGATGGGTATTTTCAGTTACATATTTTTGCACAGAAACGGCCATGAAAAATTTATTTAAAATCGCATTACTAGCTCTTACAATCACATCTATTACTTCCTGCAGCATCTTCAAAAAAGACTGCAACTGCCCGCATTTCAAGCAACAAAGTTTATAGCGTCCATAATCGGGACCTCTTGATGACGAAGAAAGCGATTTGATGCGCCTTTCTTATCACGGCCGTCATGCCGAATTTATTTCGGCACCTCTTGAACTATGTATAGCGCGCCCTGCTTAGCCAAGAAGTCCTGAAACAAGTTCAGGATGACGAAGAAAGCTAATTAAGAAAGCTCCGGTGCTCTATGCATAACACCTGAAAAATTCTTATTACAAAGAAAGCGATTTGATGCGCCTTTCTTATCACGGCCGTCATGCCGAATTTATTTCGGCACCTCTTGAACTATGTATAGCGCGCCCCGCTTAGGCAAGAGGTCCTGAAACAAGTTCAGGATGACGCAGAAAGCTAATCAGGAATGCTTTAGAGTTAGTCATCCCTAAAACAATAATCCATTTTCAAATATTACCATACGGTCCACTAAAATTCAATAACTTCGCTGTATGACAAATTTTGCTGAGGATTTTCTTAAAACATCTGAGACAAAAGCCTTTGATCAGGATCACCGTCGCATCATAAATTTCAACATGGGTCGGTATCATACCGCAGTAGAACGCGGTTTATCCAGACTAGCCAATCTGGAGGCTTCTAAAAGAAAGGCCCATACCATAAAATGGCGTGTGATGGAAAATCTGGACAAATTCCTTCCCGAATTTGAGGCGAACATTCAAAAACGGGGCGGCAAAGTCATCTGGGCCAACGATGCAGAAGAAGCGCAACGCGAGATTCTAAGTATCCTCCGGAAGGCCAACGCAAAAACTGTCATTAAATCGAAATCTATGTCCACTGAAGAAATTCATTTAAATGAATTTCTGGAAGAAAACCATATTGAGTCACTCGAAAGTGATTTAGGCGAATACATAGTGCAGCTATTGGGACAGAAGCCCTATCACATAGTTACTCCGGCCATGCACCTGAGTAAAGAGGATATCGCCAAACTGTTCCATGAAAAATTCGGTACCCCTCCGGATGCTACACCCGAACAACTGACTTTAAAAGCCCGGGAGCTACTCAGGGAAAAATACACTACAGCTGATGTCGGTATTACCGGTGCAAACTTTCTTATTGCCGACACCGGAAGTGTAGCTCTTACCGAAAATGAAGGCAATGCCCGCTTAACCACTACGTTCCCGAAGATTCATATTACTATCGCCGGAATTGAAAAGATCATCCCCTCTATAAATGATCTCGATTTATTCTGGCCACTGCTCTCTACTCACGGCACCGGCCAAAACCTTACGGTGTATAACAGCATTTTAAGCGGTCCCCGCCAGGCAGATGAAACCGACGGCCCGGAAGAGATGTACGTTATCTTGCTGGATAACGGACGTACGAACCTGTTAGCACAAAAAGAGCAACGCCAAGGCTTGTATTGTATCCGCTGCGGAGCATGTTTAAATGCCTGCCCGGTTTACAAAAATGTAGGCGGGCATACTTATGAAACAACTTACAGCGGGCCTATTGGTTCGGTGATCACTCCCCACATGAGGGGTATGGAGGAGTTCAAACACCTTAGCTACGCTTCCAGCTTATGCGGAAAGTGCTCCGAAGTGTGTCCGGTCAAAATCGACATACACAAAATGCTGTTGCTTAACCGCAGAGATGCTGTAAATAGTGGAGAAGTGAGTAAGCTTGAGAAAGTAGGTTGGGCTGGATGGCGCAAAGGAATGCTCAAACGAAGTTTTATGGACATGGTTGGCGGCAGAATGAAGAACTTCCTGATGCGAAGCTTTTTCAAAGGCGCCTGGGGTAAGCATCGCGAATTGCCTGAAGTGGCGCCTAAATCTTTCAGTAAGCAATGGAAGCAAGAAAATAAATAAAAGGAGGCAAAATGCCTCCTTTTTTATTTATTCGTCTATTCGTCATCCTGAACTTGTTTCAGGACCTCTTGTTCTATACATAGCTCAAGAGGTGCCGAATCCTGAAGTTAATTCAGGATCGGCATGACATGGAGCTTAGGAAACTATATTCCCCGGCTTGGTCTCGCTGATCTGGATGAGCCTTGATCAGATCCCTGCCTTCCGGACTGGCCCTGCGATTGAGAGCTTCTTCCGGGACTTTGACTTCCCTGGCTCGAACGCTCGCTTATCCCCGGATTATTTCTTTGAGGCCTAGCATCTCTCGAAGTCCTTGGAGAGTCTTGCCGCTGAGAAGGAGAAGGGCTCGTTGCCGGCGAAGTCCCACGATCGCTATTTTGTTCCCTGTTTCGTGTATAATCAGGTCGCTGATTGTTGGCACTCCGGTAAACGGCCCGTCTTTCATTATCATACCTGTCATTACCAGGCCTGTCCCCTGATGGTCTTTCATTGTTTCCCGGGTAAGATTTTTGCGGTGTGCTTCCTGATCTGCCATCGTTATCATCCCTGTGCTGGTTTCGGCCAGATGCATTGTACTGATCCCTATCCCTCGAAGAACCAGAATTACTACTGCCCCTTCCAGGCCGGCTGTTAACTTCCGGACGGTAGATGCGCAATGAACCATTGCTTGCCTCCGCACGCGACGGCCTGCCACTGTTGTCGATCCTATGAACCGTTACGCGGCTGCGGGTTACCCGTTCAATTTCATCCCGGCGCGGACCAGAAACATACCGTCGGTTGTTGTTTACATAAATATTGTTGATAACGGTGGTGCGGTTGTAAATATTAACCACTCTTGGCTGCGGCAGGCAATAGTTGTAGATATTCCTGCTCGTAACGTACCGTTTAGGAACAAATACCCAGCGAGCTAAAGGAATGTTGATGTTAATATTGATATCAACGCCAGGACCCAGCGGAGCCCATCCATAATAATCATTGTCTGATCTCCAGCTTACCCAGGCAGGTCCCCACTCGTCCCCAGGTATCCAGATCCAACCATAATAATCATCAAATGTCCATCGTCCGTAGTGGAAAGGCGCCCAGCCCCATTCATAATCCGACACCCAGGTGTTTCCATATTCGGTAACTACCCATTGCCCGCGGGTAGCGTAGGGCTGAAAGCCCTGCTCAACCCGGGGAATCCACACCTGGCCGTAATTGCCATAGGTCATCCAGCGGCCATAAGGCGCAAGGTCCTGGTAAAACGAATAGGATGAACCATACATCCGGGCTTGTGCCATCACGGTAGTGGCACCTGCCAGGCTCGCTGCTACTACAAGTAACAGGCCCAGCGCTAATTTTCTAAATACTCTCATATCTGTGTGTGTTTTGGGTCGCCCCTTTATTCTTTGAATAACGAAATTGCTTAAAGTTTATTTGCTAGTAAGAATCTATTTGCTTGAACTTCAATGGATAAGGCGGTATGCGTTGCCTTGCTGCAGCTGATTTGCAGAAAAAACGTCAATCTTACCCAGCCTCATCCTTGCAAATCGAAAATTAAATGTTACAATTACAAGGATGAAGATAACAAGGAAAGGGTAGAACTTAAAAAGATTATATTCCAGAAAAATTCTATTTTAGCCCCAAATATCTAAAAATTAACACTCTCGATGAGTACGACTCTTGTTTTTGGCGCCACAGGCCAGTTAGGATCATGTCTGAAGTTCGTTTCCGAACAAAATAAAATCGACAATAGTATATTTCTTTCTGAAGAAGAAGCAGATATTTTGAATCCTGAGGTGATAAAGAATGCGTTCGAAAAATATAAGCCGGCATATTGCATCAATTGTGCGGCTTATACCGCCGTTGATAAAGCCGAGGACGATGTTGACATTGCCAGGAAAGTAAATAAAGACGGGGCGGCAAACCTTGCCAGGCTCTGTGCGGAATATGAAACCACCCTCATCCATGTCTCCACCGACTTTGTGTTCGCAGGAAACGTACCCAAGCTATTATCAGAAACCGATGAGGCAGAGCCCATCAACGTATACGGACTAACAAAACTCGAAGGAGAGCTGGTTATCCCATCATTCACGGAGAAATACTATATCCTTCGCACCAGCTGGTTATATTCTGAATACGGAAATAACTTCGTCAAGACCATGCTGAAGCTTGGAAATGAACGCGAGCAGTTAAGCATCATTGCCGATCAGATTGGCACGCCTACCTATGCAATTGATCTGGCCACTACCATCCTTCACATTATCCAAAATGACGAGCAGCAATACGGAATTTATCATTACAGTAATGAAGGAGTAACATCCTGGTACGATTTTGCCAAAGCCATTTTCGACATAGGCAAGGTGCAGGTGAAGGCTCTTCCAATAAAAAGTACTGAATACGTGACCAGGGCAACCCGCCCGGCTTTTTCGGTGATGGATAAATCGAAGATCAAATCGACCTTCGGAATAGGCATTTCGTATTGGAGGGATAGTTTAGAAGTATGTATAAGCAGATTAGGTTAACAGGTAAATAAAATATATGAAAGGAATTATACTTGCCGGTGGTTCGGGTACCCGTTTACACCCGCTTACTTTAGCAACTAGTAAACAAATGATGCCGGTTTATGATAAGCCGATGATCTATTATCCTTTGTCAATTCTGATGCTCGCCGGGATAAAAGAGGTGCTTATAATTTCAACCCCTCACGACCTTCCTAACTTTGAAAAATTGCTGGGAGATGGCTCACAGATAGGCTGTAAGTTTTCTTATGCCGTTCAGGAAGAACCTAATGGTCTGGCACAGGCATTCGTGATAGGAGAGGAATTTGTAGGAAGCGACAGTGTAGCTCTTATTCTCGGCGATAATATTTTCTACGGCGACGGCTTGTCGCATCTTTTACAAGAACTAAAGGAACCGGAAGGCGGCGTAGTATTCGCATACCAGGTTTCAGATCCTGAACGCTATGGTGTGGTAGAATTCGACGGCGGCAACAAGGTAATTTCCATCGAAGAAAAACCAGTGAACCCGAAATCCAACTATGCAGTTCCGGGACTATACTTTTATGATAACTCAGTAGTAGAAATTGCAAAGAACATCAAACCCTCTCCGCGCGGAGAATACGAGATCACTGATGTAAATAAAGAATACCTTCGTCAGGGAAGGCTCAAAGTAGGTGTTTTGAGTCGCGGTACAGCCTGGCTGGATACCGGGACATTCAATTCATTGATGCAGGCTGGTCAGTTTGTGCAGGTAATTGAAGAACGCCAGGGACTAAAGATTGGCTGTATTGAAGAGGTGGCTTTCCGTATGGGATTCATCACTGCCGAAGAATTAAAAGCAGTAGCCTCGCCTTTGGTAAAAAGTGGGTACGGCCAGTATCTTCTTAAACTCGTTCAATAAGGTTGAATGTTTGCTTTTTAAAATACTTAAAACAAAATAGAGATTTTGTAATTTGAATACATAGTTAAAATAATTTTTATATTTTTATAATTCATTTACTGAAATAAATTCAATTAAACTCCAAATTCAATAAAATAATGAAAGTAGCTCTAATTACCGGCATAACGGGTCAGGACGGTGCATACCTGGCTGAGTTCCTGTTAAAAAAAGGATACCAGGTACACGGACTTAAAAGACGTTCGTCTTTATTTAATACAGATCGTATAGACCACCTATACCAGGACCCGCATGATACCAACATTAAGCTACAGCTTCATTATGGTGATTTAACTGATTCAACGAACCTTATCCGTATCATACAGGAAATTCAGCCTGACGAGATCTTCAACCTGGCTGCAATGAGCCACGTTAAAGTGAGCTTTGATACTCCCGAGTACACAGCTAACGCTGATGGTATCGGAACATTACGTATCCTTGAGGCGGTTCGCTTATTAGGTTTGACTAAAAAAACACGTGTATATCAGGCTTCTACATCAGAGCTTTACGGTTTAGTTCAGGCGGTTCCGCAAAGCGAAACAACACCTTTTTACCCAAGATCACCATATGCCGTAGCCAAAATGTACGGATATTGGATCACGGTAAACTACCGCGAAGCATATGGCATGTACGCTTGCAACGGTATTTTATTCAATCACGAAAGTCCTATCAGAGGGGAAACTTTTGTTACCCGTAAAATCACCCGTGCTGCTTCCAAAATCGCTTTAGGCTTGCAAAACTGCCTGCATTTAGGAAACCTTTCGGCACAGCGGGACTGGGGACATGCCAAAGATTATGTAGAAGCTATGTGGTTGATCCTTCAGCAAGATACGCCGGAAGATTATGTAATTGCTACAGGAATCACCACTACCGTTCGTGACTTTGTTAGAATGAGCTTCGCAGAACTTGGTATCGAAGTTGAATTCAGCGGAAAAGACGAAAACGAAAAAGGTGTGATCGTTGATGTCGATCAGGTAAAAGCACTGGATCTGGGTTTAAACCTGGAAGCGTTGAAGGTTGGTCAGACCGTAGTAAAGGTAGACCCAAGATACTTCCGTCCAACAGAAGTGGATTTATTGTTAGGAGATCCTACCAAAGCAAAAACAAAGCTGAACTGGCAGCCTAAGTACGATTTACCTCTATTGGTAAAAGATATGATGCAATCAGATCTTAACCTGGTTAAGAAAGACGAGTACTTAAAGCAAGGTGGTTACAATATCCTTAACTACTTCGAGTAAGATAACTGTTATTGGAAGACGCAAAAGCCTGTAAGATAGCTATCTTACAGGCTTTTGTGTCTTTATTGAGCTTAATAGCGCTAACAAGCACCATTTACATTAAAGAAACGCCTCTTCAATTCGCTTAAAGCTGATCTCATCACTTGCAGAATTATAAGCGCTAATTTCCCTCTTATAAAACTTATCGATAAATAACTTTAATAGATAAATAACTTTTGAACTATTATCTGAATTTTGTAGTAATTCTTTGACTAATAAATTTGTTAGCTTCAACTTTTGAGACTTATATTGACTAATCATGAGGCTAGAATCTGAGTCTGAGTGAATCTCAATCATTTTTTCAACCTTTTGAATTTCTTCAACTAAGTCTAGAATTCTATATAGTGCATTGTCCTTCATTGTGCTAAGTGTTAATGATGAATCTCCAAAAAACCCTTCGAAAGTTTATTCCCCTTCCGATTTCGTCTCGTTTTAGTAAATCTGTCTAACCAATATGAAATATCGCTCACCGTTTTAAATCTTTCTTTATGTTCCTCTGGATAGACCTCAATAATATAAGCATCTAGCAGATAATTTCTTTCGGAGTTGGGATATTTAAATTTATTAATTTTATCTCCAACTCTCGCTAGTTCATTATGTTCTAAAAAAGTGACTAGATCGATGTCGCCGGGATCTTGCGTCCTAGTTACAAAGGAACCATCAATCCATTGAGTAAAGCCTTTCAAGTCGCATTCAAGCTTCAATTCTGAATTATACTCCATTAGTTTTTTAAAAAGAGTGCTTCTTTTATCACTGGGGATATTAATAACAAATTCAGATTGTAATTCCTCTAAATTCGACTCAATTTTAGCGTCAGGAACCAACAACCCAGCTTGATTAAATATTAGCATCTTGTCAAGTATTTCTTAAAAACGTGCAAAGTACCAGGCAGTATTTCAAATCAAAGCTACTAATTTACTAATTATTAGCCGAAGAGCTAGTGAACGCGACCCCCCTTTTTTAAGTATGCAGTTCGGCCGCCACTTGGCTGAAGTTCCGAAGTTCCAACAACTGGATCGGCAAATGTCCCGATCTTCTTAACCGCTCAATAGCCTATGCTGTCATCCACATCATATTTAACGCCCGGGTAATTCAATATCTTTCGCATGAGGCCTAATTGTCCAAATAGGTAACTTTCGCGGTCGATGCACATGCCAATCATGTTAAGTTTATTCTCTTCAACATAGGGAACATTCATCCCAAATGGATATGCCTGCATAAGCTCCGCCTCCTCGATTTGTAAGAGCTTTTGATATAAAATAGGGGAGATCTTATGCCATTCCTTCTTCAGCTCGTCCAGAGAAGGGTATGTAGCATTCGGATCGAGGGCTTTGGCGTCCTTAAACAAGTCTTCATTCGGGTCCTTCTCCGGAATATCTAGTATGTTTGCCAGCCAATACCGGCTGTTTACCAGATTACCTGCCATCCAGGTAAAGTGGTTAGTTTTGTTTTCAATGCGCTTTTGAGCATCCGCTTCCTGAACTTCATCCAGCATATTGTTGAACATCTGGGTATGCATTCGGTAACCGGGAATAATGACTGCGAGCGATCTGGCTACGGGATTTTCCATGATTTTCTATTTTAGGTTACTGTTCAGAAATTTTCTTTACCACCATCAGGCCTTTGTTAAAGCCCTCACTCATCATATCTGCCCATTTTTCATCCGTTTGTACTGAAGCTATCAGGGAGGTCGTCCCGTTATTTTCTGAGAGATGATACTCCTCCAGTGAACCTGCCCAGCTCTTTACTTTTTCACTGGTAGTATCTTCTTTTCCATCGATAATCTCACCAAGGTGCTCAAAGACTACGTCATAAGGCTCATTTAAGGTTTTAATGGTACTCACCATGCCATGACCTTTCGTATCCGTGAATAGCGTTTTCCCGCCTTCCTTCCAGTCGCTTTGCATCACAGAACCGCTGTCAGGGTCAGGATTGAAGAAAGCCGTCCATTGAGGGTAATTCGCTTCATTCCAAAGCGCATCCCATACTTTTTGCACCGGTGCATTGATCTCTTTTCTGAATTCTAGTGTTTTCATAATGTACATCTTTAGGTAATCTGGTTAAACAAATTTAACCTTTTTACAGAGTCGGGATGAGGGTTATCTTGACAAGTTGCAGGGTGATTTGCGACATGCTACGCTGAGACCATGAACTTCAAAGCCCGTAATTGTTTTTTGCAGGTTGTCGCTTTCATAACTAAATACTTTTATGTTTCCGGTTAACGGAACCCATTATAGGCGTCTTTGGGCAGCCCTAAAGAAAAAATTTCCCAACTCCTCCATCCCGGATGAAATACAACAAACTGTATTATTTACTTTTGCTCATCCTAAAAGATCAAATACAATTCTGAGACAATGTCAAAAGCTTTCGGTAAAACATGGTGGGGCGAACAATGGCTGAACTCTTTAAACAATATTGATTACAGTAACCGCTTGCCTCGTGGCAGCAGCTACGCCCGCGGAGGAGCAGTTACCAAAATTGACATTAAAGAAAATGAGATAAATGCAAAGGTGCAGGGAAGCCGTCCGAAACCTTACAATGTAGATATCATTTTACCTCCGTTTTCTGATCGTCAGTTAAGCTCTTTTATAGATGCGCTGGCAGAGCGGCCTGTTATCATCTCCAGATTGCTCAACCGGGAACTCGACCCTGAGGTACTTGATGTCGCCGAAAACAGCAGCCTTAAGGTTTTTCCGGGACAATGGACTGACCTTACAATGAATTGCTCGTGCCCCGACTGGGCAGTGCCCTGTAAACATCTTGCAGCCGTTATTTATAAGGTAAGCGCCGAAATAGACAACAACCCGTTTTTAGTGTTCAGTCTGCATAAAGTGGATTTACTTGCGGAGCTGAATAAACGTGGGATCTTTGTAAAAAGTGATTCCCTGAAAATACCAGCCTTAACGGATCTTTATTTCGAAAGAGAACAGAAAATAACAACGGAAGCATCCTTCAATCCTGAGAAAGCTTATGCCAGGCTTTCTTATTCCGATCTGCCTTCCTTGCACCAGCCATTGAATGCCCTTCTGTCGGATTACCCCGCTTTTTACCAGGGTAGTGGAAATTTTAAGGAAAAATATACCAGTGCTCTGAGCCGCATTGTAAAAAAAGCGGAAAGGATAATACAAGGAAAAATAGATCTGCAGTCCGTATTGGATAAGACGCTAAACGAACAGCAGCAAGTTACCACACACAGTCTGAGCAAGGTAGTGGTTGATGAAAAGCAGCAGGCTAAGGTACTGGTCAGCGAAACCACATTTTCTTTGTCCGATTTCCTTGTGCAGCTGGAGCAAATTCCTTTTTCAAAGGCATTCGACTACCAACCCTCTACTACGGCATTGCACACCGTATTTTACACCGCTCTGCACCTGGTGGCTAAAGGTGCAATTGTGCCGCAGGTTGTGCAACAATCCGATAAAACTTTCGGTGTAAGATGGCTGCCGGCTATGTTAAGCAAAGAAGTCCGCCAGTTAATGGAAAAACTTCAGGATATTTTGCCGCCCGGCATTTTTTTCTGTCAGGAAAAAACGACTGCCAGAGAAGTAAACTGTAATCAGTCTGTTAACCTTCTGGCCTTATTCCTCACCGAACTGATAGCTATTTTTGCAGAAAGGAACTTTGACGACCTGTTCCTCAATTTATTTTTTAGGAAGCATGCCTACCATTTTGGCAAACCGGGCGAAGCCGCCCTGAACGGGGGCATGGCCGCGTGGATCCAGAAATATTATCTTACACAAGGCAATTACAAACCCCAGGTTGTAGTAGAAGAGCGTGCGGACAGTAGCTTTCTTATAAGCCTTAATATCTATCACAAAGACGAGACACTGAGCAAGCCGAACCCTCTCGGGGACATTCTGACACTTAAAAAGTTTGATCAGCAGCGCTATGAAATCCTGCAGTCAACAACGCAGCTAAGCAGCTTCATTTCCGGACTGGACCGTTATATCAATTCAAAAGGAGAGGAACTCATTGTGATGGATGAGAATGCCTTTACGCCATTCCTGTTCCAGAGGATCCCGGCAATACAATTGCTGGATATAGACATCCTCCTGCCAAAATCATTACAACAGATACTAAAGCCGAAGCTGAGTTTAAAACTCAAAAAGAAAGCCGGAAGATCCTTCCTTCGGCTCGATCAGCTGCTGGAATTCGACTGGCAGATAGCAATAGGCGATACCTTAATGGACGAAAAGGAGTTTAAAAAACTGCTTCATAGATCAGATAGTCTTATTAAGTATAAGAGCAATTACATTTATGTGAATAAGGAGGAACTGGAAAAGTTGCATAAGCACTTCAGTAGTAAGAAGGAGCTTTCGGCTTTCGAAATTCTTCGGACCGCCCTAAGCGGAGAGTATTTCGGTGCTCCCGTCAGCCTGACGAAGGAAGTAAGGGACTTGATAGATGAACTGAACAGCAGCAAAGAAATCCCCCTGCCCCAGGGTATCCATGCACAGCTTCGCCCTTATCAGAAACGTGGATATTCCTTTATGTACCGCAACGCAAAAATTGGTTTCGGTTCCGTTATTGCTGATGACATGGGACTGGGGAAAACCTTGCAGGTGATCACCACACTATTAAAATATAAAGAAGAGGGCTTGCTGAAAGACAAAAAAGCCCTGATTGTAGTGCCCACTGGTTTGCTAACCAACTGGCTGGCTGAAATTGAAAAATTCGCACCGTCATTGAGCGTACATGTTTTTTACGGCGCTAACAGAAAGCTGGAAGAAAAAACCGACATCGTGCTTACATCCTATGGTGTAGCAAGGACTGAAGCTCCTATGTTAAAAAAGCTTCCCTGGCATTCGTTGATCATTGATGAAGCCCAGAATATCAAAAACCAGGATACCGCACAGGCTAAGGCGATCAAAGGTATAGCTGCCGATAATTTTATCGCTATGAGCGGCACACCCGTTGAAAATCGTCTTAGTGAGTTTTGGAGCATATTTGATTACAGCAACAGGGGACTATTGGGCAACTCGAAGGAATTTAAAGACCTGTATGCTACTCCCATTGAAATCTATAACGATAAGACAGTAGCCGAAAAGTTAAAGAAAGTAACCGCGCCCTTTATGATGCGTCGTCTCAAAACGGACAAGTCTATCATCAGCGACCTGCCTGATAAGATCGAAATGGATTGCTTTTCTGTTTTAGCAAAAGAGCAGGCAGGTTTATATGAAAAAACGTTAGAGGAAGCCATGAAGGAAATTGAGGGCATAGATACTTCGGATAAAAAAAGGTTATTTGTGCGGCAAGGCCTGGTATTGCAGATGATACTGGCACTGAAACAGATATGTAACCATCCTGCCCAGTTTTTAAAGAACAATGTTTTAGATCCTTCATTAAGCGGCAAGCTTAATTTATTGTTTGATAAATTAGATAGCATCAGAGAAAACAATGAAAAGGTGTTGATCTTTACCCAGTTTGCTGAGATGGGCAGGATCCTGCAGGATGTTATCGCCGAACGTTATAATGAAAGTCCATTGTACTACCACGGAGGATGTTCTTTAAAACAACGTAAAGAAATGGTGGAAAATTTCCAAACCAACCATGCCGACCGGATATTCATCCTATCGCTGAAGGCGGCAGGAACAGGATTGAATCTAACCGCAGCCAGTCATGTAATCCACTATGATCTATGGTGGAATCCTGCCGTGGAGGCTCAGGCAACCGACAGAGCTTATCGTATCGGTCAAAAAAGCAATGTGATGGTTCACCGGTTCATTACTAAGAATACTTTCGAAGAGCGGATCAATGACATGATTCAGTCAAAAAAGGCGCTGGCCGATATGTCCGTAGCTGCAGGCGAGAACTGGATCGGTAATCTGAGTAATAAAGAGCTCAAAGAACTACTTGTAATGAGTTGAACTGAGGAATAGAGTATGGATTCGATAAGAATATGGGTATAGGCACAGAAATTATCCCGGACATTATTCGAAGCTCAGATATCATCTGCCAAAGTTTGTCCAAAGTATTATCATGAAGCTGCAAATTAACCCCAGCCCAAACCCAGCTCAACCCCACTTTAACCGCACCTTGACCGCTCGAACAGGGGTTAATCTGAAATTAATCTCCATTTTATTCACCATTTATCTGATGTAGATTATTTAATCCTTTACATCTTTTTCATAGATTTATCTAATTGAAACTTAAATAATTAAATCACTATGGCAAGATATAAAAACGGAATTAACGGCCCTTTTCGAGGAAAAGCCGGATCAGTTGTGGGATGTAAATGGAAAGAAATCGACTATATACGCGGGCTACCAAAACGTTCCAGCAAACCTCCAACAAAAAAAAAGGCAACTGCCCAGCAAGTCTTTGCTTTTGTGCAAAAATGGCTTAAACCAATTAACGGCCTGGTAAACGTTGGTTTCGCAGATGTTCATCCAAATCGAACCGGCCTAATGTCTGCACATTCTTATAACCAGCTCAATGCGCTTGCAGGCGGATATCCAAACATGGAGATTGACTATTCAAAGGCACGTTTCAGTATGGGAAGTTTGCGTCCGGCTTCAAGTGCTTCAATGCAGTTGATAAATGATCATACCCTTTTAATCGAGTGGGATACATCATGGGATTCAACATGCAGTTATGATGATTCCCTAATGTATTTTATCTATTTTCCCGATCTCGGCCAAGTTATGCTTCCTGGGGAGAGCCGAAGTGCACAAAGAAAAGATGGCAGACTCATAGTGAATCTTGAAAAGGAATTCATCAACTCCCGACTGGAAGTGCAAATAGCATTTAAGTCTGTGTTGACCAGTGCAGTTTCTACGAGCCAATATTTAGGGGGGATTCGTTTCGATGCGGAAGTGCCCGAAATTCCAACTGTGAAGGAACCGAGAGAGTTCTGCGCAACAGTAAGCCTCACAGGAATATTAAGGGTTAAATAGCCGTTCTTATAAGGTGTCTGCACCTGCCTTTAGCTAAGGTGCAGACACGCCGGCTTTTCTTTTATATTAATTCTATAAAAAAAAACAGATTCTATTAATTTTTCTATTTTTGGGAGATTTTAATAAAAAATTACATCTATCTGGGAAAAGCTAAGGAGTATTATCCTGCTTATTAATATGATGAACCTTAAATCTTTCAAGAATTTGAATATAAACAAATTAGTGAGGCTGGTGATATTGTTGGTAGCCGTCGCTATTTATACTCCTCTTCAGGCTCAAAATACACAAAACTTAAGTAGTGTCCGGGTAGACGAACTCTCCGATGCGCAGATACGCCAGTTCATTCAACAGGTTGAAGCAAGCGGATTAAGCGAAGCACAATTGGAGCAGGTAGCTTCTGCCAGGGGCATGGCTCCATCCGAGATCGCCAAACTTCGCGAAAGGGCTAATAAATTAAAAGAACAGCAGGGAGGCTCTTCAAACTCACAAAACCCAGGTTCCTCGTCAGGTCGTTCTTCGGGAAGCCAGAAGCAGACCTCAGAACCGGGCAGACAGCTCAATTTTCAGCCAGATTCTCTGGCTCAAGATCCTGCAAAGGCAGAACAAGCTCTTGATGCCTTTAAGCCAAAAATCTTCGGAGAGGATCTGTTCAAAAACTCCCAGATCACTTTTGAACCAAATCTTCGTATTGCTACTCCGCCGAACTATCAGTTAGGACCCGACGATGAGTTAAATATTGATATTTACGGTTATTCAGAGGCAAATTATAAACTAAAAGTATCTCCTGAAGGTGTAATTAATATCCCTTATGTAGGAAATGTGCAGGTAAGTGGGTTAAGTATGGATCAGGCTACGCAGCGCATCAAGTCGCGTCTGGCAACTATCTACTCCAACATCAATACGGGCAATACGAAAGTTGCCGTCTCCCTGGGAAATATAAGAGGTATAAAAGTAACGTTGTTAGGAGAAGTGAGACGTCCCGGGACCTACACCTTACCATCGTTAGCTACCGTTTTTAATGCATTGTACTCATCAGGTGGACCTTCAGAAAACGGATCATTCAGAACAATTGAGGTTATCCGGAATAACCGGGTAGTTGCTACACTCGACGTGTATGATTTTTTGCTGAGAGGTTTCCAAAGAAACAATATTCGTTTGCAGGATCAGGACGTGATCCGTATTCCCACATACAAAAAACGTGTGCAGTTTTCAGGGGAGGTGAAACGCCCTTACATTTTTGAAGCGTTAGATAAAGACAGATTGCGGGATATCATTGACTTCGCCGGAGGATTTACCACCGAAGCATATAGCGCACGAATAAAAGTCATTCAGAACACCGCTAAGGAGCGCCGAATCACTGATGTATTTAGTGAGAATTTTGCTAGTTATATACCTCAGAACGGCGATAAGTACTTTGCCGAGCCAATATTGGAGCGTTTTGAAAACAGGATTGCTATTGAGGGCGCAGTCTTTCGCCCAGGCCAATATCAGCTGGAGCAAGGCTTAACACTTTCACAGTTGATCAAAAAAGCTGAAGGGGTTACAGAGGATGCATTTCTTCCTCGAGGATACATAACACGTTTGAAGGCGGATAACACATCTGAACTTATTTCATTCGATCTTGGAAAAGTGCTATCTGGGACTGCAGCAGACATCACGCTTCAACGAGAGGATGTGGTGACAATTTCTTCGATCTTCGATCTGCGGGATGAGTATAAAGTGCGGATTGACGGGGAGGTCCGTTCTCCGGGAGAGTATGATTATGCCGAGAATTTAAGTTTGGAGGATCTTATCCAACAGGCCGGTGGGTTTAAAGAAGGCGCAAGTGCTAAACGTATCGAGATTTCGAGAAGGGTTAAGAACAGTGAAGCCGGTGCGGCTAATTCAGTAACTGCTCAGGTATTCCAGGTGGATGTTGATCAAAACTTGAGAATAAGAGGACCGCGTTTCGTGTTGCAGCCCTTTGATATTGTGGCGGTGCGTAATGCTGCGGGGTACGAGGTGCAACGGCAGGTGCGTGTGGAGGGGGAGGTTCTATATCCTGGTGCTTATACCATTACTCGCAGGGATGAACGGGTTTCTGATCTGGTGAAACGTGCGGGAGGATTTACTGATCTGGCTTATTTGGATGGAGCGTCTTTGAAGAGAGGGGATGCGGCTGAGAAAGGATCTGGTAAGAATAGGATTAGCAGCAGCGGAACTGAGCAGGATAAGATTGACAGGTTGAAAAGACTGCAGAGTACCGTAAATGATTCTGTGGATCGAGTGGATGAAAATCTTTTGAAAAATGCGTTGGTGGGAATTAATCTAGGGCGTATCATGGATAACCCTGGCGCGAAGTATGATTTGACTTTGGAGGATGGGGATGTGTTAATTGTACCGAAGCAACTACAGACTGTGAAAGTAAATGGTGAGGTGCTTGCTCCGGTGACGGTTGTGTTTTCTAATTCAAAAGGTTTTAAGGATTACATTTCAAGTGCGGGAGGGTTCTCTCAAAAAGCTCTGAAGAAACGAGCTTATATCTTATATCCGAACGGGAGTATACAATCAACAAAACGTTTCTTGGTATTTAATAACTATCCGATTGTTAAATCTGGAGCTGAGATTTTTGTGCCTACAAAGGCTGAACGAAGGAAATTAACGCCTGGAGAGACCATCGGGCTTGCTTCGTCAATAGCTTCGTTAGCTGCAATTGCATTTGGAATTTTAAATAGTGTATTTTAATGACAGAAAATCCTTCTTTTGAAGATGAAATATCTTTGAAAAATATTCTATTGGGTCTAAGACGTTGGATTCAGTTCCTAATGTCTAGGTTTGTAACGCTCCTTATAGTAGGATTGGTTGGTTCGCTGATAGGGTTTGTGTACGCCTATACAAAAAAGATAAAGTACGTTGCAGAATTTAGCTTCGCGTTAGAAGACGAGAAATCTTCGGGTGGAATTGGCGCGTATGCAGCGCTGGCTGGGCAGTTTGGATTGTCTATGGGCGGAAGCGGTGGAGGTGCCTTTACCGGAGATAACTTGTTAGAGTTAATGCGTTCTAGAAAGATGGTTGAAAAGGCATTGCTTACTAGTTTTGAAATTAATGGACAGCTAACGACGCTTGCTGAATACTATATAACATTTAATGAGTTAAGAGAAGGATGGGGAAAAAAAAAGCCTGAGCTATTAAATATTCATTTCCATCCGAATGCAAATCGCAAGACTTTTAATTTGAGCCAGGATAGTTTATTAGGGGTGTTTTATAAGGCGTTAATCAAAGATGGTCTTGAGGTTGGCAAGGTCGATAAGAAACTCAGTATTATACTTGTTAAAGTTAGATCTGAAAATGAATTGTTTTCCAAATATTTCACTGAAGCTTTGGTTAATAACGTCGCCGATTTTTATATTCAAACTAAAACAAAAAAATCTGTTCAGAATTTGACAATTCTGCAACATCAGACTGATTCAATAAGAATGCAATTGAATGCAGCGATTTCTGGGGTTGCAGCTTCTGTGGATGTGAATCCTAATCAAAACTTGGCTAAACAGGTTTTGCGCGTACCATCTCAGCGGCGAGCTGTCGACGTACAAGCTAATACGGCAATTTTGTCCGAACTTGTTAAGAATTTGGAAATTTCTAAAGTATCGCTACGACGTGAGACCCCATTAATTCAGGTTATTGATACACCTATCCTGCCACTTGAGAAGGAAAAAACAAGCAAATTGAAAAGTATGATATTAGGAGGATTTATCTCTTCGATAATAGCTGTCACATTTCTAATTTTACAACGGATTTATAGAGATATCTTAAACAAATGATAGTTATTTCTCATAGAGGTTACTGGAAAGAGCCTAATGAAAAAAATACATTTAAAGCATTTGAAAGAAGCTTTAGCTTAGGTTATGGCACAGAAACGGATATTAGAGATTACATGGGCCAATTGGTAGTATCCCATGATATGCCAACGTCGGAAAGTATTTCAGTTGATGATCTTTTTTCTGCATATAAGAAATATAATATTGAAAAGACAGCGCCATTAGCATTAAATATTAAAGCCGACGGGCTTCAACTCCCATTAATGACTAAACTTGAGGAGTATAAGATTAACAACTATTTTTTGTTCGACATGTCAATCCCGGATTTAAAAGTAACGGTTGAGGTAGGTTTGAAATCATACAGTAGATTGAGTGAGTTTGAAACAGATTTGCCGTTCTATGGCTCTATCAAAGGCATTTGGCTTGATTCTTTTGTTCACACTTGGTATACAAAAGGAATCCTTACTGAGCATCTAAAGAATAGCAAGCAAATTTGCATCGTATCAGCAGAGCTGCATAGACGCGATCATTTACAACAATGGAATGAACTTTTGAATATTGGAATCCAAGAGATGGAAAATGTTATACTATGTACAGATCTTCCAGAACAGGCTTCATTATACTTTAATGTATGACCCAAATTAAAGCGATTATATTCGATATGGATGGGGTGCTTATAGATGCCAGAGAATGGCACTATGAAGCTCTCAACAGAGCATTAGGCCTTTTTGGCGAAGAGATAAGCCGCTATGACCATCTTATAACGTTTGACGGATTACCTACTAAGGACAAACTTAATATGCTTACGCTAGAAAGAAAGTTTCCGATAGGGTTACACAACTTTGTCAACTTGATGAAGCAAGAGTATACAATGGAAATAATCTTTGCAAAATGTAAACCGACATTTCATCATCAATATGCGCTGTCAAAGTTGAAAAATGAAGGTTATAAAATGGCGGTATGCTCAAATTCGATTAAAAATACTATTCAAGTAATGATGGAAAAATCTGGGCTACTTGGCTACCTGGATTTCTTTATCTCTAATCAGGATGTAGTGAAGGGGAAGCCTGATCCTGAAATGTATAATCTGGCTATTAGAAGATTGGGCCTTTTGCCTTCCGAATGTTTAATAGTTGAGGATAACGAAAATGGGGTACGAGCAGCCCTAGCAAGTAAAGCAAATTTATTGCGAGTAGAGCAAGTTAGTGATGTGAACTACTTTAATATCATTAATAGAATAAAGGAAATAGAGTCTAATGATTAACATAGTAATACCCTTAGCGGCGAGCAAGCTTGATGACGACAATGAGAATTTTCTTTATCCTTTACCTTTAGTAGACATCCAAGGTCGCGCTCTAATTGAATATTTGCTAGAAAATTTAAACAAGATTGACGACGAAAAAAGATTCATTTTTGTATTAAAACAATCAGATTGCAAACGGTTTCATTTAGATAATACGCTAAGACAACTTGTTAATAGCTCGACCTTTATTAGGATCAACGGGCAAACTAAAGGTGCGGTATGTAGTATCCTCTTGTCTATTGACAATATTGAAAAGAGTGATGAACTAATCATTGTTAACTCGGATCAAGTAATAGATGTTGATTACAATATCGTTTTGAACAAATTCCGGACAGTAAATGCGGACGGTGGTCTTATAACCTTCCCTTCCGTTCATCCCAGGTGGTCTTTCGTGAGATTAGATAATCATGTGGTCGTAGAAACGGCCGAAAAAAATCCGATCAGCAATAAAGCAATAGCGGGATTTTATTATTTTAAGAAGGCTATAGACTTTATAGAAGGGGCCTTCGATGTGATAAAATTTGATGATAACGTATTGGGCAACTATTATACATCAAGTGTATATAATCAAATGATCCTTAACGGTAAAAAGATAGAGACATTTGAAATTCCAAAAGATGCTTATCACTCTTTTTACTCTCCACAAAAGATTAAAGAGTTCGAAGAGTTTTTAAAATTGACGCATGGAAAAGTTTGACCTAAATAAAATGAAAGGAGGCTGGTTTATCGGAAATTTCGAACCAACTCTGTTCAATACTACAGATGTTGAGGTGGCAGTAAAGAAGTATAGCAAGGGCGCGTACGAGTCTCGACATTTCCACAAAGTAGCTACTGAGTTTACTGTGATAGTAAATGGGGTTGTAAGAATGTCGGGTGTAGAATATTCTTCAGGAAGTATACTTAAAATACAGCCTTTTGAGGCTACTGATTTTGAAGCTTTAACAGATGTGACAACTGTTGTAGTAAAACTTCCTGGAGCAAATAATGACAAGTATACTGATTTATGATTTTAAAGTTAATTAGATTCAAATCTAATTCTCTTTTAAGCCTAATCTATAGACTGCGTTTTATGTATATAACGAGAAATGATTGGGTAATGGGGAGGGTAGCTTGCTTAGGTTCTAGAAGTTTTGAAAATACTAAATCAAACTATAAAATGTATAATTTACAAAAAGGCAGAATTGACTTTTTGTTAGACTCGTTTGAGAAGGGTAAAAACCAAACAAAGCCTTCGTTAGATTTACTCAAATTTATTGTTAGGGATGACATCAAGAAAATTGCTTTACAGCAGTTTTACTCTTTCTTCAATGCTGGAAACGCGCCTAAATATCTAATCATGGATTCTTCTTCAGAAATGGCGGATTATAAGTTTGTCTCTGCGAAGAATAAAGAATGCTTTTTCTTCGCATATTTTTCAGATGTTAAGAGAAATAGCGGCACAGATCTGTTGTCCTCAGGTTTGCTAAATATTGATGCCAGTTTAATGGGTTTATATTTACGTTTTTTCGCTGCTATAAGATCTAAGTATCCTGATATACCCATAATTTATATTCATTATCCGTCCAAGTTTGAAAAGAGGCAAAGTTTATTAAAAAGGCATCACAATTTAAGAAAGTTGATTAGGCAAGTCTCTCATAAATTAGATAACTTTCACATTATAGATATTCCGGACGACAAGGTTGAAATGCAAGATAGCAGCGATTCTCTTTATCATTTTACCGCTAGTGTTTATTCCTATATTAGCAAGGAAATATCAGTTTTAATAAAAGACGAATAACATAGCAAAGCATTGCATCAAGTTAATTAACAGAATAAGTAATGATGAAGCCAACCATAAATATAGTTATTCCAATGGCAGGAAACGGCAGCCGATTTGCGTCGGCAGGCTATGAAAAGCCCAAGCCGTTCATTGAAGTTAATGGAAAAACGATGATAGAAAGGGTAATTGAAAATTTGCAGTACCCTGGTGCTAAGTTTTTTTTGATAGGGCGTAAGGACCATATAGAAAGAGAGAAAGATATTGTGGAGAGGATTACTTCCAGGTATAGTGCTACCTTTATTGGTATAGAGAACACTACTGAGGGAACAGCATGTACTGTTTTATTTGCCAAAAGATTTATTGATAATGAAATCCCTTTATTGATCGCCAATTCTGACCAACTTGTTGATATAAATATAGCTGATTTTGTTGATTATAGTATTCGAAATCAATATGATGGTTCAATATTATGTTTTAAAGATTCCGAAAGGAACCCCAAGTGGTCTTTCGCAGAAATCGATTCTGATGGATTGGTACTCAGAGTGAAAGAAAAAGAAGTAATATCTCCCTACGCAACAGTTGGTATATATTTATTTGGTAATGGAAGCTCGTTTGTTAATTACGCAATTGATATGATAATTAGAAATGAGCGGGTTAATAATGAGTTTTACACCTGTCCTGTATATAATTATGCTATCTCTGAAGGCTCAAAGATAGGTATTTACTTAATTGACTTCAATCAAATGAACGGTTTAGGAACACCAGAAGATTTGAATAAATATTTAAGCAAGAACTAGCCATGTCCCGCAGCAAAAATGCGATTGGCGGCTTGTTCGCGGATATTGGAGGATTAATCATTACTCAAATTCTGACCTTCTTAGCGGTCCCTATATACTTAAGTCATTTAAGCAATATATCTTATGGGTACTGGCTTACAATAGGGTCAATAGTAATGTGGATTTCACTGTCTGATTTCGGAATCGGGATGGCTCTCAGCAGGCTTTTAATTAAAGTTCAATCAGATTCGTCCAGGACCGACTTTAATGAAGAAGTCAGCAAATTAGTTGCAACTTCATTGGTGATTTTCGCTTCAAGTGCATTCTTATTCCTTTTGTTAGGAGTGCTTTTATACCCGTTTTGTTTAATTTGGTTTGATATCTCTGACCTTGATACAAGTACTTTTCAGTTAACTTTTTACGTAACTTTAATTGCTGGGGCTTTGTCGTTGCCAACTTCGGTATTTTCAGGGATACTCGAGTCGAGCCAAAAGTTGGCCTTAAATAGGAATTTGACTAGTATTGGTTCTATAGTAAATATAATCATATCTATTTGGCTTGTTGTCTACTTTAAAAATATTATAGGTTTAGCTTATGCATTATTAGTCTCCGTTATTGTAAGAGCTTTGATCTCCGGTTTTTTTTCGTTACAACTAGTTAAGCTAAGTAGAAAACACTTTCGATACGAAAAGAACTATGCAACGTCACTGTTGACTTTTGGTGGCTATTTTCAGATAGCTCGCATTGCAAATACTGTCGCAACTAATTCCGACAATATTTTTATTTCCTCTTTTCTTAGTTCAAGCTTTGTACCGATATATAGTTTCACGTCAAAGATGGCGCAAGTGTTTAGTATAACACTAGCAAGTAAAATTCCAAATGTATTATTTGCGGGTATTTCACAAATAATAGATTTAAATGAGGATGAGAGACTACAACGTTTGTTTCAATTACTTTTAAAATTATTGATACGATTAGCCATAATTACAGCCTGTTATAATTTCTTTTTTAATGAAATCTTCGTAATGCTTTGGGTTGGGAAAGGAAACTATGCTGGAGATGGTGTAAATTATGTAATGTGTTACTGGATAATTTATGAATTTATCGTACGCGGAACAACGGCTTTAGTTTATGCTTTTGGGGAATTAAAGGGATATGCTAGTATCTCGGTTTTTGAAATTATAGGAAATATAGTATTGAGCATAATCTTAGTTAAAACCATCGGATTGATTGGCGTAGCAATAGCAACAGCAATAAGCCGGACTTTTACTACAGGAGTTTACTTATTAGTGTTCTTTAGGAGAAAACGGCTAGTAAATTGGGATAGTTGTAAACTCTTAGCTGATGTTAGTTTCCGGTCATTGCCTAGTTGCATTGTCTTTTTTTGCTATAAAATTTCTGTAGATAATTTGGGATGGCTGGATTTAATATTCGTAGGACTATTGAGTGTTGTGATTAATTTTATTTCATTTGATATTGTAACCGTCATAAAAAACAGGCACCTCTCCTTGAGAGAAATTTTTTATGCTACCTTATTTAAGGTTTAAAACTGTTATGAAAGATGTTATGAAGAAATGGCCTTTTTACAGAAAAGCAATTAAGCTAATAATAGTATTATTAGAGAGGTTTGGTCCATATTATTTGTCTGTGAATACAAGAATTAAGGTCTTTAATTCGGACGCTCTTGATAAATATATGTGTTATTCAGAAATATTAGATGACTTTTCAATACTAGTGCAAGGACCAATTGTGGTGAAAGACAATTTCACGTTAGAGACACTTAAATTATATAAGTATATCTATCCTCAAATTAATATCGTTTTATCTACATGGCGGGAGCAGCCTAGTGAAGTAGTGGAACAGATTAAGAAGTTAGGTGTAATTGTTATAGAGAATGAAAAACCAGAATTTCCTGGGCTTTCGAATGTTAACTTTCAACTTACGTCCACTTCAAATGGGATTGACTATTTAGTTAAAAATACGAACACCAAATATTTGCTGAAGACCAGGACGGATCAAAGATGTAATAAATCGATAGACTTTCTGTCATACATGCGATTCCTGCAACAAAGGTTTCCTGTTAACTCGAACTTAAATGAGCGCTTGATCATTTGCAGCGTAAATTCTTTCAAAAGGAGATTATATGGCGTTACCGATATGTTTATGTTTGGGCACATCCAGGATATGAAAAATTATTGGTGTATTCCTTTGGATGAAAAGAGAAAAGTTGAGGGTGTTCTGCCCTCTGAGCTATATATGAAATCTGAAGTGGCCGAAGGCTATTTAATTAACCGCTTTTTTGATTATTTAAATTATCGTCCCCTGTGGACAGAAGAGGATAGCAACCAGTTTTTATCTAGTTATTTTAATATCATTGACAAAGAACAGATTGATTTATATTGGTTTAAATACGACAGATATTTTGAAAGTATAATGGACTTCGATTTAAAAAGGTATAGAGATTGGGAAAGAATGGAGTTTTCAAACCTTCACTTAATTAACAAGGAGTATAATAACAACTAATGAGAAATTCTCCAAAAGTAGTTGCAAGGTTGTTTGGCGGTGTCGGTAATCAGCTTTTTATTTATGCTTTTGCCCGGGCATTATCACTGAAAAGTAATATGCCTTTATTTCTAGATAGCTATAGTGGGTTTATAAGGGATTCCTACAAGAGAACATTCCAGCTGAATAATTTCACTTTAAAAGCTGATAAGGCCAATTTAAAAGACTGTCTCTTTTTTTTTATTAATAAGCGGTTTTCTTTAGTTACAAGTGTTTTTTACAAAAAACCAACTTTGATAAAGGAAAAAGATCAGACACTTTTAGACAAGTCAATTATGTGTTTGGATACAGCCAGGCCTGCTTATATAGAAGGTTATTGGCAGTCTTATAAATATTTTAGCGACTATGAGACGCAAATACGCTCTGATTTAAATTTCGGAACGACTTTTTCAGAGGCTAACACAGCCATTCAAAAGAAAATCATTAGTGTAGAAAGCATCGCAATTCATATAAGAAGAATTCAATACGAACAGACACTTGATCTTAGTTACTATTATAATTCACTGGACTATTTGCTAAAAAAAGTGGCCAATCCTCATTTATTCATTTTTTCTGATGATCCAGAATGGTGTAAAGTACATTTCACCGTAACTATACCAGTAACTTATATTGACAAGAACAAAGACGATGAAATTGCAGATCTTTGGTTGATGTCTCATTGCAGGTATTTTATAATAGCAAATAGCTCTTTTAGCTGGTGGGGCGCTTGGCTATCTCGATTCCCCCAAAAAGTTGTAATAGCCCCTAAAAATAGAGAGCTTGGTGTGAAAGGAGAATATTATCCTTCAAACTGGGTTCAAATGATTTAATCAATGGACAATCTAAGAATCTTTGATAATCCTCAGCGCTTGTCGCTACCTGGGTTTCAGAAACAGGAGACATATGTTGATAAGATGTACGTTTATCCACCGGGAAATCTCACCGTAGATGAATGGTATGTTGACTTTCGGACTCGTTTTTTCGATGCATTAGAGAACGGTAAAAAATTCCCTGTGTTTAGATCGAGTCACGGTGAATTTTTGTTTGTCTTAGGGAAAATGGAAGCTCCTCAAGGATTTAAACGGAAGTGCCGGTTCTTTTTGAGCAGGGTTTATAGAACCCTTATGTTCCAATCAGTTTTCTATAGTAGTGGCGTGCCTGGTCATGGTTACGAAACTTACAAGCAGTGGCGGCTGCCTGCTCTGCGCAAGAATTTTGCGAAATATCTTAAATGGATTGGTGATAATGGGATTTTGTGTATGTACTTCTCAGATCGCGACGCTTACCCAATTTCCTACCAAAAGAGTTATTTAGCGTGGCTGAATAAAAACGGGATATACCTAACTCAAGAAAATTACGGACACATCTATTTTATATATGCGTTATTGAATGGACCTGATAGGAAAAAAATTTTTTCAAATAGAAAGCTCTTGGTCATATCCTCTGACCAGCCTGCAAGGACAAAATCTTTAATAGATAATTTGTCAAAGCTTAATACTAAAACGGTTGACTTTATTAGTATTTCGCCGGGTAAATCAATGGAAGACAAAATTACACTCAATAGGACAGATTACGATTTATGTATAATTGGTGGTGGAGTAGGTGCTGCGAATATTATTAATCAGTTACAGGTGCTAAATTGCCCTGTTTTAGATGCTGGCTTTATAATTGATTTCCTAGCATATCCGGATAAGGTTTCACCAAGAATCTATTCTGTTAACGATGACTATTGGGAAAAGGTTTATCCTGATAATGATCCCGAATGGGGAATTCAGTTTAAAGATAAATAGAATTGCACTATCTTTACGATGTTCATAGTTACTTTAAGGAGTTGATATCATCTATTGGCTTAACTTATCAAATATCGTATGGTTCGAATTCTAGCTGGCGCTTGCGATTGTCTCGAAGATTAGTCGATGTTTAATCCGAATTACTTTAATATGTTTGGCCGGACATCACGAACCAAATATTTAGGAGACAAAAGTTCATGCAGATATTAACACCTTTTTGGATTATTAATAGTGAGAAGAGAAATGAGCATTTATTGATGCTAATTTTTTACTGATCGTTAGGAGAATGAAAATAGTTATATGACTCTATCTAGTAAAAAGCGATACTTCCCGGTACTTCTCTTATTGACTTGGCTTATATTTACTGTTTTTTTCTTTATTACCGGACCTTTTAAATATCCGCTCGAAAATCAAGAAACATTATATATTTATTTGACTTTAATACATTTAAGTCTTTTTTTGGGGTATAGAAGAGGGCTTAAATCTAAAGGAAGAGAAACCCTGAATTTCTTCACTTCGATTCAGGTTTTAAAAAGGATGATAACAGTATTTTTCTTGTATACAATTGTTAAAGTTTTTCTTGGTGGTGGAGCTAATATCTTGAGTATAGGTAGCGCGATTGGCGATCCAGCTGCAAGCTATCTATCTAGTCACTCGAATGAGAATGTTTCTATCTTTGGATATATAGATATGTTATTTGCTCCCTTGCAAACCTTAGGAGTGGCGGGTGGTGTATATATGTGGAATAAGTTAAGTAGACTCTATAGGGCTTTACTTATTCTATGCATTATTATAGCTATTGGAAATTCTGTGGCTGCTTCAATACGAAGTGGAATTGTTGGAATGGTTTTAACCGTAACCTCCTCTCTCATTTTAAGAATAGTTACTGGTGATTTGTATTTAAATTTAAAAAAGAAAATTATAATTTTCCTTTCTGTTGCGGGATTTCTTTCCCTATTTTTCATGTATACTGCGCACCTGTCTGAAAATAGAAATACTACAATTATCCTAAACCCTCTTACCCTTGAAAGCCCTGAAGATAACAATGTTTACTTTAGGCTCTTCCCTGAAGATTGGCGATTAACGATTATTGCAACAAATTTTTACATTGGACATTCCTATTACCGGCTCAATCAAGCGATGAACCTTTCCTTTAATGGAATAGGATTAGGCTTTGCGAACTCCTATTTTATGATAAAAAATGTTACGAAGATTACCGGGTGGAATGGATTGGAAAGTATCTCATACGGTCTACGATTGGATAAAGAGATTGGATACGGTGATTTTGGAGTATTCTGGTCAACTTTCTATACCTGGGTAGCCGCTGATTTTACTTGGCCGGGAACTGTTGTCCTAATATTTTTCATCGGCTATGTATTTTCTCTTTCATATAAAGACACTCTAAAAAAACCCAACTTGTTAGCTATTGCAACTTTTTCTAACTCATTTATATTGATTTATAGTTTTCCTTCCGTAAATCCCTTCCAGGATGGAGCGGGAATTACCAATCTGTTTGGCTTGTTCATTCTATGGGCTACTTTTAGATTTAATAGAGAACGAGATACGGGAAAAGCACAGATTTGTGAAAGTTAATAGCAAAAATTGATGAAGTCTATTGATAACGCTTATGTAATTTGGTTAGGATCAGTTTTTAATGATTCGAGCGTTGAATTGGAAGATGCTATTAGTCCCGCCGGTAATAAATGGCAGTTAAGATTCATCAGATCATTAATTAATGACCGAAATATTGAGGTTTTTTCTTTTGGTCATAAGCCTAAAAGAGCTTTTCCCTGTGGACCTCTTTTTGTTTCGGGAGACATATCCTGTACGCCGAATGATTTAAAGCAGTCATTGGCTTGGTATTTTAACATTCCATATATCAGAAATATTTTTACCAATCTGTTGGTGGTATCTTCCATTATCAAACTATTAATTAAACAGAAGAAGAGACCTCATGCTGTAATTACTTATAATATTTACAGTTATAATTTCCTTGCTGCATTAGTATGCAGATTTCTTTTTTTTATAAAGTGGATAGCAGTAGTCGCCGATCCTATAAATGACCGTACTGATAAATATAACCCATTGTTGAAGCTTTCCAATGGAACTGTTTATCTTTCAAAACATCTCTACAATCAATCAAAAGCGATTAACAAACTTCACATTGAGGGTGGAGTTGAGGTTTTCGATTCCGAGGATAAAAATTCCGGCGACTATACAGGAACTAAATATATTTTGTATACGGGAAGGGTTACTAAACATAATGGAATTGATCTTTTATTAGATGCTTTCAAACTTGTGCCGGATCCAAGTTTACATCTAATAGTGACAGGGAAATGTGAAGATGTTGTTGCAAGGAGATTTTTAAGTCGGGGAGAGCGTGTGGTTTATAAAGGAGTGGTAAGTGAAGTTGAACTGCAGCAACTTTATCGCAACGCAACGATATGTGTCAACCCTCGATTAATCGGTGACAAAACCAATACGTCAATATTTCCCTCTAAATTATTAGAATATCTTTCTTACTATAAGCCGATCGTTAGTACTTACACACCAGGTATTAGTGAAGAATATACGGAGGTTATTAAATTTGTTTATGAGGACTCGCCTGAGAAGTTGGCTTCTTTAATAGGCGAAGTTGTTAACTGGGACGAAGAGATGGTAGTGCAAAATACAGCTCGTGTCAAGAGGTTTGTAAGTAATTTTAAAACCTGGGAGAGGATGACAGCGAATTTTTGGAGATGGCTGCTAACAATAAAATAGTATACAAATGTTGTTAATCGACGCGACCTATATTAACCAAAGTGGAGGTAAGGTTCTTTTAGAGTATTTTGTTGAAGCAATTAAATCGCAAGGGAAAGAGTTCCATATCTTATTAGATGGACGTCTAACGATCTCCTCTAACAACGAGAAATTGTTTGATAGCTATTCTATAACTAGTAATGAAAAGGATCGCGCTAGATTTTATAAAGCTCTACCTGTTGGAATTACTACAATATTTTGTTTTGCAAATGTGCCACCGCCAACCTCTATCCAGGGCTTGAAAGTTTATATCCTTTTTCACAATACGTTGATCTTATCTCCTGTTAAAGAAAAAAATGCGTATTCTTTAAAGCAAAAACTACTTTTCCTTTTGCGCAGGTATTATATCTTATTGAGGAATAGAAAATCTTACAAATGGATAGTTCAGACTCCATCTATGCAAAAAAAGCTTGCGAAAGGTTTAAGTATTTCACCTCAGAATATTTTTATTTATCCGTTTTTTTTAGATAATTTCTCACAGTATCGTACCAGTAAAAAGATAAACCAGCTGATGTTCCTTTATGTAGCAGATGGAGTAAAACAAAAAAACCATGATGTTTTATTTGAGGCCTGGATTATCTTATTAAAAAAGTACAAATATCAAGCCGAGCTGCATTTAACCATCCCTGAGAATTACACCGCGTTGATAGATAAAATCAAGACCCTTAATGAAGGCGGATTGAAAATCATAAATCACGGATACTGCGACAAAGAAAAGCTTTATTCATTATATTCATCAGCGAATTGTTTAATCTTTCCTTCATTAGCTGAAAGCTTTGGATTACCTTTGATTGAAGCGGCAAATGCAGGTTGTAATATTATTGCTGCAGATCTGCCATATGTATATGACGTTATAAGGCCGTCAGCCACATTTAATCCGTATAAAGCAGAGGATCTCGCCAGCAAGTTAGTAATTGTCTTAAACGAAGGGATTTCAATGCCAACTGAGGTTGTTGTAAAAAACGAGATTGATAATTTAATTAATGTCTTTTAATTGATATGTTGAAAAATAAAGTGCTTTTAATAACTGGCGGTACAGGATCGTTTGGCAACGCTGTTCTAGACAGATTTATAAATACAGATCATTTTAAAGAGATTCGTATTTTCTCTCGAGACGAAAAAAAACAACATGATATGCGTGTAGCTCTCAACCATCCCAAACTAAAGTTTTATATTGGAGATGTTAGAGACTACGCAAGTGTTGAATATGCAATGCGTGGAGTAGATTACGTATTCCATGCTGCAGCATTAAAACAGGTTCCATCATGCGAGTTTTTTCCTCTTGAAGCCACAAAGACGAATGTATTTGGCACACAGAATGTAATTGAGGCCGCTGTTAACAACAAAGTTACTAAAGTAATTTGTCTTAGTACAGATAAGGCAGCATATCCAATAAATGCCATGGGCATTTCAAAGGCTTTAATGGAAAAAGTTGCTATTGCAGCTTCTCGAAATATAGATGATGATGTTACCACAATTTGCTTAACACGTTACGGGAACGTCATGGGGTCCAGAGGCTCTGTTATTCCTTTGTTTTTAAAGCAAATACAAAACAAGGAAGTTATTACAATAACAGATCCTAACATGACGCGTTTTCTAATGTCTTTAGAAGAAGCTGTTGATCTAGTTCTATTTGCTTTTGAAAATGGAAAACAAGGGGATCTATTCGTCAATAAGGCGCCTGCGGGAACTATTGGAGATTTAGCGCAAGCTTTAAAAGAGCTTTGTCAATCAAATACCGAAGTTAAAATAATTGGGACCAGACATGGGGAAAAGTTATATGAAACTTTATGCACGCGGGAGGAAATGTTAAAAGCTGAAGATATGGGAGAGTTCTACAGGATTCCAGCTGATAATCGTGATTTAAATTACAATCAGTATTTTTCTGAGGGAGAACAAGATATTTCCAAAGTTGAAGACTATCATTCTCATAACACAAAAAGAGAAGATGTTGTGGGAATGAAGAGTCTTCTGTCTAAATTGCCATTAATCCGAAAGGAAGTATTTCATGAAACGGATGTTCTAACACAACACTTTTAACGAGACTTTAATGTTATCCAATCTTAAAGCCCAAATCATTATCGGGGAAAAGCATTCAGACTTCAGGGGATCGCTCCGCTATTTTAACGATTTTGACCTGAGCGCGGTAAAGCGGTTATATATTTTAGAGCACCCTGATACTCAAGTTGTCAGGGCATGGCAGGGGCATCGGTATGAAAAGAAATGGTTTAATGTAGTGGCTGGAGGTTTTGAAGTGGTTTTAATTAGGATTGACAACTGGTTGTCGCCATCTGAAAATATCCCACCGGAAGAATATAGTTTAACATCATCTGAGAATCACATACTTCACGTTCCTGGAGGGTATGCCACTGGCTTTAGAGCATCAGAGCCAAATTCTAAAATGCTGGTTTTTTCGAACTTTTCTGTCGAAGAATCTCAGGAAGATGACTATCGGTTCGATGCAAAAAAATGGTTTAAATGGTAGTAATATATAGAGTGTCAGTATTAGTATGGAAAAACTAAAGGTAGCGACAATTGTAGGTACGCGACCCGAGATTATCAGGTTAGCAGAATGCATTAAGAAGTGTGACATCTTTTATAATCACATTCTGATTCATACAGGTCAGAATTATGATTATGAATTAAATGAGATTTTCTTTGAAGACTTAGATTTAAGAAAACCTGATTATTTTTTAAATGTTGCCGGGAGCCATCTTGGAGAAACTATTGGGAATGTAATTGCTAAGTCGTACGAAGTTTTGTCAACGGAAATGCCAGCCGCTATATTAGTATTGGGAGATACTAATAGCGTATTAAGCACCATTGCGGCAAAACGCCTCAAGATACCTATTTTCCATATGGAAGCAGGCAATCGGTGTTTTGACCAAAATGTACCGGAAGAAATTAATAGAAAAATTTCAGATCATATTAGTGATGTTAATTTATGTTATACGGAACATAGCAGGAGATATTTACTCAGCGAAGGATTTCGCAAAGATCATATTTTTGTAACAGGATCTCCTCTAAAGGAAGTCTTAATGAAGTATTCAAGCCAAATTGAGTCCGCAACTGCTCTCGCCAGACTTGGTCTAAAATCAAACGAGTTCATCGTGGTGAGTGCCCACAGGGAAGAAAACATCGATTTAAAGGATAACTTTACAATACTAGCGTCAAGTTTAAACGCCGTCGCTGAAAAGTACAAAATGCCCATTGTATTTTCAACTCATCCAAGAACTCTTAAGAGAATTAAAGAGAGAAACATACAATTTAATCCTTTGATTAAGAACGTGCCTCCTCTAGGTTTTTTTGATTATGTAAGCTTGCAAAAGAACTCGTTTATTGTTTTATCAGACAGTGGGACTATAAGTGAGGAGTCAGCAATGATGAAGTTTCCTGCAGTGAGCATAAGAACGAGTACTGAACGACCTGAAGCTGTAGACTCCGGGTCAATTGTTTTAGGAGGGATTACAACTAATCAGATTTTACAGGCAATAGAGATTGTAAAACAGACCAGGAGTGTGGACGTGCCGTGGGAATATATGGTCGAAAATACCTCTGATAGAGTTATAAGGGCCATTCAAAGCTATACATCCATCGTAAACAGAGTTACATGGAATAAGTAATTTATTCAGGAAATCCCGTTATCGTTACAACCTATTTATGAAGAAGATTTTAATAATTGGCTCGAAAGGAATGGCTGGTCATGTTATTTATAAAACCCTTATGGAAAACTCAAGTTTTGAGGTTGTTGATATAGCAAGAGGGGAGAGATTTCATAAGCCAAGATATCAATTGGATGTTTCAGATTTTTCCGCTTTGAAAAAACTGCTGGAAGCTGAAATGCCTTCTGTCGTTATTAATTGTATCGGTGTTCTAAATAAAGATGCGGAAGATCACCCTGATAAAGCGATACTTTTAAACAGTTATTTGCCACATTTTTTAGCACGATCAGGGAACGAGCTTGGATTTAAACTTATTCATATAAGTACGGATTGCGTTTTTAGTGGACAAGTTGGGAACTACTCCGAATTAAGTAGTAAGGATGGCCAAGGGTACTATGCACAAACAAAGGCTTTAGGCGAGGTGACTTATTCCAATCACCTAACACTTAGAACTTCTATAATTGGTCCTGAATTAAAATCAAGCGGTATCGGTCTATTCCACTGGTTTATGAAGCAAAAAGGAAATATAAAAGGATACAGGAAGGCTTATTGGACAGGGGTGACGACAATTGAGCTGGCAAAGGCCATAGAAGAGGCTATAAACCAGAATATACATGGTTTACATCATTTAGTGAATGATAAAAAGATAAATAAATTCGAATTAACCTCTCTCATGAAAAGAGTCTTTAAAAAGGATGATGTTATAATTGAGCCTTTTGATGAGTATAAAGTAGACAAGTCTCTGATCAAGACAAATAAAGATTTTACTTACCAAGTTCCTTCTTATGAGGTGATGCTAAGAGAAATGAAAAGTTGGATTGACGAACATTCTGAATTTTACAAGTATTCTTCGTAATATGATAACAAATTTCCTGAGGTTTAAATTTGTAAATTAGAAGCGTGAAAATTCTTATTGTTACACAATACTTTTGGCCTGAAAATTTTAGAATTAATGATCTTGCACTCGCTTTGACGGAGAGGGGGCATGAGATAGTAGTTTTGACTGGCCAACCTAATTATCCGCAGGGAAAATTCTATCCTGGATACTCTTTTTTTTCAAGGAGGATAGAATTTTTGGAAAAAATTAAGATATATAGATCTCCTATGATTCCCAGGGGCAGGTCGGGCTCCACGAGGTTATTTCTTAATTATTTATCATTTGCATTTTTTAACTCGTTAAGAGGTTTTTTGGTAAAGGAGACATTTGATAGGATATTAGTTTATGAACCTTCACCTATAACTGTCGGAATACCTGCTATTTTCATGAAATGGCTTAAAAAAGCTCCCATCTTTTTTTGGGTGCAGGACTTGTGGCCTCAAAGTGTGATTGCTGCGGGGGGGGTAACAAATAAATGGATCGTAGATGTTTTGGACGGAGTTACCAGGTGGATTTATAAAAAAAGTGACAAAATTTTAGTCCAATCGGAAGCGTTTAGGGAAGTTATTGAAAAACAAGGTGTAAGTTCAAATAAAATTGTCTTTTATCCAAACTCTGTGGAGAGCTTATTTAATGTTCTTCCTCCTAAAATAGACACACTAAATAAACTACCAGCGGGATTCAAAATTTTGTTTGCTGGTAATATTGGAGAATCGCAAGATTTCGAAACGATAATTGAGGCTGCCCGACTTGTATCGTTAAAAACAAACGTAGTACAATGGGTAATACTTGGTGACGGTAGGAAATTTAGTTATGTTCAACAAAGGATAAAAGAATTAGGCTTACAAGATCAATTTCATTTATTGGGAGCCTTCTCTTTGGAAATGATGCCAGATTTTTATGCCTGTGCAGATTGCCTGTTGGTAAGCCTAAAACGAGAGCCAATTTTTAGCCTAACCATTCCTTCCAAAATTCAATCTTATTTGGCTTCAGGAAAACCAATATTAGCGTCGTTAGACGGAGAAGGAGCTAGAGTAGTTCAAGAGGCGAAGGCTGGTCTGACAGTCGAAGCCGAGAATCCTATTGGTTTGGCAGCTAAGGTGTTAGAGTTTTATGAGTTGTCAGAGTTTGAGAGGGTGCAAATGGGTGCAAATGCCAGAAACTATTTCGAGAAAAATTTTGAACGAGAATTTTTAGTGACTCAATTGGAAAAAATATTTAGAGGAGAATTTACAGATTGATATATTTATGCAAAGTCCATTAGGACGGAAAATTGTGTGTAAACTTATGACGAGATTATGATCCACATAAGCGGGATGAGTGGCTTCGTTGGCGACAACCTAGACCGTTATCTTAGGGCGCGAAATATTTATGCCAAGAGAATATCGCGTGGAGAGTTAGGATGTATTACTTCAAGCCAAATTTCAGGCAGTGTGATTCATCTTGCAGGCAAAGCCCATGATTTAAAAAAAACGTCTGCTCCTGAACAGTATTATGCGGTTAATACCGATCTTACGAAATCAATATATTCCGCCTTCCTAGAGTCAACCGCTACGAAGTTTATATTTATAAGCTCGGTTAAAGCAGTTGCAGACTCAATAGAAGGTAAACTGAAAGAGGATAATTTCCCTTTTCCTAAAACAGACTACGGTAAATCAAAGCTGTTAGCCGAGCAGTACATCCAAAGTCAAGACTTACCAGAAGGGAAATCTTTTTATATTCTGCGTCCTTGTATGATACATGGTCCGAATAACAAAGGCAATTTAAATTTACTCTATAATTTTATCTCGAAGGGTTTCCCTTATCCATTAGTCGCTTTTGAAAATAGACGGTCTTTTTTATGTGTCGAAAATCTGTGTTTTGTAATAAGGGAAATTCTTGAAAGAGATGATATTCCATCGGGTGTGTATAATGTTGCTGATGATGATCCTCTTTCAACCACTGAAGTGGTACAGCTATTATCTCATTCTTTAGAAAAGAAACCCAGATTGTTAAATCTATCCCCCGGTCTGATAAGAACGATGGCTAGAATAGGTGATTTTCTCCGACTTCCTTTAAATTCGGAAAAATTGCAGAAGCTAACAGAAAACTATATGGTAGATAACTCGAAAATTAAAACAGTTTTAAAAAAGGAATTACCTTTGTCCGCTAGGGAAGGAATTTTAAAAACAGCCCTGTCTTTTAAAAATGCCTGATTATATTATTTATTCTATAATATTCATTTCTTTAACCATTCTAGAACTTTCTTATTTCTATATAGCCGAAAAATTTAACATAATTGACAGACCTAATCACAGAAGTTCTCATACTAAACTCACTATCCGCGGAGGAGGAATTATTTTTCCCATAGCGGTTTTAATATGGTTTTTTGTTTCCGGTTTTGCCTATCCATTATTTGTAACTGGTTTGGTTTTAATTTCTGGAATTAGCTTTAGAGACGATATTGATGATTTGCATAGTGGCATCCGGACCGTCTTCCAATTTCTAGCAGTTGGGCTCCTTTTGGCAGAAGTGCATCCCATTATCAATTGGTATTATTACATAATACTGTTTATTGCTATCGTAGGAACAAAAAACGCATATAACTTTATGGATGGAATTAATGGAATCACAGGTTTATATAGTCTAGTCACATTAACAAGTCTCGGCTATGTTAATCAGAGTGTGACAGGATTTACTTCGATGTCACTGATTACAATGGTCATCCTCGCACTACTTGTTTTTAACTTCTTCAATTTCCGTCGACAGGCCAAATGTTTTGCCGGTGATGTAGGAAGTGTAAGCATAGCTTTCACTATAATCTTTTTCTTGATCCAGTTGATAGTTGAAACTGGGAGCTTTATTTATGTCTCGTTCCTCCTTGTTTACGGTATAGATACAGTGACCACTATTTTCTTCCGGCTTGTTCGTAAGGAAAATATCTTAGAAGCACATCGCACCCATTTCTATCAATTCCTTGCAAATGAAAAGAAATGGCCACACTTGAAAGTGTCCGCCTTATACAGTTTGATTCAATTAGTTTTTAATATCATTGTAATTGCCTTGAGGGACCAGAAGAATATAAACGATATTTCGATTTTGCTGACTTTCGGGCTTGTTATCATGTTGCTCTTCATCTTTGTAAGGTTTTCAGTAGAAGGACGGCAGCGTCTCTTAGGGGCAACTTTGGGTTAATATACAGATTTTATAAGATCTTATAATATGTTTCAGAATTGAATATCAATCCTATGTTACTATATTTGCTTATGAAACACTGCTACCTCTATGTTTAACCAAGTAAATATCGTTCCTCGCTGGATAATTTTTAGCCTGGATCTTGTCTTTTGCCTGTTTTCCCTAAGCTTTGCTTACTTTGTCCGTTTTAATTTTAACGTTAACTTAATAAACCTGGCTGAGCTGAGCCGTAACCTTATCATTTTTGCCCTGATAAGTTGTGCTGTGTTCCTTGCAATTCGGACTTACTCAGGGATCATACGATATACAAGTGCTCAAGACTCGTTTAGAATACTCTTTTCAATTATTGCCAGCAATTCTCTTTTTTTAATAACCAACTTTTTTCAATTGGCTTTGGGGCAGGATCTGGTAATAAGCAATGTGGTTCTGGTTATTAATGGCCTCTGCAGTTTTTTACTGCTTATCACTTATAGGGTTCTAGTCAAATACTTTTTTATATATATAAAGAATCTAAAGTTAAACAGGAAACCTGTAATAATTTATGGTGCTGGAGAAACGGGGTTGGCGGTAAAGAGGACATTGGATCACGACAGGAATTTAAACATGAATGTGGTAGCTTTTCTGGATGATAACGTTCGAAAATCTGGGAAGGCGATCGATGGAGTGAAAATCTATCCCTCTAGCGAATTAAAGTTTCTAACGGCTGGTGGCAAAGTTTCTGATATCTTATTAACAGCTGACATAAAAGCTGATAAGAAGAATGAAGTGGTAGATTATTGCCTTGAACATGGTATTAAAGTCCTTACCCTACCTCCAGCATTGAGCTGGATTAATGGGCACATCAATACTCAGCAAATTCACAACATAGACATTGAGGAGCTGTTAGAAAGGGAGCCAATCCAAATAAGTAATGATTCTATTTGCGAGCAAATACGGGGTAAAAGGGTGTTAGTTACAGGTGCAGCTGGTTCTATTGGAAGTGAGATTGTGAGACAGTTAGCAAAATTTTCACCTGGCATGATCATTTTGAACGATCAAGCGGAAACACCGTTGCACGAGCTGCAACTAGAGTTACAAGATGAAAATTTAGGCGATATTGCCAAAGCATTTATTGGTGACGTGAGAGATAAAAACAGGATGGAGGCTATGTTCAGCAACTTCAAACCCAACTATGTTTATCATGCGGCAGCATACAAACACGTACCTATGATGGAGCACAATCCAGCGGAAGCTATACGAACCAATGTAATAGGGACAAAAGTGATTGCTGATTTATCTGTAAAATATGCTGTAGATAAATTTGTGATGATCTCGACAGATAAGGCGGTAAACCCGACAAATGTGATGGGAGCTTCAAAGCGAATTGCCGAGATCTATGTGCAATCTTTATTTAATTCTTTTAAGCAAAGTGGAATTGTTTACAGCAATGGCCTTTCGCATTTGAATAGTAAAACTACCTTCAAAAAGACTCAGTTTATCACCACCCGATTTGGAAATGTATTGGGATCGAATGGTTCGGTAATTCCAAGGTTTAAAGAGCAGATAGAGAGGGGTGGTCCAATTACGGTTACTCATCCGGATATTACCCGTTATTTTATGACGATACCGGAAGCTTGTCGCTTGGTTTTAGAAGCTGGCTCGATGGGTGAGGGTGGAGAAATTTTTATCTTTGATATGGGTAAATCAGTGAAAATTGTGGAATTAGCAAAAAAAATGATCCGTCTTTCCGGACTGATTCCTAATCAGGATATTGCTATTGAATACTCAGGTTTACGGCCTGGTGAAAAGTTGTATGAGGAGTTACTAAACGATCAAGAAAATACCCTGCCAACCCATCATCACAAGATAATGGTGGCTAAAACACGTGAATATAGTTTTGATGATGTTCACAAAAATATCAATGAATTGATCGCTTTAAGCTGCGAATCGCAAGATTGGCCGGTAGTTGCGAAAATGAAAGAAATTGTACCGGAATTTAGAAGCAATAATTCCATCTATGGAGATCTGGATATCTCACGAGATATCAACCTTGTTGAAGTTTTCGAACAATTCACTCCCGGGAAAAATATCTAATATTGATGAGATTATCCTTCTTGCTTCTAATCTTACTCGCTACCAATTGTGTTTATTCTCAATCAAAAGCGTATTTGTATGATAATCAACTATACCAGAAAATCAATTCTAAAGCCTACAATGTAGATTCAAACTTTCATACGTCTATTTATCCGGTTATGCCTAATGACGGGCGATTTAAACTGCTGGATTCGCTGTCGCGACTTACAACTGATTCCACCCACCAGTCATGGGTGCATCGAAAGCTATTCAGCGAACATTTAATACAAATCGAGAAGGGCGACTATAATGTTTATATTGATTTCTTACCGGATTTCCAGGTTGGAAAAGACTTCTCTGGAAAAACCAACACATGGCTTAATACTCGGGGATTTCAGATTCAGGGAAACATAGGCAAAAAATTTAGCTTTTATACCAGCGCATATGAAAATCAAAGCCGTTTTCCTAACTATTTAACATCTTTTATTAACCGTTCAGGAGTTGTCCCGGGACAAGTGAACGATAAATTTGGGCCAACACGTGGTACTAAGGATTGGGCCTATGCTACCGCGCTCCTAAATTACACTCCAAATAAATATTTTTCTTTTACGCTGGGTCAAGATAAGAATTTCATAGGAGACGGATATCGCTCTATGCTACTATCAGACGTTGCCACTAATTATCCGTTTTTCAAGATTGAGACGACATTGGGTAACGTCAAATATGTTAATATCTGGGCACAAATGCAGGATTTGACGGTTTCGCCGTTTTCCTATGATAATGGCTTCCGCAAGAAATGGGGGGTGTTTCATTACCTGGATTGGAATGTAAACACACGTTTCTCTGTAGGCTTTTTTGAATCAGTGATCTGGCAAAATGGTGATGATTTCGGAAAAAGAGGCTTTGATGTAAGTTACATCACACCAATAATCTTTCTGCGCACGGTTGAGGGATACAACGGATCGCCGGACAATGCCTTACTCGGATTTAATGGCAAGTATAAAATTGCAAAGAATCTAACCACTTATGGCCAGTTTATGCTTGATGAATTTACTGCTAAAGAGTTTTTTGGCGGAAAAGGCTATTGGGCCAATAAGTTTGGAGCTCAGTTGGGTGTGAGGGGCTTTAACGCCTTTAAGTTAAAGAACCTTAATTTTCTTGCGGAGTTTAATACGGCAAGGCCGTTTACCTATTCTCAGCGTTCGAGCTTGTTGAACTATGGCCACTATAATCAGCCGCTTGCGCATCCTTTTGGTGCGAATTTTAGAGAGTTTTTAAGTATCTGGGATTATTCTTTTAAACGCTGGCAGTTGAGAATCCAAGGTAATATAGCAACTTATGGTTTGGATAATAGCGAAAAAAGTTCAGGGAAAGATATTTTCAAGTCATATAACGATAGGACTGGCAACTATGGAAACACCACAGGCCAAGGTCTGAAAACATATTTCAGCTATCTTGATAGTCGCTTTTCTTACTTAATTAACTCAAAAACCAATCTGCGCATTGAAGCAGGGACTATTTACAGAAAGGAAAGTAATGTCCTTTCTGTCGACAAAACAACCTGGGTTACTTTTGGTCTGAGAAGTTCTTTTAGGAATATCTATTCGGATTTTTAAGTTTAAGCCATTAGCGAGTTGTACATTTGCCGTTCAGTTCGAAGTTTGTCGATTTTTTCAATATATTGATTGACCAATCAAGTTTTTGTGGTCGGAGTTACAAGTAAAGAATTGATGCCGAATATTAAACTGTCAGTAAGCCTGGTTATATATAATAGCAATCCTGTCCAGACTAGAAAGGCCATTGAAAGTGTTTTAAAGATAAAGACTTCAACCAAGTTTGACATAGTTGATAATTCGCCTCAGTCGCACTTTAATGTAAAAAAGGAACAAAGTCAGGTAACCTACCATAAGTCTCCAAATAATCCAGGATTCGGCACAAGCCATAACAAAATATTCAAGAAAATCTTTGGAAAATCCGAGTATCATCTTATTGTAAACCCGGACGTCTACTTTGAAGAAGGCGTAATTGAAGATATTTTAGGCTATATGGATGCGAACCCCGAAGTGGGAGTTGTGATGCCAAAAGTGTTATATCCCGACAGACGGCATCAATATCTAGCTAAGCTTTTACCCACTCCGTTTGATTTTGTTGTAAGACGTTTTATGCCTGTTGCTAAGGTTCAATCGTTTTTAAACAAAAATTTTGAATTAAGGGGTTGGAATATGAATAAAGCTCTCGATGTGCCGTTTTTATCTGGTTGCTGCCTGGTTTTCAGAACCAGTGTGTTACGGGAGGTTGAGGGATTTGACGAAAACATTTTTATGTATACAGAGGATATTGATATTTGCAGACGTATAATCGATGCTGGATATCGTTCAGTATTCTATCCTAAAGTATTTGTTTATCATGATCATGTCAGAAAGTCTTTTCGGGACTTTTCTGTTTTCCTTGTATACTTGAAATCGGGAATTTACTACTTCAACAAGTGGGGATGGCTTTTCGACGCACGGAGACATACTCTCAATAAAGAAACGCTTAAGCAGTTGAGCTCTGAGAGATAAGTTGGTGAAGGTAGCTAGCGAATGCTGTAATTCGAGATGATTATGATATCAGATTCGGATTTCTAATATGTTTTTAGGATATTTGGGTGAGGCTGATTTGTTTGATGATTTATATCCTGGCTCCTTATTCCTTAAAGCTTAATACTACATCCCGTAATCGTATTTTGTCCTTCTATCGTGCGTTCAAAAAGCGCGGGCTTAGTGTTGCCATTATTTCTCCCCCACTTCATGTCAATATTGATGAGTGGTATAGTCAAAAAGGCGAAGACAACTTGGGTCTTGATGTCGTTTATATGCCAGATGCCAAAACAGGCCTGCTGCGATTTTTAGCATCTAAATGCAATAGAAGATTCAAAGCATATTTTTTCGTATTAAAGAGCTTATTAAATCCCATACTAACGAGTAAGAGGTTTAATAAAAGCGGTAAAAAAGATGTTGCTCTTGAGAAACTAGCTTTATCTCCGCAAGATGTGATTATCAGTTCTCATCCTTCTCCATTTTCTTTAAATATAGCTAATCGTTTGGTGAATGATTATGGATGCAAGTTGATTGTTGACTACAGGGACCCCTGGACCTATGGTTATAACTCGGTGGATGTTCCGCAATTTGCCAGTGTCGTGAAAAAGAAGATGGAAAGGAAATTTGAGAATTCACTGTTGGAAAAGGCAAGCGCCGTAACAGTTATATCTGAGAAATTAAGAGCATATTTCCCGGAGGCTATCAGGCAAAAAACATATGTTGTAAAAAACGGCTCAAACGCTTTCCATATAGATCCTGATAAAATTCAAGATGGTTGTGATATGTTAAGGTTTGTTTACCTTGGCAGAATTTATAATCAACAGCTTCAAAATGACTCATTTTTCAAAGTGATACGGCAGTTTATTTTCGACAACAATGTAAATAGCCAAGAATTTGAGATGCTTTTTGTTGGAGCTAATAATAAAAAGTTAATAGAGGTTATTAGGAAAAATGGTTTGGAAGCTTATGTTAAAGTCTTGCCAACTGTAAAAATCGAATCGGCGATTGAAATAGGCTATACTGCTTCCGCATTTTTGCATTTAAGGTATGGCGATGCCAATGCGATCTACACATCTAAGCATGCTGATTATCTTGCGCTTCAGAAACCTATACTCTTGCCGGTTTCCGATGGCGGAGCTTTGGCAAGTAGTACTAAAAATAGTGGCGGTTTTGTATGTGATTCGATATCAGACTTCCGTCCGGTTCTTCAGGAGCTGTGGGGCAAGTATAAAGGGGGGAAAAGCTTTAAAATTGCCAGATCTAAAGCGTTTTTATTTGCTATCAGCAGAGAGGCGGAGGCTGAAAAAGTGGTTCAGATAGTGGGAGGCCTCGCTCGGCAAGATTCTGCAGTCCGGCAAGCCGGCGTTTTTACCAGCTTGCCCGTATTTGTATAGTTAACAGGTGTCCTCAGGTTGTTGTGTGTCTCAGCTCTTTGCCCTTTTTTTAAATTTGAAATATTCATAAAGTTACCGACTTTTGGCGCTTCGCTTTTCGAAGGATAGGTTTTCCAGGGTCGTTCGTAAATGACCCTGCAGTATGTTGGTTTATAAGAGATGTTTGCAATAAAATTTATCAGTTTTGATGAGGCGACGGGCTATGGGATATCATCGAAATCTCTAATATCTGCATTGATTTCGTCTGGAGTTGATGTTACCACCATTAAAATTACCGCGGGCAATCCGCGCAGCGGAGGACTCATTGGCGACCAGGATAGAGGTGATGGAAGGCATTATGACGCCGTAATAGTCCATACTGTACCAGAGTATTACCCCTTTTGGTATCAGAACGAAAAACGGAATAATCCGGATATTCGGGTATGGGGTTATACAGCCTGGGAAACTGATAAGATTCCAGAACATTGGCCAGAGCTTCTAAATTTAATGGATGGTATTTTTGTGCCTTGCAATTGGAACAAAGCAGTGTTTGAAAAATGTGGTGTTACTTCAAGAGTAGAAGTCCTTCCTCATGTATCGGAGTTTCATGGCGAAACAACTGGTGAAAAGGCCAGAACTACACCTTCGATCCTCAGACCTTTTAAAGATTCGTTTCTTTTTTATACTATATGTGTGTGGAACGAAAGGAAAAACGTTGAAACTTTAATAAAAGCCTTTGCTGAAGAGTTTTCCGACTCTGAAAAAGTATCCCTCGTTATTAAAACCGGTGAAAGGGATTGGTCGAAGTTAAAAAGAAACTGGAGAAAGTTTTTCCGATGGGATTTTGGAGAATCGTCGAGGGCGTTCTCCAAACTCAATGTTAAGAATAGAAGAAATTTGATCCATATAGCTAAGAACGTTTCTGCTGAAGATATCTCTTTTCTTCATAAAAGAGGGGATTGTTTCGTTTCTTTTACCCGCGGCGAGGGTTGGGGAATGGGCGCTTATGAAGCTGCATGGTGTGCTAAGCCCGTGATCATTACAGGGTTCGGCGGTTTTTTGGATTTTTTACCAAAAGCATACTCATACCACTTAAACTATGAAATGACTTCGGTGTCTACAGAGTTCGGCAAAAAATCCTATGATACTAGTCAACAATGGGCGGAGGTGAATATTGCTCACGCAAAGAAGACTATGCGAAGGGTTTTTGAAAATCAGCAAGAAGCCCTAGAAAAGGGATTTAAGCTGCAGAAGCATGTCAGGGAAGAATTCGCGTCAGCCGCAATCGCTGAAAAGTGTATAAGCATTCTAAATGGAAAGAAAGGATAGAATATTTCATTTTGTTTTCGGGTTAAAGGAGCAGACAGAACCGTTTCATCTGTCACACTATTTATGCCTTGCCTCCTGTATCGCCGTTAATAATCCTGATATCGTATATTTTCATTACCAGAATTTACCATATGGATATTGGTGGGATAAGATAAGGGATAGATTAACACTAAATAGAGTTCAACCACAAAGTTTTCTTGATTCTTATGTTTATTCCGACAAAAGCATTGAGAAGTTTAAGTACGCGCACCTGTCAGACATTATTCGACTGGAGGTTTTACTTGAATACGGAGGTATTTATGCAGATATTGATACTCTATTTGTATCGCCTATTCCCGATGAGTATTATAATAAGAAATTTATTCTTGGTCGGGAACGTGTCGACATGACTCAGCAAGCTGCCGTAGAAGCCGGCGGCTCCCTCTGCAATGCCTGGATAGCGTCCGAACAAGGGTCTGAATTCGCCCGGCTATGGCTGGATAGTATGGTAAAAGAATTTAATGGAACCTGGAGTGCGCATTCAACTTTTTTACCGTTTAAGTTAAGCGAGCAATATCCTCAGCTGATCCATGTCGAGCCGGAACGTTCATTTTATCATTTTGACTGGACAGCTGAAGGTATCAAAAGAATTTTTATTGATCCGCTTCAAGACATCAACGGCGTTTATAGTATTCACCTTTGGAGTCATTTGTGGTGGGACCCAGGGCGTAAGGACTTTACAAAGTTTTGTAATAAGGATCTTACTGTTAATTATTTAAGGTACTCACAAAGTACTTATGCAAGGCTTGCCCTCAGGTTCTTGCCGGAAGATACCCAGTTCAGCTCCCTGAAATATCTTTCAGAAAAAATCAAACGTTTTTTTGTGATTTAGAAATTTATGTCCGTATTAAATGCTATAAATTCTTTAAAGGATAAAATCAGGGTTTTAAATGATCTCTTGCCAGCTGATTTATCTTCAAAATGGCGCTTGTCTGTAGTTTTCAGTCTTTTGCTTCCAGTTGTCGACCTGGTTTTCGCCTATTGGATGTACGTGCTTATTATGGTGCTTCAACAGGAAAGTGTTTCAATTGGTTTCTACAAGTTAGATGGCAATGATTTGGCTTTATGTGCTTTGATTCTTGTGATCATAACCCTGGCCCGGCAAGCTGTTGATCTGCTTTCTATAACGTACTCCCGGAAACTGACTCAGACAATATATCGAAGGTTATCTGAGAAACTGATCAGGAAATATCTCTCTATGCCATGGATCGAATTCCTGAATGACAACCGTTCTTCAAAAATTAAGCACAGTACGATCACCGCTCTGGATGCGGCCTATTCTTATCAGGTAGTACTAAATATTCTTGGATCCTTGTCGACGGTTATTTTACTGGGAGCTGCTACTTTTCTAAAAATGCCTGGACTAGCCTTAGCAGTGCTGCTCTCTATTGCAATAATGCTAGTTTTCACCCGTCATTTTATTGCCAGCAAAATAGAGAGTGGCGCTACGGATCATGAATCATACCAAAAAGAGTATCATCAGAAATTGCACGAGGTATTTGATCTTCCGAGAGAGATCAATCTTTTCGGGGTAAATCAATATTTTCTGGAGGCAATTGATGTCCGGCTCCGGAAGTTGAGTAAAATTAAATCTGACTTGTCTATCTATCCGCATGTCCCTCGAATTTTGGTGGAGCTGATCTTGACGGCCACTCTGGCCGGGGGCCTCTTAACTATATCCTCGAATAATTTGCAATCGTCAAAAGAATTGATAGCAAGCTTTGCCACGGCCGCTCTATTGGCTCGTAGAATATTTCCATCTATATCTCAATTATTAGCTTCTTATAGTGATTTGTATGGCAGTACCCATAATGCTGCAATAATTCAAAAAGAGTTGAGCGCTGGTGTAAAAAGCCGACCGTATTTAGAGAGGTCTGAACTGGGGAACAATGCTTTAATTAGGCTCAAAGATGTAAGTTATCATTACAATGGTAGTGCACCACTTTTTAATAATATAAACCTGGAAATTTCAAAAGGTGACCGGATTGCTACTTTTGGGCCAACTGGTAAGGGGAAGAGTACTTTGATGATGATTGCCGCCGGGATACTTAAACCTGTTCATGGCGGTGTTAGTGTAAGTTCTTCTCTCGGTTCTCAGGTATCAATGGCCTATGTGGCGCAAGATATTAAGCTTCTTGATGGTACTATACTGGATAACATTGTATTTGGGCACAGGGATGTGGATGAAAAAAAGATTTGGGATGTTTTAAGGATGGTTTTTTTATATGACCACGTTAAACAAATGCCTTTAGGACTTCATTCTCCTGTCGGAGATAATGGTGCAAAATTTTCGGGCGGGCAAAGACAGCGTATCGGAATTGCACGAGCGTTGTATTTTCAACCTGATGTCCTTTTCCTGGATGAAGCAACTTCTGCAATTGATGAGCACACCGAATCTATGGTTATGGAAAATATTAGCCGGGTTATGGTTGAGGGGGCTTTAATGTTTATAACCCACAGAAAGTCAAACGCTGAAAAGTTTGCCAATAAATTTTGTTATTTATAAGATGAAAGTTCTATTCGATCCTGAGATATTTACATACGGCAGATGCGGAATGGTGAGATATTATGGCAGGTTAATAGAAGAATTAACCATGCGGGGCGTGAAGGTTGAGCTTCCTTTGATGATTTCTGGCAATGATGTTATCTCTGGAAGGATTCAGGCAGCAGCCAAACTGGAGAAGATCCCTTTTCTCGGACGAAGAATTACTCCTCGTTTACAAGCTTTATCCAAAAAATACTATTGGAAGAAAATTGCCCAAGGCGATTACGATATGGTGGTCACTACATCTCCGGTGTTTGAAGATACTTTCTTGAACTATTTGCCTCCGGGAAAACGTTTTTTGATGGTAGTACATGATACCATGCGATGTGTTTTGGGTCCTGAAGGGTTGTTTGATACTAGTAGTGATAGTGCAGATAAGCTGGCATACCTGTCTCGGCGCGCATCTAAAGTAATTTGTATTTCGAAAAAGGTGCAGAATGATATCATAGAACTAGCAGACGTTGATAGAACGGTTACACGTGTAATATACACAGGTAATCTGCTGGACATTAATAGGATAAGTCCTCCCGCCGGATGGTTGCCTGATTCTTATTTGTTGTTTGTGGGACTTCGTGCGGGGCGTAAAAATTTTAGATTTTTTCTTCAGTCAATTGCTGCGCTACTCAATGAAGAAGGCCGTTATCTGGTTTGTACAGGTAAATGCACGCGCTGGGAAGCGGATCTTTTAGATAGCCTAAGTGTAAAGGATAAGGTGATATTTCTTGATGCATCAGATGCTGTGTTAGTTCACCTGTATAAGCATGCCGCTTGTTTGATTTATCCATCACTGTATGAGGGCTACGGCCTGCCTGCCCTGGAAGCAATGTCGTTAGGATGTCCGGTTATTACGTCTGAGTATGGCGGGCTTAAAGAAATTGGAGGAGAAGCGGTTATTTATATAGACCCCTACAGTAAAGAGTCTATGTTGAAGGCGGTAAAAGATGTTTTACAAAGCGAAGCGAAACGAGGCTTGCTAAGGGAAAGAGGATTAAGAAGAGCTAATGGTTTCACCACAGAATCTATGGTCAGCCAGTTCATCATTGAAATGGAAGAGTTATGCGAAAAATAAGTCGATTGAGATCACAAAGGGGGATTGCATTATGGAGACTTGCTGTTAAAAAGGATAGGTTTATAATTCCCGAAAAAATTGGAGGCGCCAGATTACAATTATGAGCAAAGTCTTATTTATCACACCGGTGCATCCTGATGCCAACGGAAGTGGAAGACAAAAGAGAGCTCATTTATGGCTGTCCAATCTTCAGATGGCGGGCCATGAGGTGCACATACTTCATGTACAATGGGATCTCGCTGAAGGTATGACAAGCGTATCAGAAAGGAAACATGTGCTGAACGTCAGGTTTACTTTTACTGAAAAGTTAAATCAGGTCCTGCAATTTTTTACAGCTTTTTTTACTTCCGAAATGGCTGGTATTTCACGGTTTTTTTGGACACCTCTGGCGACTTCACAAAAGGCCCATTTAAAAAGTGTTTATCAAAATAATGATTTTGATAAAATAATATGTTTCAGATTATACTTATCTGAATATGCTGTCTACTTAAAATCTTTAACCGGATGCCCTTTGATGGAGTTAGACATGGATGATATTGAATCCAGTACCTGGAACAGTATTTCCCGGTTGCTCTGGAAAGATAAAGTCTTTAAACGAGCTGTCATTCATAAGCTCACTTCTTTTCATAGCCTTCTTAACGAAAGGAGGGCATTGAAGTTATTTGATTCTGTGTATGTTTGTTCGACAGATGATAAGGGAAGATTAGATAAAGGTTCAGGAAATGCGGAAGTAAAGGTTTTGCCGAACAAGATCCACGGTAATCCGCCCGAAATTCCTATACTCGGGAAACCGTCTCGATTGCTTTTTATAGGATCCTTCGGTTATTATCCTAATGAGGAGGCAATTTTATGGTTTACTAAGAACGTTTTTCCTGAATTAAGAAGACTTAACCCTTCGATCACGCTGAATATCGCAGGTTTTGGTTGCCCTGAAAGATTAGTCAAGTACTTTTCGAGTTTAGAGGGTGTGTTTTTCTTCGAAGGCGTTTCTATAATAGACGAAATGTATGAACAATCTAATATCGTAATATCTCCCCTGCATGCGGGTGGGGGCACCAAGCTAAAAGTGTTGGAAGCTATGTGGTTTGGCTTGCCAGTAGTTGGAACTAAAGAATCTGTAAGAGGGTTAGCTGTTACAGCAAACGACCACTACCTCGCAGCGGACACAAAGGAAGAATTCATTGAACAGTGTTTATTACTATTACAAGATGAACAGATCTACAAACACCTATCCATTGAGGCAAGGAAGTTAGTGGCTGAGAAGTATTGTTATTAGGAAGGGGCATCGGAGTATAACAGGTGCCCCTTCAATAAATTAATCGTCTACCTCCAGCTCTTATACCTGTTTATCAAGCCATTCGTAGAAGCATCATGCGTACGCACCTCTTCCTCACTCTGCAGCTCCGGTAGGATCTTTCCAGCCAGTTGCTTGCCTAACTCAACACCCCACTGATCAAAGCTGAAAACATTCCAGATCACACCCTGCACAAATATCTTATGCTCATACATCGCGATAAGCGCTCCTAAAGTCTCAGGGGTAACCTGTTTCACCATGATAGAATTAGTCGGGCGATTTCCTTCAAACACTTTGAATGGTGCCAGTTTCTCAATCTCTGCTTCTGATTTACCGGAAGCTTTCAACTCAGCCACCACCTCTTCATAAGTTTTGCCGTTCATCAGGGCTTCGGTCTGGGCGAAGAAGTTCGACAACAAAAGCGTATGGTGGTTCCCAATCTTGTTATGTGATTGTGCCGGGGCAATAAAGTCGCATGGGATCAGTTTTGTACCCTGGTGAATTAGCTGGTAGAAGGCGTGTTGTCCGTTAGTTCCAGGCTCGCCCCAAATGATTGGGCCGGTTTGATATTCGATAGCATCTCCGTTACGGTCAACACATTTACCGTTGCTTTCCATATCGCCTTGCTGGAAATAAGCTGCAAAGCGATGAAGGTATTGGTCGTAAGGTAGGATGGCATGGCTTTCTGCTTCGAAAAAGTTATTGTACCAGATACCTAACAAAGCTAAAATTACAGGGATGTTCTGCTCGAACTCGCTTTCACGGAAGTGTTTATCCATAGAATGTGCTCCGCCTAATAATGCTTTGAAGTTATCGAACCCGATGCCTAGTGCAATCGAGGTTCCGATGGCGCTCCAAAGGGAATAACGGCCGCCTACCCAGTCCCAGAACTCGAACATGTTTTGAGTGTCGATCCCAAAGGAAGAAACTGCCTGCGAATTGGTCGAAAGTGCAGCAAAGTGCTTAGCAACGTCACCATCGCTAGCGCCTGAGCTTAAAAACCAGTCTCTTGCGCTGTGTGCATTAGCCATAGTTTCCTGGGTGGTGAAGGTTTTGGAAGCGATCAGGAAAAGTGTAGTTTCCGGATCAACTTTTTTCAGGGTTTCCGCAATATGTGTTCCGTCAACATTGGATACAAAATGAAGGCTAAGATGGGTTTTGTAAGGCTTTAAAGCCTCGGTAACCATCACCGGACCAAGATCCGAGCCGCCAATACCGATGTTTACCACATCGGTAATTGCTTTTCCGGTATAGCCTTTCCATTCGCCTGAAAGAATGGAGTTGGTGAATTTCTCTATTTTTTCAAGAACAGCATTGATATCAGGCATCACATCAGCACCATCCACCAAAACGGGAATATTGCCCTGGTTACGCAAAGCGACATGCAAAACGGAGCGGCCTTCGGTTTCATTGATCTTCTCGCCAGAAAACATCGCCTCTATGGCTTCTTTTAAGCCAGTTTCTTTTGCTAACTGGATTAATAGAGCTATTGTTTTATCGTTGATGCGGTTTTTGGAATAGTCTACGAGGATATCTTTAAATTCAATCGAGAACTTTTCGAAACGTTGCGGATCCTCAGCAAAAAGATCACGCAGGTGCTTGTCGCTTATCTCTACTAAATGATCTGATAAATATTGATAAGATTGTGTTTGAGTAAAGTTTATTGTAGGGAGCATGGTATTATTTTTTAGCGAATATAAAATTCCTTGCTGGAAGACCGATAGGTTTGTTATAATTTGTCACCTTTCCTGATCGCACAGCCGCTCAAATGTTTGCCGTTAAGCTCTGCCTGTGCTGAATAAAAGTAGTTTCGGTCTGACATGCCGTCATTGCAGTTTTCTTTGGTAATCACAAGTTTTAAAGATTCACCTTTGTCATTTTTCACTGCGTAGCTTGTCTTACTACCTGCTACAACCGGTTTAGCATAGGGAAAAGTATAAGATTTTTCGGTAGCTACGTCTTTAAAAGCAATGATGTTTTCGTTGGGAATGATCTCTGCATTCCAGAAGGGCTCATTGCCGAGTGCAATGAATTGAAAATCATAACATTCGGTCATGAAGGATTTTTGTTTAACTTCCCTGATTCTCGTAACAACTATAGTGTTTTGGAACTCCGATGCATAGCCCTGTTCTGTTTTTCCTTTAAGAAAACCCCTGACTTCTGCATAAGCACTTTCGTATGGATACCATAGATTGCTTCTGGATTTGTGATAGGCATTCAGGAGCTGACCACTTTGATCCTCCACCCAATAGGTCTGACCGGTACTGCAGTCCCGGAAGGTGTTTACCTCATTTCCGTTGATGTAAAAGCCGGAGAATTCTCTTTCGGGGATACTGGACTTGCTGGAATCGACCAGCACGTAAGTGGAATCTGCTGGGAGGTTTTGTGCTGCTACCGGTCCATCAGGCGATTGGTTTTTAGTTGCGGAGGTGCATCCGGCACAAAGTAAAAATATTAAAAGGTATCTCGTCATCGGTTTTTTTAAACAAGGTGATTAGCTCTTGGTTTTAGCAGCAGGGACTTTTAAGTTTAGTCTGGGTTCCACGTGGAAGAAAAAATAATGCTATTTTTGCCGCTATGACCAAAGAACAATTGCAGGATTTAAGGGACAGAGTAACGTCCCTGAGGAGGCATCTTTGACGTCGAACGGAAGCTCGATGAATTACGCCTTGAACAAGAATTTACTACAACGCCCGGCTTTTGGGATAAACCCAAAGAGGCAGAAAAAGTGCTTCATGCCATAAAAACCAAAAAGGTCTGGACCGACGGTTATGCTGATGTTAGTGCGGCTGTGGAAGACGCGGCTGTGATGTTTGAGTTTTATCAGTCGGGTGATGCCAGTGCTGAAGATCTCAAAGAACAATATACTGCTGCTTTAAGCAAGCTTGAAGAATTGGAATTCAAGAATATGCTGAGTTCTGAGGAAGACCAGTTAAATGCGGTGATGCAGATCACCGCAGGTGCAGGCGGTACTGAAAGCTGCGACTGGGCACAGATGCTGATGCGGATGTACATCATGTGGGGGGAGAAGAATGGCTATAAGGTAACGGAGCAGGATTTCCAGGAAGGTGATGTGGCCGGGATTAAGTCGGTTACCATTCAGTTTGAAGGGGAGTTTGCCTATGGGTACCTGAAAGGGGAAAACGGGGTGCATCGCCTGGTGCGTATTTCACCGTTTGATGCTAATGCTAAACGTCATACTTCTTTTGCATCGGTATATGTTTATCCGCTGGTAGATGATACGATTGAAATTGAGGTTAACCCTGCGGATATTGAGTTTGAAACATTCCGCTCGGGAGGAGCAGGGGGGCAGAATGTGAACAAGGTTGAAACAGCTGTCCGTTTGTATCACAAGCCTTCGGGAATTATTATCAAAAACCAGGAGTCGCGCTCACAGTTGCAGAACAAGGAGAATGCGATTCGCTTGCTGAAATCTCAGTTATATGAGATTGAAATGCGGAAGAAAAGGGAGACTACCGCTGCTATTGAGGGATCTAAGAAAAAGATTGAGTGGGGCTCGCAGATCAGGAATTATGTTTTACATCCATATAAGTTGGTGAAAGATCTGAGGACTAACTATGAGACTTCAAATGCACAGGGGGTGTTGGATGGGGATTTGAATGATTTTCTGAAGGCGTATTTGATGGAGTTTTAATTTATTATAATAAATTATTTTCCTAGATGGGGATTTGAATGATTTTTTGAAGGCTTATTTGATGGAGTTTTAGGATTTGGCACACGCGGCACGCGTGCGTCAGCAGGAGCTTTTGTTAGATCGTCATGCCGAATTTATTTCGGCACCTCTTGAGTTTATTTTAGATCAAGAGGTCCTGAAACAAGTTCAGGATGACGAAGAATAGAAATAGCTTGTTTGGGAATTCAAGCACCTTTCTAATTCAAATCATTGATTTGGTTTGGGATTTTCCATCACCTCAAGTAATTCTTCAATTTCCCTCACTTTATCCTCATAGCCAAGTTTGGTATAGGCTGCTATCAGGTTCCTTAAGATCCGGCGGATGATGTTTTCATTACTGCAGGGCTCGTAAAAAGATCTGTCTGGCTTAAGGTTTAGCTGTTTTAGGAACGAATCGACATCTCTCCTTCCAAAGATAAAACCTTTGTTAAATGCATTGATATAAAACAAAACGCTTTCTTCCTGGGAGAAATCTTTGGTTTCATCCACAAACCCAAGTATGAAATGCTGGGGAAGGTTTACTCCGTAAACCGGAATATCCAGTTTCTGAGCGATCACTGAATAGATCACCGCCAGGGAGATCTGGTTGCCTTTTTTGCTTTCTAGAACCTGGCTGATGTAAGAGTTTTGTGGGTCCTGGTGATTGGTGGTATTCCCTGAAAATCCATGAATTCCATAAAGCACGTGGTTGATCAGTTTTACTTTTTCAACTGCGCTCATGTCGTACATCATCTGAGTCCATATTTCCCGCTTGATATCCTCGATCTGATTCACAATCTTTTGCGGATCCATGTCGGGATATTGGTATTTATTGATGATGATGACGCCTTGTAACAGATCAAAAGCACCTCCGTGGTACCAAAGCTCCAGTTCGCGTTTTACATCGAGATATTGTATCTTGTGTACAAGGTCTTCGATACGCTGTTGCAGTACTGCATCAAACGACTGTTCCCAGGCGGATTCTAAATACTCAACAACCTCACTGCCATATGATAGCAACTTATCCTCTACATGATCCGCAATCTCCTGATCCGGATCGTCCAGTAGTTTGATTAAGGATTCTATTTCTTTCTGATTAAGCATTTATACTAAAATAGTAAATTTCTATAAAATTTAGGACAAGCCTGATATCCTTTACCTAATTTTGACGCTTTATGATTAACGTACAACTGCTTAATTCTTACATTAAACATTGGTTAACTGCTAAAACCCGTCACGGGACTCATTCTCCTTTCGTTTATAAGTTAGTAGATGAAGTGATCTACGATTACTCACCCAGGGATGACTTCCACGAAATTGAGCAATTAAGAAAGCATCTTCTTTCTGATGAAAGATACATTACCATCACAGACCTTGGAGCTGGTTCACACGTCAATAATAATAAAAGGAAGCAGGTAAAACAACTGGCAAAGAATGCCTTAAAGCCTTCTAGACTTGCACAGCTGATATACAGGTTATCTAACGACCTGAATCCGCAAAATATTATCGAGCTTGGGACCTGCCTGGGCTTAACTACGTCTTATCTTGCCAGATCTGCTCCGAAGGGAAAGATCATCAGTATTGAGGGATGTCCTCAAACGGCCGCTATAGCAAGGGAGAACCTGAATAAGTTGAGGGTTTCAAATAGTACTATACTTACGGGGGATTTTGATACGGTGTTACCTGAAGTCTTGTCTGGTATCAATGAACTCGATTTTGTTTTTATTGACGGTAATCATCGTAAACAGGCAACCCTCGATTATTTTAACCTGTGTCTTCCTAAAGTTCATGAGGGCTCTTTATTGATTTTCGATGATATTTACTGGAGTAAGGGAATGCAGGAGGCCTGGGATGAGATTAAGGCGCATCCTCAAGTGACTGTGACGGTTGATCTGTTTTGGATTGGGTTGGTTTATTTTAGAGGAGGGCAGGTTAAAGAGGATTTTAAGATAAAGTTTTAGATAGTTGATAGGGTGAATCGATAGAGACCCTTAGGAACTCTATCGGCAGAATAGGGGCTTGATGGAGAGAAGTTTAGTCAAGAGGTCCTGAAACAAGTTCAGGATGACGAAGAAACAGAGCTTGCTGGATTTATAAACACCTTCCCTTAAAACGCTTCCGAGAGCGATAGATAAAAGCCTTGCTGACGTTTCTCGTTTGAACGTTTTTCTCCAAAGGCATAGTCGAGTCGGACACTTAGACCTCTTATTGGCGCTACGAAATATCTTAATCCAGCTCCGTAACTTGGCTTTAAGTTGTTTAAGCTAAATAGGCCGTTTTCGTATACTGACCCAAGTCCGGCGAAACCGGCTATGCCGAATCTGGGGATGAGGCGGTAGCGCAGTTCGGCCTGTGTAGCCAGCAGGTTGCGGTCGCGGTAGCGGCCGGTATAATATCCGCGCATCACCTGGTCGTTGCCCAATTGCGGTAGCAGATAGAAGGGGGCGTTGGATCCCTGTAACGACTGGTAGTTCAATTGAACGCCCAGGACGGTTTTAGAATTTAAGCTGTTGAACGTTCTAAAGTCCAGCTTAAATAAGCTACCAGTAAAGTTTTCTCCGCCGAAAATATCCGGAGCAAAAGAGTAATTGAATCTTATGTACGTGCCTCTAGTTGTATAGGTATTGGTGTTCCGGCTGTCGATTATTTGAGTGAGCCCGATAAATGCCGCGCGGCCACCATCTTTATCCCTGATAAATCTGCCTGTTTCATAGATGCCTCCCGGCTCTTTATCAGTGTATTTATAGTCTTCATAACTGGCAGTCGCACCAAGGTAAATACCTCTTTTCAGCAACTTCTCAACCTCGGCACTGAATCTGAAAAGTTTTTGGGTAATAATCTCTTTATCCGCTTCCCGGGTTTTATCTCCAACACCGTAGAAGTTGAAAGGAAAGTTTTTATAGCGAAGTTCTCCCGAATAATGATATCGGTTGCCTGCCGACCAGACATCCGGTTTTATGCTGAAATTGCTTTGTTTTTTGGTGGTGAACGCCGCTACAGCGGAAATGTTCGAGCTTCGTGTAAGGGTGTCTTTAGTATTTGTGTAAAATGAGGAGAGCGAAGCCAGGCCAAATTGCCAGCCTGTTTCCTGGGCATAGCCCACCGCGGGTAGCACCATGAAGGAGCCTTTTTTTGTACTATCGCCCTGGCTCGAAAGCAATTTTTCGGTGAGCCTCCTCTGCCCGGATGCAGAATTAAGCAAGTAAAGAGAAATTATAAACAGGATGCAAAACTTCTTCATCGGATGCGAAGATAAGGATTCGGAAGCTTTGATTTGAGAAAGACATTAATAGGCGATATTGTCCATTTAAAAAATGCTATTTTTGCCAAAATTTTAACGATATGAACAGAGGTCCGATTTCACAGTTTATAGAACATAATTATCGCCATTTCAATGCCGCTGCTCTTCTTGATGCTGCAAAAGGATATGAAACTCATCTTGAAGAAGGTGGTAAAATGATGATCACGCTTGCCGGTGCTATGAGTACTGCAGAGCTTGGCATCTCTTTGGCTGAAATGATTCGCCAGGGGAAAGTCGATATTATTTCGTGTACAGGGGCTAACCTCGAAGAGGATGTGATGAACCTTGTGGCTCACTCTCACTACAAGCGTGTTCCTAACTACCGTGATTTAAGTCCGCAGGAAGAATGGGATCTTCTGGAAAACGGCTACAACCGGGTAACCGATACCTGTATTCCCGAAGAAGAGGCCTTCCGCCGGATCCAGAAACATATTTACAAGATATGGAAAGACGCAGAAGAAAAAGGTGAGCGCTATTTTCCGCATGAGTTTATGTACAAATTGCTTCTTAGTGGAGTAATGAAAGAAAACTACGAAATACCTGTCGAGAACAGCTGGATGATCGCTGCGGCGGAACGTAATCTGCCTATAATTGTGCCGGGATGGGAAGACAGTACCATGGGTAATATTTTTGCATCCTACGTGATAAAAGGCGAGTTAAAAGCAAGTACCATGAAAAGCGGTATCGAATATATGGCCTGGTTGGCCGACTGGTACCGCGCTAATTCGGATGGCAAAGGGATAGGTTTCTTCCAAATCGGCGGCGGTATTGCCGGAGATTTTCCTATTTGTGTAGTGCCTATGCTTTATCAGGATCTGGAAATGCATGAAATCCCGTTCTGGAGCTATTTCTGCCAGATATCCGACTCAACTACTTCTTACGGTTCGTATTCCGGAGCAGTGCCTAATGAGAAAATTACCTGGGGAAAGCTTGATATAACTACTCCTAAATTTATAGTTGAATCAGACGCAACCATTGTTGCTCCCCTGATTTTCGCATGGGTGTTGAAACAATAATAAATGTTCTAACATCTGCAAAAGCTTTTTAAAGAAGCTGCAAGATCATTAAAACAAAAAACGCTTTAGTAGTATCACTGGGGCGTTTTTTCAATTATTTAGAATGGTTATAAATTGATATTACAGGTCATCATAGTGTCATCCATAGCTGAATTAATTATACTTTTGTCATCCGAAAATGTGACTTAAAACACATTTTCGGTTTACATTCAATTTTTTTATCGTAAAATATAAATATGAGAAGCATCTCATTGGTTTTTAGAAGAATTGCAAAATCTTTACTATTTGTTTCAGCCTTAAGTTTCGGGGTCAATGCTAACGCTCAGGATGCAGCAGCACCGGCAGGCGATGCAGCAGCAGGAGCAGCCATTTTTAAGCAAAAATGTACATCCTGCCACGCAATCAGTCGTCAGGTTGTTGGTCCTGCATTGAAGGGTATCAATGAAAAGTACGACGAGGCATGGTTGATCAAATGGATTAAGAATTCGCAGGCGTTAGTTGCCGCTGGAGATCCGGCAGCAGTAAAAGTTTTTAACGAATATAATAAAACTGTAATGACTCCATTCCCGGAGTTGTCAGATGACGATGTTCGTAATATCCTTGCTTATGTGGCGAAGGAAGAGTCTGCACCAGCAGCTGCCCCAGGTGCTGCAGGAGCAACAGGCGAGGAGGGTGGCACTGCTGCTAAGGGCGACGAGGTAAGCAATTTCATGCTTGGCGGATTAATCCTGGTAGTGATCATCGCTCTACTGGTTATTCTGGTACTTAACAGGGTTGTTAAGACCTTAGATCGTATAATCCTGCAAAAACAGGGTTTACTGGTTGAAGGTGAGGATCAGGAAGAGAGCGCTGCTGTTCGTTTCAGAAGGCTTGCTAAAAATAAAAAGTTTGTATTCTTCGTGATCATCCTTTTGGTAGCCTTGTTTGGCTCTTTGGGATGGAAGGCCATGTGGAACACAGGTGTTCATCAGGGATATCAGCCTGAGCAGCCTATCAAATACTCTCACCAGTTACACGCTGGTACTCTTAAGATCGATTGCCAATACTGCCACTTCAATGCATACAAGTCAAAGAATGCGGCTATCCCTTCGTTGAACGTGTGTATGAACTGCCATAGCTACGTTACTGCAAGTGATAAATATAACGGTGAAACTTCACCTGAAATTGCAAAGATCTATAAGGCTTTGGATTACGATCCGGCTACTAAGCAATACGGTGATAATCCAAAACCTATTCAGTGGGTTCGTATTCACAACCTGCCTGACCTGGCCTACTTCAACCACTCTCAGCACGTAACTGTTGCGGGTATTGCATGCCAGGAATGTCACGGACCTATCCAAACAATGCCTGAAGTATATCAATACTCTCCTCTTACTATGAAATGGTGTATCAATTGCCACCGTACAAGAGAAGTGAACTCTAAGGGCAATGCTTATTATGACAAAGTACTTGCAGTGCACGATCAGTTGAAGAAAGGTGAAAAAGTTACGCCAGCGGTTTTAGGCGGACTTGAGTGCGGTAAATGTCATTATTAATAAATTAAAGAACTTACGAATACAGTTTATATAGCTTAAATGGAAAGCAATAAAAAATACTGGAAAGGTATAGAAGAGCTGCAAAAAACTCCTGAGTTTGTAGAAAGTAATAAAGGCGAATTCTCAGAGTCATTACCAATTGAGGAAGTGTTGAGCGAGGCTGGCTTAAAAACAGTTACTCCGCGACGCGACTTCTTGAAAGCGCTTGGTTTTGGTGTTGGTGCAGTATCTTTAGCAGCCTGCCAAACAGCTCCGGTACAAAAATCAATTCCTTATCTTGTTAAACCTGAAGAGGTTACTCCTGGTGTAGCAAACTACTATGCATCAAGTTATAACGGATATGGCGTTCTTGTAAAGACAAGAGAAGGCCGTCCGATTAAAATTGAAGGTAATCCTGCCTGTTTATTAAGCGGCGGTCGCTTAGACGCTGTTGGTCAGGCTTCAATTCTTGATCTTTACGATGTATCTAAATTAAAGAAGCCAGTTCTCAATGGTGATGAAAATGCAACATGGGAAAAGGTTGATGCTTTTGTGCGTGGCGAATTAGCTAAGGCACAAGCATCAGGCAAAAAAATAAGAATAGTTTCATCAACAATAAACAGCCCCTCTGCAAAAGGGGTGATCGCTGAATTTATTGCTAAGTATCCTAACGCTAAACATGTTCAGGTTGATGCGGTATCTTACAGCGGCATCATCCAGGCAAATCAGGCTAGTTTCGGTTCTGCGGTTGTGCCACACTATCAGTTTGATAAAGCTGATGTGATTGTAAGTTTCGGCGCTGATTTCCTTGGTACCTGGATCTCTCCTTTAGAGTTCAACCGTCAGTACGTGACTAAAAGGAACATGGCATCTTTAAAAGACAAAAAGATGTCACGTCATATCCAGGTTGAATCAGGAATGAGCTTAACAGGTACTAATGCGGATGCCCGGATTGCTGTTAAGCCTTCAGAAGAGAATCTGGCATTGTTAAATCTTTATGCCGCTCTTGGTGGAAGCGTTCCTGCGCAGAAATTAAGCAGTCCTGCTGCAGAGAAAGGTATCGCTATTGCTGCAAAGGAATTGGCGGCTGCTAAAGGCAGAGCGCTTGTAGTAAGTGGATCGAACGATGTAGCGGTTCAAACTGTAGTTAATGCTATCAACTCCCTTTTAGGAAGTTATGGAACTACTATCGATCTTACTAATCCATCTTATCAATACACTGGAAACGATGCTGACTTTGTTGCATTCGTTAAGGAGTTAAGTGCAGGTGAAGTGGATGCGGTGTTCTTCCTTAATTCAAACCCTGTTTATAGCGTTGCAAATTCTCAGCAATTTGCAGAAGCATTGAACAAAGCTAAATTAAGGGTATCGTTCTCTGATCGTGCTGACGAAACAGCATCTCTATGTAATGTAATTGCTCCGGTTCCTAACTATCTTGAAACCTGGAACGATTCAAATCCAATTGGTGGTTACTATACCATAGTACAACCTACCATCAATCCGGTATATAACACTCGCCAGGCTGAGCAAAGCTTATTGGTATGGTCTGACAATCCGGTTAAGAATTACTATCAGTACCTTAAGAATAACTGGGAGAAAAATATTCTTCCTCAGGCAGGCTTAACCTGGAAGGCTTTGTTACAAAAAGGTGTGGTGTCCTCTACAGCTGTAGCTGCTGCGGGATCTGCAAGTTTTGCAGGTAATGCTGCCGGGGCTGCGCAAACTATTGTAAACGCAAGCAAGGCTCTTGTGAAGGAGGGTAAAGGTGCGGTTCAATTGAGCTTATATGAGTCTGTTGCTATCCGCGACGGTAAATATGCAAACAACGCCTGGTTACAGGAATTGCCTGATCCGGTTTCTAAAGTAACATGGGACAACTATGTTGCCATTAACCCTAAATACGCTGAAGAGTTAGGAATATCTGAATTCGACAATGTACTGGTAAAATCAGGCGACAGACAGATTGAGTTACCGGCTCTTTATCAGCCAGGACAAGCAAAAGGAACAATATCCATTGCTTTAGGTTACGGACGGTTAAAAGTAGGAAATGCTGGTAATGAAGTCGGTAAGAATGCTTATCCTTTTGTAACTCTTGTCAACGGAACATTCCAGAGAGTTACTTCAGCTACTATTGAAAGAGGTAGCGGTAAATATGAGCTTGCTCAAACTCAGACACACCATTCATTTGAAGGCAGGAATATCATTCGGGAAACAACCTTCAAGGAATATGTGAACGATCATCATGCAGGTTCTGGAAAACACGGTGGGCATAAAGATTACGATCTATGGCCAGAGCATAAGCAAATAGGACATAGCTGGGTAATGGCTATCGACCTTAACGCTTGTACCGGTTGTGGCGCTTGTGTGGTTGCCTGTAATGTAGAGAACAACATCCCGGTTGTTGGTCGTGATGAAGTTCGTCGTCGCCGTGAAATGCACTGGTTACGTATCGACCGTTATTACAGCATACAGGAAGGTGGAAAATCCGTAACTGAAGAGAAAGAGATCGAGGACCTGGAAGGCGATTTTGAAAACGTAACCGTGGTAAATCAGCCGATGCTTTGTCAGCATTGCGATCACGCTCCTTGCGAAACGGTTTGTCCGGTTATCGCAACCATGCACTCGTCTGATGGCTTGAACCATATGGCTTACAACCGTTGCGTTGGTACACGTTACTGCGCTAACAACTGTCCATATAAAGTTCGTCGCTTCAACTGGTTCAACTATTGGAACGATTCCCGTTTCGATAATTATATGAATAACGAGTTTACACAATTAGTACTTAATCCTGATGTTACTACACGTTTCCGTGGAGTTATGGAAAAATGTACTATGTGTCTGCAACGTATTCAAGCTGGAAGGCTGCAGGCTAAGATTGAAAAACGCCCGTTACGCGATTTGGAAATCCAAACTGCTTGTCAGCAAACCTGCCCTACTAATGCAATTATATTTGGTGATGCTAATGATCCTGATTCAGCAGTTCGTAAAGCTTTAGGTAATGAGCGCACGTACTATGTATTAGAGGAGATTAATACCAAACCAGGTGTTGGTTATCAAACAAAAGTTAGAAATTCAGTAGAAGCTTAATTAAATCAAAGTAAGATTTATAAAGATTATGGCAGGTCATAACGAATCAATATTAAGGGAACCACTAATCACCGGTGAGAATATAACCTATTCAAAGATCACCGAAGATATCCTGGTTCCTGTAGAAAATAAACCCAACAAAGCCTGGTGGATCGGCTTTAGTGTTGCAGTATTCTTTGCGCTGGTTTGGGTTGTATCTATCAGCTACACATTTTATGTAGGTTTAGGTACCTGGGGTTTAAATAAAACAGTAGGATGGGCCTGGGATATTACAGGTTTCGTATGGTGGGTAGGTATCGGTCACGCCGGAACCCTGATCTCGGCGGTATTATTACTTTTCCGTCAGAACTGGCGTAACTCCATTAACCGTTCAGCAGAGGCGATGACCATCTTCGCGGTAATTTGTGCGGCGACTTATATCATCGCTCACATGGGCCGTCCATGGCTGGCGTATATGGTGTTCCCGCTTCCAAACCAGTTTGGTTCACTTTGGGTGAACTTTAACTCTCCGCTTATCTGGGACGTATTCGCAATTTCGACCTATTTCTCTGTATCTTTAGTATTCTGGTATACTGGTTTATTACCGGATATCGCTACTATCCGCGACAGGGCTACAGGTCTTCGCCGCCGGATATATTCCATTTTATCTTTCGGATGGGCGGGATCAGTTAAAAACTGGCAGCGCTTTGAGTCTGTATCACTTATCCTGGCTGGTGTTTCCACTCCACTGGTACTTTCGGTACACACTATCGTATCCTTCGACTTTGCAACGTCTTTAGAGCCGGGATGGCACACTACTATCTTCCCTCCATATTTCGTTGCAGGTGCGATCTTCTCAGGTTTTGCCATGGTGCAAACACTGTTACTGATTGCCCGGAAGGTGATGAATTTTGAAAACTACATCACGATGTTCCACATCGAATCGATGAACAAGATCATCATCGTTACCGGATCTATCGTGGGTGTGGCTTATTTAACAGAGCTTTTCATTGCCTGGTATTCGGGGGTTGAATACGAACAATATGCTTTCTTAAACCGTGTAAGCGGTCCTTACTGGTGGGCATACTGGAGTATGATGACCTGTAACGTGATCTCTCCGCAGTTATTCTGGTTTAAAAAGATCCGTACCAGCATTTGGGCTTCCTGGTTACTATCTATCGTAGTGAATATAGGTATGTGGTTTGAACGTTTCGTGATCATCGTAACCTCATTACACCGTGATTATTTGCCATCAAGCTGGGTAATGTTCTATCCGTCATTGATAGATGTTACTTTATTCGTTGGCTCGATCGGTGTATTCTTTACCTTGTTCCTGTTGTTCCTGCGTGTGCTTCCTGCTATTGCTATGGCAGAGGTGAAATTGATCTTAAAAACTTCGAGTGATCAGGTTAAGCAGAAACAGATCCGCGATGGTAAGATCAAGCCTGAGCAGGCAGAGCTTTATCAGGAGTCTTTAGAAAAATTTGATAGTGTAGATTACCTAAAAGTTTAACAATGAGCAACACAAAATATATTTTAGGTCATTTTGAAGATCCTGATGTCATGATGCATGGGATTGAAAAGTTACAGGAAAATAATATCAAGATTTATGATGTTTATACTCCAATGCCAATACACGGTATAGAGGATAAATTGGGGATAAAGCGTTCCCGTTTACCGATAGCGGCATTCTGCTTCGGTACTACAGGGCTTTTGCTGGGATTCTCTATGATTTATTATATGCTGGTTTACGACTGGCCGATGAATATAGGTGGTAAACCACCCTTTGCTATGCCAGACTTTGTTCCGGTGTGCTTTGAGCTTACCATTCTATTTGCTTCGTACGGAATGATGTTTACATTTTTTTATGCAAACCACTTTTTTCCGGGCCGGGCGCCGCGGGTGATGGATCTTCGGGCTACTAACGACCGTTTTGTGATAGCTATAGATGCTAAGACAAATCCGTATCCCGACAAAATTAATAGTTTATTAAATGAAGCAGGTGCTATTGAAATATTGCACAACGAAAGGAAATATGTTAGTTATGAATAAGCTCAGGATATTAGGTGTTGCCTTTGTAGCAGTTGCGGCGTCGGCTGTTATTTCTTCCTGCGGGGGTAAGCAAACTCCGGGTTTAGAGTTTGCACGTAACATGTACGATCCGATCGCGCCTAATTACGATACTCCTAATAAAAACTTTGCGAACGGCCAGACGGCACAGCTTCCTCCGGCTAATACCACGCCTATAGGATATGACAAGCATGAAGAGTATCCAAACACCATTGAAGGATATCTTGCGGCTAGTGCGGGAATGAAGAATCCATTAGTACGCGATATTTCAAATCTTGAACAGGGGAAGACATTGTATCTGCATATGTGCGGTCACTGCCATGGTCCTCAGGGTAAAGGAGACGGAGAGATTGTTAAGCAGGAAAAATTCCCTCCGCCGCCATCATACTCAACTGGTAATTCGTCCAGGGGAGGAGCCATGAAGGATCTTACTGATGGGAAAATTTTCCATACAATTACTTACGGTTTGAACCTGATGGGGCCTCACCGCAGTCAGCTTTCTCCTGATGAAAGATGGAAAATAGTAATGTACGTTCATGAATTGCAAAAAATTCAATAGTTAATTGTATTAGCCAAATGGGAACTCACAATCATACACATAATTTTAACCAACAATTTGAATTTACAGGTAAAGCAAAAACCTGGAGTTTAATTGCTATCATCATTGGCGTTGTTGCAATTGCTTACGGATTTTTATTCGATCACTCAGAGCATCATGCGGAACGTACATTTGCTAACCTGTTATTAATGGGTTACTATTTTACCTGCGTTTGTGCAGCCGGTGCGTTCTTTTTAGCGCTTCAGTTTGTTGCTCAGGCGGGATGGTCTGCAGGACTTCTACGTATTCCTCAGGCTTTTGCCAGGGTTTTACCAATCGCCTCAGTAGTTTTGATCGTCATTATTATTGCTGGTTTGTATTCACATAATCTGTATCATCACTGGAACCAGGAAGGGATTGCGCAGGAAGGTCATCCAAATTATGACTATCTTATTGCTCAAAAAGCGTCATTCCTTAATGCGCCTTTCTTTATCGGACGTCAGATCATCTTTTTAGGTGTATACAGTATTTTCGCCTTATTACTTGCGAAATATTCTTACAACGAAGATACTGTTGGAGGACTAAGCAACTACCACAAAAGCTTTAAGATCTCTGCGATCTTTTTAGTGATCTTCGGTTTTACCACTCCGATCTGGTCGTTTGATACGATCATGTCTTTAGAGGCACACTGGTTCTCAACCATGTTTGGCTGGTATAACTTTGCTGCAATGTGGGTAAGTGGTCTATGCGCCATTACTTTAACTGTAATTCTTTTAAAGAAAGCCGGTTATTTAAGCTGGGTTAATTCTAACCACCTGCATGATCTTGGTAAGTTTATCTTCGCTTTCTCTATTTTCTGGACCTATGTCTGGTTTGCACAGTTCCTTTTGATCTGGTATGCTAACATGCCCGAGGAAACCGTTTATTTCTATTTAAGATGGGAGCCTGAATACAAACCATGGTTCTGGCTGAATATCATTATGAACTTTTTGGCCCCTGTGCTGATCTTGATGACCAGGGATTCAAAGCGCCAGATGAGTGTGATGACTTTCGTTTGTATCTTCTTATTATGTGGTCATTGGCTTGATTACTATATGATGGTTATGCCTGGTACCGTTGAATCACACCGGACTTTTGGAATAACGGAAATAGGAATTGCCTTAGGATTCGCTGGATTATTTACATTCCTGATGTTAAGTAAGCTTGCTCAAAAGCCTTTGGTTGCCAAAAATCACCCTTTCTTAGACGAAAGCTTACATCACCATATATAGTGGAAAAAAAAGAAAGATTTACTAATTACATATTTGTAGATAAAAACATGGGGTTTAACAAATTTTTGAAGATCAGGATTCTCTTATCACTGCTGGTAATTTGTATGATGGCAGTAAGTTTCCCTGTATCTGCTCAGCAAGATCCGGCAGTTACTAATGCTCAGGCAGATGTTGCCGCTACAGATACTGCACAGAGCGCTGCTGCTTCATCGGGTTCGATAGGAGAAACAACTTCATCCGTAACTGTTTCAACCGACGTTCCGGCCGAGGATCCAAGCACTCTGGCTGCGGCTGATGAAACCGTTGACCGCTCAGCGGTTTATAAATCGGCTTATTATTATTTATTGCTGTTTGTACTACTTTGTATATTCATTGGTATCATTGGTAAGGTACTTAAGGTTTATGAACTAAGCCGCGAAGTGCAGGGAAAAAAGGGTGGAATTAACTGGAACTATGTTCAGGCGGTTTTATTCATGGTGTTCCTTGTAGTTGGCTTGTACGGTTCTTACTGGTCATATGATTATTGGGGATATGTTGTAACTACTGAGTCTGCATCTGAACATGGAGAACGTATTGATATGATGATGTATATCACCATTGCTATCACTACTGTCGTTTTTGTTTTAACGCAGATCCTGTTATTCGGGTTCGCCTTTAAATATTCTGGTTCTGATAAACGCAAAGCTTACTACTATCCTCATAATAATGCTATTGAGAGATTATGGACAATCATTCCGGCCTTGGTTCTTACTGCGCTGGTAGTGTTCGGATTCTTTACCTGGAGAAGCATTACCAATCCACCGGAGGACGAAAGAAACAATGCGCTTAGTTTGGAAGTGACAGGTGAGCAGTTTAAATGGAATGTACGTTACGCTGGTGCTGACAATAAATTGGGTGTACGTAATTATAAACTTACAACTCCAACCAACTCATTAGGTATTGATTTTACAGATCAAAAGAGCTGGGATGATAAATTAGGCTCTGAAGTAGTATTACCTGTTGGAAGGCCTGTGAGAGTTACCATTAACTCTAAAGATATCCTTCACAGTTTTTATATGCCTCAGTTCAGGGTTCAGATGAACGCTGTTCCGGGTATGGCTACTTACTTCCAGTTTACTCCGAAAGTGACCACAGCAGAGATGCGTGAGCGCCTGGCTGAGCCTAACTTCAATTATACGTTGTTATGCGCTAAAATTTGCGGTACGGGACACTATAACATGCAATATACTGTTAAGGTGGTTAGTGAGAAAGAATACGAAGAGTGGATTGCAAAACAATCATTATTCTTCAATGACGATATGAAAAAAGAGTTACAGTCAGCTGATGCACAAAAAGCGCCTGTAAACAATAATTTAGCTATTAACAATTAGAATTACAGATAGAGCGATATGTCAAGCACAGCTATTCATCATACTTTAGAGCATTCTGGGCATGGTCATGATGACCACGGACATCATCATGAGACGTTTCTGACAAAATACGTTTTTAGTCAGGATCATAAAATGATTGCCAAGCAGTTCCTTATCACCGGTATTATAATGGGTGTTATCGGAATGATGCTTTCCATTATTTTCCGTATACAATTAGGTTGGCCTGATCAGAGCTTCCCTTTATTAGAAACATTTCTAGGTAAATGGGCTGAAGGTGGTCGTATTAAACCTGATTTCTATCTGGCTTTAGTAACTATTCACGGTACCATCATGGTATTCTTCGTGCTAACTGCCGGACTAAGCGGTACTTTCAGTAACCTTTTAATTCCGTTGCAGCTGGGAGCACGTGATATGGCTTCGCCTTTCCTTAACATGTTATCATACTGGTTCTTTTTAACCGCTTGTGTGATCATGATGGCCTCTTTCTTTGTTCAGAGTGGTCCGGCGAGTGCGGGATGGACCATCTATCCTCCGCTTTCTGCTGTTCCTCAGGCAATACCCGGTTCGGGTACAGGTATGACCTTATGGTTGATCAGTATGGTGTTTTTCATTGCCTCTTCATTGATGGGAGCTTTGAACTATATCAGTACTATATTGAATATGCGTACTAAAGGAATGGATATGTGGAAGATGCCTTTAACTATCTGGGCATTGTTCTTAACGGCCATCTTAGGGGTGCTTTCTTTCCCTGTTCTCGTTGCCGGTGTGGTATTATTGATATTTGACCGTAGCTTTGGAACAAGTTTTTATCTGTCTGATCTTGTAATACAAGGACAGATCATGCCACAGCAAGGTGGTAGCCCAATCTTGTTTCAGCACTTGTTCTGGTTCCTTGGACACCCTGAGGTATATATCGTGATCATGCCTGCGATGGGTATTGCGTCAGAAGTAATGGCTACCAATTCACGTAAGCCGATCTTCGGATACCATGCGATGGTTTACTCCCTAATTGGTATTACTGTCCTTTCCTTCATTGTTTGGGGACACCACATGTTTGTTACTGGCATGAATCCGTTCTTAGGAGGGGTGTTTATGATCACTACCCTGATCATTGCGGTGCCTTCTGCGGTGAAGTCATTTAACTGGCTTGCTACAATCTGGCGTGGTAATATCCGCTTCACTCCGGCAATGATGTTTGCTATCGGATTGGTGTCATTCTTTATTTCAGGTGGTTTGACCGGTATTTTCCTTGGTAACGCTGCATTGGATATTAACCTTCACGATACTTATTTTGTGGTAGCTCACTTCCACCTGGTAATGGGTTCTGCTGCGATCTGTGGAATGCTTTGCGGTGTGTATCACTGGTTCCCTAAGATGTTCGGCAGATTGATGGACGAGAAATTAGGTTATCTGCATTTCTGGTTGACTTTCATCGGTGCGTATCTTGTATTCTTCCCGATGCACTTCATGGGTCTTGATGGTGTTCCTCGCCGTTACTATGCTTTCACCGAATTTGAATTCATGAAAGAATGGTTAACTGTAAATACATTTGTTTCATGGGCTGCTATTATTGCTGCTCTGGGGCAGGTTGCTTTCCTTTGGAATTTCTTCAATTCTATTTTTAACGGGAAAAAAGCAACTCAGAATCCATGGGAGTCTAATACACTGGAATGGACTACTCCTGTAGAGCGTTTACATGGTAACTGGCCGGGCGAAATTCCAACGGTTTACCGTTGGCCTTATGATTACAGTAAGCCAGGCCACGAAACTGACTTTATTCCTCAAACTACTCCTTTCTCTGAAACGATGAGTTCTAATTTGCCACATGACTTTGAGGGCAATCCGGAAGCTGAACGTATTCAGTTAGAGTGGAACAGGAAAAACGAAGCCGAGAAGGTTTAAGATATAATGAAAATGGGGTATCTGCTCATAAGTTTCTGACTTATAGATACCCCAATTTTATACAGCGATATGTATAGATCAAGCGAGAGGAGATTTTTATTAATCAATTATTTGACGATAATTGCTCTTTTTGTTTTGATCCTGGCGGGAGGAGTAGTGCGAAGTACCGGTTCAGGAATGGGTTGTCCGGATTGGCCGAAATGTTTTGACCGCTTGGTGCCTCCAACTCATGTTTCGGAGCTGCCTGCTGATTACAAGGATAAGTACGTAGCACAGAGGGTTAAAAAGAATCAGCGCTTTGCGAAATCACTGGACTTTTTTGGTTTTTCCGATCTTGCCGATCGCCTGAGACACGACAAAAGCGTACTCGAACCAGAGTCGTTCAACGCTTCTAAGACCTGGACGGAATATATTAACAGGTTAATAGGTGCTCTTACAGGTTTGTTTCTTTTAGCCTGTGCGTTTTTATCGGTTACCTACCTGAAGTCGAAGAAGAGGATATTTTTCCTAAGCTTACTTAACCTGTTTCTTGTTGGCTTTCAAGCCTGGCTGGGTTCGATCGTTGTATCATCCAACCTGGTTGCATGGATAGTAACCGTTCATATGTTGCTTGCTCTTGGTATCCTGGCTATAAGTATTTATACCTACTTCTATGCACGAGTATTGAGAGACAGACAGCTGCTTGCTAATAAAGCACCTGGTAATATAAAACCACTTAGTGTTGCTGCACTGGTTCTTACCACCATTCAGATAGCACTTGGTACGGAGGTAAGGGAAATGATCGACGAGATCTCATCGTCTATGAATCACCTGAACCGCTCCGAATGGGTATCGAATGTTGGCTTGGGCTATCTGTTACATAGTAATTTGTCTGTTATAATTTTTATCATTGCCATAATTTTGCTGATAATGATGAGGCGGAAATACCTCGGAAACAGTTATCAGTTTAAATTTATTGTTTATGTGTTCTTCCTGATGTTGGCGCAATTAGTAACCGGCCTTACCTTGGCTTACCTGGCTTTGCCGCCGGTTGCACAGGCAGTGCATATCTTGCTGGCAAGCCTTATATTTGGCGCCCAGGTGTATTTATTGTTATTATTAAAGCAAAATAAATTGTACAAGTCCAGATCATTTTAACCAGGTGTCAGAGGGGAATTTTATATCGGATTTTAAAAAGCTTATTAAGCTTAGGCTCACCTTTCTGGTGGTTTTTTCAGCTTCTGTTTCCTTCTTAATAGGCAGCAAAGAACAAGGCGCTATCAATTGGATCAATTGGCTGATATTGACATTGGGTGGCTTTTTAGTGACCGGTGCTGCCAATGGTTTTAATGAGATTATTGAAAAAGACCTTGACAAGCTGATGAAGCGAACCAGCGACCGCCCCATCCCGGCCGGAAGGATGACTACCGGGCAAGCTTTGGTGCTTAGCCTATTTATGGGGATTGCAGGTACACTTATATTGGTGAGGCTTAATTTTCTGACCGGTGTATTATCTGTATTCTCCATTTTTCTGTATGCATTTTTATACACGCCTGCAAAGAGAAAATCTCCAATAGCAGTGTTTATAGGCGCCTTTCCTGGTGCTCTGCCTCCTTTGATCGGTTATTTTGCTGCCTTCGACAACCCAAAGATCTCCTGGATCCCGGTAATTTTATTCCTGATCCAGTTTGTATGGCAGTTCCCTCACTTTTGGGCCATTGCATGGGTGCTTGACGATGATTATAAAAAAGCAGGATTCAGGTTGTTACCAACCACGCATAGGGACAGGATCAGTGCTTTGTTTACCTGGGTATCTACCATAGTATTAATTCCGGTAAGTTTATTGCCTACTATCATGGGATTTGGGGGATGGATCATTGGAGCTGTTTCATTGGTGCTTGGTCTGGTATTTTGCTGGTTTGGATATAACCTTTATAACAAGCTCGACATTGCTTCCGCACAAAAAGTAATGTTCGGCTCATTTTTTTATCTTCCGGTTGTGCAGTTGGTGTTGTTGTTTGATTTTATTGGATAGTTTATGATGGCTGTTATGTTAGAAAATTCAGTGGAACAGGATAGGTTGAATTTAAAACCTAAAAAGTTTTTAATGTGGTTGTTTGTGATCACATCGTTTATGCTCTTCGCCGCTTTAACAAGTGGTTTCATAGTTTATACTGCCGGAGATCCGTCTCGTGGCATCAAAATGATCTTGCCTAAGCTGTTTATGTATAGCACTTGTGCCATAATACTGAGCAGTGTGACGATGCATTTGGCTTACAAGTCAGCTAAAGCGCTAAAGTTTACGGCGCAGAAAATGTACCTTGCTTTGACCATACTCTTGGGCGTGCTCTTTTTTGTTCTTCAAATACAGGCATGGAAGGGATTTGTAGCAGACGGTGTTTTTTTTATAAACCCTAATGCTTCGCAATCGTTTATCTATGTGATAACCGGTACACATTTACTGCACATTTTCGCCGGTATCATTGTTTTAATCACTGCCCTTGGGGGTATTATGAAAAATATTCCACAGGTAAGGAATTTGTTCAGGATGGAGATGGCTTCTATTTTCTGGCATTTTCTGGATATACTATGGATTTATTTATATGTTTTCTTACTTTTGAACCAATAACTAAATATTAATGAGTACTACTACTGTATCGCAATTAGACGAAGTTAAAACCGGTCCCTGGGATGGTGGAACGTCGCCGGTAAATGTAGAATATGGGAAACTGATGATGTGGTTTTTCCTGTTATCGGATGCGTTTACTTTCTCTGCATTTTTGATTTATTACGGGGCACAACGTTTCAGCAAACTAAGCTGGCCCGACCCTGATGAAGTTTTCCAGTCAATTCCCGGAATAACTGACCATGGTGCGCCACTTGTGTTTGTGGGTATCATGACTTTCATTCTTATCATGAGTTCGGTAACTATGGTACTTGCTGTAGAAGCTGGTCACCGTAATTCAAAAAAAGAAGTAGTAGGCTGGATGATAGCTACTATTGTAGGTGGTTTTATGTTCCTGGGCTGCCAGGCATTGGAGTGGTCTCACCTTCATCATGAAGGCTTCTGGTTTGCCAGCATTCCTGAAACTTATAAAGGTATTGATCAAGTAGGCGCCTTACAGTTTGCCAATTTGTTCTTTACTATCACTGGATTCCACGGATTTCACGTTTTCACTGGTGTGTTGATCAACATTATTATTTTGTTTATGACATTAGCTAATGTGTTTGAAAAACGCGGAACATATCTTATGGTTGAAAAAGTAGGTCTTTACTGGCACTTTGTAGATCTTGTTTGGGTATTTGTGTTTACCTTCTTTTATCTGGTTTAATTTTTAAGGATTTATTATGGCTCACGAGCATTCACATACAACAGAACATGGGCATGGAGAACATGCTACTATGTCGAAAGGAAAAATCTGGCAGGTGTTTTTTTACCTGCTTGGTATTACCGTAATAGAGTTTATTATAGCATTGGTTCTTATTCCGAAAGGATTTATGAGTCAGGGAATAGGGAACTTTGTTTATATAGTGCTTACTTTGGTTAAGGCATTTTATATCATTGCCTATTTTATGCACTTGAAATTTGAGAAATATGCTTTAATTACAAGTCTTACTATTTCCCTGATCTTTATCGTTTACTTCATCGTGTTGTTGCTGACTGAAGGTTCCTACCTGAATGAGCACATGACTCATTTGAAGTAAAATGAAGAAAAGATCTCCAATAAAGAAAATATTAATCCTGGTAACCGTACTTGCGGTACCAGGATTTTTATATTATTTGCTAACCGAAAAAGGGAAGAACAGGTATCGTCCACTTGATATCTTCGGTCCGAAGCAGGTTGCAGCCACCTTTCACACCAAACGTGGTGTGAAAATCCCCGATACTATTTATCACCATGTACGGGATTTCAAATTAGTAGATCAGAATGGGGACAGTGTGGGCCTGCCGGCAGACACCACGCAGATAACTGTTGTTAATTTTTTCTTCAGCAGGTGTAGAACCGTTTGCCCGCAAATGAACAATGAATTGGCGCGGGTGGTTGATGCGTATAAAAAAAACCCGTTGGTTAAGTTCTATTCAATATCGGTTGATCCAGGATACGACTCGCCGCAAGTGTTAAAAAATTATGCGAACGGCTATAAAGCTGCTGCAGAAAAATGGAGCTTTTTGACAGGGGAGAAAGATCTGATATTTAATTTGGCAAAAAAAGATTTTTTAGTTGATGCTGTGGCGGATTCAAGGACAGAAGGTAACATAGTTCACAGTCCGTTGTTTATCCTGCTTGACCCTAAGAAAAGGATCAGGGGGTATTACGATTCGACTAATAAAGAGCAGGTGGATAAGCTTATTGATGAGATCAAAGTGCAGATAGTCGAAGAATTGAGATTGGTGACTGCCATTTAAATATTTAATAATAATATGAATGATATAGTAGTAAGGCGCCTGATCACAGGTCTGTCTGTATTTGTATTCCTCGTTGTATTGATTCTGCAGAGTAAAGTCATCACTATATTTCCTGCCGGGACGGAAGTGCCCTCATGGGTGTTTTTCCTTCCCAGGCTAAATGCGATTATCAATGGTACTTGCAGTATTTTGCTGGTTATTTCTCTTTACCAGATCAGGAATAAAAATATCCAGACGCACAAGGTGCTAAACCTTACTACATTTGTGTTGTCATCACTTTTCCTGGTTTCGTATATTATATTTCATGCCACTGGTATTAAGACTACTTATGGTGGTGAGGGAATGATCAGATATGTTTATTATTTTATCCTGATCACTCATATTATTCTGGCCGCGGTTGTTCTACCCCTGGTACTGTTAAGTTTTTACAGCGGTTTGATGATGAATGTAGAACGGCATCGTAAACTGGTACGCTGGAGTTTTCCGGTATGGCTGTATGTAACTGTAACCGGTGTTATTGTTTACATAATGATTTCCCCCTTTTATACGTTCTAAGTACAGATTGATTAATAGAAAGAAATGAAAGCGTTAAAAGTGTCTCTCCTGGTGTTGGTTTTTCTTGGAATGCTTGTATTTAGTCAGGATGTTTCGGCCCAGTGTTCAATGTGTACCATGAATGCCGAGAGCTCTGTTCAAAATGGAAATACCCAGGGAAACGGCTTAAATGATGGTATTCTTTATCTGTTAGCTGCTCCCTATCTGGCGGTGGCTGCCATTGGCTACCTTTGGTATAAAAAATACAGGAAAAAGAATGTGATTCTGGATATTAAGGATGAAAAGATCAATCTGAATTAGTGGTAAGTTTTAAGTACTAAGTTATTTAACACTAACATGGCCCGAACACCGAAGCTGAAGGCTTTAATAAATTCTAAATGCCCCCGTTGCCGCAGAGGCGATATATTTTTTAGCCCGGTATATTCTTACCGGCAAAAAATGAATGAGCTTTGTCCCAGCTGTGGCTTCAAGTTTGAAATTGAGCCAGGGTACTTTTATGCGGCGATGTATGTGAGTTATGCCCTCAGCGTGGGTGAAACCATCATTGCAGGGATGCTTACCTTTTGGCTAAGTGGTAAAAGTGAGTCGCCCTTGTTGTATTTAGGTGTTATATTTGGTTTGGTGCTTGTTCTTTCTCCCTTCAATTACAGATATTCGCGGGTAATATTACTTCATAAGTTAACCCCCAGGATAAAATATAACCCAGATCTTGATAAAGAATGATTAAATCAGCGACATTCAAATTTTTGAAAGAGGTATCTGAAAATAATGACCGCGATTGGTTTAAGCTCCACAAAAATGAGTATGATAATGCGCTGCAGAATGTATTGGATTTTACAGCTGCATTAATTACAGCCTTGTCAAAAACAGATCCAACGGTACCGGCAAATCTTGATCCCAAAGCTTGTGTAATGCGTATTTACCGAGATGTACGCTTTAGTAAAGATAAAGTCCCATACAAAACAAATTTTGGTATAGCTATCTCGGCAAACGGAAAGAATTTCAAAGGCCCCGGCTATTATATTCATCTGCAGCCAGGTGCCTCTTTCATCGCAGCGGGTTCCTGGTTCCCCGAAAAGGAAGAATTAAAATGCATACGTCAGGAAATTGATTACAATGCCAGCGACTGGCATGAGATCATTGATGATACTGATTTTAAAAAATTGTTCGGAGATCTGCATCAGGAAGGTAAGTTGCAAACTGCACCTAAGGGCTACGATGCTGACAATCCTGAGATTGAGTATCTGAAACTAAAAAGCTTCACGGTAGGAAAAAAACTAACAGATAAAGAGCTGACCGCTTCAGGTTCCGTCGAGTCAGTAGCCTCGTTATTTGAAAAATTATACCCTTTTATCATTTTTTTACGAAGTGCGATTTCTTAATATTGTAACATGATGAGATTTTTCTTTCTTGCTTTTGCCGTTCTGAGCTTAAGCTCCTGTGTTGTTTTATCAACTAAAAAATATCAAACTCTGGTTGGAGAACGTGATTCTTTAGCTAACGGTCTTAACTCTGCTAATATTCGTATTGAGAGTTTAAATGAAGAAATTAACCGTCTGAAGGCAGATACAGCTAAATTAAACAGCCGCATAGCAGAACTGGAAGGCAAGGTGTCAGGACTGGATGCTAATTACGCCTCTCTAAGGGCAAACAGTTCCTCCGAAATAAAAAAGCTTTCTGCCGACCTGCAAAGGCGCGAGGCACGTTTGAAAGAGGTGGAAGATATTCTCCGTAAACGTGACGCTGCTACGAACGCTCTTCGTGATAAACTGCAAAAAGCTTTGCTGGGGTTCCAGGAGAGTGGCTTAACTGTTGAGATCAAGAATGGTAAAGTATATGTTTCGCTAACGGATAAACTCTTGTTTAGCACTGGTAGCATAGTGATTGATGATAAGGGAAAGCTTGCGCTTACAGAATTAGCTAAAGTGTTAAAGACACAGCCTGAAATTAACATAGCTGTTGAAGGGCATACCGACAATCAGCGTGTGGCTAACCTGGGTCAGATCAAAGATAACTGGGATCTAAGTGTGCTTCGTGCCACGTCTGTGGTTCGTTACCTCACAGATACGGAGAAGATTGATAATAACAGGCTTACTGCGACAGGAAAAGGGCAATATCAACCTATTGCTACAGGTAATACACCTGAAGATAGAAGTCGAAACCGCCGTATAGAAATTGTTCTTTCTCCTAAACTCGATGAACTTTACGAATTGATTAAATAAAGTATGCTGACATAGGGTTGTCAGAACACCATGATAGTTTTGTTCAAATTTGAAGATAACTATCATGGTGTTTGTATTTAAAACCAACGTTAAGGAAGAGCAGGTGGATAAAGTGAATAGCCTCTTGTCACCTGTGAAATCAATAGAGGAATGGAATTTCGATCTAAGCGATTGCGACAGGATATTACGTGTAGTTGCTGACAAACTTCCTCCCGAACTTGTTGTTTATCTCTTGCAGGGATCAGGGTTGTATTGTACTGAATTGGAGGATTAGGAATCCAGTTTAAGAAAAAAGGGCCGGAATAATCCGACCCTACATCTACCTATGAAAAACTGCCTCTTGGGAAGGCTTAATTTCTATGTCAAACCTCATGCCATGCGGTTTTTGGCTTTAATTTTCGGATTCTCAGCTTTGAGGTGTAGAGTTGTTTTCGCATATGGGAAATTTATTCTACAGTTTCAGCGCCCCGGATCTTAATTGATTCCTATTGGGGATATCCTGTATTTTGATCGAAGCTTCCTTTTCCCTTCATGTTTTCTATCTCAGATGTCGGTATCGGCCAGCGTACGTGATAATCCTGGATTGAAGTCCTTGCCTGAATTGCATTGACAGCGGGGTCGCCCGCATGGGCTTTAATCTGATCCAACAGTTTCCCCAGGCGCTTCAACGTATACCATCTTTGTCCTTCAAAGGCCAGCTCACGGGCATCCTCATCTAAAAGTAGCTGCTCGGTAACGGGGCCGGTGAAAGTACCAAGGCCGGCTCTTTTACGGACTTCACTCATATATTTAACGGCAAGGGGATCTAAAGGTCCTCCCAGATGCATATGAGCCTCTGCTCCGATCAGATAAGTTTCTGCCAGCCGGTATATGATCACATCTTTAAAGCTTTGAGCCTCGGTAGGGGAAGTCCTTGTCCATTCATCCGCATATTTCAGACATGCAGGATAAAGTTGGTCGAAGTAGATCGACATGTTAGTGGTAGTAACTTTTTGTCCCAGAGTCTTACCTGCCGGCAATTTTGCCGGGTCATCATAAACCCAAAATAGTTTATAAAATGTATTCAAACGTTGGTCATTGTTCTCATACAAGCTTAAAAGGTAAGGATTTGGATAGGTCCTGCCCCATGCAGATCCTCCATTTGCATAGTTTACCAGGATGCCTGACTGTTTAAAGTAGTTGGGAATAAAATACATGTGAAGCCTGTGGCCTGTAGGGTTTCCGTTCGAAACCGGTGAGCCTCCAGAAGCTCTGTCCCACTGGCTGACAAAAATTGCTTCTTCATGGTTTAAGTTCGCCCCGTTGAAAATATCAGGCAAAGCAATTAAGCGATATGGACCGTTGTTGATGATCTCATCGGTCTGCAGGGCTGCTTCTTTATAATCTTTACGCCACAATGCTACCTGAGCCTTGATGTGCCTCGCAACACCTTCAGTAAATCGACCAGGATTTTTTGCTGTATAATCGAGTTTATCAATAGTATAGTCGAGATCACTATAAATGAGGTTATACACATCCTCAGGATTGGCGGGATTATATTCCCGCTCCAGGTTGTCTACGGTAGTAGGTTCTGTGTTTAGAATGATCCGGTCGAAGGTGCGGAGCAGATAAAAATAAGATCTGGCTCTGAAACCCTTAGCTTCGGCGATTGCCTGTTCTACTTCTGCATTGCCTTCGCCCATGGCGTCGCCTGATTTAATTATTTTATTTGCACGTTCTATTATCGAATAGTAGTGCGTCCAGAAAGGCCTCACCTGAGCAGTACCTCCATGAAGAGTATTGTCATATCTGGCAAAACCAATGCCGCTTCCGGCGCGCGTTACTGTAATATCTTCCGCCCGGATAAAGCTGGTCCAGATTGTAGATTCAGCATCTTTCCTGTAGATCTCCCGATCGAGGCTATAGAGGGCAATGACAGCCGTACTTAGGCCTTCTGGTGAGGAAAAAACTGCATCTGCAGTGATTTTATCTTTACTTGCCTCGTCAAGCACATCTTTGTTACATGCTACCGAAAGCAGTACTAGTAACATAACGGATAATATTTTTATTTTTTTCATAACTGATCGGTTATAATGAAAGGTTTAATCCAAAGAGAAACATACGGGGTTCAGGGTAGCCACTCGCTTCGACCTCGGGGCTATAAGACGCGAAGTCGGTTTTATTGAACAGATTGCTTCCGGTAACATACGCTCTTGCCCGACTGATTCCCGCCTTCTGCAATAAAGAGGCCGGCAGGGTGTACCCTATTGTAGCTCTTCTGAATTGGATATACGAATTGTTCTGATACCCTAGAGACGAGAAATACAAGATCTGCGAGCTATAGCGAGGCCTTGGAAATTCGTTCGAGGGGTTTTCCGGAGTCCAGTAGTTCACTTTCATCCCATTAGTTTTTCCGCTCAGAGAGCCCCCACTATTGAAATTATATAAGTAAGGATTCCTGCGTGTTGATCCCTGAACAGTATAGAAATCCAGCGCCATATCAAAAGCTCTATATTTTAGCGTTGTGCCTAAAGAGCCGTACCATTTCGGATTACGATAAATGATCTGCTGGTCATCGGCATCGATCTTATTGTCGCTATTAATATCTTTTACACGTATATCTCCCGGTTTGGCACCGGGCATATGCGAAGCCTGAATGTCATCGGAACTTTGCCAGATGCCATCGAAAATATAATCGCGATAGACACTGATAGGTTCTCCGATGATCCAGTTATTTATAAGATCATTTACTGGGTTTCCCTCAGTGTCTACATCACCACTAATCTTCACTATTTTGTTCTTATTAGCTGAAAATGTAAAATCCAGGCCCCAGCTTAGGTCTTTTGTCCTTAATGGAATGGTGTTCAGCATAAGCTCAAGCCCTTTGTTGTTTACTTTTCCCAAATTATCCAGCATTGAAGTGTAACCTAAAGAAGAATTGATCGACTTCCTGATAAGCAGGTCTTTTGTGTCAGTGTCGTATAGATCAAGTGCCCCCGATATCCTGCCCTTGAACAGGTCAAAGTCAAGTCCAACCGTTAATGATGTAGTAGCTTCCCATTTTAAATTCGGATTAGAAAGGTTTCCATCTGGTAAGTATCCTGTTAGAAAAGTGTCGCCGAATAAAAATGGATAAGCATTTACTTCTCCTAATGTAGTATAGGGCGCTACAGCCTGATTTCCAACCTGTCCGTAATTAACCCGCAGTTTAAGCTGGTTTATCCAGGCCAGTGATTTCATAAACTCTTCCTGTTCGATTTTCCAGGCAAAAGATGCGGAAGGAAAAATGCCGTATTTATTGTTATCACCAAATACGGTTGAGCCGTCGATACGGGATGTTAGTGTAAACAGATACTTATCCATCAACGTATAACGTAATCGTCCCATATAGGAGAGGAGGCTTCTTTCAGTAATGTTTCTGGAAGGCGTTCCAAGCACCTGAGCCGAAGGTAAGCCATTGTAGCTTAAGAGATCGGAAGGAAGCTGTGAACCCGAAAGGGAGGTTGTTTTATAACTCTCTTTAAAAATACTCTGCATAAATGTGGCGTCGAACCTGTTCTTCGAATTAAACTCCTTGTCGTACGAAAAGATATTTTCAACCAGGTAGTCACTATAGTCGCCAGTGGACAAGGAGGCCGCATTCCCTGAATTGCTGCCCTTTGAATAAGCTTTGTTACGATAGGTGCCGCCCTCGTGGTTACGAATGTTTACGGCGGTGTTTATGCGGTATTTAAATCCTTTGAACAGATCAAAGTTAGCAAAGGCATTTAGAAGTAACCGGTTGGACCTTGTTTCGTTCAAGGTTTGGTTATTCAAAAACTTAGGGTTGGTAGTCGCATTATCACCAATTACATAAAGTTGTAAATTCCCATTTGCATCATAGGGCTCTGCTAAGGGAGGAGTAAGAAGGTACTCCTCAAGAGTTCCATCTTCCTGGTTAAGCTTGTTACGGGTGTAGGAGAGATTTGCACCGACACTGACTTTTTTACTTACTGTTTGATCAACGTTGATCCTGGCTGTTCCGCGTGTAAATCCTGAATTCTCCACCATTCCTTTTTGATCAAAATAGCCAAGGGATGCCGATAACCTTGTTTTTTCATTGCCCCCGCGAATACTCACATCATGTTTATGCGACCATGCGTCTCTGATCATAAATTTCTGCCAATCTATCGAAGTGTTGTTTTTTAAGGCGTTCAGCATGATATCTCCCGAACTGCTGAATACCGACTCATCACTTTCGTAAACACCATTATTTTCGGTACGAAAAGCTTCGCGTCTTAAGTCGGCCCATTCGGCGCCGTTGTACAGGGAGAAGTTCTTTTTTAACTGCTGTACGCCGGAATATCCATTATAGTCTACAGTGACTTTGCCGCTAGTTCCTCTTTTGGTAGTAATTAAAATAACGCCATTTGCGGCCCTGGCACCATATATTGCCTGGGAGGAGGCGTCCTTTAAAATCTCCAGGGAGGCGATATCGGCAGCGTTGATATCATTTATGTTCGTCACAGGAACATTATCTACCACGTAAAGGGGGCCGTTTTCTGCCCCAAGTGAGCGACGCCCCCTAATCAGGATATTAGATGTACCACCGGGACGTGAACTTTCTTTTGTGATTTGTACGCCAGAGGCTTTGCCCCGAAGCATCTCAGAAATACTGATTGTCGGGATGGCGTTCAGAGCATCAGCTTTAATGGAAACAATAGAGCCTGAAACATCGCTTTTCCGTTGGGTACCGTATCCAACAACAACAACTTCTTCGAGATTAGAGGTTTGCTGATCCAGGCTAATATTCAGTACGTTGCTTTCAGCCGAAGATACCGGTACTTCCTTTACTGAAAATCCGATATAAGTAAACACTAATATATCAGTGTCGGATGCACTGATCCGATAATTGCCTTCAGCATCAGTACTAGTGCTTTGATTGGTGCCTTTTTTACTGATACTTACTCCGGGTAAAGATTCAAGGTTGTTAGCGGCTGTTACTTTTCCGGTAATGATACGGTCCTGGGCCAAAGACGGTACCTGCCTGAACATACATAAAATCAATACGGCAAGCCATGCCCTGATCATGTAATTTAACTTCATAATGAATTGTTTAATTAAGTTTATAAGTATTTGGTCGGTTGGTTAATTCATATTATCATGCCAAGAAGAAAGACTACTGTTATGCACAAAAGCGCTGTTACAAGTATTAACCCTATTCTATTCCTGTCCATAATTGTTCGTTGATAACCTGCGGTAAAGTTAAGATCACCAAAGCGTGAACCAGGGTTCAAATCTTACAGATATGCGCTATAAATCTATCGCTAGAATTTGTGTAATTGTAGTACAATGGGGAAAAAAGAGCGACTGATTTGCGTAGTCTTTCTGAATTATCTGTATAGGTAGTCAGGGTGATTTTTGTTCTAACTTGCCGCCTGAATTATACAACCAATCAACGCATAAGCAGCGTTACTATTTTCAAACATCACAAAATGAATCGAGTGAAAGGGCCCTATTTAATTTATTTTATCCTGTTACTTCAACTAACTCTTATCCGGACAAAGGGCGCAGCCCAGGGACGTATTGTTCAAACGATTAATTCAAACTGGGAATTCCAGCGAGGCGATATCCGGTTTGATACTGTCAAGCCGTTAGATGCAAACAGGCAAGCGGTGAATTTACCGCATAGCTGGAATAAAGAAGATGTAAACGATGAAATTCCAGGCTATTACCGTGGTATTGGCTGGTATTCAAAAAAGATCTTCATCCCTGAAGAGTGGAAAACAAAAGAGCTCTACCTGCAATTTAAAGCAGTTAATCAATTTGCGGAAGTATATGTCAATGGTAAAAAGGCCGGAAGCCATACCGGGGGGTATACTGCATTTAATGTGAATATTACGCCATTCTTAGATTTTGGTCCAGAAGCACAAAATGAGATCTCCATAAAAGCCGACAATAGTCATGATGAAAATATTCCTCCATTGTCTGCTGATTTCACTTTCTTCGGAGGGATCTACCGGGATGTTCAGCTTAGCGCTTTGAACAAGATTCATTTTAACATGATGGATCATGCGTCGTCGGGTGTTTTCATACACACCCCTATGGTCTCAGCTGAAAAGGCGCAGGTAAGGATCAGGGGTACTATGACAAACGCAACAGGTAAAATTCAAAAGCTTTTAATAATAAATACCATAAGGGACCAGCAGGGTACCCTACTCAGTGAAAAGAAGACGACACTGAGGGCTGCAGCCTTTAGCCGCTTTGAACATCACTTTTCCGATATTGTTAATCCAAAGCTATGGTCGCCAGAACACCCAAACCTTTATACTGTCACATCGGTGATCCAGGATATAAGTTCTGGCGAGATACTCGACCAGATAATTCAACCTCTGGCCTTTCGCTGGTTCAAATTTGATCCGGATAAAGGGTTCTTTTTAAATGGCCGGCCACTTAAGCTAGTGGGCGCGAGCAGACACCAGGACTTTAAGAATATGGCCAATGCGGTTCCAGCTGGTGTTCAGGTACGTGATGTTGAGTTATTGAAAGAGATGGGGGGTAACTTTCTCCGTATTGCTCACTATCCACAGGATGAGGCTGTACTTAATGCATGCGACCGCCTGGGGATATTGACATCAGTAGAAATTCCGATTGTAAATACCATTACGGAGAGTGAAGAGTTCAGGCGAAACTGCCTGGAAATGCAGACGGAAATGATTCGTCAAAACTTCAATCACCCCTCTGTTATTATCTGGGCCTACATGAATGAAGTGCTGCTTAGACCAAGATTTTTGAATGATTCTTTAAGAAAAGAGACTTATTTCAAAAGCGTTGCGGCCCTGGCCCGTGAGATCGAGAAGCTCACAAGGTCAGAAGATCCGCAGCGCTATACCATGATTCCAAATCACGGGAACTTCAATCTTTACCACCGTGTCGGCCTTACCACTATACCAATGCTGGTAGGCTGGAATCTTTACCAGGGCTGGTACAGCGGGAAACTGACAGAGTTTTCTCGTTTTCTGGATATGCATCACAAAGTGTTGCCGGATAAGCCTCTCCTGGTAACCGAATATGGGTCTGATGCGGATATAAGGATACACTCCGACTCTCCCGAGCGCTTCGATAAAAGCGTGGAATATACCCGTTTATATCACGAAGCTTATCTTAAAGCAATGTTGGAGCGACCGTTTGTTGCCGCCGCCATTGCGTGGAACCTTTCTGATTTCAATTCCGAGGAACGAAGAGAGACTGATCCACATATAAACAATAAGGGCTTGTTAACTATCGGCCGAAAGCCCAAGGATGCCTATTACTTTTACCAGGCGAATTTACTAGATCGACCTTTTATAAAGATTGGCTCATCTGATAAACCTGTTAGGAGCGGCATAGCAGGCCGGGAAAATACCCTGACCCAGGATTTTATCGTATACAGTAATCAGCCTTTTGTAGCATTACGGGTTAATGGAGTGAATGCCGGGGAGAAGCAGGTAAAAGGAGGAATGGTGCAGTACCGTATTGAATGTAAGCAAGGGTTGAATAGCCTGGAAGCTTACGCCCCCGCGGAAGGGAGGGTATATCGTGATCAGTATGTTTTTAACGCCTCGCTTGTTCCGCAGAATCTCAAGAGTCATGAGATCCCTTTTCAGGAAATCAATATAAGCCTTGGAGATAAACGCAAATTCTATGATGAACAGACACAGCAGGTATGGCTGCCTGAGCAAGAATATCGGTCAGGTTCCTGGGGGTATAAGGGAGGGCGTATTTATAAGATGCCAGATACGTCAAGGCAATCTTTTGGGTCTACTAAAGATATATTGGGGACAGATATTGATCCGGTTTACCAGACTCAGCGAGTGGGAATCAAAGAATTTACTCTCGATGTACCTGACGGAAGTTATGAGGTGACTTTGCATTTAGCAGAGCTTCACTCCGGAAAACAACAGGAAGCATTAGCTTATAACCTGGGTAAAGAGCCGGCCGGTAAGGAGCTCTTTGAAAGGCGTAGTTTCGACGTACAATTGAATGGTACTACCGTATTATCGACATTAGGGAATAACAATTATCTTCTTCCTGAGCAGGCTTGTGCATTTAAAATCCAAGCCATTGTTAACAAAAATGAAGGAATACATTTAAATTTTATTCCCCGGCAGGGAGAGGCCATATTAAATGGGATTCAAGTGAAACGAAAACTTTAACCATAAAATAGACATAGGATGAGAAGAAAGTTAATTGTAAACATCATGATGCTTGTTGTTTGCTCGGGGGGGCTTTGGCCTGCAATTGGCTGCAAGAAAGCAGAATCAGCAAAAACAGACGAACCTCAGAAAGCGGACACAAAACCAGTTACTTATTACGTTGACGGCGATAACGGGGATGACAATAATCCCGGGACAGGAAAGAACACTGCCTGGAGATCGCTCAATAAAATAAATGCTATGCAGTTTAATCCAGGCGATTCTATTTTACTTCAATCTGGTGATTCCTGGGAGGGCAAGTTAGTGTTGAAGGGTTCAGGTGTAGATGGCAAGCCGATAGTTCTTTCGACTTATGGTACAGGGAATAAACCTCACATTAGAGGGGAGGGTAAAGTAGATCATGTCATTTTGTTGGAAAATGTAGATCACTGGAATATTAACGATTTAGAAATTAGTAATCATGCAACCCAGGTTGGGAATCGCACGGCTATAATGATTCGATCTTTAAATGGTTCGAAAAAGCATTTTCATATTACCAATGTGTATATCCACGATGTTATGGGGGATTATTCTTTTGAAACGAAAGGGAAAAATACAGGAGGGATAGGTATAATTGGCGGCCCTTCTACCCGTTTTGATGATATCTTAATTGAAAACTGCGAAATAGGTCCGGTAAACCGGGTAGGTATATTCACTAACCTTACCGACGCAAAGAACGCTACGAGAGGCAATCGTCCAATTACAAATCTGGTTATCCGTAAAAATAAGATTCATCATTGTTCCGGAGATGGAGCTATTATAAGATATGCTTATAAACCCGTCATTTCTCACAATGTCGCATATGATAATCACAACGCTGACGAGAATTTGGTTAAACATGGAGTAGCATTATGGTGCAGAAGTACAGACGAAGCACTATTTGAATATAATGAGGTCTATAATACCAGGGGATCTATGGATGGGCAGGCTTTTGATGCCGATCTGGACAGCTATCGTACCATTGTGCAGTACAATTATAGTCACGACAATGAGGGTGGCTTTATGCTGGTTTATGGCACTTCCAGCGAGGCTATTGTTAGGTACAACATCAGTGTAAACGATGGCCTGAAAGGTAAACATATCTTTGATTTTCCGGTTTGGGAATCTCCCCGGGGTTCAGGTATTTTCCACAATAATACCATAGTCATCCCTGAAGGAGTAGAGGCTGTACTGGCCGACGAGGCGCTGGAAACTGCCCGCTTTTATAACAACATTTTCTACAACATGGGTACTGGTAAGACAGTGATCAGATCAGCTGGTAAAACTGCGTATTTCCAGAACAATAGCTTTACCGGATACCAAACGGTGGACATACCGGATAATACACCGCTTCTTTCGGATCCTCAATTAGTTTCGCCCAATATTGTCCAAACCGGCTATGCGAATACTAATGGCTTCAAACTTGGCGCAGATAGTCCTTATGGGGACAAGGGAATTGCTACAAAACCCCTGGAGAATAAGTACTGGTTGCCAAACGAAGGATTGAATGATTTTGGAAACAGGCCCTTAACTGTCAGGCCCATAGGAGCTTATTTAAAATAGTCATCTGTAATACAATTTTGAATAATTAATACGAAGCCCCGCGAATGTCAATTCGCGGGGCTTCGTATTAAAGGTGTTCTGCGTGTTCAGTGGGCATTCCACCTTCTGCTAAGAGACTTCCCCTTCCTGGTTTTGCTTTGAAGCTATATAATCTGAAGGAGTGCTCCCAAATTGTTCTTTAAAGCACTTTCTAAAGTAATTTTGATTGGTAAATCCTACCTGGTAAGCTATCTCACTAATATTAAATTTGTTTTGGCTGAGCAGTTGCGCAGCGCGGTTCAGTCGCACAGAGCGTATAAATTCATTTGTGTTTTGATTAGTCAGTGCCTTAATCTTTCTGTATAAGGTAGTTTTACTCATACCAACCACCCTGCTTAGTTCCTCCACTCCTAAAGATGGTTCAGAGATATTTTCTTCAATATGCTTCATCGCTTTCTCCAGAAACTTTTCATCGGGCGAGGTAATAGCCACATTTGTCGGCTGAAGTGTTATTTCACGGCTGTATTTCTCACGTAGCTTTATACGCGACTCAATAAGGTTCCATACTTTCAAATCCAGGTAGGGCAGATGAAAGGGCTTTGTTATGTAATCATCAGCTCCTGTTTCAAGTCCCTCTATTTTGAAAAGCATAGGTTCCCTTGCAGTTAATAAGATCACGGGAATGTGGCTTGTTCTTGGATCTACTTTCAGTTGTGAGCATAATTCAGTTCCCGTAAGGTTCGGCATCATCACATCGCTGATTATAATGTCGGGAATGGCCTTTATTGCCCGTTCCCATCCTTCAGCTCCGTCGGCAGCTGTAATCACCTCAAAATCTCTTTCAAAATGGGCAGCCATAAAGTCCATAACATCAGGGTTATCTTCCACCAGCAGCATTATAAAACGCCTTTCTCCTGCCATTGTTAGAATACTTTCTTTTTTTTCAGTTGTTTTTTCGAATACCGGGAGTTCGTGACTGAGGTATGCGTTTATATTCTCGCTGCCATTATAGTTTTGAATGACATCCGAATCATTAAGATGTTCCCTGCCGAGGGGAAGGGTAACCCTGAACACAGTAATGTTTTCATTGCCATTTTCTCCCAGGATACTCTGCGCTTCTATGGACCCGCCATGCAGTTCCACAAGTCCTTTTGAGAAGGAAAGGCCCAGGCCTGTTCCATTATTATTTACACCGGCGTGATTATAGTTTTGAAATTCCTTAAACAGAGAACCGAGGTTTTCCGGAGGAATGCCAACGCCGTTGTCTTGCACCTCTATTTTAAGGTATTTGTTGCTCTGTCCTTGCCCCGCTTGAACATTTAGTTTCACATGAATATATCCTCCGGCAGGAGTAAATTTTAAAGAGTTTGAAATTAAGTTAAAGATCACTTTTTCCATCTTATCCCGATCAAACCATAACTGGACACTTTTGGCCTCTGTAATTAGCTTAAGTTCGATGTCTTTACTTTTTGCATAGGTCTGAAAAGCAGTAAGCATCTCACGGGTAAACCTAATCATATCACCTTCGGCGGCCTCCAGCTTGATATTGCCCGTTTCTAATTTCCTGTAATCGAGCAATTGGTTAGTTAGTCGCATTAATCTTTCTCCATTTCGGTAGATAAGACGGAGCTGATGCTGAACTTTATTATCAAGGGAGCTAAGACTCATTAACTTTTCTATTGGTGAAAGGATAAGTGTTAGCGGCGTTTTAATCTCATGCGATATATGAGTGAAAAATTTCAGTTTTCTTTGTACCAGTTCCTGATCTTTTTCCCGGCTCATCTGCTCAAAGTCGAGGTCGCTTTTTAATTTGGCTGTTTTATAAGAAAAATAATAGAAAAAGTACAATAGGGTGCAAAAAACTGCAAGGTAGCAAGCATAAGCCCACCATGTTTTATACCAGGGAGGTAAGACCCGTATAAAAATACGTGCCGGAGCCTCATTCCACAGACCATCATTATTTGCTGATTTTACAAGGAATTCGTACGTACCTGCACTTAAGTTTGTGTAAGTAGCGGTTCGTTGATTACCCACATAGTGCCAGTCATCATTTAAGAAACCCTTCAGTTTATATGCATACTGGTTCTTCTCAGAATTTATATAGCTTAAGGCTGCAAATTTGAAAGTAATGTATGCCTGGTTATAGGCGAGGGTAATGTTCCGGCTTTCGTTAATGTGAATGTTTTGCGGAGAGTCTTTAGTGCCTATAGGTACTCTCTTGCTGTTAATGAGAAAGTCGGTGAATTGTACCGTGGGGACACGTTTATTTGAGCGTATTTTTTCTGGGAAGAAGGTTGTAATGCCGTTTATTCCTCCGAAGAGCAATTCTCCATTGTCCATTCTATAGCTTGCACCAGACAGAAACTGGTTGCTTTGTAAGCCGTCACTAATGCTGTAGTTTTTTATTATGGCAGCTCTTCTGCCTGCTGCAAGTTGTATTCTGCTAATCCCCCTGTTACTGCTTACCCAGATATTCCCCATCCGGTCTTCATTGATAGCCCGGATTACATTATTTGCCAGGCCTTCTTTTTCAGAAAATGGGATGAATTGCTTGGTTTCCGCATTTAGGAAATTAAGGCCGGCCCTTGTGCCTATCCAAAGGCGCTGGCTAGAGTCAATAAATAAGCTGGTTATACTATTATTAGTGATACTGTGCGGGTTACGCTGTTCGTGGACATATCTTAAGAACTTGTTTTGCTTTCTGTCCAAGTAACAAAGACCTTGTAACGTTCCAACCCAAAGATTGCCCAAACGGTCTTTTACCAGAGAAGTAATGTTATTGCCGCTGATGCTGTTTTGGTTGACAGGATCGTGAACGTAGCTTTTTAGACCTTTCACAGGATCGAAGTACAGAAGTCCCCCTCCGTTAGTACCGGCCCAAACGCCGGTGGATTCTGCCAGAACAGTATAAACCTGGCTTCTTCCACGAAAGTCGTTGTCTTTTTTTAAAGTATAATCGGTGAAAGTTTTTGTCTTCACATTAAAATAGTAGAGTCCGTCGAACGCGCCGACCCAAATATTCCCCTTTAGATCGCGGGCCAGCGACTTTACGATATTCTCCGAAGATTGAGGTCCGTTTTTTTTCAGGTTATAAAATTCATACTTTCCCGTGCTCCTGTTCAAGAAGTTTAATCCCCCACCTTCAGTACCTATCCATAGTGCACCATCGGCCTCGTGTAATATGGAGCTGACAACGGGATTGTTCAATCCCGGCCTGTTTCCGAGTTGCTCTCCGATATTTTGGAAGTTCAGGCTTACAGGATTGTATATATTCAAACCTCCGGCAAAAGTGCCTACCCAAATACTGCCATCCCTGTCGCGCATTATTTTTAAAACCGATCGATGAGACAAGCTTTCAGGATCATATTTTTCATGTGTATATGTTGTGAATTTGTGAATAGCGGGATCAAGAATACTTAATCCTTTTCGGGTGGCTAACCACACATGACCGTCGTCGTTAAAAAAGATATCCCGTACTACATTAACCGGAAGGCTTTGCATGTTCCCGGCTTCATAGCGGTAATTTATACATGAGTTGTTAGCGGCATTGTAATAAAATAGCCCCGACTGTTCTGATCCCAACCATATATTCCCTTTTTGGTCCTGTTTGATAACCCGTATAGTCCCTGGATTAGCCGAGATCGTTTTTTGAAGCAAAGAAGGTACTGGTACAAATTTGTCAGTCTTTAGGTTAATGCACTTCAGGTCATTTCTCAATCCAATCCACAAAACATCGGCATTGTCTTTATAAAGAACCTGAATATTGGATTTACTGAGAGTGTTGACCAAATTGTTGTTTAAGAGCTTTTTTTGAACAAGGTCATAGAGCTTAAGTCCGTCGTATGTGCCAATCCAGATGAGGTGGTCGTTTTCTGGCACTATTGCAGTGACAAAGTTTGCCGACTGAACATCTTTTCCTGAGGCCTGAATTGAAATATTGCTAAAATCTTCTGTTTGGGGATTATAGATGCTTATGCCCGCAGTAGTCCCTATGAGCAAGGTCCGGCCAGATGTTTCTGCAATGACGTTGACCTGATTGTTTGCCAGGCTTTTTTTATTGTTCAGCTCATTTTTAAATACCTTGAATTCATAACCATCGTAGCGGTTAAGACCATCTTCAGTACCAATCCAGATAAAGCCTTTCGTATCCTGGTGCATTGAAAAGATCGTATTCTGAGACAGGCCATCGTTAATAGACAAATGTTTGAATGGGATCTGCCGTTGCGCAATAAGAGAGAGGCTTAAGAAGAAAAAATAGAAGAATAGCGCAAGCCTGAACGATGTATGAAAGACACTATAAAAAAAACGGGGATATTTATTTTGATCAGGAAACTCGCACATCTCAATCAGCATTATCGGTAAATTGGTTATCAATTAATTTGATTAACTAATATACAGTATTGAGATGAAGTATGGTAAAAAAATCAGAGAGTTCATCCCTTTGCAGTTACCTGATTTTTGTTTTCTTACACTGTCTGCAAAGGGATGGGGCTATGTGTTGCTTAAATTGTTATTTCTTGATAAACTTAAAAGCAGAAAACGAATTTTCCTTTTGAAACACAAGCGAATAAAAACCCGGACTAAACGCTGTCAGATCTATCTGGGTACTGGTACTATTACTTACCGGAATTACGCTCGATACAATTGCTCCGTAGCTATTTACAATTTTAATCAGATCTTCTTTACCTGAAGGTACGTGCGTAACATTTAGAATATTGGCGACAGGGTTAGGGAACAGCTTTAAATGATCAATGTGATTTTCAACGCTTGCGATATCATTAAAAGTTTCCTTGCCGTCCTTGTCTCTTTGCCTTAACCGGTAATACGAGGTTCCGGCTAGTGGAGCAGTGTCTTTGAAAATATAATTGTTTGTGCCAGCAATGTTCTTTGCAGGCACCGACGTTATAAAACTAAACGATTTTCCATCAGAAGAGCGTTCAATTATAAATTCGTTTGTGTTAACTTCGTTTTGAGTGGTCCATTGCAGCACAGCCTGGGGACTCAGGGCCGCCCTTTCTACTTTGGCAGTAAAAGTAGTGACGTCCAGAGGCAAGGTACTTGAGTTCTGAATAGAAAAGGCTCCAAATGCACTTATTCCGGTAGCCCGTACAGTATATCGACTGGGAGTAACGGCGTCTAATTCGGCATGCTGTTCATCCCATGAGCTGCCATCGTAACGTATTATCGAAACGTCCTCTGTTGTATTGAAATCTGCAGAATGGTCGGCGCTTCCAAAGTTCAAAGAGATGTCTAATATAGCTCCTGCGGCGTCCTCAGGATTGATTTTCCATTCTCTGTTAATAATTTTTAAGCTAGCAGGAGGTGTCTGGAATGATGAAGTCAGTCCCACTGCAAAGGTTGCTTCTGCACCAGAATTCTTTAAGGTTACAAAATTTGGGCCTGTGCCAGAGGCAAGTCCTATAGGAAAATCGACATCAGAATTGCTTACCTTTCTTTTTAGAACACCGGTTCCTGTCAACTTTAAGTAATTCTCACCAAGAGTTAATACACTTGTATTAACGGCATCTACTATAGCTCCATTATTTACATAGAGAAGGACCTTGCCATTATTGTTCGAGCTAGGGCTAGAGTTAACTGTGTTAAGCCCCTGACCTAATTTCAGCAATCCCGTGATATTAAGAGTTACTGTGGATGCGGAATTGCTGGAAACAGGAATTATGTTTGAAGAAACAGCAGTATTGCTTAAATCTAAAGTTCCGTTAATGTTGTAAATATAATTTCCACCCGCGTTTGAAGTTGATGTGCTACTCATATGAAAGTAAGCATTTGGGTGGAGTAGTTTTACAGTCTTTCCGGCGTTTATAGTAAAAGTATAATTATCATTAGATGAACTGCTAGCGTTGTTATAATAGGCAGTGAAAGCTGGATTATCAGCAACAGTAAGGTTGATATCCTGGTCGATTTCCATACTGAAGTTGCTGGCATTTCCAGATACGGCTCTCAAACGAGCGACCTGGCAAATACCCGAACCCCTAATGATAACGCTTGCGGCATTTGCTGCTGCCTCCAGGATAATGCCATCACCGGTAGTAGTTGTTGATCCCAGCAAGCCATCGTTTTGAACCACAGCATTGCTGCCCGCAACGCCACCGACACGGAGATAGTAGGCACTTGACGAACCTACAACTGAATTGAGCGTGGCCCCTTTTTCAATAGTAAGGTTATTGCAGCTGTTACTTCCATCTAATGTAATAGTATGCCCATTCTGAATGGTTACATTTCTTGAGCTCCCGGGCTTAGTTGTGGTCGTTGACCATCCCAGGCTGTTTGAATAGATCTGCCAGTTTCCTGGAGTGTTCCAGTTTCCTGATTGTATTGACCGGTAGTCGCCCTGACTTTGAGCATGAACTTTATTCTGATAAAGGATACAGGAGAGGAAGATCAAAATGAGTCGAATTTTATTCATATTATTTGTGTTATTGTTTTATAAAACGTGTCGTTAGCTTTCCGGATAAGTTTCTGAACTCAACTATGTATATACCTGAAGGATAGTCAGCGATAGTTATTGTTGATTGCTGAGCATCTTTTTGCACCGGGATGCGACTCAGTTTGCGGCCCTCTGCATTGTAAATAGTTATTGAAGCATCAGGTTCAGCTTTAGAGTGCCTGATGTTTACCTGCTGCTCTGCAGGATTAGGATAAATAAGTAAGCCCTCCCGTTTGGGTCTATCGGGCTGTTGCGATAGTGCAGTACGCTGGAAGTTCGATGCCATCACGACATCACTAAAGCAAGTGTCCCCTGTTCCATCTTTTCTTTTACTTCCCACCTTATAGTAATATACAGAGGCCGAAGCATTAAAATCAGCAATAGAAAACGCTGTGCTATTTATTTCCGAACTTATTTCAGCGATTTTGATAAAACTTGTATTGTCTGCTGAGCGGTAAAGGCCAAAATTAAACTGGTCTTTTGCCCAGTTCGTTTTGAAATCCACAAGAACTGTATCGCCTGATCTATTGGCAGATACCTGGCTAAAGATCACTTGCTGATCGGGCGAAGGGATAGCGTTTATATAGCTTTCCAAGAGAGTATAACCATCCTCCGCATAATCATTCCGGTTCAATGAAGTGGAATCGGAACCGACACTGCTCATCCTAGCTTCCCACCAATTTGGTAGTCCGTCGTTATCACTATCATTAGGATAATCACTACCGTTTAAAATTGGCCAGCCGCCCACAGTAGTTTGACTGTTAATAATACCAGAAGGGGTTTGCATACCCGGTACGTTAAAACTATTGTCTGCATATGTTGCTGTGCCGGTATTGGTCTCTCTGATGATCCTGCGGTCAACGGTGTCGCGCCTTGGTAGAATCGCCCCGGCACTGTCCAGTACGGATGTATATGCATCAGTTGCAATTTGAGTTCTTACTGGTGCATAGCTGAAAGGGGTGTTCACTTTAATAGAGTCGACGGTCAAACCCGTACCCAGTGTTACGCCCAGCCAATTGTCCGCTGTAACATCACTAAATCCGTTTACATAATTCCCATGTAAGTAAAATTTTCCATTTTGAATCGAAGTGCTGTTACTGTAATCTAAAATCCTCTTTTTTCTGGCCGTTCCAGCGGTGGCAGGTCCGCTTTTATAATAATTGTTGACCATATTCTGGTGCCCGCCTATTCCGCCATAAGTTCCACCGTACCAGTTAAATATTACGTTATTCCGGAAATCCACCCATTCAAATTCTGGCTGTTCCGTATTCTCACTTCCCGAAAAACGAGGATTTCTATTATAATGGCTAGCGAGCAGATTGTGATGAAAAGAAGCGTTTTGACCGCCCCAGATACCGCCGTAACCGTGGGGAGTAGGCTTGGGGTGGGAAGCAAGGTACAAGCTTTCACTCAGGATGCTCCATTGCAAAGTGAAGTCGGAAACCGCATAAAATGAACCGGTTTCATCGGTCGACCAGCTTAATGAGCAATGATCAATGATTATATTTTTATAGCGATTGGTTACCGGATTTCCAAGACTTGTGTACATGGCATCAACCATTTTTGTTGAATCGCCGACAACTGTTATCGAATCTCCAGGCCTGGATCTTAGATATCTTACTATAACATCATTTGCACGAATACCCATCCCATAATTTGCCAGACAGATACCGTCACCCGGAGCGGTCTGACCTGCGATGGTTATATTGTCATGCAGCAGCATAATAGTGCTTTGAAGAGCTATTGTCCCTGAAACTTTAAAGAGGACCGTCCGGTTTCCGGCACTGACGGCATCTCTTAAACTTCCAGGTCCTGAATTATTAAGATTGGTAACGTAATACATATCACCGCCTCTCCCGCCCCGGGTGTTACGACCGCCACCTTCGGCACCAGGGAAAGCTATTTGCGGAGCCACCTCCGTATTCATCTTCACGGTCACATTCTTTGAAACCAGGTACTTACTGCTAATAGCTTCAACGGTCCAGGGATAAACCCGGATGTATAACGATTGACCAGGAGCGACGGTTATATTAAGGTTACTGAATGTATATGAATACGGCAGGGAACCGGAAACCAGAGTCATGTTGTCAACAAGTGTAATAAAATGGTTGGAATCAATGCCATAAGCAATCCGGGCTTTTCCAAAAGATGACGAATTGAAGCTTAGCGGAGCAATGATCTCTTTCACCTGCATCTGGTAAAACGCTGCGGGGGAAACCTTGTACTGGATATAACGATTATTGTTGTAGCCGGATTCTTCAGGCCAGTTATTACTATTGACAACAAGTCGCTGGCCTCCATTTCCGGGGATGTAGTTGTTAACGCTAAGGTTTTTTAAAGTCTGTGCACTAGCATAAACGTTCCCCGTAGTACTGGCATTTTGATCGGAGGTTAAGGGCCAAATTACACCAGGCGCCTGAGTCGTTGTCCCCATAATCCGGACGTTTTTGCTTACCAGGTATTTTCCCGTGACCAGGCTGGTGGTCCAGGGCGAGATCCTCAAATAGAGCGTATCACCTTCGTTTACATTGATGTTGAGGTTATCGAAAGTATATTCTGTTGGACTTGATGCAGAATTTAAGCTGATAAGACCGCTAAGATCAGTGTATGTGATTTTATCCGTGGTCCAGGAAAGCATCACCCGGCCCGCTCCTGACCCGTTGAAACTTAAAGAAGCCTTTATCTTCGAAATATTGAGTACTTTTCCAGGAGCCGGAGATACGGAGTATTCAAAATACCGGTTTGGGTCAGCTGAACTCTGAGCAGGCCATGCATCCCCGGATGGTATAGTCCGCTCTCCTCCACTGATATAATCGTGATGAACCAAACCGGCCAAATTTTGAGCTGCTGCAGTTATACTGCCAGTAGTAGAAGCATTCTGACCGGATGTAAGGGCCCATAACGCTTCAGCAGGCTGTGCAAACATATGCCCAGCTAGCAGGAAGCAAATAGAAATAATTAAAAAGCCAGTTTTTTTGATCATACGATTTAAATTTTAAACAAAATATTCCCATGATTAAAGCTTCAGTTGGCTTTAATTGATTGATTTTCTACTGGTTGTGCTTAATTAGTATCCATAGTCCTGCTTGAGTTTTGTATTGGATTCTGTTGCTGATTGAGGTAGCGGAAGCAGCTCACTATGGTTTGACCTGAACATTTGCGCTACGTTATTGATCCAAGTATCAGTCAAGGAAACCAGCCAGTTAACCCTCGTAAACCCGGCAGGCGCTGGCGTTGGAGTAGGTTTATAAAGTGAACTGGCCCAGATTACAGTAGCCGAAGCCGGTTTGTAATACATATGCTGGGGCAATTTATCGTAAGGAGCTTGTCTTAATCTCATCTTTGTAAGATTGGCCCTTGTTTCAAGGATCTTTTCATAGATCAGGTTCCATCGGATAAGATCGTATTTTCGAATACCCTCGCCGCCGAACTCGAAAGAGCGTTCATTCACTATAGCAGTGAAGAAATCTTCTTTATTGTCCGGAGTAGTTCCAATCAATGCAGCGTCCCCGCCAAATCCTCTTAATCTGACTTCCTCAAAAGCGCTGACGGCAGCAGGGGTGGGGCCGTTGTTCAGTTCATTCTCTGCTTCTGCAAACATCAGCAGCACATCCGAGAACCGGATTAATGGCCAGTTTATCCCGGTAGCCTGGGTTGAGGTATTTAAGAGAGGGCTAATCCAGTCCGAACGGAATTTACCACTGGTCATGTTCACCATGGTCTGAACGGTTTTGTTATATTCGGGGCTGTTATAATATGGTGCAGTGGTAACATCTCTGCGCGTGTCAAGAGAATCGAATGAATAAAAATACGCAGGAACAATCCTGATCTGGCCGTTACCAAGCATGGCGGTATTTCCGGGAATATAAAAGCGGGGACCGTCGTAATACCCGAGATTACTATCGACGTCTCGCGCCATAGATACTTCAAACAAAACTTCACCATAAGGATCAATTTTGTATGAGGCAATACCGTCTTTAAAAACAGCTTGGAAACTAGGATTAAGGGTATGCTGATCCCGGTGCTGCATAAGCTCGCTGCACTCGTCTCTGGCTATTCTGTAGTATTCAAGATAATCGTCACGACGTTCCATGATTCCTGATCGTCTAAGGGAATAGCCCCCCCGGTGAAGCGCCAGTCTTGCCCGAAGTGCTTTTGCGGCGCCCTTGGTGATCCTTTCGTCCAGAGCCACCTCGGTTCTCCAGGGTAAAAGTTCGGCAGCCAATGCCAGATCTTCAATCAGCTTGTCATAAATAATATCGCGATCTGTTTTCTCGAGTTTATGATATGTTTGATCGATAGATGGAACAAAAGGAGCTGGAATATCACCCCAATTTCTCATCAGCTCAAAATAGAATTGCGCTCTTAAGGTCAGCGCTTCGCCGTGCAGTCGCTTCAGGCTGGCTTTTTGAGCATCTGTACCATTCTGATACATGGCCATTTCCGGAATGTTCTTAATACATATATTTGCTCTTTCTACACCGGAATACAGTTGCTCAAAGGGTAGCTTGAGCTGTGCATTCGATGGCTGAAGATTGTACCGTGAAAGATCACGTGAACTGTTGTCTGGTGCTGTAGTATTAAGTATACCCACCATCTCGTCCGTATCATACGGATACATTAAACTCAGTCTGCTGCCGTATGCATCCCGCCCCCCCAGTCGATCGTAAACCCCGAAAACCGCACTGGTTGCATTTTCTACATTGGAGAAAACGTAAGCTTCGTCAAACGCTGAAGGCGGTTCCAGATCAAGATAATTTTTACATGAACTTAAAGTGCTCAGTGTTAAAGCAACAAGATAAAAGAATGTGATTTTTTTCATGATCCTGGATGGTTATAATGACAGATTAATTCCGGCAATGAATGTTTTATTTCTTGGATAAGCTGAATAATCAACGTTTGGCGTAACAGGTACACGCCGGCGGGTATTCACCTCCGGATCATATCCGCTGTAACCTGTGATCACTGCCAGGTTATTTACAGTGCCGTATACCCGCAATCGTTTTATCCCTATTTTATTTGATGATTTTATCGGCATGGTATATCCCATGGTGATATTATTAATCCGAAGGAAAGAGCCGTCTTCTATCGCCCAGGAGGTAGGATACCAGGCACCCGCGCCACTAATCGGGATCCATAGAGATGCATCCTTGTTTATCTGGTTCAATACTTCGGGAGCTGCGCCCGTTACTATTCCATTCTCAAGTTTTTGTACCAGATTCCCGTTGTCATCAATTGTTTTCCATCTGTTGTTAGCAATAGCCAGGGAGTTGGTGTAGTTACCGTAGCCATTGGTAAATTCGATCTTGTTGGCATTATACACATCGCTGCCTACCACAAAATTTACAAATACGCTCAGATCGAAGTTTTTATAAGTGAACTGCTGATTAAGGCCGCCGGAAAATTTTGGATTAGGATTCCCGATAATAGTTCTGTCATTATCATCAATAATATTGTTGCCATCAAGATCTTTCAATTTAAGCCAGCCGGGTTGCGCAGTGCCTATAAGATTTGAAACGTCAACTATATTTTCTTTTAAAGTATATTGCCTTTCGCCTGGATCATAATTGAAATCATCAGTGGTATAAAATCCATCAGCAACCCAACCATACATGGTACCTACCGGCGCGCCAACTTTTACTATATAGTCAGCCGGCTGTCCGGATATTCCAAACCCTGAATTTTGCAGGTACGACGTTTGTTCTGAAAGCTTTTCAATACGGTTTCTGTTGAAAGCGATATTAAAGGAGTTGTTCCAGCTGAAGTTCTTTGTCTTCAAAGTGACTGCATTTAATTGAATTTCGAGTCCCTTGTTTGAGGTATTACCTATGTTTTGCATCTGGTTTATATATCCCGTTGTAGAAGGGATCGGGACTGGAATGAGCAGGTCATTTACCTTATTTTTATATGCATCGATTACCAACTGTACTCTTGAGTTGAACAACGACAGGTCAAGGCCGATATTTCGGGAAATAGTAGTTTCCCAGATCAGGTTTTTATTAGCCAGTTCAGGAGCAGCAAAACCCGGAATAATTTGTTCATTTATGACGTAAAAAACATCCTCTGCGTTATAGACATTCTGATACAAATAATCGTCTATCCGGTTGTTCCCGGCTGTGCCATAACTCAGTCTCAGCTTGAGGTCTGAAATGACGGGAATATTCTTCATGAAATCCTCTTCAGACACCCTCCAGGCCAAAGATCCCGAAGGGAAATAACCCCATCTGTTACCGGGAGCAAACTTCGAAGATCCGTCGGCCCTCATCGTAAAGGTTGCCAGGTATTTTCTGTTTAACGTGTAATTTGCCCTGGTGAAGAAAGACAACGTTCTTGCTTCTGCCTTATAACTTATGGGAAATCCCGGGAAGAGTTCGCCCAAATTTAACTGGCCGAAAGCTTTCTCCGGGCTGATATCTTTAGGAAAGGATTTAAGTTGAATTTCTGATCTGTCAGTATGGGTAGTATAGAATTCATTTCCTAGTAAAACATCCAGACGGTGCTTTTTCGATTTGTTGAAATTATAGGTAAGTACATTTGAATTCTGCAGGCTATTAATATTTCCTTCCAGAACGCCGACGAGCGGAACACTTCCTCCCTCGACACGAGCTCTCGATGTAATGCCGTCCTCAAAGTTTTCGGTCAATTGTTTATTGTAGTTCGCTCCTATCGAGGTTCTGAAAGACAGGCTTTTGTTGAACTTATAGTTAAGGTATCCGTTTAAGCTAAGTACACGGGTCGACCGTTCTTTTATGATCGCGTTGCTTAGCTGAACGGGGTTAATTATGCCCAGGGCGTTGCCGGGATTGGTATCATCATAGTATTCTTCATCCTGCTCATCCAGGCTAAGGCCGCCTGCTTCCATAGGCCTGTATTTTATGGTATGACGAAGTGTGTTGAGGGAAGAAGATCCTTCATTGGAGGTTCCTGCACCAGAGACCTTCTGGTCGGAGAACCGAACGTTGAATCCTAACTTCAGCGCATCACTTACATCGGTATCAAACCTAAAATTCGCCATTTTTCGGTCGAACTCAGAATTAATCATAATTCCGTCTTCGTCATTACTGGTGAGACTAAGGTTATACTGGCTGGTCTTAGTTCCTCCGGTAATGCTTAGATTATGTGTTTGACTGAAGGCTTCCCTTCCTAGAGTTTTTTCCTGCCAGTCTATAAAGGGTGCGTTTTTGTATTGTTCAAGGTCTTGCCATGTCCCATACCTTGCTTCGAAACGCTCCGCGTCGTCGGATAATGGCTGTGCTTTTTCGTATTGCCTCACCACAAATTCGTATGGGTTCATTACATCCAGTTTGTTCGCGAGAGTCTTTACACCTAGAATATTGTTGTAACTTACCTGTGCTTTCCCGTTTTTGCCGCTCTTTGTCGTAACAATGACCACCCCATTGGCGCCCCTGGCACCGTAGATTGCCGTCGACGAAGCATCTTTCAAAACATCTATGGATTCAATATCCTGCGGCGAAATGCTGTTTAAGCCATCTTCAGCCTGAATTCCGTCTATAATGAAGATCGGTGAATTATCCTGGGTAATAGAACCACCTCCTCTCACCTTGATCTGTACCTCTGCACCAGGAGCTCCCTCTGATCCCGTGACCTGTACCCCGGCCAACCTTCCGGTAATGGCCTCCGCTGCTGAGCTCACTGGGATGTCTTTTAACTGTTTTGCATTAACAGATGATACTGCTCCCGTCAAGTCCCTGCGATTTACCGTAGCATAACCTATCGCTACCACCTCATTGAGGTTTACGGCATTTTCTTTCAGATTGAAATTAACGACCATTTTGTCGCCTACGAGGCTTTCTAAAGAAGTGAAGCCTACATATCCTGCTACCAGGATTGTTTTAGCCGCTTCAGCCGCTGGTAGATCCAAACTATAATTTCCGTTAAGATCTGTAAGGGTTCCTTTGCTTGATCCCTTGATTCCTACGCTAGCACCGATAAGAGGTTCTTTGGATAACTGGTCGATAACCTTGCCTTTAATAGTCTTTAGCTGAGCCTGAAGATGCCCTTTTCCAATAAAGGAAAACAGAACAATCAGTGGTAACAATTTCTTCATCATAACTTGAGTCTAAAAATTTAATGGCAGATCATTCTCAACATCGATTGTTGCTTCATGACTTGTATGCCTGGTTTTTGGGTCTGGTTAAACAAGGTTACATTTTATTAACGAAGAAATAATTCAAATGGACCGAAAAATCTATGCAAGCGTTCTCGATAACGATGCCGGAAACGCTTGCATAGATTTTGTTCAGAATCTGAGGCTTTGAAGAAGATTAAAATTAAATTCGTAGATATCAATTTTTCAAAACCCCATTAAGCAACATGATGATTTCCAAAACTTATGCTTTTCTATTTTCAATAGCATTACTTGCTATGCTTGCCTTTACACAAGTAAAGAAAACTACTGTATACTCTATTGGTGATTCTACTATGAGTAAAGCGAATACTGCGGATAACTATCCTGGCAGAGGCTGGATGCAAATGATTAATCCTTTTTTTGATGAAAATACCGTGATTGTTAATCAGGCAGCCAGCGGACGGAGCTCCAAATCTTTCAGAGATGAAGGTTTATGGAACAAAGTTATATCCAGAGTAAAATCTGGAGATTACGTTTTTATTCAGTTTGGTCATAATGATGCAAAGCCAGATTCTCTGAGACATACTGATCCTCAAACGTCTTTCAAAGACAACATTAGGAACTATGTAAATGAAGTAAAGGCTAAAGGAGCTAATCCCATATTGTTCACTTCAATAGTAAGACGTTCTTTTGGATCTGACGGGAAACTCAAAGATACTCATGGAGAATATGTAACCGTTGTCCGGGAGCTGGCTAAAGAAATGCAGGTCCCTTTAATTGACTTAAATATGATGAGTGCTGAAATGGTTGAAGAGCAAGGTCCGGAAGCCTCTAAAAAGCTTTATATGTATGTTGAACCAGGGGTAACCCCTAAATTGCCTAAGGGGAAAAAAGACGATACTCACCTCAATGAATATGGGGCTTCAAAAATTGCTGAACTAGCCGTACAGGGCTTGAAGGATATTAATTCTCCACTGGTTATGAACCTGAAGAAGTAATTAAGTTATTAGAACGCCAGGCTAATTTAACCTGGCGTTCTAATAACTTAGTGTATTGTAAGCAGTTTTGCTGTTGCGGGAGCTAAGGTCAAACTGCCTTTTAATATTTTGCCATCCAGGTTTTTTAAACCTTTGGCGGGTAAGTTAATAGTGACCGTCTCTTTTGAGGACGGATTGACATAAACGATACCCTTAGTATATTTTCTTGACCAGATACCGCTTTCTCCTTTTTCGGCCACACCAGCCGGTTCGCCAATGTTCGTATCAAACTCCTTGCGATAGTTAAATGTATGATAGATCGCCTTGTCGGTATAACTTACCATCGCCAATAAACTTTGTGGTCCCCTGGTGAGTAAAAAATTGGCAATCACCCATTCAACCTGTTCTGCCGGGGCTGTTTCCACTTTGCCCTTCATTTGGTTTATCGAAACATAACCCTTATCAGGAGTTATTTTCTGCAGGATAGAAACGGTTTTCTCCCATTCTTTATCGACTACATTAATGCCCCGGTGAGCGAATCCGGTTTCATCCAGCCATACGTCCACCGACCGGATAGCTTCAACAATCGTTCTTTCAGGTGCGGTATTCGCTTTAATATTGGCAACTACCTTTATCCTCTGAGGCTGAAGATTCGTGCTTAGGAATTTCAACCAGTTGAGCATGCTCCTATGAAATACGGTATCGTTCTTTTTACCGGTATAGGTGTTCTGCCATTGACCGTCTTTAAAATGACCAACAGCTTTAGGCCAGTTGCTGAAATCCACATTATCCATCGCGACAGCACCAAAACCAAGCTTGAGGGCAGGTTTAATAAAGTTATTGAGATAATATTCCTGCACTTCTTTATCGGAAACATTAAGCGGCACGAGGCCGCCATAGTTGTAAATATATCCATAAGCCGGTGTTTTTTGGTCCTGCTGGTACATTATCCAGCCGGGATGATTTTTCTGATACCACGCTATATCCAGTTTCTTATCGGGGTTTCGAATAGAGGGGAAGTACTTACTGCTTAAGATTTGCTCATCAGCACCAGCCTTCCTTGCTCCCCAGATAAAATAGACCTTGCTGACGTTTTTTGTAAATACAGCGGGGTCTTCAATTTTACTGTCGAATATCAGGGCTAAAGGGATACCACCTGATGGTATCGTGAACTTGCCTGAAGCAGATCCCCCTAGTTGCGCTGTCCCTGCAATTGATGATGTGAGGGCCAGATAAAGTAGGATACTTAGCGGTTTCATGCCTAAGATACCGTCTTTGGGGCTTCTGTTAACAATGCTGCTGATGCTTTATCAAGGAAGAAGTCGCAATTTGGGTGCAATTGAAGGATGCTGGCCGGATAAAGGTTACTTACCTCCTGTTCAATACTATCTTTCACCGCCTGAGCTTTGCGAGAATCGGGCACAGAGCAAATGATATGTGCCGATTTCATGATCTGCTTCACAGACATGCTGATCGCCTGCGTAGGTACGTCTTCCGGTGATTTGAACCATCCCTCTCCAAATTGCTGCCTACGGCATTTTTCGTCCAGGTTAACTACAAGGTAGGCATCTTCACTGTCAAAATCGGCAGGAGGATCGTTGAAAGCGAGGTGTCCGTTTTCTCCAATACCCACAAGGGCAACGTCTATCGGATATTGGTCTATGGCTTTTTGAAGATTGCTTATCTCTTCCTGAACGTCTTCCTCTCCATTGATCAGGTGGCTTTTTTTGAGAGGTGATACTTTGTCGAGGAAACGCTCTTTCAGATATTTGCGGAAACTTGCGGCTTCAGTTACGGGGAGTCCGATATATTCGTCCAGGTGAAACATGACCACTTTAGACCAATCGATATCTTCTTTAATAAGTTGGGTTAGCGTTTCGAACTGGCTGGTTCCTGTAGCCAGGATAACGTTAGCTTGTCCTTTTTTGTCGATGGCACTGCGAATTGAATCGGCCGCAGCTTTCCCAGCGACCTCGCCTAAACCGCGAGGATCATTTGAAATATTAATTTTCATTGATTAAATTGTTTTTTAACGGTAATGAAGCTATCATGTGCCGCATCTTTCATTCAGTACGGTTTGTGTGCAAAGCACATGATGGTTTCCTAGATTAATTTATTTGAAGTAGTGTTGAATTTTTGTTAAGATCTTTTTGGTAGTGTTTTAGTGTTTCCTCCAGCTGCAAATGTGATATCAACAGCTCTATTTGTTCGCCATTTTCCCCTGGTAAAATCAGGCACATCAATGGAGTTGGACCTGTTTGCGATAGATTTCTCACTCAGTGGCCCTATGGCGCTCCATAAAGCAGTATCATATACATCAATATCCAGCGGTAAACCGTTGCGTAAGCAATCTATAGTTCGCCAGTCCATTAAAAAATCCATTCCACCATGGCCGCCGAATTTTTTAGCAGTATCGCCGATAAGTTTGGCAATCTCCGGTTTGTATTTTTGCTCTAAAGCCTTAAACTCTTCCTCTGTTGCCCAATTATGGCCTATTGAGATCTTTTCAGGACCAGGGAAACCCTGCGCAGTGGCTTTAGTGCCACTGACCAGATGAATGCGTGAGTACGGGCGGGGCGAAGTAACGTCATGCTGGATCATTATCGAACGTCCTTTTGCGGTTTTGATCGTAGTGGTATTCATATTTCCCCTGAACGATTTACCTTTGAATGGCTTATAAAAAGCATCTTTAGCAGCGAGTTCATCGGCCATCGGTCCCATCATAAAGTCGTTCGAGGCTAAAGAAACCAGGTACTCCATTTTATCGCCGCGGTTAAGGTTCATGATCTGGCTAACCGGACCTAAGCCGTGTGTGGGATATAAATTGCCGTTACGGAAGTTTTCCTTCAGGCGCCACATCTCCCAGTACTTTTCTTTAGAGAAGTTCCCCTCAAGCAGGTCATGGATATAGGCTCCCTCACAATGGATGATCTCACCAAAGAATCCCTGACGGGCCATATTGAGTGTAAGAAGCTCAAAAAAGCCATAACAACAATTCTCAAGCATCATACAGTGTTTTTTGGTGCGCTCCGACATCTCCACCAGTTTCCAGCAATCTTCTATGGTTGTGGCTGCGGGAACTTCAATGCAAACATGTTTACCGCATTCCATTGCGTACATGGCCATTGGAGTATGTAAGCTCCAGGGAGTAGAAATGTAGATTAGGTCGATGTCGGTTCTTTCACACATCTTTTTCCATTCATTCTCTCCTCCTGTATAAAGCTTTGGATTATGGGCAGAGCCTTTTAATTTTCCAAATGCTGCCTTGGCTTTTTCAGGTCTTAAATCGCACAGAGCTTTAATATCCACACCCTCTATATGAGACATTCGGTAAACAGCAGCAGGTCCGCGGTTACCTAAACCTACAAAACCGATCCGTACAGTTTCAAGTTTTGGAGCGGCATAACCACTCATGTTAAAATCGTTAAATAACTTGCCCTCCTTAACTGTCGCCTCAGGGCCCGGAGTAAATCCCTGCAGTAAGCCTGCTCCTGCCAGGCTCATTCCCGCTAATCCGGTAAGTTTCAAAAATTCTCTGCGATTATTTTTCATGCTTTTTGTCAGGAATATTGTTTTTATTTCGTTTAATAAGATCTGTCCGAAGGTATTTCAACCTGCGTGTTGATCAAATGTATTAATAAGCCTGCGAGGTTTCAGCCCTTCCGGATGAATAAAAAAGCGAGAACGTTATCGGTAGCGTTATCGAAGCGAGGTATAGTAAATGTGAAGAAAAAAGCAGCTGGAAACGCTTATCAGGGGAGAGGAGAACTTAGCAAAAATTGGCGAATCAAACCTTTACACTTGATTCCCGGACAATCAGCTTTCCTGGAAATACAATTTCTTGTGGCTGGAAGTATTTTTTTTCAATGTGCCTCAGCAGAAGTTCACAGCTTTTCCTTCCGATTTCAAATGCAGGTTCCGCAATTGTTGTTAAAGATGGAGATATGATCTCGGATGACGGATCATTTGTGAAACCAACAATCCCAACTTCTTGTCCTATTTTAATTCCATTTGATTTAAGATAAGTCATGGCGCCGATGGCTTTTCTATCGTTGACAGCAAATATTGCATCCGGTCTGTTTTCGCCAGTGAATAAGAAGCTTGCATCCTCTACTCCATCTTTTTGTGAAAAGCCGGAATGAATGATCCATTCTTCACGCACTTCGAGATGATGTTTCTCCAATGCTGCCAGATAGCCTTTCAGCCTGTTTTGGGTAAATGTAAGACTCGCAGGTCCTGCAATATGTGCGATTTTAGTATACCCATTTTCAATAAGATGTTCCACGGCTTCGAATGCTCCATTGTAGTCATCCTGAATTACTCGCGAAGTCTCCAGGTGGTTTGTGACCCTGTCAAAAAAAACGATTGGCGTTTCATTGGCTATTATCTCCTCAAAATGCTCATAGGAGTCTGAATTAGAGGCTATAGAAACCAGCAGGCCATCTAAACTGGTGATAGGCAGGTTATTAATAATATTGAGTTCTCTCTCCGGCGAATCGTTGGTCACATACAAGACGATGTTATATCCCTTTTCATAAGCCACCTCCTGTATGCCGGTAATTACTGTGGAGAAATAGTAATTAGTTATGAAAGGCAAAATTACGGCGATATTATGACTGCTTCTTTTCGCTAGTCCGGTGGCATTGAAATTGGGTTTGTAATTGAGTCTGGAAGCTATTTCGAGTACTTTATCCCGCGTTTCCTTATTGACATCGTAAGTATCCCTTAATGCACGGGATACCGTGGAGACCGAGATATTCAGCTCTTTCGCTATATCCTTAATAGTAATAAATCGCTTCATTAAAGAAATTTAGATCATTTGTTTTGTGAATATATCAAATGTAAACCTCTGTTGCAAGAAATAAGAAGCTTAAAAAGCCGTTTTTTAGGCTTTTGACGAGTTTCTTCGAGAACGTTTTCGCTTTTTTTGTTGCGAAGATCGGCAAGTTAAGCCGCTGGTATTAATTAATTTAGAACATTAACATTAAGTATATGTCTGATATTTCATTAATAAGCCGGAGAAAGTTTATTGCAACAGGATCTTTGGCGCTTGCAGGTGCTACCCTGTCTTATGCAGGAGTACCTGCTTTGCAATCTAAAAGTGATACTTTACGATTGGGAATTATAGGTGCCGGGACAAGGGGGACTGGTATTGCGCGGTTGTTAAAAGCTCTTCCCGGACTTACGGTTACCGCATGCTGTGATATTCAGCCCGATAATTTATCCAGGATCCTTCAGCATACTGCTCCGAAGACCAAATCTTATTCCCGCTACGATCAATTGTTAGGCGATAAGAATGTGGATGCTGTTATAATAGCCACTCCTTTGTATTTGCATTTTCCAATGGCAAAGGCAGCCCTGGATGCAGGGAAGCATGTTTATCTGGAAAAGACCATGACCTATAGCATTGAAGAGGCGCTGGAACTTGAAAAAAGAGTGAAAGGTTCAGGGCTGGTACTGCAGATTGGTCATCAGTACCGGTATTTCGGTCTTTACCTCGCTGTAAAAGAAGCGATCAACCAAAAATGGCTTGGAGACATCACACATTTTGAATGTCAGTATCACAGAAACTCAGATTGGCGCTTCCCTGTGAAACAAGCCGGAACCGAGCGCTTGGTGAACTGGCGGATGTATAAAGAGTATTCAGGAGGGTTGATGGCAGAGCTTTGCGGTCACCAGATCGATATTGTAAACTGGATCATGGATGGGCATCCTTTAAAAGTGACAGGAATGGGGGGGATAAACTTTTGGAAAGATGGCCGGGAGACCCATGACCATGTAAGAGCCACATTTGATTACCCGGGAGGAGTGAAAGCTAATGTATCCTCCATCTTGTCTAATGCCTATCATGGTTATGAGATCAGGATCTTAGGAACCAAGGCCACCATGCAGATTCAGAGGGATGAGGCGTTTATATATCCTGAAGCTACTAAAAAAGCGACAGGAACCGTTGACGGAGTAACCGGAGCAACCTTACTGAATGCAACACAAGGTAAGCCAATCCCTTTGAGCTTTGAACATCAGGATGATCAAAAAAGAGACCCGACGTCTTATGCTTTATTGGACTTCGCAGAGTGCATCAGAAATAAGAAGCTCCCTGCTTCCAATGTGCACACAGGTAAAGATGCTGCTATTGCGGTTCACATGGCCAATAAAGCTATTGATACCGAAAGCTTTCAATACTGGAAAGAGAGTTATGATTCTAAGAGCTAGCATTCCTATGTTCAGACAAGAGGTCCTGAAACAAGTTCAGGATGACGAAGAAAGTAATCTTTACTGGTCATCTTAAATCGTCATGCCGAATTCATTTCGGCACCTCTTTCCTTTGCTCGCGCACCGCGTGTGCTTATAGTAGTACCTTCTGATAAACGATGCTACCGCCAATTATAGTAGTACTGATGTTTATATCCTCATCAAAAATAATCACATCAGCATCTTTACCAGCCACAAGAGATCCTTTCCGATCTGAAACTCTCATTATTCTTGCAGGCGTAGCGGTGGCCATTTTCACGGCATCGATCAGAGGAATGTCGGCTTGCTGAATCATAGTTCTCACCAGCCGGTCAGCAGTAGCTACGCTCCCGGCAAATGAACTCCTGTCTGGCAGTTTAGCCACTCCATCTTCTACGATCACTTTCAAGCCTGTATGGATGTTGCCTAATACACTATCCCCCGGAGGCAATCCGGCGGCGCGCATAGCGTCGGTAATCAATGCAATGCGATCGGCTCCCTTGATCTTATAAATAAGCTTAAGTAAGGGGGCTGGCAAATGTACGCCACGGCAATAATTTCAACATCCATTTCATCAATGAGATAGCCACTTTCCACCACTCCAGCAAAACGATGAGCATTTCTTCGGCTAACCCCAGACATAGAAGAATAAAAATGCGTTGCCAGGGTATAGCCATTTTCAAATGCTTCTAAAACCTCTTCATATATTGCATCAGTGTGTGCAACTGCAGCCAATACACCTTTACTACGGAGGTAGCGGCCGAACTCAATAGCCCCTGTTAATTCTGGCGCAGCACTCCATCGGGCAATAGAGCTGGAATAATCCAAAACTGCCTTGTATTCATCAGGGTCGGGGTCTCTGATATAACGTGGATCCTGAGCGCCACGCTGACTTAAGGCAAAATATGGGCCTTCCAGGTGCATCCCCAGGAATTGCGAACCCTGAGTATTTACTTTGTTTGCTTCTTCGTAATAGTTGAGTGTTTTAAACAAGTCCTCTTTATTACTGGTCAGGGTGGTGGGAGTCATCGCTGTGGTGCCATACCGGGCGTGTGTCTCTGCGATTCTAAGGAAAGCCTCCATACTTCCGTCCATAAAATCATAGCCCCCGCCGCCATGGACATGAATGTCAATAAAGCCCGGAGCGATATACTTTCCTGTCGCATCTATTGGTTCGGCATTGGGTGCTTCAATATCTCCGGTACTAACCTCCAGGATTTTATTTCCTTCCATCAGTACAGAGCCTGATTTGACGATCCTGTAGGGAGTAATAAGGTTGCCGTTATAGATCTTTAGTTGTTTCATTAATGGGAGTAATAAATCTGATCAGAAACTCCATTTCCTAATGGCGTGTCCTTTCAGAGCGTAAAATACAATAAACAGGTAACAAGGGAATAACACCCAGTAAGCTTCCCGGTGGTTAAGTACATCCGCAAAATGGCCATAGAGCAATGGCATTATCGCATTGCCGCACAATCCCATGATCATTAATGAGGCACCTAGCTTTGTGAAGCGTCCCAGGCCATCCAGGGCCAGGGGCCATATACCTGCCCAAACTAGTGAATTAGCAAATCCTAACAAAACCACAAACCATATAGAAATATCAGCAGTGTGTCCCAGGAGGTTAATATCGCCTTTTGCAAAAATGATCATTAAAGTAAAGAAGGTTCCCAAAATGGAGCAAATCTGTAGTGCCGTTTTTTGGCTGATGATCTTCGGAATGGTAATTATGCCAAGCATATAGCCAATGATGGTGGCGGAGAGGGTATAAGAGGGAAATGTTTTGGCTTCCATTAGACTAATGTTCATAGAACCAGCATAGCCTATTATTGTGTCTATTGCAATAACCTGGGTTCCTACGTGGAGGAAAATGGCAACGGCTCCTAAGATCAGGTGCGGAAACTGCAGTATACTGGTTTTATCTGCATTAGCTTCAGCAACGCTGCTATTTTCTGATTCTGTGTTGATCTCCGGCAGGGGTGAATAAATTACCATTAAACCCAGCAGAAAGAGAACTGTTCCTACAGTGGCATATGGAACCATTACTCGTCGTATCATTTCATCCAGTACTACCTCCCGCTCTGCCGCAGACATCAAAGGGATTTGTTTGAAGAGTTCTCCGTCGGTCGATTTCAGGATCACCGCGGCGAACAGGAGGGGAGCGAGAATCCCGGCACCCTTATTACAAATACCCATAATACTGATCCGCTGAGCGGCCCGTTCTTTAGGTCCCAGTACGGTAATATAAGGGTTTGCTGCGGTTTGTAATATGGCTAAACCAGCACCTATGGTGAATAGGCCGATAAGGAAGATCTCGTAGGTTCTGGTATAGGCAGCCGGCAGGAATATAAATGCTCCTGCGGCCATAGTCCAAAATCCGAACATCATACCTTTTTTGAAACCGGTTTTCTTTAACAAATAGGAAGACGGGACGGATATTACAAAATAAGAAATGTAAAATGCGAATGCCACCATGTAAGATTGGAAGTTGCTCAGCTCGCAGGCTATCTTAAAATAGGGTATCAGGATGGCATTTACCCAGGAAACAAATCCGAAGATAAAAAAGAGCAAACCAATAATTATGATTGAAAGTGTTGTGTCTCGTTTGTTTAATGAAGATACATCTACTGTTTTAATATCTTTTCCCATGTGCTGACTAAGAATTTATAACGGTTAATCTTTTGACTGCGATAAATCTATTTAATTTTTAGGGTGCAAGTAGTCAATAAGGCCATGAAAAAGTATGGTAGCGTTCTCGATAACGCTTGCAAAGCGGGTTCCATGTGTTCATTTTTTAGGAAAATATGAACATATCTCTAAAATATGTCCATATTCGCTAAAGATCTAATTGCTATTCAACTTTTCAATAAAAGCAATCCTGATCCTTTATCAAACATGGCCGGAATTTATCTCCATATCCCCTTCTGTAAAAAAGCATGTCATTACTGCGATTTTCATTTTACTACTTCCCTCAAGTATAAAAATGAGTTGCTTCATGCTATGAATACAGAGCTGCACCTTCGAAAAGACTATCTTAAGCAGGATATAGAAACTATTTATTTTGGCGGCGGCACACCTTCTGTGATCAGCACAGGAGAATTGGAACGGCTCATAAATACCAGCACCTCTTTATTTACAGTTAACCCGAAGGCCGAAATAACGATGGAGGCTAATCCGGACGACCTGGATCGGCAAAAAGTTCAGGAGCTAAGGCATACCCCTGTCAACCGTTTCAGTATCGGAATTCAATCTTTTTTTGAAGAAGATCTGCTTTGGATGAATAGGGCGCACAATGCGGTCGAGGCGGAAAGTTCAGTAAAACGGGTCCAGGATGCCGGATTTGAGAATATCACGGTAGACCTTATTTACGGTTACCCTCTGCTTACCAATGAAAAATGGATCAGCAATATTCGTAAAGTAATTGATTTGCAGATCCCTCATATTTCAGCCTATTCCATGACTGTAGAACCGCAGACAGCACTCGCTAGTTTCATCAAAAAAGGAAAACAGGCCAACATGAACGATGCGCAAAGCGCTGAGCAGTTTTTGATTTTGATGGATATGCTGGAGGAAGCAGGTTATGAGCATTATGAGATCTCGAATTTTGCTAAACCAGGCTCTTACTCACGTCATAACTCCAATTACTGGAAAGGTGTGACCTATTTGGGTATCGGTCCGTCAGCACATTCTTTCGATGGTGAAAGCAGGCAATGGAATGTGGCTAACAATGCCAAATACATAGACGCTTTATTAAAAAATTCTCTTCCATCCGAGTGGGAAGTGCTGAGCACCGAAAATAAGCTGAACGAGTACATCATGACCTCCTTAAGAACAATCTGGGGGATGAGTTTGTCTCATATCGAGAGAGAGTTCGGCTCTGACCATCAGAAGACGGTGTTTGAATCTCTTCAGCAATTCCTGGACAAAAATTGGGTGATCAGCAAAGACAATAATATCACCCTAACCAGGCAAGGCAAGTTGTATGCTGATCATATAGCAGCAGAACTATTTATCACATCAGAAGAAGACTAAAATTAATGTTATGCATCAATGCGTTTCTTTTGGCGAGGTCCTTTGGGACAATTTTGCATCCGGGAAAAAAGCCGGAGGAGCCCCTATGAATGTTGCCTTGCATCTGCATAAACAAGGGATTGACAGTAAAATGATCAGTAGTGTAGGGAAGGATCCGGATGGTGTTGAGCTGACCGGCTATCTCCAGGATCAGGGCCTGGATACGAGTTTAATCGCTCAGCATGCTTACCTGCCGACAGGGGTGGTGGAGGTGAAACTGGACGCGGATCATCAGGCCGAGTATGATATCGTTAAATCGGTGGCCTGGGATGAGATATATTTTTCTGATGAATTAGAAGATGTGGTTAGTAAAAGTGATGTCATGGTATTCGGAAGCCTGGCCTGCAGGAGCGAAATCAGTAAAACTACTTTGTTGAAACTCCTTCCATCTGCCCGGTTTAAAGTCTTCGATATGAACCTGCGTCCGCCCCATTTTGCAGAGGAGCTGGTAATATCCCTGATGGGAGCCTGCGACGTGCTTAAGATCAATGAAGTAGAGCTGGACCACCTTGCGCAGCTTTTTGGTTTTGAATCAGGTTCCCGGGAGGCACAACTGAGGCAGTTAAAGAAACAGGTTTCTATCCCTACAATTTGCGTAACGCTGGGTTCAGAAGGGGCAATGGTATTGCATAATGAGAGGCTGTTAAAGCATCAGGGGTTTAAAGTGGTTCCGGTAGATACGGTTGGAGCTGGCGACGCCTTTCTTGCCACGTTTATAGCCAGCTATCTGAAAGGGCTGCCCGTAGAACTTACCCTGGAAAGAGCTTGCGCAGCGGGTGCACTGGTTGCGTCCAAATCGGGAGCAAACCCGGAATACACTGAAGAGGATATTTTGAAGATGATAAAATAATCAAGCACAAGCGGCGCGCGTGCGCTAGCAGGGGCCTCAAAACCGGATTCCGGACTTTCGCTGGCGCACGTGTGCCTTAGGATTTTGCTACATCCCAAATTTTACATACCCCTAACATCTTTGGCTTTGTAAACTATTAACTTCGTTTATCCGTTATTCAAACAAGAAAGGTGTACTATGCGGGGATACTTGTTTTCAAAATTTCTTCCTAACGAACTTCCTAAGGGAGGCTTCGATGAACTGCTTAAGTTATTCCTTGAACTTCTTAACTACACCTCCGGCGACGCCAATGAGGCCCTCGCCTGGATGAATGAGCTAGACAAGCAATATAAGCTTACCAGCGACGAATACGGGATGGGTGATTTTATTGAAGATCTGAAGCAAAAGGGCTATATTGATAATGATAATGACAACCCCGGAGGCTTTAAGATCACCGGAAAAACAGAACAGGGTATCCGTAAATCGGCCCTGGAAGAAATATTCGGTAAGCTGAAGAAATCAGGAAAAGGAAGTCATAATACCAATCTCTCGGGCAATGGCGAGGAGAAAAATGCCGATCGCCGCGAATTTCAGTTTGGGGACAGTCTCGATCAGATTGACATGACGGCTTCCATCCATAATGCTCAGATCAATCATGGAATCAGTGATTTTACGATGACTGAACGGGACCTGGAAGTGGAAGAGATGGACTATAAGACCCTGACCTCCACGGTGCTAATGATCGATATCTCGCACTCTATGATCCTTTATGGCGAAGACCGCATAACGCCGGCCAAAAAGGTGGCAATGGCACTGGCAGAACTTATCCGCACCAAATACCCTAAGGATACTCTGGATATTGTGGTTTTTGGTAACGATGCCTGGCCTATTGCACTAAAAGATCTGCCTTACCTGCAGGTTGGACCATACCATACCAACACTTATGCAGGCCTCGAACTGGCTGTGGATATTCTGCGGAGAAGAAAAACACACAACAAGCAGATCTTTATGATCACCGACGGTAAGCCAACTTGTTTAAAAGAAGGTGCCAGATACTATAAAAATAGTATCGGGCTCGATCGTAAAGTGGTGAATAAGACCTTAAACAAAGCTGCTGAATGTAAGAGACTGAATATCCCAATCACTACCTTTATGATTGCTCAAGATCCTTATCTGCAGCAATTTGTCAGGAAGTTTACGGAGATAAATGGGGGCAAAGCTTTTTACAGCTCTCTGAAAGGTTTAGGCGAATACATATTTGAAGATTATATCCGTAACCGGAGGAGAACGGTCAGATAGGATCGCAAAGCGACTAAGAAAAGAAATATGCACAATCTACTTGATATAAAAACATTTGGACAGCTTAAAGAAGCCGGTTACCGGCCGCGATCCATTAAACAGGAACTACGTGAAAACCTGATTGAACAATTAAAGAATAAAGACGCTGGTTTTGAGGGTATAATAGGGTACGAAGATACCGTCATCCCCGATCTGCAAACAGCCATACTTTCGCAGCATAACATACTTTTGCTGGGTTTAAGAGGACAGGCGAAAACACGAATAGCCCGGCTGATGGTCAATCTTCTGGACGAATACATCCCCTATGTTGAAGGCTCTGAACTTTTCGATGACCCTTTTGCTCCCATCTCCTGGTTTGCACGTAAGCGCCTGGAAGAACAGGGTGATGACACGTCAATAGCATGGATGCACCGCTCGGAACGCTATACTGAAAAACTAGCAACTCCCGACGTAACGGTTGCAGACTTGATCGGCGACGTAGATCCGATAAAGGCAGCTACCCTGAAACTTACGTATTCAGACGAAAGAGTGCTGCACTTTGGCTTAATACCAAGGGCACACCGCAGTATTTTTGTGATAAATGAGCTTCCGGATCTGCAAGCCCGTATCCAGGTTGCTTTGTTTAATATCCTTCAGGAAAAAGATATTCAGATCCGTGGTTTTAAACTTCGTTTGCCTTTGGATGTCCAGTTTGTATTCACCGCAAATCCTGAGGATTATACTAACCGGGGTTCTATCGTTACCCCTTTAAAAGACCGTATTGAAAGCCAGATCCTCACCCACTATCCACGTAGTATTGAGATTTCCCGGAAAATAACTCAACAGGAAGCCTCCATTACGCAGCAACAGCGGGAAAGCATTGAAGCCGATGGCCTTGTAAAAGATCTGGTTGAGCAGATAGCATTTGAGGCAAGAAATTCAGAATATATTGATAAAAAATCAGGAGTTTCAGCAAGGCTCACAATTTCTGCCTATGAGAATCTGATCAGTACTGCCGAACGCAGGATGCTGATTAATGGTGAAAAGCAGACTTTCGTACGTCTCTCGGATTTTCTTGGTGTAATTCCTGCTATCACAGGGAAAATAGAGCTTGTTTACGAAGGCGAGCAGGAGGGACCCGCAAAAGTGGCTAATATTCTGGTTGGTAAGGCGATTAAAACGCTAATGGCTAAATATTTTCCTGATCCGGAAAAGTTGAAGCGTGCAAAGGCAGACAATCCCTATACGCCGATCATCAATTGGTTCGGTTCGGGGAATACGTTAAACCTTCTCGACGACCAGTCGGAGGAGGAGTACGAGCGTATACTAAACCTGGTACCGGGACTTAAAGACATTACGCAGCAATTTCACCCGGGTATAAGCAAGAACCAAAGACTACTGTTAATGGAGTTTTTATTACATGGGCTTTCTGAATACTCTCAGGTGAGTAAGTCTTTTCTGGATAACGGCTATGCTTTTAAAGACATGCTGGGAAGCTTGTTTAATGCTACCTTTGAGGACGATGAGGAGGGCTATGATGATGATAATCGTTTCTAGCCAATTTTACAGTTTATATGTCTGACCGGATAATACCTTTGTTAATTATCAGCGCGTTTTTACTGCTGATAGACCTGTATATTTTCAAAGCTTTAAAAACACTAGATAAAAAACCAGCCAGCCGGCAAAGCAATACTTTTGCCTGGCTTTGGTGGGGATATTCTGCACTCTTGCTTATTGGTGTGTTTGCAAGTGTTTTTTTTAGTTTGTTCCTCACCTTACGTGCTGTTATTTTAGTAGCCTTTGTATTGACATTTGTTACCAAAATCGCCTATCTGCCTTTCCTCTTTGCTGACGATCTCCGAAGGGGAATAAAAAAGCTTTTGCGCAAGTCAAAAACACAATCTGCTCCCGAGTCGGGAACTGCAGTGAAAATTCCTTCAGGTTCAGATGATCAAATAAGCCAGCCTCTCGAGGATAAAGTAAGTGCCGGAGCAGAGGATAAAATATCACGCTCCAACTTTTTACTAAAAGCAGGTCTGGTTGTAGCCTCTATTCCTTTTGCCTCACTCACCTGGGGGATCACTTCAGGAGCTTATGATTATAAGGTCGTTCGAAAAAAGTTATTTCTTAAAAATCTGCCTAAAGCTTTTGACGGAATACGTTTGGCTCAGCTCTCCGATATTCATTCAGGTAGTTTTTATAACCATAGAGCTGTCCTGGGTGGCATAGAACAGTTACTTGCAGAGAAGCCGGATTTCGTATTCTTTACCGGCGACCTGGTGAACAATGTCGCGTCTGAAATGCGCGACTATCAGAACATCTTTTCGAAGGTAAAAGCGCCCCTGGGAGTATACTCTAGCCTCGGAAATCATGATTATGGCGATTATTACTTTGGAAAAAAGCCTTCTTTAAAGAAAGCCAAAAATCTGCAAGATCTCAAGCAAACCCACAAGAACATGGGTTGGGACTTGTTGCTGAACGATAACAGGCGATTAAAGGTGGATGGCGAAGAAATTGGGATATTAGGAGTAGAAAACTGGGGTGCTGGCGAACGTTTCCCTAAATTCGGTCGTCTGGATCTTGCCGTGCAAGGAACAGATGATCTGCCGGTGAAGCTATTATTATCTCATGACCCGTCGCACTGGAGAAACCATGTACTTCAATATCCGGATATTAATGCAACTTTCAGCGGACACACTCATGGGATGCAGTTTGGTGTGAGAACGGAAGAGTACCAATGGAGCCCTGTGCAGTACATCTATAAAGAATGGGCTGGCCTATACCAAGAAAATGATCAGCAGTTGTATGTGAATGTTGGTTATGGTTTTCTCGGCTATCCGGGAAGGGTTGGAATATTGCCTGAAATTACGATATTTGAATTAAAACCCACTTAGTTCGCTTATAAACTGATTCCTGCATGCCCGACCCCCGACTGATACTGTTAAGAAGGAATGCCCGACAGGTTTTAGACTTTCTTCTGTTCAGTAACATCTTTATCGGATTATGTGCGGTTGCCCAGGCAGCTGTAACCTACCATTTGATAAATGCCAAATGTGATAAATACGTATTGGGCCTGTTGTTCTGTTCAACAATGGCGCTATACAATTTCAGCATGCTTCTGTCGAAGCCCAGAGAGCCGAAGAAATCACCTTTCAGGCGGGTAAGGTGGATTTTTTCACACTATCGCTTTATGACCACCATCACAATGATGGCGGTTCTTTGTATACTTCCATTGGCGCTGTTTTTAAGCGCCGCCTCCCAGGTGTTACTTCTGTTCCTGGGAATAGTGGCGGTGGCATATAACCTGCCTTTGTTCAGCATTAATGAAAAGAAGTTCAGTCTGAGGAATATTCCGGGATTAAAACTTTTCCTCATTGCTTTGATCTGGTCATTAAGCTGTGTGCTGTTGCCTGTGATCGAAACCGGCCAGTCTGTACCCGTCAGCGATACCATTTTACTCGTGGCCAAAAGGTTCCTTTTTGTAGCTGCCATAACCGTCCCCTTCGATATTCGTGATCTTTTCCAGGACAAGAACTATGATCTAAAGACAATTCCTGTGATCCTGGGAGAAAAGAATGCCTACCTCTTTTGCCAGGTGCTTTTGATAGCATATTTAAGCTTGCTGTTTCTGTTTACAAATGCTTTTGACGCTGATTTTTTTGCGCTGACTTCAACTATCCTCCTGTCAGGCTGGCTAATATTTAAATCAGGATTTAGGAAAAATGAATATTATTATTTCTTTTTCCTTGACGGAACCATGGTATTGCAGTTGGTAATGCTTGATCTTGTAAACTTGATCTGGACTTAAAAAAACAGAATAGATCCGGAATTCGTATTGGGTCATCCTGAACTTGTTTCAGGACCTCTTGCCCAGGCTAATGCTCCATGTAGTTCAAGGTATGCCGAAGTAAATTCCGCATTACATATGCCTTTTGACCACCATCATCTAAAAAACTTACCCAATACACAAACTCATATCACCTTCTGTACAGTTGCTACCCCTAATAGATTATTATCTAATACACAAACTTATACCCAATCCCCCTCACAGTCTGCAAAAACTGTGGGGTATCCGGATTACTTTCAATTTTCTTTCTAAGCCTTACAATATGCATATCCAGCGTCCGGGTATTCACGTCCGAATTGTACCCCCATACCTCCATCATCAGTTCATCACGGGTGATCACCTGGTTATTGTTTTTCAGAAAATACAACAGGATCCGGTTCTCCAATATCGTCAGTTCAATCTTCTTGCCATCAGCAATTAACGAATGCGTATGCGGATGATGCTCCATGCTGCCAAACCGGTTTACCTCGTTTTTCTCGTTATTCACTACATACTTCACCTTGTTTTCAATAAGCGCTATAAGCACATCCATATTAAAGGGCTTGGTTACATAGTCGGAAATTCCAAAGCTGTAGGCATCTATCTTATCTACGTCCTGGGCCTTGGCAGTCATCATAATGATTACATTCTCAAAGCCTTTTTCCCTAACATCCCTGCACACCTCAATACCTAGTTTTCCCGGCAGCATCCAGTCGAGTAACACTATTTCCGGTTTTTCATTCATGATCAGTTGTTCGGCCTCATCACCGTTCGATACTTCAAGAACGGTATATCCCTCCGACTTGAGCCGGTGTGATACGAGAAAGAGGAGATTCTCATCATCCTCAACAACAGCAACTTTAATTGTCTTCATCCAGATCGTATTTAATTCTAATTCTATGTATAAGGTAAGATTATGGTAAATTCAGACCCAATCCCTACTTTACTCTTTACCGAGATATTTCCATGCATAAATTTAACCAGTTCTTTACAGAACGCCAATCCCAGGCCAACGCTTCCCTGCTGGTTGTATTCACTCTGTATGCGATAGAATTTTCTGAAAATATTCTCCATTTCGTTCTTTGGGATTCCGATACCCTGGTCTTTAAATCTCAAGATAATGTCGGCCTTTTGTAGACCAACGTCAATATGTAATTGTTTTTTTCCTGGCAGAGAATATTTGTAAGCATTATCTATCAGGTTTTGAAATAAGCTTGACAACAAAACTGGATCAGTGTTGAAGAATTCTACCTGGTTAATGTGGTAGCTTACGTTAAAGTCGGGATATTTTATCTGATAAGCATCAACCATGTTCTGTATAAAAACTTCGAGATTGACCCGGGAGTTTTTTATTTGGATAGATTGATTTTCAATTTGAGTGAACGAGAGCAGCTTATTCATCAGGTCGTTCAGCTTATCAGCTTCCTCATCCAGAATCTTCCCATAATGTGTCAGCTCGCGTTCTGACAACTGACTGGCACTTTTAATGTTGTTTCCTGCAATTTTTATCACGCTTAGTGGCGTTTTAAACTCGTGCGTTAGGTTGTTTACAAAGTCGTACTGCAGTTTAAATAATTTATTGTTGATACGAAGGTTTCGGTAGATTAGGAAGCCTATAAAGATCAACACTCCATAAACGATCAGGATTGTGACGGCGAAGGGCAAAAACCGGCGGCCCAATTCCAGCGATAAGAAACTTTGAGACGATGTGAAATAAAGTTTATTGCTGGCAAAAGCTCCGGAAAGGGGTAACTCTGTAATTACCAGATTGCTGTCTGTATTTACCGGTTCAAACGTTATTGGCTTGATTTTTATGTCCTGATATAATTTAGGGTGATTATTGATCACCGTAAGTTTAGAAGGGTTGAGTTTAAAGGATAGAATATCCTGTTCAAATTCAGGCGAGTATTCCGAGTTTCTGAGCATCAGGCTTTTGAAGATCTTCAATTCTTCTTCTCTTGGGATATTCATGAAAGTAACCCTGTTTGGAGTGATGTTATAGAAAACTCCGAAGAGGTCTTCATCAACAATGTTTTTTGAGGTATCCGCATTTTGAAGGTATACAGATAATTTGGCTGCCATTCTGTTAAACTCATCAATTGACAGCCTTGGTGAGGTGTTTGCCAGGGATGCCTTAAATATCACAGCCGAATCAGCCGGAAGCTTATATCCAAACTGAAAAATCGCTTTCGGTGAAACGGAGAGTTTATTTGCGGTGTAAGAATATGGAACATCATGGTTCGATATCTGAGTGTCGTAGAATATTATCCGGTGAACAAAAGGAAAAGTCTTCAGAACAGTATCACAGTATTTAGCCGCAGAAGCCGAATCAAGGTAGCCCTGATAAAAAGAGATCTCGGGTATTTTGTTCTGAAAGAAGTCGTTATATGGCTTAAATGTAGCTTCAAGTACATCTATTTTCTGCCGCTCGAACTCATTATAAACGTAACGGGAAGTAAAGTTATAAGCAATGACCAGCGCAGCCAAAAGCGATGCTGTTATCAGGGTGATAAAAACAGCGTTCAGAGCGAGGTTTTTTTTCAGCGAGAACTTCCTGACGTTCATATCGACTTATTTTGCAGCCAGATTTTTCGCAAAAAAAGCCTCCAGTTCGCGGTAAAACTCGATGCGGTTTTCAGGGTTTTTCAGCGAATATTTTTCTTTTTCCTTGACGATGTAGGTAACCGAAATCTTTCTTTGTCTGAGCTCCCTGACAAATTGATTGGTCTCATTGATCTTAGAGCGGGCATCTTTCGCGTCCTGGGCAATCAGGACCGGAGCTTTTATCTTATCAGCATGAAATACCGGTGAGGCGGCCCTTAAATAGTCCATGTCCGTCTCTGGATTTCCAATCACTTCATAGTACATCCGCAAAGTAGGCTTATAATAAGGCGGCACTGCTTTGAGGTAAGTAAAAAGATTAATGTATCCGCCTTGCGAAGCTCCGCAAGCATAAAGGTCGGGCTGTTTATAAAGGCCGCTTAAAGCACAGAAACCACCGAAACCAGAGCCATAGATGCCTATCCGTTTTTTATCCGCGATATTCTGGCTGATAAGCCATTTTACGCCGTCGGTGATATCATTTTGGATGGCGGTGCCCCACTTTTTAAAACCGCCGATCATGAATTTTTTGCCATAGCCATCTGATCCCCTGAAATTGATCTGAAGCACAGCATAACCTCGGTTAGCCAGGAACTGCACCTCTGAGTTAAAGCCCCAAGAATTCCTGTGTACCGGTCCGCCGTGTGGCAAAACGATAACAGGCAGATCTTTGAGTTTATAACCCAGTGGCAATGTAAGGTAGCCATTAATAAGTATGCCTTCACGGTTCTTAAAAGAAATCGGTTTCATGCTGCACATTTCGCTTGCCTTAAGCGAGGGATTTATCTCACTCAGCTTATGGAGCTTTTTTTGAGAAGGCACATATAAGTAAAAAGCGCCCTGCGTCCTGTCAGTGAAGGTGCTCACTATGAATTTGTGTTCAGCTGAATCCTGGTCTGAAATAACGATCTCTGTATTCGGCAGCAGAGATTGCAGCGAAGTGTATATCTTCTTCGCTGAGCTGTCAAGGTAGTGTCGCTCTTTTTTCCAGGTTTCAAAACCTGCATAGATCAGCTTGTGTTTGGTAAACGAATATCCTGCTTCGTGAACATCCACATCTTGGTGGCTAAAGACTTCTTTAATTTCCTTTCCAGTTCCGCAATCAAATTTTACCAGCGCTGACTTATCTCTATTAATATTCGATATCGCGTAAATGCAATTCCTGTCGTAATCACAGAATCCAACCGGTTCAATTTTGCTTTTAAAGTTATTGGTAATTACAGGCTTAAATTGACCCGTATCATGTGTACGGAAAAGCAGCGTTTCGTTAACTCCATCGCTTGCCAGGGCCATTCTTAGCTCCCCCTCATCGTCGGCAAACCAGCGAAAAATATTCCCAGGATTTTTAGCGACCAATTTAAGATTCCCCGTGCTGATATTTAGGCTGTAAGCATCAAAAAAAGTAGAGTCACGTTTGTTCAGGGCTACAAGTAGCTCACTGTTCCGCAAATTATTCGCGTTAATAAGTTTAAGGCCGAGTTTACAGTCTGAAAGCAGCTCGCGATAATTGCTGCCGGTTTTATCAACAGAATACAGGCAGGCGCCCCTGCGGATGTCGTTCATGTAAATGAGCTGATCATTATTAGCCCATCGATAAAATCCGACGTTTTGAGTGAGCATATTCGTAATACGCCTGGCCTGCGATCCAAACTCCACATCCTTTTCATTGAGAGCCTGGACATAGAGGTTCATGCGGTTTTTATACGATTGAAGGAAGGAAATGTACTTCCCATCAGGAGATATTTGGAAATTAGAACGTTCGGGATTTCTGAAAAAGTCTTCAAGGGGGACCTTTCGTGCAGTTTTTTCCTGGTTACAACTTAAAGAAAATTGAAGCGCGGCTATACATAAAAGAATGTTTAACAATCGGAACATACAAACATCACCCCCTTAATCTTGATAGAAGACTAAAGTATATCTTTTTAGATACTCATTCAAGTATTCATTACGTAACATTTAGAATACAGTAAATACGAGAACAGCGCCTGTCGGCGCTTTGGTCAAATAGCACGTAACATTTGAAATCCAACTAAATTCGAGAAACGAAGAAATAAAATGCATCTTGTCTTATTTATCGCCATAATAATCCTTTTTTATGATGCGTGTTTCCTAATTTAGTCGTTATAATCAATCTATGAGGATATTAATCAGTCTATTAATCAGCTTATGTGTGATGTTCGCATCTTTAGGTGCCATCGCTCAAAGATCGGCCGAAGATGCTCTGGCTTTGCAATATTACCAGAACGGAGAGTTTGACAAGGCAGCACTCATCTTCGAGAAGCTTTATAAGCGTGGAAATAATGTGCAGCAGTATTATGACCAGTATCTGAACTCCCTCATAAAACTGAAGCGTTATGATGATGCTGAAAAAGTAGTGAAGCAGATGATGAAAAGCTTTCCCGCTAATTTTAATTACCAGGTAGACTATGGAAGATTATTGCAGGAACAGGGACAACAGGAAAAGGCCGATGCTCTGTATGCCAGTGCTATAAAAAACCTTCCTCCAGATGAATTTGCCATCCGAGATCTGTCTATTGCTTTTTACCGGGCGAATAACTACGATCTTTCAATTAAGGTGCTGGTGGCTGGTCGTCGCGTGCTGAAAAACGACAGGGCGTTTGCTTTTGACCTGATTTCTCTTTACCGCTTTCAAAAGAACAAGACTATGCTGGTTCAGGAGTACCTGGATGTGCTTGCAGAGCCAGCTTTTGAGGTGCAGGTACTTAACCAGGCAAAGAATACCTTTTCTGATGTATTTGAATCACACGATGATTTTAATATATTAAAAATAGCCTTGTTGAGAAGACTTCAGAAGGATCCCGGGAATACCGCATATACCGACCTCCTGTCCTGGCAGTACCTGCAGCAAAAAGAATATTCATTGGCCCTAAAGCAGGTGATCGCCCTGGATAAGCGACTTAAAGAAGAGGGAGACAGAGTATTCGAGTTGAGTATGATGTTCATTTCTGAAAAGTCCTACGATACCGCCATCGAAGGCCTGGAATATCTGCTTGGAAAGGGAAATACCAATCAATATTACATACCAGCCAAAATCCAGATACTTAATACAAAAAGCAAGCTGCTTACCGGGGGAAAGTATACTCCTCAGCAATTAGTGCAGCTTGAGAAAGAATATATTAGTATGCTTGATGAATTTGGCCGCAACCGCAATACTATCTTTGCCACCCGGCAGCTCGCCAATTTACAGGCGTATTATCTGCATAAGTTAGATGATGCGACGGAGGTTTTAGAAGCCGCTTTAAAAACACCCAACCTTCCACCATCTATGGTGTCGCAGATCAAGCTGGAGCTCGGTGACCTCTATGTTCTAAGCGGCGATGTATGGGAAGCAGTATTAGTTTACGGACAGGTAGAAAAGGCTGCTGCAAACGAGCCCACAGGTCAGGAAGCTAAGTTCAAAGGCGCAAAGCTTTCTTACTATCAGGGCGAGTTCAGCTGGGCTAAAGCACAGCTCGATGTGTTGAAGAGCTCAACATCCAACCTGATCGCCAACGACGCACTAAATTTAAGCCTCCTCATCCAGGAGAACACTAATACTCTTGCTGATACCAACGCTCTGAAGAAATATGCCTATGCCGATCTGCTGATCTTCAAGAACCAGCCGGATCAGGCCTTAAAAGTGTTGGATAGTATTCATTCACTTTTTCCGGGTAACTCGCTGGAAGACGATATCCTGATGTCGAAAGCTCGGATCTATCTCAAGAAGGATCAAATTGAGGATGCGGTAAGCCAACTTCAGGCAATCGTAGACAATTACGGGGGCGACTTGTGGGCTGACGATGCGTTATTCACCCTTGGCGATATTTATGAAACTAAATTGAAAGGCCCCGAGAAAGCGAAGGCCTGCTTCCAGAAGATTATTACCGATATGCCAGGCAGCCTGCATGTTGCTGAGGCCCGAAAACGTTTCAGAACTTTGAGGGGAGATGCTGTAATGATTCCCTAAGCTATATTGGCGCGGGTGCATCCAAATAATAATGTTGCTGCTTTTCTTATCTTTGCGATTGATTTAATACTATGATTTTATATAACGTTACCGTTATTATCGAAGAAACAATAAATGCAGAGTGGCTTGACTGGATGAATACACAATTTATCCCGGAAGCTATGGCAAGTAATCTTATTGTATCGAAGCGCTTACTTAAAGTAGTTGACTCCCCGAATGAAGGAATTACCTATTGCCTTCAATTTATTATTGACGATATGAGTGCTTTTCAGGATTTTCAGCAAGATCACTTTACCCTCTTAATGGCAAAACATTCATCAAGGTTTAACAATAAGTTTGTATCATTCAATACTTTGATGGAGTTTATAGACTAAAACGCTCCTTGCAGAGTTCATCACCCTCAAATACTCTAATAATTAAATGAAAATAATAGAAACCTCAATTTCAGGTTTAGTGATCATTGAGCCCAAAGTCTGGAAAGATGATAGGGGCTATTTTTACGAAAGCTATAATAAGAAGCTTTTTCTCGATGCAGGAATCGATTCAGAATTCGTTCAGGATAATCAATCGTTCTCGCAACGGGGAACTCTTCGGGGGCTTCACGGACAGGCAGATCCTTTTGCACAAGGAAAGCTAGTAAGGGTAGTGCAGGGTAGGGTAATCGATGTCGCACTGGATATCCGCAAAAGCTCAGCCACCTATGGTAAATATGAGGCAGTGGAACTGAGCGGTGAAAACTTCCGGATGTTTTGGGTGCCACCAGGATTTCTGCATGGTTTTGTTACGCTGGAAGATAACACGATTTTCACCTATAAAGTGAGTAATCTTTACGATAAAGCTTCAGAAATAGGAGTGAAGTGGGATGACAAAGATCTTAACATCAATTGGGGTATAGATCCCTCAGAGGTTATCCTATCGGAAAAAGATAAGGTGCTGCCTTACTTCAAAGATTTTAAAAGTCCCTTTTAGAGCGCTTTTTATTTATTTGCTTCGTCGTGAACTCGTTCTTTCTCTCTGAATTTGTTCTTTCTCTGTGAATTTGTTCCTTCTCTGTGAACTCGTTCCTTCGTCATCCTGAACTTGTTTCAGGATCTCTTGAACTATGTTTAACTCAAGAGACCCTGAAGCAAGTTCAGGGTGACGACTATAAGCAGCACTGTTAAACCCGATCAAAAATCTATACATTAGACGATGCTACTCGTCTCTTTTTAGCACGCGCTCTAATCGCCGCAATAACCGGAGGTGCCGTGGTTAAAATAGAGATGGCCACAATCACGATAGTGAAGTTCTCTTTCACGATAGCGATGTTACCAAACAAAAATCCCAAAAACAGGAAAGTGACGATCCAGATGATGCCTCCTATAATATTATACAAGGCGAACAGTTGAAACTTCATTTTCCCAACCCCGGCAACAAAAGGAACAAAAGTTCTCAGTACCGGAAAGTAACGGCTAAAAATAACCGCTTTCCCTCCATGCTTATTGAAGAACTCACGGGTGCTGTCGTAATATTCCAGTTTAAGCACCTTGTTGCCAGGCTTGAAAACCCTGGTGCCCAAAAAGCTTCCAATAGAATAATTCACAAAGTTACCCCCTATCGCGGCAACAGACAGAATAAGGGCTAACATGTAGATATCCAGCCCTGTGCCGCCGGCAGCAATCAATGCACCTGCAGCAAATAGCAGAGGGTCGCCGGGAAGAAAAGGGGTGACTACAAAGCCGGTTTCAGCAAAAATAATGATGAATAGAATCAGGTAAGTCCAAACCTTATAGTTCTTAATAATATCGTTTAAGTGCTGATCTACGTGTAAAAGAAAATCTAAAATGCTCTCAATAAATTCCATAAGCGGTGTTTCCGGCGCAAAAATAGCACTATTAAAATAACCTAAATGTAAATTTAAAAGCTCTTTACATTATTCATCCTTTTTAACATCAGATCAATCTTATCAAGGAGATGCGTCATTTCAAAAGGCTTAGCGAGGAAATCGTCGGCCCCGGCGTGCATCGCTGAATGTTCTATGTCTTTGCTGGCCGAGATCATCACTATAGGTATGTCTTTAGTGAGTTTCTGGCTCTTTAATGTCCTGCATATCTCCAAACCATCTTCCCCCGACATCCAGATATCAAGCAGCAGAACGTCTGGCAGCTCTTCCATGATCCGTGCCAGGGTATTTTCAGACGCCGTACTTACCAGGTATCCCTTGTATTCAAGCAACATTTCAACCGCATCCACAATGCCCAGATCGTCATCGGCGATCATTATTTTTATCTCTTTACTCATTTAATAGCTGTTTATATTTACAACTTATCACTTACAGCCCAACACCTTACATGGGTTTTATACTGCAAGGGATAGAGAAGCAAAAGGTAGAACCCTGCCCCTCCGTACTATTAACCCATATTCTGCCACCTTCACGTTTAATGATCTCCGAGGAAATATAGAGCCCCAGACCTAATCCCGGAAAAGTATGCTGTTTGCTGCCACTTACGCGATAAAACTGTTCAAACACCTTGTCTTTTTTATCATTCGGAATACCAATGCCAAAGTCCTGCACGCATAAAGTCACCTCGTCATTTTGCTTTTTTGTATACACCAAGATCTTATCCGAATTAGGCGAATATTTAATGGCATTGGTGATCAGGTTGGTTACTACCTGGCTGATACGTTCCCGGTCTGCATGGATCAGGCCTGTGTCGGTTAGTTGTTCAACAATGGTATGTTTCCTTGTAGTCCGCTGAAGATCTTCTATCAGTTCCCTCACCATCTCATTGAAATTGAAAGCTGAATTGTTCAGCTGAAGTTTGCCTGCCTGGATCTTGGTAACGTCAAGCAGATCGCCGATAAGCTTAGTAAGGCGATTTACCTGTGCATCCATTTTTTTAACCATATCTGCTTTTTTCAGGTCGCCACTATCTCTGAACATCGACTCCAAAACCTGCGCATAAGCTTTGATGCTGGTAACCGGTGTTTTGAGCTCATGACTCGCAATTCCGAGGAAGTCGTCCTTTTGTCTTTGCAGCTGTTTCAACTCCGTGATATCCACGCAGGCCCCGATATACCCTGTAAATAAACCGCTGGATCTGTACTGCGGATTGCCGGTGCATATCACCCAACGAATCCTGCCATCCTGGTTTTTGATGCGAAACTGACTTTCGTGCGTTCTGCGGGCAGCGAAGTCATTCTCGAACTGTGCCGCTGCCTTATCCCTGTCTTCAGGCAGCACCATATCCAGCCAGCCCCTGCCAAGATGAGCCGAGAACGGCTGCTGAGTCCAGTCAATCCAGATGCGATTCACATAGGTAACCGACATGGTTTCGTTAGCCGTCCACAGGGCAGCCGGAGCTGCGGTGGTAATGTCGCGGAACAGCTTTTCACTGTCGGCAAGCGCCTGCTGGGCAGCAAGTTCAGGGCGGATATCTCTCATCAGTGCGCCCACTCCTACAAGTTCCCCCGTGAGAGGATCGTCAATGCGTATTGTATTGTTGAAAACCGGTATAATTTCACCGGTTTTTACGTTCCTGACGTTCATTCTGCCCGACCAGGTACCGCGCTGCGTTACCGCAGGTAAAACCTCACGCTCTACAAAAGCAATGTCTTCGGGAGTGTGCAGCGCTGAAATAGGCGTGCTGGCAACCTCTGCATCGTTATCAAAGCCAAGTAATTCCTTGCCGGCTTTGTTAATATAAGAGTTTATTCCGTTCGGTTCCAGGATAGACATCAGGTCGGCACTATTCTCTACAAGTGTCAAAAGCTTCTTTTGCTCCTTTTGCCGTTCTTTTTCCAGGCGTAAGTCGCGGGTAACCGAAGCCATACCGATCACTTCGCCCGTTTGCGGATCGTTTATAGTAAATGCATTTATGTGGCAGGGGATGGTTTCCCTGGTTTTCAGGTGCCTGTAGCAGATTTCACCCGACCACTTGCCCCTGGAGGCAAAGCCTTCGGCGATAGCCGGCTGCTGCTTTGCAAAGTCTTCTGGATCAAAGAAGTCAGTAGATGGACGCATGTAGTCTTTTGCATTATCTGCACCGATCAGTTCCCTTCCAGCTTTATTCAGATAGGTCACCATGCCATTCAGGTCGGTAACACCTATCAAATCTACGCTATTTTCTATGAGCGTTAGCAGCTTCTGCTGCTCTTTCTGCGCCAGCACATCATCAGTAATATCCTGAACAGTACCCGCAAAACGATAAGCGATATTATTTTCATTGAAGAAAGCTTTGCCCTTGCTTCTCAAGTGCCTGGGCTTATTATTTATATCCGCAGTTCTAAACCGTATGTCGTGGCTTCCTGTGAAATTTGGATCCAGGGCTTTTCTGACCTCTACCCTAACCCTTTCCTGATCTTCGGGATGAATAGAGGAGAGAGCATCTTCATAACTTACTATCCTATCTTTCTCAAACCCGTGTAGCTTCTTACAACGCTCATCCCAGGTAACGATATTGTTCAGAGGGTCAAGGTTCCAGGTACCCAGTTGTGCAGCATCAAGAGCAAAGCTGGTGTTTGATTCCGCTTCCGCCAGTTTCGCCTTGGTTAAAACCAGTTCGGTAACATCCGTGGCGATATTCAAAATACCCCAAACCTGCCCGTTTTCATCCTTCAGTGGTTTGTAGGTAATGTTGAAGTAGAAGGTCTGCATCCTTCCATCAATGAATAGGTCTACTCTGTCTTGAGAAGCCTGATAGGGGATGCCTGTCCTGTAAACCTCATCAAGAAGCTGGTAGAAGGGCTGCCCTTCCAATTCAGGGAGTGCTTCCCTAAATGTTTTTCCAATTACATTATCACCTTTTCCCCAAACCTTTAAAAGTGCTTTATTCACCTGGCTCACCCGCATTTCCGCGCCGGTATATAAAGCGATAGGCAGGGGATGCTCTTCTACTAAGGTTCGGTAAATATTCTCGCTATCCGGCTGGGAACCTACTGCTCCTGTAGTCATGGTTGTTGGTTTTGTTGTCTAAAATACGGGATTATGGCAAATGTTCGAGGATATATCCTTTACAATATTCGGCTTATACTGGATAGAATGTGAAATGGTTTCATGGAAATTGGATTACGGACTTTAACAAGGAAAGAGGAATGGTAATGATACGGCGCAACACACCTCTTTTTATGTTGTCATCTGGTTGAATAAGATACGTAATCTTAACGCTCTTTAAATCGCGTCTTACAAATAGACAGTTAAGACCCAACCCGGAGCGTACCAAGACTGTCAGTTTCACGGTCTAGTCACGGTTTAATCACGGTATAAATAGTACAGGGGTACGAGAAGTGTCTCGTCCTAATTAGGCTATACAGGTTAGGGGATTA
>NZ_JAFMZP010000004.1 GCF_024436435.1 Desertivirga xinjiangensis
TACTGCAGTAACATGTGGGAGAGTAGGTCGGTGCCAAATCTTTATTAAAAACAGAAGCTCGTTAGTTATACTAACGGGCTTTTTTGTTTGGGGCGGAATTGCTGTAGAAGTTTGGTATAAGCGCACGCGGCTCGCGGATCAAGCGGAAAAGTTCTGGGCATTATTTCTTTGTCATCCTGAACATGTTTCAGAACCTCTTGCCTAAACAGGGCATCATGCACATAGTTCAAGAGATGCCGAAATAAATCCGGCATGACGATAGGCGTTAACATGCTTAGCCCCCCCAACTTTTACGCTTGATGCCTTAATTTATAAAACGGCACTAAATATTTATATGGGGAGGCTAGTTACTTAAATATAATAATAAAGCCTTGCTCTTTGGGAGCAGGGCTTTATTATTTGTGCTGGAGAGCTTTATTAAGCTTCTTCCAGATGAGAGCCAGTAACAATTTCTCTGATCTTTGTTTCTAACTCATCCATCAGATCTGGATTATCGAGGATCAGTTGCTTTACAGCGTCGCGGCCCTGGCCTAACTTAGTATCTCCGTAACTGAACCATGATCCTGATTTCTTAATTACCTCGTATTCTACTCCAAGATCGATAATTTCTCCCACTTTGGATATACCCTCTCCGAACATAATATCGAACTCTGCAAGGCGGAAAGGAGGAGCCACTTTATTCTTAACTATTTTAACCTTCACGCGGTTTCCTGATACTTCATCAGAATCCTTGATCTGGGATATACGACGTACGTCCAAACGCACAGACGCATAGAATTTCAAGGCGTTACCTCCGGTAGTTGTTTCCGGGTTGCCAAACATTACACCGATCTTTTCTCGTAATTGGTTGATGAATATACAGCAGCAGCCTGTTTTAGAAATAGTACCCGTAAGCTTACGTAATGCCTGAGACATCAAACGTGCCTGTAGGCCCATTTTTGAATCGCCCATTTCACCTTCTATTTCGCTTTTCGGCACCAATGCTGCCACTGAGTCAATGACAATAATGTCAATTGCTCCGGAGCGGATCAGGTTATCGGCGATTTCCAGGGCCTGCTCACCATTATCTGGTTGTGAAATCAATAGGTTTTCGATATCTACTCCAAGTTTTTTTGCATAGAACTTATCAAAAGCATGTTCTGCGTCGATAAATGCAGCAATGCCACCTTGCTTTTGACACTCAGCAATAGCGTGTATAGCCAAAGTTGTTTTACCAGACGACTCTGGTCCATATATTTCTATGACACGGCCTTTAGGAAGACCGCCTATACCAAGGGCTATGTCAAGACCAAGGGATCCGGTTGATATAGATTCTACAGCTTCAACTACGCTATCACCAAGTTTCATAATAGTCCCCTTACCATATGATTTCTCTAGCTTATCCAGGGTCAGTTGAAGAGCTTTTAATTTATCTGCGTTGCTCATTTTTTTAGTTTATTAATACGAAGTTATGAATTATAAAGCAAAATGCTAATATTTTTTGCTAATTAATATTGAGGTGATTTGAATAAATAAAATTATTCTTTTACTTCGAATTTTTTTAATGCCTCCGTCAATTTAGTCACTTTTTTACGCTTACTTAATTCGCGCTCTTTTTTACGCTCTGCAATCGCCGCCTGAGTGAGCGCTGTAGCTGTTTGCTGGTAAGCATAATACTTACAGAAATGGGTGATAGGACAAATCTCGCACTTCGGGCGGCGTGCCAGGCAGATATAGCGTCCGTGCAAAATTAGCCAATGGTGCGCGTGCCTGATTGTTTCTTTTGGTAAGTATGCGATCAATTGTTTTTCAACTGCGAGAGGCGTACTGGCGTTCCTCGTCAAACCTAAGCGGTTGGCGACACGGAAAACGTGTGTGTCTACAGCCATGGCAGGCGCTTCAAATACAACGGAGGTGATAACATTGGCTGTTTTTCTGCCAACACCAGGCAGTTTTTGAAGATCTTCCATAGAAGATGGAACCTCGCCATTAAACTGTTCTACGAGTATCCTGGCCATTCCGGAAAGGTGGCGGGCCTTGTTGTTTGGATAGCTCACCGATCTTATAAGTTGAAAGATGTCCTCTACCTCTGCCTGTGACAAGGAAAAGGCGTCTGGATACTGCTCAAATAGTTTAGGTGTGATTTGATTGATCCGCTTGTCTGTACATTGTGCCGAAAGTATGACAGCAACAAGCAGCTCGTAGGGATTCGAATAGTTAAGTTCTGTTTTTGCATCAGGCTGATGAGTAGAGAAATACTCAACAAATGCCTTAAAGCGATCTGTTTTTAGCATGACTAAGAATTGAAGTAAAATTCAGGCATGGGGCTTACAAAAGGTTTATGAGGAGCCAGGCAGCCTAAATTTCAGTAGCAAATTTGAATGAGGTAAGATGCTTAAAGAGATAAGTTTCGTGAATGAGCTAGTATATTCTCAATGGTGCTTTGATGCGGTTGTCTGATTTCGTTATTTAATTCGCTTCTAATAAAGGCGAAGAAGATTTCATCTTCGCTGTTCAAAGAACAAGAAGGTTCATCAGGAGTATTCTCAATGAATAATAGCGAGGCTGGAGTAGAAAATTGGATCATACGCAATGCTGTTTTTTGATATATAAATCTAAAACGGCATTGCGCATGAAATTATTTTATTCCACAAGAATTTTTTTCGGATTGTTTACGAGCTTCAAGGTCAGTTCCTTAGCTTCCATCATTTTCCTGAGGTTATTAAGGGCATATCGCATTCGGCCCAGCGCTGTATTGATACTTACATTGGTGATCTCTGCGATATCTTTAAAGCTCATGTCGCCATAATGCCGCATAATTAATACCTCCTTCTGTTCTGAAGGTAAAAGCTGAATCATTGCTTTCAGATCTTTATGAGTTTGATCGCGGACCATTTTTTCCTCAATGCTTTCATCATAAAACCCAAGAACATCGAAAATATCGAACCCATCACCATTGGTAATAATAGGAGTGCGCTTTTCCTTACGGAAATAGTCAATAACCAGGTTGTGCGCAATTCGAAGCACCCATGGTAAGAACTTTCCTTCTTCGTTATATTTACCTGCTTTTAGCGTGTTTATAACTTTGATGAATGTATCTTGAAAAATATCTTCTGCCAGAAAATCGTCTTTTACCAGCATATAGATAGATGTGAAAATTTTTGCTTTGTGCCTGCGGATCAACTCTTCTATGCCCGCTTCCGCACCTGCCATGTACACATGTACCAGCTCGTGATCATTTTTATCTTGAAGATTCATAGGACTCCCTTTCTGTAAATTCCCCTTTAAAATTGTTAGTAAAATTTATTAAGTAGAGTTTTTCCTATAATTCCCTTTTGTTTAAAAATGTGTGCGTTGTGTGTGGTGTTGTTATCTCAAATTTAATTACTAAATTTTATATGTGCAAACATTTATTTAAAAATAATGAGTTAATTGGTGGTATTTTTGCAGGAAAACAGTTGGTGCTGTTTTCGAATTAATACCTTAAGGTGTTTTAAATAAGTTTAAGTGTCCGTTTTCATGAGTATAGAATCAGAAAAAGATCCCCAAAAATATATCATCATAAAAGGTGCCCGGGTGCATAACCTGAAGAATATTGATGTAGCGATACCGAAGAATAAGCTGGTTGTGATTACAGGAATGTCTGGTTCGGGTAAATCGTCACTGGCTTTTGACACTTTGTATGCCGAAGGGCAGCGCCGGTATGTGGAAAGTCTCTCGTCTTATGCGCGTCAGTTCATGGGCCGGATGAATAAACCGGATGTTGATTATATCAAAGGAATTGCGCCGGCCATTGCCATTGAACAAAAAGTGATCACCAGTAATCCCCGTTCAACTGTAGGAACATCTACCGAAATTTATGATTATTTGAAGCTATTGTTCTCAAGGATCGGAAAGACGTTTTCTCCGGTCTCAGGGAAGGAAGTGAAGAGGGACACGGTAACAGACGTAGTGAATTTTATATGCTCACTTGGGCAGGATACCTCTGTGACTGTTTTCTGTCCGCTGCATCCGCATAATAATCGTTCCTTAAAGGAAGAGCTCGCTGTGCTTCTTCAGAAGGGGTTTTTAAGAGTTTATTATAAAGGAACCCTTTCCAGGATAGAAGATCTGCTGGAGGATGAGTCAGTAAAGAATGACAAGCTGTTGGATTCTGAAACCTTGCGGGTGATCATAGACAGGATTTCGGTTAATGAGGAGGAAGAAACGGTGAGCCGGATGGCGGATTCTGTGCAAACCGCATTCTTTGAAGGTAAAGGGGACTGCTTTGTTGAGGAGAATGGAAACGTCCATTTCTTTTGTGACAGGTTCGAACTTGACGGGATTAAGTTTGAAGAACCCAATCCCAACTTTTTCAGCTTCAATAATCCTTACGGGGCCTGCCGGCGCTGTGAGGGGTATGGCAAGGTAATGGGAATAGATGAAGACCTGGTAATTCCTGATAAAAGCAAATCGCTATATGACGGCGCAGTGGCTCCCTGGAGAGGAGAAAAAATGCGTGAATGGCTGGATGAACTTTTAAAACATGCCTTAAAATTTGATTTCCCGGTTCATCGATCATATAATCAATTGACTGAAAAGGAACAGCAGCTTGTTTGGTCAGGTAATAAATATTTCCGCGGATTGGATGCGTTCTTCAGGCATCTTGAGGAGCAAACTTATAAGATTCAGTACCGGGTATTGCTATCGCGATATCGTGGAAAAACTACATGCCCGGATTGTAAAGGAAGTCGTTTACGTAAAGATGCGTCTTATGTGAAAATAGCTGATAAGTCAATTACCGATATTGTTTTGATGCCTCTGGATTCGGCGCTTAGTTTTTTCGAGACGCTTGATTTGAAAGAGAATGATACTAAAATAGCGAAGCGACTGCTTATAGAAATAACAAACAGGATCAGGTTTTTGAACGACGTTGGCTTGAGTTATTTAACACTTAATCGCCTAAGTAATACGCTTTCAGGGGGAGAGTCACAGCGCATTAACCTCGCTACGTCGTTAGGTAGTTCTCTGGTGGGTTCTGTTTACGTACTGGATGAGCCGAGTATTGGCTTGCATCCCAGAGATACCCAGCGCCTGATAGGTGTTTTAAAGTCGTTGCGTGATGTTGGAAATACAGTACTAGTGGTAGAACATGAAGAGGAAGTAATGAAAGCCGCCGACCATTTGATTGATATTGGCCCCGAAGCAGGTACCCAAGGAGGAGAGTTGATATTTACCGGCGTTTATGATTCTATTATAAAGGACGAAATTAGTTTAACAGGGAAATATCTGAGCGGCCGGGAAAAGATTGAAGTCCCAGAAAGACGGCGTTTATGGAACGACTGCATAGAAATCAAGGGTGCAAGGGAGAATAACTTAAAAAATATTAATGTTAAAGTACCTCTCAATGTGTTTACTTGCGTTACGGGCGTTTCCGGTTCGGGGAAAACATCCCTAATTAAGCGAATTCTTCAACCTGCAATACAAAAAGCTATCGGGAACTATTCAGGCGAACAAACGGGCGCTTATGATGAGCTGACAGGCGATACGGGCAAAATCCAGCAGGTAGAGTTAGTGGATCAGAACCCAATAGGCAGGTCGTCCCGCTCCAATCCGGTAACTTATGTTAAGGCCTGGGATGAGATAAGGAATTTGTATGCTTCGCAGGCATCCGCAAAAGCAGCAGGTTTAAAACCCGCCGCTTTTTCATTCAACGTGGAAGGCGGCCGCTGTGATGTATGCCAGGGGGAAGGAGAAGTGAAAATCGAAATGCAGTTCATGGCAGATATTTTCCTTCCATGCGAGGCTTGTAATGGTAAACGCTTTAAGCAGCATGTGCTGGATGTAACATATAAGGAAAAGAACGTTTCTGAGGTGCTTGATCTTACAATCGATGAGGCTTTAGGGTTTTTTGCGGAAGAGCCAAAGATCCTTAATAAGATCCAGCCACTTGTAGATGTAGGTTTGGGCTATGTCCATTTAGGCCAGTCGTCGAACACCCTGTCTGGAGGTGAAGCGCAGCGTATTAAATTAGCTTCATTTCTAATTAAGGGAAATAATAGTAGCAAAACTCTGTTCATTTTTGACGAGCCGACTACTGGACTGCATTTTCATGATATAAAAAAATTACTGAAGTCATTCACTGCCTTATTAGATTTGGGGAACAGCATTCTGGTGATCGAACATAATATGGATGTGATAAAGTGTGCAGACTGGGTTATCGATATCGGTCCTGAGGGGGGTGACAAAGGGGGGAATCTTGTATTTGAAGGATTGCCTGAAGACCTGGCTAAGAAAAAAGGATCTTATACCGGCAAATTTTTGAAGGAGCATTTGCAATAGGTGGCCGGTTGTTTAGGCGAATTCTGACACAAGCATTATGTGGTCTGCAGGGAATATTACTATTTTTAGCAGATATTAAATAATCATTCTATTTTGCCTCAATATCGGGCAGAGTATAGATAATTCTAATGAAAGAGCAATCCAGATTAATTCGTAACCAGGCTCCGCGAAGTCATAACAGGGAGCATTCAGTTCCTTTATACCTGACTTCAAGTTTCATATTTGATGATGCAGAGCAAGGCAGGGCAATTTTTGCAGATGAAGAGGACGGAAATATTTATTCGCGTTATTCCAACCCAAATACAACAGAATTTATAGATAAGGTCTGCAATCTGGAAGGCGCAGAAGCAGGTCTCGCTTTCTCATCGGGAATGGCCGGGATATTTGCTTCGTTAGCAGGCTTACTCCGGAGCGGAGACCATATCATTGCTTGCCGTTCGGTGTTCGGATCTACGCATCAGTTGCTGAATCAGTTGTTTCCGCGTTGGGGGATCACCTATACTTATGTGGATGCCTCGCAGCCTGAAACCTGGGAGGCAGCAATTCTTCCTGAAACCAAAATGATATTTCTGGAAACACCTTCCAATCCTGGTCTTGAACTGATAGACCTTGAATGGTTAGGTGGATTTAAGAAGAAATATCCTCATATTATTCTTAATGTTGATAACTGCTTTGCGACACCTTATTTGCAAAAACCTTTGCAATACGGGATTGATTTGGTTGTGCATTCTGCGACTAAATACATGGACGGACAGGGACGTGTTTTAGGTGGTATTGTTTGCGGCAAAGCTGAACTGATTAAAGAATTGATGTTTTTTATAAGGCATACGGGGCCTGCTATGTCTGCTTTTAATGCATGGCTTCTTTCTAAAAGCCTGGAAACGCTTACTTTGCGTATGGATCGACATTGCAGTAACGCGTTGAAACTTGCTGAGATGCTTGAAGAACATCCTGATGTGGAAGTGGTGAGGTATCCGCATCTTCCTTCACATCCTCAGTATGATCTTGCAAAAAAACAAATGAAACAAGGCGGTGGAATTGTTACCTTTAATGTAAAGGGAGGATTTGACAGGGCTAAAAGCTTTCTTGATGAGCTGAAGATGATCTTATTTACATCGAATCTGGGAGACTCCAGGTCCATTGCAACTCATCCTGCATCAACAACTCATTCCAAACTTAATGACGCCGAACGTTTGGCTATCGGTATAGCGCCTGGAAGTATTCGCATATCTGTAGGATTAGAGGATGCAGAGGATATTCTTGAAGACGTTAGGCAAGCTTTAGATAATTCGAAATAAACCATCATCTGGGTTGCTCTTAGCAGCTTTACTAGTAGAAACAAATGAAGATAGAATTGAACAGAGTAAATGATGCCGTACATTTTGAGGCATCAGGTATGACAAGTGTTAAGGTAAATATTGACGGCTCGCCCGAAATTGGTGGCCAGGGCTTAGGCGCCAGGCCTATGGAACTGGTTTTAATGGCTTTAGGCTCTTGTAGTTCACTTGACTTACTGCAGATTTTAAAGAAACAGCGTCAGGAAGTCAAAGATATCTCTATTTCGGTAGAAGGAGAGCGTACAGACAAGATACCTGCCGTTTTCACTAAAATACATATGACATTCGACCTTAAAGGAAATATAGACCCTGCCAAGGCAGAGAAAGCGACAGAACTGGCTGTGAAAAAATATTGTTCGGTGCATGATATGCTGGCTGCCGGTGGTGTTGAAATCACTTATTCGATTAATATCACAGAGGCAGCCGAACTGGTGTAAGCTTTTTTTTGTCTTGGTAATGATAAAAAGGGGGGATTCATAATGGATCCCCCTTTTTTATTTGGGCTTTTGTCTGTCCTTAGGAGTTCCGGAGAGCTCTTAGGATTCATAAACAAAATGGGATCAAGCGGAAAAGTTGGAAGATGTTCTTCCTTCGTCATCCTGAACTTGTTTCAGGACCTCTTGCTTAAGCATGTCCTTTATAGTCCAAGAGTTGCCGAATCCTGAACTTGATTCAGGATCGGCATGACGACCGTTTTAAAAAGTTTGGCACTAATGCGCTTAGCCGCCCCCAACTTTTCCACTTGATCCACAAAATGGAGCCTTTGACTCGGTTAAAGCGCTATACAAAAACGCCTGAGGAGTCGGAGACCCTCTTCTATTTGTTGATCCTTAGTCCCTGGCGCGCTTAAGCCCCGGCTAAAGACTAAGGACAGCGCCGAGCGTGGGAATACGCTAATATTTGCTTGATGCAAATGCAACAATTGAACATTCAGGCTGTTAACATATTTACATTAGTGTTACATGTTTAAACATCAATTTGTATTTCTTTGAATAAAAACTTAAAATATGGCAACAACTACTACCTGGGTTATAGACCCAACACATTCGGAGATTCAATTCAAGGTGAAGCACCTGGTGATCTCAACCGTAACCGGTAATTTTAGAAGCTTTGACGGTAAAGCCGTATCAGCTAATGAAGATTTTACAGATTCAGAGATCGAGTTTACAATTGATGTTAACAGTATCGACACTAATCAGGAACAGCGAGACGCACATCTTAAATCAGCAGATTTTTTTGATGCTGAAAAATATCCAAAGATGTCCTTTAAGTCAACTTCTTTCAAAAAGGAGGGTTCTGATTACAAACTGGTTGGGGATCTAACCATTAAGGATGTAACTAAGCAGGTTGAGCTTGATGTCGAGTTCGGGGGAGTGGCAGGAGATTTTTATGGAAATACCAAAGCAGGATTTGAATTAAGCGGAAAGATCAGCCGTCGCGAGTTCGGATTGGTTTGGTCAGGGATTACTGAAGCGGGGACTGTAGTTGTTGGAGACGATATAAAGTTGGTTTTAAGCGTGCAGTTTGCTAAGCAGGCTTAAACGTTAAGCATGGTCGGTTAAATAATCATTCAACCGATCATGTTTATATTTAGAATCAGGCGATTTGAGCCGAATTATTGAGTTTGCTCTGGTTATTCCGTAAAAATTTACCTTTGCCCGATTTGAATGCTTTTAAATCGTTTTTTATTAGATCCCTTAATTCTTTATCCAAGTTTGATGAGGTATTTAAAACTACAACTTTCATATAGTGTTAATTTAGTGTATAACACTTAGCATATCTCGTTCCAAAGCATATTTGTGTGCTGATTGGCGCTTTAAGGTCTCTTTGTGTATGGATTTAACTACATTAAAATACAGATGGTGCCTAGGCCAGCATACGAGAGAAAATATATTTTACATTAAATGCGGGGGATTAACAGCTTTAATATGATCGAAATTAATTAAAAGCGTAGTTTTGTATAATATGGAATGGGTTCTGATTAAAGATACACTACCCGAACAAGGTGAAGACGTTCTATTGTTCGACGGCGGTCAGATTTACTTTGGCTATTACAGCGAAATATCTGACAAGTTTATTGTTGGTGACGACAAAGTCAATATAAGTGATTTTACGCATTGGATGAAATTGCCGGCATTTCCGGGAAAGTAATCTTTTCACGCTATCGTTATGTTATAAATTGACGGATAGCATATAACAAAATAATTATCTTTGCATTTTTAAATAACAGCATGAATATAAGTTACGGAGCTCGACGAGAAGTAATGAAGCATATTGAGAAATATATGCTTGATAATATGCAGACGTACCTTAAGTCTATTGATACTAACTGGCAACCTTCCGACTTTCTGCCTGATTCTAGTAAGGATAATTTTTTTGAGGAAGTGAAAGAGTTACAGGAATGTGCAAAGGACCTTCCTTACGACCTGATAGCTGTGCTTATTGGAGATACAATTACTGAAGAAGCTTTGCCTACTTATGAGTCATGGCTTGCTACCGTGGAGGGAGTTTCTAAAGATGAAGAGGGAGGCTGGATGAAATGGCTTCGGTACTGGACGGCAGAGGAAAACCGGCATGGCGATCTGCTTAATAAATACCTTTATTTGTCTGGACGTGTGGATATGCGTCAGATGGAAATCTCGACCCAATACCTCATCGCAGATGGTTTTGATATTGGTACAGACAGAGACCCTTACAGGAATTTTATCTATACCAGTTTTCAGGAGCTGGCAACAAATATATCACATCGCAGAGTAGCTTCTTTGGCTAAAAAGAATGGCGATACCTTACTTTCTAAAATGTGCGGTGTTATAGCATCAGATGAGGCCAGGCACGCTAAAGCTTATACGGATTTTATCTCACAGATCTTTAAGGTTGATCAGAGCGAAGCTATGATCGCTTTCGAAGATATGATGCGTAAAAAAATCGTTATGCCTGCGCACTTCCTGCGTGAAATTGGAAAAAAGGCTGGTGATACTTTCAGTCACTTTGCAGATGCGGCACAACGTCTGGGGGTGTATACTGCTGTTGACTATGTAGATATCCTGCAAGATTTAATTAAGAGCTGGAACATCGAACAGGTTACAGACTTAACCGACGCCGGTGAAAAGGCCAGAGATTATATAATGAAACTTCCTGGGCGTTTGACAAGGATAGCTGACCGGATGAAAGATCCGGGGCTGGAGTATAAGTTTGCGTGGATACATGCTATGTAGGTAAAAATAAAAGGGGAGCAAAATTGCTCCCTTTTATTTTTACTTGTCTTTCTTAGCGTCTGATCTGTAATCTTCACTCTCTTCGATCCCTTTATCCCATTCGGGAGAGTTACCACTTTCAGTAGGATTAGGATTTATACCATTTATATTTGCATTGTCTGTTATGAAATCTTGGGTTTTAAGAACAGATTTTGATTTGTCCTCCTTCTCTTTCTTATTTTCTACCGGTTTCGATTTTGATGATTCTGACATGATTTTTCAATGTTTATGTACTTATTAAACTGCTGAATAAGTGTTTTGTTCACCTCAAATCATATCAGGTATTTATTGTTGTTGCTGCTGCATTTCTAAATATTGCTGAAAGCTGTTTAAGGGAATCGCAGTTTCGGGCAATGTTACCGGAATTATTTCGGCATCTATCTTTTCCTCTTCCTCGTTTTCGTATGATACGGTGACGGATACTTCCAGTTTATGTTCCGCAGCGCCTTTGTACACACCTTTTACTGGCGAACAATCCGAAAAATTACGTCCTACCGCAAGGCGCACATGGGTTTCAGTTGCAATGCAGTTGTTGGTTGGGTCTAAACCCAACCATCCGTAAGTGGGGATATATGCTTCAACCCATGCATGGGTGGCTCCTTCACCTCTCATGCCATTTTTATGGGGACATATATAACCGCTTACATAACGGGCAGGTATATTTATCGATCTAAGCATTACAAGGAGAATGTGAGCAAAGTCCTGGCAAACACCGGCTTTTAAATTCCAAACTTCGTCGAGGGTGCTTTCTACTGTAGTGATTCCCGGGATATATTTGAAGTTGTTAAAAACGTATTGATTGAATCGTCCAGCGACAGCATAAGGTGTTTCATTGGCAGTCTTTTCTTTTTCAATTACCGTTCTGAGTTCATCGAATCCTTCGAAGGATTCCTGCTTTAAATAATCCACATAAGGAATTTGATGTTTTACCTTTGTCAGCTCATCCCAGTGATGGAGTGCAAAGAAGTCGTCTATTGGCAGGGCCCTGGGACTGGTATTTACAAGGATTTTGGAATAAATAACCAGCTCTGTGTGAGGCTCACAATTAGTGAAACTTCCAACTTCATTTCCATAATAGTCGCGGTACACATCTACATGCGGGTCGCCAGTGATTTTCAGTTCATGGTCTAATACTTCCTGGTGCTCATCTTTAATGGGAAATAGAATGATTTGATTTGCACTATCCCTCACTAACCCTTTGTAAGTGTATTTTGTGATATGTTTAATTTTGAACTGAGGCATGTTGATTGTTTGCTACGAATATGCAAAATATTGGATGTTGACAGCATTGCCAATTGCATATAGTTCTTTTTTAACTGAATATAGATAGTTGTGCAAGCCTTCTTCCTGTATTGTTTCTATGGTGCTGTATTTTATCCGGCTATGTAACCTGCCTACTAAAAAAGAAAGTTCCTTAACTTCAGTAATAGTGTTATTGATCTTTAATCTGTCAAGATAGCGGCTTATCTGACCAACCGAATATAATACAGACCGGGGAAAGTCGTGGTTAAGAACCACCATTTCGAGTACGTTCTCGGCTTCAAAGCCCTGGCGGTAGGTTTTCAGGTAAAGTTCGTAGCCTCCTATAGACAATAACAAGTGTTTCCAATAGGTTGTATCTGTGAGTAAATCTGGCCCATTGTCGATCGTGCTGAATTTGCTATCCAGAATATCAATTGACTGTATGCTGCGTTCGAGGTATTTGCCAATATTCATGAAACTTCTGCGTTCTCCTCGCTCCATGGTTACTTCTGCAGTGCCATAGTACAGCATTACCTGTTTTATCAGGATGTCTAAGGCTGATATCGGGTCATCTTTTCTCAATGTTGAAATGAGACGCTGGTCTTTCACCAGATGGTAATATTCATTGAGGCATTGCCATAAATCCTTTGTTATGTGATCCTGAACGCTTCGGGCGTTTTCCCTGGCAAGGGTGATGATATTAGTAATCGAATTGGCGTTTTCCTTGCCTGCAACGAGGTAGGAGAGAACCTCACGACTGTTAAATTCTATTTGTTTGACATAATTTTCATCCAGTCCCGTATAGATCTTAATAACCGGACGCCATGAAAACTCCTGAATGGAATCCTGCGACGATGCGTAATATATTTTAAGCATTCTTAAAATACCGTCGCTGCGCTCAACATAGCGACTGAGCCAATACAGATTTGCTGCTACTCTGCTTAACATTATTGTTGTTTAATTTAAGATGCTAAAACCCAGGTGTCCTTGCTGCCACCTCCTTGTGAACTGTTGACAACCAATGAGCCTTCTTTTAGCGCAACCCGGGTGAGGCCGCCAGGTACAATCTCAATGCCATTAGGTCCGCATAACGCAAAGGGCCTCAGGTCGATACGTCTCGGGTGAAGTTGTTTATTCAAATAACAAGGTGCTGCAGAAAGGCTGATTGTTGGTTGAGCAATAAATTGTCTTGGGTCTTTCAGTACCTCTGCCTTGTATGTGTCGATCTCAAGATCGGTAGCGTTGTAACCCATAAGCATACCATATCCACCGCTGCCATTGGTTTTTTTGATCACCATTTTGTCTATGTTATTAAAAACATAGTCTTTATGTTCAGGGTCATCCAGCTTGTAGGTGGGCACATTTTTTAATAAAGGTTCTTCATTCAGATAATATTTAATCATCTGAGGGACATATGAATATATTGCTTTGTCGTCTGCAACTCCGTTTCCAACGGCATTTACGATAGCTACATTACCCTTGCGGTAAGCGCTCATTATACCGGCAACACCAAGTACGCTTTCTGGATTAAAGACCAGGGGATCAAGGTACTCATCATCTACACGGCGATAGATAACATCGACCTGCTGGCGACCATTAGTTGTCTTCATAAATACTTTGTGGTTGTCAACAAGTAAGTCTTTTCCTTCGACCAATTCAACACCCATTAACCTGGCCAGGGTAGTGTGTTCAAAATATGCTGAGTTGTAAATGCCGGGGCTTAACAGTACGATTGTCGGATTTGAGATTTGTCTGGGAGACAGAGACATCAGGTTTTTGTATAGGATGTTCGGATACTCTGTCACGCTTCGTACTTTGCACTGAGGTAAAAGATCGGGGAACAAGCGTTTAGTAATTTCCCTGTTCTCAAGCATATAACTTACCCCTGAAGGCGTGCGGAGATTGTCTTCCAGAACGTAATAAGTGCCGTCAAAATCTCTTATCAAGTCAATCCCAGCAATATGAACGTAGATATCATAAGGAACAGAAACATTAAACATTTCCCTTAAGAAGTGCGGACATGAATAGATCATTTCAATTGGAATGACCCTGTCCTTTATGATAAACATGTTGCTGTAAATGTCTTTCAGGAAGAAATTTAATGCTTTTAGCCGTTGCTTTATTCCTTTTTCAATGAAACTCCAGTCGCTCGCAGTAAGAATGCGGGGAATAATATCAAAAGGAAAGATCTTTTCGATACCTTCTCCACTGTTGTATACGGTAAATGTAATACCCTGACTCATAAAGAGTCTTTTGGCTAATTCTTCTTTTTTATTAAGGTCGTCGGCCGATTCATTCGCCAGATAATCGATTATTTTCTTGTAAGGTGAGCGTATTTGGTGTTCCTGGGTGAACATCTCATCCCAGGTGTTGCTTTCTGGGAGGTAACTTTCTAAAAAATTGCTACTCATCTTTCCTGTTTTTTAAGCTTTTTGTAGATATAGTATAAATACTTCGGGTAATTTATAAAAAAATGAGTTTATCTTTAGAAAATTATAAAAATAAGTTAGTTTTTGTGTAGTTCTATTGCATTGATTATAGTTTGGCAGTACTTTTTGATTTCCTGTTCTGTGATGATCAATGGTGGAGCGATCCTGATAGCTGTATCGCAATGTAAAAACCAGTCGACAATAACTCCGTTTTCTACGCAGGTTTTGCTTACAGCTTCCACCTGTGGAAAGGATTCCAGTTGAATTGCGAGCATCAATCCCATACCTCTAACCTCTTTAATAAGGGGATGCTTTAACAATTGTCTGAACAGAGCTTCTTTAGAAGGAACTTCAGCCATCATATTTTCCTCGAGTATCGCTTCTAATGTGGCCATACCAGCAGCACATGTTACGGGGTGCCCGCCAAAAGTTGTTATATGGCCAAGTATTGGATTGTCTTTTATGGAATCCATGATCTTCCGGCCTGCGATGAATGCTCCGAGGGGCATTCCTCCTCCGATCCCTTTTGCTAAAAGTAAGATATCAGGAATGATACCGTAGTGTTCAAAGGCGAATAATTTTCCTGTACGACCGAAGCCTGTCTGGATTTCATCCATTATTAACAAGGTGCCCGTTTCATCACAACGTTTTTGAAGCGTACGTAGGTAATCGTGAGTTGGTACAATTACTCCTGCTTCTCCCTGGATGCTCTCGATGATTACGCAGGCAGTGTCCTGTGTGATGCCTTGAAGGTCGCCAATGTTATTATATTCGATAAAGTTAACGTTTGGCAATAAGGGGCGGTAAGCTTTCTTGTAGTATTCATTACCCATCACACTCAGGGCACCGTGTGTACTGCCGTGGTAGGCATTATTGCATGAGATGATCTCTTGCCTGCCGGTAAATCGTTTCGCTAGTTTCAAAGCGCCTTCTGTGGCCTCGGCACCAGAATTTACAAAATACACCGAGTTTAGGCTATCGGGTAGAACACTGACAAGTTTTTTCGCAAACAATACCTGTGGTGCCTGTACGTATTCGCCATACACTGCAAGGTGCATGTATTTGTCGACCTGATCTTTGATAGCCTGTACTACTTTTGGATGGCGATGTCCAACATTACTCACAGCAAAGCCGGATACAAAGTCTACGTAAGCCTTACCTGAGGAATCATACATGTATAAGCCTTCGGCTCTCTCAATTTCAAGGAGCCGGGGCGAATTTGATGTTTGTGCATTGTTTAACAGGAATAATTGTCGGAGACTAAGCATGTGATCTTTGTAAATATTAAAGGCTATACTGAGTATAGCCGAATTTAAGAATTAGCATTAAATAAAAAGCCCCAAAAGTCAGGGGCTATTGAACTAACGATTTTTACTGCTTGTGCCGTCTTTCACCGAGCTCTTTAATTAGTTTCTCTCTAAATTCACGCTCGGCAGGATATATCATTGCTACTTTTTGTGCAGGTAATACCTGCAGGAAATCCTTATTGTATCGTTTTCTTATTTCTAGGATCAGAGATTCGTATTTAATCTCATCTACAGGTGCTCCCCCGGAGTTCTTAAATGACATCCGCTCTGCCCGTCTTTGGCTGATCACCTGTTTTATTTCTTTCTGATACTTGTTAAATACGGGCCAGAACCGTTGTGCCTCCTCAGGGCTCAGATCTAATTTTTTCGTTAAAAATTCAACCTTTACAGCATCGATTTGCTTGCTTTGCTGGGCCATAGCGGTTGAGCTCAGGCCAAGTATAATTAGTAATTTAAAAATCCACTTCTTCATCAAATTGTTTCTTTATAATGTAGACTCCAGATATTGTTGAATCTCTTGCTCCGACAACTCCATGTCCAGGTCAGACAAATCATCAGTACTTTGCAGGTGCTCTGCAATAAGATCCACATCACCGGTATTATTATAAGCTTGCAGATAAGCTACTATTTCTGTCTGCGGGATCTGTGAAAATTCAACCTCCGCAGCGACATTATTATCAGTTGTTTTAGTATTTAAAAATACACCAGTTGCTATTATAGCAGTAATACATGCCGCCGCTGCATATTTAATCCAGCCAGGAATCAGTCTGCGGATTATTGGCTCTTTATTGTCATTGCCGGCTTCAAGTGTCCGGGAAATAATCCTGTCCTGCAGATCGGTAAAATATCCTTCCGGTACTGTAAATGCCTCCGTGGAAATCCGTTCCTTAAACTCTTCTGCTCTTACGGATGAAAGTATCTGTTCTTCCAGAGTTTCGAAATAGTTATCCGGAACGTGAAAGTCATTTTGGTGTTTTCCTCCGGTAAGTGCCTCTATACCCACCCTTGCCTGCAGATGCTCAGTCAAGTCACTAAAATAATTTTCAGGAACTGTAAAAGGATTGGTTACATCCATGCCAGCAAGGGATGGTGCATCCTGATTCCAATCTTCGTTCTTGTTTTTCAAGCTCATATATTAGTGAATGTTTTTGAAGCTAATGGTTTAATCATTACTCAATAAAAATGCCTCTATTTTTTTTACTGCCAAATGAAAAGATGCTTTCAGCGCACCAACGCTTGTTCCGGTTATTTCTGAAATCTCTTCATATTTTAAATCATCATAGTATTTCATATTGAATACCAGTCGCTGTTTTTCAGGTAGGGTCAATAAAGCCTGTTGAAGTTTCATTTGTATTTTATCGCCATTAAAATAACTGCCTTCAGTGAGAGTGTCTGCAAGGTCATGAGAAACTTCATCTAAAGGAACATTATTTTTTTGTTTCTTTTTATTGAGGAACGTCAGGCATTCATTTGTTGCGATACGATATAACCAGGTGTAAAGCTGGGAGTCGCTCCTGAAATTAGCGAGATACTTCCATACCTTTACAAACACATCTTGTGTAAGATCGTCGGCGTCGTCGTGATCAATCACAAGCCGTCTGATATGCCAGTAGATCTTTTGCTGATATTTCTTTAACAAAAGGCTGAAAGCTTCATGTCGTGTATGTTCGTCTGCAAACTTTTCAAGTATTTGAGAATCTTCAATCTGCATCATAAATGGTGTTAACCAAAGCCTTTAGTTTGATAGAGTACTTTTTGATTGGCTCTAAATAAGGTATTATGTGTGATAAATCAAACGGTTAAATAAATAAATAGGGTATAAACTGTGCAGGGTCACTCAGTTCTGAGAAAGTCAATGCTTAAATCGCACACTTCTTTTAGCTGTTGAGGCAGGCCAGTTTCCTGCCATGGATGTCTTGCGCCAAATACATGGTCGCCATCTTGTATTTGTAATAGTCTGCTATTGTGATTTTGCCGGTGAAGTTCCATGGCTTGTTCAAGAGGCACGCTCGGGTCGTTTTCGCCATGTATTATCAGCCATGGCTGAGTGATCTTTTTCCCGGCGGCATCGATTTGAAGAAGTTCAGAATGATGTTCAAAGTCCTCAAGTATTTCCAGTTTAAGAGGCATATCCTGCTTCGTGCGGCTGTTTTTACTATAAATTATCCCTTCCTTTTTCCATATGGTTTCCTGCTCGGGTTTCCAGAGGTTGTTGAAGCGGCTCAAAGAAGCCCAGGTTACCAATTTGTGGACGCGCGGATCTTGAGACGTCTGTATGATACTTATTCCTCCACCAAGACTATGCCCGATAAGAAATATTTTTGAAGGCGCTCTGAATTCCTCTCCGCTTAAGGCGAAGGTGATAACTTCATCCAGGTCATAAAGTTGTTTGGAGAAAGTGTTTTCGCTAAAGGATTCTAAGTCATCGAAAACATCACGTTCTTTGAGGCTGATTCCATTGTGAGAAAAATTGAATTTCAGGAATTGGAAACCCTTTTGAGCAAAATATGCGGCTGTTAGGTTATGAGTACCCCAGTCTTTAAAGCCTTTAAACCCATGTACAAATATTACCATCGGAAATTGCTCGACACGATCCGGACTTGAGATGTCGAGAGCAATCGGCTTGTTCGATGCTCCTGTAATTTTGTAAGTGTAGGTTTTCATATCTGGGGATGGCAGTCGGATAAAATAGTCTCCATTGAATTAACAAATTGCGGTCCCCCTGGTTTGAAGAATGTGTTTTCTGCTTCAGTAACAGCTTCCAGCGATGTGGATAAAGCCTCCTTTCCTTTTGTGGTAAGGCTTACCAGCTTTGCCCGCGCATCGCCGCTAAGTTTTATTCTCTTGATAAAGCCCTTTTTTTCAAGACTAGCCAGAATCCTGGAGGTCATCATCCTATCTATTTTAGAAAACTTAGCCACCTGATGCTGATAAACTTTCTTTTCGTCTTTAGTAAGAGTTTCACTTATGTACAGGACAATAAATTGTGTGTAGGTTAGCGAATAAGCCGACAAGACTTGGTTCACATTTCTTTGCCAGCACATCTCAATCTGCCATAATAAAAATCCCGGAGTGTGTTCTATATTGGAAGTATCCGTTTTCAATGAACTACTCTTCATACCTTCATTCGCTATCAGTTCTAATAATCCTCAAATAAAATAATTTTTAAGCTTATAGGATAATTTTTCAATTACTTTTTTAATGTCATAAATGCAGGGTGTGCATTGCCGGCTTGTAAAAAGGTTTAAGATAAGCAATTTGTGTTAGAGGTAGTAGGATGCCTTATAAGATACAGCTTTCGAATAAAAAGAAGGAGAATAAGGGCTTGAAGCTGCATGTAAGCATGCTGAGTAGTATCTAGATAATTTATAAAGGATCTAAATAGCACGCGTTTGACAAAGTAATGACAGCCTGTATATGCCCATTACTTACTTTTGTTTTGGGTTTTTTTAAAAGATATATCAAGCGTTGAAACACTTAAAAGTCTTAGCATTTACTCACCAGCGGATTGATTTAAAGGAGTTGGGGAAATTGGTGATTTGTAATCAGACATTGATTAGCAGATTAAGCTCGGTTAGAGAGAAATTCGATATATCAGAAATATTCTATATAGGTACATGTAATCGCGTAGAGTTTATTTTCTGCGGATCTGCTGATATAACGCCGGATTTTATAAAAGATTTTATCCAGACTTTGGGATTCTGTTTGTCTGAGGACAAAATTGAGCATTTCGTAAATAACTCGTTTATATACGAGGATATGGAAGCATTTAATCACTTGCTTCGTGTATCGTGTTCTCTGGAAAGCCTTGTTGTGGGAGAGAAGGAGATATTGGCTCAGGTTCGAAAGAATTATGAGATTTGCCGTAAGGCAGGGTTTACGGGCGATTATCTGCGGATGGTTATGAATCATGTGGTAAAAACGGCGAAAGAAGTATATACACATACGAAAATCTCGAAAAACCCGGTCTCAGTTGTTTCTCTTGCCTACCGAAAGCTCCACGAACTGAATATGTGCTCCAACTCAAGAATTCTTATTATCGGAGCAGGCGAGACTAACCGAAACATTTCCAAGTATCTTCAAAAACACCGATATTCCAATTTTGCCATATTCAACCGCACATTATCTAAAGCTGAAGATCTGGCGAAAGATCTAAAAGGAGAGGCTTACAGCATTTCAGATCTTTTAACTTATAGAAAAGGGTTTGATGTGATAATTACTTGTACCAGTGCTTCAGAGCCTTTACTGACTAACGAGATTTATCAGTCTCTGCTTAATGGCGAAACTAATAAAAAGGTAATAGTTGATCTGGCTATACCTAATGACACTTGTCCGACGGTTCTTGAAAACAATCTGGTAGAATTTATCGAGGTAGGAAGTTTACAAGGGATAGCTAATAAAAACATGCAGGAACGTTATCAGGAACTGGTGCATGCAGAATTAATTATCGAACAGAACATAAACGAATTCAAGCCATTGCTTAAGCAACGCCGGGTAGAACTTGCTATGCGGGAAGTTCCCTTGAAGATCAAAGAGATACGTAGTGTGGCTGTAAATTCGGTCTTCGCTGATGATCTTGAGCAACTAGATAGCAATTCACGTGAAGTACTTGAGAAGATCATGAACTACATGGAGAAAAAGTATATCAGTGTTCCTATGATTATGGCAAAGGAGATCTTAGTAAACCATACTTAGGTCCCTCTATCGTTTTGACGCAAAAAGATTTTCGTATTTTTGCAACAACAGGCTAAAATTTCATTGTGAATAGAAAAGTTATAATAGGTACACGGGGAAGCGACCTTGCTCTCTGGCAGGCTAATTATGTAAAAGATCAATTAGCTGCAGCCGGATTGGATGCTGAGCTAAAAATTATTAAAACACAAGGTGATAGTATTCTGAATCTTCGTTTAGACAAACTGGAGGGAAAAGGTTTTTTTACGAAGGAACTTGAAGAAGGCTTGTTGAATGGTTCTATTGATATCGCAGTACATTCCCATAAAGATTTACCCACTCAAAACCCTCCCGGATTAAAGATCGCAGCGGTATCTGACCGGGAAGATCCCCATGAGCTTTTACTCATTCTAAAGGATTGCGTCGATGTAAAACAGAAGTTATCTGTAAAGTTCGGCGGAATGGTTGGTACTTCATCCAACCGGAGAAAGGCTCAGCTTCTGGCTGTCAGGCCAGATCTGGAAATAGAAGATCTGAGGGGAAACGTACCCACACGTATCCAGAAGCTCCGGGATGAAGATTATGATGCAATAATGATTGCAAAGGCGGGTGTAGAAAGACTGGGTATCGATTTAAGTGAGTTCTATGTGGAGGAGCTCGAACCTATGGAATTTATTCCTGCTCCGGCACAGGGTGTTCTCGCAATTCAGATCAGGGAAGCTGACACGGAGTTGTTCGACAAGTTACAGGCTATTCATAATGCGGATGTAGCAGAACAAATAGCAGTGGAGCGATCTGTGCTGAATATGTTCAATGGCGGATGTCATATGCCTCTTGGTTGTTATTGCCGAAAAGAAAACAATAAGTTCCAGGTTTGGACGTCGAAAGCAGAGACTGATGAAAGTTTTCCGGACCGCCATTTTATAGAATGTGAAACAACAGAGGGCTTGGCAGAAAAGATTGTTGCCAAGTTTTCCGAGGATAGGTCTTATCCAAAGAGTGTGTTTATCACTCGCGACATCCCTGAATCAAGTTACTTAAGCAAGGCTTTAAAAAAGCATAAGATAGAAATCGAAGGACGATCATTGATCAGAACTTTCCCCATCATAAATAAACTTGATTCTTTTATATTACGTCATGTAGACTGGATATTCTTTAGCAGTAAAAATGCTATAGAGTATTTTTTCAAACTTGAACCTGAGATCGGTAAGAAAACCAGGCTGGGGGTGATTGGCAGGGCTTCTGAAGAAATGCTCAGACGTTTTGGACGAGTTCCGGACTTTAACGGCGAGGAAGAAGGGATTGATACCGCAGACATAGCTACTGAGTTTGCTGAAATTGCCAGAGGACGTACCGTCTTGTTTCCAGGAGCAAAAGAATCGCTTCGCACCGTTCAGAAAGCATTATCGGAGGATACTAAACTTATCGATCTGCCTGTTTATGAAACCGTGATTGAAGAGCACGTTGAACAATCGTTCGCAGATGTTCTGATATTTACCAGCCCTTCAAATGTAGAGGCTTATTTTGCAGAAAACTTACTTGAACCCGGGCAGAAAGTTATTTGCATTGGCCGTTCTACAGGAAAAATGTTCGATGATATGGGAGTGAAGTATACATTGCCTTATTCACCGGATGAAATAGGTTTGGCAGAGGCTGTGTTTGCCCTTTAAAATGTTAAATAGCGCTCATTTTATAAGAGCTTTGAGGAAATTTATATGTTAAATCGGCCGAGAAGATTAAGAAAAACACCCTTGGTACGCGAAATGATTGCCGAAACCAGGCTTTCAAAAGATATGTTCGTCTACCCTTACTTCGTTGTACCAGGCAATAACATAACAAAAGACATTGATGCAATGCCCGGTGTTAGTCACTTTTCTATCGATACCTTGAAGAAGGACGTAGAAAAAGGCTTAAAGCTTGGCTTGAACAAGATTATGTTGTTTGGTGTAGGGGAAGAGAAAAGTGAAGACGGACATACGGCGTATTCAGATAAGTCTCTGGTGACTACTGCCGTCAGAGAACTGAAAAGTGCATTTGGAGAAGATCTTTATATAGTAACCGATGTTTGTGTTTGTTCATATACAAGCCATGGACACTGCGGTATCCTGCATAACGACTACGTGCAAAACGATGCCACCGTGGAGGTTATCGCAAAGATGGGGCTTGCCCATGCATCGGCGGGAGCAGATATGCTGGCGCCTTCTGATATGATGGACGGACGAATTCTGGCTATGCGGAGCTTGCTGGATGCAAATGGCCAGGAAAATACCGCAATCATGTCGCATGCTACTAAGTTTGCATCTTCTTATTACGGTCCCTTTCGGGAAGCAGCAGATTGTGCGCCAGGTAGGGGGGATAGGAAGTCGTACCAAATGGATTTCAGAAATCCTTCGGAAGCAATCAAAGAGGCAATGCTGGATGATCAGGAAGGGGCTGACGTGCTTATGGTTAAGCCAGGGCTTGCCTACCTTGATATTGTAAGCAAGCTGAAGCAGAATACCACTACTCCGATTGCAGTTTATAATGTGTCAGGGGAATATTCAATGATCAAAGCAGCTGCGGAAAAAGGCTGGATAGATGAACAGAAAGTGGTTATGGAGACTATGTTTGCATTTGCACGTGCTGGAGCAAGCATAATCACCACATACCACATAAAAGATATTTTACAAAACAACTGGATGTAATTTTGGAAAGTGTTAAACCGCTTTCTTTTAAGCTTTCGGTTTTAATCTTAACCTCAGGAAAATGCTAGACTCTCTCAAAAAAATATTTAGTTCAGAAGAAGAAACTCCGGTGTCAAGTACAGGTAAACCTGATATATCCCGGGAAAAGTCTGCTGAATTATATGAAAAAGCAAAAAGCTTCTTTCCAGGTGGGGTAAATTCGCCAGTAAGGGCTTTTCGCTCTGTGTTTGGAACTCCGCTTTTTATTGAGAAAGGAGATGGCTGTTTTCTTTGGGATGCTGACGGTAATCAGTTCATTGATTTTTGCTGCTCCTGGGGGCCCCTTATTTTAGGACATAACCATCCGAAGATCAGGGAGAAGGTTACGGAAGTCATGCAGAGAGGATTGAGCTTCGGAGCTCCAACTGCTCTGGAAAATGAATTGGCTGAACTTATATTAAAAAATAACAAGCTGATAGAAAAGATCCGTTTTGTGAGCTCGGGCACGGAGGCGGTTATGTCTGCAATCCGTTTAGCCAGAGGATATACAAAACGCAATAAGATATTGAAGTTTGAAGGCTGCTATCACGGGCATGTTGACTCCCTGTTAGTGAAAGCAGGTTCCGGTTTGGTAACCTTTGGAGAAACATCCTCTGCGGGAGTGCCTCAATCATTCGCAGAAGAAACAATAGTTGTTCCCTTGAATGACAGGGATGCTGTTGGGCAAGCGTTTGCACAGTTTGAAGGGCAAATCGCGGCTGTGATCATCGAAGGAGTGCCTGCAAATAATGGCTTGCTCATCCAGGAAAAAGAATTCATCCAGTATCTGAGAGAGGTCACCTCAAAGCATCAAACTTTGTTGATATTTGATGAAGTTATTACCGGGTTCAGACTTGGTTTTGAAGGTGCTGCCAGGTATTACGACATTAAGCCCGATATCATTACCTACGGAAAGATATTGGGAGGAGGTATGCCGGTTGGTGCATATGGTGCGTCCTCTGAAATTATGAGCAGTATCTCTCCTGAAGGGCCTGTATATCAGGCAGGAACTCTATCAGGCAATCCGGTAGCGATGGCAGCTGGAATAGCTCAGATAACCGAGCTTTTAAAATCCGGCTTTTATAAGGACCTGAATAAAAAGGCGCAGGAGTTTACAGAATCTATTCAACGTTTTGTTTCCGCACGAAATTATAAGTTAAAGGTATATTCGGTGGGCTCAATTTTCTGGTTTGCCTTTACTGATAAAGATATTACATCAGCAGCTGATATTGATCCGCAAAGTATGGAGAAGTTCAAGCTGTTTCATCGTGAGCTATTAAATCGTGGCATTTATTTCGGCCCGTCTGGTTATGAGGTCGGATTTGTATCCGCAGCGCATTCTAAGATTGAACTTGAAAAAGCAAAAAGGGCAATCATCGAATCCCTGGATATTGTGTTCAGGCATACATCTAAATCTTCTTAAATTTATTATTGATAAATTGCAGGACTATGGGACTGATGCGTAAACCGCTTATAATTTTTTATGCTCTTTCAATCTATGTTCTGTCAGAGATCATTTGGTGGGCTTACCTGCTTGTTTCTGTAGAGCCAGAACGAAAAGGCATGATCATTGGGGAAGGTGCTATTTTTTTGCTGATCTTTTTAACCGGAGCCTACTATCTTCAAAAAACACTTAGAAAGGAAAAGAAACTTCAGGAACAGCAAAAAAACTTTCTTTTATCAGTAACCCACGAACTTAAATCTCCCCTGGCCTCTATAAAGCTTTACATTCAAACCATTCTGAAGCGGGATCTCGATAAGGCACAAATCCACTCTTTTTTGAATAATTCTTTAAAAGATATTGAACGGCTTGATGACCTCGTAGAGAACATGCTTATTGCTACCCGCATAGAAAATCATTCTTACTCCTTTCCGAAAGAAGAGTTCAATTTTTCTGAGCTAGTTAAAAAAGTTGCCAGTCGTTTGCAGATACATTCCTGCAGCAGTCAGACCATCATTACAGAATTACAGCCGGATGTCGTTTTAACAGGCGATAAATTTGCCTTATCGCTGGTAGTTTCTAACTTAGTTGAAAATGCTGTCAAGTACTCGCCGCCCTGTGCTGAGATAAAAGTGAAGCTGGAAGATAAAAACAATACTGTTCTTTTTTCGGTAGAAGATAAGGGTATGGGTATTAGTGAGGCGGAAAAACTTCGCATATTTGATAAGTTTTACCGTGTAGGTAGTGAGGAAACGCGGAAAACAAAAGGGACGGGTTTGGGCCTTTATATTGTGAAGCAAGTATTGGAAAAGCACAAAGCTTACATTAAGGTTAAAAATAATAAGCCAACAGGAACTATATTTGAAGTAACTTTTAATTCAAATGGCAACTAAACAACGTATTTTACTGGTAGAAGATGAAGATCACCTACTGGAAGCAATAAAGCTAAACCTTGAGCTTGAGGGCTACAAGGTTACCACAGCCACCGATGGCAAAAAAGCACTCAAAGTTTTTAAAGAGGAAAGGTTCAATCTGATCATTCTGGACGTTATGCTGCCAGAAATAGATGGATTTCAGGTAGCAGAAACGATACGCCTTGAGAACTCTGAGGTGCCAATTATGTTTTTGACCGCTAAGAATACCAACGAAGATCGGGTAACGGGATTAAGGAAAGGCGCAGATGATTATTTGGTAAAACCTTTCAATCTCGAGGAACTTATCTTACGCGTAAACAATCTGGTTAAACGTGGTCTGAGTAATGATGAGAAGAAAGAGCTGAACACTTACAAGATAGGTGAAAAGACTATTTATTTCAATTCATTCGAACTACGCAATGACGACGGCTCGACTACTCCTTTGACGAAGAAGGAAACCATGCTTTTAAAGCTTTTGATCGAGAGAAGAAATGAAGCGGTGTCCCGGGAGCAGATCCTGGAAACTGTGTGGAATTACGATGTATACCCTTCCACAAGAACAATTGATAACTTTATCCTGACTTTCAGAAAGTACTTTGAACCGGACCAAAAAAACCCTAAATATTTTCATTCCATAAGGGGAGTGGGCTATAAGTTTACCGATAGCCAATAATTCGGATGACCTCGAAAGCGCGGTTCTCTATAGCTCTGATAAGCATCATTTTGCTTATCTGGGTGACTTACCTGCAGGTCTATGAGATGTCTGCAATAGTTGGTCTTGGAATCGCTTATCAGGTTTGGGCTTACTTCAGACAGGGAACTGTTGCTCTTGCGGCAAGAGCATATCAAAAAAAGGATTATGCTTCGGCTGAAAAACTCTTAAAAGAAATAAAAAATCCAGACCGACTGGCTAAAAGCAGGAGAGGGTATTATGAGTTTATCCAGGGTAATATCCAGCTTCAAAAAGGCAATCATGTAGAAGCGGAAACACATTTTCAGATAGCCAGCCGGTTCCCCCTTCGTAATGAGAACGACAAGGGAATTGTTCTTGTACAACTTGCGAATCTGAACTTGCAAAAGAAAGAATTTCTTAAGGCCGGTGCTTATTTAAATGTAGCTAAGGACCTTAAATTAAGTTCGAGGGTTCAAAGCATTGTTCAAAAAATAGAATACGAAATACAAAAAGCAAAGTGATAAATACTCAAAAGGATTCTCTGTTTATCAGAGCAGCACAATCGCAACATACGGACCGCCCACCTGTTTGGATGATGCGGCAGGCAGGACGTTTCATGAAAGAATATTGGGATATTAAGAATAAATACTCTTTCCTGGAAATGTGCAAAACCCCTGAAATAGCTGCGGATGTGACGATGCTGCCAGTTGATTTGCTTGACATTGATGCTGCTATTCTTTTCTCAGATATTCTGGTTACAGGTGAAGCAATGGGCGGAGATCTGAGTTTTACCCAGGGGGTAGGACCGAAGTTTGCAAATCCGGTTCGTTCACTGGCGGATGTTGAAAACCTTCAGACAGACTGTCTTGATAAATTGCAATACGTTGCAGATGCAATAAAGGTAATACAGCAACGGTTGGACGGAAAAATTCCATTGATCGGATTCGCCGGAGCACCCTTTACTGTGATGAGTTACCTGGTTGAAGGGGGATCGTCAAAGGACTTTAAACTGACTAAATTGATGTTGCATAACCAGCCGGAACTTGCACATCAGCTCCTTTCAAAAATAGCACAGGTTACCATTGATTATCTGAATATGCAGATCGCTGCTGGCGTGAATGCTGTTCAAATATTCGATAGCTGGGCACAGGCCTTATCATGGGATGATTATAGAGAGTTTTCCCATCAGTACATACAAAGAATAATTGCGGGTTTAAATCGCCAGGATATTCCAGTAATTTCTTTCTGTAAAGGTAGTTCTGTGTTTGCCCCACTTATGGCGGAAGCGAAACCGGATGTGATCTCCATTGACTGGAATGTGGATTTACTGGATATGAAAAAGCGGTTGCCTGCGGGAATAGCTGTACAAGGCAATTTGGATCCTCATATCCTGTATGCCGACAAGAAAGTTATTAAGGAAAGAATTCACAGGCTCATAGACAGGATGCAGGGTGAAAATGGGTTTATTTTTAATCTTGGACATGGTATCATGCCGGACATTCCTTTTGACAATGTGAAGTATGCGGTCGAGGTGATCAAAGAATATGCTCCTATTATGCCTTAGATGAGGCGACAATTCAGGCTATGTACTTATATCTGAAATCCATTCATATCATTTTTGTTGTAAGCTGGATGGCTGGGCTGTTTTATATAGTGAGGCTTTTTATATATCATGTTGAAGCTAATGACCGGCCAGAGCAGGAACGCATTTTGCTGCACAAGCAGTTTGATGTGATGCAAAGCAAGTTGTGGAACATCATTACCACACCGGCAATGATATTGACATTTCTAGCAGGTTTTGGTATGTTTTATCTTAACCCCTATTTGTTACAGGCGGATTGGATGCTCGTAAAGCTTGGATTTGTCGGTGGATTACTAATCTATCATTTTATTTGTCAGCGAATTATCCGGCAGTTGAAAGCAGGCGTTTGCAAATGGACCTCCACACAACTTCGTTTATGGAATGAAGTCGCCACTATTCTTTTGGTGGCAATAGTGTTCACGGTGGTCTTAAAAACTGCCATAGATTGGTTGTATGGCTTGATAGGCCTCATCATTTTCATAGCTGTAATCATGTCGGCAGTTAAAATCTATAAATATTACCGGCTAAAATCATAAATAATAGAGGAGGAATCTACCTTTGTAAACTCATGAAAAAACTGCTCTCATTTTTTTCCATGTTGCTTATATTTTGTACAGCCGATGCACAACTTGTAAACGATTCGCTGGAATATCGCTTAAAACCGGATTCTCTTAAGACCCGGAACCTTGAACTGAGCTTCTATAATTTCAATTTCCTGAGGAATTATGAGTATTTTAATGATTTTCATGATGGATATACGCTGTTTGGTACCCAGTTAGAGCCTCGATTGGTGTATTACCCCAACGCCAAATTAGCCGTCAGTGCCGGGGTTCATATTCGCAAAGATTTTGGCAAAGACGGTATCAACAAATCTTATCCCCTTTTCACTATCAGGTACCAGCACAAAAGTACAGCGTTGATCAATGGAGTAATAGAGGGAAATGTTCATCATAGGTATATAGAACCCTTATTTGACTTTGAGAGAAAAATAAACAATCCTGTTGAATATGGTACCCAGGTAGTGATTGACAAACCTTCCTTATTTCTAGATGCATTTGTTAACTGGAACCGGATGATTGAAAAACATTCGCCTGATCAAGAACAAATTTTTGCCGGTGTTTCATCAGATATCAGTATCCTGAGAAGGGGTAGAATGAAGTTGTCTGTACCTGTTCAGGTTTTTGCCTTCCATCAGGGAGGACAGATCGATACGGATCCGGATCCATTGAAAACAATAGCGAATACTGCTGTCGGCATAAAATTAAACCTGGAACGGGATGGCTTTATCAAACATATCCGTACTGAAAATTATTTTGTTACCTATACTGACCTATCTCCTACCAAAGAAAGCACCTATAATGACGGAACTGCCTGGTTTATCAATATCGGGCTTGGCACTAAGAAGTACGGCGACCTGACTGGCTCTTTTTGGGAAGGAAAGAAATACGTTTCCCCTGTTGGTATGCCGATTTATCAATCCGTATCTCAGCAAATAGATCATGCCGGATACAGCGAAGATATAAGACGGCTGTTTATCCTCAGGTATACCTATCAACGCCAACTGGTCTCTAATTTCTATATCGACTTCCGTGTGGAGCCGGTATTTGATCTTAAAAGCTCGACTACCAAGTCAGTTGACTTTTCTCATTCCCTTTTTCTGGTATATAAACAAGACTTTAAGCTTTTCAAGAAAAAATAGAATTCATGCAACCTTAGTGGCTGTTTGTTCATCTTACAAAAGAACAATATGAAGTTAAGCCGCAGATTAACGGTCGATGATTTGCTTGAAGGATGTCAGCGGAATGACCGTAAGGCGCAGGAGCAATTGTATAAGACTTTGGCACCCAGGATGCTGGGGGTTTGTATGCGGTATGCTAAAAATATTTTTGAAGCTGAGGATATGCTTCAAAACGGCTTCACAAAGGTCTTTCAGAAGATATCGGAATACAGAAGTGACGGTTCATTTGAGGGATGGATAAGACGAATAATGGTCAACACTGCAATTGAAGTGTATAGGAAGAATCAACGTATGCTGGAGATAGTCAACATCGACGAAGTAAATGATACAGCCCAGGCTACATTTGATATCAATGGTCTGGAGGCTAAGGACTTGCTCAAGATAATCCAGGAATTGTCTACCGGCTACAGGATGGTATTTAACTTATATGCAATAGAAGGCTATACGCACAAAGAAATTGGAGAGAAGCTGGGGATCAGCGAGGGGGCTTCCAAATCGCAACTTTCAAGGGCGAGAGCCATATTAAAGGAAAAAATAAATAAAATGGAAGGAGGGAGATATGCAGGGTATGTCGGATGATAATTTTGATAAGCTTTTTAAAGATAAGTTTTCAGCCTTTGAAGGGGAACCTTCCGGGGCTGTATGGAAACAGATCAACTCAAAGCTGCAAGGCAAGAATGACAGGAAATTTCCGCTCTTCTGGATTGCAGCAGCCAGCATCGTCGCCGTTTTATTCGCTTTTTTATGGCTAATACCGTCGAAGGAGCCAGTTAAGCTTTATGGAGCGAAAAAGCCCTCGGTTGAAGCACAGGCTCCGGTGGTTTTGGAGGAGAAACTAAGCGCCGGGTTATACAGAGAACCTGTAAAACCATCCGGCGATTATAAAGTTATTAGTCAACCAGGGAAGAAAAGGGTACAAGTAACAGCGAAAATTCCTGTACGGAATAGAGTTGGGCCGGATTATAAAGAAGGTTCAACTTTGGAGGATAATGAAAGCGGGGATATTCTTACGGTTACCGTTGGTCTGCCTACAGAGGCCGGCAGCCTGAGAGAGACAAGTATCGCATCGGCTGACCTGCTGGTTTTGAGAGATACTTCTGTTACTGCTCCTGCGGTTGAAGAGCCGAGGTCGAAGCAGAAAATTAAAACTGTTGGGGATCTCGTGAATTTTGTAGTGAGCAAAGTAGATAAACGAAAAAATAAAATTATTGAGTTTTCCAAAGAGGATGAGGGGGATGTTGTTTCGGGTTTAAATCTTGGAGTGCTCCAGTATAAAACACAAAACAGATAGTAAAATGAAACTTCAACTATTAATACTATTGCTGCTGTCTACCGGACTAAAGGGGCTGGCACAGGATACCACTTCCCGTGATACAGCTAAAGCAAACGGGGGAACAGTGGTTATAATTGCGGGAATGGAACTTGGTAAAGAAAAAAGCGATTCGACCAAAAGAAGAGGATCTTCAAAAGTCTCTTTCCAACTCACTTTCGCCAGAATAGATCTCGGTTTGGCCACCTTTTTAGACCAGGGAAGCTTTACTTTATCGCCTGAAAATTCATTCCTTGAGCATACACAATGGAAAACACACAATTTTGGGTTTGAGCTATTTCAAACAGGCTATCGTTTTAACAGCTATTTTAAGATTTATTTGGCCGCAGGCCTTGATTGGACCCATATTCGACTGAAAAGGAATATCAGCATTTTGCCAGAGCAGCCTCAGCTTAGCTATAAAGAGGAGGATGTCGACTTCAGCAAAAATCGTTTTACAAACCAATATCTAAGGTTACCACTGGCCTTTCAGTTCCGTACTAAAGATGATAATAGAGGGAATAAATTCCATTTTGTTGCAGGACCCGAAGTTGGCTTCCTTATTAACGGTAAAACCAAGCAGGTAAGCGACGAGCGGGGCAAAGTTAAGTACAAGGACGATTTTAATTTTAACCCCTTTCGGTACGGTGCTTTTGCACGCTTCGGATACGATGTTTTGGGTGTTTACGTCAAGTACTATGCTAACGATGTATTTGCAGACAATCAGGGACCCGGCGACTTCAAAAATCTGAACTTTGGTATTATGCTTGGGTTTTAGAGGAGCTTATGTAGAGTCTCTTTTCGAAAATGCTTTATGTCACACGCGGCACGAGTGTGACATAAGCCAGGAAACAGGATACAGGCAAAAAGAACAAGGATATTTCCGGTTTAAATTGCCGATATTTGCGCATTGTTTAATTTAATCTGCTCCGGCAATTGGCAAATACATCCTGCGAAACAAACAACAGCAACGACCGTTTAACTGATCTTCCCGATAACAGAATTATCACCGTACAAGGCTTAAGGAAAAAGTATGCCTCAGAGCCTTATTCGGGTATTAGTAAAGCCAACCTCTTTATTGAGAAAGGCAAGATCGTAGCTATTGTAGGAGAAAGTGGTAGCGGAAAAAGTACCCTGTTGAAGCTGATTTATGGCCTGATAAGTCCGGATGAGGGCCGCATCTATTTCCGGAATGAACCGATAATGCCCCCGGAAAAAAAGTTGATTCCCGGGCACGATTCCATGAAAATGGTAACCCAGGACTTCAGTTTAAATATTTACGCAAAGGCGTATGATAACGTTGCTTCTATGTTATCGAATACGAACCTTAAGCTTAAATCAGAGAAGACCATAAAAACCTTAAATCTCTTAGGTATAGGCCATCTTGCCGAGCGAAGGGTCATTGATCTTAGCGGAGGAGAGCAGCAACGCGTAGCGATCGCGAAGGCGATAATAACTGAGCCGGAGGTACTGTTGATGGACGAACCCTTCAGTCAGGTAGATACTCTGCTTAAAAGCCAGCTAAGGGCTGATATAAGGCGTCTAGCCTATGAGTTGGGCATTACTATCATTCTGGTGTCACACGACCCTGTCGATGGTTTATCTCTGGCGGATGAACTCATTATCCTAAAGAGGGGTGAGGTGGTAGAAACAGGAACTCCGAAACAATTATATAATCAGCCAAAGAATATCTACACCGCGCGTTTGCTGGCAGATTGTAATGTCTTAAGCTCTCAAGATGCTCACAAACTGGGAATAAACACAAAATCCAGTAGCGTTGCAATCTACTTAGATCAGGTGCAACTTAAACCTGGTGAACGCAGTATTACCTTTACGCTTTGCGATGCTTTCTTCAAAGGGATCTGCGAAGAACTTTTATTAGAAAAAGAGGGTGTAAAGTTAAGAGCTCTGAACTTTGACATGGGTTTTTATAAAATCGGCGAATTAATACCAGTTAGCATAGAGAGCTTTAAGGAGTTTAATTAATCACCTTTCCGTTTGCAAAATATCAGAGATGTTAACATAAACATTATATGATATTAACGCAATTGTTATATTTGAAGAGCGTTTGTCCAAAACAAACCGCCCGATGAGTTTAACTAATTAATGAACAAAATAAAATTTGCTCTTCCCCCTCCGTTCTGTCAGTTGGGCGGCTTAGTCGTATTATATTTTTTATGCCGTTTACTTTTTGTAACCGTCAATGTATCTGAGTTCAGCTTTTCTTCAGTTGCTGATTCACTTCAACTCTATCTGTATGGACTAAGGTTTGATCTTTCAGCAATCTTCCTTACCAATATTTTCTATATTTTATGCTACCTGATTCCGGCTCCTTTTGTGATCAACAGGTATTACCAATTGTTTTTGAAAACAGTATTCATTGGTTTTAACAGTTTTTCTCTTTTGCTGAACTGTGTTGACATTGCTTATTTTCCGTATGTACATAAGCGGTTATCCGGCGATGCAATACTTTTCGTTACCGGAGAAAAAGGGGACGATTTTTTGAAAATGTTACCCCGGATCCTTGCCGAAAACTGGTTCATTTGCATTTTTTTTGCGGGTATTGTCTTCTTGCTTTTCAAGGTTTATCATCTGGGTAGAAATAAATATCCCTTGTTAAATCCCTCATTTAAAGTATATGCTAAGGCCTCTCTCGTGTTTATCCTTGCGGCAGGTGTATCGATCCTCGGGATAAGGGGAGGATTTCAAAAAAAACCACTGAATATTATTCATGCTTCCGAAATGGTTGAGGTGCAGAATATGGCAATTGTTTTAAATACGCCATTCACCCTGATAAAAACATTTAATAAGAAGACACTGCATGAGGCTGATTACTTTCCAGCTTCGGTTTTAAACGACTGTGATAAGGGCTTACATTTCCCGAAAGCTAATGTGGTGAGCACGACTAAACAAAATGTCGTCATAATTATAGTTGAAAGTCTTTCTCAAAATTACATCAGTTTCTTTAATGGAAAGGGTAAAACACCTTTTCTTGACTCTCTATTTTCAAATAGCCTGGTGTTTTCTAATAGCTTTGCTAATGCGAAGCAGTCTATTCAGGGTATACCGGCTGTTTTATCATCTATACCCTCTTTGCAGGAAGATGCCTTTATTTTCTCGCATTACTCTGCAAATAAAATAACGTCAGTTGCCAATTTGTTAAAGCGGGAAGGATATAATTCATCCTTTTTTCATGGCGGCGGTAACGGCACTATGGGATTTGATTCGTACAGTAAACTTTCAGGGTTTGATGCATATTATGGAAGGGATGAATATGACAACGATGGTGATTTTGATGGAAACTGGGGCATCTGGGATGAACCATTTCTGAAATTTATGGCAAGTAAGTTATCTGAAATGCCCCAACCTTTTGTGTCAACAGTTTTTACGCTTAATACACATCATCCTTTTACGGTACCGCCTCAATATACCAAGCGCTTCAGGCAGGAGGGGCACCCTATTCTGGGCTGTGTTCAATATGCAGATTATGCTTTGTCTGAATTTTTTAAACAGGCCAAAGAATCAAAGTGGTATGACAATACATTGTTCATCATTACAGCGGATCATACCGGTCCAAAGCTAGATGACTCTGGTACTGACGTTTTGGATGACTATCGTGTGCCGATTGTGTTCTTTAAACCGGATGGCTCGCTAAAAGGGATTAGTGAAAAAATTGCTAATCAGATCGATATACTGCCTTCGGCAATGCATTTGTTAAATTATCCGCACGCCTATTATTCCCAGGGAAAGGATCTGTTTTCGGATGCTTGTGCAAACTTTGCCGTCAACTATAATTCCGGTATATATCAGTATATAGACTCAACATACTGCTACCAGTTTGATGGGCAGAAAATGATAGTGTTCTACAACTGGAAGAACGACAGCGGTTTCAAAAAGAATTTGAGCACTCAAAAGCTTTCATCGGAAATAAAGAAAAGCGATGCAGAACTTAAGAAGTTCATACAGGTTTTTAATGGTACGATGATCAATAATAAAATGTCATTGGAGATATCAAACAAACCCTCAAAAAAGCTGGCTACTTTAGATGAAACAAAATAATGAGTGTCACAGTAAAATTTTGCTAGACCAGGTATTCAAACAAGGTTTGATCTTTATTGATCTCTTTAAAATCAAAGCGGTTATCTTTCATCCTCTGTATTAAGGAAGGATAGTCGTCTGCAGATTTAAGTTCGATGCCAACTAATGCAGGCCCGCTTTCCCTATTTGTTTTTTTAATGAATTCGAACTGCGTAATGTCATCACCCGGACCTAATACATCATTGACAAACATTCTCAATGCCCCTGGTCGTTGAGGGAACCGGATAACAAAGTAATGCTTGAGGCCTTCGTAAAGTAAAGAAAGCTCCTTGATCTCCTGCATCCTTTCGATGTCGTTGTTGCCTCCACTAATCACGCAAACTACTTTTTTACCTTTTATTGTTTCAGTACAAAGATCCAGTGCTGCTACTGATAAAGCACCGGCAGGCTCGGCAACGATTGCATCCTCGTTATACAATTTAAGGATAGTAGTGCATACTTTGCCTTCAGGTACAAGAAGCATTTCATCCAATATCTTTTTGCAAACTGGATAGGTTAGTTCTCCGGCACGTTTCACGGACGCGCCATCAACAAAGCGGTTTATTTCCTGCAAGCTCACAGGGCCGCCGGTCTCGAAAGCTTTCAGCATCGACGGAGCGCCTTCCGGCTCAGTACCAATGATCCTGATGTCCGGGTTCACTTGTTTAAGGTAACTACCACAACCTGCTGCCAGGCCGCCGCCGCCAACGGGCACAATCAGCACTTCTGCGTCAGGGAGGTCCTGGTAGATTTCTACACCTACCGTTCCCTGGCCCTCTATGATCTTGAAGTTGTCAAAGGGAGGGATAAAGGTCATCTGGTGCTTTTCGGTATAACTTAATGCTTCCTGTAAACAATCGTCAAACGTATCGCCTACTAGTATGATTTCAATCATGTCGCCACCGAACATCTTTGTCTGGCTGACTTTCTGTTTAGGGGTGATCTCCGGCATGAAAATTATGCCTTTTGAATTTAGTTTCCTGCAGGAGAAAGCAACCCCCTGCGCATGATTGCCTGCACTGGCGCAAACCACTCCTTTACTCAGCTGCTCTTCGCTAAGCTGGCTGATCAAATTATAGGCTCCCCTAAGCTTGTAAGATCTTACTACCTGCTGGTCCTCTCTTTTCAAATAGATCTCAGCCTGATATTTCTCAGACAGTCGCGAGTTATATTCCAGAGGTGTTCTTTTGATGACTTCTTTTAAGCGCTTTAAGGCACTAACAGAGTTGAATTTGTGCGAAGGGTTGCTCATGATGCAAAATATTTAAAATCCCGGAGAATTGATCAATAAAAAAAGCCGCTATCTCTTTTAAGTAGCGGCTTTTCGTCTGTAAAGATCGTATTAGATATTTTTAGCTAACCAGTCTCCAACTTCGCTGGTTTTGTAAGCCTTTATTCCTTTAGGAGCAAGGTCTTCAGTTACAATACCTTCTGCAAGCGATTTGTTAACCACTTCTCTGATAGCTTCAGCTTCATCTTTCAAACCGAAAGCATCTTCAAACATCATTGCGGCAGATAGCACGGTTGCGAGCGGATTGGCAATATCTTTACCTGCTGCCTGCGGATATGATCCGTGGATTGGCTCATATAACGAAGTATGAACACCTTTTGATGCAGATGGCATTAGTCCCATAGATCCGGAAATTACTGAAGCCTCGTCAGTAAGGATGTCACCGAAAAGGTTTTCAGTAATGATCACATCATAGGAGCTAGGCCATTGAACTAAACGCATTGCAACTGCGTCTACAAATTCATAGCTAACCTCTACTTCGGGATAATCTTTTTCCATATTCTGTACAGTCTCTCTCCATAAACGTGAGCTCTCCAGAACATTTGCTTTGTCTACACAACACAATTTCTTGCTGCGGGTAAGCGCAAGCTCAAAGCCAAGCTTTGCCAGACGCTGAATCTCCTCTCTTGTATAAGTACAGGTATCAAACGCGGTGTTTCCATCATCTTTTCTACCTCTTTCGCCGAAATAAATTCCTCCTGTAAGTTCTCTCAAAATGATAAGGTCAGTTCCTTCAATTCTTTCACGTTTTAAAGGCGAATTGTCTATTAAAGATGGGAAAGTGAATGTAGGCCGAACGTTGGCAAATAGACCTAGTTTCTGACGCATCTTTAGAAGGCCTTGCTCCGGACGAACAGTTGCTTTTGGGTCATTATCATATTTAGGATGCCCAATGGCTCCAAACAAAACTGCATCTGCAGCTAAACATACCTCATGAGTACTATCAGGATAAGGTTCGCCAACAGCATCGATAGCGGCTGCACCGGTTAATGCCGAGGTCCATTTAATTTCATGATTAAATTTTGCTGCTACTGCATTTACAACTTTTACTGCCTGGTCGATCACTTCAGGACCTATTCCATCTCCTGCTAAAAGAGCGATATTAAAATTCATTGTTGATTTGTTTATGTTGTTATATGTTTAATTTTAAATGATATTGAGCATTTTCTGAGTTGCCTTTATCGCGCAGACAGTCTGGTCAGAATCAAGACCTCTTGTTTTGAAGGTTTTGTTATCATCAGTCTCCCAGGTGATAATAGTTTCACAAAGGGCATCTGAGTTACTCCCGGGGGCAATGCGTACCGTATAGTCAATAAGTTTAGGCAAACGTAGTCCTTTTCTGGTATAGACCTTGGTTAAAGCGTTCATAAAAGCGTCGAATTGCCCGTCACCCTGTGCATGCTCTTCATAAACTTTACCGTCAATACAGATAGAAAGTGTAGTAGAAGGCCTTAGGCCCTTGGAATGCGTTAGAACGTACGACTCAAGTTTTACTTTCTCTTCATACATACTGCTATCCAGCACATCGGAAATAATATAAGGAAGGTCCTCTTTCGTTACCGTTTCTTTTTTGTCTCCAAGCTCAATCACCCTTTGGGTCACCTTTTTCAGGTCTTCATCATTAAGTTTTAAACCTAATTCCTGAAGATTCTTTTCGATGTTCGCCTTTCCGGAGGTTTTACCCAAAGCATATTTCCGCTTTCTTCCAAAACGTTCAGGAAGAAGGTCATTAAAATATAAGTTGTTCTTATTATCTCCATCTGCGTGAATCCCTGCAGTCTGGGTGAAAACGTATTCACCGACAATTGGCTTGTTCGAAGGTATCCTGACCCCTGAAAACGCCTCTACCAACTTACTTACTTTATAGATCGACGATTCTTTAAGGGCAATATCTATATGTGGGAGAAAGTCGTTAATAACCGCCACTACGCTAGCCAGGGGGGCGTTTCCCGCCCTTTCTCCCATGCCGTTTACTGTTAGGTGCAAGCCATCAATCCCTGCCTTAACTGCTTCCAGCACATTTGCGGTCGCCAAATCATAATCGTTATGCGCATGAAAATCGAAATGAATCTGAGGATACGTAGTTTTCAGCAAAGAAACGTATTCAAATGCCTCCGGAGGGGTTAAAACTCCCAGTGTATCCGGCAGCATAATTCTTTTCACCGGCTGTTTCGAAAGGAATTCCAGGTATTGTAACACGTATTCTTTAGAGTTACGCATGCCATTACTCCAGTCTTCCAGATAAACATTAGTAGCTATGCCATGGCTTTGCGCAGAATCAATAACCCAGGCTATTTCTGCAAAATGCTGTTCGGGTGTTTTTTTTAGCTGATGGGTAAGATGATTTAAAGAGCCCTTAGTAAGCAGGTTCTGAACTTTCACTCCCGACTTTAGCATCCAGTCGATAGATACGCCATTGTCAACGAATGACAAGACTTCTATGGCGTCAATAAACCCATTTTCTTTGGCCCACTTGGTGACGGCCTCAACCGCCTGGAACTCACCCTGTGAAACACGGGCTGAAGCAATCTCAACACGGTCAACTTTCAACTCTTCCAATAAGAGCTGCGTAATGGTTAACTTTTCTGAAATGGAAAAAGACACCCCGGATGTCTGTTCTCCATCCCGAAGGGTAGTGTCCATTATTTCTATTTTCCTGGTCTTCATGACTGAGACTGAAATTGTTTGATTCGTTTTATAGTATAGTTAAAAGGCATTTCAACATGGGTTGAAACGCCTTTAACTATTCAAGATTTGCGCAGTGCTTTATTACAGAGGAAGGTGTGTTGCAAACTCCTGTATTTCTGTCTTGATATTTTGAAGATAATCTATATCGTCAAAACCATTTTGCATGTTATCTTTTTTATAACTGCTTATATCAAAGCTTTCTTTTTCACCGGTAGGCGAAAGCGTGATAGTCTGAGCAGGCAGGTCTATTTCTAGCTCAGTTTTAGGGTCAGCATATACTGCGTCAAATATCTTCTGAAGGAATTCAGGGCTAACCTGAACCGGCAATACGCCGATGTTTAAGCAGTTGTTTTTGAAGATATCAGCGAAGAAGCTTGATACCACAGCTCTGAAACCATAATCATAAACTGCCCATGCAGCGTGTTCCCTTGAAGAACCAGATCCGAAGTTTTTGCCACCTAGCAAAATTTTTCCGGTGTAGGTTGGATCGTTTAATACAAAATCAGCTTTAGGGGTATTATCCGGATTATATCTCCAGTCTCTGAATAAGTTGTCTCCGAAGCCAACCCGTTCAGTTGCTTTTAAGAACCGTGCCGGTATAATCTGATCGGTATCCACATTTTCGATAGGAAGTGGAACTGCAGTACTTGTTAATATAGTGAATTTATCGTAAGCCATTTTTAATTTTTTTAGGTTCAGATTGACAGCTGTTGCCAGCGCCGATCATAGAACTATCCTGTTTACTGTGTATCTCTTTAAGCTAATAAGGTCCTCGGATCTGTAACCTTTCCAGTAACTGCAGCGGCAGCTGCAACCAGTGGACTTGCAAGCATGGTTCTTGCGCCTGGGCCTTGTCTTCCTTCAAAGTTACGGTTTGAAGTACTCACAGCATATTTACCCGCAGGAACTTTATCATCGTTCATCGCAAGGCAGGCAGAGCAGCCTGGCTGACGTAGCGTGAAGCCTGCTTCTGTTAAAATATCCAATATCCCTTCTTCTTTGATCTGCGACTCTACGATGTGAGAACCTGGTACTAACCATACCGTAACATTTTCTGCCTTTTTCTTTCCTTTAACCAAAGAGGCGAAAGCTCTGAAGTCTTCAATCCGGCCGTTTGTACAGCTTCCCACAAAAACATAGTCTACTTTTTTGCCGATCATTGAATCTCCCTGGTGGAAGTCCATGTATCCAAGAGATTTTTCGTATGTAGCAACACCTCCTTCAACTTCTTTTGCATCCGGAATGTGGTTTGAAATACCGATACCCATACCAGGGTTTGTACCATAGGTGATCATTGGTTCTATAGCAGAACCATCATAGGTATACTCTATATCAAAAACAGCATCAGCGTCTGTTTTAAGAGTTTTCCAGTAAGCCATAGCCTTGTCCCATGCCTCTCCTTTTGGAGTAAACTCGCGTCCCTGAACATAGTTAAAGGTAGTTTCATCAGGAGCAATCATTCCACCGCGTGCTCCCATCTCAATGCTGAGGTTACAAACGGTCATACGACCTTCCATTGACATCTTTTCGAACACCTCTCCGGCATATTCAACAAAGTATCCCGTTGCGCCGGAAGTAGTTAATTTTGAGATGATGAACAAGGCAACGTCTTTCGGGGTAACACCTTTACTTAGTTGACCGGTTACATTGATCCTCATCTTTTTAGGCTTCGGCTGCATGATACATTGAGTAGAAAGTACCATTTCCACTTCGGAAGTGCCGATACCAAATGCGATTGCACCAAAGGCGCCATGAGTAGAGGTGTGAGAGTCGCCGCAAACGATAGTTGCACCCGGCTGAGTTATTCCATACTCCGGACCAACAACGTGTACAATACCGTTTTTCTGGTGACCAAGGCCCCAGTGGCTAATTCCGTATTCACGTGAATTTTGTTCCAAAGCCTTAAGCTGGTTCGCAGAAAGCGGATCAGCAACCGGTAAATGCTGGTTAATTGTAGGTGTATTGTGGTCTGCCGTAGCGAAAGTACGTTCAGGGTATAAAACTTTAATTCCTCTGCTTTTTAATCCCAGGAAAGCCACCGGGCTGGTAACTTCATGGATTAAATGGCGATCAATAAATAACACATCAGGCCCACCTTCAATTTTGCGAACAACGTGGGTGTCCCACACCTTGTCAAATAATGTCTTGCTCATTTTTATTTTAGATATTGTTAATTATATTTTTGAAGTTTAAACTTCATTTCTACACAAATTTATTTAATGCATCCAGGTAAGCGTTTGCCGAAGCGCGTACAATGTCTGTACTAAAGCCATATCCCATATATGATTTATCCTCATAGATCACGCGCATATCAACCTTCGATACATCGTCGCTTCCTCCATGAATGGAATGGATGTTAAACTCTTTAATTTCAATATTTTGACCGAGTATATGTTCAATGGCTTTTATAGTGGCGCTCACCGGTCCGTTACCAGTAGCAGTAGCTTCATGTTCAGAACCTTTATAAAGCAATTTAACAATGGCTTCCGGATCTGATTGATCTCCGCAGGTTACCTGCAATGAATTGATCTTTAAACCGTTTTTGAAGTTTGTCTCGGCTTCGTCACCCATTAAAATTAAAAGATCATCGTCTTTAATCTCTTTTTTCTCATCGGCCATTACCAAAAAGCGCTGATAGGTTTGGTCCAGGTCTATTCTTTCGATGGAATATCCTAAACGCTCCAGGTGATGCTTAAGAGCATGTCGTCCGCTGCGGGCGGTCAGGATAATCTCCGACTGGTCAATTCCTACATCTTCAGGATTCATGATCTCATAAGTTTCGCGGTGTTTCAGCACCCCGTCCTGGTGAATACCAGAACTATGAGCAAACGCATTTCTGCCGACAATGGCTTTGTTTGGCTGAACAGGCATACGCATCATGCGGCTTACCATACCACTAAGGGGGTAAAGCTGTCTGGTATTGATATTTATTTTATCGTGATAGCCAAGCCCTTTGTGAGTATTCAATATCATAACGACTTCCTCCAGGGAAGTATTGCCTGCGCGTTCGCCTATACCATTTATAGTACATTCAATCTGACGGGCACCGTTTTGGAGTCCTGCAATGCTGTTTGCTGTAGCCAGGCCAAGATCGTTATGGCAATGAACAGAGATCACAGCATTGTCGATATTCCTGACATTTTCTTTCAGAAAGCGGATCTTCTCCCCGTACTGTTCAGGAAGACAATATCCGTTAGTATCGGGGATATTTACAACAGTTGCTCCGGCTGCTATCACCGCCTCAATCATTTGTGCCAGGTAAACGTTATCTGCTCTTCCTGCATCTTCCGCATAAAATTCAACATCTTCTACAAAAGACTTCGCATATTTAACTGCTTCAACGGCACGCTCCAAGATAACTTCGCGGGTGCTGTTGAACTTGTACTGAATATGCATATCAGAAGAGCCAATACCTGTATGGATACGGGGACGTTTAGCGTATTTCAAGGCTTCGGCTGCGCAGTCTATATCACCTTTATTTGCGCGTGTCAATGCACAAATGATAGGTTCGCGGATAGCCTTTGACAATTCAACTACGCTCTGAAAGTCTCCGGGACTTGAAATAGGAAAGCCTGCTTCGATAATATCAACCCCCAGCGACTGGAGGGCTTCTCCAATAATAATCTTTTCAGGAGTTGTTAATTGAGAACCGGGTACCTGCTCGCCATCACGTAGCGTGGTGTCAAAAATAAATATACGGTTAGGATCGTGTAACATGATTATTGGGGTGTTGATGTTGATTTTTGGGATAAAGACTTATGCCGACGAGTGCATGTCTGGATATCATCCCCGAATATTATATTCATTAAAATACTCTTCTTCATTATATTAAACAGCTTTCTGCAATTGTTTCCACTTTCTTAACTTCGCCGTTCTCTAAGATTATTCTTTTTTCCAGGCAGGCTGGCAGATCAGACTCGAAATGCCCTACGTAGATCAGCGTCATTCCATTGCTGCTCAATTCGTCAACCAATTTATTGAAATACTGTGTCTGATGCAGGTCAAGGCCCTGACAAGGTTCATCCAGTATCAGAAGTTCCGGGTTTTTAATGATCGTCCTCGCCAGCAAAACCAGCCGTTGTTTTCCCAAAGGAAGCGTGCTCAGCAAGTCGTTCTTGTCATCGGTTAAGCCAAAGAAGTTAATGAGCTCATCGACTTTTGTGCTTTTTGAAAACGGAAGCTGTTTAAACAAGCCTACTGAATCAAAAAAACCTGAGGCTATACTCTGCCATACCGTTGACGAAGAATCAAAATACCAGTGAAACTCCGGAGAAATAATGCCTATATGTTGTTTTATGTCCCAGATACTTTCTCCGCTGCCTCTTTTATTACCAAACAGATAAAAATCATTGGCATAAGACTGAGGATGGTCGCCGTTGATCAAACTTAATAAAGTCGATTTTCCGGATCCGTTATGTCCCTGTAGCAGCCATTTTTCACCAGCCCTGACTTCCCAGTTTATATTTTTTAAGACCTGCTTTTCGCCATAACTGATATTAACATTAATCATTCTGACTATCTCGTCAGATGGATATACCGGCGCTTCCTTTAGAAAGTCGGGAAGTTTTCTGCCAGGTCTTTCCATTGAAACCGGGTCCAATTTAGCAGAAGGAAGCCTTTCAAGCTGTCCCTCCCTGATCCGGGCAAAGCGATTGATGCAGGAAGGCAATTCGGTGTCGTTTGCTATTATGATAAGCTGAACACCTTCTGCTGAGATATCATTTAATAAGTGGTCCAGTTTTACACGCGATAAAACGTCCAATCCTGTATAAGGCTGATCAATAATTAAAAGTTGAGGTTTTAACCACAAAGCCTTAATCAGCTGTAACTTTTTATGTTCGCCGCTGGACAATTCCAGCAAAGACGAATTCATGAAAGTAACGAACTGCAATTCAATTAAAAGCTTTTCGGCCGCCGTAAACTCGAGTTGATGTTCCTTTCCGAAGTTCCGAAGCTCAGCCCCGACACTTAATGTGTCCTTTGCCTGAAGGCTGGTATACCGCTGCTGGTAGTAAAAGTTAGCAACTCCTTCTATGTTTTTAAACTGATACCAGCTTTCAACATAGAAGACCCGGGCTGGCAGAGCGCTTTTTGTATTAAAGCTGAAGGTGACATTTCCCGAATAACTCTGTAAACCAGCAATAACTTTTGCCAATGAAGATTTGCCAGTACCGCTGGAACCTGTAAGCAGCCAGCTTTCGCCGGGAAATATATCCCAGTTCAAATCCCTTATTACCAGTTTATGCTGGTATTTTACGTTAAGGTTTTGAATACTGACCAGTGGTTCTGACATATAGTATTTTGTATTTAAGAAGGTGTCCATAAGCCGGATCCTCGTCTTGTCTCTTCGTCATCCTGAACTGTTTTGTGATCAGGACCCTGATTCGTTTCTTCCGTCATCCTGAACTTGTTTCAGGATCTCTTGCCTAAGCAAGTCCTGCAAGTATAATTCAAGAGATGCCGAAATAAATTCGGCATGACGACCTGCCTTATGATCTGCATTTTAGCAAATTTGGCATGACGATCTACGTTATACGAGGATGAGACTTTTGGACACCTTCTTTATGTTTTTAGACTGTTTTGATAGCTTTCATTGCAGTCATCGCTTTACGCAACTTTGTACCTACAATTTCAACAGGGTGATTTCGAAGGATCTCGTTAATAGTTACCAGTTGAGTGTTATCAACAGATCCGTCCTTGCCTTCATTGAAGTTTTTACCAACAAGGTCAGTATCCACTTTTTTCATGAAGTCGGCCAATAAAGGCTTACAAGCCTGATCAAACAGGTAGCAACCATATTCTGCCGTATCAGAAATTACACGGTTCATTTCGAACAATTTTTTACGTGCAATAGTATTCGCAATAAGCGGAGTTTCGTGTAAAGACTCATAATATGCAGACTCTGGTTTAATACCCGCTTCAACCATAGTTTCGAAAGCTAATTCAACACCTGCTCTAACAAATGCAACCATTAGAAGGTAGTTGTCAAAATATTCCTGCTCTCCGATCTTTACATCACCAGCAGGAGTTTTTTCGAAAGCAGTTTCACCTGTTTCAGCTCTCCATGCCAATAAATTTTTATCTCCGTTAGCCCAGTCTTCCATCATGATGCGGCTGAATTCGCCACTCATGATATCATCCTGATGTTTTTGGAATAGTGGACGCATGATCTCTTTAAGCTCTTCAGAAACGTCAAAAGCTTTGATCTTAGCAACATTGCTTAAACGATCCATCATTCCTGATACGCCACCATGTTTCAAAGCTTCAGTGATAACTTCAACTCCATATTGAACCAGTTTAGACGCATAACCAGCATCGATTCCTTTTTCAACCATTTTATCGAAAGACAAAATAGAACCGGTTTGTAAAAGACCGCAAAGGATAGTTTGCTCACCCATCAAATCTGATTTTACCTCAGCTACGAAAGATGATCTTAATACGCCCGCTTTGTGACCGCCTGTACCAACGCAATATGCTTTAGCCTCAGCCAAACCTTTACCCTGAGGGTCATTTTCTGGATGAACAGCAATTAATGTTGGAACACCAAAACCTCTTACATACTCAGATCTAACCTCGCTACCAGGAGATTTAGGAGCAACCATAATAACGGTAAGGTCTTTGCGGATCTGCATGCCTTCTTCAACGATATTGAAACCATGAGAGTAAGAAAGCGTAGCGCCTTGTTTCATCAATGGCATTACAGCATTAACAACGGCGGTGTGCTGTTTATCAGGCGTAAGATTGATCACAAGGTCAGCAGTAGGAAGTAATTCTTCGTAAGTTCCAACTGTGAAGTTATTACCGGTAGCATTTTTCCATGAATCTCTTTTGCCTTCGATCGCCTCTTTGCGTAATGCATAACTTACATCTAAGCCACTATCTCTTAAGTTTAAACCTTGATTTAAACCTTGGGCGCCGCAACCTACTATTACAATTTTCTTTCCTTTCAACGCATTTACGCCGTCAGAAAATTCTGAACTGTCCATGAATTCGCATACTCCCAATTGATTTAATTGTTCTCTAAGGGGCAGTGTATTAAAATAATTTGCCATTTTTTATTGCTTGATTTCTATTTGATTTTCTTATTAAATATTTCGTTAGTTCTATCGGCTCGCAAAGCGATTAAAGGATGCGAATATCCTAAATTGACGCTAAATTACTGCAATTCAATTCATTTAATTTTCCGATCCTTCATTTGCCTTCTTTTACAGGAGATACTTACATGGTGAAAACTTTATCGGCACTATTTAGATACTCATTTTCAACCACTTCATGACCAGGTTCCTGACTTTCAAACTCACGAAGTTTCCGGTTAAATCCTTCACTGTCTTTGATGATCATCACTCTGGCACTTCTGACGAACTCAATCAATCCATATGGCTGAAGCTTGTGGATCAGGGCATCTGTTTCCTCCCGGTGACCGGTAGTTTCAAATACGGTATAATCATGTCTGATCACTACCGCCCGTGCGCCGTTTTCACGTAAAAGACGCTCAACAATAGCTTTCTCGGCAATCTCGTCCGTAGGGACCTTATAAAGAGCCATTTCCTGCCAGATCACATCTTCATTGGTATTATAATAAACCTTAAGCACTTCTACCTGCTTTTCAATCTGGCGGCATACTTTGCTAACAACATTTTCAGATTCGGTGATAACGATGTTGAAGCGGTGAATGCTGTCGATCTCTGAAGGAGAGGTATTTAAGCTTTCTATGTTGATCTTTCTTCTGCTAAAGATAATTGCAATACGCGTAAGTAAACCGATTTGGTTCTCGGTATAGACGGTGATATTATATTCCTGTTTCTCTGGGTTTGGAATGTGAGTAGTCATGATTTTTTAGTTTTTTAGCTTGACTTTATCCTTTTTACCTTAACTAAGCCTGATTTCACTTACGCTGCAGCCTTGCGGCACCATTGGAAATACATTGTTCTCTTTGGTAACCATTACCTCAAGAAGGTATGAACCATCGTGTTCGATCATCGTCTTAAGGGCAGATTTCAAACTTTCACGATCGTTAACGCTTTGGCCAGGAATGTTATATCCTTCAGCAACCTTTACAAAATTAGGGCTGGTAATATTTACGAAAGAATAACGTCTGTCATTGAATAGCTCCTGCCATTGGCGAACCATACCTAAAAACTGGTTATTAAGTATCAGGATTTTCACCCCTACGTTAAACTGCATGATGGTTCCAAGTTCCTGGATGGTCATCTGCACACCGCCATCGCCGATCACTGCTATTACCTCCTTGTCGGGCGCCCCGAATTTAGCACCAATTGCTGCTGGTAAAGAAAATCCCATAGTTCCCAAACCGCCGCTTGTAATATTGCTGCGGGTATTGTTAAACTTAGCATAGCGGCATGCCACCATCTGATGCTGGCCAACGTCGGTTACTATAATGGCTTCACCATTGGTTAATTCATTAACTTGCTGGATCACTTCACCCATGGTCAGCTCTTCTGACGAAGGGAATAACTCATCCTTTATAACTGCTTCTACTTCCTGACGGGTAAATTCATTGAATTTCGCCAGCCATTCTGTATGCTGCTTTTGTTCGATCAATTCTGTAAGGATGGGAAGCGTTTCTTTGCAGTCACCCCATACCTGTACAGTGGTCTGAACGTTTTTGTCAATTTCTGCAGGGTCAATATCGAAGTGAATTACTTTCGCCTGTTTGGCATATTTATCAAGGCGTCCGGTAACTCGGTCGTCGAAACGCATTCCTATAGCAATAAGTACGTCACATTCATTTGTTAATACATTGGGACCGTAGTTTCCATGCATTCCAAGCATACCCACGTTTAGAGGATGGGTAGTTGGTATGGCACCTGCGCCAAGAATCGTCCATGCCGCCGGTATTCCCGATTTTTCAACAAAGGTTTTAAACTCCTGTTCGGCACTACCCAATAGCACACCTTGTCCCCATAGAATGAATGGTTTTTTCGCAGAGTTGATAAGCCTTGCAGCTTCTTCTACATATTCTCTCCGGACTATTGGTTTCGGACGATAACTCCGGATATGCTTGCAAGGCGTATAGCCTTTATATTCGAACTTTTGGAACTGTGCATTTTTTGTGATATCGATCAGTACCGGACCAGGTCTTCCGCTTTTTGCGATATAAAAAGCCTTAGCCAGTACTTCGGGGATCTCTGTAGCGTCAGTAACCTGGTAATTCCATTTGGTAACAGGGGTGGTGATATTGATAACGTCAGTTTCCTGGAAGGCGTCTGTACCTAATAGATGAGCAAATACTTGCCCTGTTATACAAACAAGAGGAGTGCTGTCGATCTGGGCGTCAGCAAGGCCGGTTACAAGGTTTGTTGCTCCCGGACCACTGGTAGCGAATACAACACCAACTTTGCCTGATGCCCTTGCGTAACCCTGACCTGCATGTATACCTCCCTGCTCATGACGGACTAATATATGGTTAAGCTTATCATTGTAATCATACAAGGCATCGTAGATAGGCATAATTGCGCCTCCCGGATAACCAAAAATGACATCCGTGCCTTCTGCGATCAATGCTTCCAATACGGCTTGCGAACCACTAAGTTCGATGCCTGTTTTCTGCTCTGCAGCGGTTAATTCCTGTTGTGCTGTATCCATTGTTATTTAGATTAGAGACCTGGTTAAGATTTGCTTGCTTGCCTTATCTTTCCCAGAATCGTGTTTCTATTATTTGTTTGTTTACAAGTCCGTTACACAGCCTTCTGCTGCGGTACTAACCTGTTTTGCATATTTATATAAAAGGCCTTTTTTAGCTTTTAATTCCGGCTGAGTCCATCTTGCACGTCGCGCGGCAATTTCTTCGTCAGAAACTTTAAGATTGATACTGTTCTCAATGGCATCAAGTTCAATGATGTCATTGTCCTGAACCAATCCGATTAAGCCTCCTTTGTAAGCTTCCGGGGTGATGTGACCCACTACGAAACCATGAGTACCACCGCTAAAACGGCCGTCAGTGATCAGGGCAACGCTTTTGCCTAATCCCACACCGATAAGGGCTGAAGTTGGTTTAAGCATCTCAGGCATTCCTGGAGCTCCAACCGGACCCACATTCCTGATAACAACTACGTCTCCGTGCTGAACGCGTCCTGACTGGATACCTTCGATCAGCTCGAACTCACCGTCGAATACACGTGCCGGACCAACAAAACGCTCACCTTCTTTACCGGTGATCTTTGCGACACTTCCGCCTTCTGCAAGGTTTCCATAAAGGATTTGCAGGTGACCGGTTGCTTTAATTGGATTTTCTGCAGGAAGAATTATTTTCTGAGATTCAAAATCCAGGGATGGGATATCTGCAAGGTTTTCAGCAAGAGTTTTACCAGTACAGGTAAGGGTGCTTCCATCTATCCAGCCTTTTTCCAAAGCGTATTTCATCACAGCAGGCACCCCTCCAATATTATGAAGGTCTTCCATCATATATTTTCCGCTCGGTTTCATATCCGCAAGTACAGGGATACGGTTGCTGATAGCCTGGAAATCATCCTGGGTTAACTCAACATCCACACTCTTGGCAATTGCCAATAAATGCAGAACCGCATTGGTAGATCCACCAAGAAGCATGATGACCACAATAGCATTTTCAAAAGCCTGACGGGTCATGATGTCTTTTGGTTTGATATCACGCTCCATTAATAAACGGATCGCTTTTCCTGCTGCAAGGCACTCTTGCTTCTTCTCCTCGCTTAATGCCGGATTGGAAGAAGAATAAGGCAAGCTCATACCAAGAGCTTCAATTGCTGCAGCCATCGTATTTGCAGTATATATACCACCGCATGCTCCCGCACTTGGACAAGAGTTTTTGATGATCTCCTTAAAGTCGATGTCACTAAGTTCGCCAGCCATTTTTTTACCCAGGGCTTCGAAGGCGGAAACGATGTTCAGATCTTCTCCTTTGTAGTGTCCCGGGTGAATAGTACCGCCATACACCATAATTGATGGACGGTTTAATCTGCCCATTGCCATCACAGAACCAGGCATATTTTTGTCGCATCCAGGCAAAGCAATCAGCGAATCATAGTACTGAGCTCCACAAACTGCCTCGATTGAATCAGCAATAATATCACGGCTCACCAACGAATAACGCATACCTTCTGTTCCATTACTCATGCCATCGCTCACACCAATGGTATTGAAAATCAGACCAACGAGATCCTCTGCCCATACGCCCTCTTTAACCAGCTTGGCAAGGTCGTTCAGGTGCATGTTACAGGTGTTGCCATCATAACCCATACTTGCAATTCCCACCTGGGCCTTTTGCATGTCCTCTTCAGTCAGGCCAATTCCGTAAAGCATGGCTTGTGCTGCCGGCTGTGTAGGGTCTTGAGTCAGGGTTTTGCTGTAGCGGTTCAATTCGTTTACAGTTGTTGTGCTTTCTGTATTATCAGATAAGGTCATGTCGTTTTATTATTTTTAAAAACCTATAGATATAAAAAAAGCGCCTCCGTTGTTAGAAGGCGCTTACGTTTTCTTTTATTAAGACACCTTCGAATGAGAAGCAATGAGGAGCACCACAATTACGTTAATAACAGGTACCAAACTTGTCACAGTAATGCTCAATCTTCTTCTTAATCTTGGGTTCATGTTCTTACAAACTCTGTTTTGAATTTTGATATGTTCAAGGTAGGAACTTGGAATTTATCAATCAATAGGGGTAGGTTGAATTTTTAATTTAATATAATATTTTATTATGAGCACATTCTTTAGAATAAAATATTGAATGAAGTGTGTTTACTGATATTTAGTATTTGTGCAGAATACCAAAACCAATTTCGGTATACAGTTTTGCTAATTGCTTGTTTCTAAAAATGCCGCCTGTTTCCGCCTAAAAAGTATTGACAATTAAAAAAAGTGAAAAAAAAAGCGCCCGGTGGATTGTGATCTTGTCGCTCTTCGAATTTATAATTCCCCTTTTGTCAGCGTTTCCAAAGAGTACGCAAAAGTCTTCAAAACAAAAGCGGCCGGTTGATCATCAACCGGCCGCTTAATTTTGAAGGCAGAAAACTAAAGTTTTACACCTTCGGCAAGTACCATTATTTTGTTGTCAAGTACTTCAACAACTCCGCCTTTAATGAAGAAACTTTCTTCTCCTTTGCCAGTGCGGATAATCACTTTACCATCATCGAGGGTTGAGATTATGGGAGCGTGGTTGTTTAGTATCTCAAAAGATCCCTGTACGCCAGGAACAGTTACGGATGAAACTTCCCCTTCAAATACTGTATTATCTGGTGTTAAAATCTCTAATGTCATATACTTCGTAATAAGTTGTAAGTCTTAAGTTGAAAGTTATAAGTTGTGATACAGACTTATAACCTACAACTTATAACTCAAGAACTAATTTTATGCAGTTGCTTCAGCAAGTAATTTCTTGCCTTTTTCAATTGCATCTTCAATGGTTCCTACAAGGTTGAACGCAGCTTCAGGATACTCATCCACTTTTCCGTCCATGATCATGTTGAAACCTTTTATAGTATCTTTAATATCAACCAATACTCCCTTTAAGCCAGTGAACTGCTCAGCAACGTGGAACGGCTGAGACAAGAAACGCTGAACACGACGTGCCCGGGATACTACCAGTTTATCTTCCTCAGAAAGTTCGTCCATACCCAGGATGGCGATAATGTCCTGAAGTTCCTTGTAGCGTTGTAGAGTTTCTTTTACGCGTTGTGCGCAATCGTAATGCTCATTTCCTAAAACAGCAGCACTCAAAATACGAGAAGTTGAATCTAGAGGGTCAACCGCAGGGTAGATACCTAACTCAGCAATCTTACGTGAAAGTACAGTTGTTGCATCTAAGTGAGCAAACGTTGTAGCAGGAGCAGGGTCAGTCAAGTCATCCGCAGGTACATAAACTGCCTGTACAGAAGTGATTGATCCGCGTTTTGTAGAAGTGATACGTTCCTGCATTAAACCCATTTCAGTAGCGAGAGTTGGTTGGTAACCTACAGCTGAAGGCATACGGCCTAAAAGTGCAGATACCTCAGAACCAGCCTGGGTAAAGCGGAAGATATTATCGATGAAGAAAAGGATATCACGTCCTTGTCCTTGCTCATCGCCATCACGGAAGTATTCAGCAATGGTAAGACCAGAAAGGGCAACCCGTGCACGCGCACCTGGAGGCTCATTCATCTGTCCGAAAACGAATGTAGCTTTAGATTCTTTTAATTCGTTTTCGTCAATCTTGTCAAGGTTCCATTCTCCCTTTTCCATTCCATGCATGAACTCTTCACCATATTTAATGATGCCAGATTCTAGCATTTCACGAAGTAAGTCGTTACCTTCACGGGTACGCTCGCCTACACCAGCAAATACCGAAAGACCACCGTGTCCTTTGGCAATGTTGTTGATCAGCTCCTGGATCAACACCGTTTTACCAACACCAGCACCACCAAACAACCCGATCTTACCACCTTTAGCATAAGGCTCTAAAAGGTCGATTACTTTGATGCCGGTGAAAAGAACTTCCGTTTCAGTTGAAAGGTCCTCAAATCTCGGAGGTTGAGCATGGATAGGGCGTCCTGTCGACTTGTCAAGATCCCTGATGCCGTCTATTGCATCTCCAACCACGTTAAATACACGTCCTTTGATACTTTCGCCAATAGGCATTTTAATCGGAGCACCTGTATCGACCACTGCTAATCCACGAACTAGTCCGTCGGTTGAATCCATGGCAATTGCACGAACGCGATCTTCGCCGAGGTGTTGCTGTACTTCAAGGATAATTTTTTGGCCGTTAGCCTTAGTTATCTCTAAAGCATCGAAAATTTGAGGGAGCTTAGCGTCGTCCGCAAAGCTTACGTCAACTACGGGACCGATAATCTGCGCTATTTTTCCAGTGTTAGGCATATAAATTTTGGATGAAATTTTTGTTACTCAATTACATAAGCATCACAATGATGCTGATTTTGGTGCCGCAAAAATACGTTTTATTAAAGAAAATCAAATGACTGTTTAAAAGAATTTTAATCACTGGTGATGATTTTTTAAAACCGATCAGTTTTGGCCTTGTTCTCTTTGAATAAAAACATCGAAAATGAAAGCTATAAGTGTGATAACCAAGGGTTTTTTTGAGTGTAAAAAACGCTGGGCAGCTCTGTTAATATTTATTTTTTTCAGTGCAGTTGTATATGCCCAAAGATCTGATGATGACAGTCGGGTTACTACAGAGTTTAATTATGACAGCAGGGAAATGGCCTGGTACGCCCAGCCCTGGATCTGGGCTATTGTAGCTGCCGTGCTGATCTTGTTAATTGCTTTTGTAAGTAAAGGGTACTTAAAAAGGCATATGGAAGATGATTCGGAAACCGGAACGACGCACTAAAATAAATTGTGTAATTTTTTCGCTGGCATATTTATTGTTTATACAATTATACTAAGCATTAAATCTATGAAAACGATAAGAAAAATTACAAAAACTGAAGTGTGGTTAACTGCTTTGGTTATGACAATGAACCTTTTGTTTGGAGCCGGCGCTTTTGCTCAGAATTCAGCACCTGAACAAGTGGATGTGAATATTAACACCAATTCGGGTGGCGCTGGCTGGTATGCCCAACCCTGGGTTTGGGTGGTAGGAGTAGCGCTCTTTATCATCATTATCATTGCCATCACCAGAAGCGGCAACAGCCGGGAAGTATAGACAAATCCAGTACTTATATTAAACCAGAGGAGACGAATTATTTTCGTCTCTTTTTGTTTGCGCCCTTTGCTGATATTTGCTCTATGAAAACAATTCTGGTAACAGGCAGCAATGGCTTGCTTGGGCAAAAGTTAACAAGTCTGATCTGTGGATCTGGCCGGGCAAATCTGATAGCTACTTCACGCGGAGCAAATCGAAATCCTTTATCTGAAGGCTATTTGTATGTTCAAATGAATATATCAGAGCAGTCACAAATTAAAGAGGTAATTTCAACATACAAACCAGACGTGGTCATCAATACAGCTGCAATAACAAATGTGGATATTTGTCACATTCAGAGAGAGCTTTGTACACAAGTCAATGTAACTGCAGTTGAACATCTTGCAAAAATCTGCAAGGAACTTAATATTCATCTCATTCATCTTTCAACCGATTTCGTGTTTGACGGAAATGCGGGTCCCTATTCGGAGGATGCTTTGCCAAATCCGCTTAGTTTTTACGGGGAAAGTAAAGTGCAGGCAGAACAAGTAATCAGAGATTCCGGATGCAAATGGGCGATAATCAGAACTATCCTGGTGTATGGCATAACAGCAAGTAGTAGTCGCTCAAATATTGTTTTATGGGCGAAAAGTTCTCTGGAAAAGGGGGCGCCTATAAAGGTGGTGAATGATCAATGGCGTATGCCAACGCTTGCCGAAGATCTTGCCGAAGGCTGTTTACTCACTGCAGAAAAAGAAGCAACAGGAATTTTTCACATATCAGGAAAGGATATGATGAGTGTTTATGAACTGGTTCAGCAGGTAGGGGCTTTTTGGAACCTCGATACCTCACTGATTCAGCCCGTTTCTTCTGCTACGCTTAATCAGGAGGCAAAGCGTCCTCTGAAAACAGGCTTCATACTTGATAAGGCAATAAGAGAACTGGGCTATAAGCCGCATTCATTCCTTGAGGGGCTAAAACTTCAAAAAATGCAAATTCAATTAGCCGGCATATAGAAATATCAAATTAAAGTCTAATTTAGTAAAATTCAGTTATTCAATAGCTGAGATATTGATCAACATAAATTTAATCCGATGGATCCAAATGCTAGCTTATTAATTACCGTAGTTGGGGCCGTAATAGCCCTCTTTTTCTTCTTCTATATTTTACCGGTGAATCTCTGGTTTACTGCACAGCTCTCAGGCGTAAAAGTAAGTCTGTTAAATCTTTTTCTTATGCGATTGAGGAAAGTGCCACCATCATTGGTTGTTAATGCAATGATTACCTCCACTAAAGCCGGTCTGGATTTAACTTCCAATGATATCGAAACGCATTATTTAGCCGGTGGACATGTAAATAATGTTATTAAGGCACTCATATCTGCTGATAAGGCAAATATTCCCCTCGACTTCAGGCTGGCAACTGCCATAGATCTCGCAGGTCGGGACGTATTTGATGCCGTCCAGTTATCGGTAAATCCCCGGGTTATTAATACTCCGCCGGTTGCCGCCGTGGCTAAAGACGGTATTCAGTTAATTGCTAAAGCACGAGTAACGGTTAGGGCCAACATCAACCAGTTAGTGGGTGGGGCTGGAGAAGAAACCATTCTTGCAAGGGTAGGTGAGGGGATAGTAACAACTATAGGATCTTCAACCAATCACAAAGAGGTACTTGAGAATCCGGATAAAATATCAAAGGTAGTTCTAAATAAAGGACTGGACAGCGGCACGGCTTTCGAAATCCTATCTATTGACATTGCAGATATCGATATAGGTGATAATATTGGTGCGAAACTTCAAACCGATCAGGCGGAGGCCGACCTTAAGGTTGCTAATGCCAGGGCCGAAGAACGACGCGCTATGGCGGTGGCTTCTGAACAGGAGATGCGTTCAAAAGCGCAGGAAGCCCGTGCAAAAGTTATAGAGGCCGAAGCGCAACTACCATTGGCCATGGCTGAAGCTTTCCGCTCGGGCAATCTTGGTATCATGGATTATTACCGGATGGAAAACCTTAAATCCGATACGGAGATGAGGGATTCTATTGCCAAACCAGCGCCTGGTAAAGGGAAACAATCTTAATGTTTGTAAATCAATGGTTTCAAACTTTGGGGTCTGTTGAAATGAAAAAAACTTAAAAAACTATTTTAATCTTTTAAAAGAAACTCTATCTTTGCAGTCCATTAACAAAGGGACCTGTAGCTTAATTGGATAGAGCACCTGACTACGGATCAGGAGGTTAGGGGTTCGACTCCCTTCAGGTCCACAAACCAATAAATAAGCCTTTTCGAGCAACACCGGAAAGGCTTTTAATTTTTAACAACAATCTGAATCCGATGCTTAATCTAGTATTATTTGGCCCTCCGGGAGCCGGTAAAGGAACGCAATCCCAAAAGCTTATTGAAAAATACCAGCTTGTTCATCTTTCTACAGGAGATATTCTCAGAAATGAAATCGCAAATGGAACGCAATTGGGTATTGAAGCCAAAAAACTAATGGATCAGGGCCTTCTTGTTCCTGATGAAGTGGTGATTGGCATGATCAGCAATAAGTTGGATGCAAATAGAGATGCCAGGGGATTTATTTTTGACGGTTTCCCGAGAACAGTTGCCCAGGCAGAGGCTTTAGATGCATTGCTTTTATCAAAAGATACTTCCATTTCTGTGATGATAGCCCTGAATGTTGACGATCAGGAATTAGAAAAGCGTCTTTTATTGCGGGGTAAAGATTCCGGCAGACCAGATGATGCTAATCCTGAAATTATCCGCAAGCGCATCGAGGAATATAATAGTAAAACTGCTCCTGTAGCTAATTTCTATAAATCGCAGGCGAAGTTTGTAAGTATCAATGGCATTGGCAGTATCGATGAGATATTTACCGAGATCACCAAAGTAGCGGATACGTTTTAAATCAGCGCGTAAAATATAGAAACTTAGCGGATATGAAGAGCTCCTTCTATCCGCTATTTTTGTACAAAAAAACACTCATTCATGTCTCAAGGATCAAACTTCGTCGATTACGTAAAAATTTGCTGTCGCTCAGGGCACGGTGGAGCCGGCTCGGCGCATTTGCACCGGGACAAACATACAGCTATGGGTGGTCCCGACGGAGGTGATGGCGGCAGGGGTGGCCATATCATATTAAAAGGCAGCACCCATATCTGGACACTACTTCATTTAAAATATCGTAAGCATGTAATTGCTGAAAATGGGCAGAACGGAGGAAGTGGACAGAAAAGCGGTAAATCCGGCACGGACGAAATCCTGGAAGTGCCACTCGGCACAATTGCAAAGGACGCTGAAACCGGAGAAGTTTTGTTCGAAATAACAAAAGATGGTGAAACAAGAATATTAACTCCTGGAGGCAGAGGAGGTCTGGGTAACTGGCACTTTAAGACGCCAGCCCTGCAAACACCTCGTTTTGCTCAGCCTGGTGAACCGGGTAAAGAAGAGTGGATGGTGCTTGAGTTGAAAGTATTAGCTGATGTGGGTCTGGTTGGTTTCCCTAATGCAGGGAAGTCTACGCTGCTTTCTGTAGTCTCAGCCGCGAAGCCCGAGATCGCTGATTATCCTTTCACAACCTTAGTGCCTAATCTTGGCATTGTTTCTTACCGCGATAGCCGCTCATTTGTAATGGCTGATATTCCGGGTATTATCGAAGGAGCTTCAAAGGGCAAGGGATTGGGATACCGATTTCTTCGTCACATTGAACGAAATTCTGTATTGCTATTCCTCATTCCCGCCGATACGAGCAGAACAATTAAGGAAGAATATCAGATCCTTCAAAATGAGCTCGAGCAGTACAATCCTGAATTAATGCATAAACCCAGGATTTTAGCCATAAGTAAATCGGATATGCTTGATGAAGAATTGCAAAATGAAATGAAGCAGGAGCTGCCCGCTGATGTACCTTCTTTATTTATTTCTTCAGTGGCGCAAAAGGGTATTGTTGAATTGAAGGATCTGCTTTGGAGAACAATAAATAGCTAGAGGACGATGAAAAGCTCGAGGCTGTCATGCCGAATTTATTTCTGCACCTGCTGAACTATGTATAGCGCGCCCAGCTTAGGCAAGAGTCCTGAAGAAAGCGATGACGCTATTCTTGAGGTCGTCATGCCGAATTTATTTCGGCACCTCCTGAACTATATTAGATCAATTAACTCTCTAAAGCTCTGTCCCTGACCTTCACAGCCGGATTCCCCTGGTAGATAGAGTAAGGCTCCAGATCTTTAGTTGCCACCGACCCCACAGACAAAACGCTGTGTGATTTACAGGTAACTCCGGGGCATACAGTGGCTTTTGCGCCGATCCAAACCCCCTCTTCCAGCGTAATACCACCCACTATCAGGTCAAACGTCGTCTTCTTGAAATTGTGGTTCCCGGTCAGAAGCATAGCTCCCTGTGAAAGACAAGCGTTATCGCCGATCACTGTTTCGACAAGGTTGTCAATCCACACATCCTCCCCCAGCCAGGCGTAATTGCCGACGCTAAGCAGCCAGGGATATTTAACACTGATACCCGGCTTAATATTCACCCCAACGCCGATCTTTGCGCCGAACAATTTTAAAAGAAAAACCCGTATTCCGCTTGATGGTATGAAGGAAGTCTTTAAAAATGCAGCATTTACCCATATCCACAGAAGGCGCTTAAGGGATGATGCTTTGGGGGTATACCAGGAGTTGTTGTATTGAGAAAGGTCTGTTTTGTTCATCATTGCGATCATTGCGGCGTTCAGTGTCAATCTTGCGATGCAAGATTACGAAATTTTAGGTGCTCAAACACCCGGGACAAATATTTTATAAATTAGCACAATTCTTGTATCCTATTGGGGATCTTTAGAAACAGTTATGAGCGTAAAGGTAGAACAACTCACAAAAGTATACGGAGAGCAAAAGGCGGTTGACCAGATTTCCTTCACAGCACATGCTGGAAGAGTATTGGGATTCTTGGGACCGAATGGTGCTGGAAAATCCACAACAATGAAAATTGTGTCTTGCTTTATTCCTCCGACCGCAGGACGCGCGAGCCTGTGCGGGTTCGATGTAGCTAAAGACCCCATGGAAGTAAGGAGGAACTTGGGCTACCTGCCAGAACATAACCCGCTGTATCTTGATATGTATGTCAAAGAATCGCTTAGCTTCATTGCTAACATTCACCAGCTTGCCAATAAGAAACGTAGAATAGATGAAGTGATAGAACTTACAGGGCTGAGGGCAGAACAGCATAAAAAGATCGGAGCCTTGTCAAAGGGTTACAGGCAGCGTGTCGGTCTGGCACAGGCAATGATTCACGATCCGCAAGTACTAATCCTGGATGAACCTACCTCTGGGCTCGATCCCAACCAGCTTATTGAAATTCGTAACCTTATAAAAACTCTTGGAGAGACCAAAACAGTGATCTTGTCAACGCATATTATGCAGGAGGTGGAGGCGATATGCGACGATGTTGTGATAATTAATAAAGGAAAGGTTGTAGCCAACCAGGAACTTGTGGGATTAAAAAATACTCACAAGAACCAATCTCTGGAAAACATCTTTCTAACTCTCACTAAATCAAGTAGTTTTCTCTGAAGTTAAGAGTTTGCTCTTTTCGTGTTGACATTTCAAAAAAACAGCTTACTTTTGCGGCACATTAATCCAAAATTAAGTCACATGAAAAAAGTTTTATTAATTGCTGCTATTGCAGTGTGCTCTTTAAAGGTATCAGCACAAACCGAGCAAGGAAATATCGTTGTAGGTGGATCCGTTAACTTCTCATCACAAAAGATTGAAGTAGAAGATGATGCAGCCACCTCTTTTTCCATAATCCCTAAAGCAGGTTATTTTATACAAGAAAACATTGCGTTAGGTACAGGTATTGGATTCCAGTCTGGAAAGTCTTTTGACGGAGATAAAACAAATACATTTATTATAGCCCCTTTCGGAAGATATTACAAATCTATTTCTGAGCAATTTAAATTTTTTGGCGAGTTATCCGTGCCGATGGCTTTTGGACGGTCAGAAAATGAAGATGGTGATAAAGGTCCCAAATACAGTGCTATAGGAGTTGGTTTGTCTCCGGGCTTCGCCTTTTTCCCGACAAAAAAGTTCGGAATAGAGCTTAGTTTTAGCGGTATATCATACAGAAGCGAAACTGTTAAACCAGAAATCGGAGACGATATGACAAGTAACGTGTTCAATATCGGAGCTGATTTCTTCAACCCGAACATCGGTCTTTTGTTCTATTTCTAAAAAATCAAAACATACTATAAAAAATCCCCGTTAGACTTTTCTGACGGGGATTTTTTGTTTGGGGCGATATTTGTAAGTAATTTCGACGACAGAAAAAAATATGCTTTCAATCTTTAATAAAGAAATTAGCGGTTTTTTAAACTCTCTTGTAGCTTATATAACTATTGGAGTGTTTTTATTGGTTATGGGCTTGCTGCTATGGGTCTTTCCCGATTCCAGTATTCTGGAATATGGTTATGCTGGCTTAGACAGTCTTTTCAATACAGCTCCATATCTGTTTATGTTCCTCATCCCAGCTATAACCATGCGTACGTTTGCTGAAGAAAGCCGGGAGGGGACATTTGAACTGTTGGCTACCCGACCTTTAACTGACTGGCATATCGTACTGGGTAAATATTTAGCTAGCTTGATGATTGTTTTATTTGCGCTGCTGCCTACGCTTATCTACTATATCACTGTATATCATTTAGGTGCAGTAAAAGGCAATATTGATACAGGAGCCGTAATCGGCTCGTACATCGGCCTATTTTTACTTGGAGCAGCTTTTGTTTCAATTGGCATATTTGCTTCGGCCATAACAAATAATCAGATCATTGCCTTTACTATAGCCGTCTTTCTTTGCTTTTTTTGTTTCATAGGCTTTGATTCTATCAGTCAGCTGTTATCATTGCAGACCGTCGATACTTATATAACAGCTTTAGGTATTAATGAACATTATCAATCTATCAGCCGTGGAGTGCTTGATACACGAGACTTGGTGTATTTTCTAAGTTTTATAGCAGTTTTTCTGGTGATTACTAAGACAATATTAGGAGGCAGAAAATGGTAGATCGCAAAAAAAGAGATTTACAATACCTCGCATTGTTTATAGTTATTCTTATTGCAATAAATATTGCATCATCTTTCGTTTTTACACGCTTTGACTTTACAGCGGAAAAGCGCTATACCTTATCGTCGATCACTAAATCTGAATTATCTGACCTGAGCGAAAATATTCAGGTGACCGTCTACTTAGAGGGTGAATTCCCATCTGCTTTTAAGCGACTAAGGAACTCAACAAAAGAAATACTTTCAGAATATAAGGCATACGCGAACGGAAGGCTGCGGTTTGATTTCGTAAATCCACTTACAGGTAGTCAGGAAAATCAGCAAACGGTCTACCAGGAACTGGTAGCAAAAGGGTTGGAACCAACCAATCTTAGTGTGAAAACAGAAGCCGGACTTACGCAAAAGATCGTTTTCCCCGCTGCTTTGATCACTTATCAGGGAAAACAAATTCCGGTTAACCTCTTTCAAAACCGCGAGGGGCTGCCGCCCGAAGAAGTTTTGAATAACTCCATTCAAAATCTGGAATATGCTTTTACAAGCTCAATTAAGAAGATTACAAGTGGAGGAAAACCGCGGATAGGATTTACAGAAGGGCATGGAGAGCTGTCTGATCTTCAACTGTCTGATGCTCTGAATACGCTTCAATCGGGTTACGAAGCAGGCAGAGTGGATTTAAAGACCATTCCATTCGAAGGGATTAACCGCTTGAAAGTACTGGTCATACCTAAGCCGGACCGCCCATTTACTGAGGCTGAGAAATATAAAATTGATTACTTTTTAATGCGCGGAGGCAGTCTGTTTTTTGCAATAGATAACGTAAATGCAGAATTGGATAGCTTGCGGGGTATGGGCAGCCAATTGGCTTTTGCTAAGAAACTGAACCTGGATGATATGTTATTTACCTACGGCGTAAGGGTAAATTATGATCTTCTCGCAGATATGAACTGCGCGCAGATCCCTGTGAATGTCGGTAACATCGCAGGACAACCCCAGATGCAGATGGTGCCATGGTTGTTTTATCCAATATTTGTCCCGGTTTCAAAACACCCTCTGGTGAAGAACCTTGATGGAATACGGAGCGAGTTTGCCAATACCGTGGATACGATTGCTGTAGAAGGAATTCGCAAACAGGTTATCCTAAGCTCTTCCCCTTATAGCCGGCTGTTAAAGATACCTAATATGATTTCCCTGGAAATGATCGCACAGGAGCCGGATCCAAGAGAATTTCAAAGCCGGCCAAAAAGTGTTGGAGTACTTCTGGAGGGCGAATTCACTTCCAATTTCAGGAACAGGCCTGTGCCGGAAGAGATCACAGACAACGTAACAATTCCCGAAAAGGGAAGGGCTGCCAGGATCATTGTGGTTGGCGATGGTGATATTTTAAAGAACCAGATCAACACCCAGGATGGTTCTCCCCTGCCTCTAGGATACGACAGGTATACCCAAAAGCAATACGGGAACAAAAATTTCCTCTTGAATATTGCTGATTATCTCACCGACGACTCAGGGATTATAGAGCTGAGAAACAAAGAAATCAGAATCCGCCTGCTCGACAGAGCAAAGGTACGCGACGAAAAACTGAACTGGCAATTGCTTAACATTCTGCTACCTCTTGTATTATTGACAATATTCGCACTGGGTTGGCATTTTTACCGGAAAAGTAGATTTGCAAAATAGGCCTCACAGCTATATCTTGTGTTGGAAATCTGAAAAAATCTTTTCCACACTATTGTCATAATGTTAGCATTTTCTTTTTCAGGTTTGATTTTGCTTTTCCTATTTTTGAAGGGCGGAGATTTGTTTAGAGAAGCCTCTGTTCATCTATTCACTAGATTTTTAGATATAAAGATATATGAGATTCATTGTTTCGACGTCGACTTTATTAAAACAGTTACAAGCTGTAAACGGAGCATCAAGTAGCAGTACTGTTTTGCCGATACTCGAAAACTTCCTTTTCGAAATCAGAGATAGTATTTTAACTATTTCAGCAACTGATTTGCAGACTAGTATGACCACGTCTTTAGCTGTTGAATCTAAAGAAGAAGGTAAAATAGCTATCCCTTCGAAAATATTACTTGAAACTCTTAAGACACTTCCAGATCAACCTATTGCGTTTAATATCGATGATAGTACATTTGCGATCGAAATAAATGCAGGTGACGGAAAATATAAGTTGAGTGGAGAGAATGGTGATGATTTTCCTAAAATTCCTACTGTAGAAGACGCTTCTGCAGTTAATCTACCGGCTTCTGTTTTGGCTGAAGCGATTAATAAAACCATTTTTGCTGTAAGTAGTGATGAGTTAAGGCCTGCAATGACCGGTGTCTTTTGTCAACTTACGCCGCAGCACTTTACTTTTGTATCTACTGATGCGCATAAATTAGTTCGCTATCGTAGGATGGACGCGAAGTCTGAAAGCGCAGCTTCATTTATATTACCGAAAAAGGCATTGACGCTTTTGAAATCTTCCCTGCCTTCGGATGATGTTAATGTTTCCGTTGAATATAACAGTACCAGTGCGTTCTTCCGCTTTGGAAATATTAACCTTATTTGCCGCCTGATCGACGAAAGATACCCTGACTATGAAGCGGTAATTCCACAAAACAATACAAATCAGCTAACCTTAGACCGGGCATTGTTCCTTAATTCATTGCGCCGTGTGGTTATCTTTGCTAATAAAACAACACATCAGGTTCGTCTGAAGATCACCGGAAGTGAGTTGAACATATCATCCGAAGATATTGATTTCTCCAATGAGGCTCATGAGCGTTTAAGCTGTCAATATGAAGGCGACGATATGGAGATCGGCTTTAACGCACGCTTTTTGATCGAGATGCTTAATAACTTAAGTGGTGAGGAAGTTACCTTACAGATGAGCACACCTAACCGGGCGGGCTTGCTTATTCCACAAACGAATGATGAGCGCGAGGATGTTCTGATGTTGGTTATGCCGGTGATGTTAAATAGCTACGCCTAGTGTAGTAGAATTAATACGATTTTAATATAAGATTGCTGCAAAGAGCATCTGGCTGAGTTTTTGAACTTAGCAGATGCTCTTTTTCTTTAACACCTGTAAAGGAATAAAGCACACACACACACATATATTAAAATTATGATTATGAAAACTCAAACACGACTTAGCAAACTTATGCTCGCATTCGCAGCATTTTTAACTTTAAGCTCAGTCATGATTCTTAGTTCCTGCAGTAAGGATGACGACGATGACGATATGGATGGCGCTAATATACAGGTGATCCATTCGGCTGAAGGTACCGGCAGGGTAGAACTGTACCTGGACAATCAAAAGGTTAACAATTCAGCAGTAGCTTATGCGCAGTCATCGGGATATCTTAGAACAACTACCGGAGCGAAGACCGCTGAAATCAAATTGGAAGGAAGTACACAAGTAGTAAGCAGTACCAATGTGAATTTCGAAAGTGGGAAAAATTATACAATTTATGTCACAAATAGCGGTACTGCAGCAAGTACGGTAACTACATCAGATAACACTACAAAGCCAACTGCAGGAAATGCAAAAGTGCGCTTTGTCAATTTAAGTGCCTTATTGTCTAATGCAACCATCATGCTGGATAACTCCTTGTCACTGTCAGGGAACCTCGCTTTCGGTTCTACAACAGATTATAGTGTAGTTTCGGCGGGCGAACATAACTTCAAGGCGACAGCTGCAAGCAATGCGAACATTTCCACAAATAAGACTTTTAGTGTTCAGGATGGGAAAGTTTATACCATCTACCTGATGGGTACTACTGACCTTGGCTTGAACATTGTTACTCATAAGTAATTCTATAAGTATTTTTTGATGGAGTCCGGCACTATTTTGGCCGGACTTTGTTTATTTTGTACATTACTGTTTCAATTACACATTTAATAACGTATACATATAGATTATTTCCACCTAATAAGATCAATTATGAATTACTCAAGAAAAACTACTAAGAAAAATCGAGGATATTTTTTAGCATTATGTTTAGGACTCTTTAGTCTCGTGTTGTTGTCTTCATGTAATAAAAATGATGACGATGACTTTGAACAGCCTGATGTTTCAGGGATCAAATTTATTCACTCACTTCCGGCACAGACATCTTTAGATTTCTACGTAGATGGTCAACGAGCCACCGGGGCAGCCTTGACGGTAAACCAATATACTAACTATATCGGTGTATACTCAAGAAAATCATTAATCCAGGCCGCAGTTGGCGGAACTTCAACAGAGGTTTTTAAAGACACTATAGATCTTGTTGTTGATAAAGGTTACTCAGTATTTCCAACATACAAATACCTGTCAAAAAACGACAGTACAACATCCGTGATACTGGAAGACAATCTTAACGCACCCGCATCAGGCAAAGCGAAGGTTCGCTTCCTGAATCTTAGCCGTAGTGCAACCGGAGTAGATTTTAGGATAAAAGATCAAACCACCAATTTGTCTGGTGCCAGAGCTTATAATCAAGCTTCAGAGTTTATGGAGATGGACCCGGGTTCCTTAACGTTCGAGGTTTTAGATGCAGGAACAGCAACTGTTAGAGCTACTTCTGCGGCCACTACAATCTCATCGGGTAAAATTTATACTATTTGGACCATCGGTATTGCCGGAGGCACCGGCGCGCAGGAGCCAAAGGTGTATCTGGTAGAGCATTAATCTGAACAAAAACAAATAATATAAAATAGAAATATCAGAGAATTCCTCTGATATTTCTATTTTTGGCAAACACTTAATCGTATTTGCCTTGGAAATCATCCAATCGATCATCGACTTCATTCTTCATATTGACAAACATCTTGTAGAAATTGTCAGCGAGTATCAAACCTGGACCTATCTTATTTTATTCCTTATTATTTTCGCGGAGACCGGTTTAGTGGTTACCCCCTTTCTTCCCGGTGATTCACTGCTCTTTGCAGCAGGAGCTATAGTTGCTAAGGAAGAAAGCGGATTAAACATCTTCCTGATGGCAGCTATTTTGATCATCGCGGCCATTTTGGGCGATATGGTAAATTATCTGATTGGGGATTATATCGGTCCGAGGGCCTTTAGTGGAAAATATAAATTATTGAAAAAGGAATACCTCGAGAAAACACAGGCCTTCTACGTTAAACACGGAGGCAAAACCATTATTTATGCCCGTTTTATTCCTATCATAAGGACCTTTGCTCCGTTTGTTGCAGGCGTCGGTACTATGAGCTACAGTAAGTTTGCTTCATACAATGTTATTGGTGGGGTTTTGTGGGTTGTCAGCTTTCTGTTCATTGGATTTTTCTTCGGTAACCTGCCTATTATCAAGCAGAACTTCACCTACGTGATCTTTGCAATTATATTGTTATCCTTGCTGCCACCAGTAATAGAATTGCTGAAAGGCAAAAGCAAGACAGTTAAGGCCTGATCATTCAGGCCTGCCCAACTGGTTCCCTTCCTGGTATAAAAGTTCGTCTTTTTTATCTTCTGCCTCATCTCTACTTTTCAGCCCGTTCAAATCCGGTTGTCCGGCATCTACCCAGGCAGAATACCAGTAGCTGGCGGTAACAAGTATAGATTGCTGCATTTGTTTCTCAACCAGTCCATTTAATGCGATATGATAGGCCCTTGAATATTCCTCAGAATACTGCTTTAGCAAAATCCCATTTCTTTCGGAAAAAGCATATTTTCTGTCCGAAGGGAAACTTTTGCTTAACCTGGCTTCAATCAAAAACACTGAGTCTGTAAGACTATTGGTCCGCCGTAGAAATTTCCATGCCTCGTTCAGTGGATTCTCAATGTATCTCGCCTTTCCAACAAAAAAATCATATTCCGAAGCAAATAATTCAGGCAGGCGGCTTTCCAGGAAACCATGTATCCCAATTTGGTTAGTAAACTGACCGTTATAATTGCTTGTAGTATGCAGAGGAATGTGTGCATCTGCAATATAATGGCTCAAATCACAAGAATGTCTGAGGATCATCTTCGCATCTTTTTCCTTAAAAGCCCTGACCAACGAATAATACGTCCGTTGAATCTGCCAGGGAACAATCCCATGAGCTCTGAGAGTATCCTCACTATATTTCCGTACAGCTTCATCCCATTTCTGGGGAATGCTGTCAAAAGGCGACAGCCCATAGTGATCTGTATCTAAGTAGTGCCTGGAAGCTTCATCTTTATTAACATAGCGTCTTTTATCCGGATCTACAGAATGTTCAGTAATGTACTCAATATTACTCTTGTAAAATTTTATCATAGGCGCAGGCAAGCTGAATACCGCCATCCGGCTGATTTTTTTATGTGCAAAAAATCCCCATGAAGAAAACAGAATAACAGTGGGTAGTGAAATGAAAAGGGTTAATAGATTTCTGAACATGTTCGGATTACAATAAGGTGCTTTAAGTTAATACATTACTTGGTTATGGTTCATGATTTTTTTAAATAAAAGTTTTGTTCTTAAATCTTATCGTCTTATATTTGCAGTCCGAAAAATAGAAGTACAACTTACAAATGGCAAATCATAAATCAGCAATAAAGAGAATTAGAGCGAATGCTACTAAGCGCTTACGTAATCGCTATCAGGCTAAAACAACCCGTAACGCTATTAAAAAATTACGTGGCACTACATCAAAAGCAGAAGCTACTCCGCTTTTAGCAAAAGTTGTGTCTATGCTTGATCGTCTTGCTAAGAAAAATGTAATTCACAAAAACAAAGCATCTAACAATAAGTCAAAGTTAACAAAGTTTGTTAACGGCTTAGGCTAAGATATTTAAATCATATACAAAAAAGGGAAACTATGACGGTTTCCCTTTTTTGTATATTGGTGTTTCCATAATTTTAAATTATGGAAACTTATAGCCAGAAAATCACCATCAAATCCTGGGCAGAAGAAGATCGTCCGCGGGAAAAACTGTTGAACCAGGGCAGAAGGAGTTTAACCGACGCGGAGCTGATTGCAATTCTCATCGGTTCCGGAAGCAGGAATGAAACAGCGGTTGAACTCAGCAAGCGCATTTTGCATTCTCTCGAAAGCGACCTTGACAAACTTGGCAGGCTTTCAGTAAGCGAGCTCTCACGCTTTAAAGGGATCGGCGAAGCCAAGGCAATAACAATTATTGCCGCATTAGAACTTGGCCGCCGGAGAAGAGAGTCTGAAAAAGCTAAGAAAACACAGGTCACTTGCAGTAAGGATATTTACAATTTATTGAGCCGCTATTTTTCCGACTTAAATCACGAAGAATTCTGGATCTTGTTGCTTAACAGAGCTAACAACGTGTTGTCCCAGCACTTGATAAGCAAGGGTGGTCAGGGAGGAACAATTGCAGATCCTAAGATAATTTTTAAATCAGCCCTCGAAAATAACGCTGCTTCCATCATCCTGGCACACAACCATCCCTCCGGAAATCTGAAGCCAAGTCAGGCAGACATTAATCTCACAAAAAAACTCCGGGAAGCTGGTAGTTTCCTCGATATTCCGGTGCTTGATCATCTGATATTCACAGACGCATCTTATTTTAGTTTTGCAGACGAGGGAATACTATAAGAACTTCTTTAAGCATTCTCCTTTTATTTATCTTTGCCCTTCATTAATTAAAACGGATGAAGATATCATACAACTGGCTTAGCCAGTTTATACATACAGAAAGAACCCCGGAAGAAATATCACAAATACTAACGGCTATTGGCTTAGAGGTAGAAAGTCTTGAGAAAGTACAAAGCATACCTGGGGGACTAGAGGGCTTGGTAGTAGGATTTGTAAAAGAATGCGTACAGCATCCAAACGCTGATCGTCTGCGTGTGACGAAAGTTGATGTGGGAAAAGGCGAAGATTTACAGGTGGTATGCGGCGCTCCTAATGTTGCCGCAGGTCAGCATGTTATCGTAGCAACCGTGGGCACAACGGTATATCCCAACGAAGGGGAGCCTTTCAAAATTAATAAATCCAAGATCAGGGGCGAAGTATCCGAAGGGATGATCTGTGCTGAAGATGAAATTGGCCTGGGTGGTTCTCATGCCGGTATCATGGTGTTGGATTCAAGTGCTCGCATCGGAACTCCCGCAAAAGAATATTTTAATATCAAGGATGATTACCTTTTTGAGATTGGCTTAACTCCAAACCGCGCCGATGCGGCATCTCATCTGGGTGTAGCCAGAGATCTTGCTGCTTATTTAAGAACCTCACTTACTTTACCTGATGTTTCGGCGTTTAGGCCTGACAACCTCGATCGCCCTATTCCTGTCATTGTTGAAAATGAAATAGCTTGCCCTCGGTATACTTCGATCACTATCAGTGGTGTCAAGGTAACGGAGTCTCCTGACTGGCTCAAAGAAAAATTAAACATAATTGGAGTCAGGTCTATCAATAATATTGTTGACGTTACAAATTACGTGCTTCATGAGCTAGGACAGCCATTGCACGCGTTTGATGCCGATGCAATAGGTGGTAAGGTAGTAGTGAAAAACTTCCCGGACGGAACTCTTTTTACCACGCTCGACGAGACCGAACGGAAGTTGTCCTCCGATGATTTAATGATCAGCAATGGTGAAACTCCACTATGTATTGCAGGTGTTTTTGGTGGGCTTACCTCCGGAGTAAAAGAATCAACCACAAACATATTCCTTGAAAGTGCTTACTTCAATGCAGTGGCGGTGCGCAAAACGTCCAAGCGGCATTCGCTTAAAACCGATGCTTCGTTCCGCTATGAAAGAGGTACAGATCCGGAGATTACCGTTTTCGCTCTCAAGAGAGCCGCTTTGCTGATCAAAGAAATTGCTGGTGGACAGATCTCCTCTGAGATATCCGATTTTTATCCTTCACCGGTAGCTCCTTTTGAGGTTTCAGTTAACTACAAAAACGTAAACCGCCTTATTGGAGAGGCAATCGAGCTGAATACGATCAAAGAGATTATTACCGCTCTGGGTATCGAAATAAAGGCAGAAACAACCGACGGACTCACATTGTCAGTACCTACCTACAAGGTTGACGTTACGAGGGAAGTTGACGTTGTTGAAGAGATTCTTCGTATTTATGGCTACAACAAGATAGAGATACCTGCCCAGATAAGAGCGTCCTTAAACTATGCGGTTAAGCCGGATAAAGAATTGGTGATGAATCAGGTAGCGGATATGTTAAGCTCCAACGGCTTCTCCGAAATCTTATCTAATTCATTGACTAAGTCATCTTATGCCGAAAATCCTGAAACAGCAGTTAAGATCATCAACCCCTTAAGTAGCGATTTGGATACAATGCGCCAAAGCCTGCTTTTCTCCGGTCTCGAAGCAATAGCCTATAACCAGAACCGCCGGAACGCCGATCTCAAGCTTTACGAATTTGGGAAAATATATTCACTCGTAAACGGGAGCTATGTGGAGGGACAGCGCCTATCAATATTTATCACTGGCAATCAGCTTGCGCAGCAATGGAATCACACCAGAAAGCAGGTGTCTTTTTATGACCTTAAAGCTGCAGTGGACGCAATCATTAAGCGCTTAAATGTTACTGGATTGCTTCAGGACGGATTCGAAAATAAAGACTTTCAACAAGCGCAGCAATATAGAAAGGGTGACAAAGTCTTAGTACAATTCGGAATACTCAGTCGCTCCGTGTTGAAAAAGCTGGATGTAGAGAAAGAAGTTTTTTATGCTGATTTTGATTGGGATGCAATTTTAAAAGCTATTCGTAAGAACAAAATTACTTACCAGGAAGTTGCTAAAATTCCGGCTGTAAGGCGGGATCTGTCATTGTCTATTAACAAGCAGATCACCTTTAATCAGTTGCAGCAACTGGCGCTTAAGGCAGAAAAGGCACTACTAAAAGAGGTAAATGTGTTTGACGTTTATGAAGGCGATAAGCTACCTGCAGATAAGAAGTCGTATGCTTTGAGTTTTCTTTTGCAGGACGAAGAGAAAACGCTTACAGATAAGCAGATTGATTCGGTAATGAGTAAATTAATAACTATTTTCGAAAAGGAACTAGGAGCGGAAATAAGAAAATAGCTTTTAGCTTAGAGCTTAAAGGGTAAAGTTTAAAGCCAAGAACTACTTCTGCTCTCTGCTTTCAGCTTCCGTTTTCAGCTAGCATTTTTCAATTTTTTAAACTATGTCACTGACTGGTCAACTAAATAATGTACTCGGCAAAACACAAAGGCTTATAGAGCTTTGTGAAACTTTGCAGGAAGAAAATGACTTGTTAAGGCTTGAAAATCAGTCGCTGACCGTAGCTGTGGATACCAGTAAGGTAAAGATGGCCGACCTGGAAGAGAAGCTGAGAGCCCTGAAGTTAGCCCGCTCACTCGAACAGATTGCTGTAGCTAAAGATGGAGCAAATGAAAAAGCTCTTGACATAAAGCAAAAAATTAGCGAATTTGTGCGGGAAATAGATAAGTGCATAGTATTACTCAAAAAGTAATACCTTTGTGAAACAAAAGCTCAATGGGAGAAATCTCAATAAAAATAAATATTGCTGACCGTGTTTACCCATTAAAGGTAAATATGGAAGAGGAAGAAGTGATCAGGAGAGCAGCTAAGCTGATAAACGACCGCATAAAAGAGTTTCAGGAAAACTATGCGGTTCGTGATAAACAGGATTTACTTTCTATGTGTGTGTTGCATTACGCCACCGCCACATTAAAAAGTGAGAAGAAGATGGTAGATGAAGATACAGAGGTTGCAGATAAAGTGTACCAATTAGACCAGCTGTTAGACGGATTTTTTTCTAAGTAATATATCGTTCTTTTAAATACGCGAAGAGCGCTAAAGGTTTAACCGCTGTTAAATTTTTAGGTTTCACTATTTTATAAAACTTAACGCTTCAATATCAGCAGAGTTAATATAAATGCAAATCATCTGGCAATGTCCACCTGATTATGATTAAAACTCGAATTCATGTTTGCTGAAGTTTTAAAATACATGGGATCTAAATTTTAATAGCGGTTTTTTTTTAAGTGATAACTATATATGGATATAATACTTTACATTTTTTTAGGATTAGTGATAGGAGTAGTGATAGGGAGATTCCTATTGCAGAAGCTACTCAAAAATCAGGAAGTTGCTGCTCAGAATAAAGTAAAAAAGATTTTAAAGGATGCTGAGAATAACGCTGAGATATTAAAAAAGAATAAGCTTCTTGAAGCTAAGGAGAAGTTCCTGCAAATGAAAGCGGAGCACGAGCAGGAGGTTAGTCAGAAAAACAATGCGCTGAATCAGCGCGAGAATACTATTAAACAAAAAGAGCAATCCTTAAATCAGCGTCTAGAAAACATGACCCGCAAGGATCAAGACCTGGATGCTCAGCGTAAAAACCTGGAGAAACAACTTGAGATTACTCAGAAGAAGCAGGAAGAGGTAGAAGCTTTAAAGAATCAGCACATCACCCAGCTGGAAACGATAGCAGGCTTATCAGCCGAGGAAGCTAAAAATCAGCTAGTAGATACCCTGCGTGAAGAGGCTCGTACTAAGGCAATGATCCAGATAAAAGACATTGTTGATGAGGCCAAGTTAACCGCTAGCAAAGAAGCGAAAAAGGTAGTGATCCAGACCATTCAGCGTACAGCTACAGAGGCAGCCATTGAAAATACAGTATCAATTTTCAATATTGAAAATGATGAGATCAAAGGTCGCGTTATAGGGCGCGAAGGGCGTAATATCCGCGCTCTGGAAGCAGCTACCGGAGTTGAGATCATCGTAGATGATACACCAGAAGCTATCATCCTGTCAGGATTTGATCCTGTTAGAAGGGAAATTGCCCGCCTTGCATTACATCGTTTAGTAACCGACGGACGTATTCACCCTGCTCGTATCGAGGAAGTGGTTTCAAAAACCAAGAAGCAGATCGAAGATGAGATTGTAGAAATTGGTGAGCGTACAGTGATCGACTTAGGTATCCATGGCTTACATCCGGAGTTAATCCGTATGGTAGGCAGAATGCGTTACCGGTCTTCTTACGGACAAAACCTGTTGCAGCACTCCCGTGAGGTTGCTAACTTCTGTGCTACCATGGCATCAGAGTTAGGACTGAATGTTAAACTGGCTAAACGTGCCGGCTTACTGCATGATATAGGTAAGGTGCCTGATGATAATCCGGAATTACCACATGCTATCCTGGGTATGCAGCTGGCTGAAAAGTATAAAGAGCATCCTGAAGTTTGTAATGCTATTGGAGCGCACCACGACGAAATTGAAATGACGTCTATGATCTCGCCGATCATTCAGGCATGTGATGCTATTTCCGGTGCACGTCCGGGGGCACGCCGGGAAGTGGTGGAAAGTTATATCAAACGCTTAAAAGAGCTAGAGGAACTTGCGTTATCCTATCCAGGTGTTGAAAAAACCTTCGCAATTCAAGCAGGACGCGAACTTCGCGTAGTGGTTGAAAGCGAAAGAGTAACCGACGCCCAGGCTGAGATCCTGGCGACAGATATATCAAACCGTATTCAAACAGAAATGACTTATCCCGGACAGATCAAGGTAACTGTGATCCGTGAAACCAGGTCAGTTTCTTTCGCGAAATAAGCCTTTACTTAATCCCTCTCCGAAAGGAGAGGGGCTGAATTCTTACAATGGCTAAACAACACGAGATTCTTCCAGTCATTAAAGTTCTAAATCAATACTCAGAAGCACATCAAAGTCCTACAAACAAGTTGCTTCAGTGGATATATGTCCCTTTGCTATCGTTTGGCCTTTTAGGTCTTATCTGGGCCATCCCATTTCCCCATCTCAACTTTTTAGGGAGATACAATGGTTTTGTGAACTGGGCATCATTTCTGATCGCCTTTTCTATCTACTATTATTACAAATTATCGCCTCTATTATCCTATGGAATGCTCCTGGTTGTATTTGCATTTTCAGCAGGAATTGTAAGTCTCGAAAAGCTTCATACCAATCAAGGTTGGCCCCAGTTGCCGCAGGTCTGCCTAATAATCTTTATCCTGGGTTTGCTCTTACAGTTTATTGGATACAGCGCCGAAGGAAAAATACCCTCTTTTATCACTAATTTAAAATTCTTGTTAACCGGACCTATGTGGCTGATACATCAGCTTCTCAAAAAAGTTCGCTTGATCCATTAAACTGGCAATGTATTTGATCCATGATAGTAAATCTTACTACTATGGAAAATCAGAAATATATAATCCCTGGAATAGCCTCTGCGATCATTCCTGGATTAGGACAGATAATCAAAGGCCAGATAATTAAAGGACTTCTTATAATTATAGTTGGTGGTACTGTAGGTTTTCTCCTCGCCTGGACAGCAATCGTCCCCATCCTGATCTGGGCCTGGAATGTTTATGACGCCTTCACTTCCGACAGCGAAAGAAGCATCGTAGACGATAATAGCAAACGAGCCGGTATCTAAGCTTATTCAATGATTTCTAAGCCTTTTACTCCGGAGGTTCCTATCTGTCCAGAGACTTCCCCAGGGTGTCTCTGGATTCAGAAATAAAAGCGAGTCTCCGACTCGCTCGGCAACAGATAGACATTCTTTACCAACTCCGGAAATTGAAATTAATACCCAGTTCAGCCTTCTCCTAGCCCTCTCAGGTACAAGCTTGAACCATGAGGGTACTTTCCAAGTACTAAGACTGTCAATTTCACGGTCTTGGTACGGTTCATGTACGGTTTAGTCACGGTCTATAAAATACGATATCTCGTTCTTGTCTCGTCCTAATTAGGCTATACAGGTTAGAGGATTAATAGTAATTGAGCTATACAACGACGTAGTACTAAGACGCCTTTAGATCATTAGGATGCGTTGTAAAAGCGAGGAGTATCGAGGCGCTTCTAGGAGGTTCTTAATGTTAAATTAACAAAACGCTTACTTTTCCTTAATTGACCTCTAACATCCACTTAATATTCCGGTAATACTTTTGTGGTTGAAAAAACGAAGCAAAAGTGAAAAATAATCTAGTTTTCAGAACTTTAACCCTGGTGTTCCTTTTCGGACTAATGAGTTTGGAGATATTTGGCCAGTCTACAACCGGCAAAATCACAGGTAAGGTAACTGACAAAAAAAACGGTGAGACTTTAATAGGGCTGAATGTAAAAGTGGTAGGTGCCCCAAAAGGCGCATCGACAGATGTCGAAGGCCGGTATACTTTAGGAAATCTTGCTGCTGGTAAATATTCTGTTCATTTTACTTATGTAGGTTATGCTACTAAGACAGTGTCGGACGTGATTGTAAAAGCAGGTGCGGTTACCAATCTTGACGTTACAATGGATGAGGGCGCTAGTAACCAGCTTCAGGCGGTTGTAATCAATGTGTCAGCAAAACAAGAGTCGGTGGCGGGTTTATATGCACAGCAAAAGAACGCGGTAAGTATGTCAAGTGGAGTTTCTGCTGATGTAATTAAGCGTTCGCCAGACAGAAATACTGGTGAAGTTTTAAAACGTGTTAGCGGTGCCAGTATTCAAGATAACAAATTTATCATTGTTAGGGGTTTGAGTGACAGGTATAATAATGCAATGGTAAATAATGCACCTTTGCCCAGTACCGAGCCAGACAGAAAGACTTTTTCTTTTGATGTGATTCCTTCCAGTTTAGTTGATAACATTGTTATAAATAAAACTGCCACTCCCGAACTTCCCGGTGATTTCACAGGTGGAGCTATACAGATTAAAACAAAAGACTTTCCAGATGTAAAGAACCTGGAAATAAATTACGGAATAGGATACAACTCTCTGACAACTTTCAATAATTTTTATGGAAATACCAGACCAGGCTTAGATTTTACTGGATTCGGAGCGACTTCAAGGGCATTGCCTTCTTCTTTTCCTGCAACAAGAAGACAATTTAATTCTGCATCTCTCAATCAACAAGTTGCTTATAGTAAAGGATTTGACAATACCTGGGGTATTAATAATTTGGGTAAGGCGATGCCTAGCCAGAATTTACAGTTCGTCTATGGTAATTCTTATGCTCTGAAAAATGAAAGTAAGCTTGGCTTAATATTGTCAGCAACCTATAGAAATTCAACGACGATATCAGAAGAGTCGAGGAGTGAGTTTAACCTACGTTCTAATAATGTTAGTGTTCCGTTCTATCAGTTTAATGATACCTACTATGCGTTTAATACGACTTTAGGAATACTTGCCAATCTTTCTTATATAAAAGGAAATAATAAATTTGCGTTCAAAAATATCTTTAACAAATCGTTTGATGATACCTATTTAAATAGGTCTGGCCAGACAAATGAACAGTTAACACTTCTCAAAGGCTCCCAGCAGGAAGTAAATGATAAATCCCTTATAAACTCTGTGCTTGAGGGGGATCATCTATTAAGCAGTATTAACAAATCAAGGATAAATTGGAATGTGTCTTTTGGCAGAGTGACTAACAATCAGCCAGATTTAAGGCGATTGTCTTATACTAAGCCTGTAGAGGGCGATCCAAGCGAACCATATCAGGCAGCTGTTCCACTAGTTGCGTCACCCTCCACAGCCGGCCGTTTTTTTAGTGAACTTTCGGAGAATATTTTCGGTGCTGCTGTTAATTATTCCATTCCCTTCAATTGGTTAGAGAATTCCCATTCATTGAAGGTGGGCTTGTCAAAACAATATAAGCTCCGCGATGTGTCAGCCAGAGTGTTGGGCTATAAACAGGGGGGATCGGGATATACTTTATTGACTTTGCCACAAGATCAATTATTTGTTAGTAATAATATTTCGGCTGATCTGTTTTTTATCGATGATATTACCAATACCAATAATAAATATGATGCAACAGGTGATTTAAATGCTGGTTATGTAATGTTTAATAACGTGTTGTTTAAAAAGTTGAAAGCTTCATGGGGCGCAAGGGTTGAAAATTACATTGAGGAGTTAAACACAGTAGATAACAACAGGCAGTTAAATGTTAAAAATAACTACCTGGACATACTGCCATCGGCAAACTTAAGTTATCCACTTAACGATAAGTCAAATTTGAGAATTAGTTATTCAAATACAATTGCGAGAGCTCAATTTAGGGAACTAGCTCCCTTTAACTTCTACGATTTTGTTACGGATGCAATGAGAACGGGAAATGATGATTTAAAGCGTAGCAAAATAACGAACTTAGATTTACGGTATGAAATATACCCATCTGCCGGACAATTGCTTTCTATCTCAGGGTTTTACAAGTTTTTGAAGGATCCAATCGAATCTTTCATTACATCTGATAGTTCGCCGACAAATAAAACGATTTCCTACTTCAATGCACCCCAAGCAACTGCCCTTGGGTTAGAATTAGAATTACGGCATGACCTCGGTTTTATCAACACAGGATCTGCTAACTGGAAAAACTTGATTTTCAGTGCTAATGCTGCTATAATAAAATCTGAAGTGGATTTTGAAGGATCTGGAGTTGTTGCGCAAAGCCGTCCGCTACAAGGACAATCTCCATACCTGATTAATACCGGATTGCATTACAATACACCAAACTCTAGCTGGCAAACAAGCTTGCTGTATAACAGGATTGGTAAGCGAATCTCCGTCGTTGGTTTTGGTAACACTAGGAATGGAAGTTATTTCGCCGACTATCCAGATGTTTACGAAGCGCCAAGAAATATTCTTGATTTCCAGCTTTCCAAACGTATAATCAAGAAGAAGGGTGAGGTAAAACTGAATGTTAGTAATATTTTCGATAGCGACGCCAAGTTTTATCAGGACTTGAATGAAAACGACAGATACGATAATTCATCTGATCAGCTTATCAACTCTGTTCAATATGGACGTTCAGTGTCTCTATCGTTCGGATATCGTTTCTAATACTTAATATTAAGGTAATATACTCTTTAAATATTGCTAATAATCACATAATACATTTGTATCAATAAGAAAAAAAAAGATCATGAATTTTAAGAAGCCAAAATTTTATGCCGCAGTACTTTTGTCGGCATTCACAGCATTCAGTGCATGTAAAAAAGATGATGGAGACGACAATAATCAAGAAACGGAGTTCACAGTACTTCAAGGAGAAATCAGAGGTACAAGAAAGCTAAGTGCGGATACAACGTATTTATTGCGTAGTTTTGTTCGGGTTATGGCTGGTGGTAGACTTGAGATTCCTGCAGGGACTATTATTAAAGGTGAAAAAGCTACAAATGCCGCCCTTATTGTGGAAAGAGATGGTGATATTATTGCTAATGGAACTGCCTCAAATCCAATTGTTTTCACTTCGGATCAGGAAGTTAAAGCAGCAGGAGATTGGGCGGGAATTGTAATTTGCGGTAAATCTACCGTCAATACAGAAAGCGGGACAGCTCAATATGAATCTGGAGTTTTAGGTTCTGAAGTTGCTAATTATGGTGGAGAGGTTCCAACTGATAATTCAGGGGAATTTAGTTATGTTCGTATTGAGTTTGCAGGTTATCCTATTCAGGTCAATAAAGAGATTAATGGCCTAACTCTCTGCGGTGTAGGAAGTGGAACTAAAGTGCACCATGTTCAGGTCTCTTATGGAGGTGACGATTCATTTGAGTTCTTCGGAGGCACAGTTAATGCAAGCCATTTAATAGCATACCGTGGTGTGGATGACGATTTTGACTTCGATCAGGGATATTCAGGCAAAATTCAGTATGCTATTTCTATAAAGGACCCAAATGTGGCAGATATCTCGCAAGGTGGAATGTCTAGAGGTGTTGAGGCATCAAATGGTTCAGCGGTTAGCGAGGAGCAATATAGCAGGCCTGTTCTTTCTAACTTTACATTTATAGGGCCAGGTGGCGGAAGTTCTAGCGCTAACCATGGTGCTGGAATCCATATTGGTACCAGTAGCCGACTTGTATTGGCAAACTCAATTATTGTTAATCATAAAACTAATGCTCTTGAATTGAGCTCGGATTTCGCAGCGAACTCTTTAAAAAACGGTCAAACAGTAGTTTCAAATAACGTGTTTTTTGGAGCTGGAAATAACTTTGGTTTATCAAGCGTTGCAACCACAATATTCGCAGATGCTGCGGCTCTTGGTACTTTCCTAGCTACCGGTGGGAATACTACTGTAGCTAACCTTAATGCAGTTGGATTTACTAGTACAAACATAGATGCTCCAAACCTTACATTAACTGCAAATTCTGTAGCTAACGGGAAAGCAGCCTTTACTGGTGATTTAGCAACAGGCTTTGAAACCACAGCTACTTATGCTGGAGCGATGGGAACTAGCAACTGGACAGCTGGATGGGCTAACTGGACTCCAAAAAGCACAACTTACTAGGATTATTAATTAAATAATTATAACATAGAAGCCGTCTCATAAGTTAGTTATGGGGCGGCTTTTTATTTATAGTTTGACGAGGCATATTTCAAAACAGTTGCTTTTTGGCAAGAGCTTTGATGGTATTGATTATTAAATACTTGCTTCAAACTTGTCATACCCCTACGCTTGGCTCTGTTAACAAAAACTTAATATATGTCGCTGTCGCATATCTTTATAGTCGCCCGTATTTCTAATACTAATTATAAAGTATGAATCATTTAAGCTTGACCGCCCTTATTCTGATCGTTCTTACCTCCTGCAGTGACAACAACGACTTGTCTATATCTTCGGACAATTTAACTGAATGTCCTGCTGAGACAAACTGTTCAAATTTATTTACTGAGAGCGCGGATTTCGATCAAGCGTTTCATCTCAAATCTGGAAACTTCAGGGTATTCATGGCAGAGCAAAAAAAAACACATAGTCAGGATGAGATAAGATCCATGCTGTATATCAAGGCCCCGATGGAAGGGAAGTCGTTTTAGTCAGAGACTCTGTTTTTATTGGATAATCCTTAGTCCCTCGCGCGCTTAACCCTGGCTACAGACTAAGGACAGCGCTGAGGTTTACGGAATAAGCTTAAAAATCTGTCCGAGTTCTTTGTCGGTGACTGTGCTCTTTTCGGATTTGTCGTAGATGGAAGTAAGAAAAACGGTAGTAGCGGTGACTTTCACCTAAGTTCCTACCCTTTCCCCGCCTGATCTGCCTTTACCTTTAGAAGTGATAGAAAGGCGGATTTTATAGAAACTGTTGCCGAGCGCCTTGCCCTGTTTGGGATTATCCGAAAGGCTTCCCAGGAGTTCCGTCATATCTTTTTTAAGCGAAGGATATTTTACATCACCAATATGAACATTTTGAAACTGCATTGAGCAAATTTAGCATTTGGAACAATATTTAAAACGAGCCTGGACGGTGATTGAAAAATTATAGCTGATCATTTACCACGTTTGTTCCTACAGGTTAAATATTACTGAAGAATATCCCGGTATCGGGTTCTAAAGGATAGCCGGCATCTCAACTTAGCTTCTTATAATCCTCCTCCGTATCAATATCTATTTCCCCGTTGTGAAAGGGCACACTTGCGACAGATTTGTGGAAATTAGTAAGAAGTTTCTTTGCGCCTTCCTGGCCTTTGAGGTCCATCAGGTGTTTAAAATATCGCCTGTCAAATAGTACAGGCGTTCCTAGCGTGTCCTGGTAGGCGCAGGCAATGATTGCTTTTCCAGATCTGTTCTTCTCTGCAATCATTTGATTAAGTAATTCTGCTGTTACAAATGGTTGATCAGAAACAAGCAATATTACCCCATTGAACAGCGGGTTTGTTTGTAAGATACTGTCAAGCCCTGTACGGATAGAGGATGCGATTCCGGTTCTCCAACCGGAGTTATGAATGACGGGGATGGGGTGGTTACCAACTTCTTGCTTTATCAATTCTGCATATGCACCCGAAACCAGAACAGCAGATTTAACTGCGCTTTCCTGCACCGCACGAAGAACATTCCCGATAAGAGTGGTGCCGAAAAAAGGCAATAGCTGCTTAGGTCTTCCTAATCGGGAAGATTCTCCTGCGGCTAATATAATCGCCCCTATATTACTCATTTTGAAAAGTGAAGTCTTCTTCTTTTTGTGCGGATACCTTAAGTGTTGGCGCGTGAATAGATGTGGTTTTATCGCGCAAATGCTGACAAATCCTGCTGGCAAATATAGTTTTGATCTCTGCGAGCACTGACAATGCAATTTCTTCGGCTGTTTCAGCTCCTATGTCTAAGCCAACGGGACCATAGATCTTTTGATGATCTTCCGGACTTAAACAGTTTCCCTCATTTTCAAACTCGGCGATCATTCGACTTAGTTTGGATTTTGGACCCAGCATGCCAATATATGTGGCGTCTTCCCGAACGAGAAATTTCAGCATCTTTAGGTCATAATTGTAGTTATGGCTCATTAGCACGAAGGCTGTTTGCTGATCGATCTCCAGCTGAGGAACTACTTCTTCGGGCCGAGCAACGAATACCTTGTCGGCCTTTGGAAAGCGTTGCCGGGTAGCATAATTCGGACGGCCATCAATTACGGTTATTTGCCAGCCAAGAAGATGAGCCATCTCTGCTAAGGGAATGGCATCGTTTCCGGCACCTAAGATAACCAGGGAGAGTGCAGGGCTCACAAAATCAAACAATGATGCGAGAATACCATCGTCCAAAGTATAGCTCTTTATTGCGGAAGTTTCTTCCTGGAATGCCTGTGTTGCGTCGGCCAGGACCTGTAGTCTCAGATCCTGGGAGAGTGACAGACATGATTTTGATGCATCATTAAGATGTAATAAGCAGGTCCCCGGTTGTGCATAAAACGGATTATCCAGATTAAACAGGGTAATTATCACGCCTTTTTGTCTCCGGCTGGTTAAAGCTTTTAACAGTTGGATGGGGTTGTTCGGATTAGCGGCTGTAATGGGTTCAAATAAAATATGTACTATCCCATTACAACCTAGTTGTATCCCGAACTTTGCATCATCATCGTCTGTCGTATCGTAGGTCACCAGCTTGTTCTTTCCCTCGTTAATAGCTGAGAGAGCTTTGCGTAAGGCATCGCCCTCGAGGCAGCCGCCGCTAATGGCACCGGTGAGCTTTCCATCTTCGGTAACCAGCATACGGGCCCCCGGTCTGCGGTAGGAAGATCCCTCCACATGCACAACGGTTGCAAGAGCTGTTTTTAGTCCGAGTTGCTGCGCTTTATCAAAGGCCTTGATGATATCTTTGAGCTCCTTCATTAATCAGATAAGTTTATCAGGTGTGATGGGAAGTTCCCGGATACGCTTTCCGGTTGCATTAAATACCGCATTGGCTATTGCCGGAGCCACTCCGATGATTGCTATTTCGCCTAAGCCTTTGGTTCCCATCGGATCTACAATATAGTCGGGCTTATCTGTAAAATAAACTTCCACCTTGGGTACATCGGCATGGACAGGCACGTGATAGTCTGCAAAATCTTTAGTAACATACCTGCCAAAACGATGGTCCATGACAGCGGCCTCCTGAAGAGCCATCCCAATCCCTCCGGTTACACCTCCGATGATCTGATTAGCCGCTGTTTTCTTGTTGATAATGGTTCCTGCATCAATACAACTGACCACTTTGTCTACTTTCACACGTCCGGTAACAGGATGAACCATTACCTTGACAAAGTGAACGGAAAAAGAGTATTTAGAATATTTCGAACCTTCTTCTCCAGGTTTAGAATCCTGAATGATGTCGAGTTCGGTAAGTTTCTGTTTTTTTAGAATGTCAATATATGACATTTTTACGGAAGGCGATTTTGCAAGGGATAGCTCGCCTTTATCGAACAGTACATCTTCCATTTTTACGCCCGTAAACCTTTTTTCGGAGGCGGCAGCCATGGTCAAAAGTTTTTCTTTGATGTGTGTGCAGGCTGCAACTACAGCAGATCCCACTGTCGCCACGATGGCTGAACCTCCCTGATTTGGTGCCTGCGGAAAATCAGAGTTGCCGAGTTGGAAAGTGATCTTTTCGGGAGGAATACCTATATGTTCGGAGGCAATCTGTACCATGGCGGTTCCGGTTCCCGGACCAATATCTGTAACAGCACTTTGGAAGAGGATGGAGCCATTGGCCATCAGCTTAGCCCTCACAGCAGCTGCTCCGCGATGAGCTCCAAAGGTTCCAACTCCCATTCCAAAGCCAATGAGCCACTCTCCTGAACGTACCGTCCCGGGTTTTAACGCACGGTCTTTCCAGCCAATCTTTTCAGCTCCTGTCTGTATACATTCCTTAAGATACTTGGTAGACCAGGGCAGCTTTTTATCGGGGTCTGTGTCTGTATGGTTCATAAGCCTGAATTCCACAGGGTCTATATTCAAGGCAAATGCTATCTCATCCATGGCAGATTCAAGTGCAAAAGCCCCCGTTGCTTCTCCGGGGCCGCGCATCCAGATAGGAGTACTTACATCCAGGGGCAAAAGCCTGTAAACGGTGCTTACATTGGGACTGGTGTACATCATCCTGGTTTGCTGGAGGGTAGACTCTGTAAATTCCTCATAAGACGACGTCTGACCGATAGACTCATGAGTGATTCCCAGAATTTTGCCATCCGGAGAAGCGCCAATACCGATCTTTTGCCAGGTATAAGGACGATAACCTACCATGAAAAACATTTGTTCGCGGGTAAGCATGAGCCTGATAGGCCGGTCTAACATTTTGGCAGCTATGATAGCAGCTGTTTCGTGGGGCCAGTTGTGTAAGCCGTTCCCAAAAGCTCCTCCCACAAACTCGGAGATCACCCTGACGTTTTGCACCGGCAATTTCCATTCCTTAGCAAAGGCCTGCTGGGTAGGTTTTGTGCCCTGAACCTTATCATACACGGTCAATTTGTCCTCAGCTTCCCAAAAAGCTGTAATTGCCTGAAGCTCCATCGGGTTATGCACTTCGGTAGGTTGTATGTATTCCAGTTCCAGTTTAACAGGAGCAGTTTTATATCCATCCTTAACACCACGTGTATAATCCGCTAAAGGAGATTTTGGGTTCTTTTTGGCTTGTGACGGAAGAACCGACTGAGCTTTATTGGTGTCAAAATCGGTCTTGTGCTTATCCTCGTTGTATTGAATCTTTACCAGTCTGGCTGCATACCTGGCTCTCTCCAGTGTATCTGCTACCACCATGGCAACAGGTTGTCCGTTTGAGTAAACCTTGTTGTCGTAGAATGCTCGCAGGGGCTGTCCTCCTGTTGGTGGCTCTGTGGGATGTTCATTATCCGCAAAACCAGGTACTTTTATCGCATTTTCATGCGATATTACCGCCAGTACTCCAGGGGCGCTCAGGGCTGCTTTAGAATCAATGGCTTTTATCCGGCCTTTTGCGATGGTGCTTGAGATTATGACACCATGGACGAGGCCAGGTAAGGCATATTCGGCTGAATATTTAGCCGCACCGGTCACTTTCATTCGGCCATCCACCCGGTTCATCGGATCTCCAATAACTTTATCAAAAATTAGTCTGCTCATTTGGACGTTTTAATTATTATTAGAAATAATGGGTAGCTTGGATCTCCAATAAATTATCAAAAAACAATCTGCTCATCTGAAATAGCTTTTTTCGAATTATGATAATTTGGATGCCGTTTTTAAGGCCTGGACAATCGAATTAGGACCAAGCTTTAGCTTGAAAGCATTGTGCTTAAATGCTTTGGCTCCCTGCATCGCTATTTTGGCGGCCTCTGTAAAATTTGTTTCTGAAACCGCTTTGCCGGCAAGATACTTCTCTGCTTCTGTAAGCCGCCATGGTTTATGCGCCACGCCTCCCATGGCTAAGCGAGCTTCACGGATCACGTTTTTCTCAATATGTAATGCAGCCGCAACTGAAACCAGGGCGAAAGCATATGATGCCCTCTCTCTCACTTTCAGATAATGGGCATATTGAGCGAATGGTGCATCGGGAATATCTACAGCCAGTATCAGTTCTCCGGGCTGTAGGTTTGTATCTGTTTCCGGCCGGTCTCCCGGAAGCCGGTGAAAGTCTGAAAATGGTATACGCCTTTCGCCCTTTGGTCCGGTTACTAAAACTGTAGCGTCCAAAGCCATTAAGGCAACACTCATATCGCTTGGATGTACAGCGATACATTTGTCGCTAAAGCCAAAAATTGCATGCATACGGTTAAAGCCTTCCAGCGCTCCGCATCCTGAACCTGGCTGCCGTTTATTACATGGGAGTGCTGTGTCATAAAAATAATGGCACCGTGTACGCTGCAGCATATTGCCTCCTACAGTGGCCATGTTTCTTATCTGTGCTGATGCGCCTGAATTTAAGGCTTGTACCAGCAGAGGAAGTCTTTTCTGGATCAGACTGTTTTCGGCTACGACACTGTTCAGAGCCAGTGCGCCAATTCTTATAAAGTTTTTTTCGGCTTTGATTTCTTTGAGAGGGAGTCTGTTAATATCGATCAGTCTCTCAGGGCTTACTATCCCTCGTTTCATTAGGTCGGTAAGGTTGGTGCCTCCGGCGATAAACATAGCAGCTTTGTCTTTTCTTATAGCATCTACAGCAGCCTGTTGCTGGTTTACCCGGATATAGGAAAACTGATTCATACCTTTTTTCCTCCTTTTTTCACTTCTGAAATAGCATTTACAATGTTGGGGTAGGCCCCGCATCTGCAAATGTTTCCGCTCATATATTCCCGGATCTCATCTTCTGATTCTGCATGTCCTTCGCGTATACAAGCCACAGCCGACATGATTTGTCCTGGGGTACAATAACCGCATTGAAAGCCGTCGTGCTTAATGAACGCTTCCTGCATAGGATGCAGCGTTTCTCCATCAGCCAGCCCTTCAATTGTCGTTACTTTCTGCCCATCCTGCATTACTGCAAGTGTCAGGCACGACAAGATCCTTTTCCCGTTTACATGAACGGTACAAGCTCCACATTGTCCATAGTCGCAGCCCTTTTTTGTTCCTGTGAGATTAAGTTGCTCACGTAACAAGTCCAGAAGAGTCACCCTGGGTTCAACACTGAGCGATTGCTGCACTCCGTTTATTTCTAGTTGCAGTGATGTTTTTTCTATCGCAGCAGCTAGTTTTTCATCCCAATGTTCATTTGCAGCCTTCAAGGCGATGGATGGGGTGATGCTTAGTCCAGAAAGAAGTGCGGACTGTTTGAGAAAATCTCGCCTGCTATCATCGGGTTGTTTTTTTTCTATGAATGTTCCGGGCAGTTTTTTGTTCATAACATTTCAGGTAGAAGCTTCGAAATACTATGGAATATAATTGTTGTGACGGAAGCTTTGTTTTGGCTATTTGTATTTTTCCGAATGATAGAATCGAATGCCAGAACACTTTTAATTTGAATGACGGGAATATGGTCAGCTCGTTAGGTAAAATCAAATTGTAAGGTATAATTTGCTAAAACGTTTTAATGTGTTAGATTTGTCATTATATTTTTTGCTATATTTCAACTTTCAAAATAATCAATATAAGCCCAATGGAAATTACAAAAATAAAAAGCGTGCCCCAAAGCGAGCAAGTACTAACAGGGGGGACGAAACCAAAATTCACAGAAAAAAAATATCTCACCGTTTTAGTATTTGTGACGTCATTATTTATGTGCTGGGGTGTGGCCATCACAATGGGGGACGTGCTAAACAAACATTTTCAACATACCTTAAGTCTTAGCCGTTCTCAGTCGGCTTTTGTTCAGTTCGCCATCTTTGGCGCTTATTTCGTAATGGGTATTCCTGCCGGGTTATTCATGAAAAAGTTTGGGTATAAGAACGGCGTATTACTGGGTTTGTCTCTTTTCGCCTTGGGATCATTCCTTTTCGTTCCGGCGGCCAATACGGCCTCCTTTACTTTTTTTGGGATCGCTTTGTTTATACTTGGCTGCGGTTTATCTACTTTAGAGACAGTAGCACACCCTTTTGTTGCCTCTCTGGGAGATCAGCGGACAAGCGATCAGCGGGTAAATTTCGCACAGTCATTCAATGCCCTGGGAGCAATAATTGGTCCGGCTGTGGGATCTTATTTTTTACTCAGGAATAACGTGGAAGGAAGTACGGATCTCACTTCAGTAAAAGTATTGTATCTGGTTATTGGGGGTGTTATTGCTTTTATCGCCATTTGTTTTGCATTTGTTAAGGTTCCCGCATTAACAGATCCTCATGTGGTAGACACAAACATCGACAAAGATGCGGTAAATGTTGACCTTGCACCAGGAAAAAAACTGTTTCAGCATTCTCATTTTGTATGGGCGGTTGCCGCTCAATTTTTTAATGTTGCTGCACAAAGTGGAACATGGGCTTTTTTCATCAATTATGGTCATGAAGTGATGGGTTTTGAAGAAGCAACCGCGGGAAATTACATGGTACTTTTTATGGCGATGATGCTTACCGGGCGTTTTGTAGGGACCTTTCTTATGCGAATAATAGCGCCGCATTCGTTGCTGGCTATTTTTGCGCTGGCTAACGTCGTTATGTGTATTATCGTAGCACAGAGCTTTGGTTGGGTGTCCTATGCCGCTTTGTTTGCAATTAATTTCTTCTTCAGCATTATGTTTCCTACCATCTTCAGCCTTGGTCTTAAAAATCTGGGTTCACATACTCAACAAGCCTCTTCTTTCCTTTCAATGGGCGTTGTGGGCGGAGCTGTATTCCCTTTAATTATGGGAGCTGTTGCAGATAATGTAGGTATTGCACAGTCTTACTATTTACCTATTGTATGTTACCTGGTTATATTTTTGTTCGGGTCGAAGTTTTATAGGGTCAGGTAAATCATGTCATACGCAGGCTAGATAAATTTAAAAATATATACAAGTAATATGAGTAATTCAATAGTAATGGGGGTTGATATCGGTGGCTCTCACATTACTGCAGCTTTAGTTGATCTTGATACAAGAAAAGTGATTCAGCACTCATGGATCCGGAAAAGTGTTGATTCTCATGAAGACGCCAGTCGAATAATCAGTTCCTGGGGGGAGGCTATAAAAAAGGCTTTTAGTGCGTTAGAATTCGAGATCACAAAGGTAGGGATAGGGATGCCCGGCCCGTTTGATTATGAGAATGGCATCTGCTTTATAAAGGATCAGGATAAATACGAATCATTGTATGGTCTCAATATTAAAGAACTTCTAGCGGAAGCGCTTGAAGTTAATCCCGACAAGATTCGCTTGATGAACGATGCTGCCTGTTTCCTGCAGGGAGAGGCTTTCGGGGGAGCAGCGAAAGGGTTCTCTAAAATCATTGGGCTTACACTGGGAACGGGATTGGGCTCTTCTATTTATTCTCAAAATACTGCAGTTGATGCTAACTTTTGGAATCTGCCTTTTAAAGATAGTATTGCGGAAGATTATCTGTCGACACGCTGGTTTATTAAGCGGTATCGGGAACTTTCCGGTAAGGTGGTTACAGACGTGAAGTATTTAGCAAAACTTGCCATTTCGGACAATGACGCGTTAACGGTGTTCAACGAATTTGGAACCAATCTGGGTGCATTTCTTAATGAATTTATTGAGCTTGAAAAGCCTGAAGCTATTGTATTGGGAGGGAACATCTCCAATGCATTCAATTTATTTGAGAAAGCTTTAAGAAGCAGTATCAATACAAACTTCCAGCATATTCCCATTTTTCAGGCAAAGCTTGGTGAAGAAGCCGCTTTAATTGGCGCATCGAGCTTATGGTATTTTTCTTCATTTGAAACAGTTTCCGACTGACTCCTTGCTAAAACGATATAGTTCTTGCTTGTTTGTTGGTGTTGCGTGCCATCTAATTCTAGGCAGGGCTGCCCGATGGCAGCCTGCTTTTTTGCTGACACCATTTTGCATTTTTTTTCTTGCTATAAGGTTTTACTTTAAAAAGTATTGATCGTTCGGCTAAAGTTTTTAATTTCGAAGTTCCTGAACGAAGATTCATTTGGGATCTTTTGAATTCAATTATAGACTAGCGTGAAGAAGAAACTCTCAATCGTAGACATCGCCAAACAATTGGAAATATCCACAACCACTGTGTCGTTTATTTTAAATGGTCGGGCAAAGGAGAAGAGGATAAGTGATGAATTGGTAGAGAGAGTTTTGAAGTTTGTAGAAGAAGTAGGGTACAAGCCCAACGTCCTTGCTCGTAGCCTCAGAACAGGGAAATCAAACATTATAGGTCTGCTTGTTGAGAATATAGCAAATCCTTTTTTTGCAAACATTGCCCGGCGAATTGAAGAGAATGCCTATAAAAACGGCTATAAAATTATTTACAGCAGCACAGAAAACGATACCGATAAAACCCGGGAAATACTTCGGATATTTAGAGAGCGGCATGTGGATGGTTATATCATAGCCCCTCCTGAAGGGATAGAAGAAGAACTAACATCGCTCATTAAATCGGGCGCTCCTGTTGTCATGTTCGATCGTTTCCTGCATCAGGTCGCTGGTGCTGACTATGTGGGTATTGATGGTGCCAACAGCATCTATAATGGAATGAAGCACCTGGTGGATAGGGGATATCGTCATATAGCATTTGTTACTTTAGACTCTCTTCAATCACAGATGCAGGAGCGTTTACAAGGGTATGAAAGAGCTATTGGAGAGTTTGATATTAACGAATATATCAAGGAAATTGCTTACAACCAGGCGGAGGAAAGTATTGTCAGGCATATTACATCATTCCTGAAAAGAAAGAAGGAACTGGATGCGGTTATTTTCGCAACGAATTACCTGGGTATAAGCGGGCTTAAGGCCATTAAGTCATTAGAGCTCCGTATACCGGATGATCTTGGAGTACTTGTATTTGACGATCACGATCTGTTTGAACTGCATTCGCCCTCTATCACCAGTATCGGGCAGCCGCTTCAGGATATTTCAGAAAAAGTAATTGCTTTACTGCTCGAAAAGCTGAATAGTTCTCCTCACATAAGAGAACCGGAATATCTGACCCTAAGTACAGCATTGGTAATCAGAGATTCCACAATGGCAAAATCCGGCTCTAAGAGCTGATATAGATCGACATTAACCACTGCAATTAAATATCCAATTGTTTTTCGCTAAATCGTTTTAATGACTAAATTTGATTTAGTGATCGCCAGCTATGTATTCGTGAAAACTAACCAGTTAAATAAAAAGGCAAAAGCTTGTAAGAAGTACTCGCGTATGGGATCCGGATATATATAAGCATTAAATATTTTTTAACGATATGCATTACAAACTCGCTCTGCTCACATTTATTTGGGCATCAGCTTCTGCGGTACAAGCTCCTTCCGTGTTCCCGCATTATACTAAAGAAAAGAAGATAGAAGGCGACAGGGATGAAAAAGTTGGTAGGAGAGAACATTTCATTGCGGACAATATAAGATGGTGGTTTGGAAAGATGGAATTAACGCTGACCTGAATGCGAAGGATTTCAAAATGGAAACACTTGAAGTAAATAAAAAGTCTGTTATAAAAGCAATTCTTAGTAAGGGCGGCGGATGGGTTGCTCATTTGCAAATGATAAGCGGGGCAAACTAATACTGTTCTAAATTCCACCTGCTGGCGGAGATGCTGATCGGCATTTCCGCTCCTTCCCTTTTCTTTTGTCCATTCCGGGAAAATCTTATCTTTGAGGCTGTAATCCCGATTATAAACAGCCCTCATTTTATGAGTTTTATTAAGTTTCTTTAAATTGTATTGATGGCGAGCAGAGAAGACACAGATGATGAGATACTTTTACAGGACCTTAGAAAAGGAGACCGGTCTGCTTTTGAAACCATTTATTTGAAATACTGGGATCAGCTGTATTCTTCTGTATATAAAAGAGTTAAAAGCACGGAGGTGGCACAGGAGATCGTGCAAGATTTTTTTGTCTCTTTATGGGAAAAAAGAACTACGTTTTCTGTTCATACATCTTTCGAAGCTTACATTTTTACGGCGGTGCGCTACCAGGTGTTAAATTACCTGCAGAAGGAAATAACAAGGAACAATTACCGGGCCGGTTTAGATGCTCACGAGGGCTACAGCAACAGTACACTTGATCAGGTTTATATCAATGAACTGAGAAAAGTGATTGAAAACGAAATCGGCCAGCTTCCGGAGAAATGCCAGCATGTCTTCCGGCTGAGCCGGCAAGAGCATTTATCAATCAAAGAAATAGCTGAACGTCTGGACATTTCTACAAAAACGGTGGAAAATCACCTCACCAAAGCTCTTAAAATATTAAGGATCAACCTCAGTGATTATATAGGTGCTGCTATATTGCTAGCGCTCCTGTTTGTGTAGTATTCTTAGAATAGAAGGCAATCTAAAAAATAAAAATTTATTTTAAAACAGAGTAGGTGTTAGAGCGCGCTTAACTGACATGTATATATAAACCCAGATAGAAAACCTTTTTAAGCCTGATGACCGGTAATAAAATTACAGCAGAATTCATACAAAAATACCTTAATGGTACCTGCACACTCGAAGAGAAGGCAAGGGTAATACTTTGGTATAATTCTTTTGATCAGCAAGAGGATATATTGGGGCAGCTTAGCCTTAAAGAGAGGGAACAACTTAAGCTCTCAATGCTCGATAACATCAACAGCCGCATTGATAGCATTTCGCCGGCGAAGGAAAATACAACTTCAGTAAGAACCCTTACTTATTGGATAAGTGGAATAGCAGCTGCTTTATTAATGTTTCTCGGTATTACATTCTATCAGAACCAGGAAGCCCCTGTAATTGCTAATCAAAATATAAAAGAGGCTAAAGTTCTCGTGCTTGAAAATCAAGGTACCACACTGTATAAACGGGAACTGGAAGATGGTACGGTGATCTGGTTAAACCCAGGTGCCAGAATTGAAGTTCCTGAGCATTTTGCTGCAAATAAGCGCGAGGTTTCTATGACAGGTAAAGTTTTCTTTGAGGTTTCTAAAAATCCGAAAAGACCATTTCTGATCTATGCAGGCGGTGTAACAACCAAAGTACTAGGTACAAGCTTCCTGATCAAAGCAGAGAAAGGCAAAGATACAGAAGTGGAGGTGCTTACCGGAAAAGTAGCTGTGGCAGTTTCTGATAAAGAAAATGATAAGGGGGTAATGTTATTGCCTGAACAAAGGGCAGTGTATTCTACTGAAGAACAATCCTTAAAAAAAGATATAACTTCTGCACAGTCGGAAGTAAAGATTTGGAAAAGGCCCAGGCTGTCGTTTGAAAATACGCAGATCAGGGAAGTGCTGAGCGTGTTGGAAGACAATTTCGATATCACCATAAACAGTAATGCGAAGATCAATTCCTGTATTCTTAAGGCTGATTTTACAGATCAGAACCTTGCAGAGATACTGGAAATGCTTTGTAAATCTGTGGATGCCAGTTACCAGATAAACCAGGAAGTAGTAACAATTAATGGAAAGGGATGCAATTAATCAAGCCGATTTAAACCGACGTAAATCAAACGATATGAAATAATAACGATTACAAAAACATCATATTTTCTTAAGAAAGACTAAGGGTGAGTAGTGGCTCCCTTAGTCTTAAAAAACCTTGCTTAGAATACCTTTTTTAAAGGTACAGGCCTTTTTTTGTCTCAATTTTAACCAATAGAAACAATTCAAATATAATGAAATGTAGTTTACAATCCTCTGATTTCAAAAAAATTATGATGATGACCTTTATGCAGATGGTAATGTTTGCAGTACTTACAGGTGTTTCTTTGGCCGCAAATGTTAAAGCTCAGGGCGTGCTTGACCGTACAGTTAACCTCTCCGTAGAGAATGTTAATCTGGATGAGGCGCTTCGCAAACTGGAAAGTTCTACTGATGTGAAGTTTATTTACAGCAAAGACTTCGTGCGGCTGGATGAGAAAGTCTCTTTAAATGCTAAAGGGATTAAACTGGGTACGGTTTTAAAAAATCTGCTGCTCCCTCATGCTATTTCTTTTGAGCCTATCAGCGACCGGATCATATTAACACGATCAAAAAGAGAAGAGGAATCACCTGAAAACATCGTTCCTGCGGAAGAAACAAAGATCCAGGATATAGTTATAACAGGTGTAGTTAAATCTACCTCCGGCGAAACCTTACCAGGTGTGAGCATCAGAGTTAAAAATAAACCAATTGCTACCTTGAGTGACATTGATGGAAAGTACACAATAAAAGTACCTTCGGCTAACGATGTTCTTGTCTTTTCTTACATCGGTTTTGTGACCCAGGAGAAATCTGCAGGAAGTAACAGGGTTCTGAATATCACTCTTGCCGACGATGCTCAAAACCTGAAGGAGGTAGTGGTTACCGTGGGGTACGGTACACAAAAAAAGTCTACGTTAACTGGCGCAATTAGCACTATCAGTAGCAAAGAGATCCTTAAATCACCAAATGGAAACGTCACCAATAGTCTGATCGGCAGGGCTCCAGGAGTAGGAGCTGTTCAACGAAGCGGACAGCCTGGTTCCAATAGCGCTATTATTAATATCCGTGGGGTTGCTACTTACAATAATACAGGTGCCATTGTAATTGTTGATGGAGTAGAGCGGCCAGATTTTGGAGATATTGATCCTAACGAAATAGAGTCGATTAATATCCTAAAAGACGCATCGTCTACTGCGGTGTATGGTATCAGAGGAGCCAATGGGGTAATTGTAGTTACCACTAAATCAGGTAAGGAAAGCAAGCCAAGGGTTAGTTATTCCGGAAACCTGAGCCTGCAATCGTATACCGGCATTCCAAAAGCGCTGGATGCCTATTCAAATGCTTATCTTATTAATGAGGCGAACAGGAACGATGGTCTGTCGCCTACCTGGACGGATGCAGCCTTGCAGAAATTTAAGGATGGTTCAGATCCGATTGGATACCCGAACGTGAACTGGTTTGATTATGTCACCCGTGATTTTTATTCCCAGACGCAGCACAACGTTAACGTTAGTGGCGGTACCAAAGTGATAAAATACTTTGCATCTGTAGGTTACCTTTTTGAAGACGGAATATTTAAGAACTTCGATTCTCCTTATAAGATAAAGTCTACACCTGACTATAACCGCTACAACTTCAGGTCGAACATTGATGTAAAGCTTAGTAAGAACCTTGATGTAGGTGTTAAGCTGGGAGGAAGGTTACAGAAACGATACCAGCCTTCTGGATTAAGATCAGGTTCAGGATCTTTCTCTTACGACAATGTGGAAGCGATGATCTCCCGTGTGTTACAGGTGCCGGCATTCGCTTATCCGGTAACTTTGCCTGATGGACGTATAGCTCAGAACCCAAGTGTGGGAACCAATATCTGGAATCCTTTGGCAGTGATTACCCGTTGGGGAACACGTTATGACGACTTCAACAGCGTCCAAAGTACCTTCAATATAAACTATAAACTGGATGCATTAACCAAAGGATTATCCTTTAAAACAGTATATGCATACGACTCTTATTTTGAAAGCACCACCAGGCGAAACGCGAGCTGGGCTGCATATTCGATAGATCGTGAAACAAAGGAAGTAACCCTTACCGGAGATCGACCACGGGACGAACCATTAAGTGGTTTGGAAAACGTATTTGGCGGAACCATACATTCTAACCTGCAAACCGGCTTTAACTACGACCGGAGCTTTGGCAAACACAGTTTAACAGGGTTGGCACTATTTACCCGCCAGCTGATCAATGTTCAGGGGGGCTCTGCTACGACAGCTCCACCGAAAGCATCGCAGGGCGTAGTTAGCCGCCTTACTTATAATTATGCCGGAAGATACTTTGCGGAATTCAATGCCGCTTATAACGGTTCAGAGAACTTTCCGTCAGGAATGAAGTATGGTTTCTTTCCTGCAGTTTCTGCCGGCTGGACCATCAGCAATGAGAGTTTTCTGAAAAACAGTGAATGGCTAAGCTACCTTAAGGTGAGAGGAAGTTATGGATTGGTAGGCAGCGATGATATCGGTCAGAGATTTTTATATCTCACAAACTATTCCAGGGTTACCGGAAATTTAAACATCAGTACTCCTGCTTACTCGCGTCCCGGCAGAGTAGTGCAGTTTGGTGATCCCAACAGTATCAGGAACCTTCCTGTGGTGTATCTGCCTGATAATGCCATTGGTAACCCGGTGATCACCTGGGAAACCGGTACCAAAAGGAACTTTGGTATAGAGAGTAAATTTTTCAGGGATGCGATCAGTTTGAACCTCGAGTTCTTTGATGAAACCCGGAAAGATATCCTCACTCCCAGACAATCCGGAATGCAAATTCTTGGACAAGGTTATCCTCCTTTGAATATTGGTGAAGTGTATAATAAAGGATTTGAGGCAGAGCTGGATCTGAATAAGCGTTCAGGCGACCTCAGTTATGGCTTGAACACCCAGGTGTCTTTCGCCCGCAACCGCATCATCAGCCGTGACGAACCTATTGGTCGTCCGGACTATCAGAAACAGGAAGGCAAGAGGGTTGGGCAGTTCTTTGGTTATCTCACGAACGGGTTTTACCAGTCGCAGGAGGATATAGACTCTTATGTTCCCAACGAGTTGGGCAACCCCATTCCGGGAGATCTGAAATATGTTGACTATAACCGTGACGGAAGGATCAACAGCGACGACCGGGCTCCGATCGGATATTCACGTACTCCAGAATATATCTTCAGTTTCACTCCGCGGATGGCTTACAAGGGGGTGTCTCTTTCCCTTATGTTCCAGGGAGTTGCGAACGTTAGTTCTGATGTGATCTTATCCGAACAAAATAACGGTCAGCAGATGTATGAGTTTATGCTGAACCGCTGGACTCCGGAGACTGCAGCTACGGCAACCTGGCCGGCTTTACACTCCAGGGGTAACCCGTATATCAGTTACCAGCTGAATGATTTTATCCTTCAGGATGCATCATACATCAAGCTTAGGAACGCGGAGCTCTCCTGGAGCCTTCCGGCAAGATGGCTGAGCCCGCTTAAGATATCATCCCTAAGGGTTTTCTTAACAGGACAGAACCTCATCACATGGACGAAATTTAAAATGTACCTGGATCCGGAGAATATCAACCTGTCAAATACGGATTTCTCTAAACAGTCTATTTATCCAACATCACGTATCTACAACCTTGGTGTAAACCTTCAATTGTAATTCTATGAAAAGATTAACATCTAATATATACGGTATAGCAGCGCTTTTTTTGCTGCTGGTATTGTCTTCATGTAAAAAGGATTTTCTTGACAGGACTCCCGGCGTGGATCTGGACGAAGAGAAGGTTTTCAGTGACGGAGCGCTTGCCGAACAATATGCTGATAATGCGTATAATTTTTTGATCGACGAATATGCACGGTTCAATGCACATCGCGGAACAACATCCCAGGCATCTGACGAAGCAGTATCGGGAAATACGGATATTTCAGTGCGCACCTTAAATCAGGGCTTGTTTCATGATCATTATGAAAGAGGGGGAGCTTCTCTTAACGATATCGGTGATGTGTGGGAACGAGCTTATGGAGGAATCCGGATAACGAATACAGTGCTTGCCAGGATGAACACCATTCCATGGAGTAATGCTACCCAAACGCCGGCTTCAATAGAGGCGCAGATGCGCTTTATCAGGGCATTTCTATACTTCGAACTGATCAAAAGATTTGGAGGCGTACCCATTGTAGATAAACCGGCCAGCATTTTCGATGACGTCGATATTCCCCGGAATACGTACCAGGAGTGCGTTGATTTCATTATTTCCGATCTTGACAAAGCTAGAGAATTGGGCATTCCGGAAGAGTACAATGCTTCTAACTACGGCAGGCCTACCGTGGGAGCTGTGCGTGCCCTTCGTTCGCGGGTACTGTTATATGCAGCCAGCCCTTTGAATAATCCCACAAATGATAAAACAAAGTGGAAACTGGCAGCGGATGCGGCTGATTCGGTGATTAGCAGGAATAATTACAGTTTACAGCCATCATACAGCGATATCATGAATGTAGCTCAGTCCCCTGAATATATCATGATCAAAATTAGAGGTCCGCGTGCGATCGATGGTTTCCTGCTGGATTTTGTAATGTCGCCTGGTTCGGGCGGCGCACAGGGTTCAATGAACCCTACTCAAAACCATGTGGATATGTATGAGATGAAAAATGGGTTGCCTATAACTGATCCGAATTCTGGATATGACCCGCAAAACCCTTATAAAGACCGGGATCCAAGGTTAGAATATAACATACTTTACAATGACGCTTCCTGGCAGGGAAGAAAGATGGGTATGTGGTCGCAGGGGACTGGTGAAACTAGAACGTACGGTGCGGACTTTAGACCAAACAACATCATTTACTCGGCTACCAGGTATTACTGCCGCAAAATGTGGCCGGAAGTCTATGTGAGAAACACGACTCAAAGAGCGCTCTTCAATTTTATCTTCTTCCGGTATGCAGAGATCCTGCTGAATTATGCTGAGGCCCTTAATGAGGCTTCGGATAATCCGGATGACCGCACACTTGCGATTGGCAAGGTCAATGAGATCAGAGCCAGGATCGACGTTAACATGCCTCCTCTTTCCGAAAACCTGAACCAGGATCAGTTACGCGAAGCCATCCGGCATGAAAGAGCGATAGAACTTGCCTTCGAAGACCACCGCTGGTACGATCTGATTCGCTGGAAAATCGCCAAAGAGGTAATCACTAAACCCATGAAAGGCATGGATGTGGTTAAAAATGCCGATGGAACATTCACTTATAACGTGGTGACGCTTCCTGTCAACTACCAGAAAAAGTTTGAGGATCACATGTACCTATACCCGATCCCGAGGAACGAAATATTTAAGAGCAAGGGTGTTTTAACGCAAAATCCTAATTGGTAATTGACACAAATGAATGTTGAGAAATTTTTGAAAGATCTGAAAATGAAGCTTATAAATATCCGATATATCACCAGCTTAATATTATGCCTTCTATCCGCAGGTAAAACAATGGCACAGTCGGAAGAGACTACTGTTAGTGGCATTGTAGTCAATACTGCTGGTCAGCCGCTAGAAGGTGTAAGTGTACTGGTTCAGGAAAAGACACAGGGTATATTTACCGATAAGGAAGGACGATTCAATGTAACTACTACCGGAAACGACAGGGTGATCCTGAAGAAAGCCGGTTATAATACCAGTTACCTTGCATCCTTTGAAATTAAACCTGAGAACCCTCTGGTACTTAAAGAAAGCCTGGTTGGTGCCGGCGATGATGATAATGTGTATATCCCCTTTGGGATACGAAAAAATAGGGAAGTTACGGCTACCATAAGTACGGTTACAGAGAACGATCTTCCCCAGTTGCCATTGTCTACCCTCAACAATGCCCTTACCGGTCGTCTTCCCGGCTTACATATCCAGCAAACCGGTAACCGCCCTGGAACGGATGATGCCAGTTTCCTGATCAGAGGACGCTCCTCTTATAATAGTTCTCAGGCTCCCCTGGTACTGGTAGACGGGGTAGCACGCGATTTTATGGATATGGACCTGAATGAGATTGAGAGCATCAGTGTGCTTAAAGACGCCGGATCTCTTTCCTGGTATGGTATGAACGGAGCAAACGGGGTGGTCTACGTGACTACCAAACGCGGCAGCGCCAGTTCAACCAAGGTAACTTTTGACGCTCAGGGTGGGGTACAGGTTCCGGTAACGCTGGCTAATCCCTTAAATTCTTATGCTTATGCCTTTTTGTTCAACGAGGCCAGGCAGAACGACGGACAAGCCCCTTTGTACAATCAGGAAAGCTTGGTGGGTTATTACAATGGTACCGATCGTTACGCTTATCCGGACAATAACTTTCCTGAACAGTTTTTAAAGAAAGCTTCGCCGGTACAGCGTTATGTAGCGAGTATCAGTGGTGGAAATGCCTTTGCACGCTATTTTACCCTTCTTAGTTTTTATGACCAGGACGGTTTGTATAAAGGAGGCAATAATGAGAACTATAATTCGAACACCAATTTCCGCCGTTACAACTTCCGGACCAACCTGGATCTGCATGTCAACAAGACGCTGGATGTTTCACTCGATGTGGGTGGGCGGGTAAATAACCTCAGGTATCCCCGGGATGGAAATACAAATTTTCTGAACGCAGTACTCTCAACTCCTTCTAATGCCTTTTCTGTAATGAATGAAGACGGTTCTTACGGGGGAAGCAATTACTTCAGAAACAATCCTTTAGCTATGCTGGAGGCACGCGGAAATATTACAGACGTATACCGTACTCTGCTGGCTACTGTCAATGTGAGGCAAAAGCTTGATGCCTTAACAAAAGGCCTCTCGTTAAACCTATTCTATACTTATGATATGACCGGACTCTATACTTCGGGTTTTAACCAGAATTATGAGATCTATGAGCGGCAGGCAGCAGGTGTATTTAAACGTTATGGCAATCAGGCTCCTGTAAACTATGCTGCCAGTTCATTCAGCGGAAATGTGCGCAACAATGAGTTCTGGGGCGGTGTGGATTACGACAGGGAGCTGGGAAAACATGGCTTTAAATTTTCCAGCAGGTTCCAGAGAGCTGTTTCTGCATCGTCCTCAAGGCTGGATGATCACCGGGAAAGTATAGCGAACAGGCTTTCCTATAATTTTAATCAGCGCTATTTTGCAGATGTTATTGCCACTTATGCAGGTTCGCAAAACTTTATAAAAGACAAAAGATATGGCTGGTTCCCTGCGGTTTCTGCTGGATGGATCGTGTCTGAAGAACGTTTGCTTAAACCACTGAAGTTCCTCGATTATCTTAAACTCAGAGGATCGTATGGCTTAGTTGGGAATGACGGGATCAATGCCTCCAGACGCTTTGCTTTCAGTAACTATTTCACCCGTGGCGGCACTCAGTATTTCTTTGGCACGGGATACAGCAATGTGCCCAATACCTCAGAGCTAGATCTGGCTAATCCTGATCTTACCTGGGAGAAAGCAAGAAAAGCTAGTGCTGGTTTTGATGCCCGCTTTTTCAAACAATCCTTTTCGCTTACTGCGGATTATTTCCATGAACGGAGAACTGATCTGTTAACTGCAGATCTTTCTCCCGCTATTATTGGCCAGACATTGGTTCAGATCAATGCCGGTGAAGCCGAGTACCAGGGTGTTGAAGGCTCTTTGAGCTATAATAAAACCCTTAATAAGGTGTCTTTCGGCCTGCATGCTAACTATACCTATGTAAAAAGCAAGATCCTGTCTTTAAATGAGGAAGCAGGTCTGCCTGATTACCAGCGCCAGATCGGGTTTCCGATAGGTGGTGTAGAGACCAGCAGCGGCGTAGTGAGGAGATTCCTGATCTCAGAGGGACTGTTCCAAAATGAAGAAGAAATTGCTGCAGCGCCTGTACAACGTTTCTCAGGAAACGTCAGGCCGGGAGATATTCGCTATAAAGATGTGAACAACGATGGCCTGATCGATAATCTTGATTTTATATCGACCGATTACTCGGATATCCCCTCTTCCTATTTTGGTTTTGGAGGTTCCGCCAGGTATGCCGGTTTCGATATGTCTTTCCTGTTCCAGGGTGTAACCGGTCGTACTATTCAGATCAGCTCCCTGGTTAATGCCGGTACATCTTCAAGTGGTTATATCAACCAGTTCAGCGCTTATCGCTGGACTCCTGCAACTGCTGAAGCTGCGCAATATCCGCGATTGACCATCAACGACCGTGCTAATAATATCGTTAACTCTGACTATTGGCTCCGCTCTGGCGATTTCCTGAAATTGAAGCATGTAGAGCTGGGCTATACTCTGCCTGCCGGAGCTATCAAAAGACTGAAGCTGGCTACCTGTCGCTTTTATGTCAGCGGATTCAACCTATTGACTTTCGACAAACTTAAAGATCTTCCGATCGATCCGGAGATGCCTGATGCAGGTTTTAACTCATCTTATCCTTATCTGGCAACGTTCGCCTTAGGCATGAACCTTAAATTTTAAAAGAGGAAATAAAGGTTATGAAATTAAATATTAGAATACTACCCATATTATTATCATCAGTAATCATACTGACCACATCAGCCTGTAACGATGATTTCCTCCAGGACGGCTCTGTTACCGACGGGCCGATTAGAGAAGATGAGGTATGGGCCAATGATGCTTATGCCAGAGGCGTATTAAACAATGCTTATTTCTCTATTCCTGAAGGATTTGATATCGATGGGAACGGTGGAATGCTGGCTTCCGCTACTGATGAAGCAGTGAATTCTGGCGTTAACGCCACCATGAGCATTTTCAATAATGGAACCTGGAGCCCTTTGCGCACAGTTGATGATCAGTATGCAAATCTCTATGAGGGTTTGCGGAAGGTGAACATGTTCCTTGGGAATCTTGACGGGAGTGAAATTATTCCAACCGATGGATTGAGTATTGCCGAAGATAAGAGCCGTTTAAAGGGACAGGCATTTTTTCTTAGAGCTATGTTGCATTTTGAACTCGTTAAGAGATATGGTGCTGTAACGCTGGCTACACGTGTATTCAGCAGGGATGAAAATCTTAACCTTCCGAAAAATTCTTACCAGGAATGTGTGAAGCAGATCGTTGCAGACTGTGACAGTGCGCTTAAACAAAATTTACCTGTATGGACACGTCAGGAATATAGTCCGATCGACGCTTCGACGAGGTTCGCCTGGAGAAGCGGAGATAAAGGCAGAGCTACAAAAGCTGCCGCAATGGCTCTGAAATCAAGAATGTTATTGTATGCAGCCAGTCCTTTGTTCAGTACTGCTTCTCAGGTTACCTGGCAGGAAGCTGCCGACGCCGCAAAAGCGGTTATTGACCTAAACGCCCATAGTTTATTCAATAATTATACGAATATTTTTAATTACGGCGCAGCTCAATACAATGCTGAAGTCATTTTCGCTACCAGGGCGCTAAACAGGAACGATATCGAACAGGATAACGCTCCTATTGGTTACGACGGGGCACGGGGACGTACTAACCCAACTCAGGAACTGGTTAATGCTTTTGAAACTACGAATGGGAAATCAGTTAACGATCCGACGAACACGTTATATAATCCTGACGATCCGTATAAAAACCGGGACCCCCGTTTCTCTTTCGCCATTAACCATAACGAAAGGCAATATAAAGGCAGACCTGTGCAAACGTACGTTGGCGGGTTAGACGGGCTGAACAAAAGTATCGATGCCACCAAAACCGGTTATTACATGCGTAAGTTCCTGAGTGAAGCGCCTACATGGAATGAGAATTCGAATACGTTTGCGAGGCGTCCATGGGTGGTCTTTAGATATGCGGAGATGCTTCTAAACTATGCAGAGGCGTTAAATGAAGCGCAGGGGGAAGCAGCTGCGACTGAAGTGTTGAGTTTTGTCAATCTGGTAAGGAACCGGAATGGAGTAAACATGCCTCCGCTGCAAACTACCGATCCTGCAGGCAACGGTTATGTACCGCTAAATAAAGACGCCATTCGCGAGCGGATCCATAACGAAAGGCGCGTGGAACTATGTTTTGAAGGACACCGTTTTTATGACGTTCGCCGATGGAAACAAGGTGAGCTTTATCTTAACAAACCGGTGAGTGGAATGCGTATCACGTTCGATGAAAACGCTAACCGGGTGTACACCCCTTTTATTGTGGAAAACAGGGTTTTCCAGGAAAAGAATTACCTCTACCCTTTTTCGCAGAATACCGTTAACCGTCAACCAGCACTAATACAAAACCCAGGATATACTAATTGATAATGAATAAGCTTAGATACATATACATTGTAATTTTATTAATAACAGGTACGGCTGCATTTGCTCAGCAAAGCCTTATCCAGAATATTTATTCAAGGAAACACATCAGTCTGAACGGTCGGTGGAATTATATCATTGACCCATACGAAATGGGGTACTATGATTACCGTCATGAACCGTTCGATCAGAGCAAATCAGGCAAGGGTGGCTTCTATGATGACCGTAAACAAATCGACAAGTCAGAGCTGATTGAGTATAATTTTGATCTTGCCCCTACAATAAATGTTCCCGGCGACTGGAATTCACAAGCCGAGAAGCTTGAATTATATGAAGGCACGATCTGGTTACGCCAAAAGTTCCTCGCTAACCCTGCAAACGATAAAAAGTATGTTCTGTACTTCGGTGCCGTGAATTATGAGGCACACGTTTACCTGAACGGGAAGAAATTAGGAGTACATAAAGGAGGGTTTACGCCATTTCAGTTTGATGTAACAGGTAAATTGAAAAAGGGCGAGAACTTCGTTGTGGTAAAAGCGGACAATACCCGTAAGCAGGATGAAATTCCGACGGTAAATACCGATTGGTGGAACTACGGAGGTATCACACGCGACGTCCTTCTTGCCGAACTTCCGAAATCTCACATCTCCGACTATAAGATCCAGTTAGCGAAAGGAAATGCCGGTAAGATTGAGGGATTCGTAAAACTTGAAGGGGCTGCTGCTAACGAGGAAGTGACTATATCCATCCCTGAAGCAGGAGTAAAAGCCACAATCAAAGGCGACGGACAGGGCAGAGCACAGGTGAATATTCCTGTAAGAAAGCTCAAATTATGGTCCCCTGAAAGTCCAAAATTGTACCATGTTGAGATCTCTTCAGGAAACGACAAAGTTTCAGACAAGATCGGGTTCCGCACAATCGAAACCAGGGGCCAGGATATCCTTCTAAATGGTAAAGCGGTATTTCTCCGCGGTATCTCCTTACATGATGAAAACCCTTTAATCCCGGGCAGACTCCGTTCCTCAGCAGATATGAGAATGATGCTGAACCAGGCAAAGGAGCTGAATTGCAATTATGTACGGTTGGCACATTATCCGCACAGTGAGGAAATGGTAAGACTGGCCGACGAAATGGGCCTCCTGGTTTGGGCGGAAGTGCCTGTATACTGGACCATTTCCTGGGAAAATGCCGCTACCTATCAAAATGCCGAAAAACAGCTAACTGATTTAATAGAAAGAGATAAAAACCGGTCAAGTGTAATTATCTGGTCGATTGGAAACGAGACACCGCTAAGCGAACCCCGCTTTAAGTTTATGAGTAGCCTTGCAGCCAAAACCAGGGAGCTGGATAATACCCGTTTGGTATCGGCAGCACTTGAAGTACACCGCAAAGGCTTTGACGTGATCGTCGACGATCCGCTGGGAGATAAGCTTGACCTGGTAAGTTTCAACCAGTATGGCGGATGGTATTGGGCCTTGCCAAAAGACTTGTCTAAGTACAAATTCCAGATCAAATACAATAAGCCGGTGGTGATTACTGAAGTAGGAGGCAGTGCTCTTGCGGGTTTCCATGGGGATGAAGATACCCGCTGGACAGAAGAGTTCCAGGAATCTTTATACAAAAACCAGATTCCGTTTATGAGTACGATGAGTGGCTTGCGAGGAATGACCCCATGGATCCTGACAGATTTTAAATCACCAAGAAGACAGCATCCTTATTTCCAGGATTTCTGGAACCGCAAGGGCCTGATATCAGAGACAGGCAAAAAGAAAAAGGCATTTTTTGTCTTAAAGGATTTTTACGAAAAAACCGAACAGAAGTATAAATAACAATGATTATGAAGAAGTATTGGTTATTGATTTGGGCAGTGGTAGTTGCCACTTCCGGTTGTCTGAAGGGTCAGGATGATCCTGTGTTTCCTTCCCCTGATCTTACAATTCCTCAGGACGAGAATGTTACCTTGCAGAGTGCATTACCTTTCCCTATCGGCGCTGCAGTAAACAATGGCCTGATAAGAAGCAGAGCTCCATACCGGGATGTGGTGATCAAGGAGTTTAACAGCCTTACCGCAGAAAATGCGATGAAGTTTTCACAGCTTCATCCGGCCGAGAATACGTATACCTGGACGGAGGCCGACTTCCTGGTAGAGTTTGCCCGCCAGAACAATAAACGCGTTCATGGACACACGCTTATCTGGTACAAAAATCCACCATCATGGGTGATGAACTATCAGGGAGATGCCGCTGCCTGGGACCGGCTTCTTAAAAACCACATCCAAACGGTAATAAGCCACTTCAAAGGAAAAGTAGTTTCCTGGGATGTGGTGAACGAAGCAATCGCTGAGAATGGAACATTAAGAGATTGTATCTGGCTGCAGAAATTGGGTCCTGAATATATTTCTAAGAGCTTTATTTACGCTCATGAAGCCGACCCGGATGCACTGCTGTTTTATAACGACTACGGACACGAATACGGCCCTACCAAAAGGAACGGAATCTTAAAATTGGTTAACGATCTGAAGGCCCAGGGAGTGCCTATTCATGGAATTGGCTTGCAAATGCACACCCGTTATAACATGGCTGATAAAAATATTGCTGATGCTATCAACACGGCCGCAGCTACAGGCTTGAAAGTTCATATTGCCGAGGTTGAAATCTCCATGAATCCTGATAATATTCAGGACTTGACCTACTCTGCCGGTCTGGCTGCGCAGCAAAAGGCGAAGTATGAGTTCCTGGTAAGAACTTTTAATGCTATTCCGAAGAATCAGCAATTTGGTATCACCACCTGGAATGTGGGCGATTCTGATAGCTGGATCAGAGGCGAATATAACCGCCCTGACTGGCCACTTCCTTTCGATGATAATTACAATCGAAAAGCTGCTTACCAGGGAATATTAGACGGAGTTAAATAGGAACCATTTTTCTAATCAAGATACATGAAGATGAAGAAGTTAGGGCTTGCTATGCTTTTAATGGCAGGCCCGGTTGGCGCCAGCCTTGCCCAAAGTGTAGTGATCAATAAAATATATAATGCTACTTCTGTTTTCGACGGAGAATCGGACGCGGTGGAATTATTGGTTATACAGGACCATTTAGACATGCGCGGTCTTATTGTAAAAGATTTGTCGCTGCCAGATGCCAATAAAGATGCAGGAGGGAAATATAAGTTTAATAACATAGATCTCTGGAAGGACCTGCGAAAGGGGACCACGATCGTATTAAGGCGTTTAAAATCTCAGGATGCAGCGTATACCGAAGATACAGATGCATCTGATTTTAAACTGGATGTTTTACTTACAAGCTCCACTGCAAACAGCCCGTATCTTACCCCTATACAGGCAAATGTAGGAGGGCAGCATCTCAATATAACCAATAACGATATCGTCGTAATTAAAACGGATGACGGATCAGCAAATGGAACGGGAGTTGGCGGTACCATACACGCCTTTGCTACGGGCAACAGTAATACCTCAACTTTTTATACAGATCTTCAGTCAGCCGGGGTGCCCATCCTGTATTCTTCGGCGACAACGGGCACTGGTTCTTTCCAGTACCCAACAAATCCGGATAAAGCTTTATCTGACTATAACGGAGCAAAAGCGGCTGTATCCACAGGATCCGACCGTGGCTGGGGCGTAGGATTTGGAGAGAACAATATCGCATATCTTGCTTCTTTAAGAACAGCATTTGTCATTAACACCCCATCTTCACTTTCAGGGATTTTCGAGGCTGGCAATAGTCTAAAGCTGAGCTGGAACGACAACTCCGATAATGAAACAGGTTTCGAAATTGAAAAATCAGCAGATGGTACTAATTTTACTACCCTGACGACTGTAGGGGCCGGAGTAAGTTCCTATACGGAGAACAATGTGCCGCCATCGCAATATGCCTTTTACAGGGTAAGAGCTATTAATCCTTCAGGAAACTCAGGTTATAGCAATGTGTTTAATTCGTCGACACTGGCCACAGCTTCTGTAGTGGTTAATAAAATATATAATGGTACATCTACCTCAGATGGTTTGTCGGATGCGATTGAATTATTGGTGATCCAGGATAATTATGATTTAAGAAATCTAATCGTCAAAGATGCAGAAGATAACATAACCCGGGATGCAGGGGGCAAATATAAATTTAATAATACCCCTTTCTGGTCATCCATGCGCTCTGGAACGACGATTGTCTTAAGACGGACAGCATCTGCTGATCCGAACTATGTTGAAGACCTGGATGCCTCCGATTCTAAACTGGATCTGATCATGGATAATCCCGCTTATTTCACAGCGGTACATGTCAGCGGGCACCGGTTCAATATCACCAATACTGATATGGTGTTAATTAAGTCGGGCAGTCAGAATGGTTTTGACGATGTTATTCATGTGTTTGCAACAAATAACGGTGGAGCGGCTACATCCTTGTTTCATTCAGTAAAAGCACCAGCATTGGTATCTCCGGCTATTACAAATACCGGCTCTTTTCAATATCCTTCAAATCCTGAAAAGTCAGCCAGCGACTATAATGGTGTTAAAGCTACTGATTCTAATAATGCCAACCCTGGTTGGGGAATCGGTTTTGGACAAAATAACATTGATTATATCGCCTCACTTAGAAGTATGGCTCAGTTTCCAGCACCTTCGGCATTAACCGCCAATGTGCTTACTGCAAATGAAGTGGAGCTGACCTGGCAGGATAACTCAGCCAATGAAGAAGGCTTCCAGATTGAAAGATCTACTGACGGTACCAATTTTTCATTGTTAACCACTACGCTACAGGATATAGAAACTTTTACAGACCATACCGCAGTGGCTTCTACTGTCTATTATTACCGGGTTCGTGGTATGGAGGGAGCAACGCATTCGCCGTACTCAAATATAGCTACGGTAACAGCAGGTGCCGGTATCATTAGCGCGCTGAATTTCACAGCAGAAGACCTCTATGAGAATCAGCCTGAAAACACCCTGGCTGGCACTCTTTCTGTCGTTTCTCCAGATGCATCTGTAACTTTAACCTATACACTAACAGAAGGTATTGGAGCAGAAGATAATGCCAGTTTTATTATTTCTGGCAACCAGCTCAAAACAAAAGCGGAGTTTAACTATGAAAATAAACAGACTTACAACATCAGGGTAAAGGCGACATCACAAACCAATTTCTCTGTTGAAAATACCTTTGTAGTTTCTGTTCTTGATGTCAACGAAAAACCTGTGATCATGGCGGTAGGCGCTCAAAACACCTGTGTAGGAACTGAAGAGAAAGTTATCTTATTGAGCGGTATCTCGCCTGGCCCGGAATCTGCCCAGTCCTTGACTGCAACTATCTCTTCAGATAAGCCATGGTTTGATGCACTTGGGGTTAATTTACTGTCAGACGGCAAAGCCGAAATAAAATACAGGTTAAAAGCGGGAATAAAGGGAGAGACCAGTATTTCGCTGATTCTGCAGGATAATGGAGGGAAAGCTAATGGCGGTACCGACACTCATACCGAAACCTTCAAACTTTCCATTCATGAGTTTCCTGTTGCCTCCATTACATCCGACAGAGGAGAATCGATCGACAGGGGGATCACTGCCCGCCTTTCAGCCAGTGGTGGAGAAAGCTATCAGTGGGAAACAGATGCAGGTATAATCGGGAATACGAATACTGCTGACTTGCTGGTAAGGCCGTCAGAAACCACTACATACAAGGTAACAGTCACGAACAGCGGAGGCTGCAGCAGCACCCAGGAGTTCACTATTAAGGTGAACACTAATTATGATCTTATCGTGGCTTCAAATCTTCTTTCTCCGAATGGAGACGGCCTGAATGATCATTGGAAGGTTCAGAACCTGGATCTATACCCAAATAATGAAGTAAAGGTCTTCGATAAAACAGGGAGGCTCATCTTCCATAAGAAGGGCTATAACAATGACTGGGACGGACGGGTAGCCGGATCTTCACTCAATGAAAATACATATTACTACATCATTGACTTTGGACCTGGTGTGCCCAGGAAAAAAGGAGTGATCACCATGTTAAATAACTAGCTCTTCCGACCCCAATAAAATTTTTCGAATGAAACTATTAAATAAATATTTAGCCGGTGCCTTACTGCTTACCGGACTGTTTTCTTCCTCTGTAGCCGATGCTCAGATCAGTTCATTGGGAAATATGTACTACCAAAATCAGTACATGGCTAACCCGGCCTTTGCAGGGATGGAAGAAGGCCTGAATGCTAATCTGGTTTATCGCGAGCAGTTTAATCAGATGCCTGACGGTCCGGTAACTCAGTCTTTCACTGGTGCTTATGGTATCGGTAAGAAAGTTGGTGTTGGAGTAAATCTGAACTTTGAGAAAAGTGGTATAATTAACCAGACTCGGTTAATGGCAACTTATGCTTATCACCTCCCTGTTACTGAAACCGGAAAATTGAGCTTTGGTCTCTCTCTTGGCTTATACCGTGAATATATCAATAACTCGGACGTTACCGGCGACGATTATGATCCGGTTACCAGCAGGTTTAATGACCGGGGGAATCGACTTGATGGCGATTTCGGTATCGCTTACAGCGGATCCAGACTTAGTCTCCAGGGGGCAGTATTGAACCTGAGAAATTATCTGGAAACGGACCCGAATTATATTTCAGGAACAGGTTATGCTACGTTCTTTTCTTCAGTGGCATATAAATGGACGCTCAATGAAGAGTTTAGCACTGAACCAAAGCTGGCTTACCGTGGAATTAAGGGCTTCGACAATATTCTCGATGCCGGTGTGAATGTAGCTTATCTAAACCGCTTTAATGTTTTTGCAATGTATCACACTACTAAAAGCGCTACCATGGGCTTTGGAGTAAAGTACAACGATGTTTTCACTTTCACGGGTGCGTATACCACCAATACCTCGGCAATGAGGAGCTATTCTAACGGGGATTTTGAGGTAGGGATCAATGTAAAACTCAAGAAAAAGAATCAGCAATAAACTAAACGATTAACCATGAAACGAACTTTACTTCTTATTTGCGCTGCAGCGCTGACGTATTCGGCCAGTGCTCAGTTTACACCTGGTAACCTGGCGATTTACCGCTATGGTAATGGTGACGCCCTGGCACCAGGAGCAAGGGTGCCCGTGTTTGTTGATGAATATACTCCGGCAGGGAACAAAGTAAAAACCATTGAAATTCCGGAGACTGCCAGCGGGTCAAATTTGGGCATCAAAGGCCTGGGTTTAACGTCAGGTGGTGTGTATGAGGCAGAAGGCTTTCCAGTACTTTCAAGGGATGGGCAGAAATTAACAATCCTTGGTTACGATGCCGCCCAAACTACTCCGCCTTTCAGGTACGTAGCGGGTATTATTGATGCCGCAGGAACTGTTACAAGTAATACGGTCATAGAGGAAGCTATTGGTGCCCCGCGATCTGCAGTGGTAGAAGGTACCAGGTTATATGCAAATGGAAATTCTGGGGGGGTAAAATACAAGGAAATTGGCGCTGCCGGAGCATCGCAAAGAGTATCTGACGGGCAAAATGCACCCCGGGTGTTAACAATAGCCAACACTATTTACAACGGGATAGAGGCAATAAGGCTATATGCACCAATAGGAGGAACCCAACAGACGGCCTCTTTGCCAGCCGTTAGTCCATTACCAACATCACAGGTTGTTTTTTCAACGACACCATCTTTCCCTGGTGCTGCATTGCCGTTTAACGTGCACCAGGCAATAGCTCTTAAGGCTTATGGTAGAACCATTTTATATATTCTTGATGACGGAGATCCTACGGGCTCAGCTCCATTGATCAGAAAATACCGGACCAATCAGGGTGCAACAACCTGGCTTGAGCTTGGAAGTATAAGTGTACCAGCCACAACGAAAAGTCTCACAGCTAAAATCGATGATACAGGTGTAACCCTGTTCTTTAGTACCTTAGGTACACCTAACTCTGCTAACTCGCAACTTTTTACTCTTCATGATGATTTTACCGACAGCAATGACGAGAACAAAATGCTGTCGGGCGCGCCAACACTTATAGCCACAGCACCTGCAAACACGACGTTCAGAGGGGTTACCTTTGCCCCCGGAACCAATGTTTTGCCGGTTACTCTAAGTTCATTTGAGGCGAAAGCATCTTCAAATGCTATCAGGTTAAGCTGGTCCACGGCCTCAGAACAGAACAGCTCACACTTTGATATCCTTAGATCGGTAGATGGAAAAGACTATCAGAAAATTGGCGAAAAGAAAGCCTCGGGGAATTCTGATGCCAATACGAACTACACTTATGTTGATGAAAATCCTTATCCGGGAGTAAATTACTACAAATTGCAGCAGTTTGATATGGATGGTAAATTTACTTTTTACGGTCCTAAGCAGGTGCAGGCACAATTAGATAAGACCAATTTTAGTATTTATGCCTCGGCGTCAAAGGCTGCAGCAGATATTTACGTCTATTCTACTATCAGACAGAAGGGAAGGATCCGCATTTTAAATATCGGTGGCCAGATACTACAGGAACAAACATTGAACCTTGATAAAGGGCTCACTAAAGTCACGATGCCGGTAACTCAGGTTCAAAGCGGGGTTCAGATCGCCGTCCTGAATGCACAGTCAGAAGTAATCACCAAGAAGTTTTTATGGCAACAATAGTTTAATTAAGCTTTAACGGTCCGGCGATCAAGGGGAGAAAACCGTCGGACCGTTTCTAATCGCATCAAATATTAACCAATTATAATCATGAAGAACGTAACAATTTATTCATTGGCTTTCTGCGCCCTGTTCCAGGCTTGTAAGGTAGAAGATACACTCAAAACAGACGATCAGCTATTAAGCAATTCGAAGCAGGAACCTGCCTCTGTATCAGTAAGCGATGTCCTCCAGGAAGTGAATGCAAACATTATCGTGGGGGCGGCAGTGAATTCAAACAAGTTTAGCAACACTGCTTACAAGGATCTGGCAAAATTACATTACAACAGTATCACTGCTGAGAACGACATGAAAATGAACAGCCTGAATCCTTCCAAATATGTATGGGATTTCGGTATACTTGGGAACGGTATAGAAGAGAAGAATGAGAAGATCCCGAACCTCGCTAAAGATCATGGCTCTAAAAGGATCCACGGTCATGCGCTGGTCTGGCATAGAGCATTACCCCAATGGTTGAAAGATGTGGAGAGCAATACGCCAGTAGCGCAGCGCGCCGATACGCTTGATGCGATCATGAAACGGCACATAAATAAAGCCGTGGGCTTTTATAGTAATAATTATAAAGCAGGAAATCCACTACTTCCTTTGCTGACCTCATGGGATGTGGTCAACGAAGCTTTTTATGACGATGGTTCTTTAAGAGGAAACCTGAATATCAGTAATGGACAGGACATAGGTAGCATCTGGAAACGGTATATGGGGGAAGTTTATATAGAAAAAGCTTTCCGGTATGCACGGCAGGCGGCAAGGGTTAACCAGAACTGGAAGTTAAAACTTTTTTATAACGACTATGGTCATGAGTATTCCACTGCCAAACTGAACGCTATCTACAACAAAGTAATGGCCTTAAAGCCGCTCACTGAAGGTGGTGATCCTATTATAAATGGCGTAGGGCTACAAATGCATATCAGGTGGAATACGCCTTTAGCGAATATTGAAGCGGCAATACTAAAAATGAAGCAAACAGGTCTGCTGGTACACATAGCAGAATTGGATATTTCACTGCTTTCCCCAGGAGAAACATCCGTACCTTCGGCACAGCTTACAAACAGGCGAAACTTGCAAAAATCGTTGTATTATAACGTGGCCAGGGTGTACCAGGAAATTGTTCCGGCAAATCAGCGCTGGGGGATTACCTTATGGAATATCGGTGACGCAGATTCGGCATGGGGACAAAATGCAGAAGCTACATTGTTTAACACGTCATATGCAGTTAAGCAAAATTTCTGGAACTTTAGGGACGGTTTGAATTTAAATATTCTCTAATTGAGGGAAATTTGACTGATTCGCCTGGTATATGCAACAAAAAATAATAAACACATAAACAGATAACACAATTGAATTAACATTTAGTAATGATCAGGCGAATCAGTATTTTATTAGTAGTATGTATAGGTCTTTACGCTAAGACTTCAGCACAAAAAAAGACCATCAGCCAGCGCGTCGACTCGCTGCTGCGATTGATGACCCTGGAAGAGAAGGTTGGGCAGCTAAACCAGTACTCGGGCAGGCAGGTTACAGGACCTGTAAGCCAGGTGAAAACAAACTTACTCAACGATATAAAAAACGGCTGGGTGGGGTCCATGCTTAACGTAAAGGGCGTAAAAGATACGAGGGAGATACAGGAAGCTGCGCTTCAGTCGCGGTTGAAAATTCCTTTATTGTTTAGCCTTGATGTTATTCACGGCTACAAAACAGTATTTCCTATCCCTCTCGCCGAAGCAGCTTCCTGGGACCTGGAAGCCATGCAGCAGACAGCCCATATTGCGGCCAAAGAAGCAGCAGCAGCTGGTATACACTGGACCTTCGCTCCGATGGTAGATGTTGCCCGCGATCCACGATGGGGAAGGGTAATGGAAGGTGCAGGGGAAGATACCTACCTGGGCTCATTAATTGCAGCAGCACGAGTGAAGGGCTTCCAGGGAAAGCAGCTTGGAAACACTGACGCTATAATGGCCTGCGCCAAGCATTTTGCGGCTTATGGAGCGTCCATGGCCGGCCGCGATTATAACGCTGTCGATCTGAGCGATCAAGCTTTATGGGAAACTTACCTTCCCCCATTCAAATCTGCAGTGGACGCTGGGGTTGCTACCTTTATGAATTCTTTCAACACCCTTAACGGGATCCCCGCAACGGGAAATGCTTATTTGCAGCGCGATATTTTAAAAGGAAAGTGGAATTATCAGGGCTTCGTGGTAAGCGACTGGGGTTCCATAGGGGAAATGATTCCATGGGGCTACGCCAAAGATGATGCGGATGCTGCTCAAAAAGCTATGCAGGCAGGCAGCGACATGGACATGGAAAGCCGGGCTTATAAAGGGCACCTGGTTAAGCTGGTAAAGGAAGGAAAAGTGGCAGAAGCTTTGGTGGACGATGCGGTAAGACGGATACTCTACAAGAAGTTCGAAATGGGTTTATTTGATAACCCGTTCAAATTTTCTGATTATAAGCGGGAAGCGAAAGTACTAAACGACCCCAAACATAAAACGGTAGCAAGGGAAGCTGGCAGGAAATCTATTGTGTTACTAAAAAATGAAGCCGAGCTTCTACCCTTCACAAAAAGCAAGTCCAAGATCGCATTGATCGGACCGCTCGTAAAGGCAAAAAGAGACTTAAATGGCAGCTGGACTGTCAATGCAGATACCAATCAGATCGTCAGTTTGTATGAAGGTATGAAGAATAAGTTCGGCAAAAAAACGGAGCTCTTGTATGCTCAGGGCGCAGAAGTGGAGGGAGAGAGCAGAGCCGGTTTTGATGAGGCTGTGAAGATTGCAAATCAATCGGATGTAGTAGTGATGGCGCTTGGCGAAACCTGGGATATGAGCGGTGAGGCAAAATCCAAAACCAATATTCATATAACAGGTCAGCAGGAGGCTCTTTTTAAAGCAGTGAAAGCAACAGGAAAACCCGTTGTGGTAGTGCTAATGGCTGGACGTCCGTTAATATTTAATGAAATAGTGGCGAAAGCAGATGCCATACTGTATGCCTGGTGGCTTGGCGACGAAGCAGGTAATGCTATCGCTGATGTTCTTTCCGGCGATTATAATCCTTCGGGAAAACTGCCGATAACATTTCCAAGGTCGGAGGGGCAGATCCCACTTTCATACAATTATTACAATACAGGCAGACCGATAAAAGATCCTGAAAACATCATTTACAAGTCTGCATATATTGACTCACCGAACAGTCCTATGTATGCATTTGGATACGGACTTAGCTATACCTCTTTCAACTATTCAGATATAACCCTTAGTGCAGATAAACTGAATGCATCCGACTCTGTGGCTGTTAGTTTTAAACTAACCAATTCCGGGAAATACGCCGGAGAGGAGGTTGTGCAGTTGTATATAAAAGATGAGGTTGCTTCTGTTGTGAGACCAATGAAAGAACTTAAAGATTTTAAGAAGGTATTTCTTAAAGCCGGTGAAAGTAAAACCCTGAACTTCACTGTCAGCAAAGAAAAATTATCGTTCTATAACTCTAAGCTTGAATGGGTGGCCGAGCCCGGCGATTTTGAAATCATGATCGGAACCGCATCTGATAATATCAAGTTTTCGAAGAAGATAACACTGCAGTAATACCTAGTCCAAGGCTTAAAAAGGCCAGCCATTTCGAAGAATTCTCGAAAATGGCTGGCCTTTTTTTTATTCTACGTATATTCAACGGGAGAAATGAACATTACCCATACAGATATTTACAGGCTAAGTATTAAAATGGAGCCCTTTGCTATCGCGACAGGGACGATGCATTACGCTCAGAACGTCTTTATCAGGATACATACAGATTCAGGGCTTACCGGTGTTGGTGAATGTTCTGCTTTTCCTTATATCGTAGGGGAAACACAAGAAAGTTGTCTCTTATTAGCTGTTGACTTCGCGAAAATTATAAAGGGTAAAGATGCTCTCAAGATACAAGAACGTTTAGGAGAGATCAATGCTGCAATTGCAGGCAATACAACCATAAAAAGCGCCTTCGATATGGCTTTGTACGATCTGTCTGCAAAGTATTCCGGACTTCCACTTTATCGGTTCCTGGGTGGGGAAAAGAGAGTGATAGAGACAGACATAACTATAGGGATCAACACTGTAGAACATATGACGGCTTCCGCTTTAAAATACAAAAGCAATGGTGCGAGGATGTTGAAGGTAAAGCTGGGAAAGAATGCAGTTGAAGATGTGCAAAGGATTGAGAAGATCAGGCAGGCGGTAGGAGATGATATAATTATCCGCATTGATGCTAATCAGGGATGGAACTTCGAGGATGCTTTGTATGCCCTGAAAGCAATGTCTGACCTCAGGATCCAGTTTTGTGAGCAACCTATGAGGACCTGGTATGATGATTATCTACCCTCGCTGCTTCAACAGTCACCGGTGAAAATAATGGCTGATGAAAGCTGTTATAATCATCACGACGCCAGAAAACAGATCAAATCAGGATCTTGTGATTATATTAATATCAAACTTGTGAAATCGGGAGGAATAGCTGAAGCGATTAAAATCCATGATCTGGCACAGGAAGAAGATGTTCCCTGTATGATCGGAGGCATGCTGGAAAGTCGCCTTGCCCTGAGTGCAAACCTGCACTTCGCCTATGCTTCTCCAAACGTTAAATTCTATGATCTGGATACCTGTCTCCTCGGTCATCTCGAGGACCCCGTTATAGGAGGCGCCAGGTATAAGGGTTATTTCCTTGACATAGAAGATCTTCCTGGAATCGGCGCAGATATTGATGAACATTTCCTGAAAAACTGTGAAAAGTGGACGGTCTGATCGTATCTGATTATTAAAAATTCAAAAATATATTTTATGCAAATTGCTGTTCCAACAGAAATTAAAAATAACGAGAGCCGTGTAGCGATGACCCCAGCGGGGGTAGTTCATCTAGTGCGTAATGGCCATGAAGTATTTATTCAAAAAGGTGCCGGAAGTGGGTCTGGCTTTTCAGATGAAGAATATGCGCGGGCGGGAGCGACCATACTCGATACCGCCGCAGAGATCTGGGAAAAGGAAATGGTTATGAAGGTGAAGGAGCCACTTCCTTCAGAGTATCACTATTTTCATGAAGGATTAATACTATTCACCTACCTGCATCTTGCTCCTGAACCTGAACTTACGAAAGCTTTGCTGGAAAAGAAAGTTATAGGTATCGCTTATGAAACAGTTCAGAACTCCAACGGATCGCTTCCTTTATTGACGCCTATGAGCGAAGTTGCAGGTAGAATGTCCGCACAGTTAGGAGCGCAATTTCTAGAAAAGCCGGAGGGCGGAAAAGGTGTCCTGCTGTCTGGGGTTCCGGGTGTAAAGCGATCGAAGGTAACTGTTATAGGCGGCGGCGTAGCCGGCACTAATGCAGCTAGAATTGCGATTGGTATGGGTGCTGATGTGACTATTATTGATCTTAATCCGGAAAGGCTAAGGCAGCTTGAAGACATCTTTGGTTACCAGGTTCAAACATTAATTTCCAATCCTTACAATATTGCTGAAGCTGTAAGAGAGTCAGATCTGGTAATCGGCGCCGTCTTGATTCCGGGCGCTAAGGCTCCGAAGCTGGTAACAGAAGATATGGTTCAGTCTATGGAGCCAGGATCGGTTTTGGTTGATATCGCTATTGATCAGGGCGGTAGTTTTGAAACGACGGACAGAATCACCACGCATGATGCGCCAACTTATATAAAACACGGTGTGGTACACTATGCAGTAGCAAATATGCCGGGAGCAGTTCCACGTACTTCTACCATCGCACTCACAAATGTTACTGTTCCTTATGCGCTGCAGATAGCAAACAAAGGATATAAGGCAGCATGTCTTCAAAATGACGCCTTATTGAAAGGGATAAATACTCTTGATGGGATGGTTACTTATAAAGCTGTTGCAGAAGCGCAAGGGCTTCCGTTCTCTGATGCCAGAACGCTTATAAGTGTTGACGACAGCAGGCCGGTTTGGTGATAAAAACCTTCATGAGTGGAACTCACATACGGAGGATGAAAGTCGTTTGAAGGTTCTTTGTGGCCTAAGAAAAACAATTAGACTTTCACAAAAAAAGAGGTATGAAATTATGTTGATTTCATACCTCTTTTCGGCTTGTTCTGTGAACATGGACTTGCCTTCATATTCGTCTTCATCCCAATAAGCCACATATGGTGTAGATCCGCTGAATGCTAGAGATACAGATTGAGCACCCATGCCAGAAAAACTTCATTTCCCACCTTCTGCCAGGCGGTGCCATTGAACTTCTGAACGGTTAAGCGGCCATCATTAGCGTAATCCCGGTAGGCCACATAAGGACCAGATCCGTTAATGGCTATTAACGGGTTAGAGGAGCACGTCCTTCAAGTGCAGAGTAGTCGGCCATTTTATAAAGGGATTGGCGGTCGAAAGTAGCAGCCATTGCTATAGCCTGAGGGTAAACCGTTACTTTGAAGGGAGTGCGGGCAACACCATGTAGTGTTTCATTCCACCAGTCGTATGCAGGTACGCCGAGCTGTTTGATTGCCGGAGCGGAGTTGAGCATCTGGGCAACTTTTTCTTCAAGTGTCAACCGGCTTACCAGATCATTTACGCGTTCTTCAAACGAAAGTGAATAATCCTGAAATGGATATTTTTTTGTTTGAGCATTACAAAATAAGGCGAAGGCTGTTAAAAGAGCAATCCAGCATGCAGCAGAAAAAGGTTTAATTTTCATTGGTCGGTTGGAAATAAAGCGCTAACGTTGGCATAAAAATAAAGAACAAAACGATATCTTGGTACTGTCTAAACATAAATACGATCAAATAAAACAAAATTGCTAGGGGATATGCCCGGGCTCTTTTATATTTGAGTAACCAATTACCAAACGTGTATCTATATTTATTTAACTAACCGCAAAGGCGAAGAAACCTGTAGTCCCGTTATGACTGGTGAATGCTGTCTTCGTTGATGAATCTGATTGAAACCTATGCTAAACCGGAGTGTAATTAATTCTTGTGTGTCTTTGTTTGTATTCTGCATCGCCTGTGCATTGCCAGTTTTTTCCCGGCAGGAAATACCACAGTTTACTGATATCACAGTTAATGACGGCCTGTCATCGAATACTGTAACCGCAATTGTTAAGGACAAATATGGATTTGTGTGGTTTGGAACAGATGACGGCTTGAATAAGTTCAATGGCATTGAGTTCACTGTCTATAAGAATCACCCGGCTGATAAATCGAGCCTGAGGAATAATGAGATAACCTGCTTGCACGAAGATGTAAAGGGAAGGCTTTGGATAGGGACCAATGGCGGTTCCGTAAGCTTATACGACCGGAAAAACAACAAATTCATAAATTTTGACGGCCCGGAAACAGGGATAAGCAGCAGTGCCATTTCTTCTTTATCGAGTGATAATAATGGCAACGTTTGGATCGGAACTTATAATGGATTAAACGTGCTGAATCCTGAAACGAATAAAGTTATACAGCTAAGTGTAACTCACAGCACGAGTAAGAAACCGGAGTATAGTCCTATTACAGCTATTTACAAGGATACAAAAGGTCAGATGTGGGTTGGTACTACTCAGGGTTTGTATTTGAAAAGTGAGAAAAGCAGGGGTTTTACACGCTTCGCTCACAGACCGGAAGACTTTTCAAGTCTTTCAAATAATGCAATTCAGGCGATAACCGGCGATAGTAATGGCACTGTTTGGATTGGCACTGAGGATGGTCTGAATAAATATATTACCAGCTCGAGAAGTTTTATCCACTACTATAGTAAGTACGAAGGAACGAATTCTATAAGTGACAATTTTATCTGGACTCTGGCAGCTGATAAAAACGGTCAGCTATGGATAGGAACGGAGGAGGGCCTGGATATTATGGATGTTGGTGATTCAAAGATCACTAATATCAGACCCGACAGCAGGAATAAACACAGTATCAATAATAAATCGATCAGAAGCATACTGATCGATAATCAAAATATTTATTGGATAGGGCTTTTCCAGGGTGGAGTAAATAAATACGATAAGAATCTCACCACTTTTAATCTCATTCAAAGTAATAAATATGATCCCTCAGGTTTAAGCTCTCCTATTGTGACATCATTTGCGGAAGATATCAATGATAACATTTTTGTCGGTACAGACGGGGGTGGCTTGAATGTGTTTAACCGGAAAAATGGTTCATTTCGTCGATATAATCTTATTGGAAAGGATAAAAAGGGACAGTCAAATCTGACAGTTTTGGCCCTGGAGAAAAGTGCAGGAAAGCTTTACGTGGGTACTTATTCCAATGGGCTTTTTATTATGGACCCGGTTTCTGGCATTTATACGCAACTAAGAAGCGGTAAAAGCCAGTTTGATTTGAACCACAATGATGTTTTCTGTGTCAAGGCGGATTGGGAGGGGAATATATGGATTGGGACTAATGGCGGCGGAGTTAATATTTATGATCCACAAACTAGAATTATCCGGAAGTATGCCACCGATTATCAGACAACTACTAATAACAATGTGCCCTTAAATAACGGAATCAGGGCGTTTGAGGAGGATGATGAAGGGAATATGTGGGTTGGGACCTATGGAGGGGGAGTGTCGGTTTTTAATCCTAAGACAAACAAATTTAAATTCTACACTACCGATAATGGCATCACCAGTAATGTTGTGCTTTCGCTACTGAACGATCACAAAGGAAACATGTGGCTGGGTACCCTGGGGGGCGGTTTATGCGTAATTAACACCAGGACTAATAAAATCAGATCTTATACGGAAAGTGACGGACTTGCAAACAATGTTGTCCAAAAACTTATAGAGGATGCTAATGGCTTTATCTGGCTCAGTACTAATAAAGGGATTTCGCGATTTGATCCCAAATCAAAAGTTATAAAAAACTATACGCGGTATAATGGTTTACAGCAGAGCTCATTTGTAAACGGTGCCGGTTTACTAACTTCCAATGGAGAGATATTTTTTGGGGGATTAAATGGCATTAATTACTTCAATCCTTCGAATTTGAAGATTAACAATAACATTCCCGAGGTAGTGTTCACAGATATGAAGATATCGAATAAATCTGTTGTCCCTGGGATAGAGGGATCACCATTGCAATCGAATATTTTATTGGCTAAGGAAGCTGTGGTTGATTATAAGGAAACCTTTTCCATATCTTTTATTGCTCTGAATTTTAGTATTTCAGAACAAAATCAGTATGCATACATTCTGGAGGGCTTTGACGATGACTGGAACTCTGCTGGTACCAGTACTTCAGCCACGTATACTAACCTCGATCCCGGAGAGTATTTGTTTAAGGTTAAAGCCAGTAATAACGACGGGTTATGGAACGAAAAGGGTGCAACACTGAAAATTATTATTCGTCCCCCATTCTATAGAACTAATCTAGCTTATGCGATCTATGTCATACTTTTTCTTTCGATGCTTTTTTATTCAAGAGAAAGAGGGATCAGAAGAATAAAAATGAAGTTTGCGCTTGAACAGGAACGCATTCAGGCCAAGCAATTGATCGAGCAGGAACGCCGGGAGGCAGAACGTTTAAATGAGTTAAGCCGTTTGAAGATCAAGTTCCTTACAAATTTAAGTCATGAATTCAGAACACCAATTTCGCTGATCATGGGGCCTGTTGAAGGATTACTTAGCAGGCAATGGGATGAAAAAGTGGCCAGCCAGTTAAATATGATCAGGAGGAATGGCCGCAGATTATTAAACCTGGTTAATCAGTTGCTGGACTTTAGAAAGATGGAAGAGCAGGAGCTTAAGCTGATCCCTACTGAGGGTGATGTTGTATCTTTTATTCAGGATATTTCTGAGTCATTTAAAGATTTGTCAGAAAGGAAGAGGATAAACTTTGTCTTTGAATCACAACTTAAAAATTTATATGCCTGGTTTGATCATGATAAGGTTGAACGGATCTTATTTAATCTGCTGTCTAACGCGTTTAAATTCACAGAGGAGGGCGGCGATATTAAAGTGGATATTTATCGGTTGGAAGGTTCTAAGTATGATATAGAAGATTACTTAAATAGTGACTTAGACGATGACGGCAAAGCATTGATTTGCATCAAAGTAAGTGATACCGGAATTGGAATTGCTGCTGAAAAGCAGGATTTCGTTTTTGAGCGCTTTTTCCAGATCGATACCGAAGCGGCTATCTTAAACCAGGGAAGTGGGATCGGTTTATCGATAGCTAAGGAGTTTGTGAAAATGCATGGCGGAAACATTAGTCTTGAAAGCCAGGAGGGTAAAGGAGCTACTTTCAAGGTTATTCTGCCACTTACCATTGCATCGGACAAAGTTGAAAATGCGGTACAGGACGCAGATGCCTTAAGAGACATCAATCTGGACATAAACCACCATGCCAACAATTTCATTAATGATGAGAGAGATCTCCCTTCTATTCTGTTGGTGGAGGATAATGAGGATTTCAGATTTTATTTGAAGGATAATCTTAAGGCTCATTACAGGGTTATTGAAGCTTCAAACGGGAAAGAGGGATGGCAGAAAGCCCTGGCTACTCATCCGCAATTAGTTGTGAGCGATATCAGCATGCCTTATATGGATGGTATTGAGTTAAGCCGGAAAATTAAACAGGATAAAAGAACGGCTCATATTCCTCTTATATTACTTACTGCTTTAAATGCAGAAAAGGAACAGGTTATTGGATTGGAAACGGGGGCAAATGATTATATGACTAAGCCTTTCAACTTCGAGATCTTAAATGCTAAGATTAGAAACTTATTGATATTGAATAAAAGGTTTAAGGATACATATACCAAACAGATTAAAGTGGCGCCGACAGAACTTGAGATCCAGTCAGACAATGAAAAGTTCCTTAGTAAAGTGCTACGTTATATTGAGGACAATCTTAACGATCCCAAATTATCTGTAGAAGACTTGAGTAAGCAGGTGGGAATGAGCAGAGCTACTTTATACCATAAGTTACTTGAACTTACCGGTCAGACCCCTGTCGATTTTATCCGTTCGATAAAATTAGAACGTGCCGCTCTTCTGTTGGAGAAGAGTGATTATAATGTAGCTCAAATAGCATATATGACGGGGTATTCTTCACCAACTTATTTCACAAAATCCTTCAAAACAAAATACAACATGCTTCCTACTGAATACTTAAGTTTAAAAAGAACCAATCAGCATTGTTAAGCGAGTAGGCTTTTTTCCATCGCGCTTTTATTGCGTACTGCACCTGTGAAAATTGAGTAATTCCATCCAAATTTTGTTTAGTGACTAAAGAAAAAGTGACTTCAGGCTGCAGATAAGGCATGTTTACTAGGTGTTAAACATTTTTGTTATGATATGATACAAATGTTGCAGCCCTTCCATCGCTATCGCAATAGTTTTGGTGGTAGAGAATATCAGGCTTTCAAACCAAACTTATAAACCAGAAATCCCGATACATTTCGCCAGACATTTAATAAACCAAACTATGCCAGAAAAAGATTGGAAACGAATCAACATGAGCAGACCGTTGATAAGGATCGCACTGCCAGTGATCTTATTGTCAGCCACCGGTTGTTTTTCACAGGATGCGAAAAGTACAGCAGAGATGAAATCAAAAGACACCAGCTCTGTTACTAAAATCACCACTGCCTCTGACACCCTCCTGGTTCAGTCAAAGCCACTTATTTCAAGTATTTATACGGCGGATCCTTCAGCCCATGTTTTCGACGGAAAGATCTATATCTATCCTTCTCATGATATTGAATCGGGAATTGCTGAAACCGACAATGGCGATCATTTTAACATGAAAGATTATCATATTCTTTCAATGGATGAAATCGGGGGATCGGTGAAAGATCATGGAGTGGCCTTGGATGTGTCTTCAATACCCTGGGCAGGTAAGCAGTTATGGGCCCCGGATGCCGCTTATAAAAACGGAAAATATTACCTCTATTTTCCGGTAAAGGATAAGGAGGGTGTTTTCAGGATCGGCGTTGCTACCAGTAATAAGCCGCAGGGGCCTTTCAAGCCGCAACCTAAACCAATGGAAGGAAGTTACAGTATTGATCCGGCTGTTTTTACTGATGATGACGGAATCTCATACATGTATTTTGGTGGAATTTGGGGCGGTCAGCTGCAGAAATGGGAAAGAGGAAAATTTAATCCGGGTGGTTCAAAAACTGATCTTATGCAGGATGACAAACCTGCCCTGACCGCAAAGATTGCAAAGCTTAAAGACAACATGCTTGAGTTTGCAGAAGCGCCCAGGGACGTGGTGATCTTAGATGAGGACGGAAATGTTATCAAAGGCGGCGACCACGACAAAAGATTCTTTGAGGCTGCCTGGCTTCACAAATATCAGGACAAATACTATTTCTCATACTCCACCGGAGATACGCATAAAATCGTTTATGCCACGGGAACAAGTCCCTACGGACCCTTTACTTATCAGGGCGTTGTTTTAAAGCCGGTTTTAGGCTGGACCAATCATCATTCAATAGTCGAGTTTAAAGGAAAATGGTATTTATTCTACCACGATTGCGAATTATCAAAAGGTCAAACACACTTAAGAAACGTCAAGGTAACGGAGCTTCACTATGACAAGGATGGACGGATCATTCCGATGGATGCCAATGTTCAAAATATAGCTAATCAATAAACAAACTAATCAAAATAACCAATTATGAAAAAAATCAGACCACTGAATAGGTTTTGGTTACTCCTGTTTTTTATAATTCCAGTTGCGGTATTTGCGCAGGACAGGACAATAACCGGGAAGGTTGTTGATGAAATGAACCAGCCGCTGCCTGGCGCCAGTGTGAAAGTCACCGGAGGTGCCAGTACTTCTACCGACGTTAACGGAACTTTCCGGGTAAGAGTTTCCGAAGATGCGGTTACTCTTTCTATCGCTTTTATCGGTTACGCTACAAAAGAAGTGACCGTTGCGGCGGGGCAAACTAGTATTGATATAGCGTTAGTGCCCAGTGCAAGAAGTTTGGAAGAAGTTGTCGTCGTAGGATATGGAACACAAAGAAGGAGGGATGTTACTGGAGCAGTTTCTTCTATTAGTGGGGAAACCTTGAGAGAGGTTCCTTCTGCAAATTTCCAGCAGGCTTTGCAAGGAAGAGTTGCGGGCGTCGAAATTCAAAAAGTTGGAACAAATCCAGGTGCAGGTGCCCGGATCCGAATTCGCGGGGTTCGTTCAATTTCAGGGAGCAATGACCCTTTACTTGTATTGGATGGTATCCCTTACGAGGGAAGTATCTCTGATATTAACTCAGATGATATCGCCTCCACAGAAATATTAAAAGATGCGTCGGCAACCGCAATTTACGGATCAAGAGGTGCAAACGGGGTTGTTTTAATAACAACGAAACGTGGAAAAGAAGGCCCAACACGGGTGTCATTTTCTTCTTATTATGGTTTGAGTACTGTTGCCCGTAGGTATGAGGTTTTTAATGCTGAAGAATACCGGGCTATGCGGGATATTTCACCATGGGTTGATGGTTATATTCCGGAGGAGATCGAGGGGATTGCTCAGGGACGAAACACCAACTGGCAGGATCTGGTGTATAAGGACGGTTTGATGACCGACAACAACATCACTGTTTCAGGAGGTAGCGCCCAGAGCAGGTTCTCAATAGGATCAGGATATTTCAAACAAACAGCCGTGCTGCCAGGTCAGGACTATACACGTGGTTCTCTGCGTGCTAATGCAGACTTTAACGTAGGCAAACGGGTGACTGTTGGATTGACTTCTTTAAATAGTCTAGGAGTTGCCAGCGGTACACAGAACCCATTGGATATGTATCCGTTGTTGTCTCTAAGCCCGTTAACTTCCCCATATAATGCTGATGGGACTATCAATGTGAGACCAGCAGGCAGTCAGATCGATAAACCCTCTTATTACAACCCGTTAATATTTTTGAATGAGGAGCGGGATGTAGACAGGGTGCGGCGTTTTCGGACGTTTAACACTTTGTATGGTGAGGTGAAGATCATTGACGGCTTAAAGTATCGTGCAAATGTGGGTTTATCTTTCGTACAGGCCAATACGGCTGTGTTTCTACCGGCGGATACTGAAACCCAACCATCCTATTATAGAATAGCTCAAGGCAATACCGCAAGGGTAAACAATGAGCAGCAGTGGGGATACACATTTGAAAATCTCCTTAGTTATGAAAAAACCTTTGCAAAAAAACACCGTATCTCAGCTACTGCATTATTTAGTGTTCAGGAGCAACAAGGTTGGAATACACAAGTCTCAAAAGATTCAATCAACGCTGATTTCATTCAATTCTATGACCTAAGCCAGTCTAATCAGTCGGCAACTAATGCTGCAGATCTATCGGGAGGTGAAAATGCCTGGGGGCTGGTCTCCTATATGGCCAGAGCATTTTATTCGTATGACGACCGTTATTTGATTACACTTACCGGAAGGGTTGACGGCTCATCAAGGCTGGCTGATAAATGGGCGCAATATCCGGCAGTTTCTGTGGGGTGGAACATCAGCAATGAACAGTTCATGAGGGGTATCCAACCTGTTTCAAACCTTAAACTTCGTCTTTCTACAGGAACTACCTCAAATCAATCCGTAAACCCTTATACCACTTTGGGAGGTGTGACCTCGGGAACCATACGGTATAATTATGGTACGAACGAACTGGTGCAGGGATATAGTGTGAGTAGTTTACCTGATAAAACCCTGGAATGGGAATTTACGAAATCGAGTAACGTTGGGTTAGATTTCGGGTTTTTAGATAATCGGATTACGGGTAGTATCGAATGGTATAAGCAAAAAACCACAGGCATTTTATATGCGGTAGGTTTACCTCCCTCCTCTGGTATAGCTGGTAGCTTTACGACAAATGTTGGTTCAATGAAAAACCACGGGATGGAGTTTTCAATATCTACCGACAATATCCGCGCAAAAAAGGACAGAGGATTCAGCTGGAGTACTGATTTTAATGCCTTTTTTAACAAAAACAAGTTGTTAAGCCTGAATAGTGGGTTTACGAGAGATATTCCAAACCAGTTACATATCGGACAACCTTTAAGTGTTATTTATGACTATAAAAAACTTGGTATCTGGCAATTAGATGAGGCATTGGAAGCGGCAAAGTTTGGGCAGGTTCCCGGCCAGCTGAAACTTGCAGATATCAGCGGGCCTGATGGAGTGCCCGATGGACGGATAACAGAAGATTACGACAGAACTTATGTTGGTAATGGCGATCCTAAGGTTCAGGGAGGAATTACAAACCGATTCAGTTACAAAGGCTTTGACCTCGATATTGTTGCCTATGCCCGGCTGGGCGGAACGCTGGTAAGTCAGCTTCATCAGCCGAGCTCAGCTTACTTAACAGTAAATGATGGGAGAAGAAATGGACTTAAAGTTGATTATTGGACTCCCTCCAATCCAACGAATGATTTTCCTATGCCTTCTACGCGAATAACTCCTCCGCAGGCTACCAGTGCATGGACAACCCTGGGTTATTATGATGCTTCTTTTGTAAAAATCAGAACGATCAATCTGGGATATACATTTTCAAATATGTTGACCCAAAAAGTTGGAGCTCAAAGGATGCGCCTGTATGTATCAGTCCAGGACCCCTTCATCTTATTTTCACCGTATATTAAAAAAGGAGGAATGGATCCCGAGCCGACAAGTGATACTGGAAATAGCGGTGTAGGAAATCCACCGAACCTTCGAAGCGGGGCCGGCCAGGCGAACCGGGCATTAGTTATTGGTGCTACCGCACCTGCACTAAGGACCTTTTTAGCAGGAATCAATGTTTCTTTTTAATTGATCAAAGATATTATCATGAAAATCACTAATAAATTATCTGTTACACTTTTAACTCTGGCTCTGTTATCCCAAGCTTGTAAAAAGATACTGGAGGAGGAGCCTAAGACCTCTTTTACTACTGAATATTTTAAAACTCCCCAGGGAATTCAGCAGGCAATAAATACTATTTATTCTGGGATGAGATATAATTATGGTCCTACCGGAGGTATCGCCGTAACTGTTCAGGGCACCGATGAATTTACATTTGGCGATCAGCCAAGAATTGACGGAACAGGGGACAATCTTCAACATAACCAACTAGGAACTTACAATATCAACCCGGATAACGGCGCCATTCAAACTCCATGGAATCGCAATTATCAACACATCAACCTGTGTAATGCCGTTATTGAGTTTGCGTCGGAAACCGGACTCCCTGAGTCGCAACAAAATGTGCTGGTTGGCGAAGCAAGATATATGAGGGCTCATTATTACATGCTCCTGGTGACTCAGTTTGGTGCAATTCCCTTAGATATGGGCGCTGGGGATCTGAAGTTCAATACCGTTCCATATTCTGGTTTTAAGCGACCTGCGGCAGGTCCGGAAAGAGAGGCATTGGTTGGTAAGAATTTTCAGGCAATGATTGATGACCTAAAGTTTGCAAGTGAGAACTTGCCCGATCAGCGCCCTTCAACACCGGTAAATGGAGTGCAGTCTTTTACTTCATTCAAGCTTTCTAAAGCAGCTGCCTTATTGTTGCTTTCCAAAATGTATATTTTTAGAGGCTATTCAGCCCATGCCCAGCCGGACGACTGGCGAAATGCGTATAATGCAGCTAACGAATTAATAAGCAATCAGTCAAAATACGGCGTTGCCTTACAGCAAAACTTTGCTGATATATACAAACCCGGAAACGATTACAATTCTGAGATTCTGTATTCGGTAGAACGGGTAGCGCTGAATAACGAATCGAACGAAGTGCCTTCCCCGGGAACAACCTTTGACGGAAAAGCTAATTTTTCGAACAACGCTTTCACCTCAAACTACGAGAATAATCCGCCCGCAACTTACTTCAATGCCAATATCCGTGGCTTTGACTTAATTGATGGAAGGCCCCTGGTATTCAATCGTCCATTAAGACGTCTGGCTCCCACACGGTTCCTTCTTAGACAAATATTCGCCGACAAGGTGAACGACAGTCGTTATAACGGATCATTCAGGGATGTATATTATGCTGCTTCACAGAATGCAGCGGGAACTGAGAATTACAATAATTATGTAACAAACCTTGGAACTAAGGGGTTTGCACTTGGAGATACCGTAATTTACATGACTCCTACTAATGAGATAGCAACTGCTTTAAAGGCACTCACAGGGGCAAACATGAAAAAGTACTGGATCATTTCACCTGATGAATTCTATACTAACCAAAATACAGGGCTGACCATTTATCCAAGCCTGAGTAAGAATGAAGCACCAAACAGAGCCGCATTTAATGACGCCTCGGGAAGACCGTATATTGTAAGTAAGCTTGGCGAGGCATACCTGCTGGCCGCAGAGGCTGCTATGCAAATGGGTGACCAGGGCAATGCAAGGAAACATATAGTTACTTTAAGGGAGCGCGCAGCATACCGTTCGGAACGTGCAGGGATGAATGCGACACAAAACGCCGAAGCTAATGCTGCAGCCAAAATAGGCAATGTGTTGAGCATTCCTGCCACCATAGACCTGGATTTTATACTGGATGAGCGTTCAAGAGAGTTAGCTGGTGAGAGTATGAGATGGGCCGATTTGGCCATGCGTGGTAAACTCCTGGAAAGGATTAAGAAAACATATACAACGACCGTAAATGGGCAAACTGTGACCAGTGCAGCTAATCCCGACGCTGCACCGGGAATTAAAGAGTTCCATGTTTTGCGACCGATCCCGAAAGGACAGTTAGATGCGGTTGATGATCCCGACAAGGCTAAATTTCAAAATCCAGGGTACTAGTCACAACTATTCTATTTATATAATATGAAAAAGAATTTATTTGTTCCAGTTATACTTGCATCATTTATAACTGTGATAAGCTCTTGTAAAAGAGAAGATATTGGGATACTCAACTATGCCTCCTATGCTGATACTTCGGGAACCTTAAAAGAACTCGCTAATTTTCCGATCGGAATGGCTGTTGAGTATCCTTTAGCGAGTACAAATTCCAGATACTGGGGTACAGTAAAGAGGGAAGCCAATTCGATCACTTTTGGAAATGAATTAAAGAACAGTTCCATTGTAAAGGCTGGTGGTACTTATGATTTTACAACAGCCGATAACTTTTATAACCTGGCCACGAATGCAGGTTTACAAGTCTATGGTCATACATTAGTTTGGCATTCTCAGCAAAGAGCAGATTATTATACGAGTCTGATAGGAGGAGATGTCAGCGGCCCTACCGTAACTAATTTAGTAGTTAATCCAGGTTTTGAAGTAACAGCGAACAGCAACGGAGACATAGCGCAGGGCTGGCAGATTTTAAATGGAGCCGGACAATTTTCTATCAGCAGCACGAACAGCAACTCTGGAACAAACGCCTTGCAAGCAAATGTTCCGGCTGGAGGGCAGAATTATAACACTCAGATTATTACGAGAACACCAATACCCGTAACTGCAGGTAAAACGTACACTATTTCATATTTTATTAAAGGGGCAGCGGCTCAGAATATTCAGTTTGAAATAAGGCCCTCTTCTGGTTCGGTAAACTATCAGGGTGGTAAACCTGTAAGTACAAGTTACAGTAAAGTTAGCTACGATTATCTTGTTCCAGCTGGAGTAACAACTATTCAGCTCGCCTTCGACCTTGGTGGAACTGCAAATACACTGTATATCGATGATGTTAGTATCGTGGATGCAACGACTGTCCCCCCACCTTCAAATACCGAAATAGCGGCTATTGTTGATAATGAGATGAAAAGGCATATTCAGACTGTTGTTGGCCGTTATGCAGGTAAGATTAAATCCTGGGATGTAATAAACGAGCCATTTACAGATGGAGGCGGAGAATTACGTAATAATACAAATTCATTGAAAGAAGACCGCACTGACATATTCGTTTGGCAGAACTACCTCGGCAGAGGCTATGCTGCAAAAGCCTTTCAATATGCCAGAGCGGCTGATGCAAATGCAGATTTATTTATGAATGATTTTAATCTGGAATCTGATGAAACGAAATTGAATGCGTTTGTCCAACTGGCTAGTGAATTAAAAGCTGCGAATGCAGGAATAACCGGTGTGGGAACTCAAATGCATATTGATGCTGCCACTGCCGACTTTGGTAAGATTGCGATGTGCTTTGACCGCCTTGCATCCACGGGATTAAAAGTGAGGATCACTGAATTAGATATCCGGATCAATGCAACTAAAAAGGAATACTTTGTGCCTACTGAGCAGCAATTACGTCACCAGGCGACAGTATACAAATTTGTAATCGATAGTTACTTCAGGTATGTTCCTGTTGCGCAGCGTGCGGGTATTACATTCTGGGGTGTTCATGATCCGGACAGCTGGTATAATTCTAATAACGCACCCAACGTTTTTGAGTACCCTCTTCTATTCGATAAAGACTACAATAAAAAAGTTGTCTATTCTGCAGTAAAACAGGCCTTAATGGATAATAGATAGTTCGGGAACCGGCAGGTGTTCCATCCTGCCGGTTTTATTTTAAAGCAGCCTGCAATGAGACCATTCTTTTTAATAATCAGCTTTTTCTTATTTGCTTTCAATTCATTGTTGGCGGAGGTGCGTCTTCCCCGCCTGATCAGCAATAATATGATCCTGCAGCGAGATCAAATAATTAACATTTGGGGGTGGGCAAAGACCGGAGAGAAAGTTACTGTGCGCTTCAACAATAAAAGCCTGTCTGCTAAAGCTGGATCAAACGGCAAATGGCAGATCGCCTTTCCTGCCATGAAAGCTGGCGGACCCTATATTATGCAAATAGACGCAGATAATCACATTACTTTATCTAATATTCTTCTTGGGGATGTTTGGGTTTGTTCAGGTCAGTCGAATATGGAGTTGCCCATGTCAAGAGTGAAGCCGAAGTTTGGGCAGGTAGTCTCAGCGTCTGCTAATCCGAATATCAGGCAGTTCGATGTGGCAATGCGTTATTCTTTTAGAGCTCCGAAAGAGGATTTTGATAGTGGAAGCTGGGTTGAGGCAAATCCTGAAAGTGTTTTAAATTTTACGGCTGTTGGTTACTTCTTCGCAAAAGAACTGTATGAAAAGTATAAGGTGCCTATTGGCTTGATTAAATCAGCGGTAGGTGGCTCTCCGGCCGAAGCCTGGTTAAGTGAGAAGGCACTGTTGCGATATCCCCATTTTTTAGAACTGACGAGGCGATATAAAGACAGTACTTTGGTTGACAGTATTAAAAAAGCCGATGCTCAAATTGTAAACAGCTGGAATGCCCGTCTTGATAAAGAGGATAAAGGTTTAAGAGAATCCCCGGTATGGTACAGCCTTGATTATAAGGCTAATGACTGGGAGCTTACCCAAATCCCCGGTTATAAAAATACTAATGGAGTGGTTTGGTTCAGAAAGGAAATAGATGTACCTGTGTCTATGACTGGCAAACCAGCTCTATTGATCTTAGGAGCGATAGTAGACCGCGATGTGGTGTATGTGAATGGAAAGTTTGCCGGTTCCACCGGCTACCAGTATCCACCACGAAGATATAAGCTTCCTGCTGGGCTGTTAAAGCCTGGTAAAAACGAGATCGTGATTAGGGTGATCAGTTATTCCGGTCGCGGAGGTTTTGTCAAAGATAAAGAATATGCCCTTCAGGCTGAAGGACAAAGTATTAATCTGCAGGGCGACTGGCAATACAAATTAGGCTATGCTTCAGAACCAATGCCGGGCGGCGGCACAACCTTTCAATACCAGCCAGGTGGTTTGTTTAACGGAATGATCGCCCCTTTGTTGAAATATTCAATCAAAGGTGTGATCTGGTACCAGGGAGAATCAAATACGGGCAGGGAAAAAGAGTATCAGCAGCTTTTTCCAGATGTAATCAGAAACTGGCGCAGTAGCTGGAAGCAAGGAGAGTTTCCGTTTCTCTTTGTTCAGCTAGCCAACTTTATGGAAGTAAAAGCTCAACCATCTGAAAGTGAATGGGCTGAATTGAGGGAAGCTCAATCAATGGCCTTAAGCTTGCCCAATACGGCTATGGCCGTAACGATCGATGTGGGTGAATGGAATGACATTCATCCTTTGGATAAACAAACAGTCGGAAGGCGATTGTCGCTGGCTGCTCAAAAAATAGCCTACGGGGACAATGGCGTAGTTTACTCAGGACCCACTTATCAGTCGGATACACTAGAAGGTAACAAGGTGGTGATCATCTTTGATAATATAGGATCTGGATTAGTGGCAAAAAATGGCGGATTAAAAGGCTTTGCTATTGCAGGAGCGGATAAACGATTTGTTTGGGCACAGGCTCGGATAGAGGGGAATAGGGTGATTGTCTGGAATGATGAGATTCGGCACCCTGTTGCTGTTAGATATGCCTGGGCAGATAATCCGGAAGGTGCTAATCTTTACAACAAGGAAGGCTTGCCCGCTTCTCCATTCAGAACGGATGCTTACAGTTTCAATACTCACACACTTAGATAAATGAATTTAATATTTAGAGTAATAATGTTTTCCTTTTTGGGAGCTTTGATGTTTGCAAGCTGCAAACCGAGAAAGGGTCATGCTGTAAAGGAAGCGGATCAAAAGGGCATGAAAGATCATTACAGAAGTTATTTTCCGGTTGGTGTTGCGGTGGGGCCACAATCTTTAAAAGGGGATGAAGCGGTTCTGATAAAACAACATTTTAACAGCATTACTGCTGAGAATGCTATGAAGATGGGACCGATCCATCCCCAGGAAAACCGGTATTTCTGGCGGGATGCGGATTCTATTGTGAGCTTTGCCGAAAAGAACGGACTTAAGATAAGAGGACATAACTTGTTATGGCATGAGCAGACACCCGACTGGCTGTTTAAAGATGGCAGTGGAAATCAGGTGAGTAAAGAGGTGTTGCTCCTGCGTCTTAAGGATCATATTACTAGTGTAGTAAAGCGATATAAAGGGAAGATCTACGCATGGGATGTAGTGAATGAAGCGATCGACGATAGTCCGCAAAACTATTTGAGAAACTCCGAATGGTACCGGATATGTGGGGATGAGTTCATTTCAAAAGCCTTCCAATATGCGCATGAGGCTGATCCGGAAGCTTTGCTTTTTTACAATGATTACAATACGGAACGTCCTGAGAAGCGGGAGCGGATCTATAGGCTGCTGAAAGAACTGCTGAATGCGAAAGTGCCTGTTCATGGCGTCGGTTTACAAGCGCATTGGTCGATCTACGAGCCCACGGAACAAGACTTGCGGGCGGCAATTGAAAAATACTCATCACTGGGATTGCAGCTTCATATCACTGAACTGGATATGTCTGTGTATCCGTGGGAGAAGGATCGCCGAGAGAAAAGGCCGGATGAAGCTGATTCACTTAGTCCTGAATTAGAACAAAAGCAAATTGCGCAGTACAGCATGGTGTTTAAAGTATTCCGGGAGTATAAAAAGAACATTACCAGCGTGACCTTCTGGAACGTTTCAGACAGGTACACATGGCTGGATAGCTATCCGGTTGCCGGAAGGAAAAATTACCCGCTCTTATTTGATATCAACCTTAAACCTAAAAAGGCTTATTGGGAAGTCGTGAATTTTAAGAAATAAGCTTGTATGAAAAAACTAAATTGCCTGTTCCTGGGGACCCTGCTGCTGCTTTTTATGCAGGTAAAAGCGAATGACGACATCAGCTATGTATCGAATAAACCTGTCAGCAATGGGTTTGCCTTAATTGCTGATAGTAAGCCCGTTCCTGTTTTATGTACTAATGCTGATCATCCCGGAGTATTAAGAGCCGTTAAGGATTTTCAGAATGACCTTAAGCTGGTTTCGCAATCACAGCCAGCTCTATTAAACTCGCCGGAAGGTAAACTGCTTGTGCTTATTGGTACAATCGGTAAAAATAAATGGATAGACGTGCTTATTAGGGAAAAGAAGCTGAACGTTTCTGCTGTGAAAGGGAAATGGGAGGCTTCAATTACTCAAATAATAAATAAACCTTTTCCTGGAGTTGAAAAAGCTCTGGTTATAGCAGGAAGTGATAAGCGTGGTACTATTTATGGAATTTATGATCTTTCTGCGCAGATAGGAGTATCTCCCTGGTATTACTGGGCGGATGTCCCGGTAAAGCAGCAAAAAGAGGTTTATGTGCTTCCTATGATTCATGTGAGGAAGGAGCCGGTAGTTAAATACCGGGGAATCTTCATTAACGATGAAGCTCCGGCACTTTCGGGCTGGTCGCGGGAGAAGTTTGGAGGGTTTAATCATAAGTTCTATGAAAAAGTATTTGAATTGATTCTGCGCTTAAAAGGAAATTATCTGTGGCCGGCGATGTGGGGAAGTGCGTTTTACGATGATGATCCGCAGAATCCAAAACTTGCCGATGAAATGGGAATAGTCATAGGCACTTCTCACCATGAACCATTGATGCGTGCGCATGATGAATGGCGAAGGTATGGCAAAGGCGCCTGGAACTACAATTCGAATGCAGCTGCTTTACAAGAATTCTGGCGTGGCGGCATTAAACGCATGGGCAATAATGAAAGCATTGTGAGTATAGGAATGCGGGGCGACGGAGACGAACCTATGAGTGAGGAAAGCAACATTGCTTTGCTTGAAAAAATTGTAAAGGATCAGCGCGAGATCATAAAAGAAGAAACCGGTAAACCGGCTGATCAGACTCCCCAGTTATGGGCCTTGTATAAAGAAGTTCAGGAATACTACGATAGGGGAATGCGGGTGCCAGATGATGTAACCTTGCTTTTATGCGATGATAACTGGGGTAATATCCGGAAACTTCCGAAGCTGGATGAGAAACCGCGCAAAGGGGGATATGGTATTTATTATCACTACGACTATGTTGGAGGGCCGCGGAATTATAAATGGGTTAATACGAATCCGATCACGAAAGTCTGGGAACAAATGAACATGGCTTACGAATATGGAGCTAACCAGATCTGGATCGTTAATGTTGGCGATATTAAACCTATGGAGTTTCCTACGGAGTTTTTCCTTGATTTTGCTTGGAACCCCAGGCGATGGCCGGCTGAGCGATTGCAGGAGTATACAAGGCTTTGGGCTGAGAAGCAATTCGGTGCGGAGCATGCTTCAGAAATTGCTGATATTATATCCAAATACACCAAATATAATGGCCGCCGTAAACCGGAATTGCTGTCTCCGGAGACGTACAGCCTGACGAATTACAGGGAGTTTGAGCGTATCGTCTTTGATTATAATAGCTTACTTGGAGAAGCGGAGAAAATTAATCTGGCATTGCCGGTTGAGTTCCGGGATGCCTATTATCAATTGGTCCTTCATCCCGTTAAGGCATGCGCCAACCTGAATGAGCTATATTATACCGTTGCAAAAAACCGGCTTTATGCTACGCAAGGCCGTGCTTCTACTAATAGACTTGCTGAGAAAGTTAAATTGCTGTTTGACAGAGACGCTGCGATATCAGAGGAATATAATAAAGGGATCGCTAATGGGAAGTGGAATCACATGATGGATCAGACGCATATAGGTTATACCGGCTGGCAACAGCCTGAAAGGAACACTATGCCTGCTGTGGAACGGATTGATCTGCCTGCAACCGCAGAGTTGGGAGTAGCCATAGAAGGCTCTGATAATTTCTGGCTGGAGGGCTCTACAGCTGTGTTGGAAATGAGTTCATTGGAACAGGAATCACGTTACTTTGATGTTTTTAACCGGGGAACTGGGATATTAATCTACAGTATCTCTTGTCCTGTCTCATGGGTTAAACTAAGCAGCAATAAAGGTAGTGTTGAGGAAGAGCAAAGAGTATGGTTAAGTGTGGATTGGGAAGCTGCTCCGATGGGAGTGAGCAAGGTTCCGGTGGGTATTATTGCCGGGGACAAAACAGTCTTCGTGGAGGTGTTGGTCGTTCGTTCCAGCCTTAAAGCCGGATACGGGTTTAGTGATACTCAGGGCTATGTCGCTATTGAGGCTGAGCACTTCAACCGGGCGGTAAACAAAGGAAAGACTTCCTGGAAAAAGATTCCCGACTATGGCAGAACCTTGTCGGGAATGACGACACTTCCTTCAACCGCCGCTGCATCGAAGCCAGGCGTGGATAGCCCGCGGCTTGAGTATGAAGTGGGTTTTGAGAAATCGGGTGAGGTCACCGTACATACGTATATATCTCCAAGCCTTGATTTTACCAATTCCAATGGTTTACGATATGCGATCTCAATTGATGATGAAGTGCCACAGGTTATTAACCTTCATGCGGATAACACCGAAGAGGCATGGAACGTATCGGTAGCCGACAATATCAAAGTCTTAAAGTCTAAGCATCTGCTCAAGACAGCCGGAAGGCATGTTCTAAAGTTCTGGCGGGTTAGCCCGGGAGTAGTATTGCAAAAATTGGTAATTGACACCGGCGGTTTGAAAGAAAGTTATCTGGGACCGCCGGAAACAAACTAGTTGTTGTCCCTCCTGTAAATTGGTTAATAGTAAATAGCCAGTTCTCTCCCCGGGAACTGGCTATTTGTTTTAGTTATATCTAACAAAAAAAAATTGTTTTGGTTAAACCTCCCTGTGGGACGGTTCATTATGGAGAGCTATTTTATAATTCCTGTTATCTTTGCCGATCAGCACCCTGAATTTGGCAGGCTTGCCTGTAGCAGGAAAAGACTTTCTCCCTTATTATGAACAAGTTTATTTACGGTCTGGATTTCGGAACCACCAACTCTGTATTGTCTATTTATGATGAAGATAAAAACGAGATAGTCGACACCATAAGAGTTCCATCTCTTATTTATTTTCCTGAGTTTCCTGTGGAAGGGTCGACAAATTACATAATAGGAGAACAGGCGATCACTGCTTATCTTGAAGATGGGATGAGAGGCAGATTTATCAAATCTGTCAAACAGATCTTGGCTAGATCAAGCTTTATTGAAACAAGGATACACAGCCGGAGATACAATGCGTCTGACCTGGTGGCCCTTATTCTTAAAGATCTGAAGACAAAGGCGGATCAAATTATTGGATACGATTGTAAGAAAGCTGTGATTGGTCGCCCGGTGTTTTTTGATGATGACAGCAGCGCAAAAGATACGCTGGCACAAACAAGACTCAGCACGGCCGTAGAAAAAGCCGGTTTTACTGAAGTGCGTTTTCAGTTCGAACCTATAGGAGCAGCCTTTGCTTACGAAAAAATGATCCTTAAGAAAGAGAAAGTTCTGGTTGCAGACCTTGGCGGAGGAACAACCGACTTTACTTACCTGGAGCTGGATCCTGCCAGAGCAAATACCACAGACCGGCAGAAGGATATGATTGCCAGCGGAGGGATTTACATTGGCGGAGATAGTTTTGATTCTGCATTTATGTGGGAAAGGGGTACTCCTTACTTTGGCAAAGACACGTTATATGAAGCGAGCCCAGGCAAGTTGTTAAAAGTTCCGATATCGCTTTTTGATAATATTTGTTCCTGGGATAAAATGAACTTCTTCAACAATGTCAGGATAAGAAGGAGCATGGAGGATTACTACCATTACTCAAATGAGGACCGGAATTTTAAAAACCTGCTTACCCTTGTAGATAATAACCTCGGTTATTCGGTATTTCAGGCTATTGAAAGAACTAAGATAGGACTCTCAGAATACGATGTTTTTTCGTTTCAATATGGTAACATGGGAATTGAGATAGATGAAGAGATAACTATTCAAAGTTACAATGCTATTATTCAGAAAGACCTGGAAAGGATATCAGCCTACCTGGACAAGTTTATGTTGGCTAATGGAATTAAAAAGGAAGATGTTGACAGCTTGTTCCTTACAGGAGGAATCTCTTTGGTTCGGGGGGTGAAAGAATTGTTTCAAGATAAGTTTCCTGGCAGTAAAATAAATTCGGGAGATAATTTTATAAGTGTAGCGAATGGGTTGGCGTATAGTGGGTATTTGTTTGAGGAGGAGATTTAAAAGTTAAAAATGCCTTAATTCGGTAAAACTGCCCATTCTTTAGCTTTTGACAGTAGAATTTCGTACAATAAGCTCAGTATTCAATACTTTGATCAGCGGTTTCCATTTTGAAATATCGTTGTCAATCTGGTCAAGCAGTAAATTCATCGCAACTTCGCCCATTTCTTTTACAGGCTGGGATACTGTGGTCAGACTGGGTTCGATAAAGTTTGAAGCATAGTTGTCACTAAATCCAACCACAGCTATATCTTCCGGAATCCGTTTGCCCATTTGCTTAATAACCTGGATAGCCTCAATAGCTGTTGGATCATTTATTGCGAACAACGCGTCTGGTGGATTAATGCTGTCCAAAAGGTGTTTGACATATATTCTAACCTTACTTAACGTAAGATCATAAGATATTATCAGATCCTCATCGATATCAATATTATGTTTTATCAAAGCGTCTCTGTATCCATTTAATCGTTTGCGGCTGATTGCTAAAGAATCCGGACCGGCAAGGTGAGCAATTCTTTTTTTGCCGATCAAAATTAGATGTTCAACGGCCTTAAAGGCTGCATCATAATCGTCCACCACTACTTTAGGTACCATCATTTCTTCGCATACGCGGTTGAAAAACACGATGGGAATCCCCCTTTTTTGAAAGGTCTTTAAATGGTCAAAGTTTCGGGTCTCCTTACTTAGTGAGATAAGCAGGCCATCCACCCGGTTATTCAGCATAACTTTGGCATTAGCAACTTCGGTTTCATAGCTTTCATTCGACTGGCTTATCAATACATTGTATCCGGCTTTTGAAGCGGCTTCCTGCGCACCAATAATCGCATGTGGGAAAAATGATGTATGAAAATCGGGTACTATCAGGCCGATCGTTTTTGTTTTGTTTGTAATCAAACTAATTGAAAAGATATTGCGCTGGTAATCCATTTCTTCCGCCAGCGCTAACACAGCCTTCCGTGTTTCTTCTTTCACATTTGGGTGGCCTGTTAACGCCCTCGATACAGTCGACTTTGAAAGGTTGAGCTTATGAGCAATATCAATGATTGTAGTTTGATGACTTTTCATAGTTCTAAAGTAATAACAAAAAAGGGATTCTATAATTGATTTGATACTTTGCAACCGGTCCCAATTATTGGGAACGGTTGCAAAGTGTTTTTTTGGACATTGCTCCTATTTGGACTGAGGATGCTGAATATCTTCGACATAATTATAAACCGCTTTTTATCAGAAAAGGATTAAATAGTTTGACTCATATTTAATGAAACAAGAAACATTTTGCGAAAAGAGAGAATTGCGGACCATTAGTCTAATTGCGGATTTAGGTATCGTTGGAGGCGGCCTTTCCGGGGTCTGTTCTGCTATTACGGCTGCTCGTGCCGGTGTAAAGGTCGTGTTGGTACAGGACCGGCCTGTGCTGGGTGGTAATGCTTCAAGTGAAATTCGTTTGTGGATTTTGGGAGCAACCTCGCATTTGGGAAATAATAACAGGTGGTCAAGGGAAGGGGGAGTTATCGACGAGATCCTTGTCGAGAATACCTATAGAAATCCGGAGGGAAATCCTGTCATCTTTGATATGATCCTGCTGGACAAGGTGAAAATGGAGAGTAACATAACTTTGCTTTTAAATACTGCAGTCTATGACCTTGAAAAAAGAGATGCAGAGACCATTGATCATTTGAAAGCGTATTGCAGTCAGAATTCTACTACGTATTATATCCGCGCACCTTTTTTCTGCGATGCGTCAGGTGACGGCGTCATCGGATTTCTGGCAGGTGCCGCTTTCAGAATGGGTGCTGAAAGTTGTGCGGAATTTGGTGAAAAAATGGCGCCAAGCGCAGAGTATGGCGAGCTTCTTGGGCATTCATTATATTTTTACAGCAAGGATACTGGCAAACCGGTCACTTTTGTGCCTCCTTCATTTGCTTTACAAGATATTACAGAGGTTCCCCGATTTAGGAATTTTAATTCCAAAGAGTTTGGCTGCAAATTGTGGTGGGTTGAATACGGGGGGCGTTTGGATACGGTTCATGATACAGAAAAGATCAAATGGGAGCTTTGGAAAATTGTTTACGGCGTTTGGAACTATATAAAGAATTCAGGTGAATTTCCCGATGCTGAAAACCTCACGCTGGAGTGGGTGGGGGCTATTCCCGGTAAAAGGGAAAGCAGAAGATTTGAGGGCGATTATATATTAAGTCAGAAGGACCTGATAGAACAAAGACATCATGACGATGCGGTAGCATACGGTGGCTGGTCAATTGATCTTCATCCGGCTGACGGCGTTTATAGTGAGCGCCCAGGTTGCAACCAGTGGCATAGTAAAGGGATTTTCCATATCCCTTATAGAACTCTATATAGTAAAAATTTAAAGAACCTGTTTTTAGCTGGAAGGATAATCAGTGTCAGTCATGTGGCTTTTGGTGCGACCCGGGTAATGGCTACAAGTGCTTATGTTGGACAGGCAGTAGGAATGGCAGCTAAGCTATGTATTGATCAGAATCTTCAACCAAGGGATTTGTCAGAAGGTATGCAATTAAAGGAATTGCAGCAACTGCTATTGAAGAGCGGTCAGTTCATCCCGGGCTTTAAAGTTGAAGATAATGATGACCTGGTTCAGCATGCTCAAATTATTCCTTCAAGCGAACTATTGTTTAAAGGATTCGCTGCCGAAGATAAATGGAAACCATTGGAGATGTCCTCTGCTCAATTACTTCCCATCGAAAAAGGGAAGGTTCCGGTTTTCAAAACCAAGGTTAAAGTACTAAAAGATACTGTTCTTGAAGTTGATCTTAAATCCAGTGAAAGGAGCGGAAACTTTACTCCTGACCTGAATCTGGCTCGGAAGGAGATCGTACTTGGGAAGGGAGAGTACGAGTTAATGTTGGATTTTGATGTCGCAGTTCAGGCAGATGCATATGTATTTGTAATGTTCCATAAAAATCAGGACGTTCATTTAGGATTTACTGAGAAAAGGGTGACTGGAGTGCTGTCGGTATTTAATCTTGTGAATAAAGCTGTTTCTAACTATGGTAAACAGATGCCCCTGCCAGATTCGGGTGTGGATGAGTTTGAATTTTGGTGCCCGCAACGTCGCCCCGCCGGCCAAAATCTGGCCGTAGAGGTACTCAAGGGTTTACCTGTATTTTGTGCTGAAAATATCCGAAATGGGGTTGACCGACCGACGACCTTACCAAATGCCTGGGTGGCTGATCCTGTTGACGAGTCACCCTCATTAGCATTATCTTGGGATACTCCACAGCAAATTGCACGCATTGAACTATGGTTCGACACTGACTTTGATCATCCTATGGAGTCTGTTCTGATGACACATCCCGAAACGGTTATGCCGTTCTGTGTGCGAAATTATTCAATATATGATGATTCAGGTATTGAACTAGCAGTTGTAAAAGATAATTATCAAACTTGCAATCGTATAACTTTTAACAAGCCAGTACAAACCTGCAGGGTTCTGATTAAGATGGAACACCCATCTGAAAATGTTCCGGCCGCTGTGTTTGCTGTTCGTTGCTATTCATATTAACTAAAAAAAGAGATCACAATGGCAAACCTGGATTTTATAGTAATGGGCGTTTTTGCTCTGCTGATATTTGCAATCGGCCTTACCTTTACAAGGGTAGGAAGCAAAAGCGGGCAGGCTTTTTTTGAGGCCGGAGGTGAAACTCCCTGGTGGATAAACGGACTTTCCCTGTTTATCAGTTATTTCTCGGCCGGAACTTTTGTGGTTTGGGGATCTATAGCCTACAAATTTGGATTGGTGGCAAATGCCATTCAGCTTACTATGGCAATAAGCGGATTAATTGTTACTCTGTTTATTGCTGCAAGGTGGAAAAGAACTGGGGTTGCAACAGCGGCGGAATACATTGGGAAGAGGTTTGGCGCTTCTGAAAAGCAGTTCTATACTTACCTGACGTTGCTTCTAAGTTTGTTTACCACAGCTGCAGTTCTCTATCCCGTCGGGAAAATGGTGCACGTAGTAACTGCACTTCCGGTAAACTTAAGTATCCTGATCATTGGCCTTATCATCGTATTGTATACTGCTGCAGGCGGCTTGTGGGCTGTTCTGGTTACCGATGTTGTTCAGTTCGTAATACTGTCTGCTGCAGTTGTTATTGTAATTCCAATTGCTTTCGCGAATATTGGTGGAATCAATAATCTAATTACAAAAGCTCCTCCGCAGTTCTTTGAGCCTTTTAACGAGGATTACACTTTCGGATTCATGCTCGCCTTTATCGTTTATCAAACTTTTTATATTGGCGGGAACTGGTCGTATGTTCAGCGTTACACCAGTGTTTCATCGGAAAGAAATTCAAAGAAGGTAGCTGGAATCTTCACGATACTATATTTTATTAGTCCCGTGATCTGGATGATCCCTCCGATGGTTTATCGCATAATAAATCCTGATTTACAAGGGCTCGATACTGAGGATGCCTATATGATGCTGATCCAGGAGGTAATGCCGGCGGGGTTAATTGGGTTGGTTCTGGCAGGAATGGTTTCTGCCACTTCCAGTAAAGCAAATACAACGATCAATATGGCTGCAACTGTATTCGCCCAGGATATTTATAAGAATTTGATCAGACCCCTCGCATCTGAGAGTGAAGTGATATGGATGGCAAGGTTTTTTACCCTGTTATTTGGCGGAGCCACTATAGGAGTTGCTATCTGGATACCAAGTGCCGGAGGTATCGTAGAAGTAGTACTAAGTACGGCCTCCATTGCGGGAGGCGCGCTTTTTGCGCCAATTATCTGGACCTTATTTTCCAAACGCCAAACAGGCTTTTCGGTAGTAACTACCACCATCGTCTCCTTAAGTATAAACCTGTTTTTAAAGATAGGAACTCCGGTATTGTTCGATATCAAACTTAACCGGACCTTAGAAACAATATGTGGGATGGGAATACCGGTAGGTATCCTCGCAGCATTTGAACTGGTTTATCTGCTTAACAAAAAGGTCTCGGCAAAGGCTTTAGGGTTAATGACTGAGCCTGATCCTATTAAAAATTTACTTGATATAGAATCAAAAGAGGCACACGCTGATGCAGAAAAACAGAATATTTTTGGAATCAGAGTGATTGCTATTGCAATGGGATGTGTGGGAATCGGGATTGTCACTCTCGGCGTACTAGCCAGCAGCTTTTCAGGAATTGTAATTAGCGTTGGTGCTATAGTTGCGATGGCAGCTGCTTTCATCGGAAGGATATCATTAAAAATGGGAAAGAAATTGAAGGTCACTAAAGAGCAACTTCAACATGCATAAAATTCTTAGCTGTACCTTAGTTCTCACAATATCTACTGTTTTATCTGTCTCTGCGGAGATTAAACTGTCGGCCCTCTTTACAGATAATATGGTGCTTCAGCAAAGAAGTAGGGTTAAAATTTGGGGAACGTCATCTTTAAAGGAAAAGGTAAGGATCAGAACTTCATGGAATAGTAACAGATATGAAATAAGGCCAGACTCTACAGGGCGCTGGATCATCGAAATTCAGACGCCTGTTGCCGGAGGTCCCTATCAAATAGATGTCTCAGGACAAAATCAGCTTTCCCTGAAAAACGTCCTGATAGGAGAGGTGTGGCTATGTTCCGGGCAGTCAAACATGGATATGCCGGTTAAAGGTTATTACAATTCACCTGTTTTGCATTCAAATGATATTTTAGCAAATTCATCCAACAGCCGTATCAGGATGTTTCATGTCGCAAAGAAAACGTCTTCCGTTCCTTTGGTAGATGTAAACGGACAGTGGGAACAGGCATCTTCATCCTCAGTCAAGGAATTTAGTGCTGTAGGGTATCTTTTTTCTGCGTATCTGAGTAAGCAGCTCAATGTGCCGGTAGGTATAATTCAGGTAACATGTGGAGGCTCTCCGATTGAATCCTGGATCGATGAAACGGCCTTGAATGATTTAACCAGAGCCGGCGTCCTCAGTGGAGGTGCTACTACTAAAGCTGTGCACCATGTGCCATCCAGTTTGTTTAATGGAATGATCTCTCCTTTAGTGGGATATGGTATTGCCGGAGTAATATGGTATCAGGGCGAACAGAACCGTTATAATTATGAGGATTATAGTTTCCTTCAACCTGCTATGGTTGAATCCTGGCGCAAGTTATGGCGAATAGGGAACTGGCCCTTTTTTTATGTGCAGATAGCACCCATGCATTATCCCGAAACTCAAAAGCGCCTTCTCCCATTTTTAAGAGAAGTGCAATTGCAGGCTACAGAAAAGATCCCGAATTCTGGAATGGCGGTGTCTTTAGATGCCGGAGAGGAAAATAATATACATCCTGCAAATAAAGATATTATTGCTAAGCGGCTTGCCTATCTTGCTTTGGTAAAGACCTATAACAGGACAGGGGTTTCTGCTATCGCCCCTCAATACAAATCATTTAAGATCCTAAAAGATTCTATCAGTGTTCAGTTTTCGCATTCTCCCATGGGTATGACAACATTTGGAAAAAAGTTAAGCCAATTTGAACTTGCTGGAAGTGACCGTGTCTTTTACAAGGCAACAGCTGAAATAAAAGGAAGTAATGTTCTTGTTTACAGCGATGCTGTAAAACTTCCAGTAGCTGTTCGATATGCATTCAAGGATTGGGCTGTTGCTGAGCTTTACAGTATTGAGGGACTGCCGGTATCTCCTTTCAGGTCTGATGATTGGTGAAACAGAGCGATTATCGATTGTTAGCTCTTTATTTTGAGAGCCAATTTGAAAGACGTTTTTAAACAGATGTTAACTTGCAATATCTATCATGAAGTTATGGGAACGGTTGCAAAAAATGGAACCGTTCCCAGCACGAAGAAGAGGGTTTTTATTGTTATCATCCTGTTTCGCCTTGCTATTTTTAGCCTATATAATTAACCAATCAATATAAACCCAAAGTGATGAGAAAAGTATACTTTCAAACAAAGTACTTTCGCCCTTTTTATACTCTACCCTGTATAAACTGTGCTTCTGAGATTTTAAATAATAAGTTCTGTTTATCATTAACCAATCAAATTTAAAGCTAAATAAAATTGCTATGGGAAAAATTAAGCGAGATATTCTTGTTCTGGTTTGTTCTGCAACAGCATTGGTGTGTGGTCACGCCGGCTTTGCGGGCGATAGTCCCGGTAAACGCATTCAAGCTGCCCTCAAAGATTCCATACAGCACGACTCCCTGGAACTTCGCAAACAGCAAATTTACTTTCAGACACCTCAAGCGCTTTCTACTGCCTCTACTGCATTTGTATCAGGCCAGGATATTGCAAGCGTACCTGTGGTTTCTTATCCAATGGCACTTGGCGGTCGACTGGCTGGCTTGAATATAATTCAAAGCTCCGGACATCCTTTAAGTGAGGGTTTTTCTTTTAGCCTGAGAGGTCAGACGCCACTAATTTTCATTGATGGTATTCCAAGATCTGTTACAGAGATTGGAATGCAGGAAATTGAATCGATTACGGTTCTAAAAGATGCTGTTGCTACCGCAATGCTAGGCATCAGAGGATCCGGAGGAGCGATAGCAATTACGACTAAAAAAGGGTTTACTGGTAAGCAACAGGTGAATTTCAACATACAAACCGGTACCTCAAGGTCGACGGATAATCTTATTTCTAAACCACTTGACTCATATCGTTATGCACAGCTTTACAATGAAGCTCTCGCCAATGACGGTCTTCCGGCAGGTACATATGGGTTCAGCTCCGAAGCTATTTCTGGCTTTCAATCCGGGTCAGATCCTTATAAATACCCGAATGTTAACTGGAGAGATCAGGTACTGAAGAACTCAGCGACCGTGGCGCGATATAATATTGATACGCGGGGAGGCAATCGTTTTGTTAAATATTTTGTATCGGTTGAACATTTTCGGCAGGATGGAATCCTGCAAACCAGTGATGTAAATAAATATAATACAAATTCGGATTTGAAAGGATATTTCGCCCGGTCAAATGTAGATGTGCAATTAACGGATGCACTCAGTGCAGGTATTTATATTCAGGGCCGGATATTAAATACGACTAGTCCGGGGGATGAGGGTACAGCCGGTATCTTTTCTTCATTGGTTAGTACTCCAAGCAGCGCTTACCCTATTTATAATCCAGACGGAACCTATGCCGGAGTCCCGCAATTCCAGAATAACATCCTTGCCCAGAATATCTCCTCAGGATATTCATTGAACAATACCAGGACAGTTCTTTCTGACTTTTATCTCAAAAGAACACTTGACGAATTAACAAAGGGACTTTGGATTAAAGCCAGGGCATCCTTTTTTAGTAATCTAAGTGAGGGGATCACCAGAAACAAATCATTTGCGGTATTTGAACGGACTGGCACTGCTTCGAACGGTGATCCGGTGTATCAGCAATATAAAACAAATGGTGTGCAGGCAAATGCTAATGGAATTAATTTTCAGAACCGGTCCGACTTCCAGGAACTATCACTGGGCTATACCCGCGATTTTGGCATACATGGACTTGACGCAGTAGTACTAGCAAATCGTGATAACCTGGTTAACGGCTCTAATTTACCGTATACTATTCAGGGGATTTCAGGGCATGCAGCTTATAATTTCAACAAAAAATATCTGGCGGAATTTTCCTTCGCCTATAATGGCGCAAATCGTTATCCTGATGATGGTGGATTTAAGTATGGCTTTTTTCCTGCATTGGGCTTAGGTTGGAATATTTCAGAGGAAGATTTTTTAAGTTCGGTGGATTGGTTGAGTCATCTTAAACTGTATGGGTCGTATGGAAAAACGGGGCAGGACAATGGAGCGTATTTTCAATACCAGCAAGTATATAACGCCAGTCCAAGCGCCTATTTTGGTTCCAGTGCAGGCGCAGCTGCTACCGTTGGTGAATCTTACCTGGCGAACCCTGATATAACCTGGGAAAAGGCTAAGAAGCTGAATGTAGGGATAGACGCCGCATTCTTAAAAAATCAACTTGGGTTCGGAATAGAATATTATGCGAATCGGTTTTATGACCTAAGCATTGTTCGCGGCACCAATTCGGGCTTGCTGGGTATTAGTTATCCTAATGAAAATATAGGACGTGAGCGCAATTCGGGCTGGGAGACTCAATTGTCATGGCAACAGAATCTGAAGAAGATAGGTTACTTTATAGCATTTAATGCAAGTTTTCAACGTTCCAAGCTGCTCTATAATGCAGAAGCCAGTCAAAGGTATGATTGGATGCAGAGGACCGGACAGCCAGTTGGAATTCAATTCGGATACGTTGCTGAAGGGCTTTTTCAAAATCAGGATGAAATCAATTCACATGCAAGCATTGAAGGGTACCGAGCTCAGCCAGGAGATATCAGATATAGAGATTTAAATGAAGATGGCGTGATTAATCAGTATGACCAAACCGCCATTGGTCAAAAAAAGCCCGCCGTTCTTTTAGGAACTACGCTGGGATTTAAAGCAGGCAGTTTCGATTTCTCTACGTTACTGCAGGGCAGGGCCAACCGCAAGATCTATTTATCGGGTAATAGCTACTGGGAATTTCAAAACAGCGGAAGTGGTCAGGCCTTTGAAAACCAACTGAACAGATGGACCCCGGAAACAGCTGCAACGGCGTCTTATCCGCGACTAAGTACAGGAATGGGCCCAAGGGACGGGTCTGTAAACAATTGGGTTACATCATCGTACTGGCTTAGGGACGGAAACTACCTGAGGGTTAAAACCATCGAACTAGGATATAAGATCCCTTCTGTTTATTCCAAAAAGGTTGGCTTGAACATGGCTCGTCTCTATGTAAATGCCCTTAACCCATTCACCATAAGTTCCGGCGATTTAAATGGAGCGGATCCTGAGAATTTTTCTGGCAGCTATCCGATTCAAAAAGTTTTTAATATCGGCGTAAATGTTCAATTATAGATTACAACCTCAAGTCATGAAAAGAGTTACCCATTTGTTAACAATGGCCCTGATATTTGCAAGTGTATCTTGCACTAAAAAGTTTGAGACTTATCCGGAGGAAAGAACATTTGAGACAGACGTTTTTGATCCCACCGACAAACAAGGTGTATTAGCAACAAACTATTTGCTGGGCATTTTTTCTTTCCTGCCATCCGGTTTTAACCGCATAGATGGAGATTTCCTGGATGCCGGAACTGATGATGCAGTTCCCTCATCTTTTGCCTCTTCAATCAGTTTATTTACCAATGGTCAGCTAACATCGTCAAACTATCCTGACAACAACTGGTCAAACAGCTATACTATTATCCGTAGGAGCAATGTTTTTTTGAAGAATATCGGCATTGTACCCATCCCTGAGGCTAAGCGGAAGACTCAGGTTGCTGAAGCGCGGTTTCTAAGGGCATTCGCTTATTTCGAATTGCTGAAAAGATATGGAGGAATTCCCCTGGTTGGTGATACAGTATTCAACCTGGAGGATAATCTGGATCTGCCACGGAATACTTTCGAAGAATGTGTAAACTACATTGTGTCAGAATGCGACGCTATTACGACTGAACTGCCAAGAGGCTCCACAATCCCGGCGACTGATTTTGGACATATACCTTCAGAAGCTGCAATGGCTTTAAAATTGCGCGTGCTCCTGTATGCTGCCAGCCCCTTATATAATGGAGGAGGAGTTGAATCTAATCCGGAGATTAGGGTGCTTACAGGCTACCCAACAGCTAGTGAGGCCCGGTGGGTTAAAGTCATTGAAGCGGCAGAACCTTTGATAGCGATTGGGTATTACAAATTACCAACAGGATCCGGAACAAGTGTGTATTCGTCTGTTTTTACCACCAAGATAAATACAGATATCATTCTTTCAAAGCAATCTCCTAACTCAACTACCATTGAAAATGCTAACGCTCCCGTAGGATACGTGGCCCCGGCCACCAGTAACGGACGCACAAGTCCTACACAGAATTTTCTGGATGCTTTTCCTAATTTAAACGGAACTCCGTACACAGGATCAACATTAACCTCTGTCCAATACGATAACAGGGACCCGCGATTGAAAGCAATTATCTTTTATAATGGCGTACAATGGCTTGGTCGTGGGGTTCAAACTTTCGAAGGGGGACTGGACAAACCCAATGTTCCTTTCAAAACACAAACCCGCACATCTTATTATTTGAGAAAGTTTATGGGCGACTTTACAAGTTCCAGCACATATTCCAACCAAAGTCACAATTTTCCCTATTTCAGGTTTGCGGAGGTGCTTTTATCTTATGCAGAGGCTTTAAACGAATTGGGACGAACTGAGGATGCAGTAAAAGAAATTGCTAAAATACGTTCTCGGGCAGGGATAACTGCTGGCCCAAATTCCAGGTATGGAATCAAAACCAATATTGATCAACTGGAGATGGCCGACCTGATAAAGAATGAACGCCGGATAGAACTTGCATTTGAGGAGCACCGCTTCTGGGATGTAAGGAGGTGGAAAATTGCATCCACAGTATTGAACGGTACGGCCAGAGGATTAAGCATTACTCCGAACGGCAGTTCTTTCGAGTTTGAGCATCAGGATGTTGCCACTCTTACCTTTAAAGATAAGTACTATCACATGCCTGTTCCGTACAGCGAAGTTATCAAAAACAAAAAGCTTATTCAAAATGAGGGGTATTACTAAGCAGCCCGAATTAAAAATCAACGATAAGACTATGAGAAGGTTATTATATATAATTTCAGCTCTCTTACTTAACTGCGTATCTGCCCTGGCGCAACCAAAGGTAATAACAGGAACAGTGAGTGATAAAAGCGGACCTCTTCCAGGTGTTAGCATCACAGAAAAGACTAATCCCCGTAATTTAACCGCTACTAACGCCGACGGTAATTTTAAAATTACCGTTAATAGCAATATAATTGTTTTGACATCTATCGGCTATATAACTCGCGAGATCAATGTTCAGAACCAAAGCAACATCAATGTTGTGATGAATGCAGATCAAAAATCCCTCGAGGAGGTAGTTGTTGTGGGATATGGCACACAGAAAAAAATTACACTTACGGGTGCAGTCAGTTCTGTGAGTGGAAAGGAGATCAGGCAAAGCCCTTCACCAAGCTTGCAAAATACAATGGCTGGACGGATCACCGGCTTTTCCAGTCAGCAAACTTCCGGGCAGCCTGGCAGGGATGGAGCAACGTTTAACATCCGTGGGGTTAGTTCTTATGTGGGAAGCAATAATCCTTTGATCCTGGTAGATGATATTGAATTCACCTATAGCCAGTTTTCTGCACTGAACGCCAATGAAGTAGAGTCGATCAGCATATTAAAAGATGCTTCTTCGACCGCTATTTACGGTATAAGAGGAGCAAATGGTGTAGTCTTGGTAACCACAATGAGAGGAAAAGCCGGAAAGCCGCAAATTTCTTTTCAAACGGAATATGGCCTCAGTCAACTTACAAAAAGACCTGAATACCTGGATGCCTATGGTGCTGCAACGGTATTCAATACGGCACAGGTAAATACCAATAACCTAAATCCAAACAGTAATTTTGTGCGGACATTTTCGGATGAAGATCTGGAATTGTATAGAAATGGCACTGACCCCTACGGGCATCCAAACAATAACTGGACCGATATTTTACTAAAGGAATTCGCACCCCAGTTGCGCGCAAACTTCAATATTACGGGAGGTACTGACCGCGCGAAATATTTCGTGTCTCTCGGATACCTTGATCAGGGAGGACAACTGAAAGATTTTAGCGAGGATCTGAACAGCAAGTATTACTATAAGCGCTATAATTACCGCTCCAACATTGATCTCAGCATCAATAAAACACTTGATTTGAAGTTTGACCTTTTCGGGAATGTGGATGAAATAAATACGAATAATGCAAGTGCTAACAGTAATCTGTTTAGCGACATTGGCAGGTTGGCAGAAACAGCCGCTTTTAATTATCCGGTATATAACCCCGATGGAAGTTTAGGCTATAGTATGTGGCAAAGGAGTTCATCAGGAAGAAACAACAACAACCTGATCGGCCGCTTGATGTATAATGGTTATTCCCGGTCATTTTCAAACAATATTAATCTTTCCACTACAGCCATACAAAAACTTGATTTTCTTACCAAGGGATTATCTGCAAAAGCTACGGTAGCTTATCGGAATTTTTATACTTATGGCAGGAACCTTCAGCGCCCGGTTAGCGGAACAGGTTTTATATCTTATATCTATAATCCCCAAACGGAAGCCTATTCCTTTGGGCAGAGGGATGATGTGTACAGACTGAGTACACCTTCGATGTCTTATAGCCCTGGAAGTACTGTTCGGGCTTTAACTGTACAGGGTTTTCTAAACTATAACAGGTATTTCGGTAAACATAATATATCAGCACTTGCCTTATACAGCATAAACAGTAATACATCATCAAACACCGAAAACCGGGACTATAACTTTATCCCTGAAAATTTTGCGGGATATACAGCACGTATAAATTACAATTTTAATCAAAAATATCTTCTTGAGCTTAGTGGTGCTTATAATGGGAGTGACCGGTTCGCAGACAAAAATCAAAAAAGATTAGGTTTTTTTCCGGCAGCATCAATTGGGTGGAATCTTTCCGAAGAAAAGATCTTCAAAGAGCATGTTAAATCGATCAATACCTTAAAGCTGAGAGCATCTTACGGTCTGGTAGGTCAGGACAATGTTATCGGTGGGGTGTACGCATATAAGTCGATTTATACCACCGGTACCGGCACCGGACTTTTTGGTATTGCCCCCAATAATGCCTTTGCTACCGCTATTGAAGGAATGTTAGGAAATGAGGAAGTGACCTGGGAGAAGGAAAGGAAGCTGGATATAGGTATTGATTTCTCTGCCGTTAACAGAAAGGTCACAGGTTCATTAGATTATTTTAATAACAACCGGTACGATATTATGACTACCCGGGGAACTGTGTCAGATGTTATGGGGCAACTTTTACCTGTAGTAAACCTCGGTAAGACAAATAACAAAGGCTGGGAAGCGGAATTAGGTTACAATGACAAGATTGGGCGCAACTGGAATTATTCGTTTAGGGGCACCTACTCGTTCGCTAGGAATAAAATTGACTTTATGGATGAAGCTTTGCCACTGTATGAATATCAGCGGTTAACGGGACAGGCTATCGGTTCTCAATTGAAATATTCATGGACAGGGGAGTTCTATACAGCGGAAGAAATCGCTGATCCATCCGTGCCGAAACCTACCATTGGCGGTCGGCCTGGTGATCTTAAATATAGGGATCTGAATGATGATGGTGCTATCGATGCCAGTGACCGTTCGTATTTTGGCTTAACGAATCTTCCCAATACAACCTATGGGATTACGCTTGGCGTAGGGTACAAAGGGTTAAATGTCACCGCGTTATTTCAGGGAGCGGCTAATTTTGTGGCCAGTGCCCAGGGGGCAGTCATCCACCATAATGCAAGTAATGCATTGCCGATCCATTTAGAGCACTGGACCCCTGAACGTGGTAATAGTGCCAAATATCCTCAACTATATACAACAGCCCTAAGTCAAAGCCCTAGAGATTTTTATTCGGACTTCTGGGCAATTCGAGGAGACTATATCAGATTGAAGACTGCAGAGATCAGTTATACCTTGAATCAAAAACTGGCAGCTAAACTCCGGACAAAATCTATAAGGGTTTATACGAATGGTTATAACCTGCTAACCTGGACGAAGCTGGATAAGTTGTACAGCAATCTTGATCCTGAAGTTTTAGAGTCGAGCGGAGATTTGCCATATCCTCCGACCCGGATTATTAACATGGGCTTAAACGTCACTTTTTAAGAATCAATTATGAAAAAGATATTCGCTATAGCTTTCATTGCAGGCGCCCTTGCCGCTTGTCAAAAATCATCCTTCCTGGATGATAAAACCAATGGCCTGACGGAAGAAGCTGTTTTTACCGACAGTATTCAGACAATGAACTTCCTGACCAAGATCTATCAGGATGCCGGATATACCTTCGGCCCTTCACGTTTTTCTTCTGCCGGAGGGTCTGGCAACACAGAATTGGCTACTGATAATGCGGAAGGAAATAATAATTTGTCGGTGTGGGGAAATGCCTATGCACAGGGGGTGATTGGACCTTCAAATGTGCTTACCGGCTTTGCAGCCGATAAAGATCTCTGGAAAACTCCATATAAAAATATACGTCGCGTTAACCTCCTGTTATCAAAACTGCCTGATGCTCCGTTCGCAGAGGCTACCAAAACACGTTTACGTGCGGAAGCACGATTTTTAAGAGCTTTTTACTATCATAACATGGTGGCGGCTTTCGCCGGAGTTCCTTTAATTGGGGATAAGGTTTTTGGGATAAGCGATATTATCGATATTCCCAGGTCCTCTTACAGTGATTGTGTAAATTACATCACTTCAGAGCTTGATGCCGCTGCTGCGGACCTGGCTCCCATTGTATATAAGGATATCGATTATGGGAGGATAACAGAAGGAGCCTGCCGGGCTTTAAAGTCGCGGGTATTACTTTATGCTGCCAGCCCCTTATTCAATGGAGGGTCTGTATCTACAGACCCCGCTGTAATTCCCCTGACGGCTTATCCATCCAGCGACAATAATCGCTGGAAACTGGCTGCTGATGCTGCCGAGGATGTGATTGGGATGAATGATTACTCTTTGTATGTCGACAATACAACGCGCCCGGGGTTCGGTTTTTATCAGGTGTTCTTAAGGCGTGTCAATAACGAATATATTTTCGCTTTCAACCGTCCGGCACAGAAAGAGTTTGAAGCCTACTATCTTCCTCCAACCAGATCTGGCGCCAGTATCATGCGTCCAACCCAGAATCTTGTGGAAAGCTTTCCAATGAGAGACGGAACGCCGATATCGGAGAGCGGTACGTATGATGCGAATAATCCCTATATTAACAGAGATCCCCGCCTCGACAACTCAATCATTTACAACGGGATGGTGTACCAAAATAATTCGGGTACCAAAACAGCAGTGTTAACCTACACAAGCTTAGGGTCAACTATTGCCAACACTACGTCCGATGCTTATACCACTGCAAATAATTTTACCGGTTATTTCTCAAGAAAAATGCTGGATGAAAATCTAAGCAACAGCAGTGCAGGATCAACTGAGCGTGCCTGGCCTCTTATCAGGTACGCAGAAATCCTGCTGAATTATGCAGAGGCTGTTAACGAAATGGGAGAGCCGGAGAAGGCGGTAGAGAAATTGATATTGCTGCGCGAAAGAGCTGGAATATTGCCTGGTGCAGACGGCCGGTATGGGATAAAGCCAAACATATCGGCGGGTGATTTGCAAGATTTAATACGCAATGAACGCAGGATTGAACTGGCATTTGAAGATCATCGGTTTAATGATATCAGGAGATGGAAAATTGCTTCAACCGTTCTGAAAGGCTTTAATAAGATCGATATAATTAAACGGACAGGCACGAATACCTATGTGCATACTATCGGAACGGCTCCACGGCCTCTTAATTTCCGCGATGCGATGTACCTTTTGCCAATTCCGCTTTCAGAAAGGCAAAAAATGCCGTCGATGCTTCAGAATCCTGGGTATTGAGCTACTCATCAGTCATTTCCAGGGTTCTGTAAATGTAAAAGTTTTATTGATTTCAGATATTCATAATGAGGATACAAAGATTCTTTTCTCAGGCTTTCATACTTATAGTCTTAAATATTATTTCAGCGAAAGCACAAGAAGGAGAAAATAAATTACCACAGTTGGGAAAAAGCTCGGTCAAAGAAATTGTATCGGCTATGACCCTTCATGAAAAAGCGCAACTGGTAGTGGGAGCAACTGAGTTGAAAAAAGCATCTTCATCTGAAAATGGCACCGTTATTGGCTTCACCGAACAAAAAGTACCCGGAGCTGCTGGGATAACGGCTGCGATCCCACGGCTTGGAATTCCGGCGCTTATTGTAAGTGATGGACCTGCAGGAGTCCGTATCAATCCAAGGAGAAAAGGAGACACTAACACTTATTATGCCACCGCTTTTCCCGTGGGCACCTCACTGGCTTCCACCTGGGACCCGGCTCTGGTGGAAGAAGTCGGGCGCGCTTTCGGAAACGAGGTAAAAGAATATGGTATTGATATCTTGTTGGCGCCAGGAATGAACATTCACAGAAATCCTCTCAATGGTAGAAATTTTGAATACTATTCCGAAGATCCTCTAATATCAGGAAAGATTGCTGGAGCAATAGTTAGAGGTATCCAGTCGAATGGTGTAGGAACCTCTGTGAAACATTTTTCAGGAAACAATCAGGAATCTAACCGCAACGGAGTGAATGTCGTTGTTTCTGAAAGGGCTTTGAGGGAGATATACCTGAAAGGATTCCGTATTGCCATTGCAGAATCTAATCCCTGGACAGTAATGTCTTCTTATAATAAATTGAACGGTGCTTTTACAGCAGAAAGCTATGACTTGCTTTCTACTATTTTACGTGATGAATGGAAGTTTGAAGGATTTGTGATGACAGATTGGGGCGGAGGCCGAGACAGACCTGGGACAATTAAAGCGGGCAATGATCTGATCATGCCTGGCCGGCCCGGACAATCAGACCTGATCGTAGCAGCGGTCAAAAATGGGACCCTGGATATAAAGGCTCTTGATACAAGTGTAGAACGAATTGTAAAGGTCATTCTTAAATCTCCAACCTTTAATAAGTATGTATATTCTGATAAGCCGGATCTTAAAGGTCACGCCGCAATGGTAAGAAAAGCAGGTGCTGACGGAATCGTTCTTTTAAAGAACGAACAGCATACATTGCCGCTTAAAACTCAAACTAAGGGGATTGCTGTTTTTGGGAACACCTCCTTCAAAACAATTGCCGGAGGAATGGGAAGTGGCGATGTGAATAAAGCTTACATCATATCAGTAATGAAGGGACTCGCTAATGCAGGCTACACTCCCGATGCTGATTTGAAGAAAGATTACCTAACCTATTTTTCGAAAGATTCTGCAGCGCAGATGGCGGCAGGGGCTAAGTGGCCAAAGGCCGCTCCTGAAATGACGATTTCCGACAGTGTCATTTCTAAAAAAGCTGAAGACTGTGCTGTTGCCTTAATAACGGTTGGAAGGAATTCTGGTGAGGTGAATGATCGTAACCTGGAAACGAATTATCATCTTACGAACTTCGAGATAGAACAAATCAAGAAAATTGGCGCAGAATTCCACAGAAAGGGGAAGAAAGTTGTAATTGTACTGAATATCGCTGGTGTTATTGATATGAAAGACTGGAAGGATGTGGCTGATGCGATACTGCTTGTATGGCAACCTGGGCAGGAAGCAGGAAATTCCATAGCAGATGTACTAAGTGGAAAAGTAAACCCATCGGGCAAGCTTGCTACAACCTTTCCTGTGAATTATACTGATGTCTCTTCTGCAAAGAACTTCCCTGGAACGCCAGTGGAAAAGCCTTTAAATGTAACTTACGAGGAAGGTATTTATGTTGGCTACCGATATCATGATATATTTAAAGTGCCTGTTGCCTATGAGTTTGGCTTTGGGTTGTCATATACCGATTTTATCATAAGTGATTTGAAGCTAGGAAGGATTTCATCTGATGGCTCTTTTGACATAGCTTGTAAAGTAAAAAACACCGGTTCGGTGGCCGGTCGGCAAGTCGTTCAGGTATACATCTCGGCTCCAGGAAAGACAATCGATAAGCCTTCGCAGGAACTTAAAGCATTCTTAAAAAGTAAAGTCCTGGCCCCAGGAGAATCCGAGAAGATGAGGTTCAGTATTAAAGGATCAGAGCTCGCATCTTTTTATTCAGACCGTTCCGAATGGATCACTGAATCGGGAAAATATGAAGTAAGACTCGGCTTCTCATCTAAAAATATTCAGAAAAACGCTTCCTTTCAGATAAAGAATGAGATTGTTATTGAAAAGACCCACAAAGTACTGCAGCCTGGGGTACATCTCAACGAATTAAAACCATAAATTCTTTTTCGTTTCGGTGGCAACATCTCATGGGTTAATAGAATCTTTACTTGAAGATATAAAACTATAGATTATTATTTTTATATTTTTGATGTGAACCATTGTTTACACGTAATTGAATACTGTTAATTTTCCGGAGGCCAAAGAATTCGTGTATATTAAGAGAGAGAAGCCAACTGCGATACTGGCCTTCTTTTTCTTTCTGTGTATATTTTCTGCTCATCAGTTATTCTCACAAAGTAATCCTGAATTTAACCATATTACAGTAGAAAACGGCTTATCTCAAAGTACCGTGTATGCTATTACACAAGATTCAAAAGGATTTATCTGGTTTGCCAGTCGGGATGGATTAAACCGCTATGATTCACGAAATATAAAAGTTTATAAGAATATTACCGGAGATAAAAGTTCATTATCCGGAAATCTGGTTACCTGCTTGCTGTCGGACTCTAAAGGTAATTTGTGGATAGGTACTGCAAATGGGCTAAATAAATATAATCGAAATCTGGAGACGTTTACCCGGTTGCTTCAGGAACAAGATCAGGTCAAGTGTAATATCTCTCAAATTTACGAAGACCGGAAGGGTAATCTTTGGATAGGTACGAATCGCGGCCTTTATTTCAAAGGCGTTACAAGTGATAACATTAGACTTTTATCCTTTTCAACTTACAGGCACAAGCAATCATGGAAAGAGGTTCTAACCATTAAAGAAGATCATAAGGCAAACATCTGGATCGGCACAGATAACGGTTTATTCAAAATGAATACCAAAGGGAAAGTTGATATTTACCGCAATTCGACTGATCCGAAATACAATTATATTCGAACAATAACCCAGGATGAAAAACATAATTTATGGGTTGGTACAGACGGGGGCCTTCAATATGTAGATTCCTCAAGCATTACGTTGGTATCAAAAAGGAATAAGCACCCTGTTGTTTCCAAAAGTGTTCGTAAAATAATGATAAGCAAAACGGGTAAGATCTGGTTGGGAACTTCAAATGGTATTTTGGTTTATAATCAGACAAGTGGCACTTTAAAATCGTTTGTAAACGATCCAGGTGATTCAAAAAGCTTAAATCAAAATTCAGTGTATGATATCTATGAAGATAAAGCGGGTACTATATGGATTGGGACATTTTACGGCGGCGTAAATTATATCCTTAAGTACCCTCCTAACTTTATTGCCTATCAGAAAAGGAATGATGCAAATGCTTTGGAAAGCAATATAATAAGTGGAATTGCAGAGGACGATAACCACAATCTGCTGGTAGGCACTCAGGAAGCCGGATTAAATTATTATGACAGAACCACTGGAAAATTTCTGTCATATAAGAGTAGAGACGGCGATGCCAACAGTCTGAGTTCGGATATAGTCAAGCTGATCTACAAAGACAGTAAAGGAAACATCTGGGTCGGAAGTCATTACCTGCAGTTATACAACCAGCAAACTAAAAGCTTCAAAACTTTTAAAAATAAGATTAATCAGCCTGCTTTCATTAATGCCATTTGTGAATATAAAAATAATACCTATTGGGTCGGAGTCCGTGATGGCGGCATTTACTTGTTTGACTACTCAACTGAAACCGTAGTGTCGGCTGACTCTATAACTGGTGGCAGATTCAAAAATAAGGTTATTAAATACATCTTTAAAGATGTATCTGCCAATATTTGGTTTGGTACGGATGCCGGCCTCTTTTTGCTGAATGGCAAAACTGGCGAAATTGAAAAATACGAAAGTCGCCCCCCCGGTCAGGGCACACTCGGTTCCGATAATATAAACGTGATTAGCCAGGATCGTAAGCAACGTATTTGGGTTGGTACAGCCAGCGGTGGCCTAAGCTTATTTGATCGGGCTAACCGGAAGGTTACAAATTTCACTGTAAAAGATGGATTGCCAAGTAATACTATCAATGGCCTTCTGGCAGATGATTACGGTTATCTGTGGCTAAGCACAGATAAAGGTTTATGCAGGTTTGATTCGGAAAAATATACCACCAGAAACTACAATATCCAGGATGGTTTGCCAGGAATTGTATTTAATTTGAATTCTTTTTTGAAAGATCATCAGGGTAATTTCTTTTTTGGCGGATATAATGGATTAGTTCAGTTTAATCCCTCAAATATATCCGCTAACGATGAAGTGGCAGACCTTCATTTTCTTGATATACATGTTGCGAACGAACTAAATTCAGCAAATAAGTATATAAGCCAGCTGACTAAACCATTACCTTCAGTCGCTTTTAGTTATCGACAGAATGTATTTACTGTCGATTTTGCATTGTTGAATTACGTAAGGCCGTTGAAGAACAAATATGCCTATCAATTATTAGGTTATGAGAAAGGCTGGACGTATGTAAATGTGCCTTCTGCTACCTTTACTAACGTGCCTGCCGGAGAGTATACCTTGTTGGTTAAGGGGGCGAATAACGACGGGAAGTGGACTGCGGAACCAATCAGATTGGGAATTTCCATTTCGCCTCCACCATGGTTGAGTTGGTGGGCCTACCTTTTCTATTTCATTATCGCATCAGGAATAGCATTGATTATTGTCAGATTTATCGTTATAAGGGATCGCTTAAAACGTGAAGAACAGATCCACCAGATGAAACTTGACTTTTTTACTAACATTTCTCATGAGTTGAGAACTCCCTTAACCCTTATTTTAGGACCGATTGAATCTATTATTAAAAGTGCCGAGGCTGATACGAAAATTAAAAATAAGCTGTCTCAAGCAAAATTTAACGTCGACAGGCTTTTAAGATTAGTAGGGGAGCTTCTCGACTTCCGTAAAACAGAAACAGGAAACTTAGAGATACATGTGGCTAAGCATAACATTGTGAGTTTTGCCAGGAAGATCTTTCTATCTTTTGACGACTTTGCAGAAAAAAGAAGTATCGATTATAAATTTATAGCGGAAAAGCAAGATATTGATTTGTATTTCGACGATGTGCAGCTTGAAAAAGTTTTATATAATATTCTTTCAAACGCATTTAAATTCACCACTCAGGGAGGAAAGATTACACTGGAGATAATTGCAGACCAATCAGATGTTTTGATTAAGATATCAGATAACGGAATAGGTATTCCGTCGCATAGTTTATCTAAGATCTTCACCAATTATTACCAGGTAAAAGATTACGGGCAGCAATCTTTGGGCTCTGGTATCGGTCTGGCATTGTCAAAAAGTATTATCGAGTTGCATCATGGTGCTATTTCTGTTGCAAGCCGCCAGGCTGAGCACACGGAGGAACGTTTAACCTGTTTTACCATACTAATGAAAACTGGGAGCGCTCATTTTTCAGCAAATGAGATGCTGCCCGATCGCATCTCAAACCTTCCTTTAGCGCCTAAGCTGACAGACACTCTGCCTGATACCGATTCAATGCCTGGTATTGATGGTAAGAAGTTTGATATACTGATCGCTGAAGACAACGATGCGATACGGAAATTCATCGCAGAAAATTTATCAGGTAATTTCAATATAACACAGTGCGCCAACGGGCAGGAAGGACTGGACGCTGCATTCAGGAACATCCCTGATCTGATAATAAGTGATGTGATGATGCCGGAAATGGATGGGCTTGAGTTTAGCAAAAAGATAAAAGAGGACGACCGTACCAGCCACATACCGCTTATTTTACTCACTGCACTATCAGATACAATTCATCAGATTGAAGGCCTGCAGATGGGAGCAGACCTTTATCTGAGCAAGCCATTTAGCATCCAGGTATTAGAACTTAGCATAAACAATTTGCTGGCATCTCGCGATTTAATGCGACGCAAGTTTAGCCAGGAGTATACTCTCCAACCTTCTAATGTTGTAATAGATTCTAAGGATGACGCTTTTTTAAATAAGCTGGTCAACTGTATAGAGTTGAATATGACCAACAACGATTTCAGCGTGGATAAACTAGCGGTAGATATGGGTATGAGCCGTAATGTCCTGTACCGTAAGATTGACGCATTGACGGGAATGTCGGTTAACGATTTTATTAAATCAATTCGTTTAAAGAGAGCTTTACAACTCCTGGAATCGCAGGAATACGCGGTGTACGAAGTGGCAACTTTGGTTGGGTTCAACGACCATAAATATTTCAGTAAAGAATTTAAGAAATGCTTCGGTAAATCTCCCAGTGAGTTTAAAGTAATCAAATAGGTTCTTAATAAGTCTTTATCCGGGAAAAGTCTTTATCGCTCCTCGGGTTAAATCTCAATAATCTCAGAAAGTTCAAGAAGTTCAGGCTGCGTACGTCCTGGAATTTATGAATATTGCTTTTTAGGGCTTTAAAGGAGGATTTTCCTCCCCTTTAGTGCAGATTTTCACCCCTCCCTTTCGCTTAAAAGGTTCAATTTTACACTCAAACCAATTCTGAAAACCGGTTCAAATATACATCGAAACCTACACGGGTTTTCCCTGAGCATTCAGTAGGTGTGCAATGTCTGTTGGAGGATTTCATGGTGTTGAAAGTAAAACTCAATCATTTTGTAAGCATTATTAAACCCTAACTCTGATGGATAATAGTGATGAGATCATTTTAAATAGTTTGAAAACAGACTCAGTTGAGTCCTATGAATTGCTTTTCAAGAAATATTATAAGCTACTAACAATGCAGGCATTTTATATTCTTGAAGATGAAATGGAATCAGAAGATTTAGTGCTGGCTTTTTTCTCTGAAATATGGGAGAACAAACTTTACAATAATATCCAGAGTTCCTTGAAGGCATATCTCCAGGTATCGGTACGCAATAAGTGTTTCAAGATATTGGATAAACGAAAAACCGCTTCAAAGCGTATGGATAACTACGTCTCCACCTTGCAGACTGATCTTGATGAAGTTGATGACAAGAATGAATACATATCTACAGACCAGATTCAAGTAGTATTATCGGACTTCCCAAGACAAAGATTACAAGCTTTTACCCTTGTTTACATGCAGGAAAAAAGATATAAAGAAGCTGCGCTGGAGATGGGTATTTCTATAAATTCAATAAAAACACATTTAAAGCTGGCCATAAAAGAGTTGCGAAAAAGGCTGGTTGTATCTTCAAATAGCTAGCTTTTACTAGAGATCCCTCTGGCTTGTGTCCATCTCTTGCGGAGCCATTCACCCGTTTTGATCAAAAAAGGGTCTGCCTTCAAATGGAGTACAATAAAAAGCATCCTGTGCATGCTCTCTTGGTAGAAAAGATCACTGGTTATATCAACCCGAAGGACGATCTGGATCTGCAAAGGGCTATTGATAGTGATGAAGAAATCAGGTGTTTATGGAAAAGTATCTGCGATATGCATGCGGCCCGCGGAGGTGCTTTTTTTCATTCTCTGGACGAAGGCAAAGCCTGGGAAAAGATGAAAGCCAAAACAACAGGCCATAAATGACGGATTTCACCCTTTTTTCAGGCCAAACCGGGTCTTATATTAAGAAAGTTTTTTAGACATTTAGGCAGCCTCTCCTTTAACCTGCCTGTGTGCAGGAAAACCAATTACAATTTTTATGAGGATCAATACTTTTATTTACATCAGTTTTATTTTAGTTTCGGCAAAAGGCTTCTCTCAAACCTCCAATTATATTGATCGCAATGGAAATGGGCGTCAGGATGTGTTTGAAAATCCTGCAAGAACGCCGGATGAGCGTATTCAGGATTTGATGCGGCAGATGTCCATCGAGGAAAAAGTTGGCCAAATGGTACAGTACCCGGTTCCTTCTTTTGTCGGCGATCCTAACAGCCCTGATGAATTTGTCACCAGGAATAAAAAGCAGACCGCAGAACTAAAGAAATTGGTTGAAAAAGGTTTGATAGGTTCCGTTCATGCAAATTTGAGAGAAACTCCCAGGAATATTCAGCAGTCTGTAAGTCAGGTTAATAAGTGGCTGGATCAATCGCGGTTAAAAATTCCATTTTTAGTTGCAGTTGACGCTGTTCATGGAAACTCACTGGCCATCGGTGCCACTGTTTTCCCAAGTACCATTAATATGGGAGCTTCTTTTGACGAGACTCTATCTTATAAGGTAGCAGACGCTACATCTAAAGAATGTGTTGTTTTAGGGCAGAACTGGACAATGGGGCCGAATATCGAAGTTGCAAGGGACATGAGATGGGGTAGGATAGGTGAGACTTTCGGAGAAGATCCGTTACTCGTTTCCCGGCTTGGCGTGGCAACCATAAAGGGATTTCAAAAGGAATTGTCTCATAAATATAGTATGGCTACTTGCGCAAAACATTTTATAGCTGGAAGCCAGCCATCAGACGGTAGAAATAATAGTCCGACTGATGTTTCTGAAAGAACGCTTAGAGAGGTGTTTTATCCGCCATTTAAAGCGGCATTCGAAGCAGGCGTTGCCTCTGTTATGCTCGCCCATAATGAAGTGAACGGAATTCCTTGCCACAGCGACAGCACCATGATTAATGATTGGATTAAGGCTCATCAGGGCTTTTCGGGAGTTGTCATAAGCGATTATATGGATGTGCCAAGACTGGTGTCTATGCATCATGTAGCGGCTAATGAATCTGATGCCTACAGGATGGCAGTTAAGGCTGGATTGGATATGAATATGATGGGTCCGGGTTTTTACGAACCGGTATTAGAAGGCGTAAAAAGTGGGGAAGTTCCTCTGGCAAGAATCGACGACGCCGTAAAAAGAATACTTTATATCAAGTTTAGGCTGGGCCTTTTTGACAAAGTTATTGAGCTGAAGAAAGAAGATCTTTCCATTATTGCCAATGCCGGACATAAAGCCCTTGCTTTGGAAGCGGCTAGAAAATCAATTGCCTTATTGAAAAACAATAAAAATATTTTACCAATAAAGACAGGGACACAAATATTCCTTACCGGTCCATTGGCAAATAATGAGGCAATCCTGGGTGACTGGGTAGCTCCGTTTGAGCACTCGAATTCCACAACAGTCCTGAAGGGCTTCACGGCACTCGCAGGAAAAAATAACTTGACGTATTTTGATTGTGGCTCGTTGGAAAGTATTACAGATAAAATTATTGCGGAGGCAGTTGAAAAAAGTTCAAGCAGTGAAGTTATTGTCATTGTTGCAGGCCAGAATCCAAACCGCTCATCTGCACCTGGAACAAAAACTGAAGGTGAAAATATTGACCGGAACACTTTGGTCTTGCCCGGCAATCAGGCAGCACTGGTGAATAAACTTGCAGAGACAGGAAAACCGGTTATAATAGTTTACATCAATGGAGGTCCCATTGCAGATGATGCGGTGGAGAAGAATGCTGCGGCTATCATTAATGCTTTTTATCCCGGCATGGCTGGAGGCCAGGCAATTGCTGAAATAATTTACGGTAAGGTAAATCCAAGCGCTAAAATGCCTTATTCAGTTCCTCGCGGGACAGGGTATCTTAATTCATGGTATAATCAGCGTCCTTCCAAATATTCGACACTCAGAGGCCGGTATGCTATGGACGAAATTTCAAATGGCGTCACTCCATTGTACGATTTTGGCTATGGGCTGAGCTATACCCAGTTTGTATATTCAGATCTCAAGGTGCCTGCAAGCATAAAAAAAGGGGAAAGCTTCGAGATTTCTGTCAGGATAACAAACCAGGGGAAAATGGAGGGAGAAGAGGTGGCCATGTTATTTATGAATGATATCGTAAGCAGGGTAACTACTCCTTTGAGGCAGCTCACAGATTTCAAAAGGATACACCTTAAGACGGGAGAAAGTAAAGTCCTGAAATTTTTGATTAAGCCGGAGCAATTGATGTATCTGAATGAAAAGTTAAATCTCGAATTGGAAAAAGGTGATTTTAGATTTACTGTAGGAACTCACTCGTCTTCACCCCAAACGGCCATATTGCAAGTAAATTAAACCAATTTAATCCTTAATAATAAATATTCTTCACCCCTTTTTCTTAAAAATAGGTCTATAAACCGAACCACGATCTGTACAATCAAATTACTAACATATAACCGGAATTATGAAACGATTAAGCTTATTAGCCGCATTTTTTTTATTAAGTATTTCTTTTGTTATGGCGCAGGATAAGCCAGCCAGAATTTTATTTAAATGGGATCAGTCAACGATGGAGGAAGTAGGTTTTACGCAGGAGCAGATTCAAAGATTTGAAGAAATCCAGAAGGAAACTAATCTGGCTTCTTCTGCCCTACGAAAAGATGCCAGCTTGACCGCGGAACAAAAAAAGGAGAAAATGAATGCTTTGGTTAAAGAAAGAAGAGATAAACAGTATAGTGTCCTTACGCCTGAACAACTGGTAAAAACTAAGGCTATAATAAAAAGAATTCAGGCGGCAAATGCCGCAGCAGGATATTAGTACTTTTTTTAATCTCATTCAGGAGCGGGAAATCCCCTCTGAATAGTATACCAGATAAACCCAAATTATGTGCAGTTTTTTATTCAGGAAAATAAATGTGTTGTTGGTAATTATTACGGTAATCACAACAACGCAGACTTCGGCTAAAGTTCCGGGTACAGTATCAGCTACGTATTTAAAAGAGGTTCCGGCGCAAAACCTGAAAGTTACCGGGAAGGTAACAGATCAAAAAGGCGAACCTTTAATTGGTGTAACAGTTAAAGTAAAAGGCGTTAATACAGGTACAACTACAGATGTTCAAGGTAACTATTCTATAACCGTCAAAGACAGATCTGTTGTTCTGGTATTTTCCTATCTGGGTTTTGCAACCAGGGAAGTGCCGGTGACCCAGAATGTGCTGAACGTTAAACTGACCGAACAGAAGACAGGACTAGATGAAGTTGTAGTAATTGGTTATGGTACCCAAACAAGAAAAGACGTAACCGGGGCCGTATCACAAGTTAACGTGAAAGACATGCAAAAGGCCCCTGTTAAGTCTTTTGATGAAGCCCTGGCTGGTAGGGTTGCAGGTGTGCAGGTTTCGGGGAACGATGGGCAGCCTGGATCGCTTAATAATATTATTATACGGGGAGGGAATTCTGTTACCCAGGATAATACACCCTTATATGTGGTTGATGGTTTTCCTTTAGAAAATCCAGACTACAATATGATCAGTCCGGCTGACATCGAAAGCATTGACGTGTTGAAGGACGCCTCAGCTACGGCGATTTATGGCGCAAGGGGAGCCAACGGGGTAATTATAATTACTACCAAAAAAGGGGTGGAAGGCATTCCCGAGGTCAGCTATAGCGGCTATTATGGGGCACAGAAGATATCAAAAACGATGGACCTGATGAGTCCTTATGAGTTTGTTAAATATTTCCATGAATTAAACCCTCAAGTGGCAGAGATAGCTTATTTAAGCAATGGCAAAACTTTAGAGTCATACAGAGACGTAGAAGGGGTAGATTTCCAGGATCATGCATTCCGCACAGCTCCTATTCAAAATCATGATATTGCTTTAAGGGGAGGAACTAAGACCACTAAGTATTCCGTTTCCGGGAATATTTTCCGGCAGGATGGAATTTTTGTTAACTCAGGCTTCGAAAGAAACCAGGGGCGATTGACACTTGACCAGACCGTAAGCAAAAAGCTTAAAGTATTTACAACTATCAATTTAAGTAATTCCTCTTCGTTTGGTAGTTTGATAGGAGCGGCTGAGGAGAGAGGATCCACAGCTAGTGCGCTGTATGGAGTCTGGGCTTACCGGCCCGTTCCTATTAATGATGAGAATCTGTTAAGTGATCTCATCAACCCAGATTCTGAGGGAACTACCTATTCAGATTACAGGGTAAACCCTATTCTTAATGCTAAAAATGAGTTGCGAAGACAAACTAATAATAGTCTCAATCTGAATGGATATGCAGATTATGACCTCAGCCCGGATATTAAGATCCGAATAAGAGGAGGCGTAAACATTGGCTCAAGAAAAGAAGAAAATTTCTTCAACAGGTTTACTTCCTCTGGCTACTGGAGCGTGCCAAACGGTTCAATATATAATAATCAGACAACTAACTGGCTTAATGAAAATACGATTACCTACAAAAAGACATTTGAAAAGATACATCGTTTAGAAGTTCTGGGAGGTTTCACGTTACAGGGAGATAAATTCAGTAGAAATGGATTCTCTGCAAGAGATCTGGTGACAGAATCTCTGGGGATCGATGGACTGGATAATTCACGAAGCATTGTACCGTACTCCGCTACATCACGATGGGGATTGGTTTCTTATTTGGGCAGGGCAAACTATAGTTACAAATCGAAGTATCTGTTCACTGCATCGCTAAGAGCAGATGGTTCTTCTAAATTTATAGGTGATAACCGCTGGGGCTATTTTCCATCGGGCTCCGTAGCCTGGAGGATGAGCAGCGAAAACTTTATGAAAAAGTTTGATTTTATCACCGATGCAAAATTACGTTTAAGTTATGGCGCAACGGGAAATAACAGGATAGCTGATTTTCCCTACTTATCTTTATTTGAAACCAATAATTCTTATTATTCATTTAATAACCTGGAGCCACTTCCTGGTTTAGATGTTTCACAATTCGGAAATACTGATTTAAGATGGGAAACAACCTATCAGACTAATTTAGGCTATGATCTTAACCTCTTCAGGGGAAGGGTAGAATTTACGGCTGAAGTATATCAGAAAAAGACTAAAGATCTTTTGCTGAACGCAGATGTTCCTTTTACAACGGGCTTAGCCAGTGTCTTTAGAAATGTCGGTTCCATAAAAAACGAAGGCCTGGAGCTGAGTTTAAATACAGCTAATATTAAAAAAGAAAATTTCTCGTGGAGCACCAGTTTTAATATAAGTTTTAACCGCAATAAAGTTATCGAACTTGCAGAAAATCAGCAAACTCTCACGAAAACAACTCTGCTTAGACCTGGATATAACAATTTGTACCCCTACATAGCAATTGTCGGCCAGCCTGTGGCTCAATTTTATGGTTTAATCTGGGATGGTGTTTATCAGTATAAAGATTTCGATTTACTGCCCAATGGAACATATTCGCTTAAAGATAATATTACCGACAACGGCGAAGCCAGAGGGGCAGTTAAACCTGGTGATATAAAATACAGGGATATCAACGGTGATCGGAAAGTCAACGCTTCAGATTATACGGCTATAGGGAGGGCATTACCAATTCATACCTGTGGATTCAATAATAATTTGGCTTTTAAAAATTTTGATCTGAATATATTCTTTCAATGGTCTTATGGTAACAAAATTTTGAATGCGAACAGGATCTTTTTGGAAGGAAATGAGGTGGGGTCGCCCTATGTAAATCAGTTTGCCTCTTATGAAGATCGCTGGACCCCAGACAATCCGAGTAATACATTATACAGCTCAACCGGTAGAGGTCCTCTTGCTTATTCGTCAAGGTTACTTGAAGACGGCTCCTTCCTGAGACTAAAGACGCTTGCATTAGGTTACCGTATTCCTGATCGCCTGGTAAGAAGTGTAAAAATGAAAAATCTGAGAGTTTATGTCTCCGGGCAAAACCTTCTTACATGGACAAATTATTCGGGTTTAGATCCAGAAGTATCCGTTAGAAATTCGCCCCTCAGTCCCGGCTTTGATTATTCAGCCTATCCGAGATCTCGAGTCTTCACATTCGGTTTAAGTGCTTCACTATAATTTTTAAGTTATGCAAAATAGAAAGATAATATATTCACTATTGGTTGCTCTTGTACTTGTTAGTTCATCCTGTGAAAAAATATTGAATCCAGAGCCCACGGACCTGATTTCAAAAGAGCAATATTACAATAATGAGGCTGAGCTGCAAATTGCCTTAACCGGCGTTTATGATAAATTATCCTCATTGGATATTTATGGAAGCAATCAGTCCTTCTGGCTCACATTTGGTACAGATGAATCCACCTCCCGGCTTTCGTTGACAAATGAACCAATTGCCGAATATTCATATGATCCGGCCAATCCGCGGTTAACGAATTTCTGGCAGGCATTGTATGAAGGCATAGAGCGGGCGAACCTTCTGCTGGCAAACATAAAAAAGCCAGCAATGGATGATACCAGAAGAGGGTATATAGAAGGCGAGGCTTTATTTTTAAGGGCATACTATTATTTTCTGCTGGTGAGTAGTTTTGGCGATGTTCCATTAAAATTAACGCCTACGAGTAGTATTGTAAATACAGATATCCCACGAACACCATCGAAAGTGGTATACGAGCAAATTATTGCCGATATGACAAAGGCTGAAGCCTTAGTTCAGGATGTGGTAAAATATGACCTGGCTGGCTCTGCAGATGGTGGCCTAATGTATGCCGGACGGGTTACAAAATCGGCAGTTCAAGGTATACTTGCGCGGGTTTGTCTTACTATGGCAGGCTATCCTGTACGGGATGTTTCAAAGTATCAGTTGGCATATGAATGGGCCCTTAAAGTAAAGAGTTCTGGCCGACACAGGTTAAACCCTGATTATAGTGATGTATTTATAAGGTTAGCATCAGACAGATATGATACGCAGGAAAGTATTTGGGAAGTAGAGTTCTATGGGAATAATACGGGTGGTTATAATGAGGGCGGGCAGGCTTTAGGCTCTCTGATAGGTATACTTAATAACGTAACTACTAATAATACGATTGGTTATAGTGCTGCATATGTGAGAGTTTCTAAAAATCTGTATGATGCCTATGCGGTAAAAAATGGCATTTTGATAGACACCCGGCGTACCTGGAATTGTCCGAACTTTACATATTCAGATGGGGTGAAGGTAACTCAAACAAACGTTTGGGTTTTTCCAGCAGGTAAATTTCGCCGGGAGTATGAAGTCGTATTTCCTAAGGACAAGAATTTTTCTCCCATAAACTTCCCGGTGCTCCGTTACTCTGATGTTTTGTTGATGATCGCAGAGGCTGAAAACGAAATGACCAATGGAGAATTTACGTCTGTAGCTACAGAAGCAGTGGAAGAGGTGAGGCGCAGGGCTTATACAGATCCATCAGAAGCCACTTTAAAGCCGGCAGAAGTTGCCAATAAAGAAGCTTTTGCTGAAACGATCCGAAACGAACGGTTTAAAGAACTTTGTTTCGAGGGTTTAAGAAAACCTGACTTAATCAGGTGGGGTATGTTTTATGATACCATGAAGGAATTCGCTTCATATTCTGATCGGAATGGAGGTACATCTATTGGAGCCATACCCGCAAAAAATCTGGCTCAGAGGCACTGGCTGCTGCCCATCCCGAGCAGGGAAATGTCGTTAAATAAAGCACTTGTTCAAAATGTAGGTTGGTAATTTGAAAAATATGAGGTATTTAGTAATGTTATGTATTGGTGTCTTTACATTAAGTGCTTGTACAAAAAACGAAGTAGGAAGTCCCGTGTTTGAAGTATCTTTTGATAAGAGCAAGACATATAAGGAGGGAGATACTGTAGTTTTCAATATAACAGGAAACGCAGAAAACTTTAGTTTTTATCCCGGATCGTCCGGCTTTAATTATGCTTATAAAGACAGGATCCAGTTGGATGGAACCCCCGTTCTTAATTTTTCGACTCTTTTAAATTATGCAGGGCAGGTAAATACCATTAAACTATGGGCATCGGTTGATTTTAATGGTAAATACACTGAAAGTGATGTCAAAGCAGCTACATGGAAGGAGCTGAATGCTTCTTATGCAACAGCAGCAACCGAACGCCCATCGGGAGAAATAGACTTAACTGAGTTCTTGAATCCCGAAAATAAACCACTCTATCTTGCATTTCAATATCTCGGATACTTTCATGCCACTTTAAGGCAACCTAAATGGACCATAAGGTCTTTTAAGATCGATAACAAAGTAACCGATGGGAGTATAATACCTGTAGTTTCTACAGCTGAAATTGGCTGGTCGCAGCTGGATTTTAAAAACAACACTACAGTATGGAGCTTGCCTGCAACCGGATTGATATCCATTGATGGTACAACTGTTCCTGCAAGCGGAATCAAGACAAAGGATGACAATGATGACTGGGCTATCTCGAAGCCGATAGATCTGCGAAAAACTAAGCCTGATCAGAGTATTCCGGTTAAACATCTGCTCTCTGGTAATTTAGACAGCTATAAGTATGTATACACAAAGGCAGGTACATATAAAGGTGTATTTGTTGCTTTTAACCAGAATATAGATTCGCGCGAAGAAGTAATTAAGGAGTTTACCATCACCATAAATCCAAAATAGCTTATGAAATTAAAGCTCATTCTGAATTTGCTTTTAGTATTAAGTATTTCTGCTTTTGCACAGACATCCACACAACAATCGCAAACAGTTCCTGCATGGGCAAAGGAAAGCCCCGAACAAAAGTGGAAAAGGATGGAATGGTGGAGAGAAGCCCGGTTTGGTATGTTTATACATTGGGGACTGTATTCGGTTCCGGCAAGACATGAATGGGTCCAAAGCCGTGAAAAAATACCCGTCGAAGGTTATCAGAAATATTTTGAAGCTTTTAATCCCGACCTATATAATCCAAAAGACTGGGCGCAAAAGGCAAAAAATGCCGGAATGAAGTATGTGGTGATTACGGCCAAACATCATGAAGGTTTTTGTTTGTGGGATACTAAATATTCTGATTTTAAAGCCACTAATACGGCTGCTAAAAGAGATCTGTTAAAACCCCTGGTAGATGCTTTCAGAGCGGAGGGAATACGAATAGGTTTTTATTATTCCCTGATAGACTGGCATCATCCGGAGTTTACCATTGACAGGGCGCATCCATTGAGAGACAATAAGGACGCACGTTCAGATAAGCGTGATATGTCAAAATACAGAACTTATATGCGCAACCAGCTTACTGAGCTATTAACGCAGTTTGGACAAATAGATCAGTTGTTTTTAGATTACTCTTACCCCGGCGAGAACGGGAAAGGTCATGCTGACTGGGATTCTGAAGGTTTATTGAGACTGGTCAGAAAGTTACAGCCGCAAATTATTGTAGATGACCGACTCGATTTATACCATACCAGCTGGGGCTGGGACTATAAAACTCCCGAGCAGTTTATGCCTCAGGAATGGCCTAAGGTAGACGGTGTAAAAGTGCCATGGGAAACATGCCAGACATTCTCGGGATCATGGGGTTATAATCGTGATGAATATACCTGGAAAAGCCCTCAGCAATTAACCGCTATGCTTTCTGAAGTAGTAAGTAAGGGAGGCAACCTTTTATTGAATGTAGGGCCGACAGCCAGGGGAGAGTTTGATAGCAGAGCAAATGAAAGATTAGCTGCAATAGGCCATTGGATGAAATACAACAGTCGCTCCATTTATGGCTGTACTGAGGCTCCACCAGAATTTAAGAAACCTGATAATTGTTTCTTAACCTATAATCCCTCAACCAGAAGACTTTATGTGCATGTTCTGGAATGGCCATTTAAATCGCTTCACCTCAAGGGATATAAAGGCCTGGTTAAATATGTTCAGTTATTAAGTGATGGATCAGAAATAAAATTCAGGGAGAATATTGCTCCGGGTAGTCACACAACCGAAACCACTGGAGATAATGATATCATGCTTGAGCTTCCTGTTCAGAAACCGGAAGGTGCCATACCGGTAATCGAAATAATCTTAAAATAGGAATAACCATTTTAAACCAAAAACGATGAAACAGAATTACCCCGTTTTACTTTTTATACTGCTATTCTTTACTTTCAATGCCATAGCGGAGACCAGAACATCTGTACAAAGTGGCCCCTGGAATAATGCCGCTACATGGGGTGGCGCTGCCGTGCCTGCCAGCTCGGACGATGTAATTATCGCAGCGGGACATACCGTTTCGTTACAAGCAGCTTCTTCAGGGAAGACCCTCCAGGTCGAGGGGACATTAGCTTTTGGAAGTTCGTCCGGATTTTTAACGATTTACGGGGATGTGACAGTTGCAGCTGCAGGTAATATAAATGCTTATGTTACCACTAGTCCTGCAACAGGAAAACCCCTGACTGTGCGCGGAAATTTTATTAACAATGGCACTGTTGATTTTTCACAGGCTAGTGCTAACCTGATTATGGGGGAGCCTCTCAGCAAAACTGCGAGTTCGATTTCAGGCACTGGGAATTTTGGGGTAATAAGGATGCTGACTATCGATAATCAGTTCGGCGTAAATTTAAGTTCTCCGATCAATATATCTAACCGCCTGTACTTAACAAGCGGTGTGTTTAATAACGGAAATAACTTAACATTAAATAACTCCAATGTTGGCAACGGCCCACCTGCACCACAAATGATTGTTATCCGGTCGCAGTTAAGTAGTCTGGAAAGCGCATTTATACCAGGATCTAACGTTGCTCTCTTTATTCAATATACTGCTAACGAGGATGCAGAAAATGCACAAATAGTTGCAGGGTATGAGATACCTGCCAGTAATTCTATAGCAAGGCTTACACTTGAAAATCCCGGAGGTCTGCTTTTAACTAATGACCTGAGACTTACCTCGTCAAGTATCGCCCTGGTGCTTACCGCGGGTATAGTAACTGTTCCAAAAGAAAAGGCAATCACAGTTACCAATACCACCGTAGGAGCTACATTAATAAGTCAAGGTACCGCATCCAGCTATGTAGATGGGGCAATTATTGTTACTGCATTGACTACCGCCCAGATTAGAAATATACCTATTGGAAGTAATGGGAAGAACAGGAAAGTTGTGTTAACCGGATTAAAATCTGATGGTTCCTCATCGGCTTTAGTCAAATTTCATATTGAAGATGCGAATGGCGGCACTCCTGCCTCAGGTACAACTATCGCCAATACGCGCCGCTGGGTAGGAGAGTTGCTAAGTGGCGGTGTAACTTATACCGGTATCAGTATCGATTATAATGATGATGATAAAATTAAATCGATAGTTCCTGATCTTCTATCAAAGTCTGCCTCTTCAAACGGATCATATAATATTCTAGGTTCAGGTTCTACCACAGGGAACAGCGTTTCTTCGGCAATTGGAACTTATACTGACTTTGGCTTTTTTGCTTTGACGCACACCGGTGTTCTTCCGGTTGTTTTAACATCTTATAATCTCAAAAGAGAAACAGAAGGTATTAAAATAAGCTGGACTACTGGTTCCGAAACTAACAACCGGCATTTTATAATTGAGCGTTCTTCTGATGGTAGATCATTTACTACTCTGCAAACCATTGAAGGGAAGGGAAATTATATCGGCAACTCTGAGTATATATTTTATGATAAAAAGCCATTGAGTGGAATTGCTTATTACCGTTTAATGCAAGTAGACTTCGATGGGAGAACAACTGATCTTGGTTTGGAATCTATCCGTTACTCTTTAGAAAGTAAGGTAGAACTAACTGTTTATCCTAATCCTGTAACAGATAAGGTTAGTATATCATTAACCAACAGCCCCCTTAAATTAGCTGACATCGCCATGTTTGACATGAACGGTAGTATCGCGCATAAAGAAGTCAACGTAAATATTGAAAACGGCTGTCAGATAAATGTTGATCATTTGAGAAAAGGTCAATACCTGATAAAGATATCCGGAGCGGGATACGCAAAGGTTGCAAAGGTGTTGATCAATTAACAGTCCCGTTATGATGAGATTAGGGTTTCTTATTTACTTAGTACTGTCTTCCTGGTGTGCAACAGCGCAGAAAGCTAAAACACCATTATTTAAAAACGGGGATAAAGTATGTTTTATAGGTAATAGCATAACCAATAGTGGAGAGTTCTACAATTTTATTTACTTGTACTATGCTACCCGCTATCCACAGGAACAACTACAATTTATTAACTGTGGTATTTCCGGAGATGTTGCCGCAGGGGTTTTAAAGCGCATGGATAAGGATATACTTATTCACCAACCCAACTGGACCGTATTAATGGTTGGAATGAATGATGTAAGACGAAATTTGTATACTACAGAGGCATCGAAAAAAACAGGTATAGAGAATGAACGAACGAAAGTATTAAATACCTACAGGAACAACACTGAAGATATTGTAAAAATCCTTGGTTCAAAAAGTAAGGTGATTTTACAAAAGCCGACAATCTACGATCAGACTGCGGTGTTAAAAGCGGCTAATGACTTTGGAGTGAATGATGCGCTTGGAAAATGTGCAGATCAGGTTCAAAAACTTTCTGATAAATACAATACAAAACTGGTTGATTACCGGACCATTATGAACCAGGTGAATTCTCAGTTGCAGCAAGATAATCCTGCGGCGACTATCATTGGTCCAGATAGAATACATCCTGCCTCTCCCGGACATTTGCTGATGGCCTATCAGTTCTTAAAATCCACAGGTTCATCCAGGTATGTTTCTAAGATCATTATTGAGAAAAACCTATACCAAAGCAACGAGAGAAGTCTCAACTGTGAAATAAATAACCTCAAAACAGAACCTGATGGCATATCGTTCAGATGTTTAGAAAACAGCCTTCCTTTTCCTGTAAGGCCCGAAGCCATGGAAGCATTGGGTTGGATTCCCTTTACTGAAGATTTAAACCAGCAAATACTACAGGTTAGCGATGTTAAAGCGGGTAATTATGATTTGCAGATAGATGGTCGGCTGGTCGCAAGCTATTCTTCTGAGGAATTAGAGAAAGGTATCAATTTATCTTTACTTAAAGCTACACCGCAATATCAGCAAGCTTTAAAAGTCATGAATCTCTGTATGAACCTCAGAAAACATGAAAGTTTGTTAAGAAGCTTGAAATTTGTCGAGATAGGACATCTGGAAGACTTGAAAATAAGAACAGATACAGCCCAAATTAAGCAGTTTCTCGATGACCGGTTAAAGAAATATGAAAACAGCGGGCACTATAGTTATTATAAGACCCAGTTTCAAAAATATCTTTTGAATAAGCCGAGGGAAGAACGGACAGAAAAGCAGATGGAGAGTATAAGAAATGAGATCTACCAGGTAAATAAGCCTGTCCCTCATGTCTTTAAATTGGTTAAAAAGAGTTAATCAACAAGTTAAGTCTAAATTGCCCAATTATGAATAGGATTTTTTTATGGCTGATCGCGACAGCCTGCTGCACGATATTATCCGGAGTTTGTTTGGCATGGGCAAAAAAGAACGAACCAAGCTGTATCGCTTTTAGTTACGACGATTTGTCGGCTATCCGGAAAAGCATAAAAGCTGGCAAGACTGATTATTTGCCAGCATATAATCAGTTGCTGAAGTATGCTGCACAGCTGCTGGAGACACAGCCGGAAAAAGTAACCGATGGCGACCGACCACCTACCGGTGATGTCCATGATTTTTATTCGATCGGCAAGTTCTCCTGGCGTAACCCTAACACGCCCGATGGCATGCCTTATATTCGTGGCGACGGCAAGTATAATGAGGAGGCGTTTGGTGACAGGTATGATCTTACACGTTTTGAAACGACCGTGAAAAATGTCAACATCCTCACGCTGGCCTGGTTTTATTCAGGCGATGAAAGATATGCCGTAAAAGCTGGCGAGCTGCTAAAAAACTGGTTTATTGATCCTGAAACGCGGATGAATCCCAATATGAAGTGTGCTGCTGCATTGCCAGGTGTAAATGATGGTTTGCCGACAGGGATTATCTTTACAGTAATGCTGGTTGAGATGACCGATCATGTGCAGTTGCTCCGCTTGTCTAAATCGTGGGATGCAGATTCCGATAAAAATTTAAGAAAATGGTTTGCCGAATATAAAACCTGGCTCGAAACGAGCGATTTTGGAAAAATAGAAAAGGCCGCTAAAAACAATCACGGCACATGGTACGCTGCCCAAATCGTAGCCTACAATTTGTTTATTGGAGAGAAAGATGGAATGAATGAGGAGTTTCAACAGGCCAAAAACAAACTCAGCTCGCAGGTAATGCCCCGAGGCGAATTGCCGCTTGAGATTAAACGGGTTGAAGGTTTTCACTATTTTATTTATGGCCTTAAGGCTTTTAACGTGCTGGCAAACGGATTGCAGAAGTTCGGATATGATTTATGGGCATATCAAACGCCTGATAAGAAAAGTTTGATGCTCCCTTATAAATACATCATTCCTTACATAACGCGGGAAAAGTCCTGGACCAGTGGAGGAGTAGTTTCAGGTAACGCACGGGACCAAATAATTATGATCAAACAGGCCGCAGCAAGGTATGACCTGCCTGAAAGCAAGAAGGCGGTTGATCTGCTAAATGCGGCTATGAAGCCTAACGACATTGGCCAGCTCTATATATTTAAATGAATAATCATCCCGTGACATATCAAGCAAAGTCGTTTGTAGGCTTGATTCATAAACTTTTTCTGCACAAGTATGGAATAATTTTGCTTTTCCTTTTACTCGTTGCGGAATCCTCTTTCTCGCAAACCGCTCTTTCTGAAAAGGAATTTGAGAAGTTAAACCACTCGCATGATATAACAGCACCCGATTGGGGGCCCTATTCTAAATCTTACGCAGGCGTATCGCATATTGCAAATAGGGATCAGGGCATCAGGTTCGATTTTACTGTTGTTACGGGCTATTATAGAGGTAAACTTGTTATTCCTAACCACTTATTTGAATCTGATTTTCACCCATGGACCGCTACAACGGATTTAAATAGTTTTTCATTTAGACAGGAGATTGCATGGAAGGATAAAATATTTGCAGACCTTTCTGTTACTAAATTTAAAGAGGACGCTCGCCTGGTGCAGATAAAATTGTCAAATAATACGCTCGAAACCCAGGCTTTATCTGTCAACATGCTGGCCGGTATCAGTTATCCTGAAGTAAGACCCATGCAGGTTAAACTTCCTTTTGGAAGAAAATGGACAGGCGGCATCGAATATGATACGTTAGAATATGTAGTTCCCCGTCCGGATGATCAGCTACGCCCTGATGGCCTGCTTAAAGGTGAATGGCGGAGCAGTCAGTTTACAAATGGGAGCGCGCTGGCTGATGGCTTTGGAAGACATAAAGGCGACTTCGTATCTTATAAGTTTGATGCTGATGGATATGAAAATGCTCATTTGGTATTAAGATATAGAGTTGCTGAGGGAAGTTCTGCCATTTTGAAAACCGATGGCTTAGCACAAAAGATATTGTCTTTAAAAGGCACCGGAAAGATGGAGCAATATGTTGTACCGATTGGTAAGATGGCGGCAGGTTCCCAAATTCTTAGGTTTGTTGCTGCCAACTCAACAAGTGTGGAAATAGACGGCTTCACGCTCGTAGAAAAAGACGAACTAGCGTCGGTAAGTTTTGAAAAAAGTTCTTCCGATTTTTTGCCTGTGCAGGAGATAGGCGATAAAAGTTTAATATTGAAGTTCCCGGGCTTACAGCAGCACTATGGTATTTCCTGGAAGAGTTCAGAACCTTATATATTCCGCGACCTTTATGGTAAGTACATGGACGTTTCTCTAAGGAAAGTAGCTGGCGATAATATTTATCCGAGTGTGACTGATAAGAGTGAGGGCCATCATGCAAATGTCTTTATTCGTCCTATAGAACTGGCTCCCTTATCCAGCAAGACAATTTTTGTAATACTTTGTCAGGGCGATAAAGAGCACTTAGAGAATGTATTTAAGGACTTCGCAAATGAGGATCTTGTTCCACTTGTAAACGAAGTGGAAACGTTAGGTTCCATTAATCCTGAGGGGAAACCCTATGTTTTTAGCCAAGAAAGGATGAAAGCCACACTTCTGCAAAACGTAGTGTATCCTATTTATAACGGAGGTAAATACACACGTCATTTTACTCCCGGGAAGCGTTGGAATAGCTTATATACCTGGGATTCAGGTTTTATAGGCTTGGGGATGGCTGAGGTCGACCTGCGGCGTGCGGTAGAAAGCCTGAATTCATATACCAATAATGAAAGCAACCCTAATGCTTTTGTTCAGCATGGTTCTCTTGTACCCGTACAGTTTTTCCTTTATCAGGAGCTTTGGAATAAAACGCAGTCGACAGAACTGCTTAAGTATTTCTATCCCAGGCTTCGTAAATATTATCTGTTTTTTACCGGGCAGTATGGAAGTTCAACTATGAATAATTTGAAATCCGGCCTGCTGCGTCCTTTTGATTATTTTTATAATTCAGGAGGATGGGATGATTACCCGGCCCAGGAGTATATGCATCACAGGGGGCTTGCTGCTCATACGGCACCTGTTATCACTACAGCGATGGCCATACGGATCGCAAAAATAATGTCGATGGCCGCGGCTACTTCAGGAAATCTTAAAGATGTTGCGGCTTACCAAAAGGATATTTCTTCGTTTACAAAAGCGATTCAGAAAAATAGCTGGGATAAAGAGTCAAGATATTTCGGTTATGTGGTTCACGATAGGATAACTAAAGAAGCGTCATATATTTTAAGAACGCCTGAAGGTGAGAATTTCAATAAGGGGCTCGACGGGCTATATCCGCTTATCGCAGGAATTTGTACTGAGGATCAAAAGGCCGAGGCACTAAAAAAACTATTCACTTCCGGTAAGTTATGGACAGATATCGGGCTTTCAGTGGTCGATCAATCGGCCGGCTATTTTAGTAAGAACGGCTATTGGAATGGAGCTATATGGTTTGCCCATCAATGGTTTGTCTGGAAGACCATGCTCGATCTGGGTGAAACCAGGCATGCCAATAAAATAGCTAAAACCGCGCTGGATCTGTATAAAACGGAAGTGGATTCCACCTATAACACTTATGAAATATTCCGGGTACAAACAGGGCGAGGAAACGGCTGGCATCAGTTTTCAGGCTTGTCGGCACCGGTTTTAAATTGGTTTGCTGCCTACTACAAGCCTGGAACCATAACTTCGGGTTTTAACAGTTGGATCGAATCTAAAACTTATCAGCCCGGTTCGGATACACTAGAAGCCAGGATAATGTTTGGAACCATGGAAGAACAGCAGACGGTATTAATATGCATGCCGGCCGGGAAAAAATACCAGGTATTTGTAAACGGAAAAAAAGCCGGGTTTAGGGAAAGTCTTGCTGGCTTACTCGAAATCAGCATACGGCAGTTAAAAGCAAAGGAAGTTTCAATTTCTGTTCACCCATAATTATTTCAGGGGGTCTATACTTCAAAAATCAGACATTTTCTTGCCCGTAATAATTATAAACACATGCAAAACAGAAGACAATTTTTAAAGCAGGCTGCTTGTCTTACTTCTATCCCTTTTTTAGGTTCCGTTGTAAATGCTCTCGCCGCCAGTCCGGGAAGCGCAAGACCCACGATACTGTTAAGATCATCCTGGCAGACAGTGAATATTGGAGATATTGGACATACGTTTGGAATAATGGAACTTTTTCAGCGACACATTCCTGATGCTGACGTTATTCTCTGGCCTGTCAGCATCAATAATGGAGTAGATGAATTATTAAAAAAGAGCTTTCCATCGCTGAAAATTGTAATCGGCAATCTTGACGCCCAGGGCAATCCGGGTAACACTGAATTAAAAAAAGCTTTTGAAGATTGTCAATTAATGGTGCATGGATCTGGTCCCTGGGTGGCGGCGAGCGCTGATTTAAATGCATGGTCAAAACTTACGAAAAAGCCTTTCGGGATTTATGGTGTATCTCTGGAAACAGCAAGTGCCGGTTTAAAGGATCTGCTTAACAAAGCTTCTTTTTTCTATGCGAGGGATACAATTTCTCTTAAGTTTATTAAATCTTTGAATTTAAAAATTCCCGTGCTTGAATTCGCCCCAGATGCTACTTTTGCTATTAAGCTGCATAATGAAGAAAAAGCCGACAGGTATTTAAAGTCGACGGGCTTAAAAGCTGGAGAGTTTATATGCGCCATTCCACGTTTGCGGTATACTCCGTATTTCCAAATAAGAAATATCCCTCCCACAGAAGAGGAGAAAAAGAAATACGAAAATTCTCTTAAATATAAAGAGGCTGATGCCGCTAAATTGAGGGAAGTAATTATACGTTGGGTAAGGGAAACTAATCTTAAGGTGCTTGCCTGCCCGGAGATGACCTATCAGGTAGCAATGGCTAAAGAAGTTCTTGTAGATCCTCTACCGGAAGACGTCAAAAAGAATGTAGTTTGGAGGGATCGTTATTGGAATCCCGACGAGGCTGGATCTGTTTATGCAAAAGCAAGAGCATTGGTCAGCTATGAAATGCACTCTCCTATCATTGCATTTACCGAAGGAGTTCCATCTATCCATTTAAAGCAGCCGACAGATACCACGAAAGGCCAAATGTGGAGAGATATCGGGCTTTCAGATTGGTTATTTGAAATTGAAGACACCTCCGCGAAACAGATTGGAGATGCATTAATGAAAATTCATAACAACTATTCATGGGCGTTATCAGAAATGAAGAAATCGGATGGAAAAGTAAAATCCCTTCAGAAGAAATCAATGCAACTAGTAAGGAAGATAAGCAATTCGTAACAAAAAACCTCCGTAAAATCAGTAGAACATGACAGTGAACTTTTACTTATCTAAAATAACCTGCCTATGCTTATTTATTTTCATTTCAGCGACGGGCATTGCGCAAACTACCTATTACGTTTCAGCTACAGGGAGCGATCAGGCCGGCGGAACATCAGAAGCCAGCGCATGGAAAACGCTTAAAAAGGTGAACCGTACAGCTTTCAGGCCCGGAGACAGAATATTGCTTAGAAGAGGAGATGTATTTTATGGCCAATTAAGGATCGCTTCGAATAAGCTTATTGTGGATGCTTATGGAAAGGGACAAAAGCCAATAATTAGTGGTGCAGAATTAGTTACTAATACCTGGAAGCATAGGGGAAAGGGGATATGGGAAGTTCAGATAGGAAACAAGCCCGCACAAATAAATACTTTATTCAAAAATGAAGTGCCTCAGCCCATTAGTCGTTATCCTGATACAGACGTAAATAATGGCTATTTAAATTTCGAATCTCATGAAAGTGCAAATAAGTTCACCGATAAAGACTTAGACGATGAAATAAACTGGACGGGTACTGATATGATTGTTCGGTCGGAGCTTTGGCGCATGGAAAAAGTGAGGGTTTTAAATCATGAGGGACAAATTATTGAGTTTAAGCAGGTGAAATCGATACCCCGCTTGCGCGACGGTTTCGGATATTTCTTTGTAAACGACCTAAAAGCTATCAACCAGGAGGGAGAGTGGGCCTATGATCAGGCCATCGGCAAAATATATCTTTATTCTGCCATAGACCCTAATAAATCCAGGATCACTGTCTCGCTAACCGATACCTTGGTTTCGGTGACAAAGGCTCAGAATGTAACTTTAAAAAATATTAAAGTAATGTATTCCGGTAAATTGGGGATTTCGGTGAGCAGATCTTCCGGGGTAATAATTGACAACGCCGAAATCCTGTATTCCGGCGGAGATGGTATTGTTTTTAACAGCAGTACTAATTCTGCTTTACAAAATACGCTCATTGCCGATGCAAACTGGAGCGGTGTAGTTAGTACAAAGTCCTCCAGTCACATTAAGTTCGCGAATAATATAGTCCGGAACATTGGAAATCCTGCTTATGGTAAAAGTAAAACTTTCATTGGCATAGATTGCAACTCTTCGTTTTCAGAGCTGCTTAATAATAAGGTAAATAACACAGGTTACGCCGGCATAATTGCATGCGGAGAAAATAACCTGGTAAGAAGGAATATTGTTGATGGCGTTTGCAGGATACTGGAAGATATGGGAGGGATTTATACGAACAATAACATTAATAATACCTCAGGTACCATCATCGAAGAAAATATTGTGATGAACAGCTCATGTCTGCCAGGCGGAGGTGCTGGTGAGCATAGTTTGGCGAATGGTATTTATCTGGATAACCGGTCACAAGGCGTCACGGTGCGTAACAACACGGTAGCCTTTGTAGATGGGAGCGGCATATTTATTCATTCCACTCTTCGTGATAATAAGATCTATGATAATACATCGTTTCAGAGCGGTTACAGCGAGTTTTACATCACTAACCCAGATACTCTTCCCCAATACGATGTACAGAGGAACATTCTGGTATCTAATAATCCAGCTGAGAATCATCTGGTTTTCCTGATAGGTAAAACTAATAAGTATACTTTTCACGAGATCGGCCTATTTAAGAATAATCATATCATTAACCCATTCCATGCAAAAACTGTAAAAGTGAATTATAAAAGCGGAATTAAGGCTGAACTTAAACGTTTATCAGTTGAAGAATGGGAAGGTCTGGCTGCTAATACAGTGATTGACAATAGGGTTTCGCCGGTAAAATACACCGCTGATACACCTAAAGATGCTATACAATTTTTTTATAATACCACTAACTCAGTTCAGAAGTATAGTCTTGCTAAGGGATTGTTTGTAGATGCAAAAAATAAAGAATATATGGGTACTGTTTCTGTTTCTCCCTATTCTTCATTGGTGCTGTTTAAAAAAGATAAAATATAAAATATGACAGTATTCCGGAATGTCCTTAAAGTTGTATGCCTGTGCCTGTTCATTCTGGTGTCGGCATCAGGTTTTGCACAAACAACCTATTATGTTTCAGCTAGCGGGAGCGATCTGGCTGCAGGAACCTCAGAGGCAGCAGCGTGGAAAACGCTTGCAAAAGTTAATAGCTTCAACTTCAACGCCGGTGACAGAATATTACTTGAAAAAGGAAATATCTTTATCGGAAAGCTAAGGATCATTTCCTCGGGTGTCACTATCGATGCTTATGGTTCAGGAAATAATCCAGTACTAAGCGGCTCAGAACAGGTGAGCAGTACCTGGACGGTTTTTAGCGGTTCTGTATGGGAAACTACTTTTTCAGGTAACAAGCCTGTGGCTGTGACAAATCTTTTTAATACAGATACCAGGTTACCTATCTCCAGGCATCCAAATAAAACGGTAAATAATGGCTATTTCAACTTTGAATCGCATGCAGGATTAACTCAGATAACAGATAATGATCTTAGCGGATCTCCCGATTGGACCGGCTCAGAAATAGTAATTCGTTCAGAGAGATGGCGGCTTAACCGCACAAAGGTTAGCTTACACTCCGGAAATTCGATCACTATACCCTCGGTTACTGGGATACAAAATTTGAGGGACGGGTATGGCTATTTTTTTGTAAACGATATCAAGGCAATAGATACCGAAGGAGAGTGGGCATACAATTCAGCCAGCGGCAAGCTTTACTTACATTCTGCAATTGATCCAAATACTCAGTCAATTCGTTTTCCTCGTACAGATACTATTATACACATTCGTAGTGCTTCAAATGTCACCCTTAAAAATGTAGATGTTACCTGTGCGGGAAAGATCGCAGTTTGTCTTACAAATAGCCCGGGCTCTGTTATTGAAAATGTGAACATCAGCGCTTCGGGAGGTGACGGAATTGTCTATACGGGCTGTATAGGCGGGTTATTTCAGAACAATTCTATAAGCGATATAAATAACACTGGAGCCTTTGCCAATACCACCAACAGCCAGCTAGTATTTAAAAATAACGTGGTGAGGAATATTGGTAATGAAGCGTATGGAAAAAGCAAGACCTTTATAGGTATAGACATTAATTCTCCAAATACCGAAGTGTCAAATAACCATGTGTCGAAAACGGGTTACACCGGTATCCTTTCCGCAGGACTCAATAATCTGGTAAAAAGAAATGTAGTAGATAGTGCCTGTTTGATATTGGAAGATATGGCTGGAATTTATACAAACTACCAGAACGGCGCTAACTCTGGCATGATCATCGAAGAGAATTTCGTTTTCAATAGTGTAGGAGAGATGCTGGGGGCTCCCGGTGAATACAGTAAAGCGAATGGGATTTATGTAGATAATCTAAGTACCGGAGTGACTGTAAGAAACAATACCGTAGCATTTGTAAATGGCGCAGGACTATTTGCAAATTATAACAGGGAAGGCAATCAGTTTTATAATAATACTTCTTTCAGCTCTGGAGTCAACGAATTTTCTATATATAAGCCGTATAGCAGTCCTGAGTATCTGGTTAAGGAAAATATTCTGGTAAGTGATAGTACAGTGCCGCATTATGTAATTAATTTAGATAATACGGAACAATTTACCTTTCAGGAGCTGGGTAATTACGTAGATAATTATGTGATCAACCCCTTCCAGGATACGATAGTGCAGGTTTATGTTAAGGAAAGCGGTGTACAACAGATTCAAAAATATACCCCTTATGACTGGGAAATAGCAGCACCAGTAATAAATGGTACTCTTCCATCTCCGGTTAGATACGATATAAATACCGATCCTGGAGAAGTAATCAAGTTCTACTACAATACCACAGCTTCCCCAAAGTCAATTACACTGCCTGTAGGTAGGTATATAGATGCCAAAAATGAGGCATATTGTGGTAGCACAGTTCTAGCACCTTATACCTCACTCATCTTATTCAAAAAGGACGACAACGGCTGCTCTGCTTTGCCAGCCTGTGCTACGCCATCCGATGTTTCAGTAGATAGCCTGACAGGTAAGACAGCGCGCTTAACCTGGAATGCCGTTTCCGACGCCATTAATTATGATATCCGGTACAGGCTGGAAGCAGATTCGGTTTGGAATTACGCGCATAACTTACAGGATACTACCGTCAAATTGGGAGGGCTGCAGCCCGAAACGTATTATTCTTATGAAATAAGAACCAGTTGCTATGGCAATGAAAGTGAATGGCATGCACTGCCGGTTTTCAAAACCATTCAGTCTGTCGCCGAACATGTTTTTATTAACGCAAATTATTCGAATTGTTCGCCTGCAACAGCCTTTTCAACCACCCATAGTGATACAGATAACAAATGGACGCTGCAAAATTCCGGAGGGATAGGTACAGTAGACAGGGACTATATTCGCTCATCTTCGGCAACCGAAAATGCACCAGAGATCACACTTTCTGTAAATGATGGATTAGACTCCTGCAGTACCTACGATATTTATTTCTATTATATGTCACCATCTACACAGCCATGGAAAACGAAAGCCCGGCTTAGTACAGAAAGTTCTTTTATCACTTTTGACAGGAATACAGCAGGCGCAGAATTATTAGCTGATAATACAGGAACCAGCACGTCTAACAGGTTGTACCGGGCAAAGTTGGGCACAGTACAAGGTGTAAGTGGTTTCTCGGTCATTATTGATGACATTTATTATGGCGTTTCTTCTTCGAGAAGTGTATTTGACGGTGTAGGTTACCTCAGGCTAATGGATAATAAACCAATTGCCCCCGACTCGCTTGTCTGCACTTTACTGCAGCCGGACAAAATTGGAATTACCTGGAGAGATTTGGCCACTGATGAAACTTCTTATATAGTGGAAAGAAAAAAAGGAAATTCAGCGTTTAGTCCAATAGCCACTTTGCCCGCCCAAACCCAGAGCTATGAGGATTCAATTACTGAGGCCGGAAAATATACTTATAGAGTATATGCTGCAAAAGGCGGCTGTAAATCTTCGTATTCCAATCAGCTGTTTGCCGATAATACCGATATGCAGGTATTAGGTATCCAGCAAGAGAAACAACAGGTTAAATTACAAATAGCTAAAAAAATGAGCATGGTGGTCTATCCGAATCCATCGGATGGTGTTTTTACTATAGAAATGCCTAAATCTCAGTCTAACCGGTATGGGAATATATGGGATCTCACAGGAAAATTGCTTCAGGTGGTTAACTTTAAATCGGAGGAAACGAAGCTAAATGTCGATATTTCTTCTCAAACTTCTGGGCTATATTTATTGGAGGTAAATGATGGGTCTAATAGATCTTACTATAAGCTTGTCAAGAAATAGCCTAAGTTTTGATCTGCCTATTTCACCCGCTCGTAGATAAAGAAAATGAAACAAATACATTTGTATCAAACAGATCCTTTTCGGCTTAAGGTATGGAGTTTACTCTTTTTGTTAAAAGTCATGACCTTTCCTGTATATGCCCAGAATGATAGCTCTGATCTTCCCGAACCGAAAATTTTTAAATCCTTTAAGAAAAATAAGAATCAAAGTGATTTAGCAGATTTCTCCTATGCCGGATATCACTATGGCGAAAAAGAGCTTCCTGGCAAGCTTAAAAATATTGTCGATGTAAGTAGACATGGCGTACTGCCAAACGGCTCACAGGATTGTACTGAGCGTGTACAGCAGATTATTGACAGCTTGGGAAAGGCTGGTGGTGGAACAGTTTGGTTTCCAAAGGGCCGGTACTTGTTGAATATGGACAGTACCCAAAAGAAATTTATTCAGATAAATTATAGTAATATAATTATAAAAGGAGAAGGGCAGGGAAAAGATGGTTCCGTTTTTTTTATGGGAAATGACCTTTTACAATTTGACAGGCATCCCTGGCTTTCCCCTTTCTTATTCCAAACAGCTTACAGCCTCCAAGGCTCGGATGGTTTCTGGGGAATTGATTATCCTGAAGCAACCAAAGCTCAGCTAGAAAAACAACCCAAACAAAAAGGAATTTTCTATACGGCGAAAATACTCACTCAAGTTTCTGCCGCGGCGAGTAAAGGCTCTCAAATTATTAAGGTTAAATCAAGTTCCGGAATCAAAGCCGGCGATGTAATTCTTATGGGGATGTATAACACCTCTGCCGATGGAAATCTTATTAAAGAACTTTTAAAGCCGTATAAAAACTTTGAAGCCCATCATAAAGTAGCTAATGAGGCCGGGATTTTAAAAGCTCCTAGTTTTCAATGGCTAGTAGAGGTAGAGAGCGTGGTTAACTCGTCAACAATTAAATTGAGGCAACCATTGCGTCAGGACATTAAAATGGTCTATCAACCGGTTATTGCAGAGGCGCCCATGCTTAAGGAAATAGGTATAGAGGACATTCGTATTGAAAGCGCCTGGAAAGGTGTTTATTGTCACCATGGATGCCTTAAATCTACCAAATATGAAAGTGCTATGATGGATTATGGCTGGAATGCCATAAACTTCTGCAGGGTTGCCCATGGTTGGATAAAGAATGTAACGATGGTTGATTTCACAAACCCGACCTATCTTTTGGATAGCCGAAATCTGACAGTTACCGGACTTAGGATGGAAGGCCATGACGGACATTCCGGGATCAAAATATATGGTCATGCTTCAGATAACTTGATTCAGAACTCAGATTTTTATAGTAATTATACGCATATTTTGAGCGGAGAGGGAAATGCAATGGGGAATGTTTTTACCTCAATCAATTATCATCGTTCTGATAAGGTGCCTGGTGATTTTGACTTTCATGGTTTTATAGACGGGAGATTTTCGCCACCTTCACACAATCTTTTTGAGAATATTAAAGGATTCCATCAGATCTCGGGTGGTGGGGGTGTGAGTAAATTGCCTCATGCCGGTAATTATAACACCTGGTGGAATATTGAAACGAAAGGACATAAGTCGTCAAGAGAAGTGTTTGTATCCTGGCTTTGGCAATCTGCTGCATACAATCATCCTGAAAAAGATCATCATAAATTATATTCAAAAAGCATCCTAATTGGCTACTTTAGTCCCGATATCAAACTTGAGCTCAATGGTAGCACGGTCGATACAAGAGATGATTGGGTTTATACCGAGTTTTTTAACAAAGGACGAGTGGCTCCATCTTCTTTATATAAGGCACAGTTTCTATTGAGGCACAAAAGTAAGGACGCGAAGTTGACTAATTGAGGACTCTATATTTTTGACGGATTCTTATTAATAGCTGATTAAAAGACACACACACACACATATTGTAAGTTCAATGAAATTTCTGTTTTTATTATTATCTTTTTTGAGTTTTACAACAGTTTCATTTGCCCAAAAGCAATCCATCTACAAAAAAGGCTGGATTGACTTTAATAAAAATGGTAAAAAGGACATCTTTGAAGACCCTTCTCAAGAGATAGAAAAGAGAGTTCAAGATCTTCTTTCGCAAATGACACTGGAGGAAAAGACCAATCAAACTGCTACTTTATATGGCTTTGGCAGGGTATTAAAGGATGAACTCCCTACTCCTCAATGGAAGCAAATGATCTGGAAAGATGGCATAGCCAATATTGATGAACATCTTAACGGACTTGCCTATCATCCCAGATCGAAAACCGCTTATTCTTATCCCCATAGTAAACACGCAACTGCGATAAATACCGTGCAGAAATGGTTTGTAGAAGAAACCCGTTTAGGCATTCCGGTCGATTTCTCGAATGAAGGGATACACGGGCTTAATCACGACAGGGCTACACCATTACCTGCCCCTATTTCAATTGGCAGCACCTGGAATAAGAAACTCGTTAATCAGGCAGGAACCATAGCTGGAAGAGAAGCTAAGGCACTGGGTTATACAAACGTATATGCACCTATCCTGGATCCGGCAAGAGATCCGCGTTGGGGACGGGTGGTTGAGTGTTATGGAGAAAACCCTTTTCACATCGCAGAGATGGGTAAACAAATGGTTCTAGGCATTCAAAGTCAGGGAGTGGCTTCCACATTAAAACATTATGCAGTGTACAGTATCCCGAAAGGGGGAAGAGATGGAAATGCCCGTACGGATCCGCATGTGGCACCGAGGGAAATGTACCAGCTTTATCTTTATCCCTTCATGAAAGTAATTAAGGAGGCAGCTCCTATGGGCGTGATGAGTAGTTACAATGATTGGGATGGTGTTCCTGTTACGGGAAGTTATTTTTTTCTGACGGAGTTATTGCGTCATAAATTCGGATTTAATGGTTATGTGGTTTCTGATAGTGAGGCGGTAGAATATATCGAAACGAAGCATCATGTGGTCGACGATTATAAAGGGGCAGTTAAGCAAGCTGTTGAAGCAGGACTCGACGTAAGAACGAATTTCACCTTGCCGGATGATTATATTCTTCCTTTAAGGGAGTTGGTCAGAGAGGGGAAGGTGTCTATGAAGACACTTGATGAACGTGTAGCAAATGTACTAAGAGTAAAATTAAGACTTGGACTTTTTGAACAGCCTTATGTTGCAGATCCCAAGTCTGCAGATAAATTGGTACACACTACTAGCGATGAAGCACTCTCCCTGGAAATAAACCGTCAGTCGGTCGTGTTATTAAAAAATGAGAACAATTTGCTTCCGCTTGATCGTTCAAAATTAAAAAACATCTTAGTTACCGGTCCGCTGGCTAACGAAAAGAATTATACCACCAGTCGTTATGGACCTTCAAACAATGATGTAGTAACTGTCTTGGATGGTATCAAAGCATATGTAGGGAACTCAATACAAGTAAATTACGAAAAGGGCTGTGATGTGGTAGATGCTACATGGCCCGAAAGTGAGATCATTCCCACCCCGCTAACGGCAGAGGAAAAGAGTGCCATCGACAAGGCGGTTTTACAAGCGGCAAAAGCCGAAGTAATCATAGCGGTAGTGGGAGAGGATGAAAAGCGTGTAGGCGAAAGTTTATCCAGAACCGGATTAAACCTTCCTGGAAGACAACTTCAATTGTTACAGGCTCTGCACGCAACCGGAAAACCGGTAGTGATGGTCACAATAAATGGTCAGCCGCTAACCATTAACTGGGAGAATCGTTATTTGCCTGCTATTTTGGAAGCCTGGTTTCCTGGGCCTCAAAGTGGAAGAGTAGTTGCTGAAACCTTATTTGGCGAGAACAACCCCGGTGGAAAACTGCCGGTAACTTTCCCTAAATCAATTGGGCAGCTGGAATATAACTTTCCCTATAAACCTGCATCACATGCAGGGCAGCCAAGCGATGGTCCTAACGGTTATGGAAAAACCCGGGTAAACGGTGCTTTATATCCTTTTGGTTTTGGCTTAAGTTATACCACGTTTGAGTACAGTAACCTGAAGTTAAGTTCAGCTGCGATTAATCCGGCAGCGACTATTGAAGTGTCTGCAGATATCACCAATACAGGTAAGCTTACAGGAGACGAGGTGGTCCAGTTATATGTAAAGGATATGGTTAGTAGTGTTACTACTTACGAGTTCGATCTGAGAGGCTTTGAGCGGATCAGGCTAAAGCCTGGTGAAACGCGGACGGTAATATTTACGCTAAAGCCGGATGATCTAGCCCTGCTGGATAAGAACATGAACTGGACTGTTGAGCCTGGAAAGTTTAAGATTATGGTGGGAAGCTCATCAGAAGACATTCGACTGAATAGTGAACTTATAGTTAAACCGTAAAAAAACAAGGATATCAGCCGACCTTTCAGTTCGGATGATATCCTTGTAGAGATATTTCTCAGAAAAATCGGCAATAATCATCAGTTGTGGACAACTACTTTTTTGCCCGACCGTCCCTGCCTGGAGAATACTTTTAATGTTATTATGCCTTTATCTTTTATGGCAGAGGTATAAATGGGGCTATTCATAGTTGGCTCGCTTCCATCAGTTGTATAGCGTATGGTAAAGCCAGGTAACTGAACATTAGCTTTTACCACTCCATTCAGGCATTCTACCCCTGGCTCAGGTATCCGATAGCTAAAACCTCCTTTGTAAAAAGCCAGTCTGGGAAGTTCTCTTAAACCAATTGTGCTGGTAAATTTATTCCATGCTGTCTTATACCGGTGGTCTGTAAAGATTGTGCCATTCAGGTTTGACCATGCCGGTTCCTTAGCCCATGCCCGCTCAGCTACACCTAATAACTTAGGAAGCAGCATGTATTCAAGCAAACTGTCTTGTACAATAGTCTCTGTCCAAAGAGCAGATTGTAAACCTACAATGTTTTTTATAGCCGATTGCTTCAGCGCATCCTTATTTTTAAAGAACTCCTGCGAAACAGCTTCACCATACTCATTCTCTGTGGTGGTGAGGTAATAGTTATAAGGGATAAAATAAAAAGGCTTGTCTACATTCACAAAACCGGCCCAATTCATACCATGCTCATAAAAACTGTTATTATAAGCCATATCCAGGTACATGTTAGTCACATTAGAAAGCACCACCTTGAAGCCCGCGTTGGCGAGCTTATAAGCCAGGTCTTCTGCTCCTGTTCCGATGATATTATTCCAAACATCAGTGGTGTAGCCACGATTCGCAACCGAGGGATCTAATACCCATTTTTTCTTTCCGCCTAGAACCATTCTTTTAAGGCCGATTTCCTCCCATCCATACAGGTGCAGATTATTCTCCTTCAGAATGTCGTTTACTTTTCCGTAATAATATTTCCACATTCCATAGACTGTTTTTATGCTGGTATCCCGCGAAAGCAGGGAATTCACAGCCGGAGATTTGGCCCAAACACCCTCTGGCACTTCATCCCCACCCATATGAATCATCTTAAGGGGCGCATTAGCATCAACATACATTTTCACCAATTCATTAGTGACCTTTCTGATGAAATTATAAGTAGAGGGGAGTGCTGGATTGATTACATTATCCGTCCATCCCTGAACAGATCGGTATACTGAACTATCTGAAAGATCGCGAAGCATAAACTGTTCGGCCTCCGTCTTCAAGCCTTTACTGAGATATTTGTGATAACGGGCATCCATTGATTTTATAGCAGCCCTGGCATGCCCGGGGCTTTCTATCTCAGGGATGACACAAATATGTCTGGCAGTAGCGTATCTTAGAATCTCCAGGTAATCATTTCGACTGAAATAGCCGCTTCCAAAACGATTGTTGCTATCCGGTCCGGAGCCGTAGGCTGGGGGAAGCATTTGGTATATATCAGCAGAATGTCCTCTCCTGGCCCCCACTTCAGTTAGTTCGGGCAAACCTGGGATCTCAATTCTCCATCCTTCATCATCCGTTAAGTGAAAGTGTAAAACATTCATTTTATAGAGCGCCATAAGGTCAAGCACTTTAAGGACTTTTTCTTTGGATTGAAAATTCCGGGCTACATCAAGCATGAATGCCCGGTGTCCAAACCTTGGGGCGTCACTAACTTCAAGTGCAGGTATAGAAATATTTTCCTTCCTGGTTGCCCATGCTTCTGGAGGTAGTAAAATCTTTAACGACTGTATTCCATAGAATATTCCGGAAGCCTCCGATGCTGTGATGGTAATTCCTTTAGTGGCAGATTTTAATAGGTAGCCACCAGCAGGAGAATCCCCCAAAGCCAACTCTATGGCTGGCGAGGAGGTTCTTTGTGTAGAAATTACCGGCTTGGTCCCTAGAACTTCAGCGAGTTCACTCGCTAGAAGTTCTGCCTCCATTCTGAATTTGACAGGAGACACAATTATAGTTTTACTCGTTAACTCGAAAGACCCTTTCTGTCTGATGTAACTAACCGGACTTGGAAATATTAAAGAAGGTTCAGCTGCGGGCAGCGTATTTAATTGTTCATTTTTTTTATATGATGCTAAAGCAACTGCCGGTTCAATGCTGATATCCAGGGAAGTAGTGTTTTTTAGTAAGTAACCTTTGCCGGGTTCATTGTCATATACCAGATAAAATCCAGAGGGGACTTCTGTGAAGTTACGGATATCGGGTACAGAAATATTTATTTTGAAGCTCTCGCCTGGTTTCAAAGAATTCAAACCCGGCTTTACGCTGATTCTGAAACGATCACCGTTTATATGACTTATGTGATATTTGAGAGAATCAGCGCCAGCTGAAAATGGCTTTTTAATTGAATTAAAATAGAGAGACCATCCGGTAACCGGGATATTAATGCCGCCGTTGTTTTTAAGTAGTAACACAGGCTGACGTGTGGCTTTCTGCGTATTTATTTCCCAGCTATAAATCAAAGCATTTTGGTAGCCAGGGGTATTGCTTTGTGCTATACTATTCGAATTCAGTAAGGTAGAAAGCAGCAGGGTTAGTACTACACTGCTCTGAGCTCTTATAAATGACAAAAATTGCATTCACAAAGCTATCACAGATCTCATTCTGCAATTTTCCAATAATCCGGATTCAATGTAATGCAGTTCTTATTTATGTTCCCAATGTATACTATAGTGCAATATGTTTCGCTTCTGCGGGATTCTTTCTTAGAGAAGTTATATATTCTTTCGGTGTAAGCTTATACTGTTTCGTAAAGCTTTTCGAAAAATAGGATGGCGTTGCAAAACCAACTTCATAAGCGATCTGGCTAATGTTCAGCTTGCCTTCCTGCAGGTACTTTAATGCTTTTTTAAGCCGTATATTTTTGATGAAGTCGTGCACGCCCATGCCTGTGAGAGTTTTAAACTTTGCATACAAGACCGTGCGGCTCATTGCTGCGTGTTCACTCAGTTTTTTATAATCCAGGTCCGCCTGTGATAGGTTCTCTTCAATAAATAAACTCATTTTCTCAAGGAACTCGCGGTCAATCTTATTATAATCCAGGTCCTCTGGTATTAGCTGATCAGCCAGCGTATATTTTCTTTTAACGTTTTCCTGGTTATGAATGAGATTATAGATAACTCTGAAAAGGATTTGGGTATTTATAGGTTTCGTAATATAAATATCAGCTCCTGCCTCATATCCGGAGATCTGGCTTTCCTGGTTACTTTCTCCGGTTAACATTAACAAGGGTATATGGCTCGTGAGAATATTTGTTTTCATCTTATGACAAAACTCAAGGCCGTTCATTACAGGCATAATCAAATCTGAAATGATGAGGTCAGGCTGGCAATCAGATGCAGTCTTAATACCATCCAGCCCGTCCTGAGCTTCGAATATTTCAAAGACTCCTGATAATAAAAGCTTCAGATAATTTCGAATCTGCGGATTGTCGTCTACGATCAGTATTCGTTTTCCCTTCAAAACCTGCCTTTGGCCCGGAGGTAATGTGTATTCGATATCTGCACTATTTATTTGTTCAGTTTCTGTAATTGCCGTTACGGTTTTTTGCTGACCAGATAAGCTCGTTTCCTGTGGAGAAACACTCTTAGAAGATTTAGGTAAGCTTATGATAAACATTGAGCCTTTACCGGGGATACTTTGGATGGACAAAATCCCCTGGTTAGCCTTAATGAAATCCTTACAGATCTGCAGTCCTAAGCCTGTCCCCGTTTCACCCGCTGTCCCAAGAGACGCCTGCGCCTTGCTCTGACCTAGTTGTTCAATTTGCTGGGCAGACATGCCGATCCCGCTGTCTATGATAATGATATCGAAATGATCTTCAGTTTCTGCCGAGGTGATTTCAATTTCGCCGGCTACTGGCGTAAACTTTATACTGTTTCCTAAAATATTCCGGATAACGGTATTGATCATTTGATAATCAGCATAGATCATATGTCTGCTGTCGACATCCACACGGCAGTTTATATTCTTGTTGGCTAACTGGATCTGAGCCAGGTAAACATTTTTTACCACTAGTTCATGCAGGCTAAGGTCTGCAGGTTGACAATGCAGCTCTTTCGACTGTGTCCTGGCCCAGTCAAGTAGGTTGGTTACGAGCGAGTTTACAGAATTTGATGAGCGGCTTATATCATATACGTAAGAAGAAATTTCTGAAGGCCCAAGTTGATTGAGCCTGTTTTTAAGCAAGTCAGCGAGTCCGCTTAATGCGGAAACAGGGTTTTTAAGGTCGTGAGCCAGGATGGAAAAGAACCTGTCTTTGGTCTGATTGCTGATCTCAAGTTCTTTAACCGTAGATTCCAGTTTGTGATTTTGAACAACGATGTGCTCCTGTTGTTGAAGGATCTTATCTGTTTTTCGTACGATCTCCTTATTTACTTCTTCCAGGTTTTCATTCTGGAGTTTGATTTTCTCATTGCTTTCGAGAAGAAATGCGTTGCTTTCTGAGAGTTCATGAGTACGAAGCCTTACTTCTTTCTCAAGCTGCCTGTTCCTATTTTTAATTGAAGAAAGGCGCAGATAGAAGATGCTGATCACAATGCCCGACGCGGCCAGAAAAAGTAAAGTTTTAAACCACCAGGTTTTCCAGAAAGGAGGAGTGATTATAAGCCGGATACTTGCGGTTTGATTAGACCACTCCTTGTTATTTTTAAGACCTCTCACCTTAAGAACATATTCCCCGGGGTCGAGATTTGTGTAGGTTAAACTGTTGCGTGTACCCAGTTTGTGCCATTGATTCTCAAAGCCTTCAAGCTTGTATTGGTATTGTTTCTTCTCATTCGAAGTATAATTTAAGGAAGCAAATTCGAAGGAAAATGATGACTGTTCATAGGAAAGTATAATCTTTTTTGCATCACTTACTGCCATTTTTAAGGGAGAATGATCCTCTTCATTTTGAGCAACAGAAACATCCTCATTAAATAGTTGAAACCGGGTGAAAAAAATAGGCGGATCATAATTAACGGGACTAATCTTTTCGGGATTGAAGAGATTGAATCCATTCCGGCCACCGAAGTAAATTTGTCCCGTATGGTCAATGCACTTGGCATATTTAAACTCATCAGCCTGTAATCCGTCAGCGGTTGAAAAGATTTCAAACCTCTTGCTTTTGGGATCAAACTTGGTCAGACCCTTGTTCGTGCTTATCCACAGTATGCCTTTTTTATCGCCAATTACGGCGCCTATTGCATCATTTGATAAGCCATTTTCAGAGAAATAAGCATTATTGACCAGTCTGTCCTGGTCAAAGTGGTTTAATCCGAAGTTAGTGCCAATCCAAAGTTTTCCATCTTCGTCGTCCCAAATGGATGTGACACCGTCGTTGCTGAGCTTCTCGCTGTCCTTGCCGTAATACTTTGTGGAAGACGTATAGGCAGTGAAATTATTATCTCGTTCATTGAATTTATTCAGGCCGCCACCATCGGTGCCGATCCAGATTGTTCCCCTGCGGTCTTCATGAATCGTCAGAATATGATTGCTGCTGATACTTTTGCTGTTGGTGGCCTGGTTGATAAAACGTGTGAAGGATTCTGTCTTTTCATCGTACAAGTTTAACCCACCTCCATAGGTACCTACCCAGATCCGGTTTCTACTGTCCCTGAATATTGAGAAAGCATAATTACTGCTTAGGCTTGTCGGGTCTGCCGGGTTATTCCTGAAGTGTTTGAAACTTTGTTTTTCATAATTAAAAACTGTAATGCCATCACCCCAGGTCCCTAACCATATATTGTGCCTGGCATCTTCGTTAACACTTAGCACGTAATTGCCACAAATGCTGTTCTTGCCGGCCCTGTGAGTAAAATACCTGAATGTTCCATTTTCAGGATTAAACAAGTTCAGACCTCCGCCATCAGTACCTATCCAGATCCGCTTGGAAGAATCTTCAAAAACAGTGTTTACAATATTATTGCTCAGGCTGTTTTTTCCCTGCTCGTATTTATAGTGGATAAAGCTCGACTCGTCCAGGCTTACCATCGAAATACCCGCACTGGCAGTACCGATCCACATATTGCCTTTTGCATCGCGTTTTATACAATTAATGGAGTTACTGCCAAGGCTTGTGGGGTCGTTGTCAATATGCTGATAAGAAATCGATGCAGGTAGCGAAGGATTATAGATGAACAACCCTCCATTTTCAGTGCCAATCCATAAGTTTCCCTTGGCGTCTTCCTCCATGCACAGCAAAAAAGTGTGCTCAGGATTATTGGAATTTAATCGTTCATAGTTGATTTTCCGGAAGGATGACGTTGAGGAATCAAATTGATTTAATCCACCGCCATAAGTACCAACCCACAGTTTTTTCTGGCTATCCTCAAAAATGAACCGGATATGATCATCAGAAAGTCCTTTCCCTGTTCCTTTGCTGGTGCTGAACTCATGCACTACTTTACCTTTTGAATTGATCACGAAGAGTCCGGAATTAGCCATGCCTACCCAAATATTCCCAAAGTGGTCTTCTCTAACAGCCGCGATAGCAGATTTTGTGTTATAATGCCTGTAATAGCCGCTTTCTTTATTATAGGCGTATAAGCCTTTATCACTGCTGCAGATCCATAGATTATTTTTCCTGTCTTTATACAGATAGCGGATATTATTGCTAACCGGTTTATTTCCGGGTAAAATTTTATCAGGCTCTGTAAATTTATCTTTCTGAAGGTCGAGTATATTTAAGCCGCCATCAGCTGTTGCAAACCACAATTGATTCTGGCTGTCCTGTACAATACCTTTAATATCGTTAGAACGGATGGTGTTTTTGTTGTTAACGCTGCGGCGATAGATCCGGAACTTGTAACCATCATATTTGTTCAGTCCGTCGCGGGTGCCAAACCACATAAAGCCTTGCTTGTCCTGGAAAATTGTTTGAATAACACTGTTTGAGAGTCCCTGAGTAGTCTCAATTTGCCGGAATTTCAAATTATTCTGCTGTGAATATGTTGTAATTGTAAATAAACAGCAAACTTTAACTAAAATAAGTGTACCAATTTTCATCCCGAACACGTTAAAAGGGTAATTTCTGATACAATTTATTAATAATTTGATAAAATACAGGTTATTTATTCAGTTTTTTGACTGTTTCGAACGGGATTGCAGGTAATCAGGACTATAGGAAAAAATCAAATTTAAAGGTCGCGTAATATTGTGCAGGGGTCTTAGAAAGTAAATTCCCTGTGCCAGCATGAACAAAAAGATAAAGAACCTTTTAATTACCTGTATGTTTTTCGGGTTGGCACTGCCAGCTAATTCACAAGACTTTTTTGATGATTTCAACGGTACGAAGTTGAACCGCTCTCTATGGGATAAAGTGAATTCCAAATGGGGGGAGGATACTTCCCGGACAACCCATGGGGGAGTGATCCCCGAACATGTATATGTGAAAGACGGTAACCTGGTGATTAAGGCCAACGGTAATTTTTACAAAGGTAAGGTTTGGGGGCATGGTCAGAAAACGAAGGTAGGTGGCGCTATCTCCACAAATAAAAGATTTGCTTCAGGCAGATATGAGATCAGGGCGAAGATCTGCCCGCAGGCAGGTGCTTTGTCGGCTTTCTGGACCTACTATTATGAACACGATACCATTAATCATGAAATAGACTTTGAATTTCCGGGTAGAAATCAAAAGCCGAACTCCCCTGAGACCTCTGATATAAACTGGGGCCTGATGACGAACTGGCGGGGTGTAGCCGAAAAGGATCACAGAAATGCAGATGTATATTTTGGTAACCAGGCAGACGGGCAGTACCACTTGTATCGCTTCGAGTGGCATACGGGTGGTAATAATGAGAAGCCACGGGTGGAATGGTATTATGACGATAAGTTAATGCATACCTCTTATGAAACCGTGCCGGACATAGCTTCGAAGTTCTGGATAGGTATATGGTTTCCCTGGTGGATAGGCAGGGCAGATTTTTCAACCGACTATATGTACGTTGACTGGATAAAGATCACGTGCTTTCGGGAGCCTGGCGATAAGTCCTGAGATATAATAAAAAGAACGAACCCAATACGATAATCAATAGCAATAATTAGCACTATGATGAAATGTTTTACAAAAAGAAGGGTACCACCCGAAGCTCTAGCTTCCCGCTTGCTTTACAGGCAGGCTGTACCTGCACTCATTCTGAGTTTATTATTAAATAGTCCGCAAGTCGCTAATTCTGCAGAGAAAAAAGGAAGCGGTAAAGCTCAATCATCCCTTAATCAGCAGCAGGTAACGGGAAGCGTTACCGGGGAGGATAACTTGTCCATTCCAGGAGTAAGTGTTACCGTAAAAGGTTCCAAAATAGGTACTACCACCAATGTGGAAGGTGCTTATAGAATCACTGCTTCTCCGGGCGATACATTGGTATTTACAATGATCGGTTATAATACCAGGGAAGTCTCACTTGGAAGCCAGATTATCGTCAATGTAACACTTCAGTCAGCTGTGGAGCAGTTAAGCGAAGTAGTAGTTGTAGGATACGGTACAAAGAATAAAAGCACCTTTACCGGTTCAGCGGTTACTTTAAATGCAGAGGATCTTAATGAGTCTTCCCTGTCTTTAGCCAATATGCTTCAGGGAAGGGCTGCCGGTGTTCAGGTAAGTCAGAACAACGGAACTCCCGGAGCCGCGCTATCTATAAGGATCCGTGGCACAAACTCATTGAATGCCAATAGCGAACCTTTATATGTGATTGACGGCTTTCCGGTAAGTGACCAGGTGGGATTTTCTTTGAATCCTGATGATGTGGCTTCCCTAACGATTCTAAAAGACGCTGCATCCACAGCTATTTACGGTGCCAGAGGAGCCAACGGCGTAATTATGGTGACCACGAAAAGCGGCGCTAAGAGGAAAAGCAGTTTGAATATTCACAGCTATGCCGGTTTTCAGAATGTTATTAATCAGTTTGACCTGATGAACGGCTATCAGAATGCATTGCGCCTGAACGAGATTGCAAGGCAGGAGGGAGAAGGAGGGACAATTCCTTATTCTCAGGGTCGTTTGGATAGTTTGCAACAAGGTATATTGGGAACAAACTGGCAGGAACAGGTCTTTCGTACCGCGCACGTCCAGAATCACAACCTAAGTTTCGAAGGTGGCGGTCCGAAAACAAATGTGTTTTCGAGCTTTGACTACATGAGTCAGGAAGGTGTGGTGATAAAATCTAATTACAAGAGAATTGGCGGGCGTGTAAACGTGAATCACGAGGTGAATGATAAGTTAAAAATGTCGGCCAGGGTATTTGGTAACTATGGAATTCAAAATGACCTTCCACTGGCTCCATCCTCTGTCAACGGTTTTCTTAAACAGGTGCTAAAGGCAAATCCGGCTTCGACGTTCGACGGTGGTGTGAGCGCAAGGCTTGATGCTCAAAATCCTCTTCATTCCCTGGAAGCAGAAGACCGTGAGAATTCGGCTTTTCGTACGCAGGCTTATTACTCCCTGCAATATGAGCCTATAAAAAACCTAATACTGAAGTCTGACCTGGGAGCTGACTTATCACGTACTGAAGCCCTGTATTTCTCTCCTTCCACGGCTATCAATTCTAAAGATACCAAAGGACAGGCCTCTGTGACCAATATGGATGAACATGATCTGCTCTTTAACCCGACGGCTACCTACAGTTTCAGCAAATCAGATAACAATGTTACCATGTTATTGGGTTACAATGCCCAGAAATATACTTACAAGGAGGTTGGTACAGCAGCTACTAATTTCGCCAGCGATGAGCTGGGATATAATAATCTTGGTGTCGCCTCTCAGTTTGGAGCCTATTCAGGAAAAACCCGAATTAAGCGTAAAAGTTGGTTCGGCCGGGTAGATTACGACTACAAGAATAAATATATTTTTACAGGAACCTACCGTATTGACGGATCCTCTGTTTTTGGTGCTAATAGTAAGCTTGGATATTTTCCTTCCGCAGCAGTAGCCTGGAATTTTAACGAAGAAAGCTTTTTTAAAGATCTCAATTTCCTTGAGACAGGTAAGTTACGTCTAAGTTACGGGGTCACAGGAAACGATCGTATCCCTACCAATATTTCACAGGCTGTATTCTCCAGTGACAATTCAACGAAATATACGCTCGACGGAGTAACAACGGTGAATGGTATCGCTGTTAATCGTATCGCAAATGCCGATTTGAAATGGGAAGAAACGAATGCATTGGACCTGGGACTTGATCTGGGTTTCTTTAATAACCGTGTGATCATTGAAGCCGATTATTACAGCAAGGTAACCAGTGACCTGTTGCTGGATCGTACTATTGCATCATCCAATGGATTTACAACATTTTTTGGAAACAGAGGTGAAGTGACTAACAAGGGTTTTGAACTTTTCCTGCAGACTACTAACATCAATAAGAACGGTTTCCGCTGGAACAGTACTTTCTCTTATGCCAAAAACAAGAATAAGATTACATCTATAGGGCCAAAAAGTACGGACACTTTCGTGGGATCGTTCAAGCCGGAAGGTAATGCCAATTTCGAAACACCTTTTATTATCCGTGTCGGTGAGCCTGTCGGAACTATTTATGGATATGTTTATGATGGAATCATACAGGACAACGATCCGGTTTTGTCCACAACTCATCCAAACGCAGAAGCCGGGGATCCGAAGTTCGTAGATGTCAACAATGATGGTATCGTAAACGCTGATGACAGGACGATTCTTGGAACCGGTGTTCCCAAGCTCAATTTGGGTTTCACTAACAGCTTTAGCTATAAAGGTTTCGAACTGGATATTGTGATGCAGGGACAAACAGGTGGTAAGCTAATTAATGTTCAAAAGCTCGATCTGTTAAATCCGATTTCTCAAGGAAACGGACTTGCCCAGCTGGTTACTGATACCTGGTCGCCAACAAATACTACAGGAACTGTACCCGCACGTGGTTTTTATGGCAATGCTCATGGCGGCTGGGTGAATTCAAGGTTTGTTGAAAGCTCTGACTATCTAAGGGTCAAGAATATCACTCTTGCCTATACCATTCCAAACAGGTTTACTCGCCGGATCGGTGTTGATGGATTAAATGTGTATGTTAATGCTCAGAACCTCATTACCTGGACCAAGTACTCTGGTCTTGATCCTGAGATCGGAAACCTAGTGAATAATTCGCAGCAGAACCAGAATGTGGCTCGAGGAATCGACTTCAATGCCTATCCGGTTAATAAAATGTTCCTGTTCGGAGCCAAGCTAACTTTTTAATATTAATGCAATGAGGACTAAAAAAAATATATTTCTTATAGCAGCCATTACTGCTTGTGTGGTATTTGCCTGCGAAAAAGGACTTGATGAAGAAACGTTTTCAGTTTTTGACGCCAACACACTGTCAAAACCGGTAAATGGCGATCAGGCCGTTATAGGAACCTATGCAGCGCTCAAAGATAACGGGGGATATGGATATTATGCGGGGTACCTGTACTGGCTGTATGAATATCCAGCCGATGTGGTAACAACCACTTTAACTGCCCGTCAGGGAGTTCAATTGGATCAGCTAACCTATGACGCCAGCAATTCGGCCATAGGCGATGTATGGACGAGTATCTATAGGCTTATATCCCGTGCGAACGAGTCGGAGGAACTGATCAGTAACATTGATTATGTAGGTAACGGGTCGACCGATAAGTTGAAGAATCAGCATTTGGCCGAAGTCAGGTTCCTGCGTGCCCTGGCTTACTATGACGCAACATCCCTATGGGGAAGTGTGCCCTTGCTGAACAAGCCTTCTTCACAATTTTCAGAGGCCGACGAAAATCCGCCACTTGAAGATCAGGCTACCATAGAAGCGGCAATGATCGCCGACCTGCAATTTGCAGAAGAGAACCTGCCTCCTTCATATGGCGCTTCCGAGGTCGCCAGGGCCACCTCGGGAGCTGCAAAAGCATTGCTGGGACGCCTTTATATAAGAAGACTGGAATGGGACAATGCTGCTAAAAAATTAGAAGAAGTAATTGATAAAGGATATGACCTTCGCAATCAATCAGAAGGCGGCATTGTTTCGCTTTTTTCAAGGGACAACCGTTCTGATAATGAGTTTATTTTTGTGCTTAAGTCCTCGAGCGAGACGGGTGCTTATACCATCAACTCGAACAGTTTTGGTCAGAATTCTACGCCCTGGGATTATAACAGGGGCTGGGGTAACTTCCCTTTAAATCTTTCATTTTATTCGATATTTAATCCGGCAGACGCACGGCGAGACCTACTGACGGGTAAATTTACTACCATCTATGGTCAGATAATGGCTGTTCCTAAAGAGTACGGAGGCGAGGCTGAAGCTGCAGATAAAGATACCCTGGTGGCGAATTTTGTTTATAACCTTAAATATCCGCATACCGGAAATTATAATTATTCAGGCTTCAATAACGTGACGGTCATTCGTTATGCTGATGTATTGCTTATGAGAGCCGAAGCATTGAATGAGCTGAATGGTCCAAATCAGGAAAGCATCAACCTTATAAATGAGGTAAGAACGAGAAGTAATTTGCCTGGATATTTATTGAGTAATTTTACATCAAAAGCTGCTTTACGTGATGCCATCTTTGAAGAGCGACATAAAGAGTTCTTTATGGAAGGTCGTCGTCGCGACGATTTGATCCGCTGGGGAAAATCTGCAAGTAATGGTGTGAACCCCTTGTTGAAATTTAAGGAAAAAGTTGTACCTACACTTAAAAACCCTACAACTTACTCTGATGCGGTAAATTATGTATATTATCCTTACCCTCAGATCGAAATTCAAAGTAACACATCACTGAATTCAGGCGTGAATGCAGGTCGTGTAAAATAATAACAACACATGAAGTAGATAGTCCTACAGATTGTGTATCTTGAAAAAAAGATACTGTGTAACGCAGTATCTTTTTCCTGCTTAAAAAAATAAAACTTACCAGTGATAAGGGGGATGAAAAAAAAGAAAATATGGCTAATACTGGCTGGTTTACTGGTATGTCTGCTTCTGTTATTTAGAACATCAATAGAGGATAGATTTATCCCATTGAAGGTAAAGAACATTGAACTGATGAAACTTCCTTCTAACCGTTTACGATTCCCGGTAAATATAAATGCAAGCACCGGCTGTGACGCAGTTATCCAATACTGGAAAAAAGGGTCAAAGGATACCTTATATTCTACGGTTTCTTATGGAAAGCAACGACATCAGCTTTATATCACTAATACGGTAGCCCGCACGTCGTACCGTTTCAGGGTGATGCTGAAGAAGGGCAAAGAAATTGCCTGCAGTAAGATCTACCCTCTGGAAACACAACCTATCTATCAGGCTACGCCTTATTTTAGTTTGGAACGTTCTGATCCCTCCGTGGATGAAGAGCTGAAAAATAAATACTTCTTAACACAGATCCTCACCCAGCCGGGTTCAGTAGTGATCATAGATCGCACCGGCGAAATCGTATGGTATGAGGCGTTTCAGAAAGGGGTAAAAGTGAGCCATTGGACCAAAGACAGAACGGTCCTTTGTATTGTTGGACCGGAAAAAATACCCTCCTCAGGCGGAGATGAGATCGTAGAACTGGCAATGGATGGAGGGGTGCTTACTCACTTCAAAAAAGGGAAAGGAGAGATGGATAAATTGGTTCATCATGAGGTAAGAAAGGACAAGGAAGGTAATATCTACAGCCTCACCTTCACCAAAAAGCTCGCTGATCTTTCTTCCGTTAAGGGCAAAAAGAAGGATACCCTGAACGGCGATGGAATTGTGCTTTTCTCTAAACAAGGCAAAAAGCTTTGGGAATGGTCGGTATTAGATCATCTTGATCCTTTAAAAGATCCGGAAATACTGAAGCATAAAAAAGACTGGGTTCATGCAAACTCACTTTACAGACTAGAGAACGGTGATTTCCTAATGTCTTTCCGAGATCTTAACCAGGTTTGGAAAATTGATTTTAAGACAGGAAAAGTATTATGGAAGCTGGGCGAGAAAGGCGACTTTACCCTGGACCCAAAACTGTTTTTCAGTGCTCAGCATTACGCACACCCGGTTCTTAATAAGAGCCTTATGATTCTGGATAATGGCGATAAAACGCATATCTCTCGGGCAATGATATTCAACCTGGATACACAGAATATGGTAGCAAATGCTGAAAGAATAGTGGCACTGCCTCCTGAATATTATACTACTGCCAAGGGCAGTGCCGGTTTATTCGGAGTAAAGAAAGACAAGTTTCTTTTCTGTTTGACCGACCCGAGAGCGTTTCTAATCACAGACATGAAAGGAAAAATACTCTGGAAAGTCAGGGTAGGGGGAGATCCGTACCGTGTTGAAGAAATTTCTGACTTCCGAAATCCGAAACCTGTTTTTTGACGATATGATGGGAAAGGTTTTTAATATGGAACATCCTGCAGCACTGCAATCTGGTGTTCAGAATAAGACGCAGCTGGTAGGGCTGGATTACCTTTTCTTTACCTTCTTTAAAATAGGACTTATATCCTTTGGTGGGCACATGGCCTTGGTTTCTGTCATTCAGAGGATCATGGTAGAGAAAGATAAGGTTCTCGAAAATGAATTTATTCTGAACAGTATCGGCATTGCCAGTTTCCTGCCCGGACCACTGGCCGTTAATGTAGTGGGACAAACAGGTTATCATCTGCGGAAAACCAGCGGAGCCATCGTAAGTACCGTAGCAGTTATCTTGCCGGCCTTCCTGATCATCGTAGGGCTGGCCTGGTTATATTTCTCGCAGGGACAGGCATCAACCTGGAAAGTAGGAATGACGTATGTAGCTGGTGTAGTTGCTGCTGTGATCCTTACTTCCGGGATTACTTTGTTCATAAAAGAAGTGCAAGGCAATCAGAAAAAAATGCTGCTGTTTGCTGCTGCGCTGCTGACATTACTACTTTACAGCAATTACTTCGCTACGATAGCAGTGTTGCTTGGCGGTGCCTTTGCCGGAGTTTTGTTACAGGTGGCACCCGTCTCTGTCAAAGCCGTTTCTGCCGGTTCACACCACATAGAGGATTGTATATCAAAAAAGAAAGAGCTCCGGTTAATTGCAGACCGCATATTTATGCTTTTACTCGCCCTTAACCAGGTTTTGTTCTTCTCGAATCTTTCACGGCAGGTCAGTCCCCTGAATCTGCGGCTCATAACCATTTTTGCAGGCATAAGCCTTTCACTTTTTGGCGGCGGCTATGTAATGATACCTATTATGGAGGCTCTTTTTGTGAAAGATCTGCACTGGCTAAGTAGCCGCGAGTTTGTGGATGCCATTGCGTTCAGCCAGGCAACTCCGGGCCCAATCCTTATCAGCGCGGCATTTATAGGCTATAAGATATCAGGCGTCCTGGGAGCGCTGCTGGCAACTGCAGCTATATTTACCCCTTCGGTATTTCTTGTGATCAAGGTAAGCAGTTTCATAGGAAGGTTCAGGGAAAGCAACCTTCTAAGCAATATGCTTGGGGGTATTAAAGCAGTTGTTGTGGCTTTGATACTAGTTTCGGCCTACAGGATAATTTTACCGGAAAAGTTGGGTCTTATCCTTTTCGCGACTCTTCTCATTTCATTTACTTTGAATTTTCGCTATAAAGTGAGCCCGGTTTACCTTGTCGCCGGCGCAATTCTTTTTGGCGTACTAAACTATACTATCAGTTAGCTATGGAAAATATTTCAGGCATTCAGATCATCGGTACTCAACGCTCAGGATCTAATCTTTTGAGGGTAATACTAGACCAGTCGGAAGAGATTGCCTCTCCGCATCCGCCGCATTTACTCATCACATTTTTACCCTTACTTCCGTTATATGGGACTTTGAATGAATCCTCCTACAGAACCCTGGTGGATGATGTGGTTGAGTATGTAAAGGCTAACCCGGTTCCATGGGAGGGAGTAATCCTGGACAAAGAGAAGATCTTCAGCTCCTCAAAAAACTATTCGCTGCCCGAATTAAATCGTCTGGTCTACGAAGCTGCTGCCGAAGCCAAGCATTCCAGGTACTGGTGCTGCAAAAGTATGGCCAATGTTCATCACGCAGATGAGCTTGAAGCTGCGGGTTTAAATCTTAAATATGTTTACCTTTTCAGGGATGGGCGGGATGTAGCCGCATCCTTCAAAAAAGCAGTAGTTGGCGAAAAACACAGCTACCATCTGGCAAAGCAGTGGACGAAAGACCAGGAAGCGTGCTTAAAACTGGAAGCACAACTTGATCCGGCCCGTTTTTATAAGCTCAATTATGAAACATTGATAGCCGAACCGGAAACTACGGTAAAAAGCCTTTGCCATTTTCTCGATATTACGTATTCAGAAAAAATGCTTTCTTTCTATGAATCCAGAACGTCAAAACTTACAGCCGAAGCAGGTGAAATGTGGAGCAATCTTAAGAAGCCGATCATCAAGGATAATACAGGGAAATATTTAGATGCGTTTAAAGAGGACGATCTTGAGATCTTTGAATCCCTTGCCGGAGGAGTCTTAAAAAAATTAGGTTATCAACTCAATACCGAGACAAGCAGCGAAAGACGTTCAGTGCTTTTTTCTCAAGACAAGATAGGGCTCTATGATCAGATGAATTCAGAATTGAAGAAACACACACTTCAGACCGCAAAGCCTGATGATTTGGAAAACAGAAAGCCTCAGGAGCAAATTTTAAAAGCTATAAAGAACAGGTATGAAGCCAGAAATTAAACCGATTTTAAAAATTGCCGTTGAAGCGGGAAAAGCCATAATGTCTGTTTACGGAGATGAAGAAGCTTTCTCTGCCGTAACCTATAAGGAAGACAGTTCACCGCTTACTGTTGCCGATAAGTTATCTCATAACATCATTGCGAAGGGACTTTCAGCCCTTTACCCGGACATACCGGTTCTTTCCGAGGAAGGTTCAGATATCGAGTTCCAGCTACGCAAAGATTGGGAATATTACTGGTGTGTTGATCCTCTTGACGGAACCAAAGAGTTTATTAACCGCAACGGAGAGTTCACCGTTAATATAGCCCTTATTCACCGAAATCACCCGGTGCTTGGAGTGATTTATATCCCCTGTCAAAATTTGCTTTATTATGCAGATGCGTCCGGTTGCTTTAAGCAAACTCCACAAAAGGAACCAATTCCGATAAAAGCAGATCTTAAAGCTCAGGCATGGATTGCGCTAGGTAGCCGGTCTCATTCAGATACCACTGAAAATGATTTTCTAAGAGCATATCCGGTAACTGGGCTTCTTAGCGCAGGCAGCTCACTGAAGTTCTGCTTGATAGCAGAGGGGAAAGCCCATATTTATTACCGCAAGGGCCCAACTATGGAGTGGGATACCGCTGCCGGTCATGCTATTGCCTTAAGTAGTGGCGCAATATTTACTAATTCTGATGGTACCCCCTTTTTATACAATAAGCCCTCTCTCAAAAACGGAAGTTTTGTTTGCCAGATACTTGCAGTGCCTTCTTAGGATTAAACAGGTTTAACATCCTTAATGGCTTTTTCAAACACCATTCTGGCACATTCTATTGCCGGAATGGTATGAGTAGCCAGGGTCATAACGCCAGGCTGGGGCCTTTCAAAAACAGAGTCGTACCCTGTAAAGCTCTCGATCTTATGCTGCCGGGCTTTCTTATACAAGCCCTTTACATCCCTTTGTTCACAAATCTCAATCGGACAATCCACAAATACTTCCAGAAGATTATCTCCTAAAATATCGCGGGCAATACTTCGGTGGCTATTAAGTGGAGTGATTAGAGAACAGATAGTAATTATGTTATTGCAGCAAAGAATCTTTGCTATTTCCGACGTCCGGCGGATGTTTTCGGCTCTGCCTTCGTCCGTAAAGCCAAGACCTGCGTTTATACCCTCCCTCAATTGATCACCATCAAGTCTTACACAAAACAGGTTTTCCTGACTAAACATTTCGTCCAGTAAAGAAGCGATAGTGCTTTTTCCAGCGCCCGACAATCCAAACAACCAAATAGTCTTTCCATTTTGCCCTGGTAATTTTTTATGCATCTCCTCTAATTTAAACAAAATTTTCGTATTCAATTATTAGCTGGGAGTTTGGACCAGGTCCCTTGTGTTGAACTCCTGCTTTGCTGTATTTTCCACTTGTAACCATTGAGCCGCGTGAAGTTGTATTTTATCACCCTCGTGCTTTTTTACGGAATCCGAATAATCATGTGATTGGTTTTCTTGTTGAAATACTTCCAATTTTTTGCGCGCAGCAGAAAAAAATAGAGCACATTTTTAGTACCATATCAGAGCTGTTTGATCAAAATTAGCATGGATTAACCAAAATAGATTTCCTGGGATCCTGAAAACATGACTATTTGCAGGATAAGGGAAGCTTGAGTAAAAAAAATTTGCAGTTATGAAAAAGCAAAGTATCTTTGTCTATCAGTTCTATAGATTATATAAGCAAACCCAACATGAAATGAAGAAGCAAATAACAAGTTCAGTTTCCCAGACTTATTCAGGCAGCACTCTGTGTTGCGGCTGCTGTCGTTAGCAGTTTGTTTGCTTCTCTTACAATTACTCTCAATTTTTACTAATCTCATCAAATAATCATAATAATGAAACGTACATCATATGCACTAAAACTTCTACTACTATTTGCCCTTTTAGGTCAGCTTACCCCTTTATTTGCCCAGCATACCCTTGTCGGGAATGTAAGAGACAGCAAAGGACCTTTAGCTGGGGCTAATGTGCTGGTAAGAGGTACCAAGTCCTCTGTCATCACAGATTCCATAGGTAATTTCAGGCTTAGAGTAAGCGCCGAGACGCCATTTTACCTTAGGGTCAGTTTTATTGGTTATAAGCCTCAGGATTTTCAGGTTCTCAAATTCCAGGATACGCCCTTACAGATAACACTGATAGACGATGCTCTGCTCGAAGAAGTAGTTGTTACCTCCAGGCGTCGTTCAGAAGTATTGCAAAACGTACCCATTCCTATCTCGGTAGTGGGCGGTTCTCAGATCGAGCAGGCCGGCGCATTCAACGTTAACCGTGCGAAAGAACTTATTCCTTCCGTCCAGCTTTATACTTCCAATCCACGCAATACCGGAATTAATATCCGTGGAATCGGTTCTCCGTTCGGACTTACTAACGATGGCCTTGATCCCGGTGTTGGTTTTTACGTAGATGGTGTATATTATGCACGTCCCGCAGCCGCTACCCTTGATTTTATTGATGTTGAACGTATAGAGGTACTCCGTGGCCCTCAGGGAACTTTGTTTGGTAAGAATACCAGTGCCGGAGCCTTTAACATTGTGACTCGTAAAGCAAGTTTCATTCCGGAGGCCTCTTTCGAGACCAGCTTCGGAAATTATGGATTTATCCAGGCGAAAGCTTCTGTATCAGGGCCCTTGAGTAGCAAACTTGCAGGGAGACTTTCGTTTTCAGGCACGCAACGCGATGGTTTGGTTGATAACGTCAAAACTGGCGTAGCAACGAACGATATCAATAACTTAGGTTTCCGTGCGCAATTGCTTTACAAGCCTTCAGAAAATGTTTCCATTACGCTTGCCGGTGATGTAAGTGATCAAAAACCTGATGGTTATGCACAAGTTGTTGCCGGGGTTGTTACCACGAAGCGTCCTGCTTATCGCCAGTTCAATGCGATAATTTCTGATCTTGGCTATTCATTGCCAAGCTTAAATGCTTTTGATCGTAAAATAGATCATGATACACCATGGAGATCAGGTAATCAATTGGGCGGAGCGTCTTTAAACGCTGAGATAAAACTAGGTCCCGGTACCTTGACATCTACTTCAGCATGGCGCTATTGGGATTGGAAGCCATCTAATGACAGGGATTTCACAGGTCTGCCTGTATTAGCTAAATCGCAAAATCCGGCAAAACACGAAAACTGGTCGCAAGAAGTTCGTTATGCCGGAGAGATTTCCGACAGGCTTAGTGGTGTAGTTGGCTTGTTTTATATCGATCAGGAAGTCAAAATTAACGGTACTGAAGAATCGGGTTCAGCTCAGGCACGTTTCTCAAAAAGTTCAACCGGCGCAAATGCAAACACTCCAGGCATAACTAACGACGAGCTGTGGGCTACCCCGGGCCTTCTGGAAGGATATGGTATTTATACAACAGCTTCTATCAAATCTCAGAGTGCTGCAGCATTTGCCAGCCTTGACTGGGAATTCTTTAAAGGGTTCCACATACTGCCAGGTGTTCGTATCAACTATGATAATAAGGATGTAAGTTATGATCGCGCTGCAAGAGGCGGTCTTGATGTTGCTGCAAGCAGTTATAGCGCTGCAGTAAAAACAGAACTGCAAAAAATAAAGAACGGAGTATATAGCAGCCAGGCTTATGAAACCAGCGCTGACGAGAGAAATTTCACCTATTCGGTTACTGCTGCGTACAAACCAGGCAGAAGACTTAACGCCTTTGCTACGTATTCCACAAGCTTTAAGCCGGTTGGTGTAAACGTGGCCGGTCTGCCCTCTCCTGAAGCAGGCAAAACTATATTAGACTACGCGGTGATCAAACCTGAAACCACAAAGCATTATGAGTTTGGAATAAAGAGTACCCCAATAAATCATCTAACTCTGAATGTAGCATTTCATAATTCAGATATTAAAGACTACCAGACAAACGTTCAGTCTCCTGATTTGACCGTTAACCGTGGTTACATCGCCAATGCGGAGAAAGTGAACGTTAAGGGCGTAGAGGTGGATGCCAGCTTTAGAGCCAGTCAATCATTCAATTTCTATGGTGCAGCGGCTTATACAGATGCAAAATACGGTCGTTTTACAAACGCACCTCTTCCACTAGAAGAGACTGGATTATCACCATCATTTAAAGATATCTCCGGAGGACGCCTTCCGGGGATTTCTAAATGGGCCGGATCATTTGGCGGTGAGTTTAGTACTCCTGCTAAGTTCTTCAGGCGCGAAGCGAAATTCTTTACAGCAATCGACGGAGCTTACCGTTCTGAATTCTCATCAAGCCCATCTCCGTCAGCATATCTGAACATCGATGGATATACGCTTGTAAACGGTAGGCTGGGCTATAGATCAGTAGCTGGCTTATCCGCCTTTGTTTGGGGTCGTAACTTATTCAATAAAGATTACTTCGAGCAATTATTGCCCGCTGGTGGTAATGCAGGTCACTATGCTGCAGTTCTTGGAGATCAAAGAACATTCGGGATAACTTTGAGATACACCCTGTAAGAGGATCAAAGGCGGCATCAGCAAGAAAGCCATCTATTATTGGGCTTTTAAAAAAAATTAAATAAGCACACGTGGCACGAGTGCGCTAGCAAGTGCAAATATGCTCGCTCGCTGGCGCACTCGTGCCACGTGTGCCTCTTATGCTCAACAAACCAAAACTTTACAACTTAAACTTCTCCATAGAAGTTACTTTGTTTCGCTTCTTCATAGCAAAATGAGCCGCATGCTGAGCAATATCAGCTTGTGCCTTGGTAATTGTAGAAGGAATATAACTGTTTCCAACAGCACTCTTACCCGTAAGCGCTTCGAGCCAGGTGCATGCCGCTGTATACCTTCCATAAGTTAACTGCAAATGGTACCCATCCCTGGTAAGGCTATCACCAATGGCGCTTGTTCTCGCATTCTGTATAGCCGTTCCTGCAGGTATCAGCATATCCAGAGGTTTAACATCTTTAAATACAGATCTAGTAGCTTTTACAATTGCTTTATACATTTCATCCTGGTTCTTATTATAGTTGACAAAGCCCTTGTGTGGAGAACTCTTGGAGTAAGCCCAGGTACGATGTAAAATATATTTAACCTTTGGATTACGGGCCCTTTGCTGAACATAATCGAGCAGGTTCGTCAGATACGGAAAATAACTTTCTTGCATGCCGGAGTACGGGCTAGCTTGCTGAAAACTAATGTAATCCCAGGGCTCATCTTTAATACAAAACTCCATGGTTTGATTAGCAGTCACCGTCTTTTTACCACCCACAATCTTCCTGTAAGAATACTTTGCAGCATTCGAAGCAGCGTTTTTACTATGAGTCTGGAGAGAACAGCCGCCGATATAGACGTTTCCTATAACCAGACTATCGCCCGCAGCCTTTGCCAGGTCATAGAGATAATTCTCAACGGCGTCCTCGGAAAAGCTGTTTCCAATAGTTAATACCTTAATTACGTCCTTAGCGTTAGCGCCCAAACTGCAAAAAACGATAAGCAACAAGGCGGCAACATGTTTACGAAAATAGATCTTCATGAAAATTTACTTTATATGATATTTATTAGTGGTTATTTGGTGAAAATAACGACGTAATATATGAAAAATCGTAAAACTAAATGGTGGATGATGGTCTAGGCACAGCCTTCGCCACTTCCACTTCACCAAACACATCTCCAAAGCGAAGAAAGGTATCGTGCGCACTTTGTATGACCAGCGCTTCTTCGTTCTCACTTTTTGCGATGTTATTAAGTACCTCCGTAAACAACGCCCATTTTTGTCCCGACGCTTCACCGTAGCCGCTGAAGAAAGAGAAACCTTTACTTAACCCTGCCTTTTCCAGCATTTGTACAATATAAGGACCGCCCATAATTGAACCCTCCAGCACATAAAGTGCCCCGATAGCCTGCGGGATATTATTTATCGCTGGTGTAAGGCAATCAGGCAGTTCATCCACGCAGGCACCCAAAGCTTCAATATCGGCTTTTATATAAGATGAATTGCGCCGTTCTGCAAGGTCAGGCAATATTTCAGTTGTAATATATGGGGCCACCGCCTTCTCCACAGCATTGAAATAAGCATAGAAATGTGTTAACAGATTAGCATAGTCTGCTTCATTGCGAATTGCTTTGATACGCAATACAACCTTTTTTTCCACTTGCTGGTGTGGAACCCTGGTGGCTTCTTTAATTTTCGTACTTAACATATTCTGAAGTAAAAATGATCAATCTATCTGGCTATAACGTAAGTAGAGCTCAATTTTGATGCTCAGCAGTAAATAATTCCCAATTCTTTCCAGTATTCGGGCGTATCTTGCTTTATTAATTAACCGAAGAATATGCGGACAGCAATTTTTATAACAGCTTTTATTGTCATATCGACAGTCACAGCTTTTCTGATACGACTAAGTGGAGAAGCCAAAAAGGCGGATTCACCTGAGAAATCCCAGACCATAGGAATTAACCCTCCGGTAAAAAATCGCTGGGAACTTCCGGACGTTTTAAAAGAAATATCCGGGATAGATTTCCTTGACCAGGATCGCGTAGCATGTATTCAGGATGAAGCAGGGACAATATTCATTTATAACCTTCGCAGTAGCAAAATTGAAAAGGAGATTCCTTTTGCCGGCGACGGCGATTATGAAGGTATCGCTCTTCATGGGCATGATGCTTATGTGCTGCGTTCCGACGGGCGGATATTCGAGGTAGCTAATTTCATGAAGGACGCCAAAGTTCAGGAATACTTAACTCCACTTACAGCAAAACATGACACAGAGGGCTTATCCCTGGATAAAAAGAATAACCGCCTGCTGATTACAATAAAAGGATATGAGCCGGATCAAAAAGATTTCAAGGGCGTTTATGCATTCAATCTCTCCACTCGTCAGCTAGAGAAAGAACCGGTATTCAAGGTTGATCTGAACCACCCCCACCTGGAAGGGTTTAAGAAGAAGAAAAAAGCAAGCTTTAACCCTTCTGATATTGCCTTGCATCCGGGGAAGGATGAAATCTATCTTGTAGAAGGTTCCAAGCCAAAGATCCTGATAATGGATTTTTCAGGCAACATAAACAGAGTCCAGGAATTTGAGGGTGCAGATTTTACACAACCCGAAGGTATCGCTTTTGCTCCGGATGGGACCCTGTATATTTCTAACGAAGGGAAAGATAAAAAGGGGAACATCCTTCATGTGAGCGATTTTTGATTCAGAAATCTGAGGGGTGCTACTCTTAACTCAACAATTTTGTTCGATTTTACTTTATTTGAATAATGAAAGTATTAATTGTTGAGGACGAACCTGAAATGCTCGAAGTAATTGCACAGGCCCTTGAGCAAGAAGATCTCCTGGTAGAAAAGGCGACGGATTATTTCTCCGCTCTGCATAAAATTGTTTCGTATGAATACGATTGTATAATTCTCGACATTTCACTTCCGGGAGGGTCAGGTCTGGCTTTGCTAAAAGAGCTTAAGAATATGCAGAAAACCGAGGGTGTGCTTATTGTGTCAGCTAAAGATTCGGTTGATGATAAGGTTATAGGCTTGCAGGCCGGTGCCGATGATTATCTTTCAAAGCCCTTTCATCAGGCAGAACTGATCGCGCGGACTAAAGCCATTTTAAGGCGTAAAAATTCATTTTCCTTAACGCTTTTAAACGTGTCTGACCTGTCGGTCGATACCGAAAGCCGGCAAGTACAGGCGAATGGCTCAGAGCTTCAGTTGAACCGTAAGGAATACGAAATATTACTGTATCTGTGCGTAAATAGCGGACGCCTGGTAAGCCGCACAGCCCTGGCAGAAAAGGTTTGGGGAGATAATGTTGATATAGCCGATAACTTTGACTTTATTTATTCCCAAATTAAAAACCTGCGAAAGAAACTAAAAGAGTCCGGTTCAACGGTAAAGATTGAGGCTGTTTATGGTATAGGCTACAAACTCACAGCCAATGAAGCTACTTAATTATACCAGTTCATGGTTTGCGCTGCTTCTGCTTATCATCATTCCGGTTTGGGCGGGTGTGTTTTATTTTACCATACTGGATGAAATTTACGACAGTATGGATGACGGCCTTGAAAATCAGAAGATACTGGTAATAGAAAAAGCATATCAGGACTCAAGTATTGTCAACAAACAGACGTTTGGAGAAGGGTACTACGCTTTTACGCCCGTTGATCCGGAAAAAGCGTTGAAATTTCAAGATATCTACCTGGATACCCTGATGTACATGAAGAATGAGGATGAGTTCGAGCCGGTACGCATGCTGAAGACAGCATTTCATCTAAACGGTCATTACTATCATCTTCGCCTCATTACTTCCATGGTTGAGGAAGATGATCTCATTTCTGTATTACTATATGCACTGGCTGGGCTTTATATCGGGCTGGTTTGCACAATTTTGATTTTAAATCAGCTGCTCATCAAACGTGTGTGGCTGCCGTTTTATGGGTTGATTGACAAACTAAAGCACTTTAAGCTTAATGGTCCTGATACTTTTGTTCCTCCTCCCACGAAAATTGATGAATTCATTTTATTGAACTCAACCGTTCGGAAACTGATCCAGTCCAACATCGACACCTATCAAAGTCAAAAACAGTTTACTGAAAATGCTTCACATGAATTGCAGACTCCGCTTGCAATCGGGATTAATAAACTCGAGCTGCTGGCGCAGGAAGCAGATCTGAAGCCTCAACAGGCAGCTTACATCGAATCGGCAATGAACAACCTCGAACGCATGAAGCGTTTGAACTCCTCCCTGCTTTTGATGTCGAAAATTGAAAACAACCAGTTTGGTGACCGCGTGGCAGTAAACGTCAATCAAACCGTCTATCAGCTTTTGGAAGACCTGACAGACATGGTGGAATACCGGCAGATAACCATTCAGACACATGATCATATGGAACTGATATGGGAGTTGAACAAGGGGCTCGCCGACATTCTGCTAAGCAACCTCCTTAAAAATGCAATATTTCATAATAAACCAGGAGGGCAGATAACCATTCAATTCAGTAATGGGGTGCTAAAGATCAGCAATAACGGAGAACCTCGGGAGTTGGACCGGAACCAGATATTCGAACGCTTCTATAAAGGCAGTGAATCTACCAGCCGTTCCGGCCTGGGCCTGGCGATTGCACGGGTGATAGCCCAGAACTGTAGGCTTATTTTAGATTATGAATATGATGCAGTAAGCTATACGCATTCTTTTACTCTGACCCAATAGAGATACTAACCATATTCCCAATTCTTTCCAGTTTCGGCCGATATCTTTACAGAATAATATTAAGGTTTTATCTTTTAATAAATTGCAAATGAAAAAGTTAATATTGAATTCGATAGCAGGTTTGGCCACCTTCGCTGCCTGCAGTCAGGATATTCCTGCAACTGAAGTTCCTTCCGTAGTTGTGAATGCATTTAATTCAAGCTTTAAAAACGCTACGGATGTCGAGTGGGAAAAACATAATAATTTGTATGAGGTCGATTTTGAGATCAACCGTACTGATTTTACGGCCCTTATTGATCCTAAAGGTGCGTTGGTAATGAAGAGACAGGATTTGCCTGCACGATCAATTCCCTTGCCTGTGAAGTCGGCAGTCAACGCCAAATACAAAGGCTATAGGATCGATGATGCCGACCTCCTGGAAAAAGCAGGTAAACGATATTACCAGTTAGAACTGGAAGGAAATGGTAAAATGGATCAAAAAATAGTACTGACAGATACTGGGGCTGAAACTTCCGATATTAAATATTGGGATTGATCCAGCCCATGACCGCGCTAATGGTCCGGCCACGTTCAGACCATTAGGCGCTGTCATCTTGTTCACTTAGGTTTTGTTCCTTCCTGCTGGATCAGTAATTCATAGCTTCGCTAGCGCACTCGTGTCGCGTAGTGCTCAACCATCAAACACTTTAAATTCTCCTTTCATGCAGAGCTTAACGACCCAGTCATCTTTTAGTTAATATCTCATTTCCCTCCTTCTTCAACCAGTGATTTATGGCCATTCCTGCTCAAAAAAACCGATTTTCTGCACGATTGTTCCAATGGGAAATATAACCCGCATTTTGGTATTTGTAACCCTTTGTTAGCTTGTGGTTTATTGTGCCATTGCGGGTGTACTGATCTATCTTTGTATTACCAATAAAGCCAAAACAACCAATTTATATGCGCGAAATTTTACAAGCATCTAGTCCTATGTGGGATTTGATTTGCAATTCCCCCTCTGTCGCTTTTATTCAAAAACACATTCCTCCGGAATTTCCGGTTGCTCCTGATACAGACAGTTGAGTCCGAATTTTTGCATCTGTTTCTATTAGAAATGCTATAGCCAGTAAGGTCGTGCATCTATCAGATCCGGTTAAACCTTGTACGGCTTTTAAAGTATCGGTCATACGAACAATGTGTATCGTAAAATTTAATCTTAATCAATTACAATATACCTGAAATCAATCTTTATTATGAGAAAAGTAAACCTATTACTCTGTGCGCTGCTTGTCCATGTGGCGGCATTCTCGCAGACCCGCCTCATAACCGGGAAGGTTACCGATAAGAGCGGGGAGACCCTTATCGGAGTAAGTGTAAACATCAAAGGCACCCAAAAGGGTGCCAGTACCGATGCCAGTGGTGCCTTTAAACTGAATATTCCTACAGAAGGAAGTACTACCCTTGTTTTTACCTATATAGGTTATAAAACGAAAGAGTTACAGGCCGGTACACAAACCCAGTTAAACGTAGTGCTGGAGGAATCCACTAATAGTCTGGAAGAAGTGGTGGTTATTGGTTACGGTTCCGTTAGAAAGAAAGACTTAACCGGTGCTGTAGGAACCGTAAGTGCGGATGTAATTGCCGCTGCCCCGGTTTCATCCGCCTTGGAGGCGATCTCTGGACGGGTCGCCGGTGTACATATTGCCACAACTGAAGGTTCCCCAGATGCTGAAATGTCTGTAAGGGTTCGGGGCGGAACATCGATCACCAGTGACAATACCCCGCTTTTTATTGTGGATGGATTCCCTGTAAACTCTATAGCCGACATCGCTCCTCAGGATATCGAAAGTATAAGTATTTTGAAAGATGCCTCTTCTACTGCGATCTATGGTGCACGGGGAGCAAACGGAGTAGTTCTGGTGACAACCAAGGGTGGGACAGGCGGAAAAACCAGTATAAGTTATAACGCTTTTACCGGCACAAGGAAACTGGCAAAAAAACTAGATGTCCTTTCACCATTGGACTATGCAACCTGGCAGTACGAGCGAGCTCTTCTGGCCGAACAACCTGAGAATTATACAAAATATTTTGGAAATTATCAGGATATAGACATGTATGCCAACGCTCCGGCCAACGACTGGCAGGATCTGGTTTTTGGACGTACTGGAACTACTTTTAACCAAAACCTCAATATCAGTGGAGGAGGCGAAAAAACTAAATTCAGCCTGAGTCACAGCTATGTGAAGGATAAAGCTATTATGCAGCTTTCCGGGTTTCAGAGGCACAATGTGAATTTCAAGCTTAATCACAAGCTTTACGATAAACTTGTGCTGGATTTTAGCGCCAGGTATGCTGATACCAGAACCGAAGGTGGTGGTGCCAACGAGCAGAATGAAAAATCTTCTGCAGATTCACGTTTGAAATATGCGATGATCTATCCTTCGATCCCTGTCTCCGGGCTAACCAACTCGACTGAAACAGATGACGCATTTAACTTATATAACCCACTCGTGGCACTTTCAGACAATGACCAGTTTGTGCAGCGAAAAACATATAATCTAAACGGAGCTTTAACCTACGAACTCGTCAAAGATCTAAAATTGCGTTCTGAGGTTGGCTACGACGGTTTTAGGGACGATCAGGATCGCTTCTACGGAGCGACGACCTATTATGTTTCAAATATACCTGCGGAAGGAGATAAAGGACTTCCTGCGCTTATTTTTACAAACACAAACCGTAATGGATTCCGCAATACGAATACATTAAACTACGATCTGAAAAAGTTCCTGAATAAAGACCACCGTCTTAATGTGATGTTGGGGCAGGAATATCTGATTAGAAAAGAATTGGTTGCTACAAATGTGGTACACGGCTTTCCGTCGACCTTTGACTTTGCTGATGCACGCAGACTATCCACTCAGGGAACACCAAATTCCATTCAGAACTTCTTCCAGCCTGATTATAAGATATTCTCACTTTTTGGCCGCGCAAGTTATGATTTCAAAGGAAAGTACCTGCTAACGACGACATTCAGGGCTGATGGATCGTCTAAATTTGTGGAGCCTAATCGCTGGGGTTATTTTCCATCCGCCTCGGCTGCATGGAGAATCTCGCAGGAGGAATTTATGGAAGGTACTAAATCATGGTTGAATGATCTGAAGATCCGCGCTAGCTATGGTGTTGCAGGAAATGATAACATCCCCTTAGGTGTTTCTCGTCCTGCGATGATTAACTCCAATACCACATGGGTTAGCGGGTTTGACAGCTATTGGGCTGCGTCAAAAACAATGCCCAACGAAACTCTGAAGTGGGAAACCACCACTACAAGGAACATAGGTGCAGACATTTCAGCTTTCAACGGACGCCTTAACGGAACCATTGATGCCTACCTGAATAATACCACGGACCTCTTGCTGGGGGTATTGATAGGAGGAACAGGCTATGATGTTCAGTACCGTAACGTCGGCGAAACGCAAAATAAGGGTTTGGAGCTTTCACTTAGTTATAACGCTATTAAACAAAAAAACTTTGACCTGAGTGTAAATGCTAATATCTCATTCAATCGCAATAAGGTGATTGATCTTGCAGGAATGCTCAGTTATCCGGGATCCTCAGATTGGGCGTCCACTGAGATAGGTGTGGATTACCGGCTTTTCGAGGGCTCGCCGATCGGACAGATCTGGGGCTATCAGAATGACGGAAGATATGAGGTGTCAGATTTTTCAGGCTACGATGCTGCTGCCGAGAAATGGCTTTTGAAGGACGGGGTAGCCGATGCTTCTGCGGTGGTTGGAACTATCCGCCCGGGCACCATGAAGCTTAAAGACCTGGACGGAGACGGTAAAGTGCTCCAGTCTGATCTTGACAAAACCCGGATCGGTAACACTTTACCCTTAAATACCGGTGGTTTTTCGATCAATTCTCGCATTTTCAACTTTGATTTGAGCGCTTATTTCAACTGGAGTTATGGTAACGATGTTTACAATGCCAATAAAATCGAGTACACATCAACCAGTAAGTATCATTCACGTAATATGATCTCTGTAATGGAGAGCGGGCAGCGCTGGACAAACCTCCGTGCTGATGGAACCCTGAGTAATGATCCTGCGGAGCTGGAGGCAATGAATGCAAATACTTCACTTTGGTCGCCTTATATGAGCCGTTTTGTATTAAGCGATTGGGGAGTGGAAGATGGCTCTTTTTTAAGATTGGGAACACTCACTCTTGGTTACACTTTGCCAAAAGCTATTACAAGCAAACTGAAAATGGGATCGGTTAGATTCTACGCTTCCGGTTATAATTTATGGTTATTGACAAATTACAGCGGCTTTGATCCGGAAGTATCCACCAGACGCAGAACTCAGCTTACTCCGGGTGTTGACTACTCCGCTTATCCAAAAAGCCGCTCTTACTTATTCGGTTTAAATGTGAATTTCTAATGATCCAACAATTATGGTGATGAAAACAATTAAAAATATTTCGTTGATGGCTGCAGGGCTTATCGTTTTAAGCAGCTGTAAAGATATGCTGGATGCCCCTACTAAATCTGCTATGGAAGAATCGGTGATATACTCAACGCCAGGCCTGGCGGAAGGCATCATCCCCGGAATACTCCAGTCTTTTGGCGAAACGAACTCTTATCGGGGCCGTTTCCTTGTATACTACGGGATAAACACCGATACAGAAGTATCTAACAGTTTAAAAAATACAACAGACGATAAGGCAAGACTTGCTAACTACGATGCGGATGCCTTTAACTCCCAGATGAACACCGACAATAATGCTTACGCGAAGTTCTATGAAGGTATCGAGCGGGCTAATCTGGCTATAGCCGGGATCAGAAGGTTCGGAAATGTGACGGAAGATGCAGCCATGGGACGTGTACTGGGAGAGATATTAACGCTCAGGGCCGTTCTATATAATGATCTGATCAAGGGTTGGGGAGATGTGCCGGCAAGGTTTGAACCCATAACCCTGGCTACGGCTTACCTGCCCAGATCAGATCGTGATACCATTTACAAGCAAGTTCTGGCAGACCTTGACGAGGCAGCAGGCTATTTACCCTGGCCTAAGGAATCTGGTGCAGCATCGGTTGAGCGGGTTAACAAAGCCTTTGCCAAGGGCCTGAGGGCCAGGATGGCGTTGGCAGCGGGTGGATATGCATACAGGCTGGACGGAACCATTCGTTTGAGCACCGATCCTGAGCTTTCGAGAGACAAAATGTACGCTATCGCTAAAAAAGAGTGTTTGGATATCATCGGTAGCAAATCGTTGAGATTGCTTGGATTTGAGGAAGTTTTTCGGAAATTAAACGAAGAAGCAGGCGAAGCAGGACTTGAATCTATGTGGGAAATTCCATTTAGCGCCGGCAGGGGAAGGGTAATCTTCGACCTGGGTGTGAGACATACTAATCCTGATAAATATACCAAGCAAGCCAAAGGTGGTACAGACGGACCCAATCCAATCATGCTTTATGAATATGAAAAAGATGATGTGCGGCGCGACGTAACAATTGTTCCTTACGAATGGACAGACGGAATTCAGGTTCCATCTTCACTAAGCCGCCTTTATTTTGGAAAATATCGTTACGAATGGATGAAAAGGATTGTAAGTTCCGACAATGATGATGGCTTGAACTGGATGTATATGCGATACGCCGATGTGTTACTTATGGCCGCTGAAGCAATAAACGAAATTGATGGTCCGGCCGCAGCAGCTCCGTATCTCAGAGAGGTTCGCGAAAGAGCATTTCCTGATAATTTGCAAAAGGTAACCGACTACATGAACCTGGTTACAGGGTCAAAGGAAAGATTTTTTGAGGCTATCGTCGATGAACGTGCGTTAGAGTTTACCGGTGAGATGTTAAGGAAGGCTGATCTGATCCGCTGGAACATGCTGGATACGAAACTTCAGGAAGCCAAAACAAAACTGGAGCAACTAGAAAATAGACAAGGCAAATATTCAAATCTTCCTGCAAAGATTTACTATAGAACCCGGCCTAATGGAGAAACCGTGGAGATCTACGGACTGAACTTCGGTGATACGGATGGACAAGGCACTGCTCTGGGTTACACCGCCAGCAAAACCTGGACCTTAACAGCCTCGGATGATAAGACCACTTATTGGAATGCTCTTTTTGTAAAAGATCCAAACAAGCAGCAGGTATGGCCCATCTGGCAGTATTTTATCGACAATTCAAACAATACACTGGATAACAAACACCTCGGATTATAAATCGTAATTCATAAGATATGAATATCAACAAGGTCATAATTGCTGCCTGCATGTTTGCAGTATCAGCAACCTTCACAGCATGTCAGGACGACGACTTGGTGGAGATAAAAACATTAGAAACAGAAAGATTATTTTCGCCGACAGACTTAACGGTTAATGTGATAAATAAACTCGATGCGCGACTTCGCTGGGTGCCTGTAAACAATGCAGAGTCTTACACAATAGAATTTTCTGAGAATGCTGATTTCTCAGGAACTCCGGTAAGAAGTATTGAGAATATTTCGAAGGATGAAATTCCCTACACCGTGACCGGATTTAGTGGCGAAACGGAATATTTTGTACGGGTTAAAGCCGTTGGGAAAGAAATCGCAGAATCAAAGTGGATCACTGGGTCTTTTCAAACAGATCCTGAACAGATCTTTTCTAATGTCGATCTGGAAAAGATGGCTGCAAACTCGGTTACCCTTAACTGGACTCCGGGAGAAACCGCCAGCTCCATCGTCATCACGCCGGGAAACATAAGCCATACCGTTACTGCACAAGAAATTGCGGCTGGTGAAGCAACAGTTTCCGGATTGACCGGTGATACGGAGTATACTGCAAAGTTAATGAACGGCAACAAAGTTAGAGGAACCAGAACCTTTACAACGCTGATTGATCTTAATACTGTAACCGTTGTGCTACCGGGAGAAGATCTTGCGAGTAAAATAGCGAACGCTACTGCCGGGCAGACCTTTGGTTTGGTGTCGGGCACTTACAATGTCAACGCGGATGCAATTGTAAGTAAATCAATATCCCTAAAAGGCGCCAGACCAACAGACCGGCCGATTGTAAAGGGGCTGACTCTAAGGCTCAAAGCAAATGCTGGTTTAACCCTGAAAGACCTGATTTTAGATGGCACCGGTTCCAATGGTAACCAGGCAATCCTCTATGACGAGGCCCTGAATGATGCTTATGCTCCATTATCCGTAAGAGACTGCGAAATCAAAAATTATGATAAAGGACTGATGTATGTAAGTGTTAAAGCTTTGATAGAGTCGGTAACATTCAGGGGTAACGTAATTTCTGGTATTGTAGGTAACGGAGGGGATTTTATTGATTTTAGAAATGGAATTGCGAAAACCTTATTATTCGAAAATAATACCGTTTATAACAGTGTCCATGCGAGAGATCTGTTCAGGATGGATTCGGGTGGTTCCACAAACTTCGGTTCAGTTACAAGTATCATCACTATCCGGTCGAACACATTTAACGATGTATCTAATGGTACTTCCAACAGGGTGCTTTATATCCGGCTCGCGAAACACGAGATTCATTTTACAAAAAATATTATTGCTAATACGAATGGCCAGTATACTAACAGCTCAGCTACGACTATAACTACTATGGCCAACAATAACTATTTCAATGCACCTAATTTTATGGGAAGCACAAGCTCGAATGCCAAAAATGATGTTAGCCCTACCAGAACCACTTTGGATCCGGAATTTGCGAATGCTGCAGCAGGTGATTTTACCATCGGCAATGAGGATTTAAAAAGTGCAGGTGTCGGAGACCCCAGATGGATCGAGTAACTGATATCGATCTACCTCGAAGACGGGTTGTTTGAGCGATCAAACAACCCGTCCTAAAGATCGCAAACTGATTAAAAAACAATATATTTATGTTATTACAGCCCCGTAGGGCAAAAACTACGGGGCTTTTGGCCCTAAAGCCTATCCGTCAGCTGCCTGTTGTTTTGGCGCCTGCAAATATTCAGGTTATGAAGTGTGTGTTGAAGACATTTATCTATTTGTTAACGTTATTGGTGTTTGTAACTACCCCAGCGCAGCTTTATGCTCAGCCGGGCCAGGTTGTTTTTGAAAATTACACACTTGAAGACGGTCTTCAGAATAACACCGTGCAGCAGGCTTTTCAAGATAGCAAGGGATATATGTGGTTTGCAACCAACCACGGAGTTTGCCGGTATGATGGCTCGAAGTTTACTTCTTTCCGAAACGACCCGCGGGATAGTACCAGTTTATCGGGACTCCTGGCAAGGGTAGTCTATGAAGATAAGGCAGGGAACCTATGGATTGGCACCGAGTCCGGTGGCTTAAACCGGTTCAACCGGGAAAAGGAAAAGTTTGAGCATATCCTGACAAGCAGTTCTACGCATGGAATAGGTACTTCCGTAAAAAACATAGCAGAAGATAAATCAGGGCGGCTTTGGCTAGGAACAAACATCGGCCTTAAAATGTACGATCCTAAATCGGGTAAAGTAAGATCATATCCCTTCAAAGCCAATAGCACCGCCTCTCCATCTGATACCTATGTAAGAGTAGTTGAATTCGATTCACGCGGCAAACTATGGGTGGGCACCAATGCAGGACTCGATCTTTTTGATCCTGCCTCAGGAAGATTCAAACGAATGTATGCTAACACTCCAGGTCTGGGAGATGAGATTTGGGAGATCTATAAAGAACCTGAGGGGATGCTTTGGGTAGGTACTTACAATAATGGTCTGTTTCGAATAGATCCTGTTTCAGAACAAATTGAAACGATCCACCTGAACAGCGCCAGGGAATGGAGTAACACTATCCGTTCAGTAGTAAGAGACGAGCAGGGGCTCTATTGGATTGGCAGCCGCGCCGGTTTATACATCTACAACGCTAAAAATAAAACATATTCCTGGTTCGGAAATATTGAAAATGAACCGAAATCACTTGTCAACAACTCCATTCTGGACATATACAAAGACAACGCTAAAAATCTATGGATCTGTACCCGTGGGGGCATAAGTCTGATGGTTCCGGGGCGGCAGGCGTTCAGGTATTACAATGCGTTTGAAAAGAACTCGAATCATCTGAATAATAATGAAGTATATGCCTTTTGGGAGGATAAAGCATCCGATCGTATCTGGATAGGTACAGGTTCAGGAGGAGTAAATATCCTCGACCGAAAGACAGGGAAGTTCAGTTATATGACCCATAGCCCGGGTAATCCAAATTCCATAGCAGGCAACAGTATTAAAACCTTCCTGGAAGATGGCAAAGGAAACGTTTGGATTGGAACCTATAAAGAGGGTATTAGTGTCTACAATCTCAAGACTAAGAAATTTACACATCTTCGGCATAATGCTAATCCATCCAGTCTGGCTAATAATAGTGTGTGGGCCTTGCACAAAGACAAGAAAGGAAATATCTGGGTTGGAACAGACGCCGGACTTGATTTGTACAATGAGCAAACCAATAGCTTTATACATCAAAACATTAGTAACAAAAAGCAAAAGGTTGCCTGGATCAATGAAGATTCAAAAGGCAATCTTTGGTTGGGCCTGCTGAGTATGGTAGCCGTGTATGAACCTGAAGCTGGAACTGTAAGTACTATACGCGTACAAGGAAGTTGCTTTTATGAAGATGCAAAAGGACGACGCTGGTTAGCCTCAAGAAATGATGGACTTATTTTGCTTGGGGCAAATAATAAACCCGCAAAGTATTACGATGAACGGGATGGCCTACCTAATAATCAGGTGTTTCAGATTCTTGAAGATAAAACAAAGAATCTCTGGTTGAGTACAGCAAATGGCTTAGCCAGATTTGATCCGTCAACTGAGTCGTTTACTAATTATGACAAAAGGGATGGATTGCAGAATAATCAATTTCATTACGGGGCAGCTTTCAAGCTAAAAAGTGGCGAACTGGTGTTCGGAGGTGTGAACGGATTTAATGTTTTCGATCCAGGCAAGGTAGCAAGGAACAATTTCAACCCTCCTGTAGTGCTTACAGATCTGAAGATCTTCAATAAGTCGGTTCGCATAAATGATCAGTTCAATGTACTGGAGAACAGTATTTCAGAATCTCAAAAGATATCAATACCCTATCAGTACAATATCCTCACTTTTGAGTTTTCTGCCTTAAACTTTGTCAGGCCTGAGAAGAATAAGTACAAGTTCAGGATGATTGGCTTTGACAAGAACTGGAATGAGGCAGGTGCCACTCCAACCGCAACTTATACCAACCTCGATCCTGGCACGTATACCTTCGCTGTAATCGCCTCCAATAACGATAATCAGTGGAACGATAATGGCTTGCAAATACAGGTCGAAATTTTACCGCCGTTCTGGAAAACCTGGTGGTTTAATTCACTGGCCTTAATCACCGTCCTCGGATTAATTTATTTGGTGGTTGAGTTTATCATCAATCGTCAGAAAATAAAGCAGCAGCTGGATCTGGAACGGATAAAAGTGAAGCAGTTAAATGAAGTAAATGATATAAAGCTGCGGTTCTTTACCAATATTTCTCATGAAATACGTACCCCGCTTACGCTGATCATCGGTCCGCTTGAGCGATTCAGGAACAGCCAGATGGATATGGACATTATAAGAACGCACAGCGAAATCATGTACCGGAACGCCACTGCGCTGCTTAAGCTGGTAAATCAATTGCTTGACTTCAGGAAGCTGGAGTCCGGTAATCTTACTCTTGATATGCAAAAAGGAGACATCGTTGTTTTTATAAAGGAGATAGTCGATTCATTTACACCAATGGCCGAAGAAAAAGGCATCAAGTTGAATTTTAGCAGTATTGACGCTAGTTTGTTAACCTACTTTGACCCGGATAAGCTGGAGAAGATCCTCAATAACCTGCTTTCGAATGCATTGAAGTTTACTGGAAAACAGGGTGCTGTCTCGGTTTATATGACACTGAAGGCAGATGATTCCTTCGATAGCAACGATGAGTTTATAGAAATTGTGGTGCGGGATACAGGAATAGGCATTGATGCCCGTAACCGGGAACGGATATTTCACCAGTTCTTTCAGGTGCCGGAAAATAAAGACCAGGGAGGAACCGGTATCGGACTGGCTCTCACCAAAGAACTAGTAAAGCTTCATAAAGGCGAAATCCTGGTAGATAGCCAGCCTGGTAAAGGTACGCGGTTTACTGTCCGGATACCACTGGTCAGGGAGGAAGTCAGGGAGGCGGTTATAGATTCCGGGATTGATGAGGAGGCTGATCCGAACCAGGATACCGGTCAGAAAAAAGACCTTATCAATGAGCGTATTCTGCTGATCATAGAGGATAATCCTGACGTGCGAAAGTTTTTGAGGGTAAGTCTTGAATCGCAGTTCCATATTGAGGAAGCGGGAGACGGAATGGAGGGACTTCAACTTGCTCAAAAGTTTTTACCTGACATTATCTTGTCGGATGTGATGATGCCGGTACTGGATGGAAATGAACTGTGTAAAAGATTGAAGGCTGATGAATACACCTCACACATTCCGATAATCCTGCTGACAGCCCTTTCATCTAAGGAGCATACTATTGCCGGACTTTCCAGCGGTGCCGACGATTTTATAACCAAACCTTTTGATATTTCTATACTCCAGACCAAAATAGAAAATCTGCTGGCTCTGCGTAATTCCATCCGGAAGAAGTTTGAAGGGAAATTGGTTATTTCGCCGACTAACATAGAGGTAACCTCTCCGGATGAGGTGTTTTTACGTAAAGCGGTAGAGGTGGTGGAAAAAAATATTGATGATACAGACCTCGATATTGAAACTTTCTCCAAAGAAATGGCCGTCAGCAGGATGCAGATGTATCGTAAGCTCTCGGTATTAACTGGTATGACGGTGAAGGAATTCATCCGGGATATCCGCCTTAAAAGGGCAGTCCAGCTACTCGATCAAAAGAAGCTAAATGTTTCCGAGGTAGCTTATGCTGTTGGTTTTAAGGATCTCTCACATTTTCGAAAATGCTTCAGGGAGAAATACGGTATGAATGCTACCGAGTATTTGAAGCGGAACGAAAATGGGCCTCTGGTGAAATAATGAAACAAAGTGAGCTAATAAATTAACAGTGGTCTGGATTTCTACCCCGCTCCCAGACGGCGTCTACATTCCTACTGACCATCAACTGACTTCCTTCTGAGCTCCTTCTACGCTTGTTCGAGGATTGTAGAACAAGCGTAGAACGAGCGTAGATGGAGAGAGTAAACTGTGACTAGGAGAAGGGTAGGAGCGGGGGCCTCTACTGTTAGATCTCATACGGGTGAATTCAAGATAACTAACAATGCTCTTCGAGATATTTACAATGTTCTTCGAGATATTTATCTTGAAGCCCTATCAGGTTCTGCGAACCGCATCGTTAATTCGCAATTAATCTCTATAATCTGTTCAGGCACACTTCTTCTGTTAAATCTTTAAGTACCAGTACTCGAATGTTAATATAGATTTTCTGGCACTTTATTACCAATCCAAGACCTTCTGAGCGTACATACTTGAACAATACTCGTTCGCTTCTGGTACCTTGCTTATTACTGCCTCTGGTCGCATGAAATGCCCGGTTTTCCAAAAACTCCAGTTCGGAGAACGTACCGGACGGCTAGGGGAAGGGGCCGGGAAAGGTTATGGTCAAATACCGGAAGCGTTCGGGAAAGCTTGCCAAATCCTTCGGGAAAACCTACCCTGGCTTCGGGAAGTGTTCGGGAAAGCTTCGGAAAAAAGCGAAGCCGCTTCGGAAAGTGTTCGGAAAACGTGGTAAAAACTGGCTTGTTTTCCGAAGCGCTTTGCCTGTTTGGGGATATCTCGTTGCGAGTAGTAGTGAATACTACTGGCTCTCTCCGGGGAATTAGGAGAAAGGCTTAGAACAACGAAAACGACGGAAATGATAAAAAACCACGAAAACAGCGAAAAACGCTAAAAACGCCGAAAAGCATCAAAAACGCCGAAAACGCCGCTTTCAGCGCATCCCCATTTTTATCCACTCTATCTTTGTTGGCGGAAGCATTGCGTAACGCGTCCTTACAAATATTTAAATTTAAACTAAAAACGATGGGAATTATTAAAAGAGGAGCTAGTGAAATCTTCTCCAGAAGGGCTGGAAGTGTACTTGGAAATCGTTGGAACTACATTAAGTTACGATGACTTGTCGTATTTTACCCCTAAACTTGTCGTTTCCACTACTGACTAAATTTGTGAGTCTGTAGCATCTTTGTGATATAAAAATAAAAAAATTGAACACGATGGCAGAACAAAAAAAAATTTCGGTAGAAGCAACAGTGAATGCTCCCGTAGAGAAAGTATGGCAGGTTTGGAACAATCCAGCAGACATTATGCAATGGAACACTCCTGATCCTAGCTGGCATACTACAAGTAGTGAAAACGATCTTCGGACTAACGGTAAGTTTAAATCCAGGATGGAAGCTAAAGATGGCAGCTTCGGTTTTGATTTTGAAGGCACGTATGACAAGGTTGAATTGCATAAAGAAATAGCTTACACTATGCCTGACGGCAGAACAGCCACAACACTGTTTAACGGAGAAGATGGTAAAACCACCCTGACCACAACCTTCGATGCGGAATCACAGAACGATCCGGAGTTTCAAAAACAAGGATGGCAAGCTATCCTCGACAATTTTGTGAAATACGCAGAAAATAAGTAATTGTTAACCAGCAATTTTAAGAAGATGAAAAAGAATAAAATAATCTTTTGGGTAGCTACTATTATTATTGTTCTCTGGGAAGGCGTGATGCCGCTTAGTACTGTATTGTTTGCGCCCGAATACGTTAATGCCGGTACCAAACCATTAGGATACCCTGATTACTTCGCATATACGCTGATCTTCTGCAAGATACTTGGAGTTATCGCGATCTCTTATCTCAAAGCGCCCGCAAAGCTAAAGGAGTGGGCATATGCCGGTCTGACATTTAACTTAATCTTTGCATTCATTAGCCACGCATATGTTGATAAGAATGTCGGATATATGCTATCGCCAATTGTGGTATTGGGTATTCTTATGGTGTCCTATATTTATAATAATAAGATCCAGCAGCATGGCCAAAACAAACTATCAATCAATTGATGAATATCATCAGGCAGAATGAGGAGAATGCAATGAGGAAAAAGAAATAGAACAGGCTTTTGAGTTACTAACATCTGCTGACAGGAAAAACCCTCCCAGTTCTGGGAGAGGTTAAGTATAAGTTAATAATTTGATAACAAATATTCTATACTCAATTATTGATAGTTATACAACTTTGTGTCGCATAAGTAGATGATAGATTACAGCCATTACACGGACACCAAATTGGCCGAACTGTTAATAGAGGGCGACCACGACGCCTATGCTGTGATCTATAACAGATATAAGTTCTTGCTCTACGCACACGCTTATAAAAAACTTCAGGACCGGGAAGAAGCGCGCGACGCGGTACAGGAATTATTTGTTTCCCTTTGGAATAGAAGGGAAAGCTTAGATGCCCGGGCTAACCTGGCCGGTTATCTCTTTACTGCATTGCGCAATTCTATATTGAACCTGTTTGCCCGTAAAGAGGTACAAAAGCGTTATGTCGAATCAATTGCGGCGTACTATACCCAGGAATATGAAGCTTCCGATCACCGGATACGCGGCCAGCAGCTTGCCGTGCAGATCGACCGAGAGATAGCAGCGCTTCCTCCAAAGATGCAGGAGGTGTTCATGCTGAGCCGTAAGTCGCACATGAGCAGGAAAGAAATTTCGCTGCAACTGGGAATAGCGGAAGCTACGGTCGACCGTCAGATCGCTAACGCTTTGAAAATATTACGGGCTCGCTTGACCCTTGTTGCCTATTTCCTCGTTTTTTTCAATATATAGCGCATACCAAATTTTTTTTATTTTCATCTGCATAGTCGGGCCGACTTACCTGTATTGGTTATGTGTTTCATTTGAAATTAAATGGCTGCTATGGAAAAACCCGACTTTGATGCACTGCTGGAAAAATACCTCAAAGGCGAATGTTCTACTGAAGAACGGGATCTTGTTGAGAGCTGGTATATGCGTTTTAACGATAGTTCCGCCTCTCTATCTCAGTCCGAGCTGGAGAAGGAGGTAGGAAAGATGACCGAAAGCCTAGCTCCGCTGGTCCCCATTTCCATTCAGCGCGTTTCTGTTTTGCGGCGTTTACGCCTGCCTCTAAGTATTGCGGCTTCTATTCTGGTGATATTTAGCATCAGTTATTTGCTTTTGTCTGAACGACAAAAGGAAGAGCTTGTTGGCCGCCCACAGGAGGGTCCGATCAGCCCGGGCAGGCAGGCAGCCAGTCTTACTCTGGCAAGTGGAAAAAAAATTTTCCTTTCAGAACAGCAGACCGGTGAAGTTGCTCAAGAAGCTGGCGTTAGCATTATAAAAACCAGTAATGGCGAACTGGCATATGAAATAAAGGGCACAAAAGGCGTGTTATCCGGGTTTAATACACTTTCAACAACAAATGGAGAAAGTTACCGGGTTAAACTGCCAGACGGCTCCATAGTTTGGCTCAATGCGGCATCATCACTAAAGTATCCAGTATCATTTGAAAAATACGCTTCAAGGGTGGTCTCCCTTACGGGCGAAGCCTATTTCGAAATAGCTAAAGACTCCAGGCGTCCGTTCATCGTAAATTCCCGGGGACAACAGGTGGAAGTGTTGGGAACGCATTTTAATATCAATGCCTATGACGATGAACCTGTCATACGAACGACATTGCTCGAGGGTAGCGTGCGTCTGAAAGCAACAGGAAGTTCAGCATCCAGGGTTTTGAAGCCAGGCCAGCAAGCTGAATTAATGGCTTCTAACGTTAAAATTTTACCAGCCGACACGCGCACAGTTACGGCCTGGAAAGACGGGTATTTCCGGTTCAGCAATGAAAACCTGCAAAGTGTTATGCGAAAGATTTCGCGCTGGTACAATGTTGATGTAGTTTTCGAAAAAGGTCTTCCGGAAGACACTTACAGCGGGGCAGTAACACGTCACAGCAATATCAGACAGGTTTTAGAAATCATGGAGGGATCGAACAATATTCATTTCACTATAAAAGAAAGGAGGATCATCGTCAGCAAATAAATAATTCAATAAATAATAATTGTATCCGATGGTCATCAAAAAAAAGCCACCTCAGTTAGCGCTGAGATGGGCTTAGCACATGATGACAAATAATTAAAACTATTTGATAACCCGAGGCTCCCCCTGCTGCTTTCAAACCGAGCGGGTGCCCCGATACTAACATGTACCACAAATGTACGGTTTTTACCAAAACAAATCCGTATGGCCCCGGCGTCATACAACTAAGATACTATTGATGATAAAATTGACAACGGTAATGCTTCTTATTACCATGCTGCAAGTTAACGCGGTTACTTTAGCGCAAAAGGTCACTATCAATGTAACTAACGCACCTTTAGTTCAGGTGTTTGACAGTATCCGTGACCAAAGTGGCGTTGATTTCTTTTTTTCGGCTTCGCTCATCAGCAAAGCCAAACCAGTCAGCGTTCGTATTAACGAACAGGAACTGGGCATTGCTCTGGCGGAAATATTCTTAAATCAGCCGCTTACTTATGTAATAAAAAACAATGCTGTACAGGTTAGGATAAAGGAACAGAACGCGGCTGATAATATAGGTCGCATATCCGGCAAAGTAATGGATGACCGCGGAGAACCACTTCCCGGTGCCACCATAAAAATTATACAAACCGGACAAACCATCCAATCCAGCCCTGACGGTACTTATCGGTTCAGTGTTAATCCGGGTATTTATACGCTGGAAGTAACATACGTTTCCTTCCAAACAAGACGTATTACCGATGTTACGGTCACCGCCAATGAGCTGACTACTCTTAATATCACTTTAAATGCAGTGATCAATTCCTTAAATCAGATAGTAGTTACCAGTGGCTACAAAAAAGGAAGCGTTGCCGGACATTATTCCCAGCAAAAAAATGCCGCGGCGGTTACCAATGGTATCTCATCTGAACAAATCTCCGCTACTCCTGACCGACATGTTGGCGAAACACTTTCCCGTATATCAGGTGTAAGCACTACCGATGGCAGCAAGGTGGTAGTACGCGGTATAGCAGAACGTTATAATGTTGCAACGCTAAACGGCAGCATCCTTCCAAGTACTGATGTTCAGGAGCGCAATTTTGAGTTTGACCTGATACCTTCCAATATGGTTGAGAATATAGTGGTATCAAAATCTGTTACGGCTGACATGCCTTACGGTTTTGCCGGCGGTGCAGTACAGGTAAACACTAAGGCCATTCCGTCAGAAAACTTCATGTCGTTTAGTGCAGGGTTGGGATATAACAGCCGCACAATGGGGAAGGACTTTTTGGGATACGGACGTGGAAAATACGATTATTTTGGGTTTGATGACGGCTCTCGAGACCATTTTCCGAAAGATATTCTCAATATTGAAAGCGGTTTCAAACCGAATCAGCCAGATGACCAGAACGAAGTTTCTCTTGCCGAGGTTGCAGACCAAAATAAGCGAATAGGAGGTACAGAACGCCTTGGTACTCGTTCCTATCAGGCCGCACCAGCACAAAACTATCAATTTAGCCTCGGAAGGGTTTATTCACTAAGCAAAAATAAAACCCGTAATTTCGGCTTTGTTAGTTCTGTTAACTATCGAAACACGCAGCGTAACAATTATATAAGAAATATGCGCAGGGGGAGTTGGAGTTTACGGCCAACTAACGGAGATGACCTTGACGATGTGAATACAGGTAATCTATATAATTTTAACACCAATCTTGGTGCGTTGCTCAATGCAGGCTTCAGCACTGATAAGCACCAAATACAAACCCAAAATATTTACAACAGGGTTTTTGATAACCAGTTTAGTCGTATTACTGGTTGGAGTTGGGAACAACCTAAAAGTCCGGATAACCCATTTCCGGAAGTGGAAGAAGATGAGCGTCCAAAATTCACCGACTTGTTACAAAACAGAATAAGCGGCAAGCATGTTTTTGGGCGGTTTACGATAGATTGGAACGCCTCGCGTACACACCTGAAGCAGGTGGAACAGGATGCGATATCTGGTGGCCTGGGTAACACGGTCTATGCTAATTATGCTCCATTGTATCACTATTACCCTGGTCAGGCGAGTGATCCGGGTTGGGGGAATTTAAATAGAGGCCAGTTTTCTTACCGTGAAGCTGACAAAGAAGCAATGTTTAATGCAGCCTATAACTTTCGTTTAGGCAGTACCAACCACATTTTTAAAACCGGTTATAATTATTTACACCGCCATTTATTTTATGACTGGTTAGTACTTCCTATTGTTGTAGGAGATGTTTTCCGGTCCAGTTACGCAGAAATTCCGGTACAGGAATGGGGAGATCATATGGATATGAAAAATCCCATGACAAGTTTCTACTACAAGACCTCAAAATACCTGGATGCAGGTTTCGAAGGGAAAGGCATAACTCACGGCTCGTATGTCATGACTGATAGCAAAATAGGCGCAATGCTAAGAGTAATATGGGGAGTCCGTGCAGAACACTTCGAGTTGGATACGATTAAAAACCCGACTAGTCTGATGACCGATGACAATGTTAAGTTGTTGTTGGAAGAAGAAAAGGCCTGGCGCTTCCTGCCCTCTGCCAGCGCAACCTTTAGTCCGATAGCTGACCTCAACCTGCGGGTTGCCTATGCCAAGTCAGCGGTACGGCCAGGGTTGATGGAGAACTCTCGTTTCTCGCGTTACAATCCTAACTATGGAACGCGGGTAAGAAGCCAGGGCGTCACCACAAGTATTATCGATAATTATGACCTTAAAGCCGAATGGTTTCCAAAAGCAGGAGAAGTGATATCCGCAGGATATTTTTATAAAAAATTTGACAAGCCTGCCGAGTTTTATCGTATCAATGATGAAAGTGGTGGCAGTGCGTATGTGACTATAGGAAACTCCGACTGGGCCAAAGTAAAAGGCTGGGAGTTCGAGATCAGAAAGAGCCTTGATTTCATTTTGCCTGGCGCCTTGTTTATGAACAACATCTTTTTAACAGGCAACCTCACCCTCCAAAAGTCTGAAGTTCGCTCCAGGGAAATCCGGTATGCTAAAGGTTCGGATGGAAACGATTCTACTTATTTCAATTACCTGAAGCACCCTCGTCAGCTATATGGTCAGGTACCCTTGCTATATAATTTAGGGGCACAATATACCGGAAAGAGATTTGGTATCAACCTTGTTTACAATTATATGGGTTACAAGACTTTTGTGACATCCAGCGAACCTATGCTGGCGGAGTATGAGCGGCCAAGGGCGCAATTGGATATGCAGCTGAGCTATCGTTTTTTTGGCAATAAGATGCAGGCCAGGCTGAACGTTCGGAACCTTACCGACGCGCCGTACCGGTTTTTCGTAAATGATGCCAGTACCTATGAACAAAAGCCCGGCACAGAGGATTTATTAAATGCCGAATGGGGCGATCGCTATGAATACAAATCGGGTTTTTCTGAAAAATTCGAGAAGGGCTATACAGATAAGGAAACCGGACAGTTGATTGGAGACCGCGAAACCTTTACAAATTATGTAGGACGCACAACCAGCTTGTCATTAACCTATAACTTTTAATTTTTAAAAATGAAAACGCAGTTTTTTGTTCTTGGAATAATAATTAGCATATGCATTGCCGCATGCAAGGAGTCCGGTGACTTAGTTGTGAAACCGGTTAGGGCGACAAAAACAATTGAATTCAGGGGCTTTGCCCTTGGAGATACTATTGAGCAGTATTTCGATGGCAAAAAGGTGAGAGAGTTTCATGGACGTGTTACTTATAGCGGGCGAATGATTTTTGATAAAGAAGGCCCAGTAATTATGGACTTGAAGAAGAAAGGGGACAGCAAGGTGCTTTATTCGAAGGTGTTTGAACAGGATACGACAAAAACAATACCACCGTTTACCATTTGGTATGATGGGGTAAAGGTTAGTGAGACGTACAATTATCCTGAACCACGGCCGGGGATAGAGCAAATTGCCTTTTATTTCGATTTTCCAGCAAACATGCCGGTAGATATTGTATATGGAGATGCTTCAGGCGATGTTAACGGCATGCAATATTTAGCCAGAAATGTGCAGCCAAAACAATGGGTTGATTTTATGGAAATTGAGCCATTGGATGGTACGGAGCTTTATGTGTTCTTGTTAAAGGCGGGGACTAAGGAGTTTCTGATTCAGAATCGATTTGAGCTTAGTTATATCCAGGCTCAATTGCCTACAACAGGAGGATGGTACCAGGGCGGCGATGTCCAGAGTCTATTTGCCCGGTACGTACCAGCTTCTGATCAGCAAGAGGAGCAGATTGCCGTAGAAAATTTAATTGATACTTTTAGGAGGTAGGGGCCATCAGGCAAAACCTTTCTCTCGATTTAAATTATTATTATCATGAATGGCATCAACAAAGCAAGACACGTGAATCTGGTAAACGCATTGCATCAATTGGAGAGCATAGCGGCATTATTAGAAAGTAACTCGGTTGTCTCCTGTGTTAAAGATGAAAGTCAAAGTCTAATGTTCATGCCTACATCCCTTGAACTAAGAGAAAAACGCCTGGAATTAGAACACAGTTTGGAGGTTTACTTTAATATGCTTGACGATCTGGCTAATCACATTTCCGTCTATGAGGATTTGTTTTCTAATCTGAAAGTAAGTTGTGTGAGTGCACATTTGAAAGCGCTAAAAAAGAATATCCAGCCGCAAGACGCTATAGTCTCGAAGCTTAAGACAAGTATTTCACTTGCTTATTGCACTTAATCGAATCAGTGATGTAGGGGCAGGTCGCGAAGTGGCCTGCCCTTTTGTTTTATAATGCCTTTGCATTTGCGGGTGGATTTTAGATTTTAGGACTAACCTTGAATCTTTTTAACCAACTTTAATATAATCTGACCGTACGTAACAGTCTGGGGCTTCCTGCCACTCTCAAAAGTTTTCTCAAGCTCGAACTTTATATAACTCATCTAAGTTCGACTTCTCTGCAATCGTTGCGGCAAATGGAATGACCAAAGGAATTTAGCAGGTCAGCATCAGCCCAATTGCCTCAATGCACCATTGAATCGATTAAGGAAGTAGAAAAATCCTAACGTTTCAAATTAGAATGTTTGGATTTTATTCAGACAGTTTCCGGGAGTTACAAGTATATTTGAATTCTTATGGCGAAGGAATTCTTTCTTTACTGTGATGAATCGATAGAAAAAGGAAAGTATTATTCAGATTTCTACGGTGGTGCTTTAGTGGAATCACAGAATTATGAACGTATTGTTAGTACTTTAGAAGCAAAAAAGGTTGAGCTTAATTTGTATAACGAAATAAAATGGAATAAAGTTAGCGGCGGTTATCTAGAAAAATACATCAATTTCATCGATGCTTACTTCGAGTTGATCAGATCCGGAGATATCAAGCTACGGCTAATGTTTCGCCAAAATGCCTATGAAGCTATAAACTTAACGGAAAGACAAAAAGATAATGGTTTCTTCCTTCTGTACTATCAATTTATAAAACATGCTTTTGGATTCATGTCTCTGCCAGAAGATGACTCGAAGGAGAGGAAATATCTTAGACTTTATTTTGATGAACTGCCGGATAATAAACTAAGATGTGAAGCATTCAAAAGTGAAATATTTGGTATTCAATCACTCCCCGGTTTTGTAAAATCCAACATCCTGATAAGAAGAGAGGATATAGTTGACGTTGATTCCAAAAAGCATGTTATTCTTCAAGGGATGGACATAATATTGGGGTCTATGGGATTTAGATTAAATAATCTTCATAAAGCAAAACCGGAAGGATCCCGGATAAGAGGAAAGAAAACAATAGCAAAGGAAACCCTTTACAAAAATATTTTAAAACAGATTCGCACGATTAGACCTGGATTTAACATTGGAGTTAGTACGGGCGGAACACCTGAAGACAGATGGCTTCATCAATACAGACACTGGAACTTCGTTCCTAAAAATCACAAAATAGATACAACCCGGTTCAAATAAAAAGAAAAACCCCGTCTAAGCTACAAAGCTCCCACGTGGAACGTAGGCCTTCACCTTGACAGGGTATCGCAAATATACAAATGAAGTTGTATATATACAAAATATATACAAATATTGAACGAACTAGTTTCAATTAAAGAGATTGAAACCGAAAATACAACATGGTAATTGACAGCATAAACATGCTGGTAACGAGGGGTCAAGCGGAAAAGTTGTGGGCATCATTTCTTCGTCATCCTGAACATGTTTCAGGACCTCTTGACTTAAACAGGGCATCATGCACATAGTTCAAGAGATACCGAAATAAATTCGGCATGACGATAGGCGTTAACATGCTTAGCCTCCCCAACTCTTACGCTTGAAGCGTAAAGAGCAGGCAGCGCTTGTGGTGTTTGCTTATATTGAGACTCATGAAGATTTTTGCTTAGTCCACAGATTTTGGCACTGATCCGGTTTTTTCCATAGTATTCCCGGAAGCGTTCATCGTCCAGATAAAACTCTATATATACTTTCCGATGTTAGCTTGAAAGAGTTGACGATTTTGGTTTTGAGTGCATCCTTTGGCGACGATTTGGCGATAAGTGCTTTGTCGTCGCTGAAGGTTGCGCGTAACTCGCTGAGAGTTAAGTAGCGGGGAGCAGGATCGAACTGCCGACCTCAGGGTTATGAATCCTGCGCTCTAACCATCTGAGCTACCCCGCCGTCTTTAAGTTTTGTAAACTTCTTCCTTTTTCTAGCATTTTTTAACATGCTTTCCGAAAGGGTTTGCAAATATAGTTTAAATTACCTTTCTTTAAAAAAGAAATCTAAAAAAACGCCTCGCTAGAGAAAAGGAACAGAATGTCAGAAAAAAAGAAATTTAATTTAGAGTACGAGATCAAGTCATCGCCTAAAATTCTTTATAGTTTTTTAAACGAGCCAAATGCTCTGGCTCAATGGTTTGCGGATGATGTATCTTATAGAGACCAGGTGTATACATTTGTTTGGGATGATGAAGAACATAAAGCGAAGCTTCTTTCAGCGAAGGAAAATAAATTAGTAAAATTTAAATGGCTGGAGGATGAGCCGCATTGCTATTTTGAAATGGAGGTGATCCAGGACGAGCTGACCAACGATGTTGCACTTGCAATTACGGATTTCGCTCCTGAAGATGCGCTGGAAGAGCGGAAGCTGATCTGGGATAATCAAATTCAATACTTAATAAGTGTGCTCGGCGCTTAAAGATAATGTATGGTGAAAGTGCTCTGGTTTTTAATCGGAGCAAAGTCCTGCGAGGTGTATTTTGTTATTTCTATGAAATTCATAGCAAAAATTTTCTCTAAGTTTGCATAGTGAAGAAAGTCCATCTGCTGGTTATTAAGGCGTTTATTCGTCCTTTTATTGTTACCTTTTTCATCGTGATGTTCGTGTTGTTGATGTTGTTTTTATTCAAATACATCGATGATCTTATCGGGAAGGGCTTTGAGTGGTATGTGATTTTGGAATTGATGTGGTATGCCTCAGCCACAAACGTAGCTATGGCTTTACCCCTGGCGATGTTATTATCTTCTATCATGACCTTCGGCAGTCTTGGCGAAAATTATGAGTTGGTGGCTATCAAAGCGGCCGGAATTTCTCTTCCTAAGGCAATGATGCCTTTAATAGTACTGGTATCCACATTAAGTGTTTCTGCCTTCTTGTTTTCAGATTACATGCTGCCGGTGGCAAATTTGAAAATGGGGTCCTTGTTATGGGATGTAAGAAATCAAAAAACAGCCTTTCTGATTGAGGAAGGAGTTTTTAATAATAGTATCGATCGTTACGCCATTAAGGTTCAGAAAAAGGGTGAGGACGGACAAACACTACATAAGATCCTGATCTACGATCATAGTGCAACTAATGGAAACCTAACGGTGCTAATGGCCGATAGTGGTAAAATGTATAAAACCAGCGATGAAAGCTCTCTAGTTCTGAAATTACATAATGGTGCACGGTATGTTGAGGAATCGGGTGATAGAGTTTATAACCCTCGTCAGCGTTTTTACCGGTATCGTTTTAAGGAGACTGAGCAAAAGTTTGATCTGTCAGGCTTTAAAATGCAACGTACAGATGAAAACTTGTTTAAGAGTAATTATGCCATGCTTAACCTGAGGCAGTTGAACTATTATCGCGATTCAACGATGAAAAAAGCCGATAGTAATGCAACCACAGTGTTATCCGGCTTGCTGCCTATGTACAGGCTTTCGTATTCTAATTTCAAGCTAAAAAATAATACTAAGGCAAAGGCTTATAAGGGGTCGATTCTTAAGACACTTCCTGAAGAATCGCATGGGCAGGCAATAAGTTATGCCCAGACCCAGGTAAGAACCCTGGCCGAAAATCTGAACCTTAAAGGTGAGGAACAAAGCACATTCGATAAAAGTGTCCGGCGGTATATTGTGGAATATCACAGGAAATTCACTCTGGCTTTTTCGTGCCTGGTATTGTTCTTCATTGGTGCACCTTTAGGCGCTATCATCCGAAAAGGAGGATTAGGGCTGCCTGTGGTGGTATCGATCGTGTTTTTCCTGATATTTCATATCATTTCTACTATAAGTGAGAAATCGGCTCGTGAAGGCTCTGTCGACCCGGCGCTGGGGATGTGGATTGCTATCATCGTGCTTTCGCCACTCGGGGCATTTTTAACTTATAAAGCTGCGGCAGACTCTGTTCTTTTTGATGTAGACTATTACAAGCAATTGTTTCAGAAGTTATTTAGGCGATTTAAAAAAGTAAAGGCTAATTGATCTGAAGGATTCAGCGTTCCTGAATTTTTTTTAGGCCCTTATTATTTACCTTTCAATTATATACCGAGTCGGTTTCTACCTAAGATAAACGTAAATTTGCGTTATAATGAAAGTGAAGTTAAGTACAATAGAAGAAGCTATAGAAGAAATCAAGGCTGGTAAGGTTATAATCGTGGTTGACGATGAAGATCGTGAAAACGAGGGTGACTTCCTTACTGCCGCTGCCAATGCTACACCAGAAGTGATTAACTTCATGGCTACCCATGGCAAAGGCTTGATCTGCGCCCCGCTTACAGCAGAGCGCTGCGATGAGTTAAAACTTGATTTAATGGTTGGCAATAACACCGCCACTCATGAAACTAATTTTACCATTTCCGTTGATCTTATTGGACATGGCTGTACTACCGGGATCTCTGCTTCTGACCGGTCTAAAACCGTGCTGGCATTAATTGATCCGGCGACCAAACCGGAAGAGCTTGGACGTCCGGGACATATTTTCCCTTTGAGGGCTAAAGAAGGTGGAGTACTGCGCAGAGCAGGCCATACCGAAGCGGCAATTGACCTGGCAGCTCTGGCGGGGTTCGAACCGGCCGGCGTTATCGTTGAGATTATGAAGGAAGACGGTGAAATGGCCCGTCTTTATGATCTGATAGAAATTGCAGAAAAGTTTAATATGAAAATCGTCTCTATCAGAGACCTGATTGCATACCGCTTACGTACCGAAAGTTTAATCAAAAAGGAAGTCGCCGTTAAGCTGCCTACCCAGTGGGGTGATTTTGAGATGGTTGCTTATACCCAGGTGGATACAGGAGATCATCACATTGCCCTGGTTAAGGGAAGTTGGGAGCCTGATGAACCGGTAATGGTACGTGTTCATAGTTCATGCATTACTGGTGATATTTTTGGATCCTGCCGTTGCGATTGCGGTCCTCAGCTGCATAAGGCGATGGAGATGATCGAAAAGGAAGGCAAAGGTGCTATCATTTATATGAACCAGGAGGGAAGGGGCATAGGGCTTATTAATAAGTTGCATGCTTACAATCTTCAGGAGAATGGATTTGATACGGTTGATGCTAATCTGCAGCTCGGATTTAAGATGGATCAACGTGACTATGGGATCGGTGCTCAGATCCTGAGAAGTTTGGGGATTACCAAAATTCGCCTAATGTCGAATAATCCTACTAAACGGGCTGGCCTGGTTGGATATGATTTGGAGATTGTAGAGAATATTCCAATAGAAATAAGTTCAAATGTTCATAATGAGTTGTATCTTAAGACAAAGAGGGATAGAATGGGACATTTGATTATGAAGGAGGATTAGCATATTATCTGATTAGCACACGCGGCACGCGTACGCTAGCATACGTCGATCTGCAAGCATACGTCGCTGGTGCACGTTCAATGTCGTTATTTAAGCTTTTGTCTGTCCTTAGGAGTTCCGGAGGAGCTCTAAGGATTCAGAAATAAAAAGGAGTCTCGGACTCCGTTAAAGCGCTATACAAAACGCCTAAGGAGTCAGAGACTCTCTTTTATTGATCCTTAGTCCCTGGCGCTTAAGCCCCGGCTACAGACTAAGGCCAGCGCCGGGATCAAAGTCTGAAGTAGATTAAGAGCCTGGTGCAGGTTGTCATGCCGAATTATTTCGGCATCTCTTGAATTATGCTTGAAGGGCATGCTTAGGCAAGAGGTCCTGAAACAAGTTCAGGATGACCAAGGAATGAATTCTGTACGGAAAAACCGAAATTTTGAAGCCTGGCCGTATGCTGGCGCACGTGTGCCGCGTGTGCCTGAACTGTTTTAATTTCTATGAACAGGGCTTCATTAACGCTTGATCCTCTGAAATAAGCTACCGTCCCGACTCTCTGTTTGGTGGCGGAGGGGTTGGTGCTGTTGGTGTGGGTGTTGTAGTTGGGATACCAGGTGACAGTGGCGGATCATCTGAACGCCTGCGCTCATGCCGGCGCTGTCTGTTGATCAGGGCCCGAAGAAATTCTCCGAAAGTATCAAAGTCTTTGCGGTAAACCAAACCTATGGCATTTACATAATCTTCCTGGTTCTGTGCCAGGGTTAACACGCTGCGGTTGTTCAGTTTATTCGACACTCTTGCAGTAAGACTACCGTCCTTTTTTATCAGGTAAGAGGCCTCTATATCACGGGCAATAGCATTGCCACCGAGTACGTTGAAGTCATTGAGGTCGTTCCCTGTAACACGCCGGTCGCTTAGACCTCCCGTAAGGATCAGGCGGTTGTTAAAGAAACGGCCCGATAAGCCGAAGTCGTTCAGGGACCTGAAGTTAATATCCACTGTTTTCAGGTTAAGCGATTGTGCAATGATCGAATTGAGCTGGTTGAAAATAAGTTCAGAACCGGCGCTGGTTATCGTTTGCGTTGCTGCCGATGAGAGACCTGTATTTGCAGTAAACGTCCGCCTTACAATAAGACTGATCGCCTGTGTGTTTTTATTGTCCTGGTTGCTGAAATAATTCTGCAAATCGTCCTTAATATAGGTGTCTGCAGGGAAGTTGATGTCAAAAACGATGTCCGGTTGCGTAAGTTTCCCGCTCAGGTTTATGATGGCTTCCACCTGCTGGATGGATTGCTGCTCTGCATTTCTTCCTGCGGCTATATACAGGTCTCGGAGGCTGGTACGTACTCCATAAACCGCTTTAAGATTGATCTGAGCATCGGCCGGATCCCCTGTCCAGCGAATAGAGCCACCCTGGCTGATGTCGAATTCCTTATTGATATAATCCTGAGCCGTAAACACGAATTTCCCGCTGGATATCAAATAGTCTCCCCGCATTTCAAAGTCGCCGGCACTGGTGATCTTAAGGCTGAGCTGCTCCGCTGTACCACGACCGTTTAGCTTCCCAAGATCAGTGATGATATTTACCTGGGAGGCCTCATCAACTTTCAGGTCAAAGTTCATCACCAGACCGCTGAATGTAGGCAACCTGGTAGGCGTGATGCTTGAATCTTTCGCTACAAAAGTGATGAAATTGCTGTTGCCGATCCTCTCTGACGCATTCAAAGGAATATTGAAAACAGTACCTTCTTCTGTTTTTGCATTGATATCGATCCGCATATTATTAGTGGGGCCCCTGAACCGGAAAGTGCCGGTGCCGAAAGCCGTTCCATAATATACAGGATTGTCTTTGGCGGTTGTATTGAGGGCAAGGAATCGCGTAGCGCGCAGGGTTACATCAATTTCAGGTACTTTAGGGTTAGTCATATCCACACTTCCTGAAGCTGTTGCTTTGTTGCCGTAGATGTCTGTTAGCTCAAGGTCGTTCAATTTGATCACACTATTATCTACGGTGACATCATCATTGATCCGATAGGGTGTTTTCAGATAATTTATGGTGAGACCCGTATTGATCAGGCTAGCACCGCCATTTATCTTCGGATTTAAGGGTGTACCTGTCAGTTTTAGCTGTGCTGAGACATTTCCTGAAAGGTTCGACACAAGGTTTTTTATAAAGGGCTGGAAGATGATCACTTCCCCATTATTCATAACCAGGTCTATATCCAGTTTATTGCTCACTGAGTTGGCGTTATAGGTTCCAGATGCAAACAGGGTTTCAATACCCTGCTTCAAGATGTTCATCTCCACATCTACAAGCTTCGTCTCATTGTCCAGATTTGCCGTTAGCATCACATCTCCAATTGTGGTGTTGTTCATGGTCAGGGAGTCAATCTTAATGTCGGACTCCATCTTGGTTTTTTTTGTGATTGAAGAGATCGCCAGCGCTCCGTTTAGTTCACCCGACAAAGAAATCCCTGCACTCGAGGTTACAGGGTTGAATGTGGCTAACTTGAACTGTTTGAAGTTGGCATATAAGATATCTTTGGGATCTGGTGAGATCACTCCATCGAGCGTTAATAATTGGTTATCCCTGAACAGTTCGAAGTTTTCAATGAAGACCTTTCCCTGATCAAATTTAAACTTTACTTGCTCCTGGATGCGCCAAATTTCGTGATTGATCACCACATCCGACGGCAGAACCGATAAACGGGCGGCTGTATCGGTAGCAAATTCAACCAGACCGTTTAAATCGAGCTGGTTAGTAGCGTCTTTATCCGATAGCTTAACGTTCAGCGACAGGCTGTCGTTTTGAAGGATGTTGGCGATGTTTATGTTCTGGATATAGAGTTTATCGGTAATATCTACCCTATCGGCAGTTAAAAACAGGTTTAAGGCCGAAGGGCTTGTAGACTCATCGATAATGAGGTTATTTATCCGTATTTTCTTAAATTCAATCAAAGGACTGGAGCCATTCAGTGTAGCCGTATTTTCCGCAGAAATGAACCTTCCGTTAAATACAGCACCTTCGGGTACCTTCAGTTCGGGAAGCAGAAAGAGAGCTATCGGCTCAAAATATTTAACTTTTAAACTGAACTCAAAATCCTGAGCCCCAAAAGGCACTGTTTTAAGTTTGAGAGATGGCAGATATTGATTGACAACAGATTTAAAATAGGATGGCAGCGTGGCCAGATCGTAATTGCCGAGTAAGCTGGCATCCAGTATATCTGACTTAATGGTTAAAGACCTGGAAGTTCCCACCCCGCTTGCCGTGAGGTATACTGAATCGACAACAATTGAGTTCTCAGGCCTGGATAAACGGATCCTGTTTATCTCGAAGTGTCCCTGAATATTATTTAGATTGTTGCCGGTAAAATTTGTTCTCAGATCGGCATCCAGTTGTATGGTGTCTTTTGTGAAACCCAGCTTATGAAGCCGGGTATTTTTCAGGCTTGCTACGAAGTTGTATTCAGGCGTCTGTTTACGGATGTTTATACTGCCATCGAAGTCCAGATGGATATTACGATCCTTAATGTCAACCTGTCCAAGGAAGATGCTCTCATGAAAAGAGCCGTTAATGCTGATGTTACTGTACCGGTATCCTCTAAAATCGACGTAAGCGGCCTCAGCTTTTATTTCTTCGTTCAGGTCCTTAAAAGAGAAGCCACGGCCTTTTATCTGGGCAGACAAGGTTGCACGCCCCAGATCCTTTCTGTCAAGCAATTCCCGAAGGTTAAAATCATAGGCCTTGACAATGCCGGAATAAGTTGGCGTGCCCTGCAGGTTCATATTGAGATCTGAGTACACCCGTCCGAGCGCAGTTTTCAATTCTCCCCTGGCGCTAAAGTCTTTTACGAGGCCTTTGAAATTCCCTTTGAAACTAATGTTACCAAACTTTTCTGCTATTGGAGGGATCTTTTGGCTTTTGCCTGTAATCGCCCTGGCAAGAAATTCAACATCTTTTTTATTACTATGTAATTGCTCAAAACGCAGGTCCATCCGGGTCTGGTTGATTGCTGGCAATCCTTTTATGTCAAAGTTTCCTTTTAGGTAAGTTGCTTGTCCCGCCCTGGCAGAGAAGTTCCTGGCTTTAATATCCCTGAGGTATCCACTAACTGTTCCATCTAAACGAATATCCAGGTTCATCTTTCGTGTAGCGTCAGCAAAAAACGAAATATCTTTTGAATGAAGCTTCGACCTTTTAAGGTTTAACTTTACGTAGACTTTTGAGGTAAACTGTTTGAAATCCGAGAACTTTGAATATTTTAACAGCAGATAGTTACTAAGTGAGGAACGCGGGGTTTCCAGCAGCAGGTTTTTGAACTCCATTTTATTGGTGTCTATAATCGCGTCTGTGCTAAGGTTATTTAGCGTAAATCCACTCTTTTCCTTAAACTGCAACTGGTTTATGCGGGCTTTAAACAGGTGATTTTTGGTATCTACGTTCTGTATGGTGGTGCTGAGATTATTTAGATCCAGATCATCGAAATTAATTCGCTGTAAAGCATTATTCCGGTTAAAGTTGCGGTACTTGAAAGAGATATGATTTAAAACCACTTTATCAATGGTTATGTTGAAGGGCTTCTTTTTAACTTTAGGCGCAGGAGATTTTGGCGTAAAATAATCTACAATGAACTGCAGGTTAGTGCCCCCTTGTTTATAGCTTTTTAGATAAAATTTTCCGCTATCCAGCTGAAGGCTGGAAATCCCAATCCTTTTCTGCTTTATGTTGAACACATTCAGATCAACGGCAAATTCAGGTGAATACAACAAAGTATCCTTATCGAGATCCTGTACATACAAGCCCTCGAGCACCAACGACTTGAAAGGCTTAATATAAAGACTCTTTATTTCAATGGTTGTGTGGAGCTCATCAGATAAATATCTGGCAGCTTTTTTGGCTATATAGGTTTGTACCGGCTTTAACTGCAATGAAAATATAAAAGCAGCAGCCAAAAGAATGACTGCTGCTAATGTCCAAAGAGTTATTTTAAGTACTTTTTTAATAGTTTTGTATTTTAAACAGTTTAAACAAAATTATACATATCCGGTTTGGCAACAATTCTCGCTATCGAATCTTCATGTGATGAAACCTCCGCTGCTATATGTAAAGACGGCAAAATGCTGTCAAATATTATAGCTACCCAGGCGGTTCACCAAAAATATGGAGGCGTTGTCCCTGAGCTGGCCTCGCGGGCCCATCAGCAACATATTATTCCCGTTGTCGAAGATGCTATAATATCAGCAAAAATAAGCAAAAAAGACATTGATGCGGTAGCTTTTACGCGCGGACCGGGCTTACTTGGCGCTTTATTGGTAGGAACTTCATTTGCGAAGTCATTTGCATTTGCCCGGAACATCCCATTAATAGATGTAAACCATATGCAGGCTCACATTCTTGCCCATTTTATACCGCCTGCCAATCCGCTGGAACAGCCGGAATGGGCTGCCCCTGAGTTTCCTTTTCTCTGCTTAACGGTTTCGGGTGGACACACGCAGATCGTTCTTGTGAAGGACTATTTCGATATGGAAATTGTTGGGCAAACCATGGACGATGCTGCCGGGGAAGCTTTTGATAAAACTGCAAAAATTCTGGGATTGCCGTATCCGGGTGGGCCTTTGATTGATAAATATGCGAAAGAAGGTAATCCCCAGGCATTTCAGTTCCCTGAGCCACAAATACCGGGACTTGATTTTAGCTTCAGCGGCTTGAAAACTTCCATTCTTTATTTTGTGCGTGACAAGAAGAAGGAGGACCCGGATTTTCTTGAAAAAAATATGGCAGATATCTGTGCTTCTGTTCAGAGCCGGATCATTACGATCTTGCTGGCCAAGGTAAAACGGGCAGCCAAAGAATTCCGTGTAAATAATATTGCTATCGCCGGTGGGGTATCAGCAAACTCCGGTCTTCGTGGGGCTTTACAAGATATGGCCGGAAAGCAAAATTGGAAAGTATTTATTCCACCCTTCCAATATTGTACAGATAATGCCGGAATGATCGCTATTGCCGGTTATCACAAATTTCTTAAAGGCGACTTTGTAGGCCAGGACGTAGCACCCCTGGCACGAATGGTTTTTTAAGAATATTTAAATGATTTTTAAATCAGTATACTTTCTATATTTTATATGAGTTTTGGAACTATAGTGTTTGGCCTTGTCTTCGTAATTCCCCTAATCGCATTTGTGCTTTCTATAGTTTGGAAAGATAAGAGCTCCCGTAAGCTTGGAGTACTTGTTATTGCGGCATTGGTGATCTTTGCTGTTATTGTAGCGTATTTCGCAAATAAAGACAAATAGATATGCCTAAAGCCATTATCGTTGGGGCTGGAATAGCAGGTATCGCATCTGCTATCCGTTTGGCGGTTAAAGGTTTTCAGGTTGATATATATGAAAAGAACTCCTATCCGGGAGGAAAGCTTTCTGAAATAGAGCAAGATGGCTACCGTTTCGACGCGGGGCCCAGCTTACTCACCATGCCTCATTATGTCGATGAGCTTTTTCTTCTTGCCGGTCGTAAACCAGAGGACTATTTCCGGTACCGCAAGCTCGACAGTATCTGTAACTATTTTTATGAAGACGGAACCCGGATCAGCGCATGGGCTGATAGCGAGAAACTCGCCGAAGAGTTCGAGGCAAAGACCGCTGATTCCGCAGACGCAATAAAACGGTTCCTGAAAAAATCGGCAGAGATCTACAAGCTCACTCATCATGTTTTTTTGGAGCGATCCCTTCATCGTTTAGCTACATATACCCGGTTGAAAACTTTGTTCTCTTTTTTGAAGCTGCGAAAGATTGATTCTTTTCGTACCATGAACCAGGCGAATAGCAGCATGTTTCACGATAGCCGGACCCTTCGTTTTTTTAACAGGTACGCTACATACAATGGCTCGGATCCATATCAGGCTCCTGCCACCTTAAATGTCATTCCTCATCTGGAACAGCACTTTGGCGCTTTTTTCCCTGAGGGAGGAATGAATGCTATCACCCTGAGTCTGGTAAAGCTCGCGGAAGAGCTGGGCGTTAATTTTCATTACAGCACTTCCGTAGAGGAAATAGTAGTAGCAGAGAATACGGTAAAGGGAATCAAAACCGATAATGGAAGCTTTACAGCAGATATAGTGGTTTCTAATTTAGATGTTTGGTTTACCTACAGGAAATTGCTGAAAACGCATATCCCTGAAAAGATCTTAAATCAGGAGCGCAGCAGCTCAGCGCTTATCTTCTATTGGGGAGTAAGCAGAGAATTTCAGGAGTTAGATCTGCATAACATTTTCTTTAGTGAAGATTATGAGCAAGAGTTCCGCTCTATCTGGGGAGTAAAGCAAATCTGTGATGATCCGACTATCTATCTTAACATCAGTTCCAAATACAAGCACGATGATGCTCCTGAAGGGGCAGAGAATTGGTTTGTCATGATAAATGTTCCTTCCGATGCTGGTCAGGATTGGGACCAGCTGATTGAACAGGCGAGAGAATGTATTATTCGAAAGCTAAGCCGTAACCTGGGTGTAGATGTCAAGGAGTTTATTGGCTCTGAATCGATACTTGATCCCAGATCCATTGAATATAGAACTGGGTCCTATCAGGGTTCCCTGTATGGTAGCAGTTCGAACAATCGATTTGCCGCGTTTTTCAGGCATGCTAACTTTTCTTCGAAGTTTAGAAACCTGTATTTTGCCGGAGGCAGTGTGCATCCGGGTGGTGGAATTCCTTTAGCTTTATTGTCAGCGAAAATAGTAGCGGAAGATATTAAAATATAATATTAAGATATATTATTTAGACTTGGCTTTATTGTCAGCGAAAATAATAGCGGAAGATATTAAAATATAATATTAAGATATATTATTTAGACTTGGCTTTATTGTCAGCGAAAATAATAGCGGAAGATATTAAAATATAATATTAAGATATATTATTTAGACTTGGCTTTATTGTCGGCAAAGATAGTAGCGGAAGATATTAAAATATAAATAAGATAGCAACCGGTGCCCCGACCGGTTGCTATCTTATTTGGTTTTATGATTTAATCACCCCAATTGAAGTTCCTTCCCAATCGGGAAATATCGCAGCGCTGTTATTTATTTTCAGGTGTTTTCCGGCAACTTCACTAAATACACTCCTGAAGTCGGTGGTAACCGCCAGGTCGCGACCATCTTCCAGGTTTTCTACAGCCAGCGGACTAACTTTCCCATGTACAACACCACCGTTCACTCCATTGCCGAGGATGAAATTACAGGAGGCGCGTCCATGATCTGTTCCTCCTGTTCCGTTTTGTTTTACCGTCCGCCCGAACTCAGTCATGGTCATTACGGTGACATCATCCTGCAGGGTTCCCATATCGTTCCAGAAAGCCATGATGCTTTCACTAAGGTCGTTAACATTCCTGGCGAAGATGCCGGTGTCTGTGCCCTGGTTAAAATGGGTGTCCCAGCCGCCTGATTCTGCAAAGGCAACTTCGAGGCCGACATCCATCTTTATAAGCTGAGCGATCTGTTTGAGGGAGTTACCAAGGGCAGATGTAGGGTACGTAGCACCATTAGCTGGCTTATAGTTTTTTGTATTTGTTTTTTGAAGCAGTTTGACAGCGTCGAAGCTCTCTTTTCCGGTGTGTTGCAGTAGTTCGGAGGAGGTTTCGTCATACAGGTCTTCAAAGCTTCGTGCTGCCAGGTTAGCGCCGGCCTGGTTGCCTTTCATCTGGATGCCAAAATCCTGCAGATTACTGATGGCAACCGATGGGTTATCGCCATAAAGCGAGCGGGGCAGGGAGGAGGTTAAACTTACTGCCTGAAAGGGCGTAGCGGCCTCGTGCCCCATGAGGCCTACCGCCCTATTGAGCCATCCGCTTGGAGTTCCTTTTTTAAAGGGGGTGCCTGACTCCATATAATCCTGTGCATCGAAATGCGAGCGGGTATTATTGGGAGAGCCAATTCCGTGTACTATGGCAAGGCGCTTTTCGCGGAACATCGGCTCGAAGGCGGCCATGGACGGATGCAGTCCGAAGCGGCCGTCCAGGTCGAATAGAGGGCGTCCCGTAGTGGTTTTTGCGGCAGACATAAATAAGCCTGGTCTGGCGGCTTTGAGATACTGATCAGTAAAAGGCGTTACTGCCATTAGACCATCCATTGCGCCGCGCTGGAATATGCATACTAATATTTTTTTGCGCTGAAAGAGCCCGGGGGCTTTTATTCCGGCTACTGCTTCAGAAAGAAAGGTTGGAATTCCACCTATCCCGATGCCGAAAAGTGCCAGGCCGCCGGCTTTAAGAAAACCTCTTCTTGATGTCATGGTATTTAGTTTTTTAGTTAATTGGGCTAGACCCAGTTATTTGTGATGATGTCATGGTATTTAGTTTTTTAGTTAATTGGGCTAGACCCAGTTATTTGTGATGATGTCATGGTATTTAGTTTTTTTAGTTAATTGGGCTAGACCCAGTTATTTGTGATGATGTCATGGTATTTAATTTTTTAGTTAATTGGGCTAGACCCAGTTATTTGTGATGATGTCATGGTATTTAGTTTTTTAGTTAATTGGGCTAGACCCAGTTATTTGTGATGATGTCATAATGAGTGTTTTTTATTCTATTTTAAAAATACTGTCCGTAGAGTTCCGCAGGGTCTCTATGGATTCAGCAATAGATAAGAGTCTCCGACTCGTTAAAGCGATATCCTTAATACCCAGCGAGTCAGAGACTCTTTTTTTATTTATGAATCTGTAGTCTGCCACCCTTGCCATTCCCACAACACTACAGACAGGAGTGACGAGCTGAATCTGAGCTTATTTCTTCGTCATCCTGAACTTGTTTCAGGACCTCTTGTCTAATCCCTGGTTCAAGAGATGCCGAAATGAATAAATGAATTCGGCATGACGAGCTAGTTCTGCTGCCTTTTGCTTATTTACGTTGAAATTCCGGAGAACCAATAATTACGCCAACAACCTGAGCCAGCATTGTACTATTGGCGACTGCAGTTTGCCGGACATTAACATTAGCACCATCATAATTTTTAACCTTTTTTACTGGCCTCTCACTTTCATACATGATCACCGCGTCCTCATTCATCATACTCATGTTGTTTTCAGATGGCGCTTTAGTCCTAGCTGCGGCGTCCGCAATCTTTTTTGTGAGGAGTGGGTCGCTTAACATAGGCGTTAACCGTTTAATAGTCTCGGTTAGATTTCGTTCAGGCATGATCATTTTACTGTAGGTGACCAAGGCAGCCTCAGCACTTTCAGGCTCACGGCTATTATTCAGGGCCGGCAGATTAATTTTCACACCGGGGATTCGCTGCGAGGCGAGCGCTAATCCAAAGTTCATCCGGTTTAATAAAGACCCTGTGTTTATCCAATAATTACCTCTGTCGGGAAAACCGGTTGGAGCCTGGTAGTAATAAACCTTTTGGCCCATTTTCGTTATCCAGGTATAGAGTTGGTAGGGTTGCCTGATTTCGGCATCCAGACTCCGTACGGCACTGATCGCCAGTTCAAATGGTGATTTAGTTTTTTCTCGTAAGGCATCTTCGCTCCAGAATTCAGGCGCTGTAGCCATGGTGATCAACACTTGTCTGATATCTCCATCTTTTTCCTGGAAGGTTTTAGCCATTTTATCTACAAGGCTTTGCGGTGGGTTATCACTTACAAAGCGAACTGCGATCTTCCTTGAAATAAACTTGGCGGTGGAGGGATGGCTAGCAAGCATATTTAAAAGCGCGACACCTTCCTCATAGCCTCCGCCGGCAGGAAACCGCTTTCCTAGCACCACTTTCTCCTTTTTATCATGCCTGTCTGGCGAAAAAAGAAAATCGCCGTCAATTACATAACCTTTCTGTATCAGCTTTTCCTCTCCCTGCCTTGCCAGATTCTTTTTTAATGCATTTCCACCATATCCGTCGTTCATGGGATATATGCCCCAGCCTGTAAGCACCCGGGCTGCCTGCGTCACATCATCCTGCGTATAGCCTGCATCCACCCCCAGGGTATGAAGCTCCATTACTTCGCGGGCGTAGTTTTCATTAAGCCCCTTGTTCTTAGCTGTTTGTTTAAGTTTTTGAATTTCTTTATACTCTTTGGTATTGGTGTCGGCTTTGCCTGACATGTAGAAATTGAGACGTTTGCTATAGGATTCTGAAGAAGAACCAACACTGCTGAAATTATCCAGGTAACGTAGCATTGCGGGCGATTTTGCTGTGGCCAATAAAAGATCATCAAACTTTTTAAACACATTAGGCCTGATCACATCTCTTTCGTAAGCGGGGATAAACTCAGCACACTGGCCTTTGTCAAGCGAGACATTGAAATGGTTAAACCAGAAATCGGTAAGCACTTCCTGCAATTGATTGTTAGAATATGAGGCCCGCAATATCTTTTGACTAATGAATTGGCGATATAAGTCTTGCTGAGGCTTTAGACCCTTTATTTGCATATAGGCATTCAGCTGAACCCTATACGATTTTCTGTCTGCACCGACTGAGTCTTTATGGATGAAGCCGTCTTTAATAGCCATGCGCGCGGCCTGACCACCTCTGGGGTAAATTTCTACGATCTCAGAATTACTGAGTTTCATTGCTGGATATTGATCCAGAAGTAAGTTTAAAGAGTCGTCTTTAAGCTTCGCTGTAAGCTGTTCCAGGAACCATTTTTCCAGACCAGTCTTTACTGCTGCATCAATATCGCCTGGCCTTGTACCATAGCTGAACCGGCTCAGTAAATGTGCTGCAGCCTGGCGGTCATTAAGCCCTGCTTTTTTATAAGGGAAACTAAATTTAGCTTTATTGGGCTTCTCATATAAAAAGGATGTGAGAAAAAAGCCAGCCGTCAGGAGAACGAACAAGCTGAACGCAAAACGTAAAATAACTTTCATACTGAAGTGCTAAGTTTGGTTCAGGTAAGACTCAGGAAAATTAATTAAGTTTAATTTATAGACCGAGAAATTTACAACAGATTTCCCTTACAGGAATCCAAGCTCCAGTTTTGCAACATCCGACATCATTTCACGGTCCCAGGGTGGGTCCCAAACCACTTCTACGTGTACTTCATTTACCCCGGGAATTGCCCTGATCTTTCTTTCCACTTCCGCAGGAAGTGTTTGGGCAGCCGGACAACCGGGAGCTGTGAGGGTCATGACTATCTGAACATTGTTAATGGGCAGGATACGTGTTTCATATATAAGTCCTAACTCATAGATGCTTACCGGGATTTCGGGGTCGAATATGGTCTGTAAACACTCGGTTACTTTATCTCTAAGTTCAGCGGAATCCATAATATTATAAACTTTTGTCAACAGTGGAATTTATTGTGCTAAAGGCGATCGCATAGTTTTTCATCTGCCTGACCATGGCAAGCAGCCCATTAGACCGGGTTTGGGCGAGATGAGTGGTCATGCCTATCTCTTTCATAAAGTCGAGTTTAGAATTTAAGATCTCGGACGGTGAGTGGCCTGACAAAACGCGGATCAGCAAGCTGACCAAACCTTTTACAATCACGGCATCACTTTCCGCCTTATAGTAGATCTTACCATTATCGTATCTGGCAATCAGCCATACTGTCGATTGGCAGCCTCTGATCCTGTTCTCATCTATTTTATGCTCCTCTTCCAGCGGAGGGAGCTTTTTCCCGAGATCGATTATATATTCATATTTCTCTTCCCAACTGTCGAACAGTGCAAAATCCTCAATGATCTCCTGCTCGATCTCTGATATGCTTTTATCATCGTTCATAGGATTATGTCATAATAATATTTTTACGGCTTTATGAACCCCGGCCACCAGGGCATCCACTTCTTCAAAAGTGTTATACATGGCAAATGAGGCTCTCACTGTGCCTGGAATGTCGAAACGTTTCATCAGTGGCTGTGTACAGTGATGTCCTGTGCGAACAGCGATGCCCATATTATCGAGCAGTGTGCCAATATCAGAAGGATGGATGTTATCAATGACGAACGAGACCAGACTTACCTTGTTGTTCGCTTTTCCAATAATTCTAAGACCTGAGATATCTTCCAATTGCCGAGTAGCGTACTTTACCAGTTCTACCTCATGTTCTCTGATCAGGTCCTTCCCAATACTTTCTACAAAGTCGATCGCTGTTTTCAAAGCGATAGTATCTGCTATATTCGGTGTTCCTGCTTCATACTTATAAGGGAGTTCATTGTATGTAGTTTGCTTAAAGGTTACCTCATTGATCATTTCGCCTCCACCCTGAAATACAGGCATTGCTTCCAGCAGGTCTTTTTTCCCATACAGAACACCTACTCCTGTAGGTCCGTATATTTTATGCCCTGAAAAAGCGAAGAAATCGCAATCCAGGTCCTGAACATTAATATCGAGGTGAACTGAGGACTGTGCGCCATCAATTAAAACCCGGGCCCCAGCTTTATGAGCTTCCTCGATGATTTCTCTCACGGGATTGACTGTTCCGAGTGAATTGGAAACCTGAACGATGGAAACAAGTTTTGTGTGGGGGGTAAGTAGCTTTTTGAAGATTTCAAAGCTAAGCTCTCCATTGTCATCTACAGGGATGATCTTTAAAACAGCATTCTTTTCCTGACATAGAACTTGCCAGGGTACAATGTTAGAATGATGTTCCATTTCGGAAATAATTATTTCATCACCCTTGTTGATATTCTGTTTTCCCCAGGTATACGCTACGAGGTTTATTCCCTCGGTAGTACCTCTGGTAAAAATGATCTCGTCAGAAGAAGCAGCACCTATAAACCGCGCGATAGTTTTTCGGGTGGCTTCAAAAGCTGTTGTTGCTTCCTCGGCCATGCGATGGATGCCGCGATGGATGTTGGCATTATACCCTTTATAATAGTCACTTATTGCATCGATAACACTCAATGGTTTTTGAGCTGTGGCTGCATTATCGAGGTAGACCAGCGGATGGCCGTTGACCTGCCTTTGAAGGATTGGAAAAGCGTCTCTTATAGTATTGACATCAAGAGCCGGTGATACTGTGTTATTCATGATAATTTGCTCATTCGTTGATCAAAAGCCGGTCAGAAATCAATTGTTCAACATAATTTCGGAGCCGGTCGGGTTTAATCTGGACCAGGATATCCATGGCAAAGGCCTTTAGTAAAAGGGCTTTAGCGTTTTGCTGGGGAATGCCCCTGGCTTGCAGATAGAACATGGCATTTTCATCCAAAGTTCCAACGGTACAACCATGAGAGCATTTCACGTCGTCAGCAAAAATCTCTAACTGTGGTTTTGTGTTGATGCTGGCATGGTCTGAAAGTAAAATGTTTTTGTTAGATTGGTAAGCATTCGTTTTCTGCGCCAGACGTTCAACTTTTATCTTGCCGTTAAAAACGCCGGTAGCATATTCATCCATAATGCCTTTATAAAGTTCTTTGCTGTAACAATTGGGCTGACGGTTATCCACAAGGGTATGGTTGTCTACATGTGTTCGTCCGTTTATTAAATACAAACCGTAAAGGTGCGAATCGCAACCTTCGCCGTCCAGAATAAGATTAGTGTTATTGCGGATAGTTCCCCCATTAAGGGTAAGGCTTAATGCATGTACATAACTTTTGCCGGTTTGGTGAAAGTGCGTAGTGCTGATCTGGTTGGCATTAACAGTATTCTGTATCTTATAATATTCTACATAAGCATCTTTATTAACCACTACTTCCAAAACCTGGTTGCTGAGGTTATCCATGGTACCTATAGTTGCAAAAGTTTCGGTGATCTGTATCCTGGATCCTCCGGCTGCAAAGATTAAATTACGAGGTTGAGAAAGGATATGATTATCCCTCACGTCTGAAATATGGTAGAAATAAAGGGGACGGTTCAAATCGCCCGGCTGCTTAAGATGGGGATGCACATAAATAAAAACACCGTCGTTGATGAAAGAGGTGTTAAGTGCATGAATACCGTCTTCCAGGTAGCGGTTACTGTGTCCGAGATGTTGTTTAACTATCGCGGCAAAATCGCTTTTCAGAGCTTCCGGCAAGGAAATTACGATTAATTCATCATTGGACGACCTGATGGAAGAAAGGCTGGAAATAAAGCGACCATTCACAAAAAAAAGTTCATCTGCGTCGGTACTTCCCGGTAGGCGTATGGAATCCAGAAAGGACTGGTCAATGCCCGACAACGCAGACGCCGATAGCGCCTGTTGGTACTCGTTGTTAAAAAGATTACTAACATTGGTATACTTCCATTCTTCATGGCGTAAGCCTGGAATGCCCAGGCGAGTAAACCTATTGAACGCTTCGGTACGCAGGCTGGCCAGCTCATCGTTGGGATGACTGGCCTGAAGCTGGTCAAATCTTTTCTGAATGTAGCTGAGATCGATCATAAGATTTATTCAATCATGTTTTGGAAATATTTTCTGGTTGAGTTGCGGAGACAGAACTTTCTGATTCCTCCCGGATGAAATCATAACCTTTTTCCTCCAGCTCGAGAGCCAGGTCTTTTGTGCCTGATCTAACGATCTGGCCGTTGTACAGGACATGGACAAAATCGGGGACAATATATTCCAGTAGGCGCTGATAATGTGTAATAAGCAGGATCGCCCGGTTCTCATTTCTCAGGGTATTTACGCCTTTAGCAACAATGCGCAACGCGTCGATATCGAGACCGGAATCGGTTTCATCCAGAATGGCCAGTGATGGCTCAAGCATAGCCATTTGAAAAATTTCATTCCGTTTTTTCTCACCCCCCGAAAATCCTTCGTTCATAGAGCGGGTAAGCAGTGACTGATCCATATCTACCAGACGCATTTTTTCCTTCATTAACTTTAAGAACGCAACGGCATCTAACGGAGCCTCTCCATGATACTTCCTGTTTTCGTTGACCGCCGTTTTTATGAATTGTGTGGTGCTCACCCCTGGGATTTCTACCGGATATTGAAATGCGAGGAACATTCCTTCGTGTGCACGATCTTCAGGTGAAAGCTCCAGCAGGTTTTTTCCAAAGAAGGTGATGCGCCCTTGTGTTACTTCATATTCTTCTCGTCCTGCCAGTACTAATGCCAGGGTACTTTTTCCCGACCCGTTCGGGCCCATAATGGCATGGACCTCACCTGCCTTAATTTCCAGGTTTACGCCTTTTAATATCTTTTTTCCGTCTGTTTCTGCGTGTATATCTTGGATTAATAACATAAGAGTCTGTTTAAAGAATGAAATTACTATCAGCTTTATCCAACACTTCCTTCCAGATTGATTGCCAGAAGTTTTTGTGCTTCAACGGCAAATTCCATTGGTAACTGATTCATCACTTCTCTGGCAAAGCCATTTACTATCAAAGCAACAGCCGTTTCACTGTCTATGCCTCGCTGTTTGCAGTAAAAGAGCTGATCTTCCCCAATCTTAGAAGTAGTTGCCTCATGCTCAACTACCGAGCTGTTATTTTTTACTTCGATATATGGAAATGTGTGTGCGCCACAGCGGTCGCCTAATAATAGCGAGTCGCACTGCGAGTAGTTTCGGGCATTAGTAGCCCATTTACTGGCCCTGACCAGGCCCCGGTAGCTGTTATTACTGAACCCGGCAGAAATTCCTTTTGAGACTATACGGCTTTTAGTGTTTTTTCCCAAATGGATCATTTTTGTGCCAGTATCAGCCTGCTGATAGTTATTAGTCAAGGCAATGGAATAAAACTCTCCGATAGAGCTGTCTCCTTTCAGGATCACGCTGGGGTATTTCCAGGTTATGGCAGAGCCGGTTTCCACCTGCGTCCAGGAGATCTTTGATCTGTAACCCTGGCATATCCCCCGTTTGGTTACGAAATTATAGATACCGCCATGGCCTTCCTTGTCACCGGGATACCAGTTTTGAACGGTGGAATATTTGATCTCTGCTTTTTCAAGAGCTACAAGTTCTACAACAGCGGCATGTAACTGGTTTTCATCCCGCATAGGGGCGGTACATCCTTCCAGGTAGCTCACATAACTCTCATCCTCAGCGATGATAAGGGTTCGTTCAAACTGCCCGGTGTTTTCTGCATTGATGCGGAAATATGTGGAAAGTTCCATGGGGCAGCGTACGCCCTTTGGGATATAGCAAAAAGAACCATCAGTAAACACGGCGGAATTCAGGGCTGCAAAGTAGTTGTCGGTCATTGGAACTACAGAGCCGAGGTATTTTTTTACCAGTTCAGGATGATTTTGAATCGCTTCACCCATTGAACAAAAAATTATTCCTATCTCTTCCAGTTGCTTTTTAAAGGAAGTTGCTACCGAAACGCTGTCCATAACAACATCCACAGCAACTCCACTAAGACGTTTTTGTTCCTCAAGGGAAATTCCCAGCTTGTCGAAAGTGCGTTTTAGTTCCGGGTCGAGGTCGTCAATGCTGTTTAAACTTGGTTTTTGTTGCGGGGCAGCGTAGTAGATGATGTCCTGGTAGTCGATAGGGGGGTAGGCAACATTAGGCCATTTGGGTTCTTCCATTTTTAGCCAGCCTGCGTAGGCCTTGAGCCGCCATTCGAGCATCCAGTCGGGTTCTTTTTTCTTAGCAGAGATGAGGCGTATCACATCCTCATTAAGCCCTTTCGGTACCGTATCTGTTTCTATGTCTGTAACAAATCCATACTTATAATCCTTTAGTACAGTCTGTTGCAGAGTACTCAATTCATCTTTCATCACAATAGGATTAAGTCTTGTAATTGAATGTCTCAATGTAAATATAACGAAAATGTGCGGGTTTGTTTTATGTAATAGAGGATAATAACATTCAGTAAACAATTGAAAGCTATCAGTGCCGATTGAAAATGTAATGCAAGTGGAAATTTTTTGTTTGGCTAAAAATAAATTCGCTGATCAATCTATAAAACCTATAGATATTTTATATTTGTCTTTAACCTTAATTGAAGGAAAAAATTAGAACCAAAACTATGTCAGAGAAAAAACTCAAATTCGAAACCCTGCAGGTACATGCAGGGCAGGAAGCAGACCCTACTACCGGTTCGAGGGCAGTACCTTTGTATCAGACTTCATCCTACGTATTCAAAAGTTCTGAGCATGGCGCCAATTTATTTGCACTCAAAGAATTCGGTAATATTTATACACGATTGATGAATCCGACAACCGATGTTTTTGAAAAACGTGTAGCAGCTTTAGAGGGCGGAGTTGCCGCGCTTGCTGTGGCTTCTGGTCAGGCAGCTCAATTCATCGCTTTAAACAATATTCTGCAGGCTGGCGACAATTTTGTAACAACTTCTTTTTTATATGGCGGAACTTACAATCAGTTTAAGGTGTCGTTTAAGCGTCTTGGAATAGATGCCCGCTTCGCAAAAGGTGATGACCCTCAAAGTTTTGAAGAGCTGATCGACGAAAATACAAAAGCACTTTACCTGGAGTCTATAGGTAATCCGGGTTTTAATATTCCGGATTTTGAGAAGTTTGCCCAGCTCTCGCAAAAATATGATTTGCCTTTGATCGTAGACAATACCTGCGCAGCCGCTGGTTATTTATTCCGCCCTCTTGAACATGGCGCCCATATTGTGGTTCAATCTGCAACTAAATGGATCGGAGGACATGGTACCAGTATAGGAGGGGTGATCGTTGACGGCGGAAACTATAATTGGGGCAATGGGAAGTTTCCTCAGTTTACGGAGCCTTCAGATGGTTATCATGGGCTGGTCTTCAATGATGTGTTTGGTATTGGTGGTCCCTTTGGTAATATCCAGTTCATTATACGGGCGAGAGTAGAGGGATTAAGGGACTTTGGTCCGGCGGTGTCGCCATTTAACTCGTTCCTGTTTTTGCAGGGGCTTGAAACGCTTTCTCTGAGGGTTCAGCGCCATGTGGATAATGCTTTGAAGCTGGCCAACTGGCTTGAGAATCACGAACAGGTAGAGAATGTAAATTACCCTGGTCTTAAAAGCAGTCCTTACCACGAAAACGCTAAGAAATACCTGAAAAACGGATTTGGATCGGTGCTGTCTTTTGAAATTAAGGGTGGTAAGGATCAGGCAATCAAATTTGTTGATAACCTTAAGCTGATTAGTCACCTGGCGAATTTGGGGGATGCGAAGACTCTCATCATACAACCATCAGCCACCACTCATCAACAGTTGAGTGCAGAGGAGCAGATCGCTGCGGGAGTTACTCCAACACAGTTACGGATATCGGTAGGTATTGAACATATTGACGATATCACCGACGATTTGGAACAGGCTTTTGCAACCATCCGTTAAGCGAAGCTAGCCGCTTCTTCCGTTCCGGTGGGAGCCATGGGCCGTGTCCGCACACTTTTTTTCGGAAAGAAGCTGTGTGTATACATTTGTTTATTAATAATGTTTGCACGATGTTCATTTTTTTGTTGTTGATTATTAACTAGTTATAATTTTGTTTGAAATAATAAATATATTTTTTACATTTTTTTTGGAGATGAGGGCTTTATATCTATATTTGTGATGCCCTCCCAAAGGGCATGTTTTTCATAGGTAGATGTAGGGTCGAATACTAGTATTCGACCCTTTTTTTATAAAAAAATTTGAGGTTATGCGGAGGAGCGGAAACATTACAATAAAATGCTTGTAACGCAGGATGTTAGCACACGCGGTACTCGAGCGCTAGCAAGGGATTTAACGGATTAGAGACTTTTATTTTACTGAATCCTAAGAAATCCTTCGGAATTTTCGGACGGGATAGAAAAATATTTATACTTATGCTCTTAGGCTCTTTGGTATATTTAGGCTCTTCGGGATATTTATCCCGAAGCCCTATCGTAGGTTCCCCGAACCGCACTAAATATATTCCACACCAAATCGTGCTTTAACATCGGCCACAATTTGCTTGACGTTCTGTTCCTGGCTTTTCTGACAAACCATCAGTGTGTTGTTTGATTCAACGATTATGTAGTCATCGAGCCCCTGTAAGATAACCAGTTTTTCACCTGGTACATTAACCATGCAATTTGATGAATCGTACATGATCACTTTGTCAGAAGGAATTACAGCGTTGCCAACGTAGTCTTTATCAGCAAGTTCATAAACTGACGACCAGGTGCCGAGATCGGACCAGCCGAAATCAGTGGGAAGTACGTATACGTTATCGGCTTTCTCCATTATTCCATAATCAATCGAAATATTGGTGCACTGATAATAAGCGTTTTGAATAAAGGAATGTTCGGCAGGTGTATCAAATACACTTTCTCCTTCCTTGAAAATATCGTTTATATCAGGCAGGTATCTCTCAAACGAGCTGATTATTGCTTTTGCAGACCACACAAAAATACCGGCATTCCATAGAAAGTCCCCACTTTGAAGGAATGATTTAGCTATTTCCAGACTCGGTTTTTCGGTGAAAGTTTTCACCTTGTGGAAATTGTCCTCGAGGGTCTGGGCGTTGAATTGAATGTATCCATATCCGGTATCAGGACGTGAGGGTTTGATACCCAGGGTGATCAGGCAGTTGTGTCTCTTGCTTACTTCGAGGGATTTGTTGATATCATTTACGAATTCCTCGGTATTGAGGATCAGATGGTCTGATGGAGCTACCACGATGGAAGCATCAGGATTAAGGATGCTTATTTTATGGCAGGCATATGCAATACATGGGGCTGTATTACGCATAACAGGCTCTCCTAAAATCTGGGTTTCATCAATTGCAGGGATTTGTTCCTTTACCAGGGATTTATAAATGTCATTTGTGACTATATAAATGTTCTCTGCCGGCACAATTTTCAGAAAACGTTCATATGTATTTTGTATGAGCGTTTTTCCGGTACCTAATATGTCGATAAATTGTTTTGGATGAGCAGTCCGGCTTATTGGCCAAAACCGGCTTCCGACTCCGCCAGCCATTATAACGGCATAAAAATCTTTCATTATAATATTCCTTTTTTGTTTGCAATGAATATCATGTTTTGATATGATAGTTCACCTGATTTATTAATTATATAATTCCCTCTTTCAGTAGGTCGTGTAAATGGATAATACCTTTGTAACTACCATCTTTTGTTACTATTAATTGGGTTATGTTATTGCTTCTCAATATACTGAGCGCATTCACAGCAAGCTCATCACTATCGATTAGCCGCGGGTTTCTGCCCATTATATCTTTTGCTGTTAATTCTGCAAATGACTCAAATTTTTCCATCATTCTACGAATATCCCCGTCTGTGATAATTCCCAGAATCGTGTCGCCTTCAACTACAGTTACTGCCCCTAAACGGTTTCGGGTAATTTCCAAAATTACATTCCTGATAGCTGCGTCGGGATCAATCTGAGGTTTTTCATTGTGTATGTACAAGTCGCTCACCTTTAGATACAAGCGCTTGCCCAATGACCCACCAGGGTGATATTTAGCAAAATCAGCACTGCTAAATTCCCTGCATTCAAGCAAGCATACTGCAATCATATCGCCCATTATGAGTTGCGCTGTTGTACTCGTGGTTGGCGCCAGGTTGTGCGGACAAGCCTCCATGGAGGTTGTCGTGTCGAGAATGTAGTCTGCCTGGAGGGCCAAAAATGAATTAATGTCGCCCACCATTGCAATTACGGTATGGCCGGCTAATTTTAGTAAGGGGACTAATACTTTTATTTCGGGAGTATTCCCGCTTTTCGAGATACAAATTACCGTGTCGTTCTGTTGAATTATTCCGAGATCTCCGTGAATGGCATCGGCTGCGTGCATAAAAATAGAGGGTGTACCTGTTGAATTTAAGGTTGCTACAATCTTTTGTGCAATGATCGCGCTTTTTCCGATTCCGGTAAGAATAACTCTGCCTTTAATATTCAGCAGATGGTTGATTATCACCCCAAAGTCATTATTTATTTTCGAAGATAACGAAGAAATGCCTTCAAGTTCTATTTTGAGTGTTCTTTGTGCGATTTGTATGATCTCGGATATAGTTTTCAAATAAAGATTTTTTAAATAAAAGTATCATTTTCCGCCAAAAATATGTTATTTTGACCTAAATTTTAGCCTTTCTAAAATAATTTCCCGGTGAGGACGATGGAGATAAAGAAATCATTATTCGATAATTTACAGAACTTTTTTGGCTTTGATAACTTTAAAGGAGAACAGGAAGCCATTATAACTAATATTTTACAAAAGAAAGATACGTTTGTAATTATGCCTACAGGCGGTGGTAAATCAATATGCTACCAGCTGCCTGCTTTAATGAGTGAGGGGACGGCCGTGGTAATTTCTCCCTTGATTGCTCTGATGAAAAATCAGGTTGATCAATTGAGAGCATTTGGTGGAACAGAGAGCATTGCTCATTTTCTCAACTCTTCTTTAAATAAGGCGGAGATAACCAAGGTTAAGCAAGACGTATTGAGTGGCGAAACAAAGCTGCTTTATGTGGCACCTGAATCTCTTGCAAAAGCGGAAAATATTGATTTTCTGAGACTAATAACTGTGTCATTTGTTGCCGTGGATGAGGCGCATTGTATTTCTGAGTGGGGGCATGACTTCAGGCCGGAGTACCGGAAGATCAGACAAGTGATCAGCAGTATCGGCGAAAATATTCCTATCATTGCATTGACTGCCACTGCAACTCCAAAAGTTCAGCAGGATATTATCAAAAACCTGCAGATGAACAATTCCACACTGTTTAAGTCGTCATTTAATCGCCCCAACTTGTATTATGAAGTAAGGGCAAAGCGAAACGTGCTTAAAGAGATTATCCGTTTCATTAAAAACCACCCGGGCAAGACGGGAATTGTATATTGTCTTAGTCGTAAAAAGGTTGAGGAGGTTGCTGAAGCCCTTAACCTGAATGGTATAAAGGCGCTTCCTTATCATGCGGGTCTCGAACCGAAAGTTCGGGCTGAAACTCAGGACAAGTTCCTAATGGAGGATGTAGAGGTGATTGTAGCAACAATTGCTTTCGGAATGGGGATCGATAAACCAGATGTCCGGTATGTTATACACCATGACATTCCTAAAAGTATGGAAGGGTATTATCAGGAAACCGGGCGCGCAGGCCGGGATGGTGGTGAAGGCGTCTGCGTGGCTTTTTACTCTGAGAAGGATATTGATAAGCTTGCCAAGTTTATGAAGGATAAACCTGTTTCCGAACGGGAAATAGGAACTCAGATCCTGAAAGAGGTGATTGATTATGCGGAATCTGCGGTATGCAGGCGTAAGCAGATCTTACATTATTTCGGCGAAAACTTCAGTGAAGATAGCTGCGGTGAGATGTGCGACAATTGCCGGGCAGAGAAGACACATTTTGAGGGAGCTGACAAACTGCAGCATACGTTGCGAATCATAGAGGCTCTCGGTGAGAAGTTTGACGACCATCATATCATAAGCTTTATGATCGGAGAGGAAACTCCTCAGATCGTGGCTTATGACCATAATAAACTTCCTGAATTCGGAATGGGTAAAGAAGACGGGATTTTGTTATGGAAGTCGCTGCTGCGCCAGACATTATTGAGTAATTACGTTTCGAAAGATATAGACAATTACGGGTTGTTAAGGCTTACACCTGCCGGAAAAGACTTTATTGTTAATCCTTATACTGTTCGCTTTGTATTAAACAGGCAAATGGACTCTGCCGAGGATGATTCCGAAGAAGGAGGACAACAAGGGGGAGGAGCTTTGGATACGGAGCTTCTGAAAATGCTGAAAGAACTCCGTAAAAAAATTGCAAAGCAAAAAAATCTGCCGCCATTTGTTATTTTTCAGGATCCGTCATTGGATGAGATGTGTACGCATTATCCGGTTAGTATTGATGAGCTGAAACAAATTCAGGGCGTAGGTTCTGGTAAGGCACTTAAGTTCGGTGCTCCATTTATTGAACTTATTAAAAAGTACGTTGAGGAGAATGATATAGATCGTCCGATAGATCTGGTTATAAAAAGTGCTGCAAATAAATCGGCATTGAAAGTTTCGATCATTCAAAATATAGACCGGCAAATTGCTCTTGACGATATAGCTTCAGCCAAAGGCATTACTTATGAAGACATTCTCCGTGAGGTTGAATCCATAGTTAATTCAGGCACCAAGCTTAACCTTAACTATTATATCGATGAAATGATTGATGAAGACCGGCAGGATGAGGTGTTTGATTATTTCAGATCGGCTGAAGTGGATTCTATCGATGAAGCGCTTAGGGAGTTGGGAAGTGATGATTATACTATTGAAGAATTGCAGTTGATGCGTATTAAATTTTTATCAGAACTTGGTAATTAAATGATCCAGAATATTCCTCAAATCAAGCACACGAGCAGTAATAACTTCTTTCTGATGGCTGGTCCCTGTGCTATCGAGGGCGAAGAAATAGCGATGCGTATCGCTGAACGTATCGTCAATATCACTGACAAACTTAATATCCCTTTTATTTTTAAAGGGTCTTATAAAAAAGCTAATCGCTCCCGTATTGATTCATTTACCGGAATTGGTGACGAAAAAGCGCTTAAAATTCTGTCTAAGATCAGCGCAGAGTTCGGGGTGCCTACAGTTACTGATATTCATGAAAGTGCCGAAGCTGCAATGGCGGCCGAGTATGTAGATGTCATACAGATCCCGGCCTTTTTATGCAGGCAAACCGATCTGCTGATTGCCGCTGCGAAAACCGGTAAGGTGATCAATATAAAGAAAGGACAGTTCTTATCTGCAGCATCTATGAAGTTTGCCGTAGATAAAGTTGTCGATTCTGGTAATTCCAATGTGATCTTAACGGATAGAGGCAATACTTTCGGATACCAGGATTTAATTGTGGATTATAGAGGTATTCCCGAGATGAAATCTTTTGGGGTTCCGGTTGTGATGGATTGTACACATTCATTACAGCAGCCAAATCAATCATCCGGCGTGACAGGTGGTAAACCTGCATTGATTGAAACAATTGCAAAAGCTGCAATTGCTGTGGGAGCTGACGGGTTGTTCATAGAAACGCATCCCGAACCTGAAAACGCTAAATCGGATGGCGCGAATATGTTGCATCTGGAATTACTTGAACCATTATTGGAGAAACTTTTAAGGATTCGACAGGCAATTATTTAGCTAACGAAAAATAAAAATGGCCGGCATGTTGCCGGCCATTTTTATTTTTGCTCTTGCTGACGCACGCTTGCCGCGTGTGCTAAGAAACAAGTTCATTTATCGGTTCACTCCTTATTGTGTGAAAGTTTTTCCTCCTGCGGGTGTCCGGTGACAACGAAATACTTCGAATTAGTGGAGTTAATAATAGCCACTTGTTTGTTTTTCTGTCCTAAAAAGTTTGCATATCTTCTCTTATGTGCGGCAAAGTTAAGATAGGCTTGAGGGCGGTTAATCACAACCTTGTAACCACTGTACAAATCATAATCTTTGTGCGCTTCGGGAAGGGTGTCGGAGAAGACCCATCTTCCTTTTTCGAAATAGATAAACTTCTTTTCGTTCACATTGTAATAACTCTCCAGATCCGGAAGATAATAAAAAGCGACGTTGTTGAAGCCTGTGGGGCCCCAAAGTGGCTGAGCCGCGATGTTTCCTACATATTTTACCGATTCTTGTGCTTTAAGAGTAGGGCCGAAAAATAGCAGGCACACTACTACGCTTGAGTAAATAAATTTTTTCATAAGTATAGATTTTGATGTACTCTTAAAATTTCAAAAGGCGTGCCAGTAATTACTAATTTTAAGCAGAAATGGTATATTTGACCAGATGACAGCAATGGATACTGAACAGAAAGTAATGACAGAAGAAGTTCTGAATAAATATGAATTGGTTATTGGTTTAGAGATACATGCCCAACTTGCAACAAAAACTAAGATTTTCTCTTCAGACCCTGCTTTTTTTGGAGCTGAACCTAACAAACATACTACCCCTGTTTCTCTGGGACTACCTGGTACTCTACCCAAGATTAATGAAGAAGTTGTTACCTGTGCTGTAAAGTTAGGCCTTGCGACTCATTGCAAAATAAACCTTGTAAACAGGTTCGACAGGAAGAATTACTTTTATGCCGACCTGCCTAAGGGGTATCAGATAACCCAGGACGAACTGCCAATCTGCCAAAAAGGCTTCATCGTAATTAACTTAAAAGATAAAGAAGAGAAAAAGATACGTCTTAACCGCATTCATATGGAAGAGGATGCTGGCAAAAGCATGCACGACAAAGATGACAGGTACTCTTTGATAGATTTGAACCGCGCAGGAGTACCACTCCTCGAGATCGTTTCTGAGCCAGATCTTCGTTCTGCAGAAGAAGCAGCTGCATATTTGAGCGAAGTGCGAAGGATTGTCAGGTATCTTGATGTGTGCGATGGTAATATGGAGGAAGGAAGTCTTCGTTGTGATGCGAATATTTCGGTGAGGCTTAAGGGGGCTGCCGAATATGGCTGCCGTTGTGAAGTGAAAAACCTTAACTCCATACGTAATCTGCAAAGAGCGGTTAACTATGAATTTAGAAGACAGGTGCAGCTTATTGAAAGCGGTGAGAGGATCGACCAAAACACTCTTAATTTTGATGCAGCCACCGGCGTAACGTCTGTTTTGCGTTCAAAAGAGATGGCCCTGGACTATCGCTATTTCCCTGAGCCGGACTTACCGCCGTTACATTTATCTCAAGACTGGGTGGACGAGCTTAGAAAAGAACTCCCTGTACTTCCTGAACAACGTATTAAAAGGTATACATCTGAACTGGGGCTTTCTGAATATGACGCCTCGCTATTAACGAATGACAGGTCTGTTGCTGATTTCTATGAAGAGCTTATTTCAGTAAGCAGCAACTATAAATCGGCTGCTAACTGGGTAATCGGTCCTGTTCAATCTTTGTTAAACGAAAGCGGAAAGGAAATATCTGAACTAGGAATCCCGGCAAGTGCTATTGCTGAGATCATTCAACTTGTCGAGGAAGGTAAAGTAAATAATTCAGCTGCGACTCAGCAGATATTCCCTGTCCTTACAGCTTCGCCCGGTAAGCAGGTAAACGAAATTGCCAGGGAACTTAACCTGTTTATTGACACTAATGAAGACGATTTAGATGCTTTTATCGAACAGGCTGTAAGTAAGTACCCCGACAAAGTAGTAGAATACAATAAAGGTAAAAAAGGCGTTCTAGGTTTATTCATGGGTGAACTGATGAAAGTGTCGGGTGGGAAGATTGACCCTAAAACGGCGAACAAGTTACTTATTAGTAAACTGGAATCTTTAAAATAAAGACGTGGCAATTATCTGTCAAAGAGGACATAAATGAAAAGATTAATAAGAATTATAGCGCTGGTGATATTTGCATTAAGTGCTTGTAAAGATAAAAATGTGTTTACCATTGATGGTAAACTGGAAAACGCTGAAGAGATAAAGCAAGTGTTCTTATATAGACAGGAAAAGGTTGTCGATTCAGCATTGCTAAATGAAGATAAGAAATTCAAGTTTACGGTATCATCCCCTGACGCTGACTTTTTTTACATCGTTGCCAAGGATAAAAATTATCTGTTAGTAGCTGAGAACGGCGATGAACTGGATTTTTCTGCCGACTATAAGAATCTTACCGGAGAATATTCAATAGAAGGATCAGAAATCTCGGATAAGCTTAAGACCTACAACCAGCTAAGCAATAAATACGGAAAGATCTTCCTTGAATTACAAAACGAGTATCAGGAAAAAGTAACTCAGGATCCGGCCACTAAAGATTCTCTGGAGGCGGTACTCATACCAAGGTTCGAGCAGAATATGAAGGCATTCGCAGATGCTTCAGTAAAGTTTGCCAATGAGAATAAAGATAATCTGGCTGGTTTTTATGCCGTCAGTTCTTTGGATCCGACAAAGTTTGAATCAGAGCTTCTTAAATATGCTGAAGGGCTGAAGGGCAAATTTCCGAATAACAGGCCCGTACAGGATTTTCTGGAAAGGATGGAAAAGGCAAAAGCTTTTGCTGTAGGTCAGCCTGCGCCTGATTTTGAAGCTCCTTCAGTAAAGGGTGGAGCACTTAAATTGTCGGACTTCAAAGGTAAATATGTGTTGCTTGATTTCTGGGCGTCATGGTGTGCCCCTTGTCGCCAGGAAAACCCTAATCTCGTTAAGCAGTACAACTTGTACAAGGACAAAAACTTCACCATTCTCGGCGTGTCATTGGATAACAGCAAAGATGCCTGGGAAAAAGCTATAAAAGATGACCAGTTAGCATGGAACCATGTTTCAGAACTTAATCAGTGGAACAGCCAGGTTGCAAAGCAGTTCCAGGTAGAAGCTCTTCCTTCTTCTTATCTTATTGACCCACAAGGGAAAATTCTTGCAAAGAATTTACGCGGAGCCGAACTTGAAAGTTTTTTAAACAAAACGTTCAGGTAAGTTATAAGTCATGTTAAGCTTATGTCATCCTTAACAATAATTTAATATTATCTTAATCATTTGATGCTCTTTAGGACATACCTTAGTAGCATATTTAAAAAAGATGAGTTTAATTAAGCAAAAGATATTAATTGTAGATGATGAACCGGATATAAGGGAGCTTATTGAGTATAATCTTAAAAAAGAGGGTTACCAGGTCTTCACTGCATCAAACGGTCAGGAAGGAGTTTCTGAAGCTAAGAAAAACCATCCGGATCTGATCATCCTTGATATCATGATGCCTAAAATGGATGGCATCGAAGCCTGCAGAATTCTAAGGACCATGAACGACTTTAAGAATACATTTATGGTTTTTTTAACGGCACGCAGCGAAGAGTACTCTGAAATAGCCGGTTTTAATGTAGGAGCTGATGATTATATAGCAAAACCAATCAAGCCCAGGGCTTTGGTGAGCAGAATAAACGCCATATTGCGCCGCAATAGCCAGCCAGAAGAAGCCATTGAAAACAAGCTCGAGATATCCGACCTGGTTATAGACAGGGAGACCTACCTGGTTTACCGAGGCAGTACAAAAATCGTGCTTGCAAAGAAGGAGTTTGAACTGCTATACTTACTAGCCGCCAAACCGGGAAAAGTGTATACTCGTGAGGTGATCCTGAAAAGTATATGGGAGGATTCTGTGGTAGTAACTAACCGTACTATCGATGTTCATATCCGTAAGATACGCGAAAAACTTGGTGATGCTTACGTAAGTACTGTCAAAGGCGTCGGATACAAATTTGAAGCCTAGACTTAATTGTGTTCGCCTGATATTAAACGTTCTGTTTTAAGCTAGCGCCGACCGCGAAATCTGCGGGAATCCCGGCATAAATCGCTACTTTTGCCCAGTGAAAATTCCAAGGCTGGAAGATCTTATCATTTTTGAGAATGAGGATCTTATCGTAGTGAATAAACCCCCTTTCATCAGTTCATTACATGAACGCGAGGGAGGGGATATTAATATGTTAAATCTCGCTAAGCAATATGTAGCTGACGCGCAGGTTTGTCATCGTTTAGATAAAGAGACATCCGGTTGCCTGATCATTGCGAAGAATCCGGAAGCATACCGCATGCTGTCTATGCAGTTCGAACATAGAAAAGTAAAAAAGGTGTATCATGCAGTAGTTAATGGTACTCATGTCTTTAATGATCTTAGCATTGATCTTCCTATCCTGAATTTGGGAAATAAAAATGTTACCATAAACAAGCAGGAAGGGAAGCCGGCTCAAACTCTTTTCAACTCTCTGAAATATTTCAAGCATTACACCTTAGTTGAATGCCAGCCGGTAACCGGCAGAATGCACCAGATCAGGGTTCATCTAGCCACTCAAAGAGCTGCTATCGCAGGAGATGAAATGTATGGAGGAAAACCGGTATTTCTTTCGCAAATAAAAAGAAATTACAGGCTAAGTAAAGATCAGGAAGAGCTACCTATAATGAAGCGTTTTGCGCTGCATGCTAAAGAGGTCACCTTCAGGTTAAGGGGTGATGTAGAAGTGACTGTGGAGGCCCCTTATCCGAAAGACTTTGCTACGTTATTGAAGCTGCTGGAAAAGAATGATGTATAAAGGATCAGGTCAGCAAATTTATTTGCTGACCTGATAAAATACCCTAGGTGGTATACCCTAGTATCTTTAATACCTGTTTGCTGTTTTGCTCTTCTCCAAAAACATCAAAATTAAACGTCTCATCACGGTTACGGCGTATGATAACATGTTTAGGAGAGGGAAGAAGACAGTGATGAATACCACCATACCCGCTTAATACTTCCTGGTATGCTCCCGTATGGAAAAAACCCAGATATTGTACTTTACGCGTCTTAGGCATGAACACACTGTTCATATGAGCCTCTTGGTTATAATAGTCCTGTCCATCACAGGTTATACCGCCAAGGTTCACCCGTTCATATTCGGAATCCCAGTTATTTACGGGTAATAAAATATATTTCTGGTTCAGTGCCCAAACATCAGGAAGGTTAGTAATAAACGAACCATCTAACATAAGCCATTTTTCACGGTCGTTCTGCTGTTTACGGCCAAGGACTTTGTAAAGAATTCCTGAAGCTTCCGCAACGGTATACTTCCCAAATTCAGTGATGATATCCGGCTCGATCACATCGTGTTCGGCACAGATCTCCTTGATCCGTTTAACGATCTCATTTACCATGTATTCGTAGTCGAAATCGAAAACCAGGGAATCTTTAAAAGGCATGCCACCACCAATATCCAATACTGTGAGGTCGGGGTTTATCTTCTTAAACTTGCAGTAAAGCGTCACATATTTCTCTAGCTCATTCCAGTAATAGGGAGTGTCAGATATACCCGAGTTAATAAAGAAATGCAGTAATTTAACCTTGAAGTTAGGATTTTGCGCAATCTTATTGTTATAGAATTCGATTACATCTTCCATTCTGATACCCAGCCGTGAGGTATAGAACTGAGAGTCTGGCTGCTCTTCTGATGCAATACGGATACCTAAACTACAGGGAATATCCAGCTCATCATCATAAATATTAAACTCTTCTTTATTGTCAAGCACCGGAATGATGTTTTTAAATCCATCATGAAACATATCAATAATGTATTGCTTATATTGATACGTTTTAAATCCGTTGCAGATAATCGTCATCTCTTTATTTACCACCCCCTTTTTTTCAAGAGCATCGATCATTGGCATATCAAATGCTGAAGAGGTTTCAAGGTGAATATCGTTTTTCAGGGCTTCCTCAACAATGTGTCTGAAGTGGCTGCTTTTTGTACAGTAACAGTACATATAAGTTCCACGATAATTATTGTTTACTATAGCCTGCTGAAATAGCAACTTGGCTTGCTGAATTTTTTTAGATATAAGGGGTAAATAAGTAAACCTAAGCGGCGTGCCATAGGTTTCAATCATTTCCATCAGATTTAGGTCCTGGAAATATAGTTCATCATCAATAACTTCAAAGCCCTCCTGTGGAAAGCCAACGCTGAGGTCAATGAATTCTTCGTAACTCTGCATCTATTTTTCTTTTTGCAATGTGGTTATTGTAAACTCTTTGCGTTCTACGTGTAAGATTACAAAAAGGCTTCAATTTTTAACGTGCGAAAATAACAAAATTGACTTGTTGTTTTCTTACAAATAATTATGAGCTGAAAAGATTACAATCAATTAAGGTAATTTATTGGGCTGAAGAACAAAAGGGCGAGACCTACAGTTATTAGGCTGTATAAACCGACGGATTATGGCAGATGGTCCGAAAAAATACAGGTCTCCGGAATCCAAGCCTGTTGATGCGCCACATATGGAAACTGGAAAATGATCAGGACATAGCTTGCTTGTGTGGTAAGAATACTTCCGCAATCATACAACGGGCACTTCCGCCGCCTGTATTCTCTATCGTGTACAGCGGCGAGAAAACCGGTCGGCAGTAGCGTTGAAGCCGGTTTAACTGATCTCCTGATAAGGATTTATAAGCTTGCTCGGAAAGAACAAGAAGATCTTCGTTGTTTGTGTTTCTGAGCTGAAGCATATTGCCCGCAAAGTGAAGCAGCTGATGATAATTAATTTCGACGATGTCTTTGTTAGTTTCCTCTAGCATACTTACTATTGCCATCCTTTCCCGGGCGTTAGGAATAGCGTCTAAACATATTACAGCAAAGGACTTACTCAGGCACATAAGGACATTAGTGTGGTATATGGGTGTATTGTTAAGATCAACGGCATTAAAAGTGAGGGGTTTGTATCCGGAAAGTTTACAGAAATATTGAAGAACTTCCGGGTTTGTTCGCGGTGACAGGCAGGCGTAAGCAATCTGATGATCGCGGTCTAAAACCATGCTGCCCGTTCCTTCGAGAAATTTTCCTTCCTGCTCGAAAAAGCTAAGATCAAAAATTTGTTTTACATCGAACCGGGTCTTTAGTTCTGCTAAAATATCCGCTCGCCGCTCAAGCCGCCTGTTCTCAGCTTCCATGGGAAAGACGTAAACAGATCCTGAAGCATCTGTCATGATCCAGTTATTCGGGAAGATGGAATCAGGAGTGTGAGGGATAGGTGTATCCTGGATGATAACAACCTCTAACCCATTTATTTTCAATAGGTCAGAAAACTGATCGAATTCTTTCAAAGCAAGGGGCTGCGGGTGTCTCTTTCGGGCCATTTTATCCATGAAGGAATTACTTATCGCAGCCTCCTCGTTGTAAGCAAAGTTAACCGGCCTGATCATTAATATGGTGCTGGCTGAGCTCATATATCATCTCTTAACAGAGGCATGCTCATGCAATGAAAGCCTCCTCTGGCACGCGAAAGTTCTGCTGAAGGTATCAGAATCAGGGTATCTGTTAATGATTCGATGGTTATTTCGTTTTTCTCAAGCTTTTCGATCAGATCGGAGGCAGTAAGGGTGGTGAATCCATTTTCGCGGAAAGCCTCTATTGTTTTGTCATTTCTGTCGTACCCTACCACTACTCCCTCTTTCAAAGCCAGAAGATTACAGGAGTCGGTCCATTGTTCCCTTACATCAAAAGGAAAGATGTTGTTGCCGGAGTAAATGAACCTGGTTTCTGTCTCCGAACCAAGGTCTTTGCGACTAATATGATCCAGCAAGTCTTCAATGCAGGCAAACTTTTTTGGCCTGTCCATCTTTCCTTTTTTAAATTGTATGATCTCCGGCTTCTCTTTGTTCTTCTTTTCCGAGAAATAGTCAATGGCGTCGGGGCCCCGATGCTGTTCTTTTGATGAAATTGAGCCAAGCACTACCCACGTGTCTCGTTTTACCTGGGTGAAGATCGTATCAATGTGCATAAAGTCGCGCTTATGCGGTATTTTTATCAGCGTAACTTTCTCAATAACGTTATGCTCAAAAAGAAGTTTAATGGCTTCGCTCGCCCCGCTCAGCGTGGTTCGTTCACTGCAGCCAATTAAAATGTGACGGGGACTTACTACCATAACATCGCCACCTTCTATAGTGGTTTTTTCACCGGGATCTTCTCCTGGCCTCAAAAAGTACTTAACAGTATCGGGTATTTCAAGAATATGATCGCGGTAGTTTTCAAAGATCTTATGGTTGAAAAAAATATATCTTGCTAACAGGGTTTCCCGTGAGCGCGCTTTTTTAGCAGGTTTGTTGATTAAAATGTAGTCGTTTATGGTTATTCCAATGTCCCGGGTGAAAATAAGGTTCGGAATAGGAGGAAATATCATGCTCCCGTCGAACAAAGATCCCGATATAAAGATTTTTGCAAGTTCGGCAGGAGAGGTATTTATCAGCTCCTTCTGTAATTTATAGCTACAACCTTCAATTGCACATACCGCTGCAGTAAGCTTCTGACAGATGTTATTGTCTTCCAGTATCTCAGACAGGAGTCTTTCTATTTCGATGACTTTAAGTGAATTGTGAAAGTTTCTGTTGTTGGGTTTGTAGAAACTTCGGTTACTTTCTGATGAATCTATCTCAGCAATCCTTCCTCTGATGATCTCAGGATCGAGAAAATACAGGAGGACCTTGACGTAAAGGTCGTATTCTTTTTTTCGTACGGTTTCCAGGTGAAGAATATCTTCAAATAACCAATCCTGGGCCTTAGAGGGCGCCACACGGCCAATTCCGCTGTCAGGGCTATGAATGACCAGCGAACGAAGCGTACCAATTTCTGAACTTACTTTGATCTCCATTAAAATATAAACAAACCATAAAGCTATATGATTGACGTTAAGGGCATGTTTAGTTAAGATTAATTAGATTGGTCCAAAAAGATCATCAGGTTCACATAAAAAATTTATACACTATTTTTGGAGGCGAAATTTTATCTAAGTTTGTCTGATGGATTTTATTTTAAAAGGAACCGTTGAAGCTGTTAAAGCTCTATATAATACAGAAATTAAGGAATCGGATATAGCTCTTCAGGAAACCCGCAAGGAATTTGATGGCGAAATAACTGTTGTAACGTTTCCTCTTACGAGATTGTCAAGGAAGACCCCTGAGCAAACAGGAAATGAAATAGGAGAGTATCTGGTTAGCCACTTATCCGAGGTTGCCGGATTTAGTGTAATTAAAGGTTTTTTAAATATTGTTTTATCTGAAGAATTCCTTTTAAAAATATTCAAAGAACAACTAGTAAAAGAAAACTTCGGTGAAGGCCAGCCAAACGGTAAAAAGGTGATGGTTGAGTATTCATCTCCCAATACTAACAAGCCACTTCATTTGGGCCATGTAAGGAATAACTTACTTGGTTTCTCAGTTGCGGAGATTCTTTCTGCAGAAGGTTTTGAGGTTGTGAAAGCTAATCTCGTTAACGACCGGGGTATACATATCTGCAAATCAATGCTTGCCTGGCAGAAATTTGGACAAGGGGAAACTCCCGAAAGTACCGGACTTAAAGGCGACAAACTTGTCGGCAATTATTACGTTATTTTCGACAAGGAGTATAAAAAGGAAATCGAAGAACTGAAGGCCCAGGGTCAGTCAGAAGAGGACGCAAAGAAAAATGCACCGCTAATTAATGAGGCGCGGCAGATGCTTCAGAAATGGGAAGCCGGTGATGAGGGGGTGATCAGCCTCTGGAAAACGATGAATAGTTGGGTGTATGCCGGCTTTGATGAAACCTACAATAAGCTTGGTGTTTCCTTCGACAAATATTACTATGAATCTGATACTTATTTATTAGGAAAGGATATTATAGAGGAAGGTCTGGAGAAAGGAGTTTTCTTTAAAAAGGAAGATAATTCAGTCTGGATAGATTTAACCACAGAGGGCTTGGATGAAAAGCTGGTTTTAAGAGGGGATGGTACTTCGGTATATATCACCCAGGATTTAGGAACGGCAGAATTGAAGTATAAGGATTTCAATGTAGAAGAATCGATCTATGTAGTAGGGAACGAGCAGGATTACCACTTCAAAGTGTTGTTTTTGATTCTCGATAAACTGGGTAAATCATGGGCTAAAGGGCTTTATCATCTTTCGTACGGAATGGTTGATCTGCCTTCCGGCAAAATGAAGTCACGGGAAGGAACAGTTGTTGACGCAGACGACCTCATCAGAGAAATGGTGGATACCGCCAGAAAGCGGACAGAGGAACTTGGAAAAACCGAAGGCTTTTCGGACGCAGAGAAAGAGCATCTGTACAACATGATCGGTTTAGGGGCTTTAAAATACTTTTTATTGAAGGTAGAACCGAAAAAGCGTTTGTTGTTCGACCCTAATGAGTCTATCGACTTCCAAGGCCATACCGGACCATTCATTCAGTATACTCATGCGCGGATCCGGTCCGTTATAAATAAAGCAAGTCATAAAGACTTTAGCTTTTCAGAAATTGGTTCTTCTCTTTCTTCATCTGAAAGAGAGCTTGTCATGTCTTTATACAAATATCCGGAAGTTATATCTGCGGCAGCTAAAGAACATAGCCCAGCTTTAGTGGCAAATTACACTTATGAGCTTGCAAAGCTGTACAACAAGTTCTATCATGAAGAGCCTATCTTAAAAGTAGAGGAGCAACAGTTAATGAATTTCCGGCTTGCCTTATCACAGTCTACCGCCTCGGTTATTAAAAAGTCAATGAAATTGCTGGGAATCGAAGTCCCCGAAAAAATGTAACGAGTTTCAGGCGCTTGCATGTTGTTTTGTTCTCAAGCGCCTGTATCTATTTGCTGTGCCAGGAACTTAATACTTTCTTTGTCGAGGTTTGGAACCAGTGGAATTCTTCCAAGCAATCGGGTGTCGCTATAATTTAGTATGACAGATTCTGAGTATTCGTCGGGAGCTCCGTTGAATATTATTCCCTTCACCGGGATATTCCTGTGCTTTAAAGTATCCAGGCTGAGCAGGGTATGGTTAATGCTACCCAGATAATGTTTCACAACCAGGATAACTTCTGCCTGTAAATGCCCAATAAGATCAATGATAAGCTGTTTATCATTTAAGGGTACCATTAAGCCGCCCGCACCCTCTACCAGAAGCTGATTCTGTGTTTCCGGAATATGTATTTTGCTAAGATCGATCTCAACGCCGTCCAAAGCCGCAGATTTATGCGGGGAGAATGGCTGGGTTAAACGATATGATTCCGGATGAAAAAGCGACACCGGATTCGATACAAGCGCCTTTACCTTCATCGTATCAGAATCATTCAGATCGCCCGACTGTACAGGTTTCCAGTAATCGCATTTTAGTTTTTCTACAAGAACGGCTGACACAACGGTTTTCCCGACGTCAGTACCAATTCCGGTTATAAAAAGAGGTCTCATTTGTTTAATCCTTAAATGTTTCTGCTACTTTCTTGAGTAAAAGCTTGATTTCGTTGTCCGAATTGAATGTATGAAGGCAAAAGCGTAATCTTTCTTTTCCTTCGGCTACGGTAGGGTGGAGAATAGCCCGAACGGCAAATCCTGCATCTTGCAAAGCTGCTTCAAGTCGTTTAGCTTTTTGGTTGCCCTCAACTAAAAGGCATTGAATAGGCGATTCGCTGTTGATGAATAATCCAGGGAGTTGGCCTGCAGCTTCTTTAAAAGCCGCTATCTTCAATTCTATATCACGTTTGAAATTGTTTCTTCGAAGATACTGATAAGCCGAATAGACACTGAGATGTGACAAAGGAGAAGCAGCTGTTGTGTAGATGAAGGAACGGGCAAAGTTGATCAGGTAAGAGCGCAATGCCTGGCTGCCCAGGATAGCTGCACCATGGCAGCCCAGTGCTTTTCCAAAGGTGATTATCCGCGCAAACACCTGGTCTTGCAAGCCAAGTTGATGTACCAATCCCTGGCCCTGTTCGCCGAATATACCAACTGCGTGAGCTTCGTCCACAATCAAAGCTGCTGAATACCTTTCAGCAAGAGCTGCTATTTTTTGTAAGGGGGCTGTATCGCCATCCATCGAATAAATGCTTTCAACAGCGATGAAAATCCTTCCTTTTGCTACTTTGAGTTTTTCTTCTAAGCTATTTAAATCATTATGTTTAAATGAGTAACGGTTAGCAAAACTTAGCCGTGCGCCATCAATAATAGAAGCGTGGATGAGTTCATCGGTGATGATGGTGTCTCCTCGTTGAGGCAGCGAAGAAAAAATTCCGACGTTGGCATCGTAGCCCGAATTGAAGATGAGAGCGGCTTCAGCCTGATGAAAGTGAGAAATATAGTTCTCGAGGTCTTCTGTAAACGGGTCATTGCCTGAAATAAGTCTGGAACCTGTAGAGCCTGTAAGCGAATAGGAATGTTTACTTATTTCTGCCTGAAAGATGGACTGCAAATCTGCAGATCGGGCAAAGCCCAGATAGTCATTAGAGCAAAAGTCGACCAGCTGGACGTACGTATTTAATGTACGTAAAGAATGACCTTCTATTCTTTCGTTAAGTTTCGCATTAATATATGAAGTGATGTCGTTCAAAACGGCCCTAAAATAAAAAAAGCGGCAGGAATAACCTACCGCTTTCGCTAATTGTTTAATCAATTAAGCTTCCCCTCTTTATTTCTTTTTCTTTTGAATTCAGCTTTACGATGTTTGCCTTTCTCGTGGCGCTGCGCTTTAAGTTGGGCGTAAGCTTTTTTCTGATCGCTGTTTAAGATACGTTCAATTTTCTTTTCGCTGGCTTCAAACTGGCCTTTCATTTTTGAACGATCTTTTTCACCGCGTTTTCTTGTTTCGCTGCGATTCTTTTCCATGTCTCTGGCCCGATCCAGATGTACTTTGTAGATTTCCGACCTTTGTTTATCAGACAGAGATAGTTTCTTATCCATTGCATCCGTCATGAATTGTGCTCTTTGCTCAGGAGTTTTCTTTGTATGTTTTGCTCTGTCCTGTGAAAAACCTGTAAGTGAAATGCCCGTAACTAATAAGGCCGCTAAAATTAACTTTTTCATATCTATGTGTGTTTGTATTAATAGAGCGTATTTGAGGAGCAGGGTTTAACAAGGACTTTGTTAAAAAGTGTTAAGGAAAAAAAGCGGCATAAGCCGCTTGTTTTCTAGTTGGATGGTTGAGCATTTGATCCGCCCCGGCGACCTGAACGGTTTTCCATGCGGCTTTTCATTTCTTCCTGATAGGTCGCATAAGCTTTCTTTTGCTCATCGTTAAGAAGAGCTTTAATTTTTTTGTCGGCCTGCTCGCGAATAGGCCGCATTTTTTCGAAAGATTGCCTTCTGTCGGCTACTTCAGCTGTGGTCGCTCTCAGGCTATCCACCGACTTAGCTTGAGCCAGAAAGATAGCTTCCAGTTTTGATTTCTGTTCAGCATCTAGTTTTAGTCTGTCTGCTAAACGTTGCGACTGCGTTTTGGCTCTTTCTTCCGGAGTACGTGGGGCCTGCTGCTGAGCCTGGCTGTAAGATAGAGATCCGACTAATAAAGCGAATGCTAAAAATATTTTCTTCATAATCTAATTTATTTGAAGTTTAGACCATGTAAAGGAAAATAGTTTAATCCGCTATTTACTTAATTGTTGTTCTGTTGCAGCTTAGCAATAGACTTTTGCATTTGTGACATTAACAATGTAAGGCTTTCCATCGTTGGTTCAGGAGTGGGCTCAGGAAGGGAGGTTGAAATATAAGCTTTAGCTTTCCACACTTCCAATATATCCTCTGCCGATATCATATACGGCTCATAAGCAATATTATCAGAGATAAGTTTAAGCGCCTTGTTTTCTTTAAAGCGATTGCCCGCTCTCTTATAAACAACACCATCAGTCTTTGAAATGAAAACATAAGTTTCACCAGGTTTGATATCGTTCCAGTTTTCTACATATTCTCCCACAATAATACTTCCTGGCTGCAGAGGAAGCATGGAATCGCCCTTTATTTCAAAAGCCCTGTAGGTGCCTTGCTTTAATATCGGAAGATGAAACCTGGGCAGATCGCTAATGAATTCCGGGTCGGCGTATCCATTCAAATATCCTGCACTTGCTTTTACAGGCACCAGTTCTATATTCTCGCGTTCTTCTGAATCTACCGAAATACTTAATACCCTAACGTTGCCAGATTCGGCCTTAGGCTTTGGTTTCCACTTATCGGTGATCTTTTCATTTACAAGTTCATCCATACTTAATTCGTAGTATTCTGCGAATTTTTTTAGCAAATCGTACTTCGGATCGGCTCTTTCCTCTTCATAAGCTCCCACCAGAGAACGCTTAATCTCCATTAAATCTGCGAATTGCTGCTGTGTAAGCCCTTTTTTCTTACGTAAGTATTTAAGGTTGCCAGAAATATTGCCCATGTTAAAAATAAATTTGCATTTGCTAAAATAGTTAGTAACTTTATGCTCATAAAATTAGCAATTATTTTTTAATCAAGGTAATTTAATTAGTAAAATATGAAAAGGTATGTGTTTATAGTGACTGACAGGAACAGAATTTCTTTACATGTAGGTATGAGTTCTGATTTGTTAAAAACGGTAGGTTTCTACAGGCAAATGCCTAATCTGTTTTTTGATAGTGCCCAGCAACTAACGCGCCTTGTTTACTTTGAAGAGCTGAATAGCGAACATGCCGCTATTGAGCGATTTAACGTAATCAGCCGGTATACGAGGGCTCAAAAGGAAAAGATTATAAGAAGTGTGAATCCTGACTGGCTTGATCTGAGTATAGGCCTGGATTTCGAACAAATATTAAGCACCAGGGGAATGCATGTAAATGCGCGGATAAGTGCAATGTAACCATAAAAAAACCTTCATGAGCGGCCGCTCATGAAGGTTTTTTTATTAACCTACCATCCTGGTGCAAATGTTAGTCCGAATACAGGGCCGTTCACGTCTGTTCTCTGGAATGGAATAGCGGCATAAGGTTCCAGGATGAAGTATCCAAAAACGTTAACACGCAAAGATAGACCTGCACTCATAGCGGGTACCCGCTCATAATGTCTCAAGACAGCGTTAGGGTTTTCCTCAGTTGGTCGTGCCTCAGTCCGGGTTACGCGGGGAGTTGCACGAAAAGCCACTTTAGAATCCTCATCATATGCTAAACCGATGTCGAAGAATGCGTTCAGGTCAGAGAACAGAAATCTGGATTCTATGGCAGAAAGCTTTTTCGGACCGGTAAATGGAAGTCGTATTTCAAAATTAGCAACTGCAATTTTTGAGCCTGTTAATTGATTAATGCCAAAACCTCCAGAACTTCCCTGGTTTCCTTGTTTATAAAAGGAATTGGCTTCCTAGCCACGTATCAGGTAAGGATAACCAATAAACAAGGGATAAAGTCTTTCGCCATCGCTTCCAAGCCTTGCATAGGAATATGCTCTTGCAGCCAGTGTCACTTTATTAATTCTTTTGTATTTACGGAGATCAGCGGTTATCCCGGTAAAACTAATATCGCCCACCAATCTTTCTGCACCAATTCTGTAGCGAAAACCATCCAGCGGTGCGGTGATTCCGAAAACAGAATTATCACCCACGAAAGCCCCGTTAAACTGCACTATGCCAAAGGATTTGAAATCCATGCCAAATTGCTGGTAGTAAGGCTCATTTGCGGCCTCTGATTTGGAAACTTTGCGTCTGTCGGCACCTTGAAAGAAGCCATTACTATAATAATCAGAGTAGCGGTCAATACGATAACTGTAATAGGCAACACCTGAACTAGCTTCGAAGCGATGCACTTTCGAGAACGGATAAGCCGCAAGGAGTTGGAACTGGTCTTCAAAAGTTCTTAGTATATCCGTGTTAATTACACCTAGCGTTGGGTTTTCCGGGTCGACGGAAGGATAGCTTATTCCTGAGATATAAGGAATGTGAGAAACCGAAGCACCCCAGCTGATGCGGCTTTTCTGGTTAAGGAAGCCAACCTGGGCGCCGAAATCATAGATCTCTCCATTTACTGAAGCTGCTGCAAAAATTTGATTTCTTCCGAGAATGTCGCTGAAAAGACCTTGTATTCCACCCGCAAGCCCACTGCCAAACCGGCCGCCCACTGAAGCGCCAACCCCATTACTTGACAGATAGTCTAGTTGAAACTGCGGGCGATATTTAGCAGGCTGTATCGATTGATTGCTGATGGTTTCAAAGCGTTCAAAATTGTCAAGGTTCGCGTTGATGATGTCTACTCCGACCGATTTGGCTGGGGGTAAAGTTGCCGCCTCGAAGTTCAAGGCCTGAGCATCAACCGACAGGGGTTTGAATTCATCAGCTTTTGCATTATAAATAGTGTACTTCTGTGCTCTGTAGTACGAATAGATTATATCATCGTTTTTTGATACGCTTAAAGCTGGAGAATATTCGGTGATGCCACTGATGCCTGTAAAGTAGTCAGTCAGCTGTTCTACTTGTGCAGAATTGATTGTATAACGGTAGAGGTTCCTGAAGCCATCGCGATTTGATAAAAAGTAGATCTGCTGACTGTTTCCTGAGAACTGCGGATTTAGATTGTTTGCACCTGTAAAGACCGGAATATCTGTGATGATTTTGCTTTTCAGATCCATGACCGCCAGATTATAGGTAATGTCTACACTTTTGTTGCTTTGGTCCAGCGTTGTGCGGTCACTGCTGAAAACCAAAGACTTTCCATCGGGAGAAAAGTTAGGCTGGTAATCAGAGTACCTGTCGTTAGTTAGCTGAGTTATTTTCTTCGATTTAAGATTATAAATGTAAATGTCGCTATAACCATTTTTTAGTCCTGTAAAGGCGATATCCTCACCATTTGGCGACCAGCTAAGATTACTGAATTCTCCTACATCTCCCATGCCCTCTGTGACCTCATTTTTGCCATTAGAAACATTTACAATAAAGAGTTTAGTTCTCCCGGCGCTATAGGCGCTGAATGCAAAACGCTTGCTATCGGGGGACCATGCCCCGGCCGATTCAATAAAACTAAATTCGTCGATATGGGAGTTAGATGTTTTACTGGTGAGCTTTCGTAAGATTTTCCCGGTTTTAGCATCGGCGAGAAAAAGGTCGATACTGAGCAGATCCTTTTCAGACAAGAAAGCAACATAATTGCCGTCGGGAGATATTGCCGGAGCAACGTTCATGTCCCCTGCATTTTTAGAATTCAGGATACTTCGTCCAATAGGAATTTGTGCCGTATCCTTTAGCAGGGGCTTATATGCGTTTTCTATGCTGGTTCTCCAAAGGTTCGAAAGGGTTCTCTCATCGTATCCAAAAGTTCGTCGTACAGCCATTTCATACCCAAATTTGGCAGTGGCTTTGAACAAAGGGACAATTACGGTATCGCCATATGTTGAGCCTATATATGTCCAGAATGCCTGCCCGTACCGATAAGGGAAATATCGACTACTGGTTGTAAGATCTCTTAAGGTTGGAATGTCTTTATTTAAATAAGCATCACGCATCCACATAGACGTGAATGCATCTACTTTTCCTACGGATAAATATTCGGCCATCCCTTCCACCATCCAAAGAGGCAGATTGCCTATGTTTTCGAGGTTGGTTGAATCTCCTTCAATTAGTGAATGATATTGAAAGGCATGGACAAGCTCATGGCCAAGAACGTGTCTGGTTTGGTGATTGAGTTGCTGGATCGGCATGATCACCCGGTTCTTCAAGCCCTCTGTAACACCCCCAGTACCCACACTGGCGCCGCCCTGTAAGACTGTTGTAGATTGAAAATCCGGATGATTTTCATAAAGAATGAAAGGGTTCTTTTTACTGAATGTGTCTCTGAAGACCTGTTGATGAAGGTCATACCATATTTCGGTCTCCCGCAAAAAATGACTTACCAGACTGTCGTTCTTCAGGTAATGATAGAGCTCAAAATGTGGTGATTGTTTTACTTCAAATTTAAGGTTCTTGTACCTCACCAGGTTCTGCCCAAAATACTGTGCAGATACTGGGTTTTTTATGTTGCTGAGCAGCGCAAGAAGAAGCAAAGCAACTAATTTGAAAACAGGTTTTTTTACGTTTGAGTATCGTGGTTTCATATCAATGGGGCCTGGAATTTAAAGCAATATTTCGGTGCGTTTGTATTTGATTTTCGTTAGCTAATTGTTAGACTCCTGTTCTTTTCTTTTTCTGCGGGCCTCCCGGTTAAGTTCTCTCCTCGTTTTGTTATCCATTTCCTGTTCAGGTTTTTGTAATGGCTCCTTCTGATTTGAAGGTTGTGCATTACCAGGGTTTACTGCAGGTTGTTTGGTTTCTGCAGCAGGTTCAGTAACTTCCGGTTCCGGAATTGATACACTGTCTACAAACAGGGAATCCGTTGCAGTACTGTCTGTTGCTGTGGTGTCTATAACAACCTCTGGTGTAGGGCATTTATATTCACGTGTGATGTCAACCTCCGGTGAAGGGAACGCACCATAAGTGTACCCTGTTGAAGGGTCATGGTAAACTTTTTCCATAAATTTACCAAAAATCGGTAAGGCGGTATGTGCCCCCTCGCCAGTTCCTGATGTACGGAAATGGACACTGCGCTCGTCACAACCCACCCAAACTCCAGTAACAAGGTCTTTAGTTATCCCCATATACCATCCATCTACGAAATCAGACGATGTTCCGGTTTTACCACCTATTTGATTTCCTTTTTTCCATAGATCCCATTCCCATAAAGACCGGGACGTGCCTCCGGGCTCTTCCATCCCGCCTTTGAACATGTAAAGCATCAGCCAGGCAATTTCCTCGCTAATCACACTTTTTTGTTCAGCCTTGAACTCCTCGATAAGCTTGCCATCGTGGTCGGTAATGCGTTGCACTAATATCGGCTCTGTCCTTTTCCCTTTATTGAGGAATGTTCCATACGCTCTGACCATTTCGAACACAGATACGTCGTTCGAGCCAAGGCTAACAGAAGGGACTGATTTCAGTTCGCTCTCAATTCCGCATTCATGGGCATATTTAACAACATTATCCCAGCCAACTTGTTCTGTTATTTGAGCAGTAATTGAGTTAACAGATTTGCCCATTGCATGCCGGAGTGTCATTTCACGTCCTGAGAAAGAATAATCTGAATTCTTAGGTTCCCACACCTTATGTTCGTTGTTCTCATCGTAAGATATTTTCACTGGCTTATCGATGAACTTATCACAGGGACTCATCCCCCTTTCGAGAGCTGCCAGATAAGCAAAAGGTTTAAAAGTTGATCCAGCCTGACGTTTTGCCTGATCCACATGGTCGTATTTAAAATGGTCGAAGTCGATACCTCCAACCCAAACCTTAATGTGTCCGGTAAAAGGATCCAGGGTCATCATGCCTGTATTCAGAATCTTAGCATAATACTTTATAGAGTCCAAAGTAGAGTACTCCACTTCTTTTTCGCCCTTCCAGCTAAACACCTTCATTTTTTTAGGAAGATTCAGGTAGTAATCTATTGAATCGGGATTGTTGTTGTATTTCTTTTTGAGATAGTCGTAGACAGGGAGACGCTGTGCTGCCTTGATTGGGAAATCTTCTATTTCTTTTCCTTCAGAGTCACGCCAGGGGTTTTGATTTCCCCAGGCATTGTTTAGGCGGGTTTGCAAAATTTTCATTTGTTCATTAACAGCCTCTTCTGCGTACTTCTGAAGTTTAGAATCTATAGTTGTATATATTTTTAATCCCGACTCATATAAATCATAACCATTATCATCACACCATTTTTCCAGGTATCTTGCTACAGCCGTACGTAAGTAGGAGTCTCCGCGACTATCATCTTCAACCTTTCCAATGGTAAGGTTCAAGGGGCGTTTACTAAATTTCTGGTACTCAGACTGGTCGATATATTTGTATTTCTCCATTTGAGACAACACTACGTTACGTCTTTCCAATGCCTTTTCGGGGTTGTATTCCGGATTATACGTGGTGCTCGCTTTGAGCATACCAACCAGCATAGCTGCCTGATCTACACTAAGATCGTCAGTGTCTTTATTGAAGTATTTTTTTGCCGCAGTTTTTAAACCAAAGGTATTACTGCCAAAAGGAACGGTGTTGAAATACATGGTCAATATTTCTTCCTTGGTATATTGGTTTTCGAGCTTGAAGGCGGTGATCCATTCTTTTAGCTTAAATACCAGGGTTCTCACCAGAGGAATCCGTTTTACAAAGCCCTGTTGCTTGATGTTACGGGTACGATATAGATTTTTTGCAAGTTGCTGAGTGATGGTACTTGCGCCACGCTTATCGCCCTGGGCTGTGGAAACGACGCTCGACAACAAAGAGCGGATATCGATGCCCCAGTGATTATAAAACCTGACATCTTCGGTTGCAACAAGTGCATTGATCGTTTGCGGGGTTAGCTGATTAAATTCGATGGGTGTGCGATTTTCCTTATAATAGCGTCCGATCAGTTTGCCATCCGCCGTATAAAGTTCTGAGGCTATACGCATATTTGGCGTTCTGATGTCGTGGCGGCTTGGAGAATATCCAAATAGCCATAGAAAATTCAGCTCTATGGCACAAAAAAACAGGATAATAAAATATATTAGTATAACAACATAACGGATTGGTTTGATCCTGATTTCTCTAAACATAAACTAATATTAATGCTTTCGCACAATTATCAACAAAATCGATATTATAATTATAAGATTAAAAAAAATGAGAAATGTATTCTTAACATTTTTTAACTAAAGAAGGTTAAATTTGTCGGCATCCCTGAGAAAGGGATAAGCCCGCCTGTTTTTAACCAGCTCTTCTCTTGATATTGAAAATGTGTACAGATCTTCGTCGTTTGGCTTATAATATACGGTCTTGCCATATGGATCGATACACATGGAGTCTCCTGAATGATATATTTCATTTCCGTCATGCCCCACACGGTTAAGTCCGATTACGTAACATTGGTTTTCAACGGCCCGTGCTGGAAGTAATGTTCTCCAATGAGAGGACCGCTTTTCAGGCCAGTTTGCAACCACCAATAAAAGATCGTAATCGGCGTTATTGTTTCTTAGCCATACCGGAAAGCGTAGGTCATAACAAATGACCGGGCATATTTTCCATCCAAGCAGGTCTACAATAAGCCTGTCCTTACCAGTAGTGTACACGCTGTCTTCTTTCCCAAGTCCAAACAAATGTCGTTTGTCGTATTTTTCGTGGCTCCCATCCGGGCGCATCCAGATGAGACGGTTAAAATACTGACCATCTTCTTTTATAATCATGCTGCCAGTGATCACACAGTCGAAACGTTTTGCTTGTATCTCCATCCATTGCATGGTCTTTCCGCCAGTTTCTTCGGCTAAAGTTTCAGCATTCATCGAAAAGCCTGTGCTAAACATCTCGGGAAGTATAATAAGGTCAGTCTTTTCGCGGATCGAAGATAACCTAAGGCCCAGATTTTGCAGGTTTTTGTCTACATTTTCCCAAAACAGGTACGCTTGAAAAGTTGTAATTTTTAAAACACTCATTTAAAAGGTTTAAAATGTTTACGAATTTAAACTTTAGCTAAAAGATTAACGGCTTTTTCTAAAGTTTCTTGTTTTTTTGCAAAGCAGAACCTGACTATGCCATAGTCATTACCGCGGTTATAGAATGCGGAGGCTGGAATAGCGGCAACCTGATGTTCTTTAGTCAACCTTTGAACAAAATCGATGTCTTTTTCTTCCGTGATATTTTTAATACTTGCACACTGGAAATAAGATCCATAGCAAGGCAACAATTCAAATCTTGTTTGTTGCATCAGATCTCTGAAATAATCGCGTTTTTGCTGAAAGAATGAATTAAGTTCGGTATAATAGCCTGTATTCTTCAAAAACTCTGCAATTGCATACTGCATAGGGGTATTAACGCTAAAAACCAGGAATTGGTGCACCTTTCTGAATTCATTCATCAGGATTTCAGGCGCCAGGCAATATCCCAGCTTCCAACCGGTAGTATGAAAGAGCTTTCCGAATGAGACAGTTACAAAGCTTCGTTCCTTAAGTTCAGGGTAGCGCGCCATGCTTAAATGCTGCCTGTCATCGTAAACCAGGTGTTCGTAAACTTCATCACTCAATATCAGGATATCTGTACCTTTGGTGATGCTGATAAGCTGCTTTATATCTTCCTCATCCAGGATAACCCCTGTTGGATTCTGCGGAGAGTTAAGAATGATCATCCTGGTCCTTGAAGAAATAAGTTTTTTCACCATATCCCAGTCGATCTTATAGTCCGGTGGAACAAGCTCAAAAGGCTTTACAAGGCCGCCCAATAGTTTTATCGATGGAGCATAAGAGTCATAAGCCGGCTCAAATATTATGACCTCGTCACCGGGAATGATAGTAGCAGCTATAGCGGTGAAAATAGCCTGAGTACCCCCAGCGGTAATGGTGATCTCTGTTTCCGGGTCGTAGCTTGTATTGTACAGGAGCTCTACTTTTTCAGCTATCTGGTTCCTAAGTATAAGCAGGCCGGCCATGGGAGCATATTGATTCTTGCCCTGTTTCATGAACGAGCCGACCAGGTCGATAAGTTGCGGCGGTGAATCAAAGTCAGGAAATCCCTGCGATAGGTTGATAGCGTTGTATTCTGTAGCCAGCGCCGACATCACTGTAAAAATAGTAGTTTCGGTTTTGGGTAGCTTCGATCTAAAGTGAATCATCGCGGCGAATTTATAAATAAAACTAGTTAGCGTAATGCGAAGAAAATTGTTTTAGTATTTATACGAGATTTGAATCATTATTTTAATTAGGTGCCTCTTTGTTGCTTAAAATGATAAATTAGCAACATGAATCTCAGAAAGTTCCTGGTTCCGCTTTTACTCATAATATTCTTTTCGGCCTGCAGCAGTAAGGATAGCAATGTGCCCGTTATTGGTTTTGCAGACGCCTTTGAAGATGAAACTATTTCTCAGGCTAAAGCCGGATTCTTTGACGCCTTGGATAAGGAAGGGTTTAGTGAAAAGAACCATACGCTAAAGGTCGTATACCGTAACGCCCAGGGAGATATTCCCACTTTGACCCAAATAGTGAATTATTTTATATCAGAGAAAGTGAACCTGATTGCGAGTAATACCACATTGGCTACGATAACGGCCATTCAGCGCGCAAAAGAAATTCCGGTCTTCATGATGGTTTCGCCGGTTCCTGGTAATATGAAAGTTCTTGATGAAAAAGGTAGAACCCCCGCGAACCTGTTGGGAGTTGCAGAAGATCTGGCCTATATCGATACATCTTTCTCCTTGATCCAAACGCTGCTAAAAGCAAAGGGCAGGAAGTTAAGGGTAGGGATGATCTATAACCAGGCCGAACCTCAATCAGTTGATGCATTGAACAGGATTAAATCTTTGGCCTCAAAAAATAATATAGCTATTGAGGCTCTGCCATTAAACAGTTCTGCCGATGCCCAGCTGGTCACACAGTCCTTGCTTGACAGGGAGATCGATGCTTTTTTTGCAAATCCCGACAATACCATCTTTGCCTCATTTGAAACGATAATCAAAAACTGTAATCAGAGAAATGTCCCGGTTTTTACCAGTGAAGCAGGTTTGGTAAAGCGGGGCGCTGTGGCTGCCTTTGGTGCCGACATTTATCAATGGGGCTATCAGGCAGGTCTGCAGGCGGCGAAATACCTTAAAAGCGGTAAAAGGGACAATTTGCAATGGGAAATGGTTAAAGTCCGGAAGAGAGTTTATAATCCTTCAAGCGCAGAGAAATATAAGATCAGCATTCCCGCAAACTTTGAGGCATTGAAATAATGGATTTTTATCTGACGGCACTTCTACAGGGATTATGCTTTTCGGCCATCGCCGCAGGAATTTTTATCTCCATGAAAATATTTAATATTCCGGATATAACCACTGATGGCAGTTATGCATTGGGCGGTGCTGTTACAGGGGTATTACTGTCAGCAGACTATTCCCTGGCGCTTGTATTTCCATTAGTAGCACTGGCCGGGGCCGGTGCAGGCGTATGTACAGGTTTAATTCATACCAAACTGAAAATAAATCCGCTTCTCTCGGGTATCCTGGTGATGACCGCCCTTTACTCTATTAATCTTAGTTTAATGGGCAGGTCAAATATCCCGCTAATGAACCACAGTACTCTGTATTCTTTGCTTATGCTTTCAGATGACCATAATTTAAATACTTTGTATGTTCTGTTGTTTTTTGTGATCGTCCTGCTTTCCGCGATAACTTATCTTTTGAAAACAGATTTCGGGATTTCCATGAGAGCTACTGGAAACAGTGAAAGCATGATCCGTGCCTTAGGTGTAAATACCGACCGGATGAAAATCACAGGTCTGGCTATAGCCAATTCTTTAACAGCTATTAGCGGCTTTTTGATGACGCAGTTTCAGGGTTTTGCTGATATCAATATGGGGATTGGTATCGTCATTGTGGGACTAGGTTCTGTTATCATTGCAGAGGCCTTTATCAATTGGTTTAATATTTCTTCAGTAAGCTTGATATTGTTACTGGTTATATCCGGAGCAATTGTATTCCAACTGGTTTTATCCCTTACCCTGAGTCTGGGTATTGATGCTACCTTACTTAAGCTGGTAACCGCACTTTTTGTCCTTGTGATTGTAAGCTTGCCAAGGATCTCATTCAGAAAAAAGTATGATTAAACTCGAAGGAATTTCCAAGGTTTATAACGCAGGCCGGCTTAACGAGGTGAACAGCTTGAGAAATATTAATCTTTCTGTTCAGCGGGGAGAGTTCCTGGTTGTGATAGGTGCCAATGGTTCCGGTAAATCCACTCTGCTGAATATTATTGCCGGGAGCGTTGTGCATACAAAAGGAAATTTATATATCGACGGGAAGGACTTGGGGATGCTGCCTGATTACAAAAGGAGCCGGTGGGTTGCACGTGTGTTTCAAAATCCGCTGATGGGAACTGCTCCCGACTTAAGCATTCTGGAAAATTTCAGACTTGCAGCCTTACGTACAAGTCCGAAAAAACTTAAAATAGGTATCAATAATTCTTTTATTAAAGAGGTGAAGGAAAAAGTGGCCTCACTATCTATGGGGCTTGAAGATAAGCTAGATCAGGCTATCGGGAGTTTATCCGGAGGGCAGAGGCAGGCGCTTACCCTTTTAATGAGTGTAATGGATGACCTTAGTGTTTTGTTGCTGGATGAGCCTACTGCCGCTCTTGATCCGCGATCCGCGGAATTGGTGATGAAAACCGCCGGCAATTTGATTAAAGACTTTAATTTAACGGCCCTAATGGTTACGCACAATTTAAAAGAATCGCTCGCGTACGGCAGCCGCTTAATTCAAATGAGTGAAGGGCAGATCGTCAGGGACGTTACATCTGAGGAAAAGCAGCGTTTGCAGGCCTCTGATATTTATGAATGGTTCATGTGAAATTAAAAATGCAGGCCCTTCCCGGAAAGGTCTGCAAATTCCTGCAAATCCTTATCTTCTTCCTCCACCCATCATACTCATCAACTGAGCGAAGGTAATTTCTTCATAGTCTTTAGAAGCGCTGAATATAGCAGGAGGAACTTTTCCTTCTTTTACTTCTTTTACAACTGCTTTAATTCCCATTCCACTTTGAAAGCTATTGAACTGCAAGGGAAAGCCCAAAGATTTATCAAAGAACTGAGTTAACGAGTTTTGATTGACAGCTATATCCTTTGTAAACCAGGCTTCAGTTGTTTTTCCACTTTTTTTCTCAGTAATAGTATATTTCTGAGCGTTATACTCGTTAATTTTTTTTGTCCCGGTACCGGCTGAGATACTGAAATCCGGACCATTCTCTTTCATCATCTCAATATCGTCAGGACTGAACAAAACGGAATATTTTTTTCCGTTCATGGGTACGTCGATAAGAAGGCGTTGAAATTCAGTTTTCGTATTCAATATAGAATTAGTGGTTGTAAAGGCGGATTTGGATAGCGTTGCCGAGGAGTCGCCCTTAAAATATACGGTTAACTCGGTTGGAAACATTGCCGCTATCTGTTGCATCTGAGGGGTCGGCAACCATTCAACCGTATATACCACTGTACCTTCGGTTATAGTTTTCTGTGCAAAGCCAAGGGTCGCAAGCGAACCAAGAACAAGACATAATATGAGCTTCGTCATTAGATTGTGTTTTTAATTGTGATAATATTAAGCAAAAATTACAAGTAACACGATCAATTTTTTGCTATGAAGCTGAATTTATCGCATAGTTTGGCGTTTTTAGGGTGTTTCTCGTTCCAGTTTCAGGCATTTTCGCAGGATATAAATCTGGGACCGAGATTTACATCCCTGGGCAATATGGGAGCGGCTTTACAGGATATCTGGAGCCTGCAATCTAATCAGGCGGGTTTAGCAGCTATTGAACGGCCCGTTGCTGCCATAGCTTATCAAAGTAACTATCTCGACACTGAAATAAGTACTCAAACTGCTCTCTTCGCCTATCCTCATAAAAAAAATGTATTTGGTATCAGTGTACAGAACTACGGAGTTTCGGTTTACAAGGAACAGCGTATGGGTTTATGTTATTCAAAGCGCTTTGGCAGCACTTTGTTCGTAGCGATAAATGCCAATATTCATCAGTTATCCATTTTACAATATGGCAGTGCTCATACCTACTCAATAGAGGCAGGGCTGCAATATAAGATAGGGAAGCAACTGCTGATCGGATCGCATATATCAAATCCAGGAAAAAATGCTTTTAATAGCGATGTGAATGCTTCGGTGCCAACGGCAATTCAGATAGGGGCTTCGTATCGCTGTTCAGACAAGGTGCTGTTAAACAGTGGGTTAATAAAAAGTTTGAGTACTATAACTGATGCGCGTTTTGGACTCGAGTATAAGCCTGGAGAAAGCGTGGCGCTTCGTGGTGGAATAAACGCAAATCCTTTCAGGCAGTTTGCCGGGTTTGGTTGTAAATATAAAGGGTTGCATGTTGACGTTGCAGCAAGCTCCCATCCCAACTTAGGCTATTCACCGCAACTGGCTTTAGGGTATGAATTTTAAGAGCTTTCTGATGTTGCTGCTTATAGTTCATAAGGCTAATCTGCTTTCAGCTCAGGTTGAAACCGACGATGTGGTTGAAATGATCATAGAATCAATGACAGAAGCCGCAGGGGAGGACTTTGACTATACCGAGTTAACGGAACGTCTGAATTTTTACCGAAAAAATCCTATAGACCTGAACGGTGCTGAAAGGGAAACATTACAGGAGCTAATCTTTTTATCACCTCTGCAGATTGATCAAATCCTTAGGCATAGAAATGAAACCGGAAAATTACTTGATCTTCTTGAGCTTCAAACCATTGATGGACTTGATGCCCAAACTATCAGGAGATTATTGCCTTTTGTTTTTTTGCCCGGGAATAATACGCCCGGGAACCTTAGTCTGAAAAATCTGGTCCGGGAAGGACGCAATGACTTGTTTGTCACCGTCTCTCAGGTACTGCAGAAACAACAGGGATACGTTATTCCAGAAGACAAGACAAAGGCATATTACCTTGGATCGCGGCAACGGTTTCTGACTCGTTACCGTTATCATTACGGACAAAACCTTTCGGCAGCCTTGACTATGGAAAAGGATGCGGGCGAACGATTTATTTCCGCGAAGAAAATACATGGGTTCGATTTTTTTTCAGGCAACTTATCTTACAAAACTGGTGGCAGGATAAAAAAAGTAGTTGCGGGTGATTATTCTCTGCAGTTCGGCCAGGGTCTAAGTTTGTGGTCGGGCCTGGGTTTCGGGAAAGGAGCTGCCGTTTCGTCGGTTGCAAAAAACGCTGTCGGGCTTAAAGCATATACCTCAACGAATGAGGCTCTGTTTTTAAGAGGCCTGGCCTCCACTATTCAGTTTGGAACAATAGAGCTTACCCCTTTTCTATCTGGCCGGCGGGTAGATGGAGGACTGTCTGAAAGTGAAGGAAGCGGAGATGAAGAAGTGACTTCCCTGGTGCAGACCGGACTTCACAGAACCAGCAGTGAAAATAAAAAGCGCAGGAACACCAGTCATTTTCTTTATGGAGCTAATATTCTGTATTCAAAAAGATCTTTGAGAATCGGAGCCTTAGCCTATCACAACCGCTTTAGTTCGGCATTCGGATCGGCTAAGCAGGCCTATGATCTTTACAGGTTTACAGGGCGCAGCCTGAACAATTTTAGTACGTATTATAATAGTAGCTGGAAGAATATTTATTTTTTTGGAGAGCTTGCCTATTCAGCCGGAGGTAGCGTCGCAGTCATTAACGGTGCAATTTCCAGTCTGACACCCAAAGTTGCCTTGGTACTTGTTCACCGTAATTATGCGAAAGATTACTATTCTTTCTTTAACCAGGCTCTGGCTGAAGGGAGTAGTGCCGTTAATGAAAAAGGATTCTATTCGGGACTGGTAGTTACTCCTGGCAGGAAGTACGAGATCAGTGTTTATGCCGATCTCTTTCGCTTTCCCTGGCTGCGATATAGGGTCGACAGCCCTTCTTGGGGCTATGAAATGTTTTCACAAATAGGTTATGCTCCATCAAAGAAGTTTAAGCTGAGTATCCGTTACAAATTTGAGAATAAACAGGAAAATGAGAACATTCCGAATCCAATTAACTTTTTGGAACAGGTGGCAAAAAAAGCATATCGGCTGGAGCTTAATTATAAAATCTCTGAACAGTGTCAGTTGAGGAACCGGGCAGAAGTTATAAGCTACCAAAAAGCTGAACAGAAAAGAGAATATGGATTTTTACTGTTCCAGGACGTGATTTATAAACCGTTGCAATCCAGGGTTTCAGCTAACATCAGGTTTGCTGTTTTCGAGACCGAAAGTTACAATGCCCGTATTTACGCCAATGAGAATGACGTTTTATATAGTTTTTCAGCCCCTGCGCACTATAACAGGGGGTTACGGTATTACGCAAACCTTCGCTACCGGGTGTGCAAAGGCATAGATATGTGGTTCCGGTATGCTAAGACAAGCTATTCAGACCTTCAGGAAATAGGTTCGGGGCTGGAGAGAATTGCGGGAAACAATAAATCGGATGTTAAACTTCAATTACGATTTCAATTTTAATGCCGGTTGTATTCAGAGGCGAAATATTGTTTGTCAGACTACTTCTTCCTCTGATTATAGGAATAACGGGAGGCCTTTGCTTTCGTCCTTCATCTTTAAGCTATTCAATCCACACGAGCATTTTGCTTTTTCTGTTTACCGTGCTCTACCTTCTATGGTTCAAGTACAGATCCTTCAAAGTTTACCTGTTCAAGTGGTTGCCCGGCTTGATCGTACATCTGTTATTGATATGTCTAGGTTACGTGATAACGGCCCGGCATTACGTGGAAGGGAGCCCTGATCATTTCAGTAGAACGCCCTCCGAAGCACTGGTAGTAACCATTTGCTCTGATCCAAGCTATAAAAGCGATATTTTAAGATTTGAAGCAGAAATAAATCAATCTTTTCAGGGAAAGCGATTTTACCTATGTTCCGGAAAGCTTTTGGTGGCTTTGCAAGCCAGGGCCCGCCCGGACCTGAAATATGGAGACAGGTTATTTATTCCTTATGTATTTGAAGAAGTGGCTCCTCCACTTAATCCATACGAATTTGATTACAGACACTATCTTGCGAATCACGGGATTTATCACCAGACATTTATCACAGCTTCAAGGGTCAGTCTGTTAAACAGAGGGCAAGGTAATTCTCTTATAGGGATGGCTCTAAACTTACGTCAAAAACTAGTAAGGGGTTTTCAGCAGTTTATTCCGGGTGCAGATGCGGCGGCCCTCGCGTCCACCCTTATCCTGGGATACCGTGCTGAATTAAGTGCTGAAACTATCAGTGCTTATTCGAAAACAGGTACAATGCATGTCCTCTCAGTCTCGGGTATGCACGTAGCTTTGGTGTTCTTTGTCCTGAATCAATCACTATGGTTTATGGATAAAAGACGCTGGCTGAAAATTCTGAGAGCATTTCTCATTGTTGTCTTAATATGGTTTTATACTCTAGTCTCCGGTTTTTCCCCCTCAGTTTGCCGGGCAGCTGTGATGATCAGCTTTCTAATTATTGGCAAGCCCTTCAACCGTCGCATTAACTCCTATAACTTAATTTGTATTTCTGCGTTCTTACTACTTGTTTACAATCCATATTTTCTGGTAGATGCGGGTTTCCAGTTGTCTTACCTTGCAGTGCTGGGGCTTATTTACCTATATCCTAAAATTTACCGACTTTGGTATTTAAAGAACTGGATTTCGGATAAAATATGGGACTACGTGTCTTTATCAATAGCAGCGCAGGCTTCAACTGCTCCGTTAAGTCTATTGTATTTTCATCAGTTTCCGGTGTATTTTCTGTTAAGTAACCTTCTGATCGTCCTCCCGGTTTCTCTGATTATGTATGCCGGCCTTGGCTTTCTATTTCTGTTTTCATTCTATAACACACCGGGCGATTTATATTTAGTGCTAAAAATGTTGGGGGCTTTGCTGAGTCTATGTATTGAAGGCCTCAATAAGGTTCTGCTATATATAGAACGCCTGCCTTATTCAAGTATGCAATTCTATCATTATGATGCATGGTATTATTGTTTGATGTTTCTTGCGGGATTGTTATTAATATTTGCTTTACAAGCCAAAAATAAGAAGCTTTTGTATGTCTTTTCGTTCATAATGCTGGTTATAGCGATCTATACCTCGCGCTCTAAAATACATCGATATCATATCCGCCAGGTTATATTCTATAGCTTGCGTAAAAATACGGCTATTGGTTTTTTTGATGCAGGGAAAGCTTATGTCTATTCAGATCTTAAGTCGACCGACAAGGCATTTCAATTCTCTGTAAAGCCCTCACTGGATGCAATTTCGAATGAGTTCTATTTTATAGATCGTGTCCCCAAAAAGAACAAAAACATTCCTGGACATGGCGGTAATTGGCTGCAGTTCTATAATCTCAGGATACTCATGTGGGATCCGTCCATGGATAATCATACTTTTGACAAAACGCTTAATGCTGAAGTTCTGTTACTTCGGGGAAATCCAAAAGTTAAGATCGCGGATGTGATAAAATGGGTAAAGTTCCAGGTTCTTCTGATTGATGGAAGCAATACAAACTACCGGGCAAATGCCTGGCAGGAAGAGGCCAGAATTCTTAAGTTAGATTGTTATACTCTGAAAGGCGTTGCCGCGTACTGCATAAATTTAAATTTGGAAAAAAATTAAACCAACAAAGCCAGTTTTAACCTGTTAAAAAGCTATGCCCATTCAACCTGAGCTTAATCTTCCTTATGAAGTTTTTTTAATTGGAGATACCGGCGATATTTCTCCTACCAGGCCCGACCCGGTTTTACAGACCCTGTGCTCGCACTTTAATCCTGATCAGCATTCTGCTGTAGTGTTTCTGGGCGATAATATCTATCCCCGGGGGATGCCACCGAAAGGGAATATTTTACGGACCAATGCGGAAAATACCTTAAAAAGACATTTTGAAGCATTAAAAGATTACCATGGAAAGGTGGTTTTTATAGCCGGAAATCATGATTGGAATAAAGGGCGGAAAGATGGTTATGAGTATATAGTACGGCAGGAAAAGTACATTCAGAAATTGTTCGAAGGACGAAACGTATTTCTGCCCTCAAATGGTTGCCCCGGACCGGTCGAAATTGATATCAATCATAGCCTGACCATTGTTGCAATTGATACACAGTGGTGGCTACAGAAGGGACTGAGGCCAATAGGCAGGCAATACGGTTGCAGCGTCGAGTCGGAGGAAGATTTCTTTGAACAACTGGTTGCTATTCTTGAAAAGAACAAGCATAAGCATCTCCTTGTTACTGGTCATCATCCCGTTTATAGTTACGCGATACATGGTGGGCGCTTCAAGCTGAAACATCATATTTTTCCATTGACGATATACGATAAATCAGCCTGGATTCCCTTGCCTGGAATTGGTTCTTTACTGCCACTGTATCGTAAGTTTTTAGGAGCCAGAGAAGATATGGCACATCCGAGATACAGGCGGCTGCGCAAGAAATTAAAGGAGATTCTAGCGCAATATCCTAATCTGATCTATGCTGCGGGACACGAGCATAATTTGCAATACATCTGCAAAGATCATAATCACTTCATTGTAAGCGGATCAGGCTCAAAAGTGAAATATGTGGTTCAAAGTGGGAAGTATCTGCGTTTTGGCGAAAAGGTAAAAGGCTTCTTCAAGCTGCGTTTTGATACCGATGGTGCGGTTTTTTTGTCGGCCTGGGCAGTTGATCCCAGTAAAAAGATGACGATGGGCAAGCTTATTTATGAAGAGCAGATAATATAAGAAGTATACTAACTATCCAGGATCTGCCCGGTAAAGGCAAATCCTGGTGAATGTTGTAAGGGCTTGTTATACCCCAAGGTCGCTGATAATAGTATTTACTTTTTCATCAAGCAAAGTGTCTGCTTCTTTGTAAGCGGTGGCATCAGTAAGTGAACCTTTTACACTGCAGTAGAATTTTATTTTAGGCTCAGTTCCTGAAGGGCGCGCCGAGATTATACTTCCATCTTCAGTGACAAATTGCAGTACATCCGATTTTGGAAGTGCAATTTCGCTAACATTACCTGAAGAAATATCCGTTTCCTTTCTTAACTCATAATCTTTAAGGGTTACTACTTTCGAACCGCCAAGGCTTACCGGCGGATTGTTTCTGAACCTTTCCATCATTGCTTTGATCTCTTCAGCTCCACTCTTGCCTTTTTTAGTTACTGATACAAGCTTTTCCTTATAGAAGCCATACTGCTGATACATCTCAAGCAAGGCATCGAACAAGCTGCTTCCCTGATCTTTGTAGAAGGCAGTCATTTCTGCGATAAAAGCGGCAGAAATTACAGCATCTTTGTCGCGGACCAGGTCGCCGATCAGGTATCCGTAGCTCTCTTCCCCGCCACCGATAAATGTTTTTTGGCCTTCAAATTTTGTCATTAATTCGCCGATATACTTAAAGCCGGTGAGGGTATTATAGCATTCAACATTCTTTGCAGCGGCAATGGCATCAATGATATACGAAGTAACAATGGTTTTAACAATATATTCTTTGCCGGTAAGTTTTCCGTTCTGTTCCCAGGCTGTGAGCAGGTAATTGATGAGCAAACTGCCGGTTTGATTTCCGTTTAACAGTACAAACTCTCCTTCATTATTTCTAACGGCTATACCTACGCGGTCGGCATCCGGGTCGGTTGCCAGGATAAGGTCAGCATCGATTTCTTTCCCTTTTGCCAGAGCCAGAGTTAAGGCTTCTTTTTCTTCCGGATTTGGATATACAACCGTTGGGAAATTGCCGTCTGGCTTGATTTGTTCTTCAACCAGGCTTACATTGGTAAAACCAAAACGCTCTAAAGCTTGCGGGACCAGCGTGATTCCGGTGCCATGAATGGGAGAGAATACTATTTTAAGATCTTTCTGACGTTTGATGGCCTCAGGTGAAACAGAAAGCTTAACGATCTTATCAAGATAGAGCGCGTCTATTTCTTCGCCGATATATTGAATATTCTCTTCAACAGGCGAAAATTTAACAAGGTCAACAGAAGTAACCTTAGCTACTTCGTCCATCACGAGCTTGTCGTCCGGCGATACAAATTGACCGCCATCAGCACCATAAGCTTTATAACCGTTATATTCTTTAGGATTATGAGATGCGGTAAGCATTACGCCGCTTCTGCATCCTAATTCACGTATTGCAAAGGATAGTTCAGGCGTGGGTCTCAACTCTTTGAAAAAATAAACCTGGATGCCGTTTGCTGAAAAAACTTCTGCCGTAACTCTGGCCAGTACATCGGAGTTATTACGGCTGTCGTGAGCGATAGCGACTTTTATTTTTTCTCCCGGATACTTTTTTATTAAATAATTAGCTAAACCCTGGGTAGCGGCCCCGATGGTATATTTATTTATGCGGTTAGAGCCCGGGCCCATTATACCTCTTAATCCTCCTGTGCCAAATTCCAGGCTGCGGTAAAAAGAATCTGTTAATTCAGTATAAGCTTCCTCGTTAAGGAGGTTCTGAATTTGCTGTTTCGTGTCTGGGTCGTAGCTTCCCTGTAGCCAGGTGTTAACGCGTTCTAATACAGAAGGCTCTAGTTGATGCATAAAGGTATGAGAGTTAAAATGTGCAATGATGATTTTTTAAGTGCAAGTATAATAAAGTTCCAATTATAGATTGTTCTTTATTGAAAATTGTCCAGGGATAAACGCATTTATTGAAAAATTGTTAGCTATAGTTTGAATTTTTTATGACGGAGAAGAATGCTTTTTAACGGTCCCTGTACTGATGCAAAAAAAGGTCAGCATTTGCTGCTAACGCTAATAAAATGCCAGGGAAACCGCCTGAGGTATTGTTTTGATGTTTATTAATAAGTCTATCGAAAACGAGGAGTTTTGCAACAGAAGGAGGTTTTTTTTAGCAGTTTCTAAAAAAAGGTGTGAAAAAAAAGCCGATGGCATCATTCTTGATTAACTGGTAACATACCCATGATTTAAACAACACACTTATGAAATCAACCAAATACTCTACTAAATTTAGGAAAATAAAAAGTCTTAAAAATATTGCGGCGCTCATTTTTGCTGGCGCTGTAGCTTCTAGTGTTTCTTCCTGCTCATCCCGGAATATTTATGAAACGCCGGCGGTGTATAGTTTTAAAGGCAAAGGAATGATGCCGCCTCCAGGTATGGTTTATGTACCTTCAGGTACAATAATGTACAAAAGCTCGTCCGACGATGATGCAGTTGTAAAGAGAGTAAGCTTAAGCCCTTTCTTTATTGACGCCACGGAAGTAACCAATCGTCAATACAGAGAGTTTATTGATTGGGTGGCAGATTCTATTGTAATAACAGATTACTTAAAAGACGAAAGTTATTTTCTGCCGCCTGATAAAAATCATCCGGAGATCATTGCCAAACAGATCAACTGGAGTAAGCTTGAAAAGAATGATACTCCTCTATGGTTAAGCGCCGATCCAAATATCAGCTCAAAAGTCCTTGGTTCACTGGTGCTGGAACAAAACGGCAAAAAAGTTTTAAATACTGAATTGCTTAAATACTCCCTTACTTACCAGAAGACTGGAGGGAAAAACCAAAACGAATTTGTTACTGAGGCAGTAAAGATCTATCCGGATAACAACGTTTGGTCTGCCGATTTTCCAAATTCACAGATGGGTTTTATGTCGGCTAATTATAATACGCATAAAACATATGACAATTATCCTGTAGTTGGTGTTACCTGGAAGCAGGCCAGGGCGTTTGCTGATTGGAGAGGTAAGTCGGCAGCTGCAATGCTCAATAAAAACGCTTATTTGAAGGCCTATCAGTTAACTTACAATCTGCCAACAGAAGCTCAGTGGCAATATGCGGCTGCTGGGGTGAGGAACCCGGAAGACGCACCTGTCTCAAATGCTAATAATCTGGTAACAGCGAAAGGGAAAAACGGCGAAAAACTGCTGGTAAACTTTAAACAGGGGGAGGGTAGTTATACAATGGACGGTTCAACGTTCACCTTACCTGTGAAGTCGTATAGCGCAAACGGTTTCGGATTATATAACATGTCGGGGAATGTTGCAGAATGGACCCTTGATGCTTTCAGTCCATCTGCCGTTGAATTTGTACACGACCTGAATCCTGTATTATTATATGATGCCAGCGATAGTGATGCTGAAGTAATGAAAAGAAAAGTTATACGAGGCGGTTCCTGGAAAGATAATGCGGAAGTACTGAATACAGATACCCGTAATTACGAAGTACAGGATCAGGCACATTCATATATAGGCTTCAGATGCGTTATGCCAGCCCCCGAATTGCTTAGCGACCAGGTTCGCACTCGTAAGAATCAACCCGTTCAAAAACGTGCGTCAAATGTAGGCAGAGCATCGAGACCTTCCGAAAATGTAGTAACAAAAGCTGAATAACATACACACTCAAATAGAAAATTACCATGAAAAATTATATAATACTTTCTTTTCTCTTGGCTGTTGGGAGCCAGGGAGTAATGGCTCAGGCACAAACACAGGCAACACTTACTTCAGATTCCATTTCCACTGTTGGAACATCTGATTCACTAACTGCAAACGAACCTATGGTTCCGGTTGACGGGTTTTACAATTATACAATTCTGGATAACGCGAGTCCCTTTAATTATCCGCAGATCAATCCAAGTAATGTGCGGTTTTATAAAAGGATCTGGAGGGATATAGATCTGACGGATCCCAAAAATCAAGTGCTCGCCGTACCAGGATCTACTCTTATTGAAACTATCCTTGATGGAATTAAAACAGGAAAGCTGACAGCTTACGATCCGGGGGATGATTCTTTTAAGACCCGTGTCAGTGCCCAGCAAGTGATGTCTAAACTTGTAGATACTGTATTGATACCGGTGTTTGACAATAATGGAAATCAAATCGATTCAAAAAAACAGCTTAACGACTTCGATCCGCAGAGGATTACTAAATTCCGGATTAAGGAGGATATCTTTTTTGACAAACAAAGGTCTAAAATTGAAAGTCGTATAATTGGAATAGCTCCCTTGATGAGCTTAAATACAGACCAGGCAATTGTGGGAGAGGCTCCGGCATTCTGGTTGTACTTTCCGGAATGCCGGCGGGTATTTGTTAAGAAAGATGTTTCTGACCCAGATAAAAATATGTTCGACATGAGTATGGATGATATTTTTTTGCAAAGAAAATTTGCCAGTAAGATCATAAAAGAATCGAATACAACCGGTCAAAGAATTGTGGATTATACAAAAGATTCATCTGAACAAGAGAAAGAAGCTATGCGTATAGAAGCTGGCATTGAAGAATATAAAAAGAAAGTTTGGGGATATAATAATAACTGATCTTTATGACTTGTAAGTGAAATTTAAAAGCTGCCCCCGGGCAGCTTTTTTTGTGTTCTAATTGTGTTATACCAGGTAAGAACAAAATGCTGATTATGAGTGTACTATAGGTGGCTGTTCTAATTTATCGATCTGCTTAAAAAAAATATGCCATATGTTTTGGGCAATTGATTTATTTTGTGATAAATAAAATAACACCCCAGATAGTTGCAGGAATCCGTAATCTTAAAAAACAAAAGCTCTATAGCACATCTTTGGACGTTGCTCAGAAGATCATTTAGTGAACTGAAAAAGAACGACCCTCTGCGAATGGCAGGTGCTACATCCTTTTTCACAACGTTTGCTATAACCCCAATTCTGCTGATCTTTATACAGCTCTTAAGTACCTTTCTGCGCCCCGAGAAATTTAGCGCCAGGTTAATTGGAAAACTAAGTATTATGATGGGGCAGGATAGCGCCCAGCAGATACAAGCTACCATTAGAAATATCAGGGGTATTACACACGATGGTTATGCCACTGTAATAGAGTTTATTTTTCTTTGCTTTGTTGCAACCACTTTGTTCATGGTGATGGAAAACTCCCTGGATCAGATATGGAGAATAAAAATAAAACCGGATGCGGGCTTTCTCTTTAGTTTAAGAAGACGGTTCAGGTCGTTTTGCATTATTTTGCTGGCCGGTATTCTGTTTGTTGTAGGATTGATCACAGAGGGAGCCCAGGCGTTTATTGGCAATTATATTGACTACATATTTCCGGACAGCGGTTTTGTATTAAATAACATTTTGAATGAAGCGATCTTTATGTTGATTGCCTCTATATGGTTTACTATTGTTTTCCGATTTTTGACGGATGGTCGTCCGGAGTGGATTGTGGCCGTTTCGGGTGGAGTTCTCACCGCAATATTATTTACGCTTGGTAAACTTGTTGTACACTGGGGGCTGTCACAAAGTAATATCGGAACTATATATGGTGCTTCCGGGTCGATTGTGCTTATCATGCTGTTTGTATTTTATTCTGCTTTCATGTTTTATTTCGGTGGATGTTTTGTAAAAGTTTTAAGTGAAGATCTGGATCAGCCGATCCGCCTGGTAAAAGGGGCACACCGGTACGAGATTATGGATGTTTAGAACTTGTAATCCAAACAGAATCCTTATTTTCGCAATGGTGCAGAACGATAAAAAGACAAAACGATACCATGCTGTAGTGTTGCTGATCATTGTTGCGCTGGCCGCCTGTAAAAGTAAGGGCGCCCAGGAAGCGATACGCAGACCGTCTTTTAAAGCAGCAATCGGGACACAATATACGGAAGTCCGCCGCGAGTTTGATAATGGAATAAGTTTCAGTGAATACGGGTTTCAGCAGGAACCAGAATGGATATTGCAGTTTCTTTCGGAAGATTCGGTGAAAATCTACAGTCCATTCGAAAAGAAATTTTTGCATTACCCCGTGTACTTTGATCATGATTCGGTTTTTAATATGGCCAGGGAGTGGGTTCGTTTAAAACACGTCAATCAGGATAGTCTCGTCTTTCAGTTATTACAGGTAGAAGATAAGGCAGTTTCGAAAGAAAGATCAAATGTGTACATGAGGTTTTATTCTGAGCCTTACTTAAAAAAGATCAGTGCTGATCCAAAGATCCTGCAAAAACCGAATAAGAAAGATACCCTTTATATAAAGTCGCTCATCGCTAAAGCCAACCGGAATCCCGATAATCCGGACAGCGCTTTTTCGGCAAGGACTCCCGCCGTCTTTAAAAGCACTACACCTGCTATTACCTTAAAAAGATCTCATGGAGCCGCCGATCCTTTGAATCCTAGTCCCGCAGATGCTTATCTGAACCCGGAGTATTCTATTTTTATTGAAGGTGCCTATAAGGACTTTAATCATAGTTTTACCGTTTTGGTCGATCAAAATGGAAAAATACACTTAGGCAGTTTCAACATCGATGAGGAGTTTCGTGAATCTAGAACACGGGTTTTAAAGGGAATTATTGATGTTTATTTACACAAGTATCTGGAAGTGACACCTGGAAGTACCTTGGGAATGCAACATACCAGTGAAGTAATGATTTATCTTAAGGGTCGGAAATAGCTATCTTAACATCGCTGTTTTAATCAGCTGCAGCAATATATCCGGTGTATGTTATCGCATCGCGGTTGTTGGCGGTTACTTGTAAAGTGGCATATCCAAGTTCAGAAACTGCTAAGTTAAATTGCCGGGCATATTGTGCGCGGTTTTTTGGGATGATCGTAATATTTTTCATCCCCTTTTTCTTCTTCTCAACCTTATATTCGAAATCCTCAGTTGTAAAGATCAGCCCTGATTCTGTTGGATTCATAGGGGCTGTAAACGCTCTGCCATAATAGGGCAGATAACTGTTAAGGGTGTCTTTTTTTATTTCAAGTTCATAGTCGCTGGTGATATTTATAGAGCCACCCCTCATTGGTTGTACAGTTTGGACTTTAAAAGCAAATCTTTTTGCATCGATCAGTTTTTGAACTTCCTGGATCTTTTCTTTCTGACGAGCGGCTTTTTTGCTTTGCGCATGGAGCTCTCCGATATTAAAAATTAACAAAATTGCTAAAGCAACAACTTTTTGAAGGGTCGAAATAACTGGTTTCATAGCTATTATTTTTACTACTTAGAGTATAACGGATTAAGGCCTTAACTGTTGTGTTTTTTGGATTGGCTTATTAGTCAAAAACATTTAGATGTGAAATTTTCTGCAAAATCTTCTTAAAAACGGGTGTTGCATGAAAAGATTTTTTTGCACCGTATTTTCGAATGGCAACGAATAGTATATCGTTCTTGTAGGTTATTTGTTAATATAGTAAGTTGTGGTTGGTTTCATTGCTGCTTTTGCAGTAAATTCTTTAGTTTGTTATAAAAAAAATCCCCGCAGGGCAATGCGGGGATAACAGGTTTATAGCTGGAAAGCTCAAGCTTCGTGTAAATATCGTTTTCTTAAGTTAATGATTGTTTTTCAATATTCAAATAAAAAAATGGATCTTTTTAAAAGGGCGGTTCAGTGCTTAATGGAATAAAAATTGCCTTATAAGAACTCCTGTAAGTCGCCTTTTCCCTGTCTTATAATATTAAAGTCGCCCGAGGTGCAATCAACCACAGTTGAGGGAAGGTTGCCTCCATAGCCGCCGTCGATCACAATGTCGACTCTGTCGCGGTATTTTTCATAAATCAATTCAGGGTCGGTGGAATATTCAATTATTTCATCTTCATCATGTATGGAAGTCGAAATGATCGGATTTCCCAGATGGCGCACAATCTCCCTTGCTATGTCATTATCGGGCACACGAATCCCAACCGTTTTCTTATTTGAGCTAAGTAACCGTGGCACTTTGCTGGTGGCCTCCATGATAAACGTAAATGGTCCTGGAAGTGCTTTTTTCAATAGTCGAAATAGCGAGGTATCTATTGGCTTCACAAAGTCGGAGATATGGCTCAAATCGTAGCATATGAATGAAAAATTCGATTTCTCAGGTTTGATTCCTCTAATCTGACAGATCTTTTCGATGGCGCGCTGATTAGTGATGTCACATCCAAGGCCATAGATAGTATCTGTAGGATAAATGATAATGCCACCTTTCTTTAGCACCTCAACCACCTGCTGCAGTGCTTTTTCACTGGGGTTTTTCTCGTAAATCTTTAAAAGCATAATCTAAAAAATATAAAATGGTCTTAAATGTTTTAGCTTTCACTGAAATCGATCACCACGTTCTCTGTTTCAGGAAAACCCGTGCAGGTGAGGACCCAGCCCTGCTGTAAATCAGTTTCAGTTAACACTTCGTTGATGCTCATATAGACTTTTCCAACTTTGCATTTAGCGGCACAATTTCCGCAAATACCTCCCTTGCAACTGTAGGGTGGATTGAGCCCCTGTCGCTGGGCGGCACTTAGGATGTCCTCTCCCGATCTAACTACTAGCTGAGTAGTTTGACCAGTAAGTGTAAGGAAAATTTGCCGTTCGGGAAAATGTCTGTTGACAGCCTGTCCGGCGCGCATAATCTCTGGCAAAAAGTTTTCCCTTCGGATATTTTCTTTTGGGAAGTGCATCAGCATTAAAACGAAGTTGAGCATTCGCATATATGCAAATGGACCACAGATTAAAAACAGGGCATCCTCTTTCTTGAATACAAGTAACCGCTCGATAAGTGGTTCAACATTCAGGTTACTGAGTCGTCCCCGTTCTTTTACTCTGTTGCCGGGATCTGAAAAGAAGTTTAATAAAGTTAGGTTTTCGTATCGGTGGTCCAGGGTTTCAATCTCCTCGAGGAAAAGAGAGTTATCTTCATCTTTATTGCTGTAGATAAGGTGAATGATACTTTGCGGTTCCGCATTTAGCAGATACTTTACCTGCGGGAGAATGGGTATTATTCCGCTTCCTGCGGCAAAACAAAAAATATCGCGTCTGTATGTTGACCCGGGCTCTACTGAAAATCGCCCGGCAGGGGGCAGGGAGTAAACAATGTCTCCAACTTTCCACGTTTGAAGAATAAGGCGGGAGATGGCTCCGTTTTCGACTTTTTTTACGGTTATTTTAACCGGCTCTCCCGGCAAGCTCAGAATTGAATAAGAACGCCGGATTTCATGGTTCTCTGTATGTATGAGAAACGTTAGAAATTGTCCTGGCTTGAATTCCATTTTTCCTTCGTTCAATAACTTTAATTCGTAAGTTCTGGCCGAAGGAGTCTCCTGCTTTATAGCGACGATACTGAAATGAAGCCGGGAATTACTATCCATCATTGAAGAAACCGGGTCTAAAATACATTGTTCTTTTTGGAAAGGAAGAATTTTATCTAATAGATCTGCTCATAGTTATGGTAAACAGGTTTGATCCTGGTGTTGACAAACACACCGGATGATCCTCCATTGAGCACCTCAGTCCGGTACTCGTTCCAGACGTTTAAGTCTACATTATAATAGTGATATGTTTTTCCTCCTGTATATGCGATTTCGAGAACTTGTTTGTGTTCCGCATAATCGACATGATTTGTTGTTCCTGAAGAAGGTGTAACGATCTTATTTCTGGTGTTCAGCAATCTGGTTTTCATATGGGTTTAAAGTCTGATATAGTAACAAGTTAGAGTCTGCTTATGTTGACGCCCAGCTTATTTCGTTTAGATATTTGACAATTTTGCACAATAAAAATTTTCATATACCTGTAAATTTGCCTCTTCACAACATAAGATTTATGAAAGTCGGTTTATTTGTACCCTGTTACGTAGACCAGTTTTATCCTCAGGCTGGTATAGCCACGCTTGAACTGCTGGAGAAGTTGGGAGTAGAAGTAGAATTTCCGGAGCGTCAGACCTGCTGCGGTCAGCCGATGGCCAATTCGGGTTTTTCGCACTTAACAGGCGACTGTGATGAGCTTTTTACAGAAAGCTTTGCCGGGTATGACTATGTAGTAGCACCTTCAGGGAGTTGCGTGCTTCACCTGAAAGAGCATCTTCATTCAAAGAAGAACCCCTCAGCGGCAGAAGACCTGCGAGGCAGGATCTATGAGCTGGTAGAGTTCCTGACGGATATCCTGCAGATAAAAAGCCTGAAGGCGCGTTTTCCTCATAAGGTAGGTGTTCATCAGAGCTGCCATGGCTTAAGAGGACTGCACCTGTCGCAAATGAGCGAGCTGGTAGCGCCAGGTTTTTCCAAGCCTGAATACCTGCTGAACTTTGTAGAAGGCATTGAGCTGATCTCGCTTAACCGGAAAGACGAATGCTGCGGTTTTGGCGGGACTTTCTGCGTAGCCGAAGAAGCGGTGTCGTCCAAGATGGGTAAAGACCGGGTATCGGATCATGTTCAGAACGGGGCCGAATATATTACAGGAGCCGATCTTTCCTGCCTGATGCATATGGAAGGGATCCTGAAGCGTCAAAAGAGCGGGGTTAAGGTTTTGCATATCGCTGAAATACTAAATGCCGGGGAGTAATTGAGTATGGTTAAAGAAGAAACACAACATAAGGGTTTGACCGAACATTCGGGGCTGGCTGATATCTTCAACCGGGATGAGCAGCGGGTTAACTGGCACGACGAAACCTTGTGGTTTGTGCGCAGCAAACGCGATAAAGCAGCCCATAGCCTTCCCGAGTGGGAGCTGCTGAGGGAAACAGCCTCACAGATAAAACATAATGTACTGTCTGACCTGGATACTTACCTGCAGCAGTTTGAGGAGCAGGCTCTGATCAACGGAGTTACGGTGCACTGGGCAGCCGATGCCAGGGAACATAACCAGATCGTTCATTCGATCTTAAAGAAGCATGAGATTAACAGGATGGTGAAAAGCAAATCCATGTTAACCGAAGAATGCCACCTGAATGAATATTTAAAAGAACATGGGGTAGAGGTTATCGATACTGACTTAGGCGAGCGTATTGTGCAGCTGGCTGAAGAACCACCAAGTCATATTGTACTGCCCTGTATCCATAAGAAGAAAGAAGAGATCGGGGAGTTGTTCCATACGCATTTGGGTACAGCTGCGGGTGAGTCTGATCCCCAGGTACTGACCGAGGCTGCCCGTCAGCACCTTCGCGAGTCTTTTTTAACGCGTCGCCTGGCGCTAACGGGTGTAAACTTCGCAGTAGCCGAAACGGGTGAGTTTGTGGTGTGTACCAATGAGGGAAATGCGGATATGGGGTCCCACCTGGCGGATGTACATATCGCCAGTATGGGTATAGAGAAGATCATTCCGCGGAGGAAGGACCTGGGATTTTTCCTGCGCCTGCTGGCCAGGAGCGCTACCGGTCAGCCTATTACTACCTATTCAAGTCACTTCAGGAAACCAAGAGCGGGCCAGGAGATGCATATCATCCTGGTAGATAACGGCCGGACGGTTCAGCTGGGTCGTGAAGATTTTCGCAACTCGCTGAAATGCATCCGCTGCGGGGCCTGCATGAACACCTGTCCGGTTTACCGGCGCAGCGGTGGGCATAGCTATCATAATGCTATAGCGGGCCCTATCGGATCGATCCTGGCTCCGAACCTGGATATGAAAGCTTATGCGGATCTTCCCTTTGCTTCGACCCTTTGCGGCTCCTGCAGCAATGTTTGCCCGGTGAAGATCGATATTCATGACCAGCTGTATAAATGGCGGCAGGTTCTGGTAAAAGAAGGGCATGTGAGTCCGGTTAAAGCCATGGGAATGAAAGCGATGGCCTTCACCTTTGCCATGCCGAGGTTCTTTGCTTTTGCAGGTAAAGCAGGCCGTGTGGTGATGAAATACCTGCCCTTTGTGGTAAGCAATAAGCTGAATCCCTGGTATAAGGAGCGGGAGATGCCTAAGCCACCGAAGGAATCGTTCAGGGAGTGGTACAAGAGGGAGAGAAGATAGGTTTTAAGTAGTAAGTTATAAATTATAGGTTCAGGATGCAGACTTACAGCATATAACTTACAACTTATATAATGTTTATAAAATGAGTAGCCGAGAAAAAATATTAGCTGCGGTGAGAGCCAATAAGCCGGATCTGCAGCCTTTGCCTGATGTGATTATTCCGGTACGGGAGGAAGGATTGATCGAAGAATACAGGCGGGTGGCCGAAGGAATAGGAGCTAAGGTGTATGAAGTAGGGGGGATTGCTGAAGTGAAGGAATTACTAGCCGCTTCGTTTGAGCCGTCTCAGCGGATAGTGAGTCCGCTGGAGGACTTTGCCGATATGGCCGAAGGGATTGAAGCGGGTATAGATCCGCATTCTTTTGCCGATGTGGAACTGGCTATTGTCAGGGCAGAAATAGGAGTTTCAGAAAACAGTGCCTTGTGGGTACCCGAAGGCAATGTCTCCCAGCGGGTAATTCCGTTTATCTGCCAGCACCTGGCAATTCTGATAAACCGGGAGCGGATCGTGCCAACGCTGCAGCAAGCCTACAGCCTGATCGGTGAAATTAACTATGGTTACGGGGTATTTATTGCCGGCCCTTCCAAAACTGCAGATATTGAACAGTCGCTGGTATTGGGAGCACATGGTCCCAGAAGTTTGCGGGTGTTTATTGTAGGATAACTTGCGGGCGGGAGGGATAATATTGTTTATTATTAGAGCAATTAAATAGAATTTTTGGCTCATTTTTTTCCCCAGTTTTGACTCCTATAACTAACTAAACAAAATTTCTAAGCGCATATGGATAAGCGAAACAAATATTTATTTCCTTTAATACTAATAACGGTGCTATTCTTTTTATGGGGCTTCGCACACAACTTAAATCCAATTCTTATACCCCATCTAAAGAAGGCCTGCCAGTTAAATGATCTTGAATCATCGCTTATTGACTCAGCCTTTTTTATAGCTTATTTTTTAATGGCGCTTCCTGCCGGGTATTTTATGAAAAAGTACGGCTATAAAGGCGGGATAATTTTAGGCCTGATCCTTTTTGCTACGGGCGCGTTTTTGTTTTATCCTGCAGCATCTTTGAGAGATTTCGGTTTCTTTTTGTTCGCATTATTTGTTATTGCAAGCGGCCTGACGTTCCTGGAAACTGCGGCTAATCCTTATATGAATGAGTTGGGGGACCCTGCAACAGCAACCCAACGTTTAAACTTTGCGCAGTCTTTCAACGGCCTGGCCGCCACATTGGCTCCTTTAATAGGAGGAAACCTTATTTTATCTGGAAAGACATTAACTGAGGCGGAAAAAGCGCAGATGACAGCGGGCCAGTTGGATGCTTATCTGAATGTAGAAGCTTCTGCTGTTAAGGTTCCTTATCTGGTAATAGGTATAATCGTATTATTGGTCGCTATATTACTATGGAGAGCAAAGCTACCGGAAATTGTAGAAGAGGAAGATTCGGCGCTTGAGGTAAAGGGATCTATCTTTAAGGAAAGAAATCTGGTTTTCGGAGTAGTAGCTCTGTTTTTTTACGTTGGCGCACAGGTAGGTATAGCGAGCTTCTTTATCCGGTATTCACATTATGTTGCCGGAATTGAAGAAAAGACTGCCGCTTACTTGTTGTCGGCGGCACTGTTCGGTTTTATGATCGGGAGATTTGTTGGTACATTCCTGATGAAATATATTGCACCACATGTGCTGTTAGCGGTATATAGCATTATCAGTGTTGTCTTGCTGTTTGTGGTGGTATTAGCTACAGGACAGGCAGGGATTTATGCTTTGGTCGGTATCCAGTTCTTTATGTCTATAATGTTCCCAACCATATTTTCTCTGGGAATCAGGGGGTTGGGAACGAAACGGAAACAAGGTTCATCATTGCTAATAATGGCTATTGTTGGCGGGGCTATCTTGCCAGTGATAATGGGCCGCGTCTCTGATGCCAACGAGGGAAATATTCAACTAGCCTACATTGTTCCGGTTATTTGTTTCGTAATTATTTTCTTTTTTGCTTTATACCAGACAAGAGTAAAAGCTGAGATGGAAAAAGTTCAAATATCCCATTAAAATGAAGAAATATTGTTTTGCACTGGATTTGAAAGATGATCCGCAGCTAATGCAAGAATATGTTGAGATGCATCAAAACGTATGGCCGGAAATAAAGAAAAGTATCAGAGATTCCGGGATTTTGGATATGGAAATCTATAAGGTGTCTAATCGTCTATTCATGGTGATGGAAGTTGAGGATGGTTATTCATTCGAATCGAAGGCCGAAAATGATGCATCAAACCCAAAAGTTCAGGACTGGGAACAATTAATGTGGAAATATCAGCAAGCTTTGCCTGGAGCCAGAGAAGGTGAAAAGTGGATGCTAATGGAAAATATATTTAAATTAAATGGATGATGTTTAGAGGATTCGAGATTTTACATTATTGCTGAACTCCGGACAATTCAGACTACATAGACCAAGTGATTGAGAAGATATACGATAGCATGGAGCCTCTTGGGTGTAAGACCGAGGGGCTTTTGTTGTTTGATGGAAGGGAGTATTTTAGCGTCTCATGATTGTTGGTTCATGAAATGAAAGGTAATGAGATACAGATTTAGAAACGAGGCTTTCTTAACATTGTTTCTATTCCATATCGTGCGAAGGTGAATATTATATATTTTAGAAGATCATTGGTGAACCGGTATTGAATGCGTTGCAGATAATAAAACTTACTAACAGATATAATTATGAAACTAAAAGTAGGCCCTGATTAGTGCCATCACCTGATTAAGATGTAACCCTTCAACAGGCGGATATGATGAATGGCCGGTTAACATAACTGATGCTGTAGCCGCATTCAAAGAGACGGATGTGTTTCAAAAACAATTCAATGGTTCGGTTCCCTCAATATTCGTTTCCCTGTCAGGTGATGGAGAGCTTGTTGACAACCAGGGTACTTCGACAGGATCACGTGCGGTACAGTTATATAACGGACGGGCAATTATCCGGGTGAAAACGCGTAATGGAAGGAGCAATGTAGCTGCCAGTATTCCAGAAATGACATCCACTATCCCATCAATATTTATAAATCTATAAGAAATCAATTATTATGAAATATTCTTTAGGCCTGATATTAGTTCTTCTCAATATCAATACAATTTATGGACAGAAAATTAATGTTAAGAGAGAGTTTAAATTTGCTGAAGAGCAGGTAAATTATATGCTGAGCGAGATTGAAAGGGCGGATGTAAAGCCTGGCCAGGTTTCTCCCCGGACCTTTGAAAACGGCAAGCTAAAGCTTGTGGTTTCTAAGGATTGGACCAGCGGTTTTTTTCCAGGCGTTTTATGGTATTTATACGAATACACGGGCGATGCCAAATGGCTGACGCAGGCAAAGAAGTTCACTGCAAAACTCGAGAAAGAGCAATTTAATAAGGGCACGCACGACCTGGGTTTTATGATCTATTGCAGTTACGGAAATGGTTTCCGCTTAACCAAGGATGAAAACTATAAGGAGGTGATCATTCAGGCAGCTAAATCACTTTCAACCCGTTTCAGTCCTCAAACAGGCGTAATTCGTTCATGGGATCATCATAAAGACGTATGGCAATTTCCCGTCATTATCGACAATATGATGAACCTGGAGTTGCTTTTCGAGGCCACAAAACTTACCGGAGATTCTTCCTTTTATAAAATTGCGGTAACACATGCAAACAATACTATAAAAAACCATTTCAGAAGCGATAACAGCTCTTACCATGTGGTGGATTATAACCCCGAAAATGGTTCTGTTAATAAAAAGATGACGCATCAGGGTTATGCCGATGAATCTGCCTGGGCGAGAGGACAAGCCTGGGCCCTTTATGGTTTTACCTTATGTTTCCGGGAAACGGGCAACAGAGCTTATTTAAACCAGGCAAATAAGATTGCCTCGTTTATATTAAATCATCCAAATCTGCCTAAAGACCTTGTGCCTTATTGGGACTTCAATGCTCCGGGTATACCTGCTGAACCGAGGGATGCGTCTGCTGCGGCAATCATAGCTTCGGCATTGTACGAACTGGCAGGTTATTCGAATTCAGACATGTATAAAAAGAAGGCAGGTACTATCCTTCGAAGTCTGAGTAAAGGGTATCATTCGCCTGCAAAGAAAAATGGTGGTTTCATATTGATACATAGCACTGGTCACAAGCCAGCTAAAAGCGAAATTGATGTGCCCCTTGCCTATGCGGATTATTATTACCTGGAGGCTTTATTGAGAAGTAACCGAAAATAGCGTAGATTGCTTCATGGCGGATGGCTTCATGTATGCGTAATGCCAAATGCGCATACATGAAGCTATTCTACTTTAAAGGCAAACAACGCTCTCCGGAACTCTATCAATTAGTATTTATCTAAACTATAAAAGCTTTTTTGTTGTAGTAATTGTGTTATAACAGTTTTTGCTGCAAATGAAGAAAAAGATATTAATTATTGAGAAGGATGAGGATACACTCCAGATTATATCCCATCTTCTTATCGAAGAGGGTTATCAGGTGAGTGCTTCGTCTTCTGAATTCGGAATATTTGAACTCATTCGTAAAGAGATGCCAGATGTTATACTACTGGATATCTTAAAGCCTACAGTACAAGGTGCAGCATTAAATCGGGCAATCAGGGCAACAGAAGGTATCAACCGCATACCCATCTTGTCCTATTCGATGTATCTTAAATTCCATGGGACTGAAAGCGATGGAATTGAGGAAGAACAGAGTGTCCAACCGTTTAATTTGCTTGAATTACTAAATATTATCGAGCGACAGCAGAATGTAAGATGAGCTGAAGACGGCTGAAGAGTCGAGGAAGAAGAGGGTTTGTTGCTTTTATAAATCAATGTTACAAAAAAAGGTCTTCAAACGGGGAGGATGAAGACCTTTAAACTAACCAATTATAAACCACTACAAATATAAGAATGTTTGTTAATATGTCAAGGGTTTTTTGATAAAAATAAATTCATCTTAATAGAATCATAAAAATGTTGTGAAAATCGCAATCTTAGTTCGCTAAGAGTGGTTTATTTAGTATAATTGTTTTTGCGAAATTAAAGGCATTAAATGATACGACTAAAGCGTACATCGACCAAAGACCGGGATTTCCGGAATCTCATTGTGGAACTCGACACAGATCTGCAGAGCAGATACAAAGATGTAAAATATCAGTATAATGCCTACACAGATGTAGATCACCTTAACACTGCCGTCATAGCTTATATTCAGGATATCGCGGTAGGATGTGGCTGTTTTAAAGAAATAGGTGAAAATACGGTGGAGATTAAGCGGATGTTTGTGAATCCCTATTTCAGGGGGTTTGGTGTCGCATCGTCTATTATAGAGGAACTCCTGATTTGGGCTAGACAATTATATTACGAAGAGGCGGTGCTTGAAACCGGTAAAAAACAACCGGAATCTATCAAGCTCTATGCTAAGCACGGATTTACAATCATAGACAACTTCGGACCCTACATAGGAATGGAAGAAAGCGTTTGCATGCGAATGGATCTAACAAACAAATAAGTCCTGAAATTGATTTCAGGACTTATTTGTTTAACTGAGGGAAAAGAACGAGTGTTATAGGTAGAGTAGGGTATAATGATTCACTTTATGCTATGCAACTAAAAGATTTTGGTCGTTTGAGTTCAGCGTATTTACAAGTTGACTTTTTGCAGCTTTTATTAAGCGGAGTTCATCGGCTAGTATACTTAAAAGTTGTTTGTCGAATTTTTCGCTGAGTTTAGTGATTTTAGTTTTAGCTTGACTTTTCATAACGTTTCTTTTAGGTTGTATCTTAATTTTTTAACTAGTCTTTTTCAGGTTCGTCTGGATTATCGCTAAGATTATTCTTTCTGCGTTCAGCTTCTTTTTTTTGTCTTAAAAGTTGCTCTAAATCCCGTTGATCATCCGCTTGTTCCGGATTTGAAGGGTTGTCCCAGTTTTTTTCCGGTACTGCTTCTTCGTTTTGCTCTTTTAGATCTTTCGGTAATTTTATTTTGTTTACGACTACCATAATATTTCCAATCTGTTTTTATCTGTTCATATTCCATACCAGAATTGGTAAAAACGAGCGGTTGTTAAAAGAATATTTCTAATTTGTTTGAATATCAGTTTCTTATAACCGAGATTATTTACCAGGTGCTGTACGGATTATCATACAAACGATTTTTTTATTAGTCCAGGGTTTCCGAGATGTATGAAAAATAGTACGCAATCAGACAATTGTTGATGATTTGTTATTCTATCAAATGCGAAAATTTTTAGTTTTGTATAAGTTTGATGTAGGATCAATCTTTATCTTTCCAAATCCGATAGAATATGGCAGAGAATTTAAGCGAGAACGTAAATTATAGTGAGGATAGTATCCGGTCATTAGACTGGAAAGAGCACATCCGTCTTAGGCCAGGTATGTATATTGGCAAGCTGGGAGACGGATCCGCATACGATGATGGTATTTATGTTTTGTTAAAGGAAATAGTTGATAACTCAATAGACGAGTTTGTGATGGGAGCGGGCAGAACGATTGAGGTCAATATTAGCGAGCATAAAGTAAATATCCGCGACTATGGCCGGGGTATTCCGTTGGGCAAGGTAATAGATTGTGTTTCAAAAATTAACACAGGTGGTAAATACGATTCAAAAGCTTTCCAAAAATCAGTAGGTCTGAACGGGGTGGGTACAAAAGCCGTTAACGCATTATCTACAAGTTTTACAGTTCAGTCTTACCGCGATGGCAAAACGAAGATCGCAGAGTTTGCAAGGGGCGAACTCATCAGAGACGAGGCTGAAAAAGACACTACTCAGCGGAATGGAACTGCTATAAACTTTATTCCGGATGATTCTATCTTTAGAAATTACAGGTTTATTCCGGAGTTTATCGAAAATATGATCTGGAATTACGTCTTCTTGAATTCAGGCCTAACTATAAATTTCAATGGTCAAAAATATTTTTCAGAGCGGGGACTGCATGACTTATTGGTAAAGAATACCGATCAGGAAGGAATGCGGTATCCTATTATTCACCTTAAAGGTGAAGATATTGAAATTGCGATGACCCATGGTCAGCAGTATGGAGAGGAGTATTATTCTTTCGTGAACGGTCAGCATACCACTCAGGGCGGAACACATCAGGCCGCTTTCAGGGAGGCTGTGGTCAAGACCGTGCGTGAGTTCTATAAAAAGGAATTCGATGCCGCCGATATCCGGGCTTCTATTGTGGCTGCAATTGCAATTAAAGTGCAGGAGCCCGTATTCGAATCGCAAACCAAGACCAAACTAGGCTCGCAAAATATCGGACCGGAAGGCCCTTCTGTCAGGGGTTTTATCAATGATTTTGTGAAAAAAGCATTAGATGATTATTTGCATAAGCATACCGAAACTGCTGATGCCTTATTGAAGCGGATTCAACAGTCTGAACGGGAACGAAAGGATATAGCTGGAATTAAAAAGCTGGCGAATGAGCGTGCAAAAAAGGCTTCTCTGCATAACCGGAAACTCCGTGACTGTAAAATACACTTTGACGATAATCATGAACGTAAACAGGAAACAACTTTATTCATTACGGAGGGGGACTCTGCAAGTGGTTCGATAACCAAATCGAGGGATGTGATGACCCAGGCTGTGTTCAGTTTAAAGGGAAAACCGCTTAATTGCTTCGGGCTTACCAAAAAAGTGGTTTACGAAAATGAGGAGTTTAACTTATTGCAGCATGCGCTTAATATAGAGGATGGTCTGGATGCCCTGCGGTATAATAATATTGTTATAGCAACTGACGCGGATGTGGACGGGATGCACATTCGTTTGCTGATGATGACATTCTTTCTTCAGTTCTTTCCAGATCTGGTAAAAGCCGGACATGTATCTATCCTCCAAACCCCTTTATTTAGGGTGCGCAATAAAAAAGAAACCATTTATTGCTACAGCGATGAAGAGCGGCAAAGGGCAATAGCGAAACTGGGAGTAAAGCCTGAAATCACACGGTTTAAAGGTTTGGGCGAAATATCACCCGACGAGTTCGGGTTATTTATTGGAAAGGACATCCGCCTTGATCCCGTAATTTTGAAAGACGCCAACATTCATTCTTTGCTGGAATATTTTATGGGAAAAAATACACCTAACCGCCAACAACATATAGTAGGTAACCTGCGAGTGGAAAAGGATGACGCTCAGTTTGCGGCCAGCGCAGAAACTATAGAGGCTGAAACCGCTGCATAGATTTTAAGGATGGTTACCGAAAAAACACTAAGTATAGCTTTCCATATTTATAATACGATAGCAGAACTGGGCCCTGAAGATAAACAGTTGTGTCTGGAAGCAGAGAAAGCCCTTAACTCTTCTTATTCTCCCTATTCTGGTTTCAGGGTTGGGGCGGCAATATTGCTGGAAAGTGGAAAAATAATCCATGGGAGCAATCAGGAGAATGCTGCTTTTCCGTCCGGCCTATGTGCAGAGCGTGCAGCGTTGTTTAATTTTGGTTCCAACTATCCGAATGAGAAGATTACCCATATAGCTATCACCTCTTATACAGACAAGTTTGTTGTCGAAAATCCGGTAACTCCTTGTGGCGCTTGTTTGCAGGTTCTGGCAGAGTATGAGAGGAAGCAAGTTTCGGAAATTGAGGTTTTACTTTACTGTTTAAATGGCGCCGTGTGGAAAATAAAGGGCGCGAAAGCATTTTTACCGTTCCTGTTTTTTGAGAATAGGCTTAATAGAAGCGATGATAAAACCGCATAAACCAAGCTGCCGCCGACAGCTTGGCTCTATCTAAAACTAAATTAACTAAAAGAACTTGAAACATTGGTTATTTTCCAACCCCGGGTGGTGTTAGCCAATGTCACATAGTTTATTTTCGAGAAGTTCTCATATTTCATGGTTACCTTAACCACGGCTTGCGAATTGTTTTGCTCTACTACATTGTATGTCGTACTGCAGTTTTGTTTTACGTCTGAAGTGTTTTTCAGAGAATTAACCATGTCAAACTTGCTGTAATTTATGATTTTATCACCTCGGGTGACAGTAAACTTCACATCGTTATCAAGAACATCAGAGAATCCTTTAACCTTTCCTAAGGAAACCGCATCGATATAAGTTTTGAGTGCATAATCCATACTTAGTTTACTAATAGTGTTAGGCTCATCGCGGGCGAATGAACGGGCTGACATTGATACTAAGAGAAGCAAGGTGGCGAAGAGAGTTTTGAGCGTTTTCATTGTGTTTGTTATTTGAGAGTTTATATCTAAATAGACGTAAGTTTTATTAATGCGTTACATTGGCATGAAAAAATTTCAGCGTGCTGAAAAGTGATTAGCATCAAACTTTATAAAAAGGCAATTAGCCTCAAGGATTCTCGTCATAGTGCAAATAGCGCTCAGTGTTTTGCGTTGTTACATGAACAATGAATAAATTATATCTAATTCGCAAAACTTCTCAAAAAACTGTAACAATAACAGGATTGATTTGTAAATAATACAGTCTACCTGTTACTATGGAAAAAAAAGCGTATTTCGCATCGATAGCCAACCTGCGTGTAATTGCTATCATGGCTATCATTTTGAATCATTCCCAGCTTGGAATTGAAGCCGATACCCACTACTCTTTGACATATCTTATTTATGGCCAGTTTTCCAAATTCGGATCTCTGTTATTTATGATCATTTCAGGTTTCCTCTTCGAAAAAACAATCTCGAAGTACACAACAGAACAGCTTCTCTACCGAAAAACCACAACCATTCTTTTTCCCTCCCTGCTATTTATTCTACCCTGGATTATCCTGAATATAGGGGTTTTGCCTTTTATCGGCGAACAAACAGCCGTTATCAGCAAGAGCTTTATTTACACTGAGCTGTACAATATTTTTTTTCGATCAATATATTGGTTCCCTATTAATCTCTTTTTGATCCTGATGATTAATAGCTTCATTCGCGGGCGGCGGAGTCTGAGCTTATTGCTCATCCCGGCAGTTTTGATCACCATTTTTTATAGCGTCAACATTTATTACCATTGGGTTCCCCGGCGACATAATAGCGCCATTCTAGCCTTTTTTACCTTCTTTTTTGCCGGGCGCTTGTTACATATCTACTATCCTCAGGTAAAGAATATTATTAAAAACGCCTCTCGCAACCTGTTTTTAAAATTACTTTTTTGTGGCCTGAGTATTACTTTCTTCGTATGTGCGGTTTTTGAGAGCTATTATATCCAGGAAAATGTTCAGGGCACGGATCCAAACAATATTCTGCGCATGAGTAATATACTCTATACTATCGTATTTCTAACCTTCCTCTATGGGATAAGGAACAGAGTTGATTTTACTAAATATTTTGCAGATAAAACCGTTTTTCTTATTTATCTCATACATCCTTACTATCTTTATGTAGGGAAGTTTTTATCCGGCAAGATCATAAAATTCGGACAATTGCATACTGCGGACTATATACCCTTAGAACTAGCTTATGGAACAGTAATTTTCATCTTGTCAGTATTTTCAGCCAGGTTGCTTTTGAAAAGCCCTGTTTTCAATTCTATAATAAGCGGTGATATATGGGTGAAGAGAGCCGGGATTGAGGCCCGCCAGGTTTCTGGGTAACAAAAAAATTAATTTTTTAATATAGATTTCAATGGAGGTACAAGCATGTTTTTTAGGAAAAGAGGCTTAAAGTACCAGATAGGGAGATTTCTAGCTGCGTTATTACTATGTATTATTGGATGCCCTGTTGTTTCACAACCGATAGCTTTTCCGGGAGCAGAGGGTTTCGGTAAGTATGCGACGGGAGGGCGTGGAGGTAAGGTATTGCGGGTTATAAACTTGAATGACAATGGGCCCGGTAGTTTACGAAATGCACTTGACGCGAAGTATCCCAGAGTTATAGTTTTTTCTGTATCAGGAACCATTCATCTTAAGTCGAAGCTAACTATCAGTGGCAACAATGTAACCATTGCTGGACAAACTGCTCCCGGGGATGGCATCTGTATAGCTGATTATCCGGTAGGTATCAATGCGAGTAATGTCATTCTGCGATATATTCGTTTTCGAATGGGAGACAGATATCAGAATAAAGGAATGATTGACGGAGGAGGCTCGGACGATGCCCTAAGTGGCGGAAGTAAACAAAAGAATATTATTATTGATCATTGTACAATGAGCTGGAGTACTGACGAAGCCTTTTCCCTTTACGCAGGCGACAGTACCACCCTGCAATGGAACCTCATCTCGGAGCCACTTAATTATTCCTATCATTTCGAAAAAGGCGATAAAGACTTTGAGCAGCATGGATTTGGAGGCATCTGGGGTGGAGCACACCTGTCAGCACATCATAATCTTTTTGCACATTGTAACAGCCGCACCCCCCGTTTTGAAGGCAACCGGCATATTCCACAGGAGTTTGTAGACTTTAGAAATAATGTAATATTTAACTGGGGGACCAATAATGTGTACGGGGGCGAGGGAGGTAATTACAACCTTGTGAATAATTATTACAAATACGGACCTTCTACAAAGGAAAATGTGCGATACAGAATTGCAAATCCATATAAACTCGAGGGAAGGCTTCCCTTCGGAAAATTTTTTATCGAGGGAAATTATGTCGATGGCTCATCAGAAGTAAGCAATGATAACTGGATGGGGGTTGAAATGAACCAGGGGACTGAAGAAGACAAGATGCTTGCAAAAGTTAATTCAGCCTTTCCTGCAGAGCCTATTACCACACATTCAGCGAAAGATACGTATAAATTGGTCCTTCGCAGCGCAGGCGCAAGTTTGCCCGCCCGGGATACCATCGATCAGCGAATCATCAGAGATGTAGAAAGCAGAATGGGCCGCCTGATAGATGTGCAGGGAGGTTATAAACATGGTGCCGAATATAGTAAGAGCAAAAAAGCCTGGCCTGAACTAAAAACCAGCGGAGTTCTTTTGGACTCAGATGAAGACGGTATGCCGGACGATTGGGAAAAGGTTCATAAACTAGATCCCTCGAAGGCCGGAGATGCTAATCAGTACAGGCTGGAAAAACAATATACGAATGTCGAAGTTTATCTGAACTCTCTGGTAAAATAATACAATCCAGACTGCGGGGGATTACTATAAATTCGTTTTGCGCTTATATTAATCATTGCGTATAAGGTCCGGCAAATTGAGGATTGGATACAAATTACCGGGAATCAGGATGTACTGATATCCGTTTTCAATGATAAGATTATTGTTAAACTCTCCGACTACTTCTCTTAAGTAACCCGCATACAAAACATACTTCCCTTCCCTGTACATAATTTTAAGTTTATATGTTGAATTATACGTGTTACGTTTGGTATGTGTTACAGCCGTTTTAGGGATAAACGTCGGGGTGAAAATAATTGTAATTTAAATTCTTTTAATTGCCATTATATACGATAATTGTAAAAGGCAAAAGTTAAAAATGGAAAAAATATATTTAAGTGATGCAGGTCCGAAAGTATCGCCTGCTATTTATGGTTTCTACAGGTGGAATAACGAGGTGAGTGATACCACCGCAACCATGGAAAAAATCGTTAACTTATGTCTTGAGTTAGGGATCAATACTTTTGACCATGCAGATTCCAATGGAGGGTATCAGTGTGAGGAGACATTCGGAAACCTAATAGCAAAAAAATCATTTAAAAGGGAAGATATCGTTTTGTTTACCAAGTGTGGCCTGCGTTTACCTCACGTGAGCCAGCCTGGAGTGTATGTCAGACATTATGATACTTCGAGTGACCATATCCAAAAAAGCGTAGAAGATTCATTAAGAAAACTTAAAACGGATTATATAGATATCTTTTTACTGGATCATCTGGATCCAATTTCAAACCTTGAAGAAACGGCGTTTACTCTGGAAAAGCTGAAAGACTCGGGTAAAATCAAGAATATCGGCGTTGCTAACTTCTCGGTATTTCAACATCAGCTTCTGGCGTCTTATCTTAAAAAGCGTATTGTTACCAATCATATTGAATTGAATTTGCTAAACACTACCGCATTGGATAACGGGCAGATTGATTATATTAAGCAACGGTATATGCGGCCATTGGCTTCTTCGCCTTTGGCAAGAGGAAGGATACTGGAGGGGGGCGATCCTCAGGCAGTAAGGGTGCGGGCCAAACTCGAGGAGATTAGTGAAAAGTATCATGTTGATAAAGAATCACTGGCTGTGGCTTGGTTAATTAAACTGGGAGCACTACCTCTTATTGGCACAACCAGTGAACAACGTATCCGAAATATTGCGGAGTCCTTTAATATCGATCTTAGTCACCAGGACTGGTGGGAGTTGTATAATGCTTCCAGGGGAGAGCTTTAGGAAGAGATGATTAAATTAAAAAGCCACAGACGTATTCTGTGGCTTAATTGCGTCTACAATTCTTTTTTCATCATAAAGTGCGGGATACTTACTTCTTCAAATTCATCCCCTAAAATCTCATATCCTAATTTCTGATAAAAGCCAACTGCTGTTTTCCGAGCATGTAGAAATAATTTGAGGAAGCCCGCTTTTTTTGCGTGTTCTTCCGCAAAACCAATAAGCTTAGTGCCAATGTGTTTTCCTTGAAGTTTAGGTTGCACTGCCATTTGTTGTAGCTGAATGACATTTTCCGAGATTGTTCTGAGGAGGCAGCATGCTATCATTGTGTCCTGTTTAAAACATCCTATAAGGATGGTGCTTTTTTCCTTCTCAAGATATTCCTCATCAAAATGCAAGCCCAGAGGTTTACGCAGAACCTGGCTTCTTAAGGTGACCATTTCTTTATATTCGTCGCTTCCATGGCTGATAATTTTAAACTCCATATAAAACCTCTTTCAGTTCAATTAATTGAGAATGGATATTTGCTTAAAAAAGTTTGTCCCATAGCATTCTTTTCATACCTGGCCAGGCAGGATCTTTTCAGGTCATTGTTGATGTTATCCCCGTCCAGGGAAATATCAACACCCTTGGGAAAGTTTCCTCTCTTAAAAAAAAATACTCGTGTGGTGCCGTACTTGGTATGCGGCATCAATTTGCCGTATTGCTCCATCTCATTCCACAAGGTGTCTGCGACACTAACTGCATAAATACGGATCACAGGTCCAGTGTTCTGCTCGTTACGTTTAAAGTCCAATTCCTCGAAGTTTCCTTTGAGATCGGACGTTCCGGGTTGAGTAAAGGAGTCTTTTATCATCCACAACAATCCAACAATTACAGGCACCAGTATAAAATATTTTCTTTTAAAACTCATTATTGCTTAATATATCTTTCACCTTTGGGTATGCAATTAAAAACCAGAAAGTGAAATCTTTTTTGTTTTCTTTTAGAAGTAAATCTATCTCTGAAGGGAACAGCCATTTATAATCGCATACTTCGTCTGGATTTGGGTCAACCTGCCCAGTGTAGTCACCAATTAAAATATGATCAAACTCATGTTCAATAAGTCCGTTTGGAAAGGAGGTTTGATAGGTAAATGAGGCAACCTCTTGTAGCTCGCAGTTAAATCCCATTTCTTCATATAAACGGCGCTTAGCCGCGCTTAACGTAGTTTCTCCTGGAAAGGGATGGCTGCAGCATGCATTGGTCCACAGTCCCGGGGAATGATATTTGGACACTGCTCTTTTATGCAGGAGCATCTTCCCTTCATTGTTCCTTATAAAAACGGAGAAAGCCCTGTGAAGAAACCCTTTTTGATGCGCCTCTAACTTCTCCATAGTTCCAAGAGGTCGGTCATTCGAATCCACCAAAATCACCTCGGTAATAGTCTTCATTTAACTCATATTAGATTAAGCTGATTTCTTAATCCCGCCTTACATACAATAACCAGTTTCATGTGATTTGAAATGCGGATCCGTTTTGCAAGAATAACCTGCGGATGCGTACGTTTAACTTTTTTAAAGAGTGCTAGATAATATTTGTAAGCTACGTATACACCAAATCTGGCACTAAGGGGCAATAATTTTATGCCTTTATAAGCCATTTTAAAATCCTCTTCAATATCATCTTCTATTTTTTGCTTTTCAAATTCATCAAAGCGATTTTTCTGAAAATCCGGAAAATAGGCTCGTTCGAGATCATCTACATCAGATTGTAAATCTCTCAAAAAATTTATTTTTTGAAAGGCAGCACCCAAAGCTCTTGCATATCCCTTAAGCGTTTCAAACTGCTTTTTATTGCCTTTGCAAAATACCGAAAGACACATTAACCCGACAACTTCTGCCGACCCATAGATGTATTGCTGATATTCCGCCTGTGTAAAACAAGATTGTTGGTCAAGATCTGTCTCCATGCTGTTGAAAAATGCCACTATGAGCTCTCTGTCTATCTGATATTGATGTACTGTTTGTTGAAAGCTTTGCAATATCGGATTAAGACTGATCTTATCATCAATCGCCCTGAAAGTATCTTCCTTGAAATGCTTCAGCAAGGTTTTTTTATCGTGATCATGAAACGTATCGACAATTTCGTCGGCTAGCCTCACCATTCCATAAATAGCGCAAACGGGAGTTCTGAGATCCTTTCTGAGAAGGTTGATTGCAGAAAAAAAAGAGGTACTGTATGCCCGAGCCACCGATTTGCTGCAATTTCCTGCAACATGATCGTACATGATTACATTATTCATCTGGTCTATGTCGAAAATATAAAACCGTTTTGCACTATTTAAGTTTAGAGCAAAACGGTTTTTATTTCTAAAAACTGATGGCTCAGTTTTGAATTACTTTTTCAATCCTGAACCAATCAAAATCTGCATATCCCGAATCATTAGTTACTGTTTCACGGGTAGCAAAAAGTCCTACTTTGGCACCTTTCCATTTGCCAACTTCGGCCTGAAATTCGTCGCCAGCATCAGTATAGGAGAGGCCATCTAAGCTATAACTAAACCGACATTTAGCGCCATCGGTGATTTTTACTCGGAAGTAAATATCGGCCTTTGGGTTACTGAGTTTTAAAATTGTTTTTTCATCTTCAGGTTTTCCTCGGTCTGCATCCTTACAAATTGTATATACCAGGTACACGCCATCTTTCTTACTTTTGAGTGCCAGGTTGGCGTAGCTTAGGCCCATGATGGCCAGGCCAGTTTTTTCGTTTTCTATTTTAGTATTGTTCGGAGAGAAATTCAGTTTGGTGGTCGCCATGAATATGTCTGCCGGGAATTTTTGTGACAGAACATTAGGTGTTTCCCAAAGATTTTTAGCTTCCCCGGGTATTTCATCGGTGAATAACCTTAGAGTGCCTTTTGCCGGATTACTGAAAGACCAGGTAGCCTTTGAATTGGCATGCCATTGCCATTGTAGCCCAAGTTTTGTCCCGTTAAATTCATCGCTTTCTATTGGTGTTACTATTGGATGTGTTTTTCCAACATCCGGTTTTTTATAGGTAAGCACAGGGTCGCCTGTCCCATCGCCGTCCGAATCAGTTCCTATTACCGGCCAATTATCAATCCATTTCATTGGATTGAGATGGACTACCCTACCATAAGCTTCCTTGTCCTGGAAATGCAGGAACCAGTCTTCTCCGCTTTGAGTGTTAACCCAAGCTCCCTGATGCGGTCCATTAACCGGCGTTTTTCCCTGAGCCATTACCACCTTTCGCTCATAGGGACCATAGACATTTTTCGAACGTAAAACCAGTTGCCAGCCCGTAGGTACGCCCCCGGCCGGAGCAAAAATATAATAATAACCATTTCGCTTATAAAATTTGGGACCTTCAATGGTGACATCAGTTTCGTGCCCATCGTAAACCAACACTCCCTGATCAATCGTTTTGGTGCCTTCGCTGTTCATTTTTTTCACCACGATCACGCTTTTTATACCAGCCCTGCTTCCCGCATAAGCGTGCACAAGGTAAACTTTTCCATCTTCATCCCAGAGAGGGCATGGGTCTATCAAGCCTTTTCCTGCTTCAACGAGTATTGGTTCAGACCATGGACCGGCTGGATTTTTAGCCTTTGTAAGAAAAATTCCAAAATCGGGATCAGGGTAATAGATCAGAAATTCACCATTTCTGTATCTTATAGAGGGGGCCCAAACCCCGTTGCCATGTTGAGGTTTCGAAAAATGATCAAAAGGCGCCAGGCGAGTTACAGCATGTCCGATGATGGTCCAGTTTACAAGGTCTTTGGAATGTAGTACCGGTAAGCCTGGAATGTCTTCGAAAGATGAAGAAATTAAGTAAAAGTCATTGCCCACTCTGATAGCATCAGGATCTGAGTAATCGGCATTTAAAACCGGGTTTTTATAAGTACCGTTGCGCTGGTCAGAAACCCAAACCTCTGATACGTAATCTGGCTGGCTTTTGACTTGTCCATTGCCGGATACTGAAGCAAAAAGGAAAGCGGAAAAAAGAACGGTTTTTAACTGATCTATATTCATTGTGTGTTAAAGGTTATAATTTGAAGTTTAGACTAGCGAATGCGCTTGAATTGCTCATTTAAATAATTGATTACTTATTTAGTTGCAGGAACCCAAGGTTTTGAACCTGAAAAAATATTTTGTATCGTGTATTTTTCAACCTGTTTTTTCGTTAGCTGTCTAGACCATGAAACTCGCTTGCTGGTGTCAGCTCCTGCACCCGTGTTCGCGTATTCGGCATAAAAAGCAGTCTTCTCTTTATCAGGGAACATCTTGTCTCCTTTCCATGGATTCCAGCCTTCAGGCACTATGTGGTCACCCATTTCTGTACGGATAAAGACCGTCTGTGCATATGGTCGCCAGGGTCTTCCTAAAAACACCTTTGTTGCTGCTGAATCTGCTATCAGCTTGCAGTCAAGAAAGACGTATCCGAACGCTTGCCCGGGACGGGTAGCAGCAGCTGTAATGTATGAATTGCTAAGGCTTTTAATTGTACAACGTTCGAATACTACTGTTGCTTCACCGAAGATAAAATCGGTGGTCCCTTCAATATGGCAATTTCTAAAATACTGGCGGCTGGTTTCTTTTGCGGTATACAGGGTATCCTGGTTTCCGGTTATCTTGCAATTGGTAATTATTATGCGATCTCCCTCTGTATGCAAGGCTACGGCTTGCCCCACTCTGCCTGCAGTATTTTCGATAGTAAGGTTTTCAATATGGATATCATTGCCTTGAATAAGAAGGGTATAAGAATTAAATGTTGAGAATTTCTCCAGGCCCAAAGCATCTTTACCCTTGGCGTTCAATTTTCCGGAATAGTCGTTCCAACTGATAACAGTATTTTCGGGGTTTTCTCCTACGAGCGAAAGATTTGATTTCCAGGAAGGGATCACAACCTTTTCTTTGTATACTCCCTTTTTTATATAAATGATAACCCGCTGATGACCAAGATCGCGTACCGAATTTATAGCTTCCTGTATTGTCGTATAATCTGCGCTTCCATCCTGTGATACCGTAATTTTATCAGGATACGTTTTGAGCTGTGCCCTGGTACCAGTAATAGTAAAAAGTAAAAGTAGTGTAGTTACAAATGATTTCACGGTCAGTTTATTTGTTTTAGTATTTGAAACGAGATAATTGGTTATATCCCTAAATACAAGAGTAGCAAGTTTTAAATTTTTTAGCTTAAGAATGGGAATATATTTTTGTGCAATCGTTCCCGATAAGGCCTTTTATACCAAATGATTGTAATATTTTAGTTGGAAAATACCAACGTTTGCATAAAGGCTGTCTTTATACCTATAGAGTGCCGGAATAAAACCAGGTAAACTTTGTGCAAATAATGAAAGTTCAAGAGCAAAAAGGGCAGTTATTCTTCGTCTTCCAGGACGGCTGCATTTGCTATCTCATAGGCCATCCAGCCATATGCCATTAAAACGCATAAAATTATAATTGCCAGTGTCATGGTAAATATTTTGGTTTATAATTTATACAAGTTCGCGAAAAGATTTCAAATTGAATATCTTTTTTTTAAAAAAATAGAGTATTTCATTCTCATGCGTGTAAACACCGGAAGATAAGAGGGAGAACTACAAATCTGTTGATTTTTGTAAATAAAAAAAAAGACCTGCAAAATTATCAAGTCTTATAGGTCCTTCTGTGAGATATTGAGATTAATGATAAATAAATTCGCCGTATTCTGATCTAACAGTCACCTTTTTTGTATCAGCTGCTTCAACTCTTCCAACCACCTGGGCACTGATGCCGAAGCCCTCGGAAATTTTAATGATTTCAGAAGCGATAGCCTCAGGTACATAAATTTCCATACGATGACCCATGTTAAATACTTTGTACATTTCTTCCCAGCTGGTGGCCGATTCTTCCTGGATCAACTTAAACAGCGGAGGGATGGGGAATAGGTTATCTTTTATGATGTGAAGGTTGTCAACAAAATGAAGTACTTTAGTTTGGGCTCCACCACTGCAATGCACCATTCCATTGATTTGCGAACGAAAAGCTTCGAGAATCTTAATGATCACCGGAGCGTAAGTACGTGTGGGTGAAAGTACCAGTTTACCTGCTGACACAGTTTCATTCGTTCCTATTTCTATTTGGTCGGTAAGCTTTTTATTGCCGGCAAATATCAATTCATAAGGAACTGCAGGATCGTAACTTTCAGGATATTTCTCTGCCACATATTTATGGAAAACATCGTGACGTGCAGAAGTTAAGCCATTAGATCCCATACCTCCATTATATTCCTTCTCGTAGGATGCTTTCCCGTAAGAAGAAAGGCCAACAATAACATCACCAGCTTTGATGCGGTCGTTAGAAATTACCTCATCTCTCTTCATGCGGCAGGTAACGGTTGAATCAACAATGATGGTGCGAACCAGGTCGCCGACATCAGCCGTTTCTCCCCCGGTCGAGTAAATTCCCATTCCCAGAGCTCTGAGGTCAGAAAGAATTTCTTCTGTACCATTGATAATTTCGGCAATAACTTCGCCAGGGATCAAATTCTTGTTTCTGCCTATAGTAGAGGAAAGTAGGATATTATTTGTCGCACCCACACAGAGAAGGTCGTCGATATTCATGATAATCGCATCTTGCGCTATCCCTTTCCAAACGGAAATATTGCCGGTCTCTTTCCAGTAGACGTAGGCAAGCGATGATTTTGTTCCTGCACCATCAGCATGCATAATATTACACCAGGCATCATCTCCACCTAGAATATCAGGAATGATCTTGCAAAATGCTTTTGGGAATAAGCCTTTATCTATGTTTTTTATTGCGTTGTGAACGTCCTCTTTGCCGGCAGAAACACCGCGCTGATTGTATTTTAAGTCTGACATCGGCTGCAAAGTTAGCTGTTAGATATGAGAATGCAGAATAGGTAATGAAAGAAGCCGCCTCAAAATAAATTGCGGCGGCTTCTTTTTAAGGTATCTGATCCCTATTTGATAAATAAAAGTTCTCTGAATTTTGGCAGAGGCCATTTATCATCAGCAATCAGTTGCTCAAGCTTATCAACGTGGTATCGGATCGGCTCGAAGTAAGATTTTACTTTCTCATCGTAAGCAATTGACTTCTCACGAACATCTTCAATAACATTAGCTTCCTTACGTGCATTGATCATTTCCTTCACGTTGGTTCTGATGAAATTCACGTGATCGGAGATTTTAGTAATGATCTCCATTTGCGCTGCGTAACTGTCCTCTTTAAGTCCGATTTCTTTTAAACCTTTCACGTTAGTGATGAGGTCTGTTTGATACGCTACGGAAGCAGGGATGATCACGTTATTGACCAGTTCGCCCATCACACGGGCTTCGATCTGAAGTTTCTTGTAATAGCTTTCCAGAAGGATTTCATGACGGGCATGCGCTTCACGTTTGCTATAAACGCCTGATTCCTCAAAAAGCTTTTCGGTTTTTTCAGTGATCAGAACATCAAGTGCTTTAGGTGTGGTCTTGATGTTTGAAAGTCCCCTGGCTTCAGCTTCCTGCGCCCATTCGTCGCTATAACCGTTCCCTTCAAAACGGATGGCTTTTGATTCTTTGATATAGCGTTTGATCACAGTCATGATCGCTACGTCTTTTTTCTCACCCTTCTTTAAAAGTTTATCGACGTCAACCTTAAACTTGTTCAATTGATCCGCAACGATCATATTAAGAATGGTCATTGGGTTTGCAGAGTTTGCTGAAGATCCTACAGCGCGTAATTCAAATTTATTTCCAGTAAACGCAAATGGCGAAGTACGGTTACGATCCGTGTTATCCAATAAGATCTGAGGAACTTTAGGAATGTTAGTCCATAAAGAAGCTTCATTCTTCATTTTGCTGGTAACACGGGAAGTTTCAATCTCATCCAAAACGTCGTTTAACTGAGTTCCAAGGAAGATTGAAATAATTGCAGGAGGCGCTTCGTTCGCACCCAGACGGTGATCATTACTAACTGATGCAATTGATGCCCTCAACAGGTCTGCATAATCGTGAACAGCTTTAATAGTGTTTACAAAGAATGTAAGGAACATCAGGTTGTTCTTTGGCGTTTTTCCTGGTGAAAGAAGGTTTTTGCCAGTGTTGGTGATCAGGGACCAGTTGTTATGTTTACCAGAACCGTTTACGCCTGCAAATGGCTTTTCGTGTAATAACACCTTAAAGTTATGACGGCGTGCCACCTTATCCATTAGATCCATCAAAAGCTGATTGTGATCTATCGCAAGGTTAATTTCTTCGTAAATCGGTGCACACTCAAACTGTGAAGGAGCAACTTCATTATGACGTGTTTTTAGAGGAATTCCCAATTTGATGGACTCGATCTCCAATTCCTGCATAAAAGCAAGCACCCGGTCTGGAATAGAGCCGAAGTAGTGATCTTCCAGTTGTTGGTTCTTAGCCGACATATGACCGAAAAGAGCTCTTCCGGTTAGATATAGGTCCGGACGTGCATTGAACAGTGCAAGGTCGACAAGAAAGTATTCCTGTTCAATACCCAGTGAGGCATTAACCTTTTCTATGCTTTTGTCGAAAAACTGAGCGACTGAAACAGCAGCTTTATCAAGCGCGGATAGTGCCTTTAACAGAGGCGCCTTATTATCGAGGGATTCACCCGTGTACGAAACAAATACAGTAGGAATACAAAGCGTTTTGCCCATCAGAAAAGCTGGCGACGACGGATCCCAGGCAGTATAGCCACGGGCTTCGAATGTGCTTCTGATACCACCGTTAGGAAAACTTGAGGCATCTGGTTCCTGTTGAGCCAGGGCATCGCCAGAAAATTTCTCAATCGCTGTACCATCGCCTGCCGGTTCAAAGAAAGAATCATGTTTCTCAGCAGTGGTTCCTGTTAACGGTTGAAACCAGTGTGTATAATGTGTTGCACCTTGTGCTATCGCCCATGATTTCATTGCCGAGGCAACCTGTTCAGCAATATCTCTTTCAATTCTGGTTCCGTGAACAATTGAATCGTTTACACTATCAAAAGCATCTTTTGATAAATATTCTTTGATTTTTTTCTTATCGAATACATTGCAGGCATAAAAGTCGGAAACTTTGTCGGAAGGCGCCTTCACTTCAGGGATTGTCCTTGAAAGTACTGTATTTAATGCCTGAAAACGGAGATTTGACATGATTTAGTGTTTTACTATGTGTGACTATTTTTGATTTTTCTATTCTCAGTTTCAAATATTTGGAAAATCTCTTGAATTAGCTAATGATTTGGAGAAAAAAGGCTTTTTAATTATAAAATATAATAGTGCAATAAAATTTTTGTTGGTTTATGGAATACATCGGGTCCCGGGCATCATAAGTAAAACAACCTATTATGCTTAGTTCCAAATTCAATCTTTACAATGCCGGGTGGCTCGACGTTGTATTTGCAAACAGAAATCAAACTTATGGCGCTTATGAGTTAAGAAAAAACTACTCTGCAAGATTAGCAAAATCATTACTGGCAGCAGTAACCCTTTTTGTGATACTGGTTTGTTCACCTGCTATATATAAATATTTTAAAGAGGAACCGCTTATTGAGCCACCGGTTGAGCTGCTCGACGAACAGATGTTTACGGCGACCGTCGTGAACATTAAACCGCCTAAAAAAATAGAAGTTCCGGCAGCCGCAAAGGGCCAGGCTAAACCTGTAAGGGGAAAGTCGGTTGGCTGGACCACTCCAAAAGTGGTAGATGCGAGCCAGGTAACTCAGGATGTACCCGCAACTGAAGATCTAATGACATCGGTAATAAGTACCAGTACTCAGGATGGGCCAGAAATAGGAGGCAATGTGATAGAAGGCCTGGAAGGAAAAGGAGGAAATGGAACCTCCGGAGAAACAGGGAATGGGGTTACTGGAGAAACAATATTTGAGGTTGTAGAGCATCAACCAATGTTTCCTGGTGGATTAGAGGCTTTTGCCAACTACCTGCGAAAAAATCTCAGATATCCTGCTGCTGCATCAGAGATCGGAGTAACGGGGAGGGTGTTTGTCAATTTTATAGTGGAGAAGGATGGAAGTTTGACTGATATTAAAGTGGTAAAAGGGATAGGGCATGGCTGTGATGAGGAGGCGGTGCGAGTATTGAAAAAGTCTCCCCGATGGGCTCCTGGAATACAGAATCAACAAAGGGTAAGGGTTATGTTTACGATTCCTATTGTGTTTCAAATGGAGTGAGTTGTTTTAATTGAAAAATGTCATTATGTTGGCTGAAAATCTGCGGGAATAAATGCTGACTGAAATTTCGAAGGAAGAGTGGATCAATATTACGAAGGATACTGAATGTGCTTCGATATTTATTGATCCAGTTTTTTTAGAACCAATAAGCCGGGTTTTCAGATACTCTATAAAATACTTTATGGCTGAATTTAAGGCAAAACCAGCGCTTGGTTTTGCCTGCTTTGTAAAAGGGAAATCAATTAAGGTCCCTACTCATTTTATTTATTCAGGGCTGTGGTGGGATTTAAAATATGATACTATCAAATTCCGAAACTTGTTAATAGAGGCGATTGGCGATTTAAAGAGGTCTTACAATTCCATAGAATTTCGTTTGCCTCCGCCCGTGAGTGATATCCGGCCTTTCCAATGGCAGGACTTTTCATATCAAGTTAGTTATACCTATACAAGAAATACGACAGACCTTAACTTTGAGTATAATATAAAGTCTCGTGTAAAGAAGTCATTTGAGAGGAAGATTGTACCATCTGTTTCATTTTCTTTTAGCGATGTCTGGAATCATCAGATACATGATCTTAAGCGCTTTCATTTTTCAGATCGCTTGCTAGGAAAGACCAAATCACTTTTTAAAGCCTGGTTTGAAAATGGTTTTATGCTTATTTATGAAGCACGAAGTCCTGAGGGCTTAGTTGGATCATCGTGTGTGCTATATGACCAGCACCAGTCGAAAGCATATAATCTATTGATAAGTTCAGCGAATTCTAATTATCATACAGGAGTTCATGCCGCACTGTATAACTTTATCTTTAACGACCTTCGATCCAGGGGTATCAATAATTTCGACCTTTACGGAGCGGATTTAAGAGGCGTTGCTGATTTTAAATCCAGTTTTGATGCGATATTAGAGGCGCACTATACAACCAGATATAATGGCAGAGCTGCATTTGTGAAAAACCTTAAAAGCGGGCTAAAGAATAAACTTATTGCTATAAAAGGAAAGGTCCTCTAGTCGATCCACTCTTCAAGCCAAAGTTCTAGTGCTAAAAGTATCCAGATCTGTCCGCTGAAATAGCTTTGGGGATTTCGTTGAAAACGGCTCAGTGTGCTTGAAATTATTTGAGGGTTCAGCAAATTTCTCTCACTTAATGTCCGAATTTTTTGCTTAGTAAATTCTTTAAGGTTATTCGAAAGCCAGATACCAACCGGCATTGAAAAGCCCTTTTTGGGTCGGTCCAATAAATGTTTAGGAATATACTGATGCGCAATTTCTTTCAACAAGTATTTAGCCTTTCTTTCTGGACATTTTTTGTCTCCAGGTAACGCTGTAATATATTCAACCAGGTCAATATCCAGTAGGGGATCCCGGTTTTCAATACCGAAATGCATTAAACACCTGTCGGCTTTCATAAGAAGATCGTCAGGAAGGTAGTTTAAAAGATCAAAGTTTAAAAGAGTATTTAATTTGTCATCAGAGTTATGGTCAAACTCGAGTTCGTTGGCAGTCCCTGTAAGCAAGAGTGTTTCCTCTTTTGTAAAATAACCACGAAGGGCTTTGTGGAAATTTAAAGGATTACTTTGACTGAAAATATTTATCAGGCGACGTTTTTTTAAACTCGGGGGAAAAGGTACTATGCCGGCAAACGGGCTGTACTTTAAGGATTGGAAGTAAGAATTGTAACCACCAAAAAGTTCATCTCCTCCTTCCGCAGAATGCAGTACCTTAACGTGCTTCTGTGTTAATTGGCCGGCCAAAAGTAAAGGGATAGCTCCGCTGTCACCCATTGGTTCATCGAAAGTTTGGCCTAAAGAGGTAATCAGATCATGGATTAATGAGTTGTTGAAATATAGTGTATGATGTTCGCTGCCTATATGATCAGCAATTTTTTGAGCATCGTGGGCTTCATTATATTTGGCTTCCTTAAATCCAATGGTAAAGGTCTGAATCTTATTTGCTAGCTGTTTTTGGGCAACTGCTGCCACTGTCGAGCTATCATATCCGCCACTTAAAAGAAAACCTGTTGGTGCATTTGAAATAAACCTGCTGGTAATAGATCGTACTAATTTTTCATGAGTATTCTTTAAGATTGAAGCCGTGTTTTCATCACCGGCTATTACGGATGTATTTAAATGCCAGTATCTGGTTTTCTCCAGCTTTCCGGAAGATATATCGAGGGATATAACTTCTCCAGGGCTAACTTTGAATACATTATGTAAAATGCTGTATTTGGATGGAAAGTAACCATACTCAAGATACAAGCTGAGAGCAGCCATGTTTATTTTTTTAGGAACGATGAGCTGCTTTAAAAACACCCGTAATTCGGATCCAAACAATAGTGTGTTGTTTTCAAAATAATAAAAAAGGGGCTTTACTCCAATTTTGTCTCTGACAAGAAAAAACTTGTTTTTTATTCCGTCGTAAATAGAGAAAGCGAATACTCCGTTTAATTTTTTCAAATAAGTATCTGGCCAGGTGATGTAGGTTTGAAGCAATACTTCTGTATCCGAATCTGATTTGAATTTCACACCATAATTCGAAAGTTCTAACTTTAATTCTTTATAGTTGTAAATAGTTCCGTTGAAAACCAAAACATAATTTCCACAATCACTCTTGAAGGGCTGGTGCCCTCTGGCAGATAAATCAATTATAGATAGTCTGCTGTTTCCCATTGCTATCGAAGAATTGTTTGTTCTGCTGAAATAAAAACCAGCATCATCCGGCCCCCGGTGTTTAAGAAGCGTTAGTGAATCACTTATATCTTGTTCTGAAAGTTTACCCGAAAAGTCAACAAATCCTGATATACCGCACATATTATCTCATCAGGTAGATTTTACCAAAGTTGTTTTTGAAAAATTTATCGCCTGCGGTGCTTCTGTGTTTTATTGCTGTACTGTCATTGTTTTCGACCAGAACCCTGTAAAAATAAACTCCATTAGCCAGGCGATCACCGAATTGATCAGTTCCGTTCCAGGTAAACTGTGAGATGTTATTACCTATTCTCAAATCTCCAAGTTCTTCTTTCAATACCTCTCTTACTATTTTACCGGTAGCTGTAAGTATTTGTATTTTTAATTTGTCAGGAATTTTGTCACCCGTAAGGGTGAAAACAAATTTCATACTTGTTGTAAAAGGATTGGGGTACGGATAAAAGTTAGATATACTCGATTCGTTTACTACTTCAAAATCAATTTGGTAATCAGTAGTTTCATTGTAGTTTCCTAAAGCGTCCTTACCACGAACCTTTAAAGTGTATGTACCATCCTCAAACCGGTCTGGGCGATATTCAATAACGGCTTTGTTATTGACAGTACTGGTGGACGGCGTGAAGCTTAGTTTGCTGGATGAGAAATACTCTCGTTTGTATTCTGAATCACTCTCTTCCTGCTTTTTATGAGAAATCTCTACAGAAGAGGTATCGGCAATTTTAAAATATTTGCTGTCATCTAAAACGCTGATGTTAATAACAGGTTTTGGCGACACTAATTCGCTGTTGATAATGTTTTTTCCATCGAAAAGGACATTCACAAGAGGCGCTCGATTATCATTGATAACCGTGAAAAATTGGTTCAGATAGTTGTTTGACTGTTGTCTATCCTTGTCGTCCTTGGGTTTGAATTCTATTTTAAGGGTATTGCTGCCTTTTAAGCCCTTGGTTGGGATCTTCACCGTCACGCTTGTACTATCACCGGGGTTCAGAGGGGCGAACGTATCAATGTAAGTCGTCGTAGCGCTGCGGTCGGATTTGGTTAATGTATAAAAGGTAGTGATTGAATCGGTTTTAATTGATGAAATATTTTGATAGGCAAGTTCCCATTTTACAGTATCTCCTTCCTGGATGACCGGAGTGTAAAAGTTATTTTTTAGAGATGTGTTTATCGACCCCTCGGGATACCCATCATATAAAACTTTCCAGGATTTTAATTGCGCCGGAGTTCTGTTTGTTTTATCCGCTAAAGAAACATTGAATTTCAAAAAGGGATATTCGTTGGCGTCAATGTCGCTTAAATCAACTGATTCAGATACTGAACTTCTCTGAATCAGGTTGCTCTCTACCCCATTTTCTTTGACGCCGATGATGTTTAGTGACAGTTCGTCGTAGGCATCTGCCTCAAACTCATATTGTAAGCTCTCCCATTTTTTTGATGGTCCTACCAATTCGGACGCATACGATCCCTGTGTAAAAGGGTAGTAATATTCTTTTTGAAATTTAATGACCTGTCTTCGGGCAGGAGTGCTGGAATTGGGATCGGCAGTTATTTCAATTGCAGTGCCTGGTGCACTACCTTTTTGCCCCCAGAACATATATGGCTCACCGGGACCAACAGATTGGAAGGTACTTAAACCTACGGATTGAAGTGCGGTTTTAGCTTGAGCGGAAAGGTCTTTCAGCGAAATATTCCTCCCGTTATGACCGACTACATAGTAATTCGCAGGGATATTATTGATATAACGAATTAAGCTGTCCACTTCAATAGAGTTATTGATGTTGAAATGGAACTCTCCGGAATTGACAAATTCTCCTGGAATATTAAATGCAGAAGTATAGGTAAATGTTGTCAGTGTTGACGGATTTAAAGCGATAATGCTGACTCCTGTAAAATTAGTATCTCCAAAACCGAGTCTCCCGCCAGGATCAGAACGGTATGCTCTTTCTTCGCCTGATGTTACATCATCACCCAAGGTTTGTATATTAGTAATAAACGTAGTATTATTAAATGCCACTCTTCCATGGTCACTTATCCAATGCGTACCTTTGAACGATAAATCTTCAAACTGATTTTTATGGGATTGATTCCATCCGTTGGGGCTTTGTTCAATATAAGTAAAAGAGGCATCCTGCCAGGAATCTTCAGAACCAGCCAATTTGACCCTCCAATAGTAAACCTTATGATTTTCGAGCGAAATGCCAGGTTGCCAGGTTGCAATATTATTTTGTGTGACGTTCCCTGAAGATTTCTTCCATCCGCTGTTGAATGAACGAATGGTGTCGATTTCAAAATTGAACTCAATGTCGTTAGAAAATAAGTTTGATGCCTGTGCTTTTAATTCCACAGAAGGGTTTGATATAATACTATTTACTAGAGGGGAAAGAATGGTTACTCCATTCGAAGGCATAATAAAGTTGAAGCTAGCGGTATTATTTACTTCGTTCAATTCATCAAAACTATTATTTGCGTCCAGGCTTATGGTAAATTTGTTGCTCCCACCAAGTTTCAAATTCTCTCTTTTGATATAAAAAAATAGTGTGTCTGTATTATATACCGGATCAAAAGTCCGGGCAGGGTAGGTGAGTATGGTATTGTCTGGCAATGTGTGTTTGACAGAAACACTTAGTGGGGAGTTCAGGGCTTTGCCAAGGTTTTTTGTAATGATTGCCACTGCAAATGAATCGCTTGCTGCTGTAATATTTTCGGGATAGATAAATAAGTCTTTATTTTCCAGATAATAATCAGGTTTTGTTGGACTATAGAATTTTAAAGCAGGATCCCCCTGCCATAAATATTGCCTTGAATGTGTCCGGTTCAAAATATCACTACTGTTCTGATAGCTTTTTATGGTTGCCTTCAAATTCTCAGCGATCGATTTGCCGTAATTATTTTTAAATAAATTGCGGTATAAAATTGTGCTGAAATTACCCAAATAGCTAGCTACCCCTTCATCGGAAGTGGCCAGCCAACCGATCGCTGCTTTCCATGGCTGGAAGATCATCTTTTCTCCAAGCGAAATTTGAGTAAAAGGGTTTCCTGCGTTACAACCGTTAATCATGTAGACTAACAATTTGTTTTGGTTCTGAAGTTCTTCCGGTTCTCCGAAGTTAACTTCGGTTGCTTGAGCACTACCATGTCCAAAAAAAGAGAGCAAGCCAGCTCCCTTGTTAATGCTAGCTACTATTTTATTCTTCAGGTTATCTGTAATAGGTTCAGACACATTCTTTTGAAAATTTATTGCTTTTGCTCCAAAACTTTCTTTAGCTGCTTCACGAAGAAAGCTGTTTTGAAAGCCTGACCACTGTGTGTTCTCATACACTGTGTTGCCTCCACTAACATGAATGAAATTTTTTCTCCAGATCGAATCAGGTTGTTGTTCATACGTCTTCAATTTATTTAAATAGATTTCAACTTCAGCAGGTGTTTGAGCAGCGACTCGACCCGTTGAAATGGCCGGTTCCCATACGGTTCCGTCCAATCCGCTTGTTAACATATTGTCTGATGGGGGATTGCCGATACCGGGCACCAGGTCCTTTTCAAATTCGTTTCTTAAAAAGAAATGAGATTTACCCTTGCCTAATAAGAGCAGATATTCCGGTTTTCGAGCTGCTTTTTCTATTAGATATTTACAGAAATGCCGGATAGCTAAAGGGTGGTGAATGCCATAATAAAATTGATTGTAAAGCTGGTCAGTGGTAACAACTAGAGGTTTGTATCCGGTCTGAGCACGGTAGTCTGCATATTCCTGGGCTTTAGCTAAAAGTGAGGTATGTGTAACAATCAAAAAGTTTTTATCGGAATTAGAAGGCGAAAAGTTTACAAAGTTTACCGGCGTAATTTCAGGCGTCCCAAAATTCGAATGATCATAAACAAATATTTCTTTATCGTTTCCGGCACCAGGAACGATAGCTTCTAATATTCCGTTACTTTGGTTGGCTTCGATTCTTATATTATTAGTCAAATCTAAAACAATGGGCGTGATTAAGGAGGAATTGCTAAATCTTATCAGGGAGGTGTTTTCTGTTTGAAATCCTTTCAACGTAAATTTCAAAAATTGCTGACCCTGTAGATTGTATTGTCTTGGATATTGAATTTTTAAATAACCAGGAGCCTGGTAATCAGTGTAATTGGCATAGGTGGAACTTGCTGCAAGATCTTTTACAGCTGAAAAACGGAAATATGTGGTGCCGCCTAATTCGTTAGCTCCTAGGTTGAACTTGTCCCTCACGACATTGTATTCTCTATACAATATGTCTCTTTTAGTTACGAAATTACTACCGTCCTTACTTACTTCGATGCGCAGATGATGGTTGTTTGTGTTCCCTGTTTGGGAGTTCGAACGTCCGGCTACATAAGCTTCGACATCGATTGAGGCAGCTCCTGAAAACAAAAATGGGGTGGAAAGGGCCTTTATCTGGGAGCTGGCATGATGGATTGTTGAACCTAGGATTCCTTCTCCGGCAGTATATTCGGAAAGACTGGTTTCTGCCAAAATGTAGGCTCCCGGATAGTAACCGCCGTCAGTAAAGAAACTAACCTCAGTATGCATAAAATAAGATTCGGCCGTTAAACCAGTCGAAATGCCTGTGAAACCAGTAAAGCGTTTGCCAGGAACTGAGTTTGACCATGTCAGAAAATAAGCTGCCGTGTCCGTGTACAAGCTGTAATAGTCGTGTGGCTGGTTTGCCGGATCAGCGTACAAAGGTTTATCTAGTTTGCCATCATTTTTAGAAGCATAAAATTCTAAATAATCGCCCACATCCAGTTGAGCATCACCTTCACCCGATATAAATAGGGCGATCTGTTGACCTTTAGAAAATAATTGAATGTTTTTTGGATTTATCTCCGAAACCGGCAGTCCCGCCTGTTGAAGCTGATTTTGTGTTATCCGGTAAACTCCGTCTTTGCTAATTTTAATTTTATAGTAAGTTTGAGAAAAATTAATCCAATCATTACCATAAGGGGTTTGAGAAAAAATCAAACAGGAAGGTAATAAAGTAAAAAAAAGAAGAAGCTTAAATTTCATACTTCACCAAATTTAATATTTTTAGTTTACCCATTTAGTGCTGAGTGCTTAATGCAGAAAAAAAAAACTTACGTATTAGTATTACCCAGCTGGTATCCTAGCAAAGTGCATCCTTTCAATGGTGATTTCAATGAAAGAACAGTAAATGCTCTATCATCAGAAGTTGACCAAATTGTGTTATACGTAGTAAAGAAGGAAAAAGGTTGGCAAATCGATACCACATGGTCGCACACTGAAAACTTGATAACCTGTAAAGTCTATTACCCGGGCTTGAATCTGCCAGTTATCGGCAAGTACATTTCAGTATTTAGTTATTATATAATAACTAAATATTATATCAGGAAAATTATTTCCAGGTATGGACTTCCTTCTCTCGTTCATATGTATGTGATCCTATATGCTGGCATTTTAGCGCCCTGGATTAAGAAAAAATACCGGCTGCGTATTGTGATGACGGAGCACTGGACTGCTTTTTATGACTATGCAGCCCATAACCTGTACCAATATCCTGGTTTGATACAAAACCTGATTAAAAAGCTATACAAAAGCGTTGATCATCTGATGCCTGTTGCAGATGCTTTAGCCCGTCAAATAAAACCTTGGGCACCTGCCGTGCAGCAAACGGTTATTCCCAATGTTGTGAATACTCGTATTTTTAGTCCGCAAATATCTCCTGAGAATCAATGTTCAGGGATTGAAAAAGGGAAGAAACTGCGTTTTTTACACGTATCCTCCATGGAATACCAAAAAAATCCGGAAGGTATCTTACGTGCGTTTGAATCGGTGTTAAAGAAAGGGACTCTTGCAGAATTATGGCTAGTAGGGCCGGTGGGAGCGAGCCTGCAATTGATGATTGACAAATCAGAGCTTTTAAGGGGCGCAGTACAGGTAAAGGGGGAAGTTCCTTATAAAGATGTGGCTGTTTACATGCGGAAAGCTCAGTGCTTATTGATGTTCAGTCGGTTTGAAAACCTTCCCTGCGTTATTCTTGAGGCTTTGTGCTGTGGCCTGCCTGTTATCGCAACAGACGTTGGAGGTGTAAAGGAAATTATAGATCCCTCAAACGGAATTTTGATACATTCTGAAGATGGAAAAGCGCTCGAAGAAGCGATTACTTCGATCGTCAACAATTATGATCTTTACAACGTGCAAAAGATCTCAAAAAATGCTATCGAACATTATAATTATTCGACGATTGCAAAACGGATTTCAAAAATATACAACGAAGTTTCGTTGATTTAGATGTTGATTGATGCTCAGGAAGATTGTATATACTTTTCAAACGAGTTTAGCCAGCGCTTTTACAGCTTTATTAACTGTTTGGCTTACAGTGAGGTTTTTAGGAGCTGAAGGGCGAGGGGTTATTAGCTTGTTTCTGATAAATATTTCAGTAATTCAGATATTTACCTCTATTGTAGGTGGAGCGGGCCTGGTTTATCTTGTTCCGCGTTACGGGGTGAGCCGGGTGTTTTTTCCGAGTCTAGCCTGGGCTATCATCTGTTCTTTACTGGGTAGTTTTTTAATGGAAAAGCTGTCCCTCGTACAATCATCATTTTTTATTCATACCATTGTTCTTTCTTTTTTTCAAGCTATAATACTCAATAACCTGCAGATTCTGATAGCTAAGGATAGGGTGTCCGTCTATAATTTCTGCCGTTTATTGCAGCCCGCAATGGTTTTCGCGGTATTTGGCCTGCAATTGATGATTCAATCTCATCATTCAGTCAGTCTTTTCTTTAATTCTTTGTATGTGAGTTTTACCATCGTTCTATGTATTAGCTCTTTTTTTACGTTTAAAGGTGAGCGTTTTTCAGGCAGATACTTTGAGTGGGAAGTAATCAGCACTTTTTTTCATGTTGGTGGCCTTAACGAACTTAATAATATAATGCAGCTTGCCAATGGCAGGTTTTCATTCTATATTGTTGAGAAAACTTTAGGAGTGGCGGCACTTGGCATCTTTTCCCTTGCAATCAGTCTTACAGAAGCAGTGTGGATGTTTGGTCGCAGTATAAGTACGATTCATCATAGTGAAGTTTCGCGAAAAGAGGAGAGCGGCTTGAAGAACAACGAAAAGTTGATTAAAATGTCCTTTTTGGGAACTTTAACTATGTTGATTATTGCTCTGTTGCTGCCAGCTAGACTATATCGCGAGGTCTTCGGCTTGGAGTTTAAAGAAATAAAGTGTGTAATTCTTTTGCTCGCTCCGGGAGTAATTGCTTTATCTGGCGCTATGGTGATCTCCCATTACTTTTCGGCGATTAAAAAAATTCATTTCAATACGGTGTCTTCAGCAATAGGTTCCCTCATCATAATTGTATGCTCTTTGATGCTTGTTCCTCAGATGGGAATACATGGCGCAGCGCTGGCCAATAGCCTTTCATGGATAACCACTTCCTTGATAATATTTTTCCAATACCGGAAGTTAAAAAAAGTATATTCAGGAAGTTTATCTGATATCAGTTAATATATTTATGCATTAAACCAATACTTTGATGAAATTGCCGTCCAGTTTGGAAATATCAAACTTTATACGTTTCAATCTTTTTAATCCCTTTTTTTATAAAGATAAAATCAGTAGCGCTGTTGATAATCCTGAGCAGTTCAAAAAAGCGATCTGGATTGCGGTGTTGTTACGCTTTATGTGGTTTTTCTTTATAGGGCACAGCGATCTTGAAATTTATAAATATTGGATGATTTTTTTGAAAGATCTGCCTATATTTTCTTCTTACAATATCCCCACCTATGCTGAATTTGATGTATTGCCGCTCACAGCAATAATCCTAAAGATTGTTACTTCTATTATCGAACTTATTCCCAACGGTATAAATATTCCCGGATTTGCGTATACAGGGATTCGTTTTGCTAATCTACTTATTGAGGCAGGATGTATTTATCTGCTACACAAAGAGCTTAAAAATCCATTTATTACATTCTTTTTGCTCTTTAATCCTGCCAGTATATTAGACGGCTATTTGTGGGGACAAATGGATGTTACGTATACTCTGCTTTTTGTTCTATCTCTGGTATATTTTTTAGGGCGCAAGCCCCTTTTATCGGGACTTTTTATCGGGTTAAGCATTGCTTTTAAAACACAGACCTTGTTGTTTTTGCCTCTTTTCGGTCTTATTATTTTAATCAGGAAGGAAAATTGGGCCTCGTTTTTTAGGCTGGTTTCGGTCGCTTTAATTATTACTTCGACGCTTTACCTGCCTTTTATGCTGGGGGGCAAAGAATTTTGGGCACCGGTTATGGTAAGTTTTACAGCTTACGGTCGTTATGATTTTATATCGGTGAATGCCTTGAATATCTGGTGGGGAATGTTTGCTCAGTATGATTTGCAATTCCCTGATAACCATGCGCTCGTTTTCGGCCTGATATCCAGAAGACACTTTGCTTTGAGCTGTTTTGCGGTAGTATATAGCCTCATTTTGATTAAAACCCTGAAAATAAAGCTGAACAATGAGAACATCTTCAGGCTGTTTTCCATCCTTTGTTTTAGTTACTTTATGCTTTTGCCCGAGATGCATGAGCGATACCTATATCCCTTTTTTATTTTCTATGTTTTTGTTCTTCGAAAAGATAAAACCTGGTATGTGCTTTTCTGGTTAGTTAATGCTTTTTATGCATTTAACCTCCTTTACGGTGGATGGCTTGCCTGGTCTGGATTGCGGACAATCACATTTTTTAATATCTCAATCGTAGCGTCTTATGTCATTTTTCTGGTATGGATGTATTATATCTTTACAGAAATGAGGGTGCTTAAAACTTCAAGTCAATTAAAGAACCAGGAATGAAAATATTATCTGTAATTGTTCCCTGCTATAATGAAGAGGCGGTTATTTTGAAAACTCATCAGCGGTTATTAGCTGTCTTATCAAAATTGGTACTGTTTCAATTTGAAATAATTTATGTTAACGACGGTAGTACCGACAACACGCTAACCTATCTCGAAAAAATAGCATCGGAAGACAAGGCGATAAAAATTCTTTCTTTTTCCCGAAACTTTGGGCACCAGCCCGCTATTTCGGCTGGCCTAGCTCATTGTAGCGGTAACATAGCTATAGTCATTGATGCTGATCTTCAGGATCCGCCTGAATTAATACCTGAAATGATTCAGATGTGGGAAAAAGATTTCCAGGTGGTTTATGGCAAGAGACGTACCCGGAAAGAGAAAGGATGGTTTAAATTATTGTTGGTAAAGTTTTTTTATCGCTTCATTAACGTCCTTTCAGATATTGAAATACCAGTTAACACAGGCGACTTCCGTCTAGTGGATCGCCGGGTAATTGATATTTTAAACATGATGCCCGAAAAATACCGTTACGTTCGGGGTATGGTCAGTTGGGCAGGGTTCAAGCAATGCGAAATTTTATATGACCGCGATAGCCGGTTTGCAGGCGACTCAAAGTATCCGATGAAGCGATTGCTAAAGTTGGCTGCCGATGGTATCTTTTCATTTTCCTTAGTTCCGTTGCGTGTCGCTTCATGGATCGGGGCCAGCACCGCTCTGCTTTCCGTAATAGGCATCATTTATGCCTTCTTAAATAGGGTACTTACAAAAAATTGGGTGCCTGGATGGACATTGCTTTTTATAGCGGTAATGTTTTTAGGCGGTGTAACCTTGCTTGTTCTTGGTATCATTGGGGAGTACATCGGAAGAATTTACGGAGAAGTGAAGCAAAGACCTTTGTATCTCATCGAAAGCAAAACAGGTTTTGACCAATGATTGAGCAGGGTGCGATAGTTTCATCGCATTTAATATTTGCAGTAATTACCGATCATTTTTACCACTTAAATATATAATGGTGTTAATCCGAGTTTTAAACCGTTTTTGTAATCGCTACATTACTCTTAAAAGTTTTTCTGAGAATATTTTCCAGACAATTCAGTTGTTTTGGTTTTTCCGACTGGCAAGCTTAACGTATTTGAAAGGAGTAAATAAAAAAGACGGACATCGTATAAAGATGCTCACGCTAAATATCTTCAATAAAAAGACTAAGCTTTGGTTTAGACCAACACAAGGCGACTTGTTAATATTTAACGAGGTGTTCGTCGAGAAACAGTACAACCTTCCCATAAGCGATGAAAAATTAGATACTATCATTGATCTGGGTGCTAATGTTGGCTTTTCCAGTTTGTTTTTCATAAAAAAATATAATCCGTCAAAACTCATTCTTGTAGAACCATCAGAAAAAAATCTTACCGTGGCAAAACTAAATCTGAACTATTGGATTGGAACAAATCAGTGCCACTTTTATATGGCTGCGGTCCATTATAAAAAAGGTACGGTTTACCTTGATGAAAGCTTAGCTCCTTATAACTTCAAAACAAATACGACAGGAAGTAGCGGTGCAGTTAATACCGTCACTATTCCACAGATCATGCATGAGCACGGTTTGAACACAGTTGATCTTTTAAAAATTGATATTGAGGGAGCTGAAAGTTATTTATTTCAGCAGGACACGGATTGGCTCAGATCTATTAGAACAATTGTTATTGAACTTCACTCACCCTTGAATGAACGTTGGTTGAAAGAGAAGCTTGAGCCTTATGGGTTCGAAATAATATCCGAGCCGAAAAATCATACTATTTTTGTAGCGATCAATAAAAGATAAATTAAATAGCCAACAGGCAAGTAGATTTCTATCCAACACATGCTCAACATCACCTCCATCCACCACATAGCCATCATCTGCTCAGATTACGAGCGTTCAAAACAATTTTACACCCAAATTCTAGGCCTTGAAGTAATCTCCGAATATTATCGCAACGAAAGAGACTCCTACAAACTCGACTTGAAAATCGGTGATGCACAGATCGAACTTTTTTCCTTTCCATGCACCCCAGAAAGACCCTCAAGGCCGGAAGCCCGCGGATTGCGTCACCTTGCTTTTCAGACAGATGATATCGATAAGGCTGTTGAGCAGTTAAAAGAAAACAACATTGAAGTTGAGCCCATCCGCACTGACGAATTAACCGGCAAGCGCTTCACTTTTTTTGCTGATCCAGATCTTCTTCCCCTTGAGCTCTACGAAAAATAGTATTTTCAGATTTAAGCAGTTTGAAGTTGATCAGTCGGGCTGTGCCATGAAGATCAATACTGATGGCAGTATCCTTGGCGCACTGGCAGGAGGCGAGAATGCCGCGAGGATACTTGATATTGGTACCGGCACCGGAGTAGTTGCACTGATGCTGGCACAAAGATTTCCGGAAGCGCATGTTGATGCGGTTGAAATCGAGAAGGTCGCAGCAGCTACCGCCGAACGTAACTTCAAGGGATCTGTGTTTGCAGGAAGGCTTACCATGTTTCCGTTCGCATTCCAGGAATTCTTCAATGCCAACCCAGAAAGTAGGTACGATCTCATCGTAAGTAATCCTCCATTCTTTCTTGATTCTCTAAAAAATCCTGATAAGAATAAACAAACAGCGCGGCACACAACGAACGATTTTTTTGAAGCGCTGGTAAAGCTATCGGCCAAACATTTAAATGCCGGCGGGGTGCTTACTTTAATATTGCCACCATCTACATTTTTAATCTGCAGAGAATTGGCCGAGAAAGAAGGTTTGTATCTCGTAGAGCAAGTTGATATAAAGTCCTTTGACGATTCTGAAGTTCACAGGAAATTAGTTAGCTTCAGCTTTCAGGAGCAAGTCACCAGTCACAGTACATTCGTAATCTATGCTTCACGCAATCAGTATTCCCAACAATTTGTGAATGCATTGGGAAGCTTCTTTACAATATTTTAGATATTTTTCACATGAAACGCATCGGATTAATTTCAGACACCCATGGCTATTTAGATGATGCTGTATTTAAATATTTTGATCAATGTGATGAAATATGGCATGCCGGCGATTTTGGAACCATTGAAATCGCGGATAGATTAGCTGCATTTAAGCCTCTGCGTGGTGTATATGGAAATATTGACGGAAAAGATGTTCGTTTGGTATACCCAGAGCATCTGCGATTCAAATGTGAAGAAACAGATGTTTGGATCACTCATATAGGTGGCTACCCCGGAAAATATAATCCGAAAATAAAATCTGAAATCTATCAAAATCCCCCAAAATTGTTCATCGCCGGACATTCTCATATTTTGAAAGTTTTATATGACAAGAAAATCGGTACTTTACACTTAAATCCTGGTGCTGCAGGCAAACAAGGATGGCACAAAATGCGTTCTTTGTTAAGATTCAGCATTTCTGAGGAAAAAATCCATACCTTAGAAGCGATAGAATTGGGGATTAGATAATGTAAAAAATACACTAAGTACTATGTCAGCAGTCAAAACTTTAGGTCAATTTATCATTGAAAAACAAAAAGACTTCCCTTATGCCAAGGGAGAATTATCGCGTTTGTTGAGAGACATCGCTATTGCCGCCAAAATTGTTAACCGGGAAGTGAACAAAGCCGGTCTTGTTAATATCCTTGGTGAAGTTGGAACCAAGAACGCTCATGGCGAGTCGCAAAAAAAACTTGATGTATATGCAAATGAACAGTTCATCTCTGCTCTTACATGCGGAGGCGAATGTTGTATCATTGTATCAGAAGAAAACGATGATGCAGTGTATATTGAATCTGAAGTATCTAAGAATGCAAAGTACATAGTAGCTATTGATCCCCTTGACGGTTCTTCGAACATAGATGTGAATGTTTCTGTTGGAACCATATTTTCAATTTACCGTCGAAAATCAACTGAAGGTAAACCCACTATTGAAGATGCCTTACAAAATGGCACAGAACAGGTGGCTGCAGGTTATATAGTTTATGGCTCTTCAACCATGCTTGTATATACTACAGGAGTTGGAGTAAATGGATTTACCCTGGATCCGTCCATCGGAGAGTTTTGTCTCTCTCATCCGAATATGACCATACCTAAAGACGGAAATATTTATTCCATCAACGAAGGAAATTATGTGCATTTTCCTTCGGGAGTTAAACGTTATCTAAAATACTGCCAGGTGGAAGATCCTGCAACTAACCGTCCTTACGTCTCCCGTTATATCGGATCTATGGTTGCAGACTTACATCGAAATCTGTTGAAAGGCGGCATCTTTATTTATCCAACCACTTCTAGTGCGCCAAAAGGTAAATTAAGGTTGGTATACGAGTGTAATCCAATGGCGTTTATCATTGAGCAGGCAGGCGGAAGGGCAACTACTGGTTTCGAACGTATTCTGGATCTTGAAGTTGAATCATTACATCAGCGTTCAGCTATATTCCTTGGTTCAGAAAATATGGTACGCAAAGCGGAAGAAATGATGCGTGACTTCTCGCCTGAGATTGCGCCTAAAAAGGCGTTTGAAATAGACAGCCCTGTAGCTGTTGCAGACGGTGGTGGCACCATCACAGAAAATGTATTGAGTAAGCTAGGAGTGGTAGGAGGGATCGACTAGATCAATCCATCCCCTCTGGAAGATTCAGCTTCAAAAACTGAATCAATCAACAATTTATCTCTTTGTTGATACGCTGCGACTGCTAAACGGTCGCAGCGCTCGTTTTCGGGATGCCCGGCATGTCCCTTGATCCACTTAAAATTTACTTTATGTAATTTATAAACCTGGAGAAAGCGGAGCCAAAGATCTTTGTTCTTTTTTCCAGCGAAGCCCTTATTCAGCCATCCAAACACCCACTTCTTTTCTACAGCATCCACCACATATTTTGAGTCTGAGTAAACAAGTACTTCCTGACCTGGTTTTTTTAAAGCTTCCAGCCCTACAATCACTGCCAAAAGCTCCATCCTGTTGTTTGTGGTTTTTCTAAAGCCACCCGAAAGTTCTTTATAACGCGGTCCTGCGCGTAGTATAGTTCCATAGCCCCCCGGACCAGGGTTGCCACTTGAGGCACCGTCTGTGAATAGTTCAATCATAAAGGGGCAAAGGTAAAAGGATATTATGAGTTTATGCTAAGCTAATGGAGAAGTTTGGGGCTCAGATTTAGGCTTCTGAAAACAGCCTGCAGCTTTTTATTGCTGATCTTTTTTAAGATGAATTTATAAATTGATGATAATCAGTTAATAAAAAATGTACTATAAATTTGCATAATGCCATAATTGGCTTATTTTTGCATCATAATAACACGGTGGTTTTAGCTCAGTTGGTTAGAGCGCCTGATTGTGGTTCAGGAGGTCGTGGGTTCGAGCCCCATATTCCACCCAAAACCGGCTTTACATATACGTAAAGCCGGTTTTTGTTTTTTGCGTCCATAAAAGAAAGGGGATCAGTGCCAAAATCTGTGGACTAAGCAAAAATCTAGGCACACGCGACACGCGTTCGCCAGCATACGCCAATGCGGTTTTTGAGGCCCCTTGGCGCACGCGTGCCGCGTGTACCATAAAGCCTTCACAAATCAATATTAGCTCTTGAAAAGATAGCTCCACAACTTTTATGTTTTATCCTCCTTTTCCCGAAGGATCACCAATATTAAAACAGAGAAAATCAGAGTAAGAATTGAAAAGCATTTCTCAAAGTTAGTTTCTGCGAAAAGGTTTCCGATAGTATTCAACACAAATACAACAAAAAAGAACCATAATGTGATCGTCGTAAACTTCAGCGGGAGTTTAAGCCGACTGAATTGACCTTTCGCTACCAGTATAAGAGCAAGGAACAAATTGATCAGAATGGAAATACTTTCAAAAACATACATCTCCTCTTCTGTTTTTAAGCGGCCGCCCCAGGTTATTTTATACGGAATGGCTCCTCCCAGAATCAGCGAATGAAAAATTATTACCAGAACAAGGATTATCAGTAAGATTTTAATGGCTGTTTTTGCTTTCATTTTGTTTTGATGCTTACAATTATAGTGATTTAGAACCTTTCGGGAGAAGAAATTGGCAGCCGCGCTAGGTACTACAAGAGCCAGTAAAATTTAGGAATATTTATCGATAAACCATTTCAAGGCCGGACTGGAATTCGACTTCTTATACGCCAATATCACTTCTGTAGCGATCGGAATATCATTCAACTTGAAAAACGACACATTTAAGTTGGAGTATTGCTGTTCCAGCGATGATGGTAGAATAGAAACTCCCAAACCTGCTTCTATAAGCTGCAAGATGGAGTGAACATTATTGGCCTCATGTACGATGTTAGGTTTGAATCCCAGTCGCTCGCAAATTTCTACCAATTTATCATAATAGTGAGGCGCATAATCTTTATTAAAGAAGATAAAAGGACTTCCTTTAATAAAACCTGCCAGATCATCCTGATTGGTAAACTTCTTTTTTGCTGATGGAACAACAACTGTAAAGGGATCAAAAAATAGTGAATGCAATTTCAGTTTTTCGGAATGTACCGGTGCTCTTAATATGCCTACGTCCAGTTTTCCCTGTTCTAAAGCCTCAATCTGCTTCACAGTAGGGACTTCATATAAGCTCGTCCTGATATAAGGAAAGACTTCCCGCATGGTCTTCAAAACTTCAGCTAGGTGGTGTTCGTAAACGGAACTTATATAACCGATCTTCAGCTCGCCGCTTTCGCTAAGATGAATTTGCCGGACTATAGTCTTGCTTTCTTCCAGCCTTGCAAGAATAGCGTCCACTTCCCCTTTAAAATATTGACCGGCATCTGTTAATATAACGCGCTTATTGCTCCGGACAAATAATTGTGCGCCCAGCTCTTCCTCCAGCTCTTTGATTTGCCGGCTTAGTGGCGGCTGTGAAATAAAAAGCGCCGCTGCAGCTTTTCTAAAATGCAATTGTTCTGCCACAGTCTTGAAATATAAGAGATGTCGTAATTCCATGTTCAATTTATTGATACCTGGTAAATATCATAACTTGATAAAAATGGTATTTTTCAAATATTAACATTACTTCTAGTTTAGGCAAAAGAAAATTTAGTTAATATGAAAGAAGATTATTCATCAAAATCAACGGTTGAGGAGATCAGGACGAGATTCGACAATGATGTAGAACGGTTCTCGAACCTGGAAACTGCTCAGCAAACAGTTATAGATGCACAATATTGTCTGGAGATTATTACTGAGGCTGTCAGCTACCTAACGCCAAAAGCCAAAAGTTTATTAGACATTGGCTGCGGAGCCGGGAATTATAGTCTGAAGATGCTCCGGAAGATCCCGCAACTGAGCTGCACTCTTATTGACTTAAGCCTTCCAATGCTTCTAAAAGCACAAGAACGGATCACTAAAGAAACCGGGGGAACCGTCAATATCTTTCAGTCAGATATTCGTGAAGTTGATTTGCCAGAGGAAGAATATTGTGTTGCCATGGCAGGATCTGTTCTTCATCATCTAAGAGATGACAGTGAGTGGGAATTGGTTTTCAATAAGATATACCGTGCGCTCAAACCTGGTGCTAGCTTTTGGATATGTGATTTAGTTGTTCATGACGTACCAGCCATTCAGCAGCTCTTTAAAGATAACTATGGCGACTTTTTAGAAGGATTGGGAGGAAAGGATTATAGGGAAAAAGTGCTTGCCTATATTGAAAGGGAAGATAGTCCGAGGTCTGTAAATTTTCAAATGGATCTTATGAAGAAGGTAGGCTTCAGGCATGTTGAACTTCTACATAAAAATGCCTGTTTCGCCGCCTTTGGCGGTATAAAGTGAAATTAGAGGATTCTGAAATTAAGGAATCCTTTTCTTATTTGCGCTGTTATCTAAGAGTTTCTCTTAGCTCTTAAAACCGATCACGTAAATGCCTGTTAGGAGCATATGATTATTGAAACAAACATCCGCGCCATCAAGGTGATACTGCTTGTCTGGAAGTGGTTAATTTTTTATCTGTCTTTATCTATTGCGGTCGCCGTTCTTTATACACGCTATAATTTTAATATTTCAATTTCAAATGCTGAAATCTCTATGCTAGGCATCGCTCTTTCCATATTGATGGGGTTTAGGGTTAGCGCTGCGTATGAGCGCTGGTGGGAAGCACGAAAGATTTGGGGAGCGGTAGTAAATAATTCGCGAAGTTTTGCCAGGCAAGTGATTACTTTTTGCCATGACTCCGGTGTTGAAGGCGAACTGGTGAAATCCCTTATATACCGTCAAATTGCATTTGTACATGCCATGGCATGCCGTTTAAGACAAGTGGATTGTGCAGTGTTGATAGAACCTCTGCTTTATGACGATGAGTACGAGAAGATCATCGTCAAGTCTCACATTCCCAATTTACTGTTGCTTCATAATACCTATGCAGTTAAGCAGCTCCAGAAAGATAATTATATTACCGATTTTGAATTGATGCGTGTGGAGGAAACCCTGTATCAGTTAACAGATAACCTCGGGGCAGCAGAGAGAATCAAAAATACTCCTTTCCCTGTACCATACAGTTATTTTACCTGGCTTTTAGTGCATCTTTTCGCAATACTGATTCCTTTCGGAATGGTAGATGCTTTCGGATACCTCACTATTCCAGTGGCCCTTTGTGCTACGTTCATATTCCTTGTAATTGACCAGATCGCAGTTGAAATACAAGATCCCTTCTCCAACCGGGAGAACGATATCCCAGTATCAGCCATTTGTCAAAATATAGAGATTGATTTAAAAGAGATGATGGGTGATACCAATTTACCTCAAACGAAGACGCCTGAAGGAGGGGTGTTGATGTAGGAGGGAGATGCATAACTGTACTAAGCACACGCGGCACGCGTGTGCTTGAACTGTGATTAATGATCTAACTAAATGAACGAGATGCTTTCGTAAAGCTAAAAAAAAACCCTGGTGTCAAAATATCAATAGTTAGGGTTTTGCTTCAACCTACCCGCATACGCTTGGAGTATCGATGTTGTAAATGGAAACAGCTCGCTTTTATTCGGTGTGAAAAATCTGGCAATTCCCTGATGCAAAGGTAAATTATCAATTGTCGCCCCTGATATCAAATGCTGCCGCCACTCCGTACGGGTCCAACCCGTAGCTGGATTGGGTACTTGAGTTGGCGTGTTAAAAGGATCTGTTCCGAAGAATTGAATCTCTTCCCCATTGTTCCTCCAGTAGATATATTCCGGGACAGAGGCATAAGGGCCACTCGCATCCCTTATCTGGACGATTCTTTGCCGCGCTTCCTCAAGTTTGGTTGATAACAAATTCCAACGTATCAGGTCATATTTCCGAATAGCTTCACCACCGAATTCCAGGTACCGTTCGTTTACGATGGCGTTAAAAAAGCCTGTTCTATCTGTGGGAGTTACACCGATACTACCGTTGTTTTCGGCGAAAGCGCGGGTTCTAACCTCCTCAAAAGCTGCGATGGCGGCTGCGGAAGGACCATTATTTAATTCATTATCAGCCTCGGCAAACATTAACAACACGTCAGCGAACCTTATCAAGGGCCAGTTATAACCAAGGTTTAAAACGGTTCCAGGTAATAAAGGATTCCGCCAGTCGCGACGAAATTTCCCGTCAGTTAACTCACCCAGCCTTCTCAAGCTTTTAAGATTCGTTGCTCCAACGGAATAATAGGTTATAGACACCTCGCGCCGGGTATCCAATTGATTAAAAGCGTAAAAATAATTAGGCAGCACTAATAGTCCGCCGCCTCCCTGACCGTATCTGGAGGCAGCATTAAGGCTTGGGCCATTATATTGTCCCATCCTGCTATCCGAATTGCTGTTTCCACCGCCAGCGCCCACTTCAAAAATAATCTCACCAAAAGGGTCCGCGGTAAAAGAGGTAAGCTTGCGCCAGACATCCTCAAAAGAAGGATTTAAGGTGTGCTGATTGCGGTTCTGCATCAGCTCTGCGCATTCGTCCCTTGCTATTTTATAGTATTCAAGGTAGTCACTTCTCCGCTCCATCACTTTAGAATCCGTCCTCAGGGAGTATCCTCCCCGAAACAATGCTAATTTTGCCCTCAAAGCCATTACAGCCCCCTTAGTAATTCTCTCATTTCTTGTAACCTCAGTTCTCCAGGGCACAAGACCTTTCGCTGTAGCGAGATCCGCAATTAATTTATCATAAGTACTATCCCGGTTTGACTGCGGGATGAAAAGATCAGGCTGCCGGTAGGAGGGAACCATTGGGGCCGGTACATCTCCCCAGTTCCTGATCAGTTCAAAGAGATATTGTGCGCGTAACGTTAAAGCCTCCCCGTGCAAACGTCTTAACTCCATCTGTTCGGTGGCTGTACCATTGCTATACAGTGGCATCAAAGGAATCTGTTCAATACACAGGTTGGCTTTTTCCAGCCCCCGGTATAGCTGATTGAACGGATTGGTAAGTTCAGTATTGGAAAGTAATAGCTGGTACCTGCCAATGCCACGGCGGCCATTGTCAATATTGCCGCTAACTATCGCTTCATCAGAATCGTATGGATAGTAAAGGTTTATCCGGATACCGTAGCCATTATCGCCCTGAAGATCGTCATAAGCACCCAATACGGCCGTCGTTGCGTTTGAAACATCCGAAAAGGCCTGCTCTACATCATATTGCGATTCCGGCTCCACTTCAAGAAATTTTTTACATCCCGCAGCAGTTACCAATAAGCATAAAATCATTGCGGAGATTTTTATTTTAGATGAATTCATTTTTTTAAGAATTAAATACCTACAATGAAATATTTGCTCCAAAAACCCAGGTCCTGGAGCGCGGATAGCCAGCGAAATCAACGCCCTGAGTAAGTGGGTCGGATCTTCTGGTACTTATTTCAGGATCAAAACCCGTATAATTGGTGATCGTTGCCAGGTTGTTAACTGTTGCATAGACCCTTAGGCCGGCTATTTTAACCTTATCAATAATCCTTTTTGGGAGGGTATAACCCAATGTTACGTTATTAATACGAAGGAAAGATCCATCCTCAATTGCCCACGAATGCAGGTAATAGCGTTGATTGCGTACAGGAGCCCATATTCCGGCATTCTCGTTCAATGCCGCAAGCGCCGCCGGATCTGTAACTACCTGGCCACTTGAGTTAATCGTGGTCCAGCGGTTCTTCATAGTCTCCAGCATATTCAGGTTCAGAAAAGATCCGTCAGTCCACTCAATTTTATTGGCGTTATAAATATCGTTTCCGTAAACAAAGTTCACGAAGACGCTCATGTCGAAGTTCTTATAATTAAACTGGTTATGCCAACCACCAGTAAACGCCGGGTTAGCATCGCCAATAACCTGCCTGTCATTGTCCAGGGTAATCAACTTGTCGTCGTTTAGGTCCCTAAGTTTTAATGAGCCTGGCTGGGCAACTCCAAAGATGCCAGAACCATTTGGTACTCCACTTTTTAACGTGTAAACACCGTTAGCGTAGTCGAAATCCTCGACCTTGTAAAATCCATCGGTAACAAAGCCGTACATCAATCCAACCGGATCACCTACCCGAACCAGGTAATCGTCAGCTCCGTCAGATCCCTGCCAACCGGAGCTCCTTGTTTGCTGAGTAATAGGGCCCAGGCTTTCTACTTTGTTCCTATTAAAAGCAATATTGAAGTTAGATGTCCAGGAGAAATCCCGTTTCTGTAAGACACTTCCATTTATTTGGAATTCCACACCGCGGTTAGAAGTTGAGCCAACATTCTGGATCTGGGATGTATATCCGGTTGTAGAAGGAATAGCTACCTGTAATAGCAGATCGTTACCTTTATTTTTGTAAATATCAGCTGTGAACTGAATACGTCCTCTCAGGAAAGAAAGATCAAATCCCAAATTCTGCGACACTGTCTTCTCCCATTGTAAATCTTCATTTGCCAGAGCTGCCGGTGCAAATGCAGGGAGGACCGTATGATTTAAGGCATACTCGCCCGTTACGCCATACAATTGCATATATAAAAGATCTCCTATCCGGTTGTTCCCTGCAACACCATAACCAACCCTGATCTTCGCATCGCTTAGCCAATCAAACTTGCGCATAAAATTTTCCTGGGATATCCGGTAAGCCAAGGTTCCGGATGGGAACATCAGCAGCCCTTTATCGTATCGGAACTTGGACGACCGGTCGGCCCGCAGAGAAAACGATCCCAGGAACTTGTCATCATAAGAGTAGCGCGCCTGACCAAAAAGCGAGAAGATCCTGTTTGGAGGAGTTATGGACGATGTTGGCCTGGGTTGTGTTGAACCACTGGGAGGTGAGCCCAGGCTCATATTTGCCAAAGCTTTCTCAGCGGTGATGTCGGCAGGAAAAAAACGGGTTTCCACAAAATTATTTTTAGACTTAAGCTGGTAGATCTCCTGACCAACCAGTAAGCTGATATCATGATGCTCCTTTATATCATTCTTCACATATTGAAGCGTGTTGGAGTTGTTGATCGTGGTGTTATTCTGAGTAGTAATAGACGCCACCGGCAGCGATGCAAAATTTCTTGCAGTCGGTGTAATTTTACTATAGAACAGCTCCTGTCTTGTGTTAGAAGCATCATAACCTAGGGTTGACTTAAAGGTAAGACCCTTAATAATCTCATAGCTGAAACTACCGCTGACATTAGTGCTGTTTGAAGGAACTTTCCGGTATTCAGCCTCAGTCAAGATCACCGGGTTCTGGATCTGATTCGAGTTCAGAAAATAATTCTCATCAAATTCATCCGTTGCTGGTGCTGTGGGAAGTTCGAATGGCCTGTAAACAATGCTGTGGCGAAGTCTGTTGGTGTTCCTGGTTCCAGTGGTAGTGGTACCTGCACCCATTATTTCCTGATCAAGATAGCGGGCGGTAACAGTGATCTTAAACTTGTCGGACGCTCTGTGGTCCAGTTTAAGATTCGCCAGGTAGCGTTTAAATCCTGATTGAAGCAAGATTCCGTCCTCGTCATTCGCCGTAAGGCTCAGGTTAAATGTCGTCTCTTTCGATCCTCCGTTTACGGAAACATTGTGACTCTGAAAGTAAGCATTCCGTCCAAACACTTCGTCCTGCCAATCAATAAACGGCTTATCCCTATACACCTGAAGCGTATCCCATGTTGAACCATAGTTCCTGGCGAAATTGTCAATATCTGATTGGCCCGCTCTTGAGCGTTCGTATTGCCAAACAACAAAATCATACGAATTCAGCACATCCATCGTTTTTGATATAGATCGGAAGCCCTGTGTTCCGGTATAATTCACCGTAGTTTTTCCTGGTTTTCCAGACTTCGTAGTAATGATCACTACGCCGTTTGCACCCCTGGCGCCGTAAATGGCAGTTGTCGAAGCATCCTTCAATACGTCGATCGAAGCAATGTCCTGTGGTGCGATAACATTCAGTGCGTTTTCAACCTGAATCCCGTCCACAATATATATAGGCGAATTGTCCTGTGTAATAGAGCCTCCTCCTCGTATTCTCACAACCACGTCAGCTCCCGGAGCACCTTCTGTGGTCGTAACCTGTACCCCCGCGAGCCGGCCGGTAATTGCTTCAGCAGCGGATGAAAGTGGCACATCTTTTATTTGCCTGCCAGACAAGGATGATATCGAGCCGGTAACGTCCCGCCGGCTTACAGTTTCGTAACCTACCACCACCACTTCATTAAGCTGACTGCTTGACTCGGGCAGTACCACATTTAATGTTCGCTGCCCGTTTAACCTTATTTCCTTGGTTTCATAACCAAGGTATGAAAAAATCAGGGTGGCGTCTTCCGGGGCCTGTATAGAAAACTCTCCATTGACATTAGTCGAAATTCCCTTGTTAGTGCCTTTTATGATTACAGAAACACCTATAAGGGCCTCTCCTTTATTGTCGGTAACTTTTCCACTGATCGAGACCTGTTTGGGGGCTTTTATTTCCGTCGACATTTCTCTTGCAGCAAAAAGGGGATAAGAAGCCAACAAGGGACTCGCTATAAGAAGTCCATAGGCATAGCTAAGACTGAAATGAAAAATTTTCAGAATGGTAGAGAAGTATTTCATTTTGCAGATAATTAAGTAGATGCAGGGGGGGTGATAGGCGGTTGATCAATAAAGATGATTTGTCCTTAGGGAGGACAGCAATGGGAGAGGTAGTTTAGAAAGTATTTCATTTCTGATTCGGTTAATTGTGTATCAATGCACATAGCTACGCAAATCAGCCAAAACCGCGGGTACTGTTATTTTAGCACCCTATTCAACGTAGTAACATGCGCGTCCGCCAACCAACAAAATCAGAGGTACTATGAGAAGACAAAAGCGGCTTAAAATAGCTTGCCCGCTTTTATTATTTAGGTAGATGCTTTTATCGGTCAGCTATACTAATTTACAGACTTTCTTATTAAATAAAAAATAAAATTATAGTCTATGATGGGGCATCATGGAGTCTGATGACTCCTTAAACTCCAGCATAGCCCGTCTCTACACCTCCTGCCCGTTTGTAACTGGCGATAATTACTCCGGTCGATGTAACAGTAGTTTCTGTTAAAGTAAGCGCGGCGGGAACCGAGTATTCATCAAATAGTTTCTTTCCTTTACCAAGGATCAAAGGGTGGATTTTGAGCCGAAGTTCATCTATTAAGTCATGCTTGAGAAGTAAATGGATAAGCTCGCTGCTCCCCCAAACCTGGATGTCCCGGCCTTCTGAATTTTTAAGCTTTTCGATATCAGCCAGGCTTTCGAGGAATACGGAGTTTTCCCAATCTGATTCTTTCCTGGTTCTGGAAAGCACGTATTTCGTGCCTTCACTGATGCCGGGCCAAAACGCTTTATGTTTAGGCCAGTAGGCCTCCCAGATATCAAATGTTCGTCTGCCTAAAAGATAGTCTGCAGGTCTCAGCTCTTGCTCCACCACCTTATCGTATATTTCGTCACTTAAGGGTGCAACCCAGCCGCCGAATTTGAAACCGCCTGAAGTATCTTCTTCTGGTCCGCCTGGTGCCTGCATTACTCCATCTAATGTGATCATTGAAAATACAATTATTTTTCTCATGGCATTTTTTTTTGGTTCAATACAAAATTCGTTAAGAAATATTGTTTTGGTGCTGTGCATATGCGACAATTTTAGGGTGGTAGAATACGGAATTTGTTTAGAATTTCTGGATGGTGCGTAGCGAGTTGGAAACTCGCTCTTATTGGAGGATCTTGAGTTCGCTGTGCTCAAAACTCAGGACAGGGCTCGAGCAAGACCGACTTGCCGCGGCCATACGGTTACCTCTTAAGCTCGTTTCAAACTTCAGCATCCACCGTACAAACTCTATTCTTTTCAAAATCAGAAACTCATTTGAACATACTCTGTTAAACTTTTACATCTAAAAATAACACCTATGAAAACACTCCTCACCCGGATATTTGGGGTAACCCTTTTATTGGCCGGCCTCATCTACGGTTGTAAAAAAGGCGATGGTTTTTGGGACACAATTGTCCCTGAAACGGAAGAAGAAACTACCTCCGCACAAATTAACGGATATGTATTCCGCCCGGCACTCGTTCAGGCTACAGACGCAAACATTGCGCAGCTCAAAGTACCGGCGGGATTTAAGGTTGCAAAGTTCGCTGATCAGCTGGGCAAGCCCCGTATCCTGTTAGCCGGTAACAATGGCGTAGTGTATGCCTCGGATCGTGAGGCAGGACTGGTAACGATGCTTAAAGACAATAACAATGACGGACTTGCTGAGGTAAGACAAATTGTAGCTACAATTAAACAGGCTCATGGTCTGGCAATTTACAACAACCAGATGTACATCACTTCTGTACGGGAAGTTTATAGGAGTAACATAAACCCTGACGGAACGCTGACTCAACCTCAAATGATCATCAACAATCTACCCGACGGCGGACAACATCCCAACAGAACACTTGCATTCGGCCCAGATGGAATGCTGTACATCACGGTTGGAAGTACATGTAATGCATGCGATGAACCCAATGGCAAGAATGCAACGATCCTGCGGGCTAATGCAGATGGTAGTAATATCAGTGTTTATGCAAAGGGCTTGCGTAATACTATCGGATTCGGCTGGCATCCCCAAACGGGCGAACTATGGGGAATGGATCATGGAATCGATTGGCTTGGGGACAACGAACAGAAAGAAGAGCTTAATCTGATCAAACATAATGGCAATTATGGCTGGCCTTACATTTACGGCGATGGAAAGTATAACCCTGGTACCAATCCCCCTCCGGGCGATACCACTTATCAGCAATACCTGCAAATGACCACCTTACCAAGCTTGCTTTACGATGCCCATGCGGCTCCTATGCAGATGGTATTCTATACTAAAAACTTATTCCCTTCTGAGTATGTAAACGATGCCTTTGTAACTATGAGAGGCTCCTGGAACAGAAGTCAGCCTGTAGGATACAAGGTTGTGAGGCTGCGTTTTGAAAATGGCCAGCCTGTAAGGTTTGAGGATTTTCTAACCGGATTCCTGGTAAATAACAATCGTGCTCATTTTGCCCGGCCAGTAGGCTTAACTGTTCATTCAGACGGCTCTCTATTGGTAGGTGATGATACAAACGGAGTGATTTACCGGATAAGCAGACAGTAAAAATCAAAAAAGAAGTTCTTCAGATTGAGACTGAGGAGCTTCTTTTGAAAAATGTTTTACTCGATCAGTGAGCTTCTTTTTTTAGCTCACACACAGCTGGTGCCTGCTTTGGTAACCATTCAAACGCAAGCTTTGCTACTTCCTGCCGGGGATGGAATTCAATAGCTCATTCTATAGCAAAAGTATTGAGAATGCTTGTCCCGCTAATCCCAACAACGTACCCCCGCCATATTATTTAGATCGTGACCAAACCGTGATTAAACCGTGACAATACCCTAGTCTGACGTCTTTGATACTTACGAGGTAGGGTGAAAAAATGATCTTCGTCACTTCTCGTTAAAAGACCGTTTAGGATTTGGGGGAATCTGTATCTTTAACTTAAATCATTAATTATCATTCATATGGCAATCTTTTATAACGGTATTAGCGGCCCTTTCAGCGGCAAGGTAGGTGACGTTGTAGGCAGTAAATGGAGAGATATTAATTATATCCGGGCGAAGCCAAAACGAACTAAAAAACCTAAACAATTAGGGCAAATAACAACTAACAATTCATTTACTCTCATACATCAAACACTCATGAACATTGAGAGTCTCGTGAATGAGTGTTTTGCGTCTTATCCTGGAAAGGGGACGGGCAGGAACTCGGCTCATTCGTATAACGGAACTCGGGCTATCATTCAAACCGGGAATGGACCAGCTATAGATTTCAGCAGGTTTCTGTTTAGTTGGGGAGATTTGGATGGCACCAGAGAAACAAAGGCCTGGGCAAATGGACCATTAACATTGTTTGTTTCCTGGGACACCTCAACAACGACCAAAAAAGCCAGTCCGGACGACGAGGTGATTTGCCTCACCTATTCCCGTAAATTGTGTGCGTTTTTAATAATACGGAAAACTGTTCGCAAGGATGGACAGCTGCAATATGAGTTGCCCCGCGGCCTTGCAGGCCAGGAAATCGAGGTAATGATAGCGTTTAAGTCACATAAAAACGGAAGCTTTTCGCAGAGCCAGTATGTAGGAAGAGTCGATCTGGAACAGAAGAAAGTCAGCGAAGCAGCAACGGAAAAAGTTACAGATGAGCAGCCAATATTCTGTAAGCCTATCAATCTGCCGTCAGGATCGCTCTTTAGCTGCCAACGTTAACGAAACCTGCACTTTGGTTACTCAACACGTGGTCTTAGATCAACACTTCATCGGCCAGACATGGCCAACAAACAGGACCGGCATGATGCCGTCCTGTTTGTTGGCCATCTGTAAACTTGCTGAATACTAATAATGTTGTCACCTACCACGCTTGAAATTAGTGTATGAATAAAAGCTTTTCTTTTCATCACAAAGCTCTGGTTTGACAGAATAAATAGCTTATGCTACTAATTTCTAGTTTTGCGTGAATTCGCCTGAAGCGTTGATCCTCACCTCGTCGCTGATCATTGGTGCTGGAAACTTGCTGCCAATACTGAAGTCAGAACGTTTAATAGTACCTGAAAGGGAAAATCCAGCCGTTGCTTTCTTGCTCATCTGGTTCTCGACAGTTCCGTTGTAAGTTAAGTCAAGGACTACTGGTTTGGTAACGCCGTGGATAGTTAAATCACCAGCCAGCTTGAACTGATTTTTGCCTGCCTTTTTCAATGAAGTGCTTTTAAACGTCAGGTTAGGATATTTTTCTGCATCAAAGAAATCCGCGCTTTTTAAATGCTTGTTCCTTGCTTCTACCCTGGTATCTATGGAGGCTGTTTTTGCGTTGAGTTCAAAACTGGCATCACTAAAATCCGGCTTGGATGATTTTACCTCAACGTTAAAGTCATTAAAAGTTCCAGAGACGTCTGAAATACCCAGGTGTGTTACTGTAAAGCCGAGCTGCGAATGTGCAGGATCATTTTTCCATGTTCCGTTGAGGATAGTAAATGCTGATAATGCAAAAAACGCCAAAAGAGATAGGAGTGTTATTCCTGAAAAGGTTACTTTTTTCATGTTTGTTGTTTTGTTATGTTTTAAATTTTGACATCTGACATCTGTATTAATATCGGTTTGTCTGCCTTATTTTTTGGATAAGACAAAGTTACGCAGAGGAAGATTCAGCTTCCATTGACATAGGATAAGAAATGCCGGAGATTTTAGCTAAAGATTCGGAAGCAGGTAAATAACCAGAAGAATACTTACAACTAGCAAAGCGATAGTTAGCGAAAGCGAAAGCTGGAACGAGGGATAATACGTGTTTTGAATCAGTTTCCTTTCTATACTTTTATATCTGACAAAAGCCAGCAACGCTACAACGGCTCCCGTAGCAACAAGTAGTATTCCGATAACCGCAGAATAGCCTTTTCCTTGAACAGCGGGCGCTTGATTCAATGCAATAGAGAACTGTTTTACAAAGAGGGAGAACTTGACAACCACAAAGCCAAACCCCATGATGGCAATGCTTGTCCGGATCCAGGACAAGAATGTTCTTTCATTCGCCAGGTGGTCACTTGCACTAATTTTATCGTTGACAGGGTCTTTATCAATCATATCTCAAGGGGAGATCCGTACAAACTAGGGTTTTACACCCTTATAATATTTCTCAATTTCTACACCAATAGAATTAATATCTTCCTGGGAGACGTGCCCTGTTACCAAACTCCATGAATTATCTCCATTATTGATTAAAGAGATGTTTTGTCCCTCAAAAGCAAAGTCGAATGTTTCAGTTTCATGAAAGATCTTCAATCGCGTCAACTGATCGCCGGCAATTTTGACATCAATTTCAAATGGTTCTTTAAGACGGTTCATAGGTAAATAACTATGTTCCGGAGGTTTTGTTCCTGATTTGATCAATCTATTGATTTTTTTTACCTTGGACAGGTGACACCTTATGAAAGAAAAGAAAAATTTTAAACATCAATATTGGTGTTCTGTCTTAGCTTCGTCCAATTGGAAAAATAAACCTAATGAGTGTAAAATGAGACCATATATCAAACATATACTGATAGGACTTAGTATCCTGAGCCTGTGCTTCAGCATTGCGCCGCGAAAGATGAGAATTTTCCTGGTTGGTGATTCGACCATGTCTGAAAAAGCTCTAACTGCTTATCCTGAAACTGGCTGGGGCATGATATTTTCAAAGTTTATAGACACATCCAACACGGTAATTTATAATGTAGCTCAGAATGGCCGAAGTACAAAAACTTTTATACAGGAAGGGCGCTGGGCTTCAGTGGTAGATAGCCTGCAAAAAGGAGACATCGTACTTATCCAGTTTGGTCATAATGATGAAGTGCAGACTAAGCCGCAATCAACCACAGAAGAAATGTTTCAGGAGAACCTGATCCGGTATATCAGGGACGTTAAAGCTAAGAAAGCGATTCCTGTACTCATTACTCCGGCTGCGAGAAGAAGTTTCCGCAGCGATGGTGGATTGGAAGATACACACAAAGTTTATTCTCAACTGGTACGCAATGTGGCAAAGAAGAAAAAAGTGCATTTGCTGGAACTGGATAAAAAATGCCAGGACTTGCTTGTTTCATTCGGTCCCGAGAACTCAAAATGGCTTTTTAATCACTTGAAGCCGGGGCAACACCCGAATTACCCGGAAGGAAAGCAGGATAATACACACTTCAGTGAACTGGGAGCAAGAAAGATGGCAGAGATTATTTATGCCGAACTGAAGGGCCAAAACCCAGGAGGGATCAACGATCATTTTTTCAAACCCCAACCTAAAAAATAAGGAGTTAACCTATGCGTATTTTAAATAAATTTATCGCTGCAGTCCTTATCTGCGTGTTGTGTTCTTTTGCTTTGCAGCCCGAAACAATTACTGTCTACCTTATCGGCGACTCTACCGTTTGTACACAACCTGTGTCTCAAGCCCCGGTTACCGGTTGGGGTACTCCCTTCGCTGTTTTCTTCAACAAGACGGTAAAAGTGGAGAATCATGCCAGGGGTGGGCGAAGTACCCGTACTTTTCTCAGCGAAAATCGTTGGCAGCCCATAGCCAGTGCGTTAAAAGAGGGGGATTATGTATTCATTCAGTTCGGACACAATGATGAGGCGAAAGAGCCTCAATATGCAGCGCGCTATACTTCTCCGGAAAATTATCGTAAAAACCTGATCAGGTTTATCCTCGAGACCCGCGCTAAAAATGCAAAACCTGTATTGGTGACCCCGGTTTCCCGCCGTAAATTCAGCAGCGAAGGCAAGGCACTGGAAACCCATGTGGAATATTCACGAGTGGTCGCTGAAGTGGCGACTGAGTATAAGGTGCCTATGATAGATCTGGATACTAGAAGTCGTGCACTTTATGAGTCCTTTGGTCCTGAAAACTCAAAATTGTTATTTAATGTTTCTGAACCCGGGACAAATCCCCAGTTTCCGAACGGTGTAAATGATGGCACTCATTTTAGCGAATATGGCGCAAGACTGTTGGCCGAGTTGGTGTTAGACGAGATGAAGAACTTGAACCTGGATTTGTTGAAGCGGGTTGTTAAAAAAGAAGTAAAGCAGGACTTATAGGTTTAGATGTACCCGACATGCGTGTAGCATCTCGTTTAATAATGGTTTGGAAGAGGCAAAACAGCAGCTTAGCCGATAAATTACTAACAATGCTTAAGATGAACTAAGCAAGCAGCAGGTACACGCAGCAAGCGTGTACCTGATCTTATTTTTCACAGATCTCTTTCAGCTTTTCTAGTGCTTTGGGATACGTTTGATTAAAATAAGTTAGCATTTCGCTGTTAACATCTACATCCACGGTAAGTTCCGTGATGCCATTACTTTCTTCAAACGTATAGTTTTCATAGCCGCCGGCCCAGGCTTCAACTGCCGGCCCTTCAGTGATCTCTTTATCGCCATCCACCACACCAAGGTAAAAAGTAGACACAAATTTATAGGGAATATTTTCCTGGATCTTGCCTACCATTCCTTCCTTCTTACCTTCTTTGCTAAGACCAGTGAATAAAATCTTGCTGCCCTTGGTCCAGCTTCCTTCAAAGTCGGAAGAAGGGTTGAATACGGATGTCCATTGTTTGAAAGTATCTTTTCCCAACATGGTATCATATACCTTTTCTACTCCGGCATTAATGTTGGTTTTGTATTGCTGTCTTTCCATTGGTCTTAGATTAGTTGATTGATGTATCTGATTACTCTTGCTTATTAGCGTAATTTACCATCCAGCACACGCCGTACTTATCTTTGAAGGAGCCGAAATAATCGCCCCAGAACATATCATCTAAAGGCATTTCGATGACACCACCTTCAGAAAGCGCGTCGAAGATCCTTTTCGCCTCTTCGCGACTGTCAGGCGAAATAGAAATGTAATTGTTGTTACCCACATTCAAAACATGTCCCATTGATGGAACGCAGTCTGATGCCATCAGAAACTGGCCGTCGCCTATCGGTATGGAAACATGCATAGCGCGGTTCTTTTCTTCAGGAGAGAGTGCTTCAGTTCCGGGTGCATCACTCATTTTCTGAATAAATAGCTCCCCGCCAAAAACAGTCTGGTAAAATTTGAACGCTTCTTCGGCATTGCCGTCGAAATTCAGATATGGATTAACTTTCATTGTTGGTTGTTTGATGATGACAAAGTTATGCCAATCAGCTTTTCATCCACTTGCCATAGGACAAGAAATTACACTTCTTTAACCAGCTCTTTCCTGATCCTGCTCAAAGATGTGTCAGTAATGCCAAGATAGCTGGCTATAAATTTTAAAGGAGCTTCCTGTAAGATCTGGGGATGTTGATACTGTAGCCTCTTATAGCGTTCACTGGCAGAATCAGTGATCATAGAGATAGTGCGCTGTTTTAGCTGGAACAGGCATTCAGACATCCAGGCCCGGCCCCATTCGTTGAAGCCTTTGATAGAATGGTAGAGCACCTGGAAATTGTCGAGGTTAATCGCATAGCATTTACAATCGGTCAATGCCTGAAAATGTTCTACAGATGGTATCTGATGAAACAGCGAGACCACATCAATAGCGATCTCATTCTTTCCAATAAAGCCGGTGGTGATGTCATTCCCATTAAAATCATATACGTACGACCGTACCAGACCTTCGATCACACAAAAATAGGAATTGGCTACCTGGCCTTTTTTAAGCAGGTAATCTCCTTTACTGAAAACTACCGGGACATGAGCCTGGCAAATTGTTTCAAGCTCAGACTCGGTTAGCAATGGGTGCTGATAGATGACTTGCAAAGTTTGCATCATTAAAAATATAAACCTTCCCTCAGAATGTCCTCATTGGAGAAAAATAAATCTCTTTTTGAAGATTTTTTCAACTAAGCATTTACACTCGTTAACAGTCATCTAAGGCAAAGATAAATTTCGATGTAAGAATTATTTGCGCTTTGTTTCTTTCTAGTTAGAGAACTGATTTGAACCTTTATATTCAGTTCCTTTCAGCTACTATTATGTATAGAAATCGTAGTGTCAATTAAGGTAAGCATAAGGTATATTTACGTCACTGAATTTTATCACCAATGAAAAAACACTTCTTTTTTTTCTTATGGCTAGCGCAAGTTTCTATCGCATTGTCAGCTCAGGCCCAGCAGAAGACATATTTAATCAGTGCGACTATCATCGATTCAGCCACTTTAAAACCAGTAGGATTTGCAACAACGCTATTAAAAAAAGGTAATGAAGTTATCAGATCCACCTTGGCTAATGAAATCGGGAATGTAGAAATTAGAGCCGGAGGCACTGGCAAATTTAGCCTAACAGCAGGCTTTACCGGTTATAGATCTAACACTGTTGAGATCGAGCTATCTGAAAGCTCCAGCGGTGTGATACATCTTGGCGAAATTAAAATTGGTAGGGAAAGTAAGGTATTGAAGGAGGTCGTTGTTGTTAGCAAGAAAAATATTATTAACCAGGATGTTGACAAAATAACCTATGATGTACAATCCGATCCGGATAGCAAGGGGCAAAACATGCTGGAAATGGTTACTAAGATACCTTTGTTATCTCTGGATGCCGATGATAATGTGCAGCTAAAAGGTAATTCAAGCTTTAAAATCCTCATTAACGGCAAAGCATCGGGCTTAACAGCAAGGAGCCCTAAAGATGCATTACGCAGTATCCAGGCGGCAAATGTGTTAAAAGTAGAAGTAATTACGATGCCTTCAGCTAAATACGAAAGTGAAGGTGTTGGAGGAATCATAAATATTATAACCAAGAAACCAGCCGAAGGCTACAATGGCCTTGTAGGCTTATTTCACAACAATTTGTACGCTGCGGGTGCCTGGGTTAACCTGGGTATAAAGAAAGGTAAGTTCGGAATGTTTGGTTATGTTGACAGGTACATTACCAACAATCCAGGCTTCAGCTTTGAAAATAGTCGTACCAGCATATTGCCTCAACCCTTTAAACAGGTACAGCGCGGTTCGTCAGACAGGACAGGAAACATTTTTTTCTCTAATACAGAATTCACTTATGAAATTGACTCACTAAATCTGCTTACAGCTTCAGTTGGTTACAATATGGAGGATAGCCGCCAAACTGGGGAGCAAAGCTTCCGGTTTTTTAATAACGATGGAATAGAGGAGGCTGGATATAAATTAGATAATATCAATACTAACAACTTCAGCGGCCTGGACTGGGGAGCTAATTATCAGATGGGGTTTAGAAAGAACAGTGACAGGCTGGTTACAGTTTCTTATAAATATATTAGATCGGTGTTTGATGGTACGATTGATAACAGGTTTGTTGGCGGTAATCTTGGAAACCTATATCAACGAAATGAATCTGGTACGAGGGAACAGACTATTCAGCTGGACTATTATCATCCATTCAGAAAACTAACTATCGAAGGTGGCATAAAATACATTACAAGAGACAACCATAGTGATTTGGAAGCTGTTGAAGAGAGCCAGGGTAATGATTTTAAGTATTTGCAAAACGTTTTTGGCTTTTATAATTCCTATCAATTGAAATTAACAAATTGGGGAATCAAAGCGGGAGTACGCCTGGAGAGAACAAGCGTTGACGCAGATTTTATTGCAGGAGATGATTTTCAAACCAGTTATACCAATTTAATTCCTTCTTTATCTTTCCAGCGCAAGTTCAGTACCAGCAGTATAACATGGGGTTATACGCAGCGTATAGAACGGCCCGGAATTGGTCAATTGAATCCATTCATCAATAAGAATAATCCTTTAAACTATAACTATGGAAACCCCAGCTTAAAGCCCGCATTAAGTCACAGTTTTGAACTTAGCTACAATCGGAACAAAAAAGCAAATACACTGCTATCCTTAAGCTATGCGTTCGCTAATAACATCATCCAGAGTGTAGTTTTTATCAGGCCAGATTCCATTTCAGTTACAACATATAACAATATTGGCAAATATGACAACTTCGGTCTTAATCTCAATTACAAGTATCCTATAACGAAGCAGTTCAATATTAGTATTAATGGAAATATCAAGTTTCTGAGTTTCGAAGGAACCGCTGATGGTAAAAGCTTTAAGCATGATGGATTTCAGGGTTTCATAGGATCTAATTATTCATATTACTTTAAGAAGGACTGGAAGGCAGGTTCATCCCTTAACGTTGCCAGCCCTTTTATCAAAGTGCAGGGTGAAACAAGTGGCTATCTCTCCCATTCATTTAACATTAGCAAAGAGCTGTTTAATAAAAAAGCTACGCTGGCTGTAAATTCTAAAAACCCTTTCCTTAAATACCGAAACGTTATCACTGACGTAAATACGCCATTGTTTACCCAACGGAACAATAACCAGAATTATACCCGCGGGTTTTTGATTTACTACATTCACAGATTCGGAAAGCTGAAGGAAAGTATTAAGAAGTCCAAGCGAGGAGTGTCTAATGATGATGTTAAAAAGGAATCATCATCTGATGGAGATTAAGGCGTTGAGGTTTAAACTGTTACTTTCCGGCTTCGAAGGGATTATAGTCGGAATCCTGAAGGTTTCGATCCTGCATAATCGTACTGGTGAGAACTGCTAATTCCTTTCTGTCTCTCTCGTAAAATCCCACGAGCGCTATCAGAGGCGCAGATCAATCCTGCGGCCATCATAATCACGTCTTTTAGCACCAGTCGGCCAGCTCCTGACAAATAAGGGAACCCGTAATGAGGAGTAGGAAAATCACCTCCTAAATTTGGAACATACACTTCGGGTGTGGTGATTAGAAAACTTAGTGTCACGAGAGACATTACAAAAGTAAGTAATCCGCCGAGGAGACCAGGCCCCGGGAACCAAATTCCCAGCACGGTCAGAATTCCAATGAGGACGATAGCCGTTCCCAATGCATAGGAAAAGACATAGGTGCCATTTTCTTTATGCCATGCAATATTCCTTTGGACCGTCTTTCCCTCCGGGTTTTTATACTGATTATATTCCGGTGCTTCTTTACTATAGAAGAAAGACATTAGCGGGCTATTGGCAACAAATGGAACAATACCGTCTGCCTCGTATTGAAAGACTTTTAAACCACCGATCCAGGCCATGACAATAAAGATGGCAATCCTGGTAAAATGGATAAAAGAGGACTGTGCGTTTCCTAAGATGGACAGTAGCGTATGCATATGATTTATCTAAGTGCGACAAAATAAGTAAAAAATCACATACGATTTGTCGCGTCACAATGATGTTAGTTCAAGGATGCTAATTGAAGCAATTTAAAAGAGCTGGTATCAATGCCAGCTCTTCTAAAACTTGTATTTCTACCAGGCGAAATTTGATTCCCTAATTTCACCGTAGCTTTTGCTTCAGAGACAGGCCGATCATTTCATCAATGATACAGCCTGCCTGTAAAATTGCTCTTCTAAGGTTTGAAGAGACTAACTACATCCAGCTGATTGGAAGCTGCTGTTACAAAATAAGCCTGCACCCTGCCCGTTTCTCCATTCTTCGGAATGTAAAGTGTGCCCGTGGGAGACTGGCTCTTGTACTCATCGTCATGAAAGGCCCACTGATCGGTAGTGCCTGCTTTCACGAAATACCAGGTATAGTTTTTATTAGGATCTTTGAACCCTTCTGCAGATACATAATCAGCGTAAGCCCAGGTGGCAGGCATAACATTTCTGGCTATATAAACGGTTTGACCTGTTTCATTCCTCATGAAAACATCTATCAGATCGCTGCTCTCGGGGTAATAAATATAGAAGGCCAGTTTATTAGTTGCCGGATCGGGCGAAGGAATTTTAATTTCCAGCGGCGTGCCATTGATCATCACGAAGGGGAAAAACCTCTCGAACTCATTCTGCCTTAAATCCAGCTCATTTTGATATACTTCTTTCCCGGAAACGACGTCCCTGATCTTTAGCAAAGCCTGCTCCTTGCTGGAAGGATAGGTATATACCTTTCCAAAGTTCAACAGCGTGTTAGGGGCAGTTTTGAATTTGTCGTAAACTCCTGTATCTATCGAAATCTCGAGTTCGCTATTACCAATGTTGTAGCCCATTATTTGGATACTGATGGCTTTTTGGGTCAATTCATCCTTATTACAGGCGGCTATAACACATGCAGTCATGGCCAAAAGCGCCAGTTTTTTTATTTTTTTGATCATCTGTTTCATTTTTATAGTTCTAACCGGTTCCCAAATCGCATGATATTTCCTGCGGGAGCTTCAGAGAAGATGTAAAGTTTTGAAGAAGCAGCAGAAGCGGCAGGCTTAGGAGCCGTAGAGTTGAGTGCATTCCAGGTGTAGCTCGTACCATCGATGTAGGGTATGTTAGTACCGGCTTTGTAAACCCGCACACTGAACAACACTGAGGTCATGGTGCCGTTATAGTCCTGCCTCGCAGTAGAAAATGTGGAAAAGGTTAGCGGTGCACAGAATTCGTAGGGTTTCACATTCGAGGCACGGGCAAGCTCCTCAAATACTTGTGGTGTAACAAAGTATTTGCCTGCCACAATATCAACGGGCTCGGTGTAGTTGGTCACCGTAGGCTGGAACATGTAAATGAGGCTGATCTTATCTGCGGCTACAGCAGGTTTCTCTAGCATTGCACTAATGCGTCCATCCATGTAAAGAAAATTCACTTTAGCAGCACCATCTGCTTTTTTCAGTTCCTGTTCTAACACCAGCTTTCCTGTAGTCTCTTCATTCACAGTTAGCTTTACCTTGTCCTCATTTGTATTGAACGTGTAAATATTTTTTTGATTGAAACTATTGTTTGGCGCCAGCGAAGCGGCAAAATCAAAACCGCCAACTTTCACCAAAAGGTTTTCGCTGCTTCCATTAAATCCTGTAACGGTAACAGGCATTAGTTCGCTTTTATCGAGAAAATCATCGCTTCCCTTTTTACATGCAGTTACGGAAAGCAACAATGCGCCTATACAGGCCGGACAGAATTTATTCAATTTCATCGTTTTCATTTTTATCATCTTATAAATTATAGGATAGGCTCATGCTAAAGGAAGTGCCGATCTTTCGGAAAAACGTGTCGGTATCGCCTACGCGCCACTGCCTTCCATCCTCGGTAGGTTCGAAATTCCCTTTTTCATATTTGTCGGAAAAACCGTCTTTCCATTCGTATAGCTGCGACCATTCGGTCATGTTCATGCTGTCTGCACCGGGTTTAAGCGAATAGGTATTCTTCGAATTGATGAAGAAACGATAAGGACTGTTAAGCAGGTTGCTCATGTTTATCCGCGCTTCCATCTTCTTGCTTTTGAGGAACTTGTAGCCCACTTGTGCATCCAGCTGGTCACGCGGTCTCTCAATTTCAGAATACATCGGCTGCATCCCCACGGTAAAGGTTTTATAACCTGAGTGGTTAAAAGCTACGTTTGCGCTGAGTCGATTTCCCGAATACAGCATTCCGATATTATATAATACCGGTACCTGGCCGTATAGCGGACGTTTTTCCTTCAGATAAGTTTTGGTCTTGTAGGAATACTTTACACCTTCTTTGTCCTCACCCGTTCCCATGGTCGAGTATTTGAAGGCGCTGGCTTGTACCTCCGAGTTTTGCAGGGTAAGGTTAGCACTGACGTAAAGATCATTCAGGAATTTCCAGTTGCTGTTAACGAACGTTAAATTCTTACGAAGGTCGAATTCCCAGCCTTTAACGTCGGCATAATCGGAGTTGGCTGTAAGCAGATCAATTGCTCCGCTGCTTGAGGTCACATCCAGGTACATTTCTACAGGGTTTTTGAAATGCTTTTTAAAATATCCCACAGAGATAACCTCCCCGGCAGATGGATACCATTCTAATCGCAGATCATGATGCGAAATGATGGTAGAAACCACGCCTGTATTCCGCTGAACCCGGCCGTAGAGATAATTGTAGCGTGCAAAGCTTGAATTTTCGATCAGTGCTGGCCTGATGGCCGACTTAGCATACGAGGCCCGTATATTTAAATCCTTTATTGGGGTAAGGGTAAGATTGGCAGAAGGCAGGTACAACCATTTCTTTTCGTCGGCACTGCCATCCCGGGTGCGATGTACGAGGTTACCTGTTTCCGGATCCACATAACGATTTTTAACCAGGGCATCCATTTCGCCTTGTCCGGCCTTGTCGGCAGCAGAATCTTTGATCTTGTCGTAATTGTAATACTCTCCTCTAATGCCCCATACTAAACGGATCCAGCTTTTGAAGCGGTTATCCATCATACCATACCAGGCCTGGTTATTGTTCTTTCCGGTGTAATTGCTGTTGTTGAAAGCTGCAGGCAGATAAAAGACATCATGTGATGGGTCGGTAAAGTCAAAGTTCCACTGATGTATTGGCTTGAGGTCGCTCATGCCCTTTGCCGATACTAGGGGCAGAACGTTCCAGGCAAAATCACCTTTTTTCTCCAGGAACTGATACCCCGCCTTGAATACCTGCCCTAATTGACCTATGTTGAAATTATAACTCAGTGCTGCATCGCTTGCCCAATTGGTTTCTACGTATTGGTAAGAAGAGCGGCTTAAGGGACCTGGATTGGCTGTACCATTGCCCGGACCGTAAAGATAGCTGGTGCCATTTAGCGTGACGTTAGGCCCCATGTTGGCATCTACTGCATCTTGTTCGTGGTTGTCTACATTGTTACGAGCTACACCCCATTCGAACTTTAACTTGCCGAAAGTATGCTCGCCCGTGATACGATTTTGTAACAAACTAATAAATTTGGGGCGATCGTATTCGTTAAGTGCCGGATAGCTGTCTAAGCCGGCATTTTCTCCCCAACCCCTGACACGGAAAAACTGATTAGCAAATACCCTCGAGTAAAAGTTACGCAGGGTGATCTTGTGGTTCTTGCTGCTCCATCCCAAATTAACCAGGGCACCCAAACTGGTGGTAAAGTTGTACTGAATCGCCGAACTCGGCTTCAATTCCTCAAATGTGTTGGGATCATAGAAATTCTCGCCGTTCTTATTGAAGTCGCCACGCTCAAAATGTCCGATATTGTCAATAGATTGCTCGTTACGGTAGCTCAGCGATCCCACAAAACCCAGGCGGCTGTGCTTTAATCCGTAGCTTCTGCCCATGCTAAACTGGTAGTTTTGGCCCGGAGCCGTTTTATAGGTGCGGGTACCAAGCCTTTCGGTGCCGCCTATTCTTTTATTCTGCGCTGCAATCAGGTCGGGGGTGCTGGCGGGATCACCAGCAGTATAATTAGCTTGAGTAAAAAAGGAGAGGTCTTTCGGAAAATGCTTTCGTCCGCCATCGTCAAAGCCAAAGTAATCGCCTTCGCCACGTTGGTAACCTAAGAACTCTTTTCCGGTACTTCCGTTGATGTACTTACTACCTATACTGAAAGACATGAAATCCCGGGTGGGGATAGCCATCGTATTCACTTGTACCAGGCCACCTCCAAAACCAAAGCTCATATCCGGCGTGGCTGTCTTTGAAACCACCACATTGTCTACCAGGTTGTTTGGAATGATGTCGAATTCGAAATCGCGGACCTGTACATCTGTACTCGGTAAAATTGCTCCATCCATCATAGCCAGGTTATAGCGTTCGGCGATACCCCTTACCACTACACGTCGGTTATCGGTGGTGCTTACACCCGAGATCCGTTTTAGAGTCTCACCTATATTTTTATCTGGAAGGGAAGCCATCTGTTCACGGCTGATCCCATCTGAAACCACCGCATTGTTTTTCTGACGGGCGTATAAGGCGTTAATGCTTTCCGTTTTGTACGTTCCTGTAACCAATACCTGGTTTAAGCTATTGCTTGAAGGGTTGAGCACCACACTGAGCTCACTTGTTTTTCCTGCCTTTACCTCTATTTCGGTAATGCGCTTGCTTTGAAAGGAGATGTAAGTCACTTCAAGGGAATAGCTGCCTGGGGGAACATTGAAGACATAGGTTCCGTCGACTTTACTCTGAATGCTTTGGCCGGTCTCAACGATTTTGATATTGGCACCTGGAAGCGGTTCTCCCCGGTCGTCGATGATTTTACCGGCAATGCGACCTGCTTGCTGTAAGGAAGCGCTGCGAGGTTCGTTGGCTTTTGAATATAAAACTACCGCACCTCCCTGTTCTTTAAAAGCAATAGGACTATTTTGCAATAGTTGGTTAAGGATATTTCTGAGTTTTTCTTCACGGTAGCTGGCGGCCCTGACCGATACATTTTCAGCAAGGGAAGGATCGTAGGCAAATCTTACCCTGGTTGTAGAACGTAATTCAGATAAAGCTACGGATAAAGATTGTCCTTCTTTAAACTGGACATTCACCTTTATTTCGAGCGCCTGCGAATGGGCCTCGCTGGCCAGCAGCGAAGTCATGACATTGATGGAGAAAACATATAGGATCAGTGAGATTTTCACACCTATTCTGATTATAGACATTAATTTTTAATACTTTTATGATGTTTATATTTAAACCTGGCGTTTGCCCTGACGATGACCAGGAAGCTGCAATTTTCTGTCAAGGGGCAAGCGCATGAATCTCCGGTACCTATCCAATAGGTACCGGTTTTTGTTTAGTAGACTATCTCATCAATATCACCTCCTTGTCATTGATCTGATAATGAAGCCCGTGTATCAACTTTAACTGATCCAAAATTGCCCCGGGACTATCTGCTAAACTAAACTGAATTGAAATAGGCAGATCTTCCAGCGCCTTCTGTCCGAATTTTACTTCCATTAAAAACACATTGTTAAACGTTTTCGCGAATGATCTTAAAGGAACGTTTTCCAGTATGTATTCTCCGTTTAGCCAATTTTCTGCAGAGTAAGCTGTAGCACTTTCCAGCTTTGCCGTCTCATTTATCCTATTAAAAGAAAGCTGTTGATTGGGAGATAAAATTCCCAGTTGGGTTTTGGCAGTACGTACGGCAACTTTTCCGCTTAATAGTGCCACCCTGATATCCGCTGCCAAAGGATCATTGTTGATAATAAATTTAGTCCCCAATACCTCGGTCATGATCTTACCGGTAGTCACTGTAAAGGGATGCTTTGGGTCATGACTTACTTCGAAATACGCTTCTCCCTGTTGCAGTTCTACCCGGCGCGTCTGTTGTAGGAATGGCTTTGAAACAGACACTTTTGAACCTGGTCGTAAATGGACAACGGTACTATCGGGCAGTGTTATTTTCTTGAACTCGCCTTTTCCGGCGGTATAACTGTCCCAAGTCTTTCCAATTACTGGCGATGTTGATCTTTCGTACACCCGGTAACTAATGGTTCCGGCAGTAAGCAATAATACAGCTGCGGCTGCCACTTTAAGCCAGGATTTATAAAGCTTCTGTATTTTGATCTTTCGGCGAATCCCGTATAGTATTTCTTCGCCTGTCCTTGTTTTTTCCTGCTGATTGGAAAATGCTTCGAAGGGGACGCTATCATCCGTACGATGGAACCAAGCTTCGGCTTGCAGCTCTGCTTTGCGCCTTTCCGCGAATATATTTTTCTTTGCCATACATAATGCTCTTCGCAGCCGAAGCCAAAATGTACTTTAAGGAAAAGCTATTGATGTGTTAAATTTTTGTTAACAGCACCGCCAACACTCCAGCCAGGTTTGCTGGTTCTGAATAGAATTTACGTGTCTGCGATCTCAGGCGTTCGAGGGCCATCGAAATATTATTCCTCACGGTTTGTTCGGAAAGGGACAGTTCAGCCGCAATCTCCTTGATGGATTTGTTTTCGTAGCGACTCAGCTGGAAGGCCTGCTTCATATTAACGGGCATTTTTTCAACTTCGCTGTCTAATAAATCTTGTAGTTCTTTCGCTTCTAAGATTGTTGATGAAGTTGGTAAAGTTCCATCCTGTTGATAAAGCATTTCCCTTTGCCGGGTACTTGTTTGCTTCCTGTACCAGGAAATGGCCTGTTTTTTAGCGGTAACATTTAACCATGGAGCCAAAGACCGCTCCGCTATGATCCTGTCGCGATAGCGCCAAAGGTTAATGAATATTTCCTGTACAATGTCTTTTGTAGTTTCCCTATCACAGATACGCCGATAGATCATCGCATACACTTCCGGCCAATAACGTTCATAAAGCTGTTCGAAGGCTTTTTGATCACCATCTTTCATAGCAGTGATTAAATCCTGGTCGGTAAGTAGCGTTTGGCTCACCGCACAAAGTTACCATGGAAAAGATTACCTTTTTGTTAACTAATGATGAATTAGATTACACAAGTCATCGCATTCGCTGGTATAATAGTTGAGAGGTACTTTAAATGGATGAATATTTCCTTTTACTAGCGCTTATAGGTTTCACAGCATTCAGCATGGCATGGATGCCGGCCATTTCTAAGGTGACCGGAATTTCCTATTCAATAATATATCTTGTTGCGGGAGTCCTTTTTTATAAGTTTTTCCCTGACGTTTTGCCTACCCCAGATGTTCATGTTTATCCGGTGCAGTCAGTTCGCATTGCTGAATTAATCGTTATCATTTCTTTAATGGGTACAGGAATAAAACTCAATCGTGCTTTTTCCTTTAGAAGTTGGCAAACCCCTCTGAGGCTTATCAGCATTGCTATGTTGCTTAGCATAGGGCTTGCTGCCCTTTTTGGTTACACACTTCTCGGCTTGAGTTTGGCTTCCGCTTTACTGCTGGGCGCTGCTCTTGCTCCCACAGATCCCGTACTGGCGTCCGACGTGCAGGTAGGTCCGCCTAAAGAGCGCATAGAATCGGAAACAAAGTTTTCCCTGACTTCAGAAGCAGGTTTAAATGATGGTATGGCCTTTCCTTTTACCTGGCTTGCTATCATAGTAGCTCAAATAGCTAATGGTACCAGTAGCGGTAACCCTGTTTTGTCCTGGGCTGGTTACTATTTTCTCTATAAAATTATTTTAGGGCTTGCAATAGGTTATGCCTTTGGAAGGATTGTAGGATATTTAGTTTTCAATTTAACGGAGCGATATGCTTCTATAAAAACCAGAGATGGGTTTCTGGCTATTTCTCTTACACTAATCGTATATGGTGTAACAGAACTCGTTCATGGTTACGGGTTTATAGCAGTTTTTGTAAGTTCAATAACTTTAAGACATTTTGATAAACAGCATGATTATCACGACAACATGCATTCCTTTGTCGATCAGACGGAACGGTTGTTAGTTGCGGTTGTACTTATACTTTTCGGAGGGGCTTTAGTCTCGGGGATTTTAGAACCATTGACATGGGGTATGGCCTTCTTTGCCATTATATTTGTTTTTATTATCAGGCCGGTTGCTGCAATCTGTAGTTTATATGGAACTAAAATGCATATCAAAGAAAGGTTAGCGATTAGTTTTTTTGGCATCCGGGGTATAGGGTCAATATTTTATTTAGCTTTCGCATTCGGCGAAGCAAATTTCGAAGGCAAAGATGAATTGTGGGCAATTGTAGCCTTCACCATTCTCTTATCAATTATTATACATGGCCTTACAGCGACACCGGTAATGAAGCATCTGGAAAATGGCGCCAGGGAATAGATCTCAGACATTTTTTCAAGGCTAAGCATTTCCCAGCCTTTTTATATGCAGGAGATGCGAAAAGAATGCTCTTGCCATAGTTCTGTGTTCCAGGTAAGTAACATTAAATTCCTCACAGGTTTCTTTTACCAGTTTATTAATTTGAGGGTAATGGATATGGCTTATTCCGGGAAACAGGTGATGTTCAACCTGAAAATTCAATCCGCCCAGAAACCAGGAAGCGATTTTACTTCCAGTGGCAAAGTTTGCAGTGGTACTGATCTGATGTACAGCCCATTCCTTCTGGATTTTGTTGCTGTTTTTATCTGGCTCAGGAAATTGCGTACCCTCTACCACATGAGCAAGCTGAAATACAATACTGATTGAGAACCCACAAACCACAGCAGCAATAAAGAACCCCGTGAGCGCTTTAAGCCATCCAAGCATAATTACCGGAAGTAAAAGGTAAACAAAAACGTAGAAGAGTTTCGTTAACCAGAATACCAGATGCTCTTTGCGGTTCATTTTCTTTGCGGCAGGGTCTTTCAATATCCGGAAATACTTTTCAAAGTCCTGATATAGAATCCATATAATATAGGATATGCCGTACAGGAGAACCCAGTATATATGCTGGAATTTATGGTACCAGCGGCGTGGTTGTTCTTCATGCATCCGCATAAACTTAATATCGATATCATGATCCATGCCTTCAATATTTGTATAAGTATGATGATCAATATTATGCCGCTGTTTCCAGAAGTGTATGGTGCCTCCCAGGATATTTAAAGAATAGGCAGACACTTCGTTTAACCATTTATGCCGCGAAAAACTCCCGTGTCCCCCCTCATGCATGATATTAAAACCAATGAAGGCTAGATTACAGCCCAGCAATCCGCATAAGATCACTGCTGGAACATCACCCGGAGTAAAGAATACCAGGATAATATAGATCGAGATGGCAGAAAGGCTAAGTATCAAACTTTTAAAAAAAAGTTTTATTCCTCCTGTTTTTGAAAGGTTATTCTGAATAAAATAAGAATTTACCTTTTCTTTTAAAGCTTTAAAGAAAAGGCCATTGGCATTGTTGAAACTAATTTTTGACATTTTAAGAGCATTAACCATAAATTGTAGTTATTAACCAAAAGCAGGCCTCCGGCTAATACTTCATAAAGACTATAAACAGGAGGTTGATAGGAGACTTAAAAGTAAGAGCGCCTATGCCGGAAAATAGCTACTATAAAAATAGACATTCAATTGAGCGCATTGTTTACATAAAACGGAACAAAAATTACATAATTCACATATGGTAACTCGAGCTATAATGTTTATGATTGAAATCGTCATAAACAGGGCAGACTAAAATGAAACGTGCTTCCTTTACCTTCTTCACTTTCTACCCAAATGCGGCCATTTTGCCGATGGATCATCTCTGCGGAAATATAAAGGCCGAGTCCTAACCCGGCAATATTCTGAGTGTTCTCATTTTCAACCCGAAAGTACCTTTCAAACAAATTTTCGTGCTTTTGAGCAGGGATACCCATTCCAAAATCCTGCACACTACAGATTAGTTCCTTTTCGTTTCGGTCTAGCCTCACTACAATTTTATCCTCTCCCGGAGAGTATTTAATAGCGTTGTTTATCAAATTTATTAGAACCTGCTCTGTTCTGCCCTTATCGCCATAGCAATTAACGTTTTCAATTGTTTGAAGGTTGATATGGTAATTTGATGTCGCCCGGATATCATTCACCACCTCATTAAGAAGGTCGCTGAATGAATAGGTAACCAAATTAAGCGCGAATTTTCCTCCTTCCATCCTGGTTATATCCAAGAGGTCGTGAATTAATCGAGTGAGTTTAATCACCTGAATATTCATCTTTCTTAGCATGGCTCCGGCGAACGCATTACTTTCCGACTTAAAAATTCTCTCCAACACCTGGCCATAAGCTTTTAAAGACGTTATTGGGGTTTTTAATTCATGGCTAACAATACCCAGAACTTCATCTTTCGACTGTTCATTTCGCTTTCTGTCAGTAATGTTTTGTAGTAATGTATAGCCTAGCGTCTGATCCCGGTCTTTAAAAAGAATAGATTCAACAATGCACCATACCTCTGTCTTGTCTTTCTTAATCAAGCAAACTTCAAAATTGAATTTTGGCACTCGTTTTTCCCATAATTCAGTCTGTAAACGTTGCCATCGCTCATTAAAATCAGCCCTTGAAAAGTCTCTGATTCTTGATCCGATTATTTCTTCTTTCCGATAGCCTAATAAGTCAACTACTGCCTGATTTATTTCCAGGATCTCTAGGTCAGCATTTATAATTTTATTAGCTACACTAGACTGCTCGAAAATGGTCTTAAAGCGTTCATCACTTTCGTGAAATCGTTGCGCTTCTTGTTTTACCTCTTTTAATTCATTTTGTAAAGCATTATACGAAGCACTTATCTGATCGTATTGAGCTTTCAGTGTGTTGAAATTGAGCGTGTTGTTTTCTGGTTCCAAACAGATATGCAGATTTAGTGGATCAATATAAGGACTTCTTATAACAATCAGCAATGCAATAAGTTCTGATAGCTAGTCTGCAGGACAAAAAAAGAGGTAAGTTTGTGGAGCAAATAATTAGATTAATACGCTTTTCGTAGTCTATCTGCAAATTCTTCAGGCAGCGGGCTTTTTTCAACTGCAAGGGCCGCCTGATCTACATCATATTCGAAACGAATAAACTCGACTTTTACACTTTCCTTTTCTGATAGAGTACTGTTCTCGTTAAGCGTAAATAATACATACCCACCACGTGGATCGCCATCTTTTGGTTTACCAACGGAGCCGGTATTGATAATATGAGCAAAGCGGTCATCCCGGGAAAGAATCCGATGATATGGCTTGTGAGAATGAGCGCAAAAAAGAATATCGGCTTTAGCTTCAAAAAGCAGTCCTCGGACATAGTGCTCATCCGTATCCTCAAGAATATATTCGTCATTACTTCTGGGACTGCCATGTACCAGCAGGATATTGAAGTTTTCACTACCCAACTTATACTCCAGGCGGATATGAGCAGGTAGCGCCTTCAAATATTCTTTGTTTTCAGCTGTGATCAGTTGGTAAGCATAGTCCTTGCCGGTTACCTCCGAAATTGTCTTTTTAACTTTTACATCGTGGTTTCCTGCTAAAGTTGCTATGCTGCGTCTTCTGATTTCCGAAATCACTTCGTTCGGCCAGACATTATATCCTACAAGGTCACCCAGACAATAAACCACATCAGGTTTTCTGTCATCCAAATCCTTCAAAAAAACCTCAAATGCCGGAAGGTTGGCGTGAATGTCTGAAAATAATGCAATTCTCATCAGGCTGTTCTTAACATATCTGCAAAACCATTGGGGAGCGGACTGTTTTCAACCGCCTTAGCTGCCTTTTCTACGTCATATTTAAAACGTACAAATTCTACCTGGATGGCGTCTTTATCCAGCACAGAACTAGTATGGTTGATGGTTAAGATAACATAACATCCTCTCGGATCTCCGTCCTTGGGTTTCCCAACAGAACCAATATTTACTGCATGGCGATATCTTCCGCTTGCTTCAGCAATAATCCGATGGTAAGGTTTATGAGTATGCCCAAAACAAAGGATATCAGCATCTGCCTGCTCCATGATGCGTAGTAAGCTTTTCTCTTCCCTATCCTCAAATAAGTACTCATTCACTTTCCTCGGACTTCCATGAACCAGAAGCAGGTTCATTTTATCATCGTTAAGCTGATATTCGACTTTGATATGAGCAGGAAGTGTCCTTAAATACGCTCTTTCAGCTTCTCTGACAATTTCATTAGTGTACGAGATAGAAACTTTGCCCATTTCTTTCTCCAGATCTGTTTTATAGGCGCAACCACATTCATCGATATTTCTGCCTATGCCGAAATCATAGTTCCCGGTGATAGTTGGAATTTTCCGTCTTTTAATTTCATTAATGACTTCGTTCGGCCAGATGTTATAGCCTACCAGATCTCCAAGACAGTATATTGCATCGATGTCTCTGGATTCTATGTCGGCAAAAAAAGCCTCTAGTGCCGGAAGATTTGCGTGTATGTCTGAAAATAAAGCGATTTTCATTTAGGGTAAGGGTATAGTATAAAATTTTATTTAGCTAAAACGGATTCGTGTCTATAATATCTATTGCGGAGCCAAAACGCTACCTTCACAAGAGCAATCAGAGCAGGTACTTCTACAAGCGGGCCGATTACGCCGGCAAATGCCTGTCCGGAGTTAATACCAAACACACCAATTGCCACTGCAATAGCCAGCTCAAAGTTATTTCCTGTTGCAGTGAAAGCAATGGAGGTGCTTCTTGAATAGTCGGCTCCAAAGGATTTTCCAATAAAGAAGCTAGCCAGGAACATAACAGCAAAATAAATCACCAGTGGTATGGCAATCCGGATGACATCCATTGGAATTTGTACGATCAGTTCGCCTTTTAAGCTGAACATCACTACAATGGTGAACAGCAAGGCAATCAAGGTAATTGGAGAGATCATGGGTATATATCTTTTCTGGAACCACCTTTCGCCCTTAAGCTTGATAAGGGAATAGCGGCTAATAATACCTAAAGCAAAGGGAATACCTAAATAAATGCCTACGCTTTCTGCGATCTCGCCTATAGTGATATCGATCTGAAGGGATTCAAGGCCAAAATAGGGAGGCAAGATGGTAATGAAAATATAAGCGTAAACGCTGTATAATAATACCTGGAAGATGCTGTTCAGTGCGATCAGACCCGCCCCGTATTCCCTGTTACCTTCGGCTAGTTCGTTCCATACCACCACCATTGCAATACAGCGGGCAAGACCAATCAAAATGAGGCCAACCATATATTCCGGGTAATCCCTCAGAAAGAAAATTGCAAGGAAGAACATCAGTATCGGCCCTACAACCCAGTTTAGAAATAGGGATGCTCCCAGTACCTTCGTATCTTTAAATACTTCTCCCATATTTTCATATTTCACCTTTGCGAGGGGCGGGTACATCATTAGGATCAAGCCTACCGCAAGGGGAATATTTGTTGTTCCACTCGAGAAAGAATTGATAAACCGGGAGGAAGAGGGCATGAAGTAGCCAATAGCTACTCCGATAGCCATGGCAAGGAATATCCATAAGGTTAAGTATCTGTCAAGAAAACCTAGCTTCTTTCGCTCCACTACCGGTGCGCAATTAGTTGCTGACATGTCAATGCTTATTGATGATTAATACTTATTTAGCAGCAGCCTGAACCTGGAGTACAAGTAATTTCAGTCGCGAGATTTTGTAATTGAATTTTAGGTTTCAGGTCTTTCACATCGGAGGTGCAGCAGTCTTCACCTGAATCCGTGGTGCCACAACTTCCGCCACGAGTAATGGCTTTGCATTGCACTGCATCCGGACTTAGAATTACAATCAAATTATCTCCATCTATAGTAATTTGGGTGGGATACATCTGGCGGGTATCAAATTTTGAATTTCCGAATTCGATCTTTACTTCAGCCTCTGGGTTTAAGAAAATCTCTTTTTCTACAATATCAATGATAGAAAGCGCTTTACGAGCTTTCATAGCCCTTTCCTGTTGTTTAACTCCGGGTTCCCAAAGCTGAATAATTATTTCTGTCCACTCATTTTTTATTCCTCCACAGTCCACTGATACGATTGGGGCTTGTTTGACTTCAGTGATGTGGTAAGACTGATCCACCCATTTTCCTGCTTCGTATTCAAACTGAAGATCTAGTCCCGGATTCTCTATTAGTTTATTTTTAAAGCTTTTCCAGCTTAATGCATTTGGGTTATTCATAAGTCTAACAGTTTATTGCAATTTTACGATATATGCTCTTAAATTTTTTTAGCAGCAGGAATTCTCCATCTTGTAAGAGGCAAAGAAGCTTCCAAGTGCTTTCTCTAATAATGTCCAGTTTTCGGGATTAATACAATAACAAATACTGACACCCTCTATGGTTCCCTGTATCAAACCAGCATTTTTCAATTCCTTCAAGTGTTGAGAAATGGTGGCCTGTGCGAGGCCAAGCTCTTCAACTAAACCTCCGCAGATACAAGTTTTGCGTTTAATTATCTCTTGAAGTATTGCGATGCGAGCGGGATGAGCGAGTGCCTTTAGCATGGTGGCCAGTCGATTCTGTTCATCAGTGAATATTTCTGTTTTAGTTACGCCCATAGTATATCGCAATAATACGATTAATATTAATTGACTCAAAATATTTTTTTTTGTAGTACCGCGCGATCTATCGTAGTAATGTAGATCTAGTCATTGCGCTACCCGTTTCAATACATCAGTCTGCCTTTGGCGGAGATTTGTCATCCTTTTTTCGAGGCATGAATTCCTCCTGCAAAGCGAGATACAATGAATAACACATAAAAGCCAGGATAATGGAAAATGGTGCTGCTGCAATAATTGAAGCTGTTTGAAGGCCCTGCAGTCCGCCGCTAAGCAGTAATACTGCTGCTATAGACGATTGCAATAAACCCCAAACGAGTTTGATTTTAGTTGAAGGATTTTGGACTCCTTTAGATGATAGCATTCCAAGCACAAAAGTTGCAGAATCAGCGGAAGTAATAAAGAAGGTAATAATTAGCAGTGTAGCAATAGCAGAAAGAATATTTCCCAGTGGCAACTGCTGTAAGGTATTAAACAAGGCCGACGTCACATCAGTCTGTGCCGCTTCTGCTATCTTGCCATTATGAAACAGTTCAAGGTTTAAAGCGGTGCCACCAAATACGGCGAACCATAAAAAGCCAAATAAACTTGGAACCAGCAACACTCCTAAAACAAACTCCTTAATAGTTCGCCCCCTCGAAACACGGGCGATAAACATTCCTACAAAGGGAGCCCAGGCTATCCACCATGCCCAATAGAAGAGAGTCCAGCTTTTAATCCAGTTTCCCTGACTGAAGGGAGTTAATGTGAGGCTCATTTGAACCAGGTTTTGCAGATAACTCCCGATAGTGGTTGTGAAAACATCGAAAATAAAAGATGTAGGACCAACAAACAGGACAAACACCAGCAGAACTACAGCAATGCTCAGGTTGGCGTTACTTAGTATTTTTATACCTTTATCAAGGCCGGTAGTAGCAGAGGCCAGATATAAGATCGTCACGATGACAATGATGGTCAACTGTGTACTAAAATTATTTGAAAGGCCCGTTAAGGAGTGCAGGCCACCATTTATCTGCAGCGTTCCGAGACCCAAAGACGTAGCAACTCCGAAAATGGTAGCGATGATAGCCAGAATATCAATTGCCTTACCTAAAGGACCATCGGCTTTTTCTCCAATCAAGGGAAAGAAAACACTACTAATGAGCCCGGATCGTTTTTTACGGAAAGTGAAATAAGCGATGGTTAGGCCGATAACCGTATAGATCGCCCAGGCGTGCAGTCCCCAATGAAAAAAAGAATAACGCATGGCCAGCCTAGCAGCTTCTGCTGTCTGAGGGCTGGCGTTTTGAGGCGGATCAATATAGTGACTAAGAGGTTCAGCAGCTCCCCAGAAAACCAGCCCAATTCCCATGCCTGCACTAAACAGCATAGCAAACCAGCTTTTCTTTGAATATTGCGGTACATCATCATCTTCACCCAGTTTTATACTTCCATAGCGACTAAAGGCCAGGAAAATAGAAAACAGGAGGAATGAAAAAGTAGCTAGAAGGTAAAACCAGCCAAATTTTTCAGTAGTGATGTTTAAAAGAGACGTCGATGTTTCAGCTAAGTTTTGCGGCGAGATTATACCCCATAAAACAAAGAGAAGCACGACTATTGCAGCTATAGCAAAAACCATATTTTTGGAAATTACGTATTATTATGAAGCTGCCACCATTCCTATATCTTCTTCCTTAGTGCATGGACTTGCACAATGATTGCAAACCGCAGCGCATTGCAGGCATGCTTCAATACATGATTTCCATTTTGAATATTCCATAACTTTCCTTTAGATGTAAAGGTTTAACAGGATGGGGTAGTCATGGTTTAAATTAACTGAAATTGGAAGAGAAAATGGGCTTTGCCTATGCAAAAGCCTTCCAAACTCTCTGGTCACGCTTTGATCAGACGCTGAATATCCATTAGCTCACCAAACATCACCAAAATATCCTTTTCTTCCAGTAGGGTATTTGATTTTACTACTCCTGTTGCTTCCTTAAGGTTTCTCCCTGTACCATCAGCTGACTTACTGGTAGATTTAATCGTTGTGAGTACCAGTACCTTATAGCGGTTATTGAAATCTGCCTGTCCGATTGTCTTGCCCACAAACCGTTCCGGTACAAGGGCTTCAACAATGCTGTATCGCTCAGATATTTTAAACGAGTCAATTACTCCAACCGTATCCAGCCGCATTGCAAGGCGTTCAGCCGATTCCTCTTCTGGAAGGATATATTCCTCTATGGCCATTGCATCGAGTACTATTTTCTGAAGAGGAGAAACAACCCTGCCTATAATTCTTTTTACCTTTAATTGCTTGAGCAGGGCGGTTGTAAGAAGAGAGGCTGCTTCGTCTTCGCCTATGGAAACTATCACCGCGTCTGCATCGGCTAAAGGCAACGATGATACTGCTTCTTCATCAGTAGAGTTCATACAAACAGTATGAGTGATCTTTTCCTTCAATCGTTCCACCTTTTTCATGCTATTGTCCACACCAATTACTTCATGTCCCATCTCTGTTAAGCGGGTAGCCAGCGATGCACCGAAATTCCCTAATCCTAATACAATAAACTTCATATAAATAATTAAAATGTAACCTCTTCCTTGGGATACTGATATCCCTTATTTTGTATGCTTTTAATTAAAGTGAGCACAAGTGTTAATGTTCCTACACGGCCCATGAACATCGTCGCAATTAAGATCAGTTTACCAGCATCGCTGATCCGGGGGGTAATGCCCAGAGTCAGGCCCACCGTACTATAAGCAGAAACGCTTTCAAAAGCAAGGGCAAGCAAGCCTTTATCACCATCTGTAATTGCGAGTAAAAAGGTTGCAATAGCTAAAGAGACGATCGAGAGCATTATAATTGCAAAGGCCCTCCGTACAGATTCATCTGAAATTTCCCTCCGGAATATTTGAATCCGATTGTAGCCTCTTGCAAGGCTAAAAATGTTTAATGCCGCAACCGCGAACGTTGTTGTTTTTATACCTCCCGCTGTCGATCCGGGCGAGCCTCCTATCCACATTAAAAACATGACAATTAAAATTGTCGGAAAGGAAAGCGAAGCCATATCCACCGTATTGAATCCTGCGGTACGTGGGGTTACTCCGGTAAAAAATGCTGTGGCTAATTTACCGCCGATCGTAGAATGTGCTGCAAGCGTAAAACGATGCTCCAGGGCCAAACAGGCAAGTGTTCCAAAAATAATCAAAAAAATGGTAGTCCATGATATTAGTCTGGAGTTAAAGCTTAATACCCATGGTTTAAAGATGAACGCTTGCCGGTACATTAAACGGTCCCTCAAATTGCCATACCAGCGGACGAGAAAACGATAAATATTGTGAACAAGAGCAAAGCCCATTCCCCCAATAATCAGCAACACAGCCACAACAAAATGGAAAGAATAATTAAATCTGAAGTTGAGATCGTATAAGCCGTTCGACAGCGTTGAGAATCCTGCGTTGCAAAAGGCAGAAATAGAATGAAATACGGAAAAATGAATTCGGTCTCCGAGGGATTTAAAACTTATTGAATCAACACAAAGAAATATCCAAACGGCACCAATTACTTCAAAAAAGAAGGTAATGCTAACTATGGTAGTAAGCGCCTTTACCACCGAACTGATTTTGCGTTCATTGACAAATTCCGTAAACATCAGCTGATTTTTATAAGATAGAGCCCCTGTAAAGAAAAAGCCGAAGAATCCGGTAAAGGTCATGATCCCTAACCCTCCGAGCTGAATTAACACGAGGATAACGTTCTGTCCAAACAAGGTAAAATCCTGACTGATATCTATGACTGATAAGCCGGTTACACAAACTGCACTGGTAGACATAAACAGGGCATCTAAAAATTCTAAATCATTTTGTACTGTCGATTTAGGTAGTAGGAGTAGAAACGTGCCGATCAAAATCAACACCAGGAAGCTTATTATAAATAGGACCGTCGGGTTAAGATAGAAATGCTCAAAGAAAAGGCTCGTTTTTGATACTTCAACGATAAATACAGCGAAAATACCTACGAACATCCAGGCTGGTCCTTCAAACCCTCCTCCATCCAGCATCTTGTATCTAACAATGGATATAAGACTTAAATAAAAGAATAAAAGAATCTCGCTTAAAAAGGAAACTTTATATTTCTTTCTTATAGATATAATTAGGAGAATCTTTACCAGAAGCAAGACAATGAAGCTGTCAAAGAAAAATATCAAGACTTTCATCATTGTACTTTCCAGAAAAAGGTTGGTATTATATCCCACCAGGAATAATATCAACAGCGAACAAGCCAGACTTGTCCACAGCATAATGCGATCTATAACCGATCTGATCTTACTTATGCTGTCTGAATGAAGTTTTTTCATCTATAAAATATCTTTGCCAAAGTTCTTTATTTGTTTTTTACTTCCACTACATTAACCTTCTCATTTTAAACCTCCAGGACTGGAGCGGCGTCAGAAACTGCAGCAGGGTTGACAAAAACGGTTTGGGTAGGATAGGCAAATTCAATTTTTTCCCTTTCAAAGGCGGTGAAAATGTCAAGGTAAATTTCCTGCTGCCGGTCCATATAAAAATTAAAATCGGCACTTTCCACGTAGTAAACAAATTCGAAGTCGAGACTGGAATTTCCAAAGCCTGAAAAATGAGCGCGGTCGAACCGAACACTTTCTTTGCTCAGAATGATCGCTTTAACTATTTCTGGGATCTTTTTCAGTTGTTCGGCTGAAGTTTGATAGACAACACCAAGCTGAAATATTATACGCCGCTGCTCCATTCTTTTGTAATTATGAACCTGTGCATTGGTAAGATAGGTATTAGAGCAAACCAACTGTTCTCCACCCAGGGTCCTGAGACGGGTGGTTTTAATTCCCACGTATTCTACCGTTCCCATCTTATCATTAACAATAATAAAATCACCTATTTCAAACGGCCGGTCAAAAAAGATAATAAAATAACTGAAGAGGTCTCCCAGAATAGTTTGGGCAGCCAGGGCTATGGCAATACCGCCAATTCCGAGCCCAGTAATCAGGGTGGTGACATCGTAGCCGAGATTATCAATCAAAAAGACGATACCAAGCACCCAAATAATAATATTGATGATGATCAGGAGTCCCTTTGCCTGCTTTTCCTTGGTTTCACTATTAGTCTGTTTATGAATGAAGGAAAAAAGGAATTGCCGGATTATGGCGGTAATGATACCAAGTAAAAAGAAAGTAAAGGCAAACAGAAAAGCAACATGAATAGCCCGGCCAACAGCGGCCGGAAAAGTCAGTGCATTAAGAGAAAAATAAAATGCAGCCACATAAAATAGCGGAACCACCGACTTCTCAATTGTGGTAACAAGAAAATCATCAATCGACGTTGCGGTTCTTCCTGATAACTTTTTAAGCTGGTAGATAATAATTTTTTTGAAGATCTGAATCGCCAAAAATCCTCCAAGCAGCATAACAATTGCAGTGATCCAGGCTAAAGTGGTGTTACCTAAAAAAGTCATGTTCCAAAAATTTTTCATTTTAAACAGTTTGTTCCCATTGGGAAATTAACGAATAGCACTACTTATATAGGTTGATAAGCGTGCAATAAACTTGATGGTTTGTACAGCCAAAAACCGGCTTAACCTAAGAAACAAGGAACAACACCTTCTAATTTAATGAAGAGGAAGTATGTTCCGAATATGAGCAAAGGTAGAAAATCAAGCTGTGAATTTGCTCTTTGATGGATATTCTCGTTTCCTATTCATAAATGTCGTCGATAACGATAGACAGAAATTCTTCCTTGCCAGATTATTTCAAAGGTTGTAAATACTTGATAAAAAGAAATATAAGTATTTTTGTTATGTCTGAACAAACAGCAGGTTTCCTCCATTCCATTGGTATTAGTCCTGAGCAGAGGGATATTGAATCGGCCGATAATACAACCGAGAGAAAGAGATTCTTCAATTCACTAATAACGGCCAACCTTATAGCCCTGAAAAAATCTATTTGATGCTAAAATTTTTTATTTTTGCGTTATATCTGGTATAGAGTGAGGAAAAGAGTTTTAGTATTCGAGCAGGATAGGGATATTCTCGAAGTTGTGAGTTATGTATTAATAGAAGAAGGATATGATGTTGCAGGATTTTCTTCAGAAAAGGAGGTTCTTGAAAATCTTGGGAAAGAGGATCCCGACTTAATTCTGCTGGATGTTCAACATATTACACCAGAAGGTACAGCACTGTGCGAAAAGATCCGGAAAGATCAGCAGTTCGGCCACATTCCTATCGTTGTTCTTTCTACGCATATGAAGGCTAGTAAAGTAAAAGAAGTATGTGCGGACGACGTTGTCGGCAAGCCCTTTGATATCGATATGTTGCTGGAGGTTATCGGTGCTCATATCGATGCTTAGTGTAATGCAAGGCCAGTTATAGGTACGCGCGGCAAGCGTGCACCTATAACTATTTTCACAGATCTCTTTCAGCTTTTTCTAAAGCCTTAGGATAGGCCTGATTAAATAAGCAAGCATCTCTTCATATACGATTTTGAACAGCCTGTTTGAGCAAATGACGGACGAACAGCGCTCGGATGATGACCGGAACCAATCCAACCCATTTTCCCAATTCTCACAATGATATACTAAACAGGTATCTGCTAGCATAGTTATTGCTATCTCATTCGATATACCTTATATGTATCTTATCTCTGACGAAGTTCGACAATCTCTGGCGGCTGGACCTCCAACTATAATTCTGGGACCGAATATTCCAGTCTTTACTATAATATATGCTAACCCTGCTTATTACAGGGCAACCGGAACAATTCCGGAAAATCTCATCGGGATAGGATTCCTTGAAGCATTTCCCGAAAATCCCGATGACCCGGAAACTGGGAATGTTAGGGAGTCAAGGAATAAGTTGATAGAATGCGTATTGACGAAAAAGGAAACGACACTGTCGAGTCAGCGCTACGATATTCCTGTTCGAGGTACCTGTTTCTTTGAAACAAGATATTGGCAAGCCTACAATAGTCCGGTCTTAAACGCCGAAGGAAATATCAAATATATTATACATGTAACCATTGACATCACTAGTACATTTGAACTGGCCAGGCAAGATCGGATTGCTGTTGAAGTAGCGGAATTAAAAAGAAAAGAATTTCATTCTCTGTTTATGGAGGCTCCCGGCGCAGTTTGCATTTTGCACGGCCCCGATTTTGTTTATGAGCTGGTTAATCCTACTTATCAAAGTATCTTTCCCGGCCGTTCTCTGTTGGGAAAGCCTGTTTTGGAAGCGCTGCCTGAAATGAATGGTCATCCCCTGATGGAAATACTTAGCAGTGTTTATCTGCGCGGCGAGACATTTGAAGGGAAAGAAGTATTAACCCAACTTGCACGACATGAAAATAGCCAACCGGAGGAAATCTACTGGAACTTTATTTACAAGCCCAGGTATAACAGCGATGAAATAATTGATGGTATCCTTGTTTTCGCTTATGAAGTTACTGAACAGGTCAAAGCAAGGAAGCAAGCCGAAGAACACGCCGATAGGTTTAATGCCATTATGGAGGCTATGCCACAAATTTCCTGGACGATAACTGATAGAGGAGAAGCTACTTTTTTCAATAAGCAGTGGTATTCATACACTGGCCTTAGTTTTGAGCAGTCAAAGGGCTATGGATGGCAACAAGTACTCCATCCTGACGACTTGCCAATAGCGCTGGGGATAGGTGACAAAATACGCGAGACTCATTTAGAGCAGGATATTGAGGCCCGGTATAAACGCCATGATGGTACTTACAGGTGGCATCTGACCCGTATTAAGCGAGTCTTGAAATCGAATGGGAACATCGATTTTTGGATAGGCACATCTACTGACATTCATGAACTAAAAATGCTGCAACAGCAGAAGGATGATTTTATAAGTATTGCCAGTCATGAACTCAAAACACCGCTTACCACTCTAAAGGCCTCACTTCAACTTTTGGATAGAATGAAATCGAAGGTGGTTGATAGTGTCATGGTAAAACTAATTGAACAAAGCAATATAAGTATAGGAAAGGTAACCGGATTAGTAAATGACCTTTTAAATGCAAGTAAATCTACGCAAGGCCAGATTCATTTGCGAAAGTCGCGGTTTAAGCCAGCTGAGCTAATCAATACCTGCTGCCATCATATTCGCCAGTCTGGCGAGTATTCAATAATTCTCCGCGGAGACATCGATCTGGAAATAAATGCAGATCCGGAACGAATAGAGCAGGTTTTAATAAATTTCGTTAACAATGCAATTAAATACGCACCCCAGTCCAAAGAGATCTTTATTGAGATAATGAAGGAAGGGTCGGTAGTAAAAATATCTGTTACAGATACCGGCCCCGGCATTGCCGGGGATAAAGTTTCCAACCTGTTTGACAGGTATTACCGGGCTGATAGTACAGGGATGCAATACTCTGGTTTAGGACTTGGTCTATATATTAGTGCTGAAATAATAAAAAAGCATGATGGTAATATTGGAGTAATCAGTGATGTGGGGAAAGGAAGTACATTCTGGTTTACGATTCCAACCCCACCTTGATAAAATCATTAACCACTACTTTGATTTAGGAACAGGTTTAAATACAGCACGTTGAATGGCAAACTGTTTGCTTGGAACAGCATTGCTGTCAAGCAATTCATTAAACCTGGCGTTCATTATCCATACATCCTTTCCATTCTTTGTGGCCGTAGCCGGGTAGGTGAAACGATCGGCGATTAATGTTGTAGCCGAAAGTTTTGCACTTTGCCAGTTATCGTTTGAGTGAAGCTTGAAGATCTTATCATTTCCGCCATTCACTACTATGGTCAGGTGTTCAGGGTCATTGAGAAGTAATCCGTCTCCACCCAGGAAGTACTGGTCTAAAGCAATCCGCTGCACATTTTTCGGGTTCCTGATCTCTACTTTATAAAGCTGGCCAGTATTGCTGTTATCAACTATCAGATATCCTGCAGGATGATAAGCAATACCATTTAAACCAATGCCATCCGTTTCAAATTGTTCATCTTTAGCAAATAGAGAGACCTGGCCCTGTGGAGTAATCTTATAAATAGCATGAGAATAACTATCCGTCATATAAATATTCTCATTATCACCGAACGTGATATCGTTGGGGAAGTGTTCGCCTGGCAGGAGGCCAGACAGGTCAAGATCCGTCAATCGCTTTCCGTTGTCCAGATCAATACTAATCAGTCGTATCATCTTATTTCGTGTTTCCGGCGAAGTATATTTGCTGTAGTTAGCGTCTCCAACACAAACAAATAAGCGCTTTCCATCCGGATGTATTTTCATACCATAGGTAGATTTCAGGGTGCTGTCGCCATGAAATACAGAATAGCCACCTTGCGGGCCTACTTTGCCAATAACACCCAGCCGGGCTGACGATACATAGTAGACATTTCTCACACTGTCGTATGCCACACCTTCAGGGTAGCTGTCGGGCGCTTCAAAAGCAATACGCTCCGTGGGCTTAATTGCTATACAGCCGGCAACTAAACAAAGACTGAAGAAGAGTAATTTTATTGTTTTCATCAGATAGTTCTTTTAATCTCTTTTAATGGCATAAATAACCCCGTTTGCATCATCAGAAATATACACCATACCTGATGGTGTTATGCTGATCCCCGCAGGACGGCCAAACCTGGCTTTCCGTTTGAACATCAGGAAGCCTGGTTTTAAGAAGCCTGTAAGAAAGTCTTCGGCGCCGACCGCAGTACCATTCGAAAACTTTATTCGCTGAACTTTAAAGCCGACAGGTTTGCTCGAATTCCAGGAACCATGCCAGGCAACAAGTCCGTCTCCATTATAATCCTGGGGAATATTTTTGGCATTTCCAAAAAACTGGAAAGCAATGGGAGCCATATGTGCCCGAAGTTCAAGTACAGAGGGTTGTGTTGTTTTTACCCATTCTTCTTTGATGTCTCCGGGAGGATCCTCCCGGCTCCGATCCACTTCACGTTTTCCATAGGCGAAAGGATAGCCGTAATTTCCTCCTTTAATGATATGGTTAACTTCCTCAGGTGGCCATTTACTGCCTTTGGCGTCGCCTCCATTGTCGATGCCCCATAACTCGCCGGTTTGAGGATGAAAATCAAAGCCGATCGTGTTTCGTAAACCGCTGGCGAAGATAGTACGCTTCCAGGTTTTTGGATCAACCTGCAACATCGTCGCAGCTTCCTTATCACTCTCCTTGCAATCGTTACAAAGGGTGCCAACGCTGATGTAAAGCATTCCGTCTGGTCCGAAGTCGATGGTCCGGTTCGGGTGCTGCCCGCCATTAGGCAGATCGCTTATCAAAAGCTCCATGTCTCCAAGGGTGCCATCTGCCTTTACGGGATAACGGCGTAGCTGCATATTATTACACAGATACATATAGCCGTCTTTCATGGTTATACCATGAACGCCTTTAAATTCGTACAATACCGTTTTCAGCTCTTCGAACTTCGAGTCTCCGTCTTTATCTTTCAGCATCAGTACGTCCCCGGCGTCGCGCCTGGTTATATAGAGCTCACCGTTGGGCCCGTTATAAAGCATCCGCGGCCTGCCTAATCCGGAGGCTGCTATACTTACATTCCACCCTTCCGGTACTTTTAATAATTTAACCATTTCCGGTAGGAAATCAAGATGCTGAGGATACTTGGTTACATGGGCAGATCGTGTTTTCTTTTTAGGCGGTAAGCCTCTTTGGGCAGAAGCGATGTTGCCCAACAGGAGCAGGGTCAATGAGAGTGTTAAAGTAGTTTTCCATGTTTTCATAGAATGTATTTTACTTGATAAATTAAATTCAAGTGAATTAGTTTTAACTATTATGAAAAGGTTCTTTTAGGTATACAACCATTCCAGATCTGTAGACAAAACCTATAAAACAGCTAATCAACATCAGCAAGCCATAGGCTTGCATCTTCAACGTTTCGAAATAACTGCGTCTCCACATTTCCAACTTTGGCGTTTACCGTTTCTCTTAAAGACAATTGATCAAATGTACTGGCAGAATGAATCCATGCTAAATATTCCAGACCTGCCTCTTCTATCATAGGAAACCAGTCCATACCGACCCATTCCGCAGCATCCGCCCACGAACCCAGGACATGGGTGTTGTCTATCAGCATCTTATTGCATTTATTCTCCTTTACGATCTTCAAAGCCTTCAAACATCCGGCCTTGATTGAATTATGATTCTGAAAGCCTGTCCATTCAACCTGCACCCTTTGATGATCCTTCAGGTACTTTACAGATACGCTATCATCTTTATAGTGAATCTTAGTATCAGTTACTTTTTTCGTTTTAACTTTTTCAATCGGAAGCCTGAAAAAGAATGTACTTCCTTTACCCACTTCGCTTTCAACCCAGAAACTTCCATTATGCTGTAAAAGAATTTGTGAAGCAATAAATAAACCAAGACCCATCCCCTGATACTGCATAGCAACTTTTTCTACCCGGTAAAACCTGTCAAAGAGCTGAGCCATGTCATTTTTTGCTATTCCAATGCCAAAGTCCTGCACACTCACTATAATATTATCAAGCTCGGTTTTCGTGCGAACGATCACCTTGCCTGCACCGGGCGAATACTTAATGGCATTATTTAGAAAATTGATAATCACCTGTTCGATTCGGTACTGGTCGCCCCGATAGAGCACCTTTACATTGTCTTCAAGCACTATTTTATGGGTAGGGGATAATTCCTGTACACTGTTAATTGTCTCCCTTAATATGTCGTGAAAAGGAAACCATGTCAAATACAAGTCCGATTTCCCCGAGTTCATTTTAGTGATATCAAGCAAATCGCTTATCAGGCGCTCAAGTCTTTTGATATGTTTGCCGGTTTTTTGAATGAAGGGGTAGACTTTCTCTTCTTTACTTATTTCCCGCTCCAAAAGTTGAATGTAAGATTTGATATTGCCCAATGGTGTTTTGATCTCATGGCTCATCACACTTATAAATTCATCTTTTCGGGCATCAGCTTGCTGACGCACTTTATCGAAAGCTTTTCTCTCAGAAATATCTTGTACGATAGTAAAGCCAAGCGTAGTGCCGTTATCTTCAAATATTATGGAAGTTATGTTACACCAAATAGGATTGCCATCCTTTTTAATTAAGCAGGCGTCCATATTAAAACTCGGAAGCTTTCCAAGCCAAAGCTTTTTTTGCAGCAGCATCCAATTTTCTTTGCAATCCGGATGGGAAAAATCTACTATCAAAGCACCCAACAGCTCCTTCCTGGTGTAGCCCAGAAGAGCCAAAAGTGCTTCATTTACCTGCAATATCCGCAGATCTGAATCTATAATCTTATTACCCACAGCAGATTGATCAAAAATAGTTTGGAACCTGATATTGTCAATACGAGTTTCTTCCACAAAATTTTCTTGTTTCTCGAAGTCTGCTACCGTTTGTTTGTTAGAGGACTTGAGAAACTTAATTTCTTGTTTTAAAGTCTCAATCTCTTTTTGATAGTTGGTATGGTCTGTATTATTCAAAGTTCAAAGCTAAACGTGTTCGTTGATTGTTAGCATAAAATGCCCACAATCGCCTAATAAACCGTTTCCTTACTTTGTAAGGTTAAAGAACTTGATCTGTAAGGTGGGCGCAAAGCTATAATAGTAACGCTGGCAATTGATTTATGTTCTATTCATACAGGATAGTTCGCTTAAATTTGTTTGAGCCAGAAGTTAAAGATATCCGCCTCTTTATTTTTGGATAGAGGAAACCCTATAAGTTAACCTAAACTAGATTTCAAAAAAGTTTCGACTTTCAAAAAATTAATGCAACTTTGCTGCATAAACAAAGTTCCTCTGAATAATAAAAGACAAATATCATCTTTATTATTGCTACTGCTCTTTATTGGGATGCAGTTGCTCCAGGCCATTCATGCATTCGAAGATCATAGCTTTTCGTCCTTTGATACTGGCTCAGGGCACTCAAAACACCAGGTTTTCAAACAGCAGGAAAAGTGTTTTGTCTGTGATTATAACCAGCATCGTTCGCAAGAATTCATGTGGGATTTCGAACCGGTTAACTTCAATTGCAGCATCCTGGGTTATCGTATGCTCAGAGTCGGCTATTCACAAAGTATTTATCAAACAGCCGTCCACGCCTGGACAAACAAAGGGCCGCCAGTTAAATTCTAGCCTAAGTAATTACTGTTTTCCGTTAGTTATGTGCATACTGACGTAATGTGTGCGTCAGATGGTGGCAACACGTTCAATACTTATCGGTTAATCAGCGCTTAGTCAGTTTCCGCCGGCCATTCCCTGGCCTGTTCTCGCCTGTTCAAGGCTTGAACCTCACACTTAAGATTTATTAGATCAATTATTTTATGGAGTTTGTATTAGAAGCCAGAGGTCTGTGTAAGAGCTACCTGGAAAACCGGGCATTGAAGCCTCTTAACTTGTCGTTACAGCAGGGCGAAATTTTTAGTCTGCTTGGCCCTAACGGGGCCGGAAAATCTACCACCATAAATCTCTTCCTGGGGTTTATTAAACCAAGTTCGGGCGCAGCTTACATCAATGGAATAGAAGTTGCCAGAAATCCGGTCGAAATAAAAAGGTATCTGGCCTATATCCCTGAACAAGTAGTTCTGTACCCCAATCTTACCGGGCTTGAGAACCTTTCACTATTAAGCTGTTTGGCCGGATACCGCTACAACAAGCAGGAACTGCGTGGTTTGTTGATGAAAGCCGGTCTGCAATCTGAAGCTATCGACAGATACACAGGTGGCTATTCAAAAGGTATGCGGCAAAAAGTTGGTATTGCAGGGGCTCTGGCTAAAAAAGCGAAGGTGCTTTTGTTAGATGAGCCCACTTCCGGACTTGACCCTAAAGCCAGCAACGAATTCTCCGTGCTGCTGCAGCAGCTCAGCGAAGAAGGCACGGCGGTATTTATGGCCACCCACGACATATTCCGTGCACGGGAAGTGAGCACACGCATCGGCATCATGAAGGCCGGCGAGCTGGTACACGAACTGCGCTCGGGTGATATGGATGCAAACGAACTCGAAAAACTTTACCTCAACTACATGCACGATTAAAATGATCAGAACAATATCCCAAAAGGAAGTTACTTCCGTACTGCGAGATAAGCGCTTTGTGCTCATAGGTGTAATAGTAGTGCTGTTGTTAGTTGCAGCGGTCATCACCGGTATAATTTCTTATAAGCAGCTTAGTGCAGAAAGAACGATCGCCCAGCAGGAGGCCAGCAATGACTTTAAGGATCAGCCAGCCCGGCATCCGCACCGCATGGCCCACTATGGCTCCTACGCGTTTCGGCCGAAATCGTCATTCAGCTTTTTCGACTTTGGCCTCGATAGCTATACCGGTACTATGGTATACCTCGAAGCACACCAGCAAAACAGCAGCAATTTCAGCACGGTACAGCAGTCTGGCAGCCTGCTGCGGTTTGGCGAATTGACAGTGGCATTTGTGCTGCAATGGCTGATTCCGCTGCTTATCATTTTTTTAAGCTTTAACACTTTTACCCAGGAGAAGGAAGATGCCACCATTAAAAACCTGTTAAGTCAGGGTATGACCGTCGGCGAAATAGCCCTGGGAAAATTACACGGATACCTTAAAGTGCTGACGCTGATCCTTGTTCCAGCCTTACTGGCAACTTTTGTTTTTATGTTCCTTGCTAATGATCTAAAGTTCAACGGAGACTTTTTACTGCGGCTGGCCTTGTTCGTTGCTGCTTACAGCATTTACTTTTTCATCTTCCTGGCATTATGTATATTGGTTTCAGCCTTCAATCAATACTCGCGCACAGCACTGATCAGCCTGCTTGCCATCTGGATTTTCTGTTGTATTCTGCTACCGAAAATAACAGCCAATATGGGCAGTTTGCTATTCCCGGCACCTGTGAAGGCAGAGATGGATGCCCTCGTTCATCACGCCGCCAGTAAGGGTATTGACGGCCACAATCCCCAGGATAAACGTCGCGCCGATCTTACCAAAAAGCTGCTTGCCAAATATAAGGTTGACTCCGTAAGTCAGTTGCCGGTCAACATCGACGGTGTGATCATGGCTGAGGGTGAGGCATACAGCAGTAGGGTTTATGCCGAAGAGTTCGACAAATTGGCTGATACATTCCGCAAACAAAGCAGTATCTCGGAATGGGCGGGATTTGTCAATCCATTCCAGGCGATCCGCTATATATCTATGGGCTTAGCCGGAACAGATGCAGCGCATTACGTGCATTTTTTAAAGGCGGCAGAAGCCTATCGTTACCAGCTTACACAGCATCTTAATCACCTTCAGGCAAGCAAACTCAAGTATCATGATAAGGATACCCGCTTAGATTCAAGCCACTGGAAAAATTATCCGGAGTTTGAGTACAGGCAGCCCCCGGTGACATTTGCGCTTAGCCGGCATTGGATTTCGATTGCAGCTCTGCTAACCTGGGGTATATTGCTTTTATCACTTTTCAGATACTTAATCAGCAGACTTTTTAAGCCATGAGACACAGAATTCTAGCAACGTTACTTTATACCGAATGGCTCAGTTTTAAAAGAGAGAAGAGCCTTCTTTTATTTACCCTGCTTTTATTAGCAGCGGGTTTCTACGGCATCTACTCCGGTCATGCCGAAATTAGCCGTCAGCGAACAAAGCTCGCCGGGCTGGAGCAGCTCTATCAGGATAATATTAGTGAAATGAATGCAAAGTATCCGGATGGTGCCGATGCCGGCGATATCGGGTATTATCATTCCGCATTTGCCAGAAATTTACCTGATTCCTGGGCCGCACTATCTATCGGGCAACGCGATGCAAACCCATATTACATCAAACTGAGGCTCCTGGCAGTGCAAAATCAGTTGTATAATTCGGAGAACACCAATCCCGATAAACTTGCTTCCGGCACTTTCGATCTCGCTTTTGTCCTTGTATATATCCTGCCGCTTTTTATTGTAGCCATCTGCTTTAACATTTACTCGGCCGAAAAAGAGCGAGGAACACTCGGATCCATATTGTCTCAACCGGTTTCGCTATCTGCATTGCTTTTTGCCAAATTTCTGTTCCGGTTCCTGCTGATCCTGACGCTCGTTATATTCCTGTCTCTTGTGGGTATATCTGTGAATACGGCTACTGCCGACAGCCGGTTATGGTTATGGATAGGAGGGACGGTGCTATACAGCCTATTCTGGCTGGGGGTATGCTATGTCATTGTAGTGCTCAAAAAGAACTCAGCTTTTAATGCCGTTTCATTGCTGGGCTTATGGCTTTTGTTTACTGTAATAATGCCGGTAACGTTCAATGTGATCATACAGATAAGACAACCGCTCAGCGAAGGTTTGCAGCTTACATTAAAACAGCGCGAAGAGGTACACGCGGGTTGGGACAGACCCAAAGAACAAACGATGCAGCGGTTTTTTACTTATTATCCAAAGTACAGGAACACTCCTGAAATCGGTGCCCGATTTGAATGGAAATGGTATTATGCATTTCAGGAGCTGGGAGATCGCTCAGTAGACAGTCTTTACAAAGTGTATTCCCATAAGCTTAAATCGCGTTCCCATCTTACTTCAGAGCTTAGTAAGCTAAGTCCACCGGCTACATTCCAGCTTTTCTTAAATGCTCTTTGCGGTACCGACATCCGGGCGCAGCTTGATTTTATGGAGAGTGCAGTGCAGTACCACAATAAGCTTAAGGCTTTTTATTACCCATATCTTTTCTATAAAAAGCCCTTTCTGGAGAGTGATTTTGCATTCGAACCCCGCCATGCTCATCAGTCGGTCGCAGACCGAAATGCAATTTACCCGGCGCTGATAGCTATGCTCATAGCTTTTCTGGCGGTACTTTTTGCTGGTGCTGTCCTGCAATTGCTGGTAAGCTCTGAGATACGATAATTACAATAAAACTCAATTTATTTAAACTCAAACAAAACATGAAAACAATAATAAATTAATTGAACATTTTGATGCAGGCACCATGAAAGTTATACTAACTCTTGGGCTTATGCTGGCATTTGTCAGTGTAACCGCTCAAAAACACGGTATCTTACGAGGTACTATAATAGATGCGAAATCGGACAGGCCCTTACAAAAAGCAACGATTAAGGTCGCAGGCGCTGATATAGGGGCTATCAGCGATGACAATGGAATGTTCCAGATCAAAAACCTTGAGTCTGGAAATTATATCATGATATGTAGCTCTATTGGTTATGAAACCGTTACGCAGGCTGTTCACTTTGCCGGGATGTCGATGGACATCACCATAAAAATGGCACCGGTTTCTAACGAACTTTCCGCTGTTAATGTTAACGGACTGAATGCTGAACAGGCAGAGGTTAAGAAAACGAAGGAAAATGTAATGCCCGTTACAGTCATTACCGCTAAGGAAATGGAGAACCGGGCTGGAAACCTTAATGAAATTCTGGCCAGGCAGGCCGGTGTTCAAATCCGGTTAAGTGGCGGTTTGGGAAGCGATGCAAGGATTTCAGTGCGAGGCCTTGAAGGTAAAAGAGTACAAATATTCCTGGATGGAAATCCCTTAAATACGCCGGATGGGAGTTTAGGCCTGAACGACCTTCCTGTCCAAATAATTGAAAGGATTGAAATTTATAAAGGAGCAGTACCTGCATATCTTGGCGGGGACGGCCTGGGAAGTGCTGTAAATGTAATTTTTAAACACAGGGATGTGAGCTATATAGACGCATCAATATCCAGGCAGTCTTATAATACGCAACTCAGCAATCTGATCGTAAAAAAGACCTTCGATAAGCAGGGGATTGAAGTCGGTGTAGGGGTCTTCGATACACGTAGTGATAATAACTATGTGATGAAGTCGCCTTATCAACCTGGTTTGAGGATAGAACGGGATCATGATAAATATCACTCTTTGCTAGCAGCTGTTGCAGTCAAATTTCATAAGCTTTGGTTTGATGAAATAGAGATTGAAGGAGCCTATGTGGGTAACAGGAAACAAATACAGGGCATTCAGCAGAATATTCAGCACGCTGAAACAAAAGGTCAATCTTACGTAGGTCTGATCAACTTTACCAGAAAGAATTTTGCAGGCGGCAAACTAGGGCTGAAATATAACCTCCTATTGTCAAAGTTCGATGTAAGATTTATCGACACATCGGCATATAGTTATAATTGGGATGGGACCAGGATTCCAAGCAGCATAGGAAAGGGTGAGTTAGGAAATGGTCCCAATCTGTCCACGAATTTACAACGGGATTTACGGCAGCGTTTTAATCTGGACTATCGTATAAATCGAGATTTTACCCTCAACTTCAACAACACGTTCCGCAGGGTCAGCTCAGATCCGGAAGACGATGTCGGCAATGCGTTCCTGGGTAAAAATGTGTACAACTATCCCGGTTCTCTGCTGAACAGCATTACCGGTTTGACATTGGAGAGCAGATTTCTGGACGAAAGGCTGCTGATCTCTACTGCCCTGAAAAATTATTACAATGTTGTAGATGGTTTCAACACAAGTATCTATCTGAACAATAGCATCCCTGATAAATTACGGAACACGACCAACGAACTTGGCTACACTGCCGGACTAAGATATTCAATTTCAAAATCGTTTCTGGCAAAAGCCAGTTATGAAAAAGGGTTGCGGCTGCCTAACAATACAGAGCTTTTTGGTGATGGTGTTTTAATTACGCCTACAACTACGTTGAGACCGGAGATTGCCCATAATTATAATGTAGGGCTGGTTTTTGATGAAAAAAACAGAAATAACAGGCGTCTGCAGATAGAAGCCAACGCTTTCTATATGAATGTTGACAACCTGATACAGCTCTCTGGTAACGGACTAACGCTTGGGTATGTAAATTATACAAAGGCAAATATCAAAGGCGCAGACCTGGATATCAAGTATGATGTAACCAAAAATGTCTTTGCGGGATTCAATGCAACTTATCAGGTACTCACAGATATAAACAGGCTGATTCCTGCTACTAGCGTGCCCAATCCATCATACAACCTTCAAATACCCAACACCCCGCAATTGTTTTTTAACTGGAACGCAGAATATCATAAACGCGGTATATTAGGACATGGCTCTAATACGCGGTTGATGTATGACGGCAGCTTTGTGGCAGAGTATAACTACGGGTTTAAGATCAGCGTCTATGATAATTTTGTGATACCATCTTACCTAACGCATACCATATCACTAGAACAGTCTTTGCAGGAAAGTAAATATACGATCACTGCCGAGGTGAATAATATTTCAGGCAAGGAAATTCTTAATAATTATAATCAGCCGCTTCCGGGCAGAACGTTCCGCATTAAATTACGCATGCTCCTGATGGGTAAAGCCAATCATGATCATGTTCATTAACTGAAACTTACATAACTAAATAAATTATCATGCTAAAACAAACTCTGAAAATCACTGCGGTTTTATCTCTGGCATTCGCATTTTACTCTTGTAAAAAAAAGGACCCTGCAAATGATCCGACCTCCGGTTTTGACAAGCTAATTATCGGAACAAATATTACGACCGCCAATCCCGTGACGGGGTATGTGGGTACGCTAAAAGACTTAAGCGTTGGCAATTTCACAAATTCAAAATCAAGGCAGACAACCGAGTATCCATACATTACGGTTTATAAGAACGACGTTTTTGTTTTGCCTCAGCGTTACGGTGACGTAGTTAAAAAATATACCAGGCAAGAGGACGGTACCCTTAGTGAAGCTGGCAGCCTTACCGCTCCGGCTGCTTCATGGCCAATTGGTGCAGTGATTGAAAACGATAGCAAAGGATACATTTCACTATCTAAAGCAGGTAAGATATTAATTTTCAATCCGACTACTATGGCTATCACTGGTACCATTGACGTGACCAGTTATGCGCTTGGTGGCGACGGGAGTCCCGATCCAAATATTATGGCGCTAAAAAATGGTAAATTATACGTCGCCTGCAGTCAGACTTCCAACTACTTTACCAGCAGTTACCCGGTTCAGGTGCTTATCATAGATGTAGCTAATGGAAATACCATTACTTCTGCAACAGACAACAGAAGCTTTTGGGCCGGAAGCATTAACGAGCAACATTCGATTTTTTTCGACGAAAGCGGTGACATGTACGTTTATTGTGTCGCGTCGTACGGTTTCGGCGGCTCTGACCAAAAAAGCGGCTTTTTGAGGATTAAAAACGGACAGACAACATTTGATCCAAGTTATTTCTTTAATACCGCGGACTACACAATAGCGGGGATTCCCGGCGGCAAACTGGATTACCTTCAAAAGATGAGGTACATCAGCGGAGGAATTGTTTATTCTACCGGTAATGTCTATGCACTGGCAAGCAACCCGCCAAATTATGTTAGCGACAGAACTTATGGGTCTTTCAAGGTTGATCTGATCAACAAAACAATCACAAAACTTAATATACCGTATTCAAACGGTTATGCAGCTTCTGTTGGACTTTTTGAAAACAAGATTCTGTTTGGAATCGCCGGTACCTCAGGCGTAGGCATCTATACGTTCGACCCTGCAACGAATACAATCAGCACCAATCCCGTAATAACCACACAAGGTGATCCAAATGTGATTGAAACGTTTTAAAACTGGTACCGGCCAGGATAAGTGACAAGTGCTCACGCCGGAGTCTTTTCACCAAGTCCAGTCAGTCTCCTGCAAATAGTAGCTTAAGATGAGGGATTGTAAATCAACAGAGGCAGTAAACCTCTGTTGATTTAACTTTTAAAAATGAAACTGAACGCCTATATGAGGTGTAAAAAAGTTTGTTCCGATCGACAAGATTTCATTGCCAGCTCCTTTGATTTTATTGTCTGTAATAGTTACATAATATCTTGCAAAGGGGCGAATTACAAAGAATTCGTTCTGCCCCGTAGGACTAGCTTCTCCAAGCTTGGAATAGTTGTAGCCAAAGCCAGCTCCTATTGCTGTGTTATCAGTAACAAAATAAGCAAGGTTTGGCACCAAGGACAACTCCTGAGCTGCTTTTGCTCCTTCTTCATCTGATTTTATTGATCGGTAAGAGGCGCTCCCGACAACAATTATTTTTCCTTTTTAAGTTTGAGCTTCTGCAGCATATGTCAAACCTGTCAATAATGTAATTGCTAAAATGAACTTTTTCATTTTTTAAACGTGTTGTTAATAGATTAATATTTTATATAAACTATTGGATTAGCTTGAGAAGGACATTCAATCCCCTACAGGCGCAATAGAGAAACACTAAGATTTAAATAAGGCCTCGTTGTTCTTTCATTATTAAAAAAATAATCTCTTGTTGTCTTTCCTGCTTCAAATGCCCTTGCATCCATAGGAATTGCCAGCCCCCCCTCAACACCAACCATAAACTTTCGAAATAGTCGATATTCTAACCCTGCTCCAGTTTTGACGTCAGAGGAGCTGTAATTGACATCTTCGGGAATTGCCTGGAATTTTTGCTCGAAAAAGAAAGTTGAACCAGAAATGCTTGTTCCAAAGGATGCCCAGAGATCTTTTTTCATCATTTTTCTCAAACTTACCCTTGAAGGATCAGCCGACAGTTCGAGTTTGGAGTAACCAAACCTATGCCAGTAGCTGATTAACGGAAAGGCTGGGATGGGGCTGGAAGGATCAATATTTACTACAAGACCAATCGTAAAGTTGGTGTTCTGATTCTGTTTCAGGATAAAGGAAGCACCGGCCATGTAGCTCATTTTCCTTAAATAACTAATGTTGTTAGTGAGCCCTGAGATAGAGGCAAGGTAAACTACCTTTTTTCCAAATAAGGAGTCACTGCGAGTATACATCGCTCCCACTCCAACCGCTCCCTTGCTGAAACTAATCAAGGAGGGATCTAATCCCATACTGGCAGTTTCCTCTTCTACAAACTCCATCCTTTGATGCTGATATTTTACGTTCGCTACAACGGTGTTTTTCCCCCAGCTAGCAACAGGAAACTTTAATCCAATAGAAGTTTCTACTAAATTAGCATCACCCTTATACACTTCGTTTTCGCCTAACTTTCCACTCATAATCCCTGCTCCAAAAAGGCTTGTAGAAATTGACACCGGCCGGAAAGCCGGAGATCTGATAGCAGCCTCCTCAAGGTAGGAAGCTTTTATAGAGTCACGGTATTTCTGATTAAGAGCGCCAGGATTTGTTTGTGCATGCAGACTGCTGATAGATAGTCCGGATACAATAAGAATCTTAAGCTTCATACGCTATTTGCCCTCCCTTCTTACTGCCTTGAAACCGGAGCTTCACTTTTTCGACAATCATATACATCGCAGGCACTACAAATAGAGTAAGGATCATGGAACTGGTAAGGCCACCAATAATCACCCAGGCCATTCCATTTTTAATTTCAGCTCCGGCACCGGATGCCAGTGCAATAGGAAGCATACCAAGGATCATGGCAAGCGTTGTCATCAATATTGGACGTAACCGTTCCTTTCCAGCCTCCAGTAAAGCATCCTTCAAATCATGCCCTTCCTCTCGCAATTGGTTCGCAAAGTCGACAATCAGAATCGCGTTTTTGGAGACTAAACCAAGCAACATGATCATACCGATGATGGAAAAAATATTCAAGGTTTCCATAGTTAGGGCAAGGGCTAGCAGAGCTCCGATTATCGCGACAGGAATAGAAAACAACACTACAAAGGGATAAATGGCACTTTCATACAGCGCGACCATGATCAGGTATACAAGCAGTATAGCAGTAAGTAGTGCAATTCCAAGACTACCAAAAGCATCGCTTTGATTTTTTGCATCTCCCAGGTATTCTACGCTGACACCTTCAGGAATACTTATTCCAGCCACCTTTGCCTGAATATCCTGTGTTACTGATCCTGTAGGTCTCCCTACAACGTTAGCTTCAACGGTTATCGAGTTAAGCCTGTCTGTACGCTGCAATACACTCTCACCAAGCCCCTCACTCACCTCTGCAAACTGGCTTAAGATAAATGTTTGTCCTTCGCTATTGGAAAAAGGAAGGTTCCGTACATCACCAATACTTGAGCGGTTGCTTTGATCAAGGTTTACCAAAATGTCGTACTCGTTTCCATCTTCCTTAAATTTGCTGTTATCATTGCCGCTGAAGGCATTCTGCAAGGCACCACCTACCTGTGTTGCATTAATTCCCAGAAGAGCCATTTTATCGCGGTCCAGCTTCACATTCACCTGTCGCTTCTGGTCTTTTACAGACAGCTCTACGAAGCGGGCACCAGGAATAGTAGCAATCGCTGTTTTGTATTGTTCTGCCACGCTCCGAACTTTTTGAAGGTCTATTCCCTGAATGGCAACCTGAATAGGGGCCTGGGTTCCGTTTCCGGAAATCGAAGTCGGAGAAGCTGTAAACTTCACTCCGGCGATCGATTCGCTTAGCTTTCTCTGCATAAACACTCCAAATTCTTCCGAACTCATGGACCGCTCCTTTAAATCCTTCAGGGTTACAGTAATCTCAGCAAGGTTACCATTGTTACTGGTTCCTGCTACACTTCCCCCTACGAAGCCAATACTTGAAAAAACATTGTTAACATCCGGATGTGCCATTAATATTTTCTCTGCCTCCTGAGTACTTGCATTGGTCTGGTTAATATTGGCATCAGGCGCTAGCTCGAGACTGAACAATACCTCACCCTGGTCGCTTGAAGGAATAAAGGCAGCACCTATAAAACCTGCAGGTATCAGAGCAATGGAGGCAATAATAAGAATGATCACGCCTAATAAAAGCCAGCGCTTTTTCTTTAGCACCACTTCAAGCATTTCCCCATAATAAAACTTTACTGCATCAATAAAATCTTCGAATTTAATATTGAGTCGCCCCCATAGTGTGTGAGGGTTCATTTCTTCAATCTTGCCAAAACGGCTGGCGAGAAGCGGTGTAATAGTAAATGAAACAAATAAGCTCATTAAGGTGGAGATGACTACCACCAGTGAAAATTCCCGGAGGATCGACCCGATGATACCACCCGACAAGGCCAGGGGGAGAAATACCACTACGTCCACCAAAGTAATTGCCAGAGCAGTAAAACCAATTTCATTACGACCGTCCAATGCTGCCTTTACTTTGTTAGAACCCATTTCAAGGTGCCGGTAAATATTTTCAAGTACCACGATCGAGTCGTCCACCAGAATTCCAACTACCAGCGACATTGCCATCAAGGTCATAAGGTTTAAAGAAAACCCGAATAAATACATGGCAATAAATGTGGGAATGATAGAAGAAGGTAAGGCCACTAGGACGAACATGGAGCTACGAAAACTGTGAAGAAAGGCAAGCATCACGATCCCTACAATTAGAATGGCCAGAACAAGGTCGACCATTACCGCATTTGCCGACTCTAAGGTATAAACCGACTGATCCGAGGATACAGTAAACTTTAGGTTCTGAGAACCGTACTGCCTCTCTATTTCCGCAAAACTTTTCTTTACCTCCTCACTTACATTCACTGCATTAGCATCACTTTGTTTAATTACCTGGACCCCAATAGATGGAAGGCCGTTGATGTGATTAATTGCAGTTGCTTTTGCTGAGGCATCTACGACTTCGGCAACATCCCGAAGGTAGACGGTTCCGGCATCTGGACGATTTTGAACGATAAGAGAACGGAGTTGCTCCAGGGATACCATGTTAGCATCAAATTGTATAGATACCTGCTGAGCCTCTGTCTCAATACTTCCCGCCGGAAAGGAACGGCTGGCATTATTAACGGCGTCGGTTACCTGGGTGATACTCAAGCCATATGCCCTTAGTTTTGACTGGTCAATGTTCACATGGATTTCCCGTTCTTCACCACCTATTATATTAACCTGCCCTACACCGGGGACGTTTTGAAGAACCGGCTTCAATTGCTTATCCATAAAGTCGTAAAGGTCCCTGGCGGGTAGGTTCGATGTTACCCCGGCTCTGATAACCGGAGCTTCTTCCAGATTAACCTTATTGACTACGGGACGATCAATATCTGCAGGAAGCTCATTCTGTGCCTGGTCAGCCTTTCGCTGAATATTACGTTCTGCCTCATCTACATCTGTCCCAGCCTTTAGCTGCACCGTTACAACCGAAACGCCCTCTTGTGAGGTCGAATTAATTTTATCCAAACCTTCCACTGAAGCAAAAGCATCTTCAAACTTTTTCGTAACCGAAGTTTCCACTTCTGCCGCTGAGGCGCCGGGATAAACTGTGCTTACCGTTACTGTGTTTACCTCTATGGATGGAAGCAGATTGTAATTGAGTTGAAAATAGCTCTGCGCTCCAAAAAGGATGAGAATGGTAAATATTACTATAATTAATAATGGCCGTTTAACGGCAATTTCTGATATTGACATGCCCCTCTGTTTATTTTGTGATACTTACCGGTGTTCCTTCTTTTAAATTAATTTGTCCTGAGGTTACTACAATATCACCCGCTTTCAGACCGCTTATCACCTGAACCATTGATCCTGATTCGCCGCTCACCTGAATTTGTTTCTGACGTGCAGCTCCGTTTTCCACCAGGAATACAAATGCATCCTGCAGGCTACCTGTCAAGGCCTCGCGCGGAATAACAAGACGTTGCTGTTGAGTCCTTTTTGAAAAATCTGCATAAACGAAAGTACCCGATTTTAGAGGAGAGGAATCTCCGTTAAGAACTTGAATTTCAACTCTGTAATTACGCGTTTGGTCGGCCTGTGGACTAATAAAACGAACGGTTCCACTGAATACTTTTCCAGGATATACATCGGCAGTTATTTTCACCTGCTGCCCAACCTTTACCTGATAAACCTCGGCTTCAGTCAGGTTAACTTCTACCTTGGCCTGAGACAGATTAATAATTGTTGCAATCTCAGCTCCTCCGTTTACAAATATTCCCTGTTCTACTACTTTAGATGAAATTACGCCACCAGTGGGAGCCTTAATTGATGCATCTGCTATCTGTTTCCTGATCTGTCTGGATTCATTTACCGCATTCAGGTAATCCTGACGAATGCTGTTCACCTGCTCCTGAGTTGCGGCTTTGCCGGCCAGCAGTTCCGTGTAGGTCTGGAGATCATTTTTTAGTTTCGCTACATTGCTTTCAGAGCGCTGTAAATCCAACTGTTGGGTACGAGTGTCGATTTTGGCAACCACTTGTCCCTGCTTTACCCGATCACCAAGGTTAATGTTAAGACGTTCAATAATTCCGCTCGTTACAGAAAACACTTTAGCCTCTTTGAAGGGGGTTATATTTCCTGTCTTTAGAATATTGACTTCCAGTGTCTGCATTTCCGCTGAATCGATACGTACAGGAATCCTGACAGCAGTTGTTTTGGTGTCCTGTTTTTTCTCATTCAACTCTTTCTTATTAGCGGAGAGTTTGAAAGTAATCAGCCCAACAATTAGGGCGCTAACGATGCCTATAGTGTATTTCGTTTTCATTTAAAAGGGGATAAAGAAGTGTATTAGGGTTTTAAAGTTCCGGAAGCTTTATCAAAATCTACTCTTGTCACAAACAGCTTATAAAGTGAGTTTAGGTAGTTGTTCTGCGCCTCCTTAAGAGAATTCTGTGCATTAAGCCAATCGGTAAGGTCGGTAACTCCCTTTTGGTACTGCAGATCTGTCGTTGAAAAGACTGATTCTGCTAGTTCAATATTCCTTCGGTCGTTTTCAACATTTGTTTCAGCTTCTTTGAGCTTGGTGGCTGCATTTTGAAATTCCAACTGATACCTTCCTTTATCGAGTTCGAGTGTCTCCTGTGCGTTCAACCGGTTATACTTGGCTTGAGATGCCTGAGCATTTCTTTTAAAAAAATCAAAAACTGGAATACTAAGCTTTAATCCTGTTGCTGAAAATGTGTTCATGCCTTCAAAAGCGGGACCGAGTTGATCACCAAAACCGTTAGCTCCATATCTGAAATAGCCGCTGAGCTTTGGAAGAGCCCCGGCTCTAATCCTGCTTTCCTCGATTTCCAAGAGTTTAACATTAACTTCTGATAGCCGATACTCAAGTCGGTTGGAGGGGTCGAAAGGAGTTTGATAGGAGGATTCAGTTTTCACCCTGCTGGCATCGATGCTATCAAGAGGAAGCGCATTTGAAAGCGGATATCCCATCTCAAACTTAAGCTGATTCTCCGACAACACCAGGTTGCTTTCGGCAACTCGTAGCTGTGAAACTGCATTATTGTGATCAACTTTAATCTTATCGAGTTCCTTTTGAAGGATAATTCCCTTATTAAATTTAAGAGTGTTGATCTCAATTTGCCGGGAGTATGTTTCAATTGTGGCCCTCAGGAAGTCCAACTGCTCCCTGTATACAAACACCTGGTAATAGGCAGTGCTTACATTGTAGATGATCTGCTCGTTATTCAACTTTTGGTTTAACTCAGCCTGCTGTGTATTATACTTATTAGCTTTCAGTCCGGTGATTAACGATTGATCAAATATCACCTGATCAAGTTGCGCAGTTCCGTTCGTGTTATATTTTTTGGCAAAAGCTACCCGTGTATCTTCGGGACCGAAAACACCGGCAGGTATTACCGTCTCCTGTACTTTCAGGTTGTTATCAACTGTGCCATTTACACTAATCGAGGGCAGGTAAGCCGCAAGGGCCTCACGAGCTCTTGCATCTGCTGCTTTCTTTTCGTTCAGGTATATGGTTGTATTTCTATTGTTCTGCAAACCATATTCAATGCACTGCTGCAAATTCCAGCCCTCTTGCGCCGATAGGCTGAAGGGTAGAAGAAAGATAAAAAATAAAAAGGGTCTTCTGTTCATTCCTGTTATGTTTTGGATTATCCGGAGTATCCGGTTCACTAACAACAGCGCAAAAATTGCTACTGTGAGGAAGCTACAGAAATGAAATCAGGTTGAAACGGACAAATCAAAGGTCGAGGCGACAGGAATTTAACCCTTCGAAGCAGAATAGAGAAAGAAATACAAATTAAATAATAATGACAAGCGTGAAGTCGCCAGAATTGATACCGATTTGAATAATGGAGGATAGTAAGGTAATATCTGAGTCGCGAGCATCCTGTAATACTTTGACAATATTTCGCTTGTTTAAATGCTTAATCGCGGGTGGGAAAGCAAAATAAGAACATTCCTGCCTTAAATTGCGGCTGAACAAAAAGAGACAACGCTCCGGAATGGAGGCTGTCTCCGGTTAACCGCCATTTTCCAAGGCGAAATCGTTATTTGTATAACTTATTTTGTCTTAGCATCAGCTTTCATTGCATCATTTGCAAGAATTACAACTTCAACCCGGCGATTAGATGCGCGGCCGGACTCAATGGCGTTATCTGCAATCGGTTCAGTCTCTCCTTTTCCTGAAACTTTTAAACGGGATGTTGAGATTCCTAAACTGGTCGCGTAATCACGTACAGAAGATGCGCGTTTTTCAGAAAGTGAAAGATTATACGCGTCAGAGCCTAAATTATCAGTATGCCCGACAATTAAGACGTTAGTTTGTGGGTTGCTATTTAAGGAGCTTACTAGTTTTTGAACGTTTTCCTTTGCCTTTGCTTTTAACGTTGCGCTATTAAAGTCGAATAAAATACCAGAATCAAATTTGACAATGATTCCTTCACCCTCGCGAATAACTTCAGCGTCTGGCAAGTTTTTTTTTAGCTCCTCAGCCTGACGATCCATGTTGCGACCTATGAAAGCCCCTGCTGTGCCCCCGATCGCACCTCCAATAATCGCTCCCACAGCCGTATTGCCCGCTTTTTTACCAATAATAGCACCAAGGGTTCCTCCTCCTGCAGCCCCAATAACGGAACCTTTGGTCGTATTGGACATCGACTTAATCGTACTGCAGGATGTTGAGAAAAGTGTGTAACCGGCGAAGGCCAGCAGAGTAATTTTGCTACTCATTTTGTGTTGCTTCATTTGTTGAAAAATTATAGGATTAAAATATTTTACTACCAATAAGTATTATCATTTTATATTTAGCCTCAGTCTGATTTCTACCACTGATTGTCAGAAATAACAGCCTTGCTTGGCCGGTATTATTCCCTTTTGGATAATAGCACTACCCAACAAACATTGCAAATATGACCTGGAGTTGCAGGATTAGGAAGTAAAAGATAAGTGAAACGGACAAATTTAGGTTTGAAGCAATTAGTTTACCCTCGATAGCCAGTCCAGGAACACAGGTGCTTTTTCTTTGCTAACCGTAACTCTGTCAGGAAACGGGATGTTCAAATTCAGCGCGAGCTTTCTGGAAAAGAAATTAGATACGTCATTGATTGCTTTTCGGTTTACCAGGTATTGCCGGTTTGCCCGGAAAAACAATTCACCCGTTACCTTTTCAAGCTCTTCCAGATTCTTATTAGGGTGATAGGTTTTGCCATCGAAGGTTTGCAGATGTGTTTCTTCATACCTGAGGTAAAACAGTGCAATATCTTCTAATTTAAGAGGGATAATCTTGTCTTGAAAATGTACAAGTATGGAGGAGGCTGTCTGTGTTTTACTGGTAGTAAGATGCTGCAAAAGGCTTTTATACTGGGTGCTTAAATCACCTGCAAAAGTTCGGCGGAAGTTTTTAAATTTCTCAATAGCAGAAGCAAGCATTTCCTTGTCGAAGGGCTTCAAAATATAGTCGATGCCGTTTACTCTAAATGCCTCCAATGCGTAATTATCGTAGGCTGTACAGAAAATAATCGGAGCAGAGACAGATACTGAAAGGAATATATCAAAACTTAGCCCGTCACCAAGCTGAACGTCACTGAAAATCAAATCAGGCGCAGGTTTGCATTTAAAGTAGCTGACCGCTTCTCTGACGGAATGAAGCTGAGCAACTATTTTTATTGAAGTTTCGAGTTCACAAAGGGATTCAGCCAACTCCGTCGCAACTAGTCGTTCATCTTCTATAATCACTATATTCATTCGGCATTAATTTTAGTTTTACTGTAAATCTGCTACCATCGTCAAGGATATCGATGTCTTCCCCACACCATAAACGATAGCGCTCCGAAAGATTTGCAAGACCTAAACCGCCCGAAAATTCCTTATTCAGCTTAGGCCGAATATTGTTACTAACAACAATGAATTCTCCTTCTTTCTTCAAAGTGACATGCAGGGGGCTGTCCTCCGTCGCTTCATTATGCTTAATTGCGTTCTCCAGTAATGGCTGCAAAGAAAACGACGGCAATAGATACCCCGCCTTTATATCCTCTGGTATAGCCGTGCTACATACTAAAGCAGTGCCAAAGCGGATTTTCTGCATGTCAAGATAATTATTATACAGTTCAAGTTCTTCATCAAGGGTAGCTGTACCACTGTTGTTATTGGATAGAGTGGCCCGTAGAAACTTCGATAATAGGACAAGGTATTTTTCGCCAGTATCCTTCTCTATCTTATAGAGAGCTTTTAAGGTGCTTAGTGCGTTGAACAAAAAGTGAGGGTGAATCTGTTGACGCAATAACAGATTGGATGCCTCCGCATGTGAAGCTTGAAGCCTGGAAAGTTCGAGTTCTGCAATCCCCTTATCTTGTTGAAGAATTATAATATTTTGAATAATAAAAATTAATAGATTAGAAATTGCAATGTGTGCTATTATCCCGGATATCACCTCCCCCTCAAGATTCTCCAATTTAACGGCAGCTAGCCAGAAAAAAAAAGGCATCACCACAACGTAAAATAATATACTGAACAAAAAAGACAGGAAATAGCGACCAACATTCAGGTAATCAGACCTCATCGAAAACTTCTTACGAAAGTATATAGCTAGATACATATTGATATATCCTGTGCCGAGCAGTCCAATTCCGGCGAGGATTGTAAAAACTATACTTATTGGCCATAGGCTCTTTTCAGGAATTGAGAAAAACAAAGCATACATGGCACCAACGATACCAGCCAACCAGTTTAGGCGAATTAAGTTCCTTTTTGGAATATTCATATGCAAAGTTAGTTGTATCCTGCCAGAATATGTTTTGTAGCAAGGGGGAAACGGACAAAAAGGTAGCTGAGGCGTTAAAAGGCCGCTCGGTATTCAAGGACCTTGTGAACAAAGAGGGGCAAAAGTACAGTGTGAGAACATAAACGTTTACGATCAGAAGATGCATGCCGTAAGAATCTGTAAGCAATGAAAACTACTATCATAAATCCCCATATCATACGAAGAGCGGGTCGTAAGGGGCTCGACTGTTCTCATGTCTAATTCATAATGGAAACAGCCGCCGAAAAAAATATTTGAGGTTGCTACAACTCCTATACACCTTTGGACAATAGCAATAATGCAAGAGGATATAAATTATCAAACATTAAATAAAATGCGGCTTCAGTTCATGTACCTAACCTCTGACCACCTCAAACTTTTTCAGATCCTCATCAAACACGGTAAACACTGCCGGAAAGCCTGCAGCTATTTGTCCAATATGTTTTTCCATTCCTAATACTGCTGCGGGCCGGCTGGTTACCATGGCTATTGCTTCATTCAATGGAATACCTACTTCTCTAACGGCATTTCTCAGCGCATCTGCCAAGTTTATGGCCGCTCCGGCTAAATTCCCTTCAGAGTTTATGTACTGGCCGTTTTGCAGAAAGGCGTTAAATCCCTTCCAGCTGAATTCAGTAACCTTTCCGCCTATAAAAAGCGCATCTGAGATCAGGAACAATTTGTCGCCCTTAATTTTATAAGCAATGCGTGCTGCCGGGAAATCGCAGTGAGCGCCATCGAGAATGATAGGTGCATACACAGAAGACCTGTCAAAACAAGCGCCCACCAGTCCCGGGTTTCGATGCAGAAGCGGAGACATTGCATTATACAGATGGGTTACGAGATTTATTCCCAGGTCAAAAGCACGACAGGCTTGTTCATAGCTGGCATTGGAGTGGCCGGCGGAAATAGTAATGCCCGATTCAAGCAGGCGCTCCATCTGCCGGGTGCCGAAAACCTCAGGTGCAATGGTGATCATGCTGATCACGTCCTTTCCATAACTAATGATCCTGTCGATCATTTCGTCGGATGGGCTTGTGATATATTCCCTGAGATGCGCGCCTCTTTTGGCTTCGTTAATAAAGGGGCCTTCCAGGTGTAGTCCTAATATCCCCGAACCCGGATTTTTATCTTTATATGCTTTTACGGCATCCAGACTTTTGAAAATAGTTTCATGCGGAGAGGTAATAAGTGTTGGTAAGGTGTAAGCCGTTCCCACCTTTTCAAATGCCTGTTCTATGTCTGCTAAAGCTTCCTGATCGGCTTTGTCTGTAAAATGGAACCGTTCGCCGCCGTTAACATGCACATCTATAAAACCAGCAGAAATACAATTAACTGTCGGGTGTCCTTCAGAAGGAGATCCCGGTTCGATTTTTGTTATCCTTCCAGCCTCAGATGTTATTACTTGATTCCCCAGGACAGCATCCCCGGTAAAAACTTTAGACGCAAAAAATCTTTTTCCCATTGACTTTTAAGGGTATACGCGTAGCTAAGTTAAACAAAAATTTGGTTGGTTCTTAAAGGCCTGTTTAATCCCGTTATTTGCTAGATCTTCTGATCAAAATACGATTAATTTCCTCAATTTTATCACCATTGAGCTCTGCCTATTTTATTTTTAGTCTTAACACTCCCTTCTGTAATCCTTCTCCCTGAACGTGAACCTGAATTTCACCTGCCCTTTCTGAGGATTGTATCGTTCCTACCAGCATACCGTTAAACGCCTTCATTTGAGGTAGGTGAAACATTTCAAGCGAGGTTGGGTCTCCATTACATACTGCCCTGAACTGTCCCTGACCTGTCACTTCAAAAAAAATAGAGTTATCAGCCGTGGGGCATAAATTCCCCTCAGCATCTACGATTTTAACGGTTACATAAGCAAGATCCTTTCCATCAGACTCTAATACGGTACGGTCTGCAACAAGCTCCAGATGGTGAGGCTTACCAGATGTTTTCACCGCTCTTTGTGCTACCCGTCTTCCCTGTTCATCATAAGCAACTATTTTAAGTTCTCCTGGCTCATAAATCGCATCGTTCCACATCAGCCGATAGCGGGAAAACTTGTCTGAATTATTTTTTCTCCGGATTCCCTGGCTTTTTCCATTGATGAAGAGTTCAGCTGCAGGATAATTTGTATAAACAAATACTGGTGTCACCAATCCCTCCCGGCCCGGCCATGTCCAATGCGGCACCATGTGTAAGGTTTCCTGCAGGGAATTCCATCTGCTCCTGTATAAATAGTACCGGTCTTTAGGGATACCGGCCAGATCAATGATACCAAAGTAAGAACTCCTTGACGGCCATTGTTCGTTGTAAGGTGTCGGCTCGCCAAGATAGTCGAAGCCGGTCCAAACAAATTCCCCCATCATATAGGGTAGACTGTCCTGCATCATAAATTCTTCATCGGGAGTTTGCGACCAACTGCAGGCTTCAACATCATAAGATGAAGAGTGGCTATCCGCGTACTTCTTTTGCTTAGCTTCCTGAACAGGAAATTTATAAATACCGCGGGAACTTACTGTTGACGCAGTTTCTGACCCAAGGACAAAGCCCTGCGGTAGTTTCTTCATAGCCTCCTGATACCTTGATGGCTTGTAATTGAATCCGGGAACATCAAGAATTGCGGCAAAGCCGTTATTAACAGCAGCATCAAAACGATCCATTCCCGCAGTCACAGGACGGGTCGGATCTTCCCGATGACAGATATCCTGCAGGAACTTGGCAACCTTCCCTCCATCCTTTGAACTTTGTTCATTAATTTCGTTTCCTATGCTCCACATTACTATCGAAGGATGATTCCGGTCGCGATGGAGCATGTTTACCATATCTTTCTCTGCCCACTGATCAAAGTTCTGGCTGTAGCCGTTAGGCATTTTCGGAATCTTCCATTCATCAAAACTTTCGTCAATTACCATAAATCCCATCTCATCACACAAATCAAGCAATTCGGGAGCGGGAGGATTATGAGAAGTTCGGATGGCATTACATCCCATATCCTTCAGAATAACTAATTGCCTTTTCAACGCTGCCGTGTTTACCGCTGCTCCAAGCGGACCAAGGTCATGATGGTTGCAAACTCCTTTAAACCTGGTTACTTTACCATTTAGTAAGAATCCCTTTAACGGTTCAACTTTTATAGTTCGGATGCCAAAACGGGTCCTGCTCTCATCCACCAAAAACTTGCCTGCGAAAACTTTGGTTATGGCTGTGTATAAGAAAGGGCTCTCAACTGACCAAAGCTTTGGAGTAGTAACTTTTACAGTTTGAACAGTTGACTCTCCTTCGGTAGCGGGAGCAGAAACATCTGCCACAACTTTCCCCTCTGGCGAAACAAAGGTAGTTTCAAGGCGTAGTCCTTTTCCGGCACCATTTTCCAGCTCAGTTTTGATTTTAACGGTTGCACTGTTTTCTGAAACTTCGGGAGTCGTTATAAAGCTTCCCCAGGTTTTAATGCTCTTTGAGTTTTTAATAATAAGATGCACATTTCTGAACAAACCAGCGCCCGGATACCAGCGCGAAGACTCGGGCTTATTTTCTAACCGTACAGCCAGTACGTTGGTGCTTCCCGGCTTCAAAAACGAGGTCACGTCAAACCAAAAAGAGCTATATCCGTAGGGCCAGTTTCCCACTTTCTGGCCGTTAATAAACACTGTAGCGTTACTCATGGCACCGTCGAACAATAATATTGCCTTTTTACCAGGCATAAAATGCGTTGGATTGAAGTTTTGACGATACCAGGCCGTTCCCATCCAGGGTAAACCTCCTGAACGGCCTGTTTTAACACCAGGCTTTTTTTCTCCATCCTGAACCACCTGGGCAAGTTGAATGTCGTTATCCCTGTCAAAAGGACCTGTAATTGCCCAGTCGTGGGGGACGCTGACTATACTCCATCCCTGATCATTGAAACCGATGTCCGAAAAAATCACATCGTCCCCTTTATTAAATTTCCAGTTTTTATCGAGCACCATTACATTCCGCTGAGCTGCAGCTACGAAATAGAGAGAAAGAAACATTGCTGGCAGAATCTGCCGTATTATTTTACTTGAAATCATTTTTATCTTCTTTTTAACAACAGAATGTAGGAGCGCCTCAAGCTCCCGTAGCTTCTTAGGAGTCTTAGGAATCTTTTCCGGAAGGTTGTTGCGTTCTGCAGGATCCTTTCTCAGATTGAACAGATGAGTGCATGAACTATATCCGGTCACAACATTTTCCCAGAGAAAGTATAGCTTAACACTACGCTTCCCTGGCCCTAGTTCTCCACCCAAAACTCGATTGACAAGTCAGGAACGGTAGGTGTAATGACAGCCCCCTTAATTTTCTCTAGTTTCAGATTGCGAGTTGCAGGAGTATAGCGATATCCGGTAAAACTCCTTTTAATACCTGTATTGATGTTGAAAGTAAAAGGAGCTCCCGAGCGGTTTGTTAACACCAAAACCAATTTACCTTTTGGTGTTTTAAAGGCCATGATCCGGTTATCATCCAAAATCTTCTGTTCATCTACGCTAAAGCGCTGAGAGTTCCAGGGCATGTATTTCAGAAAGCCTGCAAGGGCATTAAAGTTATTTTGATTGTAATCCCAATGCCCTTTTTTTATCTGAGGACTATGACTAAAGTCGTTATCATCCTGCGGCCTCCAGAAACCCAGCGAATAACCTGAAGCTTCCACATTGTAGGTCGGCTTAAGAGCATGCAGCCAAAACCAGGTAGGTGAGTTAGCGAAAGTCATCCAGTTCATCACATTTTGAGCAGTGTTAATACAAAGTCGCTCGCTGCTGGGATGCTGGTATTCGAACTCATTTTGAAATACGGGTTTGTTGAAGGTATTCATGTTATACTTGGGACTCTCTTTTCTTATGTCTGTCGAGTTTGAACCGATTCTATGATACACCCACGAATCTACATAGTTAAGCAAAGCAGAATCTTTTCTGATTATGGCTGCGTTTTCTCCCGCATTTCCCTCCCATGAATCTACCATAATAAGTGCCTTTGGAATCGTACTTCTTATTTTAGGGGCAATTAATTTAAATGCCTTGTAATACAAGTCTGGTGAATAGGTGCAGTGTGAGTACGACTGGCTTTTAGGTCCCAAAGCCAAACCTCCTACCGATCCCAATGTCGGTTCGTTCTGAAGGCCCCACATGGAAACATGTATTCCGTTTTTCTGCAGGTACCGGATGTCATCACAAAGGGCATCTCCAAATGCATTTAAGAAGGCCTCGTCACTTTGCTTAAGCGTGCCGCCGAGATAACTGTTTGTTGACTTCCAGAAGGGTGCAGGTGACCAATATTCCATCGATATTCCTTCCATGCCCGATTCATCCATCATTTCTTTCAGGTCCTTCAACTGGTTGGGGTAGCGTTCAACGATCCTCGACCGGGTAGAGTCCAAGCCCCTGAAATACAATCCCATAGCGAGTCTGCAATATCTGAATCCTTTCATGAGATCCTTATAGAAGCGTTTGCGTTCCGAATGTACAAGATTATTGGGCACAGCCACTTCTACATCGGGCAAACCTCTGTTTCCTGAACCTATCGCGTCGTTCTGTATTTCGACACCCAGCCCCCAGATAATTTGTTGCGGCTTATCATGCCTCACTATATAACTTCCTGTTTTCTGAGCTTGCAGGGAAAACGATGCAGCCAGCTGGAGAGCAGCTGAAAATAAGAGGATCTTAACTTTTTCCATTTACTTTTAGTTTAAAGTGCAGCACTTAGTAGCACCTGATTTCATAAATCTGCGCAGAAGGATCTCCGTTGGTTGCATTGACACTTATTCTTATTCTATCTGTATCAATTGCATGTAAAAGCCGGTGTTTATTCTGACGCTGATAATTATTCTTCACCTCGATAACAGTTTCCCAATTGCCCTCTAAAAATGCCTCGACAGAATAATCTTTCGGACATTGGGGATCACGATAGAAGGGTTCATATGCATGATATTCACGAAGTAAGTGACCCGGAAAAGTAAGTTGAATCTCACTCAGGGATTTCAATTCTGCCCAGGTCAACTCTATCGATTGGGGCAAGGGGAGGTTCGGGTCAGATTTCCATAAGTTTGCAGAACGATGTGGGCGGCTTACTCCACTTATTACATTCTGCGCTTTAAAGCAAGCCTGAGGAGGTTCCACTTTGAAGCTGAGTGTTTCCCCATTTCCAAACCGTCTCATTTTATTTTCACTGATCTGATACATTGCCACGTGGGCAGATTCTATCCGCCCGGCGATCAGCCATTCAACTTCAGGATTAGGCAACAGGTCAAGTCGGATATAGCGGTTATCAGGAAGTGACTCTATGTCGACGTTTAACTCTACCCAGCTTTTTCCCGGAGGAACAACAGCTTCACCTTTGGCCAGTAAGGGTATGCCGGTTACACGGTAGTCCCAGATATTATCTACCAGCTTTACTTCATAAGCCACCATTTCATCTCTACCCAATGTGTTGTTCAGAAAAACCGAAATCTTCTCAATTCTTGAAGAACCTGTAGCTATGAGCTGCCCCTTTCTGTTTTCAAGTCTTTCAAGCACATACTGGGGTTGATCCCTCCAGATTTTCAATCCCTCGTGGCAGCCTCTGCTTTCCGGGCCCGCACCCAAAAGAAAAGCCTCACTACTCGCACTTACTGAAGCTGACAAAGCAAGGTCGTCGGAGTCGGTATTTTTATAGTTCGGAAGAAAACAGCCATCACGTAATAGTTGCTGCTGGATCCGGTTAATCAGTTTCGACGGCGCTTCCGAAACCGGAATTTTATTTTGAATAGCCAGAGCTGCTGCTGTGCCTGCAGCTTGTCCCATCAACGCTGTTGTATTCATCACACGTACAGTGCCTAAAGCTGCATGTGTAACACTTACGTTTCTCCCTGCCATCATCAGGTTTCCAACGTTCTTTGAAATTAAACTTCTCAAGGGTATGCCGTAGGGACCAGCATAGCTCTTTACGGCATACTCAGAGAACGTGGAGTAATTCTCATTGCTTGCCGGTTCGCTATGTTCGGCCAGTAAGCCTCCGGGTGTGTGAAGATCTATAAACCAACCACCAAAGGCGATCTCGTCATCAAACACGGTACAGTTCTGGGGGTCGTGTTCCGTCATCAGGTATAGCCCCATAATTCTCCGGCTTTCTCTTTTGCCGGGCACCTGTCCAATCCAGTCAAGTGCATAATTTCTGGTCCTCTCCATCATTTTCGGATCTTTGTTCTTCATCCAATCCCAAACCCCTAGCGCGTGCCGGGTAAGTTCGTGCCTGATTGTTTCATTGTCGGTGATTGTATTGTAAGGAACTCCGATTTCCAACCACCAGTAACCACCTCTTTCTTCTTTTGGTAATCGTCCTTGTTTATAAAAGAAGGATGCGTCATCATATTCGATTGCCCAGTCGGGCGCAGTAAAGGGAACAGGCTTTCCGACATCTTTCGTTTTAAAATGAATGGAATTACCCATCACATCTTTGCTTGCCACTTCAGGTGCATGAGGTTCGTTAAATTCGTCTTTACCTTCACTTCCCAGGCGATATTCGCAACCGGCGCGCTCTGCTACTATCCCGTCTCCTGAAGCATCAATGAATATTTTTGCTTCCAAAATCAATTCAAGCTCAGCATTCTGTTGCCGGGCAAGAACACCCTTGATCTCCTGGTCACTATTCATCAATACATCATAAGCTTCTGTATTTACATGGATAAAAAGGTTGGGGGTACTTTGTGCGAGATTATATAAGGTAAGATCCCAGACGCTGTTTGTCCACCCATTTTCAAAAATTGCTTCATGGTTCTGTGCCCTCTCTTCTATAAGAAGTTCGGAGATGATACCAGTTTCCCTGGCATAAGCATGGAAGGCACATGCTCCATGAGGTGTTACTCTTATTTCTGATGAACTGTTACCGCCAAAAACAGGTCTGTTTTGTACGATACAAGTCTTGCTACCCAAACGTGCAGCTGCAACGGCAGCGCAAAAACCTGCCAGGCCGCCACCGATTACGAGCACGTCAAATGTTTCTATCTTCTTTTGCATTATATATGTGTGTTTATGCGTTCTTAAGTGTTAGATGCTTTTCTGGTATTTGAACCGGCTTTTTGACTGTCCTGATTATTATCAGGCTGATAGTGAGCAGGGAGCCGGCAAAAAGAGCTATTAGTCCCCTTACCGATGAATCTGAAAATATAAGTATGCCGAACATTAATAAAGAGAGAGCTCCGATACTAAAGCCGAGTAGTCTGGCTGGAAAATACGCTATTGTTGCATCAGACTTGGCACTTTCACGTTTGGCATTTAGCAGAGTTTCGCTTTTAACCTGTAAGAAGCCCTTTGAAATAGTACGGGAAGAAAGCTCCAGGATCAACAAACAAACTACCGGTACCATCAGACCGATCATTACTTCCATCTCCTGGCGGTGCTGATTATAATAAATAACTGCAGGGCTGGCTGAGGTCTTAGGGATGAAATATTTACAAAAGATAGCAGCAATCATACTGGCTCCCGTAGAAATCCAAACTGCATTCTGCCGGATCTTTCCAAAATATAGACCCCACAATACAGGTAATACCATAGCTACTACCAGCAAGCCTGTAATAGTCAGGATCACCTGCTCAGCACCTCCAAAGTACGGAACCATCAGCGCAATAGAGATGATAAGACCTCCGATCAGAAAAGAAGAGACCCTACCAATCATCACAAGCTTTTTTTCAGAAGCCTGGGGATTTATGAAACTTTTATATACATCATTGGTGATTGCGCCTGCATACACATTCACTTCTCCGTCTATATAACTTGCTGCTGATGAAAACATCGCCGCCAGCAGGAGACCGATCATTCCTGCCGGCAAAACAGAGGCACATGCCAGGATATAAGCTTTCTCGGGTAAGGCAGCAGGGTCAATAAGCCTGTAAAGCATAGGAGGCAGCATCCAGATTATTGGACTAATAAGGTATAGCGTTCCAAAAAGATAAGAAGCCTTCCGGGCGTTTGCAGGACTGCTGACAGCCAGAAAACGCTGGATAAAAACCCATTCCCCACCCAATTTAAAGGTATGAACAATGACCCAGCCGAGTAGGAACAACCACGTAAATGCTCCCCCGGTTGGTGCTAAAAATCCTTCCGGAGCATGAGCCAGGAATCCTGAAATGCCTCCGACCTTCGACAGACATAAGGGAACTACAAACATTACGGTAGCCGTTAATACCACAAACTGAATGGCATCGATGATAAGCACAGCCCATAAGCCGCCACTTACTGCATAAACCAGCATTAAGGCCCCGGAAATTACAACTGCAGTAGGGATTGACAGATTCCCGGTTGCTGGATCTGCTAACCAGTGGCCGGGGGAGAGGTGTATCAGAGACGAAACCAGAACGGCAAAGGAATAAAGCGCTACCCCCATGGCGATAATTTTGAAAAGCATACCGATCCAGGTATAAAATTGAACTGATCCCCTTCCGAACCTTATAAGCAGATATTCGCCCACAGTTACAATACCTAAAGACGCCCACTTCGTTGCTATAAAGCGGCCTACGATAAAAGAACTGATTCCTGAACACATCAGAATGCTGACGGCAACCAAACCTGATTTATAGGCAATGCCTCCCCAAACGACAAAGGTTCCGGCAGAAAACGCACTCATGAAAGAGGAAAGACCTGAAAGCCACCATGGTGATTGCTTTTTAACAGCGAACATGTCTTCCGTTGTTTTATTCTTTTTGGAAAGCATACTTCCAACCAGCAATATTCCCGCGCCGTAAACAAGTAAAACGAAATAGTCAATAGGTTGCATTTTTAGTATTTTGATTTCAGATTTTTCTGTCGCCGTAGCAGTCAGACGGTCCAGACTAAATATTAATAATTAGGATTAGGGGTCAACAGCGGATTTACCCTGATTTCCTGGGCGGGAATGGGCCAAAGGTATTGCCTGGTCTTGTCAAAGTTTCTTTCCGCCACAATTTTCACATCATCTCCAAAAACTTCATAATCAGCTATTCCGTCATCATCCAGGGGAGTGACTCCCGGAAAAGGCCATTTAGTCCGGTCCTGTTTGGAGGGGTCAGGAAGACCGATAACTGGCCTGGTGAGCGCTTTTTCCGCAAGTCTCCAGCGGATCAAATCCATATAACGAAGTCCTTCTTTCGCAAATTCAACACGGCGCTCTCTTCTTACTATTTTTCTCAACTCCGCAGGATCTATAGTCGTCACGGCCGGATACATTGCAGGTTGTGTGACCGCAACCCCGTAAGCTCTTGCCCGAACTTTATTGATAGCTTCAAGAACGCTGGCGTCAATTTCTCCCAATTCAACACTTGCTTCTGCATAGGTTAACAGCATTTCAGCAAACCGGAGGATTATAACATCGCTATCATCTACAAACTTGTCAGCCCAGCTTTGCTCTATACCTTTTTTCCACAGCAAGCCGGTAAAACTTGCAAAAGCCGCTACACTTCTGCTATCCCGGTTACTTACATTCCTGTTCTCTTTTGAACTGAACACCGTAAGGGCATCCGGGTGTGGCTGATAATTATAGCCCAACCATTGGGTATTAAACTCGACGATGGTAGCTGTAAGCCTGGGGTCTCTGTTTTTAAAAGGATCTGTAGGGCTATATAAAGGTGATTCATCGATTGGCTTGCCGTCTATACATTCGAAAGCGTCCATCATTTCCCGTGTGGGGATCTGCGCTCCGAATCCGCCAGCATTCCGGGGCAACTGATCCTGGACATTTGTTCCCGACGCTGCTACTTTCTGAGCCTCGTCCCTCGGGATACTGATAATGATTTCACTGCTGCTTTCGCCTGCCTTAAGAAACAACTGAGAAAAGTTACTGTGCAAGCTGTATGAGCCCGCGCCCGTAAGGTTCATCACCGCCAGAGAAGCATCACGGGCTTCTGTCCATTTATTCATGTACAAAGCGGTGCGGGCTTTAATTCCCAGAGCGGCTCCCTTTGTGAGTCGCTTAAGACCAGAACCATAGGTTTGCGGGAGATTCTGGGCTGCAAAATCCAGCTCCGTAAAGATAAATTTAAGTATTTCTTCCTTGTTCGTCCTGACTATGCTATATGCCTCTCCTAACTTCATTGGTGAAGTTACCAATGGTACATCGCCGAAGTGCGTAATAAGCCTGGAATACTGGTAGGCTCTGATCAACCGCATTTCCGCTTCAAGCCTGGAAAGCGTATTAGCAGGAGTATTAGCTGCAGCCTTCTGCATGTTAGCTAAAAATGAATTTGCCCGGGCAATTACTTTATAACAATTGAGCCAGTAATCGCGAACTGTTACATCCTCTGAATTCATTGTTCCAAAGGTTACAGCGTTGCCGAGTGAACCGCGGTGCCAATAGTTATCGGTATATTGTTCATTATCGTTCCCCCAGAAGTCGAGCCTGTAGAGATCATTTACGGCAATCTCTAATTCTGTCTGGTTGGAATAGAAGCTTCCGGTAGAAGCTTCCGAAGGGGGAGTCAGATCCAGGTCGGCACAGCTTGAAATAATAAAGGCTGCGAGCAGGATACAAAATATTCTTTTCATAATTATGAATCTTGTAATGATAATTCAGTTAAGTTTTTAAAACCTTACACTGGCGCCGGCCATTAAAGTAGTTGCCATCGGATACGAAGAAGAACTTAGCTCAGGATCCCAGTACTTCGGAAAATTATGGGCTGCAAAGACATCGTTTGCTGACACATAGAGCCTCATAGATTGCAATCCAACCTTTTTAACCACAGTATTTGACAGTGTATATCCCAGGGTAAGGTTTTTTACCCGGAAATAGGCACCATTAATCAACCAGAAATCTGATAATTCGTAGTTACTGGATGCTGATCTGGTAGAAAGACGGGGATAAGTTGCCTGCAGATTCTGATCGGGCGTATTGCCCTTGCTCCAAAACTTGCCCACCATTTCTTCAGGCACATTGCCGAATCCTTCCTGAAAAGGTCTTATTATATCTGAACTCAAGCGACTTTTGCTCTTGCCAACACCCTGAACGACGACGCCAAAATCCACTCCTTTGTACTCGAGCCTCAGGTTGCCTCCGTACAGGTACCTGGGCAAAGAACCTCCCAGTAATACCTTGTCGTCAGGTGTTATTTTACCATCACCGTTCATATCTTCATACCGGATATCTCCTGCAGTAACGTTCTCATTTAATCTGGGAGAACTTTTCGCTTCCTCAGCTGATTGAAACAGGCCGTTAGACCTGTAACCGAACCATTCATTATACTCTGAGCCTTTAAAACTGGATTGAGGACCTCCGGGATTTAGCACGGTAGCTCTCAGATCAGTTATACTGGATTTTGCATCAGACAAATTGACTGCAGCCGAATAAGTCAACTTGCCCAGCCTGTCTTTCCAGCTAAATTCCGTTTCCCATCCTTTTACCTCAAGGACCCCGGCATTTTGATTGGGTTTATCATAGCCAAGGTACATTGGAATGTCGAGTCTTAGCAGAATATCTGAGGTTTTTTTATGATAATAATCGGCCGTAAAGTTTAAGCGATTTTTAAAAAAAGCAACGTCCAGGCCGGCATCTACCGTACGGGTTGTTTCCCAGGAAATATCTTCTACCGCATACTCCGTTTGGGCTCCTCCGGTTTGAGGCACCACTACACCATTAAGATAGAATAAAGGATTAGAAAAACTAATAGTTGCCTGGTAAGGATAATCACCGATCCGTTCATTTCCTACAGAGCCATAGGAGCCTCTGATCTTCAGGAAGGAAAGCCACTCTATACTTCTCATAAATACCTCTTCGGAGATTGACCAGCCCAAAGAAAGCGAAGGGAAGAAGGCTCCGCGGTTTTCTTTGGAAAATCTTGATGACTCATCGTACCTCAAGTTCCCCTGGAAATAGTACTTGCTTTTATAGTTATACATCACCCGACCAAACACCGACCTTAGAGCAGACTCTGAAGCAGAACCATAATTGTCTCTTAGCTCCTGTGAACCTGCATTTAAATATGGAAAATCATTCAGAGCAAAACCACTACGGGAGGCGCCCATGTTTTCGCCTCTGTTATATATCTCTTCATATCCTCCAAGCAAGCCAACCTGATGTACGGCGCCAATTGTCTTGGTATAATCGGCTAAAAGTTGTCCTGTAATGAAGCTCGATTCTGTCCTGTCTTCCAACAAGCTTGTTCTTATCTGATTACTCAGGTTGGTCTCTGTTCCATCGGGATTGGTGAAGCGGATCCGTTTGGAAAAGCTTTTACTCTGATCAAAAGACAGCGTCGGAGATAATAATGCAGTCAGCTGTAAGCCGGTAACTGGTGTTAGTTTAAATGCCATACGACCCGTAAGCTGATTGTATTTACCATTAACTGTTCCCCCTTCTTTTAGTTGGGCAAAAGGATTTCGCCCTTCTTTAGCCAGCGCGTAATTTCCATTCTGATATAGAGCATTATATACAGGTGGCATTAGCCGGGATTCGTAAAATACATTCCACTGTGGGGAAACAGTCCCAGTTCTCTTGAACCCAAGGTCAAGGCTGACCGACATTTTTTTACTTAACTCAAGGTCATTATTTATTCTAAATAGAAAGCGTTTATAGCTACTATTGTCATGTAATGCGTCGATATCTGAATAGCCCAGGGATGCTTTTGTTTTCACTTTATCTGTTCCCAGTGTGAATACCATATCGTGGCGCTGCCGCGGAGCCAGATCGTTCAACAATATTTCCTGCCAGTCGGTATTACCAAAGGGGAAAAGATCGGGCGTTTCGTTCCTGTGTTTTTCGAAATTATCGATAAAGTCCTGCGCGTAAGGTCCGGCAGCGGCCCCGTCATTTGTAGCTTGTTCATTAAAATACCTCATGTAGTCTGCACTGCCTACGTATTCTGGCAATGCTGTTGGCTTTTGAAGACCATATTCGTAATTATACTCAAAGCTCTTTTGCCCGCTCTTTCCACGCTTTGTAGTGATCAGGATAACGCCGGCGGCAGCCCTCGAACCGTAAATAGAAGCAGAGGCTGCATCCTTTAAAACGGTAACATTTTCAACGTCGTTAGGATTAACATTATCAATAGTGCTGGTCTGAACTCCGTCTACAATAATCAGCGGACTATTTTCACCAATAGTTGAAATCCCTCTGATAAGAATCGAAGCACCTTCGCCCGGCTTACCATTGGACCGAGTAACTGAAACACCGGAAACTGCTCCCTGGAGCGCTTCTGAAACCTGTACAGTCTGCCTGCCACCTACATCTTTAGAGCTTATAGTTGAAACTGCCCCGGTCAGGTCCTTTTTCTTCTGCGTACCATAGCCAACTACCACTACTTGTGATAACTCCCTTACAGAGCTTTTTAAAACAACTAAAAGATCCTTATTTTCGGCAGCTACTTCAGTCGACTCATATCCAATGCCGGAAATAAGCAGCAGGTCCCCGGCTTTTGCTGCGATGGAAAATCTTCCCGCTGCGTCTGATACTGAGCTAGTAGCTGTTCCTTTAATACGTATTGTGGCTCCGGGAATGATTGCTCCGGTTTCCTCTCTTACAATTCCTTTAACCGTTGTCTGCGCCACCGCGTTCGATGAAAGTACAGTAGCGATAAAAAAGACCAGGAAACGAATCTTAGGTATTATCTTGCTCATAATTATTCGTTAATTTAAATCTATAATTGGGTTTTGAAAATCATAACATGTATAGATAAAGTATCTAGCATGTTTACCGTCATGTCATGATTTATGGTCTAAAAGTATCTTAATTAGCTACTTAATCCAACTTTTTCGGGGAAGGTAAAATGCTTTTTTCTATCGAAATCGTTTGTGTAATCGTTTTCGGTAGATAGAAATACTTTAACTTTACATTTTCAATTCTCCAATTATGCCAAGAGTTAAATGCCCGAAATGTAATAAGGTGGAAACTATTTTACGATCCGGATTTATTCGTAAGAAGCAACGTTTCTACTGCAAGGAATGCAATTATAATTTCACTCTTAATCATGAGAACAGAAAAGCTAAGAACCGATCTAAACAGGGTTATCAGACGACGATACTGGACATAGCAAAAGCTATGGGTATTTCTGCTACAACTGTAAGCAGGGCTTTGAGAGATTACCCGGACATCAGTATGAGCACGAAAGAAGCAGTGAAAGCCGTAGCAGAAGAAATGGATTACCATCCTAATCTCCTGGCCCGGAGCTTCGCCAGCAATCATACGCAGACGGTTGGTGTTATTATCCCAAACTTAGAAACAAACTTCTTCTCTTCCATGCTTGGAGGAATTCAAAAGGCCGCAGCTCTGGCGGGGTATAAGGTGATTATATGCCAGTCTGATGAAAATCAGAAGATAGAAATGGAGAATATTCAGCTATTGATTGACAACAGAGTTGAAGGCTTGTTTATTTGTCATTCAATTGAGAGCGAAGTTGTTGACCATCTAAAAATCCACTTAAAAAAAGGAATCCCAATAATCCACTTCTACCGCGTGATGATGGATACGGATACTTCAAAAGTTGTTGCAAAAAATGAAGAGGGTGCCGAAATAATAACACAACATCTTATTAACCGGGGCTGCCGAAGGATTGCAATTATTGCAGGCCCTTCTAACTTGCTGATAACAAAGGAGCGGTTGAAGGGCTATCAAAAGGCACTAAAAAAGCACAAAATAAGTGTGGATCCAAGCCTTATAGCCTATACTGATTTTAAACACAAGTCGATATTGGAAGCCATGGACAATTTTTTCAGTCTTGATAATAAGCCGGACGGTGTTTTCAGTATATCCGACCGGTCTGCTATTATAGCTTTGAAATATTTAAAAAATAAAGGAATCCAGGTTCCGGGGCAGGTTAGGGTAGCCGGATTCGGCAATGATCTGATGGGGGATATGGTGGAGCCTTCATTAACAACGTACGATGTTAAGACGGCAACTATTGGAGAGAGGGCTATGCATTTATTTCTAAACCAGGTACTTTCTGAGGATTATTACCAAAAAGAAACGCTGGTAGTAGATGGAGAGATCGTGATTCGGGAGTCTACTTAGGGTGCCCTCAATAGAAAATGGTGAAACCGGGACCCTGGGGAAAGCGGTTTCACCATTCGTTACATTCCTATTGTTTCAGTAATTGAACATTATCAACATTGCACCATTTGGCGGCGCCGGCTTCGCTATAAAAAACCACTTTACATTTGTTATTCACCACCAAAATATTAGGTATCTGAATTAGTTTCCAGGTTGATGTAGCTCCAATATTAAAAACCTTTTCAACTCCCAGTGCACCATATTCTTTGGCAATCATCTGGCAAATAGTTTGTCCCCCACTACTTTTAACCCGCGCTTTAAGCGTATAATTTCCGTTGGGAATATTGCTTGCTATCTGGTATGTCTTAACAGAATAACTAACATTCCTATAATGAGTCAGCTTGTAGCCACCGTTATATCCCCCAGACTCGGTGTAAGAGCCGCTTGTACTTGAAACCCCGTTTGAACAAGGCCAGAAGGCCGGATTATTAGTGCTGACATTTTCGTCAAAATCAGGATTTAGCATATAGTTCATATTTACCGAGTCTCTCAAAGCTTCTGTTGCAATAGTAGGACGGCCAAAACTATCCATCATTCCCTTTGCATAGGTGGTGTTGGCAGCATAAGATTCAGGAGCCCAATAGAAAACACCGAGGCCTTTTCCATTTGGGATATGCCTTATTTTATTAATAATATCAGCTACAAAGGCCCGGCATTTAACCGAATCACGCCACGTCATCCCAATTTCGGTTACCATAACTTCCTTGTTGTATTGGCTTGCAAGCGTCTTTAAATTCGCAAAACACTTATTATTTACCGCTTGCCAATCGTTACCTGTAGATGATGGATAGAGCGAGACGCCGATGATGTCATATTTTCCGCCCCGGCTATTTAAGCCTCCATAAATAAATTGAAGTGGCCCGGAAATGTCGCCGCCTGCAACATGCACAATAACCTTACTACCTGGACTAACTGCTTTCACAGCCTCGTAGCCTTTGTTTGTCAGTGCAGCATAATTCGACATACTCAATGAGGCTTTTCCTGTATTCCACAGCATGCCGTCATTGGTTTCGTTTCCGACCTGAACCCACTCCGGATATATTCCGTTATCTTTCAGGGAGTCCATTACATCGTAGGTATGGTTATAAACAGCCTGTTCGAACTGAGCTAAAGTAGTAAAACCAGACCATGCTGCAGGTTTTGTCTGGTGCGTTGGATCAGCCCAGGTATCACTGTAATGGAAATCGATCATCAGTCTGTAGCCTAAATTATGTGCCCTGATCGCCTGAGCAATTACGCTGTCTTTGCCGGACTGCCCCTGGGGATTATTCACCCATACCCTGATCCGGAGCGCATTGGCTCCTAAGTCTTTAAATAGCTTATGACACTCGGTAGGTACTCCGTTTCTATCATAATAAACCGCTCCCCTGGCTACATGGATAGGGACAGAGCTAAGATCTACCCCTATTGCAAAGTCGTTAGCACCGAGAGTGGTTGCCGTTGAATTGATTTTTGACACCGGAGACAAAATATCCTGCTTGTCTACTAACGCCTTTTCTTTGCAGCTTAATAAGCATAAGCATACAAGGGCCGGAGCCCAGATTCTAAATTTATTCATATAGTTTATTGATTAGTAATTTTAGTAATTGCAATTCCAACAAGCCATGTATCATGGCCAATACCCAGCCACATGAGCAGAATACTGCTCAAAACATTTCATAGCCCCTGACCATAGTTTTTTACTGGTAAGTAAGCCAGGTGGTAGCTTTGCATCCAGTGTCTGAACTGAAACGGATCCATTTCGACTGAAAAGAAGCCGGGAACGTATAGGTGTATTTTTCTCCGGGTTTTACTTCCACTTTTTTGAAAAGCATCCAGGGGCCATGTCCTACCGGTTCTACCTCTATGGAGATATTAACCGGTACTGTTGCATCGTGAGATATTTCAAGCTTCTTTTTGTCGTAAAAGCCAATGAGATAAGGATCCGACGGTATATTCTGTTCTACAGACGTATCCTTCCAGGGACCTCCTCGTCCAACAGGCTTTCCCATTTTCCACAAGTCATCTATTGAGCCTGCCCATACTTTGGCATTACCATCAGAGGAGGTCACGATGTGCTTGTTGCTTTTAGTTTTTCCCCGGATCCCGCTCATTACCAGTAAACCCCGGTAAGAAGTAAAGTCGTGGATGCCGAAAGTATGAGAAGCAACAGGCCTTATCTTCGCATATCCATCAGCATTTTCCGCCGGCAACTCATAAAACGTCCCGTGAACATTCAGCAGATCACGCTCGGTAACCACTTCCCTGCAAACCCTTCCCAGGGCATGGGAATACAGTCCGTCAAAGTCTTCACTTCCCAGGGGCAGTCTCCACCTTCTGCTCTTGTCGTCAATAACCAGCACCGATGATTCTTCAATGCTTATTCCTGAGGCTGGCTTCAGCGAAAGGTGTTCGCGAATAAAGTCTGCGGTTTGGGCATCTTCCTTCTTCTCCAGCTTCATCTCCGCATTAAGCTCATAGTATCCCTTTTCGCTGAACTTTCCGCCGCTTATATCGCCGGCAAGTATTCCTAAGGTTCTTCTGTTATCTCCTAAAGAGTATAACAAACCTCCCCTATAATGGTCTTCCTCTACCGGGCTCAATCCCTTAAACAGAGATTTGCTTGCCTGGTAAGCACGGCTATCGTCTGTATAGGAGAATTGAAGCGTTGCCTTTGTTGATCCATCCGGAATCACCCTGATCCATTCGCCTTTCTCCGAAGGATTGAAACTAATGTTGAGCGACTTCCCAGGTTCTACCCGTTCATTTTGAAGCTCCTGCCAGTCGCCTCTTCCTGTACGATCTGTCTGGAAGCGGAAAGTCACCGTCTGAGTGCCCTGGTTTAATAACCAGGCTGTCCGTTGTTTCCAACCAGCAAACAAAAAGGGGTCTGAGGCCTCACCGGCCGTTACTTGCTCGGACAACCAAACGGCTCCGTTGGCAGTATTTGGCCCTAATTCGTCTAAAGTCCGGGCGCTGCTGAACCATAAATTTGAATGGGACTGACCCGGACCAGCCATGTCTCCTTTGGCCTTCCGGCTGTTTAAAAACTCTTTCTTTGCCGCATCATCTGCCCCAAAAACCAGGCGGTCGTTCCAGCGGGCAAAGTCGCCGAACACCTTCAGATAAGCTGATCCTGGCCTTATGCCTGCTGTACTCTGTGAGGAAAAACCTTCCGGAAAATGCCAGAACATTCCGTGCATGGTCATCAGGTAATCGGCTTTGCCTGCTGTTCCCACATTCCTGATCCGTGGCCATTCCGTATTCCAGCCATGGGCCCCGTCGTAACTGTGACTTGCTTTTGGCAGCCGGAAAAAGCTCCAGCCACCATTATCCCTCAGGCCAAGCAAAACTGATTTATGATCCCAGCCGGTTGCCCAGATAGGATCGGTAGCCGGATTTTTGCTCCCTTCTATACCGCCCGGACCGGTGACTTCGGCAAACTGGTTTCGTCTTACAATCTTCCAGGTCTGGCCATCCCATTCGGCAAGAACACCCGAGGGCACATCGAATTTCTCCCGGGCCTCCTCTCCATATTCGCCATTATTTGAATAGATCAGAACTCCCTGACCAGAATACAAACCCTTTCCATGGGTACCTGGCAATATGCTTTCGTACGCTTTTTTGGCATCTCTGAAAGGGTTTTCGTCAGGAAAGATTGTTTTTATAGCAAGTGTTTTTACGTCGAGCTCGTAAATTCCCTCTTCCATGGTAGCCAGGTACGCTTTACCTGCAGGATCGCTCAGGTGTCTGGTGATTCCAGTATAACGGCCCGGGGCCAAACGATAGGACAGCGATCTTATTTCCGCCTTTTTATTAATTGCATAAGGCCCGATGAAAAGCTGTCCGCTTTCCGGATGGATCATCCTGTTTGCAGGAGTTCCTCCTATGCTTTCCCGACGCGTAATCTGCTTTAGCTCCGGCGTTATCTGGTAGAGTTTATCCGAGGATCCCAAATAACTGTGAGGAGCATACGACACTACCCACAAACTTCCAGCCCAGGGAACTACCGCACCCGTTCCGCATTCTCCTTCATTATTATAGTAAGCCAGGTGAGGATAGATGCCGCTGTACTGAGGCATCTGATTGATGTTATTCATCCGGGATGAGCTGCAGGAGTATAAAAGAACTACGAAGCCAAACAAAGTTAGTTTATTCATATCAGTCTAATATCTTACTTGAGGATACGTTTCGCTTTGGTTTTTAAGGCATATGTCAAGTCTGCCGGATAGATAAAGGAACTTCCTCGTTCGTTGTTGCCAAAGCGTTTGAAACTATTACCTTTCTACATCAACGACTTAAATTTATTCCGTTTGTCTATAGGATCCAACCTGTCGTTAGGGAATAAAGCACCTTTTTATATCGGAAACGTTTGTGTAAGCGGTTTCGATAGATAGAAAATTTGAACGCTGGATTAGGATTAAGAATCTGTTTTAAAACGTTCGGGCTTCTAAAACGATCTGCCAAGTTTATAAGCTAGAGTAATGTTAAACTCGAAATTGGTAATCATTATGGGAATGCTCCCAAAAATGGGAACGCTCCCATAGTATCTTTACGAGCGTTTATATGTGTGTTTAAATTCTGTTATATACCTTCGGTACTGATGAGCAGATTGCAACAGACAGCTCAAAACCATACTAACCATACAATACAGAAAGGTGTTGGCTAAATGAAAGAATGTTTAAAGTTCACAGTTCTGATCTTAAGTACTGTCTTAATCGGTAGCAAATCAGGTTTCGCACGATTTTCATTATTAAGAGAAAAACCATTCAAGGATATAGAAAATACATCGATTCCTTTGAAGGTTAATGTAGCTAAAAATTTACGAGGTGACCGTAAACCTAATATCATCTTTATTCTTACTGACGATCTGGGTTATGGCGATCTGGGTACTTTCTTTCAAACAAAACGAAAAAAATTAAACGATCCCCGGAATCCCTGGGAGCTAACTCCAAATTTGGATAAAATGGCTTCTGAAGGCGCTATACTAACCGATCATTACAATGCGGCTCCGGTCTGTGCTCCTTCGAGAGCTTCTCTTCTAACAGGTTTAAGTCAGGGGCATTGCTCTGTTAGGGATAATCAGTTTGATAAAGCGTTAGCGGATAATTACACAATAGGTAATATATTACAGACAGCAGGCTATGAAACAGCCGCGATAGGAAAATGGGGACTACAAGGAAATAAGACTTTTGACGTTGACGGCGATAAGTGGCCGGCCCACCCACTAAATCGCGGGTTTAATTATTATTATGGATATATCAGGCACGCGGACGGTCATGAGCATTATCCTGCAGAAGGTTTGTACAGAGGGAAAAAGGAAGTTTACGAGAACAAAACTGAAGTAAGTAAGGGCCTTAATAAATGCTATACAGGCGACCTTTTTACTGCGGTAGCCAAAAAGTGGATCACGCAACAAAGCCATGGAAGCGACAAGCAGCCCTTCTTTTTATATCTAGCATATGATACTCCCCATGCAGTGCTTGAACTACCAGCAACTGCATACCCGAAGGGAGGAGGTTTAACGGGAGGAATTCAATGGTTAGGGCAACCCGGAAAAATGATTAATACAGCGGAAGGTGTACCTGACAGCTACGTTAGTCCGCTTTTTGCCAAGGCTACTTATGACCATGATCGTAATCCCTCTACAGCAGATGTTCCCTGGCCTGATACTTATAAACGCTACGCCACTGTGACTAACCGGATAGATCAGCAGGTGGGTGATATACTGCGATTGCTTAAGGATTTAAAAATAGACGATAATACTGTTGTCGTTTTTGGCTCAGATAACGGTCCTTCCGTAGAATCGTATCTGCCGGGAAAATTCGTCGGCTTTTCTCCGGAATTTTTTGACAGCTATGGGCCTTTTAACGGTATAAAGCGAGATCTTTTGGAAGGTGGCTTAAGATCACCTACTATTGTAAGATGGCCCCGTGAAATTGCAAAGCGAAGAGTAATAAATGCTCCTTCAATCTCTTACGACTGGCTGCCCACTTTCGCAGAGATGGCCGGATTGCCTGCTCCCGAAAAATCTGACGGTTCGAGCCTGTTAAAGACGTTGACCGATAAAAAGAAATCTGATCCTCATCAGATTTATGTAGAATATTTCGAAGGAGGAAAAACTCCTGCTTTTACTTCTTTCGAAGCACAGAACAGAGAGCGAAAAAGAAATCAAATGCAAATGATCCGTATAGGGGATCTGGTAGGGATACGCTACGATATAAAATCAAGTGACGACGATTTTGAGATATATGATATTATTAATGATCCGGCACAATCTTCTAACCTTGCCGGGAAGCTGGGGGAGACGCAAGCCCGGATGAAGACTCAGGTTTTAAAAATGCGCTTACCTGATGCGGGCGCAGCAAGGCCTTATGACAATGCTTTTATTGATCCGGAAATAAAGCCTTCTGAAAAAGGGATTAAAGTGGGATATTATAATATGCCTTCATCCTGGATCCCACAGACCGAAAATCTGCAGGCAATATCTCAAATCAAGATAACGTCACTTGATAAACAAAATATACCGCAACTTAACAAAGAAGGACTTTATACATTCGAAGGCTATGTCGACGTACCTGATGATGGCATATATGAGATCAGGCTGACTACAAAGAACAAGGCCTTCCTCCGTATACATCAAATTGCTGCAATTGATCTCGATTACAATACGAATCATCCTGCACAGAAGGTTGTTACACTTCCTTTAAAACGTGGGCAGCATCCCTTTAAGCTGTCTGCCAGGTATGTTCCGGGAAACTTTGAGGCAGACATTGAATGGCGAAGCAAGGGTAGTTTCGACTGGAGCCCCGTTCGGCTTTATTAAGTACGTTTGAGACACTGAAATGAACTCAGAAAAACTAACTAGGTACACCAGCTTGTAACTATCCTTCATATTTTCTGCAGTCATGAAGAGGCTGCTTTCTTGAAGGATCAGTTAACTTGAGTCTCTTTGAATTAGCTTCGTTTTTAGAATAACAGTTTGGGCTTTCCAGTCTTCTATATTCCTTTTAATCTGGTCAAGAAGCAACTGTGCGGCTACACGACCTATTTCAGCCACAGGCTGTTCTACCGTGGTAAGACCGGGTTCAATTAACGATGAAACCATGTCATTACTAAAGCCAACAACCGCGATATCTTCGGGGATACGAATCTGTTTTTTCTTCAATACCCGCATCACTTCAATGGCAGTAGGATCGTTAATAGCAAAAATCGCATCTGGTTTATCCTGTAACCCTAAGAAGAAGTTTACGTGCTCTTCAACCGTGTTCAGATCCAGATCGTAGTGCCGAAGTAGTTGTTCATCCCACTGCAACTTGTTTCTTTGCAATGCATTTTTGTATCCTTCCCCGCGTTTTTTGCAGACATGCAGATTTGCGGGCCCATTAAGAAACGCTACACGTTTCTTTCCTCTTTTTATTAAATGCTGGACGGCGCTGAATGCCCCTTCTTCATCATCTACAATTACCTTGGGAACAACCATTTCTTCACAAACCCGGTTAAAGAAGACAATAGGAATCCCTTTGCGCTGAAACACTTTGAGATGTTCAAAGTTTGTGGTTTCCTTTGTAATCGATATCAAGAGCCCATCAACCTGATGCAGGAGCATCACCTTGGTATTTGCCACCTCCGTCTCATAACTTTCTTCCGAATGACAGATGATAAGATTATATCCGGCAGCTTTGGCCTTCTCCTGTGCACCTATTATCACCTTTGGAAAAAACGATCTCGTAAATTCCGGTACAATGATCCCTATAGTAAGGCTGGAGTTTTTTATCAGTCCAATAGAAAGCATATTTCTTTCATAATCCATTTCCTCTGCCAGTTTAAGCACTCTCTCGCGTGTTTGTTGATGCACACTGGGGTGGCCGGTTAGCGCCCGGGAAACAGTTGATTTAGATATTCCAAGCTTCTGTGCGATATCCACTATAGTTATCTGGTGCTTTTTCATGTCGCAAAAATAGTCTTTCATGGGAATGTTCCCAAAAATGGGAGCATTCCCATAGGGAATTTTATTTCAAACTTCTGCTCTGACTCCACTTTGGATTCTATTTTTGAACTATAAATCAAGCGAATTGCTACCCAATAACTAACCAGTAAATAAACAATGAGGAAATTAATTTTATTGCTGTCATTCATTCTCTCTGTTCAAACTTTGCTGGCACAAAGTGCCAGGACGATCCGGGGCAGGATAGTGGATGACCAGAATGAGCCCCTTCCGGGAGCTAGTATTCTTTTAACTGAAGAAAAAAAATCTGCTGTTGCCAACACGAAAGGCGAGTTTAGCATTGTTTCTTCTAACTCTTCCAATAAATTAAGAATTACTTTCATGGGATTTAAGCCTCTGGAAGTAGCATTACCCGGGAACGACGAGCCGCTCATCCTGTCTCTCGCTCCTGAGGGGCGTAGTATGGATGAAGTAGTGGTGGTTGGTTATGGTACCAGTACTAAAAAGGATCTAACCGGCGCTGTTTCTACGCTAAGCGGCGATCTGATCACAGACAGAAAGACTACCCGCCTGTCTCAGGCACTGCAGGGGGCTGTCCCCGGCCTGGTAGTAACCAGAAACTCAGCAGGACCCGGAGCTGGTAGCACTATGAGAATCCGTGGTATCACTACTTTGGGTGTAAGTGATCCACTGGTGCTGATAGATGGTGTTCCTGGAAATAGCGACAACATCAATCCTGATGATGTGGAAAGTATAAGCGTTCTCAAAGATGCTGCGTCATCGGCTATCTATGGTTCGAGAGCGGCTGCAGGTGTTATTTTGATCACTACAAAGCGTGCTAAAACAGGTCAGGCAGCTATTACCTACAATGCGGATTTTGGCTTACAGAAAATATCCTCGATGCCCTCGTTTGCAGATGCAGCAACCTGGAGAAGGCTAAACAACGAAATGAAAAGGAACGATGGTGCGTCTGCGAGTACTTTGTTCTCTGAGGAAGTTATAAATAATTATGCAGCGCTTAATGCGGAGAATCCCGATCTGTATCCGAATACGAACTGGCAGAAAACATATTTCAAGGATCATTCCCTGCAGCAGCGCCATAGTCTCGACCTCACTATTGGTACAAAGGCCGTAAGAACTAAGGCTATCCTGGGTTATATTAAGCAGCCAGGAATGGATCCTAATCGTTCATTCGACAGGTATTCCCTGCGGGTAAATAATGATATGAATATCTCTTCGAAGCTAAGTTCGAATGTTGATTTTGCCTATTACCGCGCTCAATCTTTTAGTCCCTCAAGGGATGAAGTCTGGTTAGTGAGACAACTGGCTCCTATTTATGATGACTTCTTTTCGGATGGCCGGTACGCACCTGGAAAAGACGGTGGAAATCCACTGGCCAATAATTACCTGGGAGGTAATAACTATAGCCGCAATAACCAGATTACCGGCAGGATCCAGCTAAATTATGATGCTTTTAAAGGTTTTCGTCTTTCGGGTATTTTTGCGCCGCAATTTGGATTCCTGAATACAAAGAAGTATACCAAAAAGGTGGAATACTTTGAAATGAACGATCCTTCCGCTATAGATCTGACCTACGGAACAACCAATACTCTGAACGAGTCTCAGTCGTATTCACAGAGAATTAACACACAGCTCCTTGCCAACTATCAGTTCAAGATAAAGGACCAGCACTCCTTTACTACCTTGCTTGGTTACGAAACATATACTGTACGTGAGGAAGATGCTTCGCAAGCCAGAGAAGGGTATTTACTCGATTACTATGTTATTAATAGCGGGCCTAAACTGAACATGGACAATGGCGGAGGAGCTTTCGAGAATGCGCTGCGTTCATATTTTGGCCGGGTGACCTATAACTTTAAAAACAAGTACCTGCTTCAAACCAACTTAAGGCTGGATGGCTCGTCGCGCTTTTCAAGAGATTATCGTTGGGGATTCTTTCCCTCAGTATCTGCGGGATGGGTAATTTCCGAAGAATCTTTCTTTAAAGATCAAACACCTTTATCATTTTTGAAGTTCAGAGCTTCCTGGGGACGTAACGGTAATCAGCAGATCGGAAATTACAGTTATCAGGCCTTGATCGAGCTTGGTTCAGCGTTGCTTTATGATTCGGCAGGAAAGATCGTGCCAGCAAGCACTGGTAGTCAGCAAGATCTCGCAATCCGGGATATCAGCTGGGAAACTAAGGAGGACTACGACCTGGGTATTGATGCGGCAATGTTTAATAACCGCCTTTCTCTTACTGCCGATTACTTCCATAAAAATACTTATGACATCCTTTGGAAACTCGATATACCGAGAAATATGGGGCTAAATGCTACAGAGCAAAATGTAGCCAAGCTGATCAATAAAGGCTGGGAATTACAGGCCGGATGGAACGATAAGTTAGGCGAAAACTGGACATACCGTCTCTCTGCAAATATTTCAGATTACAGAAGTAAGGTAGTTGATCTGAAGGGGATTTCTACGCTTAAAGAACAGGCACTTCTGGAAGGGCAGCCATTTAATGTCTGGTATGGTTATGAAAACGCCGGGTATTTCACTGATGCAACAGACGTAGCAAATTCACCAAAATTGTCCGGTGGCGAGAAGCCAGGAGATATAAAATACAGGGATGTTGATGGAGATGGGAAGATCACGGCCGATAAGGACCAGGTGGCACTTGGAAATTCATTACCCAGATATGTGTATGGGGGAAATGCAAGTATCTCTTTTAAAAATATTGACTTTGGCTTTTCTTTTCAGGGAATAGGTAAACAGCTTGGGAAACCGGGAAAATTAATGTACCAGGCTTTTGTTGATAATTATGGCAACGTTCCTTCATATATGGTAGATAACACGTGGACACCCGATCGTACCAATGCTAAATATCCCCGTTTAAGTTATAACAACAGGAACGTGAATTATGCCAATTCGGACTTCTACTTATTTAATACTGCGTATTTCCGCCTTAAGGATGTTACGCTCGGTTATACCTTCAATAAGCGCCTCATAAGTAAGGCTGGCATGAAGGGGTTGAGACTTTTTGTGAGTGCAACTGACTTGTTCTCTGTAAGCAAATTCCCTAAAGGCTGGGATCCTGAGATGGGGGTAAGCGAAAATCCTATTGTGACTACTTACTATGGAGGCCTTAGTGTTACTTTTTAATTGAACCAGAAATGAAACCAAAATATTTATATTCGATCATACTTTCCGGAACCCTTTTTTCTTCCTGCGAAAAACTGGATAGGTTCCCTCTTGACAAGCCCAGTTCTGAAACCTTTTATGCAAACAAAACAGAGCTCGGGATTGCTGTGAACGCTCTATATAACCGAGCTCTTTATCCGCAGGATGCTGAAGCCTGGAGCGACAATTACTGGGAGCGAACGGGCAATGGAAACGATATGATCCATGGAACTACAACTATACGTTCAGGAATGTATGGAGATACCTGGTTTGCTTGTTATAAAGGAATTGCCAGGTCAAATAAAATCCTCGATAACCTTAATAAAGCTAAGGATGTTAGCGACGACGAGCGCCGGCAGGCAGAAGCCCAGGCAAGATTTGCAAGGGCTTACGAATATGGCATCCTCATCACTCATTTCGGAGATGTTCCTTTGATCAAAACCACTCTTTCACTGGATGAGTCATTGACCATCAAGCGAACCCCAAAGGCCGAAATTAAAAAGTTTATTTATGATGAACTTGAGTTCGCTGCGTCTGTACTGCCCCCAACTCATAAGGGCTTACAATATTTTACTAAAGGAGTAGCACTCGGAATAAAAGCCCGGATCGCTATTTCGTTAAACGACTGGGAGGCTGCTGCAGATGCAGCCAAAAGGGTGATGGATCTTAAGATTTACAATCTCTATCCCTCTTACCGAAACTTATTTCTCCGGGTTGGGCAGCATAGTTCAGAAGTGATCTTATCTTTCCCGCGTTCCGCTGCATTCGATGATACCTATGATATACAATACTCGATGAGCAGGAATGCAGGTGGCTTCGCCTCAAATATTCCAACGCTCGACATCATTGATAGCTACGAATGTACTGACGGTAAGCCTATCGATGAATCTCCTCTTTATGATCCTAAAAATCCGTTTGAAAACCGCGATCCTCGTTTAGCCGCTACAATAGTAGTTCCAGGCGAAAACTGGTTAGGTTATGTTTATCAGAACCATCCTGATGCTACACAGGTTTTCAGTTCGAAGGACAACAGAAACGTTACGAACAAAGATGCAAAAAATGCGAGCAATCCTTTTGCAAGTTTTACAGGGTACCTCTGGAAAAAGAAGATAGATGAAACGCAGGTGGCCCAATATAATAAGGTGGATTTGGATCAAATCGTCCTGCGTTATGGCGAAATTCTTTTAATCTATGCGGAAGCTAAAACAGAATTGAACGAGATCGATGCTTCTGTCCATGAAGCCATCAACCTGGTGAGGGCGCGTGCATATGGTGTACCTGTGGGTTCTGTAAATCTCTACCCAGCCATAACCACTACTGATCAGGTTGAGTTACGGAAGGTGATAAGAAGGGAACGCCGGGTCGAACTGGTACTGGAAGGCACAAGGTACATGGACCTCATTCGATGGAAGATCGCCGAAAAGGCAATGAACAAAAAGATCGTAGGTGTGCCAGTTAATAAAGCAGACTACCCCTTTCCAGGTACTCCCGCTATTGATGAAGACGGAATTCCTTCCTATGATGCTTTTTTGTCAAAACTAACTGTTTTGGATACCAGGGCTTTTGACCCTTCTAAACATTATATCTGGCCTGTACCTTATGATGAACTTGTATTAAATCCCGGACTCGGACAAAACTTTGATTGGTAAATGAAGTACTTCTTGATCATAATTTCCTTCCTGCTGGTCGGTCTATCCGGTCTGCAGGGGCAGGAGTCGAAGAACATTTCCTTGAAGGGAGAATGGCGTTTTGCTCTCGATTTCTCTGGTACAGGTTACCAGAGAGGATGGGCAGATGAAAAGTATAAATTTGAGAATGGCTGGGATAGAGTGACCGTACCTCACAGTTTCTCTGCCGACCAGCGCTATCTGTTTTACGAAGGAACAGCCTGGTATCGCAGGCAAATCAACTGGACGGCCGGGCTTAAAGGAAAACGTGCAATCCTTCACTTTGATGCTGTTTTCAATCGCTCTCAGGTTTGGCTCAATGGAAAAAAGCTAGGTGAACATGAAGGCGGCTATACGCCCTTTGAATTTGATATCACCGAATATCTTGTACAAGGGAAGAATGTGCTTGCTGTAAGGGTGAATAATAAACTTGATTCTCTTACAATTCCCACCATTTTAAGCAATCCGGCAAATGGCGGAAATGTGGGCTGGGTAAATTATGGCGGCATTACGCGGGATGTCTATGTCAGGGTGAGGCCGGAAACGTATATCAAAAAGTTAAAAGTAGAGGCTGTCCCAAATCTCAGTAACGGTTCAGCGGAAGTGAAGATCAATGCCTATGTACAGAATTCCGCCTTGTCACAGGTACAATCCCGGTTAAGGATAAATGTGTACAAGGATGGCAGAAAACTGAGCTTGAAGGTGCCGCAACAGGATTTTTCGATAGAGAGCAGCGCACTTAAAAACAGTGGTATTTCGGTCCCTTTAAACTCAAAGGCTACAGAGCTTTGGAGCCTTGATAATCCGCAGTTGTACCAGTTGGAGGCAATTCTGGGGCCGGACACTCAAAAGGTAAACTTTGGTATTCGCAAGATAGAGGTAAAGCAAACCGGCATTTATTTAAACGGGGAGCGGTTGAAAGTTGGAGGAGGGAATCTGGTGCTGGATTATCCAAAGCTGGGCTCGGTTGTTGACGACAGTCTGGTGATAAATTACATGTCGCGAATGAAAGAGGGGGGGATGGAGTTTCAGCGGCTTACTCACTACCCCTTACCCGAAAGTATCTTGGATTGGGCCGACAGTAACGGTATGCTGATCATCACTGAGGCTGGCAACTGGGGATATCAGCCAAAGGAGATGGATGATCAGAAACTTCGGGCGGTTTTCAAAAAGCAGTTGCAGGAAATGATTGAAGCGAACTGGAATCACCCCTCAGTGATCGCATATAGTGTCGGGAATGAATTCGACTCTTTTCTCAAATCGGGAAGGGACTGGGTAAAAGATATGTTTGATTTTGCCCGGACTATAGATTCTTCCAGGCTATTGACTTTCGCAAGTAATAAGCTAACGCATGGAAGCATTAAGGGGCCGGAAGACGAGGCAAGTATTTACTGCGATTTTGTTTCAGCCAATATATACGAGGGCTACGCTGGATTCGAAAAGACACTTCAGCGAATACATAGCCTTTATCCAAACAAACCACTGCTAATTAGTGAATGGGGAAAGCGGGCTGACCAGGTTAAGAGCGAAGAAGACCGGGGTGCATACATCTCTAAAATTGCAGAGATCCTGCGCAAATATGATTTCGTAGCAGGAGCGTCATGGTGGTCCTTCAACGATTATAACAGCAGGTATATGGGAACCAATGTTAACGGCTTCCGGCCCTGGGGACTTGTCGACTACTGGCTAAATCCGCGCCTAAGCTATAGTGTTCATCAAAAGGAGTTTTCCCCGGTTATGGTAACCCGTACCGGTGAAGAAGGCAGGGGTGGAACTAAGAGCATAACGGTTAGAATTACAGCCAGGAAAGATTTTCCGATGTATACTTTAAGGGGTTATAACCTAAAATATCTCGGAAAGAGTGTTCATATCCCTGAGCTTCAGCCAGGATCTTCTGTCGACCTTAAGCTGGATGCGGATCAAAAGGACTCTTTCTTTATCGACATTGTCAAACCCACCGGTTTTTCCATTTTACATACTAAAATATAACATATACACACATACACAGCCAATATGCTTATTGCAAAACCTGAAGAACGGAGACAATTGAAGAACATTACCCTTACGGGAGATCTGGTAATTGTTGGGGGAGGACTCTCCGGCGTTTGTGCAGCCATCACCGCTGCAAGGGCCGGAGTCAAAGTAGTACTTGTACAAGACAGACCGGTACTTGGCGGAAATGCGTCGAGTGAAGTACGCCTCTGGATATTGGGGGCTACCTCCCATATGGGCAATAACAACCGATGGGCGCGTGAAGGAGGTATTATCGATGAATTGCTGGTTGAAAATATGTTCAGGAATAAGGAGGGAAACCCCCTGGTTTTTGATTCGATCTTACTTGATAAAGTTATTTCCGAACCTAATATTCACCTGTTATTGAATACAGTAATCTATGAGGTTGAAAAGGGAAGTGAAAATACTATCACTTCGGTTAAGGGTTTTTGTAGTCAGAACTCAACAGAATACGTTTTATCAGCCCCCTTGTTCTGTGACTGTTCAGGGGATGGAATACTTGGATTTTTATCCGGAGCTGCTTTCAGAATGGGGGCTGAGAGCAGAGATGAGTTCGATGAAAAATTTGCGCCAACCAAAGAATACGGAGAATTATTAGGCCATTCGCTCTATTTTTATTCGAAAGATGCCGGAAAACCCGTAAAGTATGTGGCGCCAGACTTTGCTCTTTCTGATATCACCGCAATACCACGTTTTAAAAACTTTAACACACATGAATTTGGCTGCAAGCTTTGGTGGTTAGAGTATGGCGGCCGTCTTGATACGGTTCATGATACTGAAAAAATTAAATGGGAACTCTGGAAAGTGGTTTATGGTACCTGGAATTATATCAAGAATTCGGGTAAGTTTCCCGAGGCCGAAAATCTGACACTTGAATGGGTGGGCACAATTCCTGGAAAGAGGGAAAGCCGCCGCTTTGAGGGGGATTACATGCTTAATCAAAAAGATGTTATTGAGCAAAGGCCTCACTTTGATGCAGTAGCATATGGTGGATGGTCCCTGGACCTTCATCCCGCAGATGGGGTTTACAGTGAAAAACCGGGATGTAACCAATGGCATAGCAAAGGCATTTATCCTATACCTTATCGCTGTTTATACAGTAAGAACGTGTCTAACCTTTTCCTCGCCGGACGCGTCATCAGCGCTACCCATGTTGCTTTCGCCTCCACGAGGGTGATGGCAACCAGCGCCTACGTAGCGCAGGCTGTAGGAATGGCAGCCAGGCTCTGCATGGATTACAACTGTAAACCAGCTGAAATTATCGGTTTAAATAAGATTGAGCAATTGCAACAATCTCTACAACAAAGGGGTCAATATATCCCAGGTCTTTCACTTCTTGATCAATCAGATCTCGTAAAAATTGCAAAGTTAACGGCATCAAGTGAGCTGAAAATTGAAGGCTTAACCCATCATGTCGAATTTAAGCCACTGGAGGTTGCAAGCGCTCAATTGATACCAGTAAAAGAAGGGCCGTTTCCAAAATTAAGGATCCCTGTTAAAGCCACTTCTTCAACAAGTTTGACTGTATGGTTAAAAGCCAGCAGTAAACCAGGGAATTTTACCCCTGATCTTCTTATAAAGGAAATCACTCTGGATATAAGTTCAGATCAGTCAGAACTCGAAATTGAGTTTGATTACCAGGTTAAGGGTGGCGGATACTTTTTTGTGTGTTTTGCGAAGAATCCAGATGTAAGAATTGGTTTTTCAAGCCAAAGAATCACCGGACTTTTATCGGTTTTTAATCATATAAATAAAGCTGTTTCTAATTTTGGCCGACAAGTGCCCACAGGAGATCTTGGCGTTGATGAATTTGAATTCTGGTGCCCGAAAAGGAGGCCAGAAGGGCATAATCTCGCCCTGAAGTTTGAGCCCTCACTTCATGGATTCGAAGTAGAAAACGTTAGAAATGGTATTGATCGCCCTGTAAGTACAATTAACGCGTGGGTTGCTGATTATACCGATAGGCAACCGAGTCTGAAGCTGAGCTGGGAAACTCCTCAAGAAATTTCCAGAATAGAGATTGTATTCGATTCAGATCTTGATCATCCGATGGAATCCGTATTAATGTCCCATCCGGAATCGGTGATGCCTTTTTGCGTAAGGAATTACCGGCTGGAAGATGGTGACGGAAATTTGTTGTATGAAAGAAAGGGAAATTACCAGACAAGGAATGAAATAAAACTGGATAAGCCTGTTTCTTTGAGGGAACTCATATTAAAAGTAGAACATCCGTCCGATCTGGTCCCTGCGGCGTTGTTTGCATTCCGTTGTTACAAAAGATAGAGGTTATGGTACAGATTGATTTTTATGTAATGGCGATCTTCGCCCTCCTGATTTTTGCTATAGGCCTTACTTTTACCAGGGTAGGGAGTGGCAGTGGTCAGGCGTTCTTTGAAGCAGGTGGTGCAACTCCATGGTGGATTAACGGACTATCTTTATTTATAAGCTATTTTTCGGCCGGAACCTTCGTGGTTTGGGGATCCATCGCTTACAAAAGCGGCCTTGTGGCAAATATCATTCAGCTGACGATGGCGATAAGCGGCTTGCTTGTCGCGCGTTTCGTTGCTGCACGCTGGAAAGCTACAGGAGCGACAACGGCTGCTGATTACTTAAATACACGCTTTGGAGTAAAAACCCAGCAATTCTACACCTATCTTATTTTACTGCTCAGCCTGTTTTCAACAGCAGCTGTACTTTATCCTGTAGGTAAGATGGTGCACGTCGCCACTCCTTTTTCTCTCAATGCCTGTATTATGGTGATCGGGTTGATCATTGTACTTTATACGGCAGCAGGTGGATTGTGGGCTGTGTTAGTTACCGATGTGGTGCAATTTGTTGTTTTATCGGCTTCCGTTTTCATTGTTATACCGATTGCGCTGGCAGAGATCGGCGGATTTTCCGGGTTCTTTGCAAGGGTTCCCGACGGATTCTTTCAGCCTTTCAACTCCGATTATACCATGGAGTTTATGCTGGCTTTTATTGTATACCAGTTTTTCTATATAGGCGGGAACTGGTCTTACGTACAGCGTTATACCAGCGTACAGAAGCCGCAGCAGTCCAAAAAAGTAGCTTATCTTTTTACAGTGCTCTATCTTGTTAGCCCAGTTATCTGGATGCTGCCTCCGATGATCTACCGCATCATCAATCCAGATCTGCAAGGGCTGGAGCCAGAAGGGGCCTATATGATGTTATGCCAGAAGGTGCTTCCGGCTGGTTTGATAGGCCTTGTGCTTGCAGGAATGATCTCAGCAACCTCCAGCAAGGCTAATACCACAATAAACCTGGTTGCTACGGTATTCGCAAATGATATTTATAAGGCGCTTATCCGTCCGAAAGCGCCTGAAAAGGAAATGATACTTATGGCGCGGCTTTTTACACTGGTCTTTGGTGCTGCAACCATTATGGTAGCTATTCTGATTCCGAGGGTAGGGGGAGTTGTGGAGGTGGTATTAAGTACTGCATCTATAGCAGGTGGTGCTCTTTTTGGTCCTATTATATGGTCTTTATTCAGCAGAAGGCAGACAGCCTCTTCGCTTGTGACCGTTTCTGTAGTATCCTTAGTTGTCAGTCTCTTTTTCAAGATCATTCTACCTGCAACTGCAGATATAAAGCTAAACCGGGCGATGGAAACAACCCTCGGAGTAGGACTTCCCCTGCTGCTGCTTTTTGCTTTTGAACTGTACTCGCGGTTTAGGCAGCACTATGGTCCCGCTTATATACAGGGTTCTGTGTTGGAATATGAAGCTGAAGTGGAAGAAGCAGCAGATCAGCAAAACGCTTTTGGAATTAAGGTGATCGCCATATCTATGGCCGTGGTTGGCGCCGGTATTATCGTACTGGGGCTGCTGGCAGCAGCCTTTTCCTCCGTGGTAGTGGCTGTGGGTCTTTTTATTTTTGTTTTTGCCGCTTTTATCTACTGGAAAATTACCAGGCCGAAAGCAATCCCTGTTCCTTCAAAGATTCTTCCCGAAGTAGCGCAAAATACTGATTACTAACTAATAAACAAATTAACCATTATGAAAAAGCTAAATCTATGGGCTCTGCCCCTGCTATGCTTATGCCTTTTCGGCTGCAAGGAAAAGGGCTTAACAGAACAAGAGGCAACACAAATGCTTTCTGTTAAGTCAACACAAAACGTTCTTTCGAACCCTGACTTTGCAGTCGGAGTCGATCTGAGTTCTGTTCCGAAAGATGTAGCAAAAGGTGCAGTCTACTATGACAGGAATGGCGTCGCCACAGAGTGCCATCAACTTTTCAGGAATTTGGGGGCTAATGCCATAAGGATTAGGGTCTGGGTAAATCATGTAAAGGGGTATAGCAGTAAGGAAAGTGTAGTAGCACAGGCGATCCTCGCGAAAAGTCTTGGCTATAAAATAATGATAGACTTTCATTATAGTGACACCTGGGCCGACGCAGGGCCTACACCCCATCAAACCAAACCTGCAGCATGGGCTTCATTCACTTTAGCACAACTAAAAGACGCAGTTTATAACCATACTTACGATGTTATGGATTCGCTAAAGGATAACGGAATTTATCCTGAGTGGGTTCAGGTGGGAAATGAAACGAATAACGGAATGCTATGGGACACCGGAAAAGCTTCTTTAAGTATGAGCAACTATGCAGCCTTGACCAACAAAGGGTACGATGCGGTAAAAGCAGTTAGTCCGAATACAAAGGTGATTGTCCATGTTGCCGGCGGTGATAATCTGGGTGGGCTGCAATTTATCTATGGGGGATTGAATACTACTGGGGGGAAATACGACATTATCGGGGTTTCCCTGTATCCATCCAGTAGCAGCACCTGGCAGACCACAAATAACCAATGTTTTTCAAATTTGAAATCTCTGGCAGCAACGTACAATAAGGAAGTAATGGTTGTTGAAATAGGCATGAACTGGCAGGATTCCGTTAGATGCAGGGCATACGTAGCAGACATTATTAATAAAATGCGGCATATCCCGAACGGAAAAGGGTTAGGGGTGTTTTATTGGGCACCGGAATCTTATTTTCCTGTCACCGAATATAAGAACGGTATGATGAATCTGTCCGGCCGGCCCACTATCGCGACCGAAGCTTTCCAGGATTCGGTTAATATGAACTATATTTTGAATCCCGATTTCGACGAAAACGGCGCCACTCATAATCCAACATCCTGGCTTTGCACTAACGGAACAGCTAATACTAACGGATCATATACCCAAATGGGGGGGCATAACGGAACATATAAACTAAGCCACTGGAAAAATGTAAATTACCATGTGAAGACTTATCAGGTGGCCAGTAATATTCCTAACGGAAACTATACCCTAAAGGCCTGGGTTAGCAGCAGCGGAGGACAAGACACCTGCCAGCTGATAGCAAAGGAATATGGAGCTGCAGGTGTTCAAAAAGTATATAATATCACTGCAACTTCAAGCTGGAAACAGATACATATTCCAAATATCCAGGTAACCAACAATAGCTGTAAAGTGGTTTTTTATAGTAAAGCTCCTGCAAACAAGTGGCTCAACATGGACGGCGTACAGCTGCTGAAACAATAACAACATCATTCAGAACGCAAATGTCATACTCATTATAATGTATGGCATTTGTGTCTGACTAAACCACACTACAAAATGATAATAATTCTAATGGAGCGTTTTTCCAAACCACTATCTGTACTCTTTTTAATTTGCATGTTTACTCCTTCCATCGCTCAGCGTCACCTGATGCGGCTAAATGATGGCTGGAAATTTTCTAAAGGAGAGTTTTCGGAAGGGGCAGAGGTAAAATTCAATGATAAACAATGGCAAAACGTCAGTGTGCCTCATGACTGGGCTATTACAGGTCCGTTTGACAAAAATAATGATATGCAGGTCACCCGGAATGAACAGGATGGCGAATTGAAGGCTACAGAGAAGACCGGGCGAACCGGTGCTCTTCCCTATTACGGAATTGGCTGGTACAGGTTGAGGTTAAAAGCTCAGGGCTTTACAAAAGGGAAGCAGGCTATTCTTCGTTTTGACGGTGCAATGAGTAATGCCAGTGTTTATGTGAACGGCAAGAAAGCGGGAAATTGGGCTTATGGCTATAGTTCTTTTTGGCTCGATGTGAGTGACCTCTTATCAAACGGAGAAAATGTGCTGGCTGTGCGTCTGGACAATAAACCGGAATCGTCACGCTGGTACCCCGGGGCAGGCCTTTATCGAAATGTTTACCTTGAAATAAAGGACAGGAATAGCATCAAAACCTGGGGAACATATATAACCACGGACAGTGCTGATAGAAACGGGGCGGTCATTACAATAAGAACTACCCTTGATAAAAATGCAGAGCCAAATCTTAGGTTGGAGACGACGCTTCTTGATCCTCAGGGCACCGCTGTAGCGAAAACAAGTCAGACGTTTAGCGGATCCGTGCTGAAACAGGAGATCCGGGTCGAAAAACCGGGCTTATGGTCGCCGGAGACACCTTATTTATATACAGCAGTTTCCAAAGTGTTTAAAGGAAGCGTACAAACGGATGAATACCGTACACGGTTTGGGATTCGCACTATTGAAATCAGGAAAGAAAGCGGCTTTTATGTAAACGGACAGCTGACAAAGTTTAAAGGCGTATGCAATCACCACGATCTCGGGCCTCTTGGCGCCGCCATAAATGTTGCTGCTCTTCGTCGTCAACTGGTCCTTCTTAAAGAAATGGGTAGTAATGCGATACGTACCTCACACAATCCTCCTGCACCCGAACTTCTCGACCTCTGCGACGAAATGGGTTTTCTGGTGATCAATGAAAGTTTTGATGAATGGAAACGCGGGAAAATGAAGAACGGATACAACCTCTACTTTGATGAGTGGGCAGAGAAAGATCTGGTAAATTTTATTCACCGTGATAGAAACCATCCTTCGGTGATTATGTGGAGTATTGGTAACGAAATCAATGAACAAAGCTTCAATGATGGCAAAGATATCGCAAAGTACCTGCAAGATATTTGCCACAGGGAAGATCCAACCAGGCCTGTTACTGCTGGCATGGACCGGTTTGATGCAGCGGTTAATAACGGTTTTGCTGCAATGCTGGATGTTCCAGGATTTAATTATAAGCCTTCCCGGTATTCTGAAGCTTATCGTAAGCTTCCTCAGAAAGTAATTCTTGGTTCTGAAACCGCTTCTACCGTAAGCTCGAGAGGCGTTTACAAGTTTCCTGTTCAGGAGGTTAAACAAAAGACTTATGAAGACAGGCAATCCTCCTCCTACGATCTTGAGGCCTGCAGCTGGTCACAAACGCCCGACGAAGAGTTTGTTATGCAGGATAGTCTGTCTTACATGTTGGGTGAGTTTGTGTGGACGGGTTTTGACTATCTGGGAGAACCTACGCCTTATAATGAAATGTGGCCTTCACGTAGTTCATATTTTGGTATCATAGACCTGGCCGGCATTCCGAAAGACAGATATTACCTTTACAAAAGTCGCTGGAATCCATCAATGCAAACCTTGCATCTTTTACCTCATTGGACCTGGCCCGGGCGGGAGGGACAAACTACTCCAGTGTTTTGTTATACGAACTATCCTGCAGCCGAGCTTTTCGTAAACGGAAAAAGCCAGGGAATTCAGACGAAAAGTAAGACCTCGAAATTTACTCGTTATCGCTTGATGTGGCCAGATGTAAAGTATGAACCGGGGACGATCAAGGTAGTCGCTTTTGATGAAGCGGGAAGGAAAGTAGCAAGTGAGGAAATTAAAACAGCAGGAAAGCCTCACCATATTGAACTTAATGCAGATCGAAAAAGCTTGCTGGCAAATGGAGAGGATTTGTCTTATATAACAGTTAAGGTAGTTGATGAAAACGGAACACTTTGCCCCACGTCTGATCATTCTTTGCGATTTAGGGTCAAGGGAAATGGAAACTTCCGGGTAGCTTGTAATGGCGATCCTACCTCCCTTGAAGAATTCCATGTTCCGCAAATGAAAGTGTTTAATGGAATGCTGGTAGTTACTGTGCAAACCACCAACAAGCCCGGAGAAATTGAACTGGAGGTTGATGGTGAAGGCTTGAAATCCGGTATAATCGCCTTCGAGTCCAAATAGGGTTTAAAACATTACGAATGTTACAAGAGTGTTACTTTTGGTTACCTGAAGATAGTAACCATGATTTTTTTTGATCTAATATTGCGACAAACCAACTTCACAATGAATTATAAACGTAAATATCTCTTGTACTGTGAATAACTTTAATCGCTTTATTGCTATCGTACTTTTATTGTTTAGTTTTCCAGCTGTGCTACGGGCACAGCCGGTTTTTTCTACCTTCAGCGTGGGGAAAAAGCAGTTTGAGTTGAATGGAAAACCGTATGTGATCCGGGCCGCTGAATTACATTACCCGCGTATTCCCCGTGCTTACTGGGAAAAGAGAATCAAGCTTTGTAAAGCAATGGGTATGAACACCATTTGTATTTACCTGTTTTGGAATTTGCATGAGCAGCAAGAGGGAAAGTTTGACTTCAGTGGCCAAAACGATGTGGCTGAGTTTGTTCGTCTTATTCAAAAGAACGGGATGTATTGTATTGTCAGACCGGGACCGTATGTATGTGCCGAATGGGATATGGGAGGCTTGCCCTGGTGGTTACTTAAAAAGAAAGACCTCGAAGTGCGAACGCTTTCTGACAGTCATTTCATGGCACGTGCCGGACGTTTTTTAAGAAAAGCCGGTGCCGTGTTGGCGCCTCTTCAAATCCAGAACGGGGGAAATATCATAATGGTCCAGGTAGAGAACGAGTATGGGGTATGGGGTGATGATGGACATTATATGGCTGCTATCCGGGATACGATTCGTAAGGCCGGGTTTGATAAAGTTCAGCTATTCCGGTGCGATTGGTCATCGAACTTTGACCGCTACGAGGTGGCAGGAGTAGCGAGTACGCTAAATTTTGGAGCAGGGGCAAACGTAGAAAATCAGTTCGAAAAGTTTCGAAAAATAAATCCTGACGCCCCCCTGATGTGCAGCGAATATTGGACGGGCTGGTTCGACCAATGGGGCCGCCCCCATGAAACACGGGGCGTTAATTCTTTTATATGGAGCCTGAAAGATATGATGGAAAGAAAAATATCTTTCAGTCTTTATATGGCCCATGGAGGAACGTCGTTTGGTCAGTGGTCTGGGGCAAATGCCCCCTGGTATGCACCCACAGTGTCTTCGTATGACTATGATGCACCAATTAATGAGGCCGGGAAGCCAACTGATAAGTTCTTTGCGATAAGGGATTTGTTGAAAGATTATTTAAATGAAGGAGAGGTATTACCGGAAGTGCCGGATGAGCAGATTTCCCTAATCACCGTACCCCAGATCAAATTTACTAAATACGCCGCTTTGTTCGACAATCTTCCACGTCCGAACAAAAGCAAAATCGCACAGCCTATGGAGTTTTTTGACCAGGGCTGGGGACGAATTCTCTATCGCACTACAATTCCAGGCTCGGCCTCTGAAAGAAGATTGCTCATAGAAGGAGTGCACGATTATGCTCTTATCTACCTCGATGGAAAATATCTCGGTAAACTGGACCGCAGATTAAATGAGAACACGGTAAAGGTTCCGAAAGCTGCCAAAGCCGCCAGGTTGGATATTCTTGTTGAAGCAACAGGCAGGGTCAATTACGGGCGGGCAATAATAGATCGTAAGGGAATAGCCGGAAAGGTAGTATTGAAGGATGGGAATAAGGAAATGGAGGTTTCTAACTGGAATATTTACAACTTTCCGGTGGAAAGCGAGTTCCAGGAAGGGCTTAAATTTACCACTGCCATAGGGAAAGGTCCGGGCTGGTATCAGGGATCCTTCACCATTGATAAAATTGGCGACACCTACCTGGATTTGAGCAGCTGGGGAAAAGGTATGGTTTGGGTAAACGGTTACAACCTGGGGAGATACTGGAAAATAGGTCCTACACAAACAATGTTTCTTCCCGGAGTCTGGTTAAAAAAAGGTCTTAATCAGATTATAGTTTTAGATATTGAGCATGGCAATTCGGAGCGGTTGCAAGGAGTGAGGCAGGCTATCTACGAGGTAGTTCAAGATGAATCCATGTTGCACCGAAAACCGGGGGAAGAGCTGGATCTCAAGTTAGCCAAACCTGTGTTAACAGGAAGTTTGCCTAACGAACCGGGGTGGAAAAAGGTAACACTTCCTGCAACGGAGAAAGGAAGGTATTTCTGTCTTGAAGTCACTCAATCGCAATCAGAAAATGATCCGGTTACTTCGCTGGCAGAAATGGAAGTTTTAGCAGCTGATGGGAAACCACTATCTTCATTAAACTGGAGTGTAGTGTATGCTGACAGTGAAGAAGTTACGTCTATCGGAAGCTCTGCCGATAAAATTTTTGACCTCCAGGAGTCTGTTATCTGGCAAACGCAAATTACAGGCAAGAAGCCCCCGCTTCCACATGCTGTGGTAATAGACATGGGGCGCATAGAAACTGTAAGTGGAATACGTCTTTTACCCCGGGGAGATACAAATGCAACAGGTATTATAAAGGATTTTCGTTTCTACCTGCAGGATAAACCTTTTACCATTAAAAAAACTTCAGGGCAGCTAAAATAGACCTTATTGAAATATTGACTCGGCAAGTTGATTGGTGCTATGGTACAGCTGCTGATTCCTTTCGATAGAAATATCAGCAGCGGCCATAGCTTTTTTATTGTTACCTGCATGCCAAAAGTATTTCCCTCGCCATCAGAAGCAGGGCAAACCCTCTCAATGGTGCTAAGATGAAAAAAATTTTAAAAGCAGACAATTCAAAGAGTTTGCATATCAATATAGCATCAAATTAGTGAATTTGCTTTCTAACGTAACAAAAACAATCGTCTATGTAACAATCGAAGGTTTCCACTTCCTGCTTTCGGTTAAACTAATTAACCTTGTGGCTGGGTAAACTAACATTAACCGCTTCGACACGTCTTTAAAAAACGTTCTGCCGTTAGAGTTTATAATAAAAGTCCAGCTGTGTGATGATCCGAATTTTAAAGAATCAGGAACCACGTTTTTATAATATAATGAAACAGAAAGATATTGAAATATTTGAAGCGAAGTTACACTTAAACAAAACATAATCTATGAAAGCCGTGATAATACTATTTACTATGCTATTTCCAATTATAGGGATTGGCCAAAGCAAACAAGATATTACAAAGTCAAAGATATATTATGGAAAGATTAAACTTCTAACACCTGAAGTGAAATTTCCCGATTTTAAAGCTGGACAAAGCTATGTAGGACTTATCTTATTCACAAATATTTCCAATCGGAAGATGCAAATTAAGGAGATAGTTAAAGATTGCGGATGTGTTAGTACAAAAATTAGTTCTAAAACTGTAGTGCCTCAAAAGAATTTTCCCATAGAAGTGCACATTGATGACGCGAAAAGAGGCAAGTTGAACACGAAGATTTTCATTTATTTCGTCGGTGAGGAGTATCCGATAGTTGTTAACATCAAAGGGGAATTTATTTAAATGCTTTTAATCTATGTACCATCCCCACTGCTGCACTATTGTTACCGATTTTGTTGCAAATTGACTTACCGACTAAACTCTTGCGAATAGAACGAGAATCCCAAGAATTTTTGGTTACCAGTTTGATCCACTTTGTTTTTATCCCCGTTTAACTTAGCCGCATTTTCTTTTCCAGAAAATACCCGCTGGCCTCACCGTTGTTTCTTTACATAAATGTTACAGTCTCCCTGTAGCGGACGAACTTGTGCCCGCTGCTTCATTGTGATATTCCAAATTTTCTTGGATAATAGGCTAGTCCAAGCATGAAGTATTGTTGCAGAACATTATTTCTTCCAGTTGTAATGCTATTTGCGCTGCTATAACTAATTATTGTGCTGTTCTGACGAAGGATATCAAGCGCTGAAAGCTTTATTTCGGCTTGATTTCCTTTGAGGAAACGAAGAGTAGCACTTGCATTCCAAAGAATGAAATTTCGCGAGGATAAATATGTAGCCGAGTTATGATTATAATCAAGGCTGCTGTTAAAGACTATTTTTTTTGCTAAATCAAATCCTGTTGAAAATGTAGTATGATTATAAAGACTTCTTAATTTTTCAGCTTGGGAATTATTTTGATATATATATGATTGGGCAGTCTGATGTTCTAATTTAACTGATATATTTTCTTTTAACCAATAGAGTGTGCTAAAAAATAGTGATGTAGAATTGTTAATTGTGTTTACAAATTTGCCATTAATATAGCGTGGAATACTAATGTTATTTAACGTTGCTAATCCATAAACCTGCATTTGATTGGAAAAGAGAATAAGTTGACTATCGAACCTTGCTCGAAATTCATAAAAAACAGATTGGGCAATGTTTATTGGATAACTATTAACTCTTCCCTGGTGGTCATACGCAAGGCTATCTGAAAGAGCGTTACTTACCGTTCCGCTTACCACGCTAAATAGATATTGTGCATTTGACTGTTTAGATCCAACGCTTAAATGTTTGATAGAAAAGTTTAACTCCTTTTTATATCCGGGTCTCAAAGAGAAATTACCGTGCTGTTTGAAATAAATGTTAGAGCTATCAACCAGAGGAGCAACTAGGTTGACTGTCGGGTAAATAGCTGTTCTACTCCCGTCTAAACTAATTGTCGTTCGCCTATTATTTCCATTTCCTCTACTATAAGTGATTGTTGCGGCTGGAATAAAGCGTGAGTATTTACGATCAAAATTTTGCGAATGTTTTTGTGAAAAGTTCTGTTGATAAAAAAGCTGATTTTTGAGATTAAATACAATCTCAAACGATTTATCATATCGATTATTTAAAACTTTTGACCAACTTTTGAGTAAATTTAGTCCTGGTTTGATATCAACTTCTTTGTAATGAGATTGATTTGTGAGATAAGAATTAATTACATACCGGTTTAATAAGCTGTCGAAGTCGTTTACATCATTAACAAGCCGCTCGCTACTCGATTTAAGATCGGTATGAAACCCAATATTAAACAAATCGAATTGGTCTGTTTTGAACAAGTGCCTCTGTAAATTGTCCCATCTTAGACGAAAGTCATTTATCATACTAATAGTCTTATCCTTGTAGCGGCGATTATAGTTGGTTGCAAGATCAGATGGAGATTCATTGGGTGTAAAGGTGGTCTGGATACTGCGTCTACTAGATTTATCTGTAACCCGAAAAGCATAGTCCAGTTGTAGTTGTAGGGGCTTACCTAAAATTGATGCCTTAATCGCGATGTTACTTACACTATCATTATCTTCATAGGAAGTGGTGCTTTTGTTCAATATGTGTAAGGTAGAAGATGTTAAACTTGTATTGACCTGTGAGGAGTTCGAATTTTGATCGACAAATAAAGAAGGAGTAATATTCAAATCAACCCGTTCATTTTTCAATTTGTAATCAGCGGTTATCCGATGGTTGTATGAAAAAGTTGAGGTTGAGTTGAATTGCCCGAGGGAGAGACTTGAATCCGGCCGGAGTTGATTTAATGTCTGTGTAGCACTATTTATGTCGTTTAGATCTTGCTTGAAAAAATACGAAACCTCCAAACGGTTGTTTTTATCTAGTGTGGATTGAGAAATAAAGTTCTGTTGTAGGTACAGTCCAATTACTCGGGGTTTATGACTGCCTGGAAGCGAAAAGTCTGCCTGGTATGCTAAAGGCCCTCGTTCTTTAAATGAATTATATCTCATTAGCAAATCTATGCTATTTGGTACTGCATTTACATTATTTGCTGTTCCTGCAACGCTAACTTGAGTTGATGGAGAATAGAAGCTCAGCATGCCGTCAGCTGTATAGCGTGATCCTGTCCCAAGACCCAGCCCTGTTTTTCCGAAAAGACCAGCTTTGTATTCTTTCTTAAGTTTGATATTTACGTTAAATGCAGAGTCAGATGGTTTAGTTATTTTGCTTTCCGGAAAAATTTGAATTTTATCTACTACGTTTTTAGGCAGATTTTGCGTTGCAATTCTGGCATCACTACCAAAGAATGGCTTGCCATTTACAAATACATGGTTTATTGACTTGCCATTAAATGTAATCGTTCCGTCACCCCACAGCGTTATACCAGCGAGTTTGCGCATTAAATCTTCAACTACTGCATTACGATCCAGTTTAAAGGCATCCGCTTTAAATTCTAGTGTGTCACCATTCATTACAAGTGGGGGGGAATAAGCTGTAACCTTCACCTCGTTAAGGACCTTGCTTAGAGGGTGCAATTTTAGTGTATCAAAATTATATGACTGCAAATTACCCGGGATGACGAACTTTTGGCGGTATTGTTCATATCCGATATGGCTGACTACAAGTTGAAGTTGAACGTTATGAGGTAAATTTTTAAAGTAAAATCTACCATTCGAATTTGACAACTGGTATGCTACCAAACTTGTGTCATTACTTTGGTACACGGAAGCAGTTGCTGCTAACAGTGACTTTTGATCAATGGAATCAACTATAACACCGGTCGCTTTACCCGTATTTATAAGGTCGGTACTTTGACCAGACGCTTTAATTGAAAAATTTAAAATTAGGATAAGATAAAGCCTTAAATACTTCATTTTTAAATGTTGTCTTTGGGCTTTATCTGGATGATGACGGGATTATCCTTACGGCTAGCCTTTCTTAGATATGCTTTTAATAACGCAGGGTAGAATACATCTCTTTTTGCATTATTTCGCTTGTACTTTAGAAGGATATCAGATGACACGGCTGTATAAACATATTGTCCATCACTCGTTAGAAAGTTATGGTTTGCAAAGCCTACTCCGTCATGTAGATCGGTTACGGGCAAAAAATAGTTAAAATTATCTGGTTGTATATCTTTCACAGAGATGAGAGTAGCCGATTTTAAGTTGTAGATGTAAGAGTTTGACCTATTGTTCCAGCTAAGGATTTTAAAAAATAAAATATTTTTCACCTGATATGGATATCCTATGGTCGAAATAAGATTCTGATGGGCTGAAAGGAATGCGAAGCGCTTTCCCTGTAGCAAAGTGTCACTTTTAAAGCTTGAAGAAAGAGTGTATGCGGCAGGAAAGACCATTTCGTATTTCTTAGAAAAATCAGAGCTTGTTACCTGATAGATACAGTAATCGTAAGGGCGTGTATAGTAAAGAATCGTGTCTATTCCTGTTTGGTAAAAAGGTGAATGCGCCAGATTAAGGATATCTTCGCTTTGTATTGGAGCCGTCTTCATATTATAGGGTAAGTATCCAGCTAAGAGGCGTTGTTTTTGGAATAATTTGACCTCGAAATCAATGGTGTCAGGTAGGAATTTTTTACTGACCGCATACAATGATGAAGCAATTCTATCCCTATCGAAGTAATGCAAATCAGCATGCATCCGAAACTCTCTATCAGGCTCTTCAGCTATTAACTCTCCCGAAAAGTTGAAGAATAACAACTTTCCGTTTTTTCGAAAAATTATCTCCTTATTTTTTTTATTCACAAAGAAATTCTTTCGATCATTTTTGTCTCTAGTAATTCGCCCTTTGAACTCTCCGTTTTTTAAGAAGATCAGGATTGCATTAGTATTTTCATCGGAAAGAATAAAATGTTCTTCTTCTACTGTAAGAGCTGCTATTTCGCCGAAAATGCTTTCCTTAGTTGTTTGCAATGGGATGTAATTGATTTCCTGAAACGCTTCTGACGCCCTCAAAGGAATCGCTGTTGATGGATCAATATGTAACATCTGAGGTTGAGAGACCTGGCCTGATACTGTTTGGACAATTATAACTAGTGTTGCTAGCAGGAAATTTGGTTTCTCCATTTCTATGAGGTTAAAATTTAAGAAGCGTTTTACTAGAAAATGAAATGATGTTGGCTTTTAGGTTTTCCTTTTGCGTATTTATCGATATCAATCGAATGTCGGCGAAGGTTACTTCCTTGGTTTATATCTGGAAAGAAAATATGAAAGTATAATGGCTTCCCATATTTTCTATCAAGAAATATGCTGCTTTTAATTTCATTGGATCAGATTCATTGTAGACCTCTGGCATATGTTGGAAGTCTCCACGTAGATTAAATGATAGAATTTTCAGTAGTTATCTCGATTGTATTGAAGTTAATTTCTTGCAACGTTAAGCGGTTTATTTCTTAGAAGAAAATGAAAGCTTGTGATTGTTACATTAACGAACATTTATGATACGTTAAAGGAGGAGGGAAAATTATAGATCATCTTGATGAGATCGTAGTTTTACTTCTAAATTCTGCCAAATTTCCGTTCATGTCACTTCCCTGAAGAATAATAGTGTACCTCCCTGGTTGGTCTGCAGCAAAAAAGGAAACAGATGCTTTTCCTTGCTCATCGGTTATTATATTCGGTTCCCAGTGGATTGTTGAGCGGAGGTCTGGTTCAGAAGCTGTGCCGCCTTTTACTGTGTATCGAGGGCGGTAAAATTCTTTGCTTAAGCTGAAGGCCATAGGCCTATAGGAATATACCCCAGGCGTTTTGCTCAGGAAGGGGCCTTGGCCAGAACGGGTCGTGATTTCCACATAAGCGAAATCAAACTGAATACCTACTTCAATAAGTGAATCCGGCGGCAAAAAGGTGCTATTGTATCTGGCATTATACTTACTATTGTGCATCACTTCAATCCCTTTAATATCCTCAGCGGTATAATAGTCTAAAAAGCTTTTGATATGCTGAAGTCGTTCATTCGTAGTGTTGCTTCCAGGAGTAAAAGAATAATCTACATCAATCCCGTCAATTACCAGGCGAACTTCTTTAAAGAAGATGGTATAGCTTTGTATGTTAGACTTTGGCGGGAACGTTCCGATACCGAAACCTTTTACTTTCTGCTGCAGGAGATCCCCCAGGGTCATTTTACCCGCCTTTAGCATATCCTTTTCATCCAGTACCTGGTCGGCGTTACCGGCACCGTTTAAGTTTTTTGAGCCTTTCACTGTTTTCCTGGCAGTTATCACCACCTCCTTTAAGATGATGTTCGCTCCCGGAAATTTCCCAAGTTGTTCCTTCCTGCCCGTGTTTTTTTTCACATAGTTCAGCATGGTGGTATCGGTATTGATATACCAGGGAATAAGAGTATTAATGTAGCCAGTAAATACAGGTGGTCTAAATTCATCCACTTCAATCCCTACATTAAAACTGTTTCCCTTTTGGTTTTTAGCCTGGATAAAATAGACAGCTGTATCCGTTGGAAAGAAGTTCTTGAATATAAATCTTCCGTCGGCGTTGGTTAAGGTGTCCATAAATAGAAAGGGCTTTTTAGAGAGCAAGGTTACCTGGCTGTTAGACACCGGCCTATTTATAGCATTAGTCACCCTCCCCTGGACAGTAAATTCAGGCTCTCCGGCAAATAACTGTTTTTTTGCTGCATTAAAGATGTCTTTCCAATTGTAGCCCACCCAGCCCTGGGTCAGCAAAAGATTATCCAAATGCTTTCCGGCATGCGAATCTGGACCTAAATAGTATCCAGGTTCTTCTATCTCACCCTTTAGATCCGAAGTTAGGAGCACATTAGAAACGATACTGCTACCAGCCGTACTGCCTGTCTCTACCTGTCCGTCGTCGGTTACTGCAAGTGAAAAACTTCCCGATATGGGCTTTCCGTCTTTATCATTTACCTGTATATTGAGTGATATACTGTCCTTCGTATAATAAACCGGCATACTAGCTTGTATATCAACTTTCAACGCATCATTATGGTCAATATAGACCAGACGTTCATTTAAAGGCTGTTTTGAGGCATTTAACAAGGTAAGTCTTGCTATGCCCGTTGGAAATACATCTTTTGGAATATCGATGAATGATGTCTTGTCTAAGTTTAGACGTGCTGCATAACATACTACACCTCTTGCTTGACCTACTAAGTAATAAGATTCGTATCTATTAAGCACATCGGCTGAAGCGCTTATTTGCACCTGCATGAAATCTTCGCTTAGCTTGTTTATTCTGAGAACGGTTCCCGCATTGTTCACCCTGGGAAGCCTATATGTTTTTGATTCGCCATCTTTAAATATCAGCTTTGCGGTATATTCTTCTCCAGGCTGCGGTGTCAGCTCGAAAGACCCCATTCCTTTATGTTCTGAGCTAAAGTCACTTACTTTTTCCTGTTTGCTGTTATAAACAACGCCAGTCACATCTGTTCCTTTCCCATCCTCGCCGATGGCTTTAAAACCTACACGAGTGGATAGCCCGGCGACCAGGGCACCACCTTCGGGCATAAACTGCAGGTCGGTTTGCGCGGAACGCTTAAGTTCAAGGGGAAAAGTTAGACGGCGGTTGCCTTCTCCTTTAAATGGTTGAACTTGTGTGTGCAGCAGCCAATCCTGCCTTTCTGGAGCAAAATAAAACTGCTTTTTGAATACATAGTCTTCATTGAAGTTTCGCATCCAGTTCGTATAGGCTCTCAGAGTATACCCACCTTCAGAAAATTCTTTTTCATTCAGTGGGATGCTGCCCCAGCTTAGTCCGTCTACCGCCGGCACCATCATCCTTTTGACAACCTTATTGCTGTCTGTAGACAATTCTATATAAAACAATCCGCTTTTTTGGGAGGGCGTTAGAAAGGAGGCATCAAACAGGTATGCCTTGAACCAAATAGTATCTCCTATAGCGTAATACGGTTTATCAAAATGTAAATAAAGTTTTTCAATAGGGAAATGGGCACGGTTACTATCAATCAAGGATACGAGCGTTTTGACATCGTTTCCAGCAGTATTTTGAGCGTACGCTGGATCATCTTTTAAAGCAAAGCAGGTTAAACAAATAAATATTACCTTGACTAAAGATCGTCCTGTCTTGTTTAACGATAATAATTCCATTAGATCTGTCCACATGTGAAGTCTGTGTAGAGCATTATTTTGAAACCAACCCCTGCTTTTTTCCCACCTTTAACTCCTTCATCTCCATATGAGATATCGTTACAGAGCCGTCCGAAAAATTGAGTTCAATCTCATTACCTTCAATTTTAACTCGCCTGCATCCATCGAAATAGAAAATAGGATTTTTAGAAAAAGGCAAGTAGGTATCCGTTTTTTCGACTTTATTCCCTTTGAATGAAAGATTGTCCACGGATCTGGCGTAAAGCAAAGATCTGTCGTAATGTTTAAACTGATTGTTTTCAATGCGAATATTTCTGTGGTAAGGAATGGTTCGCATGCCCGAAGGCCTGATAGATGGTGTAATAGTTATCACGGCCTCTCCCCATTCAGGGCCGGAGCTAAGACAATCTTCAAATACGTTATTTCTTATAATTACATGGTTATTCGCACCCGACTCAAACCAGTGATTCAAGTCGCCTTCAATCAGGATGGCTGCTCCCGCAGTTCTGAAATAATTGTTCTCAATAATAACATCGTTCGGGGTCGTCACCAGGATACCTCTTGCCCGGTGTTTCTTTAGAATTTGGCAGTTCCTGATTTCCAGAGAAGCCGACCATGTTTTGTTTTCAAGGTAATAGCCCGCACCTATTTGTTCTGGTAGTTTATCTTGCATGGTAAGACGGTAGGAGAGGAGCCTGTTTCCTGAATGTACAGCTTCAATCTTTGTTACTGAAGTTGTAAAGGACTCCCTTTGTAGCGAAGTACTGCCGACAAAATAAATTTCGTCTCCTTCTTCCAGCAATTGTAGCCGATATCTTCCTGTTGTGGAAACTTCCAGTGTCCGATCGTCTACGCGTTTTAATGCTTTAACATATATTCCATGGCAGTTGAGGAAGTCATCACCCATGCCGGCATGTCCACAGCTGTCTACAATGATCTTCCCTCTGCAATTTGTAAAATGGGATGCATCCGCAATCGTACTGAATACTCTGCCTTTCTTTTCGTTGATCGTCATGCTCGAATTTCGTACTGTAATATTTTCGCTCCTCTCGCCTAAGATGCCGTGACTTAAGGCATGATAAACGGTGACGTGTTCAAGGACGGTGTTTTTGCTGCGGTTTATTTCTATTCCCGGGGTGATATAACGGCCGTGGTAAAGCGTTACGATAGTTCCAGCGTCGGGAATAAAAGCAGTTTTCCCATAAAATCTAAGTAGGCCGGGCTGGATTTCTTCAGCTTTCCCCAGGAATATGTTGCCCAAAGGATTGTCCCTGGTTCGATATACAATTTCTTTGTTAACCTTATCATAAAGCGTATGGAGGTTTGTGAAGGGCGACTCGAGCCTGGATGACCAGTTCTCTCCGTAAAATGTCAACATGCCATTTTCAAACCGGTATGGATACTCTTCCTTATTGATCTTTATATCAATATATTCATTGTTGGTATTAATAATTTCAGCCTGGGAAATAAAGGGTCTTTGCCAGTCGATACTTATATTCTTAATTTCGGTATCAGTGCATTCACGGATCAGAAAGGGCTTCATCTTTCCATGAAATACCAGCGATGCGCCTTTCCCATCAATGGTAACATTTTTCATCCCCTGCAGATGCAGCGCAACATTGCTAGTACCTTCCTGCTGCCAAAAGTCGAATCTTCCTTCGGAAAACTCGAAGAGCAGGTCGCTTTTATTGCTGTAGTGATCCAGCATTCTCTTCATCTGCGCGGAACAGTCTTTCCCGGTATTCGGGTGTATATTCCAGTCTGCAACCTTTATTTTGGTAGTCATGGTTTGTGAATGAACTATCCCTAAATAAAAGAAGAACGCTAATACGAGGCTTATCCAAAGTTTTGTAAATCGCATGGTGTTTTTCGTTATCTATCCTTAAGAGGAACTATTTGTGCTGGTTTCGACCTCTGCCTGCTTGCCGTATTCTTTCGGCGACACGCTGTACATCTCCTTGAAATATTTGTTGAAATGAGAATTGCTTGATATACCTACTTCGAACATTACCTCCGAAATCCTCATTGAACCACTTGACAGCAGCTGTGCGGCTCTTTTTATTCTAACCTCTCTAATAAACTCTGATGCTGTCTTTCCTACGATAGCATGTAGCTTCCTGTGCAGATTCATCCGGCTCATTCCAATCCGGTCGCAAAGTTTTTCTACGCTGAAGTTCGGGTCAGATAAGTTTTGCTCTACAATGTTCACGATCTTCTTCAAAAGCTCTTTATCTAATGATGGAACTTCCACTTCAGTTGGTTTGATGATTTCATCTTTATACATACTCACCATTAACTGGTTCTGTGATTTCAGTATATTATTGATTTTCAGGGCAAGCATTGAATAGTCGTATGGCTTGGGAATGAAATCATCTGCTCCGGCTTCGAGCGCGGCTTTTATAGTCTCGGATGAATTTTTCACACTGTGCACAATTACCGGGATGTGACTTGTTTTTGCATGCGATTTCACCTTTCGGCATACATCTATTCCATCGGAGAAGGGCATCATCAGATCGGTAAGTATCAGATCTGGTTGATATTTTGAAGCAAAATCAAAGCCTGCGGCTCCGTCAGCTGCTTCGAGAAGGTGGAAGTGGAGGTGAAGGCATTCTTTGAGATACAACCTTTGATCTTCGTTATCTTCAATGATCAGTACTGTCTTTCTGGTAAGGTTAATTTCGGGACTTTCAATAGCTTTCACATGCAGTCCTGCAGCCTCTCCCATTTGGTCATCCTGCTCTTTGGAGTGTTCCTGAATGGTTTCTGTACTGAAGCGTTGTTTCGAAACCGGAAAACTGACCAGGAATTCAGCTCCGCTCTCTGCTGACCTATTCAATCGCAGTGTTCCATGATGCATTTCGATCAGCCTCTTTGCCAGGGAGAGTCCTATGCCAGTACCCGAGTTAAAGTGATTATTGCTTTGGTAATAAAGCTCAAATATTTTTTCCTCTTCTTTCTGCTCTACTCCAATTCCTGTATCCTTAACGCTGATAGTCGCCTCCTGATCTGTCATTTCTCCATTAACTGTAAGAGTCACAGAAATAGTCCCGCCATTGGGAGTATATTTAAAAGCATTGGAAATCAGGTTAAAAACTACCTTTTCAATTTTATCTTTGTCAAACCAGGCGTGCCATTCGCGCGGGCTTTGAAAATCGAACCGAATATTTTTTTGTGCCGCCATCCAGTCGAACGACTTTTTGACCTCTAACAGCGTGTATACCAGGTCATATTCGCGTATTACAAGTTTTTCAGAATCCGAGGTGATTTTTCTAAGATCGAGGATTTGGTTAATGAGATTATAGAGTTTGAGGGTATTCCGGTGAATGATTGCAACTCTTGTGTTGGTATATTGATCGAAGGATTCAGCTTTTCCCAGCAAATCTTTAAGTGGGCTGATAATAAGGTTGAGTGGGGTGCGGATCTCGTGGGTGATGTTGGTGAAAAAGTTAAGCTTGATTTCATTTAGTTCCGTCACTTTTTCCTTTTCCAATTTTTCCCTGTAAAGCTCGTTCTTCAAGCGATTCCGGCTTCTGAAATACCTGATCACCTGATATAAGGCCCATATAGCGAACAGGCAGTAAATAAGCTTGGCCCACCATGTAGCCCATGGAGCAGGACTGATCTCGATATCAAGTGTCCGGATGTGTTTTGAATAGACACCATCATTGTTGGAAGAGGAAATTAAAAATCTGTATTTTCCCGGGTCAAGATTGCCATAGGCTGCAATTCGTTCTGAAAAATCAGTTTCTATCCAGTTTTTATCATATCCCTCAAGCTTATATCTGAATTTATTGTTTTCAGGAGCTGCAAAGTGTAGCGAGGCAAATTCGATAACAAAATCGTTCTGTTTATATGAAAGATTAATCTTGTTGGTATAGTTAATATCATTTTGCAGAATGACCGAACCATTATATTCTTCACCCGGCTTTATAGTGCGGTTGAATAGCCGGAAACCGGTAAAACCGGTTTGAGCGTGAAAAGCATTACTTGTTATTTTTTCTGGCTTAAAGTAGTTCAGTCCGTTGATGCTGCCAAAATAAAAGACGCCCTTACCGTTATTAAATGCAGCTTCAGTTAAGGTGGAGCTCAGCAGCCCGTCTTCATAGGAAAACAGCTTCGCATGATAACTGCCATTGTTGAAACGGAAAAGGCCCTGGCTGCTGCTGAGCCAGAGGTTAGAGAACTTATCTTCCATTATAGCCATTATTTTTCTGTCTGCCAGAGGAGAAACATCAATTGTTTGAATGCTTTTTACCTGAGAACCTGCATCTAAGGAGAGTTTGTTTAACCCTGCGTCTGTTCCTACCCATAGAGAATTAAAACGATCGCGGTGGAGGCACCAGACATGGTTGCTGCTTAAGCTATTTACGTTGTTTGGCTTGGGCTTATAAACAGTGATGTTATAGTTACCTGAATTGTCGTAGCTGATGCGGTTCAAGCCTCCTCCGATAGTTCCTGCCCAAATTACAGGTGCGTAGGGATCCTGGTAAACTATGTATACTGAGTTTGATGACAAGCCGTGCCCGACTGTTATTTCTTTGAATTGATTTAGTTTGCGGTTATAAATGAGGATTCCGCCCCAGGTGCCGATCCAAAGATTATTAAACCTGTCCTCGCAGATTGAGCGGGCTATAAACGCATCTTTTACAGTGCTTATTTTGTAGGTACTGCCGGCAGGTAGTACTTTGTATAAGCCGTTCTCGGTACCAATCCATAATGTTTTGTCTCTGGTTTCGACCAGGGAGCAGATCGATTTCGAATTTAGAGCATTTTTATAAGGAAATAGTTGTTTTGTGCATTTATTATATCTGTATAGACCTTCATTGAAAGTGCCGACCCAAAGATCATCGCCGGTTTCAGCAATTGCAGAAATATATTTCCCTTCATATCCAGGCAAGGCTGTCTTGTCAGACATCATTGGGTAGAAAGAAAAGAAGTTTTTAGGTGAAAGATCAGTGTAATTTATGCCTTTTTGATAAGTGCCCACCCATAGTGTATTAGAGCGGTCAACAAATAAGGTGTTGATGGAATTGTCTACCAGGTTACAGAACTCTTTTTGTGTATGGTATTGCGTTAATCCTTTTATACTTCCACTCGAATTTAATGCTATTCGATATAAGCCCGAGGTTTTGCTGCTGATCCATAGGTTGCCCTCACGATCTGCTTTTATTGCAGAAATCTGTAAGTCTACTCCTGAAAGATCCTGACGTGCGGTTATGATTCTGGGGTCTATAATGCTTAAAGCGTAAACTCCTTTTGCATGAGCCACCCAGACACTGTTGTGCTCATCAGTGAAGAGAGCTGTGATACGTAAATCACCCGGCTGGCCTATTTTTATGAATCGTTCGGGCCGGATCATTTTACCTGATCCCTTGCGGTACATATAGAGCCCCCTGTCTGTTCCTATCCATGTATTCCCGGCCCTGTCTGTAGCCAGGCTTAAAATATTTGCTCCTTTGAAGGAAGCCGGGAAAGTAATTTCTGGTTTGCTTTTCCCCATAGAAGACTCCGTAATTATTGCCAACCCTTTGTCTGAGCCCGCCCATACATGGCCATCTGCATCAATGCTCAGCGTTTGAATGGTGTTACTTGGTAGTTGAGCACCTCCAATATCAACTGTTAGAATCTTACCATCGGCCGGGTTAAGGATGTTCACGCCCCCTCCGTCTGTTCCTATCAAAATTTGTCCTTTAGCACTTTCATAAAGGCAGAGAACCCTGTTGTCAGAGAGGCTGAATTTATTGTGCGATGTATGCCTGTAGATCGTGTTGGAAGACCCATCGAAGCGGTTTAACCCGTCATACGTCCCAATCCATATAAATCCCCTCGAATCCTGTATTATAGAAGTGACCGAGTTTTGCGACAGGCCATTGTTCACAGAAAGGTAGTTGAATGAATAGTTCTGAGCCAGATCGACATCACAAGCGCTTGCCCTGCCCAGTAGGGTAAGGACTAACAGTGGTATAAAAATGTATAAGTTCATATGGGTTAGTACTGGGGAATACACAATTGTAGTCATTTGAAACCTATTTGTAAAGGCGAAAAAAGGTGATGTTACATCCGGGAAAGTTTTTGTTACAGGAGTAAACTTCGAAATGAAATTATCAATTTAACATTGCATTGCAGTAGCGACACTGCAGAATTCAGCATTTCGGGCATTAACAGACAGCGATAAACTGGTACCTAAGATGCCCGGAGGAAATACTGGTCGCAAACGATTATTAACCAATTAAAATACAAATCACTAAAGACAGGCCGTCATGGTATTGTCTGATCGGTAAATTAAATAGATCCAATGAAACAAACACACAATTCGTTTAAGTGGGCAAAGTTCCTTGCCCTGCTGATTTTTATGTCGAACAATTGCCTGGTTTTGGGGCAGGCAATGAAACGTACTCCCTTATTTTCCACTGCTGGTTTCTTCCCAATAAAGGACAGCCCGAGAAAGGTGTCTAATTTCAACCCTGGCTGGAGGTTTTATAAGGGCAGTCTTACAGATGCCTTTAAAGAAGGTTTTGACGATTCTTCCTGGCAAATTGTAGGCCTTCCTCACGGGCTTGAGATCCTGGGAGAAAATGCCAGCGGAATGCGTAATTACCAGGGACCGGCCTGGTATCGTAAAAAGTTCAAGGCACCAGCGAATCGTCAGGGGAAGAGCTTTGTGTATTTTGAAGGGGTGATGGGGAAGTCGACTGTATGGCTTAACGGAAAAAAGGTTGCCGAGCACTTTGGTGGTTACCTTCCTTTCACCATTGCCATAGACAATAGCAGTTTGCACGGTGACAGGGAAAACGTTATTGCCGTTCTCGCCGACAATTCAGATGACCCTACCTATCCTCCAGGAAAACCGCAAGACAATCTTGATTTTACGTACCTGGGAGGGGTGTACAGGGATGTATATTTTATAGAAACGGCTCCGGTTCATATAACATTCCCTGAATTGAGTTCTACTGTTGCAGGCGGTGGAGTATTTGTAGCTGTTAAGGATGTAAATGGCAAGAACGCCAGTCTCGAGATCCGCACAGAGATAAAGAACAGTAGTAACACTGCAAAGAACTTGACGGTGAGAACGGTTTTAGAAACTGCTGAAGGTAAAGAAGTAATGAAAAAACAGAGTGCCCTAAAGATAGGTGGCGGCGCTTCTTCTCAGGTAACTCAGGAAATGGAGCCCAAAAACGTTCATTTATGGCATCCTGACGATCCGTACTTGCATTTTGTAAAGACAGAAGTGCTTGAGAACGGCAAAGTTGTGGATAGCTATCGTACCCGCTTTGGAATCCGTTTATTCGAAATGAGAGGAGATCAGGGCTTTTTTGTAAATAAGAAATACATTGGGCACAAACTTTCCGGAGTAAACAGGCATCAGGATTATGCTTACGTAGGAAATGCCCTGCCGAATACGGGTCAATGGCGCGATGCAAAATTACTGAGAGAAGGAGGCTCCACCATCGTAAGGGCAGCACATTATCCATTAGACCCTGCGTTCATGGACGGATGTGATGAACTTGGTCTGCTGGTTACTTCGGCAAATCCAGGCTGGCAGTTTTATAATGATAAGGATCCTATTTTCCCTAAACGACTGGCGGAAGACACTCATGCCCTGGTTAGGAGAGATCGTAACCGCCCTGCTGTTGTCTTGTGGGAAACTGCGATAAATGAAACGCCATGGCAGCCTGCTTCTGTGATGAAAAACCTCCATGATATTGTGCATGCTGAATTTCCGTTCCCTGGAGCTTTTACGGCAGCCGATGTAGATGAAGCCAAGAAAGCAGGCTTCGACTTTTACTATCACGGTGGAATGGAAGAGGAAAAATGCTCCTTTACGAGAGAGTATGGAGATGGCGGAGAAGTAGACAACTTTTATTCTCAGAATGCCATTACCCGGGTGAAACGTGAATGGGGCGAGTTTGCGATGTTAAACCAGGCAATGGTGAGGGCGAAGGGTCTACAGGGAATTTATCCGACTCCTCCGAAGCGTATAGGAGCGGCTCTCTGGTGCGGTATAGATCATCAGCGCGGGTATCATCCAAGCCCGTTCTGGGGAGGGCTGCTGGATGTATACCGTATGCCCCGCTATTCCTATTATTTATTCAAAAGCCAGTACGATGCAGATTTCAAACTGCCAGGAATAGAAACCGGACCAATGGTGTACATTGCTCACGAGCTTAGTCAGGCATCTGATAAAGATGTGATTATCTTCAGTAACTGCGATGAAATACGCCTTACCTGGTTGGGTAAAGTGATCGGTACCGCAAAGCCGGACCCGTCGTTAAAAAGTGTGCCCCATGCGCCCTTCATCTTTAAAAACGTGTTCAATTTCCATGAGATCTCTTCCAAATGGAGGAACAGAACGCAGGACATTGAAATGATTGCAGAAGGTTTGATCGGAGGTAAGGTGGTGACCAGGCAGGTAAAAAGGTATGCAGAGCGGACTACTGCTGTACGCCTGGAAATAGATAGCGCGGGGATTGGTCTTTTTGCAGATGGGGGCGACTTTGTGCCTGTAAGAGCATCGATTGTAGACAATAAGGGCGTTGTGAAAGTGCTTGAGCCAGAGTTTATTCACTTTGAAGTAGAAGGCGAAGGTGAGATAATAGGAGGAGAGTTTAACCAGGCTAACCCTATGAAAACACAGTTCGGTACATCTACGGTGTTTATCAGGGCAACTACCAAGCCAGGTCAGATTAAGGTAAAAGCCTATGCTGAGGGATTAAAATCGGATGTCATAACTTTTAATTCTCGCCCATCACAGTTACCACTTTACTATAGTGAAAAAGCTGTAGCAATAGCACAGAACAATTCCTCTGGAAATAAGGCTGGCGGATCTGGCAAAACCTCTGGTCTTTCCGCTGAAAATTCTACCGTATCAGAACTGCAGGAGAAAATTAAACGCTTGCAACTCGAGATTACGAGCAGAGATCAGGACATTATGGAGCTTCGAAGCAAGGTACAGAAGTAAGTTAATGTCAAACCTAGTAGAAAAAACACATGAATAGACTTAGGGTACTCGGTTACGTTCTACTTTTCTGCTCTTGCAGCTCAAGCAGAACTAGCAGAATAAAGCAGATGCCGCAATATAGCGGCATCTACCCTCACCTTGCCTATTACAATAATGAAGGTGAATGCGGAACAGGAGCGGTTGTTCCCTGGGCTGGAAGTTTGTGGGTAGTGTCGTATGCTCCTCACAGTTATTTGGGATCCTCGGATAAACTCTACCAGATAACGCCAGATCTGAAGCAGATCATTCGTCAGGAAAGTATAGGGGGAACCCCGGCTAACAGAATGATCCATCCGGAAAGTCAGCAACTTTTTATAGGACCATATGCCATCGATAAAAATGCAAATATTAGGTCGCTGTCATATAATGCTGTCCCTGGCAGATATACCGGAATTACGAGGCACCTCAGTGATCCATTGTCCAAAGCCTACCTGGGCACTATGGAAGAGGGAATCTATGAACTGGATGTAAAGACGCTGGGTACAAAGACCCTGTTTCCAGACGAAAACAAATTCAGAGATCAGCAGAAGGCGTACGAAAGCATATTGCCAGGTACCCATGGCAAAGGTCTGTACTCGGGCCAGGGAGTTTTGATCTATTCGAACAATGGTGAATATGGAGATGATGCCAGGGAAAAATTTGATGTACCCTCGGGTGTACTTGCCGAATGGAATGGCAAAGACTGGAAAATCGTGAGGCGAAATCAGTTTGCAGAAATAACAGGTCCAGGTGGTATTGAAGGAAACAAAAATCCGGATACTGATCCTGTCTGGGCTACCGGGTGGGATCACAAATCTGTTTTACTGGGTGTGAGAGATAATAATCAATGGGCGTTTTTCCGATTACCTAAAGCAAGCCACAGCTATGATGGGGCACACGGATGGAATACCGAATGGCCTCGGATCAGAAATGTTGGAACCGCAAACAAACCTCATTACGTCATGACTATGCACGGACTTTTCTGGCATTTTCCGGGAGCTTTCTCTTCGCGGAATTCTGCGGGAATACGGCCAGGATCGGCGTATCTGAAGGTGTTCGGCGATTTTGCACGCTGGAACCAACAACTTGTTTTTGGAGCTGACGATGCAGCAAAGAAAGAGTTTTTAAACAGCCGCAAAGCAAAAGGAGAGATGCCGGGTCCCGGCCAGTCCAATTCAAATTTGTGGTTTACTTCGTTGAAGAGCTTGGACGAATTAGGGCCAAATACAGTAAATGGAGCGGTATGGTTGTCAGAACAGGTAGATGCCGGTCAGGCATCGGATGCTTATTTATTTGCCGGCTGGAAACACAGGGCAGCCTGGCTTTTAAACGAGGGCCCAAAAACGGTAACATTCACCTTCCAGGTAGATCGTAACGGTAAGGGCGACTGGCAGGAGCTGAAAAAAGAGCAGGTTGATCCAGGCAAGTCAATTAATATCAGCTTTGGTTCTTCAGAAAAAGGCGAATGGATCCGGGCAATTTCCAATGTATCAACAAAGGCAACGCTCCATTTTTCCTATACAGACGACAGTCGCTTTGCTGATGAGTCCGGTTCAATATTCAAAGGGACTAACCGTATAAAGGAAGAAAATTACCATGGAGGTTTGTTATACTCTCTTGGGGATAACAGAAGAGCTTTAGGAATACTGGCAGGTAATATATCAGATGGAAAGTTTTTTGAAACTGGTTACTACGAGCTAAGTGCGGATATGAAGCTTGAAAAAAAGCAAGATGCGCAAACTACATCTTTTATTCGTGAACGGCTTGCGATAAACCGATCTCCCGGAATAAGCATTGAGGAATCTTCTGTTTTAGTTATCGATAATAAGAATAGAAGATGGAGGCTCCCCCTGGGTGACAGCTCTTTTAATGCGCTTTACTCCAATAGCCTGGCAAGAGTTTGCCGGGAAGTTGTTACAGAGCGGGATCTGTTAAATATCCATGGTACATTTTATGAACTACCTGCAGAAAACGCCGACGGATTTGCGAAGATACGTCCGGTAAGCTCTCATCAGTTTACAATCCATGATTACGTTTCTTACCGGGGTTTACTGGTAATGAGTGGAATTTCTGCAAGTACAAAAGGAAATGAAAATATTATAGAATCTGCAGACGGGGAAGCAAAAGTATGGGCAGGAACAATAGATGACCTTTGGAAAATGGGCAAGCCGGTTGGAAGGGGAGGGCCGTGGATGGAAACCTCAGTTGAGCAGAATATTCCTTCTGACCCTTATCTTATCGGTTTTTACGATAGGAAAAGCCTTGAATTATCTCACGATTTGACCGAACCGGTTACTATTTCAATAGAGGTTGAACCTGTAGGACATGGTCCCTGGATGTTGTATAAAAAAATAGAAGTGAAGCCAGGCGAAACAAATACATACACTTTTCCAGATTCTTTTCAATCCAGATGGATACGCTTTTCATCTGATAAAAATTGTAAAGCCACTGCCTGGCTTAAGTATCAATAAAAAATAATTATTCAACACTAGAAAACGATTTATGACCAAGAGGTATAAAATGTTTTTGAGCAGTATTCTCTGCTCAATGTGGCTGTGTGCCGGTTACGCTAATGATAAAGTGGTGAACATTGCCGACTTTATGAAATACGTCAGGGAAGGAGATGACGTTACACCTGTCGTCACAGAGGCTTTGAAATATTGCCGTAAAGTACAGGCAAGCAAGCTGCTATTTCCCAAAGCGACCTATAATTTCAAAAAGGACTTTGCTGTCGAAAAATATCATTTCATAAGCAATAACGATGAGGGATTAAAGCGCTTTGTGTTCGACCTTAGCGGGATAAAGAACCTGGAGATTGACGGGCAGGGATCTCTATTCCTCTTAAATGGCTTTCTATCTCCTTTTCTGTTAGACAAGTCATCAAATATCACCTTCAGGAATTTTTCCATTGATTATTCGCGTACTTTTCATAGTGAAGGGAAGATCCTTAAAGTCGATAATAATGGCATAGACATTCAGTTCAGCAGCGGGTTTCCTTATAAAATAGATAACACCACACTGCTTTTTACGGATAAAGAAGGGACTGTATATCCCTGGAGCGATCTTCTCGAATTTGATCCCCAAAGGCGTGAAACTGCTTTTATGGCCAAAGATCTTTGGGTGGGATCGAAAGTCCCTGTAAAAGAAATATCTCCAGGCGTTGTTCGACTGAAATCACCTGATATAAAAGGTACAGTAGGCAATGTCATGGTATTTGCCGCCGGACATCGCCTCGTACCGGCCTTTAATATTTCTTCCAGTAATAATATCCGCTTTTTTGATGTGAACATTTATCACTGTGGCGGAATGGGCGTGATTGCCCAGAACAGCAGTAATATTTACCTGGATAAAGTTAAGGTAAGTCCAGCTCCGGGCTCGGGCCGGATTATAAGTATTACAGCAGATGCCACTCACTTTTCCAACTGTACCGGAAAGGTAGTACTCGAGAACTGCTTATTTGAAAACCAAAAAGACGATGCAAGCAATATTCACGGAATCTATAGCAGAATAACTCGTGTCATATCCCCGAATGAAATAGAAGTAAAGCTGGTACATCGACAGCAATTCGGGTTCGATTATCTCGAGGAAGGAATGGAGCTGGAGTTTGCAGACGGTCCCAGTATAAAGACCTACAGTAAAAATACTATAAAGTCCTTAGATCGAATAAATAAGGAATATACCCGGGTTACTCTGAGACAGCCGCTGGATCCGGCAACGAAGTCGGGTGATGTAATCGCAAGTATTAACGGCTACCCTGAAGTGCTTATCAGGAACTGTGTCATCAGGGGCAATCGTGCCAGGGGGATATTGCTGAACTCTCGCGGCACAACAATAGTGGAAAATAACGTTTTTCACGTTCCGGGGGCAGCCATATTATTTGAAGGAGACGCAAGCTTCTGGTACGAGCAGTCAGGCGTCAATAACGTAATTATCCGCAACAATACCTTCGACAATTGTAACTACGGCGTTTGGGGAACAGCCTGCATTGAAGTGGGATCAGGGATCGTAAAGGAATACAGGGCCAATAACAGCTATCATAAAAATATCGTCATCGAAAACAATGTGTTTAAAGTTTTCGATCCGCGGATCCTCAAAGCTTACAGCGTTGATGGATTGGTATTCAGGAGTAATAAAATTGAGAGAAGTAATGATTATAAGAGTCTGTATCCCAATGCGGAGCCTTTCGTTGTAGACGATTGTTCGGGTGTACAGATCGAGAATTTGTAATCCCCATTTGTATTATGATGAATAACTATAAGTTTTTATTAATGTTCCTAGGCTTTGTTCCGGTAGTTTTCCCGGTAAATGCCCAGGACAGACCCAATATTATTTTGATTTATGCCGATGATCTTGGCTATGGTGATGTGAGTTGCTATGGTGCTAAAGCAATACAAACACCTAATATTGATAAACTTGCAAAAACGGGTCGCCGCTTTACCAACGCACACAGTACTGCTTCAACTTGTACTCCATCCCGTTTTTCCCTGTTAACTGGTATTTATCCCTGGAGAAAAAGTGGTACCGGTATTGCCACGGGTGATGCTGCTTTATTGATACCTGTTTCTGGCCCTACACTACCTGGAGTTTTAAAGAATGCGGGATATAATACAGCTGTTGTTGGAAAATGGCATTTGGGTTTGGGTGATGGCACGGCAATACAATGGAATGCTGAAGTAAAGCCCGGACCGCGAGAGACAGGATTTAACTATAGTTTTATTCTGCCGGCAACTGGCGACAGGGTTCCCTGTGTGTACATGGAGAATGGCCGGGTGGTTAACCTGGATCCCACCGACCCTATTGCAGTAAGTTACCACTCCAAAGTAGGGGATGAGCCCACCGGTTATGAGCATCCTGAATTGCTTAAACTGAAGTATACAAAGGTTGATCATGACAAGACTATAATTAACGGCGTAAGCCGGATAGGCTACATGGCCGGTGGGAAAACGGCCAGATGGAAGGATGAGGACATGGCTAAAACGTTAGTTACAAAGGCCGATAGCTTTATCAGAGGAAATAGAAGTAAGCCCTTCTTTCTGTTCTTTTCAGCTCATGATATCCACGTTCCGCGACTACCTCATCGACAGTTCGCCGGTAGAAGCAGCATGGGCCCCCGCGGGGATGCTATTCTGCAGCTGGATTGGACCGTTGGTGAAATTGTAAAAACACTAAAACGCGAAAAGCAGCTGGAAAACACCATGATCATTTTCAGCAGTGATAACGGCCCTGTACTTGACGATGGCTATGATGACGGGGCCGATATTCTTGCCGGCAACCACTCTCCTTCAGGCCCCTTTAGAGGAGGGAAATTCGGCGAGTACCAGGGCGGAACAAGAATACCTTTCATAGTTTCCTGGCCCGGAAAAGTAAAACCGGGAGAGTCAGATGTGTTAATCAGTCAGTCGGATTTGCTTGCTTCATTTGCAGGTGCGGTCTCTGGAAGAAACAAGCAGTCAGAGCTTGCAGACAGTTTTAATATGTGGGATGCACTTATGGGAAACGGTCATGGTTCGAGAACCTCTCTGGTTACCCAGTCGTACGGTAACACGCTTTCTCTTATCTATCAAAACTGGAAGTACATAGAACGGCCGGCCGGAACGCCTCCGGAGTTATATAACCTGTCTGAAGATATTGCTGAAAAGCGTAATGTGTTTGCTCAGAATCCTGCAGTTCTGCAGCAACTGAAAGCTCTTCTTCAAGAAATCAAGAATGCTAATCATAAACATTGAAAATATAGAAATTAACATTTACAAAACCAATTATTAACCTTATGAAAAGAGTTCTTATGCTGGCAATCCTCACCGGAGGTTTGCTTCAACTTGTACTGCCCTGCATAGGCCAGGATGTAACTTCAAATCTTGAAGTTTGGTATAAATTCGACTACCAGACAGGCGATCCGGTAGTCTCAGATTATTCGGGAAACAACCGCGATCTTTCCCCTTACAGATCCGGCCAGGCCCAGCCTTTTAGCTCAAGTTTTCAGTGGGGAAATGAAGAAATAGGAGGTGTAATCAGACCTTATGTTTATTTCCCTCAGGGCCGGCAAACTGATTTTCTGTCTAATGCAGCTGGCAACACCTGGCTCGGTGTAGCCGGTTCGCAAGCCCGGACCTTCGCGGCCTGGGTAAAAATAGAGCCAGGATCGGATGATTTCACAGGCAGAACCTTATTTGCTTATGGTAATGAGAATCAGCCTGGGGGGCGGTTTGAAATTGCACTCAAGGGACACAGCATCGAGTTCGAAAATGCCGTGAATAACGCAGGTAACAGCTGGAGTAACAGGAGTGTGGCCACCTTGAACAATACCGATCATCCCCAGGGTCAGTGGTTTCACCTTGCTCTGGTATTTAATGGAACCGGGAACAGGAAAACAGGCTTAATACTGTACGTAAATGGCAAGCAGCTGCCGCTAACACCTGTGAGTGAATCTGCAGACCTTACTATTAACACTGTTACGCAGTATGGTCCCGAAATAGGGCTTTATATGTTAAAAATGGGGATAGCTGATATGCGATTTTATAATCGTGCCCTTACACTCGCCGACATCCGGGTACTTTGTCCGGTTAGTGTATCTCCTGAAGAGCAGTTTTCCATCAATACCTTACGAGACCTGATTATCAATGCCGCAAGCTCTGGAGCTTCGCAAGTGGTTATACCCAAAGGTACTTATAGGGGAACAACAAGCGGCGGTGTCTTTGTCTATCTTAACAATGCCTCAGACCTCGAAATAATAGCCGACAGTGTTATAATGCTTTGCGGAAAGCGAACAAGGGCTTTCGAACTGGTAAACTGCAAGAATGTGACCTTAAAGGGGCTGACAATTGATTATGAGCCGCTAACATTTACCCAGGGAGATGTTATAGCAACGGGTAGCGGTTATGTTGATGTGAAAATACATAGAGGTTATCCGCTTCAGCCTTATAGCAGAATTGATATAATTAATCCAGCAACGAGATTTCGTAAACGGGGCAGCGTTTTTGTATGGGAGGCAACAGCCGCATTTACATCCGATTCGGTTGTCCGCGTTTCGCAGCCTGATCTTCCGGGTCCTGCGGTAGTAGGCGATATGGCTTCTATGAGTGCTGGTCCGGTTGCCGGCGGAGTTGATCACGCCTTCGTTTTGAATAAGTGCAGGGGAGGGATCAAATTACTGAACGTTACGGTTAATGCAGCTCCTGGATTTGGCATCTTCGAAGCAGAAGGAGAGGGTGGAACTATATTAAATGGCTGTAAGGTTGTGCCTGGGCCGAAGCCGGCAGGAGCAACTGAAGCAAGATTGTTGTCTGCCTCATGGGACGCCATTCAGCATAAATTAACAAGGATAGGACCGGTAGTGGAAAACTGTACCGTACTCGATGCAGGGGATGATTCCTGGAGTGTTACCTGGGATGGGGAGTATACTCTGGGGACAGTTAGCGGAAACACTATTACCGTGAGCCCGAATACCCTTCAGGTTGGGGATACTATAAGGACCTCGCTTACTTCGGCCTATGCGGTGATTACAGCGAAAACGAATGGAAGCCTTGAGCTCGACCGTAGTTCGCCGTGGCCGGCAGGCACTCGCTTTTATTCACCTAACCGCCGCTGCGAGAATTTTATTCTGAAAAACAACTACATTCACAGCTCCGGACGCGTTCTGGTAAAGGCGGGCAATGGCTTGATAGAAAATAATACATTTGACAATACCCATAGTGGAGTAACAGTAAACACTGAGGTTGGGCCTGGTGCAGCGGCAATAAGCAATTTGATCATCCGCAATAACATAATTAATGGAACCGGGCACTTCATGCCGGCTCCCTGGAGTAATCAGGCCGGTGCCATTTCGATAACTGATGGCAGTAACGGCTTGTTATCGCAAGCAGGTGTTTTTGATAATATCAGGATTGAGAACAACACATTTTCTGATGTTTCCGGTTCCAATATCGTTATCAGTTCTGCCAGTAATGTGCTGATTAAAGAGAATAAATTTTTGACTACGGGGATTTCTACCCCTAATAGCAGCGGAGCTTATTACAATATCAACCAAAATACTGTGGTGTTTTTGAAAAACCTCAACAACGTAACGCTGGATAGTAATGAAGTTATAGTGCAGGGACTAAGCACCTTGTTGGATACCGCGAAAGTACAGAACTTCACCAAGCTTAGAAAAGGGATTTTTATTCGGGCAGACGAGGTTCTTGCTTTAACGGGGATGATTACCTCACCAGCAAGCCATACGGAACATACTGCAGGTTCGCTTATCAGGATATCGGCAGAATTTTCGGGAGATACAAAAGTGTCAAGAGTGGAATTTTATCGTGGTGCAACTAAGCTGGGAGAAGTTAAAAGCCCCCCGTACTCGTATCTATGGTCCGATGCAGGGGAAGGATACCATGCAATAACTGCAAAAGCATTCGGTACGGACAATACAGTTACAAGCACAAATGAGGTGTTGATTTTCGTAAGACAGTCTACTATCGAAAAGGCACTTCGGGCAAGGAACCTTATTTCTCCGAATGGAGACGGAAGGAATGATTACTGGGAGATTGAGAATATCGAACAACGGCCGGAAGCAGAGGTAAGTGTTTATGATAAAAAGGGCAGGGAACTATACAAAAGATCAAGATTTACTCACTGGGACGGCTATTATATGGGCGCTCCCGTTCTCCCGGGCGTCTATTTTTATTCAATACGTGAAAAAAACAAGATAGTTAAATCAGGAACCATAACTGTAGTACAATGATGACTATGAAAGCTGCTGCCTTAATTTTATGTCTGCTTTCCGGTTTTCAGACATTAGGTCAGGGATTGCCCGTTTATAACCATTTTTATCTGAACAGGTTTTTGTATAACCCGGCGTTCGCTGCTAGTCCGGGAGGAATCACCCTCTCAGCACTAAGCCGGGTGCAATGGGTTAATTCGTCCAGTTCAGTCTCTAACTCTGTTCTGACCGCGCAGGTGCCGGCAGGTGAGAAAGTAGGTTTGGCGCTGATAGCTTCTAATGATCAGCAGGGGGTTCTAAGCAGCGTCTCTGCATGCATGGCGTTCAGCTACAAAGTAAGGCTGACCGGGAACCAGAATTTACGGTTCGGATTATCTGCCGGCGGTCACAAGAGAAGTATTGACAACGAGGAATTGGACGTAACACACTATGATGATTTATCCATTGCAACGATCGAAAATAGCAGTATAGAGATGATTGGCAGCTTCGGAGCCGCCTATGAAAATGCCGGTTTCACCCTGGGTTTTTCTTTGCCAGGTCTTGATCTGTCATCGCGCGAAGGCAACGGGGCGAAGATGTTTAAAAACTATCTCCTCTCGGCCGGATTTAAAACAAAGTCTCAAATCAGCCTCGAACCCCAGCTTGTATTTGTGTCGGAGGCTGGGGTTACAAACAGGCTTGAAGGTATGGTGACCTGTTTTTTCAACGATGCGGTTTGGGCGGGTGGAATTTACAGAATTGACTATGGGCATGCACTTTACGGAGGGCTAAATGTGGGGAAGTCCTTGAAGATAGGCTATGCTTTCGAAACGGGCGAAGCAAGTGTTGCCCGAAGTTTTAATTCTACACATGAATTTCTGATCGCCTATAAATTCAAAAAGCGGTAGAAGGCAATGAATGTTACAAGATTATTACTTTTTGTTACGTCAGCTGATACAATCGCCCTCTTTTGATGCTAAAATTGTCTTGTAAAACCAGCATAAACAACCAATTTTAAAAGTATAAATATGCGATCGAATTTTTGCAACTAAACCTCAACTACGCAGTGCAAAAAAGAGTGTACTGCTTTAATTAACCAAATTAACCAATTTTAAAACTTATTATCAGACGATGGATGTAAAATTCAGCGGGAGACGGCTGCAGGAGCACCGGCTATGCAAGAGGAAGCTTATCGTTAATTTAACGCTAATGCTTATTATGATGGGGTACTGTCCCGTTTTCGGAGAGAGTTTATCAAAAGAAGTTTATGTCAAAACATTAAAAGCTGCCATTGAAATAGTCAGGGGAAAGGTTACTGATGACAAGGGAGAACCTTTGCCAGGCGTAGCAGTTAAACTAAAGGGGGCATCGGTAAGTACTGTAACTGACGCAAATGGCGACTTTGCCATTAAGTTAGACAATTTATCAGGAACCCTGGTTTTTATGTTTATCGGCTTCTCTTCTCAGGAAGTTGACATTAATGGCAGGACAACTGTTAATGTGAAACTTAAAGAATCGACCAAAGATCTCCAGGAGGTGGTCGTGGTGGCCTATGGAACTCAGAAAAAAGGAAGTGTTGTTGGTGCTATTTCAACCGTAAAACCTGCTGATTTAAAGGTAGCGGCACCGAGGTCACTAACCAATGCGATTGCGGGAAAAGTGGCAGGTGTAATCTCTGTTCAGCGAAGCGGAGAGCCAGGAAAGGATGATGCTCAGTTTTGGATCAGGGGAATCAGCACGTTTGGAGCCGGTAAAGAGCCACTGGTGCTTGTCGACGGGATTGAAAGACCAATGAATAATGTTGAGCCAGAAGATATAGAAAGCTTCTCTGTTCTTAAAGATGCTTCTGCAACTGCTGTTTATGGGATCCGGGGTGCTAATGGAGTAGTTCTCGTCACGACAAGGCGAGGAAAACAGGCAAAACCTGCCTTAAACTTTAAGTATGAAAAAGGGATGTTAAATGCAACATCTAAGCCGAAATTTGTAGATGCTCCAACATATCTTCAGCTACTTAATGAAGCGAACCTTGCAACAAATCCTAACTATGTTACTCCATACACCCCCGGTGTAATAGAAAAGTACCGTTCAGGAGAAGACCCTCATCTATATCCGAACGTTGATTGGATGGGAATGATGATGAAAGACTTCTCCGATAACCAACGTGCTACGATGAACGTAAGTGGTGGGTCAGAAAAAGCAAAGTACTACATATCGGGCAGTTATTATGATGAGTCGGGTATATGGAGTACAGACGCTTTGAAAAGCTACAATTCACAAAGTAAGCTCCAAAGGATAAATTTTAGGTCGAACACCGATCTTGCTCTGCGAAAGGATCTTGAGTTGAGTCTCGGATTGGGGGGATATCTCATGTTAACCAATTATCCTGGTGATGGGAATAGTGGCGCTGTTTGGTACAATATGATGCTGGCTACTCCTGCAAAATATGCTCCCACCGCTCCCGATCCGGAAGATCCAAGGAGGCTGGTTTATCTTAATAGCGGCGGATCAGGAAATATCAATCCTTATCAAAGTTTAGTAGATAAAGGGTTTTCAAACCAGTGGACCAATACTCTTCAGACAGATCTTACCTTAAATTATGATGGAGCAGTCATTACAAAAGGGCTCAAATCATCCATAAAGTTTTCATATGATGCTTATTCTCACAATAAAATCCTGAGATCAAGAAGTGGAGATACATGGGCCATCACCCCCCCTGGCAGAGACCCCGTTACAGGAAATCTTATTCTGCAAAAAACCTACACCGGATCTCAAGATCTGGGATATACCAAATCAGCTGGCGGAGATCGAAGAATCTATTTTCAGGGGAGCGTTAATTATGACAGACAATTTGGAGATCACACTATAGGTGGTATGGTTCTTTATAACCAACAGGACTATCAAAACGCAGATGCTGCGAATTCCATTGATGCTCTCCCCTTTCGGTTTATGGGGGTAGTAGGCCGTGTCACATATAGTTATAAAAATAGATATTTTATTGAATCTAGTGGCGGATATAATGGCTCTGAGAACTTTGCTAAAGGGCATCGCTTCGGATTGTTTCCATCAATTAGCGCAGGATGGACTGCCTCTGAGGAGCCGTTTTTTAAGAACCTGGTTAATCCAGGAATTCTCAGTTATTTGAAATTTCGAGGCTCGTATGGATTAAAAGGTAACGATCGGCTCGGAGGACGGCGTTTTGCTTACCTCACCACAGTGGGCGGAGGATTCGGACAATATATGCTGGGAGCGGATGTAAATAATGGCTGGGGAACAGTAGGCGAGGATCAGTGGGGAGCAGACTTGACCTGGGAAAAGGAAAGGGAGTTGAATATAGGAATGGAATCCAATTTTCTTAACGGATTTAGCCTTCAAGCCGATTTCTTTACCCGCCATCGCGAAGGTATTTTCCTTCAGAGGAACTCTATGCCGATGATCACTGGTATGAAAAACAGGCCCTGGGGAAATATTGGCGAATTTAAGAACAGAGGTTTCGAAACAACTTTAGAGTATTCACGGAAGGTCGGTGAAGCAAATGTTTCGTTACGTGGAAATTACACATTCGCAAGGAACAATCTGGTAGATAATGACGAACCGGATTTCGTTTACACGTATCAAAACACCAAGGGCAAGAGATTGAACCAGCCGTTTGGTCTGATAGCAGAGGGATTATTTCAGTCAGCGGAAGAGATTGGCAGTTCACCCAAGCAAACATTCGGAACTGTGCGGGTTGGAGACATAAAATATAGAGATGTAAATGGGGATGGCGTAGTTAATACCTATGACGAAGTAGCTATCGGAAATCCTGATATTCCGGAGATAGTGTATGGATTTGGAACTTCAATAAGTTTTAAGGGATTTGATTTATCGGCCTTCTTTCAGGGAGCTGCGAATATGGATTTTATGCTCGGAGGAGATGGTTTCTTTCCGTTTACCCGTGGCGAAACTCAGGGGAATGTTCCTTACTGGGCAACGGACCGGTGGACTCCTGAAAATCCAAGTCAGAATGTACTGTTTCCAAGGTTGAGTTCAGGTTCCAATCCAAATAACTATAGAAATTCCACATGGTGGCAAAGAGAAGCCGACTATCTACGGCTTAGGACAGCTGAATTTGGATACACTTTGCCAAAAAAGTTGTTGGAAAAGGTCAGAGTTAAAACTTTTAGAGTTTATGCAGCGGGCTTTAATCTATACACCTTTAGTAGTTTCAAATTCTGGGATCCGGAGTTAGGTAATGGAAATGGCGCCGCTTATCCCTTACAGCGTTCCTTTATTCTGGGAGCGAATATCAACTTTTAATAATTGAAATTATGAAGATCGTAACGATAAAACATAAACTACTTGTATTTCTGGCAGTCCTGATGTTTTCCTCCTGTGAGAAGTTCCTGGACAAACAGCCAGACGATATGCTCTCGATGGATGAGGTGTTTGCTTCCAGGGCGCAGAGCCAGGCTTACCTTAGCAGTGTATATTCTTTTATACCTGACATCCTGGCCATGCAAAATAATTATAACACGCTCGGTATGTGCGACGAGGGCGATTTTATTTGGGCAGCCTCTTGGGCCGGTCAAATAAATAATGGCAACTGGAATGCAACAAGCGGATACTATGACAAGTGGGACAGCTTTTACAAGGGAATTCGCTCTGCTTCCGTCTTTATTAGCCGGATTGATGAAAATGATGACCCGACTTTGGCTGCCCCGGTGAAAGCAAGTTGGAAACAGGAAGCACGTGCCTTGCGGGCTATCTACTATTTCTTTCTAGTCCGCCAATACGGACCAGTGATCCTGCTGCCCGACCCGACAGACGTAAACGCTTCAAATCAAGCATTGCAGATACCCAGGAACTCCTTTGAAGAATGTATGGATTATATTCTTTCTGAGTTTGACTTAGTTTTAAGCAGTGCTGATCTGCCCGATCAGTTTGTGAATCCTGCGGATAAAGGCCGGATCGATAAGCGCACAGTGATGGCATTTAAATCACGAGCTTTGCTATTGGCAGCAAGTCCGCTTTGGAATGGTAATCCAGACTTTGCTAATTTCAAAAACCCTGATGGAAAACAGCTGGTAAGCACGTCTTATGACCATGCCAGATGGCAAAAAGCAGCGGATGCAGCTAAAGCGCTCATAGATAATATGCCCGAGGGTTTATACAAAAAAACGCCTGCAGGAGCGTCAGAGTTCGATCCGTACCTGTCTTACCGGGATGTATTCCTGGATCGATGGAATAAGGAAGTTATTTATGCTCGTCCTCAAATGGGTTCCTTTCAGGCCGATATTGGTTGGGAACGTCATTGCGCTCCTCGCTTTGTAAACGGCTGGAATGGGGTGGGCGTTGCCCAGCAAATGATCGACTCTTACTTCATGTCAAATGGTAAAAGTATTGGTGAAGACGGATCTGGTTATACTGAGAGTGGTTTTTCTGCGGCTGCAGGTAAATATACTAAACCAAATACTTTTAACATGTATGTAAATCGGGAACCCCGGTTTTACGCCTCAATCATCTACAATGGTGCAGACTGGATCTATAAGCGAGACGGTAATCCAGCCAGAACAGTAGAGTTGCATTTCGAAGGGAATTGTGGTAAAAAAGGATCTCACGATCATTCTGCTACAGGCTATTTAGTTTGTAAGAATATTAGCCCTAACTCAGACCTTGAACAGTGGAAGGGGGAGTTACGCTCCCTGGTCATGATTCGTCTGGCCGAGATTTATTTGAACTATGCAGAAGCTCTTAACGAAGCAAAGGATGATCAGGCTTCAAGAGACGAAGCTGCAATTTATATTAATAAGATCCGGGAACGTGCAGGAATTCCAGCGCTTACCTCGGAAAAAATCAGTACCAGAAATTCTATGCGAGAAGCTATACATGCGGAACGACGTGTGGAGCTCGCCTTTGAAGGGTTCCGCGCCTGGGATACACGAAGATGGAAAATTGCTGAACAAACGGACGGGGCACCGTTGATGGGAATGAACGTGGATGCAGGTAAAACTCTTACAGATCCTGCTTTCTACAAAAGGACAGTAATAGAAAGAAGGACGTTTCCTAAGCATTATTATCTGTGGCCAATCCCGCAGTACGATATTGTGAGAAATAAAGCTTGTGTACAAAATCCAGGCTGGTAATTTAAATCTAATTTAAAGACTTAAGTTTTATGAAATTAAATGCAATAACTATCAGGCCCACCTTTATCTATTTGCTGGCACTATTCGTCTCGGCCTGTGAAGTGAATACACTGGAAGATGTGGAAAAGCTCGAGCAGAAGGTTAGTTTGGTTCAGAGTGAAAGCGGCACTTATACTTTAAAGCCAGAAAATATGATTGTTGACAAAACCAATCTTCTGGTAAAGAAAGCAGTCGGAGTATCGCTATCGGGATTGCGGGAAAGCGAAGGTTTCTCCGGTAACTTGATGCTGGATTTTAACGATATACCGGAAGGATATGAGAAATTGTCGCCAGGTGAGATCTTTTTAACGGAGTCGGCAACCGAGTTACAACCTATCGATCGTTTTGAAGCGTCGGCTGGCGTTAGCCAAAAGGCATTCTATATAAATATCACAAAAGCTGCTCTTGATGCTCACATGGGCAAAAAGCTGGCTGTTAGATTGAAATTGTCGGACGTTTCGGGCTATACCTTAAATTCCGGAATGAGCTCTGCCTATATTCTTTTAAATACCAGTGACTTTGGTACATTGAAGACGGATGTAACGGACACGTATTTTAAAAACCCTGTATTTGCAAGAAAGACCGGCTCTACAGGGCGTTTTGTGAACTTGCAGGATTGGATTTCAAATGATGCAATTACAAATTCACGCCCCACAGGCGCTGGTTTTGATGGAAACGCCGGCTTCATGGGAATTGAGCGCTGGGCATCGAGTGACAATTCAATTATAAATGGAAAGATATATCAAACATTTAATCTTCCTGCAGGAAGTTACTCGGTGGAAGTGGATATGAAAAAGGTAGCAGTAGACGTGAATACTTATTTCGTTGTCAATTCCGGACAATCACTGCCTGATGCTTCCGATGTTAATAGTACGATAACTAAAACTGAAATCACAAACAGTTATAATAATCAGCTTTTGAAATCGGATTTTAAGTTAACTGCAGCGACTCAAGTTTCTATTGGTTTCTTGATTAACATAGATCTTGGAGTTGAAAAGATTCTTCAGGCCAGTCGCATTAGACTGTTTAAGGTTGAAAATTTATTCGACTAGGAAGTACCCATGATTTCATGGAAAGAACTACCTGCAAAGGAGTTCTTTCCTTTTTGTTTATATTTCGGTGTTTTGGTATAATTGCCATCCCATTAAAAATCAGATCCCTATGAGATTTTATATCTGTTATTTCGCGTGTTTACTTTTACCATTTATTAGCAGCTTCCAGACTGTAAAGCCTGAAAACAATAAAGAAAAATGGATCTCTTTATTTAATGGTAAAGATCTTAACGATTGGTTCGTTAAAATACAGCACCACGAAACAGGTGTTAACTTTGGTAACACCTTCCGGGTAGAGGATGGTATCATTAAAGTCAGGTATGACCAGTACCAGGATTTTAACGATCAGTTTGGGCACCTATACTACAAAGTACCGTTTTCTTATTATCACCTGGTGCTTGAATATCGTTTTACCGGTGCACTTCATAAAGGCGCTCCGGATTATACGCTCCGTAACAGTGGAGTGATGTTCCATTCGCAGGATCCGCGTACCATGCCGAAGGAACAGGACTGGCCAATTTCCATTGAAATGCAGTTCCTGGGAGGCTTAAGCGATGGTAAGCCTCGTCCTACTGGAAATATGTGTTCTCCCGGAACACATGTGGTATATAAAGGAAAACTTACAGATGAACACTGTATCAATTCTACTTCGAAAACTTATGATGGCGATCAATGGGTAAAAGCGGAACTGATCGTTCTGGGTGATTCACTGATCACTCATGTAATTAATGGCGATACTGTACTTCAATATTCGAAACCTCAGATTGGCGGAGATGTGGTGAACAGGTATGATCCGGCAATTAAGCAGGATGGCAAGTTATTAAAACAAGGTTTTATTGCTTTGCAAAGTGAGGGGCAGCCTGTAGAGTTTCGTAACATTAAACTGAAGGATCTTTCTAAAAATAAAAAATAAAGATTATTCGAATAAAAGACAAGGGTACGTTCAAGCAGTTCAACGCGGCCGTGTCTAATACTTTACTCAGATGTATCTATCCAATCCGGCCGTTCATCGTAAAATGAGGATGCTGTTCACATATATTAAACATAGGAAATTTGTTGGTTACAATAACAGTGGTTTACTTGCCAGGTCAAATTGCAAATTACGGTCCAGCTAGTTTTCCAAGGACTTAAGATCTTTAAGCCTTTCTATCGTAACCTCTGAGAAATGGAACCGTTCGGTTGACGAATTTCGAGTTTGAATCTCTGTTGTCATTAAAGTCGGTTTTTAGAACTCGCTTAGTGAGAACACGCTGCTGGTAGGTCACACTTGTATTCCATTGGTGTTGTTCCGAAATTGGAGGTCCAGAGTATTTGAGTGCTAATCGGAGTTGCCGGAGTCTCAAGCAATATTTGTTGGCCACAATCCAGATTTCTCTTTTTTATTCTTCTTTTCGAATTTCCTCCCAAAATCAATAGGATTTTACACCATCGGCCTGTCCAAACCAATTTAGTTTTAATATATCATAACTAAATTATAAATCATATGAAAAGATTATTGAATCGTAAAACAGCCTTGGTTGGGTGGCTAAGCATGGGCATGTTTATGGGTAGTTGTTCAAAGAACACTGAAATTCCGGAAACTGCAATCACAGACAGCTCAAAAAATGAAACTAAGGTTAGCAGTTTGTTATGGTGCGGAGCGGCTTCAGGAGGGACCGGAGTGTTTAAAGCTCTAGAATTCCAAAAGATCAGTGACATGAGCTATTCGGGGTCTTCTCCATCTCCGAATGGCTCCTACCTTAAATCTGAGGCTGATGCCAGCGAAGGTACCGTGTGGCACGTTCGTAAAGCTCCCTTGGACCGGCGGGCTGAAGCGAGGGGAGCCACTGGTGTCAATGTCGCGGTTGGCAATACTTACTATATCGGCTTTCGGTTTAAATTAGGGCAGGTGCCGACAAGTGGCGATGGCACCTATCATGTTGTTTTCCAGTGGAAAGCATACGGAACGCCAATGACACAAAATATTCCGTTAGATTTTATTTACCGCGGAGGGCACATGTACCTGACCTACCGGGCCGATCATATCGTCGGGTGGGCTTGTGATATATTCCCTGAGATGCGCGCCTCTTTTGGCTTCGTTAGTAAAGGGGCCTTCCAGGTGTAGTCCTAATATCCCCGAACCCGGATTTTTATCTTTATAGGCTTTTACCGTATCCAGACTTTTGAAAATAGTTTCAAACGGAGAGGTAATAAGTGTTGGTAAGGTGTAAGCCGTTCCACTTTTTCAAATGCCTGTCCTATATATCCTAAAGCTTCCTGATCGGCTTTGTCTGTAAAATGGAACCGTTCGCCACCGTTAACATGCACATCTATAAAACCAGCAGAAATACAATTAACTGTCGGGTGTCCTTCAGAAGGAGATCCCGGTTCGATTTTTGTTATCCTTCCAGCCTCAGATGTTATTACTTGGTTCTCCAGGACGGTTCCCATTGATTCCTGAAGACAGTCTCATTAATCGCTTGAAAATAGCGATGGAACAAAGATACTATATTTGGTTTCCTGAATTATTTATTTCAATTCCTGTAAAAACTGCGATGGGGTTTTGCCAAACTCCTTTTTAAATGCTTTGGTAAAATACGACTGCGACTGAATTCCGACGCGGAACATTACTTCCGAAATACTGATATCTTCGTGCGTCATCAGCTCAATAGCTTTTCGTAGCCGTATACTTCTTACAAACTCTCCTATCGGCTGCCCTGTAATACTTTTGATTTTTTGATATAAACTTGTACGACTCATTCCAATTTCTGCGCAGAGCAGTTCTATATCAAGTTCAGGATTGATTAGCTGCGAGTCAATTATCTGCAGGAGCTTATCCATAAACTGCTTGTCTTTTGCTGTGTGAACCAATTCCTTCACTTCTGCATGGTGGTCCTTATTGTAATGGTCAATCAGTTTTTGCTTTTGGATGAAGATGTTGCGAATAGTGAGCTGTAGGAGTTGAATGCTGACTGGCTTCGAGAAATAAAAGTCAGCGCCCGATTCGATGCCTTCAATTTCAGAGTCGAGCGAATTTTTTGCCGTAAGCATTAAAAACGGAATGTGACTGATTTCAATATCTTCCTTTACCCGTTTACAAAATTCTAAGCCATTCATATCAGGCATCATTACATCACTAATGATGAGGTCCGGCTGTACCTCTCTTGACCTTTCCAGTCCTTCGGCTCCGTTTGAAGCTTCAGAAATCTCATAAAAATCTTTCAAACTGTCTTTTAGGAAGCTTCGCAATTCTTCATTATCATCCACAATCAGAAGGTGTCTGGATAGATTGCTTTTCTTGTCCTCCTGCTGCAAATCAGTCTTCGCGAAATCCTGAATAGTATTATATTGGATGCTTTCCAGCTTTACGCCCTCATTGCCGGCAGTTGCCCCTTTCTCCTCAGAGGTATAATCCTTTGCGGAAGACGGAATTGCTATAATAATTTCAGTTCCCTCATTTCTCTCACTAGAAACAAAAATTTGTCCTTTATGCAAAAAAGCTAAACTTTTGACAAATGCAAGGCCAACACCAGAGCCCAGGTGAGCATCAGTAATGCGATAATAGCGTTGAAATAGGTTGTTAATTGAATCGCGGGAAATGCCGATCCCGGAATCTGTGACCTTTATAAACGTATAGCTATGAGCCATATAAGGGCTTTTTAAAACCAGTGTGTTTTTGAACTGAGGCCTGAATTCTGCCATCTCCCCAAAAACAGCTACACTTATTTTACCGCGGTCGTTAGTGTATTTAAAGGAATTATGGATGAGGTTAAGCAAGATTTTCTCAAGAACCTGCCTGTCAAACCAAACCTCATCCTTCAGATCAATATGAAGCTGATAATCAATGTGCCTTTCTGTGGCCAATTCAGAAAATTCGTCAATAATTTCTTCGATAAATGTTTTAAGATTTCCAGGCGTAACATTTAGTTTTAAGGCACCTGATTCAATCTTTCTAAAATCCATCAGTTCGTTGATCAGGTGCATTAGCCGGTTAGCATTGCGATAAATGATGCTGTAGTAATGCCGGTTTGCAGAAGCAGCACTCTGACTAAGCAATTTTTCCAGGGGGCCCAAAATCAACGTAAGCGGAGTACGAATCTCGTGAGAGATATTCGTGAAGAACTGAAGCTGCACCTGGTGTATTTCTTCCTTCTTTTTCTCCTCCAGCTCGCGAAGAGCCTGCTGACGCTTGTATAACAGATAACGATAAATGGCGTAAGCAATAAGTGCAATCACGATCAAACGAAACCACCAGGTTTCCCAGAAAGGAGGATGGATTATGATTTTTACAGACGCACCTTTAAGGTTCCAGATGCCGTCGTTATTGGCGGCAATAACTTTAAATGTGTATTCCCCCGCGTCGAGGTTAGTATAAGCGGCATTATGTTTTGACCCCACAAAGTTCCAGTCTTTTTCAAAACCTTCGAGTTTATAAGCATAGCTGTTCTTTTCGGGAGAGGTAAAATTCAACGCAGCAAAATCAAAGGAGAATATCGATTGGTCATAATTGAGATTCAGTTCTTTAGTGTGACTGATGTGTTCAGAAAGCGGAGAATCTTTTGACCCCGGAATAACTTTTTTGTTAAACAAGAGGAAATCGGTGATTACAACAGGCGGAGTAAACGTGTTGTATTGCAGCTTTATGGGGTTAAATATGTTTAATCCTTTGTAGCCCGAGAAGTATACGTTGCCAAAAGTATCCTTAGCACAGGCATTAAACAAAAATTCATTTCCTTGCAAGCCGTCGCTGGTGCCAAAGTTTTTCGTTTTCCTTGTTTCGGGATTAAAACAGCACAAGCCCTTATTGGTTCCCAGCCAAAGGTTACCGTTATTATCTTCTACGATTCCGTTAATTACATCGTTAGGCAAGCCTTCTTTTTGTGTGAAAACTTTAAAGGTTCCCGACTTTCGATCCATCAGATTTAATCCATTAGCAGTTCCAACCCAAAATCTTCCTTTGTGATCTTCAAGAATGCTAATTACGGTATTGTGGCTTATTGAATTGAGATTGCCTTTTTGGTGGCGATAATGGATAAAATGGTTAGCAGAAGGATTGTAAAGCTCCAGGCCACCTCCAGAAGTTCCAATCCAGATTCTACCTTGCTTGTCTCCAAAGATTGTGTAAATCAAATCATTGCTCAAGCTGTTCGGATCTGAAGAATTGTGCTTGTAACTGAAGAAGCGTTTCGTTTTATGGTCATAACGACTCAACCCGCTATTCCAGCCTCCGGTCCAAATATCTTTGTTCCGATCAACCCAAACGGAGTTAAGCTCGTGTCCGCTGATGCCGGATGCATCTCCTGCCTTTGGTAAATAATGTTTGAAAGTTTTGTTTCGCTTGTCGAAAAAAGCCATACCTCCCCTGCGGGTCGCTAGTACCAGGGTGTCTTTGTTATATTCTTTGATCGACATGATCCCCACCTCGAAGCGTTTGATGTTTGGGTTGGGATAGTAAGTAAATACTTTGCTTGCGGGTTCGAAACTGTACAGGCCGTTTTCTACGACACCAAACCACATTTTCCCATCAGAGTCCCGTGTTATCGATTCAATACCTTCAAACCTTGCGAAAGGGTAGCGATTATACAATGGGAATTTGAGTTGTGTGGGACTATAAAAGTTCACTCCGCCCGCCCAGGTTCCAATCCAGATATTTCCCCAGTTATCCTTATAGATAGAATGCAGCGAATCGTGACTCAGACTGCTGGAATTGATGATGCTCGGCTTAAACGTGGTGAAAAGGTTTCTGTCCGTATCAAAAATACAAAGACCTCCATTTTCAGTGCCGATCCAGAGTACGCCTGGTTCATTTTCAACCATGCAGCGAATATCATTGTGCGGCAGGCAGTTCAAATTTTGATTGTAGCTATAAGCCGGATCAGCTTTATAGGTTTTAAAGCTTTCGGTCTGCCTGTCAAACAGGGCCAGTCCGCCTTCACTCATCCCAATCCAGATCCTTCCCCGCGAATCTTCGAAAAGCTCATGAATAATAGGACTTTGAATTGTTGTGCTGTTTCCCTGCTTTGCCTCGAAAACGTTAATCCGCCCCGTTTTTCGATCAATATAAAACAAACCGTTCTCTGTTCCTACCCAAAGCAAACCCGTTTTGTCTAATAACAATTTGTTGATCTTGTCTGAAATGAGGTTGTTTAGCTGTTTCGGTTTTTGCCACTTTACAAAACTTTTTTTCTCTGGATAGAATTCGAAAAGACCTTTATCTGTTCCCAATAACAACTTTCCGTCTTTGTCCTCGCAAATATCCCGGATATCTGTCAGGCTTCCTGCCGGTTTAAAATGTTCAAAGGTTTCAGTTTTTGATACAAATCTGTCAAGCCCGTCCACTGTAGCAATCCAAAGATGTCCCTTATGATCTTCGTAAATGTCATTAATGAAGTTTTCGCCGATGCTTTTTGAATTCCTGATTTCATTTCTAAAGACGGTAACTTTGTTTCCATCGTACCGGTTTAATCCATCGCGCGTACCGAACCACATAAAACCGTATCGGTCTTTTGCTATTGCTTTTACAGTTGCCTGCGATAAACCTTCTTCAATAGAAATATGCCTGAAGCTCAGCCGGGATGTTTGAGCAGAAGCAGGAACAGCCTGCAGCAACAGCAAAATGATAAAAGATCTTAGTGTGGTTAGTAAATGATTAGTGAGTTGTTGCATCAGATTGCTTATCAGTACAGCGCGAACGAGGACAAGTTACACAAATTTAAACTTCAAGCCCAATCGAAACATCAATATGGCGTTTATGAGCGTAAAAAGCACTTTTGAGCTAAACAAAAGCACGTTAGAGCAAAGCCAAAAAACGCCGATTGCTGTTATTTGTTAAACCTTTTTCGGACACAAATAGCCGAAAATGACGAACCAATTTTTAAACTAATATAAATGTCAACTATGTCGAGTATTTCTAACTTGAGAGGAAGGTGGCTTCTTTTGATGGTGATTTTTTCTGTGATTTCTCTTTTTTCTTTTGGGCAGGGAAACCTAACCGTTACGGGTATAGTAACGTCTGCCTCAGACCAGGAAGTACTTCCGGGTGTATCAGTTAAAGTTAAAGGGAACCAAACCGGAACTTCAACCAACGCAGAGGGAAAGTTCACGATAAGAGTTTCTGACCTCAATCAAACACTGGTTTTTAGTTTCATCGGCTTCAAAACAACAGAAGTAAACCTTCAGGGACGAAGCTTAATTACGGTTAGACTGGAGGATGAAGCGAAAAGCCTTAATGAGGTTGTGATAGTGGGATATGGAACTACCCGGAAAAAAGACTTAACAGGGTCAGTTGCTGTAGTGGACGCAAGGGATTTTCAAAAGGGAAACATGACCTCGCCCGAGCAACTGATTGCAGGAAAAGTACCTGGAGTGGCTATTACCTCTAACAGCGGTCAACCGGGCGCAGGAAGTACTATTCGTATCCGGGGTGGTTCTTCCTTAAATGCAAGCAACGATCCGCTTATTGTTATTGATGGTGTTCCGGTAGAAAATTCTTCCGTTTCAGGAGCTTCAAATCCTTTGAGCTTTATTAATCCGAACGATATTGAGTCATTCACTGTACTTAAAGATGCTTCGGCTTCGGCAATTTATGGTGCAAGAGCTTCGAATGGTGTGATCATTATTACCACTAAGAAAGGCTCAAGCGACAGGTTTAAAGTCACATTTAATACGCTTAACTCTGTGGCAAACGTCTACAAATATGTAGATGTACTTTCGGGGGATCAGATCAGGGAGATCGTAAATGCAAGCAATAAAGATCCTTTGAAAGCCCGGCTTGGCACAGAAAATACTGACTGGCAGAAAGAAATTTATCATGCGGCATTTGGCACAGATAATAACCTGAGCTTCAGCGGAGGACTTAAGGAACTGCCTTACCGCGTGTCCTTGGGTTATCAAAACCAGAACGGTGTACTAAAAACAGATAATCTTCAAAAGACTTCCCTGGCTTTAGTCTTGAATCCTACATTTTTCGATAAGCATCTTTCAGTAAATGTAAATTTAAAAGGAAGTGCCCAGAGAGCTCGTTTTGCAAATACAGCAGCAATTGGAAGTGCAGTTAGTTTTGACCCCACTCAGCCAATCCGAACTAGTAGTCCCCGTTTCGGTGGTTATTTCGAACATCTAAATGGAACAGAGCTTTACAACCTGCAAGGCAGAAACCCGGTAGGATTATTGGAGCAGAGGGAGGATATCGGCAATCCTATCAGAAGTATTGGAAATGTTCAGCTGGACTACAAGTTTCATTTTCTTCGCGACCTTCGCCTGAACGTTAACGCCGGATACGACGCAGCTAAAGGCAAAGGAACTGTCTATGTAGCAGATAGTGCCGCTGCAGAATATCTAACCAAAGGTTTGAACAATCGGTATCAGCAAAACAGGACTAACACCGTTTTTGAAACGTATTTGAATTATGTTAAAGACATAAAAACGATTAAAAGCCGTATTGATGCAACTGCGGGATATTCATACAACGATTTCAAAACTAAAGTATTCTTTTTCCCGGGCTACAATGCTGCGGGAGAAAAGCTTGAGAACTCTGATCCGGCTTTCCCATATGATATTCCAAGGTATCGATTGATCTCTCTTTTTGGTCGTGCAAATTACAATTACAATGATAAGTATTTGCTTACAGCTACCGTACGCCGCGATGGATCTTCCCGGTTTGGCGAGCACAATAAATACGGCGTATTTCCTTCGGTTGCTGCAGCATGGACAATCAGCAATGAACCCTTTCTGAAAAATGTAAGCAGCGTCTCTAGTTTAAAACTGCGTCTGGGTTATGGAGTAACGGGGCAGCAGGATGGAATTGAAAACTTTGGCTATCTGGCCAGCTACAGTCTAAGTCAGAACACTACCAGTTATCAGTTTGGCGATGCTTTTTATCAAATGTACAGGCCGAGTGGTTACATCGCCGGTATAAAATGGGAAGAAACAGCAACTTCCAATATTGCGCTGGATTATGGTTTCTTAAATAACCGTATATCGGGAAGTATTGAGTATTATTATAAGAAAACTAAAGATTTGTTAGCAAGGGCTCCACAGGCTGCCGGAACAAATTTCTCGGCTGAGGCAACTCAAAATATTGGTAATATGGAGAACCGTGGGATTGAGTTTAATATTAGTGCGCAACCCATTCGCACTAACACCTTAACCTGGGATGCTTCCTTCAACATCACCTACAATAAAAATAAGATCACTAATCTTACTCTTGTTCCTAATGATCCTAATTATTCAGGAGCGCCAACAGGAGGTATTACCAGTGGGGCAGGAGGGCAAACATCCCAGCTTAATCCGGTGGGCGGCACAAGAAATACCTTCTACCTCTTTCGCCAGTTGTATGACGCTTCAGGGAACCCGGTCGATGGCGTTTTTGAGGATATCAACGGAGATGGTGTCATCAGTTTGGACGACAGATATTTAAGTGAAAGTGCTGTTCCTGATTATTTCCTGGGATATACAAACAATATCACCTATAAAAAATGGAGTACAGGTTTTGTTCTGCGTGCTAATTTGGGTAATTACTTGTATAACAATAATTACAGTGCAACAGGAACCTTTAATCAGATAACCGGTTCTGCCGTAGTTTATAATGCTTCAGTAAATTACCTGGCAACTGGTTTCAGAGGCAGCGACTTCCAGGTTTTGAGCGACTATTACCTCCAAAATGCATCCTTTCTGAAAATGGACAACTTTAACATTTCATATAATGCAGGGAAAGTATTCCGGCAAAATGCCAACCTTCAGGTTAGCGGAGTCATTCAAAATGTTTTCACCATAACCAAATACAAAGGCATTGATCCGGAAGTGAACGGCGGGGTGGATAACAATCTTTATCCTCGTCCGCGAACTTTCTCCATTGGATTAAACCTAACCTATTAAGCATTGATAGAATCAACATTAAAGAGACATAACATGAATTCTTATAAAAATATTTTCGCACTTGCTTTTTGGGCTGCCTTTTTGCCAATAGCATTGGCTTCCTGCTCAAAATTAGACCTGAAACCAACTAACGATGTGGTGGCAGAAGACGTGTATGCTACTCCATTGGGATATAAGCAGGCACTTGCTAAAGTATACGGAGGTTTTGCTCTAACCGGAAACGCGACTACAGGCAGCCAGGATATCCCGGAAAGTATTATTCGCGATGAAGGAAATTCTGACTTCTTGCGTCTTTACTGGAATTTACAGGAACTCACTACAGATGAAGCGGCGTGGTCATGGCCAAGTGATCCCGGAGTACAGGGCTTGCATGAGATGAGATGGTCGTCAATAAACGCTATTGCAAATGGACTTTACTACAGGTCTTTCTTTCAAATTACCCTGGCTAACGATTTTATAAGACAGGCATCGGATGCTAACATTTCCAAAAGAGGAATAAGTGGAGCAGATGCTGACGAATTAAAAAATTTCAGGGCAGAAGCCAGGTTTCTCAGAGCGTATCAGTATTGGGTGTTGATGGATTTATATGCAAATCCTCCCCTGGTAACAGAAGCCGACGAGGTGGGTTCAGGCAAGCTCCCTCAACAAATTCAACGGAAAGACTTGTTCAATTATATTGAATCTGAACTTAAGGATCTGGAGAATTTACTCCCTGCTCCAAAAGAAAATGAATATGGAAGAGCAGACAGGGCGGCAGCATGGGCTTTGTTAGCCAGGATGTATTTGAATGCAGAGGTATATACTGGAACTGCCCGGTATACAGACGCTATTACCTATTCTAAAAAAATTATTGACGCCGGTTATACACTACACCCAAAATATCGCGAGCTAACCATTGCAGATAATCATTTAAATACTGATGAAAATATTTTCATGATTGCTTATGATGGTACCTATACTCAAAATTTCGGAGGTACAAGTTATCTGATGCATGGACCGGCCAATGTTCCTGCCGATATAAGCGGTTCAAACGGCGACTGGGGCGGTTTACGCTTCACCGAGAACTTTGTAAACCTTTTTGCTGATAAAACAGGAAATACGGATAGGAGAGCCCAGTTCTATACCGGCACCACTGCAAGGCCACAAACGCTTGAAATGACAGAGATCTATCTAAGCACGGCAGGCTACTCTAGTACCAAATACAGGAATTATACAAGGACCGGTGAACTTGCTCCTCATATCGACCCTAAAAAGGATTTTGCAGACATTGATTTCCCTCTTTTCCGCTTTGCTGAGATTTACCTGATCTATGCAGAAGCTGTTTTGCGCGGGGGGACCGGAGGCGACGCGGGTACTGCTTTGACTTACATGAATGCCTTAAGAACCAGGGCGTATGATGGCAGCACTGCAGGAAATCTAAATTCATCACAGTTAACCCTGGATTTTATTCTCGACGAAAGAGGTCGCGAGCTTTATTATGAAGCACACCGAAGAACTGATTTGATCCGCTTCAACAGATTTACCACCAGCGGATACTTGTGGGCATGGAAAGGCGGAGTAAGGAACGGGGCTGCGGTTTCAGACAAATACAATATTTTCCCGCTTCCTCCAACAGATCTGTCTTCCAACCCCAACCTTAAACAGAATAAAGATTATTAATTCATAAACCCTCACAAAATGAAAAAGTCATTAAGCGCGGTTTTACTTATGATATTGTTCCCCTTTCTATTTATTTCGTGCGAGAAAGAGTTAGAACAAAAGATGTTACTTGCTCCGGCTGGAGTGCCAGACTTTACAACAACAGCTCAAAGCGTGGTGCTTTCAGCCAATACAGATAATTCAAAGGTCGTTACCTTTAAATTCAATAAGCCGGATTATGGTGTAAAGGTTGTTCCAACCTTCACGCTTCAGTTTGATGTTCCTGCAGATACCACAGGTGAAAATGCATGGGGTAAGGCTGTGGACGTAAAATTGACGGGAGACAGCACGGAGAAGTCGTACACCGGAAAGGATTTCAACTCCCTCCTGGTTAACCAGTTAAAATTACCTACAGGCACTCAGAGTGAAATTGTAGTTCGACTGAAGTCGGACATTAACCAGCCTACCGGCGACGCTACTACTGTGAAGCCTGTTTATTCAGTGCTGACGATGACCGTTACTCCTTATCAGGCTGTGATTGTTTACCCGGCGCTATTGGTAAGAGGTACTCAAGCATGGGTTACTCCGGCTACACGAACTGAGGGCTTCCTTCTCACATCAGCTAACTTCAACAACAAATATGAAGGCTACGTATACTTGCCAAACGCAAGCGGTTGGGGTGGAGATAATTTCATACTGGAATCAACAAGTACGGGTAAAGTTTACGGATGGGGGACCAGCGCAACAACGCTAAGTGAAGGTGGAGGAAATTTGTGGCTTAGTCCGGCTCCGAACTATATGAAGGTTAACGTTGACCTGGATGCGATGACGATAAGCTATACTCCGGTGACGTTTTATATTTCCGGAGATGACAATAACTGGAGTACTTCTGCAAACCCGATGACTTATGATCCTTCAACCAGGAAATGGGTAGCAAATAACGTTTCGCTAACTGCAGGTAAAAAGTTTGTTTTCACGTCTAATGGAAGTTATGATATCAGTTATAAAGTAAACAGTGAAGGCCAGCTTGTATACGCCGGGCCACCAGCATGGACTGGAAACAACATAACAGTACCAAACAATGGAACTTTTAAAGTAACGCTTGATTTAAGTCAGGGAGACGGTAGATACACATATTCAATAGAATAGTAAGAATCTTAAACTTAAAACAGAAAAACTGATGATTAAGTCGATAAAACAATTTCTGCCTGCATTGCTAATCCTGATAGTTTTAGTAATTGCTTGTAAAAAAACAAGCGGTACTAATGCAGGGGAAGAACCGGATACCACCGATCCTGTCGATCAGGGAACAGCCCTTGCTAAAGGAGCTGACATAAGCTGGCTCACCGAGATGGAGGCTGCAGGCATTAAATTCTATAACAATGCCGGTACGCAGCAGGATCTGTTACAGATCCTGAAGGATAAGGGAATGAATACTATCCGATTGCGGGTCTGGGTAAATCCTTCTGATGGCTGGTGTAATAAGGCTGACGTTCTGGCAAAGGCTATCAGAGCTAAAAATATGGGCTTCAGAATTATGATCGATTTCCATTACAGCGATTCATGGGCCGATCCTGGTAAGCAAACAAAACCCGCTGCCTGGGTTGCCCAAGCTATTGCGGGTCTGAAAACTTCCGTTTACGATCACACTGTAGATGTTCTTACTCTTTTAAAAAACAATAATATTAGTCCGGAATGGGTACAGGTTGGTAATGAAACCAACAATGGCATGCTGTGGGAAGAAGGTAAAGCTTCATTCAATATGAAAAACTTTGCTGATCTGATAAATAGTGGTTACAGCGGAGTGAAGTCGGTTTATCCAGGTGCAAAAGTTATCGTACATATCTCTAATGGTTATGATAATTCCCTGTTTCGCTGGATGTTTGATGGGCTGAAGAATAACGGTGCGCAATGGGATGTGATCGGAATGTCTCTTTACCCGGCTACGAACGAGTGGCAGTCTAAGAACAATCAATGCCTGAGCAATATGCAGGATATGGTGGCAAGATATGGCAAAGAAGTAATGGTAGTAGAAGTGGGGATGCCAGCTGCTGATGCAACAGAAGCAAAATCCTTTATTGCTGATCTGATCACGAAAGTAAAGTCAATTCCGAATAATAAGGGACTTGGAGTTTTGTATTGGGAACCTCAGAGTTACAATAGCTGGAAGGGATATAAATTGGGTGCTTTTACAGATAACGGTCGTCCAGGTGTTGCTCTTGATGCCTTTATGAATTGATCATATCAAAAAACACCGGGAATATAGCTAACAATTGGTGAAACAGTAAATACAGGAACACACTTTCAAAATATTCTAAATGACTACTAAAAGGCTGTTTTTTTCGCTGCTTCTTGTTGTAATTTTTGTGTTTCAAAAGCTTTCAGTACAGGCCCAGACAGGTAAGGCTGTCTTTGTGGATAAGGAAGGTGTTTTGAGATGGAAGGATACAAAGAAGGAAGTGGCATTTTTTGGGGTGAACTATACAACTCCTTTCGCTTATGGGTATCGGGCAGCAAAAGCACTTGACGTTAATCCCGAAGAGGTTATAAAACAAGACGTTTATCACATGGCCCGTCTTGGTTTAGATGCTTTTCGAGTGCATGTCTGGGATACTGAGATTTCAGATTCGGCCGGTAATCTATTAAACAATGAACACCTGCGACTTTTCGATTTCCTTTTGGCGGAATTAAAGAAGCGTAACATTAAGACCATCATCACTCCGATTGCTTTTTGGGGAAATGGTTATCCTGAAAAGGACGAAAAAACACCAGGTTTTTCAGCGAAATACGGTAAAGGGCAATCCCTGGTAAAGGAAGAAGCGATTAAAGCCCAGGAGAATTATCTGGAGCAGTTTTTCAAACACGTAAATCCTTATACAAGCCTCAGATACCTGGAAGATGACGCTGTCATTGCTGCCGAAATAAATAACGAACCTCAGCATAGCGGGTCAAAAGAAGGTGCAAAAAATTATATAAATCGTTTAGCTGCAGTGATCAGGGCAAGCGGTTGGACAAAACCTGTTTTTTATAATATAAGCGAATCTCCGTTTTATGCAGATGCCATTGCCAACGCGAATATTGATGGACTGAGTTTTCAATGGTATCCAACAGGTTTGGTGGCAAATCATACGTTAAAAGGAAATTTCCTTCCCAACGTTGATCAGTATCGAATTCCCTTCGATAGTATTCCTGCTTTTAAAGACAAAGCCAGAATGGTTTATGAATTTGACGCAGGCGACGTGGTTCAGCCGGTGATGTACCCGGCCATGGCGCGAAGTTTCCGCACTGCCGGGTTCCAATGGGCCACCCAGTTTGCTTACGATCCTATCACTACCGCATTCGCCAATACTGAATATCAAACACACTATTTAAATTTGGCTTATACCCCCGCAAAAGCCATTAGTCTATTAATTGCTAACAAAGTTTTTCATCAGGTTCCGCGACTAAAAAGTTATGGCTCTTATCCGCAGAATACGCAGTTTGGGAATTTCAGAATAAATTATCAGGAAGGTTTAAGCGAGATGAATTCGGGTGAAGAGTTTTACCACACCGCCTCCACTTCATCTCGTCCGGCAAGTGTCTCTAAGCTAAAAAAAATTGCAGGTGTGGGAAGTTCAACGCTGGTAACATACACAGGCAGTGGTGCATACTTCCTGGATAAACTCCAGGACGGTGTATGGAGATTGGAAGTAATGCCGGATGCTATTCAAATACGTGATCCGTTTGAGAGAGCTTCACTGAAAAAAGAAGTTACCAGAATAGAATATAAGAATCAGGAATTCACTCTTACTCTTCCTGATCTTGGCCAGGACTTTGGGATCAGCGTTTTGAACTCTCCATATGCTGCTTATGCTGCTGGTGCATCAGCTTCAGGAAAGAGCTTTAGGGTGTATCCCGGAACTTATTTACTGGTCAACAAGCAGAAATCGGCAAATAAGCTCCCTGAAACTTTCGGCGAGAATTACATTGGCTTAAAGGACTTTGTAGCTCCTAAAGCCTTGTCTTCCAGTCTTATTGTCCGGCATGATCCTTTACAACAAGTATCAGAAGGAAGATCTTTTACTGTGAAAGCTACCGTAGCTGGTTTAGAACAGGATGCAAAGCTGGAGCTGCATGCTAATCAACTCAACGGGGAGTATAAAACAATCCCGATGTCCATGTCGACCTCGAATGAATTTGTTGCAGAAATTCCTGCTTCATTCGTTATCCCGGGCTTGCTTAAATATAGGATAGTTGTGAAAAACGGCGCAGATGAAGTCATTTTCCCGGGAAACTATAAACAGGACCGGGACAACTTTTCTATCGACAGCTGGGAAACGTATGTTGCCGCGAAAAACAGCAGTCTGGAGATCTATAATGCAAGAGAGGATCAAATGCTCCGATCTGTTCCAAATTGGGATAAGACCATAAAAACCAGTTATGTTACATCCGGGAGCGGAAATCGATTGCTCTATCAGGTACAATTTTCTGCACCTTTGAAAGAAGGGCTTGCCGGATTTGAGCTCTACATAGGAGATAAACTTGAAGGAAGGGCATCTGAACTAACAGAGTTTACCAAATTGGTAGTAAAAGGTCGTTCAACATCTCCTGAAGGAACAGTCCTGAAATTTTCACTGACAGACCAAAACGCTAACACCGTTTCTGCAAAAACAAGCTTGAAGTATGAGCTTACCGAGATTGAAATTCCGTTAAGTGAGTTTCAGGAAGATAAGTTTCTGTTGCTGCCCCGGCCTTATCCCGGCTTTCAGAATTTGTGGTTTGATAGCTCTTTTAAGCGGAAGTATGATCCGGCACAGCTCGAAAAATTGCAGGTAAGTCTTTCTGACCTCCCTAAAATCACTACAATTACATCTGGTTTTCTAATTGAATCCGTTCAGTTAAAAAAATAATTATATACACACACACACACTTCTCAATACAATGAAAACACGATTGTTAATTACCTTTTTTGTCACTTTTTTAAATCTTTCATTTGCTCAGGTAAGATGGGAAACAAGTCTTACATCAGGCTGGAAGTTTTACAGAGGAGCAAGTTCTGATGCCTATAGAACCGAATTTAAGGACAAAAGCTGGCAGACTGTAACTGTACCTCATGACTGGGCCATTTACGGTCCTTTTGATAAGGAGGTAGACAAGCAGGTAGTTGCGATTGTGCAAAACGGTGAAAAGGTTGCGACGGAAAAAACAGGCAGGACCGGAGCTTTGCCACACGTAGGAGAAGCCTGGTATAGAAATACCTTCAACCTGCCAGGCTTCGGCCCCGGTAAAAAGGTGATCATTCTTTTTGAAGGTGCAATGAGCGAGCCCAAAGTCTATATCAACGGCCAAAAGGCCGGAGAGTGGAATTACGGATACAGCTATTTCTACTTTGATATAACCAAACTTGTAGCTGGGGGGAAGGAGAATAGTATTGCTGTGCATTTAAGTAATAAAGAGCTGTCATCCAGGTGGTATCCGGGCGCCGGACTCTACCGCAATGTCCGTTTAATTGTAAAGAACGAAGAAAGTATTGATCAATGGGGAACTTATATAACCACTCCCTATATCTCCACCGGCCTGGCAAAAGTGAGCATCAAAACCAAAGCTTCCGGAAATGATCTTCGATTAAAAACCTATATTGTTGATGTAGCAGGCGATACCGTCGCCTCTGCTGAAACTCAAACCCTTTTTGGAAAAGAGTTTGACCAGGATATAGCCCTGCGCAATCCCAAACTTTGGAGCCCGGAAACACCCTATCTGTACAGAGCGGTTAGTCGTTTGTATAAGGGGAAAATACTGAAGGATGAAACGACCACTCGTTTCGGTATCCGGGAGATCAGTTACCAGGCGGGTGAAGGCTTTAGCCTGAATGGCAAACCCCGTAAGTTTAAAGGAGTTTGTTTGCATCATGATCTGGGCCCTTTGGGCTCAGCGGTAAATATCGCTGCTTTAAGAAGACAATTAAGGATCCTCAAAGATATGGGCTGCGATGCCATCAGGAGTTCACATAATATGCCTTCATTAGAGCAGCTGGAACTATGCGACGAAATGGGTTTTATGTTCCTTGCTGAAACTTTTGATGAATGGGCAAAGCCCAAGGTTGAAAATGGCTACAACCGGTTTTTTCATACCGATGCAGAGAAGGACGTTGTTAACCTTATTCACGCAACCCGCAATCATCCATGTATTGTGATGTGGAGCTCCGGAAATGAGGTTCCCGACCAATGGGGATCGGAGGGTGTAAAACGTGCAAAATGGCTTCAGGATCTTTTTCATCGGGAAGATCCCACCCGCCCGGTAACGGTTGGTATGGACCAGGTAAAAGCTACTATGGCTTCAGGCTTCGGCGCTATACTTGATGTGCCGGGGCTCAACTATAGAACGCACCTGTATGAAGAAGCATTCAACCAATTTCCGCAGGGATTTATATTAGGCTCAGAAACAGCTTCAACAGTAAGTTCCCGGGGTGTTTATAAATTCCCGGTAGAAAAAGGCGCAGAAAAGAAATATGATGATCATCAATGCTCCTCTTACGACCTTGAATATTGCAGTTGGTCAAATTTGCCCGAAGATGATTTTATTCTCCAGGATACTAAGCCCTGGACAATAGGGCAATTTGTATGGACCGGTTTTGATTACCTGGGTGAGCCTACTCCCTACGATAATTCCTGGCCCTCACGAAGTTCTTACTTTGGCATTAACGACCTGGCTGGCTTGCCTAAAGACAGGTTTTACTTGTATAGAAGCCAATGGAATTCCAGCGACAATACACTTCACATTTTACCTCACTGGAACTGGGAGGGAAGGGAAGGACAGGTAACCCCGGTGTTTGTATATACCAATTATAAAAGCGCTGAACTTTTTGTTAACGGGAAGAGTATGGGTGTGCAAAAGAAAAATGATTCAAGCTCTCAGAGCAGATACCGGTTAATGTGGATGGACGTGAAGTACGAGCCAGGAACCATTAAGGTAGTGGCTTTTGATGATAATGGAAAACCTGTCATCGAAAAGAGCGTAGTAACTGCAGGTAAGCCATACTCCCTGCATTTAGAGGCCGACCGTTCGGTTATAGATGCAGATGGAAAAGACATTTCTTTTGTGACGGTGTCAGTTTTGGATCAAAAAGGCAATCCATGCCCAACTGCTAACAATCAGCTTACCTTTAAAGTAAGCGGCGAAGGGTCGTATAGAGCCGCCTGTAATGGGGACGCGACGTCCCTGGAGCAATTTCACCTCCCAACCATGAAGTTGTTTAATGGAAAGCTGGTTGTTTTGGTGCAATCGAAGGATGTAGCTGGCGATATCAAACTCACGGTAGAAGGCCAGGGATTAAAAAAGAGTGTGATTTCGATCAGGTCTCAATGAAAAGCGGTGCCTGGCGAAGCATTAAAATCTTCTGCTTTGTCAATTCATGAAAGCTATCAGAAGCGGTTTATTGGGTTCACACCCGAATAAACTTCTTGCTTTGATTCCAAATTTATTACTTTGTAAATGAACAATTTGGTCTTCAATATGGGACAACCATAGATGAATAAGATTTTAATGAACATCAAAACCCTAATACTACTTATAATCAATAGTTTGATCGTACTTGTGATCGCTTTGTTGTCTTTTTTATTTTATAAACAGTTTTCGAATGTTTTGAACGATCGTATTCTAATGCAATTGAATTCAATCGAAACCCTCGAAAGTATTCAGATAGAGAATCTGATAAAGACAAAATGGAAAAGTTTTGCCTCATCTAAGGTGTATAGCGAAAACATTGACAGTACCACTTTCAAACTTCCGGATAGTATAAAAGAGATCGATGGCATCCACGATTTTACGCCATATCATAAGCATAAAAAAGCTACCATAGGTTTTGTTTTAAACACCAGAGCAGGGAGGAAGATTAGATTTATAGATTACAGCGATATACAAAACATTCTTCTTGAACGAACCGGTATGGGCGAGAGTGGAGAGACCTATCTTGTTGGCGAAGATTTTCGAATGCGTTCAGAATCTCGCTTCTTTCCTGATAAAAAGCCTTACGAGATATTTGTAAAAACGCAGGGTGTTATAAGCGCGTTAAAAGGGGTAAATGGAAGAGGCATCTTAGTGGATTACAGAGGCATTCCAGTTTATAGTGTCTACAGTCTTATTCAAATTTCAAATTTAAAGCTGGTTATTCTCTCCGAAATTGATGTAAGTGAGGTTACAAAGCCTTTGGAAGAATTGAAGATAAGGCTTGCGAAACTAACTTTTGTTATTTTCTTAGTTGCCGTCACCCTATCTCTTTTCCTGACACGAATCATTATTAATCCAATAAAAAATATGCGAAATAGCCTGAGAGTAATGGCTAAAGGCAACTACGATCAGACCATCGAATATAAAAGAAGTTCAAATGAAATAAAAGAAATGTTCGATGCGCTGTCGAACCTAAAAGCTTCTTTACAAGGAGCTGTAAAATTTTCTGAGGCGATCGGCAATATGGACCTAAATACAAACTATAAACCAAATAGTGCTCATGATGTCCTTGGGAAGAGTCTTCTAACGATGAGAAATAAGCTTATCGATTTTAAAAACCAGGAAGATAATACCAGAACAATGGCAAAGCGGCTGTTGGTGGACGGTTTGGAAAACGAAAGGCGTCGGCTTGCGAGAGAACTTCATGATGGTGTGGGCCCTTATTTAACTTCTTTGAAGCACTATATTGAAAATAACGTTGAAAATGAGTCGAAGAAAACGGAAATGAAGAAAATAGTGGATGAAACCATTTCCGAGGTCAGATCAATGTCGAACGCATTGATGCCCGCTTCAATAGATGATTTTGGAATTGGTGTAACACTAACAAATTACATCGAAAACTTAAACAGATCAATCAGTATAAGTATTGAGTATGAGGATCTTACAAAGCAGGAAAACTCAAATATTACTGATCATCAGGCAATCAATCTTTTTAGAATAAGCCAGGAGCTGCTAAATAATTCATTAAAACATTCTAAAGCAAAAAACATACGAATTACACTTTCAGAATTTGATGAGTTTATTTCACTTTTCTATTTTGATGATGGTATTGGTTTTGATATTAGCACTGTCAGGCTAGGGTCTGGAATCACAAACATTAAAGAGCGCGTAGATATTTGCAATGGTAAAATTACGATCAATTCTTTACCCGGAAATACAACTTTCGAAATAGAACTACCTGTTGATTATGAATGAGATAAAATTAATAATTGCTGACGACCATGATCTTTTTAGAAACGGAATTGCAGAATTACTCAAAAAGCATGGCGAAATTAAAATTGTTGAAAGTGTTGCGGATGGCTTTGAATTTTTGAAGGTAATAAAAGAGGGGGTTGAGGCGGATATAGTTTTGCTGGATCTTACTATGCCAAAAATGGATGGTTTTGAGGTTTTAAAGGAATTAAAAAACTTCGAGGCTAAAATAAAACCCATTGTAATTTCTATGCATAGTGCTGGTAACTACATTGCAAAATGTGCTAAAATGGGTGCATATGGTTACTTGTTGAAGAATACCGATGAATCAGAACTGATTTTGGCCATCAGGACTGTTCATAGAGGAAAGAAGTATTTTAGTGCTGAAATCTCTGAGAAAATGATAAACTTTATGTCAACCCAAAGCGTCAGCGATGATGTTTTATCAAAAAAAGAGACTGAGGTTTTGGGACTAATCTCCAAGGGCTTTACCACAAAAGAAATTGCTGCTAAATTATTTGTGAGTACACGAACGATAGAAACTCATCGAAACAATATTCTTAAGAAACTTGAGGTAAAAAATACTGCCGAGCTTATTAAAAAAGCCACTGAAATAAATCTGATCTAAATTTCTAATCAATCTTATCCGTATAAATACGGATACAAATAGCGTAAATTCATATAATACCTAAGGGCCTTGATCGACTGTAAATTTGTTACAACAAATAAAAAACAGTCATGAAAAAAGCGTTAGTAATTTTAGGGTTGTTTGTCGTTTCATTTGGTGCGATGGCACAAGAGAAAAGTCAGGTAAAACAAAGTGATCTTAAAGGTCCTGAATATAAAAACTATAAGATCTGGATGCACAAAGCTGTGCCGACCAAAATACAATCAGCCGCCACTGTAGAAACCCTCCAGGGGCCTGCATATAAGAACCGCCAGCCGGGAAGAGATGCTTCAAAAGTAAAAGCTTTAGTGAGCACTGTTGGTAGTGAGCAGCAGAAATTTAAAGGCCCTGCCTATAAAAACTTCAATCATCATACTGGAAGACCAAATTAAGCATTGCTTAATTTGACCTCTGTTGTTTACACACACACACACACACACACACACACACACACACACACACACAGTCCGTAGAGTTTGACATAAGGCTCTACGGATTTTTAGTTTAAAGAGCATTCGAACTCATCAAAACATGATGGTATGCTGTTTAATTTTCATTTTAAAAACACACTAACCATTTCAAACTATCCCGGTGCTTCTCGATGTGGGCTTAACGAATTAGGCACACACCAAGCCTCAACAATGGTAGCAGATACAGTGATTTTTATTGAACACCTTCGTGCTAAAGACAAACTATCAACTACTCTCTACGAGATATCAGAAAAGACCGCTATTTATATCTCTGCTGTAACAGTGTGGGCTTTATATTTGAGCTACTAAGACAAAGAAAAGGATGTTATGAATATAACTGAAAATTTCACTGTACTTCCATTCACTGATGCCGTGCTCGGAAAGCAGCTGAACTGTACCATCAACTTAGATTAAGCAATCAAATGATTGAGTTTAGAGACATATTTATTGCAGCTACCTGTATGGTTCACGAACTTCCTATTGTTACCCTCAACAAAAAACATTTTAAGTGTATTGATGGATTGAAAATTCTGCGCTAAGATATTTAGTACCTGACTGCGTTTTAAAGAATGCGGCCTTCTTTCTTGCTCTGTGGGTGTCGGTAAAAAGGAGATATTCGGATGAGCTTAATTACAAGGAATACGAAGCTCAGGTACAAAAACTAATCGATAAGCATATTACCTCTGATGGGGATGTTCTTAGAATTAGGAATTTGGGAATGTTAGTACGTTTTATTTTACGCTGCCAATAGGATGTCCGTAGAAGGGCTGGTAGATACCCTGGTAGGATGGATCAAGCAACGATAACTTGTATCCGAACTATAATTGTTAAAATTTGTTGTCTAATAGCAAAGAGCTCTTTTCTATAAACTCAACAAGTATAGGTTGCTCTAGTTACCTTGCTTTACTTAAAATAAACAATATTAAGCTTTAAATGAAAACTGAAATTCTGGACTTGGGTCTTATAGACAAAAAGCTGATCCCAGCAAAATCAGAGCTATCTTTTCAGCCGTTTGTTGCTTTTTTACAAAGCCTAATTGACGATCAGCCACTAAAGGAGGACCTTTTCAGAAGTTTTATCTTAAAGTTTGAAAGAGCTTTTACGGGACGGGAGAGCATAACAATTGAAGAGACTGCGGAATTTGAAGAGCTCCTTGAAATGATTTATATGTTCGTAACTCCCATTATTTCCAAAGAAAGCAAACATGTGTGGGCGTTGAGTACCCCTGTTCCAGGAGAAATTTTTTATAGCACCGATGCTTTTTATAGTTTCTATATTGGTGATAACTCAAATGCGCCAATTGGCGATTTTGAAACCAAGAACATCCTGTCTGGTAAAGAAAAAGTTTTTTTTTACCAGCTAATTTTACGTAGATTCTATAATATTGATTCGAGTGTTTACACCGATAGCCACATTCAAGGTTTAAATCCAAAGGACAATAACCCTGTATTTTATAGAATTCACATTGATACACGCTTCCTAAATATTTCTTACTCCGGCGACCTCCCACAGTTAGATACACAATTAATAGAGACCTGGCTTCTTGATCCAAAGGGAGAGAAGTACCTTGAAAACTTATTACCTCTTTCGAATTTCCAGATTAAGGGTTTTTCCATTCTTGAATTTACCGATGTTACAGAAGAACATGCCATCGAAAACCTCAAGAATATCATTGTTGACCACAAAGAAGAAATTTTTAGCGAAGGAATAAATGAAACACTTCAATCATTGGTTGGAAAGAGAAATTTAAGATTTGGGATATTGCCTTTTATTAAACTAAACAATCGGACAATATATCTGAGCGAGAGCTCCACTAGTAGCATTCTTATGAACGCGGCGATTAAATACCGGGTTAAGCAAGATATTTATCACCAGCTGGTAGAACAGTTTGAGAATAATCCGGAAGCAATCCTTCATAATAATATTTCTTCGAGCCAATTTACTGAAGAACCTTTGATAAAAATTCTTAAGTATGCGGGAATAGAATCATTTGCCTTACTTGCTGTAGTGTTCCTAAAAAAAGTTGTTGGGGTACTGGAAGTGTATTCCCCAGATAAGGTATTTATTGACAAGCTTGTACTTTCTAAGCTACAAGGAGCAATGCCCTATATCGGACAGTTAGTTAAACATATTTCCGACAATTTCGCAAACTCAATTGAACAGGCAGTAAGTGATAATTTCACTTCAATTAAATCTCCCGTAAAATGGAAATTTAAAGAGGTGGTAGGCACATATTTGAACGCGCCTGATATTTCTACCGCTGAGATAGGCCGGGTAAAGTTCGAAAAACTCTACCCATTTTATGGCGCAATTGATATTAGGCAGTCGTCTATAGAAAGAAATAATGCCGTATTAGAAGATATTACAGATCAAATAGAGTTACTCACAAAGATATTGAATGATCCGCTAACATCTTTGAATGATCCCTTAGCTGAAGTTTTGCTGATGAATAAGCAAAAATGGTTAGGCTATTTTGACGACTTTAAAGAAACAGGTGATGAAATTACTTTCAATAGTGTAGTTCAGGAGGAGGTTGAGCCCTTTCTTATAGAGGCTGCAGAAGCTTCCCTTGAGGCTAATGAATTGATAAAACCCTATCTACAGTCTATCTCGGAAACTGAAGGAGCGTTCCACAAACACCGCAGGGAACTTGAATCATCCATGCATATAATAAATAGTAGTATTAATCAGCATCTCACGACCTACCAGAAAGAGCTTCAAAATTTCTTTCCTCATTACTTTGACAGGTTTAGAACAGATGGAGTAGAATATGACATTTATTTAGGGCAATCTATTGCACCCTACAGAACCTTTAGCATGGAACATGTGAAACATATGCGGTTGTGGCAGCTAAAAAGCATGGCTGAGATCGGGTTAATTACCCGGAACCTTCGATCTAAAATGTTAAAAGATCTGCAAACAACCCAGCTTATCTTTATTCATTCATCGCCTATTACTATCGGGTTTCGCAATGACGAAAAACGTTTCGATGTAGAAGGTGGATCAAGTATCCGCTACGAAGTAGTGAAAAAACGAATTGATAAAGTTCTCATAAAAAGCACTCACGAACGTTTAACTCAGCCTGATAAAATTGCCATGGTATATTTCAGTCAATCTGAAGAAAATGAATACCTCGAATATATTTTGATACTTCAGCAGCAGGGGCTTTTGAAAGATGAACTGGAGTTTTTAGAGTTGGAAGACTTGCAAGGGGTCCATGGATTGAAAGCTCTCAGGGTGAGGATCAATTAAAGAGCAAATTGAAAGGAGAATACGGATAGACCCGGGACTTTACGCAATTTCATAGAATAATCTCTACAAAGCTTTATCTTAGCAACGATATGGAAGAGGAAGACAAGGATTTAAATAATTTTCAGGAAACAATAACGGCGCTAAAAACTGAAAACTCTTCGTTAAGGAAAGAGATACAGCAACTTCAATCTGCTATAAATCCTGCCGCAGATCAACAAGCGTACGAAGAAAGCCAGGTCCGTTTTAGAACTATCTTCGAATTATCGACTTTAGGAAATAAGGTTATCGCCTCCGATTTGAAGATCATACAAGTTAATCCGGCGATGGTCTCTCTTTTGGGATATAACAGTAAAGACGATATTATTGGTACTCGTATCCTTGATTATTCGCCTGAAAGCTACCACGAACACTGGAGGAATCTTCAGCAGCAATTATGGGAGAAATCCACACCTTCTTTCAGCTTAGAAACTGTACTCATTAAAAAAGATGGCTCAGAGATCTGGGTAAGCGTTACATCTATCTTATTTCCTGATAACGGTGAAACTTTAGGATATACTATCATTGAGGACATCACCGAAAAACATGCCTTGAAACTTCATAAGGAAGAATTTATAAGCATAGCAAGTCATGAGCTTAAAACGCCGATTACCAGCTTAAAAGCTGTACTACAGTTATTAAACAGGATGTTTAAGAAGGAATCGGCTATTACTGAAAAAATGGCTACCCTGGCCAATGAAGCGCAACTGTACACTTCAAAAGTAATTCACCTGATTGAAGATCTGTTAAATACTTCCAAATTTGAACGGGGCGAGCTATCTATCCATAAAAGGAGATTTCCTCTTTCAGATGTTATCGAAGGCTGTTGCAATCATGTAAAATTGGATAGAAAGCATTATGTAACCCACTTAGGCGATCTGTCTACCGTAGTATATGCCGATCGCCACAAAATCGACCAGATACTAGTAAACTTCGTTAACAATGCCGTTAAATACGCATCCGAGTCAGAGGAAATCTCAATTATTGTAGAACGCCTTGCTAACAGCACGAAAATATCTGTTAAGGATAGAGGAAAAGGAATTCCAGCCGAAGACTTACCTCACCTTTTTGACCGTTATTATCAGGTAGTGAAAGGGGAGAAACAAAGTTCGGGTTTAGGCCTGGGTCTTTATATTTCTAAGGAGATCATTAAAAGCCATGGCGGGGAAATTGGAGTTGAAAGCAAGCTGGGCGAGGGGACAACCTTTTGGTTTACATTGCCAGACGAACAAAAGGAACATGAGTAATGCAACTCGTAAAACAAAAATCGCTGTACCTGCTTATATAACAGAGTACTATTCTTATCACCGGATAAATAAATGTATTATAGATCTTCGGGAATACCTCAACGCCCATGGATACTATACAATCATTAAAAAGGCAGATTCAACTCCTTCAATCAGAAGTTCAAGAGCTTAAAAAAAGTCAAAATTCTAATAAGGTTATTAGTCACAAACAATTAGGCTATAAAGACTCGCAAATACGTTTTCGAACTATATTCGAATGCTCTCGCCTTGCTAATAAGGTAATATCCTCGGACTTTAAAATCTTGGAAGTAAATCCTGCTTTTGTGAACTTATTAGGATATTCAAAAGCAGAGCTACTAGGCAATAAAATCCTTGATTACTCTCCAGCTGAACATCAGGCTGACTGGCAACTACTGCAGGAAAAGCTTTGGAACGGGTCTACCCCGGCATTTAATTTAGAAACTTGTTTAAAAAAGAAAGATGGCTCTCTTATCTGGTGTAATATAAACTCTATTTTATTTGAGGATAACGGGCAAACTTTAGGCTACACAATACTAGAAGATATCTCTATAAAAAGGGAGATGAGGCTTTATAGAGATGATTTTTTAAATCTGGCCAGTCACGAATTAAAAACTCCTGTTACAAGCCTTAAGGCTGTTGTTCAGGTAATGAACCGAATGATTGATAAACATACAGATATTCCTCAAAAAATCGTTCAACTGGCCATTGATGCTGATCGATATATCATAAAGTTAACCCATTTAATAAATGATCTTTTAAATTCAACCAAGGTAAGCGGAGACAACTTAACTTTAAATAAAACGAGCTTTACAGTCGGTCAACTTATAGAAGACTGTTGTAAACATATTACTTTAAAAGGGACACATCACGTGGACTGTTTCGGAGACTTATCAACGCCTCTGTTTGCTGACAAGCAAAAGATTGATCAGGTATTGGTTAATCTGATTAATAACGCCGTAAAATACGCTCCGGACGATTTAGCAATCGACGTTCAAGTCGAAGATCTGAACGATAGTCTTAAGATTTCAATATCTGATAGAGGTTGCGGGATCTCTCCGGAGCACGTCCCCTATCTATTTGAAAAATATTACCGAGTCAATAAGAGCGGAAATCAGGGTTCTGGGATCGGATTGGGTCTTTATATTTGTGCTGAGATTATAAAAAGTCATAAAGGAGTAATAGGTGTAGAGAGTACCTTGAATGAAGGAACTACATTTTGGTTTACCTTACCTAAATAAATATATTGGTTCACCATTAAAATTACTAAAGTGGCAAACTAAAATAAAACGTTGAACCTTTACCCACCTCACTCTCTACCCAAATCTCTCCGTAATGCCCGCGAATAATTTCTGCACTTAAGTATAAACCTATACCAAATCCAGCAATGTGCTGGGTTTGATTACTCTCCACCCGATAGTACCGATCAAAAACCCTTTGTTTGTCTCCTACAGATAAACCTATCCCGGATACCATGCAGGAAAGGATCTTAGTTCACGCTGATTTTTAAACCACCAGAGTTTAGCCCTTTTGATTTAACTTTTAAGGATACACTTCCTTTTTTATACCCGGATCTGAGTATAACCATCGCCCTGCCGTTAAATAATTTGGGTTGTAGAGAATTGAAACTTTCCATGTCATTTGGTGCGGCGTTACCCGAAGCAACGATCCGACCTGCCTTTCCAGTCAATGAGATGTCAACTTTTCTACCTGACTCCATAACAACTTTACCATTCTGATCTACAAGTTCAATCAGCACATATGAAAGCGACTGCCCATTCGCCGACAGATCTTTGCGGTCGGCCGATAATCTCAACATTCTTTTCGTTCCTGGTGTAGACAGTATAATGGAATCGCCTGCTACACCATTAATATCTTCAACTGCTTTAAGCGTTCCCGGATGATAAGGGATTTTGAAGGTAGTTTTGTAAATACTGTCTGTTTTTTGTTCAGCCAGAAATTTACCATTAAGAAAAAGCTTGATTTTTGGTGCTCTGGAATAGACGTTTACAGAAACCTCTTTATCGATTTGTTCCGGAAAATTCCATTGCAGGGTTTCCTCTGGCCAGCCCCAGAAGCTAACTTTTCTAATCTTTCCTGGTTTGGCCGGCAATTCTACTGCCATAGTAATGTTTCGCTGTTTCCAAACAACATCCCGATAGTAGGACTGAGGCTTTTTAATACCCAGCAAATCAATGTCTCCACACCAGGCATTGTACCATGGCCAATCCTGAAAAAAGTGTAGGTTTTCAGAGGGATCAACTTCAATGGAGCTACCCAGACCTGATTCACCCAAATAGTCCATTGCCGTCCAGATGAAATCCCCTATTACATAAGGTAATTTTTCTACTTTATTCCAATTAGCTGCGGCTTCGGTGGCTACACTTTCAGTGCCTAGCATGATTCGGTTGGGAAATCTGGCGTGATCACGCTCATACAGTGACCACATGTAATTATAGCCAGCTACGTCCAGGGAACGAAACGCATTGTCGATCGGGACTCTGTTCTTGCGTTCTTTATCCCACTGGTTGTTTACCCCAGCGGTGATGGCCCTCGTTGTATCGTATTTTAGCACTTCCTTTCTCAGGTAGGCTGCGATTTCCATACCTCTGTCAGTTAGCCTTTCATAAATTTCATTACCAATACTCCACATAATGACCGACGGTTTATTGCGATCTCTTAGCACCAGCGATCTGATATCTCTTGCACTCCATTCTTTAAAATACTGATGATAATCATCGGGGTTTTTCTTTTTCTCCCATTGATCAAAAGCTTCATTTATTACCAGCATTCCGAGGCGATCGCAGGCTTGCATAAAACTTTCTGACATGGGATTATGTGATCGAACAGCTATGAATCCATTGGCTTTTAGAAGCTCAATCTTTCTTTTTTCAGCCCGGTCATATGCTGCTGCACCGAGCAGGCCATTATCGTGATGGATGCATCCCCCTTTCAGATCCAGAGACTGACCATTGATCTGGAACCCTTTGTCAACGGAAAAAGCAATAGTACGAATGCCAAAAGGTAAGGTAACGATATCCTGAACACCGTTTTTATTGCTCAATGTCAACTTTAAGGTATAAAGGGCCGGACTTGTCACATTCCATAGTTTGGGACTAGTTACCATGAAATCAAAAGCCATTGCTGCGGTATCATTTGCCGCGTAAGGAACAGGTCTGTGTTCCTTACCAACAATTTCTCCTCCGGGACTGATAAGCACTGCATCAACTACCAGATTTTTATCAGACTTCCTTTGGATCACCGTTGTGCTTATGTTCAGCTTTGCTTTGTCTTCATGTATGGAGGTAGTCTGGACAGAACTAAGCCAGTCATCTATATACGAGTGACCAGTCTTGATCAGATAAATGTGCCTGTAAATGCCCGATCCGGCATACCACCTTGAATTTTTTCCTTTATTAACTACTCTTATTGCAATTACATTTTTTTTCCCGGGCGCATTACAATATGGCGTAATGTCAAAGCGGAAGGTGCTGTAACCATACATGTTCTCCCATGCTTTCTTTCCGTTTATCCATATTTCTGATTGGTTGTATATACCCTCAAAATACAATTCATGTCTTTTCCCAGCGTCGGCCGAAGCTATCGTAAATGTTTTTCGATACCATCCTTCCCCTCCCAGTGTCTGGCCTGTTGCAGCTCCACCCGGGCTTTCCTTGCTGAATGGACCTATCGTTTTACCAGGAACTTGATTTTTGAGTGGCTCAATGCTCCAATCGTGAGGAAGATCCACTGAGCGCCAGTAACGGTCATCAAATTCATACGTTTTCGCCTGTTCTGCAACACCCAGATAAAACTTCCACCCACTGTCAAAAAGTTGTTTCCTGTCATCTGCATGCGTAAATGCAGGGATTGACAGCAACATAATAAATAGAAATAGTGTAGAAATAAAAGAAGTTTGAACTGTATGTTTCGTGGGAAGTGATTTAAACATGAAGATTTCTGAATAAACGGTAAAAACAAAAGTACGAATAACTACTAAATACAGTACACAAGATTCACGAGTTGACAAGTTTCACTGGCATCTTACAGACTAGCCAGCCGGGAGGTTAGAAATTCAGAAATATCCAAAGCTGGCGTTCCATAAGTTGACGCTTCCTTTCTTCAATGAAATCTATTTGAGCCAGAGGGTAAAGATACCGGCCGTCTTTATTCTTCGGATAGGGGACTCCCCCTTTGGGAAACAGAATTAATGTCGAAATTTGCTTTTTCTTATAGTAAGGGCTCTTGTGATGGCAATGCTTTTATCGTCACTGTTCTGCGGGCAGTCTTTTCAATATTCGCAAAATGGCCAGGTGTAACTCATCGGATGAGCAGTCCCGGAGTCCTATAACCCTTCTATTTCTTCAGCTGAAAGTTTAGTAAATTTCACGATCTGTGCAACAGGTAATCCATCTCTTTTCATTTCGGCAGCGATTTCAATGGCCTTCTCTAATTCACCTTCTAACTTACCTTCCAACTTACCTTCTTCTCTTTCTTGCTTTTTGATAACTTCTATGATTCCCATGGTGATTTTTCCTCCTGTTATTTGCTGGTTCTCCTGATCAAAAATACGACTAATTTCCTCATTTGTAATGTACCAACGACCATTTTCCTTATTGCAAATAAGCAATGACAAACAATATAGATATGGATAAGATCCTAACAGAACACGACATCCTCGAACAGGAAAATAAACTCTACAGCGCAATCAAACAAGGCGATGTATCCTTGCTTGATGAATTATTGCATGATGATCTTTTGTTCATCCTTCCAGGCGGAGAAGTAAATACTAAAGAGATCGATCTGGATACCTATCGTGGTGGAGCATTGAAGGTTGACGAACTTCTTCCCAAAATTGAAAACCTGAACATCATCGATGATGGCGGTTGTTACTCTGACAATGAAATTGACGGGAAAGTTTGATAATATGCCATTTGAAGGTCACTACCGATACATCCGGTTTTGGAAGAAATTCGATAAAGGCATTAAAGTGGTAGGTGGAAGCGGAATAGCTATCTAACCGGTGATGAGCTGGAAATATTTATACTAACTGAAGGATGCCAAAAGGAGCTGCGAACAACGCAGCTCCCTTAAATTATCCGTCAACTGATAGAATATTCAACCTTGTGCGCCTCCCAGGCTGCGGGAACCTCCAATTTATCAATTAAACGTTCCATAACATTGCCCGGCACCATCGCTTCACGTTTAGTGTTCTGTTGTTTAAGAACTAAATACGGAGCTTCGATATACACTATTCGGACACTTGCGCCATAAGACGTGAAAAGTTCAATCAGCTGAGAACGCATTTGAGCGGTAATGTTTGTCGCGTTCCACACAAAGCCCTTTTTCTTTCTTAGCATAACCTTAGCTTTTTCTTTAGCCTCCTGAATCACTTTGCCATTTGCCTTTTTATCCGTTGGCGAAATCCGTTTTTCCCGACGAATATCATCCAGCGAAATCACCGGAATATCAGTGAATTGCGTCTTTATATAAGTATCTTTTCCGGCTCCCGGCAAACCTGCCAGTAATATCACTTCAGCTTCCGGCTCCTGGTACGGGACATAGTCTGCTGAACTGTTCTCTTTTTGCAAGTAGTACATCCGGGCATGAGCAGACTTGAAATCCCTTCGGGTTCCCCAACAGTTATTATCGCGGCAAAACTCTTCAAAGCAGTCAATTCGGTACAATAAATCATCCTTATCCTGGCAGATCCGACCAAGGGCGTCAGCTTTAGCAAGTAGTGTTAGCCATTCCATATTCACCTCGTAACTTGCCTTAATCAAGGTTTTCAACGGATCTGGTTTTTCAAGCAGCCATAAGGGCAAGCCATGGTAACGCACCAAAGCCACAATCTGCTCTCTTGTCCAAAACGGCGTGGAAACTTCACGGTAAAGGATTTGCCGCGATTTCATTGCCCCTTTCCTTGCATGCCCATGAGCGGTGATGCTGCCATCAGCTTCTGTCACAGTTGTACTGTATTTTTCATTATCGTGAAGCAAAGCAGCAGCCCATAAAATCTCCTGATCCAAGGCTTCCAGTTTCTGATAAGCCGGAAATGCTTCCAGAGCTTCTAAAACCATTCGGGTGTGGATCGCAACATTTCCCTCAGCATGATGACGAGGATCCTGTGGCACCCTTTCCATCCGCTTAACCCAGTCAAAATTTTCACATAGGAAATCCCAGTCTTTATTTTTAGTGATAGTCCACATAATTACCTCCTTCCTGTTTTAAACCCGCTCGCTTCCAGCTTCTGGTCCAATGCTCGTCTGTTTTAACATGACCTTTACGGACGTACTTAAATACATTATTTGAAAACTGATCTACCGGATAGCCCGATCTATTACGACTTACAATTCCTTCTATGGTAGTCGGTTTTTGCGTATGAGTATCAAAAGGCTCGAATGTTCCCCTGCCTGAAGCAAGGTGAAGCACTTCCTGCTCAAATTCCTTTTTATCCGATAAATTTCTGTTCAGCTTCAGTTCCGGTACAGTTGGAAGATCGAGCATGGCCGCGTAAAACTTTGTTTCTTCCCAACTTAACCATTGATCATTTTGCCTTACTGCAAATACATAGAAATGATGATCTATATTTCTGTACTCAATGGAGTGTATCGCATATAAGTTTTCCAGAAAGATCTCCAGCGGGCCCAGATCATTTTTTATTAGTTGCCAGAATCGCCGTAGACTTTCGGTCCAGGGAGAAACTGCAGGTGCCGCATGAGAACGGGCAAACACGCCCAACCTGGAGAGACAATTGTTTTCACCGTCGAGTTTCTCGGTATGCACCAATTCGGGAATGTCATTTAGAAGATCCCAATAATTATGTTGTATCCTGTCGTCGCTGGTAGTGCCCGGCGAAAAAGGATAATGATATGTCCTGCCATATTTTGTTGAAATAGCCATGATTTTAAGATTAAATAAAACAATAAAAGTCACCTCTTCCCCGGAGAGAGGAAGTCATTCTTTAAACAGAATGTATATATGACATTACATGGCTCAAATGATATGAGGGTTTTGAAAGGGGCAAAAGTAAGGAAAAAGATAGAAAGTGGAAGGGATGGATTGCCTGGGTTTGCCAGGTCTAGATCATAAAACTTTTATTTTCTAAGTTGTAACTTTGTTAGATGTTTTATAGAAGGAAGATAATACTCGCCTTACTTGAAGTTTTTGACGGGAAATTAGAAAAACTCCGCTTGCAAAAATTACTGTTTTTACTTAGTAAAAGACAGTTAAAGCCCGATTATGAATTTGTTCCGTATAAATATGGCTGTTATTCCTTTTCAGCAAGTGCCGATTTAACGACAATGGTCGCTAAAGGCTTGCTATCTGATAGTTCTGCAGGTTGGGTTAAATCAGACCCATTGAGTTACATTAAAGGTTTAAAGGAATCGGACAGAAAGCTTGTTCAAGAAATTAAAAAACTTTACGGGAATCTCGACGGCAATGAGTTGATGAAACATACTTACATCAATTTTCCTTTTTACGCGATAAACAGTATTAAAGCTTCCGAGCTTCTTGCGGAAGAACAGCTAAATAAAATTAAACAACTAAAAACACACGTTGGTAAGAATGCTCTTTTTACAATAGGCTATGAAGGGATTTCATTAGAAGAGTATTTAAATAAGCTCGTCAAAAACAATGTCGAACTTCTGGTTGATGTGAGGAAAAATCCATTGAGCATGAAGTATGGCTTTTCTAAATCCCTGCTCAAAAAGTTTTGTGAGAATCTCGGCATAAAATATATTCATTTCCCGGAGGTTGGAATAGCTTCAGACAAAAGACAGGAGTTGAATGATCAAAGCGATTACGACGAGTTGTTTAAAATATATAAGATTGATACCCTTGCAAATACACATGAGGCGCAGATTAAAATATTGCAACTGTTAAAATCTTACAAGAGGATAGCCTTAACATGCTTCGAAGCAAATATATGTCAATGTCACAGAAAGCCACTTGCGGAATCTATTGCTTCATTACCTGATTTCAATTTTGAGTTAATTCATATATAATAAATGGCTCTCACCAAAGTATTAATTGCTGTCAAGACATATCCGACATTATCTACTAAATATGATGAATTAGTTTGTACCGCGGAATTCAGGGAAGATGGTACCTGGATACGCATCTATCCGGTATCGTTCCGGAAGAAGAGCTATGATCAGCAGTATAAAAAATACGATTGGATAGAGCTGGATTTGGTAAAAAATACATCAGACTTTAGGCCAGAAAGCTATCGTCCATATTCGCATGACGCAGAAATAAAGATCCTGGATCATATAGACACAGAGGCCAATTGGACAGAGAGAAAAAAGTTTGTCTTGGGTAAAATATATTATAATCTTACTGAATTAATCGCCGAAGCAAAAGACAAAAACGTCAGAACGTCGTTGGCTGTTTTTAAACCCACCATCGTAAAAGACTTCAAGATAGAAGAGGTGGACAGGGAATGGGATAAAGATAAATTGGCAAAATTGCGGCAGATGAATATTTTTCAAACTGCTGATGAAAGTAAATTCGAAGTCGTCCGAAAGCTGCCATACAAATTTTCATATGTTATCGAAGATAATCAAGGACGGGAAAGTACGATGATGATTGAAGACTGGGAGATTGGTCAGTTGTTTTGGAGATGTCTAGCTAAATACGAGGGGGATGAGAGCAGAGCCTGCGAAGACGTGCGAAAAAAATATATGGAAGATTTTGCAGGTACTAAAGACCTGCATCTATTTTTAGGAACAACGCAAATTCATCACCACGTTTCGCACAATCCATTTATGATTATTGGCACATTCTATCCAAAATTTGAAGAACCTGAGGTGCCTGATTCTCAATTAAGTCTTTTTTAGAAACAGTAAGAGTAATTCCCAGCGTGTTTGGAGCCGTAATATTCTTGTTGAGCACCAAGGGATGCTTAAATAGAAAGTGGCTTCTGCCATTGCCTCTTCTACAACGTCAGAGTACAGCACGATATAATTATCTCCAGCAAAGCGCATCGCGAAGGCATTTAAAACCCCGCCTCTTTGCAGAATATAAACCTCTGGAATATGTTTTAAGCCGAGTAATGAACATTGTTTTGCCACTACGTCATAGACCTCTGGGAACTGTCGTTCAGAGACTTTCACTGCATTTCCCTTCAAAAAGCCGGTTAAAATGCCCGCACTAAAGAACAGGTATAGAATAATTAAGACCACATAAAACATCAGCGGCAAAAATGTGACAGCTGAAGCACTGTTACTAAAACCTACGCTGAGCAGCCAATAAATACCTGCACAACCGACAAGAGCGGCAATTAACTTAAATACAAAGTTATTTTTGTCCGTTAACATTTTGGCGATTGAAGGGTGTAGTCACGTTACAGCCAAGGGGTAATGGGTTTTAATTCGTTCGTAAATCCGAAGAATTTATATATTTTTAGGGTATAATTTCTTACATCAAATTAAAATAATTAGCATGAAAAAATCCTACCTTATCATTTTTGTGGCAGTTTTATCTGCATTTGCTTCCTGTAAAAAGGATGATGAAACTGAAAAAATATCAGACAGTTATTACCCTGTCAGCAAAGGTACTGAACGCACTTATAAACAAAGCAGCGGAGGAAGTTCTTCAATTTATATAGAAACCTTCACCGGTAACACTGTAACTTACAATCAGGAAACCTATTATGAAGCAGTTACCACAACGCCTAACAGCAATGAAATCGCTAAAGCTTACTATTTCGAAGGAAACGGGGTTTATAAATTAAGGGCCACCACATATGTTAACGGAATAGACGTGCAGTTTACTTACCTAAATGAAAGATCAGATGTAGGTAGTACCTGGACATCGAATATCACAGCTTCGGGACAGATAAACGGCGTGCCAGCCCGTATGGTTGGTGAAATTAAAGAAAAAAATATCAGTAAGCAGGTTCTTGGGAAAACGTATGACGATGTAATTCATTCCACCGTTCAATTGCAATACAATACTGGAAATGGATTTGAAACGGCATCAACTTACGAATTTTATACTGCCAGAGGAATTGGTGTAATTGAAGTTGATACAAAGATTGATTATTTCGGGCTGAAACTTGACTCAAAAACTGAGCTGCAAAATTATACTATTAAGTAGTAAGGGATTATATATCCGTGATAGACAAGAAAGCTAGGATACCTGCCTAGCACCGTTAAATCGAACAGTGACATCGTCGAGAGGTTGATGTCATTGTTCAATCAGTACAGGAGACAATATTGGAGGCGACTGTCGGTATCCGTTTCAAGAAGTACAAACTCTTATTTATTAAATCCGGAAGATGGATCCATTCTTAAGAATACCGGCAGTCAGGTAGATATCCTTTTAGAACCTTACAGTGCCCTGTTTTTATATACCCAGTTCGCGATTCGCGAATCGCGAATTGAAAATATTTAAAGGATGTTAATGCTAATTTATATGCCTAACAAAACGTCAACAAATAACCAATGGCAAAACACCATTAATGAGCATACTTTAAATATTTATGCCGAGCAAGAGCTCGATGAATCAACATCTATAATAAGCGGCCAGAGATAGGAAGTTACTCTCTGAACAACGATAACACCAGTTTACACACCCAATTTGAAAATATCTCAGGGTCAGTTGAAATAAGACGCTTAACTTCTAACGAACTATTGTTAGTTCAAGAATGGTCTTATCCTTCTCCCTCCACTGAAGCGATTACGAACTTGCTGTTACTCACAAAGTTCTAATTGTTTATCTAAATAAATAATTTTTTATACCTATCTTTGCTACGGAGGCTTTGTCAGAAATGTCATTGCCTTTTCTTTTTCATACGATTGCGATACTCCATATAGTATACTCTTGATCTTCGCCTACATCTCAAGAATTACAACCCTTCAACTTCTTCAGTTGAAAGGCCGGTAGCTTTTGCTATATCAGCAACTGGGATGTCCAGTTGTTTTAAATTACGTGCAATGGAAAGCTTTTCCCCTTTTGCTTTAGCCTCTGCCTGTTCAGCTCTGGACAAGGCCTCTTTTATTTCCATCGCCGCTTTAGCTCTTTCTTTCTCAACTGCCGTTTCCACCGCAAAATCCAGCTGATTTTGCCTGTCCCATTTGTCTTTTAAACTAGTTTCGTATGCCATGCGTTCCTCCTTTGTTAATGCTGCAACCTCTGCTATTTTAAATAATCTTTTAAATATAGGCCTCTTTATAAACGTGGGGATATCCACAAATTTACTTAAATGCTTAATTACAAACAACCATTGCTCCAAACCGGTTTTGATATCTTCTTTTGCTTTGTCAAAAGCATCCAACTGAATATAGATAAACCCTAGTTTGTGATAAAATTCTTTTCCGGTTTCAATATCCATCAAACTTACCCGGCGGATGTATTGCCCGGGAAGGTTGTCCTCAAAGGAAAATCGGTCCATTACCGCTATCACATACAGCGGGGGCAACTCGTACTTCCATAAGTTGACGCCTCCCTTTGGAGCAAGGTCGCTGATAAAACGGGACGAATAATACAGGCAGCGATCTTTGAAGAATTTCTGATCGGTGCATTGTAATTCTACCAGGAAATAGTTCCCTTGATCGTCTACACAGGAGATCTTTAAAATCACCTTAGCAGTATTCTTATCTTCCCCCTGATGCTCATTCTTGAGAAAATGAAGGTACTTCACTGAAATTTATTTGAGCCAGGGGGTAAAGATACCGGCCGTCTTTATCTCTCGGATAGGGGAACCCCTTTGAGATACAGGGATAATGTCCAAATTTGCTTTGACTTATAGAAAGGGGGCCTTGTGATGGCGATGCTTTTATCGTTACCGTCTTGCGTGCAGTCTTTTCAATATTCGCAAAATGATCTGCAAAAGCGCGGGGCAAAAGAAGGCCAGAAGCGACTTCTACTTCTTCCAATGCGACTAATTCCTCAGACTTGCTTTTAGGTCGGTTATTACGGTTAAATAAATTCTTGAGGAATGACATTTTCTGCAGCTTTTAGATCGGCAATATAAATATTTGGTACTTGAATATTTACCGGACGTTTTGCTTCCTATTGTGACTATCATGTTATATATTACCCTGTGTTTTCGATGTTTTGTTTAACGAGAACTTAAAGCGGGGAAAACCATTGAAAAAGTATTTTTATCTATTAAACTAAAACAATGCCTCGAAAGTTTTGTCTGCTAGTCTGAAAAGCACATTTTCCTCATAGTAGAGTTGTCAGACTAGAAGACTTTGAATCTTCTAGCTATCGGTTCGATTCCGGCATTAGGTATTGTTCTAAATATGCATGCTTAGTGTATAACAGTACTTTAAACATTTTATGGTGATTTTTTTGATAAAAAATTGCCTTCCTCAGCTATTTAAACATTGTTCAAAGTATTCCTGCTGGTGGCTCGGTCTGATAAAGGGGGAAGAGGAGATTAACTTAGAACACTTGTTGCGGCTTCAAGTCCCAAACGCCATTATGGCTTAGTATATTTCGCTTTCGATTAATTCCAGCCTTTCCGCAAAGTACACCTTTGCATAGTTAAACTAAAACAAAGAATATGCAAAAGACAATTTTTATCACTGGGGCCTCATCAGGGCTGGGCAAGGCAACAGCTAAATTATTTCAGGCAAAAGGCTGGAGCGTGATCGCAACCATGCGAAATCCTGAAAAGGAAAACGAATTGAAGGAACTTCCAAATGTAACCTTAGTGAAATTGGATGTTACTGATGCTGCGGCAATTCAAAAAACAGTTTCGACTGTTTTACAATCCCATGCTGTGGATGTTGTGCTAAACAATGCGGGTTACGGTCTGATAGGTCCGTTGGAAGCTTTGAAAGATGAGCAAATTCTATCGCAGGTGCAGACCAATCTGTTTGGTGTGATCAATGTAACCAGAGCATTTCTTCCTTATTTTAGAGAAATGAGAAGTGGAAGTTTTATCAATATTACCAGCACATTTGGATTATTGGGCTATCCTACCTGTTCGATTTATAATGCGACCAAATTTGCTGTAGATGGTTTTTCAGAGGGGCTGGCTTACGAACTGGCACAATTTGGGATCAAAGTTAAAGTGGTGGCGCCGGGCGGAATGCAGACTGATTTTGCGGGAAGGTCTTTACAGGGTGGAATGCACGAAGCGTATTCTCAACTTGTAGCAAAAGTTGGTGAAGGCTATAGCGAGGAGCAGATTGCCAATTATTCAAAAGCCAACGACGTAGCCCAGATTATTTATGACGCAGCCACTGATGACAAAGAACAGCTCAGGTATATAGCAGGCAATGATGCTATCGGTCTATACAGGGAACGCCTGGAATTGACGCCCGAAGGACAATTCGAAAAAATACGTTCGCAATTTATATTTTAGATTCGTTGTTTCTGTCGGAGTTAATACCAATCTGGCAGAAACGACTTCTTTAGGGATTACTTAAATTTTTACTATGAAAAAACAGCCCGTCATATTCAGTTCGCTATCCCAGTTGCATAAGGCAATGGGGCAAGCTGCTCCGTCACATCCGCTGATCAGTATAATGAATTATGGAGATGCAAAGTTTGACCCAAAGGATTTTGAACAGGGTATTATACTAGACTTTTACAAGATATCATTCAAGACAAGCTTTTCCGGAACGCTGAAATATGGTCAGGGTTACTATGATTTTGAATCAGGTGGAATGTCATTCATAGCCCCCGGACAGCTATTGAAAATGCAGGACGAAGAAGCCGATTATAGTGGGATGACACTCCATATCCATCCCGATTTTTTCAGACATTATTCGTTAAATACACAGATCAAACAGTATGGTTTCTTTGGCTACTCAGCAGCCGAGGCTCTTTATCTTTCCGAAAAGGAAAAAGCAACCATTCTGAGTATTTACAGATTTATTCAGGAAGAGCTGAGCGAACGCATTGATAAATTCAGTCAGGATGTAATCATTTCACAAATTGAACTTTTGCTCAATTATTCCAACCGCTTTTATGATCGGCAGTTCCTGACCCGAAAGGCCGTAAATAATGATCTTCTTTCCAAATTGGAAGAACTGTTGGGAAACTATTTTACGAAGGATAAATTACTAGTTAATGGATTGCCTACCGTAAATTCATTGGCAGAAAATCTTAATGTTACGCCACGTTACCTGAGCGATCTGTTGCGGAATCTTATCGGGTTGAATACCCAGCAGTTCATCCACGAAAAAGTAATAGCACAGGCAAAGGAATACTTGGCAAAGGATGAACTGACCATTGCTGAAATTGCCTATCATTTGGGATTTGAACATCCCCAGTCCTTCAATAAACTCTTTAAAAGTAAAACTTCGTTCTCCCCTTCAGACTATAAGAAGAGTTTGCAAAATTAATTTATAAAATTGATCGCTTAGCTTGACAAAGGCATATTCAAAAGGATCAGCATTAGTTTTGGAGAAAATGATCTAAACCAGACAAATTCTGGAATGGATGTTTCAGATAGTTTTTATCTTTGTACCTGAATTATGGCGAGAAATGTTGAATTTGACGAACAGTTGGCAGTTTCCAAAGCAATGGATGTATTTTGGAAGAAAGGCTACAATGGCACCACCATGCGGGATCTGACCGAGGCTATGGGCATCAATAGCAGCAGCCTTTACAATACCATTGGCGACAAGCACGAACTTTTTATCCGCAGCATAAAGCATTATACCGAGACCAGAATGAAGGAAGCCTTAAAGCAACTGGAGCCTATCAAATCTCCACTAAAGGCTATCGAAAAGTTTATCCAATCCTCAGTTTATGTCATTACGAACGAACCCAACAGTTGTTTGGCCATTAAAACTACTTTTGAGGTAGCTGCTACCGACGAGCAGGTGCAAAAAATCATCAAGGCCGATAATGATTTTACCTATAATCTTTTGAACGGTTTGGTGGAAAAAGCAATTCAGAAAGGAGAAATAACGGTGAGCCAGGATTCGGCTATGCTAACGGACTATATCATCAATCATTTTAGTGGCTGGCACGAATTTTTTATAATCCACAAGGACAAAAATCGCATCAAGAATATGGCATCGTTCCTGATAAAACAAATTAACCAATAATTTTTGCCAAAATCTGAAACAAGCGTTTTAAAATTATGAATATACTAGATGAGTACAACGACTATTACGCGGCAAATGAAAAGCCAGAAGTAGTGGAAATAAGCGAAGCAAACTATGTTTCTATTCTTGGTGAAGGTAGTCCCGGAACTTCCCTTTTCTATAAAAAGAAAGCTGCTATTAAGGAATTTGTTGCTGTATTAGAGCGGCATTATGCTGCAATGGATTTGGCATTTTCGAGCAACGTGTTAGAAATATTCTACTGGTTTGATGAGGAAGAAGTGGGATATGTAGATATCGGTAATTTCTATACTACGGTAGATTTAGATCTGCTGAAGTACCGTATTGCAATCCGCATTCCAGACTTTGTAAAAGCTGAAGCCATTGAAGAGTTTGGGCAAACAAGCGATCTCCCTTTCGCAAAGGTCTTTGAACACTTTACGTACACGGCAGGAACTTGTGTACAGCTTTTGCATAAAGGACCTTTTGCCGGAGAATTGCAAACGCTGCCTATACTCCAAAAATTTGCTGCGGAGCATGGATTTAAAAAGTCCGGAATGCACCACGAAATCCACTTAACCCATTTTGAATTGGGACAAAGTCAGGCGCATCTGCAGACTATCTTACGTGACCCGGTAATAAAACAAGACTAAATTTTTTTAAATAAATCTGAAACAAATGTTTCAATAAACACAATCAACAATGGAGAAATCAAATAGAGAATTATCGGGCAAGATAGCCCTGGTTACGGGCGGGACAAAAGGGATTGGAAAAGCCATAGCAGATAAGTTGGCATCCAACGGGGCAACAGTTGTGGTAACGGCACGAAAACCACCCGAAGAAGAAAGCGGACACCATTTTATAGCGGCAGATCTGACCGACGGTAACGCTATAACTGAGCTGACAGGAAAAATAATTGAAAAATACGGAACGTTAGATATCCTGATCAATAATGTGGGCGGTACTGCCTCTCCGGCAGGAGGTTTCCAGATGCTCAGCGACGATGATTGGAACAGAGATATTGAACTCAATCTTTTGGCTTCTATTAGGCTCGATAAGGCTATGGTTCCAAAGATGATCGAAAAGAACTCGGGAGTGGTGATCCATGTTTCCTCATTGAACGGCAAGATACCCTTGTACCAGTCCAATTTCTCTTATGGTGTAATGAAATCGGCTTTAAACGCATACAGTAAAACTCTTGCCAATGAAGTTGCAAAAAACGGTGTTCGGGTAAATGCGGTCTCCCCGGGCATGGTCAAAACAACAGCTATGGAAACTTTTTTGGAAAGCTATGCACAGAGCATTAACAAAACCGTATCAGAAGCTTCACAGCAGCTTATGGATAGCCTAGGCGGTGTGCCGATGAACCGTTTGGCCGAGCCTGAAGAAATTGCCAATATGGTGGCTTTTTTGGTGTCGGATGGTGCCAGTTACATCACGGGAGCCAATATGCTTGTTGATGGGGGTACATTTCCGGCTGTTTAATCACCGGTTAGTTTAAGTGTGGTACAATAATAAGATCGGGAACATTGGTTTTGATGGATCATTCAATTTAAAAAGATAAAATGGAAAAAGAACTTATAGGCAAAGTAGCCTTGGTAACAGGAGGTACAAAAGGCATAGGCAGGGCAATCGCCGAAAGGTTGTCGCAAGCTGGAGCAATTGTCGTCGTAACGGCGAGAAGCCGCCCTATAGAAACGCAAACAAAACATCATTTTATTGCCGCTGATCTTACTATTTCCAGTGAAACCGATAAGGTGGTTAATGAGGTCAATGAAAAATTCGGATCAATTGATATTCTAGTCAATAACATGGGTGGTTCGGCCAGTCCCTCGGGTGGATTTGCAGCACTTACCGATGAACATTGGGAAAATGACCTGCAATTAAACCTTCAATCTGCCGTACGCATAGACAGGGCAATATTGCCGCAAATGGTGGAAAAGAAAAGCGGTGTCATCATTCATATTTCTTCAATCACAGGCACTCTTCCCGTATATCAATCGTTGGGCGGTTATGCCGTAGCCAAAGCTGCCCTCAATAATTACAGCAAAAGTTTGTCGAAAGAATTTAGCCCAAAAGGGATCAGGGTGGCTACGGTCTCTCCGGGAATGGTACAGACAGATACAATGGATGCCTACGTGCAATCACTGGCCGATACATCGGGTTTGAGCATTGAACAGGTAACACAAAATTTGATGGATAGCCTCGGCGGAATACCATTGGGAAGGATGGCTCTGCCGGAGGAAATAGCAGAACTGGTTGTCTTTTTGGTATCTCCAAGAGCATCCTATATCACAGGGGTAAATTATATTATTGACGGAGGATCAAATCCATCTTTATAGTATTTAACCCCTAAATAATTTAGAATATGGACAACAAGAAAAATAAGCTCCTGATTTATGGGGCAACCGGGTATACGGGAAAAATCATTGCAGCCAGAGCAAAGGAGTTAGATATTGATTTTGAGATTGCAGGGCGGGAACCCGATAAAACCCGAAAACTAGCAGAAGAATTAGCGGTTGATTATCACATTTTTGATGTAGATACCGAGTACGCCTGGAAAAAAGCATTAGAGGGTAAAACAGTTTTAATCAATGCGGCTGGGCCATTTAAATTCACTGCTGAACAGGCGATGGAAGCCTGCCTGAAAGCTGGCGTTCACTATCTGGATATCAGTGCGGAGTTGGAGACCTACCTATTGGCGCAATCGCTGGACGGAGAAGCTCGGGAAGCTGGAGTACAGTTGATATCAGGTGCGGGACTTTTCGTAAGCTATGACGCCTTGGTGGTGCACCTTTCAAAACTAGTGGCAGAACCTCAATATCTGAAGGTGGGTTTCCGACATTACGGCGGTTTTTCCAGAGGATCCGTTTTAAGCAGTAAGAACATCGCTGACTTAGGCATATTGATCCGTAGAAATGGTGAAATTATTGATAATCCTGACCCAAAGTCGAAAATATTTTCGTTTGGTCAAGAGGAAGTGGTATGTATGCCAACGCCCCTGGGAGGAATTATCCTGAGTTATAAATCAACGGGAATTCCAAATATTGAAGAGTTTTTTTCTTTGAAACTGCCTGCCAGTGAACTTCCAGATTTAACAGCCGAAAATCTGCCCGATGGACCGACCAGGGAAGAACGGGCAGCGGGGCGAAATGGGATTTCAGCTGAGCTTACCGGCAAAGACGGGAAAGTAGTAAAGGCTTATGTAGATGCCCCTTCGGGATATGACCTTACACCGCTTTCGGTAGTAGCAGTAGCGCACCGCATCTTAAATGGTGACTCTAAAGTGGGCTATCAATCACCGGGTTCGGCTTATGGTGAGGATATCATTAATGATATCCCTGATACTTATTTAATCGACACTACTGCTTAAAAAATCAAAATTAAGAATCGTCAAAATGGCAACGAAACCTTCCGTTTTGACGAACTTAAACCGCATAGTTTGGTTCATCTTCGTATTAACATAAATTAATAACAATGAGTTACTGCAACTATATCCCTATGATGAAGGAACCAAGCCGTAGCCTTCATCAGAATTATCATGACAATCATTACGGATTTCCCATTCACAATGACAATGAACTCTTCGGTCGTTTGATTGTGGAAATAAATCAAGCGGGGCTGAGCTGGGAAACTATCCTTAAAAAAGAAGAAAACTTCCGTAAAGCCTATGATAATTTTGACATTAAGAAAGTTGCAGCCTATAACGAGAAGGACAGTGAACGATTACTGAACGACGCTGGAATTATCCCTAACAAGCTTAAGGTTAATGCAGCGATTGAAAACGCAAAAACCATTTTACTATTGCAAAATGAATATGGCAGTTTTGAAAAATGGCTGGAGCACCATCACCCAAAAACCAAGGGAGAATGGGTAAAACTGTTTAAAAAAACATTCATTTTTACGGGTAGTGAAATCGTAAATGAATTCCTAATGAGCATTGGCTATCTTCCCGGAGCTCATTCGCCATCCTGCCCAGTACATATGGCTATATTAGAAACAAATCCAATGTGGGCTAACAATAGTAATAATATGAATATTGAAACATTTATCGAAAAATGGATTGCAGCCAGCAATGCATTCGATATTGAAAAATATCTTAGCTTTTATCAGCCCGATGCTGTTTTAGATGATCCATCGGTAGGCCGGAAATTTGATGGGCATAAGGGAATTAAGCAATATTTTGATAACTACTTTATCGGATACAATACACTTACCAAGCAGGTAAGGCTTAAGGTGATTGATGAGGAAAATGCGCATCTGGAAGTGCTGTTCACAGGAGATTTTCCCGAAGGTAAAATTGGAGGGACGTTTGCTTTTGAATTCAAGGAAGGCAAAATAGCCTTTGTAAGAGCAGACTTAATTCATTAATAGAAAAATTGAATTATGAGTATAGATAATTTTGACGAAATCATTCGTCGCTCTATGGAAATTAGAAAAAAATACCACGAACTGGAGATAATGCATCATGGAAGCGAGTGGACGTTAGAAGAAGACGCATTAGCCTATCTGACAGACGCCGGCTTGGTGGGACGCAACATTATGTCGCAACAACAACGTTGGCCCAAAGCCGGTTCAGAAGCAGATTTGGAGCATAAACTTGGCGAAAATATTTGGTGGTTGATCGTACTAGCAGAAAGGTCCGGGATCAATATTAAGGATGCGACTAATAACTTTTTAAATGAAACAGATTCTAAGCTAAAATCGTAACCTGTCGTCGCTGGTAGTTACATTACCCAAATGATATGAGGGTTATTATTGTGGTAAAGGTTGGGAAAAGATGGAAAGCATAAGGGCACACGCGGCATGGCCTGCGCCCAGCAAGGGGAATATAGTGTAGTACAACAATTTCTTATAATCGCTCAATGTCTTCAACAGAGAGCCCAGTAGCTTTGGCGATGTCAGCAAGAGAGATGTTCATGTTTTTGAAATTACGGGCGGTGGCAAGGATCTGTTCTTTAGCGGCAGCCTCTGCCTGTTCAGCTCTTTGCCGCTCTTGCTCAGCTTTGGATAAGGCCTCTTTTATTTCCATCGCCGCTTTAGCTCTCTCTTCTTCAATAGTCTTTTCCACAGCTTTCTCAACCGCCGTTTCCACCGCAAAATCAAGCTGATTTTGCCTGTCCCATTTATCTTTCAAACTGGTTTCGTATGCCATGCGTTCCTCCTTTGTCAATGCAGCAACCTTTGCTATTTCAAACAATTTCTTGAATATAGGTTTTCTTACAAACCTGGGAATATCAACAAATTTACTCAAATGCTTAATTACAAACAACCATTGCTCCAGATCGGTTTTAAGATCATCTTCAGCTTTGTCAAAAGCTCCCAGCTGGATGTAGATAAAGCCGAGTTTGTGATAAAATTCCTTACCGGTTTCGTTATCCACCAGACTTACACGACGGATATACTGCCCGGGAAGGTTGTCCTCAAAGGAGAATCGTTCCATCAGCGCGATCAGGTACACTGGGGGCAGCTCATATTTCCATAAGTCAACGGCTCCCTTGGGTGCAATGTCGCTGATAAAGCGGGAAGAATAATACAGGCAGCGGTCTTTGAAGAACCTTTGATCAGTTCGCTGAATCTCTACCAAAAAATAGTTCCCTTTATCATCTACGCAAGAAATATCTAAAATCGCTTTAGCTGTATTTTCATCTTCCCCCTGATGCTCATTCTTGAGGAAAACCAGGTCTGTAATCTTGTGCTTACCAACGAAGATCTCATTCAGGAAAGCTATATCGCGCAGGGCTTCGTTGCGCAGTTGTTTGAAATCTACTTTCAGCATCAGAGCTTGTTTTCTTTAATCAGTTCCTGCGCCTCGTCGATGCAGCGTGGGTCCATGGTGTCGGTCAGGTCAGCGTAAGTCAGCAAGACTGGCGCAAGATGCGTATCGGCCTGGCCGATCGGGCCGTTCCAGAATCGTTGGTACAAGGTGATCTCGCCTTCGGGGTGGGGGATCAGCTGGTTACGTTTCATAAAATCCAGCTTCTCCATGCCCGTATAAATCGTCACTGTTTTTGGGAACAGGTTCTTTCGCATTTTGTAGGCATTTAGCTTATAGCAGAAGTCTTGAAAGTAATAAATTGCCTTTCATTCAAACTGAAGTAGTTCTTATCAAGTTCAATATCATTAATATTTAAAACAATAATTTGTTCAGGTTCCTCCTCCCAATCGCCTTCCCAACAGCAATAGTACTCCACTTCAGACTTTTGCGTTTCGTCTTTCAAGAAGTTCAAAAACGCTTGGGGTGACTGCTTCTGATCTTGCCATTCTGGATCGTGAAAGTACTCTGATTGGAAGTTTAAGCCGCAAGAGCAACTAGTGTCAGAACCAACATAATAAATGAATGGATTTTTGAATTTGGACTTGAGGAAAGGTTTTGCTTCTGGATTAACTTTGTCAAAATACAGAACAGTTTGATCGGGAAAAAATTGATCAATTAATTGCTCCTCCTGTGTTCCTATAAATACTGCGTAACACATTATTATTGTAATTCTATTTTTTTAACGTTGAAGTAACACTCTCGAACAGACTCTTCATCGATTAATCCTTCGTCACAGGAAGTTTGTTTCTTCTTCCGCTGTTCTATCCCTCTTTTATATTCAAGCATCAGATCTTCAACGTTGGATACAGGAGTTATTAAACCAATCCCTACTTTATCTCTATTGACTTTTATCTGATCTATTATTTGATATTGTTTTAGTCCTTCATTGTTAAGATATTGTAAATCCAGAAGATCAAGACATTTCGTATTAATCCAGCCACTTGGTATCTGTCTTCCAAAAATATTCGTTTTGTTAATGAAACACAGGCCAATCCAGATTCCACCTTCATCTTTATCGAAATCCAGGGCGATAGCATTAATAACATTGCTATCTTTTTCAAACCTCAATATCTGTCCGAATTTTACAGGCATTTCATTAAGGTCTATTCCTTTCCAATCAGGCTTCATTTCAGTGGGAATCCCTTCTGTAGTTTCAGAAGTAAGATGATTACATCCAAATTGTGCAACGACAGCTACCATAGCTGCAATGGAAAGAATTCTAAACTTCATCAATGTAAAAAGATCCAGTGATTAAATGTAAGCGTTTACCTTTTAGTAGTAAAGGGTAGAAATCTGAAGATGTTATTCCAAATCATCCGAATGCCAGTCATCCACAGCTTTCCAGGGCTTATCTATATCTTCTCTTTCATACACTGCCCCTTTTTCGCTTTTTAGTGGAATTGAGAGCGTTGGATCTTTATCAAGTAGATACCCTACATTCATGATCGTTATATTTTCAGGATTATTAGCATATTCGTCGTCTTCTAAGCCACTGAACATTCGCCATCCACTATCCTCTTTTTCATCAGCTGTCTCCCTATATAAGAACCTTATAACACCTCCTGGTTCAAGACAATTACTATATTTGAACCAACACAAGTAAATTGTGATAAGGTTTAGGTTAGCCAGCAGTAGAGGTATTGCTGGCTTTTTTATTAATTCTGACTTACCTTTCAAACCCTGATTAATCCTTGCCTTGGAAATTCTGCACCCTGCTTAATTATCTTAAATTTCAAATGGTATACCTGAACTTCATTAGCCTTCATCCATTCTTTAGCTACTTCAACAAGCTTCTTGGATAGCAATTCTGCATTCTTATAGAAGGAATCCCGTTTGAAATAAGAACTATAAGTTATATTAATACAGTCAACGTTGATGATTATCCAATCCTGCTGGATAGTTATTGAATCCGCCTTATAACGGTCATTTATTGTGGTCTTATCGCTGCTGTTAAACCAATTTTTAAGGTGTTGAATAAGGTCGTCTACTACAATCTCAATGTCCATGTCTAAAAAATTTGCCAAAGCAAATATTACTAATATTTTTAGTAATTTAAAATCATTTACTAACTTTGTTATTCAAGTTTACTTTAAGATAAGTGGTTATGTTGTTCAAGGTATTATCCAAAGTTCGGGTTATTGCTACTGGTCAGACAGGATATGTAGCGTTTCCATATCAGGAAGGAGAGAAGATCGTCGTTTCTATTAATAACGGGGGTGACAAGTTATATGATGAAAGTGAGCTGCAGTATGATCTGGGAGCTGAGCAATTGTTTAGGCTAACTACATTTAGAACAGTCCAAAATTAGGAGTATAATATATTTTACGCCGGTTATTCCGGTCATCTTCATAGATCAATACTTTAGTGAAAGGATCTAGAAAACCTAAACGGAGCCCTCTCTAATCTCGATAATTCTTAGAGAAAGCAGTAACACCCTCTATCAGCCGCTGCCGGTATCCCCGCCAGCTTCTTTTTCCTTAATCTTTTTTGCTCAAGCCTGTCGGCTTTTTGCGGAAGCTTTTGCTTTTGGAAGATTTTCATCGGCAAGTTCGATCCATACCGGTGCATGGTCGCTGGCTCCTTTCCAGCCACGAACGTGTTTATCAACCTGCGCAGCCACAAGTCTGCCGGCAATGTTTTTATTAAGAAGGAAGTGATCAAGTCTCAAACCTGCATTCCTGCCATAAGCGTCACGGAGATAGTCCCAAAAAGTGTAGACGTGTTCGTCCGGATAAAGTGACCGGATGGCGTCGGTCCAGCCCTGGTCAACAAGTTCCTTAAAAGCTTCGCGCGCTTCAACTCTGAAAAGTGCGTTTTTAAGATACTTTTCCGGTTTGTAAGTATCCATTTCGGTTGGCATCACGTTATAATCGCCCAGCAATATAACAGGCAGTTCACGGTCAACAAGATCCTGAGCATGAATAGCAAGCCTTTCCATCCAGCGCAGTTTATAATCAAATTTAGGCCCGGGGTAGGGGTTTCCGTTGGGCAGGTAGATACAGCTGATCACAATGCCCCTGATAAAAGCTTCTATATAACGGCTATGTGTGAATTCATCGTCTTCGCCGGGCAGATCGTTGCGAAGTTCCCTGATCTCTGTTTTAGATAAAATGGCCACCCCGTTCCAGCTTTTCTGACCATGCCATATGGCATGATAACCTGCTTCGCTAATAGCACCTTCGGGAAATTTATTGTCTTCCGATTTTAGCTCCTGTAAACAAACAATATCCGGCTTCGCTTCTTTCAGCCAGCGCAGCAGAACTTCAAGACGGCCATTGATCCCGTTGATATTGTAGGTTGCAATTTTCATTTTACTGGCTCCTTCTGCATTTTGAAAATTATCACCTTCATGAAGGAAGTAATTCAATAAAAGGTCATCCTCAATTTCAGAGGGAACCCGAGAGGGCCAGAATCTACATCCAAAAGAATCGAAAAATCGCAGGTCATACCCATGACACGATGAGCGGTGTGGTACTCTATAATAAGTGAGGGATAATCCGATTTAAGAGTCCGGAGCCCTCTTGATGCTAAAAAATCAAGCTATTCTAATTCAATGAGTTCATATAAAATTATTTCAGGGATTTTTCCAGTTCGGACTGGAACGGGCAAATGATAACCATGATGGAGTGCGAACGGCTTGACTGATAACATAGCCGTTCCTGGTCGAGATCAATGGACTGATGTCAGACTTTTCGGCATCGGAGGCTATATTTTGGTAGAAATGGGCTTCGTTAAACTCCCCGAAAAAAGCTTCCAGGTTACGCAGCCCTTCTGTAAAGTTTGCTTGAATGTTGTCCATGCTGACATAGTGGCCGCCTTTGGCTACCCGCAGATCGACGCGTTTTATGGATTCCTGAAGATCGGAAAGGCCAAACCAAAGTAAAACGGTATGGTAGCCCTGTTGTTTGAACTCGGTTACGGTATCCATTACCTGTGACGATCGAAAGTTGGTTTCAAAAGCGCAGTCGCGGCTCTGACGGAGTTGTTGTTTTTTCCAGCTATCGAAAATATGCCCGTTTACAGCATCATACAAAGTACCGCTGTCTGTGGCATCATAAAGGGTCTTGAGTTTGGCAAATTCCTTATCACCATCGAAGATAGGCGTACCTTCAGCCAGCATAGTGGCCGATAATGTACTTTTTCCGGCGCCGTTAGGGCCGGCGAAAACGAACAGTTGCGGAGCGCTCATCGGCTGCTGCGTGTCACAACGCGGGTAGTGCCGGTGATTTTATCGACTTTTACGACTTCGGTGTGGTCGCGGTATTGTAAAATCAGTTGGTCTTTTGAGCGGTCGTCCTGGAAGATGTTGTATAAGCCGGCGTTTAGGTTTTCTTCCTGTACTTCGGCTATGCGGCTACGTAAACGTTCCTGCTGTTCTTCCGGCGGTAATTGAAATATGTGCTTGGACTTGCTCATGTGATACAAATTTACTAAAACTGTGCCATTAAACAAAGGTCCTTTCCTATGGGAAACGGGCCTGATGGGTTAAATAGTTCAAGTAGAGCTGCTTTTGAGCTGTTTCCGTACAGTTTCCTTTGCAGGAGTTTTAAAAATAAAGCGATTTTTGTTCGTTGATTTTTTTTATTTTAAAGATAAAATATTAATATTTCTATCTTTTTCTATATTTGGCATACCGGCCCTTATCCTATTGCTAACCAATCATTACAATACCATAAGATCTTCCGGTTGATGAGTTTTTAAATTACTGTTGACAGTTTATTTTTATGGGATACTTACCCAATCTTATACCGGAGGAGCATAGGGTTCTGAAGGAATATTTTAGAGCCGGTAAAGGTAAAGATGCGTCGAAGATTAAATGGCCTCTTGCCGCGTACTTACTATCAGCGCTATTTGTGATAGCTGCGCTGACTTTTCTCGCACATCCTATTGTCTTTATTGCTTTTGCTAGCTTGTCATGGATTATATCCCCTCCAGGGCACAAATGGCTTGAGCGAAAATTCCGGTTTAAGTTTCTGACAAAAGTAAAACTGATCTTCTGTGCGGCTATGTATATAGCAATCTTACCACTTGCAAAATCGTTCCATCAGCGCGATCAGGTACACCGGGGGCAGCTCATATTTCCATAAGTCAACGGCCCCCTTAGGAGCAAGGTCGCTGATAAAACTGGAAGAATAATACAGCAGCGATCTTTGAAGAACCTTTGATCAGTTCGCTGAATCTCGACAAGGAAATAGTTCCCTTTATCTTCTGCTAGGGGATGACCTACTGGTGTTTTACATCCCCAGCGTCTATGAGTCAATTTGAGCCGTAAAAGCATCAAGAAAGTCAATTAAAGCATCAAAATATTCCGACGGAAATTTCACTGACTCAAAACGAATCAAACCAGCTCTTTTGAGTTTACTTAGGATCTATATTAATACTTAATTACTTTTTTCAAGGTAATTCTGTTTTCACCAATCAACTTAACTAAATACATTCCGGATGGATAGTTTGTAAAATGAATGATTATATTATCTTGGATGGGAATGACATTGTTAGTTTGAAGAATATCACCGTTCAAATTGGATAATTCAAACTTAGTATATTCACCAGGACCAAAAATTATAGTCACTTTATTTGTGGCGGGATTAGGGAAAGAAGTAACAGGCGAAGATGCTTTATTGATATTTGACTTAAACACCCTTGTTCCTAAATCCGTTGATCTTCCATCCGTGTCCATTTGGACAAGTTTGTAATAACTAAGATCATTTAAAGGCATACTGTCGAAAAATGAATAGTTGTTCTGATCTGCTGTGTTTCCTTTACCAATAATAGTTACTAGGTCATGAAAATTCAATCCATCAGCAGATCTTTTGATTTCAAAATGACTGTTTTTTTGTTCGGAAGCACTTGACCACTCCAGTCTGGCACCATTATCCACCCTGGCTATTGAAAAGCTAATTAAATCTACCGGAAGTACAGAAGTGATAACATTAATCACGACTGAACCTGTTTTATTACCACCAGTCCCTGTGTTTCCCTTATCGCTTATTGATACATTTAAGCCAACGTTTTCAGAAGTATTGATAGCTAAATTGCCGGTAGCAATAAACGAATTAATTTGAGCAATTGAACCAGTTAAAGACAAATCATTTGTCCCGGTCCCCAAAACAGTTACTTCGGAGCTTTGGGCCGCATATAACAATCCCGAACTAGTCGAGATTACGACAGTGACAAGTGCATCTCCTGCGTCCACATCTAAAAATAATATTCCAATCAATGTACTTGACTCATTTTTATTGATGCTGATACTTCCCGGTGCCGAAATTGTCGGAGCGTCATTTACAGCGAGAATGTCTACTGGCAAAGAAGTGATATACATGTCATGTTTATCATCTTCAACGGCGATGCGCAAACTAATTCGAGTTGTAGAGTTAGCCAACGGTGTTATTAAAACTTGAGAATTGGCAAAAAATGCATTCAGGTTTTTTAGAGTGCCTGTTAAATTCCACGTGACTCCCTGTTTACTAACAACGACACTCCCTCCCGTTTTAGCAGACAACGACATTCCTATCGAAGGTGTTAAGCTCACCTTCATAACATTATTTCCTATATCAATATCTGAAAATGAAATTCCTGTAATAGCAGTAGTAAGATCCTCCGTAATAACCATTGGTAAGCTGACATCTACATTTATTTCTGGCATGTCATTTTCGTCCCAAACCTTAACAATTTTATTGGCGTTCAGGCTGTTTGAAGTCCCATCATTCACTAAAAAGCTGATGGTTTTATCTTCTTCGGCAGGCGTTTCTGATAAATTAAGGTAAGTAACTGCTCTCAAGGCTGATTGCCACTCCGCCATTGTTGCGGTTGATCCTGCTGAAGTCAAGCTTAGGACGCCTGCTGAATTGGACAACAAAGTTATATTGCCCATAGTTTTTTCATCGTTTTCCCAATCAAGATTATCTTGATCACTTCGAAAATTCTGGGTTATGCTTACAGTGGCTGATGCTAATGCGGTGTTGTCGGGACCGGATAAAATAATACCATTATCAATAATTACAGGAATCGAAGGAGTTCTATCGGCTTCCCAAAAATTTGTCTTCCACTCACTAGTCACTATGGTTGGTGGTTCATTTAAAACAACTGTAGTATTTTTATTTTCAAGCGGACTCTTTGCTAGTACGTGTACTGGTATAAATAGAAGAAGGAAAATATAATTTATTTTCATTGTTAATGTGGATTGTTAAAGCTTTGGAAAGACCTTTCGTAAATATAGAAAATAATTTAATTAGAGGCTTAATTTCGAGCATAGCTCTGGCATGCCAGTCTTGATAAGTCACTGCATCATGAAAGCATAAGGGCACACGCCGCACGGCCTGCCCCGGCAAGTACAATATAGTATAGGACAAAAATTTTCTTACAATCGCTCAATGTCTTCAATAGAGAGCCCAGTAGCTTTGGCGATGTCAGCAAGAGAGATGTTCATGTTTTTGAAATTACGGGCGGTGGCAAGGATCTGTTCTTTAGCGGCAGCCTCTGCCTGTTCAGCTCTTTGCCGCTCTTGCTCAGCTCTGGACAAGGCCTCTTTTATTTCCATCGCCGCTTTAGCTCTTTCTTCTTCAATAGTCTTTTCCACAGCTTTCTCAACCGCCGTTTCCACCGCAAAATCTAGCTGATTTTGCCTGTCCCATTTGTCTTTTAAACTGGTTTCGTATGCCATGCGTTCCTCCTTTGTCAATGCAGCAACCTCTGCTATTTCAAATAAATTCTTGAATATAGGTTTCCTTACAAACCTGGGAATATCAACTTGTGGGTTTTGAAAAATATCTCACTAAGGATTTGCTAATGGATATGAAGTTTGCTTATTCTAAAATATATAGTTAGCTTTAACTATTATTGGTAAACCACAGACCAATTCATCAAGTTATTAACCAAATTAAAATCAAATGAAAACACCAAAAAATGTTCATGGAGCTCTTTTAGGCATGGTATGCCTACTAAATGCATTGACCAGCTGTAAAAAGCAAGACACGATTAATTTACAAAATGGATCAGTGATCAATAATTCTGAAAAGTCAACTACATCTGTCACAAGTACGATAGGGGCTCCAAGCTCAAATGTAAATTTTTCAAATGCCTTAAGTCAATGTAAATTGCAAAGCAGCTATGAGAATTCTGGTACATCTACAACTGATTACAATACAAATGGCTTAGTGAAAAGTGATTATTTTTATTTAAGTAGTACTAATAAAATGGTACTGATATCTCCTTTAGGGGCATCTGAGCGTACTGAGCTTAGACAGAATGCAGATATGAGTTTAAACACATCACAACGAATGCGCTTTGACGCGGTTATAGAAAATATTCCCAGCGGTTCTGGGGTTACAATTGCGCAGGTACATAATGATTATAGTGCTGTCGAAAAGCCATTAATTAGGGTGTATATTTCTGGAACAAGCAGTACTTCTAAGACCATTACTTCTAAAATGAGCAATACTTATGAAAAAGATGATACTTCTTACACTAGCGGATCTGGCTCAGTTAGTTTTTCAAATGGTCAAAGAGTATATGTAAGATTGCAGTTCCAAACATCAGGAAAAAAGATCGCCGTATATGTTGAAAATAAGGATAATGGCCAAGTTTATTCACAAACATATACCGTACCAAGTGCCTGGAATAATGCTGACGGGAATTATTATTTTAAGACTGGGGCTTATAATCAGGGTAGCGATCAGAAAGCTAAATTAAGTTATAACTCACTTTATATTGATCAGCCATAAAATTAGGAGCCCATTTGATAATGTACAGCTATGAGAATAGATTTCTAATATCTAAAAACCCAGTTCTATATTAGAAACTGCGTTTTTGTGACCGAAACGAGAGGTGATGAAAGTTAAGTTAGAATTCAATCGAGAGAGAGTTCGATTTTTAAGTTCAAATCTTCGTGTTTTTTCTGATCGAAGAGCAACGATCGGGAAGACGAGTGATAAATGGGACATGAAGTCAGCGTTTAGGGATTCTGGCTGCAAAATTCGATAAAAAGGTTTTGCTTGTTCTTCTTCCGCTTTGAAGTTATAATGTTTGTTATGTATTAGTTGCTTCACAATTGTGATAAGGTTTAGGTTTGCCAGCAGTAGAGGTACTGTTGGCATTTTCTTTTTTAGAACGGATCTTATGGTTAATCTAACCAGCCTTAATTGTCAGAACTCGAAATAATGTTAATTGTCTTCTACTAAAATAAGTTTACAGTTTTTGAGATAAATTTATTTCAAAAATGAATGAACACATTCAAAACAGAGGGTATTGAGTACTAAAGGACAGAAAAGGGCGAGGAAGACGTAGTGCAGTATCAGATGAGCAAATGACTAGGATTAAGGAATTTGTACTATGGACCGGGCCTTTACTGGCACAATGGATTAAAACGGAATACGGGCTAGAGTGCCAAAAGGCTCAGGTTTACAATCTTTTGGAGAAAGTAGGGATTGTCTTTAAAAAGAAAGCTGGTTTGATATTAAAAGTGTAATTATTTAATGAACTTTCACCAAAAGTGACGAAGAGCCAGTTTGCAGCGGAATATCCAGCTAGGACTTTTCATGCAAAAATCAACTGTCTCATCTTAAAAAAACTTTACAGACACCAGACGTCTCTGCTTAACCTCTTGCCAAAATTTCAGCTTTTATTTGTTCTACTTGTTCGGTTACTTCCTCCAACTCCTTTCTATAGTTGATTTCGTTTTGCGCAATTGAATATCTATCTATTATTTTTGTTCCTTCAAGTAAAAATTTATCAACATCTTCTGAGAAAAAAGCACGCATCTGTTTGTTGATCAAAAGAATTAATTCAGCAAGTAGCAAGATTTCTTGGTTTTTACTAGGGACGTTATACTCCTTAGCTTTATGATTAGCCGAGAACATTGAATGAGACTTGATTCAAATTCCGCCATCTTTTTATTCTTCTCAAAGCAGGTTGTCAGTTACTCCGATCTGATCGATGACACTATAGTGAAATATTTTCACAATGTGCGGTCATACTATATCCCAAAGGATTAATATATTTTCATCTAGCATGGTTTGAGATCTATTTGTTGCTTCGTTTATAGCTGAAAAGAATAGAAACTCTACCATCACATATAGGATTGAGCCTTTATGATTTCTATCGAAGGGTTTATTCTGTCTATAACATCTCTAATAAAGCTATAATCTTGATTACTCATAGCTCGTCCTGTAATAACCTGACGAATTTGCACATCGACATAAAATTTATCACTAACAAACACCCGCTCTTCTTCTTCGTATGCCCAAACGTTTAATTTGTGAGAAAGAATTTCCTTAGGAGTATCATTTTCAATCTGGCCATTAGTAAGATATGCCAATCCTGTATATTGAATTGGTCTAACATCGTATCGCGCTCGATCAATTGTCAAACCAATCGCGACTCCTCTATGACCTTCAGAATAGTGTGACCACATTAGCTCATTGTCGTTTTTCCGTGATAAAGAACACAGCCGTAAGTTACCTTTGTCATCTTTTATTTTTCTTTGTATGCTTTTGTCCAGTTCTCCTCTGTTATAGTAGTACTGTCCCTCCATTGGATCGTTTAATTCCACATACTGAGAAGCATATAAGCGATTTCTTAGTATTATGTCTGTGAAGAATCTAAAATTTTGAACTCCTCTGTATTTAAAAAGTAATTTTTGTTCCATGTTAATTGTGATAATCGATTTCTAATATAGGTTATTAAGGACTAATTCGCTGCCTATTCAAGATACCTTTATCACCCGCATTTTACGGCCAGCGCTGTCTGGATTGACAATTGAAATATCGGCCAGAAATAGGCCACTAACTTCCTTGACCACCTTCTTCAAACAATCTTCGATAAAGCTACGGTTATGCTTAGGGGGTAAGTCGATTGCCATGAATAAAAAATTGTATTCGTCATGCTCATAGCGCGTTGTGTGTTTTGACCATTTCGTTAACCACTAATCCATCAGCAAGCGCCGGGGTCATGATGTATTTTTTGAAATCTCCTATAGCGTTACCGAAATGCAAACAATTTTCTTTGGTTAAGCGCTCAATCGGCGTTTTCTCGAACTCAAAATCATAATTTAGGACTTCCTTACCTTCCGGCACAATTAGTCGTCCATCTTTTTCTTCAAGGTTAATTGGCAGTTCAAAGCCAATCAAATAAGCTTTATTATGCAGCAGCTGATTACGGAGCCTGATCATCTCCTCTATTTTTTTGAATGATGCTGCATCTTCATTCATTTGAAATTCACCGTTAGAAATGATGTGTGGCAGCATGAGTAACTTGTTTTTGAAATTCATGTTTAGATACTGCTCCAGGTAAACTTTATAGCGGCCAACTCCGAATTGCTCGATGCAATAATCAGCAAGCAGGAAATTTATGGAATATTCAAGGGTAGCAGAACATAGAGTAAAAAAGCCGAAATATAGATATTCCGAGGTGGAGCCAGCCCGTACATCTTTATACGCGGCCCGCATCTTTTTGAAGTACTCTTCTGTACCGTTGTATAAATAATAGCTTTTACTACCGGTCAAGTTCAATCTAAGCTTCATGTAAGGTTGATCCATAACTTGTACAATTGAATATTCAAACGTACGACGATTTAGTGGAACTTATCTTTAAGATATATACCTTAAAATGCCTTTCTCTGCGAGTAGATTAAAGTATTTTTCTTTTAATATGCTCCTTAACCCTCAATTAGCTCTCGCATCCTCTTTAATTCATTTGAAATCGGTGAACTTTTGTAATTCCATTCGTGTTTTTCTAGAATTTCTGATTTGATAAATCTGGTTCTGTCTTAAAGAATCTGTTTAATGACAATACTATTGAAGGGGACTTTGAAGAATTTCAACAGCGGGACTACAGTTTTTTTTGTAAGCTGAGAATTTTCTCCCGGAACTCGTTTGGAACAACAAATACATTGCTTTAACCTCTTTTTTCGATGTCGTTGAATTAAAATGATCTTCGTCATAATCTCTCATCTTAGCAGTCTGGCGGTAAATGCCATATCAATCCACTTTTTGATAAGGTAAGTTTCCTCTTGTCAAACAGTTCATTCATGATCATCCATACCTGATCGATCAATGTAAAAGATCTTTTGGAGCTTTCGTCAATTTCTGCAAAGAACCCAGTGATCGCTATTTTTTCGAAGGAGATCTCGCTATCCGATAGTTTCAAGAACAATTTGCGGTTGAGTGGATATTCTATTGTGGTTGTCTTTAAAAGTTCCCCTCTATTTTGTACTTCTTTTGAAAATTCGGTTAGGAATTCACTTAACGAAATGGTGTTTCTGCTAGCATCATGCAATTGTACATCGTGCATGGCGAGCAGTTCATCCTCGTCAGCAACAGTAATCGTCTTGCCTCCAAAATTTATGCTGGTCACAACTCCACGTGAGATGATTGCTTTAATATTAATATCCAGCACTCCAATTTCGAACGTTTTTTTGAAGTCCACATCATTTTCTCCTGCTTCCCAAAGTTCGACAAGCTTTATACCCTTATGCTCTGCATAAGTCAGGGTATCCCTTGTAAATCCTGTTTTACAAACGATTATCCCCTTTTCAATCTCGGCATCTTCCATGACGCACCTAAGTTTCATCACGGTATCATTTGTGACTTTTTCCTTTAAGAACTTGCATTCAATGGCTGTTCGATGTTTTTTTTCGCCATCCGACTGCTCTGTCAGAACATCGATCTGATAACTTATTCCCGATTTGCCCTTAACCTTGCAATTCCTGCCATACCCAATCACCTTAACCCCATATTTTCTGCCAAGCGCTCCGTAGATATATTGTGTAATGGCTTCGTATTCTTCCCAGTTTAATTCATTGCTTTGAGACATAATTTTTGAATTGATAATTCCAGATTATAGCAGGCCATTGAAAGATGGACATTTATTATGGCAATAGGGATTGGTACTATCATAAAGCTAAACATTTGAAACTCAACTAACATTACTTCCTACCATTGGCAACTTGCCCTCACATTGAGGATAATTCGAGCAGCCGTAAAATTCGCTATAGGGCCCGCTTCTTTTCACCAATGCACCCTGGCACTCCGGACACTTTAATCTCCGGGTATTTCCGGCACTTTCTCCCTGCATCAACTCTAAAAGAAATTTGCTGGGACTAACCGCATTGTATAACAGGTAGTTCTTATGTCTGGCCCGGGTGATCGCTACGTAAAACACACGGCGTTCCTCTGCATTTTCAAAATTATCACCTTCATGAAGGAGGTAATTCAATAAAGGGTCATCTGCTATTTCAGAAGGAAACCCGAGCGGGCCGGAGTCTACATCCAAAAGGATAGAATAATCGCAGGTCATTCCCTTAACACGATGAGCGGTATGGTACTCTATAGTAAGTGAAGGATAATCAGATTTGAGAGTCCGGAGCCGTGTTGGTGCATTGTGATGGTAACGGCCAATTAAATAGACCTCGGCATTTTGCTTTAGCCCGTAAATTTCATCCAATAGCATTCGGATCTGCATCTCTTTGGCATCTGTATTACCCATCGTGTCAGAACTGATGAAAGCGAAACTATCTCCAGTTGCTAAACGATCAGACTTCAATACCTTCCGGAGCTGCGCAGGGTTTTTCTGGATAAACTCGCTGGAAACCTTTAGTATCTGGTCATTAAAGCGATAAGTTTTTAGAATAGACGTCTGGCTGGTAAAACCAAAATGCTGTTCAAACTCAGTGATAATTGAAATATCACTGCCGGTGAAGCGAAATATTGATTGCCAGTCATCACCCACAGCATACAGCTTCACATCCGGGTTTTGTTTTCGAAGGCCTTTTAATAATTCATACCTGCCAAGCGACATATCCTGAAACTCATCAACTAAAATGTATTTATAAGCTTTTGTGAATTCACCATTGTTGAAATGAGAGCTTGCCTGATTGATCATATCATTAAAGTCAACCTGAGAAGTTTCAGATAACCGTTGTTGATATTGATAATATATAGGTTTAAATACATCAAGAAAGACAGTCGACCGCTTGTCTGCTCTATCAATCGTTACATTTTCCGGCACTTGCCCGTTTGCCTTCATCAATTGTAAGAATGTATAAATAAGATTAATGAAATCTTCAAAATGGGGTGATTTTCTGACAAGAGCTAAGATTTCTTCCGGGTTACGTTCCTTTAAAACGACACCTTTCTCCAGCAATCTTTTCTTCAAATTAGCAATTAACGTTCCTTCTTTATTTTCAAATGAATGAGTCTTGATAAGCGTAGTGGCGTACTTAGTATGAATCCCTTCCTTCCAGAGTATACCGGCGTGGTAAGTTTCCCTGGCCGTTTTGTATGGATGTTTCGAACTAAACCACCCGGGTACATTGCCATCCCGGTCAATGCCGAGATGCTCATGCCAAATATCATAATCTGTTAGATAGAAATCAGGATGATAGGAGCTGAATTGTGCCTGACGATCTTCCGGTTGCAAGGGGTAGTGTTTTTCATATTCGTAATTTATGCCAAACAGGCAGAAAAAATTGGCGATCTTCAATTCTTCCTTGCTATTTACTGTTATGCCGTCTAATGTTACGTTTTTAAAGCTCTTCTCATGTTTAATAAAATCGTTTCTGGTCTTAAAGTCGAATTCGTCTCGCTCCGGACGATCGAAAAATGCAAGAAAGTTGACGGCTTTCTTCTGAAAACTTCGGTCTGTTAAAAATAATCTGTCAAAAGTTTCCTGTAAAAAGACTTTTGCTTGCTGATCATCGCCATTAAAAGCCAAGTGCAATTCATCGGATGAACAGTGTCTTTTTACCAGGTATCCGAAACTATTAAAAGTTCGGATATCAAGCTGGTCGATATCCGGAATGTTCCTGCAGAATCGCATGCAGCGCTCCTTCATTTCAATTACTGCATTCTTAGTGAAGGAGATGATCAACAGTTCATCCGGTTTAGCCAATCCTTTTTCAAGTAAATATGCCACCTTGCCGGCTATTGTTGTGGTCTTGCCCGTGCCGGCCCCTGCAATCACAAGGTTGTTATCTTCATCCCGGACAATGGCTTCAACCTGATCTCCTGATAAAGGATACTGCTCAAGCGAATTAAACAAGTAGGCGTAAACAGCAGCTTCCTTTTCTACGAACTCGTTGTTGTACTGTCGGCGGATCGAACTCACAGTGTCGAACGTATTCACAAATTGTTTGATGACAGAAATGTAATCGTCCGATGACTCTAAATTATGAAAGCCAGGTGCAATAAGTTTGCGCAGATCCTTAAAAGTCTCTACAAAGGACTGCTCATCGCGAAATGAAAAATATTTTTCGAAGTTCAGGAGTTTATCAATCGCCGCATTTGCATCTCGAAGCCGGTTTCTCAGTGTAAGCAAGTGCTTTACTTTCTTTCGGTTAAGCCAGCCCTCATAAAGAAACCAAATCCCTACTATTGAGATGCAGAATATTACAACTTTAAGAATTGCTGGAATGTTATTTCGATTCTTGCGAGGCATAGAATGACGTAGAGGTTTATACCGAAATAAGTGCGGAATTTGATGTAATGATCAATTATCTGTAGTGGCGGCTAGATGTAATTCTCGGGTGTTTTTCCTTGCTTTCACACAGAATAGCAATGAACTTGATATTTGAATTGTTTATCTGTAAGCACATTTCCGGGTTGACTGAATCTGATATGTCACCCTGTGAATGACAGTAGCAATGCCTGGCAGCATCCTTAAATTCATTGCCGAGATTTAACTCCAAGATATGCCCCTTTAACAGGCTTTCATTAAATGTCTTTTGCATGGTATGGTAATTAGCAATTTACCGTTCCGGGATTGAATTTTAGAACCAATAGCGTTTGGGCGCAGCTATAATTTCTGTAATTGTTTCCCGGTTTTTTTAAACTTTAAGAGCAAATATAGTTGATTGCCTGCATGTTGAATTTTTAGGGGGAACAACAGGCGCTATTTCGGACTCAAACCTAAATTCATTGTCGCCATTTGTCCATTGACATTTACTCACTAATTATGTTGTATCTGTCGTCGCTGGTAGTTACATGACCCAAATGATATGAGGGTTGTTAATGGGGCAAAGGTTGGGAAAAAGATGGAAAGCATAAGGGCACACGCCGCACGGCCTGCCCCGGCAAGTACAATATAGTATAGGACAAAAATTTTCTTACAATCGCTCAATGTCTTCAATAGAGAGCCCAGTAGCTTTGGCGATGTCAGCAAGAGAGATGTTCATGTTTTTGAAATTACGGGCGGTGGCAAGGATCTGTTCTTTAGCGGCAGCCTCTGCCTGTTCAGCTCTTTGCCGCTCTTGCTCAACTCTGGACAAGGCCTCTTTTATTTCCATCGCCGCTTTATCTCTTTCTTTTTCCACAGCTTTCTCAACTGCCGTTTCCACCGCAAAATCAAGCTGATTTTGCCTGTCCCATTTGTCTTTTAAACTAGTTTCGTATAACATGCGTTCCTCCTTTGTTAATGCTGCAACCTCTGCTATTTTAAATATAGGCCTCTTTACAAACCTGGGAATATCAACAAATTTACTCAAATGCTTAATTACAAACAACCATTGCTCCAGATCGGTTTTAAGATCATCTTCGGCTTTGTCAAAAGCCGCCAGCTGGATGTAGATAAAACCAAGCTTATTGTAAAACTCTTTTCCGGTTTCGTTATCCATCAAACTTACCCGGCGGATGTACTGCCCGGGAAGGTTGTCCTCAAAAGAGAACCGGTCCATCACCGCTATCACATACAGTGGGGGCAACTCGTACTTCCATAAGTCGACGCCTCCCTTAGGAGCAAGGTCGCTGATAAAACGGGAAGAATAATACAGGCAGCGATCTTTGAAGAATTTCTGATCGGTGCATTGTAATTCTACCAGGAAATAGTTCCCTTGATCGTCTACACAGGAGATATCTAAAATCACCTTAGCCGTATTCTTATCTTCCCCCTGATGCTCATTCTTGAGAAAGACCACATCTTTAATCTTGTGTTTCCCGATAAAAATATCATTTAGGAAAGCTATCAGAAGAGGTTTATTGGGCTCACATCCGAATAGCCGTTTAAAGCCGAAGTCGGAGGTGGCGTCAATATACTTGCCTGGAGGTATTAACATCGTCATCGTTTTGCGCAGTAAAATACAAGTTGCTGAAATCGATGACCATGACGGCGGTCATAAAAATCATTGTTTTACAACTTACCCTTCAGCATTTACCATCAAGCAAGATTTTGAGGCTGTTTTTAAAGTTTGGGAAAGATCCAATGCTTCTGGTTGTTAATAATTTTATTTTAAAGATAAAATATTAATATTTCCATCTTTTTCTATATTTGGCATACCGGCCCTTATCCTATTGCTAACCAATCATTACAATACCATAAGATCTTCCGGTTGATGAGTTATTAAATTACTGTTGACAGTTAATTTTATGGGATACTTACCCAATCTTATACCTGAGGAGCGTAGGGTTCTGAAGGAATATTTTAGAGCCGGTAAAGGTAAAGATGCGCCGAAGATCAAATGGCCTCTTGCCACGTACTTACTATCAGCGCTATTTTTAATAGCTGCCCTGGCTTCTCTCGTACATCCTATTGTTTTTATTGCTTTTGCTAGCTTGTCATGGATTATATCCCCTCTAGGACACAAATGGCTTGAGCGAAAATTCCGGTTTAAGTTTCTGACAAAAGTAAAACTGACCTTCTGTGCGGCTATGTACATAGCTATCTTACCACTTGCAGCTTATTACAATACGCAGGATGAAAAGGAAGCCAGCCTGTTGAAGATAAAGGAAGCTAAGGAGCTGAAAGAAAAAACTCTTGCTGAAAAGCGTGATAAGCTGAGAAAAGATAGTCTGGATCAGATCCTGAATGAATCCCTGGCGAATAAGCAGTCTTCAGAATCTTCACTCCGGCAACTCGTTTATGCTTACAGACTGGCAAACAGCAGAAGTGATAGCGACCAGATCGACAAGGTCAGTACAGAAATAAAGCTGGAAAAAACGAAACGTCTGGTAGATGCCGGTAAGTTTAAAACGGCCCTACCGGTGATAGCAGAGATCATGGAGGTATCTCCGGATAATTCCGAGCTATACTATTACCGGGGATTGTGCCTAAGCAAAACAGGACAGAAAAGGAATGCGGTTGCTGACCAGTCTAGGGTGATGGAGATGGGCAATGAGAGGGCTTCCAGGTTGTACAACAAAGGTTAATCCAGTAAAAAGGAGAGTTGCCTATTACGTAACCCGGTGCTGCGACCGAACTACTTCCAGTGCGAAAGGTCGCGGAACATGCTCCTGGCACGGAGGGGTCTGTGAATGGAATGACTCCTATCCCTAGGGTTTTCCATGATTAACCTGCTATACTACCTGCCACACTCCCAGGCAGGTCATGCTTTATGCTGTCCTCAAACAAGCTTGAAATGTACCGCATTCGTCGCATTTTCTGCACTAATGAACCGACGATAAGTCTAAATTTTATTGATAAAAATAATATCATTAATTTCATACATTTAAAACCTAAACTTATCATTACCATATGCCTGGATTTAAGCTGGTCAGTTTGATTTTGAAAGATAGTCCCGAATATGATGCGGGCAGCTATCAGTTCCTGACTGCTAAGACAAGTAATAAGCGCACTGCTCAGTTAACCACTTTAATCATCGGGCCCAACGGTACCGGCAAAAGCCGACTGCTAAAGATTATCATTGACATTTTCAATGACTTGTATAACCTTAAAACAGACGGCAATGACAACTTCAAGTTCAACCAGTACTATTTTCTCACTTACCAGCTTAATGAAAGCGAGTATACCGTTGAGAATCTCAAAGGCAGTCTGAAGCTCGAAAAAAAAGGCCAGGAAATCAAAAACATTAGACAGCTTCCGCTTCCTGCAAAAGGAATAGTCGCCGCTTTCAGTTTACATGAGCGATTCACGCCCAAAAAAGCATTCTCAAATAAAAATGCTTATCGCCATAAAACTCGGTATGATAATGACTTTTATGAATATTTGGGCATTAAAACGGAAAGGAATTACACCTTTTCCGGTTCAAATATTAATAAATCAATCGATCTGATTACAGAAGCACTGGCTGATGAAGGGTTTCAGAAAGATCTTGTCCATGTTTTTGAACTTTTGGATCTCAATCCCTTTCTTGTAATTGAATATAAGGCACAAAAGAATAAAGACCTGTTTAGAAAGCTGATTGAGCAGCCGGAAGACCTGATACATATCATCAATAACATCAGCCATCAAAATAGCTTTTCATTTGGTATGCTGACCAAGATAAGAGATGGCGATAAACACTTCCTGCAGATTGTTGCTGACAGCATTAATGATGTTAAAGAGTTCATGAACGATCGGCTTTCTTATCATATCGAACTTACTTTCGATAAAAGCCGAAACATAGAATTCCGGCAGCGGTACAAAAGCCTTTCGTTGCTAAAAAGTCTTGGACTGCTTAATTATGGAGAAATAATAGTCTTTAAAAAGAACAATAGGCCTAGCGTGTTAGCCGATCAATTACTTTTAAGACATATGAGCTCTGGGGAAATTCATATACTGACTTCGATGCTTAGCCTGAGTGCCGTAGTGCAAAACAACTCGCTTGTGATAATCGATGAGCCGGAAATCAGCCTTCACCCGAACTGGCAGATACGTTTTGTCGAGATTATCAACAACATTTTTAAGATGTACAAAGACTGTCACTTCATTATCGCCAGTCATTCCCATTTCTTAGTCTCTGATCTCAATCCCGACTCTTCTTCAATCCTCGTATTAAACAAAGATGAAGACAATAAAATCGTACCAGAGCTCCTGGATTTTGACACTTACGGGTGGTCTGCAGAAAATGTCCTATACAATGTATTTGGCGTCGCAACATCTCGTAATCATTATTTTGAAATGGAATTGAGGCGCATGCTGAAGATAATTTCGTCGAACTCTACCAGCGCAAGCGACAAGGTAACCGTCCGCCGCACTGTCGAGAAGCTAAGCAAGTTCAATATTACCAAGGATGATCCTCTAAGTCTATTGCTAAACGAAGCCAAAAAGTATGCCGCCAAATATCAGTGATAGAATCCATCTTTTTCAGATCATAGGCGAAACTTTCAGCTATACCGTTGCCAAGCAAGGCTTTATTACTTCCCTAAATCCTCTTACATCGGCCGACTGGGACAAAGGCTTAGAAGATACTGGCAGAGCTAGAGGTTTCGTTACAAAGCGTAACGATTTGAAAGCCTATATCAAGCAGCAACTTGAATTGATCCAGCATCCGCATTGCATCTACTGCGGGCTACACAAAAATATCGTGGGAACTTTACAGCGTGAACATATCGCTCCTAAAGACCTCTACCCGGAATTTTTGTTTGAACCCGAAAACTTGGCATTAGCTTGTGCAAGCTGTAACGGCTTTCAGAAAAAGAACAATACAAATACCGTTTCAACATCAAACGTTATTTACAGCAGGTGCCGCTTCACTATCATCCATCCATACCGTGATGATTACCGCAATCACTACGATATGGATATTACAGGAAATGAAATAATTATTAAAGCTAAAAAATACTCCAGGAAAGGAAAAGCAACAATCAAAATGTTCGGGCTTGACGAACCTCATCAGGCGCAAATGCGAGGCGCATCATTAATGCAACGCTATGTCCCGGTCGATGTTGATCTTCAAAAGCTCTTAGACGCTGCGTTAAAAAAGGATTACTACTAGCGAATTCCAGCCTTATTTAATCGCTTAATCAGACTATGCGAATCATACCATAGCTTAACGGTTTATTTAAAATGATTAATTCCTTTGCACGATACTATTACATAATTCAAATTTCACTCAGTTAAAGCGTGCTTCAGCGAGGTCTCACCAATCAAAACTAATTTCTGTATTAAGGGAAGAGAATGTAGGCGCTTTCACAACCTGCATGAAGGAAGAGTAGAAAAGACTATTCTTAAGAAAAAGAGAGCTGTCTACCAGCAGTTTTCTTCTCTCAAAGTAAAACTCAGACGAATACGAGAGACGTAAGGTGAATTTTATGTTATACGATGACGGGTGTAGAATCTTAAATCAAAAAAAAACCAAGTGGTCTAGCCGGCTTGGGTCTTGATCAATAAAGTAAGGGTGCCGTAGCGACCTAGTTTACTTTCGTCTAGCCATCCTTATTGAAGTGGGTTCACCTGCTTTAAACATTGAAGTGCAAGTTTCTCCAGATCAGATGTCTTCATAACCATTCAAAATTTTATAATTATCCCGGAATGTCTGGCGAACAAATAGGACCTTTGTTAGGTTAAGTTAAGTTTGTAAAATGGTTATATGTTGCGGAATATCGTATCAGTGAAGTTTTCGCTTCAATGTGCAAGGTAGTCCAATAGGATCGGCACTATGCCAGGCATTTAGCTTGATTTTCATCATCATTAAGTGGATCTAGCCTACTAATAAGATCATCATACCTTGCATCCAATCTATTAATCATTTCTTCGTTCAGATCCATAGCTTTACCCCTAAGGTCTGGATAAACGGAGAAGTGCGTTAGCCCTGATGCTCTAAGTTCTCTATACGTACAAAGAATGTATTCATTGGGGATGACAATTTTATGAATATGCTGCTCTTGCCAGTAAATTGACTCGAGATCTACCGAGTGCGAACCAAATAATATAAATACACCTTTTTGAGCAGTAATTCTTCTATCGTCAAAACTTGTTTTAATTGCTAGTGGCGAGTACATTTTTTCGAGAAACGGCCTCCAACTTTTGTCTATTTCAATTATTTCGTCCAACCCATGTGCTTCCTCATTGATAGTGAGCGGATTAATGCAATAAACAGCAGCATCATAATCAGCGAGGTCATAATCCATTACAGGCATTTCATTACAGGCCTTATCTGGTGGGTATTTTATCGGCCGCTCTGATAAAGCGAAAAATAATGCTACCTTAGGGTCTCTACTAAAATCCAAAAGTCTAGTGTTTATACCATAATGTTGCATTAGGTAAAGGCATTCCATATCTCCTAAATGCTTGTCAGGATAAGTAAGCTCATATAAGTGTTTGAATTCATTCCGTAACGCCCATTCGTTAGGCATGACTACGTCTCCTCTAGTTAGTTTGAAGTCACGTAATTTTTCAGTCAGTGGCCTAATCCTTTTCTTTAGACGGTGCAAGGATGGTTCTAGTCTAAAATTTGCACTTGAATGTCCCCTAAACCACATTTGGTCCCCGTTCTTTTGAATTTCGAGAATCGTATTTTCATACTCCTTTAAGTTTGTGATACGGTGTTCCATATTTATTGATTATTGATCATGAAAACTCTGTTGATGCTGTCCAGTAATGCACATTACCCACCTTCAACGTTTGGCTCATCGCAGCTCGATGGCTTGACAATTTTACTCTTTTTCTTGGAATTTTTCCTTCAGTTCGATTCTATAAATTATGAACCATTCGGTTTAAAAGCATTGGCAAGCATGATGACCAGGAGCTGTAAAAGCCGAAAACACTCATCCTATTTATAATCGGAGGGTTAGCCCTCCGGACCTGCAGATTTCAAAACTGAAAGTAGGGATGTGGCAGGTATCAACGAGTGGCTTTGATTTCTTAAAAATTTATATACTTTTGTGAAATAAAAGAATATAATGTTTTCCTATAATAAAAGGGCGAGTCGGTTAAAGAAGGAATTGCTAAACGTAGTAATTTCCAAAGATGCTGTGGTTATAAGAGGCAAGGTTCATAAGACAAAAAAACATCCCAACTACACTAGAATTTATAAATCCAAGGGTTCGAGCAAAATTTTTGTATTGCCTAAAGATATTGATTTCGCCTCCTTTGATTGGAATTCAGCTTTTATTGGATATTCAAAAACATTTAAGATATACGAATTAAAGCTAGGCGATCTTCCTTTTTTGGAGATCTCAAAGCTTAAAGCTAGTAATTACAACTTAAAACCTATTCCTCTCTGGATAACTAAAGTTATTGAAGAGATAGAATCATGGATTCAAAAAATAGAAAGTAAGCTCTCATTCCTAAGAGCTATTGACAAACGAGAATTGATACGAAATCAAATTCAAGACGTGTTTAAGAACATGGATGATACGCATGACGGTGCTCTATTATTTAAACCATTAATAATAGAGTTTCAACGGAATAAGTATTTAATTCATGGAAAATAAGAATATAGATAAAGCATTAGAACTTATAGATAATATATTAAAACAACCGCAGAGCAAACAGAGTCAAAAGCTACTAAAAAAACTCAAGGAGCAACTTCATAGTGCCACAAAACCTAGTGGCTACAATAAAAAAAGTTGGATGCAGGTTCTCAAAGAGTTAATTAAATGGGCGATGATTTCTGATAAAATATCTAAAGAACTCATTGATTTATGGACATCGGACGAGTAGTAATATTACTTAGAGAAAAGAAACAGATTAGCCAGTCAGAACTGGCTAATCTAATTGGGATTACGCAGCCATCTTTATCAAATATTGAGTCAGGTAAAAAAAAACCTCATAAGTCAACGATCTCTAAGATCTGTGAGGCAATGGAAATTCCGGAACAATTCCTTTACTTCCTTGCGACTGAACCGGAAGACCTACCTGTGTCAGGAAGAGAAAGGTTCAAACAAGCCGAAAAAGGCTTAAAAAAACTTATTTTATCTACCATAAAGTCCTAGTTAGGTTTCGGTTGCCTTATATAATGATTGTATATAACTTAAGAGCTTTGTGTGATCGGGCATGCGGCATGCCAAGTTGGAAATTCTTTCTAGTAGATAAAGGCACTATGGGTCGTTCGTACTTAAATGCGGCCATGTTCACTGACCTCTGTCACGGTTTGAAGGAATGTTGAAGATGACAGTCTAGGTTTTCTAAACTGAGTCCATAACATGGATTACTAGAAGTAGGTGGTCACAAGATAAAATGCAATATCTTTGGTTTGTTTTTGGCCAACTAAAAGAATTAATTATCAAATAAAGATTCTCACAACGTCATACGTTCGGCCTATTAATCAATTTCAGATTTATTTAGTAAAATAGCTTTTTCTTTTAAGAATCTATTTCGGGAAAGAAATTTATTGTAAGTTGGTTCAATGCCAGGCACGACTTCCCTTTTTTCTAGCCATGACAATACATTCTCATCATTTTTCACACCTCCAGATTTTTTGAACTGCTCAAACACTCTCAAGGCAATAGTTCTTGGCACCCCGCTAGTAATTAAAAGAATTACGGCCGGTTCCTGAGTACCAAGTTCCAATTGAATAGGTAAGGCCAGACTGAGTTTGTATTTTTGCTTTTCCTCTTCTGTTAATACCGATTCCAAAATATTACTGAGCAACTTTAGGAATTTCAACAATGAAAAAGTAATCACTTTGAGATTAATTTTGATGACATCCCGAATCACTTTATTTACAGCAGCAGCATCTGTTGGGTCTATGCGATTTTCTAATGCTATCCTGGGATCTGAAGAAAGGTATTTTATGCGCGTCCTGATTAATTCACCAATACTTTTCCCTTGGATCCAGTTGACCGCATTAATGCAAATAGTGTTTGGATAAATGGTGAAATTGTCTTTTTTCCAAATCTCATCTGTGATCTTAAAAACATCATTGAGCCTGTTGATTAAACTGTCCAGCTGCCAGTAAAAGCTTTTGTTTTTATATTCAAGTCTTTCCGCCTGCTCACGGGTAAATGGCTCGTTAAAATTTGGATTGGGATGTATAACCCAATGCTCGAAACCTTCCTGAATAATTCTTTGGTAAAGTACATTTTGTATAATGGGATCTATGGAAGGATTTTGCCGGAGTACGTTAATTGGAATAGACACTTGCTGAATTGCCTGGTTGAGTGCCTGGACGTATTCAGTAATTTGTGTTGGTATTATCCCCTTTTTTTTTAAAAATATTTCGAGGGAGCCGTCAGCTTTAATTGCTTTAAAGCGCAGGGTCGAAATTATACCCTTTGATTTGTTGTCAGACGCAAGTGGTTGATCAGAGCTCAGGTCTTTTTGGCTAATGTTTTGAATCGACTTAGAACTGCCCGGTACCACTTCTTTATTATATTTCGCATCATAAAATCGTTCAGCCCATTGGATATCGCCGCTTGCTAAGCAGAAAACAGTCCCATATAAACTATTTTTTAAGCGTCCTGCCCTTCCAATCAGGTTCCCAAATTCAAAAGAGCTTAGCTCTTTTTGGTTTTTATCAGGGTGAAGGATAAACAAGTTATCGGCTGGCAAGTTAACCCCTTCAAGTAAGGTGGAGGTACAGAACAGTGTTTTAATTTGACCTTTGTTAAACAATGTCTCTATTTCCTTTCTAACGAACTCGGACAGGTTGCTATGATGGAAAGCGACCCGCTTGAGCAGACATTTGATCAAATAGTACTGAGGGTGAATGTCAGTACGAAGATACTTAATAAGATCAATCATATCCTCTTCTAATTGATCAACGTCTTCATAAGTTTCGCTGAATTCTTTTGCCCAGTTTTCCGCGTAATTTCCTTTGCTTGCATAAACCAGATTACTTTCTTCAGTCTTGATTAGTTTACTAACAATTATGGCTAAAGCCTTGGTATTACTGCTAGAAAATTGCTTTTGTATCCCTGGGATCTCAATTGCATTTTCGATTTCATAATTTGAGCCATGATGGTTACGAAGCACGAGTGAAAGATGATCTGCTTCAATTTTAATGATTGTTTTCAGCTGCAACACAGGAGAAAGCTGAGTGTCAACAGTTTCGTTGGACCTATCGAATAGTCCGGTAAACAATGCTTTTGGATTAGAGATGAAAGGTCCTGCGATTATAATTTTGGTTTTTTTTTGAACTTTGGAGAGTTCTTCATATACAAATTCAAAAAGGGCGCCGCGCTCATCTTCATGCTCGACGTTCTGTATCTCGTCTATAAAAATGAGGTCGGGAAGATCAATTCCTATTTCTGAATTTACAATTTTAACCGCCCTTTCCGGGGTGATGACATAAATAACCTTTTTTAGCTCCTCGGTTTGCTCGGGAATAAAAACATTTTTGATGGTTATTTTACCGATTTCTCTCCGTAGTTCCTCGCTAACCTGATTGATCAGTGCTCTGGATGGCACGATATAAAAAACGCAAAATTGTTGCTGTCCTGATGAGATGGCCTCTTCTATATATCTTTTGAGTATAAACGATTTACCAGAGGAAGTAGGTGCCGATATAGAAATAAATTTTTCGGTCTTTAAGATATGGTATAGACGAAGCTGAAAATCTGTCAACAGAAAAGGCTTGTCATTGATGATGATTAAATTTTCTATTCGCTGATCAATTAGCTCTTGGGTAAGCAAGATGTTTTCATCAAACATGGACACCTGTGCCAGCGGGTTCTCTGAAGGGTTAGTGTATAAGCCAGTCAGGAATTTGGTCGCGGTCAGATTCCCTATCCGAGAGAAAAGAATGTAGACCACTTTCAACAACCTGATATCTTCCTTAAAATTCAGATAGATCAGGATGGCGAAGTCCTGGACACTTTTTTTGTGCATTTCATTTTCACTTTCCGCAAGTATAGAGGCTAACCAGACCGCTTTGCGAAGTTCATAGGGATCGATGGCAATATTCGGAAATGAATTATTTTTTTTGTGTAAAAGTTTAAGGGTTAATGTTTCGGTAACCTTACTTAATAGCGGATTTGAAAATAAGCGGTCTAGTTTACTTTCCATGATCTGGTCTCATGTTATGAATGGCGAAATACATACCGTCCCTAAAATACTTGACATCATTGAAGGGAAAGATGAAAAAGTCAAGATAGATTTTTTTGATATTCTCCTGGTCAGTTATTTTGGTGTTGATTTTGGTTAAGAAAGCCTCTTTTTCCTTCATCATAAAATCCTTTAGGTAAACTTCCAATTGTTCAGGGCTAGCGGCGAGCTGTTCGAAACTGGTGATTTTGGCCGTATTGTACATGATAAGAACCGGATGTACCCAAATTTGTGTAGCATAACTCGCGGTACCCGGGGTAAGCCGGTCAAATATTTCCTCAAAATCATCATCACCTTCTTCGGTAAAGAGGGTATTGTTGGCTACAATAAATTCCATATTCGTGAATTCGGCCTTGGTCTTTGCCGCATGGAAGCGATCGATAGAGGTGAAGGCATCGCCTACCGCATCGCTGAAGCCTTGTTTGATTTTAGATTCGCCGATGAATATCGCTGGCCCCAAGCTACCATCACTCCGCTCATAGTTTCCTAGAAATATGCCATCGCCTCCTTTGACCTGGTCTTTGCCGTTTGATAAACCGCTAATCTTGTGGGCGACCATTTTACACTTTAAAATGCTTTCTGTCAGGGCAAATAGAAGAAGTTCGCCGAATTTTCCATCAGAATCCGGCGCAGTTGCGCCAAAGAAAGCTTTTGCTTTTTCGTTTAACGACACATCCAGTCGTTTATCGGCCAAGTCTTTTCCATATTTTTTAAGCAGTGCTTGGTATTCCCTTTTCTTTGCCCTGCTGCTATTGACATAATCAGAAAGCATAAAGTTGAGTTCCTCTATTATACTCGAGCAGGAGAATTGGTTCCCGATCACTTTTGGCGTGTAGCCTCTTACAGCAATTTTAAGTTTCTTATCCTCGAAATGGGTTATTAGTTGCCGTTCTACCCAATCTTTATCAATCTGTATTTTAGCTTCCCAGTTTATATCCATTTTATTGCAGTAAAGTGAGAGATGGACAAAAAAATGATTTGTGCTGTGAGAAACTCAATTTGGAAATCTGGAAGAAGTTTATGCGGTTTTGAGGGCAAAATATTGAACATGATAAGTATTTAGATGCCTAAATATAATATTATTTGCAAAAAATGTGTCTACCGATTGTTTGACTCATATAATAAAAATACTAACTCTCAATGAACATTAGCTTTTATAAAATATGATTATTTTGTTTATATCTAATTATTTCATTATGAAATCAGCGTGTACATGATGTAAGAAAGATTTACAGATACATCGGACGGTAAAGAAAAAAAATGATAAGATTGACGTTTACGTGGATAAATTGGTTTTGAAAGATGAGTGGGCAGTGATAAAGAGCAATTGTATTTAGCCATTGAATAAAAATTATTAGCGTGTGTCTGACCAGGTAATTTAAGAGAGGGGGCATCCACATTTCAGGGGAGAACCGACCGGGCCGAAATTCGACTGTTTCCTTTCCGAAAATACACCACCTTAAAAAGAATGTACTGAATACGACTAGAGGTATGGATTATGCTAAAAGTGTCTTATACGGCAAAAGTTTTACAGAAAGCGAATGGTTTACTGAATAGACTGAGTTCTCAATTACTGATCTGCTCAAATAATTTTTTGATTTCCCTATTCGATAAGGGAACGATATTGATTTCTCGATATCTCTCCGTCATTTGCTCTGCATGCCAACCAAGGTGACCGGAGTTCTTTGGGTAGCTTGTAGCCAGTTCGTTGGCACATTGATACATCAAACCTGTAACCAACTGAAGATCTTTCTCGCTTTTAGCTGCAAAGCCATTTAATATTTCAAGCAGTAAACCCTTTGGTGAATGATGAAACCTGATCTTATCTGTTTTAGCATCCAGCAAAATAGGCATAAGCGGTTTCAACAGTTGCAATGCCCACTCTGTTTCTACTCCCCAAATCTTAACGTTTCCCTGAATCTCAAAGGGCGCGATCTTTCCAATTTCAAATTTGGAAATCAGGTAGCTAAACCCTTCCTGATTTCCAAGTTGAGACAAATGCCTTGTTGCTTCAATTTTTCGCTCCGGTGAAGTTTCATCCGAATAGAGTGATATCAGTAGCTTTTCAATCACAACTAACGGATGGGTTTCTTGAAGTAGTTTGGCCATAAACATCAGTAGGTAGCCATTTAAGTCCGTTATTTTATCGAAAATCGGTAAAAGATTTGAATGCCGGCCGCCAAGCGTAACATACAATTTCATATAATCATCTATGTCATTGAGCTCAGCTTGTTCATTTACAATAAAGCCTAAAATATAGGGCAGCGCTTCTTTGATGCTTAGTTCGCGGCAAAACTCTAGATGCGTTCCTATGATATCTATATCGGTCAAAACCGTTTGAAGATTGCTTAACACACATTGTTTCAGGAGATACTTACGATCATCAAAATGGTTTAACAATGCATTGGTCACAGATTTTCTTTTATTGTCCGCTGCAAATCGCATTCCACCATAACCCTCTGTATTCACCCGGATAAACTTCAGGAGAATATCCTCATCTGTTGGAAAAAGATTATCCCGCCATATTTTTAGCAATTGTTTGCATTGATACCGTTCGTTGTAAGAGCTGTTTACACTCAATGTATCGAAGGGAAAAAATGTTATCTCTTCGATATAATATTTCTTAAGATGCTCTCTTACCACATCCGGATAATATTCTATGATATAGTTCCGTCTTAGCTGGTCAGCCCGCCATATTTTGAAATATTCCAGATTATCAATAGCGTTTAAACAGACATGCAAAGATACCTCCTTGTCGGAAGATTGTTCTCTGATGAATGAAGTCAGCAAAACGGAATTTACTTTTAATCGTGGATTATCCTCATCGAAACGTTCGTAGAATTCTGATGTATTGATAGTTTCACTACCCGCAATGTGAAAAAGTTGAATGATACCATTTCGGAATTCCTCTCTTGAGCCGATATATAATAAGTCGTTCATTCTTTTCCGTTCCTGCGTTTCGCGATACCTTATATGTGTAGGATTGGGTTCATCTACAAAACCGAAAGCTGTTTCACCTAATTTTTCGAGTTGGTCATAAGCATCACGTTGCTGACTATAAAGGAAGCCATTACAGCAAATGTTGAAACCTTCACGATTCAGAACTCCTTCCTCAACCGCATAAAGAATGTCCGGAAAACAAACCGGCCGAAGCGCACTGCTGAAGGAATACCTTTGCAAACTGTTTTTTTCCGACAGCATTGCGATACGTAATCCTAAGGAGTGAGTTTGCGTGATTTCCAGGAATTCAACCATTTCGTTAGGCTCTCGGTCATAATGATGACGTCCGGTAAAGATCAGGTAAGCAACAACTGGGAAAATAATGGTTCGGTCTGAATGATATATTTCTGCACAGACTCCTGCGAGCGATTTATAAAACGCTTTTGTGACGTCTTTATCATGGCGGAAAAAATTTTGGAATGGCTCACCCTGTACAAGTTGAAGCAAATTTCGGATATGCTGACTGTCACGTGTTGTCAATACGATATCGAGTAATTTCCTTTCGGAGCCAAAGTAGGAAATAGACTTATTATGAGCATAAAGGGCCTGGAAGCCTAAAAGTATCCAGTTATAATGAGCATCAACCAAATTATGAGCCGACAAATATTGATAAAATCCCTGCCGAAACTCATGTGACACATCTAATAATGGATTATTCAGCAATTGATCTAGAAATTGCTCATCTCCCAACTTATAATGTGAAATAGCTTCTAGAAGTAATCGGCCAAGATCAGGGTCATTTATATCTACTAACAGTTGTTTAGCCAAGCTTGCATAACGCTCCGCCTGCGATGCGGATAATGACAGGTAACGAAGTGTCCGGCAAGCGACGATCTTTACTATTACGGCTGTGTCAAGTAGCAGGACGGCTAATAGTTCATCTACAATAGCATCATCATTACCGACAAACGCAGCAAGGTTGGATTCGTCGATTGCGACCAACCTTGCTTGATGCCTATTCGTCCGGCTTATTATTTTTTGTAGCACTTCAAGCCGGAACTGGGGTCTAAATTTACTGCCTTCGCTTAACGCCAAAAGTTCGATATTATCGGCCTCAATAAGTGCCACCAGTTGTTGGCGGTCTTCATGGTCTTCCCGCAACAAGGATAAATAGGTTGCGAGCGTTTGTATCCACTTCCGGCTTATCTTCCGTATTTTGTCACCGAGTGTAACTAACTCTATAACCTCTGTGGCCTCTAGCTTCAGTAGAGCAAGGGCGGCCAGTTGTTCCTGGAAAAGAGCATTAATGAATGACCATTGCCCATCACGTATATTAAGGATAGAGCTGTGGGTGAGAACGTCTATTTCCTCTTGGGAAAACACTTCCTGAAGCAACTCATCCTGACAGGAATTAAGCCCTTTGATTTGCAGCAGTAGGGCCAGTTTTTGTAAAGCGTCGCGGTATTTTACTTTATGTTTATCAAAACTAAGGCCCGAACGTAATTTTCGGGTTGCCGAGACACTCAGTGATTCATCTACAAACCGGGTGGCAATAGCGATCCTGTTATTGGGCATTTCTTGCGTAGGGTCATTAAACCATTTCACCAGTTGGTGTAAATAAAACGGCGTTCCCAATAAGTTGGCTATTCCTAAGCCATTCATTTTAGAATAAAATGCTGCGGCATTATTAAAGTCGCCCAGTTGCTCTTCCAGGTAATCGAAGATTTGTCGCATGTGCAGTTCAAGCAACTCATAAAATTGGAAACCGGGCAGCTCCGCGTTAAGGTTTTGATAATTATAAAACATTTTGCGGCAGGAAAACGCAACACGCACAGCCGGATGATTTCTTCCGAAATCACGGATATGACCGACTACCGTATTGAACTGCGCGGCGGGCACTTCGTCAAGTCCATCAATCAGTATGACGAGATCTTTTACGGGCACGCTCATCCAGCTTTCAAAATGATCACTTAAAAGTTGTCCGATAGGTATTACTGAACAAAATTTCAGGTCTAAAAGAAGCGGGACAATGGGAAGGTCAAGCTGGCTAAGCTCCCATGCGGTTTGCCGCATCAGACTGCTCTTTCCCTCATAGGCCTCTGCAATTAAGCAAATCTCCCTTTGCGCTGATTGTCCGATGATCAATGATGTCAATGTCAGAACGGATCTTTCTTTTTCTGCGAAATGCCAGGCCTCTGTATCACCTGTTTCGGTGACTGGTTGAATATGACGGGCCATGAAGCCCGAGACAGGCTTAAGTAACGGTGGATTGAGAGCTGGTTGAAAGCAATGTGCTTTCGCTTCTGCTAGCCCAAAATATTTCTCGGTAAGGCGATAATGCGAAATCAGAGCGTCTTCTAAGCGTGAACGGTCCCAAATATCAAATGCAATTGCATGATTTTCCCGCAATTCTCGTTTTTGGATTGTAATCCAGGATTGAATATCCGGCTTTTGAAGGTCGGCACTAGTTGTTATGATAAAGCTTTCGGATGTTTCCGCATATTCTCCCGACAGAAACAAAGGAACTATAATTTTTAGTTTAGAAAAAGTTAAGTTAGTGTGTTTACACTGAATGCAGACGTGTTTGCCGCTTTCCTGCCGAAAAGACAACAAGTCTATACCTGATTGAAAATGCCCCTGCCGCAAGAATTCTTCCGCCGCAAGGTCGCCCGTTCGTTTATGGTATAAAAAAAGACTGATCTTTTGAAAATCCTGCCAATCAACCTTAGACCAAGTAAGTCCGCTTTCATTCATTTCGTAAAGATAGCGGATTTCGATTGGCTCTTGTTTACCGCCTGTTGGAGGTCTTAGATATTTACTGATTGGGGTTGGGCATATGGGCAGCAGAAAGTTATCGCAAAGGTAAGCCGTTGCGGCAGGTAAGACCGAGCCCTTTAGGTTTGGGCTAGAAAATCTCTGCACCTCCGCCTAGCCCCGGGATGTATTTTCTTAGCCACAGAGTCTCGCCTCGCCAAGCCCACCCTTTTTTTTGCCTCTACCAAAAGCCAAACGAGACGTGTGCAGAATGGGTACAAAACTTAAAACACAATTCCATTCGATTAAAACTTTAGCTAAATGAGGTTACGAAAATCTTATTACAGTGAGAAAGCCTAGATAGAGTGGTGGTAGTATTCTCTGTAAACGACAAAGAATAAGCAATAAAAATTGACTAGAAGCGTGTTGAAGTTTGAATAAAAATCTTAAATTCGTCATACTTGCCTTCACAATATGTACATCTCTCAAATAAACATTAAAAACTATCGAGGCTTCAAGGAAAATATTATACTTTTTGAGCCTGGAATCAATATCGTAATTGGTCACAATAACGCCGGGAAGACGAATTTGCTTCGGGCACTGCAAATAGTTTTTGACAGAGCGCAACAGCGGTTGTCCATTGACGATTTCAATGCATCAATTACAGACTTCTCCCAGCCACCAAAAGTAGAGATAAGCGTTACAATCAAAGAAACGGTTGCAGCTGCTGGTGCCAATAACATAGGCGAAGATCTTGAAGATAAAAACGTCGTGTATAACTGGTTGGTGAACGAGCAACAGCCATATGAGGCAAGGTTGACCTACCAGTTTTATCTTCCGTTTAAACACCATAGCGAGTATATCAAGGAAATTAGTTCCTTTATAAAAGAGGATGGTACGTATGAGACTGAACAGTGCTTCAACCTAATCGATAAAAAGTTTCTAAAGAAATATATCGCAGCTGTATTCGGCGGTGATCCGCAAAATGAAGAAAAGGCGGGGAGTGATAATTTGGAACGCTTCGACTTTCAATTTCTTGACGCAATCCGTGATGCAGAACGTCAAATGTTTTATGGTAACAACACTTTACTCAGGGATGTACTTAACTACTTTTTAGACTACGACCTTACGGAAGGTAAGGACTTTGAAGTGTTAACTCCTGAGAACAAGCAATCTTTGCGGGATAGAGAGCAAGAATTTACAAATAAAGCCCGCGAACTTTTAGGGCATTTAATAAGTAGGATATCTAAAAATGAAATTCTATCGTATGCAAAGGCAACAGGTGCTGATAAAGGCGGTAATCCGAATTTCGATGCAAATATTTCCGAGCAGCAACTGCTATTTGCGCTTCGCCTAATCGTTGAAAAATTAGGATTTAAACTGCCAATAAAAAACAATGGATTGGGCTATAATAACCTGTTGTTTATCTCTTTGATTATGGCCCGCATGCAAATGGAGCGAAGCAGCTTCATGGGGGATAATGCAAAGATCTTCCCGATTCTTGCTATTGAAGAACCAGAAGCCCACTTGCACCCCTCTATGCAATACAAGTTTCTCAGGTTTTTAGATGAGAACATCCATACACAAAAACAGGCAAGACAGGCTTTTATAACAACACATTCTACACAAATAACTGCGGCGGTAAACTTAGATTCTATAGTTTGCCTTTATGAAGATTTTGAAGGATATCAAAGAGTAAGTTATCCTGGGCGTGTTTTTTCAGATTCCAATGCGGATAAGGATTCCAAAGCATACGTGCGTCGTTTCCTAGACGCTACAAAATCAAATATGCTTTTTGCAGACCGGGTAGTTTTTGTTGAAGGATTGGCAGAGCAATTGTTGTTGCCATGCTTTGCGGCTTACCTAAAAGCCGAGGATCTGCTGATTAATGCACACACCGCAATAGTGAGTGTTGATGGTACCTCATTTAAACATTTTTTAAAATTGTTTGCGTTTCAGGATGCACCAGATAATTATTGCCTACGCCGGAAGGTTGTTTGTATCACTGACGCTGATCCATCTCATAGAGAACGAGAAAATGACGAGGAGGAGGAAGATCACCGTCGCCATTGGAAATCATGCTATCCATTCCAGTTAGACACTGAACCGGATAAATATCATTATTCACCGATGGCCTCTCACGCTCAGGCACTGTTAGCCTTTGCTGCAAACTATCCTCATATGAGGATTTCGACGCCTTCACAAGGTATTGGAAAAACCTTGGAATATGAACTCGCTCATCACAACCCCGATTGTGGGTTATTATTAACCGATAGCTTTCCTACTAAAGGTAAAAATAAAAAGGCGGCTATCAGTCAACTTATGCAGGCAATAAAAGATGCTAAGGAATTTGAAGAGCTATCAAGCATGTGTCAGCATCAAGATATAATAAACTGGCTAGCCTTGAGTAAATGGGAAAGCGAACCCAAGAAGAAAGCTCTTCTGGCGGCTTGTTATCATCGCGCGATTGAAGCTTCAAAAGGGGAACATGCCTTTTTGCTGGAACAACAATTACGGAGAAATCTATTGGCCCAGGGAGATACGAGAGTTGACTTCAAAGTACCACCCTATATAGCCGAATCTATCACTTTCATTACCCAATAAAATGATAGACATCAACCAATTACCTAATATTGATCAGTTACCTTCTATTGAGACCCGGTTCAGAGCGTTTGCCGGACCTGGTGCCGGCAAAACTACTTGGCTAATCAAGCATGTTAAAAATGTACTTAAAGATTCGAAGAAATTAGGTGTAACCCGACGTATTGCTTGCATAACATATACCAACGTTGCAGCTGAACAGTTATTAAGCCGAATGGATTGCGACAAGTCGCAAATCGAGGTATGCACCATTCACAGCTTTCTCTATAACAATGTGATAAAACCCTTCGCCCATCTAATTAAAACTGACGACCATGGCGATAACCTATTCAACGTTGCTGAAATGCAAGGGCATGAGGAACACATTCCACATGCAGACCGAATCCGTCGTTGGCTGTCAACCATCGAGCAAAGAAACGGCAAACGGCAAAATTATTATGGATATTTAAACGGTAGGGATAGCAAAGCCAACCTAGTTAAATACTTAGGAGGCCTGGATTACAAGTTTGATAATGAAGGCAATATTGTGTTGTATAGCAAGAAACATGTTAATGTTGCAGTACCCAGTTCTAACAGAGAATTATGGATTTATAAGAAAAAATATTGGTCAGATGGCGTGATGCACCATGAAGACGTTTTGTATTTCGCAAATTATATAATCAGAAAGTCTCCCCGTGTTCTTGATTTCATACGGAACCGGTTTCCGTACGTATTTATTGACGAATTTCAAGATACGACTGTATTACAAACAAGCATTGTGCGGAAGATTGCAGATGGAGATATGACAATTGGTATCATCGGCGATCTTGCCCAGTCAATTTACAAGTTTGCTGGCGCTGTCCGAACAGACTTTGAAAACCTTCAATTGATAGGAATGGGCTCCTACAAGCTTGAACAAAATTTCAGGTCGAGCCAATCCATCATTGACTACCTTAATACCTTACGAATCGATATCCAACAGCGCGGGTATGAAGATACCCCTGCTGGCAACCCCATCACTTTGTTGGTAGGTTCTCACAGCCAGTCTTATCGTTGGGTACTGGACAACATTAGCCCAGACGCCATAGCTCTAGCTTCTGAACACCGTGATGTCGAAAGCATCAGGACTGCTGTTGCAGTAGAAGGAGAGCATCAGGTGAAAAAGATGTTTGCGGAAGATTCTAATTCTAAAAGGGCCAGGTACATCCACCTTCTTTTGACAGGTTATCGTTGGCTCGAGCGAAAAAACAATAAACAGGCTGTGAAAGTAGTAAGTCAACAGTTGAAGGCTCTTAATCCCAATGCTAGTAAATTTGCCATTCAGAAAGCAAGCATCTGGATATTGGAGGAACTTAAAAAAGAGGCATCTAAAAGACTGACTGTTCACGATTTCTATTTACTAATAATTGACCATTTAGAGAAAAAATTTCAGTTCAAATCTCACGCTCGGTTTGGACCAGGAGGCGCTCAAACATTTTACAGGGGTTGCAGTGTCGATAAAATGCTCCCTTTTGTAAAAGTAGATACGCAATCCGATGAAAAGATTAGGACTATCCATAGTGCTAAAGGCACGGAGTTTAATCATGTGCTAGTTTGCATGCAGTCTTCGGGTGATATTGAACGCTACATCCTTGATGCCAAAGCAAAATTGGAGGCTCCGAGCGATGAAGGACGTGTTTATTATGTTGGCTTCAGCAGAGCTAAGGCCAATTTAATTATTGGAGTGCCTGAATTAAAGGATAAGCTTATTTCTGCCCTTTATAGACAAGGCATAAACGTTGTGCGATTACAGAATTAGAGCTGAATGAGAAGTTTTTATATCACAAAAGAGACGTTTACATAACTTGGTTTTTAATGTTATATATTAATCGACGTCTGCCAGTCCTTGCATTACTAATTATGTTTGCAATAATACTTAATGGAAAGATTACGATTTGACATTCCCGGTTTCGATTTAAAAATTAAACTGAACTCCTCGGAGACTTGCAGTCCAGAAAAAATTTCTGGTTTCGAGCATACCATCAATAATTTGATAGGCGAACTGGTAACAGAAGAATTCGAGGTGTCTGCGACAGTTAAAGAGTTAAACACCTTTTCCATTAGTATTTCCGCAGTTCACAATCGAGGTATTAGAGCATACCAAATCTCTTTTGACGTTGGACTATTTAAATGGATTTATGATAGCCTTTATGTCGTTTTATCAAACAACGATATATTTTCCGGATTCGGTAGTTCATCTGGGCGCTTTTCTATTCCAACACTAGATGTGCCGGACTGGAACAGTCTTGATTTAGCTATGGCTAACAATGAGGAAGTACTTTTTGATGCCGACAGGCTGACCTTGCATGGCTATCTCTATACCTTATGTTTAAGCTTCATTATTCGTCATGAAGTTCGCCACATAGCAAATGGGCATGTTGATTATTTGCACAACGAATTAAATCCTTTGTTTTACGAAAACTCAAGAAATGGACTTAGTACAATGGATAATCAAACGCTTGAAATGGACGTCGATTCCTGCGTCTTTGTAGGAATTCTCCACGGAATGTTGAATGATTCTTCTCAAAAGGAACGTATACCGGAAGAGCTTCGGGATGAAATGGGAGTATTTATGTCTGCGCTATTCTGTATTCAGTTTCTTTTCTATTGTCTACCTTCCAGAAAAGCGACCAGCATTGCAGAGGCAGAGGCAAACTCACATCCCAATGCCTACCTTAGATATTTTTTTTCTTTCACAGCAGGATTGTCGTACATAGAAGAAAACTGGCCAAATCATTTAGATGCGTTTGGGAACCTGCATAAGGAGAACTTCTGGCAGTTTATTAATAGTGTATTCGAAAATGATTCAGTCCAACTTGAAAAAATAAGGCTGGACTACGATTGGTCCAACTCGCAAGAGGGATTCGATTATATGAATAGAATATGGGATAACTGGAATTCTTGGATACCCAGGTTGCAGCGGTTTACATATCTACCATTAGCCTCCTCTACTTAATATTCTAGATGAGCATAAACTATGTGCTTTATCTTGTTGCCACAGGTTCTATATTCTGAGGCATAATAGGAGTACATTTATATTGAGTCTATTTTAAATGCTTCCCTTTACACCGTCGTTTGGTCGGTTACCAAACCAACTATCAGTGTATTTGAAATCCTTGTATTAAACTGATATTTAACCATTTATAGCAACAAGTTCGAACCCGGTTGGGTGCACCAAAAAACTCAAAAGCAACTTTACAACATGGCACTGTCCGTAGTATTAAGGCCAAACGAAGCTACCTATATGCTGAGGATTTGTAAGAGCAATTCAATAGGTATTATCAAGACAATTTGTGAAAAAGAACCCATGTTACAAATATGTTACAACCCCATTTCTCCCTCTCCAAAAATCTCCGTAAATTAGCCTTCAGTTGAACGGAAACGAAGATATTCGCCTCTAACGCTCGAAACATTCCCAAATGCCTTATAATCTTTTGGTCGTTAATTAGTATTATTTCATTTTTTTCTCGAATAAACAAAGGTGTTTTTCTTTTCACCATGCTCTTTAACCTCAATTAAATCTGGCATCCTGTTTAAAGCATTTGAAATTGACGAGCTCTTGTAGTCCCACCCATATTTTTTTAAGGTATCCTTAATTTCATGTACTTCCAAAGGCGACCTCATAAAGTCTTTTTTTAAAAGGATGTGATTGATGCCGAAAACGATCTTCGGCCTCTTAGAAAGAATTTCCACCGCGGGGCTACCTCTTTTTTTATGCAGGTTAAGAATCTTATCTCTAAAATCATCGGGGACAGTAAAAATGTCATCTGAAATCTGCTTCAGTTTTAAGTCTAGAAATGAAAGTATCTTGTCTAATAGATCAAGATTGTAACCAGATTGTGCTGCTTCAATATTTGCAATAGATCTTTTAGAGACATCGGTAACTATGGAAAAATCGTGTTGAGATAATCCTAAAGCGTTTCGGATAGATTTTATATTGGAGCCGATAATGACTCTGCTCAATGATGCCATTAAGCAAAAAGATTACTTAAAATGATTTCAAATGGTGCATGAATTTGTATTTTATAAATTTATATGTATATTTAAATCGTTATTTTATAGGTAATTAATTAAGAGTCTTGCGGCTACATTTCTGACACCGTGACGTAAGACAGCAGATTAACCCCTACGTCTAAAACTGATATGCTATATTTGTATGTCAAATAGATGTGGGGTCTGCTGTAATTCCATGTCACGTAAGGTGTCAGAAGCAGTATGTAGCCATGGTTAGCAGAACCCACATCTATTTTCTGCATACTCAAGACTCGTATTGACATACGAGAATGAAATATTTTTCCAGTAAACATTTCCTCCAGAATCTCATCACTGCACCCGAGTGAACTCCAAGGCTGCTGCCTGATTTGCCATCTACCCGGTTTAGAAACGTCTCTGATTTAGTTTACGTCCCTCACTCGCACAGATAGCGATTAGCCACCTGCCGATCTCCAACATCTTATTGAGAATTCATTTTAAAAGCCCTCAGCGAGCTTAACGGAATCCTATTGCCCAAATTTTTTCCAAATCACATGAAAATTACCATGTCCTATTTTTACATTTTACACTCCCAAAAACTAATCATTCTGACCAGTTTTAAACTGTTCCTCATCATCATCTTAACTTCTGGTACCTCAGCCCGGGCTCAGAACATACTCACCAACCCCTCCGATACGGCCACCGTGATCCTGATCCGCACCTCCACTGCCGATAAGATCCAGGCCATCGGGGCACTGCAGCAACTCGATTTCGACCCTTACGGCTGCCGGGTGTATAACGGCAGCCTGAGCCAGTTCATGCAAGGCCTCAAAGCCACTTACCTGAAAGAGGCCCGCTTAAGCCTGATCGACGGCACTGGCTATGCCGATCCCATCGACCTGCTGCTGGATACGCCGCTGAACAGCATCGAACTTTTGAACCAAGCCCTGGCACCGTACGACCTCCGCTTTGTCACCATAAAGGAGCAAGCGCATGCCCTAAAAGCCTTGACCCTTCAAACCAAACCAGGCCACTGAAAATAACTATGACACTCAAAACAGACAACACCGAAGCCGGGGCCTTCAGAAAATGCCTGATCGTCATTGGTATCCTCATGCTGCTGGTCACCATCGTACTGGTCAGTACGCTGGTCAATGCCGCAAACAGGTCATACAGTAAACCAGGACCACAGCCCAATCCTATCACCCATAAAACGCTCAATAAAAAATGAAGAAATACCTGCTCATCATCATCATGCTCAACCTCCTGTCGGCAACCTATAGCCAGCAGATCCTTCGCGGAACGATAATTTCCGCCATAGATAAGCTTCCGCTGCCCGGAGCCAGCATCCGCATCAAAGAAAATAACAGCTCCGCCACTGCCGACGAAAAAGGAGGGTTCAGCGTCAGCGCCCCACCGGCTCCTTTTACGATCGAAGCCAGCTTCATCGGCTTCCGCAAAAAAGAACAACGTATCAGCAGCCTGCCCGCGGAGGGCACACTTACCCTGACCCTGGAAGAAGATGCCAGACGCCTCCAGGAAGTGGTAGTATCTACCGGCTACCAGGAAATTCCTGCCGAAAGAGCTACCGGTTCCTTCGCACATATTGGCGAGGAACTCTACAACCGCCAGGTAAGCAGCGATGTGCTCAGCCGCCTGAAAGCACTGGCCCCCTCGCTGCTTTTCGACGAGAGGGGAGGAGGCCAAAGCCTCAGCATCCGCGGAAGAAGCACCATCTATGCCAACGATCAGCCCCTGATCGTGCTGGATAACTTCCCCTACGAGGGAGATATCAACAACATCAACCCTAATGACATTGAAAGTATCAGCATCTTGAGAGATGCCGCAGCAGCCTCCATCTGGGGAGCCAGGGCAGGCAACGGGGTGATCGTGATCACCAGCAAAAAGGGCAGGGAAGGACAGCCCCTAAACGTAGAGTTTAACGCCAATACCACCGTGGTCAACCGGCCCGACCTGTTTTATCCGCCCGCCATCTCCCCATCCGATTACATCGATGTGGAGCAGTACCTCTTCGACCTGAACCTGTATAACAGCGACCTGGGCAATACCACTACCCGGCCTCCGGTATCGCCGGTGGTCGAGATCCTGGCCCGGCAAAGAGCCGGAACTATCACCAGCGCTGATGCGCAGTTAGCGATAGATAATTATCGAGGTTACGATCTGAGGAAGGAACTGGAAAAACACTTTTACCGCCGGGGGCTCAACCAGCAGTATCACTTGAACTTCAGGGGAGGCAGCCAAAAGCACAGCTATTTTTTCTCCGCAGGGTATGATGATAACCAAACAGAAAAGACCGGCAACAGCTCTAACCGGCTCTCACTGAACGCTCGGCAGAGCTTCAGCCCGCTGAAGAACCTTGAGCTCAGCAGCCAGATCGGCATCAGCCAGTCGGGCAACCGGATCAATAATACCCTGACCGACCTGGTCACCGGGGGACCATCCGGCAGGGTGATGTACCCCTACACCCGCCTGGCCGACGAGCAGGGCAATCACCTGGCTGCGGTGAAAGACTACCGGGACGCCTTTAAGAAAGAAGCAGAAGCAAGGGGCGTATACAACTGGGATTACGTGCCCCTGGATGAACTGGAACTGGCGGACAACCGCAGCCGCCGGAATGATACCCGGATCCAGAGCAGCATTAAGTATGAGTTGCTTAAGGGATTCAGCGCCACACTGCTCTACCAGTTTGAAAGGCAGTACACCGAAGGCCGGGACCTGCGCAGCGCCGAAAGTTATTTCGTGCGCAACCTGATCAATCGTTATACTACCTTCTCCGGAACTACCTTAACCCGTAACATCCCCGAAGGAGCTTTCCTGAACCGGAGCAGCAGTACCCTGAATGCCCATAGCGGCAGGGCTCAGCTCAATTACAGCAAAAGCTGGAAGGAGCACGAACTGCATGCCCTGGCAGGAACGGAGATCCGCGAGCTCAGCGTTAACGGCAGCCGCAACCGCTATTACGGCTATGATGAGAACCTGGGTTCCTCGCAGACGGTTAACTTTAAGAATAGCTTCAGCCTGTATCCCTCCGGTTCAGGCCTGATCCCCATGGAGCAGGGCATCAGCTCCACCACCGACCGCTACCGCTCGTACTTTGCCAATGCCTCCTACACCTATAAGAGCCGCTATACGGTATCCGGCAGCAGTCGCATGGATCAGTCCAACTTCTTCGGCCTGAACCGCAACCAGCGGGCCGTGCCCCTGTGGTCGGCCGGGATGAAGTGGAATGTCGCCAGAGAAGGCTTTTATGATCTGTCCTTCTTACCTGAGCTTTCGCTGCGTGCCAGTTACGGCTTCAACGGCAATATCAATAAATCCGTCACGGCATTAACCACGGCAACCTTCAGCAGCAACACGCTGACCGGATCGCCCGGGGCAACAATCAGCAGTCCCCCCAACCCCGAGCTGGGCTGGGAGCGAACCGGCATCTTTAACCTGGGGCTGGACTTTGGCACCCGGAACCGGAGACTGGCAGGAAGCATTGAGTATTACTCCAAGAAAGGGCTCGACCTGATCGGGGACAGTCCCCTGGATCCTACTTCCGGCCTGACATCCTACCGGGGAAACGTCGCCGCTATGAAAGGTAAGGGTATAGATGTGCAGCTTAATACCCGGAACATTCAGAGAGCCTTCAGCTGGGAGAGCGCTGTATTGTTCAGCTATACTACCGATGAGATCACCAAATACGAGGTGAAACCGGTGTTTTCCTTGTATATGGCAGATGCGAGCCTCAACTACAGCAGTACGCAGTATTCGCCCACACCCGGCAAACCGCTGTTTGCCGTTTACAGCAGGCCATTTGCTGGCTTGGACCCGCAGACGGGGGACCCAATGGGTTATGTGAACGGACAGCCCAGCAGCAATTACGCTGCGCTCAATTCCAATACCGGTCAAACGGTGGACAGCCTGGTGTACCACGGGCGGGCATTGCCTCCGGTTTTCGGTGCCTTCCGGAATACTTTCAGCTATAAAAGCTTTTCCCTTTCGGCCAATATTTCCTACCGTCTGGGTTATTACTTCCGGCGAAGTTCCATTGACTACACGGCACTGTTCAGCACAGGGAAAGGGCACAGCGACTATGCCCTGCGCTGGCAGAAGCCCGGCGATGAGATTTCAACAACGGTACCTTCCCGGCCGGCAGGCCTGAACGAAGCCCGGGATTACTTCTACAACCGCTCATCGGTACTGGTAGAAAAAGGGGATCATATCCGTCTGCAGGATATCCAGGCCAGCTGGCAGCTCAGCAGGCAGCAGTTTCGCAAGCTGCCCCTGCAGCAAGTGCAGCTCTATGTGTATGTAAACAATGCGGGTATCCTCTGGAGGGCCAACGATCAGGGGATCGATCCTGATTATCCGGCTATGACCGAGCCGCTAAGTATATCTTTTGGAATTAAAACGCTTTTATAATCAAGCAAATAAAATTATGAGAAAATATAGCTTTTACCTGATCCTGATCATGCTGGTCTGTTCCTGCAAGGAAGATTGGCTCGATATCAAAAGCGATATCAGCAAGATCGTGCCGCAAACACTTGCCGATATGCGGCTGCTGCTTAATAGCGCCACTTTTAACCTGAACTACACTACCCTGGGCGAGGTTGCCGCCGATAACATCAGCCTGAATGCTGCCCAGCTGGCAGGGGGAAGTGCCATGGAACGGAACGCCTATGTCTGGGAAGCCGACATCTTTGCAGGCAGCACAGTAGTGACCCAGTGGAACAGCGCCTATAACCAAGTGTTCACGGCCAATGTAGTGCTGGAAGGGTTGGAAAAGATAACTGATGAAATAACACCCGGTAAGCAGAGCGAATGGAACGACCTGAAAGGGAGAGCCCTCTTTTACCGGGCCAGGGCTCATTACGACATGCTGGTGATGTTCACTAAGCCCTATGCTGCTGTCAGCGCAGGGAATGACCCCGGCATCCCGCTGCGGCTAAGCTCTGACATCCATGCGCCCGTAGTCCGGGCAGGGCTTCAGGAAAGCTATGACCAGGTGATCAGCGACCTGAAATCCTCTCTGGAGCTGCTTCCGACCCTGCCTTCCCATAAAACTGAACCCTCGAAGGCTGGAACCGAAGCGATGCTGGCCAGGGTTTACATGGCTATGGGGAATTATGAAAATGCACTGGATTATGCAGAGAAAGCTTTACTAAGAAACAGCGAATTGATTGATTATAATACTCTCACAGCAAGTACCGCCAATCCCTTTGCTGCCTATAATGCAGAAACGATCTACTTCTCCCGGCAGGCCACCCTGGGAGTGATCGTAAACAGCGGGGTAGATGGAGCCTTGTATGCTTCGTACACTGCTACTGACCTGCGTAAAGCGCTTTATTTTCGTTCGAACATGGATGGTAGCTATACGTTCAAGGCCAGCTATGCAGGCAGTACCCTGCTGTTTGGGGGAACAGCGAGCCCCGAGATGTACCTGATCAAAGCGGAATGTTTGGCCCGTAAAGGTGAGACTCTGCCAGCCATGGAAACACTCAATACCCTGCTTGAAAAGCGTTACGACGATGAGGATTTCGTGCCGCTGGAGGCAGGCGGGGCAGAGGAGGCCCTGCGTACCATTCTTGCCGAAAGGCGTAAGGAGCTGGTATTTACCGGGCTGCGCTGGCAGGATCTGCGGCGGCTGAACCAGGATCCCCGCTTCGCGGTGACCCTGGTTCGCTCAGCGAATAATAAGGAGTACCGGCTGGAGCCGGGAAGCAACCGGTATACGTTCCCTATCCCGGATTATATTATTAGTTCGAGCGGGATGGCGCAAAATCCGAGGTAAGAACAGCTAAGTTCAAGGGCTGCCGAAACAAGTTCGGCATGACGAGCGGGTGTAGTTCGGCATGACGAGCAGGTGTAGAAAGGCTGTGTCGTCATCCTGAACTCGCTTCAGGATCTCTTGGCCCGGCATTCTCCCATGCTAAGTTCAAGGGCTGCCGAAACAAGTTCGGCATGACGAGCAGGTGAAGAAAGGCTGTGTAGTCATCCTGAACTCGCTTCAGGATCTCTTGACGTAAATGCTTCTTAACATATTCTCATATCGCTTTAAAATAAACGCAAATGAAATTCACTATAATCCTGGCAAGCACTGCAGCCCTTTTCTTTTCGGAGGGGCTGCAGGCACAGGGCAACTCGAAGCCCCTAAAGATCGGGGAGGTGCTGCCCGATCTTACCATCAGCAAGCTGATGAATTATCCAGCCACAGAAGTTCCGCTCTCGCACTTTGCAGGCAAGGCCCTGCTGCTTGAATTCTGCAATGTGTATTGCAGTAAGTGTACCGAAATGATCCCGCAGATGGAGGCGCTGCAGAAACGATTTGCCGGCAAACTCCAGGTTATTCGGATCACCCGCAATACCCGGCAGCAAGTCAAAGACTGGCAGTCGCGGTATGGATCCAAAGCCGCCATGACCTTACCCATGGCCGTGGAAGACAGTACCTTTATCCAGCTCTTCCCGGTAAAGCTGCCTCACCATGCCTGGATTGACAGCAGGGGAGTGGTCAGAGCCATTACGCAGCAAACCAACATCTCCGAAGAAAGGATCAGGCAGCTGCTGGCCGGAGAGCCCTTAAACCTTCCGGAGGTGCAGTACCTGGAAAACTTCGATCCGAAAAAGCCGCTGTACGCTGATTCCAGTCTTAATCTTCAGCAGTATGTGCAGTACCATTCCGTGTTTACCGGGTATATCAACGGCATCAACAGCAAGGTGGGGTATACCATTGATCCCTCGGGTAAGCATTATACCCGGCTGGCCTTCTACAATACCCCGGTAAAGAACATGCTGAAATATGCCTTCGGCGGCTATCCCGAAAGTAAATTCGGGAACCCTACAGATGACCGGATGCTGATCTTTGAGGTGCAGGATAAAAGCCGGTTCATTCCTCCGGCAGATGAGGCCGAACGGGCAGCCTGGGACTGGGAGAATGCCTGGTGTTACGAGGTGCAGGTTCCTGCAAAGCACAGGCGGGGTCTTCAGGAACTGATGCAGCAGGATCTCTGCCGGTACTTCGGAGTGAAGGTTGCGGTGGAGAAGAGGAAAGTAACCGGGCTGGCATTGCAGGGGATAGGGGTGTATGACAGCCTGCTTACCCGGGGCGGCAAGACCCAAACGATCTACAACAGCCTGAGCCAGACGTACCAGCTGAAGAATGTGCCGGCGCAAAAGCTGGTAAGTACGTTGAAGGGTATGCTGGAAAAGTATATGGTGGTGGATGAAACGGGGATAAGGGAGAATATTGATATGCAGCTGCCCCGCTCAGAAAACCTGGACGAGGTGAATAAGAGTTTGAAGAGATACGGGTTGTGGCTGATCGTGAAGGAGGTGGAAGCGGAGATGCTGGTGATCAGGGATGAGGGTTGAGGTGGTTTTTTCCTGGCAAAACGCAAGGGTGAGTCGGAAACTCTGGTTTATTTGTTAATCCGTAGTCTGCTGACGCGTTGGCCTTTTCACAAGACTACGGACAGCGCGCGGCAAGAGTTCCTGAAACAAGTTCAGGATGACGAAGATTTGAGGCCAGAGCCGGGAACTAGGGAATGAAGCAAAAATTCTTTGGCAAGAGTTCCTGAAACAAGTTCAGGATGACGAAGATTTGCGGCCAGAGCCGGGAACTAGGGAATGAAGTAAAAATTCTTTGGCAAGAGTTCCTGAAACAAGTTCAGGATGACGAAGATTTGAGGCCAGAGCCGGGATGACGATGAGATCAAACTTGAGGCACCGCCCGCAGGGGGGGCGGTGCTTAATTGCTACTATGGCCTCATGGCTGAGTTGCCGGTTGCTGTGTCGGGATTGCCGTCAACAATGTTGGACTCTTTGGCACAAAAGGCTTCGCCTCCCTGGCACAAGCTTTCCTGATCAACCGGCTGATAGGGTTGAACCAGGTTTCCATCACGGTCTGTTGCAAACCAGCCAACGGACTGAACGGAGCTGGTTTTAGCGGGTTTGAATGCACTTAATGTGAAAGTTGCTACAGAACCTGCGATCAAAACAGCGATACCGGCCATTTTGAATTTATTTGAAAATTTAATCATGTTTTATTTTAATTTATTACAGCTCCTTTGCAGGAGGAGCAATTGCCTGCCGCTTTCCCAGGGGCTCCTGTTTGCGGAATGTGTTGTGATTGCAGAGCCGGCCCTCACTCTGCCATTTGTTGAGTTTTGTATTTGTCACCTGCCTCCTTTTTTAGTTTGACATAAGTTCCGATCGGTTACACCAAAGCTAGGAGAGGAGGGAGCATATTAAATGGCTGCTATAGCCACCTGCAATTATATTGTTTTCACTTGCTTTCGTGGATGATATGGCGTAAGCGGGATTTAGAAAGGTTGAGATACTGACAAAGATCTTCCCGGCTGATCCGGTGGTGATAAGGATGATATTTCAGAAATGCCTGGTACTTAAACGAGCCTTCTTCTTTGTTAAGGATCTTGCTTCTGATGACGGCTTTTTTATTGACCAGGCCACAAACTTTAGCGTTTACCAAACAGTATTCCGGGTAGCTCTGCATCAGTTCTTTAACGGCGCTGAAATTAATCTCAACGAATACACAGTTTTCGAGGCATTGAATATAATAAGGATACTTTTTTTCATGGAAAAACAGGTAGCTGTCGAACATAAACTCATCTTCTTTAGTAAAATGTATGATCCTTTCTCTGTTGTTTTTATTCAGGTAATAAGCTTTCACCAATCCCTCTGCAATGAACCAGAGTTTATCCGCTTCCCGGCCTGGCCGTGTGATAAACTGGCCATACTCTTTCCGGATCAGCACAGCACTGTCCAGGAATTGCTTGCAGCATGCTGCACTGAGATAGCCGAGCGAGCGTAATTTGTTAAGTGCCTGTTGTTTTTCCATCTGCTGTCCTCCTGGGTTTAACTTGTGGGTGACATTTAATGGATCACAAGTTAATGGGATAGGAATTTCTGCCTTACAAAATTTCCATGAAAGCCCTTAACTCTTATACGAAATGTGATTTCTTAAGGGGATCAAAAAACGGGCGAACTCTTTACTCTTTACTTTTTTCTGTTTAAACCGATAGTTTTAAAATCAATGCTCTCGTACAATTTCGCTTTATAAGAGTCTCCGATATTTATCCTTTTATCATTTTCCATGACAACGCTTAATTTATCGACGCTTTTAATATAATCCACATTAATAATATAGCTTTTTTGGATCCTTAAAAAATTCTTGGGCAGAGATTTCATGATGTTTTGCATGCTGGCATAAAAAATCGTCTTCCTGCCATCTATAAAAACCATCAATTTATAGTTCTGCTGTCCCTGGATATACACCAGCGAATCGTACTGAAACCTTTTTCTAAGCGAGTGTTTTCTAGTATAGAAGCTCTTCGGACCAGATGTCTCCGACGATTCAGCACCATTTTTAAGTTGATACGCTGCTTGCTGATCCATCAGGCCGGATCCTCCAGATCCATTTTCTTCCCGTAGTCTATCCAGTTCATCTTCCTTCTCCATCTTGTTCCTGATCTTAAGTACTGCTTTAGTGAAGCGTTCGTATGAAAAAGGCTTTTCCAGGAAATCAGTCCCGTCATAATACCAGGCTTCCGCAGCATATTTAGAATGAGCTGTGGTGAAAATAATGGCGCTCTTGTTTGTCAGCAGGCGGGCTATTTCAAAGCCGCTAAAGTCGGGCATTTCCACATCCAGGAAAGTAATATCGGCGGTTAAACCTTTATTGATGGTTTCAAGTGCTTCTAATGGAGTGGTGCTGAACCCGATGATCTTCAGCCAGGAGAGCTTTTCTATGTAGTGTTTAAGGATGCTTATTGATTCCGGGTCATCGTCCAGGATGTAGCAGGTTATAGGTTTCATGATAATTTTTATTATTTATTGTTCTATTAGTCAAGCTCATGGCTCTTATTCGTTTTTATGGGGTTGTTACCGGCCAGATAGATGTTCAGATTAAGATCGTAGGTATGGTCGTCTTCGATAATTTCAAGATTGTGATGCCTGGGGTAGTAGTATTGAAGCCGCTTTTGCAAGTTATCCATCCCAATCCGATGGCTTTGCTGCACTTTCCGGTTGTTTTTACGATTGAAACAATGAAAATAGAGCCATCCGTTTTCTATTCGGATCTCCAGTATGGCGGGATTGTTTTGATCCTCCATATCCCCATACTTAAACATATTTTCGGTGATGTTAACCAAAGACATTGGGATAATCCTTTGCGCTGTACCGCTTTCCGGAAAATGGCAGATCAGGTTTAGTTCAGTGTTTAAATTGCTGTTTTTTATGCGGTTAAATTCGATATAAAGTTTGATCTGGTTCAGTTCTTCATCCAGGGGCATTTTTCCATGCTTATCCGTCTCCACCAAAGAATACCGGGTGATCTGTGCAATCAAAAGCAGTCTTGCCGCCAGGTCTTCTGATACAGACAGTAAAGAGCCGTAAAGTGAGTTGAGGGCATTAAAAAGAAAATGCGGACTTACCTTAGCCTGGCTATTGATGAGTTGCAGCTCTAGTATTCTCTTCTCTTTTTCGCAATTCTGACAGGTCAGCTCATTTAGCTGCTTTAGTTTGATGACATACCTGGTAAATATCCAGTAAAGAAAAACTATGGTAAAGAAGTCTTTCCCCCGGTAAAAAATGAAGGCGAGAAAAGCCGGCAGGTCCTTGTGTACAGGATAGTGAGTCAAACCGTATGCCTCAAAAAGCAGTAATAAGCCTCTTTTTAGCAGGATATAAATGGCAAAGTCAAATGTGATCAATATCACAAATAGCATCGGGGATTTTTTTTTACCCCAGAAGGGGCGGAAAACGCAGCAAATAGTGGCATAGCAAAAGGCAATATTAATAAGGTAATTGCCTAAAAAGTGTAAAAGGGAGTAGCTGGACCCTGCGACAAGGTGGAGGGTTATCAATTCATATAAAATGAATATTAACCAGAATAATATATGAGACAGGGGATTATAAAGAGACTTATTTAACGCATTCATTGGCAATTTTTCTATCTGGTGTATTGATTATTAACCTAAAATTAACATGGATTGCACTTTTCACATATGAGATAGGTCACTTCGTGGAATTTTTTTGGAAAAAATCTGCTGAAGGCTGAATCTTGAAGAAAAATCACAAGAAGTTTGGTGTTTTTTAAACAGAGGCAAAATCAGGATATACTCAGTTCGAAGAGCCGGGCAGAAAATACATCAGAACTTCATTAAAAAACAAATCAATGAAAATAAGCCCCAAAAAAAGGATCTACATTTATGCTAAAGATGTAGAAAGAATTACAGGAAAAAAGCCAACGTATTGCCGGACTCTTCTTGCCAGGATCCGTTTAGTTTACGGAAAAAAGAAGCATCAGGGAGTAACGGTAGATGAATATTGTGAGTACATGGGTGTTTCGAGGGAGGAGATAGAACAGTTCCTGTAAGGTATTAATTAAGCCGGGCTAGCGCCCGGTTTAATTAAAAATAAGTTGTCTTTCAGCATCTCAGGCCGGACGCCTGCCCGGTATATTAACCCCAATTATTGCCGTTTCTCCATGTCTTTAAGCAGACACAATTGACCACTTCTGGTTCGCGTCTGACACGTCGCTTATTTCAACCATCATACTTCCCGGATACTTGATCGTTTTTTTAAAACTCCTGTTTGGCAAGGGTACCTGAAGCCTTTGGGAAAGGACTGGGAAAGGTTATGGTCAAGTATCGGAAGCGTTTGGGAAAAGTTGCCAAATCCTTCGGAAAAACATACCCTGGCTTCGGGAAGTGTTCGGGAAGGCTTCGGAAAAAAGCGAAGCCGCTTCGGAAAGTGTTCGGAAAACGTGGTAGAAACTGGCTTGTTTTCCGCAACCCTTTGCCTGTTTGGGGATATGTCTTTGGGAGCAGCAGTAAAACAGCCTGAGGCGGTCTGAAGAATAGGCAGAAAGTTTTTAGAACAGTGAAAGCAGCGAAAATGATAAAAAACGACGAAAACAGCGAAATCAGCGCAAACGATTAAAAACGCCAAAAACAGCGAATTCAGCGAAAAACGTCAAAAACAACTAAAAGTATCAAAAGCAGCGAAAACGCCGTTTTCAGCGCAGCCTCATTTTTATCCACTCTATGTTTGTTGGCGGAAGCAAGTTACGTAACGCGTCCTTAACAGAATGTTTAACTTTTAAAATTTTTAAAAAAATGGGAATTATTAAAAAAGGAGCCAACGGCGGATTTTCCGGCAAAGCTGGCTCGATCATCGGAAGTAGTTGGAAAGACATCGACTACATCAAGGGTTTGCCTAAAAAGAGCAACAAACCGGCAACCCAATCGCAACTAGAGCAGCAAGCCCGCTTTGCTTTAGCGGTTACTACCCTGCAACCCATCACTTCCTTGCTGAATGTAGGTTTTAAGGGACAAAAGACGGGTAAAGCAACGGGTTACAACATGGCCTTACAGCATTTTCTGAGCAATGCGATCAAAGGCACTTACCCCGCTTATACGGTTGATTTTAGTAAGATGCTGATCAGCAAGGGAAATCTAATGAAATCGCCGAGTGCTGCCGTGGCTGCCGATGCTGGTGATTTGAAGATCTCCTGGTCGCCCTTAACCACGCTGTACGGTGCTTTTGCTGACGATGAGGCAACAGGGCTAATCTATAATCCGGCAAAGAACATCTATTTACCTGTCGGGGGTGCAACCAGGGCTGAGGCTGAATTGCTGGTAACTCTTCCTGCCGACTTTGACGGAGACACCTTGCATGTCTTCCTCTTCTTCACCAACCGGGATGGTTCAAAGCGTTCAGAGAGTGTTTATGCAGGTCAGATAGTGATCTGACATTTTTAGGTTGATGCAAAATCCGGGGCTTGCTTTATGCGGCTCCGGATCTAGCAGCTTAAAATAACAGGTTGTAATGTTTCATCAATTAAGCTTTTAAAATTATGGCAAAAATAGAAGATGGTTTATTATCCGGTAAGTTAGGAGGAAAGGTCTACTGCAGACATCCTAAAACGCCTTACGTTCGTAATATGCCGGCCAAAAGCACTAAAGAGCCCACCGAAGAGCAGGTTTTCAGACGCCATGGGTTCAAGCTGATCTCAGCTTTTATCAAACCCCTTGCTGATCTTTTAAAATTACATTTCAAGGGAGCCTGGCATAACATGGGTTTGAAACTGAATTTGTCGGAGGCATTAATTCAGGAAGGTGCCGAGGCGAGAATAGATTATAGCAAAATCCGCCTGACTAAACGCGGGACATTCAAACTAACTATACAGGAAGCAGTTCTGCTTAAGACGGGAGAATTGTTAGTAGACTGGGAGTTTTCAAGACGTTTTGTCAAAGGTATTTATGAGGCTGTGATACTGGTGTATTGCCCCAGCCGGGATCTATGGTGCTATTGCATCACGGATTATTGCATTGACGACTACCTGGGAGGGATAATCGTTCCTGATGATTTACTAGGTAAAGAACTGCATGGTTACATATACTTTCTCGATCATCGATCGGGTGCTGCTTCAGATACTCTGTACCTGGGTGAATTCTCCTGATGCTCAATTTATTAATTCATTTTTCACCGGGGGTAAAGAAACTAATCTTCTATAAGTCCTGAATCAAGTTCAGGATGAAACAAGTTCAGGATGACTAGGAAACGGTTCTCAAGTCACCCTTAATTCAAAAAATCATGGAAACAATTAAACAATATTTGTTGCCAGTGTTCCGGTTCAAGAAAGAACACCTGGCCATTCTGATCAGCCTTTTGCTGTTCATCTATTATCCGGTAATCTCCAGGTACCTGGATGTCACTTCGGCTCCCATAGATCCTGGGGCTCTCAGCGCTATTATTATAGCAGTAGTGGCTTTGCTGATCTTCAAAGCCCTTACCTGGTGGCTCATAAAAGCACTGTGGCCTGCTATGGCCATTTATTCAGAGTATAGTTTCGAAAATAATTTTAATTCATTATCACCATGTTGGAAAGTAAGTATCTATTTAAGCTTTTATTTGCTGGTATTATTCTCTTTTGTATTGACGCTTTCAGCGCTGGTATAAAGAACACTGTTTCTGAGGTTCCGGAACGGTCTTCTTTAGCGAGGACTGATCCTGTAACGAACAGCCGTGAAACACTGCGGAAGATTTATACAGCAGAGATAGGTGTACGGGAAAAGACAGGCCGGAACGATGGTACCAGGGTAGAAGAGTACCTAAAGTACGTTGGTCTCTCCAAAGGCCAACCTTATTGCGCGGCGTTTACCAGCTGGTGTATGGGGCAGGCAGGTATTGCTAACCCACGAACAGGCTGGAGCCCGGCACTTTTCCCGGCTGATAAAGTAGTATGGCAACGAAACAGGACTTTACCAGGGCTATATGGTTCAAAATATAAGCCTCAAGTCGGCGATATTTTTGGGATCTACTTCCCGGAAAAGAAACGCATCGCGCACGTTGGTTTTGTAGACGAATGGGGCGATTCCTGGGTTATCACCACCGAAGCTAATACAAATTTGGAAAGCAGCAGGGAAGGGGACGGAGTCTATAAAAAACGAAGATTGACGGCCTCTATTTATAAAGTGTCGTCTTTTATCAAACCAATATCTCAGCACTTATGAAGCCGGGATCAATTAGAAATATAGCACGCAGGATCTATGGTCCTGCTGCTATAATCCTGTTATTAATCATGTCATCACTTCTTGCAGGCTGTTCTGCCTGGAAAAATCGAACGGTAAACAAAGCCGACAGTGTGGTGCTTAAACAGGAACAGACCGTTACTGAGGTTACCATAAAGAACGAGCAAAAGGAAGTGCTTCATTCCGCTCATTCCGATTCTCTGAAAGAGGGTTACTGGATCCGGATCATCCCTGAAGGGGAGTTTACTTATTCGCCGCAAAAGGGTTTTAGTGGCAGGGCATCATCACTTCAGATCGAGGGCAACAGGGAAAACTGGTATGCTGACTGGATTTTGGCTGAAAGAAGCGCGGCCAGGCAATTTGATTCTCTGTCAGACAGATCATTTCAATCAAAGGAAAGTGTGGAAACCAAAACGACAGAAAAAGCACCGGGCAGAACAATGAGCTGGGGAATTGGGCTTGGAGTTGTACTAGCATTAACGCTGTTCTTCATCCTAAGCAAGTTTGTGTTTTCCGTTTTTAATAATATTCATAGATAAGATTATGCAGCAACAAAGCTTTAATTACCGCGAACAACTGATCACCATATTCCACTGTTTACAGGAAACCGTGGATGGGATGTACGCTCATGCCTTTGATCTTGCACTGAGTGGTGAACTTCGATTTATGAACGACGTATTGGAGCATGGGGATGAGATACCCGGAGATCTTAACTATTTAAAGGCATTAAAATGCCCTGTCGTCAATGCACTCGTAGAGTTAATTGAGGATATTTTTGAATTGCAGGAGTCTATGTTTAATATAAATGCTTTGAGTTTGGACGACATAATGCTGCCCGAAGACGAGCCGGAGGTTAAGATGGAGGAGTGGGAACCACAGTTTGAATTAGGACCAGCCTGGCTTGAGGCCTCTGGCCATACTTACGGAAGCCTTCTTGTTCTTTATCGGTTGGTCTGGCAGTTAGCTAATGAAAGCCTTGATGAACCGGATGAAGTTATTGAAAAATATGAAAGGAGTTTTTATGAAGAAGACCTTTGCCTGACCTCTCTAGATGCAAATGTGAATATGATATTGAATACTTTGAACACCATACTGCGGAAGAACAGGATGATTGATTATTGCGACGCTGAGGGGCAGAGAGAGAAATAGCTTATAGTTATCTATGTTGTCATTTTGTCGTTTATCTACTATAAATATTTCAAATAGAAAATTTTCTCTTCCATTCTGTCGGCGTGATCCCCTCCTGGTTAACAAACCAACGGCTCACATGGCTTATATCAGTAAATCCAAGTTCAAGGGCTATCTGTTTTACGCTAAAATTCGCTGTAAGCAGTTTTTTAAATTTTGCCAGTTTTCGCAGCTGAATTTCTTCAGAAACCGTATTGCCGTTTAAAGCTTTGAATTTTCTGTTTAAGGCTTTTATCGAGAGTCCGGTATATTCAGCAACATCGCTGGCTTTCAATGGATGATGTAAATTTTTAGAAATAAATCCCGCAGCTTTTGAAACGCCGGCATCTCTGGCTGCCTCGGTGTCTGTAGAAGTTCTTTCGATGACTTCCAGGGCTTCAGTATAAATAATAGCTTCCTGATCTCTAATCCCGTCCATCATCCTGTTAAGGGTTATACAAATCGTATTGGCTGTTTTGAAATGGTTTCGGGCAATACTTGATAAATTAGGATAGGTAATATTACAAAGAAGTTCATCATTATCCACGCCTAGTACTGCAATTTCATGAGGTACTTTTATGCCTCCGTTAGAACATGAATTGATCAATATTTGTCCGAAGTCGTCATTACAACACAAGAGGCCTGTTGGTTTTGGCAGGCCCTTTAACCAGTTTTCGAGTTCGTCAAAGTTGTGAGATAGAACATCGGCTTCATCTCCACTTAATAGATATTCATAAAAGTCGGCCTTCGACTCCTGAACCGATCTTTTGAAGCTTTTTCTTCTTTCCTCCGACCAATCTAAACCATGAATGCCAAAAAAAGCAAGGTTTTTAAAGCCTTTGCCCAGAAAATACTCCGCCGCCATGCGTGCGTCAGATTCATAATTGCCTTTAACATAAGGTATATTTGCCGTATGATTTACTGAAGTGATCTGGATGATGGGAATACCCATTTCGATGAGATCAGATACATTTTCTGTGAACTCGAGGATGCATCCATCTGGTTTAACCCGGCGAATAATACTTAGGTCGTTCTTCCGTCTGTCGTTTTTTAGGAAATAGGCAGGCTCAAAAACAATGTCCCAGTGAGATATACTATTATTATAGGCATAAATACCTCTTAACAGATCGCGGCTGTAACCACGACTTGAATCAAGATGGACAAAAACTTTTTTCCTTTGCACAGTAAGGGAGTTAAATGGCGGTAATTTAGCCAAAAAAGGCTAAAATGCGGCATCGAAGCATTCATACCTTTGAAGAAAAATCATTATGAGCTCCTCTGTAACCATCCGGGATTACAAGTTATACAAAGCAACTGCTGCGCTGAAAAAGCCAATTGCCGACGCTACACATACTCTTCACGAGATTTCTTTCCTGGTACTTCGCCTTCAGCTTGAAAATGGTATTGTGGGCGAATCATATCTGCTTTCTTTTCAGTACTCGCCTGCAGCGATACGAGGCGCTTTTAAGGACTTGCTTCCCCATATAAAAGGTTATGCGGCACACGAAACAGGCAAGGTTATTAAAAAAATTGATGACCTGTCGGAGTATTTTGGAAACCAGGGAATCAATCGCTGGGCTCAGGCGGCTATTAATATTGCCATGTGGGACGCCTGGGGAAAGTATCTGGGACAACCTGTCAACAAAGTTTTGGGCACTCATCGCGACAAATGCTCTATATATGGCAGCGGCGGTTGGATCTCATATTCTGTCGACGACCTGATTGAAGAGGTTTCAGGTTATGTGGAGAGAGGTTTTCGCGCCGTTAAGATCAAGGTTGGTTCTCCAAACTGGCGCACAGACCTTGAGCGATTAAGATTGGTTCGCGATGCAGTAGGGAGGGAAGTGAATATTATGATGGATGCTAACCAGGGAATGACCTTACCTGCAGCGATCCAGCTGGCAAATGCAGCCAGAGAACTGGATATCTTTTGGTTTGAGGAGCCTTTGCATCATCAAAATTTTGATGGTTATCAATCTCTTAAACAGCAAACCGGCATTTCGCTGGCCATGGGAGAACGGGAGTACGATACCCTGCCTTTAGTTTCTTTATTGCAAAGAAGAGCTATCGACATCTGGCAGCCGGATCTGCTTCGCATAGGTAGCGTTGAGGCATGGCGTGAAAGTGCAGCTTTGGCTAATAGTTATCATGTGCCGGTGCTGCCACATTATTATAAGGATTACGATGTTCCCCTGGTTTGTTCTGTGCCAAACGGACTAGGTGTCGAATCGTTTGACTGGATCGATCCTCTGATCGACCAACCCATGCTGGTAAAGGATGGATTCGCTTATCCGCATGAAGGTCCGGGTTGGGGCTTCAATTTTATTGATGAGCTTTTAACTGAGATTGTATTGTGAGATTAGTAGCTTTCATTACACTATTACCTGTAGATGGAGGAGCAATTGTGAGCTTCTAGCGGAGATGCCGGGTTAGTTAGATTAATTATAGCAGAATTGAAGATATAAGTAAACATGTCAAAATTAAAGATAGGCCTATTCGGCATCGGTTTAGATACCTACTGGGCGCAATTTGAAGGACTGAAAGAACGGCTTGAAGGCTATTTAAAAATAGTGGAAGATAAGATTTCAGCAATACATCCGGGAGTGCTTAACCTGGGTTTAATAGATAATGCAGAAAAGGCATTTGCAGCAGGCAGTACTTTCAGAAAAGAGGATGTAGACATCATATTTTTGTATGTTTCCACCTATGCACTGTCTTCAACGGTATTACCGGTAGTGCAAAGGGCAAAAGTTCCGGTAATCATCCTTAACCTGTCGCCGGATGCTGCGATAGATTATACTTCATTTAACAAAATGACTGACCGGACTAAGATGACCGGCGAATGGCTGGCCTATTGTTCTGCCTGCCCGGTTCCGGAAATTGCTAATGTATTTAATCGCACCGGTATCAAATTCCACCAGATCACCGGGATGCTGCACGAGGATAAGGAATGCTGGGATGAGGTATTTGAGTGGGTAGAGGCGGCAAAGGTTGCCAATACTATGGCGTACAACCGCCTGGGATGTATGGGTCATTGTTACAGTGGTATGCTGGATATTTACAGTGATCTTACACAGCAATATGCCCATTTTGGCGGTCATGTAGAACTGATAGAAGTAGATGAGCTTGCCGGAATCAGGAAAGAAGTGAGCCCCGAAGAAATAAAGAAAAGGGTCTTACATTTCCGCGAAACCTTTGATGTACAGCCTGAATGTTCTGAAACAGAATTGGAAAGAGCCGCAAAGACTTCGGTTGCATTAGATAAACTGGTAGAAAAATATAAATTAGGTTCTATGGCTTATTATTACAAAGGTACAGGGAGCATTGATAATGAAGACACTATCAGTTCCATTATCCTTGGTAATTCATTATTAACCGCAAGAAATATTCCTGTAGCCGGTGAATACGAGATCAAAAATGCCCAGGCGATGAAAATTATGGATAGTTTTGGAGCGGGCGGATCTTTCACTGAATACTATGCCATGGACTTTAGAGAGGATGTTGTATTGATGGGACATGATGGCCCGGGACACATCGCGATAGCAGAAGGAAAAACAAAGGTCCGTCCGCTTGGTGTTTACCATGGAAAAGTTGGAAATGGACTTTCTGTAGAAATGTCGGTTAAAAATGGACCGGTAACATTACTTTCAGTCGTTGAGCAAAAAGGAGGAAAACTGATGCTGCTGGTAGCCGAAGGAGAGTCGGTAGCCGGTCCGATATTGGAAATTGGCAATACAAATTCCAGGTATAAGTTTCGTATCGGCGCAAGAAGGTTTGTGAACGATTGGAACAGCCACGGCCCTGCCCATCATTGTGCTGTAGGTTTGGGGCATATCAGTACCAGGATAGAAAAGTTAGGCTCATTACTTAATATGGACGTAATCAAGGTCTGTTAACAGCTAGAAAATATTAAAAATATGTCTGAAAATACGTTGTAAAACTTTGAGCATCAGAAAGGATTTTTCATTAAAAAAACGAAAAGCTTTTTTTTAAACCGGTTTAGTTTTTATATTTACCCCTGATTATAAACTGGCATGCTGGAGTTAAACCATCAAAAATTACAAGTTTCTAAACATTAGCTGCCAAAAGCAAACAATTGATTAATGAAAATCACAACGTTACTTATTTCAGGAGCATTTCTTCTGTTTTCTTTTAGTGTTAAAGCCCAAATTGTCGATGTAAAAAAGAAAGGTGACAAATTTGATCACTTATGGAGCAAAGGCGTGGGTGCTGGCAGGGCAAATGAAGGACTTCGTGCAGGCTGGTTAGAGCAATTGGAAATGGTGAAAAGAGACCATGGCTTTGAGTACGTACGTTTTCATGGCCTTTTTCATGATGATATGTTTCCGTATTTCGAAAAGAACGGAAAAGCAAGCTATAACTGGCAGTATATTGATGAGCTTTTCGACCGGATGCTGAACTTAGGGGTAAAACCATTTGTAGAATTAGCTTTCTTTCCAAAAGATATCGCTGCAGCAAATAGTAAAACTCAGTTTTGGTGGAAGGCAAATATTTCGGTAGACCGGAACAATTTTGGCAAATGGCATGATCTGGTGAAGGCTTTTACTCAGCACGTAACTGACCGCTACGGGAAAGAAGAAGTTCTAACCTGGTATTTTGAGGTATGGAACGAACCCAATCTAAACCCCGGATTTTTAGATGGTACAAAAAGTGATTATTTCAGGTTATATAAAGAATCTGCATTAGCAGTGAAATCTGTAGATTCCCGCTACAGGGTGGGCGGGCCGTCTACCAGTAACTTTGTATCGGACAGCAGGTTTGATGGTGAAGTGTATGATAAAAATAAGTCTATATTCTGGAAAGACGATGTAATCAATACCAAGCAATGGAAAGGCGTTTGGATTGAAGATTTCCTGGAGTATTGTAAAAGAGAGAAGTTGCCCGTGGATTTTATATCTACTCACCCTTATCCAACAGACTATGCTTTAGACCCGGAAACCGGCAGAGGAAGGGGAGCAACGCGTTATATCAACTCAACGAAAGACGATATCCTTTGGTTACGAAAGATTCTGGCTAAAAGTAAATACCCGAACGCAGAGATCCATTTAACTGAATGGAGTACCAGTCCGAATAGTCGTGACCAAATGCACGATCATTTACCTCCGGCAGCTTTCCTGATAAAAGTGAACTTAGATGTCATAGGGCTTGCAAATTCTCTGATGTACTGGACTTTTACTGATATTTTCGAAGAAAAAGGAGGGGGCGAAACAATTTTTCACGGCGGTTTCGGTCTGATTAATTACCAGGGAATTGTGAAGCCTTCCTATCATGGTTACCGCATGCTGCACCAGTTGGGCGACGAAAAATTGTATTATACAGATCCATTATTTGTAAGCCGTTCGTCTAAAAATGGAAAAATTAGTGCAATAGCATTTAATTATCCTAAAGAGTTTGAAAGTAAGGTGCCGGCAGCAGAACACGTTAATTCTTACATGAAGGCCAGTTCTAAACAACTGGATGTCACTTTTAAAAACCTGGAGCCTAATGCATTATTTGAAATCGAGATCTTAAATAATACGAACGGTAATATCATGGCTAAATATAAAGAACTGGGTTCTCCCCAATCTCCTAACAGGGAAACAACTCAATTATTGAAAAATTTGGCTCAGGGCACGGTAAAAACTACTGTTAAGGCGGATGCCGATGGAACTTTAATCTTTAAGAGAGAGTTAAGCCCATGGGAGTGTGTCTTGTTAAAGCAATTATAACTAGTCAAAGGTAGTTCTATAAAATCATCTCATAATAAGCTAATGAGGTGATTTTGTAGTATCAGACCCTTAGGCTTTAGCCTTTTTAAGTGTCAAATTAACAAAAAACAAAAATATTGAGCTGAACTCAATCAATTTGTTAAATATTCTGATAGATAATTGTCTGATTGACAAAAATGAAAATAAATATACTAAATCGGTTTAGTTTATTTAAGTTTGAATATCCAATTATTATACAACAACCTAATCTGCAAAGCTTTGATTTGAGATCAGTGCCTTCAATATAGTTCTTGGATGCGAGATATTATAGCCACAAACTTATATATGATGAGCATAGCTAAGCCGATTTGACAGAATTTTCCAGAGTGCCGCTGGCAACCCTTCTATGGGTTTAACTAAGAGTGTAAGAAGAATAATTAACCAATTTAATAATGGAATATTTTTACTTGAAAAAGCAAGAAAAAAACTCGGGTTCAACTTTTTCGTTGAAGTTCTTGCTGTTTGTACTATTTCCGGTCTTAATTTCCGGACTTATAAATCCTGCTTTTTGCCAGAGCCAGCAAAAAGCTGAGGGGATCGTTATTGATAATAACGGAAAACCATTAGAGGGAGTTTTAGTGAAAGCTAAAAATTCAGGATCATCTGTGGTTACTGATGCTGATGGCAAGTTCAATATTTTATCAGCCGCAAATGAAGAGCTGGTCTTTAACCATCCGAATTTTTATATCAGAAGTATAAAAAATAAAGCTGCAAAAGCTTTCACTGTAAGGTTGAATAACCGTTATCTCTCATCCCGTATAGGTAAACTTCAATCTACTGATAGTGCAGTTGTTGCCGCAAGCAAACAATATGTGGAGGTTTTGCATGGCCGGCAGCCTCTGGAAACCCTTATCCAGTCTATCGGTTCTGTAAATAACAATCAATTAATAACTACTCCATCGTCAAACTTCTTGCAGGCTATCCCGGGACGTATTGCCGGTTTGGATATCACTTTTAACAATGGAGCTCCTAGTATTGATGCAGCCGGTACCTGGTTCAGTGTCAGGAATTCACGCGGGGGAAATGTTGTTTTGATTGACGGTGTGCAAAGAAATTTCCTATCTATCAATCCTGAGCAGGTTGAATCTATCTCAGTTTTAAGGGATGCGCTTTCCACAGTAATGTTCGGGCAGCGTTCTTCGGGTGGGATCGTTTCTATCACTACTAAAAAAGGCGATAGCGGCACTCCCAGGCTATCTTTTACGGCCCAAACTGCTTTGCAGTCGCCGACAGTTCTGCCAAGGCCCCTGAATGCTTGGCAATATGCTACACTATATAATGAGGCAAGAAAAAACGATGGAAACACTGCTTCCTATAGTTCAGATGATATTTATAAATATTATGAAGGTAACGATCCATATGGACATCCCAATGTAGACTGGTATAATACTGTTTTAAAAGACCAGGCATTAATGAGTCGTTATAACTTTAACGTTCAGGGCAACGGAACGGGCTTCCGGTATTATGTTGATGCAGATTATATGAACGAAAATGGTCTGTTAAAAACCATTGACGAAAATCAGTACAATACCAACGCGCAGCTAAAGCGCTATATCATGCGCTCCAATCTGGGTGTAGATATTACAAAATCAACCGCCATACAAATTAATTTATTGGGACGGATCCAAAGGAATAATGAGCCGGGTGCAGGTGTTTCCGGAATATTCAACAGCATGTATAATACTCCCCGGGGAGCTTATCCAGTCTTCAATGCAGACGGCTCACTTGCCGGTAATTCACAATATACTTATAACACGAATATTTACGGACAGTCATTAAAAAGAGGTTACAGATTTACAGATGCACGGGATCTGGCCGTAGATGTTCAGTTGACCCAGAAATTAGATATACTGACCTCAGGTTTGTATTTTAAAGTACAGGGATCTTATAATAATAGCTCTAGTTACCTTACTACCAGGGCAAAAAACTTTGCTGTTTTTCAGGCAAATGGCAATGGTGGTTATACCAATTTTCTTCCCTCGGGAACAAACACCAATCAAACTTCAGTTGGTGCTGCCGGTGTTCGGTCGCGTGTAACTTATTGGGAAGGAGCACTGGGCTACGAAAAGAAGATAGGTGATCACAATCTGGGAGCCATGCTGGTGGCGAACCAGCAAAGTACCATGTTATACTCCTCCGGTCATCTTCCGGAAAACTATACTGATTTTGCAGGCAGGCTTACTTACGATTGGAAGGGTAAATACCTGGCAGAAGCAGCTGGAAGCTACGCCGGCTATAATCGCTTAGCGCCTGGAAAACGATGGGGATTGTACTGGGCAGGCGGCTTAGGATGGAATGTACATAAGGAAGATTTTGTGCAAAATAATTTAAACTTCATAAGTAATTTAAAGCTTAGGGCCAACTACGGCAAAACCGGTTTTGCAAACACAGGCTACTACACCTATTTGCAAACTTATACCAGCGCCACAAGTAATCATAGCTATTATTGGTGGGGCGAAAATAGCAGTGTAATTCAATCTATCTATGAAGGGGGCTTGACCAATCCCGAGCTGGAGGCTGAAAAAGCAAACAAATTAAACTTAGGAGTTGATCTTGGACTTTGGGACAATAAATTAAGTTTTACAGGAGATTACTACATCAACAAGTTTTATAACATGGTGACGACACCTGAAAGGCAAACGAATATCATTGGTATAGATGGTTATCCTACTCAAAATATCGCAAAATATGATATCAGCGGTTGGGATCTTTCGGCCACCTGGCAAAACCGTGTTAGCAATTTCAGTTATTTTATCATAGCAAATTTCTCAGTAGTTGATTCGAAAATAAGATACGTCGGCGAGCTGCCAAAGGAATATGAGTGGCAGAGATTAACCGGAAAAACATTGGGAGTCAAAGAGGGCTACGTGGCCACCGGCTTATGGCAAAGTTATGATGAGATCAATGACCCGGCTAATGCAATTTTGAGCGGTACAAGCAGAAGTTTAATACGTCCCGGCGACATCCGCTATTTAGACCGAAACAGTGATGGAACCATTGATAATGATGATAGAGGAGATATTGGACATGGTAAGCCAGTGATGTACTATGGTGCTACCCTCGGTTTCAACTATAAGTCTTTTGACTTTAATATGCACGTTTATGGTACTGGTAACAGGACCGCAGATATCAACACTGAAGCCTACAGGGCTTTTGGAAACTCGGGGATGGGAAATGCTTTTGAATATAATCTGGGTCGCTGGACACCGGAAACTGCTTCAAAAGCTACTCAACCGCGTGCCTGGATAGGTAATAATGTGAATAATACACAGACCTCTACCTACTGGATTAAAAATGCCAACTTCTGGAGATTGAAAAATGCTGAGTTTGGCTATGCCCTGCCGAATGCTGTCAGCAAAAAGATAGGCTTACCCTATGTCCGCTTATTTATGAACGGTCAAAATCTTCTGACTTTTTCTGAGCTGTTTAAGGTGAGGGATGATATTGATCCTGAAGCATTAGGGGGAGCGTATCCGGTTATGCGCTCGGTGAATTTTGGTGTAAATGTGAAATTCTAATTCTATAAATGATGATGAATAATAAAAAATTGGTTTTTTACCCGGTGGCTGTCTTGATAGGATTTTTGATGCTGGTAAGCTCATGCAAAAATGATTTCGAAGACGAGCCCTTAAATAATATTACAGAAGATTATGTTTGGGATAAAACAGATGTAACCGGATCTTATGCGGAGCGTTTCCTGGCGAAAGCATACACCTACCTGCCTCAGGGATACGCCCGTATCAACGGGGTGCCTTTGGATTGTATCACAGATGATGCTGTTCCCAGCGATTCACGTAACACGAGCTGGAATTTTATTACCGGGGGATATAATCAGTACAATTTGCTTGATGATAACTGGGCCTCCATGTATAGGGGTATCCGTGTCGTAAATTCTTTTCTTAATAACTATCAGCGTGTGCCATGGGCAGATCCGAACCGTCCGAAATGGTTTGCTGCCGAAGCCCGGGTTTTAAGAGCTATGTTCTATTATGAGCTGATTAAAAGATATGGTGGCATACCTCTTATTGGAGACAGAGTGTTTGAAGCAAATGATGAGGAGCTATATACGATCAAGCGTAACACGTTCGAAGAATCTGTAAACTATGTAGTGGCTGAATTGGAAGCTGTAAAAGACGATTTACGTCCTGATGCAAGTCTGGTGTCCAGAGACGGCAAAGGCACGAAGGAAGGTACAGATCCGGATGCAGGCCGGATGAGAAAAAGCGGTGCCCTGGCAATAAAAGCCAAAATATTGCTGCTGGCTGCCAGCCCATTATTTAATTCTCCGGAAGGAAACAGTAATCCGCTGTCTGGTTACACGAGTTATGATGCAGAAAGATGGAACGATGCTGCTAAGGCCGCTAAAGATGTCATAGACCTGAATTTATTTAAGCTTGAGCCAAGCAGATGGACGCTGGCTATGTACAGGGTCAATACTGAAAATATTCTTTTCAGACAAGGTGGCGGAAATACCAACCAATACGGTTACCGGATGTCTCCGGTAGGGTATAGAGTAAATAATGTGGATTGCAACGGGCTGGTGAGTCCAACACAGGAACTGGTCGATGCATTTCCTATGGTTAACGGTAAGGGAATATATGATGACCAATCGGGTTATGTTTCCAATAATCCTTACGCAGGCAGAGACCCCCGCTTGAATCAGACTATCTTTTACAATGGCTCCCGGTGGCTAAAAAGGGATGTTGCCACTTACGAGGGCGGTGCAGACAAGCCAAATGTAGTATCTAAGCCGGTGCAAACCCAAACTGGTTACTATGCGAAAAAATTCTTAGCGAATGATGCTGAGAATGCAGCCTTTACCGCAACGCCTTACCAGACAGAATACTCATTTTGGGTCTATGTGCGTTATGCAGATATTCTGCTTTCTTATGCCGAAGCGCTGAACGAATATTCCGGGCCGCTTCCTGCAGTCTCTGAGGCGGTGGATCTGGTGCGTACCAGGGCTGGTATTGGTACGATTGCCCAGGCTTTCGGCACTGTGGATCAGACCAAAATGCAGGAAATTATCCGCAACGAAAGGAGGGTGGAATTTGCATTTGAAGAACATCGCTTCTGGGATCTTCGCCGTTGGAAAATAGCCGAAACAAAATATGGAAATGGCGCCGTGCTGCATGGTGTAAAAATCACAAGAGCCGACGATGGAACATTATCGTACAGCAAGGTGCCTGTTGCCACGCCGTTTTTCTTCCCAGGTATGTACAGGCTACCTGTGGCGAATAGGGAAATTTTGGTAAATCCGAATATGAAGCAGAATGATGGTTATTAATTATCTCAAAAGAAGATCGGAAATGAAATTAATCAAACTTATACTAATACTTATTGCTCTATTGCCCATTAATCACTTGTATGCGCAGCAGCAAAAAGAACGGGTAATAACCGGCCGGGTACTCGACGACCTAAAAATACCATTTCCATACGTTTCTGTTTTAGAAAGTGGTGTAATAGGTAATGGAACCAGAACAGATGCCGAAGGAAAGTTCAGGTTAGCCCTCAAAGGAAGCAGCAATAAACTGGAGTTTAAATTTTTGGGTTATCTTACGAAAACAGTACCTGTCGGCGAAAGTTCTGTTGTAAATATCACCATGGAAGTTGACGCCAAAGGTTTGGAAGAAGTAGTTATTGTTGGGCAAGGTACACAGAAAAGGATTACTAACACCGGTGCTATCAGTGCAATTAAGGGAGAAGAAATTAAGGGAATACCAACTTCTAGTTTGCAGAATACGCTTGTCGGTCGCTTGCCTGGTTTGTTTTCACAGCAAGGATCGGGACAACCAGGTAATGATGCTGCGACTTTTTATATCCGCGGAGTGAATTCTTTAAACGGAGATACAAAACCCTTGATTATTGTCGACGATATTGAATATGAATATAGCCAGGTGCAACAGTTAAATCCGAATGAGGTAGAATCCGTCACTTTACTAAAAGATGCTTCTACCACCGCTATATATGGTATAAGGGGAGCAAACGGGGTCTTGGTGATTACTACCAAAAGGGGATCTATAGGAAAACCTCAGGTTAATTTTTCCTCAGATTTCGGCTTTAACCGCTTTATAAAAATGCCGACTTTTCTGGATGCGTATACTACTGCCTTATTGAAAAACGAGGCAACTATTAATGATAGTTATGGATCCTCCAGTATTCCTACGCTGCCATTCTCACAAGAAGATCTGGAATTATATAAAAATGGTAACGATCCTTTTGGACATCCTAATGTAAACTGGTCTGACGTATTGTTCGATAAAATGTCTGCTCAAAACCGTTATAATTTAGATTTTAGCGGCGGAAAGGGAAAAGTAAAATATTTTACCTCCCTGGGTTATTACACCCAGGACGGGCAATTGAAACAGTTCTCACCAACGGTAGCCGGTGATGACGTTAATAACAAATACTTTTACCGTCGCACCAATTTCAGATCCAACCTGGATATCACTCCTATCAGTTCTATGAAATTAAGGTTTGACATCAATGGGCGCTTCGAAACCAAGAACGACCCCGGAGGAGTACAGAATGTCGGCGGACTTTTCCGGGAACTCTATTCATATTTCTACCTACCCTCGCTGGCTATGCCTGTTACAAATCCAGATGGAAGCTACGGTTATGGTGTATTCCCCAGTGGAAATGGTGTAGCGCATCCTATCAATCGCCTGGCCAATGGTGGCTATAAAAGATCATTCATGAATAACTTTAACATAGTTGGAGGGATAGATCAAAAGCTTGAGTTTATCACAAAAGGATTATCGGCCAAAGGAACACTTTCTTACGCCAGTAATATCAATGAATATCGTAACCTTACCCGAAACTTAACCGATCTGCCTTCTTTTTTTTACGATTCTGAGTCAGGTACGTACACCATAAAAGATGCAACAAAATATAAATATGTGCCTTATTCTTTGAATACAGGTGCCGATGCTTTTAATAATACTATCGTGTTGCAGGCTCTATTGAGCTATGATCGCGTTTTTGGCGATCATCACGTGTATGGTCTGGGGATGTTTAACCAACGGAGTTATTCTAATAAAGAGGCGCTTTCAGTGAATTACCGAGGGTCGACCTTAAGGCTGGGTTATGATTTTAAAAGAAAATATTTACTCGAATTTAATATCGCGAGGAATGGTAACGATGTGTTCAGAGAAGAAGAACGGTACGGTATCTTTCCTGCAGCATCTATAGGCTGGAACTTATCGGAAGAGAAATTCTTCAAGAATGCCTTTCCATTCTTCGACCTCTTTAAGCTAAGAGCTTCTCATGGTTTGGTAGGTAGCGATGCAACCTATCCGACAAAAGTTGAAGAAGAAATTATATATACTCAAAATGATAAGGCAGGGGAATTTGGCTTCGGAACAGGTGCAGTTTCATCCGGAGCAAGAGGAAATGTTAACGGACTTGCAGAAGGGGCATTGGTAAATCGTTTCGTAACCTGGGAGAAGGAAAGAAAAACCAATATAGGTATGGACGTGAATATGTTTAATGGTAAAATAGCATTGACCGCCGACTATTTTTATAATTTTCGTTACGATCAGCTGATCGATCAGGGTGATGTGAACCTCATCATAGGACAGGTGCTACCCAAAAAGAACATAGGAGAGACCTCTAACAAAGGGTTCGATGGATCTTTGACCTATAGAAGCAGAACTCGTAATGTGGATTATTCTATTGGCCTAAATGCTTCTTATGCAATCAATAAAATCGTTTATGTTAGTGAATCGCCGGATTTTCCTTACCTGGCGAGAACGGGTACCCAGATAGGCCAACCTGTTGGTTATATTTCAATGGGTTTTTATCAACTAAATGATTTTGATGCATCCGGTAACATAAAGGCAGGAATTCCGGTATATTCTGGTGCGTTGGTGCAGCCGGGAGATATTAGGTATAAAGATTTGAACGGTGATGGTGCGATAACATCTGCAGACCGAACCTATTTTGGAAAACCACAGGTACCTACAACTACACTTGGGTTAAATTTAAGTGCCAGTTTCAAAGGTTTTTATTTGAATGCATTAGTACAAGGGGCCTGGGATTATTCCGTTAGGGTAGCGGGTGAAGGTAGTGATGCTTACTTCAGCAATTTCCGCGAGTGGCACTTGGAACGCTGGACTCCTGCGACTGCGAATACTGCAACTTATCCACGTCTTGGAATCGATTACTCTAAAGGAACAAATTATAGCTGGAACTACCTTTCAGACTTTTGGTTTGCCGACGCTAGTTATGTACGGTTAAAATCGCTGGAGCTTGGTTACAATATACCGCAATCGTGGCTTCCAAAAAATGCTTTTATAAGGAATGCCAGAATTTATGGAAATGGTTATAACCTGGTCAATATCAATAATATGGGAAAATTTGAGCAGGATGCCGAAGTAGCATCAGGTACTGGTGATGTGTACCCGAATACGGCAATATTTAATTTCGGATTTCAACTTGGTTTTTAACATGAAGATGATGAAACATAGAATAACAAAAACATCCTTGTTACTCTCAGTAATGATGGTAATGCTGCTGTTAAACGCCTGTAAAAAGGACTTTTTAGAGAAGGAAACCTTGTCATACCTGAACGAAGATGCTGCATTTACCGATAGTGCCAGAGCAGAGTATTTTGTAAACAGCAGGTACGCAAATATTTCTTTTTCATGGAATCCAACAACACGTTTTGATAGCGGAAACGGTTTTTCATCAGCTTCCGATGAGGCTGGGTTTTCCTTTACCTTAGGTGCGCCTCCATACTCACTGTTGATAATTACAGGTGCTGCTAATCCAAGTAATACGGATACCAAACTGTGGACCTTGTATTACAAAGAAGTGCGGGCCGCAAATCTTTTTCTGAGAAATAAAGACAAAATTCCAGTGACCAGCAATTACAAGGATCAATTAGAGGGGCAAATAAGGTTTTTACGAGCCTGGTATTCTTTTATGATGTTGAAAACTTATGGAGGGTTTCCGTTAATAGGCGACAAGGTATTTGATGAGGGGGAAAAGATAGATGTTCCGCGTAGTACCTACGAACAATGTGTAAATTATATTGTGGCCGAATGTAATGCTTCGGCAGCTTTATTGCCTCCATCTTACGATGTAAATAACTATGGCAGAGCAACAAGCGGCGCCGCGCTCGCTTTAAAGGCAAGAACCCTTCGTTATGCAGCAAGTCCATTGGTAAATGGAGCAAGCGATTTATCCGATCCGGAACATTTGGTGTCTTATGGCACTTACGTTGAAGACAGATGGAGACTCGCTTTAGATGCTGCACAAGATGTAATAGATCTGGATATGTACAACCTTTATCAGGCCAGCGGAACTTCAGAGGATTTTTACAATATGTTTCTGCAAAGAAATCAGACAGGTTCAAATATTGAGCATATTTTTGCCTTCATGCGAACTACAGGAAGGTATTTAGAGACTACCTGGAACCCGCTAAGCAGGGGCTATCAAAACTCTGCATCTGGTTTTCCTACTCAGGAACTGGTTGATGCCTTTGGCATGACCAATGGTTTACCTATCGGTGATCCGCAATCTGGCTATCAGGGCGATACCGATCCTAATAAAATGTATGAAGGCCGGGATCCGCGTTTCTACCATACCATTACTTATAACGGTTCTTCCCGGTCTTTTACAGGTTATACAGATGCTAAAGTATGGACTTATACGGGAGTAATACCGGAAGGCAATGCATCGGTAAGCGGTGCTTCCCTGGATGGAATTTATAAATCAGGTGCGACTGCTACCGGGTACTATGCCAAAAAGATGCTGTATGACCAATCTGTGCCGGGCGGCTCAGAAAACAGCAGGCCTGATGTGCTAATACGTTATGCTGAAATACTGCTATCGGCTGCAGAAGCCTCAAATGAGTTATATGGCCCTTCTGACGATGTTTATGGCTGGCTTGCAGAAATACGTAAGAGAGCAGGAATACCAGAGGGGGCTTATTATTATGGTTTAAAAAAGAAGGTACACACTAAAGAAGAACTCAGACAAATTATCCAGAATGAGTGGCAAGTGGAGTTTGCTTATGAAGAGCACCGCTACTGGGATGTTCGCAGGTGGAAGATCGCACCTGTGACAGAGAACCGGGAAATCCATGGAATGGAGATTACGAGGGCAGCAGATGGTTCTTATAGTTATAAGAAGATTGTGAACAGAAAGCACGTGTTCAATACAGCCATGTATTTCTGGCCGATACCACAAAGCGAGATCACAAAGTCGCCTTCATTAAAACAAAATCCGGGTTATTAAAAATAGAAAATATTAGCCATGAAGATATTAAACAATAAACTGCGTTGGATCTGTACTCTTTTAACAGGTATAACCATTGCATTCAGTAGTAGCTCCTGCAGAAAAGAACTGGACTACGGTACCGTTGAACTTCCTTACAGAAACCAGGTTACAGGGCAGGAGGTGGTTTCCGATGCTGGGTTTAAACATCCAGGCATACTACTGAGCATAAAGGATCTGAACAATTTAAGAGAACAAAGGTCAGCTTCTACACCCGAGTATCTCACTTTTAGTGCCAGCACCTTTGCTAAAATAGACTATGTGCCGCGTGGTCCCTTTATTAAAGTGAGCAGGGGATCTGGAAGTGATGATGCAAATTTGAATCGTTCAGCGTATGAAAATGATGCGACCGCGATCCTTTATCAGGCTGTACAGTGGTATATTACCGGAGACACAACCTATGCCGGGAATGCCATGCGGATGTTAAAGGGATGGACCACTACCCATAAACAATGGGGACATCACGAATCGTATTTCCTGGCCTGCGAATACGGCGGCCCTTATATGATGGCTGGTGCGGAAATCCTCAAGTATACCTATCCCGGTTGGACTAAAGAGCTTAACGACGCCTGTGTGGATTATTGCAAAAACATGCTTTATCCTTTAACAAATATAAATACAGGTGTAATACGCAGGGCCAACCAGGGTGCAATACAATTGATGGGCGCTATGCCGATGGCTATTTTTTGCGACGACCGTGATTTCTATAATAAGGTATTAGATATTTATCATAATGATGCCTGTGCGGGTATTATTGCCACCTTACCTAGTGGCCAAAATCCTGATTCCGGACGCGACGCTGGTCATGCTTATGGATTTTTTGCGTCTATCGCTGAAGTTGCAGAAAGTGCCTGGATACAGGGACTGGACCTATATTCTGAGTTAAATAACCGCATTCTGGCAATGGCTGAATACCATAGCCGCTATAATTTAGGCGAAACGGTAGAATACCAGGTGTCTCATGGCGCTTGTTACGACTGGTATCTTACCATTAACGAGGACGGCGGTGCTGCTGACAGAGGTAAAAAGATCTGGGATCCCAATGGATATGCATTGATCAGCAGTGCTTATGCACGCCTGGGTGTTCCGGCTCCAAATGCTGTGAAATACCTGAACCATCTGAATCCGCATCCCAGCAAGTTTCTGTTTAATAAGAAAGCCAGTTCAACGGCTTCCACAATTCCATCAAACCTTTTACCTGCCCCCTTTGTGATGAATCCTTTAACAGGCGGTTTGAGTGATATAGATATGGCTGGAATCGGGACAGTCGGTATTCCGGGAAGTTCTGCATACAACAATGGTGTATGGACGGTGAAAGGTTCCGGTAATGTAATACCTATGGACGGTACCTGGAATATGTGGTATAATAAATGGCTGACTAGCAACCATGCTACTTCAGAACCGGTTCATTTCGCTTATAAGGAATTAACGGGTGATGGTGCAATTGTTGCAAAAGTGACTAGTTTAGACCTGGCTAACGGTTTTATGACTGTAACTAATGGCGTGAATGATGGCATTAGAGCCGGAGCCGGAGCGGGCTTGATGATAAGGACCTCGCTGACGGACAATGCCAGTTATGTACTCTTAGGTATGGCGGCTGGCAGTACGAGCACTACCTCTACTAATGGTATTCAGATACAATCCAGAGGATTTACAGCCAGTAGTAATGATTTTGTAAACTACTTTGCTATTGACGGGCCAATGGGTACCAGGAGAGTTCCTTTCTGGTTGAAGCTGGAAAGAAGAGGTAACCGGGTGATGGGATATTGTTCTGACACGGGCGAGTTTTGGACACCAATGAACGTGTTCACTTTGCCTCAAAGCGCAAAAATGTATATAGGCCTTTTTGCTAACTCTGACGACAAAACCAAGTTGGCAACAGCAACATTCACCGATGTTAAAATGGGTAATCAATAGAGATCATGAAAAGAATAGCTATTTATATAATACTTCTGGCAGTCTTTTTTGAAGGCTGCACTAAAGGTGGTGAACTGGTAAATTCAGAAGATACTATGGCATATGCGGTAACTGGCGATGGCGACAGCCACCAGATGGTTCCTGAAATGATCAAGCCAACCGGAGCCACTGCAAACTTTAAGGGGATGTATGCTGTAGGAACGAACAGTTTTAATTTTTCGATCAGCTGGAACAATCTCTATACAACAGTAAAGGATACCATTACCTCTTTAAGGTTTTATGGCCCGGCTGGAGAGGAGTATCTTGGCGATCCTATGCAATTCGTTAATCTTAACAGCAGCACAGCATCAGGAACCCTCAGCTATAGCTTGTCGGGAATACAGGGATTACGGAAATCTTCAATGGACGATCTGCTGGCTGGAAAATTATACTATGTACTGAGTACTAAAAAGTTTCCGGAAGGCATTTTGAGAGGGCAGCTCAAAGCTGCTCCGGGCGATTATTCAAAGTCTCTGGTAAAGTCTATTAGTTTTAAAAGCAGGGTGCTGGTAATGACATCAGGTCAGCAGTTGGATTTGAATCAAGCGATCGTGATCCAGCCGGTGTATGCCAGCAACAAAACCATTATCTGGGAAAGTGCAGATCCCACGTCTGCTACTGTGGATGCGAATGGTAAAGCTACCGCCCTGAAGTCTTCTATAGTAAAGATATATGCCAAAGCAACAGATGGTACAGGCAAAATTGGTGTCGTTACTCTTGCTATTGATTACATACCTGTATCCTCTGTCACACTTCTTGAGAAATCGCTCGACCTGTTAACTATAGGAAGTACCACAACACTCCATGTAGAAACAATTTTACCTGCTAACGCCAATTTGAAAGAGGTTGTTTGGAGCAGTAGTGACGAAAGCATCGCAACTGTAAGTGAAGACGGGGTAGTTACAGGAGTGGGTGCCGGGCAGGCAACAATTACTGCGTCTGCTGCTGACGAATTTGGCGCTACCGCATCGATTGTTGTTGGCGTAATTAACAATGCCAGCGCAAAACGTATAGAGGCAGAAAGATTCACTTCCGGAAATGTTAAAGCAGAAACGAATGCAAATTACACAAATGGCGGTGGCATTGGTAGTATCAGAAATAACTATACTGCTGTATTCGACAATGACAGGTTGAAACTCAAAGATTTTACTTTCATGGAAGTTAATGCAGGTAGTCTTAATACTGGAAACGTGACGGTAGAGATCAGAGAAAACAGTGCTAACGGCAACTTGTTGGGTAGCGTGGTGTATCAAAACACGGGTGGATGGCAGACTTTGCAGAAGCGGAGAGTGCTTATCGATAAGTCGGCGATAACTAATCCGGATGCAGAAACTACTATTTGTTTGGTATTTAAAGGAAACAATGAGTGGCTGATCAATGTGGATTGGGTCGAGTTTAAATAATATTAATCAGGTGCATGCATTTATGTATGCACCTTTTCTTTCCCTTATAAAAGAGATTATGATGAAATCTGATTTTACTCTAAAAATTAAAGATATACGGGCATCAGTGTCAATATATCTCCTTGCTTTAATAATGGTGGCTGGCGCCTGTAAAAAGTCGGGTGAAGATACGGTGGCGCCCGAAGAAACAGAGCCAACGAAGGTTGAAAGACTGGTGTTCACCAAAAGAAGTCTGAGTTTATCTGCTGGTGATACAGCCACATTGAAGATCTCAGTTCTGCCAACTTTTTCCAGCGATAAAGCTTTGGAATGGAAAAGTGCCAACAGTAATGTTGCGACGGTATCTGCAGAAGGAAAGGTAACTGCTGTAGGCCGTGGCAAAACATATATTACTGCAACAGCAAAAGATGGAAGCGGCTTGTCTTCTACCATACGCGTGGCGGTAGATTACCAGTTCGTTTCTGATATTGCTTTAAGTATGCAGGGCGGCAACAGAAAACTGGATGTAGGCGAGCAGGTAAGCCTTGTTGCTGCGATACAACCAGCTGAAGCAGACGAAAAGGCTCTTGACTGGACAAGCAGTGATCCTGCTATTATCACAGTTGATGAAAATGGTACTGTCACAGCAATAGGCACAGGTAAAGCAGTTATAACTGCGGTAGCTACCGATGAAAGTATGGTGAGTAATAAAATTGAGATCGAAGTAAATCCTGTTTTGGTTTCGAACATCACACTTTCAACGACTACTATTAACTTTACGCAAAAAACCCAAAGTGAAACGTTAACAGCTACCATTTTACCTGCTGGTGCTACTAATAAAGTGTTAGAATGGAGCAGCAGTGATCTGACTGTAGCGACAGTACAAGACGGTGTGGTTAGACCTGCCGGAAGTGGAACGGCCACAATTACAGCAAAAGCTACGGATGGCAGCAATGTAACTGCAACCGCAATAGTTACTTCTAATTTACCAACCTTTAAAATCGAAGCTGAAGATTTTACGTCTACTGATGCGTCACAGGGGGTTCGGAAAGAAACTAATGCAACAAACTATGAAAATGGACAAGGGATAGGTTCAATTAGGAGTGGAAAGTTTGCCCTCTATGAGAATAATCCAGTAAATGATCTTCGAAGTTTTGACAATGTTGACATCAGAGCCCAAGGTAATGGCAGTGCAACCACACCAAGGGTTGAGGTAAGGGTTGGGAATAGTAGCGGTGCTTTGCTCACTACCATCAATTTGACTGCTGATGGAAAATATGCTGTTTATTCCGCTCAACTGGATGCGACTGCTAAAGCTGCATTAACGGGCTCTACAACCATATGTTTGGTGTTCCGGAATAGTGGAGGTACCTGGGTTTGTAACGCAGACTGGATAAGATTCAGGTAAAGAATGGTTGCCATTTAATTGAACTTAAGAGCGGGTTGGAACTTTACAACCCGCTTTTTTTTATTATCACATACTACTCCTTATCTATTTTAATGAAGACGAAATAATTTCCATAAACGTTAAACATACACTTGCTAATCCGGTTTAGTGTGTATATATTTGATATATACTAATTGCAAGCCGAACTTCAAATCCTCCTTTAATAACCTGATTAGCTTCGGGATCCGGTAGAAGTCAAGCTAAAATCAAAATTTTAACCTTTTAGATTTAATTATGGAACTTCTTTACTCAAAAAAATTAGTGGCTTTAAGGGGTATGCTTATTAAAAGTGTGTTCTGTCTATTAGCTCCTTTATTTGTGTCTGCGCCATTGTTGGCGGCTACCAGAACTTCTGTGGGAAGTGGCGAATGGAATACCGGAGCGACATGGAGTGGCGGGGTTGTGCCAACGGCGACTGATGATGTGATTATAGCCAACGGGCATAACATTACTTTGTCTACCCCCCAGGGAAATTGTCTGAACTTAACCGTAAATGGAACCTTGACTTCAACAATTGCTGTAGATTGTAGGGGAAATTTATTGGTGTCAGGAACTTTTATATTTGGGGCGAATTCTTATTTTCGAGGTAACGCGGAAATCACTCCGACCGGAGTGTTTAATTCTGCAGCAAATGGAAATAGAGCGACATTTTATGGTTCTGCCGGTCTTAACAATGTAATCTTGACTAATAACGGACAGTTTGGAGAGGCTTCAGGAACTACAGCTCAAGGACCCGCATTGTTTGTATCTGGGGATCATATCAGAACTTTTAGAATGACAGGAACAGGAACTGCTCGTTTTCAAGGGGTGTCAGTTGGTGATGGTAGCACGGGAACTTTAGACATAGCAGTTGACCAGGATTGGGAGCTAAGAGGTACTGGCGGGGTTCTTTCTGTGGAAGGGTTTAGCAAACCTACTTCGGTTCGTTCCCTTACCATTAATGCAGGGAAAACGGTTGTTATCAAAGCTGGCTGGTTTCACATAGGTAATAACACTAATAATAAAGAGCCTACTGGCAACCACTGTCCTTACACTTATAATATTAATGGAACGTTGGATGTCTCATCCGGAAGGGTCAATTTAAGTACAACAAGTAGCGCAACCGTAGGCAATGCGGGTACTACTCAAAGTCTACTTGTCGAAGTAGGGCCAGCTGGCCTTTTTAAGATGGGAGGAGAGGTTTATATAAGAAAAGCACAGGCCACTCAAAGTCTGGACATTATTGTTAACGCTGGCGGCCGGATAGATGGTTCAGGAATAGCATTGAGCGCCAATTCAACAAATATTGGAGCCGCTGGCCCCTCATGGTTCAGTCTTGCTGACGGCTCCACTTATAGCAGGAAACTCAACGGTACTACGGCAACTAATTTTTGGGTAGGTACTTCTTCTGGTTATAATCCGGTGCAGGTGACCACCGGAGGTACAGAAGTATTAACAGTTGGCGCTTCTGGCTCCAGTACAAATCCACTTCCTCAACCAGGTTATGCTATCGGTAATTTTTGGACGATAACACCTTCAGTGCCTGTTGCTGCTGCTTCACTTGCCTTTGGCTACAATGATAGTCAGGCTGGACCGAATGCCGATGCAGGGGCTAGCATGGTTTTGGCCAGGTACAATCCAGGAACTTCTCTATGGGATAACTTGGGTTCGGCAATCCCTGCCGCTGGTACAGGTACAGACAGGCAGGTGGTATACAGCAATGTAGCTATGGATGCCGGCGGGGCCACATATGCAATAGGAAATGCCAGTGTACTTCCGGTTAAGCTGAAAGACTATACTGCAAAGTTAAGCAGGGAAGGTGCTGCAGAATTAAAATGGACTACAGCTACTGAGACCTCTAACGACTATTTTATCCTGAGCAGAAGCACTGACGGAATTAACTTCGATTTCCTGGCCAGAATTGAAGCAAAGGGGCCTTCTGAGTACACTTTTGTGGATGCAAATCCGCTTTCGCAAGTTAATTATTATCGTTTAGCGCAGGTAGATACCGACGGAGAAACGGAAGTATTAGGAATTGCTACGGTGAAAGTTTCTTTGTCAGCGGCTGATCTAAAGATCTATCCTAATCCTGTAGTAAATAATCAGTTTACGGTTTCAATACCTGAATCATCAGTCGAATCCGTATTGCGCATATATAATTTAACAGGCAATCAAGTATACCAGCGCGCGAAAGTCAAAGGAGAACAAGAGGTAAATGTTGGCAGCCTGGCTTCAGGCACTTATATAGTAAACGTAAATGGCGTTTCGAAACAATTAATAATAAAATAAAAATATTTTATTTAAGAGGGTGCTAAATAAGTACCCTCTTTTTTTTGTGTTATTGCGCAATATATCGACTGAATAGTGCTTTACTTTATATCGCTATTTAAGTCTAACCAACAACTTCCGGGGGAACTATTTCAACTATTTCGCTGGATTTACGTCGATTATTGCGTCTGGCTTATCAACCTTCCGCCTTCCTTATCTGCCTGAGTATTCATTCGTAATGTCTTAGGAAATCTCTTCTGGTAAGTCTATTTCTTCGTCCTGATCTAACCATTATAAAACTAACAAGATGAAAAAAACCATTTTAACCACTTTTTCTCATGTGCTATTGCTGCTGCTTGCCGCTTCTTGTACGAAAGAACAAAAAATCCTCAAGGAAGATGAGGCTTCTGTTACCTCAAAACGGGATGCAGCCAGTACCACGGCATTTACTTTTTCCCATCCGGGTGTGGGCTTTAGTACCTATGATCTGGAAAGAATGAAGGCTAACAGAACAGTTGCTCCCTGGTCTACCGGCTATTCAGCATTGACATCCAGTACCCAGGCTTCTTTAACTTACTCCATGCAAGGGCCTTTTGCTACAGTAGGAAGGGAACCAAACTCTAATTTAAGTCAGTACGAGAATGACTCTAAGGCTGTACTTTATCAGGCAATACTTTGGTATATGACGGGAAATACAACTTATGCAACTAAGGCTGTTTCCATCCTGAATTCATGGGCAACTACTCATACTGCCTGGTCGGGCACGACCCCTTTTCTCGCCGCTACTGATTTCGGTTTGAATTTCGTTATGGGCGCCGAAATCTTGCGCTATACTTATTCCGGCTGGACATCTACTAACACTACCAATAGCCAGAATTATTTTAATAATATGTTATGGCCTCAATTCGGTGTGGGATCTAACACCATGTTGAAATCAGCAAATCAGGGATCTGCCCAGTTAAAAGGAGCTATTGCAGTAGCTGTCTATTGCAATGATGCGACAAAGATGAATCAGGTGTTAGATGCCTGGCACTACAATGCCTGTGGCGGTCTCGGAGGAACCACCTTAGCTTCAGGACAAAATGCGGATTCTGGACGCGATCAGGGACATGCTCTCGGCCACTTGCAGAATATGGCGCTGGTTGCCGAAATTGCATGGAAACAAAATGTAGACTTATATGGAGAGCTTAACGACAGGCTAAAGGTAAGTATGGAATACTTTTCAAACTATAACTTGGGAAATACCGTGTCGTTTGTTCCCTTCGGGGCCTGTTATGGCCTTTATACAAGCATAGGTGCGACCGGCAGAAATTCGTGGGCATATAACACGTATACCACTGCAGCAGAAATTTTATATGGTGCATATGTTGCAAGAAAAGGACAAACGATGCCCTATACCTTGCAGTACCTGAATGCCATCCCGGCTCAGATCGAAACGTTTCTTTTCAAGAAAGATAACGCTTCCCCGCCAACTCCTCCTCCAGCGCCGCCCGCATCAGTTACCCTTCCCTCTCTTCCAAGTCCGGTAGCAGTTACTACTTTTACAAGTACCGATATTGGCAGTGTAGGCGTAGCGGGAAGTTCGACTTATTCCTCAGGAACCTGGACCGTTAAGGGTAGTGGAGGTGATCTATGGAACAGTCCTGACGCGTATCATTTTGCTTATAAACCACTAATTGGTGATGGCGTTATCATTGCCAGAGTAACAGGTGTTCAAAATACCAATGTCAATGCGAAAGCAGGTTTATTGATCACAGAAAGTTTGACGGCTACGTCTAAGCATGCTTTTGTCTATGCTAAATCTAACAATGCAGGAATTGGTTTTGCATCACGAAGTACAACCGGTGGTTCTGCTGAAAACACTCAAAGCCATTCGCCGGCAGTGCTTCCCTACTGGTTAAAACTTGAAAGAAGAAACAATTGGATAACCGCGTATAATTCAAACAATGGTACCACATGGACGCCTATGCGCGTAGTTTATATACCTATGGGATCCACTGTTTATGCAGGTTTAGCTGTAGCTGCTGTTAATAATTCCGTTCTTAATACCTCGACATTCACAGATGTTGCCATGAATTCGAATGTGCTGGTAAATCGTGCAACCGGCGGCGATGCTCTTGCCGACCGGCAGAATGTTGCACAAACGGCTGCAAAGGCGTTTGATGGCTCAACAGCAACTAAATGGTATACTGAAACTGCTGGGAGTACAGGCTGGTTGAGGTATCGGTTCGAAAGCGATATCGCCTGGCCGGTTAAAGAATACAGGCTTACCAGCGCAAACGATGTCCAGCAACGGGATCCGAAGAGTTGGCAGTTTCAGGGTTCTAACGATGGCTCTGCATGGACAACTCTCGATACGCGAACCGGAGAGGTGTTTACCGCTCGTTTGCAAATGAAAGCTTATAGTATTTCCAATACGACATCGTATAAATATTACCGTTTAAATATTACTGCCAATAGTGGCGGATCTTCTTACGGAATACAGTTAAGTGAATTCGCCTTGATGGCACCATAATATTAATTACTAATTTGTGTTAGTCAGGAGCAGCCAGTCAGCATTGACTGGCTGCGGTATTTAAATATACATTCAAACTAAGATTAGTTTGTTAAATCGGTTTAGTGTGTCTATATTTGGGAACACATACTTAGTTTCTATATCATCAGGGAACCATTATTTAACCTATTTTAAAATCCAATGATTAAGATGAGAAGAATAAATTTATTATTTATTGTTTTTACAATCTGTTATTTGCTGCCGCGAAATTTGCTTGCACAAGAAAAGCCACGGGACGTATTGGTTTTGGGTAATGTTCAATCCGAAGAACAACATGGTTTAAAATCGGAAAACAGTAAGATAGTCGCCGGTGCTTTATCTCAAACGGCACGTATCTTATTACCAAGGGAACCGCTTAATTATACGGGTGGGACACTTGCGTTCCGGATGCAGGTAGATCCTGTTAAACAAAATTACTTTACGGTAAAGTGCTGGGGTTCTGACAAGGATAAATCCATGCTGATGCTTTTTAGCGAAGGCAAGCAGGTGGGGTACCGCCATTTAGGGGATATCGATCTGTTATTTCTTGGAAATAATGAAGCCCCCTTAGCCGGCCGGTTCTTTTACGTGACTTTACCTATACCTCTTAATCATACTAAGGGTAAAAAAGAAGTGAACCTTGAAATCAGGTCTTATGGAGAGATCTGGGGCTATGGTGATACTTTTGAACGCTACCAGAAAGACATGACGGCACCGACGATGGGATTGTATAAAGTTTATACCCATACGTCAACCTTAGTTCAAACTGATAAAGCCTCTGCTACCGAAAAAGTGGATCTGAATGCAAGCATTAGGAATGATGTTGGCGAAGAAGTTCTGGTTGAATTAAAGGAACGTTTAAACAAGGAACTAGACGAAATTATCAATGCCGACAGGCCGATTAAACAGTTGGAAATCATGTTTGTTGCTCCTGCTTATCATATAAAGTGGACGCATGCTTACCAGAATCCTAAAGTTATCAGGCAGGTTATTGCAGGAATAGATGAGCATTACCGAAAGTTTGTTCAGGATCCGGATATAGTTTATTCTGACAAAAGTGTTTATAATTATGAGTGGCTGATAACGGGGCCTTTGTCAAGAGGGATCCGGGAGTTGTACACAGAGATCAAACCTCAGTTAGACGAGGAGATATCTAACGGAAAAGGTGCTAAAATCAATAGAAGGACTGCCTGGTCTGATATGTTACAAGCCAGTTTAAAGTACAGTACTACGCATAGGAGGCAATATACCAACCAGTCGATGATCATCGATTTATTCATGTACGACTGCAACAGGGCCCTGCTTCTGATAGATCCTGCACATGCGCTGCCTGAATTCCAAATATTAAGATATTTATATGAGTCAGTGGGTTTGGTGCCCTGGTTAGGCAAAGAAACAGCAAACGGACCCCAAAAGCCTTTGGGTGATGATTACTGGCAGTTAACGGCCAAAGGCCTGACGAAAGAATTAGGCTTTGTTGGATACTATGGAGAGGTGCTGGACTGGGTGGTTGACATTTACAAATCAACCTGTGCGCCGGGTGTGCCTCATTCAGGTGATGCGAAGATCAGGCAGCAATTGTTAAAAATGATGCGGGCACGTAGCTATTTCAGGTATCCTGCACTAGATGCAGACGGTAATAAAGCCATGAGAGCAGAAGCTGTAGTCGGCTGGAGAGATGGCGGACATTACCCTGGTAACGTCATGTATGGTGACAGAGGTACTGCATGGGACGCTACACCACTAATGACAGCAGCGGCAACTTTGGATGAACATGCTTTAGGTTACGCACAGCAAATGTTGAAGGATAATCAATTCTTCAATATCATAAAGATTAAATTGAAAGATAAAGGAATCAGAGCAAGCAAATCTTTATTATATGTCCCGGATGAGTATGAGCTGATAAAAAAGCAGGCGGACAGCAAATACCGTTTGCCTATGACTCCTGGTATGCCGGATTTTGTATTTGCAGATGAGGAAGACGGCGTGATAGCTATTAAAAATGGAGAAGATATATTATACGCTTCTTTATATTGGAGAGCAAGAAATGCAGTGAACAGATTGGCTAAAGTACATTACATCACGCCAACTACGGATGTAATTTCTAATATTTACATCGAACAGGAATTTGAACCTTCAGGGATGGAATATGTGAGAAGAGACTGGGTAAACCTTGGCTTCCAGGGGAGTAGGGAATGGTATAAAGGTATTTCCTCTGCTCATGCGGGAGAAGTTCAGCCGATAGCTAAAATCCCGGAAGGCGTCCCGTTCAGACCGGGTGATGAAAATGCCTATGCAGGGAAAGCAGATTTCTATAAAATGCAGTTTGGAAAATACCTGGTGGGTATGAACAGCAGTAAAGGGAAAACTTTTAAATTGCAAATTCCTGAGGGTTATAAAAAAGTTAAAAATCTGACAACGGGTAAATACATAAAGGAAAAAGAACTTAGTATCGACCCTATTTCAACAACAGTAATATATTTTGAAAAATAAACACATGAAACGTGAAATTTATACCTTGTTAATTTTGCTTTTAACAGGGTTTATACAGGCCCGGGCTCAACAAGATCTCAAACTATGGTATAAGCAGCCTGCCCGCCAATGGACAGAAGCTTTGCCCCTTGGTAATTCCCGCCTGGGAGTGATGGTTTATGGAGGAACAGAAAAAGAAGAACTCCAGTTAAACGAGGAAACAGTTTGGGGCGGTGGCCCCCATAGAAATGATAGCCCCAATGCTTTGAAAGCCTTGCCTGAAATCCGGAACCTGGTGTTTCAAGGAAATCTGCAGGCTGCACAGAACCTGGTGTCAAAGAATTTCGAGACACCACGAAATGGAATGCCTTACCAGACAGTAGGAAGCCTGATGCTTAATTTTCCGGGACATGCAGCTGCTGAGAATTACTATCGTGATCTTAATATTGAGAAAGCGCTTGCCACAACCCGCTACCGGGTGGGAGGTGTCACTTATGTTCGGGAGGTTTTCTCTTCGTTTACAGACAATGTTATTATCGTTCGTTTAACCGCCGATAAGGCAGGTTCCTTATCTTTTTCAGCTGCTTATAAATCACCTTTAAAACATGAGATATATAAGCAAGGCCAGAAATTGATATTGAAGGGCAAAGGTGAAGACCACGAAGGTGTTCCGGGAGCAATCCAGTTGGAAACACAAACGGAAGTGAAAAATGAAGGCGGAAAAGTGAAGGTTGAAAATGATAAGATCATCATCAATGGCGCTAACGCTGTAACGCTTTATATATCCGCAGCGACAAACTTTGTAAATTATAAAGATGTAAGCGGAGATGAAAGTAAAAAAGCAAGTGCTTATTTAGCTTCTGCAAAGAAGAAACCTTATTCCAAGGCTTTATCTGATCATACTGCCTATTACAAAAAACAGTTTGACCGGGTGCGATTAGATCTTGGAACTTCTGATGCTGCCAACCAGGAAACGCACCTGAGAGTGAAAAACTTTAATAACGGAAAAGATATTTCATTAGCTACTTTATTCTTCCAGTACGGCCGTTATTTGCTGATCTCTTCTTCTCAGCCGGGTGGTCAGCCGGCTAACCTTCAGGGCATTTGGAACGACCAGTTACTGGCTCCATGGGATGGCAAGTATACGGTTAATATCAACCTGGAAATGAACTACTGGCCAGCTGAAGTTACCAACCTGAGCGAGACTCACCTGCCCCTGGTTCAAATGGTCAAAGAACTTTCTGAAAGCGGCCGTGAAACGGCTAAGACCATGTATGGAGCTAATGGCTGGGTTTTACACCATAATACAGATATCTGGCGTAGTACGGGTATTGTAGACCGCGCTTTCTGGGGCATGTGGCCAAATGGAGGTGCCTGGTTGTGCCAGCATTTGTGGCAACGCTATTTATATAATGGAAACCGGGCTTACCTGGAGGATATATATCCTGCAATGAAGGGATCAGCGGATTTTTTCCTTGATTTCCTGGTGGAGCATCCTAAATATAAATGGATGGTAACGGTCCCCTCCAATTCGCCCGAGCATGGTCCAACTGGCGATGAGAAAAAGAACGCGCCATCCACAATCGCAGGCAGTACTATGGACAATCAGATTGCTTTTGATATTTTATCAAATACGCGGCTTGCCGCTAAGGTTTTAGGAAAGGATGCTGCTTATATAATGAAACTGGAAAATATGATCAGTAGGCTGGCACCTATGCAAATAGGGCAATACAATCAATTACAGGAGTGGCTGGAGGATGTAGATAATCCTAAGAGCGACCACCGTCATGTATCGCACCTTTACGGGTTGTTTCCAAGTAACCAGATATCTCCTTATCAACATCCGGAGTTGTTTCAGGCTGCTAAAAACTCGCTGGTTTTCAGAGGGGATAAGGCAACAGGATGGTCTTTAGGCTGGAAAATTAATTTGTGGGCCCGGCTGCTTGATGGTAACAAAGCTTTCAAATTAATCAATAACATGCTGATGCTGGTGGAGCCTGGAAATAATGACGGAAGAACGTATCCTAACTTGTTTGATGCGCATCCTCCTTTTCAAATTGACGGTAACTTCGGTTATACCTCCGGCGTTGCCGAGATGCTTTTGCAAAGTCATGACGGCGCAGTACATCTTTTACCAGCCTTGCCGGATGCCTGGAGAACGGGAAGTATCAGCGGACTGGTTGCCCGCGGCGGTTTTGTTGTCGATATGGACTGGGATGGAGTGCAACTCAATAAGGCGAGTATTCTTTCCAGAAATGGAGGAAATCTAAGGATTCGCTCGTATGTTCCACTAAAGGGGGAAGGCTTGAAGAAAGCTGAAGGAATAAATCCGAACGAGATTTATAAAACTGCAGCAATTAAAGAGCCTTTAGTTTCAGATAAGATTAACCCGCAAGTGCCCCTGCTTTATAAGATTTATGAATATGATGTGATGACCGAGGCTGGGAAACGGTATAGCTTTACAAGAGCGAACTAGCAGTCGTAGTCTTCGTTATATTGAAACCCTCATCAATTATATTACCAATTGAATGAGGGTTTGTTGTTAAAGGAAATAGGAAAAGAAATATTAATGAAAGATCCAAGATTACTCACTTTTTATGCTGCTGGCGAATGTCTTTAAGAGCGCTCTCCAATAAAATTGAAGGGCTTATTTCCAATATATCAGATATTTCAATAAGTCGTTTTACGGTAAGTTCTATTCGTCCAAGCTCAATACGAGAATAGGAATTTTGAGATAAGTCTAAACAGAATGCCATATAACTTTGAGAATATCCCCTTAAAAGGCGGTAATTTCTTATTGTTTTGCACATCATGGTAAACTGGTTTAGTTAACCAATTTACGTGCTTTTTTGTTTTCCTGCAATAGTTTAAGTTTTTTATTTACAACGTGGATGGATAAAATACAACCGCTTGTTGTTGAGGATGCTTTAAATAAACATAATCTTGTGCTTTTGATAGGTATTCGCTGAAACATATTGTAGATGCGGTAAACCTGGATCTCATTACATTGATAGCCCAATAAACTAACATATTAACCTTTAATTATGAACATGAAAAACCGAATCAATTTTGGAAACAAATTCCTTTCTTTCACCTTAAAAGTGCTGCCACTTGTTTGTTTGATGATAATGTTGCAAAGTGCTTCGTCTTTCGCTGCACTATATGCGCGAATCAAGTATGTTAACAATGGAACCCTCGATTATGCAACATGGTCATATCATGACAGAGGGCAATGGAGTGATATATATGTTGAAATATTTGAAGATATTGAATGTACCATACCAGCTTATTCCGAAGAGAATCAGACTGTGATAATTCGGCCCAAAAGCTCAAATTATCAAAATATTTACAATTGGAATTCAGGATATAGTAGTGACTTTTCGATAGAAATACCGGCCAATTCTCAGAGCGTACAAATAGAATATGCGATGAACACCTGGTTTGATCACCAGGATTTTTATCAAAGTAATCAATCGTACTCTGGTTATCAATGGTATGAGATACTTTCTTTTACAGGAGATGGTATTGCTGGTTCTGAAAATCAGCCAACTTACTGGGTCTATTAAACACAAGCGGAGTCAGGCCAGGGCTATGGCATAACTCCGCTCCGTTAAAATCAATGCTGGCGATTTTTACTGGTTACATTCCGTAATGGTAAGATCCTAATGGTCCGGCTTTTCGGTATCAATATAATCTCTTCATTTGAAATTTATCGGATTCTCCTTTACTGCGGCTTGGAAAAAAGCTGAGCTGAACATTATTACGCGTAACTCAGACTAATCTAATTATAAACTAAAAATCAAAACATGAAAACAATCAATTTGCTAAAGCTTAAGCATTACGCAATGGCATGTGCCGTTTTTGTACTATGTTCTTGTAAAGAAAGTAATGAGAAAAGCGAAAGTGTCCTGGTGCTTGGACAAGTTAAAGATGTTGGAATAACGTCCGCCGTCGAAACGAATACATCTACTCATAAGGAAACAGGTTTTGAGGATGGTAATCTCTCGCCCTTTACTGTATGTACTACTCAGAATCCCAACTACGGACAGGCATTCACAAAAGATGGGGTAAAGTGTATGAAGTTTTACTGGACGCAAACGGGCTTTGACGGTACCCGAATGGACAAAGGAGCAGAAGCGTGCAGTGACCTTAATTTTTATAAAGAAGGCTGGTATGGGTTTCATTTTTATCTTTCTTCGCCCGGTTTTCCAACTAATAAGGAAACTGCCATCGCCCAGATCTTTGCCGAAAATGGATGCAGCTCGTGGGCTGCAATGCTGATTGTAAGGAATAATGCCCTATATCTTCAAAGAAGAAGTGCCTGCGTTAATCCAACGGAAGTGTTAATAGCCAGTGATATTCAGCGTAATGCCTGGAAACCTGTGATCATTCATTTCAAAGCTTCTAAAACCGGTACAGGTTTATTACAGGTCTGGTATGCAGGTGCCGGCAAGTCTTCACCAACTTATAGCGCAACTAACATCAATTTCGCCTGGGGAGTTTGGAACGGAGACTCTCTCGATTCATCAGTAGCCGATAATATGATCAAATTGAAATTTGGAATGTATTGTTACGACAACGCCAACTACACTACAAATGAAACACGTGTAGTGTATTTCGATAACGTAGGTCAGCTGGTTGGTAATCCAACGAATGCCTGGGAGACTGTGAATCCTAATCAATAGTATTAAAAACTTTAGATGAAATAGTACTTTCAAAGAAAGATTCAGATTTGTTGGTAAGTGCATTCTAATCTGTTTAGCTTCTGAGGCAGTTTGTTGTCGGCTACTAAAAGCCTCCATATTAATAGCCCCTGACTTAACTGTATAAGCAATTAAGTCAGGGGTTCTTTATTTCAATCGATTATTTAACAGTTTTGTAAGAAATTCTTGAAGTAAGAATTCATCTTTTCAAAGAATATTGAGGTACGTTAAGTATTCGGAAAAAAATAAAAAATTCTTCTAAACCGATTTAGTTTTTGTAGTTTTGACTTACAATAAGCCTAAGTCGTTTACCAAACTAATTAAAGCCCATTAAAATGAAAAACTTTGTATTTCTAAAAAGGAAGTCCTGTCTCCTGGTTTTTCTGTTTAGCTGTTCGTGTCTGATCACTTATGCACAGCAGACAGTCACCGGAAAAGTAGTTGATGCTGCTACAAATGAAAGCATTATTGGGGCATCTGTAAAAGTAAAAAACGGTTCATCCGGTGCTTCCACTGACGTAAATGGGGTGTTTACGCTAAGCGCCCAATCGGGCGCTCAACTGGAAGTCAGTTATATTGGCTATGCCAGTGTCACTGTTACAGCAGATGTAACCAAGCCAATGGTCGTAAGACTTGATGTAAACAACAAGCAACTTCAGGAAGTTGTGGTAGTGGGTTACGGTACTCAGAAAAAAGAGACCCTTACAGGCGCCGTTACACAGGTGGGCGAGGAGGTTTTTGAAAATAAAACATTCGCGAATCCTGCACTTTCCCTTCAGGGAGAGGTGCCAGGGCTTGTTATTACAAGAAGTAGTTCACGAGCTGGAAACGAAGGTTTAAATATTCGTTTACGTGGTGAATCTTCCGTAACAGGTGTGGATCCTTTGATCATTATTGATGGTGTTCCCGTAATTGGCACCTGGGAATTAAACCAGATTAATCCGGACGACATTGCGACAGTGAGCGTTTTGAAAGACGCTTCTGCAGCCATATATGGCGCAAGAGCTGCCGGCGGTGTAATCCTGGTGACTACCAAGAGAGGGAAGGGGGGTAAGTTACAGGTAAACTATAACAATAACCTTAGCCTGAATACAATTGGTATAACAGTTCCCTATGCGACGATGTCGGAATGGGCCCAGCTATACTTAGAAACATCTACACAAGATAAGGTTGATGTAAATGGAAATGTGGTAGAATGGTTTCCTCAATGGGGAAAAGATAATATCACAAGAATGGCTAATGGCGAATCATTTGAATTCACCAATCCTTCCAATGGCAATATAAGTAAATACGAAAATAACAATTGGTTTGACCAGCTATACGGACCTTCATATTCTCAGAAGCATAATATAAGCTTACGAGGTTCTTCTGAAGATGCAGCTTATAACGTTTCATTTGGATTTGCGGATAATAAATCTTTGCTGAAAACTGCCTACGACGGAGAAAAGAAATATAATGCCCGTTTAAATTATGATTATAATATAACCAGTAAGATAAAGTTGCAAACTGGTTTGTCCTACGATGACAGAACGGTAAGCAATCCGAAGAATGGCATAGGTGCAGGCTTTTTTGATGCACCGGTATTTCCTACTTATAACGCCAACGGTGATTTTTACGATGATTACGGCTACAGAAACCCTGTTGCTTCCACGCAAAGAGGGGGAAGAGTAAATAATAAGGAGGAGATTTTCAGGGTCAATACCCGCTTATCTGCAGAGCTTTTTAAAGATTTTTCCCTGAGTGGAACGGCTGCTATAACAAGACGTAACGGATGGAAAAGTTCCTACAATCAAACATATAATCTCTACAACTGGAAAGGAGATAGGTTGACTTCTACCCAGTATCCGAATCCGGAAGTGATAGAGAATATTTATAATACCTTTTATCAGAATTACGGACTTTTCGTAGATTATAAAAAGACAGTTGCTAAATTTCACAATTTCTCTGTTACCGGTGGTGTTACAGGCGAGTTAAACGAGAATAAAGAGGTTGAAGCCAAAAGGACTAAGCTGGAGTTTGAAGGCTTATATGATTTAAATACTGCCAATCCGGTTACTCAAACTAATAAAGGCGGATCTAATCATTGGGGTTTGCTATCCTATATCAGTCGTCTTAATTACGATTATAAAGGAAAATATCTTCTTGAGTTAATAGGACGCCGGGATGGATCTTCTAAGTTTGCCGCAGATCAGAGATGGTCAAACTTTGCCGGGATAACTGCTGGATGGAGAATATCAGAAGAAAGTTTTCTGAAAAACTTAGGGATCTTCAACGACTTGAAGATAAGAGGAGGTTACGGTGAAACAGGCGGACAAGCTAATATTGGTAACTATGATTATATATCGAATGTTACCACAACAGGAACAGCAATTTTTGGGACTACTCCGGCTTACCAGGGAACGGCTTACCTTGCAGGAACCACCAGCAGGACCAGAACCTGGGAGCGTATTGCCAATTCGAACATCGGTTTAGACTTTGCTGTTCTAAGGAACAGACTTTCCGGAAGCTTTGACCTGTTTCAAAAGAAAAATATCGGAATGTTAATTGACGTTACCTACCCACAGGTTTACGGTGCCACCGCTCCAAAGTCGAATAGTGGCGAGTTGACTGTAAAAGGTTGGGAGCTGTTGTTAAACTGGAGAGATAGGATCAATACGGTAACGTATAACATAGGTTTTAACATTGGTGACAATAAAAGTGATCTGACTTCTATGGTAGGGAGAGATAGCTGGACAGCCGGGAAGGTTGCTTTGCGAGAAGGTTATCCTCTGAATTCATTGTTTGTATATAAAACAGATGGCTTATTTAAAGATCAGGCCGATGTGGATGCTTACTATGCGCAATACACCTCTGTTAAAGCTGGTAACCTTGGCAGAATGGTTGGCGATACGAAGGTTCTACGCCCGGGTGACGCCAAAGTAGTAGATCTTGATGGCAACGGATATATTGATCCGGTAGGAGATGGCAGCCTGGGGCAAGGAGATGTTTATTATTATGGAGATGCTAATCCTCACTATACATTTGGCTTGAATCTGGGTGCACAATGGAAAAATTTTGATCTTTCAACTTTCTTCCAGGGAGTTGGGCAGCAATATGTTTTGAGGGGAGGCAATGCAAGAGCCCCCTTTTTCAGAAACTATCTTAATGTTAATGCTTCGTATATAGGAACGACCTGGACGCCTGAAAATATGAATGCGGAGAATCCCAGATTGTCTTTCGACACTGACAGGAATAACTGGAACTGGCAATTTAATGATATAAATGTTCAGAATCTAAGTTATGTGCGCTTAAAAACCCTGGTGCTGGGATATACATTACCTCAAAACATTAGCAGGAAATTAAAGTCAAACAGGATAAGGTTCTATTTCTCCGGAACCGATCTGTTTGAGTTCAGTACGATCAATGACGGCTTCGATCCCGAACAAGGTGAAAGTGCAGACAGTACTTATCCATTTCAAAGGACCTACTCTGTAGGTTTAGATTTTACATTTTAAGCAGTATTTAAAATGACGACTATGAAAAAGCAGCTATTTCAGCTATTAATGATTGCCGGAATTTTATCGGTGAGTTCATGCAAGAAGTTTCTCGAGTTGGACCCTTTAGACGCTCCAACAGAAGCCATTTATTTCAAAACCCCTGAGCAGTTTAAAGCCGCTGCAAACGATTTTTATAATAAAATGATCGGGTTTAAAAAGATCGATGACAGTAACATATACGACTGGATGGATCCCGGAAGTGACCTTACAGCCATTCCTTCCAGCTATGGCAGGGGGGCAATGAGTGCAAGTTCAACCGATATTTACTGGAGAAACCCGTATAAATATATCCGTTCAAATAACGTCCTTATCGAGAAAGGAGAAGAATACCAGGGAGATAAAGCCGGAATTAAGCAATACGTTGCTGCGGCTCATTTCTTCAGGGCCTGGCATTATTTCTTTTTGTTAAAACGCTTTGGAGGGGTGCCAATCGTTACAACTGTTACCGATGTAAATGACGAAGTGTTATATGGCCCCAGAAATACCAGGTATGAAGTAGTTGATCAGATTATTAGAGATCTGGATATTGCTATCGATGGTTTACCGCTTGAGGGAAATATTGCTGTTGCTGATAAAGGGCAGTTAAGTTTAGAGGCAGCAAAATCTTTTAAAGCAAGAGTATTATTGTACGAAGCAACATGGGAGAAATATGTCGGAGAAAGTACAGACTGGGCACCTGGTCAGAAGAAAGCTGATAATGTAACAGCTTACTTAACAGAGGCTGCAGCTTTAGCTGAAAGTGTAATGAGTAGCCCCAGCTTTCAGTTGTTTAATGGCGTAGATGAATTAAGTTACTATTATTTATTTGTACTAGAAGATGCAAAATCTAATCCCAGGGGCTTAACTAAAGCAGCTAATAGAGAATTTATTCTGAAAAGTTTATATGACAAGAACTTAAACAGAGCTGCTGTCAATTTAAGTCATACATTGGGAGGACCCGCAAGTCCATTGGCCCCAAATCGTAAGATGATGGATATGTATTTGGCAAAAGACGGATTGCCTTACAGATATTCTTCTTTCTACAATGGGTATAATGAGATGACGGATGAATTTGAAAACAGAGATAATCGTCTGATCTCACTGGTGAAAAAGCCCGGACAAAAGTACTGGGGCTGGGGAGCTGGCGTAAACGGTGGAGGTGCCGATTATACAAAGGCCAACTATACCACTCTGGCAAACTGGCCGGCCAATATTCCAACCTACTATCCGGACCTGTCAACCAACTCAACGCATAGTGGATATGTCAATAGGAAATGGGTCAGCGAGAATCCGGGTACAGAAACAGAGTATGAATCTTACGATTATCCACAGATCCGTTTAGCAGAAGTTTACTTGATCTATGCAGAAGCGAAATGCGAGCTGGGTAATGGAAATATTTCGGATGAAGATTTAAATATCTCCATTAATAAAATAAGGACAAGGGCTGGCGTAGCGAATCTATCTGCTTCCCTGCTTATCACAGCAAACGCAGCGAACCCCGGAAAAACACCGCTTACACTTCTTGGCGAGATAAGAAGAGAACGAGCTTTGGAGCTTTATGGAGAAAATTCACGCTTCGATGATTTGAAGCGTTGGGGTATAGCTGAACAAGAATTAAACCAGGACATATTGGGAATTCCTGTTAAGAATCCGGATGGCAGTCCAACAGAAGTGGCTACGTTTAAGGTATCAGGAGTAAATATTTATAATCCTGCTATATACGCTTATGGAGTTGATGTTCCAACCGGCGCTTTGATTTTAGATCCGGCAGCTTCGAGGAACTTCACACGAAAACACTATTTGTATCCAATTCCATCCGCCGAGCGGCAATTAAATCCAGGGCTAGATCAAAACCCTGAATGGTAAGAATATTATTGTGATTTCGCAACGTCAAATAAATAATGCCAGCTTTAGTCTGGCATTATTCTAATTCAGTGATGATTGGTCTTAAGGTTCAGCGCCGACCTCTATCTTGATTATACGCTTTGAATGAGCGATGGCAATATTTTAAGTCAGACGTACAATTGTTGACAAATCTTAAAAGATATGATCGGAATCTTTGAAAAATAGCAAAATTCACCTCTTTTTTACTAAACCGATTTAGTTTTTTATATTTGAATGGTTGTTATAATCTTTAGCTGAGTGCCAGGCAGTCATTCTTAATGAGAAATATGTATCGATTATCTAAAAATATTGCTGTAGTATTAGTTGCCGCGGGTTTGCTTTGTTCCTGTTCGGTTAAACGCCTGAATGTAGATAAGAACATAGCTTATTGCAAAAAACAAGCTTTCAGAACTTTGGCTGATGTTCCTGGAGATCTACCCAATATCCCAAGAAATATAAAAGACGAAGCAGGTAACTGGCGTTATGTCAATTATAAAGATTGGACCAGTGGTTTTTGGCCTGGAACTTTATGGTATTTATATGAGGCAACAAAAAATGATTCTTTAAAAAAAGAAGCTGAGAGATTCACTTCGGAACTGTATAACCTTTCTGTTGAACCAGCTTTTGATCACGATTTGGGGTTCCAGGTATTTAATTCTTATGGGCATGGTTACCGGTTAGCCGGAGATGAAGAATATAAGAAGATCGTTTTGCGCACCGCTGATACACTGGCAACTCTGTTTAATCCTAAAGTAGGCACCATTTTATCGTGGCCACGTTCGGTTCCCAATATGGACTGGCCTCAGCATAATACCATTATAGACAATATGATCAACCTGGAACTATTGTTCTGGGCGTCAAAAAACGGAGGCACAAAAGGCCTGTATGATATCGCTGTAAAGCATGCGGAAACCACGATGCTGAACCATTTTCGTAAGGATTACACATCCTATCATGTGGTGGTTTATAATAAAGAAACTGGCAAGAGAATTAAACAGGTTACTCATCAGGGCTATGCCGATGATAGCATGTGGGCCAGAGGGCAGTCATGGGCAATTTATGGGTATACTATGGTTTACCGCGAAACTAGAGACGAAAGGTTTTTAGATTTTGCTCAAAAGGTAAGCGATGTATATCTTGATAGACTGCCTGAAGATCTGATCCCTTATTGGGATTTTAATGCACCCGATATTCCGGATGCTCCTAAAGATGCTTCTGCAGCTGGCGTCGTAGCATCAGGTTTACTGGAACTCTCGACTTTTGTGAAAGACGAAGCTAAAGCAAAACGTTACCGTGAAGTGGCCGAAAAGATGATAAAAAATCTGTCATCGGCAGAATATCAAAGCAGGGAAAAGAATTCGGCTTTTATTACCCATGTTACAGGACATAAACCAAATGGAACGGAGATAGACACGTCCATCAATTACGGCGATTACTATTATATCGAAGCATTGGTTCGTTTGAAGAAATTACAGCAAGCGAAAAGCATTTACGAAAACCTATAGAATGAAAGTATTTACAAGTATTCTTATGCTCATACTGTTCAGCTTTTTCTCAAAAGCTGAAGACCGGTACGAAGTAAAATCTCCTGATGGATTGTTAATATTTAATATCCGGCAGGAATCAAGGAATAGCCAAAAAGCATTTTATTACAGCGTTAACTATAAGGGCAAAGAAGTAATCAAAGAGTCCTTGCTGGACTTACAGTTCGATAATTATTTATCAGAGCGGGCAATGGCCCTCAAGGCTGATACACAAAAAAGATGGTTCGGAAATTTAAAGATTACTGGTGTAAGAACGATTGCAAAAGATACCACCTGGAAACCAGTAGTTGGCGAAAACGCCGCCATAAGAGATCGCTATAATGCACTCAGCATTTCTACTGTAAAAGAAGATAATGCCATGTACTTGATGAATATTGAGGTACGCGTGTATAATGAGGGAGTAGGATTTCGCTTTTTCTTTCCCGAAAATGAAAAAGGAACTTATTACAGGGTGGTCTCGGAAAATACAGAATTTACTCTGCCGGATGGAACGAAGGCATGGCATGCCGAATGGGCGCAGGCTCCTTATCAGCTATTGCCCTTGAAAAACTGGAGGCATGAGAGCGAACGCCCCCTGACACTGGAGTTGCCAAACAATTTGTTTGTCTGCTTAGCAGAAGCCAAAATGGTAGACTACAGTCGTACTAAGTTTAAGCTAAGCGAGGCGAAGCCTAATACTATTGTAACATCTATCCACGACCCTGCAGATCTGATCTCTCCATTTGCAACACCCTGGCGGGTTATCATGGTGGCGGAAAAGGCAAGCAGGCTGATAGAGAATAATGAGATTCTGTTGAATTTAAATGACCCGTCCCGTATTTCGGATGAAAGTTGGATAAAACCTGGTAAGATTATCAGGGTGATGAAACAAACGACCAGAGATGCTTTACAAAACATCGATTTTGCAGCCGAAAGAAAGTTGCAGTATGTTCTCTTTGACTGGAAATGGTATGGACCTGCATTTAGTTTCAGTTCTGATGCGACTAAAGTCGCCATTCCGGACTTTGATCTGCCTAAAATTATCAGCTATGCGAAAGACAAAGGTATTGGTGTATGGCTTTATGTAAATCAACAGGCCTTATTAGCTCAGTCTGATTCGCTGTTCAGCATTTACAAGGATTGGGGAATAAAGGGGGTGAAGTTTGGGTTTGTTGTAAACGGATCGCATCGTTGGACAAACTGGTTGCAAGGCGCTTTTAAAAAAGCTGCCGATAATCAAATGATGGTGAATGTACATGACGATTGGCGGCCAACAGGGGAACAACGTACATGGCCTAATCTCATGACATCAGAAGGTATAAGAGGAAATGAAGAAATGCCGGACGCTACCAGCAATACCGTTCTTCCTTTTACGAGGATGATTGCTGGTGCAGGAGACTATACCATTTGCTATTACGACTCCCGGATCAAAACCTCACATGCACATCAGTTAGCATTGGCAGTGGTCTATTATAGCCCTTTGCAAACTTTGTATTGGTATGATACACCTGATAAATACCAGGGAGAGCCCGAAATAGAATTTTTTGACAAGGTGCCTACTACATGGGACGAAACCAAAGTTCTGGGGGGAAGACCAGGAGAGTACGTCAGTACTGCAAGGAGGAATGGAGAGGACTGGTTTTTGGGAACAATCACGAACAATGAGAAAAGAACTGTAAAGGTATCGCTTGATTTCTTGCCAAAAGGAAAGAAATACACGGCCACCATTTACGCTGATGATCCCTCAGTACAGACCAGAACCAAAGTTGGCGTAACCGAAATGAGTGTTACCAATAAGACAGTACTGGATGTGAAATTAGCTGCCTCTGGAGGGCATGCGATGTGGATAAGACTTAAGGAATAATAGAATATACATAGATGAATAACGAGGAAAGTAACATTGTTGTCGCAGGTGCTGATGTTGGTGGTTCGCATATTACAGTCGCTTTAGTAGGCTTAACAGGCAAATGCTTAATAGAAGATACATCGGTAAGAAAGTATGTAAATAGTAAAGGGGACGCCAAAGAGATTTTAGAAAGCTGGCTGTTTGTTCTTAGGGCCGTTCTAGAAAAAGGGGGTGGTATGATAAATAAGCTTGCTTTTTCTATGCCAGGTCCCTTTGATTATGAGAACGGGATCTCCTATATAAAAGGGCTGGACAAATATGAAGCTATTTACGGCCTTAATGTTAGGGAATATTTAGCTGCTCAGCTGAAGCTGGAGCCTGGAAATATTATTTTTAGAAATGATGCAGAGGCCTTCCTGCATGGCGAGGTTTTTTGCGGGGCCGGCAGAAATATGGGTAAAGTTGTAGGCTTGACCTTAGGAACTGGCTTTGGGTCTGCTATAAGTAATAAAGGAGTAACTCAGGATCTTAACTTGGGGAGTGAACCGTTTAAGGATAGCATAGCTGATGATTACTTTACCACCCGCTGGTTTATTAAAAGATTCCATGAACTTAACGGTATTCAGGTTGATAATGTGAAGGAGATGGTGGATCTGATAGAATACGATGGCTTGAATAGCAGCATATTTGACGAGTACTGCAACAACCTGGCTCTTTTTATGGTGCCATTTTTACTCAAGGAACAACCTGAGGCAATCATCCTTGGAGGGAACATTGCAAAGGCTAGCCATCTGTTTTTAGATAAATTAAAAAGCTGTCTGCGAAACTTTGATCTGGAACCTGTATTTAAGATAGCAGAATTAAACGAGGATGCTGCCTTAATTGGTGCGGCAGCTTCTTTTGAGCCCGTTTTATTATAATGTCATTATAACTGTAATTATTTTACGAAATAGAATGGACCACACAGCAAAGTTCACCGAAAGAAAGTTTATCCTTACCTTAATATTCGTTGTTTCTTTATTCGCATTATGGGGATTGGCATTATCCATGAGTGATGTCTTAAACAAGCATTTTCAAAATGTATTAAATATTTCTAAATCCCAATCAGGGCTCATACAATTTTCTGTTTTTGGCGCTTACTTCATTATGAGTATTCCTGCCGGGATGTTTATGAAAAAATTTGGCTATAAAAGTGGAGTACTGCTGGGACTCAGCTTGTTTGCAGCGGGTACATTCTTATTTGTACCGGCAGCTAATACAGAATCATTCGGCTTTTTCAGGATCGCCTTATTCATCTTAGGCTGTGGGATGGCTACCCTCGAAACAGTAGCCCATCCTTTTGTGGCTTCTTTGGGTGATCAGAGAACATCGGATCAAAGGATAAACTTTGCACAATCTTTTAATGCTGTTGGATCCATTATTGGCCCATTATTAGGTTCGTATTTTTTATTAAGAGCAACGCACGGCGGTGCTGATAATAACCTTGATTCTGTAAAGGATCTTTATCTGTGTATCGGTCTGTTTATTGTTGTATTGGCGGTTTCTTTTTCATTTGTTAAAGTCCCGGCATTGATTGACCCCCATGTGGCGCCTACTACAGAAAATCTGGAAGCTGTAAATATTGACGCTGCCCCCGGTAAAAAGCTTTTCGCACATAAGCATTTCGCCTGGGCTGTAGTATCACAGTTTTTCAATGTAGCAGCGCAGGCTGGAACCTGGGCATACTTCATCAATTATGGTGTGGACGTTATGGGTTTTACAGATTCGAAAGCTGCAAATTATCTGGTGCTTTTCATGGTATTCATGATGATTGGGCGGTTTACAGGGACGTTTTTAATGAAATTTATCGCGCCAAATAGGTTACTGGCCATTTTTGCATTAGGCAGTATAATGTCTTGTATTTTTGTTGCCCAGGGCTTAGGATGGTTTTCTTATATTGCACTACTCATGATCAACTTCTTCTTTAGTATCATGTTCCCTACCATTTTTAGTTTAGGATTGAAGAACCTGGGGCACCATACCCAACAAGCTTCTTCATTTATATCTATGGGAGTAGTTGGAGGTGCATTTTTTCCATTGATCATGGGATCTGTTGCCAATCACGATGTTGCTCAGGCATATTATTTACCCATTGTTTGCTACGTAGTGATTTTCCTGTTTGGTGCTAAATTTTATAAAGTGAAGAGGTAAGCGAAGGTTTAATTAACTATTGTCTGAGCATGTGCAAAATGAAGTTACCTGTTTTTCTAACCTTCCTGGTATTGTTGAAGGTTTCAGGAGTAAAGGCTCAAAAGAATAAATACGATTTCTCGCTGCTAGACAAAAAGATACAGGGCTGGGTCGATTCAGGTTATTACAATGGAACATCCGTTATAGTCGCCCACGACAATAGGATCGTCCATGAAAAATATTATGGCTCATATCAGCCGGAAACGGTAGCCTACATAGCATCTGCCGGTAAATGGCTGGCTGCTGCAGCTATAGCTGCGGTAGTGGACGAAGGGAAGTTATCCTGGGATGATAAAGTAAACAAATGGTTACCCGAGTTTGCGGACAGCAAGGGAGAAGCAACCTTACGACAACTTTTTTCACATACTGCAGGGTACCCGGATTATCAACCCAAAGGAGAGAGGCCGGATAACTACCAGTCTTTGGAAGAATCAGTAAAACATATAGTCCGCTTACCGGCCGACACAGTTCCGGGTACGAAATTTAAATACGGCGGTTTGGCCATGCAGGTGGCAGGCCGGATGGCGGAACTGGCAACCGGCAGGAAATGGGATGAATTATTCCATGAAAAGATAGCAAAGCCTTTAGAAATGAGGCATACTGCTTTTACTCCGGTTGATGAAACGCCCGGTCATAATCCCATGCTTGGTGGCGGGGCTAGAACGAGTTTGAAAGACTATTTCAATTTCCTGCAAATGTTTGCCAATAATGGTGTTTTTAAAGGGAAGAAAGTGCTTTCCCGGCGAGCCATTAATGAAATCTCTTCCAATCAGGTGTTAGATGCAAAGATCAATGCGAAGGAATTCCCCGAAGCGGTGAGGGCATCCTATCATCATGGGATATACGGTTTGGGAATGTGGCTGGAAGAAACAGATCAGGCTGGAAATGCGCTCTTGCTAAGTAGTCCAAGCTGGGCAGGTGCTTATCCATGGATAGATAGAACAACTAATAGCTACGGTTTTCTGTTAGCTAGAATCAAAGAAAATAAGAATGGTTTTAATGCATTTTATGCTAGTCCGGTATTGCCGTACCTGGTTAGAGATATCTTAGGTAAGAGTGGACGTAAAAATGTAAAAACAGGCTACGTAGAGGTTGAGAAAGATACCAGGTTATATTATGAAATAAGCGGTAAAGGGGAGCCCTTAATATTACTGCATGGTCATTCCTTCGACCATCAAATGTGGGATCCGCAGATTGAAGCTCTGGCTTCGAAATATCAGGTCATTCGGTACGATTTGCGGGGATACGGGCGCTCGGCTATGCCAAAAGAAGGCAAAGAATTTTTACATGCGGAGGATCTGCGAAAATTGATGGATGCCTTAAAAATAAAAAAAGCACATATTGTCGGACTGTCCTTAGGTGGCTTTGTCGGTACCGATTTTGTGGCACTTTACCAGGACAGAATTCTTTCTGCAACAATGGCTAGCGGCGATATTTTTGAGGTGCCCGGTCCAGACGAGCCCTGGACGGCAGCATCGTTAGCAAAAAGACGTTTAGAAATTAAACAATATCAAAAAGAAGGCATATTCCAGAATAAAAAGAAATGGTATAACGCATTAACCACGCGCAATGGTGAGCCGCTGTATGCTATCAGGAAACCTGTTTGGGAAGCCATTTATAAATGGGACGCCTGGCAGCCACTTCATGTAGAGCCGAGATTGGTTTTGGGCAGAAATGTTAAAGAAAAGCTGAGAAATATAGATGTGCAGGTACCGGTAATGGTCCTAACCGGAGATGCTGACTTAAATCTTAAAAATAAATTACTTGCTTTAATTCCAACAGCTCGCCAGGTAATAATTAAAAATGCGGGGCACATGAGCAATCTGGAGAATCCGGAAGGATTTAATCAAGCCCTGCTACGCTTTCTGAGCGATAAATAATATTTGAACTTAATCGATTGCAATGAGACTAATCTGTTTGCTAATATTCTTTTTTCCTTTATGTACGACCGCACAGGAAGTTTCTATTCCTCTGCCCAAGAATCTGCCATCGGGGCATCCAAGGTTATTAACTGTTCCTGGCCGGAAAACAGTCGTACAAGCACAGATAGAAAAGGAAGACTGGGCAAGGGATGTTTTAAAAGGTATTAAAAACAGGATAGATCCCTATGTAGAGAAGACCCGGGCGCAGCCGGATTGGCTTTATTCCCGTTTGATGATGTACTGGAAAAGTAAAGCCACGCAGGTTTATATCAGGGGTGGAGTTTATTCTCATGCTGATGGGGAAGCTCCGGTCGCTACCGTGCGTTTCGGAAGTTCCAGAGGCCAGGCCAGTGTATATAACCGCCCCAAGTTAGAGGATATAGTGCCGTATATGGACGATACCAAAGGCGTTTATTTTCATAATACCAAAAAAGCAGGTAATCCATTGGAATGGGGCGAACAAGCTAATGCTTCCGGCATAGAAAGCATCAATGAGCAAATTATGGGTCTGGGCAAAGATGCGGCTTTTATGTACTGGTTAACAGATGAGATGAAGTATGCTAAATTTGCTTACGATCTGTTCGATACCTACATGATGGGAATGTACTACCGGACAGAACCTATAGACCTGAACAATAGCCATGCGCAAACGCTGGTAGGACTTTCAACATTTGAAGTTATACAGGAAAGAATTTTGAATGAATTATCCTATCTATACGACTTCCTTTATGGATATATTCGTAAGAATTCTCCAGGCAAGATAGATAAATACGAAGCCACCTTTAAAAAATGGATTGATATCACCATTAAAAACGGTGTGCCGCAAAATAACTGGAATTTACACCAGGCGAAATTTATCTTGAAGGTAGCTATGGTGCTGGAAGATAATAAGCACTATGCTGATGGTAAAGGTCGAGAGTATTATATTGATTATATACTGAACAAGACTTCCGCCCGGCAATGGTCATTAACCAAATTCATGGAGTATGGTTATGATAAAAAAAACGGTATCTGGTCAGAAAGCCCGGGATATGCGCAGGGTGTTACCAAGGATTTAACCAATTTTATCAGGGATTATGACAATACTTTTAACCAAAGTTTACTGCCTTACACGCCTGTAATGAAAAAGGCTGTACAGGTATTACCACAATATTTATTTCCGAATGGCCTGATCACAGCTTTTGGAGACTCACATTACGGTCCTCTTTATACCGAGAGTTTTAGTGATATGATCAGATTGTCGCAAAAGTACAAAGACAGATCTGATGAAGAGCTTTTTACCAAAATGTACCGGGTTTTCGAGCCCGGACTGGAAAAACAAAACGACCAAAAGAAACTGGCTCCACAGATCTATTCTTTCTTTACAACCAAACCTTTGGTTTTAGACAAAAAGATTCCGGCCGGTAATTTAAAAGATTATATCACTCCCACTTTTTATGCACCTAATGTGAGCTGGTTTGTACAGCGTAATCAGTATGAAGATAAAAAGAACGGATTAATGATCTCACAGGTTGCATCCTTAGGGAACCATGCACACGCGAATGGGGTTTCTATAGAGCTATATGGAAAGGGATATGTGCTTGGTGCAGAATCAGGAAGGGGTTCTTCTTATTTTCAACCTCCTTATCTGGAGTATTATTCCCAGTTCCCTGCGCACAATACAGTGATGGTAGACGGTATTTCCAAATACCCGGAAATGTTCAGTAACCATGCTTTCGACCTGTTGAGCAGCTATCCTGAATCCGGGAAAATTAAAGGCTTTTATCCTGAGATTACTTATTCTGATGTTTACTTTTTAGAACCAGAAAGCAGAAGTGATCAAAACCGGTTTCTAAGTATTGTGCAGAATGGCCAGGGCTCTGGCTATTACGTAGATATTTTTCGTTCCAGAAAACAGCGTCAAGGCGATAAGTTCCACGATTATTTTTATCACAATTTAGGGCAGGAACTCTCTTTGAAATACCTGGACGGAAAAGCTTTGGATTTAAAGCCAACTGAAGAAATGGCTTTTGCTGGAGGACATTTGTTTGCGCTGGATTATATGTGGGATAAAAGATCTGTAAAAACCTCTAAAGATTACGAAGCTGTCTGGAAAATGCGGATGCCAACCGGTAACCATGTGTATATGAATATGTGGATGAAAGGTTATCCTGGCAGGGAAATCTTTTCCATCAAGTCTCCGCCTCCAGTTTCTAACTTCAGGGAAAATCATGGCATACCCTATGATGTAGATAAAGAACCATTTTTAACGATAGCAGCCAGACAATACGGAGAGGCCTGGACAAAACCTTTTGTAGCTATCTATGAGCCATCTAAGGAACAAACGGGCAGGACAGTTACATCTATCCGGTCACTTGATATCAGTGGTGCTTCCTCAGACTTCGTAGGCCTGGAAGTTGTAAACAGATCAGGGCGAAAAGACTTCATCTTCTCGTCAGCAAAAGAAGAAACGCTACAATATGAAAACATTAAGGTCAACGCTACTTATGCTGTTGTGAGCAAAGATGGAGATAATTTCAGGTTGTTTCTGGGAAACGGTAAGCTATTAAGTGCTTATGGCTTTACTTTGCAGGCTGAGAAACCTACGAATGTAGTATTGACCTACGAAAAAGGTGAATATTATTTCGTGAGTGAAGCACCTGTACTGGTAAAAACACCTAAAGGTGAAACCTTAAAAATGAATAGATCTGACTACACAAATGTTAAGTTTTAGAAACTATGAAACTAGAACTTAGCATTAGTAAATCAGGGTGTGTGAAGATTACTGTAGTCTTCTTATTGATGTTTTCTACAAGCTTAGCCTATACTCAGGCTGTATGGCAGTGGAGCGTCCCTATGCGGGATGAAAGCGAGAATATCATAAACGAATATGATAATGCATTTTTGTGGATTCCGGAGAAGTGTAAGCGATTGAAGGCGTTGATATTGGTTCAGCATAACATGATAGAAGAAGGGATACTTGAGAACCCCGGCTTTAGGAAACAGATGGCTGAGTTGGGAATCGCCCAGGTTTGGACAAGTAATAACTTTTCTATCAATTATGCCCAGCCGGAACAAGCAAATAAGGCTTTGCAGTATATGCTGGATGAGCTGGCTTCAAAATCAGGGTACGAAGAGTTGAAAAATATTCCTGTTATCCCCATGGGACATTCGGCGATGGCTACCTATCCATGGAATTTTGCTTTAGCCAACCCGGAGCGAACATTGGCGATAATTTCATTGAAAGGAGATGCGCCTTCTACTAACCTTACAGGTTACGGAAAAGCTAACGTAGACTGGAGTAATAAAAATATTGATGGTATTCCGGGGCTTATGGTCATGGGAGAGTATGAATGGATGCTGGATAGAATAACTCCGGGTTATAGGTACGTAGAGCAACACCCTGATTCGCCTATTACCTGGTATGCAGATGCAGGTAAAAGCCATTTCGATTCTTCTGATCAGCTAATAGGCTTGTTGAACTTGTTTATAAAAAAAGCAATGAAACAAAGGCTGCTCAAAGGAGCCTCAACTTTAAAACCCATTGATGTAAAAAAGGGCTGGTTAATGGAAAGCTGGAAAAAGGATAATTCCTCTCCAAAATATTCTGCTGAAAAATTTGAAAGCTTTAAAGGAGAACGTAATACTGCATCCTGGTGCTTTGATAAAGAATTGGTGAAATATATCGAAAGTGTTTACACCAGGCATCGTGGCAAAGAACAACAATATTTAGGGTTTACTCAACAAGATCTTGTAGCAAGTCCCAAAAAAACACATGCCAACTATCATCTGCAATGGCACCCCCTGTCGGATGGAATAACATTCACGATAAAGAGTTTTTTTGCAGATAGCTCGAGGTTAAAATCGGCTATGGGCCATGCTTCGTCTCCCATTAATATCGACCGAATCTGCGGCCCTGTAAGGAAAATAAACGATACTACGTTTCAAGTGTCTCACACGAGGATTGGGTTAAATAATCCTAAACGGTCGAAAGATATCTGGTTGATTGCATCAAACTGTGGAGACGAGCGCTACAAAAGTGTGGTACAACAGGCTCAGTTGACGATCCCGGAAAATAGAAGTGGTAAATCACAAACTATAGCATTTCGTGCTATTGAAGATCAAAGAAAGCATATCTCCAAATTAAGTTTACAGGCTGTTTCGGATGCTGGCTTAAAGGTATCTTTCTATGTAAAAGAAGGTCCCGCTTACGTAGAAAATAGTGAGCTAATATTTACCAGAATACCTCGGTCTGCCAGGTTTCCTGTAAAAGTAACTGTTGTTGCCTGGCAAATGGGCCTAAACAGTACCGACCGCAAAATACAATCGGCAACTCCCGTAGAACAGAGTTTTTATATCTTGAAATAAGCCAGAAGCTAAGACTAACTATTATGCCATTCGATATGAAAAAACTATCAATTTTATGTTTATTAATGTTTGGGTTTACCGTATCTCAAGCCCGTCCTATAAAGATATCCAGTCTGGCTGAATTGAATAAATATGCCCAGGAGGATAATCAGAAAATTGTGCTGAAACCCGGTACTTATCACCTCGAAGATTATCTTAATGCGGATTCTATAACGGCTAAACTGAACAGGAAAGACTTTCAGTATTTCACCTTTAGGGGAAATAATAATTCCTTCACATTAAAAGGTGTAAAACTGGTTATCAATACCCGGTTACGGGAGAAATTAAAATTTCCCATCCATACCAATGAAATCATAGTAAAGGGTGATAATAATGTTTTGGAGGGCTTAGAGATTGTAGAAACAGAGAATGGACTTTCGCCAGGTGGCGCGGTTCTTGAAATTGCCGGCAAAGGCAATACCATTAAGGACTTCAGTATCTTAGTAACAGGCTCTTTTCCTTATGGTTACGGAGATCTTTTTGGCAAGGGAGGACCAGACGTGATAAGGCACAAAAAACAGAGTGGATTTCTGGTAACCGGAAGCTTTACCAGGGTTTACAATGTAACATTGAAAATGAGAGCTTATGGACATGGTTTCTTTATTCAAAAAGATGCAGGCAATGTACATTTTGAGAATTGTTATGTGGAAGGTGAACTGAGAAAGACCGACGATGTATTGAAAGAAACTTCCGGACCTGCTTTCGACGTCCAGTTTAGAACCTGGACGGCTAACAGGGAGGGGAAATACATTGTTACTCCCGGCTATATGAAATCACTATGTGAGGATGGTTTTAGAACCTACGGCCAGAATAAGAATGTCACTTTTAAAAATTGCACAGCTAAAAATACCAGAGGTGGTTTTGAATTGAGAACCAATGGGGGCGTGGTGCTGGAAAACTGTACCACAATCGGCACCGAAAGGGCGTATTGGGTAGGGAATAATGCGGTTATTAGAAAATCGAGAGGAGATGCTAATTACGGGCCTCTATTATTTGTAGAGGGAAGCAATGTAGATGTAGAATTGGAAGTCTTGCCTGATGAATCAGACAGAATTGTACATGCTTTGGCAACTATACAAGGGACTAACAATAATGTAATCTTATTAGCAAAACAAGAACGCAAACAGCAATTGCCAATTTTGGTAGGGTACACACATCCGGAACATGGCGAATCCATGTCGCCTTATGGTCAGGCTCCGGCTGTTAACTTACAGCTTGTTAATGACACTGCTATGCCGGTAGTTATTGGGAAAGCCAGCACTGATAGTCGTATTTTGACAAAAGGAGAAGTAAGGGAAAATCTAGGCACTAAAGTGTCTGTCGCTCAAAAAACACCATGACAATAATTGAAAAGGTATTAGTTGCGATTTTTATCCTTACATTTTTTGGCAAGGTGCAAGCGCAAAACAAAGTGGAATTAACCATTGATGCATCTAAAGTAGAAAAAAAGATAGATAAGAAACTTTATGGTGTTTTGCTGGAACATTTATACCATTCTGTGAGCAATGGGCTATGGGGAGAAACCGTATGGAACAGGAGCTTTGAAGAACTGATGGCTATTGGTGATTGGAGTGTAGATAATAACGGGAAAGTCAGACTAGCTGCATTAGGCAAACAAAGAGGCCGTTTTCATATTGCCAAAGGTAAGAATTATGAGTTGTCATTGGAGTTTAGAAAAACTGCCGGCAATGGAGCTGTCTTGTTAGGGTTAAGAGATCAGTATAGAGACTTAATGCAAACGAATAGCATCTATCTTCATTTCGGTGCCAATAACAATTCTAATCATCTTCTTGAAACCAGCAAAGGCTGGATATGGCATACCCCGAGAGCAATAACAACTATTGAAGACAAAGTTAAGGGCAATCTATCATTAAATAGGTGGAATAGATTAAGGGTACGAGTTTCGGATAAACATTTAGCTGTCTGGCTAAATCAGCAAAAAATATTTGATAAAGAAATAGAAAATCCGCCATTAGATGGAGCGGTGAGGTTAGCAGGAGAGGATACAGATGTAGAGTTCAGGGATATAAAAATTTTAAGTCTGAAGGATCAAAAACCGTTAAAGACTACATTGGCATTGGCCAGGCATTGGACATTAGCGGGTGAAGCCAGGCTTTCACTTATAAATGAGGATGCCCTTAATCACAATGTAGCCGTCAACGTTGTTTCGGAAGTTAAAGGAGGTGGAATGGTGCAATCTGACAACTACAATGTTTTAATCAATGACCTTTTAAGAGGTTCTGTGTTTTTGAAAGGCGAGGTGAAGGCAATTAAAGTACAGCTATTGAATGGGGCGGATGTAATTGCGGAGCAGGTAATTGCCGGTATTAAAAAGGGATGGAATGAATATCCAATTGTTCTGAAGCCAGAAGAAGATTGCGCTTCTGCAAGTTTTAGAATTTTATCAGAGGGCGAAGGCAATTGGTATATTGATCAGATTAGCTTAATGCATCAATCATCAATTGATAACGATGGATTCCGCCGGGACATTTTTGAGGTAAATAAGAGTTTGCAACCTACTTTGGTTCGCTGGCCGGGAGGCAGTTTTGTAGAACTGTACGATTTTGAGAATGGATTGGGTAAACAGCATGAGCGGAAGGGCATTTTGCGATGGGATGACTTTGATCCGCTAAGTTTTGGAACAGATGAGTTTATAAAATATTGCCAGAAGGTAGGTGCAGAGCCTCAGATTGTATTGCCAATTGGTTACCATAATTATGATGGTTACGCCCCGGATAGAAACGGAAAAACCGATTGGTTGAGAAAGGCCCAGGATTGGTTGGAATATTGCAATGGTAGTATTAATACGCCATGGGGAGCAAAAAGGGCTGCGAATGGACATCCAGAGTCGTATAATGTGAAATACTGGGAGATAGATAACGAGGTATGGAAAATGGACCCCAAACTGTATGCAGAGTTGGTGAGACTGTATTCTATGACACTTAAAAGGCAAGACCCTAACGTTAAAATCATTGCTTGTGGAAGCGGTCGCCTGGGGAAGGAGGGCGTGGGATTGGATTCTGTGATTATTCACAAGGTAGCAGAATATGTGGATTACATCAGTCCGCATCATTATATGGATCTGGCAAAATACGGAAATGATGGCGTGGAGGCGTATGGTAAATATTTAGACCAGCTGGCAAAATGGATTGCCAGGTCAAAAAATCCTGAAATGAAAATATATGTATCAGAGTGGAATCTGGATAAAACAGATATGCGGACTGGACTTTTTGCTGGTGGATTTCTAAACAGATTAGAGCGTACAGAAGGTGTAGAGATGGCAGCTCCGGCACTGTTGATGCGGCATACTTCTGCACCTGGCTGGGATAATGCTTTTATTAATTTTGATCATTCATCTTACTTCCTTGCGCCTAATTATTTGGTGATGGAACTTTGGAGAAGCCATTTTGCACCTAATAGAATACAGGTAAGTGGTGATCCCAAAGAACTTAACGTAATAGCAACTAAATCGGAAAATGGAAGGGAACTGTATTTCAAGGTTGTCAATCCAGGTAGCCATGACTACCAGCTGATATTAAATACGACTAACCTAACATACAAGGATGTTCGGTTTAAGGTAGTAACATCAGACAGTTTAACGGCTGGTAACGATATGAAGGTTAGGGACAGAATAAAAGTGAAAGAAGAGAGTGTGCCAGGTTTAAAGAATACCATAAAGTTAACTGTTCCTAAATGGTCTGCTGGAGTTATTGAAATGAAATAGATAGTCACTATTATAACCTGGATATCTTAAGAGTTTACAGAAGCGGGAGCTATCGGGTAAAGAATCATAATTATGCAAAGGCGCGAATTTTTTAAAGGATCTTTGATTGTTTCCGCAGGCGTTATGCTTTCTGCGAAAAGGTCGAATGCTGGTTGGTTTACATCTGGTAAATCGGGAGTGGAGCATCTAGATGAAATAGAAAGAAACTTTGTTACCCCTCCTGGCGAAGCCCGTCCATGGGTTTTCTGGCAATGGATGAACGGTAATATCACTAAAGAAGGTATAACCCTCGATTTGGAAGCAATGGCAAGGATGGGGATTGGTGGAGCAATATCTTTTAATAATGCAACAGGGATACCCAAAGGTCCTGTAGATTATGCGAGTTCTGAATGGGTTGACCTCGTCGAACATGCGGCAAAAGAGACCGAAAGGCTGGGTCTAAAACTAGTGTTGCATAACGGCCCTGGATATTCTGTAACGGGAGGCCCATGGGTCAGTCCGGAAATGAGCATGCAGCAGCTGGTATGGACAGAAACCAGATTACATAGTAAAGGAAAAAAGATAACCATTTCCTTACCAAAACCTTACGCTAAAGAACATTACTACCGGGATGCTTTTGTAATTGCTTATCCTTCTCTGCCCGTAGAAAAGCACTTGATGAAAGATGCTCTGAAAGCTATAAGGGCGAATGATGAATTAATAGATATTAACATCATTACAGATAGAAATCCTGAAACTAAGATCAGGCTGGAGAAAACTGATCAATCGCCGTCAACTTTAGTTTTTGAGTTTAAGCAAGCTTTTGAGGCGAGAGCTGTTAGCCTTTTAAGGAAAGCTGAAATACCAAAAGACCTGTTTGACGGCCCGAGAGATTATCCGCCGGTTTTCAAAATAGAAGTCTCAAACGATGGCATAAACTATCAGCAAATCGCCACATTAAATTGTCCGGCTTTAAGAGAGATGGATGCCCCTGCGGCCCAAAGCTTTAACGCGATTAAAGCAAAATTCTTCAGGTTAAGTACATTTAATCCAACATGGGTCTCTCATGTAGAGTTTCATTCAGGGCCAAGAATTTCACAGTGGCCCGCCAAAACAAATTATAGTGCAACGGCAGGAGCCGAACAAACTACTACTCTGACGGATGATCTAATTATCCGGCCGGAGAATGTAATCGATATCAGTGCTTATGTAAACAAGGAGGGTGTTCTGTCTTGGAAAGCGCCAAAAGGTAATTGGACCATTTTAAGAATTGGCCATACTACAACAGGTGAAGAACCCGCTGCGCATCCCGATTCGGGAAAGGGATTGGAGATTGATAAGTTTAACAGGGAAGCTCTGGATTTACACTTCGATAAGTTCCTTGGAAAAGTTGTGGACAGACTAAAACCTTATTCTTCATTTTCAGGTGTCGCCACAGATAGCTGGGAGGCCGGTAAACAAAACTGGACGGCTAAGCTTCCGGAGGAATTTAAACAGGGCAGAAAGTATGATATTTTGAACTGGATGCCCGCGTTGACTGGCCGGATCGTAAAAAGTCTCGAGGAAACAGAGAGATTTTTATGGGATTTCAGAAGAACGCATGCTGACTTGCTGGCAAAAAATTATACCGCATACTATGCTGAAAGAATGCATGAAAAGGGATTGCAATACTACGCCGAACCCTATGGAGACGGTACATTCGATAGCCTGGAAATTGGTCAGCATCTTGATGTACCGATGTCTGAGTTTTGGACGAGGTATATTTATGGAAGTGACATGACTTCCAAGCAGGCAGCATCTCTGGCACATGTTTATGGAAAGCCTGTTGTTGCTGCCGAGGCTTTTACAGGCATGCCCTTAACCTCTAAATGGGGTGAGTATCCTTACTCTTTAAAGGCAGAAGGCGACTGGTTTTTCACCTTAGGAATAAACAGGCTCACCTTGCATACTTTTGTTCATCAGCCTTATACAACGGGTTTTCCGGGGATGACTATGGGCCCCTTTGGTACACATTTCGATAGAAACAATACATGGACTGAGCAGGCGCATGGCTGGCTAAAATATACTACAAGAGCACAGTATGTACTACAGCAAGGCTTGTCTGTGATCGATGTTTGTTATTACAAAGGCGATAATCCAGCGTCTGGTATCCCGGATGTTTATCCACAGATGCCGAAAGGCTATAAGGCAGACGTAATCGGATCAGATGCCCTTAATCGCTTCAATATAAAAGAAAATAAAATTGTGCTTCCGGATGGAATGCAATACAGGTTGTTGATTTTACCGGCCTTAAATGAAATACTTCCAACCACACTTAAAAGAATTAACGAGCTGGTTGAGGATGGGATGATCTTAATGGTGGAAAACAAGATCAGGAGATCATTTGGGAGGACCTTTACGGATGAAGAAGTTATTGAACAATCTGAGAAACTTCTAGGAAACCTGGATGGTGTTAATGTCAAAGAAAGACAATTAGGGAAGGGAATAATTTATCAGGGGATTGATATTAAAGAGATTTTGCAGAGGCATAAAATTCCGGAAGATTTTTCTTTTACTGCAAATAACCAGGATGCTACTATTCATTACTGTCATAAGATAATAGCACACAGCGATGTTTACTTTGTCAGTAACCACAAAAGGAAGAAAGAAGAAACCTTGTTATCTTTCCGGACTATAAACAAGCAACCCTACATATGGGACGCTGAGACAGGAAAGCAAACAAGAATTAATTTTTATAATCAACAAAATGGAAGAACTACTATTCCTTTCGAGTTTCAGCCAGCAAGTTCGGTCTTTATTGTTTTTAAAGACGAATTAGCTGAAAGGAAGATTGTTTCTATTTTAAAAGACAACAAAGAAATAAAAAGTCTGAAGGCTTATGAGGTTTCAGATATTCAAAAATACCAATCGGTAATCAACAATTTTACGTTGACCTTTTGGGCTAAGCCGGACACCTTCGCACACTCCAATAAAAGTATGGTTTTCCATGCCCCGGAAGGAGAAAAAGTTTTTGGGAAAGGTCATACTGCGGTAGCCATGTCAATTGGGCAGAATATCGTAAGAGTGTATGAAAGAAGCAGTGGAGGGAACAAGGAAGTTTTAGTCTTTGAAACGGCTATTCAAGGTTATACCCACTTTGCATTGGTTTATAAAAACGCCGTTCCTTACCTGTACATTAATGGGACTTTAGTTAAGCAGGGCAGGAAATCCGAGTTTATTGTTCACCCTGGTATAGAAACTCCGCCTAAAGACGAACAGTTTACAAGCTATTTCGAAGGGAACTTGTCCCCAATTCAGCTTGTTGACGCTGTCCGGGATGCCAGTGCTATAAATGAAGATTATAAAGAAGGGTTACCTGCTGTAAACTTAATTGCAGATATTCAAATTCTAGATCACCAGAGGGCTTTATTCAGTTCCAACGGGAAGTACACTATTAATTATACTAATGAGAAACCTAAACATATTGTTATATCTAAGGCAAAGTTTATCGCTATTTCCGACGCTTGGGCTGTTACTTTTCCGCCAGATTCAGGAGTTAAGAAGGAAATAAAACTCCCCCAACTAAAGTCTCTTCATTTACATGATAATTTCGATGTTAAGCACTTTTCGGGAACCTGTGTTTATACCCGTGATATTCAAATAGACAAAGCAGTTTTAAGTCCGGACTTAAGAGTTTTGCTAGATTTAGGAAGGGTTGAAGTTATTGCCAGCATAAAAGTAAATGGCAAGCTAGTGCAGCTTTTGTGGAAAGAGCCCTTTGTTGCTGATCTAACTGAATGCCTCAAATCCGGTAGCAATTCATTATCGGTGGAAGTTACTACCTTGTGGCCAAACAGGTTGGTGGGAGATGAACATTTAGCAGCAGAGAATACTTATAGCGAACACCGTTTCATTTTGAGATTACCTGACTGGTATGTGAATAATAAACCGAAACCCGGCGAAAGAAAAGCATTCTCCGTTTGGAAGAATTTTAGTAAAACAGATCCGCTTCTAGCATCTGGTTTATTAGGACCGGCAAAACTAATTATAGCTGAATTAAAAGATATATAAGATATGACTTTTAAATTAATACTTTCCTTGTTTGGTATTCTTGCAGTTACTTCATGCGCTGTTAACAAGCCTGTGAAAACTGAAGTTTCAGACCAAACCTTTGGCTATCAATCCAAGGTTTGGCTTGCCGATCAGGGTGATGGAACCTATAAAAATCCCATCCTTTATGCAGATTATTCTGATCCTGATGCAATTCGTGTTGGGGATGATTATTACATGACCTCTTCCAGCTTCAACTGCATACCGGGTTTACCGATTCTACATTCCAGAGATCTGGTAAACTGGACTTTAGTCAATCATGCTCTAAAAGTTCAGCCGCCTGAATCTATATACGACTCTCCGCAACATGGAAAAGGCGTTTGGGCGCCCAGTATCATTTATCACAAAGGGGAACTCAGAATTTATTATGCCGACCCCGATTATGGGGTGTACATGGTAAAAACAAAAGATCCCAAGGGAGAATGGGAGAAACCGGTTTTAGTAATGCCTGGAAAGGGAATTATAGATCCCAGCTCATTTTGGGATACTGATGGTAAAGCATATTTAGCCGCAGGCTGGGCCGGAAGCAGGGCAGGTATAAACAGCTTATTGACTGTTTTTCCAATGAATACTGAAGGCACGCGAGTTATCGGAGAGGGTAAACATATTTTCGACGGACACGAGAATCACCATACTGTAGAAGGGCCAAAGTTTTATAAACGTAATGGCTATTACTACATATTTGCACCCGCAGGTGGTGTAGCCACAGGCTGGCAGCTGGTATTACGATCTAGAAATATTTATGGTCCTTATGAGGAAAAGGTAGTGATGGACCAGGGCGGCACAGCCATTAACGGGCCTCACCAGGGTGCGTTAGTGCAAACACAAACTGGAGAAGATTGGTTCCTGCATTTTCAGGATAAGGTGGCTTATGGCAGAATTGTTCATCTTCAGCCTGTAAAGTGGTTAAACAATTGGCCAGTGATTGGCGAGGACAACGATGGTGATGGAAAGGGGGAACCGGTAGCAAGTTTTAAAAAACCTAACGTTGGAGAGATTCATCCCATAAATACCCCGCAGGAAAGTGATGAATTTAATGATGATGAGCTGGGTTTACAATGGCAATGGCATGCAAATAAAAAGATTCAATGGAGTGCACAAATTCCGGGTACTGGCTTCCTGCGTCTATTTTCTTATCCGCTTCCGAAAGATGCAGTAAATCTATGGCCTGTTCCTAACCTTTTATTACAGAAATTACCGGCTCCATCATTTACAACCACAACTAAAGTGAAATATACAGTGGAATGGGATGTTTGGCAAGGAAAAAAAGCAGGGCTTTTGGTTATGGGAAATGACTACGCATACCTCGCTATCGAAAAGGATGAAAAAGGTTATTTTCTGAATCAGGTAATTTGTAATGGAGCTGCAGAGCAAACTAAGGAAAAATCAATTGGAATACACAGATTAAAATCCAATACTGCTTATCTTAGATTAACCGTCAAAGAACCCGGACTAGTTCAATTCAGCTTTAGTGAAGATGGAGACAGTTTTACCGCTATTGGGAATGTTTTTCAAGCTCAACCTGACAAATGGATAGGTGCTAAACTTGGCTTGTTTAGTATCTCCGAATCCGGTATTCGCATTGGCGGGTATGCCGATTTTGACTGGTTTAGGGTTCATAATTAAATAAATTATGAGGTTTTTAAGAAAATAAACTGCAAATTTAGCGTTCCTAAACAGGTTTACTAAAGGTTTATGAAGAAGAAAACCACCATTGGTGATATTGCCCAGCAACTTGGTATTTCGAAAACAACAGTTTCATTTGTTTTAAATGGCAAGGCCAGAGAAAAGCATATAAGCGAAAGCCTGGAAAAGAAGATCCTTGATCATATAACGAAAGTAGGTTATCAACCTAATCAGTTTGCCCAGGGCTTAAGAAGTGGCAAAACCAAGATCATCGGGATGATGGTGGAGGATATTTCGGATCCTTTCTTCTCGTCTGTAGCCCGCCTTATAGAGGAAAATGCCTATAGCAGAGGTTATAAGATAATTTATTGCAGTACAGAAAACGACACTCAAAAAACTAAGGACCTTATTCAAATATATCGTACCCGGCAAGTTGATGGCTATATCATCGCTCCTCCGCCTGGAATAGAAAAAGAAATTAATGATCTGATTGACGATAAATTACCCGTTGTGTTATTTGACAGAACTATTCCCGGAGTAGAAACCAGTAATGTTGTGGTAAATAATTACGAGGCTGCAAACGATGCCATATTGCATTTTATCCAAAATGGTTACAGGAACATCGGAATGGTAACCTTAAATTCAGATCAGGTTCAAATGCAGGAAAGACAGGAAGGGTACATTGATGCGCTTAAAAGAATAAAAGCAGAACCTGTAATCAAAAAAATAATATACCACGACGATAAAGAAAATAGCATAAGGGAAATCCAGAGTTTTCTGACTGAAAATAAACAATTGGATGCCGTGTTTTTCGCAACAAACTATATTGCAGATAATGGACTAGAGTCAATCAGAAACCTTAAATTAATTATTCCTAATGATATCGGGGTTATCGTATTTGATGACCATAATTTGTACCGGTTGTTTACGCCTTCCATTACTGCCATATCACAACCTATCAGGGAAATCTCAGAGAATTCGATTAATTTGATGCTTGAGATGCTGGAAGATGACTATGACTTTTCTTCCGTAAAAAGTGTTCTCCTGAAAAGCTCACTTATTGTAAGGGAATCTTCTCTGGCAAAGGGCTAAGATTCGAACGTTTTCTCTCACGAAATCATAGTTTCCGATCGACAAAACACTTCATTTGTGGATAAAATCCATTCTAAATAATTTAGTTGTTATGAGTGGATTGACTTCAGATTCAATCGCTTTTCATATAGTAGTCCAGAATTCCCTAAACATTAGTGGATTTTAAGACATTCTTCCCATAAATTTCGACATTCATGCCAGTGTTGCCTTATCAACAACAATAGTTTTGATCTGAGTTATTGCTACTACGTTGATAGATGATTAAAAACATGAAAGAAATTTCTTATTTACTTTTTGCAACCGCTTTAATTTTTACATGTTGCGAGTCGAAGGCATTGAATAGAACCGCTGGTTTAAATCCTGTCGATAGCGCCAAGATTTCTGGCCCTGATCTTTTTAAAGGAGCTATTTCAGAACCACTAATACCGGGGATATTTACTGCCGACCCATCAGTTCATGTGTTTGAGGGGAAACTCTTTATATATCCTTCACACGATATAGATGCAGGTACAACTGAGAATGATAATGGAGATCATTTTGCGATGAAAGATTATCATGTCTTTTCCATGGATGAAGTTGGCGGTGTTGTTAAAGATCACGGAATTGCTCTTGATGTCCAAGATATTCCCTGGGCTGGAAGGCAGTTATGGGCTCCGGATGTAGCTTTCAGGAATGGCAAGTACTACTTATATTTCCCGCTAAAAGATAAGAATGACATTTTCAGGATAGGCGTTGCGATAAGCGATAAACCGCAAGGCCCTTTTAAGGCTCAGCCAGAGCCGATAAAAGGAAGCTTTAGTATAGATCCTGCGGCTTTTACCGATAATGACGGTAGTTCATATCTGTATTTTGGCGGAATTTGGGGAGGTCAGCTTCAGCAATGGGAAAATGGAGAATTTAATGCTAAGGGCTCCAAATTTGAAGGACCACAGGATCAGCCCGCTTTAGCTCCTAAAATAGCAAAGCTAAAACCTAACATGCTTCAGTTTGCGGAAGTTCCTAAAGACATAATTATTTTAGACGAAAACGGAAAGATAATCCAAGGTGGCGATCATGACAAACGGTTCTTTGAAGCTGCCTGGGTACATAAATACAAGGATAAATATTATTTTTCTTACTCAACCGGAGATACACACCTCATCTGTTATGCAACCGGCTCCAGTCCATACGGCCCGTTCACTTATCAGGGAATAATATTGAACCCTGTCGTGGGCTGGACCACTCACCACTCCATCGTAGAATTCAAAGAGAAATGGTATCTGTTTTACCATGATACCCAGCTTTCAAACGGAAAAACTCATTTGAGAAATGTAAAAGTTACTGAGCTTAAATATGATAATGAAGGTAAGATCATCACTATTGACCCGTATTCCTCGAAATAGCTGCTCAGGAATGGTTCGGAAAATCTGAAGACAAAGTGAACTAAGCTAATCAAGAAACCAATTAAGCATGAGAAGAATTTTATTGTGGGTTTGTTTGTCCATGTGGGGCATCTCTTATTCAACTGCACAAGAGTTACCGGTGGTCATAGAAGCTGAATACGGAAATGCAGGCAGTGATTGGGAGTTTAAAACGAGTGCCGGACTTACCTCTGTATTTCCTAAAACTGATCGTATAGCGGATAATTACCCGGCAAGTGTTGCTAAAGTGATCACTTTTACGGTTACTTTTCCTAAGGCCGGAACTTACCATCTTTATGCAAAGCTGAGAACTGGTGGAGCAAATGATGATAGCTTTTTTTACGCGAAGAGCTTCGGGTCTAGGAATCCCGGAACTGACAACAACGAATGGGTAACCTGCAATGGGCTCGCCAGTGTCGGTTATATTTACCTGGAGCCTCCTATTGTGGTTGAGGGGGCCGGCAATGGGAGCTCGGAGATATGGAAGTGGATTAACTTATCACGGTTTAATGGCGGCGAGATTCCTGTTTCTTTTACTGTCAATGAAAATAATCTTACACAGACCTTTCAGATCGGTTCCAGGGAGAACGGGTTTGAGATCGACAAAATTGCCTTCGGTTTGTCTGGTAAATACTTTACTGTAGAAAACCTGGATAAGGGACAAGCGGGAGCGGACACTAAACCTGAGCCGGTTATACCAACATCGTCGCCAATAGCAAGCGGAGCATCTAAGTATATAGGGCAGGTTTATAGCGGGTCTGAGTCTCAAACCCCTTACTTCGCCAATTATTGGAACCAGGTTGCGCCGGGAAACGGCGGCAAATGGGGCACTATAGAAAGTACGAGGGATGTTATGAACTGGTCCGAATGTGATAAGGGTCTAAAGCTGGCTACTGATAACGGCTTTCCGTTCAGGTTCCATGTTTTAGTATGGGGCAGACAACAGCCCGCATGGGTCGCCAGCCTTCCCCCGGCAGAGCAACTGGAAGAATTGAAGGAGTGGTTCCAGGCTGTTGCAGCAAGATATCCCAATCTTGAAATGGTCGAGGTTGTGAATGAGCCTACTAACGCGCCCCCGACTACGGGAGGTGCTGATTATGGGAATTATAAAGAAGCTTTGGGTGGCGACGGTGTGACAGGATGGGACTGGGTGTTAAATGCATTCCGTCTAGCCAGGCAATACTTTCCCGCCACAACCAAATTAATGATCAATGAATACCATCTGGAAAATCAAAGTTCTACCCGATCTGAATTTATCAAAATAGTGAATCTGCTAAAGGCCGAAAACCTGGTAGATGCTATTGGAACGCAGGGGCATTCTTTTTCATTACAGGGTTCGGCTGCTTCGATAAAAACAGCATTAGACCAACTGGGAGCAACTGATATTCCTATTTACGTGACGGAGATGGATCTTGACGGCATAAATACTGCTACGGGAGAGTTGGATGATCTGGTGCAACTGAATAACTACAAACGCGTGTTTCCGGTGTATTGGAATCATCCTAAGGTGAAAGGAATAACATTTCATGGCTGGCGCGTTGGCCAATGGCGAACCAATCAGGGGGCATTTTTGATTTATAGTGATAATACCGAAAGACCTGCTCTGCAATGGCTGCGATCGTATGTGGCATCCACTCTGCCTGTAACTCTTGTATCATTTACAGGAAGAGCCGACGTCGGAACTAATACATTAACGTGGCAAACCACTTCAGAATCCATTAGTTCTCATTTTGAAGTCATGAGATCGCATGACGGTTCTAATTTTACTTCACTTGCAAAGCTTGTCACGGGGGGCTCATCCAGGTCACTTAAGAGTTATTATTATGTTGATCGGGAACCGATGCCCGGACCTGTTTATTATCAGCTTAAACAGGTTGATCTTAATGGGAAATCAGTGTTTTTCGGTCCAGTGGTTATAAAAAACTCCACTTTCTACAATGACGTAAAAATAGTTCCTTCTGATGAAGCACTTTCTGTTAGGTATAGTTCCGGCAAATCTCAGCAAGCTTCGTTTGTTATTAATGATGTTTCGGGAAGAAAGATCGCTCAAATTAAGTGTCTTTTAAACATCGGAAGTAATGAAATATCCATTCCTTTGTCTCTTGCACCCGGTATTTACCTTCTTGGCATTTCAACTGATGAATACAGTTTATCGAAGAAGTTTATTAAATAATTCGCAAGTTTTATTGAAGTCAATTAATTAATATTACCAAACATATCAGTAAGCCAATATGCATAGCTTTTTTGCCTGGATCATTTCATTTGGAATGATCTGTAACATAGCCACAGCACAAATACTGTTAAAAAATCCTGTTCTCCCCGGCTTTTATCCCGATCCAAGTATTTGCAAGGCAGGTGAAGATTATTACCTGGTAAATTCTACTTTCTCTTATTTTCCCGGGATCCCTGTCTTTCATAGTAAAGATCTTAAAAATTGGAAGCAGATCGGAAATGTGATAGAGCGTAGCTCCCAAATGGATTTTATGGGTGAACGGATCACTCGCGGCTTGTTTGCCCCCTCTATAAGTTTTCACAATGGAACTTATTATGTTGCATGTACCGATATAGATAACGGTGGTAATTTTATTGTAACTGCTAAAAACCCGGCCGGACCATGGAGCAATCCGGTTTACCTTAAGGAAGTACGGGGGATTGACCCCTCCTTGTTTTTTGATGGAGGTAAAGCCTATATTGTTTACAACAGTGAAGCACCGGCAAGGAAGCCCTTATATGAAGGGCACAGAACTGTCAGGGTATACGAACTGGATATGCTTAATTTAAAAGTGAGAGGTGAGGAAACGATACTCGTTAATGGTGGTGCGGACATTAGCAAAAAGCCGGTTTGGATTGAGGGCCCGCATTTGTATAAAAGAAAGAATTTTTATTACCTGATGGCGGCCGAAGGTGGTACAGGTGTAAACCATTCGGAAGTTATTTTCAGAAGTAAAGATATAAGAGGCCCGTTTATGCCTTACGATAAAAATCCTATACTCACTCAAAGACATCTTGATCCGAAAAGGAAAGATCCGATAACTTCTGTTGGTCATGCCGATCTGATAGAAGGCCCTGATGGAAGTACCTTCGCTGTTTTTTTAGGAGCTCGCCCATATGATGGAGACTTTTATAACACAGGCAGGGAAACGTTTATTGCGCCAGTGGCTTGGCTGGATGACTGGCCTGTGATCAATTATGGAAATGAAGAGGTTCAGTACTCGTACAAAGCTGGCTGGAAAGAATTTCCAAATAAAGACATAAATCCCCTGAGTGGTAATTTCAGCACAACTTACCATTTTGAGAGTTATCTTGATCCTCAGTTCTTATTTCTACGTACCCGGGATACTTCCTGGTACAGTTTCGAAAAGGAAAACGGAGGTCTGACGATTAAACTTCTTCCTGAAACAGTAATGGGATTGGGGAATCCTGCTTTTATTGGAAGAAGGCAGCAGCATTTAACATCTTCGGGTTCTGTAGAAATGGAATTTGCGACAAAAATGGAGAACGAAAAATCTGGTTTGATCATTCTTCAAAGTGAGGAGCATTTCTATTACCTCTGCAAGTCGTTTAAGCAGGGGAAAGATGTTGTCCAACTTTTTAAGAGCACGCCAAAATCAAAGGAAATGGAATTGATAAGTGAACGGGAGCTAGGTAAGAAAGATGCTAAAATATACCTGAAGATCGCTGCCAGCAAAGACTCTTATTCATTCTGGTATAGTTTGAAAAGAAATAAATGGACCTTATTGAAAGAGGGACTCGACGCCAGGTTCTTAAGTACGAAAACAGCGGGTGGTTTTGTTGGCTCTTTGTTTGGTATGTATGTCACTTCAAGTGCTAAGCCTTCTGGTAACTCCGCGGTTTATAAGTGGTTTTCGTATAGCGGCAGTGATGAAACGTACCAGGTTTTGGGCTCGAAGAGATGAGCAGCGATCTTTCAAATATTCATATTCTAATCATTCTGCTCATAAAATCCACCTTGATCGACATTTGTTCCATGATACGCAACATCAATCGCATTCATAAAGTAGGGCGAACTCTACTTTTGATCAATCAATTTTAATCTGAAACTTCAATACAGACAGAAAGCCAGTTGAATGATGAATAAAAGGCTTTAATCTTTTTTCGGAAATTGTTTCAAGATCCGGTATTGCTGTTTCGTGGAGTAGAGAAATAATATAAACCATCAAAAAACCAATTATGCAAAAAATCAGACGATTTAAATTGTTGGGTGGTCTTCTGTTTCTGATTCTTTTTCCGTTTGTTGTTAGTGCACAGAGCATTATCACCGGAAAAGTAGTCGATGAGAGAGGAGAACCATTGCCCGGGGTAGGGCTTGTAGTGAAAAGTACCGGACGAGGCCTTTCTACAGATGTCAATGGAAACTTTAATGCAACAATTTCAGGCAGCCAGGATGCTATAACTGTTTCCTTCCTCGGTTATCTAACTAAACAAGTCAGGGTAAACGATAAAACGAAGAATCTGGTGATCGCTCTAAGCCCGGATGTTACCGCTTTACAGGAGGTAGTGGTGATTGGTTACGGCACCAGTAAAAAGACGGATATAACCGGTGCGATAAGCTCGGTGGGAGCGAAAACCATAGAGGAATCGGGGGTAGTTTCTATTGAACAGGTTTTACAGGGGCGTGTTGCCGGTGTGCAGATGACGAGCAATACAGGTATGCCAGGAGGGGGATCTTCTATTCAAATCCGGGGCCTTAGTTCTATCAATTCAAACAGGGAGCCTATTTATGTAATAGACGGTGTTATTATCGAATCCGGTACGGGACAGTATACCCAAAATGCATTTTCATTTATCAACCCGTCCGATATTGAAAGCATGGAGGTACTAAAAGATGCTTCGGCCACAGCAATCTATGGAGCTCAGGCGGCTAATGGTGTCATATTAATTACGACAAAGAAGGGTAAAAAAGGGGCGCCAAGAATCCAGTTAGATGCCCGATACGGAACTCAAAGTGTACAAAAATATCTTGAGCTGACCAATTTACGCGAATACGCTCAGCATTCGAACGACTGGAACATCCTTAGGGGCAATGAAATCAATGATAATTACGCAAATCCCTCCCTGCTCTCTACAGGCACAGACTGGCAAAGAGAAATATTCAGACCCGCGCAAATGAGCAACTATGACCTGTCTGTTTCGGGTGGTTCGGATGTTATGAACTACAGATTGTCTGGAAGTTATTTAAAACAAGAAGGTGCTGCAGCAGGATCAGGTTTCGACCGGTTTACTTTTTCGACTGGTTTGGATGCGAAGGTCAAATCCTGGGTGAAGTTAGGAGGGAAGTTAACTCTTAACCGCACTAGTCAGGAAACCGGTATTGCTGACTGGAACATTATCAACAGTGCCGTCAGGCAGTCGCCATCTGTTCCTGTACGAAATCTTGACGGTACTTTTGGGGGGCCGGAAGATATTAATGATCAGTTATCAAATCCCCTTGCAATGGCGGAGCTTCTGGACAGGGGAAATAAAAATCTAGGAATCTTAGGAAATGTTTACGCGGATTTTACTCCTTTAAAATGGTTGTCAATGAAAACCGAGTTTTCAACCAATCTTTCCAATGAAAGAGGACGACGTTTTATACCTACCTACCAGTTGGGGAATCGCATTAGTGAATTGATTGAAAATGAGCAGACTCAGAAATATTCCAGCAACTGGACCTGGCGAAATCTGGCTACTATGAAGCATACATTTGCAAAAATTCATGACATCAATGCCGTTTTGGGTTATGAGATTACCGACCGTTTCTCGAATAATCTTTTAGGTATGCGTTATGGCGGAAGTAACCAGTTAAGGGATATTGATGCCGGGGATATACTGAATGCTGTTGCTGAAGGCGGGACATCTCGATCAGCGTTTAATTCAGTATTCGGCAGGCTTAACTATACCCTTAAAAATAAATATATTTTCACAGGTACTCTTCGTTATGACGGCTCTTCTAATTTTTCTGAGGGGAATCGCTGGGGACTTTTCCCTTCAGCAGCGTTCGCCTGGAGAGTTTCTGAAGAATCCTTCCTGAAGGATATTGACGCGATAAATAATTTAAAACTCCGTTTGGGTTATGGAAAAGTAGGTAACTCTAATGTACGGCAGTTTGTACATACCTCCATGCTAAGGAATGTTCCTACGATCTGGGGAACCGGGCAGCTGATAGACAATGTTCCTAATCCCGATGTTACATGGGAATCCACTTCATCTTATAACCTTGGATTAGATCTGGGCCTGATGAAAAATAGGATCGAATTCGTTGCTGATCTTTATTACAAGAAAACGGAAGACCTTTTATTACTCCTGGCCCTTCCGGCAATCACCGGAACATCCGGGCAGGGTGGTGCAGAAGCTCCCTGGGATAATGTAGGTTCTTTGTCTAATAAGGGTATAGAACTGGCTCTGAATACCGTGAACATCAACTCAAAAAGCTTCAGATGGAGTTCGAACTTTGTGTTTACGCTTAATAAAAACAAAGTGTTAAAACTAAATTCTGAAAGCGCGATCATTAACAAAACGTATCAGGTTTCGGGTAACGATCTGGTGGTTACGCGTACGGAAGCAGGGCGTAGTATTGGTGAATTTTATGGATATAAAGTTATAGGCCGGGTAAATTCAGCTGCTGATCTATATGATAACGAAGGTAAACCGATTGCAATTCGCGAAAACCAGATAATCGATCAAAATAATGGTATTGGAGTCGGTGATCTGATCTGGGATGATTTTAATAAAGACGGGGAGATAAATGAGGAAGATCGTCAGTATATCGGTAGTCCGTTACCAAAGTTTACTTATGGGTTTGGTAATACGTTTAGCTACAAGAATTTTGATCTGAATGTTTTCTTCCAGGGATCGTATGGCAACAAAGTAATGAACTTTCTGAATATGTCTATCGATGATCCCAATTTGCAGAGAGGAAATATGACAAGACGAGCTGGAGTTGACTATGCTCGGGTAACTGTGATTGATCCCTCGGGATCAGTTTCGGATGTTAATAACCTGATCGTCTCAGGTGGAGATCCTGCTATGCCGCGCATGTCTAAGAATGATATTAACGCTAATAATAGCTTGTCTTCCCGCTTCATTGAAGACGGTTCTTATCTGCGTCTGCAAAACCTTACCCTTGGTTACCGTTTACCGGACAAGCTTGCAACAAAAGCCAGGCTGAACAGTGTAAAGCTTAATGTAACCGTTCAAAACCTGTTTACGATAAGTAAATACAGCGGATATGACCCCGAAGTTGGTATGGCCCGCGATCAGTATTCGAATTATGCACAAAGTGCGCTTCTGAATGGAATAGACGTAGGGCGGTATCCAATGCCTCGTAACTTAACTTTTGGTGTCTCTGTTGGATTATAAATAAAAGATATGAAAAAGATATTAAAACTTTTGCTGTTGTTACTGCTGATCACTATTGGAAGCGGTTGCCGGAAGGATTTTCTGGATGTGGATTCGAAAACTAATCTTACGCTGGATAATTATTTCACCTCTTATGAGGAATGCAGAAATGCTACTGCTCCTCTTTATAATATCGTCTGGTATGAATTTTCGACAAGATTTTACTTCAACCTGGGAGATGGCCGTGGAAATAATCTTTTCACTCCGTATTCCTCTGATGAATCATTTATCAGGTTAACCGAGACAGGTGAAACCCCGATGTTAAATGAAGCTTTCGAGTCTTTGTATATTGTAGTAACACAGGCAGATTATGTGGTTAACAATATTGATAAAGCACTTGAACACAATGTTACTGTTAAGCATGTGAACGCCTGCAAGGGTGAAGCGCGGTTTATGAGAGGGTTAGCATACTGGTATCTGGGATCGATCTGGAGGGATGTACCTATCATAGAAGACCCGGCTGCAACTGCTAAGAATTTCCAGATAAGACCTAATTTTTTTGAAGATGTACTGCAATATGCCATTCGTGACCTGGAATTTGCAGCAGAGTGGCTTCCGGGCACTGATGTTCCAGGCAGAGTAACAAAGAGCAGTGCTAATGCTGCTCTCGCCCGGTTATATATTACAGCTGCCTGCTATGCAAGGGGGAATAAGTTTACCAGCCGCTGGCCTACAACTGCCTCAGAGTACTATACTAAAGCCAGGGTTGCCGCAAAGAAGGTGATAGATGATCCTCAATACAAACTAATGGAGGACTATGAGGAATTATTTCGGATGCAGAACAACAATAATTCTGAATCATTATTTGCACTTCAATTTGTACCAGGATCGTCAGTGTATGGTACTGGAAACAGAAATCAGGAATACCTAGGGTCAAGTACTTTACTTACCGGAGGCCTCAACGCCTGGGGGGGATCAACCTTTGCTTCAGGGGAATTAGTAGAGTTGATGCACAATCGTACGGAAACTAAACGTAAAAAAGCTACTTTCTTTTACCCGGGCGCTACTTACGAATATTTGGGAGGCAACACACCAGAGGGGAGATGGGTAGTAAAGCAGGCTGATTACAGGTATCCAAATATAAAGAAGCATATTGTTGGAGGTCCGGCAGACACCGACGGGATGGCAATTAATGATAATTCGGGATTGGCCACTCCCATGATTCGTCTGGCAGAAGTATATTTATTGTATGCAGAAGCCATATTAGGGTTAGATGCATCAACAATGGATACAGAAGCCTTAAAATATTTTAATATGGTAAGAGAGCGAGCTGTTATGGATCCTGTTGATGAGATTACGCTCGCCGATCTATGGCATGAACGTCGAGTGGAACTGGCCCTGGAAGGACAATTTTGGTACGATATGGTTCGAAGAGCTTATTGGGATGAGCAGTGGGTGATTACCTATATGAACAATCAAAACAGGTCTCGTTACTACTATTATATGAGCAACTCGGTTCCTAATGGTTTTACCTGGCGTGACCAGACTGATGAAAAGGAAAGTAACCTGGCAACACCTCAGCGGCTGCGGCTGCCATATCCGGCCACGGAGCTTATAATCAATCCTTTATTGAAAGAGTCTCCGGTCCAGTTTGATTTTGGTAACTAAGCTTTTGATACATTTAAAGAATTTAAATATGAAAAAAAATAAATATATCAATATCAAAGTTCTGTTTTTGCTTGCAATCTTTTTCACTGTGATAAGTGCCTGCAAGAAGGAAGGGGCCGAGCAATCGAAGCAGATCCTGATTGAAAGAGTGTCACTTCACAACAAATCCGTTTCAGATTCGACAGTGGTACAAGCCCGGCTGGGAGCCAATGTGCGATTGGACGGTGCTGGTTTCGCTACAACCCGGGAAATTTACGTGAATGGTGTAAAAGTAAGTGTGAACCCGGGATATGTGACGGAGAATCATATTATCTTTAAAATCCCTTCAGACCTTCCCTTCGGAAAAGATATTCAGGATATCTCAGTAAGGAACACAATCCGTGTAGTTACAAAATATGATGACATCACTCACAAGTTTATGATTCAAGGCGCTATGCCTGTAATTAGCTCCGTTTCACATAGTTTACCAAGAGAGGGAGAGACGATAGAGATCTATGGGACTGGGTTAAGGGATCTTACCAAAATTACTTTCCCTGGAGATATTTCTCTTTCGTCGGATAACTTTACTGTGAATGAAGAATATACGATAATCACAGCTGTAGTGCCTGCGGGCGCGACCAACACTGCGGGAGCTATTAGGGTTGAAGGAGATAACGGGGCTGCGAATTCGCACAATTATATGAATAAAAGAGATGGAATTTTTATTCAGAAGTTTTCAAACGATGCTAATGTAAGCACAGGCGAAGCTGTCTGTCAGCAACGGGCTTATAATTTTGGGTCAACTAATTTAATTTCCAGTAATCAAAGTGTTGTTCTACCGGTGTCTGGAATCGGGCCAAAGAATCCGGATACTTATAGGAGTGTGCCAATAAACCAATCCGCAATAGCCACAGGCTTTAGTGCAGGCTTTGATTTCAGGACCTGTGCGGCTTTGAATTCAGTTCTGGCAAGCTCAAATGGTTCGATCACCGGGAGCACCCCAATTACTAGCCTCGCCTTCCAATTTGACTATTTTGTATCAACAGCTTGGTCTTCAGGTTTCATAAGATTTGAATTAGTAAGTGGAAGTGCCGACTGGCGATTTGACTTCGCTCCCTGGGCCACTGGTGGCGGAGAGGTCTCTCCTATAGTAATGGATGGCTGGCGCACTGTCACGATCCCTATCAGTCCTTTTAAGGGCATTGCGAAAGAAAAGATTGCGACCTTCGCACAGCTGGTGACGTTTATGACGGGTAAAGGGGGAATAATGAAATTCAATAATTCATCATACACCGATGCGGGAAGCACCGTTTATCCGGCCAGTGCGATTCCGGATTTTCATTTTTCCTTTGGGAACTTCAGAGTTGTACCCTTTGTCAAGCCGTCTGTGAATTAGATGATTACCTGGTAGCGATTTTTATATTTTTCATAATAGAAAAGCTTCGGAAGTAGATTTCCGAAGCTTTTCTATTATATCTATATCATTGGGTGATAGTCTATGTTTACTGTTTTATAAATTTTTTAGCACCTGAAAATCCTTCACAAGTGACATTTAGGATATAGATGCCCGGTTGTAAAATAACGGGGATAGTGACTTCATTGGTACCAGCATGTAATGGCGTTTTAAGTGTGGTAACTTTACTTCCGTATGTATTGGTGACCGTAAAAGAACCGCTTTGATTCCGGTCAGATTCAAATAATACCCTTAGCTGATTTTCTGCAAGCGTAACAGTTAAAGTATTTACAGTTGGGCCTGGAGCTGATCTGATAAAAACAGGTCCATAGAACTCGGATTGTCCGTCAAAATCAACCTGTTTTAGCTGATAGTAATTATTTTCAGACAGAGCCGAGTTATCAGTAAAATTATACTCTTTCCCTATGTCGGAATGCCCGGCAGCACTTACTGTTCCAATCGACCGGAAACTTGCATTGTCATTTGAGCGCAGGATCTCAAAATGAGAACTGTTTCTCTCCAAAGAAGTCTTCCAGTTTAACAGATTACCGCGAGCCGCGGTTCTTCCGGTGAAGGCTGCTATAGAAACAGGAAGTGTGCCCTCTGTGATATTATCTAAGTTCGAAACAGTGTATATATTATCTGCTAAACCAAAAGCTATCTTATCAATGTCAAGTCCATTCTCCCTTGACCCAATCTGAAAGGTCTGCGTGAGAGCGCCATTAGGAACTGTAAAGTTTATGGGAGTTTCGCCTGTATATTTATTCTGTGAGAGATTAACCCATTTCCAGACTGAGGCTCCGACTCCTGTTGTTCCTGAGCCGTTAACTGCGTCATCAGCAGCATTAAATCCAGCTATGTTCAATCCGTTGACAGTAATCCAGTCGTTGCCGCTTGCAGCAGCTTTTGTTCCAAAGCCATTTCCATAATAAAAGCTGTCATCACTGGCTCCTCCATTGCTTGTACTTGCCACTCTGATTCGGATGTACAGCCTGTATTCACCTGGGGCAGGGAAGGTAATTGAGTAGGTAGCAACTTTCTGGTCGATCCCCGGATAGGAGTTATTATTAACATCCGTGGCAGCGGTGATATAAGTAACCGGAGATATTGTGGCAGTGGTCCAATCACTTCCGAGAGTAGCTGATTCTGCCTCTATAACTACGGGCTTACTCTGGGCTCTGGCTACCAAAACCGGTAAGGTTAAAATGAATGTAATGAGTAGGGATTTTCTCATGTCTGTTTAGTTTGATTTAATTGTTGTTATTAATTGGTGTTTATTAATGGTCTTCTTAATGGTTTCAGTAAGAATAATTGCCACTAAGCATGTATCGAGCTTATTCTTAAATGTTGAGTTTGACTAATAATGTACTTTAAAAGTGGGAAGTCTACTGAAGATCAGATAGTTCAATTGAATAAGTTTATGCTTTAAATGTTCAATAGTACCGCGTGGCAGTGCCGTTTTCCGGTAGAGTTATCATAGCCTAGCATCAAGGAACGGGTTTGGCTTATCAATCAGTAAGTGTGCCCGATACCGATAAAGTACCAGAACTCTTATTTATGGGGCTTGGTTGTGCTAATTAAACATTTGTTCTATATTTTATCACAAACAGCGCATTCTCATTTTTAAGGAGCAGTTACCTTTAGCATTTCCAAACAGGGAGTTTTGAACGACAAAATCTTAAAGCCGGGTATTTAACAAATCGAACAAAAATCAATTATCTGATATTATAAAAATGCACATCCACACACTTAGAAACTTCTGGATCAGTTTTGCGCTCCTCGGATTAATAACTTCATGTAAGATCAGTCAGCAGTCAGAGAACAAAAAAGAAAAGGGTCTTAAAGACTATTATGAAGAATATTTTCCTATTGGAGTTGCCGTTAATACCAAAACATTAAATGGTGACGAAGGCAGACTTTTACTTAGGGAATTTAACAGCATTACCCCTGAAAATGCTATGAAGATGGGGCCTATTCACCCTAAAGAAAATGTTTACAATTGGTGGGAGGCTGATTCAATGGTGAACTTTGCTCAAAAGCACGGGCTAAAAGTTCGCGGGCATAATCTATGCTGGCATGAACAAACCCCCGCCTGGATCTTTAAGGATGATCAGGACAGGCTGGTTTCAAAAGAAATTCTTTTGAAGCGGTTAAAAGATCATATCGCCACGGTGGTTAGCCGGTATAAGGGTAGAATCTATGCCTGGGACGTGGTGAACGAAGCGATAGACGATAATGACAGTAGCTTTTTGCGCAATTCTTTGTGGTATCAAATCTGCGGAGAGGAATTTATCGCCAAAGCCTTCGAATATGCTCACCAGGCCGATCCGGATGCGCTCCTCTTTTACAATGACTACAACACAGAAAGACCCGGCAAAAGAGATAAAATCTATAAGCTCTTAAAAAAACTTGTGGATGCAAAAGTCCCTGTCCATGGTGTAGGGTTACAGGCCCACTGGTCAATATTTGAACCGACTGAAAAAGAATTAAGAGACGAGATAGAACTATTTTCTTCACTAGGCCTTCAGATTCATTTTACCGAAGTTGACATGTCAATATATCCCTGGGAAAAAGAGCGGAGGCCCAAGAAAATTGGCGAAAGTGATGTATTCAGTCCGGAACTGGAGCAGAAGCAACTGGAGCAATATTCAAAAGTCTTTAAAATATTGAGAGAATATTCAGAGAGCATTACCAGTGTAACCTTCTGGAATCTGTCCGATAGGTACAGTTGGCTGGACCATTATCCTGTTGAAGGCAGAAAAAATTATCCCTTACTGTTTGATGCTGATCTTCAACGAAAAAAAGCCTATTGGGAAGTAGTGAACTTTAAAAAATAGAGAAATGTTAAGTTTTAAAACAATATACAAGATTTTCACGGGGTTTTCTGTTTTGATCGTAACTGTTATAAATGTAAAGGCTAATACAGACTTTAAATATGTTTTTCCCCAACAAATCAAAGGAGGATTCGGATTGTCGGTAAAGGGGAAGTCGGTTCCATTATTATATGATCAGAACGATTTTCCAGGAGTTATCCGGGCCATAAACAATTTGCGGTCGGACATAAAGTTAGTGACGGGAAATGAGCCCGACCTTCTAACTGACAAGATTTTACCGGCTAAAGAAATTGTTATCATTGGAACTTTAGGACGAAACGCCTTGATCGACCTCCTGGTTAAGGAAAAAAAAATTGATGTTTCCGCTACCAGTGATAAATGGGAAGCCTCTTTACTCCAGGTGGTTCTAAATCCCATGCCTGGAGTAGATAAGGCATTGGTAATAGCTGGTAGCGATAAGCGCGGTACTATTTTCGGTATTTATGATCTTTCTGCACAGATTGGAATTTCGCCCTGGCACTGGTGGGCAGATGTTCCAGTTAGCAAGCAAGCTAATTTATTTGTGCAGCCGGGCCCTTACATCAACGCGCCCGCCGTTAAATATCGGGGGATTTTTCTCAATGATGAGGCTCCCGCTCTAAGCGGTTGGGCAAAAGAGAAATTTGGCGGATTTAACAGTAAATTCTATGAAAAAGTATTTGAATTAATTTTGCGGCTAAAAGGTAACTATTTGTGGCCGGCCATGTGGGGGAGCGCTTTCAATTTTGATGACCGCCGGAACCCGGTTTTGGCTGATGAAATGGGCGTGGTTATGGGTACTTCCCATCATGAACCCATGTTGCGCGCTCAGGAAGAATGGAAAAAGTTCGGCAAAGGTGAATGGGACTATACCTATAATGAAGCGACCTTGAAGGAATTTTGGAAGCAAGGTGTTAAAAATATGGGAACCCATGAAAGCATTGTGACTATAGGTATGCGAGGTGATGGTGATGAGCCCATGACCGAAGGAAGTAATATTGAACTTCTTGAAAAAATTGTAACTGATCAGCGAATGATCATAGAGGATGTAACTGGTAAACCTGCGTCTGAGACTCCTCAGATATGGGCGTTATATAAAGAGGTGCAGGATTATTACGATAAAGGTATGCGTGTTCCTGAGGATGTTACTCTCCTGCTATGTGATGATAATTGGGGGAATATCAGAAAATTACCGGGGTTGCGAGACAAGCCAAGGAGAGGAGGCTATGGCATTTATTATCATTTTGACTATGTAGGTGGACCAAGAAATTACAAATGGCTCAACACAAATCCGATCGCAAAGGTATGGGAACAAATGCACTTAGCCAGGCAGTATGGCGCGGATAGATTGTGGCTGGTGAATGTCGGTGACCTTAAACCGATGGAATTTCCAATTGAGTTTTTCCTTGATTATGCCTGGAACCCTGAAAAGTGGCCTGCCACCAGATTGCAGGAATATACTGTTTTATGGGCGGAAAAGCAGTTTGGGGATGAATATGCTGTGGAGATTGCAGATATCATTTCGAAATACACAAAGTATAATGGAAGGGTTAAGCCTGAACTCCTGAATGAAAATACCTATAGTGTTACTAACTATCGTGAATTTGAAAGAGTTGTAGAGGAGTATAATGAACTTGCCATAAGAGCTCAGAAAATCAACGATGAGCTTCCTGCTCATTATCGAGATGCATACTTTCAACTGGTTTTACATCCTGTTAAAGCATGTGCCAATCTTAACGAAATGTACTATGCAGTAGCTTTGAATAAATTATACGCCGGGCAGGGAAGAATTGCGACTAATGATTTCGCTGCCAGGGTTAAAGAACTTTTTGCTAAGGATGCCGAAATAACCCGCCAGTATAACAACCAAATTTCAGGTGGAAAATGGAACCATATGATGGATCAAACTCATATTGGTTATACCAGTTGGCAGCAGCCGTCGCAAAATATTATGCCTGCTGTTGAAGAGCTATCTTTCCCTGATAAAGGAAGTTTAGGCGTCGCTATCGAGCAGAGCCAAAAATCGTGGCCTGCTGCAAAAGGAGAAGCAATACTGCCGCAATTTAACCCATGGTCAACATCATCTTATTATATCGAAGTATTTAACCGTGGCAAAAAGCCGGTTCCTTACAGCGTTGATACGGATGTGCCTTTTATAAAACTAAGCTCCTCCGGAGGCAAACTAAATAAGCAGGAACGAATTTGGGTAAGTATTGATTGGGAGAATGTTCCCGAAGGCGTTCATAAACTGCCGGTAAGAATTAAATCGGAAAGGCAAACAATTTTGGTTTATGCTAATGTTTCAAAACCGGCATCTGCTGACCCGAAAGGTTACGTAGAAAATAATGGACACGTAGCGATAGAAGCGGCTAACTATACACGTGGCCTAGAAAAAGATTCGGTAAAATGGACCGTTCTGCCAGATCATGGCAAAACAGGGTCAGCTGTTACCATCTTTCCGGTAACAGCCGACCCTGTCTCAAAACTGTCAGATTCGCCGCGTCTGGAGTATGATATTTATTTGTTTAACAAAGGGGAGGTCAATCTAAAGACTTACGTTTCGCCGACCCTCAATTTTAATAGTTCAAAGGGGCTGCGATTTGCAGTTGCAATTGATGATGAAAATCCTCAGATTGTTAACATTCATGAAGATGCTTCCGAAAGAGGATGGGCAAAGTCGGTCGCTGAAAACATCAAGATTCTCACAACAAAGCATCAGGTGAAGAAAGAAGGCAGGCACATCATAAAGTTATGGATGGTGGATCCGGCGGTGGTGCTCCAGAAGATTGTGGTGGATGCGGGAAGCCTTAAACCTTCCTACCTCGGACCGCCTGAAAGCACGAGGAAATAGGCATCCATACTAATATTACATATTTTACACACCTCAAGAGCTGGATTTTATCCGGCTCTTGCTTTTGCCAACCAGGATTAAGGCTATCGGACGGTATGCCGTTTATAACCCGCCATGGATTTTTTTGATCATTTATTGCACTTTTTTAATCATTTGTTCTATTACCTACTCTGCTTTTCTGAATATATTTGCTGTATAACCAACCCCCTATTTGATTATCAGAACTCTGTAGTAAATTGCCTGAACAAATGGATAATTATACTATTGAATACCCTGGGCGAAATTGATCACTTATGTTGAACCACTTCATCTTTAAAACAGGCTTTCTTCTGTACTTCTTTTGGTTTTGGGTTGGATTTGGGGTCGATGCACAGGAACAGACAATAGCTTTTACATCCCTTAGCAGTAAAAACGGTCTTTCCTCCAATACTATTAACGCTATTTTGAAAGACCATTATGGTTTTATCTGGTTTGCTACGGATGATGGATTAAATAAGTTCGACGGGACTACATTTACGGTTTATCGTCATGATCCAGGTGATTCTGCAAGCATTGAATCAAACCAGATAACTTCTCTTTACGAGGATAAATCGGGAAACCTCTGGATAGGAACCAATGGAGGATCTTTAAGCATCTACAACCGGAAAAAAGACAATTTCGCCAATCTAAAATTCAATTCAGGCGATAGGCGGTTAAACAGCACAATTAATGCCATCGTATCCGATGCTTATGGGAAAGTTTGGGTAGCACATTATGGCGGTTTAAGTATAATAGATCCTAAGAGAAGCAGCCTTTTTACCTTTCCGATTGACCCTGGAAATAACGACAAATTACCAACCAAGGTGATCCTTTCGCTTTTTGAAGACAGGCAGCGACAGATGTGGATAGGGACTAATAAAGGCCTGCTACGCTTCGACAGGAAAACCCGAAAGTTCATTCGTTATAATCACGATTCCGAAAATTCATTCAGCCTGGGAGGAGATGGAGTTAAAGCTATAACCCAGGATGCAAGCGGAACTTTATGGGTGGGCACAACAAAAGGATTAAATATGATACTGCCCAGCGGCAAGGACTTTAAGAGCTTAATCCAGACTAGCGGTTTGCCTAGTGCGTTGAGCAATAAGAATATATTTGCATTAGCTTTTGATAATGAAGGCAGGCTATGGATAGGAACTGAAAAGGGCTTATACCTTCTGAATCGAAAATCCGGGGAGGTGACTGAGCTTGTCCCAAATAAAAGAAATAAGCACAGTTTGACCAGCCAATCAATTCGTTGCATTTACCTGGATACTGTGTCTGGTATTTATTGGCTGGGAACTTACCAGGGCGGAATAAATAAACATGATAGAAATCTTTCCTTATTTCATTCCAAAAGTAGCGACCCCTTTGATGCGAGAGGACTGCCCGCGGCCATAGTGACTTCTTTTGCAGAGAAGAACAATAATGAGACTTATATTGGAACTGATGGTGGGGGCCTAAGCCTTTTTGACCGGAGAACGGGTTTATTCAATCATATTCCTATTCCTATGAGCGACAAGTCATCAAAAGATCTGTCTGTTCATGCTTTGGAAATGACCAGAGGCAAAAAACTGTGGATAGGTACTTATGGCGATGGATTGTTTTTATACAACACGGTTTCAAGTAAGTTTACTCAATTTAAAATGAGCTCAGGACCAGCCTCGCTTAATCATAATGAAGTTTTTTGTATTAAGGAGGATAGAAGTGGGAATGTCTGGGTTGGAACCAACGGAGGTGGCCTCAATGTTTACAACCCAGAGGCAAATGCTTTTGTGAAATATCACGGTGATTTTAAAAAAGAATCTCCATTTTATCTTCCCATAAACGGATATATTAGGGCGATTACCGAGGATAAAGCCGGAAACATTTGGATAGGATCACATGGTGCAGGAATTGCAATGTATGATCGGCTCAGTAAGAAATTCACCCATTATGTTAGTTACAACAGTAAACTAACCAACAATATTGCCTTGTCTCTATTGAGCGACAAGAATAACAATATATGGGTGGGAACGAATGGCGGAGGGCTCTGTCTTTTTAATAAAAAAACAAAACAGTTTATCGCGTTTACAGAGAAGGACGGTCTTTCGAATAGTGTGGTTCACAAAATAATTGAGGATGGTGAGAACAAACTTTGGTTAAGCACAAATACGGGTATCAGTAGTTTTGATCTGCTAACCAGGAAGTTTACTAACTATAGCTATTACAATGGAGTACAGAATAGCAATTTTGTACGGGGGGCAGGCCTCCGTTTGGCCGATGGGGAAATCTTTTTTGGCGGTTTGGAGGGGTTCAATTATTTCAAACCATCAGATCTTAGAAAGAATAAGAACATTCCCCCAGTGCTTTTTACGGATTTAAAGGTAGCAAACAGATCAATTACCCCATTAGACAGTAGTGTCCTGGAAAGCCATATTTCAGTAGCTAGTGAAATTAACCTGGACTATAAGCAAAACTTTTCATTGAGTTTTATTGGACTCAGTTATACTGCGCCTCAGCAAAATCAGTATTCTTACAAGCTTGAAGGTTTTGATAAGGATTGGAGTTATCCAAGCACTTACCGAACGGCATCTTATACCAATCTTGACCCAGGGGAGTACGTTTTTCGGGTGAAAGCAAGTAATAATAACGGTATCTGGAATAACGAAGGTGCTTCTATTAAGATCATTGTTAAACCCCCTTTTTGGCGAACTATTTACGCATACTTATTTTACTTTATCTCAATTATTGGATTACTATCTTACTTCCGATACAGAACCCTGAAGAAACTGGAAACGAGGTTTGCGCTGGAGCAGGAAAGAACCTTAGCAAAACAGGAGCTTGAACAGGAACGCAAAGAGGCAGACCGCATTCATGAACTGGATAATCTTAAAATAAAATTCCTCACAAACTTAAGTCACGAATTTAGAACGCCCATTTCTTTAATTATGGGGCCTGTTGATAATCTTCTTTCTACTGAAAATAATGAGAAGAGGGTGAGCCAGCTTCATATGGTTAAGCGGAATGCAAGAAGGTTGTTAAACCTTGTTAACCAATTGTTAGACTTCAGAAAAATGGAAGAACATGAGTTAAGGCTCAATTTAGTTGAAGGAGATGTGGTTTCATTTATTAAAGAAGTTGCGGATTCATTTAGAGATCTATCGGAAAGAAAGAAGATCAGCTTTTCTATTTCAAGTAAGGTACAATGTTTATTTACAAAGTTCGATCATGATAAGATCGAAAGGATCTTGTTCAATTTGCTTTCGAATGCTTTCAAGTTTACTATGGAGAATGGGGAGATAAGCCTTGAAGTAGATAAATTTGAAAAAGCCGATGATGTAGCTAACACCTGGGTCACTATTAAAGTAACAGATACAGGTATAGGTATTTCTGAAGACAAAAAGGAGAAGATCTTTGAACGATTTTTTCAAAATAGCACCACTGTATCCATATTAAATCAAGGTACAGGAATAGGTCTTGCTATTACAAAAGAGTTTGTAAAAATGCATGGGGGAACAATTGAGGTAGAAAGCGAACCGGAGAAAGGGGCTTCTTTTACTATAACCCTGCCATTTGTTCCGGTGGATGTTTTGAAAGAGGTTACAGTGGGAGGAAGCGAATCATCGAAAGAATCTGAATGGACTTTTGAAACGGAAATCGAGCCACTAGCTGAAGCTTCAAATGATTATGAATACTACTCCTCCGGAAGTATTGTCACAAATCGAATGGATGTGCCTTCAATATTATTGGTGGAGGATAATGATGATTTCAGATTTTACCTGAAAGACAACTTAAAGTTCTATTATAAGGTTTATGAAGCTGCAAACGGTAAAGAAGGCTGGCAGAAAGCTCTGGCAAATCATCCTCAGCTCATCGTTAGCGATATTAATATGCCTGTCATGGACGGAATTCAGTTAGCGAGGAAAATTAAATTTGATAAGAGAACTAGTCATATTCCAGTTATTCTCCTAACGGCGTTGACGGCAGAGGAAGAACAGCTTAAAGGACTAGAAACAGGGGCAAATGATTATATGACTAAACCTTTCAATTTTGAAATCCTCAATGCTAAAATTAAAAATCTGCTGGTTTTAAATCGTACGCTGAAAGACACTTACACGAGGCAAATCAAGGCATTTGTCCCAGAGATTGAAGTGGAGTCTGAGGATGCAAAACTCTTGAACAAAGTATTGTTATATATCGAAAAAAACATAAATGACCCTAAGCTTTCTGTTGAGGATTTAAGTAAACATGTAGGGATGAGCCGTAGCTCACTTTATAATAAAATCATGGAAGTTACCGGACAGTCACCGGTTGAATATATACGCAATGTGAAATTAGATAAAGCTGCGATACTGTTGGAAAAAAGCGATATGAATGTAGCACAAGTGGGATATGTAGTTGGTTTCGCTACGCCGAATTATTTTGCTAAGTCTTTCAAGGCTAAATTTAATATGTTACCGTCAGAATTTGTGCAACTTAAGCGGAAAGGCAGTCAATTCAAAGGATAAGTTCGGTGCTGGAGCGGAAAATCTATTAGTGGAACGCACAGGGCCCACCGCAAGTAGAATTTCGCTGCCGATTTACAGTCAACCTTTTTACATACTATCCCTCTACAGCGAAGTCTGATATTTCAAAAAAAGTCTTGAAGCGGGGCCTCTCCAAGCGTCATAAAGAGTAAATGGAAGCCTGTTATATTGATTGTGCTAATATTCGAGTTATGGTACTGATCATAAATTGTTAGATAGAATAGCCCCAGTCAACGTAAACATATGGGCAGGAAATGAGTAAATAAGATTGAATCCTAAGATCTAATACGCCCAGAGCAAAAAGAGCAAAATTAAACTGCGGGGCGGGCAGAAGGGTAGACGTGGCAATTTTGCACCAGCATCACTTCAAAGAGCCGTTAAATGCGCGGGCATGTACCGGCTCTTTAGGAACCGTCTTTATCCAATCTCCATCATAAAACCTATATTTATGCCCTCAACCATTGAACGCTCAATAATGACGAAAAAAAAAATTACAAAAAGACCGGGATGGTTACCTTCAATTTCTGTTTTCACCTTCCTGCTTTTTTATTTTTTTGTTTTTCAAAATACAGTTTTTGCACAGTCAGACCCAAGTCCTGAAGAGCTTAAAATGCTCAGTATAGAGGAGTTGCTGAATATCCAGGTTACTTCTGTTTCAAAAGTTCCGCAAAAGCTTACAGAAGTTGCTTCTGCCATACAGGTAATTACACAAAGCGATATTCTGCGTTCGGCTGCCACCAATATTCCTGAAGCACTGCGTTTAGTACCCAACTTGCAGGTATCGCAGGTATCGGCCCGACACTGGATCATTAGTTCAAGAGGCTTTAATTCGATTTATTCAAATAAACTTCTGGTGATGATTGATGGACGGAACGTTTATTCGCCACTATTTGCTGGTGTTTTTTGGGACGCGCAAAATGTGCTGCTAGAAGATGTTGACCGGATTGAAGTGATCAGCGGGCCCGGGGGAACGCAATGGGGTGGTAATGCAGTAAATGGCGTGATTAATATTATCACTAAGAAGACGAGAGAAACAAAAGGATTGTTTGTGTCAGAAACGGTGGGATCTTTTGTAAAAGGAGGTTTGGAAGCAAGATATGGTGGAAAGATAAATGATAAGATCTTCTATAAAGTTTATGCTCAGCATCTGAGCCGGAACAATACTCATCGTGTTGATGGCACCGGGAACACAGATGACTGGGCATTAAACCAGGGCGGATTGAGCTTAGACGTGATGCTGTCTGAGAAAGATGAATTGAATTTCTCTGGAAATTTTTATGCAGGGCAGGAACAGGATGCAAAGGTTTCTTCTATTGACGGACAAAATGTAATGGGCACCTGGACTCATACTTTCTCTGAAAGATCAAATCTTGTGGTTCATGGGTATGCAGACAGAACATGGAGAAGAGATATAACCAGCACAATTAACGACCAGCTTTCTACATTTGATGTAGATTTAGTGCATAATTTAAGTGCTGGGAAAAAGCATAAATTGGTATGGGGACTAGGATATAGATTCATGGCGGATGATGTCACAAATCTGACAGAAATTGTGGGCCTTGTTCCCGAAAACCGGAATATGTTTGTAGTAAGCAGCTTTATTGAGGATGAGATAAATATAATTAAGGATAAACTGAAGTTCATTGTAGGAACTAAGCTGCAACGCAATAATTTTTCAGGGAACGAACTGCAACCAACAGCACGTGTATCCTTTACACCTGTACAGCACCACCTGGTATGGGCTGCGGTATCGAGAGCCGTGAGAACCCCGAGCCGGAATGAGGTAGATTACCATCTTCCAATTTATCCTGTTCCGCCATCACAACCAAGCGTAGCCGGAGGTCCAAACTTTAGGTCAGAAAAGCTTGTGGCTTTTGAATTTGGTTACAGAACGCAATTTTTTGAAGGCTTATCCCTTTCATTGGCCACTTTCTATAATAAATATGATGACTTGTACAGCGTTGAGCCATTGCCGGGGACTTTAACTTACCAGATTCAAAATGGTGTGAAAGGAACAACTTACGGGTATGAGCTGGCTGGTAATTTTATAGCTACCAGTTATTGGCAGTTGCGTGGAGGATATACTTATTTTCATAAAAAGCTTGAGAACAAACCAGGAAACCTTAGCGATCTATCTGCTCTGCAAAATCTGGGTAGTGATGCTAATAATCGTGCTTTCCTGCAGTCGATGCTAAATCTGTCTAAAAAGTTGAAGGTGGATATAAGCCTGCGATACGTTGATTATTTGCCTCCTTCGCCATTCAACGCCAGAATTCCTGCTTATACAGATATGGATGGAAAAATATCTTTTACACCTGATAACCACTTCGAGTTCTCTTTTGCAGGTCAGAATCTTTTGCATAAAAGAAAAGTTGAGGCTTTGGGAATGGTAGAAATTCCAAGAGGAATATACGGTAAACTGACCTTCAGATATTAATTGCTTTATTAAACCATTAAACCCGGTATTAATGCGGGGATTCCTGTATTTTGAGGTAAAAGAAGAATGTTGATCCCTTTTCTTCCTCACTCTCAAGCCTGATTTCGCTATCGTGGTACTTCAAAATTTCGGAAACCAGATACAGACCGATACCAAATCCGGAGATATGTTTGATCTTTTCATTATCAACTCTATAAAATCTTTTGAATAAGTGTTTCTGATCTTCTGGGCTAATACCCACACCCTCATCTTTCACAAACACTTTTAAATGATCGGCCTCTCTGATACATCCTGCGACGATCTTTTTGCCCGCAGGCGAATATTTCATGGCATTACTTAATAAATTGATAAGCACCTGGCCAATTTTATCCCGGTCTGCCAGTACTAATCCTCTATCAGAATGCGCTACCTCGATAGAATGACTTGAGCTAAGCAAGTTGGCTTCGGCGACAGTGTCTTGAAGCAGATCACAAAGGGCAAATTCGCCTTTTACAATGTTGATCTTGCCTTCCTCTAATTTTGCAAGCTGCAGGAAGTCTTTTATCATGGAAGTCATCTTATTCGTTTGAGCGTCTGTACGTGACAGAGCATTAATAGCGAACTCATCGGCAGCTATTTTTGCTTTGCTTAACAGGATCTGGACGAAAGACTTCATGGTGGTTAAAGGCGTTTTCAGTTCATGGCTGACAATAGCAATGAAGTCGTTTTTTCGAATCTCTTCTTTCTTTTTTTCACTGATATCAAGCACTGCTCCAATAAAGCGAAGAGGCTTTCCGTATTCATCAAAAAATACCTTTCCCATCGCTCTTACCCAACGAACCTTTCCGGCTGGGCTCACTGTCCGGTATTCTATATCATAGTCTCCGTTGTTAAACCTGTTATAAAGCAGGTTATCTATCACTTTCAGTACCCTATCGCGATCATCTTCGTGCAGGTGCTTTGCAAAGGTGTTATCATAGTCAACTTCGTCTTGATCCTCAACTCCAAAGAGTTCTTTACAACGCTTGTCCCAAACAAGCCTGGCAGTCCGCACATCGAGGTCGAATGTTCCTAATTCAGCTGCCTGTGTAGCAAGCCGCAAATGTTCTTCGTTTTCGGCCAAAATACGTTCGTTTTGCTTTTGTATGCTGATATCGCGGGCTATCAGGGAAAAGCCAACGAGCACACCATGCGAATTTTTTACAGGAGATAGCGTTAAAGAAATATCGGGATTATTGCCGCCCTTTCTTACCAGTATTGTTTCAACGGGCTTGCGTCCCCCGCTTGCGTCAAGGTCCTTTATCATCGTTTTAAACAATGATGCTTCGCTTGAAGGGACAAGGAACTCGACTTTTTGTCCGATAGCCTCTTCGGCGGGATATCTTAATATTCTTTCTGCCGATTGGTTCCAGGTGATAATTTCTCCTTCCAGGTTACAACCTATAATAGCGTCTCCGGACGATTCAACGATAGCAGCTAGTTTCAAGCTCTCTTCATTAGCCGCATGAATTTCCAGGTTTTTGGAATCAAGCTGATCGAGCATCATATTAAATGATCGTGTTAGAGTACCAATTTCATCGCCAGACCGCTGAACAGCTCTTACTGAAAGGTCTCCTTTTTCTGATATGAATCTGGCCGTTTTTTCAAGCTCCAGTATTGGCCGCGAAATATATTTCTGCAAGAAGCGTGAAAGCAGAAAGGCAAGAATCAAGACTGCTGCAATAAGAAATAAGCTGGTAGTTGCGGTCAGCACAATTTGTTGCTGCATTCTCGTGAGATCTGCTCTCAGGTAAAGTTTTCCTAAATAAAGGTTCTTTTGCCTGATAGATTGGAATCCCTCAAGATACTCATCTTTAAACTGGTAACCATCCTCAGAAATGGTTTTTGGGAGCGAGTTGGTGTTAAGATCATCAGGGTATCTTGCGAACAATTTACCCTCGGCGGTATAAAGGGCAGCAGCCGTAATATATTTATTCGCACGTAAAGCAGCTAATATCTCTGCTCCATCATGGGGACTGTCGAAGGCTATAGCAGCTGAGCTATTGGAGGCAATGATGAGTCCAACAGTTTGCAGGTTGCTCTTCTCAGATTTTTTAAAGGAATAATACTCAAGAAGTATATAGGATAAGGCTATAACCACTAAGACCAGTGAACTGGTAAGAAGTGTAATGCCCATTATTTTTTGTTTAACTGGTACGTCTTTAAACCCCATATCTAATTCATCAATAAATTTTTGCCAGGTTTAGTAATTTAGAGCTGATTTCCAGGCCTTCTGCTTTTGCCGCATCTACATTAATTTTGAGCCGCACTTTATTTTCTTCTATAAAAAATTCTACGGCACCGCCTCGTTTGACAAAGTTTGGAGAATCCGCAACGGTTAAAGTCCCCCGCTTTTTGACCTTTTTAAGTGCTTGCCTGATTTTTTCAGCCTCGGAAAACCCTATAAACAGAATAGAACAGTTGCCAATGTTGCTAACATCATCATATCTGCGAATAACAATTGAACGCCCATCCACTCGTTCTCCCTTCACAATTTCATCAATATAACCTTCAAAAGGATCACGGCCTACAATTCCAATTACAAATTGAGTTTCACCAGAAGGGTTTGCTGATGTCCAGTTAACAAAGCGGGTAAAGTTGTACAAGAAGGCTGCCTCCAGTTGATATACCTTAGCAATCTTGCTTTGACCAATACAAACTGGTTCAGAGAAAAAGAATATTAAAAGAAGCAGCAAAAAACTTTTGCTGTGTAGAAATATAGAAAGTAAGTATTCACGTGATACTTTTCTTTTCAAAGCAGAGATGGTTGGCTGTTCATTAGCTTGCAAAAAGCAAATTTACTAAAATTTCCTGGTAGTGTGATTAGACTAATGCCGATGGTTAGACGTGGAGATGGCGTCAATATCGGCTGGGAAGATAACAGGCTTTATAGTGATACAATAAGTGAGGTGCAGTTCTTAAACTATGTCAACCGATATGATAATCATGAGAGAAAAAAATGTAAATATTCATGAAGGTTATACCAAAGGATTGCTTTATTTTGTGGGCAACTATCCAGCCATTCCTGATTCATTAGAAAAGAAATGCAGAAATGGGTTATCCTAAAGACGAATATTTGGAAACTAACCATTGGTCACCTCAATTATATCTCCGGGAAGCCGGCAGGCTTGTCGCTGATACAGTAATGACGCAGCATCATGGAATGGTGAAAAAAGTCGGAGATTTTTCACCCTTTCCCATATCTTACAGGTCTATAATTCCTAAAAGAAAAGAGCAATCTTTTGGTGCCTGTGTCTCTATCTCCGTCGCTTGTGGCTTTGGGATCGTCAATGCTATATTATTGGTGCCAGACAATTGAATTTTTATTGAATAATTTAACATGGAGTTTTTGAACGGCGTTAATGCCCTGACTTTAGTTTTTGTAGCGATACTGGTTTTTGCCATTGCCTACAGGTTTTACGGAATTTTTCTAGCAAATAAGGTATTGCGCTTAAACGGCAATAATCTTACACCTGCTGTAGAGTTCTCTGATGGCAAAGACTATGTCGTCACCAACAAGAATGTACTTTTTGGTCACCACTTTGCAGCAATTGCTGCCGCCGGGCCGCTGGTTGGTCCGGTACTGGCAGCGCAGTTTGGCTACCTTCCCGGCGCTTTGTGGATCCTGATCGGCTGCGTGCTGGGAGGAGGTGTTCACGACATGGTAGTGCTCTTTGCCTCGGTAAGGCATAAAGGTCAGAGTTTGGCTACCATAGCGAGTAAGGAAGTAGGAAAGGGCACGGGTGTCATTGCCGGTTTGGCCATACTTTTTATTCTGATCCTAACACTCGCCGGACTTTCACTCGCTTGTATTAGCGCAATGCATGAAGCTTCCTGGTCTTTGTTTACTGTGATAATTACGATGCCTATTGCGGTTATCATGGGTTTGATTATGCGCTATGGAAAAGATAAAATCACCTTTGCAAGTATTTTGGGAGGGGTGTTGCTCATTGCAGGTATCATCGGAGGTAACGAGCTGATGAAGATCAAAGAGGTCAGCGACATGTTTAACTGGAACATAAAAACCATTTCCGTAGCTATTACAGCATATGGGTTTCTGGCCTCTGTGCTGCCCGTATGGCTGCTGCTGGTTCCAAGGGATTATCTTTCTACTTATCTGAAGATCGGTACCATATTGATGCTGGCGGTGGGAGTGATTTTTGTTCACCCTACCTTGCAGATGCCTGCGATTACTCAGTTCATCAACGGCGGAGGACCTGTAATTGGCGGCGCTGTTCTACCGTTCATTTTTATTGTTATCGCCTGCGGGGCTATTTCGGGTTTTCACGCGGTAATCGCCACCGGAACAACACCTAAAATGCTTGGCAACGAAAAAGAGATCCTTTTCGTAGGTTACGGGGCCATGCTGGTTGAAGGCTTTGTAGCTTTGATGGCCTTAATTGCAGCTTGTACTTTAGTGCCAGGTGATTATTTTGCCATCAATACACCAAAAGAAATGTATGATGCATTCCTTGCTCAGCATCCTGAACTTGCAGCTGTAGACCTGCAGCATTTCAGTGAAAGGATTGGCGTTGATCTTCATGGCAGAACCGGAGGGGCAGTATCCTTAGCGGTTGGTATGGCGCATATCTTCAATAAAATTCCTTTCATGGACGATGTAATGGCCTACTGGTACAACTTTGCTATTATGTTCGAAGCGGTGTTTATCCTAACCGCCATTGATGCCGGAACCAGGGTAGGGCGTTTCTTCCTTCAGGAAATGCTGGGTAATGTTTATCCTAAGTTTAACGATAAGAACTGGATGCCGGGAGTGATCATTTGCAGTCTACTCTTTACGTTCTCCTGGGGATACCTGGTGTATACCGGTAATGTGAGCAGTATCTGGCCGTTATTTGGTATCAGTAACCAATTGCTGGCTGCCTGCGGACTGATAGTTTGTACCACGATGCTTATTCGTCTCAACCGTAAGAAATATGCTCTTACCTCCGCCATTCCTGGAGTGTTTATGGCGATTATTACATTCTGGGCAGGTTATGAGCAGATCAAAAATATTTATTTACCGAAGGGTCAGTATCTATTATCGTTTCTGGCTTTTCTTGCCATGGTGTTAATGTTAATCGTGTTTGTAAATACGTTTAAAAAGTGGAGTAAGCTTCTGAAAGTAGAAGAAGAGAAAGTTGATTTTTATGGGGATAAGGTAAAGGAGCTGGTGGAGAGGTAGGAATTGTCATGATTATTCCATTAAATTTCCGATAATGCAAATACACTTCTTTTTTTATAAAAGAGTGTTACTTTTGCTAACGCTGTTAGGTTTTTATTATGGGAATAGTTGAACGGAGAATAAGAGAGAAGGAAGAAGTAAAAACGAAGATAATTTGTACCGCCTGGGACTTAGTAAAAAAGGAGGGTTGGCAAGCTTTGTCTATACGGAAAATCGCAGAGAGGATCGAATATAGTTCGCCTGTGATTTACGACCATTTTAAAAATAAAGAGGCTATCCTTCTGGAATTTAGTAAAAAGGGATTTGCTTTATTAACCTCATCTCTGACCGAACAAATAAAGGAAGGTCAGGAGCCTGAGGATCAGATAAGGGGCATGGCTGAGGCCTACTGGAATTTTGCCTTTGAGAACAGTGAATTGTATCAGATGATGTTTGGCATCGGAACAATTGGTTGTGATATAAATGAAGCATCGCCGGGGCGTGAAAAATTCCGGGGAATAGTGACTGAGGTTATAGAAGCTTTAAAGAAAAAGACGGGGCGTACAGATATAAGTTCCTGCCTGAAGTTTCATACCTTATTTTCTGTGATGCACGGTTTGATTTCTATCAAGCTTGTCAATACATGTACTACCATTGACGCTGAATTAAATAAGATGGTATTGGACGATGCGATCGAAGGATATATAAAAAGTTTTACTTAAAAAACGCTATTAGCTTTTTTTTTTGGAACAAGTTTCTAACAGTGTTAGGATATATTCACCTGTAAGAGCAAGGGGCTCTTAAAAGAAAAACGTTGCAAAATAGCAATATGGAAGCGTATTCGCTTTTTTTTTAACTAGTTAGTTAACAGTGTTAGCAAAAAAATCATTGTTATAAGTTGCCGACTGGAGCGGCGGAAAAAGATTAAAAACTCAAAAAATAAAAATAATATGTTATGAAAGCTATACAAAAATTAACAATCCCTCTAGTAAGCGCTGCAGCACTAAGCGCCGCCTTCTTCCTGCAAAGCTGCAGCTCCTCTTCGGCGGAAAGTGCCGGGGCTGCACCACCTCCTCCGGAGCTTCCGGTCATTGCCCTGAACGCTGAACCCGTGACAATTTTCTCTGAGTATAACGCTTCAGTTACAGGAAAACGTGACATTGAAATCAGACCAAAAGTAGATGGATATCTGGAAGAAATCTTCGTGGACGAGGGCGCATTTGCGAGAAAGGGACAACCCTTATTTAGAATTGACTCAAGAAACTACCGCACGCAATTGAGCACTGCCCTGGCACAGTTAGAATCAGCAAAGGCAGCCCTTGAAAATGCATCGATTGATGTGGCCAAGGTGGCTCCACTGGTCCAGAACAATGTGGTGTCGGAGGTTAAGCTACGTTCGGCAAAAGCCGCTTACAATGTGGCGAAGGGCAGTGTGGCTCAGGCACAAGCTCAGGTTCAGGAAGCCAGGAACAATTTGAATTACACTACCATCACAGCTCCTGCAGATGGATATATCGGCAGTATTCCCTTTAAGACGGGCAGTCTGATCAGTTCGGCGAGTGTGCAGCCGTTGACGGTATTGTCTGAAACCAGGGAGGTGCATGCACATTTCACGATGAGTGAGGTAGATTTCATCGACTTTAAAAATCAGGCAACGGGCGTAACCTTAGCTGAAAAACTGAAGCGCTTACCGGAAATTGAATTGGTTCTTCCTGATAACACCATATACCCCACCAAAGGCAGAGTAGAACTGGTAGAAGGGCAATTCGGAAAAACAACCGGCACCATCAACTTCCGGGCATCCTTCCCAAATCCTGATGGTTTGTTAAGATCAGGAAGTACTGGCAAGATCCGGATTCCAAAAATAATCAATAATGCTATACTGGTGCCCCAGGAAGCCACCTTTGAGCTTCAGGATAAGGTGTTTGTTTATGCAGTGGGAGATAGTAGCAAAGTTGCAGGTAAGGCACTTACCATTATGGGAACAAAAGGGGATTTTTACCTCGTTTCCAAGGGAGTATCCCCGGGTGACAAGATCGTATTCAGCGGAATAGACCGTCTGACTGAGGGTACGGTGATCAAGTCAAAAGTAATTCCCGCCAGCAAACTGTCCGCGCAGATAGAATAAATTTTGAATCGTTATCCTTTACCTGGATAACAAAAATATCAAATTATGTTTAGAAAGTTTATAGAGAGACCGGTTCTGTCTACAGTGGTCTCTATTATCCTAACCTTACTGGGAGCGCTGTCATTATATTCGCTGCCCATTACGCTGTTCCCGGATATAGCTCCTCCAACGGTGCAGGTGACAGCAGCCTATCCGGGGGCGAACGCAGAAGTTGTTGCCAGGGCTGTTGCCACACCTATTGAAGAGGCCGTTAATGGCGTGGAGAACATGACCTACATGACCTCTACCGCCAGTAATGACGGTGCTCTTACGCTGAATGTGTATTTTAAGCTTGGGACAGACCCCGACCAGGCAGCTGTAAATGTTCAGAACCGTGTCGCAAAAGCGGTCAGTCAGCTGCCTCAGGAAGTTGTTCAGGCGGGGATATCTACCCAGAAGCAGCAGAACAGCATGATCTATGTGCCTCTGATGTACAGCACTGACAGCACATACGATGAAACGTTTTTGCAGAATTATGCCAAGATCAATATCATACCCGAGATTCAACGGGTGCCGGGTGTCGGCCAGGCGATGATATTTGGTGCACGGGATTACTCTATGCGGATCTGGCTGAAACCCGACCGGCTGGTCGCCTCAAATCTTTCTGCACAGGAGGTGATCTCGGCTATCAGGGAACAAAACATCGAAGCAGCTCCGGGACGGTTCGGACAAAGCAGTAAGCAGGCCTTTGAATATGTGTTGAAATACAAAGGTAAGTACACGCAGAACAGGGAATATGAAGAAATTGTACTGAAAGCCAACCCTGATGGTTCGGTGATCAGGTTAAAAGATGTTGCCAGGGTAGAACTGGGATCATTTACTTATAGTGCCAACACCATGATCGCTGGAAAAAATGGTACCGGGCTGGCTGTTTTTCAAACGGCAGGTTCCAACGCCAATGAAATCCTGACTGAGGTTGACAAGGTAATGAAGAAAGCCTCTAAAAACTTCCCTAAGGGGATTGGCTATTTCACGATGTATAGTTCGAAAGAGTTTCTGGACGCTTCGATCAGCCAGGTGCAGCACACTTTACTGGAAGCTTTTATCCTGGTTTTCATCGTGGTGTATATTTTCCTCCAGGATTTTCGTTCCACCTTAATTCCGGCAATCGCTGTTCCTGTAGCTATTATTGGCACGTTCTTCTTCATGAAACTTTTTGGTTTTTCCATCAACCTTCTTACACTTTTCGCCATGGTGCTTGCCATCGGAATTGTGGTGGATGATGCCATTGTAGTGGTAGAAGCGGTACACGCAAAAATGGAAAACACCCGTTTGTCGGCTAAAAAGGCGACCATTCAATCGATGAGTGAAATATCAGGTGCCATAGTGTCCATTACCTTGGTGATGGTGGCTGTGTTTGTTCCCGTTGCGTTTTTAGAAGGGCCGGTTGGGGTGTTCTACAAACAGTTTGCGTTCACTCTAGGAATCGCTATCCTGATCTCTGCCGTCAATGCATTGACATTAAGTCCTGTGTTATGTGCTATCTTTTTGAGAAGGGAGCACCACGGACCAGGCCTGGACCAAGCTAAGAAAAGTTCTTTTAAACAACGTTTTTTTAACGCCTTTAACGTTGGTTTCAACCGGACCACCGATAAGTATGTGAAGGGACTTCGATTTCTTATTGCCCGCAAGTGGCTGGCTTCTGGCTTACTTCTTTTAGTTACTGTCATAACTGTTGTTCTGATGAAGCGAACTCCTTCCGGATTTATTCCCACAGAAGATCAGGGTTTCGTGGTCTATTCTGTGAATCTTCCTCCGGGCGCCTCCCTCGACAGAACGCAAAAGGTAATGAACAAAATTGATCAGATTCTTAAGAAGGAGCCTGCTATAGAACGTGTTGGGGCAGTAACAGGTTTAAATATTGTTGCTAATGCCAACAGCTCGAATTATGCAGTGGGATTTATACGCATGAAGCCTTTTGGGGAAAGAGGCGAAGTAAACGATCTGGATAAAATCATCGGGGTTTTGAACCAGAAGTTTACGGCGATAAAGGAAGCCAGTGTCTTTGTGTTCGTCTATCCTACGGTACAGGGCTTTGGAAATACAACGGGTTTTGAGCTGATATTGCAGGACCGGTCAAGTGGTCGTTTAGACAAGATGAACGCTACTGCAAACGGCTTTATCGGTGAATTAATGAAGCGTAAAGAAATTATGTACGCTTTCACCACTTTCAATACCAATAACCCTCAATACAGCTTAGACATTGACCAGAAAAAAGCCAAACAGCTTGGAGTATCGATTTCGGATCTGATGCAGACTTTACAGGTCTTTTATGGCAGCACATTTGCGTCTGATTTTAACCGGTTCGGAAAATTTTATCGCGTGATTGTTCAGGCTGATGCTACTTACCGGGCTGAGCCTGCTTCATTAAATGGCGTTTATATTAAGAATAACCTGGGCCAAATGGTTCCTGCGAATGTACTGGTTAAATTAAAACGTGTTTTCGGTCCGGAAACTGTTACCAGAAATAACCTGTTCAACGCAGTTGCTATCAATGGTATTCCTAAGCCCGGATATACATCAGGAGATGCGATAAAAGCCGTACAGGAGGTGGCCGAGCAATATCTGCCCAGGAACTACTCATATGAGTGGACCGGGATGACCCGGGAAGAACAAAGTTCGGGATCTCAATTGGTATGGATATTCGTTTTGAGCCTTTTGTTTGTTTACTTTCTCCTTGCTGCCCAGTATGAAAGTTACATACTCCCTTTCGCGGTTATACTTTCAGTACCGACCGGAATCTTCGGAGTTTTTGTTTCAATTGGATTAACGGGGATTGAAAATAATATTTATGTGCAGGTTGGTCTGATTATGCTTGTAGGACTGTTGGCGAAAAATGCAATCCTTATCATTGAATACGCGCTTCAGCGCCGGAAAGATGGAATGGATCTTGTAGATGCCGCGCTCGAGGCATCAAGGTTAAGATTGCGGCCAATTCTCATGACTTCTTTTGCCTTTATCGTCGGCCTGCTGCCTTTAGTTACAGCTACCGGAGCCTCCGCCATGGGAAACCGCTCTATTGGAACCGGCGCAGTAGGAGGAATGCTGACGGGAGTTGTTCTCGGGATATTTATCATTCCGGTGCTTTTTGTCATCTTCCAGTATTTACATGAAAGGATAGCAGGGCGCATGGGTAGTGAAGAAGAGGAAGAAATAGACGAATTGGAAGAAGAATTAGTAAACACTGAAATTTAGTATTATGAGCCTTATCAAAATTTTTAACTATATCCTAATTATATCTGTGCTTTTAGGAAGCGGATGTAAGGTTGGACAAAATTACCAAAGGCCATCTGTTCAGGTTCCTGTTGGTTTTGATTCGACCTCTCATTCGGATACCAGCAGCATTGCCAGTATAAAATGGAACAGCTTTTTTAAGGACACCGCCCTGGTGACCTTAATTGATAGCGGGCTGCAGTATAACAATGATTTGCAAGTGGCTGTTAAACGAATAGATATTGCAGAACAACAGCTTAAACAGGCCCGGCTTTCGCTGCTTCCTCAGCTAAACCTCCAGGTAGCGGCTTCCTATACCAAACTTTCGGAAAATAGTTTGAATGGTTTAAGTGCGGGACAGTTTGGTATCACAGATATTGAAAATTATACCGGAAGTCTGAACCTTTCCTGGGAGCTGGATATTTGGGGAAAGATCCGCAGGCAGAAAGAATCGGCTCTGGCGCAATATTTTCAAACTTATGAAGCCACAAAAGCCGTGCAAACGCAGTTGGTAGCAAATATCGCTCAGGGCTACTATAATCTCTTAATGCTGGATAAGCAATTGACTATTGCCAGAAGAAACCTCTCTCTGAACGATAGTACTTTAGTGCTGACCCGTTTGCTAAAAGCTTCGGGAGATGTGACAGACCTCGCTATACAGCAATCGGAGGCACAACGACAGGCAACAGCTTTGCTAATTCCACAATTAGAACAGGCAATAACACTTCAGGAGAACGCCCTTCAGCTGCTGGCTGGCAGACTGCCCGGTCGGATTAAGCGGGTAGATACGGATCAGGGAGAGGAGCTTAATCCGGGTGTGAAGACAGGTCTGCCTGCTGCAATTGTCAGTCGCAGGCCCGACATCAGGGCGAATGAAATGGCGCTGAAGTCAGCAAACGCTGCAGTGGGCGTGGCACAAGCGAGCATGTATCCTTCATTAACTTTATTTGCTGGCGGAGGTATTGAAAGCTTAAGCTTCGACAAGTGGTTCAATGTGCCTGCTTCTTTGTTTGGATTGGCCTCAGGAGCCCTGGTTCAACCAGTGTTTAATGGGAGGGCATTAAAAACACAATACGAGACGGCGAAGCTCAGGCGTGAGCAGGCAGTACTGCAGTTCAGGCAATCGGTATTAGTAGCCATGTCGGAAGTGTCGAATGCCTTAGTTCAAACTAAGAAATTAAGTGAACAAAGGACTTTGGCCCAGCAACAGGTTGAAACTCTTCAAAAAGCTACTCGTAATGCTAATCTTCTTTTCCAGAGCGATATGGCTAATTACCTGGAGGTTATCACTGCACAACGCAGTGCCTTACAGGCCGAACTAAACCTTGTAGCGATACAAAGACAACAAAAGGGTGCTGTTGTAGAATTGTACCGGGCTTTAGGAGGAGGGTGGTAGTTAGAAAATATTAAACACACTGGAGAGGCCTGTTTGTAGCAAATCAGGCCTTTTCCTTTTATTGGAAAATTTGGATTGACTGCGTTTATGGAGCAAATCAGTCGATCAATTGATCCAGAGTTGTAAATATTTCTTCTGTATGCAGGATATACATACCTAAGCGTTCCTCTGATATACCGTGTTTTATTTTATAAGAAAACACAGGTTTTTCGTTAACGAAATTACACTCAAAGTACTGAAATGCTATCCCATCGAGCTTCTTTAATTCATCTGTGATCTCTGTGAAGTGGCTGGAGATCATGAATTTAGAGCGGTGGATCATTGATAGTTTTGAAGTGATTAGCAGGGTAGCTTCAAATGCGTCTTTCAGGTTTGTGCCTCGGAAGAGTTCGTCAAATATTACGAAGACCTCTCCATGCTCTGCAAGCTTGGTAATCGTCTTTTTAATTCTTTTAACTTCACTATAAAAATGGCTTAATCCCTCATGAAGGTTATCTGGCAAGTTGATGGTTGTTATCAAACCTTTAAATACCGGAAGCCTGATTTTCTCGGCGGGTACTGGAAAACCCAAATGGGACAAGTATACAGCGATACCAACAGCTTTCAGAAACGACGATTTACCAGCCATGTTGGGTCCGGTTAGGAATATTACGTTGGTTTTTTCATCAATATAAGAATCGTTGCTTACAGGTTCACTTATTCCAGGATGAATAAGTTTTTCAAATGAAATATCCTGGCTCTTATCCTGATGAAATTTTGGGTAACACCAACCCTGCTTGTCAGACAGAGCGGCAAGCGATCCAAGCACATCGATCTCGTAAACAAATTCTAAAAATTCTTTTATACGATCCTTTTTTTGTTTCCTAAAAAGGTTGTCCAGGTAGTTTATTTGGAAACAGCGTAAGGGTTTGTCGGATGGGATTAGCTTTTTCAAAACATCATCTTGCAGGATCTCTTTTACATGCTCAATCTGTTTTCCAAAACGATCCGGAAGATCCGGTTCCTTTACCTTATTAAAAAGTATTGAAAAAGATTTTAGTAACACCAGGAGGTTTTCGATCCCGGTAATGATCTGGTAGTGGTCCTGGCTTGGATTGATTTTGTAGTTATAATGATCGTATAGGGCGTCAATAGGATTATTTGACAAACATTTTTTATTGAAAGACAGGTAGTAGTCAATTGAATCAAGCTGATGATAATTGAGTTCGATGTTAAAATTTTTGTTCCTACAAAATTTTATAGATCTTACTCTTTCCTCAAGCACGATTTTGTTACTTAAGGGCTCCTGCATCATTCTATACAGTAATTTTGCACCACCTGCCGTCTGAGTTTTATCATAAATTGAATAGATGCTATCTCCTGTATCATTATGGAAGATCCCCAGATCCCTGTATGTTTCGTTGTCTATCTCAAAACTCATAAATAAACATAAACAAAAAAAAGGAAAGATGTAAGATCGGTTGAGATCCGGAACTTCATGTTTTGAGCTGATAAAAAAGGCCCGGTTTTAATTTTAACGCGGGCCTTTTTTTTAGTTCAGTTTCGGTTTTGATCAGTGATCATCATGATCTCCCTCTACAACATGGAGCGGGAACTTCAACGTAAAGTCAGCTGAACCGCCAAAGCGAACATGGTTTGCATCATCCCAATCTGCAGCAGTAGTTTTTGACTTATCCAGGCCGTGACGAAGTACCGCAGTTAAGGTCATAGAGCCGTCGGATGGTTTAAGAGTTGACAAGCGTCCTGTTACACCAACCTTATCATCTTCATAAGTATAATCCAGCACACCTTCCTGTGCTCCGGTGATAAACATCTGGTGCTCATCAGCTTCTTCAACGAATTCATCCTGCATCTCGCGGCCGGCAAAATCATAAGCTACTACCTTCAGGCGGTAAACTGCATCTGCATGCAGATCGTAGTGGCTTCTTGTTGCATTGCCATCTGCACCGAACACAATTTTAACCGTGTCGGTTGTTTCGTGGAAATGATCATCATCTGCCTCCAGTTCTATAAAATTGAACACAACGCTCTTGAATTCTTCCTGGGCAACTTCCGGCTCTGGATCATCTTTTTTACAAGCATTGAACGTTAAAATCAAGCCGGTTGCAAGTGTTGTTGCAATGATTCGGTACATCTTAGTGATAGTCATTTTATTGAAAATTAAAGTGTTAAACATTTATTGATTATGATTATTAAAATTTGAAAATGGTCCTGATCGTGATATTTCTCCCCTGATCATGAGAATAATATTTGAACCGGTTCATGTATTCTTTATACAAAGTGTTAAAAAGATTATCTACGGATGCGTTTAATACCAGTGTGTTTTTTCCCAATTTGAGTTCGGTACCACCCTGTATGCCGAACAAATGGTAAGCTGGGGGTGGCGGCATATAGTCGCTTGATTCCACATACCTGTTCTGCCGGGCCACGTACAGATGTTTCACATTGATGTAGCTTCCTGTGATTTTTTCATCGGCTCTTAAAAAGTATGTCAGGCTGTTTTCAATACGGTCGGAAGGGATCCAAGGCAGGTAACCATCTGTGTTGAGGTTTTTCGCTCTCACCAAAGCTCCTTTCAGTCCATAATCAAGGCCTCTTAAAATACGGTATGTTAAGCCAATATCACCGCCTGAAAATAGCGCATCCGCTTGTTTGTAATAAAACTCAGGAAACGTTCCCCTAATACTTTGATAAAAATTACCTGTAGGCTCCAGATAGATATAATTATTAATCCGGTTAAGGAAAATGCTGAGATCAAGGCTCAGCTTATTGCCATGGTGCTCCGCCGAAGTGATCCATTTATAACTTTTTTCACTTTCGAGACCAGGATCACCGATCTCGAAGGCAGCAGAGCCATGGTGCAGTCCGTTACTAAAGAGCTCGCTTACCACAGGAGGCCTCCAGGCGGAAGCGAGATTAGAACGCAGTGCCCATTGGTTTGGCAGGTTAAGCACACCTCCAAGGCTTGCTGAAAAGTTATTAAATTCCCCTGTACCTCCGTACAAATTCTGTTCAATATCATAACCTAATGCATCCTGGTATTTATGGTCAAATCGGATGCCGGCTTCCAGCTCATAATTGTTTTTACTCAGCTTCGTGATATAATACAGACCTGCATTATACGTGTCGTAGTTTGGAATAAGAGGAATGACGGATGTTCCCGGAACGTTGTTATTTACCTGCAGCAATCCGTTTACTCCCAGAGTCTGTTTCCAGCCTGCACTACTAAAACTTTCCAGGAACAAATCCAGGGTTTGCGTGGTGAGTGTAAGGTCAAGGGAGGGAATGCTGCTTCTTCCTCCGCGACGTTTATCATATTCCTGACGGGTATTGCGCTGAAAGCCATAGATGAGATCAATATGAGTGTTACTGTTTAGATGAAAATGGCTTTCCAGTTTCAATAGGCTATGAGCTACGTCTTGTCGCGGAGCATCGATACGATAGCTGAAGTCTGCCTCCTGAAAAGGCCTGCCATTGGCGATGACCGCTTTAAGATCCTCGATGCTGCCCACGTGGGAACCGCCGAATATTCCAACCTCGGTTTGAAAGTGGCTGAAATAGAGATCAGTTTCAAATTTCTTACGCGAATATCCAAGCGCACCGGAAAAGTTAAGCTCCCGTAATCCTGTATTCTCCAGGTAATAGTCAGCAGTCTCTATATTTCCCGAGGTTTTTGCAGTGCCTTGCAATCGCCAGGCCAAGCCCGGGAACTTACTAACCCCTCCTTCGACTCGACCTGAGATAGCACCTGCAGCTCCATTCGAAGAGCCGGTAAGGTTTAACTCTCCTTTTATTTCAGGCTGCTTCGGTAGAGGAGAGGGTTTCACAAGGATGACCCCGCCGATAGCCTCGGGGCCATATCTTACACCTTCTGCACCCTTAATCACCGTTACCGACTGTGCTACAAAAGGGTCTATTTCTGGTGCGTGCTCCATACCCCATTGCTGTCCTTCCTGCCGGATACCATTGTTTAGTATCAGAAGACGATTGCTGTGGAGACCCTGAATTACAGGCTTCGAAATCGACGAACCTGTCTGAAGTGTGCTTACTCCCGGAACTGTTTTAAGCGCATCGGCAAGTGTACCTCCTCTTGTTTGCTCAAGCTGCTTACCTGATACCGTTACAGCTTTGTTTAGTCCTGAAGTAACAGGCTTTCTTCCCTTGACCACAACTTCGTCAAGCTTTACATCTGACCGTTGCAATGGAAGAGTAAGATCCAGGTCGGATGTGACGGAAAGTTTCCTTTCATAGACATTGTAGCCTATGGCGTTAACCGTCAGTATAATGGTGCCATCACATAGCTTGTTTAGGCTAAAATGACCGTGCTCATCAGTGTAAGAGGTTCGGTTGGACGTAGATATTCTGATGGAAGCGCCGGGAACAGATTCTTTCGAAAGCGAATCTGTAATAAGGCCTTCCACGCGGAAGCGACAATTAGTTTGCTGGGCAAACAAAGATCTGGAAAAACAAACGAGTGTAAGGATAATAAATACCCGGTACTTCATAAAATATACGATTAAAATGATGATGCGCAGCAGACGCATGCAATAGCCTAAAGGCAATAAGCTTATGAACAAATTATCCGCAGGATACGTGAGAGGATATTATGCTATGGGTGGGCCCTTATTTGTCCAGGTGTGGACACAGCGGTCAAATAAACTTTCTGTGAAAGATGCAGGCAACACAGGAAGTTTTGTTTGGAAGATCAATGATGCTAGTCCCTGATGGTTGCTGAGATAACGTGATTGATGGTTTTGAATGTAATCACAAACCTTGCACTTGATCTCCGCCTTGTTAATCTCCGTATTTGAGGTGTTATAGATGTCTTTAACGGGTTTGATGACTTTACTGTTTTTACCTAACGATACAGAACAGGTCTCCTCATGATGGCTGTGTATGCATTGAGCCAACTGAGCCGCAGAGAAGATCAGCAGCAAGAGCAACGCAATGTAGTTATTTAAGCTTCGGAAATCTGTCATCACTATTAACGCCCACAAAAATGACATTTTTACCTGATATAATGAAAATTTAACTAAAGTGTTCTAAAATTTTTACAATCCTATTTTAAAACTAAGAATATTAATGCATCTTTGTTGCATATTGAAAAGGCAAAGAATAATATGGCTAGATAGATTCCGTTCCGCAGGTTCGCTTATGCTGCTCATGCTTTTCCTTTCTGTGCCTTTGATCAATGTCTTCCATTATCACACTGCGGTAATGCAATGTGAACTGCCGGGGGATGATGAATATATAGATAGCCTTGGCGGTGTACCTGAGCGTACATTTAGCAACACACATATCGGCCCTGAAGTTGATTCATGTAGGATATGCGATTACTTGGCTCATAAACAAGGTAGAGAACTTTACTTGTCTTTTCCTCCGCAACTAGTGCTTCCCATCCTGGAGCCAGTTATGCGAAATACTCCTGTAATTGCTGTGAACTATAAATTCACTCTCCAGGGCTTCACTAATAAAGGTCCCCCTTATTTGCTGGCCTGATATTAGTTCGAATGATTACCGATTGTTTTTACGCAAAGCATATGTTAGAATATCTATTATATTTTAATATATAGCTGTAATTAAAACAGGTTTCATTTTTTTGAACATTCTCACAGGCCCTTCACTTCTTCAATCTCATAATATAATTTAATCGCATAAAGCGATGTATCCTGAAGCTAACCAGTATTTCTGGTTCAGGGACGTCGTCTGATCCTATGTTGGTCAATAATACCGTCTTTACAATAAGCGCCGAATGGTTCAATTCGTTATGGCATCTATCATTTTTATAGCAACAAATGCATCTGTGCAGGCAAAGCAGTTTATGTTTTCAGGATCTGTGACTTATACAGAAGGACAGCCATTGCCTGAAGTACAGATCAATGTGTCTGGCAGTTCGCTTAGCGTACACAATTCTTCCTACAACATGACGCTTTTAACTACGTAGGATACAACATTGACTATTAGTAATCTCTCGTCTAATTAAAGAATAATATAAAGAATCACTTCAATCAATCAATCAATCAAATGAAACATTTAAAATCACTAAAATTCGCCTTTTTTGCAGCTATCATCATTGTATCGTCTGTAACGTCTTGTAAAAAAGATGACAATGATCCGGAACCAATAAAAGAAGGTATCGAACGCTCGGAACTGATCCTTACAGAAGTGAACGGGCATGCTCATGGAGATCATTTTCATGATCTGGCAGACATACCCGGAGCAACCCCAATTGTTATTAAATTTGACGAAAAGGGTACAGCTACCGCCAACGGCCATCTTCATCTGGAAGCAGATGCCATTTATAAAATACAGCTTAAAACTTGGGACTATACAGGTAAAGAAGTGCAAAACGACTATATTGCAAGCAAAGCTGTGGCTGATAACTATAAAGCATTCCTGGTGGGAGGCAATTTGATTCTCAATCAAAACACGCAGAACGAAAGTGGAGCTATTTTTCAACCTAGGGAAGCTACTTATGGAGATGGAACCGCTGTATCGGGTGCGATCCAAACTACTGGAATATTGAGCTACTTTACTCTCGGGCACGAAAATGAAGGCGAGAAAGAAGTAAGCTATATCCTCAGAAAATTAAATAATGGTGTAAAAGCGACAATCACCAGAGGCGATTGGAATCATAACGATTATGCAACTAAGTTTGCCGGAGAGGATGTACTTAAACTAAAGTTTGAGATCCATGCAGAGGGAGGGCATGATCATTAATTAAGAATTATTGCAGGGCTAATATTTTGCCCTGCAATAATATTATTAAACTCCGCTAAATGCCGTGAATCCTCCGTCCACCGGCAAAATTACACCGGTGATAAAGCTGGCTGCAGCGGAACAAAGAAATTGCACTGTTCCGTTTAGCTCCGAAATATCACCAAATCTCTTCATAGGTGTTTTTTGAATCACTTTCAAGCTTCTGTCGGTATAGCTTCCATCAGGATTAATAAGTACTGCCCTGTTTTGATCACCAATGAAAAACCCAGGTGCAATGGCGTTAACTCTTACACCCTCACCAAATTTTTGCGCCATTTCTGTAGCAAGCCACTGGGTGAAAATGTTTATCCCTGTTTTTGCCACCGAATATCCTGGAACGCGGGTAATGGCCGAATAAGTAGCCATAGAGGATACATTGATAATACTTCCGGAGCCTTGCTCCGCCATCAATTCTCCAAATGCCAGGCAAGGGTACACCGTACCATTGATATTTAAATTGGTAACCTTTTCCCAATCCTCGATCTTCATATCAAAGACATTTTGATCCTCCCTTAAAGTAGCTCCGGGGATATTGCCTCCGGCGCAGTTCACCAGGATGTCTACACTTCCCCAATGGGCTTTAATTTTCCTTGCTACTTCTTTTAAGTTGTCTATGTCAAGAACATCTCCAACCATGCCGGTCACATCTTTATGGATCTGTTTTAATTCGGCAACCCTGGTATCCAGGTTTTCCTGCCTGATGTCCATAGCAACAACTTTAGCTCCGGCTTTCATTAAGCTTGCAGCGATGCTCCCACCTAATACACCACCGGCCCCAGTAATTACGGCAACTTTGCCGCTTATATCAAATAATGATGTCATTTGTAAAGATTTGTAAGAGTATTTAAATTAATTATGATAAACTCCGTTCAATACCTATTTCTAGTCCGGTAATTTCCACGAGCCCCCTCATCCGTCCGATAAGTGGGTAACCGGGATTGCTGGTCCTATTAAAATCATCAAGTATTTTCAACCCGTGATCTGGCCTGAATGGCATACGGTGATCCTTTCGTCCATTGGCCATTCTCTGGTGCTGCTCTTCCAAGAGTGCTTTCAAAACCTCATACATATCAACTACACCATCGAGGTGCGCTGATTCGTAAAAGCTGCGTGTCCCGATACGCTTTATATTTCTTAAGTGAACAAAGTGTATGCGTTCGCCAAAACGCTTTGCAATCTTCACGAGGTCATTATCCTCCCTCACCGACAAGGATCCGCTGCAGAATGTAAGTCCGTTCGCTCTTGACGGATAATTGGAAAAGATCCAGTCGAAGTCCTCGAGAGTGCTTGCTATCCTTGGCAAACCCAATAAAGGATACGGCGGGTCGTCAGGATGAATACAAAGGTTGATACCCACTTCTTCGGCCACAGGAATAACGTCTTCCAGGAACAGGAGCAGGTTATTTCTTAAAACATCTTTATCAATATCATCATACTTGCTCAGATAGTCCAGAAAAACTTGCTTGTAATTCTGAACATTGCCTACTGTGCCATTGATAAAGCCCTGAGTGACTACAATAATATTAAAAGCAAGGGTATTTTGCTCGTCAATAGTCATCTTATCGAAGATCTGTTTTGCTTCGGCTAATATATCCTCAGGATAATCCTGTTTTGCATTGGGGCGATTCAGGATGAAAATGTCAAATGCAGCAAAGGTAGCGTGATCATAGAGCATGGATTCTGCACCACTTTCGCTCACAAAATGAAGGTCTGTTCTTGCCCAATCGAGCACAGGCATAAAATTGTAACAGACCGTGTCAATTCCGCAAGAGGCTAGATTCCTGAGAGAGATCTTATAATTCTCAATCAGCTGCTTACGGTCTGAATTGTTTTGCTTTATTCCCTCAGACACCGGCAGGCTTTCAACCACACTCCAGCGCATACCATGTCTTTCAATTTCTTCTTTTACCTGCATAATTTCTTCTACAGGCCAAACAGCTCCCCCTTTTATATGATGTAAGGCGGTAACTATACCCTCTACACCAAATTGCCTTAATTCGGAAAGCTTAATACTGTCATTGGGGCCGAACCACCTCCAAGTTTTTTCTAGCGCCATATTTCCTATTTGTGTTTATAAATTGGTTATTTGAGACCGACGTAGTTTCATATACAAGTAGCAATCGATTGCTATTTATTATATATCGCCTATGAAGCCATTTGGCCTTTTAATTTATTAAGTTTTATGTTTTGGTTAAAAAAAATTTGCGATGTAAAGGTATGTAATTCGTTTGAAATAACAATCGGTTGTTATACTAATTTTTAATCCTTAATTTAGGCGGAAGGGAAGCTAGTAATAAGCCTAAGAACACTAAATTTGCTTTCAGCGATATGAAGCCTAAAGAAGTTACTATTTATGATATTGCGGAACGTCTTAATATTGCTGCATCCACAGTAAGCAGGGGATTAAAAGGACATTCTTCAGTCAGCCTGGAAACACAGAAAAAGATTGCTGCCATTGCGGAAGAAATGGGCTACAGGTCCAATAACTTTGCCGCCAATCTCAGAACTAAAACCACTAATACCATTGGAGTAATATTGCCGCGACTTAACAGCAGCTTTGTAGCCAATGTAATTGCGGGGATTGAAAAGGTGTGCAATAATAAAGGCTATAATCTCATCATTACACAATCCCTGGAGAGCAGAGAAAAAGAGATAAGAAATGTAAAAACCATGTTTTCGAACAGGGTAGACGGGCTCCTGGTTTCGCTATCTGAAGACACAAAAGACATTAGCCATTTCGACCTCTTCTTTAAAAAAAATATTCCTGTTTTATTTTTTGACCGGGTTCCTAATGATAAATCCGTTGCTTCCGTCTTTATAAATAATGAAGAAGCAGGGTATCTGGTTACTAAGCACCTGATCTCTACCGGAGCAAAAAGAATTGCACATATCAGTGGTAATCAGGAAATCAATGTTTATGAAGACCGGTTTAGAGGTTATCTGCGCGCTTTAAAAGAATTTAATCTCAGCTTCGATGAAAGATATTTGATTATAACTGACCTGGGAGAGGAGACCGGTAGAGAAACAGCAAAAGCGATTGTTAATATGAAGGCGGATGGTGTTTTCGCGGCCAATGATACTTCAGCGGCGACTTGCATGAACGAGCTGAAACGACTAGGGTATACAGTTCCTGACGACATTCTGGTAGCAGGTTTTAATAATGATGTCATTTCACGAAATGTAAGCCCCCCGCTTACTACCGTAGACAATCCAGGTATGCTGATCGGTGAAATTGCCGCAAAGTCGATGGTTGATCATTTGGAAAACCAGATGAATCTTCACATCACCTCGGGAATAATACTAAAATCGGAACTGATTGTAAGAGAATCTACGGGCAATATTCCACAAATAGAGGAACAGAAATATGCTGATGAGCAAAGTAGGCTTAAGGATTAAGAAATTAAAAAGAATCTCCAAAGGTGCTTAGAATAAAGAAACCTGTTCCGCTGATCCTGACTGCTGATTTTGGTACGCACGGATCAAATTAAGTATTTCCGCACCAAACTGGCTGGTCTTTTGCTGGCCGACTCCTTTGATCGCTCCCAGTGCTTTTAAGCTTGCAGGTAGCTTCAGTGCAATCGTTTTGACGGTTTGATCACTGAAGATCATGGAAGCTGAGAGTTTAAGCTGCGCTGCCTTTTCTTCACGCCAATGAATCAAGTGCGCTACCAGTTCCTCATGTGGGTGCGCGCTGAGCGCCTGAATGAGTTTTTTATACCGGGACCGGTCTCTCCTTTGGAAGGATAAATATTCCTCCGAAGAAAAATCCTGCTTGCTAAAGTGCGACATCAACTCCTCTTTTTTCAATATAGCATCCATAATCGCATCAGCCTTTACTACCTTACCCGGCGAACCATCGGCCGCTGTCCGTAGTTGTAACTCCGCTTTCTCTATGGTACTATGGAGTTTATCTTTGAAATATAACGCAGCCTTTTTAATTCTTTCGGGCGCATAGCCGGGCAGTTGGGCCTGCATTTTTTTAGCAATTTCAAACACATCGTCATCTAAAGCCAGCGAGACACCTGGTAATTTTCCCAACGAAGTATGAAGTTCCGTAAAGCTGAAAAGCTCCTGAAGCAAAAACTGCCTGTAGCGTTCTTCGTCAGCTTTTAAAGTATTTTCATCAGGGGCAAGCTTAGGTGCGGAGGCATCAAACTGCTTCACGTTGGGGTCAGCAATAATATTGGCTTTCGAAACAGGCTGCCTTAACAGTAAGCCGTCAAGACTGCGGCAACGACTTAGCGCTACATAGGCTTGCCCTGGTGCAAATGCTTCACTGACATCCACGATCGCCTTGTCGAACGTGAGGCCCTGGCTCTTATGGATCGTAATTGCCCAGGCAAGTTTGAGCGGTATTTGGGCGAAGCTGCCAGCCATGCTTTCACCGATCTCACCATCTACTAACTTATACTGGATATTCGACCATTCGCTTGCCTGCACGGCGATCTCGCGGTCTTCGTTTTCGCATTGAACGAAGACCGTATCAGTGGCCAAGCGTATGACTCTTCCAATCTTTCCGTTGAAGTACAACTTTTCAGGAGAATTGTCATTTTTAACAAACATCACTTGTGCGCCGACTTTTAACTGAAGATTGATGTCGGTTGGATGGCTATCTGGCGGAAATTCACCGCGAACAGACGCTTTGTATTCAACCAGGTCTCCTTCAAGCTCCTGGAGGCGAGATCCGTTGATCTCCTGGACGATCCGGTTATGCGTAGTCAGTACAATGTAGCTGTCAGTATCATCTAATGTTGCGCTATAACGCTCATTCAATCGAGCAAGAGACTCGTCGCTGATCTGCTGTTCCCGAACCTGATTAAGAATATCTACAAATACCGGGTCACTTTGCCTGAATACCTCTGTAAGCTCAATACGGACAAAGCCAGCCCTGTTCAGCGCGCGACTGCTGAAAAAATATGGCGAATTGTAAAAGCCTCTTAAGTGCGACCACTCGTCATCGCGTATAATGGGACTCAATTGCGAAAGATCACCAATGAGCAGCAGTTGCACTCCTCCAAAGGGATGATCATTCTTTTTAACATTCCGCAGCAACAGATCAATACGGTCAAGCACATCGGGCCGCACCATGCTGATTTCGTCGATGGTCAATAATTCCAATGCCTGCAGAAGCTCGCGCTTTTCCTCGGAGAAATGACTTTCCGGACGTTCAGCGCCTTCAGGCAATAATGGGCCGAAAGGCAATTGAAAGAACGAGTGGATAGTCATCCCTCCGGCATTGATCGCGGCAACGCCGGTTGGTGCGACAACCGTTAATTTCTTCGAAGTATTTTGACGAATCTTCCGCAGAAACGTCGTTTTTCCCGTACCGGCCTTCCCGGTAAGGAAAACGATGCGGTTGGTTCGCTGTAAGTAATCTTCAGCGACTTGAAGTATTTGGCTCATGCTCCTGTCTTCCTAACTCAAATCTTTTCACGCCATCCCAGTGCAGGTGCAACATGCTCCAAAATAGATGATAGCACGTGTATATTATAATCAACTCCTAAAGTATTAGGTATGGTCAATAGGAGTGTGTCGGCTTCCTGGATAGCTTCATCCTGGGCTAATTCCTTGATCAGCTGATCCGGTTCTGCAGCATAACTTCTTCCAAAAATTGCCCGTCTATCACTTTCAATAAATCCGATTTTATCACCCTGATTGGCTTGTTGTCCAAAGAAATATCTATCCTGATCGTTTACCAATGCAAAAATAGAACGACTGACAGAAACCCTTGCTTCCCTCTCATGTCCGGCCTTTTTCCAGGCTTCTCTGTATAATCTTATTTGCTCTGCCTGCTGTACATGGAAAGGTTTACCACTTTCATCGTATTTTAAAGTAGAGCTTTGCAGGTGCATTCCGTTCTCTGCTGCCCAAACGGCGGTTGCATTAGACGCCGCTCCCCACCAGATACGTTCGCGCAATCCTTCAGAGTGAGGCTCTAAGCGGAGCAAGCCTGGTGGATTCGGAAACATTGGGTAGGGGTTAGGGTCGGCAAAGCCGATACCGTCTAGTTTATTTAGAAATTCCAATGCTTTTCGGCGTCCCATATCTGCGTCGGTTTCTCCCTCTGCAGGTTCATAACCGAAGTGTCGCCAACCGTCGATCACCTGCTCGGGCGAACCCCTGCTAATTCCTAGCTGTAAGCGCCCCCCGGAAATCAAATCCGCGGCGCCAGCATCTTCTATCATGTACATCGGGTTTTCATACCGCATATCGATCACTCCGGTTCCGATCTCTATTTTGCTTGTTTTGGCACCGACAGCCGAAAGCAAAGGAAATGGCGATGCCAGCTGGGCCGCAAAATGGTGTACCCTGAAGTATGCGCCATCTAAACCAATTTCCTCGGCAGCAACAGCCAGATCGATAGACTGAAGTAATGTATCGGCTGCAGTGCGGGTTTTATAGGCAGGATGGTTGGACCAATGCCCAAATGATAAAAATCCTATTTTTTTCATAGATCTCTTATTCTTAAATCAAAGGTACACCAAAGAAAGAACATGTAGGGAATGACCTTATGAAATCGCATGAGCGCATTCCTAAAAGAGGATCGTGACTGTCGAAGTCGATACAAATTCGTGAATTGGAAACAAAGCGTTGTTCATTGTCCATATTTCCTGTTTCAGCCTGTTAATATCTGTTTTCGTCGGTTGAGTGTTTGAAGTAAAAGAAAAATCAGGGATATTAACCGAAATAATTCTTTTTAGAACATAATTAACCGATTACCCAAGTATAATATGAACACTATGCTCAGCAGGCTAACACTAATGATCCTGATCCTATCATTACCTTTTACCTCTATTCAAGCTCAGGAAAAGTCCTACAGGGAAGTAGCGAAAGAGCGGGCCGATAAAATTATTGCAAGCCTTGATCTTTTTGTCAAAGATAAATTGCTTCGTACAAGGGATAATATTGCGGATCAGTATGTTGCCTTAAATGAAATTCAGGAGGCCAGAGATAAGAAGATAAAAAGTGTAGAGAATACGGCAGATGCCAAAAAGCAGATTGAGATCATTAAAAAGGAGTCGGACACTGCAATTGCTAAGCTGCATCAATCGTTTCTGGCAAAGCTGTCGAAGGATATGGACAGGGAGCAAGTGGATAAGGTGAAAGACGGAATGACCTACAACGTCGTTCCCCTTACGTTTGCAAACTATTTACTGATGTTGCCCTACCTTACTCAGCAGCAGCAAAATAAGATCATGGATTACCTGGTAGAGGCTCGTGAATATGCTATGGATGGCGGTTCTTCAAAAGAAAAACACGCCTGGTTCGGAAAGTACAAAGGCAAAATAACCAACTACCTGACGGCAGAAGGATTCGATTTAAAGAAGGAAGGTGCAGACTGGGCTAAGCGTAGAAATATCAATAGCTCAGAACTGGAAATCGTTGAATCAAATCGCATAATAACTGTCCTGAAATTTGATGATGACGCTCAGAAAGAGTCTGCAAGAAACCTGATTGCGCACCAGTACCAGCAGATTCAGGAGCTTCTAAAAGAAAGAGATGCAAAGATGGCGGAGAGTCGTGCGCAGATCAAAGACAAGGAGCAAGCCAATAAGGCTGAATCTGAGGTTTGGGTTCGCTATAAAAAGAAACTTGATGATCAGAGAGATCTGTTCATTCGTACCTTGGTAATGTTTGTGGGATCTGAGCAGGTGGAACTGGTAAAGAATGAAATGACTGGGAACGATCTTCAGAAAGAGTATTCCAAGTTTCTGGCTTTGCTTCCGGATATGAACAATGTGCAAAAAAAGAAAGTATACGACTACTTATTGCAAGCCAGAAAAAATGCGATGAACGTACTGACCAGCAGGGACCGGGAGCAGTGGTTTGCAAAATATCGTGGAAGAGCTAATAACTATCTGGCCAGCCAAAATTATGATCTGAGGAAGGCAACGGAGGAGCTGGAAAAAAGAGAAGCGAAGGGTGTGAAATAATTCAGATGCGGCGCGCTTCCTAAAAAAGTGGCAGGCGATGGAGCCGTCTGCCACTTTAATTTAAAAACATTGATGTTCACTTTAGAAAGTACTGGCATACTAAACTTTAGATCTCTGCCTTTCGTAGTCTATTTTACCATAGTCTCCATTGCAAAAATCTCTATAGGCATTTGCGATCTCCATTTGGAATTCATCACAAAAGGGCCTTCAGCGAATATCGGTTTCTGATAAGACTCTCCACCAAATAAGATAAAGTCACAGGCTTCCTAAGGCTGACATCATCTATCAGTGGCACAGCAGAAAACGGTATTCAGATTTTATCGACTGTTATCCCCAACTGATGGAACGTTTTCCGCAGCATACCACCGCGTCCTATCTCGGGGTTAATAAAGATACGCTTAGTCGTGTGAAACGCCAACGCCTTCCCCAAAAATTAAAGAAAGATACTAAGTCTTTATTAATTTTTTATATTGACCACGAATATGAAGAAGTTTATTTTTGCCTGCATTTTATTATTACACGCCTTTTGTTCTTTTTCGCAACCTGTTGCAGGAGGAAAATCAAAAGGTAAGGTCGATTCACAAAGCTTTATTGTTCCCGGTGCAGAATGGAAAGATACAGATGGCAACCCAATCAACGCACACGGTGGTGGAATCTTGTATCATAAAGGTACCTATTACTGGTATGGTGAACATAAAGGAGATTCCACTTATTGGAATCCTAAAGTTCCCAGTTGGGAATGCTACCGTACCGAAGCGGGAGGGGTGTCTTGTTATTCTTCAAAGGATCTTAAAAGCTGGAAGTTCGAAGGGATCGTGTTGAAACCGAATTTAACAGATTCCTTGTCCGATCTGCATCCTTCGAACGTTTTGGAAAGGCCTAAGGTGATTTACAATGAGAAGACAAAGAAATTTGTAATGTGGCTGCACGTCGACAGTCATGATTATGCTAAGGCTGCCGCTGGTGTTGCCGTTTCGGACAGCCCTGCTGGAGAATTTAAATACCAGGGATCCATACGCCCAAATAATGCCATGAGCAGGGATATGACGCTGTTTAAGGATGAAGATGGTAAAGCTTATCATGTATATTCTTCAGAGCATAACAAGACATTATATATCAGTTTGCTTACAGACGATTATCTACAACCAACGGGCACCTTTACCCGGAACTTTATAGATAAGTCCCGGGAAGCTCCGGCCGTGTTTAAACGTAAAGGAAAATATTATATACTTTCCTCCGGTTGTACCGGTTGGGATCCTAATCAGGCTGAATATGCAGTTGCCGATTCTATGTTAGGTCAATGGACGGTAAAAGGGAATCCGTGTAGCGGGAAAGATGCGGAATTTACGTTTTACGGACAAAGTACGCATGTGTTACCGATAGCCGGAAAGCGTGATGCATATATAGCCATGTTTGATAAATGGAACAAAAAAGACCTGATCAATTCAAGGTATATTTGGCTGCCTGTAAAGTTTACGGATAACGCGGAACTGGATATAGCATGGCAGGAAAAATGGAATATTGATAATTAATTTTTCGTTCGGTTTAGAGTTACCTTTATAACACAAAAAACTTAAAGTACAGTTGGGCTTGCTGCCCCCATTGTTTAAACGCCTTTTGAAGCGTTTCTTTTAATCCCGTATTGTCAATAGCTTTTCCTTTAGCCGGCGCCTGTAAGCTTGTTTTTGCCACAGGGGTGTCAGTTACCTTTGTCGCAAACCAGCTGATATGGTCGTGAGGAAGTGCTACTCCGAGGATCATCCCCGGAAGGCCGCTAAAGGTTTCCGGTCCTCCGGAAACAGGTATCTTATCGCTGTAAAAAGCCACTACATAAATGGAATCCATTACCAATGCATTTGCCCTGCGGCATTGGTAGCCTGCTATTTCTCTTGTTTCATCCGTTATCTTCCACTTTATTTTCCGGGTATTATCTTTCACCAGAAAAACCTGCTCAAACACTGTTTTCTGGATAGTGGTGCTATGGGTGGTATAGTTATTATGCACCACGTTAATTTGATTCACGCCGGGAAAAAAAGCAAAGGAGTTCTGTGGCGGGGTTCCTCCGGTTTCTGCCGCTTTAAAAAGTGATTCTTCTCTAGAAAAAGTAAGGACGCTTTTTGTGGTTACGAACTGGGGCTGTGAAGCTCTGTACTGATCATAGGTCCTTTGCATGTAGGCCTCGTTATCTTTATTGATAAAGGATCTTAGCAATGCAAACATGTTTACCTTCTTTTCGTACTGTATTTCGCCTTGCTGCGTAAATCGTACGTGCTGAGCTGTCATTTGAAAAGATAACAGCAGATTTAAAACTAAGGTGCTTAGGATAATTTTCATCGCGGTGTTGCAGGTGTTTTTATACCTCCACCCATTTTGTTGAAATCCCAAATGAGCGAAAGTAGGAAATATCTTTTAATGGTAGTGTAAGTGTTCTGTGTAATGGTGTTTCCGTATGCATTGCGGCTGAAACCATTGTTCTGGTTCAACAGGTCGTTTCCTGATAAGGAAAGCGCAAGATTATCCGTTTTCAGGAACTTCTTCTTAATGCTTGAATTCACTATAAAGCGTTCGAAATCCTCGTTGAAGCTTATCGTTTTTTCCTGGAAGCGATATTCTCCGTTTAAAGAGAACTCAAATTTGCCAGGTAGATAAAGACCCACATTACCCTGTCCGTTAAAATTCCATCCGTTATTGTTCAGCTGCTTTTGCAGGGATGACTCACTGGTATTATAAGAGGGGCCAAAAGAAAACCACATTTCATACTTCTTGGCCTTGTATTTATTGACACTCAGGTTTAAGGAGTAGTTGTTAGACTTTGTACGATTGAGCTCGTCATTGATGTAATTGAAGTAGGTGTTGCCATAGCCGTTAAAATTAAATCCAAGATTGAGATCTCCTAAAGCAGGGAATTTCCTGGAGAAACCTCCATACAAATTGAAATTGGATGGTAATTTGCCTTTAATATTTACAGATTGATAGGTGCTTTTGCCGAAGGAATCAGTGAAACGGCTATCTACAATGGCGTTGGTTGTAAATTGAAAGGAGCCGGAGGCATAAAAGTACTGATTGCTCAGGATCTTAAAGGTGTTGTAGTTAGCGTTGAAACGGTTATTAAAAGAAGGCTTGAGACCGGGATTCCCAAGGTAAATATTTAGAGGGTCGGTATTTACTCTTACCGGTTGTATTTGGTTAATGCCCGGCTGGTTGTTATTACCATTATAGTCAATCCTCAAAGCTTTCTGCTGCGAGAATTTGTACTGGTAATTTACCTGCGGACTGAAGTTGATAAATTCTCTTTTGTAGCTGTTGGAATTATACAGATCAACCTGGTCAAAGTTAACATAGGAAACCTTGCTGCCGAAGTTTACTGTGGTTTTATCCTTTTTGTAGTTGAAGATTGCACCTGTTTGGTGTGATAACTGATTCAACTCAAAGTTATTACTAAATACCTCATCAAAATCATTATAAACTCCCGGAGCGGTTTGATTATATGAACGCATGTCCGAGGAGCCTTTATTTAAGCCCAGGCTATAGTTAAAGGTTAATGCCAGCAGTTTACTCAGGGGTTCGGTATAAGTGATGTTAGAATTGAATACCTTGCCGGTACTGTTATTTAGTTTTAGTTGGTCAATTTTAACTTCACTGTCTATAAGAGGGCTGCCATCGGGACTACTTACCGGGTTATAAAACTGGTTAACAGAGTTCAGGTAACCTTCAGAATCGTTTTTGTTGTACGATCCGGTAGCATTTACAGAAAGGGTGCGTCGTTTTTTCTTCAGCTTTTTGGTCCAGAAGACATTCGCATAAAAGTTTTGCTGGTCGCCTTCGTTAGTTAGCAAACGGGTACTTGTGTTTTGCAGCTTTTGTTCTCCATTGCGACTGACGGTATTGTAATTGTTGTTTGACTCAGTATTCCTTATAGTCCCTTCAATAGTGAGCTTAAGATCTGAGGTCGAGTCTAATTTTACTTTATAGATAGCGTCTAGTTTCTGACGCGAAAGATAGTTTCTGAAATCCTGATCACTGTTGGTGTTTAACACCCCTGTCGGCAGGTTATTCTGGCTCAGGTTATTTCTTATCCCATTGATGTCAATCGCACCAACTTTATAATTCAGGTTTATAGATTCCTTATTTTCGTTCCATTTGGTTTCATAATGAACTGCACCTGTCTGTGCTTCGGGTATGCCTTCACCATTGTAATTAATGTCATCGCGGTTGCCATAAAACACAATATCTCCGTCCGAATTAACCTCGGTATTCGAAGCTCCGTACCTATTGCGGTCTTCCCAGTTCAATCCTGTTTTTCCTGTATTACTGTTTATGCCATATAAAGATATTTTCTGTTTGGCTGTGAAGGCGTTGAACATTGCTTGTGATGAATTGTAGTCGTCGGATGCGCCCGCATCTACTTTACCGAAGTAGCCTTTCTTTTTGTCTTCTTTAAGCTTAATGTTCAGTGTTTTGTCTTTAACGCCGTCATCGATACCGGTAAATGTCGCCTGGTCGCTTTTTTTATCATATAGTTGTACTTTATCAACCATATCGGCCCTCAGGTTTTTAGTTACCAGGGTTGGGTCGTCTCCAAAGAACTCTTCTCCGTCGACCAGAACTTTTGTTACCGTTTGGCCCTGTGCTGTGATTTTACCATCCTTATCGACCTGTATACCGGGAAACTGTTTGATCAGGTCTTCAACCCTGGCATTCGGTTGTATCACATATGCCGAGGCGTTAAACTCGGTAGTGTCTCCTTTGATGGTGATCGCATCGGCTTTCCCTTTGATCACGACTTCTGCAAGCAGACGGGCGGTTAGCTGCATGTCGATATTTCCGCAATCTTTCGTAATATGGATACTGTCTAAAGTAAAATGTTCCACATAGTCGGCATAACCCGGATAGGTCATTAGCAGGATCAGTTTACCTGTGGGCAGGTTATTGATGCTGAAGTTTCCGTCAGCAGCAGCGCGTGTAAAATCAATAAGTGTAGAGTCTTTTGCGTTTAAAACGCTGATGCTGGTATTGGGAAGTTTCAAAAAGGCTGCAGAGTCTCTTGCTACACCTTTTATAGTAAACTTGTCCTGGGCGGAGGAAGTAATCGAAAGAAGGAGTAGTAAAACTACACTCAGTGCTTTAAAAGCCATTCTTCTCATAAGATTTAGGAATGTGTTAAATTGATTAGTAAAGCGTTTAATTAGTTTTTTCTTCGAATGTAAAAATTAATTTTAAGATAAAAATGGTCTGATTGTTAAGGTTTGTTAAAAGATGATCTTTTTAAAAAAAGCTGCCGGATTAATAGGAATTTTGGGAAGAATTTGAATATCGTATTTGTGTATACCAACTATGATAGCGCAGAAGTTTTTTCTTAATGGGAAGAGCCTGGGTGTACAGCGTAAAAATAACAGCAGTCCCCAGAACCGCTAGCGCTTAATGTGGATGGATGTGAAATACGAACCGGGTACATTAAAGGTAGCCTCAAGCAGTAAAACCTTAGCGGTGAAAGCCTGAATTCAGGGCTATTCAGGCTTTCCCTTAGTCTGAATAGCTTTGAATTTCTGAATCTCTTGCGCTATCACTTCCTACGTTTCAGAATAAATAATCCTCAGGTACCATTGTTGAACCGGCCGCGTTAATGTCAATAAAAAAATTGCAGAAGCTGAGAGAGCTAAAAGAATATACGTATCGAACAGGAGGCTTATGTAACCGGTTAACAGCAAAAGCCTGATGATCTCCAGGTAAAAGATCCATCTTCGCTGTTCAAGCAGAGCCCCACAATTGATCAAAGTGATCAGGATAAATGCAGAAGAAAAGAACTTATCAGCAAAATCAAGATCACCAAAGAAGTAGGTGACCAGGAACAGCAGACTTGCCACTGCCAGTACCTGGATGTTGAGGTACACTTTAAAACTAAGCTTCTTGACCGGTCTGTTTACAACTTTGTGGGGTAAGAATCTCTTCTCGAGAGAGGCCCTGATATCCTGGTCGAGAATGGCTGGGTCTCCGAAAATGATCTTCAATTTGTTCCATAATCCGGTAGTACGCCTGCAGGCTTCGGCCATTTCCATGTAGTAGTGGAAGTGTTGCCACATGAAACTGTAGCTGTTAAGGGGATGTGTTAAACCGTAAACTGGCTTTTCTTCCTCTTTTTCAAATGTACCGAATAGTTTGTCCCAGAAAACAAAAAGATCGCCGTAGTTTTTGTTAAGATACTTTTCATTAGATGCGTGGTGAACCCCGTGGATCGAGGGGGTAACGAATACATATTCCAGCCATTGAGGAGCTTTCAGCAGCTGTGTATGAGTGAAAAAGGAATAAGCCCCATGGATCACCAGGATGCTCATTACCATAAGGGGATCAAATCCAGCAAATGGAAGGATGCACCAAAATAGATTTCGTACAACCGCTTGAATGGTAGTGATCCTTGCAGATACTGTGTAATTAAATTCTTCGCTTTGGTGGTGAACAATGTGGGCTCCCCAAAAGAGATTTATCTCGTGCCCCAGACGGTGATACCAGTACCAAACCAAATCTGTCGCTAACAGCAAGATCACCCAAACCCACAAGCTGCGGGGAATATCAAATATTGCGAAGTTGTTATAAACATAGCAAAAGAGCTGATAGAAGCTAACCGAAATAAACAGGTTTAACAACCGCTCTGCCAGGCCTATACTTAGGTTGGCTACCGAACTTTCATATTTATAAATGTCAGTGCGGTTTTTTCGTTTTGCGGCAACATACTCCAACGCCAAAAAAATAAAAAATGCAGGGATAGCAAATGCTGCGTAACTATACTCCATAAATTTAATGAACTTAACCTGAAATGCCTGAATTAAAGATCGTGTGTTTGTTAAAGCAAATGTAAGAATTTTACATGTAATAGTCTATTGTGTTGATAGGTTATTGCTGGGCCGTCGCGATTATTCCCAAGTTAGTGCTAGTTACAGTCTGCAGCTTTACTTTTGGTCCGGTTGTAGGAAATATTATTTATATCTGGAAAAAATGTATTATTGCAGCTATAAACCACACCAATAGACCATGAATTGTTCCCGAAGTTATTCAAAGATTTCGTCAGAGACAGTATTTTATCAATACACTTTTAATTTCATTCTTTTAAGCGTTTTTCTTTTTTCAGCTATAAAGACAAATGCGGGTACAAACCTCTTAAGCAAAAGTAAGCCTGCCAGGGTACTGCAATCGGTGATCATGCGCGAAGCGACCTGGGCTTTAATGCAGCAACCCATCACAGTAACTGCCGAGACCTCGGGCAGAAGTGCGGGCGGTAAACACGACTTCTTTTCAGAAGGTGACTATTGGTGGTCTGATCCGAAAAATCCTTCGGGGCCCTATATTCAAAAAGACGGGATGACTAACCCGGATAATTTTGTGGCACATCGCCAGGCTATGATCCGCTTTAGCAGGATCGTAGGGGCCCTTGCTTCTGCATATAAACTTACCGGCGATAAAAAATATGCAGATCACGCTTTAGTTCACCTGAAAGCTTGGTTCGTTGATCCTGAAACCCTGATGAACCCTAACCTTTTATATGCTCAAGCGATACAGGGACGCTTTACCGGCAGGGGAATCGGGATTATTGACACTATTCATCTCATGGAAGTGGCCCAGGGCGTATTGGTTATGAAGGCTGCCTTCAACGAAACGGATGTTAATGCCATAAAAAACTGGTTCTCAAGGTATCTGGACTGGCTTACAAGCCATCAGTATGGCAAGGATGAAATGAACGCAAAGAATAACCATGGCACCTGTTGGGTGATGCAGGTTGCATCTTTTGCGAAGCTTACCGGAAATCAGGAGCTGCTTGATTTTTGCGTAGAACGCTATAAAAGAGTGCTTCTCCCGGATCAGATGGCCGCCGACGGCAGTTTTCCACTGGAGCTGGCCCGCACCAAACCATACGGCTATTCCATCTTCAACCTGGATGCAATGACGATAATCTGTCAAATCTTGTCCAATAAAAAGGAGAACCTATGGAATTATAAAACTTCAGAGGGTAAGTGGATGCACAAAGGCATTGAGTTCCTTTATCCCTATGTTGCTGAAAAGGACAAATGGCCATTCAAAAAAGATGTTATGTACTGGGAGAACTGGCCCGTTGCTCAACCTTTCCTCGTAATGGGCGCCGCGGCCTATGGCAACAAGAAATGGTTCCATACATGGAAAAAGCTTGATCATAGTCCGGAGGTTGAAGAGGTACTACGCAATCTGCCAATACGGAATCCGCTGATCTGGCTTGATTGATTCTTGAAAGGCAAAGAATAAAAATAATCGCTTTGAGTTTGGAGGGGCGATTTGATGAGATTGTCAGGTTAGTGCATCTATATGACGCACTAACCGATAAGTAAGGTCTTTATAACCTGGATCTAAAAAAACAGATTATTCTTTTCCCTTATTTTTAAGTTCAGTTATTTCTTTTCTTGCATCTGAAGCTAAGCCTTTGATTTCCTGAAGTGCCTTTCTTACACGGGTACCAGCAGCTGAATTACCTCCGTTATAAAATTTCTCTGCATCAGCTTCTATTGATGCTACTAATTCCTTAATCTGATTGAATTTTTCCATGATTATCGTTTTGCAGCTAAGATGCGCAAGACAATCCATAATTGCAAGGCGATATTTAATGATTTAACATATTGTTATTTTATTATATTCGAAAATCAATATGAGACCGGTTTTCTATTTACTTTTCCTGGTATTGCTTAACTTCGATCTTAAAGGGCAGGCTCCTGCCGCAGGTTTCCTGTCAGGAAAGCTAAAAGATGAAACCAATAATGAGGTGATCGATTATGCTATGGTGAATCTGCTAAGTTCGCAAAGCCGCTCGGTGATTAAAAGTTTCATGACTGAGAACGACGGGTATTTTCAATTTGAAGATGTTCCGCCCGGAGTCTACTCTATCAAAGTGACCTTTATTGGTTACGAGACCCGGATAATAGATAATATTATCATCAGCCGGGATAATATGAGCCTGAATCTGGGAGCCATAAAACTAAAACAATCGTCTAATACACTTGATGAAGTAGTGATCAGCGACACCCGCTCAGCCGTAGAATTTAACGGAGATACCGTCACTTATAATGTAAGCCAAAGTTTAATGGCTGCGGGAAGCACAGCGGTTGACGTCTTGAAGAACGTACCAATGGTTTCGGTTGATATAGATGGAAAACCCTCGATTGCCGGAAAAATAAACACCAGAATATTCATTGACGGCAAACCTTCTGACTATACTTCGGCTACCATCACAGACTTGATGAACGTTTTGCCGGCAGATGCCATCGAGAAAATTGAAGTGATCACCAACCCGGATGTGAAATATTCTGCAGATGGTGATGGTATCATAAATATTGTCTTAAAAAAAGGTTATAAAATAGGTTTGAACGGTGCTCTTTCCCTTACGGGAAGTACCATTGGTAATTACAATGCCAGTTTATATACTACCTACCGCGACGATAAATTGTCTGTTTCGGTCAGTTACGGATTTAAAGAGACGCTGAGCACAGCCTATGTAAGTTCGCTCAGAACCAATTTTAATCAGTCGGGAATAATCTCTTCTTACATGAACCAGTTTTCTGATTCGGAAACAGGGAGCAATGGTCATAATGGAAGGGCGTCTGTGGACTGGGACATTACAAAAAAGCAAAATATCAGGGCCTCTGCCAATTTTAATACGGCTGCGTCCGACGGGTGGTCGCATCTGGACGATCACCGGTTAAACTCGTCAGCTGTTGAAACGGAATTACGGGTTCAGGACAATGACAACTCGAGAAGCTCGGCTAACGGGATCTTCAATGTGGATTACACCTATAAGATCAACCCCAAAAATGAAACCCTGACGGCGGGCCTGGTCTATTATTTAAACGGTATTTCACAGGACAGGGATCTTTCACGGATCTATCATAAGCCGAATGGCTCTACCAGTAACCAGTACTCGCAGGCTAATCAGAATGAGATCAAAAACCGGCGACTGGAATTTAGTTTGGACTTCCGGAAACCGCTCACGAAACTTTCAAACATTTCAGTAGGTATGCAAACCTCCCTGAACAAAAATGCTAACGATCAGGCCGTTTATGGCTTTGATTTTGTGAATCTGGTGGACACCCTAAAGCCTGGCCTGACCAATGAGTTTATCTATTCGGAAGATATCATTGCGGCCTACGGCAGCTATAATATCCGCAGCAAAACCCGCTGGTCCCTAAGACTCGGTGTGCGTTCGGAATATACATCATTAAATTTTATACAGGCTGCTGATACCGATGTTAATCCTAAGCCTTATCTGAACTTCTTTCCAAATCTGGCCCTAAATAAGCTGTATAAAAAGAAATATAATTTCGGCCTGAGTTATAGCCGTAGAATTACCCGGCCAAGGGAATATGCTTTGAATCCTTTGATCGATGATGCCAATCAGTCGAATGTTAGCTTCGGGAATCCTCTGCTCAAACCTTCATTTACGGATCAGTTTCAATTTAGCTTAGGTACTTATGGTAAGAACTGGTCTTTCACCCCGAGGGTAAGTTATGCAGTTACCAGCAGGATCATCGAGCGCTTTAGGATCAGTGCCGATAGTGTAACTTACCAGAACCTGGCAACCAACCGGACCTGGACTTATAATATGTTCGGAAATTACCGCCCTAGTAAAAAGATCACACTTGCGGGAGGTTTGAGTATGAGCAAGGTGAGTTATGAATCAAAATCGGCGATCCAACCTAACCGCTCTGGTTGGAGTTACAGGGCGAATGGTAGCTTAACAGGACAATTTCCGCATCAGATGGCCGCTGAAGGTCAAATGAATTATTTCAATAATACCGTGTCTCAGGGAAGAAGCAAGGGCTCTGCAATAGTAGCTTTTGGAGTGAGGAAAAACTTTTTGGAAAACAAGCTCCTGGTCAGGCTTCTGGCCAACGATCCTTTTACCAATCGTAATACGGCAGAATACACCGATGCAGTAACAACTTCGGGCGCAACTTATCAGCAACTCCGAAACAGGATTTCCAATACCCGGAATTATAGCCTTACGATGAGCTATCGCTTTACCAAGGTTGGCCGCAATACAGTTAATAAACAGAAAGCTGATAAGGAAGAATTAAAAACAATAGAGTAGAGGGATGGTACCTGTTATTAAAGTTCCTTAAAAGATGCAGTGGTCGCAGAAGCTTAAATAAAGAAGCTTTTGTATACGCAAAGCGTTTGAAGAAGGCTTGAATTTCGATGGTGATCCTTACTTCTTCAGTTTGCAGTTCAGCAAGATTAGATCGACTGTTTTCAGCAGGGATCTCCAAGGTATTTTTCAGCCGGATGCGGTATTCATTAAGATCAGCACTGATCTTATTCTTTAAAATACTGAGGAATGTAAGTTGCTTGGACAACATTTGTAACTGGCAGCTCTGTGAAAGATTGCTTATTGACCGGTACTTTGTTAATAGGTGAGATAAGAAAGTCAGCTCGTCCTGGAAGTATTGAATATTTAATGTGTCACGTCGGTTTAAATAGTATAACCTGGATTCGATTTCATCATTTCGGTAAGGCAGATCCTGATACCGGTTCGGTTTTAAGTTATCTTCTGAAATATCCCAATCGACACGCTTTAGCGAATCATCGCTGTGGATGTGATCATATTCTATTTCAACATCAGAATGATCAGTATTGCGATTCAACAGGCTGAGAATGTATTTAACAGGCCTGATCTTTAACAGATGATTCAAGTAAGCCATTTTTCAAGAATTAGTTTCACAGGTATTAAGCGGATCGCCTGGCAAGTTTGGTAAATTACATCCTGTAAATTACTCTAACTATTGCTGGTCAACTAATAACGTAAAAAAATGCCCGTTGTTCTTTCCGGGCATTAATTTAATTCAGTTTTTTCAGTTATTTAAAGTCATTCCCGCTGGCAGAAACTGTCCATGATCCTCATCACTTCTATTCCTTCCTGTGCAGGGCAGGGGTTTTCTCCTTTGCCGGTAAAATAATCAACCACTAGCTCGATCATGGGCTGTTGTATATGCTGTGGAGCTTTTACCTCATAACGTTCTTCTTTTCCTGCTTTGGCAACCGAGTAATACTGGCCAAAAACAGAGAAAGTGATCTTGCCCTCTGAACCTATAATTTCAACCAGGTCTTTTGTTTCTTCTTTTGGGACGGTAAAACACCAGATGCCTTTAAAAATTACACCGTTCTCAAATAATAATTGTCCTGTGACAATATCGTCGGCAGGGTAATAAGCGCCCTGATTCCCTGAAATTCCTTCTGTTTTTTTAACTTTTCCGAAGAAATAGAGCATCAGATCTATCTGGTGTGGTGCCAGATCATGGAATAAGCCTCCTCCGGAAAGTTTGGGATTTACCCGCCAGTTGTCTTCCGTTTTGGTGATCAGTTCTGATTGATGAGGTTGCAGCATTTGCAGGCTCACGAATCTGATATCTCCAATCTCATTGGTATCAATAAGTTCCTTTATTTTAATAAATAGAGGAAGTCCGCGGCGGTAATGAGCTACGGTAAGTTTTGTTTGAAACTCTTTTTCTGCCTCTGCCATTCTTATAGCAGAGAAGCTATTCATCGTCATGGGCTTCTCTACATAAACAGGTTTGCCAGCTTTAAGTGCAGCTACCGTATATTCTTCATGAAATAACGGAGGTGTAGCTATGTAAACGGCTTCCACTTCCGGGTCGTTGATAAGGGCATCAGCATCGGTATACCATTTCGGCACTCCATGTCTTCTTGCATAGTCTTCTGCTTTGGATGCGTCCCTGCGCATTACAGCAACGAGCGCCGAACCGGGAGCTTTGCTAAATCCGGGGCCGCTTTTTACCTCTGTAACATCGCCGCATCCTATAATTCCCCATTTTAAAGTACTCATATCATTTATTATTTAGTAAACCCTGATCTCTTTAGCCACAAATCTGACCATATTAAATTATTATTTAATAAACCCTGATCTCTTTAGCCACAATTCCACACGATCTGTCCAATGATCTGGTGTACGCTCGCTGGCAATTCCAAAACCATGGCCGCCTTTGGGATATATATGCATTTCGGCAGGGATGTTGTTTTTAATTAAGGCTTCATAGAAGCGCAGGCTGTTTTCCACTTTTACCGTTTTATCGTCGCCAGCGTGGATCAGCATAGTGGGAGGAGTTATTGGTGTAACTTGAGTTTCGTTCGAATAAAGCGCGGTAAGCTCTGCCGAAGGTGAAGGGCCGATAAGATTGTCCCTGGAACCTTTATGCATTAAGTCTGTGGAGAAACTGATCACAGGATAAACAAGGATCATGAAATCCGGCCGTAAGCTGATGTTTTCTTTGTCAGCAATAACCGGTTTGTTAAAATGTGTACCAAGGGTAGAGGCCAGATGCCCACCTGCTGAAAACCCTATTACACCTACCTTTGCGGTATCAATTCCCCATTCTTTCGCCTTGCTGCGTACTGTTCTTATAGCTTGCTGAGCATCCTGCAACGGTCCGGTTGTTTTATCGGTCATTGTTTTATCAGAAGGCAGACGGTATTTCAAGATAAAGGCGGCAACGCCCATTTTAGTAAATTCCGCCGCGATGTCAGTTCCTTCATTAGTGTAAGCAACGATACGATAGCCACCGCCAGGGATGATTACCACTGCAGCGCCGGTTGCCTTTTCTTTCTCTGGCAGGAAAATTTCTAATGTAGGACTCGAGACCTTTTCGTAGCGGATTTGACCAATGTCGTTAACGTTCTTTATCTCTTCGTCAGGCCCTTTTACTGAGTTGGGTATTTTTCCGGGATAGAGAGGGATGAGAGTTTGTGAATTACCATTCATAAGTATTGCGGTAAAAAACACAATAAGTAATGATTTATACATAGTTGTTCTTTACCGCAATAATAGTAATAATTATAGATTTGTTATTGTTAGTTGGTTAGCAGCTCAGCTGGCACAGGTATGAAGAAAATATATAAGAGGATTTGTATAGGCACACAACCCCGTCCTGCTAAAAGCTAGGAAACTAACTACTTATAATAGCCCGACTTGAACGTAAGTACATAACTTTCGCGTTCAAGCGTATCTTTCCACTGATGAATGAGATGTTTATATGCTTCACCTACCGGCCGGATCTTTCTGTCTAAATCATACAATCCAAGAGAGTTGACATTCCCGGCATCATTTCTAAGTGCCGAATCCCAGTCTACCTGGTCGGTCAAACTATACCAGGTAAACCCATAAATAGGTATTCCGTCGCGTTTCAACCTTCGAACGTTGGCCCATTGAGTTTGTAGCCAGCGTAAGGCGTGCGCTTCAGAAATATTCGTCTCAGTATGCATTACCGGTAATTTGTAGCGTGAATAATATTGGTGGGTAATTACATAGTACCCAAAGATTTCACCAGCCGCAGAGGTGCTGCCATTTTCATGCACCATGTGCTCATTAGTGATATAATAGTCATTTCCCATGATGCAATTACCTTTGATGATGTTGTTTTCAAACCAGTGATATTCTTGTTTGGTCATCCCGTTTTGCAGTAGGTATTCGTACATGGTAACCGAAATAGGGTAACCGTAACTCAGATCAAGAGAAAGGAATCTTTTTTGGTTCAGAAAAGCCGATAGGGCATCACAATCGGGAGTCTCCGGATGGAAGTATTCGGAAGATTCACTCTGAATAAAGGTGGCATTCGGTTGCACTTCTAAAATTGCATTCATTGCCAGTACATTAGCTTTGCAGAGATTTGTAAGTGCACGCACGAATGAACGTTCATCGGTCTTGCACTCATTCCACCAGCCATATTGTCCCGAGAACATCGCGGCAACAAAGATTTCATTTACTGGTGTGTAGAACTCTATATGAGGGAAACGCTTTGCAAATTCACGTGCGTATTCGGCGAAATGTATGGGGAAATCCGTGTTTTGAAAGTCGCCAATAAAATCCGGAGTTCCAAAATGACACAGATCGACGATTGGTACAATGCCTACTTCTTTCATGTAATTGAAAGTCTCGTCTACAAAAGTCCAATCGTATTTACCAGGGCCCAGATGGGTTTTATGCAGTGGTGCACCATACCGGAGAAATTCGATACCCATCTCTTTCACAAGGTCAAAGTCTTCTCTCCAGTATTTATAATGTCCGCATTTTTCCATTTCATCTACTCTTTTTCTTGAGCCATCCGGAAGAGTGATCATGGGATAGCTGTTCTCTATCCCTGTAGCAAACATGAACTTATTTTTTCTCATGATATCAGATAATATTGGTATTATTTGATAAGTGTTACAACGGGTGTAAATGAATTGTTTGCACAGGATGTTTCATGCCCTCTCCTAAAGGTTAAAAAAGTCATATAAATTAGATGATTTATTTCTAACAAGTGGGGAATAAATTGCATGATTGGGGAATTATGGGTAATCTTGAATAAGAGAGGGTCTACATTATTTAATGAAACTTTTTAAAATAACTACAGTATAATCCATCAAATCAGTTCTTTAAAACAATTATGAACTATGGCGTTGTTTTTGCAAACCATAGGTCATGATCAAAAAGCTACTTTTAGTAATTCTGCTTCTAAATTGCCTCTCAACAATCAAAGCTCAATCTCTAAATTGGTTTGTTTCAGCTCATGCAGGTACTGGCAATTTTAAAACAGCAAGTGCCAACGGCGCGGTTTTGGCCGGGTTTAAAAACGAAAGGGGACAGCAAGTGGCGATGGGACCTGTGGTAAAGGGATTTATGCACAACGGCATTATGGAAAACGTTATTGGAGGCCGCCTGTATTCTCAAATGAATCTGGCTGGTCCGGTAGATGTCTACCTGCAATGCGACTTAACTAATGGCAGGAATCAATTACAGTCAGCCAAAGCTCAGGTGCCCGTCCGACTTGAAACCGGTATGGGGCTGAACTTCCTGATCAGAGAAAACATCGGCATTGGTTGTGGTTATACTTTTGGAGAATATAATCCCATAAGTCAACAACGGAAAAGCAGTCCGGTACTTAAGCTTACTTATCTGATGCCTTTTCAGTCATCAAGAAACTGGTAAGAATATGCTGGAGCCGGTCGGCGATACTAACGGTTTATTTAAGTAATTGTTAAATAATTGCGCTTTTTTTATTGTTTTAAATAAAAGGTTGATATTTAGTTTGCTTGTATCAATTATTTTTATCAATATTGCAATGAAATTATTGCTTATGCTTCAATTAGTTAATATACCCGAACCTGTCTTTTACCTGGCAGTTACATTGATCGCATTCATACTTGTTTTGATCGCAATACCCTCAATTATTCACGTCGCAAATCATAGATCTTTATTCGATGATATCGATGAAGGAAGAAAAGAGCATAAACAAGGGATTCCCCGCCTCGGTGGAGTTGCTATTTTTTGTAGTTTCATGATCACTTCCCTGCTGATATCTAATGATGGCCCTTCAAAAGAGTTTAGTTTACTCTTTGCCTGCTGCATGATCTTATTCGCGGTAGGATTAAAAGACGATCTTTGGGGAGTTAATCCGAGTACGAAGTTTGGTATGCAATTTATTATTGCTGCTATAATGGTACTATTGGGAAATGTTCGTTTGACAAGTCTTTACGGAATTTTTAATATTCACGACATTCCTTACGTTGTAAGTATTATGTTAACGATGGTGATCATCACCTTTGTTATTAATGCTTTTAACCTGATAGATGGTATTGACGGCCTGGCAGGAGTTACCGGTGCGGTTGTAAATATCACCATGGGACTCATGTTTGCAGATATGTCGCAGACAGGTCTGGCCTGCCTGGCTTTCTCAGTAGCCGGCGCTTGTATTGGCTTCCTTCGTTTCAACATCACGCCTGCTAAAATTTTTATGGGCGACACAGGTTCGCTCATGATCGGTTTTATATCGGTTATCCTTTGTGTGAAATTTATAGAGCTGAACAAAATCGGAGGAAATACACCGGTTGTATACGGTTCTGCGCCTTCAATAGCTGTGGCAGTACTGATCGGGCCAATTTTTGACGCCATCAGGGTATTTACCCTTCGTACGATAAAAAGTGGTTCTCCATTTGTCGCCGACAGAAATCACGTTCACCACAGAATGCTGAATGTGGGTTTCACTCATCTTCAAACGACCTTTATTTTAATGGCATTCAACCTGGTAATGATCTATGTGGCTCTTACATTCAGGTCCGCAGGAAACTTTATTCTTATAGGTGTACTGTTTCTTATCTGCCTGGTATTTAACTATCTTCTTACTTTTCTTATTCGTTCGAGAAAAAGGAATAAATACAGTTTACTTAACTTTTTGTCCTAGGCTTAAAGAGCTTTGCGAAAAAGTAATCTAGGATATGCAACGCTCAGCACACGCGACACGCGTGTGCCAAATAGACCTTCAGGCGAAACCAATAGGGGAGATTTCGGTTCTATTAACATGATCACAAAGTCAAATGCTAAAATTGATGGTCTGGATGTAGCCTTGCTTATAAAGCCGGGAATGCCTTCTACTGATCCCGAAGTTTCTGTTATCTTCATTCATGGTTTTCCCTTCAGTGGGGAGATGTGGCGGCAACAGCTGGATGCTCTTCCTGACCAAGTTCAGGGCATTGCATATGATATCAGGGGATTCGGAGAAAGCGAAACCAATCATCATTTCTTTTCTATAGATCTGTTTGCAAGAGATCTTCTGGCGCTAATGGATCATCTTGCTATTTCAAAAGCAGTTCTTTGCGGCATCTCCATGGGTGGTTATATCGCCCTGCGCTTCGCGGAACTGTTTCCGGAGAGAGTCTCAGGCCTGATCCTTTCGGATACAAATGCTGTGGCTGACAGCAACGAAGCTAAACTTAAGCGCTTTGCCATTATAGAACAGGTTTTGGCGGGCGGCAAAGAGGACTTCATTGCAGCTTTCCTAAAAAACGTTTTCAGCGACGCTACATTCGGAAGCAACAGCTCCGTTGTAACAAACATAGAGAAGGTTATTTTGTCCACTCAGGATACAACAATTTGCGCCGCGCTCCTGGCCTTGGCATCCCGAACAGATACCACGTCTATTTTGAATCGACTGGACGTGCCGGCTTTAATCATCAGGGGAGCAGAGGATAAGTTAATGACCGAAGCCCAGGCTTTATCATTATCAGATAATATAAAATTTTCAGACAATGTAGTTATCCCGAATGCGGGGCACCTCCCAAACCTGGAAAATCCCGGCGAGTTTAATCATCAGCTTCACCATTTCCTGAACAAACATTTTCTATCCTGATTGTTTTATGATCGATGACCGACATTGATCTACTGCTGGATGAAAATAATCTGATTTATGTTACCAACAGTTCACCGGGAATTACCCGTGAGCAGTCAGGTAATGGCTTTGTCTATTATAATCACAAAGGCGAGGAAGTGACCGATGAAAAAACGCTCGACAGGATAAAAAAGCTGGTTCTGCCACCTGCCTGGCAGAACGTTTGGATTGCTGCAAAGGCAAATGCACACCTTCAGGCAACAGGGATTGATGTGGCAGGCAGAAAGCAGTATCGCTATCACAACGACTGGGCTAAATCACGTAATGAAAATAAGTTTTTCAGACTGATGGAATTTGGAAAAAAGCTGCCCGAATTCAGGCGAAAACTCCAAAAAGATCTGAGAAGAAAAGAGCTTGATGAACGGAAAGTGTTAGCTATTTCAGTTAGCCTGATGCAAAAGACCCTGATCCGCGTGGGAAATGAATCATATAAGCAGTTGTATGGCTCTTATGGTCTGAGTACACTCAGAAATAAGCATGTGAAAATCGAAGGCAGTAAAATGAAGCTCTCTTTTAAAGGAAAAAAGGGTGTGATGCATGAAATCAGTCTTACCGACCGGAATCTCGCCCGGCTGGTTAAAAAATGCCGAGATATTCCGGGGCAAGAGCTTTTTCAATATTATACCGGCGATGGCGAGAGGCGTTCGGTAGATTCAGGACTGATCAACAAATATATTCGTGAAATCAGTTGCTGCGATTTTACGGCTAAAGACTTCAGAACCTGGCATGGTACCCTCGAAGCGCTCCGTGCTTACGCCACTTACGAATATACTGAAAGTGAAACAAAGCGTAAGAAAATCAGCAATGAAGTATTAGACGAAGTTTCCGTAAAGTTAGGGAATACCCGGTCGGTATGCAGGAAGTATTATGTTTTTCCTCCGCTGGTGGAAGCTTTTGAACGGGGTGAGCTTTATCCGTATCTAAAAAAAGTTGTTCAGCAGGGGACTCCGATTACTGAAGCTGCGCTAAGTGCAGACGAAAAGGTGCTATTAAATTATCTGAGGGTAGAAAGGCGTAAGAAGGTAGCCGCTGCTGTAGTTACTACCAAATCCTGAGCTCCGTCAATATCTTCTTGTTGTTTATGGTTCCTTATTTGAACAGCATAAAAATCGCAGCCACAATTGTCATAAGTATGATGAGCCAGCGGTAATTCGTTTCGGAGATCTTATGAATAATATTTATTCCAATGAAAGCTCCAAGAATAATAGCCGGAAGACTACATAGTGCAAATAAGCAGGTATTTAAGTTTATGGTATGCCAGCTAAAGACGTGAAAGGGGACTTTAAGCCAGTTTATGATCAGGAAAAACCAGGCAGTGGTACCAATGAAAACGTTTTTAGGTAGCCGGGCAGCCAAAAAATATACTGCCATCACGCTTCCGGCCAGGTTTCCCACCATCGAAGTAAACCCACCGCTGATCCCCATACTTGCCGCGAACCAATTACTGTGAGGAACTTCTTCTTTATGGCGGTCTTTATTAAGCCATATCATGAGGCCGATACTGAGGATGATGGTAACAGCCATAATCAGCCGGAAGGTATGATCATCGATACTTTTTCCTATCACTGTTCCCAGGAAGATCCCGGCAAGCGCCCAGGGAATGAGCATCTTCAGATGTTTGAATGAAGCATGGCGGTGATAATACCAAACGCCGATGATATCTGCCAAAAGAAGTATGGGAAGCATCGTGCCACTTGACTGCTGGCCTCCAAATACCATCGCTAGTAAAGGCACTGAAAGCATCCCGGCTCCATGGATTCCGGTTTTTGACATTCCGGTAAGTATTCCCACTGCCAGGATCAAACAAATGTCTGTGCCTGATAATGAATAAGAAAAAAGTGTGTACAAGTTTTCAAAAATTTGAAGCAAAGTAAGTCAAAAAAAAACTTTTGTTACGTTTCCCCAGAGATTTGCGTATTTATCAGAAAGAGCATCATGAAAAAAGTTACCCGGTTTGCCATTTTTATTTTACTGGTTTTGGCAGCTTGTCAGACAGAGACTGAAAAAGTTTGTGAGGACAGGGTATGTACCGAGGAGTTCCGCTCAGTAGGTGTCCGATTTTTGGACAATAAAGGAGAACTCTTAGTAGTTAATGATTATCAATCGCTTAACAAAAGGACCGGTAAAGTATTGCATTCCGGCAATCCTGCTGATCAACCTTTGGAAGGTTACTACACTGTGGCAAGTGATTCAGATCTGCGGGAACTCTCAGAGAAAGGTGATGTTATTGTTGTTTCGGCCAGGCATCCTGAAACTGAAGTACTCAAAGAAACACAATTTGTTGTTTCCGGAGGAAGATGCGCCTGCCATATTTCCAAAATTTCAGGCCCTGAACAGGTCACTTTCGAGTAAGTTTTAACCCCGGGTTCTCTATCAAAATTATTAGAAAAAACGGTAAAACTTAATAAGCCTATTCCCGTACAAACGAGCATCTACAGAAGAGGGAGTTTGATTCATGGGATTTAGTATAGGATTTCAACCATCCGAGAAGCTTAGTAAAGAAGAAATTCATTCAGGTTTAAAATTGGTAGTTGCAGATGGCCTGGCGGCAGAGTCGATGGTGGCTTTTACCCAGGGAGCTTTTTTGGTGGCTATGGCAATTCAGCTGGGTGCCAGCAACTTCCAGTTGGGAATACTTGCTGCCCTGCCAACTTTCAGCAGTATTTTTCAATTAGTTTCGATATGGCTGGTTCAACGGTACAATAACCGCAGGGTGATCACCTTGGTGTTTAATTTCCTTGCACGTTTTCCATTATTTATCATTGGGTTATTGCCATTTCTGTTCAGTGCAGGCTCAAGTATGTATGCCCTGATCTTCTTTCTTTTCTTTCATTATTATTTTGGATCTGTAGCAGGAGCAAGCTGGAATTCATGGATGAGGGATCTCGTTCCGACGGAAAAACTAGGTACCTATTTTTCGCACAGAAGTAAGATGATGCAGAGCCTGAATGTCGTCTTAAGCCTTGCTACAGCTTTCGCTTTAGATCATATAAAAGTTCATTACCCCCAGTTTGAGTTATGGGCTTATTCGGGAATGTTCCTGTTGGGTGGTATATTTGGTATGATTGGTATATTCCTGCTGTCGAAAACCCCGGAACCAAAATCAGAACTCATAAAGGGTAACGTATTCAATTTGTTGCAAAAGCCATTAAGGGACAGTAACTTCCGAAAGCTTCTTTCTTTTAATTCCTTTTGGGCATTTGCTTTGAACCTTGCCACGCCTTTCTTTTCTGTGTATATGATGAAAACGCTGGGCATCAGCTTGTCATATATTATTATTCTAGGAATTATTGGCCAGGTCAGCAGTATTGTCTCCCTTAAAATGTGGGGCAGGTATTCTGACAAATACAGTAATAAAACAATAATTAATATCAGTGCTCCGGTGTATATCTTATGTATCATGGCCTGGGCATTCACCTCAATGCCGTCGTCGCCGATCGCTGTTTTGTTCTTCCTGGTACTGATCAATATATTCAGTGGAATTTCTACTGCCGGAATAAACCTTGCCATCAATAATATCGGTATGAAGCTGGCTCCTAAAGAAGATGCAATTACCTATCTGTCAGTCAAGAATATGGTTGTAGCATTTTTCTCTGCAATTGCACCAATGTTAGGTGGCTTAATGGCCGATTTCTTTTCATCCCATCAACTGGTATGGAGTTTCGAATGGAAGAATGCGGCGGGTTCGTCGGTATTTCCCCTCGTTGATTTGCAGGGTTGGAGCTTCTTTTTTATAATCGGAGGCTTGCTGGCCATGTATTCATTAAGAATATTGTCCTCTGTTAGGGAGCAGGGAGAAGTACACAAAGAACGGGTGGTTGGCGTTATGCGCACACGTGTACGGAGAAGTGTAAAAAGGGAGGCCAGAGGTTTCTTCAAAAAAAGTACTTCTTCAGCAAAAAGAGTTGCTGGTTTCTTCTCCTTTTAATTTAATGCATAAAATAGCGAAACTAATCGTTCTCTTTGTTTCGTAAAAGGCGGCTAATTTTTATCTTTGCCCATGCAAGAAAAAATCATCATTCTTGACTTCGGTTCACAATATACCCAACTTATTGCCCGGAGAGTAAGAGAGCTAAGTGTATACTGCGAAATTCATCCTTATAACAACCTTCCGGCATTTGATGAAAGTGTAAAAGGTGTTATATTTTCCGGGAGTCCATATTCAGTAAGACAGGAGGATGCCCCTCAAATTGACATCAACCTATTCCATAACAAATTACCTTTGCTGGGCGTTTGCTATGGTGCACAATATCTTGCTCAGAAATCGGGCGGTGAAGTAATTCCATCAACTATCAGGGAATATGGACGGGCTAACCTTCACTACATCAATGAAGTTAATCCCTTACTTAAAAATGTGCCTAAAGATTCACAGGTGTGGATGTCGCATGGGGATACCATTGCAGCTATTCCTGAAGATTATGAAGTAATTGCCAGTACCGATACTGTACGCGTCGCAGCCTTCCATGTTTCGGGTACACAAACCTATGGGATCCAGTTCCATCCTGAAGTAACTCATAGCACTGACGGAAAACAATTGCTGGAAAATTTCCTGGTTGATATTTGCGGGTGCAGCCAAAACTGGACTGCAGACTCATTCGTAGAAACCACCATAGCTTCACTTAAGGAGAAGTTAGGCAATGATAAAGTTGTTTTAGGTTTATCTGGGGGCGTCGACTCGTCGGTAGCCGCTATCTTATTGCATAAAGCGATCGGACCAAACCTGCATTGTATCTTTGTGGATAATGGTCTTTTACGGAAAGATGAGTTCCAGCAGGTGCTTGATTCATACCAGCATATGGGATTGAATGTACGGGGTATTGATGCAAAGGACCGTTTTATCGGGCAGTTAACAGGTGTTAAAGATCCTGAGCAAAAACGTAAGATCATAGGTCGCGTATTTATTGAAGTATTTGATGATGCGGCTCACGAAGTGCAGGATGTTAAATGGCTGGGACAAGGTACTATTTATCCTGATGTTATCGAATCAATCTCTGTTAAAGGCCCTTCGGCAACTATAAAATCTCACCATAATGTGGGCGGTCTCCCTGACTTTATGAAACTTAAGGTTGTGGAGCCTCTGAATACTTTATTTAAGGATGAGGTTAGACGAGTAGGTAAAGCTCTTGGTATCGACGATATCATTCTTCAGCGTCACCCATTCCCTGGACCAGGCTTAGCGATCAGGATACTTGATGAAATCACTCCTGAGAAAGTGGCAATCCTGCAGGAAGCCGATGCGATTTACATCAATAATCTGAAGAGTTCAGGTTGGTACGACAAGGTGTGGCAGGCTGGAGCCATATTCCTCCCCGTTCAATCGGTAGGAGTAATGGGTGATGAGCGTACTTATGAAAATGTGATTTGTCTTCGGGCAGTTGGATCAGTTGATGGTATGACCGCCGACTGGAGCCACCTACCGTATGAATTGCTTGCACGGATATCAAATGAGATCATCAACAATGTTAAAGGTATCAATCGCGTTGTTTATGATATAAGCTCTAAGCCACCAGCAACCATTGAGTGGGAATAAACTTTTTCGGTTGTTATAACAAGATTTTGTTTCTTAGCACACGCGGCACGCTGGCAAGCGAGTTTTGAAATATTAATAAATAATAGTCCCCTGTAAGGGGGACTTATGCCTATGAGATTTGAAAATCAGCTAAAAACGTTCCTGAGGATATTGGAAGAATACGAACAGAATGTTCCTTTATCCAAGTTCCTGCCGGTTTTTTTTAGGGCTAACAAACAGATGGGCTCAACTGACAGGCGAAATGCTTCGGGCCTGTTATATAATTATTTCCGACTCGGAAAAGCGTCCTCATCTTTACCCGTTCAGGACAGACTTTTTCTGGCTTTGTTCTTGTGTAATAACGCGGTAAATCCTTTCCTTGAATATTTTAAACCGGAGTTAAGCTCCAGAATCACTCACTCCCTCGATGAAAAGATACTGTTCCTGCAGGAAGGCGACTATGGCTTTTCATTAAAAGATGTATTTCCTTTTCATGAACATTTGTCGGCAGGGATAGAAAAAGATGCGTTTTTAAGATCATTCTTTATACAGCCCGACTTGTTTATCAGGCTGCACCGAGGCAAAGAACAGTTAGTTAAATCAACGCTTCAGGATGAGGGAATAAGTTTTAAGGAACAGGGAGGGGCTGCTCTCCGGTTACCAAATGGAACAAAACTCACTCAGCTATTTTCAGATCCCGAAAGTGTTTTTGAGGTACAGGACCTGTCGTCTCAACAGGCTGGTAACTACTTCAAACCTGCCAAATGGGATTACTGGTGGGATGCCTGCGCGGCTTCAGGAGGAAAATCTCTTCTGCTGTTTGATAAAGAGCCTACCGTGAAATTACTGGTATCCGATGTAAGGGAAAGCATTTTAGCAAATCTTGATGAGCGCTTTCGTAATGCCGGCCTGTTAAAATACCAGAAAAAAGTTCTGGACCTTACCCAGGATCCACAGCCAGTCCTTCATGATTTCGAGTTTGATGGAATTATCCTTGATGCTCCCTGTAGTGGGTCAGGCACCTGGGGGCGAAGTCCCGAAATGATAAGCCAGTTCAGGGAAGGCAGGATCGAAGCTTTTCAGAACCTGCAGCGTTCTATTATAACAAATGTAATCAAATATCTAAAGCCTCGAAAACCATTTATTTATATTACCTGCTCCGCGTTTAGGGAAGAGAATGAGGAAAATGTTGACTTCATAATAAGCGAGTTTGGGCTAAAACTAGAGGCCCAGGAAGTGTTAAAGGGCTATCAATACAAAGCAGATACCATGTTTGTAGCGAGGCTGGTTAAGGGGTGAGTTATAAGTTTAAAGCCCTAAGTTTTAAGTTCTTAATTCGGAACGTAGATTTGCGTGGCACATTAGTAGATCAGCATACGCTTTGAAGCAATAGTTCAAGGCTTCTTTCCGTTAATAACGGTCTATTCAATCGCTAAAATTACGTTGATGTGTTTGAAAGTATCGCGACCGGATTGTTCGTACAGATATATCAAAGCCCTGTATTTGTCCTGAAAAGCTTGATTGCAATAGCTAGCAAGATCACGCCAAAGGCTTTTCGAAGAACATTCAATCCTGATTGGCCGAGCAAGCGTTCAATCCGCATGGTGTTCTTCAATACAAAGAAAACGAATATCATGTTTATAAGAATCCCTACCAGGATATTTTGCGTTTCATATTCAGATTTCAGAGAAAGTAAGGTGGTCATCGTTCCGGCTCCCGCTATGAGCGGGAAGGCGAGAGGCACTATAGAAACACTCTCAGGTACTTCTTCTTTGAAGAAATTTACGCCCAGGATCATTTCCATAGCTATAAAAAATATTACGAAGGATCCCGCAATAGCAAAGGAGGCTACGTCAAGTCCTATGAGCTGTAGTAGTTGGTCACCAAGATAAAGAAAGAGGATCATTAATATCGTCGATACCAGGGTTGCTTTTCCTGATTGGATATGCCCGGCTTTTTGGCGTAGCGCGATAACAACGGGTATTGCTCCGATTATATCGATTATAGCAAAAAGGATCATAGTGATAGTAATGATCTGTTTACTGTCGAGAATAAAGAATTTATTCATAAGAGGAAAAGTATTGCGATCACCGAATGTATAACAAAAAAATGAAAATAAACAGAAGAGGGGCCAAGGCCCCTCTTCATGCAATACTATAGGTTGTTTTTATTTCATCGCTGGCGCATGCGTGCCGCATGAGCCTAACTCTTGTTCATTTACGTTGTTACTTCAGAACCTTTGTTCAGAAATACAAACTTATTATCGAAGACATCGAGTTGAATATGACTGTCTTTATCTACTTTTCCAGCTAGTATTTCTTTAGACAATTCGTTGAGTATCCGTTTCTGGATCACCCGCTTTAAAGGTCTTGCTCCAAACTGAGGGTCATATCCAAGCTGGGCCAGCCAGTCGAGAGCATCTTCTGAGGCATCCAGCTGGACACCCATTTCAGCAAGCGTAGACTGTACTTGTTTGAATTGCAGCGATACAATATCACGCAGCTCGTTTCGGTTAAGCGGAGTGAACATGATCAGTTCGTCTATCCTGTTTAAAAACTCCGGACGAATAGTTTGCTTTAGGAGTTCAAACAGTTGATTTTTGGTATGTGCCACCACTTCCTCACGGTTGCCTTCATTCAGCGTGCTGAAATTTTCCTGGATAAGATGTGAACCGATGTTAGAGGTCATGATGATTATGGTGTTTTTGAAGTTTACCACCCGGCCTTTGTTATCGGTTAAGCGTCCGTCGTCTAGTACCTGCAGCAGGATGTTGAAGACATCAGGATGAGCTTTTTCAATTTCATCCAACAGGATAACACTGTAGGGCTTGCGACGCACAGCCTCAGTAAGCTGGCCTCCTTCATCATAGCCTACATATCCCGGAGGCGCACCTATCAGCCTGGAAACAGCATGACGTTCCTGGTACTCGCTCATATCGATGCGCACCATGCTGTGTTCATCGTTGAAGAGGAATTCAGCCAGAGCTTTTGCCAACTCGGTCTTTCCAACTCCAGTTGTGCCCAGGAAGATAAATGACCCAATAGGTTTGCGCTTATCATGCAAGCCAGCCCTCGAGCGTCGAATGGCATCAGATATGGCCTCTATGGCTTCTTCCTGACCGGCAACACGTTTGTGAAGCTCAACCTCGAGATGCAATAGCTTTTCCCGCTCACTTTGTATCATTTTATTGACCGGGATACCCGTCCAGCGTGAAACTACCCCGGCTATATCTTCGCTGGTAACCTCTTCTTTTAACATGCGGCTGCCACCAGACTGCTTTTCTTCCAGTTCTTTTTTCAGCTTCTCAACTTTATCCTGCGAATCTTTAATCTTTCCATAGCGGATCTCTGCTACACGGCCATAATCTCCGGCCCGTTCTGCCTGATCGGCTTCAAGCTTATAGTTTTCAATCTGCTGAACTTCGTTATTAATTGAATCTACCAGGTCTTTTTCACCTTGCCAACTTGCCTTAAGAGAATCACGGTCGGCAGAAAGGTTGGCGATCTCTTCGCTTAGCTCTGCAACTTTACGCTCGTCGTTTTCACGCTTTATCGCTTCGCGTTCAATTTCAAGCTGCATGATCTTCCGGTCGAGCTCATCTACGGCTTCAGGTACTGAGTCCATCTCGAGCCGGAGCTTTGAGGCTGCCTCATCCATCAGATCGATGGCCTTATCTGGTAAAAAGCGATCGGATATATAACGCTGAGATAATTCAACTGAAGCGATGATCGCCTCATCCTTAATTCTCACCTTGTGATGGGTTTCATAGCGTTCTTTTAAACCTCGTAGGATAGATATTGCATCCTGGGTATCTGGTTCATCCACCATCACCTTTTGGAAACGACGTTCAAGAGCTTTATCTTTTTCAAGGTATTTCTGGTATTCGTTGAGTGTTGTCGCCCCAATGGCTCTTAATTCACCACGTGCTAAGGCCGGTTTCAAAATGTTAGCTGCGTCCATAGCTCCTTCGCCACCGCCGGCACCTACCAGCGTATGGATTTCATCAATAAAAAGAATGATCTCTCCGTCACTTTGGGTAACTTCTTTGATGACAGCTTTTAAACGCTCTTCGAATTCGCCTTTGTACTTGGCGCCGGCAACAAGCGCTCCCATATCTAAAGAGAAAACAACTTTACTCTTTAGATTCTCGGGTACATCACCTTTTATGATCCTGAAAGCAATACCCTCGGCAATGGCTGTTTTACCAACACCAGGTTCACCGATCAGTATCGGGTTGTTTTTGGTCCTTCGGGATAAGATCTGGATAACCCTTCTTATTTCTTCATCGCGACCGATAACAGGATCCAGTTTTCCGGATTCAGCGTATTCATTCAGGTTCCGGGCGTACTTGTTCAGGGCATTGTAGGTAGCCTCAGCGTTCTGGTCGGTTACACGGTTGTCCCCGCGAAGATCCGCGATTGCTTTTTTAAGATCTTTTTCAGTGACGCCCGCGTCTTTAAGCATTCCGCTAGTCTTATCACCAGAGTTCAGGATGCCGAGCAGGATGTGCTCAACAGAGACAAACTCATCTTTGAATTCCTTCAGGTACGACTGCGCTTTCTGTAGTGCATTGTTAGTGCCGGAAGATAGATAAATATTGCTGCCGCTAACTTTTGGGAAGCTCTGAATTTCGGCATCGAGCACCGTATTTAAGCGGTTTATGTTAACGTTTAATTTCTTTAAAAGGTAGTTGATTACATTTTCATCAACCAAGAGCAACCCCTTAAGCAAATGCGCGTTTTCGATAGCCTGCTGCTGATTTCCAGTGGCTATTTCTGAGGCTTTCTGAACGGCCTCCTGTGCTTTGATTGTAAAATTGTTAAAGTTCATAATACACTGCTTGTATCAAAACTTTTGCCAGCGCCCCCAAATTACACTAAGCTGAAATTTTGTCGTTTAATAAGCAAATTACCCGACTAAAAGTCTGTGATAAGCTAAACTTATATGAAATTCTGACGTGTAATCGCGACCTTACTCCAGTATCTTTTTTAGGGATTCTGTTTGCTGGTTCACCAGTTTTTGAAGTGGTCCGCTAGCCATCATCTTCATCATCATGTTGAGTTCAGCAGATACGGTCAGAATGGCTTCGGTAACGTTGTTGCCAAGATCGGCAAGTACCCAGCGCATTTCAACATTAAATGGAACCTGTGCTGCAGGAATAATAATTACCGTATTGTTCTCAACCCTGTTCGAGATCTTCAATTCTAGTTTCGCCATATTCTGAATCGTAAAACTTGCCTCATCCTGAGTCGAAGACCAGTTACTGATATTATCAGGCATCAATTGCTGATGGTTGTTAAAGTCAGAAAGGAATTTATAAACGCTGTTTACTGGTTTATTAATGCTAATCTTATTTTCAAATACTGTCATAATTGTCTTTAATACGTCCTTACAGTCTTTTATTAAATAATAAAGACCTACAAGAGTTTATCTGATAGGTCCTTAATTGAATATATGTAACAATTGTTTTGTTAAACCTCACTTTGTATGGAGTTGCCCCATTCAGAGGGGTTGTCTCTCCATTTACGAAGTAACTCTAAATCTTCTTTGTTAATGAAACTGTTTTCTGAGGCGTAGTCTATAAGTGCATGATAATTAGACAAAGTAGAGAAACGACATTTTGCCGCTTTAAAGTTTTCCGTTGCTACGTCCAGATCATAACTAAAAATGGCAACCAGACCTGCTACATCACAGCCTGCTTCTCTCAGGGCCTCAACCGCTTGTAAACTGCTTTTTCCTGTTGATATAAGATCCTCTACTACAACAACACGCTGTCCTGCTGAAATTTCGCCTTCAATTAAACTTCCTGTACCATGCTCTTTAGGTTTTGATCTTACATATGCAAATGGAAGACCTAGCTCCTGGGCTACAAGAACCCCCTGCGGAATACCGGCAGTAGCAACACCTGCAATCAATCCAACAGAGCCGAACTCTTCCTGAATTAAGGTTGACAGCTTCTGGCGAATATAAGTTCTGATAGAGGGATGAGAGAGCGTTACACGATTATCGCAATATATTGGTGATAGTAATCCCGATGCCCATGTAAACGGTTTGGTTGGTTGTAATTTTATTGCTTTAATTTGTAACAAAAATTCTGCAACTTTCTTTTCTGTCTCACTTTTGTTGGTCATGATGCAAATATATAGGATTTATATTAACGAAACGCTTTTAATTATCTCAGAATCTATGCCAGGCGGCATAGGAAATTATCAACAAATTGATGGTCAAGATTTTGATTTTAAAAATTTTCACAAGCAGGTAAAAGGTAAAGAACCATTTGTTTATGTGATTTTGGTGAATGAACCGAAATTGTTTTTCCGTAAGGTGCGCAAGCAATACGAAACTATCCATGCGGCCGGAGGGATAGTTATCAATGAGGAAAATGAATACCTGTTTATTTTCAGGAAAGGTAAATGGGATTTGCCTAAAGGTAAGCTTGACGAAGGTGAAAAAACTAAAAAAGCAGCGGTAAGGGAGGTGGAAGAAGAATGCGGGATAAGTGTTCAGGAACTTGGTACCAGGCTTTGTAAAACCTGGCATGTTTACGAGGAGAGGGGACAGGTGGTGTTTAAGAAAACATCCTGGTATAATATGAAAGCCCCCAAACAAGAGCTGATTCCGCAACTGGAAGAAGGAATCACAGAGGCCCGCTGGATAGCGCCGGGTGATTTTAGTGTGGTTAAAGCTAATACTTACCCTCTCATTAACGATGTAATCGGCTTAATAGAAGTAAACTGAGATATTGAGAAGTTGACTGGGCTTTGAGGAAGCCCTGATCTTATAAAAATTCCAGGGCTTCCTTTGGAATAAATTTGCTGACATCTCCTTTGTGACGTAAAATGTCGCGTACGATGGTTGAGCTTATAGATGAATATCCTGGATTACTCAGAATAAATATACTTTCTATGGAAGGTTCCAGGGCGTGGTTCATTTGCGCAATAGCTTTTTCGTATTCAAAATCTGATACAGTGCGAATACCCCGGAGCATATAGGTGGCATTTATCTCCTTACAAAACTCGATGGTAAGCCCTTCGTAAGAGGATACTTCAACTTTGGGTTCTTCGCGAAATACAGATTTGAGAATGTTTATCCTTGCTTCCAGCGATAGCATGGGCTGTTTTGTGCTGTTTTTTCCGACTCCGATAATGATCTTGTCAAATAAGGAAACGGAACGTTTCAGGATGTCAACATGAGCTATTGTTACAGGGTCAAAGGAACCTGGAAAAAGGGCTATCTTCATGCGATAAAGGTAAACTGTAAAAGGTAAAAGGCAAAAGGAATTTCAAGAAAGAAAATGTGGAAAGATGCGGAGTTATAATTTAATGCTTCACGTCATCCTGAACTTGTTTCAGGACCTCTTGCTTAAGTAGTACTGTCTATAGTTCAAGAGATGCCGAAATAAATTCACTGTTGTCCGGTAAGGTTTTAAGTAGCATTTAAAAACCCTTATTCTGGCCTCCAATGAGGCCTTTTTTGTTCATACTAGATTCCAAACCCCCGAAATCTTAAAAATTACAATCGTATTTAAAATTCGGCTGTCCGGTAAACATTTAACCAAATCACACCTTTTTTCTGCGTTTGACCGCTTATGGTTGCCATACAGCACTTTCAAAGGTTTTTATCGCAGAATATCGCAGCCATTTTGATTCCGGCTGTCCGGTAAACATTTTACGAAAATCTTTTACCGGACAACAGTGAAATAAATTCGGCATGACGAGCGACCTTTTTACAGCTTAAAAAAACTAAACGAAGAATACCCATATTTTCGCTGTTCAACAAAATTTGGATGGTCATCCAGTTTTTTCAGCGTTGGGTGCTCTACAATGAGTACGCCTTCCGGGCGAAGTAAGTTTCTTTCAAAGACCAGTTGCGGTATTAGCGGTATTTGAGGGATGTCAAAGGGAGGGTCGGCAAAGATCAGGTCGAAGGTTTCGGTTTCTTGTGCCAGATATTTGAATACATCAGCCCTTTGCGGCATTATAGCAGACAGACCGTGCTGTTTTGCGGTATTCTTTAAATAGTTATAACAACCGGTATTTTTATCAACAGATATAATCGAGGGGCATCCGCGGGAAGCAAATTCTAATGACAAGCTCCCTGTACCGCTGAAGAGGTCGAGCACCTTCAGTTCTTCAAAATTATGCTGGTTGTAGAGGATATTAAATAGAGCCTCCTTAGCCATGTCGGTTGTTGGGCGTACCGGCAGATTCGGCGGAGGGGTTAGCCTCAAACCTTTTAGTTTTCCTCCTATTATTCGCATAAGCTGAGGGCAAATAAAGAAAAGAACCGCGATGCTATAGCGCTATTAAGAGCAGTTGGCAGTACAAGGACTGAACTGTCTGTGAATGATATCTTATCAAAGTACTTTTCTATTCGCTGATAAATTAAATCCCCCGCAACAATATCGCCAGAAAGCATCACTTCCGGAAGGTTTTCTGTAAGCTTTAGTTCTTGAAGGACAGATAGCAGGTAGTAATTAAAGTCATCCGCATTGTCATAGTTGAATATATTGTAGAAATATAAACCGCTGTTAGATAGTGAGGTAATTTCAAATACAGAAGGGCCGATATTCAGGAAGATCTTGTTGCTGCCCTGGTGGGCAGATAAGATGCCTGTGATAAATGGTTCCGCTTGCGAATAAAATACGGCCTCCGGAAAAGAGTCCTGAAGCGCTTTTACGACCTGGTCCGGAGCAGAAAAAAAACTTTTTATTCCGGCTTTTTTTATTCGGGAGGTATAAATTTTGTTTTCCTGCGATTTAGAAACCAGGGGCGCAATGACATCAGACTGAGCTTCGGGATAAATATCTTCAGGAATGAATGAGAAATTAAAGCTTTGAATGGCTATCCTGACGTTTTTATATATAAAGTTCAGATACTCATTAGTAGCCTGAAGCTCCTCCAACGCGCCGGACAAAGGCTTTTTTAAGAGATTGTCGTAAACAACAATAATTTCTTTCCGGTCACTAATTACTGCATAAGATAGCCTGGAAGGGCTCACCTGTATCAATAGCTCGGAGTCTCCGGCATTACCCTGAGTAAAATCGCCGTCCTTAAAATGAAGCGTTTCTGGATTGTTCATTGCAGCAAAACTAACACTTTTTGAAAGGAAATACGCATTTTTACATCTCATGGATATTGCGGAGTATTTAGCCAGGGCTTTTGTGGCGAGCCCCACGCAACAGCAGCGGGAAGTTTTTGCTGAACTTGAAAAGTTCATTTCTTTTCGACAGAATGAAGGCTGTTTTGTGTTGAAAGGATATGCCGGAACGGGTAAGACAACTATAATCGGGACATTGGTTAGGGTGCTGCCTTCTGTTGGTTTAAAATCTATTTTACTTGCTCCGACGGGAAGGGCTGCAAAAGTTATTTCTACTTATTCGGGTAAAAAGGCTTTAACCATACATAAAAAGATATACCGGAAGAAGTCGGCAATGAGTCTCGATATGAATTTCGTGCTGGCGCAGAACCTGTCGAAGAATACACTTTTCATTGTAGACGAGGCTTCCATGATTTCTAATGACACCACAGACTTTAGCCGGAGCAGTCTCTTACACGATTTGCTGGAATATGTATACAGTGGTGAAAATTGTAAACTGATGCTGGTTGGAGATACGGCTCAGCTGCCCCCAGTGGGTTCGGAAAACAGTCCAGCTCTGGATAATAAACTATTGAGAGATTATTTTTCACTTAAGGTCTTCGGTTATGAACTCACCGACGTGGTAAGACAGCAAAAAGAATCAGGAATATTATATAATGCCACTCATATCAGGAACCTGATAAGGAGTAAAAAGGAAGAGTTTCCCAAACTGATCGTAAAAAAATACCCCGATATCTACCGGATGACCGGCGAAAAGCTGGAAGAAGGCCTGCAATATGCTTATGATAAATACGGCATTGAAAATTCGCTGGTAATATGCCGCTCGAATAAAAATGCGAATAGTTACAATCAGCAGATTCGTAACCGGATACTGTATCGTGAAGAAGAATTAACGGGTGGCGACTATCTTATGGTTGTTCGTAACAATTACTTTTGGCTGGAGAAAGAAAAGGAATCGTCAAGTGCCTTTATTGCAAACGGGGATATTGTAAAGGTACGGAAAGCAAGGGCCGTTGAAGAGATGCACGGGTTCAGGTTCGTCGATGTGGTACTCGAATTTATTGACTACCCTGAGGATGAACCATTGCATTGTAAGATCATGCTCGATACGTTGTATACTGAAGCTCCCAGTCTTACCAGTCAGGACAGCAAGCGCTTGTATGAAGCGGTAATGGCAGATTATGCGGATATCCCCGATAAGAAAAAAAGAATGGAAGCATTAAAGACTGACCCTTATTACAATGCCCTCCAGGTGAAGTTTTCTTATGCGGTTACTTGTCATAAAGCACAGGGTGGGCAGTGGGACGCCGTTTTTGTAGATCAGGGCTATCTTACGGATGAGATGCTGAACACCGATTTTTTAAGATGGCTATATACCGCTGTAACCCGTCCGGTTAAAGAACTGTTCCTGGTAAACTTCAGTCAGCAATTCTTTATAAGCTGATTTAATTTACCCAGATTAACTGAAATTTATGATAAAGACTGTGCCTTCACCGGGTGCACTTCTTACTTCTATGTTCCCGCCCATGGCAACCACCTGTGCTTTTGTAATATATAAGCCTACACCTTTGCTTTTACTGTTTTCATGAAAAGTCTGGTAGATACCAAAGATGCTGTCGCCATGCTTTTTCAGGTCGATACCCAGGCCATTGTCTCTCACTTCCATCAAGATCTTGTCGTTCTTTTTTAAGGTTCTGACGGATATTTCCGGTTCGCGATCTGGGTGTCTGTATTTGATGGCATTTGATAACAAGTTTTGGAATATGCTTTCCAGGTAGCTCTTCGGATATTTTAATTTTGGAACTTCAGAGAAGTCATAATGTAAAATGGCGTTTGATTTTTTGATGTCGGCCGACAGGTTCTTTACGACATTATTGTAGATCTGTTTGAAGGTAAGCTCTTCATGTACCGCGTAGGATTCATGTTTGCTCCTAAGCATGTCGATCAGATCATCCAGCTTTACAATCAGATTATCGGCAACTTCTTTGATTATATCCAGCAAATGTTCTTTTTCTTCCTCTGTAACCGCCTCTTCATATAATTGCAGCAGCGCGATAAGGTTAACGCCGGGAGAACGCAGATCATGTGACGCTATGTAAGCGAATCTTTCAAGTTCGTCATTTTGTTTGATCAAGTCCTGGCTCAGGCTCTGCAGTTCAGTTTTCTGAGATTCGAGTATTTCGTTTTTGTTTTCCACTTCTTTAAACAGTGCAGATAAAGTCTCGCGGTTCTGGACAATACTTATAAGGGCTGAAATGACGATTATCAGCAGGATCCAGTTACTTATGACTGAAAAAATCTGTGTTTTTTTGGTGAGTTTCTCAATCGACGCGTTGTTATCTATTAATCTCTCCTTTTCGATCTTAGAAATTTTATTAATGAGTTTAGTGATGTCATTCATCACCTGGCGCCCCGAGGGATCATTTACTTTGTCGAGCGCCAAACCTTGCTGTCCCTGCCTGTACCAGGTCATGATACTTGCTAACTTTTCACTTTTAATTTTCATTAAATGGTTTAAGTTAGCCAGATTCTTATGTTGTTCAGGGTAAATGCTCAGGTTGGAGTACAGATGGAAATAGGTGTCTCTCAGCCGCTCTACCGCCTGTAAATACGCGTCAATGTAAGTACTGTCACGGGTAAGAAGATATCCTTTTAATCCGGATTCTGCATCTTTCAAATTATCAAAAAGGTAGTGGGTCGTTTCTATTGTTTCATAAGTTTTCTGCGAACGTTCATAGCTTTTTCCATTCTTTGCCGACTGCAAAAGGAAAAAAACCGTATTCACAACAATCACTACAATTGTTGCCCCGATAAGATAATAAATGCTTTGAGCATTTTTCATAGCTTGATTAGATAGTGCAGATTTTGGCTAAAAATATCATTTTTTATGACATAATGCCATTTTTTACTCATATCATCATGCATTAAAGGCTGGTAACCAGCTGCTAAAACGAATTTATTATTTTAATAATTATTAAAATGCTTTACCTTAGGCAGATGAGATTTGACCAGCATTCTCTCTAACCAGATAACTTTTTAAATAAAATGAGCACAAACACTTATGATGCTATTGTAATTGGCTCTGGAATTTCAGGCGGATGGGCCGCCAAAGAACTTACAGAAAAAGGGCTGAAAACAATTTTACTTGAGCGGGGACAAAATGTTGAGCACGTAAAAGATTACGTGAATGCCAACAAAAATCCCTGGGACTTTCCGCACAGAGGAGGTCGGACACAGCAAATGATCGAAGATTACCCTGTATTAAAACGTGACTATGCCTTGAATGAAATGAATCTCAGCTATTGGACCAATGAGAAAGAAAATCCATATGTTGAGGTAAAACGTTTTGACTGGTATCGCGGATATCATGTAGGTGGAAGGTCATTAATGTGGGGACGCCAGAGCTATCGCCTCGGTGATCTTGATTTTGAAGCAAATGCAAAGGACGGGATTGCTGTTGACTGGCCAATAAGGTATAAAGACATAGCTCCATGGTATAGTTATGCCGAACGCTTTGCAGGAATAAGTGGTTCAAAGGATGGCTTACCACAGCTGCCCGATGGAGACTATCTACCGGCAATGGAAATGAACTGTGTAGAAAAGGATGTTGCTGACCGCATTAAAGAGCATTATAAAGGTTTACGGCATATGATAATGGGCCGTACTGCGAACCTTACCGTTCCGCATCACAACAGGACTAATTGCCAATACCGTAATAAATGCTGGTTGGGTTGCCAGTTTGGCGCCTATTTCAGTACACAATCTTCTACTCTTCCAGCCGCTATGGCCACAGGAAATCTAACTTTACGGCCTTTTTCTATTGTAACCAGGATCTTGTACGACAAAGATTCAAAAAAAGCCAGGGGCGTGGAAATACTCGATGCTGAGACTAACCAGACATATGACTATTTTGCTAAAGTTGTGTTTGTATGTGCCTCATCGTTAAACTCCGCCTGGGTACTTATGAATTCGGCCACTGATGTATGGCCTGAAGGTTTAGGGAGCAGCAGTGGCGAACTCGGACATAACCTGATGGATCATCACTTCCGTTGCGGAGCTTCAGGAAAGGCTGATGGTTATGAAGATAAATATTATTACGGCCGCCGGCCTAATGGCATATATATTCCGCGGTTCAGGAACCTCGGAGCTGATAAGCGCGATTATATCAGGGGGTTCGGATATCAGGGTCGTGCCAGCCGGGAAGGCTGGAGCCGCGAGATAGCAGAGCTTAATATCGGCGCTCAGTTTAAGGAGGCATTATGCGAGCCGGGAAGGTGGAGTATCGGTCTTACTGCCTTTGGAGAGACGCTTCCTTACCATGAAAATAAAGTAAGCCTTGATAAAACTAAAAAGGATAAATGGGGATTGCCGGTTCTCGCCATCGACTGCGAGATTAAGGATAATGAGAAGAAGATGCGTAAGGATATGATGCTTGACGCGCAGGAGATGCTTGAGATTGCCGGAATGAAAGATGTGACTACTTATGATTCAGGATACGCCATGGGCCAGGGAATTCATGAAATGGGAACTGCACGAATGGGCAGGGATCCTAAAACTTCTGTCCTCAACGAATGGAATCAGGTTTGGGATGCTAAAAATGTATATGTTACAGATGGATCGTGCATGACTTCTGCCAGTTGCGTAAACCCCTCACTCACTTATATGGCACTTACGGCAAGGGCGGTGGACCATGCAGTTAAGGAGTTGAATAAAAGGAATATTTAATCGAAAAATATGTCTGAGAGTAAAAATCAAACTTTAAAAAGCTCAAGAAGAGATTTTATAAAGAATACGGCAATTGCTGCCGCTGGATTTATCATCGTACCCCGGCATGTCTTAGGCGGAAAAGGATTTGTGGCGCCAAGCGATCGCTTGCTCATCGCAAGTATCGGCGTTGGAGGTAAGGGGGAAAGTGATATAAATAGCTTTTATAGTAGTGGTAAGGCCGATATAGCGTATCTGTGTGACGTTGACGACCGGAGGGCTGCGAATTCCATCAATAAATATCCCAAAGCGAAGTATTATAAAGACTGGAGAGTACTGTTTGACAAAGAAGCGAAAAACTTTGATGCGGTTTCCGTCTCCACTCCTGATCATAACCATGCAGTACAAACTTTGGCTGCAATGCAGCTGGGGAAACATGTTTATGTTCAGAAGCCTTTGACTCATGATATTTATGAGGCCAGGATCCTTACTGATGCAGCGAAGCGTTATAAGGTAGTAACTCAAATGGGTAACCAGGGTGCCTCCGGAGATGGCGTTCGTCAGCTCAAAGAATGGTATGACGCTGGGGAGATCGGGAAGGTGCATACCATTTATACCTGGACAAACCGGCCGGTTTGGCCTCAGGGAATAGCCTGGCCTCAAACGCGGATAGATGTGCCTAAAGAACTTGACTGGGATCTGTGGCTTGGCACAGCACCGTATAAAGAGTATGTGGATAAGGTAGTGCCTTTTAACTGGCGCGGCTGGTGGGATTACGGAACAGGGGCTCTTGGTGATATGGGTTGCCACCTGATGGAGGCTCCTTTCAGCATACTTGGTTTACAGTATGCAACGGATGTGGAATGCAGCGTGGGCACGGTTTATGTGGATGAGTTTAAGCGTGGGTATTTCCCTGAAAGTTGTCCTCCGTCTAGTCACGTTACTCTAACATTTCCGAAGACTGATAAAACAAAAGGTCCGGTCAAAATGCACTGGATGGATGGCGGAATTCAGCCAGAGCGGCCAGAAGAACTTAACGCCAATGAATTATTCGGAGACGGAGGTAACGGTACTCTATTTATCGGAACTAAAGGTAAAATGATGTGTAGTACTTATGGCGCTAATCCGAGGTTATTGCCTTTGTCGCGTAACCAGGAGGTGAACGTCAAACAAAAACTTGAGAGGGTGCCCGGTGGAGCAGACGGACATTATGCCCAATGGGTGGAGGCTTGTATTGCCGGTTATGGAAATAAAGAGGTGAGCTCTCCTTTCGAAATTGGAGGACCGCTTACTGAAGCATTACTAATGGCCAACCTTGCTATCCGGGGAGCCGATATCAGGAAGCCAAAAGCTAACGGTAAGGGTTTCGATTATCCGGGAAGCAATATTAAGCTACTATGGGATAACCAAAATATGAGGGTGACCAATTTTGATGAAGTGAACCAGTATGTTAAGCGCGATTACCGTAATGGCTGGTCGTTAAATCTCTAATTTTAATCTATCTATTTCATTTCAAACATATGAACAGACGCGAAGCAATTTCAAGGGTTGCGTGGATGCTTGGAGGAACGATTCTGGGTGCAGAATTATTTGTCGATGCGGCATGTACCACGAAAACAAACCGTGTAAACGAACTTTTTACAAGTGAGCAGGTAACGCTTCTTGATGAGATAGCGGAGACCATACTTCCGCAAACCAGTACGCCAGGGGCCAAAGCCGCGAAAGTGGGCGAGTTTATGACAGTAATGGTAAGGGACTGTTACAAGCCTGAAGATCAAAAGGTCTTTGTGAAAGGAATATCTGATCTTGAAGCTGCCTGTGAAAAAAAGCACGGCCAAAAATTTCTTGAATGCAGCGCTGAACAACGGACCGCGCTGCTTATAGATCTGGACAAGGAACAGAAAGAATTTACCGCCAAGAAAAAAAGCGAAGAAGCGAATCATTATTTCAGGATGATGAAGGAGTTAACCCTCCTTGGATTCTTTACTTCAGAACCAGGAGCTACCCAGGCATTGAGATATGTGGCAATCCCAGGGAAGTTTGATGGCTGTATGACTTATAAAAAGGGAGATAGGGCCTGGGCAACGTAAACTAGTAAGTTATAAGTTTAAAATTCAAGTAATAAGTCGGAGTTCGTAACTCGTAACTCGTAATTCGTAAATATATAACATGTTAAAAAAACTCCGGTTAGGAATGATCGGCGGCGGGGAAGGCGCCTTTATAGGCGCCGTTCACCGTATCGCAGCTCAGATAGATAACCAATATGAACTTGTTTGCGGCGCTTTTAGCAGTGATGCGGAAAAATCACGACGGAGCGGTCAGGCCCTGGGTATCAGCAACGACAGGGTTTACGCTTCATACCAGGAATTATTTGAAAGGGAAAACCTGCTTCCGCCCGCTGAAAGGGTGGAGGTGATCAGTATTGTAACGCCGAATCATCTGCATTTCCAACCCGCGAAACTCGCACTGGAGAACGGGTATCATGTGATTTTAGATAAGCCGATGACCTTCTCTCTCGAAGAAGCTATCGAGCTTAAACAGATCGCAGGAAAAAGTGGACGTTCTTTTTGTCTTACACATACTTATACGGGTTATCCTATGATAAAGGAGGCCCGTCACTTCATCCGGTCCGGACAGCTTGGAACCATAAAGAAGATCTATGTTGAATACCCGCAAGGCTGGTTAAGCACTTTCGAGGAAGGGAAAGATAATAAGCAGGCGGCATGGCGTACAGACCCTCAGAAAAGCGGGATTGCGGGGGCGATGGGGGACATAGGTACTCATGCCTTTAATCTGGCTGAATATGTAAGCAATTTGCAGGTCAGTAAACTTTGTGCCGACATAAATACTGTTGTGGAAGGAAGACGACTCGACGACGATGGTACAGTGCTCCTGAAGTTTAGCAATGGTGCCAGCGGAATGCTTTTAGCCACTCAGGTTGCCGCCGGTGAGGAAAATAATTTGAGGATACGTGTTTATGGCGAAAATGGAGGAATTGAATGGCAGCAAAGTGACGCCAATACTTTACAGGTTAAATGGTTAAACAAGCCGGCCGAAGTTTGGCGTACAGGCTCAGCTTACCTCAGCTCATATGCGCAACATAATACACGAACTCCCGCTGGGCATCCTGAAGGCTACCTGGAAGCCTTTGCCAACTTGTACCGCAACTTTGCTTTAACGGTAAAAGCTGGCTTGGAGGGAAGGGTGCCCGAGGAGGAATGGCTGGATTTTCCGGGTGCTGAGGAGGGCGTGCGAGGTATGGCTTTTATTGAGCATGTGATACGTTCAGGGCAATCAGCAGAGAAATGGACTGATTTTAATATTTGAGAAAGACACTATTAGATTAATAATAAAGAACTCATTAATTTAAATAATGAATACCATTAAAGGACCCGCAATTTTTCTTGCCCAGTTCATGGGTGATATGGCACCTTTTGACTCGCTTAACGGGATATGCCGCTGGGCTGCTGACCTGGGCTTTAAAGGCATACAGCTTCCCACAAACGACCTTCGTTTTATAGACCTTCAAAAAGCGGCCGAAAGCAAAGATTATGCAGATGAACTAAGAGGTATAGTTAATAGTTTTGGTCTGGAAATAACCGAACTTTCCACTCATTTGCAGGGACAACTGGTGGCAGTGAACCCGGCAGTTGATTCATTGTTTGATGCATTCACTCCGGAGGCCTACAGAAATAATCCGGAAGCAAGAACCGAATGGGCGGTACAGCAATTAAAATATGCCGCCAAAGCTTCTCAAAATCTGGGATTGAACGCTCATGCAACGTTTAGCGGAGCTTTGTTGTGGCCAATGGTCTATCCCTGGCCCCAACGTCCTGCCGGTTTGGTGGAAACAGGCTTTGATGAGCTGGCAAAGCGTTGGGCTCCCATATTAAACTACTTCGACGAATGCGGAGTAGATCTTTGCTATGAAATCCATCCAGGTGAAGACCTTCACGACGGGATAAGTTATGAGATGTTCCTCGAGCGGGTAAATAATCACCCAAGGGCCTGCTTGCTTTATGATCCCTCTCATTTTGTACTTCAATGCCTTAATTACCTGGAATATATCGACATTTATCATGAACGGATCAGAATGTTCCATGTGAAAGATGCTGAATTCAGACCAAGCGGAAGACAGGGAGTATACGGTGGATATCAAAGCTGGGTAAACCGGGCCGGTCGTTTCCGTTCACTGGGTGACGGACAGGTCGACTTTAAATCAGTATTCAGTAAACTTACGGAATACAATTTTAAGGGCTGGGCCGTAATGGAATGGGAATGTGCTCTTAAGCACCCTGAAGACGGAGCCAGAGAAGGAGCAAAATTTATAAAAGATCACATTATAAGGGTGACAGAACGGGCATTTGATGACTTTGCCGCTTCAGGTGACAGTTTACAATTTAATAAAAAGTTATTGGGGTTAGAGTTATAAGTAGTAAGTTATAAGTAGTAAATTATAAGTAGTAAGGTTTTAGTAGTAGGTCTTAAGGCCCCTGCTAGCGAACGCCTGCCGCGTGTGCTATACAACTAAGCAATTTTAATTTTTAAAATAGTAGATCATAAAATAAATCACACACATGAAAAAAATGATAGTTATGCTATGTGCATCTGTTGCCATAGCCGCTTGTACCAGCAATTCAAATTCAGGAAATACGGAGGATACCGTAACGGCCGGAGAGCATGCTGCATCCGCGAGGCAGTCGGAAGTGGATACTTCAATAAATAATACGGGAACTAATCGTGGCTCAGGTTCTGAGCCTGCCGGGGCCTATGAGAAAGGTGCTCAGCTGATATCTTCTTCCGATTGCCTTAGCTGTCACAAGGTGGATCAGAAAATTGTAGGTCCTTCGTATAAAGAAGTAGCTCAAAAATATGAAGCTAATGAAGCCAATGTGAGCTACCTGGCCGGCAAGATAATTAAGGGAGGTAGTGGAGTATGGGGAGAGATCCCAATGACGCCGCACCCTACCTTAAGCGAGGATGATGCAAAAGAAATGGCTAATTATATATTATCTCTAAAATAAGCTTATGAAATTTAATGTAATCAGTACCATACTTTCAGCAGGGGTGCTAGTATTATGCATGTCTCTGAAGTCCGACAAAAGTAAAGCTAAAAAAGACGGATGGATAAACCTGTTTGACGGTAAAAGCACACATGGCTGGCATAGCTATGGAAAGAATACTGCCGGGGCTGCCTGGAAGGTTGAAAATGGAGCCTTGCGTTTAGACGTAGCCGCAAAAAAAGCTAATGGGGGTGGAGGTGATCTTGTCACTGATGGAGAGTATTCTGACTTCCATCTGAAACTGGAATGGAAGGTAGCTCCTGGCGGGAATAGTGGTGTGATCTTCTATGTAAAGGAGGATGTTGCACAATACAAGAACACTTATAATACAGGACCCGAAATGCAGGTCCTGGATAATGAACGTCATCCTGATGCTAAGATACATAAACACAGGGCGGGTGATCTTTACGACCTTATCCCAAGTAAAAAAGAAACTGTTAAACCTGCCGGCGAATGGAATAAGGCTGAAATAAAAAGTAAGGACGGAAAATTGCAGTTCTTTTTAAACGGGACTGAAGTTGTTTCTACCACCCTTTGGAATGAGGATTGGAAGAAGCTGGTGGCAGGAAGCAAATTTGCCTCAATGCCGGGTTTCGGAACTTTTAAAACCGGAAAAATAGCCCTGCAGGACCATGGCGACGAGGTATGGTACCGAAATATAATGATTAAAAAGCTGTAAGTCGTTTAAAAACCAAACAAAAATCATGACTTTAACTAACCGCTTCAAATTATCAACCATGATGTTCCTCGAATTTTTTATCTGGGGAGCCTGGTTTGTTACATTGGGAACTTTCCTAAGCAAAAACCTCGGAGCTACAGGAACTCAAATAAGTCTGGCATATCTTACACAATCTATCGGAGCCATTGTAGCGCCATTTATTATTGGTTTGATTGCAGACCGTTTTTTTGCCGCTCAGAAGATACTGGGTATCCTGCACTTTGCCGGGGCCGGATTGTTGTGGCTTTCTTCAGACTCTGCAAATTTTGATGATTTTTTTCCGGGCATCCTGGTCTATATGATCTTATTTATGCCAACCCTCGCCCTGGTAAACTCCGTGTCGTTCAGACAGATGAAGGATCCGGGTAAGGAGTTCCCGCCGATCAGAGTTCTCGGGACAATTGGCTGGATCATTGCCGGACTCACCATCGGCTGGCTAAACTGGGAACAAGCCGGGCAATTGAACCTGACTTTCCGGACGGCAGCCATCGCTTCAGCATTACTTGGAATATTGAGTTTTACACTACCGGATACCCCGCCGTTAAAAAAAGAATCTAAAACATCGTTAAAAGATGTTCTGGGATTGGATGCCATTGGTTTACTGGCTAACCGCTCATACCTGTTGTTTTTCCTGGCATCAGTAGCAATTTGTATCCCCCTGGCTTTTTATTACAATTTCACTAACCTTTTTCTCAATGAAGCTGGTATGAAATCGGCGGCAGGTGTTCAATCGTTGGGCCAGGTTTCTGAAACTCTGTTCATGCTTTTAATTCCGCTCTTTTTTGTCCGCCTGGGTGTAAAGAAGATGCTGGCAATTGGGATGCTTGCCTGGGTGCTCCGTTATGTGCTTTTTGCGTTCGGAAATGTGGATGCGAACTACTGGATGCTGATCGGCGGAATTGTGCTGCATGGCATCTGCTACGACTTCTTCTTTGTTACCGGGCAGATTTATACGGATAATCTGGCAGGCGAGCGATTTAAAAGTGCTGCCCAGGGAATGATCACCCTGGCTACTTATGGGGTGGGTATGCTGATTGGTTCCCTGGTATCGGGACCTATAGTTGACGCTTACAGTTCTGGAGACGTGCATAACTGGAAGATGATCTGGCTGATACCGGCTTTAATAGCTGCAGTGGTACTACTGCTTTTTGTACTGCTGTTCAAAGACCGGAAATCGGTAAATGCCAGGGAGGATGCGAGGGACTTGTCGGAAATGGAGAAAATAAACCCTGTAATATGACTTTAAAACAGAATCGCCGTACAGCCGTGAAGAGTATCCTGGCAGGCGCTGCTGCCATTACAACCGGAGGAGTTCTAATATCGGAACAAGCCTGCAGTAAAGAAAAAAAAATGACGCTAAAAGGTAACATTAACCATGCGGTATGCCGGTGGTGCTATAACCAACTTAGTTTGGACGAACTGTGTGTGGTGGCGAAAGAAATTGGAATAAAGGCTATTGACCTGGTGGGGCCAAAGGACTGGCCTGTTCTTAAAAAGCATGGCATTGATTCGTCTATGTGTAATGGCGCGGAGATTAATCTTGTAGATGGTTGGAACAATCCGAAGCATCATCAAACACTGATCAAAAATTATTCAGAGACGATCCCCTTGGTTGCTAAGGCCGGGTATAAAAACCTGATCTGCTTTAGCGGCAACCGCAATGGTATGGATGATGAAACTGGTCTCATAAATTCTACCGAAGGCCTAAAACAAATATTGTCACTTGCTGAACGACACAAAGTTACTATAGTGATGGAGCTCTTGAACAGTAAAATAAACCATAAGGATTATCAGTGTGATAAAACCGCATGGGGAGTGGAATTGGCCAAGCGACTGGGTTCGGAGAACTTCAAATTGTTGTATGATATCTATCATATGCAGATTGACGAAGGAGATGTTATCCGGACTATTACAGACAACCATCAATATATCGCACATTATCATACAGCAGGTGTTCCCGGGCGGCATGAAATTGATGAAAGCCAGGAATTGTATTATCCGGCGATAATGGAAGCAATAAAAAAAACAGGGTTCAAGGGTTATGTTGCCCAGGAGTTTATTCCGGTGCAGGACGACAAAATAGCGTCTCTTAGAAAGGCGATCCAGATATGTGATGTGTAAACAAAATGCGAGTTTCAATTCTTAGCACACGCGGCACGCGTGCGCTAGCAAGAGTTAGCATATGTCGGCGCACGCGTGCCGCGTGTGCCTCGCTAGCTTCAATGAACAGACACCTATTAATCCAGTTATAAACTTGATATGACGAACAGAAGAACATTTTTAAAAAATGCAGGAATACTAGCAGGGGGGATTTTAATAAGTCCTGCCCTTGCACAATGCGGGGCTGAAGCAAAAGGAAGAAATATTGGTTTGCAACTGTACTCCCTGCGCGATCAAATCTCTGAGGATGTAAAAGGGGTTATAGCCAAAGTTAAGCAAGCCGGATACAGCACCGTAGAAACTTATGGATACTCGGTGAAAGACAAATTCTGGGGCCTGAGCCCGGCAGCCTTCGATAAGTTGTTAAGTTCGAATGGTCTTACTTCATTCAGCGGGCATTATGGTCTTGATGAATATCTGGTTAAGGGTGGCAACAATGATGTCCTCAAAACCTATATTGAAGCAGCAAGTGCAATTGGCCAAACATATATTACCATCCCGCATGTTGCTTCACATATTGTAAGTGATGCCGACGGCTATAAACAGGTTGCTGAAAAGCTAAATAACGCTGCTGAACTGTGTAAATATTCAAAGTTGCGCATAGCCTATCATAACCATGATTTTGAGTTCAACAAAATAGGTCAGGATGAAACTGGTTATGATATACTTTTAAAGGAAACTGAGCCATCTATGGTTGATTTTGAACTAGATCTGTATTGGGCAATCAGAGCAGGCATAGATCCGGTAGCCCTTTTTTCAATTCATTCCGGCAGATTTACCATGTGGCACGTGAAAGATATGGACAAGAATAATCCTAAACTCAACACAGAAGTAGGAGCAGGCAGTATCGATTTTACAAAAATACTTGCCGCCGAGAAAGCTTCCGGCCTGAAACAGTTATTTGTGGAACAAGAGAATTTCTCTAAAGATCCTTTCCAAAGTATAAGTCAAAGTTACCAGTATCTGCATACTAAATAAGTGAATTGCGGGGCCATTGCAAAGATGGGCTCCGCATTGCACTCTCCGCAACAGCGGTTCGATAAATAATACTAAGGCCTTGTCGAAAAGCGTCCCGGCATTCACTGATAATATTTGACATAATAGATTCATTTACTACGAGGGACTCGGGTGGATTCTTCTTAAAAGCCTATCTTTGCGGCGTATGTCGCAACCCGTTACTCCTTATAAAGATGAGAAGGCTACCAAAAAAGAACAGGTAGCAACCATGTTTAACAATATTTCTAAAACTTATGACTTTCTGAACCACTTCCTGTCGCTCGGAATTGATATTATCTGGAGAAAAAAAGCCATCGGGGAATTGAAAAAAGACTCCCCTCGGTTCATTCTGGATGTAGCAACAGGAACAGGGGATTTTGCCTTTGAAGCGTTACAGATATTAAAGCCGGAAAAAATCACAGGAGTGGACATTTCGAGTGGGATGCTGGAAATAGCCAATCAGAAAATAAGGAAACGAAATTTGCAGCAAAAATTTGAGGTTTCTCTCGGGGATTCTGAGAAGCTGCTATTTGATGATAATACCTTTGATGCGGTAACCGTTGCTTATGGGGTAAGAAACTTTGAGAACCTTGAAAAAGGTATTGCAGACATGCTGCGTGTACTTAAACCAGGCGGAAAAGCGGTGATCCTGGAGTTCTCAAAGCCTACTATGTTCCCGGTTAAACAGTTATACAGCTTCTATTTTAATTCCATAACTCCCGCTATCGGTAAGGTTTTTTCCAAAGACAATAGCGCCTATAAGTACCTGCCTGAGTCCGTTGGGGCTTTCCCTGATGGTAAGAAGTTTACTGAACTCATGGAAAAAGTAGGATACAGGGAAACTAAAAATCGTCCTTTAGCGTTTGGAATTTGTTCCATTTACACTGGTATTAAATGATAAGAATACTCGGCGCGTTTATTTTATTTCTGTTTTCTATCCATGCTGCTAAGGCGCAAAGTGCTCCGAACATGGGCGGCGGAGTAGATGATGAGAGGCTGCACTTTGGATTTACATTTCAATATATCAGCGCTGAATACAAAATTCTTAAAAAGGAGTCGTGGCGTGAGCCTTTTTTCCTCACGGATGAAGGGAAAAGTATGGCGGGTCCCTATAGTATAAGCTCTTCTCCAAAGCCTGGCTTTGGCTTAGGTTTTGTGTCCGACCTTCGAATGGGCACGAATGCTAATTTGCGTTTTACACCGATCTTAGCTTTTAGCAATGCTACTCTTGATTACGTTTATGATGACGATCAGCCACCTACAATTGAGACTGTTCAAAAAGAAGTGCAGGCAACTTTTGTGAATCTGCCCTTGGGAATAAAATTAAAATCAGAAAGAAGGCATAACTTTCGGGCATATATTCTTGCAGGAGGCAGGTACTCGATGGATATAGTGTCCAAGAAAAAAACTGACGACGCAGATAAGATTTTGAGCGAAAGGTTTGTTAAAAACCGTAAAAGTTTTTTCTCCTACGAAGCAGCCATCGGATTTGATCTTTACTTCGAGTATTTTAAGCTATCTCCTGAAATCAAATTTTCACAATCTATAAATAGTGTTTTAAACACCAAAGAAGAACCTAACCCTTACACTTCACCTGTAGACAAGCTTTTTCTCAGAAATTTCCAATTCAGCTTATATTTTGAATAAGTTCTGCTATTTTTTGTTGACCTTAACTGGCTTTATAGTAATTTCGGCCTTTTACTAAAGATATGTCACAAATAGCATTAATTACAGGGGCAACTTCAGGCATCGGCGAAGCATGTGCTAAGCTATTTGCAAAGAATAAATTTAACCTGATCTTAACAGGGAGGAGAGCCGAAAGACTCGATCAGCTCGCTCATCAGCTGACGATGGACTTTGACATAGAGGTACAAACCCTGACGTTTGATGTGCAGAACAAACAAAGCGTAGAAGAAAATTTAGAAAATTTAAATTTACAATGGCAGGATGTTGATGTGTTGATAAATAATGCGGGCCTTAGTTTAGGACTCGAACCAATTGATCAGGGTAATACCAATGATTGGGATATTATGATAGACACTAACATAAAAGGGCTTTTGTATGTTACCAGGATAGTGTCGGGCTGGATGGTGAAAAGGAGGAAAGGACACATTATTAACCTGGGATCGATAGCCGGAAAAGAAACATATGCAAATGGAAACGTATATTGCGCAACTAAACATGCCGTTGATTCTCTGAACAAAGCAATGCGCATTGATTTATTGCAATATGGAATAAAAGTTACGGGAGTACACCCAGGAGCCGTGGAAACAGAATTTTCTGAAGTGCGGTTCAAAGGCGACCTGGCACGCGCCAAAAAGGTATATGAAGGCTTTGACGCACTTAGCGCTGATGATATTGCCGAAACCATTTGGTTTGCTGTGTCACGTCCCGCACATGTAAATATCAATGACCTTGTAATTATGCCGACGGCGCAGGCAAGCTCAGTTCATTTATTTAAAAACCTTCATGAGCGGTAGCTCACATACGGAGGGTGAAAATGTTTGAAGGTTCTTTGTGGCCTTTAAAAACAATTAGACTTTCACAAAAAGAGGAAAAGTAACATGTTAGAACAAACAATAAACCAGGAGATAAAGGCGGCCATGCTGGCAAAGAATGATGCTCGTTTACGGGGACTTCGGGCTATAAAAGCTGCTTTATTATTAGCGAAAACAGAAAAAGGTGCCTCAGATTCAGTTACTGAGGAGGCTGAGATCAAAGTACTTCAGAAACTTTCTAAACAAAGGAAAGAATCTGCAGATATTTATAAAGCCCAGAACCGCGACGACCTTTATAAAATAGAGATCGAAGAGCTCGAAGTAATTGAAGAGTTTTTACCAAAGCAATTGAGCAGGGAAGAGATTGTGGCTTATATTACTGAAGTAATTTCGAGAGTTGGTGCAAGTTCTGTGAAAGATATGGGAAAGGTGATGGGAACTGCAAACAAGGAGCTGGCGGGAAAGGCCGACGGAAAAACAGTTTCAGAAGTTGTCAAGCAATTACTGTCGTCATAGTATTAGCAGTCAACGGTTTTTTAATATCAGGCATAAAAGACTTACTTTTATTTCGTCTTTAGAATGCTTATTATAATTTACAACAGAACGTTTGTTTAAAAACAATGAGTTTTACGGTCAAAGAAGAAAACGGATTTAAATATATTGAAGAAGGTGAAGGCGATGTACTTCTGCTTCTGCATGGTTTGTTTGGGGCATTAAGTAATTGGGAGGATGTAACAAATGCTTTTAAATCTCAGTACAGGGTTATTATCCCTTTATTGCCAATTTATGAATTACCCCTGCTCACTACAGGAGTAACCACCCTTGCAAAACATGTGCATAAATTCGTTAAGTGGAAAAAGCTTCAGAATATCATTGTTCTGGGTAACTCCCTGGGAGGACATGTGGGGCTCATTTTCACATTAAGTCACCCTGAGTGTGTTAAATCTCTTATCCTGACTGGCAGCTCAGGTTTATATGAAAACTCTTTTGGTGGATCTTTCCCGCGTCGGGAGAGCTACGACTTCATAAAAGAGAAAGTTGCCTATACTTTTTATGATCCTGAATTTGCTACAAAAGAACTCGTTGATGAGGTTTTTGATACGGTAAACGACCGTAACAGGGTAATCAGGATACTTGCTATGGCAAAATCTGCCATCAGGCATAATATGGCAAAAGATTTGCATAAGATCACCATACCAACATGCCTGATATGGGGAAAAGATGATAAAGTGACCCCGCCGGAAGTGGCTGAAGAATTTCATCAGCTCTTACCCAATTCAGAGCTAAATTGGGTAGATAAGTGCGGACATGCTCCAATGATGGAGCAGCCTCAGGAATTTATTGAATACCTGAAAAAGTTTTTAGACCGGGTTCTACTAAAGTAAAAGCAATGATTGCACGCGAACTAATATCAGATGTTATACCTCCATTAAGTACACAAGATTCTATTCAGAAAGTACTTGATCGTATGGCGGAGTTCCGTGTAGATCATATGCCTGTAGTTGAAAATAAGCAATTACTCGGATTGTTATCAGAAGACGATCTGATCGAGGTACAGGACTATTCCACAGCAATTGAAGCTAATAAGATCTCTCTGAATAATACTTGCATTTACCAGGAGCAGCATATATATGATGTTATCAGAGTTTTTGGAGAAAAGCACCTTAGCTTAATTCCTGTACTGGATGAGAATAGTAATTATCTCGGTGTTATTTCTGTAAATACCATGGTCGAGTTTGTAGCCTCTATAACGGCAGTAAAAGAACCAGGGGGAATAATTGTATTGGAGATAGGTAACCGGAATAATTCATTGGCTCATATATCTCAGGTTGTTGAATCCAATAATGCTCAGATACTGAGTTCTTATATAAGATCATTTGCCGACTCGACACGCCTTGAAATAACCCTTAAAATTAACAGATACGACCTTTCAGCAATTATAGCTTCCTTTATTCGTTACGATTATACGGTACTTTCTACTTATAATGATCTGAAGGCAGAAAATAGCAAGGGCGACAGGTATGACCAACTGATAAATTACCTTAATATATAATGTCTATAATTAGGTGGTTAGCAATATCACTATATCAAACACATTCATATCTGTAAAATGAAGATTGCAATATACGGAAGGGAATTCAGCAGTAACGCTCTCCCTTATGTTCAGCAGGTTTTTGATTGCCTGTTGCAATTTGGAATCAAGCCGCTGGTGTATTACAAGTTCCATCATTTTATCCTAAAGAACAATCTCCTGTCGGCTCCATTAGAAACTTTCAAAGACTATAATGATTTGAAAGGACAAGCTGATGTTCTGATCAGCCTCGGAGGCGACGGTACCATGCTTGATACACTTATCCTGATAAGGGATTCTGAAATACCCGTAATTGGTATAAACCTTGGACGTCTGGGCTTCCTGGCAAGTATCAGCAAAGATACTATCAGACCGGCAATCGAGAGTCTCCTTAAGCGAGAATATACTTTAGACAGCAGAGGGCTGCTTAGTATTGAGTCTGAAAACAACGTATTTGGGAATGAAAACTTTGCGCTAAACGATGTTACCATTCATCGGCGCGATAATTCGGCCATGATGTTGATTCACGCCTATATAAACGGCGAGTTTCTCAACTCCTACTGGGCCGACGGACTTATCGTTGCAACGCCAACCGGTTCAACCGCTTATTCGTTAAGCTGCGGAGGACCGATTGTATTTCCTAAATCTGAAAACTTTCTAATTACCCCCGTATCACCTCATAATCTTAATGTTCGGCCGGTTGTCATGTCAGATTCATACGTTTTGTCGTTTGAGGTCGAAGTTCGTAGCTCCAAATACCTTTTATCCTGCGATTCGCGCACAGAAGTGATAGATTCAACCCTTAAGTTCAATGTACGGCGGGCCGATTTCGAATTTAATTTGGTCAGGCTTAACAATGAAAGTTACTTATCTACGTTAAGAAACAAACTATTATGGGGAATAGACACCAGGAATTATTAGTGCAAAGTAATAGGCTGACTGAAACAAAATCCAGCTTTTCTCAGTAAGATAGTTTTGTTAATTTTTAATCAGGAGTTCCGGGTGTATAGGATTATAAAATTCTGCTCATTTTTTTTGTCTATCATCCTGTTGTTCTATTCAAGACCGGCAGCTGCTCAAAGCTGGGATATTGGCGGATTTGTAGGGGCCTCAGGGTATATGGGAGATTTGAATCCTGTTAAGGTTTATAAGCTTACTAACCTGGCTTTTGGAGGACAGATTAAACGGAGCTTCGATCCTTATTGGTCGCTGAAATTAGCTTTTACGCATGGTGAGATCCAAGCCAATGATGCCAGGTCAGAGAATGCACATTCTCGGGAACGAAATATTAATTTTTTTACTCCTTTGACAGAAGTAAGCCTCCAGACAGAGTTTAACTTTTTTAGTTACGTACCATCACAAAGCAAAAAGCTATATACGCCGTTTTTATTTGCAGGTATCGGTCTGGTTGGATTTAACCCACAGGCAAGATACAATGGTGAGGTTTACGAATTGCGACAATATGGAACAGAAGGCCAGAACTTGTCTGTACCATACCGGAATTATGCCATAACTGTTCCGTTCGGTGCCGGTTTCAAGTATAATATCAGTGGCAAATGGAGCCTGATAGCTGAGGCGGGGTACAGGACAGCTTTTACTGATTACCTTGATGATGTTAGCCAGAGATATCCTTATGAAGATAATTTACAAGGTTCAGGAGATGCTGCTTTTGTTGAACTGAGAAGACAGCTGGCCGATCCATCACTTTCAAATACCGGCGTTGAGGGAACTCAGCGTGGTGATTACCGGAAAAGAGATACCTATATGTTTGTGGGGCTTTCCCTAACGTTCTCTATTTTTAAAAACGGCTGTCCCGTAGTTGCTTATTAAGCGCGATTTTTATTTGAAGCTGTATTAATTATTTTTTCATACCAGCAAAAACTCACTAAGTTTCTTACCTTTACGCCCCGAATATCTGGCCTATCGGGCTCTTAAGATGAAAATGAGTTTACTGGATCAAATAGATAAGAATAAGCTGCCGAAGCATGTTGCTGTGATTATGGATGGTAACGGCCGATGGGCGAAAGAAAAAGGTAAACTACGGGTTTTTGGCCATCAAAACGGCGTTGTTGCCGTTCGCGATACCGTCGAAGGTGCTGTTGCTGCAGGCATTCCCTTCATAACCCTTTACGCTTTCTCTACCGAAAACTGGAATCGTCCAAAACTTGAAGTGATGGCTTTGATGGAGCTTCTGGTAGCCACTATAAATAAAGAAACCAAAACACTAATGGATAACGGCGTACGTTTAAATGCAATAGGGAACCTGTCGCTATTGCCCGAAAGGTGTCGTCGCCAGCTTGAGGAAGCTATTCATAAAACATCCGCTAACAGCAGGTGTACATTAACCCTCGCCTTAAGCTATAGCTCCCGCTGGGAAATTGTTGAAGCCGCAAAGAAGCTGGCCCAAAAAGTACAGGAGGGTGATATTGCGCCCGATGATATTAATGAGCAACTTTTTTCGGAGTCCTTAACAACAGGCGATATGCCGGACCCGGAATTAATGATACGTACCAGCGGGGAATTCCGGATCAGTAATTACCTGTTGTGGCAATTGGCGTATGCTGAGTTATATTTTACTCAAAAATTATGGCCGGATTTCAGACGGGAAGACTTATATGAAGCAATAATTGATTATCAAAAAAGAGAACGCCGTTTTGGAATGACAAGCGAGCAGGTCAACTAATTTTCCCTTTTAACAAATATTAACAACTGTTTAAGCTATTTTAGCGACGTTATAGATTCAAATGAATAAGTATTTAATCACATTATATTTACTAGTATTTAGCACTGCTTCTTTTGCTCAGCTTGGAGGTGGCAGAAACCCGGGATTTCGCCGCCCCCCAGTCAGCCAGGATGAAATAAGTTACCTGAACCCAAAAGAATATACTATCGGTGGTATCACTGTGAGCGGAACCCAACACCTGGATAAAGAGATTCTGATCCAGATTTCGAAGCTTTCTCAGGGTGATCGTATCGAAGTGCCTGGCGATGCTACTTCAAACGCGGTTAAGAATCTGTGGGCACAGGGATTATTTGATGATGTACAGCTAAATGTAAGTCAGATAAAGTCAGATACAATTTTCTTTGACATTGCGGTAGTTGAACGTCCCCGTTTGACCCGTATTGAACTGACAGGTTTAAAAAAAGGAGAAACTGACGACATCAAGGAAAAACTTGATGATAAAAAGGGAAAGATTGTTAATGAAAGCCTCTTGAGCACCAGTACCGCCATTATAAAAAAGTATTTCAATGAAAAAGGCTTTTTGTATGCCGATGTAACATTTAATCAGAAGAAGGATCCTTCTGAAGCAAATAATGTTATCCTGGAAATCAAAGTTGACAAAAAATCTAAAACTAAGATAAATAAGATATCTTTTTCAGGTAATAAAGAGTTTAAATCAGCCCAGCTGAAAAAGTTTCTGAAAAAAACCAAAGAGCGTTCACGTATTAATATCTTCCGTTCTGGTAAATTTCTTGAAAATAAATACGAGGAAGACAAACGTACGCTGATTGCAAAGATGCAGGAGAAAGGTTACCGGGATGCAGAGATTCTCAGAGATTCTGTAGTTCGAAACCCCAATGAGACAGTAAATATCGGCATCTCACTGTATGAGGGGCCTAAATACTATTTTGGTGATATTAAATGGGCCGGGAACGCCATTTATACAACAGAGGCTTTGACTAACATATTGGGTATTGAAAAAGGTGATGTGTTTAGTGAAGAGAAACTCGAGAAGAAGCTTCGCGGAAGCGCGAGCGGCGATGATGTTTCATCACTATACCTGAATAATGGCTATCTAACTTTTGGTGTAGACCCGGTACAAACCAGGGTTTATGGCGACACCATTGACCTTGAGCTTAGGATATTCGAAGGTCCTCAATACACTATCAATAAAGTGACCCTTCAGGGAAATGATATTACCAACGACAAGGTGGTAATGCGTGAGATCCGGACGAAACCCGGACAAAAATTCTCCAAAGAAGCGGTTGTTCGTACTACTCGTGAGATAGCACAGCTGGGTAACTTTGATGAGCAAAAGACGGATGTTCGCCCGATTCCAAACCCTTCAGACGGCACTGTGGATATTGAATACACCGTTGCTGAAAAACCTTCTGACCAGATCGAGCTTTCCGGAGGTTTCGGTGGCGGCCGTATTATCGGTACTCTGGGTCTTACCTTCAATAACTTTTCAGCCCGTAACCTATTTAACTTAAAGGAATGGAAACCCCTTCCTAAAGGTGATGGTCAGAAGTTAAGCATAAGAGGCCAGACCAACGGTAAACAGTACCAGTCATATAGTTTTTCTTTTTCTGAGCCCTGGTTAGGTGGCAAAAAGCCGGTGTATTTTGGAATAAGTGCATTTACCTCATTGAGCTCCAACCAATACTATGATGATATTCCGGATGAGAGCATCCAGAGGATCCGCTTAAACGGTTTGACCTTTAGCTTGGGCCAGCGTCTGAAATGGCCAGATGATTATTTCCAGATCAATCATGCTGTTAACCTTCAGCAATATAAACTGAAGAATTACGGTGGTTTCCTGTTTTCGACCGGAACTTCTTATAACTTCAACCTGACACAAGAGCTGAGCCGGAACTCTGTTGATGCGCCGATTTATCCAACTTCAGGATCGCATTTAAAACTGACCATTCAGGCAACGCCTCCTTATTCATTAATAAATAATTTAAATTACCGTACAGCTGTAGACGAGGATCGCTACAGGTTTACAGAGTACCATAAGTGGAAGTTCGAATCGCAGTGGTATCAGCGTGTCTATGGTAAGCTAGTGCTTAAAGCGCAGGCTCAGTTTGGATTCCTGGGAATGTATAACCGGGCAGTCGGTCAGTCGGCTTTTGAGCGCTTTAAATTAGGAGGAGATGGAATGCAGGGCTTTGACTTTTTGCAAGGATCGGAGGTGATCGCGATGAGAGGATATGAAAATAACTCAGTAATTCCTGAGGGGGCAGACCCGAACATTGCACGTAATTCTGGAAGCCCGATATTTAACAAATATATTTTAGAGCTCCGCCATCCAATTACTTTGAACCAACAGGCCACAGTTTTCGTATTAGCATTTGCTGAGGGAGGAAATACCTGGAATAGTTTTAAAGACTACACGCCTTTTAATGTGAGGCGTTCTGTAGGTGTGGGTGCTCGTATATTCCTGCCTATATTTGGATTGCTGGGTATTGACTATGGATATGGATTTGACTCTATACCGGGTTTACCTGACGCCAATAAAGGCCAGTTTCACTTCAGTATAGCACAGCAACTTAGCGGAGGATTCTAAGTATATCAAAAATGCTTACATTGAGATTATTTTTTAAATTAAACCAAATTGAGGCACTTGACTCAAATAAAAAAATATTATCATGAAAAAATTTCTGTTTGTTTGTTTTTTTGTATTTATTGCAAGTGTTTCTGCTTTCGCCCAGCGATTTGCATATGTAGATAGTGAGTATATTCTACAACATATACCGGAGTACACTTCTGCTCAAAAGCAGTTAGACGCACTTTCGCAAACATGGCAAAAAGATGTTGATGCGCGATTTGCTGAAGTAGAAAAGATGTATAAAGCGTACCAGGCAGACCAGGTTTTGCTTACGGACGAGATGAGGAAAAGGCGCGAAAATGAGATCGTAGAGAAGGAAAGGGCCGCAAAAGAGTTTCAGAGAACTAAATTTGGTTTTGAAGGCGAGTTGTATCAGCAGCGTATCAAGATGATAAAACCTATTCAGGACAGGGTGGCAAAGGCGGTACAGGCAGTGGCTGAAAATGCTCAGCTTGATATGATCTTTGATAAAAACAGTAACGTCATAATGTTATATGCAAGTTTACGTTTAGATAAAAGTAATGACGTTATAACCAGGTTAGGGTACAAACCCGGAACCTTAGCAAAGTAAAAGTTTAGAACAAAATATAATTTTTTAAATCAGAATGAAGAAACTAGTTAAAGTAGCAGTAGTAGCTGTTGGATTATTTTTAAGTGGGGTTGCGGCAAACGCCCAGCAGAAATTTGGGCATATTGACTCAGGCGATCTGCTACAAGCCATGCCAGAGATGAAAGCGGCTGATGCAACCTTTAAAACATTTCAGGAGCAAAAAGAAGGTGCCTTGAAACAAATGGATAGCGAGCGCCAGAAAAAGATCGTTGCTTATCAAGATAAGTATAAAACCTTAAGTGAAGCTAATAAAGAAACTTTAGGTAAAGAATTAGAGACTCTTGGAAAAGAGATTCAGGATATGGAAAAACGTATCGCTGAAACTCAGCAGAAAGCGCAACAGGAACTTCAGGCAAAACAAGCCGAGCTTTATCAGCCAATCTACAAAAAAGCTGAGGATGCTGTAAAAGCGGTTTCAAAAGAAAAAGGTTACTCTTATGTATTTGATGTTTCTCAGCCTGGCGTTGTTTACTTTGACGGCGGAGATGATATCATCAACCTGGTTAAAACCAAATTAGGAATCAGCACTTCAGCTGCTGCTCCAAAAAAATAAAGAACAAATTCTTTCTTCTAAAAGAGGCTGTCTCAAAAGGATAGCCTCTTTTTTATTTTGCTAGATTTTCGTATTTTAAAGGCATGGGAACGACGCCTGTTTTTAAGCCA
>NZ_JAFMZP010000005.1 GCF_024436435.1 Desertivirga xinjiangensis
AGTCAGTTCAGAGGGGTAACTAATATCGAATTCTTTATGTACAGGTTATCCAAAATATACGCCTAGTCCACAACTTTCCGGACTGATCCCCCATTTTCCGCCGGAAAACGGCTTTTTTGCGGGCAAAAAAAAAGCGGTGAAACTTTGGGGAGTTTCAGCCGCTAAACACACACTTAGATAAAATTATATTTAATAGTTCTTATGAACTTTTAATATCGATTTGCTTATACAATAATAAAAGTTTAAGTAAAATGATTAATGGGTTTTTGAGTAAGCGGTAGTTTCTAATGAGTAAACGGTATAAATGGGATATTTATCAGCACCTGGGTGCCTTCAGGATGTAATTGCTGTGCCTTTATTTGTATAGGTTTCTCCTTGAAGGTATTCAAAAGTTTTATCCGGTCGCGGGTTAACTGCATTCCGCGGCTGATATGGCCCTCAGTTTTTTGTTGCAGGGAATTATCAATCCCAACTCCGTCATCGGTAATTTCAATTTCGAGTACCGCAGGATCTTTTAGTCTTATGCCTATAAATATTGTCCCGTTGTCCTCCTTTGGCATCAGGCCATGCCATATGGCATTTTCCACAAAAGGTTGTAAGAGCATGGATGGAATATAGGTTTCTTCTTTATTTATCCCCTGCTCAACCTCAATCGTATAGTTCATGCGCTCGCCGAAACGCATCTTCTCAAGCGACAGGTACAGGTTAAGGTAGGACACCTCTTCTTCTATGGTGATATAACTTTTAGTACAGTTTTCCAGGTTCTTTCTTAACAGCCTCGCAAAGCCTGTGAGCGCCTGGTTAGCCATCGTATTATCCTTTGTATTGATAAAATACTGGATGGAATTCATCACATTAAATACAAAGTGGGGGTTCATCATGGCTTGCAGTGCCTGCTGCTCCAGGGATATGATCTTGGTGCGGGTAAGCAGTCGCTCATTTTCTTTGGCGCGCCTGTTTTTGTAATACTTGTTGATCAGATAGAAAAGGTAAACGGCAATGCCAGTGATACTTAACACCAGGAACCACCATGTTTTCCAAAAAGGTGAATTTATAGTGAAAGTGATCTCGATGGGTGAACTCCAGTTGCTATTTATACTTTTTGCTCTGATCTGCAGATGATAAGTGCCTGGCTGCAGCGATGCGAACTCGATAGAATTATTGGTAGTTTCGTTCCACTTGAGTTCGGGATTGAGCTTGTAACTGTATTTTACCGATGCGGGATGTTCAAAGTCGAGTGCAATGAAATTTGCGGTGATGTTGTTTTTTTGATAGGGAAGGGTAATGATCGTATCTGTTGCAATGGGCTTTTTATTCGCAGTAAGCTGATTAAAGTAGAGTTTTGGTGGATCTTGTGCTGTTTGGTGTTGTTGCGCTTTAAAGATAGACAGACCGTTATTGGTAGCTGCATAAAGGCTGTCGTTCTCTACAATCAGGTCGTTTACTTCCGACGTTGTAAGGCCGTTTTCAGTGCCGTAATTAGTAACTTTTGCATTGTTATCGAAGTCAATAGTGCTGATTCCTTTCCCGGTGACCAGCCACGCTGTATTGCCTTTGATGTAAATTTTCTTACAGATATTGCTTAGCAGTCCGTTTTTGGTACTAATTGTCTTGACGCGTTTAAAATCTTTCAGCAAAAAAAGTCCATAACCATAGGTAGAGCAAAGTATGGATCTATCAGGTAGTTCTGCTATATCGGTTATACGCTGACTCACAGCATCTCTGCTCTGAAACAATGAAACGGTATTGTAGTGGCAAAACAGACCATTCAGATTTGCAAACCAGAGCCGTTCTGAAGAGTCATAATAAACCGAGAATGCCCTGCTTTTGAAATAGGGGCTGTTAAGCAAGGTGTGTTTGGAGTCAAAAAGGAGTTTGTTTTTGTCGGGAACAAGATATACGCCCGAAGCAAGTGCCAGTGCAATCTTCCCGTTTTTACTGACGCTGAAATCCTTTACTGAATATGCGCCGCCACTTTTTTCCTTTACAAAACTGTAACTTCGATCCTTCAGTTTCAGCTCTCCAAGCCGGTTGTTGGAAGCAAACCACACCGATTCTCTTTCCTTATCGTAATACAATTGTTTGACAGGATTGTAGGTTTTTTCATTGAGATATTGATGCGATATCTTGTTCTTTTCGATCAGGTCAATGTTGCCGTTCCTTAAGCCAAGTATCAGTTGGTTATTGATCTTCAGTACACTATGGATAGCTTTGGAATTCAGGCCATCCTTATTAGTATAATTTAGCGTAGCCTGGGCGTATGCTGGTACCATGTACACACCGTTGCCTATAGTTGATACCCAGATGTTGCCTTGCTGGTCCTGCAGAAGGTCGGTGATCAGGTTTTCTTTGAGATGGCTCTTGGCTTCCTGTGAAAGGGAGTTTAACTGGTAAAGTCCGTGTCCCATGGTGCCTAACCAGACATTGCTTTTTTTATCTACTACAAAGGTGGTAGCTGCACTGGCTACAACGTTTTCAGGCAGGAAACTGAATATGTGGTTGTAGCTGTTTTTATAGTGTATAAGACCTGTTTCAGAAATGAAAAACAAAGAATTACTTAGTTTATTTCTGTAGATAGACTTGGTAGAGATGGGAAGTTCTGCAGTCTTTTTATTGACGAAAACATCTCCCTGTAAAACCAGAAGGTTTTGACGGGTAAATACAGCTATTTGTTTTTCGGGGTTTTCAAAAATAAAGGCATCTACAAGGGCGTAATTAGGCGAGCTGAGGAATTTCACTACCCCTGTATTACTGATCTTAAGGATCCGGTTTTGATTGGTAGAAAACCACAGGTTCTTTTTAGAATCTTCATAGAATGAAACGAAGCTGCCTTTGCAGACGGTACGTTTCAGCAGGTCGTTGTTTATAGGATTGTATATCTTTTTATTGTGGTAGTAGCTGAGCTTTCCGTTTAGAGTCAGAAACCAGATCCTTCCTTTTGAGTCTTCCTCAATCTGCAGCACTTCATTATCCGACAGGCCATTATCAATGGTAAACAATTCAAATGTTCTTCCGTCGAAACGGTTAACACCTCCTTCGGTGGCAAACCAGATAAAGCCTTTTGAATCTTGTAGAATGGAATAAACAGTAGATGATGCCAGGCCGTGATTTACTGAATAGTTTTTGAAATTTAAAGTTTGAGCATTAGTTCTTACGCCTGTACAAAAGCCTGCTGTCAAAAACAACCATATGTAAAGGAGTAATCTATGCACTTTCGATCGTTTATTTGGTAAAATATTGCCGGGCTTTTTCCTGAAATTCGGTTGCTCGCCTGCGTGATACTGGCAGAACAACGTTATTGGTGAGTAATACCTGCAATCCGTTTTTGTTTGAATAACTCTGTACGTATTTCATATTTATAATGGCCGATTTATGGATGCGGATAAAGTCGAAGGTGTCCAGCGTTTCTTCAAACTCTTTCAGTGGTTTGGAGATGATCAGTTTCTCGCCGGTTTTAAGATGAAATATGGAATAATTGCTGTCTGCTTCTACATAAAGAATGTCGGCCGTATCGATAACCTTAAAGCCATAGGTGCCTGGCAGGCTGATCTTTTTGTTTGCATTTACATCGGGTTTTGCTGTTTCAGCGGTTTTGCCGGAAGAAACGGAAAGCATTTGAGCCCAGTCAACCGCCTTGGACACCGCAATTTTGAGCTCCGCAATGTCTATTGGCTTTAAAAGATAATCGATGGCGTTTGCTTTTAATGCTTTAAGGGCATATTGATCATAGGCAGTGGTAAAGATCACCATAATATTACGGCTTTGAAGTTGAGGCAATAGTTCGAAGCCGTTTTCTTTAGGCATGGCGATATCCAGAAAGGCAACATTAAAATTCTGCTCTTCGAGCAAAGTCCTGGCTTCGGCTACCGATTTTGCAATGCCACCGATATGAACATCCGGGCAGTTTTCCTGAAGTAAAAAATACAGCGATTTGCGGCTGTATTCTTCATCATCAACTATGAGAGCGTTTAGGGTCATTAATAATTAATGGTTTGTTGCTGGATCTGCTCAGGAATTTCGCGGAATCCATACTGCTGATTGCGCAGCTGGGGTTCAAAGCCGGCTTCCCTGATGGATTGCTGGATGCCAGCGGATGTAAAGCGGTGCGGGGCACCTGCTGCACTCACTACATTTTCTTCGAGCATGATGGACCCAAAATCATTGGCTCCGCCATGTAAGCAGAGCTGAGCTACCTGTTTTCCTACGGTTAACCAGGAAGCCTGGATGTTTTTGATATTAGGAAGCATGATCCGGCTTAGCGCTATCATCCTGATGTATTCGTCGGCGGTTACCTGGTTGCTCACGCCACGAACCCGTTTCAACAGGGTTCCGTCATCCTGGAAAGGCCAGGGAATAAAAGCGATAAATCCTTTGGTGTCTGCGGGTTTTTCTGATTGTACCTGTCTGATCCATACCAGGTGTTCAAAGCGCTCTTCGATGGTTTCCACATGCCCGAACATCATGGTTGCTGAACTGGAAAGTCCCAGCTGATGGGCTGCACGCATCACGTCAAGCCATTCCTGACCTCCGCATTTTCCTTTAGAGATTAGGCGTCTTACCCGGTCGTTCAGGATTTCTGCACCAGCGCCGGGAAGTGAATCGAGTCCGGCGTCCATTAAAGCCTTCAGAACTTCAGTATGCGAAAGTCCGTCAAGTTTCGCGATGTGAGCGATTTCGGGTGGACCAAGTGAATGTAATTTCAGGGTAGGGTAGAGCTGTTTCAGTTGCTTAAACAGGTCAGTATAAAATTGCAGGCCCAGATCGGGATGGTGGCCCCCCTGAAGCAGCAGCTGATCGCCGCCAAACCTGAAGGTTTCCTCGATCTTTATTTTATAAGTTTCTATATCGGTAATATAGCTGTCGGCATGACCTGGCCTTCTGAAGAAGTTACAGAATTTGCAGTTAGCAATACAAACGTTAGTTGTATTAACATTGCGGTCAATCTGCCAGGTTACTTTGCCGTGTGGTACCTGTTTTTTTCTTAGTTCGTTGGCTACATACATCAATTCAGATGTAGCAGCATTTTTAAACAAATAAACGCCTTCGTCTATAGAAAGAAAGTCGAAGGCAAGAGCCCTTTGCAGCAAATCCTGTGTGTTCATCGATACAAAGATAAGCAGTGTTTGTGAGATAAGGACTAGGTGTTGTTAATATGGTTAATATGGCTGATATGCTGGATGATCTTTACGGCGTGTTCTCGTGAATTTTCAATAAAAAGAGTGTGTGTATTCATTCCTCCGCAGACTACTCCGGCCATATATATCCCGGGGATGTTGGTTTCCATGGTGTCCTGATTGTAGACGGGCAGCTGATTTTCGTCCAGGGAACACTCTATTCCGACTTCTTTGAGGAAACTAAAGTTAGGCCGGTAGCCCGTCATGGCCAGCACGAAGTTATTTTTGATGGTTACTTTACCGGAGGGGGTGTTGATGTCAATTTCCCCCGCACGGATTTCCGTTATTTCAGAATTGAAATACGCTTTGATACTGCCTTCGGCGATGCGGTTCTCTATATCTGGCCTAACCCAATATTTAACGTTTTTACCGATTCCATCACCCCTTACGATCATAGTTACTTCAGCACCTTTTCTGTAGGTTTCGAGGGCAACGTCTACGGAAGAGTTACTTGAGCCGATCACAGCGATCTTTTGCATGGCGAAATAATGGGGATCGTGATAATAGTGATATACGTTAGGCAGGTCTTCTCCAGGTATATTAAGGTAGGCCGGGATATCATAGAATCCGGTGGCAATTATCACGTTTTTTGCCTGGTAAGTTTGTTTTGCTGATTCTAATGTAAAGGTTCTATGTGCTTTGTTAACCGAGTAAACTTCTTCAAATAAACGCACATTCAGGTTAAAGTGTAAAGTAACACGACGGTAGTATTCAAGGGCTTCTGCCCGCCTGGGTTTTGGATTGATAGACGCAAAGGGGAGGCCGCCTATTTCCAGGCGTTCTGATGTAGAAAAGAAGGTCATGTTTACCGGGTAGTTGTAAAGGGAGTTAACCAGGCAACCCTTTTCGATAATTGTATAGGACAGACCTGCTTTTACGGCTTCGATTCCGCAGGCGAGGCCGATGGGGCCGGCACCAATAATTACCAGGTCGAGTGTATTGTTTTCCATATTTACTAAGAAACAAAAAAAGCCGCTTGGAGCGGCTTTTGAGATATTATTTTCTTTAACTATTTGCCGGCAGCTTTTGCGTGGTCAGCTAAAAATTGCGCTAATCCGTTGTCTGTTAAAGGGTGTTTTAATAACCCCGTAATTGCAGAAAGAGGAGCAGTAATAACATCAGCACCTAATTTAGCGCAGTTAATAATGTGCATAGGGTGACGTACTGACGCTGCAAGGATCTCTGTTGTATAGCCGTAGTTATCAAAGATTGTACGGATGTCTTCGATCAGGGTTAAGCCATCTGTAGAAACATCATCTAAACGTCCGATAAAAGGCGATACATAGGTAGCACCTGCTTTAGCTGCTAATAAAGCCTGTCCGGGTGAGAATATTAATGTACAGTTGGTACGGATTCCTTTTGAAGTGAAGAATTTGATTGCTTTAACGCCGTCTTTGATCATCGGCACTTTAACCACAATCTTTTCATGAAGTTTCGCTAATTCAAGGCCCTCGGCTACAATTTCATCGTAAGTAGTGGCAATAACTTCTGCACTAACATCGCCATCAGTGATCTCGCAGATAGCTTTATAGTGGTTTATTACATTTTCCTGGCCTGAAATTCCTTCTTTAGCCATTAGGCTTGGATTGGTGGTAACGCCATCAAGAACACCCAGGTCATGAGCTTCTTTAATTTGAGCAAGGTTTGCTGTATCGATAAAAAACTTCATTTTTTTATATAAAAGATTAAAACAGAATCAACTTAGAGACAAGTGCCAGATTTGTTTTTTATTAAGTTTATGATTTTGATTCTGGCAGAAGAAAAAAAAGTGGGCTAGCCCCTTCTATCGCACCGCTACGACTCTTTACCCTTGCTTCGTTCCCGCCCTGGGGGAGTTCAAGAGGAGCTGGTCGTAGAAGACTAACCCGGCGCAAAAGTAAGAACTTTTGAATACTTACCTAATTAAATTTGAAAATAAATTGGGGGGGAAGAAAAGGGAGTTTTTTTTAGTTTCTAGGGACAGGAGGTACAGTGAGGCTTTGCACACGCGGCACGCACGCATGCGCCATGTCTTTAAGTTAAGAGATCCAATAGTTTGATCAGCGTTGTCCATAGTCTGTAGCCGGGGTTAAGCGCGAGTGATCCTTCAGAACACTAAGGACAGAAGAGACAGAAGAAGCAGACGTGCCGCGTGTGTCTAATAGTCAATGGTAAGGATGCGTAACAGGTTCAAATGAGGTTTGTGAGGATTGTAAAAATATGATGGATATCATATAAATAACATTATGAAAGCTCAAAACATATGAAATTGTTTTCAGAAAAGTGCACTTCGTTTGTGAAACTCTCAAATTTAGTGAAAGCAGTTTTGTTAATATTATAATAAAATAGTGTTAAATTTAGTAAATTTATAAATGCGAGACTGTAAGGGTGTTTTGTTTTGAAGAAAACGTAAAAATCATTGTTTAGTCGATAATTTTGACGTAAAATCTGTACTTTCGTGAATTACCATTATAATTCTGATGAAGCAAACCGGAAATGACCAGCAGGGATTATATCGCCCTGAATTTGAACACGACTCTTGTGGAGTAGGTTTTATTACGAACATAAATGGCCATAAGTCGCACCAAACTGTATCAGATGCTTTAACTATTCTGGAGAATATGGAGCATAGAGGTGCATGTGGCTGTGATCCTGAAACAGGTGATGGTGCCGGTATTCTTTTACAGATACCTCATGAGTTCCTTATGGAAGAGTGTATTGGATTAGATATCCACCTTGCTGAACCTGGCCATTATGGCGCAGGAATGGTTTTCTTCCCGAAGGAGATCAATGCAAAGGAAGCCTGTCGTGCAGCTGTAGTTAGTGCTGCAGACAAGTTAGGCTTACCTCTTTTAGGCTTTCGTAAGCTTCCTGTGAACCCTGGTGTAGTTGGAGAGACAGCTCTTGCCGTAGAGCCTGATGCGGAGCATTTATTTATAGGCCGTCCAGCAAATGTTGTAAGTGTAGAGGATTTTGAGAGAAAGCTGTACGTATTAAGACGTTTGATTACAAAAACGATTAACGAAACGGTTAACAATGGCAGCGATTTTTATATTGCTTCTTTGTCAAGTCGTATTCTCGTTTATAAAGGACAGTTAACTACTTATCAGTTACGCCAATACTATCTTGACCTTCAGGATAGCAGATTGACTTCTGCTTTCGGGATGGTTCACAGCCGTTTCTCTACAAATACGTTTCCATCGTGGAAACTGGCTCAGCCTTTCAGGATGATGGCCCACAATGGCGAAATCAATACACTTACAGGAAATCTTAACTGGTTTTATGCGGGTTTGAGATCTTATGCATCTTCTTTCTTCACGGCAGAAGAGATGGATATCGTTCTTCCTGTTATAGATAAGAACCAGTCAGATTCAGCCTGTTTAGATAACGTAGTTGAAGTATTAGTTAATACAGGCCGTTCATTACCTCATGTAATGATGATGCTTGTGCCGGAAGCATGGGATGGCAATGAGCATATGGAGCCCTTGAAGAAAGCGTTCTATGAGTTTCACGCTACTTTAATGGAACCATGGGATGGTCCGGCGGCATTAACGTTTACTGATGGTAAGCAGATCGGTGCTTTGCTTGACAGAAATGGTCTTCGTCCGTTGCGTTACGCTACAACCAGCGATAACCGCGTGATCGTTGCGTCTGAAGCCGGTGCTTTGCCGATCGACGAGAAGCTGATCATTCAAAAAGGGCGTCTTCAGCCAGGAAAAATGTTGCTGATTGACATCGTTGAAGGAAAGATCATCACCGACGAGGAGATTAAAACCAAAATTGCAAGCAGCCAGCCTTATGCTGAGTGGCTTGAAAATTATAAGATCAGAATTGAAGAGCTTCCAGAACCAAGGGTAGCCTTTACCAACCTGTCAAAAGATGCAGTTCACAAATACCACCAGGTATTTGGATACAGCCGCGAGGATATCGAAACTATCATTAAGCCAATGGCTGTTGATGGAAAAGAGCCTATCGGTTCTATGGGAACGGATGTGCCATTAGCGGTTCTTTCAGACAGACCTCAGCATCTCTCCAGCTACTTTAAGCAGTTCTTTGCTCAGGTAACCAACCCGCCGATAGATCCTATCCGTGAGCGAATGGTAATGAGTTTGGCTACTTTTATCGGCAGTAACGGAAACCTGTTTGATGAAGACAAAATGCATTGCCATTGCGTTGCATTGCAACAGCCTATTTTGACCAATACCGAGTTGGAAAAACTCAGAAGTATTGATACAGGTATGTTTAATGCTAAAACACTTCAAACATATTTCAAAGCAGACGGTCAGCCTGGTTCTCTTCAAAAAGGACTTGAGCGGCTGTGCCGCTACGCTGAGGATGCAGTTAATGATGGTTTTGAAGTCCTTATACTTTCTGACCGTGCGGTTGACTCTCAGCATGCACCTATCCCATCTTTATTAGCTGTTTCTGCCGTACATCACCACCTTATTAAAAAAGGATACCGCGGACAAGTTGGTTTGGTGGTAGAAGCAGGGGATGTTTGGGAAGTACACCACTTTGCATGTCTGCTAGGCTTTGGTGCTACTGCTATTAATCCATACCTCGCTTTAGAGACTATTCATGCTCTGAAAGAAGAAGGTAAACTGGAGACTTCGCTGGAGTTCAAATACCTTTCAAAGAACTATATCAAATCTGTATGTGACGGATTATTGAAGATCTTCTCTAAGATGGGTATCTCTACCTTACAGTCTTATCAGGGAGCACAGATATTTGAGATCCTTGGTATCAGCAGAGCGGTAGTTGACAAATATTTTGTTGGCGCGGTAACTCGTATAGAAGGTCTTGGCCTTGACGAGATAGCAAAAGAAACATTATTTAAACATAATAACGGATTTATATCAAAAGCTGAGTACCAGTTATTGCCTGAAGGTGGTATCTACCAGTGGAAGCGCCGTGGTGAAGCTCACTTATTTAATCCGCAAACGGTTCACTTGCTGCAGCAGGCAGCACGTACTGGTGATTACAGCGTATATAAGAGTTACGCCAAATTAATCAATGAGCAGGATGAGAAAATGTACACACTTCGTGGCTTATTCGATTTCGCTCATCATCGCGAACCGGTGCCATTGGCGGAAGTAGAGTCTGCTTCTTCAATCATGAAGCGTTTTGCTACAGGAGCAATGTCGTTTGGCTCAATTTCACACGAAGCTCACAGTACCCTGGCTATTGCTATGAACCGTATCGGTGGAAGAAGTAATACAGGAGAGGGTGGTGAAGATGAGATGCGTTATGAAGTGCTTCCTAACGGAGATTCTATGCGTTCATCGATCAAACAGGTTGCGTCGGGTCGTTTCGGTGTAACTTCTTACTACCTGACTAATGCTGATGAGCTTCAGATCAAAATGGCTCAGGGTGCAAAACCAGGTGAAGGAGGTCAGTTACCTGGCGATAAAGTGGATCCATGGATTGCTAAAGTACGTCACTCCACTCCTGGAGTAGGTTTAATTTCTCCTCCTCCGCACCACGATATTTATTCAATCGAGGATTTGGCCCAGCTGATCTTCGACCTGAAAAATGCTAACCGTGCTGCACGTATCAACGTGAAGCTTGTGTCTAAAGCTGGTGTAGGTACTATCGCTGCCGGGGTGGCTAAGGCTCATGCTGATGTGATCCTGGTTGCAGGTTACGATGGCGGAACAGGAGCTTCTCCGATCAGTTCCATCAAACATGCCGGTTTACCTTGGGAACTTGGTTTAGCTGAAGCGCACCAAACATTGGTTCGCAACAAGTTAAGAAGCCGTGTAGTTCTTCAAACTGACGGTCAGCTTAAAACCGGACGCGACATTGCTATTGCAGCTTTACTTGGTGCAGAAGAATGGGGCGTTGCAACAGCAGCGCTTGTTGCGGGTGGATGTATCATGATGCGTAAGTGTCACCTGAATACCTGTCCGGTTGGGGTAGCTACTCAGGACCCTGAACTACGTAAGTTATTCAGCGGTAAGCCAGAACATATCGTTAACTTATTCAACTTCATTGCTGAAGAGTTACGTGAAATCATGGCTGATCTTGGGTTCAGAACGATCAATGAGATGGTCGGCCGCGCTCAATTCCTTAAAGTAAAGGAGAGCAATTTACATTGGAAGACAAAAACGCTTGATCTTTCGGCGATATTATTTCCGGTTACTAATCCGTCTAAGCAAACACTTTACAACAGCGAGGCGCAGGATCATGGAATGGCTAATATCATCGACTGGCAACTGCTTTCTCAGGCTCAGCAGGCTATAGAAAATAAAACTCCTGTATTCGGTTCATTTACAGTTAAAAATACTGACCGTACCATAGGAACAGTTCTTTCAAACGAAGTTTCAAAAGTATATAAAGGTGCTGGTTTACCAGATAATACCATCAACTATAAGTTCAGCGGTTCTGCTGGGCAGAGTTTTGGAGCCTTTGCTGCAAAAGGTTTATCCTTTGAGCTTGAAGGTGAGGCAAACGACTATGTAGGTAAAGGTTTATCAGGTGCCAGGTTAGCTATTTATCCATCAGCAGACAGTTCTCTGGTCCCTGAAGACAATATCATCATTGGTAACGTTGCACTTTACGGTGCCACTTCCGGTGAGCTTTTTGTAAGAGGCCAGGCTGGTGAACGTTTCGCTGTGCGTAACTCCGGAGCTACTGCGGTAGTGGAAGGAGTAGGTGATCACGGTTGTGAATACATGACTGGTGGCCGGGCCTTGATTCTGGGTAAAACCGGAAGAAACTTTGCTGCAGGTATGAGTGGTGGTATTGCCTGGGTTTACGATGTGGACGGTAATTTTGCAGATTACTGTAATCCGGAGATGGTTGATCTGGATCCCCTGACTTCTGACGATGAGGAGCAGATCAACAGCTTGTTACGTAAACATATTCAGCTGACACAGAGTCACCTTGGATTATTCCTTTTAAGTAACTGGGCTGAAGAATCCAGGAAGTTTATTAAGGTTTTCCCTAAAGAGTATAAAAAAGTATTACAACACGCACAATTTCAACCAGCTAATTAATTATGGGAAAAGTGACAGGATTTAAGGAATACGCAAGAGAGCTTCCTTCAAAAAGATCTCCTGAAGAGCGTATTAATGATTATAAAGAATTCGTAGCATTATATCCGGAAAATAAGTTAAACGAGCAGTCTGCTCGTTGTATGAATTGCGGTGTGCCTTTTTGCCACAACGGTTGTCCGCTAGGAAATATAATTCCTGAATTTAACGATGCGGTTTATAAAGAGAACTGGGAAGAGGCTTACCGCATTTTATCTTCCACTAATAACTTCCCTGAATTTACAGGAAGGATCTGCCCTGCACCATGCGAGTCTGCATGTGTGTTGGGAATTAACAAGCCGGCAGTTGCTATCGAGGAGATTGAAAAACATATTATCGAGATCGCATTCTCTAAAGGTTTTGTTACCTCAAAGGCTCCTCTTATCCGGAGCGGCAAAACGGTAGCTGTTGTAGGATCTGGTCCTGCAGGATTAGCTGCTGCTGCTCAGTTAAATAAAGCCGGGCACCTGGTGACGGTATTTGAGCGCGACGAAAAGGCCGGTGGTCTTGTACGTTTCGGTATTCCTGACTTCAAACTTGAAAAATGGGTTGTTGAACGTCGTGTACAGTTAATGGAGGAAGACGGCATCATATTTAAATACGGCATTGAAGTAGGAAAGGATCTTTCTGCAGATGAACTTTTAAAATCTTTCGATGCAGTGGTTTTAGCCGGAGGATCAACCATTCCGCGTAATTTACCTGCACCGGGACGTGAGTTGAAGGGAGTGTATTATGCGATGGAATTCCTTAAACAACAAAACAAACGTGTAAGCGGAATTCCTTTTACAGAAGAAGAAATCCTGGCTACAGATAAGGATGTTATTGTAATTGGTGGTGGTGATACAGGTTCTGACTGCGTTGGAACTTCTAACCGTCATAAGGCGAGATCAATCACTCAATTCGAATTAATGCCGATGCCTCCGAAGGACCGTACGGAGAGTATGCCATGGCCTACGTACCCTATGCTTTTAAAAACTACATCTTCTCATGAAGAGGGTTGCGAGCGTGCTTGGGCAGTTAGTACCAAGGAATTCGTTGGCGATGCTGATGGCAATCTTACTGGTGTAAGGGTAGTAGATGTTGAATGGGAAACTGACGTATTCGGTCGCCCGGTGAAGTTTCAGGAAGTTGAAGGTTCTGAGCGTGTTTTACCTGCTCAAAGGGTATTCCTGGCGATGGGTTTCCTTCATCCTCAAAAACAAGGCTTGTTGGAGCAACTGGGTGTGGAACTTGACGAACGTGGAAATGTTAAAGCCAAAGAAGGTTTGTACAAGACAAGCGTGGATAAGGTTTTCGCTGCAGGCGATATGAGAAGAGGTCAGTCGCTGGTGGTTTGGGCTATTTCCGAAGGCCGCGAAGCTGCAAGAAGGGTAGATCTTTTCCTTACAGGAACTACATTCCTTGAAAGCAAAGACGCTGAGAGCATGTATGCTTTCTAATAAATGGTACTAAATCAGAATGGTAATATTAAAGCCTGCTTCAAAGGAGCAGGCTTTTTTGTTAATAGTTGAAGTTGATTTTGGCGAAGAAGTCCCAAAGGACCACACCAGCGGATACTACGATGTTGAAAGAGTGTTTTGTTCCGAACTGGGGGATTTCAATACAGCCGTCTATTTGTTTCATCGCTTCTTCGGATACTCCATTTACTTCATTGCCAAAGATAAGGGCGTATTTTTCTTCTGCTAATGGTTTGAAATCATTTAAGCTGGTACTATTCTCAGCCTGCTCTATGGCTATGATCTTGTAATGGCTTTGTTTAAGCTCAGTTATTGCTTCTACGATATCTTCATAGTAGTACCAGTCTATAGATTGCGTAGCGCCGAGGGCGGTTTTTTCTATCTCACGGTGTGGGGGCTGGCCGGTTATGCCGCAGAGGATGATCCGTTCAACCGCGAAACCATCGGATGTTCTGAAGATTGAGCCCACATTGTGCAGGCTTCTGACACTGTCAAGGATCACCGTTACAGGCAGTTTTTCCTGTTTTTTGAAATCGTCAACACTGACACGGTTTAATTCGTCGAGTTTTAATTTACGCATATATAAAGGCGGATGTTAGCCGAATCCGGGGATTCTAAATTTATTTCTTCCTCATCCTGGACTTGTTTCAGGACCTCTTGAGTTAAACATGGTTCAAGAGGTGCCGAAATAAATTCGGCATGACGGAATGACGATACACCGTCCTTCGTCTGTTTGTCTGTCCTTAGTGTTCCGAAGGATCTGACTCGCTAAAGCGCTATGTTTAATGCCTAACGAGTCAGAGATTCTTTTTTTATTGGACAATCCTTATTCCCTGGCGCGCTTTGCCCCAGGCTACAGACTAAGGACAGTGCGGTTTTATTGGGCGCACGCGTGCCGCGTGTGCTTAACCATAGCAATCTTCACCGCCATCACTTCCTAGTTTGGTAATTCAATAACACCCGGACCTATTTCAGAGCTATACACCGAAGGCGCGTAGCCTATTTTCTCAGTATAGTATTCCGTGATCTCTTTACTGAACGTCTCAAAGGAATCTTTTTTAACCAACGCAATAGCACATCCGCCAAAGCCTGCACCTGTCATTCTTGCACCGGTAACATCAGGGAAGTTTAAACAGAATTCCACAATGGTGTCAAGCTCAACTCCTGATACCTCGTACAGGTTTTTAAGTGAGTCATGCGAGGCATACATCAGCTGACCAAAATCCTGTAAACGATTTTCTGCAAGCGCTTTGGCGGCGAGTATTACCCGCTCGTTTTCTTCCACGACGTGTTTGGCCCTGTTTAGAACAATTGGATCTGATATGAGATGTTTATTTTTATCGAAAGTTTCAGAATCAATATCACAAAGGTTGGCAATGTTCAAGTTTTGCTGCAGTTCGCCGAGTGCTGTAGAACATTCCTGAACGCGTTCGTTATACTTAGATTCTGCGAGTTTACGAGGTTTGTTCGTATTAATTATAGCAAGGTAATGATCGCCCAGATCGCAGTCTACCGCTTCATAGTCAAGCGTTTCACAGTTTAATTTGAGTGCTTTACCAGCTTCTCCAAAGGTGACTGCAAACTGATCCATGATACCTGAATTTACTCCGATAAACTCATTCTCTACTTTTTTTGTCAGTTTAACCAGATCTAGCTTTGAGATGCCTCCCTTGAAAAGCTGATCAAAAGCAAAGGCGGTAACAACTTCTACAGAAGCAGAAGAAGATAAACCAGCTCCAATAGGAAGGTCGCCGTAGAACAAGAGGTCAAGTCCCTGTAGTCTTACTCCCTGGGCTAGCAGGTTGTGTATAACCCCAAGGGGATAATTATACCATTCTTTTCCTGTTTTCTGGTAACTGTCTTGCAATGGAATATCAAGAGTTTCTTCAAAGTTTGTACTTCTAAAGCGGAATACCCCATCGTTATTAGGTGCTGTTAAAAGATAGGTTCCAAAGGTGACCGCACAAGGCAGTACAAGTCCGCCGTTGTAGTCAATGTGTTCACCTATTAGGTTCACTCTGCCTGGTGCAAAAAAAGAGTTTTTACTTTCCTGGCCGAATAGATTTGAAAATTGGTGTTTCAGGCTGTCTAACATGTTGTTTGAAATGAGCCCAAAGGTAACAAACTTCACAAATTATCAATGAATTTTCCAGATGATTTTCTTTCCCAAAAACCGCGTTTAAACGTGTGTTATTGAATAAAATAGGTTTCAATTTCAAATGGTGTAAAAAATACACGAAGTAGGGGAAAAAACTAAGCGCGATAAATGACTATTCGCCTAGCCGTTTAGATGAAGAACGAACTATTAATATTGGCTCAAGTATTACTTTTTTTGGAGACGGGTTAGTTTTTTCCTGCTTATTCAATTCCAGAAAAAGCCTGGCGGCCTCTTCTCCCATGGTAATGGTTTGCTGGGCAATGGTAGACAACTGAGGAGTTACGAGGCTGCCAAAGGCCTCGTTAGCAAAGCCGATCACTCCAACCTGTTCTGGTATCTTTATGCCTGATTCCATCAGTTGCTGCATTACACCCATAGCGGTATAATCTTCGAGAGCAAATACGGCATCAAAATCGCAACCCTCAGCAAGCAGTTCTTTGACGATGTTTCTTCCGAACTCCAGAGAAAAGTTTCCTTTCACGACTAGCTTTTCATCCACAGGAATGCCATAATGCTCCAGGGCATCCATGTAGCCTAGTAACCTTTCTTTGAAAATAGAGAGGTTTTGTTCGGCTGTAATATGCAGGATCCTTCGGTAGCCTTGTTTTATCAGATGTTCAGTGGCAATAAAGCCGCCTTTGTAGTCGTCAATAGTTACCGAAGAGACTGGCATGGTTTCGAGTATGCGGTCAAAGAATACCAGAGGTGTGTTTCTTTTTTTGATTTCCTGGTAAGCATCGTCATTATTATCGGTGTCTAGGGTGACCGATGCTATGATACCGTCAACTCGCGATTGAAGAAAAGTGTCGATGCCTTTGGCCTGATGTTTTTTAGATTCATTAGATTGGTAAAGCAATATGTTGTAGCCGTTGGCATTCATTATCTTTTCAATACCGTGAACAACTGAACTGAAAAAGCTGACATGCAAACTTGGTACAATAACTCCGATAACGTTTGAACGGCCGGAACGAAGGGAGGAGGCCAGTTTATTTTGTCTGTAGTTTAGTCGTTCGGCAGTCTCCCTGACGGCTTTTTTTGTAGCATCACTAATTGCCGGATGATCATTTAAGGCCCGGGCAACCGTTGAAAACGTTATGTTTAATTCTTTAGCAATGTCAAGTATGGTAACTCTTTTCAAAATGCGATGTTGCTGGAGTTCAAAAGTGCAAATAATTTATAAATTTTTGGGCTTTATAAATATTCCTGCATATCTTTACGCCAACGTTGGCACATTAGCTAAGCACAATTATAAATAGATCTTTAATTAATTATACATGCTTCTTTTAGGAATTGATGTAGGAACATCTTCTATCAAGGTTTCAATCGTAAATTCTGCAAGCCGGAAATGTATAGCTTCGGCTCAATACCCTGAAACCGAATCTGATATTAAGTCGGTTAGGCCAGGGTGGGCAGAACAATCGCCGCTCATGTGGTGGGAGCATGTTCAAAAAGCTATATTAAGAGCCAACACTGCCGCCTTGTATAATCCCAAAGACATTGCCGCTATAGGGATTGCTTACCAGATGCATGGATTGGTGATAGTGGATAAGGAGCAGAATGTCCTCCGGGATTCTATTATCTGGTGCGACAGCCGGGCGGTAGAGATCGGAAACGACGCGTTCGCTGCTATTGGCGAAGAAGTTTGCTTATCGCAGCTGCTGAATTCGCCAGGCAATTTTACATCTTCAAAACTTGCCTGGGTGAAGATGAATGAACCTGACATTTTTGAGAAGATCGATAAAGTAATGCTTCCGGGTGATTTTATCGCTATGATGTTAAGCGGTTCAATTACCACCAGTGAATCGGCACTTTCTGAAGGGGTGTTTTGGGATTTTAAAAACGACGAATTGTCGCGAGATGTAATAGAATACTTCGGATTTAATAATGCCCTGTTTCCTGAAATCCATGAGCTATTTTCGATCCATGGCACTTTAAAAGCTGAGGTTGCTTCAGAACTGTCCCTACGCGCTGGTATTCCTATAGCTTATAAAGCAGGTGATCAGCCAAATAATGCACTGTCACTGAATGTGCTGAAGCCAGGCGAGGTAGCTGCTACAGCCGGAACTTCAGGGGTAATCTACGGAGTAAGCGACAAACTATCGTATGATAAAGAATCGAGGGTAAACACGTTTGCTCATGTTAATTACAAGGACGATGACAAGAGACTAGGGGTACTTCTTTGTATCAATGGAACCGGTATTCTGAATAAATGGGCGAAAAACCTGTTTGGTTCAGACATTTCGTACAATGAGATGAATGCGATGAGCAAAACAATACCTGCCGGTAGTGAGGGCTTGCGTGTGCTTCCATTTGGTAACGGGGCAGAACGTATGCTTAACAACAAAATTGTAGGTTCGCATTTTTTGAATATTGATCTGAATCTTCATACGAAAGCTCACATGTTCAGGGCTGTACAGGAAGGAATTGCTTTTGCCTTCCGTTATGGCCTGGATATTATGAGAGAAAATGGCATGGAACCAAAAGTGATCCGGGTGGGTAAAACGAATTTATTTCTGAGCGAGGTATTTACCGAGGCTTTTGTGAATGCTACCAATGTTCCGGTTGAATTTTATGAAAGTGATGGTAGTGTTGGAGCTGCAATCGGTGCCGGTATCGGTGCCGGAATATTTTCTTCAGAGCAGGAAGCCTTCAGCAATATGAAGCCGCTGCAGCTTATTCAGCCCCAAAATGCAGAAGCGTATAACCTGTTTTACCAGGATTGGAAAGAGTTATTAGAAAAATATATAAATAATTAGAAATTATGGCAAATAATTCATTAGTAGAGACGGAATATTTCAAGGGGATCAGTCAGATCAAGTTCGAAGGTTTGGAGTCAGATAATCCCCTGGCGTTTAGATGGTATGATGAAAACAAGGTAGTGGCCGGAAAGACGCTGAAAGATCATTTTAAGTTTGCAGGTGCTTACTGGCACTCCTTCTGCGGAAACGGTACAGATCCTTTCGGCGGACCTACGCATATTTTTCCATGGGATGTAAAAGCGGATCCGATTGAGCGTGCGAAAGATAAAATGGATGCAGCGTTCGAATTCTTGACTAAAATGAACCTTCCTTATTACTGCTTCCATGATGTGGATGTTGTTGATTATGGAAACGATATTGTTGAGAATGAAAGACGTCTGAAGGTTTTGGTAGATTACGCTAAAATTAAGCAGGCAGAAACAGGTGTGAAACTTTTATGGGGAACTGCCAATCTTTTCTCTCACAGGCGTTATATGAACGGTGCTTCTACTAATCCTGATTTTCATGTGCTGACACATGGAGCAGCCCAGGTGATGGCAGCTTTAGATGCAACTATAGAATTAGGTGGTGAAAACTATGTTTTCTGGGGAGGTCGCGAAGGTTATATGAGCCTTTTAAACACCAATATGAAACGCGAGCAGGAACATCTTGCCCGGTTCTTGCATACCGCAAAAGACTATGCACGCAAAAATGGCTTCAAGGGCACTTTCTTTATCGAACCAAAACCTGCAGAGCCATCTAAACACCAGTATGACTTTGATTGCGCTACAGTAATAGGTTTTCTGCGTGAGTTTGATCTATTGAACGACTTTAAGATCAACATCGAAGTTAACCATGCAACACTGGCCGGGCATACTTTCCAGCACGAACTGCAGGTTGCTGCTGATGCAGGTGTTCTGGGGTCTATTGACGCGAACAGGGGTGATGCTCAGAATGGCTGGGATACAGACCAGTTCCCTAATAATCTTAATGAAGTGACTGAATCGATGCTTATTTTTCTTGAAGCAGGCGGGTTACAAGGTGGCGGCGTGAACTTTGACGCCAAAATCAGAAGGAACTCTACTGATCCTCAGGATCTGTTTGTGGCGCACATAGGGGGAATGGATACTTTTGCCAGAGCTTTAATTGCAGCTGATAACATCCTTCAGAAATCTGAATACCGCAAGATCCGGGAGGAGCGTTATTCCTCATTTGACAGCGGGAAGGGAAAAGAATTTGAAGAAGGCAAGCTTTCGCTCGAAGATCTAAGAGATTACGCCATTGAAAACGGTGAACCAGCTACTATCAGCGGAAAACAAGAGTACCTGGAAAATATCGTGAACCGCTATATTTGAGGATATATCTAGGTAATCTGGTGGTGTTTGTATAAAAGAAGTTTTTATTAGCTTTACCCTGACAAACACAACAAAGATATGAAGATTACGAAAATTAAGATCCTGCCAGTTGTCCTGGCAGGATTGTTCCTGACTTTACACTCTTGTAAAACAAAAAAAGCGGCGATTACTTCTACTCCGGTTCCCGTGGTTGAACCAAAGAAAGAAGCAGAAAAGACTGAAAGTCCTTCCACAGCGGTAGCTGAAGCTAAACAAAGTGAAAATGTAAACTCTGAAGCAGCGTCTGAGCCGGATTTGAATTTTAAAAACATTCAATTTGAATTTAATTCCGCTGTACTGAAGACCTTTTCATATCCTGTACTTGATAAGATTGCTTCAGATATGAAGAAAACTTCAACAGTAAAGTTTGTGATCAACGGACATTCTTCCGCCGAAGGAACTCCGGAACACAATAATTCACTTTCTGAAGACCGCGCAAATGCCGTCAAGTCATACCTTGTAAATGCAGGGGTTGATGTTAATAGCCTTAATACTATGGGTTATGGTGAAAGCAAGCCGATTGCCTCTAATCAAAACGAAGAAGGTCGGGCGCTTAACCGGAGAGTAGAAATTAAAAGGGTTAATTAAAATTTAAAGAAGGTGTCCGAAAATTTGGTTCGCGTAATCCTGAACCAGTTGGTCATCCTGAAGTTGTTTCAGGATCTTGTGCGTGAGCATACAATTAGTTCAAGGATGCCGAAATAAATTCGGCATGACGATCAGCCTTTCTGGACACTTTCTTCTTCTTTTAAAACCGGCTTCGTCCCTCGAAGCCGAACCGGTATTTAAGCGTCAGGGCTACTGTTCCAAAAACGTCGTTATAATCTCCTTGCTCATAACCATCCATGTTATCACCCTGAATAAAATTCAGCTGCCCTTTAATGCCGGCAATAAGTCGTTTTTCAAATGCTGATGTATCCCAACCTATATTAAGCGGGAACATAAACTCTGTTACCTTGTCGAAGCCATAAGTACTTTCATCTTTAGAGTTTCTGATTGAATAACGTTGTTTGTCGAACATTATCCCGAAGCCAACACCCAGGTATCCTCCTTTGAGCATGTTATATACGAACTCTCTTCTGGGATTATAATCAGTAGTATTTCGACTAAAAAACTCCCCCAGATGCACCTTGCCGGTTAGGGAGTAAGATTTATAATGGTTCCTGAATTTCCGGAACGGTTGCTGTTTCTCAGAGCCTACCAGGGTACCTCGCTGAAACTCAAGACCAACCAGGGTATAGGGCGTTAAAAAATAATCGGCAGTGGCACCGAAGTGTTTCCTTATATCAACCACTGGCATATCACTCCAATGATGTGTAGATCCACCTTCGAGACCTAATGCAAGTTTTCTAAAGGTTCTTTGAGCGCGGGCCCCAGGTGCTGCGGATAGATAAAAAATAGATAATAAGATAGCAAACTGTAAAACTTTATTCATTACTAAACATATGGTCCGTTGATTATTCCGTATATGGATATCAATTTTCCAACCATATGCTGTTTTTAAGCTCAGATTTTCTAGCTCTTCTTAAAAAGAGGGTGTGAATCAGTGTTTTATTTTTTAAAGCACACCGGGAACTTATTTCATTGAACTGAACAGATTAGAATTCACAATGCACATTATTTAATACAAGATTTAATACAAGACAGCGTGTGTTCTGCTTGCACGATTCATTGTTTGAACGCTATTAATAACGATGCCAATGTTGTTAACCACCCTTCTGATGAAAGTCGTTGCTATTTCGGGCATCTCAATATACCCTAATTCAACGACACCTATGATTTCATCTTCGAAGAATACAGGTTGGAGAATAAGTACCTTTGGACTGCATCCGCCTAAGGCGGTTTTGATTTTTATGTAGTCTGCCGGAATGTCTTTAAGTATGTGTGCATCCTTATTCTTTGCGACTTGTCCGACCAGACCTTCTCCCAATTTGATTTCTCTGCTGGCGAAATTGGAATCGAATGCGTAGGTACCTGCCACCTGCAAGTTTTTATTTTCATTGAACAGATACAGGGCGCCGATCCTTGCACCAGAGTATTCACCAATACTGCGGATGATGGCGTTGGAGAGTGTTTTCAAATTGCGCTGTCCTCGCATGGCTTCGTCCATAAGTGCATTGCCTTTTAATATCCAGTTCTGCAATTCATTTTCCTCTGATATTTTTTTCAGTTGAAAGTTGGATTCAGCCAGGCTATCCTCAACGATCTTCCGCTTTTTAAAGCTGAGGCGAATAAACTGAAAAAGGACCAGGAATAATATCATAATGACCGCACTTCCCACAAAAAACAACAGAATGCTCTTTTCTACGTTTGCCTCACTAATCTTTCTTCGTTCGGTCAAAAGCGCATTTTCTTTGGTATTTATTGCATCTACAATGCTTTGAACCTTGTTTATTGTCCTGTCAGCTAAGAGATCGGATTGTGCCTTCTGAAAGTCTTTTAGGTTAAAGGCCCAAAGAATCTTACTCATAGCGTAGAGCTTTTGGGAAACCTGGTACCTCAGTGAATCTGCCAGGATACGTTGAGACGGGTCCTCCTTTAACAGGGAGCTCAGTCTGTCAACCGAAGGGTTGATCTTGCTGAGACTTTCATTGTAATCGTCCAGATAATAACTGTTACCTGTTGCTATTAAGCCCCTGACACTGCTTTCTGCCTGCACAATATTTATGAACACCTGGTTTGTGAATTTGATGATCTCCTGAGTGCGATCGACCGAAAGGCTGTCTTTCTGCAGATCACGGATACGATTATAGGATATGATTGCTCCAGTAAATACAAGGATAAGTGTTGTGATAAATCCTGTTAAAACACGTTGTTGAAATGATAACTTTGGCATGATGATTTTTAATTGCCCTGTCTAAGCTTCAAAGCTAAAATTGAAATGTAAACTAAATATTAAATGGGTGTAAACTGTTAATAGTAAGCTATGCTGAGATTTATCTTATGTTTGATTTGTTTACTTGTTTCTTGTCTTGCCGTATTGAAAGCTCCTACCTATCATTTGTGGCTGGTAGCTATACTGGTCACTGAATTTCCTGTTTTTCTGGCTGGAGTTATTATCGTGCTGTTATTGTGGGGAATAAAAGTTGAAAGATTTAATTTGCCCGGGACTCTATCCGCAATCATCGCATTGATGCTGGTGTTAAGTACGCCTGCCAGAGCCTGGCTGCTTGCCGGGGATATAAAAAACGACTTTAGTGCCGGATCATCACCAATCAGCCTGAAGCAGTTATTTTCCGGAAAGGGGACGAGAGAGGTTAGCCCGGATAAGTTGAGTTATGTCAGCAAGGGAGATCATTTAAAAATAAATTTTTTCTCTGCAGTGTCTGCAGGTGAGCGACCTTGCATTATAGTGATTCATGGCGGATCCTGGAAAAGTGGAAATAATGCCCAGCTACCTGAATTGAACTCAGTTTTAGCGTCAGAAGGATATCACGTCGCGGCGGTAAATTATCATCTTGCTCCAAAGTATCAAAGTCCGGTACAGGTAGATGACATCAGATCTGCATTTGAATATTTAAAGAAACACTCAAAGGAATTAAGAATTGATACCAGCCGCTTTGTCTTGCTCGGTAGATCTGCCGGTGCCCAGATTGCATTGGTATCAGCTTATACTATGCACGAGCGCGGAATAAAGGGAGTAATTGATTTTTATGGCCCGGCAGATATGATTTGGGGATACACTCGACCTGCGAGCCCTTTGGTTATGGATTCCCGGAAGGTGATGGAAGATTATCTTGGCGCCACCTTAGAGGTAAAACCTAAATATTATGAGCTGAGCTCTCCAATATATTTTATCACTGCCGACTCTCCGCCAACCCTGATTATCCATGGAGAAAACGATGTTCTGGTTGATTATGAGCATAGCAGGCGTTTACAGAACAAATTGCAGGAGAGCTCTGTTAAGAACTATTTTCTAAGTCTTCCCTGGGCAACTCATGGTTTTGATTATAATATTAATGGCCCCGGCGGACAACTCTCTACTTTCGTTATCAAAAAATTCCTTAAAGATGTTACCCGTTGACGGATTTATCAGAATATTTGAACTTCAATATAAGCATCAGGCCGTTTAATAAAAAGGAGAAGCTATTGGTTACGATAATAGGGAGATCGTCCTTTAGAAAGCCGTAATAAGTCCATAAGCCAGTCCCCGCGAGCAATAAAACAAAAATAAAAGTGGATAATTCACCCGCTTTTTTTGACCGGAATGTTTTTATCAGTTGGGGTATCATAGATGCTGCCGTGAGTATCCCCGCAACTAAGCCAATAATTTCGTTACTAAGTTCCAATATCAGTGCCGGCAGTTTTTTAGATCAGTGCCGGCATTAGTAACATCATATAATCCTTGCTTGTTTCCAAAAGAGTTGGTTATATAGGTAACTATCGCCGCAATGTCTATATCTGTCAACTGATGATTGGCGGGCATTTGCTCGTTAAAGGTCTGTCCGTTAATAATTATTTCTCCGTTAAGTCCATGTTTGACTATACAGGCAAGCTCGTCCCTATGCTGCGTTAAATACACAGTATCTGTCAATGGCGGGATCAATGCAGCCAGGCCCTGACCCTCAGCGCCATGACAATTTTGGCAGTGGGTGTCATAAAGTTTTTTGCCGTTAGTATAGTATCTCGCATAGTTTATATCTCCCTGGCTTTGACATGCTTGAAAAATAGAAATCAGAGAGGTGCTGCAAGCGAGTATAACAAGGAGTTTATTCCTGATCTTTATATTCATCAAGCAAGGTCTTCATGTCAGCAATCATCTGATCTACCTGATCCGGCTTGGTACCATCATAAGCACCTCTAAGCCTTTTTTCTTTATCAACCAAAATAAACCATCCCTGGTGAATATAACCACCGGGCGCATTTTTGTCTTCGTTAACTGCAACGAGGTAGTTTTTTTCTGCGATGTTATAGACATCGTTTTTATTACCCCATAGGAACTGCCACTGATCACTTTCTGCTCCCAGTTTTTTCGCATATGCCTTTAGCTTGGAAGGGGTGTCATATTTGAAATCGATGGTGTGTGAAACTATCCGGACTTGATCATTTCCTTTATATTCCTGAAAGACCTTCATCATATTACGATGCATTACCGGACAAATTGAAGGGCATGAAGTAAAGAAGAAGTCGGTTACATAAATTTTGCCGTCAAGGTCTTTATCTGTAAAAGCAACACTATCCTGGTTCAGAAACCTGAATGAAGGAATGGTTTGATAAAGTGTATCTGTTACTAACTTTCCATCTACGGTCTTTTCTACAGGTTCCCGGTTACCTAAAATTGGTAAGCGTTTCTTGTTATCCGAGGAGCATGAAGCCAAAATTAATATCATGATCACGGACAGTGAGGTAAATTTCATTATAATGCTGCTTGATGTGCCGCAAAGTTAGGTCATTGGGATGAAAGTTTAAAGGGGAGAGTTCGAAGGGTGAGTTTAAAGTGAAGACTTTATAGTTGAGAGCTAAGACTTAAAGTATGCGCATTAGTGAGTTTTGAGCTGAGTTTAAAGTGTTATTGCCAATAAGGCTTAATATAATGCAAAATTCTTAAACTAATAAGCGTGCTTTCTGTGTTTTATTTGCAAATAGCTTTTATAGATAGAGATGTCACAGACAAAGAAAGATTTCCTTCAAATTCATCCCAAAGACAATGTGCTGGTTGCGTTAAGTAATCTAAATGCGGGGAAGCACATTGAGTTTAATGGTCAAGATATAACACTTACTGAAAATATAGCGGCCAAACACAAGTTCTCAATAGGTGATCTGGAGCCGGGGGATGAAATCTTTATGTATGGAGTATTGGTGGGAAAAGCAAGCCGACATATTGGTTCCGGAGGATTACTGGCTGTTTCTAATGTGGAGCATGCTGCAGGTAACTTCGAACTCGGTCCGCGTAAGCTTTCCTGGGAAAAACCTGATGTTTCTAAGTTCAGCGACCGGGTTTTTCATGGTTATCATCGTCAGGATGGAAGTGTTGGTACAGCTAACTACTGGTTGGTTATCCCTTTGGTATTTTGTGAAAACAGAAACATAGAAGTATTAAAAGACGCGCTACAAGATAAGCTGGGCTATAAAAAATCCAGGAAATACGACAATTATGTCGATAATTTGATAGACTCCTATAAAACGGGGAAGGATATCACGGATATTCTAAGTCTTGAGTTAAATGATGATCTCCAGGATTCAGGCAAGAAGCGGTTATTTCCGAATATCGATGGTGTTAAGTTTCTTACGCATGATATGGGCTGCGGCGGAACACGCACGGATTCAGATGCCTTATGTGGTTTGATCGCAGGTTATATCACCCATCCTAACGTGGCTGGGGCAACAATATTGAGTTTAGGCTGCCAGCATTCACAGGTGAGTATTTTAAAAGATGAAATTGCAAAACGCGATGCTTCTTTTGCAAAACCATTGGTAATATTGGAGCAGCAGGTTTTAGGAACTGAACATCAACTGATGCAGGAAGCTTTGAAAAGAACATTTACTGCGCTTATCGAGGTCAATCAGATCAGCAGGAAGCCTGCTCCTCTATCAAAGCTATGTATAGGTCTCGAATGTGGTGGGTCTGATGGTTTTTCAGGGATATCGGCCAATCCGGCTCTAGGTTACGTCTCCGATCTTCTGGTATCTATGGGTGGGTCTGTGATCCTGGCTGAATTTCCAGAACTCTGCGGTGTAGAACAAGAGATGAGTGATCGTTGCATGGATGAGGAAACGGCAAACCGCTTTATTAATCTCATGCGTACCTACAATGCGAGGGCAGAAGCTGATGGATCTGGGTTTTATGCTAATCCATCACCCGGAAACATCAAAGACGGACTGATCACTGATGCTATAAAATCGGCGGGAGCTGCAAAAAAGGGAGGCACATCGCCCGTAACAGATGTTCTCGATTACCCGGAGAAAGTGAAAAAGCCAGGACTTAACTTGTTGTGCACGCCAGGAAGCGATGTTGAAAGCACTACTGCCGAAGTTGGTGCAGGGGCAAATGTGGTGTTGTTCACCACGGGCCTGGGTACTCCAACTGGTAATCCTGTAGCACCGGTGATAAAATTGTCTACCAATACCAGTTTGGCGCTTCGCATGCCTGATATAATAGACATCAATTGTGGTAGCATTATCGAAGGTGCCGAATCGATTGAACAGGCCGGAGAGCGCATCCTCGATTTTGTAATTCAGGTAGCAAGTGGTGAAATTCAGCCAAAATCTGTTAAATTAGGCCAGGATGATTTTATCCCATGGAAAAGAGGTGTTTCATTGTAAAAATTCGCACACATGTTTAGTTTAAAAAATAAATCCGCTGTAATTACAGGTGGCGGAAGTGGTATCGGCAAAGCAATCGCTACGCTTTTTGCAAAGCAGGGAGCAATTGTTCATATCATTGAATTAAGTGAAGAATCAGCTGCACAGACCATTGCTGAGATTAAGGAATTAGGGTCAAGCGCCTACAGTTACAGTTGTAATGTAAGTGATCAAAGGCAGGTATTGGATACTTTTGCTAAAATTTCGAAGGTAGATATCCTGGTAAATAATGCGGGCATTGCCCATGTAGGTAATCTTGAAAAAACCTCAGAGGATGACTTTTTGAGAGTATTTGATGTAAATGTAAAGGGAGCTTACAACTGTTTATACGCCGCTATCCCGTTGATGAAGAAAAACGGAGGCGGGGCTGTTGTAAACATGGCCTCCATTGCATCTGTTGTCGGAATCTCAGACCGTTTTGCTTACTCTATGAGTAAGGGCGCTATTTATGCCATGAGTATGTCGGTTGCCCGTGACTATATTAACGATAATATACGTAGTAATACCATATCTCCGGCAAGAGTGCATACACCTTTTGTCGACGGTTTTATTGCCAAAAATTATCCGGGTAAAGAAGCTGAGATTTTTGATAAGCTCTCCAAAAGTCAGCCAATTGGCCGAATGGGTAAGCCGGAAGAAGTAGCTTCGCTCGCTCTGTATCTATGCTCGGAAGAAGCAGGCTTTGTTACAGGGAATGACTATGCGCTTGATGGCGGATTTATCAAACTGAACAATTAAGGAGTTGTAAGTTTTTATCGCTTAACCAAAGAATTCAATTTAAATAAGTTTTAATGCGCCAGACGGCGAAAATATAAATTATGAAACTGATCAGACACGGAGAACTTAACAAAGAAAAACCAGGAATTGTCCTGGATGATGTTTACTATGATGCATCAACATTTGGTGAAGATTACAATGAGAGTTTTTTTGAATCAGACGGATTAGCTCGTCTTTCACAGTTTGTGGAGGAAAATAAAGCTAGTCTTCAAAGACTTCCGGAAGGAATCCGTTTAGGATCTCCTGTGGCCAGGCCCTCTAAAATTGTTTGTATAGGCTTAAATTATGCAAACCATGCAACTGAAACAGGCGCAGCATTGCCTGCAGAACCAGTGGTGTTTATGAAAGCTACATCGGCGTTGGCAGGACCTTTTGACGATGTGATAATACCCAAAGACTCAGTAAAAACCGACTGGGAGGTAGAGCTGGCGTTCGTGATTGGAAAGAAGGCAAGTTATGTTGAAGAAGCTGAGGCAATGGATTATGTTGCAGGATACTGTCTCCATAACGACGTTTCAGAAAGGGAATTTCAATTGGAAAGAGGTGGTACCTGGGATAAGGGAAAAGGCTGTGATACATTTGCTCCTATTGGTCCATTCATGGCTACAAAAGATGAAATCGCTGATCCTGATAATCTTCGTTTATGGCTAAAGCTTAATGGCAAAACGATGCAGGATGGAAACACTTCTGATTTCATTTTTAGAATACCTTATTTAGTTGCTTACCTCAGCAAATTTATGTCGTTGCTTCCGGGCGATATTATATCAACCGGAACACCTGCTGGTGTAGGCCTGGGAATGAATCCTCCATTGTATGTTAAGGACGGGGACGTTATAGAACTTGGCATCGATGGGCTGGGTGTGTCTAAACAAGTGTTTAAAGCATATTCAAAAAGTTAATATGGACTTAAAGCTTCAGGAAAAAGTATTTATTGTCTCCGGTGGTGCGAAAGGGATAGGCGAGGGTATAGTAAAGGTACTTGCCCGCGAAAAAGCTATTCCTGTAATTATTGGCCGCAACCAGGATGATAACTTAAAGACACTGGCAGAGGTTGAAGCTGAAGGTGGAAAAGCATTTCAGGTGACCGCCGAACTAAGTGATCCTGAAGAATGTCGTAAGGCAATAGATGAAATATTGACACAATTCGGTCGAATTGACGGATTGGTTAATAACGCAGGCGTTAACGATGGCATTGGTTTGGAAAAAGGAGATTATAAAGGCTTTGTTGCAAGTTTGCATAAAAATGTGATCCATTATTATTTGCTTGCTCATTACGCCCTGCCTTCCTTGATAGAAACCAAAGGATCGATCGTAAATATCAGTTCAAAAACTGCTGAAACAGGTCAGGGTGGCACATCAGCGTATGCAGCTTCAAATGGTGCCCGGAATGCTTTAACCAGGGAATGGGCTGTAGAACTGCTGGATTATGGTATCAGGGTGAATGCGCTGGTAGTTGCAGAATGCTGGACTCCTCTTTACGAAAGATGGATAAACAGTTTGCCTGATGCAGGGGAAAAGCTGAAAGAAATAAATTCACGTATTCCTTTCGGGGGAAGAATGACCACTGCTGAAGAGATAGCAAATACGACAGCTTTTCTGTTGTCTGAATGTTCAAGCCATACTACTGGTCAGCTAATACATGTTGATGGAGGGTATGTGCATCTTGACAGGTCTGTACGCTCTGCATAACAATTCATAACAATATTAATTTTCTTGTTTTATTTTTACTTTACCTTCCCGGAGTTTTGTTGGCTCCGGGTTTTTTGTTAATAAAAAAAGCATCGCCTCCCAAGACGATGCTAATTTTTTAATTTGTGATGAGTATATATTGAACAGTAGCTGATAGTGTGTTATCTCAGCTAAACTGGGTGTTGCGCTGTTATGTCTGGTATATAGCAGAGATTGTGCCAAACTTATTTTGACGCCTAAAAAAAGAGATTTTTCTTAACAACGCCGCCTTCTTTTTAAACTATCCACATGTCTGTTCAATTCCCGAAAATTATCACACCTTTGCAGTTTGGCGTTTGAACGCCGGTTGATATAACTGGTCTAAGTTCCGGAATCTGTCATTTGAACATGAAAGTAGTAATAGCAGAGAAACCCTCAGTAGCCCGTGAACTTGCAAAAGTTTTTGGTGCTACAGGCAAAAAGAATGGATATATTGAAGGGAAAAATTATTCTTTTACATGGGCATTCGGCCATTTGTTACAATTAGCCCCTCCTCAGGATTACGGTTACTATGGCTGGAGAGAGCAGAACCTTCCCATGCTTCCCCAAAAGTTTAAACTGGCTATACGAAAAGTCAAAACGAAGGACGGTATTGTTGAAGACCCCGCTGTTCGGAAACAGCTGGACATTATTAAAATGTTGTTTGACGAAGCTGAGGAAATAATTGTGGCAACGGATGCCGGACGGGAGGGAGAGCTCATTTTTCGCTATATCTATCATCACCTTAAGTGCAAAAAGCCGTTCCGAAGATTATGGATATCTTCACAAACTGATTCCGCCATAAAAGATGGCTTCCGGAATTTGAAACCCGGCGCTGATTACGATACCTTATTCAGTTCAGCCCATTGCCGGTCTGTGTCTGACTGGCTTGTGGGAATGAATGCGACGCAGGCACTGAGTATTTCAGCGGGCAACCGTTCGGTGCTTTCTCTTGGCAGGGTACAAACACCCACTCTGGCTATGATCTGCGCGCGATACCTGGAAATGAAAAACTTTGTTCCCCAGATATTTTTCCAGGTAAGTATCCTCCTGAATAAAAACGGACAGACGTTTAAGGCGGTATCTGTACAGAACTTCAAAGAAAAAAGCCAGGCTCAGGAAGTGTTCGACAAAGTGCTGGATGTTGCTTCCGGGCATGCCACAGGTGGTCTCATTTTGAATGTTGAGGCGAAGTCGAAAAAAGAACCACCTCCTTTGCTACACGACTTAAGCAGCCTTCAGCAGGAAGCAAATAAACGAAAAGGGTATACCGCCGATCAGACGCTTGCAATCTTGCAAAATTTATATGAGAGTAAGCTGGTTACCTATCCCCGAACAGGTAGTCGTTATATCGGAGATGATATATTTGCTACGGTTCCGGCTCTAATCGAAAAGTTGCAAAGCCATCCCGACTTCGGAAAACATGCCCAGTTTTTAGGTACTATACCGCTTAATAAACGGAGTGTTAATGCCAAGAAAGTGACAGACCACCATGCCATATTGACGACAGGTGAAAATCCTGGTTATCTTTCAGAGGACAGGCAGGCGGTTTATGATATGATCGCGGGAAGGATGCTCGAAGCTTTCCATAAAGAGTGCCTTAAGGATCTCACTAAACTGACTATAGAGTCTGGTTCAAAATTTACCGCAACAGGTACGGTGATCAAATCCGCTGGTTGGCGTTCAGTTTTTAACGAGGCAGATGAGGAGAAAAAAGATGAAGACAATGCGAGTTTACCTAAGGTTGAAGCCGGAGAACCATTACCGATAGAAAATAAAGCGCTGCTTGAAAAGCAAACCAAACCTAAGCCTCTGTATACTGAAGCTACATTATTAAAAGCACTCGAGACGGCAGGCAAGGAGATTGAGGACGAGGAGTTACGTTATGCAATGAAAGAAAGTGGTTTGGGAACTCCGGCCACCAGGGCATCTATTATTGAAACCCTGATAACACGGGAATATATTTTGCGGGAAAAGAAAAACCTGGTCCCCACAACAAAAGGTCTGGCTGTTTATGAGGTGGTTAAAGACAAAAAAATAGCCCAGGCAGAACTGACCGGAACCTGGGAAAAGCGGCTCGAAGAAATAAGATCTGGAGCCTCTGTACATGATTTTAAAGAAGAAATTAAGGCCTATACCCGAACCATTACCACCGAACTCCTTCGTGCCGGGAAAACTCTGGCGTCGGTTGTCAATGCAGAACTAATAAAATAAAAATATGATTGTTATAACAAGTTACAAAGAGTTTGAAAGCTATCTTGGCAAGGAAATAGGGGTATCTGACTGGCATTCTATTAGTCAGGACCAAATTAATAAGTTTGCTGATGCCACATTAGATCATCAATGGATCCATACAGATCCTGAGAAAGCCCGGACCGACAGTCCGTTTAAGGCCACCATTGCTCATGGGTACCTTACATTGTCGCTGATACCGTATTTATGGAAGCAGATCACAGATATCCAAAACCTCAAAATGGAGATTAACTATGGTATCGAAAATTTAAAATTTGGCCAGGCGGTTGTTGTTGAAAGTGCTGTGCGATTGAAAGTTAAACTAAATAATATTATAAATCTGCGAGGAGTAACCAAAGCGACGATTGGTGTGGAGCTCGAAGTGAGCGATCAGAAAAAGCCTGCTTTTACCGGTGAAGTAGTGTTTTTATACCACTTTATTGATTAACACAAACCGCGCATTTGACAGATATTACATTGGCCTGTTTTTCAATCTTTGCTATTCCTATACTTTTGCACCTCAAAATCGTCTAAGCTATGAAACAGAAAGGGAGCACTTTGCTAATTTTGATCCTGGGCACGTTAACAGCCCTGGGTCCTTTTTCAATTGATATGTACCTGCCGGGTTTTCCGGCAATTGCTGATGATCTTAACTGCTCAGTTGCGGATGTCTCCCTATCCTTATCAAGCTTTTTTATAGGAATATCAGGTGGGCAATTACTGTATGGACCTCTGTTGGACCGCTATGGGCGTAAAAATCCATTATATTTTGGTTTGGCTATATACATACTGGCGTCGTTTGCCTGTGTTTTTGCAACCACTATAGAGGCTCTCATCATTCTGCGATTTGTTCAGGCAGTGGGCAGTTGCGCTGCGGCGGTTGCTTCGGTGGCTATGGTAAGAGATTTATTTCCAGTGGAAGATAGTGCCAAAGTGTTTTCGCTTCTTATGCTTGTAGTAGGGGTTTCGCCTATGATAGCTCCAACAGCCGGAGGTTATGTTACAGCTGCATTTGGATGGCATTCGGTTTTTGTGATACTTACCCTGATGGCCGCCTTAATTTTAGTGGCTGTGTATTTTAAATTGCCAGAGAGCAGCAAACCCGACCCTTCATTTTCCCTGAAGCCACGTCCTATTCTTCTAAACTTCTTAAATGTCGTTAAGGAAAGCCAGTTTACTACTTACGCTATTACGGGGGCAATCGCCTTTGCAGGACTCTTTGCGTATGTAGCAGGTTCCCCACTAGTTTTTATGGAAATATTTAGTGTGAATGAGAAAGAATACGGCTGGATATTCGCCTTGCTTTCTGTTGGTTTTATTGGCGGAAGTCAGGTGAACAGTTTCTTACTAAAAACATTTAAAAGTGAACAGATTGTGCTCACGGCCCTTATTTGCCAGTCGGTAGTTGGTGTTTTGTTTTTCATCGGTACTGCAAATAACCTGCTGGGGCTCACAGGGACTATTTGTATGCTTTTTGTATTTCTTGCTTGTCTCGGTTTTACATTTCCAAACGCATCCGCCTTGTCCCTGGCGCCGTTCTCGAAGAATGCGGGCAGCGCTTCTGCCTTGATGGGAGCAGTACAGATGGCCATAGGGGCAATGGCATCGATCGCTATCAGTGTATTCAGCAATCATACCGCCATTCCAATGGTAGGGGTTATGGCGGCGTCCGCAATACTTGCCCTGCTTATTCTGCTTATAGGAAGAAGAAAGATCCGCTACCAGGTTGATAAGCAACCTGTAGCTGAATTGATAAACGAGGTAGTGATCTGATCGTTTTCATTCTGTTGGCGAGGTCAGTTCTGGATAGTCTCTGATCCTTCAAGTGATCAGTTATAGTTTTCCGTTTTAGCAAAGGAAAAACGTCCTAAAACTTTTCAACAGGGAAGTTCATACTCGCATAATTTCTTATCTTCGCAGGTCGCATTACAGCGACTTTTAATTCAAAAAAGGAACGATCAAACAATGGCCGACGAAACAGAGAACGAAAATCTACAACCTGCTAACGACCGGATAATACCTATAAACATTGAGGAAGAAATGAAAGCCGCCTATATCGATTATTCGATGTCGGTAATCGTTTCTCGTGCTCTGCCTGATGTAAGAGATGGCTTAAAACCAGTACATCGCAGGGTCCTTTACGGTATGCTTGATTTAGGTGTAACCAGTGGTAAACCTTATAAAAAATCTGCACGTATTGTTGGTGACGTGCTTGGAAAGTATCACCCGCATGGTGACTCTTCCGTTTACGATACTATGGTACGTATGGCCCAGGACTGGAGTTTACGGTATCCACTGGTAGATGGCCAGGGAAACTTTGGTTCAATCGACGGTGACAGCCCTGCGGCAATGCGTTATACAGAGGCAAGATTGAAAAAGATTGCTGAAGAGATGCTGGCAGATATCAATAAGGATACTATTGACTACCAGTTGAACTTTGATGACTCTCTGGAAGAGCCTACTGTACTGCCGTCAAAAATTCCTAACCTTTTGGTAAACGGAGCATCGGGTATCGCGGTAGGTATGGCCACTAACATGGCTCCGCATAACTTAAACGAAGTTATTGATGCCACCGTTGCTTATATACAGGATAGGGAAATTGACATCGCCGGGCTAATGCAGCATGTTAAAGGTCCCGATTTCCCGACAGGTGGTTTTATTTACGGGCATTCGGGTGCAAAAGATGCGTATGAAACCGGACGCGGACGTATTGTGATGCGGGCTAAAGCCGAAATTGAAACCTATGGTAATGATAGAGAGCGGATCATTGTAAATGAAATACCTTATCAGGTGAATAAAGCAATGATGATCGAGCGGACAGCCGAACTAGTCAATGAAAAAAAACTTGAAGGGATCTCCGAAATCCGCGATGAATCTGACCGTGACGGAATGCGTATCGTTTACGAAATTAAGCGTGATGCCAATTCTTCTATCGTCTTAAACAACCTTTATAAATACACGTCTTTACAGACTTCCTTTAGTATCAACAGTATTGCGCTTGTACATGGCCGGCCAATGATGCTGAATTTGAAAGATATCATAAGGCACTTTGTTGATCATCGCCATGAAGTAGTAGTAAGAAGAACAAGGTTTGAACTCGCCGAAGCTCAGAAAAGAGCCCATATCCTCGAAGGTTTACTTATAGCTTTAGATCATCTGGATGAAGTTATCCGATTGATTCGGAGCTCTGAAACTCCTGATGATGCAAGGACCGGTTTAATTGAGCAATTCGGTTTATCCGATATTCAGGCCCGTGCTATTCTCGATATGACTCTTCGCCGGTTAACAGGACTTGAAAGAGATAAGATCAAGGAGGAATATGCAGAGTTAATGAAAACTATCGACTATTTGAACTCTGTTTTGGCCGACGAAGATCTGAGAATGAAGATCATCACCGATGAATTATTGGAGATCAAAGAAAAATATGGTGATGCCAGGAAAACTCAGATAGTTCATTCTGCGGAAGATATGACCATGGAGGACTTTATCGAAGATGAAGGGGTGGTAATTACTATATCGCACGAAGGATATATCAAGCGTACTCCGCTTACAGAGTACCGTACTCAGGCAAGAGGTGGTAAAGGCTCCTTAGGGTCTAACTCCCGAGATAAAGACTTTATCGAGCATATTATTATAGCCTCTAATCATAACTACATGCTGTTCTTTACCGAAGCCGGACGTTGTTTCTGGCTGCGGGTGTTCGAAATACCGGAAGGCAGCCGGACAAGCAAGGGAAGAGCGGTTCAGAATATTATTAATATTCCTAAAGAAGAAAAGATCAAAGCTTTTATAAAAGTAAAAAATCTTAAAGATCAGGAATACCTGGAGAATAACTTTATTATGATGTGTACTAAAAAGGGTACTATTAAAAAGACTTCTCTTCAGGCATACTCGCGTCCGCGTGCAAATGGTATCAATGCGATCAATATTAACGAGGGCGATCAATTATTGGAAGCTGCACTTACCGACGGTAACAGCGAAATTGTAATGGCGCTGCGTTCCGGACGTGCTATCCGTTTCAACGAATCGAAAGTAAGGCCGATGGGTCGTACGGCAACAGGTGTAAGAGGTGTTACCCTGGCCCACGAAAAAGACGAAGTGGTGGGTATGATCAGTGTAAACAGTCCGGAAGTTACGGTGCTGGTTGTTTCTGAAAACGGATACGGTAAACGTACCGACATTGAAGATTATCGTGTAACCAACCGGGGCGGTAAAGGTGTGAAAACCATTAACGTGACTGAAAAAACCGGGGAGCTTATAGCGATTAAAGATCTTACAGAAAAAGACGATCTGATGATCATCAATAAGTCGGGTATTGTGATCAGGATTGCGGTTAGTCAGTTAAGAGTAATGGGCAGAGCCACACAAGGTGTACGCTTAATTTCTTTAAAAGGTGATGATGCAATTGCCTCTGTTGCAAAAGTGGAGCACGATGATGACGAAGTGATTGATACCGATGCGATAGCTGAAATTTCGGATGAAGAATTAGCAGCTGCGGCAATCACGGAGCCTGAGGAGATTGAAGATGAATCAGAGCCTGATGATACCAATGAAGAAGATGATACGTTAGAAGAAGAATAATGAACTAATCCGGAGCTAAGCTTTCCGGATTATTAATTTATTTTAAGTTTAATAAATTGAATGACTATATGAAGAGGGCAGGATTACTTATAGCTGCTGTATTTTGTTTGTCGGGACTTTCCGCCCAGACATTTACGAAAGAAGCTATGAATAATTTTGCCCTTTATACATCAAAAGGGGAATTTTCAAAATTAGAAAGTGCCCGAAAGAATATTGACGACGGTTATAAAACAAAAAGAGACTCGTTTACCTACAAAAATAATCTCATACGTGCGCTGGTATATTCTTCCTTAGCTTATGCGGACTCTCTTCGCAAGCTAAAATATGTTAAGGATCCGATTCAGGAAGCCGAATTTTCGTTGCGAAGGTTAAAGAATCCTAAATTAAACGACGAACATGAGCCCGAGTTGAAATACATTGATAAACAGCTGGCAAAAGCCTGGCTGATCAGAGCGAACAAGGCGGTTTCTGGATTTAAATATTTGCAGGCGTTTGAGGCGTTTAAAACGGTAGACTCACTCGATGCTGGTAACTTTTTAGTCCGCTATAATCTTGCTGTCCTTGCCGAAAAACTTGGTTATACCCGGCAGGCTATCCGGTATTATGAAATCATAATTTCCGACAAACAGCGCACTCAACCTGATTATTACCTTGCATTATCAAATTTGTATGATCTGACTAAAAACCATAACCGGTCTCTGGAAGTATTGCAGGAAGGCAGGAAAGTCTTTCCTGGCAATAAAGACATCCTGTTTAAAGAGATTAATATATATGCGGATAACGGCTCCTATGAAACACTTGAAAAAATTGTTATGGATGCTCTTGCCCTTGATCCGGATAATGTAAACCTGAACTATCTTGCCGGTTTTGCCTATGAAAGCATGGGTAAAAAAACAAAAGCCGAAGAGTTTTATAAAAAAGTGATCAGCGAAGAACAAAATAGTTATCAAGGTCATTATTCATTAGGTTTATTGTATTTAAATTTATTTTTGAAGGCAACAGAAAATAAAGAGTCATATCTTGCCCTGGCAAAGAAACATCTAACCATGGCAGGGGATATAAACCCTAATTCTGTAAATGCTCTTAAATCGTTGGCTGTATTGTATACCAATACCGGAAATATGATTGAATTGCAAAAGGTGAATAACAAACTAAAACAATTTATATTTAATTAAATAATTAACACAGTATGAAAATGAAGTCATTTATTTTGGCTGTAGCTGTAACGGGGATATCCTTTACAGCATCTGCGCAAAAAAGTGCAATTAGCTCTGCCAAAACTGAATACGAGAAATTTTTAGCCATCAAGGCTCAGCCTAAATTATCCATTCCTTCTTTGAAAGCTGCAAAAGAAGCAATTGACAGGGCTGTTGTTCATGAGAAGACTAAAGAGGATGTAAACGCGTGGACTTACAAAGCACTTATTTATTCAGAGCTTGCAGCGGAAAAAACCACAACGAGCGCCGATGTAATTGCTCAGGCTGAAGAAGCTATACAAAAGGCATCTTCTCTGGATAATGCAGGAGCGAATAAAGACAAACTAAAGTCTGCTAACCAGTCGCTTTATTATCTTCAGGTTCAAAGAGGTAAAGACTTTTACGACAAAAAAGATTACACAAATGCGTATACTGAATTCAATAAAGGTTTAAAATACGCACCTGGTGATACCACTGCTGCTTATGCTGCAGGTATTTCTGCGATGTATGCAAAAGATTACCCCAATGCGATAGCGAGATATAATGAATTGCTTAAAACTGATTACTCGCAGTTGGAAGGTGTGTACTCCAATCTTTCCATCCTTTATGCCGGACAAAAAGATACTGCTTCAGCTATAAGAGTGTTATCGGAAGGGGTGAAGAGGTTCCCGAAAAGTACTGATCTTGCTACCAGAGAGATTGAGTTCAGCCTGATGTCGGGCAAACAGAAAGAAATCATAGAAAAGATCACACAGCAAGTAGCGGCAAATCCAACCAACAGATTATATCCTTTTTATTTAGGAATTGCCTATAATGCTACAGGGGATAACAAAAAGGCTGAGGAAGCTTATAAAAAAGCTATTGAAGTTGATCCGAATTATACTGATGCTTACATAAATATAGGCGGTTTGATTATGAACAATGGCATTGATATGTATAATAGAGCGAATAAGCTTCCAACCAGTAAGGTTGCTGAATACAATGCACTTAAAAAACAATCCTCTGCGGAGTTTGACCGCGCTCTACCTTATCTTCAAAAATCAGTTGAGCTTGATCCTAAATCGAACATTGCACTTCAGAATCTGAAAAAATATTATTCTATAAAAAATAATACCGCTAAGGTTGCTGAAATTGATGCTAAGCTAAAGGCTTTGGAATAAGCTTTATCTCAATCTATATTAAACAAAAAAAGCGAACAAACCTGTTCGCTTTTTTTGTTTATTTTCTTTGATTAAGCAGCGTTTACGCGGAGGTCAGAATCTTTAATGAAAAGTTTCCCGGCATCTACACGTACTTTGGGGAGCTTTACCAACCAGTCGTTTTCCTGGTCACGGTAGCCTAAAGGAAGCAGGATGACGCTTTTTAAGCCAAGTGCTTCCAGCCCCAGCAGCTTATCCAGGGCTGCAGCATCAAATCCCTCCATCGGCGTAGCATCTACCTGTTCTGCAGCTGCAGCAATTAGAGCTGTGCCCAACGCGATATAGGCCTGCCTTGCAGCCCAGTTAAAGTTTTGTTCTTCAGGAGCTGCACTTAAATTTTCACCATAGGTGCGCATGGTTTTTAGAGAATCCAGGCTTACATTTCGAACTTCGGCAATTCTTTCAACAAATTCTTCCACTCTTTTTGGTGTTATTTTGTTCCATGCCGCAAATACCAGCAGGTGCGAGGCCTCTGTTATCTGCGGCTGGTTGTTTGCAATCGTTTTGATTTGTTCACGTATCTGCTCGTCGCGGATCACCAGTACATTATAGGGCTGCATGCCGATAGAAGAGGCCGAAAGTTGTATACTTTCTAAAATGTTATTTAATTTTTGTTCTGCAATTTGTTCGCCGTTCATGCGCTTTGTTGCATATCTCCAGTTTAAGATTGATTTAAGATCCATACTTTTATTTACTTAGTTACTTTTAATAACTCAAATTTATTTAGTAACTTAGTACTAAACAATAAGGCACTATTTAATTACTCAGTTGTATGGAAGTAACTATTGGAAAAGGAGAAGCCAGAGCCACACGGGAAAAAGTAAACAGTCATTTTTCTGACGGAAAGAAGACATTTAACTGCCCTATTACCAACGTTCTGGACCGTATCAGTGATAAGTGGTCGATTCACGCGATAATAACGCTTGGGAAGGCTGATAAGCTCAGATTTAATGAGCTTATGAAGAGTATTCATGGTATTAGTCAGAGGATGCTTACGGTTACTTTACGGAACCTGGAACAAGACGGTATTGTAACCCGTAAGATATTTCCCGAGATTCCTCCCAGAGTTGAATACCAGTTAACAGACCTTGGCCGGAGTCTTTTATTTCAATTGATCCAGCTTTCTGAATGGGCGACCAGTAATATGGACGAAATCTTTGCTGCCAGGGAAAAGTTTGGAAATACAAATTCAAGTTTGCCTGGCAGGTAGTTACTGCTTATACTTGTTCATTCTTATAAATCATTTAGATGAAGATATACACCAAAACCGGTGACAGCGGTGAAACGTCGTTAATAGGAGGAAGGCGTGTTCCAAAATACGACCTTCGGATTGAGAGTTATGGAACAATAGATGAGCTCAACTCTTACATTGGTTTAATAAGAGATCAGGACATTGAAGCAGATGTTAAAGCCGTTTTGAAAGAAATTCAGGACCGGCTCTTTACAATAGGATCGGTGCTGGCTACTGATCCCGAAAAGTCGCGCCTTAAAATTTCGGGTTTGATTGATGCTGATATTGTATTGCTTGAAACGGAGATAGATGCTATGGTGTCTAAGCTTCCGGAGTTGCGGCATTTTATTTTGCCTGGAGGAGATACGGTTGTTTCTTATTGTCACCTGGCCAGATGCGTGTGCCGCCGGGCTGAGAGGATTGTGGTGCATTTATCAGACAGCAGTTTTGTGGATGAAAAAGTTGTGGTATATCTTAACCGTTTGAGCGATTATCTTTTTGTACTCGCCAGGCACTTGTGTGCTTACAAAGGAATTGAGGAGAATAAGTGGGTTGCCAGGTCATAAGCCTGTTTTAGGGGATTGTTAGACAAAAATCAAAATCTATATTATTCAAAAAATATTTTAAATTCTTATAATTTTTATTATACTTTTGCGACAAAATTTTGAAGCTTAAACTTTAAAAAATATGTATTGGACCTTAGAATTAGCATCGCACCTGGAAGACGCTCCATGGCCTGCAACAAAAGATGAGTTAATCGATTATGCTATCCGTTCAGGAGCTCCTGTTGAAGTGATAGAAAATTTACAGGCGTTGGAAGATGACGGCGAGCCCTACGAGAATATTGAGGAGATCTGGCCCGATTATCCAACCAAAGATGATTTCTTCTTTAATGAAGACGAATACTAAAAGCTCTGTCCCTGTACAGGGCTTTTTTTTATAGGGCAACTCCTAGTCGCACGCGGCACGCGTGCCGCGTGTGCTATAAAGCGGCTTTTTTCATTATTCTGTAAAGTCCTCTGTTCACTATTGGCTATTATATTGTACAGATAATTAAAAATAAGTACCTAAAAGTGCTGTTTCGGAACGGTTTTCCATAGTTTGCCGCTTGGCTTGCTTTTTGTATCGGTAGTATCAGTTGAATATATCAATCTAAAACTAAAATATAATACTATGGGAAATCTACTTTATTTAATCGCAGTTGTCCTGGTAATAATCTGGGCTGTGAGTTTTTTCGGAGGATATGCAAGCGGAGGAATCATCCATATTCTATTAGTGATTGCAATTGTTGCAGTGCTATTAAGAGTTATAAGAGGAGCTGTTTAGTTCCCTGAGAATAATTAATAAATAAAAAGATCCGGTTCGCCGGATTTTTTTATTTATTAATTATCTACCGGACTTTAGAAAAAGCGATGCAATCTCAAGATCTTCCCGGAACGTAATTTTTATATTTCTGAGGTCTCCATACACAGTAGATACCTTGAAACCCGCTTTCTCCACCACAGAGGCATCGTCAGTGAATTCGCCGGAAAAGCTTTGCTGATAAGCTTTTTTTAAGATTCCGGACTTAAATATTTGGGGCGTCTGTACAATCAGGATTTCGTCACGATTCAATGCCACGGTGTTGTTGTTTACTTTTCTTCGCAATGAATCGCGACTACCTACTACCGGAATGGCGGATTCATGTTCTTCCGCGTGCCGGTAACATCGGGAGATCAGATCATCTGATATGATTGGACGGACTGCGTCATGTACAGCTGTTACAGACTCTTCGCTGATTTGAGACAATGCATTTTTCACGGATTCAAAACGCTGACTTCCTCCCGGAATAATTTTATGAGGTATGTCAAATGAATGCGTCGTGCAGAGTTCTGTCCAGAGAGAGTTATACGATTGATTTAATGCTAAAATGATCTCCGGTTGCATGGATGACTCGTGAAAGGCCCTGATGGTATGCATCAGTACGGGAAGTCCGTCCAGCAGTAGAAATTGCTTAGGAGTGGAAGTTTCCATTCGACTCCCGGAACCGCCGGCGACTATTATGGCGTAGTATTTCATTCACCTGGTAAAAAGAAGGGATAGGACCGGAGATCAGTTTTGATCTGATCTCCGGTTTTGGGCGGTAAGCCCGAATAAATTAGATGATCAGCATTGCATCGCCATAACTGTAAAAGCGGTATTTTTCTTTTACAGCTATTTCGTAAGCATTCATAACATTTTCATAACCTCCGAAAGCACATATCATCATCAACAAGGTCGATTCTGGTGTGTGAAAGTTGGTGATCATGCTGTTTGCTATACTGAAATCGTATGGCGGGAATATGAACTTGCTGGTCCAGTCGTTTGCGGCCTTAAGTGTTCTATTGGCAGAAACGGCCGATTCGATAGCTCTCATGCTGGTAGTGCCAACTGCACAAATACGTCTTTTTTCTTCAATAGCACGATTAACCAGGTCTGCGTCTTTCTGTTCGATAATGAATTGCTCAGAATCCATCTTATGTTTAGTCAGATCCTCTACCTCTACGGCGCGGAAGGTACCTAAACCGACATGAAGGGTTACTTCGGCAAAATCCACACCTTTAAGCTCAAGGCGTTTCATTAATTCGCGACTGAAATGCAAACCAGCCGTTGGAGCAGCAACAGCACCTTCGTTTTTAGCAAAAATGGTTTGATAGCGTTCCTTGTCCTCAGGAGTCGCTTTTCTTTTGATATATTTGGGGAGTGGTGTTTCTCCGAGAATTTCGATGTTTCTGCGGAATTCTTCTTCTGAACCATCAAAAAGGAAACGAATTGTACGGCCGCGTGAAGTAGTATTATCCACAACTTCAGCAACCAAAAGATCGTCTTCTCCGAAATAAAGTTTGTTACCCACGCGGATCTTACGTGCCGGATCAACCAGCACATCCCATAACCGTAATTCTTTATTTAGTTCTCTTAAGAGAAATACTTCAATAGTTGCGCCGGTTTTTTCCTTATTGCCGTACATCCTGGCAGGAAATACCTTTGTGTTATTCAGAATCATCACGTCCTTCTCATCAAAATAACCTAAGACATCTTTAAAGATTTTATGTTCAATGGCACCGGTTTTACGGTCAAGTACCATTAAACGGGCTTCATCACGCTGATCGGCAGGTGTATGTGCAATCAAAGAATCAGGTAAATTGAATTTGAACTGCGATAACTTCATAAGATTATAACAAAATTTTAGGGCGCAAAGTTAGTGAAAATTAATTCTATTTTGTTAACGATTCATCTTATCAAAGATATTTTCAGCAGAATATGCGAGTATTAATAATCGATTTCTCCACTATACTTAAGCACTATTAGTGCCAGGGGAGGAAGTGTAAGGCAAAAGGAATGGCTTTTCTGATGTTTTGGAATTGGGAACGTCTCAATTGGCCCCCGGTTTAATACATCACTTCCGCCATACTTAAGATCATCAGAGTTAAACACCTCGGTATACATGCCCAGTTTAGGCGCGCCGACCCGGTAATTAGTTTTTACCAAAGGGGTGAAGTTCGCGACGAAAAGAAGCTGCTCGTCAGGATCCTTTCCTTTTCTTATCCAGCTGATCACACTGTTAAAAGAATCATTGATATCTACCCACTCAAAGCCTTTATCGCTAAAGTTTTCATCATAAAGAGCAGGTTCGCTTTTGTAAAGTTCGTTAAGGTCTTTTAATAATCTCTGAACACCATAATGGCATGGATGCTCATTTTCATGCCAGTCGAGGCTAAAGTCATGCTGCCATTCATGGCGCTGCCCAAAATCGCCTCCCATGAAAATCAGCTTCGCACCGGGATGCCCGTACATATAGCTGTAAAGTAAACGGAGATTAGCAAATTGTTTCCACTCATCGCCGGGCATTTTGTTGATCAGCGAGTGTTTTCCATACACTACTTCATCATGAGAAAGAGGGAGTGTGAACTTCTCAGAGAAAGCATAAACCATACTGAATGTTATCTCGCCCTGATGATAGCTTCTGTATATGGGGTCCTTCTGGAAATAGCTTAGCGTATCGTGCATCCAGCCCATCATCCATTTCATGTCAAAACCCAAACCGCCCATCGCAGTGGGATGAGTTACCCCCGGCCATGCTGTTGATTCTTCGGCAATAGTGATCACTTCGGGATGAAAGTCATGTACGGCCGCATTAAACTCTTTTAAAAAACTAATGGCTTCCAGATTTTCTCTTCCTCCATAGATATTGGGGATCCATTCTCCTTCTTTTCGCGAATAATCAAGGTATAACATTGAAGCTACCGCATCTACGCGCAGACCGTCTATATGGAACTTATCCAGCCAGTACAAAGCGTTTGATATAAGGAATGCCCGTACCTCATTTCGGCCAAAGTCGAAGATATTACTCTTCCAGTCAGGATGAAAACCTTTACGGGGATCGGCGTACTCATAAAGATGGGTGCCATCAAAGTACCCCAGGCCATGCTCATCTGTAGGAAAGTGGGAGGGAACCCAGTCAAGTATTACACCAATACCTGCTTTATGTAATTCGTTCACCAGGTACATAAAGTCTTGTGCTGTGCCGAATCGACTTGAAGGTGCAAAGTAGCCGGTCAGTTGATAACCCCAGGATCCGTAAAAAGGATGTTCCATGACAGGCATAAACTCAATGTGGGTAAAGCCCATATGACTGCAATAGTGAGGCAGTTCTTCTGCCAGCTCACGATAGCTTAAAAAATCGCCGCTTGCATTGCGCTTCCATGAGCCTATATGGACTTCATATATGGATATCGGTTTACCGAGCGCATGTTTTGACGATCGCTCGCTGAGCCAGGCTGAATCATCCCACTGGAAATCGATATCCCATACAACCGTTGCTGTTGCCGGCGGCGCTTCCCATCTAAAAGCATATGGATCGCCCTTTTCCACACAATAACCATTGTGGGATTCAATATAGTATTTATAGACCTCACCCCTTGTTATATGAGGAATAAACACTTCCCATATTCCCGAGCCGTCCCATCTTATATTCATGGGATGGGTTCTTTTATCCCAACCATTAAAGTTTCCAATAACAGACACAGACCTGGCGTTTGGTGCCCATACTGCAAAGTAGATGCCCTGAGTGCCATTTTTTTCAAGCCGGTGACTTCCAAGTTTATTGTATAAATGATAATGTTTGCCGGCTTTAAACAGCTCTATATCAAAATCAGAAAACAGGGAGAAATGATCTGCTGTTGTCAGCGATGTGTTTTCTATATTTTCTTCAAAAGGTAGCAAATCTGATTTTTTGTATCCCATAATATGTTCGTGTGATTATAGATCACTTGTAATGCTGTTTTTTTCCATTATCGTTTTTATACCGCGGATAGGGATGATCACCCAGTCGGGCCTGTTGTTTAGCTCATAGTTTAATTCGTACACGGCCTTTTCCAGTAAAAAGGTATCCATTAAAACGTCCAGACTTTCTTTGTCCTTAGGAATTATCCTGGTGCCTTTTACCGTTTCCAGGTAGGCTTTCATGAAAAATCCGCTCATGTAGTGGTACCATTGTTCTGCATAAGGGATCAACTTTTCTGTATCCTCCTTGCTGATCTTGTCATCCAGGAATAATCCGGCATAGGCGGCGTAATGCAGTGAACGTACCATACCGGCCACATCCCTGAGAGCCGAGCGTTTTAGTCGCCTTTCGCTGTAGGCTTTTGCTGGTTCTCCCTCAAAATCAAGGATAACAAAGTCTTTCCCTGTTAACAATACCTGGCCCAGGTGGTAGTCGCCGTGCACCCTGATCTTGAGCACATCGATCTTTTTACGATATATTCTTCTGAAAACTTCCAGGATATCACTTTTCATACTCAGAATTTCAGTAGCTTCCTGTTTTACCTGCGGCTGTAGCTTGCTTGTATTACGAACCTGATTCTGAAATGCGGCCCTGACAAGCGACTGCAGGGAAGAATACAGTGACCGTTGGTAGTGCAATGAATATTCTTCAGGGCGGAACTCAGGTAAATCGTCACCCGATGCCAGAGCAATATGCATTTCGCCAGTACGGATGCCCAGCAATCTGATCCTTTCCGCCAGTGACGCATCTATGAGGGTTTTTATTTCTTCCGGAGCATCCTCGTAGTCTACCGGATTGGTTAAAGAACCCTGTAGTGGTGACTTAGGAGCTTCTACTCTCGTTCCCGACAGAATATTTTCGTAGAAGTCGTTAAGTCTCTCTATCATGTATGCCCAGGCGTCACCACTATTTTCAATCATCTCCTGTACCATGCCAAGCACCATACTGCCGCGGCCGAACTCCCATTTTACAGATCCGAGGTAAGTGGGAATGTGTTCGAACCTGGCATGTTTGCTCAGGAAGTGATTTATTTCGAGATCGGGATTAATGGCAGTATCGACCTTCCGGTAGATCTTCAGGAAAAACTTGTTGTCAAAACTTATGGCTGTATTACTTTGCTCAACGGAGATCACTTTGGGTTTGATCTTATCGTGTTCAGCAAAATAGTTCTTCATTAATTTATTGCCTGAGAACTGGATCTCGCCGTCTTTTAAATCTATATTCTGATTGTTTGTAATCCGGTTAAACAGAACCATCTGATATTCTTCGCCATACAATGCATCATATAATACACCTTCTTCCGGCGTTCCGTTTTGTCCATCTAATTGTACACGGGCCAGAACAGATTGAGGGTAGTTTTCCTTAAGTGTCTGAACATTAGCTCCGCTGGCAAAACTTACAGGTAGATGGTAAATTTCGGGCAAGCCACTCTGATAGTGCAGTTCTATCAATAGTACGAGTGCCGGATTTTCAGACAGAGGGATAAAAGCATGATTAATGATCTGGATACTTTCGATCAGACGCCCTTTACCTCCAAACCAGCGCACTTTCATGAGGTATTGCTGCAGCACTGTCTTTTCAAGGCTAGTAACGGCTTGCCTTGATACAATATCTTTCCACTTGCTGAGTTGAACAAGAGGCAGATCCTTATGTTCTCCAATCTCAGGGAAGCTTTTCTCCAGAATAAACCATTGACAATCATAGGGGCTTAGGGTAAAAAAGTAAGGCGTATCCTCTTTAATTGCAGGGTACTTGTTCTTACTAAAGATCTCTACCGGAAGATAGCCTTTAAAAGCATTAAGGTCAAGCTCGGCAGGCTGGGCGTATCGCGACAGGTTTACAATTACAAGAACTGTTTCATCCTGATAAGTCCTGGTAAAGGACAGTACTTTTGAGTTTTCAGCCTGGATAAATTTCATATCGCCTCGGCTGAAGGCTTTATACTGCTTACGTGTATTAATTATTCGTTTTGTCCACCAAAGCAAGGAGCTGGTATTTCGCCGCTGTATATCAACGTTAACTGATTCGTAGTGGTAAGAAGGATCCAATATAACAGGCAGATAAAGCCGGTGCGGATTTGCCTCAGAGAAGCCAGCATTTCTATCTGAGGACCATTGCATTGGCGTACGAACTCCGTCACGGTCTCCTAAATAGAAGTTATCGCCCATCCCGATTTCATCTCCGTAATAGATGACAGGGGTTCCCGGGAATGAAAACAAAAGGTAGTTTAATAACTCTATTTTTTTACGGCTGTTATCCATTAGGGGTGCAAGGCGGTGCCTGATACCCAGGTTAATGCGCGCTTTCGGATCTTTCACATACACCTTATACATGTAATCGCGCTCCTCATCAGTAACCATTTCAAGGGTAAGTTCGTCGTGGTTGCGCAGAAACATTGCCCATTGACAGGTCTCGGGGATTGTCGGGGTTTGTTCAAAGATGTCAGTAAGAGGATAGCGGTCCTCCATTTGTAAGGACATGAACATCCGCGGCATCACCGGGAAGTGATAATTCATATGACATTCGTCGCCGTCGCCAAAGTAAGCTGCCGAATCTTCAGGCCACATATTTGCCTCTGCGAGCAAAAGAGTTCCAGGGAAGTTGTCATCTACATGTTTCCTGAGTTTTTTCAAATACTCGTGGGTCTCTGGCAAGTTTTCGCAATTGGTGCCTTCCCGCTCAAACAAGTATGGAACAGCATCAAGACGGAAGCCGTCAACGCCCATTTTGCACCAGTAGTCTATTATTTTAAAAACTTCCTGCTGAACCAGGGGATTATCATAGTTCAAATCTGGCTGGTGATGAAAAAAGCGATGCCAGTAATATTGCTGGGCTACAGGATCCCAGGTCCAGTTTGAGCCTTCGTAATCCTGAAATATGATCCGCACTTCATTAAATTGATTAGGATCGTCAGTCCATACATAAAAATCCCTGTAGGGTGAACCTTTTGGAGCCTTTCTGGCCCTTTGGAACCAGGGATGCTGATCAGAAGTATGGTTAATGACCAGCTCGGTTATTACTTTGAGGTTCCGGTTATGAGCCTCCCGCAGGAACTGTTTGAATTCCTTTAAATCACCATAAGATGGATTTATGCTGTAGTAGTCGGCAATATCGTAACCATCGTCCTTTAAAGGCGATGGATAAAAGGGAAGGAGCCAGATTGCGGTTACACCCAGGTTTTGCAGATAATCGAGTCTTTCCAGTAAGCCCTTGAAATCGCCAATTCCGTCGCAGTTTCCGTCGCGGAAGGCTTTTATATGAAGTTCATAAATAACTGCATCTTTATACCAATGAAGTTTATCGTCTATTTGATTGTGGTTATCGGGCATGTGAATATGGTTAATAATTAAATTAACAGGTCTGATGTTTCTTGTTGCTGCTCTATTTTAAACACATGAACGGGCATCTCGTATGGATTTAATTCCACATAGTTCCATTCATTTTGCCAGTGATACCGGCTGCCACTGAGCAGGTCATGTACGATATAAGGCTTATCCGGATCAATGCCGAGATTTGAAATGGGGATCTTTACATAGGCGCCCTGTGTGTTAAACAGATCCAGGTTTGCAGCCATGATAAGTGTATTGCTGTTCTTTTTATCATTTTTAGTGTAGCAGATGATCTGCTCATTTGTGGTTTCTGCCAGACCGATATTCCAGGTAGAATGAAAAGCAGTATTTTGTTTACGTATCTTATTGATACGGGTGATTATCTCCCTTATCCTGGTGTACTGATCCCAATCCCAGTGTCTGACCTCGTATTTTTCATTATCGATATATTCTTCTTTTCCCGGACGAGGCTCATTTAATCCAAACTCATAAACGGGTCCATACAGTCCATAATTCGAAGAAAGAGTGGCAGCTAAGAGAACGCGTAAAATATGAGCGTTTTCGCCCCCATAGGTCAGCAATGGTGGTAAGATATCGGGGGTATTCGGCCAAAAGTTGGGTCTGAAATAATAACGCTGGTCAGTGTTCGTCAGTTCGTTGATATATTCTTCCAGTTCGTGTTTTGTATTGCGCCAGGTATAATAAGTGTACGATTGGTTGAATCCGTTTTTAGCCAGTCGTTCCATAATACGGGGACGAGTGAATGCTTCGGCCAGGAATATGATATCCGGTCGCTTGGCACGAACTTCTTTGATCATCCATTCCCAGAATGGAAATGCTTTGGTATGCGGATTATCGACCCTGAAGATGTTTATACCCTGTTCGATCCAATAGTCAATTACACTCTTTAATTCCTGCCAAAGATTTTCCCAATCCTCTGTTTCAAAGTTTATGGGTAGAATATCTTCGTATTTCTTAGGCGGATTCTCTGCATACTGAACAGAGCCATCGGGCCGCCATTTGAACCATTGGGGATGCTCTTTAACATAAGGGTGGTCGGGAGCGCATTGATACGCAATGTCCATAGCTACATCAATCCCATAATTTTTAGCTTCCTCAATAAGGTTTTTAAAGTCCTGCAATGATCCCAGTTCTGGGTGGATATCTTTGTGTCCCCCAAGACGATTACCTATTGCCCATGGAGAGCCCGGTTCTCCAGGTTCAGCTACCAGGGAATTATTTTTTCCCTTCCTGTTTATCTCTCCAATCGGATGAATGGGAGGGAGATAGAGGACGTCGAAGCCCATTTTTGCAATCCTGGGTAGCAGGGCCTTTACATCGTTGAAAGTACCATGTTTATTAGCTTCCTTAGAAGCCGACCTTGGAAATAACTCATACCAGGTGCTAAAACCAGCTTTCTTTCTTTCCACTTCGATGGTAAACTCTGGGGAAATGGTATCAAGAGAGGTGTCCCGGTTTCTGTACATGAGCTCAGACAGCTCATTACTTGTGGAAATATTCACCAAATTGTCTGGATCATCCTTGAGTGACTTAAACTGATCGATGTATTTCACCAGCAAAGTTTGATCAGCTTTCGGTGACTTTGACGCCGTCTTTTCAACCATCTCCAGTCCAATCAAAAATTCTACCGAGATGTCCTGACCTGCGTCGTGTTTTTTAATGAGTCCCTTTTGCCAGGTTGTAAAATGGTCGATCCATGCCCGGATGCTGAAGGTATGCAAGCCAAGATCCTCTGGCTCAAATGTGCCCTCCCAGTAATCATTAGCCAGATGTTTAAGTGGAATATGTACCGGTGACTGACCCGCTTTATGGATATCGGCTGCAGCGGCAACTTCATCGTGACCATCCCCAAAGATACTTGCCGAGATTGTTATGATCTCGTGTATAGCAGATCTTGCCGGATATTGACCGTTTTCAACTGAGGGCTTTACATTCGTGATTATTGCTCTTTTCCTACCATTTTCGTTCATGCGCAGATGATTTTGCAGGTAAATTTTCATTCACCTAATTATAGGTTCATTGCAAAAACTGCATAGTGCGGCCAAAAGTTTTTATAAAATGATATTATAGTGAAGCCTTGTGTGGACGAATGTTTTACAAAAGTATACAAACTACTTATCTGGAATGTCAGGTAATGTTCTGATAATCAGGTGTTCGTTAGTTTTCTTGACTTTTTAGAATGTGTCATTCGAAAATCTTTTTTATAAAAGATAGAAAATTGGATCTTTTAAAGTGTACCTTTATATTAATTAATAATAATATAATGCAACAAGGAACAGTAAAATTTTTTAATGAAACTAAAGGTTTCGGATTTATTATCCCTTCAACAGGTGGTAGCGAAATCTTCGTTCATTCTTCAGGTCTTATCGATAACATTCGTGAGAATGATACCGTAACTTACGATGTTGAGCAAGGTAGAAAAGGCTTAAATGCAGTAAATGTGAAAGTTAGCTAAGAAAACTAGTATCATAAATTGTAGGCATCCATCATTTGATGGATGCTTTTTTTTTAGGCAGATTTTTCTCTCCTGTTACTACTCTCTGTCATTAAAAAAGTTCTATATTTTAAAAACTATTCGGCATTTATATTGTATCATTTGAAGAAATATACCATGCTTTTACACAGCTTCTGCCCAATTTTCTCTTTGAGGGAAAAAAAATGTTTTTGTGTACTTGTAGTGTGGTTTTATTTATTAATTTTACAATAATTAAATCTATTGATTGTCAAGTTCTTATTAAAGTAAGTTATATTTTATTGAAATGCTACAGAAAACATACGTAAAAAGTAAAGATCTTTGGAAAGTAAAGTTCACTTTCAAACATGATAGTGCTGAAACAGTAGAGATACTGGGTCTTAATAGTGATTGGGAGAACTCGATTCCGCTCAGCAAAAAAAAGGATGGTTCTTTCTCAACAGAAATAACCCTTCCAAAAAATAGTCAGCATGAATTTAAATATCGTGTAAATAAAACGGAGTGGATGGAAGAGCCAGAAGCTGACGATCAGAATGTTAACGCTTTTGGTAGCACTAATAGTGTTTTGATCCTTAACTAAAGAGATTCGCGGATTACGGTTAAAAATACAAAAAGCGGCACTTCTGTGGCCGCTTTTTGTATTTTAATGAGAATCATAGATAACCACTTTCTCAAAAAGCCCCCTGAACTCATCAAGAAAGGCTTTATGTATTGGATGTTCCTGATACACATCATGTCCTGCCAGGTCATCGAATAAGGTTAGCAAAGAAAAGGTATAAGTGGTGTCTACTACAGCCCTGCTGATCGGCGCCGGGGTTCCGATATAAATTGATTTAATAGTTTCTACTCCCTGAAGGGACTCTAGACCTCCTCGGAACGCTTCTTTTTGTTCTTCGGAAGTATCGGCTTTAAGCCAGAATAAAACGTGATGAGTAAGCATACTTATTGAATTTTGTGAATGCGGCAAATATAGAGAAGTATATGCAAAGGATCTAAATTAAACCTTTTTACATTTAGCTTGTCTGTTATTATTAAAGAGAAAATATTAAGCATAAATTATTTGGCATTATTTTTTCAGTAGAATATAAAAATTAAACACACACACACACATAAACACTATTAGGCTTATGAAACGGATAATGATAGCTTTTGCAGTTGCCTCAATATTTGCGGCATGCAACAACAACACAAAAACAAACAGTCAGGAAGTTTCAGCGCGCGATTCGGTTAAGATGCTGCAATATTCAATGAAGGCAATGCGCGATAGTTTGAAGATTGACAGTTTACAACGTGTTGCGGAAAATGCAAAACTGCAACAACAGCAAGCTGCAGCACAAAGGGTAGCCTATTCTGCTGCACCGAAAAGACAAACCTACGTTAAAGGAGTGTCTGAATCATACTACTATACTCCAACACCTGTACAACAAAAAAAGAAAGGCTGGAGTTCGGCAGCTAAAGGAGCTGTAATCGGAGCTGGTGCAGGTGCTGTTACCGGGGTACTTGTTGACAAAAAGGATGGACGTGGTGCCGTAATCGGGGGTCTGTTGGGAGCAGGTACCGGTTATGTGATCGGTCGTTCTAAGGATAAGAAGACAGGAAGAGCGCAATAATAATTCTGATTTACGATAAAAAAGGCGCTGTGAGAACCTCACAGCGCCTTTTTTATGAATTGATTTGTCTACAACTCCTGGAGAGGCGCCTCAACTTCATCCTGCAGAGCTGCGCTCATGCACGTTTATATTACCACTTAAATTCCCAGGGTTGTTTCCTCTGTTTCTTCTTCCACACCGGCACCTTTGTTAGCACCTCTAAGTTTTTCCCCGGCCCACTCCCCGATTCTTGAGCGGGTGGTTTTTCCGTCATCAGAGGTTAGCAAGATTGCTGCTATTGCACCCGTTGCCGCCCCGGCCAGTAAAGCTAAAATGATCTTCTGGTTTTTCATCAATTAAATCTTCAGTTCTGCAAATATATACTTTCAACCGTATCAAAAAGAGTACAAAATTCTAACAAAGTAAAACGAACTGTCAACTGTTTCTAAGTAGAGTACAATAAAAGCGAAAAGATATCGTTTCTTAACTGATGACCAATTCATTAAAAAATAGCGTAACGAAACCATTGCATGCAGCGCACGCTGTTGCCGTTAGTTATTGTAGGTCAGTTTTTTCCCGCATCGAGCTACGCAAGTCATTTCTTAAAGCGAGCAAGGACTTTATCAAGTAGGCCCCAACCATCTTTTTTGCGTTGGGGCACTCATAAAACGATCTGTTTTATTAGCCTGAAATTATTAACAAACAATATGTTGCCGGTTTATTCTGGCAGCGTTTTATCGTTTTTTATACCGTCAAGTGACGATTAACCATTAATATTTAAACGCACTTAAATCTAGATTATGAAACAAGAACAATTAATTATTCTAAAAAAAGAGCTCGAATTACTAAAGACGCATTTGATGCGCAGCAATCTTTCTGATTTCAATAAAAATAAACTCCTGGATGAATTAAAATCTGCACAGGTTAAAAAGGAGTCTGAATTACCAGACGATGTTGTTTGCCTGGACGCTAAGGTAGAGATAGAAGAGACTAAAACCGGGCAAAAGTTTGTTTTCCAGATCGTCTTACCCTCTGATGCTAACATTAAAGCAAATAAAGTTTCAGTGTTTGCTCCAATAGGCGTTGCTCTGCTTGGTTATCGCACAGGGGCGCTGGTGCAATGGGAGATGCCAAATGGCTTGAAGAACTTTAAGATCTTAAAGGTCACCCATAGCGCGCAAGAGGAAGCGGTCAATTAATGCCTGCCAGAATGCTAAGCAAACCGGTTAATCTTTTCATGATTAAAGAATAAGAAATGAAGCAACCAACTATTATTTTAACTGAACAGGATTTTAATTTATTAATGCGTTATTTCCTTAATGGCGGTCTTTCATCTATAAATAAAAGACGTCTATACAGCGAACTAATGGGGGCGAGGATCGTAGCAAAGGATTGTTTGCCCTTAAATGTTGTTTGCCGGAACTCAAAAGTGGTTGTTTGGAACGTAAATAAAAATCACACGTTCAGTGTACAGGTTGACATTCCGGAACTGGTTCCGGAAGGCGCCACCGAAACCGCTTTGCCTATAGGCCTCGCCTTGCTGGGTTATCCAACTGGGGCGATTACCGAATGGGAGATGCCGGACGGGATAAACACATTTAAGATCATATCTGTTGGACAGGATTCCATGCTTTCTACCAGGGATACCAGCGAACTTCAGGATCATTAAAAGATCAAACGCCTAAAAAGATTGTTTTAGGCGTTTGATCTTTTAAATAGAATCCAGGGCCTTTCGATGCAAAACAGGCTCCCGCATACGTTTGAATTGCGAAGGTGTCAGCCCTGTTACTTTCTTAAATTGTGTGGATAAGTGCTGAACGCTGCTGTATTCCAATAAAAACGCTATTTCACTAAGATTTTTTTCATCATAGATGAGCAGTTCTTTCGTCTTCTCAATTTTTTGGCGAATGATATATTGCTCAATTGTGATACCCTCTACAGAAGAGAATAAGCTGCTTAAATTATTGTAATCCTGATGCAGTTGTTCTGCTATATAGTCAGACCAGTTCACCTTTAAGTCCAGACGGTCGTGGTGATGAACTTTGTCAATGATCAGGCTTTTTATCTTTTCGACAACCCTCGATACATTAGAATCTAGCATCTCGAAACCCAGATCTTTTAAACCTTTGGTCAGCGCCGATTTTATATCTTCAGATATGTTTTCTTCACTGATGGTTGCGATGCCAAGCTGTATATTCACAGGATTTAAGCCATGCTTGTGCAATTCTGAATCAACTGCACTGATACAACGTCTGCAAACCATATTTTTAATGTGAAAGTCCATTTTAATATTTCTTAAGAATCTAGATTAACCGTACTTTATATGTAAGGTCCAATTTATAATTTTCTTAAATATTTAGGTCATTAGTTTTGATCAAGTGCTTTTATTTTTGCTGTTAACAAAGTTACCAATAGTCCGAAGCAACCGATCACTGCATATGAATACCGTAAGTTTGATAAAGCTGAGATATACCCAATTAGAGGGGGGCCCATTAAAAAACCAAAATAACTAACACTCGATACCATAGCCAGTGCCATTCCGGCTGAAACTTTTTTGTTTTTTCCGGCAACACTGTAAAGTGTGGGTACGATACTGGATACTCCCAGACCGACCATCATAAAACCAATTGTGGCAGGTATAAGGTAAGGAAAAATTACAGAAATAAACATGCCTGTAAACATAACCATACCGCTGAACTGCATAGTCCTTTTTCGGCCAAATTTCAAAATTACGCTGTCGCCTATAAATCGTCCAACAGCCATCATGATCATAAACGAGGCATATCCTATTACTACCAGGGTAGAAGGAGTTTGAACGACTTCTTTAAAATATACACCGCTCCAGTCGAACATGGCGCCTTCAGTTGCCATGCTGCAAAACCCGATGATCCCCAGCTGGAGCAGGGAGCCTTCTGGTTTAACAAAAAAACTGGATCTTGACGCATTACTACTGTTGCCTTTGCCCGGCACCAGGTACTTATAGTTTAAAAAAACATTTAACCAAATGATGAGTGCAATAATCCAGAAATGAAGATAGGGCGAGAGATGCAGGTTGATCATTAACAGGCCCAGGAGTGCTCCCGTAAAACCAGCAATACTCCAGGCTCCGTGGAAGGAGGTCATAATCGGTCGTGTAAACAATTTCTCAGCTTCCACACCTTGTGTATTAACCGAAATATTACACATGTTGCCAATAATGCCGAAAAGGAATAGACAGGCTGCTAACTGCCAGGCCGAGCCTGCCAGCCCCAGATTACTTAGCGCCAGCACATACAAAGGCGCCGTCACTGTGAGTACCTGCCGGCTGCCAAAGCGGGTAACTAACCGGCCCGATATAGGCATAGTGCATAATTGGCCAAGCGGAAGTGCCAGCAGTATACTGCCCAGTACAGCGTCGGTAAGACCCAAATTATGTTTGATATCCGGAATCCGGCTTGCCCAGGAGGCAAAACTTAAACCTTGTCCAAAATAAAACAAGGAAACCGCCAACCGTATTCTGTTGGGACTGATTTCTTTGATTAGGGAAGTATTTTCGATTGCAGCCGGGAGCTGCTCATTTGATAGTGCCACGTATAAACAGGTAATGGATAAATATTTTGATAATGTTCACCAAAGGTCTTCAAATTCGATGCAAGATCGAGACCAGAAATACATTTTTTACCCTTAGCTGTTAATAGTGTCAACTTAACACAATGGAAGCTACCTGTGATCTGTATAAGCAAGAGCCTGAATACTCTCTTCCAGTATTGTTATCTCGTCAGTGTTCAATATAGAGGTATCAAAAGCTCCCAGAGCATCTGATAGCTGAGCGCTTGTTCTGATTCCCACAAGGGCAACTTGTACAGCCGGCTGATGTAAAACATAACGAAGAGCAGTCTGAGCCGGACTTCTATGCAAGCCGGATACGGCCATTATAGCTCGTGCAGCTTTGCCTACCTCTTCCGCAGAGTATGAAAGATAATTTTTTGGTTCTTTGCCCGTCAGTAAGCCTTGTGCAAGGCTGCCCCTGGCAATCATCCCGATCTCATGCTCTTTAAGCAAGGCTGTGATGCTCTCGTCCGGCCGTCGGTCTAACAGGCTGTACTGCATCATTACGCTGGCGATCCTGGAGTGTTCTACATAGCTTCTGATCACATTTGGCCGAATGGAAGAAATACCATAATATCTTATCTTACCTTCTCGCTTTAGTTTTTCAAATGTTTCGACGATTTCATCGGCCGGATCTTCTACTGTTCCCCCATGTAATTGATACAGGTCTATATAATCTGTTCTTAAGCGCTTCAGGCTTTGTTCCACAGCTCCGGTGATGTAAGCCCCGGAAGGACTCCAGTCCCAGCCACTTCCGTCGGCCCGCCATCGGTTCCCGACCTTGGTAGCTAAAATTACATCCTTACGGCGCGTATGTAGTGCCTGTCCTACACGTATTTCATTTTCGCCCTTCTCATAAAGATCTGCTGTGTCGAAAAAGTTAACTCCCTTGTCTAAAGCTTGTGTAATCAGGCTTTCGGATTCTTTTTGATCTGCAGGCAATGACATACATCCAAAACCAAAACGACTAACTTTTAATTGTGACTTTCCAAGGTAGATGTATTCCATGTTCTTTTTGATGTTTAGTTGTTTTTCATCATTTTCAAGACCTCATCCAGGTATATAAGGATATCGACCGAAACGCCGTTTTGTTTGACGCTGGCTCTCTTTTTGCCCAATCTTACCACAATCATGTTCTGGGAGGGTATAACAAAAAGATATTGACCAGCCAAACCTCTGGCATGATTAACCTGTACTCCGCCCCGATGTATTAACCACCAGCTATAACCATAATAGTCTGTTAAATTGCCACGCTGATCAGGTAAACCCACAGGAACAAATGAGGCTTGCATATAGGCTGAGTCAATCAGCTGTTCCCCGTTATACTTTCCGTTTTGTAATACCAGCTTCCCAATTTTAGCAAGATCACGTGCATTGGTATAAAAGCAGCAATACGCTTTTTCAACCCCCTCTACGTGATCGAGGCTCCATTCTGCAGCGCTTTCTACGCCTAATTTCTCCCATAATTTTTCAGAAGCATAATCACTTAAAGTCCTGCCTGTTGCCTGCGATAAAAGCATTCCGAGGACCTGCGTGTCTCCACTTTTATAGCGACTTACAGTTCCCGGCGTTTCAATGACCTTCAGTTTTCCAACAAGTCCCTTAAGATCAGTGCCATAATATGCTTCTGTAGTATAATTGAAAGGACTGCTGTAGCTTTCCATGAAATCAAGCCCTGAAGTCATTTGCAAAAGGTGTTTGATGGTAATCTTCGATTTCTCGGACTCCTTAAATTCGGGTAAGAAATCAGACACAGGCTGATTAACAGATCTGATATGCCCGTCTTTAATTGCTGCTCCGACAAGAAGACTTACAATGCTTTTTGTAATGGAAAAGGGATTAGATAGGGTAGAATCCGTATATCCATCCCAATATTCTTCGTGAACGAGAGAGTCATTTTTTATGATCAGAAAAGCTACTGACTCCGTTTCTAAGAGAGTTTTTCGCAAGGTATCCGAAAGGGGTGCTTTGTTGTATTTCGTAGCGCGAGGCCATGCTACATTGTTCTTTCCCTGTTTAACTTCACGTGTAGGAAAGATATTAATATCGTCGATATCTGCCTGCCGGTGAAGCAGTGCTTTATAGATATAGGTTGTACCAGTTAAATAAATCAGGATGCAAGCCAGGAGTAACACAAGCAGTATCGTAGTAAATAAGCTGAACCTGAATGGACGTTGTCTCATAAGAAAAAATGGTTTCGCAAAAATAGCAAAATCCGCTCACCATTTAGGATAAGCGGATTTGGCGCAGTTTTACAAGATTACTCTACTGTCCTTTCAATAGACTCCACTAAAGAAGCTCCAAAATAGCCAACAACGTCAAGAGCGCCTTCGCTGGTTTTTTTAACATTGGTTCTGGCATTACTAAAAGGTGTGGCAAACAGCTGGCCATTCTGCAACTGGGTTCTGATATCCGTCCAGAAAAGATACGCCTCTTCTGTTAATGACCAGATTTCTACTTTAACCACATCGCTCTTTTGAAAAGGATCGTTCACCGCTAGTTCTGTATCTCCGATATAATTACCATCCACAAGCTCATCGTCAGACAGGTTGAAGTCGTTTTTCTTGTTAAGATATACGCCATTTTTGTACAAGCGGATCTGCATAAAATCGCCTTTACCCTCGATTTCCTGGCCGTGAAAGAGTGGATAGTAGCCTGCTTTTTCATACATCACAGACTCCTCTTCATATTTGAAAGTCAGGGAGTCCGGCTTTCCTGATTGTCTTTTAACAGGAGCAAGGGCCTGGTACTTACCCTCAGACGACTCAATTGTCAAAGTATAAACTCTGCGCTCAACAGCCCTGGTAGTAGCGATCTCATATTTTCCGGGACTCACTTCCTGCAAGATTTCCTGGTTGTTTTGATCATCGCTGAGGATAAGTTTAGCATTTGTTAAATTGCTGAAACCCGAATTGTCAGAAAGCGCACCGGTATAATAAAGCTTTACATAGTGGTTTTGCGGCCGGTTGGTCAGCCAGCCTTCCACTACCAGGGTTTTTTTGCCTTTTTCAAGATCTACATCAATTACATCTTCACAGGATGCAAGCGTTAACAGAAGGGCAGACGCAATAAGGAGATTGAATATTTTAAAGTATTTCATGATAGTTAAAATTTAAAGTTCCAGGTAACAGAAGGTATTACAGTGCCAAATACAGAAAAACGTACAGCTTCCAGATTGGCACTGTTATCTTCGTTCTGACGCATATATACAGAGAATGGATTTTTACGATTAGTAGCATTGTATAAGGATACTACCCATTCGCTGGTAAACTTCCTTCCGGGAATGACTTTCCGTTTAAACGTAGCCGACAGGTCCAGGCGGTGGAAAGAGGGTATGCGATAATTGTTACGGACTTCTTCTGAGCTATACTGAACCGGTATACCTTCAAACTCGAACTTGCTGTCGGGCATGGTGGTAGGAGTGCCCGACGCGAAGTTATAGGTTCCTGAAAGCGTAATGCGAGGTTTCAGTTGATAAATTCCAACCAATGAAACAACATGTGTCTTGTCATGCCTTACCGGGTAATAATCTTTGAACAATTCTGTCTTTCGTTCAGCCCTGCTGAGGGTGTAGCTTAGCCAGCCGTTAAAGCGTCCCTCGTTTTTGCGCACCAGGAATTCGGCACCATAAGCGCGGCCCTTACCAAATACCATTACTCCCGGAAGATTATCATTAAGCAAGGTTTGCGCGTTATTGATAAAATCCAGCTGGTTCTGCAGTTTCCGGTAATAAAGTTCTGCCGAAACTTCGTATTTATTGTTCTTAAAGTTTCTGAAATAGCCGGCCGAAACCTGGTCCGCAAGCTCCGGCTTCACATTGTATGAGCTCGGTGCCCATATATCCAGGGGACTTGAGGAAATGGTATTGGAAATTAAATGGAGGTTTTGCGCAGTGCGGCTGTATGAAGCCTTCACCGAGGAGTTTTCGCTCGTCTGCAGCTTCAACGACAGTCTTGGTTGCAAATTATGGTACATTTTTATGGTATTCCAGTCGTCGAAATTCTTTGGATTGACAGGCTTTTTCTCTAAGCCAGTTTCCCCTTCATAATCGTATACCGTGGTGTTACCGCTGGCAAGGCTCTGAAACAAAGAGTAGCGCAGGCCGTATTCTACACTGAAAGCATCAGACAAAGCCAGTTCATGATCAGCATAAAGGTTGTATTCGGCAGCCCGTTCCGCTTTCATTTTAATGGGGTTAAAAATGGATACCTCACTGCCAGGCTCAGCCGTTCCCGGACTGAATTCATGTAAGGCAGCGTCTAGTCCGAAGTAAACCGTACTTTTTGAATTTATATACCAGTTGTAGCTGTTTTTCAGGGAATAATCTATGATTCCCGCTTTCCAGGTAAAACTTGTAGCAGGGTCATTCATCACACCCAGTTCATATTTGTAATCCGAATAAATAAAACTGGTATTTGAAAAGAGCTTCGGATTAAATACATGATTCCAGCGTACTGTACCTGTTCCGTTTCCCCATTGCATTCCAAAGCTTTTCGCAATACTCATATCATCTTTTCCAAAATAACCTGATAAATACAGTCGGTCTTTCTCTGACAGCGTAAAGTTCAGTTTTGCACTCAGGTCATAAAAATAGATCGAATTGTCCCTGATATCGCGGTCTGAGGATTGTTTGGTGAACAAATCGGTATAAGATCTTCTGCCACTCACGATCACCGAGCTTTTATCTTTTTCAATAGGGCCTTCGACGGTGAAGCGGCTGGCAATTAAACCGAGTCCGCCAGTTCCGCTCCATTTTTTATTGTTGCCATCCTTCATCCTGGTATCCAAAACAGAGGATAGCCGGCCTCCAAAACGCGCGGGCATATCGGATTTGTACAAGGATGCATCCCTCATGGCGTCCGGATTGGTAACTGAAAACAAGTTGAAAAGGTGAGAGGTGAAGTATAGTGGTGCTTCATCCAATAATACGAGATTTTGATCTACGCCACCACCACGCACATTAAATCCCGAAGCGCCTTCACCTACAGTACTAACGCCTGGCATTAATTGGAAAGACTTGATCACATCTGGTTCTCCAAGCATCGGCGGAAGTTGTTTGATCTGATTGACGGAAAGTGCCGTAACGGTGATGGGTTTGCGCACGTTGTCGCTGCCTTTACGCGATGAGCTAACTACAACTTCGTTCATTTGTTTGGATGCAGAGCCGAGCTGTACACTGATCACCGTGTCCTTTGTTATCCTGACGAGTTTTTCCTGAGTTTCATAACCCACATATGAATAGCTCAGCGTGTAGCTTCCAGGGTTAAGGCTTATTGAATAAAAGCCGTAATTGTTAGATGATGCTTTAATTATAGTGTTTTTAACGATAATGGCAGCTCCGGGGAGTATTTCACCATTGGAAGCGTCTTTCAGGTAACCGCTGATAGTCACCTTCTTTTGAGCAAAGGTTTCCTGTTGCAGAAGCAGGCCCAGCGCGAGTGTGATAAAAAGTCTAATTGTGTTCATTGCAAAGTTTGGATATTGTATCTGTTTAGCGTGTACATGCCTTAGATATTGGTGTAATCTGAATGTTACTATCATTTGAGTAAAATATCTTTACCGGTATGACATTCGTTTTTAGATATACCCCTACGCTCCCGTAAAAAAAACACTTCTTTATTTATGGATGAGAAGCGTAAATCCTTACCTTCACTAAACCTCAGAAACCTGGTAATTCTGATTCACCTTTTTATTAACGATCTGACTTACCTGGTAAACGAAGAATATGCAGAGAACAATCACCACAGATACCACGATGCCCAGAATATCATAATGCTCGAGCGGGCTCGAAGGAGTTTTCTGGCTTACCAGTAAGCCCGCACAAACTGCGGCTATACCGCCAGCCATTTGCTGAAGTGAAGAATTAATACTCATAAAAGCGCCGCGGTCCTTCATCTCCGGTACGCTGGTAGTGAGAGTTGTGGCTGGAATCATGCGGCTCATAATTCCCATAAAAAGGATCATATTGATCACAACGATCTCCCATAAAGGAGTAGCAGATAAATTGGTATAGATCACAATCATGATGATCGCCAGTACAGATCCCCCGGTAAACAATTTAAACTTATCTATACGGTCGCTCAGTTTCCCAATTATGGGCATGATAATGATCGAAGCGATCCCTGTGAACATAAAGACCAATGGTAATTGCCCTGCAGTGATCTTAATGTTGTTAATTAAATACGCACTGCCGAAAGGCATCAGCATAAATCCACCTACCGACAATAGTGCTGTAGCAGTAAAAGCCGTAAGATATGATCTGTTTGACAAGGTGTGCATAAAGTGAAGCATTGCACTCTTCTCAGACTTAATAGAAAGATGCCCGTCGATGGGTTTAACCTTAAACAGGATAACCACGAAAATGAAAATTGCCAGTATTACTATCATTAAAAATGACGAATGCCATCCCCATAAATTGGCGAGGTAGATCCCGATTGGAATACCCATAACCTGGCTTGCAGCAAATGCCATTTGTATGAAACCCATCACTCTTCCCCGCTGATTAATTGCAAAGAGGTCGGTTACGATGGCCAGTGAAATGGAACCTATAACACCGCCGAAGAGCCCGGTGACCACCCTGGCAGCTAAAAGCATGTGGTAGGAGTTGGCCAGAGCGCAGAATAAAGTTCCGAGTATGAAGCCGCTGTAAAAGAATAACAGCAGTTTTTTACGGTCGAACTTGTCGGCAAAACCTGCAGCTAAAATTCCGGAAGCACCGGCACTAAAGGCATAGGAAGATACTACCAATCCGAAGCCAGAAGGGCTTATACTAAGTGATTTCATCAGCACGTCCCCGAGAGGAGAAAGTACCATGAAGTCCAGAATCACTGTAAATTGAAGCAAAGAAAGTAAAGCGACTAAGAGTTTTTGGTAAGAGGAAAAGGCAGGAGCGATATGTTGATTATTGTCCATGATCTTATTAGTGTTATTTTATTCAAGTTCGCTACACGCGTATCCTAGTTTATTTAGGATTGTGATAATATCCTGTTCTGGCAATTGTGTCACAATTCTCAATACCCGGTCGATATCTTCGGTATCTATGTTCCATTCTATGATGGACGTGATGGTGTCAAACCGCTCTTTCACTATACTGCAATCGGCTTTGGTACAGATATTAGTTTTAAAAACCAGGATATTAATTGGACTGGGATTCATGATGATGTATTTAAATGATAAGTTTAGAGTTTGATCATTTTTCCAGGGCATTTGTTACAAGTTCAAAGGTCTGCCATAGAATTTCTTCCGTCATGGTAAATTTCCGTCTGCCGATATCTTTACCTCCGATATGAAAACGGATAAGGTTATAACTTCACACTCTTTGAGATACGTCATCTTGTAGCCTTTTGTAGGTTCTTCGAACCGATAAAATACTTTTCAAACCCCGTCACCTAAACCCTCATATAGTCAGGAACCCAGTTTTTTATAGCATCCTTTATCTGAGCAGGATTCAAATCTTCCGCTATGCTTCTTTGAACTAATCCTTCCAGCTCTTCATTTGAAGCAAAACGTAAAGCGGCTAGTTGTCCGAAGGAAAGCTGGTTTTCAATATTTTCCAGTTTTTTGCCTGTAAGCTGATAGTATCTCAGGCGCATTTCCAGGCGAACAATCCGGTTCTGATTGTTCAGCGCATAATGTTGACGAAGCATAAACGATAGCCAGCCCAGGATAAAGAACACAGCGGCTAGGAGCAGAAATTCGATCCTCTTATCCGGATGCTCAAAACTTAGCCAGGCACTTACGGCCGTGAGTACGATAACAACAGGATAAAACACAAAATGGTGTGGGTAATAAAAGCGAATATGGTTAGTCTTGTTCTGAGTCTCCATTTTTATATTTTAGCTGCAAAAGTAGATAATATTTCACGCCTTAAATATTTAACTAATTTTACGGCAAAGATTTGCTCCTAAGAGAAAGATACATGTCTGAAAACAATTCTATACGGCTAAATAAATACATAAGTGAGAGTGGTATATGCTCAAGGCGGGAGGCTGACCGCTATATAGAGCGAGGCAATGTCTTTATCAATGGTAAAAGGGCTAAAATCGGGGATCAGGTATTTCCAGGCGACAGAGTTATGGTGAACGGGAATAACATCGAACCACGGGACGAGGAGGATTTTATACTGATCGCATTCAACAAGCCTGTTGGTATAACAACCACCACTGAAGCCGGCGTAAGGGATAATATAGTCGACTATGTAAACCACAGCGACAGGATCTTTCCTATTGGACGTCTGGATAAAGACTCTCAGGGCCTGATCTTTCTGACGAATAATGGTGATATCGTCAATAAGATATTACGTGCCGGTAATAAGCATGAAAAAGAATACCTGGTAACGGTTGATAAACCCATAACAGAGCAGTTTATTGAATCGATGTCATCGGGAGTTCCTATCCTCGGAGTAATGACCCGTAAATGCAGGGTGTCGAAAGAAAGTACTTTTGTTTTTAAGATCATTCTGATGCAGGGTTTGAACCGGCAGATCCGGAGAATGTGTGAGCATTTTGACTATGAAGTAGTAAAGCTCGAACGAACCCGGATAATGAATGTCAGCCTAAAGGGGCTGCCTATAGGCGAATGGCGGGAACTAACCGAAGAGGAGCGCTCCGAAATCCTCAGAGCTGTAAAGGATTCTAGTTCTGATCATCATAAAGTAAAGAAAACAAAGAACGAGGTTTTCAAAGGTGATAACAAAAATGAACCTAAACATAGGAACAATCCGGATAAACGCTTTAGTGGCGGTTTACACGGCACTGCTTCAAAAGATCAGCACAGAAGCAAAAGGGGAGGAGAGCGGCATTCTTCCGGTGCGTCGGCTTCGGGGCCTTCCAGAAAAACCGGGAAATCAGCATCGGGAGGCAAAAGCGGCGGCAGACCGAAAGGTAGGCAAAGGTAAACACCTCGTATGCGCTTTACGCAACAGGAAACCCATGGTTTAGATTAATTGAAATTAAGAAAACCAGATTTTTTCCATGCAGCTGAATTTAAGCGATTTTTACGCTTAATACCGGAACCGGCGAATCCTCGATCACCTTTTGAGTATAATCACGCGTAAAAAATGCTTTTAACCCTTTTTTGAGCGTTGCTGTGATCACGATAAGATCCGACTTTTTCTCTACAGCCTTTCTAACCACTTCCCTGGCCATATCCCGAGCTACATTCAGTTCCTTTTCTACCTGAACATCATCTTTCGACATGAGTTGATCTGCCTTTTTCATCAGGGTATCGACAGTTTGTCTCTCTTCTTTTTTCATCTCCGGATTTTGAGTGCTAAACAATAAAACACTAGAGTTATTTTTTTTGATGATCGGCAAAGTAATGCCAAGTTTTTCAAGTCCGGCACGTAAAGGTCTTACGGGAATTAACACATTTTTGAAGTCGAGGTATGCCCGCTCATGTGGAACTGTGAGTATGGCACAGCCTGAATGTTCCAGAACTTTATAAATACTGTTTGTTTTTAAAAGACTAAAACCACTGCCTGAATGATTTTTCTCAATGATGATCAAATCACAATACAGGTCCTTTGCTTTCGAGGGAATGGTTTGATAATACGGTCCTTCTGCGGTGTGGTAAAAGCACACGATGTTATTCTGGGCCATTATCATATTAGCTTGTGATTCTAACCTGTTAAGGGTGGCGACCTCTGCCTCCAATACCATTTCAAGAATTCTTGGGTTTTTGCCAGGTGGAAAAACTAGATGGCTGTTTTCTTTTATATGCAGGAGATGCAGCACAGCACCATGTCTTTTGCACATCGCAATCCCTGTTTTCAATGCATTAGCTGCGGATTCAGAAAAATTAACAGGGATAATTATGTTTTTGAATGACTCTTTCATAATAAATCGTTTTGGTAAAAGACAATATGGACAATAATTGTGCAGAAAACGAAATTGTCTTCGATCTGTCCGTTTGTTGTTTTTATTCTAGGTAAGAAAATCCCCCTGGAGTATATATAAATAGTTTATCGGTTCATCTCCTTTATCTTCATTTAAATTAAACTGCTCGACAACAAAGAGGAGATTTGCCTAAAAATGGCTTCATCTTATTGTTTAAGTTTGTAGATCCATTTCAACACGGAAAAGCCAACAGCCCCCGCGAGCACGGAAGTGACTAAAATAACGAATTTAGCTTCGGTTTGGTGTGCTATGCTTTCATAGGATAGCATAGCAATGAATATAGACATCGTAAAGCCTATCCCTGCCAAAATCCCTAGCCCCCAGATCTGGCTCCATCGACTACCCTCAGGCATGCTTCCAAGTCCGGTTTTAACCGCTACCCATGACATTATGAAAATCCCTACAGGCTTACCCAGAAACAATCCTAAAAGGATTCCCATTCCCATATTCGTAAATAATCCACCAAACATCTCTATATTCAGTGCGATGTTTGTGTTAGCTAAAGCAAAAAGTGGCATGATCAGGAAGTTCACGGGCTTGGTTAAATGGTGTTCAAGGTTCTCCAGTGGTGAGGTTTTACTGTCGGGCGTTGTCGGGATTGTCAGGGCAGTTAAAACACCGGCAATAGTTGCATGAATACCCGAGTGATGAATAAAATACCACATAAAAAGCCCGGGAATAAGGTAGAAAAAGATATTTGTCACATTTAACCGGTTCAAAAGAATTAGAACGATCAACACTGCCCCCGCATACACCAGATAGTTATAATGTATTTCAGATGAATAGAATAACGCAATTACTAAAATGGCCCCAAGATCATCTACAATAGCAAGAGCGGTTAGAAAGACTTTTAGAGATGTCGGCACCTTATTTCCCAAAATTGATAAGAGCGCGATAGCAAAGGCGATATCAGTAGCCATTGGAATTCCCCATCCATTGGCAGTAGAAGTATTATTATTGAAAAGCGCAAAAACCAGAGCAGGAACAAACATTCCTCCAATGGCCGCAAATACGGGTAGTGCCGCCTGTTTTGGAGAAGCAAGCTCGCCCTCAACCAGCTCCCGTTTAATTTCCAGTCCTACTAAAAGAAAAAATACGGCCATTAAACCGTCGTTTATCCACATCAGCACGGGATATTCGAGATCAATATTTCCGACCTTTCCACCAAGAGGTAGTTTTAGAATGGAGGAAAAAGAATCCCCGAAAGGAGAATTGGCAATAATCAAACTGATTACCACACAAATAATTAGGATGATACCTCCTGCGGATTTAGAGGCGAAAAAATCTTTAAATGAATTTAAATTAATATTTTTCATACAATGTTTTTAGAGCATTCTGAGTACGAGCCGAAAAAAAGAAAGAAATAATAGTAATTGACTGATAACCGGAATTAACATCAGATCAGCATAGCATTTAGAACCTGTTAATAATTAATATATTAACAACAAAGAATTCAAATAATGATTTGTCTGCAGAAAAGAAAGATAGGGATTGTGTCAAAGCAGTATTCATTTGCTACAAGCTTTATAAAGCTGACAGCGTCTGCATAATTCGAAGAAAAGACAAAATGAAATGTTAAAAAGGGGAGTTCATCAATAATCTGGCTCAGGCTCGATGCTGCCTGCGTATTAGCTGGACCGGGATGAATATACGTGCTATAATCATCCGCACGCACTTTTTCCACCTGTTCCATTGACGAAAAGGAGGCTATTATCAGGCTTAAGGAAGTAATGAAAACTAATATAAACAGGCACTGATCTTTCATCGTTCATGGCAAAAGTAAAAATTCTGGTTAATAACCGAAAGTTAAAGGATGTATCTCCGGTCACTCTTTCGACTTAGCTTGAGGTCAAGCTAGCGGTCCTACTCTAAAGCGCCGTCCCTTCCGATGTCATAATTATTCGCTTTATGGTATTGTCACTATTATAGAATAAGCCGTCAAGGCAAACAGATCTTCGATGGCTTCCGCCATTTGTTAAACCGCCATTGTGATAGAAAATGAAGGACTTGCCTTTAATGTCGATGATACATGGGCGGTTTGTTAGGCAATTGCCGGCAATTTCATTTAAAATGCCTTTGAATTCCCAGGGACCGTGTATGCTGCGGCTCATAGCATAAGCTACTTTCTCAGGCATGCCATATCCGTACGACAGGTAATACCAGTCATTTCGCTTATGGATATGAGATCCTTCCTCAAATCCTGGCAAATCAACTTGTTTGATTTCACTGTCTATGCTGATCAGGTCATCGCCAAGCCGGGCATAATAACATTTTCCGTTACCCCAGAAAATATAGGCAGTTCCATCATCATCGATCAGAACCGAGGGATCAAGATTAGCTTTTTCATTATCGGTAGGAGGGACATCCTTGCTTGTGATCAAAGCTGCACCTAATGCATCAGTATACCCCCTTTCAGGATGGGAAGAAATTGCGACGCCGATGGCGGTGCCCTTTATTTCTGCATGCTTTACCGATACGTACCAGTAAAATTTTCCCGCCCGCTCAATTACTTTTGAGGCAAAAGCACCACCTGAAGCCCATTTAAAGTCTACTGCTTTTAAGGGAGAGGGATGCTCCTCCCAGTTTTTCAGATCTGCAGATGAGAAGCACAGCCATTTGTTCATTATGTATTCTTCCTGATCAGGTCCGGCCTCGTCGTGTCCCGTATATAAGTAAACTTTATCGTTATATACTACCACAGTAGGATCTGAAGTATATTTATGTTTGATAATGGGATTGCCACTTACACCAGGAACAGCGTTCTGGTTAACAAAAGCAGCCCCGGTACGGGCTGCACCTGGAAGTTGTTCATCCAGCGATCTACGGTAGCGTATACACCCTTCCATAAATTCTGACCATTCGGGAACTGTAATTTCGCCTGGTGTTTTTTCAGGCAAAAGTGACCAAAGTATGGGATGATGCCAGCAAAGCTCATGTCCGGTACTATCGCGGTGTTTTCTGATAGCATCCCTTAATTTTTTAACTTCCCCGATCAGTTCTTCCCGGGACAGTAAGTCTAGGTCTTTGTCGTTTGCAAACATTGTCAGAAATTTTGGGTGTCGGTAGATTTTAAAAAGGCTAACTCCTTTATCCGGTTTGTACCCCATTAGAAATATTTCCAGCTGCGGGTCTGCAGACATGAACAGTAGAGAAAGAGAATGGTTTATTTATTTGTTCTTCTTTGAAGACTTCGCAAACCGGATTATAGTCCAGGCAAAACTTTACGCAGTAAGACAATTCTTCCTCCCGCATATTTTCAGCGATCGATACATATAAATACTAGGAACACATACCGGCAAATAATCATATTAATAGGTTGTCCCGAAAGATTCGCTAAATTCAATTTGGCAGCTGTTTAATATAAGTTAATATTCTCTTAATCTAAATCGTGTATTTTTGTGCGGTAAGATAGTTTTAAAAAGACTTAGCCTTGCATCAGATAAAGGGATCAGATGGCAAACGTGTCAGAAAAGATAGATGAGGAATTATTTTCGTTAGTAAAGCAAGGCGATCACTCCGCTTTTCGGAGGTTATTTGATTCATATTGGGAAGAAGCTTATAAGCTCGTCTGGAAGAAAACAGGCTCTGAAGAAGAAGCCAAAGATATTGTCCAGACTCTTTTTATTTATATCTGGAATAATGCTGCTAAGATAAATCTCAGGCGTTCTTTTGAATCCTACCTTTTTGCATCGCTCAAGTATAAGATCATCAACTACTATGTAGCCTCGTCGAGGTATTCTTTTGCCGATACGGAGGAATTTCAAAACGACGTTAATTTGTCTGTTCTTCCACACCTGCCGCTAGAAACACGTGAACTGGAAAAGATACTTGATGAAGAGATTGACAGCCTTCCCGACCGGATGAAAGAAATTCTTCAGCTCTCCTGCAAGGAAGGGCTTTCAATTGCCGAGATCTCTGTAAAATTATCTATTGCCGAGAAGACAGTAAAGAACCAGCTTTCTTTAGGTATTGGGCGTCTCCGGGAATCTCTGATAGCCAAATATGACCTTTGGTTGCCCATTCTTGTTGTGTTAATAAAACGTTAACAATATTAAGATTCCATTAAATCGCATATTAGGCCGGGACAAATGAAGATTTTTCTTGCCATACGAGTGAGATACATTTTTACTCATGGACAGAAATTTATTCAGGTTGCTCAGAAATTACCTTTCTGGCAGTGTCACCGCCGACGACCGGGAGCATATCAACGACTGGTACAATCAGTTGGATAAGGCAGAAGCCCGGTTCAGAAATCCCTTTGTGAAGCGAAGGGTTAAACAAAACCTTTGGGAAAACATTCAGACAAGCACCGGAATTTTTGCAGCTGAGAGTCGCCAGATGTACTGGCAGGCAGCAGCAGCCATCATTCTTATGGTATCGGCGGGGCTGTTGTTTTTTTATAAGACACAGCATGGTTACCGCGAGCAGCAGATAGCCTATCGAACCATTACTGTACCTGCCGGTGAAACCAAAAACATTAAGCTTGCAGACGGATCAGAGATTTACCTGAACTCTGGTGCCGTATTCAACTATCCTGCCGCATTCGCTGATACCGCAAGGCAGGTTAGACTACTTAAAGGAGAAGCGTTCTTCTCGGTGGCGAAAGACGCAGACCGGCCTTTCCGCATCAGCTCAGGGAAGATCACAACAACGGTACTTGGAACAAGCTTCAACATACGTACATTAAAACGCAGCGGCCTTTACCAGATAAAAGTGATGACAGGGAAGGTGCGTGTTAGCGCTGGTGGCTCAGAATTGGCAACTTTAACAAAAAATGCAGGTCTTGAAGCCAATCTCATCAACGGGAAGAAGCTAGCCCTGATAAAGCATTCAGAATCGAATCCATCCTGGATGTCGGGCAGCGTTGAACTCGAATCCGCCTCCTTCCAGGAGCTCTCGGATGTAATGGAACTGTATTACGGCATTCAATTACAATCTGACGACGAGCATGTCCTGCAGGGTAGTTACTCTTTAAGTTTCAACAGAAAAGATAAAGCTGATACGGTGCTGGAAATCATCAGTTCCATTAAACGCATGCAGTACGAACGCAAAGGAAACCGGGTGATAATAAAATAAACAGCACAAATATAAAATGACCGAATTCTATAAGTCCTCTATTTTTTTCGTCAAATGCCGAACAAAATTTACCAGAACGATCACCATTTTAATACTACTTCTGTCTGTAACGGGCAAAGCAGCCGCGGCACGATATCAGCTTCAAACCAGGGTTACGATAGCATTCAATGGTGAACGGCTTAATGTAGCTGTGAAGATGCTGCAGGAAAGAACAAAGATCCGGTTTGCCTACGATGACAAGGGGCTTGCAGCTAAAAAAGCGCCGGTGATCAAATTCAGCAACCGGGAGTTATCTGAAGTTCTTCATCAATTATTAAGAGGAACAGGCTACGAATACAAGCTTGTTGAGGATAAGGTGGTGATCATGCCGAAGGAAAAACCAGAATCCCCAAACGTACAGGCCGGTGGCGACCCCGGCACCATTAAAGGCCGCATAGTTGAATTTGAAAGCTCGCAGCCCCTGCCGGGTGCCTCGGTTCGTATCCTGGAGCTGAACAAGGGCGTACAGTCGGACGGCGAAGGTTATTACCGCTTTACAAACATACCGGCAGGAAAATATACCCTCCAGGTTTCTTTTATCGGTTTTACTTCTGTAAAACTTCCGGTACTCATAAGGACCGGAAAGGAAACAACGTATGATATAAAACTACAGGGCTCTAATAATTTAAAGGAGGTAGTGATAAGCTCAATAAGAAAGAGCCGGGCTCCGGTAGCGCACTCCACTGAAATACAGGTGCTGGAGGAGGTGAAGCAGGCCTCCATGGTGGTGTCAGCTATCTCCTCCGAGCAGATCACTAAATCTGCCGACAGGAACGCAGCCGAAGCGGTTCAGCGTGTGTCGGGGGTTACAGTGGCGGACGACCGCTTTGTGATTGTAAGGGGACTGAACCAGCGTTATAATCTGACTTACCTGAACGACAACGTGGCGCCCAGCACAGAGGTTTACACCAGGGCCTTTGCGCTCGACCTGGTCCCCAGCCGTATCATCGACCGTATCATGGTGTTTAAATCACCGGCTCCCGAAAACCTGGCGGATGCCACGGGTGGTGTAGTGAAGATCTATACCAAAGATGCCAAAACGGTAAAGCACTTCGATATCGAACTGCAAACAGGCTACCGTATCGGAACCACGTTTAACAGTAATTTCTTAACTTACAAAGGAGGTAAGCTGGATTTTCTGGGCATCGACGATGGAACCAGGAAACTACCCTCCTCAGTGCCGGAATATGGAGACCTGAACCTGGCTCAACTAACGCCATCGCAGTATGCCAAAGCCTTTAATCCTACGTTGAGCTACCAGAAGACCAGGGCACTGCCTAATCTGCAGGTAACGGCAAATTATTATAATGCCTTTAAATTATGGGGAAGAACTTTGTCGTCGCTTACCTCCTTGAGCTACAAGAACGAAGCGCTGCAAACGGATGTTACCCGTCAGGAAGGGATCAATGAAGCGAATGCCACATCAACCGACCGGGCCAGTAACGATAACCGGAATATACAAACGGCTCAGCTGAATCTGCTTCAGAATTTTACTTACACTTTAAGGGACAGCAGTACTTTATCTTTTAAGAACTTTTTCCTGCAACAGGGGCAGGATGGTGTAATAGTTCGTGTAAGCCACCCCACACACCATATTCCAAATTCTAATACAGATGTTTACAATAAGGATAATATCCTCTCCTTCACGCAGCGGTTCCTGTATGCCGGCAATTTAGGCGGAACACATTATTTTGACCATGGCAGAAGTAAATTCCAGTGGAACGGTGGGTATACCTACAGCCGGTTGGAAACGCCCGATCAGCGGGTAATCAGGTTTACAGTCCCTGGCTCTGGTATTGCCATCGGAGATACCAGCCTGCAGTGGCGGGCCCGTGGTCAAAACCTCGAATTTACAGACAGTGATGATCCGATAGCTTCTAAGCTGGGCATGATCTCCCGCTTGTGGATGCGCAACACCGAAGGTAATTATAACGGCTCCGCAGACTACACTTTTAAATGGAAGCCATGGCTGGCCATTAAAGCCGGCACCTTTCATCATTGGAAGGAGCGCCGTCTGTACCGCCGTTTATTTACCGTACACGAAGGGGATATAGACAATCCGGAGAATACACGGATAAATCCAGGCACCAACCATTACATCGTGCCAAGGCTGAACCGTTACCGGGAGCAGGATATTGCCGGTGTTTGGAGCGAAGAATATCTGCGTGATGATTATGCGGGTATTCGTGTACACGACCGTACCAGTGGCAGTGATACCTACACCGGTACCGAGCAGAACAACAGTGGCTATATGGCTTTAATGCTTACTCCGCTTAACCGCAGGATCGAAGCCTACGGAGGTTTACGCTTTGAACACAACCGTCAGAAGATCGGTGCAGCTATTCCTAAACCCACTAGCCCCGGTATCAACATTCCAGTATTTATAGACAACCCAATGAATACCTGGCTTCCCTCGCTAAACGTATCCTGGCGACCTGATACCAGCTGGGTGCTGCGGGCAGCGTATGGTAAAACCGTTAACCGCACTGAATTCAGAGAGGTAGCGCCTTATTCGGAGCTTGACTTTGAAAACAACTTACAGGTAAGTGGTAATCCCGACCTGAAATCAGCTACGGTGAACAACTATGATTTTCGCGCGGAGTTTTATCCGCGAAAGAACACTAAGGGAGAGGTGATCAGCGTGGGTGTGTTCTACAAACAACTAGAGGACCCCATCGAACGTATTAATACGTCAAGCAGGATACTTACGCTTTTCCCGTCTGTATCCTACCAAAACGCAGCTTCGGCAACGATTAAGGGCTTAGAAGTGGAGATGAATAAAAAGCTGGATTTCCTGCCAGGCAAGCTGTTCCGGGATTTGTCGGTGATCGCCAATGTTACTATTATCCGGAGCGAAACGGTGAATGATACCACAAGCTCTGGTTCTCTTTCCTTTATGACTCATAAACGACCGCTGCAGGGCCAGGCGCCCTACATCATCAACACAGGACTGTATTACGACAACGCCGCCTGGGGAACTCGTATTTCAGCCATTTATAACACCAGCGGTACTAATATTTATGCTGCAGGCCGTGGTTACCGGGAAAACCCCAACATTATCGGTCCTGAATACAGAGGAAGCCTTATGGAATTGCAAAAGCATATGCTTGACATCGCCATATCGCAGCGTATCGTTAAGAGTCTGCAGGCTAAATTAAGTATTCAGAATTTGTTAGATCAGGAGTATCGCATTGCTGAAGATTACAATTTTACTAATAAATACGAGCCTGTTCGTGAGATTCCCGAGGGTGAGCGTACCGGCTCATCTGTTCGTGAAGGAGATAACATTTCTTCAAGGTTCAGGCCGGGCAGGTACATCTTTTTTAACCTTTCTTATTCTTTTTAACCTTACCATGAAACTGATGCTAAAAACAAACAAAGTAATCTGGCTAATCAGCTGGTTTGCCGGGCTGGTATTGCTCAGTGCCTGCAAGAAGGCCGAAAACTATTACGGTAAGCTGGATGCCCAACCGGAGATATTGCTGAACTATCAGCCGGTTTACGGCGTGGGTGACACGCTGACAATCGATGGCAGGCTGAACCCACAGGCAGATTTACGAATCAAAATAGGTAATGCGGATGCTAAGATTATAAGTGCCGAAAAGATCGAGTACAAAACAAGTGAATCGAGCGGGACAGTCTATGATGTTATTGACAGGGTGAAGGTGATCATTACCAGCCAAATGGGGCTTGGTAAAGATAAGGTGGTAACCCTTATTTCCGGTGGATCACTGGTTAAGGGTACCAGCATCCAGATCATTGAGAGCAGTTCAAGCGGCATTCTTCCATCAGCTCTGCAATTGGTTAAGCATGCTGATGCAAGGGCTGCGGGCACTGTTTATCTATATTGCCAGAACGGCAAGGGAAGCATCTACTCCTGGCGGTCTGATAAAAAGATATACAAGATCTCTAAGAATGGAAACCTGAGTGTTGTAATGGATGCAAGCACATTGTCTGATAGCTTTGGCGCTTTCCAGATCAGCACTTTTAGTGCGGGCGGCGTAGATGCCAGGGAACGTTACCTGTATTTTGCCGCAATTACAACTGATGGCAGTGCTGATAACGCTTCTAATGAGATTTATCGTTTGTGCTGTTACGATCTGCAGAGCGGCACGCTCACTACCCTCAATCGTACACTTTTTCCCACTGAGGCAAATCGTCGCACCACGGATGTCTATACTCCTTTTCAAGGGAGTTTGAACACTTCAAAGCTGATGAATATCAGTGGATTGTATCCCGGTGATGAGGGGAAGATCTATTTAACTATTTCTGAGTATGCACTGGCACGTATTGATAGCGATGGCAGGCTTAAATACCTGTTTCATCTCGGTGTGCGTTACCTACCGGTGATCTGGAACCCGCAAACCAATTCCAGCTACTCCAGCGACTACGTAAACGGACTTATTCCTGGCGTAGATGCAAACGGGCTATCTGTATTAGCTATATCACCGGAGGAAGATATCCTTTATTGCAGATCCGGTTCATCCGATATTATTCAATTGGATCTGCTCGACCAGGTACAGTTGTATCAGTTCTCGCCCGGATACGTCCGCACTGTTAGCGGAAATGAAACACCCTATATTTCCGGCTCATTTGATATCCTCACGGGTATAACAGACGGTTCAGGAGTGCCGTCTCTGTTTGGGAATATGCCGATGGACGGAGAAAACATCCTGATACTATACCACCAGCGCCTTGATAATTATCCAAACAATAAGTTTTACAGTCAATACCCGGCTTTTGGCCAGGTAAACTTCAGGGATCAAGCCGGTAAGCGCTACGCACCGGGTAAGCTAAAGCGCAACGGGTATACTATGAATACGGCCGACCTGATGCTGAATTATGATGAAGAAGGTATGATCTATATGACCGCCAATAACAAAGCTGTAATTGTAAAGACCACCAATCAATGAAAATGACCAGACAAATTTTGCCGGCAGCCATTATCGCCCTGGGATTGCTCGCAGGCTGTAAAAAAACAGATGTAACGGCAGGCGATAGCCAGGTGGGGTATATCAATTTCTTCAATGCCTCCGAAGTATTGATGCAGAATGCTGCATTATCACGCGACAACTTTATTATGATCAATGACACGGTTAAGGGTAAACGTCAGCCTCACTTTGCGGCTGATGGCGATATCAGGCAGTTCCCTTTTTCGGTGACTGCTAGCCAGTTGATCAATGAACAAATAGGAAATATCGGTGACCTGTTCTGGCTACCCTTGAAAGGAAACAACAGGTTTACTTTTACTTCTGTGGATAGGGTATTTCTGACCGATACCAGCCTGAATATTCAACCGGATACCTTTACAACGCTGTACCTGGCAGAAAGTCCGGTAGCCGATGACGCTTACGCATTTGTAGATGTACCTGTCGAGACCAAAGGGACAGCCGGAAAAGTAAGACTTCAGATCATCAACCTTTCGCCCGACCTGGGTCCCTTAAAAGCGTATTTGTTTGGCGCGTCCGCAACTCCGGTAGCTGCAGAACTACCTCAATCCCTCAATTTCGGGATGCATAGCAAGTACGCTGAGGTTGATCTGAATCTGGCGAACAACAAAGGCAACCTTCTGCTGAAGATATGCAGGTCAGGAAGCGAAGAGGTGTTAGTAAGCACCGCTGTTCCGGCAAAAAACCACGCAGTTTACACAATATTTGTCAGGGGTTTTTTGCAGTCTGCCACACGCCGGATTAAGAACAGCAATACTGCATATGCAGAAGTGACCATTACCCCCAACCTGCGCGCTACATTGCGCCGCACTAATTAATGTTCAGTCAATAAAATAAAACGATAAAAATGAAAATGTTCAACAAAGTAAATTATCTATTTCTGTTTATGCTATGGGTGTCAACCATAGTAAGTTGTAAAAAGAACGATTCTGGAGATCCGGAGCCGAAACCAGAGCCGGTACAGGTGCTGAGCATCAGTATTGACGAGCTCAAAAAATTAAGCACCGCTGCGTCAGTCGACGTTCCGGATGGTAAAAAAATTAAGGGAATTGTTATATCTGATGCATCTGCAAAGAACATCGATAGTAAGACACTGGTATTGCAGGAAGCTACCGACAAGCAAGGTATCCTTATCAATTTTGATGCTGCACACACCTTTGCCCTTGGCGATGAAGTGGAGATAGATATCTCTAAGAAAACATTGGCACAGGTGAACGGTGAAGTTATGTTGCAGAATATCCCGGTTGCCAACGCTAAAAAAACAGGTACAGGTACGGTAACTCCGAGAGCAACTACTATCGAGGAAATTAATACCAATAAAGTAACATGGAATGGTACCCTGGTATCTATCGGTGGCGGCATGTTCACAGGAAGCGGAAGATATGCAGGCACGTTATCTTACGGAATTGACAACGGAAGCATTAAATCAGTTGTTGCCAGTGGCGCAGCCTTTGAGAATACAGACTATCCGGCTCTGACAGGAGGATTGACAGGTATTGTTCGGATATCTGGCAATGAGGTGTTTTTGAATATTCGTAATGCGGCTGATGTAAAAAGTTCCGAATCTTTTGTGATCGTCGATGATTTCTCCGGAGCTGAGCCTAATCACTATGTCCAGATCACTACCAGTAATATTTATCCACGAAAGGTCATGACCAATGCGACTAAACAATTTCCAAATGCGGCTGATTTGTTTCCGTTCAGTCAAAGCGCCAATGGTTGGACCTTCGCTAATGCAAGTCACAACAGGGTAAAAGTGGCTGAGGCTACTGATGAAGATGAAGGTTTCCTTACCCCAGGAAGAAATTATTTTTGGAGCGTGCCGGCCCTTACAACAACATTAGCCAACAGACCGACAGCTGTCTATAATACAAGCTTTAATTTTTTCCGTGGAACAAAGCTGGGAGGAGATGATGCTGATAGATACAAACTTTTGAAAAATATTACTGTCGTTGTTGCTGGTAGTAAAACAGGTCCGGGGTTCTGGAATTCAGATCTCTATAAAGATTACAGTGAATTTACTGCCTTCGATGCCGCAAATGATGGTTTTAAAGTTAAATTGATGAGTAAAGGAACCACTGTTCTGGATGCTTCTCCGGTTTTTAATGATCAGGGGATATGGCACACGGTAACCTTCAAAGATGTAAATACCAAAGTTGCCGCTTATGACACTGAGCAGGGAAGCTATCGCAGTGATTTCTATCTGGATATAGAATCACTCAGAAGACGGGCAACTGTTACCAGGGGTAGTACCTCAATGGTTGCCGGTAATCCGGTAGTGATCGACAGGATCATTCTTGAATTTTCAGAGAAGCCTGATTGGGCTAATTAGTAACAAATATTATGCAGGGCATCAGTACCTCGAAGCATCAGCATCTGGTGGATGCCCTGCTTCGAATGGAAAGATTATTAAACAAAAAAACAGATCAGGAGGCAGATAAATTACTGTGTGCTGTCTATCTCAGAGAACTTGAGACTGCCTTTTTTCAATATGAGCAGCTACTGTCTGAATTGTCTTCCCTGATTGAAGGATATAACGAGCTGTTCGGCAAGGCAAAGACGCAGTTCCTGTCGCCACGACTAAAGAAGCTGCGCAGGCAGGTACATAAGGATACGCAGCTTTCTTATCTGGTACTAGAAAACATCCGTCTGGTTTACCGCACCTGATCTGTGCGAATGAATGAAGTGGCGCGTCGTTAACACATAACGCGCGCCCTTTTATATATGGCGAGACTTCTGATCCAGCAATTGGACAGATCACTTAAGGAGACTTCGTCAATATTCTCTGTTTCCAGCACTTGTTTACGGGATCGTGCAACAGTTTCCTGACGCAAGATCCCGAACAGATAATCATCGAATTGGTGTACTTCCGAAAGACGGTGTTTGTGCTACCAGATTTTTAGCAGCGCGTTCATTACCAGTTCTTCAGCATCCTCGCGGCTGGAAACCTCTTTGCAGGAATATACTGTTGACAAACAGTAATTACAAAAGTTTTCCTGAACCCGAGGCCAGACGCTCAAGTGCTGCAGCAATGCGTTCGACCTTTAAAGATTCAGATCTTGCCGACACTATCCAATCGGTATACTGCTTTTGCTCCTTTTTGGAGAGTTTCAGGAAGTTTTTAAGCGCCTCTGGATCGTCTTCCAGGCATAGAAGGAAATCGTTGGCATCTATCACAGGCAGCTCTTCGGAGAACAGCGTGATTGTTACAAGATCTCCCGCCTCTTTTTTAATATTCTTCCTAATCTCTGCTTTTACCGGGAGGAACACAGAGCCTTCCTTCATTGGCCAAATTTTACTGTCTTTCAGCTCAAAATCATCAATAAAACCGCCGGCTTTCTGCCAGCCGAAAGCTCTTTTTTCTCCGAAAGGTCCGCCGGGGACTCTTGCATAGGTCCAGCCGCCTTTTCCGGGAAACTTTTCAAGGATTACTTCTCCGTTGAAAAAAGGTTTTTTTACAGAGTTCATAACAATTCGATTTAGGAATTATTTCAAACGGCGATTTATTTCTAGTGTTCCTCTTCCTGGTCGTCTTCCTCGTCCTCTGGTTCCTTATATTCTGAGATCTGTTTACCTATTCTGTTTGCCTCTTCGTTCAAGTCGAAAAGGGGGATGTCTGTTTCCGGGTCGAGTCTTAACCATTCAGCGTCGGTATCTTTCTGAATTTTCATATACTCCACACCATCTTTGAATACGGTAAAAACGTCGTTCTCTTCGGGAAATATGGCGTAAATCACATCTCCCAGTTCTATGTCGAAAGGCTCTTTCATCAGGATAAATTATCTTAAGAGTGTTTTTTCTTTTTATTCAACTTCGCCTTATACCCTGAACTGAAGTTGTAATTTTTGTTATTGCTCGCTTTTTTCTCGTGAAATGCTGCGCCTGGGGCCTCTGGGTCAACTGGCTTTGCTTTGGACTTTTTACTGGTATCCTTATCGCCGACCTCTTTCTCTATGATCAGATCTTCAGGAAGTTCGGCAAGCGGTAATCTTTGTCCTATGACCTGCTCTATCTTCCTCACTTCGCTCAGTTCCAGATCCGTGCAGAAAGTGATGGCAATAGTATCTTCATCCGCCTCGTCGTTTTTAACAATACGGCTTACAAAGGTTTCCTTTTCTTCAGGGATGTCGAAATGTATCAAAAACGGGATATCGTGTAATGCCGCGGTACCGCCGGCTTCATTGGCTATCACCAGCACCCGCATGCTTTCGTCCTGCCTGAAATCGTCAATGCTCTTAAAACCGGTCGATTCAAAAAATATAGGATTTAATAGCGCAACTTCTCCTCGTATAACCACGTTTAGTTGCTGATAAACTTTTTCGGCGGTTAAGCGTGTATTGACAAATACTACAGCCTTTGGAAAAGTTTCAGCATCTGATAGCAGCAGTTTTAACAAATTCAGTTTGGTGCGGAAGTTCGGTACCTGGTAGAGCACCTGTTCATATATTTCTACATCGGCATCCGGCAATTCATCTACCTCAATAACTGCAGGATCGCGCATAAAAGGATCGATCATCAATTCAAGCCGCTCATGCAGAACTTCAGAAAATATCAGGTGCTGGCAGCGTTGAATACTGTTAGCCAGTTCAACAACAGGAAGTTGTAATCCCTGTTTTACGATCTGGTGGGCATCATCAACCACCATCACCTGTATCTTATTCAGGTTTAACCCTAGTTTCAGGTAAATAGCACGGGCCCTGTCCGGACTTGCAACCACAATATCAGCTCCGTCGGCCAGTGCATCCATCTGGCTTTCCGTTCCGGGAGTATTATACAATGACACTACTCGTATCGTTGCGTTCTTATTAAGACGCTGGAAAAGCTCAGTTACAGCCAGTACAGCATCTTTGTCGGGTACCAAAACAAGTGCTCTTGGTGCTTCTTCAACGCCATATTTCAGCTTTGATAGGATTCCGAGTACATAGGCTGTCGTTTTTCCGCTTCCTTCGGGGCCAATGCCTATCACATCCTGGCCACCGCTGATACGCGACAAGGTATTGTATTGCATTTCCGTAGGGGTTAAAAAGCCTAAATCTGTTATCGACTTCTGAATCTGTTTACTAAGCTTTAATTTTTCTGGCCACACCATTTTGGGATTCTGTATTATTATGCAAAGTAACGGAATTTGAATGAGAGTAGGTTATTATGCTTAATTTTGAGTTTTCAGCATGACACATTCGATAAGCAAAATATCCGCTACGGACGATGAGCTTAAAGCTCTGGAACTAGAGACCGAACTTCTAGAAAAAGAGCTCTCGATGCTTGAGTATGAAATAAATGCATTCGAATCAGAAATCAGGTCTGCTTTATATGTCCAGATAAAGCGGATAAAGGAGCTCACGGAGAAGTATAAAGGCCTAAAACTTGACAAGAAAAATAGGCGCCTCGAGCAAAAGAAAAGGGGCAAGAATTACCGGGAGCCTGTAGGGTTGAAGCCAACCAGGCCAGCGCTCAGAGATAGCAAAGGTTCAAACGCATCAGATCAGCGGGAACTGAAACGCTTATACAAGGAGGCTATTGTGCAGGTGCATCCAGACAAGCTAACAAATGCCGATGAGGATACCACTCAAAGAGCCACTGCTCTCACCGTTGAACTGAACAAGCTTTATAAGAAAGGAGATCTGGAAGAGCTAAATAGCTTGCATGAACATATTTTAAGTGGAAATGCCATGCAACACGAACGTTTCAGGGCAGAAACCCTGGCAAGTCCGGCAGCATTGCTTAGTTTTCTAAAAAAGAAGAAGGCAAATCTTATTGGGGAGATAGAAAATCTTAAGATGTCGGCGCTTTACCAGGAACTGGCGCTTCAGAAAAGCCATGCAGATTTCATCAACGACTTGCGAATGCAGTTTGAACAACGGATAATTCAACTGGAATTCAGAACCCGGAAAGCCAAAGATTAACTGAAAGATAAAGACCGTTCGTAATATTATTGACACAGTTTATTAAAAACTTTTCTCTAAGAGGCTTTTGTATGTAATATTGGAGAAAAATTGATTATTCAAACTCTTAAATCTTTTCAAATGAAACCGAGTACTAAATTAGGTTTAATAGCAGCATTCGCTTTGTTGGCGTCTACAGCTATTTCGCAGGTTAAATTGCCGGCAGCAAGTCCTACCCAAACCATTAACCAGGATTTTGCCTTGTCAAACATTTCTATCACTTATTCACGTCCAAGTGTAAAGGGTCGGGAAATATTCGGACAACTGGTACCTTATGGTGCGGTGTGGAGAACCGGAGCTAATGCCTCCACAAAAATTAAGTTTGGGGAAGAGGTGAGTATCAATGGAAAAACGGTTCCTGCAGGAGAGTATTCATTGTTCAGTATTCCCGGTGCTAATGAATGGACTTTTATCCTGAGTAAGAATTTAAAAGGCTGGGGTGCGATGGGCTATAATGATTCTGAAGATTTGTTACGCTTTACCGCTAAACCTCAGGAAATTCCTTTCAGTATTGAAACCTTTACCATGTTGTTTGCTAATCAAACACAGAATTCGGTGGATGTACAATTACTTTGGGACAACGTGTCTGTAGGCTTTACAGTAAAGGCCGATATCGATTCAAAAGTAATGGCCTCTATTGCAGAGGGAATGAAAGGCGATAAGAAACCTTATGCTCAGGCTGCAACATATTACTTTGATAATGGTAAAGATCTTAAACAAGCTCTGACATGGGCAAGCGAGGCAGTAAAGGCTCAGCCGGATGCTTATTGGCTGGAACACCTTAAAGCTAAGATCCAGTTGAAATTAGGTGATAAAAAAGGTGCAATAGCTTCAGCGGAAAGCTCAATGAAAAAAGCGGAAGCCCAAAAGAATCCCGATTATGTCGCTTTAAATAAAAAGCTGATAGCTTCAGCTAAATAAATGATTTAATTATTTGCCTGGCACTTCTCTAATGCCGGGCAAATTTCTATTCCGGTTTAGTTCTTCAAACAAAAGTCCGAATACCACTACCAGTACGCAACCCAGCACGTTTAACCAGAGGTAGGCCATCACTTCAAAGTAATACACTGCACAGATCATTATCTCGGCCAGTACGGCGGCATAAAATACTGCATTTCCACCAATACGTTTTACATAGAAGGCAACCACGAATATACCCAGAATGGTACCATAAAAAAGAGACCCCAGGATATTAACGGCTTCAATCAGGTTGCCCATTTTTCCGGCGTATAGTGCCATTACAATACTTACAATTCCCCAAACCACGGTGCTTGCCCTTGAGAATGACATATAGCTTTGCTCCGAAGCGTTTTTGTTTATCAGCCGTTTGTATATATCCACGGCTGTTGTGGAAGCAAGCGAATTGAACGCACTGGCAATAGATCCCATAGAAGCCAGAAAGATAATTGCAATCAACAGTCCAACCAGCCCTTTGGGCAGGTATTGGGTTACGAAGCTCAGGAAAACATAGTTTGTATCGTTGGTGTTTGCCTGAGGGTTATTCTTTTCCATTAAGTCCAGCGCTTTCCCGCGCACTGCTTTCAACTCCTGGTCGGCCGCTTTCAGTTCGGCTTTTAACGACGGGCTTTCGATGTCTTTCTCCAAAGCAAGAACCTTTGATTTCCTTACTTCGAATTTTTCTTTATATTCACTTTCGACCTGTTTATAATCATCAGCGTAGTTCGATTTTTGAATCTGGTTAACTTCGTACTGGTTAAAAAAGACCGGGGGCTGGTTGTATTGGTAGAAACTAAATACCAGAACTCCAATTAGCAGGATAAAAAACTGCATAGGGATTTTGATCAGGGCATTCATGATCAAACCCAGGCGACTTTGATTGACGGAACTTCCGGTTAAGTATCTGCCTACCTGCGACTGGTCTGTACCGAAGTAAGATAGCTGCAGGAAAAAACCACCGATAATTCCGCTCCATACATTATATCGGTTGTCCCAGTCGAAATTCCAGTCGATGACATTCATTCTGTCCATGCTTCCGGCAATATGGAGCGCATCTCCGAAACCAACATTTTCTGGCAAGAGGCTTACTACTACAAATCCTGCGAAGAAGAGGCCTGAAAAGATAATGCTCATTTGAAGAAGCTGGGTGTATGACACTGCTTTGGTGCCGCCATAAACCGTATAAACGATCACCAGGCCTCCCATAAATAAGGTGGTGTAGGTGCTGTTAATATTGAGAATGGTACTAAGGATAATAGCAGGAGCATAAATAGATATTCCCGTAGATAAGCCGCGTTGTATCAGAAACAGAAAAGCAGTAAATGCCCTTGTTTTTAAGTCAAAACGTTGCTCGAGGAATTCATAGGCGGTATATACTTTCAGCTTATGAAAAATTGGAACAAAGGTGATGCAAAGCACGATCATGGCCAGGGGAAGCCCAAAGTAGAACTGTACAAAGCGCATGCCGTCTGAAAAAGCCTGGCCCGGAGCCGATAAAAAAGTGATGGCACTTGCCTGGGTCGCCATTACGGAGAGTCCTACATGAAACCAGGGAAGGGATTGATTGCCCAGGAAATAGCCGTCCATATCGCGGGTGCCCCGGCTTTTCCAGATACCATATACAACAATAAGGAGCAGGGTGGCTGCTAATACGATCCAGTCAATGGTGCTCATGAGTAGATGGAGGTGATGAGTGAGAAAATCAGGATCAAAAATACCAGCCAGACGACGATCAACAGGTAGAACTGTTTCCAGGATTTTATGAATGGTGGTAAGCCTTCTTTGTTGCTCATTTAGGTTTCAAGTTTTAAATGGTTTATGCTGGCCCCGCAGAGGCCAGCAATGATCTTTTATTTAGATATTAAGTTAACAAACAACCGGTAAGCGCCTGGTACTCCGGCAGGTAATTGCCTGAAAAATGCAAGCCCGGTATAAACAAACCTTCCTTTACCGTAATTGCCTACAACAAGGGCTCCTTTTGTTTCAGGTTCACCCTGATCCTTCATGGCCAGCAGGCTTTCATATTTAGCATCGGTGTCCGAAAGATAATAAATGCCACGCTCTTGTATCCATCCGCTGAAGTCGCTTTCGGTGATCTTGTTCGGATAGTTAAACAGGCGGTGGTTAGGGTTAAGGATATTCACTTTCGTGTCTTCCTCGGTGGTCCGGTCGCGGCTGATGGTAAAAGGGTAGGGTCCTATGTCTTTGATCACCAGGGGTTGACTTACATTGTACTGGACCAACAGAACGCCCCCATCTTCAACGTACTTCAAGAGTTTGTTGTTCATGAACTTCATGCGTGGCTGAACGTTGTAGAGGCGTACTCCCGTTATAATAGCGTCGAAACGGCTTAAGTCTGAATTTAACACCTGGTTCTCATTCAAAAGTGTGACCTCATAACCCACCTGCCTTAGCGCTTCTGGAATCAGATCCCCCGCGCCCGGAATGTAGGCGATCTTTTTACCTGCTGTTCTCAGGTCGAGTTTAACAAGGTTCATTTCTGCTTCCGGAAAGTAAGTAATGGCGGGAATATGATCGTACTGAATTGTTTTGAGTGATTTGGAATAAACGTCACCATTAAGATGAACTTCCGCCTTTAGCTTAGCGTTTGCTGCAGAAACCTTTGGCTCAATTTGAAATTCGAGGGTTTGTTCATCCGATTTGTCTTTTAATTCAAAAGGGATTGAAGAGGGCACAGCCTTCCAACCTTCCGGCAAGCCCAATTTAAGATTGCCCTGGCTATTATTTTTTAACGCTTTAAGCTTTACACTAAGGCGCTGTGGTTTATTATCTGTAAAGATTAATTGTGATTGTTGCAGATTGGCAATGACCGGAGGAGTGATTTCCAGGTTGCGATATACCTCGCCCCGTATAGGGTCTGTAAACTTATAGACCACCGGTCGCTGAAATGAAATGGTTCTGCCCAGGATAGTCAGCTCGAAACAAACTGAAAGCGGATCAGGATTTTCAGCAAACCCAATTTTGGAGCGGTCATTTATTACATACTCGCCAGCCGGATGACTTTGTTCAAGCCAATAGGGCTGAGTTAAACTACTTGCTTTAAGCTCTGTTTCTAAATTGTTTAAATGATTTTCTGCCAGGATTAAGGATTCCCCCCGAATATTATCGTTTCCCGTGATCCGAATGGAAGGATTTAATCCATAATGCGAGATTGCCTGGATCTTTACCTTAATGTTTTCACCCACCGCATAGGAGGGATCGGTTGAATACGCTTCAAACCAGATGCCTGAGGTACAAAGAATTAGCTCTTTAAGGTCCTTCAGCTTGTCTTTTTTAAGAGCCGAGTCTTCCAGCTTAGTAACCAGCGTATAAAGATCAAGCAGCGCAGGTGTCGATTTCCAGGGGTTTTCGATATCATAGTCCCTGCTGACCCTATCTGACAGTTCCTGGATAGCGGCAGCTCCAGGTATCCTGGTCCAGTTAATAGCCACCCCGTCTAAAATGTCTTCACTTACTGCCGGACCTTTCAGCAGTTTAAAATACTCATAAGATTCGCCGCGCTGGCGGGCTACTCCAAAACCCTGCGATTTATGTTGCGAGCGGCTTTCCGAAGCTATTTCTCCGTAGCTTTTCCCCAAAAGGGCGTTATATTTTCCTACATTTATTTTTAACTGATCTTCGCTGGTGGTATTATTAGTGCCGAAGTTATAAGTGTTCCAAAAAATTCTTTTTGTTTGCCATACTTTCACCTGTCTCAGTTGATCAGGAAAGCGCAGGGGATCTGCAGCTGCAAGAAAAGCCTCCTGAGCCAGGATAGAAGAGGCAGCATGATGGCCATGTCCCGCGCGTGAATCGCCGGGGAAACGGGTGATGATCACATCCGGCTGGAACTTCCGGATCACCCATACCACATCGCTCAATATGCGTTCTTTATTCCAGATGTTGAAGGTTTCGTCGGACGTTTTAGAAAAACCAAAGTCATTGGCCCTGCTGAAAAATTGTTCTGCACCATCAATTTTGCGGGCGGCCAGGAGCTCCTGAGTCCTTATCAAGCCCAATTGCTCGGCCTGCTCAGAACCGATAAGGTTCTGCCCTCCATCACCACGGGTTAAAGACAAGTAACCGGTTCGGAGTTTTCTTTCACCTACCAGGTAGGATAACAGGCGGGTGTTTTCATCGTCGGGATGAGCCGCAATATATAATACGCTGCCCGTAATACTGAGCCTCTGAAGACGGTTCTTGATTTCTGATGAGGAAAACTGTGGAGAGGTCTGGCTTTGTGCAGACAATGAAAAAAGCAGCAGGCTGCAGGCGAAAAATCTAAACTTCATTAGGCTAAAGTGGTGTTTCGACCCGCAATTTAATGAAGCTGTTTAAATTTCTACGTAAAAATTGGGATATATTAAGAGAATACTCCCGTTTAACAGGGATTATTCTCTTAATAAAAACTATTCCTCATTGAGGATCTTTTCAAGTTTATCTTCTGTGAACACATGCGCGAAGTCATCGCCTTCGATCATGATCTTAACATCCGGAGAACCATCTTCCTGGTCTTCCTGAACTATAGCCTCCCTGCCATCATTCGTTTGTACTTTATCGCCAAATTTAAATTTTGCCATAATACTTCGTTTTACGATAGAACAATAGAGAGCTGCTTAGGTTTTCTAATTCACACTTGAATCCTCTTCCATTTGCCTTTTTTAAACAAAATATATCCGGCAATGGCGATAGCTGTTTCCGCAACCGGAATGGCAATGAAAACACCTAGGGGCCCCATCTCAAGATACTTAGCCAGGAAATAGGCCAGGGGGATCTGAAATAACCAAAATCCAAAGAAATTAATCTTCGTAGGCGTCCAGGTATCTCCGGCACCGTTAAAAGTATTGATCAGGACCATGCCAATACCATAAATTATAAAGGCTACACTCATAATTTTGAGTGCAGTGCTGGCAACTCTTTGCACATCGAAATCATTTGTAAAGAACGAAATGAAATAAGGCGCAGCCACGAAAGTGAACAAGGTAACCAGCGCCATAAAAACTACAATATATTTTGCAGTTTTAAATACCGATTGCTCTGCTCTATCCACTTGTTTTGCTCCGAGGTTTTGTCCAACCAATGTAGACACAGCATTGCTCAATCCCCATGCGGGCAGCATAAAAAACATCATGATACGTAAGGCTGTCTGATACCCGGCAGATCCTGTGTCGCCACCGGTAGTGGCAACAAGCTGTGCAAGAAAGATCCAGCTGCATGAAGCAATTACGAACTGAAAGATACCGGGTGCTGCTATCTTAAGGAGCGCCTTAATCTGTAGCCAATCAGGCCACAGGTACTGGAAGTGCATTCTGAAGGCACTTTTTGCGTAGAATAGATGATACAGCTGGTAACAAACACCTAAACCACGTCCAATGGTGGTTGCAATGGCCGCACCGGTAAGACCAAAGGCAGGTACAGGCCCAAAACCATTAATTAAGATAGGGCATAAGATGATATTAGCCAGGTTAGCAAGCCACAAACTCTTCATGGCGATAACGGCGTTTCCGGCCCCTCTGAAGATACCGTTGATTAGAAACAACAGCATGATAATGATACTGCCTCCCAGCATGATCTGCATGAATAAAGTGCCCTGCTGAGCAACATCGTTTGATGCACCCATCAGTTTTAATATTTTGGTGGCGTATACAATTCCCAGAATACTGATGATAACATTAACGATTATCGCAATAAGTATACATTGCATCCCGGCTTTTGCGGCTGCAACCGGATCTTTTTCCCCAATCCGACGGGCAACAACAGCGGTTGCTGCCATACTTAAACCGATAGCAAGCGAATAGATCACAGTGAGAACAGATTCCGTAAGGCCGACCGTTTGAATGGCTGCACTGCTATTGTGTAAATGTCCAACGAAATAAAGGTCTACCAGGGCAAAAACAGATTCCATAGACATTTCGAGCATCATAGGAATTGCAAGTAAGATCACGGCCCGGCGAATGCTCACCTGCGTATAATCGATTTCCTCTCCACGCAGGGAAAGTTTAATGGCTGAATAAAAATCAGATAGTTTACCCAGTAAGAATGATCTGGATGATAACATAAAATAAATAATGATAAATGTGAAAAACAGCAGAGTATATATCTGCGCTTAATTTAAATTAGGAAGGAGGGTGCCCTTATTGAACGTAACGGGCTTTCAATACTATCATAGTCTAAAAGCTAGGCCGCAAATGTAATAAAAAATTAAAATATAAAGCAAAAAAACTCGGTTATAAAATAACTTATTAGCATACGCATACCCTTGTTAGCGCACGCGCAATGTCGTTATTTAAGCTTTTGTGCATCAAGCGTAAAAGTTGGGGGACTAAGCATGTTAACGCCTATCGTCATGCCGAATTTATTTCAAGTTATTTCGGCATCTCTTGAACTATGTGCATGATGCCCTGTTTAGGCAAGAGGTCCTGAAACATGTTCAGGATGACGAAGAAATAATGCCCACAACTTTCCGCTTGATCCGCTTTTGTCTGTCCTTAGAAGTTCCTCTAAACAAAAAAAGGCTGTCTCTAATAGAAACAGCCTTTTTCAAAATGTATTTGTTTAATTAATTTTTCAACGAATCAACACTTGCATTAGCAGCAGAATCAACAGTGTCAGCCTGGCTTTCTAAAGCTTCAGCTGTAACATCAGCTGTAGAGTCGATAGAATTTGCTAAAGAATCAGTAGTGTCATTTTCAGTTTTTCCTGAATTACAAGCTGCAACTGATAAAGAGATTGCGAAAGCAAGGAATCCAAATTTAAATAGATTTTTCATAATTATGTCTTAATATGATTTGATAACCTTTATACCTGCGGCGAGAAAAGGTAACCCGGTCTTTAGGTTTTTTTGTAAAAAAATTATACGGTCAAACAATATCCTTTTTTGCTTTATGTCGTTCATTAATCAATATTGTCAATCAAAGTACTATTTTTGAATCTTAATGAGATTTCTCTTTCCTGCTTTTCTGTTTGCGTTGTCTGCGGTGATTATCCCGGTCGTAATTCACCTATTTAATTTCAGGAAGTTTAAGAAAGTACATTTTAGTAATGTTAGTTTTCTTAAAGATATTCAGCAGCAAACCTCTTCTGCACGAAAGCTCAGAGATCTGTTGCTTCTAACAGCCCGGATCCTGGCAATCGTATTTCTTGTTTTAGCTTTTGCCAAACCTTACATACCTTCAGAACAAGGTGCAGGCGGTTTCCAGCAGCAGATCATAGGTATCTATATTGACAATTCTTACAGTATGGAGGCGATTAACAGCGAAGGTTCGCTCCTGGACGAGGCTAAGCGGCGGGCTAAAGAAATCGCAGCTTCCTATGGATTAAACGACAGGTTTCAGCTTTTAAGCAATGATTTTGAAGGCAGGCACCAGCGTTTGTTGAATTATGATGAATTTCTCAGTGCTGTTGACGAGGTAAAGATCAGCGGTGTGAACCGTACCCTTGCAGAGGTTTTAACACGTCAGCAAGAGGCATTTTCATCAGAACATGGCTTGGAGAAGTCGGTTTATGTCGTTTCTGATTTTCAGAAGAACATGATGGAAGAGTCAATAACGGCTATAGACAGCACGATTAACCTGCGCCTTGTACGTCTCAGTGCCAATCCGCAGGCAAACATCTCGGTGGATTCCGTATGGTTTCCTTCGCCCGTGCACAGGTTGGGTGAGATCGAGAAAATGGTTTTGCAGCTTAAAAATAATTCAGATAAGAAAGCCGAGAATATACCCTATAAGCTTATTATTGATGGCCAGCAAAAAGCTATCGGTAGTATCAGTGTTGAAGCAAGATCTACTAGCAGGGACACGCTTTCTTTCAGTGGCCTGAGTTATGGCTGGAAGAATGCTGAAGTGTCAATTACGGATTATCCCGTGATCTTCGATGATCGTTTTTTCTTCACCTTTCATGTAGACCGGCAGATACAGATCTTAGCCATTCATGAAAGTCAGCCAAACCGATACCTGGATGCAGTTTACCAGGCAGATCCATTTTTTAATGTGGTGAATGTCAGCTCCGGAAATATAAATTATTCTTCGCTGGGGAGCTATCCACTTATCATCCTTGACAATACCGCTGATATGTCCACTGGCCTGGCACAATCCCTGAACAGCTATGTCAGGAGCGGAGGAAGCCTGATGGTGTTCCCGTCCCTTAGCGGGGGGCTCTCCGGGTTGAGTACTCTAACAACTGTTTTGGCTACCGACAATCCTGAAGCGGTAATAAGCCAGCCCGTGAAAGTGAGTTCCCTTAACGTGCAGCATCCAATATTTAGGAACGTCTTTGAAGAACTGCCGAAGAACCTCGATTTGCCGGTAGCAAATAAGTATGTCCGGTACAGTAATCTGAGCAGGACCAACCGGCAAAGCATACTTGAACTTCCTGGACGAAGAACATTTATCAGTGAATACCGGGCAGGTAAGGGCAGAGTGTTCTTATCGGCGGTTCCCCTAGATGAGGAATCCGGAAATTTCGTTCGCCATTCAGTTTTTGTTCCTGTAATGTATCAGGCTGCCTTTTTAAGCTTACGCGACAATCGTTTGTTTTATACCATTGGCAAAGATCAGCTGCTTGAGTCCCCGAAAATTACCTTATCCCCCAACCAAACCCTCCGCCTCAAAAAAGGTGATTTTGAGGTCATCCCCAACCTTCGGCAAACGGAAACTGGTAGTAACGTTTTTATCTCAGATCAGATAAGGGATCAGGGTATTTATAGTTTGATTAAAGGCGACAGCTTGCTGGCCACCTATGCATTTAACGATAATCGCTCTGAATCCGATCTCACTTATGCTACGGAGTCTGAACTAAAAGAAAAAATACCCCATAAGAAAAAAGAAATTTTCAGTCCCGGAAAAGAGTCGCTCAATGCAGCAATAAAAGCAGTAAATAATGGTGTGCAGTTGTGGAAACTTTGTCTAATTTTGGCCCTGATTTTCCTGGCAGCCGAAATTCTCATAATAAGATTTTACAAGCCAGGTAAAGAAAAACTTAACTATTAATGAAATCGATACTTTTTCGCTCAGCAACAATACTTCATCCCCAATCTGAGTACAATGGAAAAAAGGCGGATGTATTGATAAAAAACGGAATAATCACAGAGATATCCGGAACAATAAATGCCGCAGACGAAGATTTAGTGTTGATTGATGCGGAAGGAAAATATTTGTCTCCGGGATTTTTTGATCTCAACGCCAATTTTGGTGAGCCGGGATTTGAAACCAGGGAGGACTTGATAAGCGGGGTGGCAGCAGCGGCAGCAGGCGGCTATACCGGAGTTGCAGTGCAACCCTCAACCTACCCGCCAGTACATTCAAAGTCTGAAGTTTCTTATATCGTTAACAGAACTAAAGATTCACTGGTTAAGGTATTGCCAGTTGGTTGTATTAGTAAGAATCGTGAAGGAATTGATCTGGCTGAATTGTACGATATGAGACTTGCCGGAGCTGTGGCTTTTTCGGACGGAACAAAACCCGTTACAGACTCAGGACTTATGAGCCGGGCACTTCTTTACGCCCGTGGGTTTGACGGCCTGATCTTTTCATACCCGGAGGACAAATCGATCGCTGGCGCAGGTAAGATGAATGAAGGCCAGGTAAGCACTTATCTTGGGATGAAAGGAATTCCTTCTCTAGCCGAAGAAGTTCATATTTCAAGGGACCTTTATCTGGCGGAGTATAATGAATCGCCGATACATTTCAGCACAATTTCTGCTGCTGGCAGTGTTTCACTTATCCGTGAAGCCAAGAAAAAAGGCTTAAAAGTGACCTGCGATGTCGCGGCACATCACCTGGTGCTGACTGAAGAAAAACTGGAAGATTTCGACAGCAATTATAAAGTTAAACCACCCCTGCGTACCAGGGCCGATCAGGAAGCATTAATTGCCGGTCTTCGCGACGGAACGATCGATGCTATAGTATCGCAACACACTCCTCATGAAATTGAGTTTAAAGAAGTTGAATTTGAGATTGCCTCATTCGGTATAATCGGTCTGCAGACCGTTCTTCCATTGGCTATCGCGGCAGGTTTAAGTGCTGAGGAAATTGTAGAGAAGCTGGCCATACGGCCAAGAAATATATTAAATTTGCCAGTCCCTGCTTTTGAAGAAGGTGAACCGGCAGATTTTGTACTGTTTGATACTGAGCAGGAGTGGGTGTTTAGTCCCGATAATAACCGTTCAAAGGCTTCGAATTCGCCGTTTATGGGCGCTGTACTCAAAGGTAAGGTGCTGATCACGGGAAACAATAACCAATTATTTAACAACATATAGAAATGGACAAACAGGTAGAAAAAGCATTGTCAGCTGCCCTTCAGCAATTTGGCGGAGAAGCTGTATCAGAATTCAAAGGACGTATCAACACCGTGTTCAATTCTGAAAGTGATTTCATGGATAAGGTGGCTTTGCTTGATGAAGCTTTTGATGATACGCCGGCGTTTGAATCTTTACGAGAAGTGTTTTTCGACCTTCTGATGATTAATTTCTTTGTAGAGGATGTGAAAAAATTAGAAGAAGACTACCTGGAATCAGAAGAGTGGGAAGACATTGAAGAGGAAACACTTGATCGGGGTACCGAACTGTTAAATGTTCTGCTTTACCTGCGCGAATGCCAGGACGAAGACATAGAGCCGGAGCTGGAAGACTTCCTGAAAGAGTTTTTACTGGTAGATGAGGATGAGTTCCAGGATGAGCACCGTATTTACGAAGATATGATCGCTAACCAGATCCTGATGGAAAGCAGTGTGGAAGAGATAGCGCGGGTGTCAAAAGAATTGCCTGAATCTTCTGAACTGAAAGACCTGTTTTATCCAGTAATGGCTTTTTTCAATCAGCCGGATCCTTCAGAAGAAGAAATGGATGCGTTCAGGAAAAACAGTAGCGATGCATCGTTTGAAGGCTCGGTTTATGGACTTTTAACAGCTTTCAACCAGAATTAACATGAAGTTAGGGCAGAGGCAGATGCAAAAGAAAGCGGCTTTGTATGGCCTGGTATTCGGTGTGATATCATTGGTGATTGGTATAGCAGCCCTGTATTTGATTGCAAACACTAACTCGATGGCAATGGTGATAGGGTCACCAATTGTACTTTCTTTTATTTTGCCAATTATCCTGGCGGTTTATTTTTGCCTGAACCTAAGGAAACAGGTAGGTGGCTATTGGAGTTTTCGCGAAGCAACCAGCGGCATATTCGTGCTTTTCATCTCTGCATACCTTATCTATTCTGCTGGAAACTATGTGTTTGCAAAGGCTGTTGATCCGAATATCAACAAAGCGGTAAAAGAAAATATAGTAAATGTTACAGAACGCTTTGCCAGTAAACAAGATATTCCGACAGAACAGATTGATGAGAAAATAGAAGAAATGCGCGATCAGCTCGCTGAAGAGCAAACGCAAACAGCCGGAAAGATCTTTCAGAGTGTGGTGTTCGCCATCATCATACTTTTTGTTGCTTCCCTTATTTTTGCTGCGATCTTCAAAAAAGATCCACCAGTGTTTGCTGAAACGGATGAATATTAATCATACTATTTGCCTGTTTTATTTAAATTGTTACAATAAAATCGAAGTTCCTGATACTTAAATATGGATATATCCGTAGTCATCCCCCTTTTTAATGAAGCCGAATCCTTACCTGAGCTGATAGAATGGAATACCAGGGTAATGGATGAGAATAATTTTAGTTATGAGATTATTCTAGTGGACGATGGGAGCGATGATGGTTCCTGGGAGGTAATAGAACGGCTCAGAGCTCAAAACTCTAAGGTACGAGGGATCAAGTTTCGCAGGAACTACGGGAAGTCAGCCGCACTGAATGTTGGTTTCGATGCAGCTGAAGGCAATGTGGTGATTACCATGGATGCCGACCTTCAGGATAGCCCTGATGAGATCCCGGAGTTGTACAGAAGGATCACACAAGAAAAATACGATCTTATATCGGGCTGGAAGAAAAAACGCCATGACCCCATCAGCAAAACGGTCCCGACCAAACTATTTAATTCGGCAACCCGCAAAATGTCGGGTATAAATAATCTTCACGACTTCAACTGCGGCTTAAAAGCTTATCGCAAAGACGTGGTGAAAAGCATAGAAGTCTATGGTGAAATGCATCGTTATATTCCTGTATTGGCAAAATGGGCAGGCTTTCGCAGGATAGGAGAGCAGGTTGTAGAGCATCGCCCACGAAAATATGGAACCACCAAGTTCGGATTAAGTCGTTTTATTAATGGTTTCCTGGATCTGCTTTCCATATTTTTTGTTGGGAAGTTCGGAAAACGCCCGATGCATTTTTTCGGAACCATGGGAGTGCTGAGCTTCATGGCAGGGTTGATCATCACCATTTGGTTGATAGTTGAGAAACTGGTGCACATTGCAAATAGTGAAAGGTTCAGGGATGCCACCGATCAGCCTCTTTTTTATATTGCCCTTGTGGCGATCATTGTTGGATTTCAGCTATTCCTTACTGGTTTTGTGGCTGAACTAGTATCCAGGAACGCATCTGAGAGGAATACATACCTGGTAGAAAAGGTGATTTAAAGAATTAAATCCGCTAAAATTCATGTTCTTCTCGATAATCATTCCCCTTTATAATCGGCCACAGGAAATTGATGAGCTTTTGCATTCGCTCACACACCAGACATATTTGCAGTTCGAGGTATTGGTTATTGAAGATGGATCGAAAGTGCCGGCTAAAGATGTTGTCCTGAAATACCAGAATCAGCTGGATTTAAAGTACTATGTAAAAGAGAACGAAGGACAGGGCTTTACCCGGAACTATGCCTTCGCCAGGGCCAGGGGTGATTATTTCATTGTATTCGATTCCGACTGCCTTATTCCTGCCAATTACCTTGAAAATGTACGCAATCACCTCTACACCGAGCCTCTGGACGCCTATGGAGGTCCCGATGCCGCGCATGGAAGTTTTACACCTGTCCAAAAGGCCATAAGTTATGCCATGACTTCACCTTTTACCACAGGAGGGATCAGAGGCAGCAAGCGCAATATTGGCGGGCAATTTCATCCGAGAAGCTTCAATATGGGTATTTCCAGGAAGGTTTGGGAAAAAACAGGCGGCTTCATATTAACGCGATTGGGTGAAGACATTGAATTCAGCATCCGGATCCACTCTCTGGGATTTAAGACCGGTCTAATTCCCGATGCTATTGTTTTTCATAAAAGGCGCACCAGTTTTATGCAGTTTTATAAGCAACTTCATTTTTTTGGAAGGGCGAGGATTAATATATATAAGTTTTTTCCCAGTCAACTCAAGTTGGTTCACTTTTTTCCGGCATTCTTTACTTTATTCCTGTTATTTACGCTAATTCTTAATATTTTTAGCCTTCCTATGAAGGGCTTGTGTAATATTCTTCTGGTGATCTATATAGTGTTACTTTTCTTTCATTCATGGGAGGTAAACAAATCACTGAAAGTTGCTTTTCTTAGTGTAATGGCTGCTTTTGTGCAACTCGTTGCCTATGGATTAGGATTTATGCAGGACTTCATTAAAAGAATTATTCTTAAACACTCATGATCGATTTTTTAAAGGACAGTACGTTTGCGGTTAACGATGTTATCAGGTTGGCCTGGAATACACTTAAAAAACAGTATCTTAAGATATTGGGCTTGTGTTTAATAATGTTTCTTATTTTCAATTTGTCTGGTTTCTTTGCTTACCTTCTTGATGACTTTAACTTTGGTGTTAAAGTCTTCATGTTCTTGTTTTTTATCCTGGCTTACTTTGGCTTCCAGCTTACCCTGTTCAGATTTGTATTGCGGGTTTTAGATGAGAATGATCACGAAGTTTTTGTAAAGGACTCCATTCCAACCACCAGGCAGATCATCAAATTCTTAATTGCAACCCTGTACTTCGCCGGCTGCATATTTTTGGTGTTCATTGTCATCATGATCTTATTCTTTCCCTTATATTATTTTGTAAACGAAAACAGGCGCGACCTGGTGTTGCAGGTAGCTTACTCAATAGGGGTTCTTGGGATCATACTCACCTGGATACGGATTTCATTTTTTCCTTTTTTCATAATAGACCGCGATTCGTCACCGTTTAAGTCGATTCGTTTCAGCCTGGCGATCACCAGGGGTAATTTTACCAAAATCCTGCTTTTATTGGCTTTCCTTGCTATATTTCAGTTACTTTCCTTTTTCTTTGTGAATGTACAGGTAGACTTTATAAGTGCAGGAATAATAAACCTTATAAACTCTCTTTTAGTTATTCCTTTATCCAGTGTGGCTTTGGCTGTTGCCTACCGCCGGATGATGAATGAGTACGAGGGAGATCAGGATCCGGACATCTTAGATAATATTATCTAGTCGTATTCATCAAAACTTATAAATACCACTTGTTATCAGATTGTCAACCATGACTTACAACTTAAAACTTACAACTCATAACTTACTACTATGGGATTGAAATCGGCTTTAAGTAAGCCATTTGCCTACTTCGCTGTTAAGCAGATCAATAAGTGGAAATTCAAGGCAGTTGAAGTACAGCAGCAGGTACTTAGAGATCTTATTAAGACTGCCAGAGGGACGGCATTTGGAAGAGACCATAAATTTTCAGAGATACGTTCCTATGAAGATTTCAAGAAAGTAGTACCTGTTCGCGATTATGAGGATCTTAAGCTTTATATTGAACGAATGGTAAAAGGGGAGGAGAATGTACTTTGGCCCGGCGTACCTGCTTACTTTGCAAAAACATCTGGTACAACATCCGGCGTTAAGTATATTCCCATATCAAAAGAATCCATGCCCGAGCATATCAAGGCGGCAAGAAATGCCTTGTTAACTTATATTTACGAAACGGGCAAAGCCGATTTTGTTGACGGGAAGATGATCTTCCTGCAGGGCAGTCCGGTACTGGATACAAAGTATAAAGTGCCTACGGGCAGATTGTCAGGTATTACGGCTCATCACGTTCCCCAATATCTGCAAAAGAATCGCTTACCTTCTTATGAGACCAATTGTATTGAAGACTGGGAGGAAAAAGTAGAGGCGATAGTTGAAGAAACTATCCGTGAAGATATGCGACTCATCTCTGGAATACCGCCATGGGTGCAAATGTATTTTGATCGTCTGTCCGAAAAAAGCGGAGGTAAGAAGATCAAAGATATTTTTAAAAATTTTAGCCTGTTTGTGTACGGAGGGGTAAATTTCGAGCCTTACAGGGCCAGAATGGAGGAATCCATAGGTAAAAAAATAGACGCCATTGAGACCTATCCCGCTTCTGAAGGTTTTATTGCTTACCAGGATTCTCAACAAGATAGTGGCTTGTTATTGTTAGTCAACTCCGGAATATTCTATGAGTTTATCCCTTCAGAAGAATACTTCAACGAAAAGCCCACGCGGCTCTCATTAAAGGAGGTTGAGCTTGGAAAGAATTACGCTATTATCTTAAATACCAATGCTGGTTTATGGGGATATAGCATCGGCGATACGGTGAAATTTGTTTCAAAGAATCCGTATAAGATCATAGTGTCAGGGCGCATAAAACATTATATATCAGCATTTGGAGAGCATGTAATTGGAGAAGAGGTAGAGTATGCCCTGTTGACGGCAGCTAAGGAAAGCGGCGTTGAAATAACCGAATTTACAGTGGCACCGCAGGTAAATCCGGGAGGTATGGACTTGCCTTACCACGAGTGGTTTGTAGAGTTTTCAAGGAAACCTGACGACATGGAACAATTCCGCTTGAAGGTAGATGCCCTGCTGCAGAAAAAAAATATCTATTATTACGACCTGATAGAGGGGAAGATACTTCAACCTCTGGTAATCAGGTCTTTGAAAGCCGACAGCTTTAAAAATTATATGAAGTCGGAGGGTAAACTGGGAGGACAAAATAAAGTGCCTCGTTTATCAAACGACAGAAAGATTGCCGATCAGCTGTCAAATTATATTATTGAATAATATTATCCAGGGGGGGTTAATTATAAAATCTCTAAGAACGAATAAACACAAACGCTTGAAGCACATTGCAATATTAGGATCCAGTGGAAGTATAGGTACACAAGCCTTGGATGTTATCCGAGACAACCCTCAGCTCTTTAAAGCATCGGTATTAACCGTTAATCAGAATGCCGGAGTCCTGATCCAGCAGGCGCTGGAGTTTGAGCCTGAATGCGTCGTTATAGGAGATGAAACTAAATATGCAGAAGTAAAATCTGCCCTTTCTCAAACCAATATCCAGGTATTCGCTGGTAATGCAGCTCTATGCGAGGTGGTTCAGCTTTCGTCAATCGACATAGTGCTCACCGCCTTAGTTGGTTTTTGTGGTTTGGAACCTACAATTTCTGCTATCAGGGCAGGAAAACATATTGCCCTGGCCAACAAAGAAACACTTGTAGTAGCTGGCGACCTTGTAACAGCACTAGCAAAGCAGCATAACGTAAATATACTGCCGGTAGATTCTGAGCATTCAGCGATCTTTCAATGCCTTACAGGAGAAGATATTACTGATATTGAAAAGATCTATCTTACAGCTTCTGGTGGTCCATTCAGGGGAAGGGATCAATCCTTCCTAAAGTCAGTTACCAAGGCTGAAGCATTAAAGCACCCGAACTGGGTTATGGGAGCTAAGATCACCATTGATTCAGCAACCTTGATGAACAAAGGTTTGGAAGTGATAGAAGCGAAGTGGCTCTTCAACCTCGAAGCTGAACAGATCGATGTTATTGTTCATCCTCAATCCATAGTTCATTCAATTGTTCAGTTTAAAGACGGATCAATGAAAGCACAGATGGGCTTGCCAGATATGAAGCTTCCTATTCAGTACGCCCTAAGTTATCCTGAAAGAATAAAAAGCAGGTTTCCCCGTTTTGATTTCTTGAAGTACTCTGAGCTTAGCTTTGAGCAGGCTGACAAAAGTACCTTCCGAAACCTGGATCTGGCGTTTATGGCACTTAAAAAAGGCGGAAATATGCCATGTGTGATAAATGCAGCTAACGAACTGGTGGTGGCAGAGTTTTTGAAAGACAGGATTGGATTTTTAGAGATGAGTGAGGTGATTGAATCCTGTATGGATAAAATCGCTTATATTAGCCAGCCAAGCTTAGATGATTATTTGGAAACAGATAAGGAGAGCAGGATATATGCTAAAGAACTGGTGACAGATTTGAAATAGAGACCCAAACAACAAACTTAAAAATATCAAATGGACGGATTGGTTATGGCCGGCCAGCTTTTGCTGGGATTATCAATATTAATTGTACTACACGAATTAGGGCACTTTGTTGCAGCCCGCGCTTTTGGAATAAAGGTTGAAAAATTTTACTTGTTTTTCGATGCCTGGGGATTTAAACTTTTCAGTTTCAGATATAAAGATTGCGAATATGGTATAGGCTGGCTGCCTCTCGGCGGCTACGTTAAAATTGCCGGGATGATCGATGAATCGATGGATACCGAGCAGTTATCAGGCCCGCCGCAACCCTGGGAATTTAGATCAAAACCAGCATGGCAGCGTTTGATCGTGATGCTTGGAGGTATCGCCGTAAATATTGTCCTCGGTATATTCATATTCTGGATGATCACCTTTAAGGTGGGAGAGAACTTCATTTCCAACGACAAGTTGGTTAATGGTGTTGTTCCTGGAAAAATTGGTAAAGAAATAGGCATCCAGGCTGGAGACAGGGTGGTTGCTGTGAATGGAAAGCCTATTAAACGATTTGAAGAGATCACCAGCTCTAAAGTATTGCTTGGAAATAGCGAGCTTACTGTACTGCGTAATAATGAAACAAAGTTTATCACTGTTCCCGGTGATATTCTCGAAAAGGTGTCAGACTTTGGACTAGGAGAGTTTGTAACACCACGGATGCAGACTGGCGTAGCTGAAGTAGTAAAAGGCGGAAATGCTGAGAAAGCGGGGATTAAAGCAGGCGATAAGATCATAGGTATTAATTCAAAACCGGTAAAGTTTTTAGATGAGTTGAAAGCAGGTTTGCAAAGTGTTAAAGGCAAAAATGCGCAGGTAACCGTATTACGTGCTAATGATACACTACAATTAAGCACGCTTGTTGATACGGATGGCCAGATTGGCTTTGCTATAGATACGAAAGATCTACCACTTGAAAGTCAGCAATACGGCTTCTTTGAGGCTCTTCCTGTAGGCGCATCCAAGGCCTGGGGATCTTTCATGGACAATGCACGCGGCTTAGGCAAAGTGATCACCGGTGAAGTAAAAGCACAAAAAGCATTTACAGGACCTGTGGGCATCGCAAACATGTTCGGCAGTGAAGTGAACTGGCTGAAGTTCTGGAGCCTTGTAGGCTTGCTTTCCATGGCCCTGGCTTTAATGAACCTGCTTCCTATTCCTGCCTTAGACGGTGGTCATGCAACTTTCCTTATCATTGAAATCATCAAAGGAAAGCCTCTTGGCGATAAGTTTATGGAAAAAGCCCAGATTGTTGGTTTTTTCATTCTTGTGGCACTGATGGTATTTGTGTTGGGTAACGATATCTTTAAGTACATTATTAAGTAGGATGAATTACTTCGAGTTCTACGGTATCCCTGAAACCTTTAATCCGGATGAAGCAGCCATTAAGCGGAAGTTCTATGCCCTTAGCAAAGAGTTTCATCCCGATTTTTATGTGAATGATACACCGGAGAAGCAACAAGAGATCCTGGAGCTGTCAACCATAAACAATAAAGCTTACCAGGTTTTATCCAACGCTCAAAAAAGACTGGAGTATATTTTACAAAGCAATAACCAGATTGCTGAAGGTGACAAATATCAGCTCCCACAAGCTTTCCTGATGGAAATGATGGAAGTGAACGAAGCCTTGATGGAATTGGAGTTTGATGCAGATGAAAAGGCCCTGGAAGAAACAGAAAAGCAGGTTGCCGGCATAGAGGCCGAGCTGTTAACCGAACTGAAATTCTTCACTGAGAAGTACGATAAGGAGCAAAATCCGGCGGAAAGAGAATCATTCTTGCTGGAAATCAAAGATCTATATTATAGACAGAAATATTTGTTGCGAATTCGCGAGAGTTTAAATAGATTTGCATCCCGCTAAACAACAAATGCCCAGCTGGCGGAACTGGTAGACGCGTCGGTCTCAAACACCGATAGGAAACTGTGCCGGTTCGATTCCGGCGCTGGGTACTGGGTCGAAGAACCCTAGAAACAAAAGCCCCTCTGTAGCGATACAGAGGGGCTTTTTGCTTGCTTACCCACGCCGCTGTACTTCGACATTACATCAACAGAACAAGCTAATTGCAGCGCCGATAATTGAAACATAATGTGATTAGTTAAATTTAACGTAATTGCTACCAGTCAACAGTGTAAGTGCTGCTGGATCCACCAATAAATCCTTCGACAGCTGGAACTCAAATGGGTAGGATGAAAGTGCTTTGTGGATTAATTTAAGTAATTTTAAAAATAAAAAGATATGAAAGCGCTGCTCATAGGAGCAACAGGGGCTACTGGCAAAGATCTGGTAAACATCCTGCTGCAAGACCCTTACTATACAGATGTGGTGATATTTGTACGTCGTTCCAGTGGAATAACTCACCCCAAATTATCGGAGGTGCTCACTGATTTCGATCAATTGGAAGACGTGTCGGGGCAGATCAATGGAAACGTATTGTTTTCCTGCCTGGGAACCACGCTTAAAGCTGCCGGATCTAAAGAGAAGCAGCGGCATATCGATCTGGACATCCCCTTGCAATTTGCGGAAATTGCCAGGAGAAATGGAGTTCCAAAAGTTGTTTTATTATCTGCTTATGGCGCGTCCGCTAGCAGCCGGGTATTTTACTCCAAATTAAAGGGCGAATTGGAGGAAGGAATGTCTAGGCTTGCCTTTGAGCAATGTGTTATTTTCAGGCCCGGACTGCTATTGCGGAAAAACTCCGACAGATTAGGTGAGCGCATATCAGCGAGCTTGATAAAACTGCTGAACGGTGTAGGTTTACTCAGAAAATTCCGGCCGTTGCCCACTGCCGTGCTTGCCGAAAAACTCGCTAAAGCACCACATGATCTGCCAGGCGGAAAACATATAATAGAGTTGACTGAAATTTTTAAATTTTAGTATATCCTGAACAAATCACTATGCATCACTATCCTGGCTGGATATTTATGGTCCGGTGTTAACGGTATTCCTTACTTGCCCCAAAATCCCTATCTTTGCCGCTCATTTTAATATCCTCCTTTTGTGATTAATGTAAATAATATCTCTGTTTCCTTTGGCGGAACCACCCTGTTTAGTGATGTAACCTTTTCAATCAACGAGAATGATAAAATAGCCCTGATGGGTAAAAATGGTGCAGGAAAATCTACCATTTTAAAGATCATTGCCGGTGCAGCCAAGCCTACTTCTGGTAATGTAACCGGTCCAAAGGATGCAGTGATTGCTTATCTCCCCCAACATTTACTTACGCAGGACAATGTTACGGTTTTTGAAGAAACCTCAAAAGCTTTTCAGGAGATGCATGGAATGCAAAAGGAACTGGATGAGCTCAATGAACAACTCACCGTCAGAACCGATTATGAAAGCGACGATTACATGAAGTTAATTGAGCGTGTCTCGGAGCTTAGTGAAAAGTTCTATTCGGTAGAAGAAGTTAATTACGACGCTGAAATAGAAAAAGTGTTAAAAGGCTTAGGCTTCAGGCGGGAAGACTTCACCCGCCAGACTTCTGAGTTCTCGGGCGGCTGGCGTATGCGGATCGAGCTGGCCAAGATCCTATTGAAGAAACCTGACCTGATACTGCTCGATGAGCCTACTAACCATATGGATATTGAAAGTATCCAATGGTTAGAAGACTTTTTAATTAATTCTGCGAAGGCAGTGATGGTGATTTCGCACGACCGTACCTTCGTAGATAATATTACGAATCGTACAATTGAGGTCACGATGGGCCGGATATACGATTACAAAGCCAAGTACACGCACTACCTTCAATTGCGTGCCGAGCGCCGGGTACATCAGTTAAAAGCCTACGAAGAGCAACAACGCTTCATCGCCGACAACCAGGAGTTTATAGATCGTTTCAGAGGCACCTACTCGAAAACGCTGCAAGTGCAGTCGCGGGTAAAAATGCTTGAGAAACTCGAAGTAATCGAGATTGATGAAGTGGACACGTCGGCACTACGGTTGAAATTCCCACCATCGCCCCGTTCAGGTCAATACCCGGTCATCGTAGAAGAACTAACTAAAGCTTACGGCGATCATGTAGTGTTTGAGAAAGCTTCCATGGTGATTGAGCGGGGTGAAAAAGTAGCTTTCGTAGGTAAAAATGGTGAAGGTAAGTCGACTATGATCAAAGCCATTATGGGCGAGATTGATTTTGAGGGAGGCTTAAAGGTTGGTCATAATGCCAAGATCGGTTATTTCGCCCAGAACCAGGCGGCTTTGCTGGATGAAAATTTGACCGTATTTGAGACGATTGACCAGATTCCCTTAAGCGATGGAACTATAAAGATCAAAGACCTATTGGGTGCCTTTATGTTCAGTGGCGACGACACTACCAAGAAAGTTAAAGTGCTTTCTGGCGGTGAGAAAACCCGCTTAGCTATGATCAAACTCTTGCTGGAACCAGTAAACGTATTGATCCTGGATGAGCCGACAAACCATTTGGATATGAAGACCAAAGACATTATTAAAGAGGCCTTACAGGACTTCGATGGCACCTTGATCCTGGTATCGCACGACCGGGATTTCTTAGACGGACTAGCTCAGAAAGTATTCGAATTTGGTAATAAACGCGTTCGGGAACACTTTGAAGATATTAAGGGTTTCCTTGCTTACAAGAAGATGAGCAGCTTGAAAGAGATCGAACAGAGTTAGTCAGAGATTAAGTTTCATCATCGATTAGCCAGGGACAAGGACCTGAGCGTTAGCAAAGTTCACTTGAAATCAAGCTAAGGCTCAGGAACACCTTTTGCAGGCGAATGCGTTAAAATTGAAACTTATTTGATATGGACTTGAAGGAATCAGCGCAAACTCCCGGATCGACGAAAAAACTGCTTCCCATTATTCTTGCCACTGCCATATTCATGCAGATGCTGGACTCGACTATTCTGAACACTTCTTTGCCTGCCATTGCCAGAGATCTGAATGAATCGCCTTTGGATATGCAGAATGCTATTATCAGCTATGTGCTTACCCTTGCTGTTTTCATGCCCGTGAGTGGTTTCCTTGCCGATAAGTTCGGAACGAAGAGGGTGTTTATTTTTGCACTGGTACTCTTCGGAGCTGGGTCACTTTTTTGTTCGCTGTCGCAAAATCTGACGCAATTAGTTATTGCAAGAATGGTACAAGGGGTAGGAGGTAGTTTAATGACCCCGGTTGGAAAATTAGCCCTGATCAGAACCTTCCCAAAACAAGAATTGCTGAAGGCAATGAACTTCGCCATCATTCCTGCTCTGATTGGTCCCGTCCTTGGGCCACTGGTTGGTGGTTATATGGTCGACTATTTATCCTGGCATTGGATTTTTCTGATCAACATTCCGATAGCCTTGCTTGGCGTTGCATTAAGCCTGAGATTTATGCCTGATTATAAGTCGCCGATTATAGACTTCGACCTGAAGGGATTTCTGATCTTCGCCGCCGCCTCCCTGCTGTTGTCCATTGGCTTAGAGTTATTTGGGAATACCGTGCATGTAACACCAGTGTTGCTGGTGCTCTTAGCCGGATTTTTAATGTTCTATTTTTATTACCGTCATGCTTCGACCGACGAGAATCCAATTTTTCCATTAAACCTGTTTAAGGTCAGAACCTTCAGAGTAGGTATTTTAGGCAACCTCGCTACCAGATTGGGGATTAGCGCTATCCCACTCTTACTTCCCATGATGATCCAGATCGCTTACGGCCGGTCAGCAGTTACATCCGGCTGGATCGTCGCACCTATGGCTATCACAGCAATGTTTGGAAAATCTGCAGTGATCAGGATCCTGAACAGATTTGGCTACCGGGCCACACTAATGACCAATACATTCGTTATTGGCCTGTTGATTTGCAGTATGGCCATACCCCCTGTGCACACGTCAATTTACTGGTATATGCCCATCATCGCCGTCTTGGGTTTTTTCAACTCCATTCAGTTTACAGCCATGAACACCATCTCTATTGCTGATCTACGGCAGTACCATACCAGCAGCGGAAATTCCCTGGTTTCGGTAAATCAACAGCTGGCAATCGGGTTCGGAGTTGCCTTCGGTCTGATAGTGCTGAAGATATTTCAGGGTGACGTGAAGCTTATCGATAATGAAATCCATAATGCGTTCAGGTACACTTTTTTAGTGGTGGGTTTTTTAACCATTATGTCTGGATTGATTTTTAGAAGATTGCATTTTAAGGATGGGGATAATATGAAGTCTGATTAAGTTGAAAATAGATTTTTGGTGGCACTAAATCCGATTTTCGTCAAAGATCAAACAGATGTGCGCTTTTTGGCTTTTATAATTTTTATATGAAAGAAGGATTATTCTATTCAGGTGCAAGTGGATTGGTATTGCCGGTTCCAAATAAACTGGCATACCCTAAAGAATTCCAGGACAAAAGCAGGCTATGCTTCTATTCTTCGATTTTTAATAGCATCGAAGTTAACAGCTCTTTCTATAAGATCCCGCAGGCCAAAACCATGCAGCGGTGGGCGAATGAAACTACAGAAAACTTCAGGTTCACATTCAAACTCTTTCAGGATATAAGTCACGCAAAAGAGCTACAATATAAACCAGATCACATACAAAGATTTATTGATATAATTAATGAAGTAGGTGAGAAGAAGGGCTGCCTGCTTGTGCAGTTCCCTCCAAAATTCGCTTCAGATAATATCCGGGAACTGGAAAAATTATTTAATGAACTTATTTCTGCTAATAACGGATCATGGAATATAGCTGTTGAGTTTAGGAATAAATCATGGTATAACGATCACACCTACGACTTATTAAACCTATACAACATTGGAATTGTAATCCATGACATGCCTTCATCGGCTACGCCGTTAATGGAACAGTCAACTGACTTTGTTTATTTAAGGTTTCATGGCCCCCAGGGTGGTTATAGGGGAAGTTACCAGGATGATTTCCTATCAGAATATTCATATTACATTAGAGATTGGATGGAGGAAGGAAAGACTGTATACGTTTACTTTAATAACACCATGGGAGACGCCATGAATAACCTTGTCACATTGAACGACTACGTATTGGCCTGAGGTGACAGGAGAATAATATTAAATACAAACGCTTAACAGTTTTTACTTGCCCGTTTACATCTCAATGACAAAAGCTTTTAACTCACACATCTTACCGTCCAGAAAGCGCCAGACGTCGCAGTAGGAGTAGTCAACCATTGTTCCATTTTGATCTTTCAAACTGATTTTTCCGAGTGCGGTAACAAAGTCATCTTCGGCGATTAATTTCTCAACTATAAACTTTGGTGGCTCCGAGTAGGCAGTAGCCATATATTCACGGATTGCTTGTTTGCCTCGCAGGGTCTGTTCGCCTACAAAAGTCCATTCTACATCGTCGGTACAGAAAGACAGAAAGCTCTCATTATCGCCAGCGCTCACAGCTGCATTTGCTTTTTCAAGGATTGCCTTATTGTTGATCATCTCTTTAATTGATAAAATTTCTATTAAGATCGTTTAAGGCAGCACCACTGCCGGACAAGATCTTAAGCAGCAAGTTGCTTGTCAGGGCCTTCATTACTAGCCTTTATTTTGGTAAGCTCAGTTTGTAAGATGTCTAAAAGCTGCTTATCAAAAGCTTCTGTCAAAGTTTTGGATGAGTCGCTTAAGGTTACGGTATTTGTAATGGAGTAGTTGTTAATTTTCATATTGTCTATCTATACATTCACATAAGGCAAAATCGTGCCAGATGCGAGATAATACTATCCCTCACAATGTTTTTGTGAATTCGTACTGAAATCTATACATTTTTTTCCAAACCATTATCAACCATTAATGTTAAAAGCTAAATATTTAAATAACAATGAGCAAACGAATTTTAGCGATTGATGATGATCCGGATGTGTTGGAGATGTATTCGTTGATTTTGACAATGGAAGGGTATGATGTAAAAACGCTGCTTTCGCCGGATAATCTGTCGGGTGCGATCTTCGATTTTGTTCCTGATCTGATCCTGCTGGATATTCAACTGGGTTACTATAACGGTTTAGAAATCTGTAGCAAACTTAAATCTAATCCCCTGACGACCCATATTCCTGTTTTTATAATTTCAGCTCATGAAAGCATTCATAAAGCAAAAACTGACTTTAATGCAGATGACTATATTTTGAAACCATTCGACATGGCACACCTTCTTGAAAAAATAGATGACCGAGTTTCCGGGAAGGTCGTTTCATTCAGGAGAGCTTCAGCATAAAAGAAAGCTCTCTTGAATCTTGTCTATTTTTTCCGTCAGCACCTGCGCAAACATCTACTCCCAATAACATTCCCTATTGTTAGATAGTATCTTACAATATCATGTAAATATCCTATAAAGTTCACTTTCCCTGTCTCAGTAGTTTTGTTATACAACGAAACCAAACTTAAATAAACATAATCCTTCAACACCATGAAATCCAGGGAAGAGCTCGTAAACCAGACTCTGACTTAAAGGTTGAGAAGGCCGAACAATTTGCAGGGCATTAAACTCATTGAGGGTTTGTTGTGCTCAATAATTTAACTAACAATTAAACCATTTCCTAACTAACTAATGAATGAATTTACATTAGATCTGAATCTAACGGCGAAAATGCCTCTGCGAAAGGATTGGCGAATCGGTACGATCGGTGCCGGAGCAATTATACGTGGCTGCCATCAGGTGGCTTACCGGAATGCAGGCTTCAACTCTTATGGAATAGCCTCTCAAAACAGGTCCCGGGCAGTGGAAGTTGCAACAGAGTTTAATATCCCCAACGTCTATGAATCCTGGCAGCAATTAATAAAGGATAAAGAAATAGAGATCCTTGACATTGCCGTTCCTCCTGATGTTCAATTAGAAATAGTACGGGAAGCAGTTAAAGAAAACGATCACATTAAGGGAATACTCTGCCAGAAGCCTTTGGCTATGAATTTGGAAGAAGCCAACGAGATTGTGCTTTTATGCGAGCAGGCTGGAATAAAACTCGCAGTTAACAGCAACATGCGGTACGACCAATCCATACGTGCTTTGAAAACCCTGCTTGATCATAATTATTTCGGCGAAATAGTTTTGGCAACTATTGATATGCGGGCAATTCCGCATTGGCAGGAATTTCTCACAAAATACAACCGTCTCGAGATGTTAAATATGGGCATCCATCATATTGATACATTCCGGTATTTGTTTGGAGATCCTGAAAAAGTAACGGCGATAACACGGCCTGACCCAAGAACCAAGTTCCCCCACCTTGATGGTATTACCCAATACACTTTTCAATATGCCGACGGACTGATGGCAACGAGTCTGGACGATGTTTGGGCCTGGCAGGGTGATGGATGCCAGAAGGATATGTATATCAGATGGCGTGTAGAGGGAGTGGAAGGAATGGCAATGGGTGAGATCGGCTGGCCTAAATTCCCTGAAAAAGGTTTAAGTACCATAAAATTTACGACCAGAAAATTCCCGGATCAATGGATCGAACCGAGCTGGGACACCGTTTGGTTCCCTGATGCTTTTGAAGGAACAATGGCTTCACTACTCTGCGCAGTGGAAAATGATACCCTGCCTGAAATAAACGGTCGTGACAACTTGCATACCATGGCGACCATTGATGCGCTTTACTTATCCATCAAAGAAGAGAGAACCGTCAAACTAACCGAAACACTTAAAACCCTTAAATAATAAGCCGAATGATATCAGTAGGAATTTTCAATGGATATTATCCATACACTTTAGAAGAAACGATCAGCAAAGTAAAAAAAGATGGATTTAATTGTATTCAGCTTGATCTGAGTTTTAAGGACTTCGACCTGAACGACCCGCATACTTTACCAGAAACGCTTACCGTTGAAAAAGCCCGTACTATACGTAATGCTTTTCGTGATGCCAACATTGAAATAGTCGCAATTTCGGGTTATACAAATCTCATTTCTCCCGATCCGGAAAAGAAACGCAAGAATATAGAGTATGTAAAAACGCTGTTGAAGTTCGCACGCGAGTTTGGCACTCCTTACGTAATTAGCGAAACCGGAACGTACGAACCAAGCAGTGATTGGGTTTTCCATGAGAGAAATGCCACGGAGGAAGCTTTCCAGGAAATTAAGCAGGTGCTTGAAGAACTTGCTGAATACGCTTATAAGCATGATGCTGTATTCCTCGTTGAAAATTACGTAAACAATGTTATAGGCAGTGTCGATCAGTTACTACGATTGTTCAGAGAGGTTGACCACCCGGGTTTAGGACTGTTGATGGATCCAACCAATTACTTCAACGGCGTCAATATAAAGAATGTGGATGCAGAACTTTACCGGATCTTCAACGCCCTCCAGGATAAAATAAAGATTGCCCATGCAAAGGATATTAAACAGGCAGAAAGCAGTGAAGAAAAACACGCGGCAATCGACGCTGTAGAATCGCATACCTTCCGTGGAGCTGGAGATGTAGAACTTCCGGCGGCAGGCTTAGGAGTGCTGAACTATGAGTTGTATCTTAAATTGCTATCTAAGAAGCACCCCAATATTCCGCTTATCATTGAGCATTTAGACGAGGAGGATATTCCTCGTGCGAAACGATTTGTGGACGACACATTAAAGGCAATCGGCGCCTGATCTGTAAAGTCTTATTTCCAAACTCTTATCTCTATAAATATTTACTTAGAAAACTCATACTATGAACAACCTGAAATTAAGCGCTGAACAGAAAGCGGCGTACGACAAAGATGGATATCTTATTATCAAGAACTTCTTAACAGAAGAGGAAGTAAGTCACCTTTATGGCATTGCCACTGGCGACGACGTACTAAAAAACAAAGCATTTGACTTTAATGATCAATCCGGAAAACGGACCAAACTGACGCTTTGGTTTACACCGGGCGATGACGCCTATGGCCTGTTAACACGCAGTGAGGCTTTGGTTCAGTCCGTACAGGAATTACTGGGCGAAGGAGAGGTCTGTCATTTTCACTCCAAACTGATGCAAAAAGAGCCGCAGGTAGGCGGGGCATGGGAATGGCACCAGGATTACGGGTACTGGTATAAGAACGGTTTCTTGTTTCCGGATGCCATGATCAGCGTGATGCTTGCCCTTACCGAAGCTACGGTAAAGAATGGATGCCTGCAGGTGTTGAAAGGTTCTCATAAGATCGGACGATTGGAACATAATTTCGCAGGTGAACAACAGGGTGCCGATATGGATTTTGTCAATGAGGCTCTTGGTCGCTTTGAGCGTGTATATGTCGAGCTTGAACCAGGCGATCTGTTGTTTTTCCATAGCAATACCTTGCATATGTCTGAAGCCAATACTTCTGATAAGCCCCGCTGGTCTATGATATCGGCTTACAATCTCAGCTATAATAAACCATTCCGGGAAAAGAACTTGTCTTGTATCACGCCGTTACAGACTGTGCCCAATGACTCGGTTATATCTCCCAACGCAAAAGGTTTATCTTCAGACAGAGATTTCCTTCAAAAAGAAGATGAGATTACGCTGAAGGTGAAGTAATTGATTTTGAGATTGACAAAGATACATGAGATTTAAATTCTTTTGCCCCAGATGGGGAAGCGAGGATATTAGCTGGGATCTGTTTTGCCAAAAAGTACGGGATGAAGGTTATGATGGAGTGGAGTACGGTATTCCAAATGACGTAGCCATCGGGGAACTCGATGGAGCCTGGAACACCTTCCAAAAATATGATCTGGAAGTTATCCCTCAACATTATGGAACTTATGATGCAGACTTCTCCAGGCACTTTGATAACTACGCAGCCTGGCTTGAGATGGTGCGTCCTTATCAGGCACTAAAGATTGACTCCCAAACCGGGAAAGATTATTTTTCTTTTGAGCAGAATAAGAAATTGATAGAGCATGCTGCTCATCATTCCCGCCTATCCGGCGTGGAGGTATTTCATGAAACGCACCGTAACAAGTTTACTTTTGCTGCCCACATTACTTTTGACTACCTCAGCCGGATTGCTGATCTGCGCATTACCCTCGATGCATCACACTGGGTAAATGTGGCGGAATCTTTTTTAGGTGATCAGCAGGACGCGATGGACCTGGCGATTGCGCGTACGGAGCATATTCATGCCCGCGTTGGCTATCCTGAAGGGCCTCAGGTTCCTGATCCGGCAGCGCCTGAATGGAATGAGGCCTTGCAGCATCATTTGAACTGGTGGGATAAAGTAATTGAACGTAAGCGCGCGGAGCCCGATGCCTTAGTAACCATCACACCAGAGTTCGGACCTTATCCGTATATGGTACACTTACCTTACTCACAAAATCCTATTTCCGATCAGTGGGCAAATAATGTTTACATGATGAACTTGCTGAAAGAGCGGTACAGGGAATTTTATTAAAATGATTTTGGATGGGAGTTTTCTGCCACCTCACAAATGCTTAAACTTTTTAATTGTTCAAAATAGTACAGATCTCACTAACTTCAATATAAATACTAATTTTACAATGCTCAAATGCTAATATTACACCGGTTTTATCCTCAATTTAGAGAACTTAAAAAATGAAAGAAGAAGCAGCTGTTAAATGGACAATGTCTTATCCCGAAAAATTCATTTCCATTGCAGACACTCTTCCCTTTGTGAGCCATGATCGGGAGAACCATAAACTCCGGGCAGATTCAACTGAGCTGTTGACCGGCTTCCAGTATGAAAAAGTGGATGATGGCTGCTACTTGTTCGTCGTGGATATGAAAGCCTTAAAGGATACCAAGATCATCCTCATGGGCGACAGGGATATCGAATATTACTGCTTATCGTACCAATTAATAAAAGGCTCAGTAAACAAGACACCAAATAGCAGTGATCCGCTGCAATCTAAAACCATGTCGCTACCGCGGATCTGTAGCTTCTACAACAATGAGTTTGATTACGACACGGCATTTGATAAAGATTCAGAAGTTAAAGCGTTTATATTCTGCTTTACCAGGGATTGGTTAAGCAGGGGTGTGGACCTTAGTGCGGTAGACAAGGAAGCTTCGTTTATGAAGGTGATCTCCAAGGAAATAGCTGGTATGGCCTATTTCAGCGATAGCTTTTATAAAGACACTTATGATGAGCTTAATAAATTCTTAAATACCGCAAAAAGATCTCCCGTATATAACCTGATCGTACGTAAGCTTTCATTTACCCTCATTGCAGATTTCTTTACCATCGTTGCCGACCCTGATTCAGTTTTGAATATGCCGGGCGCATCTGAAGACTTTGACGGTATTGAGGAAGTTAAAAAGTATATCGATCTGCATTTTAGAAAAGGGTTCCCCGGCTTGCAGAAGCTCGCAGAAGTTGGCAATATGACGGTCGCAACGCTTCGTCGCCAATTCTTGCGCCAAATGGGCCGCTCTGCATTCGACTATTTCCGCGAGGTGCAAATGCGCTTTGCCTTCGACCAGCTACAGGGCGGCATGCAGGTAAAACAAGTGGCCCTGATGCTTGGATTTGCCAGCCAGGCGAACTTTAGCAGAACATTCAAAACCGTATACCGGGTACCGCCCACAGATATTAAAGCTTTAAACAGCGACGTCTTATCATGAGCATAAATGAATGCTTTTTGGACATATATGAGTAGCCAGGGGAAATAGTTTTGCAACATACTTAATAATGTTGCTCCTATGCTATTTCTTCGCTTAAGCTTTTTTATTCTGACTGCCTTATTAGCTTTTACCGGCAATGCCATCTCCGGAACTGTCCGTTACGTCAAAGATAAAGGTACTGGCGATGGCAGCAGTTGGGATAAGGCGTCGGGAAACCTTCAAACTGTTATTGACCTTTCTGCGGCCGGGGATCAGATTTGGATAGCCGAAGGCACTTATATGCCTGCGATAAATGGCAGTTTCAGTTTAACGAAAAACCTGGAAATTTACGGAGGCTTCCCTGATTCCGGAATCCCGGATTTCAGCAATCGCGATAAAACTAATTTCACTGTTCTTAAAGCCAATGGCGCGGATATTTTTATTAATAGTAGTGCCGTTACTCAGGCCACTATTCTTGATGGCTTGACTTTCACCGGTACCCAAAGCAGTATAGCAATGATAAACGATGGCGCTTCTCCATTAGTGAGGAACTGCTTATTTAAAGATAATTCGGCATCTAATGGCGCCGGAGTGTATAACAAATCAACCAGTAAGGCAATTTTTTCAAATTGCATATTTCAAAATAACGCAGCCGTTAATAACGGCGGAGCTATGCTGAATACCGATGATGCAGATGTGCAGCTAAGTAATTGTATTTTTGTAAACAACAATGCGCCTTATGGTCCGGGTATCTCCGCACAAAGCCGGTCTAAGACCCTTATTGTCAATTGTACTTTTTTTGGAAATGGCGGGAGAGGGGCGGTAACCTTAGTTGGTTCATCCTATGTAAGTATTTACAATTCTATACTCTGGGGAGAAGCAGAGGAAGGAATATCAAGATACAACTCCTCTGTGTTCGAACTGCGGTATTCGATCTGCCGGACAGGGGCAGGCGGGAATGTTCTAAATACTGATCCTCTTTTTGTGAATACCGCAAATTTGGAAGGCGAAGACGGAATCTGGGGTACGGCTGACGATGGTCTACGCCTTCAAATGAATAGTCCTGCTATCAGTACCGGCGATCCTCTAACTAACACGGCAGATTATTTGGCACAGGCGGGCATGCTGGATTTCAATGGACACACCAGGGTTTTTGATTCGAGGGTGGATATGGGGGCCTACGAGTATCCTAAAAAGAAACAAATCATGACCCTTCCGGGAACTCCTGTTGGTAGTACATATTATGTATATGGCACTTACGGTTCAGGACCTATTGATCTGCCTAAAGTTACTTCTACTTCAGGAAACATCCAGTATAGCTTGCCAGCTAATAATGGCAGAGTTACCATCGTTGATGGCAAGATTCACATCAAAAATGCAGGAGCGACCACTCTGACAATTACTTCTGCAGGAGATGAGACCTATGATCCCATAACCAAAACTATGACTATTTCGATTGCGAGGAAACCTCTTTCTTTAGCTCCTAATCCGGATAATCCCCTCGTTAAAACATACGATGGAAGTGATTTTGTTTACTTACATAACGTTTCAAACTTCGTTTTTACGGGTGTGCTGCCTGGGGACGATGTTTACCCAAAATTTGAATATGTCTATGCATATTTTCTTACCCCGAACGTAGGATCTAATCTCACGCTGATGTTTGATCAGGGATTGATTCGTACCGCAGGCGCCTCAGCTGGTAATTACAGCTACCGCCAATCATATGACGATATTCTTAATGCAGGCTCTATTGTACCAAAACCAATAGTAATTACGGCTAATGCTTTGAGCAAAGTATATGGCGAGGCAGATCCCGAACTAACTTATTCTTTGCCGGATAAGTCATTGGTAGGATCAGATAAAATCACGGGTTCACTAAGCCGTGAAGCGGGTGAAGATGCAGGTACCTATGCGATAAAACAAAACACAATTACTTCAGGAGATAATTATGAGATAACGTATAAGGGTGCTGATTTAACTATCGATAAAGCTCCCGCCACAATAAGCTTAAGAAACCTGATGCAGACATTCGATGGATCTGCAAAGTTTGTGACTGCCGAAACGAGTCCTGCAAACCTTTCAGGGATAACTATTACGTATAGTGGTTTAACAACTCCCCCTGTTGATGCAGGAACTTATTCAGTCGTAGCCAAACTGGATAATCTAAATTATACAGCAGCGGATGCCACAGGCACCCTACAAATAGAAGCTGTTTTGCCGGTGATCCTGAAGAAATTCACTGTAAAAGCCCTCGTTAACCATGCCAAAATAGAATGGCAAACGAACGGCGAACAACAAAATAGCTATTTCGAAGTGGAGAGGTCTGGTGATGGCCTTCATTTTGATATGATTGGAACTATCCCTGGCGGGGGAACAAGCTCTGCAGTTCTCGATTATCAGCTCCTTGACCAAGCGCCTTTAAATGGACCGAACTATTATCGCCTTAAACAAATAGATATGAATGGCATGGTAAGCACATTAGGCACGCAGTTATTAAGGTTTCAGTTAGCATCCCCGGTCTCGGTGGTCGCATACCCAATCCCGCTTAACGATAACAGTTTGAATGTTGTTTTCAAAAATTACACAGGTAAACAAGTAAAAGTGAGCCTGGTAGAAATGGGTGGGAAGATCGTACACAGTGAATTTATAAATTTAGTTAATGATGCTACTGTTCACAAACTCAATTTGGGTAGAAAACCCGTTGCCGGTCAGTATGTGCTTTTTTTGCAGGGTGAGGGGCTAAAAAGCGCGATTAAGATTATGGTTCAATAAGAAGGATGGGTTAGGTTTAACTCTTATGGTGCACAAAGGCCCCAAGCGCCTTTTGTGCACATAAGAACGTTGCAATCAACGATCAACAGACATCACATCTTGATGTCCATTATTTTACCTTGCTTCCTGCTTTCTTCAGCCATAAATCCCATGATATGGCTTTCAATTGAATCGTCTACCGTGGAGGTGAGCAATGCGGGATTTTGCTGACTCACAGCATTTACAAAATCTCTGACCAGCAGCCAGTCGCCGCCTCCATGCCCATGGTCTTCATAACCTTTTACATCCTGAGCCTCCGGTACAAATTTTGTTTCCTTCCTGGTTCTGAAGTCGTGGTGAACGAGTTCGGTCATGTCACCTACCAGGTCTCCCATAGAGCCCATGACCCTTGTGCGACGCCCATGGTATGAGGTAAATGCCTCCATAGAGAAATTGGCGGTTACGCTATCTGCGAATTGTATGCTGCTGATATAATGGTCAGGCTGGTCATTGTCCATCCTGTATACACACCGGCCATAGTCGCTGGTCTTTAGCTTGTTCAGGATGTATTCTTTTCTGTTAGGGATGTTGTCAGGTACATCCAGAACTGAAAGGAAATGTGTTTGTCGCTCGGCATATTCTTTCACCGCAGAGTACGGACACTCTCGTTCTACTGCACAAGTTACGCATCTGTCACTGCTTCCTGCGGGTGCATTTTCTTTGCGAAACCATTTTACATCACCCATGGCAACGATCTTTTCACAAGGCTTATTGATCACCCACTTGATGATATCGAGATCATGACATGATTTCGCAAGGATGATAGGTGTTGTTTTCTTTGAGTTATGCCAGTTTCCGCGAACATAAGAATGTGCCATATGAATATGTTCTACAGGTTCGAAATGCTGTACACTGACAACTTCTCCGATAGCTCCATTTGCTATCAGTTCTTTCATCTTAATGAAATAGGGGGCATATCTCAACACGTGACACACTGCTACGATTCTCTTATTCTTTTTAGCTAAAGCCAATATATCTCGGCATTCTTTTTCAGTAGGGGCAATCGGTTTTTCCAAGAGGATATCATAGCCCAGCTCCAGGGCTTTCATACAAGGCTCGTAGTGCATGTAATCTGGTGTAGATATGATGATAGCATCAGCAAACTTAGGTCGTTTGAAAACATCCTCCCAGGTATTAAACCTGTTTTTTTTGGGGATAGAGTGGATCTTGCTGTATCGCTCGTTGCGGAATGCGATAGGTTCTGCAACTCCGACTATTTTAAGTTCGTTAGGAGAGTTTTTTGCAAAGTCTCCGTAAACCATGCCCCGGTTTCCGGCGCCGAGTGTGATAGCTGTAACGGCCTTGTCCAGGGGCTTTAGAAGAGGATTTTTAGGGGTTCTATAGCTGTACGTGTTTTCGCCGACCTTAGCCAGCAGATCGCTGCTGATTACGGTTGCGCCCAGGCTTAAGGTTAAGCCCTTTAAAAGATTTCTTCTGTTCATTTGTTGTTTATTGCGGGTTGGATATTAAATTTAATTTCTCAGATAAGAAAGTGCTTACAAACTCATCGTCAGTCAGGTTTGGGTACTCTTGGTAGATCCTGTCAATTTCCTCTTTTTGCCCTGGTGACAGCGACTCTTTCGGGCTAATACACCAGATGCCTTTTAACAGCCCCTGTTTGCGAAGTACTTCATGTATACCGGAGATGCAGCCGTGAAAATTGTGAGAGGGATCAAATAATGCAGCGTTACTATCCGTGACAGCAATGGCGTGACTTAAGAGTTGATTGGCAAGTTCGGCGCTGGGCTCCTGCTTATATGTTTTAACCTGGTCTAACAATTCAACGGCCTTTCGTGTCCAGACGGCCCAGTGCCCTAGCAGGCCACCTTTAAATTCTATCTCTATTTCGCCTTCCTCTGTTGGAAATCGGTAGATGGTCATAAGATCATTTACGATGTTGTCATCGTTACCAGTGTACATCGCCACTTCATGTTTCCTGCTCGAATTAGCCAGTGCCCGCATGACATCCAGGGTTTGATACCTGTTAAAAGAAGCACATTTAATGGCAACTACATTATCGATTTCGACAAACTTTGACCAGAAATCGTAAGAGAAAATCCTTCCGCCAACAGAAGGTTGCAGGTAAAAACCGAATACGGGCATGATCTCTGCAACACGGCGTGTGCGTTCTAAGATTTGATCTTCAGTCCAGTCCCTTAAACCACCCATGCTTAATAATCCAGCATGGTAACCATGTTTTATGGCAATGGAAGCTTCGTTGACGGCCTGAGCGGTAGGCCCGCAGATGCCGCAGATTTTTATAAAGGGTCTGGTTAAATTGGCCTTTTCGACTTCTTCACTGGCTAATTGAAGTACTTTTTCAAATAGGTTTACCTCCGGATCCCTGATTTCAAACTGGGTGGAGTGTACTGCAACTGCGATGCCACCAGCGCCGGCAGCGATATAATATTGCGTTAACAGCCTTTGATGATACTCATCGAGGCTTCTGTCTTCATTTAAGGCCAAAGGATGGGCCGGAATAACGGTTCCCTGCATTAAATGGTCTTTTAATGTTTGGGATAGTCTGGATAAGCTGCTCACTAGAATTTTCCTCCTCTCTCTTGAAAATGGGTGTCTTTGCTCCATAGTTCACCACCGTTGGAAATCCAGGTAGCGGTGTGCTCAATTGCTTCACGAATAGTAGTACGCGGGTAACCAAAAAGTCTGTGGCACTCTGAGGCGTTATTTAATAAGGCTGTTCCTGCGCCGGTATTGATAAATTCTGGTTTTTTTCCGAGAAGCTCTCCAAATTGTTCTGCAAGCCACCTTGTTGATAGTATTTCTGGTCCTGTTACATTTAATATTTTAGCGGGAGAGCTGCAATGCAACAAAGATCTTAATGCAATCTCGTTAGCATCCCCTTGCCAGATCACATTGACGTTTTGTGTCGTCAAATCTATTGGTCTGTCTTCTTTCACGGATTTGGCGATTTCAACCAAAACTCCATACCTGAAATCTACCGCATAATTGAGCCGGTAAATGAGGATAGGCGTTTTATTTTTTTTCGAAAAGTATTCAAAGATCCTTTCCCGCCCCAGGCAGGATTGTGCATATTCGCCAACAGGTTCTGGACTGTATTCTTCAGATACACCGCCCTCCTGGACCGGTACGAAAGGAAGTACATTTCCGGAGGAGAAGGCTACAATTCTGGAATTTTTAAAATGTGAGGACACCAAACCTGGCAAGAAGGCATTCATTGCCCACGTAAAATCTTCATTTCCGGTAGTGCCGAATTTATGGCCTGCCAGATAAATGATGTTCGGGACTTGTGGCAAGTTTTTAAGTGCTTCTTCATCTAAAAGATCGCAGGCAATCGTTTCGATACCTTCGTTTTCCAATTCTAATCTAAGGCTCCCGGAAGAAAACCTTGATACGCCAATTACTCTCTTTTTAATGCCTGCCAGGCGTATTGCTTTAACGGCTAATTTAGCCATACTGGGGCCCATTTTGCCGCCAATGCCGAGGAACATGATGTCGCCTTCAATACTCTTTATGTCTTTAATCAGACTAGCAGAAGGCTCTAAAATGCTTTCTTCAAACTCTTTTAAATTTAATTCCATTTTTACTTTAATTTATTAATGTGAGGAGGTTGCTGATAGCTAAAGCTATTAAAACTGATAGGCCTAAAAATCCAAAAACTTTGGTAATGGGCTTATTTACATGTTCTTTCATAATTTCTTTATCATTTGCAATCATAAACATGGTGATTCCTATAAAAGGAACGAGAAAAATGGTAACGCTTTGAGCAAAAACAATTAGCTCCAGGGGTAGCTTTCCAAAGACGATCGCGATGATAGTGCCGAAGATCATCACCAATGAAATGAATAACTTGACCATCTTGTGATTAAGGTTATTACCATATTGAAAAGTGTCGCCCAATAGAGAACCGCCCAATACTGCATTGCCAATTAAGGAAGAGAAAGAAGCACTAAACAGGCCAATGAAAAATAGATTGGTAGCACTTGAGCCTAACAGAGGTTCTAATGCTTTGCCCATTTCGGAAGCAGAGTTAACCTTGATATGCTCAGGATGAAGTGTGTTGGCAGCACATATCAGCACTGCGGCACTCATGATACCTAATAGGATTATTCCCACCTGGCTACCCATAATGGTCTCTTTGGTTGTGTGTCCTTGCGATAGCTTCTTGCGGGTTTGTACCAGGTAACTTTGATAAAAGGCCCCAACAATGGAAAAGCAGGAAGCTGTGAAAGCAACGATCAAACCTAATGATCCATCAGGGAAACGAGGAAGAAACCCTTCACCCAATTTTTGAAAGGAAGGAGGTACCAGGATAACTGTTGTTAGAAATGCGAACAACATGATGATGATGAGTGCCAGCATCAACTTTTCGAAAACTATATAGAAAGAACGAAAGAATAGCAGGGAGATGCCAATAAGATTAAAAAGTACAATCCATATTTTCGGATCAGTGTTCGTGGGTTCAGAAATAGATACGGCTATCCCTGTTGCATTGCCTGCCTGAAAGGAGGTGGCTACTAAAAAAATGCCGATCCCGATGATGACTGATACACTCTTACCATATTTTTTCCGGATTAAGGTGAGCAATGTATCGTCGGTGGCCATGCCAATCCTTGCGGACATGTTTGCATATACAGACATGAAAAATATAGCAATAACTATTATCCAGATTAGGCTGAATCCAAAATCTGCACCCATCTTGGAGGTAATGGTCATTTTACTGGGGCCGAAAATTAATGCAGCTGTAATTATCCCTGGTCCAAGGATGGCGAGTATGTTGTGAAGAAAGCCTTTGTTACTTTTACCTGGTGTTTCCATTAATTTTTTCGGGTTTGCTTAAATTCGTTAATACTAATCGTTGTGCTTTGGTTATTGAAATTTGTTCTTATATAGTTGAATATAGCTGTTGCTTCTTCGTCTTTTAGAAAATTGAATGCAGGCATAGGAGTATCATACTTAACTCCCTTTATAGCTTTGTCTTTTAATCCGTTGAGAATAATATCTGCTAACACTTTTTTTTCTCCCTTAACGGTTGTTGAATTTTCTAAAGACGGAAATGTGCCGGGTATACCTTTCCCGTCTGGCTTGTGACAAGAAGAACAATATGATTCATACAACGCTTTTCCGGAAATCGGGTAATTACTGATATTTTGTTCTGCTTCCTTCTGTTCTGCTTTTACCGGTCGGATAATGCTGCCAGTTACTTCATCTGTTTTTCTTAATCTGTATATTTTGTCATCATCCGGTTTCGGGAATCCTTTCTGAGGGTTCCAGTCCCGGTTACTGGTGCAAAAATAGATGTCACCGTTAGGAGCTGTAATCACAGACCGTAGCCTTCCTAATTGATCTTTAAATAATATAGATTCATCTGTCACTTTACGGCCGTCTTCAGATAGTTTCAATATACGTAAAGACTGGCTTTTTAATGTAGTTAGCAGGAGGCTATTCCTCCACTCAGGTATCCGGCTGCCGCCATAGTACGCAAGTCCTGCGGGTGCTATGACTGGTGTCCATGACCTTATGGGGGGGCTGAAAGTTCTTTGGTTAGATAAGGCTAAGTTGCTTTTCGGAGGATTCCTGCCTTCTATTAATGGCCATCCGTAATTGTGTAATGGGCTGATGAGATTTATTTCGTCTTCAACTGCATCGCCGTGTTCGGAAGTGTATATATTATTATTTCCAGCTTGAGTTAAGCCTTGTATATTGCGAAATCCCCAGGCATACACATAACTACCTGCAATGGGGTTATCAGCCGGGATACTGCCATCAATGTTAATTCTCAATATTTTTCCATTTAATGCTGTAGAGTCCTGCGCATAGTTGTCAGATGCCGCATCACCGGTAGCCCAGTATACTTTATTGTCGGTTCCTATAATTATCCTCGATCCGTTGTGCCCGGTGTTTCCCGGGATTCGTAAAAGAAGCTTTGGTTCTTTTAATTCAGTGTTCTTTGTGTATACATACCTATAAAGGTTCGAATAAATGTTTCCGTTATGCTTTGTCGTGAAAGATATAAAAAGATACTGTGTTTGTTGGTGAGGTTGAAAAAGTGTCATTCCTAGTAAGCCGGTGGTTCGTTGATGGAAAATATCCGGTATTTGCTTTAGTAAGCTAATTTTTTTCGTTTTTAGGTCTAATTTTTTTATGTTTCCTGTAATTTCAGAGAAAATAATGCAATTATTTGTTTTGTCATACTGCAAATCCCACGGAATGTTTAATTTATGAGCCACCTGGCTTAGGGAAATTTTGGAATTACCCAGATCGATGGTGTATAATATGGTGTCATTGCCCTTATTGCAAGACGAAAGCAAAGTAATTATACTATATATATATAGGAGTAGGACAATCTGATGCTTCATGCAATGCGTTTCCTTTAATTTCTTTGTCTAAAATAACTAAAATAAATATATATACAAAAAAAGTTAAAAATTGTATACATAAATTGAGCCTTCCTGAATAATTTTTTGTCGAAATATTTTGTTTTTTAAAAAATACTTCCTAATTTCATCTAAAAGTATTCAATACCTGTGTGTTTATGTATACAATTTGGTCTTGGAAATGCAATCCATCCACTACAATTTTTCATTTTTTAACTTAAAAGAGCACTATGAGATCTATTTTTCTAAAAGGAAGCAGCATGCTGAGGTGTAGGCATCTTCTACTGCTTTGCTTAATTTACCCGGGCTCCGGCTACTCTGAGGTAACTACCCTTAAAAAATTTGCGGGAGAACTTAGTCGTATACCTTCGCAGGGATCTGGCTTTTCGGGTGCGGTCAGTTCTTCACAGGAAACCATTACCGGGTATGTTAGGGATGACCAGGGCGGACCTCTTCCAGGTGTTGTGGTTAGAAATTTGAAAACTAATCAGACCACTGCTACTGATGCTGAAGGAAAGTTTCAATTAAAATCAGCTGCAGATGATGACCGTATCCAATTCCGGATGATCGGTTTTGCTACGAAGGTGATCCTGGCAAAAGATGTATCCAATGTTGTGCTGGCAACGCAAACCAGTGGGCTTAATGAAGTGGTGGTAGTGGGATATGGAACACAGAAAAAAGCGGATGTATTAGGTTCTATCTCTACGGCGAAGTTTGATGAGAATATTACCAGCAGGGGGCTGTCTAATGCCTCTTCAGCTTTGCAGGGTCTTTTACCGGGGCTGGCTGTTAATCAGAACTCCGGTATGGCGGGAAATAATGCTGCGGAATTGATGATACGTGGTTTAGGGACAGTAAATGGTTCCAGCCCACTGATCGTTGTAGATAACATGCCTGATGTGAGCCTGAACCGTATCAATGTGAATGATATTGAAAGCGTTTCGGTGTTAAAAGATGCGGCCTCTGCCGCAATTTACGGTACCCGGGCGGCTAATGGAGTTATTTTGATCACTACTAAAACGGGTAAGCGGAATACGAAACCAAGTATTAGTTTTCAAAGTAACCTGTCAGTTATACGGCCTACTGCAAATGTGGAATTTGTTAATAATTATGCAAAGGCATTAACAGCAACACAGGTTGGGCAATCTGCTACCACATTGCCATCTGCTTTTGCTTTTAAAAACGGTACAATTGATCAATGGCTATCTCAAAGTCTCATTGATCCTAAAAAGTATCCCAGTACCGATTGGTGGGATGTGATCTTAAGAGATGGGGTTTCCAAAAATTACAATATCTCCGTAAGTGGCGGAAGTCAGAATAATAATTATTACTTGTCTTTTGGTGCCCTGGATGAAACAGGAATTCAAATTGAGAACGACTTTAAACGGTATAACGCCACTTTTAATTTCGATACAAAGATCATCGAATCCATCAGCTCGGGAGTGAAATTTTCGGGTAACTGGTCCGACTTAAAGTATAACTACAGCGAAGGTATGACGGCTAACAGTACGAGTGGATTAGACCTTTTCTCGGCACCTGCCGGTATTTTGCCTTTCGACCCTGTTACAGGATACTACGGCGGTGCAATGGCTTACAACGAAAGCTCACAAGCCACCAATGTTTATGCTGATTATATGGTTAGAAACAGGAATAATATGAACCAGAAGCAGGCATATCTGAACGGCTATTTAGACTGGAAACCGGTAAAGGGCCTGGTAGCACACATCGATTATACATTAAACTATAATAACAGATTTGACTGGAGGGCTGATATGCCAACCCGGGCTTATAACTTTCAAACAGAGGATTGGGGTCCAAGGATTTATGTAGGGACAAATGAGCCTATTTATAACGTAGACAGGGAAGGGATTAAAACACAGTTCACTACCCGGCTGAATTATGATGTGACTGTTGCAAAGGATCATAGTATTGCAGCTATGGCAGCTTACAGCGAGGAGTATTGGAAAGACAGATCGCTTTCGGCGAGCCGAGCAAGCAGGCTAACTCCGAATATGACTGAAATTGATGGGGCATTGAATGAGGTTCAGACTACCGGAGGTAACTCTGAAACTGAAGGTCTTCGATCTTATATCGGTCGCTTAAACTACTCCTATAAAGGAAAATATCTTATTGGGGGAACATTCAGAGCTGATGCCTCATCCAGGTTCTTATACGGAGACAGGTATGGGTATTTTCCATCGGGGGCTGTTGGCTGGCGACTTTCTGAAGAATCATTTATTAAACCTTTATTGGAGAAAATAGCGGTGAACTCTGCTAAACTCAGGGTTAGCTATGGAGCATTAGGTAACAATGCCGGGGTGGGGCCATATGAACAGCAGGAATGGTTAACGCCTAGTCACTATTTTCTGGGGGCAGCTCCGGTGATAGGTTTGACCAATAAAAAGTTTATTAATTATAATCTTTCCTGGGAAAAAACTAATGTTTTCAATACGGGTATGGACTTGTCCATGTTCAGTGATAAATTATTACTTGAACTGGATTATTATGAAAGGTTAACCAAAGGTATGAACAGACCTTCGGATCTGTCAATTCACTTATTGGGTGCTTATACGCCTCCGCGAAGGAATATTGGTGATATGAGGAACAGGGGGATAGAAACCAATCTAACCTGGAATGATCGTGTAGGAGAAGTACGATATATGGTTAATATGAATTACTCTACTAACAGAAATAGGTTATTGTCCTGGAATGAGCCCCTTGCGAATGGTTCTGTCTTTGTAGATATGCCTTATAATTTTGTTTATGCCTTCAAATCGATAGGTATTGCACAAACATGGGAGGATGTCTATAAAGCTGCTCCTCAAGGCGCTGCCCCTGGAGATATTTTGCTGGAGGATGTAAATGGCGATGGAAAAATCGATATTAATGACCGGGTCGCTTATTCTAAGTATCAACTAGGGCGGCCTACATCTAACTATGCTTTAAGGGCTTCAGCCTCGTGGAAAGCCTTTGATCTGGCATTTATGTTTCAGGGAGCTTACGGCAGAAAAGAGTTTTGGATGAATAGAGTGAACAGCACCTTTTTGGGTACGGCAAACCAGGCAGTTACTAATGAACAATTATACGAAACCTGGAATTTAGATAACCGGGATGCAGAATATCCGCGATTACTGCCCAGTACCTTAGGGTCAACAAGTACCAATAATTATCTGAGCACCCACTGGTTGCAGGACCTGTCTTACGTAAGGTTAAAAAATGTACAGGTAGGCTATACCTTTAAAAATACTCTCTTTCAAAAAGTCGGTTTGAGTAAGATCAGAGGGTATGTGTCCGGAGATAATTTGCTGACCATTACTAAATTTAAAGGACTTGACCCTGAGAAGAGTACCTATGCCAATGATTCTTATCCCATCACTAAGAGTATTGTCTTTGGGCTTAATGTTGAATTTTAAAGAAAGATCGTCATGAAGAAAATAATATACATAATTCTATCCTTGCTAACGGTTGTCTCCGCAGGTTGCCGAAAAGATCTGCTTGAGCGAAATCCAACGGCATATCCTAGCACCAGCACTTTTTGGTTAACTGAGGGAGATGCTTTAGCTGCCCTGATGGGTAACTACTCAGTTTTCAGACCCTGCTTTGACAGGGATTATCATTTTGATGGGCACGGTGACTTTTTGAAAGTTTATAATGTTGGAGCTGCGCCCATTAGTATAGCAGTGAACAATCCAAGCAATTATGGAGGTGGCGCCTCGGCCTTGTACAGAGCCCTTTACGGCTCAATTGTAAATTCAAATTATGTAATTGAAAACGTAAGCAATAGGTTGCTGCCTAACGCTAAAACCGATGCTTCAAAAAAGAATCTCGAAGCTATCATCGGGGAAGCAAAACTTTTAAGAGGAATCGCGTATTTCAGATTGATCTCTCTATGGGGTGACGTTCCTTACATCTATAAAATAGCTAAAGAACCCATAGAGGTTGATACTCTTTCCAGGATGCCAATTGCCAGAGTAAAAGATTCTATTTATGCGGATTTTACTTATGCGTATGAGAAGCTTCCGAACGTAGCCGAGGCAAAGGGGCGGGCAGGAAAACCGGCTGCATTATCGTTCAGGGGTAAACTTCAATTGTTTTGGGGCTCCTGGAAGAAACATGGCTGGCCGGAGCTTGAAGGGTTCGTGCAATCGCAAACTGAAGCCACTTCAGCATTTGAAGGAGCTGCAGCCGATTTTAAAAAAGTCATTAATGATTTCGGACTAACGTTATTTAGAAATGGTGAGCCCGGAGAATGGGGGGAGATGGGTAAAGCTGACGTCCTTCCCAACTATTATTATCTGTTTATTCCATCAACAGGAAATCTAGAGCCAGGCAGTGAAATGATAATGGTGCTTACCCATGGAGGTAATGCAAGTAACCAGAGTGAGGAATACATGCGGGTGTGGACAGGTGTATCGGTAGGGCTTTCTCAGAACCAGGTGGTTGCCCGGTATGAAATTGCTGACAGGTATCAGTCGACTATCACCGGGGATTTTCTACCAAAAATGATCCAAATGAACCCAGCAACAAACCCTGCTGCCCGCACAACGCCGAATTCAGCGGTCAACCCAGAGTCATACAGGAACCGGGATTACCGGATGAAAGCAACGCTTCTTTGGGATTACGAAAAAATTATGGGTATAGGCACTACCGAAGTAACAGGTTTTGTGCCATTTATTTATAAGTCATGGGGAGCTAGAGTGACTATAGATGGGACCTCTTATACCACGTTTAATGATAATACCACTAATCTTTCAGGGATTGAGGAAAGGAAGTTCGTTCGTAACTATGGCGGACAAAATAGAAGTTCCGGCGATTACAACTGGCCTTTAATGCGCTTGGCGGATGTGTATCTAATGTATGCAGAAGCTTCAAACGAGGTTTATGGGCCGCTGCCTGATGCAATCGAACTGGTGAACAAAGTAAGGCACAGAGGAAATCTTCCTCCGCTTGCAGCAAGCAAAACCGGATCGCCAATTGATTTCTTTAACGCCATTGAGCAAGAGCGGATTGTGGAATTGTTTGGCGAGGGGCAGCGCACTTTTGACTTAAGAAGATGGCGTGCATTGGAACGTGTGTTCGGCCCTGCATATGGCGATGGAAAGTGGTTCCAGGATACGTATGGCAATAATTGGGAAAGATTCTTTTTCAATGCCCCTGAACTAACTTATCAAAGATGCTATATCTACCAGATTCCTGAAACAGAACGGGTGAGGAATAAAAATCTTAGCCAGAACATCCCATGGAGATAGTCTTTAATTTTAAACGAATATTCTGATGAAAAAAATAATATCACTTCAAATAGCCTTTGTTGCGCTCTGTATACTCGGCATTCTTTCCTGTAAAAAAGATTTCCCTGTTGATGGGGATGGACTGCTGATCACTAGTAGGTCGGATTGTTATGTCAGTAGCTTTGAATTGTTAGGAGCCGATTTTCAAACGGTCAGAAGTAAAGTGGCAACTATCGACACTACAGCACAGACAATCAATGTGGAGGTCTGGTATGGAACAGACTTAAAAAACCTTTATCCTCAGTTTAGTCTGGTTACAGATGCTGTCCTGGATCCGAAAATAGTTGGAAAAGTGGATTTCTCTGATTTATCCGTGCCGAAAGAATGGACTGTAGTCTCAGGAAATAGAAAAGTCAGAAAGACATATAAAGTGTTTTTAACGGTTAAACAGTAGATCAAGCCGCATTTAACTAAAACCACCAAAATGATGAAAAAATTAAAAAAATATTTGCTGTTCCTGGTGTGTATTTCACTATTAACGGCATGCAAAGACGAGGAATTTCAAATACCTACGGCATCACAAGATCTCCAGAATGACTTAATAAAGAGATCTCTCGGTCCTAATATTGTAGGGGGAACTATTGAGTTTGCTTACGCGTCGGGTATTATTCCGGAAAAAGGAAAGCTGGTTTCAATGTCGGTAGAAGCAAGTATCGCGGGAGCTGCGGGTACTTACATGGACAATAAGACATATACTACCAACAGTTCAGGTGCTGATATTGGTGTAGCCATAGGAGAGCCTTCAGTTACAACTGATAAGGTAACGGAGGTTGTATTTAATACCGATGTTTCTGCGACTACCCTGCGGTATTACTATAAAATTCCGGAGGAAGCCAGAGGCAAAACCGTAAGTTTTAAGTTTTCGGCTAAGGCCAGCAACGGAGAATCGGTGGTATATCAGACGGATGCTTATGAGATCAGGAAAATGGATATGCAGTTGGATTTGATAGCTAAAGATGCCGCGAATTGTTTCATCTCTATCGCCGATATGAAAACATACGATGCTGCCTTTGCAGCGGCTAATCCTGGTAAAATCGACCTGATATATTTATACAGGGCGCTTACCAATGTAACTTATGCGCATTCGCTGGTTGCACCGGCCGCAGATCCTATGTATATGCCATCTTTCACATTGCCTGCGGGGCTTACTAATAATTCAAAAATAGTAAAAGCCTTTACGGTGCGCGATCAGCAACTGGCCAGGTTGCAATATGGCGTTTTCGTAGACGATGCCGACCTGTTTGCTAAAGATTATGTTGATGCACCTAACTTTGCTATTAACATGAAAGCCGAAGGAGGTATCTGGGTGCAAACCGCAGATGGAAAATATAGTGCTTACATCTTTGTAAATAGCGTGAATAATACCACGAAAGAAATGAAAATAAGCATTAAAAGATTAGCGCTTAAATAATTATTTCCCGTGTAATTTAAATTATGACCATTTCAGTTTCTAAGAGTCCTAAGACTTTCCTAGCTTTCTTGACTTTGCTGCTTGCCTTTCAAAGTTCATCAGGGCAGGACAGCATCATTGACCGCAAGGAAATCGCGTTCGCGAAATTTAAGCCCAACCGAAAAATAGTAAATACCGTGTTTGATGGAAAACCAGGAGTTTATCTTAAGGAAGGAGTCTTAAGGTCCAATCTCGATTCAATCAAGATACCCGACCTTGAAGTTTCTATCAACGCAGGCAAGCCGGGATTGTATATTTTAGAAGCAGAAACCACACCTGTTGACCTTGCCCGGCTGAAAAAAGAAGACCAGTCGGGCAAGTTAACCTTGCGGGCAAAACTCATCAATGGCGATTTCAGGCCAACCTATCGCATCGTATATGATGTTTATAAAGGTGGGCGCCAGGAACTTGGTAAATTCGAATTGAAATACGCAAAGCAGCTCCTTAAGATCTGGCTTCCCGAGAATCTGGTTCTGCAACGTTTATTTATAAGACCCTATGTGGCACCTAAAGCTCCTGTTGAAGCCGAAAACTATAAGCCTAAAGTAATTCCGCCGGCTGGACATCCGCGCTTGTGGCTCAATAAAGAATCTTTACCGGTCATCAGAGAGCGTCTCAAAGATACTTCTCATGCTGAAGCATGGGCTGAAATAAAAAACCGCGCAAACGCAGAGCCCGATTTTAGTTTTAATCCTGAAAAGGAAATCTTTTACAATGAAGCGTTGGAAAAGATCATCGAAGCGAAAGCTTTTTATTACCTCATGACCAATGAGAAAACTGCAGGTGAAGCTGCTGTACGCCTTACCTTGGAATATCTCTCTGTTCTGGAGTTTGGTAATATTTCCTATGGTGACATTACAAGAGAGGTTGGACGTGCTATGTATACGGCCTCCCTGGTTTATGACTGGTGTTACCCGCTAATGAATCCAGATAGTCGCCGGCAGCTTAGAACCGATCTAATGCGCCTGGCGCGGGACCTGGAAGTTGGTTGGCCGCCGTTTTATGGCCTGGAAAGTATCGTGAACGGTCATGGAAATGAATCGCAGATCTGCAGGGATCTTTTAGCCATGAGTATTGCTATTTATGATGAAGATCCGGAGCCTTATAAATATACGTCCTATTCTGTTCTGGAACAATTAGTGCCCATGCGGGAATTTGAATACCAGTCGCCAAGACATAATCAGGGAATAGACTACGGAGGCTACAGGTTTGGCTGGGAAATGCATGCTGCCTGGCTATACTACAGGATGTTGGGATACGCTGTTTTTGATGACAACATTAAAAATCTACCAGATTACTGGCTCTATATGCGCACGCCCGATGGGAAGATGCTGAGAGACGGCGATATGTTTAATGTGAAATATAACGCCAGCGGAAATTTCTATTGGAAAAATCCTCAAACGATGCTTTTATGCTACGCATATTCGGGGAATAGATTGATCAAAGGGGAATTTGTAAAGCAGGGGGGATTAAAAGATAATCCGGTCTTATTCCTGCTTCTGGATGATCCTGCTCTTCAGCCCGACTTTAACCTCAGCCAGTTGCCGCAAACAAAAGACTTTGGTCCTGTTTTAAATAGTATGATCGCCCGGACCGGTTGGGACGAGGATAAGTCCAGCGGAAATGTTATTGTAGAGTTCAAAGGAGGAGGCTTTCATTTCGGGAACCACCAGCATGCAGATGCAGGCGCTTTGCAGATTTATCATCGGGGAATCCAGGTTGGGGATCTCGGCCTTTATCTTTCCTATGGATCTCCTTATGATTTTAATTTCAATAAACGTTCCATATCACATAGCATGGTATTGGTAAGGGATCCCGCCGAGCCCTTATTATTCAGGACAAAAACGAATGATGGCGGTACCCGGTTCAGTCAGCGCTTTCCGCGGGCAGTAAAAGAGGTACTGACAGACAATTGGTTCCAAACCGGATATGTTAGAGCTTCAGCTACGGGTTCAGATCTTCTTCGTCCGTCTTTCAGTTACTTTAATGTAGATCTCACGGCGGCTTATTCGGAGAAAGTGACGGCTTACACCAAAAGTATGTTATTTCTGAACCTTAAAAGGGACGACGTTCCGGCTGTTGTAGTACTACTTGATCGTATAACCTCGCATGAAGCCGCTATGAAGAAATACTGGCAGATCAATACCCTTACAAAACCTGAGTATGTGAAGGATAAATTCATTCTAAGCAGTGCAATGGAGGGAAAAGAAGCATTGACTTATGTTAATATGATCAAACCTAAAGTGTCTGAAAGGACATTTGAAGTGTTTTCTGGCGATTCGTCTACTAAAGTGTTTGAAGATTATTACACTGTAAAGTCTCCCTGGCCAGAAGCAAAAGGTTCCCGTATAATGGTCTCTCCCAAAGCTGATACTAAACTCACTGAATTTGCAACAATATTTCAGATGACAGAAAAGGGAGCTGCGGAGCTGCCTGTGATAATAGAGGAAAAGACCGGTTATTTTATATTAAAGATTGCAGATAAAGTTATTGTGCTTGCAAAGCCTGATGTTTTTCTTGACGAAGATATTGAACTCAATATTCCGGCTGAAGGCAAATACGAGATTATCTGTTTGGGTTTGAAGGCGGGATTTTGGACTATTAAAGATCTGAAAAAAGGACATTCAACAAATGAAAATATCTTAAAAGATAAGCATTCTGTATCCTGGGAAGGAGAGGCTGGCCGGTATGTATTGTCACCTTTTAGACAATATAGGTAAGTAGTTTTTGTATATCAGATTGTATTCTTAATTTTGGCGATAAATGTATGCAAAATGAAAGAAGATTCGTTGGCTCATAAGGTGTATTTAGAGGTAAGGAAAAAGATACTTTCCAGCCAACTGGCTGGCGGCGCACGTTTAGTAGAAAATTTTTGGGCCGAAAAGTTATCTGTTAGCAGGGTGGCTGTGAGAGAAGCTTTTATGAGATTGGCCGGAGAGAGCCTGGTTGAGTTTGGAGGTAAAGGCGGCTGTTTTGTGAAAAGCATGACGATTGATGATATTAAGGAGATCAGGGAGTTGCGGGAGATACTTGAAATAGGTGCGTTAAAAATTCTTTTTGCAAAGAAAGACAAAGCGGTTGTTAAGGAACTGGAGTTGATCTGTGATGATTTTTCTGATATGGCAGCGAAGGGATATTACGGCGGAGCCTGCGAAGCCGATGTTAAGTTTCACGAGAAAATGATTGAGGGTTCTGGTAATTCAAGGCTGATACAGATGTATAAGAACAGTAATATTCCGCTGTTTCACATGAGGTTAGGTGCTGCAATGGATCAGATGGAAGATTACCAGGATACTAATAAAGAGCATCGGGCGATAGTTGAGGGTTTAGCCACCGGTGACTGGGAGCTTGCTTACTCATCTTTGGTGAGACAGTTAGACAGGGGAGAGCAGGAAGCCCTGGAGTTAGTTTAACTCCATTTCATCATTAACAAAAAAAGGGATCTTACACGATCCCTTTTTTTGTTAATGGCTGCTGTACAAGAAATCCTTTTCGCGCTTCTGTAATGATTATGCCTTTTAAACCTGATGGGTCTATTGCACAGTTGGTAGGATTTTCGCCAATGGCGTCTATAGGTGGTTGTTGCAGGCCAGCCGGGTTCCAAATTTTAATTTGTCCTGAGCCATAAACGGCCACATAGAGATTCTCCTCGTCGTCAAATGCAATACCATCGGGCCCAACCGGACCACCGGTCTCTGCAAATAATATCTGGTTGCTTAATTTTTTTTCTTCCGTATCCCAATCAAACTGCCATATTTTATGGGTTCCTGTTTCTGCTACAAATAACTTCGATTGGTCAGTGTTGAAAGCTAATCCATTAGGGTAACGCATTCCCGCGTAGATCTTTGCTAGTGATCTGTCCTGACCTAAGCAGCATATGTATCCTGTATTGTCATCCAGGCTGTCTCCCGGGCAAGTAAAAAGCAGATTGCCCAGTTTGTCAAAAGCAAGGTCGTTGGGCATTTTCAGCGATTTTCCCTCGATCTGGTTGACAATAGTGGTGTTAAGATTTAACAGGGGATCAAATGTCCTTATGCTGTTCTGCCGGGAATCGCAGAACCAGATAAGGTTATTTTGGTCAATCGCTATCCCGTTTGGAGCTCCATCAACCTTGTATCTGCGACTTATGGAATTGCTGATCAGAATCAGGTTCCCTGCTTCTTTTTCAACAAGCCAGATGTCTCCATTTCTGTCGAAGCATGGGCCTTCCGGAAAGTTCAAACCAGTCAAAAGAATTCTCATAAAAAAAATAAAAATTTAATGTAAATGTATACATAAAAAATGTAATTTAGTATACATTATTCGATGGGGTCAGCGATCTGATTATAGCTGTCTCCCTCATGATTTACGTAATATAATATAACAACGAATAACATTCTATGCAAGAGAACTTAAAGTCTGCAGAAATTTTGGAGAGCAACCAGCAATGGATACCAGGAGGGGTTGTGTCATTAAACAGAAAAACCGACCCCAACATTTGCTTTGTGAAAGGGCAGGGTAGCCGCGTAGTTGACGCCGATGGAAACGAGTATATCGATTATCAGGCTGGTTTCGCGGCTTCTTTTTTTGGTCACAATGATCAGGACATCAACCAGGCTGTGCAGAACACAATTCAGGAACGGCAAGTATTAATGGGGGCTGGTCCCACACTTTTAGAAGGAGTTTTTGCTAAGATGTTCTGCGAAAGCGTGCCGGGGGCAGAAAGTATACAAATTACGACTACAGGTTCGGAAGCTACTTATCATGCGATCAGGTTATCCAGAGCGGTCACCAAGCGTAATCATATCATTGTTATGCAAGGCGGTTATAATGGCTGGCATAACGACGTTGCCTGTAATGTGATCAGTAGCCTGGAAGATGTTGGCCCTCATGTCAGTCCCGGAGAATATCCTTTCGATTCATTAAGTGCGGGCGTGCCATCTGCGCATAAAGATCTGATCCATGTAGTTAACTATAATGACCTGGAAAGCATTGCTTTTGTGCTTGAAAAATATGATGTCGCTTGTATCTTGCTGGAGCCTTTGCTACAAAATATTGGCATTGTGAAGCCCCAGGCGGGTTACCTGCAAGGTTTGAGGGATCTTGCAGATAAAAATGGTTGTTTGTTAGTTTTTGATGAAGTTAAAACAGGTTTCAGGCATGCTTTGGGGGGCTACCAGTCTATTTGCGGTGTCATCCCGGATCTTTCTACTTTTGGAAAGGCGGTAGCGAACGGTTATCCACTAGGCGTTATCGCGGGTAAGAAGAAATATATGGACTATTTTATTCATCCCGAAAAAGAAAACAGGGTACTGATTGCAGGAACATATAACGCTTTTCCGCTTACCACAGCTGCAGCTATAGCTACGCTCGAAAAGCTAAGGTCCCCGCTTCATAAGGTATATGAGCACGTGGAAAATCTGGGGGTAGCTTTAGAGCAGGGATATCAAAAAATATTTTCTAAATTAGACAGACCGGTATATATAGCAAGACAGGGCTCTGCCTTTTGTGTATATTTCATGGATCATGAGCCTGTTGATTACCATGATATTTTGGTGAATCACGATTTTGATTTTGACTCCCGTTATCGTAAGGAATTGATAAAGCACGGTATTTATAAATTCCCTGCTCCTATAAAACAGGGAAGCATATCTTTTGCGCATACAGCTGAAGATATAACAAAGACTTTAGAGGTAACTGAGCTGGTTTTAAAACAAATATAATCGGGTATATGAAGATTACGGCAATTGAAACGTACGTGTGTAATGCCCGTATGAGAAATTGGATTTTTGTAAAAGTACTTACCGACCAGCCAGGTTTATGGGGCTGGGGAGAGGCAACCTTAGAGTGGCATACTCAGAGTGTGGTTGGTGCCATCAAAGATATTTCGCAGTTGTTAGTGGGAGAAGACCCCAGAAGAATAGAATACCTCTGGCAGATGATGTATCGCCAACATTTCTGGCATGGCAATGGGATTGTGAGAGGAACCGCGATCAGCGGTATCGATATTGCACTTTGGGATATTGCAGGTAAAGTTCATGGAGTTCCATGTCATGAACTCTGGGGAGGCAGGGTAAGGGACTATATCCGTTTATACTGTCATCTTGGAGGCGGTAAGATGGAAGATTTTTATGAAACTGCACCCGGTGACGCTTCCCGCTTTGGTGAGCTGGCTCAAAAAGCTGTTGAAGAGGGTTTTACCGCGTTCAAGTCTATGGCTGTACCAGAGACAATGCCGCTGGAGGGGCTGCGGCCGGTAAAATATGCTGAGGCATGTGTGCGTGCCATGAGAGAAGCTGTGGGCGACGATATTGACATTATGGTAGATTGCCACGCCCGTCCTAGTCCAAGGATGGGAATGTTGTTCGCTAAAGCTTTAGAACCCTATGGCCTGTACTTTTTTGAAGAGCCCTGCTGGCCGGAGACGATGGAAGACATAGCTCTGATTCAAAGAGCTGTGCAAACACCGATAGCTTCGGGTGAGCGTCTCGTTGGTGTGCATGCTTTCCGGGAACTATTAGAAAAAAGGGCTGTGAGTGTAATTCAACCGGATATCACACACTGCGGTGGCTTGAGCGAAGCAAGGAAGATTTCTGCACTGGCAGATGCCTACCGGGTTTCGGTTGCGCCTCACAACCCTCAGGGACCGGTGAGTACCGCCGCTTCCATAGAACTAGGTTTTGCTACACCTTCTTATATCATTTGTGAAAGTGTTCATAAAGACGTAGAGTGGCGGGAAGACGTGGTTTCAGAAGGTTTCACCGTTCAGAAAGAAGGCCGGATTGTCCTGCCTAATGGCCGCCCTGGTTTAGGTATAGAGATTAATGAAGAGGAGGTGAAGAAACATCCGTTTCAGCAGGAAGTACTGCAAAGAACATTTTACAAAGATGGTAGTGTAGGTGATTGGTAAAATCGATTTTTATTAGATGCAGGAGTTTAAAGATAAGGTAGTTGTAATTAGTGGTGCTTTAGGCGATATCGGTCTTGCTATTGCATCCAATTATCTGGAAGCTGGCGCTATCGTCATTTTAGGAGATTTGCTGCCCGGAGATGCAGCCCGAAACAAGTTACTTCATCTCGAAAAGTATCAGTCGAACGCTGAATATAAACAGCTGGATGTTTCTGATCATAAGCAGGTAGAAAGCTGGATGCAATACGTTGAAGAAAAGTATGGGAAAATAGATTATTGTATTGCTAACGCAGCACGGGTTACAATAAAAAATTTTCAGACCTTAACAGCCGAAGAATGGTCGCTCGAAATGCGTGTAAACCTGGATGGCGCCTTCTATTTTGCCAATTTTGCTGCAAAGAGCATGGTGCGTAAGTCTGTTAAAGGTTCTATCATATTTCTCGGAAGTTGGGCCGCTCATGCTGTTCATCAGAGCCTTCCTGCCTATAGCGTATCTAAAGCTGCAGTACGAATGATCAATCAGACAATGGCCCTTGAATATGCACAATTCGGTATCCGGGTAAATGAAATCGCCCCCGGGTATGTCAACGCCGGTTTAAGTAAATCGGTATGGGCCGAATTGCCTGAACAAAGATCTGTAGCCCAAAACAAAGTTCCTTTAGCACAGATCATGGAAGCAGAAGATGTGGCTGTACAGGTTGCCTGGCTTACATCTGCTCAATGCCAGCACGTCACAGGGTCCTCTTTTCTAATGGACGGAGGACTGTCTTTACTTAGACCCTAATTAGATCATATTAATGAATAGTAATTTACCACCGGCTGAACCCCATGCCGCTGCCAGGTTGAAATTCCAACTTATTGAGGCAGATATTACACCACCAAAAGGCATACATGTCCGTAATTGGGGTGCGTCAAAATCGGATGTAGCGTCTGGCGTTCATAAGCCCTTATATATGTCTTGTTTGCTCACTGAAAGTGCAGACGGGGAGTTAGGGGTTATTATAGCCGCTGATCTTGGCTGGTGGAAAAACAATACCGACGAGCTAACTCTGCGTACCACAATTCTCCATGAGTGTGGGCTTAGTGAAAAGCAGCTATTGTTTTGTCTCTCGCACACTCATGCGGGGCCGAGTATATGTTCTAACGACAAAGAGCAGGTTGGTGGCGATCTGATTATCCCATACCTGGAATTCTTAAAAGATACAGCTATACAAAGTATCAAAAAAGCCAGGCAAAATTTGACTGACGGTTTCCTTTCCTGGGAATACGGCTGCTGTGATCTGGCGGCTAAAAGAGATCTGGACTTGGACGGGCAGTTTTTAATTGGTTATGATCCTTCCTCGAAAGCGGATAATACGTTGCTGGTGGGTAAATTGAACGATGGCAACGGTCAACTAAAAGCATTGATCTGCAACTATGCCTGTCACCCCACGACGTTTGCACATGAAAACACCCTGATCTCTCCAGATTATGTGGGTGCTATGCGCGAAACGATCAAATCTCAGCTAAACGTTCCCTGCCTGTTCTTACAAGGGGCATCGGGTGATCTTGCACCCAAAAAACAGTACGTTAAAGAGCCTGGGGTTGTAGATGCAAATGGCCGTAAGCTAGCTTATGCAGTTCTGTCGACCTTAGAAAATGCTTCCCCATACGATCGGCAATGGACATTCGATACCGCTTTACAGTCGGGAGCGCCACTGGCTATTTTTGAAGAAAATAAGATCGTCGCAAGCTCGTTTTTCAGACAGCTTAAGTTTGAAGTAAAGATCCCTTACAAACAACTTGCTTCTGTTGAGGAGATTGAGGACGATTTTAATGCCTGCCGGGACCGGGTAATGAAGGATCGTTTGTGGCGAAAGCTTAATACCCGTAAATCGATTGGCGACAGGACGCACGCGAGCCTGCCTATATGGATCTGGCAATATGGCGATGCGTTTATTATCGCACAGTCTAACGAAGTATATTCTGTATGTCAAGAATATATAAGGCTTCATTTCAAGGATCGGTTTATTGCTTTCGTTAATATCGCCAATGGTTACCAGGGTTATTTGCCTCCTGCTGATCTTTATGGGAAGGATATCTATGCCGTCTGGCAAACTCCGTTTGAGAAGGGTGGATTAGAGTTGTTGATGGCAGCAATTATATCAAAGATTCAGAAATTAATCTAGAAACACACAAAACTGATGAAGTTAGAATTCATTGACATTGCAATTTTCGGCATTTACATTGTCGGTATTGTCGCCCTTGGATTATATGCGTCCAGGCAAAGCTCCAACTCGAAAAGGGATTATTTTCTGGCTGGTGACAAGCTACCCTGGTGGATGATCGGCGGCAGTATTATCGCTGCCAATATCAGCAGCCACCATCTGGTAGGGGCTATGGGTGCTGCTTACAGCAGGGGCTTTGTTGCCATTACCCTTGAATGGGGAGCGATACTGATCGGATTCAATGCGCTATTATGGGTTTTTCTACCCTTTTACATCAGGAACGGTTTCTATACTGTTCCTGAATACCTAGAGAAACGCTTCGGCACCTCCACCCGGGTACTGTACGCCATTCTGATCTTGTTCACCTATATTTTTGTAGAGATAGGTGCGGTTTTGTATCTGGGAGGATTAACCCTGCATGCACTTTTTGAAATTCCAATCTTCTATAGCATCATTGGAATGGCGCTGCTGACTGGCTTATACACTATTTTAGGGGGGCTGAAAGCAGTGATATGGACGGAAATGGTACAGCTGACCATCCTGGTTTTGGGTGGCGCGGTTTTGACTTTTGCCACGATCGACAGGGCCGGAGGATTCGAGTCGATCGTCGAATCATCAAAAAACTGGAAGATGTTCTATCCTGCCAGCGATCCTGATTTTCCATGGACCATGTATCTTGGCGGCTTATTGTGTATCAGCGTGTTTTACTGTGCAACAAATCAATTTATCGTGCAACGTGTGTTGGCGGCCAAAAACGAATGGCACGGCCGTATGGGTGTCATTTTTGGAGACTATCTTAAGTTTTTTGTTCCACTGATCATTACTATCCCTGCCTTGGTTGCACCGGCCTTTTTACCTCCATTGGAACAGCCGGATCTGCTATTTTCCACATTGGTAAAAACCTTGCTCCCTAATGGCTTAATAGGTTTAGTGATGGCGGGATTAATTTCTGCAATTATGTCGCATATTTCAGGAGCCATAAACTCTTGTACTACCATCCTTACCGTAGATGTTTATACTCAGTACATTAACAAAAAAGCATCAGACAGGCAGGCCATATTATTTGGAAAAAAAGCGGGCGTTGTTATCATATTTTTTGGGATATGTAGCGCAGTATTATTATTAAGCTATTCGGATAAACCGGTCTTTCTTTATTTGATGAACTTGTATGGTCTGTTTACGCCCGGCATCGCTACCATGTTTTTAATGGGTGTTTTCTGGAAAAGAACCAAATCACAAGGTGCCTTTGCCGCCGGGATCTTAACCATACCTTTGTCTTTGTTGATGGAGTTTGCTTTTCCGGATATGCCATTTTTTAACCGCACCGGAATCGTGTTCTGGACATGTATGCTGGTGTGTGCCGGAGTAAGTTTATTTTATAAGCCTACGCCAGATTCGCAACTAGATGGTCTGGTTGTTAGTTATGGGAAAAATGATGGTGTGCTAAGTTATAATGAAACCTATAAAGGGTTAAAAAACCCAACGCTGTGGTGGTCAATTATTACTATAGCAGTGTTGTATTTTTATATCAGATATTTTTAAAGCATGTTGTCATGTTAACGAGCCAGGAGATTATTCAACTAACACAGGACTTATATGAGAAAGTGGTCGCTTACAGGCGTCACCTTCATAAGCATCCGGAGCTGTCTTTTCATGAGTATGAGACATCTGCGTTTGTCAGGAAACAGCTTGATATATTGGAGATAGCCTGGGAAGAGGTAGCCGGTACGGGAGTTGTGGGAGTAATAGAAGGCGGTAAGGAGGTTAGTGATAAAACTGTTGTTTTAAGGGCCGACATCGATGCACTTCCTATTCTTGAAGAGATTCAATCCGGATTTCGTTCCCGGAATGAAGGTGTGATGCATGCCTGCGGACACGATTTCCATACTGCAAACTTGTTAGGTGTTGCCTCCATTCTCAAAACATTAAAGAATTCCTTTTCGGGCAAAATATTGTTGCTCTTTCAACCTGCGGAAGAGAAGATCCCTGGCGGAGCGAGAGCTGTGCTGGATTCAGGATGCCTGGAAAAACTGGGTGGAAATATAACAGCGGTACTGGGCCTGCATGTTAGTCCGCGATTGCTAACAGGCGAGATCGGTTTATGTCCCGGTCGTTTTATGGCTTCCAGTGACGAGATATACCTCAAAATTAAGGGCCGTGGCGGTCATGCGGCCGAACCCAACAGGGCGATCGACCCAATAATGATCACAGCTCAATTGCTTTCTACTCTGCAACAAGTGGTCAGCAGAAAAGCAGATCCCTCCATTCCCAGTGTATTAACTTTCGGTAAGATTGTCGGCAATGGCGCTGCCAATGTTATACCAGACGATGTATGGTTAGAAGGAACCTTTAGGACAATGGATGAATCCTGGCGAAAACAAGCACTTCAGCAGGTAGAAGAAATTGTTTTTAAAACAACTGAAATGTTGGGAGCAGAAGCACAGTTGGAAATCAGGAACGGGTATCCCGTTTTAATAAACGATGTTAGCTTAAGCCAACAGTTTATAGCATTAATGCTGGACTATTTTTCTCCGGATTGCTTTAGAAACGTTCCGGAATGGATGGCGGCAGAAGATTTTGCATATTACTCACACAAGTATCCATCCTTATTCTTTTTAGTAGGCATAAAAAACCCGCTTACAGAGGTTCAATATGGATTGCATAACGCTAAGTTTGATTTAGACGAAAAAGCGTTTTTAAATTCAATGCAGGCACTGACACTAGCTTGTCTTAGATTTCTCGGTAATGAATGTAAGTAGAAGAAAGTTTTTAACATCAACAAGCATTCTAGGTCTCACGTCCATACTTTATGGATCTAAGGCTTTCTCGTTAGGATCTTCAGGAAAAAGAATAGGGATCGTAGGTCTCGATTCTTCTCATTCGATAGCGTTTACTAAAGAATTAAATGCAAACCACTCCAATGACAGTTATAAGGGTTACCGTGTTATCGCCGCTTATCCTTTCGGAAGTCCTGGTATCCCACTTAACCGGAAACGTATCCCCCTTTTCACTGAAGAAATCGAAAAGTTAGGGGTTAGGGTTGTGCAAAGTTTAGAGGAACTACTTCAAAGTGTAGATGCGGTCTTGCTGGAAACGAATGATGGTAATTTACACTTGAGCCAAGCCGAAACTATTCTGAGGGCTGGAAAACCATTGTTTATTGATAAACCAATTGCTAATTCTTATAACGATGCCTCGACGATCTTTTCTTTTGCTGAACGATATCAAACTCCCGTTTTCTCCACGAGTTCTCTAAGATATATCAAGGGTTTACAGAATATAGAAAAGAAGACTGTTTTAGGAGCTGATGTGTTTAGCCCCGCTCATTTAGAACCATCTCATAAAGATCTGTATTGGTATGGTATCCATGGAGTTGAGATGCTTTTTTCACTTTTAGGGATCAATTGTATCAGCGTGCAGACAACTCATACAAACGATTTTGATATGTATGTAGGGAAATGGTCTGATGGCAGAATTGGAACGCTTAGGGGAACCAGAAAAGGAGTTGATGGTTTTGGCGGCACCGTATTTACAGAGAACAAAACGATAACGCTGGGAGCATATCAGGGCTATGCGCCCTTGTTAAAAGAAATAGTGACTTTTTTTGACAGTGGAGTCTCACCCGTAGAAAAAGATGAAACCCTGGCAATTTGTAAATTTATAGACAGTGCCTTTGAAAGCCGGTTGAAAAATGGCGAAACAATTTACCTGATGTAAAGCTTTATGCCTTTCACTGGTAACCACAGTAATAGTAATTCTATATCAGAATCCAATAAGTAAAGGGATGGCATACGAGTACATTTCGATATTCGATATATTTAAGATAGGGGTCGGGCCCTCGAGTTCGCATACCCTGGGACCGTGGAAGGCAGCTTTGTATTTTCTAAATGAACTTGAGCAAAATCAGCTTTTACATAAAGTGAGTAGCCTCCGTGTGCATCTCTATGGATCACTCGCGAAAACGGGAATAGGACATGGGACAGATATAGCACTTCTTTTAGGTTTATCTGGCTATGATCCTGTACAGATTGATCCAGATAAGATCCCGGAAATCCTGAAAAGAGTAAGAACTGAAAAAAGCTTATCTCTTAAAGGTCAACAGCAGCTTGTTTGCGATGAGAAAGAATCCATTTTATTTCATTTAGGGGAGGTGCTTCCATTTCATTCAAACGGGTTGAAATTTGAGGCGTTTGAAACAGATAAGCTTATCATTGAAAGGACATATTTTTCCATTGGAGGTGGTTTTGTGGTGCAGGAGAACGATGAGAAGGTGGAAGATATGCCTAAAGTGCCGCCATATCCGGTATCTACGGCCGCTGACTTGCTTGAATGGTGTGAAAAAAAGGAAGGAACGATTTCAGATGTAGTGCTGGAAAATGAAAGACAATGGAGATGTGAGGAGGAGGTGAGGATGGATCTGCTGCATATCTGGCAGGTGATGAAAACATGTATATACCGGGGTTGTACAACGGAAGGTGTACTGCCAGGAGGACTTCATGTTGTACGGAGAGCAGCAAATATGAGCGCCAGATTTTTAGGTGGAAAACACCACAGCAGTTATGAGGACTGGGCGAAAAAAATAACCACCGGCAATAAAGAATTTCAGGACATAATTGCATGGGTAAGCTGTTTCGCGCTTGCCATAAATGAAGAAAATGCTGCTTTTGGCCGCGTCGTAACAGCACCTACAAACGGTTCGGCGGGGGTGATCCCGGCAGTTTTACTTTACGCCGTGCTTTTTCACAACGCTGTGGATGATGATGTCATTCGTTTTTTATTAACAGCTGGTGAGATAGGTAGTATTTTTAAAAAAGGAGCAACTATTTCGGCTGCCATGGGTGGCTGCCAGGCAGAGATCGGTGTTTCTTCCGCGATGGCTGCAGCAGGATTAACCGAAATAAGTGGCGGCTCAGTTCAGCAATGTTTAATGGCTGCCGAAATAGCGATGGAACACCATCTCGGTTTAACATGCGACCCTGTTGGAGGACTCGTTCAGATCCCCTGTATTGAGCGTAATACTATGGGAGCGATCAAGGCAATAACGGCTAGTCAGCTAGCCTTGGCATCAGATCCAACTCAAGCCCGGGTAAGTCTGGATAAAGTGGTTAAAACAATGTGGGACACAGCTCAGGACATGCATGCACATTATAAAGAAACTTCGGAAGGTGGTTTAGCTATTAATATTCCAATGAGTTTGAGCGAATGTTGATCGACTCTATCTCTCTTTTATCTTAAGATCTTCTCCATCTTTCGCCCCTTGGCAAGCTCGTCCACCAACTTGTCTAAATACCTTAATTGCTGTGTTAAGGGATTTTCAATTTCTTCGATACGATAGCCGCAGATCAGACCGGTAATAAGATGAGCATTCGGATGCAGTGTGGCTCTCTGAAAAAAAACTTCAAAAGTTACTTTTTCCTCAATAAGTTCCTGTTGTTTCTTTTTATCAAAACCGGTTAGCCACTCAATCACTTCATGAAGTTCTTCTTTTGTTCTTCCTTTCTTCTCTACTTTTTGGACATACATAGGGTATACCGAGGCAAATGTCATATTTGCTATTCGTGCATCGTGATGAGCTGTAGTTTTCATGGTTTTATATATGGTACTGTTTGACCTGAATTTTCTCTTAAACTTACAAAACTATTATGTAATAACATCAAGCTTAGAGCGACTTCACTGAGCCGACAGAACAATATGTTTTGAAAATCAGGTCTGGGAATATTCCTGTAGCAGCTGGCGATATCGATCAAGTATGGTTGATTTTGAAATAAAACCAGTGAAGCGTCCGTCTTTATCCACCACTGGCAGACGCCACAAATCCGACTCATCAAACTTCTTAACAATGTGATTTACATTACTGTCAGCAAATACCACAGCGCTTGGCACCCGCAGGAGCTTAGCTATACTTATACTGGTACCAGAGCTGAACATGTAAGGCCTGAGATCATCAAGAGTAATAATTCCCTGAAACACCATATCGCCGTCAACAACTGCTATATGGTTCTTCTTTCCGTTTTTGACCAGGTTGAGCAGCTCATCAAACGTTGCTGTGACTAAGATTTTTTGTACATCCTTTTCTATAAGATCTTCTGTGTTGAGCAGTGATAGTAGATTTTTATCGTGTTCGCGTGTGAATATCTTTCCCTCTTCAGTAAGTTCCTGCAGATCAGGTGAGACTGGCGAAAAGGCTCTGGCCATCAGGTAGGAGATCACCGAAACGATCATCAGGGGAATGAAAAGGTCATATCCGGCGCTGGACTCTGCAATCAGAAATATTGCGGTGAGCGGAGCGTACAAAACGCCGCTCATAACACCAGCCATGCCTACGATCACCAGATTTACGAAGGGAACATTTTCGAAGCCCAGAAGGTTGCATAGTGTGGCAAAAAAGCAGCCAAGTGTGCCTCCGGCAAAAAGAGACGGAGCGAAGTTTCCGCCATTTCCTCCAGATTGAATAGTTATAGAGGTGGCAAATGCTTTAGCCAGACAAGTTAACCCCAGAAATCCCAGCATCATCACGGGTTCGTATTCAAAATACCGGAAAAAGCTGTTCGCAATGATTTTTTCTCCTTGCCCGTTAGTAATGTCCTTTATTGTTTGATAGCCTTCTCCGAAAAGAGGAGGCAGCAAAACGCAGAATATGGAAAGTAACATGCCGCCAAGCATCGCCTTCTGCATTTTTGAAATAGTAAGCTTCTTGAAAAATCGTTCGACTGAATGGGTTACAACTACGAAATAGCGGGCATAGAACCCACAGGCAACTCCGAGCATGATATAAAATGGAACGTTATAATAATTGAACGCTGTACGGGCAGTAAAATGAAAAAGGATGTCTTCCTGCAGGATTATCCTTGACAAGAGGCTACCGCAGACAGCAGCTATTACCAGGGGAATGAAATCCGTAAAGACCACTCCGGTAAGCAATATTTCAAATGCGAACATCATACCGGCTATCGGGGCATTAAAAGCGGAGGCAATTCCGGCAGTGGCTCCTGCGGCCAATAATAGAGTGCGGTCCTTGTAAGGCAAGCCGTAACGCTGTGCATAATTCGATCCGATAGCAGACCCCGTAACGGCTATCGGACTTTCCAGTCCTGCCGATCCGCCAAGGCCAACTGTTACTGCACTCTGAATGATCTGTGAATACATCTTTACCTTAGATACCAGGCTTGAATTCTGTGCTATCTCATACAAGATCGCAGGAATACCTTTTCTGTCTTGTCCTTTAAAGAAAACGACTACCAGCAAGGTTGTAAGGGTTATCCCTAGAAAAGGAAACACTATATAAAAGAGTATCTGGTATTCAAAATGGACCTCTCGGGTAATGAGATGATGGATGTAAGAAACAAGTGATTTCAGAATAACTCCTGCCAGACCAGCGGTTATGCCAACAAGAATACCAGAGAGAATAAGGAACTGGTTCCTGGAAAGCTTACTTTTAAGCCAGTGCAGCACAATTTCATAACTTTTCGCAGTACTTACTCCATACCGGGTAAAATCCTTTTTGAACCTAAGGAAACTATGATATTTTTTTATGTATCTGAAATCAGCCAAATTTTTGCGGTGCCCGAATTTATTTATTGGATTACAAATGTAGTTAATCCTTCGCATTTCAAAGCTTCTTCTGTTGCCCAGAGTACATCCTTTTCCCGGTTTACATCGATAACTAGTATACGGTCAGGTGCCAGCCCTGTTGACAATAGTGATGGGGGGAAAACTTGCCTGGAGGTACTGATCCATAAGCAAATTCCATTATCTTTTACTAATGAGCCTAAGAGAGCGCTCATAAATCCCAGGCAAGCAGAGGATTGTTCTCCGGCTGCTACAAATTCGTGGATAGTTCCTGTAGGGAAGGTTTGGTTTGGAAATGCAGCTTCAATTGCCTTGAGACCTGAAACACGATTTCCATCTGTATTAACTGGTTTAAAACCCTCAAGAAGCAGAATTTTTTTCCGCAGTTGATTGATGATATTTTGTTTATCGGCTCGCATAATCTTCTTCCTAATTCTTGAGAATACAAATCTATTACTAAAACTATTAGTAATTTAAAAATATGAATAAATTAATTTTTGCCTCAGTTTTGATGGGTGGGGGTTGTTGTTTTAATTATTCCCCATATAATCTTGAATTTTTCGCCCCTTAATATTTTTCAACCCTACTAAGTTTGGAAACAGGATAAACGAGCGTTCCTATAGAGCCTTGTCCTGATCATAAATTAATTATTAACCAATTGATAAACTGTATGAAATTAAGCTTACCATTAATATCCCTGGGGCTATTGCTTCTGCTTTATAACTTTTCTTTAGCACAAACGCCCTGGCAATCGAAATTTGTTAAGATTGATGATGACGGAAAGCTAACCTACGTTCCTGATGCAAAGGGAAATATCATCCCTGATTTTAGTAGGGTGGGCTACCATCGCGGAGATATACCTATTCCTGCAGTAAGGGTTGTTAAAACGATAACTTCTCCGGGGGCAAATGCAGACGCTACTCAACTCGTAAAAGACGCAATCACTGAAGTCAGCAATATGCCAATTGGAGCTGACGGCTTCCGTGGAGCTATCTTATTTAAAGCAGGTACTTATCGTATTAACGGAAAAATTCAGATAAAAGTTAGCGGCATTGTTTTACGAGGTGAAGGTAATTCTACATCCGGAACGGTTCTAATAGATACCGACTTAAATTCTCAGCATCGTTTTATTGAAATAGGCGATGGCACCTCCTCGAGAACGGAAGTGGCAGGAACCCGGGTAAATATAACTGATGCTTACGTTCCGGTAGGAGCTACTACATTTACCGTTGCCGACGCCTCAAACTATAATGTTGGAGATGATATTATAGTGTACCGGCCAGCGACAGCCAATTGGATACACGATTTAAAAATGGATCAGATCCCGCCCAATCCCGATGGGAGCACCCTGCAATGGACAACAGCAGAATACCATCTGTCATTCGAACGAAAAATTGAAAAGATTGAGGGCAACAAAATTACTATTGAAAATCCGATAGTAATGGCAATGGAAACCAATTATGGAGGAGGGCAGATCTATAAATTTACGTCAAACAGGATTAAAGAGATTGGGATCGAAGATATGTACCTGCAATCTGCTTACCGTCCGGCTGTACTTAAATCCTGGGGTGATCCCAATAACCCAGCTCATTATACCTACGATGAACAACATGGATGGCACGCCGTGTATATACAAAGGACCGAAAATGCATGGGTAAAAAATATTACAGCTCAATATTTTGGTTTTTCTGCAGTTACTGTAGATTATTTAGCTAAGTGCGTGACCGTAATAGACAGTAAATGCATCAATGCGCAATCAAATATAACAGGAAGCAGAAGATATTCTTTTAATACCGGACAGGCTCATCTATGCTTATTTAAAAACCTGGAAACCACAGATGGCAGGCATGATTTTGTTTCCGGGAATCAAAATTGCGGTCCGCATGTATTTACCAATTGTAAAGCCAGGGTTACTTACGAAGCTGCTGGCCCTCACCATCGCTGGAGCACAGGCTATTTATACGATATGATTGATACAGATGGTGAACTGAGTGTGCAGGATAATGCTAACTATGGCACAGGTCATGGCTGGATTGGAGCGAATATAGTTTTCTGGAACTGTAAGGTGAATAATACTGTTTTGCAATCGCCTTGGGTTTCGGCAAAAAATTATGGTATAGGCATCCAGTATATCAACCCCGGAGTGCCTAATTTTCCCACCCCTGTACGGCCCAATGGTGAATGGGAAAACCCCAATACTCCCGGATTAACGCCAGCATCCTTGTATGAGGCACAAGTGAAAGCCAAAAGGCAGCCCCCGCTTGGACAGGTAGTTGTTTTAAAAGCGAACAATGAAAAATATGTTACTGCAGATAGAACACTGACATCCACTTCACCACCAATGACCGCCACCTTCACTACTTTGGGAACCTGGCAACATTTTACACTTGAAGACGCAGGAACCGGCCTTGTTTCCATAAAGGGCTCCAACGGGAGATATGTATGTTCAAAAGATGGCCTTTCTGACATGCTCTGTGATAAAACCACTGTCGGCAGCTGGGAAAAATTCACCGTTGTGTTTTTGGGTTATAACTCGATCGCTCTTAAGGGGAACAACGGTAAGTATGTAAGTTCAAATAATGGCACTTCAAAAATGCGTTGTGATAAAACTACTATCGGTCCAGCTGAGATTTTCACTTGGTCGTATCCGGATGGAAGTACCACTGTTTTAAGTTTAGCTCCTGAATCTGGCGAAACCAGAAAAACGATTACTGATACAGATCCTGGATTAGTTGTTTATCCCAACCCTGCAGAGAATAAAATTTCTATTGAGGTGAATAAGATGTTATTAAGCCGGATCTATTTATCGGATATGAGAGGAACTGTTTATAATCTGCCGGTTATAAAATCAGGAAATATTTTGGAGATAAATGTTTCATCTTTAATCCCGGGGACATATCTTCTTAATATTGTTAAGTATAGCGGCGAGGTGATCAGCAAGAAAATAATTAAGAATTGAAAGTTTAGTACGCTAACGAGTTTTGAATTGCTAAAATAATTAGTATTTTTGCGGGGTAAATGGGGAAGATATGGTGAATGACCGCGTGACGCAGAAGCTTGAGATATTGGCTGGAGCGGCAAAATATGATGTTTCCTGCTCTTCGGGACAAGGCAATCGTGAGAATAAAAATAAAGGACTTGGAGATTCTAAAGCAAACGGCATCTGTCATTCCTTTACCGAAGATGGGCGATGCGTAGCCCTGCTCAAGATCTTATTAACTAACCATTGTATTTTTGATTGTGCTTACTGTGTAAGCCGTAAAAGTAATGACGTAAAACGCGCTGCCTTTACCGTAGACGAGGTTGTTGATCTCACCATTAGTTTTTACCGCAGGAATTACATTGAAGGATTATTTCTAAGTTCAGGAATTTTCTACAGCCCCGATTATACCATGGAGCGACTGGTTAAAATCGTCAAAAAACTACGCAAAGAGCAAAACTTCAATGGTTATATCCATTTAAAAGCTATTCCGGGCGCTAGTGAGGAATTAATTAAAGAAGCTGGACTCTATGCAGACCGTTTAAGTGTGAACGTAGAAATGCCAACCGAGCAGAGTTTAAAGCTCCTGGCACCTGATAAAAATCATCAGGATGTGATCAAACCAATGGAGTATCTTAAAAATGAAATTGCCGGTCATAAGGAGGAAACGAAATTGAATAAAAGGGCACCGGTTTTTGCACCAGCAGGTCAAAGTACCCAGATGGTGATCGGTGCGACCAAAGAAAGTGACCTGGAAATCCTCGGAATGGCTGACTACTTCTATCAGCAAATGAAACTTAAACGGGTATATTATTCAGGTTATGTGCCGATAAGTTATGATGGCCGGCTTCCAGCAATTGGCACCCCGGTTCCGATGATCCGGGAAAACAGGCTCTATCAGGCTGACTGGCTTGTGCGCTATTATGGTTTTCATGTCAATGAATTAGTAGGCTTTGATCAACCTAACCTCGAACTTGATATCGATCCAAAGCTAAGCTGGGCATTGAGGAATTTACATCAATTTCCGCTAGATATAAACATAGCTGACATAGAACTCATAAACCGTGTCCCCGGAATCGGATTCTTAGGTGCTAAAAAAATTGTGGCTGCCCGTAAGTTCAAAACGCTTAAGCCCGAAGACTTAAAGCAAATGGGCATCGTCTACAACCGGGCAAAATATTTCTTAAGTGTAAGTAATCCTTTTTCAGCACATAAAGATTATACTGCAATTCAGATCAAAGAACGGATTCAGAATTTGCAGAATAGTAAATACAAAAGTGATTTTTCTCCGCAGTTAACCCTGTTTTAATTTTAAGCAGATGACATCAGTTGTTTACGACGGAACCTATGAAGGATGGCTGACAGCAGTCTTTGATATCTATGAATATAAGTTGGATGATGTGGTTTTTGCTAAAGGAGAACAAGCTGCAGCATTTCTTTTCGGAACAAGGCATGAAGTGACGACAGAAGATCGAAAAGCAAAGCGCGTACTAAAAGGCTTACAGCAACGATTATCATCAACTGCACTAAAGAATATAAACTTAACGTTTTTGTCGGAAATTGACTATTCCGAAGATATCATGCTGCGTTTTGTTCGCTATGCATTCAGCAGTGGCGTAAATGTAGAGCAGGATTTAGCCAACCGCCTAGTGTGGGAAGTATGGGAGGCTGCCCGGCGGGTTAGAAAGGAAGCGCACCGAATGGAAGCTTTTGTACGCTTTAAACTTACAAAAGATGATTTGTATGATCCATTGTATTATGCTGTTATCGAACCACAATGTGATGTTTTACCTCTTATTAGCGATCATTTTAAAAACCGCTATGCAGACCAGCGCTGGTTGATTTATGATCTGAAGCGAAAGTACGGTATCTATTATGATTTAGAAATGCTGAATACCGTGGAGGTCCAATTCAGCGATAAGCTCGGCTCAGCGCAAATAAAAGCAGAGCTCTGCGACGAACGCGAAGAACATTTTCAGAACCTCTGGTGTCGCTATTTCGGCGCGGTAAATATAGAAGCCCGCAAAAATCTGCGCTTACAAATGAAACATATGCCTAAACGATACTGGAAATATTTGACAGAGAAGATGCCGGATTACCATCGTTCATAAAAGTAATAAAGGCCGGAACTTATTCCGACCCGTATTTAGCTTACTAAGCACCTGGTACAATGGCTCTTCTACCAAGATGTCTGTCTTTCTGGTTTAGTATATCGTCTTTAAGATAGAGTAATTCTTATATTAACAACAAGATAAGACAAGTGGATGAATTTTTTTTAAAAACACGTATTTAAACCCGGGAAGCAGTAAAAATACGTAATCGCGATTGTATGCACATTTAAGTCCATCTTAACTCAAAACTAAGCGGGCTTTTATCACTCTGATGGTTCTTTATTCGATTCCTTTCTGTATTATTGGCCCAAATTATGGTGCTATCCGGACAGTACCATCCCTAATAACATATGGCATCAGGTATTTTTGCAATTTTAGATGATATAGCTGCATTGATGGACGACGTTTCGGTGGCAGCGAAAATAGCAACTCGCAAAACGGCGGGCATTCTGGGAGACGATTTAGCGGTAAACGCGGAAAAAGCCACCGGCTTTCTCTCTTCGAGGGAACTTCCTGTATTATGGGCTATTACGAAGGGTTCTCTGCTGAATAAAGTGATCATTGTTCCCATTGCGTTATTGCTGAATGCATTCTTTCCGGCAGCCATTAATATTGTTTTAATCCTTGGAGGATTATATCTTGCATATGAGGGCGTCGAAAAAATAATTGAATATTTTTTTCATCGTTCGAAAGAGGGGCATGAGGTAATTGAAGAGGTAGAACAAGATGGGACTGCCGCGGAAAAAGCAAAAATAAAATCAGCAATTACTACTGACTTCATCTTGTCGGTAGAAATTGTAATTATCGCCTTAGGAAGCGTTACTGAACAAGCGCTCACCACTCAGATCCTCACCGTTATAGCTGTAGCCTTATTGGCTACTATAGGTGTATATGGCATAGTGGCGCTTATTGTGAGAATGGATGATGCAGGTTTCAGGCTTATCAAATATTCCAATGAAAAGGGTTTTTTATCAATGCTGGGAACTCTGCTGGTTAAGTCGCTACCCGTAATTATCAGGATCCTGGCCATAGTTGGAACTATCGCTTTATTACTCGTTTCAGGCGGTATCTTTGTCCATAATATCGACTATTTTCATCATGTCTTTACGGAAGTTCCAACCACAATCAAGGAGTTTGCGCTTGGTACAATTGCCGGCTTACTTGTGGTGATAGTATTAACTGCTGGAAAAAAAGTATGGTCTTGGATCAAATCCAAGAGATAGTGATGAGATAATAATTGAAAGGAGTGAGCTTTTATCTGCACGAAATTAACCGGATAAAAAATACTTGTTATTCAAATAGCAAGCAGATCGAAACCGTTATTCGTACGCGGAATTACATCATTAGTAATTTAGATAAAGAACTGAACCTCGACATGCTTTCCGACACCGGCTTTACCTCCAAATTCCACTTATTACGACTGTTCAAAAAATACTATGGACAGACACCCATACAATACCTGACCGACATCAGGATTGGAAAGTCGAAAGAGTATCTGAAGAAAGGGATGTCTGTAACCGAAACTTGTTATTCTATTGGATTTGAAAGTCCGAGTTCATTCAGTACTTTGTTTAAACGCAGGTTTGGACGTACGCCAAGTGAATTTCAAAAAGAGCAATTTTAACAAAGTGACTTTCATGCTTAAGATGGAACTTCGTTATTATTCAAGAAGATTCAAATATGAAAGTAAAAGTAGTAAGCATCCCTGTTTTAGATCAGGAAAAAGCATTAACATTTTATTCGAAGATTTTAGGTTTTGTCAAAAAAATTGACCTTCCACTAGGCGATAACAGGTGGTTAACGGTTGTGAGCAAAGAAGAACAGGATGGAACGGAAGTTCTGTTGGAGCCATCCCCAATTCATTTCGAGCCGGCCAAAATCTACCAGAAGGCACTGCTTGATGCTGGAATTCCCTACACTCTTTTCCATGTTGATGATGTTCAAAAGGAATATGAGCGACTATTAGCGCTCGACGTGAAATTTAGCATGAAGCCGGCCGAAATGGGAACTGTTAAAATTGCTGTTTTCAATGATACCTGCGGAAATAATATCCAGATCGTCGAGATGTTGTAAAAGAAAAGTCTTCAAACGGGGAGAATGAAGACTTTTGCTAACCAATTATAAACCACTACAAACATAGAGGTTTTGCCACAAACCAGCAGTCTTTTAACAAGATTTAACAATTTGATAATATTTGGAAGCTTGCTGCACGCGTGCGCCAATCCGATCTAAGTATAACGAAGAATCCTCTGAAATAGCTCTAAACAATAAGCCCTTGTCTGAAAGACAAGGGCTTTGTATCGTTACATTTGGTTAGTTGAACGCCTAAATGTACGAATGTTTTTGAAATTGGCAATATTTTATTGAAAAAATACCCGAAAATTGCGAAATGCATTTTTTAAATAATATTTAATTCTTTTCCCTCAATTAATATTGAGATTCTATCTTAGTGCAATCAATTTTAAATTATGACACAATTCTTTAAGATCAATAGCTTTCCCTGCCGAAAACTGCTTTCAATTTTATTCATCAGTTTTAGTATCACCAGTGCTTATAGTAAAACTGATAGCCTTTCTATCGTTTTTAAAGCCGACCATAAGGATTGGATCTATAAGACGGGCGAAAAACCAGTCTTTACAGTGACTGTATTTAACAATGGTAAGCCCGTTAACAACCTGAAGCTTAAATACCAGGTGGGACCAGAGAAAATGCAACTGATAAAATCCGACTCTGTTACCCTTAAAAAGAATTCCTTTGTATTACCATCGTACACGATGGACGCACCAGGTTTTCTGAGGTATACAGTGACCGCCCAGGTGAATGGTGCCGAGGTAAAAAGTATGATAACGGCGGCATTTTCACCTGAAAGTATTAAGCCCACCATTGAATTGCCGCAGGATTTCAACCTGTTTTGGCAAAACGCTAAGCGCTCCTTAGCTAAGGTTCCGGTGGACGCGAAGATGGAGCTTATCAAAGAGTATTCTACGGATGCGGTGAACGTTTACCAGGTGAGCTTCCAGAACATTAATCAATCGAGGATTTATGGAATGCTTAGCGTGCCGAAAAAAGAAGGGAAGTATCCTGCCGTATTAAAGGTTCCTGGTGCCGGAGTAAGGCCGTATAAAGGAGACGTTGCTCTCGCTGCAAACGGAGTTATAACTTTAGAAATAGGGATTCATGGGGTTCCGGTAAACCTGGATACTGAGGTTTATAAGAACCTGAGTACCGGTCCGTTATTTTCCTACCCATCAACCAATTTAGACAACAGGGATAATTATTATTATAAACGGGTTTACCTGGGTTGTGTAAGAGCCCTGGATTTTCTTGTTTCACAGCCTGCTTATGACGGAGAGAATCTGGCAGTTTACGGAGGAAGCCAGGGCGGCGCACTGTCGATCATCACCACGGCTTTAGATTCAAGGGTTAAGTTTCTGGGAGTTTATTATCCTGCCTTATGCGACGTAACCGGTTATTTGCATAACCGTGCTGGCGGCTGGCCGCACCTTTTTGCCGGTAATAATGCTGCAAATAACAATAAACCGGAAAAGCTGGAAACCTGTAAGTATTATGATGTTGTAAATTTCGCTAAACAAGTTAAAGTACCGGGTTTTTATAGCTGGGGCTTTAATGATCTTACTTGTCCGCCGACATCAATGCATGCTGCGTACAATTCAATCTCATCTCCAAAAGAATTAGTGATATATAAAGAAACCGGGCATAATACAGTCCCTGAGCAAAGAAATAAGATGACTTCCTGGCTTTTATCGAAGATAAAGAAATAGTTTATGAGGCACACGCGACACTGCTGGCGCAAGCGTGCCCGCGTGTGCCTAACCCTTTTAAAACCTTAAATCAAACCTTAATTGAAACTCCTGATCGCTTCCCCGATATCATAAACCTCGGTGCGCCCCAATAATTCTGCTGAAAGCAGTGAACTTGCTGCAGCACTCCGGTATCCGCCAGCACAATGGACGGCAACAGGTTTATCAGCAGGTATTTCCTTTATCCGTTCCCGTAATTCGCCTAATGGAATTGCTATACTGCTAGGAAATATTTTCTTTTCTTTTACTTCAGTCGCATTCCGGACATCAACGATGGTATAACTTTGAGGATTGCGCCTGAAGTGCTCCAGGTCAAAAGGTGGATTTTTCTGATCGGCATAATTCACAACAAAGGCTTCTTTTACTATAGCTTCATAACCAATAGAAGCACTTCTTTTAAGCATATCCATTAATTGATCTTCGTCCCTGGCTGCAAGATAAAAGCTCTCTCCCGGTCTGATAATGCTGCCAAGCCAGGTCTCAAATTTATCCCCATCCATAATATTGACCGAGTGGGAGAGATGTCCTTTTTTGAAATCTTTATCATCCCTAACATCCACTATCCATAACCCTTCTTCCAGCGTAGAAGCCTCAGCCTGGGTGTTTACGATCTTTCGGTTTACATTTTCAACGCTTGAAGAAAATCCAGGTGCCCCTTTTTTATTCAGGTCAACATTATAAGGAAAATAAGCCGGAATAAAAGGCAGGTCAGAAGTTAACTTTTCCACAAATTGATGTTCCTGCATTTCCTGCAGCGACCAGTTATGTTTCTTTTCGGCGCCGATAGTGCTACTGCTCGCCTCGCTAAGAGCTTTGCCGCATAAAGATCCTGCACCATGAGCAGGGTAGACAACCACATTATCTGCCAGGCTTGCGAGCTTTCCCCGCAAAGAAAAATACATCTGTTTAGCCAGGTGCCCCCTTAAAGCTTCCTGATCACCTCCAGCCTCCCTAAGATCCGGCCGACCGCAGTCTCCTACAAATAACGTATCCCCGGTAAAAACCGCTTTATCTATTCCCTGATGTTCCAGAACCACTGAAAGACTATCTGGAGAATGTCCGGGGGTATTTAATGCCCTTAGCCTGATCTTTCCAAATTCAATCACATCGCCCTCATCGAATGGGTAAAACGCATAAATTGCTTTCGTCAACTTGCTTGCATAGATCTTTGCACCCTTCCTGTTTTGTATCTCCAGGTGGCTGCTGACGAAATCCGCATGTGGATGTGTTTCAATCACACCAATAATTTCCGCTGCATTGTCATCAGCAAAACGAAAATATGGCTCCGGATCGCGTGAAGGGTCAATTAATACGATCTGCTTTTCATTTTCACTCAGAATAGCATAACTGTATTGGGCTAAATACTTGTTTTCAAACTGCTGTACTTTCATATAGGTAGAAATTAGGTTTGTATCATTTTCAGCCTCAGCAATAGCAAATCAGACTTTTAGTCTAGTCCGCTTACCCCGCCGGAAACCACCATTTTCATGGCGGCGCTGGCACTCATGTTAAGTGGTTCAACTTTTTCTGTTTTAACAATATATAGCTGGCCTGCAAATGAATAGGAGAAGGGGAAATAAACAGCAACCTGCCCCGGCAAACCGATTTTACTAAGATCTTTGTTGGTAACAAAACCTATTTGTTTTAAGCCGCTTTCGTTCAGCTCCACCAGAACAGGTTCACTGAACTTCTTTTCATCGCCCACAAAAGCTTCTGTAAGATCCTTAATAGACGAATATAGAAAGTTAAAGAGGGGCAGCTTTTTAAGCCACTTATTGAACCATATTTTAATAGGTTCGGTAATGAAGTTAGTAACTACTATGCCTGCGAATATCAGGATGACAACAATGGTAAGTATCCCCAATCCGGGGATATACAAGGGTTGCCCAGTTTTGCGGTCGGTCCACAACGGACTCAGATTTAGTGAGCTGTCAGCAGTAGATACCGCCCAGAAAATCAGGTAAAAGGCAGCTGCAATTGGTACAACAATTAATACACCTTTAATAAAATAGTTAAATAAAGACCTTAAGATTCTGTTCATCGGCAAATAAAGAAAGACCAAAAATAGTAATATTTAAGTGGTGTTAACTTAACCTGCAAGATATATTATTTATTCAAAGTAGTACACTCTTTTTACCCTTCCGGAGATGCCAGTCAAAACTTCATAAGGGATAGTTTCCAGTTGAAATGCAATATCCTCCACGCGGATCACCTCATTAAATACGATCACTTCATCTCCTTCGGCCGCATCTACGCCCGTGATATCCAGCATGCACATATCCATACAGATATTTCCGATGGTAGGTACCGGGTGCCCGTTTAATAACATCTTCCCCTTACCATTACCCAGCTTACGCGAGTAACCATCGGCATAGCCAATTTTGACCGTAGCGATCCTGCCTCCCGAAGGGAGCACTCCTTTCCTGTTATACCCAACCGTATCACCCGGATCAAGCTCTTTGATCTGCGAAATAGCCGTTTTTAGTACGGTGACCGTTTCAAGTGGCGATTTCTTGTTTTTAAAAGAGCCATCGAATCCATATAAGCCAATACCCAACCTTACCATGTTTAGTTGGGCTTCTGGCAAACGACTTATAGCAGAGGTATTCGATACATGCCTTAAAAATGAATACCCTAAAACCAGCTCTATCTGCCCGGTCATTTCATTAAAAAGGTTCATTTGATGCCTGGTAAAATCGTCGGAGTCCGGGTCTTCGCTGGCTACCAGGTGCGAAAATGCACTGACGATCCTAATACAGGTGTTTTCTTTTAGCTCATTCAGAAGCGCCTTGAGATCGCTTTCTAAGAATCCCAGGCGGTGCATACCAGTATCCAGTTTCAGGTGAACCGGATAATTCTCCCGGTTTTTTCTTTTTAGCGCTTCAGTGAAATCCTTTAATATCCTGGAACTATAGATCTCGGGCTCCAGTGCATGCTCGATCATGGTATCAAAAGCTACAACGTCAGGGTTCATCACCATTATAGGCAAGCTTATTCCAGCCTTTCTCAAAGTCACACCTTCATCGGCATAAGCTACCGCGAGGTAATCAACCTTGTTGAATTGAAGTAAGTTAGCTATTTCATAACTGCCACTTCCATAAGAGAAAGCTTTAACCATTACCATCAGTTTGACGCCGGGTTTCAGCTGAGATTTGTAATAGTTTAAGTTGTTTTCAACGGCATTAAGATTAATCTCCAGTACCGTGTCATGCACCTTCTGAGTTAACAACTTGCTGATCTGCTCGAACTCGAATGACCTGGCGCCTTTCAGGAGAATAGTTTCGTCCTCAAATTTTACCTCTGCCAGACCCCGCAGTAAGGACCTGGTATCTTTGAAGAAGAACTTCTCCTGTCTAAACTTGTCGCGGAACTTGCTGATCCCTTCCCCAACACCAATTAGACGGTCCACTTCCTTAATATCCAGCAAGTCTGCAACCTGCTGATAAAGCAGTTCAGCATCAAGTCCGGCTTGCGGAATATCAGATAATATAAGTGTTCGTTTAGGATGCTGATTTTGTTGCTTTAAAAAATCAAGGGCGATTGCCAGGGAAGAAATATCTGTACTATAGGAATCGTCAATGATTGAACAATTGTTTATACCGCCTTTCAACTCCAGCCTCATACTTACAGGATGCAGCATATTAAGCTGCAGATCAGTATCCGGCTGCTTATAACCCAGAGCAAGTATGGTAGCCCAGCAGCAAATAGCGTTTTCAATAGAGGCAGCATCCGTAAAAGGGACCGCACATTCTACATTCTCATTAAGGTATCTGCCCCTGATAATGGTAGAGTTTTTACTGCTGGTATTGGCACTTTCATCATCAAAAAGCATCAGATCTGCGTTCTTGTTGTTCCAGCCCCAGGTAAATTTCTTTTTTCCAGGAATTTCGCCTGGATAATCTTTCAGGTATTTAGGCGAATAAATAAGGAGATCAGTATCCCTGAACAATGCTAGTTTTTCGGCTATCTTTTCTTCCCTCGATGCGAAACCTTCATTATGCGCTTCCCCGATATTAGTGAGGATGCCTATGGTTGGCTGGATAATGTTCTTCAGACTTTCCATTTCGCCCTTACGGGAAATACCCGCTTCAAAAATAGCCAGTGAATGTTCTTCGGTCATTCGCCATACGGAAAGCGGGACGCCGATCTTTGAATTATAACTTTTCGGACTTCGCACAATGTTCTTTTCGGGTGCAAGCAGCAGGTATAGCCACTCTTTAACAATGGTTTTGCCATTGCTTCCGGTAATGCCGATCACCGGGTAATTAAATTGACTGCGATGCCAGGCCGTTAGCTTCTGCAAAGCTTTTAAGCTGTCCTCAACAAGATAGAAATTGGCGTCCGAATATTTATCGGCCAAACTGCCTTTTTCTGTGATTACAAAGTTCCTAACCCCGGCCAGATATACTTCATTTATAAATTCATGACCATTCCGCCGTCCATGTAAAGCGAAAAAAAGAGTGTTTTCCATATCGCTCAGCTTGCGACTGTCGTATGCAAGCGTACGGATGCTGCCGGCAGGATCTTTAATAAAAGTCTTAGCCTGAATGATTTGTTCTACCTCTTTAACGGAATATGCTTTGTGATACATGCCGGGTAAATTTCCTGAAATTTTTAGATATTAAGCTATGTTTTTGCGATTGAATTTATTTGCGATGGAGAGTAGGCCAGGCTGTCACTTATTAGACCTGCAGGGAAGGATATTTGGACCAGGACATCATCGAAGATATTTTTTTATCACGGATGTTTTTTCTAGATTTATACATTATTGAATAGCCTCCGGAATGACGGTAAATAATTCAACAAGCAAAGCAGGGAAGAGCCCTTCCCAGTAAAAATTCAACTTTGAGCTATCTTCGTTAATACTTCTTGCCAAGTCCTGAACAGGTTTTATATATTGCTGCCTACAATCTTCGTAAGTACCGCAGTGAGTCCGCCTTTATTTGCAATAGGCGGACTTTTAGAGCTATTTAGCTAGCATATACGCAGCAATATATTGAAGATGGGGATAACCCGTCCTTAAGTTGGTCAGGAGCCTGGCCGTTTACTAAACCTTGAAATATACTGTAATTGTTGTGGTGGGATTTTTTTTACAATAAGTGACCTAAGTCATTGATTGACACATGGTCCTTACTTAGTTTTATGTTCAAATATATAAAATTTATATACGTAACAAAAAATAAAACGATGGCAACAATAGATAAAAAGGGAGTTCTTCACGGTTCTGTATACAACATTGTTTACAGGGGCTACTTTGATAAGCAAGTAGCACAAATGAAGCCCAAAAAGTTCAAACAAACCCTGGCAAGCAAGGAAAGCAGCCTGGAGTTCGGTTTATGCAGCACTACGGCCCGAGTGATCAGGCATGCATTTGGCTATACTTACGGCGGTTATGATGGGCGAATGATCAATCGCATGAATTCGGCTGTCCGGAACGGCGTCACGGCCAGTCAAAAGGCACGGGGCGAAAGAGATATGCATGATGCCGATCTGGGTTTCCTGAATGGATTCCAGTTTAATAACAATTCACCTTTACCTAAGGTGCTGCGGGCAAGGCCTCAAACCTGCCTTGATGCTGAAAACAAGATCTGTATTGAGCTTCCGGCGATCACCCGAAAGGACATTCAAGCCCCGAGCGTTAATGTTCATAATTATGTTCTTCGCTTTGTAGCCATTGCCTTCGACTTTAAAAAGGAGGTTTTTTGCTATAACAGCGTCAAGGAAATAAAGATCGGATACAAGGAAAGCTTTGAAGGCGGAGTGATCCGTTTGGATGATGAAGTGATTAAAGGCAGGTTAGTGATGCTGAGCATGTCCATTCATGCCTATGCAAGTGACGGTTTTGGAGGAGCACAAACATTCAACTCAAAAGCCTGGAGTCCTTCCGAGTTGATAGGGGCATGGCACATTGAGGCCGAAACAGAAACAGAAACAGAAAACAGTGATAATGGTAAAACGTATCGGATAATTCCTCTGTATTATCCTGGAAATAACATATTGAAAGAAATTGCCAGCTTGCGCGAAAAAGCTGAGGCGACGGCCAAAAAACGACCGGACAAAACATTATGGTTAAAACCTAAGAGTAAAGTCAAGACAGATACAGGTGGCGGGCCGCCCAAAGGAGATATTAAATTTCCTGAAAAGTAAGGTTCAGAACCCTGCTGAATATTTGCTAATTTAATAACAACTGGATTAAAGTGAATTTTTTCGGATTTTTTAGATATTGAACGATATTTTTGAGATCGAATAAATTTTACGATGAAGCGTCCCGATACAGCTCCTCTTGATAAAAAGTCGGCATTGGCTAAGGCAGAACATTATTGTGCCTACCAGGAACGATCGCAACAGGAATTAAGAGACAAGCTGTACGAATACGGTCTACTGTCATCAGAAGTGGAAGAGGTGATTGCGGAGCTGATAGAAAACAACTTCTTGAATGAGGAACGTTTTGCCCTGGCCTATACTTTAGGTAAGTTCAGGATAAAAGGCTGGGGGAAGCTGAAGATCAAAATGGCATTAAAGCAAAAAAGAGTGCCTCCGAAAATGATAGAAAAGTCATTAAAGCAGATAGACGGAGAGGAGTATGCCAGGAAATTAAAGGAGATCTTAGACAAAAAAGACGCCCAGCTTAAAGAAAATGACGACTGGAAAAGGAAGCAGAAATTGATTTCGTATGCTTTAACAAAAGGCTATGAAAGAGATCTTATTTTAGATGCGCTGACAATCAGTTAATTATTTTTAAGTTAAAAAAAAGATAACAAATATATTGACAGGAATGCTTTTCTGTCTATATTTGCATCACCAAAACGCAATAGCAGTACGCTTAGCAAATGCGAAAGTAGCTCAGTTGGTAGAGCGCAACCTTGCCAAGGTTGAGGTCGCGAGTTCGAACCTCGTCTTTCGCTCAGATCCCTTCTCTAAAGGAAGGGATTTAAAATTTAAAAGAGTTCTTTTAAGTTTGCTCGGGTGGTGGAACTGGTAGACACGCAGGACTTAAAATCCTGTTCGCCTTAAAGCGAGTGCGGGTTCGATTCCCGCCCCGAGTACTGGTGGTAATAATGAATCTCTAAGATCATCGAAGATCTAAGAGATTTTGCGAAAGTAGCTCAGTTGGTAGAGCGCAACCTTGCCAAGGTTGAGGTCGCGAGTTCGAACCTCGTCTTTCGCTCGAATCCCTTCCATAACGGAAGGGATTTAATTTTTAAAAGGTTTTCAATACCTGCTCGGGTGGTGGAACTGGTAGACACGCAGGACTTAAAATCCTGTTCGCCTTAAAGCGAGTGCGGGTTCGATTCCCGCCCCGAGTACAAAAGAGGGTGCCCAAAGAGGCACTCTCTTTTTTTAAGCGATAAATTTTAGATTTTCAAAGTTTTCAGGGATCAAGCTTAAAAGTTGGGGGCCTTCCTTGCTTCGTCATCCTGAACTTGTTTCAGGACCTCCTGCTTAAGCATTTCCTTTATAGCCCAAGAGATGCCGAAATGAAATGAGTTCGGCATGACGACCGTTTTAAAAGTTGGCATTAATGCGCTTAGCCGGGGCGATCCGTCTGAAGAATTATGGTCGTTAGCCGTTAAATCACTCTGGATGACCACACTCATCAGCGGTACCACCAGATAACACTGAAATGACATCATAAGAATGCCTCGAGGGGGCATTAGACTAGGCAATCATCACCCCTGGCTTATTCACTACCGGAATCCGGATAAAGTTTGAATCAATTATACTCTCCGGAAGAAAGATGAATTTCTTATCATAAATATGGCCGTCAATATAATAGCTCAACCAGTATTCATTCGTGAGGCCAAAAACCTGCTCATCGATTGCTTCAATTTTAGCGTAATCTTTTCCTCCAACGTCTCCAATTGAATGTCGCAGGATAGAGGTCTTAACTTCTTCACCATCCTTTAAGCCATACCCTTTAGACGTTACCAGCACCGTTTCTATCGGTTCATTTTTCAGATTGATGAGGTAAACATTCCAAACCTTTGCTTCGGGCGTTTCCTTTTCTAACACAACAGCTATCGCTATATCTTCAACTACTTTTACAGGAATGTCTTTCTTCATAAAACGGGTTATATAGTCTCCCGCGAACCTCTGGAAAGCAGGAACCCTAAATTAATAAATCCTTTTTAGACATTAAAACCTGCATGAACAAATCCCTGAAAATTGGATGAATTAAAGGACTAACAAAAAATTAAGGCGGTCATTGCCCCTGATACCGTATTCATGAAGTTAACTGCATTATTATTGAGTTGCCCGTGTCTTTCTAAACTGGCACCAAGTATTGAATCAACAATATTGCCGATACAACCGCTAATGATGATAATTAAGAACGGAGTCCAGTCTGATGCGCCAGCACAGTATATTGATGCGATAAGGGTGGCGCCCACAGTTCCGAACAGGGTTCCCTCCATACTAACCACCCCATTTAAACCCCTTAAGTCTTTTTTTAACGTTAAAATGTTGTAATAACGGCGCCCATAAATATTTCCCAATTCGGACGACAGGGTATCGGAAGTTGCGGATGCAAAGGCTGCTGCTATCATTACTGAAAAAAGACCTGAATGATCCGGGAATAGCAAGCATGAAACTCCCAAAATGGCTGCAAAGCCTGCATTAGCCAGCACCTGCCAGGCATCTCTTTTGCCTTGGTTAGCCTCTTCAAGTCCCAACGAAATCTTGTTCTTTCTTTTCCAGAATGTAGCACCGGTCCCTAAAACGAAAAAGGTGATCAGTATAGATAGTCCGGTAAAACCTGCGCCTAAAAAAATACATAAGGTTAGGATTCCACCAATGAAACTTGCCCATAACGAGAGCTTTCCGGTTCTGTAGCTGGCAATCATTCCGCCAAGAACAATAATTGCAAAGATACTATAGCTTGAAACGGAATGATCTGGTATAGTCATGGTTCTTTATCATAGTTAAATTATCATGGTTAATTAGGATTAATCAAGTTTCTCGACTTGCTGTTGTGAAACATTAGGTATAAAAAGGTATAAAAAGGCCAGGAATGCCAGGCCCGCTGATCCATAAAAGATGTAGGGAATCCTTTCAGAATGTTCCTGAAATGCCAATCCTGCCAGGTATGCCCCAATGCCGATGCCGGCCTCCAGTGCGATATACATGGTTGCAATAGCCTTCCCCCGATGATCTGGGCGGCTCAGATCAATGGTCCAGGCATTGTTGGCGGGTGACAAAATGCCGGTAGCAACCCCGTAAAGGGCTGAAGCAAGCAATAGGCTTAATGCCGAATCTGCCATTCCAACGAGTATCATAGAGATACAAAGCAGAATCAGCGCCGTTTTTATCACCAGCACTCTTCCGTGCTTGTCAGACAGTTTGCCGGCAATGAACCTTATTAATAAGGACGAGATCGTGAAGGTCATGAAAAACAATCCTTTATTGGCAACTCCTAGAAATTCGCCCCAATCCGGCACCAGGGTCAGTATCACACCGTAACTCATGTACGACAGTAAGGTTACTATGGCTGCCGGCAGAACTTGCTTCTCGATAATTTCGTTCCGGGATATCCGGAGCAAGGCGAAACGGAACTTTTGCTTTTGTTTAACCGTTTCTTTCATATTCATCACTATGAGAATGGAAAGTAATGCAAATGCCGACGAGGTATAGAATAGAACGTTTATAGAATAGTATTCGCTGAGAAAGCTGCCTATAGCAGGCCCTATGGCCATACCTGTACTGAAACACAAGCCGTGTATGCCCAATGCTTCTCCCCAGCGGTTAACGGGAATAATATCGGCAACGTAAGCTGAGGTAGCTGTAGGTTTGAAACCCGTTGAAAAACCGTGCAGTAATCTTAAGAAAAGAAAGCCCGACACAGAACTAAGTATGGGGTATAAGAAACCGCAAACAAAACAAACTATAGAGCCAATGGCCATTACAGGAACACGCCCGATAGTGTCTGTTAGTTTACCGCTGAAAGGTCTTGAGATTCCGGCGGTAACCGTAAACAGCGCTATGATCAATCCTTTATGTTCTGCACCGCCCAGGCTGCTGAGGTATGCCGGTAGCTCGGGGATCAGCATGTTGAAACTGGCTGAAAACAAAAGGGAGCTTAGACAAAGCAATGCAAAGGAGAGGGTATAGATAGAAGTTTGCGGAGTGATTGGGGGAGGGCTTTGCATTAAGTTCAGATCACGTCTAAAATAGTAAACTCTTTATGGTTAAACATTACAGTGGCTCCTTTGGTGGAACCCATCAGGGCTCTGCCCATTGGTGAAATTGGCGACACGGCGAAATAGGAACGGTCTGCAATTTTTACCTGTCCGGCGCTGATAGCTATAAAGAAGTTGCCCTGGCTGGTAAGAACTACGCTGCCAGCCTGCACGATTTCATGGCCTTTATCGGGATTTATAGCGCTTAATGCGTGTTTAAGTTTGCGCGCCTCATGTAATTGTGTCTGGTTGCGGGAGATCTCCTGCTGCATCATTTCGCGGGTGGTTTCGTATTTATCGCCAGCACTGCTTTTTGTATCGTCAGCTGAGGCTTCCTGCGCAGATAAGATTGCCTGTTCTGCAGATCTTATGCGTTCTTCGGCATAATTCAGACAATACAGGTGGAGTTCATTTTTAATCTGAAGCATGTACAAAGGAAATAAATCTTTAAATAAGAATGGCCGGATCGCAATAATTTGCAGGATCCAGCCATTTCTTTATGACAGAAAAATTGATATCTATTAGCTTATTTATTTATTTGTTTATTCGCTGGTACGTTTTAAACCATACTTCTCAATTTTACTGTAAAGATGACTTCTCTGAATATCAATGTCATCTGCAGTTTTAGAAACATTCCAGTTATTCTTTTCCAGCTTGTATTTAATGTACTCCTTTTCGGCGTTGTCCTTATACTCCTGGAAACTGGCAAACTGATCGAAGTTGGGTGTTTGCAGCTGAGGAGAACTGTGGGAAGGGCTGCCGTTAAATGTCACCGGAGTTTCAGGGCCGGAAGGATTAGCAAAGGTGCGTACGTCACCTTCTGTGATCACCTTATCACTAAGAATGATCAGTCGTTCAACCATATTACGCAGCTCCCGAATATTTCCTGTCCAGGGTAGCGACTTAAGGGCCTCAATAGCGCCGTCACTGAACTTCTTTACGGGCATACCGTATTCATTACAGATTTCCTCGCAGAAGCTCTGGGCAATGATCGGGATATCATCCTTACGTTCAGTTAAAGGCGGTACATGGATCAAGATCACACTTAGCCGGTGATACAAGTCCATCCGGAAGTTGCCATTTTCAATTTCTTTGAGCAGATCTTTGTTTGTTGCAGCTATAACGCGCACATCAACCTCAATCTCTTTTTCGCCGCCCACCCGGGTGATCTTGTTTTCCTGTAAGGCTCTCAGAACTTTCGCCTGTGCCGAGTGGCTCATGTCGCCAATCTCATCCAGGAACAACGTTCCGCCGGTAGCCTGCTCGAATTTACCTATCCGCTGTTTAACAGCTGACGTAAATGATCCTTTCTCGTGTCCGAACAGTTCACTTTCGATAAGCTCAGATGGGATAGCTGCACAGTTCACCTCAATAAGGGGTGCATTCGAGCGGTTCGATTTTTCATGCAGCCAGCGGGCTACAAGTTCTTTACCACTTCCGTTAGCTCCCGTAACAAGTACCCTGGCGTCGGTAGGGGCAACTCTGCTGATCGTATCTTTGATCTTACCGATAGCTGGTGAGTTTCCTAAGATCTCCCTTACCTTGCTTACCTTTCGTTTTAAAACTTTGGTTTCGGTGACCAGGTTTCCACGCTCGAGAGCGTTTCGTACGGTGATGAGAAGCCTGTTGAGATCAGGTGGTTTCGAAATAAAATCGTAAGCCCCTTTTTTGCTTGCTTCAACAGCTGTTTCGATAGTCCCGTGGCCGGATATCATAATGAAGGGGAGGTCGGGTTTAAGTGCAAGTCCTTCTCCAAGAACTTCCATACCGTCCATCTTGTTCATTTTGATATCACAAAGAACCAGATCGAAATCTTTGTTCTTTATCAATTCCAGGCCGTCGATGCCATTGTCTACATCCTCTACGAGGTAGTCTTCATATTCAAGGATTTCCCTTAATGTGTTGCGTATTGCACGTTCGTCGTCTACAATAAGAATTTTTGCCATAATGCTATGTTCTTGGAAACGCAGGGCTGATGTAATTGTTTGTACGTTGTATACAAATATATACAGTATTAATTGAAAAGCTAATTATTAAGGTCATGAGCTCAATTTTTTAGGGAAAGTTTTTTGTGTTCTTTGGGTGGTAGGTGGTTTTTAGGCACACGCGACACGCGTGCGCCAAAGCTTTTTCATAAATCAATGTAAATCCTTTGGACGATGGGGGGGATCAAGTAGAAAAGTTGGGGGCGGCTAAGCGCATTAGTGCCAAACTTTTTAAAACGGTCGTCATGCCGATCCTGAATCAAGTTCAGGATTCGGCAACTCTTGGACTATAAAGGACCTGCTTAAGCAAGAGGTCCTGAAACAAGTTCAGGATGACGAAGGAAAAGAACAACCTCCAACTTTTCCGCTTGATCCACGATGGGCTTCAAGGTTATGCATTATCCCTCAAAAAAATCCCCCCGGGAACCCTGGGGGGATAATAATTTGCAAGCCTGTAAGCCGGGTTCTGTTTCCTGCCAGGCAGAAATTCTATCATTTATCTAGCCCTGCCATCACTGACAGGATCTAACGACCTACCCGCTAACTCGGGCGAGCAACCCTCAAACGTTAGCTTATTTGGTCTTTCAACTCCTGGGGTTTACCGCGATGCATGTCGCCATACAAAGCCGTGAGCTCTTACCTCGCGTTTTCACCCTTACCACAACGAATCATGGCGGTTTATTTTCTGTGGCACTTTCCGTATCCCGTAACAGGACCCTTCCCGTTAGGAAGCAGGATGCTCTGTGTTGCCCGGACTTTCCTCTCTTCGCAAGCGAACAGCGATAGAACGGCTTGTGCTGCAAAAATAGCGAAAATAAGGGAATGTTTTCTGGCTTAGGATTTGTTTAATGTCAATAGCAATTCGTCTAAGTTGCCTAAGGCCATTGTAAAGCCTTCCTTGAATCCAAGTTCAATTACCTTTTCAAGATCAGCAAGACTTTGATATTTTGCTGTAATTGTTACTGTGGTTTTATGGTCTCTTTCACTGAAATTATTCGTCCAGAGTGTCCTTGGCATAGTTTGATCAACGCTTCCGTTTTCATCGCAGAATGCGTCTAATCCCGTGTAGCTCTTTTTAGGATCGATTTTTTGGTAGTCATTTTTACACCAATGTTTCTGACCTTCCGGGCTAAGCATATGATACAACCACATTCCGCCTTCTCTGAAATCCATTGATTTAGTTACTGTCTGATAGGGTTTGGGAGCCCACCATTGATCGAGGAGTTCTGGCTCGGTCCAGGCACTCCAAACCAGGTCAAGGTTTGCGTCAAATTCTCTTTTTACATTTACGGTGTTGTTTTCTTTGTCGACAGCAAAGTCAAATAATAGTACTGTTTTCATGTTTTTGGTTTTTTGATTGTTGATAATAGTTCATCTAGTTGACTGAAACGAGTTTCCCAGATTTTACGGAACTGTTCCAGCCATTTGTCTATTTCTTTCATTCTCTCCACTTCAAGCCGGTAATAAATCTCCCTGCCTTTCTGTTCGCCTTTTACCAGTTCGCACTCTGTCAAAATGCGTAGATGTTTTGAAACTGCTTGTCGTGATGTATTAAACTGTTCGGCAATGGCATTTGGTGTCATTGCTTGCAGGGCTATCAGGGTAATGATTGCCCGTCTGGTTGGGTCAGCAACTGCCTGGAAAATATCTCTTCTCATGTTTCAGTGGTTTTATGAAACTAAACGGTTGCAAATATAAATGCAACTGATCGGTTTCGCAAATTGTTTTAAGAAAAATTGTGTTTAGAAGGCGTTGGGGAAATTACAAAAGGATTGCTTAATGTGATGCGAAAAATTCTGAACTTGGCCCGTATAACCAGGTAAGAATGGAAATAGGAATAGATAGCTTCGCTTCGGCATTATACGGATCAAATACCTTGACACCGGTCATAGCTATGGAGCAATTGCTGGAACGCATCAAGTTGGCAGATGAGGTCGGTCTGGATGTTTTTGGAATCGGAGAACACCATAAAAAAGAGTTTCTGGATTCAGCTACTGCGGTGATCCTTGCTGCAGCGGCTGCGCAAACCCGCCGGATTCGCTTGACGAGCGCAGTGACTGTCCTGAGCGCAGCTGATCCGGTTAGGGTCTTTCAAAGCTTCGCTACGCTGGACCTGATCTCAAAGGGACGCGCTGAAATAGTTGTGGGGCGCGGTTCATCAATAGAAGCTTACCCGCTTTTTGGCTTCAACCTTAATGATTATGATGCCTTGTTCCGGGAAAAGCTTGAGCTTCTACTGCAAATCCGTGAGCAGGAATTTGTTAGCTGGTCCGGGCGCTTTCGCCCTGCACTTGATAATCAGCCGGTTTACCCGAGACCTTACCAGGAAAAGATACCCGTATGGCTTGGGGTAGGTGGTACCCCCGAATCCTTCGCCCGTGCCGGAGCGTTAGGCTTGCCGCTTATGGTAGCTATCATCGGCGGAAATACACATCGCTTCAGGCCACTTATTGATCTGTATAAAGATGCAGGTGCACGCGCCGGATTTGGGCAAGACCAACTGAAGGTTGGATTACATTCGCCCGGATATGTAGGTACTGATAATGATGCCGCAATAACTGAATACTATCCAGGCTATGCTGAGTTGTGGACGAAATTAGGGAGGGAGCGCGGCTGGCCACCGGTTACCAGGCAACAGTTCGATCAGCTGATCGGGCCGAAAGGCGTTTTGCTTGTGGGAGGGCCGGAAAGGGTGGCCGAGAAACTGCTGGCACACAGCGAGTCGCTTGGTGGAATTTCCCGGTTTACTTTCCAGATGGATAATGCGGGATTGACACACCAGCAGCTGATGCGTTCGATCGAACTGATCGGTTCGAAAGTGATTCCTTTGCTGAGATCCGAAAAGGCTTAGTTTGCTACGTATCGAGCTTAATGAATACGCCACTCAAATAGAGGAAAGCAGCACTTCTCAAAGCCGAAAAAAAGCAATTAACAGATTAAAAAACAAGGCTGTCTTAAAAGACTTAAGACAGCCTTGTTTGTAATAGCTTAGACTATCTAATTATTCTTAATGCCAATTTCTTTTAGCAGAAACCCTGCTTTATCAACCTTTGATGCTACCCACAACACATACCGGATATCCACACCAATAGACCTGCTATAATTCTCGTTCCAGGCATAATCATTAATTGTTGCTTCGTAAGCCCTGTCGAAATTCACTCCAACCAGCTCGCCATAGGCGTTCATTATTGGGGAGCCCGAGTTGCCGCCCGTAGTGTCCATATTGTAGAGGAAGGCTACAGGTACATCGTTCAGATCATTCTTTGCGAAGGGTCCAAAATCTTTTGCCTGCCACAGGTTCTTAATAACCGGCGGATAACGGTAATCCGGGTTATCGGTACTGCCTTTTTCCAACAGGCCCTTAATGGTGGTAAAAGGCTTCATATAAGTAGCATCAGAAGGGGAGTAGCCTCTCACATAACCGTAGGTTAGCCTTAAGGTACTGTTGGCATCCGGAATGAATAGCTGTTTCTTATGCAGTTCTTTCATCGCTACATAATCGCCCATTAGTTTGTTCAATAAGCCTTCAGTGCGGTCTCTTTCATGTTTGCTTTCAAAGATCTGCTTGCTTAAACCTATTTCGAAGTTTAGCAGGGCATCATTATAAGAGCTTAGCGTAGTGGACGATTTCAATAGCGTGTTCAGTACATAATTTTCATCCTTCAGTCTGGTGTATTCCAGGGTGCTGCCTATAAATTTGTCGATCTGTTCCTGGTTACTAAAGCCTTTAGTGATCATCTTGTCTACGATCTGGATGCGTTGATTTTTGGGAAGCTGTGAAGCGTCTAATAGCATTTTTGTGAAGATTGTCCTGTCGGCATCCAGGTCATAACTATCGTATATCTGTTTTAAATTAGCTGAGAGGAACTTGACGCTGTCGGTATAAAATTTTTCTTTCAGGGCCCCAGGTTTCGCCGCCATTCTCATTTTAAAAGAATTGATCTGCCGGGCTACACTCAATAAGCTGGTGCTGCTATAGATCTGTGCCAGCCACATATCGCGGTAAACGCTACTATAGATCACTTTATAAAGCTGGTCGATGTCGCTCATCAGGTTACCATAATTCTTTTTTAGTTCAATATCCGAATTGATGAAGGCAGCTAGTTCTGCGTCCTCTTTAGCTTTTTGCTCAACAAGGTTGAGGCCCTTTAGTCCTTTAAGCTTACCGCGGTAGTTTTTCAATACATTTGCATTGCGTTTGATCCTTGTTGAGAGCTTTAATTCGGTAGCACGGTTCTTCTTCCCGGTTTCTTCCAGTACTTTGTTCTGATAATCATACAGATTGGCGGTGTAGGGAAGCAGGTATTCCTGCTGGTAACGGATGAATTGAGATGGCCGGTTTCTAAAAGTCCTGCCGGGATAGCCAAGGATGAAAACAAAGTCTTCTTCACTTACGCCATTTGCGTTCACCTTCAAGAACTTCTTCGGGGTGTAGGGTACGTTGTCTTTGGAGTATTGAGCTGAACTTCCGTCGGGTGCTACATAGGCCCTCATGAATGCAAAGTCGCCGGTATGCCTGGGCCATACCCAGTTATCTGTTTCACCTCCGAATTCACCGATGTCGCGTCTGGGTACATAAACCAACCTTACGTCCTGAATAGTTTTGTACCTGAATAATACATAGGTTTTCCCAATAAACATCTCAGACACCTCAGCCCTGATGGTTTTATCGCTGCTTTCTGCCTGCCGGGCAATATCCTTCATCTTATCATTGATGATGCGTATACGAGCCGCAGGGTCAGTGATGCCTGTTACGGCACCGAGGACCTGCGCAGAAACGTCTTCATAGCTGTCGGTGATGCGGCAGGTGAGGCCTTTAGCGGAGATTTCCTTTTGTTTGGAACCGGCTACAAAGCCATTTTCAAGGTAGTCGTTTTCCGGAGAACTTGCCTGCTGGACAGCACTAAAGGCACAATGATGATTAGTAATGATCAAGCCTTCATTCGATATGAACGAGCCGGTACATCCGCCGACATTTACTAATGCATCGATCAGGCTTATGCTGTCGGGATTGTAAATTTCTTTCTGGCTGATCTTTAGTCCCGCCTTATTTAAGTCAATTTTATTCAACTCACTCAGGGGAAACATGCCTTCGTCGAATGGACGGTAGGCAGAGACGCCAACCAACAATGCAACGAGGGCAAGGCCTCCGAAGGTTTTCCTGCTAAATTTCATGATGTATTGAGTATTTGTGTGTAACGATGCAAAGGTAGTGTTATTTGTAAGTTATAAGTTGTAAGTAGTGCTAAGTTATAAGTAGACCAAAAAGAAAGCCCCCGGCGTAAATGGCCGGGGGCCGGTCAGAACAATTTAGTTTCTGTGCCCGTAATACCGGTCGTTACTCCGGTTATGGTGCCAATGATTGTCCCTTTTGTGTTTTTTGCGTTGTCCCGGAGGCATGCCATGGGGATGTCTGCGGTAATTATCCCTGTCGCCGCGGTGATAAACCTTCACCCTGTCTGTGCGGATCTCATAGTGAGCGGGAATGGTCCTGCCGAAGATGGCGCCGCCTGTGCGTCTCGCAGGCACCCAAACCCTGCGTTCGCGCACTTGCCAATGGTATGAACCATTGTTGTCACGGCATACTTCCCTTTCATCATACCTGCGGATCTCGTTCCGGGAATGCGACTGTCCTGATGCTGAGCCCAATGCTGCAATGAGCGCCAGCGATAAAAGAATTTTTTTCATTACCATAATTTGTTTCTAAGTGGCAATGAAGCGATCATGAGAGCTCATGATGGTTTCATCTTAAATGTGTGTTTGTGTGTCCCATAAAACGACGCCTTGCTGCCTTCTGGTATAAATATGACGCAGAATTGATGCAAATGGTTTCATCGTAAACAATACTTACCGTGAAATTACTTCTTTCTGCCTGTGGCAGAGGTATATTTGTGCATGGCAGAAGACTTACTTATTGCATCAGGAAACAAAGATGAACAGTACCGTTCATTGCTTCCGCAGATCAAAGCGTTGGTAGAGGGTGAAACAGATCTGGTTGCTAACCTGGCAAATATAGCAGCCGCGCTGAAAGAACAGTTTGATTTTTTCTGGGTAGGGTTTTACCTGGTTAAAAATGATGAACTGGTTTTAGGGCCTTTCCAGGGACCTGTGGCCTGCACCAGGATAGCCAGGGGAAAAGGGGTATGCGGCGCTGCGCGCGAACAGTCGAAAACGCTTATCGTCCCCGATGTGGAAGCTTTTCCGGGGCACATTTCCTGCAATTCTTTATCGAAGTCGGAAATTGTGGTGCCCTTGATCCGGGCCGGCGAAGTATGGGCGGTTCTGGATGTAGACAGTGAATATTTGGCGCATTTTGACTCAACAGATCAAAAACACCTGGAGGAAATAGTGGGACTGATCCAATAGCTAAATCCTCCAGGTCATCATACTATTTTATTGCTTAAACTTTAATAAAAACGCATCCGACAACTTTATCAGGTTGGCATAAGTTGAATCGATTGAGGATATCTTAAGTTTTTCGTTAGTGAAATAGCTTGCCGCCTGCTCATCCGATTTATTCCCTTTGTCCGCTTCAAACTGATGCATCCAGTCGTTCATAAGGTCGTCCGCCTTACTTAGTTTATTCTGAAGTTGTGCAATGGTGTCCTTTTCCCTGATGATATCCATGCCCGGATAATGTTTAACCAGGCTATCTAGATTCTCAGCAAGGGTGTCCAGCTTTCGCTTGTTTTTGTAAGCAAGTTCAGCATCGAGCATCACTTCATCGTGTATCGTGACCACTTCGTCGCGTATCGATTTGTAATCCGCATTTTGTCTACAAGACATACACCAGGTTGCTGTTATTATTGCAAGTAAAAATATTCTCTTCATTGTTGTTATTGACTTATTTTAAATGGACGGCTCTGTAATAGACAGCCGGTTTATTGTTAAGCTCCCTGACCCAGGCGACAATCAACTTATTATTTAAAACTGAAATAACCGCATGATGATCATTATGCGATCCGTCGGTTACATCGATCGATTTCTCTTCCTCGGCATCCTGCAGGATCTTCAGGCTGATCCGGGATTTTACTCCTGGCATCTGAGTATGTGGCATCCTGGAATGATCTCCCTTATGCTGATGTTTAGGTCCTTCCGCTTTTTCATGTCCCTCAACCGGTTCTTCAAAAACTAATGCCTGCCTGCCTTCTGGCAAGGTGACCATCTGGGGATGGCGACCCTCGCTGCTGATTAGAGAGCGATTGGAAAAGCCTTCATTTAAAGCACGGGTATGGTATATACCTGGCTTCCCTTCCGCAGCAGTAAACCAAACAGCATGTATGCCGTTGCGGCCTGTCGCCAGGGTCGGGCCAGAATGGGGACAACCTTCTATTTGCCAGTGATCATTGCTTAGGGCCTGTTCGGCGCTAAAAGTCTGTCCGTTATTATCTGAGGAGATATAGACAATATCCCGTACTTGTTTGCCTAAAAGCTTTTCAGGAAACGTAATGCTGCGATAAGCGATATGGATCACTCCATTTTTATCACAAAAGAGGTCGGTGCGGCAGCATTCGCAGGTGCTTTTATTGAGACAGCTGTCGGCGCCGAAACCTGTTCCTGCAGAGGTTTTTGAAAGGAAGAGGGCTGAGCCTTTCTCTGCTTTTCCGTAACGGCCATCAAGCCAGATGGCCGCAATTTCACCGCCTTTCAGCCTTGAGATGTCAAAAAAGCCCCTTCCATGAGCATGAGAGGTGTCGGAGTGGAGGAAAGATGAGGGCGACCATGTTTTTCCATTGTCAGCAGACAAGCTGTAATAGATAGCCCCTGCATAGGGATTTTTCTCGTTTACAAATCTTTTAGAATAAACAGCCAGCACCGTTCCATCGTTCTTAAAGGCAACCTTGCCCATGCTTTCGGCCGAAGCTGCGCAACCGGCGGAAGCGGGGATAACAACAGGCGCTAAAAATCTGCCGGCAGCGGAATCGTACACAGCATATTGCAAGCGGTTTAAGGAGTCGCTTCCGCTCTTAGCCGTCCAGCAAAGTACCGGATTATTATGATTATCACGGCTAAAATAAGGTCCTGCGGACTCGATGCTTTGTGTATCCACCGCGTTTTCGGCGGAGTTTTCCCGCGTGGGTTGCTTGCAGCTGAAGGCAACAGAAAGCCATAGGAACAGTCCGGCCAGGGCTTTAAAAGTTTTTCTATAAGTTTGCATTCGCATAGCGTTTATTTTGTAGATGGATGGAAATGCCGAGGCTGAATGTCCGCGGTGCCGCTGCATTATACGTTGCTCCGTATTGGTTTGCCGTAACATTGGTGGCGTATAGTTTATCCGTAAGATTTATAGCATTTAGCCACATCCCGGCGCTACGGGCAAATCCGCTTTTAAGCTCATAGCCTAATCTTAGATTGAAAACATCGTAACCCTGGTAACTTTTGAAGTTGGCACTGTTGATGTAATACCTGTTCAGGTGTTGCCATTCCACAGCAGAGCGAAAGCCTTCTATAAATGCAGGTTTCCATGTAAGTTCTGTGTTTGCTATCCAGGAGGGTGCATTAGCCATTCTGTTGCCATCGTAGCTTATTGTTTTACCGGAAAGGATCTCGCTGTAATCCAGATAGGTGTGTCTGGCCAAAGTGCCGCCGATCCTCACTTGCCAGCTGGCCGCAGGCATAACGATCAGGTTGTATTCCATACCGGTATGCCGGGTAGCGCCAGCATTCTGGTTTTGAGTGGTATTGTCAGCTCCGAGCACGCTGATAATCTCATTTTTTCCATCCATGTTGTAAGCACTGAGTTCAAGAGCCAGCTTCCTGTTTAGCAAAGGTAGCCAGCCACCTATCTCATAGTTATAAAAAGTAGCCTGTTTGAGACGGTCCACCTGGCGCGAGTTATACAGCGTTCCGGTTTCAGGCGGCTGAAATCCTAAACTAAAATTGGCGTATACACCCCGGCCTTTTCCCAGATCGTAGGTAGCGCCGAACTTGGGAGCAATGATGTTATAGTTGTCTTTTTGTTGCTGTTTGTATTTGGTTTGATCAGCCGGCAGGGAGTTCCTGAAATTGTATCTCACGTTATCGTAGCGCAGCCCTGCAACTATACGCAAAGGCGACACTGGATTCAGTTCATATTGCACAAATGCTGCGGTATTAAAAAGCTTTATGCGATAATCATCAATTAAAGAATCAGTTTTTGTATAACCGGTGTAGTAATTGTTTGCCAAGTCTTTATCGATGCTCAGGAAGTTCGCATTGAACGTGCTCGGACTGTTGTCCAAATAAAAGCCGCCGATCAGTTTGGAGTTTAAAAAATTAATGTTCGTACGGTGTTGGATCAATAGACCGTAACTGTTAAAACTCTGATCATTCTCCTGTCCAACCGAACGCAGGTACTGCTTCGATTCATTACGTACATCCGAAATATAGTAAGCCGGAAGCTGCCCGGTTGAGTTATCCCGGAAGAAAGCAGTCACAAACGTCGCATTAGAAGCATTCCAGGTATGATCGAGACGGGTGCTGGCCCTGAAAGCGGCTACCCTCCGGTATGTAAATCGTTGATTGCTTGCATAACGCTGGCCGTAAAAGCGGGCACTATCAAGACTGCCGGGAGTCTGGGTATTAAGGTAATTGTAAGTTGCCGAAAGCAAGAGCCTTGTTGCCGGAGTAAAAGCGTAGCTGGCTTTAATGCTGGCGGAGTACTTATCAAAATCCGTATAATCCTGCCAGCTATCCCTTTGCCTGGCGGTATAAGCGGCGGCATATACGTCCAGTTTACCCTGCGACCATCCGCCGCTGGCATCCGCCCTGTAGTAATTATATCCATCGCCCTGAACGGAGATTTCCGGAGAAGCTCCGGCTCCGGGAACAGGGCTTATGAAGTTAACTGAGCCACCGATCGAATTACTGCCATACAGGGAAGAAGAAGGGCCCTTAAATACTTCAATATCCCTGACACTGTTCATGTTGATCTCGTACAGGGCATTGTGGTTAAAAATTCCGGTGGGCCGGATAGGTAAGCCATCTTCCAGATAGAGGTACAGAGCATTGTAGCTGATCGGCTGCCTGATGGCCATGGTATGTTGCTCGTTACCGAGGTTCACCATGTAAACACCCGAAACCTTATTCAGCAGCTGATACAGGGCTGTTGCCCGGGTATCCTTAATTGTTAAGCCATCAACCTTGCTTATAGCGGCAGGCACGTCTTTTCTTTTTTGTTCCTCCCGGCTCGCGGAAACTACGATTTCCGTCAGGTTGTTCAGTGAAGGAGTGAGGCTTACAATAATTTTTATGCCTTCCGGAGCGACGACCTTTGAAACATACCCTATACATGAGATGCTGATTGAATCAGCCCGGCTTGTAAGAGTGAAATGCCCTTGTTTGTCAGTGCTTGAAGTTTCAGAATTCTTCAGGGCTTTAATAGTTGCGCCCGCAACAGCTTGGTTGGTCTGAGCATCAATAACCCGACCGCTACACTGTTGCTGCGCATATAACGACTGGAATGCACATAAAATGCAGACCATAGCGATGCGTTTCATTGATTTGTCTTTAAGTTAAACCATCACCATAGTTCAGACAATAGCCTTGAACCTTAGGTGTTAATCAGAGTAATGGTGAAACTAGACTCTGGGCGGCTGGAAAAAATCAGATGAACGGTTACTAAGGCTAAAAGGTAAATCGGAAAAAGAAGTATGAACTATTTGAGGCACAGGAACAATCAGGTTAACTTTTCTGGTGATCAGCGCTTCCTGGAAGTTGTTTTTTTGCGACTGCCGCTCCTGATTCTTTTCTTTCTCTTCGGCCTGTTTAATCTTTTTGGCTAGGTAGCACTTCCCTTTACAATTCAAGACAGGTTTATCCCGGTTCTCGCAAAGCTTCGCTGCAATATACTTTTGATTTAGTGAAAAACCGGCAAACAGGAAACACCTGCTTAAGTTGGCGGTTAAAACAGTCACAATTAAAAGATATGCGGTTAAAGCACGAAACATAATTTGCTGCAAATGTAAAATTTAATGATCAGCCAGCAAAGTGTTTAACAGAATTGTAGGCAAACCGTGTCATTGGAATTTCAGATTTAATTACTCGATGCTTTTAAGGCATATTAACTCGTTTACTTTCATTAAGATTGCAGGCAATTGCAAATAAAACACACATGCCAGCACAATTAGTTAAAACACCCCTTGGGCGGTTTAGAATTATCGCGTTTTTGGAAGGTTTATCTTACCTTCTTCTAGGTGTCACCATGATCCTGAAATATCAATTCGCCATGCCTGAACCCAATAAGATTGTAGGAATGGCTCATGGCGTTTTATTTGTAGCTTACGTGTTCCTGCTTATTCCAGTGGCACTTCATTATAAGTGGAGCTTCGGTAAGGTAGCTGCGGCATTCCTTGTTTCTCTTGTGCCATTCGGCACTTTCTATGCTGAGAAAAAGATCTATAAATAGGGTGAGGAGTGATGAATTATGAGTTATAAATTATGAATGGCCGTTCATCACTCATAATTCATAACTCACCATTAGATTCGTTAATAATTCATCATTAAATTCGCGTTTATGAAAGAAGCAGGGCCCATAGGCATATTTGATTCAGGATACGGTGGTTTAACGGTTTTCAGGGAGATAGCTAAGGTGCTGCCTCAGTATGACTATCTATATCTTGGAGATAATGCCAGGGTTCCTTATGGCACCCGCTCTTTCGAAACCGTGTATCGCTATACCTGGGAGTGTGTGCAGCATCTGTTCAGCATGGGTTGCAGGCTGGTTATCCTGGCTTGTAATACGGCCTCCGCAAAAGCGCTGCGAAGTATTCAGCAAAACGACCTCACACAATTGCCAGATCTGCGCCGCGTCCTTGGGGTGATCCGGCCCACAGCGGAACTAGTGGGGGAATACAGCAAAACCCGTCGGGTTGGAATCCTTGGCACTCAGGGAACTGTGGCATCTCAATCGTATATAATAGAGATCGAAAAGTTTTTCCCCGACATCAAGGTAGAGCAGGAAGCCTGTCCCATGTGGGTTCCCCTGGTGGAAAACAATGAGTTTGACTCGCCAGGTGCGGATTACTTTATCAGGAAGAATCTGGATAGCCTGCTACAGAAGTCTCCGGATATCGACACCCTGGTGCTGGCATGTACGCATTATCCTTTGTTAATAAATAAGATCAGACAGTTTGTCTCAGCTGATATAACGCTTATATCTCAAGGTGAGCTGGTGGCAGAGAGCCTTTATGATTATTTGCAGAGACATCCCGAGATCGAGATTTTATGTTCAAAGAATGGGGATGCCGAATTTTATACCACCGAATCAACCGACGGGTTTAACCAAAAGGCTAAAGTTTTTCTCGGCCAGGAAGTGTTCTCAAAACACCTAGCTATTTAGGTCGCTTTTTTTCTAATAAATAATAATTCTGTTGTTCCTGATGGATTCATTCGCTTAATTTGCGGTCATATGAAATACTTCAGGTTAATACCTTTTGTCTGCGCCGCATTGTTGTTAGCTTCCTGTCAGGAAAATAAAAAGTTAAGTGATGAAAGCAACGCAGACAATACAGGCAGTTCGGCAAGTACGCAAGTGGCCGGTACATCTCAAACCAACACCGAAACAGCCGCAAAGGCAGAACGTAGGCCAGCAGATGCAGCCACCATTTTGAGTCGCAAGCAGGTTCCGATCCTTTGTTATCATCAGATCCGCGATTGGAAAGCTTCAGACTCCAAAACCGCGAAGGATTACATTACCCCTGTAGCTACCTTTAAAGCGCATATGAAAATGCTTGCTGATAGCGGCTATCATTCGGTATTGCCTGAGCAGGTATATAATTACCTGGTATATGGCGATTCTTTACCTTCTAAACCTGTAATGCTGACCTTTGACGATACGGATCTGGATCAGTTCACAGTTGCTGCGCCGGAACTTAAAAAGTACGGATTTAAAGCTGCTTATTTTATCATGACGGTATCTTTAGGCAGACCCCGCTACATGAGCAGGGATCAGGTAAAGCAATTGTCTGATGAAGGCAACCTGATTGGCAGCCACACCTGGAACCATGAAAATGTGAAAAAGTACAAAGGCGACGACTGGAAAAAACAAATCGAAAAGCCGACGAAAACGCTGGAAGAAATTACCGGTAAGAATATCGAATACTTTGCTTATCCTTTCGGATTATGGAACAAGGAAGCTATCCCGGAGCTTAAGAAAAGGGGATTTAAAGCTGCATTTATTCTGGCAACCACCCGCGATCAGGATGATCCACTGTTTACCATACGGAGGATCATTGCCAGCGGCTATTGGAGTGCAAAAACCTTGCATAACAGTATGGTGAATAGTTTCTCCGGAAAAAGAAACTGAAATAAAACAGCGCTCGCTCAGTGAGCGCTGTTTATTTTAATTATAGCAGCTCATCAAAATGAACAGGTAACTTATTGATCCGTTTCCCTGTGGCGTGAAAAATAGCATTAGCAATAGCCGCAGGCATGGCAACCAGGCCGATTTCACCAACTCCTTTTACACCAGCTTCGTTTATAAGTTCATCCGGCTCATCTGCAAAAATCACATCCAGTTCATTCACGTCCGCATGCACGGGTATGTGGTATTCTGCCAGATTTGTATTGATATACTTTCCAAGCTTTTCGTCAAGGATAGTTTCTTCATGCAAGGCTTTGCTGATACCCCATACCATAGAACCGGTTATCTGACTCCGGGCTGTTTTAGGATTGAGGATCTTTCCTGCGGCTACAGCCGATACAGCTCTTGTAACAGCGATAGTTTTCAGTTCTTTATCTACTTCAACTTCGACAAAAGCAGCACTATGAGTGGCCTTGGTGTATTTCCTTAGTTTGAAAGCATGAGGCATTCCCATATTGACAGTTCTGACAGGTCGGCCATTATTTGAGGCGACAATCTCTTGAAAGGACACAACGCTCATGGGGTCCTTCTTCAAGCGGATAGTGCCATTCTTAAACATCACATCGTCTTCGGCTGCTGCCTTTAGCGGCGAGTTAGAGATCGCTTTTGCCTTTTTCAATAGCTTTTTTTTCAAAGCTCTTGCCGCAATAATTATCGCTGATGCTGTTGACGCTGCAATAGCAGAACCGCCCTGAAACATTGAAAAAGGCTTCTGACTATCACCATAATTGAATGTTACGTCCTCCAGGGGCAGGCCCAAAGCATCAGCGGCCACCTGTGTCATCACGGTAAATGTTCCGGTTCCTATATCAGTTACAGCGTTATTAATAATAAGTTTCCCCTCTTTAGTGATAATGGCTTCGATACGGGAGGGGAACTGGTAGGCATCCCATATACCTGTAGCCATACCGTATCCCACTAATTTATTGCCGCGAGTCATGCTGCCGGGTTCGGGATTTCGGTCTTTCCATCCAAAACGCTCTGCCGCCTTTAGATAGCATTGCTTCAATTCTTTACTGGTAAATGATTTACCTGTTGAAGGGTCAATTTCAGAATAATTCCTTAAACGAAGTTCCAGAGGATCCATCTTCAGTTTATAAGAAAGTTCGTCCATCATGCACTCAATAGCATGCATTGCTGTGCAGCCACCCGGTGCCCGCATATCAAGAGGCGAAGGTAAGTCGAGCGGAGCCAGCTTGTATTCAAGAAGAGTATTGGCCGCCGGATAAAGCTTGTGGCTCCAGGTAACCACACTTTCTGCATAGTCCTCAAATTGCGATGTTTCGCCAATCGCAAGGTGATTCATAGCCGTGATGCTTCCGTTTTCGTCTGTACTGAATCTAAGTTTCTGATACGTTTGCGGGCGGTGGCCGAAAGTAAACATCTGCTTTCTGTCGAGTGTAACACGGACATTCCTTTTTAATTCCAATGCAGCCATTACACATAAGAAAAGCTGATGCTGCGGCCTTAAACCTGATCCGAAAGTACCTCCCACAAAAGGAGCTATTACCCTGACATTTTTATAAGATAATCCAAATGCATTGGCCACATAGAGTTGATTGTTTATGGTACCCTGAGTTTTGTCGAATATGGTGAGTTTTCCGTTTCCCTCATAAACCGTTGTAGTTGCAAATAGCTCCATGGGATTATGGTGCTCCGTACTATGCAGGTACTCTGCAGTATGCTTTACTGCAGAGTTTTCAAAGGCTTTTTCAAAATTGCCTGTAGGCGCCGGTGGAGGAGGTTTCAGGAGGGTTGCGATGCCTTTCTTTGCATCCCGTCCCTTTTCCAGGTTATTATCCAGGCAGGTCTCGAAGAATTCTTCTTCATACTCAAAACGGACAAGGGTGGAGGCGTACCTCGCTGTTTCAAAATCATTCGCCACCAGCAATGCTATCGGCTGACCGTTATACTTTATTTCGTTGTCGTACAGAGGCTTGAATACGGTGCCTGGCGGCGCATCCATATCTGCATACTTTATATCGAGCCAGGGCAATTCCGGCCGGTTTTCATGACTGAAGACCGCTACAACACCTTCAACCGCAGTAGCGGCACTTGTATCTATGCTCGTTATCTTCCCCTTGGTGATGGTGCTGTTTATTACGTAGCCGTATAAAAGATTGGGGGCATCATATTCGGCTGCGTATTTAGCTGCGCCAGTGACTTTGAGTCTGCCTTCCAAACGACTTACAGGTTTTCCAACTGATGACTGATCTGACATAATTTATTTGCTTTTACTACACGTTGTACTGTTGTTGAAAGTCTGAAAACTATGCTGATGGTCTGGCGCCGGGAAGCTGTTGTTCCGGATGGAGAGCCATTAAGCCATTTCGGATAATGGCTCTTTTTGCTAGTTCTATTTTAAAACTATTGTATTTGAAGCCTTTTGCACCCTGTAATAGTATTTCAGCTGCGCCCGCGAAGCTTTCCGCGTTGGCTTGCTTCCCTTTTAAAAATAATTCTGCTTCATTGATGCGCCAGGGCTTATGGGCAAGCCCTCCCAGGGCGATACGTGCGTCGGTAATGATATCGCCACTGAGTTCTAAACCGGTAGCAACAGATACCAGGGCAAATGCGTAAGAATGCCGGTCGCGAAGCTTGAGGTAAGAATAGTTTCCGGAAAATCCTTTCTCTGGCAAGTCAATAGACGTAATAATTTCTCCATGCCGCAGGTTATTATCCTGTTCAGGCATATCTCCGGGCAGCCGGTGAAATTCTGAAAAGGGGATAGATCGTTCGCCATCGGTTCCGGATGTATTTACCACGGCATCCAATGCAGCCAGAGCCACACACATATCGGAGGGGAAGACCGCAATACAATTATCGCTGGCGCCTAGTATAGCATGGATGCGGTTATACCCATCGATAGCAGAACAGCCGGAGCCAGGCGTACGTTTATTGCAGGGCACATTTGGATCATAAAAATAGTAACAGCGTGTGCGTTGAAGTAAGTTCCCCCCGTTACTTGCCATATTGCGTATCTGTGCCGAAGCCCCTGCCAGAATTGCTTTTGAAAGCAGGGGATAACGTTTTTCAATAATTGGGTGATAAGCTGTATCGGCATTGGACACAAATGCGCCCAATCGGACGCTTCCATCTTCTTTTTCTTCGATAGAGTGGTGTTCTTTCACCTGATTCAGGTCGACCAGCAGTTCTGGTTCCATAAGGCGATATTTCCATAAGTCGATCAGGTTGGTTCCGCCCGCTACAAATGCAGCTTTGTTATTAGTGGATACCAACTGAATTCCGTCAGCTATAGACGCTGCCTGCTGATAATCAAAATTGTTCACGAGATCCTCCTTCTTTTACTTCCATAATGGCATCAATGATATTGGCGTTTGCTCCACAGCGGCAAAGGTTGCCGCTCATCAGTTCCTTTACCTCTTCGCGGGTTTTGGCCTTGCCTTCTGTAAGCAAACCAATCGCACTGCATATTTGGCCAGGAGTGCAATAGCCGCATTGAAAAGCGTCATGCTCAATGAACGCTTTTTGCAGGGGATGCAGTTCGTCTCCCTCGGCAATGCCTTCTATCGTGGTGATAGCCGCACCGTTCTTCATCACCGCCAGGGTCATGCAGCTGAGTATGCGCTTATCATCGCAGATCACGGTGCAGGCGCCACATTGCCCATGATCACAACCTTTTTTGGTGCCGGTAAGAAGGAGGCGTTCCCTTATGGCATCCAGTAGCGAAACCCAGGGTAAAACGTCAAGTTCATAGGTTTGCTGGTTTATGTTAAGCTTGACTATAGGCATGGTGACGATATTTTAATGTAAATGTTATAAGAGTGTTACTCAATGTAGAAGAGGTCTATTCGTTTCGATTAAAACACTATTCCGGCCAGGTAACAATGCTGAGTTTCCTGCAATGCAGGCGCCAGTTCACCTTCAGCATAATTGCCCAATCCTACTAAAGCTATTCCAAGCTTCTTTTGGCCCTTTTGTTCAGCCGCCTCATATCGTCTTTTTTCGTTAGTACTACCCGAACAAGCAATTAATGAACTCATTGCCGAAGTACCCAGGGCAGCAAGGCCAAGCCCCAATGAAAGGTTGCCTAAAAATTTCCGGCGATTATGTTGCGCATTCATATTGTCTGTACTACTGGTTAAAAAATGATAACTAAGAATATGGATAAGGGTTTCTAAAAAGTTGATCTCGCTATATTTTTAAATTTTTAAACTCTTGCTTTGAAATACAAAGTGCTTTTTGTTAACTTTGTGTTGCAAAGTAACTTTTACAGGATTAGAAAAATTAAATCGTTTGATATGAACTACAAATTAACTATTAGAGAAATATTCAGCTGGCTGTTCGGCATGGCTGTTTTAGTAGCCGGGGCAATAAATACCTTTTGGGGTAATGATCCAGGTTTCGGGATTTTCCTGACGCTGCTTTCTTTGGTTTATTTCCCTCCGGTAGATGCGATCGTTCGAAAAAATATTGCGGTATCTGTACCCGTACTGGTTAAAATGCTTCTGGGTGTTTTTATTATCTGGGCATCGTTAGGGGTAGGGGAATTGTTTGATAAAATAGACCTCATGATGATGGATTTGTAGAAAAAACAACAGAGTCGACTACTTTTTTAGATTCTGATCTTGGGTAATACATTTTCTCCAAAGTCACGGATAAACAGTTCTTGCTCCCGGTTTACATTATGAAGGATGATTTTATCAAAACCAAGCTCGATATCTTTTTCAATCCATTCAAGATGTTGATTTAGATCAGAGGATATGCGGACCATCTTAGCAACATCCTCCGGCCTGACAAATTCTGCGATTGCATCATAGTGAGCTGTTGTCGGCATGTCGGCCAGGACAGTGCCCTGGAAAATATTTGTTCGCCATTGGTCATAAGCACCAGAGAGGGCGGCTTCTTCATAGCGTGAATAGGATAGCTGCGTTTTCAGGTACATCGGCTTGCCTTCTCCTCCATTGTTTCTAAAAGCTTCCACCGTTTCTTTAAGCTCATTTTCCGGTTTAGATACAGTGATCAATCCATCCGCCCAGGAACCAACCCAGGCCGCAGTTTCTTTTGTCACAGCAGCTCCGATTATCAGCGGAGCTGTGGAAGGTAAAGTGTACAGGCGTGCGTTTTCAACACGTATGAGCCCATCATGGTTGACAGTCTTTCCGGCAAACAGATCTCTCATTACATTCACGCACTCTAATAGCCTGGCATTCCTTTCTGTTTTGTCAGGCCACTTATCCCCAGTGATCTGTTCATTAAGAGCCTCACCGCTCCCTACAGATATCCAAAAACGGTTTGGAAACATTTCAGCAAGGGTGGCTGCTGCCTGTGCAACAATAGCAGGATGATTGCGCTGCCCTGGTGCACAAACCACACCGAAAGGTATGGACGTGCATTGCATAGCCGCACCCAACCATGAAAATGCATAGCCACTCTGGCCTTGTCTCTCGCTCCAAGGATGGAAATGGTCAGAGGAATTAATCGATGTAAAACCGGCTTTTTCGGCTAACTGAACAAGCTTCATTAACTCACTTGGTTTGAACTGTTCGTGAGAGGCATGGTATCCAATTGAAATCATCTTTTTGAGCTTTAATTGTAGCTCTGTCAGATTCTAACTCATGGTTGTTTCTATTGTTTGGAGGTTATTGCTAATTATCTGGTGAACAGCTTTGACAAATCGCATGAAAAACCAAAGATTTATTAGCCCATTACCGGATTCTCCTGAATATCGAGCTTTGCAAACTTCCTTACCTCCAAACTAGCAAATCCAAAATCTGCTACCACCTTGCCTTCAATCAAATAACACCCTGCCCCGCGGAAAGGATAACCCGGAGTAGTACCCGGAAAATGAACCGTATCGAAGAATTCACCCTCATTGTCCAGGAAAGTTCCAAACCACATTTTCTTGTTGTTCTTTGTATGAACCGTCTTTTCACAGACGTATTGCCCGACCATCTTAACCGTCTTTCCGATCACGGTATCCAGCTCTTTAGCCATTAGCTCACCCCGAAAGCTGGTTTTCAAAAGCGCGAACATTGTCATAGACACCGGGAAGCCGAGCAGCTCCAACTCATGATACGCATCTTCCAGCTTAGTACAGGTTAGTTCCGGCAGGGTGTAACTTTTTGCCTCTGTATGAAAAAGCTCCGCTTCATTCCTGCGATGAGCCTTGTTTCCAAAGGATGCAAACAACGTATGAACATCCCATAACAATTCCTTTTTTGATCTTCCTGTAAACCTTAAAGCTCCCACACGGATCAGGATAATACACTGTTCCAGGCCAATTCCCGTGCGGCTGACAAAATCGTCTAGATGGAGGTACTTACCCTTGTGCTTCCGCTCCTCCGGTATAAGGCTGATGAACTTGTTTTCCAGCCCCTGAATCCCAATGAAACCCAGATAAGCGTCTGTGCCGTATATAGATACCGCAGAATCACTATGGTTTACGCAAGGCAGGTGAACCATAGCTCCAGCCTTCTTTAGCTCATGCAGATATAGCCAGCGAGTATAAAAACCGCCATAGTTATTCAGTACCGCTACCATGAACTCCCTCGGAAAATAAGTTTTTAAGTATAAACTTTGATAACTTTCTACCGCAAAGCTGGCTGAGTGCGCTTTAGAGAAACTGTAGCCTGCGAAACTCGATACCTGCCTCCAGACTTCTTTAATCGTGTTTTCCTCTCTGCCTAGTTTACGGGCACCCTTAAAAAAGCGCTCCACTAAACGGTCAAATTCTTTCCTGGAGCGGTACTTTCCGCTCATGCCTCGTCTCAGGATATCGGCGTCCGACCCATTCATTCCGGCGAAGTGGATGCATATTTTTATCACGTCTTCCTGATACACCATCACTCCATAAGTTTCCCGAAGTTGTTCCTCCATTACCGGGTGGAGGTAGTTCACCTTGTCGGGCGCGTGATGGTATTTGATATAGGCAGGCATCATACCTGAACTGGCAACACCCGGACGGATGATAGAGCTCGCAGCCACTAAAACCAGGTAGTTATCGCAGCCCAGTTTTTTAATTAACTGACGCATGGCAGGCGATTCAATGTAGAAACACCCGATTGTGATGCCCTGCTTTAATTGCTCGTTTACTTTAGGGTCAGTCATGAAATTTTTCACCTGGTGTATGTCGATCTTACGGTGCAGGTTTTCTTCCACCAGCCTAACCGCATTTTTAATGTGACCGATGCCGCGCTGGCTTAGAATATCATACTTGTCATAGCCAATCTCTTCAGCCTCATACATATCCAATTGAACTACCGGCATGCCTTTGGGCGGAAGATCAAGAGCCGTATAGTAGGTAATAGGCTCTTCCGAAATCAATACACCGCCCGCGTGAATACTACGCTGATTAGGCATATCAGACATCAGCTCATAGATGGCTAAGATCTTTTTGAAAGTTGGGTTGTTCCGGTTAACCGCTTCTTTGGTCCGGTCGGTAAACCCATCGATCTCTGCCTTAGGCAATCCCATCACTTTGCCGATCTCACGTATGATGCTCCTGTCTTTAAAGGTCGACATTGTGCCCAATAGCGCTGTATGCTCACGGCCGTATCGCTTAAAAATATAATCCTGCACATCTTCGCGTTCATCCCAACTGTAATCAATATCGAAATCAGGAGGAGAACTTCTCTGCGCATTTAAAAAACGTTCAAAGTAAAGATCCAGGTCAATGGGGTCAACATCAGTGATCCTCAGGCAGTAGGCTACGATACTATTGGCGCCAGAACCTCTTCCAACGTGATAATAGCCCTGGGACATGGAATAGCGGATAATATCCCAGGTGATCAGGAAATAAGCACAGAATTCCATCTCATCGATCACTTTCAGCTCATGCTTGATCCTCTTTTGCGCTTCTCTATTTTTATCGCCATAGCGATATTTCATGCCTGCCCAGGCGAGCTTTTCCAGTAGCTCCCTGTCGTCCGACCTGCTGCCTGTAAATGTCTTACGGTTAAGCTTGATCTTTCCTTCGGGGTAATCCATCACGCAGCGGTTCATCAGATTCCTGGTGTTATCCAGAATGAAGGCATATTTAGCGAACTTCGCCTCCAGCTCGCCCGGCGATAAAAACAGATCTGTGTTCCTGCACTTATCCTGTTCCTCAACTTTGGTCAGCACCGTATTTAAGTCTATGGCTCGCAGGTATTCATGCAGACGATACTCCAGTTTATCAGCGACAAAAACTGGCTGCAGCGCGAGCAGTTTTTCCCGTAGCCCGGTTAAATCCCTTTTATAAAGCAAATGCAGTTCATCAAAGCGAATCCCCAGGAATTCATTCTTCCGGAGGATACCAGTATAGTTGAAGGGATAGATTACCACAGCATTTTGAAACGCAACAGGCCGATCTGGCAGTGCCTTCTGCTCCAGATTATGTTCCGTTAAGAAATCATTCAGCTCTTTCATGCCTTCTTTGTTTCTGGCAATCCCGATGTAAAGCAATTGTTTATCTCTCCGAAACTCTAGTCCTCCAAGCGGTTTTATCCCTTTTTTCCTGCACTGACGCATAAACTCCATGATGCCGGTGGAATTATTAATATCGGTGAGGGCCATCTGAGTAATTCCGCGGGCTTCTGCTTCTTCCGTTAATTTCTTAATGGACAGGGTACCATAGCGCAGGCTATATTGAGAATGAACATTCAGGTACATCGCCTTAAAGGTTTAAGTTCATGGTAGAAGCCAGGGCGATGGACTTGTCGCCAAACCGTTTTCTGATCCTATCCATAGCCTGACAAAGGCTATACTGTTCCTGGGATTCCGAATACAGGTCAATTTGCTCAAAACCGCTCACCAGGCTAGACAAACGTACTCCAACCAGGCGAAGCAGCATCCGTTTCTGGTAAACCTGCCTGAATAGCTCCCTCGTTTTTCTTATCAATGTACTGTCCAGGGAAGTATAGGGGATGGTTGCCTGTTTGGTTACGTCTTCGAAATTGGAATAGCGGATAGTGACCGTGATGCAGGCTGTCAATTTCCTTTTCTGACGCAGTTCATAAGCCAGATCCATTACCATGGAAGTAAGTAAGTTGTTAATGGTTTCCACATCTATGGTGTCGGCTTTAAAGGTGCATTGCGTGCCTATACTTTTTTGTTCGTGGTACGGTATTACGGGGCTGTTGTCAATTCCTTTGGCTTTTTGAAGAAGTACTAAGCCGTTCTTACCCAAGATGCTATGCATTTGTTCCGGATGGATCTGGGCCAGGGTGAAGATCCGTTTTACCCCCATATCGCTCAGCTTAATGAATGTTTTTTCTCCTAATCCGGGTATTTTCTTAATAGACAGTGGATTTAGAAAATTTTGTACTTCCGGTTTTTCAATGTTCAGTTCCCCGTTTGGCTTACATTCATTGGTAGCCATTTTTGAGACCGTTTTATTTACCGATAGTCCGAACGAGATAGGTAGCCCCGTTTCTTTAATCACCTGCTGTCTCAGCTCATGAGCGTACTTTAAGGTACCATGGAAACGGTCCATTCCCGACATGTCAATATAATGCTCGTCAATGCTGGCCTTTTCTATTAAGGGAACGCGTTCCCTTAAAATATCCGTGATCTCATGCGAAGCCTTAGAGTACTCATCCATATTACCCTTAATGAAAACAGCGTGGGGGCAAAGCATTTTTGCCATCCGTGATGACATCGCCGAATGCACTCCAAACTTCCTGGCTTCATAACTGCAGGAAGCAACAACACCACGGTCGGAGCTTCCGCCGATGATCACCGGTTTCCCAACAAGGCTTGAGTCTTTCCGGACCTCCACGGATACAAAGAAAGCATCCTGGTCCATGTGAATAATATGCTTGTCGTCTGCCATCTCTTTTACCATTACAAGTAGCAAATTTAATGCTAAAAATATTAGTAAATGGTAAGAAGAAGGAAGATTTTTTATGTGATTATAATAGAGGGAGTTGGTTCAAATGTAGTTCGAACAGATTTGAACGGAAGCAAAAGAAAATGATCTTAGGTTTTATAATGTGCTATGAAAAGCGGCAGCTGCATATTTCTCATTAAGGAATCGGCCATACTGGGTCTAAACCACCTGGCTACCATATTGCGCTGGTAAGCACCCAAAACAACCAGCGAGTTTTGTTTAGCTTCCAGGTGCTTCACAATCTCAATTTCAGGATCTCCATGAAGTACTTTAATATTGGCATCAGGAAAATGGCAGTCGACAAATTCCCTGATCAATGCCGACTCGGGAATCGTCATCTCTTCGCTATCGGTTTTCACCGTTACTACTTCAATTGGCAGATCTTTAAAATGCGGTAGCATGTAGCTGAACATTTTTGCAGCGTATACGGAAGAGGGGGCACCATTGTATAAAACAATTATACATTCGGTTCGACTGTAAACTTTGGGCACAATAAGTACCGGACACTGTATGTCTGTCAGAAGATCGCGGATAAACCTGGTCGGAGGTTCTTCTTTTATATGTGTCAATGTTTCCTGCTGGCTGATGATCAGCAAATCGCTGTAGATAGTTTCTTTTAATAGTTCCTGAATTGCCAGACTTTTATCTCTGTGAATTTTGGTTTTGATATTTGCCTTGTGGCAAGCGTTTAGGAAATGCTGTACGGACTCGCGCCTGGTTTTGCGGTCTTTATCCCGAAGAAGCTTTGCTTTTTCGGCGGAAACACCTTCACTTCCTACTATATCAAATACACTATAACTATGATAAGTGAAATCTTCAAGAGATATCCCTACCAGTAATCCGCTGCTATTTTTTACAATCTCAATGGCATATTCCAGGGTACTCTCAGAAAATTTTAAACCATCGAATGCTGCAATTACTTTTTTCATGGCTGTTAGGTTTGAGAATTTGATAGTCTGTTAGTACAAGTATTTAGGTTTATATTACTTGAGTGTCGTACTATAAAGTTCCTGAATTATTTGAACAAAAAGAATGATTAAAATAATTAAGTGTAAGATTGTTATGAGATATGTCTGGAGGATGGTAACTGTAAATATTGCGGTTTTTCCCTTCGGGCGGCTTCCCTGAAGTGGATCGATTGGGCCGGTCAAACCATTCCCAGATGTAAGAGTAAGGGAAACCGAACTTCCCGCTCCTCATGATCACCCCAATACAGCGCAATGTCTCTTTTCAATTGATCAATAGGGTTGTAGCCGTTTTGTTTAATGAAGTGTTTAACTGCCGACCACGTATCCAGATAGCCTGTCAGGTGCTCAAACGTCCATTTCAATTTATGCTGAAATTCAGGAGCTGGGATTTCCTTAAACGGGAAAGGAATAGTTTGATAATTTTCGTCCAGGTACTTCCGTTCATTGTCCCAGTAGCTTCCTATTATATTCTCGTAAAAGTTCACAATTAAGAGATCTATTTCCCTGGAAACTTCGATTTTCCCATAGCCAATTACACAGAACAGCGCATTCTTTTTGGCAGTTCGATACACCTCACTATAAAATTTATCGAAATTAAACCAGTGAATAGCTTGTGCAACGATAATCAGGTCAAAATGTTGATTGGGAAAATCCGTATGTTCCGCCGCTTGAAGGGAATAGGTGATGTTGCTGGCCTGAGCCGCATTGTCGAGCTGCTGAGGGCTGATATCAGTAGCAAAACTTTTCCGAACGTTTTGGATAACTCGAATGCCACCTGCCCATTACCCGTGCCGCAGTCCCATGCATTTTGCCTGTTTTCTATTAACGAATTGAGGTAATTAAAAAATGCAGATGGATAAGCAGGCCGGTACTTCGCATATTTTTCGGATTGGGATGAAAAGTTATCTTTCATTTTGGACCCTGTTTATGAGTATCTACTATACGCAAATGTAATCAACTTGCTCTTAATTTTTGATTATTTGAACCAGCTGTCTTTTGTTCGACCGACCGATGAATTATTTATCACAGGTCTAAGTACTCCATCAAACAATATTCTCTTTTAAACGCTGAATAAATATGGAAAAGATAGCATTAGTAGTAGGTTCAAGCGGTATTACTGGCAGCAACCTTGCCGAAAGACTTGTTGCGAAAGAATGGAATACTTACGGATTGGCCCGCAAGCCTGGCAATGAACTAAATAAACTTTTGCCGGTACCGGCAGATCTGTTAAGTCTCGAAAGTTTAAACAAGGCTCTGGCAAGCATTTCGCCGACCCATGTATTCATTACCACCTGGATGCGTAATGAAACAGAAGCAGAGAACATCCGCGTAAACAGCCTTATGGTGCGCAATCTTTTGGATGTGCTCTCGGCAAAAAGATCAGTTCAGCATGTGGCTTTAGTTACCGGACTTAAACATTATTTAGGTCCCTTTGAAGCTTATGCAAAATCCGGAAATTTGCCCTTAACGCCGGTGCGCGAAGAGCATCCCCGGTTGGAAATCGAGAACTTTTATTATGCCCAGGAAGATGAGGTGTATGCAGCAGCTGAACGCGATGGATTTACCTGGAGCATTCACCGGCCGCATACCGTTATCGGCAGGGCGGTAGGCAATATGATGAACATGGGCACAACTTTGGCCGTTTATGCCAGTATCTGTAAAGAAACAGGCAGGGCTTTTCAATTTCCGGGATCAGAAGCACAATGGAAGGGGCTTTCGGATGTTACCGACGCACGCATACTGGCTGAGCAATTGATATGGGCTGCCACAACCGATGCTGCCCATAACCAGGCATTCAATATCACTAACGGAGAGGTGTTTAGGTGGAACTGGCTATGGTATAAACTGGCGGAGTGGTTTGGTGTTGAGGCTGCAGGTTTTGATGGAACCATCCATCCGCTGGAAGCAGAGATGGCCGCTGATGGGCCGGTTTGGGAGGGTATGGCTATCAAGTATAACCTGAAGGAGCCTGTCATTAAACGTCTGGCTTCAGCCTGGCACACGGATCTGGATCTGGGACGCCCGATCGAGGTTATGACGGATATGTCTAAAAGCCGCAAGCTTGGCTTTACTGCTTACCAGGATACCAGGGAATCGTTTTTTGACTTGTTTGAAAAACTTAGAGCAGAGCGACTGATTCCCTAACATTTGAGGAGAAGGTCACTAGTAAACTACTTGATCTCATTTGGCTGGCTATTAAGGCCTTGAACGGCTGAGCGGCGTGATGTTGCAATGAGACTGGAGACTTATCCCCGGTCAATTCGATAGAGCCTTCCTCCATCTGTAATTGCATACAGCGCACCATCAATGCCTTGAGTGATATCTCTGAATCGCTGATGTTCATTTACAAGTAACCTTTCTTCGGCGACTACCCGGTTGTTATCAATAATAAGGCGAGCAATATGCATTCCGCTAAGGCAAGCAATAAAGAGATTGTTCTGCCATTCGGCAATACGGTTGCCTTTGTAAAAGGTCATTCCGCTGGGTGAAATTACTGGATCCCAATAATATACCGGCTGCATCATTCCATCACGTTGTTGAATGCCTTCACCTACCCGTTGACCACTGTATTCGATGCCGTAGCTGATGACCGGCCAGCCGTAGTTTGCTCCCGCTTCAAGGCGGTTAAGCTCGTCGCCACCTCTCGGACCATGCTCCCCTTGCCATATATCGCCAGTCACAGGGTGGACAGCCAGTCCTTGCGGGTTTCGATGCCCATAGGAATAGAGTTCGGAAAGAGCGCCTGCCTGTCCGGAAAAAGGATTAGAAGGAGCAGGCTGTCCGTCTTTTGTGATCCTAAGGATCTTTCCAAGTCCCGAATTAAGCGATTGTGCCTGAGCACGGGTTGCCAGGTCGGAGCGTTCCCCAGTACTCGCCAACAGGTGCCCCGAACGGTCGAACAGCACTCTGCCTCCATAATGGTTTACTCCGGCATAGGCGGGATTGGCCCTGTAAATGATCGTAACACCTTCAAAAGTACGTTCGTTATTTGCCAACCTGCCTTTTGCTATAGCAGTGAGGTTACCCGGTTCAGAAAAAGACCAGTATACCATTCTGTTGTCAGCGAAATCAGGATCGAGGCATAAGCCCAGTAGGCCGCCTTGTCCGGATGCGTTGACTGAAGGCACTCCGCCGATGGCTTCTCCTACATCTCCTAAACTGGTAACCATACGTATAATACCTGCTTTTTCAGTGACTAGAAACCTACCATCAGGAAGGCTGGTGATTCCCCAGGGGCGGATCAATGAGCTGGTAAGTACTTTCGCATTGTAAGCTGCCGAAGTTTTTGTACCGCTAATCCGAGTCTGGCCGGGAAAAGCGGGACTATAATTTGTATTGGGAGGGCTTGTTTCAACCGATGGCAAAACGGTGTCCGGATCTTCAGGTTCAGGATCAGTGCTTTTCTTTGAGCAGGAAATGAACATCAGTGACCAACAGGTCAGGATGATCAGAGTCCCAATTCCGTTTTTATAGGTAGCACTTTTGTAGTTGGAATTTTCAATACCGGATATTTTATAGCCCTTTTTTAACGTAATGCGTTCCATAAATTGTATCAGCCATTTAAAGACTTTATTAAAACTTACAAGTTTAACTAGCCATTATTAGTACCTACAATAACAAGTTGGCAAATTGTTGAATTGTTTTGCTAGTACAAACTTATCCGCTGACTTTCATTTAATTAACCTACATTTCTATTGCAATTAACATGGTAAGTATTAACTTAGGCAAAAAAAAATTTATGATTAAAAGTTTACCATTTACATTATGTCTTTTGGGGTATGTAAGTGCCTATTCTCAATGGACTTCCGATTCAGGTGTGAACACCCCGGTTGCAACGGGAACAATGGAGCAAAGTTCAATTAAGTCTTTATCTGACGGAACAGGCGGGACCTATATTGTTTGGGAGGAAGGATTCACCGACCAAAATACACAGACAACAATTGACCAGGTCAAAGTTCAGCGCCTTGATGCCCAGGGAATGCCTTTGTGGGGCAGCGGCGGAATCACCGTTAGCAGCACAAGCCAGCAGTTAGAAAGCCCTCAGGTGATTTCTGATGCTGATGGTGGGCTAATTGTTAGTTGGGATCAATTTGACAGAGATCCAAACTCCGGCGAACGAATCGAATCTTCACATGATGTTTATGCGCAAAGAATTAACAGCAACGGTGATAAATTATGGGGTGCAAATGGAGCGGCTGTAGTTATGAGCAGAGGGAGTCAATACATTTCGGCAATTGCCGCTTTTGGCGATGGAGGTGTTCTTGTCGGATATTACGAGGAGGGCTTGAAACTACAAGCTGTACGCAATGATGGTTCGCTGGCAGGAGGAACATTGACCGTTAGCAGCAATCCGGAGGCATGGTTTAAAAAGCTTTTTACTGGAAATAACGAGCTGACTGTTTTTTATTCTGTCGAAAATGAAAGTACTGATACCAACGATTATTATTTCCAAAAATATGACTCGAGCGTACAACCTGTTTTTTCAGGCGAGGGCATAAAAGTACTATCAACAACATGGGTTCCTGAAGTCGAGGTTGAAGACCAATGGATTATAAGTGATGGTCAGGGAGGCATTTTTCTGCTTGTAATGGAAGAGGATGCAGGAAACAGATTACTTTTGCAACATATCAACAGCCAGGGCGCTTTAAGCTTTAGCGGTTATGGCCTCGAGATTGATCAGATCACTCAGGGTGCCGCCAGGCTTATTTCTGATAATGCCGGTGGAGTTATTGTTGGATGGTCTGATTCACGGAACGCTGCTGATACCGGGTTTTATGCACAGCGATTTGCCGTTGATGGAACAAAGTTATGGAGCAGTGATGTGGAACTATTTGCCACTGGTATTGTCGACCATCCCTCACATGCAGTAGAGAGAGCTGCTGACGGCAGTTTTATATTTGTAGTTCCAGGAAAACTGGACGTTGAAAGTTATTCGCTGTTAGCTCAAAAAGTCTCGGTAAATGGTGTAGTTCTATGGACTCCGCAGGGAATCGTTGTTAGTGACGCACCTGGCTTAAAATATGATCCGAATATTACTTTGAGCAATGATAACATGGTTGTAGCCTGGACAGACATGCGCAATGGTGGTGCTGATGAGGATATTTATGCTCAGTTGGTTACGCCGTCGGGTGTTTTACCTATCGAACTCAAGTATTTCACTGCGATCTATAAAGACGGTAATTCTTATTTGAGATGGGAGACAGCTTCCGAAACGAACAATTCGCATTTCGAAGTGCAACGAAGCGCAGATGGCAACCTATTTGAAACGCTCACCATGATTAAAGGTAAAGGAACAACATCCGACAAAAGTCTGTATTCCTATACCGACATTCAGCCCAATACATCGTCAGATCAGTTGTATTATCGCTTGAAACAGGTAGATAATAACGGTGAATATTCTTATACTGATCCGGTACCCGTAAAGATTAATAAGTTCAAAAACCTTGATATTGCTACTTACCCTAATCCTACTACGGATATTGTGAATGTGAAGGTTCCATCCATGGCAAAATCGACCTATCGCTTAACCGATCTTAACGGAAGGCAGGCTACCAACGGCAGTACTAGTACTGATTCGTTTACAATCGACCTTTCAGGATTTGCGTCCGGTGTCTACATCTTGCAGGTGAAAAATGGCAGTCAACTGTTTACTGACCGGATAGTTAAGAACTAGGCCTGTAATTAACAACATTCTTTTATCGTCTATATTTACCCATAATAGCCCCGTATTTACTGCGGGGCTATTTTATTGATTGTTTGTTGAACACGTCTCTTGTTTTCACGCGTGTGTAGAACCAGCCAGCTTAAAAATGGTACGATAGTCGCTAGACATGCTTATGCTGCATGAAAAAACAATTGATAATCTGCTAACTATCCATGAGATCTACCATGAACCGGATATCCGTGAATATGCCCGTGGGCGTGAGATCCTGGCAAAATACCCGGGTGCCCGGCTTATAGAGGTACAAACTCATAATCAAATACCCGAATTGTTTGGCTTTGCCGGTGCGGTAGAGGACTGGCTATGGAACAAAAAAAATGTGCTCATACTCGGAACGAAGCATAGTCTGAGCGCCCGGCCAAATACCCGTAGTTCGCATTGGGTAGCCCCATCACAATCTAATGGATGTACCATGTCTTGCTCATACTGCTATGTGCCAAGAAGAAAAGGCTATGCGAATCCCATTACCATTTTCGTAAATATCGAAAAGATCATGGGCTATATTGAGCGCCATGCCGGGAGGCAGGGGAAGAAGTTCGTACCGGACCAGATTGACCCTGAATATTGGGTATATGAGATAGGGGAGAACGGCGACTGCAGCGCTGATGCTGCTATCTGCGACAATGTGAAAGATATGGTGCATCTATTTACAAAACTGCCCAATGCTAAACTTACTTTCGCCACAAAATTCGTAAACCGGGAGCTCCTGGATTATGACCCGCAACGGAAAACCCGAATACGTTTCAGTCTCATGCCACACCAGATGTCCAAACTGGTAGACGTCCGCACTACGCCAATAAGTGACCGGATCGCTGTAATGAATGAATTTCATGAAGCAGGATATGAGGTTAACGTATCTTTTGCGCCGGTGATCTATTATGATGGCTGGCTAGGCGATTGGCAAACGCTGCTCGAGGAGTTGAATGATACCCTTGATGAGCCAACCAAACGCCAGCTCGCCACAGAAATTATCTTCCTTACTCATAACCAGCAGTTGCATGAGGTTAATTTGAACTGGCATCCAAAAGCCGAGGAAGTGCTTTGGCGTCCGGATATCCAGCAAGTTAAATACAGTCAGACCGGACAGCGAAATGTTCGTTATAAGAACAACCTGAAACGTGAACTGGTTGATGAACTAGTTAATTTATGCACGGAGATTATCCCTTATTGTAAGATCCGATATGCTTTTTGAATAATGAATAAGCAATTTTCTTAAGTCAAGATGACCGCCCACTCGGGGTTATTTACGTGCCAGGCAAAAAAACCGAATCTTTTGCCAAAATCTTGATTTAACACCTTGTGCTGGAAGTTTCTGAAACCACCGGGCTCCCACAGGGCAGAGGGACATATTGTTAAGAAGATACGTATAGCATCTACCTATTCCGAAGCCGCACAGTAAGCTTCAGGCGAGACTAACCAGTCTCGCCTTTTTTATGGAATTATCCCACGTCAAAAAAAGAAGCCAACTGATTAATAACTTTACTTCTCGTGGCGCGTATAAATAGCGGGGAACAGTGTTACCTTTAGCCTTCACAAAGGGGGCTTTTAAAGCATTTTTCTTTCGGTCATTCAATGGAACTATATTCAAGCTTCATTATCGGAGGGGTGTTTTTTACTCTTACAAGCGCCTTTTTATTAGTCAGAAGGAGGCAAAACCGCTTCAGAGCGCGGATTCTTGCCTGCGTACAACTTGCTTTGGGCTGGTATGCGCTGCTTTACCTGCTGGTGTTGTCAGGTGATATTCTAAGTGTTCCCTGGCTTTTCCGCCTAGGGGCGCCCATCTATTACATTGTTCCTCCTTTTACCTATTTCTATTGCAGGTCTGTTTTAAAAGGAGAGGATATGCTCAGCGCCCGCGACTACCTTCATTTGCTTCCGGTATTGTTGGGATATATCGATCTGTTGCCTTACTTTCTACTTCCTATGGAAGTGAAAATACAGCTACTGGAGAGTATAGTTAGCAAACCTGCTCTCTCTTTTCAGGTAGCAAGTGGTTTTTTACCCCCGTTAACACACTTTTTATGCAGGCCGCTGCAAGGTTTGCTATATCTCCCCGTATTGTGGCAGCTGGCCTTGGCTGCCAGGAAGAAAGGCGAGCAGATTCCGCCGAAAAAGGTGCGGTGGGTGCTCTGGTTCATATCCCTGAGTACGCTGCTTTACGGGACTTTTGCGGTAATAACCTTTCGTGGTTACGTCGCCCTCACAACCGAAAGCCAGGTGCTTTACGCCAATGGAACCATGGTTTTGTTTATTGTCTTTCTTTTTTTCATATTCGCCGCATCCTTGTTTTTCTGGCCTACAGTGCTGTATGGTTTTGGTTCGCAGAGCAAAGCCGAACTTGCAGGCAGTAAGCCCCTGGATGCAACACATCTGGCTGAGGCTGAATTGTTTGTTCCGCCTGCTGACGAAGAGCCTGTGATGAACAGCGAGAAGGAAGAAGAATACGTGATAAGTGAGAAGCTGCTGCAGGAATATGCTCTGTCGCTAAAAGAAGTCATTCTTCAGCAGGAGCTTTATCGTAATCAGAAACTTTCAGTAAATCAGTTGAGCGTAATGCTGGGAATACCGGCAAAAACACTTTCCCACGTAATTAACCACCACTACCAGATGCGCTTTAACGATTATATTAATAGTTTCCGGGTAAGTTATGTTATCGGAAGATTTAATGCCGGCGATTGGAGGGATTTAAGCATGGAAGGCCTGGGGAGGGAGGCAGGTTTCTCCTCACGAACTACCTTTTTCAACGCATTTAAAAAGCATACCGGCACCAGTCCTTCCGATTATCTGAAGAACCAGCAGTACCCTCCCATAGCAAGCTGATAAACAGCCGTGACGAAAAACCGGAAGCGAAAGATATTGCGTTCAGTTTTCCGAAAATGGAACGTTTTGATTATTAGCGTAGCCGGGACAGTAGTTTTTTTTTATAATATTTGCCTCGTTCCTCAATGAAGGACACACGTTCATCGATGATCTGCTTTAGCGCTCTCAAACAGTAAAGTATCATAGTACTTGCTGCATTATTTTTCAAATTCACAATGAGCAGAACGATAAATATAAGGAATAATGTACAAGTGGAGGGGAAATCAGGGCTTGGTTCAACCTTTGTTTTTGGGCACGGTTTCGGCAATGACCAGACTGCCTGGGATGCGGTAAAAATGCCTTTCGGGCAGAGAAATGACATGGTGCTATATGATAATATCGGAGTTGGGACGACACATCCTGTTTTTTATGCCGTTCCGGAAGAGGTAGCATATTATCTGAACAGCAGGATAAAGGGTAGCAGCTTCCGGATAGTAGACGCAGAAGGACATTTTCCGCATATCAGCGCTCCCGATTCCACTATTAAAGAAGTCACGGTCTTCATGAACTCCTGAGCCAAATGAAGACCGACTGGTATAAAAATGGGGTAGAGCTGCTTCTGCTCAATGAGAAGATCCGCACTACTGTGCCCTTTCAGATGGAGAGTGTGGCCTTTCTTTATCCTGCTAAAGTTTTTTCTTTGGCTGATGAAGTATGGTGGGTGGAAAAGATCGATAATCTGAAGGTAAGCGTTCTCAATACCAGGGGGCAAAAGCAAATGGAGAACGCTGTTTTTTTCAGGCCTTTTTTTAACCAGGATACGGTATCGGTATTGACGGAAGAACAACTGAACATACTGCGGACAAAGTTGAGCATCCGGCAGGAGACTGCTATACTATTGCCAGTGGAGGGAAATGGACTTCATGCTTTTCTGTTGCTGGCTTACGCTACTCAACCCGATTTAGGCACCGGATTTTCTGACTTCCTTAGCGTACTCCGTATCCGTATCTCTGCACTTTTTGAGAACTGGCAGAAGGAAAGGCAGCTTGAAAAAATACGGGTGAGATTTAAAGGGATTCTGGAGAGCATCTCACAGAATATCGTTTTTATTGCGGAGAACGAGCATTATTGCTGGTTGAACGGACATGCACGTCGGTTACTCGGAATAAATGAGAAAAATCCCTCTTTGCTTGCGGTAAGACAAGCAATGGCCGCCCTAAGGAGCAGAGCCAGCAACGCGCTGGAAATTGAGGATGAAATGCTCTCGGTGTTCCAGGGTGGGGGCAGGGAGAACTGGCACTGGTATTTTCCTGATCCTGCGATGGTATTAAAAGTGCATTGTCGCCGAGTCCGCTCCGGGGACTTCCGCGGAATACTCTGGGTGTTTGACGACGTGAGCCGCATTGCCGCCTATGAGGAGCAATTGGAACAGCAGAATAAGGCCCTGGAAGAGAATTACCGGGCTCTCGAACGGGTCACCGAGCGTTACGTGCTGGCCGGAAAAGCTACCAACGACGCAATATGGGACTGGGACCTGATATCGGATACCATTTCCTGGAGCAATTCTTTCTTGGAGGATTTTGGATATGAAAAAGAAACACGCGGAACCTTTTGGGAATCAAAGATCCACCCCCAGGATCAGGAACGGACGATCGCGTCTATTTACAAAATAATTCGGAGCAGCCATCTGACGAACTGGGAGGAAGAGTACCGCTTTTTTAACCTAAAAAAAGGGACCTATGCCTATATTAAGGACCGGGGTTTCGTCATTCGCGATGCTGAGGGAAGGGCCGTACGTATGGTAGGTAGTATGCAGGATATTACGGCGCTGAAGATGATAGAGAAGGAGGTAGTGAGGCACAATGAGCGACTGATGGATATAGCCAACATGAACTCGCACCTTGTCCGCAAACCTGTAGCTAATATGCTTGGCTTGATCCAGCTTCTTAAAGCCTCCGATCCGAAGGAGTTGGGCCTTTTGATTTCGATGCTGGAAGATTGTGGCGAAGAGCTGGACCAGATAGTGAAAGAGATTAACTGTAAGTCGAAGTTTTCTGGATAGATTTGGATGTTTCGTTGCCATCAATCGGATTATGTGCCGGCCTGATGCCTGGGCCCTGATCTTTAATCATTTCTACCGGGCTAAAATTAATTTACGCCAGGGAAAAATTGTTCCGAATTCGGAAATCGGAACAACCGGGCACCAGGAAATCCCCCTTTTAATAGCCTGTCCTGTACTTTTGTATGCATAATTCCTAAAGTCTGGGAAAGTGAATATATAAGAATGTTGTAACATCTATTATTCTTTTTCGTAGGACGATGGTAATTCAGGAGCGGCCTTGCTTCTAATAATGATGAGTTTAGAGGGTGGAGATCCTCTTTTATTAAATATAGTTTAACCCAAATAGTGGAATTTTTATTCTACCCTGGGATGGTATTTTTTGATGAGTAATAAATCTGTATGGTAAACTTTTACTTAAAAGCAATTTTTTCGAAGGCACTTCCCGTGCCGGATTGGGTTCCCGGAGCGTATAGTTCTTTTCGGGATTTAGTTTCTTATCACAACATAGTATTCAATCGTAAATAGTTCTTTATGTCATATTTATACAATTATTTAATCAGAAAGAAATGGTGTAATTCTTCCTCTGTTTCAAATAAGGCAACAACCGGTACTAGCAAAGCCCGGAAACAGAGCTTTGCTCTAATTCTAGCACTGCTAGTTCTTAATGTTTTTGCATTGAGCTATAGTAGTAAAGCTCAAACGACCGTTATTAACTTCAATAATAAAAACTTTGGTGAAAATGTGACTTACGGGTCGAAGATATATCAGGAAGGTAATATCAAAATCACCTATTCGGCGGCGAATTGGTTCGAAGATAATAATAGTGGGGCTGGGGGGTCAGCAGCCTTGTTTGCAGGAGCTTACACGTATGCTACTGAAACTGTTACTATAGAAACGGTCGATGGCAGCGAGCTTGATTTCCAGTCATTTTGGGCGCATAATTACGGAACGGTTTATACCTCTTTGGAAGGATTTAGAAACGGCACCTCTACGGGCACTCAAACCACCGGACTTCCAGCGCAAAACACAAACGGTATAGTATCCCTAACTAATTCTGTTTTTGATAATGTAGATAAACTGGTGTTTACCTCCTCTTCGGGTTTCTTTGATCTTTTTGATGATCTTACTTTTGGGCCGCCTGTTACTTCCCCAGCAGCACCAACCCTAAGCGCTGCCACTTCTATTAGCGCAACCGGCTTTACCGTAAATTGGGGAGCCGTTACTGGTGCAAGTTCTTATAGGCTAGATGTATCAACTTCCAGTACATTTGCCACCGCTTCATTAGTTGCCGGTTTCGAAAATAAAGAAATCACAGGCGGATCTACCACCTCTCAGGCAGTAACAGGTTTATCAGCGGGTACTACTTATTATTATAGAGTAAGAGCCGTTAATTCCGGAGGTACGAGTGATAATTCTACGGCGGGTAATCAGGTAACTGTAACTGCAGCCCCTGCGGTTACTCTCAATCAAGGTGATCTCTTTTTTACAGAAATAGACCTCATAAATAAAGAATTTCGGTTTGTTACGCTTGCCGAAATTCCTGCAGGGTCTGAAATTTATTTCACTGATAGAGGTTGGACAGGATCGAAGTTTGTGATTCCCACCTCTTCGACCGCTACAGCAGGTGAAGGAACATTTAAGTGGGTACCTGTAGCTAAGGTGCCTGCTGGAACCGTATTTAAAGTCAAAATCACTGGCAGTGGTAATACCTCAGTTAAAGGAAGTGTTACATTAACAAATCAAACCACTAATCAAAATAAATCTAGTGAGGTTGTGGTAGTTGGTGGCTATAGTGCCACCTTAGCAGATTGGAGCGCCAGTCTCCCATTCGTTATAAGTGGGGAACAATTGTTTTTCTATCAAGGGAGCAGTGTCTCTCCGGTATTCATTACCGGTTTTAATAATACTTTATCGGCTCCTGCTCCTTCATATTGGGATACGTCTATTTCAGATAATACTCTTTATCAGTCTGTTCTTCCGAGCTCGCTAGCAGTTGGGAATAGTGTCTCTATGATCCATGATGCAAATAAAGGAGACTTTTATACATATACTGGGCCAACTACAAAGGTTGACCGAGCAGCATGGCTAGCAAGACTATCAAATAGAGCGAATTACGGCGGCAGCAATACATCTGGTTCACCGACTACGGCCATAGGTACGTCCATCCTGATAGGTACAGAAACTGCCCCCGCTGCCCCAACTATAACCTTTTTTTCGCCTGCTTCTGGCCCTGTCGGAACAACGGTCTCCATTACCGGTACTAATTTTAACACTACCGCCGCCAATAACATTGTTTATTTTGGGGCCACAAAAGCAACAGTAACATTTGCAACGGCTACCTCTCTAACTGTTACGGTGCCGGGCGGAGCTTCCTATCAGCCCATTACAGTGCTTAACACTGCTTCTTCCTTGGTGGCACAATCTACAAAGCCTTTCAATCCAACTTTCGTAATGGCCAGCGGAAACAGTTTTCCGGCAACCTCTTACGGTTTTGTTAATGGAAGCGAGGTTGCTATTATAGATTTAAATGGAGATGGAAAACCAGACATTGCTTCCGCAAATGCAACCGGAGCTAATGGCGTAGGCGGTTATTTGAATGCATTTACAAATAACACCAGTTCTGCAATAAGTTTTTCGGCAGCAAATACGTTTTCGAGCGGGGATAACCCAACTTCAGCAGCCTATGCCGACTTTAATGGCGATGGGAAAATGGATTTCGTTCTTGCTAATAATAGTGGCGGTTCGGTAAGTGTATTCGAGAACAATACCAGCGGTGCAACGATTTCTTTCAAAGCTCAATTAAATTTAAATCTTGGTACCATTCCGGAAGTAGCGAGAGTGGCAGATCTTGATGGAGATGGGAAGATAGATATTGTGGTGACAACGCCCTGGGATAATTCTGTTTCCATTTTCAAAAACACATCATCAGGCGGCGTAACCAGTTTTGCTGCCAAAGAAACCTATTCAACCGGGAGTTGTACAAACGTTGCGGTGGCTGATTTTGATAATGACGGTAAAATTGATATGGCTGTACTAAGAAATGACCCTTCCAGGCGCATTTTATTAATAAAAAATAATTCTACACCTGGTTCCTTTTCTTTTTCCAGCAGTTCACAAGCAATAGATATACTATATCCCCGTAATATTGCTGTTGCCGATTTCAATACCGATGGTAAAACAGATATTGCCATTGGTTTCGAAGAAGACGGTTCAGGTTTGTCAAAGCAAATACAAATCTTCAAGAATACAAGTTCAATAGGTTTAAATTTTGAGCCTCAGGCAGCAATCTCGCTCCCTACCGGTGCCGGCATGCTGGCTCAGGGAGATCTGGATGGTGATGGAAAGCCTGATCTTGCAATTGCATCGAATTATAACTATTCTGCACTTGCATTAAGAAATAATACCAGCGGCAGCACCATTTCATTTGCCATAAAAGAGATTAAAGCTGCTACTACAACAGGAGACAGCCAATTTGGAGATGTGGCAAGTGTTGCTATAGGCGACGTTGATGCAGATGGTAAGGCAGATGTGGTAATGACAAGTGGTTATGATGATAAGCTTTATGTTCTTAAAAATAACCTGGATTTTTATGATCCTGCTATTCCTTCCGGTCTTTCAGTAACGGCAGGCAATGCCAGGAATGATTTAAGCTGGACTGCAAATACGGAAAGCGATTTGAAGGAGTACCGGCTGTATAGCGGAACCTCCACTAACCCGACTACTTTATTAGCAACCATTACAAAGCCAACTGTAACTTATAGCCACACGGGGTTAACGAATAACACTACTTATTACTATAAAATTACAGCTGTTGATAACGCAGGCAATGAAAGTGCTAAATCGGCAGAGGTAACACGAAAGCCAATTGCACCAGCAGTAACACCTCCCGGCAAGCCCGACAGGCCTAGCCCATCTTTGGTTACATCAAATAGTTTTAAACTTAACTGGACTCCTGTAAAGAATGCCGCTTCCTATCAACTGGATGTTTCGACTTCTAAAGATTTTTCAACTTTTATTTCAGGATATAGCTCTAAATCAATTACCGGTTTAACTGAGGAACTCACTGGTCTTACTCCAGGTACTTTCTATTATTTCCGCCTTCGGGCCGTTAATGATGGCGGTGCTGGTGACAATTCTCTATTGAATACTCAAAGGACGCATTTGGCGGGTACTACTGTTTATACTTTTAACGAGGGAACAAATGCTGGCTCTGGAGAAAACTGGACTTGGACAGAGCCAGGGAAAACTCATCCATTAACCTTGAAAATCACTGGATCCAAAGAAGGTGAAGTATATGGCGGAGGGTTTGATTTAGGTTCTTCAGTTGAATATGCTATCAGTAACTCAGGGGTTAATGGAGCAAGTTTGGTTGCTACTATTTCAATACCTGGGTATACTTTTGACCTGAAGTCACTAAAAATAGCAGATGGTACTAGTAATTGGGAGCCATTACCTCTTGCTACGTATTCTTTTACAACTTCTAAGGGAGGGGAATTAAGCGGTGAGCTGCCTTACGCCGTTGCTCCTAATGACTATGTTACTTTAATAGGTTCTGGTTCTGCATATGAGTCTCTTTCCTTTATAAAAATTACCTTCAATGATGGCGACATGCCTTTCCTTTATCTGGAGGATTTAGAGATTAATAATATAAGAGTAGCTATTACTGCTCCAATTGCAACCACTACAGCAGTCGCCACCAAAACCTCCACTACTGCTACCTTACCAGGTGCCGTAAGTGACGGGGGCGCTGAAACGACTATAACGTTTGAATACGGTACAAACGCAGATCTTTCGGGTGCTGCTTCTGTAAATGCAAGTCCTGATAAAATTGCGGCAGGTGCGGGCAGTACTAATGTTTCTGCTGCTATTACAGGTCTAATTGGCGGTACTACCTATTATTATCGCGTAAAAGCAGTGAATACCGCGGGTACTACAACCGGAGATATTAAGAGCTTTGTTACGGATCTCGCTATCCCCTCTGCTCCAACTTTAAGCGCAGCAACTTCCGTAACTGACAATAGTTTAACCATAAATTGGGCTGCTGTTTCTGGTGCTGATTCTTATAAACTGGATGTTTCTGTTTACAGCGACTTTAAATCCCATGTTTCTGGATATTATGATAAAACTATTATCAGTACTTCGGAGGTTCTAAGCGGTTTAAATCCGGGTACGACTTATTATTATAAAGTAAGAGCCGTTAATACGAGTGGTACCAGCACCAATTCCACCACTGGGTCTCAAATTACTATACCTGCCGCGCCAAATTTATATGCTACAAACGAAGTAAATCCAGGCGGCTTTACCCTACACTGGGGCAGCAACGGTGCAACTTCTTTCAGGCTGGATATCGCGACTTCCAACGATTTCGCCCCAGGCGCTTTGCTTTCAGGTTATACAAATAAAGAAGTAACGCTGGGTACTTCCCTTACCGTAACGGGTTTAGCGGAGGGTACTACCTATTATTATCGGATTAGAGCAGTAAATGCGGGTGGCACGAGCCCGAATTCAGCGGTCGGCTCACAAATAACGCCTCTTGCTGCTAGCGCTATTAGTTTTAAAGACAGCTATGAGCAAGACCCTGTTACATTCTATAGCTGGGAGATGGCTGACGGGCGACACATATATGTTGGCGGCCCAGGCTTCGACGGGGGATATTATGAACTGAAGTTTAATCAGGTTGAAAATCGATGGGAGATAGGTATTGCAGGCGATGAGGAAATTCTCTATTACAATACAAATCCTACCAGTCTGATACCACCAAGCTTTACTTACAGCAGCATTACAAGCGGTGGCTGGGAATCAGCAGGGGAAAATGATGAAAAATTAGAGGTACTGTCAGGTAATGTTACTAATGGTGAAGTTGCTCTTGCAGCCTCCCCAACGCTTAAATTTTCAAATTCCGATGGTTTTACCGACCATATAGCAAATGATGGAGATGGCGGTTCTATGGTTATTAAAGACTTGAACCTTCAGGTAAGGCCAGTTAATAGCTCCGGCGTGACTCTTACTGAAAAGCAATTGAAGCTCCATGATAATACGCAGCTGAACTGGGAGAGCTATCCTCCAATTATCGTCTACGGCGGTTCTGATATGGCCAGCTTTTATGGCTGGAGCATCAAGTCGAACAATGGCGACAATTTTTCTCTGGAGTCTGTAGATTTCCACGATTGGGGAAGCCGGGAAGGCGACGTGTTTAAAATTGAAGCATTTGAGGGAGGAGAGCCGAAGGGTTCTTTAGACTTTAACGGAAATAAAACCAGCCACTATGTTGGCCTGTCGCAGGCATCTTCGGAGCTCTCGCTTACACTGCCGGCTGTGTTTAAGAACGTCGATGAAGTTCGCATTTATAAGAAGGACGGTGTAGATTCATATATCGCCTTGAATAACATAAAGGTTGGGACTCCTTTAAGTTCCACAGCTGTTTCCTCCATTGCTCGCAAGTCATCTATCAACCCAACAAATGCCACAACGGTAGAGTATACCGTTACATTTGCTGCAGATGTTACGGGAGTGGATGCTGGCGACTTTGAACTAACAAAAACTGGAACTGCCGATGGTAGCGTAGGGACACCGGACGGTTCCGGAAAAGTATGGACGGTTCCCGTTACTTCAGTAAAAGGAGCAGGAACACTTCGTCTTGATTTCGTAGGAACAAGCGGGGTTACGCCAAACGTTTCTGAGAGCTTTACTAAAGGCGAGGAATATACAGTAGACCATGTTGCCCCAGCCCTGGTTATCAAGAGCGATAAGTCGAAACTGAAAACTGATGAAACTGCAGTAATCACCTTTACATTTGACGAAGACCCGGGAATGACATTCACGGACACTGACGTAAGTGTTTCGGGAGGTATATTAGGTGCAATGTCCGGATCAGGAGTAACGCGTACAGCTACCTTCACACCAGATGCTAATATCGATAACGGAACAGCAAGCATTACCGTAGCTGAGGCAGCCTATACAGATGCTGTGGGAAACCCTGGTACCGCAGGACTTTTGCCTTCTCTTACTTTTGATACAAAAGCTCCCGCTGCACCGGTAGTCGTTGCCCTTGCTGATGGTACCTACACGAATGATAATGATCCGACCTTTACAGGGACAGCTGAACCGGGTTCAATAGTAAAGATTTATGTAAACGACGTTTTACGGACTCCGACAAAAACTGCTGACGGTAGTGGAAACTGGACCATTACACCACTGGGGGCCTATCTTGACGGAGCAAATACCGTGAAGGCAACAGCTTCTGATGAGGCAGGCAATACCAGCCCGGAAAGCAATACCAATACATTCTATATTGATGCAGTAGCACCAAAGGTAACAAGCATCAAACGTCAAACACCTTCTTCTGAAAAAACCAATGCAGATGAATTAACCTTCAGGGTAACGTTTTCCGAGAAGTTGAGCGGCGTTAAGACTGAACATTTTAGTGTAAGCGGAACTACGGCATCAGTAGGTGCGCTTCAGGAAATTACAGAGGGGACAGTTTTTGACCTTCCGGTATCGGGGGGAAACCTGGCTTCTCTTGATGGAGAGGTAAGCCTTTCTATCTCTTCAGTAAGCGGCATAAAGGATATTGCCGGAAATGTGTTGAGCAGCTTCACTCCGACAGATGCAAATGAAAAATATACAATAGATAATACGGCACCTGTGATTACGGGTGTAGCGGAAGGAGAAGTTTACACTTCAGACAGAGCGATCAGTTTTAATGAAGGAAAGGGCCAACTGGGAACGGAGACTTTTACCAGTGGAAGTACATTGAGTACTGAAGGTCCCCATAGTCTGGTTGTAACTGACGCTGCTGGAAACAGCACGACGGTTAAGTTTATTATTGATAAAACCGCGCCTTTAACACCTGCTAATTTTGTATTGACAACAAAAGATAAAGCGATCAAACTAAACTGGGATGCTAATTCAGAAGGCGACCTGGCAGGCTATAAAGTCTATTGGGGAACAGCTTCTAATTCACTTAATGAACTTGCTGACAAAACAGCCCTGGAACTGAGCCATGAGCACCTTAGTCTAAATAATGGAACAACCTATTATTATACCATAAAAGCCTACGATAAGGCTGGAAATGAGAGTGTGGCAAGCGCAGTGAAAAGTGGTACGCCAAAATCAGGACAGGTGATAACTTTCAATCCTTTAACCGCTGTTACTTATGGTGATGGAAGTTTCGACCTTTCAGCTACATCTACTTCCGGGCTGGAGGTGGAATATATCTCCGACAATAAAGACGTCGCAACGGTTTCAGGGAAAACGGTGAACATAATAGGGGCCGGTTCAGCTAAGATCATAGCTAAACAGACAGGTAGTGAAGCGTATAGTGCCGCTGATGAGGTGGAACAAACGCTTGAGGTCAAGAAGAAAGAAATCGCGGGAAGCTTTAAAGCAAAAAACAAAGTATACGACGGAACGAAAGATGCGACAATCACCGACAGGTCAGTGACGCCTTTAGCAGCAGATGCAGGTAAACTGGAACTGGCAGGAGGAACAGCGACCTTTGCTGACGCCAATGCGGAAACTGCTAAAACAGTAACAGCTACAGGCATGAGCCTGAGCGGAGAAGCGGCGGGTAACTATACCTTAACCGGTGTAAATACAACTACTGCTGATATCACTGCTCTTGAAATTGCAGGAAGCTTTAAGGCAAAAAACAAAGTATACGACGGAACAAATGGAGCTACTATCACCGACAGATCGGTAACACCTTTAGCAGCAGATGCAGGTAAACTGGAACTGACAGGCGGTACTGCAAGTTTCGATAATGCCAATGTTAGTACTGCTAAGACAGTAACAGCAACAGGTATGAGCCTGAGCGGCGAGGCAGCGGGTAACTATACTTTAACCGGTGTAAACACTACTACTGCTGACATCACTGCTCTTGAAATTGCAGGAAGCTTTAAGGCAAAAAACAAAGTATACGACGGAACAAATGGAGCTACTATCACCGACAGATCGGTAACACCTTTAGCAGCAGATGCAGGTAAACTGGAACTGACAGGCGGTACTGCAAGTTTCGATAATGCCAATGTTAGTACTGCTAAGACAGTAACAGCAACAGGTATGAGCCTGAGCGGAGAGGCAGCCGGGAACTATAGCTTAACCGGTGTCAATACAACTACTGCCGACATCACTGCCCTTGAGATTGCCGGAAGCTTTAAGGCAAAGAACAAAGTATACGACGGAACGAAGGAAGCTACCATCACCGACAGATCGGTGACGCCTCTGCCAGCAGATGCAGGTAAACTGGAACTGACAGGTGGAACAGCGACCTTTGATGACGCCAGTGTGAGTACTGCTAAGGCAGTAACTGCAACAGGTATGAGCCTGAGCGGCGTAGCGGCAGGGAACTATACCTTAACCGGTGTGAATACAACGACTGCCGACATCACTGTTCTTGAAATTGCAGGAAGCTTTACAGCAGACAACAAAGTATATGATGGTACTGCTGATGCAACTATTCTGACCAGGAAAGTCACGCCCTTAGATGCGGATAAAGACAAGTTAAGCTTGACAGGCGGAACTGCAGTTTTCGATAATGCCAGTGCAGGAACAGGTAAAAAAGTAACTGCCCAAGGCATGAGCTTAAGCGGCGAAGCAGCAGCAAACTATTCCTTGAAAGAAGTAACTAATACGACTGCCGACATCACTGCAAAAGAAATCACCGGAAGCTTCACGGCAGAGAATAAAGTGTACGATGGTACTGACGCAGCTACCATCCTGACAAGAACAGTTACGCCGCTAAGTACAGACGAGGGTAAACTGGAGCTGACGGCTGGAACGGCAACCTTCAATAATGCCCATGCAGGAACCGGCAAAACGGTAACGGCAACAGGCATGAGCCTGAGCGGAGATGCAGCTGCGAACTACACTTTGAAGAGTGTAAATGCTACGACTGCTGATATCACGGCATTGGAGATCACCGGAAGCTTTACGGCAGCCAACAAGGTATACGATGGTACGGCGGCGGCTACTATCTTAACCAGAACACTAATCCCGGTAGCAGGAGACGAAAACAAACTGAGTCTGACGGGCGGAACAGCAAGTTTCGATAATGCAAATGCTGGTACTGCTAGAACCGTAACCGCCACAGGCATGAGCTTAAGCGGCGATGCGGCAACAAACTACACTTTAAAGAGCGTCAATACGACTACCGCCAGCATCACGGCTAAAGAAGTAGTGGGAAGCTTTACAGCAGATAACAAAGTGTACGATGCTACAGCAGCAGCAACCATCCTAACCAGAACAGTAACACCTGTAGCAGGCGACGAAAACAAACTAAGTCTCAATGGTGGAACAGCAAGCTTTGACAATGTTCATGCGGGTACAGGAAAAACGGTAACAGCAACAGGGATGACATTAAACGGTGCAGCAGCAGGTAACTATACCTTAAAGAGTGTAAGCACCACTACTGCCAACATTACTGTGAAAGAGATTGCGGGAAGCTTTACGGCGGATAATAAAGTTTACGATGGGACAGACGCAGCTACGATCTTAACAAGAACCGTGACAGCAGTAGCAGGCGACGAAAATAAACTAAGCCTGACCGGTGGAACCGCCACATTTGCGAATGCTAATGCAGGCACTGGAAAAACGGTAACTGCAACAGGCATGACGTTGAGCGGAAGCGCTGCAGCTAACTATGTCTTAACCGGTGTAGGTACAACTACAGCAAATATTACGGCTAAAGTCATCACTGCAAGTGCAAGTCCTGTAACTAAGGTTTATGACGGTACTACTAACGCTGTTATCAACTTCAATACCTTTACTACCGCAGATGGTAAAGTAGGTAGCGACGATGTTGCAGTGGATTACGCTGCAGCAGCTTACGATAGTAAGAATGTGGGAACAGCTAAGGGTATCCACATCACTGGCCTGGCCTTGAAAGGATCAGCGAAGGATAACTATAGCCTGAATACGTTCAGCACCACCGGCGCGATCACCAAGGCTCCATTGACGATCACCGCCGAAAACAAAGAGAAGTTCCAGGGCTTGCCGTTGCCATCCTTTACAGCAGCCTTCAGCGGCTTTGTAAATAATGAAACAGCGGCAGTGTTAAACACCCAGCCGGGCTTCTCTACGACAGCTGACGCTATGTCGGCAGCGGGACCATATCCGATTGTGGTAAGCGGGGCAACAGCAGGCAACTACGAGATCACCCATGTGGATGGGGTGCTGACCGTAAAACCAGGCTTCCCAACCAGCATTACGCTGGTAGCAGCTACGGTGTATGAAAATGCAGCATCCGGAACGCTGGCTGGAACACTAAGCTCTACTTCTGATGATCCGACGACTACCTTCAAATATGAACTTGTAGCAGGGACAGGAGATACAGATAACGGTCTGTTTGAGATTGCAAGCGAAAGTAACGAGATCAGAACGAAAGCAGGACTGAACTATGAGAACAAACCAAGCTATCAGGTAAGGGTACGTTCGATAGCTCAAAACAGCCAGCTTCATTTAGACAAAGAGTTCACGATTGCTATCAGCAATGTTAACGAAGCACCGACTATCGATGCCCTGGCTAACTCGGCGATCTGCTACACTGAAGCACAGCAAACCGTGGAGTTAAGCAACATTACCCCCGGACCGGATGCTAATCAAACTACTATAGTATCAGTAAGCTCCAGCAATAACAGTCTGTTTGAAAGCTTAACGGTAACGCAGGCAGACCACAACAGAGCAGCACAACTGCGCTACAGACTGGCACCAAATGCCAGCGGTACAGCAGTGTTAACTGTGCTGATCCAGGACAACGGAGGAACGGCCAACGGAGGAGTAGACTTGAAAACTCAAAGCTTCACGCTGACGATAAATCAGCTTCCGGTGATTGCCATCAGTTCCGACAAAGGCACTACACTATCCAAAGGAGAGATAGCGGTACTGAAAGCAGATGTATCGGTAGCAAACAACGGCTTAATTTACAGCTGGGCCGATGCCAATGGCATTATCAGCGTAGCCAGGAACGAGGCTACTCTGAATGTTCGTCCATCTGAAACAACTACTTATACTTTAACCGTTACCAATGCAAACGGCTGCGTAAGTACCCAAAGCATCACGATCGAAGTACTGGCTGACTTTAAAGTAGTAGACGGCACCAACATCATCACACCAAACGGTGATGACGTGAACGACAACTTCGTGATCAGAAACATCGATATGTATCCGAACAACGTGGTGAAGATCTTTGACAGAGCAGGCAGATTGCTGTATAGCAAGAACAATTACAGCAACGAGTTCAACGGAACCTTCCAGGGCTCACCACTGGCGGAAGATACCTACTATTACGTAGTAGACTTTGGTCCGGGTAAAGAGAGGATTAAAGGATTTATTACCATAGTTAGAGATTAGGATCTGGGCATTAATAAGCAAATACAACAAGAATGAAAACTTTAAACACCATACAAAAGCTAATCAGCAAAGCAGGGAGCCTCTCTCTGCTTCTGTTAGCCGGCTTAACTGCCGATGAAGCCCAGGCACAGCTAAACCCGCTGGGCGCCACTTACTACCAGAACCCCTATATTCTTAATCCTGCAATGGCAGGAGTGGAAGAAGGCGTACAGCTGGATCTGGCAGCGCGCCAGCAGTGGAGCGTATTACCAGGGGCACCCAAAACGCAGTCGATCACGGCCGTATATGGTTCGGGAAAGAAAGCAGGGGTAGGGTTGAACCTTTACAACGATGAGGCCGGTCTGATCAAAAATACCAGGTTAGCAGCCAGCTACGCTTATCATCTTCCATTAAACAGCGAAGGCCAGCGTCTTAGCTTCGGGGTATCCCTGGGAATGATGTACGAACGGATCATGAATGATCAGATGGACGGAGATCAGAATGATATGTCGGTAAGCCGCTTTCAGCAAAGGGAAACCTTTATCGATGGCGACTTTGGAGCAGCCTATGTAGGCAGCAGGTTAACGGCTCAGTTTGCCCTTCCTAACCTCAAGTCTTTCTTCAAGCAGGAAGAAGCACAGGGCAGCGAGCTGGTAGACCGCTCCGGGTACTTTGCTTCCCTGAGCTACAAGCTCAACTTCCCGAATGCGGTAGATGGTTTGGGGCTGGAACCAACAGTTCGGTACCGGGATATCCGGGGACTGGACAATATCATAGATGTCGGAACGAATATTACCCTTGCCCGGGAGCAGGTGAACGTGCTGATGATGTACCATACCACTCAGAACCTTTCAGTAGGGATGGGCGTAAAGGCAAGTCCGGCCATCAGGATCAACGGTATGTACACATCAGGTACAGCAGACCTTGCTGGTTACACCAACGGTAACTTTGAGCTAAATCTTAAGCTGAACTTGTCGAAACTGAAAAAATAAAAACAGAACCCGATTTTCCCGTTTTACTTAAGAAAGGCAGGCGCCTAATTCAGCGCCTGCCTTTAGTTATAGGCTATCGTGCAGCTCGTCTATGCGCTCTACAGCCTTATCAAGAGGTTTAGAACGGGAGATGCTGCCGGTAAGAAAGTCGTTTAGGAGATTTTGCTCAACTAACTGTTACACAGAAATACTTCCTACCGTCGCTCTTTACTTGTAAGATAATCGATTAGGTATTGAGGCCTGTCCGTCTGAATGATTCTTGAGCCAAGGGTTTCAATCAGGTAGCCGTAACCTTTATCAGGATTCTCAAGAGACATATCATCATCGTGTCCACCAGCCATGGTATCCCAAAGCGTGTTATACCAGATAAGGCTTTTTCCTCTTAGAGATGCCGCTAATTGCCGGGGAAGCGGATTAGAGTCTGAAACAAAAAGAAGCTCAAATGCCACTGGATTCAGTTCTTTTAAATGATCGTTCACCATTTCCATGGCACCATTTTTATCCAGATTCACAATCGGCATATAAATGATCTTTCCGAGGTATTTACCGAACTCCTGCTTAACTTTTGCCGCTGGTGCTGAACCTTTCATAATCACCTGATGACTGGTACCTGTTTTTTCCAGCAATTCGTACACCTGGTCAAAAAAACCATAGGCTTTGTCGAGATTGATCATGATCTTTCCTTTGGAGAGGATAAGCGCTTCTTCCAGAGTAGGAACCCTGTGCTTCGTTTTAATGTTAGCGCCATTTTTTAACTGCAGCGTCCTGATCGAGTCAAGGGGCCAGTCGCTGATCTTTCCCTTGCCAGTGGTAGTACGGTCCAGCGTATAATCATGCATGAGGATGAGCTTGCCGTCTTTGGTTTTTTGTACATCCAGTTCCACTATATCAACGCCCATTTTTATAGCATTTTCAATCGCTGCAAGCGAGTTCTCAGGAGCATACCGCCAATCGCCACGATGAGCGGTAACCAGTACCTTGCTGGTGTTTTTATCAAACAGTGTTTTACGTATTTCGGCCGCCCTGTCTTGCGCCAGACCCCGAAGTGCCGCGAAAAAGAAAAACCAGATTAAGAGCTTATTTTTCATAATTAAAAAAATAATAACAGATGAAGAAGCTCCATCTGTTATTTGTGATGATCAATTTTAAAGTTGCCAGAACAGGAAAATGATCCGAAGGAGCATCGCATTTTCATGCCGGTACAATAGTTTCCAATACCGGTTGTAAATGATTTCATAGGCATGATGATTACCTGACTGAAATACAGACAGAAGTTCCTTGTCGCTTAAATGTGATAGTGATTTCATCCCCGAATAACCTTTGTATTAACTCAAGTTGGGCTAATCGTTGTATTCGTCTGTAAAGGTTGGGTTTTTGCTGAAAATAAAAGTTATAAGGGGTATTATTAAATTGTTAAAGTTGTCAGCCTCTCACTCCTCAGCCATACCAGGGAAGATCTGCCAAACCTTGGGAATAACTAATAGTTAACTTTAATAAATTACATAAATCACCCGTTTTGCATTATTGTTTTGCCGAACCAGGTACGCGTTTGGATGCGTTTGGTACGGGTGATTCCCAGTTGCTTCCAAAATCCTTTCTTAATCTTAGGTTAAAGCTATTTTTACGCAGCTGTTAAACGTGACCTTAATATACAGTTAATGTTGATCGATAGTTTTGACACGATTAAAGAAATTGCCCATAGCTCAGGTATTAACATATGGAAATTGTCGATCATGACACAGGTGGATGCTGACGATTGCCAATAAAATTCGCTGAACGTGTTAACGGAAAATAAACATGTTTTCTTGGGTTTTGTATAGTAGGAAGTACAGCTTCGCCCTTAAATTTCTCGTCCTGAGAGTAGTAAATTCACATTGGCAAGGTTTCTGCAAGGTTAAAAGAAATACATATCTTATGAAAAAGTTGAATATGGCGTTAATGTTAGCCTTTATAAATGTGATGGCATTTGCACAAGAAAAGGCTGTAGACGCAAACGTAGATTTAAATGTCAATGATGGTTCTGGTGGAGGTTCCTTTCCATGGATGTATTTAATCGGAGCAGTACTTTTGATCGTCCTTCTTTTTGCCTTACTAGGAGGTAGAGGCAGAGACAGGATTGTTGAAAAAAGGACCGTCGTGAAGGATTAGAAGTGTTAATCGGAATATAAGAAGACTGAACCCTACGTTCGGTCTTTTTTTTTGAATTTACTTTAGCAGGCCTTCAACAACTCGATAGGAAGAAAAAGGTTTATATATTTACTCTCAATATAACCTTATTAAGCATGAAACTTCCCTCAGTGCTATCTGCATTTCTGGCCTTTGCTATATCAGCTTGTCACGCTCAAGGTGAAAGAGCTATCAGTCATTTTAACCTGGACCTGGAACAATTGAACAAGAGTAATTTTCCTGACAAATGGTTTACCTGGGGAGAGGGATATACCGTTAGTTCTGATTCTGTACACAAGGTTAGCGGAAAGTACTCCGTTGTAATTGAGCCACAGGGGGCGCATGTAGAGGGGAGTTTTGGCTGTCCGGCTTTGGCTATTCCCGTAGATTTTGAAGGCAAAGAAGTGGTGCTCACCGGCTACCTGAAACTCGAAAATGTTCAGGAAGGAAAAGCTGGATTAATGTTGCGGATAGACGGCAAAGGAAAGCCATTGCAGTTTGACAATATGCAGTCGCGAAATATCCATGGAACCATAGGATGGATGCAATACCAGATCAAGCTCCCGCTTAGTCCGGAAGCTGAAATGATATATATCGCAGCCCTTCATACTGGTTCCGGTAAAGTATGGGCGGATAATTTCAAACTTACAGTTGATGGGAAAGATCTATCGGAAGTGCCAATGAAACCCCGAAAGCAATACAAGGCAGAGCTAGATCATGTTTATGACAAAGGTTCGGGCGTCACTATCCAAAAGAATTTAAAAACGATTGCAGACCTGGTTGTTTTGGGAAAGGTTTGGGGATTCCTGAAATACTATCACCCCGAAGTAGGTACCGGAAACCTTAATTGGGATTATGAACTTTTCAGGATGATACCTGCCGTGGTTAACAGTAAAAACAAAGCGGAACGCAATCAATACCTTCTCAATTATATAAAGACCCTGGGACCATTAAAAGCAGCTGCTAGCATAAAACAAGATTCAAGTCTAAAGCTTAAAGCTGATCTTTCCTGGACAGAAGATCAAAGCGAATTAGGACAAGAGCTGAGCGACATTCTGAAACAGGTGAAGCTTGCTGCACGCGGGGAAGACCACTATTATATAAACTTCACCAAATATGTTGGCAACCCCATCTTTAAAAACGAAAACAGCTACCGGGAAATGACGACCCCTGATGCGGGTTTTCGCCTGCTTTCTTTATTCAGGTATTGGAATATGATTCAGTATTATTTCCCTTATAAGCATCTCATCGGTGAAGACTGGCACATGGTGCTTTCAGAGTTCGTACCCAAATTTATAGGTGCAATGGATCAGAAAAGCTACACGGTTACCTGCCTGGAGCTCATCGCCCGCATCCACGATACTCATGCCAACATCTGGGGTAATAAATTTTTAGGAGAATTACGCGGAAAGTACAGGGTGCCGGTTCAGCTTAAATTTGTTGAGGATAAACTTGCCATTGTCGCTTTCTATAAAGACACCCTTGGTCTTAAACGGAAATTACGGATAGGAGACGTGATCACAAAAATTAATGGCAAACGCGTAAATGAAATAGTAAAGACAAATCTGCCATTTACCCCAGCGTCCAATTATTCCACTCAGCTTCGCGATCTCACTAACACGCTGCTTAGAGCAGACATTGCCGACTTTAAACTGGAAGTCCTTCGGGATGGGCGAAAACTGGAAGTTACTGTGCAAGGTTTGAATTCTAAGGCCTTCAGTACCAGAATTGACAATGTTCCTCATCCGGAAAAACCTTCTTTTTATATGCTTGCGGACAACATTGGTTACATATTTCCCGGACAGTACAAAAATGAGCAATTGCCCGAAATTAAGAAGCTGTTTGGCAGGGCAAAAGGTATTATTGTAGATATGCGTTGCTATCCGTCTGACTTTATGCCCTTTACTTTCGGGAAGTTTATTAAGCCTGAGCCACGTCCCTTTGTAATGTTTACCAGCACCGGTTTTGAACATCCAGGCAACTTTCAGGTTTCTAAACCACTCGACAATGGGGGAGAACGCGCCGGCTTCAATGGAAAAGTGGTAGTTCTAGTTGACGAACGAACTCAGAGTCAGGCGGAATACACTACCATGGCCTTTCAAAGCTCTCCGAATGTCACTGTGATCGGTAGTACCACAGCAGGGGCAGATGGAAATGTATCCGCTATTAAACTACCTGGTGGATTGGAAACAATGATCTCTGGCATAGGTGTTTATTATCCTGACGGAACAGAAACGCAGAGAGTTGGGGTGAAAATTGATATGCGGGTGAAGCCAACATTAGCCGGAATTAAGGCCGGTCGGGATGAATTGCTGGAGAAGGCGAAGGAGCTAATTTTGAAAGAGTGAAAAGGTAAACTTACGTCTGGCGAACATGATTCGGGACGAATCGATATTGGAGAGATTTCGGTAAAATATAAACATTTGCTATGTGTAAATTTATAACGGTCATTATACTTTTGCTTACCGCTCTGACATCAATGGGACAAGAAATCCCGAAAATGAAAGAATATTTGAGTATAATAAAAAACGCTTCGAATCTTTATAAAATAAAGTGTTACAAAGATGCCGCAGCAGAATATGATAGAGCATTTAATCTCGGTGATAGATTTATTCGTGTTGCAGATTACTACAATTCCGCCTGCTGCCAGGCTTTGAACAATAACAGTGACAGAGCTATTCGAAACTTGTCTAAAGCAATAATGGATGGAAAATATTCAAATTACACACACATCCTATCGGATCCAGATTTTAAATCTTTAAGAAAAAAAAGAGAGTGGGGATTGTTGGCAGAACATGTCAGAGTAAATGAGCTGAATAAAAACAGGTTATCTGCATTATTGGATTCAATACTAGAAATGGATCAAAATTACCGGAGCAATCTTGACAGCGTAACAAAAGAATTTGGAGCAGGTTCACCAAAGACGAAAGAGTATTACCAAAAGATGCACGAGCTTGATTCTCTTAACCTTCTTAAGGTACGTCCGATTATCGACAGCATTGGTTGGCCTGGCCCTTACGAAGTGGGAAACAAAGGTGGGTTAGCTATTTTTCTCGTAATACAGCATTCGAATGCAGAAGTTCAAGAAAAATATTTACCCCTTATGCGTTCAGCAGCAATGAAAGGCAACGCAATCTTGGCAAACTTAGCTTTATTAGAAGACAGGGTTGCAATAAGTAACGGTAGAAAACAATTATATGGCTCTCAGGTCTTTGTTGATCCAAAAACAAATTCATATTTCTTAGCTCCAATAGAGGACGAAAAAAATTTAAATTTACGACGGAAGGAAATGGACTTGCAGCCGATTGAAGAGTATTGTAAACTTTTCGGAATTGAATATTCTTTTGCTGATAAGTAACTATTACAGAACAAATCGCAACGCGACTACCCTGGACTGCCACCCTTGTGAATGTTGGATGATGAAAGCCATCCTCTAAACTGCTTACTTTGTTCCACCAAAAGGAATAATATTTAAATTAATTTTACGTATGAAGATTTTAGTAATTGGAGGAACCGGGCTGATAGGTAAAGATGTCAGCGCCAAATTAAGTAGGGAAGGTCACGAAGTTATCATTGGTGCACCCTCTCACGGTGTTAATATTGTTTCGGGCGAAGGTCTGGAAGAAGCGCTGAAAGGTACCGACGTGGTGATCGATCTCTCAAATTCTTCATCACCTGATGATGAAACCGCTTTGAACTTTTTTCGTTCAGCAGGCAAGAATTTAAGAGCTTATGAAAAAGAAGCTGGAATAAAACATCATTTGGTCTTGTCAATCGTGGGAACAGATCGCGCTCAATATATCGGTTACCTAAAGGCAAAGAAAGAACAAGAGGATAATATTAAAGGCTCAGGTATTCCTTATACCATTGTTCGCTCTACCCAATTTCACGAGCACGTTACCACAATTATTGCTGTTCAGGGTAACGAGAACGAAGTTAAGGTCTCTACTGTTGACTATCAGCCTATAGCAGCAGAAGATGTTGTGAATTACCTGTCAAAGTTTGCTTTGGAAGAGCCAAAAAATGGTACTGTTGAGATTGCCGGCCCAGAACGTGGTTCAATGACACAGTTTGTACAAAGATATTTGGACACAACAGGTGACAGTAAAGTGATGGTCTTTAACGATGAGAATAAATACATGTATCTGGATATTCCAAAAGATCTTCTAGTCCCACTAGAAAATTACTACAAAGGTGCTATTAACTTCGAGGATTGGGTGAAGACTCAAAAGCCAATTTCTCATTCTAAGTACTAGTCTAATATATCATAATTTTTTGGCGGGTCTGATAACCCGCCACTATTTCACTTCTCCCAGCGCCCGGGCGAACTTCAACATCTCTTCGTCATTAAGCGAAGCAAAGCCAAGCCTCATGCCATTGACACTATCAGAATATTTATAAAGGCTACCATCATTCATATAAATACCTTTTGAAGCCAGGCGCTTTGCCAGGTCGGGAATTGAATAGTCCTTATCGAAGGTAACCCATACAGCCATCCCGCCTTGCGGAGTCGTAAAATGTGATATATCACCCATGGAAGCCTTGAGTAAATTGCAAAACTGATTTCGCCTTTGATGGTATAATTTTACAGACCTCCGGATATGCCTCTGCATTTCTCCTGTATTGAACAGATGGGCTACGGATTCTTCAAACACTACATCACCACGGATCTCTACCAGTTGTTTAAACTTCGATGCCTGCGATATAAAATCGGCATTACCTACCATATAGCCTATTCTGATAGTTGGTGCCAATGTTTTTGATATTGAACCGATGTAAAGCACATAGCCCTTGTGGTCGGCGCTTGCTAATGGTAAGATCGGACTGTTTTCGTAATGGAAGTCGTAATCGTAATCATCTTCGATGACGGGAAATTTATAACGCCGGATCAAGTCTAACAGCTTAAGTCTTCTTTCTGCGCTGAGTGTTACTGTAGTTGGATGGTGATGATGAGGAATAATGTATAATAGATCTGGTGGAGAGGTGTTGCAGATCGTTTCAATTGCATCTACATCTATACCATTCTCATCAACCTTCACCTTAATCAAGTTTGCGCCCAGTTGTTCGAACACCTTATCTGCCAGAATGTAATTCAGATCTCCAACAATCACTGTACTGCCTAGTTTCAATATCATGCTTGCAGCAATGAAAATGGCAAACTGCGCACCATGCGTAACTAGTACATTTTCTTTTTCAATATTCAGCGCTCTTGTTGCAGACAAAAAAACGGCGAGCTCACTTCTCAATGCCGAGCTTCCGGAGGAGCTCTCTTTCATAAGCATCCCATGTAAAGAAGATCTATACAATAAGGCTTTGTAACGATTAAGGATCGACTCCAGAGGTGCTATGCGCTGGTCCGGATAGCCATCGTTGATTAGTAGTTGGTAAGGTTTTAAATCAAGGGAGGGTGGGCGGCTAAAGCCAATCTCCCGGTAGAAACTCGTCTGATTAAAAGCCTGTGTGTCCTCCAGATGATCTGTGTATAACACTTTGGGTTTAATCACCGGCAACTGCCTGGAAATAAACATTCCTCTTTTACCAACAACTTCTACCCAGCCTTGTACCCGCAGTTCATCATAGGCTGCGACTACTGTCGTTCGATTAAGTTTCATTATAGTCGCCATTTCGCGACTTGCCGGTAATTGGTAACCTGGTCTTATTTTACCATTTCTGATTAAGTCGATGACCCCATTCGCTACCTGGCGGAAAACTGGAATAGCTGAGCTCCTATCTATGTCTATAAGATTCTTAAATGGTAAGGTTTGGACTGTCATCGTAAAAAACTCTGGATAAGTAAGGCCAGCCAGCTGCGCTGTAATTTTACGAAAAAAACCTTATTTTTTCTGATTTCCCTGTTGGGGAACCGTATCTGTTTTTCGTTTTCCGAAAACTAATCAATTAACAATAACACAATATTCGAAATGACAATGTTAGCAATTCTTAGATAATTTTTGTTGTAGTAACCTAAAATACATGAAATTCAACAAACTACTCCCGTTAATTCTTTATGTATGCTTTTTATCCTTGACAGGTATGAAATGTAAAAAGGACAGTACCTTGATTATACATAAAGAAAAACTGCCTGCCATTACACAATCTGGATCACATACTTTCGGTTTTTATCCTCCGAAAATCAGATGGAGTTAAGAATTGGGTTGACAGGGGTCAATAAGACAGGAACATATACTTTTGATAATAACGGAGTGATCTACTATGACTCGAAATCAAGGTGTTATTATTATGAGGATAGGATCGTATCGGGTTCGTTGAATATTACTAAGATAGACCTGGTCAATCATTTCATTTCTTGCACTTTCGAATTTAAACTTGATAAACAGGGGTGTCAAAGCATTAATGCCACTGAGGGAAGATTCGATTTAAAGATTCAATAAGCGCGTCAATTCTGAAGAAATACGTTTTCTATTTATCAAATAGGAAAGATAAAAAAGCTTGAGGCTTAGTCCAATACTCAAATCCGATTATCAGAGTTGACGACCAGTTATTGTTTGTCGGCCAATCATTTGACACATTAAAAGATAGCCTTATAAGTAATTTTAACTTTGTTTCCTATACTGATTGTCTGACGGACAAAGTTAATTTTTATCATACATATCCTGATTCACTGTATTGGAATAACTATAACTGGAGTGGAGAAAAGTTACAGAAGTGTTTATGGATTACAATGATGAAAAGGGAATTTTAGTATTCAGCTTTCCGATTTCTCATGACTTATATACTGCTAAACTAAAGCAGCCAGATTACAAAGTGACTTATGGAGGAAGTAATTTTGCCAATACGATCCGGTCAATTCAAACCCAACCTAGTGAAATGTCAGTCAAAACTTTTGTAAAACATGTTTTAGAAAATGACGAGTATGCAGCTATAAAGTATGATAAATTCAGGAAGGTATATTATCGATTTTTAAGGCATCGGGTTAATAACTATACGGAGTCTAGCCAATGGACAGATAAGTCCGTTTCCATAATTATTTTAGATGAAAGCTTAAACTATTTGGGAGAAACGAATATTGGAACAATTAAGAATTGGTACCTGCAAAATGCATTTGTTACAGAAGAAGGATTAAATATTGAATATATCCCTGATAATTTAAATGAAGACTATCTGATCTATAAGATATTTACATTAGAAAAAAGAAGCAGAATCAATAAGAGGCAGTTAAAGTAGTGAAGTTTCAATCAGTAAAATTAATGATGATAAATAAGTTTTTATGTTTGGCTTTTTTGTTTTGGTTTGTGTTTCCGGTGGATTCATTCTCTCAACTGGACACAAAGGTAACAAGACAGTTAATTGATAGTTTAGAAACGTCGTTAGCACGAAAAAATGCTGTAATTTACCTCCAGCCTAACAAAGATATTTACGAAACCGGAGAAGACCTGTGGTTTAAGGCATATTTTGCAGATGCACAGAGCTTGAAGCCATTTGCTATCGATACCACGCTTTATATCCAGCTTACTCCGGTAGATAAGCCTGGAGCGGTGATAGAGGAAAAATTTGTGATAATGGATGGCTTCTCGGAGGGTCGTTTATACCTTCCCGACACGCTTGAGGAAGGGGACTACGATCTCAAAGCATTCAGCACCAGTAGCTTCTTCAAAGGTCAAAATGATTTTAAAAATTTAAGGCGGATCAATATCAGAAAAAGCATTATCCCTCAACTTAAAATCGAGGCACAATTTGACAAAAAGGTCTATGTAGATGGTCAGCAGATATCTTTAGCACTGAAATTATCTTCCTCCTCCGGAGCTCTGCTTCCTTTAACAAATATAAATGCTGTACTGAACAATGACGGCCAGCTTTTGGAAACTCTGAAACTGCAAACAGACTACGCGGGGAGGGCAAAAATAACGTTCAAGGCAGGTATTCCGGTCGCAGGCTCTCAGGTCATGATAGAAGCTTTCAATCAAAAAGAAGGTAAATCGGCTGTCGGGATCATGCCAGTACCTTATAACAGAAATAAAGTTCATTTCTATGTTTTTCCGGAAGGTGGTTACCTTGTTGCAGGGCTTCCCAATATTTTAGCCTTTAAAGCCGTTGATGTGAAAGGTATTCCTGTAGAAGTTAGCGGTACCTTATTAGAAGAGAACAAGACTTTATCACGTTTCAAGTCATTGCATGATGGAATGGGAAAAATTGAGTTAAGACCGATAGCAGGCAAACAGTACCGCCTGCGACTTGATGCGCCTTACTCCGATTCAATCTACCCTGTAGGGGAAATATTACCCAAAGGTATTGTGCTGCATTATATCGGAGAGAGTACAAAAGATCTGGTTTTTAAACTTTACAAATCTTCAGCCAGCATTCCTGGAACCATTTATTTAAGAGCACAAATTCGTGGCAAAGTATACAGTATGGCTAAGGCTATCTTAAAAGACAGTCTAACCATAGAATTGCCGGCAAAAGAATTTACTCAGGGAGTGGCCGAAGTAACACTATTTGGAGAAGATATGATGCCCTTAGCGGAAAGATTGGTCTACGTAAATACGAAAAGCAAGTTGTATATCACATCCAAATTACTTAAACCGGTACTAGGTTTACGTGAAAAGGGATCCATTAAAATTAAAGTTACTGACGAACTTAATAATCCTGTAGTGGCACATTTAGGCGTAAGCATTTTTGACCGCTTGTATAAAGACCCATCTAACTGCAAAAATATTCTGACACATTTTTACCTGGACAATCAACTTAAGGGAGATATATACAATCCTGCTTATTACTTCGAAGACGAAAATTTGCAACGTGTAGCAGCATTGGATGTTCTGATGCTTACACAAGGATGGCGAAGATACGTCTGGAATCATAACACCCCGAAAATGTCCGACACGCCATCCATTCTTACAAATAGCATACACGGAAATGTGAGTGTAGTGAAGCAAAAAAAAGGAACATCAGGACAATTCCCTGTACAACTTTTTGCCCCCGACAATAAGGGATATGGAAGATTTACCGTGCTCGATTCCCTGGGCTCGTTTACCATTGCCCCCTATGACCTGGCATCAGCCAACAATGGTTACCTCTATTTAAGAGCCATGGTTGCAGAGGAAACCAAGACTGATATTAAAATCGTTGACCCTTTTGAGCTAATATAATGAAATTCAAGCAAAGAAAATTAGCTACCCAATACACGAAATAAATAATATAAACAGAACAAACAAGGAAATTCCAGTGACCTCCATGTGGGGAAGAGGCATTACCTTAAAAGAAGTGACAATTAAAGAAACGGGCAATCGGCAATTTCGTGATAAGTATTTGGGCTATCTGGATAGTCTAACCAAAGCCGATCTTATAAAAGACTATGTGGGAACATGCGGGTGGTTAAATTGCCCCGCTGAATCTGGCGGCCCTAAGCCAATTGAAGGCAAACAATATTCCACCTTAATTGAACCTAAACGTAGCCAGGTTATCTCTCATCCCTATTCGTTTGGATCAGGAGATTTCAAACAAGTGGTCTACCATTATCCGCAATTCACCGAGGAGGAACTCCTGAAAAAAAGAAATATGGCGAGATTACGGGGGTATAGTTTACCGAGGGAGTTTTTTCATCCGGATTATGAAAATAATACGTCTCGCCTGGATCCTTTACCTGATTTTAGAAATACCCTGTATTGGAAGTCTGATTTAATTACAGACAAAAGGGGGGAAGCGGTAATTGATTTTTATAGCTCTGACCTGGTATCAGGTTTTGTGTGCAGGATAGAGGGCTTATGTGCTGAAGGATTGTTAGGGAAGAAAGATATTGAGTTTACAGTACAGAAATAATTTTCATCAACCAATTGCTTCTTAATGCGCCTGATTGACGAAAGATTAAACTTTCAAACTTTTTGAAAGTTTAATAAATGCTTCTACAGATCAGAGTGGGGATAAACCGCACGATGTGCTTCGCTGATGGGAGCGTCTTTGCCTGTAACCGGATACATAATCTGGTATAACCGTAAATGGGGGAAAAGGGGAAAGAAAGCGAAGAAACGGCATTTGCAGATCCAGGATTAGTTCACACAGAATCTTAGTCAGTATGTTTTAATCGTGGAAGACTCAAATGAAAAAACGAGTCATTGTGATATTGAACGTAGGCTTCTAATTTTAATTTAATATAAACTTAATACACCTCTTTAGTCCCCTCGGCCCGATATTTCATAGCTTTGCCACTGTATTACACACGCACAATAACGTATTACATGGTATGGTTAATCTAACGGGTAGTGGGACAGCAACTTTTGAGTTTTCGGAAACCAATTATACCATCCTTTTCAATACGTACTGGAAGGGACTGTATGCTATTGCCTATCGTCGTTTGCGTGATGCCGACCTGGCAAAAGACATTGTGCAGGACCTGTTTGTTTACTGCTGGCAGCAGCGCGAAACTATCCGGATAAACACTTCCATCGAAGCTTATTTACGTTCTGCCCTGCAATACCGCCTTATTGCGCACTTCCGGAAACTCGATGTGGAAGACCGTGCTTTTACTTACCTCTACGATCGTATGGTTGAAGTGGAAGCCAGTATTAAGGATAACCTTGCCGCACAGGATCTGGGCAGAATGCTCGACAAAGAATTTGAGCAGATGCCCGACACCATGCGCGAGATATTTAAATTACGAAGCCGGGATTATTCGGTGAACGAAATAGCAGAGAACCTCAATCTGGCTGAGAAAACTGTTCGGAACAACATCACCAGGGGCCTGCAGCAATTACGCACAGCGCTTTCAAAAGAATCCCCGGAGGATTACTCTACACTCTTTTTTGTACTTTACATTCTGTTAACCTAACAGTTAAGATTTCTTAATCGATTTTATCGGGACGGATCGCAGAGGTCCTCTACTTATCCATAGAAGCGCATCAGATGTTTGGCGCGATCTGCTGATAAATGGATAAAAATAAGTTTAAGCAATTAATGGAAGGGTATCTCCAAGGCGACCTTTCCAAACCTGATGAGGAGCTGCTACAGCGTTGGTACGCTTCCTTCGGGGAATCAACAACCGGAGTGCCGGGTCTGGAAGATGAGGCTTCTTCAGAGGAATTACGGGAAGAGCTTGACAGCCGGATACGGGAGCTGATAGCCATACCGGAGCCTAAAAAAGTTTCCTGGTTCAGAACAAAGGGTTTCCGCTATATGGCTGCTGCGTCGTTTGCTGCTGTAATCGGCGGTGCTGTCTGGCTGACAACGGGAAGACTGAATAAAAATGCAGATCAGGATATAGCTGCTCAGCATAAGGCTTTTGACCAGATTGAAACAGGCATCAGGCAAGTTAAACGGGTCATCCTGCCAGATAGTACCACGGTATTCTTAAACTCTAATTCAACATTGAAGATCTCCGCAAGCTTTGGCAAGGTTCGGCGCGAAGTGTCCCTTAGCGGTGAAGCTTTTTTTGACGTAAAAAGGAATCCGGAAAAGCCTTTTATCATTGCAGCTTCTGGCCTAAAGGTAAAAGTATTAGGAACTTCTTTTAACGTTAGTGCATACGATGCTTTACCTGATGTAAGGGTTGCCGTGAATACGGGCCTGGTACAGGTAGCGGATCAACATAAAGTACTTTCTAACCTAAAACCCAATAAAATGCTGGCTTATAATAAAGAAACCCATGGGTATTCTGTAAAGAATATGAACGCCGGCTCGGTTTCCTCCTGGCGGGAGGGTATTATCCAGTTAAACCATGCAACGTTCAGGGACTTTCAGCAGGCAATGCTGAACACCTACGGTGTACATGTAGGGTATGCTGATGCAGAACCTGCGACCCGGTTCAACTATACCGTTCGCTCAACGCGTCCCCTGGAACAAACGCTGGAACAGTTTTCTGAAGTTGTTGGCAAAAAATACAGGAAGGAGGGGGATAGGGTAGTTTTCTATTAGATCTCAATAAACAGGGCCGCAAAGAGCGGCACCTGCTCAATATATCAGAATTGGCAGTAATAGATTGGACCCTAAGCCTGCAATTCTTCTTTTTAGCAACAAATTAATGTCACCATACCCCCAAATCTAGGGAAAATAACAGGCATTATCAGGTATTATATTTTGTACAAATGCTTTTTTCCTGGTTTAGGGTGGTACTAGTTTTTATAATGTTATGCGCTTTTTACTTCATTGGAAGTGGTTTATGAGAGTATCAGGTTTACTTTATTTTATTCTGGCAATCAGTGCCAATATCCTGCAAGCCTCTACGGGCAAGGCACAGGCCCTGAATAAAAGAATTACAGTAAGTTATACACAGAAGAATCTCTACGAGATAATTTTAGATCTTCAGGACAGGGCACAGCTCGATTTCGGCTTTACCCAGGGACTCGGACTGGAAAAGATAAAGGTTCCGAAAGCTGAATTTAACAATGAGCGCCTGGAGGATGTCCTGAAGGACCTTTTTAGCAGGCACAATGTGGAATTCACGGAGAGCAACGGAACGGTTATCCTGAACCGCAAACAGCAGCCGGGCCGTATCGCCGGCCGCGTTACCGACAACAAGGGGGAGCCGCTGGCCGGAGCCAGTTTACGTATTAAAGAACTCAGCAGGAGTTTTACCACTGATTCAGAAGGGCGATATTCTGTGGCTGTAAATCCGGGTACTTATACGCTGGAAGTTCACTTCATTTCTTTTGGGACACAGGAGCGGAAGCTTGAAGTACAGGCGGGAAAAACGGTAGAAGCCGTTTTCTCTCTCACGCCGCAGGGAAGTGCTCTAAATGAGGTGGTGGTAATTGGCTATGGTGAAGTTAAGAAGAAGGATCTGACAGGTTCTGTGGTCAGTATAGACATCGATAAGATCAAAGATACGCCTGTTCTTTCTGTCGACCTGGCCTTGCAGGGCCGGATTCCGGGTGCGGATATTATGGCTTCTACGGGTGAACCGGGGGCGCCGGCTTCCATCAGGATCCGCGGAACAAGGTCTATATCGGCCACCAACGAGCCGCTTATAGTGGTCGATGGTGTGATCGACGGTATCAGCAACCTTGCCGACATCAATATGGCAGACATCGCTTCGGTAAGTGTATTGAAAGATGCCTCGGCTACCGCGATCTACGGTACCAGGGGAAGTAACGGGGTGATCATCATTACCACCAAACAGGGCCGGAAAGGAAAAGATGACATCACCGTAAAAAGCGTTGCCGGAATTTCTCAGTTGCCGAGAAGGCTGGATATTATGAACGCCGCCGAATTTGCGCAGTATCGTAATGATGTGGCTTTCTTTTCAACTTCTGATAATTACGGAGAGATCGGATCAGAAACACCCCAATCCGCTTACCCATACCCTGACCCGCTATCGCGAGGCAAAGGAACCGACTGGGTAGAGCAGATCTCCAGGACGGCACACTACCATAATCATCTCGTATCTTTATCGGGGGGAGCCAAAAAAACCAATTATTACGCATCTTTTGCCTATGATAATACGCAGGGTATTATTGACAAAAGCGGCGTAAAGCGTTTTACAGGTCGTTTAAACCTGGATTACCAGCTGTTTCCCTGGATGAAAACCGGGTATAAGTACAATTATACCGGGCGCGACGACGATCAGAACCTGGTGACGATCGGGGGAACCAACTGGTGGAGCGCAGCCATTTACCTGAACCCGCTGATCCAGCTGAGGGATAACTTTAACGACCTCTGGTACTCCGGGCAGCGTTTTAATTCGCCGCGCGCCGTGCTTGACTACGGTGTGATCCGCAATGCAAAAAGAAATGGTAATACGCATACCGGATACGTTGATATTGAGCCATTAAAAGGACTTAAACTAAACTCACAGTTAACATATTACCAGTACCAGCTCCGCACCTTCCGCTATGAACCGGGAACACTTCCTGCGAAATCGGTAAATGAAGGCGGAACGGCTTACCGGGGCGAGTTTAATGAATCTAACCTGATGAGTCAGACCACGCTTGCCTGGCTAAAAGACTGGAACCGTACGCATCATGTGGATATGACGGCTGGCTTTATCGCTCAGAAAAGAGGGTCGGATAACTTAACCTTACAGGGCGAGGGTTACCAGTCTGATGATGTGACCTGGAATAACATGAATGCTATTCCCGACAAGGAGAATTATTCAGCCTCTTCTTCAAATACAGAAAAGGTAGCTATGTCATTCCTGGCAAGAGCCAACTACAACTACAAGAGCAAATACTATCTGACGGTTACCGGTCGCCGCGACGGTGCCTCCAACTTTGCAGCTAACCAGAAATGGGCATTTTTCCCTTCAGCGGCTTTGAAATGGAGTATCAGCAATGAAAACTTCATGAAGAAAGTGGATTGGATCAATGATCTTTCACTTAGACTATCGGCCGGGCGTACCGGAAATGACGGTATCAGCTCGTACCGCTCACTTTCTGCCCTGGCGTCCACTACCGGAGGATACCTGTTCAATGGCTCTCAGCCCGTGGCGTTTTATCCTTCCCGTTTGGCGAGTCAGAACCTATCCTGGGAAAAGACCGATATGTATAACATAGCCACCGATATCTCCTTGTTCAAGAACCGTGTGAACATGGTGTTAGAGGGCTATGTATCGTATACCAGCGATCTCTTGCTCGATGTACAGGTTCCTACACAAACCGGTTACAGTACCCGTTTTGCAAATGTGGGAAAGACCTCCAATAAAGGAGTTGAATTTAGTATCGAAACGAGAAATATTGAAAAACGCAATTTCAGCTGGTCCAGTTCTTTTTCTGTATCGCATAATGCGCAGAAGGTAGAGGATATTGGTACGCTTGATTATGTGAACGTGTATGGCGCATATGGCAACAACAGCTATATGATGTACGGCTATGTGCAGGATTATCCGCTGAATGCCTTATGGGGATTCAAATATGGCGGAACCTGGAAATCTCAGGAGGAAATAAACCGGAATAAAATAACGAAAGCTTACGTTTCGGCCTCAAATCCGCAGTATACGCCTGGCTCCGCCCGTTACCTGGATACCAATCACGATGGAGTGTTTAATGAGCAGGATCTTGTGTATCTGGGGAATGCAGATCCGTATCTGTACGGTGGTCTGCAGAATAACTTCCGTTATAAGAAATTGTCGCTTGGGGTATTTATTGCCTATTCGCTGGGCGGTAAGATCTATAATATTTCTGAGCAATGGATGGGCAACGGCTCGATCAATACCAACCAGTACCGCTTTATGCTGGATGCATGGCACCCGGTTCGAAATCCCGGTTCTGATCTTCCCCGTGCAGGAAGTGCCGATGCCATTGCCTCAGACAGGATGGTATACGATGCTTCTTTCCTGCGCCTGAAGACTGTTTCACTCGGCTATACCTTCGATATTCATAAACTAACCCGCAATACGCTAAGGGATGTACAGTTTGTGCTGACGGGAGAAAATCTCCTTCTATGGAAAAAGTACAATGGTTTTGATCCGGATGTATCATCGGAAAGCGGTACTTCTACCTTGCGCAGGCTCGACATAGGGGCTTACCCTAAACCAAGGACGATCACCGCCAGCGTGCAGATCAGATATTAATTTAAAAGAAGTATTAGATAAATCTTGAAGATAAATCAATGAAACGTTTAGTTTTTACATTCATGATGTTCGGACTGGTTACGGGCTGCTCTTTAGATGAGGTTCCGTCATCCTTTGTGAACACAGGCAATTACTATCAAACCGAGTCGCAGCTGGTTACAGGGCTAAATTCCTGCTATATTCCTTTACGGTCTATTTATAATTATACTTACCTCATAGCTACAGAAGGTATAACCGATCTGATGTGGATAGCTTCGGGAACTCTGGATGCCCAGCTTGATATTTCTCCCGCCCAGCCACGCTTCGGGCAAACCATGTGGACGCAGGGCTACCGCGGAGTGATGTACTGCAATTCCATTATTGAGGCGATAAAACGTGCTCCTGTAGAAGAGGAGGTAAAGAACAGGCTCCTGGCCGAAGGGATGGTGATGAGGGCCTATTATTACTGGTTCCTTACCTGCACCTTTGGTGATGTACCTTTTTATACTGAAGACATTGTTAATGTAGAGGTTTTGGAACGGGTTTCAAAGCTGGGACGTATGGATGCCGTGGGAACCCGGAATTACCTGATCGAGGAACTGATCAGGTATGTGCCGCATCTGCCGCAGGTGCGTACCAATGATGTGGCCGGTAACAGAAGCGGAGCCGCCATGGGCTGGATGATGATCGGCAAGCTGGCGCAATGGAATAAACGCTGGGATGTGGCCAGGGACGCTATGGATAAGCTGGAAGCCATCTATGGCGACCTTAGCCAGTATCCTTTGACGGATATTATGCTGAAGAATAAAAATATCAGGGAGTCGATATTTGAGATCCAGTACCTGTATGATGCTACCGGTCTGCAGGTTACCACCAATTCGGCAGCGATCTGTATGCCGCCGAGAAATTCGGGTTCCACTTACGATGGTGTGAACATTCCGGAACTGGGGGCGAACGCTACAACCTGGACGCCGCTAAGGCCCACCAACTATTTCTTCCAGTCGCTTCAGCGCAGGAACAGTGCTGACTTAAGAACTACTTTGAATATGGCCTGGGAATACAATGGTCAGGCTTTCAGAACTGCAACGAATGTTCCATGGCCCGGACCAAAATTCTGGAGTTTTAACATGTTTAACGTTGCAGACGGTAATAACCAGCGGGTGTTCCGTTATGCTGATGCCTTGCTGATGCAGGCTGAGAATTATCTGGAACTGGGCAATACTACCAGATCAGTTGAATATTTGGATAAAGTACGTCAGCGGGCAGGTACCGGGTCTTATACTTTCAGAAACCGGGAAGCGCTTCTTGATGAGATCCAGAGGGAACGTGGACGGGAGCTGCTGGGTGAATATCAACGGAAATATGATATGGTTCGCTGGGGCAACTGGTACCAGATGACCTACGACTATACCGACTATGCTACAGTGAAGAACAGGATTCTGCCATGTCATGAGTATTATCCAATCCCGGATATGGAAGTGGTAAAATCAGATTATAACCTTGACAATAAAGCTTATGAAGCATATGGAAAATAATAAAACAAGCTTGCTAAACTTCAGAGCTCATATTAGATCTTTCGCTCTTCTTGCACTTGTTGCTTTTTTGCTGACTGGTATTACAGGTATCACAGGCTGCAAGAAAACCGATGAAACAGTGGCTGCCCCTGAAACAGGGGAATTAAACGATGACACGCTCAGGGTGATCAGCTATAATATACTGGAAGGAATGAAGAACGATAGGGCTAAAAACTATGACAACTTTGTTGCCTGGGTAAAGTCTTACGATCCTGATATTTTGCTCTTGCAGGAAGCCAATGGTTTCACACAGGAATCCCTGCAAGGCCTGGCGGCCAGGTTTGACCACCCTTACGTGCTGACCAATTTAAAGGCAACGGATAATTATCCAGTGGCTATCACCTCCAGGTTTCCCCTGGAATCACGCAGGAGGGTTACCCTGAATGTCTCTCATGGAGCGATCTTCGCCAAGCTTAGCAATCGTAACTTAAACCTGGTAGTTACTCATTTGTGGCCACAAAACTACTGGCATCAGCAGGGTGACGGATTGGGAAATGATTACCGTCTGCAGGAGATAAATACGGTACTTGACAGTACCATCCGCAAGTTTCCGCAGGAATCAAACTGGATCCTTGCCGGTGATTTCAATGCTGTCGCAGCAAAAGACTATGAAGCAGGAAATACCGCCAACAGTTATGTAGTAACAGATGCTATTGAGAGTGCCGGCTTTACCGATGCCATTCACTTTCTGCATGGTTACAAGCAAAAAGGAACGTCTCCTAATTCTGTAAATAATTCTTTTACTTACCCTTTTACCTATCCGGGACGAAGGATTGACTTTGTTTATGCTACACCAGCTGTGCTTCAGGGCACATTCGCGGCACAGCCTATTTACGATGATTTTACGAGGCAATACTCGGATCATCCGCCTATGATAATGGATATTGACACCCGCAACATAGCTAAATTCAAATACTAAGGTATGGAAACTTATAACTACTATAAAAAATACGGCTGTATAAAGTTCAGGGGTATTGCCTGCCTGCTATTCTTGTTCCTGTGGGCTTTTAGTGCCTGTAAGCGCGAGTTTGAAATGGATCTGTCACTTGCCGTGAATTCTAATGAGCTGCACCTGGCAGCAACCGAAGGGAATACGCATATAATGATATATTCTACCGGAAAATGGACTGCCCGCTTAAGCGAAGAGGCCGACTGGCTTTCTCTCAGTAAACTTGAAGGCCAGGGCAATACGGACATTACCGTAACGTATGCACGGAATTTCGGCGTACCAAGAAGCGCTACACTTATTCTGACAAAAGGTGCCGAAACCCAGGAAATAAAGATCATACAGGAAGGACTGAACGTGGCACTGCACTTTTCTAAAACGAAGTACACGGTTCCCCGGACTTCCCTGCCTGTAAGTCTTTCGCTGGTAGGTGACCTCAAATATAATGTAAGCGATGTTAAGATCGATTACCTGTACGATGATGAGACTTCTGAAAAGTGGATAGCTGAGCCAGTGATCACCAGAACTGCCTTTACCTTTCAGACCCGTGAAAATAACAGCGGAAGGGACCGCGCTGTCCGAATAACACTTAGCCTCAAAGATGGATTTGGTGAAACGCTGACCTTCTACGCCGATGTTCAGCAAACGCAGCAAAATGCCTCGTTTACACAGGAACAGGAAGAATCTAAATATACTAAACGGGCAGTGAAAGATACCGTGCTCCTTTCAGGAAACACAGGTGCGAGTCTGGCTTATGTAGAAACAAATGTGGTGTATGAGTCGGGTGCCGGATGGATTGAGCAGGTAGCTTTAGCGAACGACAATATGCTGATCGTAAATCTCCGGGCTAACGATACAGGCTTAGATCGTGCGGCAACTGTTCAGCTCAGACTTATGAGTAAAGGGGCTGCAATCGCTACCCTTAACCATCGTATCTTCCAGTCGGCAGAGGACTTTGAGTACTATACTTTCAGTGAGCTTCGCCGCCTGATCCCGGGAGCTTCCGGCGAACTGGCCCTCAATGATCCCCTGAAAGCTTTAGAAGGTGTGGTGATCAGTGATAAGGCGAATCCGAACATGGAGACGAATCCGAACATCACGTTTAATTCTATGGACCTGACTGAAACCAACCGCACCGCTTACATCCAGGCAAGTGACGGGAGTTATGGCTTCAGATTGAAAACAAGCAGTGATGCTGACAATAATTTTATCCGCTACAGCAAAGTTTCAATTGCACTCAACGGCTTAACCATGGTGAAAGAATCTAATCCTGAGCGGTATACCATTAAAGGGATTACCGGGGGAAATATCGTTAAGACCACTCCTGGAACAGCCGCAGGCCTTGTATCTAAGGTCAAAACTATAAATGCGCTCAGCGATGCTGATATGTACACCTGGGTAACATTCCAGAATACTGAATTCGCAGTTCCTTATGGCAGTTACGCCAATGTAAATGCCGGTTATACCATGAAATCTAACTGGAACCAGGCAGGAGCAAGCACCCCCTACACGGATGCGATCCCTTCTGTGATCCGCGATGATAACGGCGGAAAGATGAACCTGCTTGTTAATACTATGGCTCCCTGGAGCCGGAATGCCCTCCCTGCTGGTTCGGGAACTATTTCGGGCGTTATTGTACACTCTAAGCTAATCCGCTTTGGTGCAGGATCCGGCGATATCGGACGGTATGCTGTACGCCCGCTGAATGAGGATGATATTGAACTGGGTGGGGCTGCCAAAGGAAAGGTAATTGCTTTATGGAACTGGTTGAGAAACGGAACCGATGTAAGTGCTGCGGCTAGCATTGTAAGAAATGCAGCTGGCAATGTACTTCCGGTCACAGGCAACGGCGAGCTTTCCTGTACTGTTCCCGGCCTGACGCCTTCACTTGGTGCGCATCCGGTGTACCAGACAGACCCGGCGTCTAAAGCAGTTCCAAGCAGCTCTTTACAGTACAATACGAGGTGGTGGAATACCACAACAAATTCAGGCGAAGGCTTAGTGTTTCGTTTTTCTACTTCGGGGATTACGGGCAGGAATCTCAGCATAAACTTTTCGCAGGGTGGAGGATCTGGTTCTGCTGCAACACTTAATGTGCCGGTATACTGGGGTGTTGAATACTCCCTGGATGGGCAGAATTATACGAGCCTTGCTAATTCAGACTATGCAGTTCGTCCGCTTGCTGGTTGGGGATTGAATCTGAACTACGCTGCGCTGGGTCTTAGCACCCACAGTTTTGTTCTGCCGGCCTCATTGCTCGATCAGCAGAATGTGTACGTAAAGTTGAAAGCAAAGCAAAATATCTTTGGCACCAATTCGCCGAATGGAGCGGAGTCGGGAACGATCACTGCTACGGCTAACAATGCTGCAGTTACTGTCCGTCTTGGAGTAGTATCGTTCACTTATAATCAGTAGTATGTTGAAAAGCACACGCGGCACGCGTGCGCTAGCAAAAGTTTAGTTATAATCAGTGCAACTTTAATTAATGAAAAGATCATTATGAAAATCAATATAAGACTTTTTTTTATTTTGCTGCTCGGACTGGGGGCATGTAAAAAAGACGATGGCGACCTGGTAAGTATGTCAGAACTGGGAGCCGTGAACGGTGAATATACGGTTTCTAAGGAAGCCGGATCAGTAGCTGTGGAAGTACTTTCTAACGAAAAATACAAGGTATCTGTTGTCGATAATGCTGACTGGGTGAAGGTTAATGCAGCCGAACTTCAGGGGGATGCAAAGTTCGATGTCAGCTACGATGGCAATGCCGGTTTTCCGCGCAGGGCCATGCTTGATCTGTTCTCTCCGGGGAGCAACAGGCATGATACCATTGTTATCAAACAGGAGGGAACGCTTGTGCCTGAGCTCGCATTTCCCAAAACAAACACCACTGTCCTGGGAGACGGAGGTGAGGTTTTGAGTGCTATCGAAACCAATTTAGAGCTGAAAGATATCCGGGTAGATGTTATTTATCCGAACGGGGGCGAAGGCGATTGGGTGAACAATGACTTCACGTTCAAATCAGAGAATCAGCAATTTGCTTTTTCCGTAAAACCCAACCCGGACCAGGTAGCATTAAGAAATGCCCAACTGCGTTTGTCGTATACCGACGGCTGGGGTGTGGATCATATAACTACGCTTTACCTGCTTCAGGCAAATGCGCAGAACCTTTTTGGCAGCAAAGCGGAATTTCCGGAAGTCAGGCTTTGGGCCGGAGACAAGATCACTTCGGATATCTTTATTGAAGGGTATGTAGTAAGTGATGCCATGAACAAGAACATGGGAGACAATGTACAGACAACCCCTACGGCAATCGATTATTCCCGTAACGATAAAACCGTGTACATAGAAAGTCTCGACGGCCGCTATGGTTTCAGGATAGAGACAGCCACTGCTGCCGACAACATTTTTACCCGCTACAGCAAGGTACAGCTGCTGCTTAAAGGCACCACGGTTGGGCAGAACAACAACCCCCATTCCTATAATATCACCGGGGTGACTTCGGGGATGGTGATGAACCTGGAGCAGGGAACGGCTTCAGCACTGCCGCTTAAAGAAAAATATATGTCGGAGTTGACAGATGATGATATTTATACTTATGTGACCTTGAAAGACTGTGAGTTTCCGGTTAGAAAAGGTTCCTTTACCCCGGTAAATGAAGGATACTCGCCTTTGTTCAATGCAAACCGTATCTCCAAGTACCCTTTACTTATGCGCGATATTATGGGGAACAGCATGTTCCTTCTTACTAATATGAATGTTCCTTATCGCAGGGATGGAGCTATGCTTCCTTACGGTTCTGGTACGGTTTCCGGTATTGTGGTGCATGAGAAGTTCACACGTTTCAGCTATGAAGATGCAGCCAGTGAGGAGGAGTACGGCAATATTGGCCGCTACCAGATCAGGCATGTAGGTCGCAGCGACATTAAACTGGCAAATGATTTTTCAAATAGTTTCTCAGCGCTGTTAACGGAATACCGTTATCCAATTTTATCATCAGGTGCTGCTTTACCTACCGAAGGTAACAATGGACGGATCACCCTTTCTGCCCCCGTTTCAGTTACAGCCACTTCAGACTATACTTACCTGGGACCTGTGGGTGCAAGCTTCCTGGGCAACACTAATCAGTATGGCAATGGTGTAATGATTGGCAGCAGCAAGCAAAATGTGGCTACAGCAACCAACTCCGACGGTAAAGGCGGCGTGTCAGGCAGTGCCCTGAACGGCAGCTGCGTTTGGTGGAATTCGGAAAGGAACCGTGGTGAGGCATGGATCATAGAAGTTTCAACAGCCAGTATCAGCACCAATAAGCTTTCCCTGCAATTTACTGCCCTGAACTGGGCTTCGGCAGGTGCCGGAACACCGAGGTACTGGAAAGTGGAATGGTCTGAACACGGCAATATGGAGGGCAACTGGAACACGATAACTTCTTACACTGTGCCAGATGCGTCAAACTGGTCGAACACCCTGATGCACCAGTTACCGGCATTTAAAAATGTGAATGTACCGCTTCCGCTTGATATGTTGGGAAAACCGCGGGTATACATCCGCCTGATCGTAGATCAAAACAAGGCCAGCAGCGGAACTACTTATGCTTCTGAACCTATTGAAAGGTCGCTGGGCAGTGCGTTGGGGTATGTGGCGATCCGGTATAATAAATAATTGGGAGTTGTAAAATATAAGTAATAGTGTTAAGTTCAGAGTAGAAAGTTTTAAGTAAAAAGTTTATGAAAAGAAATATATTTTGTTCCTTATTTATTGTGTTTAGTGTGCTGTGTACATTGAACGTGGTGGCTCAGTTGCCAGATAACGCTCCCCTGAGAATGAGGGTGGGTACTTATAATGTTGGACATTTTAACCAGGGCTGGTCTGGCGGGTTTCGATTTAATGGCGACCCGGCGTATTCCAAAGAGCAAAGAAAGAGTACTACAGAAAAACAGGTAGCCGCATGGCGTCAGTGGATAGGGGCACAAGGGCTGGATTTTCTTTGTGTTCAGGAATGGAACCGGTACTTCGATGCCGACAGTAACTTTAATGCAGAAGACGAACTGCTGAAGCCATACTACAACAATATTTATTTTGGCAATGAACACAAATGGATATTCAACGGCATCGCTACCAATTACAAGCTGACAAACCTGCGCAAAAAGTATTCGTACGGCGATTACTACGCCCTTATTGGTGATCTGCGTGTCGGTAAGAAAACCATTACCGTCATCTCCACGCATATTCCCTGGCAAAAAGACTGGCACAAGCCAGCCCTGGATGAACTAATTGCAGATCTAAAAAAATATGAACACTTCATTTGTTTTGGCGATATAAACGCCATGGATAAGGAGCAAATGCTTTTCAGGGAGGCTGGGTTTAATATGGCCAACGGCGGCTACCAGGGATGGTTCGGAACCGCCGGAGGAGGATTGATACTGGAAGGCAGACAGGGTAAAGTTGATTCCAACATCGACAACATCATCACCAGTAAGAACATTAAGATCATGAATGTTACTGCTCCGCATACCGGGGTGAATGATTTCGATCATTTGCCGGTTCTTGCAGATCTCATCATAACGGGCCTTTAGAAAATTGTAGTGAGAAGCGCATTAGCTAATGATAATAAGATGAAGAAAAGTTTTAAGATAAGTTTTAAATACCATAGCCTTACAATCCATAAGGTTACCATGTATGCTTTGCTGGTATGTTTACCCATACTTAGCAGCTGCAGTAAGGACGAATTGCTGGATGGAAGGTCTGACGTGATCCTGGTAACAGAAACCACAGAGAAGACCGGCGTACTAACTCAACTGGCGATGCCCCTGGAAGGAGGGAAAGACACCCTGTATATACATTCCGGTCTGGAATTTAATGTTGCTTTTGAAACGGACGACAAAGAGGAGTGGATTAAGGTTGAAAGTCTGGAACAGCTTCCGGGCACCGGAACCTCACGGCTTATTCTAAGCATTGCACCACTGCAAGGCAGCTATAACTTGCGTTCAGGGATGTTGTCAGTTTCTAATAAATCGAAATACCTGGGACACTTTGTGCGCTTATCGCAGGGTTATACAGCTCGATTTGCCGAAACTTTCTCCTGGTTAAAGTATGGGACATTCGATCCTTTTGATGCTAGCAGGGAGGTTGCTATCCAAAGCTGGAGTACCGCACAGAAACAGTATGGCTGGACCTCAACGGCTGATGGCGGAGGCCTGGCATATGCTTTCGGGCGTAATGAGCATGTTAAATTGGGTTCTGATCTGGCTGGTGCCGACCTGATTTCTCCAAGAATTGGAGGAATTGTAAAGGACAGTATCCTGCTTTTGACATTTAACGCTGTTGCACAGGTATCGCGCGCGGGTGAAAAGGATTTGAATAAGCTGACGGTGAGTATCACAGAAGGAGGGGACTTTGTGTCGGGCGGCAGATCAGCAGTGGTAGAGGCCGTTTATTTAGATCACCAGTCTTCGATGGCAGATACTAAGATGTGGGATAATTCTCTGCATGTGCTTTACATCAAAAAGCCGGATATCGATCCGAATGCGTCAACTATAAAGATCCGCTTTAATACGGGGGGAGATGGGCAGTCAGCTGCTTCAAACAGGATCTTTATTGACAATGTAAATATACATGTAGTGCACCAGTTTGGAGAAGGGAATATCTTGATCAGGTAGCCGCGGGCTTCTGTTTTGATCTGACTGGTGTCTTAAAATATGTTTTAGAAGGGTGTCCAAATTTGGGCACCCTTTTTTGCAGGTAATTAATCAATAGCGGGCTTTCGCATCTCCAGATATTTCAAAGTTCTTGAGTTGATAATTCAAAATTAACTTCCGGAAATTTCAAAAATAATAGTAATATAATTCAAAGTTTTACGTCAGATATTCGAAAAAAAACTCAATTTTAACCATGTTAAAATACCTTTTAAGTATCATCATAATTGCCTTGCTCAGTTTTAACAAAAAAGCTGAAATAAGTCGCTGGCGGATCACCGGGTATGCACAGGGAACTACTTATAGTATTACCTATTATGCAGAAGACAGTTTGGTTAGCAGAAGCGAAGTGGATGATATTTTGAATGGGATTGACAGCTCGCTCTCCATTTATAAAAGCTACTCTCTTATCAATACAATTAATAATTCAGAAAGGGGTGGGGAGGCCGATAAACATTTAAAAGCAGTAGTGAATAAATCTCTGGAAGTTTATAAAGAAACAGGAGGCGCCTTTGACATTACTGTTTTTCCCCTGGTTCGTGCCTGGGGATTCGGAACGAAGAGCGTTTCTATCCTTCCTAATGCAGATACTATCAAATCAATCCTTCCTTGTGTAGGCTCTGATAAGATCTATTTGGACCAGGGAAGGCTTATTAAAACCAATCCTTGTGTGAAGATCGATGTAAATGGGATTGCACAGGGCTATTCGGTTGATAAGCTGGCTGATTACCTGGAACGCAAAAAGATAAACAATTACCTTGTTGAAATTGGCGGTGAGATCCGTGTAAAAGGACGCAAGTTTCCTGAAAATCAACCAATGTCTATTGGCATCGAAGCTCCGGCAAAATCGAGTACAGACGAACAAGTTATTCAAAAAGTAATCCAAATCAATAAAGGGGCAGTAACCACTTCTGGCAATTACAGAAAGTACGTTAAAAACGGCAACAAGAAATTATCACACCTGATAGATCCTAAAACCGGCTATCCACTGGATAATGAACTTATCAGTGTAACTGTAATTGCAGACGATGCAATTTCAGCCGATGCATATGATAATGCTTTGATGGGAATGGGCTTAAAAAAGGCCATGCAATTTGCAAAGGATCATAAATTGGAGGCTTATTTCATCTATTATAATTCTAAGAAACAAATTACCGATACAGCAACCACTGGCTTCTATACTTTTATAAGAAATTGAATTTTTAGAAAATTCGGTTTAAGTAAATTCTGCCATAAAGCTCTGGGCTTTTGCACGCAGGAAATTTCAATCGTTTGGCAGCCAAGAGCATGCGGCTTTCAGTCGCTTGTTGAAGAGTATAAAATTCCCCATACGAGCGTTTTCATGAGAAAACTTTTTCTTCATTTTCTACGTTGATCATCAATTGTTTTAAATTTAGCTTAAGTTTTTTATTGGCTTGAACTTTGTTCACTAATAGCCCATTCTATGAACAAGGGAAATAGTATTAAACCAGTATTGCAATTAGAGAGTATGATCGACGAGATTGAAGATTATGCGATTCTCTTTCTGGATGTAGATGGAAACATCATGACCTGGAACAAAGGAGCAGAGAAGGTTAAAGGATATAAGTCCCGGGAAATAATAGGATGCAATTTTCGGCTGTTTTATACCTCTTCAGACAGAGAGGTCCATCTGCCTGAACGTTTGATCCAAACGGCAATTAAAGAAGGCAAAGCGGCTGATGAAGGATGGCGGGTGAAAAAAAATGGGGATTTGTTTTGGGGAAGCGTAAGTATAACAGCCATTCATGATCAGCACGGACATTTATTAGGCTTTACCAAAGTGACCCGGGATCTCACAGAGAAGATGAGAGCTGAATCAGCTTTGCGGGAGTACTCAGCACAACTAAGTACTAAAAACAAGGAGTTGGAGCAGTTTGTTTATATTGCCTCCCATGATTTACAGGAGCCTCTCCAAACTGTTATCAGCTTTATTGATCTGTTAAAAACAGAGTACGAAAGCGTCCTGGATGAGGAAGGCAGGATGTATATGGACTTCATTACAGGTGCATCCCAACGGATGAGGTCGCTCATTAAATCTTTGCTCGACTACTCCAGGATCGGACAAAATAAGTGTCTTGAAGATATTAATTTGAATGACCTGGTTTCATCGCTCCTGATGGATCTTCACTCTGTTATAAAGGAAAAAAATGCCGATACAAGCGTTTCTGAACTTCCGGTAGTTAAAGGCTATAAAACAGACATTACCCAGCTTCTTATGAACCTGCTGAAAAATGGAATTAAATTCAGCAGACAAGGTGTACCACCAAAGATTGAGATTTCGGCCTGCAGGCTGGAATCTCAGTGGAAGATCATGGTATCCGACAATGGGATAGGTATCAAGGCTGAGCACCGGGAAAAAATATTTCTTATTTTTCAGCGGCTGCACAATAGGAACGAATATGAGGGTAACGGCATCGGGCTCGCCCATTGCAGAAAGATTGCAGAAGTTCATAAAGGCCAGCTGGACTTTGATTCTGTACCCGGAAAAGGCAGCACGTTCTGGTTTACAATTCCTGACGTATTAAACTAACATGACAAAATATAAGGATCTTAATTGTATTCTCCTGATAGACGATGATTTAGCTACTAATTTTCTTCATCGAAAAGTAGTGCAAACTACAGGGATCGAGGTGCATGTTCAAACGACCACTTCAGGAAGGGACGCACTCGATTTTTTATGTGAGTTAAGTGCGTATCAGAATACGCCCGAAATTCCAAGGCCGGGAATCATTTTCCTTGACATCAATATGCCGGAAATGAATGGCTGGGAATTTCTGGAAGAATATGATAAACTGAAAGATGAACAAAAAGCAGAAATCGTTGTGGTTATGCTAACCACGTCGTTAAATCCTGATGATGAAGCTCGTGCATTTTCAAATAAAAACATAACCACTTTTTTAAACAAACCGCTTAAACCGGAGGTGCTGGAAGAACTAGCTGAAAAATTTTTTACAACTAAATAACTACGAGGTGACTGTCCGGTGAACTTAAAAAGGAAGCTGGCATGAAAGGGCCGGCTCCGAGCCTGTGTCTTCATGAAAAAGCGCAAAAAGACTGGGCAAAAATCGCCGGATCAGGCATTCAAAATTGCTCTTCACATAGTTCTCTATTAGTTGCAGCACCTGCAAAGTTTCCTGAGGCTACGGCGTTGGCTACAGAACGCATAGGCGTTGTAATATCGCCGCAGGCAAACACCCCACTTACAGTTGTTTGCTGAAACTCATTTGTTCTTATAAAGCCCTGCTCTGTCATCTCACAGCCTAGTTGTTGAGCGATGTCGCTATGTTGTATAAATGGAACCCTGGCATAGAGGGCTATTAACGGAACAGTGGTTCCGTCTTTAAAAATAACCCTTTCAATCTGACCACTGCTTTGCTCAAGGCGGTCGATCTCAGTCTCAAGTATTTTAATATTTCTGTTTTCGAGTTTCAGCCTTTGTTCACTCGTTAATACCGATCTCCCGTTTGTGAAAACAGTCAGCGACTTCGTTAGATTGTTGACCAGCGGAGCATAGTGCATGGCCGTATCACCATCAGCGAGAATACCCGTTTCCAGATCCCTGATCTCATAGCCATGGCAATACGGGCAATGCACCACTGAAATACCCCAGCATTCAGAAAAACCCGGTATGTCTGGTAGTAAGTCTTTGATGCCTATGGCCAGTATCAATTTCCTCGAGCTAAACCGCTCTCCACACTGTGTCCCAATTTCAAAGCCCATATGGGTCTTTGCACCTTCTATTGCAATTCCTTTGTGAAAAGTTACCGTGTTATATTTACTAACTTGCTCTCTTGCAAGTGATGAAATGTCTGCCGGTGTACTTCCATCCTGGGTTAAAAAGTTGTGGGAGTAAGGTGTCTGGCTGTTACACGGCTGACCGCTGTCAATTATTAAGACGTTTCGCAGCGAACGGCCGAGCGCCATTCCCGCTGAAAGACCTGCATAGCTGCCTCCAATTATTATTACATCGAAAATGTTATCCTGTGCCATGCTGGTGGTTAATGTTTACATTACAAATATAGACAATTGTAGTGTTATTGCAACTATATTGCATTAGTTGAGCTTTTCCTGAATATAAGCTTAAAAACAAATCCAGGTAAGTATTTTGGTGTTCACAGACATTATACTTGCTAATTCTTTTTATTTATTTTAGAATTGTATACCAAGTGGGGGAATATCAAATAAATCATAGAGTAAATGTGTTTAAAGACCTTGTTTTATGCGGCAAATAGCTGAAGATGACTATATATTGCTTCTTTTAAGTGCCTCAGAGGGAAATGAGAGGGCCTTTGCAAGTCTTTTTTATAAATACAGTCCAGCTTTAATGTCTTTTGCCAAAAAGTTTACCCATAATTCTGACGAAGCAGAGGAAATTCTGCAAAATGTTTTCCTGAGAGTATGGTTACACCGGGACAAACTGCCAGAAATTGATAACATAAAAAGCTGGCTTTATAAATTTGTGGCAAATGAGAGCCTGGCCTATATTCGTAAGAAGACGACAAGGGCTAAAACTCAGCTTCATTTCCAAAGCAAGGCAAGCATATCTTATAATGATATCGAACAGACCGTAAATGCTAATGAGCTGAAAGATATTGTGGCTCAGGCCGTAAATTCCATGCCTGAGCAGAGGAGAAAGATCTTTAATCTTAGCCGGACAGAAGGTTTGACCATTCTCGAAATCAGCGAGCAGTTGAATATTTCCCAAAGCACGGTAAAAAACACGTTAGTCACTGCTCTGAAATTCATTCGTGATTATCTCAAAGCCTACGGTTATTCTTCTTTTGTTTTTATTGCCCTAATACTAAGTTAATTTTATTTTATTATTCAATAGTACTTTCATTCTTCAGCTGCTTCTTACCATAAAAAGCCTGATCATTCCGGCCTTTGTATACATGCAAAATGGAAAAGCAGAGAATAAGATATCTATTTCAAAGTTTCATGAACAAGACGATAAGTCTTGAGGAACAGCAGGAGTTGCTTGAACTGATCGAACATGAACCTGAAGAAAAGTTCAGTGAGATTATCTCCGAACTTATTGAGTCGGGAGACAGGGAAAATGTGTCTCTAGAGGAATGGACAAATTTCGTGTCTGCTGCAATTTCTGCAGACAAACCTGTAGCCAGAGTCCGCAGCTTCCGCCCGCTTTACCGTTATATTTCAGCGGCTGCCATTGTGGTGATCCTTGGTATTGGAGCTTATTTTTATATTAATACACTAAGGCAACCTAAACAGATCGCATCATCAAACATCAGACCCGGCGAAAGCAAGGCAGTATTAGTGATGGAGAATGGTGAGACAATAGAATTAGATAAGAATTTAAAGGCCAACGAAGTATTTGCTTTAAATCCTACCATTAAATCTATTACAGAAGGCGAACTGGTTTATAATAAAGATGCCGCAGGCGCATCAAAAACTTCAGGAATCAACATCCTGAGAACTCCCAAAGGTGGTGAGTACCGGGTGGTTTTGCCCGACGGTACTATAGCCTGGTTAAACTCCGATTCGGAATTGAAATTCCCTACATCCTTTGATGACGCCACACGTAAGGTTGAGTTGAAAGGTGAGGCTTATTTTGAAGTAACGAGTTATTCTAATAGAACCTGGCCGTTTATAGTTAGTACTCTTCACCAGGAAGTGCAGGTGTTAGGTACTAAATTTAACATAAGCGCCTACCAGGAAGATGGTTTTGTCAAAACTGCCTTGCTGGAAGGTAAGGTCAGAGTGCTTAATAAAAACTCCCAGGAAACAGTTATTCTAAAACCCGGTCAGGAAGCTTCTTTAGACAAAGCTTCCAGTCAGCTAAATGTGTACACCACAGAAGTGGAGGAGGCAATTGCATGGAAAGAGGGCCTGTTTGTATTTAATAATGAGGACTTATATCTGGCAATGAATAAGATTTCCAGATGGTATGATGTAGACGTCGTTTACAAAGGAGATTTTCAGGATAAAGAGATCTGGGGTACGGTATCCAGGAATGAAGATATAAATAGTCTTTTCAAAACCCTTGAGGCTACAGGAGTAGCTACATTTAAAATAGAAGGAAGGAGGGTGCTGGTAATGCGCTGATCTTAATGAAAATGATGTAGCTTTTTTTAATAAGCTGAGGACAGTTCCAGTGTCCCCAGCATTATAAAAATTAGCTTAGAAATACTTAGTAATAGTCGTTAATCAATCCTATTGTATAATCCAAACCATACAAAAATATGTTTTTTTCTCCTTTCGTTACAGGACTTTCTGTAATATTTAACAGGCGTAATTTCCTAATTATGAGGCTAGTGTTTTTTTTAATGACCCTGTTTATCATTGAAGTGAATGCCGAAGGGTATGCACAAAAGATTTCCCTGTCAAAAAGCGGAGTGCCACTTGCATCAGTTTTCCGGGAAATAAGGAAGCAAACCCAGTATAATGTGATCTGTGATGCCTCGATTATAAAAAAGGGGTATTCAGTTTATGTGAATGTAAAAGAAGCCAGTGTTGAAAAAGCCCTGCAGGAGTGCCTGAGTGGTTTGCCTTTAACGTTTATGATCAATTCTAAGAATATTATCATAATGAGAAAAAGTGAGGTATCCGCCCAGATAAATGCTGTTAAGGGAATCGTCACTGACCTTAATAAAGTACCCTTGCCGAGCGTGGCGGTGAAAGTTAAGTCTACCGGCAAAACCACATTGACTTCAGGAAATGGAGCGTTTTCTGTCGAGATTCCAGACCAATCGGATGAATTGATAATCAGTCATCTTGGATTCAATACCCAAACCCTAAAAGTGAGTACCGGGCAAAATTTAGCTATTGTGCTGGAAGAAGCTGTTGAAGTGTTGAAAGACGTTGTGGTGGTAGGTTATGGTGCACAAAAAAAGAAAGATATTCTTGGTGCAGTAAGCGTTATCACTTCAGAGGATTTTGAAGACAGGCCCTCAACAAATTTAGGTTATTCAATACAAGGAAAAGCTGCGGGGGTTCAGGTCACCAGGCCATCAGGAAAACCACAGGGTGGTTTCAGTTTACGGGTTCGGGGAACAAACTCTATTACTGCCGGAAGTGAGCCTTTATATGTTATTGATGGAGTTCCAACGCAATTACTCTATGATATAAACCCGAATGACATAGAAAGCATGACTGTCTTGAAGGATGCAGCATCAGCCGCGATTTATGGAGCATCGGGTGCAAACGGAGTAGTTTTAATAACGACAAAAAGGGGTAAAACTGGAAAAACGAGATTGAATCTAAGTGCTTACAGCGGGATAAGTACTACTGCAAACAAGCTGGATGTATTAAACCGAACAGAATATTTGTCCTTAATGGACGAACTAGGTCAGGTGGCAAACTGGAATAACTTTACCGCAAATACCAATTGGCATGATGAAGTGTTCAGGACGGCTAATCTGCAGAATTACCAGTTGTCTGTAGATGGAGGAAACGAACAAACCAAGTATTATGTTTCCGGCGCTTATACAGCGGAGCAGGGAGTAGTTAAATCAAATGACGTAAAAAGGGGAACCTTCAGAACCAATATAGATCAAAAGATTAATGAGCGGGTTACCATTGGAGCTAGTTTAAGTTATGCCCGCTGGTTCGACAGAAATATCGCTGATAATGTAGGTTCAGGCAATTCTGGTGTGATCATGAATGTGCTGACGGCCTCACCTGTTATTGGCATCTATAATGAAGATGGAACATTCACCGCTAATCCTTTAAGGTTGTCTTTTAATAATCCGGTTGCGTACATAGACGGCTCAGAGAACGGTTACCATAACAGCCGCTTTTACGGGAACGCCTACGTTAATGTAAATATCCTCAAGGGTTTAAAATTCAGGACCTTGCTTGGGTATGATAACTATAACAGCAAGTACAATTATTTCCTCGATCCGTTTAAAACAGATTGGGGCCGTGTAAATAGGGGCATTGCGACGTTTAATACGGACCAGAGCGAATACTGGATGTCTGAGAATACCCTGGAATATAAAACCATATTCAAAGAAGTACACGCTTTCGAAGCTCTGGGGGGCTTTATTGCTCAGTCAAAATACGGTGAATCGGGCGCAATGGAGTCCAAAGGCTTTAGTAATACCGGGGTAAAAACAGTGAACGGAGGCTCAGTTTTTAGTAATCCAAGTGGCAGAAGAACTCAGCGAAACAACGTTTCCGTACTGGCAAGAGTAAGGTACACCTATGATAACAAATATTTATTGTCGAGTAATTTCAGGGCAGATGGCGCATCGCCTTTTGGAGCGGATCATAAATGGGGATATTTTCCTTCTTTCTCTGTAGGATGGAGGATCTCCCAGGAAAACTTTCTTAAAGACATAGATAAGATAAATGATATCAAGATCCGGTATTCCTGGGGAAGTGTAGGGAACGAGGGAATTTCGCCTTACGGTTCATTTGGGCTGGTGAGTACAGGTGTGAACTATGTGCAGGGCGGGCAGGTTGTTTCCGGTACAACACCTTCCACTCCAGAAAACAAAAACCTACAATGGGAATCTACTATTCAGAATAATATCGGCTTGGATGTTGCTTTGCTGGACAACAGGCTAAACGTAACTGTAGATGCTTACAAAAAGAAAACGACGCATCTCTTGCTGGATAAACCGGTACCATATTCAACAGGCTTTTCGGGCGCCCTGCAAAACATCGGAAGTCTTGAAAATAAAGGACTTGAATTTTTAGTGAGTTCAAGGAATACAGTAAAGGTTTTGAAATGGAGCACTGATCTTAATTTTTCTCTTAACAGGAATAAAGTTGGCTTTGTGGGCGATCAGGATATTCTGGGCGGATTTATTGACCTGCGCCAGGAAGCTTCCCTGATTAGAGAAGGCTTGCCTATGGGTGTTTTCTACGGTTATATTGCCAAAGGAGTGGATCCACAAACCGGAATGATGGTTTACGACGATCTTAATGACGATAATACTATTGATAATGCAGATAAGGCAGTCATTGGTGATCCTAATCCGAAATTCATCTATGGACTGAATAATAACTTAAGTTTTAAAGACTGGAGTCTCACTGTTTTCATACAGGGGGTACAGGGAAATGATGTTTTTAACGCCACAAGGATAGAGACTGAGGCCATGAACGATTTCAGGAACCAGTCAGTAACCGTGTTAAACAGGTGGAAAGCTCCCGGCCAAGTCACAGATATTCCAAAAGCTATTTATGGTGACGTATCTAACTCCGACATCTCATCTCGCTTTGTAGAAGATGGTTCTTATGTGAGGTTAAAGTCCGTAACCCTGGGTTATGCACTTCCAAAAAGATTTTTAAGCAAACTGGGGCTAAGTAATGCAGGACTATATGTAACAGGGGAAAATCTGTTTACGATAACTGATTATACGGGTTATGACCCTGAATCGAGCGCATTCACCGGAAATGGCGCCTTCGGAATCGACTTTGGCAGCTATCCTCAACCCCGTCAAGTAATATTGGGTTTAAACGTATCATTTTAATTTAATTGTTATGAAAACGAAAATGAAAATTCTGATCATTACCTTGATCATTTCAATAAATATAAGTTCCTGTACTTCCTTCCTTGATCTAGAACCCCAGTCAGATTTAACTACAGGGAATGCCTATAAAAGTGCTGCCGATCTGGAGGCCGCTTTAATTGGTACCTACAGGACACTGTACACTGATTACTTTATCTGGGAAAACTTTGTGATGTCGGACGTCAGATCGGATAATGCTTATGCGGGCGGCGATGACCCCGAGATCTATCAATATGATAATCTTGCTGTATCGTCCATGAATTCAAGGATCCTGCTAACCTGGAGACAACTCTATAATGGTATTGCTAACGCAAACCTGGTAATAGAGAAAGCCCCACAGGTAAGTGATATTAAGCTTGATACTGACAATAAAAGAAATAAAATTATAGCTGAAGCCAGATTTTTAAGGGCACTCTTCTACTTTGAACTGGTTAAAACCTTTGGAGAAATTCCAATTGTAAAAGAATTCGGCAAGATCAACCCATCGGAAGCCAATGTCCCTAAATCGTCGGTAGCAGATATCTATAAGTTCATCATCGAAGACCTTGACGCTGCATTGATCCTTCCAACTGAGTATGGAAGTCTTTCATTAAATAAATCGAAGGTTACTAGAGGAGCAGTCTATGCTTTACTGGCTAAAGTATATGCGCAAAAGCCAGACAGGGACTACAATAAGGTGCTTGAATACTGCAATGAAGTAGGTAAACTGGGCTATGATCTGCATGGCAGTTACGACCAGTTATTCGATGGCCTGAATTATAATAATCCGGAAACTATTCTTTTAGTGCAATACATTGCTGGTACGCCGGAAGCTAACTGGGGGCCGCAGTTACTATTACCGCCCTCTTTATCAGGTGATGACTGGAGAAAGTACGTAACTCCCTCAAAAGATCTGCTTGCTGCCTACGATGCAGCTGGTGACACCCAAAGGAAATCTGCTTCAGTTTTGGTTGAGAATGTTGAGTGGGCCGACGAGTTTTGGAAACCTTGTGCAAGTTCAGGCTCTGTACCTTTTCCATACAAATTCAGACATGCAAACGCCTGGGCAAGTGGCGACAATGTTTACATCTTAAGGTATGATGATATCCTTTTGCTTAAAGCAGAAGCATTAAATGAGCTTAACCGAGGTTCTGATGCTCTTACTCCTTTAAATTATGTTAGAGACCGGGTTGATCTTCAGGCTATTACTACGACTGATAAAGAGGCATTAAAGGAGATCATCTTAAACGAAAGACGTTTGGAATTAGCCTTTGAAGGATATCGCTGGGATGACCTGGTGCGGGCAGGAAAGGCTGTGAGTAAGATGAATAGTTTGCAGGAATTTAAATTGACCTGTGGCGGTGGCAGTACCCAAATGAACTATAGGATGAGTCAGGAAAAGACGCTGATGCCCATTCCGCAAAGCGAATTGAACAGAAATCCGGCTCTGAATCCATGATCCTAGTTATTATAACAAATAGTTTTATGTTATATTCTTTTACCAGTAATCGTCACAAGCTGATGGTGTTGTTGGCTATGCTTTTCTCTTTATCTTCCCTTGCCCAGGATGTTCATGAAAAGATGGAAGTAAGATGGCAGGTAGTAAAAGGGGATCCTGGTAAACCCGACACTGTATCAAGTTTAACACTTTACAATCGATCTGACGAAACCATTTCCTGTGAGAACTGGAGCTTGTGGTTCAATTTTATGCGGGCTATAGCTATTGGCTCTGTGGATGAAAGATTCAAAATAAGGCACAGCAATGGTGATCTGTATCAACTCAGCTTTATTGATAAAAAACTTGTAATCCCTGCAAAAGACTCTATCACAATTAGCTTTACAACGAACGGCATCTTGCCGAATTTCACAGACGCACCCTCCGGGTTATATGTTACTTACGATGGTGCAGAGGAGAAAAAAGCCTATAAGGTAAAATACTCCTCAGAATCTGGCAAAAACTCTATGGGATATGCTTTGAGCAGACTGGCTGAGCAGTACGACGCTAATCAATTGGCTGAGACTGCGGCGAGGCAACAAGTTACCCCCTCTCCTTTAGCTCTGCAGCAGGGAGAGGGATCATACATTATTACGTCCCGGACCCTTTTATGGGCTGATCCTGTTTTTAGAAAAGAAGAGACGTATTTAAGAAAGTTTTTAAATCAGACTGCAGGCGTCCAGTTACCTGAAAAAGCTAGCCGAAAAGACGGTTCGCATATAAAGATCCTTAACAACCCGGCTCTGGGAGAAGAGGAATACGAGCTATTAGTAAATAGAAATGGAATTTCGATTAAGGCCGGAACAGCAAAAGGTGCGTTTTATGCAGTGCAGACAATTATGTCTTTATCTACAGCGGGAAACTGGAAGCTAAACTCTAAGAAGCTTGAGATTCCTTCTGTCACAATAAGAGACAAACCCAGGTTTGGATACCGGGGCCTGATGCTGGACGTGGCCCGTAATTTTCAGACCAAAGAATCTGTAAAACGCATCATTGATGTGATGGCCCTGTATAAATTAAATACCCTCCATTGGCACTTGAACGATGATGAAGGCTGGAGACTAGAAATTCCGTCATTGCCGGAGTTGACAGAGGTCGGAAGCGTTAGAAGCGGGTCGTATCCGGATGGGAAATCTTTACAACCCTCATATGGCTCCGGTGCTGATGCTACTGAAAAAGCGTATTACAGCGTCAGCGACTTTAAAGAAGTATTGAAATATGCAGCAGAGAGACACATACAGGTGATTACAGAGCTGGAAACACCAGGGCACGCGAGGGCAGCTATCAAATCAATGGAGGCCAGGTATAATAAATATATGTTACTTGGGAACAAGCAGGAAGCTGAAAAGTACCTTTTACACGACATAAAGGACAAATCCGAATATGTATCGGCACAACGCTGGAACGACAACGTGATGAATGTTGCTTTGCCTTCTGTTTACCGGTTTATTTCCACTGTTCTTGATGATATAAAAAGCATCTGCGAGGAGGCCGGTATTCCATTAAAAAAAGTACATCTTGGTGGCGACGAAGTGCCCAGGGGCGTATGGGAGAAGTCTCCGGAAATTGCCCGGCTTTGTGATAGTTTAAAGCTTGAATCCGTTCATGAGGTTTGGCCATATTATATCAGGAAAATAGCAGATCTGTGTAAGGCTAAGGATTTGGAGCTGGCAGGGTGGGAAGAGATGGGAATGGTCAATAATGGAAAAGGCATGACCACTAATCCCCAATTAGTTGATGCAGGTATTCAGTTGGATGTATGGAACAATTTGGCGGGTGGGGGGCAGGAAGACCTGGCATACAAGCTTGCAAACGCTGGTTATAAAGTAGTTTTTACCAGCGCAAATAATTTCTATTTTGATTTGGCCTGGAAGGATACCTTTGATGAGCCCGGGCATACATGGGCTGGTTTCACAAACCTCAGAAAATCCTATTCTTTCCTTCCGGAAAACTATTTCTTGAATATTTCTTACACCAATGCCGAAAACAAACTGGCTGAGGGATATTTTAATAAAAAAGAAGCGCTTACTGAAGAGGGCAAACGCAACCTTATAGGAATCAAGGGTGCGGTTTGGACAGAGAAGATCCAGGATCAGGAAAGGCTCGAATACATGTTATTGCCTCGCTTAATTGCATTAGCCGAAAGGGCCTGGGCAGTAAAACCGGCATGGGAATCTGGTGCGACGTTCAATCATGAAGATGCAACGATGGATTATGCACGCTTTATGAAACAATTGAGTTCAGCTGACCTTCCAAAACTGGACATCTTAAATGGCGGCTACTCCTATAGGCTTCCGGCTTTGGGACTTAAAATTCAGGAAGGACTTGTGTTATGCAATACAGAGTATCCCGGGTTTGACATCTATTACACTACTGATGGTACACAGCCTGGATTAAGTTCTAATAAATATTCCAGACCCTTTTTACCAGATACGACAAAAACATACAAGTTCAATATAGTAACCGGCGGTGGAAGAAGCGGGGATACTGTCTCATTAAAATTTAACCAATAAGATTATGTTAGCAATCAGGATTAACAAGCAGGCTATGATCTTGCTTTCGCTATTATTTTCGATGCCTGGCTTTTCGTGCAAGAAATCGAAAAGCGACGAGGGCGGCGAGCCAACCAAGCCTCCTTTGTCGGCCACGCATTCAATTATTCCTTTACCTCAATCGGTATTGTTCAGTGAGGATGAGTTTGTATTAGATAACTCGGTAAAAATAGTGGCGGCCGGGCAGCATTCTGCTGGCGTAGAACTACTAAATAAAGATTTAAACAAACTGGGCATTACCTTGAATAACGGTAGTGCCTCGGATCCTAAGACAATTACCATCTCCGAGAACAGCAGTTTAAACGCAGTCTCCTCCGAAATCAAAATCAACAAGAATAAGATTGATATTTCCGGTAAAGATGCAATATCAGTCTTTCATGCCATACAGACGTTCAGGCAGTATCTGTGGGACGCCAGACAAGACAAGAGTGCGGCTGAAATTACAATGAAGGGAGTGCTGATCCAAGACAAGGCCTCTTACGACTGGAGGGTTTTTCACATCGATGTTGCCAGGAACTTCTATACAAAGGATTACTTGAAAAAACTGATCGATTGGATGGCGCTTTATAAACTAAACAAACTGCATTTGCATCTGACAGACGACCAGGGATGGCGTATTCCTATTCCGGGCTATCCGGAGCTGATAGAACAAGGCAGCTGGCGTGTTTTTAATAAGTATGATCTGGAAAACGTAGAAAGGGCGAAATCTAACCCTATTTATGCGATAGACAACAGGTTCGTATCGACCAAAGATGGTGAGAAGATCTATAAAGCGTCTTATACCAAAGCTGAGCTACAGGAAATTGTGGCTTACGCTGGTAAAAATTATATCGAGGTAATACCGGAAGTAGACATGCCAGGACATATGTTCTCGGCAATTAAAGCGTATCCATGGCTATCCGCAACGGGAACCGCAGGTTGGGGGGAAGAGTTTTCATATCCCATTTGCCCATGCAAACCAAACGTTAAACAGTTCGCATTAGCTATACTGGATGAATTGATGGCAATCTTTCCCTCTGAGTATATTCATATCGGAAATGACGAAGTCGATAAAACGACCTGGGAATCGTCGCCGGTTTGCCAGCAATATATGGCGGATAACAATCTCAGCAATGTTAAAGAAATTCAAAAGACGTTCATCACTGAGCTGCAGTCTTACCTTGCGAGCAAAGGCAGAAAAGCAATCGTGTGGGACGACGCTACAGAGGTTGGCGTGAATGCTAATGCGGTGATCACCTATTGGAGAGATTGGGTTACTCCCACGAATGCCCTGGCTAATGGGAACAGGTTTGTGATGACTCCCTGGACCTGGTTTTACCTGAGCAGCTCTTCGACAGATGAAAGCATAACCACGCTGTACAATTTTAACCCCAGTCAAAGGTTCGGTACAGCCTTCAATAACAACATAGATGGCTACCAGGCCTCGGTGTTTACAGAGAATATACCTTCCGAAGCTGCACTAGAATACTATGTATTTCCCAGGTTACAAGCCTTCGCAGAGTTTGTTTGGGCAAATAATAGAAGAGATCTTAGCTCTTTTACCAGGCGTTTAAATTCGCATATCCAGGCGATGGATAGGGAAGGGTTGAGATACAGGATGCCTGGTTCGCTAAAGTAATGAAGGTTACACGAATGCTAAATGGTATTTGAGCATTTGTTTACTGATAAGAAATCGTTAATCAATCCAATATAATTATGAAAAAAACCACAAAGTTTCTAGTGATGCTATTCCTGATGCACTCTGTATTAATTTCCTGTAAAAAGGATAAGGCTGAAGAACCGGAAGAAGAACAGGAAAAAGAACTGTTGACTAAAGCGCCAACTGTTGCACCAGCATCCCTTTATTTAATTCTTTCTGCAGGTTCCAGCGTAGAACTAATTAAAGAAGGCAGTGTGTTCAGCACACCTGTTTATGTTCCTTTAGAGGACAGTAAAGACTATTCTTTTAATACTAAGGCGGATGGTAGTGGCACCACCTATTGTATAAAGGAACCACTGTCTGCTTATGAGTATGCCAACGATGATAAAGTTGCTTGGGAAGACCCTTTACTGGAAGTTGTTCAGGGAAAGGGTAAATTTAATGTAGCGAGATCTCAGGCTTATAAGCTGTCTCTCGATTTCAGTAAAGCCCAGGTAAGCTGGCAATACTACAACATTAAGCTCTTTTACTATACGAACTGGGAGCAGAGAACGGAAGTACAGCTAAGTTACAAACATCCGCTTACATTTGAAAAAGTTCTGGCCCTTCCGGCAAATAACAACCTGAAGTTCTACTCAGTAAACCCCGATTGGTACGAGTGGGGCGGCAGTGATGAGAATAGTCTGACTGGCACTTTGACCCTGGCTGGCGGAAAAGATATAGTTGCGGTTAAGGAGGCTGCTAACTATAAAGTAAGTATTACCCTGAATAATAGTCTTGCACAAGGCACCTATTCTTTCACTAAGCAATAATATATGCTTTACCTATAAGAACTGGGAGCCTGTTATAACGACTTTTAGTTAATCTTTATTTAAAGAAAGCCTTCTTCCCTAAAAGGAAGAAAGCTTTTCAGTTTTAATAGAGTCCCTCATCTTGCCTTTCTGTTAAAAACCAAATTTATTTCATCAAATTTCAATACATTGCAGCCTTTTTTATAAAAGTGTTTGTCCGGGCTTAAACGTGTATAAGTAGCCCCAGGATATAAATCTTAAAATACATCTGGTTATTACATATTTAATGAGTATAGAGTCAAATTTTTCAAATACTTTTAAACCCTTGCAAGCCTCCCGTATAGCGATCATTGGGCTGGGCTATGTCGGACTTCCTTTGGCAGTCGCAATGTCGAAAAAGTATAGAGTAACCGGCTTTGATATAAATAAGGTCAGAGTAGCTGAACTTCTTGAAGGCCATGACAGTACCCTGGAAGTTGAGGATGAAGATCTTAAAGATGTTCTGGTCGCTTCTTCAGAGGCATTAGAAAGTCGGAAAACCGGCTTTTTCCCTTCTGCAGATGTTTCATCCATTGCATCCTGCAATATATTTATTGTGACGGTGCCAACTCCAACTGACAAGCATAACAGACCGGTATTGACTCCAATGTTAAAAGCAAGTGAGACTTTAGGAGCTGTGTTAAAGCAAGGAGATGTAGTTATCTACGAAAGTACGGTTTATCCGGGCGTTACTGAAGACGAATGTGTACCTGTCCTGGAAAAAATCTCTGGCCTCAAATTCAATGAAGACTTTTACGTTGGATATTCACCCGAGAGAATCAATCCGGGTGATAAAGAGCATACAGTAACCAAGATATTAAAAGTAACCTCAGGCAGTACGCCTGAAGCCGCCGAATACATTGATCAGCTGTACCGTTCTGTTATTACAGCAGGAACATTTAAAGCTTCAAGTATCCGTGTCGCCGAAGCCGCAAAGGTTATAGAAAATTCCCAGAGAGATATCAATATTGCATTTGTTAATGAGCTGGCAAAAATTTTCAACTTGCTTAACATAGATACTAAGGAGGTACTGGAAGCCGCATCGACAAAGTGGAATTTCCTTACTTTTAAACCTGGTTTGGTAGGGGGGCATTGTATCGGTGTAGATCCTTATTACCTGGCACAGAAGGCCCAGGAAGTAGGTTATCATCCTGAGATCATACTCGCAGGCCGTCGCCTTAATGACAGCATGGGGAAGCATGTCGCCATGGAGCTTATAAAGCACATGATGAGAAAGAACATCAAGGTGATGGAATCGAAGGTACTCGTACTTGGATTTACTTTTAAAGAGAATTGCCCAGACATACGTAACACAAAGGTTATATCAATTGTAGAAGAGCTAAAAGCATTTGATATTGATGTTGATATACATGATCCCTGGGCAGACGCATCTGAAGTAAAGCATGAATACGGCCTTGAGGTCTTACCAGGGTTGCAAGAACCGGATTTAAGCCAGTATTCTGGAATAATACTGGCTGTGGCACATAAAGAATTTGCAAACCTTGCCATTAAGAAAAGCGATGCCTGTGTGGTGTATGATGTAAAAGGTATTTTGGCTAAAGACCTGGTTGACGCGAGATTATAATTTATAAGGTAAAGATCATTAAATTGACAGATCAAACAATAAATAATTCGAAGGTACTGGTTACCGGTGGGGCCGGTTTTATAGGTTCAAATCTTTGTGAAGTCCTCGTAGCTCAAAACAATGAGGTTATATGCCTCGACAATTTTTCTACAGGAAAAAAGGAGAATATTGAGGCACTATTGTCAGAACCTAATTTTAAGCTCATTGAAGGCGATATCCGAAATTACGAAGATTGTAAAAACGCAGTGGACGGTTGTGATATTGTACTTCATCAGGCAGCCCTTGGCTCGGTTCCCCGTAGTATTCAGGACCCTATGACGACTACTGATGTTAATATAGGTGGATTTGTGAAAATGCTGCATGCTGCCTCGGAAGCAAAAGTAAAACGATTTGTTTATGCAGCTAGTTCTTCTACGTATGGTGATCATCCGGACCTGCCAAAACAAGAGCACATTATCGGTAAATCATTAAGCCCATATGCCATTACAAAATATGTTGATGAATTATTCGCTGAGAATTTCTCGGCAATTTATGGCATCGAAACGATCGGCTTACGATATTTCAATGTATTTGGAAAGAAACAGGATCCTTTTGGAGCCTATGCCGCTGTAATACCCAAATTTGTATCCCAGTTAATAAGACATGAAGAACCAGTTATTAATGGGGATGGTTCATACAGCCGCGATTTTACTTATATTGACAATGTGATTCTGGCGAACCAGCTTGCTGCAATTACACCATCGGAAAAATTACGGGAAAGGCAAGATGCTTATTACGAGACGATAAATAAAACGCGTCCAAAGGCTAATGCTGTGTGTGAAATTTTTAACGTTGCCTGTGGCGAGCAAACAAGCCTGCTACAATTGTTCAATTATCTAAAAGAGAACCTTTCTGTTTATGATGCAGCCATCGCTCAACTGCAACCACATTTCGCGGTTAATCGTAAGGGTGATGTCCCGCATTCTTTAGCAGACATCTCGAAAGGAAAATTACTTTTTGGATACCATCCGCTTTATCCGGTCAAAGAAGGATTGAAGGATGCCACCAGCTGGTATTGGCAAAATCTAAAATAGGTACAGCCAGAAAAGTTTCGTTCTAAAACAATAGCAGCTCTTATCAGTTGGTAACTGAATAAACCAAGGGCTGTTATGAAACAAATTATTTCTGTATTTCTTTTAACGGGCACTGTTTTGTTGTACAGCTGTGGCGGAAACAACACCGATTCAAATGTCGATGCGCCCGGTCAGAAAAAGGATGCTAAATCAAAAACTCTTGAACTTGGTGCGCACATTTTGCAATCAAAATCACCGTTAAAAAGGATAAGCGCCTATCTCAATGGCTTTCACTTTTATAATGGTAATCCGGGAGCACAGATGGAAGCCCACCATTACGTATCGCAATTAAACGAAGACGTTCATCAGGCGATCATCTATGACGGAAACCAGGAGGACGCCAAAATTATGGGCATTGAATATATTATTTCAGAGCGTTTGTTTAAAACCTTAGCCCCGGAAGAGAAAAAACTTTGGCATTCACATCACTATGAGGTAAAGTCTGGTGAACTGATTGCTCCTGGCTTACCTGATGTAGCCGAGCATGAACTTATGGAAAAACTGGTTTCAACTTATGGAAAAACTATCCATACCTGGCATACTGATCAGCACAGGAAGCTTCCCCTTGGTTCGCCAATGATCATGATGGGCTTTACAAAAGACGGACAAATAGACCAAGAGCTTTTGACACAGAGAGATAAACGCTTTAATGTGTCGGTAAGTGAAAAAAGGAAACAAAGGGAAGATATCCCGATGCCGGCTGTCGATCCACTTGCAAATGCCTGGGAAAAAGGCGAAATTCGCCAGTTCACTATCACTAATAAGCCGGACAGTGCTTTGCATAAGCATTGATGTATCTTTCATGCGTGTCGAATACTTTTTTAATTCCCCAAGAAAAGATATATTGCCTCATGTATCTTTTCTTTCCTAAACAATGATCAATTCCATCTTTGATAAACTGTATAACGAAGGTGTATTGAGCGACAGAAGTTTCCAAAAAATCAGGGACAGCCAGAAATCTCCATTGTTTTCGGTTCATTGGGAATTAAAAACGGTATTGTATCTGGGAATACTGCTTTTGAGTACAGGCCTCGGTATAATCGTATACAAGAACATTGATTCAATAAGTCACCAGGTTGTATTATTGTTTATCGCTGCCCTTACTGCGGGCTGTTTCACCTGGTGTGATAAAATAAAAGCACCATTTAGTTTTGAAAAAGTAGAGTCGCCAGGTTCCTTTTTTGACTATATACTTTTGCTGGGAACTCTTAGTTTTCTAAGTTTTGTTGGATACTTGCAATTCCAGTACGAAGTTTTTGGCAACAGGTATGGTTTAGCAACCTTCTTACCGATGCTTGTACTTTTCTTTATTGCTTACTATTTTGACCATATTGGAATTTTAACCCTTGCAATTACCAACCTGGCTGTATGGATGGGAGTGGCGCTTACTCCTAAAGATCTTATAAGAAGTGTAGATGTCTCCGACGAAAGATTGATCTATACTTATCTGGGGCTCGGAGTTTTACTCCTGACAAGCGGATATTGTACCATCAGGCTGGATATCAAGAGACATTTCTCTTTTAGTTATTTTCATTTTGGCGTGCACCTAACCTTTATTGCTTTGTTATCAGGATTCTTTTTTTATGATTACGGCCCAGCCCTGGTCTGGCTGGTATTATTACTGATCATCAGTTGGCTGATCTATCGTCAGGCTCTAACCAGGGGATCCTTCTATTTTGCAATGCTTGCTGTTATTTACGGTTATATCGGCATTAGCAGCTTTACCATGCGAAGCCTTTTCATGTTAAAAGACGATGCTGTGTTATTTCTCGGCTTCTCCTATTTCATCCTTTCAGGAATTGGGGTAATCCTGTTTTTAATAAACACTAATAAAAAAATGCAACGTGATGATCATTTACAATAAAGTTTGGCTGTCAAATTTATTTCTTGTTGAACAGGTAGAAGAGAAGCATAGCGATAACCTAATTTCGGATACTGAGCTAAATGACATTAAGAAAAAATACCCGGTGAACTTTTACTCACCAAATATTTTTATCCGGATCGGACTGGGTATACTCACTGTAATTATTTCCTTATTTGGGTGCGGCTTTCTGACCCTGATAGCTGCCGATGCACATGTAATGGAGTCTTACGGTTGGTTTGTCTTCCTGGCTGTGCTCCACTACATTGTATTGGAATTGATGGTCCGGCAAAAACACCATTTCCGGTCTGGCATTGACGATGTCCTGCTATGGATCACGGCGGCCTTATCAGTTTTTGCTTTTATTTGGGCGCTGGCTTCCCTTACTGGAAACCCGGGTGAAAATTATCATGCGGTATCGGCCATTTTATTTATATTGAGCACCTTCCTTAGCATTCGCTTCATCGACAGGCTTATGTCCCTTTTCGCATATTTGTCCTGTTTTGCCCTCATATTTTTTACCTGGGAAAGTACCGGGTCCTTCAGCCTGGATACTATGCCTTTTGTTATGATGAGTTTTTCAGCTGTGGTGTATTGGCTGTTAAGAAAAAATATCCATAACCCGGCTATTTACTTTTATTCGGGCAGTATAACTTTGCTTCAGGTATTAAGTTTGATATCGCTTTATGTATGTGGTAATTACTTTGTTGTTAAAGAATTGGGAGACATGCTTCGTGGTACGGAGTCTGTTTCAATACCATTAGACTGGCTTTTTTGGATGTGGACGATGACTATACCCTTGCTCTATATCATATTCGGCATAAAACAAAAGAACAGGATTCTTCTGCGCACAGGTTTGTTGCTGATAGCAGCTGCCGTTCTCACCTTCAGAAACTACTATCATTTGATTCCTGTCGAAGTGGCATTGATCATAGCCGGTACCATAACACTGGCCTTTTCTTACCTGGTCAGTCAATATCTTCGACAACCTAGAAACGGTTTTACGTCCTGGGAAACACAGAAATCAGGCGACGAAGATTGGTTAAACGCCGAGTCTCTGATCATATCTGAATCCTTTTCCGGTAGCGGGCATCCCCAGCCGGAAAAAAGCAATGTTTTTGGCGGGGGAAACTTCGGTGGTGGAGGCTCTTCGGGTAGCTATTAAAATGATGCTATTATTTACGCAGCAGCTTGCCTGTTATATTTATGCTTATAATCTATTGGCGACATGCCGGTGATCTTTTTAAAAGCAATCCGGAAAGCTTTTGCATCGGAATAGCCTACTTCATACATCACCTCATTTATGTTTTTTGCTGTATTTTCAAGCTGTTTTTTTGCTGCTTCGATTTTAACCCTTTGAACATATTCGGCGGGCGAATTACTTGTTGCTTTTTTAAAGCGTCTTTCGAAATGGCGCCTGCCCATGGCAAACTTGTCCGCCAGATCGTCCACAGATAATTTATCTGTATAGTTTTTCTCGATGAATTCCTGCGCCTGCTTTATAGGCTCATCTTCGTGTTTTTTCTGGCCATTGAACATCACAAAAGGCGACTGGCTTTTGCGGTCTATTTCAATCGCAAAAAACTTAGCAGCCATAATCGACATTTCACGGCCGGCATATTTTTCAATTATATGAAGCAATAGATTCCAATAAGAGCTGGCGCCGCCACTTGAATAGAGGCCTTCTTCCTCTGTTATAATGGTTCCTTCCGTCAAGGTTACTTCAGGGAACATTGACCTGAACTCGTTTGCAAATAACCAGTGTGTTGAACACGACTTTCCGTTTAGTAAACCTGTGGATGCCAGAAGGAAGGCTCCTAAGCATAAGGACGCAACCTCTGCACCGTTCTTATATTGCCTGACAATCCAGGGAATGAAGTCTGCATTTAATTCGACCATACTCTTCATATCGCCTGACAAGGCGGGAATCACCACAAGGTCGGTTTTCTCCAATTCGTCGATGGTGATATCGGTGTTAACAGAGAAGGCGCCGTTATTGAGCAATACCTGCTTTGATATTCCTACAAGCTTGACGTCAAACGCGGGTTCTTTTCCTGCGTTTAGTAAAAACTGGTTAACAGCTGTGAACATATACCTCGGATCCACAATGGCAGATGGAACTGCTTCGAACGGGATAATTATCGCTACGTGTTTCATGATTACCTCTGAAGATTAATCAAATTTAAAGAAATATTCTTTCATTCAGGTGATTTGTTTTTGACGGCAATAAGGCTGTCATGCGCAAAGATCCTCCTCCATTCCGGCTTTAATATTTTTAGCGCACCATGATTTTTTAGAAAGGTCGCAAAAGCACCCTGTTTAAGTCAGATTTGCACAGCATGCAGACCTGTCAATGCGGCTATCTTTACTTAATTTTAAAATTAAGATGTGATGAGGAAAGTGATTTTATCTATGAACATTACGGAAGACGGGTTTATGGCCGGCCCTAATGGCGAGTTAGATTGGCACTTTCCTTACTGGGATTTTGAAATGTGCGAAGCTTTATCCAAACTGCTAAGTTCTGCTGACACGATTCTGCTAGGCAGAAAAACTTACAGTGCCATGGCGGGATACTGGACCACAAAAGCAATTGATTTCGCTTTATCCGGAGAGGATATTGTCCTTTCAGAAATAATGAACCGTTACACCAAAGTGGTTGTTTCGAAAACATTAAGTTGTTTTAATTGGATAAACTCCAGGCCTTTAGGAGGAGAGCTAATTAAAGGAATAGTCGAATTAAAGCAGAAGCCAGGGAAGGACATTGTGGTGTTGGGCAGCAGCACGCTGGTTGCTTACCTGATAAAGCATGATCTTATAGATCAGTACCATCTTTGGGTGCATCCGGTAATACTAAGGAAAGGTACCGCTTTTCCGAACCTTCAGGACATTAAAATAAACTTAAAACCGGCAGAGGTTGAGGTTCTAACCAGTGGGGTTAGCCGGTTTAGCTATCGATAGCTAAAGTTTAAAGAACCCCGGCATTTGCGTGCTCAAGACGCTTTAATACGTCAATTGTTGCAATACCTGATAAGCTTTTTAACGATATGTCAAAACCATCATATCTCTAAATGGTTCAGTAGTGGAATAGCTATGAAAAGAATTTCACACACTGCCTTATACGTTTTTATACTTTTAGCTTCATTCTTGATACTTTCGCCAGAAAAGACGATTGCGCAAACTGAATTACTGCCTAATGATACCAGTCAGAATGCCGGTCAGGCCCAGGAGCCTGTTTGGGCTCCGGATTCGCTCGGTAGAAGGAATCCTCGGGGGACCATTGAAGGCTTCATTGCTGCCGTTGCGGATGAAAATTACGTCAAAGCCGGAATGTACCTGCGGCTGGATTCTGCCCTGAAAAAAAACCAGAAAAAAGAGAACCTGGCCCGGTCGCTGCAGCAATTACTGGATAAGGATGGAAATATACTTCCATACCCTATGATCAGTGATGACGCCTCGGGTATACTGGATGATAACCTCGGACCAAATCTGGAAAAGATTGGAACAGCTTCCATAAATAGCGAAGAATTCGATTTGATCCTTGAAAGGACTGAGGGACCGGACGGCGGACCTCTGTGGTTGTTTTCTTCTGAAACGATACAAAGGGTTCCAATTTTAGTGGAAAAAGCACCAATCGCACCACTCATCGACAAATTATCGCCTAAGTCGCTTGAAGGGAAGAAGTGGGGAGGAGTACCAGTGCCGCATTGGTTTGGGGCAATCTGTCTTTTGATCATAACTTACTTTATTGCCTGGGGTATTACCAACTTCATCCTCTTACTGATTCCTTTTGGTTATCGTAAAGCGAAAACCGAACCTACCTTGGGAATTGTAAAGGCATTTGCTTTACCTATACGTTTATACATTACTATATGGCTTTTTACTATAGCCATGCAGGAGGCGGGCATTTCTATTATACTTCGCCAGCGCTTCAGCTCGCTAACAGTAATGGTAGCTATTGTTGCTGTGATGCTTTTGTTCTGGCAGCTGCTTGAGGTTAGTACCCGATTTTTTGAGCGAAGGCTGGTGCATCATGGTAACCAGGCCGGGGTGTCTGCAATTCTTTTTCTGCGTCGCTCTGCGAAAGTTGCCCTTATTATCCTCGGTATTATTCTGATCCTTGACAATTTTGGATTTGATGTTACCACCGGATTAGCCGCACTAGGAATTGGTGGTATCGCGCTGGCGCTGGGGGCACAGAAAACAATGGAGAATTTTGTGGGGAGTGTAACGCTGATTGCTGACCAGCCTGTAAGGGTCGGCGACTTTTGCAAGGTTGGGGATGTGATGGGTACGGTTGAGCAGATCGGAATGCGCTCAACCCGGATAAGGACACTTGACCGCACTATTGTTACGATCCCCAATGGTGAATTCTCCTCTCAGAAAATAGAAAACTTTGCGCATCGCGACCGCTTTTGGTTTCATCCAATCTTTAACCTCCGAATCGAAACTACTACTGATCAAATACGTTATTTACTGGTAGAGCTTCGCAGTATTCTATATGCTCATCCAAAAGTAGATCCATCACCCGCACGTGTACGATTCATTGAAGTTGGAACTGAAGCTTTGAAGCTCGAAGTTTTTGCATATATAAATACATTAAATAACGACGAGTATCTCGAGATCCAGGAGGATCTGTATTTGCGGATGTTGGACGTAATTACTGCCAGCGGTACCGGCCTGGCCATGCCGTCACAAAGACTTTATATAACACGTGACCCTGGCGTATCACCAGAGAGGACAGCCGAGGCAGGAGAACAGGTTAAGCGCTGGCGCGAAGCAGGGGATATGCAGCTTCCAAACTTTAGTTCCGAACGGATCGATAGCTTAAGAAATACGATACCATATCCCCCCGAAGGGTCTGTATTTAAAAACAACTCGTAATTTATTCAGATGACAAAACGTAATAGACAAGATTGGATGCTGTCGGCTGCTGTATTAGCGCTATTGTTCGGACGATATGTGGTGTCGCAGCTTCTGTCGTCTCGTATAAAAGATGCTGAGAATCCCAAACGGCTCTCTGCAGAAAACAGCATGGTTATCGAGGCCTCAAGTGGTAACCGCTATCACATAGTGAGGGAGGGTAGTGATCAGCTTCCTCCTTTGGTATTGATACATGGGTTAAATTCTGATTTACAGCAATGGTTTTATCAACGTCGGTTTTTTGAGGGGAAATATCATTTGGTCCTGATCGATCTGCCCGGACATGGTAATTCAGGCCCTGCATCTGACCTTTCGGTCGACACCTTGTCGAGAGATCTGAAAGAGTTGCTTGGCTTTTTGAAAATGGAAGACTATGTATTATGGGGGCATAGTATGGGCGGTAGTGTCATACTGAAGTACTGCAAGGAAAATCGAAATGATACCTTGTTACACGCTATTATTATACAACAAAGCCCCTATACCAATGCTTTAAAGACTTGTTTCGGAAGCAGCTTTCTCTATCCGCTTCAGAAGCCAGTGCTCGCACCCGCACTGCGTATGGCGAAAAAGTATAGCAGGTTGATCTGGCTGTTTAATATTGTGGCATATTTAACGGGCTTGCATGCGCTGTTTTTCAGGTATGTCTTTTTTACCGGCAGGCAAAGTGCTGCACAGCTTTTATTTCTAAGTCGCATCAGCCTTGGCTGTCCGCCACATATTACGGCCGAGGGGCTTCTGGAGCTCTTTAAGTTTGAAGTGGATGCCAGCGCAATTAGAGACGTGCCCGCACTTATAGTAGGAGCTAAGGACGACAGGTTAGTAAGACCGGATGCAAGCAAAGCCCTGAGTGAAAAAATTGCAGGTTCAGAGTTGAAACTACTAAGTGGAGGGCATCAGAACTTGTTGGAGAAAAATTCTGAACTGAACGAGGCTGTATCTGAATTTTTGGGCACAATCAACTAATGTTACCTGCTTACCCATAAATTCATACAGCATTGGCACAGCTATCCTATTCATTATAAACAGCTACCGGTACACCGAACCAGGTGATGATCCGTCTGGTTTAATATTTCCTGAAAAAAGTTCTGGGAGGCTCGCCGGTGTACTCGCGAAAGTTCTTCACCAAATGGTTCATATCACAATATCCATTGTTAAGCGCAACTTCTATCAGCTCTTTTTTAGGACTAGTATCAAGTTCGATATAAGTGTAGAGGAAACGTTGCGATTGTATATACCGTTGAGGGGACATTCCCAGGTGTCTTTTGAAAGTCCTTTCCCACCATTTATAGCTCAAATTTAATCCAAGGGCAAAGCTAAGTTCTTTCACACTAAGGTCTCCTTGCTTATCCTGGATGTACCGAATGCCTTCTTTTAATAAATGTGGGTATGTCTGGTTGGGTCGCCGGTTTGAAATAAAGGATTCGATAAGATTTACTTTTTGTTTAAGATCAACGCAGTTATAGAAAGCCGTAATAAAGCTTTTAAATACGTTTCCTGTGATTTCACAGAAATCATGAACAGGTTTGGAAGTAAATATCTCTGGGTTTAGATTAAAGAGGTCAAAAAAGGAGAATGGCTGAAACTGGATGATCAGTATTTCTCCAGAGGTAGCTCCGGGTTCCCAGAAAACCCTTTTCATCAGGCCTCCGCAAAGCCATGCTGCTCCAACCGGAAAATTCTCATCATCTATCTGTACATTGCTTCTGTGTTCTGCCGAGGGCATTAAAATCAATGCAGGAAAACCGTCGTTAAAGAGCAAGTGGCGTGACTGTACTAACTTACTATTGAACAAATACAGACCTTGTATATGCTCATCAAGATTGCTCCTAAACAGGAGCTTAACAATTTCCTGATTCTGCTTCGATTTTATATCCTTTAAAAAACTGATAGGCACGGCGCAAATATAACATTTTGTTATCGAGCTGTAATATGTCTAAATTATACTATAGGAACTACTCAGGCTTCGATAGTTTTGTCAGGTAACAAATAAAGATGATCATTACGAACGACAAGGAACTTGAAGGAATGCAGCGGGCGAGTGAAGCTGTAGCCACGACCCTAAAAATGATGCGAAATTTTGCAGCACCAGGAATGTCAACAAAAGACCTGGACGAATATGGGGGACAAATTCTAGGGAGTTTCGGTGCGAGGTCTGCACCATATCTAACCTATAAGTTTCCCGGGCATAGCTGTATCAGTTTGAATGAAGAGGTGGCACATGGAATTCCCTCCTCTGAGCGGATCCTGAAAGAAGGTGACTTGCTGAATATTGACGTTTCGGCCGAATTGGAGGGATATTGGTCCGATAACGGAGGTTCATTTGTTGTTGGTGAAGATATATTCGGACATAAAAAACTGGTAGCGACTTCCCAGCTTATTCTTAAAGAAGCTATCGCGCGAATAAGCGGGGGCGTAAAAATTAATGCTATCGGCGAGTTTATAGAAAAGGAAGCAAAACGCAATGGCTTTACAGTTATCAAAAATCTCGGAGGCCATGGTATCGGGCGTGGATTGCATGAGCAGCCCCACGATATTCTCAATTATAAAGATCGACTGGATCAGCGGAGGTTCCGAAAAAACACCATAGTGGCAGTTGAAACTTTCATTTCAACAGCGTCGACACTTGCCGTTGAACAAACCGATGGTTTCACGATGCTGGGAAACAGGGGAGGATATGTTGCCCAGCATGAACATACTATTATGATTACAGAGAGTCGCCCTGTAATATTAACAACGGAAAATGGCATATGGGACTTCTAAGTGTTACCTGAATTGTTTAGGTTTCAGCTTCTGAGCTGCCAGCTCCGCAATTTCCATAATTCTTCTTTGCCTCGTTTGCTCCTGTTTCGCGAGAACTAACCACTGCAGGATACCTTTTCTGACAGACCTGCTTAGGCTTAGAAAATAGTCCCTTGAACCTGGATGGGAATTGAATACTGCTTCCAGATCTTTGGGGATTATTAATTCTTCAACCTCATCTAAAATGGACCACGAGCCATTTTGCTTTGCTGTTTCAATACTTTTACAGCCCGCTTCAGTCATGAGTCCTTCTTCGATCAAACGCTGAACTTTTTCCTTGTTGACTTTAGACCAAACACTATTGGGCTTGCGTTTACAAAAGAACTGAGTAAACCTGTTATCATCCAAAGATTTTCTCGTGCTGTCTATCCAGCCAAAACATAAGGCCTCTTCAACAGCCTCATTATAAGTTATTGACCGAACCTCAGAGTTCCTTTTATAATAAATAAGCCATACAGATTGTTGCTTGTCGTGATTTTCTTCTAGCCATTCACGCCAGTCTTGCCGGGTAGCAGGGCAGAAGCCTTCTTGGCCCTTTTTTGAATCTATCATCACTAATTTATTTGATTAAAATGATCCATACATCAGTTTGTCCTGCAAATTTAGAACCTGCAATGACAGCCTTATGTCTGCAGGACTAAACCAAAACATCTTATTTCTGTTATTAAAAAAACATCAAGCCATGATAGACGAAGAAAATACACAAAAAAAAACTAACGACGATGGTAATGAGCATCGCGACCAAATTGGTGAAAACACCGGTCATGACACTGAATTGTCGCGCGAAATCAAGACGGATCAGCACCAGCAAGAAAATTCTGATAGTTCAAATAAGCAAAAGGGGCCTGCAGGGGAAAATTTGTAAGAATTTTAACAGGTTTAGGTTTCCGGCACTTTGGCCAGATTTGAATAAATATCTAAGCGGTAATTCAGTAAAACCGGACAACCACCAGAGCTGAGCGTCAGAAAGACGGCGCGTTAGTGAGTCGGAGACTTTTTTTTGAAAAAAATAACCCGCCAGTCGCCATATTTTTTTGACGAATTTTCTATCTTTACAACAGAGATGTTAACTCGTCCTGACATCCTGTTCTTAGAGCATTCCGATACATTACCATCTACAATTATTAAAATACTAGCTGTAGCCTAACTTAATCCCAGGTCTCTATCATCGTCTTATTCGCTTATGTTCAAACTTGATTTATGAGGGTGTTTCCGCCGTACTTAGACTGTCGTTTTCACGGTCTTGGTACGGTTCATATACGGTTTAGTCACGGTCTATAAAATACGATGGGGGTTCTTTGTCTCGTCCTAATTAGGCTATACAGGTTAGGGGATTAATAGTAATTGAGCTATACAGCTTGATTTGTTATTTCTAAAGTAGCTATAC
>NZ_JAFMZP010000006.1 GCF_024436435.1 Desertivirga xinjiangensis
GGACGCTAAAAGTAAAAGTTATGGAGCCGAATCTTTCAATCTGAGTATAAAAAAAAACGTCCCATAATTGCTTATGAGACGGCCTCTTTGGTTTAAAATCAATGTTTTCACCTGTTTTGACGTAAAAACAGATCTTTTAATTATTTTAGAGCTGGGTACTCAATCTCAGTTTTACACTTAAAATTGATTAAAAATAATTGATAAAATTATAAACAGCCACGAGGTGATAAATCGACGAAGACGAGCACAAATTAAGAAAGTCCTCGATTGGGTCGGAACCTCAATTGCTTTGATTGCGTTATCATTGGGCCTGTTTGGCAGTATAGCCGGAGCTGCTAATGATCTAGATCAAGCGATAACTTACACTGGTAGGGTCGAAGATAGTAGAGTCCTTTCACCAAAGGGTAAATCAAATTTCTTTCTGAAATTAGACGGACTCGACACTAGGCTTAGGTGTTACCGCGCTTCTGGCAACTATTCAGATATTATCGATAACGTTCAGGTTGGTGACATTGTAACCGTTTATTATTCCAATCACCAGGACACCTCCCTGGAGGTTTATCAGATCGAAAAGAATGGTAGAGTCATCTTGAATCATTCAGAGTTTCGTACTAAATGGGTAGTTTGTTCTATAATAATCTTTGTAGGAATTATCTGGATAGTAGCATCTAGCTATATTAAACAGTCGGTATTAAGATGGATCAAGGTGTTCTTAACCAAACTTAGTTCATAGAATCGCGTGATTTATTAAAAGGTATAAGTGTCGATTAAAGTCATCCCTTGATTTCCATAAACTTTTCAAAACTTACCTTTATAAGGAGACTTACAAAAAATTTCAATTTAATGGAAAATAGGGTTAAGCCTATGCTCAGATAATTATTTATCTCAAAGGGTTAAAGTATACCTTTTAATAAGAACCAGTGTATCCTTCTCACTAACTGAAACCCTTATGTCCGAAAACTACTTGAGTTCGTGATCTGCTACATTTACGCTTTGCGAAAGAGATATATCGAAGCTGCACTAACCAAGACTGTACAGGTTAACATAAATGCTATCTCTTTGAATTGAGTTACGTCTTTAGCTACAAAAAAAGCCACCAGCATTATTAATAGCTCTGCTCCAACGATAAAAGAGATCTTCTGAGTAGTCATAGTCTAACTTTTCACTAAGATATAATTAAATGCACAGTCAACAAAGTTTACAATTACCGCAGGGTGCCGTTGATGGTTCTTCGTTAATAAATTCCAAATATCTATTAGCTCCAGTCTGTCTCCTCTAATAAAAAGAGTGCCTCAACTTTAATATCTAAAGCATTAGCCAGCTTAAGAGATAGTAAAACGGATGGAACATACTTACTTACTTCTATCGAAATGATCGTCTGTCGAGATACACCGACCACATCAGCTAACTGCGCTTGTGTCAGTTGCTTTTTTTGACGCTCTTCTCGTATGTTATTCTTCAATACGGTAATTCGAGTGAACAAAATAATTAAACCGGGCAACGTAAGTCAACCAAAAAAGGAAAAGAGCCACAATAAAAAACAGCATTAGTAATCCCTCATTCGGTGACCCCAATATGACCATACTTAGGAACCCCACGATAGTGAACACCAGTTGGACAAAGGCTGCAAATTGAAAGCTGTCTAACCTTAACTTATTAATCATTTCATCCTCCACTTTCTCTCTTGAAAAAGAGACGAAGTACATGCCAGCAAGGAAAGACAGAAATCCAACAGTAGCTAATATAACATTTACTGTGTGGAATAATGAGGCCATGGAAGATGTAGTGGCTGTACCAAAAATAACGGTGAGCACTTTTGTAATGAAGCCGAATTGCATCAGTAGCCATACTGCGAAACCGAGTGGTGCAACCGTAGCTCCTATTTTCTTAAAGTAGTAAGGGAGAAGGAGATTCATAACATTCGTTTTTTTGTCAAATGTAAAGTATACTTTACATTTATCCAAATCATTTTTTGATCTTTACAGCTACGTGTGTGAGGCGGGCGTAGTTTAAAAAGCACACCTATCATGAGGTAGATTTAATATGCTTACTGATTCAATCCCAAACACTCACCTTACCCTCTGATCGCGGCTTAGAGAGGGATAAGCCTCGGTTTGGTCTTAAGTTCTCTGCTATCTTCAATCTTTGTCCATTCAACACATTAGCCGCAATCCCCAACCGCACAACCCTATGCAGGTCCATCGGCATTCCGAATGACTGTGGGTTTGCATACAGTTCGCCAGATAACGTTTCGTTAATAAGCTTTCAGCACATTAACTCCACTTGCTCCAACGCACGCAGAGAATTACGGACACAACATATAATAAGAATGGCACCAGACATAAAAACCTGCGCTTCGCAATCTGTCATACAGTATGCTTTAACCAGCGTCATTCTACATAAAAGCTCTCAAGTCTCTCCAGGAACTTCACGTTCGTTCAGTATCTGTCGATCCTCACGCTTTTCTTGTTAGGCTCGCCTGCTGGTCGCAAAACACATCACAACTGTCACAGCTTTTAGGCTGATGCTCAATCCTCAGGTAAATCAAAAGCAGCGCCAGTTTCTTGTGTGAACATACCAATGAACGTCCTACGGACTCCTCTCATTGGATGTTTTGCTCCACTCGCAGGACGGCTCGCTATGCATTCTTTGGAATAATATGGTTACTTTGGGGAAAGTTTAATCTACACTGCAGAAAACACTCATATTTAATTTCGACTTAATGATTAGGGCTTCAAAACTTCTTATTTCAGTTGCAACTATGATTTTAGGGTACTTCTCCCTTGGCTGGGGTTTTGCAGAAGCACCTTATCCTATGAATAATATATTGTTCTTGGGTGGATTTGCTTTATTTATTATAGGAGGTGTTTACCTTTTAAAAGCAATGAAATGAATCTGTTATCAATCCAAAAAATAATTAACCCTTTAAAAAGGCTTTTTTGATAATATTCTGGATTTACTTTACATTGCTTAAAAATAATAATGAAATCCTTATCGCTATTTCTACTTGCTATCTTACTGATTACAACCAATTCAGAGGTTAAATCAGCCATTAAAAATTCATTTACCGTAAGTGACACCGTTTATTTTGAAACAGATGTCGATAAAAAGCCAGAACTAGCCAAAGGGACACAGGATCTTTATAAACAAGTTGCAAAGACCTTCCGATATCCAGCAGAAGCATTAAAGTATGGAGTACAAGGAAAAGTTCTGATACATCTCACAATATCTTCTGAAGGAAAACTTGTAGAGGTCTCTATAAAAAAGGGTTTAAACCCTGCAATTGATCAAAAGGTTATGCGGACCTTCAAAGCAATTAAAGGAGACTGGCTTCCAGGAGTGAAAAACAATCAGAAAGATAATACAAGATTCACCTTTCCGTTATCATTGAATTTACAACCGTCGTGACCAATCACAATTGCATCTGCGCTCATCCAGATCATGCTATCCTTGAGTTTTATAGAGGTTATTTCGATACCGTTTATATTGCATTAAGTCCTTTCCAACAAGTTACAACAGGACAGACTCATCTTAAGTATGTTTCATGGGAAGAAGTCATTCGATTAACAGGATTCTCGGATATCAATCAACTAGATGTGGCCCTCAGAAGTGCTATTTACGGATTAAACGATACTCGTAAAAATGATTATGATGCTAATCATTTGAAGGCAGTCTGTGATGCAAATAATCTCCTCATACCAGGAGAAGGATATTTTCAGGACTCCATAAAGGATGAGATGCTTTTGAGTTTACAGGAGCAGGGTCACCATTATATGTTCGTGGGAGACGAACATGGGCTTGAGAGAAAAGCTGTATTTATACAAGATATGATTGATGGAACAGCAACAGTTGAACTCGAATATGCTGGTCACGAGAACTGGTATACTACTAAACATGAGATATTGTATACCACCCATTGGGATAGTTTCTATACATTACTTTGTTCTAATAGGCAAACAGTTGACAGCATACTCGAGAATCATCGATTTGAAGGTTTTTATTGCGATGATAAAACAACGATCTATTGGAGTTTAGGCGACATTAGGTAATATTCTATTACAGTGGTTATTATGAAAATGAGAAACGTGTGGGATTCACTGATGGTTATCACTAATGACTTCACAAACTTAAACTTGTGATCTGAACACGTTTAAACAAAAGCGCCAAGCGGGATCATTAGAAGCCAAGCCATTTAAAGGAGGTGAGTGAACTAACATTCGTAAATCGATTTTATATCCAAGAATTGTCCACCCTGTTATAAAGTGTTTTTTGAAAGTATTTTGGATAGTAGCTTATGCACCAGATTGAAGATATATACCAGTTTCTAGAGAAACACATCTATGATGAACCTGTAAAACCTGATTCAGACATCTTTGATGACTTTGGTTGTGTCGGTGATGATTTCGATGAATTGATAGGAGACTATGCAACAACCTTTAAGGTTGATATGTCAGATTACCTCTGGTACTTTCATGGAGATGAAGAAGGAAACAACTTCTTAGCAATCCAGTTGGTCGATCCACCCTACAAACGGGTTAAGCGTATTCCTGTTACTCCAACCATGCTGCTAGACTTTGCTAATAGTGGTAAATGGAGTATTGAATATCCAGAACACACATTGCCAAAGAGAAGGTATGATATTCTTTTCAATCAGCTTTTGATAGTAGCTTTGGTGCTGTATGTGATTTACTCATTGGTGTTTTAATCTTGAGCATACTTTTTAAAAGCAAACTCGATAAGGCGATATGAAATATAATCTGAATGCAGTATCTTTCTCGTTGCTATGACAAGTAAGTATATTCAATACAGATGCTTCAACGATCCAGCCCTTGCAGAGGAGCTAACAGAGACCTTGAATTCAAATAATATTTCATTTATTACTGAAAACAACACTTCATCGTTCGATTTAACCTTCTCAAATAATGCATTAACGCAGGAATACATCATTAAGCTCAAAAGTGAAGACTTTGATCGAGCTAATGAATTATTAAAGAAAATTGCAGAGAAGGAGATTAAAGGGATAGATCAGGACCACTATTTGTATACTTTCACCGATGATGAATTAATTGATATCGTTAAAAAGCCTGATGAATGGAACTCGTTAGACTATGAGCTGGCTCTGAAGCTTTTAAAGGAAAGAGGTGTAGAAGTAGACCTTAATTCTATCAGACAAGAGCGTATTGCGGAGCTATTAAAACCAGAGGTTTCACAAAAGACCTGGATCATTATAGGGTACATATTTGTGGTTATTGTTCCTCTTATTACTCTATTGGTGGGTTATTTTTTAATGAATCAGAAAAAAACTTTGCCCAATGGAGAGAGAATTTACTCATATTCTGATCAAGATAGGAAACAGGGTAGAAATCTTTTTATTCTTGGAATTCTGGCTGTCGGTGTTGGTGTGTTATACAAGGTCTATATCAACATTTAATAATATAATTTAATGAGAGTATTTTTTGGGGTTATCCTGATCTTAGCTGGAATCTTTGTAATAGCATTCTGGGGAGCTGGTTCTCATGGACACATGAGATTCCGTTCCCATAAGACTGAAGATTGGTTCTTTCTGACATCATCTCTTATCCTACCACTAGTGGGGCTGTTCTTATTATTTTATAAGGTGATAGAAATCAATTAAGTAACTATCAGGATGAAAAGGTTTCTACTTTATACGGTCGGTGTGTTTATCCTGTTAACGGTAGTTTCCACACAGATACATACGACAGATTATGTCCAGCTATACGGTTATCCAAAATGGTTTCTTAAGTATCGGGGTACAGATTCAACTATTAATGAATGCCAGTCATACATACTTAGACCATTAAACCTTTTAATTGACCTTGGATGTGCTGCACTTCTAGGTGGATTTGCATGGTGGATCTCAATGTTCATTCAAAAACGTATATAAGACTCCACATTATTTATTTAAAAGCAAACCTGTTATAGTAACTTGTAAAAAAAATGTGGAGGACTAAGAGGTAGGTTGGTTATCATTAATGTCTTACACAAAGTTAGGCAAAGAGCTGCTGAAGCGTCCAAAAGATTGCCGAGCATAAACCCACAAACCATTACACACCCCATTTATATCGTTTCCTTTTGGACTTGATTGCTCTTTACCTGGATAGGTTCCATATTAATTCAAAACATTATGGATACACAAATCAGACTATCTCAGGTAGCAGAGATTGAAGTAAGCTACAAGCCAAAGTTTAAAGCGTCAGAAAGACCAAGGATCACATGTTCGAAGGATTGTTACCAGATCTTATTACAACAATGGGATCATAATAAGTTAGAGCTCCAGGAACAATTTAAAATCATGCTTCTAAACAGAGGTAACAAAGTTTTAGGAATAATGAATGTGTCAACTGGTGGAGTAAGTGGTACAATAGCAGACCCGAAGTTAATCTTTGCAACTACTTTAAAAGCTACTGCATCCGGTATTATTCTCTCACATAATCACCCCAGTGGACAATTGAAGCCGAGTCAGGCTGATATAAACTTAACGAAGAAGCTGAAAGATGGTGGAGCACTATTGGATATTGCGGTACTAGATCATTTGATTGTTACTTCAGAATCATATTATAGCTTTGCAGATGAAGGGATCTTATAAAATGATTGGAACATGATTTTCCAATCGTCAAAAAGACATGAGATGATAAATATTGTTCTAGAATGAAAAGGTTCATATATTTACCTAGTTTGTGTGAGCTTGGGTAAAGGCGGTGTACCTTCTGGTGTTCCGAGAATCATTAACACAAGCGACAATACAATTGATAATTAACAGATTATATAAAATAGACGGCAGGGCTACGTCTTCATGGCATGCAAGAGGTCATCGGTTCGACTCCGATATTCTCCACCGAAAAAAGCCTTTCAGCACTCTGAGGGGCTTTTTAACTAAGGGAGTTTAGCTCAGTTGGTTTAGAGCACTACCTCGACAAGGTAGGGGTCACTGGTTCGAGCCCAGTAATTCCCACAGAATGTAAAGCCCATTTGGAGACCCGTTGGGGGATTTGATGGGCTTTTTTGTTTGGGGGAATGGTAGGAGTTGTTTACGGATCAGTGCCAAGAGCTGTGGACTAAGCGTAACCTGATGAGTCTGGGTTTACAATGAAATGATCCATAAGGAACCAAAGATATAAAACGGATCAAGTGGAAAGGTTGGGGGGGGCAGCTAAGCGCATTAATGCCAACTTTTTAAAACGGTCGTCATGCCGAACTAATTTCACTGTTGTCCGGTAAAAGATTTTCGTAAAATGTTTACCGGACAGCCGGAATCAAAATGGCTGCGATATTCTGCGATAAAAACCTTTGAAAGTGCTGTATGGCAACCATAAGCGGTCAAACGCAGAAAAAAGGTTTGATTTGGTTAAATGTTTACCGGACAGCCGACTTTTAAATACAATTGTAATTTTTAAGATTTCGGGGGCTTGGAATCTAGTATGAACAAAAAAGGCCTCATTGGAGGCCAGAATAAGGGTTTTTAAATGCTACTTAAAATTTTACCGGACAACAGTGAACTCATTTCGGCATCTCTTGGACTATAAAGGAAATGCTTAAGCAGGAGGTCCTGAAACAAGTTCAGGATGACGAAGCAAGGAAGGCCCCCAACTTTTAAGCTTGATCCTATAAAACAGTGGAACAATGGTGCTCCGCCGATGAGCTCGAACGTTAAAAGTCAAAGATTTTACTCACCAGTTCACTTATAGTTCCTTTCTCGAATTCGTCCAGTATGTCTTGTCTAAACTTTCTGCTTTTTTGCTACATTAGTGCAGCTTAGGACTTAAGTGCTTTTAATTGGCTCAACATAGCACTTGGTGTTCGCTCTGAATATAATCAATACGAAGCAACTGCTAATCAATCATATCCAGAAGCAAAAAAAGAAACAGTATGAAATTAGGTGCATTTTCAATTAGTCTCAGTGTCAAAGATCTCGAGACTTCAAAGCAATTTTATGAAAACCTAGGATTCAAAGAGTTTGCAGGCAGCATGGCTCAGAACTATCTCATTATGAAAAATAACAACGCTCTTATCGGACTATTTCAAGGAATGTTTGAAGGAAACATATTGACTTTTAATCCAGGCTGGGATGAAAATGCTACCAATGTTGAAGATTTTAATGATATCAGAGAAATTCAGCTACACCTAAAAACCAAGGGCATTGATTTAATGAGCGAGGCTGATGGAGATATATCTGGGCCTGCAAGTCTTATGGTAGCTGACCCAGACGGGAATGTTATACTGATTGATCAGCATCGTTAAACAAATCAGACTATAGTGTTAATTTTCCTATATACTTACGTTGTGGCTAGCTTTTTGATAAGAGAGAGCAGCTATAAAAGCGATAAACTTACAACACTATGGAAAACACAACTAACAGTAGTAGCAGAATGCTAACCGGAATGTTTCGTGACAGAGAGAGTGCCGAACGTGCTTACAATTCTCTCCATGAAAGAGGTTACAGCCAGGATGAAATCAACTTAATGATGTCAGACGAAACAAGGAAAAAGCATTTTCAAAATTCTGACAATGACACAGAATTAGGAAACAAAGCCCTTGAAGGCGCAGGAACAGGATCTGCTATTGGAGGAACCGCGGGTGCTATAATAGGAGCTATTGCAGCAATTGGAACTGCTGTAGCGATTCCAGGATTAGGCTTAGTAGTTGCTGGCCCCTTAGCTGCCGGTCTTGCAGGTGCAGGTGCAGGAGGTTTAACAGGTGGTATTGTTGGAGCATTAATCGGATCAGGTATTCCTGAAGAAAGAGCCAAACATTACGAATCCGGGATCAAAGACGGTGGAATTGTGATGGGTGTAAATCCGCGCACAGATGAAGACGCCGAACACTTTGAAACAGAATGGCGAAATAGCAGAGGTGAGCATATTTACCGTTAATATACAGTTTTATGCATGCAATGAAGGGCTTTGATTTCTCAAAGCCCTTCATGTTTTATAGAAAGCTCTATGAACAACAAAAGCTACTTAGAATTACCTTCGGAATAATAGCTTGAATCAATATGGAGCTGACTCAGGCATAAAAAAATCAGCAGGTCAATGAGTAGATGGTACCTTTTAATTAAGTAAGGGATGTATAATATTGTTAACCCCAATCACTTTACACAACCATTATTATGCACATTTTTCGATATTCTCTACCGAAAACAAAGCCTTTCAGCACACTGAAGGGCTTTTTAACTAAGGGAGTTTAGCTCAGTTGGTTTAGAGCACTACCTCGACAAGGTAGGGGTCACTGGTCCGAGCCCAGTAATTCCCACGTATTGAAAAGCCCCATTTAAGACCCGCCGAGGAATTTGATGGGCTTTTTCAAAATTAAAAAGCCCCGTTTAAAACGTCCTCGAGGTCCTTAAACAGGGCTTTGCATTTCAATATTTATATTATAGTTTCACAACTTTCAGCACCTCAGTATTTGCTGTGCCGCTTAGCATTACCATATAAGTACCTGCATTTAAATTAGCCAGTGATAAAACCTCACTGGTACTCTCCGGAGTTATTTTTTTACTCAGTAGTTTTCTACCATTTATATCATTTATATGCAAAGTCTGATAAACCTTTGCAGCATATCTTACAGTAATTTTCTCATGAGTTGGATTGGGATATATCGTTACGGAACCGCCGGGCGGGTCAAAGCTTAAATTTTTAATACCTAAGCTGCTTATTTTGCCATCCAGATCTTGCTGTTGTAAAGAGTAATAATTCATTCCATTGAGGGGATTGTTGTCAGAAAAAACATAACTGCTATAATTTCCTTTGGCGTTCACTACTCCTAGTTCTGTAAAGTTTCGTCCATCGGCACTGCGACTAACAATAAAACCTTTGTTATTACTTTCTAAAGCGGTACTCCACTCGATCAAAGCTTCATTAAGCTGTTTTCTGGCATTTAACTTTGTTAAGGTAACCGGCATTACCGGATCGTTTTGCAGTTCAAAAGCACCCATATCTATTTGTGACCCGAAAACCCGCGGATTACCAGCCAGATCTATTGTGATGGCAGAAAGATCCGGACTTAAACCAGTATTGAAAAAAGTTTTATCACCTTTATTTATTACCGGGCTATTTACAAGCAAGGTATAATCGCCACCAGTAAATGGCGCTGTACTATAGTCGGGTGCACTGGTAAAAACCTGTGCGGCTGTAATTCCTGTAGCGTCAAGATTGCCATCGGCAGTACTTGTTAATCCTTGTATCAAGCTGCAGTAAATACTCTGTGTATCACTTCTATTTACCCCGCTGCTATTACCCAAAATGATGCTATTCCTTATTGTGCAGGTTGAACTGTTATTGAAAATCCCTCCAGCATTAATTGCTTCGTTTCCCGAAAGTACGCTATTGGTAATTATTGGAGAGCAGAAAAAATCATTAAACAATGCTCCTCCATTCTTAGTAGCAATATTTCCCGAGAAAACTGTATTAATAATAATTGGAGAACAACCACTAATGTTATTTATTCCTCCGCCATCAACAGCAGCGTTTCCTGAAAAAACAGTATTAGTAATGAATGGAGATGCATTTGACTCGTTATGGATACCTCCACCGCTGTTCGCAGTGTTTTCTAAAAAAACGATGTTGTTAAGAACCGGCGAAGAACTAGCGGAGTTCTCAATTCCCCCACCGTTTGTAGCCGTATTTCTTAAAAATTTCGTATTACTAACAAGAGGCGAAGATCCGGCCGTGTTATTTAGCCCACCGCCTCCACCAGAATTATTAGCAGAAAAAATGATATGATCTATTATGGGAGAGGAATCAAAATTCAACATACCTCCACCGTAATTTCGGGCGCATGGTTTGCCATTTACAAATATAGAGCTTCCTGAATCATCACCATTGGCCGCCGTAATCGTAAATCCATTGAGTTCCGCTAGTCCAACGTCGCCGGCGCTTACAACTATATGATAAGTGTTATCAGATTTGTCTCCTTGCGCTTCTATATCTCCGGATAGAATACTCTTATTCTCAGTCAGACTTAAATCTCTATCACTCAACGTAGCTTCTGTACCGGCAAATCCACCGTATACTTTAACATTATTCACCAGTAGGAAGGCTTTGTCTCTGGAATTAGCCGGGCTCGCCGTAAAATTTTGCCCGTCCTCGGGGGTATACAACGGTTTGTAAGTTCCCCCGGCTACCCATATTTCTTTGATCTGAGAACTGCCTGAGGCGGCTTTCAAGGCATCGGCCAGCTCTTTTACAGGGCTATTCCAGCTGTTTCCTGTACCATTAGTTTTGCTGATATTAACAAACAAAACCCCGTTTGAATTGGGCGTTTGCGCATATAATTTAACGCTTAAAATAAGCAGTGCCGAGCAGAGTAGAAATTCTTTCATTGAACTTATGTAAATATTTAATTCGTTAAAAGTGCCTATTTTGAAAGGTTTTTCCAAACTATTGAAGAGCAAAGCTACTGCACTCTGTTATGAGAATTACCGTAAGGGATTGTTAACTAAGGGAATGGATAAGACCTCTGCCCGAGTAATATTAGTTGAAAAGTACGGCTATGCGAGGAACGGCTCCTGCTTAATACCAGGAAGTAGCGAAATGGCCCTGTCACCTGCTATACCGGTATGCGTAGATGCAATTGAATAAAATCAATAAGAGAATCCAGCTATAATAGTTTCAAAGAATTTAAGACGGCTAAACGAATGAGATTAGGAACGAAAAGGACCTGGCAACCATCAAACATTTACAACAGAATTGCAGGGAATCTGGGGTGGGTTACAAACCATCATTGTTAAAAAGTATAGGAAGCTCTGGCTGATGGCAATGTGTTTTTTAAGGAACTTACCTCATCACACCTGGCCTTTTAAATAGCAGTCCGTGCAATCTTAGCAATAAAAACCGTACCCTCCTACCCACACAGCGTAAAGCAGGGTCTCCCATAAGGATACCCTCTGGCATTCAGATTGTCAATGGAAAAACTATTTTCAATGAAAGCACCACCGCATATACCTTAGGTATTAAAGATAATAATGAGCTTTTGGCTTATAAACCAGGTATTAAAGCTGAAGACATACTGAAAGATGGTACAAACAACGCCCTTACCGCATTTGTACCATTGATTGAGAATTATAAACAAGTATCTGACGACGTACTGAAAATCAGGATAATTTTAGCGTAAAGCATCCAAGGCAAATTATTGCACAGTATGAGAACCTCGATATTGTATTCCTAAGCTGCGGTGATAGAGGATTTGACGGTGAGGGAATGACAGCAGAAGATCTGATAAGAATTCTCCAGGGGCTAAAGGTGCGATTTGCTTTTATGCTGGATGGGGGCGGAAGTACAACAGTAATTCTAAAAGGAAAGTTAATCACCAGGAAGATCGATGAAAAAGGAACCCTGGAGAGAAAGAGACCAAATTTCTTGTATATAGATTAAGCCCCTTTTAAAAATCTTCAGCCCCAATCTTTTGAAAGATTGGGGCTGAAGATTTTTGTCTATGATCCTTCTAAGCTATTTGCTTAACTAATCGTATCAACGTTATTACCCAAATTCCGGTAATTGACTTTTTCTTGTGGATTAGTACCGTTAAGGAATTCTTCAACATTGGTATAACCATCGCCGTCAGAATCTAAAGCGCCATCTTTAGAATTTTTAGGATCAAGCTTGTTTTGTGTTTCCCATTTATCAGGCATACCATCACCGTCGCTGTCAGCAGGAACCTGGGCAGCGTCGTATTTCAAGGTAGGATAACCACCCACTTCGGATACATCTTTAATGATACCGGTTGCCGTCATCGGCTTGCCTGAGCGTACCATTTCTGTAACACGTTTGTCAACAGCGTCACGTTTTGGTAGAGTCGCCCCAGCTTTCGCTAATACCGACTCAAAAGCAGCATTGGCTGTCTGGTGAGGTGCCACCGGCCATCCTACGAAAGGAGTATTTACACGGGCCAGGTTTTCAGGTCCGCGCATACCTGCCCAGTTATTGTTAGTTACCTCGTTATTGTCGTGCATGATATTGCCGGCAACATACCATTTACCAGGACGGTTGCTTGCTTTAGGGTACCAGTCACCTTCTTTCCAGGCGCTGCCAGGAGAATACATACTACGTTGTTCGATGCGGGCAAACACTGCGCGCATGTTTTCATTAGTAGCAGGCCCTGGTTTGAAATAGTTGTTGATAAGATTGATCTCAGAAGTTTCGTCCCCACCATCTATGGAACGGTGGCGCCAGTTGAATATCACATTGTAACGGAAATCAAAGGGGCCCGACATACCTATCGACGGGTTTCGCGCGGTGTTACTTGCGAAGAGGTTGTGATGGAATGTAGATGGGTTTCCTCCCCAGGTGCCACCAAAAGCATGCCCTCTGGCGTCAAGAGCTTCGCTGGAAATAGTCCACTGAATACTAATATGTTCTGCCGGATCTTTTATTTGAGTTTTGCCGTCCAGTGATGGTCTCATGGTCCGGTAGGCCGAAATATTTTCGTCCATGCCCCAGCTTGTAGAACAATGGTCAATGATGATGTGATGCGTTGGATATCCACCAATATTATCATCCCCTTGTCCGCCGGTAGGAACTCCGCGGCGTACACGCAGGTGGCGAATGATTACATTATGGGTGTTGATATTAAGCGTACCGGCGATACAAATACCATCGCCAGGTGCAGATTGGCCTGCAATAGTAATATCAGGATTCGAGATATTTAAGTCATCCTGCACCTTGAGCGTGCCTGCGACACGGAACACAACAATACGTGGTCCTTTCGCTTCCAACGCAGCACGAAGGCTGCCTGGACCACTATCGTTAAGATTGGTAACGGCGATAACCTTGCCTCCACGGCCTCCGGTAGTAAACATACCGCCTCCCCATGCTCCGGGAAATGCAGGAATAACTGCTTCAGGCAGTCGTGGCGGATGTGGAGGTATTTGGCCAGCTTCAGGCTGTCGGGCGGCAGAGTTGCTGTTCTGTGCTTTTGCGTCCATACCTGGAGATAAAAAAGCAAGTGAAAGCAAACTTGCGGCAACCATTTGATGGGATTTTTTCATTTTGATTAGTACTTCAATTTTGGTTCTAATTCTGTTTAGCGCTTCAATATAGAAAATAAGGTAATTCTAAAATAGATGAAATCTCCCAATCAGGATTTTTTCGGCATGAAGAGGGATATATTGTTGTTGAATATTGTTGCGTTGGTTGATCGTGACATATTTCGTGGTTTTGCCACAGGTGTGAATGATGCCAGTTGCTTCCTGGAAATCTAAATCCAGGGCTGGTGTAAAGCTATAGCAGGACTAGACATCTCCCACCCCCACTCGCACCATACAGGGATCTGTTTCCGAGATCCCTGCGTCCTCGTTGCGAAAATCCGCAAGAAGCTAGCATGAGAGTCAGAGGGAGATCAATGGGAGGTCTATGGAATTACGAACGCTGTCTGGGAGCGGTTTAGGAGAAATTTAAGCTTCGGTTAAGCTTTATATATTGAAGAAAAGGTAAAACTTTTGATTAACTCCACCCAATCTATTTCTACTTCGGTGGACTTTGATGTTTTGGAAAAAGAGCTCAACGAACTCTACTAAACAAAAAAAAGTCTTCAAACGGGGAGGATGAAGACTTTTAACTAACCAATTATAAACCGATACAAACATACATTTATTTTGCTATAATTTCAAATATCTTCAACAAATTTTAACACATTCATAGCATTGAATACCCTATTGTTATAAAAAACAAAACCTTCAACTGATCAACCAAGTCTGAAAATGTTTCTGACGTCGTCAGGATAAGACAGTCAGCAGATGCGTTAGTGAGGAGATTTAACTCCTAACATCCGATTTAAGATATATTATCCTAATATTTAACATTAACAATTAACTTAAACTTAACCTCTCAATGATACCTTTGAACCTGATATGAAACAATATTCGGACATTGGCTTATTGACTCTCATGAGAGAGGGCGATCACCGTGCGTTCCGGGTATTTTTCGACAAGTATTGGGAGAAACTCTTTGCAAGTGTGTATTCGAGTTTGCAGGATGAAGATGAAGCGAAAGATATTGTTCAGGATATTTTTATCCAGGTTTGGAATAGCAGGGATACTATCTACCTGGAAAACTCCTTTGAACCATTCTTATTTAAAAGCGCACGAAACCAGGTGATTTCACTCTACAGGAAAAAGCAGGTTAAGCTGAATAAGGAAGATGAATTGATCGAACGTCTTTCGCGTCTGGATGAAACAGACGATCATCTTCTGGAAAAAGAGCTGAATAGCCTTATCGATTCAGAGCTTGAAAAAATGCCCTTGTTTGTTAAACAGTGCTTTCAGCTAAGTCGCAAGGAAGGCAAATCCATCAGCGAAATTGCCGCGCAATTATCTCTTTCTGAGCAAACAGTAAAAAACTACATCAGCGAATCTTTGCGCAGGCTAAGAATCCAACTAAAGAACCATTCTATTGAATATCTTGCCCTCGTTTTGATTATCTCCGAACAGCGATAAACCGGCACACAAAAAAGCAATCATTTCTTAACATTATTTTAAAGTACTTCTGCTACTCTCAAGCTATATAGTATAAAGAGTACAGAAGTGGACGACAAAATAAAAGACCTTTTTGAACGCTACCTGCGTAAGGCTATTACAGAGAAAGAGCATGCTGTTTTGAATGCTTGGTTTAAATCTCTGGAGAATGAATACCGGGCTCCCTCTTTACAGGATACCTCAAAAAAGGAAGAACTCAAGGCGAGAATATGGGAAGCTGTAGACAGATCCGTTGGAAGACCTGATGCTAAAGTAATTCCTTTCAAATACCGCTATATTCTGAAAGTTGCTGCTTCGCTCTTTCTCGTGATGATATTCGGATGGCAGCTTTACCGCTACTATAAACCTGCCGGCAATTCTGGGTTTAACTCTGCTATGATCACCGCCTATGCCGCACAAGGCAAGGTAAAAAAAGTGCGGCTTCCCGACGGTTCCCTGGTATGGATCAATTCCAAAGGAAGTATAAAGTTTCCGCAGCAATTCAGCACTACTACTCGCGATGTTTATATAGAGGAAGGAGAAGTTTTTTTCGAGGTGAAGCATAATAAAAAGAAGCCCTTTATTGTCCATTCAGGGCAACTAACAACTACCGTATTAGGAACTTCATTCAATATCAAATATTACAGGGACTTGCAGAACAGCAGTATATCTGTTCAAACGGGTAAGGTTGGCGTAAGCATGAAGGGTAAACATTTATCTTTTTTAACACCGCACCAGGTAATGCATGTAAATAAAACTACCGGGAATTTTTCAACCACAACCAGTACTATTTCTTCATTTAATGGTTGGATAAGCGGCGACCGGGAGTTTGAAAATGCAAGCTTCGATGAGATTGCCCTTGCACTACAGAACAACTATGGCGTGAAACTGAGGTATCAACGTCAAAGATCACCGGAATATAGCTATACCGTACAGATGGATTTCAAACAACCCATTGAACATAACATCAACATACTTTGTAAAATGCACAATCTTAATTACAGGAGGACAGCCCATGAGATAACGCTGTACTAAACAAACCGGTGGTGCGCTAACACCACCGGATAACATGCGCCAGGGGCGTGTGTTTTATAATGATCCGTTAAATCACTAATCAAAGTTAAGAATCCTGCATCAATTATACTTACCCATAATTAATGCGGATGAAAATTTTGAAATCAAGACAATTAAGATGAAATCAATCAAGGTGGTATCAAGCCACTTATTACTCTTTGCTGCATTATGTTTGCTTACAGCTCATCCCTTAAGTACCTATTCCGCGGTTAAAATTACTGGTATCCCGATTACAGATCAGCTTATATCTGTTAAAATTAAAAAAGGAACCTTAGAAGATGCCATCAGGCAAATCCGTATTCAAGGAAAACTAAACATTTCCTACGACTCCAAATATCTCAAATTAAGCCAGCACACCACTCCCGCTATGGTATTTGAGGCTGTTAAATTAGGTACCATACTCAACAAACTATTCGAGAATACTCCTGTCGGATTTCAGGAGATGGGGAATACATTGGTATTATTCAGCAAAAATGAACAAGATGTACTTAAGGCTGGAAAACAGGTAAAGGGCCAGGTTTTGGATTCCCGTACTTCGGAACCCATTCCCGGAGCTATCGTATCTCTGAAGAATTCAAAAACGCTTGTGCTGGCCGACAATAATGGCTTTTACAAGGTCAATACTACAGGTTCTGCAGCAGATACACTGGTATTCTCATTTTTGGGTTACGAAAACAAGATTGAACCCATCACGGGCAGAACTACAGTCAATGCAACGCTGTTAGCCATCAGCAGAATGCTAAACGACGTGGCGGTTATTGGCTATGGTACTCAGAGAAAATCAAAGGTAACAGGTTCAGTAGCCCAGCTTAGACGCGAAACATTTGAAGGACAGCAGGTAACCAGTATGGAGCAGGCGCTTGCCGGGCAAATGGCCGGCGTTCAGGTTATACAAAGTTCGGGCGCTCCGGGTAGCGCAAATACGATCAAGATCAGAGGCTCGGCCTCTATTACAGCCGGCACTAATCCGCTTATTGTTATTGACGGTTTTCCACTTACAGATGCCAATACCTCATCTTTACTTAATCCAGCCGATATTGAATCTATTGATGTGCTGAAAGACGCTTCAGCAGCGGCCATCTATGGATCAAGAGGCTCGAATGGGGTTATCCTTATCACCACAAAAAAACCAGTAGCGGGAAAAGCCGACATACAGTTTTCTTCCTTTTATGGCACTCAGAATGTAAGTAAAACCTTAGATCTGATGGATGCCTATGAATACGCGCGTTTCGTGGCTGTAGCGCGAAATAACTATTGGATAGAACTGAACCCCGCAGTAAATAAAGCGAGCGATGCTAATGCCATACGGGCAAAAGCGGCAAGAATTCCTGATTACCTAAAACCCTACCTTGATAATGTACCCGGCTTAACTAATACAAACTGGCAAAATGAGCTCTTCAGAGATGCTCCCATACAACAATATTCATTATCAGCGTCTGGGGGAAAAGAACCACTCTCCTACTTTTTGTCGGCCAACTATCTGGATCAACAGGGAGTGATCAGGCACTCGGGATTTACACGACTAAACGTTAGGGCTAATATAGAATCGCGCCTGTCAAAAAAACTGAAATTGGGTATGAGCCTGGCTCCCTCTTACACAAAATACAGGCTTATTTCTGAAGATACTCATAAAAAGGATGGCCTGGTGTTGTTAACGGCCTTATCTAACCCTGCCGTTCCAGCTTACCACTCTGATGGAACTGTGGCCTATGGTGAGCAGATTGCTAAAGGTTTGGAGTGGGGCACTGCAATTATCGAAAGTCCCTTGGCTCTGGCTCAGGCCATATCAGATGACTATTCAAGATTCCGTTTTTTAGGCAATACTTCTTTACAATACAATATTGTTAAAAACTTACAGCTTAAGACCTATTTTGGCGCCGAAGTAAGCAGCACCAGTGATGATTATTTCAGGCCCTCTGTTTTGGGCGGATATAACATTCAGGCACCCTCTCAGGCCACCGGACGCTCTGAAACTTATACCAGATTAAACTGGATCATTGAAAACTCGCTGGACTATTCATTTACTGCGGGCAAAAAAAACACGTTTAAGATACTTCTGGCAAACACTGCACAAAAAGAAGATACGAACCTCAACCAGTTATCGGCAAGTAACTTCCCTAACGATAATGTAAAAACATTGAATGCAGGCATTGTCACCGGTGGCTTATCCGAACAGGAACAATGGTCACTCCTATCCTACCTTGCCAGGTTGAACTATGATTATGATAGTCGCTATCTGCTGAATATTTCGCTTCGCAAGGATGGGTCATCCCGCTTTGGAAAAGATTCTAAATGGGGTTATTTCCCGGCCGCATCTGTGGGATGGGTCATCAGTAATGAACCGTTTTTTACTGATCACAATGTATTAACCGACTTGAAACTAAGGGCCAGTTATGGCAAAACCGGTAATTTTCAGATTCCTAATTACGGCTCTCAATCTCTATTAATTACCAGTAACTATATTTTCGGGAACTCATTAAGCAATGGACAGGCACCTTCTACATCGCCAAATTCTGACCTTTCATGGGAGAAAACACGGCAACTTAACATCGGGCTTGATGCCGGATTCTTGAAAGCTCGCCTAACGCTAAGCGCAGAATATTATGATTCCAAGACCAATGGGTTATTGCTGGATGTCCCGGTGCCCACATCATCAGGATTTGCATCATCCCTGCAAAACCTTGGAAGTGTAAGTAATAAAGGCTGGGAAGTGTCCCTGAAGGCTAATGTAAAAGCGGGCAAACTGAAATGGAACCCATCATTCAATGTTTCTAAAAACATCAACGAAGTTATTGAACTCGGTCCTTCGCAAACTGAAATCATTAGCGATATTCATATAACCAAAGTGGGCAATCCTATCGGGGCTTATTATGGATACCATATCATCGGTGTATTTAAAGATCAGCAGGACCTGGATTCGTATCCTCATTTAAGTACCGCCGCTATCGGGACGTACAAATATGAGGATATAAGCGGTGATAATAAGATCACCGATGCCGACCGCAAGATCCTGGGTAAATATTCTCCTGACTACACCTTTGGCTTTAACAGCTTTCTTAAGTATCGTAACCTTGATTTCAGTTTCCTGATACAGGCGGTACAGGGCTTTGAAATATTCAACAATTCAAAGGTTTTTACCCTTAATGGTGAAGGCTGGGGTAACGGTTTGAAAGAATTGTCGGAAGGTTATTTTGTAGATGCTGATAATCCCGGAAACGGATATGCCAGACCTACGGCTAAAACCAAAGATAAACTTTATGAAAAATCGAGCCATATGGTTGAAGATGGCTCATTTATACGGTTCAGGAACATTACTGCCGGCTACACGCTGCCTGTAAAAATAAGTGGTAAGGCAGGCATTAAGAAGATCCGGGTTTATGCATCGGCAGAAAATCCCTTTACCATTACACGCTATTCGGGTTATAACCCGGAAGTCAGCTCATCTACTTACGACAGTCCGATCACTCCCGGCGTTGATTACGGCGCCTATCCGATAAACAAATCGCTGGTATTTGGATTAACCGCTACTTTTTAAAATTATGAAAGCATATAATTTATCATTTTTAGCACTCCTGGTCACTGGAACCCTATTAGCATCTTGCGGAAAAGATTTTCTTGATCTGAAACCTATTTCGGGCAGCAGTTTAGAAGGCTTTTACCAGAATGCTGCAGATATTGACCAGGCTGTTAGCGGGGCTTACGACGCCCTGCAATCTCATACCCAATACGGACAGTACTTTATGTACTTTATGGAAGTAAGCTCTGATAATTCTAAAACGGAGAGTATTACAAATAGTGGCGGTATATATGGCGACTTTGATCTTTTTCGTACCGCAGCATCTAATATTATACTCAGTGATACCTGGCAATCCTGCTACAACGGTATACAGCGGTGTAATATCGTGTTGAACCGGATCGATAAAATCGAGATGGATGAAAAAACAAAAGAGAACCGTAGGGCAGAGGTTAAATTCATCAGGGCTCTTACTTATTTCAATTTGGTTCGGATCTGGGGGCCTGTATCTTTAGTAACCGAAGAAGTGAGCAATCCATTTGACGCATTTAAATTTGGAAGAAATCCAACTTCAGAGGTCTACACACAGATCATCAAAGATTTGCGGGAGTCGGCTGACGTTTTACCACCATCATACACGGCTGCAAAAGACGTTGGACGGGTAACCAAAGGTGCTGCCCAGGCTTTATTAGGCAAGGTATTATTGACCACCAAAGATTATGATGCTGCTGCTATAGTTCTGAAGACGGTAATAGATTCGAAAACCTACGGATTGCTGGGCAATTACGCCGATGTATTTAAAGTAGCTAATAAAAACAATAAAGAATCCATTTTTGAGATCCAGTTTTTAAAGGGCGGCTTAAACGAAGGCAGCAGTTTTGCCAACATCTTTGCCCCGGCCGGCAGTACGGTTTTAACAGGTGGTATCGGACCAACCATGGGAAACAATATGCCTACGCAGAATCTGGTGGATGCCTATACTGCTTTAGATTCGAGAAAATCTGCAAGTATAGACCGGCTAAATGATGGCCGCTACTATGTAAAAAAATACATGGACATCCCTTTTCAGGCGAATGATGCAAGCAGTAACTTCATTGTATTGCGCTATGCCGATGTTCTTTTAATGTATGCAGAGGCTTTGAATGAGCTTAAATACATTGCCAATGGCGACGCCCTTTTTTACTTAAATGTAGTAAAGTTTAGGGCGGGGCTTACTAAACTGGATGCTATGTCATTACCAGATCAGAACACATTCAGAGATGCGATATTTGCTGAACGCCGCCTTGAACTTGCTTTTGAAAATCATCGTTGGTTTGACTTGCTTAGATCAGGCAAAGCAATTGATGTTTTAAATGCTTCCTCTGGAGGCTTTACGGTTCAATCTCACCAGGTATTGTTTCCTGTTCCACAAAGCCAGATCAATACCAATCCGGGCATAATTTATCAGAACCAGTATTATAATTAATGCTTAAAGATAATCTTATGAATATCTATAAAGAAATACTGATAACTGTTGCATCGATCAGTCTGGCGGCTTTGCAAAGCTCTGTATGTGTCGCCCAATATTCTAAAGCCGACACACTAATGGCAATTTACAACAATCCTGCGGATAAGCAGGTGCTTGTAGCTGCGCATCGCGGCGACTGGAGAAATGCACCGGAAAATTCGCTACAAGCCATTAGCTTTTGTATTGAAATGGGTGTCGACATTGCAGAGATCGACGTGCGCCCAACTAAAGACGGGCACCTGGTGCTAATGCATGATAAATCTGTAGACCGTATGACTAATGGAAAAGGAGAAATAAAGGACTTCACCTTAGAGCAACTTCAATCTCTCTTTCTGAAGAACGCCTATGGAATGCCTACCCGTTTTAAAATACCGACGCTCCGGGATGCACTATTGTTAGCGAAAGGAAAGATCATTCTCTTTATTGATAAGGGTTATGAAAACATCCCTGAGATCATTGCTGATCTGATAAAAACAGGTACAGAACACCAGGTTTTACTGGAGGGAAAAAAAACGCTTTCTGAAACACTCAGCACTTATCCTGACCTGAAAAGATTAGGCATTAAGTACATGCCACGGGTGAATAATGATGACCAGGTTACCGAATTACTTACCAGTCCACAAAAGCCTGAAGCTATCATCCTGGCTTTCCAAAAAGAACAAAACTCCGTCTTGCAACAACTGGCCGCAGCTAACAAAAACAGTTACCGTTTAATGGTTAACACTTTATGGCCGGAGACCTGCGCGGGCCATGACGATGATCTTGCTATTACTGATCCGGATGGATCATGGGGATGGGCTGTAAAAAATGGAGCTGGCATTATCTGTACAGATCGACCGGCATTATTGATCAACTACCTAAGAAAGAAAAACCTTCATCAGTAAATCTTATAGCGTCCAGTTCACGCATTTAAATTGAAACACATTATGAAACATACAATCTTTACATTATTGGTTCTGTTCAGCCTTACTGCCTATGGGCAAATAAATATCAGTACTTCCTCTTTTTACCATGAAACGTTTGATAATATATCCATAACAACCAGAACCATGCCTGCAGACACAAAAATAGATAAGCCTGCAGCGGTAAGAACAGTCGGGGCATACTCGGCTGCTTTTACTCAGATGAACCGTGCCGGTGGAAATGGAATGTTATCAGACGCCGGAAATGGAAATTACCTGTTCAGCGCAGGAGATCCGGCTACGGCTAGCGACAAAGCAGTTGGCTTTCTTTCATCCAGCACCAATACAAAATCAGGCAACCTGTATATCTATTTCAAGAATAACGGATCAACACCTATTAAGTCTCTTAGTATTCAGTATAATATTGAAAAATACCGGAATGGAAGCAATCCTAAGGGTTATACCGTACAATTATATTATTCTACCGATGGTAATAACTGGACAAGTATGGGCGATAATTTCAAAACAACATTTTCAAAAGATGACGATAGTAATGGCTATTCCACCGCTCCCGGCATATCTATACCTTTAAACGCGGTGTTTAATTTGCCTGCAGCTGTTGCTGGAAATGAAAATTTTTACCTGGCTTGGAACTATTCGGTAACAAGCGGAACTGACACGTATGATGCACAAGCTCTTGGCATAGATGACATCAGGGTAACTGCAAATTCAACGCTACCGGTTAAGCTTGCTGGCTTTAGCGCTGAGTTTGTTGCCAATACAAGCAGACTAGGCTGGACAACGGTGTCAGAACAAAACAATAAGGGTTTCGAGATTTTAAGATCGGGCAACGGAACGGACTTTATATCTATTGGCTGGGTAAAAAGTCATGCTGCGGATGGAAATTCTGCATATGGTCTGAATTATTCGTTCACTGACTTTTCCCCATTACCTGGCACATCCTATTATCAGCTTCAGCAAACGGACATTAATGGAACTATCGAGAAATCGGAGATTAGAGCGGTTGATGGGAAACTGGATCCAGAGAAGAGCATAATGGTTTATGCGACAGATAATGAAGTGAAGGTGCAGGTTTATTCTGCAAAAAAACAAATTGCAAAGCTTCAGTTATTTAACCTGTTAGGACAAAAAATTTATGAGAGTATAGCGAGCATGGAGCAAGGGCAAAACTATCAAACGCTGCCTGTTGCTCTTAATAATGGCATTTATGTGGTAAGCCTGGCTCAGGGGGTTGATTCAACGCGAAAGAAGTTTGTGAAATAATTTTTGCGACAACTTAATTCTTTAATTAAAAGCGCCGGTGTTTCACCGGCGCTTTTAATTAAAGAATTAAGATTTAGAGCTGAAGGCACTTGTTTAATTACGCTGATGGGCAGGACCAGATTCTTTTTGCCGTTAAGTTATAATAATTAAATAAACAGGCCTTGAAGTTTTTAATATCACTAAATGAAATATATGTAACCTAAAACGCGGGTATTCCTAATAGTGTATTTTACTAACCAATAAAGTTGTATTTTACTAACGAACACTTTGTATATTTGCATCGATAAATTATCTCTATGATGCTTCAGTCAGATATCAACCAAATCATAGAAACCCAAAAAGCGAACCTCGCTAAAAAAGACCCAGGCTTGAAAAGAGATGCGCTGGCAACTTTCCCAGATCTATCGGCCTTTGCATTGATTGTTTCTGGCATAAGAAGATGCGGAAAGAGCACGCTGCTTTTCCAGCTACTGAAAGAAAGATATCCTGATGCACTATATCTCAATTTTGAAGATCCCAGGTTTTACGAATTCGGTCCTACCGACTTTGCAAGGCTGGATGAATCTATAAGGGCCAGCCGAAGTGATGTGCTTTTCTTTGACGAAATTCAAATTATACCGGAATGGGAAAGGTATGCGAGGCAAAAGCTGGATGAAAATTACAAGTTAGTTATCACTGGCTCTAATGCTTCGCTATTAAGCAGAGAATTAAGTACCAGGTTAACCGGTCGGCACATCACAAAAGAGCTCTTCCCTTTTTCTTATCATGAATTTTGCTCATTTAAAAAATTATCGTTTGATAAGTCCTCTTTATTGAGCTATTTAGAACTAGGCGGCTTTCCGGAGTATTTGAAGCAAGGGATACCTGAAATATTAAATCAATTATTCGAGGATATACTGATCAGAGACATCGCAGTGCGCTACAGCATCAGGGATGTTAAAACGTTGCAGCGGCTGGCATTATATCTTCTTTCTAATGTTTCAAAGCCTATCACAGGTAACAGGCTTAAGACTCTTTTTGAGATTGGCTCTACAAGTACGGTAATGGAGTATCTGTCTCATCTGGAATATTCGTATCTGTTACAATTCGTGCCTAAGTTTAGCTACTCGTTAAGAAAGCAGATCGTTAATCCGAGGAAGGTGTATGCCATAGATACCGGCCTGATCAATGTTAATTCGGGGTCTTTCTCCGAGGACAACGGGCGAAAGTTCGAGAATTTAGTTTATCTGTACTTACGTCAAAAATATAGGGAAATATATTATTTTGCTGAGAAAAATGAATGCGATTTCATTATAGTCAATAACGGTAAATTAGTTGAGGCCGTTCAAGTCTGTTTTGAGTTGAACGCTGATAATATGACCAGAGAGTTAGACGGTATAATCGAAGCGCTTATCTTTTTTAACGCCAGTGAAGGTTTTATAATTACGCTTGATCAAACCGACCGGTTAGAAAAAGACGGTAAGGTTGTATATGTAGTACCGGCGTATAAATATTTATCAAAGTAATGACTATGGAACTTGCAATGCTTGGCCCTGGCAGTGAACTGTTAAAACCTTTTGTCAAAAACATTGAGCTGCATCAACTGATGCTGGAAGCTGCTGGTGTTACAACTGTAATTTCCGAAGAGCGTTAAATCTCCAAATTTGGGAAACAGAATAATTAGGCGCCAGCAAGCTTCACCTGGGATCAATCATATATTAACTCCTTATTTCCCTGCGCATAAAAACATAATAAGAAAGTGCGAAACAAGCTACTGTTGCAGCGATTAAACCGCTAACCTGGGGCCACACAATCATCAGGCTTTCTTTGAAAGGCAGTGGCGATGGAATGGCGCCTGCCATTTGCTCCATGGTTATTGGTCCGAGACTGCGAACTGATGGCATCAGCAATGTGGTGGTAGCATCTGTATAAAGCTGATTCGGCGCTATGCGCAGCAGACCTAAAATAATTTCGTTATAAGCCAGGATCTCACCCTGTGAAAGCAAAGCAGGATCAGGCAAAACAGATCTTACGACAAGGTTGATAACAATTTGGTAGAACACTGTAAAGAATAGCCAGATACCAATTGCCATAAGCGCAGAGGTTGCTGCTTGTTTGAACTTGATGGACAAAAAGATAGATAAGCTTAACCAAAAAGCTACATAGGCTATACTTATTATAACAAAACCCAGTATGCGCAGCAATTCCTGAGGCTCCATTCGCACTCCCGTTAACAGCAAGCCTGCTCCTATCATCAGTAAAGCCAATGCTAAGAACAAGGAACTTACAACAATTAAGGAACTTACAAATTTGGAAAGCAGCAGATTATCCCGGTAAACGGGTTGTGCCATTAACCTGGTAAGCGTCCCACCATTCTGCTCTGCATTGATCGCATCAAATCCTAAACTGATCCCTAGTAAAGGGCCCAGAAAGCTGAGAAATACATGAAAGGGAGGGATCGAATTATCAGTGATCGTTAATAGTTTTAGATATAAAAAAAGGTGATCCGGGTCGTTTGTATTACCGACCGATGATCTGATATTACCCAGAGAAACGTACATTGAGGCCATAAATGTAAGTACCACTAAGCCCATAAGTACGATGAGGCGCCAACTGCGTATATGGTCAGCTATTTCCTTATGTACGATTACGTTAAAAGGCCGCGAACCGGAAGATCTATTCGACGCCTTAATATTTTTTATATTTTGTAAAGAAAGACCTTTGAAAGAAACCGACTGACTTTTCATTACTAGTATTCTCAGTTAAATTGTTCTCAAAACATTTTTCGTAAATATCATCCAGACCGTAATCTTTCCTATGCACACCCTGGATGTCATATCCCTTTTCTACTAAAAAGCGGACTATTGCGGGTGTGATGTCACGACTGCATGTAAATTCCAGCGACTTTTCGTTTACACTGATCCGGGTAACCGCTTCCCACTGCATAAGATCCTGTTCAAATGGCAAGGGTTCGGCAACTGGCTGCTCGACTGTAACTGACGTGACATACCCTTCCCTGCCGAATAAGTTGCCAGACAAGGTATCAATGTTCCCCTCTGCCATTAATTTGCCGTTCACAAAAATGCCCACCCTGTCGCATACCTGCTGTACATGATGGAGATGATGCGAGGAAAGCAGTACGGTAAGTCCCTGTTGCCTGCTTAACTCTTTTATTAGAGCCAGGAAATCTTTTACCCCACTGGGATCAATACCGAGCGTAGGCTCATCTAAGATGATCACGTCCGGATGTTTGATCAAAACATCGGCCAGCCCCAGACGCTGTTTCATACCGCGGGAAAAGGTCGCCGTCTTCTTATTCATGTCTTTAGCAAGACCCACTATTTCCAGTACCTCAGTAGCACGTGCTTTAAGCTGCTCTTCGGGCAACCCATTCAACCGGCCTATATATATCAGGTTATCGAGCGCCGACATATCATCATAAAAACCTACGCTATCGGGCATATATCCCACTTTTCTCTTAACAGCAATAGGACTGCTGGTGGCGTTCTGTCCACAAACATAAGCCGTACCGCTTGTTGGATCGGTGAGCCCCAGCATCATTAATATGGTAGTAGTTTTACCTGCCCCGTTTGGTCCCAGCAATCCGAAGATCTCCCCCTTATAAATTTCCAGGTTCAGATCATCGACTGCTTTCAGGGAACCATAGCATTTGGTTAAACCCTTCAGTTGTATGATAGGATCCTTCATGTTTAATCGTTATTGTGTTTGATATCGCTTAGCGGACGAGGTTCACACTATCTTCTACCGTATTTTCGGATGAGATAATATACAATGCCTACAGCCAGTAAGATCACCAGAATGCCGATCCAACCAGAAAGCACTGAAGTTTTCACAACCATCCGGAAGGCAGCGTCTGCATTGTCATTGTTATTCTTTACAGAAAAAGTGGCGGCGTAATCACCAGCGATGGTTTTGTCGGGAACTTTTAACCTGACAGTTATATCCATAGTTTTTCCTGGCTGCAGGTTTTCTATTTTTGAGGGGTCAAACGAAGATTCCCAATTAGTGGGTAATTGGGATGAAAGCTCCAGATCATTTAAAGGCAGGGTTCCTGAATTTTTTACTACCAGATGAACATCCTTCTGACTGCCAGAGGTCACTTCCTCGCTCAACCTGCCTGAAGGTGTAGTTAGCTCTAAACTGTAAGAACCCTTTACTACAGCCTCCAGGTTCAGCAACAGAGTATCATTCGGTGATACTGCTTTTACCGGTATCTTGTATTTTTTAGGATCAGCATTTTCTGTGGCACTAATTTCAAGCGTGATATCCTGCGTTTTACCTGCATCCATGTTAAGCGAGGTAACCTGGCTGCCGTCTACCCGGTAGGTGATCATCCAGCCTGCCGGTAGCTCGGCTTTCAGTTCATAGATAGCGGCTTTGCTGGAAGCATTAAGCAAGGTGGTGTTGTAACGGAATGTTTCATTAGCAGCTGCTTCAATGTTCATAAGCCGTGCTGTAAAGCTGGATTTAGCAGCTGCTGGTGCTTGTTGGGCTTGTAATGCTAAGTTGAACGAAAAAAAGACCAGGAAAAAAAGTAAAAATTTGTGCGATACGCAGATACGTGTAAATAAAAATTTAATTAACATGATTCAATAACTAAAATTATATAATAGCTTCAAAAGATGTCGGTTCAATATTTATTGTCTGAATAAATGACGGTTCAAATCAAAAAAACTAAATAAATTTTTCAAACGTCTTTAACATATTTTAACAAATCGAAAACATTGTTGATGGGTGCCAGGTTAAGCGAGCAATTAATCAAGGCTCAACAATCGAAGCTTCCTGTTTTGGCTTTAATCGGACCTAGGCAGTCTGGAAAAACGAATTACCGGGTCATAAACTGGCGGGATATCGAATGCCAATGATCAACAGTTCCTTGCTTAAACGTCAAAACAGAAATTAAACCTGTCAGCCAGCTCGGCATGCCCTTCAACGGTTAGCTGGTGCGGAATAGTGTAATACTCCCCTGTAAGATTTATACCTGCCTCGACACGACTTAATGATATCTTAAGAAAGCCATGCTTATTCTCACAGTAATTTTCCAGTTTAACATCCTGCAATAAGGGATGCTGCGCGCTAAATGCGGGATTATCAATCGTGGCTATCGAATGAAGCTGATCAAATCCACCTGCCCCGGCTACAATAAAAGGAAGTATCTTACCATCAGGGTACTGTTTATGAAAACGCTGATAATTATGAACATGCCCACTGAATACAATATCAGCCCGAACACCACTTTCTTCAAATGCTTCTTCCAGGAAACTGATCATCGGCAAGCTTGAGCCGTGATTTATATCGGCAGTATAAGGCGCATGGTGAAGGCAAACAAGAATAGCCTTGCCGGGACGCTCTGCGCCTGCAGCTTTAAGCTCTTCTATAAACCAGTTCCGTTGCTCGTTTTCGATCACGCCATACTTAGGCGTATTGCTATACAACCCGATGATGTTTGCCAAAGGCGTTTGCAGCGTCCAGTAAACGTTTGGCTGGACCATGCTCTTCCAACCGGTGTCCCCGCAAAAGTTGATTTTCCGGGAAGCCGTGTCGCAAAAGACCGCAATAAAGGCATCCAGGCTTTGATACGGAATTTTATTATCGGGATTAATATCACTGTCGTGATTTCCTGCAATGGCAAATACCGGGGCAGGGTATTGCCTGTACGGCGCGAAGAATTGCTGGTAATAATGCTCCGCCTCACCATGGTGGTATACAATGTCCCCGAGATGATAAAGAAACTGAGGACTATCGTGTGCGACATTTGCGATATTAAACTGCCGGCTCATTTCAGCTGCAACCTTACTTTGAAAGTCGGGATTTAGTATTCCGCCGGTATCCCCTACCATATGAAAAACCAGCTTCTGATCGCTTGCTGCTTGTATATCTTCAAGGGGTAAATGGTATGGATACCTGCCGGATGGCTTAGGCAATGGTCTGAATTTATGACTATCATCCGGCTGATTAAGTTTGATCACCGGCGTATCGTGTCTCTCGTTTGTTACTGCACTCATCAGCAAAGGTAACATCCTAATATTAAAGAGGTGTCACATTAAAATAAAAATGGCTCACGATAGTAGCCTGGCGCTAACTGGCAATTATGGTAGGCGCTTGATAGGGGTTGTTTGCAGTCTCTTTCCGGCCACTTTGCTTTTAGCACTCCAGTCACCAATTAACCATAGGTTAAAAATAAAAACATTTATCATACATCAAAATGATGAGAAAAAAATCTGCCTCTAAATTTCCCTGTTTAATCACACTTATGCTTCATTGTGTTTGTTGTTGAATTTTAGATAGATTTGGAATAAATGGAAATACTTATTATTGCCCTGCTGATTCTGCTTAACGGGGTTTTCTCGATGAGCGAAATAGCTCTTGTGTCTTCCCGAAAGTTTAAACTGGAAAGTGCTGCAAAAAAAGGGAACAAGAACGCCCAAAAGGCTCTTGACCTTTCTAACAATCCCAATACCTTTCTTTCCACAGTTCAGATAGGCATCACCCTTATCGGCATATTAACCGGTATCTTCAGTGGCGAAAAACTCACCTCCGACTTTATCGCTTTATTTAACTCAATTGCCATACTTGCACCTTACTCAGAAACCATTGCCGTAATTTCCGTGGTCGTTATTATCACTTATTTTTCCATAGTATTTGGTGAGCTTATTCCCAAAAGAATTGGCTTAACGTTTCCGGAAACGATTGCCTCTTTGGTCGCGCGGCCCATGAACGCCATTTCAAAGGGAACCAAACCTTTTATCTGGCTGCTGGCAAAAACAAACGATCTGTTCTTGCGCCTGTTCGGGATTAATGAAAAGAAAGACGGGATAGTTAGCGAGGAGGAAATAAAATCAATTATTGCTGAAAGTACGAGCCTTGGGGAGATCCAGGAGATTGAGCAGGATATCGTAAAACGGGTTTTCGCTTTGGGCGACCGGAAAGCGGGAGAATTGATGACGCACCGGTCTGACCTTACCTGTATTGATATAAATGACAGCATTGAAACCATCAGGAGAAAAATAGAAGCAGATCCTCATTCGGTTTACCCCGTGATCGACAAATCGCCGGATAAACTATTGGGCACTGTGGCTGTGAATAAAATCTTCACAAATGATCTGGCCTCAGCCAAGTTCGACCTGAAGTCGATAGTCCAAAAGGCATTTTTTGTACAGGAGAACCTGGCCGCGTACAAAGTACTGGAAAAGTTTAAGGAGAACCGCACTCATTTGGTGATCGTATTAGATGAGTATGGATCCATCGAAGGGGTTTTATCGATTACAGATGTAGTGGATGAATTGATCGGCGATGTATCCATACAGGACCCTGATGATTTCAATATCATTAAACGCGATGATAATTCCTGGCTTGCAGACGGGCAGTATCCCTTTTATGAGTTTGTTAACTTCTTTGGCTTAGATGATGTAGAAGAACCCGAAGGTTTTACCACCATTGCTGGTTTGATCCTGAAAAATGTTAATCATTACCCGGTGACAGGGGAAAGGATCAGATGGAAAGATTTCGAGCTTGAGATTGTGGATATGGACGACAGGAGAATTGATAAGGTATTGATCACGAGGCTGGAGAGTGATGAATTGTAGAGTTGAGGCGGCTTCGAACTATTCGTTGGTTAGCACACGCGGCACGCATGCCGCGTGTGCTTGAACTATTCTCTCTCAATCAATTTTTCATAAAATCGCTTGTGATTTGAACATTAAACTCTAAAATTTATAACCAATACTACCCACAAAGGTACGCGGAGCCATAGGTTCCAAAGTAGTCCATCCCTTGTAGTATTCCTTATTGGTAAGGTTGTTTAATTTCAGTCCGAAAGTAAATGGTCCTGAGCCATATGAGGCTGAAGCATTTAAAATGGTGTACGCAGGTAAAGTGAATACGCCGACTATGGAATTATCAGTAATATTATTCTTACCGGCGTAGTTTCCTCCAAAACCTAGTCCCAGCCCTTTTACAGGTCCAGCCTGAAATTTGTAGCTTGCCCAGAAGTTTACCAGGTCTTTGGGGCCTGCACCTACGGGACGCCTGCCTTCAGTTTCGTCAGAAACATTTGTTAATTTGCTTTTATTATAAGAATAGCCGGCAATAATGTTCAGCCCGGAAACCGGATTTGCGGTAAACTGAGCTTCAAAGCCTTTGCTGTACTGCTCGCCTCCCTGGATACTTACGTTAACGTCGGTGCTGGAAGAGATAACATTTGAAACCTTAATATCATAATAGCTCAGAGATCCTGACAACTTCCCGTTAAAAAGATCGCCTTTGATTCCTGCCTCAAATTGATTGGCGTGTTCAGGCTCGAAAGTTGTCAGTACTGAAGTTCCGTCAATCACTTGTGTCCTAGGCGCCACGTTTGTGAACCCGTTCATATAATTACCAAAAAGCGACAGCTTATCTTGCAGCACCTGGTATACCAGGCCAAATTTTGGAGATAAAGCCGTTTGGTCATATTTCTCGTCTTCAGATGCGCTTAATCCCCCGTTACGGAAATGATCGATCCTTAGGCTTGCCATTGCAGATAATGCCGGCGTGATGTTAACCACATCCGAAATATAAGCACTGTAAACGTTCTGAGTAGCTCTCATACTTCCACCATAGCCGGCAGCGGTTATTGCAGCATCCGCCGCCTGAGTAGTTAAATTTTCCGGAATCTCCGGTTCTTCCTGAGGGTTAACTGTTCCAAAACCTGCGTAATTTGAATTATTGCTGAGCGCGGTATTGTTATAGTAGTCTAGTCCCACAACTACGCGGTTACGAATGGTTCCGACATTAAAATCCCCGATAAAGTTCTGCTGAATATCTGTGGTTTCAGTATTCGAGTTCTGATCAGTAATGTATCTGGCAAACACACCTGTACCTACGCCCGACGCTGCCCCTTCAAACAAATAAGTATAATATCCTTTTGATCTTGCGCTTCCTCTTGAAACGAGCGTCTGTGAAGTCCATTGATCTGATAATTTATACTTCATCTGAGCCTGCATAGTCGTCACCGGGTTTCTCATGGTAAGGTTATCGCTTGTATACGATCTTCTGTTGTTATAACCCAGGGCATCCAGAGTGCTTGATCGTAATGGTGCGCTTCTATTAAAGAACAACATGGTTGGATTAGTACCTTCCGAACTTAGAAACTGCGCATTTAACAACAGGGATAACCTGTCGTTCACATGGTAGGATAATGAAGGAGCAAAAAACAGTGACTTTCTAAAGCCTGCATCCTGAAAGCTGCTTTCCTCATGAAAGGCAGCATTCATACGGAACAGCACCTTGCGATCTGCATCCAGAGGAGTATTCACATCGGCTGTAATACGATTCAGTCCGTAGCTACCTGCCGTGTAGTTCACATCTACAGCAGTAGTGCTGAACGGTTGTTTGGTTACCGTATTGATCAAACCTCCGTAGGAAACCAGGCTGCTTCCAAATAAAGTACCTGAAGGGCCCTTGATCACTTCTATACGTTCTACGTTTGAAACGTCAAGACTTCCGTTTGTTAAACCAGGCAAGCCATTTACGAGTGTGGGCTGCACTGCAAATCCCCTAAGGGAAAAATATCCAGCACCATCGCCAGCGCGACCAGTTGAAGACCATAATTTATCAATGCCGGGAGCATTTTTAAGCGCATCGTCGAAGTTCGTCACGATCTGATCTGCCATCAATTCTTTAGAGATAACTGCATAGACCTGCGGATTTTCGATATTTGCCAGTGGCATTTTAGATACATATTCGCTCTCTTTAACGGAAAACTTATTCGTCTTGCCCCCCCTTATAACCACTTCTTTTAATTGTTGATTAGATGCTTCCAAAGTAATATTGAGCGTAACGGTCGATCCGCCAGTAACGGTGACCTGATTGGTACTCGGCGCTAAGCCAACCAGCCTGGCGACAACTGTATAGCTGCCTGCCGGAATATTTTTCAAAATGTAGTTCCCATTGGCGTCTGCCATCGTACTGGCAATGCCCTTAATTGAAACTTCAACGGCCTCTGCCGACATACCTTCGGAAGTTCTGATTGTCCCCTTAATCGCTCCCGTACGGGTTTGCGCAAAAGACATTGCGCAATGTAAGGTCATTATGAAAGCTATGAAATAAGTAATTGTTTTCTTCATTATTTAGAATTAATTTAAACAACGCAAACTTACATCATTTCCAGACTTTTCAAGACATTATTTATAATGATTTTAAACAAGACAATACTATGACATTACTATTGCCGGGAAACCGATAAGATAAAAACCCTCACCGGGATGGTGAGGGTTTTTGGGTTACATTTGGTTAGTTGAATACTTAAAGGTAGGTATTTTTTTTAAATTCACAAATAAGATCGCTTTATCCGCATCAAAATTGCGAATATCATAATTTTACAAAAAAACCTTAAGCGTTCTTGCTTGTTTTCGTTTAGGTAAACACACATTATGGAACAAAAGAATCAAGGAAAAATAACGATCCAGCAGGGCACTCAGCAAGGCGAAGATCTTGCTTGGAGCGAAATTCTAGGAGAAAAAGAGTATTTGTATTTCGGCGAGGCTAAGGAAGCTGTAGAAATGATTACATGGCATACGGCTGAAGAAATATGTAACAGAAAATTAGAGGCTTCACCTGCCATTCTCATCAAACCCTGGAGGAAGACAGAAGAAAATGAATGGAAGTCTAATGAGGAGCGTGTTCTTTTGATGTTTGATGATAAGTAGAATTCAGCTTCCTGGCTAGTACAAACGAACATGCTTGATCGACAAGCTTAGGCAAGAGGTCCTGAATCAAGTTCAGGATGACGAAGAAACAGGGCAATCGTCATGCCGGTTCCTGAATCAACTTCAGGATGACGAAGAAACAGGGCAATCGTCATGCCGGTTCCTGAATCAACTTCAGGATGCCGAAAAACAGGGCGATCGTCATGCCGAATTTAGTTCGGCATCTCTGGAACTATAATTATATCAACCCTGCCTCTTTCAATATTTCTTTAAGCTTATTAAGGTCCTTTTTCATGGCGTCCGCTGCTTCCTGGCGGGAAATGCTAAGTTTCCTGCTTCCGGATTCTGCGCCGCCAAGAGGATATTCAAAATGCATGGAAAGAGGTCCGGTGATACCATATTGTTTTATCAAGCTAAAATAATTCTTGAAGTTCACCATTCCCGAGCCCAATGGTACTTTTTTGATTCCCCATTTTCCCTCATTGTTTTCCCAGTGAAAATCCTTGATATCGATGGTTTGAATGTAGTCTTTCAATAGCTTTAGATCATTTTTCCAGGAGTTGGCTCCTTCTACGGTAGCATGCAGAATATCAAACTGGCAGCCCAGATATCGAGGATCGATATCTTTAATCGCTAACCAGATATCCCATACAGAAGCTCCGAAATTTGTTCCCGAATGATTTTGATACTCTCCCCGTATACCATACTTCTTATTCATAGCGGCCAGGGTCGCAAGCTGAGAGCTGACAGATTTTATCTGCTCCGGAATAGCAGCGTCGGGCTTGTAAGGAATCCAGCCCATGCGGTAACTGGGAATACCGAGACCGGCAGCTGTCTTTAAAATGTCTTCCGTAAAACTGGAAGTAGCCACTATATCGGTTGTAAGCATATGAACCTTAAGTCCTGCTTTTTCAATTGAAGTTTTGGCGCGGGGCAGATCCTCTTTGACCCTTTCGGGCGAAACATGCCCGTTCTTTCTCACCGTAAGATCTATTCCATCAAAACCAAGATCTGCCGCAAAGGAAGCCATCTCGTAATAGTCTGAAATCCAATGAAGATGTTTGGAGAAGATGCATATTTGAGGCTTGACAACTGGATTCCGATAGCCCTCTTGTGGCGCCTCATCCCCGCCGTTTATAACGCTGCCAAAAGCGTTTGATTTTAAGGATAAAGCAGCTGCAGCAAGCAGCGATGAATTCAGAAAGCTCCGTCGTGAATAGTTTGGCATAGCGGTTATTTGAAAACTAAAGTATGATTTTTTTATTTCCGTAAAAGGAGAAAAACTGATTTTGTACTTTTACCGCTGTGACTACCAACAAACATGTTCCTGTACAAAGAAAGGCGGCAATAAAAAAGAAGAGAGTCGCTAAAAAGAAGCAACAACCAGGCTTAGCGACAAAATGGAAGGTTCTGCTTGCTGGTATCGCCCTGATCCTGCTTTCTCCTTTTTACTACGGATACGTTCTGCAGGTTTTTTCTTCCACCTGGCGCTGGGTTAAAGATATTGGCCAGGACCCGAACTATCGTAATTACGACGGTTACAACATCCAGATCCCTTCAAAAAAATACAGTATCCATGGAATTGATGTGTCGTACTACCAGGGCAAGATCAACTGGGAAAAAGTGAAGGAGATGAAGGAGGATGAAGTGAAGGTCGGATTTGCGTTCATTAAAGCTACAGAAGGTGTTACCCGGGTAGATCCATATTTCCAGCGCAACTGGCGTGAAGCTCCAAAGGCAGGAATAGTTTGCGGTGCTTACCATTACTTTAAACCTTCTAAAAGTGGTAAATGGCAGGCGCGATTCTTTCTTCAGAATGTAAAGCCAGAAAAGGGAGACCTTCCAATGGTGGTGGATATTGAGGAGTTAAATGGTGTGCCGGCTTCCGCTATGAGGAAAGAGCTAATGGCTTTTATCAAACATATAGAGGACAAAACCCTGGTGAAACCTATCATCTATACTAATTTAAGCTTTTACAAGGACTACTTAAAAGGCTATGCGGATGAATATCCCTTGTGGATAGCACATTATTATAAGGCGGAGTTAAAGGTTGATAAGGAAACGAACTGGAAGTTCTGGCAACATTCAGACAAAGCTACCATCGATGGGATAAATCATGTGGTAGATATGAATGTTTTTAATGGAGACAGTATTGAGTTTAGACAGATGCTGATTAAGTAGGTGGGCAAATGGCACACGCGGCACGCGTGCGCCAGTAAGTAGTATCGATACCACTTATAATACTTCAGTATTAGCTATTTCTTTGCTTCTTTTTCTTTTTTGCGGAAATATCCTCTCAGCAAAAAGCTATGCTGCAGGGCATCCATAGTTTCGTTAAGCTTTGCAGAGCTTGTTTCAAGGTTGCTGATCATTGTTTTTACACTTTCAGCTGTAGGAGCATCGTGCAGTAATACATTCGCAGCAGAACCTTCAGTGTTCAATCCGGCACTGGCTTCTTTCAGATTTTCAGCAACACTGTTTGCGTTTACCGATACCATTTGAATTTGTTTAACCGCCGACCTGATATTACTGAATATAGCAGTATCTGTGATCAGATCGTTCGCGAAGGTGCCTTTCCTGTTAAAACCAGCTGAATAGGCAGATAGATTTGCAGTTAAGCGATTGGTATTGTCTGAAGCATTTTTTAACACGGCAAGTGTGGCTCCAAGGTCATTGAACAACTTATCATCTGTAAGCAACTTACCAATCGTTCCCTGTCCCTCTGCCATGTTTTTGCTGATCACTTTAAAGTTTTTAGTGATGTCTACGAGGTTTTTATTATTTTCCTGCAGGGTAGCCATCAGCTCCTCTGTGTCTACTGGCTTTGCAACAGCAAGCACATCTCCACTCGAAATTACAGGTGCCTCTGCCGAACCACCTTCCAGTACAACGATCTTGTTTCCAACTAAGCCATCGGTGCTCATTTTAGCCTTAGCATCTTTGTGAATATAGGGAACTGAATTCTCCTCTATTACCATTTCAACCGTAACGGCCTCATTAGAGTTAAAAGTGACCTTTTTAACAGTACCCACTTTAACGCCCGAGAACCATACGTTATTCCCTTTCACCAAACCATTAACATTTTCAAAGTTTGCACTTATCGCAATAGTCTTTGAAAATAGACTTCCCTTTCCGCCCACTATCAACAGGCCTCCAATAAATATAACTATCCCAAGAAAGATGAATATTCCAACTATGGCAGAGTTTTTATTTTTTTCGATATCCATTATTAATTTATAAAATTATAGTCGTAAAAGCTTTGTATTCTTGGATCCTTTGTGGCAAATACCTCGTCGAAGGTGCCTGTCTTGACAAACTGGCCATCCAGCAACATGGCAATACGATCGCCAGTGGTTTTAGCACAGGTCAAGTCGTGTGTAATAATGATAGAACTGGTATGGAACCGGGCTCTTACCTCATTTATCAAATTGTTTATTTCGATACTAGTGATGGGATCTAACCCAGCTGTAGGTTCGTCGTAAAGCATTATTTCCGGCTGAAGGATCAATGTCCGGGCAATACCAATTCGTTTTCTTTGTCCGCCAGACAATTCCGCTGGCAGCTGATTTAAAGACTGCAAAAGACCTACTGCATCCAGTACCCCTTCGATCCGGGAGTTAATTTCTTTGCGGCTCAAATGTCTCACATTCCGGATCAATGGAAATTCGAGGTTCTGCTTTACAGTCATACTATCGTATAAAGCACTGTTCTGAAAAGAGAAGCCGATCTTTTGGCGCAAGGCGCGTAAGCTAAGTTCATTCAGTTGGCTTACCTCCTGCCCCAAAACTATAGCGGTACCCCTGTCCTGCTTTAACAATCCGGAAAGTATTTTGATCAAAACCGATTTTCCTGTTCCTGAGCGTCCTAATACAACCAGGTTTTCACCTTTACTCAGCTCCAGTTCTACTCCCCTCAATACGTGATTTTCATTGAACGATTTGTACAGATCCTTAACTTCAATGACCCGACTCAGGTTATTTATCTTCTGTTCTGCCATTATCTAAACCAGTTAATAACCTGTACCAAAATAACTTCTTCAATGAAAATAAGGAACATGGAGGCTACTACCGCAGCATTGGCGGCTTTACCTACCCCCTGCGTACCTTGCGAGGTGTTATATCCCTTATAACAACCCACAATTCCTATTGTAAATCCATAAGCCAGCGAACGTATTACCGACGATACGATATCCAGCATGGTGATCTTTTCAAACGCATTGTGAAAAAAAGCAGTCAAGGTGGTTAGCTCATTCTGACTGACATTCAAAAAAGAGCCCATTAAACCTACAAAACCGGCATACATCATCAGCACCGGAATCATCAGCGTACTTGCTGTTACACGGGTTACAATAAGGTATTTATAAGGGTTCACAGCTGAAACCTCCATGGCATCGATCTGTTCGGTCACTTTCATCGAGCCTATCTCGGCCCCGATACTTGATCCAACTTTACCTGCGCATATTAATGCTGTCACCAGCGGAGCCAGAGCCCTGATCATAGCGATTCCTACGAGAGAAGGAATCCATGAGGTTGCTCCGAATTCAGATAAAGACGGGCGGGACTGTTTGGTAAACACGTAACCAGTGATAAAACTGGTGAGTGTTATAAGAGATAAGGAACGGTATCCGATATTGTAGCACTGCTGCACAAATTCACCTACTTCATGGGGAGAGGTAACCAGTTCTTTAAAATACCTGATGGTAAAGGAGGAAGCTTTATGTACTTTAATAAAGAACCTGTCTACTTTTCTGCCTATAAGGTATTTTTTTGCCTTACTGTCTGTATCCATAAATTATAATGCCACCCACGGAAGCCTATTTTTTATTTTCGCAAAAGTCGTCAATTCAATAAGTTTTTCAACTACTTTATTTTTATTTCTTTATAAGCCTAAAAAGCCATAGGGGTTTTTATCCCCTATAGCTCCTCTTTGTGTGTGTGTGTGTGTTGTGTATGACTATTTAATTAGAAGTGGAATTGCACACCAATTTTTGGGGTGAAGAAGCTTGTACCAATAGCGAAAGTTTCTCTTCCTTCACCTTCTAAATCATTGTCATTACCGTCTTTAACTTTATAGCTTTCATAAGAAGCTCCCTGAAATGCGAATTCGATTCCAATTTTCTTTGTAGGGAAATACGCAAAACCGGGGGAAACTGCTACACCTATGGAGGTAGAAGTTCCGGTTTTAGCTCCTGTATCTCCACTAGCGTCAGTTGCTTTTACTGTTCCGAATGCCATTGGCACAGAAGCTTGTCCGAAAAACTTGAATTTTTCGCCAAGATCAACATAATACCTACCGAAAGGACTTACCACGAAAGCTTCATTCTGGCCAAAGGAACTAGCGTGGTCTAATTTTGAGTAGTTATAACCAACTCCGGTACCAACCGCAATATTGTTGGCTACGAAATAACCGATGTTCGGAACCAGGGAAAGGTTCTCTGCTGCTTTTGCTCCGTCAGCATCCGACTTTGAAGAAGTGTAAGATGCGGTACCTCCTACAATAATTTTTCCTTTTTCTGTTTGTGCCTGACCTGCAAATGCAAATGCTGATAGTAATGCGATTGATAATACTAATTTTTTCATTGTGTGATTTGTTTTAAATTTTAAATACACTAAGTCGCCTTCGGCTCTCTATCGCCTCTTCCGGCTTAGCACTTCAGTAATCTTTCTTTCGACTACATGACAAATATAGTCCAAAAATCTAAAATCAAATATTATTTTTCAGGTGGTAACGAGGGGCAGACTATAAGTAATTGATCTATCAGCGGTATTATTTATTGCTGACATAAGCTTTACTTTCTACTGACTTTTTTAAAATACTCTAAACTATTTACCTATATTAGCGTAGAAAATATTCCGGCATTCCGGATCACATTATTTAAAATAAAAAGTATAATTCACTGTTTATTTTTATTAGCAGCTAAAACATTCAGCGGTAATGAATGTAGAACATTTTACAATATTAGTCGAATGCAACAAACTCAAAGGGACGAAAAAACAGTAAAAGAGATATTAGAAGCAGCACGTATTATCTTCTCTCATTATGGTTTGAAAAAATCGACGATGGATGATGTAGCTAAGGCTATAGGTAAAGGAAAGAGCACTTTATATTATTACTATCCGGGCAAAAACGAGCTTTTTGAAGCTGTTGTTGCCGATGAGCTTCAAAAACTTATCAGGATCACCAGGCTTGCCATGAATTCGGCAAATACCTCCAGGGCGAAGTTGAAGGCTCTTCTATTGAAACGGCTTGAACTTAGTAAACATATGCATAACCTTGGCCAGGTAATCAAGCAGGATATCTTCGACAATTTTGAGAAGATATGTAATCTTAAAAGGCAGTTTGAGCAAACTCAGGTTGAATTTATTAGAGAGATAATTTTGGGCGGCGTTCAGTCAGGCGAATTCAAGGCAATGACTGCGGAAGAAATTACCTTCTTTTCTAATTGGGTTATCGCCGGGTTTAACGGACTTCTCCTCCCGACCACTTCTGAATGTCTCATCGAATCGGACGAGGCTGCCGAAAAAGTCATACAACTAATGTTATATGGAATTGGAAAATAATTCGGGTACCTCTCTGAATTATTCCTTTTCCCCTTCATTTAACAAGAACAGATGTCCGCACTATATTTTAAAAAGTTGCTCGATCTCCTGAAAATTGAGCGCGAAGAAGATCAACGAAACTATCAACAGCAGACTGAATCTTCATCAGCCGCCGAGCGCCGGGCAGCCGGACTTACCTGGTATCCCATTGCGATAAGGGGTACAGAGATGAGCAGAGGTGATTATATTACCGTTGAAATTGAGCGAACCAGTCACCAGGATATTCCTCACCAGCTTCGGTTTGGCGCTTCCTGCGCCCTCTTCTCAAATCACGATGCTAAAGAAGACAGAATAAACGGAACTGTTACACATGCAGTCGGCAACATTGTTAAAATAAGTTTCAGAACAGAAGAACTGCCCGATTGGTCGCGCAACGGTAAGCTGGGAATTGATCTGCTCTTTGATGATAATAGCTATGACGAGATGCAGAAAGCTCTGAAAGAAGCAGAAAGCAGTTTCGAAAGTGCCTCTGGCAAGGGGAGCAATGTCCGGCTGATCAAAGTTTTAACCGGAGAAGAAACACCGGCTTTTAAGGAAGCTTTCCCTGGCTTCAATATTACACTCTTAAATCCTTCTCAGCAGGCAGCAATTAATAAAATTTTATCCGCAGGGGATCTGGCTATTGTTCATGGTCCCCCGGGAACCGGAAAAACTACTACCCTGGTACAAGCCATAAAAGCACTTTATCAAAGAGACAAAAAACAGATCCTGGTGGTTGCGCCAAGTAACACCGCAGTTGATTTATTAAGCGAGAAACTGGCAGGTGAAGGAATGAATGTCTTAAGGGTGGGCAACCCTGCCAGGGTTTCTGAAAGCCTGATGTCATTAACGCTCGACAGCAAAATGGCTGGACATAGCAGAATGAAAGACGCTAAAAAGTTAAAGAAGCAGGCTGCAGAGTACAGGAACATGGCTCATAAGTACAAGCGCAACTTTGGCCGTGCTGAACAGGAGCAACGAAAAGCCCTGTTTAATGAGGCTTATAAAATTATGCGGGAGGTGGATCACACAGAAAAGTTCATAGCAGATGACTTGATTGCTAAAGCTCATGTGATCACAGCAACCTTAGTTGGTGCGAATCATTACACCGTTAGAAACTTAAAGTACGACACCTTAGTAATTGATGAAGCCGGCCAGGCCTTGGAACCCGCCTGCTGGATACCGGTGATGAAGGCGCAAAAGGTAATTTTGGCTGGTGATCACTTCCAGTTATCTCCTACCATCAAATCAGATGAAGCGGCCAGACAGGGCCTGGGTACCACCTTATTAGAAAAATGCGCAGCACTCCATCCTGAAGCTGTTGCTCTACTAGAGGAGCAATACCGTATGCATGAGAGAATTATGGAGTACTCCTCCGGTGTATTTTATAACAACCGGTTGAAAGCTCATCCTTCGGTCGCGGGCCAGTTGTTATTTCCTGAGGATGTACCGCTAAGCTTTGTGGATACTGCCGGCTGTGGGTTCAATGAAACCCAGGAAGGAACCAGTACAACTAATCCGGAGGAAGCGACCTTTTTATGCAAGCATCTTACGCAACTTACTGAAGCGCTTAAACTGCGTTACACAGAGGATGAATTCCCTTCGATAGCCGTCGTATCTCCTTATAAGCAACAAATTGCTGTACTCAGGGAAACGTTTTTGAACAGCCCGGAACTTCAGTCGTTTGCCGGGAAGATTTCAGTAAATACTATAGACAGTTTCCAGGGACAAGAGCGCGACATTGTTTATATAAGCATGACAAGAAGTAATCCCGAAGGGACCATAGGTTTTCTTTCCGACATTCGCCGGATGAATGTGGCGATGACAAGGGCCAGAAAAAAACTGGTTGTAATTGGAGACAGTGCGACACTTTCACGTCTGCCCTTCTACAGCGATTTTATACGCTATGCTGAAAACTGCGATGCTTATCAGAGCGCTTGGGAATATGTTTAATAATGCCGATTTTGCTTAAATCATAATTACACTTTAAACAATGAAAATCAGATTATTTCAGGTCGATGCTTTTACAGATAAGCCTTTTAAAGGCAACCCGGCTGCTGTTTGTTTACTAGAACAAGAATTGCCTGAACCTTTAATGCAATCCATCGCCGCTGAAAATAACCTTGCGGAAACGGCATTCCTGGTAAAAGCTGAGAATGGCTATAAGCTCAGGTGGTTTACGCCGACAGTAGAAATTGCACTGTGCGGACATGCTACCCTTGCCAGTGCGCATATCTTATACGAGGAAGGTCTGTTAAAAAATGATGAGGAAGCCAGGTTTCATACCAAAAGCGGCCTGCTTACAGCTAAAAAGCTGGGCAACTGGATTGAGCTTGATTTCCCTGCGGCATCAAATACAGATACCACCCTACCCGTGGAGCTGAAAAAAGCCCTTAATATTGAACCGAAACAGCTTGCACATACCGGCGACAGGTATATTATTGAACTAGCGACTGAGGAGGAGGTGAAGGCCTGCAGCCCCGATTTTAAAATCTTGAAGGACTTCGACGCTGTGATCATAACCAGCGCAACTAAAGCTGGTTCTCCCTACGATTTTATTTCCCGGACATTTGCGCCCTCCCATGGAATAGATGAAGATCCTGTGACTGGTTCTTCGCATTGTGCACTTGTTCCTTATTGGGCAACGAAACTTGGAAAAGAGGAAATGTTTGCATATCAGGCTTCATTAAGAGGAGGAGAACTTAAGGTTAAGTATGCCGGAGACCGGGTTTTATTTTCGGGAGAAGCGCTAACCGTTATTGAAGGAAATCTGCTGCTATAAAAAAAGGTCTTCAAACGGGGAGGATGAAGACCTTTTAACTAACCAATTATAAACCGATACAAATATAAGCACATTAGCATCTATTCAAAGAATATTAACATTTTTTAACACTTTTTCAAAGTAGTGCACCAAACTGTATTGAAATAAAAAAACCCCTGCTAAATGGCAGGGGTTTTGGGTTGTATTTGGTTAGTTGAGCGTCTAAATATACATACGTTTTTGATAATCACAAATTTAACACATCAGTATGTGTAAAAAGTGTGCAAACAGAATTGGTTCCGGAAAGATCTCTCATTGATCTATAGCACGACTAATCTCACAATTTTCATTAATTTTCCCGTCGGTTTAATTTTAGATAAGACCATTTGCATATGAGTAATATTAATAATTATCATAATACTGGAACCCCCCTCAGGACCGTAAATGTTATCCGGTATGTGACTCCCCTTCGTGAAGGCGGGTCTTTACCTGCAATCGCAGAAGCGGATGATGAGTTTTTATATGTTCTCAAATTTAGAGGTGCCGGCCAGGGTGTTAAAGCTCTGATTGCTGAGCTCATCGGCGGTGAGATTGCACGATTACTAGGTTTAAAGATCCCTGAAATTGTGTTTGCTAATCTTGATCCTGCTTTTGGCCGTACTGAGGCTGACGAAGAGATCCAGGATCTGCTAAAATTCAGTTCCGGACTTAACCTTGCGCTGCATTACCTTTCGGGAGCTATAACTTTCGACCCAACCGTTAGTAAGATAGATCCGCAGCTCGCATCAAAGATCGTATGGCTGGATTGTCTCCTGACTAATGTTGACCGCACTGCCAGAAATACCAATATGCTGATCTGGCATAAAGAGTTGTGGCTGATCGATCATGGGGCATCGCTGTACTTTCATCATTCATGGAACAACTGGGAAGAACAGGCAACGAAACCTTTTTTACTGGTGAAGGATCATGTACTTTTGACGCTTGCCACTCAATTGGACGAGGTTGATGCTGAATTTCGCTCCATTTTAGACGTTGAAAGAATCCGTTCTATTGTAGCAATGATCCCGGATGAATGGTTGGGTTTTGAGCCTTCCCTCGAGTCACCGGAACAATACAGGCAGGTATATTCGCAGTTTTTAGAGGCCAGGATAAGTAGTTCGCAAACTTTTGTAAAAGCAGCACAAGATGCAAGAAGATCTTTTATTTGAGTATGCAGTGATTCGCGTGGTACCAAGGGTTGAACGCGAGGAGTTTATAAATGTAGGGGTGATTTTGTTCTGCTCCAAACAGAAGTTCCTCCAAACGAGGTTTGTGCTTAAGGAAGAACGAGTATTAAGCCTTCATAAAGAAGTTGATATTGAACAACTGAAAGAAAATCTCTGGTCTTTTGAAAGGATCTGCAAAGCGGGAAGTGATAGTGGACCAATAGGAAAACTGACTCATGCGGAGCGGTTTAGGTGGCTAACCGCAACACGAAGTAGTGTGGTGCAGTGTTCTAAGGTACACCCGGGTTTGTGCAAAGATGCACAGGAAACCCTTGAAAAGTTATTTGAGCAGCTGGTGTTGTAAAGTACCTGGGAGTCTTCGACTCCCAGGTACTTTATTAAGCCGTTTCTGCTGCAAAGCTCACTTCATCAGCGCTTGGACCATAGCTTCCGGGGATTGGAATATCCAGTAAGCGCAGATACACTCCCAGCTGTGCTCTGTGATGAATGATCTGTGAAAAGCTCATACGCATGACGTCATATTTGCTCGAAGTATCGTAGATCGTATCTCCCTCGCGAAGCGTCCATAATTTAGCAAACTCTGCTTCATCGGCATTTGCCAGGTGTTCTCTACCGCTTTGTAAAGAGCGCTCAAAGTATGCAAGCAGATCTTCGTTGCTGCTTATCGGCTCCTGCTTGTATGGGTTGCTTGCAAAATCAAGTTCATCGGTTGTTAAAACCATAGTAACCCACGCTGGTAATTCAGCAACATGTGTGGCCAGGCTGATCAATTTCATGCTCTTTGGGTGCGGCTGCCAGTCAGCTTTGTCAACAGGTACGCGCTCAAGCATTCTACGGGTTGTTTTGGATTCCTGATCCAGTTCTTTCAATAGCAATTCAATACGTGACATAAGTATATTTTAAGTTTATACTCCAAAGTAACAACTATCTGATGACAACCCTATGTCAGCAGGATTTTAAATAGTATATATGCCGATTAATTAGTTTACCTTTAGACAAATACTTAGACCAGCACGATAAGTCTTTGTTTTATTCCACAATTCCTGTCCCAAGAGATCATGAACGATATTCAATCACAAATAGAGCAGTTAAGTCAGCTCATCTCAGTAACATCGAACCGAAAATTGCTTAACAGAGCCCTGGTAGAAGAATTTGTAGCCTGCGGTTATGCAAGAAGTGGCAATGGATTCAGCTCTATTACGAGAGAGGGAGAGAAGGCATTAAATAATCTGAAGGTTCTTTTTTCTTTCAAACATCCTAACACGTTTAGTTAAATGAACACTATCTTGTTTTCTAAGCGTAATCTTTTTTATAATGATTACCTCTGGTCTGAATTTCCTAAAACTGATCCAAAGGTTTCGGGGAAACCAGACGTAACACAATTTAACGCCATGGAGGGCAATGAAGTTGTATATCTTATTAATAAGCTTATGAACCTGTGGTCCTACCGCTTTTCAAATACTGGAAATAAAATGGAAAAGATGATCCGTGAGAAAATGCCCGCAACTGTTAAGACACAGGAAGAGGTGCTAACCTGGCTTAAAGAGAACCTGGCGTTCTAAGGATTAAGAGTTTCCAAGCTTCCTGATATGTGACAGATGCGATCCGAATGCCTTTAATACCGTTGGAAACTCGGTGTAGGGCACATTAAACTCTGAACAAGTTTGTTTCACGAGTTTGTTAATGTGCGGATAATGAACATGACTGATCCTTGGAAATAAGTGGTGTTCCACCTGGAAATTCAGACCACCTAAAAACCATGAAGTCATTTTGCAATTGGTGGCAAAATTAGCGGTAGTACGTATCTGATGCACAGCCCACTCCTGTTCAATCTTATTTGTTTCTTCGTCAGGCTCAGGAAAATTAGTTCCTTCAACCACATGTGCCAACTGGAAAACAATACTAATACAATACCCACAAGAAAACCCCACGATCATAAAGCCAATCAGGGTCTTAATCACACCTACCATCACTATTGGTAAAACGAGGTATATACAAATGTAACACAGTTTAGTAAACCAGAAAATGAAATGCTCCCTGGTATTAAGTTTTTTGGCGGTATCATGTATCCCCATTTTTCCACTGAAGTACTTTTGAAAGTCCTGAATCAGAATCCAGGCCATGTAGGAGATTCCGTAAAGCACAACCCAGTATACATGCTGAAATCTATGGTACCAAAACCTCGGCTGCTCTTCGTGCATTCGCATATACTTAATATTGATATCATGATCCATACCTTCAATATTAGTATAAGTATGGTGATTGATGTTGTGTTTTTGCTTCCAGAAATGAATGGTGCCACCCATGATGTTCAATGAATAAGCGGAGATAGAATTTAGCCATTTCCTTTCAGAAAAGCTACCATGTCCGCCTTCATGCATAATATTGAACCCTATTGCAGCGAGAGTAAGCCCCAGGATACAGCAAAGAATTATGGAAATTAGAACCCCGGGAGTGAAAAACACCAGGGTGGTGAAGCAAAAAAACGTGGTGAACACTATCAGGAATCCCTTAATAACGAGCTGATTTCCGCCACTGCTTTTAAGTTTAGTTTCGCGGAAATAGTTGTCGACTTTTTCCTTTAAAGAGGTATGAAAAGGATTAGGATTGTTATTAAAGGAAACTCTGGACATAAGAAATCTGAAAAAGTATAATATTACGATTTAATTTGTGAAAGGAGTATTAAATTATTCAGATCCATTATACCGTTTGTTCTTATACTCTAATTATTTCCAAGGGTTTCAGTTATGTAATACAGGTCTCATAATAATATCTGCACGCCTGTTTTCGGGGATAACCTTGATTACTTGCATTTTACCATTCTCCAGTTTCGCTTCTACGGTAGTTTGATAGGCGGCATGTAACTTGAAATGAACGTCCTTATCTTTTGGCCAGGCGGGGAACAAATAAATCTTCCTGCCGTGGCTTTGCATGAGCATTTCCTGCAGTCCGATCATTCCGGAACCTCCCCAGTTGTGATCAGGTGTCCAGTCGAAACCGGGGCCGTAGAACGCCGGGAAACGTCGGCCAGAGTCTTTAAGTTTCAGCGTGGTAAGTTCCGCAGCTTCTTTGGTCAATCCCAGGCGGGCTGCAAAGATATTATCCTGTTTCCATCCAACATGGCTTCTGAATTTCAGAACATCGGTATCGTATTTGAAGGTATTAATCGCCGTATCAAGCCCTGGCCTTCCAATACCGTAAATTCCCCACGGGAACACGGGGTATAATTGGGGGCTTTCGGTATTGTTTATTCTCTCCCATAGTTTGGCAGGAGCGATGGTTGGCTTGCCGTTAAATTCGCGGAAAGTAATTGGAGGAATCCTTTTTAACATTTGTCGCCAGGCTTCTTTTTTCTCTTCAGCAAGGACCGATGAAGGCAATTCGAGTAAACGGGAGAGCACTGTTCTTAACGCAGCGAGGGTTGAGTTTGCATTATATGCCATCTTATAGGTTTCCGCAGCCGATCCCGGGTAAAAGACGAGATGTCCGTTCGCATCAAATGTCTTACTTCCTCTCTGTTTTGCAAGATATTGGTAATGCTCATTAAAGAAGGTCAGGCAACTTTCAATAAAGGGAACATACTCCCTGATATCTTTGCCGGTATACCGCTCGGTTTCGAGCATCATCAGGCAGAATTCTAAAACCGTATCCCACTGGTATTCCAGCCAGGCATTGTGTTCCATGCCTTTATCGTAACCGGCGGGACGTTTCCAGTTGTATTCTGCAGGATTAGGAAGCCCAAAGTTCTCCAGTTGTTCAGTGAAAGAGGCTCCCTTATGATCCCAGTAGGTTTCACTACGCAACTCTGCATTGCGGAGTGTTTGCTGATAAAATTTAAACTGCGGCTTCATCAAATCGAAGTCGCCGCTCCTCAGCATCGGCCAGTAAACCAAACGCTGATTTTGAGCGGTATGTGTCCCTCCTCCCCAGTTTCGAAAATCAGGAGTGAATTTATGCGCACTGTCGGTTAACGATGGATCAAAGGTAAAAAGGCCTCCGTTAAACTTAGTAGGATAGGCTCCATAGGCGTTGCAGCCGAGCATATAGCGCATTAGCTGGTAGTTACGGCCTACCTGCCAGTCTTCAGAATTACTATCGGGCTTATTCCCTTCGATAGCAATAAAGCTTCTGTTCCAGTACTCGTTCCACCATTTCCTGGTTTTTTTGAAGGCTTGTGCCGGATTCTTTTTTGCTGTCGCAAGAGTTTTATTTAATCCCGTGTTCCAATTGTCAACAGCGGCTGTATACTCTGTATGAAGTGCTAAAGTAAGCCTCTGTGAGCGGCCCGATTTTGCGCTTTTTAATGTCCAGCTCCTGAAATCAGTATCCATATACCGCCCCTCAGCGGTACCAGCGGAGATCATCTTTTCTCCGGAGAGAATTCCACCAAAGACCAGGTTCTTTAGGGGATTAAACAGCTGATCTTTCACATTGTCCATCCCCTGCTGCTTTACAGTAACATCAAATACCGTGTAGGCCTGGTTCTGATGATAAAACATGACCGCATTTTGCTGAAACGCGATTTCATCCTTCAGTGTCTTAACTTCGCCCTGTGGCGCCCATTTATAAGAATTCGCATTGTTCTCTCTTCCCCTGGTTGCACGATCCTTATACCGCCAGCTTTCGTAACTTGCTGCTGTTGTGACAGGCTTAGTGCTGTTAACTTCAACATTTACCACGGGATTAAATACATCCACCCAGACCTTGATCTCCGATTCCAGATCACCTTTTTTGCCATTTATCTTCACATAGCCGTCTTTTAGGATAAGTTCTTGCCTGAAGTTGTCTGAACCATCGAAGGGATTTGGTGAAAGCTTTATCCGCACGCGGCCCTGCTTAAGTAAAGTGTTGTTTTCGTCGAAAGTACCGCTTCGGGAAACATAAAACAGAACCTCGCCCTTCTCCACCCAAACGTTTAAGCCGATATCGCCACCGCCGCAGGGCATTGATTCGCCAGAGTTTTTCGACTGGCTGGTCCAGAGAGGGTTGTAAGATGCCAGCTGAAACTGGGCGTTTGCAGTTATGTTAGTAAGGAGTAGAAAAAGGGTTAAGTATCTTTTCATTAAATAATTTATTTCTTTTATTTCAATTGTATCCCGAACAAGTAGTCCTTCCTTCGTCATCCTGAACTTGTTTCAGGACCTCTTGAGTTTGGAATAGTTCAAGAGATGCCGAACCCTGAACTTGCTTCAGGGTCGGCATGACGACCCGCATTGCTAGCGCACGGGTGCCACTTGTGCTAAAAAACAAACTACCAGTCATCCGTCCTGAAAGAACTGGCAGGTAGTCCTTCCGTATTAAACAGATCGCCTGTTACAAAATCTTTAAAAGCATACCTCACAGCCGCAGGTTCCTTTACCATAGGTGACGAAACAGAAACAGAGCTTCCGTTTATAACAGCCTTTGCCGGGTAAAAGACCTTGTTAGCACCTGCTACTTCAAAGGTAGAAAGTTCCTTACTGAAAGAGGTCAGTCCATTTGCGGCATTATCAAAACTCACAGTAGCCACACTACCATTGAAGCTCACAGATTTATACAATGGACTTGCTGCACCGAAACCTTTCAAGCCGTAAATATTACTCAGGGCTAAAAGCGCCAGTCGTTTTCCTCCGGCTTCTTTATTCGAAGGGTGGATCATATTTTCCTCTCCGATATCCATAACTACTGCCATAGCAGAGTTAGGGATCTTGCTGAGGGATTTACGCTGCGCATCCCGCAGGTAAGCCGAGTTGAATTTTCCTCCAAAGTTGTGTGGCGGAAGCTGCAGGTAATTATACGGAGCTATCTGCACATAATAGAAAGGGAAATCCCCCTGTCCCCACAAAGAACGCCATTCTCTAACCATTGCAGGGAACAGCTCTTCATACCTGTCAGGCCGTTCATAATTTGATTCGCCCTGGTAGAAGATCGCGCCTTTGATTCCATAACCGGTAATGGGATATAACATTCCATTGTACAAAGTTGTAGGTGTCCGGCTTACCGCTTTAATAGTATCGCCTTTTGCCGGAACTTTAATTTCCGGAAAAGCTTTTAAAGCATCAGGCGACATCCATGCTTCTGCGAAAGAACCACTGAAGCTTACGTTTATCAGCCCGACAGGAACGTCAAGCATCTCATTCAGCAGCCTTCCGTAGAAATAGGCTGTTGCACTAAAGTTTGCTACAGATTCTGGTCCGGCAGTTTTCCATGCCGATGTCTTACTGTTTGCTTGAAGTTCTGTTTGTGAAGAACGGGGAACGGTATATAAACGAATCTTGTCGTTCTTCGATTTTAAGATAGCGTCGTTCGACCCAAGAATGGGTTGTCCTTTGAACCCCTTTAAAGGCATTTCCATATTGGATTGTCCGCCACAGATCCAAACTTCGCCAATCAGAACGTTTTTTAGTTTTATAGGATTTCCGTCACTTATTGTTACTTCATAAGGGCCTCCCGCTGAAGGCGTAGCTACCTTTACAATCCATTTTCCTGAAGCATTGGCGTTTGCCGAATAGCTCTTACCGTTCCATGAAGTACTTACTCTTATCCTGCTTCCTGCTTTTGCCCATCCCCAGATGGCTGCATTACTTTTCTGCTGCAACACCATATTATCAGTAAAGATGGACGCCAGTTTTACCTCGGCATCGACAGAGGTAAAGGTAAAAAGTGAGATTATTAAAAAATAAAAAGTGATCGAAAGTTTATTCATATGTATTATGATTCAATTGTCTTTGGCTGCGAAGAAGATCCTTCAAAAGTGTTTTTCTGTTGTTCTTGTACTGCTTCTTCTTTCAAAGCCAGTTTCCGCCAGTAATTGGCAAGGATAGACCCTGAAATGTTCATCCAGGGACTAAACACTGCCGCAGCAAGTCCTACGGTTCCCAACTTACCCATAGAACCGGCCAATCCTGATGCCATTCCGCCGTTCTGCAAACCTACTTCAAAGGCAACCGTACGTGAAGAAGGCTTATCAAGGCCAAACCAGCGACTCAGGTAATATCCGAAGAAATATCCGGCAGCATTATGAATTACTGAGGCAATAAAGAGGATGAAACCTACCTGCAAAAGGTTCTCGCGACCCGCGGCAGTGGTGACAGTGGTAAAATAAACAATACCGAACATGGATATGTAAGGCATCATATGATCGAGTTTCGCAAATTTCAATGTAGCGAGATGGTATAACAATCCCACTAATACAGCACCGGCGAAGAAACTGAAGATCTCTACGGAATGCATGGCTTCCTCAGATAAGAGGCCAGCTAAACTATTCCAGAGACCAAAGCCTAAAGCGACAAGCCAGATGACGGCCAGGGCGGAGATGACCCTGATCGTCTTCCAGCCTTTGGCTGAAGCGGTTTTGAGATAATCATGGATCAAGGCGGCTCCGATGGGTACAATTACTATTTTAATAATCTCCATCATCATGTTTAGGAACTTTACTTCTATAAGAGTTCCGGCAAGTAGTTTCATTAGCATTGGAGTCATAAAAGGCGCGATCAATGTTGCCATAGCCGTTACCGTAACGGATAAGACCAGGTTTGCCCTGGCTATATAAACCATTACGTTTGAGGCCAATCCGCTTGAACAGGAACCGATAAGAATGATACCTGCAGCGATCTCTGTTTCAAAATGGAATACTCTGGTAAGCAGCAAGCCCATTAAAGGCATGATGGAGAAATGGCATAACAGCCCGATCACAACTCCTTTACCTGTACTGGCAAGCCCTGAGAAATCTTTAAGGCTCATTTGGATCCCCATGCCGAACATAACTAGCTGAACCACCAGGAGGATCAGCCATTTATTCCTCAGATCAAAGTCGCCCCATTTTAGAAAGGCAGCGGGATAGATCATCCCGGCAACTACTGCCGTAATGATCCATGCGGTGTACTGGTAATTTGCCAGAGCTGGGATAGCCCCGATACCGATAGCAGCGCTTACAGAAAAAGCTACCGCAGCAGGCTGCCAGATGGAGGAATTATCACCGAGTAATCCGACTAGCAGAAATACTAAGGATAACCCGCTTATACCCAGACAAAGCTTACGTATATTTTTCATGACCACTAATCTTTACATAGTTCAGCAATATGTTGTACAGCTAATGCGGGACTGGAAAGAATTGGAACTTTTCTTTCGTCTTCTGACAAAGTATCTACTACCCTTGCCATGGATGCCTGGGCCAAAACGATTACGTCGACCTGCGAAGAAAGCTCTATCAGCGCTTTGGAAACCATTTCGTCGTGCTTTTCAGGATTACCACCCATCAAAGCTTCGAATGCACCTTCGCACAAACGAGCCGTAAGCTCTATATCTTTTCCTGCAACGATCGCTCTTCTTTTTACGAGATCGCTTGTTGGGGCCAGAGTAGTGGGAAGAGTGGCTATAACACCGATCTTTGTGCCGGTTTGCACGGCAAGATCTGCCATAGGCTGGTCTACGCGCAAAACGGGAACTCCTGTTAGTTCCGCCGAAGCCTCCACAGCAGAGCCGATGGATGAGCAGGTAACCATTATGAACTCTGCTCCTGCTGCTTCTGCTGAACCTACATAGTTTACTACCCGGCGTGCGGTCTGGTTGGTTAACTCATTTTTAGAGATCACATCTTTGATCAAACTGTCGTCTACTATATTGAATACACTTACTCCGGGAAGGTAATCGTTGCAAAGTTTTTGAAACACCGGTACTAAAGTTGCAGATGTGTGTACTAGTCCTAAGGTTTTTAATTTCATGTTATTGGTTGTTTAATTTTTTGTTTTGTTTGTTAGACGGCATATTGTTGACGTCTAGTGATGCGCAAAAGTAAATTACTTCGTCATCCTGAACTTGTTTCAGGACCTCTTGCCTAAGCATGAGCGCTATGCGTAGTTCAAGAGGTGCCGAAATAAATTCGGCATGACGACCGCGTTACAGCAAGACGACCGTGTTAACAGCTAGACGGCCGCGTTAAATAGCTAGACGGCCGCATTAAATAGCTAGACGACCGTGTTAACAGCTAGACGACTGTGTTACTCTTCGTCATCCTGAACTTGTTTCAGGACCTCTTGCCTAAGCATGAGCGCTATGCGTAGTTCAAGAGGTGCCGAAATAAATTCGGCATGACGGCCGCGTTACAGCTAGACGGCCGCGTTACAGCTAGACGACCGTGTTAACAGCTAGACGGCCGCGTTAAATAGCTAGACGACCGCGTTAAATAGCTAGACGACCGCGTTAAATAGCGAGACGACCGTGTTACTCTTCGTCATCCTGAACTTGTTTCAAGATCGGCATGATGAGCTGCTACTTTTGGGACGCCCCCTCTGTGTACTCTGTGGTTCCTTCCATTCTTTTAACCTGCCGCAGAAAGAAAATAATCTTCCTTTCCTACCTGCCCGCCTTTAAAGTTCACTTCCATCCCATCAATGGAAGATCCAGGTGCGTAAGCCTTACAAAGCGGGGCTCCGGGACTTAGGGGAGCAATCATTTCTACCGCTTCAATGCCCATAGCCCGGGCAGCATAACTGGACGTATCACCTCCAGCTATGATGATTCTCTTTAAGGGATACAGCTCTGCAGTTTTGCGGGATATCTCTCCCAATAAAGTGCCGTACAATAAAGCTGTCTCTGTTTTTGGCATTCCTTTTTCTGTAAAAATACGTTCAGTATTCCTTACCCGGATGTCGTCGTTCCCTCGGCTGGTATGTACAAGCACATTTTCACCAGCAGATAATAGCAATGCGGCCTGGCGTGCATGTTCATTCGCAATCTCAGAGCTATTGCCTCCTGCGGCAAGCGCTTCTGTATCAATTGCTACTTCTTTAAAACCATTTGCAAGGGCATAAGCTATCTGACCAGAGGTTACGGGTGAACAACTGCCAGAAACCACCAGTACAGGACCGACAGCTCCTGCATCCGTCCAGTCCGGAGTAGTGCTGATCATTCCCTTTTCCTTCCAAAAAGCACCCAGAGCCATCTCTATTCCTGAAGAGCCTACTGAAAAAACTGTCTTATCTGCAGATGAATAGCTATCAATAACTTCTCCTATTCTGGCCATCTGCTGCTGATACATCGCGTCGAAAAGGATAATTTCATTACCCTCGCTTAGCAATCTGTCGACAGCCGCTTTAGTTTTAGAAAATTCTTCTTCAATCTGAAGGATGTCGATCAATCCCGATTTTTTATCAGTTTGCCTGCTCAAATGCAAACGCAGATCGCTTTCATCTGCCGGAGTTGTTGGATGTTTACTCATCGACGGATGCCTGTCCAGCCTGTAGATAGAACCATTGCTCCCGATACCCATCCGGGCAAAGAGATTGCCGAAGGCACAATACCGGCCGAGGACTGGAGCGGCAACCAAAAGTGGTATAAAACCTGCTTCAAAGATCTTCGCACCAACTTCTATGGCTTTTCCGATACTTCCAATGTCAGGTGAGGAATCAAAGGTTGAGCATACTTTGTAGTGCACATGACGGGCTTGCAGATTCTTTAAAGAAGAGAAGGCCGTGTTCAATTCCTCTTCCATATCATCCGGCTTCATCGCTCTTGTTTTTCCGGCAACACCGATGGCTTCGACATCCTTATAACGGCTCAGTTGCTCCTTTGAAGGAGGTTCTATAAAAAGTACGGTTTTGATCCCGGCTTTGCTCAAAAAGTCTAATGCATCAGTAGATCCTGTAAAGTCATCTCCATAAAAAGTGATTAATAGTGGCATCTGATTGATCTAACTTTTAAGACTATTTAGAACCGAATTTCTCTACTGATTTGGCAAACTCAGGATACTTTGCAGCGCCCTCCTCAATCGATAGGCCATCCACCGCAGCTTCCCATGCCTGGTGCAGAGCTACCACTCCGCCGGTCGGGCCATTAGGATGAGCCATAATACCGCCGCCAGCCATATACAGCAGATCGACCGTTTGTGTGCGGCGATAAGTTTCGGGAGCCTGACCTCCCCACTGACCTGAAGATACTACCGGAAGCACTGAAAAACCTCCCAGCATTGGCTTCAGACAGGCTTCTATAGAGCGTACAACGGAGTCATCTGATTCCCAGAACTTATTCTGAATACCGTTAACATGGATCTGATCTACCCCTGCCAGCCGCCATAACTTCTGGTAAGCAGGAAACTCAATCCCCAGTAAGGGATGCCTGTTCATCATTCCCCAGCCATTACGATGCCCGTGGATGGCAAGCGCTCCGATATCGCAGATCTTTTTCGTTGCAGACATTCCCACACTGTTCAAACTGATCATGGCGCAGGTGCCTCCTGCAGTCAGTATTTTTTCATAATTCGATTGCATCCGGTCTATATCATCGCTGATATTGAAGGCATACATTACTTTTTTGCCAGTTTTATCTGCATAATTATTGATCACCTGCATTACCGCATCCACCCTTTTATCGAAAGGCGAATTAGCAGATGACGAAAGCAACTCATCGTCTTTGATAAAATCAATCCCTGCTTCGGCCAGCGTTCTTACAAGCGTGGCCGTTTGTTCCGGACTCATGCCAATACTGGGTTTGATGATAGTGCCGATCAGCGGCCGGTTATACGCATTAGTCAATTTACGGCATCCTTCTATACCGAAACGGGGGCCTTTAAAAGCCTGAGCGTATGAGGCGGGCACTTCCAGGTCCATTAATTTGAGACCGGTGAACTGTGTTAACTCATAAAGGTTTCCCTGAAGCGTAGAGATCATTACGGGCAGATTGTACCCGAAGTTCTCTATCGACCATGAAACTTCGATCATTGCCCGCTGATATTTACCGGTGGTAGTCATTACTCCGGGAATGGCCGGTTCGCTTACTGTATCCAGTGGAGTGATAGATTCTACCCTGGCGGCAAAGCGGCTTTTTAATTCTTCAGTCTCTCCCGGAACTTCAACAAAGGTTCCTGACGACTGCTCTCCCGCTAATACCTGCGCCGCCTTTTCAAGGTTCAGCGGTGTTTCGATATAATATTTCGCTGTGATTCTTTCCATTAAACTTATTTTGAAACTGGTAGCCAAACAGACATTTCCGCATGCCCACGGTTGCCCCAGGCATAATATGGAACCATGCGTATCTTTGTAGTTGTATTTTTATCGGTAACTTCCCTGTATAAAACGTTCTTCCAGTCCTTATTTTCGAGGAGCTTTGCTTCGCCTTCCAGGCTCATTATGTCTGAACCTGCAATTTTAACCGGTGCTGGTTTCAGACTTATGGAAGATGGAAGAATGACATTGTAGATTTCCTTACCCTGAAAATCAGGAGATTCAAGGCAGTAAACAACAGGTCCACGCTTAACAGCGACCTGGTTACGGGCTTCTTCTACCAGAGGGTTAGCTTCTACCAGCTTTGCTTCCATAGGAAGGATCAACTCTATCTTGTCGCCTTTTTTCCATTTACGGTTAAGTTCTGCATAGGTACCTGCACTTAGTTGCAGCCCGGAAGCTTTTCCATTGACGGATAGCTTTGCTCCCTGCGCCCATGCCGGAATACGAAGGAACATAGAGAAAGGCTGTGACGAAGTTTCTTTTACTGTTAACAGTATATTACCATCCCATGGATAGTTCGTTTCCTGGCTAAGGCTGAGCTTAGAACCGTCTTTTAGGGTAGTACTTACGTTGTTTCCGCCATAGAGATTTAACCAAAGACCTTTCTCGGATACACTGTAGGCGTAATTGCCGACTTCAGCAATAGTACGTACCACGTTTGGAGGACAGCAGTTAGAAAGACCGATATATTCTACCCTGTCTTTTGACCAGCGCTGCTTGAATGGCAGGTCGTCCGAGAAACTTAACGGGTTGGTATATAAGAATTTAGTCCCATCCAGACTGATGCCTGAAAGCACGCTGTTATGAAGGGCAAGTTCCATGACATCAGCATATTTGGCATCGCCAGTTAATTGAAGCATACGCCAGTTCCATAATACGTTACCGATATTGGCGCAGGTTTCATTGTGCGCTGTATGGTTAGGTAATTGGAAATCACGTCCAAATGCCTGATGGATCTTCTGAACTTCTGCAGGATTGTAAGAAGTTCCGTCGGGTGAAGTTCCGTCATACAGGGAACCGCAGCCACCGGTGATATACATTTTGTGAGAAGTAACATCATCCCACATTAAATTGAGAGTGTTTAATAAGGTTTTGTCACCGGTTTCAGCATAGACGTCGGCTGCCCCTGCATATAGATAGTTTGCTCTTACTGCATGGCCCATGGCCTTTTTCTGATCGCGGAAAGGAATTCTGTCCTGATTGTCGTCTGTCCCGTCTTCAATCTTCCCCTTGATATCGATCAGGTGTTTTGCCAGTTCAAGGTATCTGGGATCATTAGTGGTGCGGTACATCTCGATCGTACCCATATAATGGGAAGGACAGATCGCATTACGGGCTAAGGTTGGGGATGCCTGCTTATAGAAGTTATATAAATAGTCTGTTGCTTTTTTAGCTACATTAAGCAAAGATGTTTTCCCGGTAGCCCTGTAATGCACGCAGGCAGCCGTCATCAAATGCCCGATATTATAAGCTTCAAAGCTCAGCCTGTCCTGGAATTGATTTTTGTCGCCGGTTTTTCTTTGCTCGATCATCGCCTTGGTGTAGATATAGCCGTCTGAACGCTGCGATTTAGCAATGACAGAAATAGCTTTATCCATCATCTCATCGAGTTTTTTATCGCGCGTTACAGCATAAATACTAGCTACAGCTTCAAGGGTTTTGTAATAGTCACCGTCGTGAAAGGATGGACCTTTGTGAGAACCGGTATCCAGGCCTGCGGCAATCTCAAAGTTTTTAAATGCATGGCTGATTTCGGCATCGTTATAGATGCGCCACATGTTGGGCACCATCGTTTCTTTGGCTACTTTGAAGCGATCTGCCCAGAAGCCTTTAGTCCAGCTTACGTCGGTCATGTTTAAACTCTGGAGCTTAGCGTAAGGGCTTTTTGATGTATTGACAAGGCTTTTATCCTGGGCATGAGATTTAAAAGCCATCATGCCTGTGAGGAGGGCAAGGGTTGTTTTGGTGATGATCTGATTCGTTTTCATTGTTGTGTATTTTTTGTTAACCACAGAGGGCACGGAGTATTGTGTATAAGTTCTAAAAAACTGATCCTTACTGTCCGTAGTCTGTGTACGGTCTGCTGCGTTGAGGACTACGGATTCTCATATAAATGAGAGTCTCTGACTCGATTAGGCGTCAAGTATAGCGCTTTGGCGAGTCGGAGACTTTTTTTTATTTATAAATCATTAGAGACGCTTTGCTAACTCTAACGACAGAATACAGTATCTCTGTGGCTTTCTCTGTGTTCTCTGCGGTTTATCTGCTACTATTCATTTATTTTTCTTCCATGAGCACCACCGCGCCTAGAAGACCTGCCTTTTGCAAGGGCTGTCCCTCTAATCGATAAGGAGCTGTGGTGTTCGTGATCCTTTTATCTGCAGGCAAACGCTGATCTCCCATCAGGCGGTTTGCCCAGGTATTTGTTACTTCAACCTGTATTTCATTTTTTCCTTTTTTGATCGCATTGCTGATATCTACCCGGTATGGAGGCGTCCATACTATTCCACAGGAAATACCATTCACCTTCACTTCCGCCATATTCGCTACCGCACCAAGGTCGAGCAATACGTTCTTTTTGCCGGATACATCCAACTTAAAGCTATTGGTATAAACAGCTGTTCCTGAATAGTACTTTATGGTTGAGTCCTGATGGGCCGTCCAGTCGGTTAAAGCAGAAAATTCCATGGGTTTAGCAGGTCCGCCAAAAGCAGGATCAAACTTTACCTGCCAGCCACCATCAATGGTCTGCACCTTTTTTAGCTCCTGCCAGTTGCTGTTTTTCTTTTCTTCAGCGCCCTTGTTAACTTTATCAAGCTTGTTAGTTTTATTAAAGATCACAAAGACAGACCCATTTGCGGCCAACTTAATTGGAAGCAGTGTACGGCCATTCAGCACCTTCCAGTCTTTTGCCTGCCATCTGCGGTTTGTAACAGCGTCGTAGAAATCTATACTATTAGTTTCAGTTCTGAAAGAAAAATCAAGGACTCTCTCCTGCTCTTCCTGGTTGGAGATGAAGTAAATGTCGTTAGTTCCATCCTCCCGGTGCGTAAAAGCAATATTGCGGGCATAAGAACCATCATTATCCTTAATATCCAGATCCCGTTCAATTCCAAGGTTTATAAAGGTTTCATTTTGATAAACACCTTTCAATACCCTCCCTGAGAAATCTCCATCCCACAATAAATTAATAAGCTTGGTAAACTCAGAAGCACTGCCTTGTTGCAAGCCAGGCTGATTTTGTGGTTTTTCAGCTAAGATAATTCTTGCGCCATTGCGGGCAAGCTCAAACAGTTTACTTACCACCGCAAGGCTCATCCAGTCGTTATTAGGGTTTAAGCGACTCTTTCCCGGAATAACAAGCAATTTATATTTTACCCCGCTTTCAAAGACAACTTCACCATCCACAACCTTTGCAGATAGTAAAACGTCCGGATTGAAAGAATCATAGGCATATCCGCGTAAAGGATTTACCCAGTCCTCGGCATCAGCCATGTTGGCTGAATTGGAAACCCCAACGGGAATCTGCCGTGTAGGCTGTCCCTCGTTAGCCAGACGCTTAATTTCGGAGGCTACGACTTCCTTTCCAAATATACCGGGAAGAAATGGCACCAATCTATCCGGCAAGACAGAACGTCGCGGTATATCCTCACCGGTAAAAACAGCGATATCCGCCACTGGTCTCCCCTGCTGCAAAAGGTGCTGGCATCGCTCCGCATAGTCTACCCAGGCTTTTCCTGGCTTCCACCAGGTCTGATCCCGCTGAAAATATAAGCCAACACCATCCAGGGTCATTCCTGGTTTTCTGTCTGTCCAGGGGTTGTGCGTAAATACATGGTATACCATTTTATTTATACCCAGGGCATAATTTCTATCCTGAATTGTTTTTAGCATCCCCGGATGTTCGTTCCATGCCATGCGCACTGTAGTAAATGCTTCAGCCTGTACGATGTTCTTCCCATAGATGTGAGCCCCTGAGATAGCATCAAGCATGTCGTTTGGCTTATCATGGGTAGGGCTGTTCAGCCAGAATTCGCCCATTGGTATATCAACCATTTTGTAATGAAGCAAACCATCACTTGTCATAGTGGGTGCCACGCTTTCCGCGGTAAACGTTACTCCTTTTGCTTTTGCAGCTTCGGCAAGGGTTGTATAGAACTTGTCGACAACCAGTTCCGAAATAGTTTTCCGTACATCGTACAGGAATTTTTCAGATACTTCTGCACTTTCTACAGGTATACCGGCCATGGCAGGCAGGTAAGGTAAAAGATCGTAGCCACGTCTTTTGCTAAACTCCTCTCTAAAAACGGGGGACCAGTTCTGGCTGCCGCATTCCCAACTATCCACATGAAAGGAGTTCAAAACCCGCGGTGTAAGCTCCGGACCTGCCTGTTTTAAAGCTTCTCCATACCAACTGTTGAACTGAAGTTTTATCGCTTCAGGATTAAACTTATCGCACTCCAGGCCTTTACCGGCGCCAGCGGTTGCATTGGTATGCCCGGTAGAAGTATGACCAACTCTTAAAATTGTCCATTTTCCCTTTGGTGCTTTCCAGCTCAAAGAACCATCGGGATTAAGTTTGTCAGAGAGATTTAGAATTTTATTGATCGGAACACATAAGTTTGCAGGTACCTGCTGCTCTGAAGTGCGTTTACCCACTCTCCATACGGCGGCACTCTTAGCTTCAAAATGATCGATCCGGGGTTCCGAAGAAAGCTCAAGGTTGACGACTTTAAAAGAAGGCTTCCATTTGGCTGCATCAAGGTCTTCCGCACCGGGTTCGGTTCCCGACTTATCGTACGTAAAACGGAAATAGCGGGCTGTGGCTGCGGGAATCACATGTGTATAATCGGCATCTGTATCCTGCCAGCCATGTCTTGGGGCCTCCAAACGCCCGAGTGAACGAAAATCTTTTCCATTGCCCGATACTTCCACCAATAAGCGTTGTGCCTGGTAGTTATTACCATTGGTCCTGATGGTGATGGTCCTGGTGGTAAAAGGCTTCGCAAATTCATACTGAATCCAGCAGCGTTCACTGCTTTTGAATGCCTCCTTATTCCCGGCTATAACTAAAAAGGACGCATCGGCACCGGTACTTGTGCTTATCTTCGGAATTACAGAGCGGGTGTCTGTTCCGGTTCCTTCCGGCGAAGGGTAGGCATAAACGGCAATATCTTTATAATAATTAGCCATAGTCTCCGGTTGAGGCAGGGATATTTTAAGTTTAGGGTTACCTCCGGTGATATTCGTTTGCGTGGAAACCACTTTCTGCATGGAGAGCTCGGGGGTGATCCATGGCCCACCTGCAAGAGCGAATCCATCACTTACATGCATTCCTATTTTCAATCCTAAACGATCCGCTTCTTTAAGCGAATGTTTCACCATCTCCCACCAGCGGGGACTCAACTGTTCTGCTACCGGTGTATATAAAGGAGGATTTGCAGCACCTTTGATGGGCATCAGGTAGGCTCCGCCAATTCCTGCTTCTTTCATGGCTTCCAAATCCGCGGTAATACCTTCCTTTGAAACGCCAGCCTGCATCCAGTACCAGAAAACCCAGGGTTTAGTGGTTCCGGTGCTCTGTGCATAAATCGGGGTTGAAAAACAAAAACAGAGCAGGAAAGCGATTCCCACCGCTGTAATTTGAGAAAGATCTATCTTTTTGAATATCATATTAAGCTTGAGCTGGTTTATATCCTCTGACTCCAAAGAACCAGATCACCACATAACACAGTAATGGTATTATATATCCAATCTGAATATTGTCTCCGTTCATGTCTATTATCGTTCCCATTACATAAGGAAGTATAGCACCACCTACGATAGACATAATAATCCAGGAAGAGCCAGCCTTAGTTCCTTCGCCGAGGTTGCTTATCCCAAGAGCAAAGATGGTAGGGAACATGATCGACATGAAAAACCCTAAGCCTCCAAGTGCATAGATCACGTAAGCACCATCACCCAGGATGGATACCAGACACAGGATTACTGAGATGATAGAATAGATCGATAAGAGTTTCTGAGAACTGATGAATTTCAGGAAGGCGGTTCCCACAAAACGACCCGCCATAAACAGGAAGCCATAGATCATCAGGTAATAACCTGCAGTTTTCTCATCAACTCCCGCTCCTTGCTGAGCCATCCGGATAAAGAAACTGGTTACACAAACCTGAGCGCCAACATAAAAGAATTGCGCCACTACTGCCCAGGTTAGATGCTTGTGTTTTAATACCTCGAAGAAGCCCCCTTTATTGCTGCTTTCTTTATCACTTACGGGTTTAACCTCCGGAATATGCATAAAGTAGAAGATTATGGCAATCAGCACAAGCACGCTTCCTAAAATAATATAAGGCATTTTTACGGATGCCGCTTCTTCCATAAGGTAGGACATCCTTGAAGCATCGGGCATGGCGTTCAATTGTTCTTCGGTATATTCCTTGCCCGAAAGAATAAAAGTTGCCCCTACATAAGGAGCTACCATCGCTGCCAGTCCGTTGAATGAAGCTGCCAGGTTCAAGCGCGTGGATGCTCCTGCAGGATCGCCCAGCACTGCTGCGTATGGGTTGGCCGAAGTTTCCAGAATAGTCAGGCCGCAACCGATGATAAAAAGGGCAACCAGGAACAGCTCATAAGCCCTGGTATTGGCTGCCGGGACGAACAGGAAAGCACCGAAAGCAAAAACAAGCAGCCCGAGAATGATACTGCTTTTATATCCCCATTTTTTCAGGATCGCACCGGCCGGTATAGCCATAAGGAAATAAGCCAGAAAAACCGCCGTGTCAACCAAGGTAGATTGACGGTTATTTAACTGGCAGGCCTTCTTCAGGTGAGGGATCAAAATCGAGTCGAGATTATGAGCCATTCCCCACAAAAAGAAAAGACAGGTGACCAGTATGAAAGGCAGCAGGTAAGTGTTACCGCCCTTGTTATTCTGAGAAGCTCCGGTTGTGGTAGCTCCGTTTACAATTTCTTGACTTGCAAATGCCATTATAATTTGGTTGGTTTATTATTGTCGGTTATTTTTTGATTTATCTTAAGAACTTTCTTATGATCTTCTTTTAACCATCAGCAGATGGTCGCAGACCAGTACTATTTCTCCATGCTGGTTTAGGATCTCCACATGTTCGGTAACCGTACCATATTCCGGCCTTTTAGCATCTGCCTTTTCGGAGATGGTGATTTCGGAATGGATGGTATCGCCAATGAACACCGGCTTAATGAAGCGCAAACGGTCATAACCTTTAGACATAGCCTCAGGGTTAATTTCCGAAGCAGTCAAACCAATGCCGATACTGAAGATCATGGTTCCATGAGCAATACGCTGTTTAAAGGGTTGCGTCTTACACCATTCTGCGTCCATATGGTGAGGAAAAAAATCTCCTGTATGGCCTGCATGGACCACAAAATCAGTTTCTGTGATGGTACGGCCAAGCGTTACTCTTTTATCATTTAATATATAATCTTCAAAAAATGTGGATCTAAAATACATTGTCAGGTTGGTTATAAGGTTGAATGATTAATTTCCTGATTACTGATATTAGTGACTTCAGCCAGTTGTTCAGCTACAACTATACCTCCTCTGTCGCTGGAAATATAAGCACTTTCTACAACGGCCATAGTCTTAATGACATCGTCTACGCTGGTATGAAGAACTCTGTCAGAGCCTTCCTTAAATCGCATCAGGTTAGACATGGTCCCAATAAAGGCTTCAGGAAACCACGAACCCTCCAGCTCCTGGCTCTGCCATTCCGGAGCTTTTCCTTCTTCAACCAGGCAAAACTCAAACTTATCTGGCACACCATCAGGGTAGTTCATCAGCAAGCCCATTTTGGCTTTGATCACCCCTTTGGTTCCCTCCCACTTAATAAAGCTCTCCTGGTTATGCGGACCAAAATCATGGTCGTGGTTGGTATTGATCACGGAGTGCATAGTGTCGCCATAATCAAGAATAATCGTTGAGCGGGATGAAGAAAGTTCTTTAGCAGGATGCCGCAGGGTTTTTGCATAAACACTGTTAGGATCACCCAGGAAAGAACGCATTAGGTCTACATAATGTATACTGTGGTATTGAATTTCCAGGCGTGGATGTACCATTACATGGGGAAACAATTCCCATGGAGTTTTTAAGGTCACCCTTACTTCCATGTCATATAATTCACCTATCATTCCCTGCCCGATTATATATCTTGCTGCGCTCACAAATGGTGCGTAGCGTAGCTGGAAGTTAATAGCCGCAACCATGTTCTTCCTCCGGCAAACGGATAATATTTCTTTTGCCTGCCAGAAGTAATCGCCCATAGGCTTCTGAATAAGCACGGCACTCCCGTCAGGCAACTGTTCCAGCGTCTCTACATACTGGTCAGGCATGATGGTCAGATCATAAACTGCATTTGCCGGTGCTTTCGCTACCGCTTCAGCAACTGAATCGTATACGTTAGGAATGTTAAATGCTGCAGCCAGTTTCTCCGCTCTTGCTCTTGTTCTGTTGGTAATGCCGTAAACATCAAAACCCGCTTTTTTGTATGCGGGAAGATGGGCATCACTTACTATCCCACCTGCACCAATAATGATAATTGGCTGATTGGTTTCAGGTAAATCTGGCTTATAAGGTATTTGCATCTTTTATAAGTTAGTGTGTGTAATCTTATTTTGTGCTTGTAATAATATTTCTTCGGAAGGAATATCCGTGTTCATCGCCTTGAGAACTGCTTCATCAATGATCGCCGCAATGCTTGCCCAATTACCTAAAAGAGGCAGCGACCGGGCTTCAGTATGAAGCATCTCAAGCTTATGATAATATGGAATTACCTTATTGATCTCTTCATCTTTCCAGGTTGACACGCGACATCCAATCCCTCCTTCTAACGTTAACAGCTTATCATTTTCCTGGCTTACCGCAAAGCGTATAAAATCGTAAGCGGTGATTTTATGCCTGCTTCCCGAGCCAATGGTATATAACCAATAAACGTTTAATGAGGCAGATTCGCATCCCGGTGCATGAGGGATTGAGGAAATATCTACTTTTCCCTTCACTGCAGATTCCTCAGACACCTCACAGTAAGAAGCAAATCCAAACCAGTTGATCATCATAGCCACCTCACCACGGGCAAAAGCCATTCCTGCCTGTACAGACTCGTACTTACCGGATTCAGGATGCACAGCGGTCTTGTCATTAACCAGCTGGCGGTAAAAATTGAGGCCGTCAACTGCCTCATCTGTATTTATATGGACGTTATCGACCTCATTTATCAATGTTCCTCCTCGTGTCCATAACTGAAGACAAAAATCAAACACGGTATTATGACCATCAGGATAGCAGGCAAACACGCTGCCGTAAAGATTCTGTTGCGGACGATTAAAGAACCGGGCAATCTGCTGAAAATCAGACCAGGTCTTCGGCACCGTCAATGCTTTACCATATTGTTCGAAGTAGGCCTTCTGTTCCTGTGGGTCTTCAAAAAGATCCTTACGGTAGATAAAGCACTCGGGACCATCATGGAAAGGCAGGCCGGCAATCGCACCATCGAACTGCTGCATTTCAAGCAAAGAATCACTCCAACCTAACGGAAAAGCATCCGGAAGGTTCTGATCAATATATGGTTTTAGGTCCTCCAGGGCTCCGCTTGTATAAGCTTCATAGATACAGTCGGTATTTATATGAGCTACATCCCAGTCGCCCCTGGCTAGCCCCTTGTTACTCAGCGTTTCTTCATAGAGCGGATGCAGGTCCATGGGAACCATCTCTGCCTTTAAAGTACAACCTGTCTGATCACAATACTTTTGCCAAAGCTTTTCCATGGCCGACTCAAAAGGGCCGAACTTACGGACTGCGATCCGGAATAGATTAGTTTCTTCCGACATATCTTATAGATCCAATGTATGTTCCTGCACCGTTGGTACCAAACCAAACTCCCTTATGATCCGTTCATTGTCTTCGCCCAGCCTGGGAGAGCCTTTTGATGAGAAAAGCAATTCACCATCAATGCGTACCGGACACCGGGTAGTTTTGTAACTGAAGCCGTCGCTCATACTTACGGATTGAACCATATCGAGCACCTTAAATCCGTCATGTTCCATTAGCTGGTTCCAATCCAGCACATCAGCACACCAAATATCTGCCGGTTCCAGCACCGACAGCCACTTTTGTGTAGTTTGAGTTTGAAGATGTGCTGCAAGAAGTGCCTTGATTTCGTCGCGTTTTTCAAAAGCTTCGGCTCCATCGCTGAAGTTCCTCAGACTTTGACAGTCCAGCAACTTCGACAGGAATGGAATCGATCCCATGGCAAGTGCAAGGTAGCCGTTTGCTGTTTTGTATATTCCATATGGGGCACCCAGGTAAGCATTTGCATTGCTGGCAGCTGAACGTACCGGATTGTGTCCACCGTCGTTCATAAAGGTGGTGATGGTTTCAAACTGAAAATCGTAGGCCGATTCCATCATACTTACCTGCACCGAACCGCCTTGCCCGCTTATTGCTTTACGATACATACAGGCCAGAAGGCCCTGCGCCAGGTGTGCTCCTGCGAGCATATCCACAATAGATAAACCCATCGCAATCGGACCATCATCAGCATTACCGGTTAGCCAGGTTAAGCCGGTAAGCGACTGCAACAGCAGATCCTGGCCCGGCCTGTCTTTATAAACTCCTTCCGGACCGTAACCTGAAATTTCTCCATAAATTATGTCTTCTTTTATCGCCTTGACCGACTGATAATCGAAGCCAAGCCTTTCCATAACACCGGGTCTGAAGTTGTGTATCACCACATCTGCATGAGAAAGCAGGTTGCGGATAAGCTTTGCATCTGCTTCATTTTTCAAATCCGCCTGAAAACTTTCTTTATTACGATTTATCGCATGAAACACCGATGATTCGCCGTTCATTACGAGATCAGAAGTATACAAGGTACGACAGATATCACCTGTTTCCGGCCGTTCAATCTTAATCACCCTCGCACCCATATCCGCCAGTCGCAGGCTTGCTGACGGCCCTGACAGAAATTGGCTGAAATCGATCACTAAATATCCTTCAAGTGGTAGCATAATCTTTTCTATCTATATCTCTGGTCAAACCAGATTGAACTCCTGATTTATTATATCATTCCCTGAACCTATTTCCGGAGCAGCTTTTGAACTGTAGAGTTTTTCTCCATCTAACTGAAGGGGGCTCCTTGTTGTGTTTATCACGCCATCCCCTAGATCTAAGGGTTGTTGTATTTGCAATTGTTTGAACGCCGGGAGGGCCGTTGCTTCCTGATAATTCAGTACCGGCGCACACCATATGTCTGAAGCCTCCAGAATGCTAAGCCATTGAGCATTGGTCTTCATTTTTAAACGCTCAGCGATCAGCAACATTATCTCATCCCTTTTTTCAAAGGATGAGCGGCTGTCGGTATAAACGCCCGACAGATCACATCCGATCAAAGTACTTATTATCTGCAGATTACCCATAGCGAGTGCCAGGTAAGCGTCCGCTGTTTGATAAATACCGTAGGGCGCACTCAAATAAGAATGCCCCTGGCCTTTAACAGCACTGCGGCGGGGTAATTTCCCTCCGTCATTAAAATAAGTGGTTAACACCTCAAACTGCATATCGAGTGTCGATTCAAGCAAACTTGCTTCAACCAGAACTCCTTTGCCCGTCTTCGCTCTCTTGATCAAAGCTGCGAGAATACCCTGAGTGAGATGGTTCCCACAAAGAATATCTGCAACCGAAAGGCCGAAGGGAACCGGTCCCTCATCAGCCATACCTGATAAATAGGTTAATCCAGAAACCGACTGAACCAGCAGGTCTTGTCCGGGTTTTGCAGCCCAGGGACCTTTGTTCCCATATCCGGTTACTACACCGTAAATTATACGTGGATTAATAGTTTTCACAGACTGGAAATCAAGCCCGATCTTTTCCATTACGCCCGGGCGGAAATTATGAGTCATAACATCTACTTTCGCAATTAACTCTTTTACCCTTTTCAGGTCTGCGGGATCTTTTAGATCGGCAGCATAAGATTCCTTATTCCGGTTGATGGTATGGAAGAGCAGGCTATTTTCGTCTACAAATAGATTTTTTATAGCCAGCTGCCTACATGCATCGCCTTTTATGGGGCGCTCAATCTTTATGACCCGCGCACCCATGTCGGCAAGCTTTAGCCCTGCGGAAGGCCCGGCCAAAAACTGGCAGAATTCCAATACTAACAGTCCTTCTAGTGGTTTATTCATGCCATTTGCAGGTTTCTTGATTCCAAATATATTTGATTCATCCGGGAGAGCACATCTTTTTCGTTTCCACCCTTCATCAGATAATCGCGTACGACATCTCCGGCATGATCCTGAAAATACATACTTCCATGATAGCGCGGACGTAGGAACGCTCTTTGTAAGGATGGTAAAGTATTTGAGAAGTAATTATGCGTTTGCCTGTTTAATTCTTCGTCGGTCCATGCGCTTAAATGACCTGGCTGGCCACCGTTATCAGCAAAAACCGTTTTCTGGCATTCGGGTGAAGCTACATAAAAAGCGTAGTCAACCGCCGCTTGTATGTTCCTGCAGCTCGATGAGATGGCAAGTCCTGTTCCTCCCAGTGTACTGCGTAAATTTGTTTTGCCATCCAGCGAGATCATATCGTGGAAATGAAGCAACCTCCTGGCATAACCTCTTCTGGAATAGTTGGAGTAACCGTACGCAAAAGGACAATAAGCTATCGAGTCCATACGGGTCATTGCTTCATACACCTGTATAGGATTCCTGTTAAAGTTTTCAGGATCGATCTTTTGAGCCAATTGCCTGAATAACTGCAGGGCTTTGATTCCTGTCTCTCTAGAAACTACAGTTTCTTCTGACTGGCAAGGATCTTCTCCCAAAGAACAACAGAAAGTATAGAAATTCATGAGGACATCAATTGGAATGCCAGCAAAAGCAACCAGTCCTTCATCAGCAAGGTCTAATAAATCCTCAAAGGAGCGCGGAAGCTCCATACCATATTTTTCAAACAGGTCAGGGCGACTCGCGGCAACCGGAGTAGCAGCATCTATGGCTAAAGCCCATTGATGACCATCGTAAGAGTAACTTTCGCATGATTGACCTACTGTATTTACTTGCTGGTCTTGGATATATTCTGCCGGAAGGTATTCATCCAGGGGAAGGATCGACTTTGTTTTTGACGCAAAGCCAGCCCAGGGGTGATCAATCACAAGCAGGTCGAATTTCTTAGCCAGCTCCTCGATGGAGAAATCAGCAAATTGCTGAAGGCTTCTTTTTTCCCAGGTAACTTCTACAGAAGGGTTTAACTCTGTAAATCTTTGCCCTGTAGCGACCATAGGGACTAGTCCGCGGCTATGGTTCCAGGTTATTCCTTTTAATATTATTTTTTCAGACATAGGTTATATCGTTTGGGTGGTGTACCACCACCCGGCTTTCATTTAGGGCATTATATTGTTCAGTGGGTGAGTGTACCACCCGGTTTCATCTTAGGTTATATGGTTTGGGGTGGTGTACACCGCCCGGCTTTTATCTTTTATAAATTCAACACAGAGGGCACAGAGTGTTTACACAAAAGTACCCGAAGATTAGTTCTTCGTCATCCTGAACTTGTTTCAGGATCTCTTGATCTAAAAATAGTTCAAGAGTTGCCGAAATAAATTCGGCATGACGAACTGCGAATTTTGGTCCTCCTTTTATGCGCTCTCTGTTTTACAATTCATCCATTTAGAATTTCGTCATTTTCAATACTTCAGTCATATCCTGTTTTTTTCCCTGAACAGGACGCAAATAGAAGCTATATTTATAAGGCTTTGACGGGATCTGAGACTTTTCGAGCGGCGCAGCCACATCGCTCCAGCTATCATTTCCCCCAACTCCCATTTGAATCAAGTCTATGTTCAATGTTAGGAAACCTGCATCCTTCAACTTGTTAGTATGTTTCGCATTTGAGATATTCTCCTCAGTATACGGCCATGCACTCATGCTTAAAAGGCTATCGGCTACTACCAGCAAACCTTCATTTTGATTCTTGTTAGAAAGATACATCCAGCGAACATCCGTTCTGTTACCATTTTCCTGAGGTACCGCATAAGGTTCCATAAATTGGTCTATCGGTTGAGTATAAACAGCAGCATCAAAAGCGTAATTCCTGTCGATATAGTTTTCCAGCAAACCTCTGCCATACCAGCTGATGTTATCGTAGGCTCTTGCGATACCACCCTGCATGCCTACTTTAGGAATATTTGGTAATCCCGGTTTTACATCCAGAGAGTAATCCACTTTAAGTACACCATCGCCGTTAAGGGTATATAAAACCGTTATTGCAGCGCTGTCATTGATCATGGAGTAAGAACTTTTGATCTGAACCCGGCCAGGCTCTATTTGTTCAGAAACCATAGTTTTTAATTTCAGGTCTTTTGAGAACCAGGGTTTCAGCTTGCGATGCGTTTTCCAACCACGCTTGTCATTATCAGTTTGCGGACGCGTAAAATGAGGCAGTAATGGAGCGAACACCTGTTCTTTGCCATTAAGCTTGAAAGAACTTAAGGCACCGTTCTGCTTGTCAAATACAGCGCTGAAACCATTTCCGCTTAAGAGGTATGCTGCAGCAGTATCGTTAACTTTAATAGCAGGATAAGGCTTACGCTTAACCATACGAGGCTCTGCCAATCCGGTTAAAGCAAACTGATTGGAAGCAACCTCATGCCCTTTCTTCGCCCAGGGCTCATCCTTTGAAAGAGTGAAGTGAATATCAGCCAGGTATTCGGAACCTGGTTTAATCTTAGGCAAATATTGGCTAAGGTTTAGTGTGGTACTTTCTCCAGCCGGCAGATTGATAGATGGTAAAGTTTTATTTACTACTACTTTCCCATCCTCTCTTATTATAAGGTTCACCGCATAGTCAGCGAGGGATTTGACGGCATGCCGATTAGCAATTTTAATTAGTCCCTTTGACGCGTCTATCAATTCGGTTTGTGCACCCTGATAAACCCTTTTACACTCAAACATAGCTGCTTTTGGCCTGCCATCTGAAGCAACCACGCCCTTGATCGTGAAATTATCGAAGTACTTTTCGCCAAAGTCACCACCGTAGGCATAATATTCAACCCCTGCGCTGTCTCTTTTCAGTAAGCCCTGGTCTTTAAACTCCCAGATGGCACCACCGATAACACGGGGTGTGGCTCTGAACTTATCCCAAAAATCTTTCATGTTACCCACTGAATTACCCATAGCATGGGCATATTCCACAAAAAAGATCGGCCGGGTATCGCCGTTGTTCTGATTGGCAAGAAGCTCAGGGGTGTAAATACTCGGGTACATGCGGCTTACAATGTCGATATAATAAGAGTCACGCGGGTTTTGAATGCGATGCGAATGATCGTTCGATTTAAGGTAACGCGGATCACTTGGATCAATGTAGCCTTCCAGACGAGGATTTCCCATTGCCGGTTCATAATGGACAGGACGGGTGATATCAAAATCGTGGATCCATTCGGCCATAGCCGCATGGTTGGGTCCACGGCCTGCTTCGTTACCTAAACTCCAGATGATGATGCTCGGATGATTCTTATCCCTCATGACCATCCGGTTGCTTCTTTCCAGGTAGGCTCCCGTCCACTGCGGGTCATTGCTTAACTTTCCACCCAATCCATGGGTTTCCAGATTCGCTTCATCGATAACGAGAATACCGTATTCATCACACAGATCGTATAGATATGGATCCATAGGATAGTGGCTGGTACGGATACAATTAAAATTAAAGCGTTTAATGGTTTGAACGTCCTCCAGGATATCCTGCCGGCTTAAGGCTTTGCCCTTGGTCGGATGATGATCCGGGCGGTTCATTCCGTACAGATAGGTCACTTTTCCATTGATTAAAAGTTTACTGTCCGTTTGAGAGAACTCAATGGTACGAAATCCTACTTTGCAACTTTTGGCCTCGAGTACTTTTCCGGTACTATCCTGAAGGGAAATTACCAGGGTGTAAAGATTCGGAATCTCATCGCTCCACTTTGCAGGGTTTTTCACATTAGCCTCCAGCAATCCGAACTTTACATTATCCAGCCTCGGATAGATTTCGTTAATAATACTTTCTGCAGATCTTTCCAGTGGTTTTTCGAAAACAGGCTTGCCATCTCTATATAGTTGAGCTTTTACCTGGTAGCCATGGACTTCGGCACCTGTAAGGTTCTCAATACGGGGACGAATACTCAGTACCGCATCTTTATAATCTTTATCCAGCTTAGCCTGCCAGTGGAAATCGGCAATACGTAATTTAGGCTCAGCTAATAGCATTACTTCGCGATGGATTCCGCTCAAGCGCCAGTGATCCTGATCTTCGAGGAAACTCCCGTCGCTCCAACGGATTACCTGAACGGATAATACATTTTCACCCGATTGCAGGTAAGGTGTTACATTGAATTCTGAAGATAGAAAGCTATCTTCTGCATAGCCTAAAAACTTACCATTCAGCCAAACTTTATAGGCTGAACTTACTCCACCGAAATGTAGGGTGATATTCATATCTTTCCAGTTTTGAGGAATACTGAATGTTCTTTGATAACTTCCTACACCATTATAATCATGAGGCACATAAGGAGGATTAACTGGCCGGAAGGGATATACCGCACTTTTATAGATCGGCTTATCATAACCTTTCATCTCCCAGTTACTGGGAACCTCAATTTTTTTCCATCCGGTGACCCGGTTTTTGTAGAAATCTTTGGGGGCATCTGACGGTTTGATTGCAAATGAAAAATCCCATTCACCATTCAAGGAAATCATCCTGGACGACTTCTCTCGGTTCCCTTTAAGTGCCTCATCTACTGAAGAAAAGGAATATGCCGTAGCCCTCGAAGGATCACGGTTGATTCCACTCACGAGCGGGTCTTCCCAGGGTTCACGATTGTACACTGAAGGAGCTACCGGTACAGCTGCCGGAGTTTTGTCTACCAACTGGGCATAAGAAGGACTAAGTAATATAAAAAGGGATGCAAATGATAGAAAAATCTTCATCTTTTATGTGTGCGGATGTTAATTATCGAATTCGCAAAAAAAGACTTTTAGTTTATAAACTACCTTAAAGACCTATTTTTAAAAACGAAATTCGGCTAGTTACTCACAAAGATAGAACTGGCTTCACGTGAATTTTTATACCATGTTCTCTATATATTGTACAATCTTGCCCTTGCTGGAAGAGCTAAAAAACGGGGAAAAGAATACTATTCCCTTCCCGTTTAAAACAGAAAACTACTTATAATCCTCATTTTGAACAAGGCTCGGATTATTCAGCAATTCGGTGGTTGGGAATGGCAATATGTAATTCCTCATTTCAAAAACCAGCGGAGTATTAGCAGGATCTTTTAAGGTTGGTAGTTTAATATGTGCGATTCTCCAGCGTTTCAGATCATTATAACGCTGCCCTTCGAAGGCAAATTCCACCCTCCGTTCATGCCTGATATAATCGCGCAATAAATCTTTTGTATTATATTTTTGCTGAGCTACCGGAGGCATGTTAATACCGGGCCGGGCCCTAACCTCGTTGATGGCATTGTATACGGAGGCATCGGGTACTGCGAGTACCTCATTTTTAGCCTCGGCGTACATTAATAGTATGTCGGCATAACGCAGGTGTATAATGTCCTGGTCGGTTGAAACTGCTGAAGCCTGATCGAAGGGTCCGCGGGCCACATCTACATATTTTTCTACCAGGAAACCGGTTGCAGGTGCGGATGGGCTGTCATAAACTACACCGGCAGCATTCCTCCATACCTCCCCTGGCAACTTTACGGTGAGATCCAGCCGGGGATCGCGGTTGGCATATGGAGCCAGCGGATTAAAAAGTGGCGATTCTGAGGCCGGCCTGCCATCAGTCATCTCATAATCATCTGCAAGATCCTTGTAGGGCTGGATCAGTATATCTCTGATGAATTCAATATGTAGTCCCGAAGCACCAGGCGAAAGCCGGTGAGGATTACTTGGCCCAAGATACTGTGTAGCGAACATAATTTCGCTGTTTACATCAGCTGTTGCCTGGCCGGATGTTTTAAACAGGGCCGCATAATCATTCGAGAGCTTAAACTTTCCTGAAGCCGTACCCATAACCTGTTCTAAAACAGGAACAGCCTCCCCCCATTTCTGCTGTGTGATCAAAACCCTTGCCTTCATTCCGAGAGCAGACCCTTTTACCGCATGACCATTGTATTTAATATCAGGCAGATTTGTTATCGCAAAATCAAGGTCCTCCTGGATAAAGGCATAAACTTCTTCCCTGGTACTTTTTTCAATTTTATATTCATCCAAAAGCTTGAAGTAGTTCCGGTAAATAGGTACTCCTCCAAAGGCCTGTACCAGCTCGAAATAACCAAAAGCCCTTAAAAAACGAACCTCTGCTTTATATACATCCATAGCGGCATCGCTGATCGGCGCTTTGTCGACATTGTCCAGAAAATAATTACAAGATGATATTAAACGGTATGGACTGCTGAACATATTGGGTAAAGCTCCTCCTAATCCTGCACTGATACTTCCTGTTGCCATTTGAGGCAAATTATTCTGGTTAGAGTTACCTGGTAATAAGTAGGCATTGTCAGTCAGTCCCTCGAGGTATATTCTTTCGTAACCTAAGAAGTTTTGCTGGAGCCTGGAATATACACCTGCCAGGCCCGTTTTTACATCATTCTCATTAGCCCAGAAGATCTGACTGGAAACGCTGTTTAAAGGATTTTTTTCAAGAAAGTCTTTTTTACATGATACCGTACCTGTAAGCAAACCTGCCAAAAGGAGAACGGTCATTTTATATTGAGTTAGCATGATTCCTGTTTTAAAATTTAACATTCACTCCGAAATTATAAATACGGGTTTGGGGGTATTGGGCAAAATTCCCTGTAGGATTTGCTCTTTCCGGATCACCACCTTCATATTTGGTAATAGTGAACAGATTATCCCCGGATACATATACGTTAATCCCGCTTGCTCCTACTTTTTTGGCAAGCAACAAGGGCAGGTCGTAAGAAACTATCAGGTTCTTGAGACGAAGGTAGGAGGCATCCTGAAGGAAATATGTTGAAGCCGCATAGCTCTGAACGCCCGGATATCCCTGTAAATAAATGGCAGGCATGGTATTACTCCTGTTTTCTGGTGTCCAGGCATTTCTCCATTTGGTTGTTGGAGCGGCACCCTGGTGAAAAGGGTCAACACCCCAGCCTACAACCCTGCTCGCAATCCCTTCTACTCCCTGAAAAAATGCGTTGAGTGAAAACCTTTTGTATCCTAAGTTCAGTCCAAATGAATAAGTAAGATCCGGATACGCCCCGCCAACCACCTGCCGGTCGTTTGCATCAACATCTCCATCGCCATCAAGGTCCTTCATCTTTAGATCGCCCGGCTTAGGGTTCACATTCTCTGCATGAACGGGGACGTTAGGGTTATTAATGTCTTCCTCCTGGAAAATGCCATCCCATATATAGAGATAATGTGCCTCCCAGGGCAGTCCGGCCCTGCGGATGCTGGATCCCTCATTTGGAACGCGAATACTTAACACTTCGTTTTTTGCGGTGGAAAGCAAAACGTTTGCTCCGTAGGATATCTGACCTACTTTGTTTTGATGGCTAAGATTTAACTCAATTCCCCGATTGCGTAATTTTCCATCATTTGTAGTTGGAGCAGCTAAACCCAGGCTTGAAGGGATTGGTTGCTGGGCGAGAATATTGTAAGTGGTTTTATTGAACCAATCGAATGTTATACCCAATAATCCGTTACGAATATCAGCGTCCAATCCAAAATCAAGCACACGTGTCGACTCCCAGCGTAAAGATTGTTCTCGAAAAGCATTATTTACAGCGCCCTGTTGCAGGGTATTATTATCAAAAGAATAAAAGACATTATTAATAGCCAGGTTATCCTGGAAAAGATAAGTACCCACATCCTGGTTGCCGAGTTCACCATAAGAGGCACGCAGTTTTAAATTACTTAACCAGCTAAGTTTGTCTTTCAGAAACTTTTCTTCTGTTATTAACCACCCGGCTGACACGGAAGGAAAGGTTCCCCATCGATACTCCGGTGATACCTTGGAGGTTCCATCGTGGCGTAGATTGGCTTCAAACAGATACTTGCCCTGAAAGTTGTAATTCACCCGCCCAAAGTATGATCTTAAGGCCCATTCTGAAGGCCCGGCCAAGCTGGGCAAACGGGGGTGATTAAAATAAAGTGTTTCCCCGCTGGGAAGGTAGCCGGTTAAGTCTTCTAAAACAGGAGCAGCAGAGTTCGTTCTTCTGCCGCGCAGGTTCTGGTTTTTATGTGATACCTGCTCATACCCCGCCAGAAACCGGAAATTATGATCTTTTCTAAATGTGGTTTCATAGGTTAGCGTTGAATACACCGTAGGGTTTATAACCTTTGAATATTGGTCAGTAACGCCAAGAACATCAGGCCCGAAGGAGTTAAATGCATGATCCGGATCAGAATCAGCTTTTTGAAACAAAAATGCCTGGTATGGACGCTGATACATCTTATAGTACTCGTCGGTATAATTCACGGCCACTTTTGTCGACCAGGTTAAGCCCTTTAACGGTTTAACATCTATGTAAGCCTGACCGTTCAAATTATATTCCTTGAAATTCTGATCGCCCATGGCATAATACTCCTGCGGATTACGGTTCCGGCCTTCAAAGGCATAAGCTTTTGAAGCCACCCGTCCACTACCATCAGGCAAAAATGGTCCATATAAGGGCCCGGCTGCGTAGATGGCAAGGGTCATACTTTCTCCTGTGAAGGGAGGCTCCTGCCTGTCTTTATAGGTTAGGTTGGCAGTAGTACCTATAGTAATATACTTATTTATTTCAGTGGAATAATTTAGCAGACCGTTATATCTCTTGAATTTATATCCTTTGATCACTGCATCCTGGTTAAGATATCCAAGAGAGAGATTGTAAGTACTTTTTTCCGTGCCGCCTGACACTGAAAGATTGTGACTACTTACGGTGGCCGGGTTTATATAATAATCGACATTGTCAAAATTAGGGTATCGATTTCGGTCGGTCGCGTTACGATACTTTTCAATCTCTTCTGGCTGGTATTGACCAGTTAAAGGATCAATGCCCTGACGTGTAGCTGCTGTATTAAACATCGTCATATATTCCGCGGAATTGGTTATCAGGTCTGGAAGTTCAGTTGGAGCATGACGACCTACGTTTAAACGGTAATTAAATACAGGTTTACCTTTTCTTCCCTTTTTTGTTGTGACTAAAATTACGCCATTAGCACCCCTGGACCCATAGATCGCCGCCGAAGCCGCATCTTTTAAAACGGTTATATTTTCTATATCCTGGGGCGAAAGGTTATTGATCGAACCGGTAACCCCGTCTATCAGTACCAAAGGTTGAATATTCGTGCCAGAACCAAAGGAGCCACGGCCGCGGATGATAAAGCTGGGATTATCCCTTCCCGGTTCTCCTGAAGGCTGGGTTACCTGCAAACCGGTGGCTCTGCCTTGCAACAAGTTGGCGGCGTTTGGAGCCGGACGTTCAGTTAAAGTCGTCCCGGAAACGGTAGATATTGAACCGGTTAAATTGACCCGTCTCTGCGTGCCGTATCCAACAACAACCACCTCTTCCAGTGCTCTGTTGTCGGTTCGAAGACTGACATTAAGTGAGGTTCGCCCTTCTAATGGCACTTCCTGCGAAATAAAACCGACATAGGTAAATACAAGGGTTGCATTAGCTGCAGGGACAGCGATCCGGAAATTTCCGCTTACATCCGTTGAGGTACTGACATCACCGCCTTTAACGGTTACGCTTACGCCCGGAAGTGATTCACCTTCGCTTGATGTTACTTGTCCTGTGATCGAAATAGCGCCCTGGGCTCTTGTTTGATTTTGAGATATGAGAATGGAAAAGAACAGGGAAAAGAAGGCGCACAGAGCTCCCCTGTTCCCCATGTAACTAAAGGGATTTAGTTTTAAAGTTTTCATAACTTTGTTAATTGGTTAATTGATCGAGAATTAGCCTTCGTAAGTATTGATTGGCAGATCAACACTTAGGGCAGGGATATTTAATATTCCTGCTTTTTATTCTGGATTTTTTTTCATGGCCATGTGTTTTTCATTTATCATTGGTTAACAAAAAAATAGTTCAGATACGAGGTAGGTTACCAATTATACGGTATGCTGCTTCTGATTTAATTACTTTTCCTGAATTTGGTAGATTCGGTTTACTATTCAAATATAAATATATTTTTCAAATATGAAAACTATATTTATATTTCTTTAATTGTACATAAAGACGAACATATTTGAATGTCCATTTAGTATGTTTGTCCGGATGTTTCCTAAACTGTCCAATTATTAATGAAAGAAAAAGCCAACAAATACCAGGCTCCTGCACTAGATAAGGGTTTGGATATACTGGAGTACCTCTCATCCAAATCTGTTCCTCTTTCGCAAACTGAAATTGCCGTTGGAATTGATAAAAGCCCAAACGAGATTTACAGAATGCTGATGAGCCTGGAAAGCCGTGGATATATTTTAAGAGATGAGATATCAGGGAAATATCGTCTTTCGTTAAAACTCTATCACCTCTCACATCGGCACTCACCTATTGATGAACTTTGTAAAGCAGCGCAGTTTCCTTTAGAAGAGTTAGCGCAAACGGTACGGCAATCATGCCATCTCAGTGTTTTATATATGAATCAGGTAATGGTGGTTCTGCATGCGAAGAGCCCTGAACCAATTGCACTTTCTATAGAAGAAGGAAACCTTTTTCCTTTGCCCCTGACAGCTTCAGGTAAGATCCTGCTTGCTTATATGACAGATAAAGACCGCTTTTCGTCTCTTGAAAACAACAGTATTTATAAAAGTTACAGTAAACAACAGAAAGAAAAGTTCCTCCAGTCTATCGATTTGATCCCAGACAATGGTTATTATATTAGAACGAGTGATCTGGCGGAAGGTGTGGTTGATATTGCTGTCCCTGTGAAACTAAATGGTTCTCGTATTATAGCCTGTATTACGGTTTCAAGGTTAACCACTTTGAATATCAACAAAGGTGTTGAGAATGAAGAGATCCTTCCTGAAGTTATTAGATGTGCGGAAAAAATTCAGAAAAAAATAGGTATGCTGGAGGGTTAAAAATTAACTAAAGAAGAAGTTCTGTTTTTCTAAGCACACGCGCTGGCTGGGCACTAGCCATGGCTATTGATGACTCTATTATCCCCCAGACTGTCCTGGGAGTTAGCGCAGCGCTCTCAGGATTCATGAATAAAAAAGAGTCTCCGACTCGTTAAGCGCCATTCTTGATGCCTAATCGAGTCGGAGACTCTCCTTCAATGGATAAATCCGTAGTAAGCAACCGGCACATTCCCCCTCACGACACTACGGACAGTGCGCACGCGCGCCGCGTGTGCAGACCAGGAATGATACCTGGTTACAACCGATACTTTACCACAAATTCCTTACCTTTTGGAATAGTGACCTCATAAATACCATTTCCTTTAGATTGTACATTCGCTCCTGCGACAGTGGGTTTAGTTTTACTCTTTAAGCGAAGCGTTCCGGTACCTGAAGGAGATTTAATCTTCACCTCAGAAGTACTGCAATAAACAGATATCTCCCCATCCGGCGTTGGAACCTTCCCTTCCATCCATTTTAAACCACCCAGATTTGGTTCAGCTATCCATGTCTGGTAAGCTGGCGAAAGCGGTTTAACACCCAGATAATATTTTCCAAGGAGATACAAAGGACTTGCCCCCCAGGCATGGCAAAGACTTTTGCCGAATTTACGCCCGTACATTTCATAGTGCTCGGCACCTTTTTTTGCAGGATTATATTCTTCCCAGAAAGAAGTAGCACCAAGTTTAAGCATGCCACCCCAGTAATCTTTCATTTCTTTCAACACGTAGGACTGCTCTCCCATGGCACATAAAGCTTCCAGCTCATAAAAACGCATGTAAGGTGTCATGATCTTTTGGATCTTGTCGTTTAACAGTACATGCTGCTTAACCTGTTGCTTTTGTGATTCTGTAAAGTAGTTGAAAAAGATTCCAAACATATTCGCATACCGGGTAACATTGTCCGTTTGCTTACCGTCAACCCTGCTATGCACCAAAGCATGCTTTTCATCATTCCAGTAGTTAGCAAAGATCTTTGTTTTCATCTCCTCTGCCAGTTGCTTATAGCGCGTTGCTCCGGCGGCATCCTTCGCAATATCTGCACTAATGGCCATGGCTTCCAGGCTTCTAGCCAAGAGTAATTGTTCGAAGCTAACTTCTCCTTTTTTACTTAAACCATCTGCCCAGTCGATAAATACCCAGTCGCCCGCCAGGCCCTCCATCATTCCATTTTTGTTCCTGCGCGACAGGCAGTACTCCATCAGGCTCTGCATACGCGGATAGAATTGTTGAATGAAGTTCTTATCACCTGTATAGAGATAGTAATCATAGATACCAATAAACCAGTAGAAGGTATAATCCATAATGGTGTTAATATGGCTCGTTACCGGATCTTTTCCTCTTAAAGCAAGGGTAGTACGCGTTACGGAAGGAGAATCAAAGAGCAGATAATAGTTCATCAGGTAGCTTTGATAAGCATCACCCGACCAGATCCAGCGATCTCTTTTAATTCCGTCGATAAAAAACTCCCGGGTGCTTAAGTGGAAAGTATATTTAGCCACATCATAGATCCGGTTAATTTCCTGGTCGGAACAGCGGAATCCTCCCCTATCAGCTACGGGCAAATACTCGTATAACATCGACACAGAGTCGAGCGACATACCCTGAGGGAGTTTCACGTTTACATAACGGAATGCTTTCGTCAACTCAGTCGTTGAATCTCTCTTCTGGAGAAAGTTCACGTCGAGCATGTCCAGGGTTTCGGCATGTTCTTCGGATAAAGCTTCTTCTTTAGATTCTCCGTAATAGATCTCAACCTTTCCTGTACCCTTTAGTCCATGAAGTCTTACATAGCCGAAAGTTTCTCTTCCAAAATCAAGCAACTGCGATTGAGATTTCCTTTCTACTTTCACGGCAGATTGCGGCTTTGTTGCCAGAGTAAACTTCGACGGAGGTGTAGATGGGCTGTCAAAATTCCAGGATGCAGCTTTTAACCAGGTAGTACCCGATTGATCGGATGCTTTCCCCGACTGGTCAATCCATTCTTTATCTTCAAAAGTAACCAGCCATGTCGAGTCGGACACAACATTTTTTCCTTTTACATAGATCGCCGGGACTCTGTCCTGGCAAAATACCTTCAGGCTCACTTTATGTTTTCCCGCTGGAATAGTGATCTTTTTAGGATATCCAAAAAAGGCTTTCCCATCGACCTTTACGTTATACTGCCCTTCCACATAGAGTTCGGCCTCTTCAGCTTCTTTTAGATCAAACACCTTATGGAAATCAATAAGTACGTAATGATTATCGAGTTTCCAGAATGGAGGCAGAAATGATCCCCTTTCGGTTCTGCGATTTTGCATTTTGTTACTAAGCCACACTTCAAAATCACCAGGATACCATATCCAGGTTGCTTTTGACTGTGACTGGGCCAATTGAGGAAGAAAAACACTTAGCAACAGTATACAGCTAAGTATGATTTTTTTTGAATTTACAATTTTTGAGCTCATTATCAGAGAGTTATATTGGTATGTTTACGTACATGCTAACTAAAAAACAGATACAGGCTTATCATTACGATACATAAGAGGGTCCAGGCTATTTTTACACGAAAAGTTGGCTTGGCAATATTTTTAGCTTCTTCGGCATCAGGTTTATATATTTCAGGTGATCTATCCAACAGCGAGATGAGGATCGCTACTGCGAACAAGAAAGCAAAGATGTAGAACGACAATAACAAGTAATGCGGCCAGAATGGAAACTTATCCGGAGTTAGTATCCAAAGGTAGGTTGCTCCTACACCTAGACTAAATGCCGAACCCACAGAAAGGGTGAAATTTACAGCCTTCCTGGTAGTACGCTTCCAGTATACGGTTAATAAGAAAACAACCGACAGAGGAGGTGCTATAAAACCCAATACTGACTGAAAAACATCAAATAAATTTAATCCTTTAATATTGTCAATCGCTAAGGCCATCATTACAGCGAACACACATCCGGCAATTACAGTCAGCCTTCCCACCTTGATGATCTGTTCATTCGTAGCGTTAGGATTCATCTTCTTTGCATAAACATCCATTGTGAATACAGTGCTAAGCGAATTAAGTGAGGAACCTATGGTTCCTACCAGCACTGCAATCAAAACCACTATCACAAGACCGTTCATGCCCGGAGGAAACAAGTTAGTCACCATGGTCATATAGGCTTCCGCCGGATCGTTGAGATTGGGGAATAGTATAAAACATAATACACCCGTAAGGATAAATAAAGGCAATGAAAGAATCTTCAACCAGCCGATGAAATTCACACCTAATTGACCCTGCTCCAGATTCTTTGCACCCAAAACGGATTGTACCATCGCCTGATCAGTACAAAAGAATGCTATTGCTGCAACAGGATAACCTAATAATATGGCAGGCCAGGGATATTTTTCATCACTGGCTGGACGGATCAGATCCCAATAGTGAGCAGGAGCACTGTTATAAACCTCGGAAATCCCTCCAACCTTCATTATCCCAAGCACTGTTAAGGTCAGTGAAACCCCTATCAGCAAGATCATCTGGAAGACGTTCACCCGAGCAATAGCTTTCAGACCTCCGGCATAAGCAAAAATCCCTGCAAAAAGCACTAAAACGATCACGGATTCCCACATGGGTATACCTAATATCTGCCTTACGAGAAAACCTCCGGCAAATAAGCCAAGAGATAACCAGGAGATCAGGATCTTGATCAGAGCGTACCAGGCCAGAATATTCTGGGTGGAATCACCATAACGGTTACCCATAAACTCGGGCATCGTAGAAACTTTAGCAGCCAGATATTTCGGAGCAAAAACCAATGCCAGCAGCATTAGAAAGACGAAGGCGTACCAATCAAAGTTCAGGGCAACGATACCTGTGCTGTATCCGATACTGGCAAATGCAAGTAGCATGGATGGCCCCACATTAGTGCCCCACATGTTGAAACCGATACTCGCCCACCCTAAAGACTTATTAGCAAGAAAGAGGGTTTCACCCTCTTTCTTTTTATCAGAAAAGCTTGCCCGGTAACCAATTACAAATAAAATGACCAGGTAGGCAACAACTATAGCATAGTCGAGTATGGTTAAGCGTTCTACGATACTGCCCATAATTAGAGACTGATAGATTCGCGTGAAATATTATAAGCTTTCAACATATCATCCACTTTCACGGGAAGTCCGGTTGCCAATGATTTGTCCATTGCCTGTAATAAGGCAATAGTACCGATACCTTCTTTAAGATCCGGATAAGCGGTTGTGTTCTCGTTAATGCTATCGGCAAAGTATTCGAGGTAATTCTGGTACTCACCGGCATGATGGCTTTTGCCTTCGAAGCGGAAATAATGTTTCAGTTTATGCTCCCAGGTGATCACTTGTTCCTCACCAGTATTAGTAGTTACCGCATAACGCAGATCCATATAATCAGCCTGACTACAGCCCTCCGTTCCGCGGAGAATACAGCTCATCTCGCTGTCGCGGATGACAGGCTGCACAGGTCCGGTATAAGCACCACTCACACGGGCAATCCTACCGTCCTTAGCTTTGAAAATAAAATGCATAGTATCATGGTTTTTTAAGCCTTCTTTGGCACCGTTAGCACTAAGCATTCCGTAACCCATTACTTCTTCTATATCCGGAAGATACCAGCGAATAAAATCAGTGGGGTGACTTAAGCCTCCATATAGCCATTTAAACGATTGTTTTAATGACCAGCCTTTCTTTAAAAACCAGCGGTGATCAGCATGATAATATCCTTCGATGGTGATCAGATCACCAATTAGACCGGCCTCAAAATCTTTTCTCTGGCGTTTAACAGGCTCGAAGAAACGTGAGCTTTGTCCCACAAACACTTTCTTGCCTGTTTTGGCTGCCACTTCCAGAAGTTCGTTGGCTTTGCCTAGATCGTCGATAAAAGGCTTGGTACAAACTACATGTTTATCATGCAGAAGAGCCTGCTTTACGTGTTCAGCATGAAGATGATCTGGAGTATAGATAGCAATCACATCAATTTCTTTATCATCCAGCATCTCCTGGTAAGATGTAGTATAATTGTGAAAATCGAACTCCTTTGCACGCTGGCGGCACATCTCTTCGTTCATATCACAAATTTTCTTTAACTCCCATTTTTCGCTTTGGAGCGCAGCGGAGATAGTACTGCGGCCTTCGCCAAGACCTAATATTCCTAATTTTAGCATTTTATTTTCGTTGATATTCAAATCTGTTTAACGTTAGTATTTCAGTTACTTACAACTTCTTTTCTAAAAACACCCAGGTTTCACCCGGCTTGGTTCCTTCAATACCTTCCTGGTACTTTTTCATTAAGTTATTCCACTCATCAACCCGTGGATTGTTCTCCGTAGTTTTTGGGTTCAGTTTATCGAGACTTTCGCCTTTCGGGATACTGATGATAAGCATCAGCTGGTCTCCATTCCTGAACATAATTAACTGCTGGAAGTTGGCATTACAAAAACCCTTTGATACCTCCGGCCACATTTTAAACTGGGTGGCATGATAATCCATGTATTCCTTTTGCAGGGTCTGATCTTTCACCAGGTTTGCCGTCAGCAGGATATGATCCCATTCTTTAACTCCCTGCGCTCCGGGGCAATTTTTCAGCCGGTTAAATTCATAAAAAGGAGCATTGTAAGTCTTTGTGTAACTTTCAGGAAAGCCTGCTTTGAGTTCAGCACTTATTTTGTCCGGGTTTTGTATCGCACCATAGATCACGGTATGATTCTTCCATTGATAAACGGCGTCACCCTGAATTCCATTCTTCCTGCAGATCTCTTTAATTCTTTCAATATTATGGACAGAGCCTTCCTTCCCAATCAATTCGATAACTTTTGTCCTCTCAGAACGGTTGATCTCCCAGTTTTTAGAAGCCGGAGCTTTTTCTTTCAGAAGATAGCGGAACTTATCCTGTAATCCGGCTTTCAGCCTGATACTGTCGGCAACCTGGGGACCGTTGTTTTCCCAGACGTTACCCGGACCGTTTGCATTCTGCAGGTATTTATCAGAAGGAGTCCAGTTGTTTTTTACCGTAAAGAAAGAGGAGCCTTCATCTGTATACAGATAAAACCAGTGATTAGGATCATGAGCATAGGGCGCTTTATAAATGCTGTCAATATAATTTTCTGCTATAACCGAAGCCGGCTGAGCCGAAAGCGTGTAAATGGACGAAACATCATACATATGCTTCGCATAGCGGTAGATCTTGTTAGCCACGATGCGGTTATTACGCATTGTGTTGACCGTAGGCGACCATCCCCAGCCCATTGAAATGCCCATATAAGACACCTCGCTGATGTCGTTATGTTCAATTTTAATTCCTTTTACATAACCTGCACTGATACCTATACAGCCCCAATCCTCATTTGCAGCATCGGTTACCAGGTTATTACTCACGGTTACATTGGTGCATACATCCCTTTCATCTTCAGGATTATAAGGAACATGCACTTCGTGGGCCTCATCAGAATATACCCCCACATGAATAGCAGTTCCTCCAATATCTTTAAACAGGTTTCCGTTTATCAGGTCGTTCCTTGTTCCGCGATGGTAGTCTAGTCCGGTCGAAGCCAGATGCTCAAAACGGCAAGCCTCAAAGCCTGTATTACTAGCAAATGCCACCTTTACAGCCGCAGCGGGGCGACCAACCCAGGCCTGGTTTTCCATGCCCTTTTTATCGGGTGTTCCCGGGATCTTTAGCTTATAGGCATCCAGCATATACATTCCCGACTGGTGAGGAACATGGCCTTCCTTTGATGGACGTAACCAGCTGGAATGCTGAAAACCGATACTTTTGAAAAAAACAAAAGAAACCGGACGATCGATAGTCCCCTGCATAGTTACCAGTGTTTCCAGGTAAGGAATAGTAACATTCGCAGAAGTTAGATTCTCGTTGTTCCTTGGCCAGTAATAGATCTTACGCCTCTCTTTATCCAGAAACCACTCTCCCGGCTCATTTAAGAACTCCGCAGCATTTGAAAGAAAAAAAGCGGAGTTGCCAGTTTGCTTTGAAAGCCAGGGTGCAGGCCAGGGATGTTCAGACTGGATCCTGCTTTCTGGCTGATGAAATGATAGTTTTGCACTATCGCCTTTTACCTCAACAGATTTAATCCTTAAGTTGGCGATTGCCCACCACTGGTGGATCTGCATTTCGAGCCCTTTAGCCTTCGTCACATCAACAGACGGCTTTGGGATCCAGCAAGTTTGCTCTTTGTGATTCCATGAAAGGATCCGGTTCATTAAGCCCTCGGGAGTATCCTTCGCGCGGGTAGCCTTTACGTTATTTACCCATAGCTGTCTGAAGTCCAAAACCTGATCCGCGATCAGGGGTGCATCAACCTCCCAAATTTTGCCCTGAGCGCTTACAGGTATACCTGCGATATTTGATGAAGCTTTCTTCCAGCCTCCCACTTTAATGCCGCCACTTATAACCGGAGATTCGCCGGGTGCTGCCTGAAAGATTGTAGGACTGTCAGCAGTACCTGAGTCTTCAGGACGTATAACAATTGGTTCTTCAAGGGAATAAACCCCTCCTCTTAATATGATTGTAATTCCTTTTGTTACTGAAGGATCGGATAAACGTCTCAACTCCCTTGCCTTTCTTAAAGCCTGGGCTATATCAGCCATCGGTTTACCTTTAGTACCCGGATTCTGATCATTTCCATTTGGAGCCACCCAGATTTCAGCCGCTTCAGTGCTCGCCAGCGAGAGCGCAAAAAATATAACAGCAGCAACAAGGTATTTTGAAAAAGCTTTGTACATTTTATTTAGCCGTTACTTACTTTTAATATTGAAACTGACCTTGCTCTTTCCAAGGTCTTTTGAAGTAGCTACTGCTATTCCGCGTTGCTCTTTTTTATTCACTGCACAGTAGTAATGATATACAATACCTTTGTGTTTTACCACAAAAGATTTATGTGCATACAATTCATCATAGGGTTCTGAGGATTGCACAAGGTTCTCGCCTGTCCAGTCAGTCCAGTTCACCATGTCTTTAGAAACTGCAAAACGATTAAACGCGCCTTTACGATCCTGCCAGAAAGCACCGAAATAAAACATCACCCATACATCGTCCATTTTCTGAACAACGGCGTCTCCCGTTATACCAACCGGGTGATGTACAACGGGCTCCGGATTAAAGCGTTTCCAATTTTTCATATCATCAGAAACCGCCATGCCGATACGTTCAAACCAGCGGGTTTTAATGTTGTTCTTTGCAGAGTCACCGTTTGCATTGTAGTACATTACGAAGGGATGTCCTGTTGTTTTGTTTTTATCCCAGACCACACTGCTCTTAAAAAGCTTACGATTTTCCCACCAGCGAACATCAGCGTCCTTTGAGCTGAATAAGGGCTTGTCAAAACGCTGCCATTCATGAGCCTTTGCGGGGTCACCTGTAGTATAAGCCATTCCAATGCTCAAATCTCCTGCCTCATATCCTTTTACCGCCCCCCCAAAGTACGACATCCAGTATTTTCCCTTGTATTTCTTCAGTTTGTAATTGCCGCCCCATTTGTTATCCTGCAAAGCAATATATCCGGCTCTCTGGCTTCCGTCCCATTCAGTAGAATCTCCGAAGGACATGATACGTCCCTGCGTCTCCCAGTTAAGCAAGTCCTTACTTTTTGACAACCAGGTTTCGTACCCCCTGCCGTCAAAGATCACGTAGGTCATGTACCAGTATTTTCCTTTTCGGAAAACGCTAGGACAATCCATTTTCTTTGAATCACTATCCGGCACTATGATCAGTCCGTATTTATGAGGCGTTTTTATTTCGTTGTATACTTCCTGCATCCGGGCAGGTGAAACTTCATTTTTTTGCTGCGCTACGGAAGCGAGGCCAAAAAACGATAAAGCGGATAATAGGATAAGTGTATTTCTCATGTGTGTTATTTGAAATTTTTAAATCGCCTGCAACAGATCCCGATTCCTAGAGATCTACTACAAAGCGGTAAGCGCCCGATCCAAGCTCAAGCAGGGTACGACCATCTTTGTACCCGGCCGGTTTAACATCAGGATGGTTAACAATTGCTTTTCCGGATTCTTTTACCTGGCTGATTTCTTTCGCCGGTAAAAAAACAGTGGCTTTTGTGTTTGCTGGTATTTCTATGTTCAAATCAAAACCATTTGCAGATTTTTTCCATTCACATCTGATCAGTCCGTATGGAGATTGGTAACTGGTTTTAGCAAAGGTTACATCTCCAACTACTTCAGGTTTGATTACAATCTTATTGAAAGCCACTGAACCATCCGCCCCCCTGATACCACCAAGCCCGCTGTAAAACCACTCCATCAAATGCCCCAACATTAAATGGTTATTCGAAACGGTAGGCAAAGCAGCCCAGGATTCAGTTAATGCTGTGGCTCCTTTTGCGATCTGATAGCCATAACCCGGAACATCAGACCTGCTGTTCATATCAAAGATCACGTCCGACCGGCCCTCATTTTCGAGTACCCGTAATAAATAACGATGTCCAATGTCTCCTGCGGTTAGAGCATTATTTCTGTCCCGGATATCTTTTATCAGATTAGCAAGCACCGCCGGTCTGTCAGCGGGTTCAACCAGGTTCATGTAAAGAGCCATCGCGTTCGCGGCCTGACTGCCTGTAGCATATTGTTTAGTTCCTTTATTGAAAAAAGTTCTATTGAAAGACGCTTTAACCGCAGCAGCCAGTTTCCTATATTGTAAGGCCTCTTTATTCCTCCCCATCATTTGAGCAATGCTGTCCATGATATTCAGATCGTAATAATAGATCGCCGTACCAGTTACGCCCATTGGTGTTAGCTGCGACACACCCGGTGGCTTCGGCCCCAGATCATACCAATCGCCAAGGCCCTGGTACAAAATATCATCCTTTGCTTTTGTCTGAAGATAAGCAATGTACCGTTGCATCATGGGATAGCTCGAAGAAAGAGCTTGTTTATCACCATACCATTGATACAAATACCAGGGCAGGATAATAGCGTTACTTCCCCATTCAGGTGAGTCCCGGAACATTCCGTCTCCCCATTCAAACTTCACATATTCAGGAGAAGTTTCAGGTATCAATCCGTCCTCTAACTGAGAGGTTTTCATATCCTGGATAGTTTTGCGACCTAAATTAGCAATATCGTAATTGTATCTTATGCCAGGCCCTACGAGGTGAACTTCCTCCAGCCATCCCAGCTTTTCGCGGTGCGGACAATCGGTAAACACACTGGCCATATTACTTTTTACTGCCCAGTCAATAAGTTTATCCGTTTTGTTAAAAAGTTCATTGGACGAAGTGAAGGTTCCGGTTCTCTCCGCTGCATTACGCGTATGTAAGCCTTTCACAGCCAAAAGCTGAGGCAGTTCTTTCTTTGCATTTGTTTCGTTACCGGCAACACTCCTTTTCACTTCCAGATACCGGAAACCGTAATAGGTAAAGCGCGGCCTCCAGGTTTCTTCTCCCTCACCTTTTAGTATGTAGGTGAAATAAAAAGGTCCTCCTGTTGCACGTTGAGTCACAGAGCCATCTTTAGTTAACAACTCTCCCGGAGCAACCCTCACTGTATCTCCCTTCTTACCTTTCACCTTTATTTCGATGATTCCTGAAGCGTTTTGTCCGAGATCAAAAACGAGATTTCCGTTTTCAAGCGTCGAGGTGTTTACAGGCACAAAGTTTTCGAACACTTTCAGGGGCTCTGCCATTTGAGAGTGAAGCTTCGGCGGCCCTTCCACTACAAGTACAGGCTTCCACGATTTGTCATTGAAAGAAGGGGTATCCCAACCTTTTTGTTCCAGGGTAGCGTCATAATCTTCACCGCCATAAATGCTGGAAAAGATCACAGGGCTTTTTGACGTCTTCCAGGTGTTGTCACTAACTATATTTTCGGTGGTACCATCGGTATATTCAAGAAGTACCCTGCTTATCATTTTTGGGTAGCCGAAAGAAGTTTTTAACTTCCGGAAACGGCCTTTTACCGGAGGTACGTAGTAAAAGCCATTGCCTAACATTACGCCAATAGCATTGGCCCCATTTTTTATCTGATCCGTGATATCAAAACTTACATATAAAGCTTCCTTGTCATATTTTGTCCACCCAGCATCAAGAAAATGATCCCCTACTTTTTTTCCGTTTAAACTTAATTCGAAATGCCCGAGACCTGATATGAAGGCAGAGGCTTTTTTTACTTTCTTTTTAACGATGAAATTTTTCCTTAATAAGGGCAGTACATTGTTAGTACTGATCTGGTCTTTTTTCCTGTCGGTAACCAGGGAATAGACCAGGGAATCAGGAAGGCGTTCGTAAGCGATCCATTTTGCCCCTTTCCAGTCGGTTGCTTCAAGAAGTCCCATTTGAAAACTTTCTACAGTACTCCAGGATGTAGAATGACCTTTATTATCCCAGATCATTACTTTCCAGAAATAAGTACTGGCCGCCTTCAATGGCTTGCCTGAGAACTGAACCTGAATGGAGGCTGCAGAAGCAACTTTTTTCGAATCCCAGATATTTCCGGTATTGCCTCTCAGTTTTGCCGGATCATCAGAAACCAAGATCCTATAGGCAGATTGCGTAACATTTCTTTCGGAAGATTTGATCTTCCAGCTAAACCTTGGGCTGGTAATATCAATTCCCAGAGGGTTCACCCTGTATTCACACCTTATATCATCAAGCTTAAGGCTTTGAGAAAAGCACTGAAGAGAAATTAGTAGTGCAAACAGTATAGATGTAAGTTTATGCATGTGCCTGAGTAAAAAAAGCTTAGCAACCGGAATATTTTCCCGGTGAAGAAATTAGTCAGGTTGGTCAGCTTAATACAAAAATATAGGCAGGCAGTAGTTGTTTTTTATATCAAGTTCTCTATGTATTGTAGGATTTTACCATGAGCGAGAATCCAAATGACTTACCGTCATTTGGTACAAGATACGGAATCTCCATAATCATTATGCCAATCCTGAATCAACTTTAGGACGACACAGAAATAATTTAAAGCGCGAAAAACAAATATTTCTACTGCACTTTATTGAGAGCGTCATGCCGAATTTATTTCGGCACCTCTTGAACAAATACAGTTAATAAGATCTATGGACCCAGATATGAGAGACCTATATGAAGAAGTTTGAAAAAAGACTTCGACATACATGATGCTGCCTGCTTATGCAAGAGGTCCTGAAACAAGTTCAGGATGACGAAGTAATAAATTAAGGTCCGAAACATACTTCAGGATGGCTTTATGCCCCCTGAAAAACCTTCTTCATATACTTTACATTCGCGGTAAAGTTCTTCCTTACGTTAGTCGGATCCTTCTGATCGCGGGAGCGTTCAATAACCAGCCAGCCTTTCCAGCCCATATCATCCAGGGTTCGCTTTACCTTGTACATATCTAAGCGGGTGTTATTTTCTAACCAGACACCGTCTTCATCGGTGCAATGAATCTGGCAAATACGTTTCTTTCCAAGGATCCTCAATTCCTGATACAGATCCCTGCCCTCTTTGAGCGGGTTTGAGAAATTGAAATAGATTTTAATAGCAGATGATCCTATTTCTTTTAACAACGCAACCTCAGCTTTTGCATCCAGCGACGTTTCTATTCCTATAACTACGCCGGCTTTTTTAGCCATTTTACCTACTACTTTTAAACGCTCCACTATTGCAGGACGCAACTCCGGATTCTTCACCAAATCGCCCTGGATTCCTAATGGTAAAAACGCAGTCTTAACATTCATTGCCTTCATAGTATCTATGCAATCCTGCACCATGCGTTGATAGGTTGGACGTTTTGCAAAAGATTGTGCATAGAAGCCCGTCATCGCTAATGAACAAATCTCCAGGCCTAGTTCTTTAGCTTTATCCAGGAATTGTTTTCTCTGCTCCGGATCGGCAAGCTTGCTGTCGAAAGTTTCCCTGTTGCCCAGGCCGCCCATGTCGAGTTCCAAACCATCGGCTCCCAGCTCTTTTGTGAGTTGGAAGGCGCTAAGTTTTTGCCGTTTCAATATCATTAAATCGATCACAGCAATTTTATAAGGCTGCTTTTTAGCAGCAAAAGCCCAGGCTTTACTATCAGGCAGACAAAATCCTGCTGTTAGTAAAGCTGCATTGCGTAAAAACTCTCTTCTGTTTTGCATGTTGTACGCGTTAAAAATATCGCTTTAGCGAGTCGGAGACTCTTATTTATTTATGAATCCTGAGAGCGCTGGGCTAACTCTCAGGATCGCTTAATTTATTTAATACTATCTTCAAAAATCCTTTCTAATTCCTCAAAGCTCTTAACTGCATTTGCCGGTAGCTTTTCGCCTTTCTCTCCGAACACATACATAGCTGGAAACTCCTCAATCGTTACTTTAGATTCATCAAACTTGCCGGCGGCATCCCGTACAGCCTTAGCATTCATCTTAAAATGTTTGCCAAGAAATTCGTACAAAGCATAGCGTTTATTAACGCCATAGTCGTGTCCTTCAGCAGGAAGATGAGTATTTTCAACCAGATCAGATTTTCCATAGAACCCGTAGATCTTCTGAACAAAAGGGAACTCTACTTTCGGAACCTGCTGAGTCCAATCTTTGCCATCGGATATAGCCAGTTGTGGCCTTGGAGCCGCCATTGCTGCTATTTCTGCATTGTTGGTACCTCCACCACAAAGATGTACACCCATACCGCTTTCACATGGGCAGCCCCCACTGTGGTATGAAGAAAGCATCACTACCGGAACACTAAGCGTGATCCTGTCGTCTAAAGCAGTAACCAGCATTGTCTGACTTCCACCCCCAGAACCTCCTGAGATTGCAACCCGTTTTGGATCAGCATACTTAAAGGAAAGCATCCAATCGAGGATACGTTCGCTGTTTAAGAACTGTATGGTTTGCGCAAGAGCCTGCCGATGGTCTTGCGGTTTAAATTGCAGCAATGATTCTCCCCAGGCAAACAGGTCGTAACTGAAAGCCATTGCTCCCATTTTTGCCTGCATCGCACAACGGTATTGAGCATCTGCGCGGTACCGACCGTTTCCAAAGTGCCCATCAGGATTTAAAATGACAGGGATCTTTCCTTTCGGCTTAATGGGTTGATACAGAGATCCGCACACGTATACACCGGGCAGTACTTCCAAAGCAACGTTTTCTACTGTATACCCTTCAAAGGTCCTTTTGTTGGTGATAATCGGCTTGCTCTTAGGCCTTGCAGGAAGCACCGTCAGGCGTAGTGCCTCGCGCATGCAGCTTTTTAATTCGGATTTCCTTTTTTCCCAGGAAGGAACGTCATCATACAATGTTGAAAGGTACTCCAACTGCTCCCTCCCCTCCGCAGGAGTCTTCAAATGATATCGGAAATTATCAAGTTTATACTTACCTTCTCCTTCCTTTGTAAACGTAATATCCTGTGACGACAGCACATTGGACAATGTCTTTTCCAGATCCGGACGGAACCTCCATCCTGCATAACTTACAAAGCGATCTTTTACTAGGTCTTCCGAATAACGGATCTTAACCTTGTACTGGTTCTCGATCTGTGAAATCACCTCCTTCAGAGGTTTCTTAAAGGCATCATCGGAAGTTTGAGCAAAAGAAGAGCTTATTAAAGCTAAAAAAAGAACACAAAAAAAGATTTTTTTCATAAGGTTACAACTGTCTAGCCTGGCTCATTAATTAAACTTTTCTCTTCTGCCTTCCGCTCTCTTCTTGCGTCCCTCCAGCCACTAAAAAGCAGATTTTTATCCAATACTGGTTTAGGGAAGAATAGACTGGCAACATAGCCTACAATAATTACGACAAGGTGACTGTATACGCCCAGCATAAGTTTATTATGAGTAAAGTTATACTCGCCCATATCCAGCAGAAGGCTTTTATTTTCGCCCAATCCAATCTTTGTGGAGGTTAAAAACGCATAAGAAGTAAATACAACGCAAACCGCTATCGCGATATTAATTCCCTGCCGGTTGGCTCTCGAGCTCAGCAATCCTAACAGAAAAATCCCGACTATACCACCCGAGAAGATAGCATATAAAGTAAACACAATACCTAATACCCCTTCATCTCCGGCATTTATATAAATCGCACCGATGAGTATCGAGACTAGGCCGGCAACAACAACAAAGATCTTACTGACTTTTAAATATTCTTTGTCCGGACGATTAGGACGCATTTTTTTGTAATAATCTTCAACACCTACTGCTGCCAATGAGTTTAAATCAGCACTAAGACTGCAAATTGCCGCGGAGATCATCGCAGAAAGTATAAAGCCGATCACTCCTGTCGGTAACTTTGTCATGATGAAATAAGGAAATACTGCATCCGAGCGTATCCCTTCAGGTAAAGGTTGTTGCTTATAATAAACAAATAATGCTGTTCCTATAAACATAAACAGAGTCCATACCGGCACTGTCAAGAGGATACCCATCAATGAAGCTCTGATAGCCGCTTTATCGGTTTTCGCTGTCAGATACCGCTGAACTACAGTTTGGTCTGTCCCGTATTTTTGAATGGCATAAAAAGCGCCGTTTATCACCATAACAATAAAGGTAAGCCTGGTAAAATCCAGATCATAAGGACCAAAACCGGCTCTTCCATGTTGATCCGCAATCTTAAGTACTTCGGATGCTCCACCGTCAATAGAAAAAAGAATAACCGAAAGACAAAGTATACCCGAAGCAAATAACATAAAACCCTGGAATACATCCAGCCATATTACCGCTTCGATACCGCCCATTAAATTGACTATAATAATAATGATCCCCACAACCACGATGATCGCAAAGGTATTACCTCCCGTCATATTGGTAAGGGCTATTGATAACAGAAAGAATACAGTTCCCATGCCGGAAAACTGTCTGAGAACAAAGGCAATAGAGCTGTAATACCGGGCAAATAAGCCGAATCGCTTTTCAAAGTACTCATAGGTACTTAGTCCGATCACCTTACGGTATAAGGGAACAATAAACCAGATAGTAAACATTAAAACTATCGGTACCATTAAACCCTGAACCAGTAATATCCAGTTCGACGAATACCCCTCACCCGGGTAACCCAGGAAGGTAACACTGCTGATCAGCGTTGCAAGAAGCGACATACCGATGGCCCATGCGGGCACCCTTCCGTTTGCAGCAAAATAGGTTTTGGTCGTGTTTTGATTACGTGAGAATCTAAAGCCGAAATACAGCGTAATCAATAACACAGCTACTATGATAACATAGTCAATTATACTCAATATTGGGTTGTCCATTATCTGTGGTTAGTTTTGTTCTTCAGCTCCTGAGAGCGCCCAAACTTGCGCCGGCCAGTTATAACTGCCAGGCTTTAATGTTACATATAAATTTTCAAATCCACTTACTTTGGTTCGAATAACTCCGGTACTGTATTCATAAACCGGACGTAAAACAGTAATTGAAAGCTGGTTCAGCACACTGGATGCAGTTGAACCACCTTCAATTATCAATTCATTGATGCTCACGCTTTTAAAAACCTGTTTCACCACATCACTCATTATCTTCCTTAGCTGGACTGCATTGGCAGATCCCTTCAGCCCTGGCTGTATAGCAATGACAGCAGTACCATGTTCAGCAATCAAATTTGAAATTTCTGTAGTCCAAATTTCTAGTTCATCTTCTCTTTCGGGATAGGACATCAAACTTGCAGGCATATAGCTTACGGGGCCACCCGACTGAAACACTCGTTTAACATTTTCATTACTGCTGGCAAAGGCACTTCCGCACACAAACAATTTGTTACTTCCTGGTTGATCGTGGTTTTGCAAAGACTCATTCCTGAAAAAACCCGAACGACGCAGTAGCGCCTTAAAAAAACCTGAGGCACCAGCTAGCAGAGTTTCTTCGTGGGGAACTTTTGCCCAATCATCCAAATCTGAAGCCAGCGCTGCCTCTCCTATTACAATGCCCTTTTCCGGCAGAGATTGTGTATGTTTTTTTACAGAGACCGTTCCCTTGGCGCCCACTAGCCTTAGTACATCGGAAGATCTTGCCGGGAATTCTGGGTCCTGCGAAAAGCCACTTTCAGCAATCGGTTTTCCCTGAATATAATATATCCCCTCTTCTATGGTTCTGCCTAAGTCGGGATTAGCAGGAACAAGTAGGGCCCTTTCATATCCCAGAACTCGTAGTTGCGCCATGATCTCATCAGCCACATATCCCCTCAGAACTGAATCTACCTTTTTGAAGATAAATTCAGGCCTCAGCCCAATGATTTGCCTGGTTATTTGCATCATATCTGCTAGTGCATCATCGAGGGGTTTAGACCTTGTATCCGCAGCTACCACTAACAGGTCAACACCCACAGGTAGCGAAATACCAGCTATTTCAGTGGTTATCTCCACGCTCAGTCCGTAGCTCAAAGCTATTCCACCGAGTTCCGCGGCGCCTGTTAAGTCATCAGCAATAACGGCAATCATTGGGTTTTATTTCTTATTATTCTTTATTCTTCTTCAGGTACACGCGCGTCAGCAACAGGCTTAATCGAGTCAGAGACCCTCATCTATTAGTTAATCTGTGACTCCGCTTCGCTAAGTCTACAGACAGACCTTGAGGGGCAATTGATGATTAGCGCAAGCGTGCCGTGTGCTAGCAAAACAAAATTGCAGGACGCCCCTTTATTTCTTATTTTTTGAAAGCTGCACAGCCGATTCAATCGCCAATACCATGGCATCAGGACTGGCAACACCTTTACCTGCAATTTCGAAAGCCGTTCCGTGATCAACCGAAGTACGGATTATCGGCAAGCCCATAGTGATATTAACTCCTTTTACGCTATCCATTTGTTGTTTGTCGGCATTCCATTTAAAACCCGTGAGCTTAAACGGAATATGTCCCTGATCATGGTACATCGCTACGACACCTCCAAAATACCCGGTAGCTGCTTTTGAAAACATAGTATCAGCCGGAACTGGTCCTTCCACATCGAAACCTCTCCGCTTAGCCTCCTCAACCGCTGGCAGGATCTCCTGGTCATCCTCTGTACCAAACAAACCAGAGTCTCCCGCATGAGGATTTAATCCGGCAATTCCGATTTTAAGATTGGTTTCACCCAGGCTTATCAATCCATTGTGTAAAAGTTCGGTAACTTCCAGGATACGATCCTTTTTTACCAGATCGCAAGCCTGGCGAAGCGATACATGTGTAGATACATGGATCACCTTCATGTTATTTTCAACCAGTAACATGGCGTATTTTTTTGTTCCGGTATACTGCGCGTAAATTTCAGTATGTCCGGCAAAGTGATGCCCGGCCTCGTTGATCGACTTTTTATTGATCGGGCCTGTAACCGTAGCATCAACTTCCCCCGCCAAAGCTAAGTCAATTACCTTTTTAACTGCTTCAAAAGAAGCTGCGCCTGCCATTGCTGAGATCTCACCAAACCTCAGATCTGAAAGCTCGACGTTTTTCAGATCCAGCACATCCACAGTTCCCTGAACAAATCTAGCATCCGCTACTTGTTGAACCGGATTTATCGTCGCCTGCAAACTAAGTTTGCTAATGATATCATTGAAAACACCTGCGTCTCCAACCAATATTGGACGGCAAATGTCATATATTTTATCTAGTAAAAGTGCTTTAATGGCAATCTCAGGTCCAATACTGGCCGGATCACCCATAGTAATTCCTATAATAGGTTTATCAAACATGTGTTAAAGAGATATTTATTTGAATATTTTCTTTTCTGATCAATTCGTGCAGTGCGTCTAAAAGCAGCAATTGTTCCTCGGCACTTACTTCCTGTAAGGGAGGCATCATGCACGGTTTACACAAGCCATAGTCGCTCATCAGAACCTTAAGCGCCCCTAACGATTCACCTAATGTTCTGTCTGACTGATACAAGCTTCCCAGCAAGTCAGATTGCGTCTGATAGTAGTAGGCTTTTTCATGATCGCCATCCAGCACAGCCTGAGTCATTTCATAATATAATCCAGGATGCAGGTTGCCCGTGCTTGGTATTAAGCCATCACCACCATTGATCAACGCATATGCGGATTTTGCCGCCCATCCCAGAAAGTGACTAAAGTCCGGCCTGTCTGCCCATAAACGCAAGGATTCATCCAGCCTGTTTTCACAACGTTCTGAATCTTTGGTACCTACTATGTTCTCATGATAACTCAATTCCTCTATAACGCTTAAAGGTATAGACATGTGTGTCGTAGCAGGAATGTTATAAATGATCAATGGCCCATTCAGCTGATTGGCGAGATCTTCGAAATACCTTTTTATCTGATCGTTTGACAGGCGGTAATAAGTCGGCAAAGTCGTGGCAACAGCATCTATTCCTTCGTCGAAGCAGCGCTTTGCAAAATCTACCGACTCTTTAAAGATGTTCGAGGAAATACCTGCATATAAAACAGTACCGGGCTTTTTATTGGCAACGGCTGCTTTTAGGTAATCTTTTTTAATTGAGTTGGACAAAGATGCCGACTCCCCCGTGGTTCCAAGGATAAAAGGTAGAGCATCATTTTTATACAGGTGTGAAAATATCTTCTCTACTGCCCCGTGGTCAAGTTTATAATCCGCTGTAACAGGAGTTACTACCGGCACTATGGTTCCCTGATATTTTTTTTGTTTGTTCATTTTAGTAGGCTGCTGTATAAATTGCAATAGCGTCTTCCAATGTGATAAGGCGCGGATTATTTTTTAGTAAACGTGTTATTTTCATTGCATCTTCTGCCATAGATGGGATAGCGCTTTCGGGAATGTCCAATTCTGAAAGTCTCGCCGGAATGCCGCATTCCTTTATCAGTTCTCTTATTTTCTCTACTCCTTTAAAAGCCGTTGCAGTAGGATCTGCCTCCGGAGAACAACCCAAGGCAAGCGCTACATCCGCATAACGCCGTGGAGCCGCAGCAATATTGAACTCCATTACATAAGGCAGTAAAAGAGCATTCGACAAGCCATGAGCCAGATGAAACATGCTTCCCAGGGGATATGACAAGGCATGCACGCCTGCTGTATTTACGGGTCCCAGACAAAAACCTCCAAGCAAGCTTCCCATCGCCACCTGGGTACGGGCCTCTTCATCAGCACCATTTTTCACGGCGGTAACAATGTTCGCAGCAATTAAGCGCATTCCTTCAAAAGCATACATATCAATAAAGGGCTGAGCAAATTTATTGGTATAGGCTTCCAGGCAATGCGTCAATGCATCCAGGCCCGTTGCTGCCGTGATAGCCGGAGGAACGCTCATTGTCAAAAGAGGATCCACATATACAGAGTCGGGCACAAGAAAGGGACTTATGATGCCCTTTTTCTGGTTGTCTTTATTATCTACAAGGATTGCATTTGGCGATGCTTCACTTCCGGTTCCGGAGGTAGCAGGCACACAGATCAGTTTCTTCTTCCTTCCCTTTAGCAAACCAATACCTACAATATCTTCCAGGCTTTGCTCGCTTTCCAATTGTGCGGCTACCAGCTTGGCTATATCAAGGACGCTTCCCCCGCCAATTCCAAGAACGATGTCTGAATTAAAAGGCGAAACCTTTGTCATCAGCGCTTTGAAATCGTCAAAAGAAGGCTCCTGCGTAATACTCGTGTCAACCAAGACCTCCAGGCCCTCGCTCTGCAGCTTTTCAATTAAAGACTGCAGCGATGTTAATAAGGGTTCTATAGTTACGATCAGAACTTTTGCCGGCGACGATGCAACAAGCTCCTCCGTTAAAGATGCTAATGATCCTTTCCCAAATATTAATTTTCCCGGAAAGTGAATTTTTAATTCCTGGCTCATATTTAATCTTGTGTAATCTCTCCTGCTGCCGGAGCGGTATAACCTTTCATTTTAGGCCATACGCCTTTCTTAATTTTTTTAAGCTTCAATTTCGACGGATCGATCACCGCATGTTTGATCTTTAGCCTTCTCCAGGTATAAATGACATGGATAAGTCCGTCATTAGTTTGGATGATCGAAGGGTAGGAATACTGGCTGATTGGAGAATCTTCCAGGATTGCCGCCGCATACCATGTTTTTCCGTTTTTTGAAATAGACAGGTTCAATGGTGTACGTGGCCCTTTTGCCAGATCACCGGGAGGCAATACATGATTATAGATCAGTGCATGTCTTCCGTCTTTCAAAGTCACTGCGTCTGTCCCCGAGTTATTGTTCGGCAAGGAAGTTTTAGCAAGCGGCCACCAGGTTTCGCCATTATCGTACGACCAGGATTCCAATATCGCACGATTACGGCTGCGGGCCAGTATCTGAAGCTTACCGTTACCATGATCCAATACACTTGGCTGGATTGCATTAATATCTTTAGCTGCTGATAAAGGGCCAACTTTACGCCAGGTCTTTCCGAAATCAGGTGTCATTTCAAAATGTATCAGCCAGCTGTTGTTTCCCGGATTACCTTCTGTACTCGTTGGGCAAATAAGGTTACCATTGCTCAAAAGAATTGGTTTGTTCTTTACAGGTCCAATGAAACCCTCAGGCAAAGCCCGGGCTTCAGACCATGTTACACCGTTATCCTTTGATGTTCTTAGCCAACCTTTCCAGGTACCAGGGCTCGCTCCTATTTTGTAGAATAACATGAGTTCGCCATTTGGGATCTGATAAAGAACCGGATTCCAGGTAGGATACCGTTTATCAGGCATCACACCGTCAGCTACGTTTTGAGGTGCGGTCCATTTCCCATTTTCATGGCGGCTTACATAAATACAAACATCAGGGTTCCTCTCCTTCGTGCCGCCAAAAAAAGCTGCAACCAGACCCTTAGGTGTTTCAGCTATCGTTGCTGAATGTGCCTGAGGAAAAGGAGCTGAATCATATATAAACTCATCGACAAGGATCCCTTTTTTCCAGGGCCTGGTTTGAGCGGAAAGTATACCTGTTGATGCGAACAACAGGATCGTTAGTAATTTGATATATCTGTACTTCATCATTCTTGTTATATTTATTTCTTCGCAGCCGCCGCTTTTTTCGCTTTAACAGCATTTGTATAGTCTTTATACATCTGCTTCCAGTTGCGTCCGTTGGCGTTCAGATACTGCTCGCTTTTTGTTTTATAGATCTCGAAAATCGCTGAGATTTGGTTCATATTTTTGTAATCTACAGCCTGCTCACGTGCCTGCTTTAAGTTTTTGAGGATAGTGGCTTCTTCCTCGGCAGTAAGATTTGGAACAATCGACTTATAGCCGTTCATCGTGAAGGCTACCTTCCCAATAGTGTATTTGTCAAGGATCAGCTCAACCTGCTCTTCGGTAAGATCTTTACGCAGACCGTTCATTAGATTTTCATGTACAGATTTGGGCATCGCTGAGTTCGCTATTACCTGCCTGTCGAGGTCAGTTAATTTATTTCCCGTTGCCGGATTGATCCCTGCAGGTACTGTAGAAAAATGGTGTTCGTTGTGCCAGTCGCGGATGGTTTTCAGGTGTGTCGCGATCACCTCTTTTAGCCTTGCTTCTTTTGCAGGATCGTTAAGATTTAAGCTGGCTACCCATTCAGCAGCTTTTTTCTGCTGATCTTCGTCTGATTTTTGTCTCGCTTCCGCTGACATAGTTACGACCTTTACTTCCGACTTTTCCTGGCTGAATGCAGGAGCTGAGCACGAAAAAGACAAAGCGACACCCATAATGGCTGCTCCAAAAATGTTTGATTTTAAATTCTTCATATTTTTCTAATTAATATCCTGAACTAAATAAATACTCACCGGAACCGGCTTCGAATACCGCCCTGTTCCTCTCCATTTTAATGAATCGTAATCCGGCTGATGAAGATATTTTCTTTTTGTTTTCCTTCACCTGATCAACAGAACTTGCAGGCACGTATACCACAGCCTTTGTATTTGCAGGAATTGTTATTTTCCAGTCAAAGCTCTTTCCGCTTTTCTTCCAGTCACTCTTAACAATACCGTATGGAGACCTATAGCTTCCCTTCGCGGAACTCAGCCCATTGATCATTTCCGGCTTCATCACAATAGTTTTGAAGCCCGGATCTGCGTCATCAGCCCTAATCCCCAACAGGTTCTCGTAATACCATATCATCAGGTCGCCGAGCATCATCACATGGTTCTGAGAATTCATCTTCGGGTTGGCGGTGTTACCATTCCAAAGCTCCCAAATCGCTGTAGCACCATTTTCAATCATATATCCCCATGAGGGATATGTTTTTTGCGTCGCGATTCTGTAGGCAAGATCAGCTCTTCCCATATCGCTGAGCGTACGCATCAGCCATTGGGTTCCAATAAGTCCTGTACTCAGGTGTCCATTATTTTTCACTTCAATGATCTGGACGATCTGGTTTTGAACTTTTTTGAGATCTTCATTCTGCACCAGGCCAAAAGCAAGAGCCAGCAGATTGTCCGTCAAGGTATTTTCACCGTAATACCCTCCCTGGTTATAGTACTTTTTATTAAAAGCTATTTTAGCTGCTGCTGACCTTTTTGCAAAAGATGCGGTATCGGCTACATTGCCAGTTTGGCTGGCAAAACGGTTCAGCATATTCAGATAATAGAAGTAATACGCAGTAGCTATTAAAGCAGAAGGATGTTTCTGGTCGGCATTCACTCCGCGCCCGGCTTCAGCAGTTACCGGCGGCGCGCACCAATCGCCATAACTATCTTTAGTTAATATACCTTGCTCATTCAAATACCTCGATTCCATGTATTCGAGCCATTTTTTCATTGCAGGATAATATTCCTTCAGGACCTCAGTATCGCCGGTTTGCTTGTGAAGCATGTCTGCCACCATAAGTAATGTCCCCGGCCAGGTCATATTGTCGCTATAATAACGCCAGAATGCCGGAGCCACATCAGGGATAGCACCGTCTGCCTTTTGAGCATACCTGATATCTTCCAGCCATTTTTTATAAAGGGCGGTATTATCAAATAAGAAGCTTTCGCCATAAGCGCCGGTGGACCGGTCGCCAAGCCATGGCTGCCGTTCATTACGCTGAGGGCAGTCGACAGGCATCCCTTTATAGTTGGAAGCGATGCCCCACCATGAGTTTCTATAGATCTGGTTAAGCAAAGCATTCGAAGATTCGAAGGTTCCCACGGTTTGCATATCGTCGTACACCAGGCGCGCTGTAAAGTCAGCTTTAACCGGTGTGCCGGGATATCCATCTACTTCTATATATCTGAAACCATGATAAATAAACCTTGGCTCCCACTCTTCAACACCCTCACCTCTTAGTATGTAAGTATCTGTGGATTTCGCATCCCGGAGGTTAGTAACGAAAATAGAACCGTCCGGCTGCAAAGATTCTGCAAACCTCAGGGTAACTTTTCTGCCCTTAGTCCCTTTCACTCTGAACTTAACCCATCCCGCCATGTTTTGCCCAAAGTCAATGATATATTTATCACCGCGTTTAGTGATTGACTGAGCCGTGATATCCTGCATCACTTTCATGAACTGGTTCATCTGCGCCTCATAAGCACCCCCAGGCTCCTGTACGTATTCCGGCACTAGCCAATTTTTATCGTCAAAGCCAGCTTTGTTCCATCCCTGCATTTCCTTGCGGGCATCATATTCTTCACCATCGTATTCGTTATTAGCCAGTATCGGTCCGTCAGCGGTACCCTTCCAGCTTTGATCCGTTTTGATGGTTTCACTGCTGCCGTCAGTGTAACTGATGTTGATCTGCATCAGCAATTTTGGAAAACCGAAGGTCTTTTGCTTGTAGGCTTTTGTCTGGCGCATTTCAAAAAAGCGGCCGTTACCCAGAATCACTCCTATCGCATGTTTTCCGGCCTGCATCTGGCTTGTGACATTGAAAGTATTGTATTTAACATTTTGAGTGTAATCTGTAGGGGCAGGTGCTAAAACCTGATCACCAATTTTTTTCCCGTCGATATACAGCTCATATAGGCCCAGGCCAATAATGGAAGCGGTCGCCGATTTCACCTGTTTAGAGATGGCGAATTCTTTCCGGAAATACCTGGCTGATAATTTTGCAGATTTCTCCTCATCCCAGGGGAAGTACTTGTCGAAACCAATCCAGCGCCCTGTCCAGTCTTTGTATTGACTAAGACCCTTGCTCCAGCTGGCTACCGCACTCCAGTCAGACTCACCTTTATTCGTCCAAACCTTAACTTTCCAATAGGCAGTCATACCACTTTTCAGCAGGCGTCCTGCATATTTCACATGTATGGATTTGTCAGAATTGACCTTAGCCGAATTCCATAGATCCCCGTTCCCTGAAGCCAGGCCTTCCGGTGTAGAACTTACAATAACTTGATATGACAGCTGTTCAACACCCCGGTCGTAGCTTTTGATTTCCCAGCTTAAGGCAGGCTGCTCCATATCAATCCCAACCGGATTTACCAGCATTTCAACGCGCAGGTTCTGCAGCGACACAGCAGCCTCGGCCCGGGCGAAGCCCAGCATAGCAAGCAGAACAAGTAAACCCCTAATCATCCTCATCTTATTTTCCTGAAAAATCAAAATATAACGTTAATTTAAGTGCACGTGCAGGCTCCTTTTCATAGTCGTAGAAAACGTTTTTCATGGCCATTGGCCCGCTTCTGTCTGCACGCTGAGTCTTGGTCCCAATCCCCTGTATGCCTTGCATAAAAGAGATATCGCCAGACGGAAATTCTATATGATAGTTACCCCATTGGTCGTTCTTAGGTGCAGGACTAAACAAGCGCAGAAATACATCCTCTTTATCGGTAACCACTGTAAAAGGTTGATCAGTGGTAAGGAATTTACACCAATACATATTAGAATGATAGCCTTTAAATTCAGGATAGACCCAGGTCTCGCCAGTTTCTGTATTGTTATAATCTTTTTTCCAGACGCCGAACTGGTTTCCTTTTAAGCGGTTCTTCCAGACACGGTATGGTCCATTCCCCATGTATTCAACCCCTTTGATCTTTGATTCAGGGAAGGAGAAATTGACTCCGACAAAGCTTGTCAGGTATTCGGCCGGGAAATATTTTACATTGAGCTCTATCCAGCCTGAAGGGTAAATAACCCATTGCAAGGTATTATAAGCAGATTTTCTGTCGAATGTAGACTCGATGATCAGCTTGTCACCCTCTTTCCGGTGTTTTATCCCTGCGAAATTGTTGGCTCCTTCCTGCACCACCGGTCCGTTATTAAAAGGGACTTCGCCGTTCTTATTTTTTACTTTCCTTAAAACACCCGATTTCTTACTGAAGGAAAGCTGGATATCTTTAACCGTCACATTATAAAGAGAATCAGCTTCAGAGATAGAAACGGCAGAATTACCCTCTCTAATTACCAGCTCTTCAGCCTGCTTCACTGGAAGTGTTATGGGGAAGCTCCATGTAAATAACTCGCGGCCATGCGGATCCGTAGCTGTCATGTAAAGCACATCATAAGTTCTCCAGTCTCCAGGCAAAATGACAGACAGTGTTCCTTTTTCGAAAGGTTTAATATCCGGAGCCTTAGCCGTACCTGCCATGGATGCCTTACTATCCAGATTAAGAAGCTTCCAGCTAAACTTGCACTGATTCAGGTTAGTATAATAGTACCGGTTCTCCAAATTAAACACCCCATTAAAGTCGGAGGCTATTTCCCGGCGTTCAAAAAACACCGGTGACCAGACCTCTTTGATCGTATAATAACTTCCTTCTTTTTCATGAAATGGTCCCACAATTCCATCTGCACCACGGTTTCCGTCTGCATCTATTTTGCCATTTTTATCTGTACGGACTACGCCCTGATCCTGGAAGTCCCAAAGAAATCCTCCTGCAGACAGAGGGTTTTGCAGCATATCATTCCAGTAATCATCCAGGCTGGCGCCATGACCACCGTCAAATAATCCGTGTAAAAACTCAGTAGGCATCACGATACTGTGTCCATGTCTGTAGTTGCCGATGCCGTAGTTGTATTCCCGGTAGTGCTGGGTATCAAATCCATTAAAGTCCTCCCATGGGTGCACCAGGTGACGCTTCTGAATATCCTCTTGAGCAAACAAGAAGTCAAGCTCACGGTTGTGTCCCCCTTCATTTCCATTGGCCCATAGTACAATAGAGGGATGATTGACATCATGAGAAAGCATTTCCTTCACCAGTTTGGTTCCGGTAGCCGTATCATAATGTCCGTGCCAGCCAGCCAGCTCGTCCATTACAAACAAACCCAGCGAATCGCAGACATCCAGAAAGTGATCATCGGGAGGATAATGCGACATACGAACCGCATTCATGTTCATATCCTTCATCAGATTGACATCAGCGATGCTTATTTTCTTACTGGTTGTTCTTCCGGATGCCGGATGAAAAGAATGGCGATTAACACCTTTGAACTTTATCTTAACACCGTTCACATAAACACCATCCCGCTGTTTTACCTGCACCGTCCTAAAACCGAACTTCTTGCTGATCGAATGCACCAGTTTACCATTCTTATACAGGGTAAAAACTGCATTGTAAAGGTTCGGAAATTCAGGCGACCATAGCTTAGGAGAAGAAAATCTTCCTGAAACCAATGTGGTATCAGCCTTGATATCGCTGCTAAGCGCTTTGCCTAATTTTTTTCCATCCGTGTTGTATAACTGTATTTTTATTTTATCAGCAGCACCAGATGTGAAGACCTGGGTGTTAAATTCCCCGCTTGCCTTTGCATCGATGGCAACTCTTTCAATATGTGTTTCGGGAAGTGATTCCAGGAATACCGGACGGAATATCCCGCCGAAGATCCAGAAGTCGGCTTTACGCTCTGCTTCATTCACCGTTTGGTTAGCAGAATGCTTGGCTACGGTTACCTCTAAGGAGTTAGCTGAGCCGTAATTTAACAACTTACTGATATCATATTTGAAAGCATAAAATGCTCCCTGATGTATCGCTCCAGCCGATTTACCGTTGATTTTCACTTCAGTATCGGTCATCGAGCCCTCAAAAACAATATTTATTTTACGACCTTTCCAGCCAGCAGGAACATTAAATGAATGTTTATAATAGCCTACTTCTTTTCCGCGTATACTGTCTTTAGTAAAACCGTAGTCATACTTGCCAAAACCCTGAAGTTCCCAATTTGAGGGAACCGCTATTTTCGACCACTTACCCGCATTCATACCGTCCGAAACCATGAAATCCCATTGAACGGTATTGTCGCTTCCGGTTCCGGAAAGATAAAGCTTCTCCGTTTTCTGAGCTTGTGCAGAAAGGCCTGGTAGGAGCAGAAAGCAAAAGGCCAAAAGCAAGCTATTTACTTTCTCTGAAAGCTGTCCCAAAAACGCAGGAGTTACGATATATTTTAAAATATTATACATTTATTATTTTGCCTTCTCTGGTTGAAACTGGTTTTTCAATGGATTATCTGTTCTGAAAGGCATTGCAGGTAAACCAGCCCTATTATATAAATTTGCCTTTCCTCCTTCGTTCCAGCTAAAACGCACGTTTTCGGGACGCTGCACTTCAGCTGAAGAAACAAGTATTTTTTTTCCTTTAATTTCCGCTATTGCGGGAACATATTTACCGTCGGAACCAGCTATTTCAAACTGAGTCAGAATTTTACTACCCCGAACATCCTTCGTATCCTTACACATTAAGCCTCCGCCCGTATTAGAAAAACTCAATTTTGCTTTCTTCCCCGACAGCTTCATCTTTTTGAACAATGGGCCGGTCGGAGTAAGCTTCAGCCCATAATCGTTTGCCAGTGGTAACTGTGCGAGGCGTCTCCCGACCTCCCATTTATAGCCTGGATGCAGATCATCCGGACTGTCGATGAGGTCGGTAGTGACGATCATCCCTGTATGAGGAATCTTCAACGCCGCCTGTTGAGCCTCCCAGAATTTTGGCAGAGTTTCTTTCGTCAGCGGATATTTATCTGTGCTTTTTGAGTAATAATAAGGTGCTATCTGGGTGTAGTAAAAAGGAAGCGAGCGATCGTTCCACAGTTTTCGCCAGCTATTGATCAATGCTTCCATTTTATAAGTATATTCTATAGTCTCATTTTGAAAGCAATTCGTTTCGCCCTGGTACCATAAAAATCCTTTCAGCGCAAAGGGAGACAGAGGTTCGATCATCGGCTTATAAAACTTGCCGGGGTCGCTGCTGATCTTCTTATCTTTGAAATAGTCAGACGTAAAGCCATTCTCTGGAATCCAGGGCTCAATGGCACTGCCTGGAATCGCAGATGATATCATCCCGACAGGAACCTTTAGCTTCTCATTCAGCTCTTTAGCGAAGAAATATCCTGGTGCAGAAAAAGAGCGCAAAGCAGAATCACGGGCGATACTCCAACCTTTGTTATGCTGGGGATCGGGTTTGATCAACTCCTTTCTGTTCACCAGGAAGATGCGGATCTCCGGATTTTTTGCATGTTCAAGCTCATTGATCTTAGCCTGATCTTCAGCGATTTTGCTTTTCATCTTGCTGTTCTTGCGCATGGTAAACTCCATGTTCGACTGTCCGGAGCAAAGCCAGACTTCCCCAACCAGGATATCATTTAACTGAATAGTATTGGATCCCTTAATGATCAGGGAAGCGCCCACTGAAGATGCTTTCAAGGGGTCCAGGATCACGGCCCACTTACCTGAATCATCTGCAACAGTTTTCTTTACTTGTTTGCCAAAAGTCACGCTAACCTGTTCTCCAACTGACGCCGTTCCCCAGATCGTTACAGGCTTCTTACGCTGCAAAACCATTCCATGTCCCAGGATCCGGGGCAGAATAATCTCAGCCTGTGTATTTAACACAAACACGGAAAGAATAATGCATATGAAGTATATCCTAAGCATTTTAGTATGAAGATGTTTTAAATGATTTAATGTAGTATACCGCTTCTGACACCGGAGTTCCGGGATCTTTCAAATCGTAATTCTGATCGGTCGGCGTATCAGCATTAGGGAAACGCCTAACATCCCCTGTCCTAAATACTACTCTTTCAAAAGCAGCAACAGGAGCAAACTGTAGCTTAGCGCCTCTAGTCTCGCCATTTACAATAACGTTGTAAATTCGTTTATCACGATCCAATTCTATCCTGATATTGTATTGTTTTCCAGCTTCATATTTCATAATGCCGGAATTCCGGTAACCAACTTTAGCCTCAAACTGTCCTTCGGCATTAAAGATCAAACGAGATGCAGGGATACCCTTTGCGTCAACAAACTCAATCTGAAGACTACCTTTATCGCTTTGTGCTGGAATAATCGAAAACTCTACTGCTACTTTCTTAGCTGCCGGAATTACCCGTTCAGCTTTCGCGTAATCGTATCTGTCTTTATCGCGAAGGGTCAGCGCCTTGGATCCATCAGGCGCTTTTTCTATTTTAGCAGAGGCCCACAGCGGACTGAATATATTCCAATAGTTTAACTCATTGCCTGCTGGCATCTGGTTGAAGACCTCGTTAACAGGAGCACTTACTTTTGAAATAACGGGAACCGGCACTTTTGCTACCCAGATATCCTCCTTATTCATACTGTATGTAAGCCACATATTTCTGTCAGGCGGCGTACCGTTACCTTCCAGGATACCTCGGATATATTGGGGTCCATAGGATTTGTAATTTCCCCCATAACGCATCGGAGAAATCTCACCATTAACTAATAAAAGATCTTTATACTCTAAACCATTATCACTGGTTGACACGGCCAACGGCCAGCGGAATTCAGAAGGATTGTAAACAGTGGCATAACGGCCGTCGGACATACGCTGCCCCCAGATCTTGGCATTGCTGTTAACAAAACCGGGTGCCCGTAAAGGATCGTATTTCCAGCTTTTGCCGCCATTATCACTTACAGAGGTAAGTGCATGTTTCCACAAGCCCACTACCCTTCCGTCGGGCAGATGATAATAACTGAACGCTTTAACAGGACGCTTAAACGGGATCAAGGGATCATTCCGATCCGCTTCTTCAACCATTTGCTGCATCATCAGCGGGTTATCCAGTATCTCATTGCAAGCCTGTACAAATCCCTTGTCCTTACTTTTGGTGTAAAAAGGGAATTGAGATTTTTTAGGATCCCAGGTAGAATTATAACGAAGAAAGTAGATCTGACCAAAACTGCCATCTTTCTTGATTTCACGAACCACTCGTCCGATACCTTTTCCATCATTCGGATCATCTTTAGCATCCATAGCGATACCATAGTAAGCTAGCGCTAATAAGCGTTGCTTTTTAGACACATAAAAACCTACCCGCTGGTGCATGGTTGCATACAGATCCTTCGCAACACCAGGATATCCCTCCTTTTTCCAACCGTCAGGAATTTTGTACTGAGGAAAAAGAATAACCGGCTTGGACCAGTTGTACCCGTCTTTCGACGTATGTAAAAGCGTCTGGCTAGGTGGAATATGTTCACCCACCGGATCACTCAGATATTCAAGGAAAAAGGTATTGTTCCAGTAAGCCAGCATTGGTGCGTGGTTGTAGGTCCAGCTGAAACCATCTGCCAGTTCAGGGTGTTCACGATTAGCCCTGAAAACCTGGATATTATGAACACCAATAGCCGGACTTAACTGACCATGGTGGTAATCTACATTAGATAATGTTGTACCGGTGTAATGCACCGTATCCTGTGCCTGCAAAGACAGGCTGCCCAGTAAAGCCAGTGTTATTAATCCTGATGTATATGTTTTTAATTTAGTCATTGTTTTTCTTTGTTGAATCACTTGCCGCCTTCTTTAATCCTTTTACAATGGATTTCTTCGCTTTAAAAATAGTTCCATGCTTATGACCTTGCGGTACCTCAGTCAGGGAAAATGAGTCTTTAAAAGTTTTGAAATCTGATGTCTTTACGCTTCCATAGCGTTTGTCGCGGTAGGAATCAAAGTAGATGATCCATTCATCACCTACTTTAGTAACAGAAGGTCCCTCAGTAAAAGATCCGGTAAAAGGCTCGGAAGCATCGCTCCAGGGGCCCAGAGCCGTTTTGCCAAACGCAACTTTCAGGTTCCGGTTAGGACGGGTATTGTCTTTAAGTACCAGTACAAAATCTCCCGGATTACGTTTAACGATCACCGCATCGATCACACTGAAGCCCGGATCGATAAAAAGCTTTGCCGGACTAAAGGTCTTGAAATCTTTAGTCGTGGTATAGTACATCCTATGGTTGTTGTCCTCATCCTCTACACCCTTTTTAAAACGGAATGGAATTGTTGAAGCCCAGATAATGATATACTGCTCATTGTCTTCATCATAGTAGAGCTCGGGAGCCCAAACATTAACCGTGGTCGGTTCATGACTCATTACATCAATAAACTCTTGTTCAGACCAATGCACCAGGTCTTTCGAACTGGCGTAACCAAAACCCTTATCCCCCTTCCAGCTGCTTGTCCATACCAGGTGGAAGGTACCATCCGGCCCTTTTACTATCGAAGGATCACGCATTACCTTCTGTGTTCCTACTTGAGGCTTAAGAAAGGTAGTATCGAGGTCATTCCATTTGTATCCGTCTTTACTATATAAAAAGCGCAGACCGTCCGTTGCCGGCTCATGAAAAGAGCTGAACATATAGACTTCCTTTGAGCAGGAGCTCAAACCAAGTATTATCGCTATCAGTGTTATTAACCGCATCTTTTTTAATTACGATTTATGAATTACGATTTACGAATAGCAGGATGCCAATTCGTCATTCATAACTCATTATTAGTTACTTCCCATCTAAGATCAACACCCAGTCATTCCCATCTTTCTTCTCTCCCGGAGGGTTGAACTCTTTAGTCCCCTTATTATCAAACTCACCAGCTTCGGTTGTTTTTCCATCACGGGGATTAAACCATGAAGCTTTAACTTTGTCACCTTCAATCTTTCCAAGGTTTACAGTAAAGTTTCTGCCGGTATAGGTGTAGATAAAAGCATAATTTTTACCGCGGGTAGCTATCAAACGCTCATACTTTTCTCCGTTATCTGCGATTAACGACTGATCAGGTACTCTTTCAAGAAACGGACGGGAAAGCATTAAAGTCTTTAGATGAACCATCTGGCTGGCTCCGGGAGCGTTAATAGCCGATGTCCATAACTCTTTTGAACCGTATGCGCTGCCTTTATCATAAGCACTATGCATTTGCATAACAGAGTTCTGCCCGTAAGTATATCCAAAGGCACCAGCAAATACCGACCAGTATCCATATCTTCTTACATCCTTGTCTGTCCAGCGGATTTCAGTGGTATCATGCAAACCCTGAGGAATTCCCTCGTAGGATGGTTCACCGTCAATCGTAGGTTTAACCGGGCTTAGCTTATAGTCATACTCCATAAACTTCCAGTTGTCTTCCCCGAAATGACGAGTTTCCTTGGCGGAAGTATCCTGGTCGTACCTTCGGTGTCCAGATTGCACCATGTTGAAATCAAGCCATGCTTCATTATGGAACCATTCTGAAGAAGCTGTTCTTCCGCGAGGGTGGAAGGTCATCAGGTGTACAGAATCAATTTCTTTAATAGTGCTGCCAATAGTTTTCCAAACCTCTATCGAGTCCTTTCCAGGTATATCGCCCCCATTTAACCAGATAATATTCTCCCTGTCTTTGTAGCGGTTCGCTAAAAACTCAGAATAAGCTTTTCCCTGAGCCTGGGTTACATGACCATTTTTTACGTTCGTGCCCCAAACAGGAACTAAAGCCATATATATCCCTTTTTCAGCTGCTTTGTCGATTACGTAATCAATATGGTCCCAAAAATCATATTGAACCGAATCAGTATAGGAACTTCCCTTTGTGGTATCAGGTTTAGAAACATCCAGATTCACCAGGGCAGAATCGCCATACACGTTCACTGAGTTTGGAACATCATGCAAAACCATTACCTGGATAACGTTGAAACCTTTTTTCTTTCTGTCCTCCAGGTAAGTATCAGCCTCTTCCCTTTTTAATTTATTAAATAATAACCAGCCGGTATCTCCCAGCCAGAAAAAAGGTTCACCATCAGCTGTAACAAGGTACCTGCCGTTTTCGGAAACCTTCAAAGCCTGCATTCCAGTGCTGCCTTCCTTTTGCGTATTACAAGCAAAAAAGCTGACAGCGATGAATGTTATTAAAATCAAAAATTTATTCATAATGTGTGTGTGCGTGTGTTTCTGTTTAAATTTTTGTGATCCATAGTACTTCAGGACCGGAAGATATTTTTTTCAAATTGATGATATTTCCCCCATTAACCACTTCGGTGGTCTTTAAAAGTGATCCATCTTTTGGATTAATATGCTGAACTTTAAAATTGCCTTTAGATGAGCTCAGATCCAGCTGAGCAGCATTTGACGATGCATTGTAAACGATATACGACTTGCCTTCTTTAGCCAGCGCCCACTGGTTTTCCGGCTTCCCGGCCAAGCTTTTAATGCTCATGGAAGCAGCGTCACTTAAAAATTCTGACGGGGCAAGAGGAATCGAAGGTAAAGAACCTCCTGCCATCAAAACTGCCCAGCCATTCCCTTCAGAATTACTCCCTGCATAAGTCACCGCTTTCCCGGGATATTTCAGGCGGTATTCGCTCACCGCGCGATAGATCTGCTCGAAAGAACTCGCCTTTGGTTTCAACAAGCGGGCATGCTGACGGGGTGCGAGGTTCTGACCACCTTTAGGTTCATAAGCAGTTCCATCTGTTTGGTAATGCCAGTACTTTATATCGATCACATCAACCACCGAAGCACGCTTCTCATCAGCGAGAATGGCATCCTGCACGTCTTTTGTGGTGCTGAGGCCAATAATGGCGTTCTTACCGGTTTCTTTTTCCCATTCTTTAATAGTATCCAGCCAGAATTGCACAAAATGCAGGGGTCCGGTATATTCAGCACTGATCATCTGAATGACTCCGTTATTCAAAACAAAATTATCAAGGCATTTTCTGATATAAGCTTTATGCAGCTCCCTTCTAACCGGGTGGTTGATATCATAAAACTGATCGGCCATAAAGATCCGCTTGTCGCCGGCATATGGTACCGGCTCTGGAAATCCTGTGTTATTGATGTTATTAGCAGGTCTCCATGGGAAATCAGCATAGTGTGCGCCGGCTTCAATGATATTATGCTGGAAGTAATTTTCATGAATAAGCACCAGGCCTTTCTGATCGGCAAGGGTAGCAAATTGTTTTAAGCGATTCCAGTACCAGTTATTGTATTTGGTAAGATCGTATTTACTTAGTCCGTCCCAGGCAGTTCCCTGACCGCTGCGGGCAAAGGGTAATTCATAAAACGGTGGCCACACTTCTCCGTCCATACGGCGGATACGTTCATGATCATCCCGGCGGCGTTCATACCATAAGCCATAATTATGATCAAGGGCTACAACATTTTTAAGTTTCATGGTATCTGTTACCGCTTCAAGATCATCGGTTAAACCAGTTCCTGTCTGACCAGGTACATACCTGGTAACATGAGGCTTCATTTTTGCCAGTGCATACGGGCGTGAACTTCCGTTCCACCATTGTATATCACCCCGCCTTCCGCTCAATAAAGTATTCCCTCTAAGCAGAACGCCATTTTGAACATGAAATTCTTCCGCTTTTACGGTATTTAATGGTTTTCTAAGCCCGATCCTTTCAATAGTTTTTGCTCCTTTAGCATCTGTACTGATCGGTTCGAGTCTAGAAGCAGCGTCGATCAGTTCAGTTAATTGGGCAGCAGGTTTCACAGCCAAAGCTGTTAAAGCCATAGCAACCTCCACTTTCGGACTGCTGGACGCCTCCGAACCTATATCGACCAGGCGGATTCTCGGATTCACTTTGTCCCCAAGACGCTCTTTCAGCTGCGCATAATACAGGCTCCTTGGTTGGATATGTTCATTCGACATAGCCCAGTAACCATTTCCCGCAAATTGTGCCCATGTACCAAAGGCCCAGTTCTGAGCTCCCGGAGGAGCATAGTTGTCGACCCGGCTGGCCGAACACTGCCAGAACACACTGTTAGCTGCAGTCCAACCTGCACCCTGGCCGTCCTGACCGCGATTCAAATAACTCAAAGCCTGACCGTCTACATTTACGATATCGAACAGAACTCCTGAAGACCAGCTATCTATAGTTCCGCTGAAACTATAAGGTAGGCGAGATTCGCATTGTACAAAAGCATTCGGCCCTGTGGCGCAAAACCCTACAGCAAAATCATGGTATCCGTTTTCCGCGTATAAACGTTGAAACAGCGTTTGTTGTCCGTTAGTATAAAAAGTGTAGCGACGTTGTCCCCCAATTTCCGAGACCGGGCTAAGTGATTTGCAATCTTCTACAGTGATCCGTTTTGCCGAAGCCTGAACGAAAACGGCCGATCCTGCAAAATGCTTAAAATTCACCTGGCGAACCCATCCGTCCTCTGCGTTTTCAAAGCTGATAGCCATCCAGCGATGGTCTTCATCCTTAAGATTCTTTTCATCATAAGTTGATCGAAGCTCCAGGTTTTCTACCCCGATATTCGAAATTCTTCCGTTCCAGGTATATTTCGAAACAGTGGCTCCACCAAAAGCAGCATCAAGAGCAGTGCTTAATGGCGCATCCAGCGTGATGGTGGAACCGCTCACTGCAGTTATCTTCCTGTCCCAGAAAATATTCCTTTGACCGGGCTTCCATCCCAGAGCAGTTTCACCCCCTCCGAAGTGATCAGTGCCTAATAAGTCAATCCATGCTTGAGTAGAAGGGCGGCGGATCTGTACCTGATCACCAGCCTTGAAGGGCCCGGCATTAGTCAGGCTGATCTTCATTGCGTTTACCGGAACATAAGCACTTGAAACTTTAGTTTCAGGCGAAAGAACCTGATCATTTTTTCCTGCTATCCTGATTAAAGTTTCCCTGCTGCTGCCGGCACCAAGAATAACTGTTCCTTTATCAGCTACCCCGCTACCGCGAAGTACAATTCCTGAAGCATCCATTCTAAGGGCTCCCTGAACCTCAAATACCCCTCTTTCCAATAGAACGGCTCCTCTGAAACCATTCTTGTCCATAGGCAAAGATGCTACATAATCGATAGCCGACTGGATCCTCAAAGTAGCATCTCCGGCTCTATAAGGAACAGTAACTTTTACAGGAACAAAAGGAATAGCCTCGTCTCCCCCCTTGTAGCCGGCGTAAGAAAAGTCAGGAATACGGTTTCCTTTTTCATCGGGAGTGTATTGAAGCTTGCCTTCTTTAGTGGTATAAATTGGAGGTTCAGGTTTCTTCGCCTTGTCAGACTGAGCTAATGCTGAGAAAGAGCATAGTAGCAACAGTGCCAGTGAACGGACTGAATGATAATATCTTGTATAAGTTTGTATCACAATTAGCTGTTTCTTTATTCGTTCAAAAATGGTGAGTAAAACATATTAAATCCTTTTTCAGGTAAAGTAATTATACACCAGTTCTTTACTATTTATGGTAAGATTTATAATTGTCTTACAAAATTAAGCGATAAAGAGGCCTGATGTTATAGCATTTTTTCTATGTATTATACAATATTGCCAAAGCGCTTTAAATTCACAAAAAAGGGGAGTATATAATTACCTCCCCTAAACCGCAACTGCGGACTTAATTGTTAAGAGGCTTTTTATGGCTTAACATTCTTGAGAGAAACAGCACTATTCAGGAAGTCCTCTATATTAGAATAGCCGTCATTGTTTTTATCCTTGCTTGCATCAGAAGCATCTTTCGGGTTTAAGCCGTTTTTCAGTTCCCAGCTATCTGGCATACCATCATTATCAGAATCCCCATACGGAGTACCTTTATACTCCGGATACCCGCCAACCTGGCTGATATCGGAAATGATACCCTTTTTATAAGAGTCTTCAGGCAATCTGCGTTTTATAAACTCTTTGCCCACACCAGTTTTTCCACCTTCCTTGTAAACGATCTTACCGGTTCTTACTTCTTCAACGATACGAGTATCCACAGGATCCCTTTTCGGCAAAGTTGCACCAACATTTGCCAGCACATAATTGTAAGCATCCTTAGCAGAAACAGTAGAAATTTTAGCCATCGGGAATGGCTTGTCCGAACGAATACTATCAGTATACCTTCCCGCATCCCGCATATCCTCTATCTGCACACCTCCATCCCAGTTATTTTTAGTTACACGCTCATTTCCATCAACGATATTGCCGTTAACATAAGCCCTGCCATACATCGTTCTCTTATCCTGTGAGCGACCAGATTCTGGCTTCAGGATACGGTGACCAATTGGCTTATCAAGAGGAGTAATCGGTCCCGGCTTGTAATAGTTATTGATGAAATTATACAATGAATTATTATCGCCTCCATCAGCAGACCGGTTCCACCAGTTAAAGACAACGTTGTTCACAAAACCAAAGTCCCCATACATACCTATGGATGGATTTCGGGCGATATTATTAGCCCAAAGGTTTCGCATAAAGGTGCTGTTCAAGCCCCCGATGGTACTTCCAAAAGCATGATTGTAGGTATCTAAAGCCTCTGCAAAAATGGAATTCTGTATCGTCACATTTACGGTTGGTAGTTTTTGTGGCTTTTCGGAACCCCGCTCATACACATGGCGGTACATGGACATATTCTCATCCAGGCCCCAGCTTGCAGAAACGTGGTCAATGATAATATTACCTACAGGATTTCCACCCAATGCGTCATCCCGTCTGGTTACGACAGTCTCGCCTCTGCGGAAACGCATAAACCGCACAACCACATCATGAGTATCTATCCAAACCGATTCTCCTGCAATACATACCCCGTCGCCAGGAGCTGTTTGACCTGCAATAGTAATATATGGAGCACGAATAATGACCGGACTCTTTAACTTAATTATACCGGCAACGTTAAAAACAATGATCCTGGCCCCACCCTGTTCGCAGGCATGCCTGAACGAACCCGGACCGCTGTCTGCAAGAGTGGTAACTACATAGACTTTACCTCCGCGACCGCCAAACGAGTAAGCGCCACCACCTTCAGCACCAGGAAAAGCCGGAATAGGAGATTGTTTAAGATCAGAAGGAGCTTTAGCCCATGGCACAAATGGCTTACCATTTTTTGCATCACGTTCAACGACAGGTAATGCCTTTTGCCAGGCTTCATCCGACAAACGTTTCACTTCATTTAAAGCAGAGTCGCCTGCTTTTTCCAGGTGAGGTGGAATAACCGGATACTGTGCAAAAGCAGAACTGCTACCCAGCAGGGCCATTACTAAAAGCGATTTATAAGTTCTCATCTTGTTTATATGGTTAATTTTATATTAGCATTAAAAAAGGGGGCTATTGCCCCCGATACTTATGCTTAGAAAATATTTACGGTTTTACTGTCGCAAGACTTACCACGCTGTTGAGGTAGTCCTCAATATTGGTGTAGCCGTCGTTATTTTTGTCCTTACTTGCATCAGACGCATCTTTCGGATTTAAACCGTTTTTGGTTTCCCAGGCATCCGGCATACCGTCATTATCGCTGTCTTTATAAGGCTTACCTTTATACTCAGGGTAACCACCTACCTGGCTTATATCTGTAATAATTCCCATTTTGTAAGAATCAATCGGTAAACGGCGATGTTCAAACTGAGTAGCAGGTAATTTAACACCTTCTTTGTAATTGATCTTACCGGTTCTAACCTGCTCGATCACCCTGGTATCTACAGGATCTCTTTTAGGAAGTATTGCTCCTGCATTAGCCAAAACGTAATTGTATGCATCTTTCGTTGGCAAAATAGTGATTGCAGGCATTGGCAAAGGTTTGTTCACTTTCATCGCAGCAAAATATTCCTGCGCTTTAGCAAAAGGCATTAACTCGCCATCTTTCCCTTCAAGCTGAATACCTCCATCCCAGTTGTCTCTTGTTACTTTATCGTTTCCTTCGATGATGTTTCCCGTTATGTGAGCCCTTCCGAACACTACATATTTCAGCTTACTTCTGCCCGACTCCGGTTTAAGGATACGGTAGCTGATCGGTTCGCTAGCAGGTGTAAGAGGTCCTGGTTTGTAGTAATTGTTAATGATGTTAAACATGGCCTTATAATCGCCACCATCGGTTGAGCGATGCACCCAGTTAAACACTACGTTGTTCGCGAAATTGAATATTCCGTTCCAGCCAATTGAGGGGTTCCTTGCTGCATTATCAGCCCAAAGGTTACGCATAAACGTACAGTTCTCTCCGCCAAGGGTGCTTCCGAAAGCATGGTTCCAGGTATCTAATGCTTCAGAGAATATTGAGTTTTGAATAGTGATATTCACAGTACCTAACTTCTCTTCAGCTTTTCCGGTGCTGTCGTTATACATATGACGATACATCGACATGTTTTCGTCTAAGCCCCAGCTTGCGGAAACGTGGTCGATCATGATATTTCCAACAGGGTTGCCACCGATAGCATCGTCACGACGGCCAACATAAGTTTCGCCCCTTCTAAAACGCATAAAACGGATCACCACATCGTGAGTGTTGATCCATACAGATTCACCAGCTACACAAACTCCATCTCCGGGAGCCGTTTGTCCTGCGATGGTGATATAAGGAGCACGAATGATCAAAGGAGTTTTTAAGCGGATAATACCCGACACGTTGAAAACGATCGTTCTTGCTCCGCCCTGCTCACAAGCTTCACGCAAAGAACCTGGGCCATTGTCAGCCAGGCTGGTTACTACCAGCACTTTACCGCCACGTCCGCCAAAAGAAAAAGCACCGCCACCTTCAGCTCCCGGAAATGCAGGAATATCCGCCTGCGGTAAATCATACGGACGACCCGCCCATGGAATAAACGGCTTACCTTCCCTCGCTTCTTTCTCAATAATCGGTAACGCTTTCAACCATGCCGCATCAGATTGCTTGCGGGCTTGCTCCATCATCTCGTTGCTTGCTTTCGCTACATCCGCAGGAATCTTAGGATACTGAGCTAAAGCTGTTTGTGTTGTCGCGAATAGCGATGCGGCAACCAATAGCGGTAAAATATTCTTCTTCATGTACATTATTCGTGTGTGTAATCTTTAATAGATTGGATTATTTACTTTGGTTAGAAAGTATAATAATTCAAATATGGGGCTTTGTGGTGGGAAGTTTCTGTATAATTTTTTCAGAAGATTGTAGGATGTTAGCAGTAACCGTAATCTTCTGACGTATATCCGTTTTCAAAAAACATCTCCAACATCGATTCTACATTTTAGATTTTTAGTTGGTACAATTGAAGTCTATTTAACACCACCTTGAAAATCAAAATCGCTATATAAAAAAAGAGGGTGCCTTTTGGACACCCTCTTTTATATAGAATTGCTCTACGTTACAACCAACGCGGATCACCCTGAGCTGCAGTTTTTACAGCTGCATTGCCGACCGTAAAGTTTCCGGCCGTTGGATTCGTGAAAGTTGGATCGAGTGCAGTAGTTCCAATATTAAACCCTGAAGTAACACCTCCGGTAATGTTACCTGCATTTGTTCCTGAAATATTGTTGTTATTCAGTTTCAAAGTAGACCCTGTACCGCCGATTGAATTACCATTATTTGAAATCTTATTCATAATAATATTATTATTCAATACAAATGCGGTTCCGGGAGCAGCAGTTCTTAAGAATATTCCCCCATTAGAGAAATTATAGAATGTGCTATTTTCAACCTTAATAATTGCACCAGTTAAGATGGAAGCAGTGGCATCAATTCGGAAGAATGCACGTGCACCGTTCCAAAAAGTAGTGTTCTTATAGTTAATATTACCTACTGTTCCAGAACGAAAATCTAAGAAATCGCCACCAGCATTACCGAAATCGTGTAACAAGCAGTTGTCGATTGTTATGTTGAAAGTTCCTGTTCCAGGGATGGCAGATGGAGCAGAAGCCGCACCAACTGTTTGACTGAAGGCTAAGCCAGATTCAGCACCGGAAATGTCGGAATTTTCAATTGTTAAATTTAACGGTCCAGTCACATAGGATAGACCGAAAACATGTTTGTTGTAGTCAGTATTACCGGCTGTATTTGCTTTGCTGATACTGATTATTTTCAATCCGGAAACCGTGAAATTTGAAATATTACCTTTTAGATCAAAATTCTTCATGGTTATACTAGGCGTGACTGTACTATTTAGCGCAGCTTTGAATGTTAACGATTTCCCATTGACGGTCACTGTACTTAATGCTGTACTTGAAAAGTCATAAGCAGCGCCACCAAAGTATATGATATCGCCAGATACTGCTGCATTGACTGCATCTTGAATAGTTTCATAAACAGTTGAACCTGAATTGATCGTAATTTTTTCATTAACATCTCTAGTCATGAAAGTTACTACTCCCTTTCTCACTTCACCTTCGTATATCAGCGCAGAATACCTGGTAGCTCCACTCAAATTACTTATCGTTATAGACTTATTTGCAATATCCGTAGCGCTAAGTTGTATAGGACTCATTGGAGCAGAGTTCATTGGTATAACTACTATATGTGTTACTGTTCCTGTTGCCGGAGCAGTCCATTTTAATTTCGCAGAAGTTGCCTGAATGTCAATCCTCTCGGGAGTAGAGAAGATGCTCTCTAACGTTAGAACTTTAGACACAAATGGTGAACTTTCTACCATATCAGATGCAATAGCTCTAATTCGCACAAAATATTCATTAACAAGATTTACCCCCTCAAAGGAAGTGGATCTTGCAGTAGCGTCAACTGTATCTGACTTAAAGATCGTCGTAAAATTTTTGTCAAGCGACAACTGTGTGACAAAATTAACAACACGATTATCAGGTGTACTATATTCCCATTGAACATCTATTGATGTTTCTTTGGATACAATATTTGAAATAGTTGGCGACGGGACATAATATTTAGGATCGGGTCCAAGTGCCTTCTCACATGAGGTGAAAATGGTTATCAACGCAACCGTAAAAGTTAATAAAGTAAGCGTTTTTGCTTTCATAATTTCTATATATAGAATTTAACACCGTTTTACAAAGAAAAAAGTAGGCGTACACCTACCTTTTTCATTTTAGTTATTTTAGCGGATCAAAAGTACCACCCCAAGTATTATTCTGTTGAAGCTTAGGATTGTTAATGATTGCTGCGTTAGGTAATGCAAAGAAATAATATTCAGGCTTCCAGTTTATGGCATACTTGGTATCCTTATCCTCAGGTACAAGTTGAAAATAATTGGTATAGGCCTCATCAAGGTTTACAGAGTTCCTGTTACTTGCAAACTCAGCGGGAGTAGGGATACCAGTACCTGTTTTCAACTCAATTCTTAAGCCTTGCCTTTTCTTACCATTGAGCACTTGTTCAATCTTTTTCGTCCTTCTAAGGTCCCAAAAACGCTTACCCTCAAAAGCAAATTCTATTTGACGCTCGTACAAAATGGCATCGAACAACTCTGGCCTCGTCATATCATTGTCCAAACCAAATAAATTATCAGATCCTGGCTCTATTCCAGCACGTCTTCTCACGGCTATTAGTCCCTGATAGGCCTCTTCGCTCGTAGTTAACCTGTTAAAACCCGCAGCACTTTCTGCAAGGTTAAGAAGGACCTCGGCATAGCGTATTTCCATCCAATCGGTACCAGAGTTTGCCACATTACTTGCGGAAATATTGGGGTCGATTGCTTTCCTAAGATAGAAGCCGGTATTACTTGCTTTAGTCTCCGTAGTTACATAGGTTCCTGAAGAATTTTTCGCAAAATACGTCCACAACCTATAAGACGCATCACCGTTAATTGCCCAAGTTGAACCGTTATAAGCGATAGTTTTTTCGAATCTTGGATCCCTGTTTTTATAAAACAGCTGATCTGAATAACCATATGCTGACTCTCCTGGTTTCTTTCCATCTTTCATCGGATAGGCCTTAACCATGTCCCATGATGGTTGATTTGAACCTCCGGCCGAACCCAGGTAAGAAGGTCTGGTTTGGTTATCGTACGTATTAGTTTTCTTAGCCTGATCAGACGTTTTGGTATTGTATCCCGTAATCAATACCGCCTCCGGGTTATTAACCTCAGTAAACCACATATTTTCATACGAACTATTCAACCCAAAACTGTTATCATCAAGAATTTTTTTAGCTTGTAAATTCGCATTATAAGCGGCTTCCCATCTATCAGTAAGATCGCCAGGATTAAATTGAGCACTAGCCCATGTTAACAATACTCTGCCTTTAAAGGCCGCAGCCGCTCCTTTTGTAATTCTTCCCCAATCTGCTGTTGATGACCATCTGCCTGGTAAACTTGCAATGGCAAAATCTAGATCCGCAACTATCTGAGCAATGCTCTCGCTAGTAGAGTTTCTGGGCATAAAATTGCTTTCCTTTTGTTCTGCACCAACAGGATTAAGTGGTTCCAAAACTAAAGGAACCCCTCCATACAACCGTACCAAGTCGAAGTATCGGAAAGCTCTAAAGAACCGAGCTTCACCTGATAATTTATTCTTTGTGTATTGAGGAAGGTCACCATTGTTCACATCTCTAATAAACTCGTTAATCTTCCTTATTTTCGCCCAGTTATTTGAAGTGCTTAATCCGGTTCCAAAATCGGCTACCGTAGCTTGATCTACTGTGCCCTCAAAAAACTTGGACTCACCATAGGATTCGTCCGAAAAAGCCCCTGATCCAGATATTGCACCTCCGGTATTGCCAAACCAGCCCGGCAAATTATCGTTATAAATATAGCTAAGGTTTAAAAAAGCCAGTGTCGAGTCACTGTAAATCAATGAACCATCGATAGTGGATAAATTAGTCTTATCCATTACTTTTTCACAGCTACTCAAGCCTAAAAGCAGCGCAGCACAGATGAATAAATTATTTGAAAGTTTCATATTCTGTAATTAGTTAAAACCCAACATTAAGACCTAAAGACCAAGATTTTAATGCCGGATATGCGTTGTAAACTCCAGTACTATATCGGTAATCACTATAGGGGTTATTTATTATAAATGGATTAGTACCCACTAGATAAACCCGTGCACTGCTTAGACCCACACGGCTAACGACGGTCTTTGGCAGAGAATAAGAAACGTTTATATTAGAAATATTGAACGTCGTTGAACTTCTAAACCAAAAGGAAGAGACTCTATCGTAAGTATCCGTATAGTACGGGTTAGGGTACTTTGCGTCAGTGTTTTCAGGAGTCCAATGATCTGCCCAAAATGCTGGACGATTTAATGTGTTTTTTGCAATCTTTCTTGCGTCTCCTTCCACTACGTCCTGTCCACCCCAAGATGCGCCCGAAGTTACTGATAGGCTCAATGATTTAAAGGCTACATTGAAATTAAACCCTAGACCATAGTGATTATTTGCCTTCTTAGTCAAGAATTCCACGTCGTCCTCCGTGATAACACCGTCGGGATCTGTGGGGTTGCCATTTAATCTCGGGCCAGAAATATCCTCGTAATACAACATCCCAGGCTCTGGGTCTTTACCAAAAAGCTTATAGCCAGGATGCTGCGCCAAGTAATTCGTTACATCTTCTTCGGTTCTAAACATCCCTACGTATCTGTACCCCCAGATGCCCATATCTGTCGACCGGCCATTAGGATCCTGTATTGAACCGACTAAGCCTTGACTTACATCAACCTTTACGTTTTTGTTATCATTCCAACTAAAGAAAGTGTTGATTCCATATTTCCAATCGGTATTGATATTGTCTCTCCACCCAAGGGAAATTTCAGTACCAAACATTTTCATCTCCCCATAATTTTCAGATGGTAATTGCTGACCAACTAGAGCCGAAACGGAGGAAGTTAATTGAGTCAACATATTGTAGTTACGATCATGGTAGCCGTCCACAGTAAGTGATAATCGATCTTTTAAGAATCTAGCTTCCAACCCTAATCCCAATTTCGTTGCATCATCCCAAACCACTTCCCGATTCGTAATTCCATCCTGAATTATGGTAAGAGTTCTGTCTGCGTCTCCACCAAACACCGCTCCTTTGCCTGTTTCTTTCTTGTATTTATCATACCATTGGAACGGCCGTGTACGATCTGCTCCAACAAAACCTGCAGAACCTCTGATCTTCAGAAAGTTCATAAATCTGACATTGTTTTTAAAGAAATTTTCTTCACTGACTACCCAACCAAATGAGAACGATGGAAAGTAGCCCCAACGATTTTCAGGAGCAAAACCAGAAGACGCATCTGCTCTCAACGTAAACTCTGCCAGATATTTATCAGCATAGTTATAATTTAGACGGCCGATATAAGATAGATAGCCAGATTCTGATTCAGACTCGCTTTGCAACACGGAAACGCCAGTAGCATAATTCATATTGTCTGATCCTCCTTGCATTGGATCTTCTATATATGTTGCCACTCCATCGGTATAACTCTCTCTTTGTTCCACCATCGCAAGAGCTGAAATCGTATGCTTGCCAAAGGTACGATCGTAGTTTAAAGATCCATTTATTTGATAGTTTTCGGCGTAAGTAGGATTAAAGCGGACTTGGTTACCATTTTTTAGAATGACCGAGTTCAATACATCTCCACCGTAAATATGCTTATTTGTGCCTAGCATTGAGAAACGATAAACCGGATAAGATGTTCCATATTGTTTCCCAAAAGAGTTATCCTCGCGTTTGTTATAAACAGCCCTTGCTTTTAAACCTTTTATAAAAGGGACCTCGTAATCTAAGTTGAGATTTACATTTAACCCTGAGTTTCTAGTTTTTGTGTAGTTATCTGAATTTTGAATTTCAAAAAAATGGAAATTCTCGGTGGTAGAATTGGTCGCTGTTCCCAATAAAACCGGCAGACCATTTATATAAGGAGGATTAAACTGCGGTGTCTGCAGTAAAGCTAACACGTCTTTCTCTACACTTTCTCCACCTTGTTTTAGCCAATACATTTTTTTATTGTACAAATCTCCGCTGACTTGTAATCCAAGTTTTAGCCCTTTCGTTACTTTTATGTCGGTGCTTGCACGATAAGTCCAACGACTGGCATCTATATTTTCTAAGTTAGCATCCTGGGCATTATATGTTATACTCCCAAAGTATGTAGCCCTATCACTTCCTCCACTTGCGCTTAATGTATGGCGGGAGACCATTGATGATTTCCAGGCCATATCCAGCCAGTTATAATTATGAGCCTTAAAATACTCTAGTTCATCGGGAGTGTATATGTCACCACTAGTACCCTGGCCGCGTGCAATATTGTAATCATTCAGATAAGTAGCCAATTCATAACCGTTCATCATCTTGGGCAACATAAGCGCATCTGAAGTACCAACAGATCCACTGTAACTAATTTGTGGAGGACCAACTTTTCCTCTCTTTGTACGCACCAATACAGCTCCGTTATTACCGCTAACTCCATAGATAGCCGCAGCAGCATCTTTCAACACTGAAATACTTTCAATCTCAGTAACATCCAAAAGATTAAATTGATCAGAAGTTTTTACCACATCGTCTATTATATAGATAGGTTCTGTAGTTCCTCCGTCTTTAGATAATAAGGATGGATTCCTGATAGTGATCCTGGCATTTTCTCCAGGTCTAGCCTGGCCGCCTGCTACAGAGACACCTGCCACTTGCCCACGCAAAGCTGCAGCCAAACTTCCTACTGGAAGATCCTGAATAGCCTCCATCTTTATATTTTCAACCGCATGAGTTAGTGAAGCTTTTTTCTGAGTTCCATATCCAACAACCACCACTTCATTAAGTTCAGAAGCACTCTCCTGTAGAGTAATGTTGAAGCTAGTTGCACCTTTAGCGGCTACCTCTCTAGTTGTAAACCCTAAAAAACTAAATACCAACGTCTCATTACCAGTCGGCAAATTCAACCTAAATACACCATTCACATCAGTACTGGTGCCTGTTGTTGTACCTTTAATTTTAACGCTAACTCCAGGTAAAGGCTCTCCTTTACTATCTTTTACCGTGCCGGTTACGTTAATCCGAGCGGCTTCTTTAATATTTATATTTTTTACAGTCGCTAAGGATGTTTCCCGATTGGCAGCATAAGACGTTGCTGATAACATTAACGCGGCCAATAAAGGAGTGCAGGCCATCCTTGAACCTTTACTCAAATAATGCTGCGTGTGTAAAAATAAGTTCATAATTTTTCGGTTCGTTAAAAATAAAGACAAAAAAAGACCCTAACTCATAATTATGAGTTCTCAATGGGCATTAAAAATTAATTACTTGTTGATTACGCTTAACTGGTTTCTATTAGCATATTTCTTGAATTCTTCATACTGATTTGGTTTTTAAATTGGCTACATTCATCTAATTAAATAAACCTAAAAGATGTTATGCTAATAAGTACATAAGAGTTCTTAGTACGGTTTATTCGTATATCAAATTTATATTTATATGTAAATAAATTCCTATAGCATTTTCTCAAGAATTTGTACGATGTTACCATCGCCAAAGTTACTGGCTTTCTTATTTTTATTTCGCCGCCTTAATCCTTGCCTGCCATTCTTTACTAGCTTTATTCATATCAATACCCGCCGCTGATAAATAATTGTTAATTCTGCCCTTATATTTTCCAAACCAGGCATGCTTCTTTTCAGAGGATTCTGCATCCATCGCATGTTCACGTGCTTCGGTAAGATATTCTAATATTTGCTTCTTTTGTTCTGTTGTCAACGAAGGCAGCATTTCCTGGTATCCCTTGTAGGTTATCGGTAACACGCCATAGGTCATACCGTCTTTCACCTGTTCAACCTGTTGCTGGTTCAAATGTTTTGACAGTTTAGAAATGTACTGCTTGTGCAGCTTAGCTAACTTCTTATCAGCATCTTCCTGAAGTCCTTTAACTTCCTGCTCCGCTTTTTCTTTATTGTCCTTATTGGCTTCCTTTACTTGTTTAACAGCTGCGTTACGGGCGTCATGTATCGTGTTAAGGTCGATGTACTGCTGAGCTATGATATCACGTACTTTAATTGCTTTGCTGCTATCAGCAAGGCCTAATGGAGTTATGATTTTTGCAGCACGTCCGGTTACAACTTGCCTGTACTCTGCTGCTTTATCTTGGGCAAAAACAGTACTCACCGATACTATTCCTACTGCTAACAAACAAACTACTGTTTTTAATACTGATTTGAACATATGTTTAATTGATTATTTACTACAACTATAATTCTATATCTCCGCAGAAATGGACCTGAAGTCCAAGCTCGGTCAGTGCCGCAGCTTTGATTCTGCAAGCCTGATGAGCCGATGCCTCATCCGGAGTATAAACTACATGAATATGATTTGCTTTATGCCTTGCCATCAACTGATCCCTCTTCACCCCTTTCAACACTGCATGCATAATTGGCCATTGAGGTGTAGTAAGGTTCCAGCGGCGTTTTGTTTCGTCTTCTGGTAACCTGACAACCTCTCCTACGCCAAGGTCGCATTGGAGAATATTATTCATAACGTAAATTCTGCTCCAAACAATATATCCCGGTTTACTTATTCCTTTAAGTGTTCCGCCACCCAAGCGAAAATACATGGGAGGCTGTCTGTCGCTGGAAGCTCCCTGGTATCCATCTATAAAATGCGCAGGCGGAGCAGCGCCGGAAATAAGGAATAACCATACAAAATCATCTATACCTTCTCCTTTGTAATCCTCACCCCATCGAATGTCATGCAGCGTGTTTTCACCTGGCATTCCCAGCTCTTTCCATAAGTGGTAAGTAAGCAACGCATCCAGTCCGGCACATTCATCAACCTCATTAAAATGTGGCAATGCTTCACCGGCGAAAACTTCTGTACCTGACGGAGTATAAACCGGAGGACGGTCCTGATTGTTTAGCAAACCTTCTACCAGGTCGCTGGCAACCGTCAAATCCTTTAATCCCTGCTGATATTGGATACCTATGGTTGAACAGCCAAACTCATCTGCAATACGTGCAGCGGCTATATACATTTTACATTGCTCCAGAGTTTGCTCGCGTGTTAATTCTGTCTCGGGGTCAGTCCCCCAGTTAAATTGCATCCCTTTGTGAAGAAGCCAATCAAGCACTTTACCTGATTCGTTATCATTCACTGTTTTCATAGATGCATATAGGGCCGATTGGCTTAGTCTTTCTTTAAACACTCCGGTTTTATGAAGTAACTCATCCGGAATGATAGCATTGTACATTCCCATACACCCCTCATCGAAAACTCCCATGATGGCTTTGTTTTCTTTTAAACGTTTGCCAAAATCCCTGCCCCTTTGCTCATCCTCAAAGCGAACTTTTGCAAGATCAAAACTTTTTACGTGGCTCTGATCATGTTGTACACGACCTGTTGCTAACCATTCTTTCAGACCCTGGATAAAGAAATCGTCATCGAAATTCTCACTCCATAGGGTACTGTAATTTACATTCGCTTTGGTTAAACAACCATTTAAGTTCAGCATTCCTACCAGGCCCGGCCATTGACCGCTCCAGTTTGCCACCGTTAGTATTGGCCCCTCATGCGTAGTTAGTCCGGCTAAAACGTGGTGAGAGTACTGCCACACACTTTCGGCTACTATCAAAGGCTGTGTTTTATCAATATTTCTAAACACTTCCATTCCCATTTTTTGCGAATCGATAAATCCGTGTTTTTTCTCCTCATCATATGGATGTGCCCGTTTCACAGTCCATCCCTGGCTTTCAACTGCAGAGATAAGTATACTTTCCATATCAGCCTGCGCTGCCCAGCAGTTTTGATTTGCTGAAAGCCGTAGATCACCACTTGCTACGAGTAGAACTTCTTTTGGGTTAGTCTCTTTCATATAAGATAATTTTAGCTCCTTTAATTCGTGGCTGCACATCATCCGCTTGCCAATTGCATTAAAAGGAAATTGATAAGTCTATAATTTCAGTGTTACGAATAATCGGCCACACAAATTTGAAGAATCAGTTAGGGCAAACTTTCCTGCTTCTTATCAACTTAGTGTAGGATGTTATCATTGGATTTGTGATATTTGTCTATCTTTGATCAAACTAATCATGTTCAAGTAACAAACTTATCAGATTACAATAAACGATTCCCTTTAGGAGTTATCAGTAAACTATTATTAAAGTATTAGTATGAAACCTCTTTTTCACAAAGTTCCTGTAAAACCCGAAAGCTCATTTAGTATTCGCCACGACAGGAAACCGAATTTTGTGGGTATCTGGCATTATCATCCGGAGCTGGAATTACACTATGTAATTAAAGGCGAAGGTGTGCGCTTTATTGGAAATAATATTGGAAATTTCTCTCCTGGTGATCTGGTTCTGTTAGGTGAAAACCTTCCTCATACCTGGAGATGTACGGAAGAATACTTCCAAAACAGCCCCGATCATGAGATCGAGGTGATTGTAATACATTTTTTACCTGACTGCCTCGGAAAGTTCCTTTTAAATCTTCCGGAAGCCTATCTGTTACCGAAGCTGTTTGAGAAAGCTAAAAGTGGAATGGTTATAGGCGGCAAAACCAAAACCAGGCTGGCTGAGCTTATGCGTGAAGCTCTTAGCGCAACTAACCTTGACAAGGTGATCGTTTTGCTGAAGATCCTTAAAACCCTTGCAGAAACTACCGAGTTTAAAACCATCGTATCCGGTCAAAGTACGTTCTATCAGTCTAATGAAACCGATACCTTGCGATTGAATAAAGTTTGTAATTACACCTTAACTAATTACAAAAAAGATATCACCCTGGAGGAGATCTCTTCCATCAGTAACCTGAGTGTGACCTCCTTTTGCAGGTACTTCAAGCTGATGACCAAGAAAACCTATTATGATTTTCTGATTGAAATACGGATCAGTCATGCATGCAGAGCCCTCGTTGAGGACAAGTTACCCACCGAGGTGATTTGCTTTGACTGCGGTTTTAATAATGTTTCAAACTTTTACCGCCACTTCAAAAAAGTGACGGGTATTACGCCTCTTGAGTATAAGAGAAAGTATCTGAATAAAGTGAAGCAGAATGTTGCCTAGAAGCTCTGCTTTTTTTGAAAACCAATAATCTAAGCTGCCCACATTTCCAGGCTCTTCGAGATATTTATCCCGAAGCCCTATCGTAGGTTCTCCGAACCGCACATAAGTAGGGCCTTCTCCTACTCGGCTCCCAAACGGCGCCCACAATCCTGGCGAAGGTCGCTTGGAGATAAGACTGTGTCTAGGAGATGTCTAGGACGGAATGCTAAACAATCACTAATTAGCAGCTGTCCTAAAGTTTTAAAGTGCCAACCGATGAAAGCGAGTCTCCGACTCCTTAGGCGTTTAGTAAAGCGCTTTAACGGAGTCGGAGACTCCTTTTTATTTATGAATCCGTAGAGACCCCTGCGGGAACTCGACGGACAGATTGGGGATTCTGCGGAAGGATGAGAGGTTTCGCGTGCGCTAGCAACCAAGAGTTTTTCCAGCTTTGCTTAGTAACGGCTAAGCTACGATTGAAGTTTCTGGCGGATTTCTTTTACGAATTCGACAGAAACATTGGCTATCTCTGCGGCCTGGATGTCTGATAGTCCTAATTTTGAAATCAGGTTTTCGATGACTTCCGCTTTACCTTTTACTTCTCCTTTACGGTAAAGGAAGTCATTCTCTTCTTTAAAATATTTTGATATTGCTTTCATAACTTTTTCTAATTCATGCTCAAGGCTGCTGCGTAGCTGCACAAAAATACGTAATTGCTTAAAATACCGGCTTTCAGCGAAATCTCCACCGGCACTTGCTCTTACTTCGTCAACGATGGTCTTTACAACGCTGTATGGATCCTCATTACCAAAATTAACCAATATAGATAACATTTTAACTTCAGGATTGTCTGAGTTTAGAAATTATTTGTAATTAGCATCCGAAAGACAAATCAGTTCATAACTGTACTTATGCTTTTCAGTATCTATTAGCACAGGCATGGAAGGCTTGACGTCCCTCAGAAAAATAACATACTGCTTCACGGGAAGGCGGTATTTCCGCATAATCATAATACTGTAATCAGCCATTCTGTATACCATTCCATCATCATCCTCCAACTGAAATTCAACTTGTAGCATATAAGTTTTCCTACAGCTATCCGTTACGCGTTTTAGAGAGTCTGGCGTTCTTTCCTTAGTGTGCTGAATATCATCAGGGACCTCTTCGCTACTAACAATATCGAGGCCCAGGACGTCCCGGATGATCATTGGAAGGGTTACTTCCAGATGTTCCTTTATTATTTTGTCATACTGGTTGGCCTGTCGCCGGCTGGTGGATTTTTGGGGCATGGCTTGTCAATCATCAAGCCAAGATAATAGCAAACATTTGTCAGGGGTATGATTAGTATCATTCATTCTCTTGATATGAAAGATACTCACCCAACCACCCTCTGTCCTTCTTTTAATCATCTCCTGATCACGTTCAAGGATTTATATGAGACAGCAAGGAACTTGAGAGGCAGCTGATAGGGGATAGCCAATGAGGTCCCAAACCATCTCCAATCGACCCCCTAACGATCTCAATAGATTGTTAAAGCCTGTTCAGGAGATGGTATGAAGAAGACTAAAGCAAATCAGGTCACACACGCGTGCCCGATATGCCAAAACCAATAATTTAAAGCTGCTTAGTTTTTACAGTGCCAGACGTATCTCCAAATCTTTTTGAAGACGGTCGAAATCCTTGAACAGGGTTTCAATCTGCGAGCTGACTGTCTGTGTAAATGCACCTACTTTACGGCGTGTGAACGTGGAAATGTCCAGCCCTCTCTTCTGGAGGAAGTACTTGGAAACGATTGGATATACGTTGTGCATCACGTCCATATTTTCAATTAAAAACTGTTGTACTCTTTCTACCTCCAGCTTTAAGTCCTCTTTGTCGTAATTATCGCACAGCCAAACTATCAGTTCGGGGAAATAGTTCCCTTGTATACATGAAAGTCCTGCAGATCCTGCCTTTAGTGATTCAACTGCATGCACCATGTAAGCATCGTATAGACCAAAATTATAGCCGTCCGTAAGCTTCAGCTTTTTTTTGATCTGTTCAAGGTCCAGCGAAGTATCTTTATGATAGATCACGCGCCCTGTAGCCACAAATTGCTGCAATTGCTCGGGCGATATAAGTCTCTTGTAAGGAACCGGGCATTCGTAAAAACCAACTGGTACTCCTGGCGTCAGATCCAAGAGACGGAATACCCGCTCGTTGAAAGCATCGTCTGCTTCATCTTCATCAGCAAGCAAACCAGTGATCAATATCACAGCATCCGTGCCCGTATCACTAACTTTCTTAACAAATTCCGCCTGAGCTTCCACCGGCCCGCCGAAGGTACCTGTCGCAACAACTGGAACCTTGCCTGCTGTAACCTTTATTACATGTTTAATTACCTCCAGTCTTTCTTCGTCTGTCAGCTCAAACATCTCGCTGGACAGACAGTTTGCGAACAAACCTTTGGCACCTGCATCCAGGTATACCTCGGTCAATTTGCCAAGGGAATCAAAATCAACATTTCCGTTGTCCTTAAACGGAGTAAGCATTACCGGTATAAATCCTTTTTCTGAGTTGTTCATTTTTGTTGATGATAATATTTTATAATAGATGTGATTATTGTTAGTAGACGAGTGCCTTTCTACGGATCTTTGTAAAAAGTAGCCCGACCAGAAAAATAGTGAGGGTGCCGATCACAATGATCATATTCTTATGAAGCGGGCTTCGCAGGAATTCGTATTGTGACGGTATGCTGGATGAGAAGGTCATCCACAATATAACCAGTACGCCAATGATAGTAGCGGTCAAAGCTTCGTGATTCTTACTCTGCTTGCTGATGATTCCCAACAGGAACAAGCCGAGCATTCCGGCGGCAAATATCCCGGACAATTCCCACCATATATCCAGAATACTTTTTACGCCGATCATCGCTATTCCTGCTGCCAAACCTGCAAAGCCTGCTATGGTAGTTGCGACATGCAATAAGCGTAGCGTTTGTTTTTCGTTGATTTCCGGTTTAAAATATCGCTTATAAATATCCACTGTAAACACCGTTGCCGAGGCATTCATTCCAGAGCTGATGGTACTCATGGCAGCCGATAGGATTGCTGAAACAATTAAGCCTACTAAACCTGCCGGGATCTTGGTTACCATAAAATGTGGCATTATTTTATCGCCATAGTCTTCAGGTTTGAGAGTAGCTGCAAGAGAAGTAACTTGAGCTGCCGAAGCTCCCAGGCCAGCTCTTTCTACTGCCACCTGGTGTTTGATTGTCTCAACCAGTTCCGGATGAACCTGGTAATAGGCGAACAACGAAGATCCGATCACAAAAAATATCAGTGATGCCGGAACGTACAGCCAAACACATAGCCAGATAGACTTTGAGGCGGCTTTCTCGGACGAGGCCGTGTGGTAGCGCTGCACATAGTTCTGATCCATACCGAAATTATTCAGGTTAATGAAAAAGCCGTAAAGCAAGATCACCCAGAACGACGCCTGTGTGAAGTCGGGCGCAAAGGTACCCAGGCTAAACTTTCCGTTGGAGGACCCTATATCTATAATCCTTGAGACTCCACCAGGCATCCCCTGTACAATCAGGTAAAGTATGAGGAATGCTCCAAACGTTTTGATCACAGCCTGCACAACTTCAGTCCATATAACAGCTTCAATCCCTCCCATTACGGTATAGATGATAATTACGATGCCCATCACCAGCATAATGATTTGCATGGAATAACCGGTCAGCGCCTGAAGACTTAGTGCTATCCCAAAGAAGATTGAACCCATACGGGCTAGCTGAGTGAGCAGAAAGCATACTACTGCGTAGGTCCTTGCCCATGCTCCGAACCGGTGCTCGAGATGTGTATAAGCTGAGATCTCACCGGTGCTACGATAAAATGGCACAAAGTATTTAGCGGCCACCCAGGCTGCCAGTGGCATGGAGATACTGAACACGAATGCATTCCAGTTTCCTCCAAATGCTTTTCCCGGCACTCCCAGAAAGGTATTGCTGCTAAGAAATGTGGCATATATAGATAACCCAATGGCCCAGCCAGGGATCGTTCCCGATGCTTTAGTGAACTGCTCTGAGTTTTTGTTCTTGCGGGAGAAATAATATCCTACAAAAACCATAGCAATCAGGTATAAAATTATTACAGCTAAATCAAATATTGGCAGGCTATTCATCAATAAATAATTGGTTGTGGTTTGTTAGTCTAACAAATATCTATCTGCGCACAGGTTTTTTACTATAGCATTTTTCCCAGCTATTGTATGATTTTAGCTACTTATAATATTTTACTAAAAATATTAGTATTTCTATTTTCATTTACTACCTTTATTATCAATTAGATGCAAGTATACAATATGAAATCAGCTATAAATAACCAACTGGCGTTGTTTGATACACAGAACTACGAATTCAATATTCTCATCTCTCCCACTTACCGGATTAAGAACTACGTCTATAATTTTAAGCAACAGATCAATGAAAGGATTGGTCTCGATGCTAAGAATCTATATTCTGTGCCGCACATTTCGCTTTTCAAGATGGAATCGGTTGACAATGAAGATTATATTCTTGAGAATTTCAAACAAGCTTTACTTTATTCTAAGAGGTTTAAGGTCGAGTTAAATGGGGTAGGATTTTTCAAACATGGCGAGAGTAAGAAGAGTGTCTTTCTAAATATCGTTAATCCGGAACCTATCGTGCATATCTACAAAAGACTGCTGTCTGCTTTTCGTTTAAAGGAAAGACCTTTTATGCCGCGCCTAACAGTGGTGAAAGCTATCGCAAACAGTAAGATGAACAAGATTGAATATGATTTAAGTAAGTATAATTACCATGATAACTTTTTCTGCACAAAGGTTACGGTGCTAAAGAAACCTATTAATGATGATCCGGATACAAAGTATGTAAAGATCTATGAAGCGTTGTTGAATTAAATGGATGCTTCGGGGAGTCTGGAGACTCCCTTTCATTTATGAATCCGTAGAGCGGCCATAAAACGAGTTTACAGCACTGTCAGCACTGTCCGGAGAGTTCTGAAAGGCTCTCCGGATTCAGTAATAAAAAAGAGTCTCTGACTCGCCAGGCGTCATGCAAAGAAGCCATACAGACCACTATTGTACATCCAACGCATCCACACTCACACCTTCCATGTCTATCGCAGTTAAACGTACTTTGTAAGTACCTGCATTGATCATGGTTCCGGTGTTAGTTGTGAAGTAATTCCATTTGCCTTCCCTGGTTGGAGTCAGATCAAATGTTTCGGGACTTTTCATCATAGTGCCGTCGGCGGCCAGGACTTCAATCTGGGCTTTTAAAATTCTATTGAAAGGATTGTGATATTTAACGGTCAGTGAATATGTGTCCGCTACGCCGGTGTTGATCGTCCATTCTAAAACATTTCCGGATGGTTTGTTGAATTTCACCCGCTCGCGGCCCATGAGGGCTTCTTTACCAATGCCCTTCCCTATCAGTGCGGCGTCAACAGCTTTATAAGAAATAACTTTCTTTAAGTCGTGTGCTGGTTCAAGGGCGCTGGCAGGTAGTACTGCAACTATGTACATCGCTTTTGAAGAAGCGCTGCCGGTAGTAACAGGCTGTCCGGGCTGGAATCTCTTCCGGTAAACCGTATACTGCTGGCCGCCCTTGTAGGTACTTGTGATCATTCCGCCTGTAGCTTCATAATCTTTCAGCCATGCAGGTATCACCTCTTTAACCCCGGGGTAGGCCACAAAAACGTCAGCTTCTGACCCTACTTTAAACGACAAGCCTGCTTTACCGGCTTTAGCGGTCTGGATCCACTCCGCACCATAAAGGTTCGAAGGCAATGAAACAAATGCAGCATCGTCATCCGAATAGATCTTATCACCTGTATCCATCCAGCTCATTGGGGTCCCTGCAGGAGACAGGTCCTGTATGGCCAGGGCTGAAGCCGGTGCAGGAGCAGTCTTTTTATCCAGGCTTGCTATCGCGATAGCCGATATCACAGCCTGGGCAGACTTCACCTCTGGAAATGATATCAGCAACAAACCGCCTTTTACTTTCACTTTTACAGTTTTCTTCAAAGCAGCATCATGCCCGACTTCTTTCCAGATGTCCAGGTCCTTAATAAGCACTTCACCGTTAACAGCCACGTCAAACAAACGCATGCCTTTGCAATCCATTCCACCTCCTGTTCCAAGCCAGGGTTCGTTAAAATATAGCTCTACCAGGTATTCGCCATCAGGAACAGGAAACTCATAATTAAGCTTGTCCCTTCCATAGCGGAAGTCCTGGAATAACTTCCAGTCGGTAGTTCCTGCGATAGGGTCGTGAATACGGCGCTGACTGGCAAAAAATGCGGGTGTCCCTGGGAAATCTTTCGTCCAGGAATTTGAGCCCCAGGTTTGTGTACTGGTCCGCTGCCTGTCGGCCGACCAGGTATTTCCCTGGCCGTCTTTAAAGTCGGGACCACCGCAGTTTACCCTGTATAAGTAGTTATACCCTTTTTCAGGAGCAGTAAGCGGCTTAGCACCTTTCAGAAAATCATCAAAATGCGGCGCTTTGGGTAAATGGTGAAGCACGATATAATCAGTCGCCACCTCTTTACCATTTACATAACCTTTTGCATACAGCACATTGTAGTTAATATTCACATCATCCCACTGAAAATGGGTTCCTACACCGTTCCTTTTACGTTTACCTAATGAAGCATGATTAACATCATTAAAAAGCTCCACTTCGTCGCAGTTGGAATAAATGGTAATGCTATCCTTTTTACCCGGGCTGGTCCATCTGTCTGGCCAGGTGTGCGAAACGATATAGACCATCGGATCTGTTTCTTTAGGAGCATAATTTGCTCTGAACATATAGTACACATCCAAAGGCTCTTCCCATGGTGTAAGCAAGCCTTTATAATTTACGGGCCCGACCCTGTCAAGTTCACGTAAGCCCTCACCTCCTTGTACACGACCCGGATTATCATGAGAAGTAAATAGCCAGAAGAAATGTCCGGTGGTTTTATCCTTTGCAGATTCAGCAAGTCTTACCTTCATTTCCATCAGCTGAGTCATGCGATCCTCGCTTAAAGCCGATCCGTTTTGAACGAAAGGACCTTCTGTATGCAGGTCCAGCGTTCTCCAGGCTCCATACTCACCGATAAGTACCTGCCGCTCCACATCTTTGTCGTACGTTTTAGGGTCGCCTCCGTATGTACCAGTCCAGTTTTGCGGCACATCCCAGTCCGTTCCTTTCCCGCCATTACAGGTTGTTACCAGGCGCTGGGAGGATGCTGTAGGATCAAGGCTTCTTATGAGTTCGGTGCATTCGCGGGCAAAATCTTCCGGCAGGGTACTTTCGTTTTCCAAGCCCCAAAGCACAATGGAGGGGCTGTTTCTTCGCTCTTTCACCCAATCTGTCAGCAAGTCCTTAAAGTTTTTCCTGAATTCAGGAGTATCGTACCATATATGCGCAGCCATTTGGGTCCACCAGAGGATACCATGCTTATCCCAATATTCATGATAACGGAGGTTATGAGGCTGATGGGCATCCCGGAAGGCATTGAAACCTGCACCTTTCATTTGCATTACACGTGATCTCACCTGTTCTGCAGAAAAAGCATGGCCATTTCCAATAAGATGCTCGTACTCAGCAATACCGTTTATAAACACCGGCTTACCATTTAAAAAGAATTGTTTCTGATCTTTTTTTCCGATCGGCCAGCTGATCCAGCGGATTCCATAAGGGGTAACCTGCTCATCCAAAAGTTTTCCTTTTTCTACGACCTTTGTTACAATGGAATAGAGGTAAGGGTTTTCTAAGGACCATAAGGTAACGTCTTTAAGCTGTGATTGCTGGTTTAGGATGATCTTGTTTCCCGCAGACAATGTTTGCTGTTTACTAACTTCAGCGACTTTCACTCCATCTTTATTAAGAATTTGGGTAAGCAGCGTAATTTTCCGGGATTTGTTCCCGTAGTTTTTGATCTCTGTGTTGAAGTTTACCCGGGCTGATCTTTCTGTTACTGTCGCATCATTCCAGGCATGAACGCCAAAAGGTTCAATTCGGACATCGTTGCTAACGATCAAATGTACGGGGCGGAATATACCCAGCGGCTGAGAACCTTCGGAGAAACCTCTTTCAGTAGAACATCCGCCGCAAACCCAAGGCAGGTCCTGGATATGAGGAGGGTGATCGGCGCGTACTGCAAGGGTATTTGCTTGATTGTCGAGTTTGATAACGTCGGTAACATCAAGGGTAAAAGTGGTGCGTCCGCCGGGGTGGTAGCCAACCTTTTTGCCGTTAAGATATACAGTAGCGTATGATCCTACGCCTTCGAAGTAGAGGAAAAAGCGTTTTCCGGATCTGTTGTTTTTGAGATTGAAGGTTTTGCGGTACCAGGCATAGCCATGGAAGTTTCCATGCATTAAGCGACGGTAACCGTGATATTGATCCCAGTTATGAGGGACGTTTACAGTTTTCCAGTTTTGTGTTTTATAGTCTGGTTTTTCGAAGCCAGAGTAAGCGTTCTTGTCTTCCTCATGGGCGATGGTTTGCCAGTTGGCATCGAGAGAAATGTCAGTACGTGTTTGGGCTTTGGAGGTTTGGAATATGGATATCCCTATGAAGAGGGAGAGTATGTGTAATATCTTCATTCGCAATTATAAAAAAGTTTGAATCAACCACAGAGGGCACGGAGGCACCACAGAGAACACAAAGAAATTAGCACTGTGCCCTCTGTGAGAACTTTGTGTTCTCTGTGGTTAAACAGCTTACCACTTATTAAACTTATACTTCTTCCCTTTGCGGGTAGAAAAATCAATCACTTTACCGGCATATCTCAGCACGCAGTTATTTCCTGCCTCTGAAATAACTTCTACGCTCTGCAGCTTACCATCTTTCCAGCTCAGATCAAAGGTAAAACCGCCACGGGCTTTAATACCCTTAACAGATCCATCTTTAAAATCGGATGGTAAAGCTGGCAGCAAGTCAATATACTTCGTATGGCTCTGGATAAGCATCTCTCCTATTCCGGCTGCGCCTCCAAAGTTCCCATCAATCTGGAAAGGAGGGTGCGCATCAAAAAGGTTCAGATACGATCCGCCGTTTCCGGTAGCGGGACGGATCAGCATTTTTACCATCTTCATGGCATGTTCTCCATCTTTGAATCGTGCCCAGAAATTGATCTTCCATGCAAGGCTCCAGCCTGTCCCTTCATCCCCACGGTAAATTAACGACTGGCGGGCGGCTTTCATTACCTCAGGATTCGTGTCCCAGGTAATATCATTTCCAGGATGAACACCCCACAAATGCGATACGTGACGATGCTTATTTATTGTATCATCTTTGTCTTCCAGCCATTCCTGCAACTGTCCGAACTTGCCTATCTTGTTAGGTGCGATAAGGCCATGTTTTTGATTTAAAGTATCGCGAAAAGCAGCGTCTACCCCTAGCAATTCGCCAGCTTTGATCGTCGATTGAAACAATGTCCGTATGATCTGGTGGTCCATCGTCGGACCAGCAACCAAACCTCCGTTTTCAGGAGAATTAGACGGCGTACTAATCAGTCTGCCCGTCTTAGGATCCAGAACGAGGACGTCGGCATAAAATCTTGATGCTTCCTTCATTATCGGGTAAGCCCTTGACTTCAAAAATTCTTTATCTTGCGTAAACAGGAAATGCTCCCAGAGATGCAGACTCACCCATCCGGCTCCTCCAACCCATATACCGTGGTTAGAAGCATTGATCGGAGCAGTTCCCCTCCAGGCATCTGTATTGTGATGCAGAACCCATCCGGAAGCATTGTAATGAGCTCTTGCGGTCTTCCTTCCCTCCTGGGAAAGTTCCTCTACCATTTTGAAAAATGGCTCGTGAAGCGGTGACAGATTAAGAAGCTCTGCCGGCCAGTAGTTCATTTCCGCGTTTATGTTCGTGGTATACTTACTTCCCCAGGGAGGTGTAAGCAGATCGTTCCATATCCCCTGAAGGTTCGCCGGATTTGTGCCAGGCCGTGAACTGGAAATCAACAGATATCTCCCAAACTGAACATATAATGCTGCAAATGAAGGGTCGCTGGTTTTAGAAAAATTTGCAAGACGTACATCCGTTGGAAGACTGTTGTCTTCCCGGCCAAATGCAATGTTAAATGTTTTATAATACTGCTGATATTCGTTTACATGAGCTTCCCGGATCTGCTCAGGCTTTTTTCCTTTTATACTTTCAAGAGCGCTCTGACATTTAGCCAGGGGATTGCCTGAGACATCTTTATAGTTAACATAATTAGTACCAGCAGTTAAATACAAAGTAACGTCATCCGCTCCATTGACGATAATTCTATCGTTCGTAACAGAAACATTTCCCTTGGTTGACTCAACTCTCAGTAAGCTCTCACCGCGCAATGCTCCATTTCTGACTTTAAGAGAAAGACCAAGTGTGTTATTATCCACTTTTTTGGTACTGGAATATTTGTGCGGGCTGTTTAGCAAGGTTTCAAAGCTAATACTTCCCGGTTTATCAGCCTTAATATGAATCACTATGGCCTGGTTTGGCTGACTCGCGAAGTATTCACGTGTATAATTTACACCGTTCAGGGTATAGGTTGTCCGGGAAATGGCAGTATTAAGGTCGAGTTCCCTTTTATAGTTTGTAGCAGAAGCTAGCCCTTTGAAGTTTAAAAATACATCGCCGAAAGGCTGATAGTCCGCCTGAAACTTTGCTACTGCGGGCGGCTCATCATTCTGGATCTTATATTTCCAGGCTTTCACCAACGAAATCCCATTTTTTACATCCCCGCCTTCCGGATAAATACCGATATGGCGGGAAGTGTCTTTATAACCAGCGATGCCCCCTTTATCGAAAAAATTCAATACCTGGATAGCGATGGTGTTAGTCCCTTTCTTCAGTACCTCTTTGGGAATAATGTACTTCCTACCTTCGGTATTGTCGGTGCTTCCAATCAGCTTTCCATTCACATAAGTAAAATCCTGGTCCCTTATCCTGTTTAAATCCAAAACAAGGTTTTTGCCTTTCCAGTTCTTGGGAAGATTAAAGCTAGTCCTGAACCAAACTGCACCGTCGATTTCAAGATCCTGGGTCTCCCAGCCTTCATAGGTTGGAACCTTAAAGGATGACCATTTACTATCATCGTACTCCGAAAGAGAAGGATTGCCATCCATCCCTTTGAATGTACGCATATCACTTATCCATTTTTCTCTCTGGCCTTCCGTACTTTTTAAACCCATAAATTTCTCAGCGGCGAGCTGTTCAGCCTCCTTTTGCTTTCCCTCGGAAAGTAATTGCCGCAGCTGAGGAAGATACTGAGCCGCACCTTCACGGTGGTAAGCTCTCGGCTCACCCGTCCAGAGGGTCTCTTCATTAAATTGTATCCTGTCGCTCTCCAGACCAGCGAAGATCATCGCCCCCAACCTGCCGTTTCCTAAAGGAAGTGCATCGGTCCACTTTACAGCGGGTTTGTTATACCAGAGCTTATAATCCTGAGCACCAGCGCCGAAAGGCGCAGTAAAAAGACAACAAACTGCCAGCAGCAGGAAAACTATTTTACGGGTATGGATCATTATTTCACAATATTTCTTGGTTCAACCTGAATAGTTTCAGCAACACCAGCTTCCTTGATAACAGGGGTTTTTACATTCTTAAAGTTGTTGCCATCAAGTGTGATGCTTTTAGTTCTTTCACCTTTCAAACGTAAAAACACATCTGTGCCGGCAGCTGGAAATGAATCGTATAAGAAAGCATCTTCTACGTTAGTGAGCTCAACAATGGGAACGCCAGCATGAGGTTTGAACGATTTTACACCGTCAATCTCCAATGTTTTTACGTTCTCAGCCTTTATTGAAGGACCGGTCTCGGTGTTAATCTGAACATTATGAAACTCAATTCTTCTTGCCTGTTTAATGTTGAAACCTGTTTTTGCGTCTATGTTAATATTATTAAAGCTGATATTCTCGACAGGCATCTCCTCCAGACCATTAATGAAGCAGGCCTCATTTATATTTGAGCCGGTAATATTGCTGAAATGTATATTGCGGAACTGAGGGGTCCTTTCCGATACCGGCTCAGGATTAGTTTTTGCATATTGAAGGTCAAGCACGATCGCCTGATCCCTGATGTCTTTCATCACAATATTATCCACCCGGATTTCTTCAACCACTCCTCCTCTTCCACGAGCCGACTTAATACGAATTCCTCTATCGGTGCCATCAAATACACAGTTTGAAATCGCGATCTTGCGGACGCCGCCAGACATTTCACTTCCAATCACCACACCACCATGGCCTGATAACATCGTACAATTAGTGATGGTATAGTTTTCAGCAGGAGTGTTCATTGCCCTTCCCGGCTTGTCTTTACCTGACTTAATTGTGATGCAGTCGTCGCCCACACTGATATGACTGTTAGCTATGTGAACATTGTAACAGGACTCAGGGTTGATGCCGTCAGTATTAGGAGCGAACCTGGCTGGATTAAAAATAGTAACTGCATTAACAGTCACGTTCTCACAAAACTGTGGATTTACTGTCCAGAATGGAGAATTACGAATGGTAATACCTTCGATCAAAACGTTCTTACAATACATTGGCTGAATAAAAGGAGGGCGAAGGAATCCTCTTTTCATTTGCTTTGGCTCATCAGGCAAAAGAATGTCTTTATTCAAGTCATCAAACATGTGCTGCCACTTAGAGCGCGGCTGATCTTGCTTATACCCTTCCACAAAATCCCACCATTTCTTGCCGTGGCCATCAATGATACCGCGACCTTTGATTGCAATATTCTCCGCCTTGTAGGCATAAAACAAGGGAGAGAAACTTGTGACATCCACACCCTCATACCGGCTTTTCACCATAGGAAGGTAATCGTCGAAATTATCACTGAAATGAAGTTCTGCTCCGGCATCGATAAAAATGGTAATGTTACTTTTCAGATGAATAGCTCCTGTCAGATATTTTCCGGCGGGAAAATAGACGGTACCACCGCCTGCCTTTGACGCTGCCTCAATGGCTTTTTTTATTGCCTGCGTTGCTAGCCTGGAACTATCGTTTTTTGCACCGTACTTTAAAACATTATAATAATCCTGTGCCGATGTCGTGAGTGTTGCTCCTGTCAGGCAGCAGAATAGCAGTATCCTCTGTATGTATTTCATTTATATGTTTTGACTAGATCTTACCTTTTAATTTCTTTAATTTATTTGCTTTCGCGATTTCTTTACCGTCCGCAAATACCCGGAATCCTTTTCCTTTTCCGTATTTGGTACCTGTTTTATCCCAAACAATGGTCAGCAGTTTTCCATGGTATGGAACCTTATCCAGATAGAACCAGTCCCACTGTCCCTCAGGAAGTATCGGGTTTATTTCCAGGGTATTGTCAGCACGAGGCTTCAGACCAACCAGGTCGTTAATGATCAGATCAGCAAAGCTGGAGTGATTGTAAAACTTACTTCTCGGATGATCACCCTTCAACCACTCACCATTTTTCTCATCCTGGTATTCACCGATGTAAGTTTTTCCATTCATTTTGTGAGACATGGCGTACTTATGAAATTCATCATAAAACACCTGCTTCGTCATGTTTCCTTTATGCTTGTAATTAGTAAGCAAATTCGACAATCCTTTAAGTGTTTGTGTAGTTGCATAAGGCCATACCGCGCCGTCCCACTCGCAACCATGTCCGGAACCATGGGTTCTGAACAGAGGATGACGCCTTTCTGCGGTTGTTAGTCCCCAGGGAGCGTTAAACCCGTTAGTATCCAGGATCTGATCCCATTGTTTGGCATATTTTGCTTTATCCTCCGGAAGATTAAAATACCATGGAATAAAACCGATAGCTTCCCTAGCATCACATAAGCCACCTTTCTCGTAAAGAACCTTAAAGAATGAAGCAGTATCGTCCCAAAGTTTCTCATGCACCGCTTTTTTCAGGAAGTCAGCTTTGGGTTGGTATTTACTCTTCAATGAATCTATCTTGAACAGCTCAGCAATTTCAACCATCGCTTTCGCATTTCCATACATATAGCTATTGATGGTTGGGCGAATATGTTTCTCCTTGCGACTTCCACTTATGGACTCTTCCATTGCATCGCGCACATCGAACTGCCAGAACATCTTGTTTGGAGCCTGCTTTTCCTGTTCCCATTTGCCGTAGTCTGCATCCAATTCGGGTACTAACTTGGTAAGGAAGGCTTTATCATAAACCACTTTGTAGTGGTCAAGAACCGCATCGTGGATCCAGCTGCTGAAGGCATGAAAACGTTGCACTTTGTGTTTCGGATCGATATAAAACCAGAAATTTATATAGTCTTTAATGTACTGCGGGTTTCGTAGCCACCGGCCCTCATTGATCTGGTGCCCCAGACCACTGCTGATCGCGTTGTATTTTCCTGCATGATTTGCCGGAGTAATGAATTCTGTTACGACATGTCCTTCTGGCGTATGCTTGATATGTTTGCGGTATGCCCACCAACGGAAATAGTAAATGCGCTCGATGGCCGAATCAGGGCAGTCGAACAAAGGGATGTTTTGCGAAAGCCATTCCAACGACTGTGCATTCGGCACCATGTTTATTACTGCTTCCTCCCGGTCGTCAGCGTTAAATTCTTCTACATATCTCTTCAGATCGGCAGTCGCTGGAAAAGTGTTCTGCTGAGCCGAAGCAGGCTTAAAAGCTAAAATTGATAAGAACGCTATAATGCAAATTCTGTAATTCATTTCTGTTTTTATTCTAATCAAACTATTCAAATAACCAATCTATTTCTTTACCGTGAGCTCCTAAGCCCGCGTTGTAGATTTTGATTTCTTTATTGCCATCTATAAACCCTAATACAAGTAAGGATCCTTTTGGCAGGTTTAAAGTGTGTGTACCGGCAGCAAAAGCATAAGAGTGAACGTTTACAGGTGGCATTCCATCTATTAACGTTGCATTAGAGATTTTAATCTCACCCTGTCCATAATCATTCGCGCTGGCGTCGGTTTCCAACTCCGGGGCTCTAGCAAAAGCATTATCCAATTTGTTGAAATATCCTATAAGGAGTTTCACTGGCTTAGAAGTGGAGAATTTAATACTTGTTCCACTAGTGATCTGGCTGGCGCGTGAAAGCTTCAATCCTTTTAAGCCTTGCAGCTCGATAGCTGCATCTTTAACTTGCAGGGTTGTATCTGAGAAAATAGCTTGTCCCGGTGCAACAGTATAAAAGCTGGCTTTAGGAGAAAGTATTTTCACGTCTGCATTTTTGAAAGGAACTTTTTTGGCAGCGCCGCTTATTTTATTTGTCTTTAAGGAATCAATGCTACTCTTAAACTGAGCCAGTTCTTTCTCAAACACGGGCATCATTTCAAACCAGTTAATATAGGTAGCATCTACTCCTCTCATAGGGATCTTACGTTGAGCAGTTTGCATACTGTTTGCATAAAGATAAGTTCCCTTCGTCAGCTTAACCAGCTCAGCATAGTGTTTAACGCTGCTTTCTAACAGGGGAAGTGCCTTCTCAAGGTCGGCAACATTCTCAGAGTATTTATACCGAAGCACTGCCACAGCAGCTCTCGCCTTTTGAGCGTAGAAGTTTGCCATCACATTATAACAATACATGTCGTTCTTAAGGCGTGCAAACTCCTCTTTATTTTTGGTTACAAAAGGAGCAGCCTTGTCTATAGCTTCCACCGCTTTTCTTCCATGAGCCACTACTTCATCAGCTACTTGTATCGGAGTTTCACCGATGTGCTTCTGATTTTTTGCTTCCTTCTCGGCGTACTCGATGATCATTTCACCTTCCGGAGCTTCCGACTCATAAAGCAAAGTGAACAGCCCATAGCGGAAAGGGTTGATAAGCTGTGTCATCAACATCCCCAGGGTAAGGGTCTGACGATTACCATCAGTAATGCCATAGCGTCTTAACAATTTAGGAGATATCTCTCCAGCTTCCTCGTGTGCTTCGAGCACATTCTTTCCCTGCTCAGGCTTAAGTCCGAAAGTATCCGCCAGGGAATTGGACCAGTATTTCACTTCTTCATCTTTGTTACGATTAGCTTTCCAGGCATAACGTGCCCAGGTTTTATACCACATCCAGTCGCGGTCTATCTGCAGCAACCGTTGTCCTTCTACCTTATCGGCAGTATAAGGCCAGTCCCAGTAAGATGCCTGTGGATACAGATGAAGACCGTTCGACTCATACACATTATGCATTGCCTGCACTGATTTTTGTATAAAGTCAGGCGAGCTGTAGCGGAAGGGTTCGAGGTTGGCAAGAATATGTACATTTTGAATATGAACGGTGCCGATCCTGCTCAAGCTTCTATGAAGTTCAGCCCACTTGCCACGGGGTGTGTAAGTGGTCAAAGCTTCACCGTTATATTTCGCCATGGTATAAAGGTTCTTATAAATAGGCAAGGCCTCTTTCATAACACGAGGCGCATCTGAATCGTGAGCACGCAGTACAATGGGTGGCTCAGTTGTCTGATTCAGGGCTTTCAAACCATCCTTAACACCCGGAATGATCGTCTTTGTAAACCAATCGACGTCATCCTGACCCACTCCTTCCATAGCCTCACCTAAAGTGATCAGCAATCCTACATTAGGATATTTTTCAACGAAAGCAGCAATAGATTTGCGGGTGTAATCTGAGATTAAAGGAGTGATCGGACGATTCCTGTCCTGCGTTTTTATGTTATGCTTTTCGGCGAAAGGCTTCGAAACAATAATATTATAGAACATCTGGATCACCCAGATACCACGCTTATTAGCTTCTTCGGTGAGGAACTTAAACATCTCCTCGTTCTTTCTGAAAGTAGCATCGTCAACTTCTACCGCATAAGGGTACTCTTTCAGCTTCACCAATGAAGCAAAAGGATGTCCATTCCAGAGGTACAGGGAATTGTAGCGATTCTCTACCATCATATCCAGGTACTTGAGCCAGTGCGACTTATCGTAGAACCATGGAAATTGTTCTGGAGTGTACGGATACTCATAAACCGTTCTCCCTGGAAGATAATAAGGCTTTTGAATACCGATACAGGTGCCACGAAGTACCATCTCTGGTTTATCGCTAATATTCAGCTGCACAGGAAGTTTCTTCTCAGCAAGAATCCTGTCTGCCAATTCAAGACATCCGTATAGAACACCTGTATTATCTGCACCACCAATAATGGTGTTGTTTAGATTCGATGCAATTGAAAAGCCCTCTTTTCCGGGATTTTCGTTAATGCTTAAACTGTATTTTTCTTTGGATGCTCTTACTAGTTGGCTTGCTGTCTCTCCGGCAACAATAACAGCTTTCGCTTTAGGAAGAGTATTCTGTTTGAGTATGGTAACTGTGTAGCCGGCTTCTTTTAAAGCGGCTGAAAGCTTTTCTGAGCCGAACGAAATCCGCTCGTGAGCATTTACAGGTATTACAATTGAAATTACTTTCCGGGCCGGGGGATTGTTGGATGCGAATGCTTTGCCTGAACTAAATGATAGTAGGTAAATAAAGCTTGCCAGAACGTAAAGAAGTCTTTTCATTCGTTGCTTGTCTTTTTAAATGTATGCGTGTGCGTGCGTGTGAACTGGTTAGACTTAAAAAGTCTGGTTAGTTTTGATGATCAAAAGTAGGAGCAATAAGGGAGAGATAATTATAAAATCTTTTCTATCTATTATAGGATATTAGCGCCGTCTGAAATAAAGTGGTTACAAAGTAAGGAATATGTTATAAACCTGCTGCCTATGCGGAGTCGGGAGACTCCTTTTCATTACTGAATCCGGAGAGCGCTGCGCTAAACTCTCCGGACAGGAAGGTACGTCGGACAGGCAGGGGTTTACTCAAGAGGCCCTGAAACAAGTTCAGGGTGACGAAGAAACAATTTTGTACGTCAGAACTACTTTTTATGCGCCAAACGTCATGCCGAATCCATTTCGGCACCCCTTGAACTATGTTTAACACAAGAGGCCCTGAAACAAGTTCAGGGTGACGAAGAAACAATTTTGTACGTCAGAACTACTTTTTATGCGCCAAACGTCCTTCAACACCGGTTGCTGTCCGTAGACTGAGCGAAGCGGAGTCTACGGATTAGCCAATGAACAGCAGTCTCTGACTGCTTTGCAACCTTTACTGAACCGTTAGCGTAACGCTCGAAGTCCTGCTAAGCGTGTTCTGGTTAAGAACTTCCACATCGAGCTTGATACTGGTTCCGCTCGCCAGCCCGGCAGGCACCTGGTAAGGCAACAGTAAAGAGTCAGTTCTGCTAACTGCTGAATAAGCTTTAGCATAAGCACTCGTCGAAACAGCTTGCCGTGCGCCTGTTCCAACAGTTGCATAGAGGTTTATTTTATCTACGGGGTCGTCCGACCAATACCGTAAATCCAATTGAAGCGAGCTGCCAGCAGGCACTCTGGAAGTTTGTGGTGGCACTACTGAAAGGCTAGCTATAACAGGAAGCTTTCCTACTATTTCGATATTATCCTTTAACCATTCATCGGGGGCATTCTTCTCACAAGAGGCACCAAGAAAACATAAAAGAAGTAAGGGTAAATATATGTTTGATTTCATTTTGAGAGTCTTTAATTAGTAAACAACCAAATTTTCTGTGCCTGATCAGGAATTCGTGGAACATTAGCGTTCCGCCCTGGTTCGTTATCAGCATACTTCGCTCTTTGCACAAAGCTAGAACCCAGGAAATTCCTAAGAGGCGGTGCAAAGCCAGGATATATACTGGTACTGTATTCATGCCTTCTGAGATCGGTCCATGTTTCCATTTGCATAAAAAGAGCAATGTACTTCTGAAGCATTATGTTTGATAATGTAAGACTAGCAGCACCTACAGCTATCCTGGGATCGTCCAGGTAAACGGAGGGATTAGTGATACCCAGTTTCAACAAACTTCCTTCAATTCCATTGCGATAAGCAGTATACGCCTCTGCCCTGTTAGTGTTCAATAAGGCTTCCGCACGGATAAACTGTGTTTCCGAATAAGTGATGATGGGCACAATTGCAGTGCGGGCGCCATAGTACGTATTAGCGGTAATATCGGTATTAGCCAGGTTTGCTCCATTTTCATTTCCGAGGGAACCTACCGGTCGACCCACATAAGTTGCAGCGCCGGCATTATCGACGAACTTTGAAATCCTGGGATCAAGCAGGCCCGGATAGAATGTGCCGTTCAGCAGATTAATAAAATACGTTGAAGGCCGGGCATGTTTGCTGGCCTGCACTGTGTTTCCCAGGTGGGTGAACCAGGGACTTGGCCTATCGGTTGTATACCTGAGCTGAAGATCTAATGATCCGGTTTTATCATCGAACGCCAATGCAGCGTCATTGGCAGCGTTTTGGTAATTGGCAGCATCTTTTTCAGTCAGGTGAAGATAATACCTTGCCCGAGTGGCGTAAGCCGCTTTCAGCCAGTTAGCAATATTACCCTTGTAAATATGGTCACTCGTTCCAACCCGTAGCGTAGTCGATTCAGGCAAGGGCTTTTGAAGATCAGCAATGGCACCATCCAACAGGCCTTTCAAATGCACCATGTATATTTGTTCCTGCGGATCGTATCTGGGACTCAAATTCGCCGCGCCCTGAAAAGCTTCCGAATAAGGCAAGTCGCCCCATATATCGGTAGCCTGCATCAGGTTTAAGGCCATTAATAACTTACCGATACCCGCATATTGAGGTGCCCCCTGTGCTTCAGAGCGTTCTGTGAGTTCTTTTAGGTTGGGCATCGCATTCAGATACGCTGATCTCCAGATATTATCAAAACCATAGGGATTATAGGAATCAATATTGGCTTCCTGATTTGCGCTACCGGCAAAATATTGCGGATAGTAGTTCCCGTACTGACCCACATTAAAAAAAGTGGAGTCAGTATACTCGATAGTTGCGGCCAGCAAACCTGCCAGACTCACCTGCTCCCTGGTGAGCCTGGCGGGATTATCATTTATATCCAATTGCTTATTGCAGGCTAACAACGTTATTGCGAGCAAACAATAAACCGGGTAGTAAATAATGCTGCTTCTTAAATTCTTTTTCATGTTTGTTGCTCTAAAAATTAACATTTAATCCTAAAAAAAAGCTTCTGGTGGTTGGAATACCAGTGCCTACATAACCTGCTGCATTGGACCCCGCGCCGTAGGTGCTCGACTCGGGATCAAAACCAACAAACGGTGTGCTTACCCATAGGTTATTGCCGGTCACCGAAACTGATGCACTTTTAATTCTCGTATTACCAAGTACAGACCTTGGCAGGTCATACGATAAGGAGATATTTTGCAGGCGTATCCATGATGCATCCTGAAACCCGTTATTTTCTGATGCCAGCCGGTAAGCAAAAGCGTTATTATAAAAGGCCTGATCTATAACAACGGGAATGTCATTTGGCACATACTGAGGACTTGTAGCTGTACCCACATTTTTAACTCCTTTGAAGATCACCTGGGTATTCCTGAGTTCCGTTTCGGCACCAATACCTGTGACATAACGCTGCCACCGGGCTATATCAAATACATCTCCCCCCTTTCTGAATGAAAACAGGAAGGAAAGATTAACGCCTTTGTATGATAGGTTACTTCCCAGGCCGCCGCTCCAGTCAGGATAAGCATTTCCAACCAGGAAGTTATCCGCAAGGACGGTTGTAACCCCGGGTAAACCTGTAGTTCCGTTTAGGATGAGCTGACCATAGTAAGGGCTGCTTGCGTCTTCCACGCGGAGATAAGGCCAGCCATACCAGTCGCCGGGCCTACCGCCCGTTTTGATGATCTGTTTCAACCATGGAGTCTCAGGATTAAATGTGATTTCGTTGATCCCCGGAGGCATAGACAATACCCGTCCTTTTGTTCTCGCCCAGTTTGCCTTTAAATTCCACTTAAAATCTGTTTTATTGATGATAGAGGCATCTACCAAAAACTCCAGAGAGCGGTTTCTTATTTCACCTGCGTTTGTTACAAACAGATCAAAACCTGAAGCGAAGCTAACCGGCACAGGTACGATCTGATCGATACTATTGGTTATCGCGTAGTTGGCATCCAAAGATACCTTATCCCGAAAGAAACGGAATTCGCCGCCGAATTCTAGCCCTTTGGTCCTTTCAGGTCGCAGGTCCCCGGCCCCGAAGTTAAGATTTCTGGCTATACCGCTCACTCCGCTAAAAGATTGAAGGGGTGAATAATAAGAACCTATCTGATAAGGATCTGCATCTTTACCAACTTCCGCGTATGATGCCCTTAGCTTTCCGAAATTGATAATGGGATTTTCACTTAAACCTAGCGTTTCACTAAACACATAAGCAATGCTGGCTGAAGGATAAAAGAACGAGCGGTTATTTTTAGGCAGGGTTGATGACCAGTCATTTCTGCCGGTTACTCCTAAAAACAGAGTATTATCGAAGCTTGCTTTTAAATCAGCAAAGACCCCAATGATATTTCTTTCGGAAGGGAAACTGGTTGTTGTATAAACTGTATAATTATTTATACTTTCTAAGCCAGGAACAATAGCCTGAGTCCCGGCACTCGATAAACTGGTACGCCTGATATTAGTAAACGTGTGTCCCACCAGGGCATTTAAGCCCCATTTATCGGTCAGGTCTTTTGTGGCACGAACAATTAAATTCGAATTGATTTCTGTATAGCCCTGTGAAGATTGGGTCATTGAACCCAAAGGAGTGATTAAAAGACCCGTTTCGTTATACGCAGAGCGTTCGTCTGTATAATGGTCAATACCTGCCTTGTAATTCACCGACAACCAGCTAAGCGGGTTATATTCCGTACCGATGGTGCCTAGTATACGATTCACATTGTCTTTTAAGAATGAGTTTTCTGAAAAATAAAAAGGGTTTTGAAGCGCCGCATTGTAAACCTTCTGTGTACCGTCGGGATTCAGGTAATCCGTAACGTCAACGGTATTGGTATGACGCATAAGGTAAAAAATCGTTCCGGAACCAACTCCTGTACGCGGATTCTTACCTCCTGAATTGATATAATTAGCTGAAGCATCAAACTTGAGCTGTTTCGACGCTTTCAAAGTTCCCGACAAACGAATCGAAGTTCTGTCGTAGTTCGAATTTGGAACCACGCCATTCTGGTCAGCCCGAGCTATGGATGTAAAATAAGTAGCATTCTCGCTTCCGCCGCTAAAGGTCAGCGACTGCTGAGCTATGTGACCTGTCTTGAAGAACTGGTCGTAAGGATTATAAACCGAAGTTCCCGGTTCGATCCTGGGCCCCCAGGTATTTACGCTGCTTACAAGAGCTCCGTTATTCCCGTTACCATAAGTAGTTTGAATAGGCGGAGTTTTCCGTACATCATCAAAGCTATAGGAGGTTTTGAAGCTGAAGGTTGCTTTTCCTGCTTTACCTGACTTCGTGGTGATCACTATGGCTCCGTTAGCGGCTCTCAGACCGTATAATACTGAGGCTGCCGGTCCCTTTAGAATGGTCATCGATTCAATATCATCCGGATTTATGTCCGAAAAACGATTGGTATTCTGAAACTGGTCGCCTCCCGAACCTCCGAACTGATCGGTATTATTAGATACAGGAATACCATCGATAATAAATAGTGGCTGATTATTTGCGGAAGGATTAAGTGAATTGATCCCTCGGATCTGTATACGGGTTCCAGCCCCCGCAGCGCCGCCGGCGCTTGTAATTTGCACTCCTGTCGCTTGCCCCTTCAATGCATTAAGCACATTAGGCTGATTTGTGCTGGTGATATCTTCGGATCGTATTTCCTGAACCGAATACCCCAACGAGCGCCTGTCTTGCCGCACTCCCAGGGCCGTAACTACTACCTCGCTCAGGGCTTTTGTATCACGGCGAAGCACCACGTCAATCTGGTCTGCGGTCCCAACCGTCCTCTCTTGGGTTGTAGTACCAATAAATGTAAACACGAGTACCTGGCCCTCGCTCGCTCTGATGGAGTAGTTGCCATTTGCATCTGTCGATGTTGCTGTTGATTCTCCTTTAATGGTTACTGAAACCCCTGGCAAGGGGGATCCGTCTTCAGCTGAAGTGACGCTGCCTCTTATTAACCGGGGTTGCGCAAGAACATGCAGAGACAAGAAAACCATACTTAGGAAAAGTGTAAATGGTTTTTTCATAATAGATAGATTTTGGGTGAAACCTATATGTAGAATCCTTTATACCAGATTTTTGTTTCGAATAAATTTTATTATTCTTATTACGTTCACACAGCACGTTTAAGCTTAGTTTCTTTAAAAAACGCACAAATACGCAATCAGTCAGAAACTAAACCAGTATTTACAACTAAGTTACCAAACCTTGGGGATGCTGATTGTAAACTGTGGGTACAGCCTAGTTTACAATTCATGCCGAGCTCCTTGATAATCACAGAAAACACAGAGAAGGCACGGAGGACCAGAAAGATCAGCATTTCCTTCTGTGTAAACCTCTGTGCCCTCCGTGGTTATACCCCAAAACTAAAAAGCAGCGACCGTTTCCGGCCGCTGCTTTCAAACATTGACTATATAGAGAAATAAGAAACTATTTCAAAGCCACAAGATTTGCAGGCTCGTGTTCGAGCGTCTTCCAAACCTGATAAAGAGCTCTGGGTATATGAAAACATCCTTTCCACTTACCACCTTTTAATGGAAGCAGTACTTCCCCCTTGCGATTAAGGTAACCGAACCACTCTCCATATTCGGCATCACGAAAATGCTTCCAGGTATATTCATGTAATTTCTCAAACCAAATTTTACACCTTTCATTTCCACTCACATGGTAAGCCTTTGCCATACATACCAAAGCCTCCACATGAACCCACCATAATTTTTGATCCCACTCAAGCTGCTGAGGCGGATAACCTTTAATATCCTTAAAATACAGTATACCGCCAAAATCCTTATCCCAACCGTATTCAATTGCATTCAAGGCAATTTCAATCGTTTTATCGATCAATGGTTGGCTTTTAATCCGGATACCCAGATCCATAATGAACCACATAGCCTCAATAACGTGCCCGGGATTCACTAAACGACCTTCAAAGCAATCAGCGAAAGTACCGTCCTGATACACATTTTCCAGGATCAAACCACTTTCCGGCTGATAAAATACCTCCATCACCTCATGGATCACATCCTCTATGAGTGTATTTACCAACTTAGGATCAAGGATATGCTCCAACTCCAGCGAAAGATTGCTCAGTATCATTGGCAAAGAGAAATTTTTCAGATCCCTGGTTCCCGGGTAGATCTTGTTGTATTTGCCCTTCGTATTATTGCGGCGGTTTATGATGTTCTCAAAGGTGTTTTTGGCGATGTCTGCATATTCGTCTTTTGAATTCGCTTTATATAAAGCCGCAAACCCCATCGAAGCGAAACAGTCGGAAAAAATATTGTACGGCTGTATTAATGGTTTTCCATGCTGATCCAGAGAGAAATACCAATTTCCCTCTGCGTCACGGCCGTACTTTTTCAAAAAATCCGCCCCGTGCTCTGCCATTTCCAGCCATTCTTGCCTGGCCTCCACATTGTTATACAGCATGGAAAACATCCACACCTGACGCCCCTGTAACCAAATAAACTTATCCTTATCGAATACTTTCCCATGTTGATCGAGACAGGTAAAATACCCTCCTCCAACATTATCCTTTGAATGTTTCATCCAAAAGGGAATGATATTTCCAAGTAATTCTTCTTTGTATAGTTCGCTGTATTTCTTCATCTTATCCATTTTCCAAATGTTCAAGGTATTCGAGATATTCTTTGTATCTGTTATATAAATGCCCGGCCTGCAGATATGCCGATTGCGGACTCATAAAATGTGAAAATTCAAATGTGATGGCTTTTTCGTAACCGGCCTTTCGCGCAGCTTCCAGCTTTAAGCGAAGTTTTTCAAATTTGATAGGCAGGAATTTTATAGGCATATCACGGTCGAAACTTTCAGCATTCGTCCAGCACTGCAAGCCAAATTTATCGGCCATTCCCTTGTTTACCGCAAAAAAGTCGCCTAGCTCGTGATAGTCAATATGACCGTCCTGAAAAGCTACAGCATCTACTGCACCCTGTATTCCATCGAATATTTCGCTCCACTCTTTTTCATGTTCCGACAAGGAAACCGCATCCTCCTTGGTAAGCTCACCAGAAGCCGCCATAACCGCCTTTTTACCATCTATCCATGGGGAAATGAACGTCGGCAAGCCATTACTTACTTCCTTGCATTGCATTCCCAGGGTACGGAATGCCTCTGTCGCCCCTTTCGTACGGCGGCTTATTTCCATACTCAGGTACCAGCCTCCAAAGCTTTTATAGTGACCGTATCGCTGCCAGACCTCATCGATGACGAAACGATTAGAATCTATCTCTGAGGATAAATTTCCTGTATCCCAATAATGACCGCTGTCATACAAGCCGAAGTAGAACTTCATATCATATTTCTCCGCAAGCTGCAGGTACATATCTACCAGGTCGACCGGCGGCTGGTAACAACCAAATTCTTTTTGCAGGTATGCAGAGGGATAGGTAATAAACCTCCGGTAGCCGCTTCTGATCAGGATCACCGTATCTATTCCTACAGCCTTCATATAAGCAAAATCCCTGTCCCACTCAGCCATTCCCCAATTCTGGTGGGGGATATCGTGGGATATTTCGTCCAGGAATGTTCCTGTAATCTTCATTTTATAAATATTTTTTGTTTCTCAAATAGTCCACCCACAACACATAAGCAGCAGGTTTGATATGAATACCATCCATTGTCAATTCAGCTCTCAACTTTCCCTGACTGTCGCTAAATACTTCGTGCAGATTGATATAAGTTAAACGGTACTCAGCAGCCAGTTTTTGGATTTCCTTGTTAAGTTGGGTAACGAGATGCCCTTTATTCTTAAGATATGCTGCTGTGAGAATATTCTCATTCATCGGCAGCACGCTCTGCACATATAAGTTGGTTTTAGGCGAACCCTTTTTTATGTGTTCAATAATTTTCCGGTAGTTGGAAATGATCACTTCAATAGGAAGATTTCTCCCTAAATCGTTGATACCAATAAGGAGGAATATTTTTTTAGGTTGACTCTCGACAATTGGAGCAAGCCTGGCCCTTACACCGAAGGTGTTATCTCCTCCAATCCCACGATTCATGATGACTTTACCAGGCAGCAGTTCATGCCACATACCTCTTTCCGTGATGCTGTTGCCCAGGAACACTATTGATCTTTGAGGCAAAGGCAAGCTTTTAAAGAGTTCCATCCTGCCCTGGTAATATGTATTATTATAATTGCTATCTATTTTAGCGCTTTGTGCTTTTACCGATACACAAGCAAAAAACAGAAGAGGAATAAGTAGTTTGTTCATTAGCTTCTTCTATAAATAATTATTCGTTTTTAGATATTGCGCCCATAAAATATAAGCCACTGGCTGTAAGTGAATTCCGTCCGTAGTCAGATTGATTTTCATCTGAGCACTATTATTCAGATCAGCGAACACATCCGTGTGAAGATCTATAAAAGGCAGCCCGTACCTAAGAGCCAGCGATCTTAACTGGGTGTTCAGTTCTCGTATCTTTTCATTCGTCAGCTTAGAATACGAAGATGACAGGATGGTTTCGGCAACAGGCAGCACACTCTGAAAGTATAACCTTGTTTTAGGCGAATCCTTTTGGATCTTCCTGGCTATCCGTTCGTAGTTGTTTACGATAACAGCCGGAGGTGTCCCCCGCTTCAGGTCATTTACGCCAATCATCAAAAAAATCTTTTTTGGCTTGGATGCCAATATCTCATCCAGCCTGTAAAACACACCGAAAGAATTGTCGCCGCTAATTCCCCTGTTCAGTACATTTTTTCGATGAATAAGCTCCTGCCACTCTCCTGCCTCTGTAATGCTGTTTCCCAGGAAAACAATTTCATTTTTTCGATCGGGAATTTGTTTGAAAAACGACAGCCGCTGTTTATAATAACCGTTTGCATAACTGCTATCAACGGAGGCTGCCTGCTGGCAAACCGCTGAATGCGAAGACACCATACACAGTATGATTAACAGCACGCTTAATAGGCTTACCCCTTTCGCCGGGTGGAAGCATCTTATTTGAAAAAACAAGACTGCTCCCTTCGACGATAACAACAAACCTATTGAACAACCATTCATTGCAGAGATCATTTGTCAGCTTCCTTTAAATGATCCCACCAGAATTTTTTCAACCAGATACTGGTGATGATCAGCACGCCACACCAAACCACCATCTGGGTATTTTCACGTATCATAAAATAGATCGGAATAACCACCTGAGCCATCTGCCAGACAATACCAGCGGCTATATTAGCCATGTCACGGTTGAAATCTTTATTAGGGACGAAAGATGGATCTTCGGCCATCACCTCTCTCTTGATTGGCCCCCAGAATCCCCATGGACGGGTTTTACGATAAAAATCTTTCACTGCCTCGCGGTTAGGAAGAGGCTCCATATAAGTTCCGATAATACAGCCGATCGCCGAGATAACAAGGATCACTGGAAAAACATAGATGTCCACGATATCCGGAAAAACAAATAATTTGACAGTAGAAGCAACCAGACCGAACAACATTCCCCAGAAGTAGCCGAGACCGGAAAAGCGCCACCACACCCATTTTAAAAGGTTGGCAGCCACATACCCCCCATACAAAGCGGAAGTGAGCCAAAGCGTAAGTTTCGTTAAAGATGAAGCATTAAATCCAAAAATGATACCCACTACAACCAACAATACAGAAGAGAGAATGCTGAGTCTTATATATCTCTCATTTGAAGCGTTCGGATTGATATACTTCTTATAAATATCGTTGACTATATAGGCTGGTGCCGCATTTATGAAAGCTGAAAAGGTACCCATAAATGCCGAGAGGAAACCCGCCAGGATAAGTCCTTTTAAACCGCTGGGTACAAATTGGTTGATAGATAAAGGAAGCACCTTTTCAAAATCGATATTGCTGCCCATCTTTCCCATTTCCGGCCCAAGATATACCAGTCCCAGAACAGCAAAGGATGCGATCATAAGATACCTGGGAATATACATTACAAAGATGGTACTGATACTCATCTTTGCAGCTTCGGATGGAGTACGGGCTGATAAGATACGCTGCATATCGTAACTTGGAACAGGTCCTGCAATAGAGGCGAAGATCCCCTTGAAGAGCATCATCATAAACAGCAATCCGAAGAGCCCAAAGCCATCAGCTTCAATCTTTCCGTTCACATTTGGAAGTGCAGTCTTACTCCAGTCGAGGTCAAGGTTCCAGCCGAAGAACAGATCCCCCCATCCTGCCGGTACTGCCGCCTGGATCTGCTCAGCAGTTACAGACGTGTAAGCAATATATCCGATGGCAAAACAGGAAGCAGTCATAATCACAAATTGCAGCACTTCTGTAGCCACAACGCTATACATCCCTCCTTTAACCGTATAAATAGTAGTCAGTAAGCAGATCAGCAGGGCATAACTTCTTTCAGACGTCAGGTGATATGAGCCTATATTCATTGAAAGATCCCATGGCAGGATCGCTGTACAATATTTCCCGATCCCCTCAAAAAAATATGCGATAAAACCAATGACACTGATCACAGCAAAAGTTACAATAATGATATGGGAGAGCTTCGCGCCCTTGCCATCTCCAAAGCGGAAAGTTATCCATTGCGCACCCGTCATTACGCCCGAACGTCGCATCCAAATCGCCAGGTAAACGAAAATGAACACCTGGTTCCATACAGGCCAGAGCCATGGAATCCAGGCACTTTTCAGGCCATAAATAAAAAGGATACTTACCGTCCACATGGTTCCCGAAGTATCAAACATACCTGAGGCGTTACTTAAGCCTAGGTAATACCATTTCATGGTATTGCCACCGAGGAAGTACGAGTTAAGATCCTTGGAAGCTTTCCTGGAGATATAAAATCCCAGCAAAAGAATTCCAAAAATGTAAGCAAGAATAATTGTGATATCGAGTATACTTAAGCTCATCTATTTAATGGTGTGTGTTGTGCTGACTAGTTAGGTTCGCCAGAAGATATTTCTGCGCGTGAAAATTCCCTCAATACTTCCTAACTAACCGATCTTTTCATATTTATAGTTTTACAGATCTACTTACTAATAAGACTTCCTGTAAAATCGATTTCCTGTTTAAAGGGGTTCAGGTATTTATCAATTAGCACCGCAGCATTCCTCCTGTTAAGCTTCCCCGTCAAAAAGCCTTTTTCTTCCTGCAGAACCCGGGCCTCTGTTATGCTCTTATCTATCAGTAAAAAGGTTTCTGTCAAAAACTTTAATGTAAGAGGTTCTCCTGATGCCTGCACTGTATTCAATTGCGGATAATACGTTTTTAGACCACTTACAAATTCATATTCACTTATTTCCCTTTCAGGATAAAACCATGTTTGATTAGCCCATTTAAATGGAAGACCAGTTCCTTTCAAGATTCCTGTAGAACCAATCCTTTGGATAGCCTGAAAATCCGTATCTGCAGGTTTGATATCAATAAATGGCATCAGGTAAGCTTTTGCATCCAGCAATGCCTGCTGCACCTCCCTAATGTTCACCTGAGCAGGTTGAATGTTTCTTTTTATTGCAATAGCTGCCAGAGTTCCTGCTGCCTGACCTATGGTGATCACCACAGGTTGTAAGCGGGAAGCACCATTTACAATATTGCTAACACTGATACTTTTTTCAGCTACTATCAAACCCTCCTGACTTGCCGGAACCAATGCTCCTAAAGGAATATTATACGACGGCACTTTAATTTTTACAAAATCTATTTGCGGAGCAGAAGGATTTTTCAAATGGTGATGATCAATAGTATAATCTCCTACAGCTATACCGGTACGATATAAAGCCTCCTTCTGACTGTACGGCATTGAAACATGATTCAGGGTTAAAGTAACCTTCCCCTTCATCCGGCGGCTTTCGCGGTGATAAGGTATCATCGGAAGTTTATCCGCCGTAGGAAACTCATCATCAGCCAGGCCCAAATTCTTGTAACCAAGTTCTGTTTGAAGATAGTAGACAAATCTAAGTGTGTGTAACTTTGCTTCTTCTAACACCTCTTTCCGTTCAGCGGGAGTCTTACTAATAATGTTCAAGTAGATATCATTGCCAAATTTTGGCCAGTTTATCATATACTTGTTATTTGGCAGTCGCCCATACTGCATCATCTTATAGCAGTTATTATTGGCATTATCAAAAGCCGCCGGATCAGAAACGTCGCAGCTTCCTGCAAATTCAGCCGCTCTATAGCCTGCGGGTTCGGGAATAGTCTTGTCCACGCCTTTACCATAATCTTTCAGGATAGCTACATAAGTCATGTCCTGGATGATATCATTGGCCTTTTCAGGCGCATACTCCTCTCCTGTTTCGAAGCGGCTATCCATTCCAACTCTGTACTCCACTCCTATGGAAGCCATCAGATCGCCCAATTCCGTGGCATCCAATAACAGCTTGGATTGCACCAGCTTTTTCTTACCGTTTGAGACCAGTGTAACATTCCACTTGCCATCTTTCCTTTTCACCTCCTTCCACGTTGTTTTGTACCAAACGGAAAGATCCTTTTCTCTCGCTAACTCTTTCAAAATCCGGTTACCCACAGAAGGTTCAAACAGGGTATTGCTCACCCATCCGGTTTCAACGGCCGCCGGTCCGCCATAGTAATTATACAATTTCTCACGAAACTCTCCCCATAGGCCAGAGGGCATGTTATGATTTCCATCAATTGCAGATACGCCAGCTGCTGTCAGCATCCCTCCTAACCAGTCCGTCTCCTCTGCAATTATTGTTTTTACCCCCATCCTGGCCGCCTGAATTCCGGCCGTAGTACCGCTGGCTCCTCCACCAATGATTAACAGGTCGGTCTTAATTACCTGTGCCGATAACTGGACTGAGAAAAAAATAAATAAGCCGCAAAACAATCTGATCATAAAACTGATGGTGTGTAGGTCCGAATTTCTCGGACCTAAATAACGATATTTATCTCAATTGATCAATATCTTTTTTAATTTTTTTAAAAAGTCTACTTGACCGTGACCTGCACTTCTTTTACACTTTTCCTTTGATTAGTATCTTCGGCATTTGTCGCCACAAATGTGACTGTGTAAACCCCTGGGGCGCTAAAAGCATATTTAAACGTTTTTCTCATCGGCTCTAAAAACGCTTTAATACCAGTGCCTAAATCGGGAGTAACTGTGGTAGGGAACAATGCCTTAGTAACAACCCAATCTTCAGACTTTATCACACTGCTGGCCGGAACGAAAAATAGCGATGGCGCAGCAGCTTGAATCGTCCATTTATTCGCCGGGTTGGCAAAATCCAACCCTATCCATCCAGCCGTAGTTATTGTAGCTCCGTTTAGTACAGTATTATCTTCCAATGTATTCGTTAGATTAAAAGAATATACTCTCCATGTCCTCTGGGACGTTGGACTAACTGGTTGTCCCAGGTATTTGTAAGCGAAATACAAAGGTTTTCCCGAAACTATGAGGTCTGAAATGTCAACTTTCCCAGAGGAAGTACGCACGCCATTTGCACCTGCTGCTGATGTAGATAGAGTAAACCGTTTAGTTATGTCAGACCATTTAGCAGCCCTTACGTTTGTAGTATCATAAACATTATTAAAGTCGGTCGATACTAAAACGCTCAAATTGTCAGGCTGAGATCCAAATAATACCTGTGTTTCCATCTCTAATTCAAGCTTACCACTTGCTTCAGTTCTATTTTTAAACTGATATTCTTTTCCTTTCTCTCCGGAATAAAATGTGATAATATCTGCATGCCCCGACAACGTAAAAGAGACAGAGTCACCAACCTTATACTCCTGCTTCTCTGTTTTTACATCGAAAGAAGGGGCTTCTACTTCATTACTGCATGAAAACAGCAGAGTTGAAGATATCATCAGACCTAATAAATACTTTATCCTATACATAAATATGCAATTAAGTTGTTCCTAATTTTACCAGCCGCGGTTTGGTATAATATCCCGGTTTGAATTCAATTCAGCTGCGGGGATCGCAAACAGGGTGTCCTTTTCTGTAACATTTTGGCCAGACCTTGCTGCATATGTCCATGCAGGCAATGCTGTGGTCGCAATTTCATTCGCAATTGATTTCATTGTTAAATAAAATTCGCCCCAGCGGATCAGATCAAATCTTCGCAAGCCCTCATATCCTAACTCAAGACCCCGTTCCTTTCTAACTGCTCTTCTGAAATCCTCTTTTGTGGCTATATCAGCAGCCGTGAGGTCGGCGTCGTTTGTGTTTTTGTCCGTCATAACGGCCGTAGCGGTGGCTGCTACACCTGTAGCGGACAAACCTCCACTAAATGATACCGAAGGTGCAGAAGTATAGCCGCTACCCATTTCACTCATATATACCGCGGTCACCTTACCTCCGGCAACCACTGCGGTGCCTATAGCTCCTGATCCGCCCCCGCCGGTGAATGTCACAGTCGGAACTGAGACATAACCACTACCACCATCGACAATTTTCACATCCCGTACCAGCTCCTGGCCGAGGTTCTTTCCATAAGCACGGCGTCTTACTTCATTAACTGCATCAATGGCTGTTTGAGGCGGAACAAGAGTACTCATTTCATTCTCAGCCTCTGCCAGCATAAGCAGCACGTCAGAATAACGAAGTATTGGAAAATTGATTTGAGTTGTTCCATTAAATCTTGGCAAAGGCTCAAACTCCCTGCGCCATTTTGCATCATAACGATTATATATTTGAGCAGGAGTATATGCGTTTTTAGCCCCTGTAGTGCCATAGGAAAAAGGACTTATCGTCCAGTCTCTGCGCAGATCTTTGGAGTCAAACAATTTATAGTATTTTTCTGTGGTGTGTTTAGCACCATAACTATATCCAATTGTTGCATTGGCACCGATTCCGTTTATCGATCCCAAAGACCCCTCTTCATCCTGTGTTCCATTCCTGAGACCGAACTCCACTTCCCAGATAACTTCTTTAGTGTCATACTTATTTGACGACATATTAATAAACACTTGCCTGTAATCCGGATTAAGAGAATGCCCAGCCGTTTTTACCATTTCCGCCCATTTCTTAACCTCAGCATATCTCGACACATCCCTTAATGGAGCCCCTGCCATTTTCAAATTCACTCTTGCCAAGATTCCCCAAACCACGGATTTCGTTACACGGCTTCCATAAGAATAATTAGCTATTGGATATACCATCTCTGCAGCCTTTTCCATATCGCGAACTATCTGTTCATAGGTAGTTTTGTAAGGAGTATTCGGGAAATTCACTTCCGATGTTGATGCTGTCGCAGTTAAACGCAGCGGAACATTTCCCCAGTTCGACACGAGAAGAAAATAATAATAGGCGCGAAGAAACAAAGCTTCTCCCTCGGCAGCCTTTTTCTTATTTGCATCCATATTCGCATTTCCAATATTCTCGAGCAGCATATTGGCCCGGTTGATTCCATTGTATAGAGCAGTCCAGGTGTCTGTCAGCTTAGTATCCGAAGGGTTATAGTTATATAATGCAATATCCTGGGTCCAGGTAGATAGGGCAACAAAACTGTCATCTGCCACATCCATCTCGAAGTACAAGTTCCTGCCGTAAGTGGCCGACTTACCAAGGACATCATATACACCGGAAAGAGCTGCATTTACATCCGCTTCATTCTTAAAGAAATTCTTAGGTGACAAGGAATCTGTTGGCACAACATCGAGAAACTTGTTACACGATGTGGATACTACGAGAAATGCAATTAGTATAGTGTTAAAAATACGTTTCATAAATTTTGAATTTAGAAGCTAGTGTTTAAACCAAATGTGATTGTACGAGCTCTTGGATAAGCTGAATAATCAAAACCGGGTGTCAGGGCACTGTTTCGCACAGAAACTTCAGGATCATAACCGGAGTAGTTTGTCCAGGTATAAAGATTCTGTGCCGACACGAATACTCTGAAAGTATTTATTTTAACCCGCTTTAATAGGTTTGCCGGTAAGGTATAGCCCAGTGATACGGTTTTCAGCCTTAAAAATGAACCGTCCTCAATTATTCTGGTTGAATAGGACTTTAACGAAGAGCCTCTTATAGATCCAGCTCCCGGAATATCCGAATCCTGATTCTCAGGCGACCATCTGTTAACATATGTGGCATACTGATTATACCCATACTTATATGCAGATTCGAACAGGATACGGTTGGCATTGATTATATCATTTCCATACGACCATTGAAAAAAGACACCTAGATCGAAATTTTTAAATCTCAAATTATTTGAGAGCCCCCCAACATGCACTGGATTTGGATCGCCTATTACAACCTTGTCACTTTCATTAATGATCAGGTCTCCGTTCATGTCCCTGTACTTAGCATCCCCCGGTTTTACGCTAGATGCCGATCCTGAGCCACCATTCGCGGTGACATCGCCTTTCAGAGTATAGGTATTACCAACCTGTACGAAATCTTCATATTTATAAACTCCATCATACACCAGGCCATAAAATTGCGCGATAGGCTCACCGATTCTGGCTACATATCCTGTGATATTTTTCCAGTCGTCTCCCCATGATTGAACAGATGGCAGATACGTCTGATTTTCCGCTAGCTCAAGTATTTCATTTCTGTTGAAGGCGATATTAAAATTTGAGGTCCAGTTGAAGTTTTTAGACTTAAGAGGTGTTACAGAAGCACTTATTTCAAGTCCCTCATTTCTCACCTTGCCAATATTTTTCATCCCCCTGTTGTATCCGGTGCTAGGGGATAAAGTAGCATTTAGCAATAAATCCCTTGTATTCTTGCGATAGAGATCAACTCCCAGGGTAAGACGGTCTTTAAAAAAGCCGAGATCTAGTCCGAGGTTTGTCTGTCCAGTTACTTCCCACTTAAGATCCTTATTACCCAGACTTGTATAAACAACACCTTTCGAATCTGCATTGTTAAACATATATCCCGGCGAATTATTGATCGGATATGAGACATCCGTGTTGATGGAGAACAAAGCCGGATAGGCGGCAAAGTCGCTAAATCTATTATTTCCGGTTACTCCCCATGAAAGTCTCAACTTAGCATTAGAAACATAAGTCAGGTTTTTCATGAATGTTTCGTTATTTATTTGCCAACCGAAAGCTGCTGAAGGAAAGTACCCCCATTTATTATTACCTATAAATCTGGATGAACCATCTGCACGCATTGAAGCGGTAAATAGATATCTGTCAGATAATTTGTAATTTGCACGCCCTATGAACGAAGCTGCTGACCATTCACCGGTTAAAGAAGTTATAGCAAGAGGAGTTCCTTCATCCAAACCACTGATACCTAAGCTCTCACTGGGTAAAAGTACGGATGTTGCACCGAAAGCGGAGCTTTTGCCTCCTTCAAGAGTAAATCCGCCCATCACATCAAAATAATGTCTGGCATTTAAGCGTTTCGAATACGTTAATGTGTTCGCATTTTGCCAGCCGCTCGAGGTATAGATCGTCTTACTTCCATTGACCAGGTAATTTCCAGCGATACCACTTCGGGACATCGAGCCATTAAAGAGCTCAAATTCACGATTTCCGCGGTTTATACCGGCAAGAACTTTTAATTTTAGTTCTTTAGAAAAACTATACTCTGCGAAGCCATTGGCATTCAGATTATTTGAAAAATGCTCTCTTAATTCGTTTTTGCTGGTTAATACCGGGTTAAAAGTAAAGTTCGAAGCTTGTTCAACCTCCGGGTCGTTTGCCAGGTCAAGAAGATTCACCTCAGGAGAAACGGCAAGCGGGCGAAAAGCCCAAACGTTAAACATCAAATTTATTTCATTACTAAAATTTCCCGTTGAGGTAGGGCTTCCATAAGTCTTAATATAAGCATAATTAGCATTAAGTCCAACTTTCAGACGATCAGAAACCTGCTGATCTAGAGAAAGTCTTCCCTGGGTACGAGCAAAGCCTGAATTCATAATTATACCATTTTGATTGGTATGAGATAAAGAAGCACTGTATTTTGTCTTGTCCGATCCACCGGCAAGAGACAAATAATGATCGGTCATAAGCGCCTTCCTGGTCACCTGATCTTCCCAATTTATTCCCTTAACATTGCGATAGTCCTCCAATGTTCTGCCATCTTTGAAATATAATTCTTTCGTTTTTACAGGATCGATCTCATTCTGCAAGTTCACAAACTCATAAGGGCTTAAAACGGCAAGCCGCTTATTATTTTCTTGCGAACCCAGATAGCCATTATATGTAATGAGCGATTTCCCGGCTTTACCCCGCTTCGTGGTTACCATTATCACTCCATTCGCCCCCCTCGCTCCATAGATAGCCGTCGCGGATGCATCTTTTAAGACATCGATCGACTCAATATCATTTGGATTAATTGTGTTCAGTGGATTCACGGCACCATTATTTGCATCTTCAAATGGAAAACCGTCGATAACAAACAACGGATAGTTAGTTTGGGTGATTGAATTATTACCCCTGATCGTGATGTTAATGGTTGATCCCGGCTGACCTTCAGCTGATGTCACCTGCACACCTGCAACCCGGCCGGCCAGAGCCTCATCAAACGATTTCACTGGGGCACCTTTAAGATCAGCTATGTCAACACTCCCAATAGCCCCGGTAATATCCTTTCGAAGCACCGTCCCATAACCGATGACCACCACTTCGTTTAATTTAGAAGAACTTACAGTTAAGACAACGTTTAGGGTCCTCTTTCCAGCGATTGAAACTTCCTTATTTTCGAAACCTAAGTAGGAGAAAAGCAAGGTTTCATCAAATGATTCTACCGGAATTTTAAACTTCCCGCCAGCATCAGTGCTAATACCATTCGTTCCTCCCTTCACTTTAACAGTTACGCCTATTAAGGGGCTTCCATCCTGATCTTTGACAATACCCGAAACAGAGTTACTCTGTCCCCTAACTTCTGCATACTGACAAAAAATAAGTATCATAGTCATAATGACACTTGCTAACCTTCGTCTTTGAGTAATTAATTGCTGCATAGCATACGATTAAGATTAATAATTTAAGAAAACCACCCATCAGGCTTTAAACATCCAGATATAAGACAAATATAAATAAAAAAACTACCTTTTTAAAAAAAATTAAAAAGAAAAACTTAATATCTTAATAATATTTTCAACATTTTCACCAGTAAATAGCAATATAGACCTCGATTCCTAAAAAAAACGTCTATTTTTTTGAAAAACGAGCAAAACTTGCCACGCCAGAAACGCACTTTTATGGAGACACCATAGTCCGACTAGCTAAATAAATACCAATAAATCCCCCAATGGCGATTATTATAATCTCAGATCTTAGTCGTACTTGATAATTTTGAAATGGTCTATAGTTTGTACGGCGCAATATAAAATCATTTTTAGTTAATGACAAGCAACTTTTATATTTTTTTTAATAAGTATTAATATTAGATCTGCCGCTGTTAATTATTTAGAGGATAATTCTTACTATTGTAATGCTATATAATCAGAACTTATCTTGCAATGACTTTTTTTGAAGAATTGAATAATGAGAGTATTACAGGTGTTGCCTATAAGAACATCAATTTAAAAAAATCGATAATCTCATTTTTTGCTAATACTGGAAATTCAACTATTGCGGATCTATGCAAGGAACTGACCCTTAGCGCACCTAAAGTAAACAACCTGATCAATGAATTAATTTCAGACGGTTTGGTAAAAGACTACGGCAAGGTTGACTCTACGGGTGGCCGCAGACCCAATATCTACGGTTTATTACCTGAGTCCGCTTTCTTTGTTGGCGTTGACGTAAAACAAAATCATATCAATATCGGCATTTCGGATCTCCAAAAAAACATGGTTCGCATGGTTGAAGACCTGCCATACCGGCTAAATAACAACCAGGAGTCTCTGGAAGAACTTTGCTCTCTGATATCAAAATTTATCGAGGAATTCCCCGCACCTAAAGATAAAATCCTGGGGATAGGAATAAACTTATCGGGAAGAATAAATTATGCCACGGGCTACAGTTACAGTTTCTTCCATTTTCATGAAGAACCTTTAAGTAAAGTTATTGAATCACTCCTCGGTATAAAGGTATTCCTCGAAAACGATTCAAGAGCAATGGCATTCGGAGAATTTTCTTCAGGGGTAGTTAATGATGAAAAAAATGTATTATTTCTAAATCTGGATTACGGGTTGGGCATGGGCATCATGCTAAATAGCCAGTTATATTATGGCAAATCAGGCTTTGCCGGCGAATTTGGGCACATGCCCATTTTTAAAAATGAGATCATTTGTCATTGCGGCAAAAAAGGCTGCCTGGAAACCGAAGCCTCAGGATGGGCACTAACCAGAATGTTTAGAGAGAAGATCAACGAAGGTTCAACTACTGTATTGAAAACGAAGACGACACAAATAGAACTCGAAAACATCCTGGAAGCAGCGAACAACGACGATACTTTAGCCATAGAACTGATTGCACAAATAGGTGAAAACCTGGGGCGCGGCATAGCTTTATTGATCAACATTTTTAATCCAGAGCTGGTAATCCTTGGCGGAAGCCTGGCTACCACAGGCGAATTTTTGAGATTACCAATAAAGAGCGCTGTAAACAAATACTCTCTTAGCCTGGTAAATACAGATACGCAATTAAAAGTTTCAAAATTAGGCGAAAAGGCCGGAGTCATAGGCGCCTGCTTGCTGGTGAGAAACAGATTACTAGCCTTAAACTAAGAGGAAATTCAGTTATTCGACTTAATCCTCTTATTTAGCTCTGCTAGTGGCAGATTAATAATCCTTCCCATTTGTTTCCGACCTTTATAGGAAACTACTCTTATATGATGCGCGCCTTTGGGTATTTCCAGCGGGACACCGCGGTATTCAGGATAAAACCTATCCGGATCAGTATCATCGAAGCTATAAAAAACCCTTAAACCACCGATTTCATTTGAAATATCCACTTTTAATGAGTCCCCTGCTTTTGCAGCCCGGATTATTGGCTCATAAAACGCCTTCGAATAATTCACATTCGCCGAATCTAACCTTGGAAGATGTTCTTCTAATCGCGCGATGAAACCATCCCAGCCCCGTACAGACTTAGGAGACCAAAAAACTTCCGATAACGCTATAGCTCTTGGGAAAGTCATGTACTGTAGTTTTCTTTCATTGGCTACCTGTTCAGTCCATAGACAGCCCTGTCCTCCAAGCACATTCTCGTGGTTAACACCGAAGGGACTCAAGTCCCAGTTGTAAGCGTTTGTTAATCTTGAAACTGAGAAAAGCCCATTTTCCAAAACGACATCATTCTGGTAAAAATCAAGGTAGGTATTTGCTGCCGGAGCCATCACCACTTTGTGTCCCTTCACCGAAGCTACTTTTCCCCCTTTCATATCCTTCCAGCTAATAAGCGCAAAACTTGTATCCAGATCTCCATCCAAATTCTCATACCAACCCATCACTTTTTTCCCTTTGCTCTGAACGATTTTTGCAACCCTGTTCAGAAAGTACCTTTGAAGTCCTTCTTCATTTTTTAATCCTTCTTCTTTAATCCTTTTCTGACAAACGGCACATTTTTTCCAATACGTTCTGGTAACCTCATCCCCGCCAATATGAATGTATTCAGACGGAAAAAGCGATGCAACTTCCTCAAAAAGCTTATCCAGAAACTGGTAGGTCGAATCATTTCCAACACATAACACATTGGTCCTGCTTATATTCCATGGGTCGCCTGCCAACACTTGCTGCTGTGTCTTAGTACAGGAGAGATTAGGATAGGAAGCTATTAAAGCCAAGCTATGTCCCGGGACATCAATTTCAGGCACCACCGTTACAAACCGATCTGCAGCATATGAAATAATCTCTTTTACATCATCGAGGGAATAAAACCCACCATCTGTAGCTGCTTCGCCAGGCTCAGGCTCTTTGAAGCCATTCCAATATCCCGTTCGGGGAACATGCCAGGCTCCAACTTTAGTAAGCAAAGGCAAGCCCTTCAATTCCACCCTCCATCCCTGGTTGTCCGTCAGATGAAAATGAAAAGTATTAAGCTTGTACTTCGCTATTTGATTAATATAGGACTTAATTACTTCCTTTGAAAAGAAATGGCGACTAACATCCAGCATTAAGCCCCTCCATGAAAATGCCGGGTAGTCTGTTATATTTAAACACGGCACCTTCCAACCGGTACCAGCAGAGAACCTACTACTCTCTGCCGCTGCAGGTAATAATTGCATCAATGATTCAAAAGCATAAAACCAGCCCTTCGGACTATTGGCACTGATCAATATCTCACTGCGGGATACCTTCAAACCATACCCCTCCTCTCCCAGTTCCTTTACATGCCTTTCATTCAGCACAAACACCACCGAAGACTTCTTATTTCGTTCAACAACTGGTAACTTTAAACCTGTTGAAACCCGTAGGCGTAAGGCAAACTGCTCGACTAAGGCCTGATGGCTGCTATATTTGGCAGCTAGTACAAACCTGGTTGCCGGTTTAAACTCGAACTCCCTTTCGAGAACCTTCATACTAACCGGAACAGGTATGAGGGCCACTTGTCTTTGCGCAAAGGTTTGCCCCACAAGAACGAGCGTCATCTGCACAAGCAGACTTGTCGACAATATGAACTTTTTCAAAACGAAAGAAATGTTCTTGATCTATGAACTATTTCATATCTACAGGAATAAAAATCAATGGAGTCGGCAAACATGACGCTCCGGGAGGAGAGTAAGTTATGTTAAGCGTTTGCTCTTCACCATTAGCCGCCGGCGCAAACACCTGCACTAATACAGCTTCTGGCGCTCCTTTAGTAGTAAGCTTATCTGAAGGTAATTTTATTATACCTTCATCAAACTTTCCTTTGCTTACCACCATAGTGGCAGCCATGCCATTACACCACTTATTATCAGAAGAACGGGAATTCCAGGTAACCAATGCCAGTCCTTTACCGTCAGTACTTTTCCATTTCAAATTTATTGAATACATTACTCCGTAGTTGCCGGCAAGTTTCGCTTGCTGTCCTCTACTGCTCTCTTTTCCCAATACCCATGGATCTATTTTACCATCAGCAAGCATTAAATGAGATGTACCGTTTTTGGTATCAAGCACTCCTTCAGTATTAACTTCATAGTTACTCACACCGAACAAACCTCTACCTGCACCACTTTGTCCTTTGGGCGGCAAAATATTCTTCACTTGTTTTAACGCATCAGGACCGCTTATTGAAGGGGCAGTTTGTATGATACTGATTTCAGCAGGTTGATCAATCACAAATTCATAAAACCCATGAACCAGCTCATCATACTTCACTATGTTCTTTTCAAGCTTTTCATCTATTGCAATTGCCTCTCCTGGCTTTACCGTCCTGATCTTATCATCCCCTTTTGAGGCAAAGTAATCTGCTAATCCTTGTTTACCTATCTGGAAATAGTTAGCACTCGGCTTTTGAGAAGAATACTTCAACATCCGGATATTCATTTTTGATGTACCTAGATTTTTGATAACAGCCGTAATTTTGCGATCAATTTTTGCCGGTTCAACCACACCGTTAACATTATAAACATATAACCTGACCGCACCTGGTACTACCTTTTCCTGCAAGGCTATCCCTTCGGGAACGCGGATATATTCGGGATCGTCAGAGATTATATACTGAGGCCCGGGCAATACAACTTTCTGGTAATTAATCAAGGGTAGATTTTCTGTGAGAAACCCATCCAGCTTAACTATCGTACCTTGCTTTGCTAACAGAATCTGTTGATTCTGTTCTTTAGAGATTGTTTGTGCGTTGATAGTTAATCCCGAAGAAAGCAGAAGAAAAAGCAAATTTCTTTTTTTCATTAAAGAGGTTACAGTTTGAATCATCTATTGTAATATATAAGTGTATGTGACTAAGCAATAACTATGGTAAATATATAATTATTATTAACACTTAGCAACTTTTTAAATATTTTTACAAAGACTACTAATCAGCACTTGTCCCTGCTTTTATGGCGTTCCATAAGCTTACTTTCATTCTGTTGTAAGGGGGACTATAAGCATGCACCACATCAAAGAGCATAACCCCGTCAGACTTAGAAAGGACTAGCTTAATCGCTTTTGATAGATCACCCTGGCTTGCCCAGCTCAGATTTCCCATATCAATACTTCCGTATAAGGGCAATTTATCTTTGGTCACATAATTACCACCATTTATTGAACCCTCGATACTCCACCAATGGTAAGCAAGGCCAGTAGAGGCCGGGTTGTCATTAATCAACAATTGAGTGAAATAATTTCCTGTCATTAAAAGATCTAGCTCTTCAGCCAGGCCAGAATCTTTATAACCAGGAACTGCCCAGTCGAAACGCACACTAGGATCCGAGTAAGGATCATATAATCGGCTGGCCCAATTTACACCTACCTGATAATAGGTGGCATACCATGAACCAACATACGACCCAAATTTGATTTCCGGCCTGATACTTTGACGCCGGCCCTGGCGCGCTGAATAAAATCATGCATCACGTTGGCTCTATATTCAAGCCAGCGTTTGTAATAAACACCCGTAGCAGCAGGAACAATCTGCCCGGAAACGTTCTTCCAGTATGGTACAATATCCTTTGGGAAAGTCATATTTCTGGCATTCATGTCATTATATTTCTGCTCCAGAAACCCGACAAAGTCGTTTTTACTATAGTCAGAAAAATCAGCATTTATGTCGGCGTAGCGGCAATAGTCAGTGATGATACCATCGACATCATACCTGGCAACTATCTCCTTCATAATGTTAATCGCCCTATCCTGCACTTCAGGTAAGGCCGGATTCACAAATCCATTTTTTCCTGTGGAAGTTACCGGCACACGCATGCCGTTGACATCGCAAACCACTGATTGATAAAAATCTTTAAAAACAGCATCTTCGAACACATTTCCCATTTTACGTACATAGTCTCCTTCGACGAAAACCATAGTAGAAGCAAATACTTTCATCTTGCGCAACCAAGCCTCTCTTATGATAAATTCAAGATAATCGAAGCCGGGAGGCAGAAACTTTCCTTCCATGGATGTCAACTGAGGAGCATAGTCGCTAATAAACTGACCATTAGATAAACTCTTTTATTGGTTTACTGTATAAACTTTTTGCGAACAGCAACAGAGGGACTTCTAAGGGATAGTATATAAATACCACTCTGCAGATTAACAGGAATACTAAATCCATTGTCACCCTTTTGGAGATTGAGAGACAAAGACCCCAACTCCCGTCCGGACACATCTAAAACATGTATCGTGGCTGCAGAATTAACAGGAGTATATACAGAGCCTTTTACCAATCCCGTCCCCCATGCCGAGAAAACAGTTAGTTCAGTAGAGTTAAGTCCTGTTTCAATGACAACAACAGCAGACAAGGACTCTTTTCCATTAAAATCCACCTGTCTCAACCTATAATAATTTGTTCCCGGCAGAGGGTTTTGATCAATGAAGTTATAACTACTGGAAACAGAAGAATTCCCTTTTCCTAAAACGAATGATAACAGCGAGAAAGACTTAGCATCTTCAGACCGAAGTACCTCGAATCTGGAATTGTTTATTTCGAATGCTGTTTTCCACGACAATATATTTACCTGCCCGGATTTTTTACCGGAAAAAGAAATTAGTTCAACGGGCAGAACCTGTTTGCGGAGGGCCGCAATAAATGCGACATTATTTGCGCCATAGCCATTCCCCCAGTTCGGACTAGCGTCCGAGCTGGCTGAGGCGTCAGGGCCATTATAATCTAAAAGAACTTTTGAGGGATCTAATATCTGCGATTTCGCAGCCATGGAGAATACCAAAAAACCCGATAGAATGATAGTCGTTTTCATTTGAATTGTGATTAGATCTTTGATTTAACAATAACTGCACTTACCACTGCTCTTTCTGTACCATCTGATGGCCTGACTGTATTCTGACCATTTATCGTAAAGGACGTAGAACCTCCCCCATCAAGATTCAACGCAGCTACGCAACCCATCTCCTTCATTAAATTTGCCAACTCAAGCAGGTCCAGTCCTATGCCCCCATTTGCGTTCCCACCTTCCACAGCAACGATTATCACTTTTCCATCAGCAGTGTGCCCAATGGCAGACCGGGCCCTCGAAGATGCGTTATCAATAACTATTAGTTCTTGGACATCCGTAATATTCACTGTATTATTTTTAATAAGAACAGGAGAGCCTCCTATTGCACTTGTAGCATTCCAAATGGTACCTCCGCTGGGAAAAGTTGCAGTGGGAAGGCCTTGCGGCGCAAGCGAAACATCATTAGGACTTGGCTGAGGATAAGAATAGATTGTTCCGTTGCTGGAACCTACATGATATATCCAACTCACATCAGGCTGATCAGTAGCAGTAATTCCAAAAGCTCCCCGTGTTGGATAATATGTATTCGCCGTCGATTTGTAGACGCTCCTGCTTAAAGATTTGATATTCACAGCGCTTACAACGGCACGATACTCTACGAGGCTATACGAAGCATTCGAGCCAAAAAAACCTCCGTTTATACATGCATAAGCTGTTCCGGGTTCATCACTATAAAAGGAAGAAACTTTTTTGGTGGTAGCGGACAGAACTGGCTTAAACTCAACCAACCTCGGATCGAAGACCAATGCATAGGCATTCATAGACTTTCCATTGTAAGGGGCAGTCGTTTTGTAAACCTGGATACCTGCCGGGAAACCAGTCATCAATTCTTCTGCCTTTAACCAATAAGAAGGCAGATTAACCAAAGGCACGTCTTTAGAAACCGCAACGGCCGGGTTAGTTGCATACACAAACGATCCCGCAGCCGCAGTAGCGCTGGTTACGATTTTAGGGCAAGCAAGGCCAGTAAAAAAAATATTTGTACTGCCATTCCCGGTTGCAAAAGCATGAACCGCATTAGTAGTTCCCAAGCCGTCATCTGCTCCCCCCGACCTGATAAGCACCATTTCTGTCGCGGTCAGATTTAGCGAATGCGCAGCGTTCAGGTTAATAAGCTTGCTATTTTCAAACTTAATATCAACAATAAAATCAGCCGGGTTTTCATCCTCTTTCCATGCTGCATCACTTGATCCATTTTTCCTTAAAACAATAGCAGTTCCAGACCTCAGATCTTTCCAGAGATCAACATCTGCAAACCTGTACTTTCCCCCATTATCAGTCGTAATACTATTTCCAAAATCTTTTAAAATATAATTCCGGATATCCAGGTGATCCCGAATAACTAAAAGCTCGATAGCGTCATAATCGCCAGTTGCGCTGGTGCTATTATAAATCCGATTGACAACAATGTTTTGAGCGTAACTCAGATAGGCGCCCAAAAAGCAACAAAAGAAAATGAGTAAGCGTTTTTTCATACTTTAAATAATAAAATAATTTAAACATTGCCTAAGTTATTAAATTATTTATTTAAGTTAAATACTACGCAATTTTTTATTAATAATATAGAGCGGTATATTGATGTATTTATTATTTTAGACTTTTAACTGAAACCTCTTTTGCGCTCGACATCAAACTCCTCAAATCTATCCCTGGGTTTCACCTGAGTTGCACATGCCCCCAGCTAGAGCCCACCATGAGTCCACGTTTAGTCCACCTTTCCCGGGAAATAGGTGGCCTCTTAGAGGCTATTAAGAGGGTTCAGGCAAGCTGCTTATCTTTCCAAGGGATAAGAAGGCAATACACCTGTATATTAGAATACCTAAGTGTGGTCTGCAAAAAGCAAATACGGATAGAGTGCAAAAAGTGACTTAAGTCATTGACGCCCACCTGGCAATGGTTTAGATTTATGCCGAAGATACAATTTTAAAATCCATGGCAAGAATCGATAAAAACGGAATCATTCACGGATCAAAAGCAAACGATGTTTATAGGGAATACCAGGGCAAGCAAGTGATACAGAGTAAACCAAAGGAGTTTAAACAAACACCGAATAGCCAGGAAGGCAACCTTGAATTTTCCTTATCCAGCACCACGGCCATGGCAATACGCCACGCGTTTGGCTACACCTATGCCGGTTATGATGGAAAAATGGTAAACCGCCTGAATTCCGCAGTGTATTCCTGCATTCTTGCCAGTAGTAAAGAAAGAGGTGAACGTGATCTGAACGACGCGGATCTGAGTTACCTCGAAGGCTTCCAGTTTAATAATAATTCCCCTACGGATAAAGTATTCAAAAAAAAGCCAAAAGCTTATTTGGATGCTGAAAACAAGATCCTCATAGATATTCCCTCGCTTTCATATTATGACATCAAGAGCAGCCACACGGGCGACTACTTACTTAGATTTGTAGTGATAGCCTTCCACTTTAAAAACAAGGCATTTCATTACAATGGTCTGAAAGAGATTACCATAAGACGTGGTGAAACGCTTGAAGGCGGAGAGATCCGACTTGAAGATGAATTGCTTAAAGGCAGGGTTATAATGTTAAGCATGTCTCTGCATGGCTATCACAATGATCATTTCGGAGGAGTACAAACAATCAACTCATCGAGCTGGAGCCCTTCAGAGATATTGGCAGCCTGGCATATTCCCGCAGGTGGCCCGGAAGATGAAACTGTTGCAATTAACAACAAGCCTTTAGGTCTAACATATAATGGAAACGAGTATTTGGACAAAATAGCCCAATTAAGGAACAAGGTTAAAACTAAGAAAAAAACGAGAGGGCTGAAAGCGAAGCGAAAGCTGTAACCGAAGCCAGCTCAGTCAATGAAATACCCGAATAGACTCACTAAGCAGAACCTCGTCGCGCCACTCGTCTAATTATTTAGATTCGGAAAATTCTTTGATTAGCTTAATACCTTCATCCCACATCGCAGTATGCCCCTCAATATATTTTTTGGCAAGTGGTCCTGATTCAACGGCAAGTGTATAACTGCCGTCGCTATTTTTAGAAAGTGAGTACTTTTCAGCGTACTCTCCAGTCTCACTACCTGGTGCAGGCTCTACGTCATCATACATATCCACCTGCAAATATTCAAAGTTGCGGTGCTCTTTAACTTTGCCCACCGAGCCAACATTTCCTTCCGAATCTAACCAGCGTACCTCTGATCCTGGCTTCCAGTCCGTTTCAACTGATGCTCCGCCGCCAAATGCCTTTCCCCACTGGTCCTCCGGATGTAACAGCACATCCCAAATATTTTCCGCAGATGCCGATATCACTACCGATTTTTGGATAACACCGGTTTCAACGTAGTTTTTGAGTGACTCACCCAGTATGAAGTTCCAGCCTCCTGTGAAACTTGAAACAGAAAAGTTAGGATCATCTGTCTGAAAGCTGCCCAAACCCTCGTGGCTAAGTCTCAACCTTGTTTGTCTCTCCGCCTCCTCAAATAACTCGACAGTTAGTACAGAACGTCTGTCATATTCCGGATAAGTCCAGGTGTAACTTAATTTATTAGGGGCCTCTACATGTAACACTTCACATTCATGCAGATATTGTACGTTTTCATCTCCTCCCGTAAAGCTGAACTTAAATCCTTTCTCAGGTTTGAACCCGGAGATGTCGAAATACCATTCCTTCATTTGATCTTTGTCGGTGAGGGCTTTCCATACCTTTTCAATTGGTGCGTTATAAATATCTTCAACAACGAGTGGTTTGGTTTCCATAAGATTGGTTTTAGGGGAATTAGATAAAGTTATAAATATCTAAGGAAGCAACAAAAAAAAAATTAGCTTGTATCCGGCTTCCTGGCACACGCGGCACGCGTGCGCAAAAACTTTTCAGAATCAATGTAAATTCTTGAAAGAATAACTTTTCACTTAACCCGGCTTAACCATTGAGAGTGAATGAATGTGCAATAGTTATCCCCAGCAGCAAGAAAAAAGTAATAGAAGAGCTCAAACTACTAATTTCATTTTAAGCCAAAAGTGCCCGGAACGAGATTCGAACTCGTACACCTATACAGGCGCCACCCCCTCAAGATGGTGCGTCTACCAATTTCGCCACCCGGGCTTTTGTTATGATTTATTACCTTTATGCTTGGTGCCCGAGGAGAGACTCGAACTCTCAAGGGACAATTCCCAACGGCTTCTGAGACCGCAACGTTTACCAATTTCGCCACCCGGGCATAAAGGTCCGCAAATATATAACCTTAAAACAAACTTTCAGCCTTAATTTAGAAAAATGTAGAATTCAAATATTTTGCTGAATAGTGGTGTTTCCTCCTACTGGTGGAAACTATCCGCATCAGAGAGTCCGGGGTTCTCGGCAAGTATTTCCATCCTTGGATTTTCAATATAATCGGCATACCAACGTATGGCTTCAATCACCAGCAAAGGATCGTTTCCGTCGTAGTGCGATGTCTCAAATGCAAGAAGCTGACCATGGTCGTTGCCATAGAATTGCAGCTCGGAAGGATTTGGCTCGAACTCTTCTTTGTCGAGGCAAAATACATTAATGCGCAGATCACCATCTCTGTGCCGGATTACGTCTCTGCACGGATTATGTGAATCTTTTACCAACAAAAAAACAGACTGATCCATAAGTATTATTTGATATTAATGCCAAAGCTTTCAAAATGTTTTTAAAAAATTTATCCTGAAATTATTAAATACAGGAGGCTTAGACCTTTTCAATCTCCGTTTCTTTTGTCTTATTGTTTGATTTTTGAGACGATTTGGGCAGTTTCTAACGCCTAAGGAAGATTTTCTATCTGAGAATTAAATGCTTAACCATTTTATCTAAAAAAATAAAACAAAGGGCTTGCAGCGTATTGTTTATAGCCGTACATTTGCATCACTTTAAAAGAAACGGTTAAACGTTCTGAAAAAGTTGATTCCGTAGCTCAGCTGGTAGAGCATTACACTTTTAATGTAGTGGTCCTGGGTTCGAATCCCAGCGGGATCACGGAGTGATACTCCAAGGTAAAAGCCTCTTGAAAGAGAGGCTTTTTTATTAAATTTTCTTGAATACGATTCCGTAGCTCAGCTGGTAGAGCATTACACTTTTAATGTAGTGGTCCTGGGTTCGAATCCCAGCGGGATCACCAAAAGCCTCACAGAAATGCGGGGTTTTTTCTTTAAACTAACCCCGGATCAAGCATAGAACGGATCAGTGCCAAAATCTGGGATCAAGCGGAAAAGTTGAGGGCACTGTAAACATCACTTCCGAACTGGTCTCAGCGTATAAACAAGAGAAGTTTTTGATATATCCATACCTCGACCATCAATATCACTATAGTTGTATAAGAGGATTTCACCTTGTTTCCCTTCAAATACGAAATACCTGTTATTCTTCTTATCGGTATTAAAGCCAATAAGATCCGCGGTATTTTCGTCGGGCTCGTCAAAATCGGTATTTATACGATAAGTTTGATACCCGGAGAAACCCGAGAGATTTCCTTCCGGACTAAAGCTTACAGTTTTGCTGTGGCCCAAAGAATCAGAACAAATGTACTTTCCTGCAAAGACCTCCCTATTTGCTAAATATTGAATCCCACTCTCGACACTGTTTGAAGACGAGCTCTTCAATATCCTGGTGTATTCAGTTTTATCAATAAGCTTATTATTTTTATTGTAATGAAACAAAGTAAGTGTTGTGTCCCCACCCACCGAGTAGCCTAACAAGTAATAATTACTTCTGTCATCGTAATCGATCAAATTTGTTTTATAAAGTGTGTCTTTCCCGCTCAGGCCTGGATAAATTGTAAATTGCCAACCTTCGTGATTGCCCATGCTACAACCTACATAAAGACTGTCGGCTGATTTTTCGGCCTCCTGAATAATTATACTTGAATATTTTCCAATTTTGTTATGTGAACGCGCAGGAGATTTTGTCACCTTTATCGACTCAACGTAGTCAGTTTGAACCCAGTCACCATTAAGCACCGAGGGAAACCCGCCTTTGATAGCTTTTTTGGGAACTTCCTTGTTATTGAGAGTCTCAACCTCTATGGTCGTTGTATCCTTTGCTTTTCTGGTTCTCTTTTCCGATTGACAAGATACTGCTGCCAGGAAAATTACAATAAAGTACTTCAGTTTAGCCTTCATTCGCAATTTTGTTTAAGATATTTTCAAGCCGAAGTTAATTCAAATATCATAAATTGCAAGTTTGATGATAGTTACCAGAGTGCAAAAAACTTAACTAGTTTTAATCTCATCTTCATACACAGGCCCATACATTCCCGGCACCTTATTTCCCGTAGCTCGCAGATAAACGATCAATTCACCGCGGTGGTGATAAATGTGATTAAAAAGAAAGCCACGTGCCACCATCCCTCTGGGCATTGGGCCAAGCACTACCTGCTCCCCTACTGTCATGGTCCAATTATCTAATAACTTTTCTTCGGTAAGCGTTTTTAGCGCAGCCCTGGCCTTTTCAACGTTGCTTTCAAAAAGTGCCAGCGTAGCTTTGATATCATTTGTATCACCCCGTTCGAGACTATCCGTTGAGATATCGTAAACGTCCTGGGTGATTGTACCTACGTACCAATAGTAAATAGTGGCAATATGCTGTGCCAGCTCCCCCATTGTCCAGGATGTTTCAGAAGGTTTATAGGCAAGATCTTTTTCGGGAACGGCCTGTAGCAGTTTACGGGTGCTGCTTACTTCGTGTTCAAATTCTTGAGTCAAATATTGCAGTATCATATAAATTGTTTCTAATAAAGATAGTAAAGATGCATGTTAGACATTGATTTTTACAATGTGTTTTCACGCAAAAAGTTTTTTATCAGGCTTCGAACCTCGTCAAAATTAGTTTCCAGCGCCATATGCCCTCCTTCCAGGATATGAAGCTGTGCAGCAGGCAGGTCACGTTGATAACAATAAGCTTCTTCGATGCTGAAAAAGACATCGTATTTTCCCCAAACGATTATTGCCGGCGGCTGATACTTTCTGAAGTAGTACTGATACTTTTCGAACATTTGCAGGTTGCTCTGATAGTCACAATTCAAGTGGAATTGCATCTCAATATTGCCGGGCCGGCTTATTAGCGCCCAGTCAAGGGTCCATAATTCGGGGCCAAGATGATAAAGCAAGTTGTCAGGAAGTCCGGCAGTATATTGCATTTTGGTACCGTCCTCACTTAAAAAGGACATCACTTTCTTCTTTTTTTCTTCGGTTGGATTTGCCCAGAAATCTTTTGTCTCGTCCCATTGGGAGCCTAAGCCTTCTGCATAGGCGTTCCCATTTTGAACAATCAAACCGAGAATCTTTTCCGGATTATTTATGCACAGCCGAAGTCCTATGGCGGATCCGTAGTCGTGGAGATAAATAACGAATGTATCCAGGCCAATCGTCTCAACAAATTGCTCCATGCAGGCGGATATATTACTGAATGAGTATTCGAACTCATTCATCTGGGGAAAATCGCTAAAACCAAAACCAGGATAGTCCGGAGCTACGAGATGAAATTTGTCTGACAATGAGATCATCAGGTTTTTAAACATAACCGACGAACTCGGGAATCCATGTAACAAGAGGAGTGAAGGATTTCTTTTATCGCCAGCCTCACGGTAAAAGATTTTGATACCATTTATTTCAATGCCCTTATTTTGAATTGGGTTGCTCATTTTGTAAAGAGGTAGAGCTGTAAAAATGATAATAAAAAGCCGAAATCTTTCTGACTTTTTACTATCATTACTTCAAAAATTCATTCCGTTTTGCGATTCAACTAACTATCACTTATCGTTTTCCGGATAAGGAAAGCCTTTACCAGTTTCGCAAAGAAACTTCAAACTCCTGAAGAACAAAGCCCAATCATAACTGCAGGATTCAAACTCGGAGGTGTACGCCTTCCATCCGGCATGGTGGAAGGTCATAATGCAGCCTTTGCTGTGTGCTTCTAGTTTAAACGAAAGCGTGGTTCCAATCCATTCATCGTACGCTTTAAGACATAACCACCCTACACTACTGTAAGGCTTGAGTTCGGTCACCTTCATTTCCTTGTAGTATTCCGGACCAAATGCAAACCTCAATATGGCACCAAGCTCCGGCTTTGCTATGGTATCCGGTGTCCACCAGCCAGCCAATCCTTTTTGCGTGGTCAACGCTTCGTACACGATTTCGACCGGGACCTTTATCAGTAAGCGATGACGAATACATTTCTGTTCTGATGTGGTGTCTGAATTTGCTTCGGGATCATGAGATGTTCCCACAGTTGAATCTGCTTCAATTTTTGGTGTTGCCTTACCCTTTCCGGTGAGAATTAATTGCTTTAAGCTGTCCTGAATATAGTGGGTCCAGGCATCGTGGCAAACCTGGTAACATTCTTTTGCCGGCACTAAACCCTTTTGAGTAAAGCTCAGACGGGTACTACCGTTATTTTGAGAAATGTCAAAGATGATCTGGTCGCCTTTCCACTCCGATTGGTCCTGAGTGAATTTGAAATGGTTATCGAGCACAGTCCAGACCACTTTTTTATTAGGGATCAATTCAGTTATTTTCATTTTACAGCGATGGACGTCCTGGTAATGATAGGCAAATTCACTATCGAGAGAACCTGTCTCGCCGTCAATATTTTCCGACCACCAGCCCCGGACATTATTTACTGCATTAAATACTGCTGCTGGCGATGCGTCTACTACTAGTGTGGTTGAGAAATCTTCGGTTTTCATAATGATTTGTTTAAAGTTAAATGCTCTGGTAATACTTCTTCAAGTCAAATGTCGGCACAAACAGGCTCCGTCAGAGGGTGCAAAATAGACATTGTGAAGGGTTGATATGGACAAGAAGGACTCATAACTTTGTGAAAAGCATAGCGATGAAACATATTACCATCCTGGTTCCCGAGGGGGAAAGCAACAACCTTAGCAGTATAGTTGGCGCCTATAAGATATTGACACGAGCGAATGCTCTTTGGAAGGAAAATAGCGGAAACGCTTTGTATAAGATAGAACTGGCGGGCATTTCGAACCAGATTTCATACTATGAAGGCTTGTTCTCAGTGCAGCCGCATAAAAACATTTCAGATATCGCTAAAACCCACCTTATTATTATTCCTTCACTAAACCATAATTATGATAAAGTTGTTGCACCCAATCAACCGCTCATTGACTGGATCGTTGATCAATACAAAAACGGTGCAGAGATAGCCAGTATATGTACAGGCGCTTTTTTGTTGGCCGCATCGGGTTTGCTGGATGGAAAAAAGTGCTCCACGCACTGGGCGGCAGCTAATAATTTCAGAGCCATGTTCCCAAAAGTTGATATTGAGCCGGACAGGTTAATAACGGCGGAAAGCGGCATTTATACCAATGGTGGCGCGTATTCATTTTTAAACCTGATTATCTACCTCGTGGAAAGGTATTTCGACCGGCCGACAGCCATTTTTTGCTCCAAAGTGTTCCAGATAGAAATGAACAGGGATAGCCAGTCTTCCTTCATCATGTTTAAAGGACAGAAGTCACACGACGATGATGTGGTAATGCAGGCGCAAAATTACATCGAGGCGCACTTTGAGGAAAAAATATTTGTTGAGGAATTGTCGCAGAGGCTGGCTGTAGGCAGACGGAATTTCGACAGAAGATTTATAAAGGAAACCGGAAATACTCCAGTGGAATATATGCAACGGGTGCGGATTGAGAAAGCAAAAAATGAGTTTGAAACCAGCCGCAAGACGGTGAACGAAGTTATGTATCAAGTTGGCTACTCGGATATGAAAGCATTTCGCGAGGTATTTAGAAAGGTTACGGGGATGACGCCGCTGGATTACCGGAAAAAATATAATAAAGAGTCTCTATTCTAATTGGAAATTTATTAAGTCACTAATTTTTAACGCCCTATTGCGTAGTCAAATAACTACACATATATTTGTAGCCAAATAACTACGTAATGAATTTAAGAAGAGATGTATTTCAGGCCATTGCCGACCCAACCAGAAGGGCGATACTTATATTGGTTGCGTCACAATCTATGACAGCAGGTGCGATAGCTGCAAACTTCGACACAGCCAGACCCACCGTTTCTAAACACCTTCAGATACTAACGGAGTGTGAATTGCTCAAACAGCAGCAAAACGGCAGGGAAATTCACTATCAGTTAAACCCTGGCAAAATGAAAGAAATAGCAGACTTTATTGAACCCTTCCGAAAAATGTGGGATGATCGATTCAATAAACTCGAGGATATTATGAAAAACTTTAAACCAAACTATTAGAATCAAATGGAAAGAAAAACGAAGATCCATGCAGAAGATGGTAAACACGACCTTTTGATAACGAGAGAATTCGATTTGCCCCTTCAACTTCTCTTTAAGGCACATGCAGAGCCCGAGATTGTTGAACAATGGATGAGCACAAACGTGCTGAAGCTGGAAAACAAAAAGCATGGCGGCTGGCAGTACGAGACAAGAAACGATCAGGGGATAGTAGTATTTCGCGCCAATGGTGTGATCCATGAATTTATCCCAAATCAAAAGATCACCAGGACATTTGAAATGGAGAACACGCCTTTCGACGTGCAGCTCGAGTTTCTGGAATTTGAGCTGCTTAGTGAAACCACAAGTAAACTAAGCACACACATTGTCTTCAGATCTGTAGAACTTAGAAACCAAATGTTGGCTTTACCTTTTGCACAAGGCCTGAATATGGCTCATAACAAATTGCAAAATATTGTAAGTAAATTAAAATGACTATAACAAAGAGAACCGGGTCTGGAAGCTCAGCAAAGCTGAACAGAATAATCTATTGGATTGCTACTCTCTGGCTTACCCTCGGCATGCTATCCACCGGAATAGTGCAGTTATTACGAGTTAAAGGAGAAATTGAATTTATTTTAAATTTGGGCTATCCCGACTATTTACTTACGATCGTGGGTGTTTCAAAAATTTTGGGTGTTATAATAGTTCTTATTCCTAGATTTACTTTACTAAAGGAATGGGCTTATGCGGGCTTTTTTTATACGATGGCAGGAGCCTTTGTTTCACATATAGCAGCGGGAAGCCCAATGAATGAAATCTTTCCTTCGGTATTATTGCTAACCCTAACTGTGGTATCCTGGTTTTTCAGGCCTGCAGATAGAAAAATCGTTTCTCACTAAACTACAAAAGATCTATAAGATGAACAATAGTATTATCAACCAAAAGGAGTTGTTACCGGAACAACGTGAAGAACTACTGAACACTTTGAAATCCCGTTTTGAAAAGAACATGAACCGGCATAAAGGTATGGAATGGGCTAAAGTACAAGCAAAGCTGGAAGCCAGTCCAGAAAAATTGTGGGTGCTTGATGAAATGGAAGTCACTGGTGGCGAACCGGATGTTGTTGATTTTGATAAGAAAACTGGTGAAATTATTTTTTATGATTGTTCGGCTGAAAGCCCTAAGGGTCGAAGAAGTATTTGTTTTGACCAGGATGCTTTAAATTCAAGGAAAGAGCATAAGCCAGCCGACAGTGCTATGAATATGGCAAAGAACATGGGTATTGAAATTCTTTCTGAAGAGCAATACCGGGCGCTGCAGCAACTTGGAGAATTCGACAAAAAAACCTCCAGCTGGATACAAACTCCTGCTCCTATCAGAAAACTAGGCGGGGCTCTCTTTTGCGATCGTCGATATGACCATGTCTTCTTGTATCATAATGGGGCAGAGTCTTATTATGCTGCCAGGGGTTTCCGGGGCTCGCTGAGAGTTTAATACCAGCATTTGCACCTGCATAAATCGGTATATGAATTAACGCGCGTTAATTCATATACCAGATAGCTCCATTCAAACATGCAGCAAAACTTACCCACAAGAGATAGGGAAGCTGCAGCCAGGCTGCCACCTTGCTAATCTGATGGAACCAGAAGATCATAAAGATAATGCTTATCCATAACAGAACGATTTCAATCAAAGCCAGACCGGTTTGATGGAAATAAAAAAATAAAAAACTCCAGGCAAAGTTCAACAACAGCTGAAGAAAAAAAATTGTCAGTGCCGTTGATCTTATTTTTCCTGGTTCGGCCTTCCAAATTAGATACAAGGAAATTCCCATTAAAATATATAGCGCAGTCCAAACCGGGCTGAATACTTCATTCGGGGGATTGAATGATGGCTTATTCAGGTAAACATACCAGTTTGATATATTAGAAGATGTTGCATAACCAGCCACCCCTCCTACCAGCAAGGGCAGTGCTATACTTAAAATGAGCCTGATAACGTTTTTCATATTCCAGATTATTTTATTGCAGCCACTCTCCAGATCACGTTAGAGGCATCGTCAGCTACCAGGAGGGATCCATCATTCAGTACGCTAACACCAACCGGCCTGCCGTATACTTTTCCTTCTTCCTGGTCTGCTATAAACCCGGTTAGGAAATCTTCGGGTTTACCTGAAGGTTTTCCGTTTTTGAAAGGCACGAAAACTACTTTATATCCCACAAGTTCTGAGCGGTTCCAAGACCCATGTTGTCCAATAAACGCACCGTTATGGTATCTAGCCGGGAATGCTTTTTTACCATAGAATGCCAGGCCCAGCGAAGCGGAATGTGCTTCCAGAGGAACATCAGGCACGGTTGTTTTTTTTACAAGATCCGGCCTGACACCCTTAAGGCGCGGATCTTCATTCTGACCGAAATAAGCATAGGGCCATCCGTAAAATCCTCCTTCCTTAACACTGGTCAGATAGTCCGGTACAAGCTCATCTCCCAATCCGTCACGTTCGTTAACTGCTGTCCATAAGGTTTTAGAACCCGGATACCAATCCATTCCTACCGGGTTTCGCAGGCCACTTGCGTAAACGCGTTCGCCACTGCCATCGGGATCTATTTCCAATATATTTGCTCGTCTGACCTCATGTTCCATACCGTGCTCGGCTACATTTGAGGCAGATCCAACAGATACATAAATTTTAGAACCATACCGATTTGCAATGATATTCCGCGTCCAGTGATTGTTATATCCGTCGGCAGTAAGCTGCAGTATTCGCTTCCCTTTAGCTGTGATTTTGGATTGACCAGGGGTGTAGGGATATTGCACTACACCATCCGTATTAGCTACATAAAATGAATTATTAACTATCAGCATTCCCAGCGGTTGCTTCAAACCTTCCAAAAATGTTTGCCTGAATTCAGGCCTACCATCTTTGTCTGCGTCGCGAAGAATGGTGATACGATTGGCACTGCCGCCTTTTTGATGTGATTTTGCTTTCCCTGAAACCAGGTCTTTGGCTTTTGTTGAAAGCGACTTTTCGGTAGATGCTTCGGCTACAAAAATATCCCCGTTAGGGGCCTGGTACATCCAGCGGGGACTTTGAAATCCATCAGCGAAGCGTGTTACCACAAATCCCTGTGGTGCAGCAGGAGATTTATCTGCTGGCCATCCTATAATGTCTGAAAATTTATTCTTTGAGGCTGTGGTGTCTGGCTCGGGAAGTGTAATGCTACCGGACCGGGTTGCCACTGACGCGACTGTGTCTGCAACTGATTGTTCCTTCTTCCCGCTCCCGCTTTGGCACGAGATTGAGATTGAAATAAGTATGTAAGCTGGGAATAGTATGTATTTCATATTTGCTATGTTTTAAAAGTATTAAACACACACTATAACTGTTTTGAGGGGATCTGGTTTGCCGGATTCGGCACTTTGAATTACTTGGAAGACTTGCCTAGGCAAGAGGTCCTGAAACAAGTTCAGGATGACGAAGAAAGGGATTTAGGTTCTCTTCGAAGAACGGAACGTATTCACAGTCTCAGACATCTACCTCTATCACCAGGCCGTCATAAGCCAGCTCAATTCCCGGCGGAAGTTCCTTATTGATCTCAAAATGCCTTCCGAGACGATGGCTGATATGAGTAAAGTACGTGCGTTCCGCATCTATATCTTTCGCAAAATCGATTGCCTCCTCAAGAATAAAATGAGATATGTGCTTTTCCTTTTGCAATGCATTAATCACAAGAACTTTTGATCCCCGGATTTTTTCTTTTTCTTCAGGTGACACTGTCTTGGCATCAGTGATGTAAGTGAAATCCCCTATCCTGAATCCAAAAACAGGTAATTTATAATGCATCACTTCGATAGGAGTTACAGTAACACCCTCTACATCGAAAGGCTCGTTTTTTATTTCGTTTAAGTTGATAAGTGGTACACCAGGATACTTTACGGACGCAAAAGCATAATAAAATTCGCGCATCAGGCTCTCCTGCACCCTTTTATGAGCATAAACATTCATCGCCTCCTGCTGATGATAATTGAAAGCTCTTATATCATCCAATCCGGCAATATGATCTTTATGCTCATGGGTAAATAGTACCGCATCCAGCAACTTAACTTTTGCCCTGAGCATCTGGTACCTGAAATCCGGGCCGGTGTCAATAACTATTGTCTTGTTGTCAATTTCAAGCAGTGCGGAAGATCGCAGCCTGTTATCTTTAGGATCAGGAGATGTACATACAGCACAGCCGCATCCTATTACCGGTACTCCCTGTGAGGTTCCTGTTCCTAAAAAAGTTATTTTCAAAGCTGCAGTGATGTTTGTTTCAGTGAATATAAAAATTGTATCTGCTTTTCATCCAACAAACTTTCATCTGCAGGAATAGTTTGCAACAATAAAACGAGCGAGTTGATCTTACTTTCTATATTTGAAAACTTATTCACTACCACTATCCGGCTATTTTCAATCATACAGGCCCCTGTCTTGAAACTTCCTTTTTCATACCTAACCTTGTACTTTAAAGATTTGAGCAAGCTTTCAAGCTTTTCCAGCGTGTATTGGGTATATGTAAGCGACATAATTCAAAAATAGAAAAAACAAACGTGGTTCGGGCTTTACAATCAGGGACCGGATAAAAAAAAGCGATGATCGCTCACCGCTTTACAATTCATCTATCTAAATATGGTATTCGCAAGATTTTAACGGAGATCTTCTACGTTGACACCCGGATGTTTTTTAGCATCAAAAGCGAACATTGAATCGGAGACCTTCACGTTTGGACTAAACGATTTTATGGTATAGGTATATTTATTACCATTTTTAGCAAAGATCACAGCATTGCTTATTTGCTTCGAAACCTTATCGACATTTAGCCTAACCTTAAAAAAAGAGCTTTTTGAGTCAGTTGGTGTAAGATCGATAATATGCTGAACCTTTCCGTTAAGCTTTGTATCACCGGTATAAAGATATTTGAACCCCTTTTCATAAATGGTAAATATCTTTGCGGGATTTAAAGCATCCGCACTGTTATTCACATCACTTACCTGAACTTCTTTTTCATTTTTAAGATAAGTCCAGACCGTTTTTCCATCGCTGATCAGATCCTGATCTTTCATGCTGACCCTATACTTGTTTGCCTTGGATCTGGCATACAATGTTCCCGTTTGGGTTTCTTTTATCTTCGCCTGTGGGTTATCTAGCGTAAACGCAAAATCTGTTTTAATTACGTCGTAAGATTTGTATTTTTTACTTACCTGAGCCAGGATCGCCTTAGCTTTTGCATCAGTTTGTGCCAATGCGGCTATTCCTGTTCCAACAATTATCAGTGACGTTAAAATGTATTTATTCATGTAGATTTTTATGAAAATTAATAGTCTGACAATTTAATTGGCTAAAGGTTTAGTCCAAACCTGTTTTTCAATCTATTTATCATTCATATTATCAAGAAACTGCTCGAGAGCGTAATCGTCAGGAATGAGCACTTCACGGGCTTTACTGCCTTCGAAAGGCCCAACAATACCCGCAGCTTCGAGCTGATCAATAAGCCTTCCAGCACGATTGTATCCCAGTTTAAGTTTACGCTGGATTAGCGAGGTGGAGCCCTGCTGATGCATAACGATCAACCTTGCAGCATCTTCAAAAAGCGGATCGCGGTCACTTGGATCGAAGTCCTTAATACTTCCACCCTCACCATTTTCATCAACATATTCGGGCAACATCCAGGCTGATGAATAGCCTCTCTGCTCTCCTATATAATCAGATATGCGCTCTACTTCCGGAGTATCAACAAAGGCGCATTGAAGCCTGATCAAATCGTTCCCGGTCGAGAATAGCATGTCTCCCCTACCAATAAGCTGATCGGCACCACCGGAATCCAGAATGGTCCTCGAATCTATCTTCGATAGTACCCTGAATGCAAGCCTTGCAGGGAAGTTGGCTTTTATAGTACCCGTGATAATATTTACAGAGGGTCTTTGAGTAGCGATCACAAGGTGAATACCAACTGCACGCGCCAACTGCGCTAAACGGGCAATCGGTGTTTCTACTTCTTTACCTGCTGTCATCATCAAATCAGCAAACTCGTCTACTATCAATACGATGAACGGCAGAAAGCGATGTCCTTCTTCCGGATTTAGCTTACGGTTGACAAACTTGGCATTGTATTCCTTTAAGTTACGAACTTGTCCGTTCTTAAGAAGGTCGTAGCGCTGATCCATTTCAATACAAAGAGAATTCAGGGTATTGATCACTTTTTTTGTATCGGTAATAATGGCATCTTCTTCTCCCGGTAGTTTTGCCAGGAAATGTCTTTCTATTTTTCGGAATAGCGTTAACTCAACCTTTTTGGGATCTACCAGAACAAATTTAAGCTGTGAAGGATGAAGCTTGTACAAGAGAGAAACCAGAATAGAGTTGATCCCAACAGATTTACCCTGCCCGGTGGCACCGGCAACCAGTAAGTGTGGCATTTTAGCCAGGTCGGCGATAAAAACTTCATTGGATATGGTTTTGCCAAGAGCGATAGGCAGATCCATGGTGGTATTCTGAAACTTGTCTGTTGCTAAAACCGAGCGCATGGCCACCATCTCAGGATGAGAGTTTGGCACTTCTATACCGATGGTACCCTTTCCTGGCATCGGAGCGATAATACGGATACCCAAAGCGGCAAGACTTAATGCGATGTCATCTTCAAGGTTTTTGATCTTAGAGATCCTAACACCCGGCGCTGGTACAATTTCATAAAGTGTAACGGTTGGCCCGATAGTAGCTTTAATCTTATCGATCTCAATGTTATAATGATTGAGCGTTTCAACAATTTTGTTTTTGTTGGCCTCCAGCTCCTCCGCATTAACATTTATCTTATTGGTACCATAATTTTCAAGAAGATCCAGTACAGGATATTTGTAAGATGAAAGGTCCAGCTTGGGATCATATTGGCCAAATTGCTCTACCAAACTTGCAGCAGTACGCTCTTCAGGAGTTTTTTCAATCGTTAATACGGGCGATTCTTTTTCAGGAATAACCGTCTCTAAAACGAGCTGGTGTTCGGACTCATCCGGAATCGTATTTTCAATACTTAGTTCATGCTCTACCGGGGTAAGTTCATGCACTTTCTCTTCTTCTTTAGGAGTATTAAAAGCAAGAGCAGATCCGGTAACGGCCGCAACTGTTTCTAAAGGCACAGGCTTTGGAACTACAAACTCAGGTTCCGGTTCTTCGTCAATGACAATCGGAGGCACAACTCTTTCCTGTCTGAGCTGCTCTTTTTGCTGATCTCTGCGCCCGGGTTCTTCATTCTCTTCAATTTGAGGTTCCTGATGGATCACCTTATTTGCGCGCAGAGGAAACTCAACAGGCTGCGTCCTGAAATCGTCCTCATTTTCGATATCTTCATCAGCTATCGCATCAGGGATAGTTCCCATCACAACCTTTTTCTCCCGCTGAGGGATTTTAAAATCAATATTGTATGCAATTATTAAGGCAGATAATCCTGCAAATGTCAGAATACCGGCTGTTCCTGTATTTCCAATCTGTGCCTGCAGGAGACGATTTGTCCAGAAGCCGAATTCACCTTCGAGAAAATGCGGGTAATCGGAGGCGAAACCGTGAAGAAATGCCAGCAGAAGAGAGGTAAACACTAAAAGGAAAAAAGAATAACCCAGCGTTTTTGAAATCGAAGCAATACGCACTTTAAACAATAAGCGGTATCCGATAACAAAAAATACACCGATAAAAATAAAGGATGCTATACCAAACCATTCATAAATAAACTGGTGTGACAATAAGGCGCCAAATTTCCCCAGCCAGTTTTCAACTGCCGGATTAACGACACCAGCTTTTGAAAGCTCTTCTACAGATTTAAAAAGATTAGACCATCCCCCGTTAGCTTCGATCACATAACTTTGATCGTCCTGCCAGGTGAAAAGATAAGAGGTAAATGCAACTAGAAAATATAATGAAAGGATCAAAAAGAATAACCCGATTATCTTCAGAATCCTTCCATCATTGAATGCAAATCTGGGCAATACTTCTGTTTTCTCTCTCTCTTTTACAATACGCTCACGGGCAGGGGCTTTTGTACCCGGCTCTCCTCTGAAACTATTTGACCTGAACTGATTTCCTTTTACCGGCATTGATTGTTGCGGGGTTTAACCTGACAAATATATTTATAAATTACATGGTGTAGGAACCTGTTTTTTATTAAAGCTACAAATTTTAGTTGCACAAGGTATCTACTTTTTTATTAATATTGTTATTAGATGAGCCAGACAGAATTAATTGAAGAGTACATTCAAACGGGAAATCAGGCAGATTTGAGCCAATTGTTACAGGCAAATCCGGAAATCGCCAACAGCAATACAAGCTTTAATGTATCCCCTTTGATGCTTTCTTGTTATTATAAAAAACCCGAGATATCATCAATATTATTAAAATATGTGCGGGGCCTGAGCATACATGAAGCAGCTGCAATCGGTAAGCCCGAGTATCTGGTACCTATCCTAAACAACCGGCCAGACCTGATCAATTCCTTTTCCCGGGATGGGTTTACGCCGCTTGGCCTTGCGTGTTATTTTGGGCATGAAGACGTTGCCAGGCATCTTTTATTAAAAGGTGCAGATGTTAATTTACCATCACAGAACGGTTATAGTGTATACCCTCTCAATTCGACCACCGCAGCGAACAACAATGACATTACAAAAATGTTACTGGAAGCAGGAGCCGAAGTAAACGTAGCACAAAGCTCTGGTCTCACACCCCTGCATTCTGCTGCGCAGCATGGCAATATTGAAATACTGATCCTGCTGCTGGAGGCCGGCGCGAACATCGATGCCAGAACAGAGAGTGACAAAACACCGGCAGATGTTGCTCTTGCAAGTGGACATCTGGAGATTGCGAGAATACTGGAAGTTTAAGAATTTAAACCCGATCGAGCATAAATTTGGAAAGGAGTTGATTTCACTAAGCAATGAACAGCTAACCCTTTAACTCTAAGCTTAAGCTAAAAGTCCCAGATGCGGGTACGGATGCGTTTCATATAGTTACGGATGCCCAACACAAAGGCGGCGCAGAAATAAAAAATCAGGGGAAAACCCACAGCCAGAAAAGACGAGTAGATAAAAAACAAACGAATTTTAGAGATAGACATGTCGAAACGTTCACCAAGGTATGTTGATACTCCAAAAGAGCGCTTCTCGAAATATTCAAGTATTTGCTGTATCATATTTATACTACCTTTATAATCTTTGCTCCGATTGCACAAGTTACACATTTTTTCTGATCGCAGTAATATTTCTTTAACTGCAGCAAGGCCTGCGAATCGGCAGCCGTATCTGTCTTTATCCCTAAACTCTTAAACCGATTAATGATTTGATTTGTTTCAGGAGGCAGGTTTTCCAGCACTTCCAGCGCCCGGTTTATCAGCTGCTGGTCTCCTGTATACTTACCGTAACTGAACAGGGAAATAACGACAGTGTTCAGTAGAATATTATGGATCGAATCTAAGCCGAGGTCTGTGCAAACCTTTTCTGACATCTTTCCGAAACGATAATGCTTTTTCCAATAGTCATTTACAGGCAGGTCCCGGAAAATGGAAACGATGTCTTTGCTGTTGCTCATGTGAAGTATCCTGGAAAACAGGTGCTGCGATTTTATGATCAGGGCAGCAAACTGAGCCAGGCGGATGGATGGAAAATTTTGAGGGCGCAAACGCATAAATTTCCATAAATACATATCAACCGGTTTTAACTGATATTTGCGCTGAAGATGAACATACTCTTTTTGTAAAGTAAGAGAATAATCATCCTGGGGATTCTTAAGAAATCCTGCCTGGCCAAATACCAGCGCTTCGATCTGTCTTGCACTGTTCTTGTGTTTTGCGAGGATCTGTTGCGGCAGCGATCTGGCCAGCAATTCAAAAGGTACAGCATTCGTTTTAAACCCGAGATTCCTGGCTAAAAGCCAGTAGAAAACATCATCCCAGCTTCCCTTACATTCATTCAGTAAATTCAACACAAAGGTTGACTTATCTTCAAGTCGTTCGACAAGTACCCGGGCTAACCAGCTTCCATAATGAGCACGTTCTACATTGTGCAATATCTTTTCGCAAGGGATCCAGGAGAGGTTTCCAATCAGATCTTCATATCTTTGCTCTAAACCGGGAAGAATATGTTCCTTAAGCACAAATGTAACTATCCGGGTGCCATCACTTCTCAAAACTGTCCGGTCGTTGTCATACACAACATGCAGTATAACATTGTTATAGGATTCATCTGATGTATGATCATGCCTGTCCCAATCTGATGACTTTATATGAATTTCAACGTTGCCCACCCACACGGTATCAGCGATACGGATCTTCACATTTTCAAAATCGGCTCCTGCATGAGTATTGTGAAAACCAGGTGATATTATTTCGAGCGGCTCATCAAAATCAGTAAACAACTCTTTATGATTGAAGAGACGATACTTCCATACAAAGTGCAAGAAATCTTCATTAAAGGTCATTCTAAAGAACTAAAAAGACCTTTAAATATAGAAGAATTGCTTACACAACAGCAATGATCTTTACCAGATATTTTTCAGGGCTTCTGCCATATCCTTCTGAACTTTCAAAGCTTCAGCACGGGCAGCTTCAGCAAAATTCTGATCAGATGCTGCATAGATAATTGCGCGCGAGGAATTCACAAGTAAACCGCAGTCTTTATTCATTCCATATTTACAAACCTCTTCCAAACTTCCGCCCTGCGCGCCCACACCCGGTACCAGCAGAAAATTATCAGGGGCATGCTTACGAACAGTTAAAAAACCTTCTCCCCGCGTGGCGCCAACTACAAACATCAGCTGATCAGCACCTGCCCAGGTATTAGCGGTTTTTAATACCTTTTCGAAGAGCATTTCATTTTCAGTAACCTGTGTATACTGAAAGTCGGCACTGCCTCCGTTAGATGTTAAGGCCAGAAGTATCACCCATTTATTGGCTGACTTAAGAAAGGGTTTCACTGAATCTGAACCCATATAAGGAGCAACAGTTATTGAATCGAAACTCATCCCTGACGAATTTTCGTTAAAGAATGCCTCGGCATACATTTCTGACGTATTACCAATGTCCCCTCGCTTTGCATCGGCAATACTAAAAGCTTCTTTAGGGAGGTATTTCCAGGTTTTAATCAGGCTTTCCCATCCTTTTACACCACGGCTTTCATAAAATGCGGTATTGATCTTATATGATACACAAAGATCTTTTGTAGCGTCAATAATATGCCTGTTAAATTCAAAAACTGGATCTTCGGCATCCAGAAGGTGTTGGGGAATCTTTTTTATATCCGTATCCAGTCCGATACACAAAAACGATTTCTTGCTTTTTATTTGTTCAATCAGTTGTTTCCGTTCCATAATTTAAGCTTGTCAAAGTAACCAAAAACAATTCCCCCGGTAAAAACTTTTTTTATTTTTTGCTATTATCAAATTAATACAGTACAATTGTGGCGTTATCTCAAAATTTTATCTTCCTATTCGAAGAAAAAATCATCTCAATTTTCTTGACGACATTGGTGATATCTTTTTCTCAGAGTACTGATAAATTCTTATTTGATTAAAAAAATCCAAAATAATATTTCAATTAAATGGTGAACAATACAGAATTGAACGATAAGCTTGTATCAGAGCTTCGTGAGATTGCGAAATCGTTCGGCGTTGCAGAAGCAGACTCCCTACGTAAACAAGAATTAATTAATAAAATTACTGAACAACAAGCTCTTATTGCTGCAGCACGCGAAGCAAGTCCTGATGCTCAGGCAGAAGAGGCAGAAGCCGATCCTAAACCAAGAAAGCGCACCCGCACAGTAAAGGCTAAAGCAGAAGCATCCACTGCAGTTGCAGATACTAATATTCAGAGTGAAACTCTTTTTGATACTGATAGCAGTCCGAAAACAACAGCTTCGGAAAGCCAGACAGATAGTTCTGTTGCTACTGAAGCTTCTCCAAGGGAGCGCCAGCAGGAAAGAGGCCAGCGTTTTGAAAAACGCTTTACTCCTCAGGCCAGAAACCAGGAAAGAAGTCCGGAAAGAACTACAGAGAGGACTTCTGAGAGACCCTCTGAGAGAGTACAGGAGAAACCTGTTGAAGTGCAGCAAAGTCCGGCTACAAGCCTTGACTTTGATAATGTAATAGCGAATGAAGGTGTATTGGAGATCATGCCTGATGGCTATGGTTTTTTAAGATCATCTGACTATAACTACCTGACCTCTCCTGACGACATTTATGTATCTCAATCGCAGATAAAGCTATTTGGTTTAAAGACCGGTGACACGGTTAGAGGAAGTATCAGACCTCCCAAAGAAGGAGAAAAATACTTTCCTTTGGTAAGGGTTGAAGCCATCAACGGCAGAATTCCTGCTGAAGTAAGAGACCGGGTGCCTTTCGACTACCTCACTCCTCTATTTCCAACAGAAAGACTAAATCTTTTTGCTGATACCAGCAATCAGTCGACCCGCATCATGGATCTGTTTACTCCGATCGGTAAAGGTCAGCGTGGTCTTATCGTTGCTCAACCTAAAACAGGTAAAACAATCTTGTTAAAAGATGTGGCTAACGCTATCGCAAAAAATCACCCTGAGGTTTACCTGATCATCCTGTTAATCGATGAGCGCCCCGAAGAGGTAACTGATATGGCACGTAGTGTACGTGCAGAGGTTGTTTCTTCTACCTTTGATGAGCCGGCTGAGCGCCATGTAAAGATCGCGAATATCGTTCTTGAAAAGGCAAAACGTATGGTAGAATGTGGCCATGATGTAGTTATCCTTCTTGATTCTATTACGCGCTTAGCGAGAGCTTATAATACTGTGGCGCCAGCTTCAGGCAAGATATTATCAGGTGGTGTGGATGCCAACGCATTGCACAAACCTAAGCGCTTCTTTGGTGCTGCCCGTAACATCGAAGACGGAGGGTCTTTAACTATTCTAGCGACAGCATTGATTGATACCGGCTCAAAAATGGATGAGGTTATCTTCGAAGAATTCAAGGGTACGGGTAACATGGAGCTTCAGTTAGACAGAAAGCTTTCTAACAAACGTATCTTCCCTGCTATCGACCTTACCGCTTCAAGTACGCGGCGTGATGATCTTCTCCTTGACAGGGAGACGCTTCAACGAATCTGGATACTTCGTAATCACCTTGCTGATATGAACTCCCAGGAGTCAATGGAATTCCTGCTCAGCCAGATGAGAGGAACCAAGAGCAACGAGGAATTTTTGGTTTCGATGAATAGTTAATCGCATCAACCTGATAAAAGCGCATAACGGATACCGTCTATGCGCTTTATTGGTTATATAAGACCTGTTAGTCGCGATCACCATTAATGCAGATTAATAAATGAAAAAACATATACCTAATGCGATCACCTGCCTGAATCTGCTTTGCGGATGTTTGGGTATAGTGTTCGCTTTTGACACTTCGCTTATAGATAAAGGCTTCGAAAATATCATCTACGCCGGTTATACTATACTGTTGGCGGCAGTTTTTGATTTTCTGGACGGATTGGTGGCGAGAAGCCTTAATGCCTATTCCGAAATCGGAAAGGAGCTTGATTCGCTGGCTGACATGGTAAGCTTTGGTGTATTACCCTCCGTAATCGTGTACCACCTCTTTCTTGAGGCTGACCAGATAACAGATTTAAGCAGATACCTGAATTTTTCGGCCTTCGCCATTGCCATATTTTCTGCGCTACGGTTAGCGAAGTTTAATACGGATGTACGGCAAAATGAAAACTTCATAGGTTTGCCTACACCTGCAAACGCTATGCTTATTGCATCACTGCCTTTAATAATTGCACATTCCGGGCCCTTTTGGCGAGCGTATATTCTCAACCCCTTCTTTTTATTCATATTCAGTTTGGGGATGAGCTTTTTATTGGTAATGGAGTTGCCTCTTATCTCTCTTAAATTCAAGAACTTAGATTACAAAGAGAACTTACTGCGCTATATTTTAATACTCTCGGCAGCCGTCCTGATCCTAATTTTCAAATTCGCCGCCGTTCCGATTATTATATTTATATATATAATATTATCAATTATTCAATTCAGATTTATAAGATAAGACTGACCAAAGAAGAAATAAAGGCGCTTAGAGTTTCGCCTTTATTTCTTCTTTGATTTTATTGAGATCTTCGTAAAGCCCGGCGCACTTCTGATTTAAGGAACTAAACATATCTGGTATTTCAGAAACGTTTTCCATAGCACGTGCCTTCCTTTCAATTTCAGCCATACTTTCCTTTGCTTCGTTTATTCCTATAAATGCAAGTGTCGGTTTTATCTTATGAGCCATATCTCCAACTCCTTTCCAGTCGTTAGCTTTAATTGCCTGCTCCAGCTGGTCAAAATAGACAGGGGTTTGCTCAATAAAAATATCGATCATATCTATGATGAATTCCCCGCTACCACCGGCAACGTCATTAAGGTATGTAAGATCTATTTCAAACCCTCTATTGTTTGTTTCTGCCATTGCTATCTGTTCTATATGTGTTGTGGGTAATAGATTTCACTTGTTTTGCAAAGCAAATCTAAACCTATACTTTGTGTACGGATAATTCATCAGTAAGTTCAAGAGCTATTATACTTATTGTTTTGTGCAGCACCGGATGTTCAAAATCAGGAGCTATCTCCAGCATCGGCATAACAGCGAAACGTCTTTCCTGGAAATAGGGATGCGGGACAGTAAGATCGGGTTCGTTAATAATAGAACTCCCGTAGAAGAGAATATCAATATCAATGATCCGCGAACCCCATTTTTCCAGCCGCTTTCTACCCAACAGGTTTTCAATCTCTAGTAACTCTTTCAAAACCTTCAAAGCACTCATGCCCGATTCAATACAGATTACCTGATTGAGAAAATGCGGCTGTCCGGTTTTCCCCCACGACTCCGTCTCATATAGTGAAGATTTCTGAAGGATATCACCCACCCTTTCTGAAATTGCTTCGGCCGCTTTATGCAAAACTTGATCGCGCTCACCTAAATTGCTCCCTAATAATAAATAAATGCGCTGCATAAACCTTATAAGCCTTGTAACGTTTCAAATATATTTATATCTAACGTATACTTGCATACAATATTTAGTTTAGCGTCAATGAAAAGTTTTTTTAAAATGGCATTAGCCTCTATGGTGGGTATCATTGTCTCGTTCTTTATACTACTCATCGTGATGATTTTGATTGTCGGCGTAATCATATCTTCTGCAGAGGACGAGAAAGTACGGGTGTATTCCAATTCGGTGCTTCACATGCCATTAAATCATCCGATAATTGAAAGAGGTACAAAAGGTCCCTTTGATAATATAGATATTGGTGGAATTGGTGCCAGCCGCAGCATGGGGCTCAATGATATTCTGATTTCTATTAATAATGCTAAAAGTGATGATAAAATTAAGGGCATTTACCTGGATCTGACAAACATTCAGGCCGGACTTGCCACTTCAGAAGAGATTAGAAATGCCTTGCTCGACTTTAAAAAATCCCGAAAATTTATTCTGGCGTACAGCGAAGTCTATACTAAAGACTCGTATTACCTGGCATCAGTGGCGGATAAAGTATACCTTAATCCCGAGGGTATCCTCGAGTTCACCGGGTTCAGCTCCGAGCTGATGTTTTTTAAGGGTGCACTTGAAAAACTGGAAATTGAGCCGCAGGTAATAAAGGTGGGTACCTATAAGAGTGCCGTCGAGCCTTTTATACTCGATAAGATGAGCGAAGCAAATCGCCAGCAGGTGACATCGTTTCTCGGTTCAATGTATGATCATTACTTGCAGAGAATATCTGCAAGCCGTAACGTTCCAAAAGATTCTTTGTTTAGTATCGCTAACCAGCTCAAGGTAAAGACTGCAGCTGACGCATTTACTTATAAACTGGTGGATGGCTTACGTTATAAGGACCAGATTTTAGATGAACTGAAGTCGAGAACGGGAACGGATAAGGATAAGGATGTCAAATCGGTTACGTTAGCCAGCTATATAAAAAATAACGAGCGAGAAGATGGTGATTTTGATACCCGTATTGCTGTGGTTTACGCCTCCGGTGACATTAACAGCGGAGAAGGCGACGATGAAAGCATTGGTTCTGAGCGTATCTCCCGGGCAATCCGAAAAGCCCGAACCGACGAGAAAGTAAAGGCTGTTGTGCTTAGGGTTAATTCGCCGGGCGGAAGTGCTTTAGCATCGGATGTTATTTGGCGTGAAGTGGTTTTGACGAAAAAAGTAAAACCTGTGATCGTTTCCATGGGTGACCTGGCGGCGTCAGGGGGCTATTATATTTCCTGCGCTGCCGATTCCATCTTTGCTCAGCCTAATACCATCACTGGTTCCATCGGGGTATTCGGTATCATACCGAATATGCAGAAATTTTTCAATAATAAACTTGGAATTACTTTCGACCGTGTGAAGACGGGCGAGTATGCCGACCTGGGAAGTGTTGCCCGGCCATTGACTGAAACGGAAAGGCTTGTCATTCAGAAGGAAGTAAACCGAATTTATAACTCTTTCACAAAAAGAGTTGCGGAAGGACGCAAAAAAACACAACAATACGTCGATGAGATTGGTCAGGGACGTGTTTGGAGCGGCTCTGAAGCTCTGAAAATAGGGCTGGTTGATAAGCTGGGAGATTTTGATGATGCAATCCGCTCTGCTGCCACCATGGCAAAGATTAAGGATTATAGGATTGTCTCTTATCCAATCCAAAAAGATCCCCTGGATGCGTTTTTTGACAAGTCAGGCGATGATATCAGGGAGTATTTTGCCAAACAAGAACTGGGAGATCAGTACCAGTATTACCAAAAAGTGAAAGCTGCCTTAAGGTTTAAAGGGGTTCAGGCAAGAATGCCGTTTGATGTAGTGGTGAGATAGAGAGTAGTAAGTTAAAAGTTATAAGTTCAGTGCGCAGACTTATAACTTAAAACTTAAAAAACGCTTTCACCTTGTCTATCCAGGGGCTTTCCCTTTTGGGTTTATCTTCACCGATAAGGTACCCGTAAGGTTTTAATGGCTCAATATTATCACAGATGATCTTAAGCATTCCTAACAATGGTATTGCGAGGACTAATCCGGCGATGCCCCAGAGTAATTCGCCGACAACCAAAGCTATGATAGTGAACAGAGGATTTATATTCACCTCAGCACCAACTACCATTGGCTCTATGATGTAACTCTGAATAAACTGAACCAACAGATAAATTGCTACCACCCCAATTATCATACCTCCACCGCCACCCTGGGTAACTGCCATCAATACTGTTATGCTTGTACCAGTTAAGTTACCTACAAAAGGAACTATCTCCAACGTACCACATAAAACGGCAAAGAACAGCGCGTTTTTTATTCCAACCGCCGAAAAGCCTATGCCGTATAGTATCCAGAGCATCACAATCATCGTAGCCATTCCTGATAAATATTTGTAGGATACCTGTGTGGTATCATGAAGCACCTTTTCGGCCCTTGAAAGATTCTCCGCTGGAACCAACTTTAATATAAACTTTTTCAGATGGCTCCTGAAATAGATAAAGATAAATGTATATACCAGCACAAGAACAAGATTCACCATCATTCCCAGTGTATTAGAAAGTAATTTTGTCATGCCCCCACCACCTTTGGGTTGCGACGACTCCAAAAACTTTTTCTGCTCCGCTTCTGTGATGCCCAGTTTGTTGTGAAGTAACCTCTGTATCTGATGTAACAATTCGGAGAGCTTCTGTTGCATTTCCGAAAAGTCTTTTGCGATGCCTGAAATTTGCCACACAAGCAAGGCGATGATTCCAGACACAACCAGTAACAACATTAATAAGCTAATGCCTGCAGCAAATGGCCGGCTCAGTCCTCTGCTTTCTATGCGCTTACTCAGAGGAAGCAATAACATAGAGATGATAGCGGCAAGCGTGAAAGGGATTAAAAACGGCCGGGCAAAATACAGTCCGGCAAAGACGAGGAACAAAAAAATAAGAAAATTTGCCGATCTGTTAAGCGAAGGGTTATGCATAGAAAAAATATTTATCAATTTATATCATTATATGTGGGAAACATGAAAAGAACAGCAGATGTTTTTGGCGCGGGATAAGGGATATGTGTATTTTTGAATCTTAACATGGAAAATAAAACCATAGCGAGAACTTTAAGGCTTCTAAGCCAGCTGATGGAATTACATAATGAGAATTCCTTTAAAGTTAAATCAATGGCTGCTGCAGCCTTTAAAATTGATAAGCTGCCTTTTTCTGTTGCACAGAAAAACCTTGAAGAAATTGAGAAGATTGACAGTATCGGTAAAAGCACTGCGTCAAAGATCAACGAGCTGATTAAAACCGGAGTTATCGCCGAACTGCAGAGCTTATTTGAAAAGACTCCACCAGGCGTTGTTGAAATTATGAGCATTAAAGGGTTGGGTCCCAAAAAAGTGCTTACTATCTGGAACGAACTGGGAATTGAAACTGTGGGAGAACTTTATTACGCCTGCAATGAAAACCGGCTTATTGAAGCGAAAGGTTTCGGGTTCAAAACTCAGGAAGAAATCCGAAAGGCCATTGAGTTTAAAATTGCCAGTAATGGACGGTTCCTATACCGTCAGGTTGAAGAAATTGCTGAACCTCTGCTATTAGACTTAAAAAAGGTGCTGCCCGGACAATTAATTTCTTTTACGGGTGATTACCGTCGGAAATGTGAAATTGTCGACGGCCTGGATGTCCTTATCGGCTGTCCTTTGAACGAGGATATCATCGCAAAGATCCATAGCCTGAGTTTCCTGTCATTGATTAAAACTGACGGTAAGAGAATTGAATCTGAGCATTCCACCGGAATTAAAATCTATCTTGATTTTTGCGGGCATGAGGCCTTTTATTCGGAGCTTGCATGGAAAACGGGCACAGCGGAACATCTCGCCGAACTTAAAAGTCGGCTGAAAGAGGTTCCACTTGTCGTTTCATCCGAAAAAGACCTTTATTTGAAGGCCGGCCTACCTTTAATTGAACCAGAGCTGCGAGAAGGCAGGAACGAATTTGAACTGGCCGACAAGGGAATGCTGCCAAAACTGGTGGAATGGGACGATCTGAAAGGCACGCTGCACAGTCACAGTACCTGGAGCGATGGGGTTCATACCTTAGAACAAATGGCCCTTTACTGCCGGGATAAACTAGGACTTGAATACATGGGAATCAGCGACCACTCAAAGACAGCAGTATATGCCAAAGGCCTTTCTGAAGAGCGTGTACTTGCTCAGCATCAGGAGATAGACCAGCTTAACGGGAAGATCAGTAATTTCAGAATACTTAAGGGCATTGAGTCTGACATACTTTTTGACGGTTCGCTCGACTATCCGGATGAACTTTTGGCTACTTTTGATTTCGTTATTGCTTCCGTTCACTCGGCATTTAAAATGAACGAAGAAAAAGCCACCAGCCGTTTAATTAAAGCGATTGAAAACCCTTACACAACTATACTTGGTCACCCCACCGGACGACTCCTGCTCTCCAGGAAGGGCTACCCCATCAACTATGAAAAAGTAATTGATGCCTGTGCTGCCAACCAGGTCATCATTGAAATAAATTCGAATCCCTTACGTTTGGATATCGACTGGAGATGGCATCAGTATGCGCTCGAAAAAGGTGTAATGCTTTCTATAAACCCGGATGCACACAGCATAAAAGGTTTTCATGACACTCATTTTGGAATCCTGGCGGCCAGAAAGGGTGGCGTATCAGCATCCAACTGCCTAAATGCCTTAAACCTTGAAGCAATCACAGCTTACTTAAAACAAAAACGAGGGATAAAAGCTTGAAAATATTGATCATCCGGTTCAGCTCTATTGGAGATATTGTACTTACCACCCCGGCAATACGTTGTATCAAGCAACAAATACCCGCATGTGAAGTCCATTTCCTTACTAAAAGTTCATTTCACACGGTATTGGCAAATAATCCTTATATCGACAAATTACATTTTCTTAAAAAACCGCTCGCCGTCACGCTGGACGATCTCAGAGCAGAGCACTTTGATTATGTGATTGACCTCCATAACAATATCCGCACAAGGATTATTAAGTTTAAGCTTGGTGTAAAGTCATCGGCTTTTGATAAGTTAAATTTTCGAAAATGGCTATTGGTAAACCTCAAGGTCGACATTATGCCCGAAAAGCATATTGTAGACAGATATATTGAGACGGCCTCTTTTCTTGGAGTAAAGAACGATGGTAAAGGTTTGGACTATTTCCTGGAGGAAGAGCACGATCTCACTGTTCTACTGCCTCAAAGTCACCAGCAATATACAGGCCTTGTAATAGGCGCCCAGCATGCTACCAAACGCCTGCCAACTCATAAGCTCATTGAGGTATGTCAGCGCATTAAAAGTCCGGTAGTATTACTTGGCGGTAAGGAAGACAAAGAACGAGGAGCGGAAATTGCATCCGCCAGCGGCGTTCATGTGTTCAATGGTTGTGGGAAATTCACATTAGACCAATCTGCTTTTTTAGTCAGGGAAGCTCAATTGATTATAACGCATGATACCGGCCTCATGCATATAGCAGCTGCCTTCGACAAGCCAATCACTTCTGTATGGGGAAATACTGTACCTCAGCTAGGCATGTACCCCTATAAAACAGGTCAGCTAAAAATTGCGGAAGTAAAAGGCCTAAGCTGCAGGCCCTGCTCAAAAATAGGTTATAAGAAATGTCCAAGGGGCCATTTTAAATGTATGAATGATCAGGATATTGAAGCCATAGCTTCGGGCTTTTAAAACTTTTTTAGCACATTCACCCTTTATGACTTTATGAAGCAACTCCTTTTGGTTCGTCATGCCAAGTCCGACTGGGCAGATATCAACCTCGCTGATTTTGATCGCCCCTTGAATAACAGGGGACATAATGCTGCACCTGAAATGGCTGAACGCCTTTTGAAAAAACATATCATTCCGCAACATATTGTAAGCAGCCCGGCACTAAGAGCTTATACAACTTCAAAGTATTTCGCAAAAACGTTTGGAATGGACAAAAGCGAAATAGAATTACGACCTGATATTTACGAGGCAAGCCCCGATACACTGTTGCGTGTGATAAATCAACAGGAGAACAAGTTTGATTTCATTGCTCTTTTCGGTCACAACCCTTCTATCACCACCCTGGCAGTTGGTTTATGCGGCTGTCATATTTTTAATATGCCTACTTGCGGAATGATCCTGATAGAGTTCCCTTTTGACGATTGGAAACTGGTCAGCTACGGTACTGGGGAGCAGAAATTATATGATTATCCAAAAAACTCCGGAGAGGACTGAAGCAAAAAATACTACAGCAGTCTGTAGATCTTTCCAGGCAGCGCTACCACTATTCCCTGCATTTCTAATGCGAGTACAGTTATTGCAAGTTTGCTTTGCGGCATGTTTGCCTGTAAACTAAGGACATCATACGCCAGGCTGCCCTTTACTTTCAGAATATCTACGATCTTTTGTTCATCAGCAGATAAATTCAGGTCGAGGCTGATCTGCTTCGCAGGTAAATATTGTTTGTCCGTTGCCCAACCCATTATATACATGAGATCATTAGGATTAGTCATCAGATTGGCTCGATGGGTTTTAATAAGATAATTACAGCCTGCAGAGAATTCATCGTTCACTCTGCCGGGATAAGCAAAAACGTCCCTGTTATATGAATTTGCGAGTTCAGCTGTAATCAGGGCTCCACCTGTCAGGCTGGCTTCAACAATAATCGTGGCATCGGCCATGCCTGCAACGATACGGTTACGTTTGGGAAAATTCTCCCGGTCAGGATTGGTTTCCGAGGTAAACTCTGTTAATAAACCACCGTTACTGATCATTTTTTCTGCAATAGCCCGGTGCTGGGCGGGATAGATCCGGTCCAGCCCGTGTCCAACAACGCCAATGTTAGGTATCCCTGCTTTCAGACATGCTTTATGGGCTATGCCATCGATGCCGTGGGCCAACCCGCTAATGATCAATATGTCCTGTTGTTTCAGGCTTTCCACCAGAGATTGCGTAAGTTCCTTCCCATAGGGAGTGGCCCGGCGCGTACCAACTATGCTGACAATTTTCTTGCTGTTCAAATCAGCCGTCCCTTTATAGTAAAGCACCATCGGCGCATCATAGCAGTTCTTGAGTCTTGCGGGATAGGAAACGGAGGTATAGGTAAGTACATCAATTTTATACCGCTGTGCAAAGGCAAGTTCTTTTTCGGCGCGGGCAAACGCCTGTTGTTTGAGGATGCTGTCGGCAGTTTTTACGCCGATTCCCGGAACAGCTGTAAGCTGAGCTTTTTTTGCTTTAAAAATCGCTTCTGCCTCTCCAAAATGATCTATCAGGGAGCGTGCCGTGACGGCCCCTATTCCAGAGGTTAGAGATAAAGCTATTTCATAAAAACCGGACATTATTGCGCTGGGAAATACACTACATATTTAGTATCAAAAAAATCCTCGTCAAAATAAGAGTTTAATGGCAGCAGCTGAATATCCTTCAGACGGGCTGCATTTAATTCCTGCTCCAGATCTCCCCCCTTTAGATACAATACACCGTTGGGAAGAACATTACGCGACTGCCTGTTAAATTTATCCCTCACCCAGGGATAAAAATCTCTAAGCTGAGTTACCGCCCTGGATACAATGAAATCAAACTTATCATCGATCTGCTCAGCACGAGCATGACTCGCCTTAAGATTCTTCAGGCCAATGGCTTTTGAAACTTCGGAAACAACTTTAATTTTTTTTCCGATTGAATCCACAAGATGAAATTCTGTTTCAGGAAATAATATTGCCAGTGGAATGCCCGGGAAGCCGCCTCCTGTGCCAACGTCCATCACCTTTTCTCCCGGTAAAAACTTCAACGCCCTGGCAATGCCCAGTGAATGAAGGATATGTCGCAGGTACAAGCTCTCAATATCTTTCCGGGAAATCACATTGATTTGAGAGTTCCATAACGTATAAAGTTGTTCAAGCTGATTAAACTGTTCCTTCTGCGTATCCGTCAGACCGGGAAAATATTTAAATATAAGATCAGAAGTCACTTCCTGGGGTTTTCTTCCTGCGATTAATAATATTAGACAATAGATCTCTCGCTCTGAAAAGCTGAGCTTTCACAGTACCCAGCGGTAAGTCTAATTGCTGGGCAATTTCCTCATACGATTGTTCTTCGAAATAACGTAAGACGATCAGGGTTTTATAACGCTGAGGAAGCTTATCAACAATAAACTTGAGCTGTTCCTGCTGCTGCTTTTTTATGGAGGTTTCCTCGGGGTTTAAAGAATCTGATTTGATCTGCAAAGGCCTGTCATCTCCTTCGTCGTCTACCATAGAATTGATAGAAACCAGACTTACTCTCTTTTTACGGATAAAATCTATACAATTGTTGGTTGCTATACGAAATAGCCAGGTACTAAAAGCGAAGTCAGGTTTATATTTTTCGATGTTTTCAAAAGCCTTTCCAAATGTCTCCACCGTGAGATCCATAGCATCATCCTTGTTATTGACCATCTTCAATGCCATGAAATATATCGAGTCTTTGTAACGCTGCATTAACTCGGCATATGCCTTTTGGTCTCCCACTTTTGCTTTTCCAACCAGATTGAAATCGTTAAGCGCATTTGCCGAAAAATTCGGGTTTACTTCCATTTGACTGTTTTCCTAAATGACGAAATTATGCTAAGTACGAGTATATAAAAATTATAAATCAAATCCAATGCCGGAAGCCACCAAATTAGATCTTTATAACTAAGCCTCTTAAATACAGGATAATAAATAACAACCTGGGCGAGCAGCCGGATACAATAAAATGAAGAAATTACATACCATTGTGCATTTAGTAGCAAAAGCAATACAAGCAGTACATAAAAAGCAATGCCTGATCCGGCCTGAAAACTTAGCATCCGCTTATGTTCGGCCTTATAAGCCTTGCCTGCTCCCATATGTCTTATTTTTTGCGACAGGTACGATCTGAATGTTGCTTTAGGCTCCGTCCATACATGTGTTTCCGGATGGATTTCTATTACAGTGTTTAGGGAATTTGCATTTTGATTTACAAAAAGATCGTCGTCGCCCGACGGGATATGCATATGTGAGGCAAAACCTTTTCCCCGGAAAAACAGGGATTTTGTATAAGCCATATTGCGACCTACCCCCATATAGGGTTTCCCGGCAAGAGTGTATGATAAATAATTGAGAGCAGTAAAAAACGTTTCATAACGTATAAGCTTATTCAGGATACCCGGTGTGCTATTGTAAGGAGAGTAGCCGAGAACTATCTCCGTAGAATCTGAAAAATTTTGCTGCATTTGTTTTAACCAGTTCATCGAGGCAGGGCAACAATCCGCATCTGTAAATAACAAATGCTCATATTTAGCTGCTTTAATTCCCAAAGTCACTGCGAATTTCTTCCCATGTTTAAAACGTACGTGCTCTGTGATAGTAACAACTTTAAGGTGGGAATATTTCTGTGAAAATCTGCGGAGAAGGAGATCAGATTCGTCAACAGAACAATCGTTGACTACAATTACTTCAAAGTCAGGATACTCCTGTTCCAGAATATATGACAAATTCTTCTCCAGGTTTCTTTCTTCATTTCGGGCGCAAACGATTATTGAAACCGGCCGCTCCATAGGGCTTTTTTCTTTGGCCTTGTAGTTCCTCAGATTCCTATGAACTACTATAATATAGTATAGCTGTAAAAAAAAGGCTAATTGAAAGAGCGCAAAAACTGTGATATATAGATAGTCTGCCAAATTTTAATTTTTAGAACAAGCCGCAAAGGTCTGATTTTTACTTAATATTTTTAACATGCATATTTTAAAACTAAAGCCCGGCGTAATTTGCTATTTTTGCATCCTTAATGAAATTTCAACTACAGGCTTCAGATAAATTCTCAAAAGCAAGGGCTGGAGAAATCACTACAGACCACGGCAGCATAAAAACTCCTATTTTCATGCCAGTAGGAACTGCCGGCACGGTAAAAGCCATTCATCAGCGCGAGCTTAAAGAGGATATTAAGGCACAGATCATTCTAGGAAACACCTATCATCTTTACCTTCGGCCAGGTTTAAACACCATTGAACAAGCAGGAGGTCTGCACCGGTTTAATGGATGGGATAAACCTATTTTGACGGACAGCGGTGGTTACCAGGTGTATTCTTTAACCGAAGTAAGAAAGATAAAAGAAGAAGGGGTAACTTTCCGTTCACATATTGACGGATCTAAACACCTTTTCACTCCTGAAAATGTGATGGACATACAGCGGACCATTGGAGCTGATATTATCATGGCCTTTGATGAATGTACACCTTATCCTTGTGAATATCAATATGCCCGTAAGTCAGTGGATATGACGCATCGCTGGTTAAAACGGTGCTGTGATCGTTTTGATAGTACCGAACCAAAATACAATTACTCGCAAAGCTTTTTTCCAATTGTCCAGGGTTCCGTTTATAAAGACCTTCGTAAAAAGTCGGCCGAAGTAATTGCTTCATTTGAGCGGGAAGGTAATGCTATCGGAGGTTTATCTGTTGGCGAACCCGCAGAGGAGATGTATGCAATGACAGAAATTGTCTGTGATATATTGCCTGAAAGCAAACCGAGATATCTTATGGGTGTTGGTACGCCGGTAAACATCCTGGAAAACATCGCTTTAGGTGTAGATATGTTCGATTGTGTTATGCCTACCAGAAACGCCCGGAATGGAATGCTTTTTACGAAGAACGGTATTATCAACATAAAAAACGAAAAATGGAAAAATGATTTCTCTGCTATTGAGGAAGACAGCGACCTCTTTTCTGACATAAATTATTCCAAGGCATACCTGAGGCATCTGATCACATCTAAAGAAATTTTAGGGGCGCAGATTGCTACACTTCATAATTTGCATTTTTATATTTGGCTTGTTACTGAGGCAAGGGAAAAGATTATTGCAGGTGATTTTTACGACTGGAAAAATAAAATGGTAAAAATCCTGGCACAGCGTTTATAGAACTATGTTTAAACACATCAAGTTAATTGACAGATATATCATCGGAAAGTATTTGGGTACCTTCTTGTTTACTATGATCATTTTCTCAGTGGTCATCGTAATATTTGATGTTTCAGAAAAGCTTGATGATTTCTACAAGAACAATGCCCCTCTTTCAAAAGTAGTATTCCAATATTATGCGGGCTTTGTTCCGTTCTACCTGAACTTCCTATCGCCCCTGATCAACTTTATAGCAGTTATTTTTTTTACTGCTAAGATGGCCGATCAAACCGAAATAGTTCCTATCCTAAGCAGCGGAGTCACATTCAGAAGATTTCTCTGGCCCTATTTCCTCTCTTCCTTTGTGATCTTCGCCGTAACGTTGGTGTTCAACCTCTTTATTATACCGGAGACCAATCAGCTGAAGGTCGACTTTGAAAATATCTACATCAAGCCTCAGAAAGACAACAACAAAATGTACACGCATATGCAGCTGGATCAAAACACCTACGTGTACATTGAAAACTTCGATAACAATCAGAAAATAGGCTACAAGTTCTCCCTTGAAAAATTTAAGGGTGATGAACTGGTTGAAAAAACGATGGCGGAACGCATTGTGTGGGACTCTGTAAAGAGAAACTGGAACATGGAAACATATTCCGTAAGAAAGGTGGATGGGCTTAAGGAAAGCATGGCCTACGGGGAGAAAAAGCGTATCAAAATTGATATGCGACCGACAGACTTTGAACTGTTTGACAATATCTATGAGGCCATGAACATGAACGAACTGAACAGCCGCATTGAAAAGGAGAAGATCAGGGGAACCGGAGTTATGGAAAGATTGCTTCTTGAGAAATATAAACGATTCATTAACCCATTCTCGGCATTTATCCTCACCCTTATGGGAGTTTCCCTGTCATCCCGAAAGGTACGCGGAGGCGTTGGCTTACCGCTGGGTATTGGTATATTCTTAAGCTTTACCTATATTCTTTTTAATCAGTTCGCCACAATGTTTTCGCTGAAAGGCAATCTTCCCCCATTAATCGCCGTATGTATCCCAAACGTAATTTTTGGAATTCTAGGTCTCTACCTTCTGGCCAAAGCGCCTAAATAAATCTTATGGATCAAGAGTCTTTCAGGCACCGCAACCGTAACTTGCTGGTACTACACTTTACTGTCTTCGTATGGGGCTTTACGGGCATCCTCGGAGCACTTATATCAGTTAACGCAACGCACCTCGTATGGTATAGAGTATTGATAGCCGTAATAAGTTTGTGGCTTTGGTTCAAATATAAAAAAACCAACTATAAGCTGAGCTGGAATTCCCTGATCACACTTTTTTCAACTGGAGCAATTGTTGCCTTACACTGGATACTCTTCTTTTATGCCATCAAGCAGTCGACCGTATCAGTAACACTTGTATGCCTGTCTTCTTTAAGCCTTTTCACTGCATTTCTTGAGCCATTGATCAATCGATCCAAAGTTTCAAAATTAGACATCGGTATCGGCTTGCTGATCATCACAGGGATCTATATTATTTTTGAATTTGAATCAAAATATACCATTGGAATTATCTCTGGCCTGGTTAGCGCAATATGTGCTAGTTTGTTTTCAATCATCAATTCGAAACAGATAAAAAAGCATGAGGCACCGGTAATAAGTTTCTATGAACTTATGGGTGCACTGGTTTGGATCAGCATTTTCCTTGCTGCCGTCGGAGGCTTCAACAAAGCCATGAAACTGAATGAAAGTGATGTCTTTTACCTGATCGTTTTAGGCACCATATGCACTTCATTAGCATATGTAGCCGGGGTATCAGTAATGAAAGAATTATCAGCGTTCCGGGTGGCACTAATAACAAACCTTGAGCCTATATACGGTATTCTGCTTGCCTTTTTATTCTTTGGAAAAGACGAACAGATGAGCTTCCACTTCTACCTCGGAGCCGCTATCATTTTGATCGCGGTATTTGCTCACCCCTTGCTCCACAAACATTTTGAAAAGCAAAAAAATAAAGCAAAATATATTCCTGACGGACAGTAATATTATCAGCTTAACCCTTCCCGGATCTTATCTATTTTCACTTCTTATACGCGATCAAAAAGCATTCAACTGACAGGAAAAATCCTCAGAATTGGAAGGTTGTTAGAACTTATATCCTAGTCCTTAAAGCTTTTTACTGGTCAACAGCGGGGATAAAATCAGGAAACGCCCAAGAATATATCGGCCCCACAATCTTTTCAGCTTAGCCCAATTAATCGTCTAGAAAGAAGCAATTGGCAATCAAATTTTTATTTGATCCCATATATCGATACATTTGGTAAATATGCAGCCTAGACTGTAACAATTTAAGTGCTTTAAATCGATACATTTTCGAATAATTTTTATAATACGATTCTCTTAATCAAATATTTAATCGAATCAACCTGAATTTAAACTACAATAGAGGATACATCCAAAACCAGCAAATTACTAACAAAGTTAGCAATCAAGTAAAATGACTTTTAAATCGACATATAAAAACCTAAAAATCAAACAATTAACCATTATCATATCAATTATTCTATCAAACGAAGCAATCGCCCAAATTTTTTCTGCAAATCAGAACCCTCCTACTCTCAACTGGCGTCAAATAAACACAAAAAACTTTCAAATAGTTTACCCGTCAGAGTTTGAACCGGAAGCAAAAAGAATGGCAAATGTTTTAGATAAACTAATTTTAAGAGTTAGCTATTCTCTAAATAAAGACCCCAAAAAAATAAGTATATTCCTACAAAATCAGGGCACGAGTTCTAACGGTTTTGTTCAATTGGCACCAAGGCGCTCCGAGTTTTTCACGACACCTTCTCAGAGCTTTGATTATCAAAATTGGCTGAACAGTCTGGCCGTACATGAGCTACGTCATGTAGTGCAATTTGACAAACTTACAGGTAAATATAACAGTCCTCCTTTTGAGTCAATTGCGCTCGCTGTTTTTGGAATTATACTTCCTCCATGGTTCTATGAAGGGGATGCCGTAACTATCGAAACGGCACTAAGTGGCGCGGGAAGAGGACGACTTCCGGAGTGGAGTTTAGCTATCCGGACAAACACCTTAAGCGAGAAAAAATTCAGCTATTCAAAAGACTTCTTCGGTTCTTTAAAAGACTTCACCCCCGGTTATTATCAACTGGGATTCTTTATGAACAGTAAGCTCAGAAGAGATTATGGAAGAGGAATTATGGATAGTATATTTACCCGTATTTCTCAGTTCCCTATCCGCCCTTATAACCTGAGTAACTCAATAAAAAAATTCACTGGGTTAAACACACGGCTGCTGCATGACTCGACAGTAAGCGACTTAGAAAGCCTTTGGAAGCAACAGTTAAGTAAGGTACAATATCAGACATATGTTTCCCTGAATGGAAGAAAAAATAAAACACCCGAAAGCTACCTTTTGCCGGTATCAATTCCAGGGGACAAAGTATTGTTCCTTCTCGACAGCAAAGCAAATCCTCCGGCGATTTGCCTGTTGGATAAAAGTGACAAAGTCAGCAACCTTATCCGGATTGGATACCAGGAAGTACCTTGGTTCAATTATGCTGCGGGAAAAGTTGTCTGGGATGAATTCCGGTATGATAAGCGGTATCAGCAGAGATCTTTTAACGTCATAAACATCTACGATCTTAGCACATCCAAAGCAAGGCAGCTTACGCATAAAAGCAGACTCTTCGCTCCGGTATTATCGCCCGACGGAAAAATAATAGCGGCGATCAAGGTAGCGCTCAATAACCAGGTCCAGCTGGTTGAAATAGATGCAGAAACGGGAGACGAAATCCGACAGTATACCAGTCCAGGAAACAATATGCTTCAGATGCCTTCATTCGATGCCAGCGGAAAAAAGATCGTTGTAGTAAGCGTGGCAAGCACCGGAAAAACATTACTTGAACTTAACCGCAGCAGCGGAGAATTCACCCAGGTACTTCCTATCCAGCTCCAGGAGATACTAAAGCCTGTATACGCAGAAGATCAGATTGTCTTTAAAGCTCACTTCAACGGAATCGATAACCTTTACCGGTTTAATCCCGCAGACAAAGAGATCTATCAGATCACTTCAGCCAGGTTCGGAATTCATCATCCTTCATATGATGAGGGACAACAGCGGTTACTTTTTAACGATTATCAGGTTCAGGGTTATGATATTGCCTCAGTCAAATGGCAGCCGGACGGTGGGGAAAAAATCTCTAAAATCCCGACCACTTATGTTAATTATGCAGCTCCGCTTAGTTCTCAGGAGGGTGGATCAAATGTTTTTGACTCTATTCCAAGTTTAGATTTTAAGTCCAAACCATACAGGGAACTTTCTAACCTCTTTTATTTTCACAGTTTTTATCCTGTAACGGACGACAATGCCAGGGGCTTACAGATCCAGTCAGATAACAAACTCAATACCCTTAATTTCTATACAGGCTACCAGTTCAATACCTCGCTTAGAAAAAGCGAGTATATTGCAGGATTTTCGTACAGACGCTTCTACCCTATTCTTAATGTGGATTATATCAACCGGGCAAGGCTGATAAACAGAAGAGCTGTGGTTAATGGGCAGACAGTGCTAACGCCTGTAACATGGCGGGAAAACGAAATCAAAACTGAGACGAACGTTCCTTTCACCTTCAACCGCTTTAACTATACCTATTCAACCGGAATTAAAGCAGGCACGAGTTATACCAACAGGTATGCCGTAAGTCAGCCCTTTCCGGCGCTTGTAGAAAAGATCAGCTTCCCTATGCACTACCAGATATACGCTGGCAGAAGCAGCAGAAGAAGCGCAAGGGACCTGGCGCCTAAATGGGGGCAAAGTTTCAACCTTACCTACCGGCACTTTCCGTTCGACAACGTTTTAGTGGGAGATCTGCTAGTGTTCAAAAGCTCGTTCTTTTTCCCGGGAATTCACAAGAATCACTCCTTTCAGGCAGCATTCAACTGGCAGCATGGAGCCGGCGATTATCAAAACACTATTGATATTCCAAGGGTAAGTGGATACACTTACATGAGCGCTATTGGTAATCCTTACAATACTTTGTTTTTAAATTACAGGTTGCCTCTGTTTTACCCTGACTGGGAACTTGGTCCGCTTGCATACATCAAGCGTATTAAAGCGGGCCTGTTTGCTGATTTTGAAAACGTCGGTCATGGCAATTCATTTTCTCCCCGCTCATACGGAGTGGAGTTAAGAGGAGACATGAACCTGCTGCGATTCTACCTGCCAAATTTTGACCTGGGGGGCAAACTGGTTTTCATTAATGAGAAGGCCAATCACAAACCTGTATTCGAATTAATCAGCACTTACAGTTTTTAAGTTTTATTTACGTATTTTTAAAATGGGACCATTATAATCACAGAGTGTATGAACGCAAAAACAATTTTTATTATAGCAACAACAGCATTGCTGACTCTTATCCTGGCGCAGAATGCTGATGAAATGGACTTTTGGCTATTTGGCACTTACAAGTTTTCTAAGCTGGTTGTTCTTGCCTCTGTTTTCGGGGTTGGCTTTGTGTTGGGGATGGTCGCGCGTTCGCCGGGTAGAAAACAATCCAGACAGGCTGGACCAGCAAATGCCTATTCTGAAGAGGAAATGGAAGAATTACCTGATAACCGGTCAAAGTTAAGCGACGAAGACAGGGATTATATTAATTAGGCTTACATCCCGTAAAAAACCTGGTTGTTTTTTTCAAGGCCGGGAAGCTCTGCCGGATCCTTGAATATTCCGTATACAGCAGCGCCGCTACCACTCATCGAAGCGTATAAAGCACCTGCTTCGTATAGCGCCGATTTTATCCCACGAATGGATGGGTGATTTTTAAACACCGATTCCTCAAAATCATTTTTGATCTGCCCCTTCCATTGATCTATCGGCAGGCCGATCAGATCCTTTAAACTAAAAGGAGGCGTCGCAGGTTTTACACCACGATATGCCTCTCCTGTAGATACATGTACAGGAGGCATCACCAGAATGATGTAGTATCTAGACAAGTCGAGTGTTATAGAAGTAAACTCGTCTCCCTTTCCACTAGCAAATACAGGTTGATTGCGAATAAAAAAGGCACAATCTGCTCCGAGTTGCCTTGCATAGTCTTCCATTTTCTCGATGCTCAAACAGAGATTAAACTTCTGGTCTAAGAGTTTAATAAAAAAAGCCGCATCTGCCGATCCACCACCCAGACCCGCCCCAATTGGAATTGCCTTATGAAGATGGATTGCCAACCCGGGAACAGAATAGTCTTTACGGATCAGATCGAGGGCTTTAAGACAGAGATTTTCATTAGCGTAGCCCGGAATTTCGATTCCTGTTGAAGTAAATGCAAACTCATCTGATTCAATCGCTTCGAGCGCATCCTTAACTTTTACAGGATAGAAAACCGTTTCCAGATTGTGATAACCATCACTTCTCCGGCTTATAACATTCAGACCTATATTTATTTTAGCGTTGGGAAAGACGATCATTTTTTTCAACAATAAATGTTTTTTCCATAATTGTAGGACGGTAAAAATACATTTATTTCCTTTGTAGCCAAGAGCGGGTTGTATTCGCTTTCCCTAATACATGAAACAATATCTTGATTTAATGCAGCATGTGCTGGATACGGGCACACAAAAACATGACCGTACAGGCACAGGAACGATTAGTGTTTTTGGATATCAGATGCGTTTTAACCTCGAAGAAGGTTTTCCGATGGTTACTACCAAAAAACTTCATCTCCGTTCTATTATCCATGAGCTGATCTGGTTTTTAAAGGGTGATACCAATATCCGGTACCTTAAAGAAAATGGCGTAAGTATCTGGGACGAATGGGCAAATGAAAAGGGGGAACTGGGCCCTGTATATGGATACCAGTGGCGTTCGTGGCCAACTCCGGATGGAAGACATATCGACCAGATCACGCAGGTGATTACCCAGATTAAAAACACTCCTGATTCAAGAAGACTAATCGTCTCGGCCTGGAATGTAGCCGAAATTGAAAACATGGCACTCCCTCCCTGCCACAGTTTTTTCCAATTCTATGTGGCTGATGGAAAACTCAGCTGCCAGTTATACCAACGAAGTGCAGACATCTTTTTGGGCGTACCTTTTAACATCGCATCTTATGCTTTGCTCACTTTAATGGTTGCTCAGGTTTGTAACCTAAAACCTGGAGAGTTCATTCACACCCTGGGGGATGCACACTTGTATAATAACCATCTTGAGCAAACCAGGCTCCAGTTAAGCCGCGAACCGAAACCATTGCCGACAATGAAGCTCAACCCCGAAGTCAAAAATATCTTTGATTTTAAATTTGAAGACTTTACATTGGAGAACTACCAACATCACCCTCATATCAAAGCGCCGGTTGCCGTTTAGTAAAAAGACAATGTCAAAAATCATATCTGCAGTAGTTGTTGTAGATGCCAATAATGGCATCGGAAAAGAGAATAAACTGTTAGTGCATTTCCCGGCTGATCTGAAGCGATTCAAGAATATTACTACTGGACATAGCATTGTTATGGGCAGGAAAACTTTTGACAGTATGGGACGTGCACTGCCAAACCGTAGAAACATTGTGATAAGCAGGCAAGCCGATCTGGTAACCGAAGGAGCCGAAATTGCCCGCTCGCTGGAAGAGGCTTTGAATTTATGCAGGGATGAGGATGAGGTGTTCATTATAGGAGGAGCCGAAATATTTAAACAGGCGTTCGCTATCACCGACAGGATATACCTTACACGAATCCATAAAAGCTTCGAAGCCGATACCTTTTTCCCGGATATAAGCAATCGGAGCTGGCGGGAAGCAGAGAGAACCGACTTTCAACCTGATGAAAAAACGCCATTTTCCTACTCCTTTATTACTTACCAAAAGCGGTAATATAAGCCTCCGACGATTTCTATACTAAAAGAATTTTATAAATTAAAAATTTACTTAGATTTGCCGTCTTATCAGAACTATATCACATATATAATACATTAATATACTTAAATTTAAAATGCAAGGTAAAGGATTGATTAAATTCGCCGCGATAGCATTAACGATTGGATGTCTGTATTCTCTTTCGTTTACGTGGGTGGCTAACAAGGTTGAAAAAGATGCGAAGGAGTACGCCAAAGGAGATCCCGAAAAGGAAAGAGCATATCTTGACTCTATGGCTACCCAGCCAGTGTACAACCTGGGATTCACCAAATTCACTTATCAGTACGTAAAGGAAAATGAAATTCCTTTGGGACTGGATCTTGAAGGTGGTATGAACGTTACCATGGAGATCTCGTTAAACGAGCTCGTGAGGAATCTGGCTAACAATAGCCAGGAACAGGCTTTTAATACAGCCTTAACAAATGCAACCAACAGGCAGAAGTCTTCTCAGAAAGATTTCATCTCTCTTTTCGGTGAAGAATACGAAAAATTAAATCCTAACGGAAAACTTGCAGCCCTTTTTGCAACTAAAGAAAATGCTTCATTTATTAAACCAGATGCAAGCAACTCAGAAGTTCTTACATTCTTACAGAATCAGGCAAACGATGCTATAGACCGTTCATTTAACATTCTTCGCACACGTATCGATAAATTCGGTGTGACGTCTCCAAATATCCAGCGCCAGCAAGGAACCAATCGTATCCTGATTGAGCTTCCGGGTGTTTCCGACGTACAACGTGTACGCAAGCTGTTACAAGGTTCCGCTAAGTTGCAGTTTTGGGAAACTCATGAAAACATGGAGATATTCCCTCTGATCGAAAACATTAACAAAGTTATCGCTTCAACACAAAAAGCAGCTGATACCACTGCAAAAGCTGGAACTGCAAAAGCGGATACTGCCGGAGGAAAACTTGCAAATCTTGGAGCAAAGCCAGGTGCTGCTAAAGGAAAGGATTCCTTAGCACTTAACCAGGCCGAACAAGCTAAACAAAATCCGCTGTTCACTTACCTTGCTCCTGCCACTTATCAGGCAGAGGGTGGACAGCAAAGTCTTCGTCCGGGACCGGTGGTAGGATACTCAGCTCAGAAAGATACAGCAAAGGTTAACCGCTACTTGGAATTACCAGAAGTAAAAGCAATCATTCCTTCAAATGTAAAGTTCTTGTGGGCTGTTAAGCCGATCAGTGATGAGAGCAAGGTTCTCGAATTATACGCCCTTAAGACCAGCGGTTTTGGTAACGCTGCTGCTTTGGAAGGTGATGTGATCACAGATGCAAGAGCCGATGTAGATCAACGTGGTAACAATGAAGTGCTAATGTACATGAATGCTACAGGAGCGCAGCAATGGAAAAGGCTTACTGCTCAGGCAGCCGGAGATCCTGGAAACAAAAATGACAACAGATCTATTGCTATTGTACTTGATCAATATGTGTACTCTGCCCCCACTGTGCAAAACGAGATTCCGGGCGGAAGTTCGTCAATCAGCGGGAACTTCACCGCTAACGACACAAAAGATTTAGCCAACGTATTAAAAGCCGGTCGTCTTCCTGCTCCTGCAAAAATTGTAAGTGAATACGTTGTCGGACCTTCTTTAGGTTTAGAGTCTATTCAAAGTGGTTTGATATCCTCTATTGCGGGAGTGATCATTATCCTTCTTTTCATGGCTCTTTACTATAATAAAGCAGGATGGGTTGCCAACATCGCTTTAATTGTCAACTTGTTCTTCCTTATGGGAATCCTGGCATCGCTGGGAGCCGTACTATCACTGCCAGGTATCGCCGGTATCGTACTTTCCCTTGGTATGTCGGTAGATGCCAACGTACTAATCTACGAGCGTGTTCGTGAAGAGCTGGCCGAGGGCAAAGGAATGCGTTTGGCGATAGCAGAGGGTTATAGAAAAGCGATGTCGTCAATCCTTGATTCCAACATCACAACCTTCTTAACCGGTGTTATTTTATACATCTTCGGTAGCGGCCCTATTGTTGGTTTCGCAACAACTTTGATGATCGGTATTATCACCTCATTATTTGCGGCTATCTTCATCACACGTCTTATTTTTGAGTGGTTCCTTGAAAAACAACAAAATATCAGCTTCTCGATAAAGGCAACTCAAAACCTTTTTAAAGATTCAAAATTTGACTTTATTTCCGGAAGGAAGAAGTTCTACGCTTTATCAAGCATTATCATCGTTGCGGGACTTATATCAATGTTTACCCGCGGCTTCAGCCTTGGAGTGGACTTTAAAGGAGGACGCTCTTATTTCGTTCAGTTTGATAAGCCGGTAAGTACAAACGATGTACGGGAAGCACTATCAGATGAATTTGAATCGGCACCTGAAGTAAAAACCTATGGTTCAAGCAACGAGGTGAAGATCACTACTTCTTACAAAATAGACGAAACGTCTGAAGAAGCGGAAGCACTGGTATCGCAAAAGCTAAATGAGGGCTTAAAAAAGGTTAGCCCTAACTATGAGATAAAGGATTCACAGAAAGTAGGTCCTACAATCGCTAACGATATTAAGATTTCAGCTATTTACGCCGTCATATTCTCTATTATTGTAATCTTCCTTTATATCCTTATCCGTTTCCGGAAATGGCAGTTTGGTGTATCAGCAATTGTAGCCTTGGCACACGACGTTCTGGTACTTTTATCAATTTTTTCTCTTTTGAATGGCTTCGTTCCTTTCTCTTTAGATATTGATCAGGCCTTCATTGCAGCAATCCTGACGGTGATGGGTTACTCTATTAACGATACAGTAGTTGTGTTCGACAGGGTAAGGGAATATATCGACCAGCATCACTCAAAAGATGAAAACATGCCTTCGGTTATTAATAACGCACTAAACAGCACATTAAGCCGGACTGTAATAACCGGTGTCTGTGTAATAGCCGTTTTAATTGTGATCTTCATTTTCGGTGGAGAGATATTAAGAGGTTTCTCATTTGCGATGCTTATAGGTGTGATCTTCGGTACCTATTCATCTCTCTTTGTGGCTACACCGTTTGTGGTTGAGCTTATCAGAGAAAAAAGAAGTGCTAAAGTTCCCGCATTGCAGAAATAATCATATTTTATTCCATAAAAAAGGTCTTTGCAAAAGCAAAGGCCTTTTTTTATGGAATAATTGTCTAAAAAGCGCACGCGTGCCGCGTGTGCCTATTGTGTGTTTCTATATGTCTTTGCCAATCCTCGCCCTTGCAAAACACCAACCATCCCGGTGCTTACTCATGACGGTTATTTGTAAAAATTTCCTTAACCTTGCACCAAAATTCCGGGTCTCAAAAAAAGCTTCTCCTTTTGCCTAACATTTAGCTTAAAAATCCGGTTATGATATATATTGCACATATAAAATGGAGAAAAATAGCCCTTCAGTAAATTTCCCTAAAATAGTTATAGTGGGTGGTGGCTTTGGTGGAATTCAGCTCGCTAAAAAATTACGTGATCAGGAAGTACAGATCTTAATGCTCGACAGGCATAATTATCACACCTTCCAGCCCCTTTTGTACCAGGTTGCGACAGGCGGATTGGAAGCCGATTCTATCGCTTTTCCTTTAAGAAAAATCTTTAAAGGGCAGAAGAATTTCCTTTTCAGGAATGCAGAGGTGACATCTATTAATCCTGAAAGAAAAATCGTCACAACCAATATAGGAGACTATAGTTATGACTACCTGGTACTGGCTACGGGTTCGGATTCGAACTATTTCGGATCGCGGGAACTGGAGCATTTTACCATGCCCATGAAGACCATCCCTGAGGCTTTGAATTTGAGGAGTATGATCCTTCAGAACCTGGAAGAAGCCCTGATAGAAACCGATCCCGATGTAAAAAAAGGACTTTTGAACTTCGTTGTTGTGGGTGGTGGTCCTACCGGAGTTGAACTTTCGGGATCGTTATCTGAATTGAAAAGGCATGTCCTTAAAAAGGATTATCCGGAGCTTGATATCTCAGAGATCAACATCTATCTAATCGAAGGCTCTCCTGTATTGCTTGGACCAATGTCTCCTCAGTCGCAACGCCACTCAAAAGAGTTTCTTATAGAGATGGGAGTAAACGTCATTACCGGAGTTACTGTGACCTCTTACGACGGCCAGGTGATCAAGCTATCTAACAATACAGAGATCATCACCAAGAACGTATTGTGGTCGGCAGGCGTTAAGGGAGAGGTCCCTGAAGGTGTGCCAAAAGATAAAATTGTGAGGGGTGGACGGATTAAAGTTGACCAGTTCAACAGGATAGAGGGATATAAAGACATCTTTGCCATTGGCGATGTTGCTTCTATGCAAACCGAAGAATATCCTAACGGCCATCCGGGCGTGGCACCGGCCGCAGTTCAGCAGGGTAAACATCTGGCCAAAAACTTTATTAAGGTGCTCAACAATGAACCTCCCGAACCGTTCAAATATTTTGACAAGGGATCGATGGCGACTATCGGCCGAAACAGAGCAGTGGTCGATCTTGGCAAGATCCGTTTCCAGGGGGTATTTGCCTGGTTTGTATGGATGTTTGTGCATTTGATGAGCCTTGTAGGCTTCAGAAATAAACTGGTGGTGCTTGTGAACTGGATATGGAGTTATTTCAGCCTTGACAGGGGAACAAGATTGATCATTCGGAGATTTAACCGGGAATCTATGCGGGAGGATACTTCCGGTAAATAATTGGGATTGAAACTCAAAAGTGCATAGAGGCACATATACTGTCCATAGAATTCCGAAGGGTTTCTATGGATTCATTTATAAAAAAAGAGTCTCTGCCTCGTTAAAGCGCCATTCTTAACGCTTAGCGAGTCAGAGACTCTTTTTCATTGCTAAATCCGGAGAGCGCTACGCTAACTCTCGCGGACAGAAATAAGCAATCTTTCTTTCTTAAAGCTTAGAATTAACATCAAGGCAGTTTAAGTCCTCGAATGCTTTTGATAAGCGCTTAACAAAAGTTTCTTCTCCTTTACGCAACCAAACGCGTGGGTCGTAATATTTCTTATTGGGAGAATCAGCTCCTCCAGGATTACCGATTTGTCCTTGAAGATAATCTTTATTCGCTTCATAATAATCACGAATACCTTCCCAAAATGCCCATTGCATATCGGTATCAATATTCATTTTTATTGCACCATAAGAAATAGCTTCTCTGATCTCCTCCTGGGATGATCCGGAACCGCCGTGGAACACAAAGTTGATTGGTTTCTCTTCAGATAAACCAAGTTCCTTCTTAATATAATCCTGTGAATTTTTAAGGATCACCGGCTGAAGTTTTACATTCCCAGGTTTGTAAACACCATGGACATTACCGAAAGCGGCGGCAACAGTGAATCTGTGGCTTACGCTGCTTAATTCTTTGTAAGCATAGGCAACCTCTTCAGGCTGGGTATAAAGCTTAGAGCTGTCGACATCTGAATTATCAACACCGTCTTCTTCCCCTCCGGTTACACCTAATTCAATTTCAATTGTCATACCTAGAGCTTTCATACGCTCAAGGTATTTCTTGCTTATTTCAAGGTTTTCTTCTATGGATTCCTCAGAAAGGTCGAGCATATGCGAAGAAAACAATGGCTTACCAGTTTGCTGATGGAAACGCTCGCCATGAGCCAACAAGCCGTCTATCCATGGTAATAATTTCTTAGCGGCATGATCTGTATGAAGTATTACGGCAACACCGTAGTGCTCAGCCAATAAATGAACATGACGAGCAGCAGAAACTGCTCCTAAAATACATGCCTCAAGTTTAGAGTTATCTAATGTTTTTCCAGCATAAAACTGAGCGCCGCCATTAGATAACTGGATAATCACAGGAGAATTAACAGCTTTTGCTGTTTCCATCACTGCGTTAATGGAGTTAGTTCCAATAACATTTACTGCAGGCAAAGCAAACTGATGCTTTTTTGCTTGTTCAAATAGCTCCTGAACAGCATCCCCGTACAGTACGCCTTTGTAATTTTTTAAATTCATTTTTATTTCCTCTTTACAAAAGCCGAAAATAGAAATTTTAGTCCGAGTATAAATGATATAAATCAGAAATTTAAGTACATCCAAGAATATCGCCCCGGTTTCTCAAAAAATTCGTTTATTTGTACCGCTTATTTTAAAAACATGGCTTGGTTTAAAAGAGAGAAAAAAGGGATTATAACTTCTACGGAAGAAAAGAAAGAAGCACCGGATGGCATCTGGAATAAATGCCCCCAATGCAAAAAGCCATTACACTATGCCGAGCAGGTAGAGCACAAATATGTTTGCCATTACTGCAGCTATCATTTAAGGGTCGGTTCAAAAGAATATTTTTCAATACTGTTCGACAATAACGAGTTCACGGAACTCTTTCCCGGTTTGCGTTCAGGAGACCCCCTGACATTTACCGATTCAAAATCATATACTAAACGCCTTGAGGAAAGTTATGCTAAAACCGGCCTTACCGATGCTATTAGATCAGGTCATGGAAAGATAAACGGTATGGACCTGGTGATAGCTTGTATGGATTTTAGTTTTATCGGAGGTTCAATGGGTTCGGTAGTAGGCGAAAAAATCGCTCGTTCTATTGATTATTGTATTGAACATAAGATCCCCTTCCTGTTAATCTCGAAATCCGGCGGCGCCCGGATGATGGAGGCTGCATTTTCATTGATGCAGATGGCTAAAACCTCTGCGAAACTAGCCTTGTTATCGAAAGCTAAAATACCATACATTTCGCTAATGACTGATCCAACAACCGGTGGAGTTACAGCTTCATATGCTATGCTCGGGGATATTAACATAGCAGAACCTGGCGCTTTAATTGGTTTTGCAGGACCAAGGGTTATTAAAGAAACTATTAAGAAAGATCTTCCTAAAGGATTTCAAACTTCAGAGTTTGTTCTGGAGCATGGATTCCTTGATTTCATTGTAGATCGTAGACAAATGAAAGAGCGTCTTGCGTCCTTTATCAAAATGGTTTACTACAGGAATTAAATTTAATGCAACCTCTGACAGGATAAATCTCTTGTCAGGGCTTGCTTACATCAGCGCTAAGCTCTTCATAAGCAGCCGTCAAACTTCGCTCTATCCCTGCCCCCTGCCATTGAATAGCTCCCGGAATTACTTTGGTTTTTAATATTTCTTCCAGAGATTTCCCGGCTTTTATCTCCGATTCGACATGAACTAACAACCGCGACAGATAGTTCTGGAATGCTTTCAGATCGTCGGCATCACCCGTTACTTTCTCGGGATTTAGAGCATGGCCAAAAACATATAAAGCGTCTTTATCGAAGGTCTTTAACGTACGATCCAACACTTTAATCCAGCTGCGGATACTGGCACCACCTGGACGGTCTATAAATGGGAAACGACGATTAAATACAAGATCTCCAACGTGTATTATATTCGCTTCTGTAAAATGGATCAAAGCATCGCCATTAGTATGCCCAGGGCCAAAATAATATAATTTAATATTCTCATCTCCCACCCTAAGGTCCATATCATCTTTAAAAGTTTTCGATGGGAATAACATCTTATCTTCTGTTTTTTGCTCTTCTGCCACTCTCTTTAAATTCTTCAGAGCGTTATCATGTGCAATTACTTCTGAGACCAGTCCTTTAAATGCAATATTTCCAGACGTATGGTCACCGTGATGATGGGTATTGATCAGGCATTTGAAAGGCTTTTCCGACTGCTTCTTTAATTCGGATATTAAATGACCTGCAGGCTCAGGGAATTGAGAATCGACCACTACTATACCCTCCTTATTTACGAGCCAGGCAATTGTTCCACCTTGTTCGGTAAAAATACCGACATTTCTTCGAAGAAGCCTAAGGTTATAAGCCCTTTTAAAAAACTCAGAATAAGCATTATTCTGCAACAGTCCAAGAAGTCCGAGGGAGAGTCCTGCTGTTCTTATAAATTGTCTTCTTTCCATCTTGAAGCTGGGGGTTAAATCAAAAGAGGATATTCGAATTTAATTAAAATTATGAATATCCTCTAATTGCTTTATCGTCCGGTTTCATTACGCTTACCAAGGTTGTGATCCTTGGCGGTTGTATTGAAGTTGCTCCTCTTGTCAGGTTTCTTATTAGAAGCCTTTCTTTTGGGTGGATTAATTAAATCTTTTCCGGGAACATCAGAAGGAGTCTGGCCCGTATGATTATGCAAATCCTTTTTATCTTCCATTATATTTCTTTTAAATACCGCCGGTGCCCGGCTCATGGTCTGTCATACGCCCGGTTTGGCGTTCAGGGTGACGAACTTCAAAGTTGGGGTCCAGGCCTGCAGTAGTTGATCCTGTATCTTCATCATCGTCGCCATCCTCCAAATACGTATCCTCATCGTCGTCATCTGTCCATGTTTCATCGTCTTCGTCGGGATCAGGTACCACAGGAATCACATCAGGGTTTTCAATTTCCTCCTCATCATCATCGAAGAGCTCATCGTCGTCAGCGTCCAGATCATCATCTTCATCGATTGAATTAATGGATTGCATATCAACAATCTCATCATCATCTTCTTCTAAATCATCATCCAACAGTAAATCATCGTCGTCTTCGACGAGATCATCATCGTCTTCCCCGGGATTTATGTACATATCATCAATGTCGTCTTCGTCAACTTCATCCCCCAATGGAGTGACTTCGGTATTTTCGCCAAGATCGTCATTGCTATAGTCCAAATCATCGTCTTCTTCAGGCTCGTCTCTTGAAGGGTCTACTTTTACATATTCATCCTGAATAGATAAAAATTCGTCGCGAAATAATGTCATAGGTGTTTAGCTTTTAATCTATAAACACCCGGCCTTATACTCTTTGTTTTAAAATTATAGAAAATTTAACTGGTGTGCTGTCATCGGTTCACAGAACCTACGACAGGGGCTCGGAAATGTAATTTCCGAAGAGCAGGCAATTCTTCGAACAGCAGGAGCAGCAGGAAATGTAATTTCTGGAGAGCAGGGGATTTCGAGAGCGGAACGTAAGTTCTGAAGAGCAGATCTCAGACATTCATCAAAAGCCTCTGGACAGAGCTAAATAAGAGATGAACTGATTTCTTTTAGCCTGGATACTGTGAAATCAATCTCTTCCCTGGTATTAAACTTACTAAAAGAAAAACGGATTGCAGGGCGGTCAGGGTTTGCAACAATTCCCTCAAGCACATGCGAGCCGATATTGGTTCCTGAACTGCATGCGCTTCCTCCCGAACATGAGATCCCTGAGATATCCAGGTTAAACAATAGCATATCCGCCATCTCCATTACTGGAAATGAAACATTCAACACCGTATACAAACTTTTTTCGGGGCCGATCTCGCCATTGAATTCGACCCCTGGGACATCCTCTACGAGCCGGCTGATCATGTAAGATTTCAGTTCCTGGATATAAGCCTGATGCTGATCCATATCTCTGTAAGCGATTTCCAGGGCTTTGGCCAAACCAGCTATACCATACAGGTTCTCTGTCCCTCCCCTCATGTTTCTTTCCTGAGCTCCGCCATAGATCATCGGGTTAATTCTTATAGCAGGATTGACATACAAAAAACCTGTCCCTTTAGGACCATGGAACTTATGTGCAGCACAGGTGATAAAATGCACTTTTAACTTCCTCAGATCATGGTGGTAGTGACCCATTGTCTGTACCGTATCACAATGATAGATTGCTCCGTATTGAGAACATAGCTCTCCAATAGCTTCTATGTCTGTAAGTGTTCCAATCTCGTTATTAGCCTGCATCAAGGAAACAAAGCTTCGTTCATTGGTAGCAAGCAGATCCTGAAGATGCTCCATGTTGACATTGCCTTTAGCGTCAACTCCCACGAAACTCAGGCTGATACTTCCAGCCTTCTCCAAGGCCTGCAGGGTATGCAATACCGCGTGGTGTTCAATCCGGGTGGTAATGGCATGCCGGATGCCATGATCGACAATCGCCGATCTTATGGCCATATTATCGGCCTCTGTTCCTCCTGAAGTAAAAAATATCTCTGCCGGCGAAACTTTCAGAAGACCAGCTACGGTTTTGCGGGCTTTCTCGAGAACAGTCCGCGCCTCGCGTCCATGCGCATGTATTGACGAAGGGTTTCCAAAGTGGGTTTCCATCACATTGTACATTTCCTGTAAAACCTCATTATCAATAGGAGTTGTGGCTGCGTTATCGAGATAGATCCTGGGCATTATATATGAATAAAAAAGACGTCCAACAAATTTTGCGGCTGGTTGGCACACGCGGCACGCGTGCGCCAACCAGCCGCAAACATACGTTAGCTAGCGTATAAAACACAAAAGTTATGGCTAAATTAAGCCATAACTTTTGTGGGTATATGATATTATTGTAATATTTCCTTAATATCAGCTATTATTTTGTTGGCAAGGCTGTCCGCCACCGTCTCGGAGCTGCCTTCTGAATATATACGGATAATAGGTTCGGTATTAGACCTCCGCAGGTGTACCCATTGTTTGTCAAACTCGATCTTCAATCCGTCTATCGTAGAATACGGTTGATTCTTGTATTTTTCCTCTACTTTTTTCAGCAAGCCATCGATATCCATTTCCGGTGTAAGAGTGATCTTGTTTTTGGAAATGAAATAGTTAGGATATGAGCTTCGTAAAGCTGAAATGGTTTTGCCCGATTGAGCAAGATGCGTTAAAAACAAAGCTATGCCAACCAAAGCATCACGGCCATAGTGCAGTTCCGGGTAAATGATACCGCCATTACCCTCGCCTCCTATCACAGCCTTGTTTTCTTTCATCTTAGTAACAACGTTTACCTCTCCAACAGCAGAAGCGTTATATGTCTGACCGGCAAGTTCTGTTACATCACGTAAAGCACGGGTCGAAGACAGGTTTGAAACGGTGTTTCCGGGCGTATTCTTCAGAACATAATCAGCCACAGCCACCAGGGTGTACTCCTCGCCAAACATAGTGCCATCTTCGCATACAAAACAAAGGCGGTCAACATCAGGGTCTACAGCAATTCCAAGGTCTGCCTTTTTGCTCAGCACCTCTTGTGAAAGGGCCACAAGGTTTTCTGGCAGGGGTTCAGGATTATGAGGGAAATGACCGTCAGGTTTGCAGTAGAGTTCATAAACGGTTTCCACCCCTAATGCTTTCAGTAAAGCAGGAACATAGATGCCACCGCTGGAGTTTACGCAATCGATAGCCACTTTAAACTTCGCGTTGCGAACTGCCTCCACATTGACCAGCGGAAGTGCTAAGATCTTATCAATATGTTTCTGAAGGTAAGATTCGTTATAAGTAAGTGTACCTAAAGAGTTGACATCTGAAAATACGAGATCCGTATCTTCAGCCATTTCCAATACTAACCTTCCATCGGCATCGTTTATAAATTCACCCTTTTCGTTCAACAGTTTCAGGGCATTCCATTGTTTTGGATTATGACTCGCAGTAATGATAATCCCCCCACCTGCGTTCTCGTCGGTCACGGCCACTTCCACAGTAGGTGTTGTCGAAAGGCCCAGGTCAACCACATCAATCCCGATACTTTGCAGGGTACCGGCTACCAGATTACGAACCATCTCGCCCGATATCCGCGCATCGCGACCTATAACAATTTTGTTTTTACCACTATTGGCTACCACCCATTTTCCGAAAGCAGCCGTAAACTTGAGTATATCTGCCGGAGTAAGACCATCTCCTGGCTTTCCTCCAATGATTCCTCTTATACCTGATATTGATTTTATTAACGTCACTTTAATTTTTTTTATGCTCAAAAGTAAGAATAAAAGAAGAACGCTCAAGTGGAAAGCACCAGAGAAATTCTTATTTGTCTATATTTGCAGGCCAAAGTCTTCCGGAGGTGAAGGCAGAGGGTTAATAAGGATGCATGACAGGCATTCCGTCGCTTTGCATTAACAAAACGATTCAATTAATTTATAAGATCTCTATGCCGATAAAATGGTATCAAAATTGGTTTAATTCCCCGTACTATCACATTCTGTATCATCAGAGAAATGACGAAGAGGCTGAATTTTTCATCGACAACTTGTGTGCACTGCTTAAACCTGTAAAAAATACCCGTATTTTAGACATTGCCTGTGGAAGAGGCCGACACTCAGTTTACCTGAATAAAAAGGGCTATGACGTAACCGGGATTGACCTCTCCTATTCAAACGTCAAATTTGCCAAGCAATTCGAGAATGAGACACTTCATTTCTTTGAGCATGATATGAGGCATTTGTTGAACATAAGGTATTTTGATATTGCGCTTAACCTGTTTACGAGCTTCGGTTATTTCGAGACTGAAAGAGATCATGTAAATGCACTAAAAACCTTCCGGAAATCCCTAAAGCAAGATGGTGTGATGATCCTTGACTACTTCAACATTGAAAAGATCCTAAAAAATTTGACACGCCAGGAAGTGAAGCACATCGACGGAATTGATTTCAACATTTCGAAAAAAATTGCAAATGAAAAGATTGTAAAAACTATTTCCTTTGAAACGCGCGGAAAGGATTACCATTTTAAGGAAGAGGTTAAAGCCTTCTCATTAGGTGATTTCGAGCGGCTTTTTAAACTAAGTGGTTTTAGGATCGAATCAATATATGGTGATTATTCGCTGGGTGAGTTTAATGAAATCAAATCTGACCGTTTAATTTTTATTTGTAAGAAGGCGGATGCTTGAACAATTAATTAATTTTGATCATCAGCTTTTTAAAGCTATAAACGTAGGGCTGACTAATCCTTTTTTCGATTGGCTGATGCCATTGTTACGTAACCGGTATTTCTGGGCTCCCCTGTATTTTTTTCTTATTATATTTCTTATCAGGAATTATAAAAAAGCCGGAGTTATCTGCATTTTATTTTTGCTGATAACGTTTGGAATCGCGGATTATGTCAGTGCCTCAGTTATAAAACCGTCTATTGAACGACTGCGGCCATGTAACGAGCCGGGCTTTAATACCGAAATTATTGCCAGGGTTGTCTGTGGTAGTGGATTTAGTTTTCCTTCAACCCATGCCACAAATCATTTTGCTATAGCGATGTTTTTATCGGTAGTATTTTCGAGGCGGTGGAAGTGGATATGGCTTGTAAGTTTTCTTTGGGCATTTAGTATTATTTTTGCCCAGGTTTATGTTGGTGTGCACTTTCCGGTTGATGTTACATGCGGGGCACTCCTTGGTTGCCTGGTGGGCTATCTTACCGCAACAGTGTTTCTAACCGTACAATCAGAAAAGAAATGGAATTCTGGCCTATAGTAATATTATTTTCCAGCTGCTTTTTGGGGGGGCTTTCGGTTTTCTTTTTTAAAAAAGATAGTTCACAGCGGTTGAAACTGATCTTGTCTTTCAGCGGTGCATATCTGTTTTCAATAACGATATTACATCTTATCCCTGAGGTGTATCAGCATGCCGGTCATGATCATTCCATAGGCCTGTTTGTTCTGGGCGGTTTTCTATTTCAGATTTTGTTAGAGCAGTTTTCCCAGGGAATCGAACACGGGCATATTCATAAACACAGCCATGACCAGCCGACTTTTCCCTATGGGATAATGTTAAGTCTTTGCCTTCACGCCTTTCTGGAAGGCATGCCGCTGGCTAAGGGCTATCAAAATGAACTGCTATTCGGTATCGCTCTTCATCATATTCCCGCCGCCTTTGCCTTAGGAAGCGTCCTTTTGCAAAATCATCTCCGCAAAGCAAACATTATCCTTTTGCTGGTCCTGTTTTCGGTGATGTCACCTGCCGGATACCTGCTGAGCAATGGTTTAAGCAATGGCTCTATGGGCAATATTGATCAGTATTTCGACCGGATAATGGCAGTGGTAATAGGAATCTTTCTGCACATCTCTACCACAATTCTATTTGAATCCAGTGTTGATCACCATTTCAACTTTAAAAAGCTCATGGCTGTTCTTGCGGGTATTGCTGTCGCTTTAATAAATTTCTTATTACATTAACCCCTAAGCTTATCTAAAAGACTATTTAACAAAAAAACATCTTCTTCCGCAATATTCTGTTTTAAAATCTCGTCAGGAGTAATAATGGGGTCGATCTTTTTTAAGATTTCCAGACCTTTTTCGGATATAATAATATCCACAGCCCGTCTGTCTTTCTGGTTAATATTTCTAACGACAAGCCCTTTCTGCACTAGTCTGTCAACTATTCTCGAAGCATCAGACATTTTATCAAGCATCCTGTCCTTCAGTAGGTTAATTGTAGCAGGTTTGGGATACTGCCCTCTGAGTATTCTCAGTATATTGAATTGCTGAAGAGTTATTTGATGTTTACTTAATCGCTTCTTAAGAATTGAAGTTACCCAGCCATAAGTATAAACAATGTTTACGACAACTTTTTGATACTCACTTTCAAATTTTGATTGAATCTCCTTATCAAGGTCCATGTATTTTTTTCGAGGTTTAGCTATAAACGTTTTTTCAAGGGCCCGGTTTGCACTATCATATCAGAATCTTTACTGGTAATTTACCTTCAAAATGTTTTCGAAGATGAGTACCATCACCATGTAAGGTCCATATTTCCCGCGGTCTAACCACCTGGATGCTTTTAAGTATGTCATCCCAGTCCGCATGATCAGAAATATATAGCGATGCATCATTGTTGTGCTGCAGTCTTTTCCAGCCTGATGCGAACATTCGAAGCACACCCTTTGCCCTGAAATAGCTATCAAATGTAAGAGGAGGAACGATATAAACAAACCCTTTACCCGGTAATTTCATTAACTTTCGGTTGTATGGCTCATAACTTCCGGGATTAAAGGCAAAATCTTCATACAATTTGGTGATAGATAACATCGAATGATGTAAATAAACTTTACGAGCGGGGCAATTCCTGTGAATAAGATTTACAATCCGCTGTGCCTTACCTAAAGCATAGGCTCCAAGAAGCACGTTATGATGAGAATCGTTAAGTTTGATGATCTGTTCGACCGGGTCAGGATGTTTTATTTCCGGGTCGGCAAAAGTTGTTTCCGTAATAAAAACATCAGCTTCAACGAGTTCCGCCGGCTCACAGGTCGCATCTTCCTGAAGTTTGAAATCCCCGGTATACAGATATCTGATCCCCTGGTATTCCATCAAAACCATAGCTGAGCCTAAAATATGCCCGGCAGGGAAAAAGCTTATTACAACATTGTTGATCGTAAACTTTTGCTCGTATGGAAACTTTAAGAATTCTTCCCCCGCATTCTTTTTTAACCGTAATTGCATGATAGATGCGGTAGCAGGTGTACAGTACACTTTTGTGTTCCCTGAACAAGCATGATCGCCATGCGCATGGGATATTACAGCGGTTTGCACGGCTTGGTGCGGGTCAAGATAGAAGTTGCCGACTTTGCAAAACAGTCCTTTCTCATCGTATACTAAAAAATCAGCTAATATCATGTGTGTTTATTCGCCCAGAAACCTCTGATGGAGTTCCAGTATATGTGGAATTAAAAATTGTTTTTCGTCATTAATTAAACATGTTCCTGCCATCATTTCCTTTTCCTTATCAGGAAGCTGTCGCCGTATCCTTTTTCGTATTTCCTCCTCATCTAGCCGGTCCCTTAGCTTAACTCTCTCAATCCTTAAATGTTCAGGAGCTTTCACCAGTATGGTGTGGTCGCAGTCGAGATACGATTTACTTTCGAATAACAATGCAGCTTCCTTCAGTACATAGGCACTGTGCTGAGATTTAACCCAAAGGTCAAAAGCCCGGAAGACTGCAGGATGGACCAATGAATTCAAGCGTTCAAGAGCCTCTTTATCATTAAATACTTTTGATGCCAGGTATTTTCGATCTAGTTGTCCATTGGCAGAATAACTTTCGGCACCAAATGAATCTTTAACTCTTTGTATAAGAGGCAGATCACTTTGCATAAGCTCTTTAGCCACTAGATCAGCGTAAAAAACAGGGACGCCTAATAATTCAAAAACCTGGCATACAGTTGTTTTTCCACTGCCAATACCTCCTGTAATTCCTATCTTGAGCATTATTCCTGGATTATAAAATCTACTATCTGCGGCTCAGCCTTCACTAATTTGGAGTAAGCAGGAAACTTTGTAAAAACCACCGGAAGCTGGGTATATTTCCTTTTGATCCAGTCGTTAAAGTTAACACTAACAGCAAATGAGTCCTTTTCGACTTTTGCATAATTAGAGAGAGCTGTTAACACCGTAACTTTAATCTTTTCCGGAACGATCCTAATGTTTTTGTTCTTATTATTAGTGATACTTACTGGAAGATCTATTACTTTTTCCGTAAATTCATCAACAGGTACTTCCACCTTAACTTCTTGTGGAACAATGTCTATATTGCTGCTAAGAGCATCAAAACCAACCTTAGTACTGATCGGAGAGCTGATATCACTAAGCACCAGGTTTTTTGTCTGCCAGTATTTGATATTCTTCAGATCCGCCGCTGCCCCTGCTATCATAATAGAATCAGGAACGATCTTCATAGGTCCGGATATACCAAATGACCTTTTAAAGGTAAATTGATATAACAGCTTAACAGGGACCTTCTTTGTAACACGTTCAGAGAAATCGAAAAATAAAGTATCGGGAAAGACACGTATTATCCGTTGACCTGATTCTAATTGCCGGTTTAGTTCATTTACCTGGCTACTAAGAGTAATATACTTCTTATGTTCAAGTTCTTTCAAACTGACATTTATGGTAGTGAGGCTGATCCTTAAACGGGAAAAAAAAAGTTGCCAGCCGGTGCCTTCAATACTTAATGCGAGTGTATCGTCGTGTAATGGATGGTAAGCTTTATGCACAGGAGGGTTTATATAGTTAACCCGTATGTCCATTTTGTACTCATAACGATTAGATAAAGCGAAGAACAACCAAGCTATTATCGCGATAATTAAACTAGTCAGAAATACTGACAAACGTTTACGTTCTAAGCGGCTAAGCGTTAACAATGGCATAGTAACAAAGTTACATTTGGATTTGGGTTTAACAAACCGGAAAGCAGTTTTTTATAACAGAATGGAAACGCACAAAAAAGCCGGTCAGTTAACTGGCCGGCTCTCCAAATAATTTTGGATCGTTAAGATTTTGCAGGCGTATTTAATGCTTTTGAAGCCTCAAGAGAAACGGCAGATTTGTCAAAACGGATTTTGGCACCACTTTCTACTTCAATTAAGAAAGTAGTGTCGTTCATATCGGCAATACGACCATGGATACCGGCCGTTGTAACAATCCTATCGCCTCTTTTTAGTTCTTCAACATATTTCTTTTGATCCTTGGCTTTCTTCATTTGAGGACGGATCATGAAAAAATAAAACACTACGACAATTAATATCATAGGGATCATTTGCATCAGACCACTGCCACCCGCTTGTAATAAAATGTTTGCTGTCATTATTTATCTAATTATGTTTAATCTGTTTATTTGCCTGCAAATAAGTGCAGGCTGGAATTATCTATCTGTTTTTTTCAGCCCCAATACTATTTTTTCGATAAGACCTCGCCTACCAGAAAGACTTCTGTTGCTGCCGGAACCGTATTTGATGTAATTGTAACAACTTTGTTTTGCATGCCGGACTTACCTTCACTATCAAAAACAACCTTAATTACAGAGCTGGCACCAGGAAGGATAGGTTCGTGAGGATAATCAGGCACCGTGCATCCGCAAGTAGCTGTAGCATTAGAAATTATCAGAGGGCTTTTCCCGGTATTCGTAAACTTAAAATCATAGGATACTTTTTCTCCTGATGTGATCTTACCGAAATCGTAACTGGTCTTTTCAAACTTAATAACCGGTGCATCTTCTGGTACAACAGCTGCAGAATCAGTTGCTGCACTATCCGCACTAAGCGCAGTTTTTTTATTACTATTACATGATGCAAGAAAGAAGGTTGCTGCAGTTATAGCGAGAACTATTTTATTCATCATTATATATATTGTTATTTGTCTTTAATTATTCAATCAGGCCCCTGCCGGCTTTCCTCACTTTACCCGCCGCTTTTAGCTCAGCTAAAATTTTGTCTAAAATACCATTTATAAAGAAATTACTCTTAGGCGTGCTGAATTCTTTTGCAATCTCGATATATTCGTTCATGGTGACTTTAACCGGTATTGACGAAAAGTGTGACAGCTCTGCTAACGCCATTTTCATAAGGAGGATATCTATAATTGCAATCCGCTCTGCTTCCCAGTTCTTAGTTTTCTCAGAGATATACAATTGGTATTCTTCATCATAGGTAATTACTTTGTTGAACAAGTTCACGATAAATTCGCGGTCTTCTGCCCAATCAGGACTGATTTTCGCCAGCTTGTTTTCATCAGGTATCTCACTCTGGAAATTACTGAAAGTTTTGGCCACCAATGCATCAAGCACATCTCTGTCGACAGGCCAGTTAATGAACTTTTCCTCGAAGACCTGCTCAACCGAAGGGGTAACTTTGATAATTTTCTTGAAGATAAACTTTATGATGTCCTTTTCTGATCGCATGGTATCATCCTGGGATACCAGATAGTTTTGATATACCGGAGTGTCTTTTAAAATATTAAAGACCGTTTTTACCACCTCGGGATCAAAACTCCAGGAAACGGAATACTTTTTTACTTCCCTCTGAAACTCCGTGTTACCTCTCAGTGCAACGATAAACTTATTGAAATGCAACTTCGTATTCGAATTCAGATCGGTTTCTGAAGGAAGATAGCGGTTGGCCCGCTCGTCGGCATCTCTTATAACGAAATCTGCGACCTCTACCAGTAAAGACAAAAGCCAGATATATGTTTCGTAGACTTCATCAACACTTTCAAGTACTTTTTTTTCAAAAACCCTCACAGATCTATTTTCCGACAAATTGTAAGCATATAATACCTGCAATACCTTAACCCTTAGCTGACGTCTGTTTAACATGTTATAAGAACGATTCTTTTTATAATTCCAGATCCCTTGATTTTCGGGTCCCGAGGGCAAAAGTACTAAAATTATAGTTCTAAGCGAAAGAATGATATTAACAGAAATACTTAGCTTTGCGTTTGCCAGATTAGATGAAAGAGCTTGCCTATTTAAATAAATTCTTTTACAAATACCGCTGGAGATTAGTTCCCGGTATATTGTTCGTTATCATTTCCAATATTTTTGGCGTTTTACCAGCAAGAGTTATTCAAATAGCTTTCGATCTTGTAAGCGAGAATATTGATACTTACCGTCTCTTTAATGGCTTTAACCGTCAGGGTCTGGTATATGAAGCCTTTACTTCAAGCCTCATGCTATTCGGAGCTTTAGTGCTGGCGCTTGCATTATTGCGTGGGCTGTTTCTTTTCTTTATGCGGCAAACCATTATCTTAATGTCGCGCCATATCGAGTTTGATCTTAAAGACGAGATCTACAGGCACTACCAGAAACTTTCAATGGCCTTTTTCAGAAAGAACAATACGGGCGATCTAATGAACAGGGCAACGGAAGACGTTAACCGGGTGAGGATGTATTTAGGTCCCGCTATTATGTATGCCATTAATACGCTGGTGTTGTTTATGCTGTCTATCACATTCATGCTCAACGTAGATCCATGGCTCACATTTTATTGTATCCTTCCTTTGCCCATCCTTGCCTTGTGTATCTACTATGTCCACAACCTTATAAACCATCGTAGCGAACGGATACAGGAGCAGCTTTCGAAGTTGTCGGGTTTTGTGCAGGAGAACTTTTCCGGCATCAGGGTGATAAAGGCTTATGGACGCGAAAAGGAAATCAGAAAAAAGTTCGCCCTTGAAAGTGAAGGATATAAACAAACTTCATTAGCCCTCGTGCAAGTTCAGGCAATTTTTTACCCTGCCATTCTGTTCCTGGTTGGAATAAGTACATTAATTACCGTATACCTGGGCGGTATACAGGTAATGAATGGAAAGATTACCGCGGGGAATATTGCAGAATTTATAATATATGTCAACCTTTTAACATTCCCGGTGATGTCTCTTGGCTGGGTGACGTCCTTAATTCAGAGGGCGGCAGCTTCCCAAAAACGAATCAATGAATTTCTTAGAACAAAACCTGATATTACCTGGGAAGGTAAAGAACCGTTAGACCTGAAAGGGAATCTCGTGTTTCGAAATGTAAGCTTTGTATATCCCGACACGGGTATCAGGGCCCTCGACGATGTATCTTTTGAAGTTGAACCGGGCGAGTTTGTGGCCATAATAGGGAGAACCGGTTCTGGCAAATCAACTATCGCAAATTTACTGATGCGAATGTACGATGCCACCGATGGCGCAATTATAGTCGACAACAAACCTCTGCAAAGCATTGATCTTAGGTCGTATCGTGATCAAATAGGTTTTGTACCGCAGGAGGTTTTTCTCTTTTCAGATACCATCGCAAACAATATTGCATTCGGTGAAGCGGAGGCCAATATGGTAAAAGTGGAACAGGCGGCAAAAGATTCTGCTCTTTATAATAATATCATAGAATTTCCAAACGGATTTCAGACACTTATCGGAGAAAGAGGCATCACCTTGTCAGGCGGACAAAAGCAAAGACTGTCGATTGCCAGAGCTTTGGTTAAAAACCCGCAAGTCCTGGTATTCGACGACTGCCTTTCGGCCATTGATACGCGTACAGAAGAAGAAATTCTTACTAATCTGGGAAAAAAAATGCAGGGCAGATCGACAATTTTAATCGCCCATCGTGTATCTACGATCAAAAATGCTGATAAAATCCTCGTATTGGATGATGGGAAAATAATTGAACAGGGAAATCATGCAGATTTGATAGAAGCAAAAGGCGCTTATATGAAATTGTATGAAAAACAATTACTTGAAGAACAACAAGCCGACCTGATATAGATGTTACAACACTAAAAAGTATTAAAAATTGTATTTTGAACTTAATTTATTTTTACTTTATATTTACCGCAAGCAAACTTTAACTATATCATGGGAGATTTTGAAAACAAAGAAAGAGAAGAGGTTTTTTCAAAAAAAGTAAGAGCAGGAAAGCGTACCTATTTTTTCGATGTAAAAGCAACACGTTCTAACGATTATTATATAACCGTAACCGAAAGCAAAAAAAGATTAGAAGACGGGGTATTCGTGAAACATAAGATTTTTTTATACAAAGAAGATTTTGAAAAATTCAGCGAAGGACTGAAAGACACAGTTGATTACATTAAATCTCATCAGGACGTAGTTGAGAAAAGATATGAGTTTAGTGAGCACTCAATTGAGACTGCCAAGGCTGAAGATGACTTCTCTTTTGATATTTAATTAAAGATCCCACGTTGTAAGATATCAACCATTCCGGTAATTCGGGATGGTTTTGTTTTTTATAGCCACTCCTCCATCTCATTATTCTTATCTTTGCGCAAATTTTGCAGCTATGACTTCTTTGCCGGCAGATAAAAACTTCCTGGGATTACAGGATGAGTCACTATATGCGTACAACACATCTAAGGTTGTGATACAGCAGGCTCCCTATGAATATACTTCATCTTACCTTCAGGGCTCGGCGAAAGGGCCACAGGCAATTATCAGTGCATCGGCCTATGTGGAGTGTTACGACGAGGAGCTAGACACCGAAATTGTCGAAAAAATTGGTATCGCCACGCTGCCTGCCTTAAATTTTGAAGGCATTGTGGATGCAGAAGCTGTTAGCCTGATTGAACGGGAAACTGAAAAACTGCTTGATGACCATAAATTTGTGGTATCTCTGGGCGCCGAGCATACAGTAAGCTATGGATTTGTAAAGGCATTCTCAAAAAAATTCGCAAACTTAAGTGTTCTTCAGATCGATGCACATTCAGACCTGCGTCAGTCTTATAATAATAATATCTATTCGCATGCATCGGTGATGGCAAGGATCCATGAAATGGGATTAACCATCTGCCAGGCAGGCATCCGGGCGCAATGCAGGGAAGAGGCTCAGCTAATTAAAGAATCAGATAACATTCACACATTCTATGCGCATCAGATCCGACAAAATCCGTTATGGATCGATGAGATGGTTGCACCTCTGAGTAATGATGTATATATTACTATAGATGCCGATGGTTTCGATCCTTCCATAATGCCGGGCGTTGGTACCGCCGAACCGAACGGACTGCTATGGACAGAAACTTTGCAATTACTAAAAAGAGTTTTCCAGGAACGAAATGTAGTTGGCTTTGACGTAGTAGAATGCGCCCCTATTGAAGGCAGTATCCTCTCTGAATACACCTTAGCTAAACTGATATATAAGCTTATCGGTTACAAATACGCCGAAAGGTAATTAATCGAAAAATCGTAAATCGTAAATTTTAAATATTAAATGGCATTACAATGCGGAATAGTTGGCTTGCCCAACGTAGGAAAATCAACCCTTTTTAATTGTTTATCGAATGCTAAAGCGCAGGCGGCCAACTTCCCGTTCTGTACTATAGAACCCAATGTTGGAGTAATAACCGTTCCCGACGCTCGTTTAACAAAACTTGCGGAATTAGTTAATCCGCAGAAGATTGTGCCGAACACTATCGAAATTGTCGATATAGCAGGTTTGGTAAAAGGCGCAAGTAAAGGCGAAGGTCTCGGTAACCAGTTCCTGGGAAATATACGTGCAACCAACGCCATCATCCATGTACTTCGTTGCTTCGATGACGGGAATGTAGTGCATGTGGACGGTTCTGTTGATCCAATTCGCGATAAAGAGATCATTGATACAGAATTGCAGTTGAAAGATCTTGACACCGTAGATAAAAGGATCCAGAAAGTAGAGAAAATGGCTAAGACAGGTGGTGACAAAAATGCCAAAAAAACGTTCGATGTCTTGAGCATCGTTAAAAGTCACCTGGAGTCAGGGAAATCTGTCCGCACAGCTCCACTAAGCGAGGAAGACACAGACTTTATCGCCGATTTAAGTCTTCTTACGTCTAAACCGGTTCTGTACGTATGTAACGTTGATGAAGCCTCGGTAAACACAGGAAACGCCTATGTTGATCAGGTAAAAGAAGCGGTAAAAGACGAAAATGCAGAAGTGTTAGTTATTTCTGCTAAGATTGAATCAGAAATTGCAGAACTGGAAAGCTACGAAGAACGCCAGATGTTCCTTGCCGACCTTGGTCTTGATGAATCAGGTGTCGCCAAACTTATCCGCGCCGCATACAAGTTATTAGACCTTTATACCTATTTTACAGCCGGGGTACAGGAAGTTCGGGCCTGGACCATTACAAAGGGATTTACAGCTCCGCAGGCAGCTGGTGTAATCCATACGGACTTTGAAAAAGGATTTATACGGGCCGAGGTGATCAAGTATGAGGACTTTGTAAAATACGGATCAGAATCAGCATGCAAAGATGCCGGAAAGCTCAGCGTTGAAGGAAAGACTTACGTCGTGGACGATGGAGACATCATGCATTTCAGATTCAACGTATAAAAAAGCAAGACCGAATTGATCTTATTACGGTGCTTCAATAAGTGCAATCTTTTTGGAGCACCCTAACTCCTGCGGCCATCCTTCATCCATCGGTGAAAACCCGGGATCTGTCGCCAGCGATATCTTGAGCCGCAAGCGAAATAAAAATGATTGAAATTCCAAATGCTTTTTACAATGATGTGTTTATAGATTGACAATTCCGTGTTTCTATACATTTACCGGCAGAAAACGAAAGAGTAATATTGCAAGATGTTTACCGAAACACAAAAGATTAAATATATTGACCCAGACAAGCAAGGTGTATCTACTGTTTTAGCGTTCGCCCTACTGCCCTTATCTGGCTTTGCAACCGACATTTACATTCCTTCTCTGCCTAGTATGGCCTCTACCCTGGGGGTAGGCAGTATAGATGTTCAGCTAACATTAAGCTTGTTCCTAATAAGCTACGGAGTTTCCCAGCTTTTCATTGGCAGCATCGTTGATAGTTTTGGGAGATATAAATTAAGTATGATATCCCTGCTCATCTTTGCAGCATCCTGTATTGTTATTGCGATAACCCATAATATCTACCTCATTTACCTGATGAGGATAATTCATGGATTTACGGTCGGGACAATCATCGTTGCGAAAAGAGCCTATTTCGTCGATGTTTATCACGGTGAGAAGTTAAAACATTATCTCAGTCTATTCTCAATTATCTGGTCGACAGGACCCATAATTGCTCCGTTCATTGGAGGATATCTCCAGACTGCTTTCGGCTGGGAATCGAATTTTTACTTTCTGGCGGCTTTGTCGATAATCATGGTCTTATTAGAGTATAGATACAGCGGCGAAACCCTTAAGCATTTTTCTGAATTCAGACTCGGCAACATCGCAGGTATATATTATAGTATGGTGAAAACTGCCAACTTTTCCTTGGGAATAGTAATGCTGGGACTGGCCTACTCGATGGTGATGATATACAACATGACCGGACCTTTCATTATAGAGCACCACCTTGGTTTAACACCCATGGTAGCAGGCTACAGCTCACTGATTTTAGGTTTCGCCTGGATGGTTGGAGGATTTATAGGAAAGGCAACCATCAACAGACCCTTTTTTAAAAAAATGGGCTCCAATTTAATGCTTCAGTTTTTATTTGTGATTGCAATGATCCTGAGCCTTCGCTTCGTTGCCAATCTATACTCTTTGCTGTTTTTTGCTTTTATAATTCATGTTACCGCAGGATATATTTTCAACAATTACTTCACTTTTTGCCTGGGTCTCTTCCCGAAAAATGCAGGAATAGCCAGTGGTCTGACAGGGGGAATAACTTATGTTATAGTATCACTCCTAAGCTACGGCATTATAAACATGCTTCCAGCCAAAGATGAACACAATCTTAGCTTAAGCTACCTGACAATAAGCATCGTATCTGGCCTGATCATGTTCACCATTTACCGAATAAGTCAAAGGAATCTCCAGGGATCTAACGTTTGACAGCCTCTTTAATCACCAGATAACGGATCCATAGAAAGTCGTCATATATCCTTTCAACCGATTTAATACTGAACTGTGTTGCACGCCGGTTTTCATACCCTTCCTGAGCCTCAAAAACCGTTGGTGAGCCGATGGTTCCATCCGCTACCGGCGCAAGCACAAGACTGAACTCATCAATTAGACCGGCATTCAGAAAAGATCCGTTCACATGTCCCCCTCCATCGATGCGGACAGTTTTAATATTAAACAGCAAATACAATTTTCTCAATACCAAATCCAGATCTAGGTCATTCTTTCCTGCAAAGATATAGGATACGTTTTTTTTCCTGAGATGCTCAAGATATCCGGATGCTACGCCTTCTGTTAGTACTTCGATCACATATTCAGTGGATACCATATTGGAGTCCCAAAAACATTTGCCCAACGGATCGATAACAACTGCATAGGTTTTGGCCTGGGTGTCTGCAACAAAATCTTCCTTTGGAACAGAGTCTACCTCAGCATCTATTAAATACTTTTTCTTACTTGAAAATTCTTCCATGGTTACCCGGCCTACCAGCCAGGCATCTGCCTGAATCTTCTCTGCAGTCTCTTCGAAATATTTATGGTGATCTCTAAATTCCCAGATATCCTGCTTGATCCGTCCATCAACGGAGCCTAACATATGACATATCACATAAGGTTTTTTAATATTCATTTAATTTATAATCTTGAAGTAATACCTCCGGATTCAAAAAGCGTTCAAATTACTGACTAATTGAGATAAATACACATCAAAAGTCCTTTGGCACTTTGAATCCTGGTTTTTATTCTTACCTTTATAAACATAACAATAAAATAATGCAACAAGGAACAGTAAAATTTTTTAATGAAAGCAAAGGATTCGGATTTATCGTACCTAATGATGGTGGAAGCGAAATCTTTGTACACTCTTCAGGTCTGACTGACAATATCCGTGAAAATGATGTCGTTAGCTATGATGTAGAGCAAGGTCGCAAAGGACCTAACGCGGTAAATGTGAAAATAGCATAAGATACTATATAAATCATTTGTAAAGCATTCCCCCGCGGGAATGCTTTTTTATTTTCGATTTTTAAGTATTACATTCATATAAGTAAAGTAATACAATTATAACCAACAAGCTTCGCAGAAAAATATAAAGATATGGGTAGATCAACTGAAACATTCAGCAAAAAAGAAAAAGAGAAAAAAAGATTAAAAAAAGCACAAGACAAAAAGGAAAAGGCAGAAGAGCGTAAAGCGAATTCCGACAAAGGAAAGAGCTTAGATGAAATGATGGCCTATGTAGACGAAGATGGGAATATCACATCAACTCCTCCCGATAACACCAACAGGAAAAAAATTAAGCCGGAAGACATCCAGATTGGCATTGCGAAACAGGAGTTTTCGCCTGAAGACCTGATAAAAAACGGAATAGTTACCTTTTTTAACGAATCAAAGGGCTATGGCTTTATCAAGGACCTGCAATCACAAGAAAGTATTTTTGTGCATATAAACGGCCTCCTTGATCCCGTCCAGGAAAACGATAAAGTAACCTTTGAAACCGAAAAAGGACAGAAAGGTTTGAATGCCATCAAGGTAAAGAAGGTAGTTAAATAGTCTTAAAACAGGCATTAAGTGAAAATTGGGTTAAGTGCAGAGAGACTATCTCTTTGATTAGCCTGGTTTTCAAGCTACCCTGTCGTCTCATTGAATAAGTACCTTTTGCGAAACCTGAACAAAGGTATTATCGTCAACTTGGTTATTAAAAGGCGGAACATTCTGAATAAAACCTGAAGGATACTTTGAGGGATCAAAATTACCTGTAAAATCAGCATCCTTACTATCTCCAACCAGTATTCCGGTCCGGGTATTCTTGATGGTATTATTTTTCACATAACAATTACTCGCCGCTATATAAAAACCCCTTTCCTCTTTCCCTTTGGCCATCCCATACATTAGCCTTATAGCTGTCTGAGCACCCGAAATTTCGTTGTTAGTAATCTTGTGGCCGGTCCCATTAATGCGTATACCCCCGCGGTTATCTTCGAAAACATTGCTGTCGATAAGACAATCATGCCCCCCACGCATTACCATCTCTCCACTGCAATTTTTGAAATAGTTTTTCAGATATTTATTTCGCGAGCTTTTGTTACTACCTACCTCCGCTTCAGCATTACAGTTAACAAAAAGATTCTTAGTTACAATAGTATAAGCCTCCTTGTTACCCAGCAAAACAGGATCCTGCCCTATTTGCACACATTCCCCACCGTTGCTAACTTTCCAGCTCACCTTCTTTTTATTCTTAAACACATTATTCCTGACCTCGGTATTAACAGGACAGGATGCTTTTGTAAGCTATTCAACTGCAAGTCAGGTGAAAACGGAGTACATGAAAAAGATTGCTGATACGGTTAAACTACATTGAAAATTTATGAGTTGCAAAAGCCGGTACGGGTTCATAAGAGTTTAAAGGCTAGCAAATTTTATCTAAGTTTGCACAATGAAGAACGGAAAGCCGAACATACTGGTAGTTAATGATGATGGTATTGATGCTCCGGGTATCCGGGCGCTGATCGATGTAATGAAAGAGCTTGGGAATGTTGTTGTGGTAGCTCCGGATAGTCCGCAATCGGGCATGGGACATGCCATCACGATCAGCAAACCTCTACGTTTGGACAGGGTCCATATCTACCCGGATGTAGAAATGTACAAAAGTTCAGGCACGCCTGTAGACTGTGTTAAACTTGCGGTCAACAAGGTATTTAAAGGTAAGAGACCTGACCTTTGTGTCTCGGGCATAAACCATGGCTTGAATCATTCCATTAATGTCATTTATTCAGGCACTATGTCTGCTGCTGTTGAGGGAGCAATTGAAAGCATACCTTCTGTCGGCTTCTCATACGATGACTTCACTTATGACGCCGATTTCAGTAAATGCTTACCGTTTATTAAAACTATAGCCCAGCAGGTTTTAGAACATGGTTTACCTCAGGGAACTTTACTAAATGTGAACTTTCCCAAAACTGACAAAATTAAAGGAATAAAGATCTGCAGACAGGCCAATGCCAAGTATGCGGAAGAATTCGATGAACGCCTTGATCCGCATAAACGCAATTACTATTGGCTGACCGGCATCTTCCAGAATAACGACAAAGGTGAGGACACCGACGTGTGGGCCCTGGCCAATGATTATACTTCTGTAGTACCGATTCAGTTCGACCTTACAGCCCATCATGCAATACCTTTTTTAAACAACTGGAAACTAAATGCTTAACAAAGACAATGTCTGGTTTGGAACCGCGTTAGGGCTTATTCTGCCAGCAATAGCTTTCATCATCGTAGAAGTACTTAAAAAGAACATCGCAGTACTTAAAAGCGCCGATCTCTTATACATTGGCTGCGTTGCTTTGAACCTCTTTATAGTCAAGTATTATTCCAAAAGATACATGGAATCGACAGCGCGTGGCATAATTGGCTCAACCTTTATATGTGCTTTCATCTTCTTCTATTATAAAATGCAGGTATGAGGTATTATCTTATTGCCGGTGAAGCGTCGGGAGACCTGCATGCAGCTAATCTGATGCGTGCTCTGAGGTCGGAGGACGGAAATGCCCAATTTCGTTTCCTCGGCGGAGATTTGATGATTGCCCAGGGTGGAGATTTGGTGAAGCATTATAGTGAGATGTCTTACATGGGCTTTGCCGAGGTACTGATGAACCTCCCTGCCATCTTGAGAAATTTAAAGCAAGCAAAAGCAGATCTTCTTCATTACAAACCCGATGCGCTAATCCTGGTAGACTTTCCAGGCTTCAACCTTAAGGTTGCAGAATTCGCAAAAAAAAATGGGATAAAAGTCTACTATTACATCTCTCCCAAGGTTTGGGCCTGGAACCAGAAACGTGTATTAAAAATAAAAAAGGTTGTCGACAAGCTGTTCTGTATCCTGCCTTTTGAAGTTGATTTTTATCGTAGGTGGGGAATGGAGGTGGATTACGTTGGCAATCCCTTACTTGATGCCATTGCTGCGTTCAAACCCAATACAGCGTTCAGGGAACAGCATGGCCTGGAAGGTAAACCCTTAGTAGCTCTCCTTCCTGGCAGCAGGAAGCAGGAAATCACTAAGATACTCCCAGATATGATTAGGGTAGCCGCACGTTTTCCGCAATACCAGTTTGTTATTGCCGGAGCTCCCAATTTTTCGGCTCAGTTTTATCATGATTTCCAGCAAAGTCAAAAATTGCCCTTAGTGTTTGGTGAAACATACGACTTACTGACCAACGCCGATGCCGCAATTGTTACATCCGGTACAGCAACCCTGGAAACTGCCTTATTTCATATTCCGGAAGTGGTGGTATATAAGACAAGCGCAATATCAGTAGCTATTGCACGTCTGGTAATTAAGATCAGGTTTATATCCCTGGTTAACTTAATCATGGATAAGCTTGTGGTAAAAGAGCTGATTCAGGAGGAATGTAATCCCGAGCAAATATCTGAGGAACTTGCCAGATTGCTGAAGGGCGGTTACCGCGAGCAGATGCTGCAAAACTATGAAGATCTGTCGGCCAGGATGGGAAAGCCAGGCGCCTCCGAAAAGACAGCAAAACTTATTATAAAAAGCCTCATTAAAGAGTAAATTAATGAGGCTTTTATCATTCAATCTTAAGTACCTGTTTATTTCTCAAACCGGCTCTTTTGCTGGTTCCTTACCGGAACAAGTGCTGGTTCTTTCTTTTTTAAGCTTTCAATAAAATCAGACACTAATTCTTTTAACTTCTCAAACATAATTAACCCCTTTTCTGGTATAGTGTGATTGACTATTCTTACTATTACGTATTTAAGTCTTTTTTAGTATAAATGCGAAGATCTATATTTTCCAGGACATAAATGTTATTCATTAATACGTAAGCTCCCAGCAAAAGTTGCTTTATTAAACAAATATTTTGTCAGTCGATCTTCATTTAAGCATTAAAGTGTTTATTTATGGATATTCGCAATGAAATTTAACATTGTACAATAAACAAATAAGACAGATATAAACACATGAAAGCATTTTTGTTCGATTTAAACGGGACGATGATAGACGATATGGGCTACCATACAGACGCCTGGCACGATATATTAAATAATGATCTCGGCGCCAATCTTAGTCGCGAAGCGGTTAAAATGGAGATGTACGGAAAAAACCACGAGTTGCTAGCCCGGGTGTTTGGAGATGATCATTTTACAAAGGAAGAGAAAGACAGGCTTTCATTTGAAAAAGAGAAGCGTTACCAGGAAACCTACAGGCCACATTTAAGGCTGATTGAGGGACTTGATAGTTTCCTTGAAGAGGCTGATAAGAAAGGCATTAAAATGGCTATTGGGTCGGCCGCTATGACTTTTAATGTTGACTTTGTATTAGACGGCTTAAACATTCGCAAATATTTTCCGGTGATCATCAGTGCCGATCACGTGAGCGTAAGTAAACCTGATCCTGAAACTTTTTTAAAAGGTGCCGAAGGGCTCGGATTTAAACCGGAAGACTGTATTGTTTTTGAAGATAATCCGAAAGGAGTTGAAGCAGCCAGAAGAGCAGGTATGGAATGTGTAGTATTAACCACCATGCACGAAGAATATGAGTTTGACGGATTGGACAATATTCTCGTGTTTGTTAAAGACTATACCGATCCTTTCTTTAAGGACTTCCTAAAACGGGTTAGTGTGTAGAAGCTGTTACCACGTTGTAGAACCACAGCTGTACCGTAAATTATAAACCACACGCGGCACGCGTGCGCTAGCAAGCAAACAAGGTCTTCAATCTGCATATGCTAGCGCACGCGTCCGCGTGTGCTTAGAACTGTTAGTGCTGGTTATGCTTTATTCAACTGATAATAAACATCGCTCCAGCGAAGGTCATTTTTCAATTGATACAAGTCCGTATTTTTACCAATTTTAACAAATTCAATTCCTGCCATTTCGGACAAATCCTGCATATGTTCAGATGTTAAATTTTGGCTATAACCAGTATGGTGTGCTCCTCCGGCAAGTATCCAGGCAGCACATCCTGTTTTCATATCAGGATAAGGCTTCCACAATACCCGCGCAACCGGCAACTTAGGAAGATCATTTTTAGGCTCAACCGCTTCCACCTCGTTTACGATCATTCTGAACCTGTTCCCCATATCTACGATCGATGCGTTGATCGCGGGACCTGCAGCCACATTGAACACCAAACGAACCGGATCAGCTTTGCCGCCAATTCCAAGTGGATGGATTTCGCATTTAGGTTTTCCGTCAGCAATGGATTCGCAGATCTCCAGCATGTGTGACCCAAGTACCAGAGGGTTCGACGGATCAAAGTGATACGTATAGTCTTCCATAAATGCATTTCCGCCTGGAAGGCCCGAACCCATAACTTTCATCGCACGTACCAATGCAGCTGTTTTCCAATCGCCTTCACCAGCAAATCCATAACCCTTACCCATCAATCGCTGCGAAGCAATACCAGGTAACTGAGCCATACCATGAAGATCCTCGAACGTGTCAGAGAAACCTTTGTAATTTCCATCCTGAAGGAACGAAAGCATACCTAATTCGATCCTTGCAGCATCTCTTAAAGATGAGTATTGAGCGCCGCCTTTACGAAGTGACTCAACTACCGCATAATGCTCTTCGTATTCTGCAGTAAGCTTGTCAACTTCAGCATCACTGATCTGATTGATCACGGCAACCAGGTCGCCAATACCGTGTGTATTTACAGAAAAACCAAACCTTAGTTCAGCCTCAACTTTGTCACCATCAGTAACTGCTACATAACGCATGTTATCTCCGAAACGCACAAAACGAGCTCCTTGCCAGTCGTTCCAGCCAGCAGCTGCACGTGTCCAGGCATTCAACTGATCTAATACCTCAGGATCTTGCCAGTGACCAACCACCACTTTACGGGTTATCTTCATTCTTGATGCAATAAAACCAAACTCCCTGTCACCATGAGCACTTTGGTTAAGGTTCATGAAATCCATGTCAATAGTATCCCACGGAATATCACGATTATATTGCGTATGAAGATGAGCCAAAGGCTTTTGCAAGGCCTTTAATCCGGTGATCCACATTTTGGCCGGCGAAAATGTATGCATCCAGGTAATGATACCTATACAATTTGCAGCAACGTTTGCTTCCTGGCAAAGAGCATAGATCTCTTCAGTACTTTTTACTGTAGGTTTAAAAACTACCCGCACTGGGATCTGCCCGGCATTATTCAAAGAATTTGCAATTTCCTGCGAGTGGGCGGCTACCTGCCTTAGTGTATCCTCGCCATAAAGGTCCTGGCTTCCGGTTACAAACCACACTTCTAATTTTTTAAGATCAAACATTTTTATTTATGATTTATGAATTACGATTTACGATTTACGATTTGCTGCTCTAAGCTTTTACTTTCCAACTATAAGCTTTCAACCGACTTATAATGCTGCTAGCGCACGCGTGCCGCGTGTGCTGTTTTTCCTATTGTCCGTAATAAGAATTAGGTCCGTGTTTACGCTCAAAATGCTTCTTGATTAAGGAATCCTTCAGGCGTGGTGCTCCGGGATTAATTTGTTCCGTGAGATAAGCCATCTTTGCTACTGTTTCCAGTACAGCGCTGTTATAAACAGCTTTATCCGCAGTTTTACCCCAGCTGAAAGGTGCGTGATTACCTACCAGTACCATTTCTACCTCCTTGTAGCTAATTCCCTTGTCCTTGAAGCAATCCATGATCTGAAATCCAGTTTGGTATTCGTAATCACCCAGGATCATCTCATCACTCATTGGAGGAGCGCAAGGGATATCCGCCGTAAGGTGATCAGCATGCGTAGTACCATAGTTGGGAATATCCCGCTGACTTTGAGCCCAAGCGGTACCATAAGTTGAATGGGTGTGTACTATACCGCCAATTTCCCAATGTTTATACAATACGGCATGAGTTAAAGTATCTGATGAAGGACGAAGGTCCCCTTCTACTATTTTCCCATCGAAATCCACGATCACCATTTTCTCAGGGGATAGATCCTCATAAGGTACACCGCTCGGTTTAATGGCGAAAACTCCCAGTTCGCGGTCAGCGGCACTAACGTTACCAAAGGTAAACAGTACCAAACCGAGTTTGGGAAGCTGCATATTTGCTTTATATGCTTCGTCTTTGATATGTTGATATTTCATGTATTTGTAAGTCCTAAGTTTTAAGTTGTAAGTTCTGCAGCGTATAGATTTTCAACAAAAGCACCTGCTTCTGAATACTGCTGGTAGCGTTTTTCATAAATTCCCACACGTTCTGGATTTGGGTGATACTCTGCATCAAAACCCTGTCCCATAGCGTCCATGGCATCTTCAACTTTTGGATAAATACCGGCAGCCGTTGCAGCAAACATAGCTGCTCCGATGGCACACGTCTGTTCTGATTTATGGATCTTTATAGGCATATTCATTACATCGGCCATCATCTGCATAATGAACGGAGATTTCTTTGCCACTCCTCCCAAACCTATCAGTCCCTTCACAGGTATCCCCTGTTCTATGAACCTGTCTACGATCTTCTTAGCACCAAAGCAGGTTGATTCTACCAGGGCGCGGAATATTTTAACAGCATCACTTCCCAGATCCAGACCAAAGAACGCGCCCTTCAATAACTGATTCGCATCAGGCGTTCTTCTCCCGTTAAGCCATTCAATTGCAAATTCACCACCTTCTTCTACCGGCAGTTCATTCGCTAATCTGCTTAATTCAGCAAGTATTTTCCCTTCTGTCTCAGCAATTAGTTTCTGGGCCGTTTCCGTATCAACTAATTGTGTATGAGCCAATACGTTTTGAAGTGGCCATGCCAGCAAATTCTTAAGCCAGGCATAAGCATCCCCAAATGCCGATTGTCCGGCTTCCATTCCTATCATTCCGGGAATAATAGAACCATGTACCTGACCGCAAATTCCATTAACTAAAGTGCCTTTTACCTCATCAACAGGAGCTACAAGCATATCACAGGTAGATGTTCCCATCACTTTGCTCAGGTAATAAGGTTCAATCTGACCGCCAACAGCACCCATATGTGCGTCGAAGGCACCAATTCCAATAACTACATCCTGAGGTAAGCCAAGCTTTTCAGCCCATTCTGTGCTGATCACACCTGCTCTTTCGGAGGATGTATAGGTCTCGTCAGATAAGCGGGAAGTAAAACCAGCCAAAAGTGGATCCAGGGATGCGAAGAAATCATCCGGTGGCATACCACCAAATTCTTCTGCCCATAAGGACTTATGTCCTGCGGAGCAAACCCCGCGTTTAATTTCAGAAGCCTTATCTCCACCGGTTAAAAGAAAAGGTATCCAGTCGCAATGCTCAACCCAGGAATAAATTGCAGCGCGCACTTTCTCGTCGGCCCTAAGAACATGTAGTAATTTGGACCAGAACCATTCAGAAGAATAAATTCCACCGACATATTGTAGGTAGTTAGTTGAAAACTTCCCCGCATGTTCATTTATTTCCGCAGCTTCCTGAACCGAAGTATGATCTTTCCAGAGCACAAACATTGCATTAGGATTAGTTTCAAACTCAGGCAGTAAGGCCAGAGGTGTGCCATTAGCATCAACAGCAACCGGAGTGGATCCGGTAGTATCCACCGAGATTGCCTTTACATTGGCAGCTACCTCAGGACCGACTTTTTGCAGGATCTCTTTGATTGTCTTTTCCAGGCCCTCAACATAGTCCAGGGGGTGCTGGCGGAACTGGTTCTCCGCAGCATCGCAAAAAAGTCCTTGTTTCCAACGCGGGTAATAAAAAACCGATGCCGCCACTTCCTCTCCGGAATGGGCATTTACTATAACCGAGCGTACGGAATCTGTTCCGTAATCTACTCCAATAACAAAACTTTGTTGGCTCATAATTCTGGTATTCGTGTCAAAACAACACTTATAAAATCAAAGATAAAAATCCTTTCTGTAATTTTCTTAAATTTTAAGATATTTTTAAGAGATAAGTGCCTGAGGATTTGGAATAAAATTCAGGAAAGATTCAAACTTATCTTTATAGATAGCCGGATCAAGCTTGTAGTAATAAGCACCTTTTTTTGAATTTTCCTTGTCTTTTTCTGCCTGGCGGATGATAAGTCCCGTCGAGAGAAGCTTTCTGCTGAAGTTTCTTTTATCTAAAATGCTGTCATAGACATTTTCATAAAGGATCTGGATCTGAGGTATGGTGAACTTCTCAGGAAGCAGCTCAAAAAGGATCGGATGCAATGCTGCTTTGTATCGCAGTTTCTGTTTAGCCATTTCAACCATCTTATCGTGGTCAAAAATTAATTTGGGAGCCTCTTTAAGCGGAAACCATTCGGCATGATATTCATCACTCAGCTGTTTTTCGTATTTATGAATGTCGATGAACGCAAAGTAAGTGATACTGAGCGTACGCTCGATAGGATCACGATTCACATCGCCAAACAGATGCATCTGCTCCATATATACACCTTCAAGACCAGTTAACTGCTTCAATATTCTTGCGGCCGCATCCTCGGGGCTTTCATCCGGTTCTATAAAGCCACCCATCAAGCTCCATTTATTTTTTTCAGGCTCGAAATCGCGCTGTATCAGCAGCAGTTTCAAATGTTCTCCATCAAACCCGAAGATTATACAATCTACTGCAATGAGAACTCTGTTTTGTTTTGAATAGCTGGTCATTATATGTACAGCTGCAATTATAGAGATATTAATTGTACGAAGCAAGAAGCTGCACAAGTACACAATACAGTTTACAATTAGCACATGTGACAATTTTTCAGAGGTTAAGCAAATAACTTTGTTTTTCTAATCACCTACTTATGAAATACCTATTAATCTTACCTGCATTTTGCTTATTGTCTTTTATTAGCGTGGCCCAAAGAAACTTTTACCATCTCAGTGCCGGATTGGGTGGCGGCATTACTCAAAACCAGGGCGACCTGAATTCCCCCGAAGCTAAAAGCTTACTAACAGGCTCTGTTGACTACTATTTCAGCCCCTATATAAATACGGGTATTGAACTGCAGTTCGGAAAACTGTATGGCCAGGAAACAAAAAGCTATTACCGGTTTTACCAGAATCACTATAAGTCAGCCTTGCTTATCACCAAAGTACACATGGGCCAATTTATTACAAGCCGGAGGATTCCGGTTGGCAACAAGGCACATTTAATGAACGTCTTTAAAGGGATATATGCAGGTACCGGAATAGGGTTTATAGCAAATCATCAAAAAGGAATTTATCGGGAAGAGCAGAATAGGACAACTGGCGGATCGAATAAAAACAATGATGTAATTATACCATTCACATTTGGAATAGACAATTCCGCTTCAAATTCCCGTTTTATAACAGGCATCGGATACCAGGCGCATTTTGCCATGAACGATCAGATCGATGGATACTATGGTTCTGAAAACCGGGGAGACTTTTACAGCACATTAGTGGTAAGCCTGAAAATGAAGTTTGGTCCATTAGGAATCTTTTAGTCCCATACTGATTCTCTCCTTCTAATCTGTGCCAAAACGTAAACACAGTTTCACAACGCAGCGTCTTGTTAAGGCTACACATACCATAGATGTTGTACAGATAATGCACAGAGGTGTTCTGGCATGTTTTTCTACGTCTTCTCAGCATGAAAAACATCTACACACTTCTGCTCTGCTTTTTGCCATCATTGATCCATGCACAGAAAAACTTCCACAAGTTTAGCATTGGTGCCGGAGGCGGGATAACAAGCAACCGCGGTGAGCTTAACGCTCCTCAAAACAAACAACTCATTATAGGGACGGCAGACTACTATCTTACACCTTTTCTACATGGCGGAGTAGAAGCTCAGATGGGTACAATCTCTGGCCGGGAGACGAATTATAACAGGCACTTTCAAAATGATTTTAAAGCGCTGATGGTATCGGCCAAACTTCATTTGGGACAATTTATGAATAACACGCCAGTCAATCATAATGCTCTGCTGATAAATGTAACAAAAGGCGTATATGCCGGCTTAGGTGCCGGTGTCATAAAAAATAGCCAGCAGCAGATCTATCGTAATAGCAAAAATCAATTAACTCAGGGCACGAACAACAATAAAGAAATTTTCGTTCCTGTAAGCGTTGGCATTGACAATTCAGGCTTCAACTCACGCCTCATTGCCGGACTAAGGTACCAGGCTAATTATGTGCTCGGAGACCAGGTAGACGGTTATTATAGCGCCGGCAGCCGCAACGACTTTTACAGCAATATTAGCATCACGCTTAAATATAAGTTTGGCCCTACAGGAATCTTTTGAGTTTAAGTGGTAAGTTTTGAGTTCGGACCATCGACTTAAAACTTACCCCTTAAACTTATCACTTAAAACTTAAGTTACCACTCCCCTAATCTGTTACATTCTTAAAAAACTGGGGAACCGTTCCATACTGTGGTAATTTTCCGTCCCATTTTTCGATCACCTTTTGCTGGATCAGCAAGGGAGTTAGGGACTGCTGACGTAGTCTGTTTGCCTCCGCCTCAGCCTTTGCTTTGATCAGAAGAGCAGCGGCTTCTCCTTCTGCTTTAGCCTTACTCACCTGGGCCTCTGCCATCGCCTGCTTTGCCTGATTCTCTGCTTTCAATCTTGCCTGGATAGATGCGTTCTTCTCATCGATCATCTGCCGCAATGATGCCGGCGGAGTAATCGCAGAGGTAAGCTGATCATAGATAAACCCATCCTTACCTAGATTTTTTGTCAGCAACACCTGTATCCTGTCTTCAAATGTCTCACGGTTAGACATCACAGAATCTGAAGTGAACGAATTTGCAACTATCCTGTAGGCGTCATAAATGGTGTTCCTCATAAACTGCTGTTCAATCTCCTTCAGCGGCTTCCGGTATTGCCGGTATATCTGGGGGACCATTGCTGGATTAATGTGATAATTAAGCTTCGGGTCAACCTGAAACTCTGCCGCATCTTTTGTAGTTACCACGAATGGCTCATAATCAACCGACTGAGTATAAGTAGGAAATTCAACGATCTTAGTAGTCCAGCTATTGTACCACACCCTTCCAGTAACTATTGTGATGTTATCCACTCCCCTGTCAGAACCGTAAAGATTAATTTTTATTCCAACGTTTCCAGCATCTATGTTCTCGTAGGTAAAGGGCTGGATAATCCACAGTAGAAAAGCCAAGATTACACCTGTAACTATTTTGATAACTTTCATGGTGGGAAAACCACCTGCATTCTGATAATCCATGGAGTTTTATAATTGTTTGATAAGGAATTTTAAAGGGGAATAAATAACCAATATAGATAGTATAATTTCGAAAAGCCCCAACGCAACATATCCGTTTGAAGGCTGACTTATATGGTCGGCGGCATAACTAGCCAATATGATGGCTAGCAAAATCCTGAAAATAACAATAGAAAAATTCATATATGCGTAAACGTCAGTCTGCCCTGACGATCTCATCTACGCAAGTAAATATAGTCAAATAGGAATATAATAAGAAAAAAGATAAGCAAGCTGAATGTTATTATCATGGAAGCGGGTCTGTTTATAAAAAAGGCTTCAAAATAATGCAGCAAACCCGGCAAAACTAAGCAAGCCAGCCGGGTTTGATAATAAGCGGTTTTGATAATAAGATAGACTAACTTTCCTGGTTGTCCGACTGACTCTTCAGTTTCTTATCGAGCTCAATCTCGTTTTGTGTTTTATCCAGGTTCTCCCTAAAATTCTCAACAATATTTTCGGCCTGATATTTTACCTGATCAGCTCCCATGTCGCCAACATTTCCTGCCTCAAAAGCAGCCTGTTCACTACCGGGTGGGTTATCCCCCAGCAAATTTTTGTTTATCGGCTTATCCGAGCCTATGGGCCTGCCAGCTTCCGAACCGGAGTCTGAATCCCCGCTATCATCTTCATTAAGCCTCTGCACAAGATTTTCTGAATTCGTCCGTTCCTGGTCTTCCAAACTCTTTGGTTCTATATCATTAAGTTCCTGATCATTTTGTCCCGGAATATTTTCATCATCGTCCGAAAAATTTTCTCTGTCAATCATAGTGTTTCTGTTATAGTATTTTTTAAAACACCATACAAAAACAAATGTTCTGTGGATCCCCAAAAAGAGCCAGATCAGATGGTATATCCTCCCTTAAAGCCTTGCTGGCGCACGCGTGCCGCGTGTGTCGAAATTAACATCCTAATCTTCAGGACGTTCTTTGGGATTAGCCATTCTCACTATCCTTGGTTGAAAAGAAGCAAGCACCTCTACCAGGTCTCTCTGTGCCGCCATCACCGTGTGAATATCTTTATAAACCATAGGCGCCTCATCGAGGTCAGAACCAAGAAGAGTGACTTTCTTATGAGTAAGTTCCGCCTCTACCAGGTCCCTTTTAAGCGTTTTAAAGGCGGCATTTCTGCTCATCAGCCTTCCAGCTCCATGAGAAGCCGAATTTATCGAATCGGGATCTCCCTTACCGCGAACTACAAATCCTGGAGTGCTCATGGAGCCCGGAATGATGCCAAGTACTCCTTTTCCAGCAGGCGTTGCGCCTTTGCGATGCACCAGCACCTCCGCTCCATCAGCAAGTTGTTCTTTCCAGGCAAAGTTGTGGTGATTTTCAATTCTCAGCATCGGAGCCATACCGATCGCTTTTGCGATCTTGTTGTGGATTTCATGATGATTAGCGGATGCATAATCACCAGCGAGGTTCATTGCTACCCAGTACTCCTGCCCCTCTTCTGAATTCATGTCAAGCCAGGCCAGATGTTTCGCTTCGCCGGGGAGTTTTGTTTTCTTCATCGCGATCCCAGAATAATGATTGGCAATACCCGCACCAAATCCGCGGGAACCAGAATGCGATAACAAGGCGAGATAAGTACCAGCCCGCAGCCCCTCAGGGGTATCTCGTTCTATGCTCAGCTCTCCCCATTCCACAAAATGATTACCTGTTCCTGAGGTACCTAGTTGACTATAGGCCTTATCTCTCAGATCTCTGATCACTTTTGTGGCTTTCCATTGTGGACTATCGAACAATGAAGCATCATGATGACTTCGGGTAACACCCCCCATGCCGAAAACAGTGTGATCTGTCAGCAGCTTCTTTAATCTGTCCTTATCCCGGTCAATTCTAGAGGCCGGCATATCGAAAATACTCAAACACATTCTGCAGGCAATATCCACACCCACCGCAAATGGGATGATCGAATCGATGGTAGTAGCAAGAACACCTCCTATAGGTAAGCCATAGCCCTGATGAGCATCCGGCATCAGAGCCCCCGCTACGGCCACAGGCAACTTCATGGCTGTGTTCATTTGACCAAAAGCACCTTCTTCGATATGCTCCCTCCCGAACACCGGGAAACCGATCATTGTTTCCCGAAGGGGCTGTATATCGTTTTCTTTTTTTACGAGCTTTCCCTTTTTTTTAAGGGCTATGACTTTTTCCGCAAGATTCTTAAATTTCCCTGAAGTCTTGCTGATATAAGACCTGGGCTCATCAAGCAAGGCTTCCAGGTGTTCGAGAATTACTTCGCGGTCCATCACCTGATTTTTCAATAATCCGTTTGCCACGCGACTAAAATCTACCAGCAGTTCCAGGTCTTTAATGCCTAATGCATTCAGATCCGCATTGCTAATCTTTCTTTCCTTCTCCATTATCCTTTTAACAATTTAGAGACCTCTAAGCTTTTTCAATTCCAGAAAAAGTTCTTTTTCTCTGATGGACAGGTGTTCAGGTATTTTAACTTTATACGTGAGATACAGATCACCGAACTCCGTTTCCGACTTATAGACAGGGAAACCTTTGCCCTTAAGCTTCACTTTGGTATCGTTCTGTGTGGCCGGAGCGATTTTTAACCTTACTTTCCCGTCGAGAGTATCAAGTGTAATTTCACCGCCGAGAACAGCAGTATACAATGGAATATCGACATCCGTGTATAGATTACTGCCTTCGCGCCGAAAGCGGGTATCATTAATAATATTGAATGTAATATAGAGATCGCCTTTAGGTCCTCCGTTCATTCCGGGGCTTCCGTAACCGGATATTTTAATAGTTTGGCCATTTTCTAAGCCCGCAGGTATGGTTAAGCGAATATTTTCACCATTAACAGTTACAGTCTGCTTCTTCGTGCGGTAAACATCCGTAAGTCTGAGCTGCATTTCAGCTGTAAAATCCTGCCCTTTAAATGCAGACTGTCTTCTTCTCCTTCCCGATCCTCCGCCGAAAAGAGATTCAAAGAAATCAGAAAAACCGCCTTCCCCAAAACTTTCGGCTCTACCCTGCCAGTCAGCATTGCCCGTATATTGTCGTTGCTGCGTGCCTGCTCGTTCAAAATGTTCAGCGTTTTTCCAGTCTTTGCCGTATTGATCGTATTTCTTACGTTTAGCCGGATCGCCCAGGACTTCATTGGCCTCGTTGATCTGCTGGAATTTTTTCTTTGCAGCTTCGTCATTGGGGTTTAGGTCAGGGTGATACTTTCTGGCCAGCTTTCTGTAAGCCTTTTTTATATCACTCTCAGTTGCATTCTTATCAAGTTCGAGAATCTTATAATAATCGATGAAATCCATGATATAGGATCACAATTATTTTCACCTCTTTGTTTAAGAAATTTTATCTATCCATCAAACCGAATCAAAGCTACTCTGCCAGGTTTGTATCGAATTACTGAACAAAGCCTGATTAATGAGATGGACAGTGAATGCAGTTTTAGCTCCTGTAACCACATCTGAATCCGGTTTAGTACCAGTACTGATGCTATTGTGAAATGCATCGAGGGCATACCAGGAACCATTCTTCATCGGCTCTTTTAAGATTGGAATTCCACCATCTTTGTTCCATTGAATCTTAGTTGCACCAGTCACCCCATCCACCGTTTCAAGTTCTTCTTTCACTGACTTTTCAGGATAAAACACACCAGTATCGATTAGAAGTGAAACAGTACCCTTAGAGCCTTTTAAGCTAAACGAATATCCTTCATGCGCGTTCGAGCAGGTAGCGCCAAAATTGCCTATCATACCTGCAGTTTTATACCTCAGTATTGCCTGCACGTTGTCAAAAGTTTCCCGTCCGTCTTTATAGAAATCGATCCCACCTGAAGCTAAAACTTCCTCAGGATGAGTATCGAAAGCCCAGTTAATAAAATCAATCTGATGGGATAATAACTCGGCAGGTAAACCTCCCGAATATTCACGGTACATCCGCCAATTGATCTGCCTTTCCAGCGAAGCATCCGGAACCGGCCTCCGCCAACTGTGATTGCGATCCCAACGACAATCTATTTGTGTTACTTTTCCAAGATATCCTTTGTCTATCATCTCCTTGACCTTATAATACAATGGCGTGGATCGGTATTGATGCCCGATCTGGAGTATTTGGTTCGGTCTTGATCGCGATATTTTGGCCAGTTCCAGCGCCTCAGAGGCGTTATAGGTCATGGTTTTTTCAAGGTATACATGCTTACCCGCTAAAAGGGCATCTTTAGCAATCTGAAAGTGAAGGTTTAAAGGTGTAGCTATAATAACAGCCTTTATTTCCCGATCATCCAATATCCGCCGATAGTCTTTGAGTTGTTTGATAGTCGAACCAGCAAAGGGTTTGGCTGCATCTTTCAGTCGAAAATCGAGAACATCGCATAGAGATTTTACTTCAAACTTATCATTCATCGATCTTAAGACACTTGCCAATCCCCTTCCCCTGTCGCCACATCCGATGATGGCGATTTTTATCTTTTCGCTATTAAGATCAAAGGCCATGGCGTTTAAAACCTGGCTATTCAGGATCAGTCCCCCGGTTGCGATGCCTGCTTTCCTGATAAAGTCTCTTCTTATCATACTATTGGTATTCTCTTAATTGGTTTCGTTCCATAAAACTAAAACTTGTTTCACAATTTCCCTATAAACCCTTCAAAAATTTTCAGATAAGTGACGAATATCATGTAAAAAAGAAGATACATTAAAAAAAAATGGCACCTGATGCTTCTGGCATGAACAACAACACAAACTAATGAAAAGCATCCTTGTTGATATCAGGGAGACCTTGTTAGACCCGGCTTAATAAATCCATATGAAAAGGATACTGGTATTGACCGATTTTTCGGAAGCTGCTTTAAACGCAGCAAGCTACGTTGCCCAAATGTCAAGAGATTTAAAAGCAGCACGGATCTTATTATACCACTCTTCTAATCTTGACAGCACCGAAATGGTGATGCTTGCAGATTCGGTGGTTCTCGTTCCCAAAACGGATATAGATACACGGCGGGACACCGTACAAAAATTACAAGCTCTAAAAAGCAAACTCCAGACAATCGCTGATGACGACACTGCTGTAGAAATAGTAAACAACGACTTGCCCCTACTTAGCGGCATCAGGGAAATTCTTAGTCGCGAGAATATAGATCTGGTCGCCGTGGGATTGTCGGGGGCCGGAGCTAATGGAAAAAACAGTGTTGGAAAGCAAACCGCTGATCTTATCAAAAATAGAAATTTTCCATTGTTGGTCATTCCCTCAAATTCAAAGTACAGGAAAATAGATATTTCAGTATTAGCATGCGATCTCAGAGATATATCTGACACCTTGCCTGCGGACCAAATCACAACATTTATTAATGAAACGGGATCAAAACTCCTTGTTGTAAATGTAGAGCTAGGTGAATCACTTGGTGCAGCAGGGTATCTAAAGGAGGAAATGGCCTTGCACAAGATGCTTGATGAGCTGAAACCCGAATTTCATTACCTGAACGAAGGGAATGCCATTAAAGCTATTATTGAATTCGCGGAAAACCGCAATGCCGACCTTATAATCGCCGTCCCTAAGACCCGTGGGTTTCTCGAAAACCTTTTCCATGAAAGTGCTACCAAAAAGATAGCACTAAATACTCCTCTGCCCCTGTTATTATTTCACAAAACACCTTCGTAAATAATGCTCTTCGTCCGCTTTGTAGTATTTATCAGGTTACATTTGAAAAATAAACCTATCCTTCACCTTTCAACATTCGCTCAAATTGAATTACTGAATACCAGATAATTAACTTTAGCGGCGCCTCCAGACGAACACACTTACGCTCTCCTATCTTAATAACTGAGCGGATCTTCATCAGTTTTCTCACGTTTTTTTAAGCATTACTGTTTGCGAATTTGAAAGGATTAACTACATTTGCAAACGCAAAAAACAATTGTTTTTAGCTGCGCCTATAGCTCAGTCGGTTAGAGTAGAAGACTCATAATCTTTTGGTCCCTGGTTCGAGCCCAGGTGGGCGCACAGAGTAAAAGCTTCCAGAAATGGAAGCTTTTGTTGTTTAAGGGCTATTATTTAGGAGACACTTCGGATCAGTCCGGAAAGTTGTGGACTAGGCGTATATTTTGGATAACCTGTACATAAAGAATTCGATATTAGTTACCCCTCTGAACTGACT
>NZ_JAFMZP010000007.1 GCF_024436435.1 Desertivirga xinjiangensis
TGTATAGCTACTTTAGAAATAACAAATCAAGCTGTATAGCTCAATTACTATTAATCCCCTAACCTGTATAGCCTAATTAGGACGAGACATTACCCCCCCCGCGTATTATTTAGACCGTGACTAAACCGTCAATAAACCGTGACTAGACCGTGAACCTAAGGACTTGGTACGGCAGAAGTACCCCCATGGTTCAAGCTTGTACAGAAGCCATCAAGAGCACGTTAGGAACCCAGTATTGACCGATGCTTGGGTGTTTCTATAGAAATATTTGAAAAGGATAGCGCGGGCATTTAGACCCGCAGGATGGCGGGGCATTCTATAAAGGTAGACAATTTGTATAAATAAATTCAACCAAATAATCCTATCTTTGCGACGCTTTTGGTTCCTCCAACTCAGTTGAAGGATTAAAAGGGAACTCGGGTTAGAATCCCGGACAGTCCCGCTGCTGTGTTCTCCATAACGGTTATTCATTCTCAAAGCCACTTTTTTTAATAAAGGGAAGGCAGAGTAACCGGGAGTAAGTCAGAAGACCTGCCTCAAGTATTTAGATTCATAGCTTTCGGGGATTGAAGCTTGATGAAAGTACCTCCGTGTATTCTCATTTCATATTCCTGTTTTCTATTTCTCACAATTAGTAATGGCAAAGACTGCAGTTTTTAAAATACTTATATTAACAGCTATAATAAGCGTTTCTAATTACTCAGGTAGTTATGCCCAGTTAATTGATACCCTAAAAGAGGTAGAGGTGATAGGTAATAGAATAGCTATCGATACAACTTTGAACCCTGCCCAGATCTTAACAGCTAAACAACTTCAGCGGACCAACAGCTTTTCGGTAGCAGATGCGGTGCGGCACTTTTCCGGCGTACAATTAAAGGATTATGGGGGCGTTGGCGGATTAAAAACCATTAATGTAAGGAGTTTGGGAAGTTTGCATACCTCCGTATTTTATGATGGTCTGGAGTTGGGTAATGCGCAGAACGGGCAGGTCGACCTGGGGAAGTTCTCCCTGGATAACATAGAAGTCATAGAGCTGTACAACGGACAGTCAGATAAAGAACTTCTGCCGGCCAGGGCTTTTTCCCTTGCTAACAGCCTGTTTATTCAGTCGAAGAAACCTAATTTTAATGCGGGGGGCAGGTCAAATATTCAGGGCGGCCTTAAAACCGGTAGTTTCGGATTGTTTAATCCTTCGTTCACCTGGCAGCAAAAAATTACGAAGCGTATTTATTCTTCGATAAGTTCTGAATGGCAAAAAGCCAGTGGCGCTTATAAATTCAAATTCAGAAATGGCGATTTCGACACCGTGCGGACCAGGAACAACACAGATCTCGATGCTCTTCGACTGGAGGCAGGGCTTTTTGGAAATGGCGCCGACAGCAGCATATGGGCTATACAGGCTTATATGTATCGATCGGATCGTGGTTTACCTCGGGCAATAGTCGACAATGTAGATACTTCAAATCAGCGCTTGTCCGATGATGAATTCTTTTCACAGGTATCTTACAATAGACCTGTCAGTGACCGTTATCAGGTAATATTAAGAGGAAAATACAGCTACAGTTATAGCCGGTATAAAGATCCCGATTGGCTGGGATCAAACCCCATCGATAACTGGTATAAGCAAAACGAGCTTTACTTTTCGGTAGCGAACCGCTTTGCTGTCTCTGAAATTTTCAATGTGTCTTTAGCAGCTGACATGATTCATAGCATAATGGATGCAAAGATCGACTTAAGCCGCGACGAGGTCTTTCCCCAACCGTCGCGGTTAACCGGTCTTCTGGCTTTGACTTCATCGCTAAACCTGAAACACTTTGATTTGCAAGGAAGCCTGCTTAGTACAAGCACAAGGGAAACTGTAAAGTTTGGTGAGAGTGCTTATAATAAGCAAGCATTTACCCCCACACTTTCAGCTGCCTGGAAGCCATTCTTTGAAAGTAATTTTCAGTTGCGAGGGCTTTATAAAAGCAGTTTTCGATTGCCGACCTTTAACGATCAATACTATACTTTGATAGGAAACACTGCGCTAAAGCCGGAGTATTCCACACAATATACCCTCGGAGTATCGTATAGCAAAGCTTTTGAAGGTGCGCTTTCTTACCTGTCTATGAAAATAGATGGCTATCATAATAAAATTAAGGATAAAATTGTGGCTATTCCTACTAGTAGTTTGTTTTTATGGACCATGACTAATCTTGGAAAAGTCGATATCAATGGAATAGAAAGCTCTGTCAAATCAGAACTGAAAGTTTCATCTTCAGGTTTTATTGCTGCCAGTTTGAACTATACTTATCAAAAGGCGATCGAAGTGACACCTGGCTACTATTATAAACAGGTGATACCCTACGCCCCAAAACATAGTGGTACTGCCTCCCTAAGCCTGATACAGGGAAAGTACACTGTAAATTATAATTTTTTATATACGTCTGAGCGCTACGGCTTGAGAACCATCGACAGATTCAGTAATATGAAACCCTGGTCTACGCATGACATCTCTGCTTCGCGAGAATTCGGGGCTGGAAAAAACAGATTGACCCTCAGGGCAGAACTAAATAACCTTCTCAATAAAAAGTACGCAGTCGTAAGGAACTATCCCATGCCCGGACGCTCGTTCCGACTGTCAATTAAATATGCATTATCAAATTAAATTAAATATGAAATTCAACAGATTCAGCTGGTTAAAATCAGGTATTATAGCAGCAACAGTGCTAACTTTCGCTTCTTGTAAAAAAGACGGCGACTCGGACGAGGTACAGGCATTCAACCAGAATGTCTTAGTTTTGAACCAGGGAGGTTTTCAACAGAATAATGCCTCAGTAAGCTATTACAATCATGAAACCGGTGCGGTTACCAAAGATATGTACGGAGCAGTCAATGCCAATGCTGGCTTAGGAGATCTTGCTCAGGATATAAAGGTATTCGGATCAAAAATTTATATTACGGTGAATGGTTCTAACAAAGTGGAAATTCTGGACTCCCAGACCTTTAAAAAAACAAGCAGTGTAACCATCTCCTCACCGAGATGGCTCGCCTCAGCTAATGGAAAGGTATTTGTGAGTTCGTATGATGACAACGTTTATGTGCTGGATGGAAACACTGACCAAATCGTAAAAAAAATAGAGGTTGGACGGGATCCGGAGCATATGGCAGTGGTTGGAAATAAACTTTACGTTGCAAATTCCGGCGGATTGGATTACCCCCTTTATGAAAATACTGTTTCGGTTATAGACCTGACATCCTTGACCGAATCAAAAAAGATCACTGTAGATATTAATCCCAATCTCGTGCTTGCAGACAAATATGGCGATGTGTATGTTGTAACTGTGGGCGATTATGGAACAATTAAGTCGAATATTTACGTTATAAATTCAAATACAGATGAAGCCAGGGCTCTTAACCTGCGGGCAACTGGTATGGTAATTAATAACGATGTTGCTTACATTTATAAGGCAGAGTACAGCATGGTGGCTGGTGGCTATGAAATAAGTTATTCTACATTAAATGTAAAAAATGAAATTCCTGGCCCTAGCTTCATTCGTGACGGTTCTGAAACCGCAATCAAACTTCCATATGGCATTGGAGTAGATTCAGGTTCTGGAGATATTTATTTGGCTGACGCGAAAGACTTTCAAGCAGAAGGAACGGTATTTCGGTTTGACAAAGATGGCAAACAGAAAAGTTTCTTTTCCGTTGGTACCAACCCTTCTGCCTTTTGCTTTTTAGATAAATAGTATTCTGCAGGAGCGATAATATTCGCTCCTGCTTCTTCTCCCCCAAATAAGTCGTTCTTATTTCCCTATTCTTCCTTAAATATTAGCACCTTTGCCATCCGAAAAAAAGGTAGGAACGATTAGTATTTAACATGGATTTTTTACACACAATTTTAGGTGACGACATTCAGGCAGGCTTGCTGATTATTTTAAATCTGATAGTCATAGAAAGTTTACTATCTGTGGACAACGCTGCTGTTCTGGCAACAATGGTTTTAGATCTGCCAAAAGAACAGCGCGAAAGAGCATTGAAATATGGTATTATAGGCGCCTATGTCTTCAGGGGGATATGTTTACTGGTTGCGGGCTGGCTTGTAAAAATTTGGTGGCTTAAACCTCTAGGAGGTTTATATCTCTTATTTCTTGCTGTTTCCTACTTTAAAGGGAAAATGAGTAACTCTGAAAAGGGCGAAGAAACGATAGATAAGACTCAAAACTGGTTTTACAGGTCGACAGTAGGAGTGCTGGGGACTTTCTGGTCGACTGTAGCTCTTGTCGAAATAATGGATCTTGCTTTCTCAATTGACAATGTTTTCGCTGCGGTTGCATTTACTGATCATATGTTTCTGATCTATACGGGGGTGTTTATAGGAATATTGGCAATGCGCTTTGTTGCGCAGGGTTTTGTTAAACTGATGGAAAAGTATACCTTTCTTGAAACCATCGCTTTTATTGTGATTGGCGTTTTAGGCTTAAAGCTTACGGCTTCCGTTTACAGCCATTTCGACCATAGTGCTGCATTGGCTCAGTTTCTGGATAGTGAGAAATTAGATCTGATGGTATCAGTTTTTACTGTTGTAATTTTTGTGCTGCCTGTGCTTAGCTCTCACTTCTTTAATTTTCCGAAGAAAAACATCATTGAAGCTGAATTGGCTCATTCAGCGGAGCATGTTTTGATAGACCAGGACGAGATCCTGGAGAATCAGGACAGATAGCGGTAAAACGAAAAAGCTGCTCAAATATTGAGCAGCTTTTTATCTTGCTGAATAAATTCAGATTAGTGAGCAGCTGAATCAGCAGAAACAGAATCAGTAGCAACAGAATCAGTAGCAGTAGTATCAACAGTTAAAGAAGTGTCGATAGCAGCAGAATCAACAGCAGTTGAATCAGAACCTTCGCCAGTTTTGTTTGAAGAACAAGCAGCAACTGATAAAGAGATAGCTAAAGCAACGAATCCGAATTTGAATAGATTTTTCATTTTTGAGGTTAAAGTTTAATAATTAAACAAATAATATTTACTGGTTAATACCCGGTACTTAAAAAGGTAACCCTAATGTTTGATTATTTTTTTATTTTTTTTTTTACTTATCATTGGGTTACAATTAGCATAAAAGCGTATTAAATAGTGAGCAAAGAGATAAAGAGGTCAGTACCAACGGATAGTGAAGTTATATTGGGGATCCTGAATGGCTCAAAAGATGTTCTTGAAACGGTGTACAAGGCATATTTTCCGATGATCCTACAGTTAGTAGTAATGAATAACGGAACAGATGACGATGCTAAAGACATTTTTCAGGAATCAGTAATAGTTCTTTACGATAAGGTAAAAAGTGGAAACTTTGAGCTGAACAGTAAATTAAAAACATTTATCTACTCTGTAAGCCGCAGGTTATGGCTTAAGAGGTTAAACCAGCTTAGTAGAAACGCTGGAAGGATTAGTGACTTTGAAGATGTTTTACCTGTTGAACAGGACATGGAAAGACATGAGGAAAAGGACTTACAGTTCAGACAAATGGAAAGTGCTTTAATGCACCTCGGCGAACCTTGTAAAACTATTATTGAAGACTTTTATATCAATAATAAATCTATGCAGGAAATATGTGCGAAATTTGGTTATACCAATGCAGACAATGCAAAGAACCAAAAGTACAAATGCCTGCAACGTTTGAAAAAGCTTTTTTTTCAAACCTGATTAACGCGCTAATACAATGAAAACAACAGAACGGATAGAAGCTTACTTGAGGGGAGAGATGACTGAAGAGGAGAGGGCTGCATTTGAACAACTTAGGGCAACTGATTCTGAGCTGGATCAGCAGGTTGTTTCGCATCAGGCTTTCATGGACCAGTTGCGTGACTATGGAGTGCGGCATAAGCTGGTATCAGATATGAATGCTATCCACGAAACATTAGATATCGATGAAATAAAGAGCGAAGTTATTCCGCAGAGGTCCATGCTAAAAGTTTTGTGGGCTAAATACCGGATCAATGCTGCTGTTGCCGCTTCGGTGGCAATTGTTGTTGCATTTTCTACCTTACTGTCGACGGGTTATTTTGCTAAAACCAATGCACTGAATTCGGATTATAACGCTTTGAGAAGACAGATCAGCAAGCTGACCAGTATTCAAAGGACTCAAAGTGCACAGATGAAAGATATAGCGGGGATCCCATCTTTACCATCGAATCCCGGCCAATATGGGGGAACTGGTTTTGCACTTTCATCAGACGGTTACCTTGTTACCAATTATCATGTGATTAAAGATGCTGACTCTGTTTATATCCAGAATACAGAAGGCCAGTCTTATAAGGTAAAAACGATCTATGTTCACCCTCAATATGATATTGCCGTTCTTCAGATAACTGATTCGAACTTTAAATCTCTGAAGGCTTTACCATATACATTTAAAAAATCTTCAGCGGACGTTGCTGAAGAGGTGTTTACCATAGGTTTTCCAAGAGAAGATCCTGTATATAACAGGGGCTATCTAAGTGCCAGTACTGGTTATCGTGGCGATACTGTAGCTTACCAGGTGGATATTCCGGTTTATGAAGGGAATAGTGGTGGCCCATTGTTAGATAGTAAAGGTAATGTTATCGGGATCATCAATGCGAAGCAAGCGAAAACGGATGGTGTAACATTTGCAGTGAAGTCGGGTTACCTGCTTGAAGCACTGGATGCAATTCCGAAAGATTCTCTTAAAACTGAATTGGTACTAAATAAGAAAAATAATCTTTCAAACCTGAGCCGCAAGGATCAGTATAAGAAGATGCAGGAATATGTTTACATGGTTAAGGTATATCAATAGATATAGGGAAAAGAATTTTAATGAAAAGCCTTGCGATTTGTTCTTCGCAAGGCTTTTTTATTAAGGCTGTATACTGATCTGTACTGATCACCAGGGGCAAGTCCAAAACTTGCGGACTTTCTTTCTTCGTCATGAACTTGTTTCGCTTGGTCATCCTGACTTGTTTCGGGACCTCCTGCCTGAACAGAGCTTCATGCATACCGTTCAAGAGGTGCCGAATCCTGAACTTGATTCAGGACGGCATGACGATCTGAGCGAGTCTGGCGCTTCAGGTTAATTCGCTTCGCCCTGAACTTAATTCGCTTCGTTATTTTGATTAGCTAGCGGTCAAGTTCTCCTAATACAATATCAATTGAACCTATAATGGCAATCAGATCGGCGATAAGGATGCCTCTTGATATTTCGGAAATAACATGGAGGTTGTTAAAACTAGGCGCTCTTGCTTTTACCCGCTTAGGGATTTCTGATTTTCCGTCCGTAATAAAATAGTACCCCAGCTCGCCCCTCGGGCTTTCAGCTCTTAGATAGAAATCTTGTTCTTTTGGTATTATCTTTTTCGGAAGCTTTGCTCTCGGATCAAAATCAGGCGTCCTTTTTAGATCCTTCATCAAACGTTCCAGGCATTGTTCAATCATCAGAACAGATTGTTCGATCTCATCTACCCGCACCTTAAACCTGTCCCAGCAATCTCCTGTAGTCCCCATTTTTCCTGAACCAACCGGGATATCAAATTCCAGTTCAGGGTAAGCGGAATATTCGTCCACGCGCCGCAAGTCCCATTTTAAGCCTGAAGCCCGGAGCATGGGCCCCGAGCATCCATAACTGATGGCAACGTCCAGGGGTAGTATTCCTACATTTGCTGTTCTTGATATGAAGATTTGATTTTCTGTGAGCAGTTCATTGAGTTCAGTCATTTTAGGTCTAAAATAATCAATGAACTCTTTGCACCGTTCTTCGAAACCTACTGGCAGGTCAAAAAAGAGGCCGCCAACCCAAATGTAATTATAGAGCATTCTCGATCCCGATGCCCACTCTAGCATATTCATAATATGTTCCCGGTCGCGGAAGCACCATAAGAATGGAGTAAATGCGCCGATATCGATACCGTAAGTGCCCAGGGCAATAAGATGGGAGCCAATCCGGTTTAATTCACAAACTAATACCCGTATATATTCAATTCGTTTCGGAATTTCTTTGTCAATGCCAAGCATCCGTTCTACACCCATTACCCATGCATGGCTATTGTTCATGGATGCCAGGTAATCCATCCGGTCTGCGAATGGGATAGTCTGCTGATAGGTTAAGTTCTCCGCATGTTTTTCAAAGCAGCGGTGCAGGTATCCTACGTGTGGAATAACCTCCTTTACAATTTCGCCATCGGTGATCAGTTCCAGGCGCAGTACTCCATGTGTTGAGGGATGCTGCGGTCCCATATTCAGAATCATCTCGCTCGATTGCGCTTCGGCAATCAGCTTTTCGTAACGGGTTTTATATGGAGTTTGGGATGTTGTATTTGTCATATCTATAAGCAGGTGTTGTAATCAATCTACCTTAATGCCATGATAATATTCCTGAGCTTTGTAATCTTTTCTCAGAGGATATCCCTCCCAGTCGTCTGGTAATAAGATCCGCCTTAAATCCGGGTGGTTTTCAAAGTTTATTCCTACAAGGTCATAAGCCTCCCGTTCATGCCATTCAGCTGTCCGCCATACGGAGTAGACAGACGGAAAAGAGGGAAGCCCCTCCTGGGCACGATCGTAATACTTCTTAACTTTTAAAGTTAACTGCGTTTTATAAGGAATAGAAGAAAGGTGATACACTACTCCAAACATATTTTCTCCTATCCCATAATCGACTCCTGAAATACATGATAGAAAGTCGAAAAAGGTTTTTTCATTGTCCCGGAGTTCCAGGCAAACTTCGGCTATTCTATCCGGCTGAATTAATAAGGCTGGTTGTAATCCTGAAATTTCTTCGCCAAGTACAACTTCCTGTCCAAATTTGTCAGTGAGCAGCTGCTTTATATCTTCAAATCCCATATCTGCTGTGTTATTTTCCTTCTGAATTACGGAGCCAGACGCACAACTTTCCAGCTTTTTTTGTCGGTCCTTTTATACATTATCCGGTCATGCAGCCTCGCAGCTCCTCCCTGCCAGAACTCTACTATTTGAGGCTTCAGAATATAGCCGCCCCAATGCGAAGGCTTAGGCACCTCCTTATCCTGGTACTGCCCCTCAAGATCGTGTAATGCATTTTCAAGCACCTCTCTGTTAGGTATGATCTGACTTTGCTGTGAAGCAATAGCGCCGAGCTGGCTTGCCTTGGGCCTGGAATGGAAATATCTTTCGGATTCTTCCTTGCTTACTTTTTCGAGATGTCCTTCAATCCGCACCTGGCGCTCTAGTTCGGCCCAGTAAAACACCATCGCTGCTGACGGATTTTTAGCAATCTCTTTACCTTTTCTGCTGAGGTAATTAGTGTAGAATGTGAAGCCATTATTGTCGAACCCCTTTAACAATAGAACCCGTGCCGATGGTTTTCCATCATGAGTTGCTGTAGCCAGGGTCATTACATTGGGCTCGTACAGGTCGGCATCGAGTGCTTCGGCAAACCATTTGGCAAACTGGCTTATCGGATCGTCGGCCACTGATTTTTCTGATAAGGTTGCAGAGAGATATTCCTGTCTTAAGTTTTGGATCGTTTCTTTGTTGAGGGTCATTATTTCACAAACTTACTAATTGCATTTTCTTTAATGAACTTTACATCTCAAATCTATGTAAAAACATATATTAAAAAATGATTGTTATCAGGTTATGCTAAATCCTATTGCTCCCCATACAGGTAGTTTGCTTATTTCAGAGCCATTTATGCTCGATCCTAATTTTAAGCGTTCGGTAGTTTTGCTTGCGGAGCATAATGAAGACGGTTCGGTAGGATATGTACTGAATCAGAAAAGCGATTATGTGCTGAAAGATTTGATCCCAGAATGCGGTGATGCTATGTTTCCTATTTATGTTGGAGGGCCGGTGGGTAATGACACGCTGCATTTTTTACACCGTTGCTACGACCGTATGAACAGCGGAATTGAAATCGCAAACGGTATCTTTTGGGGCGGAAGTTTTGAAACCCTGAAGGTGCTAATCAGCAATGGCCAGATCAACGATCATGAGATCAGGTTCTTTATTGGTTATTCTGGCTGGAGCCTGGATCAGCTGGACCGGGAACAGCAGCAAAATTCCTGGCTTGTCACAAACCGGTACAATCCGGAGTTGTTGTTCTCTGAGGAAGAAAATCTTTGGAGGGATATTGTTATCGGCTTAGGGCCGAAATATGCCCATATCGTTAATTTTCCGGAAAACCCCCTTTGGAATTAATCTTATGTTAAAATTTATAATCAGGATGGATGTTAGCATCTATCCTGATTATAAATTTAATTCAGACCTTCAAGCTCTGTAGCCGATTCTTCGACCTTCAGTTTGAGTTCTTCTTTATAATCCTTTAATCGTCTCGCAAGGTTATCGTTATTTGTACCCAGGATCTGCGCTGCCAGAATGCCTGCGTTTTTTGCCGCATTTAAAGCAACTGTGGCTACAGGAATACCGTTTGGCATTTGCAGGATCGAAAGGATCGAGTCCCATCCATCAATGGAATTGGATGATTTAACAGGTACACCGATTACCGGCAAGTGTGTAATGGAGGCAACCATGCCTGGTAAATGTGCTGCACCGCCAGCTCCTGCGATGATGACCTTCAGGCCCCTGTCGGATGCGGTTTTTGCGTAATTAAACATTCTTTCCGGGGTACGATGAGCAGAAACTACAGTGATCTCATAGTCAACACCAAGCTCTTTCAGTATGTCGGCTGCATCCTGCATTACAGGGAGATCAGACTTACTTCCCATTATTATGCCTACTTTCATTTGTATATTATAATTGTGAATTTGTTAAACTTTTACCTTCAGCGTTTCCTGAACGTAACGGGCATTAGCAATAGCTTGCTCCCGGTTTTGATCAACAATAGTAACGTGGCCCATCTTTCTGAAAGGCTTAGTGAATTTTTTGCCATAAAGATGAACGTAAACTCCCGGAAGTTTCAGGATTTCGTTCATCCCCTCATAGTCTGCTAAACCCTCGTATCCTTTTTCTCCCAGTAGGTTGATCATTACTGCATGATCAATTGGCCGGGTATCACCCAGGGGCAGATTGAAGATAGCGCGTAAGTGCTGTTCAAATTGTGATGTCCGGTTACCTTCTATACTATGATGTCCGCTGTTATGCGGCCGCGGAGCCAGTTCATTGACCAGGACCTTCCCGTCTTTTGTTAAGAACATCTCCACAGCCAGCAGTCCGTTTATTTTAAACGTATCGGCTAATTGAGTGGCAATCTGTTCCGCTTCTTTTTGAATTTCAATGGGAAGGGTCGATGGGGATATTAAAAACTCAACAAGGTTGGCATCCGCGTTGAATTCCATCTCTACGCAAGGAAAGGTTTGGGTTTCGCCATTGTCGTTTCTTGCGACAATAACTGCAATCTCTTTCTCGAAATCAACCCATTCCTCAATGATGCTCGGGGCTTCAAATGCGTTCTCCAGATCAGCCTCCGACTTTATTTTATAAACGCCTTTACCGTCATAGCCGTCTTTCCTTAGTTTTTGGATATATGGATACTGCAGGTTTGCGTTCTTCAACGCTTCTTTTGAAGAAATAAGTTGAAAAGGAGCTGTTGGGATATTATTTTGCTTGAAAAATTCTTTTTGAAGCCCTTTGTCTTGTATCAGGCGGATCACCCGGGGTTGCGGGTAGACTTTAACACCCTCGTCTTCCAGTTTTTGAAGAGCGTCGACGTTTACTTTTTCGATTTCAATAGTGAGGACGTCCGTGTGTTTTCCAAAATTATAAACGGTTTCGTAGTCAGTTAAGGATCCCACCACAAACTTGTCACAGAGTTTCTTACAAGGGGCCTCAGGATCAGGATCCAGCACACGAATATTTACATTATAGTTAATCGCCTGCTGGATGAGCATACGTCCTAACTGCCCTCCGCCAAGAATTCCTACACGTAAATCACCATAAAATGCTTTCATAGCTGCAAGTTTAGCCTAAATCTCTGAAATTTCCGAATAAGACATCGTTATGTGAAGTTTGAATGATCTTATTTGCTTGTCATCAGGCTTTCTTCCTGGATCTTTTTTTGCAACTCCAATATTCCCCCAATCAGGGCTTCCGGACGAGGGGGGCATCCCTGAACGTATATATCAACAGGAATTATTCTGTCGACACCTTTCACTACATGGTATCCATGCTGCCAATAGGGGCCGCCACAATTTGAACATGAGCCCATCGAAATTACATACTTGGGATCAGGCATCTGTTCATAAAGTCGTTGTATCCGCTCGGCCATTTTAAACGTCACTGTTCCCGCAATAATGATCACATCAGCTTGTCTGGGAGAAGGGCGGGGAAACACTCCGAACCTGTCAAGGTCATAGGTGGATGCCATGGAACCCATCATTTCGATAGCACAACAGGCTATACCAAAACTAACAGGCCATAGTGAAGATAACCTGGCCCAGTTTAATAAGTCGTCAAGTTTAGTAATTATCACACCGCCATCCTGTGGCATTCTGTCGAGGCTCATTATCCGTTATTTGGTTTTCTGAAAGTTGGCTTAAAAGCAGGTTTTGATAAGCTTGGGCCGGGCTTAGGTACATCCGATGAAATTGGTTCTGGTTCTGTGCCGGCATTAAAGCTCCTGACAACATATACCTCCTTATTAATACGATCGTAAGCCGACTTTGGTATGGCAATATCCACATGTGGAATTTGCTGAGCAGGCTTGATCCAATCCAGATCACCTCTGCGCCAAACGTACACCAGGCCAAGAATTAATATCCCTACAAACACAAACATCTCAATTAAGGTTAGCCAACCCCACATTGGAGCTGCCGCCAGCAAGGACTTCTGACCGAAAACGGTAGCCCATGGAAAAATGAACACCATCTCTACATCAAATAAAAGGAAGATAAGTGCTACAACATAGAACCGAGAATTAAATTGAATCCATGAATTGCCTGTTGGTTCTTCACCACATTCGTAAGATGTTAGTTTTAAATAAGTAGGCTTTTTGGGAGCCAGAATGACCGAGAGGAAAACCGTAGCTGTTACCAAAAGTATCCCCAGTATTAGGAAAATAAATATTTTTCCGAACTCGCTTAGCTGAGAAACCTGTTCCATACCGTCAAAACTAAGGATTTTCTGCAGGAGTTTATTTTAAAGCTTTGAAAAATACACCTGTATTACAATTGTGGATAAATAATAGCGTTAAGATTCATCACCTGTTTGAAAAGTGAAAAAATGCTCCTATATTTGCACTCTTGTTTTTAAAAGCTACAAAGTTGATATAAAGTCATGAAAAGAACATTCCAGCCTTCTCAAAGAAAAAGAAGAAATAAACACGGTTTCAGAGAGCGTATGGCCACTGCAAATGGTAGAAGAGTATTAGCATCGAGAAGAGCTAAGGGTAGAAAGAGATTGTCAGTTTCTGACGAGCGTCGTCATAAAGCATAATTTTTGATTCTGGCCTTCGCTGAAGGCTAATTCAATGTATTCATTTAGAAAAGAGGAACGGTTATGTAATAAAAGGCTTTTAGATAAGCTTTTTCATAATGGTTCTTCTTTTCTTTTATACCCTTTCAGGATAGTTCATCTATCCGAAGCGCTTCCGGCGGAAATTCCTTCTCAGGTGGTTATTGGTGTGCCTAAAAGAAAGTTTAAGCGTGCCGTAGACCGCAACCTGATTAAACGACGGATCCGTGAGGCTTTCAGGCTCAATAAAGAAGAGTATCTTTATACTTTCCTGAGGCAGCACAATGTCGGACTGATATTTTCAATCAATTTTGTTGGTAAAGAAATCGGCGACTATGCCTTCCTTGAAAAGAAGTTAATCGCAGCAATGAAGCAATTAACCAAATCGTATGATAAGGATATTGATTGATATGGTTAAATGGCTGATAGGAGGTATGTTTCTCCTCATTATCAAGCTGTATCAATTTTTTTTGTCTCCTCTTTTGGGAGCATCCTGTCGTTTCAGTCCTACGTGTTCGCAGTATGGGGCTGAGGCCATAAAAAAATATGGTCCTTTCAAAGGCGGCTGGTTAACCCTTAAGCGACTCGCCAGTTGTCATCCATGGGGAAGACACGGCCATGATCCGGTTCCCTGAACTGCATATTCTAACCTGTATTTAAGCTCTGTATGGCATTAATCCTCCAAATAGAAACTTCGACATCTTCGTGTTCAATTGCTTTATCTGAGAATGGAACGACTCTCTTCGTTAAAGAGCAAAATGAACGGAATATTCACGCAAGTCATATTACCTTATTTATCGAAGAAGTGTTAACGCTTGCGGGAAAGAAACCCGCGGATCTAAATGCAGTAGCGGTTAGTATGGGGCCTGGTTCTTATACGGGCCTGCGGATTGGTGTTTCTACTGCAAAGGGCTTGTGTTATGCATTGGATATTCCACTAATAGCTGTAAACACTTTGAAAGCGATGGCTTCAGGCATGCTGAAAAAGTCGCCGGATCAGGACGTTTTATTGTGCCCCATGATCGATGCCAGAAGAATGGAGGTATACATGGCTGTTTATGATTCTGCCTTAAATGAACTGACACCCGTTGAAGCAAAAATTATAGACGCGGATTCTTTCAGGGGTTTTCAAAACAAAAAACTTCTGCTTTTTGGAGATGGCGCTGAAAAATGCCGTCAGGTACTCGAAACCTGCCAGAATATAAGTCTTAATACTGGTCATGTTAATTCGGCTGGAGATCTGAGTATGTTGGCTTACGAAAAGTATAAGAATTCCTCGTTTGAGGATGTCGCCTATTTCGAACCTTATTACCTTAAAGATTTTCTGGTAACTCAGCCTAAAGCTAGCGTTTCTTAGATTTTGAGGTAAATATTTTTCCGAAGAAGCTTTTTTCTCCAGGTTTCTTTAGTCCCGGAACACGATCAGCGGTGTTGTAACGCTCGAGAATAGGTCCAACTTTTAAAGCGAAACCCATATACATATTGATTGCGGTATAACCCCTGCCCCGGTTAGCGTCCGACTGCATAATCCCACTAAATGCGGTATATGTTTTCGCTATCTGGTCACTTCCAATAAAGAAATCGAGATTGGGAGATTTCACAAGGAATTGCCCCCCGATTTCCAGGGTCTTATTAAGGTTGTATGTGGTACTTGCACTAAAATTCAGGGACCTCCATCTGTAAGTATTCACCAGTGCTATCTGCCCATTTTTATTAAACAGGCTCTTTGAAAGGATAAGATTTGGCTGGTATGAATTGAAATCCCTGTTTATTAAAAGTTCTGCTCTGGTATCTAGAAGAGAGGTGAATTTGCCTGTTGTGACTGGGTTTTGTAATATATTTTTTTCAATCTCTTCCTTCAGTTTAGTTCCAGCATTTTTAGCTTCAGCATCTTCCAAAGAAATAGTTTGATCAATCTTGTGCAGATATGGTTGTTTGCGCCATAAAATAAATCCGAGGTCTTTGATATTTCCCAGGAAAAAGAACCCGTGTTTATTCCTGTAATTCGTACTTAATGTTAATGCTGCTCCCGGATTCTTTATATTAGGAATCAGTAACAGAGGATCAAAGCTGTTGTACAAAAAGTTAGTGAGATAAGAACCTTTCAGGCGGCTGCTGAAGCTGTGGTTGATTTCGTCGATATTTAGGCCGGAATCCTCTATTGAAAGTTTAGTATACCCAATACCGCTTAGATAGCTCAGTTTTGCACCGAAAGCTAACCGTCTGTTGTAGTTTTCCCGGTAGGAGAAACTAAATTGATGATAGGCCTGACCTTCGCCCTTATTATTAAAGATGTTGCTGTTCTCACCATTAATAAGGTATTTGTAATTATCAAAAATGGACAGGGTTTCGTTGGTAATATGATAAGCAGCCTGAGTCTTTACTTGCCAGGAAAAGCCGATCTCCCGATTGTACTGTATTGACCTGAACATACGAAACATAAAAATATAAGCGTTTTGTGCTATCGAGATGTTGTTCGTCTCTTTACTATCAAGGTCAATGCCGCTGGCATCAAGTGGCAATCCATAAATGGCTTTTCTGAGAGTATTGTCTGCAGGGCCTTTGGCCTGCAATGTTAGTCCTCCATTTGGGACGAAAAAGTTAAAAGCATACCGGCGGCTGCTATCTGGCTGAAATGTTTTTTGAGATGGGTTTTCGAAAGCATCAAATAGTGTCCCGGTATTATACATTGCCCATTGTTGGGCGGATACATCGGTAACATTCAAAAATAGGGAAGCACATAGTATGAAACCCAATAACCTTGAGTTACAATTTGTAGGCAGATAAAAAATAGTCTTTATCACCGGTTATCAGATATTGATGCGTATCGTTTTTAATTTTTGCTACAAGGAAATAGCCGCTCCCTTTTACCGGAAAGCCCCTGGCCAGAGTTCCCTCATCCGTTAACAAAAGTAAACGATTATTTTCTCCGTCGTTCAAGCCCAATTGAAATTTGTACTTATTAGTGTGAAAGAACAGAGGTTTCGTTTTTAAGGGCTTGTTAAAATTGTATGTAAAAAGCGGACTTTCTTCAGAACTGAACACGTTCAGGCCATTTTTGTCCAGATATATAAACTCAGCGCTCTCGTCCCCGGCAATATTTTGATAGTCAAATGTAAAGTCGCCCTGTGGCTCAAATAGTTTTTTCGACTTTATTGAACCTTTAAAAGAGATTTTTACGAGTGCTCCACTGCTGTCGGCAGTAATTACTTCTGAATTGCTCCCAGCACTAAGTTCTAAGCCGATCGGATTTTTAAGCGGTCTGCCATATGCTATGTTTTTAATCAGCGTACCATTCTGGTTATAGAAGTAGAAGTTTCCGTTTTGAGTGGCTGTAATCAAATAGTCGGTGCCCTCTAAAGAAGCGGTTTTCAGATCAAAAAGGATTTTCCCGCTCACTGTTTTATTCCAATCCGGAAGTTTGGTGCCTTTTAGATCATAAGCCATTATAACATTTCCCGCGGGAATAAATAACCTGGCATCGGAGTTCGAACTGCTTAAACTTAGGCCAAATGTTGAATTGTAAGGTAAATTAACTGGAAAGCCTTGTTCGGCCTCACCCCCAATATTCATCCGGTAAAGCTTTCCGGTGGTGTTAAATAAAATGGAGCCATCACCTGGCTGCTGAATCTGACCAAGTATCTTGCTTTCAAGTTGTTTGCTCCATAACTTTTCGCCTTCAGCGGAAATTGCGTACAGGATATTGGACCTGTCCTGCACCAGTATTAATTGCGTCTCTCCATTCTGAACAGTTTGGGGTGTAATAGCCAGGCGCCCGTTAAGTTTAATTTTCCAGGCAGCTTTCATTTCACTGTTATTGTCGGAAATGTAGTTTATATAGATATTAGTAAAGAAATGTTCAGCATCGGCGCTCCATTGATAGGAGAGCCCATAAAAGTTCTTTAAACCATAGTTTTTACTAGTAAAGGCTCTGGAGTAATTCTGTTTAAGGCTGGTTCTTATAATTCTTTCCGACTCTTTCTGATTGATGAAGTAGAGAATGTTGCTTTGATTGGCTACCAGCTGGCTGAACTTGACGAATTCAGATTTCTTTGCCAGAAATTTTTCCTGTTCATAGTTTTTAAGGTAATTAGAGATGACGCCCGGGGTATTAGCAACAATAAGGTAATTGTCAATCACCGAAAAGTACGGGCGCACGAATGGTTTTAAAGGATCTCCCAGAAAAGCATATAGAATATGTGAATAATTAAACTTGCTTACAGACTCGCCGGCTGGTGATGCTATTAGCTGCATAGCAAAGTTCAGTTTCCTTCCGTTTTTTAATTTGATAATGGCAAATTTTTCCCGGTAGGATGTTTCAATAACTGAAAATTCATTGGCAAGTAAAGGCCTCATATCTGTTTCCAGATCAATCCCTGATTTCTCTTTGATCAGGCGCAGATGATTTTGGAGTATTGCTGATTCTTTTCTTTTATCAAAGAGGACTTGAAGACGCTTCTGAAAACCACTATAATCAGACAAACCGAAGGCTATGAAATTGGCGGCATTGTCAGGGATGATATTCTTGATGTCGTTTTTAACAGGGTGCTGATGCAAAAAAATGTTGAGATAACTGGGTGCGGTTGTATCAGGCTTGCTAATACCGTTGAACATTAAAGCATCACTTTTAAAGTTCATGTTTAAAGATGAAATGCCTTTGAGGTTGCTGATCAGGTTTCGGTTGCCGTTCGCCTTCCCTTTGATGAAATGGTTGAGAAAGGCCGAAACCTTTTCATGATTAACAAACAGATTTACCGGAGAGTTAAGGTTCTGACTGCTTTGAGATTTGATCTCGTTGATAAAGTTCTCGTCAAGTTTAGGTGTATTATTATCAATACTCGTTTCCAGCAGTTCTTTGGAAAAGCTTCCGGTAGCGGCTCCATTTTCAATGAACAGATAAAAAGTTTTCTTCAAGCTGGGCAAAGACAATTGATACAAGCCAGGCCTTTCTGCTTTTTTTACCGACAGGTCATGAATTTCGGAAAGCAATTCTTCGATGTTACTTGTTTTCAGATCGTCGTTCAGGTTAATAGAATATAGAAAGTGAACGGAATCATTTTTTGCAGGGTGGAAGGACACAAAGATTTTTTTTTCCTGTGTAGCCTCTGCAAGCTGCGGTTCTCTGAGTAAATACTGCTGAAGTTGTTCTATTTCCTCAGCCCTGGATTTTCCTATAATTGCATCAAAAAGTTCGTAGTCGCTGAAAATATCGTAGAAGGACTCATCATTGTTGAAGTTAAGTATCAGGGCTGCGTCTTGCGGAATATGTCTGAGAACCCTGTCCAGATTGTTTTGAGATCCGGAGATCTCAGAAAAATATTTTATGGCCATTGCAACAACGGCTACGAGCAGGACAAAAGTTAATATTATTGTGTTTCTCATCGAATAAACAAAATTAGCTTTTTAAAGCCATGAAATCGTATCAGGATTACTAAATTAGCACATCTTTAAATATAAAATGGACAGAAAAGTAGCGGTTACAGCCTGTATTTTTGGAGTACTTGCTGTTATAAGTGGTGCGTTTGGTGCTCATGGTCTTAAGGCTGTGTTAGATGAGACGCAGTTAGAACAATGGAAAACGGCGGTCAGCTATCAGTTTTACCATACCTTCGCCTTGCTGTTTCTTTCACTTTTTCATGTGAAAAGCAAGCTTCTGAATACGGCATACTGGGGCTTTACTCTTGGAATCATTCTTTTTTCGGGCTCAATCTATCTTTTATCAACAAGAAATATTACTGGATTTGACTGGGTGTTTTTAGGTCCTGTTACACCTGTTGGCGGGTTGTTTTTTATTATCGGATGGATGTGCTTATTAACAGCGGCTATTAAAAGTAAATAAATGCTTGAATTTAATGAGCTTAAAGCCGACCGGAAAACGTATTTTGTAGATGTTATATTGCCTTTAGCCATCCCCAAAACCTACACCTACCGGGTGCCATTCAGTTTAAATGATGGGCTGTCGGTTGGAAAAAGGGTAATTGTTCAATTTGGCAAAAGCCGGATCTACACAGCGATAATTCTCGGGATCTCTGAGCTGGCCCCTTCGGGTTATGAAGCAAAATATATTCTGGATATTCTCGATGAGGAGCCTATTGTTAACGATCGGCAGCTGCAGTTGTGGAAGTGGATTGCCGATTACTATATGTGCTCGATTGGGGAAGTGATGCAGGCTGCATTGCCCGCTGCACTGAAGCTTGCCAGTGAAACGAGAATAACCCTTTTAGATGCCTCATCTTATGATAAAAGTAGTTTAAGCGACAAAGAATACCTTGTGGTTGACGCGCTCGAAATCCAGCCGGAGTTAAAGGTAGGGGACATTGCAAAACTGCTGGGACAAAAGACAGTATTTCCTTTATTGAAGTCGCTGTTCAATAAGGGAGTAATTCATATTTCAGAGGAAATAATTGAGCGATATAAGCCAAGAAAAAAAGCCTTTATTAAACTAAGCCCCGAATTTAATGATCCTGACAGCAGGAAAGCCTTATTCGAAATCCTTGAAAGAGCTCCCAAGCAATTGGATGCCTTGCTGGCTTATATCAAGTTAAGCAGGGAGCAGAAAGATATTACGAGGGAGCTGCTTCAGGAAGAATCTGGCTGTAGTGTAGCTGTGATCAAAGGCCTGATCGAAAAGGGGGTTTTTATACAAGAAAACCGCGTTGTTAGCCGCCTGAATGCCCAGGAAATTGGTTTATTAAAGAACTTCGAATTGAGCAAGGGACAGGAAGATGTGCTTTCCAGTTTAAAATTGCAGTTTGAAGAGAAGGATGTTGTTTTATTGCACGGTGTCACCTCATCAGGTAAAACACTGCTGTATATCAGGCTCATTGAAGAAACCATCAGCAAGGGCAGACAGGTTCTGTACCTCCTGCCAGAAATTGCCCTGACAACCCAGTTGATCGAACGGTTACGTCAATACTTCGGCAATAAGATAGGTATTTACCACTCTCGCTTCAGTGACAATGAACGCGCCGAAGTTTGGAATAAAGTGCTGAAGAAAGAATATAACATAGTGCTTGGAGCACGTTCATCCGTCTTTTTGCCCTTTTCTGATCTTGGATTAATTGTGGTCGACGAAGAGCAGGAAACGTCCTATAAACAATTTGATCCCGCACCGCGGTACCATGCCAGGGATTCTTCAATCTATCTGTCTCATCTTCACCAGGCGAAAGTGCTGCTGGGATCGGCAACGCCATCCCTGGAAAGTTTTTTCAATGCGAAATCTGGCAAATACGGCTTTGCCGAGCTTCCCGAGCGGTTTGGCGTTTCGCAATTGCCGCAGATTGATATTGTAAGTATAGGGGAAGAGGTCAATAAGAAGACCATACAGGGACATTTTACCCGCGTTTTGACAGATGCCATGAAAAATGCTCTGGCAAATAAAGAGCAGATAATCTTGTTTCAAAACCGGAGGGGATATACACCTATTTCAATTTGCAGGACCTGTGGTTTTTTACCAAAATGCATCAATTGTGATGTAAGCCTGACCTATCATAAGAGTACGGGGAAGTTGCATTGCCACTATTGCGGGTATAAGCAGGATACTATTTCAATTTGCCCGGCTTGCGGATCTGCACATATCGAACAAAAAGGGTTCGGAACAGAAAAGATCGAAGACGACCTGCAATATATTTTCCCGGAGGCCAGGGTAGCCAGGCTGGATCTGGATACTACCAGGACAAAGAACAGTTTTCAGCAGATCATCGGCGATTTTGAAGAAGGTAAAATTGATATCCTCGTGGGAACGCAGATGGTTGCTAAAGGACTGGATTTTGGCCACGTTACTGTCATTGGAATTATAAACGCAGACGGGCTGTTGAACTTTCCGGACTTCCGGGCGTATGAACGCAGCTTTCAGCTACTCTCACAGGTTGCTGGCAGGGCCGGCAGACGCGAAAAGGTTGGTAAGGTAGTTATTCAAACGAATAATGTAAGGCACCGCGTGTTAGACCAGGTACTTACTAATGATTATTCAGAACTTTACAAAACAGAGATCCTTGAACGCAATAGTTTTCAATATCCGCCTCTCTTCCGGTTAATTAAAATGGATGTAAAACACAAGGATCCAATGCTATTGAGTGAAATGGCTCTAAGACTCGCAATGGAGTTAAAAAAGAGCTTTGCCCATCGTGTGATAGGCCCTGAAGAGCCATTGGTAGGACGCATCCGCAACTTTTATATTAAAACCATTTATATAAAGATTGAGCGCAACGGAATTTCAATTTCAAAAGTAAAAGAGTTTTTAAAAGAACTGCTATTGAAGTTTGAGGCTGATAAAAATAATAAGGGGTCTTTTGTACAGGTCGACGTAGACCCTTATTGAGTTGTATGTTGTGAGTTATAAGTTATACTGGATCAAGTGGAAAAGTTGGGGCGGCTAAGCGCATTAGTGCCAAACTTTTTAATACGGTCGTCATGCCGATCCTGAATCAAGTTCAGGATTCGGCAACTCTTGGACTATAAAGGACATGCTTAAGCAAGAGGTCCTGAAACAAGTTCAGGATGAAGAAGGAAAGAACATCCCCCAACTTTTCCGCTTGATCCGTTATACTTCTTACATTAATACAATTCTCCAAAATTATATTGGAGAGATAACATTCCAACTGGTTTGAAAAGGAATTCCCATTTAGTGTAATCTGTGAAAGTAGGAGTCCTGTTAAAGTTTTCGCCGAAATAGGTCTTTTCCTGTTTTTCGTAACTATATAGCAAGTCCAGGCTACTTTCTGCGGCGATAGTAAAATGATTGACAATGTTAAATTTGAGTCCGAACAGAGGAGCCAGCGAGAAACCATTTTTTTGGGTCTTTACATCATAGGAGGGGTATCCCGAGTTTTCAATGGCTCTGGACTTACCTTTGAAAATATTTCTCCTGAAGCCAATGTCAAAGCCAAAATATGGTTGTACAGCCGAATACATGAAATTTCTTTCAAAACCCAACCTCAAAGCATTATCCGAAAGCTTGCCTTCCACTTCTTCACATTCAGCACATTCGTTCCTGAACGATATCCTGTCTGAAAAGAAGTTTCCCGAAATCCTGTAGCTTATTTGATTGTCGTTAATCTTTAGAATAAGGCCCGAAAGGTATTGCTTTTTAAACTCTTCGGCATCCACCTGGTTTAAGATCTTAGGAAATTCCTCATAGCCGAATGCTTTTATGCCTATTGTATATGAATAGAGCTTTTGTGTTTTATATTTTGGAAAGTCAGTATTCCTGGAAGCAACCCTGATCAGAGTACTGTCGACTTTCCTTATTTGAGACTGACTGATAAATGGGATTAGTAATAAAAGAAGTAGAATTCTCTTCATACAGTGGAGCTTAATTTGTGCTAAAATAAGTAACTTAAGTCACTTAATTATTAAAAATGATTTTTATACAACTCATTTTTAAAGAAATAAGAGAACGGCCAGTTCTTTAATTTTAGGATGTTTCAAAGGAAGCGTATTTTTGTATTAGATGGCATATAAGTTCGTAGACAATTACCGTGAAAAAGGGGCAAGGAAGAAACTGGTAACCTTGCTGGCAGACGAGCGAAAAATTGAAGATAAAGATGTCCTGGCTGCCATTGGTAAAGTTCCCCGTCATTTTTTCTTTCCGGAAACGTTCTGGGTTCAGGCTTACAAGGATATTGCTTTTCCAATTGGAGAAGGGCAGACCATCTCTCAACCTTACACCGTAGCCTATCAAACCCAGTTGCTACATATAAAGAAAGGCGACAAAGTTTTGGAAATAGGCACAGGCTCTGGTTATCAAACCTGTATCTTACTAGAACTAGGCGGAACCGTATATACCATTGAACGCCAGGAAAAGCTTTACGAGCGTGCGAAATTGTTCCTTGGTAAAATGGGCTACAAACCCATGTTCTTTCTGGGCGACGGTTCGAAAGGTATTGCAGAGCATGCGCCATACGACAAAATTCTTGTAACAGCAGGTGCTCCATTCGTGCCTGAAACATTGCTTAAACAGCTGAAAATTGGCGGAATATGTGTGATTCCTGTAGGTGATGAACAAAGTCAGAAAATGATCACCATATTCAGGGTTAATGAAACCGACTATGAACGGATTGAACTGGATACGTTCAGATTTGTTCCTCTTGTTGGTGACCAGGCCTGGTAAGCTATATTTTCATTGCCCTGCTCAACTCGATCTTGCCTTCCCGTTCCTTAATTGAATCTCTTTTGTCGAACGTTTTCTTACCTTGGGCCAGCCCGATTTCAAGTTTGGCAAAGCCTCTTTCATTGATAAATAGTGCCAGGGGAACAATAGTATACCCTTTTTCTTCCGATTTATCGCGAAGCTTCTTTAATTCTTTTTTGTTAAGCAAGAGTATGCGGTCGCGTTTTTGTTCATGGTTGTAAAAGGAACCATGCGAGTACTCGGCGATATGCATGTTCCTCACATATAATTGCTGGTTGAGAAAGCCGCAAAATGAATCGTTGATATTTACTTTTCCTTGCCTTATCGACTTAATTTCAGTCCCTAAAAGCTGAAGGCCTGCAGTATACTTGTCAAGTATATGGTATTCAAAATATGCTTTTTTATTTCTTATATTAATATCACTTTTCATTGTTGTCTTCTTTAAACCTTAAACAGTATTCTTCATGCTGTGTTTATCCCTGATCAGATAATTAAAATATTATCAGCAAATTTTTGTGATACAACAATGGTGTTGCTGTTGATCACAATTTCCATTGATCCGTCATAAGGCTGCCTTCCAATCACTTTGATGTGGGTATTTATTCCTAGTTCCAGCTGGCTTACGTACTTAAGAAAAGCCACGGTATTGTCTTTGACTGCTACCATCCGGCAGGTCGTCCCCTCTTTAACTTCCGAAAGAGTTTTTCTAAACGAGGGTTTAAGTTCGCCTTTTGCGTTTGGAATAGCATCTCCATGAGGATCATATTCAGGAAAGCCCAAAAACTTGTCTAACTTGTCGACTAATTTTTGAGACTGGATATGTTCTAATTGTTCGGCCACTTCATGTACTTCATCCCAGCTGAAATCTAATTTTTCATGCAGAAAAGTTTCCCAAAGGCGATGTTTCCGAAGTATTTCTACCGCTTTCTCCCTGCCGCTTCCCGACAAGGATATCTTACCGTATTTCTCATAAACTATGAGTTTTTTCTCCTTTAACTTCTTAAGCATGTCTGTAGCTGTAGCAGGTTTAACACCTAAGTATGAAGCAAGTTCGTTTGTTCCGGCTTCGTTTTTATGCTCCACTTCTATGGTGATATGCAACAGCGCTTTCAGGTAATTCTCTTCAGTAAACGACAGCATGGGATAAAAATACCAAAAAAAAGCTATATAAAAAGTTAGGTATATCTAACTTGTAAAGTTTTGTTATATTTGGTCTGAAAATTTGCGATATGAAACTATTGTACTCTATTTTCCTGATCCTGATTGCTTTCGACGCCCGTTCACAAAATAGCGTCGTTACCGGAATGATAAGTTCGAAAGGCGTTCCCGTGCAATTTGCAAGCGTAAAAAACCTGGAAAAATCTTTGGGAGCAAGTGACAGCACCGGGCTTTTTATGATAAAAGATCTGAATGCAGGAAAATATTCCTTTCGAGTACATGCCGTTGGATTTCATCCTTTAACAAAGACAGTACAATTAGGAAATAGCGACACGCTGAGACTGGACTTTGATTTGAGCCCTTCATCATCCAGTTTGAACGAAGTGGTTGTTTCAGGAACATTAAAAGAGGTAAGCAGGCTTGAAAGTCCGGTGCCAGTGGAAGTTTACAGTCCGGCATTCTTTAGAAAGAATCCTACTCCTTCTATTTTCGAAGCATTGCAAAATGTGAATGGCGTTCGTCCGCAAATTAACTGCAATGTCTGCAATACCGGAGATATTCATATAAATGGTCTGGAAGGTCCTTATACCATGGTAATGATCGATGGAATGCCGATCGTGAGCAGTTTGTCGACGGTTTACGGTTTATCCGGAATTCCTAATTCGCTGATTGAACGAGTAGAAGTTGTAAAGGGCCCGGCCTCTTCCCTGTACGGGTCAGAGGCTGTAGGAGGCCTTATTAATATCATCACAAAAAAACCATCAACGGCCCCTGCATTTTCAGCAGATGTTCTTTCAACCACATGGGCTGAAGTGAATACTGATCTGGGTTTTAAATTTCAAGCTGGAAAGGCCTCTGTTTTGACTGGTCTGAACTACTTCAATTATCAGAACCCAATAGACAATAACCGGGACCACTTTACTGACGTTACACAACAGCACCGGATGTCTTTATTCCAGAAATGGGTTTTTAAGCGAAAGGATGATCGTATGTTTTCTCTGGCCGGGCGCTATTTTTATGAGGACCGGTGGGGTGGCGAAATGAACTGGGACAGGAAGTTCAGGGGGGGAGATGTGATTTACGGCGAAAGCATATATACTAACCGTTATGAGCTATTGGGCGTATATCAGCTTCCGGTTAAAGAGAAATTGTTATTTGCGTTTTCATACAATAAGCACGAGCAAAACTCGGTCTATGGAACAACCACATTTCTGGCGGATCAGCAAATTGCTTTTGGGCAGCTCACGCTCGACAAAAAACTGTCCAGGCACGATCTTTTGGTAGGAGCCGCCCTGAGATATACTCTGTATGACGATAATACAACCGTGACAGGAGGGGGGCTTTACCAGCCTGATAAGGTATGGCTGCCCGGAGTCTTTCTGCAGGATGACATTTCTCTGCATGAGCGGCATAACTTATTGCTTGGGGCGCGTTTCGACTATAACTCCAGCCACGGGAAGATTTTCACTCCGCGGCTTGCTTACAAGTGGAAAGTTAATGGAGCTAATATTCTGCGGCTAAATGCAGGTACCGGTTTCAGGGTTGTTAATTTATTCACCGAGGACCACGCAGCGCTGACCGGCGCCAGGGATGTGCTTGTTATCGATGATCTAAGACCTGAAAAAAGTTATAACGCCAATCTGAATTATATCAGAAAGCTGTTTACAAAGAATGACAATCCGGTCAACCTGGAATTTACGGCCTGGTATACGCACTTTACTAACCGTATAGTAGCCGACTATGAAACTGATGTGAATAAAATCATCTACGATAACCTGAGTGGCTATGCTGTGTCAAGAGGGCTAAGCGCCAATCTGGACATGGCGTTTAATAGAGGGGTAAAGGTACTTGCAGGGATCACTTTGATGGATGTATTTACGGTAGACAAAAACTTAGGGCAATCCATAAAGAAGAGGCAAATGCTTACCGAGCCCTGGATGGGTACCTGGGCTCTGACAGTGCCCTTTAGAAAGCTGAACTTGTCCTTTGATTATACTGGAAATATCTACGGTCGGATGAATTTACCAACTTTAGGGGAACTCGATCCGAGGAGAAAAACATCACCGGTATGGAGCCTGCAGAATATTCAGCTGACTTACACGGTTAAAAAGTTTGAACTGTACGGAGGTATCAAAAATTTGCTGAACTGGACACCCAACAGGAACAACCCTTTTATTATCGCCCGTACCAACGACCCGTTTGATAAAAATCTGGATACAAATAATCCATACGGCCTCACCTTCGATCCTACGTATGTATACGCGCCAAATCAGGGAATGCGCGGCTTTTTAGGGCTGCGTGTAAATATCAGGAAGTAATACTTGTTAAGGTTGTTTTTGCTGAAGCTGCCGTGACCAGTCCTTCAGCAAAAGCGCCCAGCGATCAATACTTTTCTGATCTTTAAACTCGTACCACATATTAGTTGTTCGATCTTTTTTAATGATCCTTACCGAGTGTGGCATTTGATCCATGACCTGCAATATCAACTCTGTGTTGTTGCCCGTTTCAACAGTAACATACTGAAATGGCCCCTTTGCGGCGGCGGCCTCCGTTCTTTTCAAATTATCGAATAACTCGTCTATCACAGCCATGTCCAGCTCAATGGAGGGAGCCGCAGTTTTTGTTTCCGGGTTCAGCGGACCATAATATCTGGCGTTTTTTATGTGTTTAGTTTCAGACTGGCAAGCAATCACTAAAAGCAGGGAAAAGAGGATGAATATATATCGTTTGTTAATTCGCTTCCGCATGCACAAACTTAAATAATCAAAACCGGTATTCCCACTTTGTGTCTTACAGAATCCAGAGTGGTACCGAACACAAGATCGCTCAAACCCTTATGCCCGTGCGCGCCCATTACAAGTAAGTCAAATTTATTCCTTTTCGTAAGATCGGTTATGGCTTTGGATGCATTCCCGTAGCCGATAAGAACACTTGCCTGGTAACCAAGCGTCTCGAGGTTATGCCGGTATTTTTCAACGTTTTCAACGTCACTTTTTGTTTCAAAATCCATTACCTTCTCTCCATGGTAGCGTGCACCTGCAGTTTCTACAATGTGGATCAGGTAATAGTGAGCATGCTTGCCGCCCTGGATCAAGGCATGGCGAATGGTGTTCTTATCCTTGGACGAGAAGTCCAGCGTAATGCCGATCCGGGAATAGGTTACACTCTCGATTTCGCCAATATCTATTGCTTCCCCATGAGGGATGTTGGATATTTTCTTGCCAGGCTTAATTAAGGGGGTTAAGAGCACGTATAACAGAAGCAGGAAAACTGCAATTACCAGGGGAAGGACAAAAGCAAATACCCACCAGTTGTTTGGTGTTGAGGTAACCCAGCCATAAACTTCTTCAAATACGAGTTTTACATTTAAACTGATGATGATCAGGGCGCTTGTCCAGGCTAAAATTTTAACCCAGTGCCTGATCGCAAAGACACCCATTTGCTTTTTATCTGAAGTAAAATGTATCAGGGGAATGATTGCAAATCCCAGTTGCAGGCTTAGTACAACCTGGCTTAATACCAGCAGTTCTCCAAGAGCATCCTCTCCAAAATAAAGAATAGTAAAAAAGGCCGGCGCAATAGCTAAAAGCCTTGTGATCAGTCTCCGTATCCAGGGCTGGATACGGAGGTTCAAATGACCTTCCATAACAATCTGGCCAGCTAATGTGCCCGTAATCGTAGAACTCTGTCCCGATGCAATAAGTGCAATAGCAAAAAGAGTAGGAGCCAGGTTGCCGAATATGCCTTCAAGAAGCTTATGCGCATCCTGGATCTCAGCAACTTCATAAAAACCATTTTTGAAAAAAGAGGCTGCAGCAAGGATCAAAATGGCTGCATTCACAAAAAAAGCCAGATTTAACGCTATAGCTGTATCAATAAAATTGTATTTAATCGCTTCGCGGATACCCTTCTCTGTCCGTTCAATTTTCCGGGTCTGAACAAGTGAAGAATGAAGATAGAGATTATGAGGCATTACAGTGGCTCCAATAATGCCGATAGCAATGTAGAGCGCATTACCACCGGGAAGAGAAGGCTTAAAGCCCCGGGCAACCTCTGCAATGTCGGGCCTAATAATAAACATTTCTGCAAGGAAGGAAACTCCCACAATAAAAACCATGGATACGATGAACGTTTCCATCATCCTCATACCCTTGTTCATTAGAAACAGCAGCAAAAAAGTGTCTAACACCGTTATTGATATACCCCAGATGAGTGGCAAGTCAAAAAGAAGGTTTAAGCCTATGGCCATACCAATGATCTCCGCCAGATCGCACGCTATAATGGCTATTTGCGCTAAGCCATATAAGGGCAGATTTGCCCAGCGCGGATAGGCATTCCTGGAAGCCTGTGCCAGGTCGAGCCCCTTTACAATTCCGAGTCTTGTGCTAAGTGACTGAAGAAGCAATGCAATCAGGTTCGACATCAGCAGCACCCAGATGAGCTTGTATCCAAACTGGCTGCCTCCAGCAATGTCTGTGGCCCAGTTGCCCGGGTCCATATAACCAACACTTATCAGGTAGGCGGGTCCAATAAATGCAAAAAGTTTTCGCCATCCGGTTTTTCCGTTTGTACTTACTGATGAATGTACCTCTCCCAGTGACTCGCTGTATTTGCCTGATGCCATGTGTTTTGTATGTTTTACAAATCTAATATTTAAATTAGATTAGTCTAAAAATAAAATAAACTTTCAAATTGTTTTAACTTGCGGCAATTTTAAGATCGCGATGCCTTACCAACCAGATAAAATAGATTTACAGATACTAAAAATCCTCCAGCAAAATGGAAGGATCACCAATCTACAGCTGTCCAGCGAGATAGGTTTATCGCCTGCCCCCACGCTGGAGAGGGTTCGAAAACTGGAGAATGCCGGCATTATAAAAAATTACCATGCTGTCATAAATGAGGAAGAGCTCGGGCTTGGAATCAAAACTTTTATCCAGGTTCAGCTGGACTTTCACACCAGCAATACCATTCAGCGTTTTGCAGACGAGGTGAAAGAAATAGAAGAAGTAGTAGAGTGTCATCATGTAACGGGCGGCTGCGACTTTATACTTAAGGTTTTCGTAAAGGATATCAAATCATATGAAAAACTGATCATGGAAAAGATCAGTAACATCAGCGTGGTGAAAACATTTCAGACAATGATGATCCTGTCCACCAGTAAGGATGAACCTGTAATGCCTCTCGATTATAATGGGGCAGAACTTAGTTAAGCTTGTTTATCACATTGTGCCTTAGCTCAGCGTCCAGTCAATCTCCTGCTGTCCTTGTTTCTTCAAAATTTCGTTGGCTTTGGAGAAGTGTTTGCAGCCATTAAATCCCTGGGCGAGGGGAGAAGGATGCGGGGCTTTCAGGATAAAGTGTTTGTCTTCGCTGATGAGAGATGCTTTGGACTGTGCATATCTTCCCCAGAGAAGAAATACAATCCCTTCCCGTTGCTCAGCCAGCTTCTGAATAGCCGCATCCGTAAATTCTTCCCATCCTTTTTTCTGATGAGATGCGGCTTCGCCTGCACGAACCGTGAGTGTAGCATTTAAGAGCAGAACTCCCTGGTCGGCCCATTTGGTTAGATCACCGTGGGGGGGAGTTTTGAAATCAGGGATTTCACTGGAAAGTTCTTTATATATGTTCCGTAAAGATGGAGGAACCGGTACTCCTTTTTGCACTGAGAAAGAAAGACCATGCGCCTGGTGTGCACCATGGTAAGGATCTTGTCCGATAATGACCGCTTTAACCTTATCGAAGGGAGTGTGATTGAATGCATTAAAAATAAGATTCCCCGGAGGGTAAACAGTCTTACCCGCATTCTTCTCCGCCTGAAGAAAAGACTTCAGATTTTTCATATATTCCTTTTCAAATTCGGGTTCAAGAATTTTTCTCCATGACTCTTCTATTTGTAATGCCATAATTGTTCGTTTTTTTGTTTAAGCGGCTAAATAAGCAGATATTTGGGCCACAAAATAAAAGAAATAATAAACGATGCCGAATTTTTTTAGGTTAATAATAGCTTTTGCGATTCTGGGTGCTGCTGTATCACTGATGGTTTTTGGCCATTGGGTCTGGGGGGTGCTTGTGTTTTTACTGTCAATATTGGTTTTTGTAACCTTTTTCTTCAACGAGAAGATGCTTATCGCTCAATTTTATCTGAGAAAAGAGGATATGACAAAAGCCGAGCTATGGTTGGGTAAGATCAAGGACTACGAAAAGGAACTGATCAAAGCTCAGCATGGCTATTATAATTTGTTAATTGGATTGATAGAATCAAGGAAGGCACCAATGCAATCGGAAAAGTACTTTAAGAAAGCGCTTGCCTTAGGAATGACCATGGAACATAATATTGCTCTTGCTAAATTGAGTTTGGCCGGTATTGCAATGGCTAAGCGTAATAAACGTGAAGCTACAATGTATCTTCAGGAGGCAAAGAAGGCAGATAAAAACAAGTTGTTGGCTGAGCAGATTAAAATGATGCAGGGGCAAATGGCACAGATGGACAAAACCGTTATTCAAACAAGAGGCGGTGGAGGATTTAGAGGAAGATAAATATTTAGAAATATGGTTTGACTGTCCATAGTGTTGTGGGTTTGGAGGTATGGTTGCCGACTACGGATTGTTTAATAAAAGAGAGTCTCTGACTCGTTAAAGCGTTATATCAAACGCCTGGTCGAGTCGGAGACTCTTTTTTATTGTTGAATCCGGAGAGCGCTTCGCTAACTCTCCGGACAAATAAGGCAGACAGCTGTCTACTGTACAAAGAGAACTGCAGTACTATGCCAGCGAATACAGCTCCTCCCGTTGCTTTTTGACCGCTTCACTAGTTATATACTCATCATAGCTCATTAACTTATCAATAATTCCGTTTGGAGTAATTTCGATGATCCGGTTAGCTACTGTTTCAGTAAGCTCATGGTCACGGGAAGTGAACAGAATTGTACCTCTGAAATCTTTCATTCCGTTGTTGAGAGCCGTGATGGACTCGAGATCAAGGTGATTGGTCGGTTCATCAAACAGAAGTACGTTAGCTTGCTGCAACATCATTTTCGAAAACATGCAACGCATTTTTTCACCACCAGAAAGAACCGTGCATTTTTTAAGAACTTCTTCACCGGAAAACAACATTCTTCCCAGGAAGCCCCTGATAAATTGCTCGTCTTTTTCACCTTCAGAATATTCTCTGAGCCAGTCGATCAGGTTCAGGTCTTTTCCCTCAAAGTATTCAGTGTTGTCGTTTGGAATGTCAGCAGCATTAATGGTGACGCCCCATTTAAACCCACCGTCGAACTCAGTATCTCTTCCCGTTAGAATGTCGTAAAAAGCCGCAGTGGCCAGACTGTTCTGGGAAAGTATTGCAATCTTATCTCCCTTATTTACCCAGAAATTAATATCTGAGAACAATACTTCACCGTTAGAAACTTTTCTAAGGTTCTCCACCTGAAGAATCTGGTCACCTGCTTCGCGGGCCATATTGTTAAAGATAATTCCGGGGTATTTTCTGTTCGAGGGCTTGATCTCATCAAGATTTATCTTATCAAGGGCCTTTTTACGACTGGTTGCCTGCTTGGATTTGGATGCGTTAGCGCTGAAACGACGGATGAACTCCTGCAGCTCTTTTACCTTATCTTCCATTTTCTTGTTCTGATCAGAACGCTGACGCAGAGCAAGCTGACTTGATTCATACCAGAAGGTGTAGTTTCCGGTGAAAATGGTCATTTTTCCGAAGTCAATATCAACAACGTGTGTACATACCGTATCAAGGAAATGCCTGTCGTGAGAAACCACCAGGATTATACCTTCATAACTGGCGAGGAAATCTTCCAGCCAGGAAATGGTATTGATGTCAAGGTCGTTCGTCGGCTCATCAAGAAGTAAAATATCCGGTTTACCAAATAAAGCCTGAGCCAGCAATACCCTTACTTTTTGATTTCCATCAAGTTCTTTAAGTAATTTATAATGAGAGTCTTCCTTGATTCCAAGATTGCTAAGCAATGTCGCTGCATTATTTTCTGCGTTCCAGCCGTCCATCTCAGCAAAGATGTTTTCCAGTTCACCGGCACGTTCACCGTCTTTATCTGTAAAATCTTCCTTTGCGTACAATGCGTCTTTCTCCTTCATCACGTTGAAGAGTTCCTTATGCCCCATAAGCACTGTTTCAATAACAGGGAACTCATCAAATTCGTAGTGGTTTTGCTTTAAAACAGCCATCCGTTCTCCTGGAGTGAAGGCAACTGTTCCGCTGCTTGGGTCAACATCACCCGATAGAATCTTCATGAAGGTAGACTTTCCGGCTCCATTTGCTCCGATAATACCGTAGCAGTTTCCCTGAGTGAATTTAAGATTAACATCCTCAAAGAGAGTACGTTTTCCGTAGCGTAATGATAGATTTGATACCGTAATCATGCTTTTGTATTAGAGGTGCAAAAGTATCGAATATCAATAAGATATACCAGTTCGCTGAAAAGATTTATTTTAGCTCACCGTTTTATGACAAAGGAAGAGTTATCAAAGGAACTTTCTGTTGCCTTCACCAAAAAAAGGGCCATAGAACTTGCTATAATCGCAGCAAAGGATCCGGCAGCAGTCGACCTGCTTATCGATCTTAGTTTTCATAAAAATCAAACTTATGCTTTCAGAGCATCATGGATACTTGATAGTGTTTTTGAGATCTGCCCTGAATCTTTAGAAAAGCATGCAAAGGCTTTTATCGGAAGTTATCCCAAACAAAATAACCCAAGCTGCCAGAGGCATTATACCAGGATAATGATGAGTTTAAGCTCAAAGCCAGGATTTTTAGACGCTTTACCGGCTGATCAGATTGAGCAGATCATTGAATCAAGCTTTGATTGGCTTACACGGGAAGCTTGTCCGGTAGCCGTTCAGGTAAATTGTATGGATGTATTGTACAACCTCAAAGGCTTTGATCCCTGGGTTGCTCAAGAGCTCGAGGCGGAGATCAGGTTTCTGATGCAAAATGGAACAGCAGCTTTACAATCACGCGGAAAGAAACTGCTGAAAAAGCTGAAATGAATTATGAGTTATGAATTATGAACGGACATCCATAACTCATAATTCATAACTCATAATTCTTAAAACCCTATTTATATTTACAAAGGTATGAGGTTTGCTGCTGCGCCTTTACCTTAAATGATGAATTTGCCGGAACTTCAAATGACTGGCCATTCCTATAAACTACCCAGTCCTGCGCTTCCGGTAAAAGAGCTTCCAGTGCACCTTCTATAACCACCATTGTTTCATGTTGAGAAGTGCCGAATTCGTATTCACCTTTTTCTATAACTCCTATGGTAGATTTTCCTTCAGCTGATTCATAACCCAATGATTTTACAGCTCCATCAAAATATTCGTTTACATTTATCATGTTGCAAACATAAAAAATTAGGAATTTATTGAGGAATTTCCGGGTTCGAATAATTATTAATTTATTTGCCACAAGTAAAGATGAAGAACAATATGGATTGGACGAGGGTCGAAGACGGTTTGCCCGACCGTGAAATGGATTTGCTGGTTTGCACAAGTACCTATTACATTGGGATAGGGTGGTATTATATGGATACAAGGCAGTGGGATTTTGAGATCCAAAAACATACAGAGGCAGACCTGGGAGAGGTTACCCATTGGATGCCTTTGCCGAAGCCTCCGGAGAATTAGGGACTAGAAGAAGCTCAAGCCAATATTCCATCCAAACCAACCTTTCAGGTCTTTCTTGCCAATATTAAAAGTCTTAATTTCATTAGGAACAAAACTATAGTTTTCGACTGCCGAAGTTTGATTTGAGTAAAATACGTTAAAAGAAGGTCCGGCAAATACCGAAATGAGCTTAACCGGCTTATAATGGATCAAGAAATTAGCTTTTTCAAGGATGTTGGTATAATTCCAGCTTCCCTGGTATATTTGATAATGGCTGATCTCCGGATGAAGGCTGAACTTTCTCAGCAACTGGATCTCTTTTCCCAAACCTGCACTAAACGAGTATAATTTGCTTGCATTACCACCATTTGCCCCTCCCTGCAGGACAGTATAAAGTCGCGAGGTTCCTGTTTTAACAGCGAGGTTGAAGGCTTGCAGTTCTGTAGAAAAAACAGAAATTGAGTGATACCCTCCTTTTCTCGCCAGGTTTAAAAGTCCGATATTGTATCCGCTGATACTGTCAGTAATATTAAGCAAACCGACCTGGGTACCGTCTACTTTACCTGCAAAATTGAGCAGACCAACTTGTGTACCCTTGAGCTTTCCTGCACTGAGATTCATTACTCCGGCAACCTGGACACCTTGTACCTTTCCTGCGGTGTTTATCACGCCAGTAGCTTGTACTCCTTGAATAGTTCCTGCAAGATTAATTACTCCTGAGGCCTGAGTTCCCTTCAGACTCTTTGCCAGGTTAATAACTCCCGCACCCTGGGAACCCTGCACATGTTTATGAGAAAGATTCGCCACCCCTGCAACCTGCGCACCCTTAACCTCCTCCTTTGTCCGGTTAAGTACTCCTGCAGCCTGGACCCCTGTCAGGCCGCCCCTTAGTTCATTCAACACACCTGCAAACTGGGAGCCGGTGACACTGTCGAGCACCACATTATAAACGCCTGCGGCCTGAATTCCAAGGACCGATTCACCAACAATATTAAATACTCCCGCAAATTGCCCGTATCTGACTCCTTTTTTGTTGATGTTAAATATTCCGCCAATTTCTAATCCTTCTACTCCAGCGGTGTAACCACCCATAATATTTACCGACAACTTGTTGACGATCTGTGAGCTCATCATACCCTGTGTGCTCAGACCCGGAGTAAATGAAAACTGAAAAGGGCTGTCAGCAAAAAAGTTTCCAATATTAACATCCTGCATTCTCTGTTTCGAGGACGTTAAGAATCTGACGAACCTCGCCTTTGACACCCGGTAGAAAGCATTATATCCATTTCCCCCGTCCGCCTGATTTTCGTCAGAACCTACTTTTACATCGGAGAGTACCATAATGGTAGTATCCCTGTAAAATTCTTTACTGAATGTTAAGGCTATTGCGGGATTATAGGTTTTAATCTTAAGATTAAAGTGCCCGTGTTTATCCGTTATTGTAGAGCGCAACTGCTTTTTGTCGTATACACTGGCACTTCTGAGTCTGGCCCCCGAAAGGTCATCAGACACAAAGCCACTGATGTGATACGTTTGATCAGATTTTGTTACCTTCTCCGGTATAAAGTTTAATCTTAAAGGAGCATAACGGAGTATCAGGTAATTTTCAGCTTCTTTATACTCAAACTTGTTATCCAAAATGTGATTAAGAACTTCTTTCACACTCCAGTCATCTGCATAACAGTTAATCAGACTGTCAGAAGGAATACTTTCGCTATTATATGAAAAGGTAAATTTCCCCTCAGACTCAATCAGGTGCAGAACCTCGGCAACACTTTTTTGCCTTACGTTCATCGATATTCTCTTGTTTAAAATGCTTTGCCCAAAGGCGAAGTGGCAAATCAGGCTCAGGGTAATTACAACGAAAGTTCTCATACTTAAGGCAATGACTTATCGAAGAATAAATTGCTTTCCTTCTTTATCCACCTTTATTTTAAATGTTTCTGAAATGATAGCGAGTATTTGCTCTACCGGCTGGTCCTTGAATACAGTGGTGAGAGGCAGCGACTTCACTGCAGGGTTTTCTATTTTTATTTCAACGTTATAAGCTTCCGCCAATACCGAAACCAATTCTGACAGCGGTGTAGCTTCACATACAAATTCCCTGCTACGGTAATAATTATATAATTTGCTATCCGAGGCATCTTTTGTCAGATTACCGCTTAAGGAGTCAACTTCTGCCATTTCTCCCGCCCGAAGTTCTACCACGTCAGCATTTTTTGCAACCTTCACAATTCCGGTCTCTACTATCACCACTGTTTTGCCTTCACGACTTTTAATATTAAATGAAGTCCCGACAACGGTTACCTTAACATTGTTAACGCTGATGACGAAAGGCCTGCTTTTGTCTGGCTCAATATTGAAAAATGCTTCTCCTGTTAATACAACCGCCCTGGTGTTGCCTTTGAATTTTTCAGGGTAACGCAAGCTGCTGTTTTTGTTCAGAGTTATTATTGATCCGTCAGATAGGGTATCAATCAGAATGTTATCGACACTGTTAAGGGCTACCACTTGCGAAGGTGAATTTTGGTATTGATGATAAACAAACCAGGCAGCAGTGCAGCCAATAATGAGAACTGCTGCTATTCTGATCCAATAGGTCAGAGAGCGTACTGGGGGTTCATGTTTTTTAAGTTTTATGCGTTCTTCAAAACGTTCCCATGCGGCATCCCCGCTCACCGTGCTGCTCATCACCGCTTGTTCAGTATTATCCCATATCAGTTTGAAATGTTCAAAATACCTGCTGTTTTCCTTTGAACTTTGGATCCATTGCTCAGCAGAAGCCGCTTCTTCCGGGCTCGCTTCTCCTGCCAGATATTTTACCAGAAGCTCGTCGTTCATATTTGAATTATCCACGTTCATCTCTTTCTGTTAAATAAGTCAAATAATATAAACAGGATAAGAGGCAGAAACTCGGTGAGTTTCAGTCGCATGATTTTTAACGCTTTACCCATTTGATTCTCCACCGTTTTAATCGACAGACCTAACTGATCGGCGATTTCCTGGTACTTTAGCTGTTCAAACCGGCTCATCTGAAAAATCAAACGGCATTGCTGCGGTAGGTCGTTCAATGCCGATAGGATCTGCTTTTCCAGTTCAGATGCAATTACTTTACCCTCCGTTTGCTCCTGTGCTTCTTCCATTGTGTTAGAATAATGCAATTGATAATCAGCTTTTACTTTCTGGTGTTTCAGGTAATTCAAACTTTCATTGTGTACGGCGCGGTACAAGTACGCTTTCAGCGATGCCTGGACATTAAGTTGATCCCTCTTTTCCCATATTCGGACGAAGACGTTCTGAACAGCTTCCTCGGCAAGAGCCTCATCCTTTACAAACATCATAGCATATGAATGAAGGCTTGTAAAATACTGCTTAAAAATCCTTTCAAACGCTTTATTGTCGCCTGTTTGAAGTAACTGGATATCTGTTAATGCGGTTGCCTCCACTAATGAACTTTGGGTTACGTCCCTCAAAGATATAGCTTTAATCAATTGTTCTTTTAAGGTGATACAATTTAAAAAGAAAATACCCCTACGCGTGCCAACAAAATTCTAAATAAAATTATTTATAAGCTTAATGAAACTTCCACTATCGTTTTATCGAAGACCCGACGTGGTGCTTATTGCAAAGGAGCTTTTGGGTAAGTATATTTTTTCAAACATCGATGGCGCTTTTTCTGGAGGTATAATCGTAGAAACAGAAGCATATAGAGGACCTGACGATCTGGGTTCGCATGCGTATAATAACAGGCGAACAGCGCGTAATGAAATGATGTACGCTGCCGGTGGCGTGGTATATATGTATATCTGTTACGGCATCCATGACATGTTAAATATTGTAACCGGCGAACCTGAAGAGTCGCATGCTATATTAGTCAGAGCCATAGAGCCTGTCGAAGGTATGGAGTTTATGCGCGAACGAAGGAAGGTATTTGACGATGACAAACGCTTATGTAAAGGACCAGGAGCATTGGGAAAGGCTCTGGGTTTAGGAAAACAACAAAATGGGATCTCGCTGGCAGGCGACGAAGTTTGGCTTGAAGACAGGGGATTTATTGTTTCCGCCGAGTCTGTTGTAGCCGCCCCCCGAATTGGACTAAACATTGCGGAACCTTACAAGAGCATTCCCTGGAGATTTTATATTAAAGGAAACAAGTTTATTAGCCGGAAGTGACAAAGTTTCAATTGTTTTCAAACCATCTCTCGCTGCATATGTTTTTTATAAAAAAAAGCGATGCAAAGTACCCGAGATAATATTGAAAAGATGAAAGAGCTTATTCAGGGCATTGAAATTGCCATGCTCTCCACTCTTCATGAAGATGAAATTAAGACCCGGCCGATGGCAACCACCGAGGTGGATCAGGAGGGAAATATCTGGTTTTTTACAGACGAGTACTCTGAGAAGGTTAGTGACCTCCAGGAGAGACATAAAGTTTGCCTAAGCTATTCGCATCCCGGAAAAGATTCATACGTTACCGTGAACGGTTACGCGGAAGTGGTGAACGATAAGGATAAAATGATTGCATTGTTTAGTCCGGTGGTTAAACGCTTCTTTCCCGGGGGAATAGATGACCCACGCTTATCTTTATTGAAAATAATACCTTATCAGATGGAATATTGGGAAAGTCATTCAGAAGATGGAATGCTTCACTTTATGGGAGTGCTGGGCTCATCTCCTATAGCTGACGAGGATTTGCATCATGATGAACATGGGAAAATAAGCTTTTAGACCATTGTTCGTCCGCTCAGATCTGATTTCTTTCATACATCACACATGGTATAAGCGGTGTTGTTACCTACTGCTTGCAATTTCTATCCTTGCCTGTAACGAAACAGATCCCGGGCCTGTTAAGATAAAGGAGGCCAGGCTACTCCGGGCGAAGAAAATGACTTACCCTTCGGGTTCAACACTGAGTTTTTATAAAGATCAGCTCTATCTAATGGGGGATGATGCCCCGCACATGCTGATCCTCGATACTGCTTTTCTTATAAAGGAAAGAATACCGGTCTTTTCCTCGGAGACCGTGCGAATAAATAAAAGTGTGAAGCCCGACATTGAAGCCGGCGATTTCATTCAGGAGGGAGAGGAAAGTAATGTGTGGCTTTTCGGCTCCGGTTCTGTGCCGGGGTACCGGGACAGTCTTTTTAGATATAATGTCGCTAACGGGAGCGTGCGCAGAGATGATCTGGGTGTTTTATACGATAAAATTAAGGAGCTTGGGGTAAGAGAATTAAATATTGAAGCTGCGTCCCTCGTAAAACAAAAAATGCTGCTTGGGAACAGGTCCGCAGCGCTTAAACCCGATTATCTGATAAGCATTCCTTATAAATTGACAGAACTGGAGACCACTGCTATAAGACGTATCCAACTTAAGCAGCCAGAAGCAACCGCAGGGATATCTGGCATGGCGTACGATGAAATTAACGACCGGCTGTTACTCACCTTTTCTACAGAAGATACAGCTAACTCTTATTCGGATGGTGAAACTGGGGACAGCTTTCTGGCATTAATTGATAACATTTCCGCTAAATATGAATCTGATTCTCTGTCTGTTGATGTATGGCTGCCACTTGCCTCTGTTGATTCCTCCTTCAAAAAAATGAAGATTGAATCTGTTGCGATTACAAGATCTGCAGGAAAAGAATACGATCTTATACTTGTAGCTGACAACGACGATGGGAACACAATACTATACAAGATATGGATTAGTCTTTAAATGATTGTATTTTTTACTATCTTCCAACCAAACAAACCAATTGCTGAACAATGTTGTTAAGGAGAATACTTTACATGGTGTTTTTTACCTGTATTGTTTTCGGTGCCCTACGGTCAGGGGCGCAAGGCACCTCAAATAAAGGAACAGACTTTTGGGTGGTATATGCAGGGCATGTTGATAGTACGGCATCAAGGCTTACTTTATTTATCACTTCTGAAACTGCTTCTAACGTAACTATAACTGCTGGGAACGATACTTTGAGCAAGGTTTCACTTATTGCAAATCAGGCAAGAGCCGTGGTAATTAACCCAAATCAGGTTGACGTATACGTAGATATCCGAGATGGAATAGAGAGCCAAAAAGGCATTCATATAAGTTCGGATAAACCGGTGGTCGTTTATTCAATGATTTCACATGAGGCCAGATCTGCTGCTTGCTTAGTTTTTCCCACCAGGGCCTTAGGCAGCGATTATTATGCCATAGCTTATGATCAGATAGAAAGTTCCCGCTTCGAAACCCGCTTGTCGCAATTCACCATTGTAGGTGTAGAGGATAGTACAAAAATTGAGATCACCCCTAGTCAGAATAGTGTGGCTAATGCTGCTCACAGAGCCGGAGTTCCCTTCGGGATAATCCTTAATAAAGGAGATGTTTATCAATACCAATCAACCGGAGATCTATCGGGTTCGAGGATCCGGACGGCAACCGGCTGCACTCCATTTGCCGTGTTTTCGGGCAGCTCGAAGAATGGCTTTTGTGAAGACGGCAATACTACAAACCCAAATAGTCCTTCCGGGCATGATAATTTATACCAGCAGCTGCTACCGGTTACTGCATGGGGTAAGAATTTTATATCAGCGCCCTTCTATAATACTCTACATGGAAGTGTAGACATATATCGCATCCAGGTGGCCGAAGATAGTACCACCGTTAAAATAAATGGATCAACAACATCAATCAATGGGGACACACTCGCGAACCCCTATATGAAAGGAAGTATAATTACTTTTTTCAGCCAGGAGGCGAATGTGATAAATGCCGATAAGCCTATCAATGTTACGCAGTTTCAAACGTCGCAGAACTGTAATCCGCAAAACGAGGGTTACCAGGGTAACCAAATCCCATATCCAGGCGACCCGGAAATGACCATACTTAATCCTATTGAGCAGACTTTAAAGGATGTCACCGTGTATTCAGCCATTTCTACTGCCGCAGCCCCAACCTCCATTACTAAGCATTTCATCAATGTAATTATCAAAACGGTCGACGCCGGTACCTTAAGTGTTGACGGAGCGCTTATACCAGCAGCCAATTTTACCCCTATCAACGCCGAATACAGCTATACCGTCATCGATGTCACTCAATCCTCACAGACTAATCCAACGCATCGTGTACGGGCAGACGGAGGTTTCGTAGCCATTGCTTACGGATACGGGCAATTTGAATCATATGGCTATCTGGCGGGATCGGATCTGAAAAATTTGAATAAATTCATTCTCCCTGAGAATTCCTCAACGGGACAAGCCCTCACTTCTGGATGTACAGGAAGTCCATTCAATTTATTTGTAGTGCTGCCTTTTATGACCCCAAGGTTGACATGGGAGCTGGACAGCGGGGTGATCATTACTGACACTAATCCGCAGTACACAGTAATAACCCAGAATGGAGAAACTTTATATAAGTATAAATACCTCAACACAAGTCTTTCTTATCCAGAACCGGGATCGTATCTTATCAAAGCCAGCGCTATTAATCCTGCGCCCATTGGCTGTGACCCGAATGAAGTGATCGAGCTTAGTTATGAAGTTTTCGATTTTCCTATAGCTGATTTTCAGACCTCTGCTCCATTGTGTCAGGGACTTCCGGTAATTATTACAGACAAAAGCTCCGGAAATGGGCAAAATATAAGTAAATGGCACTGGGATTTCGGCGACGGAAGCCCGGTGGAAACCCGCTTATCTGCCGATCCATTTACACATGTCTATGCGGCAAGCGGTAATTACACCATCAGTCTTGTTGTTGAAACGGGTTGTCTTTCTCAAGCCAAAACCCTGGCAGTAAATGTAAATCCCTCAGCTACAGCCAGGTTTGTTTATACTGCCCCTGCCTGCGAGACTTTGGAAGTGGCTTTTACTGATCAGTCTGTAATTAGTGCAGGATCTGTGGAGAAATGGATTTGGGATTTTGGAGATCCGGCTTCTGGCCTGAAAAACGTATCTGATATTCAGAATCCTGTCCATATCTTTTCGCAAAGCGGAACTTACCGGGTTAAACTAACAGTAACAAGCGATCAGGGCTGTGCTACAGCAACAGAGCTTGATGTGATTGTTAATATTTTACCTCTTGCAAACTTTACCGTGCCAGAGGTCTGTCTGACAGATGCAGCCATTTTCGTTAATACCACAAGCTTTGCTGGTAATGCCGCTGAATTACATTATACATGGGACTTTGGCGATCCCGATGGCGTGAACAATATCTCCCAACAAAAAGACGGTGCGCATAGGTTCAGCGGCGAGGGCGACTTTAGGGTGCGGCTGACAGTAACATCGGCAAGCGGATGTAAGACCATTGAGGAAAAGATAGTCACAGTAAGCAGCCCTAACCCCCAAGCTGACTTTTCTATGAGCCAGGGATCAATTTGCAGCGGCTCCGAAGTAGTGTTTGAAGACAAGTCTTCGGTACGAACGGGCAGTATCACCCGGATAGAATGGTACTTCGACGATACGGAACATGCTAACAGCCCGTCATTCTCCCTTGCAGAGGATAACCCTCAGGATGTTCCTGGCAAGAAGTATTCTTTTACCTATCCCGTAACTCATAATACAACACCAAAATTGATCAATGTGAGAATGAGAGTCTTTTCGGGCGAAAATTGCTACAATGACCATGTTCAGCAGCTGACCATTACGGGAAAGCCGCAGATTGAATTTAACCCTTCTGTTGCGGTTTGCGAACAGGACGATGCGTTCCAGCTAAGCGCCCGGGAGATCAACGGCTTCGCTGCAAGCCAGGAGCGATATTCAGGTGATGGAGTTTCTCCGGAGGGAATATTCAATCCCAGGCTTGCAGGTGTGGGCAACCATACCATAATTTATACATTCATAACAACTGATGGTTGCCAGGAAGAAGGATCGCAGACTATCCGTGTGAATCCAATGCCGCAGATAAGCGAGATATCCGATGTTACCATGATCAGGGGAGGGGAGGTCAGGTTGCCTGTTGAAGCGGAGGGGCAGAACCTCACTTACAAATGGACACCATCTGCCGGTCTGAGCAATGATGGCGTTCTGAACCCCGTAGCGTCGCCTGCAGAGGAGACCTCATATCAGTTAACCATAAGCAGTGGGGCAGGCTGTACTATTACGGCAAATGTTCTTGTTAAAATTAAAGAATCGCCCGAGATCCCAAACGCTTTTTCGCCAAATGGAGACGGAATTAACGACACCTGGAACATTCCATATCTTCAAACACTGCCAAAGGCAACTATTAAAATATTTAACAGGTACGGCCAGGTGGTTTTTTCTTCAGGTCAATACCATGAAGCCTGGGATGGAACCGATCATTCAAAAGAGCTCCCTTCAGGAGTATATTATTATATCATTGAGCCTAATAACGGGAAAAAGCGGCATTCGGGCTCAATAACATTGCTTAGGTAAGTAAGAAAGACTTTAAGGCACACGTGGCACGCGTGCGCCTTAAAATCTTTCTTACTTACAGTTCCTTTCTTAACCGCGCAACCGGTATATTCATCGCTTCCCTGTACTTAGCCACAGTCCGGCGGGCAATGTTATATCCTTTTTCTTTCAATATTTCAGCAAGTTTCTCGTCGGCCAAAGGATGTCGCTTATCTTCGTTTCCAATACATTCCTCCAGTATCTTTTTAACCTCTTTGTTAGAAACCTCTTCTCCGCTTTCCGTTTGGATAGCCTCAGAGAAAAACGACTTTAAGAGAAAAGTCCCAAACTCTGTTTGAACGTATTTCGAATTGGCAACCCTTGATACTGTCGAGATATCCATGCCTATTTTATCTGCAATATCTTTAAGGATCATTGGTCTCAGGTTACGCTCATCTCCGGTAAGAAAATAGTCGTACTGATAGTGCATGATCGCGTTCATGGTCTTCAAAAGGGTTTGCTGACGCTGTTTAATAGCGTCTATGAACCATTTTGCCGAGTCGAGCTTTTGCTTAACAAAGTGAACGGCTTCTTTTAATTTTTTATCCTTCTGTGCAGACTTGTCATAATGTTCGAACATCTCCTGATAAGAACGGCTAACCCTTAGTTCGGGTGCGTTCTGAGAATTTAAAGTAAGGACCAGGATACCATCATTGTTCGTAATATGGAAGTCAGGAATCACCTGTAGTTGCTTCGTATTAACTTCGCTCGAATCACCTGGCTTGGGATTTAACTTGAGTATTTCACCGACAATATCTTTAAGCTCTTTAGAACTGATGTTCATAATTCGCTCAATTTTGTCATAATGCTTGCGGGTAAACTCATCCAGATAATTTTCTACGATGCGAATCGCTTTAACAATAACCGGGTTATTAAGATCCTTCTTCCTTAACTGTATGAGGAGACATTCCTGCAGATCACGGGCACCGACCCCGGCAGGCTCAAAATTTTGAATCACCTTTAGCATGTCCTCAACCTCTTCTTCTTCGGCAAAGACGTTCTGGGAAAAGGCAAGGTCATCAATCAAAGAAGTTGTAGAGCGGCGCAAATAGCCATCATCATCAAGGCTTCCGATGATCTGCTGGCCGATCAAAAAGTCTTTATCAGGGAGGGGTACCAGGTCAAGTTGCTGTTGCAGATTCTCATAAAATGAACTTTGAACCGCAATGGGCATCTCTTTACGCTCCTCTTCATCATCACCATTTTGATCATATTTTGAGCCGTATTCGTTAACATTATCCTCCTGAAGGTAGTCGTCTATATTAAATTCGTCAAAATCATCGCTGCTTTTATCTTCAGCATCAAAACTTTCATCAGGATCTTTATCCGGATATTGTTCGACAGGTTCATTAAGATTTGCTAGGCTTAAGTCTTCCAGAGCTGGGTTCTCTTCCAGTTCTTCTTTTATGCGGGCATCTAAGGCAACAGTTGGCACCTGAAGCAGTTTAATAAACTGTATCTGTTGCGGAGATAATTTTTGTAGTAACTTCTGTTGTAAATTTTGTCTTAGCATAAGTTCTGCCCCAAAAGTACATATTCCATTGATAAGGGGAAACAGCAGGTACGTTTAAAGCTGTTATTGATCATCTTGTAACGTTTTATGCACGAAAAAGATTTTACAGGATGCGAATTATTGCTGCATTTATCTCTATTGCTTTTATTTTGAAGTACTTAAATTATGCCTGGAAGTTCAGAGATTTTTTTAACAGAAACAAAAAGCCTCCTTTTATATTGTTTACTTCGTAAATTGCACCCATGTTCACAGGTATTATTGAAACTCTCGGCAGAGTTTCTGAAGTAAAGCAAGATCAGGGGAACCTTCATATTACGATTGTTTCATCTATTTCAGATCAGTTAAAAATTGATCAGTCGGTTGCCCATAATGGCGTATGCTTAACTGTTGTGGGTATCAATGAGAATAGCCATACCGTTACCGCAGTAGAAGAAACACTTTTAAAGTCGAATATTGGAGAATTGAGAGCAGGCGACCTGGTTAATTTAGAACGCTGCATGCAGATGAATGGACGTCTTGATGGACATATCGTTCAGGGGCACGTTGATCAGACAGCTATCTGTGTTGATCTGAAGGAACTTGATGGCAGCTGGATCTATACTTTTAGCTATGATGCTTCCAAGGGAAACATAACGGTTGAGAAGGGTTCAATTTGTGTTAACGGAATCAGCCTTACAGTAGTAGATTCCCGCGACGACGCCTTCTCTGTAGCCATTATACCCTATACCAATGCCAATACCAACCTTCAGAATGTCAAACCCGGAAATTCAGTCAATCTGGAATTTGACATCATTGGAAAATATGTAGCAAGACTTTTAGGCAATAATAGGTGATGAATTATGAATGATGACCTCGCATATCATTCATAATTTATCACTCATAACTCATAACTCAAAGCGGAGTTTCTTCCATCGCCTTCTTCAAAACCACCTCATCGGTAAGATCGAGGCGCAGAGGAGTAATAGAAACATTACCCTGTTCAACCGCCCAACGGTCTGTTCCTTCTTCGGCTGATTCCAGGGGAGTTACGGTAAACCAGTAATGTTTCCTTCCCATAGGATCCGTTCCCGGAACAATTTTACCATCATAGAGCCGTACTGACTGTCGGGTCCATTGAATATCTTTCGGCTGCTCGGGAAAGTTTACGTTATACAAACCCAGCTCCCTGCTTTCCAGGAGAAGTTCCAGAGTGCGTTCTACAAAGGGCTCAAGTAAAGCAAAATCAGGCTCGGTTTTTCCTACAGGAGTACTCAGAGCTATAGAGCGAATGCCCAGTAATACGCCTTGCTTGGCTGCCGCAAGCGTTCCTGAATGCCACATAGAATTTCCCAGATTCGGTCCCATATTGATTCCGGATAGCACAATATCGGTATTAGACCAGAGATGTGTGCCTAAAGCCACACAGTCTGCCGGGGTTCCGTTCACCCTGTATGCTTCAATCCCTTCAAACTTAATCGGTGAAAGCTTATAGGATAGTGGCCTGGAATGAGTTACAGCATGACCCATTGATGATTGCTCAACATCCGGAGCTACCACACGTACTTCTCCAAACCGGGAGGCTACCTTTGCGAGAGCTGCAATTCCCGGGCTGTAAATTCCATCGTCATTGGTTACTAGAATCTTCATAGAAAATATATAATTCGTTACCAATGCAACCAAAAATCACATTTGATGTTTTCCTAAAAATATTTTCGAAAAGATTCATGCTTCTAAAGCAATTTAAAAGGCCCCCAATGATCAAGACTAAGATTATACATAACCCAAAAGCAGGAGATGAAGAGCACTCCCACCTGGAGCTAATAAAATTGATAGAGTCGCGGGGCTTCTATACGGAATATTCATCCATTAAAGATAAAGACTGGGAAAACATAAGCCACGATGTCGACTGTCTAGTGGTGGCGGGGGGTGATGGCACTGTTCGAAAAGTTGTTAAAAAGCTGCTTGAAAGAAAGCTGTCAGACAAAAGGTTTCCTTTAGCAGTTTTGCCCCTTGGTACTGCTAATAATCTGGCACTGACCCTTGGCCTGCCTGAGTCTTCCGAAGAAGTGGTAGATTCCTGGACGAATTTTAAAAAGAAACGTTTCGATGCCGGCTTAATTTATCGTTTTAAGGAAGCCCGGTTCTTCCTTGAAGGGATGGGGTATGGGGTTTTTCCAGAATTGATATCCAGAATGAAAAAGATCGAAGAAAACATGAAGGATACCCCGGAAAAAAAACTGGAAGCTGCCCTGGCTACACTGAACGAGATAGTTTCCTCTTTTGAGCCCGATAGTTTCGAGATTGAGGTTGATGGAATGAAACATACCGGTAGATATTTGCTGGTCGAGATCATGAACATACGCTCCATTGGGCCTAACTTAATTTTATCCCCCGATGCAGACCCCTATGATGGCTGGTTCGATCTGGTACTTATTCCGGAAGATGACAGGGAGCAGCTTTCCGCATACCTGAAGTCGAAAATCGAAGGTGAAGAAATCGAATCCGATTTTAATCGCACCCGCTGCCGGAAAATTAAAATCCTGTCTGCGGCTACCAGGCTCCATGTAGACGACGAACTTTTCAAAATAGAAGAGCCTCTGGAGATAGAAGTCGAGATTCAGGATGGTTTAATAGACTTTCTGACTTAAAAATAAGTCAATTGTGAATACATATCAGACATACTAGGGGCAAAAATAACTTTTTCGCTCTTTTAAGCGTCATACTGGCACCGTAATTGAACACATACGTTTAAGAAAAACTAAATTTTTAACCTATGAGATTCATAAACAGAAAAGTACACGCCATGTTGGATTATATGACGGGTATACTATTAATCGCTTCACCATGGTTGTTTAATTTCGCCGATGTAAACGACGCCAAATGGGTTGCCATCATCGTTGGTGCGATGGTACTTATAATGTCTTTCATGACAGATTATGAAGGAGGTGCCAAAAAGACGATATCTATGTCAACCCACTTAACGATCGACATGATCACAGGTATTTTTCTTGCAGTTTCGCCATGGTTGTTTAATTTTGATGAGATGGTATATTTGCCTCATTTACTTGTTGGTATCTTAGAGATAGGGGCGAGTTTGTTTACCGAGAAAACTTCTCAGCATTCACATGGTCATATCACACCTGCACATTAAATTAACAAGATTCTAAATAAAAACCTCGCAAAAGCGGGGTTTTTTTGTTTAACGGTCACAAGCTTTTTCTATTTTTAGAAATGATTACGATCGAAGGAAATATTGTAGACATCCATTCACAAAGAATTTATGCTGCGGAGCTGAAAGTTCAGGACGGAAAGATCCTGTCTGTGGAAGAAAGGGGCGCGGCCGCGGCCGCGCCATACATTATGCCCGGATTTATAGACGCTCATGTTCATATTGAGAGTTCCATGCTTGTACCTGCACAGTTTGCCCGCTTAGCCGTTGTTCAGGGAACTGTGGCCACCATTAGTGATCCCCATGAGATTGCCAATGTATGCGGTATGGAAGGCGTGACGTATATGATTGAGAATGGGCTGACTGTTCCTTTTAAATTTCATTTTGGGGTACCCAGCTGCGTTCCTGCCACGAGTTTTGAAACAGCCGGAGCAACCATTAACGTAAACGATGTTGACAGCCTTTTGCAGCGGGATGACATCCTGTATTTAAGCGAAATGATGAACTTTCCTGGTGTATTGCACGGAGACCCGGAAGTAATGAAAAAAATAGAGCTGGCTCAAAAATACGGAAAGCCGGTTGACGGTCATGCGCCGGGTCTGAGAGGGGAAGCCCTGAAGAAGTATGTTGCCGCGGGTATAAGCACAGATCACGAATGTTTTACCGAAGAAGAAGCTTCGGAAAAACTTCAGCTGGGGATGAAAATACTGATCAGGGAAGGAAGCGCTGCCAAAAATTTTGAGGCCCTCGTAGCACTATTAAATCACTATCCCGATGCTATGATGTTCTGTAGCGATGACAAGCATCCCGACAGCCTGGCCGAAGGGCACATCAACCAGCTTTGTGCCCGGGCGGTAGCAAAAGGCATTGACCTGTTCAAAGTTTTGAAAGCGGCATGCGTAAATCCCGTAAAGCATTATAAATTAAAAGTTGGCTTGCTAAATTCTGGCGACCCTGCAGATTTTATCATTGTGGAGAATTTACAGGATTTTACGGTGTTAAAAACCTACATCAACGGAACTTTAGTAGCTGAAAATGGCGAGTCGAAAACCAACCTGCAGTTCTCTGATCAGGCAGAATCGTTTGTTAATCAGTTTGACTGCTCTTTTAAAGAAGCTGCTGACTTCAGCATTCGTTCCGCTGAATATCCCCGGCAAAATAATTTGATGCCGGTGATCGAAGCTCTGGACGGGCAGCTGATAACTAATAAATTATGGATAAGTCCTTTGTTTGTCGATGATTTAATAGTCTCTGATGTCGAAAATGATGTATTAAAAATAGTCGTAGTGAATCGCTATCAGGATGCGCCCGTTGCAAAAGCATTTATTAAGAATTTTGGTATCAGGCGCGGCGCGATAGCCTCTTCTGTTGCGCACGACAGTCATAACATCGTTGCGGTGGGGGTTGATGACGAGAGCATTTGTCGCGCTGTAAACAGCCTGATCAAAACGAAGGGTGGCGTTTCCTGTATTGATGGCGATTCAGAGCAAGTACTTCCTTTGCCGGTTGCCGGACTCATGTCTGTAGAAGATGGTTATAAAGTAGCTGAGATGTATCAGGACATCGATAAGGCGGCGAAAAGCCTGGGAAGTAAGCTCAGTTCGCCCTACATGACCCTGTCATTTATGGCTTTGCTGGTAATCCCTGAATTGAAGTTAAGTGATAAAGGCCTCTTCGACGGTAAAGAGTTCAGGTTACTGAATTAAACGAGATTAAGCGTAATTGGGGAGATCCTTTTCTTGTCATCCTGAACTTGTTTCAGGACCTCTTGCCTGGAAAGGCCTCATAAACATTTTTAAAACGATACAAAAAAGGGTTGAACAAAAGTTCAACCCTACATCTACCTATGAAAACGTCCTTTTGGGAAGGACATGTACTTATACCTTAGTTCCCTTCCAATAGTTACAAGAAAAAAGCATTTTTTTAATGCTCTCTGATTATAACTTCTTTTCTGTAGTTTAATGGGGGAGAATTGTGCAGTGGAGACTCTTATCTATAGCTGAATCCATAGACACCCTTCGGAAGTCTATGGACAGTCAAAAGACAGTATAAAGTAGAAAGTATAAAGTCTAATCTGCAAACTTCTAAAAGTTAAATTTTTTATTTTCCCCTTCCATATAAGCGTTTCCGGTCAACGTGTTTTTAACTAATGAAATGATCTGGGTAAGCAGCAGATCGGGCGTATCCCAATATTCTGCCTCTTCCGGAGTGATCTTCAGAAGGCTGATGTTTGGATCTTCTTTTCCTTCGGGGAACCAGGCCTTGAACCTGTCGCTCCACAGCTCGTTGATCTTAGCCATATCCTGGCTTAATTCGGCTTTTCCATTGATCGTAACATACAAGTCGTGTTGCGGATTGCTATAATTTAAAACCACATATGGATTAGCAACTATTTCTGCTACTTTCCGGGAGTCTTTTGCAATAAACATCCATATAATGCCGTCGTCCTTCATCTCAAAGGTATACATCGGGCGACTATGTTGCCGGTTGTCTGCAGTAATGGTAGTTAGCATGGCGATCTTGATGTCCTTTAATTTTCCTGCCAGCTCCCTTACTTTTTTGATGTGTTCAATTTCCTGAGCTTGTTCCTGTAATGTGCCGTGTAATGGTTCCATATTGAGTAGATATCTTAGTAGGTTATATCTTAAAAAAGAAAAAAGTCTTTTTTTGTTTACGGAAATTCCAACAGCATCAATTATCAATATTGTTACCTTCGCATAAATCTTAGAAGCTAATGAATAGAAAAGTAAAATTTACTTTTTTTAAACGCTCGCCTATATGGTTGTTCTGCTTTTGTTTTTTGGTAAGCCAGACAGCTAAAGCGCAACAGCAGCGGTCCACGGTAAGCGGAATAATAAAGGATGCGAGTACCGGCGAAACTCTTATCGGCGCATCGGTCCGCTTAATTGAGATCGACAAAGCCGCCTCAAGTAATTCCTACGGTTTCTATTCCCTCAGTGCACCGAATGGAGAATACAGTCTGCAGATCTCATATATCGGTTACCAGACACTTACGAAAAAGATAAGCCTCGCAGGTAAACTAACTTTAAATCTGGAACTTGCTTCCAGCAACCAGTTGCAGGAAGTAGTTATTAGTAGTAAGAGTTCCAATGAGCTTATGAATAGTCCCCAAATGGGCCTTGAAAAGTTGAACATGGAGGGTGTTAAAAATATCCCGGTGCTGCTGGGCGAGAGGGACGTATTAAAGACCATTCAGCTCTTACCGGGCATAAAGTCGGCAGGAGAGGGTAACAGTGGTTTTTATGTACGAGGCGGATCTTCAGACCATAACCTCATCTTGCTCGACGAGGCAAATGTATATAACGCCTCACACCTCCTGGGCTTTTTTTCGACATTTAATTCGGATGCCATTAAAGATGTAGCGGTTTATAAAGGCGGTATGCCTGCTCAATATGGTGGACGGCTGGCATCGGTGCTTGATATTAAAATGAATGATGGAAATAGCAAAGAATATACAGCAGAAGGTGGTATTGGTTTGATTTCCTCAAGACTGAAGGTCGAAGGACCGCTGATAAAAGATAAAGGTTCTTTTATGCTCAGCGGACGGAGAACTTATGCAGACATGTTCTTAAAATTGTCTTCTGATACCGTTCTTAACGGAAGCGCCTTGTATTTTTATGATGTCAATGCCAAGGCAAACTATGAGATAAACGATAGAAATACGATGTACCTGTCTGGCTATTTCGGCCAGGACAAACTGGGCTTAAACAAGACCTTTTATTTCAACTGGGGCAACACTACCGCTACGCTGCGCTGGAACCATATATTCAATAGTAAGATCTTCTCAAATACCAGCCTTATATATAGCGACTACAATTATGCTATTGAAAATTTGCAAAGTGGGAATGATTTTCGGGTCACCTCTATTATTCGGGACTGGAATTTAAAACAGGATTTTCAGTACTTTACCACCGGGCATACTTTGCGGTTCGGACTCAATGCAAATCATCATAGGATTGAACCGGGAAAAATAAGCTCTTCTCAGACATCCGAAGTTAATGAGCGAACAATAAGTACGAGGAACGGACTGGAACTGGCAGCTTATATTTCGGACGAGTGGCGCGTGTCAGACGTGGTCAGCCTGAACTACGGACTTCGGCTTAGTTCATTTGCCTTACTGGGTCCGGGCACAATTAAATCCTATGATCAGGATGGGAATACAATTGCAAGCCGGTCTTATGACAAGTCTCAGATCATTAAACATTATTTCTATCCCGAGCCAAGGTTCGCCATCAATTACAGGCTGGCAGAACAAAGCGCCTTAAAGGCCTCAGTTACCCGCAATACTCAGAATTTGCATTTGTTGTCTAACTCATCAGCAAGTTTACCTACGGATCTATGGATCATGAGCAGCAATAATGTGAAGCCACAGGTTGCTGACCAGGCTGCCCTGGGCTATTATCTTAATTTTAATAAAGATAAATTTGAGTTCTCTGCCGAAGTATATTACAAGAATATGCGGAACCAGATCGACTATAAAAATGCAGCTAATTTAAGGGCTAATGAAAATGTTGAAGCAGAATTGCTATTCGGGAAAGGCAGAGCATATGGCATTGAACTTTTCCTGAAAAAGAAATACGGAGACTTTAACGGGTGGATTGGATACACCTTATCACGTACAGAAAGGTCATTTGATGGAATAGATAACGGAACTTACTTTCCAGCAAAGCAAGACCGCACTCACGACCTTTCATTAGTAGCAATTTATAAAGCAGGGAAACGTTGGACCCTGTCGGGAACTTTTGTGTATAACACTGGGAATGCAGTTTCATTCCCTCATGGTAAATACCAGCTGGAAGACCGCACCGAATATTATTATGGCGAGAGGAACAGGGACAGAATGCCCGACTATCACAGGCTGGATCTGGGCGCTACTTTGGAGGGAAAACCAGGAAAGAGATTCACATCCAGCTGGACATTTGGTTTATATAATGCTTATAACAGGCATAATGCTTACACTATAGAGTTTGAGGATGTGCCAGGCGACGCCACGCGGACCCAGGCAGTACAAACGGCTCTTTTTGGAATTATTCCATCGGTAACATGGAACTTTAAACTTTAACATGATACACTACTTCAAATATCTTTTTTTAAGTATAGGGCTTATTGCTTTTTCCTCCTGCGAAAAAGTAATAGACCTTAATCTGGACTCTCAGGATCCGGCTTTGGTGATTGAGGGTACTGTAGGAAATTTAACGTCAGACCAAATTGTAAAAATTTCAAGGTCGGTTTCCATAGGTGGAAAAAATGAATTCCCCGGTGTATCTGGCGCTACAGTGACAGTGAGTGACGACCAGGGAAGAATTTATAACTATACTGAACAATCGCCTGGAGTGTACATTACAAGAAGGCTGCTCGGTACGCCGGGACGAACCTACTTTTTAAAAGTTACTTTCGAAGGAAAAGAATACAGGGCAAGTTCAGCAATGCCCTTCCCGGTACACATCGATTCACTTGGTATAACAAGCACCACCATCTTTAGTGACGAACGTAAATCTTTGCAACTGCAATACCAGGATCCTGCCGGAGTAAAAAACTGTTACCGCTTCATCCTGACGGTGAACGGCGTTAAGTCTAAGACCATCTTTATATATAATGACGATTTTAATGATGGAAACACGGTAAATAGGGAACTTTTTGATACCGATATTGATATGGAGAGCGGAGACAATGCCGGACTCGAAATACAGTGTATAGATCCTGTTCTTTACCGTTACTGGCAGGGGCTGGATCAAAACAGGAACAGGGGAGGCGCTTCTACAACTCCTGCAAACCCGGTTTCGAATATCACTAACGGTGCATTGGGCTATTTCAGCGCACATACGCAGCAAATGGAGTCAGTAACAATCCCCTGAGGGTTAATCCACTCGCAATTTTAGAGCTTTGATCGATCTTCTTAATAAATAAACAAGTTCCTGACATTGGCATATTGTCAGCGCTTTAATAAACTTGTAAATTAGCAGACCCAAATAAATTTTATGTCTCAGGAAACAGAACATGTACAATGCTTAATAATAGGTTCAGGACCAGCAGGATATACTGCAGCGATATATGCAGCAAGAGCTGATCTTAAACCCGTTTTATATACAGGGATCGTCCCAGGCGGCCAGCTTACCCAAACAACTGATGTAGAGAACTTTCCTGGATATGCCAATGGCATTATGGGCCCGGAAATGATGGAGGACTTCCGTAAACAGGCGGAGCGTTTTGACACCGAGATCCGGTTCGGATATGTAACATCAGTAGATTTTTCAGACAGGCCACATAAAGTGGTAATAGATGAACATAAGACAATTACGGCCGACACGGTGATCATTGCTACAGGAGCTACGGCAAAATGGCTGGGCCTTGAAAGTGAGCAAAAATATAATGGTTTCGGCGTATCGGCCTGTGCCGTTTGCGATGGCTTCTTCTTCAAAAATCAGGATGTGGCCATAGTTGGTGCAGGAGACACGGCAGCAGAAGAGGCAACCTACCTGGCAAAATTATGTAACAAGGTGCATATGATAGTTAGACGCGACGAGTTCCGGGCTTCCAAAGCGATGGTGAACCGCGTGTTAAATACCAAAAACATTGAGGTTCATTATAATTCTGAAACCCAGGAGATTGTTGGAAACGGTCAGAATGTGACTGGTGTTAAGATCATCAATAAACAAACCCACGAAGAGAAGACCCTTGATGTTACCGGTTTCTTCGTTGCCATAGGGCATAAACCCAATACTGATATCTTTAAAGGTTGGTTAGATATGGATGAAACGGGTTACCTGATCACCAAACCAGGCACTCCACTAACGAATATCGAAGGGGTGTTTGCATGTGGTGATGTTCAGGATAAACATTACCGGCAAGCGGTTACAGCCGCAGGCAGCGGTTGTATGGCAGCCTTAGAAGCGGAACGTTATCTTGCTGCGCGCGAACCGGTAGAAGCCTAGATCTTTTTTGTGTGTTTGTTTCGCAAACCTTTTTTTGCAAACATAATCCGTAGATACTTGTATTCTTTTTGATAAAAAACTAAATGTCTATTATGGGAAAAGGAGATCCAAAATCAAAACGCGGAAAGATCTTTATGGGTTCGTTCGGAAAGAAAAGAAAACACAAGGTAAAAAAGGTAACACCAGCCCCAAAAGAAGAATCTAAAGATTGAGAAGGTGTCCAGAAAGTACTTTCTTCGTCATCCTGAACTTGTTTCAGGATCTCTTGTCTAAGCGGTCTAAACAAGTTCAGGAGTTGCCGAAATAAATTGGCATGACATGGGAGCCTTTTTGGATACGTTTTTTATTTTGCTCAATGGTAAAATCTTCACTTAGGATCCGTACGGCAATTCTGCTTGCTATTTCAATCATTACCATACTGTTCCTGGTATTTATGTTTTTTTACATCAAGAGGCAATTCTTTGTGACCAGGACAGAGATAACCGAGGATGTTATGATCGAAAAGATCACAAATATCGGCAAGCTCGAGCTGGTAAAATACTCTATGAAGGATGTTATCGAGAAAAAGGTAAGCAGACCAATATTGCCTGATAAACGCATTCTTTTCGTAGCGTCCGGAGAAGTAACAGGATGTATTGATCTCACCAAAGTGAAAAAAGAAGATATAAAATCAGGGGTCGATTCCGTTACTGTTTTTCTTCCTAAACCAGAAATCTGTTACTCAAAACTGGATCATCAGAAATCTAAAGTGTATGATCTTACCGGGGTATTCCTCCCCGCGGACCGGCAGGAAATGATTGAGGAAATCTATAAACTGGCCGAACAGAGGATTCTTCAAAATGCCCGTGAACTCAACATTCTTCAAAAAACGGAAGAAAACGCTTTGCTGATTTTTAAGCCTCTCATGGAAAATATTGCAGGCAAGAAGGTCGGGATCCGGTTTAAATAAGCTTGCTCTGCTTTGTGCACTGGTTTGCTTTTCGGAAGATTTATTAATATTTTGCAAGGCTGAATAGTTCAGCGTGTTCATTATGAGAATATTTCTTCGTCCCCTGGCACTAAGTTTATGTGCATTTATGGTATCCTGTGTTTCAGAGGAACTTCCAAAGCAGGCAAATACACCTGCTGTTAAACCAGGCTTGCCACAGCCATTTAGATTCCACAAAGCAGTCGAGGTTACGCCAGGCCTTACATTTGATATTTTGAGTTGGGGGCGCGGTTCTGAACATATTGGCGCATATATAATTCTCCGTTCCGATTCAACCGCTGCGGAATATCGTTCAACCACCGGTGAGCTCGAAGGGGAGATCACTGATGTCTGGAATATGGATATGGACGCCGATGGAAATCCTGAAATCTTTATTCAGGCCAAAGGGCAGGATGAAGACACTTATCTTAACATGTACATCTATGAATTCAGGGAGAACGGATCCTCCCAGCAAATTCGCTTCCCGGATCTTACAAGCTCCACAAAAAAAACATATAGGGGAAAGGATTCTGTTTTTATAAAAGAAGGCGATTTATACCGGGAGTTTCCAACATATGATTCAGCTGATACCGCCGCCGTAAAACCTACTGGTAAAAAGACGCTGAAGTATTTATTAAGAGGAAACAGCTTTTCAGTACAAGAGATAAAGGAAGAAGATTCGGGTAAGAAAGATAATAGATAGTAGTTGTAAGGCACACGCGGCACGCGTTTGCTAAAATAAACTCATCCTGTCCGGAGAGTTCCGAAGGGCTCTCCGGATTCATCAATAAAAAAGAGTCTCCGACTCGCTAAGCGTCCGGTTTAGGCGCCTAAGAAGTCAGAGACTCCCCATTCATTGGATAATCTGTAGTCCCCCCATCACCGGCCCCTGCTACAGACTACAGACAGACGCCAGTACAGGAAATTAAAGACGTCTCACTCAACTTCCAGTGCTTCAAAAGCAATCATTCTTTCCCGGTGAGCTTCAGGGATCATCGCAGGCCTGTTTTCCTCATAATCAAAAAATACACAGGTGGTTTTTCCGGTGGTGCAAATAATTTCGCCTTCCGGCTTCTTCAGCGTTAAAATATATTCTACGTCGAAACTGCAATTTCCAACCCTGGCTGTCCGTACATAAGCATATACTTCGTCATTCAGATAAATAGGCTTCACATATTTTATCTCAGCCTTCCCAATCATAATTCCTTTAGTCTTACTGCTCCAGCTTGTTAACTGTTTCCAATACCCTGTATGTGCAATCTCAAAATAGGTGAGGTAAACATTGTTGTTCACTATTCCGAAAGCATTCAGGTCGGCGAATCTAACTGTAATATATGTCTTGTAGTTATAAGCTGATAAATTCATTTTAGGACAATTTGTCGTGTTGTGTTGGGTTTATAATGTCAAAGTGGCTGTTATTTGTAACGTTTAAGCCATGGGTAATGTTTGGTACAACAGTTGAAAATGTATGATCAAAAAGATAAATAAAAATTAAATTATAGGAGGAAATCAAAATGACACTTGTAAAATTTGGAAATGGAAACAGCGCAAAAACACTAAACCCTTGGTTAACTGATGTTTTTGATTCTTTTATCAATGATTCTTTTGTTTCTGACCGGATGACTACCCGCGTACCTGCGGTTAACATCGCTGAAACTGAAAATGCTTACCACATTGAACTTGCTGCTCCAGGGCTGAATAAAGAAGATTTTAAGATTAACCTGGAGAAAAATGCGTTAAGCATTTCGGTAGAGAAGAAACAAGAAACATCAGATGAGAATAAGCGCTTTAGCCGTAAGGAGTACAGCTATTCTTCATTCGTTCGCACCTTCACTCTTCCAGATACTGCCGACCAGGCAAATATCGAAGCTGAATACATTGACGGTATATTAAAGATTAATGTTGCTAAGAAAGAAGAAGCGAAACTTTTAACCAGAGAAATAGCTATAAAATAATCCTGCTGACCTTTCAGGATAAAAGCGCTGCTTAAAAAGCAGCGCTTTTTTTGTGCATTTGAACTATCCACTTTAAAAAAAAATCTAAATTTGGCAGTATGCACAGAGAGATACCTGAAACCAAACGAAAAGCATTAAGAATTAACCTTGATCCTGCAATTTATGGCACTTTCGCCGAAATAGGTGCAGGGCAGGAGGTGGCCCGGAACTTCTTCACTGCAGGGGCAGCTTCTGGTACCATTGCAAAAACGATGTCGGCCTATGATATGGTTTTCAGTAATTCAATTTATGGCGTTGAGAAGTCGGGAAGATATGTCAGCAAATCCAGGCTGCAAAAAATGCTTGAACATGAGTTCGGTCTTCTTTCAGAGCGGCTTATCGGCGAAAAATATGCAGGGCATAAATTTTTTGCATTTGCCGATACAGTGAGTATGCTCAATTTCAGTAAAACCAACGATCCTCATGGCTGGCTGGGTATACGGTTCCAGTCAACCCCGGGCGGCGAAGCCAGTGAGATCATTTTGCATGTTCGCCTGCTCGATAGCGATAGTAGTCTGCAGCAAAATGTATTAGGAGTTATTGGTGTTAACCTGGTTTATGCCGCCTATTATCATAGTGACGACATACAGGTAATGATAGAGTCCCTGGTTGACAACTTATCAGTAGGTTCTGTTGAGATAGACCTGATCAACCTTCGTGGACCAGTTTTCAAAGGTGCGAACGATCGTCTGGTGAACCTCTATCTGATTGCAAAAGGCTTTTCAGGCGCGGCTATCTTCGATAAAAATGCCAATGCCTGCCAGTCCAAAGACTTGTTGTACAAAAAAGATATCATGATCCTTCGTACCAAGTTCAAACAAAAGTCGACCCCGAATTTTGACCTATTTAACCGGGCTGTAGAGCAGTTCAAGCGATCGCAATCGATCAATGACGATAATCTCATAGTAATGATAGAGGTGCTGATGTCGAATGATATCGGGTTGGAAAAAGATCAGGAGCTAGGGGTAAATGAACTGGAAGACTTTGCCAAGAGAGCAGAAGAGCTCTGTGCTACCGGGAACAACGTCATTGTATCCAATTTTACACGTAATCATAAAGTAGCTCAATATCTTTCCAGGGTTAACCCCCACAGTGTTGGAATATCCACCAATATTGCCAACCTTAAGCGGATCTTTGACTCCTCTGGTTTTGGTGAGAACTATACCGATGAGCTTCTTGCATATGTAAGCGACCTGTTCAGCCGGAATGTAAAGCTTTATGCCTATCCTTATCTCGACAAGAAAAACAACGAAATCATCACTACTCACAATATGCCGGTATCCGCAGAAGCCAGGCCTTTATTTGAATTCCTTGTTCAGAATAAATACATCAGCAATATTGAGAGCTACGACGAGAAAGATGTAAAAACAGTTTAGCATGTTCAGGGTTAGCTAGTATTGATTAACTGAATTAATTTATTAATGAATCATCGCTTAAGAGGATGATCGATCATTTCTTGAACAAACTCTGAATAGATCAAGCTATGCGGCCAAAAATAATTTACGTTTACGATGCACTTTGTGGCTGGTGTTATGGCTTTAGTCCCGCGATGCTGGCTTTAAAGGACCTTTATTGCGATCAGTTCGATTTCGAAGTGATCAGCGGGGGAATGATGACAGGGCTGCAAACAGGTCCGGTTTCGGTGGTGGCACCCTATATCCAGACTGCTTACAAAACTGTAGAGGAAACTACAGGTATCAACTTTGGAGAAGGTTTTTTGAAACAAGTGGAAAAGGGCAGCATGATCCTCGACTCTGAGAAACCCGCTATCGCTCTTTCCGTATATAAATCTTACCATCCCGAAAATACCCTGCAATTCGCATACGACATACAGCAATGCATTAATTTCGATGGGAAAGAGCCAAATGACGATGATATGTACAGGTATCTGGCAGTCAATTTTGGTATCGATCCTGATGAGTTTGTACATAAGATGCGTGAAGAAGAATTCAAACAGGCTGCTTATTACGATTTCGCATTGACCAAGCAACTTCGGATAGACTCATTTCCTGCAGTTTTGATCCAGTCGGCCGACAACTATTTTTTCCTTATCGCCAGGGGATATGCCAGCCAGGAGACCATGGAGCTGCGCATAGAAAATGTTTTAAAAGATATGAGCAAAAGTGGTTGATCAATGAAGTAATCAGCAACATTAAACGTTTTCTATGACCGGAGCCGGGCCGGAAGGAACCTGTGCTTTCTCCTCATTCTTCATTTTCTGCACAATTTTCAGGAGATCCCCGGAAACGGTATGAATGAATTCCAGTTGCTCAGAAATGAGCTTCGTATCAACAGATTCTTCATTGCTCACAGTCAATTCAAGAAAGCGCAAATCAGCTTCCTTAAACTTTTCAGCTTCATCGGCTGACAGTCCAGATATACCTTCACAAAGCAGGTAGAGAGATTTTCGCAGGTTCTTAATATGCTGCAGGGTGATCAAGGTTTCCTGGTTCGTTTCCCCATGTTTAACAGAAGAGATCAGGGTTGCTATATAAGAAGAAAGCGTGTGATTTAATACAATAAATTTATTCACCTCTTTAACATCTTTTTGTTTGCTTTTTGGTTCAGAAAGCATCCTTTGAAGGGCAGAGGCCATGTTCGCTGAATGTACATAAACCTCCTTCCGGGCCAGTTTGTACTCAGTAAGATCAGGGCCTTTCCCGGCCAGCATTTTCGCCGCTTCCGCCAGGTAATTATAATTAGCTATGAGCAATTTTTTCATATGACTTTTAAGATTCCTGTATTCCCAGGCAGGAAAAATAAAATTACTGGCTAAGAGGGCGATAAAGGAACCGATGAAGGTGTCTATTATTCTTTCACGGACGATACTCAAACTGCCAAAACCAATAAAACTCAGCATAATTAAGATGAAAGGGGTCAGGAAAAGAACACTTACCACGTAGTTTAAACGCTGAAAGCTATAAGCCAGGATCATGAAGACAAGAAGAAATGCGAACCGCAGGTTATGATCATCCACAAAATGTATGATGAGCGCGCCTGCAAGCCCGCCAATAAATGTGCCGATCAAACGCTGGTAATTTCGCTCTTTCGTGAGGCTAAAAGCGGGCTTTAGAATCACAAGGATGGTTAGTAGGATCCAGTAACTGTGACTGCCCGTGGTAAATTGACCTACGAGATATCCTATTACACAAACAATAGCCACCCTAACCGAATGCCGGAAGACCGAAGAGTCGAAACCTAAGTTATCACGAAACAGCTTAAGGTCTATGGTTTGATGAGAAACGAACCTGCCGAGATCTTTTTCTGTACCTATAGTGCGGGGTTCAAGCTTCGTCTGGTTAAAATAGCTGTAAATATTATGAATACGATTAATAATATTCCTGACGTTTATCAGGATCTTTTTCAGCACCAGGTTATTATCTACCATGTCTATATGGTATTTTAACTGTTCAAGCTGCGGCTGAAAGTTATGCAAGGGCCTGGGGCGCTCATTAGCAGTCACATCCTGCCCGATATTTTCAAGTTCGTCGGCAATGTTCTGAATAATGACCTGAAATTCCCGTAAAACAGACAGGCCTTTAAATGAGCTATGTATCTCTTTGTAATCGTAATGGGTGGCCATACTCTGCTCGAACAGATCAACAATATCTGAAAACAGGAGAATTAGCAGGCGGGCAGTATTTGTAGGCTCCTTAGTGATCATGCGGGTTTTAAACAAAATTTCCCTAACCACATCCTGTTGCTGATGCACAATGATCTGCTGGTCGATCAACTTTTTATAGTTGGAATCAATGTTCACCTGGGGATCATAAAAGTTCGCCTTGAGTTTAAGATAAGAAGACACTTTCCCTATACATTCACCTAGCGACTGCTGTGCCATGCGATAGGGTTGAAACTGAGAAATAGCCACACTGAGCCCTACATACCATACTCCGCCTATAAGCAAGAGGCCGGCATATTGCAGCAGCTCCAGGATGCTGAAGTGGCGGTCAATGGTCAGGACCATGATGATGAGCACGCCCGTTCCGATGGATGAAGCCCTGTTCCCATAGATGCTGAACATCGAGAAAAAGAAACAAAGAAGAAATATTTCAAGTACCAGCAAGGTTGGGTGCTGGTTGATCAAACCGGTCAGCAACGCCGTGAAGATCATGAAAGCAATGCTGGCAAGCATGCCATTCCGCTTATGCGACACCGGCCCGGGATTATCCGGGATACTGGTAGTGATGGCACCCAAAGAAACAACGATCCCCGTTTCCAGGTGTCCGGCCTGAGCAAAGAGCAACGGAGGCAGTAGTACACCAAAGGTGATCCGGAGTCCATCAGTAAAATACTGGCTGAAAATGAAGTTCTTAATCTCTTTTGTTTGCTTCATGCTGTTGCCTTAACTACAGGCCAATTTATGAAATATGCATCAATTCCCCCTTTTTAAGGAAACAAATACTGGTATGAAAAGTTCGTGACGGCAGAGCGCTGGAAAAAAGGAAGCTCATCAAGGTGTTTTCAGGCAGGTTTTGAACCTCAAAGATCCCTCTCAGATCGCTTGAGATTTAAAAACCTCATTTCTAAACGAATAAGCCACTTTTTTAACAAGAAAAAAATACGATTTTTCTTGGTTCGTATTATTTTAGTTTGTAAATTAGATACTATCAAACAACGTTCATTGACAGCCTGGATTAACCTCTGATAGATGTTCGAGTTAAATGCTCAGAAGGATGTTTATTACGTTCATAAATGGTGCAGATAAATTGGATATGTCCATAAAGCTGTCCGCAGGTGAAATTTGTAGAAGTGATTATATTCTACGGAATTAATAATGCTAATCAAGATTGGGATCCTTCTTAAAGGAAAACCAAAAACGTCAATTTAGTAACGGGTTTGAAGGACTTTAATAGTTAAGGCTGTTAAAGTTTAAAACGGGAGTTTTGATTTGAAAGGATCGACTCCCGTTTTTTTATGTTCAATAATTCCTGACGCTCGCGGATCCTATACTGGCGCTCGCATGCCATATGCTCGCACTCTCTGTTCGCTAGAGTTCGCGTCAGCGGCTCTACGGATTCAGAAATGAAAAAGAGTCACCGACTCGCTAAGTCGATATTTTTAACTTCTAACAAATCTCTGCTCTATCTATTTTTCTTGCCATAGGAAAAGTCCTCCAACACAAACTTTGCATAACTTTGAGATCCAAATTAGAACATTTGCCCAATGGACAGTGTTTTTATCTAAACAGTCTGAAGATATCATCGATGCCTTGCCGCTGAAAGGTAACAGTCTGGCAATAAAACTTAAAGACTATCAAAATGAATACGTATAAACCCTTAGGCTATAATTCACTCTCTCCTTATCTCATTATTGATGATGCACAAAAGTTTGTAGACCTAATGAAAGCAATTTTCCAGGCAAAAGAATTGAGACGATATGACCATGATAACGGGAAGATCCTCCATTGCGAACTGCAGATCGATGACAGCGTGATTATGATCAGCAACAGTACCGATCAGTATCCGGCCAACAAAACAATGCTGCACCTCTACGTTCCGGATGTTTTCACGACCTTCGGCAAAGCGATAGAAAACGGTTGCGAGATCATCGAAGAACCTGTCAATAAAGGGGGCGATCCGGACACGAGAGGCTCCTTCTACGATTTCGCCGGAAACTATTGGTCTGTAAGCACACAGCTAACGCAATAGCGGCAATACCGCCAGTAAACACAAGTAAAACATCCAGGAAATTTTAGTATCCTGTCAATCCTTAGGAAACCCGATATCTCCTTTAGGCAGCTCAAATATTGAAACCGGCCAGGGCTCTGATCTAGGTTTCGGGTTTTCCGCTCTTGCCTTTTGCGGCACTTTCTTGGGTGCACCGGCTTTTTGACGAAGCCTCTTAATCTCATCCAGTATCCTATTGCCCCAATAAACGAGTTCAATTACCCTGTAGGCCGGAGCTTCCTCATCATTGGTTTCCGCTACTTCGCTTTCACCCGCTATCTGCCAGGCTCCTATCAGTTCCGAAGGACTCCAGGCCTTAGAATTGATCGTTTCTAAACCTCCGAAGCCATCATCTTTATAGCCATGGATGGACATGCTCAACATCACTAGCCTGCCTTTAATCGCTGCATCTTCCAGCCGGATCACTCCGCCCTCAAAATCCTGCATGTAAGCTATTTTTATTTCCTTCACGCTGTTATAGCAATAAACTTCCTTTTTAAAGTCGAAGGCAATTGCTACAAAGCGAAGGGCATATTGGGTATTACTATCGCCCGGGCCTTTGATGTCATAAATGCTGATGGGGGGAAGGTTAATACAGATCTTGTTTTCCGCATCCAGGTAAGTCTGGGGCCTGGCGCGCAACACCTTATCCATCGGTGAATTATTATTGAACTGGAAGCCTTGCAGGAAGCTGAGATCAGCATCGTGCACATCTCTTTCGCCGCAGGCTTTCCGGCTGGCCGATACGCCGTTTCGTACCGCAGAATTCATGCGGTTGATCATTTGCCCGTCATACCCGCTGTAGGTATGGATAAAAGCATGCCTGATGGCTTTGGCTGTAGTGCTGCACAAGCCAAATTCAAGGCCGCTTGCCTTACTGGCAAGAGTTTGCTTAAACTCTTTTGGTTTACCTTGTATCACTTGCCGATTACGGTACCCTTTGTAAACGTTATTTGCCATCGATCCGTGAAGGATCCCATTTCTATCTATGATTGCCATTGTTTATTTCCTCCTTTTTGGTGTAAATATTTTATACATTTGAGTGTAAAAATAAACGTTCTTTCATTGATGGTCAATGGCTTAAGCCGATTTTCAGGTGAATTAAAATGCAAAAATCAAATCCTCCCGGGGTGTAAAATGTGACCCTTTTCGGAAATAGCTGACAGAATTTGCCCTTGACCTGGGAAGAATTATTACTGAAGATGAAATACGGCAGCATGAATCCATCCGAAAATGCTCAAAAAGTCCGCGTATTTTTGGTAAAAGGCGGGCTAATTGCGGGACTAACGAAGACTACAGGCAGCAATTTACGAGCACTCGTCGGAAGACGATTCATTCGTTGAGGTTGAATGAAATGGTTGGATCATCCGTTTGTTCCTGAAACCCAAGCGAAATAACCGGCCAGTTGATAATCTTTCAAGCTAATACATCAGCAGTGAGAGATACTCTAGTTGTTCCTACTGAAAAAATCAGCTTTAAATTATAGTTTAAAATCCATTTTGTTGAGTTAAAAAGCGAGCGGGATAGATGAGAAATGCAATAAATAAAAAGTTAATATTGAAAATATTGCGTTTTAAGTTAAGTTTACTTAATTGGTGTGTTAAATAATATGGCTTCCAGGATCAACTTAGTTCACTCCGAAAATAATCTTACTGACATTCAGTATAATATACTTAATCTTCCTCGATCACTGAAAGCCGGAGGAACGACGTTGAATTACATTTATGATGCGACTGGGACCAAACTGAGGAAAGTGGCGGGTTCGGTAACAACAGACTATGTTAGAGGAATTCAATACACTGGCAATACTCTCGACTTTATACAGACAGAAGTTGGCAGGGCAGTCCCTAATGCAACCGGCTACAAATATGAATACAACCTGACGGATCATTTGGGAAACGTGCGCTTCAGTTTCGATATTTACGATGGATCTGTTCGAAAGCTCCAGGAAGATGATTACTATCCGTTTGGACTACAGGTAGCAAGACATTTAGGAACAACTCCGAATAAGTATCTTTATAATGGGAAGGAGATCCAAAAAAATGAGTTAAGGCAATATGATTACGGGGCAAGGTTCTATGATCCGGTGATAGGCAGGTGGAGTGTTATTGATCCGATGGCGGAAAAATATTTGGAGTTTTCTCCTTATAATTATGCATTAAACGATCCGGTCAATAAACTTGATCCCAATGGGATGTATGTGCAATCGTCTCTTGATAGAAAAATTACGGATCGAGATGAAATAGCTCGTTTCGTGGAAGAGGCGAAAAGAGCTAAAGAAAAAGAACAGGAAAAAAATAAGGAAAATAAAAAGAACGACACTGACAAAAAATCAACCGGCGGGCAAATAGTAGATGGTTCGTTTCTGGATTAAAAGATTTGGCGGAAGCGCTCACACCCATCAGACCAGCAAATGACAATGATCCACAATCTCTGAGTGAATGGTGGGAGGGCATTAAAAATGCACCAGGTGGTGTGGCGGATATTTATTCAAGCGGTTCTCTGGAGGATAAAGTACGGTTGACAACTTCTTTTCTTGCATTATTAAGAGGAAAAACGTCTTCCGTTGCTGGAGTTGCAATGGCTGGAATGAAAGGAGAAAGTAGACTTTTGTATTTTGGGAAAATTGCTGTTGATAGAGAAGTTTTTCACCGAAAGATTAAGCCAAAGATATTAAACGACGCAGGAGCATTCTCAAGTATAGTAGGAAAGAATCCCGACGTGAAAGTTGTAGGGACATATATTCATCTAACAGGCACTGGTCCCTTTAAAGGAAAAACTTTTCCAACAGAACTTAAAGCTTCGGAATATTTAACTCAATAAGATAAAATATGAGCAGTTTTTATAAACTATTTATCGAATGTGACGAACAAAGAAAGAAAATGATTGATCGATTGCTAGGAGTATCAAATGGAGATCCAGATATAGGATGGAGCCTAATAGTGGAGGAAGACTCTCCCGATTTTCCACATGCACTTGATGCTTTTATTAGTTTAATATCCAAGAATCTTGCTGAATTGAGAGAAATTAATGTATCTGTAGATGAGATAAGTTTTTGGTACATGTATGAGTACGAGCAACAATGTAATATGGAGTTCGCTCCTCATATTACTAAGGGGATAGGAGACTTAGGTATTGTGTTTTGTGTTTCGTGCTGGGAGAAATAACAGCAAAAAGTGCACAATACTTAACTTTAATCCTAAGAAATGGGAGTGTTTGGGAAAATTGTGTCACCATTGAAATTAATACTTCTCACGTTCTGTAAAAATCAAAACGCTTGGTTCTCTTATTGAGCCAAGCGTTTCTTTACCTGGAAAGGGTTTGAATGAGTCGTTTTTTAAAAAGATGATCAACAAAAGTTTTTCAATGAATATATCCGCATTCCTTTTTAGCATAAGGTAAATTGTTATGATAATGAAGGCTAGTTATTAAGACTTACAACCAACATTATGGAGGAGGGACTGTTCATTCAGAGAATTATGATGAAACTGAAAATACCTGGAGTTTTTCAAGAGAACTCAAAAGTACAAATCATTTACCAAACCGCCTAAAAGATAGTTTTTCGAACGCTGCCTCATAATAAGGAGGCAGCGTTTTCGATAGAAGAAGAGAAGACTTTTGTATGTAAGTAGCAGAAATTTTTTGCCGAAATTCTTGCCCGATCCCGAGATTTGGGATGAAAAGGTCTCAACTTTAACTTGTATATCAGTTCATAGACTCAAACTGCGAGTAGTCCTAGGTGTTTTACCGAACTTTCTTCTAAACTCCCCGGCCGAAATATTTCCTGTTTTCATAGCCCCCATTTAGGATATTTCAGAAATCGTGTGTCTTTTTCTTTAAGTAAGTCAGCGGCTTTCTTTAGCCGAATGGATTTTACAAAGTCATTAGCCGTTAAACGGGATCGATAACCTGTTGGTAACAACACAGGGTTTCAAAAAAGACAAAAACTTCTCCGTTGCCGAAAAATTTAGGACCAGCTTTGGTCGCGGTTTTTCCTCGGATCTTCCTGTTGAAGATATTCTGTTAGCGTTCGATGCAAGTGATGGTAACGATCTTAAATCTGTTCCGCTGCACTCATAGCAAAGAATTGTTACTGACAATGAAACAGAATTGGTTATAAGTTTACAACTAAGAATTACGGATGATTTTATGATGGTAACTCTTTCACTCAGTAAATCGTTGAAGGTCCTGTATAAGTCTGAAGTGTTTGATTGATTTTGTAAATTAATGTGTAAACTATTTGCACATTAATTTCACTTTATTAACTTTATACCTCAAACCTATCACAGTAATGAGTTCTGTTTTAAAACACAAGCTAAAGGCCTATACTCTCACCGAAATCCTCATCGTGCTGGTAATTATCGGCATTTTGGTATTACTAGCCTTACCAAACTTACTTCCCTTAATCACTAAAGCCAAAAGCACTGAAGCGAAAGTTCAGCTGGAACATTTGCACACTCTTGAGAAAAATTACTTCTTCGAAAAATCTAAATATTCCACCGATCTTAATGAATTGGGTTTCATCCAGGAGAAACTAAGTACGGACAGCAAAGATGGCAGAGCCAATTACCGGATCGAGGTAAGTCAGTCGAGTCCCACTACGTCACTCAGCATATGTTCTTTGTTGTTGATAGTCATAATGGACACAATCCAAGTGGTAAACCCAAAATACACTCGGTTGAAAAGCCAAATTTAAAATCTGCCAAAGACGCGGCAAGAAATAACCCTAAGTCAAACACAGCACCAGCAAAACATTCAAGTGATAAAGGTCAAAAGACACATTATCATTCAACCAAGGATGGTAAAAAACTTGAAGGAAAGGATAATATTCATTATGTTGATAGATCATCAAAGAAAAACAAGGAATGAGAAAAGAGAAGTATTCAACGATATGGCTTAGCTTTGTTCATATCAAGGCCAAAGATGGAATTGAATTTAACAGCCTTATTGATATAGAAGAGTCTCCAGACCAATATATTGGTGCCTGGGCTAATATATTGGTGAAAAGCGAGACAATACGTGAGGCTATAGATATAATAGCGGAAGGGTTGAACGAGTTGGGGTTTGAACTCGCATTTATCGATAAAATTGAAAACTTTATGTCTCTTGTTGAAGCTGAAGAGGTAAATAAAAGCGTAGTAAAAGAAGCTGACTGGCTGCTTAAATCAGACTTCGTTTTCAAGATAAGTGATAGAATATTTCCTTATTTAGCGCAAGAATGAAGCGTAGATAGAGAGTAAGTAAGTTAAAAAAGTTATAGCCTGGTTCTTAAAATGAGCCAGGCTTTTTTGTTTTATTGCGCTAGCGTCAGCGCATTAGAAAGCGAATCTTTCAACTTCTTTTTAGAAACCAGCGCATCCAGTATCGAGAAGAAAGCTGTTTTCTCCTTTTCTTCCAGCTGTTCTACCAGGGCCAGCTTTTCAATCACAGACTTATCGTAAGAGTTTACCTCTTTAAAAACATCATCAGCGTTAACCAGCTCAGAAAGCTGTACGCCTAAAGCCTGGGCAATCTTTTCGATAGTAGAGAATGCAGGATCAGTTTTTCCGCTTTCAATCCGGGAGAATTGCGCCTGATCCATTTCAAGGGCCAGTGCTACTTCCTTTTGAGACAGGTTCTTAGCCGTTCTTATCTTCTTTATTTGTTCTCCAATATTCATAATGATGTTTAATAGTACAACAAATAACGATAATGATGATGTATTATTCAAATGAAGAAAGTTAATCTAAATCTATATTTGTTTTATAAATCAAATATACTAGTTTTTGTACTTGATAAATAAGTCAAATCTTTTTTCAAGTCCGCAAGTATGGAGATCTCCGAAATCAAACAGCAGCTCACCGTGGCCCAGGTACTCAGTTATTACAACCTGAAACCCGATAAGAACCTACGCCTGCATTGTCCATTCCATGAAGATAAAACCCCGAGTATGCAGGTGTACTACAAAACGCAGACCTGCTACTGCTTTTCATCGGGCTGCAAAACCCACGGCAAAAGCTTAGATGTGATCGACTTTATTATGCACAAAGAAAACCTGAGCAAACACGAAGCCATCAAACAGGCCGAAGGGATGATCAAAGGCGGCAGCCAGCCAGCAAATACCACGGCCATGACCAAGGAAGCTTTCCTTCAGAAGATGTTCAGCTACTTTAGAAATGCGGTGCACAACTCCAAGCCAGCCCAGGAATATATATCGAGCCGGAAACTGGACTTTACAAAACTGGAGATTGGCTATAATGCCGCCCAGTTCCACCACGGCACACGCAAAGATGAAACCTTAATTGAGCAGTGCCTGAAATATGGCTTGTTGATCGATGCCGGCCAGACCGCCAGAACCGGGGAAAAAGCTTATAGAGTATTTGGAAAAAGCTGCATTGTGTTTGCCCTCAAAAATAAAGCTGGCCAGATCTCCGGCTTGTACTTTCGTTCCACCCTGAATACAGAAAATGCCAAACACTTTTACTTAAAAGACCGTAGCGGACTTTATCCTGGTTATCCCAAAGCGGAAACCAGAAAGCTGATTATTACAGAAAGTATAATTGATGCCGCAACCCTTTTACAAATCAAAACTATAACAGAAAATTACAGCGTACTAGCTGCTTACGGTACCAACGGCCTGAACGAAGAAATGGTAAACGCCATTAAAGAACTCAAGGAACTGGAAGAAATAACCTTTGCCTTTGATACCGATGAAGCCGGAAAAGCGGCGCTGATCAAATATGCCGGAGAGCTGCACCAGCTCTTGCCTCACCTTAGCTTATCCGCTTTAAATCTTCCATTGAAAGACGTAAACGAAACGGCCCTGGCTCATGATGATCTCGCCATCTTCGGCCAACTGCTGGAAGAGCGAAACCCCCTGCCCCCTGAAGGGGGATTCGCTCTTTTTCTTTCTCCGGAAAATATCAGTTCAATTGAAAAGAAAAACCCAGCACCAGACAAGGCCGGACAAAAAGAACTACCAGCACTAAACACTAAAAATCCCTGGAAGATCACTTACGCCAGTCCGACCGCCCGTTACGCTATCCTGGGCGGGATCAGCAAGCAGGCCGACAGCATGAAAGTCACTTTGGTGATTGAATCCGGCACGACCAAGAGCCGCACAAAACTGGACCTCTACGAAGATAAACAGGTGGAGAAAGTAAGCCGGGAGGTCGCAGAAAAGATAGACCTGAGAGCAGACCAACTGGAAGCAGACCTGTATAAACTGACCGACTTACTCGAAACCTACCGGGAAGAAGAATTGCTGAAAATTGAAGAAGCAAACCCCAGCGAAGAAATAATAGTTCCCTTAACCGCCCAGGAACGGGAGCAGGCAGAAGCCCTTGCCAGAGACAAAAACCTGATCACTTCTTTAAATGAAACTTTAGGCAAAGCCGGAATCGTTGGCGAAGAAAAGAACCGTTTGTTCCTTTTTATTATCGCCCTGAGCTATAAAATGCCCGACACGCTGCACGCTTTAATCCAGGGCAGCAGCGGAAGCGGAAAGACCAGGCTGCTCAAACAGATCGCTGATTGCATGCCGCCCGAAAAAGTAACCAAACTGACCAGGGTAAGCGATAAAGCCTTATACAACTACCCTGAACGCTTCTTTATAAACCGCCTGCTTTGCCTGGAAGATATTGACGGATTGCCCGAAGAAGCCGGCTTTGCCTTTAGAGAACTGCAATCAAACGGAGAACTGACGAGCGCCACCAGCATCAAACTGGAAAACGGACAAATCACCAGCGGACAGAAAACGGTAAAAGGGCCGATTGCCTCAATGGCCTGCACCACCCGTGGCGAGATCTACGAGGATAATATGGGCAGGGTGTTCTTAATTGCAGTCGATGAAAGCTCTGAGCAAACCAAAAGAATCATCCATTACCAGAACGAAAAAGCAGCCGGCCAACTGGACGGAAGAAAGGAACAGGAAACCCGGCGCAGTCTGCAAAACTTTGTGCGCATCCTTAAATCTTATGAAGTGCTGAACCCTTTTGCTAACCAGATCCATTTACCCCAGGAAGCCCACAAGATCAGAAGGCTGAACGACCTGTTTCAAAGCTTTGTTAAAATGGTAACGATCCTCAGCCAGTACCAGCGCAAGAAAGACGGACAAGGCAGACTGATTGCCGAGCTGGCCGATATTGAAACCGCAGTAAATATCCTGTTTGAAAGTATTGTGCTGAAAGTAGATGAACTAGATGGCTCTTTACGGCAGTTCTTTGAGCAGCTGAAAAACTATCTGGAAAAGAAGGATAACGGTTCCCATCAGAAAGCCGAGTTCAGTTTGCTGGAAGTAAGGCAGGCGCTGGCCGTAAGCTAAACACAGCTGTTCAGGTTTGTAAATGAGTTAACAAACTTAGAATATATCCATCAGTCAGGCGGCCATGCCAATCGTGGCTTTAAATACAAGATCATGTACTGGGATAACTACCAGGCCATCCGGGAAAAGATCAGGCAGCACCTTGAAAAACAACTGGAAGCCCTGAAAGCTGGAACACCCCGGAACGCCAGCGGAACACCAGAACTAAACAAAAACATTGAACAGAAGCTCTAAAGCCTCTTTTTAGCGCTGGCGTTCCAAGTTCCAGGATTGTGTGCAAGCACCTTTTTTTACCCCTACGAACCCTACAGCTATGATGCCCTTAATCACCGACTTTAAAGCTTATTTATCCCAGGCAGGTTACGGCCAGAGCAGCCAGAGCATGCTTCCGGCCATGCTAGCAGACTTTTTAAGCTATCACAACTTATCAGAAATAAATCAAACCACCCCACACCATATCAGTCAGTATCACCAGCATCTACAAGAGCGGCCCAACAAACACCAGGAAGGCGGCTTAAGTGAAAGTTATATCCATCATCACGTGTTTGCCTTGAAAGTGTTCTTTAACTGGCTGGAAGAAAGTGGACAGCTGGCGCATAACCCGATCAGTGCGCTGAAGTTTACCCAGCCCGGAAAGAAGAGCCGGGAGCCGCTCAGCCCGGAGGCCGTGCAGCAGCTGTTCGCAGCAGCAAAAAATCTGAAGGAACGGGCCGTTCTGCACCTGTTTTATAGTTGTGGTTTGAGAAGAAGCGAAGGTCATGCCCTGAATACAAAAGACATTCACTTTAAACAACAACTGCTTTATGTTCGCTCAGGGAAAGGCGCAAAACGAAGAGCTGTACCGATGCCGGCACAGGTAGCAGCAGACCTTGAAAACTATTACCGTCAGCAGCGAATCTATCAGGTAGCCCGAAATGATGAAAGTGCCTTTATGCTCAATAAGTTGGGAAATCGAATGCATGGACAGGGTTATCAGAAGATCCTGAAAGAACTTATTGTAAGAGCAGGCTTGCCGGAAGCGATTACGTTGCACCATTTGCGCCACAGCATTACCACTCATTTATTGGAAAACGGAATGACGGTAGAGCTGCTCCGGCAGTTCTTAGGACACAGCTTTTTGGAGACTACGCAGATCTATGCAAAAGTGAGCAAGCAGCAGATCCTTAAACTGTAGAGCATGGAAGAACTGAAAGAATACCTGGAGAAACGCTACGCAAAAGAGACAGCCAAAGCCTACCAGCGTGAAATAGGAATCTACCTGAGCAATTGCCCCGGAGCAGAGAAGGCGAGTTATAAAGAAGTGTTTGGTTATATTGGCCAGTTAAGAAACCGCTACCGGAACCCTAAAACTATCCGCAGAATCTTATCTGTCTTAAAAGCTTATTACGATTATCTGAACGTTACCGGCCAGCGAACAGACAACCCGACAGCAGCCATCCGGCTAAGAGACCAGATCAATAATGACATACAATTACAGGACTTTTTCACGCCTGGAGAACTGGAACAGCTGCTGCATAAAGAAGAGCGTTACGCCTTGTTAGCAGAACGAAATAAGGTATTAATGAGTTTGCTAATCCACCAGGGATTGCAGCCAAGAGAACTTGCCGAACTGAAAATAAACGACATCAACTTAGCAGACGGAACCATCTATATCAAATCCCAGGCGAACACCAACAGCCGAACCTTATCTTTAAAGTCAAACCAGATCCTGCTCTTTCATCACTACCAGGATGAAGTCCGGAAACAACTGTTAAACGGCAGAGGAAATGACCGGCTCTTAATCGGCCTGAGAGGAGGAACATTGTTAAGCCATGACATTATAAAGCATGTAATCAGCCATTACAAAGGACTTTTTCATCCCAGGAAAGTAAGTTGTAAAAGCATCCGTGGAAGTGTGATTACTAATCTTCTAAAAGCAGGAAATGAGTTAAGAATTGTTCAGATGTTTGCCGGCCATAAGAAAATCAGCAGCACCGAAAAGTATAAACAAAGTGAGGTCGAGATCCTGCACAGTATGATCCATGCGCAACACCCGATGAAGTAAAAGCGCACAAACCCACCACACCCAACCGCACGAACCTAAGCTAAATAACATAACCGCATCTTATAGTACAACCACTCTATCCAAAGCACAAACCAAAGCCGTCCTATAAGGCAATTATGTTAAATAGCCGCTTCTCCTGACCAGCCCAGCGCTCCTAAAAGCGGCCAGCGAAGCTGAAGTAAGTGTGCCACTCACTCCGTTTAAACAAAAGCACAAAGCCACAGGCGTATGGCGCTTCGCATTTGTTTGATTGAGGGCGCCTTCCGCCCCTCAAACTCCCAGGGAACCTCACCGGGATAGAAAGAGCCGCACAAGGCTCCCCGCAAACCAAAGCCCTTTCCATCCCTGCGAGGTCGCCTTTCTTTCGCCCGGATGTTGTCAGAGGTTTGGGGTGATCATCTGTTAAGCCCCCAAAAAGCGGGAGAAGGGTAAGCTGTCAGGGGGACCGTGGAATAAAGCGGAATGCAGCGCAGCGGAATGAGCATTTATGCCGCGAAAGCCCCTTTACTGCTTATCCTTCGGAGGCTAACTTTGCTGTAACAGATGATCATCCTTACCGGTACTGCCCCTGATCGGAGCACCCACTAACCCGCTTGCAAATGAAAAACAAACTGCTAACTTTACTGCTACAATCGTTCTTTTTACAGGCTGAAAATGAGTGGCCGGAAAGTCTGGGAAACAGTGAAAAAGTTGTGGTAAGCAATACGATTATGGGGCAAGGTTCTATGATCCGGTGATTGGAAGGTGGAATAGTGTCGATCCGCTTGCAGAAATGGGTAGAAGGTGGACGCCTTATAATTATGCTTTAAACAACCCTATTCGGTATATTGATCCTGATGGAATGTGGAGTTATGACGCTAATGGTAATGCATCTACAAGTGATCCGGATGAAATTGCAAGTTTTCTAAGTCAAATACGCCATGGTGCTAATTATTATAAAGACCGAGAAGAAGATTTCGAAAAACGACATCCAGGCAAAGAGGCCCCTAGTTATTATTCAAATTATGGTCACAAGTACTTAAATAGGTTTAGGAATCAAACTCGTAAAACATTAACAAAAGAAGGACAACGCTGGCTTGATAATGCTCTTCTCAACTTACAAGAAGAGATGGATAAGGGTATTAAAGCAAATCCAAATATTGAGTTAAACGACGAAGCCTTTACAAAAGTAAGTCAAGCAATTTATTCAACACTGCCTCAGAAAAATTAAGCCATGAAAGTCTTTAGATCATCATATATAGTAATTATTATCTTTTTATGTTTGTTTATGGGATGTACGAACGAAAGTGAGGATTTAAATATCATTGAAGGTCGCGGTTTACCTCTAGAAGGTGAAAGTTATTTCAAAATGATTTTCGTGAATGAAAAAGAAGGGTATTTATTCCGTGAAAGACATGGAGAAGCGGTTTGGAAGGAAAATGGAGAAGCTTTTAGGGTAGATACCTCTATGGTCTACCGTACGGCTGATGGGGGGATGACATGGGAAGGGCAGGAGCTAGGAGAAGGCATAATAATTAATGCGCATATGTCTGGCAATGACGTATACACAATTAGGTGTCAAAATATGAATGGAAGGGATAATTCAATTGTTCACCGACTAAATAGAGCAGCAAATAAGTGGGAATTATTTACCGTTATAGATTCATATGTAAGGGACGCAGACTTTTCAGATAGCAAAACTTGGGTTATAACCAAGAAGGAAAGTAATGGTCAATTTAGATTATATACCTCTAAAGATAGAGGTATGACCTGGAAGGTCGTTGTTGACAGGTTTGTATTCCAGCCGGTTATTGACAAAACATCATTTGGCTTTTTAGAATCAGAAAATATCGATAGTGGTATCTATGATGCTTTGATAACGTTCGACAGAATAACTGAGAAAGTTAATAAAGAGGCACTTCCCTTAGCTTTTCAAGCATCACTGCTAAGAAAAGATGGCAAGTCGCTGTTTGTAGCGGGAGTAGAAAATGATAGTTTAAGTATCTACAAACGTGTGAAAAGTAATAAGTATAGTTTAATTTATAAAATTAACTTTGGAGCTAGAACTTTTCCTCAGGAATTGATAATTCACGATAACCAGTTAATCCTATTGGTAGGTGAAAGGAGAGGAATGTATATTGAGAATCATATAATGAAAAGTGTAGACGGTGGAAAAAATTGGGTGGAGGAGAAGTTATACAAACCTACTTATGCTTCACCTATCGCTTTTTATGGGAATAATGAGAATGGTGTAAAAACGTGGATCTACTCAGGAGCAGGAACAATTCAGGTTGTGGAATAGTTGCATCAATATGATTACGGAGCACGGTTCTATAATCCGGTAGTCGCAAGATGGAATGTGATTGGTCCTTGGGCTGAAAATCATTTTGATGTCAATCCATACAACTACATATTAAATAATCCTGCCAATTATATCGATCCATTAGGGTTGGACACGTTTGCTGTAAATAATATTACCACTGGTAATGACTCAAATGCAAGGCAGTTTGATCCAGATAAAGATGTAATTGCTTTGAATGCCGTTACGATATCTGGTTCTAAGGGTTCATCAACAGCTTCTACTGTTGCCAATATCGCTATTGATTTTATTCCGATTGTTGGTTCTGGTAGGGATTTCACCGGGGGGTAGAGATGGCAATCTTTTACAAGCAGGTCTTGGTGCTGGTGGTTTAATATTCGATGTTGCTACCCTAGGGGCGGGCTCATTCGTAAGTGGTGGAATACGAACTGGCATACGGGAACTAGGAGGGCAATTGCTTCTTGGGTCAGGGCCATTGCATAATCACCACCTGCTTTCTCAACAATTTAGAAATTGGTTTAAACAAAAGGGGATCGCAAACATAGATAGCTGTGCAGTACAAATTAGTAGACAGACGCATCTCAAGGGGGGCATGGGAATGGCTTAGGTAATTTGCCTGGGAAGTGGAATAAAATGTGGGAGAAATTTATCAGAGCTAATCCTAATGCAATTTCTTCAGAACTCTTTCATCAAGCAGAAGGGATGTTAAGAACATTTGGTTTAGAACACTTGCCTTATGTACCATATAAATAAACGAATATTATGAAAAATTTGTCTTTAAATAACGAATCATTACAGCTTAATAACGGCGAATCATATCTGATCATCGATGCACTTTATTTAGACGAATTGAAAGACAAAAAAGTACCGTTGTCTTTCAATGATACTATTAGTTGGATTCGAGAAAGTTTTCCATATAATGATACACCATTTGCAATTTATAAGGCCAAAAGTGATCTCTTTTCTAATGAGCAAATAAGAAAAGTAAACTAGTTAAATCTGAGATTGAAGATATTAATTCTCAATATTGGGAAACCCTCGTTTCTAAATGTAATGAAGGGACTTTGGGTTTAATAACGATTTCAGGAAGTGGGATATATCAAATAGTAACCCTGTAAGCTGGTTTGAGCCTGCGGCTCGGATCAATTATAAAGTCAAAACGGCTGGTTCTTTTTGAGCCAGGCGTTTTTGTATTGTTGGTCGCTTACTTTAAATAGCTTTGCTGGTTTTATGTTAGTTAAAAAGCCGAATCTATTTTGGTTGACAAAATACCAGTAGAAAAGGAAAAGGCGGAACTTAAGAGATAAATAAACTGATCATATCTGGGGTGTCAATAGTATTGAAAATGCATTGTTTTAAATTTAATTAAAGTATGAGGACTATGACAATAGCTTGGCTTTTAAGTTCAAAGGAAATGACACGCTCATTCTAAACGGGATGTATAGAGAGCAAGTTTTTAGTCGAAGAAAGAAATTTATACTGGTGGTAGGGCCTCCTTACAACTAGCATTGAAGTAAAATGCCTGGACGCCTAGGACAGATTCGAGGTTAATAGTTGAAGAGAAAGTAGTGGCACTACTCCTAGTTATAAGATCAATCAATGTAGAAAAGTTTTTTTCTTTTTAATATGGCTTTAATATCTGACGTTTAATTTTAATTGCTAAAGATAAGGGGCAATTTCACTATTATCTATCGGTTAATGCTTGTTTTTCAAAGAAGTTACAGGTAATGTTATGAACGTAAAATATTTTAAAAATCTTATTGGAATAACTTTTTTTTTATTATCAACTCTAATACTTAACGGACAAACTAAAAGTATTTTGCCAGTGTCTCCTGAAGCTGCAGCTTTAGCTAAGATGGTGGAATATCCAGTCGATTTAAACACTGGAATTCCAAACATTCAGGTTCCTATTTACGACATAAATATAGGAGGGATGTCTTTGCCTGTTAAGCTTACCTATCACAGTGGAGGATTTAAAATTAACGAGCAAGCTACACGAGCTGGACTGGGTTGGTCGCTTTCATCTGATTTACAGATCAGTCGAACTATTAATGGCATTGATGATTTGTATCCGCCCGATCAACTACATGTTTTCTTTCTGAATTAAGTTTTTATAGTTCTGAGGGAACAGCTGCCGGATGTCCTTATGGTTAATGGTCATGATATTCTGCAACGCATACTTTAACCATTGGAAAGGATTAACATCATGTTTTTTGCAAATGGCAAAAGAAGGAGAAGATCATCCCAGCGCGGGCGGCAGCATCATGAGTTCCGGCAAACAGGTAATTTTTCCGTCCCAGAGCAATTGGGCGAATAGCATTTTCAATGGCATTATTATCAATATGTAGGTGTCCATCTTGTAAGTAGGCGCTTAGTTTATCCCAGCGCTCCATAGCATACCGCATTGCTTTGCCGATCTGGCTTTTGGGCAAAGTTTTTTTAACTTCAGCAAAGATCCATTTTCCCAGTTCGTTGATAACCGACAGTGATTCATTCAGCCGTAATTCCTTAATCTGAGTTGGGTTCAACAGCTCCTCTTTTGCCTTCCGTTCTACGGCATAGAGTTGTTGTATCAAGGCTAATACTCTGCCGGCCCTTAGCTTATCGTTATCCAAAGCCCGTTCAAATTCTCTTCGGGCATGTGCCCAACAGGCAACAGGGGTTACTTCCGGCCGCTGACCAATTTTGGCATATACGGCATAACCGTCGCTTTGAAGATAACCTCGAAAACCGGTCAGCATTTCTTTGGTGGCTACAGCACCGCGTGTAGGCTGATAGTCCATCAATACCAGTCCATCTAAAGGGCTGTGATAAACCCAATAGAAACCCATGTGACAAGCACCTTTCTTATCACTTTCCAGGACTTTTATACTGGTTTCATCAACCTGTAAATAGCCTTTGGCTTTAATATCAAACCTGAGTTGCTGAAACAAGGGGTCCAGCCGCTGGAGGCCCTGTTTGACCCAGCCTTCCAGAGTGGAGGAGGCAATGGGTATGTTTTCTCTGGCGAATCGCTGCTTTTGCCGGTACAGCGGCAGGTGATCCATGTACTTATCGGTCAGGATCATTGCCAGTAATCCAGCTCCCGGGATTCCTTTGTCGATCACCCGTTCCGGCAGTTCCCCGGTTTTTACACCCTCTCCGTTTTTGGCTGCGTACTTATAGCGGATATAACGGCGAATAAAGAAACGGATAGGCTCACAATCCAATTCTTCAGTTATATCCTTTCCAATGCATACCATGTCCGATAAATCTCCTTCCGGATGGATCTTGATTTCTACTACCGGAAGATGAGCTGGAAGAGCCATACGGCCTCTATGGGCTGATTGTTTTTTACGGGTATAGGTAATCTGTTCCTTTACTTCCTCTTCCTGTCTGGCCACTTCTTCTGCCGGAACTTCAAAAGGAAGCACTCCCTGATCGGGGTTGCCTTCGAAGCGTTCCCGCTTCTGACCGAACTGCATCCGCTTAAGAAGTTCTACCTGGTATTTCAGATGTCTGTTTTCGTCCTGAAGGGTAGAATTGATTTTTTGATGAGTTTCTATGGCGGCATCTTTCTTCCTCAAAAGAGCGATTAAGTCCTCTTTTGAGAGGTGTTCCAGTGCCATATCCATGGCCTGAAATTACTCAAAAAACTGCGTTCAGGCAAGAAAAAAGGCATCTTTTTTATGTCTGATAGCGGCGAAGCTGCCGACTTTTCTGTACTTGTATCCCTTCGATCATAAGTACCAGATCTGCCCAGGTCAATTGCCCTTTTGAAGAGACCGGAAAGGTACCTTGCTCCAGGCGCTTGTAGTAAAGAACAAACCCTCCGTGCTCCCAATGAAGCAGTTTGATATGGGTCCGCTGCCGGTTCAAAAAGACAAATACTTCGCCGCTGGTGGCATCCCGCTTAAGCTCCGAGGCTACCAGGCCACATAATCCCTCAAAGCTTTTTCTCATGTCGCAATGCCCCTGGTAGAGGAAGTACTGATGAGAAGAGTTTAGGCTGAACATCAGCAGAGGTTGATCAATTGGGAAATCGTTTTTAGGTCTGTTGAAGCTACTTTCAGCCGAACGCCATTGGGGTAGATAATTTCAATGGATGAGCTACTCTCTGGTTTGACCGTTGGACTTAAAGACACAAAACCTTTCCGGTTGCTTTGATTTATCCGGGTGATCCAATAGCTGAAGGTGCTCAGGCTGAAATCCTGTTGCTCACAGAACTCTTTCTTCTTTAATCCGCTTTCCCGCCAACGTTTGACAGCGGCTTCCATTTCTTCTCTTTGTTTCATTGCTTTATTTTCAACAAAGAAAGCTGGATGGTTTATTTAGAACAATATGGGTTTGGTCGGCCGCTTACGATGATTTTAATGTATCAAAGAGCGGTTATATAAGTAATAACATGATCACTGACTTTGTTCCTGGGCAATGGTGGGATTCTTATCCAACCACTGGCAAGCATGCTTATTATTTGAGTAATGGAATGGCTGACGGGCAACCGGATAAATTCACATATAAGTTGTTGAATAAGTCAGGCACGTTTTACTTCATGAAAAACTCCAACGGAATAGGGTATAAAATTGTTCCGGTGCCATATGATAATATAGCTATTACTTTCGACGGAGGTTCGTTTGAAATTACTGATTCTGACGGCACCAAATATCAATTCGGAGGACCTATGGGTGGACACTTCGAGCAGTTAAGAGCTAATGGAATGGAAACCTCCGGTTCGATAGATGCCATGGGAACTTGTGTTAACTGCCAGGTCACGACTTGGAAATGCAAAAAAATAATCAATTCTACAGGGACAGACGAAATAATTTTTAGCTATTCGCCTAAGACGGTGACGACTTATCGGCTTTACCAGGATCAAGTGGAATATTATTCTAACAATAGCCCTTGTGGTTTGAATAATTATGTTCGATCAGATCAAGACCCGGCTAAGCTGGCAGGCAGCTATCAAAACTTAATCAGCTTAGTCCCCTTCCACGAAATCTCTAGTCCCAAATACATGGTACTCATGGGTAACAAAATACCATACTTTCACGTACCTTATGTTGACGGAGGCACTGTGGTAGATAAGATATACCCAATGACAGGGGTAAATAATAGCACGCAGCTAAACGTCGCCGGACTTTCATTGTCTGAAATTACTTTTCGGGGAGGTAAGGTGCAATTTTCGGGGGCCGATGAGCTTAGCGCAGTTCAAGTTTTTGATTATGAAGGCAGAGAGGTTAAAAAAGTTAGTTTTTACTACTCTTTCGCAAATGCGCTCTACGCAACTGAATCTAAACATTACAATGGTACAGATTTTCAGGGGACGCGCTACTTAGATTCGATTCATATCGGAAACGGGGATGATACTTATGATCGTTACGCAATGTTCTATACAAATAAATTTTGCTTTGGTAATCATCTGAAGGGACACGACGCCTGGGGGTATTCAAATCCAAGTACAATCGAAATTGCCCAAGCAAATGCTTTTAATGGTAGTGTACTCTCCTTACCTACAGGTACTATCATTGAACCCAGGTACTATTTTGATTTAAGTTGGGGATGCAGCAACTATATAGAGAATGTGCCTATAACAATCGGCGGTGATAATTGGGCGGAAACGTCTAGTGAAGATCATATGAGACGAGGTCTTTTGAAGCGATTGATCTTTCCGACAGGAGGATATAGCGATTTTGACTTCGAAGCAAATAAATACGAAGAGATTTTCAGTGATGGGGTCATCCAGCAGAGACTTCCCCAAGTAAGCGGCGGACTTCGAATCAGGAGTATAACCACTTATGACACAAATGGCGGTGTACCTGTGAGCCAGAAATATTATCGTTATGGCGAGTTGGAACAAGGAACGGGAGTTCTAGTTAACAAACCTCAGTTGTCGCCGTTTAGTACCACTCCGGGTGGTGGAAACTATTATTTTGGTGCAGTAAGTTATGAACAGGAATTGAATTATTTAGCGGGTGATGCTGCTTGTACCAACCCGAGCTGCCTGAACACCCTTGCTGTCGAGAAGAAAACAACCTATCAATCAGCATCAGCGCTTGATTATACGTACAGCAACGGTTCTCCGATCTATTATAATAAGATAAGTGAATACAAGCAGGATTTGGGAGAATCCTCTGGTAAAATTGTTTATGAATATTATCCTCCAAACACCTTCCATGATTTTACTAGTGCTCCCTTGTTCCCGGAGAACAGGATACCTGAAACGAATATTCCGTTCCTGAAAACGAGTGGTCTTCTAGGTGCTCAGAAGTCAATAACTTTTTATAAACCACTTCCTGGATCGAAATTCACTCCTACCCACAAAAAGGAGTTTGAATATTTGCGGCATTTAAATCCTGAACAGATATATGTTGCAGCTGCGTTTCAGAAAGTCATTTACAACGTTGTAGAAGGCTCTTATTCTGGGGAGTACATGGATTTTTACTCGGGGCATCCAAGTAACAACTTTACTACTTATGTTTATGGGATTGCTTCAGGAAAGCTCTTGTTAGAGAAGGAAACAGAGACTCGTTTCGAAAGTTCTGGAAATCTTATCAATATTACAACTTACGAATACAACAGACTTCCCTATTTGCAGGTTTCGGCAATAAATAAAAAGAATAGCAAAGGGCAGGTAATTAGACACGCATTTAAGTATCCCTATGACTATCCTGGATCAATCGTTTACGATGATATGGTTACTTGGAACCGAATCAACTTGCCAATAGAAGAAATTCAAACTAATGAAACGCTTGGTAAAGAAATATCACGAAAAAAAACCAACTATGACCAGCAGTCAGCTGGTTTCGGATTTCAGGCTCCAGCTTCTGTACAGAGTTCAATTGCTGGTAATTTGTTAAAAACGGATATTACTTTTAACAAGTATGATCAATATGGAAATGTATTGCAACTGATAACTGCTGATAATATTTCTGTTTCATACATATGGGGCTACAAAAGCCTTTACCCTGTTGCTGAGCTTAAAGGAGTAGACTATAATTCTATACCGGTTTCCTATCTCTCCAATGCGCAGATCAATAATCCCGTCAGTGATAATTCTCTGCGGGAATTGCTTGAAGAACTTAGAGATAGTTTTATAGGAGGCCAGTTAATAAGTACGTGCACGTATAAACCGTTGATAGGAATCACGAGTCAAACAGCGCCAAATGGCCTTAAAATTTTTTATGAGTACGATCCTGTTGGTAAATTAGTAAGAAAACTAGACCATAATCAGAATATAATTAAAAGCTTTGAGTATAAAACGCTGGGGCCATCTGTGAAAAGTATTAATAAGGGATTTTATACAAACGTGCCTACGATGAGAACCCGTAGCTTTCAGTGCTCTCCAGGAGTGCATCAAGTTTACAACTATGTGGTTAGGGGTGGCAAATATTCAGCTGACAATGTTGCTTTTGCTAGTTCCCAGGCCGAACACGAAGCCGAAAGTAATAATACTATTCCCGTGCTTCCCGCCTGTCCCTCCACTTCGGGAAATGCTCTGATTAAATTAGCTGGAATCTATACCCACGAAATTAGCGAGCCTAGGAAGGTGGAAATAGACTTTTTGCAGGAGGGATCTGTGGTTGCTACCCAAAAGGTGCAATATAATTATGTTTATGAAGGCCCGCTTGATTACTCGAGTATTTATCTCCCGGCGGGAACTTACCAAATTAGTATCAGGCCTAATCCAGATATCAATTATACAAACGGCTTTTTAAGATATTTGTTCCGCTCGTTGAATGACCAGACTGACTTTAATTTCGAGTCGGGACAGACTATCATAATAGAGCCTGATAAACAATACGAAATTGAAGTAAATAATTTGATGTTATAAGCTACATTGTTAGCATGAGTTAGCGGTGGAAAACGCCGTGCGATAGCCTTTCATTTAATACCATAAGTGATAGCGACAAAAATAGCTGTGTTGTGAAATAACGACTATTATCACAAATCTCAAAAGGAAAAATATGAGTATTCTTTTTATCCTATACCTGACCTTGTCGGTCACCACAGCGACTTATGCCCAGTAAAGTCAGGACAGTATCCGGCGGGCGATGCCCAGGCTAAGCGAGAAAGAGCAGGAGCTTCGTCAGCAGCACTATTACCGTCGGACGCTGAAGGTCGATTCGGTGAAAGCGGTACAGATAGGCAAGATTCAACAGGCTTAGAAGACAGCGATCCGTGCGGTGAAGACAGTTCAAAGTCTGAACCTTGAGGCTAAGCAAAGAGTGACTTAAGGCTTGATTCCTGGGGTAATTACTACAACGGAGATGGCGATAACTACAGTAACAATTACAATCAGGCTAGAGATCTTAATAGCGGTAGCCCCTCGAAGAGAACCAATTTTCACAATGCTATCAATGTTGGTACTTCCAGCAGTTCAGGAACGTATGGTCACAGTCTTTACACGGGCGATCCTTGCCTTGGGATGGCTACGTGGGAGGCAGGTCTGGCAATGATATCTATTACCAGTTACGCTGATATCTGCAGCTACCGTTCAGATGTCTCATTCGGCAGTGGTTTTAATACGAATTTACGGCTATTGGATGCTGGGGGTAATACATCACGGATAACGATGATAGCTATACCAGCAGTTCACCCTGTCCATGTAGCCAGTCGTTTTTAGAGCAAAACCGTCAGCCACTTTATATTGTCTCGGAGTATCATGACGTTCCTGGAACAATCGTTACTAGCTTTACGGTCAACATGACTTCGGATATAAGTTGAAAGGAGACACTTTAGTTCTTTCAGGTATTGGAGCTGAAATATTTACTACCGAGTAAAGTAGTAGTAGTCAAGCCTTAATAACGAAGCTGTCTCATAAGGTCAGCCTCTTTTTTTTTGTATATTTTTTTTCGTAAAAGGCACAGGGACGAAGAAATCACTGCTGTTGCTTCAATGAATATACCCTAATCAGAGTTTGCTTATACCTCCCACCCGGGGAAGAACTGAATCCTGAAAACCATCCTTTTCGTATCATAGCTGAAGTCATTGAGAATCTGGATATAGGCCAATTAATCGTAAGTACAAAGGCGAGGGCACCTTTAGTTATCATCGACGCCTGTTATTAGAACTGCTAGTAGATGGCTATTTAAGCAAATGTTTATTCAAAAGTAAGCCTTTTTTTTGTTCCCTGAGCAGAGCGTCGAGCGTCCAAACATGTTTTTCTGTTTAGCGCCTAGGCTATATTGATGGAGGGAGTATACAGCCGCTTGCCTTGTGCTAAGATCCTTTAACCCTTGCTTGAACCACTGCTATTTTTTACATTGCAAACATGGTACAAAATGGCAATGAAATCCAGTCGCGTAAGATCTTTGTGCTCGACACATCTGTAATAATCCATGATCATCTGGCCTTTAAAAATTTTCAGGAGCACGATGTTGCTGTGCCTGTACAGGTATTGGAAGAACTCGATAATTTTAAGAATGGAAATGATATCAGGAACTTTGAAGCCCGCAGTTTCATCAGGCTGATAGATGATATCTCCAAAGATCATTTAATTAGTGAGTGGTTGCCATTGAGCGGAAAGAAAAATTTAAAAAATCGCGGTAAATTTAAAATCATCCTCGACGATAAGCCAGCGGAGCTAGATGCGGAAGAGCTATTTGGTAAAGGGAAGGTTGATCATCAGATTTTAAATGCTGCGCTGCATCTTCAACAGGAAAACCGTGATAAGAAGGTGATCCTTGTGTCTAAAGATATTTGCCTGAGGCTTAAGGCAAAATCACTGAACATTCATGCGGAAGATTACGAAACGGGAAAAGTAAAGAACCTGGAGAATCTTTATTCCGGGAGCAGTAAGCTTGCCGGGTTCACCGAAAAAACTTTGACGGAGCTAAGAAAGGGATTGTTGACTCCGGAAGCATTGGGAGTTTCGGGATCTGTGGATGCGAACCACTTTTTTAGTATTACAGGGAAAAAAGGAACGAATGCCCTCGCTTTTTATTCCAAGAACAATCATTCGCTGGAACACATTCCCTCACAGCAGGCTTTCCGGATCTTTTCAAAGAACCCGGAGCAGGATTACGCGATTCATGCTTTGCTGAATCCGGACATCAAACTGGTCACCATACAGGGAAATGCCGGTACCGGGAAGACTTTGCTGGCGCTAGCCAGCGCACTGGAACAACGCAAGTATTACCGTCAGATCTATATTACGCGGCCCATTGTGCCTTTGAGTAATAAGGATATTGGGTTTCTTCCTGGAGATATTAAGTCGAAGGTAGACCCGTATATGGCACCGATATGGGATAATCTTAAGTTTATCCGCGATCAGTTCAATGATGATCCTAAAACTCAGTTGAAACTGGATGAACTGGTAACGACAGACAAAATTGCTGTATCGCCATTGGCATTTATCCGGGGGCGGACACTTACTAAGATATTCTTTATCGTAGATGAAGCGCAGAACCTTACTCCGCACGAAGTCAAAACGATTATTTCAAGAGCTGGGGAGGGGACGAAGGTTGTTTTTACGGGTGATATTTACCAGATCGACACTCCTTACCTGGACTCTGAAAGTAATGGTTTGTCGTACCTGATCGATAGGGCTAAATCGCATCCTTTGTATGCGCATATTAGTCTTCAGAAAGGGGAGAGAAGTGAACTTGCTAATTTGGCGACGGAGTTGTTATAGGGAAAAAAAGTCTTTGACTTGTTAGGCGTTAAATATGGCGCTTAGCGAGTCAGAGACTCTTTTTTATATCTGAATCCTGAGAGACCCTTCGGGACTCTCAGGACAGGGGAAAACTCTGTGTTCTCTGTGGTTAACACAGAATTTCTCTTAGCTAACCACTATGGATTTGTTGACCACAAACCTGCCTCCTTCACAAATACTCTCCTGTTCAGCTTAAGCTGAGCGATAATCAATTCTGCGAAGTCTTCTGGCTGCATCACTCTTTCAGGATTTCCGTCTGTGAGTTTCAGTTCAATGGCCAGGTCGGTGGCTACCGTACTAGGGGTAAGGGTGGTTACCCGGATATTGTGCTTTCTAACTTCCTGCATTAAGGATTCACTCAATCCGATCACACCAAATTTTGATGCGCTATAGGCACTGGTAAGCGCCGCACCCCGTTGACCGGCGGTTGATGAAATGTTGATAATATCACCTGCTTTTCGCTCGATCATGGATGGCAAAACGGCTCTGGTTGTGTAATATACTCCCAAAAGATTTACCTTGATGATCCTTTCCCATTCAGCAGGTTCCAGGTCCATGAAATTTCCAAAGGATGCGGTTCCTGCATTGTTAACCAGGATATCCAGGTCGCCTAAAGTTGATGTAGCATCGCTAACCGCTTTATTAACTGAATTAATGTCTGATACATCCGCAGTAATGATGGTAGCTTTCACCCCTTCATTTTCTACTTCATCGGCAACTGCCTGAAGGTCTGAAGCGCTGCGTGCCAACAGGGCTACATGTACACCTTCTTTAGCTAAAGCAATAGCAATAGCGCGGCCTATCCCTTTGCCGGCTCCGGTGACCAGAGCATTTTTTCCAGATAACATTTCCATGGTCGTTTTTTTCTTTTTACAAAGCTAGAAATGGTTGACCTAAATACTGTCAAAATACGGTCGGATAATGATCTCTTTAGTGTAATTAAGAGTGTTTTTAGAGATGGATTTTACTCCTGGGAATTTATTTTCCCATACTGTGAATTTTATTGTGCGTCTTTACAACTTTTTTACTCGCTTCCCGTACAAAGCCCTGTCTATAATAACATATTTTTTATAGGGAAGCTGAGGCTGACTTGCAAAATCGAGAAATGTATTTTACTTATAAAACCCTAAACAATTTGATATCAAGACTTTTACCTAAATATTTGCTATTCTTTCTGTTTTTCCTGGGATATTCTTCTTCAGTTCTGGCCGAAGGTGGAAAGGAGTTGCATGCTAATGGTGGAACCGACGTTAGGTTAGCTTCTAGTTCATTCACCGGTGTATTTGATACCGAAGGTTTGATCAGGGTCTACGTTAAGAGCGGTGAAACCATATATCTAGGTTCCAGCGGAGTTAACAACAACGCCTCTAATCATGAGATCTATTTGATTTCACCTTCAGGTATTTCCTATGGAAACGGAGATAAGGGATTTATTGCTAATAAAGGTCAGGAAACCAATGGTCCTGTCGGAACAACTGATAGCGGATTTGATCCGTTTACCACTCCGGCCAATGAAACAGGGATTTGGTCGGTATTCTTTACCGGCTCCCCGAGGTATTTTGACGTATCTGTGTCTGCCAAAAATGCCTCTGACAATCCTGCATTAGCAGATTTTATTAAGGGAAGAGCCTATATGAACGTTTTTGGCGGTGATTTGGGCGATTATGAAGACACCTTCAATGGCATCTTTTACGTGTTAACGAATGATGGCTATACATATAAGGTAGATGCAAATGGATTGGCTGGCTACCAGTTTGTGTTTTTCTCGAATAACAAAGGATATAAAACTGCAGGCAATGATGCCAGTTACAGGAGTCAGAATAATACATCTACTACGAATCTGCACGACCCTCGCAAAGCGGACGTTTTTAATGCCAATGGTACTGCAGAGGATGTTACGCATAAATTGTTTTTTAACAGTCCCGCTGCTGATCTGCCCAGTAAAGCGGATATATATACCAGGGCTGCTGGTTATGCAGATCATAATGACAACGGTGCAAAATCGGAGACCTGGTTAAAGGTTACGCCTACGCTGCCTGTCATCAATAACTTTACTTTTACTGGTCGCGAGGGGTCTGCTGATAAGGCTGGAACATCTCCCCTAGGAGGCTATATCGGCTTTGAGTCGAACCAGGCAGGTACCTATTCCATAACCATAGAACTTGGTGCTTTTGATGTGACCTTAACTGGCGAAGCTGTGCAGGGTGTCAATAAGGTGTTTTGGGATGGATTGAATTCTGCGGGTGTTGCTGTAAAAGGAACTCTGGCCTCTTCAGCAATAACTGTTGGGTTAAAAGCGGGTGAGGTGCATTTTCCCTATATTGACGTTGAAAACAACCCTAGTGGAATAAAGATCACACGTCAGGGAGGCGGTCTGGCAACAACAACCGTATATTGGAATGATAGTAATATTAATGGAGGCACAAGTAATCTTACCGGAGCCGACAGTGGAAACGGAGCTCATAGATGGGGCTCAACCCAATATGATGACAACGCTTTTGGCGATAACAGGGGTCTCGACACCTGGGCTTATTTATTAAGTAACATTATTACGCCTTCCGCAAACATTCAGTTACGTGAAGCAGACCTTCAGGTTGTAAGCCTTGCAGCCAATAAAACGAATTATTGTGTCGGCGAAACTGTAACCTATACCGGAACTATCAAGAACAACGGCCCGGATGCGGTAACAGGTGCTAAAATAGCCTTTAATTATCCGGCCGAGCTGACCATAACCGGTGTTGGTTATGTCAATTCTACGGGAGTCTCAATTGTGGCAGATCCACCTACAGGATCACAGATCACCGGCATTGCCGATATTACTAACCAGGGCACTATCACAGCCACCATCACCGGTATAATAAACGCTAAACCGGCCGGCACGCTGGATGTAAGTGCAACTATCCTGCGGCCGGCAGATGTGACCGATCCTGACGCTACAAATATTGATATTAATCCTCCCACGGATCCACAGGTTGAATGCGACGCGGGAACAGCAGGTTGTAATAATATCAGACTGAGCTCTATTAATGTTATTCAGAGAGATATAAATATCACGGGTACCGCATCAGTAAATGAGGGCAGTACAGCGGCTGCGACCACCGACATGACTTTTACGGTGACTTTATCTGCGGCGAATGCAGGATGTGATGTCTCGGTTAAATATGATATTATCAACGGAACCACATCCGACAGTGATTTTGCTGCGGGGCTTGTTAAAAGCGGTACTCTTGTATTTACCCCCGGACAGATCAGCAAGACAATTACGGTTCCTGTTAAGCACGATAAAATGGTGGAAGCCAACGAAACCTTCAGCATAAAACTATCTAATGCAACATCGGGCGGAATAATAGTCAACTCGACGGCTACGGGAACAATCACTAACGATGATGCCACGCCGGGAATGACTGTTACGGCTACCGATGGTAAAGAAGGCGTCAATGATGGCAGGTTTACGTTCACTTTTTCGGGCGGTGCAAGTTTTGATGTGGATACTGATATCAGCTTTACGCTGGGTGGCACAGGCAGCACTGCTTTAGCGAACGGGACAGATTACACTTCGTCTGTGACCTCAAATACTATAACTATTCCGGCAGGACAGAACAGTGTTACTATCGACCTCGCTGTTGCCAATGATCTTCTTGCTGAAGGTGACGAAGTAGTTACGCTGGCCGTTAACCCGGTATCTAATACCTACGGTAATATCTCTATCACCAATCTTATTCCTGTATTAAAGATCACGGATAACGACTATGCAACCTTAACGATAAATAATCCTACTATTACTGAAGGCGATACCGGAACACAGGACCTTGTATTTTCCGTAACTCTAAATAATCCGACCGGAACTGGCTTCAACATCAGTTATGCTACCCAGGATGGTACCGCTACAGCTGCAGATGATTTTATCTCTGCAGGATCCGCAAGCCTTACGTTTGGTGGTGCTGCCGGTACCCAGGCCATAACCATTCCTGTTAAAGGTGACCGGAAAATCGAGGCCAATGAAACTTTCTCGGTACTGTTGAGTGGTTTGACGAATTCTTTCGGAGGTCATTTAACCTTTAACATTACCGGAACAGGAACCATCCTGGATAATGATAATACGCCTGCGAATAAAAAGATCAGTATTACCGCTGCTGATGGTAAAGAGCTTGGACCAGTGTCTGGGGTTTTTACTTTCAGTTTTGATAACGGGGCCAGCACGGATGAAGACACTAAAATTAATTTTGCCTTAGATGCTGCCGGAACAGCGATTGCCGGGCTTGATTTCTTTGATTCTGCTGTTACTTCAGTAACGATACCTGCAGGACAAAACAGCACTACATTGAGCTTCGATGTTCTTGGAGATAATATACTCGAAGACGCTGAAACCATCATATTAAATACGGGTGTAGTTTCTAACAGTAAGTATAATGGGATAACTGTTGAGAATACGAAGAGCCTGAATATTATTGACGATGATTTTGCAAACATTATTGTCTCGAACGTATCAAAGTCTGAAGGCGACAATGGGACAACGAACCTCGAATTTAATGTGCAGCTTGACAGACCTACAGGCAGTGATTTTACCATCGGGTATACTCTGACAGACGGAACGGCAAAAGCAGGGGAAGATTACCAGATGCCTGCAACGAATACCCTTACTTTTACAGGAGCAGCAGAAACTCAGAAGATCGTCGTTAAAGTGAACGGCGACATGAAGATTGAAGGTGATGAAACTCTTACCCTTACCTTGGGTGCACCGTCGAAAACTTTCGGAGGGCATATCACCGTTAACGGATCCCCGGCAACGGGAACCATCCTGGATGATGACCGGAATGATCCTGCAAAGAAGGTTATAACTGTAGCTGCTGCTCCTGGTTATGAAGGGGTAGCAAATTCAAAGGCATCGTTTAGTTTCAGCTTACCGGCTGGAGTAACGGTAGACTCTGACACAGAAATCGCTTATACCTTGCCGCCAAGTGGTTCAGCCACAGGTAATGGTGTAGATTATTCTGGTGCTGTTTCTGGTACAATAACTATCACCCGGGGCGATAACAGCGCAAACCTGGATCTTCCGGTAGTGGATGATCTTCTACTCGAGGGCGATGAAACAGTCGATTTAACGGTTACTAGCTTAAACAATCCGGCCTACACGGGTTTTGCTATTGCTCCCGCATCCCAGTTGCAAACCTCAATTGTGGAGAACGATAATACGGTTTTGATCAGTAGTCCTTCCCAGGTTCTCGAGGGAGACAATGGTACAAAATATATCAGGTTTAATGTGTCGGTGGATCTGGCAACAAGCGGGCCTTTTAATGTTACTTATGCAACCAGTAACGGAACTGCAGTAGCGGGAGAAGATTACGAGGCAAAATCGGGCAGTCTGGCCTTTACTGGCGGATTAGCTGGTGAAAATCATGAGATAGATGTTATCATTAACGGGGATCTCAAAATAGAGCAGGATGAAACCTTTGTCATCAGCCTTACGGGGCTTAGCAACGATTTCGGGGGAACTTTAAAGCTTAGTGCCCCGGTAACGATGACCATTAAGGACGACGATAATACCCCGGAAAACAAGCTGATCAGGATCTCAAAAACAAATGGCAGCGAAGATGGCACCGATGGTGTTTTTACGGTGAGTTTCCCGGCAGGGGTGACTGCTGATAAGGCTACCACTGTTTTCTATTCGCTTACAGGGCTTGCACAGGGTACTGGCACGGATTATACAAATACTGCTCCAACACCTGGTCAGATAGTTATTCTTCCCAACGAAAACAGTCGTTCCTTTAACCTCGATATCAACGACGATATTATTATTGAAGGAACAGAAGAGGTTTTAATGACCATTACTTCTGTTCAGAATCCTGTGTATTCAGCAATGGCGGGAGATTCGCCGGTATCGCTGGATATCCTGGATAATGATAATACGGAAGTAAACAATACAATCACTTTAAGCAAAGTAAGGGATGGGGCTGAAGGAGGAACTAATCCCCAGTTTTTAGTTAGTTTCCCTGCTGGTTTAACTGCTTCAGTACCTACTGAAGTCACTTATTCTGTTGTAGGTACAGCCCTAAATGGTGTTGATTACACCACGCTCACTGGCAAAGTAACTATTTTAGCTAACCAGAATTCGGCGCTTATCGATGTATCCCTGATCAATGATCAGATCATTGAATCCATAGAAAATGTGCAGCTGAGTCTGACAGGTGCCACCAATACTATATCTACGCTGAAAGTTATCAGTACTCCGGTTAGTGTTACTATTACCGACGATGATAACGTTGCAATTAATAAGATCCTTACTTTAAGTAAAATTAAAGATGCCGCTGAACCCGGCACTGATGCAGAGTTCAGGGTGAGCTTTCCCGGCGGTATTACCAGCTCCGCAGATACCCGGGTGTTTTACTCCGTTAACGGAGGTACCGCACAGCCGGGGACTGACTACCAGGCTCCGGCCGGGGAGATCTTTATTCCTGCAGGACAAAACTCCGCGACATTCAATGTCGATGTGTTCGACGACAAGATCATTGAGAATGTTGAGTCTGTTCAGCTTAAGCTAACTTCCGCCAGCAGTACTATCCTTGCATTAACGGTAGGAACTGCCGTAGAAAGTGCAAGCATCCAGGATGACGACAACATACCAGGCAACAATAAAATAACATTGAGCTGGGTTAAAGATGCTTCGGAACCTGCTGCCAATGGCCAGCTTCTGGTTAGTTATCCTGCCGGTATCACCAGTTCTGAGGATACTAAAGTTGACTACAATATTGGCGGCTCAGCTACTAATAGCGTGGATTTTACCAGCCTCACCGGAAGCCTTATCCTGCCCGCAAATACAAATTCCTTACCGCTTAATATCACAGTTGCTGATGATAAGATCATTGAACCTGCTGAAAAGGTTGAAATTACGCTGACTGCTGCGGATAATTTAAGCTTCAATACCAGCGTTGACGGAACTCCCAAAGCGGTGAATATCCTGGATGATGATAATAACGTAGCAAACAACAGGATCATTCTCAAATGGCTGGCGGACGGAACGGAGCCAGGAACGCCTGCACAATTCTCTGTAGGCTTCCCGGTGGGTTATACCAGTTCAAAACCAACAAAGGTTAAATACACCGTTGCAGGAACTGCTACTTCAGGTATAGACTTTACTGCGCTAAGCGGCGAGGTGACGATCCCTGCAACTACTTCTACTGCCCCGGTAATTGTAAATGTACTTAATGACAGTCTTATTGAGGGTACGGAAACGATAACCTTGACCCTAACCGGTGCTGAAAATACAGATATTCCAACATTAACCATCCTTCCGCTTACCGCTGTAAGTGCCAATATAGAGGATGAAGATGATGATGTTGCTTCTAATAACATTTTGAGCTTAAGCGGATCAGATGGCTCGGAACCGGGAAATAACGGAAGCTTTACGCTGAGCTACCCGGCCGGTTACAGCAGTTCAAGTCCGACTGTAGTGAGCTATACCATTGCCGGAACGGCATTAAGGGATATCGACTATACCGCTTTGAGCGGAACGGTTACTATTCCTGCGAACACCCCGTCTGCAAACATACAGGTTCCTGTGCTGGATGATAAGATCATTGAACAGCCTGAAACTGTTGAGATCAGAATTACATCGGCCAGTAATGGTGTTTCTTCCCTTACATGGTCGCCGGCTACTGAGACGATCGAAATCGATGACGACGATAATAACCTGGCGAACAATACCATAGTGATCAGCAAAGTGGCTGATGCATCAGAACCAGCAACAAATGCACAGTTTAAGGTGAGTTTCCCTGATGGGTACATCAGCTCGGAGGCTACCGTTGTTACTTATAAAGCAGCGGGTACCGCACAGCATGGAACCGATTACTCTATACCTGGAATCAACAACGCTACTCTGACGGGAACAGTTACTATTCCTGCAAATACAGGCTCTGCATTAATTGACGCAGAAGTTATTGATGATAAGGTTATTGAACCGACCGAAAAGATAGAGCTATCCTTAACAGGGGCAAGTAATCCGATTGCGACAATGGCGATCATTCCGAATGGCTCACCGGCTATTGCGGATATCAGTGACGACGACAATGCCGAAGAAAACAAGTACATAGCACTGACCCTGGTAAGGGATGGCGCTGAAGGAAGCCTGAATCCACAATTCCAGGTAAGTTTCCCTGGCGGCTTCAGCAGTTCTGAGCCAACTACTGTTAATTATCAGCTAGTCCCGGGTTCTGCAAGTGCCACTCCGGGTATGGATTATACCCAGCCTTCAGGATCGGTAGTTATCGCGCCGTATGCTAATTCGGCACTGATCGATATCTCCCTCATCAACGATATGATCCTGGAGCCAAGGGAGACTGTAGAATTGGCATTGCTTAATGCAAATAACAGTATCGCCCCTGGCTTAGTTACCCAGACGGACGCGGTTATCGCAGGGATTAATGATGACGATAATATTGCGGATAACAATAAGATAAGTCTTAGCCCCGTGTCTTCGGGGTCAGAGCCCGGAACTCCTGCTCAGCTTAAAGTAAGCTTTCCGGCAGGATACATGGCTTCTGTGCCAACTACTGTGAACTATGCAGTTTCCGGTGGAACTGCAATCAATGGAACTGATTATACGGTAACTGGTCAGGTGGTCATTCCGGCTAATTCGGGCTCAGCCAATTTCCCGGTAACTGTAATAGACGACCAGATCGTCGAAAATACTGAGACTGTTCAGTTAAAGTTGTCGAATGCCGAGAACAGTATATTCCCAACGATAGGTGTATCAGCGGCTGCGGAAAGTGTCGATATCAACGACAACGACAATACTCCCGCAAACAGACAGATCACAATCTCGAAAGCTGATGGATCTGAAGATGGTGACATCGCCAGCTTTAAATTCAGCCTTTCGCCGGGTGTCACCTTTAACGAAGACATTGTTATTCCTTTTGGGTTAGCAGGAGCAGCTGTTAATGGTGCAGACTTTAACGCTTCAGTTAGTACTTCGATTAAGATCCTGGCTGGCGAAAGCAGCGCCAGTCTGTCCTTAGATGTGATTGACGATAATTCTATTGAAGATACGGAAACGATCATCCTTGCTCCTGGTGTGATCAACAGTACCTACGGAACCTTTACGGTTGATCCGGCTTCTGTTCTGGTTGCAAATATTCTGGATAACGATAAGGCCATCCTTACTTTAAGCGCACCGGTAACGATAGCGGAAGGCGACAATGGAACAACTAGTGTGACCTATACACTAACGCTGAATAATGCTACCCAGGGTGGTTTTGACGTAAACTATAAAACATTAGATGGTTCTGCCGTTGCAGGTGAGGACTATATAGCTGCAAGCAGCTCCATACATTTTGCCGGTAATGCGAATGAATCGCATCAGTTTACTATACTGATCAATGGGGATAAACTGATTGAAGGGGACGAAAATTTTACACTGGAGCTGGACAGTCCAAACCCGGATTTTAATGATCGTTTAATTGTTAGCAATCCTGCTTCTCTGATCACCATAAAGAATGACGATCAGGCTAATATCAGGATTTTTCCGGCCAAGGGTTCAGAAGAAAACTCAGTAGCAGGCAGTTTCAGGTTCGAGTTTGAAAATGGAGTAAGCTCTGATAAACCTACCACCATTCATTTTGGACTTAGAGGCTCGGCCTCCGGAGCGGATTATACGGGAGGAGTTGCTTCTGTAACGATCCCTGCCGGTGAAAAAAGCTATACGCTGGAATTGCCTGTGATCGACGACAATATAGCGGAAGGTACAGAAACGGTTATTCTCACCACAGGAGCGATCAACAGCCCTTATGGAGTTACTATGGTTAACTCACCTCAAAGCCTGGAAATAACTGATAATGATGAGGCTACTTTAAGCATCTCTGATGCTACTGTTACCGAAGGCCAGAGCGGTACTACCACCATTAGCTTCAATGTGACTTTGGACAGAGCTACCGGTAAACCCTTTACGGTGAACTATTCTACCGCCGACGATTCCGCCAGGGTCGCAGATAATGATTTTATCGCCTTGTCGGATACACTGAATTTTAGCGGAACTCAGCCGGAGACAAAAACTATTAAAATAACAGTTAGAGGCGACCGGAAAGTGGAAGGGGATGAAAGCTTTAACTTGAGTTTGAATGGGCATACCTTTAATAATACCTTGAGTATTCCTGTCGGAGGAGCAAGTGCCACCGGTGTAATTCAGAATGATGATTCTGCGGTGATCCGTATTACAAGTGTTGATGGTTCAGAGACAGGCCCCTCGGCTGCGAGTTTCCTGTTCAGCTTCCCTCAGGGAGTGACTGTAAATGAGGATACTAAAATTGAATATTCTTTATCGGGCGTAGCTCAAAACGGCCAGGATTATACGGGTTCTTTAACCGGCACCATCATCATTCCTGCAAACACCGATAGCGTAAGGCTGACTCTTCCGGTAGTTGCCGACCAGGTAGCCGAAGATACTGAAAGCCTGATCATCACGACAGGGGCGGTTACCAGTAACTATGGTGTAAGCGTGGATAATCCAACAGTCAGTCTGAACATTTACGACAAGGATCAGGCAATGCTGACTTTAAGCGGTCCGGAAAGCGTTACAGAAAGCAATGGTCTTCAGGAAGTGCAGTTTATAGTGACCCTGGATAAAGCTACTGCGGGCAGCTTCAAAGTAAACTACCGCACCGTCGATGGTACAGCCAAAACAGGAGATAACGACTATGTTTCGAATGCAGGTCAGCTGGAGTTTGCCGGAACAGCAGGCGAGAGGGATACGATCACCGTTAGGATCAATGGAGACTATAAGATTGAGAAAGATGAGAACTTCAAACTGGAACTAACCGGCCTGACACAGAACTTCAATAACCGGCTGGTGATCAGTGTGCCTTCGTTGATCGTAAAGATCCAAAATGACGATCAGGCCAACATTACAATTCTACCGGAACAGGATGGGGCAGAAGAAGGCTCTTCGCCCGGAAGATTCAGGTTTAAATTTGATGGCGATGTAGTCTCGGATACAGTAACCACTGTTCATTTTGGACTTACTGGCCAGGCTATTGCAGGGACGGATTATACCGGAAATCCTGGCACAATAGCAATTCCCGCAGGACAGAACAGTTATCCGCTGGAGCTTCCGGTAACAGATGATGATATCGCTGAAGGAACCGAAACGGTAATATTGACTACAGGAGCGGTTGACAGTCCTTACGGAATAACAGTAAGTAATTCGCCGCAAAGCCTGAACATCACCGATAATGACAAGGCAACTTTGAGGATCTCTGATGCCTCAGTTACAGAGGGTGACAGCGGGACCAGCACGATCAGTTTTGATGTAAGTCTCGACAAAGCTATCGGGGCGCCTCTTACAGTGAACTATTCTATCACTGATATTTTAACCACAGCGGGTGAAGATTATATTGCCCCAACAGGTACTCTGGTATTTGATGGCTTAAATCCGCAAACAAAGACGATAGACATCACCGTTAAAGGCGATTATAAAGTTGAGAGAGACGAAACCTTTACGGTAAACCTTACTGGTCATAATTATAATAATACCTTAAGCATCCCTGCAGGAGGAGACAGCGCAACCGGCACCATCCTGAACGATGATTCGGCGCTTATTGAAATTACGAAAACTGATGCTAAGGAAGCGGGTGAAGAAGCTGGCAGCTTTATCTTCAGTTACACTGGTAATGCATTTGCAGATAAAGATGTCATTATAAACTATGACCTGACGGGAACAGCTAAAAGTGGTGACGATTACACCGGATCCATAAGTGGCAGTATCACTATTCCTGCCGGGGAAAAGAGCAGAACTCTGAATATCCCTGTAAATGATGATGCACAGGTAGAAGATACTGAAACGGTGATCCTGACCAGCATGGGTGTAACACCTGTCTATGGCATAACGATAGCTAACAGTCCTGTAAGCCTGGATATTATCGATAACGACAAGGCCACATTAAGCTTCAGCGGTCCGGCTTCCCTTACTGAAGGAGATGATAGCAGCAAAGTGGTTAGCTTTACAGTGACCCTGGACAAGGCAGTAGCTGGTGGCTTCAATTTGGATTTCACAACTGATGACGGTTCAGCCAAGGTTGGAGATAACGATTATGTTTCCAATACAGGGCAGCTACACTTTACCGGTGATGCCGGAGAAAGTAAAACCATCGAGGTGCTGATCAATGGCGACCGGAAGATAGAGAAGGACGAGAACTTTATAGTGAAACTCGGCAGTATTCCGGCAGCCCTGACAGGGCGCCTGAGTATTCAGGGGGCAGGATCGCTTTCTGCTTTGATAAGCAACGACGATAAGGGAACGATCGAGATCATTCCGGCTGACGGATCTGAAGATGGTCCCCTAGCGGGCAGTTATACCTTCAGGTTCCCTAATGGAATTAGCTCGGATGCCAATACGGTGATCGACTTCAAACTTGAAGGAAGTGCTAAAAACTCAGATTATACCGGTGGTGGCATTACTTCTGTTACGATTCCAGCAGGAGACAATAGCTTTAAACTGGAGCTGCCAGTAATAGACGATAACCTGGCCGAAGGAACAGAAGATGTGATATTGACTGCAACAGGAGTGGGCAGCCCTTATGCTGTGGCGGTAAATAATTCTCCTAAAACCTTGAACATCACCGATAACGATAAGGCAAGTTTGAGGATATCCAATGCGACGGTAACAGAAGGTCCGAACGGCAATACGACCATGACCTTTAACGTGACCCTGGACACAGCTACCGGCGACCGGTTTACCGTAAACTACGCCACTGCCGATGACTCAGCTATAGCTGGAGATAACGACTACACTGCAAAAACAGGGCTGCTGGAATTTGACGGTTCAGCTACTACCAAAACGATCACAATAGACATTATTGGAGACCATAAAGTTGAAGAAGATGAAAGCTTTACTATAAGTTTAAGCAATTTGAGCCGGAACTTTGGCAACAATCTGAGTATTCCTGCCGGCGGTGCGAGCGCCAGAGGTACCATCCTGAATGACGATTTTGCAGAGCTCGAAATTACCGCAGCTGATGGGCAAGAAGCCGGCGCCCGGGCGGGCAGCTTCATCATTGGTTTCCGTGGCGATGTTTTTGTAGATAAAGATGTAGTGGTCAGCTACTCGCTCAGCGGTACAGCAATAAGTGGAAAAGACTATACGGTATCAACTACTGGTACTGTAACCCTTTTTGCAGGGGAAAAGAGCAGAACGTTAAATATCCCTGTCCTGGATGACCAGGAAGTTGAAGATACCGAAACGGTGATCCTGACGACTAATGGTGTAAGCAGCGGGGGGTATGGAATTGCGGTGAACAACAGCCCTCAAAGCCTGAATATTATTGATAACGATAAAGCGACGCTAAGCCTTGCCGGTCCGGCTACGGTTACCGAAGGGAAAGATGGCGAAAGTCAGACGCTTAATTTTGTGGTCACTCTAGACAAGGCAGTAGCGGGAGGCTTTGATTTAGATTTTACTACTCAAGATGGTTCCGCCCACAGCTTAGACAATGATTATGTTTCCAACAGCGGGCAGCTGCACTTTGCAGGTCAGGCGGGAGAAACTGATACTATTAAAGTGGTTGTTATTGGAGATGGCAGGATAGAAGATCCTGAGAACTTCCTGGTAAAATTAGGCAGTGTTCCGGCCGCCCTGGCAGGGCGCCTGAGCATTCAGGGGCAGAGTTCACTTTCTGTTACGATCAGCAACGATGATTTCGGTATCATTAAAATCACTCCGGGCAGTGGTTCAGAAGATGGTCCGGAAGCCGGCAGCTTCAGGTTCGACTTTGAAAATGGAGTAAGCTCGGATAAAGAAACGATCGTTCGCTTCAAGCTGGATGGAAGTGCCACGAGTGCTGACTATACCGGTGCAGGTATCACCTCAGTAACGATCCCTCCCGGCGCTAAAACTCATCTACTGGAGCTTCCGGTGATCGATGATGACATAGCTGAAGATACGGAAGATGTTCGCTTGACAGTAACTGCAGTAGACAGCCATTACATTAACCATATCTCGGTAGCTAATTCTCCCCAAAGCTTTAGCATCACCGATAACGACAAGGCGACTTTAAGGATCGCTGATGCAACAGTAACTGAAGGTCAGAGTGGAATCACGACGATCAGCTTTAATGTGACCCTGGATAAAGCTACCGGCAAACCTTTTACAGTAAACTACGCTACCGCCGATAGCTCAGCCATGGCTGGAGATGATGACTATATCGCTGCAACTGGTACGCTGAGTTTTGATGGAACCAAACCTGAGACCAAAGCCATTGAAATCATAGTTAAGGGCGATCGTAAAATAGAAGCGGATGAATACTTTACAATAGATCTTACCGGACATAATTATAACAATACCCTGAGTATTCCTCTTGATGGGGCAAGCGCCCGGGGTACTATTGTGAATGATGATTCAGCGGTGATCCATATCACTACCCGGGATGGCTCGGAAACGGGGCCATCGGATGCTGTCTTTACCTTCCGTTTGCCTAAAGGCATGAGTGTAAATGAGCCTACGAGCATCAAATATAGTTTATCAGGCGTAGCCCAGAGCGGCCTGGATTATACCGGCTCTCAGTCCGGAACTATCATCCTTCCTGCAAATACTGACAGCGTTGAGTTAAGGCTTCCTGTAATTGCCGACCAGGTAGCGGAATATACTGAGAGCGTGATCATCACAGCCGATGTCGTTTCCAGCAAGACGGGGCTGAAGATAGATAACCCGACTACCGGTCTGAATATTTACGATAAGGACCAGGCAATGCTAAGTTTAAGTGGTCCTGCGAGTGTTATGGAAGGTACTGGTGGTATCCGGGAAGTGAACTTTATCGTCACCCTGGACAGAGCAACAGCCGGGCCTTTCAAAGTAAACTACGAAACCTTTGATGGTTCTGCAAGTTCAGCAAATTCAGCCGATAACGATTATGTTTCGAACATAGGCGAGTTGTATTTTGCAGGAAAGGCCGGAGAAAAGGATACAATAACCGTTAAGATCAATACCGACTATAAGATTGAAAGCCCGGAGACCTTTGGAATCAGACTTACCGGGCTGACAGAGAATTTTGATGATCGTTTGATGATTGCTGCACCAGCTTCCCATGTTGTTGAGATCCTTAATGACGATCTTGGTGTAATATCAATTACTCCGGGGAACGGATCAGAAAATGGGCCTTCTCCTGCCAGCTTCAGGTTCGACTTTTTAAATGACGTATACTCAGAAGCAAGTACAGTCATTAACTTCAGACTTGATGGTAGTGCTAAGGGGCAAGATTATACCGGGGCTGGCATCACTTCAGTGACGATCCCAGCCGGGATGAAAACCTATATTCTGGAACTTCCGGTCATAGATGATAACATAGCTGAAGGCACAGAAACAATTGTATTAACCGCAGGAACTGTTGGCAGTCCTTTCAGCCCGCACGCGCTTACGGTAGATAATTCACCGCATAGCCTGGACATTACAGATAATGACAAGGCGACTTTAAGAATTGCTGACGCCAAAGTTACTGAAGGTGAGGGAACCACTACGATCAGTTTTGACGTGACCCTGGATAAGGCTACCGGGAATCCCATTGTAGTAAATTACTCCGTTACCGATGTTTCGACCACGGCGAGCGAGGATTATATAGTTCCGGGCGGAAGTCTTCAGTTTGATGGACAAAATCCGGAGACCAAGCAGATCAGCATTACGGTTAAAGGGGATCATATGATGGAGGGTGACGAAACCTTTACGGTAAGCCTTACCGGACATAATTATAACAACACCTTAAGTATTCCTGTTGGCGGCGCAAGCGCTACAGGCACCATCCTGGACGACGATTTGGCGGAGATTACAATTACTCCAGCCGACGCTAAGGAAGGTGAGCTAGCGGGCAGCTTCGTCATTGGTTTCCGGGGTGATGTAGTTGTGAAAGAAGATGTGGTAGTGAATTATTCGCTTGGCGGCACAGCTGTAAGTGGAAAAGACTATACAGGAACCACAAGCGGTAGTGTCATTATCCGTGCTGGCGAAAAGAGTGAAGTCGTAAATCTTCCTGTAGTAGATGACCAGGAAGTAGAGGATACCGAAACGATAATTCTGACCAGCACAGGTGTGACCAGCAACAGCAGATATAACATCCCGGTAACCAATAGTCCCGCAAGCCTGAATATTATTGACAATGACAAAGCTACTCTAAGCCTTGCCGGTCCGGCTACTGTTACAGAAGGGAAAGATGGCAGCAGCCAGACGCTTAATTTTGTTGTGACCCTGGACAAGGCAGTGTCCGGAGGTTTTAATATCGATTACAGTACGGAAGATGGTTCGGCTCAAAGCGGAGATAATGACTATATATCTAATAGCGGTAAGCTTCACTTTGCTGGCGATGCAGGGGAGACAGACACAATTAAAGTGACGATCACGGGTGATGGGAAAATTGAGCTGGATGAGAACTTTTTAGTGAAACTGGGAAGTCTTCCCGCAGTCCTTGGAAATCGTCTTGTTTTTCAGGGGCCGGACGAACTTTCAATTCTGATCACTAATGATGATCAGGGAGCTATTGAGATCATACCAGGTAACGGCTCAGAGGATGGTCCGCTGGCTGGCAGCTTTACTTTCAAATTTCCTGATGGGGTGAAATCTGATAAGGAAACAACCATCAGCTTTAACCTTGGAGGAACTGCTAGAAACGAAGATTACACAGGTGCTGGCATTACTTCAATAAAGATCCCGGCCGGAGATAACCAAAGTGTTTTGACGCTTCCGGTATTAGACGACAATATCGCAGAAGGTACGGAAAATGTGATATTGACTGCAACAGGAGTGTCCAGCCCTTACACTATCGCGGTAGATAAATCACCTAAGATCCTGAATATTACCGATAATGACGAAGCAACTATACGCATCTCTAATGCCTCGGTTAGCGAAGGACATAGCGGAAATACGACGATCAGTTTTAACGTTAGTCTGGATAAAGCTACGGGAACGCCTTTTACAGTAAACTATTCTACTGCTGATGGTTCAGCGAAGGTAGCCGACAACGATTACACTGCTTTGTCGGATACCCTGTACTTTGATGGGAAACAGCCTTTGACACAAACGATCAATATATCAGTTAGGGGTGACCGTAAAGTAGAGGAGAATGAAACCTTCACCGTAAGTCTGACCGGACACAGCTTTAACAATACCTTAAGTATTCCTGTAGGAGGAGCCAGTGCAAGCGGTACCATCCTGAACGATGATCTGGCAGAGATCAGGATCAGTAGCCTTGATGGTTCAGAAACAGGTCCGTCGGCTGCCAGCTTCCTCTTCCGTTTCCCTCAGGGAGTAACTGTGTCTAAGGAAACAAATATCACTTATACCTTATCGGGTGCAGCCCGGGGTGGTCTGGACTACATAGGTGCTCAGACGGGTACGGTCATTATTCCAGCTAATACGGATAGCGTAAGGCTGATCCTTCCGGTCATAGCCGACCAGGTAGCGGAGTACACCGAGAGTGTGGTCATTACAGCGAGTTTGCCGCCTGGCACGAATGACGTAAGCATAGTTAACCCAACGGCTAGTTTAAATATTTATGACCAGGACCAGGCAATGCTTAGTTTAAGTGGTCCGGCAAGTATTATCGAGGGTGATGATGGTATCGAAAAAGTACAATTTATCGTCACTCTGGACAAAGCAACCTCAGGTGGTTTCAAGGTAAACTACAGGACTGTTGACAGATCAGCAAAAACAGCGGATAATGACTACGTGGCCAATATTGGTCAGCTGGAATTTGCCGGTACTGCCGGTGAAACCGATACTATCACAGTGGTGATCAATGGAGATCGTAAGATAGAAGATACTGAGGAGTTTGGTCTGGAACTTACCAGCCTGACAGAGGACTTTGATGATCGTCTGGTCATCAGGGGTGGGGCTTTATTGGTAGAGATCAGGAATGACGATTTGGGAATGGTTAGGATTACTCCGGCCAGCGGTTCAGAAAACGGTCCGGCTTCGGCCAGCTTCCTGTTTGAATTTGAAAATGGTGTAAGTTCGGATGAAGATACCAAAGTCGAGTTCCAACTTTCCGGAACTGCCAGGGACGCAGATTATACCCGGCCAGTTCTTAGTTCGGTGTTAATTCCGGCCGGAGCTACGAGCTATCCGGTAAATCTTCCTGTGATCGATGATAACGTCGCGGAGGGTACTGAAACAGTTATACTGACGACAGGAACGGTTGAAAGTCGTCATGGGGTGACAGTAACCAATTCGCCTCAGAGCCTGGAAATTACGGATAACGACCAGGCTACCTTAAGCATCTCTGATGCTGCAGTAACCGAAGGGCATAGTGGTACCACTACGATCAGTTTCAACGTGACGCTGGATAAAGCTACCGGAGATGGGTTTACAGTCAGCTATTCCATGGCTGACAGTACAGCCACCATAGCCGACAATGATTATGAAATTCAGACCGCTCCGCTTTATTTTGACGGAACAAAGCCTGAAACAAAAACGATCAGCATCACCGTTAAGGGAGATCATAAGATCGAGAAAGATGAAAGATTTACGGTAAGCCTGGATGGACATACTTATAATAATACCTTAAGTATTCCTGTTGGAAGTGCAACAGCTAAGGGTGCCATCCTGAACGATGATCTTGCAGATATCGTAATCACTGCAGCCGATGGCAAGGAAGATGGAGCGGTTGCAGGCAGCTTTGTTTTTAGTTTTTCCGGCGATGCCTTTGCGGATAAAGATGTAGTGGTTGATTACTCGCTGACGGGTACGGCCGTAAGTGGAAAAGATTATACCGGATCCACAACTGGCAGTGTAACCATACTGGCAGGGAATAAGAGTGTAACTCTAAACGTACCTGTAATAGACGACCAGGAAGTGGAAGATACTGAAACGGTAATTCTAAAGAGCACGGGCATAAGCACTGAATACGGAATCGTGGTGAAGGATAGCTCTGCAATCCTTAATATTATTGATAATGACAATGCAATGCTAAGCTTCGCCGGTCCGGCTACTATTACCGAAGGTGCAGATGGCAACAGCCAGACCCTTAATTTTATTGTCACACTAGACAAGGCAGTTCCCGGAGGTTTTAGTATCGATTACAATACTGACGATGGATCAGCCACAAGTGCAGATAATGATTATGTTTCCAACAGTGGCCAGCTGCACTTTGCAGGTCAGGCGGGAGAAACCGATACCATCAAAGTGCTTGTTAACGGTGATCGGAAGATCGAAAAGAATGAGAACTTTTTAGTAAAACTGGGCGGTGTACCGGCAGCTTTGGCGGATCGTCTTAGCATTCAGGGCTCGGGCTCTCTTTCTGTTGTGATCACAAACGATGATCAAGGTGACATTGAGATCACGCCAGCGAACGGTTCAGAAAATGGCCCTGCGGCAGCCAGCTTTACCTTCAAATTCCCTGATGGAGTAAGTTCGGATGAAGAAACGGTGATCGACTTTAAACTCGAGGGAAGTGCTCAGGGCACGGATTACACCGGCGGAGGCATCACTTCTATTGCGATACCAGCGGGAGAGAATAGCCGTGAACTGAAGCTTCCGGTTATTGATGATGCCATTGCTGAAGGTACTGAAACAGTGATCCTGACGGCAACGTCGATTCGTAGTCCTTATGCTATCACAGTAAATAATGCGCCTAAGAGTCTCAATATTGAGGATAACGATCAGGCTACCTTAAGTATCTCAGATACTACAGTTACCGAAGGTAACAGCGGCAATACAGAAATCAGGTTTAACCTGACGCTTGATAAGGCCACCGGTAAACAATTCAGCGTAGATTATTCAAGTACCGATGGTACAGCAACAGTGGCTGATAATGATTACGAAGCGATAACGGGTAACATCAGCTTTGACGGGCTTAAGGCAGAAACTAAAACTATCCTGGTCAAGGTGAAGGGAGATCAGAAGATTGAAACAGACGAAAAGTTTGTGCTAACCATAAAAAATCTGGTCAAGCCTGCAGAGACACCATTATCTATTGGCCAGTTTCAGGCTACCGGTACTATACTGGATGACGACAATATGCTTGCTAACAATACCATTACGCTAAGCAAGTTATCGGATGGTGCAGAGCCTGGAACTAATGCCACTTTCAGGGTGAGCTTCCCGGCTGGAGTGACCAGCATCAGACCAACGACTGTTGAATATGGTATTGGAGGAACAGCCAGCAATAATGCGGATTATATTGAGCTGAGTGGCTTAGCAAGCATTCCTGCAGGAGAGAATTATGCTGATATTATTGTGGAAGTCACCGATGATCAGTTACTTGAACCTGTTGAAACAATAGCGCTGACTCTGACAAAGGCAAGTAATAACGGCTTCTCTGTGTTTGCTTTAAATCCTGCAATGCCAGTCACCGCTACTATCTCAGATGACGATAATGCCATCCTGAGGATCAGCAGGCCATCCATAAAAGAAGGCGACAACGGTACTGTAACTGCTGATTTTAATGTGATATTAAGTTCGGCAACTAATGCGAAGTTTTCTGTAGACTACGCTACAAAGGATGGTACCGCTACTGTGGCCGATAAAGATTATGAGGCTAGAAATGGTTTCATAGAGTTTACTGGTACACAGGTTGGCGAAACTCATACCATCAGCGTTACGGTGAACGGTGACAAAAAGATCGAGCGCGATGAAACTTTCACCCTGGAGTTAAGTAACCTGACAGAAAGCTTTGGCGGTCGCCTGGTGCTGAGCGGATCTCCTTCTACCGCAACTATTCTTGATGACGACAATATTCCGGCAAATAAGAAGATCACGGTTACCAGGGACGACGCTGCTGAAGGAGAGTATGATGGCAAATTTACATTCAGTTTCCCTGCAGGCGTTAGTTCCGATGTACAAACGACGATTCCTTTTAAATTAAATGGGACAGCTAAGGGCGCTGGTCTCGACTACCAGGCTATGCCGTCTGCAACAGTGATAACTATTCCTGCCGGTGAAACTTCGGCTAGTATAACTATTCCTGTAATGGATGATGCAGTGATTGAGGAAACAGAAACGGTAATTCTTGTGCCGGAAACAATTACCAATAATCGCTACAACGGTATTACAGTAAATACACCGGTTCCTGTACTCCGGATCTTTGATAATGACAAAGGCGAGCTGAAAGTAAGCAATCCAGTCATCGTGGAAGGGAATAGCGGAGGAACTCGCGTGATATTTGAGGTCACCTCTACTTTGGAGACGCGGGCAGCATTTACTGTAGATTACACTACCAGCGATGGAACAGCCACTTTAAGCGATAAGGATTATAACTTTAAAAAGGGAACACTTGCTTTTAACGGAGAGACAGCTGGAGAGACTAAAACTATTGAGGTCTTCATTAACGGAGACATCAACATCGAAGGGGATGAGACCTTCAATTTAGAGTTAAGCAACGTTTCGAATACTTACGGCAATACACTGGCTGTAAACGTTTATCCAGGGGTATGTACTATTCTAAATGATGACAATCCACCGATAGCAGCAGAGGACATTATCAGCACAGATGAAGACGTTCCGGTTACTCACAATATTGTCAATAACGACAGCGATACAGACGGAACTATCGATCCTGGAAGTCTGGAGGTTGTTACGGGAGCTCAGTATGGTACGGTGATTAAACATCCCGATGGTACGGTTACTTATACACCTAAGAAAGACTTCAATGGGGTTGATAACTTTACCTATACTGTAAAGGACAATACCGGACTGGTATCTGATTTTACAAGCGTGATCATTGTAGTGAATGCTGTGAATGATGCGCCGGTGGCGAATGATGATGAGCTGGAAACCGAACAGGATCTTGCTTTCTCCGGTAATGTGGGATTGAATGATGCCGATGTCGACGCTGATCACCTGAGCTTTACTAAGCTTTCAGAGCCGGCTAATGGTTCTCTGGTTTTTGCATCGACCGGGGAATTTACTTATACTCCTGTCAGAGGTTTTACAGGTGTAGATATGTTTACGTATAAGGTGTGTGATCCTTATGGAGAATGTGATGAGGCGACCGTAATGATTGCAGTAGATGCTACTACGATAGTTCATCTTACTCCGGAGCTGAGTACCATAGCGGAAGGTAAGAAAACCACAATTACCGCTATGCTCGAACGGCCATTTAAAGACGATGTAGTGATCACATTTAATTATATTGGTACGGCAAAAGGCGAAACAGATTACAGATTATCTGAGGACTTGCATACTATGGTGATCCCTCAGGGCTCTCTTACAACAAGCCAGAAAATAACCGTAGCAGCAATCACTGACTATGTTGATGAAGGTGAAGAAGATATCAATATCTCGGTTAAGTCGGTATCCAGCCCATTGGTTAAACTAGGAAAAACTGCCAGGGTAGTTATCAGAGATGGCGTAGCAAACCTTACGGAGCCTGAAAACAATGACATCACTATTGATCCCCTTGTGTCACCTAATGGCGATGGACAAGGTAATGAGTTCTTCCACATCGGGAACATTAGCTCTTTCCCGGATAATGAAGTTACCATTTATAATCGCTGGGGTAATGAAGTGTTTAGAATGAAAGGTTATAACGACTCTGACAGAGTATTCAGGGGTTATTCAAACAACAAGGTTTTAACCAATAGCGGTACTTCGCTGGTGGATGGCGTTTATTACTACGTGATCCATACCAATGTGGAAGCTAGAGGAATCAAAGTAAGAAAAGTCAATAAAGGATATCTGATATTGAAACGCTAGTTTCCTAAATATAAGAAGGGCCCCGGATTTTCCGGGGCCCTTCTTATATTTACTCTAAACTCTATCTTAAACTTTTTCTTTCTGCAATAATGCAGGGAAAGTACCGGCAATAATTTTTAGATCAAGCCAGAAAGAATAGTTGTTGGCATAATAGTTATCCAGTTTCTTCCGTTCTCTTTCAGACATATCTTCTTTTCCCCTCTTGCTTATCTGCCATAATCCTGTAAGTCCTGCAGGGCCCAGGAAACGGGTGGTCCATTCGTTAGAGGTAAGCATTTCTGCTTCATAAAGCGGTAGAGGCCGGTTGCCAACCAAAGACATATCGCCCTTAAGGACATTGAACAGCTGAGGCAATTCGTCGATGCTGGTCTTACGGATGAAGTTGCCAATCTTTGTAATACGCGGATCGTTTTTGATCTTTACAAAAGCAGGCTTCGCACTTTCAGTGTCCGTATATTGATTCAAGGACGACATTAAAGCAATTTCGGCATCGGCACCTGTGCGCATTGAACGAAACTTGTAAAAGTCGAAGATCTTATACCCGGTTCCAACTCGTTTGCTTTTGTAGATCACAGCGCCTTTCGACTCAAGCCGTATTGCCGCTGCCACAACCAGAAAAAGAGGTGACAAACAAAGCAAGGCTGTGCCTGAAACAGCTATGTCGAAGATCCTCTTATAAGCTGGCATGTTATATCTTACATCCACTTTTTGTGATAGTTCAGCCAGTTTGGGTTTAATAAGTTTGAACTTAACCAGGAAAGAAAGGCGCTCGCACAGATCATCCAGAGGCACCGGATAAGTATAAAAATCATGAACCTTCAACGACATAGCCTTGGCTTTCCATGTTTTATTAGTAAAACTGGAAATTACCACAATAATAACGCCTTGTATAAGAGGATTTTTCTTTATACCGGCTATTACACTAACCCACTTTTCTTTCTGATCAGCTTCAATCAGCAAAATCTCAGGCAATGTTAGTAAGGACTGATCATTTAAATACTGTTCCAGGTTTTCAAGCGACACGTCATGTGGATCGACTTCAAAGAGAGACGATAACTCAGGCAGTACAAAATCCTTCAATTCTGCTCCAGCATATGTTACCTTAGCACGAACCCCAGTCTGTTGGGTAAATTTAATTGGAGAGCTCAAAATCATTCTTACGGGTTAAAAGATCAGTTATTACTGCTTTCAATTTGGTGGGATTAAAAGGTTTTTGCATAAAACTTTCCACCTTGAAATTCATTTTGCTTACTCTGTCCTCAAGGTCATCAGCCCCGGATAAAAGTATAACCGGCGTATCCCGGTAGTATCCGCTTATCTTTAGATTTCTAATAAATGAACTACCATCAAAATAGGGCATATGAAGATCTGAAATAATTAATTCAGGATCATTGCCTTGTTCAAGCCAGCTCAGCGCTTCAACTCCACTATTCTTAATTATCAAATCGTATTCTTTAGACAATACAAAATTGAGAAGTTTCAGAATACTTAGTTCATCATCAACAATAAGTAATTGTTTTTTCATATGCATTCAGCTCAAACGTTTTTCGGATGTCTCCTGTCTTACGATAAGAGATTTCTAAAGTTACATCATTGATAAACTATGACTAAAATAGGGCCATAAAGCAATGAAGTTTCAATATTTTGATTTCAATTCAATGCAAATTACAACAAATCGCAAACTTTGTTATAAAATTATCAATAAATATCGCCCTGGGTTTTAATGATTGTATTTTGTGAGGCTTTAATTGCTCCTTCTGTAGAATCATTTCCCTGGAATTCCCAATGTGGGATTCCGTCTCCGGATCTCTTCAAAAAATCACCAGCTCAGCTACTTATCGTGATAAAAGTTAGTGGATCTATAAGTTCTTTTTTGATGCGGGTTTCATTTAAAGAATATAATTTAATGAAATAGCATTGCAGTGCAACATTTTCGGGAAATCATTGTTGTCAAAGAAATCAAAAAATAAAATTTATGAAATTTGTGTATAAAATTACAACTAAGTATGTGGCCTCTGTAGTAGCTGCGGTAGCCCTGTTTTTTGCGACAAACGCCAGTGCTCAGACTGAGCCGGCAGGAGATTCGCAGGATACACGCTTAGGGGTTGGATTGAGCCTCGGTATACCCACTCATGATGCGTTTAATTTTGCGATTGGCGGGGATTTGCGTCTCCAGAAAGATTTCTCCAGCAATATCTCAGGGATAGCATCTTTAGGATATACTAATTTCTCTGCAAAGGGCGAAGATGCTGGTAGTATCGGCTTTATTCCTTTAAAGGCCGGAATTAAGGTGTTTCCAATGGAACGCGTCTATATCTCCGGTGAAATTGGTGCCGGATTTGGAACTGACGACGGACAAAAAACCTCATTTGTTTGGTCTCCGGGGATCGGTATTGGTTTTAATAATGGCCTTGATCTTGGCTTACGGTATGAAAGTTTTTCGAAATATGACCTGGGACAGGTAGCTTTGAGAATAGCCTATGGCTTTAATCTAAGTAAATAGAACTTTTAATCAAAAAAAATGAAAGCCCGGCATCATTCCGGGCTTTTGTGTTTTTTTTAACTTAAAGTGTATTTCGAACACTAACTTTATATGTATAATCATATTTTAGAGACCTCATTCCAATTAGAATGTAAAATTTTGTGATTAAAAAATAACGTAGATCATAAAAAGCCTAAGGATTTTAAAATAAAGTTTCAAAAAAGGCATATTTGATTATTTTTGCGTTGCAACATCCAAATATATGTCAGAAACAGCTTCTTTAAACCTCGGTGATAAAACCTACGAATTGCCCGTAACAACCGGCTCAGAAAATGAAAAGGCAATTGATATTTCAAAGCTTCGTGATCAAACTGGTTATATAACGCTGGATAGCGGTTTCAAAAATACTGGTTGTACTAAAAGCGCCATCACATTTTTAGATGGCGAACAGGGTATTTTGAAGTACCGGGGATATCCGATTGAACAACTTGCAGAGAAGGCTTCATTTCTGGAAGTTGCATATTTACTAATTTATGGAGAGCTGCCCACACAGTCTGAGCTGGATAACTTTCAGGCACAACTTAGTCAGCATGCACTTTTACATGAAGACTATAAGAAGTTCTACGATGGCTTTCCTCCGAAAGCACATCCTATGGGGCAGCTGGTGTCATTAGTGAGTTCACTTTCTGCGTTCTCTCCTGAGAGCCTTAATCCAAATCCATCGAAGGATGATATCAATCTTACCATCATAAAGTTGCTGGCAAAAATGCCAACAATAGTTTCATGGATTTATAAAGGATCTTTAGGTGAACCATTTATCTATCCGCAAAACAAATTGGATTATGTATCCAATTTTATGAATATGACTTTCGGCCAGGTAACTCATGAGATTGAGATAGATCCTGTGGTTGTGGATGCCATGAATAAATTGCTTATTCTGCATGCAGACCATGAGCAGAATTGTTCAACATCAACAGTGCGTATCGTTGGCTCTTCTGAAGCGAACTTATATGCGTCTATTTCTGCAGGTGTTTCGGCTCTTTGGGGGCCTCTGCATGGTGGTGCGAATCAGGCGGTGATCGAAATGCTTGAAAGGATCAAAGAAGATGGCGGCGATACCGATAAGTGGATTGCTAAAGCTAAAGATAAGAACGACAGTTTCCGTTTAATGGGCTTCGGGCATCGTGTTTACAAGAACTTTGATCCAAGAGCTAAGATCATTAAGAAAGCTTGTGATGATATTCTTGCAAAGTTAGGCATAAACGATCCGGTGCTTGAAATTGCTAAGAAGCTGGAAGCGGCTGCTTTAAGCGATCCATATTTCGTAGAGCGTAAACTATATCCAAACGTTGATTTTTATTCAGGTATTATTTACCGTGCACTTGGTTTCCCGACAGATCTGTTTACGGTTCTGTTTGCTTTGGGGCGACTTCCGGGATGGATTGCACAATGGAAAGAACTTCGTGAAAACAAAGAGCCTATCGGACGCCCGCGCCAGATATATGTTGGCGAAACAGAGAGGGATGTTGTGGAAATAGCTAAACGGTAGGTAACGTTTAAAACATAAATTTAAAGTATAAGCCTGGTTTGGTACCGGGCTTTTTACTTTCTTAAAATAACGCGTTTCAATCGTTTAATCGTTCCTTTCCAGAGGCCTCCATCAATCTGTATACGGCGGTCGGTAGTCCATACCAATGCTTTAATATTATTGACGTAATGTAATCTGCCGTAGCCGCGGGTCCTTAGTTTATAAGCCAGGTAGCCGTCTTCACCAGTGCCGGGAGGATGGTTAAAGCTGTCTACACTTAAAGCCTGCTCTCTTCTGCATCCGGAATTGAAGCCGTAAACATTCACAGCCTCATCTTTAATATACCTGTTGAGTTTGCGGGAATAGTCGGCGAAGTACTCGTAAAAAAAATAGGTTAGACGTCCGGTACTTCCCACGGGAATAAAGGAAAATCTTCCATATGTACTGGCTACGCCGGTATCCTCAGCCAAAGGCTTAACCATTTCTTCTATCCAATCCTCAGGGTAGATAGTGTCTGCATCTGCGTTTAAAATATATTTTCCTCTTGCGTGTGCTAAACCTAAGTTCCGGGCAGGTGTAATTCCCTGAATTGTTTGGAGGATACAGGTCACTCCGCAGGCTTTAACCAGTTCTTCTGTACGGTCTGAAGAGTTATTGTTCACGACGACGATCTCAACAGACCGATGCGTGACGTTATTGCATAATGAGGCCAGGGTTTGTACAATATTCTCTTCCTCGTTATAGGCGGGCATCACCACAGAAACTTCAGGCTCAGACTCCTGCTTCAGCAGTCTGCCGTATGCCTCCCGGGTCTGTGCGAAAAGTGCTTCTGAATGTTTGTCAGCATTCCAGAATTTGTTTATATAAGCGGGAATAGAAATGGGCCTCATTAAATCTTGAATTAATTTATATCAAAAAACTGGGTTAACGTCCGTAAATATTTATCAGCTTATAAAAATATTTAGCCGAATTTATGTCAACGGATATTGAGTGAATATTTTACAGCTAATATAGAAGAATTTGTTTCTTCCGGAAGAATTCCGATGCAGGTTGAGCATTCACAATAAATTACTAAATTTCTTTCCCTTACCGATAAAATTGAATTATTCCATATTTTAGCGACGATTGCCAATAAACAAGTATCAAATGAAACCATTTTTCTATTCTCTGATCCTCTTCATTACCATAAGTCTTTGCACCAATGCTCAATCCAAAAGGGAAAAACAGGTGGAAACAGCCGTTGAAACTCTAAAAAAAGCCTTGCTGGAAGGTAAGAGGGAGCAGCTTGAAGCTATTGCAGCTGAGCAGTTAACCTATGGTCACTCTGGTGGTAAATTAGAAAACAAAGCAGAATTTGTTGAAGCCCTTGCCAGTGGTAAATCAGATTTCCTTAGCATTGAGCTAACTGACCAAACTATAGAGGTATCGGGTAAAACAGCCATAGTAAGGCATAAGTTATCAGCTCAAACCAATGACAGCGGCGTACCAGGTAACGTCAATCTTTATGTTTTATTGGTTTTTCAGAAACAAGGAACCTGGAAATTGCTTGCCCGCCAGGCTGTTAAGCTCCCTAAATAATCAGACATGAATATTATAGCAACAGACGGATTTGCTCTTAATCCTGGTGATCTGAACTGGGATACTATTGAGCCGCTTGGTAAGCTGCGGATTTTCGATCGTACTAGTGTTTCTGAAATTGAGGAGCGATGCATAGATGCAGATATTATACTAACTAATAAAGTTCCTTTTAACCGTGAGACCCTTGAAAAGCTTCCTAAACTAAAATGCATCTGCGTTTTAGCGACTGGGTTCGATATTATTGATATCAAAGCAGCTGCAGAGAAAGGGATAATGGTGTGTAATGTGCCTGATTACAGTTCTTCTTCAGTTGCCCAGCATACCTTCGCTTTTATTCTTGAACTTTGCACACAGGTAGGACTGCATTCTGCTTCAGTACACAAAGGTGACTGGGCTAAATGTCCGGACTTTAGTTATAGTTTAAGTCCGCTAACAGAGCTGGATGGCAAAACACTGGGGCTCGTTGGTTTTGGAAATATAGGCAGGAAAGTTGCCGGTATTGCCCGCGCTTTCGGGATGGAAGTATTGTACCATACACCTTCTCAGAAAGAGACTGAACTGGCTGAGTATACCGATCTGGAGTCCCTTTTTCGAAAAAGCGATATCGTATCCTTGCATGTTCCCTTAAGGCCGGAGACTAAACACTTTGTAAACAGTGCTTTGCTTTCAACGATGAAGCCAACTGCATTTCTTATTAATACAGCACGTGGCTTGTTAATAAATGAGCAAGATCTGGCAGATGCTTTAAATGAAGGAATAATTGCAGGGGCGGGGATTGATGTATTATCTGTAGAACCTCCAGATCCGGATAACCCCCTGCTTAGGGCTAAAAACTGTTTCATTACCCCTCATAATGCCTGGATGAGCAAAGAAGCAAGATTGAGGATAATGGATACCACTTTTCGAAATATTACGGGTTTTATCGCCGGCAGTCCGGTGAATGTGATAAAACCCTGATCCGGGCCTGGAAAAAGCCAGGCCTCTTTTGATTCTAATTGAAATAGACTTATGCAATCTTATGATTTTTTGCCGGTCAGGCATTCTGAAACCGTGCTTGCTGAATTAATGATTCCGTCGTATGCAAACTTCGGGGGTAAAATTCACGGGGGCTTGATATTATCCTTAATGGACAAGGTAGCTTATGTGTGCGCTACCAAGCATGCTTCGGCTTATTGCGTAACTGCCTCAATCGATACTGTCGATTTCAGGCAACCGGTAGAAGTCGGCGAGCTGGTGACCTTGATGGCATCGGTAAACTATGTAGGTGCAAGCTCAATGGTTGTAGGTATAAGGGTGGTCTCGGAAAACGTTAAATTGCATACTATCAAACATACCAATACCAGCTACTTTACTATGGTCGCTATAGATGACGATCATAAACCACTAAAAGTACCAGGTTTGATATTGGAGAACGAGGAGCAGGTAAGGCGCTTTGCTGAGGGAAAACGAAGAAAAGAGCTGAAGATACAGCATAAAGAGGTGGTAAAGGAAGTATTACATTCCACTGGTTCTGATAAATCATTTTTGGAGTTGGAACGGTGCAAGATTTCTTTTTAGAGACTTGTAGCACACCAACCAGTTACTTTCACAAAAAAAGGTGCCTTTTCAAACACCTTTTTTAAACCAAACACCCTAAATCAATAATTCACTATGAATACTGTCGTATACGAATTTAGGATCAAGGGGTTACATGCTATTTTTTTATTTCTGGTTAAACAGAAGTCTTTTTCCCGTTCCGGCTTCCCGGATAACACCATTCTCATAAACCAGCTTGCCGGATACTATGGTATGGCTGATAGAGGAGCCAAATGTATATCCTTCAAATGGACTCCAGGCACATTTGGATAAAATGTTCTCTTTCTTTACAGGGTACTCTGTGCTAAGGTCAACTAAAACCAGGTCAGCCCAATAGCCTTCGCGTATAAAACCACGCTTCTCTATATTAAAACATAGGGCCGGGTTGTGTGCCATTTTTTCCACTACAGCTTCCATGGAGATCTTGCCTTGTTTACTGAATTCGAGCATGGCTAACAAAGAATGCTGAACCAAAGGACCTCCTGACGGTGCTTTCAAATACGTTTGTGTTTTTTCATCAATGGTATGAGGCGCATGGTCGGTAGCTATCACATCGATCGTTCCATCCAGCACGGCCTGAAATATTGCGTCTCTATCAGCCTCTGATTTTACTGCGGGATTCCATTTTATCCAGTTTCCCTTTGTTGCGTAATCTTTGTCTGAAAACCACAAATGATGAATACATGCTTCGGCAGTGATCTTTTTATCCTTTAGAGGGACTGAGTTATCGAATAATGCAATCTCTCTCGCCGTAGATATGTGCAGAATATGCAAACGGGTCCCGTGTTTTTTTGCCAGATCAACTGCGAAAGATGAAGACTTATAGCAAGCCTCAGCGTTCCGGATAAGAGGATGCATCTCCGGAGTGATCTGATCCCCGTATTTGTCTGTAAATGCTGCCATATTGTTTCTGATGGTTTGCTCATCCTCACAATGGGTTGCAACCAGCATGGGTGTGGAGGAGAAGATCTTCTCCAGTACTGTTTCGTTGTCGACAAGCATGTTCCCTGTTGAAGAACCCATAAAAACTTTTATCCCGCATACTTCTTTAGGGTTAGTCTTTAATACTTCATCAATGTTATCATTGGTAGCTCCCATGAAGAATGAATAGTTTGCCAGTGACTTATGAGCAGCTATAGAATATTTATCGGCAAGTAATTGCTGAGTAACCGTATTGGGAACTGTATTTGGCATTTCCATAAATGAGGTAATGCCTCCTGCAACTGCTGCGCGACTTTCTGTGAATATTTCTGCTTTATGGGTAAGTCCCGGCTCCCGGAAATGCACCTGGTCATCAATACATCCAGGTAGAAGGTATTTTCCTTCAGCATTGATCTCAAGATCTGCAGCGATGTTCAATTCTGCTCCTATTTGTGCTATATAGCCATCCTTGACGAAAACATCGGCGGTATACTGGCGACCCTCGTTTACTATGGTGGCGGATTTTATAATGGTTGAAGACATTTAACTAATATTGAACCGCGAAAATAATTATTAGTAATGGATTTATGATGAATTCTCTAAACTGTATATTAAGGTTATCTTTGCAAGATGGTGCAATCTTTTGAAGATTTTAAATTAAACAGGCAGATTCTTAATGCAATTGCTGATGCTGGTTATACCCAACCAACTCCCATTCAGCAAAAGGCCATTACGCCAATTCTTGCCGGTCAGGACATAATGGGAATTGCTCAAACCGGGACAGGTAAGACGGCGGCGTTTGTTTTGCCGATGATCATGAAGCTGAAGTATGCCCAGGAAAAGGAACCGAGGGCTTTGATCCTTGCCCCGACGCGGGAGCTTGCTATGCAAATTGAGGAAAATATTAAACTATATTCTAAATACACAGATCTGCGTTCGGTAGTCTTGTACGGAGGCCTGGGGCCAAAAGCTCAGATTGCCAAACTGGAGGAAGGTGTAGATATTATTGTTTCTACCCCGGGCCGTTTTTTAGATCTGTACTTAGAAGGGCATATTTCTACCAAACTACTCCAGTTCCTGGTAATGGATGAGGCAGATAAGATGATGGATATGGGCTTTATTGGATCAATCCATCGCATTTTGGAGGTTGTTCCGCGAAAGCGTCAGAATTTGTTATTTTCTGCTACCATGAGTGAGCTGGTGCATAAAATAGCCGGCGATTTTCTTAAGCATCCCACGGTGGTTGAAGTTGATTCGCAGGCGACACCTGCGGTCACTGTGACTCAAAGTCTATATCCAGTACCAAATCTTAAAACGAAGATAAATTTGTTGCAGCATTTACTGAAGGATGAGGTTGATTTTAACAGGCTGATCGTATTCTGTAAGACAAAGACGGTTGCTGATAATATATTTAAATTCCTGGAACGGAGGTATGGGGAAGGAGAGGTGCGTGTGATCCATGCAAATAAGGGACAGAACACCAGGATAAACTCGATCAATGCGTTTAAAGAAGGAGATGTGAGGATATTGGTGGCAACGGATGTTGCTGCACGGGGACTGGATGTAAGCGACGTGAGTCATGTCATCAATTTTGATGTGCCTATAATCATTGAAGATTATGTGCATCGCATTGGGCGTACAGGTCGTGCATTTAAGACGGGGGCTGCCATTACCTTTTGCAGCCCTGCAGAAGAATATTATGTCCGCAAAATTGAGAAACTTATTCGGCAGCAGATACCTCTTTCTGAAATACCTGCAGACGTGCATATTGAAGAAACTCCTTATGAAGAACGGCAGGCTATAGCCAGGGCGATTGACGATCAGAAACGCCGGGAGGATCCCGAGTTTAAAGGGGCATTCCATGAGAAGAAACACGCGAAAGCGATCGCTCAGAAAGCCGCAAAAGAAAAACGTGCATCATCCGCCGAAAAGACATCGGGTAAATTTAAAGGGAACAAAAAATCGAGTACCGTAAAAGGTGGCTTTCTTGGTAACAAAAGGAAGTACTAGCTGAAGTTTAAATAACTTATAACTTACCACTTTATAAGATGAAACTTAAGCTCAGTCCCTTAAATATTCTTACTTCTGTGTCGCTGGTTAGCTCAGTGTATCTGCTTCTTTTTCCGGACGCGTCTGGCTGGAGGAAATTAGGTGCCATTCCATTGCTGGGAGTAGGGTTGCTCTCTTTCATAATTGACGTTTTCTTTAAAACTTACATTAAGGATATAAAACGTATTTGGATTGTAGAGCTCGCTTTTCTCATCTTTGCCGCCGTATTACTTATATTTATAAGAAGAATTTAACAACATGAAGAAAGCTGAAATTAAACTTACAATAGAACTGGACGATAATAATGTTCCTGAAAATATTACCTGGGAGTCAACAGACGGTGAAAATAAAGAGGCCCTGCCTGTGAAATCGATGATGCTGGCTCTTTGGGACCATAACTACAAAAATTCGCTCCGTATAGATCTTTGGACTAAAGACATGCCTGTCGACGAAATGAAGCGTTTCTTTTACGAAACGCTGCAAACTATGGGTGACAGCTTTTTAAGAGCAACAGGTGAAACCAATATTGTTGAAGATCTTCGGGATTATTGTGCACATTTCGCAGAAAAAATGGAGATTGCAGAAAATAAATAAACATGAGATCGACAAATTACACTGGTATTATCGGAGCAATTTTAGTCATTGCAGGCGGTTTTTGCCCAATGCTGCGCTTGCCTATTATAGGTAACTGGAATTATTGGGACCTGGAGATTGTTCTTGCATCAATTGTTTACCTGTTTGCTGCGCTGGGATTGTTCGCTTCAGTATCCGGGAAACCGGGCCTATTAAAGTTCAGCGGCTGGGCAGCTTTGATTGTGATTGTATTCACTCTTGTTGCCGTGCATTTTAAAGTGAATGATTCTTTCAGTTTTATCCCATTTAAAAAGCTTGCGGCTTACGCAACCCGCCTTGTTAAGTACAAATGGCTAGGATGGAGCCTGCTGGCCCTGGGTGCAGTACTGATGATCTTCGCAGGCAGGAAAACAGCTGTTGAAGACGTTCCGGTAGTTAAAAATTAAGAACCGACTGCCCGGTGTTCATCATCCGGGCTTCGTGTTCTAATAGCCATTTCTTTCGCCATAGCTCTCCCGCATAACCAACAAGTTTTCCGGAACTACCGATAACCCGATGACAGGGAACGGCAATCATTAACTTGTTTTTGCCGTTAGCAGAGGCGATTGCTCTAATCGCCAGCGGATTGTTCATTTGTTGCGACAGCCTGGCGTAACTGATGGGGTACCCGGCTTTTATTCCTACAAGCTCTTTCCAAACCAGTTGCTGAAAATCTGTGCCCGCCTGCTTCATTGGAAAATCGAAATCCGGGTGTTGCCCGCTAAAGTACTCTTCAAACTGGCTTTTAGCCAGCTCTGTCAAAGCATTAGGTAGCTCTTCAAAATCGGCCCTGACAAACGTAATGCAGGTTACATATTGCTGATCAGCTTCTATCAAAAGTAATCCGATGGGAGTGTTGAGCTTTCCTTTAAACATGGCTAAATTTAAGAAATTTACTCTAACGTGTACCAGCCTGTATTGTTGATCACTAAACTCTTATCTTTGTTCAAAATGAACTTATCTGGTCAGGTTAAATTTTTAGTTCGGAAAGACATAGTTTTAGAATGGCGGTCCAAATATGCCTTTAACGGGATTTTGCTGTATGTCGTTTCCACCATATTTGTCTGTTACCTCTCGTTTAAGCGGGTTGATCCCATAACCTGGAACGCTTTATTCTGGATCATCATGTTATTCGCCTCTGTAAATGCAATTGCAAAAAGCTTTATGCAGGAAAGTAAGGGCAGGCAATTATATTATTACAGTTTAACCAGCGCCCGGGCGATAATCTTATCAAAAATCATTTATAACGTATTGCTAATGTTACTGCTGTCTGCAATTGCAATATTTTTTTATGCATTGGTCTTTAAGAATCAGATAGGGGATGTGTGGTTTTACCTGCTGGCGGTTTTCATTGGCAGCTTAAGCTTCGCCTCGGTATTCACCATGATTTCGGGTATTGCTTCTAAAGCAAGTAATAGCGGAGCCCTAATGGCTGTTCTAAGTTTTCCGGTTATTATTCCATTGCTGATAGTTCTTATCAAGTTTTCAAAAAATGCAATGGACGGGTTGGATCGGTCGGTAAGCTATAATGAAATAGGTGTGCTGTTAGCAATTAACATCATAGTGATTACTGTATCCCTTTTATTATTTCCTTTCCTTTGGCGTGACTAAACTATCACGTGCCGGGTTAGTAATAAAACGAATATAAAATGGTCAGGCACAATCCAACGAGTAAGAGTACCAGAAAAGAGTCTCGTATTCCTTTAAGAAAGTGATCCAATTCAGAGCTATCTTGATTTTTCATGTTATTTATATACAGGAAACAATCAATGAGCGTTTTGGTTTTTCCATGCGCCGCCGCAAAGCGTGCTCTCTTTTCTGTACGCATTTGTAGATTATCGCGCTAAAATCTCGCGTAAAACGTCGCTTTCCTTCGCTTTTCCAGCAAAAAAACGGCTGGTTTAGTTTTTGATGTTTATCTGATACACTTAGATTAAACCAACATTTATGAGATTGAAACGATATGCTTTTTTAAATTTAAACTCCACACTATTTCTTATTGTCATTATCGGGCTATTTAGCGCCGGTTGCGGAAAAACAAAACTTGGCGCACAGCCTCTGCTCGATAGTGTTTACATCACCAGTTACATGAATGCTGAACCCCGGTTCAAAGATGAACTGATCTGGGCTAAGAACTTCTATAGGGAACGTGGATTTAAGCTGGGGTGGTTTAAAGACCATGAAATAGTTCCACAAGCGGAGAAAATGTTAGGAATAATTAATAAAGCCTATGAGGAAGGACTTGATCCAAAAGATTATGAGGTCATAAACTTTGAAAAAAAATTTGCTGCGCTAAAAGATGCCAGAAAAGATACTACGAAATTTAAGGAACTGGAGAAGGAAATTGATCTCGCCTTGTCGGCTACCTATTTTAATTGGGCATCTGATTATTACAGGGGCCTGGTAGTTCCTCGCGAGAATAAAGCCGTAGAATGGGATGTTAAACGAAATAAGATTAAGCTGCATAAAGCACTGATGACAATTTTAGGAGAGAGAGAAAGCAAGTACCCATATGCTGAGTTCAAGCCCCTGCATCCCCAGTATTCCAATCTTAAAAAAGCACTTGCCCGTTATCGTGATATTCAAAAGAACGGAGGCTGGCCTCAAATACCTGCTGGTACAAAGTTACAACAGGGAAAAAGCTCCCCGGTAGTGCCACTTTTGCGTAAGCGGCTGGCAGATTATATGGATTCTGCTGCGGTTGATACAACAAGCGATATATTTGATGCCTCGCTTCAAAACGCACTTAAAGCTTTCCAGGAGGCAAATGGATTGAAAGCTGATGGGGGAGTAGGCCCGAATACTATCTCTAAACTGAATATTCCGGTCGAAAACCAGATCCGGCAGATCATCATAAACATGGAAAGATGGCGCTGGATCCCTAAAAGTTTTGAACCTGATTACTTACTGGTGAACATTCCAGAGTATAAACTTCGTGTGTTTGAAAAATCGAAAGAAGTAATGACTATGAAGGTTATTGTTGGAAAGGAGATGCATTCAACGCCCATCTTTAGCGATAAAATGGAATATATTGTACTTTCTCCATACTGGAATATTCCACCAAATATATTGAAGAATGAAATAGCACCGCAGGTTATGTCGAATCCTGGCTTTCTGGATGCATTAGATATGGAGGTGATCACCACCAAAGGAAGCCAGGTTGATCCATCAAGCGTGGATTGGTCGGCTGCTGGCAATAAGGGTTTTCCCTATATCGTCCGAAGGAGACCTGGACCAAAAAACGATCTCGGGGATGTGAAATTCATCTTCCCGAATACGGATAATATCTATCTGCACGATACCCCGAACGACGAGCTTTTCAGTCAGGCAAAGCGAGGCTTCAGCCATGGCTGTGTCCGGGTGGAGCGGCCTATCGATCTTGCCGAATATTTGCTGAGAAATACGGGATGGAGCCGTTCAAGGATTGAGAGCCAGATTAGTACCCGGAAAGAAAAGTTCGTTCCCTTAAAGGCGAAACTTCCTGTATATCTTGTCTATTTCACTGTCTCGGCAGATGAGAATGGCAAAGCAAGCTTCTTCGAAGATATCTATGACCACGACAGACAGCTTGCATCCATGTATTTTAGTAAGTTGTAGAAAAGAAATGATTGGAGAAGAAGAGATAGTTAGTGTTGCTGAATATCTGAAAGTGATTAAGGAGTATAAAGAGCAAACCAATCACAAAGGTAATCAGGAAGGCTTTGTATTCAGGGGACAAGCAGGTGACCATCCCCTTATCCCTAAAATCGGCCGCCTTAAACCGAAGGGAGATCTGTTAAGTACTGAACATCTTCTTCTCCAGGAATTCAAAAGAACAAATCCCTTGTTAATAGAGGCGAGGAGACCTTACGACGACTGGGACTATTTGACACTTGGACAGCATTTTGGCTTGCCGACGCGGCTGCTCGACTGGTCGAATAATGCCCTGACCGCTTTATGGTTTGCCACAGACACCAGTAAACAAAGAAATGATTCTGACTACGCTGTGGTTTGGGTGCTGATTGCTGATAAAGATGATTATGAACTGAACATCGGCGGGTACCATCCTTTTGAAATTAAAGAAACAAAAATATTCCAGCCGCGGATCATAAAACAGCGGATCAATAACCAGTCGGGTGTGTTTTCCATACAAACAAGCGCAGAGGTTGAATGTAAAACAGAGCTTGATAAAACCGATTCATTTTCACAAAAAGTATTGAAAATCAAGCTGAAGCAGCAGGTTTTTCCTGGAATCAGAGACGATTTGAACACTTTGGGCGTGAATGCATTCACCATTTTTCCCGAGCTTGAAGGTTTATGCAACTACCTGCAATGGAGATATTTTGTTGACGAATGATTGGATTAAAAAAAATATATCGTCGTACGCTTGCCGGCGTTATGCTTTTCACCACAGAAGCGGCCCTGGCAATACTATTATTCGGAGCAGCATTATTTGTGTTTTTGGCATTGGCCAAGTATGTGTTTCTTGATAACAAAGTCGATTTCGACACAGCTGCATTTTTATTTATTCAGCAATATATCAGTGAGAGTACAACCCGCATAATGCAATTTTTCACGGTGTTCGGAAATTACCAGGTGCTGGTAACCGCAAATTTGCTTTTGATCTGCTATTTCCTGTTCGTGAGAAAACATAAATGGTATTCCATAAAGATACCCGCCATAGCGCTAAGCAGTGTGATTGTGATGTCTCTTTTAAAACTATTTTTTAACAGGTCGCGTCCCTTAAGTCCTTTGCTTGAAGCAGCCCGCGGTTTAAGTTTTCCAAGCGGACACGCAATGAGCAGCGTTACTTTCTTCGGACTGCTGATCTATTATGTATACCGCAATCAAAAGAATCCTGTATGGAAGTTTTTGCTTATTCTGACTTTGGTATTTCTGATAAGTATCATTGGGTTCAGCCGGGTATATCTCAGAGTGCACTATGCAAGTGACGTGCTTGCCGGCTTTTGTGCTGGCATCATTTGGTTGATGATCGCTATTCGAGTTCTGAGAAAAATTGAAATGTATAGTAAGAGAAAACTTAACAAAGTGGTAGAACAAAGCCAAATCATCTGAGTTAATATTAAAGTTTTAATAAAACACAACCTGGAATATGTTAAACGAAATTGAAAAAAACGCAATGAGCTCACCGGATAAGGAACGCGAGGATCATGAAGTTCGCGAAGGGATAGAAACTGTAGTGCCTGATACAGAGAATCCTGAGCCAGGACCAGACGAAGAAGACGAACAAAATAAGGAAGAAGAATAATAACCAGCGGGTCTCTTTTAACCACAGTGGACACAGAATATATAAAGTTCTGTGCCCATCTCTGTTTTCTCTGTGGTGAATCGATTTATTTCAGCACCGCTTCTGTTGCGCCGTAGCCAAATTTCTCTTTATAGGCATCTAAAAAGGTTTTTACTTGCTGGTGTTTACTTAAGATCTTATGGATCTCATGCTTCAAGGTGCCGTTGCCTACACCATGAATAAAGATAACAGACGGCAGTTTATGTACGATTGCAGCATCCAGGGCCTTACGAAAATGATCGAGCTGGATCTTAATAATCTCGCTGCTGTTTAAAAAATGGTGGTCGTCGCGTAGTTTCTCAATATGTAAATCCACTTCTTTTTGTGGCTTATCTATTTGTTTTTTTTCTTCAATGGGTCTATAAAAACTCTCCTTCAATTTTTGGGCATCTACTATTAACTCTTCTTCGTCAAGACGGATGAACCAGCCTTGCTGATTAATTACCGGTACCAGCTTTTTGGAACCGGAAAAATCCTTTGCCTTGAATTTCTCTTTGAAAATCAGAGGTTTAGCAAGATCAGCTTCTTGTAATGCATGATAGAGGATATGAAATTCGAATGAAGGCCAGTTAGTCAGTTCTGTTAGAGTGGCCGTGTACACCTTGATACTCGATTCAGGAGCTAAGATGCCGGCATAAAATCCTTTATATTGGCCGTTTTTTTCAGTGTTTAATGACAGCAGTAATTGATACGAAGTGTCGTTTATAAGATGAAAGTTTACCACAGAGCCTTTATTAGGGTCGGATATGACCGCAAGAAATACCCCTTTTGTTTTAAAGTTCTCAGCGGCAATGGTTTTTTGTTCAATAACCTGGCTTTCAACCCCTTCTTCCATTCTGCCATAAACGCGCGTGACCTTACTCGCAAGAACAGGGATCTCGAAATCGTCATCACCCGTAACTCCGATCATTTCCTCATTAATAATCCGGGTAATATATCCTTCCCTTTTTTCCTCAACAAAACGAACGAACTCCCCTAATTTATATTTCATAGATTAATTAGTAATTGAATTCCTACGAAGTTAAGTGGAATAATTATTAATATCCGGTTTTTTTTAGGCTTTAATGAGCTCGCTTATGTTCGTTTTGTTTTTTGATGATATTGGGCTTTCCTGTACAGCAGATTTATTATTTGTTGTCGGTTGTCGGTCAACATGAGGGTTTTATTATAAATTCGACTTTTGAAAATTGAATATTTCATGAGTGAAGATATCTTAGCTTATTACAGGGAGGGGAGACAACTAGCTGCAGCGTCATTAAAAAAATATGACCGTTTAATTAACACTTATTCTTTTTTAAGATTATTTGTATTGCTGTCCGGCGGATTTGCTTTATACAAGAGCTTAGAGTTTGAAATGATCTGGCTTACTGAATGTGCTTTCTTTTTCATAATAGTACTTTTTGCCTGGCTCGTAAGCAAACAGGCTAAGTTCGAAGAAAGGAAACGCTTTTATACAGCTTTATTGTCAGTACATGAAAATGAAATCAATAGCATCCAGGACCAGGAAAATATGTACCAGGATGGTACCAGCTATGCGGACGATGGACATATCTATACTTCTGATCTGGATATTTTTGGAAAGAGATCTTTATTTGCACTTTTAAACCGGGCAGCAAGTATCCAGGGCTGCGACAGACTTGCCGGGTGGCTGCGTGAAAAGGCAGAAACAGAAGATGTTTTAGCGAGGCAGGAAGCACTGAAGGAACTAAGTCAGAAACGTAAATGGCTGCAGGACTTTAAGGCGCTTATGTTGTTTGCAAAAGACAATGCTGAAAATGAGGTGCGAAATTTATATAAATACCTTGAAGTACCGCTGAGCCTTCATTCACTGATAAAACTGTATGTCAGATATCAGCCCTTCGTATTCTTTCCTGCAGCGGTGATGTCTTTTTATGTTCCTTCAGTCGCGATACTTGTAGTCGTTATGGCAATGCTGAACTTTGGGCTGGTAAGTGCTCAAATGAGAAAGGTGAATACGGCCGATCGCTTGTTGGGAAAGGCCGGCAGGGTTCTGTATCATTACTCTCAGCCTTTTAAACTACTGGAAAACGAGGCCTTTAATTCAAAACTATGCAAACAGCTTAATTCGGTAATAGAAGATGAAAAGGGCGGAAGCTTTTCCCATAAAATAAAGCAGTTGTCGAAACTTTTGAATCGCCTTGAATACCGCTTGAATGTTTTCGTTGGCCCACTTTTAAACTTTTGTCTGGCCTGGGATCTGAGACAACTGATAGCTATCGAACAATGGAAACAAGCAAATAAAATTCAGATAGCCGAAGCCTTCAATTCACTTGCTGAATATGAGGCTTTAGTAAGTCTTTGCAGTCTTCACACAAACTACCCTGACTGGTGTTTCCCCGAAATAGTTGAGGGAAAAGCTTATACTTTTAAAGCCAAAAAACTTGGCCATCCCCTTATACCCGCTAAAAGCCGTGTAGAGAATGACTTTGTTTTAGAAGATGCTTTTAAGGTAGACATTATAACAGGTTCTAATATGGCTGGAAAAAGCACCTTCCTTCGCACAATAGGCATAAATATGATTCTTGCTTTAGCGGGCGCTCCAGTATGTGCTGCCCGGTTGACATTAAGTAATATGCATGTTTTTACTTATATGCGAATTAAGGACTCATTAAACGAGAATACATCGACCTTTAAGGCCGAGCTGAACCGTTTAAAACTCTTGCTGGAAACTCTGAGGGCAGATAGCAAAATATACTTCCTGATCGATGAAATGTTGAGGGGAACAAATTCGGTTGACAAATATCGTGGTTCGAAAGCCGTAATAGAAAAGTTAATCGGACAGCAGGCAGTGGGAATAGTAGCTACTCACGACCTACAGATAGCCCGACTGGAAGATAAGTATCCCCAATACGTAAGGAACTATTATTTTGATATCCAATTAAACGGTGTGGATATGCATTTTGATTATAAGCTGAAAAATGGAGAGTGTACTACCTTTAATGCTTCACAACTACTGAGGCAACTCGGTATTGAAGTTGAGGAGGGATAAAACCTGAAAGAGCTTTTAACAGGCTCCACGGTGCCTTTTTAAAATATCATAAAAAAAGGAGCAAAAATGCTCCTCAATTACTCATCGAACTATATAATGTATTTTCAATCGCTTTATATACAGTGTTTAACGTGCTGTACTCTCGGGAGGTTACAAGAAAGATAAAAAAGCTCACCGGATACTTATGATCTTTTCAGGAAGTCGATATTCCGCTTCAAACCTGAAAATTTGGTGCGTTTGACTGCCGAGTTTTTGAAAACTCTTTGAAATACCTCTTCAGTAAGATCTTCCCAGTCGCTTTTTTTCATATCCGGAAGGCTGGGATGAGGATTAAAAGCGGCTTCATTGTGCAGGGTGGAAAAACGGTTCCAGGGACAAACATCCTGACATACGTCACATCCAAACATCCAATTATCCATCTTTTGGCTGAATTCTGCCGGGATCTCGTCTTTCAGTTCTATGGTGAGGTATGATATGCAACGGCTTCCATCAACTATATAAGGAGCAACAATAGCATCAGTTGGACATGCATCTATACATCTGGTACACGTTCCGCAGTGGTCTTTCGTAGATGGTGTATCGTATTCGAGCTCGAGGTCAATAATAAGCTCAGCAAGAAAGAAGAACGACCCTGCATTTTTGTTTAAAAGATTTGCATTCTTCCCAATCCAGCCGTTACCAGATCTTTTTGCCCAGGCTTTGTCAAGTACCGGAGCTGAATCAACAAAAGCACGGCCAGATACTTCTCCGATCTGATCTGTGATCGATGCCAAAAGCAATTTAAGCTTGTTTTTAATCACGAAATGATAGTCGTTTCCGTAAGCATAACGTGAAATTTTTGGTGCTTCGGGATCAGACTGCTGCGGCTCGGTAAAGTAGTTAAGGCCAAGAGAAATAACTGATCTGGCATTATCAACCAATTTCCTTGGATCGAGCCTTTTGTCGAAATGGTTTTCCATATAGGTCATCTTTCCATGATAACCTTTATTCAACCAATCCTCCAAACGCGGAGCTTCGTCCTCCAAGAACTCCGCTTTAGATATGCCACAAAAAACGAAGCCAAGCTTTGAAGCCTCTTCCTTTATCAATTGGCTATATCTAACCTTGTTACTCCACATTTCGTTACAAAAATACACAATTGCATAGCATTATACGCACTACTGATACTTCCTAATTATGGCCGGTTTATTGTATAATCATCTATATAGATCAGAGAAACTCTTATAACACGCAATATTTAAGTACTATGAAAACAAAAAAGAATACACTTGCGGTCTTGTTAGCAATGATAATGGCAGCAACAGCGCCTGTTCAGGCGCAGGAAAAGCAGGAAGACAAAATTGCCAAATCTGCTGAGATACTTACAGATTTCAGAACTATGAAAGAGTCGATCCCTGAACAGCTGATCCAGCAAGCGGAAGGTATGGTCATTATTCCAAGTCTTATCAATGCGGGGCTCGGAATAGGCGGGAAAAGAGGGAAGGGCATTGCAGTGGTGAAAGACGCCAACGGGCAATGGAGTGATCCGGTGTTCGTAACGCTTACAGGCGGAAGCTTCGGATTGCAGGCAGGTGTGCAGTCGGTAGACCTAGTACTAGTATTTAAAAACCGGTCTACCCTAATTGGTGTTGGCAAAGGTACTTTTAACCTTGGTGGCGATCTCTCCGTCGCAGCCGGTCCGGTTGGACGAAGTACCACCGCAGATACTGACTACAAGCTTGAAGCAGAAGTGTACTCCTATTCAAGAAGCAAGGGATTGTTTGCCGGCATCAGTCTTAATGGCTCAGTTCTTAGTGTTGACGAAAACGCCAATTCTGCCTTTTACGGAAAAAAAGTTACAGCAACGTCTGTATTTGCAGCTCCTAACGATGCACCAGCATCTTCTGTAAAGTCGTTAAGAACCGCCCTTGACGCATTCTAGATGAATGCAACTAAGAGGGTAAGAGGTTCTTTGCGGCATTTAAACCAAAGACCATTCATAAAAAAGGCAAACCTCTAAGTTTGCCTTTTTTATGAATCATTTATCTATTGTTAAAATGTCCGGATCTGTTGTTCCCACCGCCATTACGGTTGAAGCCACCGCCGCTACCACCACGTGGCGCAGGACTTCCGTCTTCTTTAGCCTCAGTAACCATAATTTTTTGACCGTAGTAATCACCTCCGTTCATATTCCTTATAGCTTCTTTAGCCTCAGCATCGTTCGGCATTTCAACAAACCCAAAACCTCTGCTTTGGCCTGTCTCACGGTCTTTTACAATTCGTAATGACCTTACTTGCCCGAAGTCACCGAAGACTTCCTTTAATTCAGGCTCACTTACTTGAAGTGGGAGCCCTTTAATAAAAATTTTCATTAATATCTAAAAAATTTGATGTATGTGAGTTTCTGACGACTCAATTCGATAAAGCACTCATTACAGATGAACGCCTTTTAATTAAATCAAATGAATCTACGGATTGGACAGTAGAAAACTTAAATAAAAAGCCGTTTTCTATAATGTCTGCAAGTTACGCATAATAATTAACAAAAGATGTTAATTAGTGCATTCTTATATTTAAATGACTAATTACACACTCTGTTTCACAGTTATATTCCCGCGGAAGCAGAATGTGGCACTACGCTCGTAAAACGACCATCTATGTTTATCACATTGATAGGGTTGACCCTATAATACCGGTTGTTGTTTGAGCCGATATAATACTCGCCAAACCGCACTTTGTCTCTCTTTATTTCAGCCTGGTCATTTTCTGTTAAATTACCCAAAATGCCGGCTGCCTCCGTCTCAGATAGAATTTTTTCCATATATGTGGTATTTTAAAGTGATTCCATATCACCTAACGAATATTTTACAATTAGTTTGCCAAACTATTACGAAACCTAATTTTTATTAAATTAATATTCGTATATACATGTTAGACCAGCCTGCTTTGAAAAGGCTTAATTGTATAGTATACGTAACTTGTTATAAATAGATTCTTCTATTTTTTGAAATGTAACAAAGTCTAGTAATTAGGGTCAAATCCAAAAATTAGAACGAATGATTAATAACCATGAAATAGATTACCAGATACATGGTGAGGAAATGCAGTATGTAGAAGTGGAGCTCGATCCACAGGAAACAGCAATAGCCGAAGCAGGCGCCTTTATGATGATGGAGGAAGGCATTCAGATGGAAACAATTTTTGGTGACGGAAGCCAGCAGCAAAGCGGTATTCTTGGAAAATTGTTTAGTGCAGGAAAGCGGTTGCTGACAGGTGAGAGCCTATTTATGACAGCCTACACTAATGTAGCTTATGGAAAGAAAAAAGTCAGCTTCGCTTCTCCATACCCCGGAAAGATCATTCCATTAGATCTGCTTCGTTTAGGCGGAAAGATCGTATGTCAGAAGGATGCATTTTTGTGTGCAGCTAAAGGGGTAAGTGTGAGCATCGAATTTCAGCGTAAACTGGGAGCCGGTTTCTTTGGAGGTGAGGGTTTCATCATGCAAAAGTTAGAAGGCGACGGCCTGGCTTTTGTTCACGCAGGAGGACACGTCACAGAAAGGGAGCTTCAGGCCGGAGAGTTGCTTAAGGTAGATACAGGTTGTTTAGTAGCCTTTACCAGGGAAGTGACTTATGACATTCAGTTTGTTGGTGGAATAAAGAATACACTTTTCGGAGGAGAAGGAGTGTTTTTTGCTACTTTAAGAGGGCCGGGAAAGGTATGGATACAAACTCTGCCTATCAGCAGACTCGCAGGACGGATACTTCAATATGCTACAACGAATAGAAAAGAAGAAGGAAGTATCTTAGGAGGCTTGGGTAATCTTCTGGATGGTGATGGAAGATAGCTTTTAAGTGATAAGTTTTAAGTTGAGGATTTAAGGTTAAATTGACAATTAGCCGTTGGGGCACTTCTTGCAGCGCTTGCCTTTTTTATATTTTTTGCAGCACTTTTTATAATCACAGCAGGAAATCATAGAACAAATACCCTTCATAAACTCGGGGTCGGTAGGCAATGCTTTCTTTGAATCGTCCTCGTAACTTACTCTTACACAATCTTCCATTTCGCTGCAAAGATAGTTGTTTAGAATTGGTCCAAACAAATGTTTTATTTTTTTTCTGGGGAAGTGGTATCATGAAAGATACTACTCCTTAGTTCTTGTGATAGCTCCCTTGTTACGGCTATGATGTCATCTGCTACGTGAGCATTATTTAAAATCACCCTGTCCGCAGTGTCTTTGTAAGGCAACAGATATGAATTATATGCAGGTATAACATGGTTTAACCATTGGTACATGATCATATCCCTGGTATACCCCCGCTCGACGGTATCTCTTTTTATCCTCCTGTTAAGTGTCAACTCTTCGTCGGCATCCATAAAGATCCGCATATCGAAAAGTTCAGCTACTTCCTGAAAGTGAAATATAAACAAGCCTTCTACAATGATAATAGGAGATGAGCGGATTGTAAGCATCCGTGCTTTCTCTTCGTTTACGTTAAAGGTATATTCTTTTTTTTGAATAGTGCCTCCAGATATCAGTACTTTAAGATCGTCAAGAAGCTTATTATCTTCAATGCATACCGGTAGATCAAAGTTTATCCAGCCGTTTTCATCAACAGGCTGCACTTCTTTAGGCTTATAGTAATCATCCTGGGAGATCAGGCAAATCTCCGAGTCTGAGAAATGGTTTAAAAAACAGTTTAAAAAAAATGTTTTGCCTGAGCCGCTTCCACCTGCAACCCCTACTACGAATGGCTTATTCATTGGGCATACCGTAGTCAATATTTACCTGAAAGCGTTTATCTAATGCTCCCAACAGATCCGCAGTGGCTTTTGTAAGAACGATTATTACGTCTTTGGTAGTTTCGTTTTCAGTAAACTTTCCCACTACCTTCGCAAAGGTGGTTCGATCTGTCATCGGATTGGTAATTTTGATGACCGTACCTACGGGTGCAGTCCGGTGTAAGGCAAGCATTTTGGTTGCATCCAGGTTTTCATCTGCAATCCATACGGCCACACCCCGCTCAGACCGTTCGGTAACGCCAAGCCTGCTTGTCGCTATTTTCGGTCTTTCCACATGGAAGGTATCTCCAACGCTTGAGTTTACTACAGAATTACCAATAGCTGCTGCAACCGGGTTTTGAGTGTAAGTAGCGGTCGTCCCTCCCGGAACTTTTAATACTTGTCCCACACTGAGGCTGTTGCTTCTCAAATTGTTTAAACGCCGGATCTCTTCGATAGTAGTGTTAAATTTCTGAGCGATCCGATAAAGGGTTTCTTTGGGTTGGACTGTATAGTCTCCAAGAGGTTCTGTCTTCGATTCGGCATCAGATTGTTGCCGGGACTTATTCTCAGACTTTGGCGTAGAGAAAGGTCTTTGAGTAGGTACTTTTAGCAATATGCCAATCTGAAGGGGGATATTATTATTGAGAGCTATTATGTCCTTTGGTGGAACACTGTAAAGGCGGCCTATAGAATAGTAAGATTCTTTTGGAGCAACTTTATGTACGATGACCTGGTTGCCATTACTGTTTTCTACGCCTACAGAGTCTATTCTGTTACTGTAGGCTGAAGCCTGTAAGGTAAAGATGGTGCATAGAACCGCCAATATAGAACGCATTTTGCTATAATCTCCGTTTGTCATTAAGTGTGCAATTATACTAAATAGGAAACAATTTCCCGTTTCTCACCACGTATACAGAATAAATTGTGTCGAGATATAAAGAACGCTTCAGGATTGAGCTTTTGTATATTTTCTTCCAAATTATCCTGAATTAAAATATTATTACCTTGCGATATAATGAGTTGCTGTGTAAGATTGCCCCCTTTTTTTATATGATAGGCGTAGCAATTTTTGTCGTCAATAGATAAAACCCATACCGGGCCTTCCACATTAGCAGGGAAGAAGGAGGGCAGTTCTTTCGAATTGTTGATGATATCGGGTAAACGGATGTCCTGCTCATAAGAGGTATAGTGTTGTATGTTATTTGCAATCGGCATTCCATTTTCGGGCTTAAGCAATTCAAGCCGCCTGGGCTGAATTCTGGGGTCATAGGTAACCAAACCATCCACGGATACTGCCTGTAAAGTTTTATTGTATTGCTGCCATTCAAGGGCTCCGTTTCGGTTTAAGGCAATTATCCCTTTATGTTCCGGACTCTGTTCTGATATATAACTATGCAGGAATATCAGGCCCTCATGTGCTTTATCAAGGCTCCATAGCCAGCTGTCTTCAACACTTTGCTCCTTAAAAAGGCAGGTTCCTGTCTCGAAATTGTAAGCAGAGTATTCGGAAATATGATTTTCCGGATCCCTGGTTTCAACTGCTATGACAGGTTCTTGTTCATCCAATACTACTTTCCAGATAATTCCCCTGAACTTTTCCTTTAGAAAAGGCTTTAATGTATATTTATCATCAGAATGCATTTTTCAAACTTAGATAATTCATTTTAATATCCTTAATTTAATAAATCTCTTATGCGATACCTAAAACAGTATATTTTCTTCCTCTTAGCCTTGAGTTACATTTCTGCAAATGCACAGCGAAAGCCTGTATATGTTTTCGAAATGAAGGATGAAATAGGCCCCGGAGCCTGGCGTTTAACCCAGAAAGCTTTCACGAAGGCCAGGGAAGCCAATGCAGGAACAATACTTATCAGGATGAATACCTATGGGGGCATGGTAGACTATGCTGATTCCATACGTACAAAGCTTCTACAGTCGCCAATTAAGACAATTGTATTTATAGATAATAACGCCGCCTCGGCAGGTGCACTGATCGCTATTGCTTGTGACCGGATTTATATGGCAAAAGGAGCAGGAATAGGGGCTGCAAGTGTTGTCAATCCAAAGGGGGAGATCATGCCTGAAAAATATCAGTCATTCATGCGTGGTTTGATGCGTTCCACCGCAGAGGCTAAAGGTCGTGATCCTAAAATCGCTGAAGCTTTTGTTGATCCTGATGTAAGTATCCCTGACGTATCGCCCAAAGGAAAAGTGCTTACGCTTACGAGCGCAGAGGCCATAAAAGTGGGATATTGTGTTGCCGAACTTAACGATGTGGAGGCGGTCTTAAAAGCCGAAGGTTTGGATGGAAGTTCTGTGATCCAACATCATGTTAGTGTGATGGATAAGGTTCTTGCCTTCCTGATAAGTCCTGCAATAAGCGGGATCCTGATCCTTCTGATTATTGGGGGTATTTATTTCGAAATGCAAAGTCCTGGAATCGGATTTGCCCTACTCGTCTCAGTGGTTGCTGCATTACTATATTTTGCGCCATTATATCTTGAGGGGCTTGCCGCCCATTGGGAGATCGGATTGTTCATTCTCGGGATCATTTTATTACTTCTCGAACTGTTTGTGATTCCCGGATTTGGCGTCGCCGGAATTTTGGGCATTATTTGTATAATAGCCGGATTGGCTTTGAGTTTAGTCCTGAATAATTGGTTTGACTTTACCGTTACAGGATCTGAAAAACTTACCAGTGCATTAATATTGGTACTTGGGGCGATGGTGCTTTCGGTCGTAGTGTCGGTAGTACTGGGTAAATCCATCATGCGTACGCCTGTATTTCAACGTCTGGTTTTGCAAGACGAGCAACGGGCCAGGCTGGGATATGTAAGTGGTAAACAATCAGGAGATCTCGTAAACAAAACGGGCATCGCGAAAACAGATATGAGACCATCAGGTAAGGTAGAAATCGATGGCAAGTGGTATGATGCGGTCGCTCTTGATGGATATATTGAACAGGGCAGAGGAGTATTGGTTGAAAAACAGGAGAATTATAATGTATTTGTGAGGAAGATAAACAGCTAAAACCTTTATTCCTGAATAGGGTTTTGTATGAATCAGATTAAAATCTAATAGATATATGAAAGCAGAAGAAATCGGACTTGAAGAAGTAAAAGTCAAACCTATAGTTGACCATTTGAATGACCTTTTGGCTAACTACCATATCCATTATCAAAAATTGAGAGGCTGTCACTGGAATGTAAAAGGCAAGAGCTTCTTTACACTGCACGCAAAGTTTGAAGAACTTTATACTAATGCTATAGCAACTATTGATGAACTTGCAGAGCGCATTCTAACCTTGGGTAAGGCTCCGATAAGTACCTATAAAAGTTACCTGGAGGTGTCAAGGATCAAAGAAATAAATACGGAAGGAGTGGAAGATGTGCAGCTTGTGAGTGCTATTCTTGATGATTTTTCCGCACTGATAGAGATTGAAAGGGAAATTATGGAACTTACCTCTCAGTCCGGCGATGACGGAACGAATGACATGATCAATAAATTCATGCAGTTCAAAGAAAAGAATACCTGGATGTTAAGAGCTTTTTGCGGTAAAAACTAAAATTACTCCCCGGAAGGTGGCACATCGTTGTCACCTTTTTCAGAAATTACAAAAGTCTTATACTTAGGATTATGAAGCATATGGTTGATATTCATAAGTTTATTGTCGATATCTTCAATGCTTTTTCTGATTTCCTGAATGAGCTCCTTATCTTCCATCAGATCTTCCTCTTCAAGGATTAACAGCCCCTTAATTGTTGCTATAGGGCTTCTTATTTCATGGGAGAGGTGAGAAGAGTACTGTGATAATTTAAAGTTCTTGTCTTCAAGGTCCTGTGTTCTTTCTTTGATGATCAGCTCCTGATTTTGATTTACCCGGTTTAGATTTTCGCGCTGCAAGGAGATCTCTTCGTTCAGTTCTCTGAGCTGTCGATAAGTTTTCGCTCTCTTCTTTGACTGCAGCACCAGTAGGGTAATCACCACGAGGGATAAAAGGAGCACAATAGCCGTTGCTGCAAAAATTACACGGCTGGTTTTTTGTCGCTCAAGAAGGATCTCCGTTTGTTTCTGTTGTTCAATGAATTTAAACTGTTCCTGGTGGAGGGTTATCTTTTTGCTTTCGACGCTGTTCAGTGCAATGCTATCTATCTTAAACTTCTTTCTCAAGTGCATTAATGCCTGCTCATAGTTTTTCTTTGCAAACTCCAGCTCGTATGATGTATGTATGTAATCTTCTTCTAATTTTTTATCCTGAGATAACCGGGCGTTTTGAATCCCTTCGTTAATTAGGTCTTGTGCTTTTTGGTAGTTTTTTTCCCTGATGTAGATTGATGCCAGCGTCAGATTTATACTTCCGACATTATTGTAAAACTTCTTCTTTTTTGCGAGTTCATTTGCCCTGGTAAGTAAATCTTTAGCCTTGGCGTGCTGGTTGAGTTTTTCATATATTATGCCTTCATACTGAAGTATCAAAGCTGTCCCAACACTGTTCTTTGTTTTTTGAAAGTATTCGTGACTCTGGTTAAGGGTTTTTAATGCGAGATCATATTTTTCCTGTTTGATTTGAATGTGGGCAATATTGATGTAACAACCAGCGGTCAATTCTTCCAGGTTAAGTTTTTGTGATATTTTGAGGCACTTTTGAAAATAGTTTAATGATTTTTCAACATCATAGTACTTATAAAGGTTGCCAATATTATTATAAACCTTAGCTTCGCCCTCCCCGTAGCGGGTTGTTTTGAACAGACTCAAAGCCATTGAATACTTCGCTATCGCAGTGTCATTCTCTCCCAAGTACGCGTAGCCGATTCCTATAACGCGGTAGGCTTCAGCCATGCCAAGTTCAAAATTTATTTTTCTTGCAACTTCTAAAGCTTGTTTTCCCGTATTAATGGTTTTTCGCGGGTCGGTTAAGCGGATTTTGTACGAAAGAGCATTTAAATTTTCTACCTGCAAACTATCAGCGCGGTATTGTTGTTGACAATAAGCCGTACACTGATTAAGAAAATATAGAAAAAGTAGAAGTTTTATTTTCATTTGAAATAATGGCTTAAAATACAAAAAATTTATCCCTCTTTTGTAAAATATTTTATTTTTATAAATTACATTTTATTTAACGCAACTTTAAGAATTATGAAAAAAGTTTTATTTGCAGCAATCGCTATCAGCATTGCTTTCGCCTCATGTAAAAAGGAATCTGATGAAGTTAAACCGGCCAAGATTGAGAAAAAGGTGCTGGATGGTGAAGAAGATGGTGGAGACAAGAAAACAGGCGGAAACGGTTGGGATTAATTTTTAATCCCATTAAATCCACCTGCATATCCTCTTATATTTGTAAAAAAAATCGGATAATATGCAGGAAATTAAACATTACGCAGAAGCAAACAAGCAGCGCTTCTTAGAAGAGCTGTTTGAATTGCTTCGTCTACCTTCCGTAAGCGCTGATCCCAAATTCAAAGATGATGTTTTGAAAACAGCGGATTATGTTGCTGAAAAACTAAGCGCAGCCGGAGCTGATAACGTAGAGGTTTGTACAACAGCTGGTTATCCCATTGTTTACGGCGAAAAGATCATCGATCCTTCGAAACCCACAGTGCTTGTATACGGGCACTATGATGTGCAACCTCCCGATCCTCTTGAGCTCTGGGTTAGCCCTCCTTTTGAACCTACAGTCAGGGATGAAAAGATCTTTGCAAGGGGTGCCTGCGATGATAAAGGGCAATTCTTCATGCATGTTAAGGCATTTGAATTGATGATGCAGACAAATACACTTCCCTGCAACATCAAATTTATGATTGAAGGGGAAGAAGAAGTAGGCTCTGATAATTTAGGCTCCTTTGTGACCGAAAATAAAGAACGCTTGAAGGCTGATGTGGTACTTATTTCTGATACCGCAATGATCAGCCTTGAAACACCTTCCCTGGAAACAGGATTAAGAGGCCTGTCTTATCTGGAAGTTGAAGTTACGGGTCCCAACAGAGACTTGCACTCCGGTGTGTACGGGGGCGCAGTTGCTAATCCGGCAACTATCCTTTGTCAATTAATTGCTTCATTACATGACGCGAATAACCATATTACCATCCCCGGATTTTATGACGATGTGGAACATTTGAGTGAAGAAGACCGCGAAATGTTAAATGCTGCGCCTTATGATGAAGAAGAATTTAAGAAAGATTTGGCGGTTGACGAATTATGGGGTGAACAAGGATATTCCACCATAGAAAGGACAGGCACAAGGCCTACCCTGGAAGTGAACGGAATATGGGGAGGCTATATCGGAGAGGGGGCTAAAACGGTTTTACCTTCCAAAGCCTCTGCAAAAATTTCTATGCGGTTGGTACCAAACCAAAGTTCTGCAAAGATCACTGAACTTTTTATCAGGCATTTTGAGAGCATTGCTCCAAGATATGTAAAAGTGAAAGTTACGCCGCATCACGGAGGTGAACCTGTGGTAACTCCTACAGACAGTATAGCCTTCAAAGCTGCGGAAAAAGCCATAGAAGAGTCTTTTGGTAAAAAGCCCATTCCCACACGGGGGGGAGGAAGTATACCGATCGTTGCACTGTTTGAAAAAGAACTGGGTATAAAAACCGTATTGATGGGTTTCGGTTTAGACAGTGATAATCTTCATTCGCCTAACGAGAAGTTTGATATTGCTAACTACTTCAAAGGCATCGAAACTATTCCTTTATTTCATAGATATTTTGCTGAGCTGAGTAACAAATAGGCAACAAATAGAGGTACATAACTGAGTGGGCTTTTATTAGTAACAGAAGCTCATTCAGTTAAATTCTCAGCTTTTTTTTCTTCGATCTTTGTTATAATTCTGCCCTTCTTTAAATCGATCCTTATAAGTGCATACAGGCTCATATAGATGTTTGCAATCCATACAAGTGAGAACCCGGCAATGAGATATCCTCTCCAGTCTGTGTAAAGTAATTTGTATCCCGTTATCAACAAGAACAGGATGGTAACATAATGACTAAAACAATATTCGCAGGTAAACAGATAAAAGAATTTTCGCTGCAGCAGGCGTCTGCCATTTTGTGACCTTTTCACACAAAATTCTCTCGGTTCTTTAAAAACTTCTTCATGGGTTACTGTCCATGCTATACAGGCAATAGGTATGGCAAGTAAAAATAGGTGAATAATTTGTTCCGAAAGTTCCATTATCACTTAAGTACAGTGATAGCGTGCAATTGTTTTACGCTACCCTGGCATACTCTGCAAAGAAAGTTTAGTCAGGAAATTTTGGAGCATATCGAACATGTTTGGTTTAGAACTGTTTGACATCCATACTATTGATTTTGGAAGAACTATGAACCGGCCTTTAAAGATTACTTTAATAATCATTGGAACAATATTAGGGCTGGTTGCTCTCATCTGGCTCGGAGTTGCTGCCTATGTAACAACACACAGGGAAAAAGTGCTGAATACGATAACGGCGCAGCTAAATGAAAATATCACCGGAGTTTTGGCTGTTGAAAAAATGGAACCTTCATTAATACGTGGGTTTCCCGGCGTCTCGGTATCGCTTAAGAATGTTTTACTTAAAGACAGTTTATTTGATGTTCATGGACACAACCTGTTGAAAGCGAAGGAAGTTTTTGTATCTGTAAATGCCTTTTCGATCATAACGGGCAAGCCAAATATACAGACGATCAGAATAGACGACGGGGACATTTATTTATATACTGATAGCTCCGGATATCGAAATACCCAGCTTTTCAGATCGACGACAGCATCATCCGGAAATAGCAGACCCAAAAGAAGGATAAGTGGAATTTATTTGAACCGGGTTCGCGTTACCCTCGATAACAAATTTAAGGGAAAGCTCTTCAGCTTCGATGTTCATCAGCTTTCCGCGAAATTAAAATACAAACGGCATACCTGGATAGCCAATGTCAAGCTAAAAAGCTTTGTAAAAGCACTGGCATTTAATATTGAAAAAGGAAGTTATCTAAAAGATAAAATGCTTCAAACAAAACTCAATATGGAATATGACCACCGCTCGCATATATTATCAATTCCTTTGCAGGAAATGATCATCGATAAGGACAAATTAAAAATAGGAGGTAATTTTTCGTTTGCACCGTATTCCTCCAACTTTATATTAAATATCGAAGCGCCCAGCTTGAGTCTTAGTTTCGCCCGAACCTTGCTCACGCCGGGGCTTTCAGGTAAACTAAGCATGTATAATCTTGAAAAGCCAATTGAGGTGAATGCATTGATAAAAGGAAGATTAAAAGGGAAGAACATACCCTTAATCAATATAAAGTGGAATGTGGTGAATAATACGCTTATGCTGCCTGGCGAAACAATCACTAACTGCAGTTTTAAAGGGAGTTTTAGCAACGAGTTCCAAAGGGGGCAACCTCGCACTGATCCGAATTCAATAGTCAGTATTTATAAACTGAAAGGGAAATGGTCGGGGATTGGCTTCCAGGCGGATACAGTTAAGGTATGGAATCTGCAGAAGCCTATAATAGAAGGGAGATTTAGTTCAGATTTCCAATTGTCGAAGTTGAACACCTTAACGGCTTCCGAAACGTTTAATATAACGAAAGGGCGGGCCAGACTAAACTTGCTGTACAGGGCACCGTTTGCACAGAACGCGGAGGTTGAACCTTATATTTTTGGAAGTATCAGAATCAACGATGCGGGGCTGATATATGTGCCAAGGGGAGTAAGGTTTGCTAACGTTAGTGGGCTTGTTGAATTTAAGGGACAGCATCTTTTTCTGAGAAATATGAAGATGCAAAGCGGTTCAACCAAACTGGATATGTACGGTTCCGTATTGGATTTCGTGAATTTATATTATTCTAATCCAGGAAAAATGTTGCTCGACTGGCATGTGCAGAGCCCCAGGATCAATCTTGGTGAATTTGTGGCTTTTCTTGGTGCCCGTAGTGCAGGACCATCTGTACGCAACTCCCGAAGCGGGATAAGGAAGGTCTTCGGACAGCTGAACAACGTCTTAAATCAGGCCAATGTCAAAGTAGAGCTCCAGGCACATGAACTGCTTTATAAACGATTTTTAGGATCAGATGCATATTCCAGCCTTAGCCTCAATCAATCAAACATATCGCTGAACAGGGCGAGCCTTCGCCATGCTGGCGGTTCTTTAGACCTTAAAGGGAATATAGATCAGGGTAGCAGCGTGAATAAATTTGCGCTGGACGCCACCTTGAAGAATGTCGACATTCGCAAGCTTTTCTACGCTTTTGAGAACTTCGGACAATCAGGTATCAGTTACGAAAACCTCATTGGCAAGCTCTCAGCCAGGGCAAAAGTGCGCGGATTGATAAGAAATACCGGCCAAACCGTCCCTAAATCTTTCTTTGGAAAAGTAAGCTTTAACCTGCAGCAGGGAGCACTTATCAACTATGAACCGATGGAGAAGATCGGGAACTTTGCCTTTCGAAAAAGGAACTTTTCAAACATTACCTTAAATAGCCTCAGTAATGAATTGGATATCCGGGGAGACAAGGTTTATATCCCACGGATGGTCATACAGTCAAGTGTTCTAAATTTAATTGTAGAAGGAGTGTACGGTATTCCTACTGGCACAAATATCTCCTTATCTATTCCGATCAGAAATCCCGGTAAAGACGTTTTTTTATCGGACAGTCTTAAAGAAAAAAGATTAAAGAGGGGAATCGTAATCAATCTGAACGCTGTAGATGGCGAAGATGGCCGGGTAAAATTTAAGCTTGGCAAGTCAAATGATGATGATGATGATGATGCAAACTAACATCAGGCAATATTCGGTCTCATAAACAGCCCTAAAGCAAACACTTAGGGACTGAACTTGTTAAGACTGGTAAATTTAATCACATATTTATGAGAAAGTTCGTTTTTACTCTTACCACAACCGTTCTTTTGGGCTTTAGTGCTCTAACCTCTGTAGCAGCGGTAAGCGATAAGGCGCCCAAAAAGGAGCATGCTTTAACCGCAGAACAAGAAATTAAACTTCAGAGAATCGAGAACCGGGTTCTTGAAATTAAGAATATGGATAAATCAGATCTGTCCCGTTCAGAGCGCAAAGCTTTAAAGAAAGAACTTCGCGACATGAATCAGCAGGCAAGAGCAATCACAGGAGGAGGCGTTTACCTTTCTGTGGGTGCGATTATCATAATCATCCTTTTATTAATTCTTATACTTTAAGAAATAATTATTTCTGTAAAACAAAGAGAGCCACGTAAGTGGCTCTCTTTGTTTGTTAATTTTAAATATGGATATTGAATGGGACTCCCTTTTTCTTGGCGATGAACCTGCCGGTTTTTTGTTGGAGGTTTTGCTCAGGTCATTCGTGATGTTTTGCTGTATTCTCATTGCTCTGCGAGCTTCTGGAAAACGGGGAATTAAGCAGCTTTCTATTTTTGAGCTGGTGATCATTATTGGTCTGGGTTCGGCGGCTGGAGATCCTATGTTTTATAAAGACGTTGGGCTCTTACCGGCCTTCCTGGTTTTCATTGTTATTGTTGGTCTTTACCGCCTAGTTACCTGGTTTAGCGGGAAGTCGCAGAATTTTGAGCATCTGTTGGAGGGCAAACCTCTCTACCTCATACGCGATGGCAAATTTTCCATCTCTGACTTTGATAAAGAAGACTTGTCTCAGGACGAGTTTTTCAGCGAACTAAGATTGCAGCAGGTAGAACATCTGGGCCAGATAAAAAGTGCTGTTATGGAAACAACAGGGGAGGTGAGCTTGCTTTTTTATCCGGATAAGGAGGTGAAATACGGCTTGCCGCTCTACCCGGACCTGTATCAAAAAAAGAGTTCGGTGATCCATAAAGCTGGTTTATATGCCTGTGCGTATTGCGGAAATACACAGGAACTCGAATCTGCCCGGGCTTGCGATATTTGCGGCCATATTGAATGGGTTGCCGCTATGAATACCACGAGGATAGCCTGATTAGAAGAAAACTGCTTAGTTAGAAAGTAGTTTGCTATTGAAGTCGACAATTAATTTAAAAAGATTCTCGTATGCATTTAGGGGGAGGGTAGATGCTATATCGTAAACATCGTGGTATGCTTTAATGCCCCCCATTGTGTATATAAAAAATGATGGAATACCCATCTGGCTAAACCAGTAATGATCGCTGTTTGCCGCCTTACCCCGCGAATTGATCCTGGTTAAATATCCTGACCGGGTGTTTATTTGTTTCAGCAGATCAAATTCTTTTTTAAACTCCGTGGCATTAACTACCGTGATTCCTTCATTGCCTGTCCCTGTAAGGTCCATATTAAGTAAAAAGCGAATATTGCGCAGGTCGAATGGAGGCTGTTCGCTGAAGTGTTTTGAGCCAAGGAGGCCTGCTTCCTCTCCGGAGAAACATATAAAGGCTACCGAATAAGGAAGAGGGTTTTGTGCATAATATTTTGCCAGATCTAAAAGCAGGGAGATACCGCTTGCATTGTCATTTGCTCCGGGAAAGTAGGTGTCGGCTCCCATGCCTCCCAAATGATCATAGTGGGCTGTCAATACAAGGATTGAATCAGGCTCGGTAGTCCCCCTTACTATCCCGCAAACATTGGAGGCTTTGAAATCTTTTACAAACTGGTTCTCAATGTTCACGTTCAGACTAACAGGCCGCGTATTTATCCGGCCTCTGTCTATCTTTATTACTGTAGGCGCCACAACTTCCTCCGAAACAGACCATGTTAATTTATTCTCTAATGAGACTAATATGTTGCCTTCCCGATCTGTAAAATGGATGCTGTCTTTTTGGATCAGTGTGACGGACGACTTTATTCCCGGGCTTGCTGGTCCAACTATAAAGTCCTTTCCCGGTAATAGTTTGCTGCCATTTAGTTCCACATACATTTTGCCCGGAAAGGTGTTTACTGGATAGCTGTAGTCCTGAAAGTACGATCCCTTGATCAAAGGAGCCACACCATAGGCTTTGAATTCTTTCATCAAAAACAGGGCAGCCTTTTGCATGCCGTCCCTGGTATAACCCCTTCCCCAAAAATAAGGCGACGTTAAAGTGTCCACCAGGTTACGCGCAAACTGTAGATTTTGAGCAAATGCAGAGTTTAATAGCAAACATAAAAGAGCAGTGACTGATGTTTTCATTCTGTAGATCCAGGATTTATCTTTTATACCGGCGCCATATCTGGTACCAGTTCTTATTTGCGGGATAGTTTCTATGCGAGGTGCTGTTATTCACTATCAGGGCTACCGATAACAATATCAGAACGCCTGATAAGACAGGGTTAATGAGGTATAAATATCCTAAATTCTTTATTTTTTCCGAGCCAATGTTTGCAATAAGTGCTGTAGCTCCTCCGGGCGGATGGAGGGTCTTGGTAATTTGCATTAAAACGATCGACAGTGATACAGATAGTGCGGAAGACAGCCAAACCTCCTGGGGAATTAAACGATGAACAGTAACCCCTACAAAAGCACACACAAGATGACCTCCCACCAGGTTACGCGGCTGGGCCAGGGGACTGTTAATGATTCCATAGATCAGTACTGATGATGCTCCGAAGGAACCGATTAAAAATAAGTTGTCGACCGAACTAAATCGTAAACTGTTCAGCAAGCCGATAATCCCAATGCCGATAAATGAGCCTAGAAATGTCCAGAAGTGCTCTCTGAAGTCAACCAGAGTTTCTTTATAGAATATATAGCGGGTAATTCGTGCATGTCTCTTAATTCTTTGTCTCATATCCCTTATAAAAGCGCAAAAATAGACAAATGGCTTTTATCCGGTAAAAGAATAATTATAAACCATCCCTGACATCGTTTTTTGAGTCAGAGATGATCTAATATTACAGTTTGTTTTCCGCTTCAACAACCTGATCTTTCTGTTCAAGGTCTTGTGCTTGTGGATTCTGATCGCCTATAGAAGGCGAGTTGGAGATCACGGGTTTTTTAGAGCCCCTACCTTTGCTTTCTCCTTGCAGCGTTTGACCAGTCTTAACCTGATCTTCGGGAAGTGGTTCCGGAGTGCTGAAATCGGCTGCATGTCCTTCTTCAGGACTGGTTTCAGTTGAAGCTTTCTTTATTTCCTGAACGATGGTTTTATCTATCCTTACTATTCCTGCAAGTTTTTTAGCTAACTGTTTAGACGCCTTGTTTATCTCTTTAGTAACTTTTTTCGATTCATGCCCAAGATTGCCGATTACCTCTTTAAGATGAGCGTTGATGTTTACTTCCAGTTCTTTCCTGGTGTTTTTTCGGGCGCTTTTAATCAGTGTTTTATTTTTTACTTTACTCATTGTGATGTAGCATTTATCAGTCAAAGCTACATTAACTTTAAATTGAAGGTGCATTATCTTTATGTTAAGAGTCTTTGGCTTCATAACATAAACAACACTTGTTTACATAAGTTTGCAAGCCCGTCGAATCAGTTAACAATCCTCAATTTTGCAAATTTAAGAAGCAGTTGTTTCTGGCCAAGACCCTGAAAAAAGATAGTAGCTTTCATTTCAGGCTTGTTACCTTCCAGGTTGATCACCTTTCCAAAGCCAAAGCGTTCATGCTCAACCTCCATGCCTACCTGCAGGTTACTGGTATCGGAAGGGGCGAAACCTTCAGTCGGGACGTGTGCTTTGGGCAGTATAGAAGTTGTTTTAGGTGCTGCCGGTTTAGGTTTAGTAAAGGCATCTCCGGAAGTGGAAGGCTTGCTGCTCCAGGCAGTACGTTCTTCAAAGAATGGATTTCCTGCCGGTGATTTTTGCGGTTGCTTGAAGTCCAATTCTAAATATCTTGCATCGATCTCGTCAATAAATCTGCTCGGTTCACAACTTGTTAGCGAACCCCAGCGGTATCTGGAAGTAGCATACGAAACAGTTAACTTCTTTTCTGCCCGGGTGATGGCTACATAAAATAGACGCCTTTCCTCCTCAAGGTCCGACCGTGAGTTGAGTGACATTTGTGAAGGAAACAGGTTTTCCTCAAGACCCACGACATAAACGTGCGGAAATTCAAGTCCCTTTGCAGAGTGAATAGTCATCAATGAAACCGTATCTGCATTGGGATTTTTGTCGTTATCATCATTAGTTAAGAGAGCGACATCCTGCATGAAGATATCAAGAGTTCTTTGGTCGATGTCTTCGCGCTCACTAAATTCTTTGATACCATTCATCAATTCCTGGATGTTCTCATATCTGCTCAAGCCTTCTACTGATTTGTCATCATATAAGTCTTTAAGCAAGCCTGAATGTTGAGCGATGTGTAAAGCAGCATCGTAAGCTGAGCTATTTTTTGCCATCACCTGGAAGCTCTGGATCATAGTTCCAAAATTAGCAACAGGGCCTGCGCTTCTTGGTTCAATGTATTTATGAGCATCAATGATCGTTTCCCATAAGGTCAGGTTATTTTTGTCGGCAGCTACAATGATACGTTCAACCGTTGTGTCGCCTATGCCTCTTTTGGGATAGTTTATTACCCTCTTTAAAGCTTCCTCATCGTTTGGATTAAAAGTGATCCTGAAATAAGCTATCAGATCTTTAATCTCCTTACGTTGATAAAAAGATAATCCCCCATAGATCTTATAAGGTACATTCAACTTTCTCAAAGCCTCCTCCATTGCCCTTGACTGGGCATTAGTGCGATAGAGTATAGCGAAATTCTTGTAGTCCATTCCCCTCACAGCGCGCTCCTGCATAATACTTTCCGCTACAATCTTTCCCTCTTCATTATCGCTGAAGGCTCTTGCAATTTTTATCTTGTCACCTTCTTCATTTTGAGAAAAAACATCTTTTTTGAGCTGGTTTTTATTATTGGCAATGATGCTGTTGGCTACATTTACAATATTCTGCGTTGAACGGTAGTTTTGCTCCAGCTTAAATACCTTAAGATCCGGGTAGTCTTTTTCGAAGTTCAGGATGTTCTGAATATTAGCACCCCTGAATGCATAAATACTTTGTGCATCGTCACCAACTACGCAAATGTTTTCGGTAATGGCGGCAAGTTTTTTTACTATAAGGTATTGGGAATAGTTAGTATCCTGGTACTCATCTACCATCAGGTATTTAAACTTGTTCTGATATTTATACAGAACATCAGGATGTTCTCTTAACAGAACGTTTGTTTTAAATAAAAGGTCGTCGAAGTCCATGGCACCTGCTTTGTAACAACGTGCCGCGTAGATCTGATATATCTCACCCATGCGCCCTCTTCCGGTCGAAAAATCTTCAGCCTGGATGTGTTCGTTTTTCAGGTATTCAGCAGGAGATATCAGGTTGTTTTTTGCAGATGAAATGCGGCTGTATACAAAGTTCGCATTGTATAATTTATCATCCAGCTGTTGCTCTTTCAATATTGCCCTGATCAGGCTCTTGCTGTCATCAGTATCATAGATGGTAAAATTGCTTGGATAACCTATTTTTTCGGCCTCCACTCTTAATATTTTTGCAAATACAGAGTGGAAAGTTCCCATCCATATGTTTTTTGCTTCTGTGCCAACTACGCTGGTGATCCTGTCACGCATTTCCTTGGCAGCTTTATTGGTAAAGGTTAAAACTAGAATGTTGAAAGCGTCAACACCTGATTTGATAAGATGTGCTACCCGATAGGTAATCACCCGTGTTTTACCTGATCCGGCACCCGCCACAATCATCACCGGCCCTTTAATCTGCTCTACCGCTGCCCTTTGAGTGGAATTTAATCCCTTTAAATAATCCAAACCTGCTCCTTATTTTGAAAACGCTAAATTAAAAAATGAGGGCCATATTAGGAGTATTTTTTTGACCATCATAATCGGGTTGAAGTTTCTGAAGGTTTCTATATATTGGCTTAAATTTTGTTTGTTAAGATAATTATGAGAAAATTTATAACTATCGGCGTACTTGCAGCTACAGTCGCACTGTTTGATATGTGTGCGGTGAATCCGGTAACTGGAAAGAAGCAGATTGTGTTAATGTCTGAGGAACAGGAGATTGAACTTGGCAAGCAATCCGATCCTGAAATTATACAGCAATTTGGCTTATATGAAGATAAGGCATTGCAAGAGTTCATTAATCAAAAGGGCAAAGAGATGGCGGCGGTATCGCACCGGCCCGATCTTCAATACCAGTTCCGAATCGTCGATTCTGACATATTGAACGCTTTTGCTGTGCCGGGAGGTTATGTTTACTTCACCAGGGGCATAATGGCCCATTTTAACAACGAAGCTGAATTTGCTGGTGTGTTAGGGCACGAAATAGGGCATATTACAGCACGCCACTCCGTTATACAGCAGCGAAATGCAATGCTCGGGCAGATTGGATTAATAGCAGGCATGGTGATAGCGCCTGAATTAACCGACTTTGCTCAAACAGCATCTCAGGGCATGCAGTTGTTGTTTTTAAAGTTCGGACGCGATGATGAAAGGCAATCAGACGATCTTGGTGTAGAATATTCTTCCAAAATTGGCTATGACGCTCAGCAAATGGCGGGCTTTTTTAATACCCTTAAGCGTAAATCGGCACAAACCTCGTCGGAGGAGTTACCTGCATTTTTATCAACACATCCAGACCCGGGCGACCGTAATGTGGCTGTTTCAAAACTAGCATCGCAGTGGAAACAGCAGCTGAATCTCTCGGTTCCAAAAGTTAACCGTGATACATATCTGCGACGGATCGACGGCATCATTTACGGAGAGGATCCTAAACAAGGTTTTGTTGAAAATAGCATTTTCTATCATCCTGTTCTAAAGATCCAGTTTACTATACCTTCCGGCTGGGCGTCCCAAAATTCGCCTCAAACGTTTCAGATGGCTTCTAAAGACGGAAAAGCCATGATGCTGCTGAATATGGCGCCGGGTAAAACGTTGAAGGAAGCTGCGGATGCTGTGCTTAAACAATATGGTCTTACCTTGACAGGATCATCTGAAACTACTGTAAACGGGCTGCCTGCTATCAGGATACAAGCGAATCAGGTCTTAGAGCAGGGAACATTAAGCACTCTTTCATATCTTATTCAGCACGGGGGAAATATCTATCATTTGATAGGAGTAGCGGCACAAGCTGACTATAATAACTATGCTTCTTTATTTGCAGGCAGTATGCAGAGTTTCAGAAACCTTACAGACGCATCAAAACTAAACCGTAAGCCGGAAAGGGTTCGCATTAAAACGGTCAAACAAACCGGAACACTTGAGCAGGCTCTTAAAAGTTATAATGCGCCTGTAAAACGATATGAAGAACTCGCCATTTTAAATGGAATGACTCTAAAGGATAAAGTCCAGCAAGGAAGTTTGTTTAAAGTGATAGAGCAATAGAATTTCGATCAGGGGCTTATGATGCCGCAGTATAAAATTCTTCTTTTTCAGAAGTATGGATGTGAATCACCCCTGATAAAACCAGGTTAACCAATATCCTTTGAGCCCTTCTCCTCGATAAGTTGAGTAATTTGCTATATTCTTTTGCTGTAATTCGTTCGTTGTAATCAAGGTATTCCAGGAGAGATTTCTCTTTTGATGAGTATTCTATTAAAACACCGTCCTCTTTCGAGCTGCCTTTCAGAACATCAACCACAATTTTGCTCGCCAGAAGGCTTTTATCTTTGACCCTGATATAAACCCACCATTTTTTGTCTTCGCCCAGAGCGTAGTGAGGTTTTGTATCGCTCTCTTTAATTTCTGCAACGAGAACAATTTTATCGTCTATATACACTTCTTCAAAGATGGGCTCAATAACCGGTCGGCAAAAAAAAGTCCCCGCTTTCTCAAGCATAAATTTTTCTTCTTCTTCAGCTTTGACGCCTTTTATAGTGCCGTTGTCGAGTACGCCCACCAATAGTTTCCCCCCTTTATTGTTAGCAAAAGCCACCAGGGTCTTTGCTATTTTTTCGCAGGATGTTATCGTCTTTTTGAAGTCAAGATTAAAACCTTCTCCTTCAAATATTAGTTGCTTAATGTGATATGGTTTCAAATTCATCAGGTATTTAATCCTGTATCAAACATTTTTGTTTGTTAAGCTTCAATTAAATGGCGGATATAAATCTCATTCTTAACTAAAGCGCATAGCTGGCCATTCTTATCAGAAACTTCCGTAAGATACGTTTTCAAAAATTTCTCCCCGGATTGTAAGACGGTACACACTTCTTCAATATCTTCCTTAGATAAACGGATTTCAAAATACAAAGAAGTTCGGCCCGGCTTAATAAAATCAACCTCGGTATGCTTCACCCAAATCCTGGTCTTGTAACCCCTTCTCAACAATATCTCATGAAATAAAATAGGGTAAAACGGATCGGCCGCACAAAATATGGTACCTCCAAATATAGAACGATTATAGTTGATGTTTAATATACTCCGCGCAATTTTTACATTTACCCCCATAAAGCCTTTATGGAATTCCATCACCCAAATTCTTTGCAGGAGCAGTGGCGGATAGATACGCATCGCCCATTTTAGTGCTCTTTCTGAAACTACCATACCTCACGAATATCAACTTTAATTAAAAAAATAGCAATTAAATAATTTTGTGCTTAAACATTTTTTAAGAAATGAAGTTGAAACTTTTGAGTATTAAAAACTTAAAATAAAAAAAGCTAGCTGCTTATGAAAACGAAAAATTTGAAGATCGCTTTAGGAATGGCAGTACTTGCCTTCGCTATGGCATGTAACTCCGGCAAAAATGAGTCTGATTCAACAGATTCGATGATGGATTCGGATACGATGATGATGGATACCTCTGGCACCATGGGTACCGATACCATGGGTATGGGCACTGGAACCGGTTCTGATATGGGTACAGGTACAGGTACCGGTACAGAAACTGGTACTGGAACAGGTACAATGGGTTCGGATACCGCAAGTACGCAAACTCCGGCTCCTTAGATCAATTAAAGGGACTATCAAATAAACTCTAAACAATCATTGTCATAGCAGAATTTGTTAGTCCCTTAAAAAATTATTTCCCTGATCGAACTTTATTCGTAGTTTCAGCCTCCCAATCTGAAAATATGATTAAAACCAATTCTTCTCCCAAGAGTGTAATTTTCCTGGTAATTGTCGCCGCCCTTGGATACTTTGTGGATATCTATGATCTTGTATTATTTTCGATAGTTCGTATTGAGAGTTTTAAAGATCTGGGCATTGCAGATGAAGATATGCGGGTTATGGGTGAGTATGTGATCAACATGCAGATGGGCGGCTTGCTTTTAGGAGGCATTTTATGGGGGATCATAGGCGACAAGCTGGGGCGGATTAAGGTATTATTTGGTTCGATATTAATGTATTCGCTTGCTAACATTGCCAACGGACTGGTAACTGACATCAATGCTTATGCGATTATTCGTTTCATTGCCGGTATTGGCCTCGCCGGCGAGCTGGGCGCTGGAGTGACACTGGTGAGCGAAACAATGTCTAAGGAGAATCGCGGTTATGGAACCATGATAGTAGCGGGAGTAGGGTTGTTTGGTGCTGTTTTAGCGAATACCGTCCACGAGCTTTTCACCTGGCAAACGGCCTATTTCGTAGGAGGGGGACTTGGCTTGTTACTGCTTTTTTTACGGATCGGAACCTTTGAATCGGGAATGTTTAACGAGGTTGCCGGCAAGGATATTTCGAAAGGAAATGTGATGATAATCCTGGGAAACAGGAAAAAATTTATTAAATACTTACACTGCATCATAATTGGTGCTCCTTTATGGTTTGTGGTTGGTATCCTGGTTACCCAGTCGCCTGAATTTGGAAAGTTTCTGGGCGCCCCGGAACCACTGAGTGCCGGAAAAGGAATTATGTATACCTATATCGGAATTGCCATAGGTGACGTTTTTGCAGGCTTATTTGCGCAGTTTACTAAATCCAGGAGACTGACGATGCTGGTATTTCATTTGCTTTCAATTGTCAGTGTGGTATTTTACCTTAGCAGTTATGGTATCACCCAATCCCAATTTTTAATCCTCTGTGTCTTCATTGGATTCTCTGTAGGTTATTGGGCGACTTTTGTAACGATTGCTTCTGAGCAGTTTGGAACTAATATCCGGTCAACCGTGACCACAACGGTTCCGAACTTTGTACGGGGCGCATTAATCCCGATCACTTTTCTTTTTGAGTTCTTTGTACACCGGTATAATATTATTACTGCAGCCTATATACTTACCTTCTTTCTTTCAGTAATAGCGCTGTTCTCTCTGAGCCAGCTTAAAGAAACCTTTGGAAAAGACCTGGATTATATAGAGGAATAATGCTTTTCTTGATGTTTCCATTGAATCTTAGAGTTTTTCAGTTCATCTTTGCGGTATGATTAGCAAAGAACAAATCGCCTCAGAATACCAGCTCATACAGAATGAGATCTGTGCCGGCCTGGAAATGCTCGATGGTAAAGCAAAGTTCAGCGAAGAACTATGGGAACGTGAAGGTGGAGGAGGTGGAAAAACAAGAGTTCTTGAGAACGGAAATGTTCTGGAAAAAGGTGGTGTAAACTTCTCCGCGGTGCACGGTCAGCTACCGGTACTGCTAAAGCAGTCTTTCAAGGTGAACGATAATCGGTTCTTTGCTACAGGAGTATCCATCGTAATACACCCCAATCATCCAATGGTGCCTATTATTCATATGAACATTCGTTATTTCGAAATGAATGAGAATATCAGGTGGTTTGGCGGCGGTATTGATGTTACCCCTCATTATGTCTTTGAAGAGGATGCCCGTTTTTTTCATCAACATTTAAAAGCGGTTTGCGACGACTACAATGATCAGTTCTACTCAAAATTTAAAAAATGGGCCGACGATTATTTTTTTATCAAGCACCGCAATGAAACACGAGGTATAGGCGGTATTTTTTACGACCGTTTGAACCCGGAAAGTGCGGAAATCTCCTGGGAGCAGATCTTTGAGTTTTCTAAAGCTGTAGGACGTTCTTTTATTCCAATATACAGCGAATTGGTCTCCCGGAACAGAAACAAGCAATATGATGACTTGAATAAACAATGGCAATATCAGCGTCGCAGCAGGTATGTCGAGTTTAATCTTGTATACGATGCGGGTACAAAATTTGGCCTGGAAACCAACGGCCGGATCGAATCAATCCTGATGAGTCTTCCACCACAGGCAAACTGGGCTTATAATTTTCAACCAGCAGAAGGCAGTGAAGAAGAGAGAACTGTAAGCCTGTTGCAAAAGGGTATAGACTGGGTTTAATTCAATGCCGGGCTTTATCTGTTTCTTGCCAGCCAGTTGAATTTGGTTTTATATCGCTTGCTGGCGCACACGTGCCGCGTGTGCTAAAGGAAACTTCTAACAGGAAAGATCCTGAATGGGGAGCCGATAATTGTGCTAACATATCGCCTAATCCTTGAGATTTGCTAGTTTTGTTGCGGAATATAACAACAAAACGCATGAATTATTTTTTAGTTAAATCAGAACCGTTCAAATATAGCTGGGATAAATTTAAAGAGGATGGGCGGACCTTCTGGGACGGTGTAAGGAACTTTCAGGCGAGGAATAACCTGAAGGCAATGAAAGAAGGCGACCTGGTTCTATTTTACCATAGCAATGAGGGTAAAGCTGTTGTTGGTATTGCAAGAGTTGTTAAGGAATTTTACCAGGACCCTACCACCGAAGATCCCAACTGGGTTGTTGTTGATCTTGAACCCGTGGAAGCTTTAAAAAGGCCGGTTACCCTGGAAGAAGTAAAGTCAGATGCCAGGCTAAACAACATTGGCCTGGTGCGACAAGGGCGGCTTTCTGTTATGACGGTGACCCGCGAAGAATTCGATAGGATTGTTGAGTTAGGCTCTTGCGGGCAATAATATTGTTAAATATCAGGTCAGATTTTTTAATTATAGCGAATTAGTTTTTTATTCCTGTTTTAAATCCCGAAACTAGTTTACATATTTGCTGAAATAACGCTTTATATGAGAATAACATTACTTGCTTTAATTCTTTCTATCTTTTTTACAGCTAACTCTGTCCAGGCGAAACGTAAGGACAAAGTTTACACCGCCAAGGTGTACTCTGTTGATAAAAAAGTATTCCGTGGCACCCTGCAGTCAGCCGATGATAAAGGTGTGTACCTTACAACCAGATCAACGCCTGAAGGGCAGCTAATTGCACTTGACCGGATAAAGTCGATCAAAATTAAATCTAAAAGAGCTGTTAACACTGGTTTTACAGTAGGCTTACTTACAGGACTAGCCGCTGGAACAGCCGGAGCGGTTATTCTGCATTCAGACGATAAGCTTCAAAACACCGGCCTTATCGTTGGAGGCTTATGGGTAACGTTCCTTGGCGGAGTTATCGGTGGTAAGATAGGAGGACGTCCTAAAGAAAAGATCAGCATAAATGGTAGCAGCCAGGTTTATGCTGAGAAACTTTCTGTGATAAAAAATTATACGCAAAACTAGAATTCAAAAGATATAAAAAAGCAGAACCCCGGTTTTGCTTTTTTATATCTCCGGGAAAAATAGAGCTTTCAATTCAGTAGCGTCGTCGGGTTTCATTTTCCCGGCCAATATTAACCTTAATTGCCTTCTCCTCAGGGCGCCGTCAAATAATTGCATTTCTTCCTCAGTCTCCGGAATTAATTCAGGGATACGCATTACCTTGCCATTTTCATCTAAAGAAACAAACGTATAAAAGGCTTCGTTACTTTTGGCTTTAGCGCCGGTTGATATATTTTCAGTCCAAACTACTAAACGTACCTCCAAAGAACTATGAAAAGTTCTGGAGACTTTTGCTTTTATAGTAACTACGTCCCCGAGTTTTATAGGTTGTTTGAAAGAAACGTTATCTACAGATGCGGTGGCAGCTATGCGATTGCAATGTTTCTGTGCAGAAATGGAGGCTGCAATATCCATCCAATGAAGTAATCGGCCCCCCATCAGGTTGTTCAGGGCATTGGTGTCGTTGGGCAGAACTAACTCGTTCATTATGGTTAATGATTGCTCTGCTGTTTTTGCATTAATAGTCATTACAACAAAGGTAGCCTAAATGTTATTTTTCACATCATTTTTGTGTTAATTCTGTTTCACATAATAAAAATTGAGTGCACAATACGTTTTGTCGTTTAAAAAATTAAAACTTATGATTTGCACATCGGTATATATAGTTGAACAAAAATCCTATTTATGAACAAAGTTCTAATTACAGGCGAAACAGAAGATGAAATTTGGAGAAAGATATCGGATGATCTAGGTCAGAACGAACCATTGGATTATCAGGTGTATATTGAAAGTCAGGGCCGTCAAATATCTCTTAATATCGATATTGATCTTGGTGGAGGATTTGAGGGAGGATATGCCGTAACCTCTTTTAGTTCCTTACTTCATAAAAACGATGATTTCCGCTTTGCAATACACAGAGAAGATTTTATCGATGAGATCGGAAAGTTTTTCGGGATGCAGGACGTGCTGATCGGATATCCTGAGTTCGACAACAAGATGATCATCAAAACCAATGACGAAGCCAGAGTTAAATTCATTTTTTCCGATCCTGGAAGTCGCCAGGTGTTTCAATCACTTGAAAACTTCTCTTTCGGCGTGGCGCATCATCACGTTGCTGATTCTGAATTTAAAGAACCTTTTTTAGAACTGATCATTGAAGACGGTATTACAGAGGTAGCAGCATTAAGGCAGATCTATAATGCATTCACTGAAGTACTCACGAAGATGGATCCACTGGGCTAGTCTCTCTTGCGAGTCCTCTGCTGATTTCTTGTTTTTTCTCAAAGGCAATCCGTGAAGGACTTCCGAAAATATAGTACCACTTCTTCTTAAGGCCCCTGGCCATCTTAACATCATGAAGGATATCCAGATATTCGTGAAAGTTGAGGTAAACGGGGTTTAATTTAACATCGAGCTTGGTAGTAAGTCCGTAAGTTGGCTTCTCTTCTTCTATTTGATATGAACCGAAGAGCCTGTCAAATATAATAAACGTAGCCGCGAAATTTTTGTCCAGATACTTGTCATTGGATCCATGGTGTACCCTGTGATTAGAAGGGGTGGCAAAAATATATTCGACGATTGGATGCAGCTTTCCTATATATTCAGTATGAACCCAAAACTGATAAAGTACCGATAATTGGTTCGATATGAAAAAGATTACCGGGTGAAAGCCCAGGAAAGCCAGAGGAAGAAAAAATATCAGTTTAAAGTGTTGTACCCAGCTCTGTCTGAATGAAACGGTAAGGTTGTAATGCTCGCCCGAATGATGCACCACGTGGGCTGCCCAGAAAAAGCGGTGAAAATGCGAAAGGCGGTGCGACCAGTAGCTGCTGAGGTCGTAAAGAACGAAGCAGGGGATCAATGTCCACCAACTGAATGCCATTCTCCAGGGCACCAGGTTATAAATCCATATAGCGCCATAGAGCAACACAATTTTCAAAAGCATGTTTACAACCAGGTTTCCTATGCCGATAAAGACAGAACCTATAGTTTCCCGCAGATCGTAATTCTGTTTATGCGAATACAGGGAGAAAGCGATTTCAAGCAGCGTTAATGCGGCTACGGCGGGCAAGGCGTATAAAATGATCTCAGGCGAACTTTTTTCTATCTGAGCTAAGTTTTCCAGCGAAATTTCAGGTGCACCAAATAATTTAAATATATACATTAATCAGGTTTACAGGCGATGTGCCTGAAAAACGTACAATTCCGGTCTTTGTTTAGATATTGACAGCAAATTGTTCCCAATAACTTATTCTTTATTTGGAATAATCAGCACAGGACATTTTGCTTTTCGTATCACCTTCTCGGCAACGCTTCCCGAAATAAAATGGTCAAATCCGGTACGTCCATGTGTTCCCAGGATGATCATATCTGCATTCCATTCTTCTGCCGTGTGTAATATTTCATCACGCGGATTTCCAACTTTATGAAAAGAGTATATAGTTGCTTTCCCAAAATAGGTATCGGCTATTCTGTCCAATAATTTTTTGCTGGCTTCTTCCTGCACGTTTATTAATTCAGGCATCATTACAGGAGGTTCATTTAGCAGGGGATCTGCGACAAAAGGAGTTCCGGTAGGAACTTCGTTGACGTGGATCAAGCCAACATCTGCACCTAGTTTCTGAGCCAGCTCAAAACCATAGCTTGCCGCACGCTCTGAATATTGGCTGTCTTCAACTGCTATCAGGATTTTGTGAACTTCATTTAGTGTTTTCATATAGTTAAAACAGTATTGGTGTTGGTTAAGTTTTTAACGTTTAATTTCTCTTAATTTTTCAGTTCATTTGTATAAATGATCATGCAATACGGAATTTGTAATTTATCGCTCGTCCCTTTGCGCGCAGAGGCATCAGATAAGAGTGAAATGCTCTCCCAGCTGCTCTTTGGCGATAGCTTTATCATACTCAATACTACTGAAAAATGGGTAAATATCAAAACATCGTCAGACGAATATGTGGGCTGGATCGATTCAAAACAATACCAGCCTGTCGATGAAGAATACTATGAAAAACAAAAAAATGCAAGGATTCTTGGGCCGGTATTTGCCCAGGCAATAAAGAAAGGAAGCATCGGAGAATTGATCCACCTTGCTGCCGGAAGCAGCATTCCTGAGGAAGCGCAGGGTTCTTTCAGCCTTGGTACAGAACGTTATTTTTACGACTCAGATCTGGTATTTGGAAGTAGGGGTATCTTTCAGCAGCAGGTGATAAACTATTCCAGGTTTTTCCTGAACTCACCATATTTATGGGGAGGGAAATCTGTTTTTGGAATTGATTGTTCGGGACTAACCCAGGTGGTTTTCAAAATGCTGGATATCTCCCTGAAAAGAGATGCCTGGCAGCAGGCAGAGCAGGGAGAAGTTGTTAATTTTTTACAGGAAGTGAAGCCGGGGGATCTTGCATTCTTCGATAATGCGGAAGGACGGATTACCCATGTAGGTATTATGCTCAATGAGCATCAGATCATTCATGCCTCCGGCAGAGTGAAAATAGATCCCATTGATGATCAGGGTATTTATAGCCTGGACCTGAAAAAACATTCGCATAAACTAAGGATCATTAAGCGTTATGTTTAGTAAAATCCTGGTTTAAAAACTCACTTCCCAAACCATAACATTCTTGTCGTCGCTGACGGATATAAGTGCGCCTGATTCCTTATCCCAGCCCAGTTTATTTATAGAATGACTATGACTCTCCATGCCCTTTTCTCGGCTGATGATCTTCCTTAGCTTAAAGCTGTCAGCATCCCATATCTTAATGCTTTTATCCTGGCTTGAGGTGGCAAAATAGGGAAGGGCCGGATGGAATTTAATATCATATATAGAAAACATATGAGCCACAATGCTTTCCTTCAGGCTGAAATCTCCGCTATTCCAAATGTTGAGCTTCGCATCCCTGCCGCCGGAAAGAAGGTATTTGCCATCAGGAGAAAACTGCACTGAGGTTAGCGGATGTGTATGTCCGGCTAGTTGAGTAACATAAGAGTAATCCTCTATGTTATAGATATAGATCACACTGTCCTTACATCCAAAAGCTACCAGTTTTTGATCCGGACTAATAGCAATGCAACGAATCGTTTGGTCTGATACCTTAAAGTTGTAAAGCAAATTAAAGGTCAGCAAGTCTACAACAGATACAGTGCCGTCTTCGGAAGCCGCAAGTAATTCTTTTTTATGAGGAACAGAGTTTAGTGCGAAAACCGGCAACTTATGATGATTGAAAACAGCCGTGATCCTCTGCTCTTCAAAGTTAAAAAGGCTGACCTTCCCGCTTCGTTCGGCCACTGCAAGAACCGGCGCGAAATCCGGGGAATGCAGGGAATATACAGAGCTCGACACGGGCATAAGAACCTTAATAAAAGAAAGCTCTCTGGAGCTCCACTCAACAACTCCCTTATCATTGCCTGCCGTAAAAAAGATACCAGGTTTCTGCGACGGTTCAAGGGCATAAATCGGATTCTGATGCCCTGTCAATGATGTTTTCCTAACTACCTCCATACTAACACGCTGTTTTACTCTTCTGCAAGACCAAAAAATAAAGAAGAATTATTTATGCCTGCTCTCCAGGTTCCTGGCAATAGTTTCAAGGCTTACATTCTTCTCTTTCAGGAGAACAAGCAAATGAAACACAAGGTCAGAAGCTTCGTTGATCAGATCATTCTCAGTTTCATTCAGAGCGGCGATCACGGTCTCTACACCTTCCTCACCAACCTTTTGAGCAATTTTATTTAAACCTTTTTCTCTCAGCCGGTTCACATACGAACCTTCAACAGGGTTCTTGTACCGGTCGTTAATGATCTCCGACAGCTTAAAGATGAAGTTTTGGTTATATTCCGTTTTAAAACAACTGCGGGATCCGGTATGACAGGTTGGGCCAACGGGGCTTGCCTTTATAAGGAGAGTATCATTGTCGCAATCAATATGGGTCGAGCTCACGAACAGAAAGTTACCGCTTTCCTCGCCCTTGGTCCACAAACGGTTCTTCGTCCTGGAAAAGAAGGTCACTTTGCCTTCAGATTGGGTTTTCTGAAAAGCCTCCTCATTCATGTATCCCAGCATAAGCACCTCCAGGGTTTGCTCATCCTGGATAACCACCGGAACGAGGCCGTCCGATTTTGAAAAATCTATAGTCATTATAACCTTACTTCAATAGTGTGTTTTCTTAATTCTTCTTTTAGCGACGGAATCAATATTTCTCCATAATGAAACACAGATGCTGCAAGTGCTGCGTCCACGTTACTTTTCTGAAATACGTCAACAAAGTGCTGCATACTTCCCGCTCCGCCAGAGGCAATCAGAGGAATAGATATGGAATCATTTATTTTTTTGAGCAGGAAATTGTCAAAGCCAGCTTTGGTTCCGTCGTGATCCATAGAAGTCAAAAGTATTTCGCCAGCGCCTCTTTCTTCTGCTTCTTTGATCCATTTTTCGGTCTCGAGCTCGGTAGCAATGCGTCCGCCATTTAAGTGTACCAGATTGGTGTCGCCAATAAATTTGGTATCTACAGCAACCACTACAAACTGTTTACCAAAAGCCATTGCCAGCTCGTTGATCAGTTCCGGATTACGCACAGCGGCCGAATTAACAGATATTTTATCTGCACCAGCATTTAAAAGGATATCAGCATCCGCTATTTCATTGATTCCACCTCCGATAGTGAAAGGAATATTTATTTGCCGGGCAACGGCTTTCACCAGCTCGACCATAGTTTTGCGACGCTCATGAGTTGCGGTTATGTCGAGAAAGACAAGTTCATCAGCACCTTGTTGAGAATATTGCCAGGCAAGCTCTACAGGGTCACCTGCATCACGAAGATCAACGAAATTGACTCCTTTAACCGTGCGGCCGTCTTTAACGTCAAGGCAGGGAATAATGCGCTTGGCAAGCCCCAGGCCCCCTGTTGGGGGACTTTGTAAAGCGGCTTGAATAGTACTCAAATTTTGTATGTTTTGTATGTTCTTTAAACCAATTAGAATGAAATCAAGGATTTCAGGTTCCAGTCTTTAATTTCTTCAATGGTAATATGCCCTTCATAGATAGCTTTACCTACTACGCAAGCTTCTACTTTTATTTCCTGAACTGCACGGATATCGTCCATTGAACTGATACCTCCTGAAGCAATTAACTTGATAAACGGAGAATGATCTAATAATTTCTGGTAAAGTTCTACCCCTGCACCCGCAAGCTTACCATCTTTGTTGATGTCTGTACATAAAAAACGGAAAAATCCAAGGTTAAGACAACGGTCAACGTAGTCCATTAATTTAATAGGAGAGCTTTCCATCCATCCTGAATACTTGATAACCTCATCAAGTACATCGATAGCCACAACGATCTGGTCTGAGCATTTTTCTTTTCCGCACAGATCCTCACTTAACTGAGGCAAAAAGTCGGGATTGGTGATCGCCTGGGTTCCTACAATGACGCGGTGGATGCCAGCATCAAGCAACTCTTTTACTTTGTCAATACTTCTCACACCACCACCATACTGCACTTTCATCTCTGTTTTCTGGATGATGTCAAAAAGATATTCCTGGTTACTAAAATCGCCTTTTGCGCCGTTTAGGTCTATGATGTGAACGAACTCAGTACCGTTCGACTGGTACTTTTCAATCATTTCCTCTAAAGTTACATCGTATAATGTAGCTTCGTTGTAGTTTCCTTCACGCAAACGGACAACTTTTTTGTCCAAAATATCAATTGCCGGAATAATGTACATAGTTTATTTATTTATGTTCAAGGATCAATAAGTCTAGAGTGATCCTTCAAGTTTCAATGATGCAAAGTTTTTTAACAGTTGTTCGCCAGCTTCCCCGGATTTTTCAGGATGAAACTGAACCCCATAATAATTATCCTTTTGCAATGCCGCCGAAAATTTAATTCCATGTTCGGCAAAAGCGATTGTAAAAGTAGGATTAAATTCTATAAAATAGGAATGTACAAAGTAAAAGTACGATCCCTCATTTATATCCTTAAATAATTCATTATCAAGTTTATCATTAAAGCCGGAACTAACTCTGTTCCAACCCATATGAGGGATTTTTAGTTTTATATTTTCTGAAAAATGACACGTTTTTAATGGGGCGATTCCAAGCAGGTGCGCATTTCCCTCTTCTGAAAAGTCTGTAAGCAGTTGCATACCCACACAAATACCCAGAACTGGTTTGGAGGTTGCCTTGATTTTTTCGACCATTCCGCTTTCTTCAAGTTTCTTCATTGCAGCCCCTGCATGCCCTACACCCGGGATGATGTAGCGTTCATACTTGTCAAACTCGTCGACTGAATTGATCATCTCATAAGCAATATTCTGCCTGTCGAGGGCTGCTGTTAATGAAAAGATATTCCCCGCGCCGTAATTAACTATCCCTATCATGAATTAAGCTCTTATTAGAATAAAAGTATTATAAAAGTCCCTTAGTACTTGGCAGCTGCATGTTATTTACGTCTCGCTTTGCTGCAACTTTAATGGCTTTGGCGAAAGCTTTAAATATAGCCTCAATCTTATGGTGCTCATTCTGGCCCTCAGCTTTTATATTCAGATTGCTTTTTGAGGCATCGCTGAACGACTTGAAGAAATGGAAGAACATCTCAGTAGGCATTTCTCCAACTTTTTCACGCTTAAATTCTGCATCCCATACAATCCAGTTCCTGCCGCCAAAGTCGATCGCTACCTGCGCAAGGCAGTCGTCCATGGGGAGACAAAATCCATAACGTTCGATTCCGCGCTTATCGCCAAGAGCCTTCGCAATTGCTTCACCCAAAGCAATACCAGTATCTTCAATGGTGTGGTGCTCATCGATATGCAGATCGCCTTTGGCGTTTATCTCTAAATCGATACTGCCATGCCTTGCAATTTGATCAAGCATGTGATCAAAGAAATGTAATCCCGTGGATATTTTAGCCTCTCCTTTTCCATCAAGATTCAGCTTTATATAAATGTCGGTCTCCTTTGTGGTACGTTTATGCTCGATCTCCCTTTTACCAACCTTCAAAAACTCATATACATCTTTCCAGTTTGCGGTGTCTAAAGCGATATATGACTTTAGTTCAGCAGCCTGTTCTGTAATTTCATCCAGGCCGAGAGTCGCATCGTGTTTCAGCCAGATAGCTTTAGATCCAAGGTTCTTAGCAAGTACAACATCCGTGATCCTGTCTCCAATAACGAAAGAATTCGTCAGGTCGTATCTTTCAGTATCAAGATAATGTGTAAGGAGAGAGGTGCCCGGTTTGCGGGTCGGAGCATTTTCATGAGCAAACGTCTTGTCAATAATAACCTCTTTAAACTGTATCCCTTCGGCTATGAAAGAGTCGATAAGAAAGTTATGAACAGGCCAGAAATTAGCTTCCGGATGTGAATCTGTTCCCAGGCCGTCCTGGTTAGTTACCATAACAAGGTCAAAGTCCAGCTCTTCCGTAATTTTTGTCAGGTATTTGAATACTCCTGGATAGAACTTAAGCTTCTCGAAAGAATCTACCTGGTAATCTTCAGGTTCCAGACAGAGTGTACCATCACGGTCGATAAATAACACTTTACGTGGGGCAGCATTGCCGGCCTCATTCAAAGAAGATGTATCCGCTGTATTTTCTTGTTCAATTCCCATTTTAGGATTGATATTTTGTTAATGTTTCTATTAAGATCTTGTTTTCAGCAGGTGTCCCTATCGTAATACGAAGGCTTCCCTCACATAACTCCACTTTTGAGCGGTCGCGAACAATGATTCCCCTTTCTACAAGGAAGTTATAGATGCCTTTCGCATCACTGGTTTTTGCCAGGATAAAATTAGCATCCGAAGGGAACACTTTTATTACAAACGGAAGCTGCAGTAGCCCGGTAACTAGTTTTTCGCGTTCTACTATGGTTTCTTTGATCCACTCGTTTACTTTTTCAAGGTTGCCTAAGGCTTGCAGAGCAAGCTGTTGCGATGCCTCATTTATGTTATAAGGGGGTTTTACCTTGTTGAAAACCTCTATGATCTCCTCGCTGGCAAAGGCCATTCCGACGCGCAAAGCTGCCAGTCCCCAGGCTTTTGATAAAGTTTGAAGGATAACGAGGTTACTGTACTCGGTAAGCTCCTGGATGAAAGTCTTCTGGCGCGAATAGTTGATATACGCTTCATCGATAACCACCAATCCGGGGAAGTTTGCTAATACAGTTTCAATATCATCCCTGTGGATTGAATTTGCAGTAGGGTTATTCGGCGAACAAATAAATATAAGCTTAGTGTTTTCGTCAATGGCCTCAGCAATACCCTCCAGATTTAATTGATAGTCCGGTGTCAGGGGAACCTTCTTAATCTGGACATCATTGATGTTAGCTGATACCTCATACATTCCGTAGGTAGGGGGTACGGTGATCACATTGTCAATGCCCGGACGGCAAAATGCTCTGAACAGGATATCAATGGCTTCGTCGCTTCCGTTTCCGAGAAAGATGTTTTGCGGTGGAACCCCCTTTATTTCGCTTAAGCGTTTCTTTACCGACCATTGAAGCGGGTCGGGGTAACGGTTATATTGTCTCTCAAGCGGAGAACCGTAGCTGTTTTCGTTAGCATCCAAATAAACAGATGCTTCACCCTTGAACTCGTCACGGGCTGAAGAGTAGGGTACCAGATTTTTTATGTTCTCCCGTAAAATATTGTTTAAATCAAAACTCATCTTAGCGTTTGTTATTTTAAGCTACAGCTTTTTATTATTTGATTTACTAAGTCAATGAAGACTTTCTAACAGTTACAGCGTTTTTGTGGGCCTGTAAACCTTCCAGTTCTGCAAGGATCTCGACGGTATTCCCCAGGTTATTTATTCCCTCGGGACTAAGATGCTGAAACGTGATTTTTTTTATGAAAGAATCCACCGAGACGCCGGAATAGGAGCGGGCATAAGCGCTGGTTGGAAGAGTATGATTGGTTCCCGAAGCGTAGTCGCCTGCACTTTCAGGCGTCAGGTTGCCCAGGAATACAGAGCCTGCATTGCTGATCCCGGCAGTTATCTTCTCCCAGTTGTCAGTAGCCAGGATCAGGTGTTCTGGTGCGTATTTATTACTGAACTCCATAGCTGTATTAAGATCCTGAGCGAGGATGGCGTAAGAGTTTTCAATTGCCTTAGCGGCAATTTCTTTCCTCGGGAGTTCTTCCAGTTGTTTTTTTAACTCTTCGATCGTTTGCTCAATAATTGAAGAAGAGGTTGATACCAATACAGCCTGCGAATCAGGACCATGCTCAGCCTGAGCCAGGAGATCTGCCGCAACAAAAACAGGATTAGCTGTTTCATCTGCAATAACCAGGACTTCGGAGGGGCCGGCGGGCATATCTATAGAAGTTTGAGTACTCGATTGAATGATGGTTTTTGCCCGGGTTACATACTGATTGCCAGGGCCAAAGATCTTGTCAACTTTTGTAATTGAAGCTGTTCCATAGGCCATAGCAGCCACTGCTTGAGCTCCGCCTACAAGGTAGATACGGTCGATCTCCAGAAGCTTTGCTACATAAGCGATATAACAATTAATTAAGCCATCCTTTTGCGGTGGCGAACAAACTATTATCTCCTTACTTCCGGCAATTTTCGCAGGAATCCCAAGCATCAGGAAGGTACTTGGCAGAACCGCTGTTCCGCCGGGAATATACAGGCCAACCTTCTCGATGGGCCGGGTTTCTCTCCAGCAGGTAACTCCAGGCATGGTTTCCACTTTCTGCTCTTGCTTGAGCTGGCTCTCATGGAACCTGTATATGTTTTGATACGCGGTATTAATGGCCGACTTTTGATCCTCGCCAATACTCTCCGCTATTCTGCCGATCTCGTCTCTGTCAAGATACAGGCGGCTCAGTTTTACTTTATCAAAAGCTTCCGCAAACTCCAGCAAGGCAAAGTCGCCCTTTGCTCTAACGGCAGCTATAATGGATTCTACACGTTCCCCAATGCTGTTGTTTTCGTCTGCATTGCGTGAAACCAGTTTATCTATAGCAGCCTCACTTAGTTCTGTATAAGTATAAGTCTTAAGCATAACATTAATTATTCCCCGAAAGGGGGATTTAAGGGCTAAAGAATTATCTTTTCGATTGGCATCACCACAATACCTTGCGCGCCTGCAGCCTTCAACTGACTTATCTTACTCCAGAAATCCTTTTCAGGAATTACAGTATGTACAGCTACCCAGCCTTCCTCAGCTAAGGGAACAACTGTAGGGCTTTTAATGCCAGGCAGTAAGGTTTTTATCTCATCCAAACGAGCTCTTTCCGCATTTAAAACCACATATTTGGTTTCTTTAGCTCTTAGAACAGACTGGATGCGCTGTATTAATTCAACGATCAGAGGATTCTCTTCTTCGCCTTTACGGCCGATCAGCACCGCTTCAGAATGTAAAACATCTCCGAACGGCTTTAATCCGTTGCTCTTCAATGTGCCTCCGGTAGATACCAGGTCGCAGATTGCATCGCTCAGACCTAAGCCTGGTGCAATTTCTACAGATCCGGAAATGGTTCTGATCTCAGCACTAATGTTATTATCGGTAAGAAACTTTTTGAGAATTACAGGATACGAAGTTGCTATAGCCTTTCCGTTAAGATCAGCAAGCACTTCAATCTCACCTTTATTTGGAATGGCCAGCTTTAAAGAGCATTTACCAAAACCAAGCTTTTGCAAATAGGCTACCTCTACTTCAGTCTCGCAAATAACGTTCTCACCCACAATACCTAAGTCGGCAATACCGTCCTGTACGTATTCAGGAATATCATCATCGCGCAGAAAAAGTATCTCCAGTGGAAAATTTGAGACTTGAGAGATTAGGGAGCTTTTATAGTTTTCGAAACTTAAACCGCAGTTCTTAAGAAGCTCAACAGATTTTTCGTTTAACCTACCCGATTTCTGGATAGCTATTTTGAGTGTTTTCAATATTTATAATTTTATAATCAGACCAACAAAAAAGTTCGGGGTATCAGTTTCACGTAGAAACATACATTTATATCTATCGCCTCAATGGCGATGATGGAAATGCATGTGATGAGTGAATACTGATGTCATACTTGTTGATATCCTGATTAAACAGGGAGCCGCAAATATAAGCATCCATATTATAAATTAAAATATATTTATTAGAGGATGAGAGTTTCAAGACGGCCGAATGCCCATTCAGGCACACGAGGCACGCGTGCCGCGTGTGCTAACCAGACCTTCAACCAAACCCGCCCCCCACCAATCATATTAAATGTTATTTTTGCAGCAATGTATGATGCTATAATTATTGGTGGAGGTGCTTGTGGTCTTATGTGTGCCGTCCAGGCTGGGTTTTTAGGCAAAAAGGTACTCGTCCTCGAAAAATCCGATAAAGCAGGATCAAAGATCCTGATTTCCGGAGGTGGCCGCTGTAATTATACGAACCTCTACGCCGGGCCGGCAAACTTCATATCCGAAAATGAACACTTCGCAAAATCAGCTTTTTCTCAATGGACAGTTGAGGATACCATCCAGTTCTTCGAAACATACGGCATAAAAGGCCAGGAGAAAACCCTTGGACAACTGTTCCCTTTAAGCAATAAAGCTAAAGACATAGTTGATGTGTTCCTGAATCTCTGTGATGACCTTGGCCAGGAAGTTTATTGTAGTGCAGAGGTAAGCTCTGTTAAAAAAGAGGAAGAAATCTTCATTATAAAATATCGGCACCAGGGATCAGAGAGGATACAAAAGTCGCCTAAAATAGTTATTGTATCTGGCGGTTTGCCCATCCCAAAAATGGGAGCCACCGACTTCGGACTTAATGTCGCCAGGCAATTTGGTTTGCGGGTGACTCCGACGGCGCCGGCACTTGTTCCTTTAACGGTCACAGGAAAAGATGCGGAATGGTTTGCCCACTTGTCTGGCAATAGTATCTTTTGCCGGGTAAGCAATTCAAAGATCAGCTTTGAAGAGAATATTCTGTTTACTCACTGGGGCTTAAGCGGACCGGCAATCCTTCAGATATCTTCTTACTGGAAGCCCGGTGAGGCCATAGAAATTGATATGCTGCCCAATCGATCTGTTACTGACTTGCTCGAAAAGGAGAAAATGGTGAATGGTAAAAAGACCTTGTTGACGGTTTTGGCTGGGATTTACACCAGGAAGTTTGCCGAGGCCTTAGCAAAATACCTGCCGGTAGATAAAAACCTGGCTTCACTCACACGTGAGGACCTGAATACGATCGACCGTTTTATTCACCAGTTTAAACTAAAACCTGCGGGCGATAAAGGATACGATAAAGCGGAAGTAATGCGGGGAGGGGTGGCCACTGATGAGCTTTCCTCCAAAACCCTCGAAGCCAAAAAGATCTCCGGATTATTCTTTGGAGGCGAGTGTGTTGATGTTACGGGCTGGCTGGGTGGATATAATTTTCAATGGGCATGGGCCAGCGGTTTTGTAATTGCTCAGAATATCTAGGATCAAACATCCATCACCACCCGTTGTTATCTATGTTTAAACTTATCGTATAAACCCGGATTATGAAATATTTTTTACCTTTAATATGCAGTTTAATATTAGGAAGCTGTAATGTTATTCAGCCTCAGCGGGCTCCTTTAAAGCTGGACGGTCAGCGGTGGACTTTGACTGCCATTAATCATAAACCAATTAGCAGTGATGGCAAAGCTTTTCTTGAATTTGAGGATAATCTCGATGTCAAGGGTAAGGCCTTTTGCAATTCAATCAGTGGAGGGTATGAACTAATGGGTAAAGATCAGCTAACCTTTCAGGAGCTAGTATCAACAAAGATGTTTTGCGACGGGGTAATGAATCTCGAAAATGAGATGATGACCAACCTGCAGAATGTTAGAAGATACGAAATTAAAAACGGTATGCTGTATTTGTACGGATCTGATGCCGTATTGCTGACCTTTAAAAAATAGAGCTACGAGACAAAATCCGGCTTTTTCAGCACACGCGGCACACTCGCCGCATGTGCTGATCAATCACATTCAGGATGAGTGTAAATGAACGTTTCCGATTGGGTTGAAAGGTTGAAACTTTCAGACCGTCCTGTTTGCCACCAGAATTTGCTTCTGATTTTTTCCAGGTTGCCCGTCTCATTCATCGTCTCGCCGTCAAACAACCTTCCATTTTGCATTACATACCTGATTTTTTCGGTGTTCCGAATATCTTCCAGGGGATTTTCATCTAAAACTATCAGGTCGGCAAGTTTTCCCGGCTCCAGTGAACCAAGTTCTTTAGACACTCCCAGGTATTCGGCTCCATTTATTGTTCCGGCTCTAAGGACTTCCATGGACGACATACCTCCCTGCGCAAGCATCCAGAGTTCCCAGTGTGTGCCTAATCCCTGCAGCTGACCATGTCCTCCGACATTTATTTTTGTGCCGCCGTCTGCTATTTGTTTCACTGCCTTCGAAATTTCGATGTGACCATAGTCGCCAAATTCGGAGGTGGTTCTTCTGCGGGCACGGCTATCAATAAGGGCTCTCGGAGTAAATGAAAGTAAACGCTCGTTCTCCCAAACGTTCGTTCTGTCGTACCAGAAGTTTTCTCCCGACTGAGCGCCGTAACTTACAATAAGGGTAGGAGTGTAGGCAGTTTTGCTGGCATTCCATAAAGCTTTAACATCTTTATACACAGGCACCACAGGGATGTTATGCTCAATTCCTGTATGCCCGTCTAGTATCATCGACATGTTATGAGCGAATGTTGAACCGCCTTCAGGCACAACCTGCATTTTTAACTCTCTGGCCGCCTGAATAATCTGTTGGCGTTGTTCACGCCTCGGCTGATTATAGGATTTTACCGTAAAGGCACCAACGGCTTTCATTCTTCTTAAATGAGAGCGGGCGTCGTCCAGGCTGTTAATAACTGCTTTAAAATCGCCGTCAGCACCATAAAGGATCGTCCCGGTGGAATACATCCGGGGTCCCACAATGGTGCCGGCCTTTTGCATTTCCGATTGGCTGAACACCATTTCGGTATTACTGGAAGGGTCATGCGCTGTAGTCACTCCGTATGCCAGATTAGCATAATACGCCCAGTCCTGTTCGGGTGTTAAGCCGTCGGGACTTGTAGGGATATGTGCATGTACGTCAATAAGTCCCGGTATGATTGTCTGATTATCAGCATTTATGATCTTTGCATCCTCAGGAACTTTCACCTGGTCGGCCGGACCGACTGCCGAAATACGGTTTTCTTTAATTACAATAGTTCCCTTTTCTATCACCTGCTCGCCCTTCATCGTGATGATCCGCGCATTGGTTAAGGCGATTGTGCCTGTCGGAACATCGGTTTTAAGCTTTAAACCCAGATCGAGGCCGGTACTGTCAACCAGCGAATTGGTTGAGGCGTTGTCAGCGAAGCTGAAAATGTTCTTTAATTCCTGTGAGAAATATTCAGGGCCTAAGGTCCAGTTCAGCTTCTTACTGTCTTTACTCCAGTGTAAAAACGTCCCTGCATCCCTGGTTACCTTAGACAAAGGCAAAGATTTGTTGCTGCTGGACAGTTCGAGGGAATTATTTGTATTTACCAGCGGCGTGATATAAGCGTTAAATAGTTCGGTAAAAGCAAGCCATTTACCATCGGGACTGGGCACAAACTGGTTAGCATACCTGGAAACATAATGAGTACGGACGTTCCCGCCGTTAGTGTCCATGCTTTTAAAGGCCTTCATCTCTCCCTGTGTCGATTGAAAATAAATCCGGGAGTCGGAAGAATTAAAAGATGGTCTGATGCCGTTATCTGATACTTTTATGCCAGTGCCTCCTGTGGCCGGCATAATATAGATACCGGGATTTTTACCGTGATTGAATCCCAGCATAACATTCCCAACTCCTTTCCGGTACACGATCTTGTCGCCTTTCGAAGAAAATTTTGGGGAATAGTAAAAGCCCTTTTCAGTGGTCAGGACTGTGATCTCTTTAGTTGTAAGATCAATTTTATTAACCGATCCCTTAGCTTCATCACCCCAGTTGATATAGATCAGGGACTTCCCGTCGGGACTGAAGTCAGGTTCATACTCAAAATCTGTCCCGGTGCTGAGACGTTCCGGCCTCCCGTTAGGCAGATCTTTCAGATATAAATGACCAGCAGCATGGAAAGCAACCCTTTTGCCATCGGGTGAAGTAGTAAGCTGGCGGATCATGCGGACCTTAAAGTCATCAGTAAATACTTTCTGGTCAAAGTGCAGAGCCTCTGAGATGTTATGTGAAGAGTTTACTTCAAATGGAATAACTGATACGACTTGGGAGCTCACATCCAGGCTTCTAATTTTTCCCTTTGCGTAGAAAATAATATTCCGGCTATCGGGCGTCCAGGCAAAATTCGGATAAACGCCAAATACAGCCCAGGTTTCCTGCTGATCACGAGACAGATCGTCGTAAACAGGCCATTCTTCGCCCGTCGCGAGATCCTGAATGAACAAGGCAGTTTTCAGTCGTACGCGTTTTACAAATGCCATTAATTTACCATCAGGCGAAATCTCAGGGCGAACAGCTCCTCCCTGTCCCCGCGCTACAACTTCAATTTCATTAGTTTCGCGATTCAGGCGTTTAATCTGGTAGATTTCGCCGTTAGGGTCCTTATTGTATTGAAAATATGGACCTGGACTTACATCTTCACTGAAATAGACGTATTTTCCATCAGGGGAAACCTCAGGTTCTCCGGCATCCTGCTGATCATTTTTTCGCTTAGTCAGTTGGATACCCTCACCGCCGGCGATATGGTATTGCCACATCTCACCGGCCCCGAGAGACCGTGTGCTCGTGAAGTGTTTTCTTGCAATAATGTATTGGTTGTCGGGAGTCCAGCTTGCATTGTTCAACAGGCGAAAATTTTCTTTCGTGATCGAATGCTTGCCGCTTCCATCCGCATTCATGATCCAGATATTATCGCCACCCTCTTTGTCGCTAGTATACGATATATACTTTCCGTTTGGACTGAACCGTGGCTGTACTTCAAAAGCGGCGCCACCCGACAGTATGGTGGCTTTGCCCCCGGTCACAGGCATTTTGTAAATATCACCTAACAGGTCAAAAACGATCTCTTTTCCATCCGGACTTACATCCAGGTTCATCCAGGTTCCTTCATCGGTGCTGAAGGAGGCTGATTTGGAAGGTCCTCCCGGTCGCTCAACATTCCATTTCGATTGTGTGTAGCCTAAGTGTGTGGTAAAGGATAGGAGGATGATGTATAATTTCTTCATTCTTTACTAAGGATGATTAAAATGCAAATATATTGCTTGTTCAATGCCATAAACTATTTTTGAAAAGATTTATTATCACAGGTTTGTTAGTTTTGGAACGATGTCCATTTATCAGGTCTTAAAGAAATACTGGAATTACGATTCATTCCGACCTATACAGGAAGATGTTATCAATTCTGTGCTGGAGGGAAGGGATACACTTGCATTACTGCCAACCGGTGGTGGTAAATCCGTTTGTTTCCAGGTGCCGGCGATGCTTCAACCAGGGATATGTATAGTGGTTTCGCCTCTCATCGCGTTGATGAAAGATCAGGTGGAAAACCTGCAGGCTAAAGGCATTCAGGCGGTGGCCATCATTTCGGGAATGGGTAAGCGGGAGGTTGATATAGTGCTTGATAATTGTGTATATGGTCCCATTAAATTTCTATACCTCTCGCCGGAACGACTGATGTCTGATCTGGTTCGCGAACGGATCAAATATATGAATGTCAATCTGTTCGCTATCGACGAAGCCCATTGTATATCTCAATGGGGATATGATTTTCGGCCGCCTTATCTTCACCTGGCGGAGCTGCGTGAATTACATCCCAGGGTACCCGTGCTTGCTTTAACAGCAAGTGCTACCAGCCTGGTGGTGCAGGATATCCAGGAAAAACTGAAATTCAGCAAAGAGAATGTCTTCAGGAAAAGCTTTGAGCGAAAGAATTTAAGTTATGTAGTTAGCCATGAGGACAATAAGCTTCGCAAGCTTTTTTCTATTACCAAAAAAGTGAACGGAACAGGCATCGTGTATGTACGTAACCGGCGTGAAACCCAGGAGGTCGTTAAGCAACTAAAGGCACAGGGCGTTGCCGCTGATTTTTATCATGCCGGACTAAGCACTATGCTCCGCAATGAGAAACAGGAAGCCTGGAAGAAAAATGTGATCCGGGTTATTGTGGCAACGAATGCTTTCGGAATGGGTATCGATAAACCGGATGTCCGGTTCGTGGTCCACTTGGATCTGCCGGAAAGTCTTGAGGCCTATTACCAGGAGGCAGGAAGAGCGGGCCGTGATGAGAAAAAAGCATATGCCGTTTTACTTTACAATGCGTCCGACAGGGCAAAACTGGAAAAAAAACTGGAGTTAAGCTTTCCTTCAGTTGAAGAGATCAAACAGGCCTATCATTTTTTGGGTAACTATTTTCAGCTCGCCTATGAGGCGGGGGAGGGATTGAACTTTGAAATAGACATCGCAGATTTCTGTTCGCGTTATAAGCTTGATGCGATTAAAACTTTAAATGCATTCAAGTTTCTGGAACACGATGAGTACATTACTTTAAGTGAAAGTGTTTATTTGCCATCCAGGGTGAAGATCCTTGTTTCTTCCGAGGAAATGTATCGCTTCCAGATCGAGTATGCGAACTATGATTCCTTTATCAAAATTTTGCTTCGGTCGTATGGAGGACTGTTCGACCAGTTCTCTAATATCCGGGAATCTGATCTGGCTAAAAGAACAGGACTGCATTATAACGAAGTGGTGCAGATATTGGAAAAACTGGAAGAGTTTGAACTGATCACCTATCTCAAGCAGACAGACAAGCCTCAAATAAATTTTATTAAAGCGCGCGTAGATTCTCAGCGTCTGTTTATCGACCACAAGTACATTCAGCAGCGCAAAAAGATCATGGAAAAACAGGTAGAGGCTGTATTGGATTATGCGGAATCGTACCAATGCAGAAGTAATGGCCTGCTTAAATATTTTGATGAAGTGCGGACAGACAAATGCGGCGTTTGCGATGTGTGTATTGAGGAAAGAAAACAAAAAGCGCAGCATGATCTGCATGGGGAAATAATGGCTGAAATAATTGAGCTTCTGGCTTCAAATCATTTTACCATCGATCAAATTATTTCTTCTCTAAAGCAGGGAAATGAAAATGAACGGATTGAAGTGTTCAGGAATTTGCTCGACGCCGGTAAGATCAAAACCGACGGGGAGCGGTATTATTTATAGGCTGTTAGCTAATAGCTAACAGCCTCTTTTCCTTTCAGCGATCCAATAAACTCAGGAATCTTTTCCAGATAGTTCTCTTCAGCCAATATCTTTACAAAAGCGCTTCCTACAATAGCTCCATTAGCATATTCACTTGCCTTACTGAAACTTTTATTATCAGAGATCCCAAAGCCGATCATGGTCGGATTTCTAAGCTCCATGCTTTTAATCCTGGAAAAGTAATCCTCTACCTGGCTTGATACCGACAGGTTTTTACCGGTAGTTGATGACGTAGAAAGCAAATAGATAAAACCATTACTTAATTCGTCAATTCTCCGGATACGAGCCTCTGAAGTGGTTGGCGTGATTAAAAAGATGTTGCTTAACTGGTTCTGTATAAAGCAATCCTGGTAAAGTTCTTCATACTCGTACATAGGCAGATCAGGAACAATAACTCCATCCACGCCAACTTCCGCGCATTTCGAACAAAAATTCTCAACACCATACTGCAATACAGGATTCACATAACCCATTAGCAGTACCGGGATAGATACCCGTTTTCTCAGGTCTTTTAACTGCTCGAATAACACCTTTACCGTCATCCCATTTTCAATAGCCTTTTGCGAGCTATTCTGGATAACCGGTCCATCAGCCAGAGGATCAGAGTACGGCACTCCGATTTCAAGGAAGTCGGCGCCTGCTTTCTCCAGGGCTTCTGCAATATCCAATGTGCTGTCTATATTCGGGTAACCGGCAGTAAAATATATGGAGAGAACGTTGTTCCTTTTTTGTTCGAAAAGCTGTTTGATTCTATTCATTGTTTTCTGATGAGCTCTTATTTAATAAATACTTTAATGATCAATTATAATCCAAAATGCGTCATATAGGTGCTCAGATCTTTATCACCGCGGCCCGACAGACAAATCACCACAGTCTCATCTCCCTTAAATTCCATTTTATCAAGATAAGCCAGTGCATGAGAGCTCTCTATGGCAGGAATGATCCCCTCAAGCCTGGCTAATTGTAAACCGGCATCCATAGCTTCGTTGTCAGTGATACTTACGTATTTGGCCCTTGCTGAGGCAAATAAATGTGCATGCTGAGGGCCAATGCCCGGGTAATCCAATCCGGCAGAAATAGAATATGGCTCCACTACCTGACCGTCTTCAGTTTGCATCACAATAGAACGGCTTCCATGAAGAACACCTTCCTTTCCCAAAAGGGTGGTAGCTGCAGATTCTCCCGACTCGACTCCTTTTCCCGCTGCCTCTACTGCGATTAGTTTCACATCATCCTGGTCAAGGAAATGATAGAACATCCCCATGGCATTGCTGCCTCCGCCGACACAAGCCAGTACATAGTCAGGGTTTACTTTTCCGGTTTTCTCTTTTAGTTGCGCCCTGGTCTCTTCTGAGATGATCGACTGAAAACGTGCAACCATATCAGGGTAGGGATGCGGACCAACCACCGAACCAATAATATAGTGAGTATCTACAGGATTATTGATCCAATCACGTAAAGCCTCATTTGTAGCGTCTTTTAAAGTTTGACTGCCTGAAGTTGCAGGTATAACCGTAGCGCCCATCATTTTCATACGGGCGACATTCGGTGCCTGACGTTCAATATCTACAGCCCCCATGTAAACTACACACTCAAGCCCTTTTAAGGCACATACAGTAGCTGTAGCTACTCCATGCTGACCCGCGCCGGTTTCCGCGATAATTCGTTTTTTTCCTAAACGCTCGGCTAAAAGGATCTGCCCTATAGTATTGTTAATTTTGTGCGCCCCAGTATGATTAAGGTCTTCACGCTTCAGATAAATAGTTGTACCATATTTCTCAGAAAGGCGCTCTGCCAGATATAGGGGAGAAGGACGGCCTACATAATCCTTCAGTAAAAGAAGAAATTCATGCTGAAACGCAGGTTCGCTCATAATACTGAGATACTTTTCTCTAAGTTCTTCCACATTAGGATATAACATTTCCGGCACGTATGCACCTCCGAAATTTCCGTAATACCCTTTTTCGTTTACATGATAGCTCATTTTGTTATTTTATTAGGCCTGTCGGCTTCGTTTTGATTCTGTTTATTGCTTGTGATAATTTCGCTATGTCTTTCAATCCAGGTGCCAGCTCAAACCGGCTGTTCAGATCCAAAGCATAAAACCTTTCGTCTCTGATGTCTAATGCCTGTTCTATATTAGCAGTATCTAGTCCGCCGCTTAAAAAATAAGGAACGTCCAGGGAATACGCGTCGAGCAGGTCCCAGTTAAAGGTCTGGCCCGAGCCGCCGTGAAGCTTCGTCTTTGTATCAAATAAAAAATAATCCACTACATCCTTATACTCGTTTAAAACGGCAAAGTTGAAACTTTCGTCCACCCCGAAGGCTTTTATTACCTCTGTTTGATGATCCTGCAGAGCTTGACAAACCTCTGCTGATTCGTTGCCGTGCAACTGCACAGCATTTAAATTGTAGAGTGATTTCGTTTCCAGAATTTCATCGAGCCCGGCATCGACAAACACACCTGTCTTTTTAATTGGGCGGGGCAGTTGCTGCAGCACATCTCTATCCAGTTCGCCCGCGTAGCGTTTAGAGGGGCCATAGAATATAAATCCAATATAATCTGGTAATAATGCAGCCAGTGACAGAATGTTATCCGGCTCACGCATGCCACATACTTTTATCCTTATCGTATTTTGCAGATTGTCTGACATTAGGCGTAAGCTCCTGCTAACAGTGTTTCGAAACTTTTTAATGCTTTTTTACTGAAAAGTGATTCTTCTGCTTCATAAAAGCAGTCGGCAAATGATTTATCTGCATTTATGGTTCTTATTGCAAGAGCCGCATTACATAACACCACGTTGTTTTGTTCTGTTGTAGCTCCTCCGTTTAAAACACTGCTGAATATTTTTGCCGATTCTTCCACCGTACTGCCACCGCTTATTTTTTCTGCCTGTATTGGTTCAAATCCCAGGGTATCCAGAGCATAGATATGTTCGCCACTGTTAGAGAACGTTTTAAAGCTTCCAGTCAGTGAAATCTCGTCATACCCGTCAAGAGCATGAAGTATGGTGTATTTTTTATCTGATTTCTGGTATAAGTAAGCATAAATCCTGGCCAGTTCCAGACTGAACACTCCCACAGACTGATAGAAAGGTTTAGCGGGATTTACCAGAGGCCCCAGCATATTGAAAAAGGTTTTTACGCCGAGCTCTTTCCTTATAGGCGCCATTGTTTTCATCGCCGGATGGAACAACGGGGCATGAAGGAAACAAATTCCAGCTTCTTCAATATTCCTTTTTAATAAAGAGGTATCATTGGTAAATTGATACCCGAGGTACTCCATCACATTTGAGGAACCGCAACCAGATGAAACACCATAGTTTCCGTGTTTTGCTACCTTGTATCCGGCTCCCGCTACTACGAAAGAGGCAAGGGTTGAGATGTTAAAGGTGTTTTTGCCATCACCTCCCGTGCCGCATAGGTCAATCAGATCATAGTTTTCCAGGCCTGTTTGCAAACAAAGGTCAAGCATGGCATCCCGAAATCCTTCAAGCTCCTGAACGGTAATTGTCCGCATGCAATAGGCCGTCATAAATGCAGCCATTTGAGAGTTATTATAGATCCCTTTGGTGATATTGGTTAAGATCTCCTTAGCTTCTGTTTTGGTAAAGCTCTTATGTTCAAAAAGGTGATTTAGTATTGCTTTCATTTGTTCGTACGCGTTATGTGAGCCGGGCAAAAAAAAAGGTTGCCTGATAAGAGCAACCCTGTTTTTATATTTATTGTAATACAGCTTGCCTTCCGATTCAATCGAAATGCCACCATTTAGCTGTATTTACTGTTTTTAAAATCATTTATTAAGCACAAATATCAATATATCTTTTTTTTTATGCAACTGTTTTGCATGATAATTCAAAAGAATAATTTTTTATTATTGATAACTATTGTATTCAAAAACATCGCATTTATTTCAAGGATTCTTTTTCTATTTTAGCAAATATGAAAAGCCGAAGAACCAAATATATGTTATCCCTGGAACAAAAGATAGGGAAGTTAGCATTCGTAATTGCGGGAGTTTTGCTGGCTGCATTTGGACTAAAAGGTTTTTTGGTGCCGAATGGGTTTATCGATGGAGGGGTAACTGGTATTTCCCTGCTGGCAAATCACATCACCCACATCCCCGTTTCTGTCTGGCTGGTTGTTTTTAATGCACCATTTATCTACCTGGGCTTAAAGCAGATCGGGAAGGATTTTGCAAAGCAGACACTGGCTGCGGTAGCGGGATTGGCAGTAGTAATATTCTTTTTAGATTTTCCGGTTATTACTCATGATAAACTGCTCATCTCAATCTTTGGAGGGTTCTTTTTAGGCGCAGGAATCGGTTTGGCTATGAGAGGTGGCTGTGTGCTCGATGGAACAGAGATCATCGCGGTCTATATAAACCGGAAGAGTGTTTTTTCTATAGGAGATATCATTCTCATCATCAATGTTGTGATATTTATCGTTGCGGCTTTTATTCTTGGTATTGAGGCTGCACTATACTCGATACTAACCTATCTTTCAGCCTCTAAAACAGTGGATTTTATTATTCAGGGTATCGAAGAATACACCGGGGTAACTATCATCTCTGCCAAGAGTAAAGAGATCCGTGAAGCCATTATTCATAGCCTCGGCCGGGGAGTAACCATATATAAAGGTGAACGCGGTTACGGCAGCAATATTTATGCAGACAAGGAAATAGATATTATTTTTACTGTAGTAACCCGCCTTGAGGTATCAAAAGTAAAGGAAGTAACTAAGCTGATTGACAGGAAAGCCTTCATGGTAATGAATGTGATCACAGAAACCAACGGCGGGATCATCAAGCAGCGGCCCCTGCATTAGAAACATAGTTTCTGAGCTGTTCAAAAAGCCAGTTTCTTAGCACACGCGGCACGCGTGGGCTAGCAAGAGTACTAACAAGCTTGCATGTTGGCGCACGCGTGCCGCGTGCGTGTGACATAGGAACGGCCTATTAAAACCTTACTTTATCAGCGGATCCCTTTCCTTGGCAAACAGCTCAAATACCTTCTTATCTACCCATGCAGGCAGCAGCTTATTCATCAGCACAGCAAGCTTACCCTGCGAAGTCATTATCAAGGTTCGTTTTCTTTGCACTACACCAGCCACGATGGTTTTAGCCACTTCTTCCGGGGACATCATGCTGGCTTCATCCATGCTCGTTTCACCCTGCGAACTGCCATCTTTAGCGAGCGCCGTATTGCGGATATTAGAAGCAGTAAATCCTGGGGCGGCGATCATTACATGCAGACCCGTCTTTAAGTTTTCAACTCTTAAAGCCTCCAGGAAACCATTCATCGCAAACTTAGATGCAGAGTATCCGGTCCTGCCGGGAAGGCCCCGGTACCCGGCAATCGAAGAAACCCCCACTACCGATCCCTGATTTTTAAGCAATTCAGGCAATGCAAATTTGGTACAGTATACAGTGCCCCAGAAGTTGATATTCATCAGGTTTTTGATCACAACCAGATCAAGATCTTTAAATAGTGCCCGCATACTAATGCCCGCATTATTTATAAGCACATCGATCCGTCCGAAAGTGGATACGGCCTGCTTTATCAAATGCTCACAGTCTTCTTCAATGGAAACATCGCATTGAACAGCTATCGCTCCCACCCCGAATTCCCTTTGAATCTGCTCCGCAATCTCACATAGCGTTACAAATTGACGGGCAGCTAAAATCAGATTCGCGCCCTGTCTTGCAAACTCTTCGGCACAAGCTTTACCGATACCCGATGAAGCACCTGTAATTATAACAGTTTTATTTTTCAGACTCATTGTATGGCGAAACCCAGCTTATTTCTTTTTAGTGAATTTGCGGCCCGTTTTCTTTGGCTCTTTCTCGGCAGCCTCGGCCAGCGCTTTAACTTCTTCATAAGTAAGATCGGCGGCTTCTTTACCTTTAGGAATCTTTACGTTTAGTTTTCCGTATTCAATATACGGGCCCCAGCGACCATTCAATATCTTAACATTCGGATCTTCCTCAAAAGTCTTGATAAGTTTCTCGATGTCTTTTTTACGTTTATCTTCGATTACCTGGATGGCCACCTCTTCAGTAACACTGTGAGGGTCAATATCCTTCGGTAAAGAGTAGAAAGCACTGTTATGACGAATATAAGGTCCGAAGCGACCAATAGCCACTGTCATCTCCTTATCCTCATAACTACCCACTTTCTTAGGTAACTTAAATAACTCAAGGGCTTCCTCAATGGTGATGGTTTCAATCATCTGACCCGAACGCAGACTTGCATACCGAGGTTTTTCGTCGCCCTCATTTTCTGCATTTTCACCGATCTGTACAAAGGGGCCAAATCGTCCAATACGGACAGACATCCTTTTCCCTGATTCAGGGTCTATACCCAGATCACGTTCGCCGCGGGCTTTTTCAGCAGTCTGTATTGTAGTTTCCACTTCCTGATGAAAAGGACTATAAAATGCCTTGAGCATCTCTGTCCATTCTTTCAGTCCGTGTGCTATCTCATCAAATTCCTTCTCAACGTTAGCCGTGAAATGGAAGTCTACAATCCCGTTAAAATGCTGAACAAGAAAGTCGTTTACTACAGCGCCGATATCTGTAGGAAATAGTTTTCCCTTTTCAGCACCGGTGATTTCTGTTTTTACATCTTTCTGTATTTCTGACTTGTTCAGTGTCAGAACGGTAAATTGTCTCTGTTTACCTTCACGTTCTTCCTTGATAACATAACCGCGATTTTGAACGGTCGATATAGTAGGGGCATAAGTAGAGGGACGGCCAATTCCAAGCTCCTCAAGTTTTTTCACAAGACTAGCCTCCGTATAACGTGCTGGCGGTCTGCTGAAGCGCTCGGTTGCTTTGATCTCCTGGGCCTGTAAGTCCTGCCCCTTTGATAGCGGAGGAAGAATAGCATTTGGGCTGTCATCATCCAGGTTACTTTCCTGATCTTCATCGGTAGATTCCATATAGACTTTCAGGAATCCGTCGAATTTCATTACTTCCCCGTTTGCTACGAAATTTTCGCTCCTTGAGGATATTGAAATTTTTGCGGTAGTTTTCTCGAACTGCGCCTCACTCATTTGAGAAGCGATAGCTCGTTTCCAGATCAGTTCATATAGCCGTTTTTCCGACGCGTCGCCATCGATGGTGTGCTGCTCAAAATAGGTAGGCCTGATGGCCTCGTGAGCTTCCTGAGCTCCCGCAGATTTTGTTTTAAACTTTCTCTGCTGGAGATATTTTTCTCCGTAAGCAGATAATATTTCTGCTGATGATGCATTTAACGCCGTATCAGACAAATTCACTGAATCTGTACGCATGTAAGTGATAAACCCGTGCTCATATAGCTTCTGAGCAATCGACATTGTTCTTGAAACGGAATATCCAAGCTTCCGGCTCGCTTCCTGCTGCAAGGTAGAGGTAGTGAATGGAGGGGCTGGACTACGTTTGGTGGGACGGGTTTCAAGATTAACTATTTGATAAAGCGCATTTTTGCAGTCTTCAAGAAACTTGCTGGCTGCAGCTTCCTCATTAAAGCGCTCCGGCAATTCTGCCCTGAAAAGTTCTTTCTGCTTCCCGGTAGAAAAGATGGCCGTAACTTTAAAAGCTGCGGTTGCTTTGAACTTATTTATTTCACGCTCGCGATCCACTATAAGTCTCACCGCCACTGATTGAACCCTGCCGGCAGATAAAGAAGGCTTCACCTTTCTCCATAGAACGGGAGATAGTTCAAATCCTACCAACCTGTCGAGAACACGCCTGGCCTGCTGGGCATTTACCAGGTTGTAGTCGATCTTTCGCGGATTTTCAATAGCCTTTAAGATGGCCGGCTTAGTGATCTCATGAAAAACGATCCTCCTGGTTTTATCCTCTTTAAGTCCCAGCGTTTCAAAAAGGTGCCATGAAATAGCTTCCCCCTCGCGGTCCTCATCGGATGCTAACCATACGGTTTCCGCTTCCTTCGCCAGTTTCTTTAATTCGGCAACAACAGCTTTTTTATCTGAGGGCACCTCGTATTTCTGAATGAAGTTATTGTTCACATCTATTGCATCATCGGTTTTAACCAGATCCCGGATGTGACCATAACTGGACTTCACGAGGAAATCTTTTCCAAGATAACCTTCTATGGTTTTTGCTTTCGCAGGGGACTCAACTATTAGTAGATTTTTGGCCATCAAAAAATTCTATTTTTTGCAAATAAAGTCATTAATAGCACTAATGCAAAATAGAATGGAAATATTCAGGTATAAAAAATGGGGACAGAAAGGTAAAAATGTATACTATTTATACGATTTTAGCGTCATCGTATATCTATAACCATCTTTAATTTCAGTTTCGGTGATCTCCGTTTCTCCATTAACCTCAGAACGTTGTACAAGACCAATGTTTTTGGCGTAGATGGCGGTGGAGTAATACTGCCTGATAAGATTGTTTTCCTGTTCTTCCTCAACAGTTAATGTCGAATCCAGTACCAGGGAATTGACCTCCAGTTTTTTATCGACATCGGTAATGCTGAAGACAGCGTAATCGCTTAAAGTATTATAGGTATTCCCTTTCCAGTATTTGCCGGCTTCCGGAGGGAACACCAGGCGTACAAAGCGTACATTGTCGATAAACTCTTCAGCCCGCTGACCCGTTATAGTTCTGGTGATAACTTTCTGGAAGGTCCAGTTACCATTCTCAGGCTTTTTAAAGCGGTGAATGATCACGGTTTTCCTGTCGCCTTCAGATATATCGTTAACCACAGAATCCTTTAGCTCAAAGTTATACTGAGTTTGGCTATTGTTAAATCCTGAATAGTGTATGGAATCGACTTCGTAAATGTTTACTCTGCCTGCTTCCAGTGGATAGTAGTTGAATTTAAAATCAAGAGGTGCTGAAGTTTCTTTTTTCTCGCAGGCAGATAACAAAATGATGATTAAAGCGACAGACGCAGAAGTTCTTAAATTGCTGAGAGCTTTAAACATAACGGTTATTTAAGCGAATATAATAAAAGCCTTTAAAGTAAAAAACCTCCCCCTAACAAATCATTACCTTCGTAAAAAACAGCGGACTGCCCTGGCGCAATTCCGGCAACTTCATGATGGAAATTGACCTTCATTATATCACCTTCCTGTACAATGCTGCTAAGTGTACCTGCGTCTTTGTATCTTATTTTAGTTACCGCTTCAATAGGCTCAGGGATGGTTTCGTACTTAACCATGTTAACGTTTCTCACTAAAGCGGTGCTGCTGTTCAATTCGTTTTGCGTGCCAAGCATCACAGTGTTGCTTTCAGGCATTATTTTGGTAACGAACATAGGTTGCCCAAGTGCTATGCCTAGGCCTTTACGCTGGCCCACCGTATAAAAAGGATAGCCCTGATGCTGCCCCACTACCGTGCCATCGGAAAGGATATAGTTTCCTTTGCCGATTTTTTCATCCAGACCCTCCACCTGATGGCGTAAAAAAGACCGGTAATCGTTATCCGGAACGAAACAGATCTCGTAGCTCTCACTTTTTTTAGCGAGTTCTTCCTGTCCCATGTCCAGCGCCATCTGGCGAATTTCAGCTTTGGTGAAACTACCGAGAGGGAACTTTGTGCGGGCGAGGTTTTCCTGAGAAACACCCCATAGCACATAAGACTGATCCTTATTCTCGTCCTTTCCTTTTGATATAACGAAACGTCCGCTGTCTTGCTTGCGAATATTAGCGTAATGCCCGGTGGCAATAAACTCGCAGTCCAGTTTGTCAGCACGCTTTAAAAGAGCTTCCCATTTTATATAGGTATTGCATAATACGCATGGATTAGGCGTGCGTCCGGCAAGGTATTCATCCACGAAATTGTCGATCACAAAGTCGCCAAACTCATTACGTATATCTAAAATGTAATGCGGAAATCCATAAGACACAGCCAGTGCGCGGGCGTCGTTAATAGAATCCAGGCTGCAGCAGCCTGTTTCTTTAGAGGTACTGCCAGAAGACGCATAATCCCATGTCTTCATGGTAAGGCCAATTACTTCATATCCCTGCTCATGCAGCATTACAGAAGCAACAGAGCTATCTACTCCACCACTCATTGCAACTAAAATTCGTCCGTGCTTACTCATAATAAAGTGGCAAAGATACCTTTTTCGTATGGGATATTTATTTTACGGGAGGTCAGTTACTTGTAAAATATCTGCTATGCGTTTCCGCCTTCAGCAGCCACATGATAAACAGGGTCTTCGAGGATATTTACCTCAATAATACTCTCAGCATTTTTCAGCAGAAGCCGACAGTCTTCACTAAGATGCCTTAGATGAAGGGTTTTACCTGCTTGCTGGTACCGCTCAGTGAGTTTGTTCAGAGCTTCTATTCCCGACATATCAGCAACCCGGCTGTCCCTGAAGTCTACGATAACTTGTTCAGGGTCTTCAGCGATGGTAAATTTTTCATTAAAAGCAGTCACGGAGCCAAAAAATAGGGGACCATAGATTTCATAATGCTTTACTCCATCGGCGGTGGTATACTTGCGGGCTCTTATTCTGATTGCGCTTTCCCATGCAAATGCTAATGCCGAGATGATAACGCCAATTAACACAGCCAGGGCCAGGTTATGGAGCCATACTGTAATCACAGCGACAAGAATTCCCACAAACACATCCTGCTTAGGCATCTTATTGATCACCCTGAAACTCATCCATTCAAATGTGCCGATAGCAACCATGATCATTACACCTGTTAGCGCAGCAATTGGTACCCGTTCAATTATTGGTGCTCCAAACAGGATGATCACCAGGATGGTCAGAGAAGCAATTATTCCCGACAACCTGGCCCGGGCGCCTGCGGAGAGGTTTACGAGCGTTTGGGCAATCATCGGACAGCCTCCCATTCCAAAGAAAAAGCCATTCAGAATGTTAGCGCCACCCTGGGCAAGGCATTCGCGGTTACTATTGCCCCGTGAAGCCGTAATTTCATCAACCAAATTTAGCGTCAGCAAACCCTCGGTTAAGCCTACGGCCGCCATTATCAGGGCATAGGGAAAAATAACCTGTAAAGTTTCGGTGTTAAACGGGATTTCGGGAATACGAAAAGGAGGGAAGCCTCCGCTTACTGAAGCAATATCTTTGACTGTTTTAGTGTCGATGTTGAATCCCAGGACTAAAACGAATACAACGAGGATGGCTGCAAGGGAAGGAGGAAAGGCTTTAGTAATACGAGGCATTACTAAAACAATCGCAATAGTTAATGCTACCAGGCCTGCCATGGTCAGCAAGGGTGGGCCGCTAAGCCAGGTTAGTCGACCATCTACAACTGTTTTAAATTGTTCAATCTGAGCCATGAAGATAATTATCGCCAGGCCATTCACAAATCCAAACATGACTGGCTGAGGTACCAGGCGTACAAATTTGCCGAATTTAAAGACTCCTATAAGCACCTGTATCACGCCAGCCAACACCACTGCTGCAAAAACATATTCAATTCCATGCGATTTCATGAGGGCAATCAGAACAATCACGGTAGCTCCCGCGCCTCCTGAGATTAGTCCGGGCCTCCCGCCGAAAACCGAGGTTATCAGCCCCATAGTAAAAGCAGCATATAATCCAACAAGCGGCGGGAAACCTGCCAGGATCGCAAACGATAATGACTCTGGCATCATGGTCATGGCAACTGTAAGGCCGGCCAAAATTTCATTTCTATAATTTATTTTCTCGGAAAAGTCAAATAAGTGCAGATATGGCTTCATTCTGATATTAAGATGTTGGAACAGGGCTGCAAAAGTATCGAATTTCCCTGGAGCTGGGATATTTAATTTGTTAACCGGAATTTAACCCGCAAAATTGTACTTTGGAATCAAATTTTTTCAATTGATATGGAAAGAGTCTTTACTGCAGCGCTTTTTATGTTGTTCATTGTTCCTAACCTGGGCGCGCAAACCTTAAGGATAGCATCATATAATCTCCGTTTTGCAAATGAGGGAGATTCGTTGAACGCTTGGCGTTACAGAAAATCCACCGTGTCTGATCTGATTCGTTTTCATGATTTCGATATTTTCGGTACGCAGGAAGGTCTGCATCAGCAGCTCACCGAGCTCAAGGCAGAGCTGAAGCTGTACGATTACACCGGGATTGGTAGAAACGATGGAAAGGCTGCAGGTGAGTTCTGCGCTATCTTTTATAAAAAAAGCAAATTTAGCTTCCGGAAAGGGGGAACTTTCTGGCTTTCTGAGAAAGATACAGATAAACCCATTAAAGGATGGGATGCCGTCCTGCCACGGATTTGCACCTGGGGGCTTTTTAAAGACAATGAGTCTGGACTCAGCTTTTATTTTTTCAATACACACTTTGATCACAAAGGTGTGCAAGCCCGGCTGGAAAGTTCGAAGCTAATTCTATCAAAGATCAAACAGATTGCCGGCAACTCTCCGGTTGTATTGGCAGGTGATTTTAACGTAGACCAGCATGATAACAGCTATGCAATATTAAATGATTCTCCGCTTATAGAAGATGCCTACCGGCTGGCTGATATTAAACTTGCCAATAACGGAACCTTCAACGGCTTTCGTGTCGGGACGACATCCTCGTCTCGTATTGATCATATCTTTTTGAGTAATAACTTCAAGGTGAACAGATATGGCATTCTAACCGATAGCTACCAGGGGCGCTTACCCTCAGATCATTATCCGGTGCTCATTGTTGTAGAACCAAAAACCGGAAAGAAAGATTAATCAGGTACAAAAACAGCAAAAAACCTATCTAATTACCCAAAACGCAAAGATTAATTACTGGTATAATTATTCAGGATTTTCAGCCAGCGGTATCGTAAAATAAAAAGTTGAGCCTTTGTTTAGCTCGCTTTCTACCCGCATACTGCCATCATGACTTTTTACAATCTCGGCTGAGATATAGAGGCCCATACCCAAACCACTTGCACTGTAATTATTATCGTTAGCACGGTAGAAGCGTTCAAAAACCCTCTCAATCTGATCGCTTGAGAGTCCAATGCCATAATCTTTCACTGAAACCTGTGCATGCCCATCTAATTTTTCTGCTTTTATTCGAATTGATTTTTCCTCGCAAGCGTATTTTACGGAGTTATTTATCAGATTCATTACTACTTGTTCAAGTCGTTCAGGATTGCCGTTCACAAAAAGCTGTTCGCTTGTGTCATTGTATATGGTAAATGTTTCATATATATGGTTAGCATTTTCCACCCATGATTCCAGCAACTCACTCAGGTTTATATCTGTCTTCGCAAACTGAAGCTTCCCTGCCTGGATCTTTGTCACATTCAGGAGGTCATTTACCAGGTATTGAAGTTTACCTAGCGCGGAATTGGCTTTACCTGCAAACTCCTTGATCTGAGGGGGTACTTCTTCTTTTTTAAAAGTTTCTATAAGTTGTAAGTATCCTTTCAAACTGGTCAAAGGAGTTTTCAGTTCATGACTGGCAATGCCAATAAACTCGTCCTTTTTTTCCAGTGCTTTCTTTTGTTCTTCAATGTTAGTAGCGGTTCCTACCCAGAAAAGTACTTTTCCAGCCTCGTTTCTGAATGGCAGGCTCCTGGATAAATGCCATTGGTAAGTGTCGTCTGCCTTGCGATATCTGTTTTCAACTTCAAAAGCAGTTTCAGTTTTCAATGCCTCTAAAAATTTCTCCATAGTGATCCGCAGATCGTCGGGATGAATAATTTTTTGCCAGCCCCATGACTTTGTGTCCTTCTCTGTAAGTCCTGTATATTCATACCAGCGTTTGTTGAAGAAATTGACTTCCCCATTTGGCAAATTGGTCCAGGTCATCTGGGGGATATTATTCGCCATCAGCTTAAAATGTTCCCGGCTTAAAAGCAACTCCTTCGTTCTTTCATTAACGGTATCCTCCAGTTTGTTGTTTAACAAGATACTAGCCTGTTGTGCTTCTTCAAGCTGCCTGTTTTTGGCTCTTAACTCCTCTTGTGCCGCTTTTTGTTGCGACAAGTCGGTAAGTATGATACTCATGCATAAGCCCTCGTCCAGTTCCAGAGTGGTGAACGAGAGATGACAAGGAAGCCGGCTTTGGTCACTGCTTTCTAAATGTATTTCGATTCGTCTATCCTTTTTCCAGCTTTCTTTAAAAACCGATTTAAAAAGTTCTTTTTCGTTTTCTGCAACAAATGAAATAAAAGGCTGCCCTGTAACTTTTTGGCCGGGCATCTTTAAACTCTGACAAAACGTAGTATTGCTGTAAATGATGATACCTTCGTTGTTTAAAGTCACAGCACCCTCATTCATTTTTTCAATAAATACCCTATAAGTTTGATCAGCATTTTTAAGGGTATAGAGTTGATGTCCATTTTCATTCAAAACCACCACAGCATCAACTTTACCTGTCCTGATCGCTTCGATAGTGTCGTTGGCTTCTTCAAGTTGAAATCGCAGCTCACTTAACTCGCTTTCCAGCTGTTTATATGTTTTATTTGATTCCATGTAACGTCATCTAGATCCCGAAACCACGAAGGACTTGAGCTGTGTCCGACATATCTCCCACGAACTGCCGCACCGGTAAGGGAGATTTTTTTATTAGCAGGGGCAGTGCAATGATCTGTTCTTTCTGAGCAATAGATGGCTGCTGATGTATGTCGATAATTTCCAGTTCATACCGGTCCTTTAAATGCGTTTCACAAATGTTTTTAATATTAGATATGGCCTTGACGGAGTTGGGGGAAGCACCGGCCACGTATAACCTTAACTTGTAAATGTCCTTGTTTTCTAAATCCAGGCTCTGCACATTTCTCAATTTATGGGTCTGATGTTTAGACCAACCAAAACTTTTTCTTCATTAGAAAGATCTCCAATAATTTTGCGTATAGGTACGGGCACTTTTCGTACAAGGGTCGGGACAGCAAAGATCTGGTCCCCTTCTGCTAATTGAGGTTCAACAAGAAGGTCGATCACTTCTATACGGTATTTGCCGCTTAAATGCTCCTCACAATACTTTTTTAGATTATTCAATGCGGTAATTGATTTTGGAGTTTTACCAGCAATGTATAGCCTGAGCTCCCATATTTGTTCTACTATTTCCATAAGATTTCAGGGCTATTATTTGTCATTTCCATCTCCACTGCGCATGTTTGTTATATCTTTCCGCGCTCTTTCCAGGATCTCTTTTTTAACTGCCTCTTCCTGGTGAACTCTGTTTAATTCTTCTTCGACAGATTCGAACTCTGTTTGCAGGCGCGCTATCTTAGATTCCAGCACTCGTCTCTTACGTGATATTTCCTTGTCCTTCCACGTAAGAGAATGATCTTTTAATGCAGTTCCTGCCTGCTCCTGCAATATTTGGGCCTCCCTTGCAGAGCCAACTAAAACACCGTCCGAGCCTAAATAAACATCAACCAGATTCAATCCGTTGTCGGTAATAATAAACTCCCTCACCTGGTTTGAATGCTGCATCCCCCTAGACTTCATGATATACATGCCGCGGTTCCTTTCCCCATTGTATTCAATATCACGAACCAGTAACCAGGTATCAACCAGCGAAGAAACACCCTCATCGGTTTGTTCGTTGGTTATGTTGTTGAGACTCAGTGCTGTAAACATGACCGTGATTTGCTCGTGCTGCAAGAAATCGATCAAGCGTATCAGCATAGCTTTTATTTCACTCACAGAACCAACCGTGATCAGATTAGTAATCGGGTCAAGTATAACAACCGCTGGTTTGAAGTCTTTTACAAGCTTATGTATGGATACAAGATGCATTTCCAGCCCGTGTAATGTGGGCCGGGACGCTTGGAACTTCAAAAGGCCGGAACTGATGTGCTTATCCAGATCCATTCCAATGGAATGCATATTCCTGATGATCTGTTTAGGAGATTCTTCAAAAGCGAAATAGATGCAACGCTCGTTTCTGTTACAGCTTTCATTGGCAAATGTCGCTGCGATACTAGTTTTCCCTGTACCAGCTGTGCCCGAGACCAAAATACTGCTCCCTTTGTAAAAACCCTTGCCACCTAACATCTTATCCAGGGAAGGTACCCCTGTTGTTAATCGTTCTGATGATACATCACCTTCGAGTTTAAGGGATGTAACGGGTAAAACGGAAAAGCCTTTTTCATCAATCAAAAAAGGATATTCATTCGTGCCATGTACGGATCCGCGATATTTAATAATGCGCATCAGCCTGGTGGATATATGATTAGATACCCTGTGATCAAGCAGTATCACACAGTCGGAGACATATTCTTCAAGGCCCTGGCGCGTCAGTGTCTTCTCGCCCCGTTCGCCTGTAATTATCGCGGTAACTCCTTTTTCCTTAAGCCATTGAAATAACCGCCGTAGTTCAGCTCGAAGAATGCTCTCATTAGAGAGACCAGAAAAAAGATTTTCAATAGTGTCGAGAACAACCCGTTTTGCTCCTATGCTGTCAATAGCATGTGCCAGGCGGATAAACAAACCATCCAAATCATATTCTCCTGTTTCTTCTATCTCACTGCGTTCAATATGTACATGATCTATTTTGATCTTTTTCTCCGCCTCCAGTTTTTGCAGATCGAAACCAAGGGAAGATACGTTAACTGCTAACTCTTCTGATTTCTCTTCAAATGCCATGAAAACTCCGGGCTCGTTATAATCAATTGCCCCTTTTACAATGAATTCAACAGCCATTAATGTTTTTCCGCAACCTGCGGAACCGCAAACTAATGTTGGTCTGCCTGCAGGCAATCCTCCGCCTGTAATTTCATCTAAACCGTTTATCCCAGTTGGGGTCTTTGTAAGCTTGTTTATCGTCATACGGGAAACAATTCGTATCCTTACCTAATTTACGCTTAAGATTCGAGATCAGTAAGCAGATACGTAAAAAATCTAATTAAAGTACAATAACAGCAATGGGCCCCAAAAGTTTTTTGCTTAGATAACACACTAATTAATTATAATATTAAATGGGCTTCCAATACTAAACACTTAGTTTTGCAGTATTAATAATTGTGATAAACACATTTAAAATGACATACACTCGGATTAACCATTTAAGAAAACCATTACTCATCTTGTCGTTGTTTATAGCAGCCATAACTTCTGAGTTATATGCTCAGGTAAGTACGAAAGCACCGGTTGGTATTCCTGTAAAGTCTCAGGTCGGTGCAAACAACATGCCTGCTGAGATAGCGCCCATTAAAGCTCCGTTTGCGATGCCCTTAATGCAGAAGCCAACGTTTGCTTCTCTCACGATGAGTATCCTCAGCAAGAACGCAAAAAAAGATGTGATCACCACCAAAGAGATTCAGGCAACGATCGATGAAGTAAATAAACGGGGAGGTGGCACGGTGATCGTTCCTCCGGGAATATGGAAAACCGGGCGTATCAGCTTGAAAAGTAATGTCAATCTGCATATCCAGGAAGGGGCTGAGCTTCATTTCAGCTCGGAGGTTGAGGATTACAGGCCGGCAGTATTTACAAGGAATGAGGGAATCGAACTGATGTCGCTGGGAGCTTGCATTTATGCCAACGGCCAGGAGAATATTGCTGTTACAGGCAAAGGGAAGCTTGTAGGACCCGGACAAGGTTCGGTAAGAAAGCAGGTGATGGAGGTGGATGTGATCGAAAAGGTGGTCCCTTTAGATAAGCCGGTTTCTGAAAGGGTATACGAAGGTTATAACGGAGAGTTTATTTTCCTGCCTATGTTCATATCTCCAATAAACTGTAAGAACGTTTATATCGAAGGAATTTCTTTGGAGAATACTGCCTTCTGGAACATTGTACCAGTGTATTGCGACGGCGTGATCATTCGCGGAGTGACAGTGAATTCGGTTGGCATTCCCAGAGGAGACGGTATTGATATTGAATCCTCAAGAAATGTCCTGATAGAATATTGTACGATTAGTTCTGGCGATGATTGTTTTACCATAAAAGCGGGTAGAGGAGAAGATGGTTTGCGAGTGAATAAACCTACTGAAAACGTAGTTGTGCGCTATTGCCTGGCCAGAGAGGGACACGGAGGGATTACCTGTGGAAGTGAAACTGCGGGAATGATACGGAACTTATATATTCACGATAGTGTTTTTGATGAAACGGGTGTAGGTATACGGTTTAAAACCCGCCGCACACGTGCCGGAGGAGGAGACAATCTTTATTACGAACGCATCCGGATGAACCTGAAGCACACCGCCTTCAATTGGGATATGCTGGGCAGTGCGATGCACATGGGTGAGCTGGCAACCCGCTTACCCGCAAGGCCCGTTACTGAACTTACGCCAGCTTATCGGAATATCTTCGCGAAGGACATTATCGTAGAACGAGCTACTCATTTTGTTAAGATCAACGGTATACCGGAATCGCCGCTTTCAAATATGCGGATTGAAAATGCAGAGGTGAATTGTAAGGATTTGTTCCTCTTGAATGATGCAAAAGATATCACGATCAAAAACGTGAATGTGACATGCCCTGATTCTGTGATCAACATCAATGATGGAAGGAATATAAAATTTCAGAACGTCAGGTTTAACGTACCTGGTAACAGAGTCACACTTAATAAAACTGGTGAGCTCAGTAAAAATATCAAGTTTAAAAACTGTTCGCCGAAGCCGGTTAAGTTATAGAACTTCACAAAAAAAGGAGGCAAATGCTACATTGCCTCCTTAAAAAATTACACATCAATTCAGTTTAACCTCTATATACAGAGCGTTTTATGTTTTGATCTCCTTGTTCTTACGGATGAAAAGTGATTGAGGTTGTCGTATATTGTAATCCTTTTGTAATCTCTCAAAAACCATGGAATGCCTGGGCTGTTAATGGGAAGATGGTTCTTGTACAACTTCTGCTGCCACTCTACGATAATGAGGGAAAAATGTTCCCTTCGCATTTTTTCACCGCGTTAAAAACCGAATTGACAGAAAATTTTGGTGGTATCACAACCTATACCCGCTCGCCGGCTTCAGGGTTGTGGAAAGAGGACGATGATAAGGTTGTTTACGATGATATCATCATTTATGAGGTAATGGCAGAAGAGCTCGATCTGGACTGGTGGAAGGCTTTTAAGCTTCGGTTAGAGGTTCATTTTAAGCAGGATGAAATAGTGGTAAGGTCATGGCCGATAACGAAGCTTTGAGGAGATGTTGGTTTATTTAACGGTATTTTGTTAACAGTATGTAAGGTATTCAGAGATGCTTTTTAAAACCTTTAAAAAACCTATCTTTGCAGCCTGATATGAGCAGGAAGGTTGCATTTTATACACTCGGCTGTAAGCTTAATTATTCTGAGACTTCAACTATTGGACGACAGTTTAAGGCTGCAGGTTTTGATACTGTTGAATTCACGGATCGGGCAGATGTTTATCTGATAAACACCTGTTCGGTAACTGATAACGCTGATAAAAAATGCCGGAAAGTTGTTAAGGAAGCTTTAAAACATTCTCCTGATGCCTACATCATCATCGTAGGTTGTTACGCCCAGCTTAAACCTAAGGAAATATCTGAGATTCCCGGAGTGGACGCAGTATTGGGTGCTGCGGAGAAATTTCGTTTAATTGAATACCTTACTGACTTTACTAAACAGCCTAAGGCCAGGGTTTATAATCAGCCCATTGCAGAAGCCAATGAGTTTGTAGCTTCTTATTCGTATGGCGACCGCACTCGTACTTTTCTTAAAGTTCAGGACGGATGTGACTATTCTTGTACCTTTTGCACCATTCCATTAGCCCGGGGTTCAAGCCGTAGCGACACCATCGCCAATATTGTTAAGCAGGCCGAGGACATTGCAGCTTCCGGAGTTAAAGAAATAGTACTGACCGGTGTTAATATCGGCGACTTTGGTATCCGGAATAACCAGCGCGAAGATAAGTTCTTCGATCTGGTGAAGGCATTGGACCAGGTGGAAGGTATAGAGCGGATTCGCATTTCCTCCATAGAGCCAAATCTGCTGACCAATGAGATCATTGAGTTCGTAGCGCAGTCCAGACGCTTTGTGCCGCATTTTCATATCCCTCTGCAATCAGGTTCTAATAAGATACTTGGTTTAATGCGCCGCCGCTATCGCCGCGAGCTTTATGTGGAGCGCGTTGCAAAGATCAAAGAGATCATGCCGGATTGCTGTATAGGCGTAGACGTGATCGTTGGTTTTCCGGGGGAAACCCGCGAAGATTTTATAGATACTTATAATTTCTTGAACGATCTGAATATTTCATACCTGCATGTATTCACCTATTCTGAAAGAGAGAATACTCCTGCTGCGGAAATGGATGGCAGTGTACCCGGATCTCAGCGCGCCGACCGTAGCAAAATGCTTCATATCCTGTCGGATAAAAAACGAAGGGCCTTTTACGAAAGTCAGCTAGGCAGAGATTCACAAGTGCTTTTTGAATCAGATCATAAAGATGGTATTATGCACGGCTTTACGCCTAATTACGTAAGGGTGCGAGCTAAGTATGATCCTGTTTCAGTAAACGAAATGCGCCATGTGAAGCTGGTTAATGTCTCTGCTGAAGGTGAGGTTGAAGTCACTGAAGCTGCGGAAGTACTGGTTCATTAGGCAGGAAGACTGTTAATTCTTCCTGATCTCTTCCATCTTTTCGATGTTTTCCATGTTTTCATTACTGAACCTTTTTCAACTTCAAATCCAATCGGTATCTTAGCCGCATGTTTCCAACCCTATCTTATTTAATAGAATATATTACCGGAGTCAATATCCCCTTACCGATACAAACCTTTGGCTTTTTTGTAGCAATTGCTTTTATTGCTGGATACTGGGCCTTTACTCAGGAATTAAAGCGAAAAGAAGCACTAGGTATCTTACATCCTTTCAAACAAAAAGTAACTATCGGCGAGCCAGCCACAGCTGGGGAAATAGCCTTGAACGCTGTTTTTGGGTTTCTGGTGGGATATAAGATCGTGTATGGGATATTTAACTATTCCGAATTTGTGAATAATCCTCAGGGCTTTATCCTCTCAACGGATGGCAATTTTTTTGGTGGTATCCTGGTAGCTGCGTTGTTCGCATACATGGCTTATTCTGATAAGAAGAAACACCAGCTGGATAAGCCTAAAGTTGTGGAGCAAACTGTACATCCTTATCAGCTGATGAGCTCGATGATTGTTTGGGCGGCTGTCTGGGGATTTCTGGGTGCTAAGATCTTCCATAACCTGGAGTACCTGGATGAGTTTATGAAAGATCCTGTTGAAGGACTTTTATCATTCAGTGGATTAACTTTTTACGGTGGTTTGATCTGTGGAGGGGCCGCAGTTCTTTATATAGCCAATAAAAATGGAATAAAGCCTTTACATATGCTGGACGTTGGTGGTCCGGGCATGATGCTGGCTTATGCCGTGGGGCGTATCGGTTGTCATATGTCGGGAGACGGCGATTGGGGAATTTCAAACACTAACCCTAAGCCAGGCTGGCTTAGCTGGGCACCCGACTGGGTGTGGTCGTTTAAGTATCCTCATAATGTGATCAATGAGGGGGTGCCGATTCCCGGATGCACCGGTAAATTTTGTCATGAGCTCGCTGAAGGAGCATATCCAACGCCCTTCTATGAAGTAATTATGTGTCTTATCCTATTCTCCATCATGTGGTCTTTAAGGAAACATATTAAAGCTGCCGGGGTGATGTGGTTCTTATACCTTATACTGAATGGTATAGAACGTTTTATGATTGAGCATATCAGGGTAAACTCCCTGTATCATGCTTTCGGACTTGCTTTTACTCAGGCGGAACTGATTTCATTCATTATGATCGTTGTTGGAATTATCGGAATTTTCTGGTCAATTAACCGGCACAAGCAAACATCTTTATCCTGATACTATGAATTTAGAAAAACTGACTGAAGAGGTCATCGAACTTGCGAAGCAGGTAGGTGGCTTTATTCGTGAAGAAGCGCAAAAATTTAACAGCGAGAGCATCGAATATAAGGGGTATAACAACCTTGTTTCTTATGTAGATAAAACTGCAGAGGAAAAGATTGTTGCCCGTTTGTCCGAGCTTTTACCAGAAGCCGGATTCATCACTGAAGAAGAAACCATAAATAAGACGGGAGAGGTATATAACTGGATCGTTGATCCGCTTGACGGAACGACAAACTTCATTCACGGACTGCCTATATTTTCTGTAAGCATTGCCCTGGAGCGGAATAAACAATTGGTTTTAGGGGTGGTGTATGAGATAAATATGGATGAGTGTTTTTATGCCTGGAAGGATGGAGGTGCTTATGTTAACGGGAAATCGATCAAAGTGACTAAGAACACAGAGCTTAACCAGACGCTTCTGGCTACTGGATTTCCGTATTATAACTTTGAAAAGGAAGCTCAGTATCTCAATATTGTCCGTGAGTTTATGATGCACAGTCATGGAATCCGTAGAATGGGATCGGCTGCTGTGGATATGGCCTATGTTGCCTGCGGAAGGTTTGATGGTTATTTTGAATATAATATCAACCTTTATGATATTGCAGCGGGAGTGGTGATCGTTAGAGAAGCGGGCGGTACAGCGTTTAATTTTTCAGGAGAAGATGAGTTTTTTGGTTCGCGGGAAGTAATAGCGAGTAATGGTATTGTTGGAGAAGCTATGAAAGAGGTTATACAAAAGCATTTTTATAGCTAGGAAGAAAAAGGGTGTGTAAATCGAAGATTTACACACCCTAAAGATTTGTTACAAAGCTTCAGAAACAACTTCCTGAACTTCAGGAACCATTCTTTTAAGCAGGTTTTCAATCCCGGCTTTAAGTGTAAAGGTTGAAGAGGGGCATCCACTGCATGAACCTCTCAATTCTACAGTTACAATTCCGTTTTCGAAAGATTTATAGCTGATAGCGCCGCCATCCTGCTCTACTGCCGGACGAACATAGTCGTGTAATATTTGCTGAATTTTTACTTCCTGCTCTGTCCCTTCAAAGCTCGGGGCTTCATCCACTGTAACATCTTGTACCTTAAGCTCTGATTCAACAGCGCCTTTTACAAATTCTTTTAAGATTTGTTCAATATCGGCCCAGTCAGAATCCTCTGTTTTTGTAATAGTTACAAAGTTACTTGCAAAGAATACGCCATTCACAAAGTTGAACTTATAAAGTTCTTTTGCAAAAGGGGATGTTTCGGCACTCTCCCTGGTTGCAAAATCTGCACTACCATTTATCAGAAGCTTATTAACCAGGAACTTCATGGTAGCTGGATTAGGAGTAGATTCAGTATATACGTTAATATTCATTGCCATATTATTCTATTAAAGTCTGAACAAAATTACCAGTTAAAAAGTTTCCTTGCGTGCTAATCGGAAGTTTTTACAGGTCCCAGACAAAGTGTTATTAAATGCCGGTATAAGTAGAAGGACTGATCTGCCGGATCTCCTTTTTCACCTCATCAGATACATCCAAAGTCTCCACGAATTCAGAAATAATATTTGCATTTACTTTAGAGTTGGTGCGGGTAAGTTCTTTCAATGCTTCATACGGGTTTGGATATGCTTCTCTCCGTAAGATCGTCTGTATAGCTTCAGCAACTACCGGCCAGTTATCCTCCAGATCCTGTCTTATGGCATCCTCATTTAACAATAATTTGCCTAATCCCTTTTGTGTTGATTTAATAGCAATAAGCGTATGCGCTACCGGAACACCGATGTTCCTTAGAACGGTTGAATCTGTTAGATCGCGTTGAAGTCTTGAAATAGGAAGTTTGGCTGCCAGGTGTTCAAATAAAGCGTTTGCCAAGCCCAGGTTACCTTCTGAGTTTTCAAAATCGATAGGATTAACCTTATGAGGCATGGCAGATGAACCAACTTCTCCTGCCTTTATCTTTTGCTTGAAGTAGTTCATGGAGATATAGGTCCACATGTCCCTGTCAAGGTCAATCAGGATGTTGTTTATACGCTTCAATGCATCGCAATGAGCCGCAAAGTTGTCGTAATGCTCAATTTGCGTAGTGTATTGGGATCTGGAAAGCTTTAATCTTTTATTTACAAATTCATTTCCGAATACCTTCCAGTCTATTTGCGGGTAAGCTATATGATGGGCGTTGAAGTTACCCGTTGCACCTCCAAACTTTGCTGAAAAAGGAATGTGATTGAATAGTGCCAGTTGCGACTCCAGACGTTCAACAAACACCAGGATCTCTTTGCCAAGACGGGTGGGAGAGGCAGGCTGACCGTGAGTATGCGCTAAAAGCGGAATATGTTTCCAATCCTCCGCCAGTTTCTTAAGTTGTTCTACCAGGTCGTGCAAAGCAGGCAGATATGATTTTTCTATAGCCAGCTTAAATGAATGGGGGATAGAGGTGTTATTTATATCCTGGGAAGTCAATCCAAAGTGAATAAATTCTTTATGCTCAGCTAGTCCAAGAGCGTCAAATTTCTCCTTAATGAAATATTCAACAGCCTTAACATCATGATTTGTGATACTTTCAATGTCTTTGATTCGCTGGGCATCATCTTCATGGAAACGCTCATAGATCTTTCTCAGATCATCAAATTTTTCTTTAGGGAAATTTTGCAGTTGAGGAAGAGGTATTTCGCATAAAGCGATAAAATATTCAATCTCTACATAAACGCGGTATTCAATTAAAGCTGCTTCTGAAAAGTAAGTTGCAAGTTCTTGTGTGGTTTTTCTATAACGTCCGTCAACCGGAGAAATAGCATATAATGGGGATAAGCTCATACAAAAAATTTGGTGGGCAAAGTTACGTTTTTCCTTTTTAACCCGTAACGCTTAAATGTATTCCGACCTTTTAAGTCTCCGTTAAATTTCTTTAGGAAACTTTGGATAAGAAAAAAGTTTCCTTAGTTTTGTCCGCTGTTATGATTGGGGTAAAACACGAATGGAATTAAAGGAAAGAATTATAACTAGTACAGAGGCATTGTTTTGTCAGTATGGTATCAAAAGGATGACTATGGATGACATTGCAAAGCATCTGGGAATATCTAAAAAGACTATTTACCTGCATTTTAAGGATAAGGAAGAACTCGTTAATACAGTGGTAGCCGAAATGTTAAGCCGGGAGGACTGTATTTCGGAAGAAAACGAAGCGGAGGCTGAAGACGCAGTAAAAGAAATTTTTTTAGTTGTAACACATTTACAGGATCTGCTCTCTAAGATGAATCCGATGCTATTTTTTGATATGCAAAAATATCACCCCAAAACCTGGGAGCTTTTCAGGAACTACAGGTACGATTACGTGCGAAAATGCATTGAGAAAAATTTGCAACGGGGAATTGATGAAGGGTTGTTCAGGAAAGAGATAAACATGGAGATTATTTCGATTATGAGAATGGAACAGGTGGATATGATCTTTAACCAGGTGGCTTTCGCTCCAGGTAAATATAATTTGTCGCAGGTGATGACAGAAATAACAGAGCATTACTTACACGGCTTATGCACATTAAAGGGACATAAGCTTATTAACAAATACAAACAAATAACAGAAGAATAATTTAAGATTTATGAGAAAAATCCTACTTGTCACCCTTGTAATTCTTAGCGGCTTCGATATACGAGCCCAGGAAAATCCGCAAGGACGAACATTCCAGTTTAACTTGCAGGAATGTTTACAATATGCTTATGAAAACCAGGATTCAATAAAGAATGCCAAACTAGATATTGAAAGTGCTAATTATAAGGTTAAGGAAACTATTGGAATTGGCTTACCGCAGGTTAGTGGAAGTGCGCAGTTTCAGGATTATTTGAAGATACCTACCACACTTATTCCGGGCGACTTCGTTGGAGAGCCAGGCACTTTTGTACCGGTTAAGTTTGGTGTAAAATATCAAAGTAATGCAGCGCTGGCAGTTAATCAATTGCTTTTTAACGGCAGCTATCTGGTTGGCCTTAAGGCGTCGCGTACTTACAAAGAACTGAGCGAGAGAAATTATAATCGTACTAAGATTTCTACGACTGTTTCAGTAACCAAAGCCTATTACCAGGTTTTGGTTAGTAATGAGCAGATTCGCTTGCTTGATGCTAATGTGAGCCAATTGGAGCAACAGTTGAAGGAAACTACAGAGTTGAACAAACAAGGTTTTGTTGAAAAAATTGATTTAGACAGGCTTCGTGTTATTTACAATAATTTGTTAACCACCCGTGAAAATACAGAAAGATTGCTTGTGTTGTCCACGCAGATGCTGAAATTCCAGATGGGGATGCCGGTGACAGATGATCTAAAGGTGAAAGACAAAATTTCGGCAATAAATATGGATGTAAACACTTCAATTGCTGTTGATACATCTGCTTATAAAAATAGAATCGAATATGGGTTGTTAGAAACTCAACGTAAGCTAAACGATTTGAATGTTCAAAGACTAAAATCTGAGTATTTGCCAACTCTTTCGGCTTTTGGAAATTCTTCTTATCAATATCAGGCTGATCAGTTCAGGGATTTGTTTGACCAGAGATTTCCTATGACTGTAGTTGGACTGCAACTGAATATTCCCATTTTTAGTGGGTTTCAAAGAAAATATCAGATCAAACAGGCTCAGGTTGAGGTTAAAAAAACTGATAACATCCTTAACACCGCCAAGAACGGTATTCTCTTACAGCAAGAACAAGCAAGGATCATGTATCAAAACGGCATGAAATCCCTTAATAATCAAAAGGCCAACATGGAGCTTGCAAGGGAAGTACTTCGCGTTTCGAAGATTAAATACCAGGAAGGAGTTGGTTCGAGCATCGAAGTAACCCAGGCGCAAACCGAACTTGAACAGGCAGAAAATAATTATATCCAGGCATTATATGATGCTCTGGTAAGTAAAGTAGACTTAGATAATGCTTACGGGCGTATACAATAACCGATCACTCAATAAAATAATGAAGAACTTAATTTACTTAACAGTATTAGCGTTTGTCGTAGCATGCGGGAAACCTAAAGATAAAAAAGCAGAATTAGCGGAATTAAAAAAGCAGCGAACCGCTATCAACGCTCAGATTGCAGAACTTGAAAAAGAAGTAGGCGGTACTAAGAACATCGAAACAGCGGATGTTTCTGTGATTGAACTGCGTCCGGTAACTTTTAAAAGTTATGTTGAAGTACAGGGCAAAGTGGATGCACAAGAGAACGTTCAGGTTAGTTCTGAAACTCCCGGTGTAATTACAGCTATTTACGTTAGAGCCGGTCAAAACGTTAGTAAAGGGCAAGTGTTGGCTCAGCTGGACGATAAGGTGCTTCGCCAGAATGTAGCGCAGTTGCAGACACAGTTAGAGCTGGCCACTACGCTTTATCAGCGTCAGAAAAATCTGTGGGATCAAAAAATCGGAACAGAGGTTCAGTACCTGAATGCAAAAACTCAAAAAGAAGGTGTAGAAAGACAGATTGCTGTGCTTCGCTCTCAGTTAGCTATGTACCGCATGAAGTCGCCGATCTCAGGAACGGTAGATCAAATGGATCTGAAACTCGGACAGTCGATAAATCCGGGAATGCCGGGTATCACGGTAGTAAATGCCAGTAATTTAAGAGTAAAGGCCGAAGTGGCTGAATCTTATGCCGGAAGGGTAAACTCAGGTGATGAAGTAAATGTGGTATTACCAGATGTACCAGATAGTTTACAAACTAAAGTAACCTTTGCTTCAAAAGTGATCGATCCAGCCTCAAGGAGCTTTGGTGTGGAAGTGAAGTTGCCGAGCAGAAAAAACTACCGCCCTAACATGCTTGCAATCCTTAAGATAGTCGATTACAAGGTTAATGATGCGATTACTATTCCCGTAAACGCTATTCAAAAATCAGAAAGCGGCGAATATGTTTTTGTTTCTGATAATGGGAAGGCTAAAAAAGTCGATATCAAAACCGGAAAAGTTTCTGATGGTCAGGCGCAGGTAATATCTGGCTTAAAGGCAGGAGATAAAGTTGTAACCCTGGGCTTCCAGGATCTGAATGAAGGCGATACTTTAAGGTTTTAGTCGCTTAATAAATAATAAGTAATTTCTTTTTAAATGAAAGACGTAAATAAAGAGTTTAAGCCTTCAAGCTGGGCGATAGACAATAAAATGGCCATTTATGTGCTGACTTTTATTGTAACAGTACTGGGCTTGAACGCTTACAATAACTTGCCGAAGGAAAACTTTCCGGAAATCATTATCCCGAAGATCTTCGTGACGACCGTATATCCGGGTACTTCTCCGGAAAATATGGAAAACCTGGTTACAAAACAGATTGAAAAGGAGCTCAGGGGAACCAAGGGATTGAAGAAGATAACCTCAAATTCCTATCAGGATTTTTCGATAATCACAGCGGAATTTAATACCGGTGTTGAAATTGAAGATGCAAAACAGCGGGTGAAGGATGCGGTTGATAAAGCACGACAGGACCTTCCTAATGATCTACCCAATGATCCGGATGTTCAGGATATCAACCTTTCTGACCTTCCTATCATGTACGTAAATATCTCCGGCGACTATGATCTAAAATCGCTGAAGAAGTATGCGGACGATCTCGAAGACAGGATTGAAAGCCTTAAAGAGATTTCAGGGGTCGATATCGTAGGAGCGCTTGATCCCGAAGTTCAGATCAATGTAGACCTGAATAAAATGGCTGCTGCGCAGATCTCATTCGGTGATATTGAGATGGCCGTGAAATATGAAAATATGACCATTTCGGGCGGTTCGGTAAAAATGGACGGGGTGCGTCGTACGCTAAACGTAAAAAAGGATTTCAAAAGTGCTGAGGAGATTGCAAACATCGTGATCAAAACGCCTACGGGTGCAGCAGTATATTTAAAGGATATAGCTGATGTTAAGGATTCCTTCAAGGAACAAAACAGTTATGCACGTTTGTACGGAAAGAACGTTATCACCTTGAACGTTAAAAAACGAAGCGGTGAAAACTTAATTGAGGCATCTGATAAGATCAACGCTCTGATCAAGGAAATGCAGGGAACTACTTTGCCTAAGAATCTTGATATTACCCTTACAGGAGATCAGTCAGATCAAACGCGGGTTACCTTACACGACCTGATCAATACCATTATTATCGGATTTATCCTGGTAACGGTGATCCTGATGTTCTTTATGGGGGTAACTAATGCATTGTTTGTTGCGCTGTCGGTACCCCTGTCCATGTTTGTGGCATTTTTAACCATGCCAGCTTTAGGAGCGCTATTTGGGTTCAGTTTTACTATGAACATGATCGTGCTCTTCTCTTTCCTGCTTGGGTTGGGTATAGTAGTGGATGATGCTATTGTGGTAATTGAAAATACACACCGGATCTTTGATAACGGAAAAGTGCCTATTGTGAAGGCAGCTAAGATGGCAGCAGGAGAGGTGTTCCTTCCGGTGCTTTCCGGAACATTGACAACGCTTGCTCCCTTTGTGCCTTTATTGTTCTGGCCTGGAATTATCGGTGAGTTTATGTTCTTCCTGCCGGTAACTCTTATTATAACCCTGCTTGCTTCGCTTTTGGTAGCATATATCATAAATCCTGTGTTTGCAGTCGATTTTATGAAGCCTCATTTAGAAGAGGAGCATCATAAGCCAACATTTGACAGATCGGTTAAACGGGCACTTATAGTATTATTAGTTTTAGCGGGTATAGCTTATCTGTTCAGTTTCGGAGCAGGTAACTTCTTTGTGTTCCTTGCCTTACTTTATCTGCTTAACCATTTTTACCTTACCGGAGCGGTTAAACGTTTCCAGGAGAATGTCTGGCCTCGTTTCCAGGCGCGTTATGTTAAGCTGCTAACCTGGGCATTGGCCCGTCCGCGGACAATGATTTTTGGTACCATTGGTTTGTTCATTTTCTCAATCGTTCTTACAGGAATAGTGCCTCCAAAAGTGGTATTCTTTCCAGAGTCGGACCCGAACTTTATCTACGTATACGCCGAATTACCAGTAGGTACAGATCAGGCATATACTAATGAGGTTATTAAGAAGATCGAAACTAAAGTTACTGAAGCCGTTGGCGGCAAGAATAACAAAATCGTCTCTTCGATAATTTCCAACGTAACAGTTGGTGTTACTGATCCTCAGGATGAAGACCAGGGAGAGTACCCTAACCGGGGTAAGGTTACGGTTGCCTTCGTTGAATTTGGAAAGCGGGATGGTGAAAACACTTCGCAGTATTTAGATAAAGTGCGTGAGGCTGTTAAGGGAATTCCCGGAGCAGCAGTAACGGTTACAAAAGAGCAATCAGGTCCTCCGACAGCAAAACCTATTTCAATTGAAATTACAGGTGATAATCTTGATTCAATTGTGAGAACCTCAGATCGTTTGAAGAAATATCTTGACGCCAAGCAAATTGCCGGAGTGGAGGAGTTGAAATCTGACTTCCAGAATAACAAACCGGAGATCATCTTTGATATCGATCGTGAACGAGCTAATCGTGAAGGTATATCAAGTGGTCAGGTAGGAGGTGAATTACGTACGGCTATTTATGGCAAAGAAGTATCTAAGTTCAGAGATGACGATGAAGACTACGAAATCAATGTGCGGGCGCAAGAAGATCAGCGTAACAATCTTCAATCGTTGAGGAATATGAAGATCACTTACCGTGATATGGCAATGGGTGGTCAAATCCGTCAGGTACCATTATCCTCCTTTGCAGGAATCGACTATGTAAATACCTACGGAGGTATCAAGAGAAAGCAGCAGAAGCGAATCATTATTCTATCCTCTAACGTTTTAGGTGATTACAATGCCAATGAGGTTGTAGCTGAGATTCAGACAGAGATAAATCAGTTTAAAGCACCGGATGGAGTAGAGATTAAGATGGCAGGGGAGCAGGAAGAGCAAATGGAAACTGCTGCATTCCTGGGATCAGCCTTAATGTACGCTTTCGGATTGATCCTGATTATCCTGGTGATGCAGTTCAACTCGGTGAGTAAGCCATTGATCATCCTGAGCGAGATCCTCTTTAGTGTGATCGGGGTGTTACTGGGTATGATCATCTTCCGGATGGAAATGTCTATCGTAATGTCTGGTGTGGGTATCATCGCGCTTGCCGGTATCGTGGTTAGAAATGGTATCCTTTTGGTTGAATTTACCGACCTCATGGTAGAGCAGGGGATGTCTGTAAGAGACGCAGCTATTGAAGCTGGCAGAACCCGTATGACACCGGTGCTCCTGACTGCCACAGCAACGATGCTGGGTTTGATACCATTGGCTGTTGGTTTGAATATGGATTTTGCCAAGTTATTCAGTGAAGGAAACCCTCATTTATATTTCGGCGGTGATAACGTTGCCTTCTGGGGGCCGCTATCGTGGACGATGATCTTTGGGTTGAGTTTTGCGACTTTCCTTACACTGGTATTGGTACCATGTATGTACATCATTGCAAACAGCAATTCAAGGAAATTTAAAAATTTCTTGAAGAGGACTTTTGGATCTGAGCATAAAGCTTAAAAAAATCTTCTTTAATTGATGAAGGGCGGCTTGTGGTCGCCCTTTTTTTGTGGTGTGCAACTTTCACTGCATTTGTAGAATATGATCGCTGCCGCTGTGCGATTTCTTGACTCTATGAGGCTACCCCTATAATTTCTTGGATTTAACGCAAGAAAACGCAATGCGGTCGTGGCTTCTTTACCCGCTAATGGCGAGTTTTTGCGGTATTGTGAAACTTTTTCTGCGTTTTGTTGCATCTTTTCATTTTAATCTTTATGTTTGGTTCGTGCATCTGTTGCATGAGCTAACCAAAATAAGAATTATAAAATTTAACTTCTCTTGCTGGGGGAGTTAGACAAAGCATAATAGTTAGATACATGAAGAAAACTTTACTGCTAGCGCTATTGGCGGGCCTGCTAGGAACTGCAACAACAGGCAAAGAAAAGAAATCGGACCGAAAAGCGAAATCGGTTATTATTACAGGTGCTGACCAGACTGACAAATACCTTTCTTATCTGAAAGGTAAGCGAATCGGTATGGTAGTGAATCAAACCTCAATAATTGGAAAAACTCATAGTGTCGATAGTCTCAAGTCTCTTGGTGTTAACATTGTGAAGATCTTTGGTCCGGAGCACGGATTCAGGGGAAATGCCAGTGCCGGTGTGCATGTAGAGGATGAAAAAGATCCAAAGACAGGCATAGAAGTAGTGTCTTTATATGGGAAAAATCACAAGCCGTCCAAAGAAAGTCTTTCTAATGTTGATTTAATGGTTTTTGACATTCAGGATGTTGGTGCACGATTCTATACATATATAGCAACCATGCACCGGGTGATGGAAGCGTGTGCTGAGAGCGGGAAGGAATTGCTAATTCTTGATCGTCCCAACCCCCATGGTTACCTGATCGACGGACCAATTCTTGATATGGCTAACAAGTCCGGGATCGGTATTCATCCTGTCCCTATTGCTCACGGAATGACAGTAGGTGAGTATGCTAAGATGATCAATGGTGAAAAGTGGCTGGCTAATGGTGTGCAGTGTAAAATTACAATCATACCTGTTGCCAATTATTCCCATGATCTTCCTTATGATCTTCCAGTCAATCCTTCCCCTAATCTTAATACTCCCGAATCAATTATTCTCTATCCATCGACCTGTCTGTTCGAAGGAACAGTCATCAGTCAGGGAAGAGGTACGTATACGCCATTTACTGTATTAGGGAATCCGCAGCTGAAAGGGAAATACACTTTCTCATTTACGCCTAAAAGTATAAAAGGAATGAGCGAGACCCCCTTGCATATGAACGAGGAGTGTTATGGTCTTAATTTACGCAATCAGGAAACCGTTGCTGCTCTCCGGAAGTCAGGAAAAATCAATTTGAAGTGGATGATGGACTTATATGCAGCGTATCCGGACAAAGAAAAGTTTTTTGACTCAAGTCAAAGTAAGGAAATTGGAAATATCGACAGGTTGGCCGGAGTGAAGCAGTTTAAAGAGCAGATTGTTGCAGGACTTTCTGAAGAAAGAATCCGAAAAAGCTGGAAAAAAGGCTTGGATGGTTTTAAAAATATGCGGAAAAAGTATTTGATCTACCAATAATTGCTTTTTTGATCCACTTTGTATTCTTGGGATCGCAGTTTTGGATTGTGTAGATGGAAATAATAGGAGTTTGCTGTGGATTTTTGCATGTTTTAGCTTATTTGTTGAATTTTTATGTCAATTTCTGCGTTTTTTTGTCGAAAAAATTTGAAAGTTGCAGATTCAAGTATTAAATTTGAAGAAGTATGAGGGGGGGATTCATCTTAAGATACGTTATTATGCCTGTTTGTTCGTCATTAAAGAAAAATTTAACTATATATAACTCAATCACTAATTTATTATGAAAAGAAGGCTACTCAATTTAATTATGGGTTTGGTCTTGATGTCGCTAAACGTAATTGCTCAGGAAAAGGTGATTACAGGAACGGTGACATCTGCCGAGGACGGGCTACCTCTTCCAGGGGTTTCTGTCAAAATAAAAAACTCAGTTCTGGCTACAAGTACGGGCACTGATGGAAAGTACACCATTCGCGCCACACAGGGCCAAGTTCTGATTTTTTCGTACATAGGCACCCTGACGATGGAAAAGATCATTGGTTCAGAAAGTGTGGTCAATGCTGCCTTGAAATCTGATGCCAAGGCTCTTGGAGAAGTGGTTGTTACGGCCTTGGGTATCGAGAGGGATAAAAGAACTTTAGCTTATTCCGTCCAGACCGTGAAAGGAGAAGATTTAAGGGAGTCTAATCAGTCAAATATTATTAACGGACTTCAAGGTCAAATTGCCGGAGCGCAGATCACTTCTTCCGGTGGGTCTCCTGGCCTTCCTTCTGAGATCATCTTAAGGGGCGTATCTTCTCTAAGCGGAGATAATCAACCGTTAATGATCGTGGATGGCATTAGGGTCAGTAATGCATCTACAGACGGCACCGTAAACAGGCTTGCTGATTTTAATCCTGAGGATATTCAGGACATCTCTATTTTGAAAGGTGCGGCTGCCTCTGCGCTTTATGGTATTGATGCAGCGTCGGGTGCTATTATTATTACAACAAAAAAGGGGAAATCAGGAACAACTCAAATGAATGGCTCTTATAAGTCATTTTTAGAGACGGTCGGTCGTCTTCCGAAGCAACAAAGCTTATATACCTCTGGTACAGGCAGTGGTTTTGACGAGAGTTCTATTTCATCTTGGGGAAGAAAGTTTAGAAGTGATGAACTCATATATAATAACCTCGACAGATTCTTCGAAACAGGTCAGATTAATGATGTAAACTTTAACGTAAACGGAGGTGCGGAAAAATACAATTATTACTTTTCTGGTAATTATAGGGATGGTTCCTCTATTATTCCCAATACAAGGTCCGATAAATTATCTGTCTTAATAAAGGGCACCACTAAGCTTACGAGAAAAATCGAGTTAACAGCTTCAGCAAATTATATCAACAATAATATTAAGGAAGGTATCGTAGGAGGCAGTTCAGGTGGTTATGCCAATAGTATTTATATGTATCCACTACGGTACGATATACAACGATATCAATACGATAATGGTAAGCCCTACTACGAGTACTATGAGAATAGTGGTGTAGAAGAAACAGCAAGAATATCGCCTATGTGGGCGATCATGAAAAATGCAAGGAACACAGGAACGCAACGATTTGTAATAAATGGTAATCTCGCCTATAAGCCTGTTGACTGGATCAATCTGTCTTATAGAGTTGGACAGGATTTTTATAACCAGGATTATGGCTATGTAACGGTGCCGGGCACACCAGGTTTTATGGATGGCCGTTTATACGAAAGTAAAGGAAACTTTATTTATCAAACCAATATATTTAATGCCAGTTTTGACAGAAAGATAAATAATGATCTAAGGGCTACATTAATTTTAGGAGCTAGTTCAGAGTACTTTGAAGCCAAGACAAATGTTGTTAGCGGTGAGGATTTCGTTGTTCCCGACATTTACAGTGTAAATAATATAGCAGCAGCGAATCTGGTTTCATCAGAAGGTTTTAGAAGACGGCAGCGATATGCTCTATATGGTGATTTCAAGCTGGACTATAAAAATATGTTGAGCTTAGGGATCACCGGTCGAAACGACTGGTCGTCTACGTTGCCTCAAGACGCCAGATCTTTCTATTCGCCTTCGATATCAGGTAGTTTTACATTTTCTGAATTGTTTGATAATAAAAATGAATGGTTTGGAAAGTTAAGGGTTAGTTATGCCAAAGTAGGTAAGGATGCTCCTATCTATGCAACTTATACAAATCTGGTCCCTTATCTCGGAATCGGCGGAGGTTATCAGAACTTCGCTACCGGAGGTAATCTTCATCTTGTTGCCGAAACGACAGTAGAAAATGAGTATGGTCTTGAATTCAGGTTGTTTAGAAATCGTTTAAATCTCGAAGCTACATACTATGATAAAGAGAGCCGGGATCAAATAGTAACGGCGAGAGTACCTCTTCCAACTGGTTTTGTTGAACAAACTTTCAATGTTGGAAAACTTCGAAACCGGGGAATTGAAATGTCTCTAAGCGGAAGTCCGTTTAAGTCTAAAAACTTTACCTGGAATACCACATTAAATGCTTGGAAAAATACTTCAAAAATGCTTGAGTTTCCCGGACATATCGAAGTATTCCCTTATACATTCGGTCAGCCGTACACTTCCGCTTACGGAGCATCAATGATCGATAAACCGGTGTTGGGTATTGTGGGCAGCGATTATCTGAAAAATGATGAAGGATACACGGTTATCGGCAGTGATGGGTATCCCGTTATCAATCGTCAGGATAACTCGTTGTATATTGGTAATCGGGAACCTAAGTTTAATATTGGTTTACTGAATAAATTCAGTTACAAAAATCTTAATCTATCCTTTTTATGGGACTTCCGATTTGGAGGCGATGTTTACAATGCGACCAGATTAGGTATGGTGTCCAGGGGGATCGCCTACGATGTTGGACAGTTGAGAGATCGGGCGTTTGTGTTTAACGGGGTAGTTGAACAGCCAGATGGTTCCTATGTCAAAAATACTAAGGAGGTTGCGTTAGACTATAACTACTTTGTCAATAATTATACGTCGGTTGGATCCAACTTTGTCGAAACGGTAAATTGGGCCAGAGTAAGATATATTACACTTGGTTATACTGTTCCAAAAAAATATACTGACAGACTGAAAGTGTCAAGAGTTAGTTTTGAGTTGTCTGCACAAAATCCGATTCTAATTACAAATTATTCTGGTGGGGATCCGGAAGTGAACAGTGCAGGACCAAATGCAGGAGGGGGAGGAGGCAGCACCATGGGTGTTGATTTCGGTGCAATTCCTGTATCAAGGACTTATTCATTAGGTGTATCAGTTGGATTTTAACCTCAATTATAACATGAAAAAAATATTAAGAACGTTATCGATTATGCTGATAGTGGTGCTTGCATCATGCAGTAAGTTGGATATTAATGTAAATCCGGTGCAGCCGGTAACAACAGAAGCTAATCTTAGATTACCTGCAATATTGGGTAATATGGCTTATCACATTTACTCCCAGGCCCGTTTCACATCATATCATTCGCTCTATCTAAATAGTAGATACAACAGTAGCAATAATGGTTACACTGCGCCATTAGTTCACTGGAACTATACTTTAGCACAGAGAATTGGTGCCTGGCGGTGGCATTACTTCGATGTCGGCAGTAATTGTCTAGGGATGATTGAAAGGGCCGAAAGGGACGGGGCAAATAATTACAAGGGAGTTGGCAAAATAGTGCTTGCTTTTTCTTACCTGACAGCGACCGATGTTTTTGGAGATATGCCTTATACGGAGGCTTATACAGGTATCTATTACCCTAAATATGATACGCAGGATGTCGTATATGCAGGTGTGTTATCACTGTTAAACGAAGGTATCGAGGCGCTTAATAGTGCCTCTTCTGCAGATCCGGTTATGGATTCTAGCGCTGATTTGATTTATGGAGGTGACATTAATAAATGGAAAGCTTTTGCAGAAGCCGTACGAGCCAGACTTTTGTTACATACAGCAAGTTTTGAAAAAAACTACGATGAGGTCCTGGCAGTTACTAATGCTGCTTTAGCAGGGTTTTCAGACGCGATGTTTAGGTATGCGGAAGCTCCTTCCAGGGATTGGGAAACTAATATGTGGGGCCCGGATATTCCCAGACCTGAGTGGAACTTTGCAGATATAACTAACGTCTTAGAATCATCTGTACATACAGATTTCTTTATGAACTATCTTACCGTTAATGATCCTGGATTAAAATATGATCCCAGGTTACTAAAGTTGACTACTCCGGGAGTTAAAGGAGTCTATAACGGGGCGATGATATCAGAGGGTCTGGCAGTGAAAAATTGGCCTAAGGATACTCCAGTCCCTGCAATGGAAGACTTTGCAAAATTATATAATGGCTATTGGACTTCTGATAATTCTCCTCAGCCATATATCCTGAAAGAAGAACTATACTTTATCAAAGCTGAAGCGGCTTTTTACCAGAATGATAGAAACACAGCTTTTGAAGCATATAGAGAAGGAATCAGGTTGAACATGGAGAGATTGGGGGTAAGTGCGGGCGAAATCACAGGTTATTTATCCTCTTCAAAAGTTAAACACGACGCCTCTGAACTAACGGTAAGCGATATTATGGGGCAAAAATATATTGCGATGTACTTACAGCCAGAAAGTTGGGTGGATATGAGGAGGTATAAATACAGTGCAAAGGCTTATCCCGGCATTTATTATCCTAAAAATGTGACATCTGATGCTGCCGGAAGATGGCTTCAGAGAATGCCCTACGATCCTCAAACAGAACCTATTTATAACCCAAGAGAGTTGGAAAGGCTCGGTGCTAATGCCAGAAACTGGCTATTCGTACCGGTATGGTGGGCAGAAAAGTCGCAATTAAACTAATAAGAGTATGAAGAACTGTAAAATATTTTTATTCGCAATATTAGTGGTTGTTGGTTTGTCTTGTAAGAAGAACAATCCAATTGAAGAAATTGGAGCTTTAGGCGGCGGACATAAAGCCCAGTTAAGTGTTTCGTTAAGCAACCGGACTCCTGCTTTAGGAGACATTGTGGTAGTAACAGCGACAACTTCTCATAAGTCAGATAAAATAACAAAGGTTGAATTTTCACATACGCTATCAGAGAGGTTTGGTATTTATCTGTCATTGGATAACACCGTTATTAATACCTGGCACGACACCAATCCAATATTGATTGTCAGAGATACTATTGTGAACAATGATATCTGGAAAACGGTAAGTAGTGGTGCGGCTGATGACTTGGAAAACTACTATCGTACAAACGAAAATTACTTCGTCATACCGGCCCGATACACATTATTTGCTCAGCGTGCGGGCAAGTACGATCTGGCCGGGCCCGGTTTGTTGCTACAACTTCCTGATGAAGCGTTTGAGATCTTAAAAAGTCAGTTAGCACGAACTATTAAAGTGTCGGAATATGCAAGGTTATTTCCCACGGCCCCCGATGGAAACTATGTAATGACAGCGGGTACAAAAACAGCTATTTCTGCCATTGGAAAGGCTTTCTTGCGATCAAATCTCAGTAAACAGAATTTAATTGACAATGGCTTAAAGGAGATACATAAAGAAGGAGTGATGGCCGCTTCAGTGAACGTCAGAGTTACCACGGAAAATGGTATAATTAAGGAAACCAGCAACAGTTTTGAATCGGCATACCAATAGAAATTATGAGAAAACTTAGTTTATTATACTTTATATCTTCAATGCTTCTGATGTTTGGTTGCAAGGAAGATGAGGTTTCAAGGATCGAACCTCAGGGTAATTTCGCAGTGAATTTTACTCTTCCTGAGGGTGACATTACTGCACCAGCAAAAGTTCTGTTAACGAACAGGTCGAAATATTCAGAAAAATATCTTTGGAAATTTCCCGAAGGTAAGGCCCTTACTAAAGAAGGGTTGGTTGATCGGGAAAGCAGCGAGGCATTAGTGCCGGACACAATTTATTATGATTTGCCGGGTGAGTATAAGGTAACCCTTGTAGCCTGGCAGGGCGGTAAAATCGATTCGGTTACAAAATCGGTAAATGTGATTAAGATGCAACCTCAAATTGTACTGCCTGCTAATATTGGTATTATGGCTGAGGTAGAATTTAGTGCAAATGTCTTTAAATATCCCGGCCAGGAGGGTACTTATTCCTGGGATTTCGGCGAACCTGGCCTGGTATCTACTGAAGCAAAGCCAAAAGTCACCTTTCAGAATGAAGGAGTTCATACAGTCACTTTAGCCTTTAATGACGGAGAGGAAACACTGACCACTACAGTGCAGGTAAATGTAAGGGGGGAGTTGACAAAAGCCCTGTACTTTACTGATATAATCACGAAAAAGATATATAAGTATCAGTTTAAGCAATTGACAGCTCCTGTAACAACTCAATTGCCTCATTCTTTAGGCAGTCATCCATTATCTCTCAGTGTTTATAACGATAGGGTATTTATAACTGAAGCAGGTAATAACGCATGGTTTATCACCTCCGCTAATGCTGACGGACGCATTTACTCGACTAATTTGGGGGGTACTAATGATATTACGCTCACAACAGCCACAGGGATTTATCAGCAAGATCCTTTTGCTCATGAGATTGATCCTGCAACTGGTATACTTTATTTCCTCACCCGGAATTTTAATGTAAGAGCTATTTCGACAACAGGACAGGACCTTACGTATCCAACCACTCAAAAGCTCGGTATAGTTGTGGGGAATGCGGCCGGCGTTACCACTGTATTTAATTGGGTAGATGGAGGTGTCCGGGTTGTGGATGGAGAAATTTGGTATTCAAAACATGCGAACGGTAAAGGATTGTATAGATTCAATTTAACGACAAATGCCTTTTTAGGACGAATTGGAAGTTTAGAAGAAGTAAAGATCCGCAGTTTTGTGGTAGACTCCAAAAATGGGAAGATTTACTTTTATGTCAATTCGATAGGAGGTAACTTAACTCCAGGGTTATATCGGTGTGATATCAATGGGGCTAATATTGTTCTTATCGACAATCTTAGTAACCTTAGTCAGGAGGGTAGTGGCACGGAAATTCTTGGCATTACCGGAATGGCGTTAGATACCGACCCGGATGATGGATCGGCAGGGTACTTATACTATGGATTCAGAGCTGTAACTGATGTAAACAATTTGGGAGCTGTAGTAGGTACAGGAGCTAATTCTGGAATTAAGAAATATGCGTTAGATGGAAGTAAACCGGCAGAGTTTTTAATTAAGGGTTATGCACCCTATGGAATTGGCATTGATCATACTAAAAGATAAAAAAACTCCATGTTCTCTGTCTAAATCAGAGAACATGGAAAATTTGAATAAAATGAAAAGACTTTTATATATAGCAGCAATTTTTCTTGGGGGCTTGTATTCTTGTAAGGATGAAGTAAAATGGGTTCCGGATGACTACCATAAAGGTGCCCATGAGATCCCTTCTGGTGAATATGTTACAGACCGTAGCTTTAAAATGGTAGCTTATTATGCTGAAGCGAATGAGCCTGATTCGATTGAAATGGAGAAGTTCAAGATGATCACTCACCTTCATTATGCATTTGCCTATCCAAATGCCGATGGAACTATTCAACCTTTGATAAAACCGCAAAATTTCGCTAAGATTATGCAGCGGGCAAAAGAGAACGGGGTGAAGAGAGCAGTGTCATTCGCCGGATCTCAGGCGATATACTCAGCTATAGCTGCCGACTCCGTATTGCGTTCAAAATTCATTGACAACATTGTCACCTTCGCTTTAAAGTATGATCTGGACGGTATAGATATAGATTGGGAATATCCGAACGCTGGCCTTTCCAACGACATCACTTTTGAAAAATTTATGAAAGAGCTCTCAGGTAAGCTCCATAGATATCATTTGTATTTAAGTGCTGCTGTTACTGCAGGTCTTTTTGCTGGTGATGTCCGTGATGGCATAACTCCAGGAGCAGTTGAGGCAATGGACTTTGTTAATTTAATGGCTTATGATGCAAAAGGACTGGACCCGCAGGAGCCTAACCATCATTCAACCTATGTTATAGCCCAAAAAGTAATGGATGCCTGGTTAAACATTAAAGGATTGCCGAAAGAAAAAGCAGTGTTAGGTTTTCCTGCTTATGGAAAAACGGCAGATCCAACCCCTCTGGCAATGTCGTACAGAGAATTATTAAAAAATGGCGCGAAGCCACTACTTAATTCGGCAACTGTCATAACCGGGAACAGAACGGATATTTATTATTACAATAGTCTTGATGTGGTGAAGTTGAAAGCTCAACTAGCGAAGGATAACGCCAATGGCCTAATGGTATGGGAGCTTTATCAGGATGCTAATGGACCAAATTCAATGGTCAAAGCGGCTTACGACGTTATTAAATAAGCCGATCAAGTACAGTTTTAAGTCACGAGATAAAGCCTTCTCTGCGCAGAGAGGGCTTTATAAAACATTTTATAGCATAAAAATTGGGAATGCATTTTTAAAATGATTTATTGGTAAAAAAGCTAATGTTTTGCGTTTTTATGCGTTTTGTTCTGGTTTAGACTCTTTATTAAATAAAAATTGCATGTTTGTGCCGATTTATTTGTATAATTGTATGACAAATTGCCACCGTCTAATTATGAATGGGAGTCCTATTGCGGTTTTGCTCTTTTTGTGGGTATTTGAGTCAAATGCACAATCCCTCAAATTCGCTTTTGTCTCCGACACACATATCGGTAATCATACTGCCGCTGAAGATCTTCGGCGCACTGTCACCGATATTAACAGCCAGGCTGACATCCAGTTTGTAGTGATCAGCGGTGATATTACCGAATTTGGTTCAGATGAGGAGCTGAAGCTTGCGAAGCAGATCCTGGATAGTTTAAATATGCCCTGGCATATTATCGCGGGAAACCATGACTCCAACTGGTCGGAGAGTGGCAGTAACAGCTTCCTCCGGGTATTTGGCGGAGAAACCTTTTCTTTTACGGCAGGTGGTTATTTCTTTGCCGCTACCAGTTCTGGTCCAAACATGAGAATGGGGCCGGGGCAGGTGCCAAGAGAAAATATTGTCTGGCTTGATTCGGTGCTAAACAATATGCCTAGTCCATCCATGCCGGTTATCTACATTAATCATTATCCCCAGGATTCTTCTCAAAACAACTGGTACGAAGCAATCGACAGGGTGAAAAAGAGGAATGTTCAGCTGCTGCTTTGCGGGCACGGGCATGCAAACAGAAAGTTTAATGTAGAGGGTATTCCTTCAGTGATGGGGCGTTCCAACCTGAGAGCAAAAGACAGTATTGGCGGGTATAACATTGTTACTATCCAAAACGGAACGGCGAGTTTTGACGAAAGAAAGCCGCTTATTCAAACCAATAGAAAATGGACTGAGGTGGCTTTGGCAAACCATCATTTTGAAAAAGACACTACAACGTATTTCAGACCTTCATTTGCTGTTAATAAAAAGTTTCTGGGCGTTAAAACTCTATGGGAATACCAGGATCAGAGTGATATAGGTGCGGGAACAGCAATGTCTAAGATTTTTGTATTCGCAACCAACACCAAAGGATCAATTAATGCACTTCATAGAAAAACCGGTTTAAAGGCCTGGCAATACCAAACTGGCGGCAAGATTTATTCAACTCCTTATTATGCTGAAGGTTATGTCCTCGCTGGTTCATCTGACAATTTTATTTATTGTCTTTCTGCTAAGGATGGTAGTTTGAAATGGAAGTTCCCTGCCTTACGGCCGGTTCTTGGCTCTGCCCTTGTGAAAGGAAATCAGGTTTTTATTGGAAGTTCCGACGGGCATTTTCGTTCGCTAGACCTGAAGTCGGGAAAGTTGATCTGGGACTTCGACCAGGTGAAGGGATTTGTTGTAACAAAGCCGATGATCTATGAAGGTCTGATTTATTTTGGTTGTTGGGCTAACGACTTCTATGCTTTAGATATAAAGACTGGTCAATTGGCCTGGAAGTGGAACAACGGCGCATCTAACCGGATGTTTTCTCCTGCAGCCTGCTATCCTGTTGCAGCAAATGGCCGGGTATTTATCGTCGCTCCCGACAGGTATATGACTGCCTTTAACGCAAAAACTGGCCATGTGATATGGAGAACCCAGATGAAAAATGTCAGGGTGCGCGAGTCGATGGGCTTATCCGAAGATAAAAGCCTGGTATATGTTAAAACAATGGATGGTGAATTGTATGGCATCTCGACCACTACTCCCCAGATGGACCTAACCTGGAAGGGAGATTTGAAGCTTCCTTATGAGCTTACTCCTTCAGCTATTATTGAGAGCCGGGGCGTGATCTATGTGCCGAGTCATTCCGGATTGGCTTCTGCTGTTGACCGGAAAACAGGAGAGGTGCTGTGGCAATATAAGACGTCAAATTGCTTGATGAACCCAATTATGCCTTTAGATAAGAATAAAGTTATTGTTAGTACAATGGACGGGAAAGTTGCCTGTTTAGAATACTCCACTAAATAGAATTTGATGTGAGATACGCATTGCTAATTGCTTTGTTTTTTGATTCTCTCAGGCTGTCAGCTCAGACTCTGCCTGATTCAGCCAGTGTTTGGACTGTCATCAGCGAGGTTAAAAAAGAGCTTGCGCCTGACAGGAGGACTGCTTATTTCAAAGTGAACATCAAATCGCAGTCTCCCTTTGTTATAGAATTGGAGAGTACGCAAGCAAATGCCGCAGAAATATTAAAGAAAAGGTTTATGACTCAAAGTATAAGCGCTACTGTTCTTGAATCTTTGCTGCCTTCTAACGCTCTGCAGGGAAAGGTTTACGGAGTGGCGACTCTTTCAGTTTGCAACAGCCGCTTTGAACCTGATCATACAGCAGAAATGGCTACACAGGTCTTGCTTGGAACTCCCGTCGAAATTCTTAAAAAGGAGCGAGGATATTATCTTGTCCGTACGCCTGACAACTATATTTCCTGGACTGATGACGCCGGTATTGAGGCAATGACGAGTGAAGAATTTACTGAATGGCAATCTGCCGATAGAGTAGTTTATACCAGCCAGTACGGTCATGCGTTTAGTAAGCCTTCGGGTAATTCCAGCCCTGTATCGGATGTTGTGGCAGGCAATATTTTAAAGGTCTTAGGCCGCAAAAAAAAATACTATAGAGTTTCCTACCCTGACCAGCGCATCGCATACATCCCGGTTAAGGACGCGGCAAAATACAATAACTGGGTTTCCAGACCTAATCCTCAGGCGTTCAATATTCTGAACACAGCAACAAGCCTTATAGGTATCCCTTATTTGTGGGGAGGCACGTCTGTTAAAGGCTTCGACTGTAGTGGATTCACTAAGACCTGTTATTACCTGAACGGAATTATCCTTGCCAGAGATGCTTCTCAACAGGTGCTGTCTGGCGAGCAGGTAGACATATTTGAGTCTGACACTGTGAATCTTACTAAAGCCTTAAAAAATCTTAAAGCTGGTGATCTACTGTTTTTTGCCGCAGGAAAACATAAAGTTGACAAGCCCAGGGTGACGCATACGGCGATCTACATGGGTGAAGGAAAGTTCATTCAGGCAGCAGGACTGGTCCGCATAAACAGCTTAGTTTCCGGTGATCCTGATTATGATGAATTTCAAACCCGGACACTTGTTAACGCAAAGCGAATTCTTACCTCTATAGGTAAACCTGCGATTACCCGGGTAGATGAGCATCCATTTTACTCAGTTAGAAAGGATTAACAATGAGCAGCAGAAGAGAATTTATAAAAAGTTCGGGACTACTAATGGGAGCCTCTTTAACGACAGCTCCCGAGGACTTGTTTGCCGCTCAGAAGAAGAAAATGAGTGGTGCCGGGTCTTTAAAGCTTCGTTTCAGACCCTACATTTTAAACCTTAAACATGCCTTTAATCTAGCCACAAGTTCGCGTACCACAACACCAGTGGTTCTCACGGAGCTTGAGTATGACGGCGTGATTGGTTATGGAGAAGCTTCTATGCCTCCCTATTTGGGCGAATCTCATGAAACAGTTACAAAGTTCCTTTCAAAAGTAGATCTCTCGAAATTTGATGATCCTTTTGAAATGGAGAATATACTCCGATACGTTGATGAGATTGAAGTGGGCAATAGAGCCGCAAAGGCTTCCGTTGATATTGCCCTTCATGACCTGGTTGGAAAATTAGTAAAGCAGCCCTGGTATAAAATCTGGGGTTTTGATGCTTCGAAAACACCACTAACGTCCTATACCATCGGCATAGATACGGCTGAAGTGGTGAGACAAAAAGTTAAAGAAGCTGCGCCGTACAAGATCTTAAAGGTTAAGCTGGGCCGGGATACAGATAAAATGATGATCGAAACTATCCGGCAAATCACTGACAAGCCAATATGTGTGGATGTAAACCAGGGCTGGAAGGACAAGTCTTTTGCCCTGGAAATGGCTCATTGGTTACACGAGCGCGGAGTGATCTTCCTGGAACAGGCGATGCCGAAAGAGCAGATCGATGACAATGCATGGCTGACAGAAAGGAGTCCGATACCAACGGTTGGCGATGAAGCAGTACAACGTCTGGATGATGTCTTGAAAGCGCATCAGGTGTATCATGGCATCAATATCAAATTGATGAAATGCACCGGAATGAGGGAGGCTCATAAAATGCTTACCCTGGCCAGGGCTTTGAATATGAAAGTGATGATGGGTTGTATGACGGAAACTTCATGTGCTATTTCGGCTGCCGCGCAATTAGCGCCTATGGTTGATTGGGCCGACCTTGATGGCGCAGTCTTAATTTCAAATGATGTCTACAAGGGAGCAGAGATCATTAATGGAAAGGTAACCCTGAAGGACCTGCCAGGCATTGGAATTAAAAAGATTTAAGAAATAAAGTATAAAAATGTACACATCTCATTTTTTTATAAAAAGGTTTATATCCAGGTCGATCTTGCCTGCACTTGCTCTTTGCCTGTCTTCTTCTGCTAAAGGACAAGACTTTCTCCAAAATACGCCCGCTTCCAAAATCTGGGTGGAAAAAACATTCAGCAAACTATCAAAAAGGCAAAAGATAGCACAGCTAATGGTGATCCGTCTTTCGGAAAAAAGAGGGAATGAGGTTGTATTTTTCGATAAAGAGGTTCAAAAATACGTCAGGAAATACAATATAGGTTCGGTTTGTCTTTTCCAGGGAAACTCAGCACAGCAGGCTGATGTGATCAACAAGCTTCAGTCAAAAGCAAAAACGCCCTTGCTTGTATGTATTGATGGGGAAACCGGCGTCGGAATGAGATTTGGTGATGTAAAGCCTTTCCCGGATCAGCTGACCCTGGGTGCAGCGCCTGATGCGTCTCTTGCTTATAAAGTAGGAAAGGCAATTGCCGAGCAATGTAAACGTGCAGGCATCCAGGTAGATTATGCTCCGGTTGTTGATATCAATAATAACCCCAACAACCCTGTGATCAACTTTCGCTCATTGGGTGAAGATAAATACAAGGTTGCTGCCTTCGGTATTCAGATGATGCGCGGAATGCAAGATGCTGGTGTGATGGCCTGTGCCAAACATTTTCCGGGTCATGGCGATGTAGCGGTGGATTCCCATCTGGATCTGCCTGTAATTAATAAATCGATCGGGTCCCTGGATTCCCTGGAAATGTATCCCTTTAAAGAGCTGATTAAAGCAGGTGTAGGGAGTATGATGGTAGCTCACCTTTATATTCCTGCGATCGATGATACGCCTAATCAGGCAAGCTCGCTTTCCAAGAAAAATGTAACAGGTATATTAAGAGAACAACTGGGTTTCAAAGGAATTACATTTACCGATGCACTTGAAATGAAAGGCGTTGCAAAATTTTATCCACAGGGTGAGGCAGCTGTGCAGTCAATCATTGCAGGGAATGATATGTTATGCCTTCCCGGTGATATTAAGGGCAGCATCAGGAAGGTACGTAAGGCCATCCGTCAGAATAAACTTAGATGGGAAGACATAGATGAAAAGGCACGTAAAGTACTACTTGCAAAATATAACCTGGGTTTAAGTAATGCGACACCCATAGATACCCTGGGTATTGCGGCTGATCTAAATTCAAAGGTTAGAGGGATCAAACTGGAAGTATACGAAAATGCCATCACCCTGTTAAAGCAGGAGGAGTCAGCCATGTTGCCACTCATGGCCTCTAAGAAAGTGGCGTTTGTTGGTGTGGGACTAAAAGATGAGAATCACTTTGCGAAGCTATTGAAGGAAAACTTTAAGGCAGATTGTTATTACTTTGACTTCGCTTCTGATTCTGTAAAAGCACAGGAAATTGCTCAAAGCCTTCGAGGAAAATATGATGCAATTATTGTCGGACTACATAAGTATAAAAAGTACCCTGCAAATAATTTTGGAATAAGCGCGGCTCCCGTGAAATTGATGCAGCTGCTGCAGGATCAAAAAAACGTGATAAGCTTTGTATTCGGTAACCCTTATGCCATCAAAAATATTACTGCCGCTAAAAACATTGTAGCGTGTTATGAAGATGATGATCTGATGCATGATGTTGCTTTAAAGCTTCTGAAGGGCACAGTATCTCCCAAAGGAAAACTGCCTGTCAGTGTATCCCCTGAATTTCAGTATGGAACCGGCGTTACCGGTAGCCATTATCTTCCGGCTGCAAGTCCCGAATCAGTTGGCTTGAATAGTAAAAAACTCAATGAAATAGACGCAATTGCACTGACGGCCATAGAAAAGGGAGCAACCCCGGGTGCTGTAGTGTTGGTTGTCCGGGATGGTAAAGTTGCCTTTCAAAGAGCCTATGGTTATATGAACTACGACAGGAAGGAGCCGGTTACACTTGAAACTGTTTATGACCTGGCATCGGTAACTAAAATATCTGCCACTACCGTTGCAGTCATGAAATTATACGAAGAAGGAAAGCTCGATCTAAATAAAACGCTTGGAGATTATTTATCATGGACAAGGGGATCTGATAAAGCTGGTTTGAAGCTAAAAGACATCTTGTTACACCAGGCAGGCCTGGTAGCGTTCATCCCTTTTTATAAAGAAACACTGGACAAAAATGGCAAGCCGAAGCAGGGAATGTACAGCACAGCGATGTCCGATCTTTACCCGGTACGGGTGGCTGAAAACATGTATATGCCGCAAAGCAGGATCGATAGCATGTACAAAAAGATCCTTGAAAGTAAACTTGGGCCTTTAGGGAAATATGTATACAGCGACAATGACTTTATTTTTCTTGGGAAAGTGGTGGAAGCAATAAGCGGCAAAACACTCGATCAATATGTTAAAGATAACTTTTATACGCCTCTTGGAATGCTTAGCACGACCTTCAAACCAAGGGAGCATATTCCTCTTAACCAGATAGCGCCCACAGAGAACGAAAAGTATTTCCGGCTTCAGCATATCCAGGGAGATGTGCACGATCCAGGGGCTGCAATGTTCGGCGGGGTTGCCGGGCATGCAGGCTTGTTCAGCAACGCTAATGATCTTGCAAAACTGTATGTACTGTTATTAAACGGCGGGGAGCTTAATGGGGTACGCTTATTAAAAAAGGAGACCATCGATTACTTTACTGCTTACCACAGTGAAATAAGCAGGAGAGGCCTCGGCTTTGACAAGCCTGAAAAGGATAATTTGACAAGCAGTACTCCATACCCAAGTCTCAGCGCTTCTCCCTTAACTTTCGGACACACTGGCTTTACCGGCATAGGAGTTTGGGCTGATCCCAAATACAAGCTGTTATATATTTTCCTTTCAAACCGTGTTAATCCTGATAGCGCAAATAACAAGCTTGGAATCATGAATGTAAGAGGAGATATACAGGAGTTGATCTATCAGTCAATTATCAGAACAAAATAATATATATAAGCTGAATCAATCAGCATATGCTACAATAAAAAATCATGACAGAAATTAAGGAATTACATATGGAAATTACAACAGAAAGAGACTCTAACTATAAGGATTTAGATAAGATGTCTGTTAGGGAGATTTTAGAGAATATCAACAGGGAGGACAAGACCGTTCCTGATGCAGTTGAAAAAACAATTCCCCAGATTGAAAAACTAGCAACGGCTGTGGCGGAAAAAATGGCCGACGGCGGTCGCTTGTTTTATATTGGTGCCGGTACCAGCGGGCGTTTAGGTGTTGTTGATGCCTCCGAATGTCCTCCAACCTTTGGTGTGCCCTTTGACTGGGTGATTGGAATAATCGCCGGAGGAGATACTGCAATCCGTAAAGCGGTAGAATTTGCTGAAGATGATACAGAACAAGGATGGCTGGATCTCCTAAAGTATGATATAAACGAAGGCGATGTGGTGGTAGGCATAGCTGCTTCGGGCACTACTCCTTATGTAATAGGGGCACTGAGAAAAGCAAATGAAAATGGCCTGATCACCGGGTGTGTGGTGTGTAATTCGAACAGTCCTGTAGCTGCTGAAGCCCAGTTTCCCGTAGAAGTAGTTGTAGGACCTGAATTCCTGTCGGGATCCACCCGTATGAAGTCGGGAACTGCACAGAAGCTCGTGTTAAATATGCTGAGCACGGCAGTCATGATCAAATTAGGGAGGGTAAAAGGTAATAAAATGGTGGATATGCAGCTCACCAATCATAAGTTATTTGTTCGCGGAGTAAGAATGATCATGAAAGAAACAGGTCTTGATCAAACTACCTCCACCCAGTTACTGGAACGGTATGGAAGTGTGCGTAAAGCCATTAACGCTAGTGTTCCCCAGTAAAATTAACAGGGATCTGATTTAATGGTCCCGGAGAAACCTTGATACATTCCAGATAATTCCAAGATAATTTATGTCTCCAATAGTTTTATTATCATTTTTAATAGGATACTTTGCTGTCCTAATCCTTATTTCAGCGATAACCTCGAAAGGAGCGTCGGATAACTCAAGCTTTTTTATTGCTAACCGGAATTCCAAATGGTATTTCGTGGCATTCGGTATGATTGGAACCGCACTTTCAGGGGTAACGTTTATATCGGTCCCCGGAGCCGTTTTCAACAGCGGCTTTGGTTATTTTCAGTTTGTGCTTGGCAATGCCGTAGGTTTTGTTATTATAGCCACCGTACTGTTGCCTCTATATTATAAGATCCATCTCATCTCCATCTATACTTACCTTGAAAAACGCTTAGGTTTCTGGAGTTATAAATCCGGTGCTATGATCTTCTTAATTTCCCGGACCATTGGCTCGGCTTTTAGATTATACCTGGTAGCAATCGTCCTGCAAAAGTTCATATTTGATGCGTGGAATGTCCCTTTTTGGGCAACTATCACGATTTGCCTGGTTCTGATCTGGTCATATACCTACAAAGGGGGCTTAAAAACCATTATCATCACAGATACCCTGCAAACGGTATTTTTACTGTCTTCCGTAGTGCTTTCCATTTATTTTATATCTAAAAGTTTAGACCTGGATCTGGCACAGACGTTCGAAACAGTTAAGAACAGTTCCTATTCAAAAGTTTTCTTCTGGGAGGACTTCTTTAGCAGTAAGAATCATTTCGTTAAGCAGTTTTTAGGCGGCGTTTTCGTGACGGTAGCTATGACGGGCCTGGACCAGGATCTGATGCAAAAGAACCTTAGTTGTAAGAATATTGGTGAAGCCCAAAAGAACATGCTGACCTTTACATCTGTATTCCTGGTTATCAACATCTTCTTTCTGAGTGTTGGCGCTTTGCTTTATCAATACGCGGCTGCTAAAGGGATCGATGTAAGTACTCTCGCCACTCCGGATCATCTTTTCCCTGAAATTTCACTGAACTATCTGGGAATGGCTCCGGCAATCATCTTTATGCTTGGCCTGACAGCGGCTACGTTCGCTACAACAGATTCAGCCCTGACAGCCCTGACTACTTCCTTTTGTGTAGATTTTTTAGGGTTTGATAAGAAGAAGGATCAGAACGATGCATCGCTGGTGAGGACCAGGCATATGGTGCATGTGCTGTTTTCTTTTGTGATGTTGCTTGTGATCCTGGTATTTAAGGTTATTAACAACGACTCTGTGGTAAATGCCATTTTTAAAGCCGCAGGATACACTTATGGGCCTCTTCTTGGCTTATTTGCATTTGGAATGATTACAAAACGAAAAGTGACTGACAAGTATGTTCCATATATTTGTATTTTGTCTCCGATAATTTCGTATTTTATCGATTATAACTCGTTAAGCTGGATAGGCTACTCCATTGGATTCGAACTAATAGTGATCAATGGTTTAATAACTTATGTCTTTCTATGGCTTAACAGTAAAAAGAAGATGAAAGAAAAGGAATATTTCGGCGTGCCGGAGGTAGCCGATTTAAATTAAAAGATTAAATTACTTAATGGAAATAGCAAGTCTTCTTGAGTCCGTATTACCTAAAGAAAGAATAAAGTCACGGCTAATTGATGTGGTGGCTTATGCTTCAGACGCCGGCTTTTATTACCTGCGCCCTAAAGCAGTGGTCCAGCCAGTCTCTAGAGAAGAGGTAGCTGGCCTTTTTCACTTTTCACACCAGCATAGAATTCCCCTTACTTTTCGCACAGGTGGCACCAGTTTATCGGGACAGTCAATTACGGATGGCATTCTGGTAGATTTAAGTCAGCATTGGAACAGGGTTATTGTAGAAAACGACGGACATTCAGTCAGGGTTCAGCCGGGAGCTATCGGCGCAATAGTGAATGCGTACCTTAGAAAGTCCGGCCGAAAGATCGGCCCTGATCCTTCCAGTATCAATTCGGCGATGATGGGAGGGATCCTATCCAATAACTCAAGCGGAATGTGCTGTGGGGTAAGCAAAAACTCTTACCACACTACAAAATACATCAGGTTCATTCTTCCTAATGGCTTTAGTTTTTCTACAGAAGAGCCCGCTGATTATGAGAGGTTCAGAGTAGAGTGCCCTGCTATTTATCAGGAAATTGAATTGCTTAAAACTTCGCTGAGGACGAATCCAGCTATCCGTGATCGGATCAGGGCTAAGTATAAAACGAAAAATACGGTAGGTTACTCTGTAAATGCATTTATAGATTATGATGAGCCGCTGGATATTCTCGCTCATCTTATGATCGGAGCAGAGGGTACTTTGGGCTTTATTGCAGAGGCTGTTTTGGATACGGTGCCCGATTACCCTGCAAAGTCAACGGCTTTAATGTATTTTCCTGATATTTATGCTGCATGCCAGGCTATTGTGCCTTTGACAATAACAGGAGCAGAGGCGGTTGAACTAATGGACAGGGCTTCCCTAAGGTCAATCGAAGATATTAAAGGTGTTCCTGCCTTTTTTAAAGAACTTCCGGAAGGTGCCGCGGCGCTGTTGGTGGAATATCAGGGGCACAATCTGGAAGAACTGCAGCTAAAAGTTGACCGCTTCCTGGAACTTTCTTCCGAGCTGCGGCAACTTAATAGACCCTTGTTTACCACGGATCCGGCGGAGCAGGATTTTCTTTGGAAGCTGAGGAAAGGAATGTTTCCGGCAGTAGGGGCTGTGCGTGCAAGCGGAACCACTGTTATCCTGGAGGATGTAGCATTTCCGGTGGAGCGTTTAGGTGATGCTATTTTAGAGCTGCAACAGCTTTTCATAAAGCATAAGTACGATAATGCTATAATATTCGGTCATGCTAAGGATGGCAATATCCACTTTGTGGTTACCCAGGCTTTTAATACTCCCTCGGAAATTACACGTTATGATGCATTTCTTAAGGATGTGGTCAGCCTGGTTGTTGAACGGTATGGCGGGACGTTAAAAGCTGAGCATGGTACAGGCCGTAATATGGCTCCATTTGTTGAAACCGAATGGGGGCCGGAAGTATACCAGGTCATGAAACGTCTTAAACAGGTTGTAGATCCGGAGAACCTGCTTAATCCCGGCGTTATCATTAATGAAAATAAACAAGCGCATCTCCACAACCTGAAAGATCTGCCAAGTGTAGAGCCAGAGGTAGATAAATGTATGGAGTGCGGCTACTGCGAACATAAATGTCCGAGCAGGGATATCACACTCACTCCGCGCCAGCGAATTGTTGTGCGGAGAGAACTGGTGAAGCTTAAAGAAACTGGTCGCTCGGCTAGCCATAAGGAACTTTTGCAGCAGTATCAGTATGACGGAATGGACACTTGTGCTGTAGACGGCATGTGCGCTACCGCTTGTCCGGTCGATATCAATACAGGCGAACTGATCAAGCGATTGCGCCGTGAGAGTCATAGTCCAATAGCAAATAAAGTAGCTCTTATCGCTGCGAAGAATTTTGGAACGGTGGCAGGCACTGTAAAAGTAGCTCTTAGAGCCGGTGCCGGCATTAATGCAGTATTTGGCAGAAATACTTTGAGAGCACTTACCAGCGGCGTGAAAAAGGTTATTCCGGCTGTGCCCTTATGGAGTAACCAGATAAGGACTACCTCAAATATTCCGAGGCAAAATGTTTCAAAGGCTGAGGCAAAGGTGGTTTATTTTCCTACCTGCATTTCGCGGGTGATGGGTGGTACGCCAGAAGGGAAGAAGAATTTAATCGAAACCTTTGCCAGTGTTTCTGCTAAGGCTGGTCTGGCTTATATGATACCAGAGAACATTGCGGGAATGTGCTGCGGTCAGATATTCTCTTCAAAGGGATTCAGTAAAGCTTTCGAACATACAGCTAACTCCATCATCAGCAATGCCTGGGAATGGACAAATGCCGGGCAGCTGCCTATTGTGTTGGACATCACCTCCTGTACCCAAACCCTGCAAGCCTGCCGGCCAGTGCTTAGCCCGGAGAACCAGGAGAAGTTTGATAAGCTACGCATTATTGACAGCATTGATTACCTGATGGAATTTATTTTGCCGAAGGTTACGGCGAAAAAAACCAAACCGCATATTGCCCTGCATCCGGTATGTTCTTTAAAAAAGATGGGGCTGGAAGGAAAGTTTGTGAAAATTGCCCGCCAGTTTGCTGACGAGGTAGAGATCCCATTGCACGCAGGCTGCTGCGGAATGGCCGGTGACCGTGGATTTTTGTTTCCGGAATTAACCAAAGCTGCTACAGCAAAGGAGGCTGCGGATTTGAAGTCGCGGGATTATGACGGATACTATTCTTCTTCAAAGACCTGCGAAATTAACCTGTCGGACGCTGTGGGGAAAAATTACGAATCAATAATCTACCTGGTTGACGAATGCTGCTAGACTTATAACTCACAACTTAATACTTACAACTTAGAACTTAATACTCATAATTCACAATGTCAAGATTAAATCTTTTAGAAGAAACACGGTTTGAAAAACTGCCCGTTACAGTCTTTCCTGACGAAAGCACGGCATCAAAAGTTATTGCGCGCAGAATTGCTGATTTGATTCTTGCGAAACAAAAGACAGGCGAAAAAGCGGTATTAGGTTTGGCTACCGGCGCCTCGCCGGTCAGGGTGTATGCCGAGCTGGTGCGGCTTCACCGGGAAGAAGGTTTAAGCTTTAAAAACGTTGTTACTTTTAACCTCGATGAGTATTATCCAATGAACGCTGATGCAGCTCAAAGCTATGTCACGTTCATGAATGAGAACCTTTTCAGTCATATCGATATTGATATGGCTAATGTACATATCCCGGATGGTACTCTTCCACTCGAGAGAATTACGGAGTTTTGTCTTGATTATGAAAATAAGATCACTTTATTCGGTGGTTTAGACCTTCAGATCTTAGGTATTGGTCGTACGGGACATATTGGTTTTAACGAGCCTGGTTCGGCCCCCAACTCTGGTACGAGGCTGGTGACCCTTAACGATCTTACCAGGCGGGATGCGTCGCGTGACTTTGGGGGAAAAGAAAACGTTCCTACCAAGGCGATCACCATGGGGATCGGAACCATTTTCAAAGCCCGGGAAATCATCCTGATGGCCTGGAATAAGAAAAAGGCAGGGATCATAAAGAAAGCTGTGGAAGGCGAAATTTCCTCAGAAGTGCCTGCAACGTACCTGCAGTTATCGGATAATGTCGAATTTATCGTTGACCAGGATGCAGCCTCAGAATTGACGCGCTTTGATACCCCATGGCTGGTGAAAGATTGTGCATGGGAGAAAGGATTAATTAAGAAAGCGGTTATCTGGTTGGCAAGAACATTACAGAAACCAATCCTGAAGCTAACGGAAGAGGATTATAATAATCATGGGATGGCCCAGCTGGCGACTGAAAAGGGGCCGGTATACAACATCAATATAGATATCTTCAACCAGATCCAGCATACGATCACCGGCTGGCCGGGTGGAAAACCAAATGCAGACGACACCGACAGACCTGAGCGCGCAACTCCGGATAAAAAGCGGGTGATCATCTTTTCACCTCATCCGGATGATGATGTGATCTCCATGGGAGGGACATTTATTCGGCTGGCAGATCAGGGGCATGATGTTCATGTGGCTTACCAGACTTCCGGAAATACAGCCGTTTGGGATGATGAAGCTTTGCGTTTTGTCGAGTTTGCCATCGACTTTATAAAAGTTCAGGGCTACAACTCCGGTGATCTTGAATCCTTATATCAGAACATGCGTGAGTTTCTTGCCAAGAAACTACCAAATCAAACTGATATAAAAGAGATACAAACGGTAAAAGGGCTTATCCGGAAAGGTGAGGCTATAGCCGGAGCGAGATTTGCAGGCCTGCCGGATGATCATATTCATTTTATGGCACTTCCTTTTTATGAGAGGGCCAAGACTGAGAAAAGGCAAACTACAGAGGATGATGTGAGGATTACCATGGAGCTTCTGCAAAAGGTGAAGCCTCATCAGATATTTGCCGCTGGCGATTTTGCTGATCCGCATGGAACGCATAAAGTTTGCTTTGACATCATTCTGCAGGCAATGGACAGATTGCGTGAAACCGAAGAGTGGACTAACGACTGCTGGTTATGGATGTACCGGGGCGCGTGGCATGAATTTGAAACTCATGAAATAGAAATGGCTGTTCCTTTATCACCACAGGAAGTGGAAAGAAAACGGAATGCCATATTCAAGCACCAGTCGCAGAAAGATATACCTGTATTTCCGGGCGATGATGCACGTGAGTTCTGGATAAGAGCCGAAGACCGAACCCGCGAAACAGCAAGAGCTTATGATGCTTTAGGACTGGCTGATTACGAAGCGATGGAAGCTTTTGTAAGGTGGAAGTTTTGACAGGAGGACTAGTTTAGCACATGCGGCACGCGTTCGCTAAACTATGTGCCGAGATGCAATTTTCGGCACCCTTTTTTTATTTCGTCGTCATCCTGAACTTGTTTCAGGACCTCTTGCCTGAGCAGTTCCAGGCATAGCTCAAAAGGTGCCGAATAAATTCGGCATGACGATCAACTATGACAATCAATTAATGACAATACGTTACGAGAATAGACAGTTGCTTTAATCACCCTTTATATCGCTTGCTGGCGCACGCAGCACACGTGCGCCACTGGCTAGCTTTATCTGTCTACTATCGTAAATCGTAACTTCCAACTTGTATATCTAAATAACTTCTATACTTTTCGAATATCCCTTTACCGAATCATTATGCGGGTCAACGTCTGTTATCAGGTAATGAACTGAACCTAATGGACATACCGTCATCTTTTGTACAGAGTTAAGTTTTTCAGCAATACTAACAATAGCCGTTTTTTGAGAGGATTTGATCATCGCTTTTTTTACCTGTACCACTTCCCAGTCAGAATCAGTAACACCTTCATCCACAGATAATCCATTGGTTCCAAGAAGGCAGAGGTCCGCTTTAATTTCACTTAGCTGATTGATCACCTGTGCACCGGTATTGATGTGGCTGTCTTTAGAAAGTCGTCCACCAATAAGGATCACATCCAGGCTGGATCGTTCTGCCATCTCTAATGCAACCAGCGGACTCACGGTAAAAAATGTTCCAGTAAGATGCTCCGGCATGTTCCTGGCTACTTCAATCATTGTAGTGCCGCCTCCGGCAAGGATCACCATTCCATTATGCATCAGTTTGGCTACCTTTTTTGCTATTTCTTTTTTGGAATCTCTCGCATAGGTGTCTGCGGGCTGAAAAGGGTAATTGAAGGATTTAGAAAGCGCCCCGCCATATACTTTCAGCACTTTACCTGTTTCTGCCAACTCATTTAAATCCCTTCTGATAGTGTCTTCGGATACACTTAACTGAATACTTAGGTCGGATGAAAGTACCTTATTGTGCAGATTTATCTGCTTCATTATAAAAGCCTGGCGTTCTTCTTTTAACATGCTGAAAATTTCGAATTTTCAAATATAATTTATTAAATAGAAAAACCGCTTCTGTTTTACAAAAGCGGTTTTCTATTAATTTAGAATCCGTGCCTTAATTCATCACAGGCAAAAAAGAATAATTCTTGCCATATTCTACCATTTGTTTGTAGAACGAATCAGGGTAAGTAACCTTAATATCAATGATATCATTACCTTTCAAAACAGGAACCAGCTTCGGCTGGATGAAACCTTTGTAAGCTTTCACATTTAATTTAGCATAACGATCAAGAACCTCTTTAAGTAAAGCCTGGTCAACCTTTACTCCATAATTTTCGATCAGGTTTTTACCGGCTTCAAAATCTCCTTCCGACTTCACACGCTGAATCTCACGCAAAAGTTGTCCGAACAGATCGCGAAGCTTATTGTAATCATTGATCTTAGTATAGGTCTTGCCGTTTTCCTTTACCAATTCAATAACATTATCTTTTTTACCCATCTGGTACGCCCACATCGCATTCAATTGCCTGTTACGCATATGAGCTTCTTCCAGGTTATCACCCAGTTTTAATCGCGTAAGCTGAGAGATGAGGCCATTCATGATATAACTATCATACTCTGCTTTTCCCACTTCCAGATTTGGCATCACCCCGATTTCAACAAGCTTAGGATCCATGATATAGTATAAAGCTACCAGATCTGCACGAGCTTCTTCCAAAGCAGAAGCATAGTTTTTAAGGGTTTTATCCGGCGTTTCGATGCCTGGATTTATCTGACCAGAAGCATGACCAATACACTCATGCATATCAGTATGTAAATCGGACGATAAGGCGCCATATTTGATGATCCTTGCTTTCACGTCATCTCCATACGCGAATTCATTCAGGGAGCCACTGTTGCTGCTGGAAAGATTGTAAGCATGGATGATGTTACTCAGGGAAACAGATTTAGAGCCATGCTCCTTTCTAACCCAGTCAGAGTTCGGGAGATTAATACCTATTGGTGTAGAAGGCGCAGCGTCTCCTGACTCCATAATAACAGTTATAGCTTTAGCTGTTATTCCTTTTACCTCTTTCTTCTTATGTGCCGGCATTAGAGGAGAATTATCTTCAAACCATTGTGCTTGTTTCGCAATAGCCTGTATACGCTTTGTAGCTTCAAGGTCTTTCAAGGATACAACACTTTCGAAGCTGCCTTTTTTGCCGATAGCATCATTGTAAACTTCAATAAAGCCATTAACAACGTCGATACGTGAGGCAGTATCGGCCACCCAGGCGATGTTGTATTCATCGAAATCCTTCAGGTAGCCAGAACGGTAATATTTCACCAGCTTTTGCAGTGCATCTTTCTGTTGTGCATTCTCAGCAAACGGAATCGCTTTTTCGAGCCAGAACACAATTTTCTCAATGGCTGGACCGTACATCCCTCCAATTTTCCATGTTTTTTCCACCAGCTTTCCATTCTGCTTTAAGACTTTGCTGTTCAATCCCCAGGAAGGTGCGTTGCCTTTCGTTTCAAACTTCGCATAAAAATCTTCGACCTCTTTTTGTGTAACACCTTCGTAAAAGTTGTTTGAGGAGGCTTTTACATTGTCAATATCGGGTGCCTGGTTAACCATCTTCGGCTGAAACGAAGGATCAAATATGATCGGCTTCAGTCTTTGGATGAATGCGTTAAGAGTCTCCCCTTTGTTTAATGGAAAACCTGTCGGGGCAGAGTTTTTTACCAGCTGACTAAAGTATTCAAATGAATGAGCCGGAACAAACTTGTCGTTTCCATAATGATGGTGGAAACCATTGCTAAACCAAAAGCGGCCCGTATATATTTTAAAGTTATTCCAGTCCTTACTGGTCTTATCACCTTTATAAGTGGTATAAATATTTTCAATCGTTTTCCGGACCAGTAAATTGTATTTGCCCTTTTGGTCATAAATAATATCGCGGCCGGCAAGTGCGGCTTCCGAAAGATAATAGGCAAGTTTTTTCTGATTGAGGCTCAGTTCCTCAAATCCAGGTACCTGGTAACGCAGGATCTGAAGATCAGCAAAGGATTCAGCGGTTATGTTGAATGGCTGTGTTTGTGTTTTAGTAGTTTGTGCCTCCACTATGGAGTTGCCCGCAACGAGGGCTGCACTTAATGCAAATAATTTTAATTTCATGACTTTATCAACGGTATATCTATCTTTTGCAGGTTGATACCTCTTTCAGTAAATATATGACTCTTGAAGAGCTTAAACGTATTTAAAATGTTTTTTGACTCAATCTAAACTATGCTTTTGAAAATACTACATTTGTGCGCTACTTTATATTATGAGTGATGTTTCTACTAATAACAGCGTTGAGAAGACGGTGTTCCCCATCTTATTTGCCTTAAGTTTTTCGCACTTATTAAACGACACTATCCAGTCGCTGATACCCGCGATATATCCTATTGTTAAAGCCGATTACAATCTCAGTTTTTCGCAGATAGGTTTGATAACATTAAGTTTTCAGCTTGCGGCATCACTGTTGCAGCCAGTGGTTGGTCTTTATACTGATAAAAAGCCCCAGCCATTCTCTCTGGCAATTGGGATGGCCTTTACCTTGTGCGGACTTATTGTACTGTCGCTTTCTAACAGTTTCCACGTCATACTGATGGCTGTTGCACTGGTAGGAGTAGGCTCTTCTATCTTCCATCCGGAGGCATCGCGGATGGCTTATATGGCTTCAGGCGGTAAAAGAGGTTTGGCCCAATCGGTTTTTCAGCTGGGAGGCAATGCCGGGAGCTCCATCGGTCCCTTGCTGGCAGCCTGGATTATTGTACCTCATGGACAATTCAGTGTGATCTGGTTTTCCTTAATTGCTTTACTGGCTATCGTGATTCTTAGCAACGTTGGACGCTGGTATAAGGGGCGGCTCAGTATCGCGTCTGTGAGTAAGAAAAAAATACCAGTATTGAGTCAGGGTTTATCAAAGGGTCGTATCATCTCTTCGATAATCATTTTGCTTGTACTGATCTTTTCAAAGTATTTTTATATGGCCAGCCTTACCAGCTATTTTACTTTTTACCTGATGAGCAAGTTCAATGTTTCTGTGCAAAGTTCCCAGATCTATTTATTTGTTTTCTTGTTTTCAGTGGCAGCAGGTACTCTTGCCGGCGGGCCAATAGGGGATAGGATTGGAAGAAAGTATGTGATCTGGTTCTCCATTTTGGGTACGGCCCCCTTTGCTTTGTTATTACCGTATGCCAGCTTATTCTGGACGGGTGTGCTCATCGTTCCGATCGGGATTATTTTAGCCTCGGCCTTTTCCGCAATACTAGTTTACGCACAGGAATTGATCCCCGGAAAGGTTGGTTTGGTGTCGGGATTGTTTTTTGGTTTTGCCTTTGGTATGGGAGGAATCGGTTCTGCTCTGCTGGGAGAACTTGCTGACAGGACCAGTATCACTTATGTTTATGGCATCTGCTCCTTTCTTCCTTTGATTGGTTTACTAACTGGCTTTCTGCCAAACATTGAAAAAGGAAAAAGTAATTAACCCTTTAGCACAAATTCGTTGTCGTCGTCATCGAGAAATACCGCGAATTTTCCCCAGGGCATCTCATTCAGTTCCTGCTTAAATCGTATGCCCTGGCTTTTCATGTACATGTAAAAGTCTTCGATATCCTCACATAAAAAGACGATGGATGATTTACGTTCATTCCAGTCTTTCATTATTTTTCTTGGATACAACACTACGCTGGTTTCAGCACCTTTGGGCGCGACTTCGATCCATTTGAATCCAATTCCCATGTCTTCGTTCTTTCGCAGTTCAAAATCCATTTTTTCTGTCCAGAATTCCAATGCTTTGTTTTGGTCTGTAACGTAAACCGCCTGGGTAGCAATTTTCCTGATCATAACCTTTTGATTAGCGTGATAATCTTTATCAAATGGCACACGCGCAACGGCCATGCGCCGCGTATGCTTATGCCTGCTCTAATTTTAAGCAAAAATTTGGTTAAAAGTTTGCGTAAATACAGAAAAATCCTGTTCTGAAATGCGTTATTATTCGGTAAAATTGCATCTTGTTATGGTATTAAAGAAGAGAGAGGATACGAGCAGGGAGCACAAGCCGCAGATGGAAGAGAAAAGCGCCTTACATCCACGTAATAAACATCGCCTCGGCTATGATTTTAAAGCGCTTAGCGAGGTTTGTCAGGGTTTGGAAGCCTTTGTGCACCTTAATCAATATCAGAGGGAAACCATTGATTTTGCAAACCCTGATGCCGTTAAAATGCTTAATAAAGCCTTACTTTTGCAATTCTATGGTGTGTCAGAATGGGATCTGCCTCCAGGCTACCTTTGCCCGCCAATACCCGGAAGAGCTGATTATATTCACTATGCGGCAGATCTGTTAGCCTCAGCTAATGCGCAGATAATTCCTGAGGGAAAGAAGATAAAAGTGCTGGATATAGGTACCGGAGCAAATTGCATCTATCCGATCATTGGTTCGATGGAATATGGCTGGAGCTTTATTGGTTCTGATATCGATAAAAAGGCAATTGACTGGGCACGCCGGATTATTGCTTCAACCACAAGACTTGGAAAGGTTGTTGAATTACGCCATCAAAAATCTTCATCAGATATCTTCAAGGGCATAATTAAGCTGCATGACTATTTTGATCTGAGCATCTGTAACCCGCCGTTTCACGCCTCCATGCAGGATGCTATCTCAGGCACCATGCGTAAGCAGAAAAATTTAGGTTTGGATAAGAAAACTCCTGTCCTGAACTTTGGCGGCCAGAAAGCTGAGCTTTGGTACCCCGGAGGGGAAATTGCTTTTGTTAGAAAAATGATTGAGCAAAGTGCTGAGATACCCCAAAATTGTTATTGGTTTACTACGCTTGTATCAAAGAAAGAAAATCTGCGGCACATATACAGCTTACTTCGCCATTTGAAGGCCTTTGATGTGCGAACAATAACAATGAGCCAGGGGCAAAAAACAAGCAGGGTAGTGGCATGGACTTTCTTGGACGAAGAGCAGCAGGTAATGTGGAAGAAAAGGCGTTGGTCTTAACCCGGTTCATCTAAAGTATATTCTTCTATTAACTCAACTGCTTCTATATTTCCTTGCTGAACTGCGAGGTCAAGCGCGGTAAGCCCGCGACTTTCTTTAATATGGATATCAGCGCCGCTTCTAAGTAAAACTTTAACTAACTCGTTGCGCCCAAACATGGCGGCAAACATAAGTGCTGTGCCGCCATTTCCATGCTGCAGGTTCAGATCCGACCCGTGGGAAATAAGAAGTTCTGCAATCTGCGGATAGCCTTTGAAACATACACCCATTAAGGCTGTATTACCCCCATTGTCCTGGATGTTTGGATCTGCGCCGGCTTCGAGCAGGAGCTTCGTTGCTTCATATTGTTCATTATAGGCTGCAATAATCAGGGGAGTGTAACCTTTGGTATCCTGCGCATTGACATCAGCATGCCCTTTTAAAAGTTCCTGAAGTTCGCTTACATCGCCAGCGCGGGCTGCATCAAAAAGTGCATAGTATTTGTTTTCCATTCAAGTATGTAAATCAGAAATCAAGATCCTGTCTAAAAAAGACAGGATCTGCCGAGGTATGAACTCAATAAGGTTTTGCTTCGTTCGAAACATTTTCGGCCTGTGTAACAGCATCATGAGACTGGGTGGAGCCAATTGGTCCCTTTTGGATGTCCATGCCTGCAGCATTAGCTAAGCCTTCAGAAACCCTCCGTCCGTAATCAGCGTCGCACTGCGTAAATAGTTCAACCATTTTCTCCTGGATGTGTTTTTTAACAGGAGCAAGGGTATTGACAAGGTTTTTAATCAATTCGTCCCTTTCCCAATCTTCCATGTTGCGGTACGTGTCGCCGGCTTGTCCGAAATTATTTTGCTTGTCGATTTTTTGACGTACCAGGGCTGCATTATAGTGAGGGGTGTGATCTTTCCCTGTCCGCTCTGCTTCACGAAGGCCATTGAGAGATGAAGGCTCATAATTGACGTGCGGATTAACACCCTCAACCAGATCCTGATGGTATGCCATTTGTCCATCTCGCTGATTGGTTGCTACGTGATGCTTGGGCGCATTTATCGGTAACTGAAGATAGTTAGTACCAACCCGATAACGCTGTGTATCGGAATACGAAAAAGTACGACCCTGGAGCATCTTGTCGTCTGAAAAGTCGAGCCCATCGACAAGGACACCGGTACCGAAAGCCGACTGCTCAACTTCCGCAAAAAAGTTTACAGGATTCCTGTTCAATGTCATTTTACCAACTGGTAGCCAGGGAAATTTATCCTTTGGCCATATCTTCGTATCATCAAGCGGATCAAAGTCCAGTTCCGGATGTTCATCATCACTTAGGATTTGAACGAATAACTCCCATTGAGGGTAGTTACCGCTTTCAATAGCTTCATAGAGATCCTGGGTTGCATGATTGAAGTTTTTTGCCTGGATCTCTTCAGCCTGTTCCTGCGTTAAATTCTTTATTCCTTGCAGCGGTTCCCAATGATATTTTACTAACACCGCTTCACCTTCAGAATTTACCCATTTATAGGTATTGACCCCCGAACCCTGCATATGCCTGTAATTTGCTGGAATTCCCCAGGGAGAGAACAGGAAAGTGATCATATGAAGAGCCTCAGGTGTATTGCTGATAAAGTCGAAAATCCGCTCGCCGTCTTGTCTGTTGGTTACCGGATCAGGTTTAAAAGCATGTATCAAATCGGGAAATTTCAATGCATCCCTGATAAAAAATATCTTGAGATTATTACCTACAAGGTCCCAGTTACCATCTTCAGTGTACATTTTCACTGCAAAGCCGCGGGGATCTCTGAGCGTTTCGGGTGAGTGCCCCCCATGGGTAACTGTTGAAAACCTCACAAACAGGGGAGTTTGTTTCCCTTTCTCCTGGAACACCTTAGCTCGGGTATACTTAGAAACAGGTTCTTCCCCAACCATACCATATGCTTCGAAATAACCATGGGCACCTGTTCCCCGTGCATGAACCACTCGTTCAGGTACTCGTTCCCTGTCGAAGTGGGACATCTTTTCAAGGAACTGATAATTTTCCAAAGTTGCAGGACCTCTGTTTCCCACGGTTCGCATACTTTGATTATCGTACACAGGATGTCCTTGTCTGGTGGTCAGGATGTTTTTATGTTCCTGATTCCCTGAAGTTTGCTCTTGTGGTGATGACGGTGTGGATTTTTCTTGCTGGCTCATCGTTGTAAGTTTTAGAACTTAACAATCGACAGACTTGCAGGTTTTGAAACAATATATAAGTTTGAAACTATTTATATGATCATCCCAACTATTGCGGCAGTAAGCAAACAAGCAAGAGTTCCGCCAATTAAGGCTTTGATCCCAAGCTTTGATAAATTCTCTCTTTGATTCGGAGCTAACGCGCCGATGCCGCCGATCTGAATACCGATCGAAGCGAAGTTTGAGAAACCACATAAAGCGTAGGTGGCGATGATAATAGCCCTTTGATCTGTTAATGCTCCGCTTGTTTTTAAGTTAGCCAGGGTGCCATAAGCATAAAACTCATTCAAAATTGTCTTTTCACCCAATAGCTGACCCACCTGGGTCATACTTGCTGTGTCCACCCCGATCAACCAGGCAACAGGAGAAAAGATATATCCTAAAATATACTGCAATGTAAGGCCTTCATATTTTCCTGCGGAAGAGGACTTAATGATGTCGTTTAAGCCTGTCCAGCTACCAATACCTTGCAGAAATAGATAGTTGATCATAGCCATTAGAGCTGTAAACACCAATAGCATTGCACCAACGTTCACAGCCAGTCTTAAGCCGTCGCTTGTACCAATCGAAATGGCTTCAAGCACATTTGATCCTACTTTTTCTTTTGATAGCTGGAGGCTCGAATTGATTTTTTCTGGTTCAGTTTCGGGAAGTAAAATTTTAGATATGAGAATTGCTGCCGGCGCAGACATAACTGACGCGCACAATAAATGTGTGGCGAAGACCTGCTGACCTTCAGGAGTTGTGCCGCCCAGAAAACCTACATAAGCTGCAAGAACACCGCCTGCAATAGTAGCCATACCGCCAATCATTAAACACAGTATTTCCGACCGGGTCATCTTTTCAATGTAGGGCTTTACAAGCAGAGGGGCTTCTGTTTGTCCGAGAAATATGTTGCCGGCTGCCGCCAAACTCTCAGCGCCAGACAACCGCATAAACTTTGATACGATCCAGGCGAAAACAAACACTATCTTTTGCAGGATATTGAGATAATATAGAAGTGACGTCAGAGCCGAGAAAAAAATAATTGTCGGAAGCACCTGAAACGCAAATATATAGCCGAAAGAATCAGTTCTGGTGATCAAATCGCCGAATAAAAAGGTAGCTCCGGCTTTGGTAAAATCGAGAACTCCTACAAAAATGCCCGAGACTGCGGCAAAAAAGGACTTAATAAGGGGGATTTTTAAAACGCCTATCGCAAAAACTAACTGGATAATCAGTCCTGAGATAACAATTTTCCAACTGATTGATTTTTTTGCGGAGCTTAATAAAAAAGCTAAACCAATAATGAACAGAGCGCCTAAAAGGCCCCTGGAAATGTGAATTATGTCCAAACTCTTTAAATTTGAGCTTAAAATAAGATAAGAATCTGGGAAAATGAATTATTGAAAAATTATTTCACACCGTTATAATGCTTTTCTTTTACTCAGTTCGTCGCGGATACTCGCAGCTTTTTCATAAGCTTCATCTGCCAATGCCTGCTGTAGTTTTTCTTTTAACTCTTCATCAGAAAGCGATGCGTAAGAACTCTGGGATGTAGGCGATTTTTCTTCAGTTGGACTTTCAATATTTTCAAGGAAAACAAAGTCGTTTCCTTCTATCATAATACCTGCAGTTGAAAGAATAAACTCATAAGTATGGATCGGGCATTCAAAACGTACCGCCAGTGCTATAGCATCAGAAGTGCGGGCATCGATCTCAATAGTCTTTTTTCCATCGTTGCAAATAAGTTTAGCATAGAAGATCCCGTCGACAAGATTGTAAATGATTACTTCATCCACATGGATACCAAAGGATTGTGCAAAAGATTTAAAGAGGTCATGGGTTAATGGCCTGCTCGGGGTCATTTTTTCAATTTCAATGGCAATTGCCTGTGCTTCAAATCCACCAATGATAATAGGAAGCCGGCGTCTTCCGTTTACTTCGCCCAAAACAAGTGCGTATGCGCCAGATTGTGTCTGGCTGTATGATAGTCCTACAATATCTAGTTTTATTTTCTTCATGCGTACGAAGCCTCTCGGCTCAATCCAATTCCTTTAATGCTTTTGTTCTACAATTATAGCACCAATCGGGTGTGCTATTTACTTAGCGCGGCCAACCAAGCCTGCGGCAAAGGTACTTTTTCAGTAGCTTTTAACGATTAATCTATCCTAATTTTTCTCATTTCGTTTGTATGGCGGATATATAGAAAGCGGCATATAATGTATATGCCCTTACAAGCAAATTGTTTTCATTTTATTTTGTTTTTCAGGCATTTCATTCGCTCACAGGTATATTGAATTCGATATTATCGTTGTTTAAATATATTTTTGTAGTCAAATCAAGCGAACATTTGTTCTTGTTAACTATTTTGCAAACTTACATAAATTTTGTCTTTAGCATTTTTGCAAAACAATTTACATTATTAATTCTCTAAATAAAATGAGCGGAACCCGTTTACAAAAGCTGCTTGAGTTCTATAACAACGAACCCAACGACCCGTTTTTAAAATATGCTCTTGCAACAGAATATTTATCGGCAAACGATCTGAGTACCGCTTTATCTTTTTTTGAAGATCTGAAAAACAACCATGAGTCGTATGTGGGCACTTATTATCATCTGGGAGGACTCTATGAGAAACTTGATCGAAAAGATGATGCGATCTCTACCTACCAGAAAGGAATGCAGGTCGCAAGAGCCGCAAGGGATAATCATGCTTATTCCGAGTTACAAACCGTTTATAATTCTGCAATGGGTTTAAATTATGAAGATGACTAACCGTTAAACCATACTGGTTTTGAAAACGAAGCATATTCTTTTTATCCGCGATGTTACCTTGTTTACTTTCACAGCATTCGGGGGGGCACAGGCGCATATTGGAATAATGCTCAAAGACTTTGTCAAACGAAGACATTATATTACAGAAAAAGAGTTGCTGGAACTCAATGCCTTAACCCAGGTACTTCCCGGCCCGTCCTCTACTCAAACCCTGGTAGGAATTGCTTATAAGGTAGGAGGCTTGTGGCTCTCCTTGTTAACATTTTTTATATGGATAATCCCTTCCGCTGCAGCGATGTGCTTTTTTGCAGTCGCTTATACATTTCTCGACGATAAGGAAACGTTCAGTTCTATTCTTAAATATGTTCAGCCTATTGCCGTAGGCATTGTTGGATTTGCCGCTTTTTCACTCGCCAGGGCGATACTCAAGACCAATGTCTCGATTTGGCTGGCCTTTGCCGCCATCCTGGTCACCCTCATCCTCAAAAATGCCTATGTATTTCCCATTATGATTTTGTTGGGAGGTATTATCTCGTCCGCACTGGAAACGAGCACCGAAGAAACGGAGATCAGAGTGAAGTTGTTCTCCAGTATCAACAAGAAAAAAATACTCTACTTTTTAGGGGTCTTAATGTTTTTTGCGGCTCTGGGTGCTGTGATCAACAGGACATCGCCATTCAGTTTACCGGTACGTTTATTTGAAAACTTTTACAGGAACGGCATTCTCATTTTTGGTGGAGGAAATGTGCTGGTTCCGTTGATGTTTACAGAGTTCGTTAAGATGAAGCAATACATTTCGGCTGATGTTTTTATCAGTGGTTATGCTTTACAACAGGCTTTGCCCGGACCAACATTCTCATTCACTTCCTTTGTGGGAGCGATGACTATGAAGCATTCGGGTGTCGGCATTGGTGGACAGATAATTGGTAGCCTGGTAGCAACTTTAGGTATCAATCTTCCAGGTCTGATACTTGTTCTTTTCTTTGTGCCCTTTTGGGAAGATCTAAAAAAGATTACACGGATAAGGAAATCTCTTTCTGGCGTTAATGCTGTATCTGTCGGTTTTATAATCGCTGCTTTTATCTTTCTCCTTCAGCCGATAGAATTAAATGTCACTTCGATCTGCCTGGTTGCAGCAACTTTTTTAATTCTGAAATTCACGATGATCAGAACTCCTTTTTTAATCATCGCCGGAATTTTGATGGGGATGTATTTGTAAAAAAACCTTGCACACGCGGCAAGCGTGCCCAAGCGGGCAGCGGGTTTGCGTATGCTGGCGCACGCCTGTGCCTTTAAGCCGGCATAGATAGGTTAAAATCCCGTCGCTGTCCGTGGTCTTGTGAAGAGGTTGTGAATAGGGGGACTAGAAACCCTTCCGAATTCTATGGACAGTATGAGTTATAAGTTCGGAACGTATAACTTATCACTTTAAAATGGTGGTTCTTCATCCATTTCGTCCATACGGGAAGGACGAATAATAAAGTTACTTGGTTTCTCGAAGTCCTCAGAAGGTGCCATACCGGCGAACGGACTGGCGCCGCCTAATCCAGGATTGCCGCCACCGAAATCTTCTTCGAGATCGGCGAACTTCACAAATTTACCAATAAAGCGCAAAGGCACTGTCCCGGTTTCACCATTACGGTGCTTGGCAATAATTACCTCGCCCACGCCGATGGTAGACCTTCCTTCCTCATCCTCTGTCAATCCGTAGTACTCGGGCCGGTAAAGGAAAAGTACCATATCCGCATCCTGCTCAATAGAACCCGACTCACGCAAATCTGATAGCATTGGTTTTTTCTGTGCTCCAGGACGACTCTCTACCGCACGACTTAACTGCGATAGTGCCAGTACGGGGACATTAAGCTCCTTTGCAACCGACTTAAGAGCCCGTGAGATACTACCAATCTCCTGCTCACGGTTACCGCCGCCTTTTCCTTCGCCTTTACCATGCATCAACTGAAGATAATCGATAATGATCATCTGGATGTCGTACTGCGCTTTTAACCTACGGCATTTTGCCCGGAACTCAAAAATATTCAATGCAGGGGTATCGTCTATGAAAAGAGGAGCCTCTGTAAGATTGCCGATCTTCGAATGGAGTTGTTGCCATTCCCATTCTGCCAGGTTGCCTTTACGAAGTTTCTCCTGTTCAATTTCGGCTTCACCGGAGATCAAACGATTGACAAGTTGAACAGATGACATTTCCAGGGAAAACACTACTACCGGTTTACCAAACTGCACTGATGCATTTCTGGCGCAGCTTAATACAAAGGCAGTTTTACCCATGGCCGGACGAGCTGCAATGATCACCAAATCCGAAGGCTGCCAGCCTGATGTCATTCTATCAAGCGCCGTAAAGCCGGATGGCACACCAGTTAATCCATCAACGCGATCTTTAATTGCTTCCAGTGCTTCAAGCGATTCCCTGATGATGTCGTCCATCTTCCTTGAATCGCGTCTAAGATTATTCTGTGCAATATCAAAAAGATTTTTCTCGGCCATATCCAGCAGATCAAAGATGTCGGTGGTATCTTCGTAGGCATTGTTGATGATCTCGGTTGATATACGGATCAGCTCGCGCTGGATGTATTTCTGAGAGATGATACGGGCGTGGAACTCAATATTTGCTGCAGAAACTACGCGGTTGGTAAGCTCTGTAATATAATAGGCTCCGCCAATCATTTCGAGGTGGCCAGTTTGCCTTAATTGGGATGTTACTGTCAGGATATCAATAGGAGAGGACTTTTGAAACAACATATGTATTGCCTCAAAGATCTTCTGGTGACTATCCTTATAAAAAACTTCTGGCTTTAGAATGTCGATAACTGCTGAAAGTGCATCTTTCTCAAGCATTAGTGCACCTAACACAGCTTCTTCTAAATCAACGGCTTGGGGAGGCAGCTTTCCAAGACCACTAATGGCATTTCCTAACGGACTTTTGCGGTAGTTACCTTGCTGGCCTCTTCGCGCCGGATTATAATCGTTTTCTTTTTCCAAACTCATTTGTACAAAGTTAAAAATTAGGGTGTCATCTTTGTACACATTGGCTTTTTTACACTTACTTATTTTTGTTGATAACTTGAGTCTTATCCTAACATTTGCATGTGGATAAAATGTTAACTAAGCAGAATTATAGCAATATAGCGTCATAAGGGACATGTTAATAACTTTTTGCAATGTTAAAAACCAAATCATTTATTGATAGCAAAGGCCGGTAATGACGAAAATATGAGTATTTTGCCTGCTTAATTTTTTAGGAATGAACACTAAGCCTGTCAAGCAAAAACGGGAGTCCAATCAGATGGTATTTGGTATCCGCGCTGTAATTGAGGCGGTTAAAAGCGGGAAGGATATTGAATCTATTTTGGTGCAGAGAGGTTTAACAGGAGCCATCTTTCAGGAATTGCGGGATCTGCTTAAAGAAGAGGGCCTCACATACCAATTAGTGCCTGTAGAAAAACTTAATCGGATCACGACTAAGAACCATCAGGGAGTAATTGGAATTATTTCTCCGGTAAGTTATCAGAAGATTGAGGATGTAATACCAGGAATTTTTGAAAAAGGCGAAACGCCTTTAATCATTATGCTTGACGGAGTGACTGATGTGCGTAATCTTGGGGCAATAGCCAGGACGGCCGAGTGTGCCGGAGTGCACGCTATTATAATTCCAGCCAGGGGTTCGGCTCAAATCAACCCTGATGCAATAAAGACCTCGGCTGGTGCGCTGTTTAAAATTCCGGTGTGCCGGCACGAAAGCCTTGTCAAGACCGCAAAGTTCCTGCAGGAATCCGGTCTGCAACTTGTAGCATGTACAGAAAAGACAAATGATTTCCTTTATAAGCCTGATTACAAATTGCCAACGGTAGTGATCATGGGTTCGGAAGAGGATGGAATTTCTAATGAGCTTATTCGTATCTCCGAGCATTTGGCTAAAATTCCAATGTATGGCGAAATCTCGTCTTTAAACGTATCTGTCTCTGCTGGAGTAATTTTATATGAAGCTGTAAGGCAGAGGGGCGGATCAGAACTACTCACATGAAAAAGAAAATTGTAGTAGCTATCACAGGAGCCAGCGGTGCCATTTACGCTAAACTGCTTTTAGATGCGCTTAAGTACCTGGAGGCGCAGATTGAGGATGTAGCTGTAGTGATGTCGGATAACGCCCGGCAGGTTTGGGAATTTGAACTTGATAATAAGGAATATTTGAATTATCCTTTTTCATTCTTCGACAAACAGGACTTTATGGCTCCCTTTGCATCAGGCTCCGCTAAGTATGATACAATGATTATAATTCCTTGTTCCATGGGAACGTTGGGCCGGATAGCTTCTGGGGTTTCAAATGATCTGACAACCCGGGCGGCAGATGTGATTTTGAAAGAGCGGCGTCGGCTGATACTTGTGGCGAGGGACACTCCGTTCAGCTTAATTCATATCAACAACCTGAAGACGGTTACCGAAGCTGGCGGCATTATTTGTCCGGCTATTCCATCTTTTTATAGTAAACCTCAAAGTATTGAAGAACTGGCCGGGACTGTAGTAAACAGGGTTCTTGATCTGGCCGGCCTGGAACATGACTCGTTCAGGTGGGGGGGAGGATAGTGCCAGTGCCCAGAATAATAAACATTTGTTTATAATTTCTAGACACTGCTGTACTGTAAAACAGTTACTTATGGTTTATTAACATTTGTTTAGAAGCAAAAGCGGTGTTGGCACACTTCTAGTATATGCTTAAGTACTCATTCATACTTTTTACATTTTTTAAAAATTAACTTACCAAAGAGCCCGATCAGATCGGGCTCTTTGTGTTAGGTTTACAGCCTTTACTCAAGCGTCTTCGCTAGTGTTCATCGGCAAACGTACCGGAAGGCTTGCGGACAGCTACCGAAAAGCTTCGTAAAAGATTATCCCCAGGTAGCGGAAGGCTTCGGGGTTTCTTCGGGAAAACCTACCCTTTCTTCGGGAAGTGTTCGGGAGGGCTTCGGAAAAAAGCGAAGCCGCTTCGGGAAACCTCCGGAAACTGTCGAAGCGGCCGGCCGCATTTCCCAAAGCAGGGGCGCCCCCTTTCGGTCTCTTTCCGGGCCTCTTGCCAGAGACTTGCCAAATGCCTTATACGGAAAAAGCTTTAAACTCGCCCTACCACCTTCTAATCTTCTTCATACCATCTCCTGACCACGCTCTGGAGTTTATATGAGATCTTAAGCTACTGGTTAGGCTTCCCATTGGCCATATCCAATGAGGTCCTAAACCATCTCCAACAGATCTCCTAACCATCTCAATAGATTATTAAAGCTTGTTCAGGAGATGGTATGACTGTGAGTAGAAGCGGTTCGAAGAACTTACGATAGGGCTTCGGGATGAATATCCCGAAGAGCAAAGGGCATACCCGGACTGCCCCTCAAAAACTAAAACCCTCTTTAACAGCGTTCTCATCCAAAAGTTTGAAATTTTTCACCTGACCCCTTGACACGTATTAAAAATAATCCCACCTTTGCAGTCCCAAAACGAATAAGGGGAAAACAAAAACGTGACGGCGCAAGGCCGGAACGCCATTGAAAG
>NZ_JAFMZP010000008.1 GCF_024436435.1 Desertivirga xinjiangensis
GTCAGTTCAGAGGGGTAACTAATATCGAATTCTTTATGTACAGGTTATCCAAAATATACGCCTAGTCCACAACTTTCCGGACTGATCCGTCAAACGACAAGGTAGAGCTGTAATGATGATCCGAAATGATATTCAAATCCTCCTCGATTATGATGTTCTATTTTTGTTAGTTAAAATTTACACTTTCAATTACAAAAAAAGCAGGTGATGGGCACCTGCTCAAACTAACCAATTATAAACCTAAATTAAACGAAAGGAGCTGTAGGGGAAGGAACTCAGTTAGTTAGAGCAATTTCTTTACTACTATGGTAGCATTTTGGAAGCTGGTAGTGTTTCTAATCCTTCAAAGACCTATGACATCACTCATCCTCTATGTGAATGAACTGATTTATTATTAAACAAAGTTATCTAAAAAGGCTGCTTAAAGCAACCCCTCATCAGCAAAACTATAATAACTCTCACTGGTAACGATTAAATGATCTAGTACCGCAATGTCTAACAATGCTCCACCATCTTTCAGCTTCTTCGTTAAGTTAATATCAGCCTGACTTGGTTTCAATTGACCACTAGGATGGTTATGTGAAAGAATGATCCCTGATGCAGTAGCTTTTAAAGCAGTTGCAAAGATTAACTTCGGATCTGCTATTGTGCCACTTACTCCACCAGTGCTTACATTCATTATCCCTAGAACTTTATTACCTCTGTTAAGTAACATGATTTTAAACTGCTCCAGGAGTTCTAATTTGTTATGATCCCATTGTTGTAATAAGATCTCGTAACAATCCTTTGAACACGTAATTCTTGGTCTTTCTGACGCTTTGAACTTAGGTCTGTAGCTTACTTCGATCTCTGCTACCTGAGATAATCTGATTTGTGTATCCATATTGATTTGAATTAATATGGAACTAGAGCAAGCGTATGGCTAAATCATGCTCAAAAGGAAACGGAATAAATGGACACAAGAGCACCTGGAGGTGGGTTTATGCCGTAGTCTTTTGAGAGCATATTTAGACTCTGCTTAACTTTGTTTAAATGTTAATGGATAATCAACCAGTCATTTTAACATCTACTAACCAGTTTTATCTTTTGAAGAGTTGTGATCTACTTTAGTTAGTTTTCTATTGTTATATTCTTTATCCGGTCATTTACACGTTTAGCTTTACCTTTAACCTTAACAGTGGAACCTTTGTCCATGCTATTTGTGTAAATTGAGCTTTGGTAATTAGTCAAACCTTTAACATGCAGAGAGACTTTCTCAAATCTCTCTTCTTCTAGTTGAACGAAAGCCGCTCCGTTTCCAGTGTTTGTGTTAAATGAGTAAACTAAGATTGAATACTCCATTGGAGACTCGTCTGTCGTTTCTTTTTTAGGAGGCTTTTGTTCTGATATAGGCAGCTTTCGTTCGACTGAAGGTATGAAGGATTTGTCCATGATACCCAATTGAATATCTTCTCCTTTCTTAGATTGGTTTAAAAGTTCTATTCGCTCAAAGCTACTATTGAAAGGGATATCTTTGATTCTAGTAACCGCATAGTTAATAGAATCTATCAGCTTCTGTTCAACTCCTGCTTTTGGCTTTGCCTCCTTAGCATCATATAATGATTCTAATTGAGCCTCTAAACTTTTAAACAAATTTGATTGAACTACTTCATGCTTAAAGACATCTTCTGGTTCTTGCGGCAAATCATTAAAGACATACTCTATATAAGAGTTAATGAAGTCATTAATTCGTTGTTTTTCTAGATGAAATAGTGAAGCTTGCCCACTTTCGTTGACTACAATCTTAAACTCAATTCTAAAACTACCTGCTTTGAACGCTTCAATATAGACCGTCCTATCAAAATCTAAGTCATTAAAGAAGTTTGTTGCAGATTCAAAGAATTGACTGAATCTCGTATTAACATCATTAACATCATAAGGCGTAGCTAAGTGCAGGTCTGATTGTCTTCCTTTTAAACTTATAACATAATTGAATGAAGGATCATCTATGAAGTCTGGACAATAGGAATCGTTTAATGGACGGAAGTCCTCAGGTATTTCATCGAAAGAAATCAGATTAACTCTTTCCTCTCCATTATACTTCCTATCAATAAGGAAGAGACTTTCATTTTCTTCTAAGATTTTCCTCAGAGTTATGCGTTTATTTAAGAAGTCCTTGTATTGATAATCTGATATAAGGATGTGCATGAACCTGAAGAATCCCTCGTCATCGTCCTCAAACATAATAGCACAAAGCAATCTATTACCATACTTATTTGTCCCTGTATATAGAATGTCATTATCTCCATCATTGAATAAAATAGTTTTGTTGTCTACGATTTTATCAAGACCGCTTATTAAGACTTTATGATCTTTTACTTCGAACATCTTATTAAAGATTCTTTGTTTCAATAAGCTTTATCTGACTAATCTCGAAGCTGTCACTCTTATAAAAGTCAAAATGATATGCATTATTACGACTAGGAGTATGCTTTACAAGTCCAGATGTCGCTGCTAATTTGATAGTCGTAATGTATGGCTTATACTTAGGAGCTATAGGAAACAACTTCTGATAAATGCTATTTACTTCATTAACGTTATCGGTATTGAGCAATGATAATGATACTCCTTTCTTGGAACAAATTACTTTGCAGTCATCAGTTTCTGGTCTTTCGCCCTTATCCCACTTGCTAGAAAAGTCTACATCTCTTAGAAGAGGTTTGTTTGTTTTCAAAGCGAAACTAGATTGATCATCAGGATAGGCGCCGTCCAAGCAATTACAAGATGTATCATTATTAAGGCTTTCGAAGCTAAGGCTCATAAGGAATAAGGTAAGCTACTATTAATAACAGGTTGGATTCTACCTTGCTAGGCTTCATTTAATTTACTTAAGACCTCCTCGTAGCTCTCCTCGTAGTATCGGATCTTAGATAAGTGATCCTCTTCCCTATAATTAAATGCAACTCTGGTTTTGCCATTAGAGGCATGGAAGAATGACACTTGAGAAAAGTTAACTTGAACTTTAACTCCATCTTCTGTAAGTTCTATAAAATGAAACATAAGGTCGTTTTTGTGCAAATCTAATAATATAATTCGTTATCTGCGACACCGTTGCGAATGGTGTTCCGCCTCTAAGCAAGGGGAGCACCTTTAAGTGCGGCTGCTTAGTATGTCTTCATAACTATTCTTGAAATTTTATGCTATCCTGCATTATCCTAAGCAATCTCCAATTACCCCTTTCATCTTTTCTAACCTTACAATGGAGATAGATTTTTGCGGTGGAGCCGAGTATGCTAACTCTAAAGTTAGCAGGGTTATCTGCCTCATTGGGAAGTTCTGTGGCTTTCCAGGTATGAGATCTATACGTGCCTATCTTAGCTAACACATGTTTGTTTCTTTTTAGCAGTTCAACTCCCTGGCTAAATGACTCAGGTTCATCTTGATCCAAGTATAAGACTCCACCGATTGCCATTACAGCTGAAAATGCGGCTAAAATTATAAGATAAGGCAAAGTCAGTTTTAACATATAAAGTTAGACAAGATAGGGAATCTAGGTTAGCTTTTAAACAATCTTCGCGCGAGCCGTCTACGAGTTGAGCGAAGGTCGGAGAAGAGAAGCACGCCAGTGCGGTTCTTCGATATCTTTCTATGAAAGACGAGGGTTGGCGGAGTTATTGACTGTGAGAGCCTGAGCATAGCCCTATCAATAACTATGACAACCCGAAGCCTGAGCGACCGCGTAGGCGAGTAAAATTATGGAAAAGCGGTAGATTTCATAAGGTTGGAGCGTAGCGTAAACTTTATCGAAATCTAGAGTAGCTTTTCATGTAAGATCCCGCTGATTAAAACAGAAAGCATGACAGGTTATCCGGAGGATAATGCAGTTAATGTGTTCGCAGAACTTATTAACGGATTGCAACCTGGCATATCTTTCTGGAAAATCCCCAGGGATCTGGAATACCGATGGACCTGCGTAGGGCAGTGCGGATGGGGATTGCGGCAGAAGAACCGTAGAATGCACCACCCTGGGTTGTAGCAGAAACTTAAGACCAAACCGAGGCTTATCCCTCTCTAAGCCGCAATCAGAGGGTAAGACCGAGCGTTTGGGATTAAATTAGCATTTGCGCATCATCTTCCACGATAGATAATTTGACAAACCGTCAAGATCTGGGAACAATGTTAACCCATTAATTCCTAACACATCTAACCCTATTAATATCTCCTTTCGTAAGCTATTAGAGAACTCCAGTTTGAAAAGCCTCTGCTTGTAGGTTTTATTAGTAGTCAGAGGAATAAATTTCGCATTATCTTCAATGAAAGCGTGGGTTGTGAACCATCCATGTTGAGCTGTAATACGTTTAGTTATATGCCCTGGCTTAAAGACTTTTGTTTGCTTTTGTTGATAAGGAGTTCCCTTGTTTGTATCAATTATATGGTTCTTGTCAATGCCCAGTAACCAGACTGCTCTTGTCTCCACTTCGATATCTTCCCTAAACGCAAACCATAATGCAACTAGAGGACTACTAGACCAATCTAAGAGTCTTGTTGGAAGTCCATGGTGCTGGGCAATAGCTAATGTGTCCCATTGATTACTTAGAATCTCGGTAGAGATATGTGACCGTCCAAACCTTTTAAACTCTTCCATCAGGGACAACTCCCAATCTGGCAACTCTGCTTCAAGTCCTAGCCTTGCAATTTTTGGTAGCAAATCCCATTTAGCATCAAGATGTCCACGGTACAATAAAAAAAGGTCTTCCTCCTCTAAAGCTTTAACCTCATCAGTAATTAGATTAAGAAATTCCTTAAAAGTTGATACTGTGGTTTTATTTTTAAAACTCATTCGTGACAAATATAGACGTTCTGTACATAAACAATGGATGGAATGTCTGAAACCTAATAGCTTGATAAGAAAAGACTGTCAGTTAACAGCCTCCATCTTATTGTAATATGGTTTACTTATCCTTCACGAACCTGATTGAGAATCTCATATCATTTCTCTGACCATCTAAAGTTGCTTCATCATAAGTGGTTCCTTCCTCAATCCAGTTGGAGACGGAGAAATAATTATAGTAGTTAGCGCTTCCAGCAGGTGTTGAAGACCAGAAATCAGCACCTTCACCTTTATAAAGGTAATCATTGCTATCCCATGAGCTCATTCTTCCAGCAGGGAAGGCATTGAATCCACTGGAGTTGTTACCTTGGGTTAGAAGCCATCCTGTTTTTGATTTCAGTTTCAGGTTAACAGCAGCATTACCCTCCACTACATTGTTACCGTCCTTAGTACCTCCAAGGTGTAATAGTAGCGTTTCAAAGTCAGCTTTAGTTGGCAATCGCCAGCCAGAAGGTAGTTGAACAGCTTTTGCTTCTTCCCAGGTGTAAAGTTTTCCATAAGTAGCATCGTTAGTGGCAGTGTTGTCGAAGTTGGTACCTCCATTACCATTATAATTTACACTGGTCCAGATTTGATTACCGATGGTTACTGTGGAATATTCTCTACCAGTGATGGTAACAGAATTGGTTTCTTCCGGGTTTTCATCGTCTTTCTTAGAGCATGAAGTTAAGATCAGCATTGCTGATAAGGTTAGTAATAGAACTTGTTTCATTGATTTGATCTGTTGTGTTTAGTTGTGGTTGTAAAATTGAGTAGGTGGCTTACGGTAAGATTCCTTGTTGAATCTTCTTTATCCGGTTCTCGTGGTCCACTGAATGAAGCCTAAATCCGGGAATAGTACCTTTTAAATAGTTAAATTCTGCTATTGCAGATTCGCAGTTGAAGTGTAAGGCTTTCGCATGGGTTCTTAGTACCAGGCATTGGCTCTTTAAATTGCTGTCTACTTTAAGCTGGAGTATTTTATCGTATATCTCAATCAGCTTATCATAACGTCTATACTCCCAATGACTAGCCTCTCCGCCCAGTAGCCAGCCTACTTCGGTTTTATCCCCGAAGATTGATCTTATTAATCCCATATTAATTTAGCCACTCTTTAACTAGTTGTCCATTTATATTTAGAAGCTTCTGAGTAAACATTTCATGATTGTAATCTTCGAATAGAGCAAAAAAAGATTCACGTTGAAGCTTAAAAAGAGCAGAGAAAATAAACGTCATCAGCACTTCAACTTTTGCTTGCTTATCAGATAGAGTTGAGAGACGATCATAAGAGTGATATGCAGCATTCAGGTTATAGGGGTTGCTCTCTTGAAAGTCAACCAGTTTTTTAAACAGCGAATTGTTTTCAACCGCCATCTTACCCAAGACCTCATTTTCTTTGGGTGTAAATGGTTCTACACTATGGAGTTCCTTCATTAGAAGCTCAATTTTATTCAGAGCACCCATAATCTCTCTCTTAATAATAGTTGCTTGGGACAGATTATTGTTTTGACTCCGTGGTTCCTCTACCAGTACACCGTATTTAGCAGTATAGCTTTCATTACAGTATGAACATTTAAAGATAATATGTCGGTTTGAGGGCATTGTCAAAGCCTTACCGCAGGTGCAGTTGAATAAGGTAGTGTTTACAGGAGTTTCAGGTTGATTATTGAACATCTAAAAACGATAATAGGCACCGACTAGTCCCTTCTTCGGTAGGTTATAAACAAAATAGCGTGGAACTGTAGCCGATCCGCGCTTGAGGCCCTAGGAAGCCCAACACAACAGAAAGGCACAGCCCACGCTATCAGCGTAGGCGTACACAATCTGTCCTTGTTGTGTTTCGAATTTCCTAGGTTCCAAGCACAAGAACAAATAGCTAACGCTATATATCTTTAATTATCAATATGTTATTTCAAATCTACTTATATCCAATCATCTCCGCTTTTGATTGCTTTAAAAGTAATAAGAGTTAAACAGATTTGTAGAATTAATTTACATATAATTAAGTAAGGCTTACCGAAGCAAGCCTTCTTGTTTAATCGAAGTCGAAGAATGAATCGACATAGTCCCAGATAGCTTCTAATGCCTCTTCGGAATAATCTGATGTTGACATAATGTTTTGGTTGATTGTTAAAATTAATTGCTGCCCTTCATCCAGAGCTGAAACAGATTGGTTTGTAACCAATTAGCTTCCCACAGCATACCCATAAAGGAGTACACTGCAAAGTCTTCTGAATAATTCTGATCCTGGTCAAAGTGCAAACCATGCTCCTCGCAATGGTTAATGAAGTGAAATAGTTCGTCAATCCTTACGAACCGGGCTGTCGCCAGGTGTTCGTCTTCATGATAACTATGGTTTGGAATGTGTTGTTGAAACTCAGCTATGCCTCCGGCATATTTGAATTCCAGTACCTGTTTAGGTACTGCTAGGGTATAAAACTCTATGAAAAGCATGTGGGTTGGTTGATTTTAAAAGGTTTTACCTGGAATTGATTGTTTAGAAAGTGAATTTACCTGTGAGTAGGTGGTTTATATATGGTAAAATTTAAAGGTGGGGCACCTTGTCTTTAGAAGATAACGATAGGGAATTCACTTTTCTTAAACCTACTGGAGAGGGTCTGTTGTGATAGGGCTTGTGTGTCGCGAGCTCATACAATATGGTGGGGGGTACCTTATTATTATGACCTCTTATATTTTATATAAAATTTTGGATCGAGGTTTTGATTCCTTGTGGAATCAGCAGTTTCACTTCTGATGAAGCTCCTCAAGTTGTTCGATAATCTGGAATAAAAGCTTATCAGGTATATATCCACCCTGTCTTTGTATCCATCCCTCACTGGTCCGTTCAAAGTGGTATGCACTATATTTTCCAAGCACGATGTACCATCTCATAAAGTTCTGCCTTACTTCTAATGTATGAATTCTTCTATTGTGATGTACCCGGATCAGCAGCTTCCCCATAGGTCAGCAAAGGTATAATTTGCTAATATTTTTAGCAACTATCATTTAAACTCGTACCTTTGTTTCACCAGTTTAAAGTTATCAGCTATGTCATTTAAAGTATTATCCAAGGTCAGAATTATTGCTACAGGGCAGACTGGCTACGTTGCATTTCCTTATAGTGAAGATGAAAAGGTTGTGGTTTCGATAGATAATGGCCCCGATCGGTTATATGCAGAGAACGAATTAGAGTCTGCCGAAGTACCAGATCTAACTTTCTAATTTAAATTGTAAAGAGAGACCAAGCTGCTAAGCCTGGTCTTGATAAAGTAATTTACTCCTCATATATTTGAAACCATTACAAGTAATTGTGATAAGGTTTAGGTAGCCCTGCAGGTGAGGATCTGTAGGGCATTTTATTAATATGATTTTAGAAATCGTCGATTTTTCAGATTTGCCTACAGGTAGTCAAGCTGACTGGGTACAGGCAGGAAGTTCCATCCTTGCTGCAGTTGGTTTAGTAATCACCCTATTATTACAGTGGAAAACGTCACGAGATCAGACCGAAATGCTTAAACTGGAAAGAGAGAAAGATAGACGAAGCATAATGCCTGTCTTTAAAATATTCGATCAATCCTCTCAAGTTGAACATCACTGCGAACGCTATACGCTAGAAGTAATTTTGGATAATGCTGATGCTAACAACTTGAAATTTAAAAGGCATCAAGGCACCAATACCATTTTTTTTCCTCAATCTGCAATGGTCTTCTTGAAAGGTGATAAGTCGCAGTTCGACTTTAACTTTAAGATTGAAAATGGAGTTTACCAATCCAAAGAGCTTCTAGGTTACCTCTTCTTTTGCGATATGGATGGCAACCAGTACCAACAAGTTCTGAACTTCTCATTAGGAAATGTTTATCTCAGCTTTCCTTCACTTGTAAAATAATAACTCTTACCTCCTAATTAAACAAGCATGTGGAAACAGGAAGATTTAAAAGATAATCTTAAACACCAAATAGAATCACTTGCTCTAATTTGTTTCGAGTACGATCGTGGTAAAATTAAATATGCGTTGGATATTGCTCATAAGCTTCGAGTTCTTCTTCATAATACACCCAAATCTCACGCTTTAATCCATCAGCTAGCTTTGAATAATATAGATTTCGTTCACACGATGTCTCATAAGCCGCAGTTCAGGCCAGGGACAGAGTATACGGATGGACATGTAGATTATTTCCTACCAGTGTTTTTTATAATTGACTCTAAGATAGTACTAGGTTCAACCTTTCTAACTTATCATCCCTTCCTAAACCTTGCTTATTACAAACCGATTGATTTTGATTTTTGGTGGTCTACCCAGGTTATCTGTCGTTATCCAAACAGATTTGAGTTCACCAGAAAGCAATTAATTACGATACTTAGTAACAAAGCCGGGGGCAGTCACATTGATCCATCAATTGATCCGCAACACTTTTTAATATATAAGTTTACTGAAGATATGCTAGGCTGGGATAATTTCGATATTGATTATAAGCCAACGCACTCCCCCTTCTTCGCTATGGTCCGACAAATAGCACATGAGGTGTTTGTCAGTTTACAATCAGAGGACGATTTGGAAGCTTATCTTCGTTCAATTTATTTTGATAAACTCTCTGCAGAGGCTTAAACGTTTGCGTCGTTTATTATTATGGATCAGACCAGAATAACGGTTCCACCAAACTGCATATTCTTGTAATCTCCCTATATAAGTACAGGATTTATCGATTTGATGGAACCTTGATAGATAGATTAAAGGATGGATAAATCAATCAGTTAGCTTTAAAATCAAGCTAGTTGTATCTATTACTAATCCGTTCTCCTTCTTTCCATCAGAGTTTACTCTCTTCGCTGTTTTAGCTCTAAAGCCTGTTACCTCCGAGAATAGCGAAGGTGTTGCCTCTCTTATCCTACCCGTCTTTGGATCTCTAATTTCAAGATCAACAAATAATGTACGAAGTTTTTCCGTTACCTCTGAGTTAAAATGAAAGTTGTCCGGTCTTCCTTGCTTCTTGTTGAAGATCCGTTTAGCTAGCTTTTGCAGTTTTATGTAGGCATCCTCATTGCTTTTAACTATTACCAACTGCTCAATCTTCTTCAGATTCCACTTATGCTCTTCCATTGTTTGCGGATCCAGAAGGTTTGCTGCTTTAAAAGCTAAAGGATTCGTCTTATTAATTTGTTGGTCTAATGGTTCTCCGAAGTAGAACCAGCTGCTTCCACCGTGTTCCCTTCTAAATTCTAATATTTCAAGATAATCCTGTTTCAATTTAGTTGCGCCAGACTTTCTTTCGATTGTCGTTTTACTTTCAAGCTTGAACGGTGAGTATTGTACTTCAACCTCAAAGAATGCTTTCTCCCAATCTTCCTTAATAAAGTCTATGTGTTTATAGATTTCATTATTAGCTGATTCATTGATTTGTTGATCCAGCTTCATCCGGTTAAGAGTAGCAAGCTTTGTTTCATCCTCTACATCAGCAAACTTGTGAAGCATATCATTTCCTTTAAACTTTCCGAATTTGCTCTGTCTAATATGACTATTGTTAGCGTCAATAAGCGTGTTTGCTTCCTTTAGATATTCAGTTTTAAACTCTTCAAGAGTAATCTTCACTTTCTCTTTCTCATGATTGGTTATATGCATAAACTGCTCTCCGCTGTTGCGTAAGCGTCCTATAGCTTGCTTTCCTTTGCTACCTACTCCTATCTTAGTATACGGCTTATAGCGATCTGTAACAAGGATAATTGTAGCCCCTTCATCATATAAATCCCATCCCTCGAAGTATTTACAGGTATAGAAATTAACCTTCTTATAAATGTCAGTTTTAGGTTCTTCTACAAAGAATTTAGCAAGGTCACCTAACTTTTCAATGTTACTATTGTCTTTATCATTTGCGCAGAATATATTGCAATCGGCTATCTCTGATCTTATTACAGCATCGCGTATTGCTGTTACAGAGTTATAGAAGATGTGGATGTTGCCTTGAGCCTGATCCGTGTTATTTAAGATATAGTTTAATGTGCCATCTACACTTACAGCATTCATCAAAGTAATTTTACCTAACTTCTCTGTAAAAGTTACTTCATGGAGATCTAACGAATAGAAGCGTTTATCTGAGAAGTAATACGGGGTGGCTGAGATAATTGATTTGTTTTTAAACTCCCAGAAATAGTCGAAAGGGGCTAATATATCCTTTCTGTATTCCTCTGTGATAAATGTGTGGCACTCGTCTAAAAGGAGAAACCATTCCTGTTTCATTTCTTCCCAACGGTTAACCGATTTTGCTGCTCTTACAATCTTTCTAGTTGCCTCTGGTGTACACATTATCTTTTCACCTTTACGAAGTTCTTTAACAATATTTACAACCTCTGGACGGCTGACTCCACCAAATATTATATAGTCGGGTCTTTCATCAGCGTTCTTTGCCATCATCTTACTCTTAAGTATGCTGATGTTGGGAACTACAAGGAGTGTCGTACGAGACTTATCTTTGATTTCAAGAGTAGTGCCACCAATTCCACATCTTCCTTTGTTTATAAAAGCGTTTACAGGTAAGCCTTTGGGGAAGATAGAAGACAAGTAGGTATTTAAACTTACGTGATGCTTTGTCTTGGATTTGAACATATTCATTAAATAAAAAAGGTGGGACTAGCCCACCTCTTCGTGATTAAACTTCTCTAGCTTCATTGAGTAATTCTTCAAGCGTGAACTGTACTTTGATTCGCCCGTCTTCATAATCATCAACGAACTTCTTAAGATTGCCTGCGTTGTAAAGCATTATTTCAGGCTCTGCATTCCGAAGTTGCATTGTAAAATATAAATATGGCATACCTGTCCTCTGGTGGGTTTTATCTTGGACCACCGAGATGATTTTCTTCTCCAACTTAGAGTATTCGATGAACTTATCTAGGTTGACTAATAGATTCGGAGCATGTTCTTCCAGATCTAATCCCATTTTAATAACTTCTTCTTTAGATAAGTATTGATCAAAGAAGTTTGTTGCTGTAATTGTACGCACTAAGCCGTTAGTGCTTGCTGTGTTAAAACTAAATTGCTTTTTCATAATAGATGCAAAGCAAGTGCTATTGGGGCTATTATTGTCTGAATAGAAAATTTATTAAATGTGCAAATTCAGATGTTTTAAGAGCCTAATCTACAATGAGAGCTTAGGTAATCTAACTTGTTGCGAAGATCTTTAGTTACTACCACGTTTTTGACTTTCCAATTCATAACCTCGTATATGTCAAGAATAAGCTGCAATTGCGGCTTTGATGCAAAACTCATTGACTTTCTAAATCCGAACTTCATAATATTCAATAACTTCAAAATTGCTAGTGCCCCTTTAAGTAACAAGTATTCTTGAGGATCCGAATACCTCTCTTTATATAGCTTTACTTTAGCCTTTATAGCGTCCTGATCTACTGATTTATTTTGAATGCTCTTAATGAAGTCTAATTCTTCTGCATTAAGAGGAAGGGATAACATTATTGTGCTAGTTAGCTTTATTAACAGATCCGGTAGAAGATCAAATTCAGAAAATGAACCCTCCTCAGCCTTCATATTTGTTAAGCTAAAAGTCACTTTTATCTTGTTGTAATCATAATGCGTTATTATCCTTAACGCTTCAAAAAGTTCCCCGATTTGCTGAGTATATCTTACCAATACAGGGTCATGACTTTTTGCATCAATCAGAGCTGCATTCAAATAATAAACAACAAACCTCAAGTTATCTCTATCTCTTTCATCTTTGAAATGATTCTTTAGAAGGCGACGAAGTATTTTATCTCTATCATCAGCATAACGACGGAAATGTGGAAGAATGTCGGTGTCTGTTAATTGATAATAACTTTCCTTACTCACTTCTTCTAATGTGATTAATTCGTCTTTAACGATTGAGCATTCCCATTTTTCATTTTCCCGTTTACAACAATGTATAAGAGTGTTATGAAGTTCTTGCGGGATAATATTTAATACTGAATCAGGGATATCGAATGTAAAACGCATCGAATTAAACTATAAAGGGTGTAAAGATAAAAATCCTGCCGGAGGTGGCAGGATTCTTGTTGTCTAGATGAAATCTATATCATCCCTGGTCTTTCGGATGTATTTCACTTCTGGTACTTGCTCTATAAGTTGTCTTGCGTAAGTTTCTGTCTGTGAAATCTTACTATGACCGTTCTTGTACATTAGTTCGATAAGGTCAGCGCCGTTGATAAGTAGATTCACGTTTCCTGTATGCTTAAAGCTATATAGGGTCTTATTCTCATCAATAGTCAGTTCAGACTTTAGTTTCTGAAACCTTGATCCTATCGTGCTGGTAGCAAGTGGAAGCTTGGCAACGAACTTACTCTTTTGAAAGCGTGCATCTGTACCGATAAAGAAAAGGTCTCCGATACTTTGGTCATTGTAGTTAATTGGTAATTTCAAAAGGTACTGCTTCAATGGTTCATCTAACAGAACCGTTTTGGACTTATTTTTAACCTTACCCTTTCCTTTCGGTAAGACTATCTTATTCTCATTCAGTCGTATATCTCGTATTTGGATTTTTAATATCTCTGAGATCCGAACTTGAGCCCCATAGATCAGGTATATAATTGTTTTTAAGATTAGATCGTTACGATCGTCGCAGTACCCGATAATATTCCTAATGTCATCCTTAGAATGTATCCGGTGTCGTTCTACCGGGAGATTGTTTGGTATCTTAATTCCTAAAGTCGGGTTTTGGATGGGTAAGTTCCTCTCTTCGATTAACCAGTTGAAGAATACGGACAGGTAGGTTTTGTAACTACGCTTTGATTGTGGTTTGACTTTTATTTCCTTTAGAAAGATCTTTATAAACCCTTGATCAATTTCAAACAGACTATGTGTAGATGCCTGTTCCTTAAAAACTTTAAAGATAGTGCAGTAATTAGCGTACGTGTGGTACACGACACGTGTTTTGACTTCTGACAAGTACTCATCTATCAAATCAGATAGAGAGGCATCCTCTAAAGGTGCCTTCTTAAAGATATTGTTTGCTTGGTCGAACGCTTTTGTACGCAGTAAGTGATCAAGCTCATTCAACACTTTCGCAGCTTTCTTCTGCCTGGTTGCAATGGTATCTTCTTTATCATTCAACCCTGATGATATTTTGTATTGTTTTCTTGTTCCTTTATAGATGTAACTGAAGTAAACAAACCATCGGTCTGTTAATCGCTTACCAGATATTAAAGGCTTGTTACATGTTAGGTTTAGTGGGTAGTCATAATTTACTTTCGCCATTTGATTAATCTTAGCGAGGAGGTGATATCAAGCCTAAAAAAGGATCTTTCAACACTAAAAACGTGGTAGCATTTTGGTAGCGGTTATTCATTTTACCAAACAAAAGAGGGAGATCTGAGATGTTTCTCAGTTCATAATATGCCTTTAAACGCACCTAAAAGCGCAATAAAAAAGCAGGTGATGGGCACCTGCTCAAACTAACCAATTATAAACCTAAATTAAACGAAAGGAGCTGTAGGGGAAGGAATCGAACCTTCAAGGAGTGGTTAAGCCGTTGCCGGTTTTCCCAAGTTCTCCGCCACCGAGACAAGGAGGTGTGTCTGCCTGTTTCACCACCCTACAGTTTGTAAGCTTTTGCTATGTCATATGTTTGTTGCAATTGCTTAATACAAATTTAAAACATATTGCATATTCGTTGCAAATATTCTAAGAATATATTTTAATTTTTATAAAATTTTTATTTACTTCGTATCTGTATTACTATCTTTCAAAAATCCAATGGAAAAAAAAGGCGCAAATTTAGAAATTGACAATCTGGACATGCAAATCCTTTCATTATTGATGGAAGATGCCACAATACCCTATACCGAAATCGCAAAACGATTGATCGTATCGGGAGGCACCATCCACGTCCGAATGAAGAAGATGCAGGATCTTGGAATTATCAAAGGCTCCAATCTGCTTATTGATGCGCAGAAAATAGGTTATGATGTTTGTGCTTATTTAGGCATTTACCTTGAAAAAGGATCAACCTATAAGGATGCCGTAGAAAAATTAAGAAAAGTAAAGGAGATAGTAGAGCTGCATTATACTACCGGTGCCTGGAGTATGTTTGCAAAAATTATCTGCCGCGATACTAATCATCTAAGATTGGTGTTGAACGATTATATACAATCGGTAGAAGGCATACAACGTACAGAAACTTTTATCTCATTGGAAGAGAGTATTAAACGCCAGATCAGTCTGGATACATAAGCTGTTATCCTGTTTAATACTGGGATCATAAAAAAGCCGGTTTTGATACTCAAAACCGGCTTTTTTATGGAAGATTAATGTTCTTAATCTTCTTATTTTTCTACGTATAATACGCTTTTCACAGCTTTAACCACACGCTCTGCATTTGGTAATGCTTCTTTGATCAAGGTTGGAGCATATGGAAGTGGCACGTCGGCAGATACTACGCGGATCACAGGTGCATCTAAATAGTCGAACGCGTCTTTTTGTACTTTGAAAGCAATTTCTGTAGCAATTGAACCAAGTGGCCATGCTTCTTCTACTACTACCAAACGGTTTGTCTTTTTAACGGAATTAATGATGGTATCGTAATCGATAGGACGTACAGTACGTAAATCGATCACTTCTGCATTGATTCCTTCTTTGGTTAATTCTTCTACTGCCGGATTGACTACTCTTGAAAGCATCTTGCCAAAAGTAACAATGGTCACATCAGTTCCTTCTTTTACCACGTTGGCTTTTCCGATCTCGATGTAATATTCTTCTTCTGGTACTTCACCTTTATCACCGTACATTACTTCTGATTCCATGAAGATAACCGGATCTGGATCAATAATAGATTGTTTTAACAGGCCCTTAGCCTCGTAAGGAGTGGAAGGAACCACTACTTTAAGTCCAGGGCAGTTTGCATACCAGTTTTCGAAGTTCTGAGAGTGCTGAGCTCCTAGCTGACCTGCATTACCAGTTGGGCCACGGAACACGATAGGCACAGAGAACTGTCCGCCGCTCATAGAGTAAATTTTGGCAGCAGCGTTAATAACCTGGTCAATAGCAACAAGGGAAAAGTTGAAGGTCATGAACTCTACAACTGGTCTTAGGCCATTCATTGCAGCGCCGGTAGCGATACCTGCAAAACCAAGTTCAGCAATTGGAGTGTCAATTACACGCTTCGCTCCAAATTCGTCAAGCATTCCCTGGGTTACTTTGTAAGCGCCGTTGTATTCAGCTACTTCTTCACCCATGACAAAGATCTTTTCGTCTTTACGCATTTCTTCGTTTAATGCTTCACGAAGCGCTTCTCTGAACTGTATTTCTCTCATTTTATGTATAAATCAATATTTTGGAACGCAAATATAAGGCAGTATTATATCAAATCCAACCAATGTAAGGTACCCAGTGAATATAATTTGTGTCGCTGGGGTAATATTTTGAATATTTTCGGATTTCTCTTAATTTTTTAAGCCTGCCTTGTGTTGTGTGTGAAGGGCAGGGTGAAATGGAAGGTTGAACCTTTTCCTGTCTGGCTTTCCACCCACATCTTTCCTTTGTGACGAAGAACTATCTCATTAGAAATGTACAAGCCTATGCCCAATCCTGATATGCTCGAAGGCAGATCATTAGATCTGAAAAACCTCGAAAATATCTGTCCCATTTGATCCTCGGGAATGCCAAGGCCGAAATCCTGGATACTTACGGTGACGGCATCATCAGAAGCTGCCATGTTTACCAGCACCTCATTGGCATGTGGAGAGTATTTTATCGCATTGGTCAGGAGATTTATCAACACCTGCTCTATTCTCTGACGGTCGCCTGTAATCTCAGTTGCTGTCTTGCTCTGGATTTTTATCGTATGCGTTTTTGATGTTGGCTGAACACTATCAACGGTTTCTTCAATCAATTCGGCCATGTTAAAAGGCTTGGTGTTAAGCTGTAATTTCCCCGCTTGAATTTTTGAAATATCCAGGAGATCGGCAACCAGTGAGTTGAGTTTGCTGGCGTGTTTTAACGTTTTTGCGACAAAGCTCTTATGCTGCAGGTCGCTCAATTTACGGTCAAGCAATTGTAAATTGGCATAAATACTGGTTAATGGTGTTTTCAGCTCGTGGCTGGCTATACCAATAAATTCGTCTTTGTAATTATTTAGTTTTTCTAATTGTTCTGTGGACCTTTTTAATTGTCTTAGGATCTCGTTTTGTTGGGTGATATCGCGGGCGATCTTGGATGCACCTACAATGTTTCCTTTCTTATCTTTTACTGGCGATACAGATAAAGATAACTCAATTTCCTTTCTGTCTTTGGTAATCCGTGTGGTTTTGAAATGATCTACTCGTTCGCCCTTTCTTATTTTACCGATAATTATCTTTTCCTCGTCCAGCAAAGCTTCAGGTATCAGCATGGTGATCGGCTGTCCAATGGCTTCGCTTTCGGTATAGCCAAATATTCGTTCGGCACCTTTATTCCAGCTAGTGATTATACCATCCAGGTTTTTACTGATAATGGCGTCGTCAGAAGAATCTACGATAGCAGCTAGAGTCGCCTGCTTGTGCTCGAGGATACGTTGTTCCGTGATGTTCCTGGCGATCTTGGAACAGCCGATGATTTCTCCACGGTGATTTTTTATAGGAGATATAGAAAGCGAAAGGATCAGTTCTGTTCCATCTTTCCGGCGTCTTCTGGTTTCAAAATGATCCAGCTTCTGGCCGGCTTTAATTTGGTCGATTATGATCTGCTCTTCTCCGCGACGTGACTCAGGAATAATGGTGCTGATATGTTTTCCGATGATCTCCCTCTCGGTATAGCCAAATATCCTTTCGGCCCCCTTGTTCCAGCTGGAGATGATGCCGTCCAGGTTTTTGCTGATGATGGCGTCCTCTGATGAATCCACAATAGACGCAAGGATTGCCTGCTTGATGTCAGAACTATACTGCTGCGAGATGTCCCGGGCTATTTTTGACGCGCCGATAATCTCCCCTTTGGCATTTTTTATAGGTGAAACGGTTAAAGAAACCATCAATTCCTTTCCGTCTTTGCTTAGTCTTATGGTTTCGAAATGTTCTACTTTTTCGCCTGCTTTAATCCTTTCCAGGATCATCAATTCTTCTGCCAGTCGCGACGGAGGGATCAAAACCGTGATCGATTTATTTAATATTTCAGCTTCGTTGTATCCGAATATGGTTTCAGCTCCTTTATTCCAGCTGGTAATGAAACCGTCGAGGGTTTTGCTGATAATGGCATCATCAGAGGAGTCTACTATAGCGGCGAGCATCCCCTGTTTATCTTCAAGCACTCTTTTCCAGGTAATATCCTGAAGCACTTCGCTAATCCCTGCAATTTCTCCCTCATCGTTCAGAACCGGTAAGAGCGATAAGATGATATGCAGCCTGTTGCCAAATTTGTCAAGACGTTCAGTATAGTAGCTGTTTATAGAAATGCCGCTTTTTATCAGCTTGGTGATCTGCTGCTCTTCCGCGCGTTTCTCATCCGGGATTATTAAAGATATATTTTTGCCGCTTACTTCTGCGTGTGAATAACCGAACAGCTGTTCTGCATTGGCATCCCAACTTGTAATAATATCATTTAAGTCCTTCGTGATGACAGCATCACAGGTTGAATTAACAAAGGACGTTGATGATAGATATGAGATATCCCCAGATTTAGTCTTTTCCATTAAGTGTAGTATAATGACTCCGTTAATCAATCAGAGTCCCCTTTCAACTCTCAGGTTTGATATATTACCTTCTTATTGTATTAACTTATTTGTATTAGTTGTAAAAGGTATAAACGGAATTGGGGCAAAAATGTTTCAATGTGTAAGTTTTTCCCGAAGCTTGTAAAGCCGCTGGCGTGTTGAGAGCGCGCGCACACTTAAGTTTTCTTGAATGCTCTTATCTGAATAAATCTTATCTTTGGCGCCATGATCAAATCCATGACAGGTTACGGTATTGCAGCTAATGATTTTGCCAATACTAAATATACCGTAGAGATCAAATCCCTGAACAGTAAGTTTCTTGAACTTGCGCTAAAGCTTCCAAAGGCGTTTTCAGATAAAGAATTGATCCTTCGTAATGAATGCAGTAAGCAAATTGAACGAGGAAAAGTGAATATCGCGTTCACTATCGAATATTCTGAAAACGAAAAAAAGGCTGCTTCTATCAATGCGGGTCTCTTAAAGCTTTATTATACACAGCTGAAAGATACGGCAAATGAATTGGGTGATCCTGGTTCGAATCTTTTACAATTAGCACTGAACTTTCCTGAAGTGATTCAGTTCGACGAGGATGTGGTTTCTGAAGAAGAGTGGAAACAATTGCGTAAAACTTTTGACGATGCGATGGTTAGCTTTCAGAGGTTCAGGAGTGACGAAGGAAATATACTGGAGCAGGACCTTATACTACGGGTAGGTAATATTCTTAGCGCTCTTAAACAGGTTGAAGTGCTCGAACCTAAGCGTATTCCGGCTATCCGGGAACGTATAAGCCAGATGCTGAACGAATATGTTGGCAAGGATAACATTGATCAGAACCGCTTTGAGCAGGAGCTTATTTTTTATATTGATAAGCTTGACATTACGGAGGAAAAGATACGCTTGAAGAGCCATTGTGATTATTTCCTGGAAGCCCTTAAATCGCCTGATGCTAATGGGAAAAAGTTATCCTTTATTTCGCAGGAGATTGGCCGTGAAGTAAATACCATGGGATCGAAAGCGAATGATGCCTCCATACAACAGGTAGTGGTCGGCATGAAGGAAGAGCTTGAAAAGATTAAAGAACAGCTGTTAAACGTTTTATAATAAAAGCCTGCGGGCAAGAACACACATATCATATGACCCAAGGCAAACTTGTTATTTTTTCGGCTCCTTCGGGAGCTGGCAAAACAACTATAGTGCATTATCTTTTATCGCGTATCCCTGAGCTGGAATTTTCTGTGTCAGCTACAACCAGGGAAAGCCGTGGTTCGGAAGAAAATAATAAAGATTATTACTTCATAAGTAAAGAGGAGTTTTTGCATAAGGTTGCAAAGCATGAATTTGTGGAGTTCGAGGAGGTGTATTCGGGTACTTTTTATGGTACGCTGCGGTCGGAGATACAACGTATCTGGGATTCGGGTAAACATGTGGTGTTTGATATTGATGTGGAAGGTGGCCTGCGTTTACGTAAAAAGTTTGAAGACGATGCTTTGGCTATCTTTGTTCAGCCTCCTTCTCTGGAAGTACTGATTCAGCGTTTGGGATCAAGAGGTACTGACAGCGAAGAGAAATTAAAGGAGCGTATCGGTAAGGCTGGAAAAGAGCTTACTTATGCAGATCGCTTTGATATTATTTTACCAAACAACGATCTTACAACGGCTTGCGAGGAGGCTGAGAGGATTGTAAGGGAATTTTTGTTCGGGAAGTAATTAAAGAGACTAATTAAGAATATTAAGACTGGAGAATATGCGTATCGGTCTTTTTTTTGGTTCGTTTAATCCTATTCATATCGGGCATTTAATCATCGCCAACTATATGGCCAATTATACGGATCTGCAAAGTGTATGGCTGGTAATCTCCCCCCATAACCCTCTGAAGAACAAAACAAGTCTCGTTAATATGTACGACCGGTCGGAAATGGCGAGGTTAGCTACAAACAGTGCTGAGAAGCTTAAGGTGAGTGATGTGGAGTTTAAACTTCCCCAACCTTCATACACGGTGGATACCCTGGCATATTTGAAGGAGAAATACCCGGAGCATCAGTTCACACTGATCATGGGTGCCGACAATCTTGCTTCCCTGAAAAAATGGAAGAACTACGAAGTCATTCTTCGTGATTATAAGATTGCGGTTTATCCCCGTCCTGGCTTTGACGGCCTGGAGCTGGCTTCGCACCCTTCGGTAACGATCACTAAAACTCCTAATATGGAAATCTCGTCTACCTTCATCCGTAATGCAATTAAGGAAGGAAAGAGCGTGCAATATTTTGTGCCTGATGAGGTCCTGGAATTTATTGACAGTAAAAATTTATACAGGTAATGAGCAACGAAAAAACTATCCTGAAGTTGAAGCTTCCTACCGATCCGAAGTGGGTTAAGAACGTTGTAGAAAGCAATATTGAAGAGATCCTGACCGATCACGCTTTTTGTGAACAAAAGGCTGCCAGTAATGCTATTACGCTGATTGTCCAAAATCCGAACTTGTCAGACCTGGTGCAGGAAATGGCTGCCCTGGTCCAGGAGGAAATGGATCATTTTAAACGGGTGCACGATATTATCCTGGAACGGGGATATGTACTTGGAAGGGAACGTAAGGATGATTATGTAAATGAGCTGGCGAAGTTTATTATTCGAGGCGGCGGCCGGCAGGCTCAGCTGATCGACAGGCTGCTTTTCTCGGCAATGATCGAAGCTAGGAGCTGCGAGCGTTTTAAGGTTCTTTCTGATAATATTAATGATGAGAAGCTGGCGGTATTTTATCATGAACTGATGGTAAGTGAGGCTACGCATTATTCGATGTTCATCAAGCTTGCAAAAAAATATGGAGAAGGGATAGATGTTGATAAGCGCTGGGAAGAATTTTTAGCGTACGAAGCGGAGGTTATTCAGAATTACGGGAAAAAGGAGACGATTCACGGGTAGAAGGAAGGGCGTGATTGAGCTTGTTTGTTAAGCACACGCGGCACCGCGTGCGCTAGCAAGGAGGGGCGTCACCCTGAACTTGTTTCAGTGGCTCTTGAACTATGTTTAACTCAAGAGGTCCTGAAACAAGTTCAGGATGACGAAGGGGCAAAGTTCAGCATGTGACGAAGGGGCAAAGTTCAGGATGACGATGGGGCAAAGTTCCGTTTGGACGAAGTGACAATGTTCGGTTCAATGAAGACAACAAGTTTACCGCCAGCCTACGGTTTCTTTGAGGTAGGTGTCCAGCATATCAATAACAACAGCATCATTAAGATAGCCAATATGGAGGTCGGGTCTGACAATTAGAGCCCGTCTTTGTTTCTTGCTTATTTCGAAAGCGTCAAGTACATGTTGATTCCTGTCCGAAGGAGGTAGATAGTAGAAGTTCAGATCGAATGGATAGGTTTGTTTGATCCATTTGGCCAGAAGAAAGAGATCCCGTTCATTTAAGTGACCAATTACCAGTAGGGTAAAACCTACTCCAGAGCACCAGCTATGCAAGTCGGTTTCCTCGTTAAGTTTCTCGTCAAACAACTTCAGATATGGCAGGCGGTCGCCGGCTCTTACAAGTTTTGATTGGCTATGATGGACAGACAAGCCTGCTGAACGGTAATTCTGTGCTGCCTGGGAAATAAACCTGAGGGTTTTTTCGTGAATATGTTTTTGTGATCCTGCGTCCCCGAGGATCGCAGATGCAAAATACCTTCGAATGTTCCGGCTGAACCAGTTGCTGGAAAAATAGGTATTGAATACCCTGTCGGCGGTTTTAGAAATTTGCCGGGCTATTGGCCTCCGCTCCTGGTGGTAAGTTTTAAGAATCTTGCTTGAATATCTTTCTTTTATTACTCCTGCCAGCTTCCAGGCCAGGTTTGCGGCATCCTGTAGGCCGGCATTCATTCCCTGACCACCTATGGGGGTATGCACATGGGCTGCATCACCGATCAGGAAACAACGCTGGATACTGAAATTCTCCGCGGTTTTACGCCTGACCGGATATGTGGAAAACCAAGTGCATTGCTCGTTTTGTACTGAAACTCCCAAAGTAAAAGTCAGATATGGTTTAAGATCGGCAAAAGAAAGATCATCGTTTTTCCTGAGGGCTGCAGGTACCATGCCAGTGCATCGTAGCGAGTTACTCTGCATTGGGTAACACGCTGCAAATCCCTGATCACCCGAAAAGAAGTGTATGGCTTCTTTGCCTGAATCCAGGTTAACCTGAATATCTGCTGCATAGTACCGGTGTTCATCTTTGGCTGCCGAAAAAGATACAGGTAGAGTACTAGCAACTTTACTGTGGGCCCCATCGGCTGCAATCAACCAGTCGCATTGGATAGTTTGTTCATGATCATTACGTTTTACATTGGTAGTAACGTTTTCATCAGTCAGGCTTAGATCGAGAAGCTCCGTATTCCAGTAAATGGGGCAGGTATTGATAGTGAGGTAATCAATTAACAGCCTTTCGGTTTTGTATTGTTCCAAAACCAGCATATACGGAAAGTGGCTTTTTTGCTCTCCTGAAGAGCTAAGCTCCAGGGTCGAAACCTCGTTTGCTGAATGGTTAAGCTCATTATGGAGCTGGATCTGGCTAATGACGTTTCCCTGCACTATGGCACTCTGATCTAATCCCATTTGCCTGAAGATCTCCAATGTTCTGGCCTGGACCGTCAGTGCTTTGGAGCTTTGTGAAGGTCGTGTTTTGCGGTCAATGATCAGTGGATGCACGCCGTTCCTGAGCAACTGCGCTGCCATCATCAGGCCGGAGGGACCGGCACCAACGATCAGAACAGAACATTGCCCAGGGATTAAGCTCATTTATATATTAGAAATATGGCTGGTTTTTTATGGAAATCAACCTTCAGTTTCCTCCATTGTTCTACAGGTTTGGATATGATCTGCTCGTCTTCCGCTGTGATGTTCACTGCTACACAGAGTTGGGTTTTGGAACTGCAGCTGCGTAAAAGCTCTTCAAGTATTTGGTTGTTCCGAAAAGGAGTTTCAATAAATATCTGGGTCTGGTTATGGCGTTCTGCAAGGTTTTCGAGTTCTTTGATCCTTTTAGAGCGCTGAACTTTATCGATAGGGAGATAGCCATGGAAGGTAAAGCTCTGGCCGCTGAAACCGGAGGCCATCAGGGCAAGCAAGATCGAACTTGGGCCTACCATGGGCACCACTTTTATACCCCGGCGATGCGCTTCGGAAACTATCTCTGACCCGGGGTCGGCCACTGCGGGACAACCGGCTTCACTCATTAATCCGACATCCTGTCCTGCTTCAAGCTCCGTGAAATAGGTGCTTATGTCCGTTTTTTCGGAATGCTTGCCATAGGTATGGAGCAAGAGCTCGCTTTGCGGGATCTTTAAATGCATTTGCTTTAACCAATAACGGGCGGTCTTTTCATTCTCAACAATATAAGTGCTGATATTGTTAATCAAGTCCTGCTGGTATACTGTGAGCACTTTATCTGCTGAGCTTTCAGCCAGGGGTACCGGAATTAAAAAAAGAGATCCTTTAGGCATTATTGCAAATTTGGTCTTTTTTCTGTATTTATTGTATTTTAATAAGGAGGAATTCTATGAAGTCATTAAGTGTGAATTGGTTTATAGAGGGATCTGTTGATTTTGAACGAAAGAAGTATCAGTTATTGGCTTATTTGCAGCAGATAAATCAACACTTTAATAAAACTAAGCTTTACCCTGATCTCAACGATCTGATCTTCCACTATAATAATCTTTTAAAGTTTAAAGAGAACAAGGCGGCTTTGCAGCAGGCATTTCCTGAACGACTTACCAATGCCGACCTGGAGGCTCTCAAATTGACCTATGATAAAATGGTAAAGGATGATTCGCTGATGCAACAGATAGAGCATATCATCAGTTATTCCATACGAAAAATGGACCCAGCCATTAAAGAAGGAAAGGAAATCTATGACTTTGTGGAAAGCCGGATCAGAATAGAGGCTATCGGGGTTATTCCCTTATACCCGTATCACGGTTATCTGCTTTTAAGGAACGGTGACGAGAAAGTAACCAAGGTTTATGAATATCAGGTAACTATTTTTGAAGGGAAGGATGAAAAGTACAGGGGGATCAATACTTCGTTTGTAACGAGCTTTGAACGTAATTTCATTTACACGCCTGAAGCCATCAGGAAAGAATTGATCCATAAAAGGAGGGAGGTCCCTAATCCTGCTGTATATCATGTGGAAACTGATATTACTTTTCCTTTTGAACAAACCTTGCTGCCGCTTGCCAAACGGAGTTTGGTAAAGCATATATCAACTGCGGCGTAGTGTAAAGAGAGCGTGTCCGGAAAGGGTGTCCTGAAATTCGGGTCCTTCGTAATTGACGCGAGCTCGGTTACTTCGTCATCCTGAACTTGATTCAGGACCTCTTGCTTAAGCAGGTACAAGAGGTGCCGAAATAAATTCGGCATGACGATCAGCCTGGTAAGGACGGCCTTTGGACACCCCTTTATGATTATTAAATATTTGTCTTTTACTCAATTCGCTGGCTAGCGCACGCGTGCCGCGTGTGCTAAGAAACTGTCTTTATACTCAATTCCTTCAATTGCTCTTCTGATATGGTAGAAGGGGAGTCGATCATGACGTCGCGTCCTGAATTATTTTTAGGGAAGGCGATCACATCACGTATGGAATCTAATCCTGCAAAAATCGATACCAGGCGGTCAAAGCCAAAGGCAATACCCCCGTGTGGTGGCGCTCCGAACTCGAAAGCGTCCAGCAGGAAGCCAAATTGCTTTTGTGCTTCTTCTTCCGTAAAGCCAAGGTGTTTGAACATCAAGGATTGCAACGCGCGGTCATGGATACGGATGGAACCTCCGCCGATCTCTGTTCCGTTAATTACCAGGTCATAGGCATTAGCTCGTACTTCTCCTGGTTTCGTATCTAGCAAAGCGATGTCTTCTGGTTTCGGAGACGTGAAAGGATGGTGCATAGCATGGTAACGTCCACTTTCTTCATCCCATTCCAGCAGTGGGAAGTCGATAACCCATAATGGAGCGAATTGATTTTTATCGCGTAAGCCTAAACGTGAACCCATTTCGAGGCGAAGCTCGTTCAATTGCTTACGGGCTTTGTCGGCAGCACCGGCCATAACCAGGATAAGATCACCTGGTTCAGCATTGAATGCTGCAGCCCAGGCTTTCAGCTGCTCTTCGCCGTAAAATTTATCGACAGATGATTTAAGGGAACCATCTGCGTTGCAACGAAGGTAAACAAGGCCTGTCGCGCCAATTTGTGGTCGCTTAACAAAGTCTGTTAACTCGTCTAATTGTTTTCTTGTGTATTCAGCACAACCTTTGGCATTGATGCCGACAACCAGTTCGGCGTTATCGAATACCGGGAATCCGGCACCTTTCAATACGTCGTTTAGTTCTACGAACTCCATTCCAAAGCGAGTGTCAGGTTTATCTGAACCGTATAAACGCATCGCATCTGCATACACCATTCTTGGAACTTCGTTCAGGTCAATCCCTTTAACGGATTTGAACAAGCTGCGTATTAAGCCTTCGAACAAGTTTAGGATGTCTTCCTGCTCGATGAAAGCCATCTCGCAGTCGATCTGCGTAAACTCCGGCTGGCGGTCGGCACGAAGATCCTCATCACGGAAACATTTCACGATTTGAAAATACCGGTCGAAACCAGATACCATCAGGAGTTGTTTAAACGTTTGAGGCGACTGCGGCAAAGCGTAAAACTCGCCCGGATTCATGCGGCTTGGTACCACAAAGTCCCTTGCACCTTCCGGTGTAGATTTGATGAGTACAGGAGTTTCTACCTCCAGGAAGTTCTGACTGTCGAGGTATTTCCTGATTTCCTGTGCCATTTTATGACGAAGTACAAGGTTGTTCCTAACGGGATTACGGCGAAGGTCGAGATAACGGTATTTCATCCTTAGATCTTCACCTCCGTCCGTTTCATCTTCGATAAGGAAAGGAGGTAATTTGGCCGAATTCAGGATCTCGAGGGAAGATACCTTTATTTCGATATCCCCGGTAGGTATTTTCGCGTTTTTATTAGAACGCTCAACAACCTTACCCTGAACTTTAATTACATATTCGCGTGCTAATTTGCGTGCCTGGTCGCCAATTACAGCATCTTCTTCCATGTTAAAAACAAGTTGAGTGATGCCGTAACGGTCGCGTACATCAATAAACGTCATTCCGCCCAGATCGCGTGATTTTTGAACCCACCCTGCCAGGGTGACTTCTTTTCCTAAATCACTGATGTTTAATTCGCCGCAGGTATGTGTCCTATGCATAAAATTGAGGTTAGAGGTGCAAAAGTATATTTTTTGCGTTTACCAAAGGTATTTAAGGACGAAAAAAATACTTTTGCAGGCTCATCTGGTAGTTCAAAAATAAAAACCTTTATTTCCTGGTCATCCTGAACTTGTTTCAGGACCGCTTGCCTTAGCCGGTTTTCTATGGAAAGTTCAAGAGATGCCGAAATACTTCGGCATGACGATACGCATAAAGAGATGTGCCTAAGAGAATGGAATCCGCTTCAAAGATGCTGGCTTCAAGAAGGCTCCGGCTTACTTTACCTCTACCTCTCCCTCAAACACAAACTTTGCAGGTCCTTCCAGAAAGATATTGCTGAAGCGTTCACCGTCATAGTCAAAACGGATGTTCAGGTTGCCACCTAATACTTTAACCGGGATATTAATTGTTCCGGTTTGGTTACGCTTTTTTGCCATCGCGAGAGCGACTGCGGTAACGCCGGTGCCACAGGCAAAAGTTTCATCTTCTACGCCGCGTTCGTACGTGCGAACAAATAAATGATCATCGAATGTTTCTACAAAGTTGATATTGATCCCGTCTTTTGCGTAGGTGTTGTTATAGCGGATTGCTCTGCCTTCTGTAAAAACGTTTTTATTTTTAAGATCCTTGGCTTCTATTACATAATGAGGTGAGCCCGTATTCAATACGCAAGCATCTCCATCTTCAGATACAGAATTTACATCGATCATTTGAAGACTTACCCAGTTATCTGAAATTTTGGCATAATGCGGCCCGTCTACTGCCAAAAAATTAGTTTCATCGCTGATGATCTTCAGATCTCTGGCAAAAGCTACAATGCAGCGGCCTCCGTTGCCGCACATGCTGCTTGGCTGCCCGTCGGAGTTATAATATACCATTTCAAAGTCGAAGCCATCTTTCTGCTGGAGGAACATCATTCCATCTCCTCCGATGCCGAAACGACGATCGCATAAGGAAGCGATTAGCTTGGGTTGATGATGATCTATACTTAAATCCCTGTTATCTAACAGGATAAAGTCATTTCCGGCTCCCTGGTATTTAAAAAAATGTATTTTCATTTCGATGTGCAAGATTACGAATTGTGGAAGGAATTTTGTTGATCTTTTAACAGATTTTGCTAATATTGACCGGTTTCTGACCGGATCTTGAAATAAATTAAATTTGTTTTAACAATTTTTAACACAAAACGGTGTACATGAAAATTGCAAAATCCGTTTTACTGGTATTAAATTTGAATTGAAATCAACACGAGGAAAATAATATGAAAAAAATAGGAATAACTCTATTAACTGCATTTGTTGGTGGTGCTATCGCGGTAGGCGGGTATAAGCTTATCGAGAACCAGTACACCGGCAATATGTCTCTTGAGGAGCGGCAGAAAGTTTATTTTGCAAATAACCCTGTGTCTGTTTCATCAGCAGGGGATGTAGACTTTGTTCAGGCAGCGGCAGTGGTAACACCTGCGGTTGTTCATATACAAACAACTTATAGTAGTAATAACGCGTCCCGCGGACAAAGTGGTGATCCTTTCGAGGATATGTTCCGCGACTTTATGACGCCAAGGAACAGGCCGAGACAGCCTCAGATGGCGTCCGGTTCTGGCGTAATTGTGACCGATGATGGTTATATCGTTACCAACAACCACGTGGTTGAAAATGCCAGCAAGATTGAGATCATCATGACAGACAATCGTTCTTATGAGGCTAAGATCGTTGGACGCGACCCTAACACTGACCTTGCATTGGTTAAGGTAAATGCTACCGGCCTGCCAGTTGTTAAAATAGGTAACTCTGATAATGTGCAGGTTGGCGAGTGGGTACTCGCAGTAGGATACCCTTTTACCTTGAATTCAACGGTTACTGCTGGTATTGTAAGTGCTAAAGGAAGAAGTATCGGAATTCTTGGCGGTCAGGAGGAGGATAGCAGATATAGGAATCCCGATCAACCGCGTGTCAATACAGCTATTGAGTCGTTTATTCAAACTGACGCAGCCATCAACCGCGGCAACAGCGGCGGTGCTTTGGTGAATACCCGTGGTGAACTTATCGGTATTAACGCTGCAATAGCCTCTCAGAGTGGTAGCTATGAAGGTTACGGTTTTGCAATCCCGGTGAACCTTGCCAAAAAGATTATGGACGACTTTATCAAATATGGTTCTGTTAAACGTGGTTTTGTAGGCGTAACTTTTGAAGAGCTTAATGCAAGTTCTGCCAAAGAGAAAGGCTTAAAACGTATCAACGGTCTATATGTGAATTCGGTAGTTAGTGGCGGTGGCGCTGCGGCGGCAGGCATTAAAGAGGGCGATGTGTTGACTAAAGTTGACGGTAATAAGATCATGTCATCTGCAGATCTTCAGGAGCGTGTTGCAAGGTTAAGGCCTGGCGATAAGGTACAGCTTACTTATGAACGTGGCGGTTCAGAAAAAACGGCTACGGTGACATTGAAAGGCGAAGAGACTGTGAAGAATGCCAGTACAGTATCGTCTAAGGCGATCGTGGATAAACTTGGAGCAAGTTTCACGCCAGTTACAAACGCTCAAAAACAACGCTTTGGAATTAGTTCCGGACTGGTAGTATCGAATATCAAGGCCGGTGGCTTGTTAGCTAATTATGATATCCCTAATGGCACGATCATCACAAGTATAAATGCGAGGGCTGTCTCCAAAGTTGATGATCTTAGAGAAGCCTTAGGTGATTCGAAAAATAACTCTATCCGTTTGGAAGGTGTTGCTCCAGACGGTATGAAGTTCCGCGTGATCTTTCCAATCAGCGAATAATCGCTCTCCAGGTCATCCTGAATTGTTTCAGGACCTCTTGATCTAAGCAGGTTTGTTACCTGGTCAAGAGATGCCGAAATAAATTCGGCATGACGAGAGATGTATAGAAAAATCGCCTTTCGTTTTAAATAAGCGAAAGGCTTTTTTATTTTTGCAGCATGTGGGCTACGAAGAGTTTAGAATGGGAGTTTAAGGGGCAGCATCTGGTTTTCTTACCGCAGAAAGCTATGTTCTGGAAGGAGGAGAGAACTCTTGTGGTAGCTGATCTTCATATTGGAAAGGTAGGGCACTTCAGAAAAGCAGGCATCGCTATTCCAAAATTGATGGAACAGGAAGAGCTTAGCGTGCTGTCTGATCTTGTTCATGAACATAAGCCCCAAAGGATAATTTTTCTTGGCGACCTCTTTCATAGCGATCATAATAATGATTGGAACTGGCTAGTGCTTTGGAGAGAGCAGTTTCCGGCCATTGAAATGGTTCTGGTGAAAGGAAATCATGATATTTTGCATGAAAGCTATTATGCAGAAGCCGGCTTTGTAATTTTTGAGACATTTGCAACATGTACTTTCCTGTTTGTTCATGAACCTCTTAAAAGTGCGAGCCTGATAAATGAAAAAAAGTATGTTATTAGCGGACATATTCATCCTGGTGTCAAGCTCAGAGGATTAGGACGCCAGTCTTTAACAGTTTCTTGTTTTTATTTCGGAGAAAAGCAGGCAGTTTTACCTGCATTCGGCAAATTTACCGGCAATTTTTGTGTAGAAGCGGAGAAAAGTTCAAGGGTTTTCGGCGTGTTGAGCGAAAAGGTGGTGCTTTTATAAATATTGTCTTTTTCTTTCGACAGGTTTGGCCTGAAAACTCCCTTTCAGTATTATTTTGGCAATAAAATAAGTGGCTTTTAGAACGTTTCTAAATAAGTTTATTTTTTTGTCAGCGCATTGCAGCTTTACATATATTCGGCCTAATTAAATACTTTTGTATTCCAAAAATTAACAAAATCAATCAGAAGGTAATGAGCAGTTTTACAAAAGCTTTCTCGTCCACATTGGGGAAGAAATTGATTATGGGCTTAACAGGGCTTTTTTTAGCGCTATTCCTGGTAGTCCATCTTATCGGTAACTTACAATTGTTTAAGGACGATGGCGGCAAGGCATTCAATGAGTACTCTTATTTCATGACTCATTTCATGCCCATCAAGATTATTTCGTATTTATTGTACGCGTCAATAGTTTTACATGCGGTGTACGCATTGATCCTGACACTAGGCAACAAAAAAGCACGTACTGTTGGTTACGCACAGTATAACGGCGCTGCTAACAGTACATGGAGTTCAAGGAACATGGGAATTCTTGGAACTATCCTCTTAATCTTTATCGTGATCCATATGAAGACTTTCTGGGCTGAATATCACTGGGGTGGTTTACCTTATATTAAATATGAGACTAACCTTAGCGACGCCAGCGATGTGAAAGTTACTCCGCTTCCTTATGAAGGGAAACAACTGGTTCATTCACAATATGTGGATACTCAAAACGGGACTGAAGTTGTAGTGGCAAAGGATCTTTATAAGATTGTAAACGAAGCTTTCAGCCAGCCCTGGTATGTTGCTTTATACGTTTTATCTATGATCGCTATGGGTTTTCACTTGTATCATGGTTTCCAGAGTGGTTTCCAGACACTGGGTTTTGACCATAGTAAATACAAACCATTAATAGATTTTCTGGGCCTTTGGGTTTTCAGTATTATCATTCCGGCCTTGTTTGCTGCAATGCCACTGTACTTTTTATTTAAATAAAATTATCACCCAGTAAGGGAGTACAAAAAAGATTCAAAAGATGATTTTAGATTCTAAAATACCGGAAGGCCCTTTAGCCGAAAAGTGGTCGAAACATAAATTTAACTTAAAGCTGGTTAACCCCGCTAATAAGAGAAAATACACCGTTATTGTAATAGGTAGCGGCCTGGCTGGCTCCTCTGCTGCGGCATCACTTGCCGAGCTGGGTTACAACGTAAAGGTTTTCTGTTTCCAGGACAGCCCGCGTCGTGCTCACTCCATTGCAGCTCAGGGCGGTATTAATGCCGCCAAGAACTACCGTAATGACGGAGACAGCGTTTATCGTTTATTCTATGATACCATCAAAGGAGGTGACTACCGGGCACGGGAGGCAAACGTTCATCGTTTGGCTGAAGAGTCGGTAAATATTATCGACCAGTGTGTGGCTCAGGGTGTTCCTTTTGCCCGCGAATACGGAGGTCTTCTTGATAACCGTTCATTCGGTGGATCACAGGTATCCCGTACATTTTACGCACGCGGACAAACAGGACAGCAATTATTATTGGGTGCATACTCTGCTTTAAATCGCCAGATAAATGCAGGAACTGTTAAGATGTACAACAGGCATGAAATGCTTGATGTGGTGGTAGTTGACGGTAAGGCTCAAGGTGTAATTACCCGTAACCTGATTTCTGGAGAAATTGAATCGCACGCAGGTCATGCTGTATTGCTTTGTACCGGTGGATATGGAAACGTGTTCTACCTTTCTACAAATGCAATGGGTAGTAATACCACCGCTATCTGGCGCGCACATAAAAAAGGTGCTTTCTTTGGTAACCCATGCTACACGCAAATTCACCCTACCTGTATTCCGGTAAGTGGTGATCACCAGTCGAAGCTTACATTGATGTCTGAATCACTTCGTAACGACGGACGTGTTTGGGTGCCTAAAACACAGGCCATGGCTGAGCAGATCCGTAAAGGACAGCTGAAAGCAAGTGATGTGAAGGAAGAAGACCGGGATTACTTCTTAGAGCGTAAGTATCCTTCATTCGGTAATCTGGTTCCACGCGATGTGGCATCCCGTAATGCTAAAGAAGCTTTTGATGACGGACGTGGTGTGGGCGGTTCAGGTAAAGCTGTTTACCTTGACTTCTCAGACGCTATCAGACGTTTAGGCAAAGCGGCTATCGAAGCGAAATACGGTAACTTGTTCGATATGTATTATCAGATCACTGATGAAAATCCATACGAACAACCTATGCGTATTTATCCTGCTGTTCACTATACGATGGGTGGGCTTTGGGTTGACTATAACCTGATGACTACGATTCCCGGCTTATATGCCCTGGGAGAATGTAATTTCTCTGATCATGGTGCTAACCGCCTTGGTGCATCTGCATTGATGCAGGGATTAGCTGATGGCTATTTTGTAATTCCATATACACTTGGCGATTACCTTGCAGGTATTGGTCCAAAACCAGTAGATACCACTCACCCGGCGTTTGCTGAAGCGAAGAAAGGGGTTGAAGATAGGATCAACAAGCTATTATCTCTAAAAGGAACCAAAACGGTTGATGAATACCACCGTGAGCTTGGAAACATCATGTGGGAATATTGCGGTATGGCTCGTAACGAGGAAGGTCTGACAAAAGCCATTGGATTGATCCAGGATCTGAAAAAAGACTTCTGGCAAAATGCCATTGTTCTGGGTGCTAACGAGGAGTTGAATATGTCACTCGAAAAAGCCAACCGTGTAGCCGACTTTATCGAGCTTGGTGAACTGATGGTTCGTGATGCCCTGCATAGAAGAGAATCTTGCGGCGGTCACTTCCGTGAAGAAAGTCAAACTGAAGAAGGCGAGGCTTTACGGAATGATGACGAATTTGCCTACGTAGCGGCATGGCAGTTTGTCGGTGAAGATCAGCCGGAACAATTGCACAAAGAGGCACTGGTTTACGAAAACGTAAAATTAACACAACGTAGTTATAAGTAGAAGAATACTAGATACGGGATATCATTCTCCGGATTGATATCTCAGATCTCAAATCTAAATAAGATGAGCAGCGGAAACATGAATCTAACCCTGAAAGTTTGGAGGCAAAAAAATGCCAGCGACAAGGGTGAATTTGTTACATACAAAGCAGATAGTATCTCTCCGGATATGTCTTTCCTGGAAATGCTTGATGTAGTAAACGAACGTTTAACTAAAAAAGGACAAGACCCTATTCACTTTGATCACGATTGCCGTGAAGGAATTTGCGGGATGTGTTCATTATATATCAATGGCCGTCCGCACGGGCCCAAGCGTGCCATTACCACTTGCCAGCTGCATATGCGCAGCTTTAAAGATGGTGAGACTATTACAATCGAGCCATGGCGTGCAACTGCCTTTCCGGTGATCAAGGATCTGGCAGTTGACCGTTCTGCATTCGACAGGATCCAGCAGGCTGGTGGTTATGTATCTGTAAACACCGGTGGTGTGCCTGATGCTAACGAAATTCCTATTCCAAAAGTTATAGCGGATGAGGCCTTCAATTCGGCAACCTGTATCCAGTGCGGTGCTTGCGTTGCGGCTTGTAAAAATGCGTCTGCATCTTTATTTGTATCAGCTAAGATCTCCCAGCTTGCATTGTTGCCTCAGGGACAGCCTGAACGCTACCGCAGAGCCCAGGCGATGGTAGCTCAGATGGATGCTGAAGGTTTTGGTAGCTGTACCAATACAGGTGCATGCGAGATTGAATGTCCAAAGGAAATTTCTTTAACAAATATCAACAGAATGCGCCGTGATTATTTCGGTGCTAAGTTTTTTAAAGAAGAAGAAATTAATTAATTTTGCTTTACGAGGCAAGGTGGATAAAAGAGCCCTGGTACAGAAATGTGTCAGGGCTCTTGTGCGTAAAGAGAGCCGGCGGACAGGCTGTGTCATGACAATATTTGGTACCAGGCATGAGACGCACGCGGCACGCGTGCGCCAGCTTTAGGCACGTGCGCCAGCCCTGGCTTATTTTTTTGGTCATCCTGAACTTGGTTCAGGATCTCTTGCCTAAGCGTGGCCTTATGGCTAGAAAGAAAAGGCAATCTGTAAAACCGTATAGCATTTTCCCTGTTTCTGTGAAACCACTATGAAGATAACTTTTCACGGCGCTGCCCGTAATGTAACCGGCAGCAAGCATTTAATAAAATTAGAGAGCGGCACACAGATATTGTTAGACTGCGGATTGTTCCAGGGAATGGGCGAAGAGACCGACGGTTTAAACGGCCATTTTGGCTTCAGGCCCGACCAGGTTGATTACCTCATACTGTCTCATGCTCACATTGACCACTGCGGCTTAATTCCAAGAATGGTAGCCGAAGGTTTCAAAGGGACTATTTTTTCGACTGCACCAACCATGGATCTGGCCGGAATACTTTTGGCGGATTCGGCCAATATCCAGATGCAGGATGCGGAGTATGAAAATGAGCTTTTGAGGAGGCGCGGATTGCCGGAGGTCCAATCCTTATATACTGACGAAGATGTTCTGGAGGCAATGCGTTTGTTCAAGATCGTTGAGTATAACGAGGACTTTGAAATCGATCCAAGGATCACTCTCCGGTTTACTGACGCAGGCCATATACTCGGCAGTGCCGCAGTGCACCTTACTATCCTGGAGGAGGGAAAATATACACAGCTTACTTTTAGCGGCGATGTCGGCAGATATGGTGATATGTTGTTAAGGAGCCCACAGACTTTTCCTCAGGCTGACTACATCGTGCTGGAATCGACATATGGCGACTCCCTGCACAAGGATCTGGAACCGATTGAAGGCCAGCTTAAAGATATCATTCAGCAAACCTGTTTGGTTAAAGGTGGAAAAGTAATCATTCCTGCATTCAGCGTTGGGCGTACACAGGAACTTTTGTTTGCTCTGAACGCTCTGGAGCTAAAAGGAATCCTGCCTGATGTACCTTATTATGTAGATAGTCCGCTAGCCAAGAAAGCTACCGAAGTTCTTAAAGAACATCCGGATGAATACAATAGGGGCGTACAGGAAGTGCTGAAGAAAGACGATGACATCTTTCACTTCAAAGGTCTGAAATTTGTTGAGTCGGTTCAGGAATCCAAAAGTTTGAACGATGACCCAAGGCCCTGTGTAATCATTTCTTCTTCAGGAATGGCTGAGGCTGGCAGGGTGAAACACCATATCAGGGATAATATCGGGAATGAAAAGAATACCATCTTAATGGTTGGATATTGCGAGCCATCATCCCTAGGCGGGCGTTTAAGTGCAGGAGCCAAAGTTGTTCAGATCTTCGGAGATGAATATGATGTGAGGGCCGACGTGTTTGTGATCAAATCAATGAGCGCCCATGGTGATTGTGAAGATTTGCTTAAGTTCTTATCTTGTCAGGATCCTGCCCTGGTTAAGAAATTGTTCCTTGTACATGGGGAATATGATGTACAAGAGAAGTTTAAGCAAAGGCTTATAGAATGTGGCTTTGGAGATGTGAGAATTCCTGGCCAGCACCAAATGGAGGAATTGTAGGAAAACGGTTTGATTTAGTTTTAGCACACGCGGCACGCGTGCGCTAGCAAGGGACGCCAATGGTCATGCCGAATTTACTTCGGCATCTCTTGAACTTGTATGCGGGGAAGGCTTACTTAGGCAAGAGATCCTGAAACCAGTTCAGGATGACTATGATCCGATTTTGGACAATCTTTCACTATGCTGCAGACTTTCTGAGCTTTATGAGCTTTGTCCAGTGCAATGCTTTCATTACCGGGTAAACCGGGTCGAACTCAAACCAGCGTTTTGCGAAGTTGGGACTATTTGGAAACTTATGGTGATTGTTCTGAAATAACTCACCAAGCATAAAGAAGTCCAACGGCGTAGTGTTTTTTGAATGATCGCCATTATCGAAGTTCGAATACCCGTATTTATGGCCGCACCAATTCACAAGGGCGCCATGTATCGGTCCCATGAGATAGTGTATTGGCAACAAAAGGTACATCCATGGACTTGTAGCAAAGTAAATGTAAAACAAGGTGTAACCAGCCGCAAACCCTAGTCTGGAGATATAGGATGAAGCGATGAGATCGAGGGTTCTCCATTCCGGGTAATTACCCTTGAAGCGGGTTTCAGGCTCCTTATTCATCTTGACATAATCCTGAAATATTTTCTTGGTTGCCCACATCATTTGAAAGACATCCCTGAAAAAGTGCGGTGAATGAGGGTCTTCTTTAGTGTCGCTGTAGGCATGGTGCATGCGGTGCAGGATAGCGTATGCTCTTGGATTTAAAAAGGATGCTCCCTGGAAAACATAGGTCATTAGGTAAAATACCTTTTCCATAAAAGGAGAGGTAGTAAACATTTTATGCGATGCGTATCGATGCAGAAAAAACGTTTGGGCGAATAAAGATAAGAACCAGTGTGAAAGAAAAAATATAAGAATGATCACAAATAAAAATTTTCTAAAGGTACAAATAACCTTTCGTATGGTTTTATATATTATATATTTTTAGCAAGGTCTCATTTTAAGTAACTGATTAACCTTTTTTAACAAAATAAAAATCAGTAACATTCAAAATTTGAATAGTTTTGTATCATGAAGTCCGGAGGAAACATGGTTGGTATGTTGTCGCACCCTAAATGTGCGACCGGCTGTGTTCTGTGCGATCCGGATGGACTGTGTACATTTCAATCCATCCTGAAACCGGCTTCAAATTAATGTACAATCTCGTTATTGATATTGGGAACACTTTTTCTAAAGTTGCTTTATTCGATAAACGGGAATTATGTGAGTTGCACATTGTCCGCGATATAGATCCGAAAGCGTTAAGCACTTTGATATCTGACAAAGGGATATCTAATGCAATCATGTCTACGGTGAGACCTGATACCGGACTGGAAGATTTTCTTGAAAAAAACTTTAAGTATTTAGAATTTTCAACTTCCCTTACTGGTTTGATCAATAATCATTATAAGACGCCCCAAACTTTAGGCTTAGACCGGTATGCTGCGGTGGTTGGGGCTGCATATGTGTTTCAAGGCGCAAATTGCCTCGTAATTGATGCCGGCACGTGCATTACATATGATTTCATTGACGGAAATAAAAATTATTATGGTGGAAGTATATCTCCTGGTATGAATATGCGTTATAAGGCAATGCATACCTTTACTGGTAAATTGCCCCTCTTATACCCCGACCTTGATTACAGGGCCGAAATGGGAAATGATACCAGAACTTCCATGCTGTCAGGTGTTCAGAATGGACTTAGATATGAAGTTGAAGGTTTTATAAGGTCCTATTTTTCAACTTATCCTAACATGGTTATAGCACTTTGTGGTGGTGACGCTGATTTTTTTGATAGACAATTGAAAAATAGCATCTTTGCGCAATCCGTAAAAGCCGTGCCTGATTTGGTCCTTATTGGTTTAAACGAAGTTATACATCATTACAATGATTAGATTTTCAAAAAATATATTTTTGTTTTTGTGCCTGTTGGCCAGCGTGAATACATTCGCCCAATCAACCACTAATTCTCCATACTCTGAATTTGGGTTAGGGCAGCTAAGCGGTCCGCAGCTACCTCAGAACCGTGCCATGGGAGGTATTGCTGCCGGTTTACGCAAATCTGGTGGTTATAATAACATAAACCTGGCAAATCCTGCTTCTTATTCGGCTATACAGCTTACTACATTTGATGTGGGTATGTATGGTGGCTTTAATGGCATAACCGATGGAAATGCCACAGAGAAGAATTTCACGGCATCGTTAAATCATCTCGTATTTGCGATCCCGGTAAACAGGAAATCGGCCGTTAGTTTTGGTATACTTCCATTCAGTACTATGGGGTACCGGTACAGAACGCCGACGACAATCGAGGGAATCAATATAGATCATATTTACAGCGGAGATGGCGGCTTGTCTAAAGCTTACGCCGGCTATGGTTTCCAGCTTGGGAAGCACCTGAGTCTTGGAGCCAATGTTTCGTATATATTTGGTAAACTCGAGAAAAACCGTGACACCGAATCTCCTGATGACCTAACCTTTACTAATTCAAGAAATCAATCTTCAAAAAGTATAGGTGGCTTAAGCTTTGATTACGGCGCGCAGTATTTTCAAAACCTGTCAAAGAGGGTAAAGCTGACGCTGGGATATTCAGGAACGGCAGGCAATAAGCTGGACGCATCTGTTACTGAGCTATCTACCCATTATACTAAAGACGCTACCGGTGCTGAAGATGTGGCTTTGGATACAACCTTTTTCAACGATGGCATTTCTTCCAGCCTGAAGTTGCCTTTAATGCATCGCCTGGGATTTGTTATTGAGAAGACAGATAAATGGCTGGTAGGCGCTGATCTTACCTTATCGCAGTGGGAAAAGTATCGTGAAGGGTCCGAAAATCCTGGATTAAACAACTCTATGGGAATAGCTGTCGGTGGACAGATCACTCCTGATATCACTTCTGTTGGAAGTTATTTAAAGCTTGTGGAGTATCGCCTGGGCTTCAAATATGATAAAACGTATATTAACATCAACAACAACGATATTAACGAATATGCCTTGACCTTTGGATTTGGCTTTCCTTTGCCCTCAAACCGCTCAACATTTTATAAAATCAATCTGGGAACGGAACTCGGCCGGCGGGGAGCTACTAAAAACAACCTGGTACGCGAAAATTTTGCAAACATATACCTGGGTTTCACCATTAATGATAAGTGGTTCCAGCGCTACAAATTTGATTAGTTTTGAAGTATCTGTGTCTGATTGTCGGTCTTTTAACAAGTATGCTTGTTGCATCGTGTGAGAATGATCTGCGCGATGTAGAAAAAGTTTCGTCTAAAAAGCAGGATGTACCGGTAGATAAGTCGTATGGGGTAACAATCATTTACAGCGATTCTGCCAAAGTAAAAGGAAAGCTGCTCACTCCGGAGCTGCTACAGTTTCATACGGCAAACCCTTATTACGAATTCCCTAAAGGGATCACGATTATCTTTTTTGATGAAAATTTGAATGAAAGCAGCCGGGTGGTTTCTGATTATGCGGTAAGACGGGAGCATGAAAAGCAGGTAGAGCTTAGAAAGAATGTGGTTGTTACTAATGTTAAAGGCGATGTGTTCAAGTCGGAAGAACTGATTTGGGACGAAGTTAAACAGCAGTTCTTTTCAAATCAGCTGGTTAACATCATCAAACCTGATGGTACAAATATCTTTGGCTCAGGTTTCAGAAGTGACCAGAATTTTGACAAACCGATAATCGAAAGGGCTTACGGAAATTTGGCAACAGGTAACCAGCTGGGTTTTTAAGGTTGGCTGGCCAGGTGTGCTTAATGTTTAAAGAATAGTTTGGCACGCGCGTGCCACGTGTGCCAAGAATCAGCTCTACAAACCGGCAATACTCTCTCTTTTGCAACTATAATCAGCTTCGCTCTGAAAATCAGCCCTCCAATCCTCAATACTCTGTATTTTCTATTAGGTTTTTTTTGTAAAAATTGTATCTTGCGCCCTCTTTTTGGAGATACGAATAATTTTATAGTATATGGGAATAATGAGTTTTTTGCGAAACCGGGCAGGTATTATCCTGGTGGGGGTTATCGGTTTAGCAATTGTAGCTTTCTTAATTGGTGATGCAGTACGCTTAGGTACTCCTTTTTGGGCTGCCGGTCAGAGTGAAGTAGGTGAAGTGGCAGGTGAAAAGATCGATATCGAGTCGTTTAAGGCAAAGGTAGAGATGAATGAAGCCAACTTCAGACAGCAGATGGGTGGAAACCTTAACCCACAGATGAGTTCTTACATAATTGAGAATACCTGGAATCAAACTATTTCTGAGATTTTGGTTCAAAAAGAAGTTAAGCGTTTGGGATTAGAAGTTGGTAAAACGGAGCTTAATGACATGCTTTTTGGCAAAAATCCTCATCCTCAGGTAGCTCAGGCTTTTGGAAACCCTCAGACGGGCCAGTTCGATAAAACTCAGTTGAACACCTTCTTAAATAACCTGTCGGCCCAGCCGGCAACTGATCCGATACACAAGCAGTGGAATGACTTCCTTGCTTCCATTAAACGCGACCGCTTATTTCAAAAATATGTTAACCTTGTACAAAACAGTCTTTACGTGACTTCTTTGGAAGCACGGGAAGATTATAACCAAAGGAATAGGTTGGCTAACTTTAGCTATGTAAGTCTGGATTACGCTTCCTTACCTGATAACAAGGTAACGCTGACTGATGCAGATTATCAGGAGTATTATAATGAGAATAAGAACCGTTTTAAGAATAAGGAGGAAAGCCGCTCATTTGAGTATGTAATATTTGACGCTAGTCCGTCTAAGGCGGATTCGGCAGCTATACGTTCTGCAATGACCAAGCTGGCTTCCGACTTCCGTAGCACAACGAACGATTCGTTATTTGTAAGTGTTAATGCTGAAACTAAAGCTCCTATCACTTACGTGAAAAAAGGACAATTGGATCCTGCAATTGATTCTGTTGCCTTTAATGCCGCCGTAGGGACTGTGATAGGACCGGTTTACAGCAACAATGCCTTTAAAATAGCAAAGGTTTTGGATGTGAGAATGAGCCCGGATTCAGTAAAAGCTAGTCATATTTTGATTAACCCTGCTGCCGAAGGTGGTGCTGCGAAAGCAAAAGCAAAAGGTGACTCAATTCTGAATTTGATACGTTCCGGAAGCAGTTTCGCTCAGCTGGCCTCAAAATATGGTACAGATGCTTCCAAAGATAAAGGTGGTGATCTGGGTACTTTCGGTCGTGGCGCTATGATTCCAGCTTTCGAAGAGGCTGTATTTAATGGCAGCACGGGTGATTTGAAAGTAGTTACTACTCAATTTGGCGTGCATGTTATCCGAATTGATAAGCAGGTAGGTTCTTCAAAAGTAGCTAAAGTTGCTGTGGTAGATAAAGTGGTGACTAGCAGTAATGAAACACAACAAGCTGCCTACAGTAAAGCTTCTTCATTCTTAGGGTCAGTAGATAATGCAAAGAACTTTGACGAGAAAGCAGAGAGTTTAAAGCTCAATAAGCTCGTGGCTGAAAATGTAACAGCATCTCAGTCGGCTGTGTCGGGGCTGGATAATCCCCGGGAACTGGTTCGCTGGGCTTACGAGGCTGAGGCTGGTGATGTATCTGAAAAGGTGTTTGAACTGGGAAACAGCTACGTTGTTGCAAAACTTACAGATGTTCGCGAGAAAGGAACTCTTCCTTTGGAGCAGGTAAAAAAGCAGATAGAAGGCCAGGTGCGTAACAGGGTTAAAGCCCGCATGCTTACCGAGCAGCTTTCGAAAGCGCTTTCAGGGGCGTCTTCAATTGATCAGGTAGCCCAGAAAGTAGGGAAGAAAGCTACACCGGTACAAAATGTTGTATTCGCTAATCCGATCATTCCTGGTGTTTCTCAGGAAAATAAAGTAGTCGGAACTGTATTTGGGCTGGCTCCTAGAAAGCTGTCAAAGCCAATTGCAGGTGAAAGCGGAGTGTATGTGGTAGCTGTTAGCAGCTTTTCTAACCCTGCCCCATTAACAAATACAGTAAATCAGAAACAGCAGTTGAGTGAGAGTTTACAACAAAGAGCTCAAGGCCAGGTGTTCGAAGTTCTGCGCGACAAAGCTGAAATCATAGATAACCGTATTCGCTTTTTTTAATAAAAGTTGAAATTTTTGAGAACCGGGACGCTCTCCCGGTTTTTTTTTAAGTCAAATTTTGCACCAGCGTTCAATGTGTTCATTTGAAAATATTGATTTTTGTAATCATGCGTGTTTGGGCTGCTGGAATTTTACAATTGCTTAACTGCCAGTAGCTCGGCCGCTTGTATCTTTGCATTTTAATTGTGTTAAAATGGATATTCAGGAAAATATTGTAAATAAAGTAGCTCAAAGTGGCTTAATAAGCTTTGATCTCGCAGATATATATCCCGCGGGTGAGCGTGTGATCTACGACATAAAGGATAATCTTTTTCATGGATTGATACTGAAGGAAAAAGATTTCCGGGAGTTTATAAAACAGCATGACTGGGCTCAGTATGGGGGCAAACATGTTGCAGTAATTTGTTCAACGGATGCCGTAGTGCCAACATGGGCATATATGCTGCTTGCTAACCGTTTGGCACCTTACGCTGCCACTGTTGTTTTCGGCAGCCTGGAAACTCTTGAGACGCTTCTTTTCGACCGCGTTATAAACCGCCTGGATATGGAAAAATACCGTGATGAGCGCATTGTAATTAAAGGTTGCGGTGAAATAGATATTCCGGTATCTGCTTATGTAGAACTGACTTCAAAGCTTACTAAAGTTGCTAAAAGCATAATGTATGGGGAACCATGTTCTACAGTTCCAGTATATAAAAGGAAGGATTAACTCTTAAGTGCATAAACCAAAGCAAGTTTGTTTCGTCTAAATATCGAAGTGTTTAACCAGATTATATGAAGAAAGTACTGATAGTATTAATGATGGCTTTGGTTTGTGGTGGAATATCGGCTCAGGAACTGGAAAGTCGGAACGAATTGGCTTTTGCGCCGGGAGAGGTTTTAAAATATAGATTGCGATATGGTTTTGTGACAGCTGCTGAAGCAACCTTGTCTGTTCTGGATACAGATATTAAGCTGAGCAACCGGCCGGTTTATAACCTGGTTGTTCAGGGACGTACATCGGGAACCTTTGATATATTTTATAAGGTTCGCAACCGCTACGATTCTTTTATTGACCGCTCGACCTTATTGCCACACCTTTATTCTGAAAATGTCCGTGAAGCTAATTACCGACGAAATGATAAAGCCCGCTTTTATCAGGAGCAGAGGAAAGTTGTGGCTAATAGAGGGACATTTAAAGGTGCCGAGCAAACATTCGACATAGTGTCTGCCTATTATTTTGCACGTAATCTTGATCTGACCGGTGTGAAAGCCGGTACACCATTGAAAATGTACTATTTCCTCGGTGATGGTATATCAGACCTGGAGATCACTTATTTGGGTAAAGAACGAATTAAAACTCCCATTGGATATTTCAACTGCCTGAAATTTAGTCCTTCAATTCAACCTGGCCGGATATTCAAGAAGGACAGCAAACTATATCTCTGGATAACGGATGATGGTAACCGCATCCCGGTAAAGGCAGAGGTTGAAATTTTGGTGGGCTCTATATCGATGGAGCTTACATCTGCAAAAGGATTAAAATATCCTTTATCTTCCACGAAAAAGAAATAATTTTTAAATAGAGTAGCTCTCTGCAATATGATTGAAATACAGCACACCTTAGTACATGAGGATGTTTTTAGTGAGAATTTTGTGTGCCACCTTGATAAGTGTAAAGGTGCCTGCTGTGTAGAGGGGGATGCAGGTGCACCGCTGGAGAAGACTGAACTGCGTATACTGGAAGAAATATATGCCGAAGTTAGGCCCTACATGACAGTGAAGGGAATAGAGACGGTTGAAGCCGAGGGTGCCTGGGTTAAGGATCTGGATGGCGATTATACTACTCCTTGTATTGATGGCAATAAAGAATGCGCTTATGTGATATGGGAAAATGGAATAAGTAAGTGTGCTATTGAGAAGGCGTATCTTGAGGGAAAAATTCATTGGAAAAAGCCTATCTCCTGCCATTTATATCCGATCAGGATTACTGCTTATCCTGATTTTGACGTTCTTCATTATGACAGGTGGAATATTTGCAGCCCCGCCTGTTCGTTTGGCAAGGAATTAAAAGTGCCGGTTTACAAATTCTTAAAAGAACCCCTTATCCGTAAGTATGGAGAGGAGTGGTATAAGGAAGTAGAAGAGGCAGCAGGATTGATATAGTTTAAGTAGGCGCACGCGTGCCGCGTGAGCAAATAGTCAAACTACAATAAAGGAGTTTCTAAATAAAGAAAAACTATGCTAGAGCTTAGCTGGCAATACTCCCCATCGTTTTACTTGATACAGCCATTGATCTTACTTTTTCAGCAATAGCGGCGGCATCATAGCCACATTCGGCCCATAACTCTGGTTGTTCTCCATGTTCGATCAGAGTATCGGGAATCCCCAGACGCACGATGGTTGAAGTATAGTTATTATCTGCCATGAATTCGAGAATGGCGCTCCCCATACCGCCCTGTAAGCATCCGTCTTCCACTGTGACGACCTTTCTAAATTTAGTAAACACCTCATGCAATAGCTCTGCATCCAGTGGTTTTACAAAACGTAAATCGTAGTGAGCGGGATAAATTCCTTCGGTGTTTAGTTCCAGCCTCGCTTTCGTTGCTTCATTGCCGATATGACCTATAGTAACCAGGGCTACTTCATCACCATCACAAATCTTACGGCCTTTACCTACGGGTATTGCTTTAAGAGGTCTTTTCCATTCAGGCATCACACCGGTTCCGCGGGGATAACGAATAACAAATGGTCCCATATTTTCCTGCTGGGCGGTAAACATCAGGTTTCGAAGTTCTTCTTCATTCATTGGAGCCGATACAACCATGTTGGGTATGCAACGCATGTATGCCAGATCATAAGCCCCATGGTGTGTGGCCCCATCGCTTCCGGCGATGCCGGCTCTGTCAAGACAAAAAACTACGTTAAGTTTCTGTAGGGCAACATCATGCAAAACCTGGTCATAAGCCCTTTGCATAAAGCTCGAATAAATATTACAGAAAGGGATCATTCCCTGGGTTGCCAGTCCTGCAGAAAATGTTACTGCATGTTGCTCTGCAATACCCACATCAAAAGCTCTTTTAGGCATAGCCTTCATCATGATGTTCATTGAGCTTCCTGATGGCATGGCGGGGGTAACCCCCATGATCTTAAGGTTTTTCTCAGCTAACTCAACTAGTGTATTCCCGAATACATCCTGGTATTTAGGGGGTTGAGGTTTATCAGGAATGCTCTTTTTAATTTCTCCGGTTATTTTATCAAAAAGACCCGGAGCATGCCATTTCGTTTGATCTTTCTCTGCAAGTGCGAAGCCCTTACCCTTCACGGTTACGCAATGAAGCAATTTCGGTCCGGGTATATCTTTTAAGTCTTTAAGTACTTTAGCGAGGTGTTTTACATCATGGCCATCAATTGGCCCGAAATATCTGAATTTTAATGCTTCAAAAAAATTGCTTTTCTTCAAAAGCGTTCCCTTGATGCTCTTTTCTATCTTTTTAACGATCGTGTGGGCATTAGGCCCAAGCTCAGAAAGTTTACCAAGAACATGTGAAATATCATCCCTGAATTTATTGTACTGCCTGGAAGTGGTAATATCTGTGAGATATTCTTTGAGTGCCCCGACATTCGGGTCGATAGACATGCAGTTATCATTAAGAATAACCAGCAAATTGGAGTTCTCGATTCCGGCATGGTTAAGGGCTTCGAATGCCATGCCTGCAGTCATGGCGCCATCACCGATCACGGCTACATGCTGACGATCTTTCTCGCCTTTGTAGTGCGAGGCTACCGCCATACCCAGTGCCGCCGAGATTGAGGTTGAAGAATGGCCTACACCGAAGGTATCATATTCGCTTTCTGATCGTTTTGGAAAGCCACTTATTCCCTTATAGATACGGTTTGTATGAAAGACGCTGCGCCTGCCGGTAAGTATCTTATGCCCGTAAGCCTGATGTCCTACGTCCCAAACTAACTGGTCGTACGGGGTATTCAAAACATAATGTAAAGCTACGGAAAGTTCAACTACGCCCAAACTTGCTCCAAAATGTCCTCCATTAACAGAAACAACATCAATAATGTATTGGCGTAGTTCCTGGCAAATACGTTCCAGGTCGTTTTCGCTGAATTTTTTTAAATCAGAAGGATAATTTATTTGCTCTAAAAGTTCTCCCGCCGTTACTTCCATACTGGTAGCCTAATGAAAAATAAAGCTACAAATTAACTCAATATAAATGAGAAAAATTCAGTGATCTACTGATTTCCTAAACTAAATATATCTGCGCTATGAATCGCCTGATATTGAGCTAAATGGCGCCCATAGCATTCCGTTTAAAAAAAATGATATCAAATGTAGATATAAGGATCAAAATAATTAATTTTGGCACTTTGTGATACAGCAGGAAACATTCGAAATTAAGCTACCTCAATTTGAGGGTCCTTTTGACCTTCTTTTGTTCTTTATCGAGAGGGACGAGCTGGATATTCACGAGATCGCAATTTCCAGAATTACAGACGATTTCCTCCAGTATATACTGGAAATGAATGCGTTGAACATTGAACTCGCCAGCGAGTTCATCTTCATTGCCGCAACCCTAATGCGTATTAAGGCAAAAATGCTGCTTCCGAGGCCTGAACTAGATGAATTGGGAAATGAGATAGACTTAAAGAAAGATCTTATCCATAAACTGATCGAATATAAAAGGTTCAAGCTTGTGTCGGAAGAATTGCGTTTGCTGGAGGATGAACGCCTCAAGATGGATAAGCGCGGAAATATTGCGGCGGATATCGAGCGGATTGCTGAAACTTCAGAACCGGGAGAAGAACTTTCTTCTTTGGGTTTGTACCGGCTGATGATGGTCTATGAGCGTACAATGACCAGATATAAACAACGCACTGCAGATGTTAAACATACGGTAGTGCAATATCCGTACACTATTGAACAGCAGAAAAAGGTTGTTCAGGATCTGTTAAAGTTGAACGAGCAATTGGATTTTCAGGAGATCCTTAAGAACTCAGAGAATAAAGTTCATTTTGTATATAACTTCCTGGCCGTGCTGGAGATGCTGCAACAGCAGCTGGTATCCATACAGGTTGGCCTTGGATTTAATAACTTTTGGGTGGCTCAAAGGAGTTTTACCTCTAATTAGTATTTAATTTTAACTCACATAAGTAATGAAGAAAGATAAAGTTATCTTTAAGCTGATCGAAGCAGAACAGGAACGCCAGGAAAGCGGGCTTGAACTTATTGCCTCTGAAAATTTTGTAAGTAAACAAGTGATGGAGGCAGCAGGTTCTGCGCTTACTAATAAATACGCTGAAGGCTTGCCCGGAAAACGTTATTATGGCGGCTGTGAGATAGTAGATGAGATTGAGACCATTGCCATTGAACGTGCTAAGGAGCTCTTTAATGCAGCCTGGGTTAACGTTCAGCCTCATTCGGGCGCACAGGCCAATGCGGCGGTGATGCTGGCTTTATTACAGGCGGGGGATAAAATTTTAGGATTCGATCTTTCTCACGGCGGTCACCTTACACATGGTTCACCCGTAAATTTTTCCGGTAAATTATATCAGCCTTTCTTTTATGGAGTTGACCGGGAGACCGGCCGTATCGACTATAAGCAATTAGAAGAAACCGCGTTAAGAGAAAAACCAAAATTAATTGTTTGTGGTGCTTCTGCTTATTCGCGTGAATGGGACTATAAATTTATTCGTCAGGTGGCCGACCAGGTAGGTGCTTTGGTTCTGGCGGACATTTCGCATCCGGCTGGTTTAATAGCAAGAGGCTTGCTGGATGATCCGCTTCCGCATTGCCATGTAGTAACAACAACTACTCATAAGACTTTAAGAGGACCCCGGGGCGGGATGATCATGCTGGGCAAAGATTTTGAAAATCCATTTGGTCTAAAAACTCCTAAAGGTGAAATACGTCAGATGTCATCCTTATTGGATATGGCGGTGTTCCCTGGAACTCAAGGTGGTCCGTTAGAACATATCATTGCTGCAAAAGCTATAGCTTTTGGGGAAGCGTTGAGTGATGACTACATGAAGTATGTGTTACAGGTGAAGAAGAATGCTGCTTCAATGGCTGAGGCTTTAGTATCCCGCGGCTACCAGATCATCTCCGGAGGTACAGATAATCATTTGATGTTAATTGATCTTCGTAACAAGAATATCACCGGTAAAACAGCTGAGGCGGCATTACAACAAGCACATATTACAGTAAATAAAAATATGGTGCCATTTGATGATAAATCACCGTTCGTAACTTCTGGTATTCGTGTAGGAACAGCGGCTATTACCACACGTGGTTTGAAGGAAAAACATATGGATAAAATCGTTGATTTTATTGATACTGTAATTTCTGACCCGGAAAACCAAACCAATTTGAAAAAAGTCCGTAAAAAGATCGAAGAGCTAATGGATGAACATCCATTATATAAGTAGACAGGTTGTAAAAGCCTGTCATTATTTGGTACAATGATGGGTTTGAAAAGAAATACGAATGAAAAAGAGCGTTTAGACGCTCTTTTTAACTACCACATACTTGATACGGCTGCGGAAAAAGAGTTTGATGCAATAACCCGGCTTGCATCCTATATCTGCCAAACACCTGTTGCATTTATTTCGCTTGTTGATGAGTCCCGTCAATGGTTCAAATCAAAAATCGGTTTTGAACTTTCTGAGACCCGCAGGGATCAATCGCTTTGCCATTATACGATTCAAAAAGATTCTATTCTCGAAATTCAGGATATTCATAACGATCCATATTTTTCCAAAAAGGACCTGGGTGCCTTTTCTGACACACGTTTTTATGCAGGTGCTCCACTGATCGGCCCCGAAGGTCAGTGCATTGGTACTGTATGTGTGGCTGACAACTTGCCAAAAAAGTTGTCTGATGAACAGCGCGATGCCCTGCAGATACTTGCCGGAGAGGTAGTTTGCCATTTGGAAACCCAAAAAAAGAACTGGCAGTTACAGGCGCTTGTTAACAGGCATGAGCAAATGTTCAGTATCTTCAATAATTCCCCTGAACTACATGCCATACTCGATGATCAGGGCTCTATCTTAATGGTTAATAAATCAGTAGAGCATTTGCTGGGTTATTCGGTTGAAGAGATGCTGGGTAAAAACATCTGGTCATACTGCCAGCCTGGAGACAGGGATAGAGTAATGCCGGGAATCGAAGCTGCATTAGCCCGGGGAGAAACAGATTTCAGACTGGAAACACGGATATTATGTAAATCAGGAGAATACAAGTGGTTTGCCTGGCACGACACTAAGCAAACTGGCCGCTGGTTAATTAATGGCAGGGATGTTACCGATCAGAAAAAGATAACAGACGAGCTGGAACTGCTTTCGCTCGCTGCTAATAAAAGCGCGAGTGGTGTGCTTATCAGGGATGATAAGAATAGAGTTTTGTGGATGAATAAAGCCTTTGAAAATATCACGGGATATACTCTTGACGAACTACGTGGGCATGTTTTCGGGGACTCGCTGATTGGGAAGGATACGGATCTCAAGGTGGTAGAACATGCCAAGCTAGCCCTGAAGGAAAAACGCCCTTATGAGATTGAGGTCGTCTTACATAAAAAGGACAAAAGCCCTATCTGGCTGTATATTTGCAATAATCCGATCTTTGGCGAGGATGGGTCGATGGAAAAGCAGATAGCAATCGCTGTAGATATCACATTACGTAAACAGGCGGAAGAACAGGTGAAGTTGTTATCTCTTGTGGCCAGTAAGACTGCAAACGGGGTAATTATTACAGACAAGGATGGTAAAGTTACCTGGGTTAATGATTCGTTCACAGAAATTACCGGCTATACTTTAGAAGATGTATTATCTCGTCGTGCGGGCGATCTGCTTCTAGGCGCCGGTACCAATATGGACGAACTTGCACAGGTACGTGAATTGTCTGCCCAGCGGAAACCATATAACCTTGAAACTTTAAATTATCGGAAAGACAATGAGCCTGTTTGGCTATCTGTGTCGAACACCCCGGTCTTTGACGATAATGGAAATGTGATCCGGCAAATAGAGATTATTAATGATATAACGCTACGCAAGTATGCAGAGTTTGAATTGATAAGAGCTAAAGAAGAAGCACTTCAGTTGAGTAAGGCTAAGGAGATGTTTTTATCGGTAATGAGCCACGAGATACGGACTCCCTTAAATGCTGTGCTGGGCCTTTCAAGGGTTTTGTATGAAGAGAATACTTCTGAGTCACAGGCGGAAAGTTTAAGTCTGTTGAATTTCTCGGCGGAAAATCTAATGGCCTTAATTAATGATATCCTCGACCTTACTAAGATTGAAACCGGTAATCTTGAACTGGAGCAAACAGAAGTAGCGCTTAAGGATTTGATTTCAAAGACAATGAGTTCTGTGCAGTTTAAGGCTGTAGAGAAAGGGATAGCTTTTAATTTTGAGATAGATGCAAACGTACCGGAATTAATCAAAGGGGACGACACAAGGCTTTACCAGATCATGATGAATATCCTTGGAAATTCATTAAAATTCACTGAGAAAGGTGAAATCAAGCTTAAGCTGGATATGGTAAAGGAGACCCAGGACTCAGTATCCCTAAAGTTTCAAATCTCGGATACTGGTATAGGTATACCTGCTGATAAATTAGGGCAGATCTTTGAAGTGTACAAGCAGGCAGGAGCAGATACAACAAGAAAATACGGCGGAACCGGTTTAGGGCTTTCAATTACAAAGAAACTTATTGAACTTCACCACTCTGAGATCTTTGTTGAAAGTAAAATAGGTGAAGGGACGAAATTTACTTTTACTATTGAGTTTCAAAAAGCAAATCAACAAGCGTTGAATAAAAAAATTGAAATCACTCAGCAACTGAAAGGAACTGTACTTGTTGCGGATGATAATCAGATCAACTGTTTTTTAGCCCGCAAGGTATTAAGTAAATGGGGAATTGATGTTGAATTCGCCGAAAACGGAAAAGTGGCAGTGGAAAAGGTTTTGAAGAAAAACTACAATCTTGTTCTGATGGATATTCAAATGCCCGAAATGGATGGCTTTGAAGCCACAGATAAGATAAGAAAGCTGGCCGGAGGATCTTATAGGGATTTGCCTATAATTGCTCTGACAGCTTCTATATCGTCTGCAGATGTAGAGAACATTGGCAAAGCCGGAATGAATGATTATCTGCTGAAGCCTTTCAATCCCGGCGATCTCTATTCGAAAATAGAAAACTATTTTCAAGCGGCAGGATAGATCCAGGGTTTTGATAAGTCGATTTGTTAGCACACTCGGCACGCGTGAGCTAACAAATCGTAGTCGTCTATCCTTAGAGTTCATGTGCTGGCGCACGCGTGCCGAGTGTGCTTAACATGTTGGTTATTTTCTAACCTTTATTACAAGCTTCTTGATAGCCCCTTCGCCAATCATCGGTGCATGTACATCTTCAGGGAAGAATACAGCAAACTGATTTGATTGAAGCTCAAAGTACATACCTGGTTTGTCATTGAAAAAAAGAACATCTTTTTCTGGGTTATATTCCCCGGCAGGATTAGTGCAGGCACTGCGTGTGGTCCATCCCATTTTCTCACGGGCAGAGATACAAACCTGGATATCGATGAAGTTGTTATGGCACTCGAACTTTGCAGCATCTTCTGCTACACCGTCTTTATTTGATACCGCAGCTTTCAGGTTCTCATCGATATCGTATTTTCCAACTTCGATTGCAGCCAGGTCCTGGCCTTTTAGCCATTCAAATGCTTTGGCAAATGAAGGATGCACACTCGAATACTTATCTGCATTTTCTAATGAATCTATGATCATGGTTTTAAATCTTGATGGTTAATAAAAAATCCGTCTTACTAAGATAGTAAGACGGACAATATAATTAATTCCCTAGGAAATTTTAGCGCTGAACACGGCCGGAAGCATCACCTTTCATCAGAGTAGATACTTCAGATAGAGTAGCGTGGTTTAGGTCGCCAGGAATTGTGTGTTTTAATGCCGATGCAGCCACACCAAACTCAGCAGCCTCACCGAAAGGTAAGCCAGTTACCAGACCGTAGATGAAGCCCGATGCGAATGAATCACCAGAACCAACACGGTCAACGATACGAACTTCATATTGTTTTGTGTGGTAGAATTCATTTCCGTCGTAAACAAGTGCTGACCAACCGTTATCAGAAGCACTGTGGCTTTCACGTAAAGTTGAAGCAATATATTTGAATCCGAATTTTTCTTTCATTTGTTTGAACACAGATTTGTATCCGTCAAGATTTAATTCACCTTTAGTGATATCTGTGCCCTCGCTTTTGAAACCTAGAGTAGTTTCTGCATCTTCTTCGTTACCGATACAAACGTCAACGTACTGGCAAAGTTCAGTCATTACTTCTTTAGCTTTCTCTTTGCTCCATAGTTTTTTACGGTAGTTCAAATCGATACTTGTAGTAATACCTTTTGCTTTTGCCGCTTTTAATGCTGCTAAAGTTAAGGCCGCAGCTTTATCACTTAATGCAGGAGTAATACCAGTTGTATGGAACCAGTCTGCTCCTTCAAAAATAGCATCAAAGTCAAATTCAGAAGCATCCACTTCAGAAATTGCAGCATCAGCGCGGTCATAAATCACCTGAGAAGCTCTGGCTGAAGCACCAGTTTCAAGGAAGTAAATACCCAGTCTTTTTCCTCCTCTGGCTACATACTGAGTATCTACACCATAACGGCGCAAGTGATTGATTGCAGCCTGTCCGATAGCGTTATCAGGAACTTTAGAAACAAATACGCCATCTAAGCCATAATTAGATACAGCTACAGCAACGTTAGCTTCACCACCACCGTAAGTTACATCAAAGCTATCGCTTTGTACAAAACGCTCGAATCCCGGAGTTGAGAGGCGTAACATGATCTCGCCCAGGGTTACTACTTTTTTTGACATCGTATTAGACTATTTAAATTTTAATAAGAGGGTTTAAAAATTCTTAAGATTTGGGGCAAAAGTACATTAAAGTTAAAGACTTAGTGTAATTCTTTGAAAAAAATACCGGGAACGTTTGCGTAAATTTTCTGGTACTTAGTAAGTGATTCTCATCATGTTTCGGGCCAGAGTACTTTTAATTTATTTAAATTTTCTACTTTAGCCCCCAGTTGTAAATCATTTAAATTCCATTTATTAATATGAGCAAAAAGACAGAAGTTTTAAAAGTAATTACTGAACAAGGAATATTACCATTGTACTTCAATAAAGATGCAGAAACAAGTGTTGAGTTATTAAGAGCGTTATATAATGCTGGCATAAGAACAGTAGAGTATACGAACAGGGGGGAAGCAGCTTTGGCTAACTTTGCAGAAATGAAGAAAGTAATTGATGCTGAACTTCCGGGAATGTTACTTGGTGTTGGTACAATTAAAGATGCAGCCTCAGCTGAAGCTTTCGTTAACGCTGGTGCAGATTACGTAATCAGTCCGGGATTAGTTGAAGATGTTGCTGAATGGGCAGAAGCAAGAGGTATTCTCTGGGTCCCTGGTTGTATGACTCCTTCAGAAATTATCAAAGCGGAAAAGTTAGGCGCTAAATTCGTTAAATTATTCCCTGGCAATATCTTAGGCCCAAGCTTCCTTTCAGGTATCAAAGCCTTATTTCCGAACCTTCTTTTCATGCCTACAGGCGGTGTTGATACTACTAAAGAGAACATTTCAGGATGGTTTAAAGCCGGTGTTTGTGCAGTTGGTATGGGCAGCAATTTGGTTACTAAAGATATCATGGACAACAAACAATATGATTTGTTGACAGAAAACACCACTAAGGTGCTTGAAACGATCAATTCCAGTCGCTAAAAAATAACCAATTTATAAACACACGAAATGGAATCACAAAAGTTAAGCAATCACAGATGGACCATATGCGGTCTTCTGTTTTTTGCTACCACCATTAACTACCTGGACAGGCAGGTTCTTTCCTTAACCTGGAAAGACCATCTTGTTCCGGAGTTTCATTGGACAGACAGCGATTATGGAACAATCACAGCATTGTTCTCAATCTTCTATGCAGGGTCAATGCTTATCGCCGGCCGCTTTGTTGACTGGATGGATACTAAAAAAGGTTTTCTTTGGGCAATCGGTATCTGGTCATTAGGTGCATGTATTCATGCATATTGCGGTATTGCTACCTCGGGCATCCTTACCGGAAACTGGTTTGTAAGCTTCGGCGGCGCAAAAGAGCATATCGAGACCGTTGGCGATACTGCACTAGTGTTGTCAACAAGTGTTACGCTTTTTATTTTTGCACGTTTTGTACTTGCCTTAGGTGAAGCCGGAAACTTTCCGGCAGCAATTAAAGCTACAGCGGAATATTTTCCTAAAAAAGACAGAGCATTATCAACCAGTATTTTCAATGCCGGAGCAACGGTTGGAGCTCTAGCAGCGCCTGTGAGTATCCCTTTTATTGCGGAAGCTTATGGATGGGAGATGGCGTTCCTGATCATTGGTGTATTAGGATTTGTCTGGATGGGATTCTGGATTTTCATTTATAACAAGCCAGAAGTTCACCCTAAGGTGAATGCTGCTGAACTAGCCTATATCCAACAAGATGTTGTTATCAATGAGCACATTTCAGAACCTGTAACAGGAGCTTCTCCGGAAGGCAAGCTGTCTTTTGTGAAATGCCTCCAGTATAAACAAACCTGGGCCTTTGCTTTCGGAAAGTTTATGACAGATGGTGTTTGGTGGTTCTTCCTGTTCTGGACTCCAGCTTATCTTGCCGACATTTACGGCATGGACTCTACTGAAAGTGCATTGCCGCTTTTCGTACTTTATATGATAACTCTTCTTTCAATTATAGGAGGATGGCTGCCATCCTACTTTGTGGATAAGAAGGGGATGGACCCATATGCAGGCCGTATGAGAGCAATGTTGATCTTCGCGTTTTTCCCTCTGCTGGCTTTACTGGCACAACCATTAGGTCAGACTACGTACTGGATTCCGGTAATTATTATCGGTATTGCAGGTGCTGCTCACCAGTCATGGTCCGCAAATATCTTTTCGACGGTTGGTGATATGTTCCCTAAGAAGGCTATTGCAACAGTTACCGGTATAGGAGGCATGGCAGGAGGATTAGGCTCTACTGTGATCAATAAAGGATCCGGGGTGCTGTTTACTTTTGCCGGGGAGACTCAAATGAAGTTTATGGGCTTCCAGGGTAAAGAGGCGGGTTATTTCGTTATCTTCTCTATCTGTGCGGTTTGTTATCTCATAGGATGGGTCGTGATGAAAGCACTTGTTCCAAAATACCAACCTATTACAGATTTGTAGAATTCTGTTCTATTAGAAAACAGAATTTAATAAGAATATCACAAAAGACGAATCCCCGGGAATACCGGGGATTTTTTTTTAATTTCCCCCCGGTTTAACAGATGTCATTTATAACCAGGCCATCTGCTGTTAAATAAAAGGATGGCTTCCGCAATAATAAAGTATGATAATGAACGAACAATTAGATCTCGAATCAATATTTGTTGAGGAGAGTGAGATTCCTTCAGAATTTCTTATCTCAGAGGTTCATCAGAAGGAGTTCCTTAGTAATGGGGAAATGAAAAGCTGGAGTGGCGATGTACACCCGGTATATTCGCCGGTCTGTATCCGAACCCCCGACGGTTTAAAACGTAAATTAATAGGGACCTATCCGGTTTGCACAGAGAAGGAGGCTAATGACGCTCTTGAAGCCGCTGTCGCTGCCTATGATAACGGCAGGGGGCAATGGCCTACTATGAGTGTTCAGGATAGAATAAAGTGCGTGGAGGATTTCACCCACAAGATGATCGAGCAAAAGGATATTGTGGTGAAGCTGATCATGTGGGAAATAGGTAAATCTTATGCCGATTCTGTAAAAGAGTTCGACCGGACAGTGGAATATATTTACGCTACTATTGATGCCCTTAAAGATGTTGACCGCCAGTCATCCCGTTTTGAAATAGAACAGGGAATTGTTGCACAGATCCGCCGCTCTCCGCTGGGTGTAGTATTATGTATGGGACCATTCAATTATCCTTTGAATGAGACGTTTACTACCCTGATCCCTGCTTTGATCATGGGCAATACGCTGCTGTTTAAACCACCTAAGCACGGTACCCTATTGCATTATCCTTTATTGAATGCGTTTAGAGAATGTTTTCCAAAAGGAGTTGTTAATACCATTTATGGTCGGGGCCATACCATCGTGCCTGCTTTGATGCAGTCGGGAAAAATTAATGTTCTGACATTAATTGGATCAAGCAAGGTAGCCGATCAGCTCAAAAAACTGCACCCTAAAGTGAACAGGCTACGTGCAATTCTAGGGCTGGATGCAAAAAATGCAGCCATAATCTCTGACAAGGCTGATTTGAAGCTGGCGGTAAGCGAAACCGTGCTGGGCTCTTTATCCTTCAATGGTCAGCGTTGTACAGCCTTGAAAATTATTTTCGTACATCAATCTGTTGTAGATGAGTTTTTAAAGCTTTTGTCGGAAGAAGTTTCGAAGCTGAAATACGGCATGCCATGGGAAAAAGGCGTGGCTCTTACCCCTCTTCCGGAGCCGCATAAGCCTGCTTATTTAAAGGAATGTATAGATGATGCACTGGCACACGGAGCTTCTGTAATTAACGAACATGGCGGTGAAAGCCACGAGTCGTTTGTATACCCGGCAATTGTTTACCCGGTAAACAAAGACATGAAGCTTTACAGGGAAGAACAATTCGGTCCGGTTATTCCAGTCGTACCATTCACCGACTTAGAAGAACCGATCGACTATCTTATTGAATCCACGCACGGCCAGCAGGTGAGCATTTTTAGTAATGATGCTGATGAACTTGCTTCATTAATAGACCCTCTTGTTAACCAGGTAAGCCGTGTAAATATAAACTGCCAGTGTCAGCGCGGCCCGGATGTTTTTCCATTCACGGGTAGAAAGGATAGCGCAGAAGGTACCTTGTCAGTTGTGGATGCTTTACGCTCCTTCTCAATCCGATCTTTAGTTGCTACCAAGCTGAATGAAAATAATAAGCAGCTGATAAATGATATTATCGGAGAGAATAACTCGAATTTCTTAAGTACTAAATTTATTTTTTAAGATATACTTTTAGTTTGTTCTTCAGAGCTAGAGCAGGTTGGGATGATTCCTGACCTGCTTATGCTTCTTTTAAAGGATAAACTTCAGCTAGCGGACTGAACAGGTATATTCGTCCGGTATCAGTCTCTGTACATTTTATACGCTTCCGCAGCACTTCGCCCCTGGCAAACACTCTTCCATCCTTTATCTGAAATACCGTCTTTATAGGTAAGCTTTCAATCAGAACGCCAGGATTTTCGTCATACTTTTTAAGTGCCCTGAACAAGCTCATGTCGCTGCAACTTGAGGCGGCCGGGTTTTCCAGGTAGGCCTGAAGTACTTGCTTCAAGTCCCGGGGAAATATATCTTTTTCAAAAAAAGGCTGCATCATTTTTTTGAAATTTATTTTCCACTCATTTCCATGGGGTTTTACACGGCCTTTATGCTCATTCCATGTCAGTAGATGGGCAAATTCGTGCACTGTTGTAACCAGAAAAGCATACGAATTAAGGTCATAATTAACAGATATACGATGATGGTGCCCACCATGCGGCGAGCGATAATCACCAAACTTAGTATTCCTGTTTCGTGAGACTTTAAAATCGCATTTATAGTAGTCTATCCATTTAGCTATGACCGGAGCAGCTTCAGCTGGAATATATTTGGAAAGAATGGCAACTTTATCCAATAGATTATTTGAGAAGGTTGTACACTAATAAGCTTGCAAAATACGCAAGAGCCGTCATATAAACCAATTGAATCAAGGGCCATTTCCAGCTTTTAGTTTCTCTGTAAACGATAGCGAGCGTACTCATGCATTGCATTGCAAACGCATAAAACACCATTAGAGAGAATGCGACGGCAAATGTGAACACTGGTTCTCCTGTCTCGGGGTTTTTAGCCTGGGCCATCTTTTCCCTCACAGAATCCATATGCGCTTCGTCATTGTCTACACTATATATTGTTGCCATGGTGCCCACGAAGACTTCCCTGGCAGCAAATGAGGTGATCAGCGATATCCCTATCTTCCAATCAAATCCCAGGGGTTTAATTGAGGGCTCTATCGCTTTGCCAAATATCCCCGCATAGGAGTTTTCAAGTTTCTCTGATGATTTTAACCTTTCAAGCTCTTCAGGAGAATAATTAGCTACGTATTCAGCTGATTGATATTTCTTTTCCAGCTCTCTTTGTTTTTCTGGTGGCCCGTAGGATGCAAGTACCCATAAAACGATAGATATGGCTACAATGATCTTTCCAGCTTCGAAAACAAATGCCTTAACTTTTTCATACATCGTAAGGCCTATGTTATCCCAGCGAGGCATTCGATAGACCGGCAATTCCATTATAAAGTATCCCTTGTCTTTTGAATGGATGATCAGCTTCATTACCCATGCCACCACAAAGGCCATCACCATGCTCAGAACGTACATACCCATGAGTGCTACACCCTGCATGTTTATAAAACCCCAGATTTTCTGATCGGGAACTACCAGAGAGATGAGCAGGGTATAAATAGGCAGTCGTGCGGAGCAGCTAACCAGCGGCGTAACCATGATTGTGATTATCCGGTCCTTCCAGTTTTCTATTGTACGGGCGCTCATTATAGACGGAACCGCGCACGCTAATCCTCCAATTAGGGGTACCACGGATTTTCCATTCAGACCTACCTTACGCATGATCTTATCCATCATAAAAGTCACTCTGGCCATATAACCGGTATCTTCAAGGATAGAAATAAAAGCAAAAAGTATAGCAATCTGAGGAATGAAAACCAATACACCACTGAGCCCCGCAAGCACTCCGTCTACCAGCAGGTCTGTGAATACCCCAGAAGGCAGTACTTCATGGGCCGTATTTGTTAACCAGGTAAAAAGACTTTCAATGAGGGTCATCGGGTATTCAGACCATGCGAAAATTGCCTGAAAAAGTAGGAATAGTATTGCGAAGAAGATTGTGAAGCCCCAGATCTTATGGGTAAGGATCTTATCTATCTTGTTACTAAGGTTCTCTTTTTCTGCCTCCTGTTTGAATTTAACGGTATCAAACAAGATATCGTTAATAAAATTATAGCGGGCTATTGTCTCTGCGGCCTGAACTTTAGAAGAGTGAAATGAAAACTCCTGCTCAATTTCTTCTATCCGTTCGCTTTGAGCTGGAGGTAAATAGCGCAGGTTTTCATGCTGATGAGCCAGCTGCAGGGCAGTGTAAGGCTTGTCAACCAATATTTCATCCTGGATCTTACGGATAAGACCAGGAGCTAAAGCTTCCACTTCAATGGTATCCGCCTGCAAGGCAGTAGATGGCGCATAAGCTATAGCCTCCTTTAATTTCTCAATATTATCGCCTTTACGGGCACATATTGGAATAACCTGAACTCCCAGGCGCGACGAAAGCTCGTCTACATTGATATCTGTACCCGCCTTTGAAGCCAGGTCTATCATGTTCAGAGCTATTATCACGGGAATTTTAAGATCTGCAACCTGAGTATATAACAGCAGATTGCGCTTCAGGTTGGAGGCATCTGCAACAACCAGTAGCAGGTCGGGATGCGATGGGTTATTTTTATCAGCAAGGACTTCAAAAACAATAGTCTCGTCCTTGCTTTTGGGATAAAGACTGTACGTACCAGGTAAGTCGATGACCTGCGCAGTTCTTCCGTCCGCAAGTTTGCAGAAACCGGTCTTCTTATCAACGGTAACTCCCGGAAAGTTTCCTACTTTCTGATTTAAGCCCGTTAAAACATTAAATAGTGTAGATTTTCCTGTATTGGGATTTCCAATCAGTGCAACTTTCAGATCACCGTTCACTTATATCTCTATTGCAAAATAATTGTTGAAGCTTCATTCTTGCGAAGGCTCAACTGGTAACCAGATACCCGGATTGCCATTGGGTCGCCTAGTGGAGCAAAACGCTCAACCACAATGGATTCGCCAGGAAGACAACCCATCTCCATAAGTTTAACTGACATCTCAAGATCAGTAAACTCTTTTATAATTCCAGTTTGCCCCGGTAGCAGTTGTGAAAGCTTCATGTCTTAATTCTAAACTGAGACAAAGGTAAGTCTATTTGTAATAAATCCAAATAAGAAACCTAAAAGCTTAGATTTATTCTTATAAATTCAACCACCTTTTGCGTACAGCTAATTGTTCTGTTGTTGCGTTTTTATCAAGCTCAAGTTTAAACCTGGCATACGGATTTCCTGTCAGTGTGACTTCTAAGGTTTGAATAATGCCATCCCTGGAAATCAGCACTTTAATTTTATCACCCACTTTCCTGGAAGTAATTATCCTGTCGAGGTCGCTCTTACCCTGATCGGCACCGGTACTAATGCGGTTGTTATCAATGGCAATAAGCTCATCGTTGACATTGAGGCCGTCATTCCATGCTGAGCTATTTCTCGCAACACTCGTAATTATCAGTTTTCCATCTCTAAGCGCAGACCCTATCCCCAGCATGGGCACATCACACCTGCTTTCTTTTGAAAGATAAATGCCGGCGTGACCAAGATAATTATTATAGCTTATCGGCTGAGTGCCATTTACATAATCAGTATATATTTTTTCAAGCGATTTTCCTGCAAACTTCTCAGCCATCGTTCTGAACTCCGCGTCGGTATAGCCTCTTTTTTGTTTTTTATAGTACTCATCGTACATTGCTTTCATTACGTCGTCCAGGCCCTTTCGTCCTTTTGTTGCACCAAGGATCTCAAGGTCGATAATCATACCAAGTAATGAGCCTTTATCATAGTAAGATATAGTCGAGTTTCGTGAGTTTTCGTGGGGGCGATAGTATTTTATCCATGCATCAAAACTCGCCTCGCTTACAGGCTGAAACTTATTTCCCGGCTGATTTTCGACGGTATTGATATCAGCACTGATCACTTCAAGGTATTTTTCCGGGGAGAAAACGCCGGTACGACGCAAGGTCAGGTTATCATAGTAGGCTGTAAAGCCTTCTGCTATCCAAAGGCTGTTAGTATAATTTTCTGTATCATAATTAAACGGCCCCAAAGCTATCGGTCGTAACCTTTTAACATTCCATAAATGGAAATATTCATGAGCTACTAGTCCAAGGAAACCTGTGTAGGAATTTTCGTCAGAATATGCGTTGCGCTTTGCGCCGAGAACAGTCGAGTTCAGGTGCTCCAGTCCGCCGCCGCCATTTAGCGTATTATGTACAATAAATACGTAGCGTTTATTCGGATTTTCTCCAAAAATTGAAGTTTCGGCCTCTATGATCTTTGTCATATCCGCACTTAAGCGGACTTTATCATAATTGCCGCCTCCGTACATAGCTACCTGGTGTTTTACGCCCGATGCGTTGAATTCAAAAACTTCCTGGTTTCCCACTTCTATGGGAGAGTCGTACAAAATGTCGAAATTTGGTGCATAATAGGTGTTTTTTTTACCCCTTACCGGCTCGAGGCCTGTTGAAATTGTTTTCCAGTTGTTATGAGGTTCTATGGTGATGCTAGCCGGTATATTGATAAGATTATCAATATACATGAAAATACCACTTGTGGATAAAAAGGCATGGGAGGCGTCTACAAAACTTGTGCGTACTGAAAGCTCAAAAGCATAAACCCGGTAGCTTACACTAATATTATTGCTTTTCCGGGTAGTTATCCTCCATGTATTTTTGTTAGTCTTTTGAAACTCCAGGGGCGCATTGTTAGTACCTTTTACTGAAAAACCCTCAACATTTTTAGCAAATTCACGAACCAGATATGAGCCAGGTGCCCAAACGGGCATTTTAATATCAAGATAATCTTTTGAAATTCCTGCTACATTCATTTGAACGTCTATATAGTGAGCCTGAGCTTCGGGAAATGAGACTTCGTAATTTATCTGTATTGCGGCCCTGGTCTCATTAGATATAAGTGTCATAGAAAAAAGTAGAGTGAGTGTATAAAATAATCCTTTCATAGTCGGCATTTTTGCAAATTTAATTTTATCAGCCGAATCCTTAACAGAAAGTGTATAATATCGGCTGATTTCCTTCATTTAATATCTTGTAAAATAGTTGATACACTAAACTTTCTTGCAATTCCACCCTTAGTTTTGAGTTTTTGTTTTTATGCATATTGGAGGAAAGCCTTTAAACCGATTACTGATATCCCTTACAAAGAAATACCTTAGTGTTTATTCGCAACAAACGAAAGGTCTGGATATTGACAGGTATCAGTATGTGCTTGTGCTGATCGACGACCATAAGGAAACTCTAACGCAAAAAGCACTCGCTGAAAATCTGGAAGTAGATAAATCTTTCGTAGTGGGAATAATAAATTACCTTGAGGGAAACGGATATGTAACCCGGGAGACGAACGTTAATGATCGTCGTCAGCAAGTGATCAAACTTACCGATAAAGCAAAGCCTGCGGTGACCAAGATCAGAGAGGTTACCGAAGAGCTCAACAAAAAGTCGTTAGCGAATCTAACAAACACACAAATAAATACTTTTTTGGAAGTTATCAATCAAATTGAGAGTAATTTGGTTGATATTAAGCCATTTAATATTATCATCAATTATAAAAAATAGCACTTAGATATGAAATTAAAGTACATTATTTACACGTTGCTTGTTGTCGGTTTCGGCTCTCTGATTGTGTACCGGATCGTTAGCAATAAGGGCGGAGGTAAAGGGGCTTCGGCGAAAACCGGCAAAGCGGGAGGACAACCTATGCGCGTAGATGGTGTGGTAGTAGAACCGAGAAATTTTTCAAACTCGCTTGCTGTTACGGGTACGATAGAGGCGAATGAACAGGTTCAGCTGAGAAGTGAGATATCAGGATTGATCAGAGGGATCTATTTCAGGGAAGGAAGTAATGTTACCAGGGGGCAAACTTTGTTGACAATTGATGATTCCGAATTAAGGGCACAGCTTGCCCAGGCGGTAACAAAACAGAATCTGGCTGGAGAAAACGAAAAACGAGCCCGGCTGCTTTTGCAAAAGGAAGCTATCAGCAGGGAAGAATATGATGCTTCTTTAGCCGAATTCCGTTCCTTACGTTCCCAGACTGCATTGGTGAAGGCGCAATTGGCAAAAACGGTAATAAAAGCTCCTTTCAACGGGAAGATAGGACTTAGAGCCGTGTCTGTTGGTGAGTATCTTGTGCCTACAACAGTGGTTGCAAATCTGGTGAATACAAATCCGGTAAAGATCACTTTTAACGTTCCGGAAAAATATGCTATGGATGTGAAAGTAAATACAGATGTCGACTTTACTGTATCCGGACTGGAAAAGAAATATACTGCAAAAGTATACGCTATTGAACCTCAGGTTGAGACCAATACCCGCACTCTGAGACTGAGAGCGCGCGCCGAAAACCCGGGGGGAGGTTTGGTTCCTGGCTTATTTGCAAATATCCAGCTTCCGCTATCTAATATTGAGAAAGCTATATTAGTGCCAACTGAGGCTATTATACCTGAACAGGAAGGTAAAAAGGTTTTAGTGTCTAAGAATGGTAAAGCGGAAGAAGTTAAAGTTGCGACCTCTACACGTACAGAAAAAGAAATACTGATCACCTCAGGGTTGAAAGCCGGTGATACGGTATTAACTACAGGAATTATGGCCCTAAAGGCTGGTAGTCCGGTTCAGGTGAAAATAGATAACAAGTAGAATAGGAGGCAGAGATGAGTTTATCAACCACCAGTATTAAGCGGCCAGTATTAACCATTGTGATCAATTTAATTTTGATTCTATTTGGTTTAATAGGCTTTTCTTTTTTAGGGATCCGGGAATATCCCTCGATTGATCCTGCAATCGTATCAGTGCGAACAAATTATTCAGGTGCAAATGCCGACATCATTGAGTCGCAAATTACAGAGCCCTTAGAAAAGGCCATTAATTCTATTGATGGTATCCGGAATATTTCATCGACCAGTAACCAAGGCTCAAGCTCAATAAATATTGAGTTTAACCTTGAGAAAAACCTTGAAGAGGCAGCAAACGATGTGAGAGACAAAGTATCGGAAGCTTTGCGCCAGCTACCAGAGGACATCGATACCCCTCCTGTGGTATCTAAAGCCGATGCTGATTCTGAGCCTATTATAACTATGACGGTAAGAAGCAGTACGAGAGACCAGCTGCAATTGAGCGATTATGCTGAAAACGTTATCTCTCAGCGGCTGCAAACGATTCCTGGTGTGAGCAGTATCCAGATCTGGGGTCAGAAAAGATATGCCATGCGTTTATGGCTTAACCCTGTAAAGCTTGCCTCTTATGGCCTGACCGTATCGGATGTAAGGAATGCCTTGAATAGTCAGAACGTTGAATTACCTTCAGGCAAAGTAAGTGGGGAAAATACTGAACTGGTTGTGAAGACTCTGGGAAATCTTTCTTCCGAGGAGCAGTTTAACAATCTTATCGTAAAATCGGACGCCACCAATATCATTCGGTTTAGTGATGTGGGAAAGGCAGAGCTTGGACCCGAAGATCTTGAAAAGAAAATGACCGAATCGGGCCAGCCTATGGTGGGTTTGGCTGTAATCCCACAGCCAGGAACAAACTATCTTGATATCGCAGATAAGTTCTATAAGGAATTCGATAAATTAAAGGCTGAATTACCAAAAGACTTACAGCTTAATATCGCGATGGATAACACCTCTTTTATCAGGGCGTCGGTTATTGAAGTAGCTGAAACTATTCTGATAGCTCTTGTACTGGTTATTCTAATCATTTATTTGTTCTTTAGAGATTGGGGTATTGCCTTCAGGCCATTAATAGATATCCCGGTTTCACTTATAGCTACGTTCTTTATCATGTATCTCGCTGGTTTTTCGGTGAACGTGCTGACCCTGCTTGCCATAGTCCTGGCTACCGGGCTGGTGGTAGACGATGGTATTGTGGTAACAGAGAACATTTACAAAAAGGTTGAAGAAGGGATGTCTCCGATTGAGGCTGCTGTAAAAGGATCCAACGAAATCTTTATGGCGGTTATTTCAATTTCAATCACATTGGCAGCTGTTTTTCTTCCGGTTATATTTTTAGAAGGCTTTGTTGGCCGCTTGTTCCGGGAGTTCGGTGTGGTAATAGGGGCTGCGGTATTGATTTCTGCGTTCGTTTCCCTAACGCTGACACCGATGCTTAACGCGTACTTAATGAAAGGCGGTGTTCAAAAGCATTCTAAATTTTATCTCTGGTCAGAGCCTTACTTCGAAAGGATGAACAAAGGTTATGCTGAAGCCCTTGGCAGCTTCATGAAAAAGAAATACCTGAGTTACCCGATAATTCTTGCCTGTCTTGGCCTGATATTCCTTTTCTTTAAAATTTTGCAGAAAGAAACCGCACCCTACGACGACAGGAGCATGCTGAGGGTGCAGGTAACTGCGCCCGAGGGTTCCTCTTTTGAATATACTGATCGATTTATGAAAGAACTGACCGAGATGGTTAACGACTCTGTTCCTGAGAAGGCCGTTAACCTGGTTCTTACTTCTCCGAATTTCGGTGGTGCAGGTTCTGTAAATAACGGGATGATGCGTATAGCACTTAAACCGGTAAAAGAGCGGGAGCGTTCTCAAAAGGAGGTTGCCGATTATCTGACTAAGGTAACTAAAAAATACTCTGAGGCACGTACAAACGTGGTGCAGCAGCCTACGATCTCAGTGAACCGAAGAGGCGGGCAGCCTATTCAGTATATTATACAGGCTCAGACTTTTGATAAGTTAGAGGAAAAGATCCCTGTATTTATGAACGCAGTTAATGAAGATCCCACATTCAGTGTTTCGGATGTGAATTTAAAATTTAACAAGCCTGAGATCAATATCTCTATCGACCGGGAGAAAGCACAAAGTCTGGGAGTATCTGTGATTGATGTTGCACAAACCTTGCAACTGTCTTTGAGCGGCCAGCGTTTCGGATACTTTATCATGAACGGACGTCAATATCAGGTAATGGGACAGTTTGCACGTGCAGACAGGAATGATCCCTTAGATCTGACATCATTATTTGTACGAAGCAGCACCGGAAAGTTAATTCAGCTCGACAATCTCGTAACGCTCGAAGAACGCAGTAGTCCGCCACAGCTGTATCATAACAACCGGTATATGTCAGCAACAGTGTCGGCAGGTCTGGCTCCGGGTAAAAGTATTGGTGATGGTATTGAAGCAATGGATAGAATTGCTGAAAAAGTACTGGATGATACCTTTACAACTGATCTCGGCGGAGAATCGCGCGACTTTGTGGAAAGTAGCTCTAATACTTTGTTTGCATTTGGCTTAGCGCTACTTTTAATCTATCTCATTCTGGCCGCCCAGTTCGAAAGCTTTCTCGATCCACTTATAATCATCCTTACGGTTCCGATGGCTGTAGCAGGCGCCATGTTGTCTCTGTGGCTTTTTGGACAAACATGGAATATTTTCAGTCAGATAGGCACTATTATGCTAATAGGGCTGGTGACGAAGAACGGAATTTTGATTGTGGAGTTTGCAAACCAGCTCAGAGAACAGGGTAAGCCCAAAATGGAGGCTATTATGGAGGCTGCCGAAGCGCGTTTACGGCCGATCTTAATGACAAGTCTGGCTATCGCCCTGGGAGCTTTACCTATCGCTATGGCCCTGGGGGCGGCAGCTCAAAGCCGGATGGGTATGGGCATTGTAATTGTTGGTGGCACTATATTCTCTCTCATACTCACTCTGTTCGTGATTCCAGCCATATATTCCATGTGGTCAAAAGAACGGAAACATCGTCCTGAATTTGATAATATTGAAGCATTTGAAAAAGAGGAACTGGTAACCAGCCATTAATTTATTTATATGAAGTATAAAGCAGTGTTGTTTTTGCTACTGGTGATTTGTTGTATTTCAATCAGGGCACAAGAACGATTAACACTTGAACAAGCTGTAGCGATAGCACTTGAAAATAATTTTAATATCCGTATCGTTAAAAATGATGTTGAAGTAAGTGAAAATAATGTCAGCCTGGCAAATGCCGGAATGATTCCTTCTGTAGAAGGTGTACTGGCGAACAACAACACCATTCAGAATAGTTCACAGACAAGGTCGACCGGAGAAGTCACCGAAAGAAACAACGCCAAGGGGGCAACCTTAAATTATGGGGTAAGTCTTAACTGGACAGTATTTGACGGATTTGGCATGTTTGCCAGGTATGACCAGTTACAAGAACTGCAAAAGCTAGGAGAAACCAATCTCAGGCTTACCGTGTTGAGTACATTGGGTGACGTAATTACCCGTTATTACGATCTTGTACAGCAGCAACAGCAACTGAAGGCTTATGATACAGCTGTCGACCTCTCACATCAGCGTGTATTAACAGCCCAGAACCGTTTTGAAATTGGTAAGTCGGCAAGACTTGAAGTTTTGAATGCTCAGGTGGATTATAATACCGATACCACCAATCTTTTAAAACAACAGGAACTGTATCGCAATACTCAGATCGATTTAAACAATTTGATGGGCAGGGATGTGAATATTCATTTTACGGTTGCGGATGATTTTCCAATCAACGATGACCTTTCCCTGGCTGAACTTAAAACCGCAGCTCTAAGTCAGAATCCATCACTAAAAGCTGCTTTGATAAGTAAGCGGCTTGCGGAGCTTGATCTGAAACAGGTTAAGGCGGCCAGGTACCCCGTTATTGGAGTAAATACCGGCTATAATTTCAATCGTACCGAATCGGCCCTTGGTTTCTCCACGTTGAACACGGGGCGGGGATTTAACTACGGGATCTCTGCATCGATCAACATATTCAACGGCTTTCTGCAAAAGCGAAATGAAAAGAATGCTGCGATAGCTATAGAGAGCGCCGGCCTTGATTATGAAAGGATTAATCAAAGCGTTAATGCGCAGCTTTCCAGTGCTTTTCAGACCTATAGAACTAACCTTAGTCTTTTGGAGCTTGAAGAAAAAAATCAGCAGATTGCAAGACAAAATCTGGACATTACTATGGAGAAATACCGACTTGGAAGTATTAGCCAGGTTGAAATCCGGGATGCCCAATTGAATTATGTAAATGCAAGTGTAAGGTTCAGCAATGCACAGTACCAGGCGAAGCTTGCTGAAATAACGTTAAAGGAGATTTCTGGTAATCTTGATTTAATAAATTAAATCTTTTTGTATTTGCTGAAATAACGTTAAAGGAGATTTCTGGTAATCTTGATTTAATAAATTAAATCTTTTTGTACTTGCTGAAATAATGTTAAAGGAGATTTTTGGTAATCTGAAATCTTTTTGTACTTGCTGAAATAACATTAAAGGAGATTTCTGGTAATCTTAATTTAATAAATTAATTCTTTTTGTACTTTTAGCAAAAGTTTATAGAACCTTAAGTAATTCGGCGCGTATAATGTCACCAGAAAGCCGGGGATAAATATGAGGGATTCAAAATATAGATCTGTTTTGTTGATTGATGATAGTTACATCGACAATCTGATTAATCGCAAGATATTAGAAAACTGTATGTTTGCTGATGATGTTGTGGTTATGGATTCCCCTGTTGCAGCGATTGAGTATTTAAACAAATGCTACAATGAGCAAACCTTGCCGGAGGTGATTTTTCTGGATATTCGTATGCCTGAAATGAACGGATTCGAGTTTTTACAAAAATTAAAAGAGATAACTACCGAAGACAGTAAACTTAAAATTTTTGTTCTTTCGTCATCTTTGGATCCTAGTGACCTTAGAAGGGTTGAAGGTAACAGTCTTGTAACCAAATTTATTGGGAAACCACTAACGGTTAGTGTTCTTGAAGATATAAGATAATGATTTTAATTGCCGATAGCGGTTCAACTAAAACAGACTGGATATTAAAATTTAACGACTCTGAGTACCTTGAATTTACCACTAAAGGAATAAATCCTTATTTTGTTAATGATAAGGAAATTTGTAAGGTATTGTCGGCCTATGACGAGATCCAGGAATTTAACTCCCGCATAAAAGAGGTGCATTTTTTTGGAGAGGGCTGCTCTACGCCCGATAAAAGGGAGATAGTGTCAAACGGCCTTTCGAAGGTTTTTTCTAAAGCGTATATAAACGTTGAAAATGACGCATTAGGTTCCGCATATGCTACTTGTGGCAATAGCAGTGGGTTCACATGTATCTTAGGAACATCCTCCAATATCGCCTTTTATAATGGAAAGGAAGTTCAGGAAAGTGTTCATGGGCTTGGTTTTATTCTGGGAGATGAAGGATCTGGTACCTATTTTGGCAGGGCACTGATTACTTCCTGTTTATACGATACGATGCCTGCAGGCCTAAAGGCGTCATTTTTGAAAGAATATCCTATCTCAAAAGACAGTATCATTAAGAATGTCTATCAGGAGCCGCTTCCTAATTTTTATATTGCTTCTTTCAGTAAGTTCCTTAGTGGGCACCGTTCTGAACCGTTTGTTGAAGACCTATTATATAAGGGCTTTGATTTATTTATAAATTCTCATTTATTGCCTTATCCCGGACATCAATCTCACCCCTGTCATTTTGTAGGTTCTATTGCTTATTATTTTCAGGACGTATTGGCTTCTGTTTGTTCTGCGTATAGAATTAAAATGGGGAAGGTCTTGTCTAAACCTATAAGAGATCTAGCCGATTTCATCATAAAGAAATCTTAGTAAAAAAAATCAATTCTCAGTGAATACTGTTTATTCTATGCAATGAATATATTAATATTTGCATTTATAAGTCAGTAAATATATCTTCGTGTTAATAAGGCAAGACTATACCAGCTACAAGGCAGGTGTAGTCTTGTTTGTTTTTTATACACTTGAACCAAAAACATGCAAAATGGCTGAGATAACTTATTATAGTAAAGAGGGATTAGAAAAACTGAAGGAAGAGTTACATTTTTTAAAAACTGAAGGGCGTGCACAAATTGCCAAAGCTATTGCCGAAGCCCGTGATAAAGGCGACCTTTCTGAGAACGCCGAGTACGATGCAGCAAAAGAAGCGCAAGGTCATCACGAAACAAAAATTGCGAAGCTAGAGGATACGCTTGCTCATGCCAGGCTTATTGACGAATCGAAATTGGATACGTCCAAAGTATTGGCCTTGTCTATCGTTAAAATAAAAAATACAAAAAACGGCGCTACCATGACATATCAATTGGTTTCTGAAACGGAAGCAGACCTGAAGTCAGGTAAGATTTCTGTTAAGTCTCCCATTGCGAAAGGACTACTTGGGAAGTCGGTAGGAGAAAGGGCTGAAATAGCAGTACCGGCAGGTAGCATGGAGTTTGAAATTCTGGAGATCTCAAGGTAGTTTATGGCATCGATCTTTTCAAAAATAGTTGCAGGAGAGATTCCTTGTCATAAAGTGGCTGAGGATGAAAAACATCTCGCCTTTCTGGATATAAGCCCGCTCGTTATGGGGCATGTACTGGTAATCCCCAAAAAGGAGGTTGATTACATCTTCGACATGGATGATGAAAGTTATCTCGATCTGCAAGCCTTTGTTAAGAAAGTAGCCTCGGGATTGAAGAAGGCAATTCCTTGTGAAAGAATCGGAATTACCGTTATGGGTTTGGAAGTGCCGCATACACACGTTCATCTCATTCCATTTACGTCTATTGACGATATGAACTTTTCAAGACCGAAGCTCAAGCTTTCGGCAGAACAGTTAGACGATATAGCACAGAAAATATCCACAGAAATGGCGTTGTAAATGCCATTTCTGTGGAACTATTTTACAATTCGCTTTTGATTATCTTTAACAAAAGTATCCCATCCTGAATAGCTTTTTTTTGCACTTCCTCCGCTGGAGATCCGTTGAAAGGAATGGCAAACTGCTACTGCCAAACCATCTGTGGCATCAAGGAATTGCGGAGTTTCAGTAAACTTTAGCAGGGTTTGAAGCATCGCGGCCACTTGTTCTTTTGTTGCACTGCCGTTTCCTGTTATAGACTGTTTAATCTTTCTTGGCGAATACTCGAAGATGGGAAGACTACGGGACAGGGCCGCAGCCATTGCCACTCCCTGGGCTCTGCCGAGTTTTAACATTACCTGGATGTTTTTTCCATAGAAAGGCGCTTCAATGGCAAGACAATCCGGATGATATTCATCAATTAGAGCTACAGTTTTTTCAAAGATGTGATTTAGTTTTAAAGGATGGTCGTCCAGATGGTCCAGTTTTACAACACCTAAACAAATCAGCCCTGTACTGTTTCCAGTCTCTTTCACAATACCATATCCCATTATGGAAGTGCCCGGGTCAATTCCCAGTATAATTCGCTCTTTCGATTTTTCTTTCAGCATCCAAACAATTATACGGCTTTTAAAGTTCAAATGCCATTTACCCTTTACATTAATTGTTTTGCGTAACATTGCAAAAAGTTTAGAGCTTGGCTTACAAAAATAAAAAGCACCTTAGTATCCTTTTAAAAGTTATCATTTTGGTTTTAGCTGCTGTATTTATATATCATAAGATCAGCAATAACACGAACCTTAGGAATTTCAAAGCTTTAACTCACTCTCTTGCAGTAACAAAGATCTATATCACGCTCTCCCTGGTGTTTTTACTGATGTTCATAAATTGGTTGCTGGAAGCTCTGAAATGGCGGTATCTGGTCAGAGAGATAGAGCAGATCTCTGTTTGGAAATCTATAGAATCGGTGTTCTGCGGACTTACGCTTGCTGTATTTACACCCAATAGAATAGGCGAGTATGGCGGGAGGGTTTTTTTCTTATCTCCTAAAAGAAGGATCCTGGGCATTGTTGCCATGGCGGTTGGCTCTGTGGGACAAATGGTAGTTACAAACGTCTTAGGCGCATTGGCTGTCTTATGGTTCTTAAAAAAATTCGTTGAAATGGACGACTCTATATACACGGCATTCTTTATTGGCGGATTGGGTTTTTGTGCCTTTTTTATCCTTTTTTATTTTAAAATACGCTGGCTGCTGGACTTACTTACAAATATTTCATTTTTAAAACGATTCAAAAAATTCTTTGTGATCCTGGCGAGATATAAGACCTCATCGTTGTTCCGGGTTTTCTTGTATTGTATCGCCCGATTTGTTGTCTTTACATCGCAATATTGTCTTTTGATAAGTATGTTAATACCCCAAATTCCGGTTTTCCAAATGGCCATGATGGTATGTATTCTGTTCTTTATACAGTCTGCATTACCTTCATTAGATTTGCTTGACGTTGGCGTCAGGACGCTTACGGCAAGTTTTTTCTTTAGTTATATTACTCATCAGGAGGTGGCCATTATAGCAGCGACGGCATTTATTTGGTTGGTAAATCTTATCATTCCTGCTATTTTAGGCTCCGCATTCGTGTTTAAACTCAATTTCTTTGGTACTAATAATTAGTTTTATTTCTCTTCTGTTTACAGTTGTTTATGTAGCAGTGGTTTTTTATTTAAGAAGAGGCTGGTTTCAGTTACCAGTCTTCAGGTCTGGTCAGGCGCTGCCAGTAAGTAAGGTAAGTATTTTGATCGCTGCACGAAACGAGGAAGATAAAATACCCTTTACTATAGAAGACATACTGAAGCAAAATTATCCTTCAGGGCTTGTTGAATTAATAATAGTCGACGATCATTCAACAGATCGCACTTCCGCTATTGTAGAATCTTATGCTGATAAGGGTGTAAAACTTTTAAGGTTAAATGAAGATAGGGCTTTAAATTCCTATAAAAAGAAAGCGATTACGGAAGCGATTAATTTAGCGCAGGGCGAAATAATAATTACGACCGATGCCGACTGCCGTATGGGATCAGAGTGGCTAAGAACAATTGTTGCTTTTTTCGAGGAAAATAACTGTAAAATGGTCTCCTCGCCGGTATCTTATTTTAACGAAAAGGGGCTTTTTGAGCGACTTCAGACGCTTGAGTTCTTATATCTTATCGGTTTAGGTGCCTCATCCATCGGAAACAAAATGCCATCCACCTGTAATGGTGCTAACCTGGCTTACCGTCGCGACGTTTTTTTCGAGCTGCAAGGATTTCATGGAATTGATGATCTCGCATCGGGCGACGATGAACTGTTTCTGCATAAAGTTGCGTCAAGATACCCCGAAGGAATAGGTTTTTGCAAATCGCGGTTAGCAATAGTTTTCACTGATGCGAAGCCGAATTTAAGAGAGTTTATCAGGCAGCGTAAGCGTTGGGCATCTAAAAGTACACGATATAAGAACAAAAAGATAGTAGCATTGGGGATAACCATCTGGCTCTTTAATGTCAATATTATTTTAAATGCAATCCTGGCAATATTCCAGCCATCCATGAGCATTGCTTTTGCATTCATGCTGACAGCTAAATTAATTTCGGAATTTTTCTTTTTAAAGGAAGTGACACAATTTGCCAAAAGAGCGGAATTGCTAAAACTTCTTCCGTTGCTAACTATTATACATACAGTTTACATGATATATATTGGAGTCGCTGGAAATACCGGCAAATATATCTGGAAAGGCCGCCTGGTTCGCTGAACCATTCGTCTCAAAAAGTATTATTAAATATATTTTGAGGCATAAATGTAAATTCGTTATTTGGAGAAATATTATTATACAGCATTTAAATAAGCATTTTGGTACCAGGAAGAAGCTTGGATAAAGAAACAGCGGAAAACGATTTAATACAGCTATTGCTAAAAAGACAGGCTGAGTTGAACGCGTTACTTGAGGTAACATTAGCGATTAATAAAAATAGTGCCGCATCTGTATTGTTTGAAATGCTGGAGGTGATTTTGCGGGTAAACCTGAATGTTGGAAAAATGCGGCTTCTTGTGCGGGAGAACAAGCAGTTTGTTTGTGTTTCAAGTTATGGTGGGGAGATTGAGTCTTCAGCCTCTTTGCTTAAAATTTATCCTATTCTGGAGCCGATAAAATCGATCACAGCTCTTAATACTCATCCAGATGAGATTCTCAGTCGCTTTGATTTTTATGTGCCGGTACGTCATAAAAACAGCACGCTTGCCTTCGTTCTTATAGGCGATTTCAATACGCGGCCCGAATTGCTTAGCCACGAACTAAATTTCATTCAAACGCTTATTAATATTATCATCGTTGCTTTAGAAAATAAAAAACTCTTCAAAGAGAGAGTTCAGCGGGAGAGAATGCAGCGAGATATGGAGCTAGCCAGTGAAGTTCAAAGTATGCTCGTGCCTTTGCGTCTGCCTAAAAGTGAGGCCTTTGAGATTTCGGCAACTTATCTGCCTCACGAAAATATCGGAGGTGATTATTTCGACTTTATAAGGTTAAATAAGCATGAGTTTATATGGTGTATCGCCGATGTGTCGGGGAAAGGCGTATCGGCTGCGTTGCTTATGGCTAATCTTCAGGCTAGTTTGCGTGCCTGGGCGTCGGTAGAACGCGATCTTGAAAAAGTGATCAGGAAACTTAACGAACTTGTGACGAGCAACACCAAAGGCGAACGATTTATAACACTCTTCCTGGGACGCTATAATGAGCAAACGCGCGAACTCGAATTTGTGAATGCCGGGCACAATTCACCCATCGTAGTTTCTGAGGATTCTGTGCAATACCTGAAGGAGGGAACTACAATGCTTGGAATATTCGATGAACTTCCGTTTGTTAATACGGGTGAGTTAACAATGCCACCCAATGCTCTGATTTTTAATTATACAGATGGGCTGATTGAAAGCCCCGATGAAGAAGTGTTTATTATGGAGGACCAGCTTGTGTCTCTACTGAAGTCTCACATAACCTTGCATGTCGACGAAATCAACACCAATATATTGTCAGATATCCAGCAGTTTTATAATGCTAAAATGAATTCAGACGACATCACCTTATTGACATTGAAAGTACATTAGTTTTTTAAAATAGATCCTATTTAATATCTTTGGTCCAGGCTTTAAAAATTGGTTAATATGCTTTTTCCGTTTTATCAGGATGAATTTGTGGAGGCTGGATGTGATGAAGCGGGTAGAGGCTGTCTGGCAGGACCGGTATTTGCCGCGGCTGTAATATTGCCTAAAAATTTTAAACACAAGCTTCTTACCGATTCAAAACAGTTAAAAGAAGAAGAACGCTATAGTCTCAGAAAGCTGATCGAAAAGAAAGCTATAGCATGGGCGGTGGCTCAGGTTGATCATGAAGAGATCGACAGAATTAACATTTTAAATGCTTCATTTCTGGCCATGCACCGTGCCCTGGATCAGTTAAAAGTTTCCCCAGGATTCATTCTTGTCGATGGTAACCGATTTAAATCCTATCAGGAAACACCTCATGCATGTATCATTAAAGGCGATGGGAAGTACTATTCAATTGCTGCTGCTTCTATTCTGGCAAAAACATACCGCGACGATTTCATGCATAACATCGCTGCGATGCATCCTGAGTATGAATGGGCCAGCAACAAGGGTTATCCTACGATAAAGCATAGAAATGCAGTGCTTAAGCACGGATTTTCTCCTTATCACAGGCGCACTTTCAGGGTTACAGATCCTCAGCTTGATTTGTTTTCTGAAACTGAAGAGATGGATGAACTGATCTCTGCCTGATTTTACCATTTTTTTTTACTTTTGCCACCTGATGCCAGATATTGAGAGTTTCCAAGACTCAAGATTTCACAAAGCACGTAAAATAACTATTCATGAAAAATACCGCATTAACTGAAACTCATATTTCTCTGGGCGCTAAAATGGTTCCTTTTGCCGGATATAGTATGCCTGTGCAATACGAAGGTATTAATGCCGAACATCAGGTAGTTAGAAATTCAGTTGGTGTTTTTGATGTAAGCCATATGGGCGAATTTATCCTCAAAGGTGAAAGAGCTCTCGAGTTAATCCAAAAAGTCACGTCGAACGATGCTTCAAAACTGGTGGAAGGTAAAGTCCAATATTCCTGTCTTCCAAACGAAACGGGCGGCATAGTGGACGATTTACTGGTGTACCGGATCGACAGTAACACTTATATGTTGGTGGTGAACGCCTCGAATATCGAGAAAGACTGGAACTGGATATCAAAGTTTAATACTTACGGTGTCGAGCTGAAAGACATATCCGAAAGAACCGCATTACTTGCTGTCCAGGGACCTAAAGCCGCCGAAGCTTTACAAAGCTTAACAGAAACGGACCTGTCTTCAATGGAGTATTATTCTTTTAAAAAAGGCAAGTTCGCAGGGATTGAAAATGTGCTTATTTCGGCTACCGGATATACCGGAGCAGGAGGCTTTGAGTTGTACTTTGATTCAAGTCATGCAGAAGAGGTCTGGAGGGCTATTTTTGAGGCCGGTGCTCCATATGGCATCAGACCAATTGGATTGGGTGCTCGTGATACTCTGCGATTGGAAATGGGCTTTTGTCTTTATGGTAATGATATCGATGATTATACGTCGCCTCTTGAAGCAGGTCTTGGCTGGATCACCAAGTTTAATAAGGACTTTGTTAATGCAGCGCAGCTGGCAGAGCAAAAGCAAAATAAGCCTGCGCGTAAACTTATAGGTTTTGAAATGATCGACCGGGGAATCCCGCGTCATGATTATGAAATTGTGGATAGGAGTGGCAATAACATCGGAAAAGTTACTTCGGGGACCCAATCGCCATCGCTGCAAAAGGCAATAGGCTTAGGCTATGTTAAACCTGAGTTTTCGACCGTAGGTTCAGAGATATTCATTAATATCCGTAATAATCCAGTTAAAGCTCAGGTGGTGAAACTTCCATTTTATAAAGGCTAAACGATTTGAAAGTAGTTCAATTAACATCAGAAAGAAAAAAGATAGAAGTTTGTCTTACTCCGGCCTTGCTTCCTTTATACGATATTGAAAGTAGTATAGTGGTTGTGATTGATATTTTTCGCGCAACCTCATCTATCTGCTATGGTATAGAAAACGGCGCTGAAGCCATTATTCCTGTTTCTCAAGTTGAAGAATGTGTAGCCTACAGTGGCAAAGGCTTTTTGATAGCTGCAGAACGGAACGGCGAAGTTGTGGAAGGGTTTGATTTCGGAAATTCTCCTTTTTCTTACACCGCAGAAAAGGTGGCAGGTAAAACTGTGGTGCTTACCACGACAAACGGAACCCATGCTTTGCATCTTTCAAGGAAGGCAAAAAGTATTGTAGTTGGTTCATTTTTAAATCTTACGGCCCTTTCAAACTGGCTTCGCCTGCAAAATGAAAACATACTTTTAGTTTGTGCTGGGTGGAAGAACAAGTTTAATCTTGAGGACACGATCTTTGCAGGCGCAGTGGTTCAGCAGCTAAAAGGCGATGCCTTTAAACTGGATGATTCTGCAGTTGCTGCGGAAGATCTGTACACACTGGCTAAAGACGATCTCGGAGTTTATATGAGCAAATCATCACATAGTGACCGTTTGAAGAAACTAGGCATAGAAGAGGATATAGCTTTTTGCCTTAACGTAGACATTACCACTGCTATCCCTGTTTTAGATGGCGACAGGCTGGTGAAGCTTTAATCTTCCGATTTCAGCTTTTCATTGTTTTTGTGCCTGTCGGCATCCCGGATGTTCTTCTTTTCCAGGTTCTTATTTAGTGCTTGTGTCAGGTCGATACCCGTTTGGTTTGCCAAACAAATAAGTACAAAAAGTACGTCGGCCATCTCATCTCCAAGATCTACCGCTTTATCTGATTCTTTGAAGGATTGTTCGCCATATTTTCTTGACATAATTCTGGCGACTTCTCCAACTTCCTCCATCAGGATAGCGGTATTAGTAAGTTCGTTGAAGTAACGCACGCCGGTGGTCGTTATCCACTTGTCTACAAGTTTTTGAGCTTCCTCTATGGTCATTCTTTATGTTTAGTGTCAAGGATTATAGTTACAGGTCCGTCGTTTATTAAATGTATTTTCATGTCCGCACCAAAGATCCCTGTTTCGGTGTTTTTTCCTGTTAAACCGTTTATCTCGCTGATCATTTTTTCGTAAAAGGGAATAGCAACAGGAGGTTTTGCAGCTTTTGTAAATCCTGGCCGGTTTCCCTTTTTCGTGGAAGCAAACAAGGTGAACTGAGAAATTAACAGGATCTGCCCATTAATTTCCATGACTGATTTATTCATTAGTCCCTGGTCGTCGCCGAAGATCCGCATGTTTACGATCTTTTGTGCCAGCCATTTCAAATCTTCTTCAGTATCTGCATCTTCAATGCCAAGCAGGATCAGAAGGCCAGTTTGTATCTGCCCGGTGACTTGTCCCTCTACCATGCAGGAGGCTTCTGTTACTCGTTGTATAACTGCGCGCATAGATAAGGCTGATATGGATTAATTTCTGGTATCATTCCCATGATAAATACTCAGATAGCTTTCGTATCGGGATTGATCAATTTCGCCATCTTCTACAGCAAGTAAAACGGCACAGCCAGGTTCATTGATATGCCGGCAATTATGGAAACGACATTCGTTCATCAATGCTCTGAACTCGGGTAAAAAATGTGCAAGCTCCTCCTTTTTAATATCAATTATGCCCAGTTCCCGGATTCCCGGGGTATCAATGAGGTAGCCCCCTTGCGGGAGCTTATGCATTTCCGCGAAAGTAGTGGTATGCTGGCCCTTATCGCTCCAATCGGAGATCTTTCCTGTTTTCAGTTCGATATCAGGGATCAGCTTATTGATCAGAGTTGATTTGCCGACACCAGAATGGCCAGAAAACAGCGTTACTTTATCTTTCAGAAGCTCTTCAATGTCCGGGAGATTCGTTCCCTCAATAGCCGATACTTCATAGCATGGATAACCAATACGTTTATAGATTTCTTCATAGTCTGCCAGGATCTCTATGCCTTCCTCACTAAATAGGTCAAGCTTGTTAAATATCAATCCGGCTGGAATATCATAGGCCTCTGCAGTAATGAGGAACCGGTCAATAAATCCTAAAGACGTGCGGGGAGAAGCCAGTGTTACAATAAGAAATGCCTGATCTAAGTTAGCCGCAATAATCTGGGCTTGTTTCGAAAGATTAACGGACTTTCGGATAATGTAATTTTTACGTTCATGAAGCCTGTATATAACGCCGGTTTCCTGGTCGGGCTCCAGTTCAATAGTAACAATATCGCCAACAGCTACCGGATTAGTAGTTTGAATGTCTTTTGTGCGAAATTTACCTTTAATGCGGCAATCCACCACCTTGCCGTCATTAGCAGCCACCTGGTACCAGCTTCCTGTCGATTTTATAACTAGTCCTTGCATGAAGGGGTAAAGTTAACAAAATGCAGCTTTTCGGGTTTTGTTTTTTGCGGTTTCGTATTTATTGGGAACCAGGATTTGATGAAAAGGTATAAAAAATATTTTTTTTGCGATTTTTAAATTTTACTGCGTACTTTACGAACGATTTAGAAAACATGATTAAGTTTACTTATACCATTACAACCACAATTATTTCCACCAGGCTATATGCTGGAGGAAGATCGTGCATGGTGTAATCGAAAATATAAAGAAACCATAAAGCGCCTTCCTCCCACAAGGGGAAGGCGCTTTTGTTTAAAATTACGTAATTAATGAATATTTTAAAGTTTGGCGGCACTTCTGTAGGATCAGTAGAAAGTATCCGTTCGCTGATGAAAATCCTTCAAAAAGAAAAAGATAAGCATGGAAATCCTGTGGTTGTTCTGTCGGCAATGGGCGGAGTAACCAACTTATTGGTGTCTATGGCCGACAAGGCGGCAGCAGGAGAAGACTTTTCTACTTATCTGGCAGAGCTCGAAAGTCGCCATTTTGAGGTTGTTAAGGCGTTGCTTGAAGTTCCGAGACAAAATCCCGTCTTTACAAAGCTTAAGATATTTTTTAATCAGATCGAGGATCTTTTGCAAGGTGTATCAAGCCTAAAAGAACTTACACCCCGCACGCGTGATCTGATATTAAGTTATGGAGAGCGTTGTTCCACCTTTATGGCCAGCAGGATCGCTGATCAGTATCTGGGAGATGCAGTGTTTGCCGATGCGTCCGAGTTAATAAAAACCGATAGTAATTTCGGAAATGCCAAAGTTCACACTGAAGTTACAAATCTGCTGATCCGTGGATTCTATGAAGAGAATAAAGGGAGGCTGATCTTTGTAACCGGCTTTATTGGAAGTAACGAAGAGGGGCGGATCACTACACTTGGCCGGGGAGGGAGTGATTACACAGCTGCCATATTTGGAGCTGCCTTAAATTGCGATGCTATAGAAATATGGACGGACGTTAACGGAATGATGACAGCTGATCCAAGAATAGTAAAAAAAGCTTTCCCTTTAGCGGAGCTTTCGTATACTGAAGCAATGGAATTGTCTTATTTCGGAGCCAGGGTTATTTATCCACCAACAATGATTCCTGCGTTTTTGAAGAAGATCCCAATCGTGATCAGGAATACTTTCGAGCCTGATTTTAGTGGTACTGTAATTAGTCATGAAGCGAAAAAGTCACCGCATAGTGTTAAAGGGATTTCGTCAATTAACGAGATCAGTGTTATCAATCTTACCGGAAGTGGTATGGTTGGTAAAGCCGGGTTCAGCGGCCGTTTATTTTCACTTTTAGCGAGAGAACAGATCAACGTTATCCTGATCACTCAGTCGTCTTCTGAACATAGCATAACCTTTGCGGTAAACCCAGCTGATGCCCTGAAGGCAAAACAACTGATCGAAATTGAGTTCGAACTCGAACTTGAAGCAAAAAAAATTGAAATACCAGTGATAGAGGATAGTTTGTCGGTACTTGCCATAGTTGGCGAAAATATGAAAGAGACACCTGGAATATCAGGTACCCTGTTTCATTCATTGGGCCGGAACGGAGTTAATGTCCGTGCAATTGCGCAAGGCTCTTCAGAATATAATATCTCTGTGATCATATCCCGTTATGACTTGTCGAAGGCATTAAATGCGGTTCATGACGCTTTCTATACTGATCTCAAAAAAACGTTAAATATCTTCTGTTTAGGAACCGGTAATATTGGAAAAACGCTATTCCGTCAGCTTGAAGAGCACAGGGAATTTCTTAAACAGCAAAACGGTATTCTGATAAATGTTATTGGGATAAGTAACAGCCGCAAGATGGTTTTTGAGGAGGGTGGTTTATCACTGCAAAACTGGGAGGAAACTCTAAATAACTCATCGGAAGATGCCGATCTGGATGCCTTTATCTCCAGAATGAAAGAATTAAATCTTCCGAATGCCGTTTTTGTTGATAATACAGCCAGTCCGGCCCCAATTTCGAGATATGCGGAAGTGTTGGATGCGACCATTTCTGTAGTTACTTGCAATAAGATAGGAAATTCTTCTTCCTATGCCCAATATAAAACTTTCAAAGATCTGGCGCATCAGCACGGTGTTGATTTTTACTATGAAACGAATGTTGGTGCAGGATTACCGATCATTCGTACTTTAAAAGATCTGATGCTGAGTGGCGACCGGGTAATCCGTATTGAAGCGATTCTGTCGGGTACCATCTCCTTTATTTTTAACAATTTTAAAGGGGATCTGACATTTCACGATGTTGTAAAGATGGCTCAGGAAAAAGGTTATACCGAACCGGATCCTCGCGACGATCTGCGTGGTACAGACTTCATGCGTAAGATGCTTATCCTTGCACGTGATGCCGGCTATCCTCTGGAACCTGACGATGTAAGAATACAGAGCATGTTGCCTGAAGCTTGCCTGACTGCCAATTCGGTAGATGACTTTTATGCGCAATTAATTGAAAATAACGACTTCTTCGAAAAGTTGAAGCATGAGGCCGAAAGCAGCGGGAAGGTTTTACGTTATATCGGCAAACTTGAGCGGGGCGATGTATCAATCTCGCTCGAAATGGTTGATGATAGTCATCCGTTCTACATGCTTTCAGGGAGCGACAACATAATCTCGTTCACTACAGACCGCTATAAAGAGCGCCCCTTAGTAGTGAAGGGGCCTGGGGCAGGCGCAGAGGTGACTGCTGCGGGTGTATTTGCTGATATTGTAAATGTAGGGGCATAGAGGCCTGTTCGGATTTCCGAAATAAGATATGAGAGAATCAATAAGAGTTTTCGCTCCTGCAACCGTAGCCAATGTGGTTTGTGGTTTCGATGTATTGGGCTTAGCCGTTGACGCTCCGGGTGATGAAGTGATCATGCGCCGGAAGGCGGAACCAGGAGTGGTAATAACCAGGATTACCGGAGATGATGGCCGGTTACCGTTGGATGCATCCAGAAACACAGCCAGTGCCTGCGTTCAAATGTATTTGCAGGAAATTGGTCGCACTGATATAGGAGTAGAAATAGAGTTGCACAAGAAAATGCCAATTGGAAGTGGCTTGGGCTCCAGCTCGGCAAGTACCGTTGCGGGACTTTTTGCTATCAATTCATTATTAGATAATCCTCTTAAACAGGCAGATCTGCTGCCTTTCGCAATGAGAGGTGAGGAGTTAGCCTGTGGATTCGGGCATGCGGATAATGTGGCACCTGCTTTACTTGGAGGATTTATACTGGTACGTAGCTACAATCCGCTGGATGTAATTAAGCTTCCGTATCCGGAAGAACTTCATACAGCTATTGTATTTCCGGAAGTGGACGTTCCTACCCGTGATGCACGACAAATGATAAGGAGTAAAGTTTTGCTTAAGGATGCGGTAACCCAATGGGGAAATGTCGCTGGCCTTGTAAGCGGATTATTTATGAAAGACATGGATCTGATAGGGAGGAGCATGATAGATGTCCTTGTTGAGCCGGTGAGATCCATATTAATTCCGGACTTTTATAAGATGCGTGAGATCGCCATGAACTTAGGAGCATTAAGTTTTGGTATTTCCGGATCTGGCCCATCGGTATTTTCTTTTACACGTGACAGGGAAACTGCGGAAAGGATAACAGCTGCTGTCCAGAAACATCTTTCGACTCTGGATATTGGCAGTCTGGGCTATGTTTCAAAGGTTAATGCAAACGGCCCTGTCATACTTGATTAAATTAAAATCGTAATTCGTAAATCTCCAAAACGCAAATTCAAGTGAAATTATATAGTACAAATAACCCAGCTTTATCGGTAGATTTTAAAGAAGCAGTATTTAATAGCTTGCCCCAGGATAAGGGTTTATATATGCCGCATGAGATTCCGGCTCTGGAACAGGATTTCATAGATAATATTGATAGCTATTCGCTGCCGGAAATTGCATTTAAGGTAGCCAAAAACATCCTTCAGAATGCGATGCCCGACGAAGATCTGAAATCAATCATAGATGACGCCATAGATTTCCCCGCCCCTGTAGTAAAGTTAAATGACAATACATATGTATTGGAGTTGTTTCATGGCCCGTCTTTAGCATTTAAAGATTTCGGTGCGCGCTTCATGAGCCGGATCATGAGTCACTTCCTTGAGGAGGGGGAGAAAACTCTGAATGTATTGGTGGCTACATCTGGTGATACAGGTGGTGCAGTAGCCCTGGGCTTTTTAGGTGTACCCAATACACAGGTCACTATTTTATACCCTAAAGGGAAGGTTAGCCCCATCCAGGAGTTGCAATTGACCACCAATGGTCAAAATATTAGGGCTATTGAAATTGACGGAACATTTGACGATTGCCAGGCTTTAGTGAAACAGGCTTTTGTAGATGCGGAATTGAATGAACGATTCCGCCTGACCTCCGCAAACTCTATTAATATATCCAGGTTAATTCCTCAGACGTTCTACTATTTCAATGCTTATGCACAGTTAAAGAAAGAAGGCAAAAGCGATGTGATCTTTTCCGTTCCAAGTGGAAACTTCGGAAATATAGGCGCAGGGTTGCTGGCATGGAAAATGGGTTTGCCTGTTAAGCAATTCATAGCAGCTACCAATGTGAATGATACGGTTCCTGCCTTTTTCAAATCAGGCCTGTACGAACCAAAGCCTTCTATAGCCACTCTTTCAAATGCCATGGATGTTGGAAATCCAAGCAACTGGGTGCGGATTATGACTTTATTCAAAAATGAATTAGATGAAGTTAAAAGGGTGGTTAGCGCGGAAAGTTTTACAGATGAACAAACACGTGTAGCTGTTCAGGAGGTTTTTGAAAAGTTTGACTACGTGGTTTGCCCTCATACAGCTATAGCCTGGTTGGCTGTTGAAGACTATCGGAAGGTTTCAGGAGACTATAGCAGTGCCGGAGTATTCCTGTCTACCGCTCATCCCTGCAAGTTTCCTGATGTATATGAGGGTGCAATTGCATTAAAGGTAGAAATCCCTGAGCAAGTGCGTTCCCTTGAGGGGAAACCCAAACAGGCCGTCGAAATGGGAGCTGACTTTGACGTATTTAAATCTTATTTATTATCAAATTAGCGAATATGATTAATACCATAATTTTTGACTTGGGGGCGGTATTGATCAACTGGCACCCGCATCATTTATATAAAAAGATATTTTCTGATGAGTCGGAAATGCATCATTTTATTGAGAATGTATGTACCGGCGATTGGAATGAAGAACAGGATGGGGGAAGGACCCTGGCTGAAGGTACAGAAGTGCTAGTTAAGCAATTTCCGGAACATGAAGACAATATCAGGGCTTACTACGGACGTTGGGAAGAAATGCTCGACGGGCCAATACAAGGAACAGTCGATCTTTTCAAGGCTTTAAAAGATAGCGGTAGTTATAAAATATATGCCTTAACCAATTGGTCGGCTGAAACATACCCAATAGCGCAGGGGAAGTTTGATTTTTTAAATTGGTTTGATGGCGTGGTCGTGTCGGGGACAGAAAAGCTTCGTAAGCCTTTTCCTGAGTTTTACCAGATACTTTTAGACCGGTATAAAGTAAAGCCCGAAAACGCACTTTTTATCGATGATAACTTAAGGAATGTCGAGGCTGCAAGGATGCTTGGAATTGAGAGTATTCATTTCACCAATCCGCAGGACTTAGAGGCGGAATTAGTGAAAAGAGGTTTGTTGTAATTTTTTTTGCTTGACAGCCATTAGGTTAGCAATCTGTTTAACATGATATGCTAAAACCTGCTGCTTTGAATGCAAAAAAATTTAAATTTGCATCATCAAAAGCCTCCTTAGCTCAGCTGGTAGAGCAACTGACTTGTAATCAGTAGGTCATTGGTTCGATCCCGATAGGAGGCTCTTAAAAAGAGAGTGTTGAAAAACACTCTCTTTTTTTGTGAAAGTCTTTTTAGGCACACGCGGGCATGCATGCGCCAGCATACGGCCTGAACCCTCCAAGTCAAAAACTTATTAAAGTTTCTCAAAAAATATTAATTTAGATCTTTATAGTAGATACTTTTCGATTATGATAGACATCGGGCAGTTCAAATGAAAAGAGTTTTCGTCAAACTGTCGGTTCCCGCTAGGTTTTTTAAGTACTTAACATACTGTTAACGCTCGATTTTTACATTTGCAGCGTGCTCGAACAAGATGCAGGGATAATTTATAAAAAGATGGAAATATGTAGTCAGGTACGTCAGAATCTTAGAAGCGGAGACCGTTCCGCTTTCAAGCTTGTATTTGATACATACAGCCCGGGTATTTTTGAGCTTTCCTATAAGATTCTTAAGAGCAGGGAGCTGGCGGAAGAGATCGTGCAGGATACTTTTATAAAACTTTGGTTGTCGCGCGAGAACATCGACATATCCCGAAACTTATGGTCCTTAATATACGTTATCGCGAAACGCTTATGTTTCAATAAGCTTCGATCCGCCAAGTACGACATCCTGCTGCAGCAAGAGCTGGTACATCATATGTCACTTGCTGTTGAGGATAGCACAACTCAGGTCAATGAGCTGGAACAGCTTTTGAAACATTCAGTAGGTCTTCTTCCCGCCAGGCAGCGTGAGGTCTGGCAACTGAGCAGGGAAGAGGGGCTATCACATAAAGAAATTGCAGACCACTTAGGTATATCTCCCAATACCGTTAAGAATAGCCTCGTACAAACTCTAAAGTACCTCCGTCAGCACTTTAAAAAAGCCGACTACCTTTATTTTTTTATTTTTTTATATTTCTTATAGTCCTATCGGGAACTTCGTGTGTACATCAGGTAATAAAAAACAATTTATTACTTAGTGGATAAAGACCGATTTAAACAACTAGCAAAAAGATATTTTGAGGACAATCTTTCGGAGGAAGAACTTAAAGAATTTCTTAACCTGCTGGAAAGTCAGGAGGACGCCTTTTACGAAGCTGTGGACGAAAAGATTACCCTCGGTCACGTTACAGACTTTGAAAAAGAAACAGCGTTCGAAAAGCTGGCACAGGACGAAAGGTTCGCTGGAACCAAAGTTCGCCGCCTGATACCTTATGCCTTCACTGCTGTTGCATGCTCCATCTTAATCACGCTTGGATTCGTGCTTTACTTTAATCAGGAGGTTTTACAGGGGCCGAATCAGAAGAAAACTACCGCCCGGCAAAGGAAGACTGTATCGAAACAGGAAGAGCAATATGCCGTCATACGTTTAGCCAACGGCACGCAGTTGGCTTTGGCTGATATTTCTGAAACCGGGCTCAATTATGATGGTGTAAGGCTTTCTAAGATCTCCGGTAATTTGTATAAGATCACCTTAGACCCGAAAAGCCAGGACTTCAAACTTCCCTATCACGAGTTTACCACCGGAAAGGGAATTAGCTATTCCTTACTATTGCCCGATGGATCTAAAGTGGATTTAAACTCTGGAACTATTCTGAGGTTAGATCCCAGCTTCAATGTATCAAACCGTGATTGTGAGCTAACGGGAGAGGCTTATTTTGATGTGAAGCGAAATGAATCCATGGCCTTCCGGGTGAAAACGCGTGACTATGATGTTAAGGTGCTTGGAACCCAGTTCAACATAAAAAGCTATCCTCATAACAATTATTCGCAGACAGCTCTGGTAAAAGGAAATGTTCATGTGACCAGGGAACAAAGACAAATCAACCTCTTACCGGGCGATCAGGTGCGCGCAGAAGCCGGCGTCCTGCAAAATAAAAGCAAAGCTAACTTCAGAGAGGTACTTGCATGGAAGGAAGGTTACTTTCGTTTTACGGATGCTAATATCAAGGATATTATGGGCGATATAGTGACTTGGTATGCTATCAGCGATATCGAATACCAGTATAATTCAAATGAGTCTTTTACAGGCTCCATTGTACGCACAAGAAGCCTGGAGGAAGTTCTGGCAAGCATAGAGAAAATTTCTAACCTGCGATTTGAAATTAAAGAAGGGAGGGTGATAGTGAGGAAGTAAAACTTAAAAAAAGCAATCGGAAGCGTTGCCGCGCTCCCGATTTGTCGTACGGATATAAAACCTAATAACAGTATTAATTACCCTATACTAATCAAATGTATCGATTTTTTATCATACCCCCTTGTTTCATATCGGCGGGGGTAAAAAAACTATTGCTAATTATGAAGTTGGTTTCTTTGTTGTTGCTCGGAACCATGCTCCACGCCAGTGCAGCTACCTTCGGACAAAAGATCTCAATACACGCCAAACAAGCAAACATACAAGACATATTGGTAGATATTCAAAAACAAACCAACTATGATTTCCTGTATAACAATGCGCATTTAAAGGGCTTGGGAAAGGTCAGTGTCTTTTTGCACAAAAAGGAAGTTACCGAAGTGCTGAACACTGTGCTTACGCCGCACGGCCTGGTATACGTTTTGGAGAACAATATGGTGCTGATCAAGTCCAGTGCAGAGATGAGGAACGCTGCGGAAGCAGTACAAAGCGTTGTGGAAGGCTACGTGAAAGACGAGTTGGGCAATGTCATTGCGGGTGCGTCGGTAAGGTTGGCCAATAGTAATCTGGGTACAGCAACAGACGCCAGAGGATACTTTAAGCTACTGAGTCCAGCAGTTAAAAATACGATAACGGTCACTGCCGTAGGTTTTGAGCCGTTTACCATTGAGGTCGCGGAAGGACAAGTGCTACAAATTGCACTGAAAGAGCAGATCAGCGATCTGAATGAAGTTGTAGTAGTTGGTTACGGCGTACAGAAGCGGGCAAACCTGACAGGCGCAGTTGCCCAGATAAATGCGGCAGACATCGCCTTGCGTCCTGATGCGAATATTTCGACAACCTTACAAGGCCTGATGCCCGGTTTGAATATTCAGATGAACAATGGTGATCCGTCAGCGACGCCAGACATTAATGTACGGGGTTTTAACTCCATCAACGGCGGTAGCCCTTTGGTGTTGATTGACGGTATCGAGGGAAATATTACCCGGGTTAACCCCAATGATATCGAAACCGTGACCGTATTGAAGGATGCTGCCTCTGCTGCCATCTATGGTGCCCGCGGCGCTTTTGGCGTCATCCTGATCACTACAAAGTCGGGTAAAGCGGGAACAACAATAGTTTCTTACAGTAACAACTTCGGATGGACAACGCCTACTGCCCGAACAGATTATATTTCAGATCCATACATATATGGCAAAACGGTGGATGCTGCCCTTTACGGGTATAACGGGTCTTCGTATACCAGGTATAATGAAATGGACTGGGAAACCATTAAGATGGTGGCCAATGGTGAGATAGAGCCTTTTCATGAATTGCAATCAGATGGTTCTTATAAGTTCTTTCACAAGACCAACTGGTGGGATACCATATTTCGTAAGTATCAGGCATCTAATTTTCACAATGTGTCAATTTCCGGGGGTAGCGATAAGCTAAGAGGTTATTTGTCTGGCAGAATCTTCGAACGCCAGAGCATCAATAATATCAATAAAGATGCTGACATGGATCGCCAGAACCTCAAGGCAAACCTCGTATTTACACCCAAGCCCTGGCTTGAGATTTCTAATAACATCCAGTTCATCAATGAAGAGGATAAAGACTACGGTGGTTATACTAATGGATTTGGAGGCTTATGGAGTACTACAACATGGTATAACCTGATGGCTTTTTACCCGAATATGGTCAATGGCGTTCCTGCAGATATCGGTACAGGAACCGGTGGTCAGGGCGGGAATGCCGGTCTTTATTCCGGAAAAACATGGCGCCTGTTCAATAATGAAGAGTTTACCAATACTTTCCGTGTGAACGCTAAGCCAGTTAAAGGCCTTCAGATAAACTTCGATTATAGCAACCGAATTGAAAATACAAGCAGAAGCTTTCGTCTAAATCCCTTCAACTATCTGGCGGGTAATAAGCTGGACCTCCGTACAGTAGGGTTAAACCGTCTGAGTGAATACCGCTGGAAGGACAAGTACAATGTGTTGAATCTGTTTGCAACCTATAGCAAGACAATTGCTTCTGACCATCATGTGAAATTACTTGCCGGTCTTAACCGTGAAAGCTTTGATCGCGACCGTGTGGCAGCAGAGGCCGACAACCTACTGATCGAAGATCTGTCTAATCTTTCTCTGGCTACTGCCATGAACAGCATTGCAGGCTCCGCAACGAATTGGGCAGTACAAGGCTACTTCGGCCGCCTAAACTACGACTTCAGAAATAAATACCTTCTTGAAGTTAACGCCCGGTATGATGGCTCTTCACGTTTTCCTGCCGACAGCCGTTGGGGACTATTTCCTTCTGTTTCGTTAGGCTGGCAGATAGATCGTGAAGATTTCTGGGATCCTATCAGCTCCGTCCTGCCCTCTGTCAAGCTTAGAGGTTCTTATGGAAAGCTAGGTAACCAAACGGTGGATGTAAATACTTTCAAAGAATTGATGACAGTGGGAATATCGCCATGGTTAAACGGAGGCAACCGCCTTACCTATGCCTCAATGCCGTCACCGCTACCTAACGTGGTCACCTGGGAAACCACCAAGAGTATCAACCTGGGACTTGATCTCGGCTTACTCCAGAACAGGATTTTTGTCAACTTTGATTGGTACCGCAAAAACGTAGAAGGTATGTACCTTCCGGGAGAGCCTTTACCGGCCGTATTCGGTGCTAACGAACCGAAAGAAAATTATGCGGCATTAAGAAATGAGGGCTATGAGCTGAATGTAACCTACCAGGATAAATTCAAGGTTGGGGGATCACCACTGACTTTCAGCGTATCAGCAAACGTTTCCAACTTCAAGGGTATCATTACCCGTTATAATAATCCTAACGGCTTGTTAAGCTCTTATTATGAAGGGAAGCGACTGGGCGAAATATGGGGTTTCCGTACCGATGGCCAGTTCCAGTCGGACGAAGAGGCCATGGCTTATCAGAACTCCTTCGCTAACCCATCGAACAATCTCTCCTTTGTCTACAATGACATCCTGAATGTCATGCAGAACAGTGAATGGAACCACCTGCGTGCCGGAGACGTGAAATACCTTGATGTGAATGGCGATGGGAAGATCGACAAAGGGGATAATACCTTAGCTAATCATGGCGATTTACAGCGTATAGGTAACGCAATGCCTAGATTTCCTTTCGGCCTGAACATAAACGCAAAATGGAAATTTCTCGATATGTCTGTTGCTCTTGCAGGTGTGGCGAGTCAGGATTGGTATCCTACAGGTGACCTGTACTGGGGTACCTATCAGCGTCCATATCTATCCTTCCTTCGTAAGGATCTCATAGACAATGCATGGAGACCAGACGAGAATGGCAAATATCCGCAGATCTATCGTGGTTACTCTTCATTACAATCCGGACGCTCATTATATGAGCTCAACGACTATTATCTTGAAAACGTAGGCTATTTGAGAGTGAAAAATTTCAGTTTAGGATATACTCTCCCGCAGAATTGGACAAGGAGAGCTAATATTGAGAAGCTGCGTGTCTTCTTCAGTGGAGAAAATATGTTCACCTGGAGTTTTGGTGGTTTGACCAGGTATATCGATCCGGAACAGGCCGGTTCGGCAATAAGCTATTCATCACCAGCGACAGCTGACGACCGTGGCGATCTGCGGGACTATCCGATGGGTAAGACCTATTCTTTTGGTGTAATGTTAAACTTATAACGATTGTAAACGATGAAAATGAATAAAGTCATCCTGTATTATATATGCGGTGTTGCAGGCCTTGCTTCCCTGTCATCCTGTAATAAAGATTATCTGGACCGTCCTTCAGAAGATCAGGTCGAAGCTCCTTATTTCTTCAATACGGCTAAAGATCTTGAAGTAGCTACTAACGACTTCTATACCATGCTGCCGGGAACAGAAGTTTACTCTGACGACGCTGCTTCAGATAACCTGATGCCGCTAAATCCGGCTAACCAGGTAAAAGGAACTCGCATCGTTCCAGTAGCCAGCGGCAGCGGCGGCTGGTCATGGGGCAACCTCAGAAAGATTAACTACTTCCTCGAGAACTATCACAAGGTAAAAGATGAGGCAGCAAAAGCTAAATACAGCGGTATTGCCAGGTTCTACAGAGCGCTTTTCTATTACGATAAGGTGAAGACCTTTGGAGATGTGCCTTGGTATAACAAAGTGCTGGGAGCTAAAGATCCGGATATTTACAAAGCGCGCGATTCCCGTATCCTGGTTATGGATTCCGTACTGGCAGATTTGGATTATGCCATTGCGAATATCCCGCCCGAGAAACAAATGTACCTCATTACTAAACATACTGCGTTATTGCTTAAAGCCAGGGTGGCGCTCTTCGAAGGCACGTTTCGTAAATATCACCAGATAGAAGGTTACCAGAAGTTCCTAAATGAAGCGGTATCAGCCTCTAACGAACTGATCGGGTCTGGAGCTTACACGCTTTATTCCGCCGGAGGGACATCGGCTGCATATCGCAATCTGTTTGCGCGCGACAATCAGGATAACGTGGAAACTATCCTGGCAGCAGATTACCAGTTGGGGCTGAAAGTGCAAAACCTCGCTTATACATTCACCTCCGCAACCGCCGGATCTTACGGACTTACCAAAGACATGGTTAACAGTTACCTGATGAATGATGGCTCGCGGTTAACCGATAAACCCAATTATCAGACTATGTCTTATTATCAGGAGATGCAGAACAGGGATCCTCGTTTGACGCAAACTACTGCAGGACCTGACTTTAGAGTTAACGGAGCAACAAGCAACGAACCTGTGTCATTGAACATCACCACAACCGGTTATCGCTTAATCAAAGCCCTGCCCGATCGCGCCCAATGGGCAACCTCTGCTTCAGTATTTGATATTATCATTTTTCGTTATGCAGAGGCTTTGCTGGTATATGCAGAAGCAAAGGCAGAGCTGGGTACGCTTACGCAGGCTGATTTAGACCTTTCGATCAACAAGCTGCGTGCGCGTGTTGGCATGCCCAACTTAAATCTGGCGCAAGCCAACACTAACCCGGACCCCTACCTTTTGGCCCAGTATGTGAATGTTGACAAGGGAGCCAATAAAGGAGTGATCTTAGAGATCCGTCGCGAAAGAAGGATTGAGTTATTTAATGAAGGTCAGCGCTGGGATGACCTTATGCGCTGGAAGGAAGGACAGAAGCTTACCCAGCCGATGGTTGGGGTTTACTTTTCAGGTACCGGGTCACACGACTTTACGGGAGATGGCACTGCCGATGTATTCCTTCATACGGGTTCCACCACTTCAGCGCCTGCGTCTGTAACTTCGTTTATCAATATCAATCAGCGTACGCTGCGCAATCCTGTCACTGGACAACAGAATGCAACATCAGGCAATCTGGATCCATTCCCGCAGGGAGGCGGTTTTGATGAAAACAGGGACTATTATGCACCAATCCCTTCCGAGGATCTGATCTTAAACAAAAAATTAATACAAAATCCGGAGTGGAAATAGTATGAATAAGGTAGTTATAGCACTTTGCGTTTTTCTTGTCGGGAGCGTATGTAAATCAAGGGGGCAATCAAGCTCTGGTAAATATCCACTGGGCTACTCTGTCGACATCGGCAAAATAACCAGTGAGAAGATGCAGTATGCAAAATCCCTGGGTATTACGCATATCGAGCTCGCGGGAATCGGCGCCATCCTCGACAAAAAACTCGACACCATTGAGGTCTCTGTTAAATGGAAAGATCACATACAATCTGTAAAGACAATACTTGCTAATAGCGGTATTAAAGTATGGTCGATACATATGCCGTTCAGTCAGAACTTTGATATATCCCTTACGAATGAGGCCAGGCGTCAGCGAGTCGTAGCGGCGCACCGGAATATCCTGAAAGCGCTGCTAGTACTTAGCCCCGAGATCATTCTTTTTCATCCATCGTACTATCTGGGACTGAACGAGCGTGAAGCCAGGGCCAAGCAGATGACTAAGTCTGTGAATGAGCTTTATAAAATTGTCAGTGGCTATAAAAGGCAGATGGTTGTTGAGAATATGCTCGGCCCCGCCCTGCGAAAAGGCGATGTAGAACGACCGCTGATGCGTAGTGTAGAGGAATGCCAGAAGCTGTTTTCAAATTTTCCAGGGAAAGTAGGTATTGGTGTAGACATGTGTCATATAGCAGAGCCTCAAAAGCTGCTGCTTGCATTCGGTTCACGGGTTAAAACTGTACATGTATCTAATGGTACGGGTGAGGCAGAAAATCATTATCTGCCTTGTGATGCACGCGGAAAGAATGATTGGAACGCCATTTTTGCTGCCCTGCAAAAGATAAAATATAAAGGTCCCTTCATGCATGAATCAAAATATAAAGATGAAAAGGAGCTGGCCGAGTGCTATAACTCCATATGGGAAAATTACCAGGTAAGCTTAACAAAGAAAAAATAACGATAAACATCGTGTGCATTCTGCTCAACGATAGCAGTGAACATGTGATGATAGCTTTATTACCATTAAGAAATATTATGAAGAATATACTTTTTTCTCTAGTTGCCATGCTGTACTTATGGTTTGTAAGTAGCTGTAAAAAGGATGATTCTGCCCTGCAAGAGAAGTTGCTGGCCGGAACTGAACTTATTGAAGCAGGAAGTAAAGCAGGATCTTATCAGTTTGATGTGCTTTCCAATGTCGATATGACGGTAGAATCTGATGTTGACTGGATTACCCTGGATTCCACAGTTTACCCAAAAGGTAAGCGGAAAATTACCTTTGAAGTTGTCAGCAATGAAGATGATGAGCGCTCGGGCGTCATCAGTGTCCGTATAAATGACAATATGGTTAAGCAGGTCCTCGTTGCGCAGGAGTCCGGTAAAGTTCCGGTATTCTATGTAAGCCCCGACGGAACAGGAGAGGGGGACTCATGGAACGCACCGACCGACTTCGCTACAGCAATGGAGAAAGCAACAACCGGAAGCACCATTTATATGATGGAAGGGACCTACTACCCGACGAAAACTATCCGCAATGGCGAATCCACAGAAGAATCAGATAATACCTTCGAGATCTCCAAAAATATATCCGTGATAGGAGGTTTTTCAAGTGATGCCATGCCGGGAGCTACACCAAACGCAGAACTGTACAAGACCATTCTTCAGGGCAGGATGCAAAGCGGCAAGCAGGCTTTCCATACGGTTACAGTCACCGCCAATAACGAAGCCGATTCGAAGGTCTACCTGGAAGGATTAATCATCACAGGAGGCAACGCTACCGACAGAGGTACCAATATCACGATCAACAGTGTCAGATATAGTCGTGGACAAGGAGGTGGCATTGCAATTGGGCCCGCTCAGGTTCACATGAAATACGTTAACATCATTGACAATAAGGCAACCGCAGACAAAGGAACAGCTGGTTTTGCAGCAGGCTTGTATGCCTTCTCAAACGCCAAGGTTACGATGGAAAACTGCAAGGTTAACAATAATCAAAATACTTCTAACAACGGAGGAGGAGTATGGATCTATGCATCGTCGTTAACGGCCTATAACACACAATTCAATGGCAATAGCGCCAGAGGAACAGCGGGTGGGGTGCACGGCTACCCGGATGCAACTATCATACTTTATAACTCTGAAGTGATGAACAACAGCAATACATCGTATGGCGCAGGACTCTACATGCGGGAAAGATCAAAAGCTATTTTAGTGAACTGCCTGCTTACAGGCAATACCAGCACATCGGTAAATGGAGGAGGTGCAGTAATGCTGTATGATAATTCAAAGGCCGATATCATCAGTTGTACTATTACAGACAATCAGGTAGCAGGTCCTGGCGCCGGCGTTTACAGACGTATGAATGTAAACAATCTGACTGTTATCAACTCGGTTATTTCCGGTAACAGGCAAGCCAGCACTTCCACCGATGTAGATGCCTTTACAGATAATGCAGCGGTTACCCCTGTGTTTAAGAATGCTGTGATTGCAAGTGCGGTATATGGTGATGGCGGAACAGTTGTAGCAGGGCTTTCTTTCAATCCGGCCACTATGTTCAGTAGCTCTTTTAGGCTAACAGGGGCTAATAACCCAGCTCTAACAAACGGTTTGAATGAGAACGCACTTTCTGCTTTAGGACTGACCTATGTGCCGCCTCTGGAAAGCTCGCTGATCAGCAAGGATAAAAATAGTGCAGCACGCACAGGATCCATTATGGGAGCCCTGACAAACTGATAACAGATAAGCTAATAAAGGATGAAGAGGATTATCTCACTTTGCTTTTTATTGGCAGGCTGGCATTGTTTGCTTGCCAGCCCGCCTAAAACCATTATGCTGATCCTGGGCTCTGCAGATCCGGTGGTGTTGCAAAACAGGATGGATATAGCTATTCGTTTATATCAAAAACAAAGCTTCGATAAGATCATCGTTTCAGGAGGCTGCGCCGCACATGGCTCATCCATCTGTGAGGCGTCCTTCATGAGCGATGCCCTGCTTAAGAGCGGTGTTCCCGGGAAGATAATCTATAAAGAGGAGAACTCGAAAACGACGGTCCAGAACTATATTTTCAGCAGGAAGCTGGAAGAAGCGGACGGCACACCAGTTATACTGCCAGGGGATACTGTATTTGTTGTATCAGACCATTGGCATGCCATTTCCGTAGCTGCACGACTAAGGAAGTACGATAAAGTAGAGGCGAAGTTCTATATTGAAGGCAGCATAGACCCCAAACCTTCAGATAAGCTGGACTATGGTTCTATTTTCAACGGAGAACCAGATAATGAGAAGTTCATACTGAAGGGGACCTGGCTGACCCCCGAGGCAGTCTGGCGGCAGGCCGACTCGATATATTACCTCACGGGCTCCCTGGTTTATGTTACAGACCGTCAGAATACTCGCTTTAGTTACTACCCTCGCGGTAAGTTTTTCCCTGCCCTGGAAGATTACGCGGTACAAAAGGAGCTACGCTTTATAGATGCGGGGTCCCACTGGTATGTATGGAATGGAGAGCAGCTGCTAAACATAAATAAGCAAGACAAGAAAATAAAAGGAGTTTCAGATCTAAGCACCCTGATCCCAAACGTGCCTGCAAAGTGGAAGAATAGCCTGAAAGCCGGATTCATTGATGGTGATAAGCTGCTATTGTTCTCGGATACCGGAGTACTCGTTGGCCGGAAGAAAGGCAAGATCTTCGTCATCGAACAAGAAGCAAGCGCGCCAAACTATTTCACTGGCTGGCCCTATGCCTGGGGACAAGGAAATGTTAGCGCTGTGATGGTTGACGCTGCTAACCGAAAGCTTTATGTGTACCGGAACCAGGAATATATGGAACTGGGTGGTGGGCTGAAAATACTTGAAGGCCCTAAGTCTTTAAGACTAAAATGGATTGATTTAAAATAATTACTCAATGAAAAAGAAGAATTTTTTATATAGTTTAATGCTTCTGTTCCTGCTTGTATCCTGCTCTAAGCAGGATGACGGGGTACAATTGCCCTATGATTACTCCGTTGTACAGGAGCAGGATATTAAGGAAGTTGTTGAGTCGGCCGCCTGGAAAAGTAAAATCGTTGCCGATGGGATTACCTGGAAGTACTATCAATTTCCCCAGATATTTGAATCGCGCCAGTATGTTAACATGTTTGAGATCGATCTCTCAAAGGGATATAAAATAGAAATACCGTATGTAAGATCGGGTTTTCTGAAAACAAGTGAGGCAGCGACTGCAAAGGATGCCCTTATTGCATTTAACGGGAGCTTTTTTAACACCACGAGTGGCGGATCCACTACTTTCTTTAAGAGTGAAGGTCAGGTAGTTAACCAAACAGTAAGCGGCTTTACGCCGTACCGGGAAAATGGAGCCGTAACAATTGATGCTTCGGGAAGACCGAACATAGTTCAAAAACCGTCCGGGGGATGGTCTGCAGTAGTAGAACCGGTAGCCCTGGCTGGCGGTCCTTTAATGATATTGGACGGTAAGGAGCTTTCGCAACAGGATGTGGATTTCAATTCAAACAGGCATCCTCGTACAGCAGTAGGGCTGACATCTAGCGGGAAAATGATCGTAGTAGTTGTTGATGGCAGATCTTCGCAGTCACAGGGATTGACCATCCCTCAGTTGTCGCAATTAATGGCCGCTTTAGGTTGTACTTCTGCGTTGAACTATGATGGAGGTGGGTCTTCTACCGCCTGGGTTAAAGGTAGTGGGGTTGTGAATTATCCTTCTGATAATGGGAAATTTGATCATGAAGGGGAACGTGGTGTAGCCACTGTTTTTACAGTCAAGAATTAACCTGCAGGTCAGGGCTTTTAAAAAGAATGGGGCAGGAAATCACTTTGCCCCCTTCTTTCTCTTTAAAATATCGCTTCTGCAATTCTTTTTGTTGGCGCTGGATTACTCATGGTATAAAAATGCAATACCGGGGCTCCAAAGCTCATCAGTTCCTTGCATTGCTGGATCATAAATTCGATCCCTACTTCTTTAACATCTTTTTCAGATTTACAAGCCAGCACTGCTTCACTTAAATCTTCAGGAATGTCAATATGGAAGATCTTTGGCAGGCTGACAAGCTGCTTCGAAGATGTGATAGGCTTTAATCCTGGTATAACAGGGACGTTAATATCGTTTTCACGACAAAGTTTTACAAAGTCGAAATACTTCTGGTTATCGTAAAACATTTGTGTTACAATGAAGTCTGCCCCCATCTCCACTTTCTTTTTCAGATACCTGAAATCAGTTTTCAGGTTAGGTGCTTCAAAGTGTTTCTCAGGATAAGCTGCCACTCCTATACAAAAGTCGGATTTATTGGCATCGTTATGTTCATGAAGATACTTCCCGTTATTCATATCCACAACCTGTGCCAGCAGATCGGTTGCATAGGCATGTCCGCCCGGGGTAGGAATAAACGAAGGATCAGCTTTTCGGGCATCTCCGCGCAATACCAGCACATTATCTATGCCCAAAAACTGCAGGTCGATCAATGCATTTTCAGTTTCTTCTTTCGTGAAGCCCCCGCAGATCAAATGAGGAACCGCATCAACCTTATACCGGTTAATTATGGAGGCACATATTGCTACAGTTCCGGGCCGTTTGCGGTAAGAGATCTGTTCAAGCAGGCCAGAGGAGTGCTGTTTGTAAATATAATCCTCACGATGATAAGTTACATCGATGAACGGAGGCTTGAACTCCATTAACGGGTCGATGGCATTATAAATACTTTGTATGCTTTGTCCCTTAACAGGCGGTAATAGTTCAAAAGAAAAAAGAGTTTTGCCATTGGCATTCCCTATATGATCAATTATCTTCATATTAATACCCCAAATTAGGACTTAGCCATCTTTCAACGTCCTCTAATGGCTGGTTTTTACGTTTTGCGTAATCTTCTACCTGGTCTTTACTTATTTTCCCCAGTCCAAAATACCGCGATTCAGGATGCGAAAAATAGAACCCGCTAACTGATGCAGCAGGATACATTGCGAAACTTTCCGTCAAATGAATACCTGTGGCCTCTTCTGCTTTTAAAAGGTCAAACAAAGTGCGCTTTTCAGTATGATCTGGACAAGCAGGGTAGCCTGGTGCGGGGCGGATTCCCTGGTACTTCTCTTTTATCAGGTCCTCATTACTTAGGCCTTCTGTTTGTGCATAACCCCAGTATTCTTTCCGCACAAGTTCATGCATTTTTTCAGCGAAAGCTTCAGCAAAACGGTCAGCTATTGCTTTGGTCATGATGCTGTTGTAATCGTCATGATTTTTTTCAAACTCCGCAACCAGCTCATCGCACCCTATTCCGGCTGTAACTGCAAAGCCGCCGAAGTAGTCGTCAATGCCCGATTCTTGCGGAGCGATAAAGTCAGATAAAGCATAATACGGTTCCCCTGCTACTTTTTCTGTTTGCTGACGAAGCGTATGTATGGTTACTGGCCCCTGATCTTCTGTTTCGAGCACAATGTCGTCACATACAGATTTTGCTTTCCAGAAGCCGATGACAGCTTTTGCTCTGAGAAGTTTCTCAACGACAATACGGTTCAACAGTTTCTGAGCATCATCAAATAACTTTTTTGCTTCAATGCCTACAATTTTATCTTCAAATATCCGCGGATAGCTGCCCCGAAGTTCCCATGTATGGAAAAAAGGTGTCCAGTCGATATACGGGACCAGGTCCTCCAGCGGGAAGTCTTCGAATACTTTTGTTCCCAGAAGTTTCGGCGCTGGTGCTACAGAACCGTTTAGGTTAATCTGATATTTGTCAGCCCTTGCCTCTTCGATAGTTTTATAACGTTTATCTGAGCGTTTATTTAAATGTGCCTCTCGTGCCTTGGCATATTCATCCTTTATACCTTTGATATAGGTGTCACGAAACTCTCCGTTCATTAAACTGCTGCATACGGTAACACTCCTGGAGGCATCCAGAACATGAATGGCAGGCCCTGAATAGTTAGGGTCGATTTTTACTGCCGCATGGATGCGGGAAGTAGTTGCTCCGCCGATCAGTAAAGGTATAGTGAAGCCTTCACGCTCCATTTCTTTAGCGAAATGTACCATTTCATCAAGGGAAGGGGTTATCAGGCCGCTTAAACCAATGATATCAACATTCTCTTCCCGTGCTTTTTTGATGATAGCCTGTGCTGGCACCATCACACCCATATCGATCACCTCAAAATTATTGCATGCCAGCACAACCCCAACGATGTTTTTGCCGATATCGTGAACATCTCCTTTAACGGTCGCCATTAGAACCTTGCCTGCAGAACTTGATCCGCCATCCTGAGGGTTTTTGAGTTTCTCCTCTTCAATAAAAGGCAGCAAGTAAGCAACCGCTTTTTTCATTACCCGGGCTGATTTTACAACCTGGGGAAGGAACATCTTTCCTGCGCCGAATAGATCTCCCACCACATTCATGCCCTCCATTAAGGGGCCTTCAATCACCTGCAGGGGTTTATCATATTTTTGCCGGGCTTCTTCAACATCAGCGTCCAGATATTCAACGATACCTTTAACCAGCGCATGCGAAAGACGCTCCTCAACGCTTCCTTTCCGCCATTCTTCATCCCTTACAACCTCTTTTCCCTTACTTTTTATCGTGTCTGCGTATTCAACCAGGCGTTCAGTGGCATCATCACGGCGGTTTAACAGGACATCTTCTACTTTATCAAGCAGTTCTTTTGGGATCTGCTCGTACACCTCAAGCATACCAGCGTTTACGATTCCCATGTCTAAGCCTGCTTTGATGGCGTGATATAGAAATGCTGAGTGCATGGCCTCGCGAACTACATTATTTCCCCTGAAAGAGAAAGAAATGTTAGATACACCGCCGCTTACTTTTGCATACGGCAGATTTTCTTTAATCCATCGGGTAGCATTGATAAAGTCTACCGCATAGTTATTATGCTCTTCGAGCCCTGTAGCTACAGTTAAAATGTTAGGGTCAAAAATAATATCCTGTGGGGGGAAGCCAACCTTATCGACCAATATGTCGTAGGAGCGCTTGCATATCACCGTGCGGCGTTCGTAGTTGTCGGCCTGACCTTGTTCGTCAAAAGCCATCACAACTACAGCTGCGCCATAATTTAAGATCTTCCGGGCACTTTCAATGAACTTTTCCTCCCCCTCTTTTAAAGAGATGGAGTTCACAATTCCTTTACCCTGCAGGCACTTTAAGCCAGTTTCAATAACAGACCATTTCGAAGAGTCTACCATGATCGGGAGCTTAGCTATATCAGGCTCTGAGGCAATAAGATTAAGGAACTTTGTCATTGCAGCTTCCGAATCTAGCATGCCCTCGTCCATGTTTACGTCAATGATCTGAGCGCCGCCCTCTACCTGCTGACGTGCAACAGCCAGTGCAGCTTCATAATCGCCGCCGAGGATAAGTTTTGAAAATTTAGGTGATCCGGTGATGTTGGTCCGTTCCCCAATGTTGACAAAAATACTTTCAGGAGTTATTGTTACCGGTTCCAGTCCGCTTAGACGGAGGTATGGCTCCACTTTTGGAATCTTACGAGGCTGAGACTTTGCTGCCTTTGCTGCGATACATCCAATATGTTCGGGAGTAGTGCCACAGCAGCCACCCACTATATTGACAAATCCGCTGGATATGAAATCGCCTACTAAATGCGCTGTTTCATGCGGTTGTTCATCGTACGCACCGAATTCGTTAGGCAGACCGGCGTTTGGATAAGCTGATACATAACAAGGCGCTTTTTTAGCAAGTTCTTCAATATGCGGACGCATTTCTTTTGCACCAAGCGCACAATTGAACCCAATGCTTAGGATATTGGCATGAGTAAGTGAGTTCAAAAAGGCTTCAGCTGTTTGCCCCGATAGCGTTCTTCCGCTGGCATCAGTAATGGTCCCCGAGATCATGATCTCGATCTTTCGCCCAATTTCCTGTTCGTATTTTTTGACGGAGAATAAGCCGGCTTTGGTGATCAGTGTATCGGTGATGGTTTCAAAAAGCAACACGTCAGCGCCACCGTCTACCAGCCCACGGACCTGCTCATCAAAAGCTGCAGTCAATTCGTCGAAGGTCACAGCCCTGTATCCAGGATCATTTACATCAGGAGACATAGATGCCATTTTGGTGGTAGGCCCTATAGCGCCCGCGACAAAGCGTGGTTTATCAGGATTTTTCGCAGTAAACTCCAGGGACACCTCTTTGGCTATCTTTGCACCTTCAAAGCTCATTTCATATGAAAGATCTTCCATCTGGTAATCCGCCATAGAAATGCGCTGCGTACTGAAAGTATTCGTTTCGATAATATCGGCACCAGCCTCCAGGTATTCGGCATGAATGGCTTTGATAATATCAGGACGGGTGATGTTTAAAAGATCATTATTTCCTTTTAGATCACAAGGGTGATTTTTAAATCTCTCACCGCGGAAATCCTCTTCTGTCAGCTGGTAGCGTTGGATCATTGTCCCCATTGCTCCATCTATCACCAGGATGCGTTTTTCAAGCTCTTTTCTAATGTCCATTTTAGAATTGTTATTTTAAGCTTTAAGCTATAAGTAATGCGCTGCATTTGCTCACCTTAACACAAACTCAAAAAGTATATAACTTAAACATGCTTATTTTCGAAAAGTCGGTCTCCGGCTTTTTGACTTTCACTTATCTGTTCCAAATTCCCGGGTACGGATTCGGATAGAATTTAGCACCTTGTAAGCACAGGTTGCTAAGACTTCGTAGGGTCTAGTCCCTCCGTCTTTCTGAATAAGCTTGGCAAAAATCGTAAATAATTGGGGGAATTGCAAATAAGAAAGGAAGGAGCTGGTGAAAACAGCTATTATGGGATTGACGTGATAGTTTATTGTCAGGTAAGCCGTTTGGTCAATTGTTCCTCGATCCTTTTGAAAAACTGGATTGGCTTTAAATTTCGCCACTGCATTTCATCGAGCGAGCCACCAAAGTTGATATAATAATCGATGTTATTACGTTTGAACTCATCTATTACATGTTCGCGGAAATTCACTCCAGCAATCCAGCCATCTTCCACGTCCTGGAACCATTCTTCATAATAGGAATCATCAGACGAGTGGAAGTTCAGAATATTTTCTCCTATTAAAATGAATTTGTTTATTCCTTCATGCATCATTAACTCAATAATCTCCCGCTTTAATAACATGATGTCATTATAAAGGGTGTCGTTCCATTCGCCAAGAAATTCTATTATTGAGTATTGTTTGTCGTAGTCTACAAAGAGGATCTTCATATACAGTGTCTGAGATCCAAAATAATCCCACTGAGGGTGGATATAATAGTTGTAGATCATTTTGTCAAACTCGAATTCACTGTACTCGGTTTGAAAAAATGGTGAACGATCATCTTCGGCGGCTATATAGTCGTCGCGCCAGCGGTAATATGGTTCAATGTCGTGCATTAAGTTTTCCTCTAAGCCCTATGTCTGGAGATCAATTTAATCAGTGCTTTTGTAAGCGTCAACAGCAGCACGGACGTTTCCATGCTTATCAAGCAGTTTCTGTGCCGTTTCTTTATCTATCCCGGTTGCTTCGATAATCATTTTTACGGCCCTGTTTAATAATTTGTTATTACTTAACTGCATATCAAACATTTTATTTCCTTTTACTCTGCCAAGCTGAATCATTACGGCAGTGCTAATCATATTTAATACGAGTTTTTGTGCTGTCCCCGATTTCATACGGGTAGATCCCGTCACAAATTCGGGCCCAACAATTACTTCAACCGGGTATTGGGCAAGGGAAGCAATAGGGCTACCATCATTGCAAACAATACAACCAGTTACCAGTCCAGCCTCATTAGCCTTCTGTAGGCCGCCTATAACGTAAGGTGTGGTTCCTGAAGCCGCAATTCCCACAAGGGCATCTTTTTTAGAGATATTATATTGCAGCAGATCTTTCCATGCCTGTTGCGGATCATCTTCCGCAAATTCAACCGCTTTTCTAATTGCAGTGTCGCCACCGGCAATAATTCCTATTACCCATTCGTCGGGAATACCATAGGTTGGGGGGCATTCTGAAGCGTCAACAATGCCTAACCTTCCACTGGTTCCTGCTCCGATATAAAAAAGCCGTCCGCCTTCCCTCATTTTGTCAGAGATTGCGACTACCAGCTTTTCAATTTGTGGTATCGCTCTTTCGATAGCAAAAGGTACGGTTTTGTCTTCGTTATTTATTCCTTGAAGAAGACTTTTTACAGACATCTTTTCAAGATCATTATATAAAGAGTCCTTTTCGGTGGTTCTTTCCATAGCGGGGCAAATGTCTGAAATTTTTAGTTAGCCAGGGATGATATTTGCCAGGTTAAATTTTTAGTCTAACAAGACAAAACTTCTCAATAATCTTAAAACGGCATTTTTATGACATTTTAAGAACTAAACAAAGCAATTGATGTATTAAATTTAGCAGTCTGATTACGCATGCAACCATCTACCAGGAGAAATCTCACTATTGCCGGTCTCTATACAGGAACTCTGATCTTAGGAATGATCATAGGGCCGAAGTTTCAAAAAGAACATGCACAAAAACGTGCTGAAAACTCCCAGCAATTTTTAACGGAAACCCGTGTTGAAAAAGTTGATCGTGTATTAAATATTATAGAGGAAAATTATGTTGACCCAGTAAAGGTTGATTCAATGCAGAACCTTGCAATTAACCAGATCCTTAAGAAACTGGACCCTCATTCAGCATACCTGCCGCCGGTTGCTGCCCGCCGTCAGTTTGAAGATCTGGATGGAAATTATAATGGCATAGGCGTTGAATACCAATTCTTAAATGATACAGTTAGTATACTTTCAGTGCATAAAGGAGGCCCTGCAGAAAAATCGGGAATTAAAGCAGGCGACCAAATTCTGAAGGTAGGTGCAGAGGCGATTACAGGGCCGCAGACTAATCCTCAAAAAATAATTTCTTTGATCAAGGGACGAAATGGAACTGCGGTGGAGTTGCTTTTAAAGCGAAACAGCAGTTTGAAAAAAGTTTCTGTAAAACGTGACAAGATCGTAGTCAGTAGTATCGATGCAGCCTATTTTCTTGAAGATCATACCGGTTATATAAAGATCAGTAAATTTGGCGCCCGGACTGACGACGATTTCGCCTTTGAAATTAACCGGATGCGAAAGAGAGGCTTATATAATCTGGTGCTCGATTTAAGAGCCAACGGCGGGGGCTATCTGAATGCGGCCACAGCTTTGGCAGACCAGTTTCTTCCCGATAAAAAACTTATTGTTTATACAAAGGGAGAGCATGAACCCCGAACCGACTATTTCGCAACCCCAAAAGGTGTATTTGAAAAAGGGAAGCTAGTTGTCCTTATTGATGAACACTCTGCGTCTGCCAGTGAGGTTTTCGCCGGTGCCATCCAGGATCTTGATCGCGGACTAATAATTGGCCGCCGGTCTTTTGGCAAGGGCTTGGTGCAGGAGCAATTTAATTTCGGAGACGGTTCTGCACTTAATTTAACAGTGGCACGTTACTATACTCCTTCCGGCCGTTCCATTCAACGCGCCTATAACAATGGGTCAGATAAGTACTATCAGGAGATTGAGAACCGGCTTCACAAAGGAGAAGTTACAGGAAAGCAAACTGACACTCTGCAAAAACATAAGAAATACAAAACTGCCTCAGGACGGGTGATTTATGACGGGGGCGGAATTACTCCAGACATCTTTGTACCTGTGGATACCTCGTCCTACAACAATTACTATTACGCTTTAAACGCGAGGGGTATCTTATTAGAGTTTGTTTATAAAAACCTGGTTAAACAGATAAGCCCCATGTCTTTAGATCATTTCATCGCCAACTTTCAGATAAGCGAAGATCAGTATAAAAAGCTACGGGATATTGCTGCTTTAAGAGCCGTTAAGTTTGATCAAAAGGAGGCAATAAAAGCCAGGCCGGCAATCCAGGCGCAGGTAAAAGCTTTGGCTGCACGCTATTATTTTGGTAACGAGGGTTTTTTCAGGGTCCGCAATGGAGGCGACAAAGTAATAGCCAGGGCTCTTGAATCACTAAAGAAGTCCTGACTATTATATTTTTTTATTGCTGGCGGTGCACAGTATCGGCCTTAGTAGCATCTAGACTGTCCTCCATAAGAGACCGCTCAGTCTTATTAGCATTAATCGTGTCTTTATCGTCGCTGTCAGAATCGCCGCGGGTGTTACAGGCGACGAATGCACAAATGGCAATTGATAAGATCCAAAGTTTTTTTCTCATGGTGTTATAATTCTTACTTCTGTCGGAAGTATATTTGTATTGGAACACCACTGAAATCAAAATGTTCTCTCAATTTATTTTCGATGAATCTTTTATAAGGATCTTTGATATATTGAGGCAGATTACAGAAGAAGGCGAACATCGGAGAGCTTGCATTAATCTGCGTAATGTACTTGATCTTAATATACTTTCCTTTTAGGGACGGAGGTGGATAATTCTCAATAATAGGAAGCAATACATCGTTTAGTTTGGATGTAGGTATTTTCTTTAATTTATTTTCATAAACCTTGGAAGCGGCCTCCACTGCTTTAAAAATACGTTGCTTTTCGGTTACTGATGTAAAAATGATGGGCACGTCTGAAAAAGGTGCAATCTTTTCACGGATAAGATCTTCATAAACTTTGGTGGTTTTGTGGTTCTTTTCAATTAAGTCCCACTTATTAACCAGTATTACTACCCCTTTTTTATTCTTCTCAGCAAGATGGAAGATATTAATGTCTTGTGATTCGAGACCCTCAACCGCATCAATCATTAAGATAATTACATCGGCTTCTTCTAAGGCTTTGATAGTTCGCATTACCGAATAAAACTCGATGTTCTCCTTTACCTTCGTTTTTTTTCGAAGACCAGCAGTGTCGATCAGCATAAACTCATGACCAAACTGGTTGTAATGGATATGAATGGAATCTCTGGTTGTGCCGGCGATCGGCGTAACAATGTTACGTTCTTTGCCGATCAGGGCGTTGATCATCGATGACTTACCAACGTTAGGTCTTCCTACAATAGCATATTTGGGAATAGTAGTATCATCCGGTTCATCTTCCTGGAAATGGGTGATCACCTGGTCGAGCAATTCTCCTGTACCAGAGCCTGTCATAGAAGAGATCGCATAGATGTCGCCTAATCCAAAGCTGTAAAAGATCGGCACTTCACTTACCAGCTGATTGTTGTCAAGCTTATTCGCTACAACAAAAACAGGCTTCTTACTCCTGCGAAGGATGTCCGCAATGCTGTCGTCAAGATCCGTGATGCCGGTTGTAACATCCACCATAAAGAGGATCACTGTCGCTTCCTCAATAGCGATTAATACTTGTTCACGTATAGCCGATTCAAAAACATCTTCCGAATGCGCTACATATCCGCCTGTGTCTATAACTGTAAAAGTCTTTCCAACCCACTCAGCTACCCCGTAATGTCTATCACGTGTTACACCGCTCATGTCATCAACAATCGCCTTCCGTGTTTCGGTCAGTCGGTTATATAATGTAGACTTTCCTACGTTTGGTCGCCCTACTATTGCTACTATATTACTCATTTTAATTTACGATTTTTGAAGTTACGAATTACGGTTTCCCTTGTGGGCCTTCTTCTTCTTCCAATTAAGCTCCATTCAAGAGCTTCTTTTTTAATTAATGATCAATCTTCTGTTTCGATTCACAATTGATCACGTGCAAAAACGTAAATCTAAAATCGTAAATCGTATTTTTACTAATCTTCGTATCCGAACCTTTTCAGGTAGTTTTTCCTGTTTCTCCAATCGGGGAGCACTTTCACGAACATTTCAAGAAAAACCTTCTTTTGGAGAAATTCCTCAATATCTTTGCGTGCATAGGTCCCAACCTTTTTTATCATTTCGCCACCTGTACCAATAAGGATGTTCTTTTGTGAATCTCTTTCCACGATGATCTCTGCACTGATGCGGTTAATGATCTCTTCTTCTTTGAAAGCGGTGATGATAACCTCAGTGCTGTATGGGATCTCTTTTTCATACAATCTAAAGATCTTTTCTCTTATGATCTCTGAAACAAAAAAGCGTTCAGTCCGGTCGGTCAAAGTTTCTTTGTCATAGAAAGCAGGATGTTCCGGCAGCTTCTGCAGTATAAAATCCATTACCGGTTCAATATTGTACTCCTTAAGTGCAGAAGTGGCAAATATTGCGTTTGGGTTTAAAGTATCTATCCAGTATTGAATTTTAGCTTCTACCTGTTCCTGGGTCGACTTGTCGATTTTGTTTATTATTACAGCAAAAGGGGAGGCTGTATTTTTTAATTTTTCAATAACATCACTTTCATCGTAACGCTCATTTATATCAGTTACAAGAAGAATAATGTCGGCATCAACCAAAGAATCGTTCACTGCACCCATCATACTTTCCTGCAAACCATATACAGGTTTGATCACACCGGGGGTGTCTGAAAAGACAATTTGGTATTCTTCTTCATTCACTATACCCAGTATCCGATGGCGCGTAGTTTGCGCTTTCGGTGTTATAATCGACATTTTCTCGCCCACAAGCGCATTCATCAGGGTTGATTTTCCTGCATTTGGCTTGCCAACAATACTCACAAATCCAGCTTTATGCGACATGTAAATTTTTTTTAAAAAAGATTTGGACTGCAAAGAAACGAAATATATCTTTGCAGTCCAATTCGGGGGGTAAGTATTTAACAAAAGAAAGCTTTACAGGATTGTCAAAAGTGCGGGGTGGAGCAGTTGGTAGCTCGTCGGGCTCATAACCCGAAGGTCATCAGTTCGAGTCTGGTCCCCGCTACCAAAAAGAAGATGGAAGACTCTTCAAATGGCCCGTTCGTCTAGGGGTTAGGACGCCAGATTTTCATTCTGGAAACAGGGGTTCGATTCCCCTACGGGCTACGCAAGCGGATTAAATGACCCGCTTTTTTTATGTCTCAGATGAGATTTATCGGGGCTTGAAAGATTGAAAAAACAGTGCGGGGTGGAGCAGTTGGTAGCTCGTCGGGCTCATAACCCGAAGGTCATCAGTTCGAGTCTGGTCCCCGCTACCAAAAGAAGATGGAAGACTCTTCAAATTGGCCCGTTCGTCTAGGGGTTAGGACGCCAGATTTTCATTCTGGAAACAGGGGTTCGATTCCCCTACGGGCTACGATCCCGCTTTACTTGAAGTAGAGCGGGATTTTTAGTTTTAGCAAAACTCGATTTTACGAACCAAACGAAGGTTGATCGAGCGGAAAAGGGATCAAGCGGAAAAGTTGGGGGGATGTTCTTTCCTTCGTCATCCTGAACTTGTTTCAGGACCTCTTGCTTAAGCATGTCCTTTATAGTCCAAGAGTTGCCGAATTGAATTCGGCATGACGACCGTTTTAAAAAGTTTGGCACTAATGCGCTTAGCCGCCCCCAACTTTTCCACTTGATCCCGGAAAAGTTGGGGTCAGTACCAAAATCTGTGGACTAAGCAAAAATCTTCATAAGTCTAAGAGGAAAAAATTGACATTTCCTACGCCTCTATACTGAGCTCTGAATGCTTTGATCTTTGCATTGAAAGATTCGGCCGATGCGTTGGTACTTCGGGTATCAAAATAGTTAAGGATATTGTTGTGGTGCAGATTAATTGTTAAGTAACTTAGCCCACTCAGCCTTCTCTGTAGTCTAATTATCACAGTCTTTTAAAGCAGATAGCGGCTTCTGGCCAGTAGTTGTTTTAATGTGTCGCCATTGTCCAGTAACTCCGGTGGTGAGCGGGTTTATCTCACCAAGGGGGAACTAGATACGATGCACAGAAAGAAAATCAGCATGGAGCGTCTGGCCCAGGTGCGCGACATTTTTCTTTTCTGCTGCTATACAGGTTTGGCTTACGCTGATATTAAAAAGTTAAAGCGCTCCGAGATTGGAGTGGGAGTTGACAGCGAAGCCTGGATCTTCACTAAACTGGCATTTCCTTTCAAAGCGGTAGCAAATATCACTTTAGGTCTGGAACAGTACCAGCTACACCTCCGGTTGAGACAGTGAAGATTCCCAGGATTTTATTTGCACAGTTTAACAGCATTATCTTAAACTGCTCAATCATTTCAATGCGGGTATTATCCCAGTTATGAAAGAAGAAGTTGTAGACGTCTTTTGAACTTGATACAGTTGGCCTTTCTGAAGCTTTGAACTTAGGCTGATAACTTACTGTAATTTCAGCAACCTGGAATAGTGCGATTTAACTTGATACCTTTCCATAATCCTAGATTTAATTAATTATGGCGCTCTCATCGGCTGTAAACTGGACAAAGGGCAAAGTGGATTTAAAAAATGTGGACGCTCCGCCCTTCAGCGGATACCGATTTGTATACTACTGTGACACAGCGGGCCAGTGTTCAGTTCATTGCAAAAATTGCAGAGAATTAAACAAGGGCGCATTTGAAAAAACCACTTAGCAATCCGTCATCTACAAGAAGTTTTAGTAGGGTGTAAACAGGCTGAACAAACTGTTGAAGGTCATCATGAGTATTGTCTTTCTTCTTTAGCCGCTATAAGCCTTAGTTTCAAGACGTTGTTATGCTAAACAACAAAAGTCTCCATAAAAACCATGAATTACGCAGAAAATGAAACGTAACGTTAATGTATAGGTAATGTGCGGTTTTCTAGGTTTGTGGCCTGTACTGGAGAGCAAATGAAACTTACCTCACATAACAAACACAAATAAAATGGAATTTATTTTTAAAAAGTCCTTGCGGATGGCATTCGTTGTCGGCGCACTTGTTTCTGCTAGCTGTAACAAACATGAAAATGCGCCTGCCGACAATTCGTCAGACGAGATTAGCAGTTCGTCTAGAAGTACATCAAAAGTGTCTGTTGCCGCTGGAGCGTTTCTTCTTCCTGCCTTTCCGGATACACAGTGAGAACAGGTATGGCAACGCAGGTAATGGCTGAGAAGATCTTATAAGAAGAAGCCGCAGCTATTTAAGTCTGCGGCTTCTTTGTTACTCAGACTGTTAGGGAAGAAATTTATAAAAATCCAACAATTCATCATTCACAGGAGCCGCAATCAATCCGCCGTATTAATGGCTTTTGCCGACCCACGTCACTGTAGGATCTATGTTGGCACAAGTCTAAACTCTAAATCAACTTAGTCATCTAAAGGATGAAAAAATTCATTTTGTACCTCTTGGTTTTTACCGCAGTATCCCTGCGCTCTCAGTCTCAAACTCTAACACTTCCGGATTCCATTTATTCAGGTAAGCAGGGTAAATTTCACGTGCAAGGCATTGTGGTGGATAAAGCGAATGCTTGGGTCTACTTCTCATTTACTGATAGGTTGATCAAAACTGACTTCTCGGGAAATTTAATAGGTAGTGTGACTGGCTTTGTCGGTCACCTCGGCGATCTGGCTTTTGGTGATGACGGGAAGATATACGGGTCGCTAGAATACAAAAACGATGCAATAGGAAAAGGCATTACAAGACAATTAGGAGGTAAAACGGCGAGCGAGGATGGATTTTACATTGCAATTTTCGATGGGTCGCGTATTGTACGTGCAAACATGGATGCAGAAAAAGAAGATGTATTAAATACTGTTTATATCAGGGAGGCAGTAAAGGATTATGCGGCGACGGTAAAAGATGGGGATAGAGTAAGGGCGCATCGGTTTGCCTGTTCAGGAATAGACGGAGTTGCTTTTGGCCCGGCTATAGGGAGATCCAATCCTACTAAAAAGTTTTTGTACGTAGCATACGGCATTTATGGTGATACAACACGAAGTGATAATGACCATCAGGTTATCTTGAAATACGACGTTAGTGATTGGAAGCAGTATGCGCAAAAACTATCACAGAACAAGCTACACCATTCAGGACCCAAAAAGCCCCTCGAAAATTATTTCTTAAAAACAGGAAATACCCGGTATGGCATTCAGAACTTGGCTTATGATCCATACACAGGAAATTTGTTCGCTGCAGTGTACAAGGGATCTAAGTCTCATTTTCCAAACTATGATCTCTTTGTCATTGATGGAAAAAGAAAGCCGATTAAAAGTTACATAAGATCTGAAAATAAGAAGTTTAAAGTCGAAACACTTTCTTTGCTAGAAGCCGGCTCCAAAGATCCGGTATCAGGCATTAGGGGTTGGTCTTTTAAGTGGGGAGCTACGGGTATGTGCCCTTTAGGCGATGGATTATTTTATATTTCACATAGCAGCAAGGATAAAGACGGACAACAACAAAGTACTATTCATTTGTACAAATGGATAGGAAGTGATCATCAAGCATTTGCGTTATTAAAATAAATAACCCTCTCTAATTCTTCGCGATGTGCATCACCCCAGTCTCCGATCGTTCTTATAACCGGAACCAAACTCTCTCCAAGTTCTGTGAGATAATATTCAACCTTAGGGGGGAGTTGCTTAAAAATCTTCTTCTTAACCAGTTCGTAATTTTCTAACTGGTTTAACTGGATATTCAATACTCTGCGCGATGCTTCAGGTATACTTCTCTGCAAAGCACCTGGGCGCTTTATACCTTCTGAGATATAATATAACAATGCAATTTTCCATTTCCCATTGAGAACCTCTCTGAAAAGATCTAAACCGCAATCCATCGAAATCGGAATCTTTCTTTCATATGCCATAAACAAAAATAACACATATGGATTTGAACCGCTATACGGAATAATTCTTCCCTGCCTTATCGCTAGCTAAAGGTGCTCTCATCGCAAAAAAGAAAACATCCTCATGGGAAGAATATGCAGACACACTGCTTTTTGTCAATCCGCTAGCCTGCTTTCAGGCGGATCATGGTAGTACTGCCAGATACACTTTTTTTATTTTTTCACCAATCCCTCCGGACCGCCCTCTTTGTAGGAAAAGGTTTTTCCTGCTCGAACAACATGATCAATCCAGGTTTTAAGGGCAGAATGTATCGTGAAGTTATAAAGAGGTGCACCTATTACGATAAAGTCGGCGCTTTGCAGCTGTCCAATCCACTTATCCGAGAATTGAATAGCCACCTTATCTGTGGCACTTAACTGATCGGGAGGGGTAAAGAATGCCTGAAGGTGCGACCCATCAAGATGAGGGTTTCTTCAGCGATCAGGTCCAGTTCCTCAAGCACAGCATCAGGATAGGTTTCAGTAATCTGGGCTACAATTGCCCTGCCAAGTTTGATACTTTAAGAAGCGTCTTTTCTCGGGCTGGATATTAAATGAAGGATCTTTTTCAAAAAATCATTTTGGTCCAAAAGTATAGGCAGTAACCATCGAAAAAACCTTACTATCCTTCAGGAAAGTGGTATCTTTAAGGAAAGTTGACAGATTTGACTCTATCAAATTAGCTGAGAATGAGGAGCTTATTAAGGAAGAGGAATGTCTGAGTAGTGTGAATGCCATTCAAGACGCCTTATATGTGCTTAACGGTAAATGGAAGTTGCCACTGATTTATACGTTGATCGAAAAGCCGCGACGGTTTAACGAGATTCAGCAGGCTATACAGGGCATTACCCCAAAGAACCTTTCTCGCCAGTTAAAAGAGTTGGAAATGAATGGATTTTGAAAAGAACTATAACACCATCCACTCCGATCACCATCGTCTATGAGGTTACACTCATAGTGAATCATTGAAGACCGTCCTTTTGGGGCTAAAATCCTGGGCCTTACAACACCGAGAGATGATAAGATATAGCATGCGCAAAGCTAAATAGGGCAGATAGCATGTGAAAGCCTTTATATGGTATCCATGTAAGCCAAATACCAAATAAAAAGACAATGCCCTTGTCTTTTTATTTGGTATATTTTATGAATCTAAGCTGATTTTTGCAATTGAATGTTGGCAATCAACTTGATATTTTCTCCAATCGCCAGTCCCCCTGTTTCTGTAAGGGCGTTGTAAGTTAATCCAAACTCTTTTCGGTTTATCGTTCCCGTAACTTCGAACCCGATCTTCTGATTGCCGTATGCATCTTTCTCCGTGCCGCCATATTCGGCATTTACCTCCACTAGTTTGGTTACTCCTTTGATCGTAAGGTTACCGAGTAAGCTGTAATTCTCTTCGTCTCTTTTAATGAATGACACCGATTGGAAGTTGATGGTCGGAAAGCTCTCTGCATCAAAGAAGTCGGCAGACTTGAGATGCGCATCGCGTTGCTGCTGGTTAGTGTCGATGCTATCAACATCAATTGAAAAACTGATTTCTGCCCCTTCTAGCGATTCCTCTGGAAGGGTTACAGATCCATTAAACGATTTAAACGAGCCTGTCACAGTTGAGATAACCAGGTGTTTAACTTTGAATAAGACCTCTGAGTGCATGTTGTCGATAGTCCATTTTACTGCTTGTTGTGTAGTTTCCATGATTATAATTTTTAAGTTTTAAAATTTCGTTTTGTGAACACAACAAAGATGGAGAGGTAGCAACTGCTACACATTGACATAAGATAAAAAGCACAATTGACAAATGTCAAGTCCTCGCGATCCGTCCTTAACACCTTTAAGAAAATGAAATGTACCTCCTTCCCAGGCACTTGATTTTTGTCAATCCAATTTCTTAGCAAAGCTCATGAGACAGCTTTTTAGCAATCGTGACTTTTGATGCCAAGGTTCACAAGCTAAAACAAGAGTTATCATGAATACAAACAATCATAGTAGCAAAATCAAAAGAATGGCTACTACCACAAAGTTGAAGTCAGCAAAAGGAAGCGACGAACAAGACCACCTTTTCACGTTCGTATTCTCTTTATTAATTATCCTCACGTTAATACTTCATGCAAGCACATCCTTTGCTCAGGACAGCGTTATCGTGAAAGCTCATGCCTCGTATAACAAACCAGGGAAGTTTCACCGGAAACTATTCGGTGAGAACTATCGTGAAGAATGGGCTGCAGACACCAAGGTTCCAATAATAAAAATCTCAGAGCTTAATGGAGGCCTTACCCCCACCAGACGCGGGGGTGGGCATCAAAGTCATTCACTCCGGCTTAAGGATAAGCAGGGCAAGGAATACGTACTTCGAAGCGTAGAGAAATACCCGGAGGTTTTAATCCCGGAAGTAATCAGAAATACTTTTGCAAAAGACTGGGTAGACGATAATATGTCGGCGCAGCACCCCTACGCAGCTCTAATAGTACCGGTTCTAGCGAAGGCAACGGGAGTGCCTCATACAAATCCAGTTGTTGGATTGGTAGCTCCAGACCCCGCACTTGGTGAATTTGCTTCCACTTTTGAAAACACGCTAGTCCTTTTAGAAGAAAGAGAACCGCTCGGGAAATCAGACAACACACCAGAAATGTTTGCCGCTCTGGATGAAGACAGTGGCAACAAGGTAGAGGCCGAAGGCTTTCTGAGAGCGACATTGCTGGATATATTGATCGGCGACTGGGACCGGCACGTGGACCAATGGAGATGGAAAGATATCCAGGAGGGTAAAGGGAAAAAATACATCGCCGTTCCCCGGGATCGTGATCAGGTATTCTACTTGAATCAAGGTCTGTTCCCTAACCTGGCCTCGCGCTCATGGCTTCTGCCTTTTCTTCAGGGTTACGACCATGAGGTAAGGAACATCAATACCTATCTCTGGGAAAGCCGGCTGATGGTGTCAAGAATACTAAACGAGATGAGCTATGAAGAGTGGATGAGGATTACCAGCGAGTTCGTTTCGGCTGTGCCCGATGAGGTGCTGGAAACTTCTTTACGACGTTTACCTGCATCATCTTACGAACTCCGCCACGATGAATTGTTGTCTAAAATGAGAAGTCAACGATCCAGGCTATTAGAAGAGTCAGAAAAATTCTACTTCTTCCTTAACGAGATCGTAGAGGTAAAAGCTTCAGACAAGAACGAACAGATTAAGTTTAGCGGCAACAACAAACAACTAACATTGGAGATATTCCGGCTAAAAGCACAGGGGGACAAACAACTGGTTTTTAGCAAAACGATGGACCCGCAGGTTACTAAAGAGGTTTGGGTATATACAGGAAAAGGCGCAGATAACATCAGTATCAATACAAAATCCTCCATTCAGATTCGACTCATAGCAGCAGACGGTGAAAAAGTCTTCGATGCGCAGCAATCGACCAGGAAAGTGCGAGTATTTGCCAGAGAAACTAACGTAACTTTCAGGGATACCAACAACGTGTTCAGGACTCGCTTATCAAACGATTCTTCACACTCAAGATACATTCCTATAAACCGCTATAATATTAACATGCCTCTTGTAAGTGGCGGCTATAACCAGGATGATGGATTCATGTTAGGCTTGGGAATAAAGCATAAGCGTACAGGCTTCCGTAAATTGCCCTACGCCAGCGAACACCAGTTTAGTGTGTCCCGGTCCTTTTCAACACGTGCTTTTAAAGTAAGATATAGTGGCGACTGGACCGATGTTGTCGGAAAGGCTAACTTTTTCGTAAACGCTTCAGTTCTGGGCCCGAATAACACCATAAACTTTTATGGCCGCGGTAACGAAACCCAGAGATTGAAGGGAAGCCGTTCTGATCTTTTTTATAGGGCCAGGTTCAACCAGGTACAGCTTGAAAGTGGCCTAAAGTGGGACCTTGATAATCGGCTTAGTATAAGTACCGGAGCTACTTTTCAATACTATTCCTATCAGGTTTCAGATAACACAGGCCGCTTTATAACTGAATCAGGCGCTGTTGGTTCTTACGATAGTTTAAGCCTTAACAAAGACAAGCTGCATACAGGCTTGAGTGTAAATTTGAGCAGAGATACGCGCAGCAACCAGATACTACCCAGCTTTGGAAGCTATTTAAAAATTGGTATTCAAGGCTCGACAGGGCTTAATAGAAATTCCAGGTCTTTCATACAAATCAAACCAGAATTTAGATTTTATCGAAAACTTTCAAAAGACTCCAGTTTGGTGCTTGCAGAACGCGTGGGAGCTGGTCTAACGCTTGGGAATACAGCCTTCTACCAATCAATGTTCCTCGGCGGCCATGATAATCTTTACGGTTTTCGGCAGTACAGGTTCGCCGGTCAGCATCTATTTTATAACAACCTCGACCTGCGCTTGAGATTAGCCCGGTTGGCCAGCTATATTCTACCTGGGGAAATCGGAATCAATGCGTTTTACGACATCGGCCGGGTTTGGGAGAAGGGAGAGAAATCCAGCAAATGGCACCAGGGCTATGGCGGCGGCGCTTATTTTTCGCCCGCGAACTATGCAGTCATCCAATTGATTGGGGGGCACTCCTCCGAAGGCTGGTACCCCTATTTAAAACTTAACATGCGTTTCTAACCTCAACAAGCAATATCATGAACTACACCATACTACTTGAACAAATAAAAGAACACGTTACTGGTCTGTACAGGCTGAACGAGACCTCTAATCTCGTCTACCATAACTTATATCATACCGAAAAAATAGTTGCAAACGCCGGAATACTCAGCGAAAGCTACCAACTTGGACAAAAGGAAAGGTTTATTGTTGCGGCAGCCGCATGGTTTCACGACATCGGATACCTGTTTAACCCGGCTAATCATGAAACCGAGGGTGCTGAACGGGCTGAAAAGTTCCTGCTGGCTAAAGCAGTAGATCCGGAAATTACGCTTCAAGTAAAAAACGCAATCCTCGCCACCAAGCTGCCTCAGCTCGCAAATACAACAGTAGAAAAGATCGTAGCAGATGCCGACCTTTTTCATCTGGGTACACCCGAATTTGCCGACTTGAACAAACTCGTTCGCAAAGAAGCAGAGATGCTGTATGGTCAATCTATCAATAAAGAAGAATGGTTAAAGAGAACAGTGGTATTCCTGCAAAACCATGAATTCCAAACAGAATATGCCCGGAAACACTTGTCTGAACAAAAACAGCAAAATCTTAGTTCCCTGATAAAGAGACTGGAAAAGAAAGGGGGCTTGCCTGCTCTAGTGTCTCCCTTTGAACATGAGGAGGCCTCCCCGGAAAGGATCAGGGAAGACAAACCAACAAAAGGTATAGAGACTATGTTTAGGATCAGTTCACAGAACCATCAACGCCTCAGTGATATGGCTGACAACAAAGCGAACATCATCATAACCGTTAACTCCATAATCCTTTCTGCTGTTCTAAGTTTCCTGATACAAAAGATCGACTCTGAAGTTTACCTTGCCTATCCCACTTACACTATACTAATGGTAAGCCTCACTGCTATCATCTTTGCCATCCTTTCAACAAGACCGGCTATCACCCGCGGGCTGTTTAGTACTCAGGAGGTGGATCAAAAAAAGGCGAACCTGTTGTTTTTTGGAAACTTTCATAGAATGAGCCTCGAAAACTATGCATCCTCTATGCAGGTGGCCATGGACGATAAACAATACCTCTACGGGATGCTGATAAAAGACCTCCATTCTCAGGGAGTGGTGCTCGGGAAAAAATACCGCCTGCTCAGAATCTCTTACAACGTCTTTATGTATGGTTTGATAGTTTCGGTTATCTCTTTTTTAATTGCCTCATTAATATTTTCTTAAGCATTTTTTATGAACTCTCCCATGTCTTCGTTTTTCAATCGTGATATCAGCTGGTTGTCTTTCAACGAACGCTTATTAACAGAAGCCGCAAAAGAGCATTTGCCTCTGCTCGAACGCTTGAAGTTTCTCTCTATATTCTCATCAAATCTGGACGAATTTTACCGCGTGAGAATGCCTGCCATCCGCGCCCTCCATCGCTTGAACAAGAAAAAGCAGGATAAGCAAGAGGTGATGTCACTTCCGGATGTCATCGAGGAGGTGAATGAGACAATCAAAAATCACCAGCAACAATTTGGCGGGATTCTGTCACAACTTCTTCCATCGCTAAAAGAGTCAGGAGTTCAGCTAATTTATAACGAAGAGATTCCTTTTCCCGTTCAAGAGGCTGCCAGCGATTATTTTTTCAGCCACTTACTTGCTTACCTGCATATCGTGGAGCTTACTAAAGACAGCTCGTTTTTCCCCGAGAACAACAAGTTGTATCAGCTCCTTATAGCGAAGCAAGAAACAAGGGAAGAAAGCCTTTATCTTGTTAACATACCATCCGATAGCCTTCCTAGATTTATCAGTCTGAATGTTGATAATAAAGACTACATTCTCTTTATCGACGATATTCTGCGGCACAACCTTCGAAAGCTCCCGCAATTCTCCGGGCTTTCACATATCTATTCTATGAAAGTGACACGTGACGCCGAATTGGAAATAGCAGATGAATATGAAGGAGACCTGGCTGAAAAGATAGAAAGGCAAATAGAAAAAAGGGATTTCGGCTTTGCTACCCGACTTCTGTACGAAGGGGGAATGCCTCAGGAATACCTCGAGCAGGTAACTGCGATTCTAAAGCTTGAAAAAGCGACGCTGGTAGAAGGCGGCAGATACCATAATCTCAAAGATTTTTCAGATCTTCCTTTGAAGACCCCTTCTCTGTTCTATGAAAAGTGGTCGCCACTAGCTGTTAACGTCCCTCAGGGTAAAAGCCTGTTTGATAGCATCCAGGAACAGGATATCCTTATAAACAACCCCTATCAATCCTATGATTCAGTGATAAGATTCTTTAACGAAGCCGCTGTTAATCCGGATGTTGAAAATATTTACATCACAGTTTACCGCCTGGCTACTGATTCAAGAATAGCGAGTGCCCTAATAACGGCAGCAAAAAACGGAAAGAAAGTTTCAGTATTCGTAGAGCTTAAGGCCAGGTTTGACGAAGCAAACAATATCAAGTGGTCTAAGAAAATGAAGGCAGCCGGAATTAAAATCATCTACAGTATTCCTACCCTGAAAGTCCACGCAAAAATTGCCTTAGTTACCCGGAAGAATGCACCGGCTCTGGGTATTTTCTCCACCGGAAACTTCAACGAAGTAACAGCGGCATTCTATACCGACCACGTACTTCTTACAGCCAATCACTCCCTGCTCGCAGAGGTAGAACAACTGTTTTACTTTCTGGAAAAGCGCAGGAAGCCAACAGGCCAGGATAACATTCATTTCAAACATCTCCTTGTGGCACAATTCAATCTCAAAGACCATTTTACACAGCTCATCGAACGGGAGATTGAAAACGCTTCAAAAGGATTAGAGTCAGGCATCACTATAAAGCTAAACAATCTTGAAGAAGAGAAAATGATATCTCTTCTTTATAAGGCCTCCCAGGCTGGTGTGAAAATCAAGCTCATAGTCAGAGGTATTTGCAGGCTTATTCCTGGCGTAGCCGGATTAAGCGAAAACATAAGCGTGATACGTATCATCGACCGTTATCTGGAACATGGCCGCGTTTTTATTTTCTCGAACAACGGAAACACAGAGATGTACCTAGGATCTGCCGATTGGATGTACCGCAACATTTACCGTCGCATTGAGGTTTGTTTCCCTATTTACGATGTTGCCATTGCACAAACTCTTTTGAACTTGATCAATATCCAACTTCAAGACAATGTACAGGCAGTAAGTATAGATAGCCATGGAAAAAACTTACCCGTAGAGAATGGAACTGCGCGCACCAGCTCACAAGAGAAGATTTATCAAGCGCTTAAAATTCAGGCCGAAGCAGCACCGGTACCTGTAGTACCGCTCTAGTTACCCGCCCCCTTTCAGCTCTTGACATTTGTCAAAGGTACTTTTTGACTTCTGATAAGAGCTGATTTCCTATCATAGGCGAGATTTGAGCTATTAACAAAATCATATTTATTATGAAAGTAATAGCTTACCTCATCTCGCTGCACGTTCCCTACCTTAGTCCGCTTCAAGTGTCAGCCTCGATCTCCCTCAGCATCGCATATTGTAAAACTGCTCTGACCTTAGTCCGCTAAATAAGTATCTATCATGAGAACCGAAATTTACGATCTGAAGATTATCGACAAGCAATTAAGCGCATTTGGAACCGAACTTACTTTCCGTCCCTTTATCGAATTCCTGAAAGAACGAATGAAGGAAGAATCAGTAAAAAGTGCTGTGTACCAAAACCTGGTATGGAAGTTTGAAAATGAACTTTCAGGTGCAGGGATTGACATACATGAGTCTGAAATGTATAAGGAGTTTTTGGATCTTGTTTACATGGTACTTACACCACTTGCTTCGAGTGAAGCCTCTCATCTTTGGGCTCTCAGTACCCCTGTTCCTTCAAAGATCTTCTATAGCACGAATGCCTTCGCCGACTTCCATATTTCTGAGACAGCTTGCTCGCTTGAAGGGGTTTTCGATACTAAATCGCTATTTTCCATTTCGCAAAAAGCGTTCATCTATCGCTTGGCCCTGAACAGGTTTTATGATATTGATGCAGGACTTAGCAGCGAAAGTTTTATACAGGGAAAGCATCCCGAAACTGGTCAGCCCCTGTATTATAAGCTACATGTCGACACTCGCTTTATTCACATCGCCTATCATGGAACGCTTCCGGAACTGAACCGAAGCTTATTCGAGACAGGATTACTTAATCAGAAGGAAGAAGAATACCTGGAAGAGGAGCTGCCCTTATCTATGATTGAATTAAGCGGCTTTTCCATACTTGAGTTCACAGATGTTACAGCTCAGCATGCGGTAGAAAATTTAAAAGATTATTTGGTTGACCAAACGGGCAATCCGGATTTCAAACAAGTAAACATCTCTCTGCAAAACTTGATCGGAAGTATGGACATAAACTTTGGTTTTATTCCATTTGCCAGATTAAATGGTCGTGCGGTTTACTTGCCTGAACGCAGCCACACAAGTGTTTTGCTGGCGCTAGCGAACCGCGAAGCTTTTGAAAGGCTGGTGCAGCATTATGAAAAGAATACAGATATAGCAATTTATCAGAAAGCCGCTGACCAAGCAACGTCCATGCCCTTTTTATTCAATATTCTCGATGATGCTCACATTCAGACCTATGTGCTTGTCCCGGTAGTTCAAAACAAAAACCTCCTCGGACTTCTGGAACTTCATTCTACAAAGGAGTTAAGTTTCACAAGAGCCATCCTATCGCGATTACAGCCTGCTATGCCCTATCTAACACAGTTAATGCAGCAGATTATCCAGGACTTCGAGAACTCCATCGAGCATGTGATTCATGAGAAGTTTACTTCCCTTAAATCGGCCGTAAAGTGGAAGTTTAATGAGGCAGCCTGGCAGTATCTTCAGGACAGCGCAACTTCCGGGTTGAAGCCAGTTCCCCGAGTGAGCTTTCAACAAGTGTATCCCATTTACGGTGCAATAGATGTGAGGCACTCAACCCAGGAAAGAAATGAGGCGGTTTTCCTGGATTCAAGCGTCCATATCAGATGGATAGAAAAAACTTTAGACGCCTTGAAAGAATACTTGAAAGAAGAAGAACAAACGCAGCTGATAGAAAAGCGGATTAGCTGGGACAACGTGTTCAAATCCTATTTCGAAACCAAAGATGAATTTAAATTAGTCCAGCTTATTCAAAGTGAAATAAATCCCTACTTTGATCAGATATACCATCGGTCTGCAGATACAGATCTGACAATAGATGCATACTTTGCTGCATCCTCCTCTCAAACTGGAATAGTATATCGAAACAGGAGAGAACTGGAACTTTCCATGCAAAGAATCAACGATCAGATCAGCGTCAATCTGCTCGCTAGCCAAAAGGAGCTTCAACAGCTCTTTCCTCATTACTTCGAAAAGTTTAGAACAGACGGTGTAGAATACGACATCTACATGGGGCAATCCATTGCTCCAGAGCAAAACTTCGAACAACATCATATAAGGACGGTAAGACTATGGCAATTGAAAAACATGGCCGAGATTGGCGCCTCGCTCAGAAATCTTAAACCCCATCTGCCAAAACCACTAAGTACCACACAACTCATTTATGTGCATTCTTCGCCAATTGATATCACCTTTAGAGACGATGAGAAACTCTTTGATGTTGAAGGCGGGTATAGCATACGCTATGAAATTGTAAAGAAGCGAATTGATAAAGTACTTATAAAAGGTACCGGGGAACGACTTACTCAGCCAGAAAAAATTGCAATAGTTTATATGAATGATGTAGAAAAGGAGGAATACCTGGACTATATCAGAGAGCTACAGGACCTTGAGGTGTTGAGGGATGACTTAGAATTGCTCGATCTTGAGGACTTACAGGGGGTAACAGGATTGAAGGCCTTCCGTATGGGAATTTCTTAACTAAGGGCAGAAGCCGAAAAAGGTTGTAAAATATTATCTTAGCCTCTGGTTAGGGCACAATGTCCTGCATAGTTTAGTAAATTAGTCTGTAATGTTCGAGAACCTTAAAAAATATATAGAGGACTACTCCTCAACAGCCGTTTCGGAAGAAGAATACACCCTTATTCAACAAAGCTTTAAGCCAAAAAAACTACGGAAGCGCCAGTACCTGTTACAGGAAGGCGATGTGTGCAAATACATGGCATTCATAACCCAGGGGAGTATGCGCCAATATTCAGTGGATGAGAGTGGGAACGAACACATCGTACGGTTGTGCATTGAAAACTGGTGGGTGGGCGATTATGAAAGCTATGTGATGCTTACCCCAAGCAAATACAACATAGACGCGGTAGAAGATTCGGAATTACTGCTGGTAACCAACGAAATAATTCAGGATCTGAAGATGAAGGTTCCAGCTATTGCTAAAACCATTGCTAAAATGGATGAGCGTAATTTCATTGCCAGTCAGCGAAGATTACATGCTTCAATAAGCCTGTCTGCGGAGGAACGCTATCTCGAGTTACAGAAGTCGTATCCGGAACTTTTCCAGCGATTCCCTCAAACCATGATAGCTTCATACCTCGGCATCACCCCAGAAACCTTGAGCAGAATCCGGAAACAGCTTCTATCGAAGCCGAAAAGCGCTTAATTCGCCCTTCACTTGACATTTGTCAATGGCCTAATTTACCATACGTCAATGTGTGGCAGACAAAGGAACCTCAACTTTGAGTAGCATAAAAGCTAATCAAAGTTATGAAAAAGAACATTGCTATAAGTTCCGGAGGTATCAATTCGAAAGTTGGAAAGCTGCTTGTTAACAGGTTAATGCCCAACAGGTATATTCCTAAAATTGGCCCCTTTGTATTTCTGGACCACCTCTATCCGACAGAAGTTAAACCCCAGGCTACAGTAAACCCCAGGTCAGGTGAATTTGCTCACCCGCATCGTGGAATTATCACTTTTACCTACATGTTTAGTGGCGAGATGGAACATTTCGACAGCAAGGGCAATTATGGGCTTGTTGGAGCGGAAGGTGCACAGTGGATGAAATCAGGAAATGGAATTATTCACGATGAGGAACCTTCTCCTGAGATGCAAAAAAGTGGCGGACACTTACATGCCGTTCAATTCTGGATAAACCTGCCTTCAGCACAAAAGCAAGAAGAGGGTGCTTATCTGGCATTGCAGTCTTCCGACATTCCAGTACTCGAATTACCCGAACAAGCTGGTAACCTCCGTTTAATAATAGGAAAACTGGGCGACAAGGAATCACCTGTAATCCGTTATACTGAACAGTTTATCTACCACATCAAGCTAAACCCGAAATCCAGCTTTACGTTAACTGTCAATCCCGACTTAGAATACGCGGCCTTCGTTCCTCAAAAAGCAGTGTCAATAAACCAGGTTGCCTATGAGAACAGTCAGCTAGTTGTATTCGAGCAGGGCGGCGATGAGATTATTTTCTCGAATGATGGAATTGAGCAAGCTGAGCTTCTGGTATTTGGCGGCGAGAGGTATACCGAGCCTGTGGAAGCAGAGGGTCCCTTTGTAATGAACTCAAGAGCAGATATTGCAATTGCCTACCGGGATTTCTTCAACGGAAAGTACGGAACTATCGACTATTCAATTGCAACAGCAGCGGTATAAGCCGGCTGTTCAATTTACTGGCAAGCATAAGCCTGTAGGTACCCCTGGCCTGCAGGCTTTTTTTGTGAACTGTTGCAGACCAGAGCCAAACCATGCTTGACTTTTATCAAGTGTATTTCTTAATCGACCTCAATGTGCAGCCCCTGCCACCGCTCTACCTTTGAGTATCAACAAAAAAGAAGAAAACATGAAAACAACATTCGGAATTATCGGAGCAGGAAACATAGGAAAAACAGTAGCTGCTCATTTACTTAAAGCTGGACATTCAGTAATACTAAGCAATAGCAGAGATCCTGAATCATTGTCGGGAACCATTGCTGAATTGGGCGCTGGAGCTAAAGCCGGAACCAGCAAGGAAGCCGCAGAAGCAGACATTGTATTACTAGCCCTGCCCTGGTCGCAACTGTCGACACTGAGCAATTTAACCGACTGGACAAATCGCATCGTGATTGATGCTACCAATCATTTCATAACCTACGCACCCGAGTTTCGGCTTGCCGACTTAGGAGGCCGCGCATCATCCGAAGTGGTTGCAGATTTTGTTCCGGGTGCGAAGGTGGTGAAGGCCTTTAACACATTATACTTCAAGATACTTGAAAAGGATCCGGCAGAGGCAAACGGCCGGCGGGTGATCTTCATCTCCGGCAACGAACCTGCGGCTAAACAGAGCGTGTCAGATGCTATCCAGTCTACCGGTTTCGCAGTGGTGGATTTAGGTGACTTAGCCACTGCCAGCAAATTGCAAGAACCCAAAGGAGCACTAGCAACGCTGAACCTCATCAAGAACTAACAAGAAACCATTCAACAACAAATTATTCATTCACATTTTAAACTCACGATCATGAACTATTTAAATTTCACAGCCCGCGTATTTTTCTCACTTATGTTTCTAATCTCAGGATTTTCTCACTTTTCAGCGCAAACAATAGCGTATGCTGCAAGCACGGGCCTGCCTTTTGCCAACTTGCTTGTACCTGCTTCAGGACTGCTGGCCATTGCAGGAGCGGTATCCATTATCACGGGCTACAAAGCCAAAATCGGTGCGCTGCTTATCGTTCTCTTTCTTGTTCCAATTACGCTCACCATGCACCAGTTTTGGAAAGAGACAGACCCGATGCTTTATCAGATGCAGTTTATCAACTTTATGAAAAATGTGTCAATACTCGGAGGAGCGCTGCTGGTAGTTGCACCTAAAGTTGGTAGCTTCAGCACCATCATTAAGAGCAATAGGTTTAAAGCAACAGAACTGGCTTAAGAGCAGCAACTATAGTAGGAAAAAGCCGTCCCGAAGAGGAGACGGCTTTTTCTGTTCTTCAGCTACTTTTTGTATAGGTATTCAGATCGCTTCTCCAGTTTACAAAGAAGACTGCAACTTCTTATTTGCCTGGTACATTGACAGACGCGGGTGAAAGAACTCCGCTAATAACTAGAGCAGGCAAGAGTTTGTTAAGCGTTTCTCCTTCCTAATCAGGAATCCTATGAGGAAGTGCCACTGATGAATAAGCACTTAAATCAAAGAAAAGAACGCCTGCGGAGGAAGAAAACTTCATATGGGATTTTGTTTAACATGATCACTACCTGGCAAGCAGACGGCTGCTAATCAGGAGAAGGATTTTGGCTTAAATTATAATTGATAGTGGCAAGTCGGAAGAAAATCATAAATATCCTGGGCGTCTCAGTACAAGGAAGACTAATAATTTTTGCTCCTCGCCACACGTCCAGAGCCTGATAAATTTAGGAAGTATGTATGTGGCAGTTTGCGCGGACAAGTCATTGAAGCGCTGTAAAAGCTCTGGCATTTACAACCAACCTAAAGGCATTTGCCCGCAAAAAAAGCCTTCTCACGAAGGCTTAAAAACATTTTCAGAACGTTAAGGCAAGCTACAGCACAATACTGGCAATGCCATCTTCAAGTGCCTTCTCTTTCACATCAGAAAGCGCAAAGCCTTCTGCATCAACCCCCGGATCATTCTGTTTAATTTTGGTAATGATTGCGTTAGCCAGTTTGATGCTATTTGATTCCGAACCCCTGGGGCTTGAAATGATGTTTAGAATTCTTGCCATTGTAATTTGTTTGTTGTTTGAACCTGATATAAAAGTACCAGCATGGCAAGACCTTAAAATTGAGCTTTCTTAAGAAAGGAACTTGATTTTTGTCAAGCACTGCTTTCCAGTTTTGGGCAAAAAGTAAAGCTTCCGATTGCGAAATCGAAAGCTGTCGGAGAGAAAAAGTGAATTGCGAGATAATCTCTGCTATCAGAATTAACTTTTAAAGTTGAAAACGAGGATTTCTGCTGGCTTACTTTTTGCCCCTTCATTCGATATGTACATTCTGTCCGATTGGTCGAATACAATTCCTTCAGGTTTAGCAAATTGGTTCTTGTCTAACTGAACGGTTTTCTTTAACTGCAGTCTGTGGTCAAGAACAAGCAACATGCTATTAGCGGCAGAATGAATATACCATTCATCACTAGCAATTCTTTTGGTAATTGCGGAAGGTTGGAAGCTACTGATCTTCTTTTTTGACACCTCATTGATTTGAAATGTTGATATTAGAAATATCTCATCGAGAACAAGGTTGTAATGCTTGTCGTAGTTCAAGATGAAGCCAGTGAGATTTCCCGAGTCGCCCTCAGTTTCTTAGCCAATACGAATATTTTTTTCTTCTTCCTGTCCGCATACAGGCCTTCGTACTCCCCTGCAGGTAACAGCCCTTTTTGCTTTATTGCACCCGGTCTTCCTGCTTGTACGGTGAAAACCGCTCCGTCACTGCGCAACACAAATACTGCGCCTTGGACTGCCGCCACATCTTCATAGTCCCCCTTACCAGCGAAACGCTGCTCGGTAAGTCGAGTTGAACTGAGATCGTAAGTAAATAATATGCCTGCCTCGTCCTGTACTGCAAACAACTTGTTCTCCGCATGCTGTGGGGAAAAGGAAATCCCGGAAATTTCATGTAACTTGTCTGGTAGTTCGTGTCTAAATTCACTCTTTATAAGATCAGGGAGAGCCGTCATTGCAGTCAACGTCAATAACCCGGCAGCCACTACGACTGGATAATAACCTAGCTTTTTCATGTTGGTCTTCTATTATAAGGCAGTCGCGCCTCCATCAATAATGAATTCACCTTCTCATGAGCTAAGTAAAAAGAAACTAACCTCCAGAAGCGGCTTTCTTGAAGGGCTGAGCACCTGCAATTTTCAAAAATTGTTCTATTGGTTGCTATTTTCTCTATCTTTATTATGAACATTTGCAGCACAAAGACTGCCTTCTGGTGAACATTTGGTGAACAGGCCAAAAAGCGGATCAGGGCACTAATCCCAGAAATGTGCAAATTCTTACCAGGGGCGACGGAAATTACGTGCCTTCTAATATTATTCATGGCTGTGTCGTCAAAGTGCCTGTATCTTAATCTATTCCTTAATAGATTTGAAGTTTTTCATAACAAAACTGATGAATTTTTCATTTTTTTATGCCTTATGGTAATCCTTTGTTAACTATCGCGTAACAGCGCAGCAGTACTTTTGCGGTATCAAACAACACGTATATGAAGATACTTTTATCAGTTTTAATTGGCCTTTTTGTCGGTTCGGAAGGGTTCGCGCAAACGAAAGCAAAAGGGTATGTTTTTGAAGATATAAACGCAAATAGTAAGAAGGAGTACAAAGAAAAGGGCATAGCCGGAGTAGCGGTTAGTAATGGCGTAAATGTTGTACAGACAGACAGCAAAGGGTACTATGAACTGCCGGTAGGCAAGGATAATATTTTATTTGTGATCAAACCTACAGGTTATCGGGTGCCTGTGAATGCAGCAAACCAACCGGCATTTTATTATATACATAAGCCACTAGGTTCGCCGGCCGGCTTTAAATACAAAGGATCGGAGCCTACAGGAAAGTTGCCCAAATCAGTTGATTTTGCCTTAATCCCTTACGAGGAGTCAACAAAATTTACCTCACTTTTATTCGGTGATCCGCAGGCGTATACGCTGCAAGAGGTCGACTATTTTGCTAAGGGTGTAGTTGCCGAGTTAAAAGGCATAAAAAATATCGCTTTTGGTTTAAGTCTTGGTGACCTGGTTGGTGATAACCTCGGACTTCATAGCCCGTATATCAAGGCGGTTAGTGAGGTAGGAGTTCCCTGGTATAACCTGATCGGTAACCACGATATGAATTATGACGCGAAAACAGATTCGCTGTCTGATGAGACCTACGAAAGAAATTTCGGTCCCGCAAACTATTCTTTCAACTATGGCAACGCGCACTTTGTCGTATTAGATGATATCCTTTATCCAGACCCGCGCGACGGGAAGAGCTACTGGGGCGGATTCAGAAAAGATCAGCTCGATTTCCTTGAAAATGACCTTAAGCTTGTCAGCAAAGATAAATTGGTCGTCCTGGCATTTCACATTCCGTTATTCATAGAAGAAGAAGAAAACAGCCCTTTCAGAAAAGAAGACAGACAACGTTTTTTTGACCTCTTAAAAGACTATCCAAACACCTTATCCATGTCTGCCCACACGCATCTACAGCGACATAATTTTTATGGTAAAGCAGACGGCTGGCATCAGGAAAAACCGCATCATGAGTATAATGCCGGAACAACCTCTGGTGATTGGTACTCGGGTGAATTCAACGAACAAGGTGTTCCTGCTTCAACTATGAGAGACGGTACGCCAAAGGGTTATGCATTCTTGACAATCGATAACAATAAGTATAAGATTGACTACAAGGTTGCTGGTAAATCCAAGGAATACCAGATTGAAATATTCAGCCCGAAAGTAGTCGCAAGCGGTAGAAATACAAGTGCACAAGTGTTTGCTAACTTTTTCATGGGAGCTGAAGGCGATAAAGTAGAATATCGCATTGATGATAGCAAGTGGTCACCTATGACTTATGTTGAGGATGCAGATCCGTCTTATATGACAAAAGTATACAAATGGGATCTGGCAGATCAGTTATTGCGGGGTCGCAGACCGTCCAATGGTGTAGAAAGCACGCACCTATGGAGAGGAAGCATCCCAGCGCGTAAGCTTAAGGCAGGTACCCACAAAATCCAGGTACGGGCAACGGATATGTTCGGTAATGTATTTACTCAAGAACAATCCTTTAATGTAGAGGAACCAGCAAAATAGCCTAGCGGGACTTTATCCTAATCTAAATTTTTTAAAATGAAAAATCAGCAAAAATTTGTTGACAGGACCCTTATTGCCCTGTTTTCGATATGCTTTGTTTCTCTTTCAATCTTATCTTGTAAGACGGAAAAGGAACAACCAGGTAAAAAATACGATGCGTCAAAACCAGTAGTTCTAAAATCTTTCTATCCGAACGAAGGTGGAGCCAGAGATAAAATTCTTCTGGACGGTGAGAACTTTGGTACTGATCCAGATAAAATAAAAGTTTATTTTAACAAGGCTAAAGCTTCAGTTGTCTCCTCAAGCGGGGATAGGATCTATGCCATCATACCCAGGCTTCCAGGAGCTAACCCGCGTATTTCCGTGGTGGTAGGAAAAGACTCCGTTACTTATGAGAATGTTTTCGCTTACCATACGCAAGCTCAGGTGAGCACAGTTACCGGCAATGGCCAGCAAGCTTTTAAGCCAGGTAAGTTGTCCGAGGCAGAAGTTTATGGAAAATACCTGGAGCTAGACTCGGAGGGTAACATCTTTATGTCCTGGCGCGATGGAGGTACGTTCGGAGTAGCTAGAATTAATGAGCGGGAAAATATAGTTACGCCTCTGATCGAATCGCCCGCCACAGGTCGTATTTTATACGCAAACGGTCTTACCGTCGATCGGGCAAGTGGTATGCTTACTGCGGCTCACGAGTCTACCAAGGAAGTGATCTTCACGTTCGACCCTCGCGAGGCTTGGTATCCAAGGCAGCGGAATGTAAAGTACTCGCCATCGGATTTGAGTTCAATCATAGATGCTGACCGATACAAAAACTTCGTAACCTTCTGTCCGTACGACGGCCATCTTTATACCAGATACCGTGACGGAAAGATTGCAAAAATAAATCCTGAAACCATGGAGGCTAAAATTGTACACCAAGGCCCGTATGGTTCTCAATATGGTCAGGCAATCAACCCGGCTAAGCCATGGCTTCTGTACATCACGCTGCATTCCAATGCGCGACCAACAGAATTCAGACAAGGTATCTCTGTTTTGGATCTTCGTGATCCAAACGGCTCGGGAGGATTTAAAAGACTTAATGCACCTGGCGGTAGCGGATTTCGCGACGGGCCTCTGGCTGACGCTTTATTCAACTATCCGAAGGATATCAAGTTCGACAATGATGGAAACATGTTTGTGGCCGACTATGGCAACCACTGTATCCGTATGGTATCGGCTGATAACATCGTAACAACAGTAGCCGGTCAGCCAGGCACCGCTGGTTACAAAGATGGCGGACCAGTCGAATCGCTGTTCAACGAACCTTGGGGGGTGGCAGTCAACGAGCAAGGTGATATCTATATCGCCGACTGGAGCAATGCTCGTATACGCAAACTAGTTATTGAATAATAAATCTATATATCTAAAATGAAGTTCATTCGGATTATGTGCATGCTGTTTTTGTGCCTGTCGGTCAAAACAACAATTGCACAGGCAGTGAAAGAGTTAACGATTTCGGGTACAGTTGTAGACAAGTCAAATATACCCCTTCCAAGCGTATCTGTTTATGTAAAAGACAAACCATCTATAGGTACGTCTACAAACAGCGACGGTAAATTCAGTATTAAAGCAATATATGGCGATAAAGTTGTTTTTAGCTTTGTCGGCTTTAACCCCACAGAACATGTTGTTATTGAATCTAACAACAATTTAAAGATCACCCTTGCCGAAAGTTCCACAACCATGGACGAGGTCGTCATCGTAGGACTTGGAAATGTACAACGAAAAATCAGTTCCGTAGGTGCCATAACAACCGTAGATGTAAAAGATCTGCAGTCTCCTGCACCTTCGGTCGCCAACCTGCTTGGCGGACGTGCTGCGGGTGTGATCTCAAGACTAAGCAGCGGTGAACCGGGTAAAAATATTTCCGAGTTTTGGGTACGTGGTATCGGAACCTTTGGTGCCAATAGCACAGCCCTTGTACTTATCGACGGTTTGGAGGGCGATCTAAACACCATCGATCCGGCCGATATAGAAAGCTTCTCAATCTTAAAGGATGCATCCGCTACTGCTGTTTATGGTGTTCGCGGAGCTAATGGGGTTGTCTTGGTTACAACAAAGCGTGGGCAAGTTGACCGCATCCAGATCACTGCACGTGCCAATACAACCTTATCACATCTTAATCGTTTACCCAAATATTTGCGTGCCTACGACTATGCACTACTTGCTAATGAGGCAACTTCGGTCAGAGGCCAGAGCCCACTGTATAATCAAACGGAGATGGGCATCATCCGCGACGGTCTGGATCCTGATATGTATCCGGATGTGGACTGGCAGGATGAAATCCTCAACAAAACCTCATGGCGCCAGGGTTACTATTTGAGTGCCCGCGGTGGGTCCGAAGTAGCGCGCTACTTTCTTAGTTTGGGCGGCAAATCCGAGAGCGCAGCCTATAAAGTTGACAAAGGCAGTGTATACAGTTCTAACGTTGGTTTTGACACGTACAATTACCGGATCAACCTGGACGTAAACCTAACCAAGAGTACTAAGGTATTTCTGGGTGCAGACGGATTCTTGTCCAAATTGGATCAACCGGGATTGGCAAATACGGACTATATCTGGGGCGCGCAGTCACGACTCACACCATTGGCTGTTCCAACGCAATATTCTAATGGTATGCTTCCGGGCTTAGGCGGCGAAGACCGCTCATCTCCTTATGTGATGATCAATCGTACAGGCCGCGCATCAGATCAGCTTTTCAAAGGAAAAACAACCCTCGCCCTAAACCAGGACCTCTCAAAGGTGCTAGACGGACTTAAATTCCGGGTTCAGGGTGCCTACGATGTACATAGTTACTTTGAAGAGCGCCGGAGAGTCCAACCAGCACTCTACAGGGCACTAAGCCGTACCTACAATGGCTCATTGGTTATGCAGGAGACGGTGCAGGAACAAAAAGCAAGCTACTCTAGGACTACACGTCAGTACCGAAAATACTTTCTGGAATCAGTGATCAACTATGATCAGGTTTTCGGTACAGATCACCGCACCTCAGCATTGGTTTATTATTACATGAGTGATGCTAAAGATACCAGAGACGCAACTAGCAACCTCGAGGCCATCCCATTGCGCTATCAGGGTGTATCCAGCAGGCTGACTTACGGTTTCCGGGATACTTATCTATTGGATGTGAACTTTGGATACACTGGTTCAGAAAACTTCCAGCCAGGAAGACAGTACGGTTTTTTCCCCTCTGTAGCGCTGGGTTGGGTACCTACTGGTTATGATTTCATAAAGGAGAAAGCTCCTTGGCTTAATTATTTGAAGATCAGAGCTTCATATGGTACTGTTGGAAATGACCGGATTACCAGTATCCGTTTCCCTTATCTGACGAAAGTAAATCAGGGCAGAGATGATGTATGGGGCGTTCCCGGTATTGAAATAATCAAAGAAACACGAATTGGGGCTGATAATCTGGCTTGGGAGAAAGCTATAAAATCAAACCTGGGCGTTGAGGGAAAGTTATTTAATAATAAGATCGACTTTGTGGTTGATATCTTCAAGGACCAACGAAATGGTATTTTTCAACAGCGGGTACAGGTGCCTGAGTATGTAGGTGTAATATCTAACCCCTTCGCTAACGTAGGCCGTATGAAAAGTTCCGGACTTGATGGTAATATCAGTTACACAACCAATGTAACAAACGACATTGGTTTCACTTTAAGAGGTAACTACACCTACTCTAAGAATGTTGTGCAGAACTGGGAGCAAGCCTACCTGGAATATCCATACCTTGAGTACAACGGTTTCCCATACAATTCGATACGTGGTTACCAGGCACTTGGACTATTCAAGGACGCAGACGATATCAAGTACAGTCCAAAGCAGACTTTTGGCGACGTGCTGCCCGGAGATATCAAGTATAAGGACGTGAACGGTGACGGTACTATCGATAAGTTGGATATGGTTCCCCTAACGCATAGCAATTACCCATTATCTATGTTTGGCTTTGGCGGAGAGTTCCGCTACAAAAAACTGACGTTAGGTGTGCTATTCAAGGGAACAGGGAAAACATCTTTCTTCTATGTTGGTCAGGAGATGGAGGTTGATAATGAAAAAAAACCTAATGGTATGGGTTATATGCCTTTCTTCGAAGGTAACCTGGGTAACGTACTCAACATGGCTGCAGACCCGAAAAATCGTTGGATACCCAGGGATTACGCAATAGCTAATGGTATTGATCCCTCATTGGCAGAAAATCCGAACGCTCGTTTCCCACGCTTACAGTACGGAAATAATGCGAATAATAGCCAGGTTTCAACATTCTGGCAAGCAGACGCGAGCTATATCCGTCTGGAAGAAGTTACGTTGAACTACAACATTAAACCTTCTTTCCTGAAACGGATCGGTGTTTCTTCTATGGACCTTCAGTTCGTAGGTAGCAATTTATATATCTGGGATAAAGTCAAAATTTTTGATCCGGAGCAAGCTGCCTGGAACGGACGTAAGTATCCAATACCGTCTACCTATTCATTTCAGGTATACGTGAACTTTTAATGCGTTTATAATTCAAGACATGAAAACGTCAATCATAACGAAAATAGCAAGAGTAGCCATCGTCATCCAGATGATTGTTATGGTCTCATCTTGTAAAAAAGATTATTTAAATATCGACAATTATTTCGACGACGAATTTAACATCGATTCAGCTTTTGCTAATCCTCGTAACATCGAAGCTTATATGTGGGGCGCCGCGGCAATGTTTCCAGACGAGTCAAACACCATTCGTTTCGGTTACACACCTGGTCCGATGGCTACTGATGAAGGTTTAAACGGACTTACAGGCGGGGGGGCAAGCAACGTCTATTATGGGATGGATTTTGCTACAGGGCGTATCTCTCCAGATTTCTTCGGAGATAGCAACCCTAACCTAAATCAATGGGGTGTATACTACAAGATCATTCGAAAGTGTAACAGTATCTTGCAAAACTTAGATCGCCCGAGAGGCTTTACAACCGCAGACCGCCTCCGTATAGAAGGCTACACCCGTTTTATCCGAGCTTATGCGTATTATAATATCCTGGTAGATTATGGTCCAGCGATCCTGCTTAATGATGAGGTGGTAAATACAAACGAACCCATTGAATATTATGATCGTGCCAGAGCTACCTACGATGAAACAATGGATTATACTTGCACTGAGTTTGAAAAGGCAGCAGTGCTTCTTCCAAAAGAAGTGTCATTGCTAGACTTTGGCCGGCCTTCAAAGGGTGCTGCTTTTGCTTTAGTTGCCCGCCTGCGTCTTATTCATGCAAGTCCGCTGTTCAACGGTGGTCCAGCTGCTAGTTCTTATTTCGGTAACTGGAAACGGAAGACAGACAATGTAAACTATGTATCACAGCAGTACGATGAATCAAGATGGGCTGTGGCTGCGGCTGCAGCAAAGCGTGTAATGGACATGAACCAATACAGGCTATACACTGTACCGAGCGATGATAACACACCTTCACTTCCAGTAGGCGTTACCTCAGATCCAAACTTTTATGGTACTTATCCCGATGGCGCCGCGGGAATCGACGCGCTGAAATCTTATTCTGATATCTTCACCGGCGAAGCAGTTGCTGAGATTAATAAGGAAATTATCTGGGGTAGAAACACAAACTACCTGGTATCCACTATCAGTCAAGGTTCAATGCCTCCATCTTTAGGTGGCTGGGGCCGCTTCTGCGTTACACAGAAAGTAGTCGATGCTTATCTGATGGACGACGGACGGACGAAAGAAGAGGCTTCCGCTGACGGATATTATTCCGAGACTGGATTCACTGATAAGCCTAGAAACTTCTCAGGATATCCGCTCAATTCGGGTGTATACAAAATGTATGCTAACCGCGAGATGCGCTTTTATGCATCGATTGGGTTTAACGAGGCAGTTTGGCAAGCACAATCTAGCAGCTCGCTAAACAGTCATACTGCAAAGTACTATTTTCAGGATGCAGACGGTAGAGGTGGGGTAACAGCAACATCGCCGAACTATCCGATTACTGGCTATGTAATCAAAAAATATAACCACCCGATGGATGCGTTTCAGGGTACAGGTGCCCGACATATCAAAAAGGCTTACTCTATTATTCGCTATGCAGAAATCCTGTTATCCTACACAGAGGCGCTTAACAAGTTAACTGGTAGCCACACAGTAACACTGGGAGACCAGCAATACACTGTTTCACGTGATGTTGACCAGATGAAAGGGGCGTTCAATCTGGTACGTTACAGAGCGGGTCTTCCGGGGCTTAACACAACGCAGTTAAGTAGCGCTACTCAAGTTCAGAAAGAGATTGAGCGCGAACGTATGGTAGAACTGCTATGGGAAAACAGACGTTATTACGATGTTCGCCGCTGGGGCATTTACGAGGAAACTGAGCGTGAGCCAATCCGTGGAATGAACCCTGACGGAGCTACCAAGGAGGATTACTACCAGCGAGTTATTCCTGGAACGTCCTCCTTCATGTCTCGCGTAGTTAATAAGAAGTTAGTGTTTATGCCCTTACCACGCGTGGAACTGAGAAGATTGCCGTCTGTGGATCAGAATCCGGGTTATTAGGTTAAATGATTAAAAGAATAAGATGAAACGAAGTTATATAACGATGTTGGCATTGGCTGCAGTGCTGTCATCGTGCAAAGACAACGAAGTATTTGAGCAGGAGATGTATAAAAACGAAGTTGCGCTAATTAGCAGCAGCTACTATAATACCTTCCAGGAGATTGTGCCCCTCACCGGTGAGGAGGTAACGGGATATATTGCGGCTTCAGCTGGTGGGACATATGCACCAACAGAAGATATGGTTATCCACTTAGAGGAAGACGATGAACAGTTGGACGTCTACAACAGATCTCTTTTTGATGCTGATGAAAGATTATATGCTAAACTTTTGCCTAAAGACAGGTATGTGATCGAAGATTATAGGATCGTGGTCAAGGCGGGTCAGCGTACAGGGCGCACAATGGTAAAATTAAACCCTGAGGGATTATCTCCGGATTCAACCTACTTTATCGAATTGAAGGCAAGGGATATGTCTGGCGTTGAAATTAATTCAAAGAAAAACTCTATTCTCTATCAAGTACTCATTAAGAATGATTACGCCTCTCAGGCAGATAACACTTTCTATGCGATGACAGGACTTGTCGATGAAAGAATCACGGCAGGCAATAAAAAGCTGTTTCCCTTATCGCGCAACAGCGTGAAGATGGTTGCCGGCACTGAGTCGTTTGAAAGTGATGCTGATCATATCAACAAGACATCGATTATCCTAGAGGTTGGTGCAGACAACAAAGTGACAATTAAACCTTATAAAGACATCGTAGTAAGACAAATAGACGGAAACGATCGGTATCCGAACGTTTTCCGTGTAGAGGAATCTTTTGGTCGGAAGTTCAATGTGTTTTCAATATCATATGAATATGTGATCAATGGTTCGACACATACTATGCAGGAAGAACTCCGTATTCAAGTCAACAAATAAAGTATATAAAAGGAGTAGGAAACACAGTTTTCCACTCCTTTTCTGTACCTTAAAGGTGTACGCGCAGATTGTCACGACATAGATCTGCAGCACACTAAGTGATAACTGAAAACAGTTACTGAGCCCTCGCCTAAACATAGAAGTCATACCCAGCTTTGCCGCTGGGTATAACTTTTTTAAGCAGCAGTAATATGTCCAGTCCTTGAATTTTTTCCGGTTTTCTTTTTACCCCATTTGCGATTGTACCAGATGATCGTACCCGTCACCGGCAAACCAGCGCCAATGATGCTGGCGATGAATGCCAGTATTTTACTGGGCAATCCGAGTATCTGCCCGGTGTGGATGTCGAAATCCATCCGGAATATCTTTTCGCCCAAGGAAAGCTCCTGATAACGCAGCCCATCCTGCGTGTGCAGCCTGAGCGGTTTGAGCGAGAACTGATCGTAGTAGTACTGCGCACGGTTATAGATGAGTGTGCCATCTCCAAAAAATGCAGAGGCATGATATGTCTGCCGGGCCTGCTCAGGGACATTGATCACCACCCGGGCATAGTCCGGATGCCTTCTCTGAATGTCTAACCAGACTAGATCTTCCTTACTTTTAATTACCGGTTTTAAGCTTAGAAGCGTATCCGACAAGGGGCCTCGTTCGACGGTCCGTTCATACCTTTTCCAGGTGAGGATCTTATATACCCCGTCAGCAAACCAATGGAAAGAGTATGTAATGCCTGTAATGGTCAGCAGCAGAACAAACAGCAGGGAGTAAAATCCTAGCACGTTATGAAGATCGATATTCAAGCGCTTCCATTTAGCGTTGCATTTGATTTTGAAACTCTTTTCACGAGTTTTCCGCGTCCACTTCTTCGGCCACCACCAGATCAGGCCAGTGATCAGCGTAATGACAAAAATGATGCAGCCGGTGCCTACCAGCGGGCTGCCAATCTTCTGCGGCAGCCAGAAAAACCGGTGACCCGCCCGTATGAAAATGAAAAATTTTTCTGCGGGCGAGGGTTCCCTTTTCTCATGCAGCACTTCGCCGGTGTAGGGGTTGAGGTAGAGCAGGGCAAATTTTTGCGGCGGCAGGCCAAACCTCAGGATGGCAGACTTGCCCTTACCGTAGGTGATACTGCCAAATACCGCCCCGGTATCTTTCTTCGCACTCAGGTATGCTTTTCCCTGCTCCGCCAGCTCCGAGGGCTGGAGGAAAGCCTGTTGCTTTTCCTCCACCCGCTGGTACGCGTCCGTAAAATAATATACTTCGTAACGGAACACCCACAGCGCACCGGTCAAACATACGACAAATACAATGATGCCCGAGATCAGACCGAGCCAGAGGTGCAGCCACTCCGATATTCTGCGAAAAGTGGACTTTCTGCGTGCGGCGATGGTGCTCATCGTCAAAATTTAAACGTGACGCTTCCCAGATACTGGCTTCTGGTTTCCGCAATCCCCCAGTTGCTCCAATATTTCACATCGCCTACATTGTTGCCCTTCAAACCAATACGCCACTTGGGCTGATCATAGAAGATGGTGGCGCTGACCAAGGTGTAGCCTGGTAGGGTGATGGTGTTGGCTGCATCAAAATAGCTGCTGGATACATGATTGGCGCCAATACCCAGTCCGAAGTTGCGCAGCAACGTCTGCATAAACTTGTAGCTCACCCAGAGATTGGCATACTTGTCAGGCACCTGGGCCTGCCTTTTTCCGATGGCTGCTGGTGCAGCCTTAAGTATTTTGTAATCGTTGGTGGCGAAACCGGCAATGATGTTAAGCCCCGCTACCGGGTTCGTGATCAGCTCCGCTTCGAAACCATTACTTTTTGAGGTCGCGTCCTGGATGGTGATCCCATTGTCAATGCGGGTGTCTTTGCTGATCCCAATGTCGTAATAGCTAAAGGTAGCGTTCAGTTTTTTGTCAAACAGCTCGAACTTCGCGCCGCCTTCCCACTGATTGGCTTGGCGCGGCTTAAACACGTCTATAATATCTGAGCCCGGGCGGGTAACCGGCGCCACATTCTGGAACCCGTTCATATAGTTACCGAACAGGGACACCTTATCCTTAACTACCTGATAGACCAAGCCCAATTTCGGTGAATAGGCGGTCTGTTCGTAGGCGGTCGTCTCGTTGAGCACGCCATTTGAGAGCGTCGGTCCGTTGGTGAAACGATCGGCACGCAAACTGAGCATCGCCGACAGGCGGTCTGTGACGTTAAATACATCTGATACATAGACGCTCACCGCCGATTGGGTAGATTCGGTATTGCTTTGGTTCGTGGCGGCCATTAGCGCATTTACCTTTTCCAGGTTGATGGCCGGAATCGGTTTGCCGCTGTTTGGATAGATCTTGTCATAAATACCAGTCGCCGTAAACCGCAGGAAGCTGCGGAAATTATAGAAGTTGACGCCGACTACGGCCCGGTTTCGGAAATTGCCGATGTTAATATCACCGGTAAAATTCTGTTGGAGGTTTAGTGAAGTAAATACCCGGGGACCGTAGCTGGAGATCGACCGGTTGAAAAATATGCCCTCGGCATCGGTGTTCCATTGCGGGTAGATCTGATGGCTGTGATCTATCTGGTTTTCGCCATAGGCGACGTTCGTGGAAGACGACCACTGATCGGAGATCTTGTACCGAGCTTCGCCTAGAACGTTGGTGGCCGAAAGTTCCGCGTCCAGGTTGGCGCCACTAAGCGACTCGTTAAAGTCAATCGGTATATCCCTGAAGCTGGTCAGCCCCGGCACATTCTGCAGATTCTGATGGTAAGCAACCGTGGTACGGTTGGTCTTATTAAGTTCCGCTTCCAGGGTGAAGGTCAGCCGGTCGCTCGCCTTGTACAAGAACGTCGGAGCAAACGTGATCATGCGCTTATACCCAAAATTCTGAAAGGAATTTTCACGGTGCGTCGCTGCGTTAATGCGCAGGAGCGCGGTTTTGTCGCTGTTCAGGGAGGTGTTTACATCGGCTGTTATGCGACTCAATTCGTATTTGCCGAGTGTGACGCTTACTTCACCGCCCAGGGATTCGTAAGGTTTTTTAGTCACCTGGTTAATCAGACCTCCGAAGCTGACGATACTACTTCCGAACAACGTACCTGAAGGGCCTTTGATCACTTCCACCCGTTCGAGGTTGATTGGATCCGACTGGTAGGACTGGACGGCCATGCCATTACGTACGGTCGTGGTGGCAGTAAAGCCTCGGAAGGTACCGCCGGTACCGCCTGCCGGATTGTTATTGGGTACAACGCCTGGGACGTTCCGTAGTGACTCTTTAAAATCGACCACAATTTGCTCGGTCAGCAACTCCTGAGGAACAGCGGTGTATACCTGCGGATTTTCCAGATTTTTTAACGGCAAACGTGCAACGAAATCGCTCTTTTTAATTGCGAACTTGTTAGTTTTGATACCGTTGACCACGACTTCTTGCAACTTCTCGTTGTTTTCGTTGAGCATGAAATTGGCTACAGCAACTTCACCTGCCCGTACTTCAACTACCTTGCTCTGGCTGGCAAACCCAACCATTTTAGCCGTTAAAGTATACGTACCTGGAGCGACACGGTTGAGCTGATAAGAGCCTTTTTGATTAACAGAAATGTTTTTTTTGCTGCCATTGAGGCTGATAGTCACAAATTCGGCGGGCTTACCGTCTGAGGTTTTTACCGTTCCTTTAATGGTACCGGTTTGGGCATAGGCAATCGCACTGGCGATAAAAAAAATAAAAATTAATAAAAATTTCTTAGTAAATACTAAAGCATACATCTTTGTTCAAATGTTTAATGGGTTGAAGAATCTGTTTACATTGAGCCGGTGGGATGTTTGGCGACGGACCACTGGCTTTTGTCTTTTTTGGAATTATTTCATGTTTTCTATAATTTTTGTTGCAAATAAAACACTAATTTAGATTAATTACAAATAACATTATAGGGGCCTGCCCAAATACATCGCCTTTAGCTAATCTCGCCTAGCATCGGCAATGGCAACTGTTTTAACTACCTAACTCTCCTGGAAGTGCGAAATATTTAAGGAATGGTGGTGACTTTCCAGTTCCAAATATAATTAGAGGTTGGTTCTGAAGAGTATAAGATTCATTTTAACCGGATTTTTTGGGCTTGCCAGTTCCGGGATTTCATCAATTATTGCTGTTCCATCAAAAAAAACGTAAAGGTTTCTCCTCGGATACAGGATGAATAGGTTCCTTGAGCAATGCCGCTGTTTCTCCCTTCATACTCGATGAGAGATAGATCGCTGCTCACCGTATAGGTTTTGTAGCTCGACTTGTTGTAAGCCAGGCTAAGCCCCAGCCGCTCCCCGGCATATTGTAAACCGGCGTTAATCAGGTAGGGTGTTTGCCCGTACATTGGCGTGCTTTAACTTCGCAAGTTCGAGGTATACTGGTGATTAGGAGCCTACTAAAAATTACACTCTATAAAAAAAGCCCCCGGTTCGCGATTTCGTAAATCGGGGGCTTTTTGTTTTGTGTTCTGTCGGCAATGCGGAAATCCAATATTGAATTTGCCGGGAAATGGAGGTATTATACGATTAAGATGCGATACCGATGAAACGCCAGTCCCTACTTCCTTATAAATTATTCACTTCGAAAGCTCCGTAACAAACCATTTTGGCGTTGTGAGCTACTGTTAGGTTCAACTTCATCTTTTCAATCAGTGTTTTTGCCTCGGTGATATTCCGGTGCAGATCATTAATACCTCTGATTTCAATGCCTTTGGCTAATAGCTTGAATTTATTAGGCTCATATTTGTCAATGAACTTCTGCAGGTCTGCACTGATCTCTGGTTGTGTTGTTTTCATTTCAAATTAATCTTGCTAGTTTGACAAAACAAGACAAATCGTTTTAACTTATTGCTGTGTTTGTGTTATGTTAAGGTATCTCTTCCTTAAAAAATACAAAACACATAACCTTGCTGCCCGCTTTCCCGTACATCTCCCCGAAAGGGAATAGTCCCTTGATTTTGTGTATGAATGGAAAAATTTTACTCTCTTCTTTTGCAGCTTGCTGTTTAATGTTTTATTCCTGTAAAAAAGATCAGACAATTTCGGCTGATACGAGTCTTTCGGAAATCAAAGTGCCAGACGGGTTTACATGGGAGTCGTCCAGGGATATCAGTTTTAAGGTAACTATCGCTGACAATCGATTCCAGGAGGATATTCATGTTATTGCTATTTATTCGGCAGATGGTGGGCTGATTACCAAAGGGGCAGCTTCCCTGACTAAACCTTTTGAAAGTAAGGCTTATGTTCCTGGAACGGTAAACGAGGTGTATGTCGTCAGAACGGCTCCCGACAATTCATCAACTTCCCAGAAAGTGCGGTTAAACAGTGACAGGGTTACATTGACTTTAAGCGCACCTCTTGTTCAGGCAGTAAGCTCTTTGAACAATACCCTCAATGCTGCCACTGGCAGTCCCGACTGCACTACTGGCTGTACGCAGACTGTAACCTTAACTAAAAACTATGAAACCGTTTCAGTATCGGAAGGAAAGACTGTTTGTGTAAATGGTAGTAATAAGTCTTTCGATGTCCAGTTCGGTTCGGGAGGCGGAACCTTAAGAATTTGTGGCGCAAATCTTACCGTTCTGGAATTAGCGAATAATAGGATTAATGATCCCTCGGCTATCATAATTACAGCGGAGGCAAGTGTTGTAATTGATGAGAAGAAGTCAACTAACTTTAATCAGAATAATAATACTCTTGAAAATTATGGGCAGCTCACTATTGAAGGGGGGATAAACCTGGCCGGTAAATTAAAGAACAACGGTGTATTGACGGTTAATGGCGAGTATAGTACCGAAACACAAACCAGTCCTGTTACCGAACATACCAATAACGGGACGCTAATAGTCAACGGACTATTAGATGTAGGGTCTAATAGTCTCTTTTACAATAACGGCTCTGTAAGAACCACGGATTTAAGATTGTTCAACCACGCAACATTTGTCAATAATTGCAAGTTGTTGGTGACCAACGAATATGACCATAGTACCTTAATGAAAAATTATGGCTATATAAAAGTGGAAAAAGAAGTATTTGTTAATGGATCCTCGGAGCTGGCCCTTTACAATGGGTCGATGATAAGCACCAGAGATATCAAAATAAACGGAACGATTAAAGGATACGATGCAGGCTCTTTATTTAAAGTGAGCAATGAAACAGAACTGACTGGTGCAGGAGAGCTTGCCGGTAATTTCAGTTATTGTGATGCTAACGGCCTTGAAAAAAACAATGGAACCATTGAACATACCGTATCTCTGAATTGCAACTTATATATTCCTGTGTCTGGTTGTAATGCAGAGGGTAATGGAAGTGCTCCTGTTAAGGATACTGATGGGGACGGGGTGCTGGATAATATTGACGATTATCCTCACGACGCTACCAGGGCGTTCAATAATTATTATCCTTCTGGGGGAGTTGACGACGGGGCGACGGTTCTTTTTGAGGACATGTGGCCGGTGAAGGGTGATTACGACATGAATGATGTGGTAATGTCTTACCAGCTGAAGGTGATTACCAATGCTGCCAACAAGGTGGTTGAGCTTAGTGGTACTTATAATTTGAATGCACGTGGCGGAGTGTTTGAAAACGGATTTGGAATAGAGTTCCCCGTGAGCCGCAGCCTGGTAAGCAATGTTAAAGGTGCTGTTCTTGAGGAAGGTCAGGATAAAGCAGTGCTTATTTTGTTTATGAATATGCAAAATGAGCTGATGTACATGAATACCCGCCCGGCAGATCCTTTTTCTCCGGTAAAAACTTATACTATCAGTTTTTCAGTATCAAACGGTCCGTCTTTAAATGAATTTGGTCTTGGAGAATATAATCCCTTCATCTGGGATAGGGGAAAAGGGCGGTCGTATGAGGTTCATCTGCCCGGACATGCGCCAACCAGTCTCGGAGATCCAAAGCTTTTCGGTTCTGGCCATGATGCAAGTAATCCAGCTAAAGGGCAGTATTACGTTACAGCAGAAGGTTTTCCCTGGGCTATCAGTGTTCCAATGAAAAATCTTCCCTATCCTCTTGAAGGAAAGGATATTGGCACTGCCTATTTGAAATTGTCACAGTGGGTAGTATCTGGAGGTGTTAACTTCAATGACTGGTATAGTAATCGCGCTTCCGGCTACCGGAATGATAGTAATTTTTACAAAACAGGGGATAAGTAACAGTTCTGGGGTTTATTTTACCCGAAAAGGGGAAATGTGGCTCCTTATATGGGCGATTCCGAGTTGGTGTTGATTTTACTTGGGCAGGATATAGTGTTTTGTTCTGCAATATATCCTGCACAAGCCTGTATGGCATGCTCATTGAAAACAGGGAGAGAGTTGTTTAGTGCAACTGATGAGATATATGAAAACAAAAATTTTACTAAGTTTATTATTGGTATCCTCTCTCGGGATTTATTCCTGTAAAAAAGATGGGCAGATTGATGGTCTGGCTGGCGTAGTCAAACTTGCCGACGTGAATGTGCCTGATGGGTTCACCTGGGAGTCATCCAGGGATATCAACTTTAAGATAGCTATTGCTGACAATCGTTTCCAGGATAATATTCATGTGATTGCCATTTATTCGGCAGATGGCGGGCTGATTACCAAAGGAGCGGCTTCCCTTACTAAACCTTTTGAGAGCAAGGCTTATGTTCCGCGAACAGTGAGCGAGGTATTTGTGGTCAAAACGGCTCCCGACAACTCATCCACTTCTCAAAAAATCCGGTTAGATGGTGATAAAGTCACATTGACCTTAAGTGCACCTCTTGTTCAAGCCGTAAGTTCGGTCAACAGTGCTTTTAATACTTCTTCTGATAGTCCCGATTGTACTACAGGCTGTTCCGAGACGATAACCTTGACTACAAACTCGCAAACGGTTTCCGTATCTGGTGGAAAAACTATCTGTGTGAATGGCAGCAATAAGTCTTTTGATGTTCAGTTTGGTTCGGGAGGCGGAACTTTAAGGATCTGTGGTACTAATCTTACCATCCAGGAATTAGCGAATAACAGGATCAATGATCCAATGGCAATCATCATAACTGCTGATGCCAGTGTTACCTTTGATGAGAAAAGGGCGACAAACTTTAATCAGAATAACAATACGCTGGAAAATTATGGACACCTTACTATTGAAGGTGGGATAAATCTTGCCGGTAAATTAAAAAACTTTGGTGTGTTGACTGTCAATGGCGAGTATAGTACGGAAACACAAACCAGTCCTGTTACAGAACATACCAACAATGGGACACTGATAGTCAATGGCCAGTTAGACGTAGGGTCTAATAGTTTCTTTTACAATAACGGGTCTGTTAAAGCGACCGATTTAAGGGTTTTTAACCACGCAACATTTATCAATAATTGCAAGTTGTTAGTAACAAACGAATATGATCATAGTACTTTGATGAAGAACTATGGTTATATCAAAGTCGACGGAGAAATATTTGTTAACGGATCGTCTGAACTGGCCCTTTACGGTGGGTCGATGATAAGCACCAGGGACATCAAAATAAACGGAACTATCAAAGGGTACGATTCGGGCTCCTTATTTAAAGTAAGTAATGAAACAGAACTGACCGGCGCCGGGACGCTGACCGGTAATTTCAGTTATTGTGATGCTAACGGGCTTGAAAAAAACAATGGAACCATTGAACATACCGTATCTCTGAATTGCAACTTATATATTCCTGTGTCTGGTTGTAATGCAGAGGGTAATGGAAGTGCTCCTGTTAAGGATACTGATGGGGACGGGGTGCTGGATAATATTGACGATTATCCACATGATGCTACTAAAGCGTTTAATAACTATTATCCCGGGGGGGGAGTTGACGACGGCGCAACGATTCTTTTTGAGGATATGTGGCCGGTGAAGGGTGATTATGACATGAATGATATAGTAATGTCTTACCAGTTAAAGGTGGTTACCAATGCTGCCAACAAGGTGGTCGAGCTTAGTGGTTCGTATAGCTTAAATGCCCGCGGGGGGATTTTTGAAAATGGCTTCGGCATAGAGTTTCCAATAAACCGCAGTTTAGTAAGTAATGTTAAAGGCGCTATACTGGAAGAAGGTCAGGATAAAGCAGTGCTTATTTTGTTCACCAATATGCAAAACGAGTTGCCGTACATGAATACGCGCGCAACAGATCCTTTCTCTCCTGCAAAAACGTATATGATCAGTTTCTCCGTAACTAATGGTCCTTCTTTAAGTGAATTCGGCCTCGGAGAATATAATCCCTTTATCTGGAATAGAGGAAAAGGGCGGTCTTATGAAGTTCATCTACCCGGACATATGCCAACAAGTCTGGGAGATCCGAAGCTTTTCGGTTCTGGTCATGATGCAAGCAATCCATCAAAAGGTATGTATTACGTTACATCTGAGGGTTTTCCCTGGGCTATCAGCGTTCCGGTGAAAAATCTTTCTTATCCTCTTGAAGGGATGGACATCGGCACTGCCTATTTAAAATTGTCACAGTGGGTTATGTCTGGCGGTGTTAACTTCAATGACTGGTATAGCAATCGCACTTCCGGCTACCGGAATGAGAATAACTTTTATAAAGCAGGGGAATAAATAGTCGCTCAGGGGCTTAGTTTCCCCGAAACGGGGAAGTGTTATTTTAAAATTGGGGAAATTTAAGCACAGGCTGTAATTTCCCCAATTTGTTTTTGCGAAGCGAGTATTGCATTAAATTCAGGTTTAAGTCGCTGTAAACAAGCTATTGTGGTTGCTTTCCGCTTATTATATATACACGAATCCCAATGGCATGCTCCTTGAACCAGGAGGGGTGTTGTTTCAGAACAATTGACGATATATGAAAAAAAAGTTTCTACTAAGTTTATTATTCATTTCTACCCTGGCTATTTATTCTTGTAAAAAAGATGGGCAGTCAGACGGGCAACTGAATGTTGACAAGCTCACGGATGTTAAAGTCCCGGATGGCTTTACATGGGAGTCTTCAAGGGATGTTACTTTCGACGTTTCAGTTACCGATGTACGCTTTTCTGATGCTATACACCAGGTTGCGATTTATGGTACTGACGGCACTCTTTATTCGAAGGGGTCCGCTACTTTAAGCGCTCCTTTTAAAACTAAAGTTTATCTCCCCTCTACAATTGAGGAAGTTTTTGTTGTGAAGACTGCTCCTGATAATTCAAGCGTTTCTCAGAAGGTGCAGGTGAGGAGCTCCTATATAGCGTTGTCTTTAGGCGCTTCTCTCAAGCTTGAAGGCCTTTCAGCGGTAAATACATCAGGGACGTCTGCAATTAGCCCTGACTGTACATCAGGTTGCAATCAAAGTATATTACTTACTCAAAATTGGCAGAATGTTAGTGTTTCAAATGGTCAAACCGTTTGTCTTACAGGTTCTAATAAAATATTTAACGTAGAATTAGGAAGTGGTGGCGGTACGCTTAAGATTTGCGGAACAGGATTAACTGTTCAAAACTTAAACAAAAACTCCGGAACGTCTGCTGTGGAGATTATTGTATCGGCAGGCAGTAATGTGTCGTTCTCTAATCTCGATCTTGACAGATCAAGTCACGTGTTAAAGAACTATGGAACGGTTACTTTTTCTGGAAATCTGGCGTGTTCAGGCAAAGTAAATAATTACGGAGCTTTAACGGTTAATGGCGATTACAACATTAATTCCGGAAACGTTTCGGGGCATACCAACGACGGTGTACTAACTGTTGGTGGTACAATGAATGTGAACAGTACCACTTCTTATACAAATAACGCCTCTGCGACCATAAAGAAGCTTCAGGTAAATAGCAATGGTGTTTTCAATAATAACTGTAAGCTAATCGTTGTTACCAATACAATAATAGATAAGACATTAAACAACTATGGTTATGTTTCGGTAGGTACAAGTACTCAAATAAATGCCAATGCTAAGATCAATCTCTACAGCGGTGCATTATTCGTAACTAAAGATCTGGAAAAGATCGGTGGTCATTTTGTAGGTAATGCAGGTACTTCTCTGGTTAATATAACGGGAACAATTGATAACAATTTGATTCTTGATGCCAACCAAACATCAAATGGTCAGAAATTTATAGGTCCGTTGCAGGTATGTTACAAATCAACGCTTACTGAAAGATTATTTAAAGAGGGGGCAGTCCAGGGATGTGACCTTTATATTGCACCTACAGGTTGTACTCCGGGCAACGGCGAAAGCCAGGTTGCTGATTCAGATGGTGATGGCGTGTCCGATAATCTGGATGATTATCCAAATGATCCCGAAAAAGCCTATGACAATTATTATCCTGGGCCAGGTTCAAATGCAGGAGCTACAGTAGCGTTTGAGGATCAGTGGCCAGTAAAAGGCGATTACGACATGAACGACGTGGTTATGTCTTACCAGTTAAAGGTGGTTACTGATGCACAGAATAAAGTAGTGGAAGTAGCAGGTACATATAACCTTCAGGCGCGTGGTGGTATTTTCCATAATGGTTTCGGCATAGAGTTCCCTGTGAGCCGCTCATCTGTTAGCGATGTAATCGGAGGTACCCTTGAAGAAGGTCAACAGAAAGCAGTAATTATCCTCTTTGATAACATGCATGCTGAGATGTATTCTTATAATACTCGTAAGGAAGAGGCGGTGTTGCCAGCAAAGTCATACCCAATTAGTTTTAAAGTTAGTAATGGTCCGCTTTTGGCTGATTTTGGATTGAGTGAATACAATCCATTTATCTGGAATAAAGTTGCAGGCCGCGGTTATGAGATCCATTTACCTGGTAGAAAGCCAACTTCTCTTGCCGATGTAAGCTTATTCGGAACAGGAGATGATAATTCAAGTGTAGCTGCTGGCAGATATTATATCAGCCCGGATGGCTATCCATGGGCGATAAGTATCCCTGTTAAGGAGTTCAATTATCCGGTAGAAGGTAAGGATATTGTTAAAGCTTACTTAAGACTTCCAATGTGGATCTCTTCAGGCGGAAGTAGTTATACGGACTGGTATTCTAATACCGGAAGCGGTTACCGGAACACTTCTAACCTGTTTAAATAGAATTATTATCTAAATTATATCTCTCTTAAAGGCCGGCTTTCACCGGCCTTTTTTTGTAAGTTCTGTTGAATATTATTCAACTACAGCTGAATCGCAGATATAGGTGGGAACTATGCCAGTGGCATTGATCCTGGTTATTGCATCTCCGGGAAGGGTGTTGCCGCTTAACACCAATATGGTATCGAAGCCGAATTTATTTCCGCCTAGAATATCGGTATGCAGCGTATCGCCAACCATTACAATATCTTTTTTTACAATCGGTCTGCGCTCCCGAATAAGATCATAAGCAAACATAAACATCTGAGAATCGGGTTTGCCAAAACGGATGAATTTACGGCCGACTATGGTTTCGATCATGCTGGCTATTCCACCCGCGGCAATGGATACCTCATTTTTTGTAACCGGATAAGAAAAGTCAGTGTTGGCAACAATTACCGGTATTGGTCGCTTCCTGATGAGGTTTACCGCTGTGTTTAAGTCTTTAAACCAGTCGAAACCTTCATCGTCCAGAAATACCAGGGCACTCACCTTGTCTATGTTGCTTTCATCGATACTGCTGACGGGCAGGGTATGAAGATCGGAGTCGTCTATGTAATGGGCTGAATTCGGAGTCCCAAGATAAGCTACAATGCCTTCATGCACTTTGAGATCGAGGTACTCTTTTGCAAGCATCCCGGAAGATACGATCCTGTCGGCAGTAACCGCATAAAGACCTGCCCTGTGGTAGGATTCTGCAAGTTGAACCGGACTCCTGGAAGCGTCGTTTGTTACAATGTAAAATTCTTTATTTTGAGCCTCGAGATACTCAAATGTGTTTTCGATTCCAGGTACAAGGCCTTTATAATTTTTTAAAACCCCGAAAGCATCGAAGAAAACTATTTTATACTGGTCAATTACTGATCTGAAATCTGAGAGTTGTATCATTCTTTATAAATATAACAGGAAATTATTTCTTACTTGAGCTTTAAGGCGTTCAATATCTTTTTCGCATCAAAATCCCTGTCGATCGACGGAAGATAGATATCAAATGCTTCAGCCTGAAGTTTTTTGGCGTATTGTTCGTTAAAGAAGTAAGTCCCATCTTTAATAACGTAGTTAAGAATGAAAAAACGATACACTTCCTTTAAAAAGCGAATCTCGTTGGAACTTAGGGGATTCACTTTGTGGTACTCCTGGAGGAAGATCAGGAAGCGTTCTTCCATCATAGGACTTATCACATAACTGAAGACGGTACGGTCGCCGATATCAGAAACTACCCTGCTGAAGAAATAGAAGTCCATCATGCGGGTACTCATCCGGAACCAGTCATAGTCCCAGCGCGAATAAAGTTTTAAACCGGGGGTGACGGAGAAGTTCCCGATGTTCCAGTCGATGAAGACAGGTATAGATTCAAAAGCGTCGGCTTTACATTTCAGGCGGTTCACCAGAAATTGATCGCAATGGTGCCTTAGGACTTCTTTTTGCTGCTCGTCGAATTCCTTCTGTGTTTTCCTGCTAAGCTGTTTTAACAGGACATTGACGTCTGTACGTAGTGTTTTCGATGATTTGGGTAGGTTCTTAACTTTCGAACAGGCTCTGTGAAAGCGGCCGATCTGTTCGCCCAGTTTGCGGATCTGGTTTTCGTCGAGACGACGGGGAAGGCGTTGCTGTACCCTTACAGGGTTGTAGAATATTACCCAGGCGTCTGTCTTTGCTTTTTTATAGTGGTATGTAAAAACCCTGTTGTTCTTTAACAGTGATTTTGCAAGCACATTTTCGAAGGGATAGAGTAAGTTGTTGGCTAAAGAATGAATGATGCGGTGATCTTCCTTAAAGTGTTCATACTTGCCAAAATAGGATAGTTTAGCAATTACAATATCATCATCATCAAAAGTTACCCTGAAAACATGATTGGTTGAAACCATCGCGCTGATATCCTCAATTTTACGGATGATTTTTGTTGGGTCGTATTCCTTCCAGGCTTTTTTAATAATAAGTGAATAATCCATTTTAAATGATCTCAAAATATCTTTTTAGTTCCCAGTCGCTTACCTGTTTTGAGAATTTTTTCCACTCCCAGATACGAGTGCTGGTGAAGTGTTGAACAAACTCATCCCCAAAAAGATCCTTTGCCAGTGATGATTCCTGCATGATCAGCGACGATTCGTACAGGTTTGATGAAAGCCGGGCACTCGACTTATTTTCATAGGCATTGCCTGCTGTTGAGGCAATATCGAGTTTCAGCTTATGTTTAATGCCGTACAGTCCTGAAGCCAAGGCTGCGGAAATTGCCAGATAAGGATTTGTATCTGATCCGGGAATCCTGGTTTCGAGGCGGGTATACTGATGTGAGGTATTGATCACACGTAGTGCCGTGGTTCTGTTTTCGATGCCCCAGGTAACGGTAGTTGGAGCCCAGGCACCTTCAACGAGGCGCTTATAACTATTGATGGTTGGAGCATACATAGGCAAAATATGGGGTAGGCAATATAGCTGACCAGCCAGGTAGTGCTTCATCAGTTCAGACATCTTATCGGGCTGATGCGGGTCATAAAAGAGGTTTGCTGACTGCTCTTTATTCCATAAGCTCTGATGTACATGGCCGCTGCAGCCAGGTAATTCCTCATTCCATTTCGCCATGAAAGAGGCCAGGATCCCATGTTTGTAAGCAATCTCTTTCACTGCGGTTTTGAGTAGTATTGCTTTGTCTGCAGCCTTCAATACTTCATCATGCGTAATTGCTGCTTCGTACACGCCGGGACCAGTTTCGGTATGCAGGCCCTCCAAGCCTATATTGAAATCTGCCAGGCGGTTAAAGAGATCATTATTAAAGTCGTTATAAAGAGAAGGGCGAAGTATGGAATAGCCGAACATGCCAGGCGTAATCGGCTGGAGATTGCTAAAATTTTTTTGCTGCAGACTGTCGGGTGTTTCTCTGAAATTGAACCATTCAAATTCCTGGGCAAACTCGGCATGGTAGCCAAGGTTATCACAGTCTTTTATAATGCGTTTTAGCAAGCTTCGGGGACAAGCAGGAAGATCGTTTCCATCGGCTTTACTAAAGTCAGCCAGGAAGAACGGTAAATTATCCTGCCATGAAATAAGGCGGAAAGTTTCAGGATCGATACGGCAAAGCTGATCGGGAAAGCCGGTTTGCCAACCAGTTACTTCAACGTTTGGATATAGCTCATCAGCGCTATCCCAGCCAAAAATCACATCGCAAAACCCATAGCCGCTTTCAAGTCCGTCAAGAAACTTTTGGCTGCTTATTATTTTGCCGCGTAAAATACCATCTATATCTGCAAACGCAAACTTTATTTTTGCTATATTATTTTCCTTTAAATACCTGATGATCTCTTGCTTATCCATTAGTGTCGTGTTTTACGTGCTTAAGGTCATTTAAAAGATAAATATAAACGATTTTAGCTCTTATGGAACATACAAATCAATTGCTTTTTATTTATGGCACCCTGCTGCAAGTGGGGAACGAATTCGCCGAATATCTAAGGGCAAACAGCACCGTCATTTCGCGCGGAAAGTTTAAGGGGAGATTATATGATCTGGGAAGTTATCCTGCTGCAGTGTATGATAAAAGAACCAATGCTTATGTTTACGGAACCATCGTCAAGATGGAAAAGGTTGACGAGGTGTTGAAGCATCTCGATTATTATGAGGGAATCGGGCAAACTTACTGCGAATACGAAAGGGTTTTGATTGAAGTGGAGAGTGAGGGGGCTGGTGATCTGGTGAAAGCATTGTCGTGCTGGGTATATATGTTTAAGCTGTCTGAAAGAGGGCTGAAATTAATCAGTGGCGGGGACTATTTGGAGTATAAGAACGGTTCGAAGAACCTACGATAGGGCTTCGAGATCACAGATCTCGAAGAGCGGGAATAAGATAATTTCTTTTGATGGAAGCGAATGCTGGCCCAGGCGTGCCACGTGTGCCATGAATTTCAAATCAACATAAATTCTTCGAAGGGATAGCCCCCCCGGCTTTCCCGCGTGATCCCAGGTGTGCCACGTGTGCTTAGAAAAAATAAAAAACCCCTGAATCTCTTCAGGGGTTTTAAAAATATTATATTCCTATTTGTATCTGTATTAAACAGTAACCGATTTAACAGTTTTGATGATACGTGCTGCTACTTTGTAAGGATCTGCCGCAGAGTTTGGACGACGATCTTCAAGGTAACCTTTCCATCCCCATTTAGGAACTACAACAGGGATACGGATAGAAGCACCACGGTCAGATACTCCATAAGAGAAATCATGGATAGAAGCAGTTTCGTGTTTACCAGTTAAACGTTTGTCGTTGTCAGCTCCGTAAACATCGATGTGCTCTTTTACAACCGGACGGAACGCTTCGCAAACTTTTGTGAAGATTTCCTGGCTGCCTGCAGTTCTTAGTAAAGTATTTGAGAAGTTTGCGTGCATACCTGAACCATTCCAGTCTAACTCACCAAGAGGTTTGCAATGCCAGTTGATCGATACTCCGTATTTCTCTCCGATTCTTTCTAATAAATAACGGCCAATCCAGATCTGGTCGCCGGCTTCTTTAGCACCTTTAGCAAAGATCTGAAATTCCCACTGTCCGGCCGCTACTTCGGCGTTGATACCTTCAACATTTAAACCTGCTTCTAAGCAAACGTCTAAATGCTCTTCGATAATCTCCCTTCCATATGCGTTTTTAGCGCCAACAGAACAGTAGTAAGGACCTTGTGGAGCAGGGTAACCATTTGCAGGGAAGCCTAAAGGTTTATTAGTCTCGTTGTCCCAAAGGAAATACTCTTGTTCGAAGCCAAACCAAAAATCATTATCATCATCTTCGATAAGTGCACGGCCATTTGACTCATGCGGATTTCCGTCAGCATCAAGTACTTCGCACATTACCAGGTAACCATTTTTTCTTTGAGGGTCAGGGCAAATGAACACTGGTTTTAAAATACAGTCAGAAGAACCACCTGGTGCCTGCTCGGTTGAAGAACCATCAAAGCTCCAAAGAGGGCAATCCTCTAATTTACCGCTAAAATCTTTTTCAATTTTTGTTTTGCTACGAAGGCTTTGTGTGGGTTTATAGCCATCAAGCCAGATGTACTCTAATTTTGCCGCCATTTTTTATTTGTTTGCTCTAATTTGATTCAAAAATATTGTATTGAATTTTGATTTCAATGGAAATACGTCACGAATTTATGTGTTTTGTTTTAAATATTTCAAAATATTTCAATAAAATTCATTTTTTCAGGTAAATATTACAATAACTTACAAATAAAGCAGGATCTAAGAGGCGTTTTCTCAATGGCTTTCAAGGTTGGTGACAAAGCAGGCAAATTATCTTGTAAGACAGGAAGGTATAAAAAAAGCCTTCGTGAGGGTAAACTCACATACGGAGGATGTAAATGGGTTGAAAGCGGATCAAGCTTAAAAGTTGGGGGCCTTCCTTGCTTCGTCATCCTGAACTTGTTTCAGGATCTCCTGCTTAAGCATTTCCTTTATAGTCCAAGAGATGCCGAAATGAGTTGAAATGAGTTTGGCATGACGACCGTTTCAAAAAGTTGGCATTAATGCGCTTAGCCGCCCCCCAACCTTTCCACTTGATCCTTGAAAGCTTGTCGCCTTGTAGAAACAGGTGACTTCATAAAAAACAAGGTTGCAGGGATGCTGCAACCTGTAGTGAAACGGTTTAGGGAAATATCGGGAGAAACTCTAGCTGAAGAAATCAGTAGTTAAGATTTGAAAATATTGGGGGCTTGATGGTGTTAAAGCACCTTCTATATATAGCTTTACGTCTTTTGCAATATCTATCAAACCTGTGCCAGGAGTATATAGAATTATATTTCTATTACGTCTTGCTGTGTTCAGCGCGGCTTCTGCAAGTTTAATACTTGTGTTTTTTGTTTTAAGGTTCTCGAAAATGATGTTTAAGGAAGTAATCAGTAATTTTTGGTCTGGTGTATTGCAAATGGAATTTTCCGATATAAGAGATATGAGTTGCGACAAACTTTCCAACCTTTTTTCATAAGATGGAGAAGATAAAGGAATGTTAAACTTCATTTTTTCCCTGGTGACTGCAAAGTCTGTCAGCACTCTTTGACCCTTCAAGTCTTTAACCAGCGAATCAATAGAACTAGCGCCCTCCTCATCTATAAAAGCTTCCCGGCGTAAACTAAGGATCCTGTTGGCTAAAGGTTCAAGACCTTCCCAGGCTTTTTCCCGCGCATCTACTGTTGCTGCATATACACGCAAGGCAAGGGTAACACCCTGTAGCGATGATTTTGCCTGTGCATAAAGGTGTTTAAGGTTTTTTAAACTTAAGTCTGCTCTGGGGGGATTGTAATTGTCGCCGAGAACCTCAATGCTTATTAAAAGGCTGCCAAAATTGCCTACGTTTTTACCATGTCCGCTTTCCGATAGTAATGCCATTCCTGATCGATTTTTTTCAGGATAAAATTAAAATCAATTACAAGTGGCGGCAATTGGGTAAATCACCCTATTTTTTTGCAGAATTTACGCAAGTATCTCCCTCCTGCACATAAAAAACGTCGCTTAAGTTGTTTTTTTTTCGTGCAGTTTATGGTTTTTTCAAAAGAAGAGAATGCAGCAGATCTACCTTTTCTTTCGTCCTGCCCCTTTTTGCCTGCCTCTGGTGTCTAAGGTGAGGCTTTCGGAGGCAGCCTTGAACTGCATGTTAAGTACGTATACAGCTTCCATCAGTTTTTCAAGATCCTCTAAGAAATGTTTAAGTTCTTCCGCATCAATTACAGTAAAATGGCGGGGTTCAACCTGATGCTTTTTTAAGAACATCCGGCATGTAGCCAAGTCCCAATTTTCAGGAAAGTCCTGAAGTACAGAAATAGGGTCATTTAATTCTTTCCAGGTAAGGTGATACGGATAGTCTTCGCTGCCAAGCCGACTAAGCATGTCTAAAGTGATTTCCATAATTTTGAGGAGATTTAACGACTCTCCGAAACAATATTAAACATAATTGTATAAAAATGCAATGAAAAACGTAGATGTTAATATACATATGCGTGTATTAATTTGGTGTGATTGAAAGAGACTAGCAAAAACATACATAGGGGCAGCGTTTTGGGAAAAGCTGTTCAGCAAAGTGAGCTGAGTAAGACAGTTATTGCAAAAAAGGCTGGTTATAACCGCACTTCATTGTACAACCATATCAAACTGGAAGATCTGTCTTTTGAGATCCTGGAGAAGTATGGAAAGGCGCTTGGCTACGATTTTACACAAGTGTTTCCGGAGATGATCAGGTATATCTCTTTTGAGGATGCAAAAGCGGATTATAATGAATCGCTGACGTTCGATCAGCTTTTAAAACAGCGTGATAGCTGGCGGGATAAGTATTATGATCTGCTTGAAAAATACAACCGGGTGATTGAAGAGAAGCTGGCGTTGAATCAGTCTAAATGAGATTAGTAGATTCTTGACAAACGTTTTACACCAAAAAGAAATCTTTTTAAGTGTTTGGGGCTTTACTTTGATGTATGGATAATTCAACAGTAAGAAGCTCCCAAAATATACCTTTATCTGTTTTAGACCTGGTACCTGTTCTGAGCGGAAGGGGAATCTCAGATTCATTTAAGAGCAGCCTGCAGCTGGCTCAGCACGCTGAGCGCCTTGGATATAAGCGTTACTGGCTGGCCGAGCATCATAATATGCCCGGGATAGCAAGTTCAGCTACCCCGGTGCTTATTGGCTACATTGCCCAGGGTACTTCTTCAATCCGGGTGGGATCTGGGGGGGTAATGTTACCAAATCATGCTCCGCTCATCGTTGCTGAACAATTCGGAACACTGGCGAGCCTGTATCCTGGACGCATCGACCTTGGCCTTGGCCGGGCGCCTGGAACTGACCAGCTGACAGCAATGGCCCTCCGGCGTCATTTAAGCGGCAGTGTTGAAGACTTCCCACAAAACGTTCAGGAATTAAGGACATATCTATCTGCACAGAATAGCAGTGCGAAGGTGCGGGCGGTTCAGGCTGAAGGCGTTGACTTACCGGTTTGGCTGCTTGGCTCAAGTACTTATAGTGCTCAACTTGCCGCCCTGCTGGGATTGCCCTTTGCTTTTGCCAGTCATTTCGCGCCTGCGATGCTCCATGCATCTTTGAATTTATATCGAAGCAACTTTAGGCCGTCTAACGACCTTTCAGCCCCTTATGTTATGGCTGGAATTAATGTCATAGCTGCCGATAGCGATGAGGAAGCCCGTTATCTTGCGAGTTCATTATACCTGTCTTTCCTAAATGTTATTAAAGGAAGTGCCTTGCCCATGCAACCTCCCGTCAAAAATCTTGATGATTATTGTAGTCCCTCAGAACGCTATGCAGTGGAACAAATGCTTAGCTACACTTTCATTGGAAGTCCCGAAACCTTGAGGGGAAAGCTTCAGAATTTTTTACAGCAAACTGGAGTAGATGAACTGATGGTAGTTTCGTCTATTTATGAGCCTTCAGCCCGGATGTATTCCTACCAGCTTCTTGCTGAATTGGAACTGAGGTAAACGGGATTTACAACCTGAGAAGGCACTTTACATATTTCTGCTCATTCCGGCAATACTAGCATTCAGAGCCGGATATTTATGTAATATAGCTCTATAATCGCTAAAAAGCAGATATGAGTAAGGCTGATGATTTATTAAATTCACTTGATGAGGCTTTGGTTGAAGTAGATCATGATTTGAAAATATTATATCATAACCAAAAGGCAGCGCAAATCCTGCCTTTGAAGGAAAATGATGCCTTACTGTATCGAGGGCGAAGAGCTATAACGGAGTTTTTACCTCATCAAACAGTCATAGTATTTAAGCATGCGAAAGAAAAAAGAGAAAGCACCTTCAGATCTTTTTTTTCTGATCATGTCCAAAAGTGGATCTTGTTTTCGGTTAAGCCTCTTAAAAATTCCTTTTTAGTTGCCTTATATGATCAAAGCAGGGCCGGGGATGAGATTAGAAATACCAGCGATCTGCTTCGGGCTGTATTTCATGCATCCACCTTACCCATCACCGTGTTCAGCAGCGTTCGTAACGATGTCGGAGAGGTAATCGATTTTGAGTATGTTATGGAAAATGTAGTAGCTGAACAGCTTTGGAAAAATGGCCGCATGGGCGAAAGGTTGCTGTCATTACATCCGTCAATCCGAACCACCGGAATTATTGATCTGTATAAAGAAGTAGTTGAAACCGGAGAACCACTGGACAAGGAGGTTCATTTTGTGGGAGGTATCCTGAGAGGCTGGTATCGTTTAACCGCAGTAAAGTTCGACGACTCTGTAGCGACCACTGTAGAAAATATTTCGGAACGGAAGGAGGCCGAGTACGCTATGCAAAAGAGCCTTCATTTACTCTCTAACTCGGAGGCTATTGCAAAAATGGGCAGCTGGGAATATGACCTTGAGACAGAAGTATGGTCATGGTCCAGGGGTATGTACAACATTTTTGGAATTGTTGAAGGCACTGAAGTTTATCCTGATAAGTATCTTAACCTGATCGTACCGGAACAGCGCGACATTGCTAAGCGAATAATTACCTGTATTAAAAGTACATGCGAGTCATTCGATGAAATAGTGGATATACAAGTAGGCGGAGGTTTGAAAGTTATTCACCTGAAGGGTTTTCCATTATTTGGAAGCGATGGCCGGGTGGAGAAAATGATTGGGATTGATATGGATATCACTGAAACGAAACTGACTGAAAATGAACTAAAAAGGCAAAAATTTTTCGTACAGCAGATCACTCAGGGCTACTCCGGATATCATTTCCATTTTCGACTTGGAAAAACTATCTTATGTATATATTAATAAAGAGCTCCACCCAATTTTAGGATATTCTTCGCGACAAATTAAGGCGATGGACTATATGGAGTCGCAAAAGCTTATTTGTGTGGACGATCTCCCATCCATTGAGGAATACCTCCGCAGCTTCCAGGAAAGTGGTAATGAAGATGTGAGAGAAGTTGAGTTCAGGGTTAAGAATATTCATGGCCAGTGGTGGTGGGTTAAGGCCAGAGGAAAGGTGTTTAAAAGGAATGCTGGTGGAAAAGTTACTCAGATAATCTCCATTATACAGGATTGGAGTCAGAAGAAGGAAGCAGAAGAGAAAAAGCAGGAAAATGAATTCATGCAGGCCTTGCTTCAAAAAAAGGATGAGTTTATGAGTGTTGCAAGCCATGAATTAAAAACTCCAATTACTACTATTAAGGCATCTCTGCAGGTATTACAGCGTCAGGTGGAAAGGCAGGTAGATGAGAGCATCTTGCTTGTCTTCATAAAAAGAGCAATTCTACAAATCAATAAACTGAGTACCCTGATAGGTGATTTGATGGATAACACCAAAATACAATCGGGCAAACTTCGGTTGGACATCAGTTCCTGCACCATGGACGAAATTATTGCCGATAGTATCTTGCATGGCTTTAACCTGGAAAATATTATAATAGAAAATACAGTGACAGAGCCTGTAGAGGTTGACAGGATACGGATAGAACAGGTGCTGACCAATTATATCAGCAATGCTATTAAATATTCTCCAGGCTCGGATAAAATACTTTTAAGGGTGAATACGGAAGGAGATTCTGTTAAGGTGTCCGTGCGCGATTTTGGAATTGGTATTGCCAGGGAGAAGACCCCTTATGTATTTGACCGTTTTTTCAGAGTAAATGAGGCTTCGACCCAGTTCTCAGGCCTGGGTTTGGGTTTGTATATTTCTGCTGAAATAATAAATCTTCATCAAGGAAGATATGGAGTAGAAAGTGAAGAAGGGAAAGGTTCCACATTCTGGTTTTCAGTTCCATTTAAGCACCAGCCAACAAATGAATCAAGTATGTAGTGTTCAAGTTTATTTTGGATATGCATTACTTTTCTTTTGAAAGCTGTAAATGAGATAAAATAAAGCTGGTAGTATAAAGACACTTCCTGCCAATAGAGCTATCCCTAGGGCCTCAATAGTCTTTTCATGGCCTGCATGTTCCATTAGGGATAAGTGTCCACCGTTTTTAAACAGAACGATATTAGGGAAATGTCTGAAGGTGGTCGTCAAAAGAATCATAGTAACTTGAAATCCTGCTAAGATTCGCAGGATTTGCGTTTTTCCTTTCAACAGGAGCACCCACAGGAGGATCAAAGATAGTGTTGCCGCGGTAATGCAGATGATGCCTGTTATGTTACCAAACACCCAGTCTATTAAAGGAATTTTTTCAATGAAGGCTGCAATAAAAACAAGCGCTCCGCAAATCACGGCGGCAATATTAAATACCAATGCCTTGCGTATAAAGCGCTTTTTGTCGGATTCGTTAGTGGTTTCGCCGATAATATAGATGGCTGCAAGGAAGCCGCAAATGGCGACAGTGAAGAGCCCCACTGTAAACGAAAACCAATTTAGCCAGCTGAAAACATAAGCCGACAGAAAATCAGGGGCATGCGGGTCTATATGGCCCGATACGGCGCTTCCGGCAATAATGCCGAGAAAAAGTGGTGTCACAAAGCTAGAATAAACGAAGATCCTATTATAGAGATGCTGCATATCGTCTACTACAGCATCGTAATGCCGGAATGTAAAAGCCGTACCTCTGGCTATGATGCCGAGCAGCATGACTGTTAAGGGGATATGCAGGTAAACAGACATAGTTGAATAAATTACAGGGAATCCCACAAAAAGGATAACGATGGCGATAATAAGCCACATATGATTTGCCTCCCAGATTGGGCCGATCGCCTGGTATAGTGTTTTCCTGGTTTGTTTTTTATTGGCCTCGGAAGTAAAAAGTTCAATGATCCCAGCGCCGAAATCGGCCCCTCCCATTAGCAGGTATAAAAGGATGGCTGTCCAAAGGAATATAATTACCACATACAACATGTTAGTCTCTTTTGGGTTTAACATCTGCAGGAAGGTCGTAGAGCTGACCAACCATATTAATTTGCCTGTAAAGCATAAAAATCACAATCGCTGCCAGTGAAACGTATACAGCAGTAAAGAGATAAAAAGAATAGGCGATCCCCGGCATAGGTGTTACGGCATCGGCTGTTCGCATCACACCATGTATGATCCATGGTTGACGGCCTACTTCGGTTACTGTCCAGCCGGCTTCGACAGCAATGAATCCCATAGGAGTAGCAGCAACAAAGAATTTTAGGAGCCACTTGCTGTTTTGCCAGTGCTTTTTCTTCCATAAGGCTATGAAATATAAAATAGCGAGCACCATCATTATCATCCCCAGGCCTACCATGATCTGGAAAGCATAATGGGTAATGGCGACGGGCGGCTGATCTTCAGCGGGAATGCTGTCTAAGCCTTTTACTTCGGCGTTGGTATCACCGTGTGCCATAAAGCTCAATAATCCGGGTATTTTAATAGCATAATCTACTGTTTTAGTTTCCGGGTTGGGTACTCCACCCACGATCAGGGCAGCATTCTTCTCCGTATGGAAGTGTGCTTCCATTGCCGCAAGTTTTGCGGGCTGGCGCTGAGCAACGTCTTTTGCAGATATATCCCCGCTAAGAGGCTGGAAGATTGCAGCCACTGCTCCAAAAACAGCGGCAATTTTAAACGATTTCTTATGGAATTGTATGTTCTTTCCTTTAAGGATCATGAGGGCATGAATGCCAGCCACTGCAAAGCCAGTGGCTACAAAAGCTGCAATAGACATATGCAGTGCCTGTGAAAACCATGCATCATTGAACATAGCTGCCATCGGATCGATATTGAGGTATTGCCCGTTTACATAATCAAAACCAGCCGGACTGTTCATCCAGGCGTTTGCTGCTACTACAAGGATGCCGGATACTAGTCCGCTAATGCCGACAATTACTCCGGTGAACCAGTGAAACCAGGGGTTAAACCGGTTCCATCCGTAGAGGAAAAAACCGAGGGCAATTGCTTCGATGAAGAAAGCTGTTCCTTCCAGGGAAAAGGGCATCCCAAAGATAGGCCCGGCATGTTTCATAAATCCCGGCCAGAGTAAGCCCAATTCGAAGGATAAAACAGTACCGGAAACAGCGCCAGTAGCGAAAAATATGGCAACTCCTTTGCTCCAGGCCTTAGTGATATTCTTATAGAGGACGTCGTTAGTTTTAAGCCAGTAATAATGTGCAACCGCCATAAAAAACGGCATTACCATCCCAATACAAGAAAAAACAATGTGAAAACCCAGAGAAAGGGCCATCTGTGAGCGGGCTGCTAGAAAATCATCCATACAAATGAATATTAAAGATGCATTGGGGTCAAAGCTAAGTCTTGACAGCCTAATTAGCCATCTTTTATAGGGTTAATTGAAAATTAAAATCATTCTAATTTGTATCTTTTTTTTGAAATATGGAGATCTGTTGGCGTAAAACTTGCAGAACTAAACAGGATAAGTAAAAAGTACCACAAATGCGATGAATGATACCACTTCAAACAAGTGTTATGCTTTACTTTTGCAGAGATGAACAACGTTCCCGTATATGATATCGGATCACTTTCAGAATTTCGAAGTCAGGATATTTTGATCAGCAGGTTTGCGCCGTATCTGAAAAATCATCATAAGTTGAGATTGCCACACAGGCACAACTTTTACCATATGGTTTTGTTCACAGATGGCGGCGGAGAACATACTATTGACTTTGAAAAGTTTAAAGTAAATCCCTTTCAGATTTATTTTATGGTGCCAGGGCAAGTTCATAGCTGGGATTTTGAGGGGAATGTTGATGGTTATGTGATTAATTTCTCTCCATCCTTTTTTCAGTCATTTTTATTGCGGCCTGATTATTTGGAAGGCTTTGGTTTTTTCCAGGGGATCACTTCAGAATCTGTCATCGAAATTCCTGAAGTTTTACAAACAAAACTTACCGGACTTTTTGAAGACATGCTGAATGTAAAGCAGCACGCAGGGAAGTTTGAACTGGACAATATTCGCCTGCTGATTTTACAACTTTTTATTCTGGTGAATGAATTAAGCGTTGAAGAAGGAGCTAAAGCGCTGTCTTCTTATAACGTTATGTTGCTGAAGAACTTTCAAAGACTTATAGAGAAAAACTTTACCGAGCTAAGATTTCCAAAGGAGTATGCTGAATTGCTGTATATTACTCCTAATCATCTAAATGCCATCTGCAATGAGATGCTGGGGCTTTCAGCGGGCGAACTGATCAGAAACCGCGTGTTGCTTGAAGCTAAAAGGCTGCTGGTGAATCTGGACCTTTCAGTATCCGGGATAGCTTACCAGCTTAACTTCAACGATAACTCTTATTTCACTAAATTTTTTAAAAAGCAGGTGGGTATAACACCTGATGAGTTCAGACGACAGGTGTTTAAAAATAACAGACATGAAAAGTATAAAAATAGATAACAATAGATCGGAAACGCCGGTTCTTTATGCGGCACTACATGCAAAATGCCCTCGCTGCAGAAGAGGCAATATGTTCGATGGCCCAATGTATGGACTGAAGTTCCAGAAAATGAATGTGAGTTGCCCTCATTGTGGTTTAAGATTTGAACGGGAGCCAGGATATTTTTATGTATCGATGTTTATAAGCTATGCTATGAGCGTTGCTGAAACTATCGCCGTTGCCGTGTTAACGTATCTGTTCACAAATAATCTGGAAGATCCTTTATTATATATTGCAACGATCTTTCCGGCAGTATTTCTGCTATCACCTTTTAACTACAGATATTCGAGGGTGGCACTGTTATACTGGCTGACTCCTGGATTGCACTATGATCCTGAAAAGGATAAATAGTTTTATTATTCAAATAATTGAAAGCTTATTTGTGTGGTTGTTTTTGTAAAATTTTAATTATTGCTTGTTTTGTTTGAAATTATCACAATATTTTATTTTTTGTTTTGAAATTTTGATACTTTATTTACATTTGTGTCAGGTTTATAATTGGTTAGTTTAAAAGGTCTTCATCCTCCCCGTTTGAAGACCTTTTTATTTTTACAGGATGTAAAATGATATGCTGACATACTGTTGTCACTATTACCTCTGACTTTTGATGAATGGCTGAATTACTCAAGAATATATATAATACACGGTTTTTTGATACGTTGACAGGAGCACTAGAACAAAGCTTGGCCGAGTTCGACAAGATGTTGTTTATGGCATGTGTTTATGATGAATTGTGGGAGGATAGGGAATTAAAACAACGAATGAAACATATTGCATCCGTGCTGGAGTCTTTCCTTCAAAATGACTATGAACATAAAATAAGGGCAGTGTTTAACATTATAGCTGCATTGCGCAGTTCGGGCGTACAGGAAAACAGCCTTGAGTACATGTTTCTCCCGGAGTTTATAGAGATGTATGGGCTCGACCATTTCGAAGTTTCTATGGAAGCCATCGAACTGGTTACTCAGTTTACCAGCTGTGAGTTTGATATCCGACCATATATAAAAAGATACCCTGCAGAAGTAATGGACCGGATGCAACAATGGTCCCTGCACCCGAGTCACCTGGTGCGAAGGTTTGCAAGTGAAGGCTGCAGGCCGAGGCTTCCCTGGGCTATGGCTCTTCCAGATTTAAAGACAGATCCTTCTCCGATACTTCCGATATTGGAAAATCTGAAAACTGACCCGTCTGAATTTGTAAGAAGAAGTGTTGCCAATAACCTGAACGATATCGCTAAAGACCATCCCGATACTGTCATTGCTATCGCCCGTAAGTGGAAAGGATCAAGCCTAGAAACTGACCGACTAATAAAACATGGTTGCCGTAGTTTGTTAAAACAGGCTCATGCTGATACCCTGGATCTATTTGGCTTGTCTGGTACGGTAAAATGCTCAGTACAAAATTTGAAGATAAACCGTCAAACCATCAAAGAGGGTGATCATCTTGAATTTTCGTTTGAATTGCTGCATGCCGAAAGCTCAGCGCTTAAGTTAAGGGTTGAATACGCCATTTACTATATGAAAGCAAACGGTAAACCAGCCAGAAAACTATTCAAAATCACTGAGAATACTTATCAAGGCGAATCTGTTTACCGCTTTATTCGCAGGCAATCTTTTAAAAATATGACCACCAGGAAGCACTATCCCGGTAACCACAAAGTGGCTGTAGTTATTAACGGGAATGAGCTCGCTGAACATAATTTTACACTAGAAAGCTAGAGCTCAATAGAACTGATAAGCTCTTTTAGCTTTTGAGCTGATGAATTTAACAGCTTTTTCTCTTGTTCATTGATGTTGAGAGGCAACACTTCGCGGATGCCGTTATGATCAATCACGCAAGGAACCCCCAGGTAGACGTCTGAAATTCCGTGATAATCTGTTAGCATAGTGGAAACATTTAAAATTGCTGCTTCGTTCCTCAAAATGGCAGTACAAATGCGGTCAAGCGCTAAAGCGATAGCATAATAAGTGGCGCCCTTCGATTTGATGATCTGATAAGCTGCGTTTTTTGTGTTATTAAAGATCTCTTCTTTTTCAGAATCATCAAGCTGAAGTTCTGTGCCGGCGATATTTGCCAGGCTCCAAAGTGCCAGTTCAGAGTCGCCATGCTCTCCGACGATATGTGCATGTACGCTACGAGCATCAATTTGCAGTTTTTCGCCTATTAAGTAGCGCAGGCGGGCGCTGTCAAGCAAAGTGCCTGAGCCAATCACGCGATGTGCGGGCCAGCCAGATTTTTTCCAGGTGAAGTAAGCCATGATATCTACTGGATTTGAAGCGATCAGGAGGATACCGTCCTTGTTATATTTCAGTACTTCGGAAGTAATGCTTTCGTAAATGGATACATTGCGTTTTAGCAGATCTATTCTTGACTCGCCTTCTTTTTGAGCGGCGCCTGCAGTTATAATGATGATATCGGCTTCCCTGCAGTCTTCGTAAGTGCCGGCCCAGACTTTGGTTTTACTTAAGAAGGGCAATCCGTGATTCATATCCAGAGCGTCGCCAATGGCTTTTTCTTTATTGGCATCAATCAGGACCAGTTCATCCATACCGTGCCGGAGGAGCAGGGTGTAAGCAGTGGTAGATCCTACGGCGCCAACGCCGATAACTACAATACGGGTTTTTTTAGAGTTTGGGTGCATAATTTAAGTTAAGATTCAGAGAGAACAGTTTGTTTTGTTTTCTGTTGAAGATCATTTTTGAATTTATGGCCCTCTTTATTGCATAAGCAAGAGATTGCTTAGCTTTTCCTGCAGGTCTTTCGGATTAAATGGTTTTGGCAAATAATCGTTCATGCCAGCTTTTCTTACTTTACTATTAATATCTTCAGATACAGAAGCTGATAAGGCAATGATATGAACAGACGATTTCTCTTTATCGGGCAACTGTCTGATTTGTCGGCTGGCTTCATAACCATCCATTTCAGGCATATGTAAATCCATTAATACCAGGTGAAAATTGTTCGACTTTACCATTTCGAGAACTTCGATCCCATTTTGAGCAATCGCAGCGGGCTGGATGTTCCAGGCCATAAATAGCTTTTTAATCACCATCACATTAATAGGGTTATCCTCAGCCACTAATATTTTAAGCTCACCTAAGCTTGTTCTTTTGTTTAATATTTTATTCCCAATTGCAGGGGCAGGGATAATGTCTCCATCTGTATCGCTGCAGGAAAACTTTATATTAAAAAAGAACTCGGTGCCGGTGCCTCTCTCCGATATCAGATTTATCTGGCTACCCAGCTTTTCCAGTATACCCTTTACAATAGCAAGTCCCAGTCCGGTACCCCCAAATTTCCTGTTGGTACTTTTTGATGCCTGGGTAAATGGTTCAAATATTGCCTTTTGGTGATCTTGAGGTATTCCGATGCCGGTATCTTTTACGGAAACTCTCACATCCATTATGTGGTCTGAATGTTCAATTACCTCCGCCTTGATTTCAACATTCCCCTCGTCAGTAAATTTAATAGCATTATTAGTTAGGTTAATTAGAACCTGTGTTAAACGGGTAGGGTCACCATAGACCATCTTGTTATAAAGTAAAGGGTCAATATCCAGGTTTAATTGGATCCCCTTTTTTTGAGCACTGAGCCGTAGCCCTGCAGAGATATTTTGAAGCAACAGATAGAGATTGAAAGGTATGTCTTCCATTTCGAATTTGCCTGAATTCAATTTATTAAAATCCAGAATGTCATTTATGAGAGTCAGAAGGTTTTCCGCCGAAAACTTTAGGATCCGCATGTTTTCTTCCTGATCCTCGCGGGGAGAATTAAGCAATAACACGTTAGACAGTCCGATTACGCCGTTTAAAGGAGTTCTCAGCTCATGCGACATAGTGGAAAGGAAATCCATTTTAGCGCGGGAAGACCTTTGTGCTTCTTCCATACTTTGCTGCAGGCGCTGATTAAGCAGTTTGAGATTCAGACCAGCTTCTGTAAGCTTTACAATGTTGAGATTGAATGCTTTAAAGAAGTGGTAATGTAGATAGATGATAAGTCCAAAATTATAAGTTACCACAAATAAATAAGCCGGCAGGTTTATTTTTTGTGGACTGACATTCAGTGAAAAGTATTGCTGTCCATCAAACACCGTGTATATAATGACGGGAAGGATATTTACCGTTCCATAAAACACACCCCATTTGAGACCATGTGCATAGAAGGAGTATACAATAATGATAAAAATAAACTGAATGGTGGGCAGGTTGATGCCCTGGACATAAAAAACCAGGTTTGACCAGATCAACAGAGTTAGCAGTGCGATAGCTGTATGTGATACGCCGCGCCATACATTCCATTTTAATACCACAAAAATGAGACCCAATCCCACTGTAAAGACGACGAGGGACCTCAGAAATTGCAGTCGAGGTCCATAGAAAAAATAAATAGGAATTGTGAAAGCGCAAAAAACCAGATTAACTGCAAGTCCAAGAACTAACATTTTAACCCTTGCCTGGTTAATGGGATCACTCTCCAGGCGCTCAATTTTCTCAAGGATCTTGTTGTAGACCCTTTTCAGTAGATTGCTCAAACACACTAAGCAAATATACGGTTTGCGCAAAATATTTTATCCACAGCTTTGTTTTATGTTGCTGATTATCTAAGCTTTCTTATCGCTTTGCGAGATCCCAAAACACTTCTTAAAAGCCGTTGTCAGGTGAGCCTGGTATTTAGAGCAAAATTGTTATTCTTCTTATCCTGGTGCAGCTTTATGGCCGCAAGAAGCTCAAAGCCGAACTTGAAGAGGTTGAAGGACCACTTTTTAAGGAAGCGGCTTTTGAGGGTTTCAGGAATAGAATATCCGGGTTGTTCGGCATCGATAACTATATCTTTGGACTACACCTGCGATCTCTACCAAAAGCAGTTACGCCCTATATCGTTGAAGAGCGGCAGTTAAATGTTGCTCAGATGGATGTTTTTTCCAGGCTGATGATGGATAGGGTAATATTTCTCGGTTCGGCTGTGGATGATGTAACCGCCAATATTATACAGGCCCAGCTTCTATTCTTGCAATCTATTGATGCCAGACGTGACATCCAATTGTATGTAAACTCTCCTGGTGGATCAGTGTACGCAGGTTTGGGCATCTATGATACGATGCAATATATAAGTCCGGACGTTGCTACCATTTGTACCGGTATGGCACTGTCTTTCGGGGCAGTGCTATTATGTGCAGGTGCAGCAGGAAAAAGAGTCGCTTTGCCACATTCCAGAATCATGTTGCATCAGCCACATGGCGGGGCACAAGGCCAGGCTTCAGATATGGAGATTGCTATTAAGGAATATCTTAAGCTTAAACAGGAATTATATGAAATCATTGCCAGGCATAGTGGTCAGGATTACCAGAGGGTACATGACGTATCCGACAGAGATTACTGGATGATTGCATCGGAGGCTAAGGAGTTCGGGATCATTGATGAGGTATTAGGGATTGGGGCCTAAGTTAAGTTTGTTTAAATCATCCTGACAGTCAACAGGTGACAGGCGTTTATTTATGATGTCAATGCATTTGGTTTCACTGTTATACCAGAACTGGTTATTACCCGGAAATGCTTCATTGTGTCCTTTAGTAATTTCTTCATCCATGGCCTCGTACGAGTAGTATTTCTTAAAGTGTCTGTTCTTTCCGTGTCGTTTGAATAATATAAACATTTATTAGTAACACCATTTAGTTCATTTAGTGCTCTTTATTTTGTAAATAGATTTCAGGCTCAAAAATTGGGATACAAATGTTTTATGTGAACTAGGCTGGCAGGAAGATTGTTAAGAATAAGCAGATCTACATTTAATAAATATTATCTGCTATGAACAACGAAAAATATGCCCTGATCACAGGAGCAACCAGCGGTATAGGATACGAGCTGGCCAAGTTATTTGCAAAGGACCACTATAATTTAATTATTGTGGCCCGCGACGAGAACGAGTTGTCTACAACTGCGTCCAAACTTAAACAGGAATTTAACATCAGCGTAGAGACTATTTCAAAGGACCTTTTTAAAAAAGAAAGTCCGTTCGAGGTATATGACGAAGTAAAATTAAAGGGAATTGAGATAGATGTACTGGTGAATGACGCTGGCCACGGATATTACGGCCAGTTCCTTGATACCGATATTGGTACAGAACTGGACATTATACAATTAAATATTGGGGCATACGTTGTTTTGACCAAATGTTTCCTAAAGGACATGGTCGCCCGTGGCGAAGGCAAAATCCTGAATGTCGGATCGATCGCGGGTGAAGCACCTGGTCCATGGCAATCGGTTTATCACGGAACTAAAGCTTTCGTAAATTCCTGGAGTGCAGCTATACAGCATGAGGTTAAAGACAAAGGAGTAAGTGTGACCTGTTTATTACCCGGAGCTACAGATACCGACTTTTTCAGGAAAGCTGAAATGGAGGAATCTAAGATTGTTCAGGAAAACGATCTGGACGATCCGGCCGGTGTGGCTAGAGACGGATATGAGGGCTTAATGGCTGGAAAGCCAAAAGTGATCTCAGGCTTAAAAAATAAAATGCAGGTTGGAATGGGAAATATTCTGCCGGATAGTGTTGCAGCAGCACAGATGTCGAAACAGCAGGAACCGGTCAGGAAATAAAATAAAAAAGATCCCTTTGGGGATCTTTTTTATTGTTGCTTAAGTACAAGTTGTTTCGTCTGGCTGCTTTTTTCCACCCTCACTACCACCTCCTTATCCCTGAGATCGAGCGTATCCGCTATACGCAGTATTTGGGCCTCAATTTTACTGAATACCGAGTCAAAAGGTTTTTTATCATCGGGCACTTGAATCACAATGACGCCGTCCTGGAAATCAACGTCGTAATCGGCAAAAGTTAAGACTATTTCATTATAATACTGATAAACGATATCCATGGAAGGTTTTTTGTCCCGCAAATATAAGCGATCCCTTATTTAATAGCTTCGGTGTTTAACTTTTTAATGAGGTCTGCCTCATCCTGGCGATATGGAGAACCGTCTTTTTTAAAGATTCTGTAAGCTTCCATGAGACTAGAAGTTTTATCATCAGTCAGCAATTAGCCAAACTGCAAGGCGCGTCGCTCGTTTCAATTTGCAAGGTCGGGTGATTTATTGAATACTGGTCCATGATTTTTTCAATCTTGTCTCTAAGCTCACGTTGATTTGAGATGTTTTCTTTTTCGACTACAACATGAACTGTACTGATGCTATAAGTCCCATCTAAAGTCCATACATGGACATCATGAACATTTTTTACTCCCTTAATTTCCATTATATCTTTTGTCAGCTGGGCAATATTTACATTTTCCGGAACTGCCTGCAGAAAGATCCTGGAGGTTTGGATAAGGTTTTTTATGGCATTGAATAAGATGAATAGGGCGATGCCGATGGAGAGAAGAGGGTCTATCCAGAACCACTTGGTGAAATAAATGATTATTGATCCGACGAGGACTGCCGCCCAGCCTAATCCGTCTTCTAACATATGAAGCATAAGAGCCTGGCTATTTTGACTGTGACTATGACTGTGATGTGAATGATTATGCACATGAACATGCTGACTGTGATCAGTATTTCCATGGTTCTTTATTTTTAGAAAAGCCAAACCATTCACAACAATACCAAGCACTGCTAACCATAACATACCAAGGCTGTTTACTTCATGCGGATTTGAGAGTGCAGAAACGGCTTTGATTAGCATGATCACCGAGCCACCAATCAAAAGAACAGAAAGGACAAAAGCGGATAAAAGGGAGAATCGCTTGTATCCGTAAGAATAGTTTTTTGTTCTCTTTTTTACAGAGAGTTTTTCTAATAAAACACCGGAGCCAATCGCAACAGTATCTCCCAGGTCGTGTATCGCATCAGTTAGGATCGCGGTGGAATTAGTATATAGTCCTCCAGCGATTTCGATAAGAGAGAAAACTGCATTTAGCCAGAAAGCGGTAGTAAGTCCGGATTGTATACTTGAATGATTGTGAGGCATGCTGAAACATTATATAACAAAAATACTGCAATTACAATGCAATACTATTCCAATGTTCACAACATTTAATGTTTTTTAATTGATGACACTTAAAGAAGTAGAAGATTTTTTAAACTATCAGCGTCATGTAAAATAGCTGAATGTAAATTGCTTTAAAGGAGATTGTTCCATAATGCAGCCAAAGTATCGTGATTAAAAGTCGGACATCTCGTTCATGTCCTGATGAGTCAATGACTAACATTTGAAACAATCTCCCTTGGTACGTTCTTAGTTTAGCGCAAACTTCTCCCAACCGCCAATAGTGGTTCTGTTACATTTCATCACAGATTCTCCATTTTCTGAAGAAATGTATTTACCATTATTCCCTCTAAGTGAGATTTTTCCATCTGCGCTTACTATCCATTCAAATTTCTCCCAATCACTGATGCTGGTTCTGTTACAGGTTATACCTGAAGTTGCCCCATTTTCAGAAGATACATATTTGTTCATGCTTTTTAATGCAATTTTTCCTCCGCCAGCGTCAACAACTGTAAACGTTTCCCAGGTTGACGCATATGGACGATTACACCACATTGGCTCTTCCCCATTTTCTCCCGACACAAACTGGTTGTTGTAACCTCTCAATTTAATGTTTTGTCCAATTGGAGCGGTACCGGCCGATATCTGCAAACTGCCGAGTGTGAGCCATCCGTTGATTAGATCACCACTAACGGCAAGTGATATACCTGGTTTATTTGCGTTTGTTTTATCAATGATTGCTACCGCCCAGGTATAAGCACCGGCTGGCAGGTCGACCGCTGTAGTGGTGAAATTATAAGTCACCGGGTTATCCTTAAGCCATTTCGACGGATCGCTGTTATTATCTATAAATAACTTTTTAACTGCACCCGAAGCATCTACAATAGCAAAAGCGACTCTGTATTTATAATTCCATTGAGGAATGTTGTTAGGGCAATATCCCCAGCCCATATTTCTCCAGCGGTGACTCAGGCTAGCTGTTGCCCCGGTCGTAATAAGATTTGGCAAAGACACTTCGTCAGGATATAAACGGTATCCACCTTCAGTAATAAAACGTTGCACCAGAGGAAAGCTGGTGCCAAACCATGAGGCGGTCTCTGATCCGGCACGAAAGTCCATCATATTTACGTGTGCTTCAGCCGATCTGTTAAACTCACCTAGTCTTACATCTTCCGGATGCCCCTGTCTGTATTGAGCACCTGAGTCATTCCAGTATCTATGTGAGCTGACAATCCAACCGCCCTCCATAATAATTGGACGTTTGTAATTCCATGCAGCGGCAAAGGTTTTTTCCCAGCTCTGATAATAATCGGTCATTCCAAAAGCGTCATGTCTAAGGCTATATCCTTTGTTAATAGCTTTAACAAGAAGTCTGTCACTGTTTGGATTTACCGCTCCCCAGCTTGTAGGGTGGCCAATTAGTCTGTGATAATTTATTACCAATGGCACTTTCGTAAAAGTTCTGGTATAAAGACCCATGATCCAGTCTAGAACCTCTTCTTTAGCTGTCTCTGTTTGGGCAGATGTTAAAGTACCGGGGTCTGCATAAACTACATTATGCGCTTCTCCCCATTTACCCAATCCATAAGCGTCGATAAAAGATGTGATGGCAGGATCATTGAAATCTTCAGCCAGCTCTTCAATAAACGTAGTATAATATTGTCTGAAAACAGGATCCTGAGGGAAAGGGGTTTTTTGAGCCGGAACCGCGGGGTTTGACAACCAATAGTCAGCTCCCGCGTCGAACACAAACTGGGGGGTGTTTTCGCCCTGATCGCGTCCATCTACTACGATACGGAAGGCGATTGGTAAGCCCCTGGTTTTTGCTCCGTTGATTAATTTACCCATCTGCGAGTTCAAGTCTCTCCATGTATAAACACCTGGACTCGGATTCAAGGATCTCCAACTTGTGCGGATATAGCAGGCGGAAGCATAATCGATTGCCTTAACGTTCTTACCTAATTCCGGAACGTAATATTCGGAATCCCAATAGGTGTCAGTAGCGGTCCGGTTCCCATACATCACCCAGCCGTTCAAAGGATTGCGTAATATAGCAGTACTGTTGTATGTGGGTCTTATAACTACAGTACTACTGACGCTGGCCGTTGTTTTTTTGCTCGCATCATTACTTACCTGGGTTGGAATGGTGTCTTCAAGCTTTTTAGAGCAAGAAATCGAATAAAGGCATACAAATGCCATCAAACCGAGCTTGCCTGCCGCCTTACAATTTAGTTTTCTCATGGTTTAAACAATAAAGTTATTTGGTTTAAAAAATTCTGGTGTGTCAAACATTTCTGCATCCTCCTTATGTGATACAGCAACATTATCCAGATTATATAATTGGTACTTGTTTCGGGTATTAAAATGAATTAACAACCATCATAGAATCCAAAAAAGATTCAGGGAAAAATCGTTACTTCAGGTTAAACTGGTTTGTTAATTAAATTGGTTGCAAAGAACATGTCCTTTGGTTACAGCAAAACTAATACAAGCTCCAGGTAGGAGGGTTCGTTTTTGTTCAGAAATGGTTCAATTTTGTACAAGTAAGAATGTTTTCTATTAATGTATTGGGTTGCAATAAGTTATTTTAAAAAAAAGATACCAAAGAGAGCGAGGGAAAGCCTCTTCTGGAGTCGGAAGAATATCTTTGCGACATTAAACTTATAACCATTGGATTTTTATTTAAGAACTTTATGAAAGTATTTGTCACTAGAAGGATCACGCATGCAGGGGTTCAATTGATGGAGAAAAAAGGAATAATAGTAACTCAATGGCTTGAAAAACGCGAGTTGGAGGAGGATGAGCTGATAGCGCATTGCAAACAGCATGATGCACTTGTTATTGCAGGTCCAGCGAAGCTCGGCACTTACTTCCTGAATCAATGCAGGCATTTAAAAGTGATCGCCATTCATGGTGTTGGATACGATCATGTGGATATTGCTGAAGCGACGAGACTGAATATTCCTGTTGGCAATACACCGGGTGTCGTAAATAATTCAACTGCTGACACTGCATTTTTGCTGATGCTGGCTGTTTCAAAAAAAGCTGTGTACAATCATAAGCGGATTTTAAACGGTGAGTGGAACTTTTTTGATCCTGCGGTTAACCTTGGGGTTGAACTTAAAGGTAAAACCTTGGGTGTGTTTGGACTTGGGGGTATCGGTACAGAACTAGCGCGGATGTGTTCAGCTGCTTATGACATGAAGATCATTTATTGCAACAGAAATATTAATAAGAAGGCGGAAGAGGACCTCGCAGCAGTAAAAGTTTCCTTCGATGATCTGCTTGTACAAAGTGATGTGATTTCGGTTCATTCCATATTAAGTGATGAAACAAGGGAAGTATTCAACAGGGAGGCTTTTTTGAAAATGAAGCCAAGCTCCATATTTATTAATACTGCCCGTGGAGGTATCCATAACGAAGCAGATTTGATAGAGGCCTTAGGAAAGAGGACGATCTGGGGGGCGGGTCTGGATGTGACAAACCCTGAGCCTATGCGACCGGATAATCCCCTGCTAAACATGGAGTATGCCACTATCCTTCCTCACATTGGGACATCCACAGAGGAAACGAGGCTGAAGATGGTGACCCGGATAGCGGAGAACGTTATTGCAGCAATGGAAGGGACGCCAATTCCTTATCCGGTTAACCCGGAAATTTATTCAAGGTGAGGAAGATGGTAAAAATTAAAGTGTTCATTGACAAAACTCATCTTTAACTTGTTACCAATTTCGTTGCGGACATATTACTTTATATGTATTATCCAGAAGAAAGCCAATCACAAACTCATGTGTACCTTTGCTTGTATTAGCCAGTTCAGAAACTGTAAAATCATATGAATAGCTTAAGTTTACGAAATTGCTAAAATAAAAGCCTGCCAGAGCCGAGAACGAATCTTTATTACGATAGCCCCCGCCAAGCCAGAATCTGTCGCGGAAAGATAGTTTCATGTTGAAGTCGATGGCGTTAGAAGTAGCTCTTACTTTTCTTAGTATTACTGATGGAACAGCAGCGATGTCTTCGGTGGCAAAAAATTTATAACCCGCAGTCATAAAAAAATGTGGGACCTGTTTAAGTCCCGTCGAGGGAGAATCATTGCCAGAGTTTTGGGGCAACAGCTGCTGCCCGGAAAGCCCGATAAAATATAGCGGGCCATAAAACCATATACCCGCTGCCAGATCGGGCTTTAGTTGCTGTTCTATGTTATCATCCAGTATAGGATCTGATCTTTCATCATTAAATCTCAGTTTGGATCTGTCAATGGCCATACGTGATATTCCCGCCGCAATACCGACCGAGAGGTTTGTCTTGGCCGATATTCCCAAATGATAAGCGTAGGTTGCATTGATATCCATCCAATTAATTGGCCCGGCCTTGTCAAACACCCCAAATAGACCAATGCCATGATGCGGACTAGATGCTTGATAATTGGGTACATAGCTTCGGCTGAGGGGATTGTTTTCCTGCCCGCCAAAGGAAGTAACTGAGGAACTCATATCGCTTTTACCGATAGGTCCATGTATCGAAAAATAACTTGTTACTGGTGCCCCTTCAAGTCCTGTCCATTGATTTCTATAACCAGCTTTTACATCTATATAATTTTCAATGCCTGATATAGCAGGGTTAATCAAATAATTATTGAAGATATATTGAGTGTATTGCGGCTTTTGTTGGGCAAAGGCCGTTAGATTAAGAAGTCCCAGAAATAAAAGAAAATAAATATTTTTCAACGCTATCGGCAGATTTATAATTCTGGTCAGATGCAATTTAAAAAATATTCAGATAGATTGGAAACGAACGAAAATAAATAAAGTGGACTAGTGTGATGTTATTAAATAAAAGTTTATTTTTGTAGTTCTTTATACTGTATTAACTGTTTTAACAAAAAACCGCTTCTCTTGCTCGGGGAGCGGTTTCTTTTGTTATTCCGTATCGTGAGTTAAATTAATAATTTTACTTATCCTGCTGTCCAGCTGCTTAGCGGATACTTCCAGCAAATGAACGTATTCTGATCTCGGGCCTTCCTCAGATTTCATCAGATTAATAAGACCTAATATAGAAGCCAGGGGGCCGCGTATTTCATGCGCCTGTACAAAAGCTATCTCTTTAAGACTTTCATTTTGCTTCTTCATTTTTTCGTAATAGGTCTTTCTCTCGTGTATGTCTATAGCGTGGTATGAGACGCCGATTATTTCCCCATTACCGGTTTTGGTTGGACTTATAGTAATGCCCCACCATTGAGGATCCAGTGATCCGAAGGTTAAGAAGCAGTCAACATTGATCACTTCACCCGCAAAAGCCAGGTTGGAAGTATTAATAAAAGCGTCTGCATAATAGGAGGGAATATAATCGAATATCGAATCACCTACTTTCATCCTTTTGTCCGTTACTACTTCATAAAAGTCTGCCACTCCTTTATTGAAGGCCAGGATTGCAAATTTTCTGCTTACTAGTAAGTGGTGAGTGTTCGAGCTGTCTAATATGGATTTCAACACCACTTTAGTGGTTTCTATTTCAAATTTTTGCCGTTGAATTTCTTCGATTTTTTGATGGAGTTCTGAGAAACGATATTCCAGTTCAACTAAATGACAAACTTGTTTGGCAAGCACAACGAGGCTTTGAAGCTGCTCTCCTGAAAGATCCCTGACTTTGGTATCATAAATGCAAAGGGTGCCTACATTATATCCATCGTGACTTTTTAGGTTTACTGCTGCATATGAACGAAATCCTTCTTTAACAAGCGGTAAAGTATCAATTTTGTCATAGATCAAGAAGTCAGAAATCACAGTGATCGTGTCATTTCTAATAGCATGACCGCATAGAAAATTGTTATGATCCAGAGCATTATTGGTAAATCCTGTGGCAGCCTTAATCAAAATCTTTTCTTGTTCAACAACGGAAATTAATGCGGCACTTGCATTACAGATTCGGGCTGCTAGTATTACAATGTCTTGAAGGTCAGTTGCTTTCTTTTTGTAGTGTTTTTTATACCGTTCGACTGCTGCAAGGCGATGCTCCTCCTCAGTTCCGATTGAATTGTTCATATTATTCTTTAACAGATTTTAACGTTAGAGAAACCCAAAATAGGTGTTTTTTTTATACTTTTAGCGTATTGAACCACAATGGTAAACAGGATTTTAGTAATAGAAGATAATAAGGATATACTTTTGGCTCTTACTGATATTCTGGAATTATTTGGTGGGTATGAGGTAACAGGATTGCAGGACGGAGCAGATATTTGGGATGTAATTACCAATGATCCTCCCAGCTTAATCCTAATGGATATTATGCTGGGAGAAAAGGATGGACGGCAAATTTGTAATGAAGTTAAGTTAAATAAGGAAACGGCCCACATTCCCGTGATCTTGTTTTCTGCAATGGCGAAATTTGTACAACTCGAAAATACAGTGCATGGACCTGACGAGTTTTTTGAAAAGCCGTTTGACATGTACCAGCTCCTTGAGAAACTTAAAAAGTATATGTAGACTTCTCCATAATCTGGCGGCTGTAATATTTTCCTGGTACTTGCATCTAAATGTTAAAAGCAGTCTGACCGAATTAAATAGCCGGAGCCGCATTTTTCGGCTTTCTGCTATCAGGGAGTTTCAGATATCCTGGCGAGATCGTTACAGTTGCCATTTCCGAAAAGGATATATCTATACGTGCTGGTCACCCGTTCGAATTTTACTTTGCCACTGCGTGGTCTGAACTTGTCAGGACACGAGTATTTAATAATATAAGGTGTATGGCTTTCAGCCTGCATCAGGGTTACAGCTCCCTGGCTTTTTAATTCGAAATCGTAAGACGCCTCAAGCGTTTCAAATATATCGTCATTTATTATTGTGGGTGTATCTTTACCTTCTTTAAAATAGCTGATACGTTCAATGCTGAAGCGATAGTAATCACCATTGTCTGCGGTAAAAGCCCCATCAGGTACTACTAATTTCAATATCGGTTTTTGCTCGAATGTACCTGGCTGGAACACATAGTTTCCAGAAATCTTAGTTTCTCTGATCCTATAATTTACCGGGCTGATAAAGATGTTTCCCGTAGCTTCCTCATAGGTAAGGATCAGCTTACCTGAGCGTATCGTTTGATCGTCACAGGCATTGTTGCTAAATGTGATCTCTACTTTTTCACCCTCAGGCACTTGCTGACGATTTATGATGGCACAAGAAAGGAAATTTCCATCTGTCTGAATTTGCGGGACATGACGTGCGATAAACTCAAGCTCGTTTATCGCGGTTTCTACCGACAGGAATGCGGTACCAACATACAGATCAGCTCGCTGGGCTGCTTCTTGCGGAGTTTCTGTCAGATCGTTTTTTTTATTACATGCTAAGCCCAGGGAAATTATTCCGGTTAGTGATATCAGTTTCAACAGCCTCATAATCGTAAGTTTTATAAAATACGGGCTGATTACTAACAATGCTACAAAAACAGTCAACTTTAAGGTCTGGAAATGGATCAAGTGGAAAAGCTGGGGGCGGCTAAGCGCATTAGTGCCAAACTTTCTAAAACGTTCGTCATGCCGATCCTGAATCAAGTTCAGGATTCGGCAACTCTTGGCTATAAAGCACCTGCTTAAGCAAGAGGTCCTGAAACAAGTTCAGGATGACGAAGGAAAGAACATCCCCCAACCTTTCGCTTGATCCCGGAATTGTATGAAAGAATGTTACACTTCTGTTACAGTGAATATTGCTTTTGTCCTGCTTAGTGGACAGAATACATGGTTGAATCTTTTATTTATGATGGTTTTAACTGTTGGCATACATTTGGTATTAAAGCTTACATCATTTAAAAAGTCATTAACATGGAACAATTAAATACTAGAACAGCCCTTGAAAAATCCATTGATTTAGAATTATTAGCTATGTTAAAAGCTGATCTCCTAAACTTTAAAAAGAAAAAAGAGGAGAAGTTAAATAAGAAAGAACAATTAAAAGCCGCATAAACACATATACTTAAATCTACCGAATGAAAATATAAATCCGTCCCATGCCCGCTACATGAGACGGATTTTTCATTTTATCTTTTTCAGACCTTCTATCGATAGGATCTTGATAGTATTTCCCTCTTTTTCAATTAAATGTTCTTCCTTAAAGTCAGTGAGCGTACGACTTACGCTTTCAATGGCTGTACCAACTATCGCTGCCAATCCATCACGTGAAATCTTTATCTTGCACTCCTCCTGCTGGTTCTGACAAAACTTTTCTGCCAAAGAGATCAAAGCATCAGCAACCCGCTTCCGCACGGTATTATAGGCAAGTTTTAGCAATTGTTCTTGTTTCTCTTCCAAATTGCCTGACAGTAATCCGATAAATTTTTTGGCGATTCGGATGTCTTTGAAAAATAACGTATTGAACTCGTTTGCAGGCACCAGATAAAGTTCGGAAGTATCCAATGCTTCTGTGTTATCAGAGTATGATCTGTTGAGAAGAACTGCTTCAAAGCCAAAAAAATCCCCTTCAGAATAAATTCCCGTTACTATCTCGCGGCCATCGGAGTAAATGCGGTATGTCCTTATTTTACCACTTTTAACCAGAAAGATGTTCTGAGGCTGTTCACCCTGAACGTAAACTATTTGTTTTTTCCTGAAAGTGCGAAGTCTGCTATTTTCCGATTGCTCAACCAGTATATTAGCCGCCCGGGCCTCATCCAGTAAGGTTTCCAGTGAGTTTAAACTCAGGGCGCACTGCAACAGTCGCTCGCGCTTTTGCAAACGACTGTTGATAGCGCTTACCAGTTCTGTATCGTCGAATGGTTTAATAAGATAATCGTCAGCACCCATGTCCATTCCTTTTCTAAAATCCGCCCTTCCTGCCTTAGAAGTTAAAAAAATGAAAGGGATGTTGGCTGTGCTTTCATTTCTGTTGAGAATATTTAGAACCTGATAGCCATCCAGGTCAGGCATCATAATATCGCACAGTATGACGTCGGGGCAATGTATTCTGGCCTGCTGTACTCCGTCCCAGCCACTATTAGCAGTATGGACAATGAAACCAGATAATTCGATTATTTCTGCTGTAGCTTCAAGTAAGGCATGATTGTCTTCGATAACTAATATGGCCTTTCTTTTTTGGTTCATCTGAAGTTAGAGATAAAAAGCCAGGAACTTGAAAGGAATTCGAAGATGCTTAAGCATATATTTTAGAAGAAATTTAGTAAGTGTAGTTTTTCTCGACATATCCGTGCGTGTGAAATTATCAGTTATAGGCACCGTTTAATTGTAAAACAGACAAGCTCAAAGAAAAAAATAAATTAGCTATATTGCAATTAAAAGCTGTTTTTCCGTATAAAAAACGTAACAATTGCTATGCCTCAACATGGGGCGGGCGACGATTTGTAAACTTCACACTAAATTTACTCCCTATTCCCCTTACACTTTCAAAATGGACTGTTCCATTTAGTGATTCGGCATATTTTTTAACAATATAAAGTCCTAGGCCCGTTCCAGGTATTCCGGATATATTAGATGCCCGGAAGAAGCGTTTGAATAGATGTTGCTGATCTTTTTCGGAGATACCGATTCCACTGTCGCTAACGGTAATGCTGTATGTTTGAGTATCTATTGCAGTCTCAATAAGAATGGAGCTATGTTCTGGTGAATATTTAATAGCGTTTGAAATCAGATTGGTTAGAATTTGCTGGAGAATAAATTCATCAGAAAAAACTTCTTGGTGTCCATGGTGAATATAATTGAGCACCTGGCCGGTTTTGCAGATTCCTTTAATCTGGCTGCAGATGCTGTCCGTAAAGCTTTGTAGGTTTACAAGCCTTAGGGTGCTTTCAACGGTTTCCTCTTCAAGTTTTTGTACTGATAAAAATTCGTCAATGATAGCATTCAGATTTTTTGCTTCAAGAATTATTTTTCTGATGTTCCGGTTTCGTTCTTCCTGCTGTTCGGTAGTCTTAAATTTCCCAATAAGGAATGCAGAGGCAACGATCACACTTAGTGGGGTTTTAAATTCATGCGAGGCCATGGCGAGAAAATTTGATTTCATCTCATTGAGTTCTCTTTCTTTTTCCAGTGCTTTGAATATTTCGTTTTCCGCTTTTTTACGGTAAGTATCGTCTCTGGTGATGATTGTAAAACCCGACAAACGGCCTTTGCCATCGTAGAGCGCGGTTATCACAGTGTTTGCCCAAAATCTCGAATGGTCTTTTCTCACTCTCCAACCTTCACTTTTGCATTTACCTAACTTTGCTGCTGTACGCAGATGTAGTTGAGGAATATTGTTCACTACATCTTCGGCGGGATAAAAAACAGAAATATTTTTTCCAAGTATTTCTTCCTCGCGGTATCCTTTGATCTGTTGTAAACCGCGATTCCAGTTCAATACCGAACCATTAGTATCAAGTAATGAAATAGAATATTCTGATATATTGTTGATCAGCGCTTTATATCGTTCTTCACTTTCAAAGAGACTGTCTTCGGCAATTTTCTTCTTTCTAAAATAATAACCAACTGCAAATACACTGGTTAGGATCAAGATGATGATACTAGTGACGAGTCCTCTGAAGATTTTGCCCGATTGGGCGATACTGGCCGAGTTATCCCGTTCTTTTATCCTCAATAAGTTTGTTTCGCTGGTTTGCAGGTCCAGGATTTGACGGTTGATATTCTCCTGAATGTTTTTTCTGAGCTTAATATTGAGCAATTTGGTGGCGGAAACATCATAGAGAGGTGTACTGCTGAGGAAAATTTGGTCGGATAGCTTTATAAGTTTGTGAATATAAAAATCAAGGGAGTCAATGTTGGAGTGCTGCACCTCGTGCATCTTGCATAGTACTTTAAGCGACTGTAGTTCGGGATAGATCTGGGATTTGGTCCGTTTATATAAGCTGATGTAACTGGTATCTCTTGTCAGGGTAAAAGCACCGCTGCTTATTTGAACGTCTTTGATGAGAGAGGCCATCTTATTGCTTTTTTCAAGCATGGTTTGTGTGTGGTTGATCCACCGGGAGGTATCTTTCACTACATTATCGTTCCTGTAAGATATATAAGATAGCATTATCAGGCTTCCTGTGATCAGGATAAAAAAAGCAGTTAACGATTTCTGAAAAGGTAAACCAGCTATTTTGAATTTTGGAAGTTGAGAAGAATGAGGTAAAGGTTTATTCATAAAGTCTGGTTATAACTGTCGTCTCATCACTTACAGGGGTGTTGTTTTGAAGATCAAAATTGACCATGCAATCATAAGCAATTAAAGCTGTGTTTAATAATGCACTTTCGTTTTTATAGTTATAGAAATGATTAATAAAAATATAAATATGTGGCTGTGCTTTTAGTTCACAGTTTTTGCCCGATACTTTACAATTCGTAGGTTCTCTCCAAACCGTGACATATGTCACTTTTTTGTTTTTCAATACAGCTAGCTTTACATCAGAGGAAATTAAGATAAACATTTATGGAAAATTACATTGACAACAAAAGAAACACTCAAAAGCACCACGGGCAAGTGATGGAAAAAGCAGTACGAAGAAGTAATATTAGTTTGGCTGAGGTTGCAAGAAAAGCAGGGATAAGCAGAAGAACCCTTTATAACTGGTTCCTTCAGGAGAAGTTGCCTAATGTAATTATTTCAAAGGTTGAGTTTGTTTTAAATGCGGATTTTTCAACTGAGATTCCTGATTATATTCCGGTAAGGCCAGCTGAGCACTCTTTCGGGGCGGGCGCCTACACACCTTTAGATGAGCTGCGAACAAAGTATATTGATCTTCTTGAGAAATATAACGCCTTAATTAGAGAATTTAGTGCTTCAGACCGGGAGTTAACCAAAAACCTACCGCTGATCCGCATGAATGAATCAGGAAGTATGGGTAAATTTTACTAATAATTTCCCTGACATCAAAAATAAATGCTGCCAATACTATTGGTAGTATGTACCTATGAAAAAACACCAGATGAAGAACAGGGTTCTGATAATTGACGACGATCCTACAGTGCTCGAGATGATGGAGGCTGTGTTAAAGGATGAAAATTTCGAAGTGAAGACGCTCTCAAACAGCGGGAATGCAGTCGCAGAAGTGATGGTTTTTAAGCCGGATGTACTTCTGCTAGATTACCTGATGGGGGATATAAATGGCGGTGAAATCTGCCACCAAATTAAAAGTTCAGCCTTTACAAGCCACATAAAGGTAATTATAATCTCTGCTTATCCCAGGGTTTTTGAGTCTTTAGGGTCGTATGGGTGCGACTTTTTTATTCCGAAACCCTTTGATCTATGCAATTTCATTGACACCGTTAAAGATTGTTGCAGGCGATATGATGGCTTAGTTGCTCCAAAAAATGAGTTCAGGCTTGGTGTGCCAGGGCGGACGTTTGCCGGCTGCAATGCCTGATATTTTTAGGGAGAAATCCTTTTAAACTAGAAAACCTATGAGTTTTACAAATCATAGGTTTTTTATGCATCAATTTTTGGATGTAATGAACCTATGATGCCGATACACTCATAGGTTCATAAGTTAATACTATTGCTGCCATCCGCCGCCAAGGGAGCGGTATAAGCTCACAACCGACTGCAACTGCTGTAAGCGGTCGTTCACACTGTTAAGTTGGGCTGATAAATAACTTTGTTGGGCACTGATCACTTCCACATAATTAGCTGATCCATATCTTAATAGCTCTTCAGTATATTCGATTGACTTTTGAAGCGAGGCAATCTGTTTCTCACGGCTCGCATTTTTGTCCAGGGAAGTACGGTAAGACCACATGGCGTTTGACACTTCCTGCCCAGCCGTTAACAAGCTTCTTTGAAAAGCCAATAGTGCCTCCTGTTGTTGCGCTTTTGCTACTTCCAGGCGGGTCTTGTTCAGGCGTTTATTAAAGATAGGTTGGGTAAGACTTCCAACTACGCTGGCGAAAACAGAACCCGGGCTGAAGTAATTCTTTAAATCGGTGTTTGAAAGACCTCCGGAAGCGGTAATGCTCAGACTAGGATAGAAGTATGACCTGGCCGCATTTGTGTTTTCGAAGAAATACCTGTAGTTATATTCAGCTTGTTGCACGTCAGGCCTGTTGCTCAGCAATTGTGCTGGTATACCTGTAGGTAAAGCAGAAAGTGTATTTTGCTGATCGAGGTTACCCCGGGCTATAGGACCAGGTGCCCTGCCCAGTAAAGTGCTCAAAGCATTTTCTGTTTCACGGATGCGCTGTTTAAGGTCTGGGATAGTTACTTCTGCTGCATAGCGGTTTGCTTCACTCTGAACCACTGCTGCACCAGTGACACGAGCGGCCTCTTTGAGCGTCCGCATAGTTTCCACTGTTGAAACCCAGTTCTGTACGGTTTTCTCAGTAATGGCCAGTTGCTGGTCTAATGCAAGCAGGAGATAATAGTTGTTTGCAATGTTAGCTATTAAGCCTGTTTGGACTGCGTTTTTATAGGCTTCGCTTTGAAGCAATGTGGCTAAGCTTGCGCGTCTGGTGCTTCCCAACCGACCCCAAAGATCAGCCTCCCAGCTTGAAGAAAGACCAGCCTGGTAGATCCGTGTGTTATTTATAAAATTTCCGCCCTGTGCATCTGAAAGTTTGTTTATCGTAGCTGAAGCAGTTCCGCTTAAAGACGGTAAAAAGGCTGCACGGCTCTGCTTCAGATAAGCTTCTGACTGCTGGATTCGAGCGTAAGCAATCTGAAGATCCGGGTTCTGCTTAATACCTTCTTCAATCAAGGATTGCAGCTGGGTATCGCCAAATACTTGTTTCCATGGCAGGTCCGCGATAGTATTTGTATCAGCAGAACTTTGATCTCGGTAAAGTCCCTGAGTATTGACATCAGGTGTTTCATACCTTTTTCTTATGTTACAGGAGGCAAAAACTATTGCAATAGTCAAAGCAAATAGAAAATGCCCTTTATATCTGTTATTCATGTGCGTTTTTAATTAATGATTGTATGCGGGCAATTCTTCAATAACTGGAGCTTCTTCCGGTTTAACTTCGGCAGCGGGAGGAACAGGAGGACCACTGATCTTTTCCTGCAGTCCCTGAAAAATAACAAATAAAACAGGGATAACAAACACACCAAACACAGTTCCGATGAGCATCCCTCCCACAGCTCCGGTACCGATTGAACGATTTCCTGCAGCTCCGGCTCCGGTTGTCATCATCAGAGGAACCAGACCGAGGATAAAGGCAAATGAGGTCATGAGGATTGGGCGCAAACGAGCCTGAGCTCCTTCCAAGGCCGCCGTAATAATAGGCATACCCTGCCTGCGACGATCGAGCGCAAACTCAACGATCAGGATGGCGTTTTTAGCAAGTAGACCAACCAGCATGATCAGTGTGATCTGCACATAGATGTTGTTGGTGATGCCGAAGATCTTCGCAAAAATAAAGGCACCAGCCAGACCCATTGGTAAAGACAGCAACACCGCAAAAGGCAAAATATAACTTTCGTATTGTGCACTTAAAAGGAAGAACACGAATACCAGAACAAGGATAAAAATGAATACCGTTTGTCCTCCTGCCGAAAGCTCCTCGCGGGTCATTCCTGAAAACTCATACCCATAACCTGCTGGCAGGGTTTGAGCGGCCACTTCCTGCACAGCTTTGATCGCATCCCCGGAACTGAAACCCGGCTTCGGAGAACCTGTAACCCCAATGGAGGTAAAGAGGTTAAACCTTGATATAGATTGCGGACCATATACACGTTCCAGAGTAATAAATTCGCTTACCGGCGCCATGACGCCTTTTGGAGTACGTACATAGATATTATTCAGGCCCTCAGGATTTGCTCTGAAGTTAGCTTCTGCCTGGAACATAACACGGTACTGTTTACCAAACTGGTTAAAGTTGGAAGCATAAACTCCGCCGTAATATCCCTGCATGGTACTTAATACATCGTTTACCGTTAAGCCGGCTTCCTTAACCCTTGCGACGTTAACATCAATCTGGAATTGCGGAAAGTTAGGGTTGAAGGGAGTAGATGCGTACAATACTTCAGGACGTTGGCTTAATGCACCAAGGAAATCCTGGCTTACCTTATAGAACTTAGCGATGTCTCCGCCGCTTTTGTCCTGCAGCTGAAACTCAAATCCTCCGGATGTACCAAAACCCTGAATAGTTGGCGGCGAGAAGAAAATTACTTTCGCATCCCTTATTCCCCCGGTTTTAGCAAACATCTGGCCGATAATGGCCTGAACGTCCTGTCCTTTACCTTTACGATCGGCCCATGGCTTCAAACGCATGATCACCATTCCGTAGTTACTGCCGGTACCACTTATCAGGCCACGGCCGGTAATACGCAGAATATGCTCTACTTCAGGAATTGCATCTGCTATCGCAGCGATTTCTTTTGTTACTTCTTCGGTACGTTCTCGGGAAGCTCCGGGAGGAAGACTAATATCAGACATTACTACACCCATATCTTCGTTAGGAACGAATGCTCCTGGTGTCGTTTTCATCAAGAAATAAAATAGTCCCCCGAACACAACGATGCTTGCCAGCGCGATCCATTTTCTCCCGATCAGGAAGGATACCGACCTTTTATACTTTTGAGTAGTTACCTCAAATGCTGTGTTGAATCCGGTATAAAATCGCTGTAGAAAACTTTGCTTATGATGTTTGTCGTCAGAATGCGGTTTTAAGAAAATTGCACATAAAGCCGGGCTCAACGTCAAGGCATTCACTGCTGAAAGAATGATCGCAATTGCTAACGTAAGACCAAACTGCTTGTAAAACACACCGGCAGAACCTGTAATGAACGAAACCGGGACGAATACCGCAGCCATCACCAGGGTGATTGAAACAATTGCACCGGATATTTCACTCATGGCATCAATAGTAGCCGCTCGCGCAGAAGTATAACCATGATCCAGCTTGGCGTGTACTGCCTCGACCACTACGATAGCATCATCCACCACAATTCCTATAGCGAGTACCAGAGCAAACAACGTTAAAAGGTTGATCGTAAACCCAAACAACTGCAGGAAAAAGAAAGTACCAACGATTGCTACCGGTACGGCGATGGCTGGGATCAGGGTCGATCTGAAATCCTGAAGGAAGATAAATACTACAATAAATACCAGTATAAACGCTTCTATCAGGGTATGTATTACTTTTTCGATCGAAGCATCGAGGAAGTCGTTTACGTTTACAATGTTTACATAATCTATTCCCTTTGGAAAGCTGGATCTTGAAGCTTCCAGCACACTCAGGGTTCCATCGATAACGTCTTTTGCATTGGATCCTGCTGTCTGTGCAATGGCGACACCAATAGATGGCTTGCCATTTGTTTTAGTGGTACTTGCATAGCTCAATGCTCCTAATTCGATACGTGCAATATCTTTCAGACGAAGCACCTGGCCGTTTCCCCCCGAACGTATAATAATGTCTTCAAACTCTTTTGCGTTCTTAAGGCGGCCTTTATATTTAATTACATATTGAAAAGATTGCGCACCTTCTTCACCGAACTGGCCCGGTGCGGCTTCGACGTTCTGTTCAGCAAGAGCTGCATTAATATCCGAGGGCACTAAGCCATAAGAGGCCATAACATCCGGTTTCAACCATATACGCATGGAGTAATCCATTTGCCCAAAAACTGTGGCATCACCTACTCCGGGAATACGTTTTATCTGCGGAATCAGGTTGATGCTCGCATAATTCTGCAAGAAAGTCTGGTCGTAGGCAGGGTCATCACTATAAAGAGTGAAAATAACCAGGTTACTGCTTTGCCTTTTGGTTGTGATTACACCCGCACGGGTAACTTCCTGGGGAAGCAAACTGGTTGCACGAGCTACCCGGTTCTGGACGTTTACCGCTGCAAGATCAGGGTCTGTACCCAATTTAAAGTTAACGGTGATAGTTGCGCTACCGTCATTTCCGGCCGAGGAAGTCATGTATGTCATGTTTTCCACACCGTTGATCTGCTCTTCGAGGGGTACCACCACACTACTCATTACAACATCGGCATTGGCACCCTGGTAAGAGGCCGAAACCTGCACCGTTGGCGGAGCTATGTCAGGATATTGGGAAATGGGCAGACTGGTTAGACCCAAAACGCCTAATATCACAATCAGGATAGATATTACAGTAGATAATACCGGCCTTTCTATAAATTTTTTAAACATGATATTGTTCTGTTAAACTTCTGAGTGCCAAGTCATCTCAGAGAAATTAATTGTATTATAAACTATTATAAACGCTGTCAGCCTTTACAGGCACCGGTTTTATCTTAGAGCCTTCACGAAGTGTGCCGATTCCTTCAATTACTATTTTATCACCAGCTTTGACTCCTTCCTGAACAACAAACGACTGTCCGGAGGCCGATGCATTTACCTTAATAGGAACGGATTTTACAGAATCGGCTTCAACCAGATAGACGAAACGCTTGCCCTGGATTTCATATGTAGCTTTTTGCGGTACCAGAATGGCTCTTTTTATGGATGCAGGGATACGGATAGTACCGGTGCTTCCGCTCCTTAACAAACCAACAGGATTCGGAAAAGTAGCTCTGAAGTTTGAAGAGCCTGTCTGAGTATTGATCAGGGCGCTTGCGGTTTCTATATTACCTTTTTCGCTGTAAGTGCTGCCATCAGATAAAATTAATGTCACGGCAGGAAGCTTCCTGAGCTTTGCCTGAAATGATGCCCCTTCTGTGTTGCGGGTGAAATCCAGTATCTGCTTTTCATTCATTGAAAAGTATGCATACATCCTGCCGGTATTGGCAACGGTGGTTAAAGGCTCAGGAATGGTACTGTTAACCAACGCCCCAACTTTATACGGAATACGACCAATGACTCCGTTCGCCGGACTGGTTACGTAAGTATATGAAAGATTGGTTTTTGCATTGCTAAGCTGTGCACGGGCTTGTGCCAGTGACGCTTTACTTGATTGCAGGGCGTATTCAGCGCTTTCCAGTTCAAATTTACTGATGATGTCTTTCTCAACCAGAGGCCTTACTTTGTTCACCTGCATTTCCGCCGATTTGACATTAGCCTCTGCTATCTTGACGTTTGCAGCAGCCGACTTTACCTGTTGTTGAAACTGGTCTCCGTTTATGCGGAATAGTTGCTGCCCTTTTTTAACAACAGCCCCTTCATCTACATAAATATGATCAATATAACCGTCAACACGGGGACGTATTTCAACAGTTTGTTGTCCTTCTAAGGTTGCGGGAAAATCGGAATACATTTCTGCTTCACGGGAATCAAGAGTGATTACCTGGTAGTCTTTTACGGCGTTTGGATCTGCTGCCATTCCAGCCCCAGCTCCTTTTCCGTTGTTACAAGAACTCATAAACAGGGGGATGCTAAGAATCAAACCGAGAATTGGGTGAATTATTTTTTTCATAAAAAGTTTGAAATAAGGTGTGTTATTTGTTGATTGTGAGGTTGTTTGCGTTTTGTTGGATATGCTGCAGCACACGTATGGCAGTATCGTATTCTTCTCTGTTGATACCTGCGGTTAATGTTTCCATTGTTTTAGTTTCTAACTTGGCTATGCTGCCAAAGAGTTCTTCACATTTTGCAGTAAAGCTGAGTGTGTTTTTTCTCCGGTCGCCAGAAACCTGGGTCCGTTGTACCAAGCCTTGTTTTTCAAGGACATCGATAGTCCTGAGAATAGCCGACTTGTCTTTACAAATGTGATTAGCCATGTCCTGCTGGGTTACTTCGCCTTTTTGATTTCGCAGAGCAACCAAAAAGATATATTGCTCAATAGTGATCGGAATATTATTTTCAAGGAAAACACTCCCTAATTCCTTCAAGATCACTCGCCTGGTACTTCCTATTATATATCCTATAGATGTGTTCATTTCGTTGCTCATTGCAATAGTTGATTTCGTCAACAAATGTAGGGATTGTTAAGTCTTTGAAATGTCATTATTGTAATGAACCTCATGGGACGTTACGAAATGTTCAACGAACTGCAAATCTGCTTTCTGATATCATAACGGTGCAGTCAGTGAAATGTTACTTTGCATGAAAAAACATTTCCTTTATATTTATGAAATTTTTAAAATATGAAGGTTCTTAAAGGTTTACTCTTTCTTTTATTCAACGCAGTTCTTGTTTTAAATCTGAAAGCTGCGGAGGTTGATACGGTAGAAACATTCAGTCCATCGATGAAAAAAAATATTAAGGCTGTAGTGGTTACACCGGCGGGTTACAAAAAAAGTAAGGCATCTTTTCCTGTTGTATATCTTTTACATGGTCACGGAGGCAATTATTCAAATTTTATAAATAAAGTTCCTGCAATAAAAGAGTATTCAGACAAGTTTAACCTCATACTAGTTGGTGTTGATGCCGATGTAAACAGCTGGTATTTTGACAGTCCGGTTGACAAAAAAGTAAGATATGAAACCTACACAGCTACAGAGCTAGTAAACTGGATAGATAATCATTATAAGACAATAAAAGATCGTAAGGGCCGTGGTATTACGGGATTGAGTATGGGAGGTCATGGGGCCATGTACCTTTCTTTTCGACATCAGGATGTGTTTGGAGTGGCAGGCAGTATGAGTGGAGGAGTTGATTTCAGACCTTTCCCCAAAAACTGGGCTATAAGCCAAAAGTTGGGCTCGTTTGAGGAATATCCTGAGCGCTGGAATTCGAATACAGTGATCAATATGATCGATAAGATTAAACCGGGATCTCCGGAGCTGATCATTGATTGCGGAACTGACGATTTCTTTTTTGCCGTTAACAACAGCTTTCATCAGAAACTGCTGGAAAACAAGATTCCGCACGAGTACATCGTGAGGCCGGGGGCACACAATTGGGATTACTGGACTAATGCCATCGCCTACCAGTTGTTTTTTATGAGCAGGTATTTTAATAAGTAAGGCTTCGCAGATTATGAAAAGACCTGTGAGAATCAATTCTCACAGGTTTTCATACGTGCCTAGTAGGCTTCAGAAGGATTGGCTCGTTCTGGTACAGGAACGCTTTGTGCTATTGAGCTGTGTGACATCATGTCTTCATGCTCAAGCTTGTTCTTTATCGCGCAGTATCCTGTAACACCGCGATAGAGCAAAGAACTGCCAATGCCAAGTTCGGCCATGGCTATCAGAGGGTGAGAGAACACATTCGTTATTCCCTTCAAAGTAAGAAATGCTCCAGCTCCTATTGATATCAAACGCTCGGATTTTTCCACATTTGCATTTGGATTGTTTTGAAGTATCCTTTGGTCTATCGTTTCAGATACTTTGTTCATCATTGAATTATCCATGTCTTTCTTATTATAGGTTCTATAATAACCACCCAATGTAACATAGTGTTTATCAGTTTTTAAAAAAATGATGACGGATTTAGAGGATCTCCTGGTAGGCACAAACCGACATTCCGGGTTGAAGCCGCAAAGTGAAGGTTTCAAAAGGCTTCGCTGTAGATATCATATTTTCTTCGCTAAGAACCAAATATTCCCCTGCTGTTTTAAGTAAAGTTAAAAAGTTGCTAATGTAGGTAATGATCAGTTGGTGGGCGGCTTTATTGCTAATATCCGATTCGATCAAAGTTACCTCGTAGGATTCAAATCCAATTCCCGGGCAGCCAAGTGTATCCACCAAATCCGGAATAACGTTATTGAGCCCGGCTACCAGTTCCTCAATTGCAAGATGTATTTTTTTGTGAAGACCGTGTGCCCTAGGGTTTGCTTTAGTAATATCGCTGAATTTTAAAATATTATCAGGTATGTATGCTTGAATCTCCAATAGAAACTCATCGTAGCTGATGTCAAAGACGCTTTGTGCAAAAGATCCGGTTGAAAAGATATCAATAACCTGCTTATAAGCGATTTTTATTAAAGCTTTGCTCATGTGGATGCTAATTATTGACGAACGAAGATTTGTGAATGATATTCACTAAAATTTTACAATTAAATTGACTGGTAAACGGAGGTAAATGTATTATTTTTTAAGTATTTTCTGAGTGTGTTTTATAATTGAAATTGTAATTGATCTTATCTACCTAATAAATCACTATCTTTCACCATTTACGAGATCACAGGATCATCGATATATTATGACATATTGTTTAGGAATAAAAGTTAAAGAAGGTCTGGTTGCCATTGCCGATACCCGCATTACCTCAGGTACAGATACTACGGTAAAAAAGAAGATCTACATCGAACAAAAGGATAATTACTCGATTTTTATTATGACCAGTGGGCTGAGATCTGTTCGCGATAAGGCCATAACCTATTTTAAAGAACAGATTGATGAAGGTACTGAATTCAATAAACTATATAAGGCTGTAAACGCTTTTGGAGAACAGGTGAGAAGGGTAGCCGGTGAAGATAAAGCTTCATTAGAAAAATCCGGGTTCAAATTCAACTTAACGACCATTATCGGTGGACAATTGAAGGATGATGACGAACACAAGTTATTTTTATTATACTCAGAAGGCAACTGGGTAGAGCTTGACCAGGGCTCACCTTTTGTCATTATAGGAAACTCAGGACATGGTAAGCCCATACTACAGCGGACATTAAGCAGTGATTCAAGTATGGAACTGGCATTAAAGACCGGCTTTCTTTCGTTTGATTCAACCCGCGCAAGTGCCAATGATGTAGAGTTTCCGATAGATGTAATGCTATACCGGAAAGACAGTTATCATATTGTGGAACATCGCTACGAAAAAAAAGATCTTGAAAGTATTTCGGCTCAATGGGCCGACGAATTGAAAGAGTCTTTGCAAAAAATTCCTGAGGGATGGATGAAGGCTGCATTTGACAAAATGGATGATAAGGACTAAATCTAAAAAAGCGGTATATGAAATTTAATGTGCTGAGTGAGCTGGAATATGATGTGGATCTGGGAGGCACACTAATCCTTAATATACATGCTCTACGAACGGCTGGCCAGACCATACTGGAGGAATCATTGAGTGTTGAGCCATATGTTAAAGTGGAGGAATTGTTTCCAGCCGACGGTGAAAGCCGCCTGGTGCGCCTTGAGACTTCAGAAAAGACGAAGTTGAAAATCAAGTACCAGGCGCTGGTTGATACTTCTTGTAGATTAATTGATGCTGCTTTGCTTGATGATGTACCCGTTGCTCAAATGCCGGCAGCTATTCTTCCTTTTTTATATCCAAGCCGGTATTGCCAGTCGGATAAGTTATACCGGCTTGCAAACAATAAGTTTGGTCACTTCGAGCATGCCTTCGACAAAGTAATAGCCCTGACAGACTGGATATATAGAAATGTTGAGTACCTAAGCGGCTCAACCAACGCTCAAACATCCGCTTATGATACCGTTACTGAACAAGCCGGTGTTTGTCGTGACTTTGCCCACCTGGGTATTGCCTTATGCCGCGCTCTCACTATTCCTGCACGTTATTTTACCGGCTATTCTTATCAGTTATCACCAGCTGATTTTCATGCCTGTTTTGAGGCTTATCTGGGAGGACAATGGATCATTTTCGACCCGACCAGGCTAGCGCCTCTGAATGGTATGGTAAAGATCGCTTCAGGAAGGGATGCTGCAGACGCGGCCATCGCTAATTTTTTCGGGAACATCAGTTGCGGTAGCATAAAAGTTGACTGTCAGTTGGCTGAAGGGAATTTTGAACCTGTGCATTATTCCGGAGAATATATATACGGAATTGCGTACTAATATTGATATATTTTTCACAGGTTTCTAGCAAATTAATCTTAATATTGAAGTACAATTTACTTTGATGAGAGGTTACCTAAGCCTGATGTTGTTTCTTGGATGTTTTAGGGCTTTTGCTCAGGAAATGCCCGTATATACCCAATATATTTTTAACAGTTACCTGCTAAACCCCGCAGTAACTGGTATCGACAATTACATTGACACCAAACTAGGATACAGGAATCAGTGGAAGGGCCTTGAAGGAGCACCTGTCACCCAGTACTTTTCCATTCATGCCCCGATCGGACAAGACTTCGTTCAGAGCTCAGTTAATTCTTTTGGAGGCAATGGCGACAATCCTATGAGTAGGAGCTATGTTTATACCTATCGGGCTGCAGAGCCCCACCATGGGATAGGGCTTAATGGTATGATTGATCAGGCTGGCTTGCTGAAGCAGACCAAACTTAACCTGACTTATGCCTATCATATCGGGCTATCTGAAACGATGAACCTTTCACTGGGGCTTTCGGCGGGTTTAAAGTATTTTAATTTCGATCAGAAAGCGATGCAGGTAGATGATGACTCTGATTTTCTCCTTACCAGCTCATCAACAAATAACAGGATCAGTGCGGAACTGGGTGCAGGGATCTGGCTATATGGATCCCGTTACTTTCTCGGGATTTCGGGAATGTCATTAGGTGGGCGATTTATTCCCATGAATGATGCTAAACGATCTGGTACCGATAAAATGCAGCCAAGTTTCTATTTAACTACTGGCTATAAGTTTTTTGCCGGCGAAGACTTTGGAATTATCCCATCTATGCTCGTTAAGTATAACTCTGCAATTCCTACCATAATCGATGGAAATCTGAAAGTTGCCTTCAGAGACCGGGTATGGCTGGGGGGCGGATTCAGAAGTTATGATTCTTTCTCCGCTCTGGCCGGCTTTAATGTAAGTCACCTGCTGAACCTAAGTTATTCGTATGATTTTACTTCCTCTAATCTGAATACTGTTAGTAACGGTACCCACGAAATCGTATTGGGCATTTTGCTGAATAACAAATATCGCCTCAATTGCTCCCGATATATATTCTAAGCGTTATTTTGCCCAATAATCAGAATCCTTGCTCTTCGGAAATTATATTTCCGAAGCCCTATAGTAGGTTCTGTGAACCGGTGTCAGCTCGTTAACCCTCAGTGTTTCCACCGATTAAAAAAATCACTTGTTGTGGAACAGCTGGAATCAATAAATTAAAAGCTGTTCTACAGTACCCTTAGGATCAAAGGATTCAGGAATAAGCACTAATGTATCCTGGCACCCGCATGACGTTAACGTAATAAGGTAATACTTCCTACCAATGGCTTACAGCCACTTTTCAAATCTATCTTATAATAATATACCCCCTTTGGCAGCGGATTTCCTATAAACGTGCCGTCAAATTTCCGGTCATAAGCCCCCACAGATTCATACATTAACTGCCCGTCGCGGTTGTACACATGAATGGTCATGTCATTGTTGTTTTCCGGCAGTCCCTGGATTATCCAATCATCATTTTTCCCGTCAGCGTTAGGAGTCATGGCGTTCATGATTTTAAGATTGTCATTGATCACTTCGATACGAACCATGGTGAATTCGCTATAGCAAGTTCCCCGTTTTCGCTTAATGTAGTAGTCTGAAGTTTTTGCTACTTCAAAAGTGAAAATGCCTTTTGTGCTTTCCTGAATGGGAGCCTCATCGGAAGGTAGGGCGAATAGCTGATAGGTGCCCGGTTCCGGATTCTTGACTGGCAGCATTATCTCTGTTTTATAACAAACCCTGAGATCGCTTACCTCGGGAGCGGGAATGAAAAATTCAGGATTGACAACAGAATAAACTTCGCTTACGTCAGTTCCGCAGCTGGTTTGATCAGAAACTATCAACCTGTAGTCGCCCAGAGAGACGCCTGTAAGATCCTGGGCGTATCCAACTTCCTTATCATTCTGATCTATCCACTTATACTTGTAAGGTGGTACCCCTCCGATCACTTCTATTCCCCTCACCGCCCCGTTCATTAAGGTGCATCCATCATCTGTCACAGATGCAGTTGCTGGTCTTATTTTAAGCAAAGGCGTTTCGTTAATGATGATTGCATCCGACACATCCATGCAATTATTTTCGTCGAAAGTATAATACCTGTATTCGCCGGGAGGCAGGTTTTTCAGCTCATCAAAAGAACCAGAAAGGACATTGCCGGATACATCCCTCCATTCAAAATGTGCAGGTCCAAACCTTTGACTAAAAGGGTAATTCAGCTTTATACTGCCATTAATCAAACCGCAAGTAGTAGGGATGGTGGAGACGCTGTACTGGTAAACCACTGGATTTTCTTGATATATAGTGAAATTTGTGCTATCTATACAGCCCGTAAGCGTGTTTTGTGCTCTTAATTTGTAGGTGCCCGGAGCCTTGTTCTTTAGCTCCAGGACCATGCCTGTAGAGTATGCGTTTTTTTCTATACTTACGCCTGAGGATGTGAGCCACTCATACTCATTAGCATTAGTGATAGAAACGTTATTTATAGAGCCATTAGGAGAATTACACGTTGACGGACTTGTTGTGCCGCCAGAAAACTTGACAGATTGGAGAATGTTAATAGTCAGAGAAGCTGAATATATGGGAGAACAATTACTTTGATCAGTTACTTCAAGCTGGTAACGCCCCCCATCTACACCCTGTAAATTTAAGTTTTGGGAAACCATAGTTTCACGACTACCGTTTATCGCATTCAAACGATACCACTTATAGGTTGCAGTCCCCACACCGGGAGTAACCGCAATCCCGGTAATTGCGCCGTCAATCATGCCGCATGCCGCCGGTTTTATGACCATCATAGTTGTTGAAATGACAGGCTGAGGTCTTTTAGTAATTTGCTCAAAGGCAGAAAATTGTTCGCAGTTAGCCTGATCTTTGATCCGGAGTCTATACTTTCCTTCAGGCATCTGAACTGTTTGTCCTTTGGCTTTTAGGTTTCCGTTTTCGTCTAACCATTCGTAAATGATAGTCCCTTTCCCACGTAATGTTGAGGCACTAAATTGAAAACTTGTCTGACCACATTGTGGACTGGGCCAGCTCACCGTAGGAGGTGTTAGTATCTTATCATCGATGGCAAAAACATGTGACATTTCCTTACAACCATCTGACATCAGTAATCTGTATGTTCCGACTTCCAGGCCGGAAATTTCAAGATCGCCTGGAATAAGGATCGGGTCAGCATCGGTTTCCAGTTTGTACCATTTGAATATTATGCCTTCGCGGGGCTCTGTAATTGTGATTTTCCCCAGGGCATTACACACCACAGGATCGACTACTGCATCGCCGCTCCGTAAGGCTACGGTCGAGAAGGGGGAGGTTACTGCACTTGGTAATGTGGCGGTAGCAGTTACATGTCCCGTCAAAGGGCCATTATATTCCCATCTTCCGTCATTACCCGCTCTTTGGCTTGCAAAGTAAGTTTTTCCCTGGCAGGAACTAGCGCAATTATCAGTGTAATATAGTTCCACCTGAGCATTCGGGCTGGCTTTTCCTGAAATGTGATCGGGGCGGATCTTTAACACCTGAACATAAGCCTGCTGCGCTGTTAAGGTTTCTCCTATACCGAAAACCTCATTGCAGAATATGCTATTCTGCGTTATTTGGATAGGCTGTGATGAAGCTGTTTCTATTCCGAAGCGGTTATTGCCAATGTAATTAATGTCTTCTGGTGCAGGGCCCCCGATAGTACCCTTTGCTGTGCCTGGTTCTATCCTGATACCACCAAAATTTCCAAAATTTTCAGTACCCAGATTTCCTGTTCCTATTCTATTTCCCGCGATGAGGAAATCAGAATTAGTAATGGATACGGCCCATTTGTTTTGTCCGGAAATAACGTTTTTGAGCAAAGTTAGATCGGTGTTAGACGCGATGATCTTAACCCCGTTCATGTCTACGGTGGAAGATTGTATAAAGACAGGCAGCTCATTATAGTCTCTCGTTACATTAAGGTCGGTTCCTATCTTATTGCCAATGATGTTGAAGGACGCTCTGGCGCCAAAAGTGTTCTGACGGTTTATATAAATACCGGTTGCATTGGCTGAAATAACATTTCCTTCGCCAGGATTATCGCCTCCTATCAGGATGTTATAATCAGACGGATTTAGGTATAGCCCGTAGTAATTGATCTGCTCGGTTGCTCCATCGAGAAGTAATCCGATGAAGTTAGACTGAATGTAGATCTTTCCAAGGGATCCATTGAAAGAAGGGCCTGAGCCGTTCCGCATAGAGATACCGGCAAAATTGCCACAAATGACGTTACCTTTTCCGGGTTTGCCGATGCGAAGATTATTTACCCGGGAATCGATGATAATTCCCGAGCTCTGCTCCGAGCCAGGACTGGAAAGGTTATTGATCAGCCCAAACCTGCGGATGCAGAGGCCATAAATTTCAACATTATTAGTGAGGTAGGTTGTTGTGTTGTTGTAGGTTGGTCCGACGATCAGGCCGGCGAACCCGCTGAATCCTTGCTCGGCTTCAATGATGACCTTTGCTCCCGATGGTCCAAGCGCAGCACCAGGCTGGGTGCTTCCATCGATAACTACGTTCGACGTAATTCTAGGAAGCTGGGTGCGTAACCGAATAGTTCGATCGCTTGAGCTAATGTTAAAATGAATATAATCTGTTTCAGTAGTGTCGTTGTCGAGCGTTCTTTGGATAGCCCATCGTAAGGTATTCGGCCCTGTGTCAGCATTGCTGGTAACCACAATAGTCTCTGAAGATGCATGCTTTATAACAACGAAAATAAAGGTGAGGATAAGGATAAGTTTTAAGCGCAACATATAAAAAATGATACGCCAAGCTACATAAATTTCTCAGTATTTCACAAAATATCATAAGTGGTCGTTTGAGCGCTTATGATATGGTTCGAGAATTAAGCTGCCTCAGGATAAGTCAATCTTTTTTTTCGTTTGTAGTAACGGAAGGCAAGGTTTAAAGCCCGCGATATCCATCCAAAGTAGTTTCATAGAAACACTCCGAGTATCGGTCAATACTAAGTTCCTAACGTGCTCATAATGGCTTCTGTTCAAGCTTGAACCAAGAGGGTACTTCCACCGTATCGAAGCCTTCTGTTCACGGTCTAGTCACGGTTTAATCACGGTATAAATAGTACAGGGGTACGAGAAGTGTCTCGTCCTAATTAGGCTATACAGGTTAGGGG
>NZ_JAFMZP010000009.1 GCF_024436435.1 Desertivirga xinjiangensis
TGGAATCTAGTATGAACAAAAAAGGCCTCATTGGAGGCCAGAATAAGGGTTTTTAAATGCTACTTAAAATTTTACCGGACAACAGTGAATTGAATTCGGCATGACGACCGTTTTAAAAAGTTTGGCACTAATGCGCTTCGCCGCCCCCAACTTTTCCACTTGATCCCTAACCTGTGGACTAAGCAAATGTAGGGCACACGCGGCACGCTACGCCAGCAGGGTTGGCGTACGCGTGCCATAAAGCTTTTTGAATCGCCAAAGATCATCAAGTTTCACTACATTTGGGATCACCAGCCCTAGTGCGCACAATGAGTTTTTTACATACATTCACAGCCCTTGATTTTGAAACAGCACAGGGAAAAAGGAATAGTATCTGCCAGATCGGACTGGTCAGGGTAGAGCTGGGAGTCATTACAAAGAAGCTATCGCTGCTGGTAAGGCCACCGGACAATTCCTATTCGTACTATAACACCCTGGTGCATGGCATCGGGCCAATGACGACCCGTAATGCTCCAACTTTCGACAAGGTGTGGCCGCTTATTGAACCATATATTTGTAATCAGAATATTGTTGCTCATAATAGTTCGTTTGATGTGAGCTGTCTTCAGCAAACTTTATCTCATTACCGTGTTGCCGTTCCTGAATTTCAATCGCATTGTACTTATAAAATTTATAAGCAAAAGCTAAATGTGTTGTGCGACGCTCATGGGATAAAACTTCAGCATCATAATGCATTATCAGACGCATTGGCCTGCGCTGAATTGTTTATACGTCATAACCAAACGCGCATGGATCCTATTGTTTCTTAATTGATAGAAGGTAATTTAAACCTTATCTGTGAGCATCTGTTAAGCAATTCGAATGCATAGGTATGAATTATGTTGATGCGGTACTTTTTATCATAATTTTGTTATCCGTGTGGTACGGAGTTCATAAACGATTTATATTCGGTATGATAGAACTTTCCAGCACACTCGGAAGTATATTCCTCTGCATTCTCATATATCCCTTAATATCATCGTTTATTGGCAAGTACATAAGTTCATATGCCATGATAATGATAAGTTCCATGCTTATTAGCATAATCATTATCAAGTTGGTTTTGGGGTTTATAATTGATAATTTAACCAATAAGATACCGGCAGGATACCACTCACATAGGCTGAACCGAATTATGGGCGTTATACCAGGAATGATTAACGGGTTCTTATACGCCCTAATAATAACCGCTTGTTTCCTTATCCTTCCATTTGGTCGGAAAATCCAAAATGCTACACGGCAAAGCCTTCTTGCCAGGCAGTTCTCGTATTATCTTCATGAGATCCAGGTTTATATGGCGCCGATACTAGACGAAATTAAAGAAGGTATGATAACGGTTACGCCAGGATCCTCAAAGTTTATAAAGCTTGGTTTCGAAGTCGAGAACGCCGATGTTCGCAGAGATCTGGAAGCTCAGATGCTCATTCTGATAAATAAAGAACGTGCTAAGAAAAACCTGGGTCCCTTGCAGGCGGATCCCGAGTTGGCGGAAGTAGCCCGCAAACATTCTGAAGATATGTTTAGGAGGGGATACTTTTCGCATTTCAGTCCGGAGAAAAAAGATCCTTTCGATCGAATTAAGGCTGCCAAGGTAAGCTTTCTTACTGCAGGAGAGAATCTCGCCCTGGCTCAAACTCTGGCTCTTGCGCATACAGGACTGATGAACTCGCCGGGCCACCGGGCGAACATTTTACATCCATCTTTTGGTCGGGTGGGGATTGGTATTCTCGATGGCGGAGTTCATGGATTAATGGTCACCCAGAACTTTCGTAATTAAAATTGTTTATTTAATATGACAGAGATTTATAACAAACCGCAAAGAGCTTCTGATGGACGTTTAAGGTGGGTCGAAAAACTATCTTATTTATTAGATGAACAATTCAGAGTGCCTGGTACGAGATTCAGGTTCGGCCTGGATCCGGTCATGAACCTTATTCCTTTTCTTGGAGACATCAGCGGCTTTTTAATTTCGGCGGCATTGGTTTTTACCATGGCTAAAAATGGGGCAAGCAGTAAGATCGTGACCTTAATGTCGATAAATATCATATTGGATGCTACCATCGGAGCAATTCCGATAATTGGGCAGATCTTCGATTTCTTTTACAAAGCCAATTCCAGAAATATTAGATTACTGAAGGAACATTATCAGGAAGGAAAACATCGGGGCAGCGGCAAAGGGGTACTAGCTATAGTTGCTGTTGTGTTACTTCTTTTACTTGCCCTGGCCATTTATATTATGTGGAAATTCTCTGAATGGATAATCGGGCTATTTTGATTACGGAGTCAAATTAAGATATATCTTGTCCTCTTTTTCAACCAGGGAATATGTTTCAATCCCATTTTTTGCAGGCCCTGCTTTAAGATTTCCACTGCACACATCAAATTGTGATCCATGCCAGGGGCATTGTACTGTTCCGCAGATCATTACTCCCGCGGCCAGCGAACCGCCGCGGTGCGGGCAACGATCGTCAAATGCAACATAAGTAGCTTCTGTTCGTGCAAGGACAATTCTTTTTTTTCCTATATGTAGCAGTTTCATCTGATCGGGTTTCAATTCAGTTGCTTCGGCAATTTCGATCATCCCCTCATTTTGCTGGTAATATTGTTCTTTCCACTTTCCGGCTTGTGCGTATCTTAAGTCCAGACCTATCATGTTCCTGTGGACCAGAGTGCCTCCCATCCATCCGGCTACAAATAATAAGATGCAAGCTAATGACTCAAGAGCTACTATATAAATTAAGGATACTTCGTCCCTCAAAAAAAAGGCAAGCAAAAAAATGCTTAGCATAGTGGTGTTCAAGAGGCCATGCTTAGTTGCTCTTTTTTTTGCGCTGCTGTTTGGCGGCACCGTATACCGGTAATCGATCAGGCCTGGTATTGCGGCTGCAATTGCGCTAAAAATTCCGGCAATTTGAAGATATCTCGCTGTGGTCTCCAGATTGTTTAGAAAGCCAAACAATGATGCTGCATCTGCTACAAGTGTTGAAGTTACGAAGGCAATAGGAAATGGTATTAAGATGGGATGGATCGGGTGACCTTTTAGATGAGATTTGCTTTTCATGTGTATAGCTTTGTGTGATAAATTGCTTAACAGACAAACAACTTCGCTGTTTCATTGTTGATACATATGTTTTCTGACTAACCAACTATACTCTGTATCCTGGTTCTTTACATGGCCAGTAATTGATAAACAGGGTAAAGTGATACGCTGTTAAATTTTTGAGGTAAAAGTAGCCCTTCAAAATTGAAGGGTTATTTTACAGTGGTTTAAATGGCTGGAAACAAGCTTATATGAGTATTGCTATTAAATTAAAGGGATAAATATGGGACAGGTTTTTACAATTAACTTATCAGGATCGGCTTTTCACTATCAATTGATTAAATTAAATCAGATCAATCGAATAGTTGAATCACAGATACTTTTACAGGGCACAACTGTGACCTTGTGTAAAGACGAGAAGGGCTGGACACAAAAAGAAAATACCGTTCCGATCGTTAAGGAACTGGTGCAGGCAATAGGAAATTCAATATCGTTAAGGTACCGAATCTAAAGGATACTCTTGTTTGTAGTGGAGCACCGGCCAAAAGTTGGTGCTTTTTTTATACAAAAAAGACCAAATGGTTATATTTACGGATCATCTGGATCCGTTCGGGGTAGGCGGTTCTACTCTAAATCGAAACAAACGCTCCCTTTAAGTTCAGGCTAAGGCTTAACAGGTTAAAGTGTTTAAGTAAGGTTAACAATGAATAAGGCAAATTATGATTCAGACTTTTGCGGAAGTCTTCCACTACACCATATCAATTTAATTCAGAGGTGGAACTTGAAATTGCGGAAAGTCTCAGAAGTTCTATCTTTGAATATTCTACTAGAAAGATATAATTAACAAGACCTTGTTTAATATGGGGAAGATCTTGAACGAGAGTGTATTAAACAAAGAAAGTGTCATGTCCAGGCATTTTATTGTAGCTATCGGCGCTTCTGCCGGTGGCCTTGAAGCTATTCATGAGTTTTTTGATAATATGCCTCAGAGTTCAAGTGTGGCTTTTATTATCATTCAGCATCTATCACCTGATTACAAAAGTTTGCTGGTAGAGCTCGTTTCGAAGCATACCCACATGAAGGTTTTCGAAGCTGGTGATAAAATGCCTGTTCAAAAGGAATGTATTTATGTTATTCCCAATAAAAAGCTGATCACAATTTATAAGGGCAAGCTTCACCTTGTTGAAAAAGTTCCTGACAGGTTGCCTAACACAGCTATTGATCACTTTTTAAATTCATTAGCTCAGGATAAAAGGGAAGAAGCAATAGCGGTAATATTGTCGGGTACAGGTACGGATGGAACCCGGGGTATTGAAGCTGTAAAAGCTGCGGGTGGAATGGTGATTGTGCAGGATCCGGTCACTGCAAAGTTTGATGGCATGCCTAATAGTGCAATAGGGTCTGGTAATGCAGATTTGATTCTGCCACCTGAGATGATGCCGGAGGAAATATACAATTATATCAAAGAGAAGCCAATACAGGTGCTGAATAAAGGTAAGATCGAAGATTCCCTGTTAGATGAGATATTTTCGATGATATACAAAGCTCAGGGGTATGATTTTCAATATTATAAGACGCCTACCATCATCAGGCGGATCAGTAAAAGAATGGGACAAAGAAGTGTCCATACTCTTAGCGACTATGTTGATGTTTTAAAAAATAACCCGCAAGAGGTTAAGAGCCTGGGTAAGGATTTCCTGATCGGTGTGACCCGGTTTTTTAGAGATCCACAAGCTTTTGATTGTATCAATCAACAAGTACTGCCATCTCTTATAAATGAAAAACAAGATGGGGAGTTTTTGAAAGTATGGATATGCGCATGCAGTACCGGCGAAGAGGCCTACTCAATCGCTATATTAATTGATCAGTATCTGCGAAAGCACAAGCGCTACATAGATGTTAAAATTTTTGCCACTGATCTGGACGAGAACAGTATCAATCTTGCCTCACGTAATCAGTACTCGTTATCCATTGAGAAATATCTGAGTCACAGTGTTCTGGAGACGTATTTTATAAAGAATGACAAATATTACTCTGTCATTCCGCGAATCAGAAAGCAAATTGTATTTGCGAAGCATAATGTCATTAAAGATCCTCCTTTCGTTAATAATGATCTGGTAAGCTGCCGTAACATGCTCATTTATATGAATAGCGTATTACAGCAAAAAGTGATGTCTGCCCTTCTTTATTCAGTAAACCTCGGGGGCTACATGTTTTTGGGAACTAGCGAAACAGCGTCGCCGATCAGGGATGCCGTAGATGAGATTAACAGCAAATGGAAGATTTACAGGAAGATTGGTACAAACAAAATAGGAGTCCACGAAATCTATCGTCAAGCAGATAAAAGCCCTAACGCCCAACGGTCTGAGTTGCCTATTCTAAGGGAAAGCGCTAAAAAGAACCAGCAGTTGACTGATGATTTTACCAGATCGATGGTAGATGACTTTGGATATGTGTGTTTCTACATAGACAAAAATTACGAAATCAAGGAATCTATTGGTAATTTCAATCGTTTTCTCTCGTTGCCTGAAAAGCAATTGAACCTCAATATATTAAAAATGGTTCCGAAGGAACTATCTGTTGCACTGAATACTGCCATAAGAAAGTGCTGGAAACAGGGACAAAAAGTATTTTTGAAGAGTGTTCGTGTCAGACAGGCTGACTTAGATCTTTTTCTGAGTGTATCCGTAAATCCACCTGCCCCGTCGGAGGGTAAGCCATATACGTTACTTATACTGGGAGAAAATACTCATAGTCAGATCCATGTAAAGGAAGAATTACCGGATAAGAACACCGATGACCGTAACCATTATTTATCTGAGCTTGAAGCCGAGCTTGATGAGGTTCGCTCTAATTTACAGATGGCTGTGGAGAGCCTTGAAACAACTAACGAAGAGCTGCAGTCGAGTAATGAGGAATTATTATCTGCGAACGAAGAATTGCAGTCAAGTAATGAAGAACTGCAGTCGTTGAATGAAGAACTCCATACGCTTAATACAGAGCATCAGCTTAAAATTAAAGAGCTGATTGAGCTCAATGACGACCTTGATAACTATTTCAGGAGTACAGACATTGGTCAGATCTTCCTCGATTCAGATCAAAGGATCCGTAAGTTCAATTCAGCTGCAGTCAAATTGGTTAATTTGATCGATTCTGACATAGGACGACCGATAAGTCACATTTCTACCAATATCCGTTACGGTAATTTATCCGGTGATATCAATCATGTGGTGGAGTCCAACCAGGTTGTCGAGCGAGAGATTCTTTTAAATAATGAGAGCCGCTGCCTGGTAAGAATCATGCCTTACATGCGACAGTCTAAAAAGCCTGAGGGTACTATAATAAACTTCGTAGATATCACGGCGATAACTGATTTGAATAATATCATCAATGGGGTATTCAATTCCAGTCTGAGTGCAATACTGGCATTTAAGGCAATTAGGGGCGCCGACAATAAAATAACAGATTTTGTATTGCTCACCAATAACCACGCTTCTACAATACTTTTAGATGATCCTGACGATATTTTTCCCGGCAGGCGCTTTAGCGAGATAAAGCGTATTGCTGCCAACAACTTCCTTGCTAATTATATTGAGGTAGTTGAGAATGATAAGGCCCTCCATACAGAAGTTCAGTTGCCCGGTAGCGAAAAGTGGTTTGAGATTGTTGCAGTAAAGATGATGGATGGCTTTGTTGCCACCTTTTCTGATATTTCAGAAAAAAGATTAGCAGAATTAAAACTCCGGTCCAATTATAATGAGCTGATAACCGCAAGGGAAAGCCTTAAAAGATTAAATGTAAAATTAGAAGATAATGTAGCAGAGCGGACTAAAGAATTGTCACAAAGTGAGGAGCGGTTCCGTTTGGTAGCCAGGGCAACCAACGATGCAATCTGGGATTGGAATTTGGTAAATAATAAGCTTTGGTGGAGTGACAGCTTCTATACTCTTTTCGGTTATGCGCATAGTGTTGACAATGAGCAAAGCAGTTTCTGGTTCGACAATATTTATGACGGCGATAGGGATAGAGTACGCAATAGTATTTATGATGTAATTAATAGCGCCAAAAATCAATGGTCAGAAGAATACCGGTTTCGAAGATCAGATGGTAGTTTTGCGTATATTCTGGATCGGGGATATGTGCTGCATGATGAATATGGAACACCTTACAGAATGCTCGGGTCAAAACTGGATATCACTCAGTTGAAGGAAGCAGAACAATCTCTTCTTTTAAGTGAAAGCAGGTTCAGAAAGGTGTTTGATTCGAATATGATCGGCATGCTGTTTACGAATAAGAATGCGGTTATAGTCAACGCTAATCAGGCATTTCTTGATATGGTGGGTTATACAAGGGCAGATATCGAGTCAGGAAGCTTAACCTGGGATAAAATTACTCCTCCAGAGCTTTTGTATAAAAATAAGCTTGCGTCCGATCAGTTAAGGGAAACAGGTTTATGCCCTCCGTATGAGAGTGAATACCTGACAAAAGATGGACGGGTAATTAATGTATTGCTGGGTGCAGCCGCTCTTAACGAAGCGGATGCTGTAGCGGTAAGTTATATAATTGACATTACAGAAAAGAAAGAAGCAGAGAGAAAAGAGCTGGAGCTTCAAAAAATTATCAAAAAACAGCAGGACGAATTCAAGCGAATATTTATGAATGCTCCGGCTCTTATAACAATACGGCGGGGAGATGATTTGAAACTGGAATTCGTGAATAAAGCAGTGATGGATTATTCCAGGGGACGTGAAGTAATGAAGGATTTGCCAACTGGTAGCCTGGAGGAACTTCATACCGATAGTCAAGAGCTAAATAATATCTTGCGAAAGGTGTATAGCACTGGCCAACCCTTTATCGCGAAAGCTTTTCATATAAAAGTTGATTTAGAAGGTAACGGTTCCGTTGAGGATGTATGGTTCGATTTTGTGTATCAGCCTGTGTTCGATATTGATGGTAAGGTTGACGGAGTTGCAACATTTGCGTTCGATGTTTCGGATATGATCAAGGCCAACGAGAAAATCAAAAAGAGCGAAAGCCGATTTCGTTTTCTTGCTGATGCGATACCTCAAAAAATTTGGACCGCCTTGCCGGATGGAAGAGGCGACTATTTTAACAATGTTTGGACAGAATTTACCGGAAAGACTGCGGATGAATTAAGAGGCTGGGGCTGGATGGATGTGATACATCCTGATGATAGGGTTGAAAACAAAAAGCTTTGGCTGAACTCGGTTGCTACGGGGACAAATTTTGTAATGGAACGCAGGTTGTTGAAAGCTGACGGAGAATTTAGCTGGCATCTGAGCAGAAGTACGCCTCAACGAGACGAGAACGGCAATATTACCTTATGGGTAGGCACCAGTACAGATATACATGAGCAAAAGACAGTAACAGAAGCGTTAAAGATAAGCGAAGATTACTTCAGGCAGTTGGCAGACCAGTCGCCATTTATGATCTGGAAGGTAGATAAGCAGGGAATGTGCAACTACGTTAACAAGCAATGGATTGATTTCACAGGCTTGTCTTATGAGGCGAGTGGAGGATTGGGCTGGCAACTTGCTTTCCATCCAGAAGATTCTGAAAGAGAACAGAAGAAGTTCCTGGCGGCCTTTACCAATCGGGATATTTATCATTCAAAGTTCAGGATCAAAAAGGCAAAGGGGGAGTACCACTGGGTGCTGGCTCAAGCAAATCCGCTTAACGGCGTATTATTCGACGGATACATCGGAAGTTTAACCGATATCACAGAGCAAGAATTAGCTCAGCAAGCTACACGTTTACTGATGCAGAAAAAGGATGAGTTTATGAGTATTGCTAGCCATGAACTGAAAACTCCTATTACCAGCATGAAAGCTTCTTTGCAGATCGCTGAACGCTTAAGCGGCCAAAATGCAGAGGCAGGGAAGATCAGAGCGTTCATAGAAAAGGCTAATAAGCAGGTGAATAAATTGACTTCTCTGGTTGAAGATCTGCTGGATGTAACCAAGATACAGGCAGGTAAGCTTCAATTTGATATATCAGTGTTCAATATTGATGATGCCGTAAACGATTGTGTCGATCAGGTTCACAGCTATTCATCAACGCATACTATTGAAATTACCGGCGAAAAAAACGTGATGGTATTGGGCGATAAGCACCGGCTTGAGCAGGTCATTATAAACTTTCTTTCTAACGCCATAAAATATTCGCCAGGCTCTGATAAGGTGTTATTAGACATTCGAAAAGTGGAAGACATGGTGAAAGTGTCAATCTCCGACTTCGGAATAGGTATTCCCGAGAATAAGATCAACTTTGTTTTCGACAGGTTCTTCAGAGTTCAGGAGTCATCCCAGAAGTTTTCGGGACTTGGCCTGGGCCTATTTATATCATCTGAGATAATAAAACGTCATAATGGAAAAGTTGGTGTGCTGAGTGAAGAAGGAAAGGGCTCTGTTTTCTGGTTCAGCTTACCTCTGGCAAATGTTAAATCGATTTAATAAATTAATAATTAATATATTGCACAACTAATATATTAATCATAGCTTTATAGGCGGATGAAGCGTATAATGATTTTTGATGATGACGTAGATATTCTTGAGATTTTGACATATCTGCTGAAAGAAAAGGGTTGGGAGGTACATACGCGTACTACCTGTAATAACATAATTAAAGTAGTTTCGGAGAATAATCCAGATATTATACTAATGGATAATTGGATTCCTGATACCGGAGGAATAAAAGCCACTCAAACACTTAAAAACCACCCTGAATTTGCAAGAGTTCCGGTGATCTACTTTTCTGCCAATAATGATATTGAAAAATTAGCTGCTGAAGCCGGTTCTGATGCGTTTTTGGCTAAACCTTTTGATCTTGACGAGTTGGAACGGATAATTAATCAGTTCTGATAACAAAAAAGCCCTTTCATCATTCAGGGGCTTTTTTGTTATCAGAAACTAAATTCCTAACGGATTTCAAATATTGCCCTCATTTGATAGCTTAATTTGATCTTCTTAAAGTCAATTTCAGGCATCGGGGCATCAGCAGCCATTGATTCCGTTTTATACATGGCGTTGGCCCTATATATTGGTTGAGGATAAACCTCATTGTTGATTTCCTGAATTTCGAGAGCATCATACACTTTGTCGTTTACTGCTGCTGCCAGGTAATCGGCTTTTTCTTTTGCTGCCTGTAAAGCCTTTATTTTAAGCTCTTTTTTTAATGATTCGATTTTGGAATGGTCGTACGACTCAATGTTTGTATACTCGATTCCACGAGGATCAACAGCCGCTAAGATCTGATTGAATTTTGTGAGATCAGTAACCTTAAGCCGGTATTGCTTGCGGGCCAGAAAACCTGGGTTTTTTTTCTTTTCCAGAGTATAATTGTAGCTGGATATATTGTTTATAGTGAAATTCGCCTGTGGAATTCCCGCTTTTAAGACTGCAGACTGCAGCTGTCTTTCAAGTTCATCTATTTCTACCTTGTTCTTGTTGTTGTTATCTTTAAAGTATTCCTTTAAGGAAATTGCAATGTAAATGATGTCGGGGGTTATCTCCGTCTCAGCCGAGCCGGAAACTTCTATCTTCCTCCGAAGGTCAACTGTTTGAGCAATGGAGCTTAGTGTAATAGTGCTCAATAAAGCAAAGATGAATAGTCTTTTCATAAATTTTATCTAAGTGTAAAATATGGATGCTACACTTTAACGAATTCCATAAACAATTTTAGGTAGTTAAAGTTCCATGTACATAATACGCTGTGGAATGAAAGAGTGTAACACTTCAAGACGTAATTTCCTTAGGAATTTGTCTTATGGAATTGGCGGACTGGCAATAAGTGATTTTTTTACTTTTCCAGTCAATGCATCTGAAGCCGGGAAAAAGAAACTTGGGATAGCGCTTGTAGGGCTTGGTAATTATAGTTCGGGTCAGCTTGCTCCGGCGTTGCAGGAAACAAAGCACTGCTACCTCGCAGGTATTGTAACCGGAACTCCTGAAAAAGAAAAGATCTGGGCTTCGAAGTATGATATTGTCGAGAGGAACATATATAACTACGAAAATTTTGATGCAATAAACAATAATTCTGACATCGATATAGTCTATGTGGTTCTACCGGTTTCTATGCATCACGATTTTATTATAAGAGCTGCCCGTGCGGGTAAACATGTGATTTGCGAAAAGCCGATGGCATTAAATGCCAGAGAGTGTGAAGAGATGATTGCTGTTTGTAAGGAAAACGACCGGCTGCTTTCAATTGGTTATAGACTGCATTTTGAACCTCATAATCAGGAAATGATGCGGTTAGGTCAAAAGCAAATTTTCGGTAAGGTTTTAAGCGTTGACGCTGCCAATGGATTTGTTTACCGGGGTGATCCAAAAGCATGGCGGTTGAACAAAAGCTTGTCAGGCGGTGGCGGGTTGATGGACATGGGTATATATGCTATTCAAGGTGCGAGGTATACCTTGGGCGAAGAACCTACTTTTGTTACTGCAAGAGAGCAGAAAACGAATCACGAATTATTTAAGGAAGTGGATGAAACGGTGTTTTGGGAACTGGAGTTTCCTTCTGGCGCCCGGTCTAGTGGGCAATCTAGTTATAATGCTAATTTTAACTATCTAAAAGCTCAAGCCACAGGCGGAAGCTTTGAGCTGACATCGGCTTACCGTTATAGCGGAATTGAAGGTCGGTCAAGTAAGGGGGGTGATATGGCTTTTAGCCAGGTGAATCAGCAGGCATTACAAATGGATGATTTCGCGTTGTGCGTGAAGAATAATAAGCAAAGCCGTGTGTCAGGAGAGGAAGGATTGATGGACATGAAGGTGATCGATGCCATTTATAGAAGCCTCAGCTCTGGAAAGCGGGAACAAATAATATAGCCCTGGCACTTTGCTAATCTCAACACTACTCTGTCCGGATCTCCGGATCATATTGATATACGACAGTGTACGAAGAGTTTGACCACTTGTTGTCTAGTTGCCCCAACTTCAGATCTCTGTTCTGTGGCGTCGGCTCGCATATAGAGTATTTCCGGCCCATATAAACGATCGGATCTCCTACGGGTTTATCAAACTGGACAGCCATGGTAATGTGAGTAGGGTAAAGCAACGCTATCATTGGAAGATTGTAGATCTCTTTTACCAGATAGAAAAAGAGAGCTGCCCGGTCATCACAATCGCTAAATTCAGAAAATAAGGTTTGCTCGGGAGAAAGGCGTTTTTCTTTACCGAATATTTGTTCGTCATCCTGGTATAGAAACGCATATCGCGTAAATCGCATGAGATAGTCGACACCCTTTTTTTGTTTCATCCCCTTTACGTTTTCTCTAAGTATCGGGATTAATGATCCGTATGTTTCCTTGCTGAGCGGAATATTAAAATAGGAGGCAAAGTCAACAACCGGGTAATTCAGAAAAATTGACTGTATCTGCGGATTCGTTTTGATTTTAAAGTGATACATCTTTTGCTTAAAACTGAACTGCAGGTCTTTTTCTACATAGTCTTCCGGCTTAAATTCAGGCATTCGGATTACTTTGTATGAAAATGCCTTTCTTGCCTCGGGGATCTTGATGTCTACAGGTAATGGAACGTTTTGCCTGAAATCAATTTTGCTGTAGTCGTGGTAGTTGAGGCAAATATATTTTTTACCTTCTACAACGAAGAAAGGGATATCTGAAACATCTTCATCGCTTCTGACATAAAACACTATTTTATTCCCTGCAAGTGCCAGCCTCGCATCGTAGCCGGTCTTTGAAAGCAGGAACCACTTATATAAAGTATATCTGAAATAATTAATGGCTTTTGGGCTTAACTGCTGAGCAGTGCTTCTGATTAATTGGTAGTAGAGCCAGTCGCTAAGCTGGTGTTTTTCCCTGTATGCAATGAGGGCATCCACTACGGGATGATAATTGCCAGTATTTAAGGTTGAATAAAAGAATGAAACAGACTCCTCGGAAGGTATTGCATCCACCTGGGGTAAAAGGCTGGTTTCTATTTCAAAGTTGAAGGTGCCTCCATAAAATTCAAAAGAGTAATTCTGACTTTTCACCTGCCCAAACAAAAGCGTTTGGCAAAGGAGCAAAACAAGTGTGCCACATAGTTTTGATTGCCAGTTCATAGTATTGTTATTTAGGCGCTACTCTTTATAGTTTTGAACGTACATTCAGAAGACTTTGTTTCGGTTTAAAGAATAAAATTAAGAATAAAGCTGAAAACACAATTCACTTCAAACAACAAAGCCCCTTTCGGGGCTTTGTTTATTCCTCTATGATTTCACTATGCGGATAACTTTCTTCTACAGTTTCCTCTTTGAAATATCTTTTTTGAAAAATTAGTATGGCGATAACACCTATTGAAATAGCCGCATCCGCTATGTTGAAAACAGGCCTGAAGAAGATGAACTCTTCTCCCCCCCATAATGGTAGCCAATGAGGAAGTGTACCCTGAACTATAGGGAAATAAAACATGTCGACAACTTTTCCATGAAAAAGGCTGGAATAGCCGCCTTCGGGTGGAAATAGCTTTGCAGGTTCGAAATATGTACTTTCATTGAATATAAGCCCATAGAATGTCGAGTCAATGATGTTACCCAATGCGCCTGCAAATATCAGGGCAACGTTCAATATCAGACCTCTGTGGTACTTCTTTTTAACAAGATAAACAACGCCGTAACCAATCACTGCCACAGCCGCTATCCTGAAAAGGGTTAAGGCAAGCTTTCCGGCTTCTCCTCCAAACTCCATTCCGAACGCCATACCATTGTTCTCTGTGAAATGGATGATGAACCAGTTGCCGAGGATCTTAAATTCCTGACCTAAACTCATGTTTAGCTTAATCCAGAATTTGAGCGCCTGGTCAGCAATCAAAATCAATATTATAGCCAGTACAGGCTTGGTATAGGCTTTCATTAATTTTGTTTAAGTTTTGCCTCCATACTTAAAGTGGTATGTGGTACTATACGTAAACGTTCTTTTGGTATCAGCTTGCCTGTTTCCCGGCAAACACCGTACGTTTTATTTTCAATGCGTACCAAAGCGGCTTCGAGGTTTTCAATAAATTTTTTCTGCCTTGCTGCAAGTTGATTGATCTGTTCTTTTTCTAAAGTTGCAGAGCCATCTTCAAGTGTCTTATATGTTCCCGCAGTGTCATCAGTCCCATTCAGGTTCGGATTACTTAGTGACTGCGTTAACGAAGCTAATTCTTCTTTGGCAATGCGGATCTTTTCTAAGATAAGATCCTTAAATTCCTGTAGTTCAGCGTCAGAGTACCTTGTTTTCTCGTTATTTTCCATGTTAAGCTTTTGTAAGAGATATTAATAATTCCTGTTCGTCGATTTCAACAGTGTCACCTTTAGTGAGCTGATTGTCAAGCTCAAAAGATTCTGCCAGAATTTCCGCGCAAATATATGATAAATTAGCTTTTATAGGTTCTGCGAAGTAGTGATGGTTTAACACCCTCACATTAATTTTATCAGTCACCTCAAAATCTTTTTCTTTCCGTAAATTTTGTATCCGGTTCACAATTTCCCGTGAAATTCCTTCCTGTTTTAATTCGTTTGTTACCGTAACATCTAATGCAACAGTTAGTTTTCCAATATTTGTAACCTGCCATCCTGGGACGTCCTCTGCTATGATCTCTACATCATCCACTGAAATGGCCAGGCTGAACTCATCTTTATTAAAGGTTACTGTCCCTTCTTTTTCAAAATCAGCAAGTTGTTGTTGTGACAGGGAGTTAATAAACCCTGCAACGTCTTTCATGTACTTTCCTGCTTTTGAGCCCAGGGCTTTAAAATTAGGCCTAACCTTCTTCTTTATAATTCCTGAAGTGTCGTTAATATACTCAATGTTTTTAATATTGGTCTCAGAAAGTATTAATTCTTTTACTTTTTCTACCTTTTCCTGGAAGCTGCTGTCCAATACAGGAAGCAGAATCTTATTTAATGGCTGCCGAACATTTATGCCAACTTTCTTGCGAAGCGAAAGTATCATCGAGGAAATGTCCTGAGCTAGTTTCATTTGCTCTTCCAGTTGTTTGTCAACCAGGTTTTCATGGTACGCAGGGAAATCAGCCAGATGTACAGATTCAACATCCTCTTTCCCGGTAACAGAATTCAGGTCGAGGAACAGGCGTTCGCTGAAGAAGGGGGCTACCGGTGACATCAACTTCGCAATAGTTGACAGACAGGTGTACAAAGTTTGGTATGCTGAGATTTTGTCGCTGGTGTAGTCGCCTTTCCAGAAGCGCCGGCGGCATAACCTTACGTACCAGTTACTCAAATGTTCATCAACGAACTCCTGAATAGCACGTGTGGCACGTGTAGGTTCAAAGTCTGCATAGAAGTTGTCTACTTCGCGAGAAAGCGTGTTTAGCAACGATATGATCCATCTGTCTATCTCAGGACGCTCATTTTGTTCAATCTCAGCTTCTTGATACTTAAATCCGTCAATATTTGCATAAAGTGCAAAGAATGCGTAGGTGTTATAAAGCGTTCCAAAGAACTTACGACGTACTTCATCCAGGCCATCCAGGTTAAATTTCAAGTTGTCCCATGGCGAAGCGTTACTGATCATATACCAGCGGGTGGCATCAGCACTATACTTTTCGATAGTGTCAAATGGGTCGATGGCATTTCCTAAACGTTTTGACATTTTATTGCCGTTCTTGTCTAGTACCAGCCCATTTGAAACAACGTTTTTGAAGGCAACTGAGTCATTTAGCATCACAGCAATAGCATGCAACGTGAAGAACCAGCCCCTTGTTTGATCTACCCCTTCAGCAATAAAATCGGCGGGGTAAGCTTTTTCGAACTTATCGTTATTTTCAAATGGGAAGTGCCATTGAGCATAAGGCATCGCCCCGGAATCAAACCAAACGTCAATCAAATCGGGTTCGCGCAGCATTTTTTTTCCTGTAGAAGAAATAAGAATGATATCGTCTACATATGGCCGGTGCATGTCAAAACGACCTTCTGCAAGTTCGAGGATTTGGGCCTGTGCTTTATCGAACTCTTCATCATCAAGCAGCCCGCTGTTTACTGCGTCAATAAGCTTTTCTTTTAATTCAGAAATTGAGCCGATGCAGATTTCTTCCAAGCCATCTTCCGTTTTCCAAATGGGAAGCGGTGTTCCCCAATACCTGGAGCGTGACAGGTTCCAGTCGACCAGGTTCTCAAGCCAGTTTCCAAACCGCCCGCTTCCCGTCGCTTCTGGTTTCCAGTTGATAGTTTTGTTCAGCTCAACCAGACGATCTTTCACTGCAGTTGTTTTGATAAACCAGCTGTCTAATGGATAGTATAGAACTGGCTTATCTGTCCTCCAGCAATGTGGATAGCTGTGCTCGTATTTTTTTACATCAAACGCTTTATTATCTTCCTTAAGCTTAATCGCAATAAGGACATCAGTCGGTTTAAAGTCCGGTGAAGCTAGTTCGTCGGCACCAAAATATTCTTCCTTAACAAAGCGGCCTGCGAAATCACTTACCTCATCTACAAATTTTCCCTGACGGTTAACCAAAGGTTGCTGCTTTCCTTCACTATCAGTCACCAGGACAGCCGGAACACCAGCATTCTTAGCTGCTCTAAAATCGTCTGCTCCGAAAGTTGGAGCAATATGTACGATACCAGTTCCATCCTCAGTGGTTACAAAGTCGCCGGGGATGACTCTGAACGCATTAGCCTGAAGTTCTTCGTTACTTACATAAGGCAACAACTGCTCGTAGCGTAATCCAGTTAATTCAGCGCCTTTAAACTCCGCTGCAATTTCCCACGGGATCAGCTTGTCTCCCTCTCTGTACTCCTGAAAAGAGGCGTTTTGAGCTTCAGCTTTGAAGTGTTTTCCTAAAAGTTCCTTAGCTAACACTACGCTAACAGGCGCAAAAGTGTATTGGTTGAACGTTCTTATTTTGACGTAGGATATATTATTTCCGACTGCCAGCGCGCTATTTGAAGGGAGCGTCCAGGGCGTAGTAGTCCATGCCAGGATGGCTACATCTTCATGTTCATCTTCGAACAGCGTGTTTATCAGCGGATGGACCTGATCCTTTCTGATCCTGAATTGAGCAACAATGGAAGTGTCTTTTACATTTCTGTAGGTACCTGGCTGATTTAATTCATGCGAGCTCAAGCCTGTGCCTGCCGCTGGTGAAAATGGTTGTATAGTATATCCTTTATATAAGAAGCCTTTTTTATAAAGCTCTTTTAATATCCACCATAGACTTTCAATGTAGTCATTTTCGTAAGTTACATATGGGGTTTCGAGGTCTACCCAATAGCCCATTTTTTCCGTCAGATCGTTCCACACATCAGTGTATTTCATGACCTCCCGGCGGCATGCGGCATTGTATTCTTCTACGGAGATTTTTTTTCCAATGTCTTCCTTGGTGATGCCTAAAGTTTTTTCCACAGCTAATTCAATAGGCAAGCCATGCGTATCCCAGCCCCCCTTACGTTCAACACGAAAGCCTTTTTGAGTTTTATACCGGCAAAATATGTCTTTAATACTTCGGGCCATTACGTGGTGGATTCCGGGCATCCCGTTGGCCGAAGGCGGTCCTTCGTAAAAAGTGTAGGGTTTGGATTCAGGGCGATTTGAAATACTTTTTTCGAATATCTTATGTTCCTTCCAGTATTCCAGCACTTCTTTTCCCGTGTCTGACAAATTTAGCTGCTTATATTCTTTGTACATCAGTGTTTTAACCAAATTTTAAAGGTTGCAAAGTTAACTATTTGCTATTTAATAAAGCTTCAAATTCCAAACCTTGTTTAAATTACTGCTATAAGTTCAGAAAAATTGACGACTTTGTGTCCGCTTTAGTAGACACTTGGAATCTGTAAGCCTCCACGAATGCAATATTGTGTTATTGGCTTGATTTTGGTACGTTTATAGCTAATTATTCTCATCCCCTTAAATAGATAGATATGAAAAACCGTTTTATACGCCGTGGGCTATTGCTGTTAATAGCCGGGATAGCTTTTAATGTGGTCGGTTATATAATGAAAGACCATAAAATGGATTATTATGGTTGGTTAATGATTGCAGGTGTGATCATGTTCGGAATAGGCTTTGTTTCAATATTCTATAGTTTCTTCAGAAAAGTAGAGGCTCAAGGGATTATTGAAGATAGAGCCGAAGAAAAGGAAAAGAAAGCCAAATTCAAAATAGAAAGCAAAAAGCGCAAACACGTGCTGCACACCTAGATGCAGGTATGCACAAATTGAAAAAATTTCTTAAGGGCTTCAAGTACGCATCTCAGGGTGTCAGATATGCTTTTTCAACTCAAATAAATTTCAAGGTCCATTCTGCACTATCGGTGTTAGTGGTGCTTCTGGGTTTTTTTTTAAATTTATCCCAGTCTGAGTGGTTGTGGATTCTATGCGCAATATGTTTAGTGATCGTAGCTGAGCTTTTTAATACTGCGCTCGAGGTTTTAGTGGACCTCGTTTCGCCTGATTATCATTCCAAAGCCGGTCGTATTAAAGACCTGGCTTCTGCAGCAGTTTTGCTGACCGCAGTTTTTGCTTTTATTACCGGTCTGATTATTTTTACACCCAAGCTGTTTTTCTTTCTCGGAATTTAGTACCTGCTATTGAATTTTTTACATGCTGCACAAGACTCGCGGAATAGTATTTAAGGTAACCAGCTACTTGGAGACAAGTGTGGTTGTGCAAATTTTTACTGAGAAATTCGGGCTGCAACCGTATTTAATTAATGGGGTAAAGAAACCGAGAGCGAAAATCAGGCTTAATATGCTTCAGCCGCTTCATCTCGTGGAACTGGTTGTTTACCATAAGCCCAATGGCGGAATACAAAGAGTTTCGGAGTTGCGTAATGTTCCGGTGTTTCAAACCATTCCATACAATGTCCTGAAAAGTTCTCTGGTGCTATTTTTGAATGAAGTGTTATATAAGAGTATCAAACAGCATTTTGAAGATGAACCTTTATTCCATTTTTTGTTTAACTCTATCCAACTGCTTGACCGCACTGAAAAGGGACTGGCAAACTTTCATCTTTCATTCTTACTTCAATTGAGCAGGTATATCGGATTTTATCCCGATAGAACGAATGAAGCAGATGCCCTGTATTTCGATCTGGTGAATGGATGCTTTACCCTTAAACTTCCCGACCACGCTTTAACAATTCGTGAATCTGAACTGAAGTATTTCAAAGATCTGCTTCGTGCTCGATTTACCGGACTTGAAGAAATGCATTTATCAACACAAGACAGGAGATTGTTGCTTGAAAATATCCTCAAGTATTATGAACTTCATATTGAGAACTTTTCCAATGTCAAATCCCATCACGTACTTGAAGTGGTCCTAGGCTAAACAGCCCTTGCTTTCCCATTCGCAACGCCTTCTATTACCGCCTCCAGCTCATTCAAATCGAAGGGCTTTTCAAGATATGTGTCTGCGCCTGCCTGGCGTGCAAGCGTCTGAATATCATTGTTAGCAGAAAAATAAATTACCGGAATATCTTTTAGGGTCTCGTCTTTTTTAATAGTCTGGGTGGCAATAACACCTCCTGTGTCTGGAATCCAATTGTCCATTAGAATGACATTCGGCATGAATCCCCGAACGGTTTCAATGATATTATTGCAATGTGAGGAAGTTTGCACTTCCCAGCCCTGCTCTTCCAAAATGTAAGTGCAAATCGATAAAATATCAATATCGTCATCAAAAATTAGTACCCGTTTAGACATGCTCAAACCTTATAATATTTAAAAATTAACTTGCTGCATCAAATACAGCGCTTATCCCATTAAGGTAGTGATTCTAGTAGTCCGAAAACTATTATGAGTTATAACACCAGTGCAGGTAAGTTGTTTTGAAGAAGAGAATATAAAGGATTAAAAAAAGCTGCATAAAATGCAGCTTTTTTTAATGAATAATTCATCATTCAAAGTATTCTTTCATTCTTTCAAAGAAACTTTTCTCATTCTTCCCTGGCTGTGGCTTAAAATTCGGCGAATTTTGAAGTTTTTCAAGAAGATCGCGTTCGTCTCTTGATAAAGCCTTTGGTGTCCAAATATTCACGTAAACGAGCTGGTCGCCCCGGTGATAGGAATTAACCTCAGGAACGCCTTTGCCTTTCAACCTCAGAATTTTACCTCCTTGTGTGCCCGGGTCGATTTTTATTTTTGCTTTGCCATCAATCGTAGGTACTTCAATACTTGACCCTAGGGTAGCGTCAATGAAGCTGATATGAAGATCGTATACTACGTTGTTCCCCTCACGCTGTAATGTTTCATGCGGAATTTCTTCAATAAGTATAATAAGATCGCCAGGCATTCCTCCCCGGGGAGCCGCGTTACCCTTACCACTCATGGACAACTGCATACCTTCGCTAACACCCGCCGGGATATTGATGGATATTGTTTCCTCTCCTCTTACTACGCCGTCGCCGTGGCAAGAATTACATTTAGAAGTTATTTGTGTTCCTTCTCCGTTACATGTTGGACAAGTGCTTGTGGTTTGCATTTGCCCCAATATGGTATTAGTCACCCGGCGCACACTTCCAGATCCTCCGCAAGTATTGCAGGTATGAAAGGAGGACCGGTCTTTAGCACCAGTACCGTCACATGTATTGCAAACGACCTGTTTATTAACTTTTATTTTCTTCTCTACACCTCTTGCTATCTCCTCCAGTGTGAGCTTGACTTTAATTCTCAAGTTGGTGCCTCGTGCTACACGTCTGCCGCCGCGTGACTGGCCTCCTCCGCCTCCAAAGAAACTTTCGAAAGGACTTCCACCGCCCCCGCCGAAGATATCGCCAAACTGGCTGAATATGTCATCCATATTCATGTGCCCGCCATATCCACCTCCGGATGCAGATGTCCCCGCATGGCCAAACTGGTCATAGCGCTGCTTCTTTTCAGGGTTGCTTAGTATTTCGTAAGCTTCAGCAGCTTCTTTGAACTTTTCTTCAGCTTCCTTGTCTCCCGGATTTTTATCAGGGTGATATTTGATAGCCAGCTTTCGATATGCTTTTTTTATTTCATCAGCACTTGAGCTCCTGGTTACCCCTAAAATATCGTAAAAATCTCTTTTTGCCATGTTTTTAGCTTCCTACTATTACTTTCGCAAAGCGAATCACCTTATCATTCAGGTAATAGCCCTTCTCGACTTCGTCTATAACCTTTCCCTTAAGGTCTTCTGATGGTGCAGGAATATTTGTAATAGCTTCATGTATCTCGGCATCAAATACACTGCCTTTTGCTTCCATCTCCTTCAGGCCTTTTTGAATCAGGGTGTTTTTTAATTTATTATGAACAAGATTAACCCCTTCTTTGACAGCAGCTACATCAGTGGTAGTTTCCATTGACTTCAACGCTCTTTCAAAGTCGTCAATTGTCGGTAATAAACTAACGATCACCTCTTTTCCGGCAGTTTGCAATAATTCTACGCGCTCTCTGGTTGTTCTTCTTTTATAATTATCGAACTCGGCATACAAGCGCAAATATTTATCATTTGCTTCTGACAATTCAGCACGTAGCTTTTCTTCCTCAGATGGTTGGTTTGCTGGTTCTTCTGTCTTTATCTCTGTTTCGGTGCTATCCGTTACAGCATCTCTAACCTCTTCCTGTTCTTGATTCATTTTTGTATCTGTTTTATTTTCAGGGTTTTCCTGGCTCTCTTCCTGAGCTTTTTTCTTGTTTTTCAACATATCTGAAAATTTCATAATATTTGCTTTCCGGCAAAAGCTTTGCCAGTTGTAAAAATCAGTCACACTGTCAGTGGGACTCATGGCTGGCCTTGACCATCAGACTATTTTTGCGTCTTCCAGAACTCTCCCGTTTTCACATTTGATTATGCGAGAAGGAAAAGTACGTATGATATGATAATCGTGTGTGGCCATCAGGACTGCTGTTCCCGAACGGCTGATCTCTTTAAGCAGCAACATAATTTCTTCTGACGTTTCCGGATCAAGGTTACCAGTGGGCTCGTCAGCCAGAATAATTTCCGGGTCGTTAAGCAGGGCGCGTGCTACAACTACACGTTGTTGTTCTCCGCCCGACAACTCGTGCGGCATTTTTTTGATCTTGGAGCGAAGCCCAACTTTTTCAAGAACATCACGAATACGCTCGGCTATGAGGTTTTTATCCTTCCACCCAGTTGCCTTCATTACAAAACGCATATTGTCTTCAATTGAGCGATCAGTTAGCAACTGGAAATCCTGAAAGACAATTCCTAGCTTGCGTCTTAAAAAAGGCACATCTTTCTCTGCCAGTTTTTTCAGGTCATACCCTCCGGCGTGCCCTTCGCCAGAAGAAATATGCAGATCGCCATAGATAACTTTTAACAAACTACTTTTTCCTGACCCGGTTTGGCCTATGAGATATACAAACTCTCCTTTGTCGATGTGCAGGTTAACATTTGATAATACCAGGTTCTTTTGCTGATAAATATCAACGTTTTGTAGTTGTATAACAGTGTTTCCGATCATATTAAAGTTCTAATTTCACTATTTTGCCGAAAGGCAGGTCTTTAACCAAATTCATTATATATTCTGATTTTTCGCCAAGCCCAATCTTCTCCAATGATTTATCAGGTCGGTCTACTCTGAAATAAGCAAGTAATGTAAATTTATCATCGCGCAGCTGTACATAGTCCGGGATCTTTGCCACTCCTTTTACTTTGATAATATACATTCCGGCAAAGTTAGGATTTTCCAATTAATCAGGGGTGATATAAACTAAGTAAAAACTCTATAGTATTGATACCGTCGGCGTAATCCCATAACTTCGGCTGTTGACTTTGCCCGAAGTATACCTGTTGTATGGGAGTGTTTAAGTTTATACTACTTACCAGGCATTGAATATTTTGAGAAATTTCATTCAGCTTGCTCTCAACGGTTTTCAAACTTTTATACGGCTCATAATATAGCACCGCAAGGGGTGAAGCTAATCGTGTTTCTTCTTTAACCAGGATAAATCCATTATCAAGATGAGCCTCTCTGTTAACAAGATAGATAGATTTATTGTAATCGTAGTTATTGTTATACTTATGGTGATTAATAACTTGTCCAAACGATTCTATTGATTCAAAAAACTTTTTAAAATCGTACTCTTCCGGCACAAAAACTTTCGAAACATTTCTACAACCCATGCCAAAATAGTCGAATATATCATGCCCCAGCAATTTCAGTTCCTCGGAAGTTTCATCTCCGCTTAATACTGCTACACTGTTCCTGTTTTTACGTATTATATGAGGGACACTTCCAAAGTAATACTCGAAATACCGGCTGGTATTATTGCTTCCGGTAGCTATCACAGCGTCGTACCCTTCAAGTTTATCCCGGTATATGATCTTCTCTCCAAATAAAGGTTCATACGCGACCAGTTTGTTAAGAATATGGGGAATTAGTTTTGGGTCCTGTGAAGAAAGTTTGATAAGTGCGGTATGACCCGTACAAAGCACCGCAAGAATATCGTGAAAGCCTACTAAAGGAATATTGCCCGCTAGTACCAGTCCGATTTTCTTACCAGGAACCGTTTGTGATTCAAAATTCAGCCAAAGGTCCAGATTTGTTTTAGTGAGTAGTGCTCCAAAGGCTTTTACCGCTTTAGAAACTTCATCAGGTGTAAACCAGGCGTTGTAGTGACGTGAGGATTGGATAATGTCATTCAATTCTTCGTCAGCAGATAATAAATACTCCCCCAGGTGTAATAATGCATTTTTTCGTTGCTGTAATGTCAAAATGGAGCTCATTAAAATAAAGTCGACAGATTATATTATATTTGCATTGTTTTTGCGATAGGTAAGCGATTGCAAAACTAAGTTAAGAAAAAGACTTTTTACAACATGGCGATAAAAATAACAGACGAATGCATTAACTGCGGAGCTTGTGAGCCGGAATGCCCAAATAATGCTATCTACGACGCAGGGGTGGCCTGGCGCTTTTCTGACGGAACAGCTTTAAAGGGCGTTATTGATTTTGGCGATGGAACTACTTTAGATGCAGAAGAAGCTCAGGGCGCGATTTCAGATGAATTTTATTATATAGTTTCAGATAAATGTACTGAATGTAAAGGTTTTCATGATGAACCTCAGTGTGCTGCGGTTTGTCCGGTAGACTGCTGTGTAGATGATGAAGATGTACGTGAAACGGATGAAGAATTACTTGCTAAAAAGGCCTGGCTTCACATGGAAGGCTAAAATATTAACGCAAAAGGAAAAGGCAGCCTCATTAGAGTAGCTGCCTTTTTTTGTGAAAGTGATTTCTTAGTTGAGATTACAAAGAACGTGCTCAAGGCTTCAATCTACACGATTGCAAGTCGCTCATGCATGTTTTTGGTTTAGCTGTGGGCATATTGGTGCTCCAGCTTCTCAATATTTCGAAGACATTCGTTGATGTCTTCCCTGTGGTTTAAAAGAGTTTGGCGGATATCGTAGCTGATATCTGATTCTACCAAAACATCATCATATGAATTTAGAGCCGCTTTTTCACCGGTTATGGCTGCACCTAATACCGCTGAGTTATCATTAGGTGTTAATGCCGTTTTAATATCGATCCAGGTGCGGTGCAAGGCGCCGAGCGGGCCGCCATGTTCATTATCTGCTTCACCACCAAGTTGATGGATGCAGCTTTTAAGCTCCATTTCAAATTCAGCTCTTTGTATAGAATATGTTGTGAAAAGTGCCTTAAGTTCTGGAGCATCAGCATTTTCTGCCGCATTTTTATAACCTTCTTTGCCATCATTTGCAATCGCTAAAAGATGTCTCAGATGCTGAACTATTTTTTTGTTTGTTTCCATGTTACCTCCTTTTAAGCTTTTTCCGACTTCGCGGATTCATTCACAAAGCCTTCGGCAATCTGAGTAAGCTTCACATCTGTATTTTTTTCTTCGTTTAGCGTTTCTTCAAGCAGGGAGGCTGCCTCTGTCAAACCAAGGGTGTTTGCAAGTGTACGTAAGGTGCCGTATGAGGCTATCTCGTAATGCTCAATTTTTTGGGCGGAAGATATAATCGCGGCGTCTCTTGTCAAACTTCCGTCTTCTGTGTCTTCCATCATTTCTTTGCCTTCTTCAACCAGGCCTTCCATTGCTTCGCATTTTTTTCCGGCAGCCTTTACACCAATAATTTCAAAAACTTGTTCAAGTCTTGAGATCTGATTTTCTGTTTCCTGCAGGTGTTGTTCTATTGCAGTTTTGAGCTCGTTCGACGTGGCACCTTTTGCCATTTTGGGTAATGCTTTTGCCAGGTGTTTCTCCGCCCAATAAATGTCTTTAAGCTCGTCTTTAAAAAGGGTTTTTAAGCCGGTCTCTTCAGATATCATTGCTGCTTGAGTGCCGTTTGAATCTTGTTTTTTCATAAAGTATATTTTTAAGTTAATATCGGTTGATTGCATTTTTAACATCGCCCGGGTTAAAAGAGTTTTATAAAAAGCCAACTAAACCAATAATTTATCCTGAAATTGCCTTGGTTTACTATCCATGACCTATCTTGTGGCTATATTTTTTATTTAGCTGGAAAAAGTGCTATACTTGGATGTGGTAATCATAAATTGATGCAGAAATTCTCTTTCAAACAACAGGTACTAGGCGGTTTTATGCTTACCCTGGTGGTCGTATTTATTGTCGCTTTTGCTTCTTACATAAGTATCAATGCTCTTCAAAAAGCCGATATGATGGTAAATCATACTCATGAAGTTTTAAAGACAGCCGATATGGTACGAGAAAAGCTTCTTGAAGCCGAGACCAGTGAGCGTGGATATTTGATCTCCGGAATGCCAAGATTTTTGGATGGCTACACCCGCTCGGTTGACTATATCCACAATACCATTGCCACTTTGCGAGACATGACTGCAGACAACCCGAATCAGGCAGCTAATATAGATTCGCTATCGAAATACGGAGCCTTAAAGGTCGCATATATGAAAAGTCTCCTGGCACTGTATGAAACCCACGGTTATGAAGCAGTCAGAACTGAGATACAGGCTGGCAGGGGAATAAGTTATATGACTGAAGTGAATGAAAGCCTTGCACGGTTGGAGCAGATCGAGAATGAACTGCTTCAGGAACGAAAAGCAGAGAACGCCAAAAGCGTTTACAGAACTTTAGCGATCATTATGGCTGGTTCTTTCCTGATACTTTGTCTGGTGCTCACCCTCCTTAACTATATAAGGAAAACATTCAATTTGCAAAAGCGAACCGAAAAGAGATTACGGGACAGCAATATTAAGTTGGAGACTGTTTCGCGGGAGAACGACCGGCAGAACTGGTTGCTGGAGGGGGCCGTTATTGTGGATGCTGCTATGCGGGGAGCACAAAACCTGGATATAAGAGCAGAAAATATCATCCATGCGGTAGCAAAGCATCTCAAAGCCGATCTGGGGGTGATTTATATAGCTGATCAGTCGGGTAAAACTTTGAGTGTAAAGGCGTCTTATGCTTTTCCTATGGAGGATGCGACTAAAATAATCTATTCTGTGGATGGGATGATAGGCCAGGCAGTTTCTCAGAAACATGGAATTTCAATTACATCAGTTCCCGATGACTATATAAAAGTTGGTTCAGGTTTGGGCAGTACCTCACCACGTTCAATTTTTATTCAACCGATCTTCTTGCAAGATCAGCTTAAAGGAGTGATAGAGCTGGCTTTTATCGACGCAGAAAACCCCTACATAGCCGAGTTTTTCAATAAAGTGGTTTATAGCATAGCGGTCGCTATCCAGGCTGCTGAAGCTCGGGTAGAAATGCAGCATTTATTTGAACAAACCCAGCAGCAGGCAGAGGAATTGGAAAGCCAGCACGAAGAGCTTAGAACGACTAATGAAGAGCTAACTCGCAAAACAAGTCAGCTGCAGGCGTCAGAAGAGGAGTTAATGGTCCAACAGGAAGAATTGCGCCAAACAAATTCAGAACTGGAGGAAAAAGCAGAACTGCTTGAAGAACGTAATCGGACAATTGAACAGGCTAATCTGGCTATCCAGATGAAAGCCGAAGAAATTGAGCAGACAAGTAAATATAAGTCTGAATTTTTGGCTAATATGAGCCATGAGTTACGTACGCCTCTAAACAGTATCCTCATTCTTGCAAAGATTTTGCAGGAGAATAAACAGGAAACTTTGACGCCCGACCAGATTAAGTATGCAGGTGTCATCCATACAGCCGGCAGCGATCTTCTTAATCTGATTAACGATATTCTTGATCTCTCAAAAATCGAATCGGGTAAAGTAGAACTTACTCAGGAAAGTATCGATGTTCAGGAAATCAAAGAGGATACTGAACTACTCTTTAATGAAGTAGCAAGAAACAGAAAACTGAATTTCCATTTTAATATTGCCCATTCAGTTCCTTCAAAAATCACGTCAGACAGACAGAGAGTCGAACAGATAATTAAGAATCTTCTTTCTAACGCGTTTAAATTTACACCCAGTGGAGGCATGGTCACCGTTGATGTTGAATTAGCTGATGGAGTGAATTTTACACATCCGGCTCTTCAAAACACTGGCGAAGTAATAGGATTTCATGTGAAGGATACTGGAATTGGAATTTCATCAGACAAACAAAAGGCGATTTTTGAAGCATTTCAGCAAGCTGATGGATCCACTAGCCGTAAGTATGGCGGAACGGGCCTGGGGCTTTCCATAAGTAAGGAATTAGCTGCTTTGCTGGATGGGGAAATACACTTGAAAAGTGCACAGGGACAGGGAAGTACGTTTTCCTTGTACCTGCCTGTTACCCCTGCTGCTAAGGCGAACGCAAAACAGAACGATGTGGTAATTGAGGCATGGAATAGTCCAAATGTTGAACCACCTAAAGAAAGACGACCTGACCCATTGGCCGGAAAATTAAAACTTCCCGATGCTAAAAAAGAATATACTTTATTGATAGTTGAAGACGATCCAAATTTTGCTGAGATCCTTAAAGACTATGCTATAGAGCGTGGATTTAAGCCCCTGTTGGCATTTGATGGAGATGCTGCTTTGAAGATGGCTAAAGATGTTCTTCCTGATGCCATTGTGCTCGATATTATGCTGCCAGTACTGGACGGTTGGACAGTCCTTAAGCATTTGAAAGAAGATCCCTCAACATACAGGATCCCGGTTCACCTCATGTCGGCAAAAGATGAAGCCAGCTCTAAAGCAAAAATAGAGGGCGCTATCGGATTTCTGAAGAAACCTGTAGATAAAGATGAACTGGATCATGCCTTCGATATTCTAATCGAGGATAGTGGTAAAAACAAAATAAACAGGGTATTGCTTGTGGAAGATCAGCGAGTTCAGAGTGATGCACTTACTAATCAGTTGCTGGCAAAGAAGGTTGAGGTAAAACAGGCTTTTGATGGTGAAGAAACGATACGCATTCTCGATGAAGATGAAAATTTCGATTGCATTATTCTTGACCTCAACTTACCGGACATCTCTGGGCTTGACTTGCTGGAGCGAATTAAAAGCCGCCAAAACCTGACAGGTATTCCGGTAGTTATAAATACGGCCATGGAGCTTGATAAAGACAGTATGGCACGGGTGATGAAATATACTCATGCAATGGTTTTGAAAAGTAACAAATCCAATGACCGGTTGCTTGATGAGGTCAATCTGTTTATGAATAAGATTCGTACGAGTCATTCGAATACATCTGCCGGCGGCACACTTGTATCCAGCCTCAAAAATGCCAATACAGTTACTATTGAAAGAGCATTGAAAAACAAGTCTGTATTGATCGTGGATGACGATATGAGGAACATCTTTGCATTATCTAGCGCTTTAGAAGAATATGATTTTCGAATAGAAATAGCCAATAACGGTCACGAAGCATTACGAAAACTCGACGCAAATCCTGACACGGATATTGTTTTGATGGATATAATGATGCCTGAAATGGATGGTTATGAAGCTATTTTAGAGATTAGAAAACAAAGCAGGTTTACCAAGCTTCCGATAATTGCTTTAACCGCAAAAGCAATGAAAAATGATCGGGATAAGTGTATAGAAGCTGGTGCAAATGACTATATTTCAAAACCTGTTGAAGTAGGTAAACTTGTTTCAATGATGCGTGTCTGGTTAAGTTAAGGTTAATGGAGGAATTTTTACATACAGGTAGTGGTGCAGATACTATTTCGTTTGAAGAACTTGACGAACTGGTTTTATGGATCAACAAGTTGCATGGACTGGATTTCCGGGATTATTCCAAAGCTTCATTGAAAAGGCGTGTTACTCGTATTATGGAACTTCGGAACCTGACTCTATTTGACTTGAAGTCCCTTTTGATAAACGACTTTAATTTCCTTGAGGAGTTTATTATTGAAATTACAGTGAACGTGACTGAAATGTTTCGTGATCCGTCCTTTTACCGGGCCTTAAGAGAAAAAGTACTCCCTTATCTGGCTTCTTTTCAGAGAATAAAAGTGTGGAATGCCGGATGCTCTACCGGTGAGGAACTGTATTCATTCGCTATTTTGTTTGCTCAGGAAAAATTGTATAACAGGGCGTTCCTATATGGGACAGATATAAATACTCATGTTCTTGAAATAGCAAAGCGTGGTATCTATGACTTGAAGCAAATGAAGCATTATATTGAGAATTATGTTACAAGCGGAGCCTCAGGAACTCTTGCGGACTACTATACAGTAGAGTATGGAGCCGCTAGTATTAACCATTCATTGAAAAAGAACATACTTTTTTCTGTTCATAATCTCGTTTCAGACGGTGTGTTTAATGAATTCCAACTTATTTCATGTCGGAACGTTTTGATTTATTTTAATGTCGAACTTCAGAAACAAGTTCTTAATTTGTTTTATAAAAGCCTATGTCCCCTCGGTTTCTTATGTCTGGGATCGAAAGAGACAATGCGTGATCCCGAGCTGTCGAAATATTTTAAAATAGTAGATAAAACGGAAAATATATATCAAAAAATTGCTTAATCTTACTTCAAATATTTTAGATAAAATCCTGTCCGCTGAAGCCTTGTTGATTGGTTGTTCTGCTGGCGGATTTAATTTAGTATATGAGTTAGTTTCAGCCCTCCCGGCGGAGTTTCCGTTACCTGTAGTAGTCATTATTCACAGAAGTAGAAGATACAAATCTTCAATTGAAGAATTACTGGATACTAAGTCTCAGGCTTGTGTGAAACTCGCAGAGGATAAAGAGGTTCTGAAAAAAGGAATTGTATATTTTGCTCCTCCCGACTACCATTTACTTTTAGAGCCGGAAGGCTGTTTTTCATTGGATAGCTCGGAGCCGGTTTTATTTTCCCGGCCGTCAATAGATGTCACCTTTAAAAGTGTGTCTGATGTATATAAGCAAAATGTAATTGCTATGCTTTTTTCCGGTGCAAATGAAGACGGTGCTGAAGGCTTGTGTTATATTCGCGACCGTGGCGGGCTTATTGTTATTCAGGATCCTAAAAGTGCTGAGGTTAGAAGGATGCCTGAAGCTGCTTTGAATAAATGCAGGGGAGGGCTGGTTCTTGACAATGTTGCGATCCATGCTTTTTTCACTAGTATAACATCTTGTTATAAGTAATTTTTTTCCAATGGATAAAGTTAATTTGCTGATAGTTGATGATAAGCCAGAAAACATAGTGGCGTTGGAAGCGTTATTGCAGCGAAACGATGTAAATCTTCTGACCACAACTTCACCAAATAAAGCTTTAAAAATGTGTTGGGATCAGGACATCCCTATAGCCCTTGTTGATGTGCAAATGCCGGAGATGGACGGGTTCGAATTTGTGGAAATATTAAAAAGTAACCCCCGTACGCGTGAAATTCTCGTGATCTTTGTGACTGCGATTTCCACAGAACTTAAGTATGCTGTGAAGGGCCTTGCTGCAGGTGCAGTCGATTATTTATATAAACCCCTGGAACCGACCATCACCACAGCAAAAGTCGACTCGTTTATTCAAATCGTCCGTACTCAAAGAGAGATAAAACGGAAAAATGCGGAGCTTGAAAATTATCAGGCGGAGCTTATAAAGGCAAAAGAACTAGCGGAACAGGCCAAACACGTTAAAGAGCGTTTCCTTGCAAATATGAGTCATGAGCTCCGTACTCCTATTAATGGCATTTTGGGTATCTCGCATCTTTTACAAAATACCAGCCTGGATGAAGAGCAAAGTAAATGTGTTGAGTTGCTTAAACATTCTTCCGAAGCCTTACTAGGTATAATTAATGATGTACTTGATATCTCAAAAATGGAGGCTGGCAAGTTCAAAATTGTAAGATCTGAAACCAATATTATGCATCTCGCCAGATCAGTTGTCGATCTTATGAAGTTTAGAACTGATGAGAAGGGGATTGGATTGACTGTAAGTTTCGCTGGTGCGATTCCCAAGACCATATTGGCAGATGCTCTTCGGCTCAATCAGATATTGATGAACCTTTTAAGCAATGGCATCAAGTTTACAGATACAGGCTCTGTTGATCTTACTGTTAGTGTGTTGGATAATAAAAATGGTAAAGTGCAGCTTGAATTTGCAGTAACCGATTCGGGTATAGGGATTTCTAAGGAGCGGATTGAACTTATTTTTGATTCGTTTGAGCAGGCTACAGACGACACCACTCATAGGTATGGAGGTACTGGTCTGGGCTTATCGATAGTAAAGAAACTAGTAGAGCTTAAAGGTGGGGATCTCAGCGTTTCCAGTGTTGAAGGCAAAGGAAGCACTTTCTCTTTTACCAACTGGTACCAAGTTATTGACGCCGAAACCGTGTTGCCCGAAGTAAAACCCGACCTGAACAGGTTGAGTAAGTTTGAAAATGTTTCCGTTTTGGTTGCCGAAGACAATACCATCAATCAATTTATGATCAGGAAAGTTCTTGACAATTGGGGGTTGAAAGTTGATATAGTTGAAAACGGTCAGAAAGCAGTTGACATTTTAAAGAAAAAGCATTTCGATGTAATATTAATGGACACCCATATGCCTGTGATGGGAGGGTTTGAAGCAACCAGGAAGATCAGAAGCGAACTGCCCGGGGATGTCAGAAATATTCCGATTATCTCCCTGTCTGCTGCAGTACTCGAAGAAGATATGCGCCTGGCTTTTCAGGCTGGAGTGAATGCCGTTGTAACAAAGCCCTTCGATCTTACGGTCCTCCATCAAAATATTGAGGAACTTGTGAAAAAGTCGCGATGTGCTGAATAATTGTAAGCGACGTTAAGTTTGTTGATATTCAGTTTCTTAACATTCAGCGTTTCTGCGAGCAAGGTTAAACGTACGTTTTTTTAGAAAAAAAATGGCTCTACGATTTGGACTTTTGTATTTAAGTGCTACCTTTGCAGCTCTAAATAATAACATCCTAATGCGGAAGTGGCGTAATTGGTAGCCGCACCAGACTTAGGATCTGGCGCCGCGAGGCGTGGGGGTTCGAGTCCCTTCTTCCGCACCATTCCCTCCGATAGTATCGGGGGGAATTTTTGTATAGATACTAACGTAACGATTAAATATCATATCATGAATATCACACAAGAGAAAATCGATAACCTAAATTCAGTGGTTAAAGTAAGTATTAAACCTGAAGACTACCTTGATCGTGTAGAGAAAGCAATCAAAACTCAGGCTAAGAAAGCGAACCTTCCAGGTTTTCGTAAGGGCATGGTTCCTTCTTCTCACATCAAAAGAATGTACGGAAAAAGTATTCTTGTTGATGAAATAAATAATCTATTGACCGATACTCTTAACAACTATATCAGTGAAAATAAACTAGAGGTTTTAGGGCAACCTCTTCCAAAAGTTGATGACGCAAAAGAGTTCAACTGGGACTATACAGACGAATTTGAATTTGACTATGAATTAGGCCTTGCTCCTGAGTTTCAACTGGACTTTTCTTCTAAAGATAAACTGCCTTACTATCAAATCAAAGTAGATGCTGACACGCTTGAGTCAAGAACGAAAAATTTGCGTAAAAGCTATGGCAAAATGACAAATCCTGAAGTTTCGGCAGAGGATGACGTTCTTTATTCTGAATTAGTTCAACTTTCACCGGATGGTTCTGTTTTTGAAGGGGGTATTTCAAATACAGCTTCACTTCGTTTAGACCTCGTGAAAGATGATGAAATTAAAAAGTCTTTGATAGGTCTAAAAATTGGAGATGTCGTAACTGTAGATATTCAAAAAGCTTTTGACAACGACGCTTTTCAGATATCAAAGCTAACCGGCATTTCGGAAGAAGATGCAAAAGATTTGAAATCAAACTTTCAGCTAACTGTTAAAAATGTGAACAGATTAGAGGAAGCGGATTTAAATCAGGAGTTCTTTGAGAAAATATTTCCTGCGGGAGATGTAACAACAGAAGAGCAGTTTAAAGAAAAAATTACTGCAGAGCTTGAGTCAATGATGGTTCAAAATGCTGATCAAAAACTTCAAAACGATCTTGTGTCTTTTGGTCTGGGTAAGTTTGAACTTCAGTTGCCAGATGAATTTTTGAGACGTTGGCTAAAAGCAACTAACGAAAACCTTTCTGATGAGGAGCTTGAAAAAGGATATGACGATTTTGCACGTAATCTTAAATGGACTTTGATTGAAAATAAGATCATTAAAGAAAACAATATTGAGATCAAGTATGAAGACGTGCTGGATGCTGCGAAATCTCGACTTGATGCACAATTTAAGATGTATAGTCCTCAGCCTCTTCCTGAAGATCAGTTAAGTCAATACGCAGTACAATTTCTTCAGAACAAAGAAAATGCAAACCGTATTTTCGAAGAAGTAAAAGCGCAAAAAGTATTTGAATACCTGAAAAGTGTTATTACTTTAGACACAAAGGAAATAGAATATAGTAAATTTCTTGAACTGAATTAAAAGATATTGGTTATAAGTGTGCCCGGACCAATTATCTTTTACAATAAATTGATTCATCGCACACTTATTAAAACTATTTTTAACCAAACTTTTTGATTCTCATGGAAATTGACAAAAACGAATTTCGGAAATACGCAGTAAAGCATCATCGTATAGGTAGTCAGCATGTCGACAGCTTTATCGGCAGGGTTGAAAAAAACGCAGTCCCTATGTCGATGACTCCCTACATTATTGAAGAGCGGTCTTTAAATGTAGCTCAAATGGATGTTTTCTCCAGATTAATGATGGATCGTATTATCTTTCTTGGCGATGCGATTTATGATAATATTGCGAACATCATCCAGGCTCAATTGTTGTTTCTGCAGTCGACCGATGCTAAAAGAGATATCCAAATTTACATAAATTCGCCTGGAGGCTCTGTTTACGCTGGTTTAGGTATATATGATACCATGCAATACATCGCTCCGGATGTTGCCACAATCTGTACAGGGATGGCGGCTTCAATGGGGGCAGTATTATTGTGTGCAGGGGCTGCGGGTAAAAGGGCTGCTTTGTCTCATTCAAGGGTAATGATTCATCAGCCTCTCGGAGGAGTTCAAGGTCAGGCTTCTGATATTGAAATTACAGCCCGTGAAATTTTAAAATTGAAACGCGAACTTTATGACATAATAGCCAGCCATTCTGGTCAGGACTATCAGAAGGTTCACGATGCTTCAGACAGAGATTATTGGATGATTGCGAGTGAAGCTAAAGAGTTTGGAATGATCGATGAAGTTCTTGGCGCAAACAAGGTAACTACTAATGAGTAAAAGTTCAAAAGATATCAAATGTTCCTTTTGTGGTTCGGGGAAGCAGGACACGTTAATGCTGATCGCAGGGCTGGATGCCCATATCTGCGATAAATGTGTTGCACAGGCCAATCAGATCTTATCTGAAGAGCTCTCCACCCGCAAAAGTAAAACATCTCAGTCTGCTTTAACGTTGATGAAGCCGACTGAGATAAAGTTACATCTGGATCAGTATGTCATTGGTCAGGATGAAGCTAAAAAAGTGCTTTCGGTAGCTGTTTATAACCACTATAAACGCCTCAATCAAAAAATTGAGAAAGACGAAGTTGAGATCGAAAAATCTAACATCATTATGGTGGCAGAAACGGGAACAGGTAAAACACTTTTAGCTAAAACAATAGCTAAGGTATTGCATGTTCCTTTCTGTATTTGCGATGCGACAGTACTTACGGAGGCCGGTTATGTAGGTGAAGATGTGGAGAGCATTCTAACTCGTTTGCTACAGGCTGCCGATTATGACGTCGCTGCCGCAGAGCGCGGAATTGTATACATAGATGAGGTAGACAAGATTGCACGCAAGAGCGACAATCCATCCATCACACGTGATGTGTCAGGAGAGGGTGTTCAGCAGGCACTTCTGAAAATACTAGAGGGAACAATGGTGAATGTGCCACCTCAGGGCGGACGTAAGCATCCAGATCAAAAAATGATAGCTGTTAACACGAATAATATACTGTTTATTTGTGGTGGAGCATTCGATGGTATTGAAAAGAAAATAGCAAACCGGTTACGGACTCAAACAGTTGGTTACAGGGTTAAAAAAGACGAAGCAAACGTGGATCTTAAAAACCTGTATAAATATATCACTCCTCAGGATCTCCGTTCTTTTGGATTGATACCCGAACTGATAGGACGTTTACCTGTTATCACCCATTTAAATCCTTTAGACAGGCAGGCTTTGCTGAATATTCTTACCGAGCCAAAGAATTCTTTAATCAGACAGTACAAAAAGCTATTTGAATACGAAGGCATAAAGCTTGAATTTAGCAAGGAGGTGCTTGAATTTATTGTCGATAAGGCGTTGGAGTTCAAGCTAGGCGCGAGAGGGTTGCGGTCTATTTGTGAAGCCATAATGATAGATGCCATGTTTGAGGTCCCATCCGATAAACAACAGAATAAGGAGCTCTTCATTACTCTGGATTATGCTCTCGAAAAGTTTGCTAAGTCAGATCTCAAAAAACTTAAAGTTGCTTAACAAGAATCCCCCGCACAAAACGGGGGATTTTTTGTTTAAAAGGATCAACATATGAACGAAGAAAAAGAGGTAAAGAAAGATCCCCAGATAGTTGAACAAGCTGAGAAGATCAACGAGGTTGAATCTCCGATAAAAAAGGGGTTAAAAACCAAAGAGGAGATAGTGAGGAACTGGCTGCCAAGATATACCGGACGCCCCCTTGACCAATTCACAGATTTTATATTGCTGACTAATTTCTCCAAATATTTGCAACTGTTCTCCGAATGGCACGGGAATGTCCCTATCATGGGCCTGGATAAGCCAATGCAGAGCGTAGCTGCCGAAGGTATTACAATTATTAATTTCGGAATGGGAAGTCCGCTTGCGGCTACGATGATGGATTTGTTAAGTGCAATAAAGCCTAAAGCCGCTTTGTTCCTGGGAAAATGTGGCGGCCTAAAAAAGAAAAATAATATAGGCGACCTTATTTTGCCTATTGCTGCTATCCGCGGAGAGGGAACATCTAACGACTATTTTCCGGCTGAGGTTCCTGCATTGCCCTCGTTTGCGCTTCAAAAAGCTATTTCGACAACGATTCGGGACCATTCACGGGATTACTGGACTGGTACTTGTTATACTACTAACCGGCGTGTGTGGGAACACGATAAGAATTTCAAGAAATACTTAAAGTCCTTGAGAGCTATGGCCATCGATATGGAAACAGCTACCATTTTCACCGCGGGCTTCGCAAATAAGATTCCAACGGGGGCCTTGCTGTTAATTTCGGACCAGCCTATGATTCCAGAAGGGGTCAAAACTGCAGAGAGCGATTCGAAGGTGACTGAGACATACGTGGAGACTCATTTGAAGGTCGGTATAGAATCTTTAAAGCAACTTATAAACAATGGACTGACCGTGAAGCACCTAAAGTTTTAAGTTAAGCACGTTTGCTTATGTGGTATAATAACATCCTTGAGACTATTGGAAATACTCCTTTGGTGAGATTAAACCGGGTTGCCAAAGGCGTAAAGGCAACCGTTTTGGCAAAGATCGAAACAACTAATCCTGGTAATTCAATCAAAGACCGGATGGCTCTTCGAATGATCGAGGATGCCGAGCGGGAAGGAAAACTTCAGGCTGGCGGAACTATTATTGAAGGAACCTCTGGAAATACCGGCATGGGCTTAGCTATCGCGGCAATAGTCAAAGGGTATAAGTGTATTTTTACAACAACCGACAAGCAGTCAAAGGAAAAGCTGGATGCGTTAAGAGCTTTTGGTGCCGAAGTGATTGTTTGTCCTACCAATGTGGAGCCGGAAGATCCCCGCTCTTATTATTCCGTAGCATCGCGTCTAGAAAAAGAGATTCCAAATTCATGGAAAGCAGATCAGTATAACAATCTTTCGAATTCTCAGGCTAATTATGAGCAAACAGGTCCTGAGATATGGAAGCAGACTCAGGGTAAGATAACTCATCTGGTGGTAGGTGTAGGCACCGGTGGCACCATTTCAGGAGCTGGCCGATACCTTAAAGAAAAGAATGCAAATATTCAGGTTTGGGGAATTGACACTTATGGCTCGGTCTTTAAAAAGTACAAGGAAACCGGTGTTTTCGATAAAAGTGAGATCTATCCATATATAACGGAAGGCATCGGGGAAGATTTCCTGCCTAAAAATGTGGATTTTGACGTTATAGATCTTTTTGAGAAAGTTTCGGATAAGGATGCAGCCCTGTTAACCAGAGAGATTGCCCGCAAGGAAGGAATATTCGCCGGGAATTCAGCCGGAGCCGCTATAGCAGGTCTGCTGCAATTAAAAGACCGGCTTTCAGAGCAGGATGTAGTGGTGGTGGTCTTTAATGATCATGGCACTCGATATCTCGGCAAAATGTATAACGATGATTGGCTTAAGGCGCAGGGATTTTTGAATCAAGATTAATTGCAGGAAGTGAAACAGTTCCTAAGCACACGCGGCACGCGTGTGCTTAGGAAGCAACGGTTCAGATAAACGTGCGATATCGCTAATGCGATTTTGGTATCACATTTATCCTTCTGATATCTGCTCCAAGAGCACGGAGACGTATATCTATATCCTGGTAACCTCTTTCTATTTGTTCGATGTTATGTATGATGGAACGTCCGCTCGCTGATAGCGCAGCTATCAGCAATGAAACGCCTGCGCGAATGTCAGGAGAAGTCATCTCGATTCCCCGTAAATTCACCTGCTTATCCAGCCCCATGATAGTTGCTCTATGTGGATCACAAAGAATGATCTGTGCACCCATATCAATAAGCTTATCAACAAAGAATAAGCGGCTTTCAAACATTTTTTGATGGATCATAACGTTCCCTTTTGCTTGAGTAGCCACTACAAGTACAATGCTTAACAGGTCAGGAGTAAATCCCGGCCATGGTGCGTCTGCAACAGTCAAGATAGAGCCGTCAATAAACGTTTCTATTTCGTAATTGCTTTGAGCCGGAATATAGATGTCGTCGCCGCGGCGTTCCAGCTGAATTCCTAATCTCCTGAAGACATTTGGAATAATTCCCAGCTCGTCGTACTGCACATCTTTAATTGTGATCTCCGAACCTGTCATAGCGGCAAGACCGATAAAAGACCCGATTTCGATCATGTCTGGTAAAAGCCTGTGTTCGGTGCCGCCAAGTTCTTCAACTCCTTCAATGGTGAGCAAGTTAGAACTGATGCCGGAGATCCGGGCTCCCATGCGGTTAAGCATTTTGCATAACTGCTGAAGATAAGGCTCGCAGGCCGCGTTATAAATGGTTGTTGTACCCTTAGCCAAAACCGCAGCCATAACTACGTTCGCTGTTCCAGTTACCGATGCTTCATCCAGAAGAATGTAGGTGCCTTTGAGGTCGGTTGCATCAACATTAAAAAAGCTGTTCTCAGCATCGTAACTAAACCGCGCTCCAAGCTTCTCAAACCCCAGGAAGTGTGTATCCAACCGGCGCCTGCCGATTTTATCTCCGCCTGGCTTTGGAATAGAAGCTTTTCCAAACCGGGCCAATAGCGGCCCAACAATCATTATAGACCCTCTTAAGCTTCCGCCCTTAGATTTAAATTCTTTTGATTGGAAGAACTCAAGATTTATATTGTCTGCCTGAAAAGTATAAGTGTCTTTACTCAATCGTTCGACACGAACGCCAAGGTCGCCTAACAATTCAATAAGCTTATTAACATCCTTAATGTCGGGAATATTGCTTATGGTTACTTTCTGATCTGTCAATAGTACGGCGGAAATTACCTGTAAGGCCTCATTTTTTGCGCCCTGCGGAATGATTTCGCCTTTAAGCGGTTTCCCGCCATGAATTTCAAATGCATTCATTAAGATTAATGTTTTTTAAGGTTCCTGAATGTTAGTAACGTTTTCCGTTGCTCTTCGGGCGATTTCCCTGATTGCTACGGTTACTGTTATTGTTTTGACGACCTTTATTACTGCTGTAAGCATTCGATTGGCTGCTCTTCTGGCGAACACCAGGTGCATTGTTGCGTACCTCTACCCTGTTAAGATTAATGTTCTCCTGCAGGATCAGTTCTCCGTTTGACAACTCCCTCAGATCGTTGATGATTGTTTCGTCGGCTACGGTGTCTTTATTCCAGGTGACGTAGGCCATTTTCATGAAATTGGCTATAGACTGAATCATCAACTGCTTGCGCTGCTCATCCTCGATCTTCTTAGCCTTTTGAATCATTATTTCAACCGTTTTGCCGTAGTGTTTAAACTTAATCCGTTGTTGTGGATAGGCAAGGGGCTCGGGTTTGAAATGAATAGCATCTTCAGATGGCTTGGGGTATGGTGAATCCACATCAATTTTAAAATCTGAAATGATGTGTAAATGATCCCAAAGCTTGTGTTTGAAATCTGTTACATCACGGAGGTGTGGGTTCAGAAAGCCCATTAAATCTATTACTACCTGTGCATGCCGGTTTCTTTCCTCACGCGTAGGAAGAGTGCAAATATAGGCTACCATGTTCTGTACATTTCTGCCGTACTCAGCAAGGATTAATTTTTTCCTTGTCGTATTATAATCAAATGTCATTTTTGTTTTGTTTTAAGCTGCTAAGAGATTTTCCCGCCAATTGCTCTTTTCTTTGGAGTTATTATACCTACAAGTATGTTTGAAACTTGTTTTTAATTGCGAGTGAATGCAGAGTGACAGCCAACTTATAGAAAAGGCGGCAGATAGATCAGAGAGTGATTTAGCCCGGCTTGCTCTGTTTCAGTTTGTAAATATAATATTAAATTGAAAATAGCAAGAATTTTTTTTTAAGCGCTCTAGTTTAATCACATTGTGCGCGCTGTGGTTAAACTAGAGCGCTTTACCTGGGGATTTAATCAATCCACTCAAACTTAGTGTAAGGCACTAAAGCAGATGGAATTTTGATTCCCTTTTCAGTTTGGTTATTCTCTAACAGAGTCGCCACAATCCTTGGCAACGCCAGGGCACTTCCATTCAAGGTGTGAGGCAGCTGAGGTTTACCCTCTTTGCCCTTAAAACGTAATTTTAATCTGTTGCTTTGGAATGTTTCGAAATTTGAAACAGAAGAGACTTCGAGCCATCTCTCCTGAGCGGCACACCACACTTCCATGTCGTAGGTCAGGGAAGAAGTGAAGCTCATATCACCTCCACACAGACGAAGTACCCGGTAAGGTAGTTCAAGTTTCTGTAGTAGTGATTGCACATAAGCGCTCATCTCTTCCAGAACCGCATAAGAGCTGTCCGGATGTGCAATCTGTACTATCTCTACTTTATCGAACTGATGCAGCCGGTTTAAACCCCGCACATGTGCTCCATATGAACCTGCTTCCCGTCGAAAGCAAGGGGTATAAGCGCAATTCTTTATGGGCAATTCATCTTCCTTCACAATCACATCCCTGTAGAGGTTTGTAACCGGTACTTCTGCGGTTGGTATAAGATAGAGGTTGTCTATTCCAACATGGTACATCTGTCCCTCTTTGTCGGGTAGTTGTCCTGTTCCAAATCCCGAAGCTTCGTTTACTACAACAGGAGGCTGCATTTCCCGGTATCCGGCAGCTTCGGCGTGATCCAGAAAGAAATTGATCAGAGCCCGTTGCAGTTTAGCTCCTTTTCCCTTATAGACAGGAAAACCGGCGCCAGCTATTTTATTTCCGAGTTCAAAATCAATGATGTCATATTTCGCAGCGAGCTCCCAATGAGGTAGCTTTTGCGTTAGCGACGGCTTTTCCCCGTGTTCAAAAATTGTTTCATTTTCCTCAGGAGTTTTTCCTTCCGGAACAGACGAATGCGGCAGGTTAGGAAGCTGGATAGTTTTATTTAACTGCTCTTCTTCTAAGGCGGTAAGTTTGTCGCTTAAAGTCTTTACCTGCTCTTTTAGCACAGGCGTTTTGGCCTTGAGAACTTCAGCTTCGGCTTTTTTACCTTGCCTCATCAAGTCGCCGATTTGTTTCGCTATGCTGTTCGCCTCAGCAGAGACAGAGTCAAGTTGCGACTGAGTTTGGCGTCGTTCCTCATCCAGCGAAATAATTTCCTCAACTAGTTCCGGCTGTTTGAAATTTTTAACGGCTAAACGTTCTAAAACCTTCTCTTTGTTTTCTCTGATATAACTAACTTGCAGCATCTTTTTGAAAAATTTTGACAAAGATAATATGAGTTATGAGTTATGAACGATAAGCAGGGAGTTTTTTAACACTCAGCTGGAATAACTTGTGATTTTTTCGATATCGTATATATGAGCGGAAAACTATTTCTTGTACCTACACCAATTGGCAATCTGGAAGACATTACTTTTCGGGCTGTACGAATTTTGAAAGAAGCCGATGTTATTCTGGCGGAAGATACCCGTACAAGTGCTCCCTTATTAAAGCATTTTGGTATTGATAAGAAGGTGTTTGCACACCATCAGCATAACGAACATAAAGCAAGCAGCGAAATTGTTCGTTTTTTGAAGGAAGGGAAAAAGATAGCGTTAATATCTGATGCAGGAACACCTGCAATATCAGATCCAGGTTTTTTCCTGGTTAGAGAGGCACTCAAAAACGGACTGGAAATTGAATGTCTGCCTGGAGCCACAGCATTTGTTCCTGCCCTGGTTAATTCCGGCTTGCCGTCCGACAGGTTTACTTTCGAGGGATTCCTGCCTGTGAAGAAAGGGCGACAAACACGCTTGAGGGAGCTATCTGAAGAGGAGAGGACGATGATATTTTACGAGTCTCCGCACCGCTTGTTAAAAACATTAGAAGAATTCATCAATGTTTTTGGGGAAGACAGACATATATCTGTTTCCAGAGAGCTAACTAAAGTTTTTGAAGAAACGGTGAGAGGAACAATAACAGACGTCAAGCAACATTTTGAAACCAATGTACTTAAGGGCGAATTTGTGATTTGTTTAGCTGGCAAAAGTTAACATTAAAAAAGCCTGTTCAGATGTCTGAACAGGCTTTTGTCTCTTAAAATCGCAGATACTTAAACTTTGATCTCAACTTCAACACCACTTGGCAATTCAAGCTTCATAAGCGCATCTACAGTTTTTGAGTTAGAGCTGTAGATATCCAATAATCTCTTGTAAGAGCATAGTTGGAACTGCTCACGCGCTTTTTTGTTTACGTGCGGTGAACGTAATACTGTAAAGATTTTTTTCTCAGTAGGAAGTGGAATAGGTCCGCTAACAACTGCACCTGTAGGTTTTACAGTTTTTACGATCTTCTCAGCTGATTTGTCAACCAGGTTGTAATCGTAAGATTTTAATTTGATTCTGATTCTTTGGCTCATTTTAATTTAAATTAAACCCTGCTTAAGAGCTATTAATTAAGCAGGGCGTTTATTTTAACTAAGAGATTAATAAGCTGTGTGCTTAAAACTCACAACTTATACTCCGAACTTATTAAGCGTTAACTTTACCCTTTGATTTTGCAATCACTTCGTCCTGAACGTTTTTAGGTGCCGGCTCATAGTGATCAAACTCCATTGTAGAAGTTGCACGACCTGAAGTGATAGTACGTAACTGAGTTACATAACCAAACATTTCAGAAAGTGGAACAAGGGCTTTGATAACCTGTGATCCCGCACGTGTATCCATACCTTGAAGCTGTCCACGACGACGGTTTAAGTCACCCATTACATCCCCCATGTTTTCTTCAGGTGTAAGAACTTCAATTTTCATGATTGGCTCCATCAACACTGGTTTAGCTTTCGGTAAAGCCTCACGGAAAGCAGAACGGGCGGCAATTTCGAATGACAAAGCATCTGAATCGACTGCGTGGAAAGATCCGTCAATTAAGCGAACTTTCATGTCAGGAAGAGGGAAGCCTGCTAGTACACCATTGCTCATAGCAGCTGCAAAGCCTTTTTCAACTGAAGGGATAAATTCACGAGGAATAGCACCACCAACGATCTCATTCACAAACTGCAATCCTCCTTTTTCAAAGTCAGGATCGATAGGAGAAATAATAACCTGTATATCCGCGAATTTACCACGACCACCAGTTTGTTTTTTGTAAGTTTCACGGTGCTGAACTGTACCGGTGATAGCCTCTTTATAAGCAACCTGTGGTGCTCCCTGATTAACTTCCACCTTAAACTCACGTTTTAGACGGTCAATTAGGATATCTAAGTGAAGCTCACCCATTCCGGAAATTACAGTCTGGCCAGTTTCCTCATCAGTTTGTACACGGAAAGTTGGATCTTCTTCAGCAAGCTTACCTAAAGCCATACCTAATTTATCTACGTCAGCCTGAGTTTTAGGCTCGATAGCTAAACCAATTACAGGCTCAGGGAAGTTCATTGATTCAAGAACAATAGGGTTCTTCTCGTCACAAAGAGTATCTCCGGTTTTGATATCCTTAAATCCAACTACCGCGGCAATATCACCTGCTCCTACGTTAGGAATAGGGTTCTGCTTATTAGCGTGCATCTGGAAGATACGGGAAATACGCTCTTTATTTTCTGAACGGGTGTTATATACATACGATCCTGCTTCAAGATTTCCTGAATAAACACGGATGAAGCATAAACGACCAACGAACGGATCGGTTGCAATCTTAAATGCCAATGCTGCAAAAGGCTCCTTAACATCTGGTTTTAACAAAACTTCTGCACCTGTATCCGGGTTAGTACCATGTACTCCTTCTGAATCAAGAGGGGATGGCAATAACTCCATTACATAGTCAAGCATAGTTTGTACACCTTTGTTTTTGAAAGATGAACCGCAAACCATAGGAACGATCTTAGCATCTAAAACAGCCTGACGTAAAGCGTCTAGAACTTCACGCTCGGTGATAGTATCCGGAGCTTCGAAGAATTTCTCCATTAAGCTCTCATCATATTCTGCTACAGATTCCAATAATTTCTCTCTCCACTCAGCAACCTCATCAAGCATATCTTCAGGGATTGGCACTTCAGTAAAGGTCATACCTTTATCATGCTCGTTCCATACAATACCGCGGTTGTTAATTAAATCAACCACACCTTTGAACGAATCTTCTGAACCGATTGGTAATTGCAAAGGCACTGCATTGCTTCCAAGCATGTCTTTAACCTGCTTAACAACTTTTAAGAAGTCAGCACCTGAACGGTCCATTTTATTAACGAAACCTATACGGGCAACGTTGTAGTTATTTGCTAAGCGCCAGTTTGTTTCAGATTGAGGCTCAACACCGTCAACTGCAGAAAATAAGAATACTAAACCATCCAATACACGTAATGACCGGTTTACCTCAACCGTAAAATCCACGTGTCCAGGAGTATCAATAATGTTGATGTGGTAAGTGTTGTTTCTGTATTTCCAGTTTACAGTTGTAGCAGCGGAAGTGATGGTAATACCACGCTCCTGCTCCTGTGCCATCCAGTCCATGGTAGCCGCACCTTCGTGCACCTCGCCAATTTTATGGCTGACACCAGCGTAATAAAGAATACGCTCTGTTGTGGTGGTTTTACCGGCATCGATGTGAGCTGCGATACCGATATTTCTTGTGAATTTTAAATCTCTTGCCATTATATTATGATTACACTGATTATAAATGATTTCACCGATAAGAACGATAATACCGTATAGACGATATTGTCGCTCCAATCGGTGTAACCGGTGTTTTTAGAATCTGAAGTGTGAAAACGCTTTGTTAGCTTCAGCCATTTTGTGAGTATCTTCTTTCTTCTTTACTGCGGCACCTTCACCTTTAGAAGCAGAGATTATTTCAGCGGCTAATTTTTCCATCATTGTTTTCTCTCCGCGACGACGTGCGTAAAGAATCAACCACTTCATTCCCAAAGCGATTTTACGCTCAGGACGAACTTCAGTTGGAACCTGGAAGTTAGCACCACCCACACGACGAGATTTAACCTCTACCGCAGGCATAACGTTATTTAGTGCTTTTTTCCATGCTTCTAGTCCGCTTTCACTGGTTTTTTTCTCAACCAATTCTACGGCATCATAGAATATTGAATAAGCAATTGATTTTTTCCCGTCGTACATCATGTTATTTACGAAACGGGTTACCATTACCTCATTGAATTTTGGATCAGGCAGAAGGATTCTTTTCTTTGGTTTTGACTTTCTCATTTCTTAATCCTCCTTATTTCTTTTTACCTTTTGCAGGAGCTGCAGCTGCTTGTCCTGGTTTAGGGCGTTTTGTACCATATTTTGAACGACGTTGATTTCTTCCGGCAACACCAGAAGTATCTAAAGCACCACGGATGATGTGATAACGTACACCCGGTAAATCTTTAACACGACCGCCACGGATCAATACGATAGAGTGCTCCTGTAAGTTGTGTCCTTCTCCCGGAATGTAAGCGTTCACCTCTTTACCGTTCGTTAAACGAACACGGGCAACTTTACGCATTGCTGAGTTTGGTTTTTTAGGGGTAGTGGTGTATACACGGGTACACACGCCTCTTCGCTGTGGACAGCTGTCCAACGCTGGGGATTTACTCTTGTCCTCCAGAGCTACTCTACCTTTCCTAACTAATTGTTGAATAGTAGGCATTTACTGTTTTTAAGTTAAAAATTTGCTTTTAATATTCTATTCCCAAAATGGGAACGCAAAAGTATGAATTTAAATTTGTTTATCAAGGGCTTGATTAAAGTATTTCTTAAAGCCTAGGGCCTGAGCTTCAAGGCCTAACGTTTGCTCGAAATTAATCTGTTAAATCTGGTATTTAGGGCCATTCTCACCTTTGTCTGATTCACTTAGGCTAAGACCGAAGTAGTTGAAGTAGCTGCCTCTTTCAGTTTTTGGCGTTGCTCTTTCGATAACATTAATGCGTTTTACTGAAGCGGGGACTTTTTCAAAATAAACCTTAAAGGTAAATTTAGGGGCACCAGCAGCCAGTTCTTTTTTTTCAGGCATCAGTGGAATTCCTTCGCATTTAATGAATTTGTACATTTCATGGCCGTCGTAATCCTGCAAGTATATCCCTTTATTCAGCGTAATCCAGCCTGCTTCCTCTGTTTGCGCATGCTCAAATGTTAAAATGGTATACTTAGCATTACGCTCCACCTTGATGATCTGCGTAGTCGGGTCCTCGCTGCTCTGAACACGCGGATTTTCTATTGTTTGTGCAAAAGTTGAACAAGAAAAAATGATAAATACTAAGGCAAAAAGTGATTTCATTGAAAGTTATGTTTCAGATTACTTTAAGAGAACTTTATAGTCCGTTGTTTTTTTTCCATTTAGCAAAGTCGTGATCTTTAAGTTTCTGAGGCCAGGTACCATACCAGGCATAACCTACACGACGTTCGTTGTCTATTTCTGATAATCTTTTTCTAATCACGGCATCTCTGCCAATGAATATTGGTTCAAAAGTCTGTATATCATAGAACCTTGCCCAGATGGTTGAAGTCTCATCGCTTACGAGTATGCGGTCTTTCCCTGTCGGCTGATCTGCACTCGTTATGTTCTTTGTTGCAAAACCTGCGATCTTCACCTTTTCGAACCAATCCATGGCCGAAAAAATCGCTGTTTTAATTTCTGCAGAAGGGTTGGGTAAACGCATAAGAAACCTTACAATTCCAACAGATTCTGAACTGCTCAATGAGGCTGGCTCAAACGCCCTCGCTTTTGCTGGCATCAAGCTTTTTTCATCGTATTGTGCCGCCCATGCAGTTAATCCGCCATTAACCTTTACCTGCGTATTCAAGATACATTGAGTTGCTTTGTCAATCGCCCGTATAGATTTGCTGGTGTAACTAGCATCCAAAACATCAAAGTCGTTTGTTTTTTCGACAATATCTTGCAAGATGTTGAGCACATTAACCATGGCATCGTCGTTGTAAGTCACTTGCCCGCGATATAGATTTTTTGCAGGGTAATATTGAGGCCAGCCTCCGTTGTCATATTGGGCTACAAGAAGGTAGTCGAGCCCTTTTTGGACCGCTTGCAAGTACTTAACATTGGAGGTTTGCTTATATGCTTTAGCCAGATACCTGATTTCACGGCTTGTAGCCTTATTATCAATGGTGGCGTCTTCGGCGTCTATATCGCGCTTTATGAAACGGATCTGGTCGTCGCTCAGGTCCTGCTCATAAACAATCTTTTTGCCTGCAAAGGCTTTTGGCCAGCCGCCATACGATCGCTGATAAACAAGCATTTTTTCAGCAATCTGATCTGTTTTCACCTGAGCAAAAGAGTCTCTTGCTCCTATGAAATAGATCAGGAGAAACAGTAGTAATGATTTTAGTTTAAAACTCGCCATAAATTTGTCTGCGTATAACCAACGCCTTTAATCTTAAATAATTATATGTGTAGATTAGAAAACTCATTGATATCATCATATGATATTTGAAAGATTCCGCTTAATAATGCAAAACTCGATGATGTTGAGCACAATCTTACCTGTACGTTCATAATATGCAAAAGAATGATCAGCTGGTACTGGCTTACAACTTTGTACAATTTACAGACAAAAATATCTTTTTGACCGGTAAGGCGGGCACTGGCAAGACGACTTTTTTGCATAACCTAAAAAAGGACTCTTTGAAAAGGATGGTAATTGTCGCTCCCACCGGGGTTGCAGCTATTAATGCAGGTGGTGTAACCATCCACTCTTTTTTTCAGTTGCCGTTTGGTCCTTTTATCGCGCAGGAGCTGGATGGCAGTAAAAGGGAAGGGAATAATGCTCAGCGGAACAGGAAATTTAATCGTGATAAAATAAATGTAATTCAAAGTCTTGATTTATTGGTGATTGACGAGATCAGTATGGTGAGGGCAGATCTTTTGGACGGAATTGATGAGGTGCTGAGGCGATACAAGAACCACAGCAAGCCCTTTGGAGGAGTGCAGCTTTTAATGATCGGCGACTTACACCAACTATCGCCAGTGATCAAGGAGGATGATTGGAAGCTGTTAAAGGACTATTATCCAAATCTTTATTTCTTTAGCAGCAAGGCATTGCAAAAGGCGCAGCCGGTATGCATCGAATTAAAACACATTTATCGCCAGTCTGATACGCATTTTATTGATCTTTTGAACCGGGTTCGTCAAAATCAGATAGACGCCCAGGTCTTACAGCATCTCAATCAGCGGTATATTCCTGATTTTAATCCTTCTGATGAAGAAGGCTATATAACATTAACCAGTCATAACAATACTGCCCAGCAGATCAATGAAATAAGATTGTCGGGGATTAAAGCTTCCACACAGCGATTCACGGCGGTAATTCATAAGGAGTTTCCTGAATATAATTATCCCACTGTAGTGAATCTTGACCTAAAGGTTGGCGCGCAGGTAATGTTCGTTAAAAACGATCCATCCCGCGAAAAGCAGTTTTATAACGGCAAAATCGGGAAGGTCACCAAAATAGAGAACGACATAATTTTCGTGAAATGCCCTGGCGAATTCTGGGAAATAGAAGTGACACCAGCGGAATGGGAAAATATTAAGTACGAACTGAATGCTGAAACGAAAGAAGTCGAAGAAAAAGTTGCAGGTACTTTCATTCAGTACCCGCTCAAACTTGCATGGGCAATAACCATACATAAGAGTCAGGGCCTCACCTTCGAGAAGGCTATAATTGACGCGAGCTCCTCTTTTGCTCATGGGCAAGTTTATGTGGCACTGAGCCGTTGCAAAAGCTTTGAAGGAATGGTGTTACGTTCTCCCCTGGCCTTAAACAGCATAAAAACAGACGGAACCGTTTTCGCATTCTCGCAAAAGGCGGATGAAAATGCACCCGGGGAAAAGCAGCTTCTCCAATCAAAATTTGAATTTCAGCGTTCCCTGCTTTTTGAACTCTTCGATTTCACGTTAATTAAAAGCCGCTTTTTCTATTGCAACAGATTAGTTGAAGAAAACGACCATATTCTCGCTGCTTCCGTAAAGAACGAGCTGACAGGGATAAAAGAAACTGCAGAAAAGAATGTTTATACTGTTGCAGATACCTTTAACAGGGAACTGCACCGGCTGTTGGGATCATCCGAAATGCCGGAAGAGAACCACGAATTGCAGGATAGGCTTAAGAAAGCCTCAGTTTATTTCGCAGATAAAGTTGAAGCTATATATAGTACATCTGTGAAGATTGTTGTGGAGACCGACAATAAAACGGTGAGGAAAAGTATTACAGATGCCCTGGACAATTTAAAGAAAGAGACGTTTATAAAGCTCTCAGGACTGAAACTTTGTGCCAGTGGATTTAAGACGATGTCTTATCTGAAAAACAAGGCTAATGCGGAACTAGATTATAGTAATGTCTTGGTCAAAGAAGAGATGGCGCCTAAACCTAAAACTCCTCGCGGAGTAGCCCACCATGAGTTGTACGTAAGTCTCAAACACTGGCGGGATGACCTTGCCATACAAAACAACGTTCCTGTCTACCTCGTATTGCCTTCCAAAGTACTCACTCAACTGGTGCAGGAATTACCATCCAACAATGCCGGTCTGGAGAAAATTAAAGGTATTGGAAAGCAAAAAGTAAGGCAATTTGGAAAAGAAATTTTGGAAATTATAGCTGACTATTGTGAGAAGAACAGTATTAAACAGGAAGCAGTCCAGTTGACAGTGAAATAATTAAGCGATTAAGGCAGCTCAGGCTTCCTCAAACATAATTGATAAAAAACCGTTCAAGTTGCTATATTTACAAAGCTCTCTTTAATTATATATTTAAAAGTTTAAGAAAAATGAAGTCAAAGTTTTTATCTGGTTCGGCTATTTCCTATGATCTTGGATTATTAATTATAAGATTGTTTACCGGAGGTTTAATGTTAACACATGGGTTTCCGAAACTCCAAAAACTGGTAGCAGGAAACTTACAGTTCGGGGATCCATTGGGCGTTGGACAGGAAATATCTTTGGTACTGGCAGTTTTTGCAGAGTTTGTTTGTTCAATTTTGGTGATATTAGGATTGTTTACCCGTGTGGCTGTTATCCCTCTTATAATTACAATGGCTGTGGCTTTCTTCATTGTTCACAGTGCCGATCCTTTACAAGTAAAAGAGCTATCGCTTGTTTATCTAGCTGTTTTTGCGGGCTTATTCTTTACCGGATCCGGGAAATATTCGATCGATAGAAAGCGTTAATTCAATCGAGTCAATTATAAATATTCTGTCTGAACGCATTCAAACAGAATATTTTGCTACAGTTAAACGGTAGCATTCTACATTTTCAAACCAATTTCTCTTAACCTTTCGTCCAGGTATTCGCCGGCTGTACAATCACTGTAAGCCTTCGGATGTTGCTCATCAATGCAAATATCCAGGCAGGTAAGATCCATATCAGCTTTGGGATGCAGAAAAAAAGGAACCGAAAAACGCGACGATTTCATATGCTCTCTCGGTGGGTTAACTACTCGATGCGTTGTCGACTTCAGTTTGTTATTAGTAAGACGTTGCAGCATATCACCAACATTCACAACAATATCTTCTGCATTGGCTTTAACAGGGTACCAGTCGCCGTTGCGTGTCAGAACTTCCAGTCCGTCAGCGCTGGCACCAATCAATAAGGTTATGAGGTTAATATCTTCATGTGCCCCGGCTCTTACTGCATCCGGAGGCAGAGCGTCGGGATTTTCAATAGGAAAATAATGTATCGCCCTCAAAATAGAGTTGCCATCCTGTATCTTTTCTGAAAAATAGTTTTCGTCGAGTCCCAGGTAAACTGCAATTGCTTGCAGTAAGAACTTTCCGGCATATTCCAGGCGCTCATACACTTCTTTAGTAACCTCATTGAATCTTGGTAATTCTTCTACTAGAATATTGTCAGGGTACTCCTTTTTAGGAACATCGGCATCCTTTATTGTTTGCCCTCTTTGCCAAAACTCTTTCAAGTCAGGTGTTTTCGAGTCTTTTGCTTTTTCCTTTCCCTTGCTTGTATATCCCCGCTGTCCCGCCAGTTCGGGCTTCTCATATTTTACCTTAACTTCATCAGGTAGGCTGAAAAATTTCTTCACTTCGGCATAAAGCTCATTCATCAGTGCCGTGGTCATACCATGATTAGCAATGGTGACAAAGCCGGTCTCAGTAAATGCTTTACCAATATCTTCAGAGAATTTTTTTTTCTGCTCTCCAGTTCCATTAAGGTAATCGTTTAAATCTAAACGTGGTATGTTTATTTGTGTCATGTCAGTCTGCTTGATCTAATATAAACCCTATTGTGAAAACCTCGTAATAAGATTTAAGTTTTTCAGGTATTGTATAACCACCCATTATGCAGCAGCACATCAGTCTGATCGCGTCTGCCTGTTATAATCTTTTATGAATACCATTTCCGTTTTTTGAGTGTCATAATAAGACCTCGAAGCGGGTGTATTTAAACTTAAATTTCAGCAAAAATTTTATTATCCTTATTTTCGCAACTCAAACCATTAATTCTATAGGTAATGCAAGGTTTTAGGACTGAACTGGAAAATCCGATTGTACAAAAGGATATCATTGAGCTTGAGAAGAAGATCAGACTATTCAGAGAGGGGAAAATACACGAAGAGAAATTCAGAAGCCTGAGATTGGCTCGCGGTGTTTATGGGCAGCGTCAGCAAGGCGTTCAGATGGTACGCATCAAGCTTCCTTACGGAAGGCTGACTATTCAGCAGCTCCTTAGGATCTCAGATGTGTCAGATAATTATGCAACAGGTAATCTTCATATAACTACCAGGCAGGATATTCAAATCCACTTTGTCAGCCTGGACAGGACGCCTGAGCTGTGGGCGGAACTCGAAAAAGATTCCATTACCCTTCGCGAAGCGTGTGGCAATACCGTAAGGAATGTTACAGGTTCTCCTTTAGCAGGTGTTGATCCTGAAGAACCGTTTGACATCACTCCCTATGCACACGCATTTTTTGAGTACCTGTTAAGAAATCCTATTTGCCAGGATATGGGTCGCAAATTCAAAATCGCGTTTTCATCGTCTGAAAAAGATACCGCATTTGCATTCATGCACGACCTCGGTTTTATTCCTAAGGTAAGATTTGAGAACGGACAGGAAGTCAGAGGATTTAAGATCGTATTAGGCGGCGGCCTGGGTTCTCAGCCTCATATTGCTGAAGAGGTTACAGACTTTATGCATGAGGATTTAATTATTCCTTTTGCCGAATCTGTTATCAGAATTTTTGACCGTTATGGCGAACGCGCAAAAAGACATAAGGCAAGGTTGAAATATCTTATCCAGGATATCGGGAAAGATGCATTTCTCGAACTTGCCGAAAAAGAACGTTTGGCCCTTAAGGTGAAAACTTATAAAATTAACCGTGACGTTGCATCGCCGGTATTTTCAGAAGGAGAGGTGGCTCCTGTAGAAATAATTAACCCCCTCAAATATGAGCAATGGTTAAAGTCAAATATTTATCCTCAAAAACAGGAAGGGTATGTGGCTGTAGGTATACGGGTGCAAAATGGTGATATTAAGACTCCGGTAGCCCGGAAATTTGCAGCCCTTGTAGCTGAAGTTGCTGCTGATGATATACGTCTTACGAACTCGCAGGGTATTATGCTTCGGTATGTTAAGGAGGAGAATCTTCCTTACCTATTCGAAAGACTAAACGAACTTGGTTTGGCTAACCCCGGCTTTGAAAGCGTAATTGATATTACTTCTTGCCCTGGTACCGATACCTGTAACCTTGGTATATCAAATAGCACAGGTATAACCCGCGAACTGGAAAGGGTACTTCTTGAAGAATACCCTGATTTAATCTATAACAAAGACATCACGATCAAGATCAGTGGCTGTATCAATGCCTGTGGCCAGCATGCAATGTGTGCCATCGGTTTTCATGGATCCAGTATGAAGATCGGCAAGATGGTAGCTCCAGCCCTTCAGGTGCTCCTTGGAGGCGGCCCAACTGGTGACGGAACAGGAGTAGCCTCAGAAAAGATTATCAAAGTTCCCAGCAAACGTGGTCCCCAGGTTCTTCGTACATTACTTGAAGACTACTTTAAGAACTCGACAGAAGGAGAGCTTTATAACCAATATTACAACCGTCAGGGAAAGATCTATTTTTACGACCTTTTAAACCCAATTGCGAGTCAGGAAAATATTACGCCTGACGATTTTATCGATTGGGAACAAACGGAAGCCTATAAGCCTGAGATTGGAGTAGGGGAATGTGCCAGTGTACTAATCGACCTTGTAGCTACCCTATTGTACGAGGCGGAAGAAAGACTTGATTGGAGTTCACAAGCATTTGAAAAAGGCGATTATGCTGATTCTATTTATCATGCTTACACCGGTTTCATCAATTCGGCTAAAGCCTTACTTGTGTCTGAGAGTGTAAAAACGAACACCCAATCGGGCATTGTGAAAGATTTTGACGAGAAGTTTGTTGCTTCAGGAAAAGTTGAACTACCTTCCACTTTCAATGATCTGGTATACCAGCTTAATCAGAACGAGCCTTCAAGAGAGTTTGCTGAATATTATTTGAATCAGTCGAAGTTATTCAATAAGCAGCTTGCAGAGTACCGCAATGCTAATTTGGTCAATACCGAGATAAATCTTTAGGACCTACCATGTCTGCAACAATTGTCGTAGAAGAAACGTTACCGATCCGGAAAGAGCATAATACACTCTTTCCGGTTTTTTTGAAGCTTGAAAAGTTAAGCATACTGCTTGTAGGTGGCGGAAATGTTGCCCTAGAAAAACTTCGTGCTATATTCAGCAATAGCCCTGAAGCTAAGGTCAGGCTAATTGCACGCGAGATAATGCCTTCTGTTAAGGTGTTTTTAAGCGAACATCATGTACCGTTTGAAGAACGTCAATTCATTGAAAGTGATCTTGAAGGTGTCGACCTGGCAATCATTGCCATCAATGAAAAAGCGATCAGTGCCGAGATACAAGTGCAATGTAAAGCAAAAGGTGTGTTATGTAACGTAGCCGATACCCCGGATTATTGCGACTTTTACCTGAGCTCTGTGGTGCAGAAAGGTAATCTTAAAATTGCTATTTCCACAAATGGGAAATCGCCAACCATCGCTAAACGCGTTAAAGATGTATTGAACGAGGCTTTCCCTTACGAGATTAACGATGTTTTAGATAACATGGAAAAAATTCGTAGCTCATTAGCCGGTGATTTTTCTGACAAAGTAAAGCAGTTAAACGATATAACTAGTGTACTAGCAATAGACACAGAACCCGAAACGCCCAAACGTAAGAAAACAGTGCAGGTGGTGCTGTATATTGGTGCTGCCCTTTGCCTTATGGTTCTTGGCCATTTATTGTTTTCTTACATCACTTACGATCATGTGAGTACTGCTACAACCTGGGTGAGTAACCAATTCACCTCAGACCTGCTGATCTACATGCTCGGCGGATTTATTGCTCAAATGATCGATGGTGCCCTGGGTATGGCTTACGGAGTAAGTGCTACAACCTTCCTGTTGTCGTTCGGAATAACTCCTGCTGCTGCCAGTGCCAGTGTTCATACCTCTGAAATCTTCACATCCGGAGTATCGGGTCTAATGCACCTGCGTTTCGGTAACGTTAATAATAAGCTTTTCAAAAACCTTTTGATTCCGGGCGTTATTGGCGCTATTATGGGAGCATATATATTGTCTTCCTTAGAGGAATATAGCTACATTCTTAGGCCAATTGTAAGTTCGTATACCCTTGTACTGGGAGTGATCATTATCCGCAAAGCGCTACTTCCCAAGATCAAAAAGAAAAAAACAAAGAATATAGGTATACTAGCTATTTTCGGCGGCTTTATGGATTCAATCGGAGGTGGCGGATGGGGGCCTATCGTTACTTCCACACTGCTGGCAGGTGGACGAAATGCACGTTATACTATTGGTTCCGTAAACCTTACAGAATTTTTTGTCGCTTTTTCAAGCTCTGTAACTTTCATCCTTTTCCTTGGGATGAATCATTTCCAGATCATTCTCGGATTAATCCTTGGAGGCTCATTAGCAGCGCCAATAGCAGCGCGCCTGTCGAGTAAGCTTCCGGTTAAAACAATAATGCTGGTAGTTGGAATAGTGGTGATCCTGGTCTCACTAAGGACGATATTAATGTTAGTGTGGGATTCTATCTGATTAAATAATACTATCTTTGCTAGTAATCCTATATACAAATAGCAGTGTTAACCAAAAAAACTAAATATGCAGTAAAGGCTCTGATGGCTTTAGGTCGAAATAAAGACAATAAGCCGATGCTTATTTCCGAAATAGCTCAGAAGGAACAACTGCCAAAGAAATTTCTTGAGGCCATATTGCTCGAGTTAAAGAGGAGTGGTTTTTTAGGCAGTAAAAAGGGTGCTGGTGGTGGTTATTACATGATGAAGAAAGCCGAAGACATTAAGCTGGCGGCAATCATCAGAGTTATAGATGGTCCTATAGCCTTGCTTCCATGCGTTAGTCTTAATTTTTATGAGCGATGTGACGAATGCACCAGCGAACTTTATTGCGGTATTCGCGACGTCATGAAAGATGTGCGCGATGCTACCTTGAAGATCCTTACCGAGGCAAGTATTGCAGATATGATTCTACGTGAGGATACCATGCAGCAAAAGCTTGAGTCCGAAAAAGCTGAAAGCCTCTCTGAAGAGGATTTTAAAGGCGATTTTCACTAGAACATTTTAATAAAGAGAAGGCCATATTTAATGGCTTTCTCTTCATATATCCATATTTAATATCTCGTCTATCAACTTTAGCTCTTCTTCGCTGAAACTGGTATTTTCCAGCGCTTTCAAGGCATCTGTTATCTGATCAGGCTTGCTTGCCCCAATTAATACTGACGTAATCCGACTATCCTTTAATAGCCAGGAAAGAGCCATTTGAGCAAGCTTTTGTTCCCTTTTTTTCGCTAGTTCGTCAAGTTTTTTAACTGTTTCAATCTTTTCAGTCGTGATGTGACTCTCCTGGAGAAATATACCGCTGGTAGCAACTCTCGAGTCAGCCGGAATGCCATGCAAGTATTTATCGGTTAGCAGTCCTTGCGCCAAAGGCGAAAAGGGTATACACCCAACTCCTTCCCGCTCAAGCAGGTCTAACAGACCTCCTTCCACCCACCGTTCAAACATAGAATACTTGGGTTGATGGATCAGGCAGGGGGTACCCAGCCGTTTCAGAATGCTAATAGCTCTTTCCGCCTCTTCAGGACGGTAATTGGATATACCGGCATAAAGTGCCTTACCCTGGCGGACGATCAGATCCAGGGTAGCCATCGTTTCTTCCAATGGAGTCTCGGGGTCAGGCCTGTGATGATAGAAGATATCAACATAGGCCAGGCCCATCCGTTTTAAACTTTGATCAATGCTGGAAACAAGATATTTCTTCGAGCCCCAATCTCCGTAAGGTCCATCCCACATGGTATATCCGGCCTTTGAGGAGATCACCATTTCATCGCGGTAGTCTTTGAAATCAAGCTTTAGTATCTTTCCGAAATTTTCTTCTGCTGAACCGGGAGGAGGTCCGTAGTTATTGGCCAGATCAAAATGAGTTATTCCATGGTCAAAGGCAGTTCTGATCAGGTTTCGACTATTCTCCAGATTGTTTACATATCCGAAGTTGTGCCAAAGTCCAAGAGATATTGCAGATAGCTTTAGACCCGAGTTTCCGCACCGGCGGTACTCCATGGACTGGTAACGTTCTTTAGGGGGAAGATAAGTCATTTTATAAGTTTATATCTGTGCACTGCGTTTCCTGGTGCGAAAGCTTACTAAGATAAATATCAGGAAGCATACGGCCAATATAGAGGCAAAAACGGCAATATAGTCACCATGTTTCACATAAAAAGTCAGTTCATCGTTCAGGTTGATATCTGCTTTTAGCGCCGTTGCTTCCCACCACTTGCTTTGCACTACAACATCGCCCCTTTGATTTATAAATCCTGAAATTCCGGTATTTGCCGAACGCGCAACCCACCGGCGGGTCTCAATTGCACGCAACTTAGCATAAGCAAGATGCTGGTCTTTCCCTGAAGTATCTCCCCACCAGGCATCATTGGTAATAATAGCGATAAATTGCGCACCTTTTTTTACACAGTCACCAACGTATTCTCCCCAGATTGATTCGTAGCAAATCACAGGGGCTGCACCGATTCCAGTTTGTGAATAGAAAACCGACGGCTCGTCCTGGAATCCATAACCACCAGTTGAACCGCCAAAGGCAGCAAATACAGGTTTCAAAAACGAAAGTGCTGAGGAAAAAGGAGTTTGTTCCACACCGGGAACCAACTTCGATTTATGATAGAACTGTACTCTCGCAGTATTTTCTATTTGTATAGCGGCGTTAAAAGCATCATAAAAGATACCGTTCTGTTCATTATACCTCGCTGTTGGAGTTTTTGCTGTGTCGTATAACAGATAGCTTTCAATACCCGACAACACGTTACCGTTTTTATATTTCTGCAAAAAAGATTTGATGGAGACATAGTTGGAATCAAATCTTATTCTTTCTTCATCTGCGCTTTCTGAAATCGCTGTTTCCGGCCAGATAAAATATTCGGTATTCGGCTGCCCCAATGAGTCGGACAAATAAATAAGCCGTTTTACCTGTTCATTTGCGGGCAAGGAATTAAACTTCTCATAAGGATCAATGTTCGGCTGTACTACAACTACATTGGAAGGATTTTCAGCTTCTTTATACCTGGTATACATGGTATACGATATAAGGATCGGAAGCATTACCCAACCGAAAAGCACTTGCAGATACCGCTTCTGCGCCTTCATAGCTGCATCTGAGCTTTCAGCCCTGGACAAGGTTAATTCGAATGCCAGCAGATTCGCAACCCAAATCCAGAGTGTTCCGCCATAAACACCGGTATATTCATACCATTGAACCAACTGATGTGATCCGGCGAAACCATTTCCCAGTGTCATCCAGGGAAAGGCAAGTTCCCAGCTCTGGTGGAGGTATTCATAGCCGATCCAGAATACAACGAGGCCGGCATAACTCCAGGTCTTAGTGGTGATTTTCCGTAACTGGTAATATAGCCAGAAAGCTATCGCCATCAGCAAGGCAGCAAGCCCGAAAGGAATAAGCGATATAAGTATAGCCACTCCCGCCGGCATCACGGCGTTCAATGAATTAAATACCCAATAGATACAACTGGTATTCCACACGAAGAACACCAGAAAGGCTAGCCAGAATACCTTTTTCCCCTTTTTAGGAGTATCAGATTCGATGATGCTTTCGGTGCTCAATAGCAATGGAACAAATGCCATCAGCAGCAGCGGAGCGGTAAATGACATTGGTGGCCATGCCAGCCATAACAAAAAAGAACTGGCTAATGCTCTAAAATAGATTTTTTGCACTTTAAATTGTGATATAAGATCTGCTTTTCTAGAGGTTAAAGTTAAACATAAAATTCACTTCTACCTGTTTTTATCCAGCAGTTCCTCGATGCGGTTTCTCTCTGTCTGAAGTTCACGGGCAAGCTTTTTCTCCTTTTCATTTGCCTTAACTTTAAACGACTGGTATTCGGCAGAAACTTCATCAAATAATTGCCTGCGGTATTTTGCCTCGCGGATACTTTTTCCGGCGGTGAAGATAACAATTGCCAGAGCAGCAGCCAATAGTATCACTGCTCCCCACATTATTGTATTGTAAGCTGATTTATCCATCGCCATTCCCAGAAAACTGATTTCGTTTACTGAAGCCTGGGATTGTTCGAGGTTCTTCTCATTTGCGTCAGCTTCTGCTCTCAGATCACTGATTGTTTTTTCCTGGCTGCTTATACGAGCCTGAAGAGGAGCATACCTGGCGCGCTCGGCCTTTAAGCTATCTTGTACATTTTTCCAAAGATTAGCCAAACGGGCCTGATTAACTACCTTATACCCCTGTTGTGACCATGACTTTTTAAGCAGTTCGGTGTACTGGCCATTCAGACTGCGATCGATAACTTTTGTAGTATCCTGTGCGACACATATATTGACGAATAAGAAATATACTGCAATTGTATAACAGATTAGTTTGCGGATGTTGATATTCATAGCGGTTTTATGATGTATTCACGGTCAAAATAAGATTTATAACTAATAATAAAAAGTTAAAGCCAGTTTTCAATACTAATTGTTATAACTGTGAAACACCGTTTGTATTATGCCGCTTAAAATTTTATTAAGCCTCTTAATTTTAGGACTAGCCGGATTTTCCACGGCTACGGCCCAGTTGAAGACCGAAAATGTTGTTTTGGTTACCCTTGATGGGATGCGCTGGAAAGAAGTTTTTCAAGGTGCCGACCCGGATATCATTCGAAATAAAAAATATGTAAATGATATTGAATCTCTTGAGCATGCTTATTGGGATAATGACCCCTTTCTCAGACGAATGAAGCTGTTACCATTTATTTGGAGTACGATAGCCACACATGGCCAGATCTATGGAAATAGAACCTTGGGCAATAAAGTAAATGTTATAAACCGGTACCGGGTATCTTATCCCGGGTATAATGAGCTCTTAACCGGGGCCCCCGATAAAAGGATTAAGAATAACGCAAAAAGAAATAATCCAAATGAAACCATCCTGGAGTTTGTAAATCAGCAGACCAATTTCAAAAATAAGGTGGCCGCCTTTGCTTCATGGGATGTGTTTCACTATATCATCAATGAAAAGCGTTCGGGGATTCATATAAATGCTGGAAATGATACCGCAAGGGCCACCCGCCTTTCTGCGCGCGAAAAATATCTCAATCACCTTCAGCAAAATACACCCAGCCCCTGGGGTAGTACCCGTTTTGATGAGTTCACTCATCAATACGCTAAGGAATACATCAGGAAGAATGGTCCAAAATTGCTGTTGATCGCTTACGGAGAAACCGATGAGTTTGCCCATCATGGTCATTACGATTCGTATTTACATTCTGCCAAAAAAACGGACGCCTATATTAAGGATCTATGGGAGTGGATACAATCAGATCCGCGTTATCAGGACAAAACCACCTTAATCATAACTACTGACCATGGTCGCGGCGCAGGCCGGAACTCCTGGAAAGGCCATGGACCCGGGAGAGCCGGCTCTAATTATACATGGTTTATGATCATGGGGCCTGACACCTCCCCACTTGGAGAAGTGCAGGAAAAAAAACATTATTATAGTAGTCAGTTAGCCAAAACGATTGCAGCATTTCTACAACTGGATTATCCCGACGATGAAACCCAGGGTTCCATTATAGCTACAGCCTTTATTAAATAAGTAAACATAATTCCTGCTGATTCAATTCGTGCCGGTGCATTTAAAGCCTGCGAAAAATTATATAAGTTTACGGCAATGAAAATTGGAATTATAGGACTCGGCGATATGGGCTCAATTTACGCCCGTAAATGGTCCAGCAAAGGGTATTCTGTGATTGGATGCGATTTGCCGGAACGTTTTGACCTTTTAAGAAATGCATTTCAGGGAACTTCTGTTACTATTCTGGAAAATGCTAAATCTGTTGCCCGTCAGGCCGATTTTTTATTATATGCCGTTGAAGCTGCAAAGATCAGCGAGGTGGTAGCTGCTACGGCCGATTCTGTGAAATATGGCGCCATAATATCTGGTCAAACTTCGGTGAAGACCCCGGAAATAGAAGCATTTGAAACCTTTCTGCCGGCAGATGTACACATTTTTACCTGCCATTCTCTGCACGGACCGGCCTTCGGTACCGAAGGTCAGAAGCTCGTGATTGTTCCGCACCGAATTGATCAGGCTCATTATGAAAAGACCCTGAAGTTGTACCAGGATCTCGAGTCTGAGATAATTGAAGTGGATAGCTATCAGCAGCACGATCAGATTATGGCCGATACCCAGGCTGTGACGCATATGGGATTTGAAAGTATGGGCACAGCATGGAAGAACGCCGGATTTTATCCATGGGACCATGGCGCTTATTCAACCGGTATCGATAATGTGAAGATTCTGACCACCTTGCGGATATTCAGTTATAAGGCGCACGTTTATGCGGGCCTCGCTATCCTTAATCCCTTTGCGCGTAAGCAGGTTCGTCAATATGCAAAGTCTGAATCCGAGTTGTTTAAGATGATGATCTGTGAGCAGGAAGATCTTTTCAGAAAGCGGATACATGCTGCAAAAGAGTTTGTTTTCCACGGGGAACGTGAGTTCATCACCCTTGATAAAGAGGTGATGGGTGACTTTAAAATGGCCACAGAGACTGATCCCGATCGCCCGAATTCTCACCTCAGCCTTCTTGCCATGGTGGATGCGTGGTTTCAGATGAAGGTTAATCCTTATGAAAACATGATCTGCCAAACACCTCCTTTTCGCCTTCGGTTGGGTATCGCAGAATACCTTTATAAAAATGAGGACTTACTGGAACAAACTATACAAACCGCGTTATATGACAAAAGCATAAGGGCCGATGATCTGGAATTCCATTCGGCCGTGAGGGAGTGGGCCTCTATTATCGAGTATGGCGATATGGACGGCTACTTAGCCCACTTTAACCAGGTAAAAGACTTTTTTGCCGACCGCCTGCAGGAAGGCGCCCGCCAGAGTTCACGGTTAATCGAAAAGCTAACGAAGTAGGATGAGACACCCTGTTAAAGAATCTGTAAACTAAGCCCAGTCCAGCCGCACCTCAAGCCCACTTTAACCGCACCTTGACCGCTCGTTTTGGATTAAACTGCGTTTTAACTGCGCTTTGCTTGCCTCTAATTTAGGCCTAATTGCGGGCCGCTTCGGCTAGGCTTTATTATCTCTGATGGTGCTTTCAAGCACGCGTCACGCATCCGCCTGCAGTCAATTCTGCTGGCGCACGTGCGACGCGTGTGCATAAACATTCATCCAATAGCCAATCCTTATTACGGCTGATAGTGTAAAGCTAGCCCTATACCACGGGTCCATCCTTACTCAGATCATCATAACCTACACTTTGATATTTGACAAAGTTTGCGATGAATTTAGCCGCCAGGCTTTGGGCTTTTTCTGTATAAGCCACCTTATCCTTCCAGGTATTGATAGGGTTCAACAAGATTGCAGGCACTTCAGGACAAGCTTCCGGAATCTCCGTCTTGAAGATGGGATGTGGATAAAAGTTAATATTGTCAAGCTTGTTTTCCAGCACTGCTTTTATCATAGACCGGGTATAAGTTAGCTTTATCCTTTCTCCTGTACCATAGGCTCCACCAGTCCAGCCAGTGTTGATCAACCAAACCTTCACCTTATTTTTCTCTATTTTTTCACCAAGCATTTCAGCATAGGTTACAGGGTGGAGCGGTAAAAAAGGCGCACCAAAGCAAGTGCTGAAGGTAGATACAGGTTCTGTTATGCCTGCTTCTGTTCCGGCGATCTTAGCCGTATATCCGCTGAGGAAATGATACATTGCCTGCCTGGCTGATAATCTTGAAATTGGCGGAAGTACTCCATATGCATCGCAGGTAAGGAAGAAAATGTTTTTTGGGTTATTACCAATGGATGGTTCTATTGCATTAGAAATATAATCCAGGGGATAACTTACCCGGGTGTTTTCTGTGATTTCTTTGCTTGCGAAGTTAATTTCATCACTGTCTTTTACAAAGACGGTATTTTCAACGAGAGCTCCACTTCTGATAGCATTAAAGATCTGCGGTTCCTTTTCTTTGCTTAGGTCAATGCATTTGGCATAACATCCGCCTTCAAAATTGAAAATATTCTCGTCGCTCCAGCCATGTTCATCATCGCCAATTAATTTACGATCGGGATCCGCACTTAAAGTAGTCTTTCCGGTTCCACTTAGACCAAAGAAAAGTGCGGTAGTTCCGTCTTCTCCCATATTGGCGCTGCAATGCATACTCAGGATCTTTTTCTCGAAAGGCAGAGTAAAGTTGAGAACAGTAAACATGCCTTTCTTCATTTCACCCGTATATGCTGTACCGCCAATCAAGATGATCTTTTTAGAAAAGTTAATGATGGAGAAGTTTTCAGACCGGGTGTCATCCGTTTCCGGATCTGCTTTAAAGGACGGCGCCTGTATTATTGTCCATTCGGGTTTGAAGTCGGTCAACTCCTCTTCTTTTGGTCGTATGAACATATTGAAGCAGAATAAGTTGGCCCAGGGAGTGTCGTTTATTACTCTTACATTAACTTTGTTCTTTTGCCCGGCACATACCGATGCATCCCTCACCCAGATCTGTTTGTCTTTGAGATGTTTAGTGATCTTTGTATAAAGCGAGTCAAAATACTTCGCTTCGATAGGGATATTAAAATCATTCCAGTGAACAGATGCATTTGTAAGCATATCATTCACTATAAATTTATCCTTAGGAGAGCGCCCGGTAAATCTTCCGGTGTTGACCACAAGGGCGCCGGTATCATTGAGTTGAGCCTGGTTTAATTCAAGGCTTTGCTGAATAAGGCTTTCCGGGCTTAACTGATAATGGATTTCGCTTTCAGATTCGATATTCAGATAACTAAGATCCGGGATATTGCAGATGATAGAATTAGTCATGATTTTGGGCTTTATAGGCAATAGTCTTCCAATGACAATTTTGCCTTAGTTTTTTAATAAATAATGGGGAAAACCGGATCACGGAGATCCAGTGCTTTATTTTACTGGGAAATCTTTATTGTTGTATTCTCTTTAAAATACTTCATAATTACATCAGCGAAGGCTGCGGCAAATACAGGTCTTCCGGCAGGATCGCGCACGCCCTTGTAATTGCTTTCAATTTGCCATCCAAAAACATCAGGGTACTGCTCAGAAGTATATCTTCGGGTGTTATAGCCACCGTTAAAGTACTTCTCTCCATCTTCAAGTTCAGGTGTTTGTTTGCTTGGAATGGCAGGGGTGCCTTCTTTGCTGATCAAAGTGCCGAATGCATTTTTGCCGATCATTAGGTCTTTAAAATCAGTCTTCGGATTTAGCCTTAGAAGGTTGTTTACAGATGATCTCTTAGCCAGCTCTGACAGGTCTTTGTCGCTACTCAAATCAGGCAGTTCATTTCCATTTATGCCGTATCCAAGCTCCAGTCTTTGATTGGGATGTCCATGACCGTGCAGATCAATATACATAGCACTACCATACTTTTTTACTGACTGTGCGAGAGCGGTGTCGATATAGTCGTGGAATTGCTTCCAGGGCTTTTCCATCAGCATGTTGCCGCAGGTCGCTGTTTCCATCTCGCGGTTCTGATCAATATTTTTCCTGGATAAGTGGCAAATTACAATGTATGGACTTAAGCCGTATTTGGATTTGAATGCTTTTTGTATTTCACGTGCAAGTTCGATAGTGCGTGTGTCTGTTACCGTAACAGCGCCTTTGCAGCTTCTTAAAGGAACGTCTGGCAGAAGATTGGTGCCTCCATGCGGCACGCTAAGAACAAGTGGGATATCACCAGCGATGAACTCGGTCCATTTTTCTTCGTCGAAGTAAGACTTGCCTGTTTCAAAGGTCTGGGAGAAGCTTTTGGTGACAAAAAAGACTAATAATAGAATTGAGAGTTTTAGATTCTTCATGTTTTTTAACATTAAGAGATAAATTATAATCCTTTGTGGATTTAGAGGATAGACATGGAATATGGAGCAGCGGACCGAAAAATCTTGTATTATTTATTTGAATGTGAATAACACGAGTTTCTTACAAAATTTCATAATAATCCGGTCCTATATTCTTTTTGATCAGTCTTAATTACTGAATCCGGCCAAATCCAGCTTAAATGAGCAGTTGTACGGTTTGAAATGATGATAATATGAAGAAAAAGTTATTATTAATTGTTGGAGCAGTTCTATTGGCTTCAGGTTTAAGCGCTCAATCAGTAGTGATTAATAAGCTTTACAATAACACCAGTACTGCAGATAATGGGAGCATTAATGGTCAGGGTGATGGAGTAGAGCTGCTAGTGCTTGAAGATTTTACTGACCTCAGAGGCGCTTTTATCAAAGACTTTTATAATATGGGCTCAGGCTCTTCTGCATTCGTTGAGGGAGCACAGTATCAATTTTCTCAGAACGCTTTGTGGAGCAATCTGAAAGCCGGAACTACAATTGTTTTGATTCGCCCGGCTATAGATCCAGCACCGCCCCCCGCTCTTGATGTGGATGCTAGCGATTTCACAATACAAACATCATTAACAAATGAGGATTACTTAGTGAAAATTACTACAAACAATACCTGGAACTTTAACCTTCAGGGTACAGATGGTGTGGTGTTGAAACGAGGTGATAGCCCAAATGGTTTCGACAACGTAATTCACTTTTTCTTCACAGGCTATGGTAGTAATGCTTCGTTAAAATCAACGATTGACGAATTTACGTTTCCGAAAATGCTAACAAATACCCTTCTAACGGGGACAACTTCATACAGTGGCTTTGCATACGCAAATAGCCCCACTGTCAGTCCATTAGATTATATGGGTATAGATGACACCTCTAACGATATAATTGGATCATTCGTAAACAGCTCTTCAGAGACAAGGAGGCCTGCCTGGGGACTAGGAGAACCTGGAAACAACCGGGCTTTTATAGAAAAGCTGAGGGCTGCTCCGCGTACGCCGGAAGTTGTTGTTAACCGTGTTTATAATAGTGGGACTGCATTAAATGATGTGGTAGAACTATTGGTTCTGAGAGATCATATGGATATGCGCGGGATGTATATTAAAGACATTTCAGGCGGAACTATTTCGGGGACGACTTACAATGATACAGGTGGCAAGTACCAGTTTTCTGATTCCGATTTATGGAAGGATATCCGTAAGGGAACTACTATTGTATTAAGAACCGTCGCAGCCGGGGTAACGCAGGCCGGTGCGGATCTTGACACCGCAGGTCGTAAACTTGATCTCAATATCTTAAATCAAAGCTCTTCACCGTATTTGACATATATTTCCGGCTCCTTTAATCTCCAGAACTATGATTTTGTAACTTTAAAGAAGACAGGTTCAAATGGCGGCGCTGATGGGTTCGAAGGTAGTATCCATATTTTTGCCTTTGGTGTTCTGCCAGGCTACCGCAATGCCTATGATGCCTTGCCTGAGCCTAAAATTGGGACTTCGGCGGCGCTTAGCAGTACTCAAGGTTATCAATACCCTGTAAATAATTCAGAAACTTATCTTGACTTTATTGGCTTCGGAACTGACTATGTAGCTGATCAAATTAGTGCTGCTCCTCAATGGGGCAATGGACAGACTGGTAAAAATGCTGAGTTTATTGCATCGCTAAGGCCTGTGCCCCCGGTTGTACCAGAAGATGATGTAAAACCTATTGTTGCTATTAACAGGATTTTTAATAGTGGTTTAGCTTCGGGTGAAGAGGATGTAGTGGAGTTGCTGGTGATTAAGGATCATACTGACCTCCGAGGCGCTTTTTTTAAGGATATAAGCGGTGGTACGACTACATCGTACAGTTTCAATGATGGCGGAGGTAAATATAAATTTTCAGAAGACGACCTGTGGAGCGATCTGCGTACTGGTACAACAATAGTATTGAGGGGTGTAGCGTCTTCAGTTACAGAACCTGCTTATGACGATGATCCTTCAGATTTTCGCCTGGATGTTAATTTACTATATAAGACTTCGTCAAAGTATTTAACTTATTTATCTGGAGAGTTTAATCTTCAAAATCGCGATCTGGTTGTTCTTAAGCCAGCTACTTCGGTAGTGGATGGCTATTCGGGAGCTATTCACCTTTTTGCTAACGGAATCTCATCTACTGATTGGATTAATGCATTTAATGCTCTGCCTTCGCCAAAACTTGCCTCATCCTCTATTCTTAACGGAAACACTACTTCTACAGGTTACCAGTATGCTTTGAGCCCAACACAAAGTGTTGCTGACTTTAATGGCATTGGAGCTAATTTCGTTGGAAACAGTACAACTACCGCTCCGGTTTGGGGAAATGGTCATCCAGGCACCAACGCAGATTACATCACATCCTTGAGGCCAGTAATTCCAAATCAACCTGTTATCAAGTCGGGCCAGATCTTCTCTGTTCCGGAAAACAGTGTGGCCGGTACTGAGGTCGGTGAAGTTCTAGCAGGAATGCAGGTTGCGGGTACTTTTTCAAACTGGACAATATTATATGGGAATACCAATAATATGTTTAGCATTGATAAATCTACCGGTGTTATTACTGTCTCAGGAAGTGCATTGCCCGATTTTGAAACACGCCCTGTTTACTATCTAGCGCTCGAAGTCTATAATGGGACTATCCGGTCAAACAGAGCTCAGGTAACTGTGGAGATAGAAAACGTTGTTGAAATACCTGTGGCTCCTGTAATAGTTGGGGCAGTCGCTGGACGATTGAATGGCTTCAGACCCGAGATTACTGGTAGAGCCGAGTTCAACAGTAGGGTAGCTTTATACATTGACGATGTACTTGTTGACGATAATATTATACCCGATTCATTGAATGCAGCCTGGACTTACAGGGTTCTTACTCCTATGGCTCCGGGTATGCATACCTTTTACTTTACTGCTGTAGACACGTTAACAACAAACGCAGCAGTTCTTACAAGTGAAACGACAAGTGTCACAATGGGCTTCCAGACAGCAGACATCATACCACATAATATTCTTACTCCGAATGGTGACGGAAAAAATGATAAGTGGATAGTTAAAAATCTGGACTTATACCCGATTAACGAAGTGGTCATTTTTGATAAGTTAGGAAAAGTGGTTTATAATCAAAAATCTTATCAGCAGGATTGGGATGGAACATTTAACGGACAACTTTTAAATGCAGGCACCTACTACTATGAGATAAATCTTGGTCCTGATCTCAAGCCTTTGAAAGGCTACTTAACTATTATAAGAAATAACTAAGATGATGTTTAGATCTCAACCCTTGAAGGATACGATGAAGTATAATAAAAAATCGATTTTCAAAACCCTGGTGTTAACCATTTCTGCATTGGTAGCCCATCATGCGGATGCACAGGTTAGCCCGATGATATCTATGTATTACCAAAATCAATATCTTTCTAACCCGGCTTATGCAGGCTATGGAAAAGGATTGAATATAAACCTGGCATATAAGCAGCAACAAACGAAGGTTGAAGGAACTCCTGCTTCAAAAAACCTTTCTGCAGATTACAGAACTGGAAAAGTGGGGTTAGGTTTAGTTATTAACGGAGATCGCGACGGATTAATTGACATTTACAGATATGCAGGAACTTACGCCTATCATCTAAACGTTAATGATAAGCATCATGTTAGTTTTGGAGTGTCATTTGGCCTTACAACAGAAGGTGTAAATTCATCTCATATAATAGGTGACGAAGGCGATAATGAAGTGGCTTTATATAACGAACAAAAAGCATATGCAGATGGTGATTTCGGAATAGCATATAGATTTACTAATCTCACAGTGCAGGGTGTTCTACCAAATCTTAGGCAGTTTTACTATGACGAAGTAGAAGGCAATGTATATTCACCCTCGAAGTTTTTTACAGCGATAAGTTACAAGTTGAAAAGTTCTGTAGCAGAATTTGAACCTAAGGTAATTTACAGAGGAGTTCAAAACTATGATAACATCTTAGACGTGGGACTTAATGCCGTTTTAAAGGATAAATTTAACTTCCTTGGAATGTACCATAGCTCCAGAAATGCCACTCTTGGTCTTGGATTTACACATGATAAGGCATATCAAATACAGATTGCTTATACATCTCCTTTTTCATCCAGTCTAAGAAAGTATTCAGATGGAAATATTGAATTGGGAGTAAAACTTAATTTTTTAAATAAATAATCAGTTTTTTTATTGTTGCAAAAAAAAATCCCATTAGTGGGATTTTTTTCGTTAAAGGGCGGGTTTGTGGGTAAATTAGTTTGTGGTTTTTGAGGATTTATTATTAATTTGGCTATTTTTTTGATTTTTTTGATCGAATTAGTGTGAATTTATTTGTCTTTTTCAAAATTTCGCTTCTTTTTTTAAATTGTTTTTGTTTTGTTTCGTTTTTTCTATACTTTTAAGAAATGAATATTAAGATGAGGATATTCATAACGCTTCAGGGTTTTGATTATAGCAAGTTTAGCCTTGCAATTTTAGTTTAGAAAAGGATGGCGATTTATAATTTATTTGAGGAAAAGGTATTATTGGAGCAAATTTCAGGAGGGGATGAAGTGGCTTTTCGCAGAGTATTTGAGCTCTATAAAAAAACGATATTAACTTTCGTCGATAATTTCATCCATTCCAGTGAAGATGCAGAGGAAATTGTTCAGGAAACTTTTCTGATCTTATGGAATAACCGTCAGTCCTTAACCGGTATTGAACACCCGCGAAATTATATATACACAATTGCCCGAAACAAATGTTATGATTACCTGGCAAAAATGGCTCGTAATCAAAAAGCTATGAGGCACGCCTGGGAGAATTCGCAGGAGGCCTTAAATGAAACTGAGCTTTTGCTTAATTCAAAAGAAAGTATTATGCTAATTAATCATGCGTTGCTTAAGCTTTCAGCTCAAAAACAATCTGTTTTTCGCATGAGTCGATATGATGATATGAGTCATGAGGAAATCGCATTAGCAACCGGACTTTCCAGAAGCAGGGTCAAAAATATCATTGTTGAAGTATTAAAGCATTTGAAGGTGCGTCTAAAACAAGCCTCAGTTCTATCGGTTTTATATTGCCTCTTTACCTTATTTAGATAATTTGAGTAAATTTTACTAGTCCATGTTAAGGTTCTTCTACCCTTAAGTAAAAGAAAAATTAATTCGGTCCATGTTTTTGATAATGCAGTCTATAGAGTATTGCAGGTATTAAAAACAAAAACGGATTAATATGAGAAAACGCTTTACTTTATCAATTTTCACTTTTATTATTTTAGCCTGTGTGAACACAGCAATTTCCTATTCAGTTCCAGCAGGAACAATTCGTTACGTTAAGGAGGTCGCCTCCGGCGCAGGTACTGGACTTGATTGGGGAAATGCTTCTGCGGATTTGCAAGCGATGATCAATATTTCTGCTGAAGGAGATCAGGTTTGGGTTGCTGCTGGAACCTATTATCCTACCGTCATGGCTGGAGATGGGACAGGGGCGCGAGACAAAGCATTTATGTTAAAAAAAGGAGTTGAAATTTATGGGGGGTTTGCCGGATCAGAGGCTTTGTTATCAGAACGGAATTTTGTCACCAACATTACAAAGTTGAGTGGCGACCTTGACAAATCTGGAACTTTTACTACAAGTGATTCTTATCATGTAGTTTTATCTTCAGGAGATGTGGGCTCAGCAAGGTTAGACGGCTTTACAATAACGGGGGGAAATGCTAGTTCTACCATAACGCCCAATACCATTACATATAATGGCAATGTTTTTCCCAAATATGCAGGAGGCGGGATATACATTAGAAATAGCGATCCAACGATAAGCAATTTGATTGTTGTGGGTAACAGGTGTCTTAATTCTCCCTCGTTATCAAATGGAGGAGGACTTTATATGTACAATAGTTCTTCTGTACTGACAAATATTATGGTATCTAACAATTCGGCTGGAAACAGCGGTGGAGGTTTATATCTTACTACTAGTTCTGCAGCGGTGCTGAATAATGTCAGCTTTGAAAATAATAGATCAGGTTCTTCTGCAGGCGGAATGTATATTTATAATTCTAGTCCTTTAATAACCAAGGCAATTTTTGCTAATAATGAAGCAGTCACAAACGGGGGTGCAATCTTTATATACGGGTCTAGTGCTACTAACGTATCCACTCCTGTAATACAAAATGCCGTGTTTTATAATAATAAATCTTTAAACACAACAGCAGGAGATGATCCAGTGGGTGGCGGGGCTGTTTACTCTTCTTCCCGGGTTAATGCCATATTTACAAATACCACATTTTATGGAAATACGTCAGCGTTGCAGGGCGGTGCGATTGTGTTAGGCTATTCATCATCGTATGTTCAAGTTAACAACAGTATATTTTACTCGAATGTTAGTGGAGTAGATAATCATGATATTCATGCCGCAAGTCCATCTAATCTCACTTTAAACAATTCTCTCACCCAACAAACTGGTGTTTCTGGATCAGATGGCAATATTGTTGGGCAGAACCCCAGTTTTATAAGTACTGACCCTTCAAATAGCAACTTTTTACGCCTTAGCGTTGCAGAAGGGGCAGTGAGTCCTGCGATCGATAAAGGGAGTGACAGTTATATTACAGGAATTACGACTGATCTTGCTGGTAATCCAAGAAAGCATGGTTCCGCTCCCGTGGATATGGGTGCTTATGAGAATCAAGATCCTTTGCCCACCACTATGCCTGTTGATCTTATCAGCTTTACGTCAAAAAAACAATCAACCTCTGCATTACTTTCCTGGAGTACAGCATCTGAAACTAACAATGATCGCTTTTTGCTGGAGCGTAGTGGCAACGGAACCCTATTTACCTACGTTACAGAAATAGCAGCGAAACCAGAGGTCACGGGTGTTAAAAATTATAGCTATATCGATTATTCTCCTGTTAATGGTGATAATTACTATCGTTTAACCCAGATAGATAAAAATGGAACCGCTACTGTTAAAGGCGTTGAGGTCATCAATTTTGCGTTGTTTACGGCAGAAATTAATGCATATCCTAATCCAACTTCAGACAAAATAGTTATAGCTCTGGGTGATTCTAAATACGATAAAGCTGTAATATTTGATTCTAATGGTCGGGTATTGACTTCAAAAACAATCCAGCACTCAAATGTAGACTTCAATTTGACCACATATGCTAATGGTATTTATTTTGTTGAGCTAACTGGTCCTTCCGGAAGGATAACAAAGAAGATCATCAGGAACTAATTTGAGAACTCTCTATCGATTAGGCGGCATGCAAAAGGCGTTCAAGCTCGCTTTGCATGCCGCTTTTTACATTCATGCATATCATAGCTCATCCTGCTAGTTGTAATTGCAAAAAAAAAATTCATTTATTACGGTCCTCATTGCGTATTGGAAAGTCTATATTATATACCTTAACGAAAACGCAGGATATGTCAGCAGAACAGGAAAGGCTAAGATACCTTTTACAAAAATATACAGACAGGACGTGTAGCTGGGAGGAACAACAGGAACTCTTCAGTTTGATTGACTTAGATGAAAATAAAACAGATCTCTATAGATTCATGGATGAGAAGTTTATTCTGAGTCATCAGGAGAAAGCTAAGAGAGAAGTTGACTGGGATTCGATGTTTGACGCCATAAAAGAGTCTTCGAACAAAGAGCGAAAAAAAGGCCTTGGTTTTTGGATCAGCATCGCAGCTGCGGTTCTCTTATTCGCCTCGTTTGGTGCCTTTTTTCTAATGAATTCCCTGAAGGTTCGCGAAATGGCTAAAGTAACTGAACAACAAGATGTTGCACCGGGAGGAAACAAAGCTGAACTTATTCTGGCTGACGGCTCCAAAATTGCATTAGATGACGCACATACCGGAGAAATAGCCCGCCAATCAGGGATAGCAGTAACAAAAACTGCCGATGGCCAGATTGTCTACAACGTAGAGAATTCTGACAGCAATGAAACAGGATCAGATAAAGACCTTGTATATAATTCAATCAGAACACCTAGGGGCGGTAAATATCAGGTAGCCTTGCCGGATGGCAGTAATATCTGGTTAAACTCATCCTCATCATTGAAGTTTCCCACTGCTTTCATTGGAAAGGAAAGACGTGTGATGTTAACGGGTGAAGCTTACTTTGAAATTGCGAAGAATAAGCAAAAGCCTTTCATTGTCCAGGCTGGAGATGCGGAGATCAAAGTATTGGGTACTCATTTCAATGTTATGATGTATCCGGACGAAAAGTATGCAGAAACCACCTTGATAGAAGGTTCGGTGAGTTTTTCGAGAGATGGCTCTAATAATGTTCTTAAACCGGGCCAGCAGGCCAGATATTCACAGCAAACTGAGGGTTTTGAATTGGTGAAAGCAGATACTGAGCATGTTCTTTCATGGCATAACGGGTTGTTCGTTTTCAATAATACCGGTATAGAGGATATTATGAGGAATGTTCAGCGATGGTATGATGTTGATGTGATTTATCAGGGATCCAAGCCTTCGCTATCTTTTACTGGGGTAATTCCAAGGGATGTATCAATTTCAAAAGTTTTAAATGTTTTGGAATCTACAGGAGGTGTTCAGTTCAAAATTCAGGGGAAAACAATCATATGTTCAGGGAAATAGTCGAATAAACAAAGGGCCTCATCAGGAGAACACGCTCAATATTATAGAAAGCTCAAAAAAAGCCTTTCCCGGATTGCGGCCGGGAAAGGTAAAAATAGGCTTCAGGATTCAATTAATTTAAGTCATTGTCTAAAACCTCATTATACAAATGTATGAAAGATAAAATACATTGTGGAATTCTTTCAATATCACAACCCCTCAAAGTTTTTAATAGTAAAACTGCGAAAAAAGTCTTTTTGATAATGAAGCTCGTTACCATTATTCTTTTAGTTGTTAATTTGCATGTAAGCGCAATTTCGCTCGGTCAGAATGTAAGCATCTCAGGTCGAAGCATGAGTTTAAAACAGGCTTTTGTGGAGCTGAGGGCTCAAACAGGTTACTTTTTTATCTATAACGATGAACTTGTGTCAAATGCGAAACCTGTGCAGATCGACCTTAAAAATGTCAATCTTGAAAAGGCCCTGCAGGAGTTATTTAAAGCACAGCCCTTCACTTATACGGTTAAGGATAAGATTATTATCGTTAAAGCAAAAGAGAGCCAGTATCCGGTATCATCAGAAGTTCAAAATCGTACAATAACCGGAACAGTATTGGATGCAGAAGATGGAACACCTTTACCAGGAGTATCGGTGAGGGTTAAGGGTAATGCTGTTGGTGCCGTAACTAATGTACAGGGTAACTTTTCACTTGTTATCAAGTCGACAGATCTTGTGCTGCAGTTAAATTATATCGGATATGCTGCAAAGGAAGTTTCCATTACTTCTGATAGTAAGTATACGATTCGCTTATCCGTTGAAAGTAAACAGCTGAAAGAAGTGGTAATTGCCTTTGGAACTTCCACGAAACGTGAGCTTACAGGTGCAGTTACGGAGATCACTGCTAAAGATATTGAACAAAGGCCTATCAGTAACCTAAACTCCGCAATTGTTGGAGCAGCCCCCGGGGTACAAACTTCAGCCGGAAGTGGTCAACCGGGAGAGGGACCTGCTATTAGAATCAGAGGGTTTAGCTCTATCACTAATAGTAATGATCCCTTATACATCTTAGATGGCGCACCTTATGAAGGTGATATTAGTGATATTAATCCTGAGGATATAGAAAGCATAAACCTGTTAAAGGATGCCGCATCTACTGCTCTATACGGAGCAAGAGCTGCAAATGGTGTGGTGATGATCACCACTAAAAAAGGAAGAAAAGATAAGAACACTATTTCAGCGAAATTAACTCAGGCCGTATCAGAGCGCTCCCTGCCAAACTATGAAAGGGTTAACGCCTACGAATATTACCCCCTGATCTGGGAAAGTATTAGGAATGGATATATTAGCGATTATGGCTCAGGGTATGCTGCGAAAATCGATTCAATTAATCTTGCAGCTAGCAATAATGTTAAAGGCTTACTAGGGTGGAATCCTTTCAATGTTGCAGATAATGAAATTGTATTACCTAATGGTACGATTAACCCTGACGCTCGTTTGCTTTACCCTAATGATCTGAGTCTTAGAGATGCGATGCAGCGTACGGGTCTAAGATCAGATCTGTCTTTGAGTTTTAGCGGTGGAAATGTAAAGAACGATTACTACTTCTCGCTATCTTATCTTGATGAGCAAGGTTTTTCCATAGGGTCCGACTTTAAAAGATATTCAGGCCGCGTTAAGTTAAATTCTCAACCCAGACCTTGGTTATCAACAGGCTTAAGTATTACGGGTACATTCTCAGAGTCTGGCCGGGCAAATGAAAACAGTGGAATAAACGAGAATCCCTTCTATGTTGATCTTTTAATGGCACCTATTTATCCTGTCTATCGCCATGATCCTTTTACCGGTGCTTATTTACTAGACGAGAACGGAATGAGGCAGTATGATGCCGGAGATTACCGGCCATTAATGACAGGTAGAAATATTCTGGCGGAAACAACATATAATATCAACAATATCCGCCGTAATGTGATGATCGCAAATTCAAATGTGGATGTTAAGTTTTTAAAAGATTTTAAGTTCAGTACAAACTTTAGCACAACGCTAAGTAATTATCGATCGGACGTTATTGATAATAGTTTTATTGGTGATGCTCTTGGGCGGGGCAGAGCGTCTTTGACTAATAGATTGTATGCTTTTCTAAATTTCAATCAACTTTTGAACTACTCTAAAAAAATCGGAGATCATAGTTTTAAAGCACTTTTAGGGCATGAAAGCTACATGAACTATTTTGAAGATTTGCGTGCTTCTGCCACGTCAGAAGCAACCAGTGGAACAAATGCTTTGTCAACCTATGCAATTGGAACCGGATACGGGGGGAATGACAGGGATTACAGGACAGAAGGTTATTTATCAAAAATAGATTATTCATACATGGGCAAGTATGTTGCATCCGCCTCTTTTAGAAGAGACGGTTCCTCCAAATTTGCGAAAGAGAACCGTTGGGGGAATTTCTGGTCTGTGAGCGGTGCCTGGAATATTGATAAAGAGTCGTTCTTTAAGTTACCGGTTGTGGATTTGCTTAAATTACGGGCTTCATATGGTGAGGTCGGAAACGATAACGTTGGTGATTATTTTGCGTACCAGGGTTTATATACTCTGGGCTATAATAATGGTACTGAGCCAGGTGCTTTACTTACTTCTGTACAGGTGGATTCCTTACAGTGGGAGACAAATGTGAACATGGATGTAGCCCTTGATTTTGGGATACTCAAAAGCAGGATCAGTGGGTCTGTAGAGTATTTCCGTCGGCAGTCACAAAATCTCTTATTTGATATAGCTCTTCCATTAAGCACAGGGCTTACTACCCGTAATGATAACTTCGGTAGCATGCTTAACGAAGGGCTGGAAATACAATTAACAGGTCAAATCATAAAGAAAAAGAATCTTGGATGGACATCTTCTATCAACTGGACAAGCACCGCAAATAGAATCGTTTCTCTGCCTGATTCCTATAAAGGGTATATAAGCGGTAAAAGGCGATATGCCGAGGGCCGTTCAATATATGAATTTTGGTTACGTGACTGGAGAGGAGTTGATTCCCAAACAGGAGCAGATCTGTTTACTACTACAGACCAATGGGTGAGTCCGGTAATATCTTCTACAGGAGAAGTTCTTACATCGAGCTCTTCAAATGCCCGTTTTCGTTATGCAGGTAGTGCTATTCCTGATTTCTTCGGAAGTGTAAATAATACATTCAGTTATAAAAATTTGTCATTGCAACTGATGTTTATTTACCAGGTTGGTGGTCTGGTTTATGATGATGATTACCAGACCCTGATGACCCGGGGAACTCTTGGAAGAGCTATGCACAGGGACGTGTTAACTCGATGGCAACAGCCTGGTGATATTACAGATGTACCAAGACTGGAACAAGGAAGCAGTGTTTTTGATAGCGACCGGTTCCTGATTGATGCATCGTATTTGAATTTCAGGACAGCTTCATTAACTTACAATCTACCCAAGAAGTTCTTAAAACGGTATAGTATTCCTACGGCTAAGGCCTATGTAAGTGGGGAAAACTTATTCATTACCTCCAAAAGGAAAGGACTAGACCCGACTCAGACTTATACAGGTACTTCTTCCTACACTTATGCACCTGCCAGAGTAATCAGCCTTGGTATCAACTTTACGCTTTAATATTATGAATAGTTATAAATATATTATTTGTGCTTTTTCATTTGTGTTGGTGATCTTTTCATCATGCAAGAAAGACTATTTAGATACCGCTCCTTCTAATGCTACATCGATAGATGAGCAGTTAAGTACAATTAAGGGTATAAACACTGCTCTTAACGGTATTTACAGGGGTATGTATATGCAATATTCTGATCAGGAGCAGGATGGGCATCCGGCAGTTATGATAAACATGGATTTTATGGGTGACGATGTGGTTCATTCCGCAATCGGGACTACATACTTCCGGGGTGCTTACCGTTGGATTGATCACCGGAGCGAAGCAACTGACCTTACCTATTTTGTCTGGAGATTTTACTACAGACTTATCGCCAATGCCAATATGATACTAGCTGCGGTTGATAAAGTAGACGCGACCGACGACCAGAAGAAGATGGTTATTGGTGAATGCCTGGCCATTCGGGCTTTCTCTCACTTTATGTTGGTACAATTATACTCGGCCCGTTATTATCCTGGTTTAAATCCTCAATGGGGCGTGCCGATTCAAACGGAGTTTACCCTAACACCTCAACCACGTGCAACGGTCGACCAGGTATATGCCCAGGTTAATAAAGACATCGATGCTGCTATAGAGAACTTAGCGGACGCTCCGGCGCCTATAAATAAAACACATATCAACATCAATGTTGCCAAAGGTATCAAGGCGAGGGTAGCGTTAACCATGTGGGATTGGGCTACTGCGGCGAAATATGCAAAGGAGGCCAGAGAAGGTTTGTCTTTGATGTCAAATGCAGACTATCTCAAGGGTTTTAACGATATAGATAATATAGAATGGATGTGGGGCGCCAACCAGCTTGCAGATCAGCTACCGACTTATGGTTCTTTTTATGCCTATATGTCGGCTAACTATAACTCCGTTCATACCCGTTCTAATCCTAAATTTATAAATTATGCATTGTATGACGGGATCTCTCAATCTGATATTCGTCGGAAGCTATGGTGGGACGGCGAAGAAGCTACTGCTAAAGATTTTCCTGGAGTTATCAATGTGGCGACTGGCTTGCCTGACGACTCACAATTAAGAGTACCCAAAATGCATCGTAAGTTCTTGGTTAAGGACCCGGCTGTAAGTGTTGGAGATATTCCGTACATGAGGGTTGCAGAGATGTATCTAATTGAGGCAGAAGCAAAGGCTCGTGGAGGATCTCTTAGGGACGCCTATCAGGCTTTATTGCCTCTGGCTGCAAACCGGGATCCAGAATATGGGCAGAGCGTCAAATCTACAACCCTGGCTGCAATTATGCTTCAGAGGAGGATTGAACTCTGGGGAGAAGGTTTCCGTTTTCTTGATTTGAAGCGTACTTATAGTGATCTGTCGAGGTACGCAGCATCAGGCGCTATACCTGATTTGGTAAATTGGCGTGGGGTTGCTGCGGCTAGTCCGATGTGGACCTGGCGGATTCCGAGAAGAGAGATTAATGCAAATCCTTTGATCATACAGAATACGGATTAAGAATTCCAGTGAAAATTGAATATTAAACCGAAGATAAAATATCGAAAATAAATACAATGGTTAGAAAGTATAACTTCTTCTTTAGTCTCGTTTTGCTTGCCGTCGTCGCCTATTCCTGCAAAAAGAATATAGGAAACGAATTTGATATCCGGGACCCAGAGTTGGAAATCATAGAATATGACAAATCCATCTATAAGAAAGGCAGCACCATTCATTTTCCCCTAGATTTTCCAGAGCAGAATCTACCGGTGAATTATGTTGAGTTTCGGGTGGGCGATTTGAATTCACCTATTATCCTATCGTCTCCACATGATGGTACTCTTGCTCCAGATTCCATTGGAGGTAGGGATCATCCAACTGCAGAAGACGCTAGGGATACTCATACAACTCCTTTGGTTGAAAGAATTGCGGATACTCTGGAAGCAAGGACAGGAATGAGGCCACATATTATTGTCAATGTGTTATCAAGAAAAAAAATGGACCCAAACAGGTCGCGTGATGAAGCCTTTGTTAAGCACCCTGACGCGCTAGATGCATGGGATGGTTATCAGAATTTTTTGAAAATTGCCCGTCAGATTGTGACAGACAATGTTGGCAAAGGCTTATATCTCGATATTCATGGACATGGGCATCCAAAAGATAGAATCGAGGTTGGCTATCTCTTAACTCCAGCTGACTTAAATGATTCGCTATCAAATTTTTACCTGGATTTGAAGGCTGGAAAGTCCAGTATATTTGCTGTTGGAAAAGGATCTCTTGTCAAGTTTTCGGAACTCATACGTGGCGCATCTTCATTCGGCGCTTTGTTATGGGATGAAAAACATCCGGCTGTACCTAGCGATCAACCTGGGAATCAATGGCCTGGCAGTGATGATTACTTCAATGGTGGGTATTGTACGCTCGCTTATGGCTCTTTACGTGGCGGTAATGTCTCTGCAATTCAGTTGGAAACTTCTTATAAAAATGAAAGAGATCCAGTTAAACATGCAACAGCTGGTGGTGCAATCGCCCGTGCAACTATCAACTATTTCAAACTCCATTATGGAATGAATCTGCAGAAGTAATAAATCCACAAACACACATGAAAAAGATATTTTTACGGCTTTCCATCTCAGCCATCACCTTTACCGGCGCATTTGCTCAGCAAACACCTGACCCCGCCATTATCGCTAAAATCCGTCAGGAAGGATTGGAGCGCTCAAAGGTAATGGAACACGCCTTCTATCTTACCGATGTTAACGGCCCCCGTTTAGCTAATTCTCCAGGTGCAAGGCGCTCAGAACAATGGGCAGTAAACACCTTAAAAAGCTGGGGACTACAAAACGTCAACCTCGAGCTATGGGGAGAGTTCGGACAAGGCTGGGATATTCAGAGATGCTATGTAGCGATGAAGGCTCCTTATTACCAGCCTCTCATTGCAACCCCAAGAGCCTGGACTGGCAGTACAAAAGGGGAGATCTGTTCAGAAGTAGTCCTGGTAAAATACGACACTACCGAAATTAAACGTCTGGCCGGCAAATTAACCGGCAAAATAGTGATCTTCGATACGAAAGATACCATTGCCACTACATTTAAATCGGATGCTACACGCTTTACCGATGAGGAGTTGGCTGGCATTGAATCCTTACCTGTATTAAAAAAAATCAGTCCGGCTGTTACGGCTCGTATTAAAGCCCTTCGGGCCCGCGTAGGTGAGCTGCTTTTTGAGCAGAATGCAGCGCTCATATTAACTTTAGCACGTGGTAAGCATGGTACGGTGTTTAATGCCGCCAGTGCATCGTATGAAATGGATGCAAAACCTACGGTTGCAGAATTGGAAATGTCTGCTGAAAATTACCTTCGTATCGTTCGCCTGCTAAAGGCGCAAACTAAAGTCGAACTGGAAGCAGACATTAGAACAACGTTCTACAAAGAAGATCCTAAAGGATATAATGTTATAGCCGAAATTCCAGGAACAGATAAAAAGTTCAAAAATGAAGTGGTTATGTTGGGTGCCCATCTTGATTCGTGGCATGGCGCCACCGGCGCAACAGACAATGCTTCTGGCTGTGCGGTGATGATGGAAGCAATTCGTATCATCAAGGCGCTTAATTTGAACCCCCGCCGGACTATACGGCTTGCTTTGTGGACTTCCGAAGAGCAGGGACTGTGGGGCTCGAAAGGTTATGTGGCTAAGCACTACGGAGATGCAGCCACAATGAAGCTAAAACCTGAACAGAAAAATATTTCAGCTTATTACAACCTCGACAATGGGGCTGGTAAAGTGAGAGGAATATACCTGCAGAACAACCTGGCAGTAAAACCTATTTTTCAGGAATGGCTTAAACCGTTTCATGACCTTGGAGCCACAGCGGTTCCGAATAGAAATACCGGCTCAACGGACCATATTTCTTTCGACGCGGTTGGAATTCCTGGATTCCAATTTATACAAGACAAATTGGAGTATTTCACCAGGACCCATCATAGCAACCAGGATAATTACGAAAGGTTGAATGAGGCTGACCTGAAACAAGCAGCTACGGTCATAGCAGCTTTTGTGTATAACACAGCTCAGTTGGATCAAAAGCTTCCTCGTAAGCCATTGGCAGGTGCTCAATAAGAATTTAATAATAAACACATAACACAATCCATTAACCAACACAATACCAATCAATGAAATATATCTATACTTCTATTGCTTCGATTTTTCTGTTCGTTCAGTTGACATCGGCACAGCAAGTTAATCAACAGGAATATTATAAGAAGGGGATGGTCGTTTCGGCTCATCCGGAAGCGTCGAAGGTTGGACTCGAAATATTGAAAAAGGGAGGCAACGCTATTGATGCTGCAGTAGCTGTTCAGTTTGCGTTAGCCGTGGTCTATCCCAACGCTGGCAATATAGGCGGTGGCGGCTTTATGGTCTATCGTAGTGCCAAGGGAGAAATCGCTTCTTTGGATTACCGTGAAAAGGCTCCAGGTTTGGCCAGCAGAGATATGTACCTCGATTCTACAGGTAATCCTATCATCAAAAAAAGTCTGTTAGGTCACATGGCTGCAGGTGTACCGGGTACTGTGGACGGTATGGTAAAGGCTCACAAAAAATACGGAAAGCTTAACTGGAAAGAAGTTGTTCAGCCTTCCGTTGATCTTGCAGCAAAAGGATTTCCTATTACAAAAAAGCAATCCGGGGAGCTTAACCGAATTAAGGCGACTTTCCTTAGATACAACCCGGCGGGCGTGGCATTTGTTAAACAAGATGGACAATGGAAAGAAGGCGACCTGTTAATTCAAAAGGAACTGGCACATACTTTCGAGCTCATTCGTGATAAAGGTCGCGCAGGCTTCTACGATGGAGAGGTTGCAGATTATATGGTCAAAGAAATGAACCGCGGAGAGGGGATAATCAGCAAAAAAGACCTGGCAGATTATGATTCAAAATGGAGAACACCAATCACGGGTAATTACAAGAACTACAAAATAATCACCATGCCGCCATCGTCCAGCGGCGGTATCGCTCTAGTACAGTTATTACATTCTGTTGAACCCTTTCCTATGAAAAAATGGGGACACAACCAGGATTCTACCATTCGTTTGATCGTTGAAGCAGAACGCAGGGTGTATGCCGATCGGGCAACGCATTTGGGGGATCCGGACTTTTATAAGGTTCCTCAGAAGCAGCTTCTTGATCCGCAATACCAGCGGCAAAGAATGAGCGACCTTGACTGGAACCGTGCAACTCCTAGCTCTGAAATTTCTGCAGGTAAGCTGGCTCCGAAAGAAAGCGAAGAAACTACTCATTACTCTATAGTAGATAAAGACGGTAATGCTGTTTCTATAACTACCACCTTAAATAGTGCTTATGGAGCTATGGTTGTTGTTCAGGGTGCAGGTTTCATTTTGAATAATGAAATGGACGATTTTTCAGTGAAGCCAGGAAGTCCTAATAAGTATGGATTAGTAGGTGGTGAAGCAAACTCTATTGCTCCAGGAAAACGTATGTTGAGTTCAATGACTCCGACAATTATAGAAGATAAGGGAAAATTATTTATGGTGGTTGGTACTCCCGGCGGCTCAACTATCATTACTTCTGTATTTCAGACTATACTTAACGTGATCGAATTTGGGCAGTCAATGCAGGAAGCCGTAACATCAAAACGTTTTCATCACCAGTGGCTGCCTGATGAAGTAAATCCTGAAACTGGTGCGTTTAGTGATGCTATTCAGCAGAAACTTACAGAAAAAGGATACAAACTAGCTCCCCGCACCTCTATCGGCCGGGTAGATGCTATTTTAAACACAAGCAAAGGTTATCAGGGTGGCGCAGATCCACGCGGAGATGATACAGCAATGGGATGGTAATTGGATAAGCGTTACAAATTGATAGATATGAATGTAAAGAACACCGGGTATCTTTGTCTGGCAACAACTCTGCTGGCCGCTATCGTTTTTATCTTAAATAGCTATGCTATAATTCCGGTGCCAGAGCAGTACCTGTTCTTTTCGCGATGGCTGGCTATTGCTTCGCTGATCTTGTTTGGGCTGAAGAAACGAACTTTAACTTCCTGGATCCTGATCTCCATGGTTGTGGGGACGGAGATTGGTCACGACTTTCCAGGCGTTGCCATGCATCTTCAGGTTTTAAGTAAGGTCTTCCTAAAAATGATAAAGACCATTGTCGCTCCTTTATTATTCGGAACACTGGTTTATGGAATAGCAGGACATTCTGATTTGAAACAGGTAGGCCGTATGGGATGGAAGTCATTGCTGTACTTTGAGGTAGTGACGACAATTGCTTTGTTTATAGGATTAGCTGCCATCAATATTTCCCAGGCTGGTAAAGGTATCGTGCAGCCACAGGGTTTTCATGAAGAGTTGCCTGATGTGCCGGCTCAAACGCTTAACGATATAATACTTCATATCTTCCCTGAAAACATTGCTAAGTCTGTTGCGGAAGGGCAGGTTCTTCAGGTGGTTATTTTCAGCATTATTTTCGGAATAGGCCTAGCCATGGTTAAACAGGATAAGAGAGCGCCGATGCTAAAGTTCACCGAAAGCTTATCTGAGGTGATGTTTAAGTTCACTAACCTGGTAATGTATTTTGCTCCAATTGGAGTGGGGGCTGCTATTGCTTATACCGTTGGACATATGGGTTTGGGTATCCTTATGAACCTGGTTCAGTTACTAGCCACTTTGTATCTCGGACTCATCGTGTTTATCCTGGTTGTGTTACTGCCTATCGCATTGATTGTAGGTGTTCCGGTAAGGAAATTTATGAAGGCCATAGCTGAACCTATTTCAATAGCTTTTGCAACCACCAGCTCGGAAGCTGCTTTGCCGGGAGCAATGGAAGCATTGGAAAAACTGGGTGTACCCCGTAAGATAGTAGCTTTTGTAATGCCGACTGGTTACAGTTTCAATCTGGATGGGACAACTCTGTATCTTTCCATGGCTGCAGTGTTTGTGGCTCAGGCTGCGGGTGTCCCATTGTCTTTCGGTCAGCAGCTACTTATAGTCTTCACACTGATGTTAACCAGTAAAGGAGTTGCGGGAGTACCCAGAGCTTCTTTGGTAATTCTTTTGGGTACCGCTGCTTCATTCGGTTTACCATCATGGCCTATATTCATAATTCTTGGTATTGATGAACTCATGGACATGGCCCGCACGACAGTAAATGTAATAGGTAATTGTCTGGCTACAGTAGTTATTGCTAAGTGGGAAGGTGAATTTAAGCCTGAAGATGAAGGCTTGCAGCCTGAGGAATACCGGATGCTCGATGAAGCTATTGCCGAATAGTTTATAATTCTCTTTACATCAGCCATCCTGTGTAATAAACGCAGGATGGCTTTATATTATATTAAAATTTTATCTTGGTTTAACTTCAGTTTCTCCGTCATCAGTTTTTTCTTTGGTGTCCGGAGTTTTCATTTTGGACTCATCGTCGTCAACTTTTAGTTTCGAATCGCCATCCTTCACTTTCATATCTTCGCCGTCAATCTTGATCTTTTCATCACCAGATTTGATTTTGATCTCGTCGCCATCGCGCTTTATTTTCGTTTCGTCCAGCTTCCATGTTCCTTCGGTTTGCACAAGGGCATTATTCACCAATAGACCTGTAGGGCCATAAAGGGTATCGCTGGTACTTGCATCAACAAATAATAGATCTGATTCGATAGGCTGTCTGGTGTCTGAATAGATATATGAATTGGTTTCAGTATCCTTAACTATGGATGCTGCCTCACCTGTACTGAGTTTTACATAGGAAGTGTTCGACACTGTTGAGGCATCTGTAGCATCGGTACCGGCTGTGTCAGAACCTGCATTCTCATTACTGGTACTGTTACATGCAAAGAAAGCGGGCAAGGCCGCCAAGAGTAAAAATCTGTGGTAAACTTTCATATTTAAATTTTTTTTGGTTGAGATGATTAACAGTTATAAAGCTGTGAAAGTTTTAACCAGCAGATTCTCACAGCAGGAGCGGGGGCTGCCAGAGGATTTTCTCACTGGTAATAATGATATAGAAAACTAATAAAAAATACCAGGCACAAGCCCAATCTAACCTTCAACAACGGGTAGACGAATTAAAAAGCTATTCTAAAATTGCTCTTTCTGAACATGATTGGCTTGTTTGTCTCAGTATCCCGGTAAAAACTCGCACTGCGACTGTTTGATATTCAGATACTGGGAAAATAAATCGAAGGGAAAAATCCAGAGAAAATAATTCTAAAAAAAATAACTCGCTCACTATTTGATATTTAATGTATTGTTTTTATCTTTGCCGTCCCTTTCGAGGGGATAACTATGCCTTGAGCGGAGCCCTACTGCTTCGATGGGCAAAAACGATTAAAAAGAAAATGTCAGGAATTATTGGAAAAAAAGTAGGAATGACCAGCATTTTCGATGCCGAGGGACGTAATATCCCATGTACGGTAATCGAAGCTGGCCCTTGCGTTGTAACGCAGGTTCGTACCACTGAGAAGGATGGGTACGAAGCAGTTCAGTTAGCTTTCGACGAAAAGAAAGAGAAAAACACTACTGAACAATTAAAAGGCCATTTCGCTAAAGCGAACACAACTCCAAAACGCAAGTTAGTAGAGTTTAAAACGTTTGAAGACGAGAAAAGTTTGGGCGACACAGTTACTGTAGACCTGTTTGCAGAAGGCGACTTCGTTGATGTTGTTGGTACTTCTAAAGGTAAAGGTTTCCAGGGTGTTGTTAAACGTCACGGATTCGGCGGTGTGGGTGGTCAAACTCACGGTCAGCACAACAGAATGCGTGCTCCGGGTTCATTAGGTGCATCTTCATGGCCTTCAAAAGTATTCAAAGGAATGCGTATGGCGGGTCGTACAGGTGGTGCTCGTGTTAAAGTTCAGAATCTTCAGATCCTGAAAGTTTATGCTGAGCAAAATTTATTAGTAGTTAGCGGTTCAATCCCGGGAGCTAAAGGTTCTTACGTAATCGTTGATAAATAAGATGGAAGTTAATGTAGTAAGTATTTCAGGTAAAGAAACAGGTGCCAAGGTGCAACTTCCTGAAACGATTTTCGGTTTAGAACCAAACGATCACGCAATCTACTTAGACGTTAAACAATACCTTGCCAATCAACGTCAGGGTACACACAAGTCTAAGCAACGTAACGAGATTGCCGGATCCACCCGCAAATTATACAAACAAAAAGGAACAGGCGGAGCACGTGCTGGTAACATTAAATCGCCTTTATTCAATGGTGGTGGTCGTGTTTTCGGTCCTCAGCCTCGTGACTATAGTTTTAAGCTAAATAAAAAGTTAAAGCAACTGGCTCGTAAGTCAGCTTTATCTTACAAGGCAAAAGATAACAACATTGTAGTTTTAGAAGACTTCACATTCGATGCGGTAAAAACTAAAAACTACGCTAAGCTTGTTGCAGACTTAAACGTTGCTAACGAGAAGACTTTATTGGTGTTACCGGCTGCTAATAATAATGTTTATTTATCAAGCAGAAATCTTAAGAAAGCGAAAGTGATCACTGCCGATCAGTTAAATACTTATGATGTATTGAACGCTGGCAAGCTTTTGTTAACTGCAGGTTCTGTTAAAACATTGGAGGAGGCGTTTGCCAAGTAATATGGAAATTTTAAAGAAACCTATTTTAACAGAAAAGGCATCCCTGCTTACTGAAAAGTTAAACAGATATGCGTTCCAAGTAGATCCAAGAGCCAATAAATTACAGATCAAATCTGCAATTGAACAAATGTATGGTGTAAGCATTCAAGCTGTAAACACCATAGTGGTAAATGGTAAAGCAAAAAGCCGTCACACTAAAGCAGGTTTTGTATCTGGCCGTACAGCTAAATACAAGAAAGCTATTGTTACGCTTAAAGATGGTGAAATTATAGACTTTTACAGCACTATATAAATAGACATGGCAGTTAGAAGATTTAAACCAGTTACCCCAGGTACGCGTTTCCGTGTTGGAGGCGACTATTCTGATGTTACTACAAACGTTCCTGAAAAATCGTTAGTAGTTTCTATTAAGAAATCTGGTGGTAGAAATAACACTGGTAAAATGACTATGCGTTATCTCGGTGGGGGACATAAAAAGTCATACCGATTGATTGATTTTAAACGCGATAAAAAAGATATCCCCGCAACAGTTGCCACAATTGAATACGATCCAAACCGTACAGCTCGTATAGCATTGCTAAACTATGCTGACGGTGAGAAACGTTACATTATTGCTCCTGAAGGATTACAAGTTGGACAAACTGTAGTTTCAGGTGATGCTGTAGCTCCTGAAGTAGGAAACACTCTTCCATTAAAGAGCATTCCACTGGGTTCTATCATCCATAACATTGAATTAAATCCTGGACAAGGTGCTTCTATCGCACGTAGTGCAGGTACTTACGCTCAGCTTTCAGCTCGCGACGGTAAATACGCTATTATTAAATTGCCTTCAGGCGAGACCCGTATGATCCTGGCTACTTGCCTTGCTACCATTGGTTCTGTTTCTAATGCAGAGAAAGCTAATGAAGTGTTAGGTAAAGCTGGTAGAAAACGCTGGTTAGGACGCCGTCCACGAGTTCGTGGTGTTGCCATGAACCCGGTAGATCACCCTATGGGTGGTGGTGAAGGTAGATCTTCTGGAGGTCACCCTCGTTCAAGAAAAGGTTTACTTGCTAAAGGGTACAAAACCCGTAACAAGAAAAAAACCTCAAATCGTTACATCATTGAAGGGAGGAAAAAATAATGGCACGTTCGATTAAAAAAGGCCCTTATATCGACCACAACTTAGAGAAGAAAGTGGTTGCTTTAAATGAAACCAGCAAGAAATCTGTTATCAAAACTTGGTCTCGCAGATCAATGATTTCTCCTGATTTCGTAGGACATACATTTGCCGTTCATAACGGAAATAAATTTATTCCAGTTTATGTAACTGAGAATATGGTTGGTCACAAATTGGGAGAATTTGCTCCGACCAGAACATTTAGAGGTCACGCTGAAAAGAAAAAATAAGCCATGGAAGCAGTAGCAAAATTAAATAATTGCCCTACCTCACCTCGTAAAATGAGACTGGTTGTTGACCTGATCCGTGGTGAGCGTGTAGAGAAAGCGTTATACATTTTAAAGTATACAAATAAAGAAGCTGCACAAAGAGTTGAGAAACTATTGTTGTCAGCAATTAAAAACTGGGAGTCTAAAAACGAAGGACAACGCCCCGAAGAAAGCGAACTGTTTGTGAAAACAGTTATGGTTGACGGAGGTCGTCAGTTAAAAAGGTTAAGACCAGCTCCTCAGGGTCGTGGATACAGAATTCGTAAGCGTTCAAACCACGTAACATTGGTAGTTGATAGTAAGACTCTTCAAAACTAATTAAGGAAATGGGACAAAAAGCACATCCAATAGGTAACCGTTTAGGAATCATCAAAGGTTGGGATTCTAACTGGTTCGGTGGCAACAACTACTCCGATAAATTAGTTGAAGACGAAAAAATCCGTAAATACTTGTCAGTTCGTATTTCTAAAGGTGGTATCGCTAAATTAGTTATCGAACGTACATTAAAACGTATTACTGTAACAATCCATACTGCCCGTCCGGGTATCGTTATCGGTAAAGGTGGTCAGGAAGTTGATAAGATCAAAGAAGAGTTAAAGAAATTGACTAAAAAGGATGTTCAAATTAACATCTTCGAGATCAAACGTCCGGAACTTGATGCACAGCTTGTAGCTGAAAGCATTGCAAAACAGTTAGAAGCTCGTATTTCTTTCCGTCGTGCCATGAAAACTACTATCGCCTCTACTATGCGTATGGGTGCTGAAGGTATCAAAGTAATGTGTTCTGGTCGATTAGGTGGAGCTGAAATGGCTCGTACTGAACAGTACAAAGAAGGAAGAATTCCTTTGCATACTTTCCGTGCAGATATCGACTACGCTCTAGGTGAAGCATTGACTACTTATGGAAAAATAGGTGTTAAAGTGTGGATCTGCAAAGGCGAGGTTTATGGTAAACGTGATCTTTCCCCTAACATCGGCCAAACTTCTAATACAAGAGGTAGAAACGAAGGCGCTGCCGGATTCGGTGGCGAAAGAGGTGGAAATGACAGACGCGGTGGCGGCGACAGAAGAGGTGGTGACAATCGCGGTGGAAACCGTGGAGGTCAGAACCGCGGAGGTCAGGGCGGTCAGAACCGTGGCGGTCAGGGTGGTGGCCAGAATCGCGGCGGTAACGCAGGCGGTGGCTTCAGAGGAAAGAAATAATTTAATTTTTAGACATCGTTTTACGATAAAAAGATACTAAAATGTTACAGCCAAAAAGAACGAAGTTCAGAAAGATGCAGAAAGGAAAGATGAAAGGTTTAGCCACTCGTGGTGCTGAACTTTCATTCGGATCTTTCGGTATAAAATCACTGGAACCAGCATGGATTACCAGCCGCCAGATTGAAGCTGCACGTATCGCCGTTACACGTTTCATGAAACGTGAAGGTCAGGTGTGGATTCGTATATTCCCGGACAAACCAGTTACCAAAAAACCAGCCGAAGTACGTATGGGTAAAGGTAAAGGTGCTCCTGAATACTGGGTAGCTGTTGTGCGCCCTGGAAGAATGATTTTTGAAGCTGAAGGTGTGCCTTTAGAAGTTGCTAAAGAGGCATTACGTTTAGCCGCTCAGAAGTTGCCGGTTCAAACTAAATTCGTTATACGTAGAGATTACGTAGAAGCATAATTTGAGTTATAAGTTTTAAGTTGTAAGTTTTAAGTAGAAATGCCTGGGACGTACAACTTAAAACCTACAACAACGTAGAACTTAAAAGAAAGATGAAAAACTCAGAAATTTTAGAGCTATCCACAGAAGAGATCGTTGCAAGGGTTAACGAGGAAAAAGCAAGCTTAACTAAACTTAAATTTGCGCATGCAGTTTCTGCAATTGAAAATCCTTCCCGCATCAACAAGATCAGAAAAGATATTGCTCGTTTAAACACAGAATTGACTAAGCGCAAAGCGGCATCTGCTGCAGAGTCAGAGTCCGCTTCTGAAACTGAATAATTGTAGAAATGGAAAGACAATTAAGAAAAACCCGTATTGGGTTGGTAGTAAGCAACAAGATGGATAAGTCTGTCGTAGTTGCTGTAGAAAGGAAAGTAAAGCACCCTATCTATGGAAAATTCGTGAAGAAAACTACCAAATTTATGGCTCATGACGAGACTAACACTTGCGGTATCGGAGATACAGTGTTGATCATGGAAACTCGTCCGCTGAGTAAAACTAAAAACTGGAGATTAGTTCAAATTTTAGAGAGGGCTAAGTAACATGGTACAACAGGAATCAAGACTGAATGTTGCTGACAACAGCGGAGCTAAAGAAGTTTTAGTGATCCGTGTTCTGGGCGGTACTGCTAAAAGATATGCATCTGTAGGTGACAAGATCGTTGTTACCGTTAAAAGTGCTATCCCTTCTGGTAACGTTAAAAAAGGTACTGTTTCTAAAGCAGTAGTTGTTAGAACTAAAAAAGAAGTAAGACGTAAAGACGGATCCTATATCCGCTTTGACGATAACGCAGCCGTATTGTTAAACAACCAGGACGAGCCACGTGGTACACGTATCTTTGGCCCGGTAGCTCGTGAGTTGCGTGAGAAACAATTCATGAAAATTGTATCATTAGCACCGGAGGTATTGTAAAATGGGAAATATTAAAAATACACAAGCCAAACTTAAGATCCGTAAAGGTGATTTAGTGCAGGTAATTGCAGGTGATTCTAAAGGTAAACAAGGTAAGGTTTTAGAAGTAGTTCTAAAAACTAACAGAGTTGTAGTTGAAGGTGCAAATCTTGTATCCCGTCATACAAAACCGAATGCTGCTAACCCTAATGGTGGCATCATTAAAAAAGAGGCGCCTATCCATATTTCTAATTTAGCATTTGTAGATCCTAAATCAGGTAAACCTACTCGTGTTGGCAGGAAATTGAATAGCGAAGGTAAATTAGTTCGCGTGGCAAAAAAATCTGGGGAGGAAATTAAGTAATGACTTACGTACCAAGATTAAAATCGAAATATAAGGAGGAAATCCGTACTGCTCTGAAAGATAAGTTTCAGTATAAAAGCGTAATGCAGGTTCCTAAATTGGAGAAAATTGCTATCAACCAGGGTGTTGGTTCTGCAACTACTGATAAAAAACAGATTGAAACTGCAATTAACGAGTTAACCACTATTACTGGTCAGCAAGCTGTTGCTTCGAAATCTAAAAAAGATATCTCTAACTTTAAATTACGTAAAGGAATGCCTATTGGTGTTCGTGTAACTTTACGTGACAACCAAATGTATGAGTTTCTTGACCGTTTGATCGCTGTTGCTTTACCTCGTATCCGTGATTTCAAAGGTATCAATGATAAGGGTTTTGATGGCCACGGAAACTATACTTTAGGTATCTCCGAGCAAATCATTTTCCCTGAGATCAATATTGACAAGATCAATAAGATCATGGGTATGGATATCACATTTGTAACTTCAGCAACAAACGATGTTGAAGCGCTTGAATTGTTAAAGCAATTTGGTTTACCATTTAAAAATCAAACAGTAAATAATGGCTAAGGAAGGTGTAAAAGCACGTGAAGTTAAACGTGCGAAATTAGTTGCTAAATACGCTGAGAAAAGAGCTGCTTTGAAAGCTGCCGGTGATTTCGAAGCTTTAGATAAACTGCCTAAGAATGCTTCTCCGGTTCGTTTGCACAACCGTTGCAAATTAACTGGTCGTCCTCGTGGATATATGCGTCAGTTTGGTATTTCACGTGTAACTTTCCGTGAGATGGCTCTTGCTGGTAAGATTCCGGGAGTGAAGAAAGCAAGCTGGTAAAAAAAGTTATGAGTTTTAAGTTGTAAGTCGTACGTTTGTGCCTCTTTAACGGAAAACTATTAAGTTGTAAGTTTTTGTTTTAAGTGATATTCTATTACTTAAAGCTTAATACTTGCAACTTATTACTATAAAAATTAACCGATGGAAGGTCGTCCCTGTGCTCAGGGAAGGAAACCACCATCATAACAAACAATAATGAATACAGATCCAATAGCAGATTATCTTACAAGAGTAAGGAATGCCATCAAGGCCAACCATAGGGTTGTCGAAATTCCTGCATCAAACCTCAAAAAGGAAATCACAAAAGTTCTTTTTGATAAAGGTTACATCGCGAACTACAAGTTTGACGATAACAATGTTCAAGGCACAATCAAGATTGCTTTGAAATATCATCCGATAACCAGAGTTCCTGCTATTCGCACCATTACACGTGTGAGTAAACCCGGTTTGAGAAAGTATGCAGGTGTTGAAAAAATGCCACGTGTATTAAATGGTTTAGGGATCGCTATCCTTTCTACTTCTAAAGGTGTAATGACCGACAAAGAAGCTAAGAACTTGAACATTGGTGGCGAAGTTTTATGTTACGTTTATTAATCGAAGATTAAACAATGTCAAGAGTAGGAAAAGCACCAATCGCAATCCCCGCTGGAGTTACAGTTTCAGTTTCTGCTGATAACGTGGTAACAGTTAAGGGACCAAAAGGAGAATTGACTCAGCTAGTTGATTCTGATATTACTATTGCCCAGGAAGACGGAAACGTTACTGTACAACGTCCATCAGAGCAAAAACGTCACAAAGCATTACATGGTTTATACCGTGCTTTGATCAATAATATGGTTAAAGGCGTTACAGAAGGTTATAAAGTAGAGCAGGAATTAGTTGGTGTGGGTTACCGTGCTACTAATACAGGAAATACATTAGACCTTGTTCTTGGTTATTCTCACCATTATGTATTTGAGTTACCTAAAGAAATTAAGGTTGCTACAACAGCAGAAAAAGGTAAGAACCCAACTATTATATTAGAAAGTATCGACAAACAATTATTAGGACAGGTAGCAGCGAAAATTCGTTCGTTACGTGCTCCAGAGCCTTACAAAGGTAAAGGTATCAAGTTTGTCGGTGAAGTGTTAAGAAGAAAAGCTGGTAAATCGGCATCTAAAAAATAATCATCATGGCAGGAGTAAAATTATCTCGCAGAGAGCGAATTAAAAAAGGAATCAGAAAAAGATTAACCGGTTCTGCTGAGCGTCCACGTTTATCTGTTTACAGAAGTAACAAGGGTATCTATGCTCAAATCATCGATGATACAACCGGTAAAACTTTAGTTTCATCTTCATCTCTATCTAAAGATTTTGAAGCAAGTGGAACCAAATCGGATCAGTCAAAAGCTGTCGGTAAAGCGGTAGCTGAAAAAGCTGTCGCTGCAGGAATTAGCTCAGTAGTATTTGACAGAAATGGTTACTTATACCATGGACGTATTAAATCTCTGGCTGAAGGTGCACGTGAAGGCGGTCTTAACTTTTAACACTAGAAACAGAAGATGTCAACAATCAATATAAAAAGAGTAAAATCAAGCGAGATTGAATTAAAAGATCGCTTAGTTAGCATCCAGCGTGTTGCCAAAGTTACCAAAGGCGGACGTACCTTCAGTTTCTCAGCTATCGTTGTGGTGGGTGATGAAAACGGAGTTGTAGGTTATGGCTTAGGGAAAGCAAAAGAAGTAACTGAGGCAATCGCTAAAGGTATCGACGATGCCAAAAAAAACCTGGTAAAAGTTCCGGTAATTAACGGTACTGTACCTCACGAACAATACGGAAAATTCTCCGGTGGTTTCGTTTTCATTAAACCTGCTGCAAATGGTACTGGTGTTATCGCCGGTGGTGCGATGCGTGCAGTATTGGAAAGTGCCGGTGTACATAACGTATTGGCTAAATCAAAAGGTTCATCTAACCCACACAACGTGGTTAAAGCAACAGTTTCTGCATTGTCGCAAATGCGTGATGCTTACACTGTAGCTCAGCACCGTGGTGTAGATCTTAATAAAGTTTTTAACGGATAAGTACGATGGCGAAGATCAGAATAACTCAGATAAAAAGCGTTATCGACAGAAGCGAGCGCCAGAAGAGAACTGTACAGGCATTAGGTTTAAAAAAAATAAACCATACTGTAGAGGTGGAAGCTACCCCGGCTATCATCGGGATGGTGAGAAAAGTTAATCATTTAGTAGCAGTAGAAAGTATTTAATCATGAACTTAAGTAATTTAAAACCTGCAGAGGGTTCAACCAAAAATAAAAAGCGTATTGGACGCGGTACAGGTTCTGGCCGTGGTGGTACTTCAACGCGCGGTCACAAAGGTGCCGGATCCAGGTCTGGTAACTCTACTAAGATAGGATTCGAAGGCGGTCAGATGCCTTTGCAACGCCGTATTCCTAAAGTTGGTTTCAAAAGCATCAACCGTGTAGAATACGTAGGTGTTAATCTTGATGTATTACAGGGTCTGGTAGAAAAGTTTAACTTAACTACTGTGAACTTTGATACTTTAAAAGAGCACGGCTTAGTTTCTAAGAACGACCTTGTTAAAATTTTAGGCAGGGGCGAATTAAAAGCTAAGGTAGAGGTTACAGCTCATGCTTTTACTGCAACTGCGCAAAAAGCAATTGAGGCTGCCGGTGGTGCAATTGTAAAATTATAATTAATGAAGAAGCTGTTCACTACTCTTTCAAATATCTGGAAGATAGAGGATTTAAGAGTGCGTATTTTAAACACACTCTTATTTCTTTTAATTTACCGTATAGGCTCATTTATCGTCTTGCCTGGTGTTAGTCCCGTAGCTCTTCAAAACCAGGAGAAAGAAGGATTGCTAGGCTTATTAAATATGTTTGCAGGAGGTTCATTCTCCCGTGCATCGATTTTCGCGTTAGGAGTTATGCCTTATATTTCTGCATCCATCGTGGTTCAGTTATTGGGGATAGCTATTCCGTATTTCCAGAAGATGCAGAAAGAAGGTGAAAGCGGCAGGAAAAAACTAAGCCAGTTAACAAGATACCTGACAGTGATCATCACTTTGGTACAGGCTACGGCGTATGCCCGTACGCAGATAGAACCAGATGCAAGGTTTATGCCTGATCCCTGGTTTACTATTTCTTCGATGGTGATACTTACAGCAGGCACTTTATTTGTAATGTGGCTTGGTGAAAAGATCACTGATAAGGGAATTGGTAATGGTATTTCTCTTATTATCATGGCCGGTATTATTGCACAGCTGCCCTCTGGTCTGATGTCTGAATTTCAGTCACGTATCGGCGGTAACGGTGGTATTATTGCTTTCACTGTTGAATTAATAGCTCTTTTCTTTGTAGTAGTTTTTACTATCCTTATCGTTCAGGGCGTTCGGAAGATCCCTGTTCAATATGCAAAGAAGATTGTAGGGAACAAACAATATGGCGGGGTCCGTCAGTATATTCCTTTGAAGGTTAATGCTGCCGGTGTTATGCCTATCATTTTTGCTCAGGCAATTATGTTCATTCCGCTTTCTGTTGGCCAATTTTTTCCTAATGCACAGGGCTCATTTTTAACTGCTTTAAGCAACTACACTTCATGGCAGTATAACTTGATTTTTGCGCTTTTAATTATTGCATTTACATTCTTTTATACGGCGATTACAGTTAACCCGGTGCAGATGTCGGATGATATGAAGAAGAACGGTGGCTTTATCCCTGGCGTTAAGCCTGGTGCAACTACTGGCGAATATATTGATGCTGTAATATCGAAAATAACTTTACCAGGTTCGGTATTCCTGGCTATCATTGCTATTCTTCCTTCGCTGGCGAGCATTCTGGGCGTCAATACGAATTTTGCACATTTTTATGGTGGTACTTCTCTGCTGATCCTGGTGGGTGTTGTACTTGATACTTTGCAGCAAATTGAGAGTCACCTGTTAATGCGTCATTACGATGGTTTGATGAAAACCGGAAGATTGAAGGGCCGTACTGCTGTTTCATCTGGAGCTGCAGGCCCGGTTATCTAAGATTATGCCTAAAGTCTATTATAAGACCTCTGAAGATATTGAGCTAATAAGGAAAAGCTCCTTATTAGTTTCTAAAACTTTAGCTGAAGTTGCTAAGATTATCAAGCCCGGTGTGAAAACAATCGAGCTTGATAAACTAGCAGAAACTTTTATCAGAGACAACGGCGGAGTACCAGCATTTCTGAACTACAACGGATTTCCTTATTCTTTGTGTATTTCTCCTAATGATCAGGTCGTTCACGGTTTTCCCGGCTCGCAGGAGCTGAAGGAGGGCGACATCATCTCAGTTGATTGCGGTGTAATCCTAAATAAGTTCTTCGGTGATTCAGCATTTACGTTTGCTGTAGGAGAGATCGATACTGAAACTCAGAAATTACTCGATGTGACCCGGCAATGCCTTGACAAAGCTGTTGAAAAGGCTGTTGCAGGGTTGAGGATTGGTGACATTAGTTTTGCTGTTCAGGACCACGCGGAAACGAACGGATTTGGTGTTGTTCGTGAGCTTGTTGGGCATGGAGTAGGTGTTAAGCTCCATGAAAAGCCGGAGGTGCCTAACTACGGTAAACGTGGAGCTGGGATGAAATTAGAAGAAGGAATGGTGCTGGCAATTGAGCCCATGATCAACCAGGGACGCGCAGGTGTGAAGTTCTGGAAAGATGGCTGGACAGTAAGTACTATAGACGGAAAACCTTCCGCGCACTTTGAACATACTGTTGCTGTAAAAAAAGGGAAGGCAGACGTTTTATCAACTTTCGATCTTATTGAAGAAGTTTTAAAACAAAAAAATTAAATATTAAAATTTTTTATTTAATTTTGCATCCCCGAATTGTCGGGCGTAATTAAATAGAAATCAATAAAATATGGCTAAACAAGCCTCTATTGAACAAGACGGAATCATAAAGGAAGCATTGTCAAACGCGATGTTTCGTGTAGAATTGGAGAACGGGCATGAAATAATTGCTCATATTTCCGGGAAAATGCGAATGCATTACATTAAGATTTTACCTGGTGATAAGGTGAAGTTGGAAATGTCCCCTTATGATCTTACAAAAGGCAGAATAACTTATAGATATAAATAAGATGAACCGCGCATGATCCCAAATATCATTTGATATTTTCATGCGAGCTCCATCTGGAATTTTAAAAATAAATTACTTACAGATGAAAGTTAGAGCATCCATAAAAAAGCGTAGCGCTGATTGCAAAATAATCCGCCGTAAAGGCAAGCTTTACGTAATTAACAAGAAAAATCCTAAGTACAAACAACGTCAGGGATAATCATTAAATAGAAATATGGCAAGGATATCAGGTATTGATTTACCAAGAAACAAAAGAGGAGAGATCGGACTTACTTACATTTTCGGTATCGGCAGGGCTACAGCTCAGAGCATTTTAGACCAGGCTGGAATCGACCGGAATATAAAAGTACAAGACTGGACCGATGATCAATTGGCAGCCATCCGTACTATCATCAATGATGATGTTAAGGTTGAAGGCGCTTTGCGTTCTGAAATTCAATTAAACATTAAACGTTTAATGGATATCGGATGTTACCGTGGTCTTCGTCACCGTAAAGGTTTACCTGTACGCGGACAAAGAACTAAGAATAACACTCGTACTCGTAAGGGTAAGCGTAAAACAGTTGCTAACAAGAAGAAGGCTACTAAATAATACCAAATAAGTAATGGCTAAGACTAAAAAAGTAACGAAAAAGCGTATTGTTGTAATTGAACCTGTTGGTCAGGCGCACATTAACGCTACTTTCAATAACATCATTATTACCTTAACAAATTCTCAGGGACAAGCAATTTCCTGGTCTTCTGCCGGTAAAATGGGTTTCAAAGGTTCAAAAAAGAATACTCCATATGCAGCAGGTCAGGCGGCTTCCGATTGCGGAAAAGTAGCTTTTGATCTTGGATTGCGTAAAGTAGAGGTGTTTGTTAAAGGTCCGGGTGCAGGACGTGAGTCTGCAATTCGTACACTACAAACAGCAGGTATCGAAGTAACTACTATTAAAGATATTACTCCGCTTCCTCACAACGGCTGCCGTCCTCCAAAAAGAAGAAGAGTTTAATTGTGTCGTATCAATTAAACGATAAGGAATTAATTAATTAAAGATAAGATTCGATAGCTATAGGCTATCAGATACTTTAAACAGACAAAAATGGCAAGATATACTGGCCCAAAATCGAAAATAGCCCGTAAATTCAGAGAACCAATTTTCGGTCCTGATAAGGCTTTAGAAAGAAAAAATTATCCTCCTGGAATGCACGGGGCATCTAAGCGTCGTGGAAAGCAGTCTGAGTACGCTATCCAGTTGATGGAAAAACAAAAAGTAAAATATACTTACGGAGTTTTGGAGCGTCAGTTCGAAAACTTATTCCATACTGCTTCTTCAAAGGAAGGTATCACTGGTGAGAACCTTTTGAAGTTGTTAGAAGCACGTTTAGATAATGCTGTTTACCGCTTAGGCATCGCTCCTACACGTTCAGGAGCTCGTCAGCTGGTTAGTCACAAGCATATCACTGTAAACGGCGAAGTTGTAAATATTCCTTCTTATTCTTTACGTGCAGGAGATGTTATCGCTGTAAGAGAACGCTCTCAAACGCTTGAGGCCGTTACTAACTCGGTTTCTGCCAGAAGAATAAACAAACATACATGGTTAGAGTGGGATCCAAATAATTTTACAGGTAAATTCCTGAATTATCCTAACCGCGATGAGATTCCTGAAAATATTAAGGAAAACCTTATCGTCGAGTTATACTCTAAGTAACATATTAAAGCTGCTCCTTAAGGGGCAGCTATTACAGTTTAAAAACAATAACTGAACATAAATGGCAATATTAGCATTTCAAAAACCTGATAAAGTTATCATGCAGAAATCTACGGATTTCGACGGTACGTTTGAATTTCGTCCGTTGGAGCCAGGTTTCGGTGTTACCATAGGTAATGCTTTACGTCGTATTTTATTGTCTTCATTAGAAGGCTTTGCAATCACGTCTGTACGTCTTTCAGGTGTTTCTCATGAATTTTCTACTATCAAAGGGGTAGCTGAAGATGTTACAGAGATCATCCTGAACTTAAAACAAGTTCGTTTTCAAAAAACTGGCGAATCAGGTGATTCTGAAAAGATTTTTGTAATCATTAATGGTCAGGAGCAGTTTAAAGCCGGAGATATCACTAAATTCTCCAACAATTTTACTGTTCTGAATCCTGATTTGGTTCTTTGCAACATGGAATCTTCAGTTACTTTAGAAGTAGAGTTAACTGTTAATAAAGGACGTGGGTATATTGCTGCTGATGAGAATAAGAATGCTGATGCTCCTGTTGGTGTAATTGCGATCGATTCGATCTATACTCCAATCAAGAACGTTAAATATACAATTGAGAACTATCGTGTAGAACAAAAAACTGACTATGAAAAGTTAGTTCTTGACATCACTACTGATGGATCAATCCACCCGGAAGATGCTTTGAAAGAAGCAGCAAAGATTCTTATCCACCACTTCCTGTTATTCTCTGATGAGAATATCATGTTAGAGGCTCAGGCTAAAGAAGAAACTAAGGAAGTCGACGAGGAGATCCTGCATATGCGTAAGATCCTTAAAACTGAATTGGTTGATCTTGACCTTTCTGTTCGTGCACTAAACTGTCTTAAGGCTGCAGATATCCGCACTTTGGCTGATTTGGTATCTTACGATGTTGCTGATATGCTTAAATTCAGAAACTTTGGTAAGAAGTCACTGACTGAGATTCAGGATCTGGTTAAATCAAAAGGCTTATCTTTTGGTATGAACCTTTCTAAATACAAATTAGAAGAAGAATAATTGTTCCCGGTGCTTAGGCCCCGGTTATCATAATTATAAGCGACATGTTTGTAATTCCCTCCTGCTAGAAGTGGAGACGGTATAAGCATGTAAAACAAAATAAAATGAGACACGGAAAAAAAGTTAACCATTTAAGCCGTACTGATAGCCACCGCAAAGCAATGCTGGCTAATATGGCTTCTTCGCTTATTCAACACAAGCGTATTACTACAACATTGGCTAAAGCTAAAGCTTTAAGAACGTATGTTGAGCCTCTTATTACAAAGTCGAAAAGTGATACTACTCACTCTCGTCGTGTGGTATTTAGTTATCTTCAGAATAAAGAAGTTATTACTGAGTTATTCCGCGATGTAGCTGAGAAGGTCGCTAATCGTCCAGGTGGTTATACTCGTATCATCAAGTTACCTAATCGTCCTGGTGATAATGCTGAAATGGCTTTGATCGAGCTTGTGGATTATAACACTACTTACAATACTAAGGAAGTTGCTGCTCAACCTGAAAAGAAAGCGACTCGTCGTCGTGGATCGGGTAAAGGTAAAAGTGCTGAGGCTGCTGCTGTGGCAGCTCCAGTGGCTGAAGAAGCCGCAGCTCCTGCGGAAGAGGCGTCTACAGATGCTCCTGCTGACGATAAAGCTGAATAATTTTCAGATTACAACAAAAAAGCCCTGCAATTTGCGGGGCTTTTTTGTTGTAATCTGAATTTTGATTACCAAAGTTTTGCGGGGTAAGTTCCATTCTCAACTAATGCAGATAGACTCTCCTGAACGATAGGTTTATCTTCCTTATAGGTTACTCCAAACCATTTAGAGGCAGTCGGGATAACTTTAAATTGAGCTTCGCCTGTTTTTACCAGTTCCTCCGCCATTAATGGAATAAAGAATTCAGCTTTTGGATTGTTTTCATTAGCTTCTACAAAGCGTTTGAACATCGGTTCTGCTTGTTTGAAGATCGCTGGTGTAAAGCCCCAGAAATTCATTGAAGCGCGGGCATCATCGTGTAAAGGAGTGGTTGTGCCATTCTCGTCTTCATAAACGATAACTCCATCTTTTTCGTAAACTTTTGTGCGCTCGTTAATTTCTTCCAGATTTCCGTCTGCAGACACTTTACAGATACCACGCGAAACTGAACCATATTCCGATAATGTTTTGTCTACCTGGTATCCCATTAATGAATAGTAGTCATCTCTCACCTCGGACGTAAGGAATTCAGCCATTTTCTGGAATGCCTCATAACCATAGAAATCATCTGCATTAATAACGCAAAACGGCTCATTGATCTGATTACCTGCTTCCAAAACAGCATGGCCGGTTCCCCAGGGCTTTTGACGTTCAATGGTTTTATCTATACCATATTTGCTAAGGTCATAACTTTGAAATACAAAATCGATTTCAATTTTTCCTTCTAGTTTAGGAGCGAATATCGCTTTGAAGCTATCTAAGAATTCTTCTCTGATGATAAAAGTTACCTTGCCAAATCCGGCACGTATGGCGTCATAGATTGAATAATCAATTATGGTTTCACCATTTGGGCCGAAGCCGTCAACTTGTTTCATGCTGCCGTATCGGCTAGCCATACCTGCAGCTAATATTAATAGGGTGGGTTTCATGCAGTAAAAATAAAAAATGGATTGTTAATTAATAATTATCAAGAATAAACTTTGTTATAATTAATTTACAGCGATATTGTTTTGAGATAGACAAAATAAAAAGGCAGCCGAGGGGATTCATGCTGCCTTTTTATTTTTAAGAGTCCTATGTTATATCAACGACTCCTATTTTGATTTATTATTTTATATATCTGAAATCCTGACCTGTTTCAAGTTTTAAAAGCGATTCATAAATAAGCCTTATAACATTATCTACATCCTCTTTGTGAACCATTTCAACCGTGGTGTGCATATAGCGAAGAGGTAATGAGATTAGTGCCGAAACTACTCCATCGTTCGAATAGGCAAATGCGTCAGTGTCTGTTCCTGTCCAACGAGATGAAGCCTGGCGTTGAAAAGGTATTGTAGCATCCTCTGCCGCTTTAATAAGGAGTTTATTGAGATTAGTATGCACCGACGGAGCATACGAAACAACAGGCCCTTTACCGGCCGTCAGATCGCCCTGTACAATCTTATTGATCATTGGCGTTTGGGTGTCGTGGGTCACATCGGTGATAATGGCTACATTCGGTTTAATTCGGTTGGCAATCATCTCAGCGCCTCGTAAGCCTACCTCTTCCTGAACAGCATTAACGATATATAATCCGAAAGGAAGAGTTTTGTTATTTTCCTTTAATAAGCGAGCGACTTCTGCAATCATAAAACCACCCACACGATTATCAAGGGCTCGCCCTACATAGTAGCGGTCGTTGAGTACCATAAACTCGTCTTCGTAGGTAATAACACAGCCTACATGGACACCTAATGCCTCAACTTCTTCTTTCGTATTACATCCGCAATCAAGGAAAATATTTTTAAGTGTTGGTGCTTCTTCTTTTTCTCCATTTCTGGTATGGATTGCCGGCCAGCCAAACACTGCTTTTACAATTCCTTTATCGGTATGTATATTTACTCTTTTGGATGGAGCAATCTGATGATCTGAGCCGCCATTCCGGATAACGTAAATTAGTCCGTCTTTCGTGATGTAATTTACAAACCAGGATATTTCGTCGGAATGTGCTTCAATTACAACTTTATACTCTGCTTTCGGGTTGATCACTCCAACAGCTGTCCCATAATTATCTACATAGTGTTCATCAATATATGGTTTAATATAATCCAGCCATAAACGCTGACCCTCCCACTCGAACCCCGTAGGGGAAGGGTTGTTGATGTACGTTTCGAGGAATTTAAGTGATTCTTCCGTTACTACTTGCACGTGCTTATTCTCTGTATTTTCTGCCATTATTATTTATGTTTCTAGCGAAATGTAAGAAATCTTGTATCAATAAATATAAAAAATGAAAAAAGTTTGGATAGGGATGCTAATCTTTAAATAGAAGTTCCATGATTACAAAATCATACCCATCCTTAAAAAAACGCACTGAGGTCTCATTAAACCCAAACTTTTGATAAAAGCTTGAAGCATTTGTTCTTGCATTGCACCATACTCTTGTGAAACCTTGTTGCTTCGCCTCATCAATAACAAACCTCAACAACTGGCTTCCGTACCCTTTTCCCTGAAACTCATCCAGAGTAGCAAATTTCCGGAACTGTAGATTTTCCCCTTCAGAAAATAAAGAAACCACGCTTATCAATTTTCCGTTTTCGTACAAGCCAAGGTGCATGCCGTTTTCATCATCCGGTAACTTGATAGCATCGAAATCCATTTCGGGGTACATTACCTGGTGGCGTATTGGCCATACGATATAAGGAGGAATTTGCTCTATTACCGCCATTGTTAGATATAGGGATATTGTATTTTAGTTAAATATAGTCCGCAAGCTGGAACAGAGGTTCCTGCGTTTGAGCGATCTTTGCTTTGGATGATTTGATGTATAGCCTCTGCCCGAAGTTTATGTCTGCCGATCTCTACCAATGTTCCAACAATAGCTCTTACCATATTTCGCAAAAAGCGGTCCGCAGAAATAACAAAAATTAATCCATCTTCGTTTTTTTGCCATTCTGCATTTTCTATCTTACAATTGTTAGTGAATACCTGGGTGTTCGACTTGCTAAAACAGCTAAAATCAGTATAATCTAATAAATATGATGCGGCCTTGGTCATTTCCGCAACATCTAATGATTCTTTTACCAGCCAGGAAAAGTTATGCTTGAAAGGGTCTTTATGGTGATGAATAAAGTATTGATACGATCGCTGGGTAGCATCAAAGCGTGCATGTGCATCATCGTTTACTCTGATAATACGTTTTACTGCAATGTCGTAAGGCAGAAGTGCATTCAGGCTTGTTAGATACCGGGCTTCAAGACTGTCGCGACCTACATCAGGTCCAACACAATCAAAATGTGCAAAAAATTGACTGGCATGGACACCTGTATCGGTCCGACCGCAACCGACAGTTTCTATCTTTTGCCTGAACAGTGTAGACAGGGCTTTTTCCAATATTTCCTGTACTGAAACGGCATTGGGCTGAATTTGCCATCCATGATATACTGTCCCTTTGTAAGCTAGTTCAAGAAAATAACGTTGTCTGTGCATCACGCGCAAAAATACTTATACCCCGGTAATTTTAGCATGGCTCAAACACTTTTCTATATTTGCAGTGTTTAAATCACAACTATGATTCAGCGCATACAAACTCTCTGGTTATTTCTTGCAACTACTGCATTATTAGCCCTTTTCTTATTTCCTTACATCCAGTTTACGGATGCCACTGGTGTCGCTAAGGCGATTAAAATTACCGGTCTTTACCATTATACAGGTACTGATGTTGTTCTTGACGATTCTTTTACTGTTTTGACGATCGCAACAGTGCTTGTGGCGTTATTGCCGTTGATCATTGTCTTTTTTTATGCGAATAGAAAAAAACAACTTACTTTTTCCTATCTCACAATCGTGGTTATTCTTGTGTATACTTTTTGGCTGGTACAAACTGCGAAGTCGGTAATCGAAGATATTCAGCTAGAGTTTCAGAATTATGGAATTGGCGTAATGTTACCGTCAGTAGCAATTTTATTCGTGGTGTTGGCTATCCGGGGTATTCGTCGCGACGAAAAACTAGTAAAATCTGCAGATAGATTGCGTTAAACGACGAAGATCATTTAATAGGGAATAAGTATTTTCCAAATTGCGATTAAATATATCGCAAAATGAAAAAAATAATTTTAATTCTTTTGCTGTTTACCTGGTCTACAGCAAAGTCTCAGCTTATTTCATTTAATTTCACAGGGGCTGCAGGAAATGAAAAAACCTATAGTTCAAGACTGAACGACCCCAACCTCAGCCCCTCCCAAATTACGCGCAGCGCGAGTATGATGAGAAAGCCTGGTGTCAACAGTTTTAATTCTAGTGCATGGGCGGAGCAAATAACTCCCGATCTCGGTAGATACATCGAGTTTACAGTCAGTCCTCTGGCTGGCAAAAAAGTCACTGTTACAGAAATAACCTGTAAGCACCAGCGTTCGGAAGGCGGCCCGCTCGCGTTTTCTGTTAGATCCAATGTCGACTCGTATAGCAAGGATATTTCTAGTTTCATGGCGGAAAACAACGAAAATGTTCAAACAACCGTGATCGATCTGTCTGCTGAAAGCAGTCTTCAAAACCGATCAGCAGCAATTACATTCAGGATCTATGGGTACCGAGCTGGGAGGGCAAGTGGTACGTGGGGACTTGGTGCTGCTGAAGGTGATCATCTGATAGTGAACGGTGCTTCGGGTACACTTCCTGTCGTTATCTCATCTTTCCATTCTGATGTTTTCAGTGAACATATTCAGCTAAACTGGATAACGGAATCGGAACATAACTCCAGCCATTTTAATATCTACAAATCCGCCGACGGAAGATCGTTCGCTTTCAAAGGGCGGATAGACGCTGCAGGCTCTTCAACTTCTGCCAGAAAGTATACATTTAATGATTATGACCCAGCTTCGGGAATTAACTATTATAAGCTTGTTGAGGTCGATCAAAATGGCGAGAACTATGACTTCGGCATAATTGCTGCCAAAATTAAGTTTTCCCCATCCTTGAGTTTAGTCTCATCGACTCAAGATGCTGTTGAGATTCTTATTAGATCAAATTCGGCATCACGGGGTGAACTAACAATTGCGGACGTACACGGACGTCAATTGGCGAGCGCCACCCTGTCATTACTCAATGGCAGTAACCGGGTAATGTTGCCATTAAAAGCTAATAAAATGCTATTGATCGCACGTTTTGAAAGTCCCGAAGGTGTGATTAGTAAAAAGTTCATCAAGAATTAATTTGAATCTTGACTTTTGTCACCTTAGCGTTTTAAATTTACCGAAATTCCTGGTAAGACATAATTTCGGAAATAAACTGTATCTTTGCGCCGACCCGGCAATAAAGCCGGGTGATTTATTATTATCATGAACCCATTTAGTGAACTGGGTATCCGTCATGATATTGTTAATGCCATATCTGATCTGGGATTTTCCAATCCCACGCCAATCCAGGAACAAGCAATCCCGGTATTACTTTCAGGCAGCAACGATTTTGTCGGATTAGCTCAAACAGGAACCGGTAAGACGGCAGCATTTGGCCTGCCTTTATTAGAATTACTGGACTTTGAAGAAAATTATCCACAGGCACTGGTTTTGTGCCCAACCCGTGAACTTTGTTTACAGATTACTAACGATCTGAACAATTATTCAAAAAATGTTAAAAATGTAAATGTAGTTGCCGTTTATGGAGGCGCCAGTATTTCTGACCAGTTGCGTCAGATAAAACGTGGTGTCCAGATTGTAGTGGCAACTCCAGGACGTATGCTTGATATTATCAATCGTAAAGCAATTGATTTTTCTCAGGTACAGTACGTGGTTTTAGATGAAGCGGATGAAATGCTTAATATGGGCTTTCAGGAAGACATCGACCAGATTTTATCAACAACGCCGGATGATAAAAAAACATGGTTGTTTTCTGCAACAATGCCTGCAGAGGTGCGCAGAATTGCGAAAAAGTACATGGACAATCCCCATGAACTTACCATGGGCTCCAAAAATACGGGAAACGCCAACATCGATCACGAGTATTACGTAGTTCGTGCCCGGGACAAGTATGCTGCGTTTAAACGTATTGTTGATTTTAACCCTGAAATTTTTGGTATTGTATTCTGTCGGACCAAAATAGAAACTCAGGAAATTGCTGAGTCCTTAATTAAGGACGGGTACAATGCTGATTCTTTGCATGGTGACCTTTCTCAGCAGCAACGTGACAAGGTAATGAAACGTTACCGTGAGCGAAGTTTGCAACTACTTATTGCTACTGATGTTGCAGCCAGGGGTATCGATGTTAATGATGTTACTCATGTAATTAACTACTCATTGCCTGACGAAATTGAGAACTATACGCACCGGAGTGGTCGTACAGCTCGTGCGGGCAAGACCGGGGTTTCCATTTCCATCATCAATTCAAAAGAACTTGGAAAGATCAGGCAGATTGAACGTGTAATCGGAAAGCAATTTGTAAAAACGGAAATCCCTAATGGGTTTGATGTATGTGAGAAGCAGTTATTTGCGCTGGTTCATAAAGTGCATAACGTTGAAGTAAACGAGGAACAGATCGAGCAGTATATTCCGCGTATTATGGACGAATTCAAAGATCTTAGCAAAGAAGATATAATCAAGCGCTTCGCTTCACTTGAATTTAACCGCTTCCTGGAGTATTACAAAAATGCACCAGACCTAAATGCTCCTGCACACGAAGATCGCGGCGAACGTTCAGATCGCTTTGGACGGGGAGGAAGCAGAGGTGACTATACTCGCTTGTTTGTAAATCTTGGATCTGTTGATGAGTTCACAAGAGGAGATATGCTTGGATTTATCTGTAACACAGCTAAAATCAGCGGAAAGTCCATTGGGAAGATAGATTTAAAAGGTGTTTATACCTTCTTTGAAGTTGAAAATGCAGTTGCCGAAACTGTACAGCAAAACTTTAAAGGCGCTGAATATAATGGTCGTAGTGTACGCATTGAAGTTGCTGGTGATCGTGATAGCGGTGGAAGCCGCGGCGGTCGGGAAAGAAGCGGCGGCAGACGCGAAGGCGGCTATGGCGGCGGTCGTAGCGGTGGCGGATTTCGTGATTACTCAGGTAAAAAAAGAGAAGATCGTAGTGGCGAAAGAAGCGGTGAACGCAGAAGACGTTTCTAATATTTAACAAAAAATGCCCGGAATTCCGGGCATTTTTTGTTAATCAAGATAAACCCTTCGAGCATCTTTGTTAATGTAATATTTGCGTTGGTGTTTATCGATGTAAACCGTTTCTCCGTTCGGGCCCTTAACATCTTTAAGTGATTTATCTTTAACCTTAGCCGCGGCTTTTGCACCCACTTCTCCAGTCTTTTTACCGGCTTTTTTTACAGCTTTACCTGTAGCCTTGCCAGCTTGTTTAACCTCTTGTCCAAAGGTGGTGGTATCCTTCTTTTCCTGGCTATATGATTCGTTTGCCACTCCCAGCAGCAAAGTAACAATTAATGTGCCTATTATTTTTCTCATCGACGATAGATGTTATACTGTTTCAAGATAAACTCTTTTACCTGTTTCGTTTTCATAAAACTGACGATCGTACATGTCGAGATAGACAGGCTCGCCATGGGGGCCCTCAACATGGTGCATAATTCGCGCTTTTAACCGGTGGCTATAATCCATTATGCGGTTTCCAAGTCTCCTTGCAGAGTTTGTGACGCCATCAGTTAATCTTGATCCGTCTTTTCTTTTATAAGTAGTTATTATGGCTGTTGCCGCAGCTGCTCCGGCAACAATGCCTAAAATGGCCATATTTTTCATTTCCATAGTTGATTTATTGTCAATTATAGACAAGCGATTAATGTGCCAAAAAAGAAAGCCGAATAAGTTTAACGAACGGTTAAGATAATTGTTCTGAAAGCAGTTTCATCTCTATATGGGGAGAATGCTTTTCATATAACACTGCATATACTGCCCTGCAAATAGGCATGTTCACTTTGTAGGTCTTATTAATCTGATGCAGGCCATTCGCTGCATAATAACCCTCAGCGATCATGTTCATTTCCAGTTGTGCTGATTTTACAGTATAGCCTTTGCCGATCATGTTGCCAAACATTCTGTTTCTGCTGAACTGCGAATAGGCCGTAACCAGTAGATCGCCCAGATATGCAGATTCTTTTATATCTCTGTCTATAGGATGAACAGCGTCAACAAAACGTTTTATTTCTCTTATGGCATTCGAAATAAGTACTGATTGGAAGTTGTCTCCATAACCAACACCATGGCATATGCCGCTCGCAACCGCATAAATATTTTTAAGTACTGCAGCATATTCAGTTCCATAGATATCATCTGATATATTGGTCTTAATATATCTTGTGTTCAGAAGTCCGGCGAAACAAGATGCAAGCTCGTTGCTCGGAGATGCAATAGTAAGATAAGAAAGTTTTTCAAGCGCCACTTCTTCTGCATGGCAAGGCCCGCTCATTACAACGATATCTTCCAGTGGAATATGATACTTGTAATGCATAAATTCCCCTATGATCAGGTTTTCATCGGGAACAAAACCTTTGATGGCCGATATTATTTTTTTTCCTTTAAGAGCATCAGGATGAATAGTCCCGAGAGCATCTTTCAAAAATGCAGCGGGAATGTTCAATAAAATTATTTCAGCCTTGGAAACAATTTCCGCGAGGTCATGGCTAATATTCTGCGGCAAGACACTGATTTCAACTGAGCTCAAGTAGTTCGGATTATGGCGATATTTTCGGATGTGATCTATTGCTTCTGTATTTCGCATCCACCAGTATATCTCTTTGGGGGTGCGGTTATCCGCCAGCATTTTAATATTTGCTGTAGCCCAGCTTCCTCCTCCAATAACTGCTATTTTAGCCACTCTATCCATGCAGAAAAAACTATTTGGAGGCAAGTTTACTAATTTATTAAGTGATTACAGCTTCTTAATACAATAAATGTCAATTTCCTTTTCGCAATGTCACATACTGTTCTTTTTGCGTAAAATTGCAATTCATCCCGCATTTGATGTATCTAGTTAGAACACCTTTTTTTCTGCGCTGGCTTTATCCGTCACTTACCTGGCGAAAGAATAAACGCTCCTGGCATATTTATATCACTTTTGATGATGGACCTATACCTCATGTAACGCCATTTGTACTGGAGACCTTAAAAAGGTACAATGCTAAGGCGACATTTTTCTGCATTGGAGACAATATCAGGAAGCATCCCGGAATATTTGAGGAAATAAAGACGGAGGGACATGCAATAGGTAATCATACCTTCAATCATTTAAAAGGTTGGAAAACAGATACCGCACATTATATAGATAATTATCTTAAGTGCGATAAGTTAATGCACTCACACCTCTTTCGGCCGCCTTACGGTCGAATTAAAAGGAATCAGATCTCAAAGCTGAAAGAGTTGAGTCCTGACTTGCAAATCATTATGTGGGATGTGTTAAGCGGTGATTTTGACCCCAATCTATCGCCTGAGAAATGTCTTAGTAACGTTTTAAAATATACACGTCCCGGCTCAATAATTGTGTTTCATGATAGTTTAAAAGCTTTCGATCGGTTGGAATATGTGTTGCCCCGTGCTCTGGAGAAATGGAATCTCGAAGGTTATGAATTTGAGTTACTATAGATTAGAACTTTTCTAAATAAAAATTGACATGATTTAGGCAATATCTATTCGTCATTTTTCGTAATTTCGCGGGAATCAGCCTTATTAGGTTGGTTTCTAAGTTTTAACAAATAAAAATCAATTACCAATGGCATTTGATATAGAAATGATCCAAAAGGTCTACAGTAATCTGGCTGGTCGCGTAGAAGCTGCAAGAAAAACTGTAGGCAAACCTTTAACTTTAACAGAGAAGATCCTTTATTCCCATTTATGGGCGGGAGAAGCTACTGAAGCTTATCAAAGAGGCGCTTCTTATGTAGATTTCGCCCCAGACCGCGTTGCCATGCAGGATGCAACAGCGCAGATGGCTTTATTGCAATTTATGCAGGCGGGTCGCCCTCAGGTTGCTGTACCTTCAACAGTACACTGTGACCACCTAATTCAGGCAAAAGTTGGGGCGGTTGAAGATTTAAGTGTAGCAAACTCAACAAATAAAGAAGTTTACGACTTCCTTTCATCTGTTTCTAATAAGTATGGAATAGGATTCTGGAAACCGGGTGCAGGTATCATCCACCAGGTTGTTCTTGAGAACTATGCATTTCCTGGAGGTATGATGATTGGGACGGATTCTCATACTCCAAATGCCGGGGGGTTAGGAATGATCGCCATTGGTGTGGGTGGAGCTGACGCTTGTGATGTAATGGCTGGTTTTGCCTGGGAGCTTAAATTTCCAAAATTGATTGGTGTTAAACTAACCGGCAAGCTTTCAGGTTGGGCATCTGCGAAGGATGTTATCCTTAAGGTGGCTGGTATCTTAACCGTAAAAGGTGGTACAGGAGCTATCGTTGAGTACTTTGGTGAAGGAGCCCGCTCTCTTTCAGCTACAGGAAAGGCAACCATCTGTAACATGGGTGCTGAAATTGGAGCTACTACCTCAGTATTCGGTTATGATGAGAAAGCAGAAACTTATTTGCGTGGTACAGAAAGAGCTGATATTGCTGATCTCGCTAATCAGGTTAAACAGCATTTAACTGGCGATGATGAAGTGTATGCAAATCCTGAGCAATATTTTGACCAGGTTATTGAAATTAACCTTTCAGAACTTGAACCACATATAAACGGTCCATTTACACCCGACTTGGCATGGCCGCTTTCTAAATTCGCTGCTGCTGTCAGAGAAAACAACTGGCCTGCGAAATTAGATGTTGGCTTGATCGGTTCTTGTACTAACTCTTCTTATGAAGATATTACACGTGCAGCTTCTCTTGCACAGCAAGCTGTTGATAAAAACTTAAAAGCAAAATCGGAATACACCGTAACTCCAGGGTCTGAACTGGTTCGTTACACTGTTGAGCGCGATGGTTATTTGAACACTTTTGATCAGATCGGTGGAGTGGTTTTGGCAAATGCCTGTGGTCCATGTATCGGTCAGTGGGCTCGTCATACCGACGATCCAACCCGTAAAAACTCCATTATCACTTCTTTTAACAGAAACTTCGCTAAGCGTCAGGATGGAAACCCTAATACTCACGCCTTCGTTGCTTCTCCGGAAATCGTAACAGCACTTGCTATTGCCGGAGATTTAACCTTTAACCCTATGACTGACACTTTAATTAATGAAAGTGGTCAGGCCGTGAAATTAGACGAACCACAAGGTCTCGAAATGCCAGTAAAAGGATATGCTGTGGAAGATGCAGGTTATCAGGCACCAGCTGTCGACGGGAGCAAAGTTGAAGTAATTGTTGATGAAAAATCAAGCCGTTTACAGTTGCTAGAGTCTTTCCCTGTTTGGGAAGGCACAGATCTCCATGGTCTTCGTCTCCTTATCAAAGCTAAGGGTAAGTGTACAACTGACCATATTTCAATGGCTGGCCCATGGTTGAAATTCCGCGGACACATTGACAATATTTCCAACAACATGTTGATTGGTGCTATCAATTACTTTAATGATACTGCGGACTCAGTAAAAAACCAGCTAAATGGGGAGTACGGACCAGTTCCTGCGACTCAACGTGCCTATAAAGCAGCTGGTATCGGAACTATAGTGGTCGGTGACGAAAATTACGGTGAAGGTTCATCCCGCGAACATGCAGCTATGGAGCCGCGGCATTTAGGTGTTAGGGTAATATTAGTGAAATCTTTCGCCCGTATCCATGAAACAAACCTTAAGAAGCAAGGTATGTTGGGAATTACCTTTGCTGATGTTAACGATTATAACAAGGTTCAGGAAGATGACGTGATCGATGTATTGGGTCTGACTGAATTCGCTCCTGGTAAACAACTAACAGTTGTTTTACATCATGCGGATGGTACTCAGGATTCATTCCCTGTGAACCACACTTATAATGAGCAACAAATTGAGTGGTTTAAAGCTGGTGCTGCTTTAAACATCATCAAATTGAAACAACAGGCGTAACGCTTGTCGCTTCGCTAATAAAAGAAAGGGCTCTGTTCTAAAGAAACGGAGCCCTTTCTTTTTAGGGCAAAAAAAACCTGACCGCAAAGCCAGGTTTTTCATATATAGATCTTTTGATTTATGCTAATACTTTGCTGAGCTCTTCGGCCATTGCAGCACCGATTTCAGCCGGTGATTCAACCACGCGGATTCCGCATTCTGCCATGATCCGCATTTTAGCTGCAGCAGTATCATCTGCTCCGCCCACGATTGCTCCGGCGTGTCCCATACGGCGTCCGGGAGGAGCTGTCTGACCCGCGATGAAACCAACTACTGGCTTTGTTCCGTTTTCTTTGATCCAATGAGCTGCTTCAGCTTCCATTCCTCCGCCGATTTCACCAATCATAATGATACCTTTGGTCTCCGGATCGTTCATTAGCAATTTAACAGCTTCAACAGTTGGTGTTCCGATGATAGGGTCACCACCAATTCCAATAGCTGTAGTAATACCCAAGCCGGCTTTAACTACCTGATCAACCGCTTCATATGTTAAAGTTCCTGATTTGGATACAACACCAACATTTCCTTTTTTGAAAATGAAGCCTGGCATGATGCCGATTTTCGCTTCGTCTGCAGTGATAATACCAGGGCAGTTAGGGCCAATTAAACGGCAATCTCTGTCTTTAATGTATTCTTTAACCAGGATCATATCCTTTGTCGGGATACCTTCAGTAATACAAACAATAACTTTGATGCCAGCTTCGGCTGCTTCCAGGATTGCATCTGCAGCGAATGCAGGAGGTACGAAAATGATAGAAACATCAGCGCCGGTTTGTTCAACAGCGTCTTTCACAGTGTTGAATACAGGTCTGTCTAAGTGAGATTGACCACCTTTTCCTGGTGTTACCCCACCCACTACTTGCGTTCCGTACTCAATCATTTGCGACGCATGATAAGTACCTTCGTTGCCGGTAAAACCTTGAACGATTACTTTTGAATCTTTATTTACTAATACACTCATTGATCGGTTTTTAAAGTTGTGCAAACTTAGATAATTTTTACAAATCAATTTTAGGAAATCCGAGAAAAAGAAAAAAATATCAGTGTTTCAATAGCGAATGAGAACAATTTACATTCAAATGAAATCCGGTACCCTTGATAGTTGACAGGTATCAGATATTACTTTTTTCAATTCCTGAGGAATTAAACTGCAGGTCGTATAGTCGTTTATAATAACCATTAAGTTTTAGCAGATCCTGATGGCTTCCCGACTCTTTGATTTCACCATGATCCAAAACAATGATCTTATCTGCATTTTGTATGGTCGACAGCCTGTGGGCAATGACAATAGAGGTGCGGCCATGCATAAGCTTTTGTATTGCCAGCTGAATTAAATGCTCTGTTTCTGTATCAACTGACGACGTTGCCTCGTCTAAAACCAGTATTTTAGGATCGTAAACCAGTGCCCGCACAAATGAGAGTAATTGGGCTTGTCCGGAGGATAACGTTGCTCCACGTTCCATGACATCATAATCATACCCTCCAGGGAGTCTTTTGATAAAATCTTCTGCGCCTGCATCTCTTGCGGCAGCCTTAATAGCTTCCAGACTGATAGCCGGGTTATTTAAGCTGATATTATTCGCGATGGAGTCTGAAAAGAGAAACACATCCTGAATCACCGTCCCAATTTGGGAACGTAGAAAATCGAGTTTGTACTCCCGGATATCTTTTCCGTCAATCTTTATACTGCCCTTATTGATCTGATAAAATCTATTTAGGAGATTTATGACCGATGATTTTCCTGCTCCCGTGGCGCCAACCAAGGCGAGAGTTTCCCCGGGATTTACATTAAAGCTGATCCCTTTCAACACCCAGTCTTCTTCATTGTATGCAAACCATACATTCTCAAATTCGATTCTTCCGTGAACCTTGTCACAGCTTAATGTTCCATGATCTTCCTCTACTTCCGGCGTGTCAAGCACTGTGAAAATTCTGTCTGCTCCAACCATTCCCATCTGAAGTGTATTGAATTTATCGGCAAGCTCCCGGATTGGACGAAACATCATGTTGATATACATAATGAATGCAACCACTACGCCGGGAGAAGTATGATGTTCGATGACTGATTTCGATCCATACCATACAAGTAAGCCGATGGAAAGAGCAGAAATTATCTCTACCACCGGAAAGAAGATAGAATAATACCAATTGGAGCGTATATGTGCATCCCGGTGCTGCGCATTTATTTTAGTAAACTTCTCCATTTCCTGGTCCTCCCGTGCAAAATACTGGATGATATTCATGCCTGTAATGTGTTCCTGCAGAAATGTGTTTAATTGTGAAACCTGGGTTCTCACTTCCTGGAAGGCAGCTTTAATTGATTCTTTGAAGATATAGGTAGCAGCTATCAAAAGAGGCATAGGTATTAGAACAACAAGCGAAAGCCGCCAGTCCGTATAAAACATGAAAGCCATAATAGCAATGAGTTGAAGAATATCTCCAACTATCACGATCAAGCCTTCCGAAAATATATCAGCAATTGTTTCAAGGTCAGAAACTGTGCGTGTAATTAGTTGTCCGATAGGCGTTTTGTCGAAATATTTGAGCTTTAATTTACTAATATGGTTAAAAACGTTGATCCGCAGATCCCTGATAGTTGATTGGCCGAGTACATTTGTGAAAAAGGTGAGATAGTACTGCATCCCTGTTTGGATAAACAGTAGCGCCAGCATGATAGCTGTCATCATGATCAGTCCGCTCTTATCTTCACCCAGGATGTAATTGTCCAGAGCATATTCTATTAGAAAAGGCCTGAGAGGAGCCAGAGGTGCAATAGTGATAGTCAGAACAAGAGACCAGAAAAAGACCCGCCTGTACGGTTTAACATACTGAAAGATTCTTTTTAACAAGTTTATATCATACGCTTTGCCTGCAACCTTAGCCATCCTGATAGTTTAATGCACTGCGAAATTACATATTATTATCTAGCTACCCTTGTAACTCTTTGACGGTTCGCCGACAATTTTTTTTGCAGGTAGAACAACTTTCACTTAACTTCAGCGTTTTAAACTTTGTCGCAGAAAAAGCTGGCTAGGGTTTTTTTGTAAAAGGATTTGTATATTTTTACATAGGCCAGTTATCTTTGTTTGCAGAAAAAAAAATTATGAGTAGGGCAGTTGCTAATAAACTCTTCAGCGTTGTATTTTTAATAGTCTTCTTTGGCAAGATGGCTATTACTATTGCCCCGTTGATTGTAGCCCATTTTAACTCGGAGTCTGTTAATGCGGCGATCATGCAACTGGAGATCGAGCATAATTCAAAGCCTACCGATGTGAAGGAGATCTCGGTCAAAGAGTATTTAACCATTACCAGCTATTCCCTGGCAATTCAAGGTCCGGAGATTCTTTTAGAGACTACTGCTGGTAATGACGATCACGCGAAACACATACAAGCCTTCTATCCCTCTGTCCCCACTCCGCCTCCGAACGTTTAATCAATTTCCCTTTTCTCTTATATCCGTCTAAATATTAGACTGGACGAGGATTTTTATGAGTAATTGACAAAAATAAACGTATTGTATATGGCAGCTAAAAATGTGTCTGCATCAACTGATTTCAAAAAATATTTTTCGCCAGCCAATTTAAAAAAAGATTTACCATCTAGTATTGTGGTTTTTCTTGTGGCTTTACCCCTGTGTTTGGGTATCGCATTAGCATCCGGAGCTCCACTTTTTGCTGGACTTCTTACCGGAATATTGGGTGGCATAGTAACTGCATCAATAAGTGGCTCGCAGTTAAGTGTAAGTGGGCCGGCAGCTGGTCTTACGGTGATAGTTTTTGGAGCTATAGCCAAATTAGGCGCGTACGAGACGTTTCTATTGGCAATATTATTGGCCGGGGTGCTTCAGATCTTACTTGGAATTATCAAAGCTGGAACAATAGCTAGTTATTTCCCGTCTTCGGTTATCGAGGGCATGCTGGCGGCAATTGGTATCATTTTGATTCTAAAACAGATACCGCATGCAGTAGGCTATGATGCCTCTTATGAGGGAGACGAAAGCTTCAGTTCTGGCGGCTCTGAGAATACTTTTTCAGCGATCACTACTGCTTTAAGCAAGATTAGTTACGGTGCTGTAATTATTAGCTCTGTATCTTTGTTAGTATTGATTTACTGGCCAAAGTTTAAAAAACTGAGTGCCGTACCTGCGCCCCTGCTCGTGGTTGCGATAGGTATACTTTTTGCTTTTGTATTTAAAGGCACTGGCTTCGAAATAAAGGCTGAACATCTGGTACAGATTCCCGTAGTGAATTCTTTTTCTGAATTCAAAGATCTGTTTATCTCTCCTGACTTTTCACAGATTGCCAATCCGGACGTATGGGTGGTAGCTGGTACTATAGCTGTAGTAGCCAGTCTTGAAACCTTATTGAGTGTTGAGGCTGTAGATAAGATCGATCCTTATAAAAGGGTTTCACCTACCAACAGGGAATTGGTAGCTCAAGGCGTCGGAAATATGACAAGTGGTCTTTTAGGTGGCTTGCCAATGACAGCTGTGATTGTACGTTCATCTGCGAATGTGAACTCAGGTGGAAAGACTAAAGTAAGTGCGATATTTCACGGTCTTTGGTTATTGCTTTCTCTGTTACTGATTCCCGGACTGCTCAATAGTATTCCATTGTCCTGTCTGGCAGCAATCCTCTTAATGACGGGATATAAACTAGCTAAAATCGATCTTTTCAAAAAAATGTGGAAAGAAGGTAAAGGTCAGTTTATTCCATTTGCCGCCACTATATTAGCGGTGGTGTTTACCGATTTGTTAAAAGGTGTCGCTATCGGTATGATGATCGGTGTATTCTATATACTAAGAAATAATCTCCGTAATCCATACTTTTACACTATTGAGAGGAATGGCGATAAGAAGCTCATTACAATTAAACTTGCTGAGGAAGTTTCTTTTCTTAATAAAGCCGCAATTCAGTATACCTTAAACCATTTGCCAAACGAAACAAATATTGTGATTGACGGAACAAACTCAAGATACATTGATTCGGATGTTCTGGAAATTATCCATAATTTCAAACACAATGCCTATAGTAAGGGCATAATCGTTCAGTTAGTAAATGTGAAGCACAGATATGATGTGCCCCAATTAAAGGACCTGATTTTAAAACCTGAAAAGGTTGAACAAGTTACTTCTTAACAATAAAATGTAGACTCAAATGACTGAAGATATAAAAAACGAAACTAACCATACATACCAGCAATTACTAGAAGGAAACAGAACCTTTGTTGCAGAGCAGTTGTCAACTGATCCTGACTATTTTACCACGCTAGCTTCCGGACAAAAGCCTGAAGTATTATGGATCGGTTGCTCTGATAGCCGTGTGCCGGCTAACCAGGTTACCAACACTAAGCCCGGAGAGGTATTTGTGCATCGTAATATCGCTAATGTATGTGTGCATTCAGACATGAATATGCTAAGCGTGCTTGATTATTCTGTGAATGTTCTGAAGGTGAAACATGTAATCGTTGCAGGGCATTATGGTTGTGGAGGAGTTGCTGCCGCTATGAGCAATAAACAGTATGGATTAATTGACAACTGGCTGCGTCACATAAAAGACGTTTATCGCTTACATGCACACGAACTGGATCTGATAACAGATGATCAAAAGAGAACTGACAGGCTGGTTGAGCTTAACACCATCGAACAGGTGTTTAATTTGTGTAAAACAACTATCATACAAAATGCATGGAAAGAGAGAGATGATCTTCAGGTGCATGGATGGGTTATTGATATCCGGACAGGCCTGTTAAAGGATCTTAAAGTTAGCTGCAGCAATTCCGATAATCTGGGAAAAGTGTTTGCCTTAGATACTTCAGTAAAGTAATTGAAAGACAGCTGTTACAAAAAAGCTCCGGAATATTGTTCCGGAGCTTTTTGCTTTTATGCCTCCTGGTAGTCCTCAATAGGAGGACATGAGCATATAAATGTTCGGTCACCATAAGTGTCGTTCACGCGGCCAACAGATGGCCAGAACTTATTTTCGGCAACATAAGTAAGCGGGAATGCAGCCTGTTCTCTGCCATAAGGCTTATTCCACTCTGATCCAGTTACTACAGCAGCAGTGTGAGGCGCATTTTTCAGCGGATTATTATTTCTGTCTGAAGCTCCGCTTTCGATCGCTGCAATTTCTTTACGTATAGCGATCAGGGCATCGCAAAACCGGTCTAATTCATGTTTAGGTTCTGATTCAGTAGGCTCAACCATTAATGTCCCTGCAACAGGGAATGATACGGTCGGCGCATGAAAACCATAGTCCATTAAACGTTTTGCAATGTCTGTAACTTCTATACCTGAACTCTTGAAAGAACGGCAATCAAGGATCATCTCATGAGCACAGCGACCATTACTTCCAGTATAAAGTACAGGATAATGAGTCTCCAGGCGTGACTTTATATAGTTTGCGTTTAAAATAGCGTACCGGGTAGCATTGGTTAAACCTTCGCTGCCCATCATTGCGATATAGGCATGAGAGATCAGCAATATAGAGGCAGAACCCCAGGGTGCTGAAGAAACCGCATGGATAGACTTGCCATTTTCAATATCTACAAGCGGATGTCCTGGGAGGTATGGTGCCAAATGCTTAGCTACACCAATAGGGCCCATACCTGGTCCTCCACCACCGTGTGGGATACAGAATGTTTTATGGAGGTTCAAATGGCATACATCAGCACCGATAGACGCCGGACTGGTTAAGCCAACCTGAGCGTTCATATTGGCCCCGTCCATGTAAACCTGCCCGCCATTCTCGTGAATGATCTGACATATTTCAATGATGGATTCTTCAAACACTCCATGTGTAGAAGGGTAAGTAACCATCAGGCAGGATAGGTCATGTTTATGCTCCTGAGCTTTGTTTCTCAGGTCCTCAACGTCAATGTTTCCATTTTCGTCACATTTTACTACCACAATTTTCATTCCCGCCATAGCTGCAGAAGCAGGGTTAGTGCCATGAGCGGAAGCGGGGATAAGCGCAATATTTCTGTGTCCCTCGTTCCTGTCCATGTGAAACGCTCTGATCACCATCAATCCGGCATACTCTCCCTGAGCGCCTGAATTAGGCTGGAAGCTCATTGTTGAAAAGCCGGTTATCTCGCTTAACCACTTATTTAACTCATCAATCACCTGCATATAGCCGCCAACCTGATCGGAGGGAGCAAATGGATGGATCTTACTGTAATGGTTCCAGGTAACCGGAATCATTTCAGTAGTCGCATTTAGTTTCATCGTACACGACCCTAATGGAATCATAGAATGGCAAAGCGACAAGTCCTTTGCCTCCAGTGATTTAATATAACGCAGCATCTCATGTTCTGAATGATGTGTGTTAAAGACGGGGTGTGTTAAGAAATCTGTAGTACGGATAAGTTCTGTGGGAATACTTGTTTTTATGGATGCCTTTAGCTCATCGATGTTTAGATCATTTAAGGTTTTAGCCTTAAGCCGGGCGAAAACTCTGATGATAGTTTTGATGTCTTCAAGGTTAGTTGTCTCATCGATCGCTATGCTAACACTTGAACCCTTATAGTATAGGTTGATTTCTTCATTTATAGCCAGCCCATTCAGCGGTTTTGCTAAGTCACCGAGCTCAAATTTTAAGGTGTCAAAGAACGCCTCGTTCTCCTGTTTGTATCCAAGTGATTTCAAAGAGTCGGACAATAGAACTGCCAATCCATGTACACGTTGAGCAATCTTAATTAATCCTTCCTGTCCGTGATAAGCAGCGTACATGCCGGCCATGATGGCCAGGAGTGCCTGCGCCGTGCAAATATTTGATGTTGCTTTGTCCCTGCGTATATGTTGTTCACGGGTTTGCAAGGCCATCCGCAAGGCATAGTTTCCGGCAGCATCTATTGTAACGCCTATGATCCTACCGGGAATAGAGCGCTTATATTCTTCCTTGGTGGCGAAGAACGCAGCATGAGGCCCACCGAAACCCATTGGAATTCCGAATCGCTGCGTATTGCCTACAACTACATCTGCACCCCATTCTCCCGGAGGAGTAAGAATGGCAAGACTCAAGATATCAGCAACGACAGTAAGCTTTATCCCTTTTGCGTGTGCTTTCTCAGCAAACTCTTTATAATCGTAAACAGCACCATCTCCGGCAGGGTATTGAACAATTGCGCCGAACATGTCTTCTGTAAGAACAGCCGTTTGATGATTCCCAATCTCCAGGTGAATTCCATAAGGCGCCGACCGGGTCTTTAAGATATCAATGGTTTGGGGGAACAGTTCTTCCGAAACGAAAAAAGTTCTGGCCTGCTGGTTTTTTCGCAGGCTGAACTGCATAAACATGGCTTCTGCTGCGGCTGTACCTTCGTCAAGTAATGATGCATTAGCTATTTCCATCCCGGTAAGGTCAATTACCATTGTCTGGAAATTAAGCAAGGCCTGCAATCTGCCCTGGGAAATTTCAGCCTGATATGGTGTGTACTGAGTATACCATCCCGGATTCTCAAAAATATTCCTGAGAATAACAGGAGGAGTGATGGTATCGTAATATCCCTTTCCTATGTGAGACTTGAATACTTTGTTTTTAAGTGAAACTTGTTTAAGTCTCTTTAAGTAATCATATTCACTCTCAGGTTTTGGGAGGTTAAGTGGCTTCTGCAGGCGAATTTTTTCCGGGATAGTTTGCTCCACTAATTGCTGCAACGAGCTTACACCAATCGTCTTAAGCATAGCCGCCGTTTCTTGATGGTCGGGCGCTATATGCCTTAACTCAAACTTCTCCTGGAAATCAATATTTAAGTTCATTGAAATGAGTATAAAAAGAAGCCGCAAAAGTACTGATTTTGCGGCCTATTATCAATTCAAATAGAAGTCGATTGGTAGATTTTATGTAAAGTTCAGACAGGTCTATAGATTTCCTAACCGTCTTAAATACATCTGAATAGTATTGGCTAAACCACTATATAATGCATCGCTAATAAGGGCATGCCCTATACTGACTTCCAGCAGTCCCGGAATATTATCAGCAAAGTATTTTAAGTTATGTAAATCCAGATCATGCCCGGCATTCAAACCAAGTCCTGCCTGGCGTGCAACTTCAGCAGCTTCAATATAAGGCGCGATAGCCAGTTCTTTGTTATGTAAGTATTGATGAGCATAGGCCTCTGTGTATAACTCCACACGGTCTGTCCCTGTTGTAGCAGCAGCTTCTACCATTTTGGGATCTGGATCGACAAAAATAGATACCCGTATCCCGGCGTCTTTGAATTGAGGAATAACATCTTTCAAATAGTCCTGGTATTTTATAGTGTCCCAACCATGATTCGAGGTTAACTGTCCGAGAGCATCCGGAACCAATGTTACCTGAGCTGGCTTATTTGCCAGAACCAAGTCTACGAATTTATGCTCCTGACAATTTCCTTCTATATTAAATTCTGTAGTAATTGCCGCTTTAAGCTCATAAACATCCTGGTATCGGATATGACGTTCATCCGGGCGCGGGTGCACCGTTATTCCCTCGGCTCCGAAATGTTCACAAGATAAAGCTGCTTTAATCAAATCGGGATTGTTTCCTCCCCGGGAATTCCTAAGGGTTGCAATCTTATTTATGTTTACAGATAGTTTAGTCATGTTCAAAAATAAGAAAACCCCGTTTTTGCCGGGGTTTTGCCTGAATTATTTAGTATCTGTAGCTATCCGATTTAAACGGCCCTTCAACAGCAACACCGATATATTCTGCCTGGTGCTCGTCTAATACGTCTAATTCCACACCTATTTTAGCAAGGTGCAGACGGGCAACTTTTTCATCCAGATGTTTAGGTAGGGTGTAAACCTTATTCTCGTATTTGTCTGTGTTTGTCCAAAGCTCCAGCTGCGCAAGCGTTTGGTTTGTAAACGAGTTAGACATTACAAATGAAGGATGTCCTGTAGCGCAACCTAAGTTTACCAAACGGCCTTCAGCTAAAATGATTACATCTTTGCCGTCAATGGTGTATTTGTCGACTTGTGGCTTGATCTCAATCTTGGTATTGCCATAATTTTGGTTTAACCAGGCCATGTCAATTTCATTGTCGAAGTGGCCAATGTTACAAACAATGGCTTTATCTTTAAGCGACCTGAAGTGTTCGCCGCGAACGATGTCGCAGTTTCCTGTAGCTGTAACGATAATATCTGCCTCCTTCACCGCGTTTGAAAATTTCTTCACTTCGAATCCTTCCATAGCAGCCTGTAGTGCACAGATCGGATCTATTTCCGTAACAATTACGCGGACACCGGCATTACGAAGCGAATCTGCAGATCCTTTTCCCACATCGCCAAATCCTGCTACCACAGCTACTTTACCAGCCATCATGACATCTGTTGCACGGCGTATAGCGTCTACCAATGATTCGCGGCAGCCATATTTGTTGTCAAATTTCGATTTGGTAACCGAATCGTTTACATTAATTGCAGGGAGATGGAGAGTTCCATTCTTCATGCGCTCGTACAGACGGTGAACTCCGGTGGTAGTTTCTTCCGATAAGCCTCTGATCCCTGCAATCAATTCAGGGTATATATCAAAAACCATATTGGTTAGGTCACCTCCATCGTCCAAGATCATATTTAGTGGCTGACGCTCTTCACCAAAATGTAAAGTCTGTTCAATACACCAGTCAAACTCCTGCTCATTCATGCCTTTCCATGCATAAACCGAAATGCCAGCGGCGGCAATTGCTGCAGCTGCATGGTCTTGCGTAGAAAAGATATTACAGGATGACCATGTAACTTCGGCGCCAAGCGCAGTTAATGTTTCTATCAATACCGCTGTTTGGATGGTCATATGTAAGCATCCTGCAATGCGGGCTCCCTGTAAAGGTTTCGACGCTCCAAATTCAGCCCGTAAGGCCATTAAGCCAGGCATTTCAGCCTCTGCTAGTTCAATTTCTTTGCGTCCCCACTCTGCAAGGGAAATGTCTTTCACTTTGTAAGGAATGTAAGTTGTCTCTACTGATGACATAGTTGTTTTTTTTTAATGTTTACAAAAGTACCGGATTGCCGGATGAATATCAATATCTTATCTTTACGAATGACGTAACAATTGAAATGTGACAAATCATTGATGCCCTATATTTTTAGCTTTGCTTACAGAGCGTTAATTTTGCAAGACGGTTTATACGAAAAAAATTTTAAAAGGATATGTACCCAGAATATTTAGTAGCCCCAATGAGGGAGGAGCTGACAAAAGTTGGTTTTCAGGATTTAAAAACTCCTGAAGAAGTGGAAGCAGCGATAAAAGCTGAAGGCACCGTGTTTGTGGTGGTAAATTCGGTATGTGGTTGTGCGGCAGCTAATGCGCGTCCTGCGGCAAAAGCAGCAGTTCAAAATGATAAGCATCCTGACAGATTTATAACTGTTTTTGCTGGTGTTGAAAAACCTGCTGTTGATGCAGCCAGGAATTTTATGCTTCCTTACCCTCCATCTTCACCTTCAATGGCTTTGTTTAAAGATGGAAAACTGGTTCATATGATTGAACGTCACCAGATCGAAGGTCGTCCGGCTCAGATGATTGCCGATAATTTAATTGGTGCCTTTGAGCAGTATTGCTAATAAGATATACACGAAAAATCCGGCTTCTGCCGGATTTTTTTTGCATCGGGCTTAGATGTCAGCCATGAGTAGCTTTTCCAGATCTTCTGCATTCAAATTCATCTTTACCCTGCCTTGCTTGGCATAGGAAATGGTCCCTGTTTCTTCAGAAACAATTACTGCAACTGCATCACTCATTTCAGAAATTCCAATGCCTGCACGGTGTCTCAGTCCAAAATGCGGCGGAAGCTTTTCATTATCTGTCAGAGGCAGGATACAACTGGCGCACCTTATTTTACCGTCAGAAATAACCACAGCGCCATCATGAAGGGGGCTGTTCTTCTGAAAAATACTTTCAATAAGTCTTTTTGAGATTAAGGCATCCATTGGTTCGCCGCTGTTTTGATAATATTGTTCATCAAAATATTTTGCGAATACTATCAAGGCGCCTGTACGGGTAACTTGCATGTATTTACATGCATCAATAATAGGCTTCAACGATATTGCACTATTTTGCTCCACTTCCTTTTTGCTGGCAAAAAATGTTTTCCAAAGCCGGTTTCTATGCAGTGAGGCATTTTTCCCTATCAGCAGTAAAAATCGCCGGATCTCCTGCTGAAAAACTATTATTAGAGCTAGGACGCCTACACTGACAAAGCCGCCAAGAAGCTGACTCAGCAAGTGCATCTCCAATTGTTTAGTTACAAGAAATACCAGATAAATGATGATAAGGCCGAGCAGGATATTAAGGGCAATCGTTCCCCTGATGAGATTGTAGACATAGTATATTATAAATGCTACCAGAATGATATCTACAAAATCCAAGAAACGCAGGTGCAGGAAACTCAGGTCAAATCCCTTCATGAGCTGAATTTAGGAATTTTTTTGAAAAAGCTAATTAAATGCTCAATTATTAGCTACTCGTTCTACCAGTTTCACCGCCTCGACGGCGGCTCTTACATCATGCACCCTTAAAATATCGACTCCTTTCATTAAAGCAATAGTGTTTAATACCGTTGTTCCATTTAATGCATCTTCACTTTTTATGTTCAAGGTTTTCCAGATCGTTGACTTTCTCGATAATCCTGCCAGCAAGGGTAGCCCTGTCATTTGAAATAGCTCGAACTTTTTTAACAGTTCGAAATTTTGCTCTATTGTCTTGGCGAAACCGAAACCCGGGTCAATAATGATATCTTTTACACCGGCTTCTGTCAGAAGTTTGATCTTTAATGAAAAATACTGCATCATTTCTCCAAAGATATCCTCATAAACGGCCATTTTATTCATGCTCTGCGGAGTTCCCTTCATATGCATTAAAATGTAAGGAACATCAAAGTGTGCTGCGGTCTTGGCCATCTTTGAATCCAATTCACCGCCTGAAATGTCGTTGATAATATCTGCACCTTCATTTATGGCAGCTGCCGCAACCCCCGACCTGAAAGTATCAATCGAGAGAACAGCGTCGGGAAATTCTTTTCTGATTGAGGTTATAGCAGGTATCAATCTTGTTTTTTCTTCTTGTTCAGTAATATCATCAGCTCCCGGCCTGGAAGAATATGCACCCAGATCAAGAAAATCAGCGCCTTCATTCAGCATTTCCTCTGCCGCCTTCATTGCCAGTTCAGCCGAGCCGAACCTGTTCCCTGAATAAAATGAATCCGGAGTGATATTTATGATTCCCATTACTTTCGGTACGGAAAAATCTATTAGCCTGCCACCAGCATTGATAGTTTTCTTTTGATTAAAAACTGTATTTTTATCGCTCATAAACCAACAAAATACTGGTTTATTTGGAGCTTAATCAAATAATTAATACGTTTTGACAAATAATACTTCAGAAGAATACGACGCAGTGATAAAAGTCTGCAGAGATCTTTTTATCAGAAAAACAAAAGATTACGGAACAGCATGGCGTATCCTTCGTCCAAGTTCCATTACTGATCAGATATTTATTAAAGCGCAACGTATTCGTACGCTCGAAGAAAAGAAAGTGTCCAAAGTAGGGGAGAGTATCACTTCTGAATATATTGGTATCATCAATTACTGTGTGATTGCGATGATACAATTGGAGTTAGACGGGAACAGTCCTTTCGAAATTCCTGCAGAACAAGTGGAAGTATGGTACGATGAAAGAATACGGGAGACCAAAGAACTGATGTTTGCAAAGAATCACGATTACGGTGAAGCCTGGCGTGATATGAGAATAAGTTCTTTAACTGATCTTATTTTAATGAAAGTGCTTCGTGTAAAACAAATTGAAGATAACGATGGAGCGACATTGGTTTCCGAAGGCATCAAAGCAAACTATCAGGATATGATCAATTACGCGGTTTTTGCCTTAATAAAACGCCCTTTGGCTGGTTAACAAACGAATGGGTATGACAGACAACTATGGAAATATAAATAACAGAGATCGTAACATCGCTTTAAGCTTAGTTAGAGTGCTGGTCGGCTTATTGTTCATTTTTTCAGGATTAATAAAAGCTAATGACCCACTGGGTTTTGGATATAAACTTCAGGAGTATTTTGAGGTGTTCCATATTAGCTTTCTTAATAATTTCGCTGTCGCGATATCTATTGTTCTGTGTGCCCTTGAAATTATTCTGGGTGCCGCATTGATTCTTGGAATAAGATCATCGAAGGTGGCTTTAGGCCTGCTTCTTACCATCGTTTTTTTTACATTTCTTACTTTCTATTCAGCGGCTTTCGATGTAGTTAGAAGTTGTGGCTGCTTTGGTGATGCCATTCCGCTTACTCCCTGGCAATCGTTTTCCAAAGATGTGATATTACTGGTGCTGATCATTTTTATTTATGTTAACCGTATTAAAATACAGCCCCTTTTTAAATCAGAAAAAACTCAAAAGGCAGCGCTTTATGGTATTTGTGTTCTTGCCTTTGGATACGGACTTTATACGTATAATTATCTCCCGATAAAGGACTTTTTGCCGTATCATATTGGTGCCAATTTGCCGGAGAATATGAAAGTACCCGAAGGTGCGCCTGCAGATGTTTACGAAATTACCTATTCTCTTAAAAATAAGAGAACTGGGGAATCAAAAACAATGACCGATAAAGAGTATATGAAAACGGAGATCTGGAAAGATTCCAATTGGGAGATTAAAGGTGAACCGGAGAAAAAATTGGTAAGCAAAGGATTTGAGCCAAAGATAAAGGATTTGAAGATCAGCGATAGTCAGGGAACCGACTACACGTTAGAGTTGATAGAAAATCCATACTATAATTTAGTTATCGTGGCTTATGATCTTGAAAAATCTAATCTCAGGGCCTTGGGAGATCTTAATGCGATTGCAATGAACGCCGGTGAAGCTTTTAACATAAGGACGGTTTTGCTGACTTCAAATTCGGTGGAAAGTGCTACCGCGTTTCAACAACAAAACAAACTGGCAATGGAAGTTTTTTATGCCGATGCAGTTCCGCTTAAAAGTATGGTGCGTTCAAACCCTGGCCTTATTTTATTAAAGGATGGCGTAGTGATAAATAAATGGCATTTTCATACTCTGCCGTCCTATCAGCATCTTGAAGACGTTTATTTCAGCAATGACAACAAATAGTATGATCCGGGATTTATTAATATATACCGACCTGGCAGATAAAAGGGTCGTCAATACATTCATTGAAGCAGATAAGCCCTTACCTGAAGCGGAAAGACTTTTTGGACATGTTTTAAATGCCCAGCATGTGTGGGTTAGTCGTATAAAGGGTATAAAGCCGGAATTTGAAAGTTGGACACTGCAAAATCAAAGTTCGTTTAAACAGCTCCAGGAACAAAATATTTCAGCTCTCCTCCAATTGCTAGAATCCTTAGATCTTAGTCAGGAGATAGAATACCGCAGTTTTGCGGGGGAGCCTTTTAAGAGTGTGATCTCCGATATTTTGTTGCATGTAGTTAACCACTCTACTTATCATAGAGCTCAGATCGCAGCTCAGTTCAAACAAAGTGGCATCACACCGCCGGTTACAGATTATGTTTTTTTAAAGAGAGAGGGATTGTTTTGATCATATTTTTAGTAGGTTTTATGGGTTGTGGAAAAACAACCTTTGGCAAAAGATTAGCAAATAAATTGTCTTATGCATTTGTGGATCTTGACAAAGTAATCGAAGCTGAGGTTGGAATGAGCATCCCACAGTACTTTGCAGAATTTGGAGAAGAATCTTTCCGGATCAAGGAAAGCGAAATACTTAAAAATACAAGATTCTCTGACAACGCAGTTGTTGCCACGGGTGGAGGTGCTCCCTGTTTCTTTGATAATATGGACTGGATGAATAACAAGGGACTCACAGTTTATATTTCTCTAAGTGCCAAAGGGCTTGCCAGACGGTTAGAAACTGCTTCAGAAGAACGCCCGGTGCTGAGAGGCTTGAAAGGTCTGCAACTGGAGGAATTTATTGCTTCAAAACTGAGCGAGCGTGACCCCTACTATAGCAAAGCTGCTCTAATTGTAGAGGGTATAAACATCAGCCCGGAAAGTTTCATGCCAATCTTTGAAGATTATCAGCGTAGATAAACGGTATCCTCCTCTTTATTACTTGTCAGGAATACGTCCACATGTTCTTTAGTTACCGTTGCTAACTCAAGGCCGGTAAAATCTGGTGTTACCGGGAAGATCCTGTGACTCCGGTTTACCAGTACGGCAGTACGCAGCTTCTTCAGGGGGATATCGAGAAATACTCCCAGGCCATACGCTAAGGTGCGCCCGCTGTTTAAAACGTCGTCAACAAGGATTACAACTTTATTGGCACACTGTTCTATTTTCATGTCTGTTATCGCCTTCAGATGGGAACTACTTTTATCCAGCTCGATCTTCATCAGCTGAACCTCGATGCCAGAGATCTGCTGAAGCTCTTTCTGCAAACGCTCAGCAAGAATATATCCGTAATCTGCAATGCCGGCAATAACTAAACTGCTTTCCTCCAGATTATCTTCCCAGATCTGGTAGGCCATCCTGGTAGTCTTTTGCTCAATCTGGGTATTATCAAGAACAAGAATTTTTTTGTCTGCCATCCTTTGCTAATTTTTTCTGAAAATAGAGAAATGAACTGAATTACGAAATGGAGTTTTTAATTTTGATAGGGATAAAACACAAAATTTGCTCCTTCCGGAACAACCACAAACAGACACATAAAATCATCCGGATTTTTAAACTGTTTAATAAACCTGTCTTTTTTGTCTCTGTGAATAATTCCTTTCTCTACGAACTCTTCCAGAGTGGAGGCATGGATAGACCAGCCGGTTCCAAGATCTTCTCTGTTTAAAATCGGTTCACCAAGACTCACCTCGTGCTGGTGAGCTACAAAGATTGGAAAGGCCGAGAGACCTTCTACCATTATTTCGGTAGACACTTCTTTCAGAGATTCTTTATATAGTTTTAGATCCTGTTCAAGGCTCTTAAGAGGGCTTTCTTTTCTTTGTGATTCTCCGCCGCCTTCCTCCGGCTGATTAAGAAGATCCTGTAATTCCATCTTTTGCTTAAAATATTTCTAATAAGACATTCTCAACTAAGTCCATGATAGCTTTAGCTATTAAACAACAACATTTTCTACTAAACCTATGATAGCTTAGCTATTTAATACAACAAGATTTTCTACAAACCCATGATAGCTTTAGCTATTAAACAACAACATTTTCTACTAAACCTAAGATAGCTTAGCTATTTAATACAACAAGATTTTCTACAAACCCATGATAGCTTTAGCTATTTATACAACAACATTTTCTACTAAACCTATGATAGCTTTAGCTATTCAACTCTAGCAAAACAACATTTTCTACGTGTTGTGTGTGTGGAAACATATCTACCGGACGAATCTTTGTAACTGAATACTTTTGATTCAACAAAGCGATATCCCTTGCCTGAGTAGCCGCATTACAACTTACGTATACAATTTTGGGAGATTCAATTTCAAGCAATCTTTCTACCACATCAGCGTGCATCCCAGCTCTTGGAGGGTCAGTGATAATCACATCTGGCTTGCCATGCAGCTCCACAAAAGAGGCAGTTAGAATATCTTTCATATCGCCGGCATAGAAAGTGGTATTGTTTATGTTATTAATATCGGAGTTGATCTTTGCATCTTCAATTGCGGTTGGCACATATTCAATTCCAATAACTTTCTTAACACCCTTGGCTATGAAATTTGCAATAGTACCTGCTCCGGTATATAAATCATAAACCAGTTCATCTCCACTAAATCCGGCGAATTGGCGGGTGATCATATATAGCTCATGTGCCTGCATTGAATTAGTTTGATAAAAAGATTTCGCCCCGATCTTAAAGGTCAAACCTTCCATCTCTTCAAAGATGTGATCCCTGCCGGCAAATGTTTTTATTTCCTGGTCAAAAATGGTGTCGTTCTTTTTCTGATTCAGGATGTAAAGCAAGGATGTTATTTGAGGAAACCGCTCCTGAACAAAGTTCATTAGCTTCTGCACTTCTTCATCGCTGGCATAGGCGAAAACAACAATCACCATCAATTCACCGGTGCTGCTCGATCTGATGATAAGATTGCGAAGTGCCCCTTCATGGTTTCTCAGATCATAGAAAGAAATATTGTTTGCTAAAGCAAATTCGCGGATGCGGTTTCTGATCTCGTTTGAAGGATTACTCTGCAGATAGCAGGTTTCAATATCAAGGATTTTATCAAACCTTAAAGGAACATGAAAGCCTAAAGCATTCATCTCCTGGCTCTCGCCCGCTTGCATATCCTCGTTGGTCAGCCAGCGTTTATTTGAAAAAGTAAACTCAAGTTTATTCCGGTAATAACGTGTTTCAAATGAGGGAAGGATTGGCTCGGTGATTGAGGTGTCGACTTTTCCTAAACGTTCCAATGCGTTTGTAACACTCTTTTGTTTATAGATGAGCTGAGCGTCGTACGACATATGCTGCCATTTACAACCTCCGCAAACGCCAAAGTGCGGGCAAAATGGCTCGGTACGGTGTTCTGATGGCCTGATTAACTGGACAATTCTGGCTTCAGCGAAGTTCTTCTTTTTGCGTATGATCTCTGCATCTATTAAGTCGCCAGGTACCGCCTTCTCAATAAATAAAACCAATTCTTCTGCTTTTCCTACACCCTTGCCTTCTTCAGCGATATCTGTTACACTGATATTCTGTATTTGTCTTTTTTCTGCCTGAACTCTTTTCATCTGCTGCAAAATTAGTCTAAAGTTTTAGGTTTTGCCATAGCAGGCATGCTGATTGGCTTACCAGAGGTTGTTGCCTGGACGGATTATATAGCTGCTTTCACCAGGTAGGGAAGTATTTCTTTGTGAAAACTGACGAAATTTTTGCGTACGTCTGCATCGCTTACCGATGTAAAGGCAAACGAAAATACGATGCTCTTACTTGCTTTAATTAAGAAGTTAAGTTTCTCGAGGCTATTCTCCTCATGCTTAAACATGTGGGTTTCAAGGAAGGAGGAAATTAACAACTGCTCAAGATCGTCGGAAAGGAGTTTAAGGAATTCCTGGGAGTTTGTGTTTTCACGGATGAAATCCCAGCCAATAAACTCATTACAAACAGCGTAGGATAAACGGCTCGTTTTGAGGATAAGATTGCTTACGTAAACTTGCCGGTCAGTTTCTTCGTTCGTGTTTTCTATGATCTCATTGACACTGATTCGCAGGTAATCCATTAATATGGTGCGAAGTAGTACCTCCTTACTGTCAAAGTACTTATAGATGGTTGCTTTAGCTATTTTTGCTTTTTTTGCAATTTCGTTAACGCTGGTTTTATGGTAGCCATATTTTCGGAAAAGCTCTTGGGCAGACCTGATAATTCCTTCTTTTATCTTGTCGACTTCCATATTAATTGCTCACCTGTATTAATGAGTTATTGCTTACGCTAACCGAGTATTGTCTCAGACTCCTTTTTGCAGGCGCTTTTACTGGGCTGCCGTCTAAAAGCAAAAACTTCGCTCCACTACATGTATCAACTAATTCAAATATACTTTTGGGATCCTGAATAACCGCACATCTCTTTTCGGGATTAACAGTGCTGCATCGGTCGTACGCAACATAAGTTCCTGCATTTTTGTAAATTAATAAGCCTGCGACTCCTTTACCCTGCACAGTTAGTAATCCGTTTGTACCCGAAGTTCTTATTCCAAATTCCTGTACCGTGATCCTGTAATCTACTGGCACATAAGGTATATCTGACGAGTCTTTACCACAAGAATAAAAAAGCACTAATGTAAAAATGACAGCTGCGAATCTCATTGTTATAATATTTCACTCTGAAATTGCTTCAAAAAGCGAATGTCGTTTTCAGAGAATAAACGTAAATCCTTAATCTGATATTTCAGATTGGTAATACGTTCAATTCCCATACCAAAAGCAAAGCCGGTATATTTGGAGCTATCAATTCCGCAGTTTTCTAAAACGTTTGGATCTACCATTCCGCATCCCAGGATCTCTACCCAGCCGCTTCCTTTACACATCTGGCATCCGGAACCCTTACAAATACTGCAGGAAATGTCCATTTCAGCCGAAGGTTCAGTAAATGGAAAGTATGACGGACGGAACCTGACTTTGGTGCCTTCTCCATATAATTCCTGAACAAAGTAGAACAGTGTTTGCTTTAAATCAGCGAAAGATACGTTCTCATCAACATACAAGCCTTCAACCTGATGAAAAAAGCAATGAGCCCTTGCAGAAATTGCTTCGTTCCTGTAAACACGTCCGGGCATGATCGCGCGGAAAGGCGGTTTGCCATTTTCCATCATACGTACCTGAACCGATGAGGTGTGCGTACGCAGTGCGATATCGCCGTTCTCAGCGTCTTTTTTAATGAAAAAAGTATCCTGCATATCTCTCGCAGGATGTTCCTCCGGAAAATTAAGTGCAGAAAAGTTATGCCAGTCATCTTCAATTTCCGGACCTTCAGCAACATTAAAGCCAAGCTTTTTAAAAATCTCAATAATTTCTTTCCGCACCAGGGACAGAGGATGGCGCGAACCAATTTCAAATCCTTCACCGGGCAAGGTTAAATCAAATGTGGAACTCGTGAGCTCTGCTCCTGATTCAAACTGCTCCTTATATGACTGATGTTTTTCTTCAGCCAGTTTTTTAAATTCGTTTAAAACCTTGCCTAAAACACGCTTCTCTTCGGCCGACACAGTTTTGAATTCATCAAATAAGTCTTTGATGATTCCTTTGGTCCCCAAAAACTTTATCCTGTAAGTTTCTAGTTCTTCCGAACTAGCGGGTGTAAATGCATTTATTTCTGAAATATATTGATTGATTTTGTCCTGCATACGCTGCAAAGATAAATTATAAAAATTCAATGAAGAAGAAGCATTTAAATTACAGCTAATTCTCTGCCAATTTTAGTAAATGCAGCTATGGCTTTATCCAAATGTTCCTGGTTATGGGCTGCTGATAGCTGCACTCTGATCCTGGCTTTTCCCTCAGGAACCACAGGGAAATAAAAACCAATTACATAGATCCCTTCTTCGAGCATTTTTTCAGCAAATATCTGTGAAAGTTTAGCGTCATAAAGCATTACCGGCACAATAGGGTGAATGCCATCGGGAATGTCAAAACCGGCCTCCGTCATCTTTTGCCGGAAGTATTTTGTGTTTGTTTCCAGCATGTCTCTTAGAGTGCTTGTTTCGCTCAAAATGTCCAGCACAGCAATAGAAGCTCCCGCTATCACTGGAGCAAGTGTGTTCGAGAACAAATATGGCCTGGAGCGCTGACGTAACAGTTCAATGATTTCCTTACGGCCAGAAGTAAAACCGCCCGAAGCACCACCAAGCGCTTTACCTAAGGTTCCTGTTATAATGTCGACGCGGTCAATTACGTCGTAAAATTCATGTGTACCCCTGCCTGTCCTACCAACAAAGCCTGAACAATGGCTGTCATCAATCATTACCAGCGCTTCATACCGGTCAGCCAGATCACAGATTTTGTCGAGCTGTGCGAGGGTTCCATCCATGGAAAATACCCCGTCGGTGACAATAATCCTATGCCTCAGGTTCTGGCATTCTTCAAGCTTGTTTTGAAGATCATCCATGTCGTTGTGCTTAAATCTTTGTCGCTGCGCCTTACTTAAGCGAATGCCATCAATAATTGAAGCATGATTCAGTTCGTCAGAAATGATGGCATCTCTTTCATCAAAAAGTGGCTCAAAAATTCCACCGTTGGCATCAAAGGCCGCCGCGTACAGTATGGTCTCTTCCATTCCCAGGAACTGCGATAATTTATTCTCCAGCTCTTTATGAAGGTCCTGAGTTCCGCAAATAAAGCGTACAGAGGACATTCCGTACCCCCGCTTATCTAAAGTTTTTTTGGCAGCTTCAATCACTTCCGGATCAGACGAAAGCCCAAGATAGTTGTTGGCACAAAAATTCAATACTTTTTGTCCCGACGAAAGCTCAAGCTCAACGCCCTGGGTTGAAGTGATTATCCTTTCACGTTTATACAAACCCGCTTCTTCAATTTCGGCGAGCTGTAATTTTAATTGAGGTAGAAGCGTTTTATACATAAATTTTATGCTTTTTATAACAAAACTGTGTATATCGCATTATAGTTCTATTAATCGAAGCATATTTGATGGGATACTTGTTTCAAGGCTATTATTTAGGGGGTAAATGATAAAATACCTGTTTGTTTTTTTATTGACTATTTCATTCGCTTATTCACAGGAAAACCTGGAAGTTTCCGGACTGATCACCGACTCTAAGGGCAATGCCGTGCCTTTTGCGTCAATTTATGTTGAGGGAACCAGTATAAGTACCATGGCCAATGATGCCGGGATGTATAAGCTAAAGCTCGACACCGGAAAATACATGTTGGTATTTCGGTATGTGGGCTTCAAGCAAAAAAGAACGGAGCTGCATTTGCAAAAGGCAACTAGCCTTGATATTAAATTGGATCCGGATATATACCTGTTAAGCGAAGTTACCATAGGAAAGAAGGAAGACCCGGCATACCCAATGATCAGGAAAGTTATGTTGAACCGGAAGTACCTGATGCAAACGCCTTCCTATAGTTGTGATGTATACACCAAAGGAGTGCAAAAACTTATAAAGGCACCCAAAAGAATTTTGGGACAAAATGTTGAAAAGGCGCTAAACCTCGATTCCAACAGAAGAGGAATAATATACCAGTCCGAAACGAAATCTAAATTCCATTTTGAATACCCAAAAGTAAAAGAAGAGATGTTAGCGTCGAAAGTTGCCGGCGCAAGAGCGAGCTTTAGTTTCAACAGGGCTTTGGACATGCAGGTGAACCTATATGAAAACCTTATCCAGTGGAAAGCCTGGGGTACGCAAAGCTTTGTGTCTCCCGTGGCGGATAATGCCTTCAGGTATTACAAGTATCAGCTCCTGGGTACACTCAAGGAAAATGGCCGTGATATTCATAAAATAAAGATTGAACCAAAACACAGATATTCGCCGGCTTTTAGGGGCTATATTTATTTGGTGGGCGGTAGCTGGAGGATCTACAGTGTCGACCTGATGTTGACACAGGATGCACAGATTAACTTTGTAGACACACTGCAGATCAGTCAGCAATTCAATTTAGTGGACGATGAATACTGGTTACCATCTGATATTACCTTTAAGTTTCAGGGAAAAGTTTTGGGCTTTGCTTTCGCCGGATATTTTACGGGCTTATATAGTAACTATAAAACAAACCCGGTCTTTCCCAGAGATTTTTTTGACAATGAGATTCTAAGTATGCCTGCCGATGTAAATAAAAAAGATCATCTCTGGTGGCAATATAACCGGCCGGTCCCACTTTCTGACGAGGAGGACTGGAATTATTTTCAGAAGGATAGCCTTGAAACTGTTCAGTCTTCACCGGAATACGTCGATTCGGTTCAAAGGGTCCGGAATAAGTTTAAACCAATCAGATTCGTCTACAGAGGGTATACATTTAGCAATTTTTCAAATAATAGTTCAATTCATCTTAAACCTTTGACAAATACTATATTCTATAACGACGTCGAAGGCTGGGGGGCCGATGTAACAGTCCGGTACAATAGGCTATTGAACTATAAACGATCAATAGAATTTGAGCCTAACGCCCGGTACAGTTCCGCTAATAAGTCTTTAAACCTTAATGCGGCACTAACTTACCGTACCGATAGCCTCAGGCATGAAAGCTTTACTTTAAGAGGAGGAAGTGATTTTCTCGATCTCAACAATCGTGGGACTATAAATTTGTTTTATAACACTTTGACCTCCTTGTTTGAAGGCAAAAACTACCTTAAATTGTATAAGGCTAATTTCATGTCGTTCAGTGCTCAGCGGGAAATGACAGATGGATTGATGGTGAGCGGCGGAGTGGAAATGGCCAGAAGATATCCAGTTAGAAATGCTTCAAATGACTCAACGTTTTCACTTGTTAACCGGGCTAATTTTGATGGCGAAAACCTGTTTCCAATAAATAACGCGCTCAGCGTTGAAACAATGCTGTCATATACCTATGGGCAACACTATGCCAGACGTCCTGATGGGAAAATTTATGAGTCAGCCCGGTATCCTACACTAAAGCTTACATACAGAAAAGGTATCCGGGGTGTTTTAAATTCGGCTGTAAATTACGATTTCGTGTCAGCCGATATATTCCAGGAAAAGGTCAGGTTAGGTCTGTGGGGGTATAGTTCTTTTTATTTGTCCGCTGGTAAATTTTTAAACACCAGGTCGCTCTATTATCCGGATCTAAGACATTTTACCGGTAATCAAACCTCTGTTTACAATCCTTTATTTCCGAACTTCCATTTCCTTGACTATTATGCGTATGCTACTAATGACCGCTATTATGAGGCGCATTATGAACATAATTTCTCCGGGATATTTTTTAAAAAAATACCACTCATCCAAAAGCTTAACCTGGAAGAGATTATTGGAGGAGCCTACTTAACCCAGCCATTGATCGACTACAAGGAGGTCTACATTGGCATACAAAGGCTTATTTTTAGGTTTGATTACGGATTTTCCTGGGTTCCAGGACGGAAAGTATATCATACCTACCGTTTGTTCTACGGATTCTGATTGCCAGATCCTTCTAAAGTCGTATCTTTGCAGCACGTTTCACGCTGTTTGCAACAGTATTAATGAATATGGCTAAATATCAAACACTACTTTATTACTGCTATGCTACTATAGCAAATGCGGAGCAATTTGCCGCAGATCATCTAAAATTTTGTAAATCATTAAATCTTGTGGGGCGGATCATTGTTGCTGACGAAGGTTTAAACGGCACCGTTTCGGGTACTGCGGAAGCATGCAAGGCGTATATGGATGCTATTTATGCTGACGGTCGTTTTAATTCCACAGAATTCAAGATCGATGATGTGGACGAACCATCCTTTATAAAGATGCATTGCCGGTATAAATCCGAGATAGTCCATTCGGGCTTGCGCGATCCTAATATTATAGATCCTAAAAAAAGAACGGGAATTCATCTTGAACCAAAAGAGTTCATGGAAATGAAGGATAGGGAAGACGTTGTCATCCTGGATGTTCGCTCAAATTACGAACATTCTCTTGGTAAGTTTAAAAACGCGATAACACTGGACATTGAGAACTTTCGAGACTTCCCTGCAATGATCAATCAGCTTGCCCAGTATAAAGACAAGAAGATCTTAACTTATTGTACCGGAGGAATTAAGTGCGAAAAGGCATCGGCCTTGCTATTACATGAAGGGTTTCCTGAGGTGTATCAACTGCATGGCGGCATTATAAAATACGGCAAGGAAGCTGGTGGAAAAGATTTCGAAGGTCAATGTTATGTTTTTGATAACCGGGTTGCCGTCGAGGTCAACTCTGTGAACCCCGTTATTATCTCAAAATGTTACAACTGCGGTAAAACAACCGCGAAAATGATAAACTGTGCAAACCCGGAATGTAATGAGCACTTTACCCAGTGTGATGATTGCGGAGATGTAATGGATGGCTGTTGTTCTGATGCTTGTAAAGAACATCCACGTAAACGCCCCTACGATGGTACGGGATATTACGTGAAGGTTCCTCAGCAGGTAAATCTTAATAAAAAAGCTAAGGTAGAGTTTCTTGAAGAGCTTAGACCGGTTAGCTGTTAGTCAGAGCGCCCAGCAGATGCCAAGCAGAGGTGAAACTATTGAGAAGGTATTGTAATCCTTCAATCACATCGTAATAAAATGGTAAGCCGGTTAACATGCCGGCTTACCATTTTTATTACAGCCCCTCCTGTTTACAAAACATTGCTTTCAACGCTAATGTTATTGTTACAGCATTACACTTCAAGCCGTCAATAATGGAAAATAAAAGGACGTATGTTAACTTCTTTTTTCCCTTGTTGGTGAATATTGCTTTTTTTGAAAAAGGCAGCTTTTGGCTATCACTCTCTTTACTTCTGATAGTTGCGATTTTTGTTATTCTATGGCGTCTTCTGAAATTAAAAAACCGCAATGCTGACAACTCTTTAATGCTTCACAATCAAAACGAGGAGATCTCGAAATTAAAACAGCTAGTTGAACAGCAGCGATCACAATTGTTGCAAACTGCTGCTCTACATTTGCAGTTGCAAAACAAAAGTCGGGAAGTGGCGAACTCGGCTATGAGTGTTGTTTTCAAAAACGAGCTTTTTCAAAAGGTTCGAACAGAAGTTTTTGAATTAAAAGACAGTAATGGGAATAAGCTGGGCTATGATCAGTTGAGGAAGATCGACAAAATGATAAGTGAAGCCATTAATAGTGAGGGCGATTGGAACCTGTTTGAAAAAAGCTTTAATGATGCTCATGAAAATTTCTTCAAAAAATTAAAAGGACTGCATAATGGGCTTGCCCCTAATGATCTGAAGTTATGCGCGTTCCTTAGGATGAATATGAACAGTAAGGAAATCGCCTCCCTTCTTAGTATCTCCTTAAGAGGAGTAGAAATCAGAAGATACCGCTTACGAAAGAAACTTAAGATACTTCACGATAAGAACCTTACAGAGTTTTTACTCGAACTTTGAATACATCATTACCTCTCGTTCTCACAGATTTCTTTCTACACAAAAGCCGGTTTTGAAAGCTACATAAAACACTCACTATGATGTAGTAATGTAGAGTTGTTAGAGCTAACAATAGCCTTCTTTATTGAGTTTATATTCAATAAAGAACCAACAAAAACTAACCGCCATGAAAAAACTCTATATTATTCTTGCGGTCCTTTTCTGCTTGTATGAAGGCAGGCTTTCAGCTCAAAACATTACAATAAGAGGAACGGTGACCGACGGACAAGGTGAGACCCTCCCCGGTGTGAGCGTGCGCGTAAAAGGAGGAGAAACGGGTACTCAAACAGATGCGACGGGTAATTTCGTGATTAATTCTTCTCCAAACGCAACCTTAGTTTTTACGTACATCGGATTCCAAACACGCGAAGTAGCCGTTAATAATCAAACTTCATTAACTATACAACTGCAAACCTCATCACAAGAACTAGAACAAGTTGTAGTGGTTGGTTACGGTACGCAGCGGAAATCGGATGTTACCGGTTCAGTAGCAAGGGTTAAAGGTGAGGATCTTGCCAGGGAACAAGTGCTTACACCGACGCAGGCTGTGCAGGGAAAAGTGGCCGGTGTTCAGGTGATCAGCTCGGGAGATCCCAATGCAAACCCCACAGTAAGAATACGCGGTGTTGGTACTATGCTGGGAGGGGCCAGCCCTTTATTTGTAGTGGATGGGGTTATTACTGATGATATCAGGAATATTAACAACGCCGACATAGTATCTATGGATATCCTGAAGGACGCTTCAGCTACAGCGATCTACGGGATGAGAGCCGCAAATGGTGTAATGTTAATAACTACCAAGAAAGGTCAGGCAGGCAAAATGGTCATCGCTTATGATGGGAATTTTGGTGTCCGTCAAGCTGCGAATCTGGTGGATTTGGCTGATGCCCAGCAATACGCTTCTTATTTAAACGAGGCAAGCACCAGTAACGGTGGAAATCCGCTTATTACTGACGAACAACTGCAGGCAGGAGGTAATACTGATTGGTATGACGTGGTGCTGAAGAGCGGTTTCCGACAAAATCAAAATGTCTCCGTTTCCGGAGGAAGTGAGAAGGCGACTTATTTTTTAAGCGCAGGCGCAATCACTGACCGCGGAATTATCCAAACAAATGGTCTTGACCGTTTTACCATTCGTTCTAACAATGATTACAATCTGGCAAGCTGGCTTAAGCTTTCAAATCTTTTATCTTTTAGTCGTTCCAGGGTAAGAAATGTAAATCTTGACATATTTAACCTGGCCTACAGAGCTGCACCACATGTTCCTGCAATGGTCGATGGAAAATACGGTAATACTTCTTTATCCAATAATGTGAGTAACCCTTTGTTAAGCCTTGATAAAACAAATGATACCGGAAGGGGTACGAGGTTGCAGGGAACCTTTGCTGCAGACGTCAGGCCAATTGAATGGTTAAGCCTGCGTTCAAGTTTTGGTGTGGATTTAAATTTTTTCAAGACCGTTGCCTATAATTACCAATTTGACAATGAAGGTCCGAATAATGTGTTCAACACAGCCGGAGGCGCTCAAGTTCGGCCTACAAGCACCTTGAATGTGAACAACCTGGAAGCTAACAAATGGGTATGGGACAATACAGCTACCATTTCGAGAAAGTTTGACCTGCATGATTTTACCTTTCTTGCGGGTTTTACTGCCGAGCAGTATAACTTAAATGAGTTAAAAGGTAGTCGCTTTAACGTTCCGGCAGATAAAGATCAATGGTTTTTAGGGGCTGGAACACCAGCCGGATCAACAAATGACAACACGGGAGATAAATGGACCCGGTCATCTTTTCTTAGTCGCTTAAACTATGCATATGATAATCGCTACCTGTTAACTGCTACCATCAGGGCCGATGGAACCTCTCGTTTTCCAAGGCAGAACCGCTGGGGATACTTTCCGTCTATTGGTCTAGGTTGGAATATTGTTAACGAAAGCTTTATGAAATCGCAGAATATCTTTTCTACTTTAAAGCTGCGGGGAAGCTGGGGCAAAGTTGGTAACGATCAAATCTCTACAGACGTTTATTTTCCTATTGCAGCTACTAATATCCCGTATTTCTTCGGTGGAACAGAATTACAGGGGATACGGTTTGATCAGCTTCCTGACAAGAATGTTAAATGGGAAACTACAGAAGAGTTTGATCTAGGACTTGACTATGGTTTTTTCGATGGGAGGCTTACAGGAGAAGTAGATTACTATAATAAAACAACCGAGGATGCTTTGATTAATATCAGAATTCCGGGCATTCTTGGCGATACGAATAGTGAATACACCACTAATGCTGCCAGTTTTACAAATAAAGGCTTTGAGTTTTCAATAGCCTGGAATCACAGGCTCAGTGATGATTTAACTTATTCTATTGGTGGTAATATTGCGACTAATAAAAACGAAATCATTAACCTTAATGGAGGGCAGGCACTAAGGGATGGGAATCCCGGTGGAAATCAGGGTTTTACCACCTTTTCGGATAACGGACAACCCATAGGGAGCTTTTATCTTGTAGAAACGGATGGTGTGTTTCAAACAGCAGAAGAAGTGGCCGCATCTGCTCAAAAAGATGCCAGACCGGGAGATCTGCGATACAAGGATCAGAATAATGATGGAGAGATCACCGACCTTGACAGGGTGTTCGTAGGTGCCTATATACCTAAAGTTACCTACGGCATCAACGGGTCTGCTAATTATAAAAACTTCGACCTTAGTGTGACTACCTATGGTACAGGCGGAGGTATGATCTACAATGGCAAAAAGGCCGGTCGTTCTGAAGCAAGAGATAACCGGGAAGCTGAGGTCGTTGAAAACCGCTGGACGCCGGAGAACCGCAGTAATTCCGAGCCGAGGGCGACACTAGGACAAATGCGAGCCTCAACTTATTTCCTTGAAAACGGAAGTTTCTGGCGTATTAATAACCTGACCATTGGCTACACATTGCCAAATTCCATACTTACACGGGCGAAATTAGAGCGCGTCCGTATCTATGCAAGCGCTCAAAACCTGGCAACAATTACCGGCTATAGCGGATTTGGTCCCGAATTTCAAACCTCAAATGCATTAAATTCCGGGGTTGATCTCAATATTTACCCTACCACGCGTACATTTTCTTTTGGTATTAATGTGGGACTTTAAATGATTACAGTCATGAAACAGAAACATATGAACTTCGCTACCCTACTGATCTTTATAGTTTTTCTATTTACAATAGCCGGCTGTAATAAATTTTTAGAGGTTGAGCCACAGGGCAAACTAACGGAAGATGAGGCCTTGTCCGACCCTAACGCTGCTACAAATCTGGTGGCAGGCGTTTATAATTCCTTGTATTATGGTGGCTTTGGAAAAACCACTGTCGGGTTTTTATATGCCTTATCACTTGATGTAGCTTCAGATGACACAGACAAAGGAAGCACTCCCACTGACTTTGCCCAGCTTGGCGAAATAGACAATTTTACCCATACTCCAAACAACTTCATCTTTGATAACATCTGGAATGGATATTATTCAGGCATTACTGCTGCTAACAGGGCTATTGATATTTTAAACGAAAGTACTTTTGACGAAGGAACGAAAAACAGGTTGCTGGCAGAAACCCGTTTTTTAAGGGGATTGTACTATTTTAACCTGGTAAGGTACTTTGGGGGAGTTCCAAAGCTGATACGTGTTCCCGACCCCTCTGAAGCGAATAATGCCGAGTTCCAAACCCGCGCAACCAGAGATGAAATTTACCAGGTGATAATTGAGGATTTTCAATTTGGTGTGGATAATCTTCCTTTAAAGGGCGAAACTCCCGCAGGCAGAGCAACAAAAGGTGCCGCTCAAAGCTTCCTGGCTAAAGTTTACATGTATCAGAATAACTGGACAAAGGTTTTCGAATTAACCAATGATGTGATTATGTCCCAGAGGTACGACCTGGTTGAAAATTATAACCATATATTCCGGCAAAATCCCGGACCCAATGGCAATACCAGAACGGATGATGACGGCGGAAATAACAACATAGAATCCATCTTTGAAGTACAGACAGGTATTAATGTTGGAGAGAATGCTGTGAGTCCGCTATACAGCAATGGTCAGGGTCCCCGTTCAAGCGGAGGCTGGAACGATCTTGGATTTGGTTTAAATACGCCAAGCCAAAGTTTGGCGAGAGCCTATGAGCTCAATGATACGCGAAGAAACGCATCCATTATTTTTGTGCAGCCCACTGTAGCGGAAGGCAGTCCCTTAAACCGCGGCACAATATTATGGGATGGGTTCAGGATCCCTACCCAGGACTCGGTGGTGAACGAGCGATATAACTATAAAGCATACCATAGTTCCATAGCTGAGTCTGCACCGCTAAGTGGAAATAAAGACAATAAACCTAAAAATATCCGGTTGATGCGTTATGCAGAAGTATTGCTGATGTACGCCGAAGCAGCGGCTAATTTGAATAATCCAGCGGAAGCGACAGCGAAGTTAAAATTAGTCAGAGACCGTGCTAATTTAAGTTCATCAACGCTGCCTGGAACCCTCCAAAATATCTGGAATGAACGCCGTCTTGAACTGGCAATGGAGCAGGACCGGTTCTTTGATCTGGTGCGGCAGGGCAGGGCTGGAACCGTGTTACGAGCCCATGGAAAGAACTTTGTGGATGGCAAGCATGAGGTTTTCCCAATCCCGCAAACCCAACGGGATTTGAGTGGAGGAAGATTGGAACAGAACCCTAACTATCCACAATAAACAGGTTTTGAAAATGAGACTACTTCGCTTTGCAGCAATATTCAGCTTTTGCTACCTGTGCTACCAGGTTCTTCCTGCTCAGGAAATCAAAGCAGAACCCTTAAAAAGGGGGCTTTCTGACGATGAATTGTTAGAGGCAGTACAGAAGCAAACATTTCGCTACTTCTGGGATTTCGCTCACCCGATTAGCGGAATGGCGAGGGAGAGAAGCAATATCGCCTTTGAATACGGCAGCGAAGTCGTCACTACCGGTGGGACCGGTTTCGGATTGATGGCGATCATTGTGGCTGCCGAGAGAGGATGGGTCACCCGTCAGCAGGCTGCGGTCCGTACACTTAAAATCGTTGATTTTTTATGGAAAGCAGACATCTTTCATGGCGCCTTTCCTCATTGGATCAATGGAGAAACAGGTAAGGTGATTCGTTTTAGCCCCAAAGACGACGGAGGCGACATAGTCGAAACATCTTTCCTCTTTCAGGGCTTATTAACCGCAAGACAATATTTTAATGCGGATAATCCCACCGAATCACAAATAAGGAATAAGATCTTATGGATGTGGGAGGGCGTAGAATGGAACTGGTATACTCAGGGGCAGAATGTTCTGTACTGGCACTGGAGTCCAAATAATGGATGGAGTATGAATCATCAGATCCATGGCTGGAACGAATGTTTACTTACTTACGTCCTTGCGGCAGCTTCACCAAAATACCCGATCAGTCCGGAGGTATATCATCAGGGCTGGATAAACGGTTATAACTTCAAAAATGGCAAGGAATATTATAATACAACACTACCTTTGGGAGGCGAGTATGGCGGCCCGCTGTTCTTTTCGCATTATTCCTTCCTTGGTCTTGATCCGCGGGGCTTAAAAGATCGCTACGCCGATTATTGGATGCAAAACAGAAACCACACCTTAATTAACCGGGCTTACTGTGTAGACAATCCTAAGAATTATAAAGGTTATGGCACTAAAAGCTGGGGACTTACGGCCAGTGATAACCATAAGGGATACGCAGCACATTCTCCTACTGAAGATCTTGGTGTGATCACACCTACGGCGGCGTTGTCAGCATTTCCCTATACTCCTGATGAGTCCATGCGAGCATTGAAATACTTTTATAATCATCTGGGCGAAAAAATATGGAGTGAGTACGGGTTTGTAGATGCCTTTAGCGAACATCATAACTGGTATGCAAAATCCCATTTGGCCATAGATCAGGGCCCAATTATTATTATGATTGAAAACTACCGGACAGGGCTCTTATGGAAGTTATTCATGACAATCCCCGACCTTCAGAAAGGGCTGAAAAAGCTGGGGTTTGAAAGTCCGCAAATCAAATAGAAGATAACTGCTATGAAACTTTGTTTAGTTGCTCTTATTGTGCTTGCATCATTTAATAATCTGCTTTCACAAACAAAACCTGATAAAAAAATGGATACGTTCATTAGTACTCTAATGAAAAAAATGACCTTGCAGGAAAAAATAGGGCAGTTAAACCTGGTATCTGTCGGTTTTGATGTAACAGGACCGGTGGTTAGCAAAAATGTGGATGAGAATATACGAAAGGGTAATGTAGGTGCCGTTTTCAATACCTTTACTCCAGTTGCTGTTCGCAAACTTCAGGAAATGGCTGTAACTCAAACACGATTAAAAATTCCTTTGCTGTTCGGCTACGATGTAATACATGGGCATCGCACCATCTTCCCAATCCCCTTGGGCTTGTCATCCTCCTGGGATCTGGTTAGTATCGGGAAAAGTGCACGCATTGCTGCGGAAGAGGCGGCAGCCGATGGACTAAACTGGGTGTACTCACCAATGGTCGATATCGCCAGGGATCCGCGGTGGGGAAGGATCTCGGAGAGTTCCGGGGAAGATACCTGGCTTGGATCCCAGATTGCAAAGGCTATGGTAAAGGGCTACCAGGGAAGTGGTCTTGGACAAAAAAACACGGTAATGGCATGTGTAAAGCATTTCGCCTTGTATGGAGCGGCCGAAGCAGGCCGCGATTATAATACCGTTGATATGAGCCGCCGGAGAATGTTCGAAGAGTATATGCCTCCATACAAGGCTGCTTTGGATGCGGGTGCAGGCAGCGTAATGACCTCTTTTAATGAAATCGACGGTATTCCTGCAACAGGTAACAAATGGCTGATGACAGATCTGCTTAGAAAGCAATGGGGCTTTAATGGCTTTGTTGTAACAGATTATACGGCTATTAACGAAATGGTTGCACATGGTGTCGCTAAGGATCTCCATGAGGCGGGAGCTCTCGCTTTGCAGGCGGGTGTGGACATGGATATGGTGGGAGAGGTATACTTAAGTCAACTCGAGAAACTGGTAAAGGACGGTAAGGTTACTGTAGCTTTGATCAACGCAGCCTGTCGGCGGATACTGGAAGCAAAGTACAAACTGGGCTTATTTACTGACCCTTATTTGTATGTATCCGAATCGTTGGCTCCGCAGGTAATGATGAAGAAAGAGTTTAGGGATGCTGCACGCGACATCGCCCGGAGAAGTATGGTATTATTAAAGAATCATAAGCAAACGCTTCCATTGAAAAGAACGGGCTCTATTGCCTTAATTGGGCCTTTAGCCAATAACCAGCGCGACCTGATAGGAAACTGGAGCGGCGCAGGAGACTGGAAGAAGGCAATTAGTGTGGAACAGGGAATTAAAGACCTGATTGGTAATGCTCTTGTCGTGAATTATGCCAAAGGAGCAAATATCACCGATGATACTCTTCTGATAAAACGCCTCAATGCACATGGGGGAGAGCTTGCAATTGATTCCCGTAGTCCAGATGAGATGATCAGGGAAGCGGTTCAGGTAGCTCGCAGATCGGATGTTATTGTGGCTGTTGTTGGAGAGTCTCAGGGAATGAGCGGTGAAGCCGCAAGCAGGGCTGATATAGGTCTCCCTGGACGACAACTGGACTTACTGAAAGCTCTCCGGGAAACTGGCAAGCCTTTGGTCCTGGTTCTAATGAATGGTCGTCCTCTCACCTTAAAATGGGAGAACGAGAAAGCAGATGCTATCCTGGAGACCTGGTATGCCGGCACAGAAGCGGGAAATGCCATAGCGGATGTGCTCTTTGGGATTTATAACCCGTCTGGCAAATTGAGCGTCACCTTTCCACAATCTGTCGGACAAATTCCTATTTACTACAATTACAAAAAAACCGGCAGACCGTTTCTGGGGGGGGTACTTGATAAATATCGGTCGCGTTACCTCGATGTTACGAATGAGCCATTGTATCCCTTCGGCTATGGTTTGAGTTATTCCACCTTCTCTTACGGTGATGTAAAAATAAGCGGCAATAGCATGAAGCCTGGCGGCAGTATCGATGTTTCGGTCAGCATAAGTAACGTGAGTACCTTTGATGGGGAAGAGGTTGTTCAGCTATATATCCAGGATAAAGTAGGCTCGGTGACAAGGCCGGTAAAGGAACTTCGCAACTTTAAAAAGGTGTTTTTGAAAGCTGGAGAAACGCAGAATATCACTTTTACCATTTCAGAAGACGATCTCAAATTTTACGATGCTGCAATGAAATATTGGGCAGAGCCGGGAGACTTTAATGTAGATATTGGATCGAACTCGAGGGATGTGAAGACTGCTATGTTTACTTTAACCAAATAGAAGCTTATTCTTCTGGTTTTGGTTTGATGTTCTTTGCATTGAACCTTGGCTTGTAAGCTGGTTTAGGCGCTTCAGGAGAAGGATCCTCAGCGGCATTCTCAGCTGCGGCAGGTGCATCTTCAGCAGGTTTATGAGCCGGAATGTTCTTTGCATTGAACCTTGGCTTGTAAGCTGGTTTAGGCGCTTCAGGAGAAGGTTCCTCAGCGGCATTCTCAGCTGCGTCAGTTTCTTCTTCAGCAGGTTTCTGAACCGGAACATTCTTTGGGTTAAACCTTGGTTTGTAGGCCGGTTTAGGTTCTCCAGGTATTTCAGGCGATTTATTTTCAGGTTCCGGCGAAGCTGTTTCTTCTGTACTGCTACCGGTTTGCTCTTCCACACCCGAGGGATTTTTCGGAAGATTTCTGACGTTGAACTTTGGCCTATAAGGCTGTTTAACCTCGCTTGTAGAAGCAGCCTCCGCTGAAGGTTTTTCTGAAACTTCCGATTGACCTGGCCTGCTATCGACTGACTGAGCATCTGCCGAAGGTAGATTCCTCGGTCTAAACCCCGGTTTTTTAACCGGAACAGTTTCTTCTGCCGGCATATCCGGCTTAACTTCTTCCGTGTTTTTGACAGGTATGTTTCTTGGTTTGAAGGCCGGTTTGCCTATCGGAGATGCCGCTGAAGTTTCTTTTATTTCCGATGGAGCGGACGGTACCTGTTCCATGGTCGGGGAACTTAAAGGCTCCGCCTGAGCAGCAATAGCTGTTTGAACCGGCTTAGCTTCTTTCTCCTGGGCCGCTAAATGATACAAGCGGCGCAGCTTATTGAACCAGAATTTCTTAGAATGATCGAAGCTTTTTTCACCCATAAGGTGAAAATGACTTTTGAACTCGCTGAATAGGCCGGGTTCAGCTTTTTCCAGCTGTCCCAGATCTATTTTCTTTTTTGCGAAAAACTCTTCAAATGTCATGCGCTTTCAATTCAATCAATTATTCAGCCATGTTGTGATACACTGCCTGTACATCGTCATCTTCCTCAAGTTTGTCAATCAGCTTGAAAACATCCGCAGCTTGTTCTTCTGTAACCTCAGTGTGTGACAGGGCGATGCGTTCAAGTTTGGCGCTCTTCACTTCAATCCCTTTTTCTTCTAAAGCCTTTTGCATTTTACCAAAATCCTCAAAGGATGTCTGTATTACAGCGAGTTCTTTTCCCTCTTCATCGGTTTCTACGTATAGTTCTTCCAAGCCTGCATCAATAAAATCAAGTTCCATTTCTTCAAGATCCATATCACCAGGTTCAAAGCGGAAGATTGACTTTCTATTGAAGATAAAGTCAAGCGACCCCGTTTTGCCCAAAGTACCCCCTGTTTTATTGAAGTAGCTTCTTACATTGGCAACGGTTCTGTTGGTATTATCTGTAGCCGTTTCAATAAGTATTGCTACACCATGCGCTGCATAGCCTTCATAAACAATTTCTTCATAGCCAGATTCATCTTTATTCGAAGCTCTTTTTATTGCCGCTTCCACGCGGTCTTTAGGCATATTTACTGCCTTAGCATTTTGTACTGCAGTTCTGAGTCTGGAGTTCGATTCCACGTTTGGTCCGCCGGCTTTTACAGCCATGGCAATTTCTTTTCCCAGACGGGTGAACTGAACGGCCATTTTGGCCCAGCGCTTAAATTTTCTCTCTTTACGGAACTCGAATGCTCTTCCCATATATAAAGTCAAATATAAATTCAAAATTAGAAATAATAGGTAAGAATACCCGGTATCCTATTCCCAAAATTTGCCCAAACTTAGGGATTATAATTTATTTCTTCAGATTTAGGAGCATATCTTCCGTGATACTTATCAAGTCGTAGTGCGGCTCCCAATTCCAGTCTTTGCGGGCAAGGGAGTCATCGATTGATTTTGGCCAGCTATCGGCAATAGCTTGCCTCGGGTCGGAACTAGTATAGCTGACCTCGAATTGCGGAACATGCTTTTTGATTTCTTTGGCCAGCATGGCCGGAGTAAAACTGATTCCTGAAATATTATATCCCGAACGTGTGCTTAAGTTTTCTGCCGGGCTATTCATTAGTTCCAGAGCAGCCCGTATAGCATCAGGCATATACATCATTGGTATTTCGGTATCTGCCTGTAAAAAACACTCATACAATCCACTTTCCAAAGCACTGTGAAAGATATGAACGGCAAAATCTGTAGTGCCGCCACCTGGTTCTGCTTTCCATCCCATCAATCCGGGGTAACGGATGCATCTCACATCTAATCTATGTTTGATATTATAATACTCACACCACCTCTCTCCTGCAAGTTTGCTGATGCCATAAATGGTTGTTGGGTCCATCACGCAGGACTGCGGAGTATGATGTTTTGGAGAATGTGGGCCAAACACAGCGATAGAACTCGGCCAAAACAGCTTTTTAACATTGAAGCCTACCGACAGCTCCAAAACATGAAGCAAGCCGTCCATATTCAGGCGCCAGGCATGTTCAGGCTGGAGTTCACCAGTGGCCGATAGTATGGCAGCAAGGTGATATACTTGCTTAGGTTTGTATTTCTTAAAAACAGATGAAAGTGATCGTTTCTGAAGGACATCACACTCTTCAAAAGGGCCGTCTTTCCGGTGTTCGAAATCAGGAAGTTTGATGTCACAGGCAATAACGTTTTGCGGAAGGTATACAGACCGCAACTGTTCTACCAGCTCTGTGCCTATTTGTCCGTTTGCTCCGAATACGAGTATGTTCTCTTGCATATTAAAGTAATTACGTAACCTGCAAAAGGCTATACTTGTTTAATTAAAGGGGCCGTCTATACCAGATGCGGGGCATCTTCCCTGGGCTGAACGGTTTCATTAGCACTATATTTCCACCGTCGGTGCGACCAAAGCCATAGTTCCGGTTTTTCCCGGATTATTTCTTCTAATTTCTGAAGGTAAAAGTTTGTAATTTCTTTCTCAGCGGTAGATTCTGGTATGTCTGCAAGGGTATGAAATGTGCATTCGTAAAATCCTCGCTTGTACCTGTTGATGTGACAATATACAACCGGGTTTCTTGTCATCTTAGCTAGCTTTTCAGCACCGGTAAAAACAGCTGTCGGTTGATTCATGAACTGTGTAAAGTAACTGATCTCACTTCGGGCTGGCGTTTGATCTCCCACCAATATAGCGAGATAGGACTTGTTTTTGTACTCAGTCACTTTCCGAAGAATATTCTTCATAGGAGCAAGAATGGCATTGAACCTGCTTCGCATTCGATTGATCAGTTGTTCAAATTTCTTGTCGGTTAGCGGTTTATAAACAATTATCACGGGTTGCTCAAGTAAGATAGAAATGATTAGACCTCCCCATTCCCAATTCCCATAATGTCCTGTAATCGCAATTACTGCTTTATTATTATCGAAATGCCTGGTAACCTCCTGAAGATTATTTATTCTGAATCTTGCCTTCACCGATTCTCTTGTAATGGTGAGCATTTTGATCGACTCCAGCAGTTGGTCAGATAAAAAATGATAAAACTCTCTTGCTATCTTTTGTATCTCCCGGTCGTTTTTTTCAGGGAAAGAGGAGCGAAGATTTTTGAATACGACGTCCTTCCTGTATCTTATGATGTAATAAATGAGAAAAAACAGGCAGTCTGAGATCGCATATATGATTCGGAACGGAAGAAACGATATCAGATAAAAGAGGGCCTTGACTATATAAAATACAGGCTGTTTCATGCTGTCGCCAAAATCAACAAAATAACGGATTTTAGCTGAATACAGCTTCTAAGTAATTAGAATTGTTCCCCTTTAATTACTAAATGTCTCAAGTTTTACACTATTTTGATAGATACATATTTGAGCCGGATGCCAGTGAATGAGGTCCGGAAGGAATTCCGGACCAGAGAGCTTGATACTGTTTTTTTAGTTGAGCTTTGTTGCCAGAACACAGCTTTTACGATATTTTCGAATATTCCCCTTTAAGTCAAATACGTCGAAACAGAGAACATAGATCCCCATATCCGCGCATCTGCTTTTTTCGTCGAGTCCATCCCATGTTATAGATCCCTCGTTTGCCAGAGTAGTATTCTTCGCCAGCTTTCGTATAAGTACGCCCTTATCATTATAGATTGTTGCATTGGCTACTAGTCCCGCTTCTGGAAATTTGTAGTTGATCAGTAAAGCATCTTCGAATCCGTCATTATCTGGTGAGAATGTTTTAGAAAGCAAAAAGACGGCATCTTCGGAGGGAAAGGGCTCCACACTTTGAGAATTTTTATAACCCGGGGTCGCGAAGCCAACCGATGAAGCTGCCGACCTGAAGTTCCCAGGCTCATCTGATGGTCGCTTGTAGCTGACCCTTTCAAGCGAAATCCCTTCCGGGTCTTTGATCAGGGCAAAATGCATTTTGGCGGTGTACGAGAACTGGTCGATTCTATTTTCCCCGGCAAGTAATACAAGCGTTCCGGCATCGTCATTTAGGGCTGGCATAGAGGCCATTTTTAGAAAAGCATCCGGATTATCTGTACGATACTGCATTTTTATATTATCAGGGTCTGAACTTAAAACCAGGTAATGTTTAGGCTGAAGCATCAGTTGAGCACTGCTGACCTTTTTTATGCTAACCAAACTATCCTGCTCTTTGATAGTAGCAATTGAAAGCTCTCTTAAATCGAAAGGCACGTCGCCATTATTATAGATCTCCACAAAGTCGGCACATTCAGGCCTCGGATTAAATAAGATCTCACTGATTAAGATGTCATTTTGGGAGATTGCATTGGAGTAGTCAAATTGTGCGGAATTGTTGTTCGCTGAGATCAGAATGCCGGAGCAGTCTGTGAGCCCCGATACCAGGACGCTGTACAGTTTTCCTCTGCTTATGACTTGGTGATATGTCATTTCTACTTTAGTAAGTTCCGGAGATAAGACCTTCACTGATGCTGGAGAGCCCAGGCCGTTGTTAACCTGATAATTAGTTGAACTGGCGGCTGAAAGGCTGTCAACCGGGCGATTGAAGCTTAGCTGTATCGTTATACTATCTTTAACGAAAGCTCCCGTTAACGACAATGGCAGGGTAGAGGCATCTGACCGGAAAACGGAATTTTGACGGCCAGGAGTTCCCCCTGTCACATCGATGCTTGCTGTCCAGTTCTGCATACCGGTGCAAGTCTCACGCTTATCAATCAGTTCAATAGACCAGCCACCGGCCTGCTTTTCCGGGTCTTTATACCAGGTATCTGTGTACGAGACAGAATCGATCAGTACATTTTGGGAACTGAAAAGTTTAAGTCTGTCATTAGAATTGTTTAGGGATGGCCATGGCGATATTCCCAGTACCTCTCCATATTTCTTAAATTCTGAAGTATCAGCTTTAGCGCAGAGTAAGAGGTGTTCTCCGGGATCTAAAACATATGCAGGCAGACTTGCTGCAGATGCAGCATCACTGTATTTCCAGTTTTCAAGAGAAATAACCTGGCTAGTAGTGTTCCAGAGCTCTATAAATTCGGCCCCTGGCAAACCTAATACCGGAGTTGGATCGGCAAAGATTTCATTGATCACCACATCTTTGGCCCTTGGAATATATTGCGGAATGTAAGAAAAAGTCCCGGAATTATGTCCCGAGATCTGGTTGCCACTTTCATCGAAAATATGCATGGCTGTCAAAGTGTAAGAACCTGGTGTAAAGTTATTGGCAAAGCCGAGGATATAGCGATTTGGCTCCGCTGTGCTAACAACGGTCTGAGGATTGCCATAACCGTTACTCAGTGAATAGTTCAGCACATTTGTGGCAGAAACCCCGGTGATTGCTTCGTCAAAGGAAACAGTAAGCCGTTTTTCGTCAAGCACTGTGACTGATAATAGTTTTGGCGGATCCTGGTCGAAGGATAGTTGACGAATACTGATATTATCAAAAAAGTGTTTCTTAAAAAAGCTGGAAGTTGATTGCTGAATGTAGATCCCAAAGTAGGCGCTGCTGTTAAAACTACCATCCATAATCACTCCTTCTGAAACATAGGAGGCACCTGTTCCTGTCAGGTCTCTTTCCAGGTTGAAGAGATTGCCGGATGTACGGGTAACTTTGACCTTGATGCGATTGTTCGTCGAGCTGCTTACAGAAAGATCAGCACCATCTATTAATTTAACCGAAATGCTCCCGCTTCTCTTATACAGGCTGATTTCGTCATTGGTATTCCCGATCCTCACAAAATAACCATTGATATTAGCCGCTTGCAAGTTGGCCTGGTCCGAGATAAGGTATATATCAGTATAATTAGCACTGGAGGTTGCGAATTTAAGATTGCAATAAAATTCCCAGGCGCAGTTATTCGCCAGAGAGCTGGGAGTACTTAAATAAAAGTTGCTGTTTGCCGACTCGGAGTTTGATCGAAGTTGATTCCCGTCAACAATAAAGTGCTCCCCTGAATTACTACCAGTCCATTTGGGTGCATTAGCGAAGTCACCGTCATCAAAATTGTCATTTACTTGTGAAAACGCGATTTTTACAAAAAATATAAAGAAAAAAACTAAACATTTATTCATCTTTGCGGGATTTAAAAAATTAAATTACAAATATTTAAGAAACAAAAAAATGAGAGTCGCAGTTGTAGGCGCTACGGGCCTTGTAGGTTCGGTGATGTTAAAAGTTTTAGCAGAGCGCAATTTCCCTGTTAGTGAATTGATTCCGGTAGCATCCGCAAAAAGTGCTGGTAAGGAAGTTGAATTCAAGGGAAAGAAGTACAAGGTGGTTACCGTGGACGAAGCAATTGCACTGAAACCAGATGTAGCGTTGTTTTCTGCAGGTGGTGGTACCTCTCTTGAATATGCTCCGCGTTTTGCGGAAGCAGGAATTACAGTTATTGATAACTCTTCTGCATGGCGTATGGATCCAACCAAGAAATTGGTTGTACCTGAGGTAAATGCTCATGTTTTAACTGCTGAAGATAAAATTATTGCCAATCCAAATTGTTCCACAATACAGATGGTAGTAGTATTGAAACCTCTTCATGAAAAGTATAAGATCAAACGCGTAGTAGTTTCTACTTATCAATCAGTAACAGGTACTGGCGTAAAAGCTGTGGATCAGTTGATGAACGAGCGTAATGGTATCGAAGGACCAATGGCTTATGCTTATCCAATTGATCTTAACGTAATTCCACAAATTGATGTATTCCAGGATAATGGTTACACCAAAGAGGAAATGAAAATGATCCTGGAGACTAAAAAGATTATGGGAGACGATTCAATCCGTGTTACAGCAACAACAGTTCGTATCCCGGTAATGGGTGGTCATTCTGAGGCTATAAACATTGAATTTGAAAACGAATTTGATCTGGCTGAAGTTCGCAGCCTATTGGAAGCTCAGGAAGGTGTGATTGTAGTGGATGATCCTGCTAACGCGAAATATCCTATGCCTAAAGATGCTCACGAAAGAGACGAGGTATTTGTTGGGCGTATCCGCCGTGACGAATCTCAGGATAAAACTCTGAATCTATGGGTTGTTGCAGATAACCTTCGTAAAGGTGCTGCTACCAATGCTGTTCAGATTGCTGAATATCTGCAGAAAAACGGAGTACTAGCGTAAGCTTATCATAAATAAATTGAAAGCGGCGGCCTCAGGTTAGCCGCTTTTTTTTGTGCCGTACTTTGACGAAGTTTAACTTTGGCACACGCGGCACCACGCGTGCGCCCTGCTATATTTTTGGCATACAAAGAATTAATTGGCTGATTGATATGTTATAGTTATAATTGGGATAATGAAATTTCATCTTCTCTATATCTTCTTTTTTGCATCAACATCGGGGCTGTTCAGTCAGTCTCTTACTCAAAAAATAACTAAGGCTTACGCTGTGTTTGAACAAGACGCTCAGCTCCGGTACGGACTCAGTTCTCTGACAGTTTTAAATTCTAAAACAGGAGAAGTGCTTTTTTCAAAGAACGCTGATATGGGGCTGGCACCGGCTTCAACGCTAAAGACCATTACTTCCGCTACAGCATATCAAATTTTAGGGAAAGAGTTCCGGTGGGAAACGGCACTTGGATACACTGGTTCCATTACAAACGGGGTGCTCAGAGGAGACCTGATATTAAAAGGAAGCGGAGACCCTACCCTCGGTAGTAACCGGTACAGCCAGTCAAAGCCGGACGTATTGCTAGCGAAGTGGGTAAATGCACTGAAGACTGCTGGTATAAAAAAAATAGACGGCAGGGTGATCGTCGACGATTCCTTGTTTGGTACTCAAACTGTTCCTTTAGGCTGGATCTGGCAGGATATAGGGAACTATTACGGGGCGGGGGCCACATCTGCAAGTTGGCGCGAGAATGAGTTCGGACTGGTTTTTAAAGCAGGCAACGAGCCGGGAGACAAAACACAGCTCATCCGAACTGAACCAGCGATTGCTAACCTTACCATAATTAATGAGGTGACCACAGGTAAAGCCGGTAGCGGAGATAATGTTTATGCTTATTCTTCCCCCTATTCTGATATCGTATACCTTCGCGGGACTTACGGTCTTGACCTGCAAAAAACCATTAAGGCATCCATTCCTGATCCTGCTTTGGTGCTTGCATCAGAATTGCAAGGCTACCTGCAAATGTCAGGCATCCCATCACAGAATAAGGCCTCAACTGCAAGGCAGATAAACGCCCAGGGACAAAAGAGCCCGCAGGCCTTAAAGATCATCAGTCTGTATCAATCGCCTTCCTTGTCGCAAGTTGTATACTGGCTTAATCAGAAAAGCCTCAATCTGTATGCTGAGAACCTCCTGAAAACGCTGGCTTTAAATCAGGGTAAAGATGCAGGATTTGAAGAGGGGGTTCAGGTGATCAAAGAATATTGGGCGTCAAAAGGAATTGATCATAACAGTCTAAACGTTTTGGATGGAAGTGGATTGTCCCCGGAAAACAGGATCACTACAAAAACGATGGCCAAAATCCTTCAACTTGTTAAATCTGAACCATGGTTTGGGAGTTTTTACGAAAGTTTGCCCCTGTATAATAATATGAAAATGAAAAGCGGTAGCATTCGGAACGTATTGTGTTATACAGGCTATGAGGAAAGTAAACAAGGCACTCCTCTAGTGTTCACATTTATTACCAATAATTATAACGGTAGCACCTCAGATATAAAACAAAAGATGTTTAAAGTGCTTGATTCTCTTAAATAGTCGGACAGTAACCCTTTCAAATGAAGAGACTTCTACTTCCTTATTTTATTGCTTTTAGTGCTCTTTCCTCCTTTGCCCAGGAAAAGAAAAAGGGATTTACTTTCCCGGCTGCTCATACCAGCCCTGACTATGTGCCAGGAAAAGTAGTTTTCAAACTAAAAGAAAGCCCTCAAAAAAGTAATAAAAGGACTTTCAGCGAAAATGTAGTATATCTTCAATCGGTAACCGTGATGAAAATAGAAAAGAAGTTTCACGAAGCTGCAACCGGTGAAAAGGAAAGAAACAAAGTGTTTAACAGGGCTGAAAACTTCGGTTTAGATCGTATTTACGAACTTACAATTCCAGACTCGGAGGATATTAGTAGTGCGATTGACGAATTACTTCAAAGTGAGGAGGTGGAATATGCTGAACCTCTTTACATATACCAGGCCAGTTATATCCCTGCAGACCCCGCTCTGATAAACCAGTCATATCTCGAGAAAGTTAAGGCTCCTCAAGCCTGGGATCTGATACGGAATATCCGGAAAACGATTATTGCAATTGTCGATTCAGGTTCAGATCTGGAGCATCCCGATCTGGCAGGAAATATCTCCTATAATGTAAACGACCCGGTAAACGGTGTGGATGATGATGGAGATGGTTATATAGATAATTACAGAGGCTGGGATTTTGTAGGAGCAACCGCTTCCAACATGGCGGAGGATAATGATCCAAATATCACTCAGCAGGGTGGTGACCATGGTGTGCATGTCAGCGGAATTGCATCCGCAGTTACCGATAATTCTACAGGTGTAGCAAGTATTGCTTTTAATACTGCTCAGTTGCTCATCATCAAGGCTGCGGCAGATGATAATGGTACGAAAATCTTAAGGGGGTACGAAGGTATCAAATATGCCGCAGACCATGGCGCTAAGATAATCAACTGCTCCTGGGGCGGAGTAGGAGCCAGCTTTTATGGTCAGGATGTGGTTAACTATGCTATTGAAAAAGGATGTCTCATTGTAGCCGCGGCAGGAAACAGCTCTGACGATATTCCTCAGTACCCTGCTGGATTTGACGGTGTGTTAGCAGTAGCTAATGTGGGTGTTGACGACGTAAGGAATTCGACCTCAAATTATGGATACTATGTGTCGCTTGCAGCGCCGGGCGCTAACATTTATAGTACCACCTTTGATAATACTTACGGTTCAAAAACAGGGACATCAATGGCATCGCCCGTAGTTGCAAGCGCAGCAGCTTTGCTAAGTGCCTATTTACCACATTTTTCAATGCAGCAAATAGGTGCACAGCTGAGGGCAACTGCCGACAATATAGATGCATTTAATCCAGGGTTCGGTAAGCGATTAGGTAGTGGGAGGTTAAACGTTTACAGAGCATTAACCGAAAGCCCTCCTTCCATCAAAATACAGAATATCACCTTGTCCGACAAAGCGAATGGTATTATACCGGCCGCGGACACCCTTACAATAACCATTGATCTGAAGAATTTTCTTTCTCCGGTAAATAATTTACAGGTGAACCTGTTGTCTGACGACCCCAATGTTGTGATCACCGAAGGACTGCACACGGTCGCGTCCATAGGTACCCTTATGACTCAAAATAATGTTGGTCCATTTAAGATATTTATTAAGCCGGGAACTCCTGATAACAGTCAGGTTGAATTCAGATTGCAATACAGCGCTAATGGTACTTATCAGGATTTTGAGGGATTTGTAGTTACCGTAGCCCGCGACTATCTCAATATTAGCAATGACATTATCGCAACCACGCTTACAAGTACCGGGCAGATTGGCTTTTTGGAAGCAGGCACCGATGCGGGTACTTTAGGTTTTCAATATAAAGGAAACCAGCTCTTGTATGAAGCGGCCCTGATGATCGGTAACTCAGAATCGAAGGTTTCCAATAACGCCCGTTCATCGGCAGAAGAATCGGATAACCACTTCGTCAAAAGAGTCAAAATTCAAAGCTCGAATACTGCGGATGCTATTTCAGCCCGTGCGGAGTTTGATGATAAGGGAAGCCCTTCGCCCTTAAATGTTTATGTAAAGCAAAGGTCCTGGATCTATAAAGATGTCGACACTGGTGATGTTTTAATAGCGGAATATGAGGTGCATAATCCCGGCAATACAGAATTAAGAAACGTGTTTGTCGGATTGTTTATGGATTGGGATATTGATGGCGGATCTACTAACGCTACTGCCTATGATCCGGCAACTAAGACAGCCAGGGTATTTGATAAGAGCGGCGGTTCTCAGCCTCTGGCGGGGGTAAAACTATTAAGTGAAGCAAGTCCTTGTTATTATCCGCTAAGCAACAGCTTGTCGAACGACATCCTGGCCAACAACGACTTTACCATAGAGGAGAAGTTTAAGACGCTTTCAAATGGCATAAGATCTCAAAGTCTCGGACTAAATGTGGCCAATGGGCTGGACGTGTCTTTTGTTACCGGCTATGGCCCGTATATAATACCTGCAAATGGTTCTGTCAAGGTGGCTTTTGCCTTGATTGGTGCAGAAAACGAGGATGAGTTAGAGGCCGCCGGAGGGAAAGCACAGAAAAAGTATAGTGTAATTTATGAGGCCTCGAAGGTTGCCGCCGTAACTATCAAAGCTTATCCAAACCCTTTGACCGGAGGTAGTGCTTCCCAAAGATTGAGCTTTACGCTGCCCGAAACAAAACGGATCTCTCTTGATCTTTATAATACCATGGGCCAAAAAGTAAAGACCTTTATTAAAAGCTCAATATATCAGCAGGGGGAATATACTTCGGTGTGTGACCTTTCTGATGTTGGCAGCGGAGTATATATCTACCGCCTTAACGTTGATGGTGATATCAAAAGCTTCAAAATAGTAAAACTTGAATAGTGTCAGCTACCCGAACTTAAACCTTGAAACTTAAAACTTACCCCTCACCACGTGTCCAGATAAAAGCATATTCTACATCTAGGTTCATAACTTTCTTTTTCGCCTAGTAATATCTTAGATTCACTGGCAACGGTACGATATGAGAAATTAGCAGGAGCGCCGCACTGCACACAGATGGCATGTACCTTTGTTACTTCTTCGGCAATAGCCATCAGGGCGGGCATTGGGCCAAAAGGCTTTCCTTTGAAATCCATATCCAAACCTGCTATGATAACCCTTATCCCTTTGTTTGCCAGTTTGATGCATACATTCGGAAGCTCATCATCAAAAAATTGAGCTTCATCAATACCCACAACCTGGGTGTTTGCCCCAAGAAGCAGAATTGCAGAAGAATTTTCAAGGGGGGTGGAATGAATAGAGTTCAGGTCATGCGAGACAACGGCGGTTTCATCATACCGTTTGTCTGTTTTCGGTTTAAATATTTCTACATTCAGCTTTGCGATCTGAGCTCTGCGCAGACGACGGATCAGTTCTTCTGTTTTTCCAGAGAACATAGATCCGCAGATTACTTCAATACTTCCTCTTGGCCCTGTCTTTGACCTGAATTGCAGTTCGCTAAATAGCATAATCCCTTTTTCTTCCAGCGCGAATATCGCTAAAATTTATAAGCCGTTTATTTAGGGTAAAGGCAAAATTTTATCTAAGTTTGAATAGCTTTACCAACATACACTCTAGTACGCTGTTATATTTCAATGATGCATCAAAAAGAGATTTTTAAAAAGATCGGCGCTATAATTGCCGAGCTCACTGAGCAATATCAATATCTGTCTGAAAATCCCGATCAGCTTAATGATCTGGAGCTTGAATTATTTGCAGCTAATTCTGATTTTCTTGCTGAACATGTTAAGGTGCTCAAGAAAATAAATTTAAGTGCAGCACCAAAACAGGAAGATAATCAACCGAAGCCTACGCCAGCTATTGCTGAACAGCCGAAGACAGCACCTGTTTCGCGTCTGGCTGAGCAAACTGAGCCTCTCAGTGTGCACGTAAATGAGGAGCCAGCGGAGATACTTTCAGCTGCAAGTATTCCGGAGCCGGTTCAGCAACAGTCTATTCAGCAGCAACCTGCCCAGCAACAACCAGCCGAGGAAAGTCCTGTCGTGCAAGATCCGGTTCATCGGGAGCCTGTTCAGGAAGAGCCTGTGTCAGAACAGCAACAACCGACTCGTCCCCTGGAGAAACCTCAGCCTGAAGTTCATTCCATCTCTGAAAATAAGCCAGCCAATGCAGAAGCTCCTGTAAATCCTGTTATTGAAACTCCTGAGCCCGTGGTCAGAGAGGTGGTCATTCCTGAGAAAGTAGCCAGTGTAGAAGTTCCTGTTCAGTCAGAGCCTGCTCAGCAAGCTGCACCAACACTGAACGATATTATTTTTGCACAAAGAATGCAGGGTAACACACCTGAACCTCAGTACAACAAGCAACCGATAACCGATCTGAAATCAGCAATAAATCTTAATGATAAATTGTTATTCATAAAAGACCTTTTTAATGGTTACAGCCTGGCATATAGCGAAGCGATAGAGCTACTGAACCGCTTTGACTCTTTCAGCGTCGCAGAAACTTTCCTCAAAGCAAACTATGCGGTTAAAAACAACTGGGCCTCCAAGCAAAGTACAGTAGACAAATTCTACGATATTTTAAATCGCCGGTATTCTAAATAAATCCCATCCTGTTAGAGTCTAACTTTAGCAGGATGAATAAAAGGATAGTAAAGCTCCATAGCGAAGACCCTCCATAGCTTAGAAACGGAAGCGGAATACCAATTACAGGTACCAGTCCGATGGTCATTCCGATATTAATGAAGAAATGGAAAAAAAGTATGGAGGCTACGCCATAGCCATATATCCTGGAAAAGCTGGATCGCTGCCTTTCCGCAAGATTAACTATACGGATAAGTAAGGTAAGGTATAAAGTTATGACCACCAGGCTGCCTACGAATCCCCACTCTTCCCCAACGGTACAGAATATAAAGTCGGTGCTTTGTTCTGGTACGAAATCGTATTTGGTTTGTGTGCCCTGAAGATATCCTTTTCCCCATAACCCCCCCGAGCCGATGGCGATCTTAGATTGGTTGAGGTTATATCCCTGGCCACGCGGGTCGTCTATCTTGCCCAGAATAACGTCGATGCGGTTCCGTTGGTGAGATTGAAGGACATTCTCGTAAGCAAAATCGACGCAAAAAATAAATGCGATGGAAATGATAGCACCCGCAAAGACAACGGTTACAAGTTTCCTGTTCTTTTTATTCAGATATATAGTGGCAATTGTTATGGCAATCAATACGCCGATCAAAAAGAACTTATTAAAAAGAAGGGCCAGGACAAACAGGGCGATGCAAATAGCGCCAATTACAAGGACGTAACCTGAAAGCCCCTCTCTATATAGAACAAACACGATAGAAGTGAAGGTTAAAGCTGAACCGGTATCAGGCTGAAGCATGATCAGTCCCATAGGGATTAATAAAATAATGCCACTTGTGATCAGCGTTTTGATGTCGTTCAATTTCAGGTTGGTAGCGCTTAGGTATCTTGCAAGAAGCAAGCAAGTAGAGAACTTAGCAAACTCCGAGGGTTGCAACCTGAAACTGCCCAGGGGAATCCAGGCCTGATTACCGCCAACATTGCGGCCTACAATCAATACTATTATGAGGAGGATAAGGGTAATTCCATAAAACACAGGTGCTATGGAATTAAAAAACTTAGCGTCCATTACCATGATCAATCCCCCAATAATGAGCGCCCCGATGATAAAAAGGAACTGCTTGCCATAGTTAGTTTCCAGGTCCAGAATACTGGGGTGATTAACATCATATACAGCCGCGTGAATGTTAAACCACCCTATAATGCAGAGAGCCAGATATATCAATATCATTATCCAGTCGACGTTAAAGAACAGGCCTCGCTGATTATTCATTTGGAAGTTTTGCTTTTGTGTTGGCTTCTGAAATTGGTGGAGTCTCCGGCTCAGATTTTTTATCTGTAGAGTCACTGGTTGCCGGCTTGACTTTTACCTTCGGTTTATCATGGCCGGGCATTAGGTTTTTATGCAGATAATAATCTATTATTGCCTTAGGTTTATCAACCGAATCTTTCAAATATTTTTCGACCATGAAACTGGCTATTGGAGCAGCCCAGGTGGCACCGAAACCTACGTTTTCAACAACTATGGCGATAGCGATCTTAGGGTTGTTTCGGGGAGCGAAACCGAAGAATACAGCGTGGTCCTTGCCATGAGGGTTCTGCACTGTTCCGGTTTTTCCGCAAAATTCGATGCCATTTATGATAGTAACCGAATTATAGGCTGTTCCTCCAGGTTGATTTATCACCCGGCTCATCCCTTCGATAACCACGTCGTAATATTTAGCATCAATTCCGGTATAGTTTTTCTTGGTAAACTCTGGTTTGATAACCTGCTTCTCGCCAATAGCTTTGATTAAATGCGGTTTATAAAAATATCCCCGGTTGGCCACAGATGCGGCAACATTAGCCATTTGCAGGGGTGTTATCCCTAGCTCACCTTGTCCGATTGAGAGAGAGATGTTGAAGCTGGAGCCCCATCTGTCACTTTTCCACCGTTTAGTGTACAGTTCATCGGTAGGTAAATGCCCCTTTCGTTCATTGGGAAAATCAATGTCTAATTTAGAGCCAATATTGAACTTAGCGACAGCTTCCCGCCATTTCTTAAATGCGTTGACTGGTCTTAGTCCAGAATGATCAATCATCCGGTTGTAAACATAACCATAATAGGTGTTACAGGAATATTGTATAGACTGGGCCAGATCCACCGAGCCGTGAACGTGTGTGCAACGCATTAATCCGCGCCTTCCAAACCGATACCCTCCCGCGCAGAAATAGCGTGTATCGGGCTTTGCCTGACCGAATTGCTGCGAAACCAGTGCATTGATCACTTTAAAAATCGAGCCCGGAGGGTACTCTGCCTGAATTGGCCTGATAAACATAGGCTTGTTAGGGTCTTTATAAAGTGCAACCGAATTTTTGGAACGCTGCCTTCCTACCATCATATTGGGATCATAAGTAGGACTGCTTACAAATGCCAGAATCTCACCAGTCGACGGCTCGATAGCTACAATACTACCCAATTTGTTCTTCATCAGTTGCTCTCCAAATTTTTGAAGGTCTTTGTCGAGCGAGGATATCAGTTTATCCCCGGCAACTGCCAGTGTATCATAGCGGCCATCTGAGAAATGCCCTTTAGGTCGGTTAAAGGCATCAACCATTAGGTTTTCAACCCCACGCTGACCTCTTAACAGCTCCTCATAAGACCGTTCTACACCTGAGCGGCCTATATAGTCGCCAGGCTTATAAAATCCGTTTGAGTTTTCAATATCCTTATCGTTGACTTCGGATATATAACCTAGAAACTGGGCGGCTATAGTATCCGGATATCGTCTCACCGAACGGTTCTGCACATAAAAGCCCGGATATTGGAAAAGAGTTTCCTGAAAGGTGGCGTAAGTCATCGCAGAAAGTTGTTTTTCAAACACGGAAGCCCGGTACGGAGAATAGTTTTTGGCTTTCAAAAAACGTTTGTCAAAGCCAGCTTTATCAATGCCAATTAGCCGGCAAAATTCAAGGGTATCGAAGGGCTTGACTTCATGAGGAATGACCATCAAATCGTACACTGGTTCATTTTGTACCAGGATCTGACCATTCCTGTCAAGGATAACCCCTCTTGCAGGGTAAATGATCTTCTTTCTTAAAACGTTATTATTGGCAGATAAGAAGTAACTTTTGTCGATTACCTGGATGTAGAAAAGGCGCATGAGCAACACCAGACCTACTGCGATAAAAATCCCCTGAATAACAAACCTTCGCTGAAAAAAACTATTCATTAGCGCTCTTTCTTACGGAAAAAGATAAACTCTGATAATAAAATTAAAAATACTGTAAATACAGAACTTAAAACTATGCGAATTAGTGTGTACTTAATATCTGAAAAGCTGAAAGTTTCTAAGAAAAAGATAGTAAGATGGTGGAAGACCGTCAGGATGGTAGCATAAAAAAAGAACCACCGGAAGCCCATGATTCCAAGTTTTGGCTCAGGTTCAGTCTCCAGCCCTTGTCTTTGCACTGTCAGGTTGATAAATATTATGCGTACCAGGGCAAGTACAGAACATGCTGCTGCATTTATACCTAAGGTGTCGTAAAATGCGTCCACAGTTAATCCTAGAAAGAAGGAGAGTATAAAGAGTAAAAAGTTGGGCGTTTCGAATGGTAACAACAATATAAACAGGATATATAGAAATGGGGTCGCCAGGTTATAGTATCCAATGTTTTTAAGCAGGAATACCTGTATGAAAACTAGTACCGCAAAGCGTATCAGGTTGCTGATTAAGATTCTTATCATTTTGCCGGCTGTATAGCTTCTAACTGTTCCTTTTCTGTCGCTAACACGTTTTTAATAACATAAACGTATTGCAAAGTTGAGAAATCGGTACTTAACTGCACTTCAATATTTAAAAAACTCTCGCCGCCTTTTACTCCTGTCCTGGTAACTCTTCCAATGGGCAACCCGGTGGGGAAGCGGGTCGAGAATCCGGTAGTAACGACGTGTTGTCCGCGTCTTACTTCGATATGGTTCGGAATATCCTTTAAAATGGCAATGCGGGGATCATAATTCTCATCGCCCCACATAAGCGATCCAAAAGCATGATTTTCCTTAATACTGGCACTTATACGGGTGTCGCTATGTAATAAAGACTGCACAGTAGCATAATTATCGCTGACGTTAAGGACTATTCCCACTACGCCCGAAGGGCATATTACGCCCATGCTTTTCTCTATACCATGACGTTTACCCCTGTTTATTGTGATGGTATTATCTTTATGGTGTATTGAATTATTAACCACTTCAGCCACTACGAAAGAGTATTGTTGGTTCAATAGGGTGTCCTTTATAGTCTTTTCCTCAATGGAATCGTTATAAAACGAGCTTTTTAACTGGTTCCTTAACCTTGCATTTTCCAAAGCAAGGCTGTCATTAACATCAGCAAGCCGGAGATAGCGTTTTACATAGCTCATGGTTTCGTAAGCCTGCCCAATAACATGGTTCGAAGAGTTAATAAAACTTGCCCGCTGAAAGGAGTTGTTTTTGACAAACAAAATTAAGGAGCAGGTGAAAAAGATGATAAAGAAAAAAAATGCGTTATACTTACTGATAAAGATCCAGAGATTACGCATGATTGTTTGTAGGTTGTAAATTTTAAGTTGTAAGCCGGCTACAAGCAGACTTACAGCTTAAAACGTCTTTATTGCATTAAAAATTTAAAACCACCAATGTTTTTAAGAGCCGTGCCTGTCCCTCGTACTACGGCACGCAGCGGATCTTCAGCTACGTGAACAGGTAACTTAGTTTTGGCAGCAACCCGTTTGTCCAGACCCCGGAGGAGAGCTCCGCCTCCGGTTAAATAAATACCGGTTTGATAAATGTCGGCAGATAATTCAGGAGGAGTGATCTCTAATGCTTTTAAAATAGCTTCTTCAATCTTAGAGATAGACTTGTCAAGACAATGAGCAATCTCAGTGTAAGAAACGGTGATCTGTTTTGGTACACCCGTCATCAGGTCCCTACCTTGTACCGCAAAATCTGCTGGTGGATCAGAAAGCTCAGGCAAGGCTGCCCCAACTTCAATTTTAATTTTTTCGGCTGTACGCTCGCCAATCATAATGTTATGCTGACGACGAATATATTGAACAATGTCGCTGTCAAAATTATCACCGGCCACCCTGATTGACTGGTCGCACACAATACCTGATAAGGCGATAACCGCGATCTCTGTAGTACCTCCGCCAATATCAATGATCATATTCCCCATGGGTTCTTCTACGTCAATGCCAATACCTACCGCAGCAGCCATTGGCTCGTGGATAAGGTACACCTCTTTTGCTCCTGCAATTTCTGCGGAATCCCGAACGGCACGTTTTTCCACTTCTGTGATACCAGACGGAATACAAATGACCATACGCAGAGAGGGAAAGAACCAACCCTTGCCATTGTTAATCATTTTGATCATGCCACGGATCATATGTTCGGCGGCATTGAAGTCAGCTATTACTCCGTCTTTCAAAGGACGGACAGTGCGAATGTTCTCGTGTGTTTTACCTTCCATTTGCATAGCCTGACGGCCGATAGCGATGACCTTATTAGTAGTCCGGTCAAAAGCTACAATAGATGGTTCATCTACTACTACTTTGTCGTTATGTATGATGAGGGTATTTGCAGTACCAAGGTCGATAGCAATTTCCTGTGTAAACCAGTTAAATAAACCCATTAGATGTTAAATGTATTTTTAAAAGTATGCAAACTTACATATTTTTTTTTGCCTTTGATTTTTGTACAATCAGCAAATAAAAATATGTGATTGTTTCAATTGTCCCTAAAAATTTGTCGTTGTAACTGAAATTAAACGTCTTTTTTTTAATCCTATTACAAATTCCATATTTTACAGCCCTCCAGCCTGTGAATGGAATGAAACAATTAACCCTCTTACGATTTTTACTTAAGAGGGTTAGTGTTATTTGCGATTAATGTTTGAAGTGTCGTACACCAGTTGTTACCATTACCAGCCCTTTTTCGTTTGCTTTGTCGATAGAAAGCTGGTCTTTAATGGAACCCCCGGGTTGAAGAACCGCACTTATCCCTGCGTCTGCTGCTATTTCTACACAGTCAGGGAAAGGGAAGAAGGCATCAGAAGCCATGGCAGCTCCGGTTACATCAAATCCAAATGACTTCGCCTTTTCAAGTGCTTGACGCAACGCATCTACCCTTGACGTCTGTCCAACGCCACTTGCCAGTAGCTGGCCATCTTTAGCCAGTACGATGGTGTTCGATTTAGTATGTTTAACCAGCTTGTTCGCGAAATACAGATCTTTCAGCTGCTGATCTGTCGGATGTTTTTCTGTTACAGGCTTCATTAATTCCGGACCTTCGATGGTAGCGTCCTTGTCTTGCTCAATCACGCCATTCAAAAGTGTTTTGAACAGTTTGGATGGCAGCTCAACCTCTTTTCTTTGTAAAAGAATCCGGTTTTTCTTCTCCGTAAGAACTTTAAGTGCATCCTCGCTGAACGAAGGCGCAATTAATACTTCAAAAAACAGGGAGTTTATTTCTTTTGCGGTATCCGCATCTACTTCTCCGTTGGTGATGATCACGCCGCCAAATGCCGACACAGGGTCGCAAGCCAGTGCAACTTTCCATGCTTCTGTGAGGTTGCTGCGGCTGGCAACGCCACATGCATTGGTGTGTTTCAAGATAGCAAACGTAGGCTCTTCAAATTCATCGATCAGGGCAACGGCTGCATCGACATCCACAAGGTTGTTATAAGAAAGCTCTTTGCCATTCAGTTTGGTAAACATCGCATCTAAATCCCCGTAGAAATATCCCTTTTGGTGTGGATTCTCTCCATAACGAAGAACACTCGACTGCTGTTCACTATTTTTAAATACAGTAATAGGATTCTCCTGGTTGAAGTAGTTAAATATAGCTGTATCGTAATGGGATGAAGTGTTGAATGCTTTTTTAGCAAACTCCTTGCGTTGTTCAAGAGTAGTATTTCCTTCGTTTTCACTTATCATGTCCAGAAGAGTTCCATAGTCGCTTTTTGATGCGATGATAACTACATCTTTAAAATTCTTAGCAGCTGCTCTGATCAGTGAAATTCCGCCGATATCAATTTTTTCAATAATGTCTTCTTCAGGAAGCCCGGCTTTAACCGTCTCTTCAAATGGGTAAAGATCTACGATCACCAGATCAATTTCAGGGATTTCATATTGCTTTGCCTGGTCAATGTCTTGTCGCAGGTCTCTTCTTGAAAGAATGCCTCCGAATACTTTTGGATGGAGGGTTTTAACCCTGCCTCCCAATATCGAAGGATATCCTGTTAAATCTTCAACGGGTATTACATCACATCCTAAATCCCTTATGAACTTTTCAGTGCCACCTGTGGAGTAAAAAATAACTCCCAGCTCATTTAGTTTCTTGATTAAGGGTTCCAGATTGTCTTTGTAATAGACTGAAATTAAAGCGTTTTTTATTTTAACAGGTTGGCTCATTGAGTGAAAATTTGAAGGTGCGAAGATAGGCGTTTCGGCGCAGATTTGGAAGAGGATTTTTTCATGAAAGTCGGGTTGATTTTTAGGTTATATCAAGCACTCGGCACACGGGGCATGCGTGCGCCAGCATCATTAGCTTGCTGGTGCTAGGTCGGTCGTCATGCCGAATTTATTTCGGCACCTCTTGAGCTATACTTAGCAAACCCACTTAAGCAAGAGGTCCTGAAACAAGTTCAGGATGATGAAGAAACGACTTCTAAATGTCATTTCACTTTCCGTGTTTGTAAAGAACAACAACCCGCTTGATCGCTGGTGCACGTATGCCGCGTGTACCAGCGATCAAGCTTTCTACCTCATTAAACAACCTGTGCTCCTCAAATACTCTTCATTTTTTTTAGCAGGTTCTCTACTACTTTGGGAAAGTGCAGGTGCTCCAGCTGTTGTCCTTTGAATTTTATCATTTCCAGGTCATCGCCTTTCTCAATCTTGAAACGTGATTGATGTATCACTTCACCCTCGTCGAAATTCTCATTTACAAAATGAATCGTTATGCCCGATTCCTCGTCACCGTTAGCGATAACCGCTTTATGAACGTGGTCACCATACATACCTTTCCCTCCATATTTAGGAAGAAGTGCCGGATGTATGTTGATTATTTTATTAGGAAATGCTTTTAATAGGTTTTCTGGTATCAGCCATAGAAATCCTGCTAATACGATAATATCAATCTCCAGACTTTTTAAAAGACTTACCACTGAGTCGGTTTTCGTAAACTCGTATTTATCGAAGATATGGCTGGGGATCTCGAAATTATCAGCCCGTTGGAGCACATACGCATCCGGATTATTAGTAAGTACAATAGCAACTTCCGCTTCGTTATGATTTTTAAAATGCTCCATTATTTTTTGAGCATTTGAGCCGGAGCCCGATGCAAAAATGGCAATGCGTTTTTTTAAGTGCATATATTTCTGGTTAAACCCTGATTTTTTATTAAAGCAGACTAATATGTGATTTAAAAACTATCTAAACAAATAGATTTTAAGGCTGTAATTATAATATCATTTGAAATGATCTGTCTATCTAAGAACTAAAATTAGAATTATGCCAAGCTTAAGTAATCGAAACATTGCTATTTTAACGGAGAATGGCTTTGAAGAAGTTGAATTGACAAGCCCCCTGGAGGCGTTAAAAGCGGAGGGTGCCAGCGTGCACATCATATCTCCCCAGAAAGACCAGGTTAAGGCCTGGGATAAGGACCATTGGTCTATTGAAATGTCGGTGGATAAACATATTGCCGAAGCAAATGCTAATGACTATGACGGACTGCTATTGCCCGGTGGGGTGTTTAACCCAGATAAACTTCGCACTAACGAGGCGGCGGTTAATTTCGTAAAAGCTTTCTTTGACGCCGGGAAGCCAGTTGCAGCTATTTGTCATGGACCACAAACATTGATCACTGCAGGCGTTATAGATGGAAGGCGCGTTACTTCTTATCCCTCTATTGCAATCGATCTCATCAATGCCGGCGCGCAATGGACGGACGCAGAAGTTGTTGTAGACCAAGGACTGGTCACCAGCCGCAAGCCAGACGATCTGCCTGCATTTAACAAAAAAATGATCGAAGAATTTGCTGAGGGTGTGCATTCAGGACAGCATTCATAGTCAGATAGAGCTTTTTAACAAGTCTGTATTTAGCACAGGCGGCACGCGTGCGTTAGCAAGTGCATAAATGGATGGCTGCTTTCGCTGGAGCACGTGTGCCGCCTGTGCCTAAAAAGACCGGTAAACACGGATGGCTGCTAGTGCCGGCGTACCTGTGCCGCGTGTGCTTAACTAAGAGCGCGGACATAACCAACAGAGGTGACTATGAATCAACAGCTGCACCTTTTTGGACATCCTATTCTTTCGTAAGTATATCTATCATAGAAAGATCTTCTCCTTCAACATAACGTTTGAAGTTACTGATGTCATCATGTATGATCTTTTCTATCCCCGGAGTAAACAACCTTGCCAGGCCAGTACCAACACCTCCAACAGGCGCATGATAGCTGAATATAACTCTTACTTCTGTACCTGTGCTGTCCGGCAGATCATAGAACTCGACTTTACCTATATTAACAATCGCCGAATCTTTAATAGATGACCATCCGATAAACTCATTTTCGCGTTCTTTCACAATTTCCGCCGTCCAGCTGACAGATGGCAGGTAACGGCCAAAACTAGCCTTCCATTTTGAATGTTTATGATCTATTTTTTCTACCGACTCCAGATGCCGCATAAACAAAGGCAAGTTTTCAAGATTTCGCCAGAATTGATAGACTTCTTCACGGGGGCGATCGATGGTAAAGTAATGTTTGATATTAATTGCTTCAGGTTTGGTGCTGTCGGTGCCCAGCCTTTCGTAGACAGGGCAGTGACCGCTGGCACCACGGGCAAAGAGAGCACCTCCTGCAACGAGTCGGGCGAGGCCAGTAACAGGACTGTTCCTTAGGTTTTTTAGGCCACTGAAAAACAGAAAGGATCCGGCAAGAACCGAAATGACGCGTTCTGTTGTATTTACGTTTATATGAGAATCATTAACAATAGGGTCAATGTCTTCCGTATTCTTGTACATGTCAGGATAAACTATAGCCATATTTTTTAGTTTAATATATCAACGTCTCAAAAGTACTTGAGTTTTAAAAAATGCAGGTTAAATCTAATAAGCGTGATCGCCTGTTAAAGCATCAGATATTTTTATATACTTACACCACGGAAGCATACATGAAGAAGTACCTTATTATTATTGTTTTATTTTTCTCGTGCTATTGCGTTAAAGCAAGGCAGTTAAAAGACTCTGCCCAGCTCAAGGAAGTGGTGGTTAGGTCTTATTTTTCCAACAGGCCACTGTTAACGCTGCCAGCCAGTGTCAGTATCGTAGATTCCTCGATATTTAAGAATCATCCCCCTTATTCACTACTGCCTGCACTGAATTCGATCCCTGGGATAAGAATGGAAGAGCGTTCTCCGGGCAGTTATCGTCTATCTATTCGCGGAAGTTTATTGCGATCGCCTTTTGGTATTAGGAATGTGAAGATCTATATGGATGATTTTATGCTTACTGATGCCGGGGGGAATACTTATCTCAATATTCTTGATGCGGGTAGTACAAATGAGATAGAAGTTTTGAAGGGCCCTGAAGGGAGCATTTACGGAGCAAATTCCGGTGGCGTTCTAGCAATTCATCCGGGCGACATTCAATCGGATAGCTCCTACGCTTCTGCCAGTGTTACCGGAGGCTCATATGGGCTTCTTCATCAGAACCTAAGCCTGAAACACAAGTGGAAAGATTTCCAGCTCAACGTTAACGAAGCCTATCAGCGCTCTGATGGTTACCGGGAGAATAGCAGCCTGGAGAGAAAGTATGTTCACATACTTCCACGATGGAATTATTCTGAGTCGGGGAAGCTAAACGCTATAATTCTATTCTCTGATTTGCAATATGAAACTCCGGGAGGATTAACCCTCGAACAGTTGAACGCAAACCGGAGAGCTGCACGGCCACAATCTTTGGCCCAGCAAGCTGAAATATTTAATGAAACGATTTTGGCAGGTTTATCTCACGAAATCCAATTAAGCAGTAACCTGAAACATGTGGTTTCCTTAACTGCTTCGCATACGGATTTTAAGAACCCAACGATAAATAACTATGAATTCAGAAATGAGAATTCTGCAGGTCTGAGAACTTATCTGGAAACAACAGGGGGAAAGCGGAATTGGTATTTGCAAACCGGTTTTGAGGGACAGCAAACCTCATTAGAGGTTGATAGATATGATAACGAATCCGGAGAGATGGGCTTAATGCAAACCTCAGATAAGTTTAAGGCGAGCCAGGGTTTTGGTTTTGCCCATTTATCGGTAAATCCGATACCGAAATTAAACCTAGAATCGGCTGTTAGCGTAAATTTTTTCAGCTACAACTACGAAAGCTTTTATCCGTCAGTGGCACCTTTAAATAAAAGACAGTTTAAAAACCAGGTAATGCCGAGGTTCGCAGCATCCTATTTGCTAAAGCCATCTATTGCAGTCAGAGCGTCACTTAGCCGGGGATATTCTCCGCCAACTCTTGAAGAAGTAAATCCTTCCAATATGGAGATCAACACCGGTATAGAGGCTGAGAAAGGATGGAATCACGAGATTGGCCTGAGGCTGAACGCCTTCAACAACAGGGTGTACTGGGATGCTGTTTACTTTTATTACCATTTAAAGGATGCAATTGTGCGCGGTGTCGCAACTGACGATCGCGACTATTATATAAATGCCGGAGGTACAGATCAGCATGGGTTTGAATCAGAGCTTATTGCCTGGTTGATCAGAGCTTCAGAAAAACGCTTTATAAAAACCCTTCTTTTCCGAAACAGCCTTACTTTAAGCTCCTTTAAATTTTCAAAATATACCAGCGGAGGCGCAGACTTTTCAGGAAACAACTTAACCGGCGTTCCCAAAAGCAGTGTGGTGACGTCCTTAGAGGCTTTGACTCTCGACAGGCTCAATTTATTTGTTCAGCATAGCTTTACTTCCCGCTTACCACTTAATGATGCCAACGCTGTTTATGCAGATGAATATCACCTGGTAAGTGCCAGGGCATCATGGAAATTGAAAGTAACTGCCGACAAGGCAGTGCTTTTCGCAGGAGTGGATAATGTGTTGAACGAAAGATATAGCTTGGGCAACGATCTCAATGCATTTGGTGGTCGGTATTTCAATCCTGCTTCTACAAGGAGCTTTTTTGCTGGTATCAACGTCAAGTTTTGAGTAGCGTACACGCCACAATCACAACTATCTTGAAAAATTAAACCGATTATTTACTACATAGGAGTTTATACTTTATATTAGGGGGATTAATGATGTTTGCGTGCCTCCGCCAGGCCTAAAGTATGGATAAGGTTGCTTTTGATAGTTCTGATTTTCGAAACCTGCTCGACAACCTTCCTGGTATGCTATACCGGTGCAAGTTTGATCAGCTGCGCGCAGTACTTTATGTAAATCCCGGATGCCTCGATCTTACCGGTTTTACTCAGCATGATTTCCGGGGAGAGATTGCAACACTTTCTTCAATCACTCATCCCGAAGACCGCCAGGCGGTTTGGGAGCATATATCCTTTCATCTGTCACAGAATACCCCTTGGTATTACGAATACCGGATTACAGATAAAAATGGCAAACTGAAATGGGTAAGCGAAAATGCGAAGGGCGTTTTTGATGACAACGGTAACCTGCTATTCATTGATGGACATATTACTGATATATCCTCGGGCATATCAGCCAGGAAGCACCATAAACAAGCACCATGGCCTGAATCAAACGAAAATGATATCAGGGAAACCAGAGGGTTTTATGAAAATATTATTAATAACGTAAATGTAGATATTGCCGTTTTTGATCAGGAGAATAAGTACCGTTTGGTAAACGAATCTGCAATTAAAGATGAGAAGTTGCGGCAATGGATCATAGGTAAAGATGATTACGACTATTGCATTAAAAAAAATGTTTCATCAGAAATAGCTGCAGCACGGTACAACATGTACAAACTTGTTGACACGCTAAAGAAGCCGGTTGAATGGATCGAGGAGTTAGTTGATACAGAAGGAAATAAGCGTTTCTACGTACGTACAGTTAAGCCTTTCAAATCACCCCTGGCGACTGAAGAAGTAGGATATAAGATAGTATACGGCTTAAATATCACCGCCCTGAAGCTCGTGCAGAACGAACTTCTCCGGCGCGAGAATCTTCTGTCCGTTAGTCATAAGCTGGCCAAGGTAGGATACTGGGTATGGTATTTTAAGGTGGATAAGCTCGACTGGAGCGATGTAATATTTGAAATCCTGGGCATAAATAGAACGGACACTCCTCTATCATATGATAATTATCGAAAATATATCCATCCTGCCGACAGAGAATATGCGTCGAAGATATTAGAAGAAGGGAAGCGTAGTCGGTCTTCCTATTCCATTGAATACCGGATTATTACCAGCGAAGGGACTATAAAGTACATAAAAGAACAATCGTCAGCCGCTCAGGCGAATGAGGAGGAATATATCTTTGGCGTGGTTCAGGATATTACAGACCTTAAATTATCCGAAGAAGCACTGGCCAATCGCGAAAATCATTTTAAAGCTATTGCCGAAAGTTCACCTGTGCTCATTACGGAGGTCGACAGGGATAGAATGATCACTTATATCAATTTTCTTAAGGTGCGAAAGCGTGAAGACGTCATAGGAGCATCGGTGTTAGATCTGGTTGCTGATAAGTACCAGGATGTTTTCAATAGTAGACTGGAAGACTGTTTTAACCTGGGTCATGTGCAGCGATTAGAGATACAAGGGAAAGGCGTAGCAGGGTGGGAATGGTATGATGTGAACATGGGACCGGTTAGAAGCCATAATGGAAATGTTCAATCGGTGGTGCTTTTATCCCAGAATATTACCGAAAAGAAGCAAAATGAGGAACTCCGCGAAAAGCTCATCAAAGAAATTAATCACAGGTATAATGAACTTATGCAGTTCAACTATGTGGTGTCGCACAATTTGAGGGCGCCGGTGGCTAACATATTAGGAGCAACCTATCTATTGAACATGGGACTGCCTGAAGAAGAAACCAATAACATGTATTCTTATCTGAAGGAGTCGGCAGAATCTATCGACAAATTAATAAGGGATTTGAACAATGTGCTTTCAGCACGCTCACCCTTGAATGAGATTAAAGAAGATCTGACATTGTCTGATATGATCAAGATAGTCTGTTACGATCTGGAACAGCAGATTAAAAATTCAAACGCGGTGATCTCCACAGAGATCAGTTCAGAAGCAGATCAGTTCACCAGTATAAAAAGTTATATACAAAGTATCATACACAGTTTGCTTTCAAACGCAATTAAATTTAAAGATCACACGCGACCGCTAAAAATAGCTATTAAGGCAGTCAGAAGATCTGAAGGTGTATTGATAGAGTTTTCAGATAATGGAATAGGCATTGATCTGAATGTATATAAAGACCAGATATTTGGTTTATATAAGCGGTTTTCTGATCAAAGTGAAGGAAAAGGACTGGGTTTGCACATGACGAAAGCCCAGGTGGAATCACTCGGTGGCAATATAACAGTAGAGAGTGAAGTGGGAAAAGGAACAACTTTTAAAATCATGCTAAGCAATTAGCAAGCAGCTAATCCCTTTTATATCTTTGCTCCGCAGATGCGAAAACTTGATACCTATATACAGAACAATCCCGGCAAAGTATTTTTCTTTCTCTTAATAGCAGCAGTTCCAGCGTTTTTTCTAAATCTTGGACTTTTACCGCTGTTTGCAGATGAGTCCACCAGGGCTAATGTTGCCCTGGAGATGATTTTGAGCAAGAACTTTTGGGTACCAACCATTGGCGGCGAATATTATTATAACAAGCCACCTTTCTATAATTGGATACTGGCAGGCCTGTATTCGCTCTCAGGAAGCTACAGCGAATTTATTACCAGGCTGCCGGCAGTAATACCCATGTTTCTCTTTGCAATCACCATATATTATGCCGTCAGCCATTTTTTAAAAGATAGGCGGGTGGCTTTGGTTAGTGGAATGTTCTTCATGATTAATGGCCGGATGTTATTGTATGACTCTATGCTGGGGCATATTGATATATTTTATTCCTGGCTAACCTTTATTTCTTTTATGAGCATCTTCTACTTCTATAAGAAACAGGAGTGGTTTATGCTATTCTTTACGTCATATCTGATCACTGCTATCACATTTCTGTGTAAGGGAATGCCTTCAATAGTCTTCCAGGGCTTCACAATTATCACTCTACTGATCTATTCTGGCAATATAAAAAGGTTGTTTAGCTGGCAGCACATCTTGTCCGGGCTCTTTTGTCTTTCTATTATTGGGGCATATTTTTATAATTATTCCTTATACAATAATAACCTTGAAGGATATTTTAATACAATATGGGATCAAAGCAGCCAGAGAACTGCGGCAAATACCAGCCTTGCAAAAACCATCAGGCATCTCGCTGCATTTCCGTTTGAACACCTTGGACATATTTTTCCTGCTACCTTGTTCATCCTTTTCTGCTTCCACAAGAGGTTTCTAAAAGGAATCCGGCAGAATGAATTCCTGAAGTTTCTGAGCCTTACTTTTCTGGCAAATATCTGGATCTATTGGCTTTCACCTGAAACGCGTCCCCGTTATTTGTTAATGCTTTATCCTTTGCTGATCATAGTATTAGTACATGCGTATTATGCCTACAGGAATGATTTTCCGAAAGTGAACAGGATATTTCATGCAATTTTGCTCATCATAGCTTTACTGATAACCGTTTCGGTGCCGCTGGCATTATTTGCAGGTCTGGGGCAGGTTGTGCCGGCTATTCCTTTTAAGGTTTTACTCGTGTTCTGCTTATGCGCACTAGCTGCATGGTGTATATATAAGTTAGAAGAGCATAAGTTCATTCCCTTTATAGTTCTATTGTTAACTGTGCGTTTAGGTTTCAGTTGGTTCGTGCTGCCGCACCGTTACCAGCGGGCAGAGTCGGTGTTGTTTAAGAATATAAGTATTGAGATGGGAGAGAAGTCTGCCGGACAGCCTTTCTATTTTTATCAATACCATCCGGAAATACCTTCTATTCCTTTTCACGACAGGCTCATTTTTTATATAGAACGTTCCAGGATGAGCAAAGTGGAATTTGTGGAGGAGGATGTCAGCCCGGGATATTATTTAACGTTTGATCGTGATCTTAAAAACCCTAAAGCAGTTTTGTTAAAAGCATACGAGGGAAATCTTAAATTATTTAAAGTAGAATGAGAGAGCTTTCAGTAGTAATCACGGTTTTGAACGAACGCGAGAATATCGCACCGCTGATAACGGCAATTCGTGAAGCCCTGGTGGGAATTGACTTTGAAGTAGTGTTTGTTGATGACGGATCCGGCGATGGTACCCAAAAGGAGATTTGTAAATATGCGGATGAGCGTATCATTCTTGTGGAGCTAAGGAAAAACTATGGTCAAAGTACAGCTATGACTGCAGGGATCGATCACACGAGCGGCACCTACCTGGCACTGCTGGATGGCGACCTGCAAAATGATCCTTCCGATATCCCCTTTATGCTGCAGAAACTAAAGGATGAAGACTGGGATGTAGTTGCGGGTAACAGGAAGAACCGGCAGGATGGGGTGTTTCTAAGAAAGGTTCCTTCCAAAATTGCCAACGCTTTGATTCGCCGCATGACTGGAGTTTATATTAAAGATTATGGTTGTACGTTAAAGGTATTCAAAAGAGAAATAGCCGAAGATTTAGGGATCTATGGCGAATTACACCGCTTTATCCCCGTACTGGCAAAGCTGCAGGGCGCCAATATCACTCAGGTGGATGTAAAACACCATGCGCGGATGTTCGGGAAGTCAAAATATGGCTTAAGCCGAACCTTTAAAGTTATGGCCGATCTGATCACCATGGTGTTCTTCAGGAAGTATATTCAGAAGCCTATGCATTTGTTTGGAACCCTGGGTTTTATATCCCTGGCTTTTGGAATTTTGATTAATTTCTATTTGCTGGTTCTTAAGATCCTTGGTCAGGATATTTGGGGCAAGCCCATATTGATTCTGGGACTTATATTCCTGTTTGGCGGCATTCAATTAATAACGATAGGAATTTTGGCAGAAATAAGTATAAGGACATATTTCGAAGGTACAAACCGAAAAACATACCAGGTAAGACGCATTTTTAATGGACAAGAAGAAACTAATTAATCTCTTTAAAATTTTTCTTAAGATAGGATTCACCATCCTGCTGGTCTATCTAATTTCCCTGAAGATAGACCTTCAGGAAGTCAAGAATGTTTTTTTAAAAAGCGATCCGTTTTATATTTTCCTTGCCTTTCTTGCCTATTGTACCTCTCAACTGGCCTCGTCCTGGAGACTGCTTAGCTTCTTGCATTCAATAGGTCTAAATGTAACGTATGGTTATAATCTAAGGCTTTACATGCTGGGGCTCTTTTATAATGTATTTCTTCCAGGCGGCATTGGTGGCGATGGCTTTAAGCTTTATATTCTCCGTAAGAGATTTCAACTACCCACCAAGCGGATTTTTTTAGCTATGTTATTGGACCGGGTCAGCGGACTCTGGGCTATTGGTGTGCTTTGCGTAACCTTAATTATCTTAATCCCTAAGATTGAGATCAACTGGGTGCTTCCTGTTGTAGCACTGTTTTTTGGCACGGCTATTTATTACATTGTACTAAAGAAGTTTTTCCCCGACTACGCTAAATGCTTCATCCCTGCGCACATTAAATCGTCTGTTGCTCAGTCGATGCAGCTGGTTAGTGTAATATGTATATTGCTTTCGCAGGATTTTCAAGGGAAGTTTTCTCCTTACTTATTTAGTTTCTTGGTGTCCTCATTAGCGACAGTTATTCCTATCAGTTTCGGGGGCTTCGGCTTACGCGAGTATGTAATGACGCACGCGTCAGATGTTTTCGATATGAAAGAAGACCTGGCGGTATTCGTAACGTTAACATTCTTGTTTATCTCAACAATAGCTGCCCTACCCGGTATGTGGTTTGTGTACAAGTCAAAAGAATTTGGCGATGCACCTAAAGAAGAAGAGGCAGCGGCCTTCGAAAGGGAAGCTGACAGCACCATAGACTGACAGCACCTACAAAAGCATTCGTCACTTTAAAAAGCTTATTTAAACTTTCAGTGATCTGGTAGGTTATAGAATAGGATTTATTAATATTTTCGCCCATCCTAAACCTGGATATTTAATGCGTTTAATATGAAGATTATTATAACAGGTGCCAGTAGCGGCGTCGGTTTTGAAGCTGCACTTGAACTTATTTTAAGCGGCGAGCATGAGGTGGTTGCACTTGCCCGCTCAGAAGACAAATTGAAAAAGCTGTATGAGATAGGGACCAGCTTAAATCCCGATGCGAGGCTTTTTCCTGCGAAATTCGATATTGTCCACGATGACTATTCTTCACTATTGAACTTCGTAAAGGACCGTATCGGACATGTAGACATCCTGATCAATAATGCTGGTCAGTTAATTAATAAACCTTTTGCAGAAACTACCCAGCTTGATTTTGCGGAAATGCTGCAAAGCAATCTTTTAGGGCATGCGAAAATGATCCATCATATGCTGCCATTGTTAAACGAAAACGCGCATGTGGTGAATATCGGAAGTATGGGTGGTTTTCAGGGAAGTGTGAAGTTCCCCGGACTGGCAGCTTATTCGGCCAGTAAGGCTGCGCTACACACCTTAACAGAATGCCTTGCCTTCGAATATGCAGAGCAAAAGATCCGTTTTAACTGCCTGGCCTTGGGATCGGCACAAACGGAAATGCTTGAACATGCCTTTCCCGGATACGAATCACCGGTGCTTGCTTTTGAAATGGGTAAATATATAGCAGATTTTGCTTTGACAGGGCATAAGTTCTTTAATGGAAAAGTTATTCCCGTTGCGGTAACCACACCCTGAGAGATTAAACCTTTTAAGATTTTAGTCGTCATATAGTTGTTAATGACACACACTTATTTATCACAATTATGAGACGACTAGCTATACTATTATTACCTATCCTGTTTGTCATATCAGGATGCCAGGAAATTATATATCCAAACCAGACCATCATTGTCGATATCGCTCCCAGTAGCTGGAGATCAAGCAACGGCAGTCAATCTCTCTATACCATAATTGATATGCCCGAGATTTCGGACACCTTTAATGCGAGGGGCGGTATATTGACCTATCTTGCATTTGAACCACGAACGTATGAGCAATTACCGCAAGTCTACAACGGTATTTCTTACACCTGGATCAGCCGCCCTGGTGAGATAGTCATTGAGATCGAAAACTCGGACGGCCTTGGAACGGTTATACCACCCAGTGCAATGATAACTGCAAAAATAATACTGGTAGAATCAGATTACTAAATAACAGGAAAGGCGCTAAAAAAAGCGCCTTTTGTTTTATGTTATTAAATTTATTCTTCCAGCCCCAAACGCGCTAGCGCGCGGCTCTTGTTAGCGCACGCGTGCCGCGTGTGCTAACAAGAGCCCTCAAGGCACAGAAATTATCCTTCCAGCCCCAAACGAGTCATTACCTCATTACTTACTCCCGTTGAAGAGTATCCTCCATCATGGAATAAATTCTGCATAGTAACCATGCGGGTCAGGTCAGAGAACAGGGTAATGCAATAATCAGCACAAGATTCCGCATCTGCATTTCCAAGAGGAGCTATTGAATTGGCAAAGTCATAGAAATCGCCAAATCCTTTGATCCCTGTTCCTGCCGTTGTTTTAGTTGGCGATTGTGAAACCGTATTTATACGAACCTTTTTGTCCAGACCGTAATGGTAACCGAAGCTGCGGGCAATAGACTCCAGCATCGCCTTAATGTCAGCCATATCAGTATAGAAAGGATAAGTACGTTGTGCAGCCATATAAGTAAGCGCCACAACGCTTCCCCATTCATTAATAGCATCCAGCTTTTTAGCTACGCTCAGCATCTTATGAAAAGATAAGGCAGAGACATCTATTCCTTTCTGGAAGTACTCATAGTTAGACTCTGTATATGGAATATTTTTCCGGATATTAACACTCATACCAATGGAATGCAACACAAAGTCGATCTTTCCACCTAACACTTCCTGAGACTGAGTAAATAAGTTTGTCAGGTCGTCTACATTGGTAGCATCTGCCGGAATAATTTCCGAATTTGTTTTTTCAGCAAGCTTCTTTATCTCACCCATACGCATAGCGATAGGTGCATTTGTAAGAACAAACGTTGCGCCTTCTTCATGCGCTTTCTCAGCTACTTTCCAGGCAATCGAGTTTTCATCCAGGGCTCCTGTAATGATGCCGCGTTTTCCTTTTAATAAGTTATAAGCCATTATCAAATATTTTGGTCGGCTAAAATAAGTAAACTAATTGATTTGGGGGATAGATTTCTGACAGCTATTCTTTCCGTTCTTTTTAGACTAATCTTTACCAGAAAGCAGCTCCCGGGCATGCTGTAATGCAAATTCACCAGGATTTTCGCCGCTCAGCATCTTTGCGATCTCCGTGATCCGTTCATCAGAATTAAGTTCCCGGATATTTGTATGGGTTGTATCCTCTTGATCGTCTTTATAAACCCAATAATGCGACTGACCCTTACTGGCAATCTGTGGCAGGTGAGTGATGGTAATAACCTGCATGCTCTCCGAAAGCTTATCCATCATACGTCCCACTTTTAACGCAACCTCGCCCGAGATACCGGTGTCAATCTCATCAAAAATGATGGTTGGCATGGAAATGTGACGCGAAATAAGTGATTTGATAGCAAGCATGAGCCGCGAAAGCTCCCCGCCAGACGCTACCTTATTCATAGGAGCAGGCTCTTGTCCCTTATTTGCTGAAAAGAGAAATTGAATGCGGTTCCGTCCGGAGCTGTTTAGTGATCCTTCGTCTAACAGAACGTTTTCGATCTTCAGCACAGAGTTCGGCATCTCCATATCGGCTAAAAGTTCTTTTACTTTATTTTCAACCGTCGGAATAATCTCATTCCTGCTTGCCGACAGGGTGTCGGAGAGGTCGATTAATTCAGCTCTAAGCCTTTCAATCTCAGATTCCAGCGTTTTTAACTCTTCATCTGACGATGATATTGAATGTAATTTCTCAGATAAACTCTCCCTTATAGCCAGTAATTCCTGATTCGAGCTTACGCGATGTTTCTTCTGCAGCTTATAAATAAGGTCAAGTCTTTCGCTGATTTCGGCCGACCTGGCTTCATTGACATTGGTGTCTTGTTCAATAGCTTCAATTTCAGCTGCTATATCTTTAACTTCTATCAGGCAGCTTTGGAGCCTTTCAGATAGGGATTGAATGTCCGGAAAATAACGCTCAACCTGTTGAAGCTGATTTAATGATTCCTTCAGTTGAGGAATAGCCGAACGCTCGTCCTCATTCAATAAAAAAGAAGCAGACAATAAGTTTTTCTTGATTTCTTCAGCATGAGTAAGGCTGTTTAACTCATGTTCAAGTACCTCCTGCTCATCGGCAATTAAGGATGCTTGCTCCAGTTCTTCAAACTGGAACTGGAAGTAGTCCTGGTCGGCCCTGGCTTGCTGTGATTCCTCTTCAAGTTTCTTGTGGCGGGATACCGCTTTGCGGTATGCAAGAAAATTGGACTGGTAATTTTTAAGCAATATCTCATTAGCGGCCAGTGTATCAACAACCAGAAGCTGAAACCGCTCGTCGTTAATCTCCAGGGTGGCATGCTGCGAGTGAATATCAATAAGCAACTCGCCAAGCTCCTTAAGTGTACTTAAATTTACCGGTGTATCATTAATAAAGGCACGCGATTTTCCATCAGCAGAAATCTCCCTCCGAAGCACGGTGCCGGCCTCATAATCGAGATCCTTTTCCTGGAATTTTGCCTCCAGTCCATAGCTCCCTATTTCAAAATGTCCTTCAATGATACATTTTTTCTGTTGGTTGTAGAAGTACTTGCCTTCAATTCTCTGCCCAAGAATAAGCGACAAAGCACCAAGTATAATAGATTTACCAGCACCAGTCTCCCCGGTAATAATATTCATATTGTCAGAGAAACTTATATCCAGGTTCTCTATTAAGGCATAATTGCGAATTGTTAATCGACTCAGCATTTTTTATTTAAAGCAATACGGTATCAATTGGTTTTTTTCAATTGCTCATATTTGGTAATATTAGAAGGATCTACCTCACTCAGGATGTTATAAGAACGTATCCTTTCCTGTGGAGATATCTGACTCATCAGGTTAACCAGCTCATCTGCTTTCGCTGTGAAGAATACCTGGTTTAACATAGAGCCTTGCTTTTGTTTATCGAGCTTTTGTAGCTGTGGTAGAAGGTTGAATATATACTTTCTGCCTTTAGACTGGTTTTCTGCCATCACATCCAGGCCATTTCTGTGATATTCATACAACACCTCCCGAATTGGAAGATACGCTTTGTTGGTAAGATTTTCGGCTAGCCAATACCGGTTTCTCATAGATTCAAAGGCTTTCCATCCAACAAAAGCGGCATTTTGAGCGTTGTTCACTACGTTTTGCGCCCTGGCGAAATAGGGAGCTCCTGCCATCTTAGAGAAGGTATCGTAATCTATTCCAATTATAATATACGCATAGTAAGCAAGGAGGGAACTAAGGTTGTTGATGTAATTCTGGTCAGAATAATCAAGTGCCTGTCCCTCAGTATAAGTGAAGTTAAAATCTTTGTCGCTGATATTTAAGAGTGTGGTGTTGTAGCCGGTTCCAAAAACCGGCCTGCTCGATTGGATCTGAGCTTCGGCTTTGAAATTGGAAGAGCCGTCCCATTCTGTAATGTTTAAAACAAAGTTACAATCGATCCTTTCCTGGGAAAGAAAGTTGTCCGTCGACCATTTTCTTCCGTTAAGAAAATCGCGAATTGCGGTTTCCAGGATATCGAGGGCTCTTTTGTTTGTGTTCTGCACCTGTGGCGACAAAAGCTGGACCCTGGCATTCAGATCCTGTGCTTTAAGAGAAAAACAAATTAAAGACAATAGAATTACTGCTATAAATCTCATCTCACCAAATCTATAATTTTTATACATATATCTTTTGCAACTTCATCTTTGTTCTTCAAAAGGAAGCTTTCTTTTTGAAGATGCCTGTCTATGATAGTTATTTTGTTGGTATCGCTCTTAAAACCTGCACCTTCGTCTTTTAATGAATTTAAAACAATGAAATCGAGGTTTTTCTTTTTTAATTTCTTAACAGCATTTTCTTCCTCATTATTGGTTTCGAGGGCGAAGCCAACCAGGATCTGCCCATCTCTTTTAAGACGGCCAAGTTCTGATAAAATGTCGGTTGTTTTTACCAGTTCAATAGCAAATTCTGACGAGTCTTTTTTGATTTTTTCAGAAGCCACCTCTTTCGGCCTGTAATCTGCCACAGCCGCACTCATGACGGTGATATCCGTGTCAGAAAAGTGCTCATGTATGGCGTCAAGCATTTCCTGTGCGGAGGTAATATCAATACGCTTAATTTGGGCAGTTTTTAATTGCAAGGCAGACGGACCGCTTATTAAAGTAACTTCAGCCCCTAGGCTAAATAATTGCTCTGCGATAGCGAAGCCCATTTTTCCGGAAGAATGATTGCCGATAAACCTGACAGGGTCAATTGCTTCAAAAGTAGGTCCCGCAGTTACCAGCGCTTTCTTACCATGGAGTGGCAGGGCAGGTGTCTGCTCAGAATCCAGATATTCCAGGATTTCCTCTGGTTCTGCCATCCGTCCTTCGCCCGTCAGGCCGCTGGCTAGCTCGCCGTAAGCCGGTTTAATTAATAAGTTACCAAAGGAAATCAGTTTCTGAATGTTGTTTTGAGTGGAGGGATGCTTCCACATATCTAAGTCCATTGCAGGAGCAAAGTATACCGGACACCTGGCAGAAAGATAAACGGCAGTTAGCAGATTGTCGCAAAGTCCATTTGCCATTTTGCTGATGGTGTTAGCGCTTGCCGGAGCGATGATGAACAAGTCGGCCCATAGGCCCAGTTCTACGTGGTTGTTCCATTCTCCGGTGCTTGCGGTAAAATACTCGGATAAGACCTGATTTTTAGATAAGGTAGAAAGAGTTAAAGGTGTAATAAAATGTGTAGCATCTTTGGTCATTACCACTTTCACGTGGGCACCAGCCTTTACCAGCAATCGTACCAGGGTGGCTGATTTGTAACTTGCTATACTACCACAAACACCAAGTAAAATGTTTTTTCCTTGAAGCATAATATGCTCAAACTTACATAAAAATTCTGCCATAAAAATTACGGGAGCAACATGTTCATGCTGCTCCCGTAATTTTTATAAATTTTTGGTTGATTGTAGTATTAACCTTGCTCCTTAGACGGGTTTCTGTGATATACTTTATCGTTCAGGAATTCATCAATAGCAATAAGCGTTGGTTTTGGCATACGCTCATAATGTTTGGAGATCTCGATCTGCTCCCGGTTTTCAAATACTTCCTCTAAATTGTCATTAGAAGAGGCAAACTCAGAAAGTTTATTATGCAACTCTTCTTTTAAGTTGTTGGAGATTTGATTAGCTCTCTTTGCTATAATAACCAGCGACTCATAAAGATTATCCGTTGATTTATCCAATTGGCGAACATCTCTTGTTACTGTACTCGATGGAATAGTTTGAGGTGTATTTTTAGTATTATTCATTTTCAGTTTTTTTATCTTCTTGTTTGGTATCAGTTGTTTTAGCTTTAGGCTGTGCAAGTGCCAGCGCCTTTTGTGCCCGGGCAATACCTTGTTCTGCTTCTTCTTTTAAGTTTTGCACATCCTTAACGTATTTGCTTGCCGGAAAATCTTCCAGGAATTCATTCGCCATAACTATTGACTCATTATAACGCTCTTCCTGTTTCGTCTCAAGACTATTTATTGAAAAAAGGTTTTGTGCTTTTATGGTAAGATACCCAATTTCCTCAGCGTACTTCGTGTCTGGGTAATCCCGAAGCACATTTCTAAACGCTATTACTGCTGCCCTGTAGTTTTGTGCATCATAAGGACCAGTGGTAAGGTATAGCTTAGCATTGGCAAATGCTTTACTCTCCAATTTATCACGCAGATTCTGGATCAATTTACTAGCCTCGGCAACACGTTCGCTTTTTGGATATAAATTGATAAACAACTGCATAGACTCTATCGCTCTGATAGTATTTTCCTGGTCTAATGTAAAATTAGGTGATTCCAGGTAATAACAATAAGCCGACATAAATCGGCACTCCTCCGCTTTCTGGCTGTTTGGATAAGTATCGGCAAATACCTTGAACTGGTATCTTGCGGTTGTATAGTCTCTCAGTTTATAATTCGTATAAGCGAAATAGTACGAAAGATCTTCGGCTTCGGCACGGCCACGATAACGTTGGATCAGATCATCAAACAGGATCAATGCCTTGCTATAGCTTTTATTGTTATAGAGACGAATTGCTTCCTGGTATTTTTTGGCAGTATCATTGCTCTGCTGCAATTTTTCAAATTTGCTTTTACAGCCAGCAGCTACTGCTATTATTATAAATAGGCACCACGTAATTAAACGCTTGTTTTTAAACATTCTGCAAAGATAAGTAATTCTGTTTATTAGTCAATCTATTAATTCACCGTGAATGTAAGGTGTTTCAGGAGATATTTTATGTATACATAACGTGTGTTTAACAAACTTTAACATGTGAGGCCTGTACCGCCCCTTTGGCCAGCGCCATTTTCCTACCCGCTCCCAGACTGCGTTCGCATTCCCTTAGAGCTCTCTCTGATCTTTCTGCGATCACCCCTAGAGGCCTTATACGGAAAAAGCTTAACACTGAACCGCCTGAACCAAACTCGCCCTACCACCTTCTAATCTTCTTCATACCATCTCCTGACCACGCTCTGGAGTTTATATGAGATCTTAAGCTACTGGTTAGGC